>NZ_VCRA01000001.1:0-247135 GCF_005938385.1 Paenibacillus mesophilus
TAGGAAACCAAAAATCCCCTTCTGTACAATTTTGTTCCTGTGAGGCTGTGTCTATTAAAACTCCCCCTCAACGAAATCGTAAGAAAACAAGAGGAAATTGGAGATATGCATTTATTCATAGAGGGAGTATAACCAGGAACGAAAAAGAGCGCTTCAAAAAATTACAAATTACCACCTTCCCTTATTTGAAAACGAATTATCTCACCATGAAAACAACGGTGAGCCAAGGAAAGTACTAATCGTGGTTGCCAGTTATGAAGATGGATTAGCGGTGGCTGAGGCTATGAATCAGGCGCATGCATGGGACAAGCGATTTTGTTGTGTAGTACGACCTCCCGAATCTGCAGAATCAAGCTATCCATTTCCGACCATCTTGCGTACAGAAATAGAGGACATTCCTGATTATGGATATGACATCGTCATAGCTCCTATTGATGTAATAGCACGAGGGTATAATATCGTTCAACGTGTGCCTGGCAGGACGCACCGCTCCTATTTTGGTTCTATCTGTTTGTTTATCCGTCCTTATTACAACGTCGATGATCCAATAAATCACTTCATTTTAATGCACCAAAAAGAGAAGCAATATAGAGATGAATTGCTCCAACAAGGATTCCAATTTGAAAATTATATAAGACGCTTAAGACAGAAAACCCAAGGATTCATGCGCGGTCTTGCCGGTAAGCCTTTATATGCAATCCTTTTGACGGAGAGAGAATTAAGCGATTTATGCTGGATGACTTTTGTTAAAGTGCAACAGGTTATCGGAAGGCTTCTTAGGGGGGATACAACGGCAAGGCTCATCATATGTGATGCGAAAATGACAGGAATCAGAAGTGATCAAAGTTTCTTGCAAGAAGACCATACAGAGTTAAGCATTGAAGGAGGAAGCTCGAATGTGCCCTCTTCACAATCTGAAATAAGCATGATTGAGATATGGAAAATGAACCTCGAAAAGCTACAGCATAACAATGTCTACACTTCACTATATGGTCCTTTTTTAAACAGTCTTTTCAATATTCAGGAGTATCAATATTCACAATTGCTGCTATCTAACAAATAAGAGAACTGAAAGGAGAATCCCATGACTAGTCCTATCGAAGTGTTCGTTACTCCTCATTCCATACAAAATCGTTATGCAGATTGGTTACAGCACAATAACCAATCTCAAGCACTTCAACCTTATCAAATGGAAGTATCACTGGATCAGTTGGAACTTCCAGAATGTTATATGCTTGTTTTTCCAGTGGAGTATTGCAAGAGGATCGAAGAACGATTGATGAAACTGAACGATAACCAATGGAATCAAGAATTCCAAAACGTTCGCTGGTCTTCGCTTCGCAAAATGATTATGTTAGACCATGGCGTGATTTTTTTCAGTGAGTACTCAAACCGTGATAAGCGATTTCGAGTTTTTGCTGAAGAAATGGTTCCACTGCAGCATATAATTAGAACACTACGTGATTGGCATTTAAATGAGCTGAAGGAGCCTCTTGGCGATCTGGACTTGGAAGATTGGGAATGGATCCAAATTTCGATTAGCGAGGAGATGATTCAGCATCGCGCCTATGGTTTTTTACCGAGCCTACTTCACCGCTTATTTTGCCGTCAAGACCATATAATAGACGGAATGAATGGCAATAAACCGCTTCGTTTCCACCATGTAATAAAAGATATAGCAAGCACAAGTGTCGTTTCTGAGCCTGTCTGGGTCGAATGTTATTTAGGTTCTGCTCGGAAGGCAGAGAAAATAGCAAAACGCGTGTTTGGTGATTCTTTACTGACGCGATTTATTAAGAAGAAAAACAATTATTTCATAGAGCTTCCCATTTCCTATGAATTGCAGACATCCTTGATAACGAAACCATTTCATCCCGGTTCTTTCTTTATCAATTTTACGGTTTCCTTAAAACGTTACGCATATTGGGATGTTCAAAATGATTTACAATATAACGGAAGTGCAAGCATACTCATTCAGATGCCCTCACGTTATGAAGACCATAATTGCTCGATCATGGCAGAGACAAAGCTCACAAAGAAAGGAGGGGCATTTAATTTAAGGACGGAGACCGAGTATGAGATGATTCGACGATTTGATAGAGAGAATGGCAAGGTTTCCTTCGAATCTTTCCTTGCGTTGCCATACGATCATATGAAGAATGATCATGATGCTGAGTACCGTTTGTTTATTATTTATAACACACAATATTTGGATGCCTCCACGATGCCTATTCAAGCAGGAATCGGTTTACAAGAAAGACACAAAGCTTTTTTAACTTTCGCTGATCATTTCAAAATGAAAATAATTGAAACGCATAGAGGTAATTCAGCAACGAAGCTGCGGCTCAACAGAGAAACACTCCCCTACTCCCCGTTTCGAGAGATCACAGAATGCCACATTGACATATGGGATCATGAGGAGAAATTGCTCTTTAACAACGCTGCTTCCTACTGGATTCAAATGCATTTACTAAAAGATTATAAAACCTACTCCGTTAAGGATTGGACAGAAACAATTCAAAGTGAGCTGCTGCTCGCAAATGCAGAAGCAAAGAAAAAAAGCGTAAGCATTCATTATCACTCAGCAAACGTCAACTCTCACTTTTCGGTCGTTAGTTCATTAAAGGAATTTGCAAACCGTACCAAAAGGACTAAAGATCCTTTCATTGCGAGTGTTTCAATTGATGACACTCATATACTCGTGGATTTCATTCTAGCTCAGCATCATTTATCCGTCCATTTCCGGTTTCAGCCACAAGGTAACATTACCGCGGCGATGAATACGGAAGAAAGTACTCGTTATGGCCGTGTAGTACCAATCGTGGGCCAAGAAACAAAGATGGAACGCACAACCGAAATACAGACAACTCTTCGAGAACGTAATACGAACCGCATGGCGCTTATTCACATTCCACCCTACCATATATTGGATCGTGCACTTCGCGTCGGGGATCCAAAAGATTTGATACGACAGGAATTCCTTAATGCCGGTATATTAACTCAATTCATAAATAACATTGATCAAAGCAACCCCGATTTCCGTTTACGTAGTGCTGTGATGGATCTATTCAAACATAATGGTTTCTACCCGAAGAAATTATTTGAGAATGGTTGGAGTGAGAATGAAATATGGCTCGGCGTATTTTCAGTTGAAGGTATCCGCAAGAACATCCGCCATGTCGTTATGACGCGCATTGAGTATGGGAAGCCGCCATTATTTACTCTACTAAATGATTCTGACATCGGGGAAACCTCCACTATTTGGCTGGAGACTACCGACTTCCTTATCTTTTTGCGAAGCAAGACGAGCAGAAGTACTGCCACTCAGCAAATCATAGGAACGAATTGTAAAAGAGCAATTGAAGGCATCATAAGCCCGGACAAGGAAATATTCACGGTGTTTGATTATAGCCTTCGTTTTTCTGTATTCCCCTTTTTAAGGAATGATTTACTTTCGCATAATAATAAACCGTTTGATTTTACAAGCGACAATTTACATTTTTTCCGTTACAACGACAGCGATGAAGTCCCTAATGCTGATGTAATTGGGGTAAACAGAAAAACTAGAGCAATCGAAATTACACTTCAGTCAGGATTCTATTGGGATGTCAGCGAGTCTTTGTTCTACAGTATGGCAGCGAAAAGCGATTCCATGAAGCTTGAGAATCAATTAATGAAAGAAGAGTATCCGGATACATGGATCGCTAAGCCGAATGCAAGAGAGATGATTGCATTAGGAGAGCCCGAAAGCGAAAGAAGAAAAGCCTTGTGCAAAAAGCTTCATATCATGCGAAATTGTCTTACAACCTTCAATAAAGAAGCTGCAGATCCACTGCCTTTCATGTACAAAACGACGATTGAGAAATATCTCGAACACTAACCTAATAACATACAGTAAAAAGATAAAATGCAAAGGCTGCCAAATCCAATAGCATCCTTTGCATTTTTTGTTCTGCACTATCATTTCAAATCAAAATTCATATATACAACCAATGACAGCCGTCTGAAAGCAGTCCTTGGTTATTTAAGGGAACGATGATCACTTCATCATGTGGTTTATTTCTATGAATATTACAATAGTGGCCTCTCCAATTTTAACTCGATTGGAGTCAAGACCCTCCAAATAACGACTTCAATCTTATCGTTAATGAACCAAAAGGAAATCAACTTCTCATTATCAAGCTCATTTACAAGTCCTAGGATTCGAAATACTACCATCAACTTTCTGTCCATGATGACATACTTCCCCTTAATATTGAGGCCATGTAAAATTTGATTTGTAATATTCTTGTTTGAGACGTTTCAGGTCATGCTCCCACTCAGCAATAGCGTAAGCAAATTTTGTTTTACCGCCTGCCTGGGACTTACGTAGACGAACATTGCGTGCAATTGTAAAAACGATCTCTTTTAGAGTCATTTTGGGAATCGCTTTACGAACCAATACGTCCCAGCGCTGAGTTCGATTGAGGCCAGTAATTCTGTAACCCTGACGATGTAGATCGGTTTCCTCTCTAAAGTTACCTTCCCTATCCGATTGTCCTTCCGATTCCTTCGCTTCTGTACTTGGCCACGCAAAATAATTTGGAGCCGGCGGCGTTATCACCACTGACTTTGGTGGAGTTTTCATCGGTTTATTCACCGCCTGTTTATGCGGGTAGTTAATTGGATCTAAATTCACTTTGCATCGGTAAGGTTCAAGCGCGCGGTTTAACTTGAGCTTCATGCTGTCATATGCGAAAATCCTATGACAGTGGTTGCATGTAAGCAGTTCAAAAACAACTTCTTTCTGCGCTTGATCTGAGTGTTTCATAAATCCGTCAACTGCGAAGCTTTCCTTCACCAATTTACTTTTACTGCAATGAGGACAGTGATCTGTTTTATTCTTTATCTGCCAGATACTGCTTACTTTGTTACTATTGATAGGTAACTCAAGGGTAACTGATGTTTCCGTTCGTTTTTGTAGGAATCTTATGATCTCTTCCCATAGCTTCGCTTTTTCGTGATCTTCAAATATTCGGCTCTGAGTCATCAAAGCAGCAATATTTCCCAATGTTTGACTATCATGCTCTCGATTATTCTTGACATCATAATACTTCTTATAAAGTAGACTTTCAGGACTTTGAACATTTTCGATGAAACGTCCACTTTCCTTGGAAACTTCTATTAAGACATCGTCCATAGAGAGATAAAAGGCTATCCATAAGAAGTGAGCAAACTGCTCTTCCTGAATCTTAGCATCCAGAAAAGGCCACTCTTCACTTATAAGATACTCCATCAAATCTCTCAACGGATAATACAAGTCGAAGGACAATAAGGTTTGCAAATAAATTATAATGTGATCAGGAGAATTCGTATCTGCTATCATTTGATTCAATTTAACGTGATTCTCGTGCAGATATTCATGAACACTGTCACGTAATTTTGATTGGGCTGCCCTCTTCATCCATCTCGTGATGTCAATGAGTAACCTGTCCATTTCATCTAGTTCGGATAAGTTCATTGAAAACATCCGATCAAGAATAGGTGAAATCGACATCTGAACGAATTCTGAGGGTTCTTCATTATTCAGGATATCCGAAAGGAGATTAAGACCAACAATGGCCAGCGAGTATTTGTTATGTTCAAGCAATTCTCGAATCTTCTTGATAATGAAGGCAGCACTATCTACTCTATTGTAATCAGCAAGCGCACGGAGAAGTTTCTCCCATAAGGCTTCGTTGCAGCTTTCAAGAATAACTTCCCATAAAATCTCATTTTCAGACTTTACTTCTCTGCACCATATTTCCAACTGGTCAAAGGTGCTTTGGACGGTGTTCAGACCTTCATCGAATTTCTCTTTACTCTCAAAAATATTCATGGGCGTCTCCATAAATTATGATCGAAATTGATGAACATTCCTAACTTCTTGGTTAGCTAAGCAACATATCCATTATTCAATTCAACATACTTCTTATGCCCTACAAAATAAAGCCCTGCTTCCTTTACCCTAAATCCAAATGTCTGCTCCCACTCCCGTGCATAGGTCATCACCTGCGGCCGATAGAACCGAACAAATGTTTCTTCCTTTCCTTCTTCGAAGTGGTCCGTCTTGAAGTCAACGATCACCCATCCGTCCTCTTCTTCAAATAAGAAGTCGATGATACCCTCGACATAGACAGTACTTACAGAGTCTGCAAATATCCCATCCTCCTTTGAAGCCGCAACTTCTGGGGAGGAGTCAGTCTTAACAGCAATTTCCTCCGAGCTTTTCTTGAATAAAAGCCTGACTTCATGCATACGTGTTTTCGCTCGAAGCGCTCGTTGCCATAGATCACTATTCGTGAAACCAACCACTGTAAGTAAGGCTTCTGCTACGAAATCATCTTCCACATTGAGTTGATCTGCCAGCATTTCCATGTAGGAACCAAGTTGCTCGCCTACCATGCCTTTACCGGCAGCTTCTATGCCCATATGCACGAGGCTGCCATAAGCCATGCCACGCCCCTCGGACGACCATTCGGGTATTTCACCCGAGCTCTTGGTCAGACCGGTGACTGATAATCTCGCATACGTGGACTGTCCCAGTTGCGCAACTTTCGCATCTCGATCAGTCATGATCCCCGCTATGTCTAGCTGCCCTTTAAATTCCGTACGTTCCTGCTCCTTATAGGCAGGAACCTCAAGCTCCGGAACCATCTCCATTCCTAGAAGGAGAGGACTCCATGGGCATTTCGCTGGTTGATCGGGATACTGGCTTATAACAAGCATTTGCTTAGCACGAGTGGCGGCCACGTAAAGTAGCCGATCCTTTTCAGCGTTCATAAACTCTCGCTCTTTGAGGTTCATGGCATCCCAACCCACAGGTTGAGCTAAGGTTTCTTTCACGAACTCATATTTCTGCTGCGATATGATAAAATAACCAACAGCCGGCTCGACTGTCCGATCAACATATTCTGTTGCATCGTGATCCGATTCACCACAAGGGCACGCGAGAAAAACAACTGGTGCTTCAAGCCCTTTGGCCTTATGTAGATTCATTATTCGCACGGATTCGTTTCGCCCCGCATATAGACTAGAGGTTTCTACACCTTTTCCTTGGCACCATGCCGCTAATGTGTCGGCCAAAGCCCCCCACCCAGCTGCACTGTTAATCTCATCCTGCAACTGCTGCAATAGCTTGATTAACGTCCCGGCACGTGTCGACCCTGCTTCTTTCTGGGAAGCATGAGCGAGCAAGCCCATATCCTCTGTGATGCGGATTAATGCTGTTACTGCCGGTAGCTTACGAGTCCAAGCATAGTATTTGCGTAACTTCTCAAGTACTGTGTATACTGGCATCGCTTCCCGTAATTCAACTCCATTATCGGGTAAGGCCAGGTAATGAAAGGGATGCCCCGTCTTTTTGTAATCGTAGAGCTCCTGATCACTGATGCCAAACAGCTCACCTCGTAGCACGGATAGGAGTGCTATCTTATTAGAATGATCTGCTAAACAGGCAGACAACTGCGCCAAACTATACATCTCCGGGTAAATGGCCGCGCTACCAGCTGTATCTGCCGAGATTCCACAACGATCCAATGCTTCAGCATACAGACTAATGAACTCTCTCGTTTTTAGCAAAATAAGAAAATCACTCGGTACCGCTCTTCGTTCCTGGTATTCGCCTTTTGCATCTCGCTCCTGAACATTCAGTCCGTTCCTGCCACAAGCCCAAGCGATATAAGCCGATACCTGTTTGGCATCTTCGTTAGCAACAGCGGCCTTCCCTCCTGCCATTTTCGGGTAGGTTAAGATACGGATGCCATGTGTTGCCTTTTTCTTTGCTGCTGGATTCGGTGATTGTGTCTGCATCTGAACAAAAGCAGCTTGCTGTTCATTTGCTACCTTAGGAAATTTAGACTCAAACTGATAATTTACATAATCACCAATGGCTTGCACAGATCGAAAATTGGCATAGAGCTGTAGTATATCTCCAGTCTCTGTGATTCTTCGTTTTACTTCATTATAAATGGAAATATCCGCACGTCTGAATCGATAAATAGATTGCTTCGGATCGCCGACTATGAATAAGGAACCTGGACGTGGCTGCAGCTTACGCCAATCTTTTTCACTCGTGTTTTCAGAGCTTCCGGTTAAAAGAAACATCATCTCCGCTTGAATCGGATCGGTATCCTGGAACTCGTCTACCAGCAGCCGCTGAAATCTGCTTGCAAAATAACCTCGCACACTAACGGATTCACGTAGTATGGATGTCGCCTTTTCTAGTAAATCCTGAAAGCTGACAACCCCTGACTCTGTTCTTCTTTGCTGTGCATAGGCGACGGCTGGAGCAACAAAATGGATCAGCTTCGGATACAGATACTCTCGCCAAGCTCTAAGGAAGGGAAATAAAACGGTTATCTGCCAGTCTTGAAATCGATCACGAAGTTCCTTCGCCTTCGCTTTATCTGTCCATTTATTTTGCGTGACGTCCAGCTTCTTATCGAAATCCATCGCCATGGACAGTACGTGAAGGTCATTCTCCCAACTCCAATTGCGCTCCTTTTGCTTAATTAAGCGCAGGACCTTTTGCAAAGCATCCCAACCTTTTTCAGGCTCATAAGTCGGCATATAGGGCCATGCTTCTGACATTAAAGGTGGCAAGGACAAGCGAATCAAATCGAAATCAGGACGAGGCACTTCAGTTGCTTCTATGTTCACATCATTAAACAGGGATACCCTGTCATACACAGCTTTGAGTGTATTCACATTGATGCCATACTGCTGAAGTTCCTCCAACTCATTTATCCGTCCAAGCTCTTCAAGCTGCAGCAAGTAATCGTCCCAGCAAAGGCTTTGGAATTCCTCTCCCGATTGCTCATCCAGCTCTCTAAAGACAGGGTCCAAACCCGCCTCTACAGGGCGCTCACGAAGCAGCATGCCACAGAAAGCATGAATGGTGCCAATAAAATTCTGATCGAGCCCCTCCATTGCAGCTGCATACCGCTCTTTTTCTACTGGATCATCTGCATTACTTAGCGACTTTTCCAATGCTAACCGAAAACGCTCCCGAAGCTCATCCGCCGCTTTTTTTGTAAAGGTGATCGCCGCGATGCGCCCAATCTGTGCTTGTCCGGTTCGAATCAGAGAAACCATTCGACCAACGAGACTCGTCGTTTTACCTGACCCCGCTCCCGCTTCAACTAATAAGTTTGTTTCAAGATCGTCTACGATACGATTTCTAGCTTCCCAATCATTAGGTCTAGTCAATGGCTTCCACCTCCAAGAATTCTTTCATATTCATGGCATTGTCTGGATGCTTCTTTTTATCTGCCATAAATGCAGAATGATTCACACAGACCGTCGCATAATCACAATAACGGCAACGCTTCGCATCCTCTGTCGGTATATACACGCCCTGTTCCATGGAGATCAATAGATTTCTCACAACGCCAGTTAATAACTCACGCTTATCTTGCAGGCGCACCACTTCACGACCAACCCCTCTCGCTGTCGGAAAATAGTACGCTGACTCCGTAACTCGGGCATCCTTATCTCTGCCCGTGTCCCTCAACCACTGTTCCGCCGCTAGCGCATAGAGCGCATGCTGTAGCTGTGTTCCACCAGCAAAGTGCCCATTCTCGCGATATTTGTTCGGATTACCTGTCTTATAATCAATAATTCGATAGGAATGGGGCTCAATTTGATCAATACGATCAATAAATCCTTTTATTGTGATCGTGGAGCCGTCTGTCAGTTTAAGCTGCATAGGTTCTCCATCAATCGTAAGTTCTTGCTCAAAATAACAAGGGCGTGTCGTCTTTATCAATTCTTCGTTATAAAACCACTCCACATCTTGACGGATCTCACCAGACTCCTTAAGCAAGATATGCTGACTTGGTGCAGGAATTAATCGCTTGTAGTTTGCCAATTGTTCTTCAGCTATGTACTGCAGAAGATTTCGGTCATGATTCGCTTGCAGTGAGCCATCCGACGTGATTTGTTTCAAATACTCATAGAAAATACGATGTAGTAAGTTCCCGCGCTCCACGGGTTCTAACCAACGCTTTCGATCATAGGTAACTTCATTTTTTGACCATATTCCAAGTACGTATCCGAAGTAAAACCTCATTGGGCATTCAGCATAACGTTCCAGCTGGCTTGCGCTAAAAGCGCGTTGCCCGATGTCTGCGGCTAATGCTTCTGATTGTATGAAGCCATCGTGTGCTGTTATCGTGTTTGAGATGCGTTTCATCACAGCATCACTACCATTACTGAGATAAGTGTACTCCTTATTCAACACATCCCGCCCGTCAAGCAACCGACCACGATTATTTAGAAATGCAACCGTCCATACATCCAAACCATCAAGGGGAGTTGTCTCTGCATTAGTTAGTGTATTTAATTGATAACTCACAGGACTGCCAATGCATTTCCCAAAACGGAGTAATCTGCATCCGACAAAAATGTTTTATTACGGAATATCTGAAGAACTTCAAACGCAGGACTCACTTGCTTCCCTTCTGTTATCTGATAGGAAGAATAGCTTAACGTTACATTCCCCGTGATATTCGCTAGCTTTCTAAGTCGATCTATTTTTAATTGTCTGCCTCGCTCCGAAGTCAGTGTAAGATTAGCGCTAATGTTTTGTCTTTCTTCATCCAACAGAACTGGATCCTGTCTGGATGATACAGACCAGTTATGTTCATCCATGCCGACCATGTACGTAAATGACCTTCCAGTTAAGCCACCATTCGATAGGGAAGAAATGTTAATTGCGCCAGGAGTTGGAAACGGAGTAACTTTCACGCGAATTCCTGCTAGGAACTGCTCTACATATTGCAGAGCAACGTCTTTTTTCATTTCCGAAAACGTAATCGCATCTACTGAAGTTAATGAAGCAACCAGCTCATCCATTTCTTTGACAATAAGCGCATCATCTTCGTTCTGAATCGTTCCATACTTTGTAATGATCTTCTGTAACCACGACAGGATAAACGTTGGACTCCATGCGTCATCATTCGGCCATTTCGCGAATATTCCCTGGAATACTTTCCTAAGGTTGACTAGTATCGGTTTCGCTTCTTCGGCTCCTTTATTTATAGTTGATTCAAGTAATTCTAAATAACGTTCCTTGCCCCAACCAATATGGAGAGCTTCTATTGAACGAATCCACTCAGATGCCCCGATACTCTCATCCTCATTTCGAAAAGATAATCCACCTTCGCGTAGTAAACCAATGATATCGGTAACTTGAAAATCATTGTCGAGCCAATGAAGCAGTTTTAATAATGTACGACCCATTCTAGCATATTGAATCGGCAACCCATTCCCAAAGGTACACGAAATATCCAACTCAGAGGTCAGCGTTTGAATTGCACTCGCGTATGGGTCATAGTTGGATGCAATGATTTCGATCCGATCAAGTGGAACCTCTTGCGATAATATCCGCCTCATTACTTCGCGAATTTCGGCCAATGTACCCGTTGCATGGAATATCTGTACCTTTTCTGCAGGGAAGTCAGATTCGGATGCCGTTAATGGTAAGCCATGCATTGGCTTCACTAGTCGTTCACCAGCTATTTTATTAACGATCGTCTGCTGGGATTTGGTCAGTAAACTATTCTCTGGCATGATATAGATCGTACCATCTTGATCGGCAACTACCAGATCAGCTTGTATCATTTGATCTACGAAGTTATACGACTCAAGAATTATTTCATATCTACGAAGAACTTCTCTTACAAACACTCCCTTCCGATGATCAACGAAATGAGACAGCTCTAAATCTTTGGCATGGACAAATGCTTGTCGTAAGTCCTCAATGGAACGATGAAAACAAGAAACCATACCTGGCGTAATCTTCGCTTGGGATAAATAGGGAGCTTCACTCTTAGTCAGGTCCAACATAATCTTCTGAATGATCCAGAATGACTGCTGGGAACGAATAACTGTTTTCTTTTGCTGAAAAAGCTGAAGTGAGGATTGCCTTAAAGCCAAACTTTCTATCGTCTGTACTTCAACATTCAAAACGTGACCATAGTCACGGCAGACTTGATGCAGCCACTGCTGCCCGTCAGCAAAACGTGGCGCAAGAAGTACTTTCTTAGACAATGGAAAAGCTTCAAAGCTCTCATGCAAATTACGAATAAAGGTTGATGGCATAGGCATGCTATTTTTGCTCCTTTTTACTCGTATAAGGCTCTCCAACGATCTAGCTTCTGCCTCATGACATCCCGATAAGCTTTGGGCTCAAGAATCTCCGCTTCAGGGCCGTATTGATTTAACCAATTCATAAATTCTCGGTCATGATTAACTGTTACTTCAAAGAGTAGACTTCCATCCTTCTGAGGCGTTAATTTCGGTTTCACAAAGAGCTCCTCTTCCTTCACATAACGCGCAATACTAGCATGAAATCTCACTTTAAATCGAATCTGCTCTCTCCCTCGCTCTATGGACCAAGTGTTCTTCATATAGGCCTTTAGATTAAATTCACCTCTATCAAATGTTTCATCCAGCAGGTTAACATCTCGAAAACGACTAATTCGGAATGTCCGAATATCACCTGCAGAATGACAATATCCAATTAAGTAGAATCGATGGTCACGAGGTACTAAATAATAAGGATCGATGTCTCTCTCGGACTCCTCATCACGACTTTGCGTATAATAAACGGTTCTTATCGTATTCTGAGATAAACTTGCTTTAATGATATCATAAAGGAACGAAGCTCCTCCTTCTTCATCACGATAGGCGGGTGTTCCCATTTGAATGATATCTGTGACATGCTGTAGAATATCGACACGCTTCGACTTTTCTTTCTTATGAACACCCATGACCTTTTCCAAGGCAGAGTCAAAACCTTCTGGGAGCAATGACTTTATTTGATCTAGTACAGTGGGCAACATCGAAAATGCCAAAGCTTCCTGTTCCGTCCAATCCAATGGATACATGGAGAAATTACTAATAAAAGCATAGCCTCTACTATGACCATAATTGGATATCGGAATATTCATCGCATGCAGCGCTATAATATCACGGTAGATATTTCTCTCGGATGTTTCACAGCGTTCTGCTAACTCCCTTGCCAGAATGCCAGGTTTGGATTGTATCAAATTAATTATTCGCATTAACCGAATTAATCGCTCTTTCACGTGGCTTTCACTCCCGTATAGTTCTTTTGATCTAAACTACTAGATATAGTAATTTCGACCTGCTGTTAGGAGAGTCCTGCCTACCTCTTTCTTTTCAATTGCTTATACTTCTGTTTATGAAGAGCCTTTCTTGTTTTACTCGAATAAGTGAAATTATCTAAATGGCTGTACAACAATTGAGCTACCTCACGTAACTCAGCATCCTCAGATTTAACAGCCGCCACTAACATCTCATCTGCCTGCTGCTGGAGAAGCTTTCTCCCGGTCTTCTCATCCCCCTGGTCGAATGCAGTTTAAGCGTGCTCAATTGCAATTGCTGATTCTGTTATTTTGATTTTTTTCTCAACATGAGGGTTTGATGATTGCTCGATCAAATTAAGTTCATTAGTAAAGTGCGCATTAATTGTATAATGCAGCGAACAAAGCTTTGCCCCTTCTGTCACATCAACGTATTCCCAACCGATATCCAAGATTTTATGCTCACCAAATGGATGCGGGAAAAATGAGAATTCTATTAAGACTGATTTAACTTCTTGATCAAATACATCTCCTAGCGACAGTTTCAACCCATCATTATTTTCTTGAGCTTTGTAGCCGTAAATGTGTTTAATTTGTGTTGTAGCCGAAGGTCGTATCGTTAACTTTATATTTTGAGCCACGACCGATAAAAGACCGTCTAGTTCTTTTGAGAATATCCCCGGGATGTCCTCCGGTTTCTCAATAAAATAGAAGTTCCCACCACCTTGATCAGCAATTCCTTCCATAAGTTCTTCATCGAACCCATCACCTACTCCCATAGTCGTTACGCCAATTCCCATACTATGAAATTCCTTGGCTATGGACTGTAGTTTCCCACGATCTGTAATACCTTCATTTACGTGCCCATCCGACAGTAATAAACCCTGTTGACGCTGCCGGTAGATTGCCTATGAACGACATACTGGATCCCCTGCAGCATCAAATTCGTACATCCACCAGTTTGAATGCTTTCAGTCTTTTGTTCCATGAAATCCTTATGAGTAATATGCTGTGGGGCAAATACTGTCTCTACCTCATCATCAAAGGCAACCACGCTGAGTTGATCCTCTTTGTTCATTTGATCTGTTACGAACTGGCAAGCCTTCTTACTGAACTCTATCGGTGCTCCCAACATAGATCCACTTCGATCCATCACTAATGATAAAATCATTTGAGCCCCCTCGAGTTGAATCGAGCAGCAAGAACGCTTTCTCGTCCTCCTGTCGGCCAATACTGTTTATTCAATGCGTGGGTTAATTGAAATGGGTGGGTTCACACGTATCTTCCTTTCTAATTGACTTCTGATATATAATTTATCAAAAGCTTAAGTCTACTACGTGTCAGAGAATGCACGTTCGCTTGGCATCTAAGTATCATCGATTATTGAATCATCGATCTCTATTTCCACTAGCTGTCTTTCTCAGAAAATTTATGTTTGTATTATAAAAAGGCATTTGCAAAAATAATGGCAAATGCCCTTTATAGATTAGGAATTCGATCACCAAGCAAAATCAAAAGTTACACTACAGTTCCTTCCATTCATATAGATCCTCATACCATTCAGACGGTACTCCCGGAGGAGAAATGCGTTTCGCGTAACCACAATCACCGTCAACTAAAACTTTACCACATCTGCATGTTTGAAAATCATGTACTGTCTTTGACTCAATGATGTCTCCACATGTTAGGCAACATATGGCATTTTTAGTTAACTTGCGCAAGATATCTCTCCTTTTTTTAAAAGAAAATAAAAAGGGTTTATTTCTTATAATCAACGTTTTTCAGTTTATTGTGATTTTCTATATGTCGGCCCTTCTCTTTTTTATACTTTTCTATAAGATAATTGTAGCAGGCAGCCTTTGTGTTTCTATCTGTACTAATAATTAATTTAACTTGCATAGAGGCGTCCTCCTGGTAGTTATAATTCAGTTGTAAATGGATGCTTATATAAGGAAAAAACAAAAAAACGAAAAAGGAAGCCTCACTTTCAAACGGAGGCTTCCTTTTTCGTTTTTTTTATCTCATTTTAGGTCCTTTAGACTTTTTGAAACATCAGATTTCTTCATTGCTTGATTAATTGGATACCACTTATCAGCCCAGATAAAATCTTCATTAAGCATTTTGTTCATCTGATTATCATTTGCATTCCCAACAAATATCAGAAAAGACTCTTTATTATGATAAATAGTGGGAAGATGTAAATAACTCCAGTTAAACGGAGTATTTTCTGTTAAGAGATCTGAGAGAACCCTGAACAAATCTAAATCTGCATTCGTAAGATCGATTATCACGACACCATCGACAATTTCCAATCGAATGTGAAGTTGCTTATTAGGAGTCCTCACAACGTATCCACTTATATGCTGCTTTTTACTTAAAGGACTAATAATTATTTGAATAAACTCTATTTCGTTTATCACAGTATGCTCAATAAGTTTGAAAAGTGTATCATCGTACTCGAGATCAACATTCTTAAGATTAATTAATTTATACGTTGCTCTTGTCATAATACCGAATTGTGCTAAAAACTCGGTTCCAATTTGCCTTGTATTTTGCATTAAGTTTGAAGTGCGAAGTAGATCACCCACAGTTGAGTTGCCCCACCCCGTTAATCTCCTCAATTCATTGTATGTTATGCCAACAGATTCAGCCAAAAATTTCCTGCGATTTCCCGGGTGACAGGTTTTCCGAACAAACTTACTCCATTTTTCTTTAATCTTGAATACATCTTTTATTTCGTACCAAGCGTTTTCTTTCCCCTTGGCAGAATCATGTTTATTTATATATTCTTCTTCAGTTATTTGATCTGCAATAAATTTATCAACATGCTCACGTAGGTCTTTGAGTTTGTCCAAGACAATCACCTGGCTCAAAGATACTATGAATGTGCTGATGCATCATTTAAAAACCATAAATGGTGCAGTTTTGAGTGAGATTTCAGCTTTTTCTTCTGATAAAACTAGTATCAGGTCGAAAACTACACCATTTGTGGAGCAGCATATAAGGTTGGTATTTACATGAAATACTGGTTATATAGAAACTTACATATACGCCGATAACCCCCACCCCCTTCGCAATGGTTTTTGGTCTAGTTGTTAGAGAAAAGCTTCCGTTTGTATAAAATTTTCAAGGAGCTGAGCAAATGTTTGATCATTCAAATCACAATCAAAACAAGTACCCTATAGCCCCAGCAACACAGCACTATCCAAACTTCTTTTGGAATGAAAATGTGAAAGAAGTTTCGTGGAAATGCCCTTCCACGAAACTTTCTTCCGAAGAAGGTCTAAACCTGCGAAATCAAGTTCACACTATTACCAGTACTTATATCGATGTAAAAAAAATAACGAAGGCGAGTGTAACCAATATGTTAAATACGCTATATGCGTTAGACCAAACATCCCAAAAAAACACAGCAACTTATCTTGGCCCAGGTCATATCATTCCATGGATTTTCAAAAATCGAATAGAAGGCAATCTTCAAGCACAAAGAATTATTGATTTTTTCAGCGCAAAACAATCTTTACGATCCCCTTTTGAATATTATCGAGATTATAAAAGCTTCAATAAATTTTTGGATTGTTTCTCCGTGACATTTAATATCCCAACTCAGAAAATAACTGATAACGAATTATTGAAAAAAGATCTTATTCTACAAGTGATGCAATCTGATTCATTAGGCGACGACCCCGATGTGAACAAACTAACCAAACTTGCCAATCTATATCATCCAGGGTTGGAAATAGTGTTCCCTAAAAAAAGAACATACGCACCCCATGATTGGCAGCTTAATCACCCACTAATTGATCTACACCTAGGAACTTTTAAAGGTTACAAGACAACTACTTTGCAATTCCGAAAAAGAGCTTTTTATTGGTTCCTCACATGGCTGTGTGAAACATTTGCTGTATTTTCCTCATTTTCAATTAATGAGGTACCCCTCTGGCTTATAACTGATGAGCATCTTACAAATTTTCGATTCCATCTTGAGGGAAAAATAGAGAATGGAATAATGGAACCGGCTTATGCAGTCGGTATCCTGGATTATGTGAAATCACTTTTCCGAAGTTTATTCCAACTTGGCCGTCTTTTAACTGACGTGTCTTCAGATATTCCAGGAATAACTTATGAACGTTACCACTATCGCGATATTCCCACAGACCTACAAATTGATGAACTCTTTAAGATTATCCAGATATACTCTCCCGATCCTCTCAAATACACTTTAGCTTTTGAAATGATGCTGTACTTGGGGATAAGAAGAACTGAAGTATCAAACACTCTTTGGGAAAATATTAATTTACACACTGGTGTCATTACAGTAACAGGGAAAGGAGATAGGTCACACTCACTGCCGATACCTACAAAAGTTTATCAAAGTCTAGAATCACTAGCGACTGACTCAACTTCAGGACATATTTTCTCATCAACGCCCGAAAAATTTGCTCGATCCCTTTATGAATATGTAAAAATATTTTCTTTGATGGCCGGTTGGAATATTCCAAGTGGATTACATTTACTTAGGCATACAATGCTAACACGACTCTCATACAGAAAGGACTGCCCACCACAAGTATTGAGAAAATTGGGGAGACATAAGAATGCCGCAACTGCAGGATTATACATTCATCGAAGTCAAGAAGAACTTCGCAGATCAGCTAATAAGATCAACTTATTAACTTAAAATACAAAAGCCTTCGTGAAGGTGTACATCCACTTTAGTATCTAAACTAAAGCTTGTGCACCTTCTCGAAGGCGGATTTAGACGGAATATTCCCGTATCTAGGTAATTAATTTCTTAGAAAGACTCCCTCGGCCGCATGGCGGGAGTTGCGAGAAATAAGTAAATAAAAGGTATGTGGTCATTGTACAACGAGATCTTCGAAAATTCAATTCAAAGCATATAATATTTGTCTAAATTAGGAGGATACAAAGATGCCTATCGAACTGCCCACATCCCCATTACAAGGTCTTCGTATAAATATTCAACAACTTGTTGCCCAGTATGGATTAGATGAATTACAGGAAATCCTCGGAGAACTTGGAATTATGGTTGATCCGTCCGAGAAAAGAAATGTAACTGAAGATATACCAGGGCAAACGGTAAAGGAGTATTTTCTAAGCTGTCCTCGTTTTATTAGTTTTAGTCCTGACACAAGAACAACATATGAATCTGAACTATCCCAGTACGTTAATTTTTCAAGTCCAACTCCTACTTCTCTTGCAACACTTAGGCAATTAGCGGAACCAATGAATATTATGGCATATCTCAATCAATATGAACCGCGTTCAAATACCAGGGCAAAAAAGGCATCTTTCTTAAGGACATTCTTACGCATTTCGTTAAAGCATTTTTTTGAAGAAAAAATAGACGAGATAAAACTCTTGCTTGAAATAAAGACTGATGATAGTGATATTCCTAAGGCATTTAAAATTGATCAACTACGAGAAATCGTGCATCTAGCCGCTGGCCCCGGAAACGGTTTCAGGAACTTCACAATCATTATGACTTTTCTAAGCTCCGGGATTCGTCTGAAAGAACTTCGACTATTAAAAATCGGCGATATTGATACAGAGAATCAATCTATTAAAGTTGTTGGTAAAGGAAAGAAAGGCGCAAAAGTAAAACGCAGCATAAATTTGTTAGGTCTATGCATTTTAAGGAATTATGTGAAATTTACATTTCAATCCCGAGTATCTTCTTTGACAGAAGAACAATTGAATGACTTGTATGTATTCTCCACGAATGGTGGTAAAAGCTCTATGACTTCTCGGAACATACAATATTTTGTTAAAAAAATAATTAAAAAAGCAACTACCTTATCTGAGAAAGAGAAAGATCAATACTCAGTTCATTCTTTCCGGCATTGTTACGCAGTCTATGCATTAGAAGCCGGGATTGACATTTACACTATTTCTAAACTACTTGGACATGAAAGCATCGAGACAACGACAGTATATTTAAAACTATTCGATGAACAACTAAAAAAAGCAGTGGAAAGACATCCATTCGCGAATGGATTGAAATAGGAGGCAGCTAAAAATGAACATTTTACTTAATTCAAATTATTATAAAATGTGGGAACAACATTGCACACTCAGAGAAAAAACAAAGCAGAACTATATTAGTTCCTTGCGGAAACTAGAAGAGTTTCTGTTGAGTAAAGGTTACTCTGGTAATCTAGACTTTAACAAATTTATATACTATCAAGATGTCGATAAGTATTCTCCAATAAATCAAATATATATTGACTCGTTTATCGAATTTTTAAAGGATAAAGGGTGCACAGACTATGCCCTATCCACAAGTATATCTGCGCTCAAGAGCTTTTTTAAACTCCTTAAGAGTTTGAAATTGATTGACCGAAATCCGGTTCAATATTATAAAAATCCATACCACAATATTAAATATAAAGATAAATCCCTTTCAGAAGAAGAATGTACACTACTATTAGAGGCAGCTTTAAAGTTAGATCCTTTCACAAGGCAGTATTACATAATAATACTTTTGCTACTTAATACTGGCTTGCGTAATAAAGAATTAAGGGAATTGACTATCTCACAAATTGATCTCGATCGTCAAATCATCTACGTTGAGCGCGGTACAAAGACCAAAGCGAACACAGTCATGTTAAGTCAAAAGTTATGTGAGGAACTCAAATTCTTCTTGTCCCGCCCATTCCATGAGGAGTGGCAAAAAAGTGGAAGTGAACATGTTTTTTTCTTGAAAAAACGGACTCTGAACAGAAATAGTCTAAATAAAATTTTAAGGGAGGTTAGCAATAAAGCAGGAGTTCGACCGATTACCTGTCATTGGTTACGCTATACAATGGCATATATGATGCAACTAGCTGGAGTCGACATTTCGGTCATCCAACGTCAACTACGACATCGCGATCTCAAAACCACACTTCACTATCTTTCTCAGTTTGCTGATGGATTCGAATATTAATTCTTCGGTTTATTGATGCAGGCTAAACGCGAAATTTTAAATAGTTCCAACGAAAAGTTTAATGATATTTGTTTAGCCTGTCTATTCACCTAATTTATATCATCAGAAAAATGCAACTCACGTTCACACACATCGCATTTCACAATAATATACGTGCCTAAGCTCGAAGGAACAAACGTATAAGCAAATTTTGCACCACTTACATCAACTGCTTTACACTGATCCCACTGATTAATTCTTTTCATGATTTCTTCACTTATTGTAAATGTTAACGAATTTCCTATTATTTCATTCTTCCGAATGCGTTCTCGGAGATGGCCTATATAAATGTGATCAGGGTTATTAGGATCAAATTCACGTATAACTGCCCTATATAACTCATCGATTTCTTTAGCAAAATCATAAGTATTTAGATAAAACCCCCATATACCTATGATACCATCAGAATAACGATTGAAAATCATTTCCGCATCTGCCTCAGAATAACCCATCTTTTTTAGTTCCTCAAGGACACCCATGAAATATTGTCTGTACATTTGATTTTTTGATTTCTCATCCTTCATTTTTCCGCACCTCATAAGTTAATATTATTTTTTAGTATTTTCTTGTTTGCAACATATAATTACGACTGTACGACTTAAACGCTTGAAAACTAAGCTCCCATCCTTTGTAAATTACGATTTTAAGGTCTTCTGGGCATTTCAAGTTTATATCATCGAGTCGTCAAACTAAAATGTCAAAATAAATACTCAATATTTGAATTATCTCATACTGTTCCTTATCCCCCATAACTCAATAAGCCACATGCTCTGATGTGGCTTTAAAAAACAAAAACCAATATTTAACGCACCTCTAAAGACATTATTATCTCGTTCTCGATGCATCTCGCCGCGAACGTGGCGAGCTTCGTCCCTTTGTCGGGCGAGAACGATTCGATCGCCTTGATCAATCCGATCGTTCCGATCGAGATCAGATCTTCGAGGTCTTCGCCGGTATTGTCGAACTTTTTGACGATATGGGCGACGAGCCTCAAGTTATGTTCAATCAGCAAATTGCGCGAATGCTGGTTTCCTCCGGCCATGAGACGGAGATGCTTCTCTTCCTCCTCCTCGGTTAACGGCTGAGGAAACGCATTGTTTTTGACATACGACACGAGCAGCATCAATTGCTTGATAAATAAAGCGACGGCTGCAAATAAACCAGGCACCGACCGGTCACCTCCCGCATAATCGAAACGATCGCAATGGCGATATCAAGGATCGTTACATTGTATGTGGGCGGCGGCCTATCTGTGCCTGTACGGAGAAAAGAAGGATGATTTGTACTCTACTTGAAGATTTGCGTTACTTGGCTTGAAGTTCTTTGTGCGCTTCGAGAATATGATAAGCAATCACGGCTCTTCGGAATACATCCTTCGTATTCACTTCTTCGTGCAGCTGCAGCCTTTGCAGCGCACCTTCCACCTTACCGCGGACTCTGACCTGCAGGTTTACGAACGATACGTTTGCGTCGCCTATGTCGAGAATCCGGGCGATTTTCTTCAGATCACTCTTATTCGCCACCGGCGTCATGATCTCCATGAACAAGCAGCACAAAAAACGGTGAATATACTGGTCCGGTGCCGGTCCTTCCAGGCTCGGGTGAATTTTGACGGCACGCTCGAGCTGCACATCCTTGATCCGGTTCGTCAGCCGCTCATCGACGGGACCTGACTTGCGAAGCCGCAGCAGCTCCGCAACCTTCTCCAGGATGGTCCGCTCCTGGGTCATAATACGGACAAACCCTTCCGGACTCGCCTGGGCCATCCCCTTTGCAATGATTTTATTCATATGCGTTCCGACAAGATAGTCTCCGATGAACGACAATCGATCGACCGATCCGTCCCATTCCTCAATTTGTTTATAAAATTGCCGAAGCGTCTCATTCGCCTCATCGTCATTGAGCTGATCGCGCAGCTTCGATTTCTGAAAGGCTAATTCTACAATACGGTCGTAAGGCTCCATCGCCGGCAAGCACTTCCTTCCTCATGGATGTCTTGGTTCTCTGATTCTACTAATGTCCCATTGCATATAGTAGCATATTTACCAAATCCGTTGTCGAACTCATGCCACGTTCCATGAAAAAAACCTCACAAGGCACCGACGGGTCGCCTTGTTATCGGCGGCCTGTCCGTGCCTGTGCGGAGGGCGTACTTTTACCTCGTTTTCACGTCGTACAGCTTCAATACTTGCAGTCCATACTCCATATCGGCCGTCATTCTGCTCTTGACCTGCGCATGAACGGAACGGTCATGGGCCAGCAGCGTTTGCAGTACCTCCAGCTGCTGCTTCGCGGCGCTCGCCGTCAGCGGAGTGAACGATTCACGCGCTTCCAGCGTTTTGACGATCACATTCAAATGCGCTTCATATTTCGCGGCATCGGGTCCGCTCATTCCTTGCAGGGGGACGTAGATTTCGTCGATTTTACGGATCATGTCGCGAATCCATACGATCAAAGGCCCGGTCTTGCGGTAATCCGGCGGGACGGCTTCGTTCCGATATGCCCCGAGCGCAAGCACGCGATCGTAACCGCCTCCGAACGTTCCCGTGAACTCGAACATCGATGTGCCGTTGCCGCCGGCACGGTTCACTTCGCGGATTTGTTCGGCGATCATCGTCGGCTGCAAATTCATATAGGCGCCGATTCCGGACGCGACGAACGCTTTGCCGCCCGCGATGTCGAGTGATTTATTCAGATCGCCGACCAGAAGCGAAGCATCCCTCACATAGGACATGTGAACGAACTGGTCGATGGCGTTATGGGCCGCCCACGTCTTCGCCTCTTGCGCGAACAATGCGGGCGCCGTATCGTAATTCGGCCATACCGCGGCCGACAAGAATAGCTGCGGCTTCGCCGCACGCGATTCCGATACGACCCGGTCGACCCAGCCATTGATCATTTCGGTGCGAAAACGAAGCCATGTGTCCCATAACGCATCACCCTGCTTCAAGGCAAGCGGGTCGGCTCCGTGCTTTTGCTGAAACAGCCCTCTTGTATACGGGTCATAGCCGAAATCGTTCGAATAGTCGCGGGAATGCGGATAACGGGTAAAGTCGAGATGCAGTCCGGCTATATCGTATTTGGTTATCAACTCGTTGTAAATGGCGGACAAATGATCTCTCACCGCGGGCAAAGCAGGATTGAGATAATACTTTTTGACATTGTCCGTGATTTCGTACGGCTGTCCTTGACGGCTCATGATGCCCCAATCCGGATGAGCGGCGAGAGCGGGACCCGGCGTCTCGTCCCCGCCGCGGAAGTTTTCCACCCAGGCATGAATGCCGAGACCGAGACTTCGGCCTTCCTCGATGTACGCTTGCAGGACGTCGAAGCCGTTATAGATCGGGTTCTTGGCGGCGTCCGGAACATGCGTTGGATAAATGGTCCGGCCGTTCCACCATGTCTCTAGGTAAACGGTATTGAACCGGGCCGACTTCACTTTCAGCAAATTGTCGCGCACTTGCTCCCGTGTCGTTTCTTTCGGCCTGATCCAAATGCCGCGCGTCTCCATCACGCGGGATTCCTCGTGCATGAAATCCGCATCCGATATCGCCCGGTCGAGCTGCTGCAGCACCCCGGCCAGCTCCTGCACGGAACCGGCTGCACGCAGCTGGACGGCCTGTCCGTAAATCGATTCGGCTACGGTAATCTGCTGCTCTACGCGGGTATAAGGCACGTCCCGGAACTCGGACTTGGACTGCTGCAATTGCTGCCGCAGCTTGACGGCATAATAGCTCGCCTTGTCCAGGACGGATTGGGGCGTATACATCGCGACGACCTGCTTGTTCGCCGAATCGATGCGGATTCTGGAACCGACCGGCACGTTGTCCTTCAGCCAAGTCCCTTTTACCCCGACGCCTGACAAGACGATGCCCGTATCGGGAATACTCCGATTGTTGCCTCCGTTCGAGACGGCCATTCCTTCCCCGTTCACAACAACCTCGTTTCCGTAAGGGTTCGTTCCGGTACGTTCCCCGTAGGTCCGGTCGTATACGATCAGCGTGTCGGCGCCGCGCACTTTGGAGTTGATGCCGTCATATCCGATTTTCATGACGCGGTATTGCAGCGGATCCAGCGCGATTTCGGCGGGATCTCCCGCTTTTACTTTGCCGTTCAATTGAGTAAAGTAAGGGCTGCGCGTCTGGATCGAGAGAACATAGCCGTCCTGCGGAATGGGCGAATCGTTAGGCACATAATTGCCCGGCTTGACCGGATCGGGGACGAGCCCGACTACGCGGGAAACGACTCCGCCTACAATCGTAATTTCCATCCCCCATCCGTTCTGCTTCGTCGTCGGCCCGTGCGACGGATCGAATAAGATCACTTCCCCCGTACCGCGCGTCGCATTCCGTTTATCGATCTTGACAATGGCTCCCCGCACGACGGCGTATTTCTCCGGCCGCACCTCGATCTGGGCATTCAGCACCTTCACCGTCTGCCCCGTCGTCATACCGCCGAGCGATGCCAGCGCCACGCCGGATACGGACAAGACATAGCTGCCCGACGGGATTGGCGTCCCTCCCGTTCCGTTCGTGTTTTTCTCTACGACAACGTCGCCGATTACGATAAATTCCGCCGTGCCGGACTGGAAAGACGGGGTCGATTTGCCGTACCGATATGTGTAGATCCCGATTTGGTCCGGCAGCCTATCCCGATCTACATAACCGACCGGGAGCATCGTTCCGTTCTCCAGCACAAGCACCGGTCCTTGCGCCGTACCCGTATCCGCATAGGCCGGCGGGCCCGAGAGCAAGGATAAGATTAGGATTGCCGCCAACAGCATGTTTTTCAAAGCGCACACCTCTAGAAAAATAATCGAAGGGCCCTCCGTCGATATAAGCGCTTACATGTACTACTGTAGCATATTTTGACTTGCGTCTCTTTAACTGATGGTGCGGAAAGCGGCCGGCGCTTTAACTGCCGATGCGTGCTTTGCGTTCAACCGTTTGCCGGTCTTGCGGTGGAGGCCGCTTTATATCGGGAACGACCCTCCCCCTCCGGTTCCGTGAATCATTTTCCGGTACTGATCCGGCGGGACGCCGACATGATGCTTGAACAACCGGCTGAAATGCGGGAGATGCTTGAACCCTACCCGGAAACAAACGTCGGTTACGGAGTTCTCCTTCTTATAGAAGAAGAGCAGCTTCGCCTGATTGATCCTCCTTCTGTACAAATAATCGAAAACGGTCATTCCGGTAACGTCCCGGAATATTTTCATCATATGATACCGGCTCATGTGCAGCTCGTTCGCCATCCCGTCCAATTGAACGTCGTCCATATACCGGTTCTCGATAAACGCGATCATTTTCCGCACATACCGCTCGCGGTCCGTCACAGTCCGCCGGCTGTCCTCCATCGGCTTCCAGCATTGCTCGTTAATGAACAGGAGCAAATCGTAAAACGCCATCAAAAACCGGTGATACCGGACAACATCGTCTTTGTAGTAAAACTTGTTGATTCGGTGCAGCAGTTCCTCGCATTCCGCCTTCGCTTCCGGATCAAGACGCAGATGATAGTTGCCGAGCGTCTCGAACGGCTGCAGCGGATTGAAGGCCCGCATCTCCTCGCTGAATAGCTGGACCAAACAAGGCTCGAACGAAAACATCGTACGCACATACTCCGCCGGCTTGTCCACCTTCGGACAGTGCTGGGTCATGCCGTTCATAATAATCATATCTCCGGGCTCAAGCTCGATAATTTGATCCCCGAGCATGAAATGGCATCTGCCGTCGTGGAAATAATACACCTCGTACTGCGGATGCGAATGGAACGTCGTGCTGGCGTTCAACCCTTTCCATTTATAATAATACTCGGTGAAGAGGCGATAAGGATGCCGTGCTTTCATCGATGCTCCCCCATTCCATCGGAACCAAATTGCGACTACTCTCATTATAATGGAATTGCCGGGATGCAGCGTCAAATGTTGAGAGAATGAGGAGGTTAGTTGCGATGGCACGTAACCCCATTTCATTTATGACGTGGAACTTATACGTAGGCACGGATTTTACACCGTTTTTCACGGCAACGCCGGAACTAATCCCCCAGTCGGTGACCGAAGTATTCCGGCAATTTCTCGCAACCGATTTTCCTCTTCGGGCTGGAACGATCGCCCGGCTGATCGCTTCGAAAAAACCGGATCTCATCGGCTTGCAGGAAGCGGACCGGGTGCAGCTCAGTGTCCCCGGTTTGCCTGTCGTCACCTATGACTTCGTCCGATTGCTGTTAAGCGAGTTAAGAAAACGGGGATTGCACTACGAAGTGGCCGCAAAAAACAAAAATGTTTCAATCCGGCTGCCGACCAGCAACGGAGATGCGGTGCGATTGTTGGACAGGGACGTTATATTGATCAGAAAAGGATCGGGCTTGACCGTTCTCCGGCGGCAAGAAGCCAACTTCAAATCCAATTTGACTGTACAAATTGCAGGGCGGCCGTTTAAGATCGTACGAGGATGGTCGTCTATCGACGTGCTGGCTCATAAACGTATGTTTCGGATGATCAACACTCATCTCGATCCGCTTTCCCCCACGGTGCAGGTCGCTCAAGGAAATGAATTGCTGAAAGGACCGGCCAATACGAATTTGCCGCTGATCTTGCTGGGGGACTTCAATTCAAATGCTGGCGGCAAAGGCGAACCGACATATAACAAGTTTATCAAAGCCGGATTCATGGATGTCTGGAAGAAAGCGGGTAAAGGACGCGGATATACTTGCTGCCAGGACTCCGATCTGTTGAATGCCGTCTCCACTTTGAACAGAAGAATAGACTTAATATTGTTCAAAAACGGTTGGGAACCCGTCAAGGCCGCGTTGACCGGAAATAAACAAAGCGATAGAACCCCTACCGCTCTCTGGCCTTCCGATCACGCTGCCTTATCGGCCACCATGAGCTTAAAGAAAAATACTTAGTGAATGGCACTGCCCTTTCGCCGACGATGGCGGAAGGGATTTATTTTTGCCAGAGCCAAAAATTGCGTTTGACATTGACGCGGCGTAAAGGTGTACGATGAATTTGTCAGGAGGAGCGAACATGGAATATACCGTACAAAAGCTGGGGCAACTGGCGGGAATAAGCACCCGGACGCTGCGATATTACGATCAGATTGGCATTCTCAAGCCGGCGAGAATCAATTCCTCGGGATATCGCATCTACGGGCAGCGGGAGGTCGACCGGCTGCAGCAAATTTTATTCTACCGGGAGCTCGGGGTCGGTTTGGAGGAGATCAAGGAATTGCTCGCCTCGCCATCGTTCGATGCCGGCCTGGCACTGAGGGAGCATCACAGGAAGCTTCTGGAGAAACGGGAGCAATTGGATGCGCTGATAGCCAATGTCGAGCTGACGTTGGCCGCAAGAGAGGGGAGTAAAACGATGACCGACAAGCAAAAGTTCGAAGGCTTCAAGCAAAAATTGATCGATGACAACGAGAACAAATATGGCGAGGAAATCCGCAAAAAATATGGCGATGAGCAAGTCGACAAAGCGAACAGCAAAATAAAAGGCATGACCGAGAAACAATACGCCGAGCTCGAGCAGCTCGCCCTCGACATCCACTCGACGCTTGCCGAAGCTTTCGCGACCGGCGATCCGGCGGGAGAGCTCGCGCAAAAGGCGGCGGACTTGCACCGTCAATGGCTCAGCTTCTACTGGGACAGCTACAGCAAGGAAGCACACGCGGGCGTGGCCCAAATGTACGTGGACGACGAAAGGTTCACCGCTTATTACGACAAGGATCAGAGCGGCGTAGCCGCCTTCCTCCGTGATGCGGTACTGATTTATACCGGCCAAGGCAAAGCGTGATTAAGACCGAACACCCCTTCATTCCGTCAGGAGCAAAGGGGTGTTCGGCGCGTTCCGGCCGTCAACCTTTCTTGCAGCGGTAATAATCGGCAATACCGCGAATGATCGCTTCTCCGGCTGCGGCGTTTTCCGCTTTCGTCAGCAGACTCCCCCCGCCCTCGCACAGCACCCCGGTTACTCCGAATTGCCGCTGCGGACCGCCGTTCCAGCCTTCCGCCATTCCGAGCGGTTCCTTCGCAAGACGCAGCGTTTTGACAAGATGCTCCGGGTCATGCTTCCCGATCCCATCCCGCAGCGCCGTCCACTCTCCGAGCGGACCCGAAAACTCCGGCCCCGGATACAAGATCGGCTCCACCGCTCCCCCCCACGTATGCATATTCCAAATCGTCGTCATGGGAGTATCGGAAGCGATCAGCCGTTCCAGGTCGCGCTGACATAGATAAGCTTCATGCGCTTGCAGCCGATGGTCCGCCGCGGGAAGCGAGTAGCTCCGGTTCATATCCACTCCTTGCCCGTTCACCCGATACCATCCGTTGGACGGACCGTCCGGGCACATCATGATTACAAAATGGCAAACCGTCCGTTCCAGAAACGATCCGGCCTGCGGGTCGCGCAGCAGCCAATCGATCATGCCGATCATGCGCCATTGGGCATTATGTTCCCCGGGATGCGTATTGATCATATAATGCGCCCACCGTTCGGAGCGGGCATATGGACCAGCCGGTGCCGTAATCTCCAGCCGGTACACCGTTCGGCCGCCGAGAGACAGGCCCAGCGGGTGGACGGCAACGAGCGGATGGACTCTCCACTCCCCGATCAATCGCTCCAGCAACTCGTACGACAGAGGCACTTGATGACCGAAATAAACGGCATTTTCTGTAAATTCGGGGAACAGAAAATAATTTCGTTCCGCGCTGTCCGTCTCCCAGCCTATCGGCTGCCAATGCTCGTTGTCGTGCGACCACGAGTAGCGGTATTCGTTCATCGGGTATTGTCCGCCTCCGGCCACCGGAGCAACTACGTCCAACCGCAGCCGATTTCCTTTGGCATGCCGGCGTATGATAAACTGCGGTTTGTTCGTCCACTTCGGTTGATTCGGAGCCGTGCCCAATATCATGCGAAAATGGTTGACGCCGATATGCTCCAGCGCCGCCCCTTGGCTGCCATACTCGCCGTCGAGCGAAAAATCCGACAAAGACAGCTCCTGCTTGTTACTCATAGCAATCCTCCGATGCAGAATTTTGCCACACGAGTGATGATTGGAAGTCTTGAAATCGGCTGCCGGCGGTTTTCGTTAACGTTGAACCGGAGGCGTCGATTCTCGAACTATTAACTCATAGGTGAGGAACCGGTACTCGGCCTTCTTCTCCTGGTTCGAAATAAGCATGATTGCACACTTTAATCAAGATTCGTCACTCGAGTGATAGATTCATAGTAATTCAATATAGGAATCAAGTCAATACGGGAAACCGTTCTGGAATTTTCTGCTGTTGACCGCACCCGAACATCTATGATTTAATATAGCTGGCGAGGAGTAAAGTTTACTCCTTTAAGCGGAAGCGATGATCGGCTGTCTGTAACTGGGCACTTGGACAGCAAGGAGCGAGTAGTGCAACCGACCGACCTTTCTATTGAAGAAAAGGTCTTTTTTTCGTTCCTTCACTTGGACTAGTCGAAAGAATAGTAATCCGGGGGGATGTGCGATCGTATGGCCATACATAAGAGATTAGGCGACTTGCTCGTGGAAGCCGGGCTTTTGACGGAGGAGCAGCTGCAGACGGCTCTAACGGAGCAGCAGGAAACGAAGATGAGGCTCGGAGAATTTCTCATTGCGCGCAGCTTCATCACCGAGCAGCAGTTGATAGAAACGCTGGAATTTCAGCTCGGAATTCCTCATGTTCAGCTGTACAAGCAAGTGATCGAACAAAAAGTGATCAACATTATCCCGCAGCGGCTGGCCGAACAGCATCAGGTGCTGCCGATCCGGACCGAGGGCAACAAGCTTATATTGGCCATGGCGGATCCGCTCGATTATTTCGCCATCGACGAGCTGCGGATGAGTACCGGCTACCGCATCGAACCGACCATAGCGGCACGGGAGGAGCTTAAACGGGCGATCCGGCGTTACTACGGACTGCAGGAGTCCGTGGAGCAGATCAGCCAAATCTTGCAAACCCGCAGCCAGGAAGAGTCGAAGCCGCAGCCGGAGGAAGAAGATTCGCCCGTCGTCAAGACGGTCAACCAAATCATTACCCAAGCCGTGCAAATGGGCGCGAGCGATATTCATTTCGACCCGCAGGAAGACTGTCTGCGCATCCGTTACCGGGTGGACGGCATGATGCGCACCGAGCGGACGCTGCCGCCCCATATGCAGAGCGTCATTATCGCGCGGATTAAAGTGATGGGCAATCTGAACGTGGCGGAACGGCGGCTTCCTCAGGACGGCCGGGTCGAGATCGAAATTCAATACCGCAAAATCGACATCCGCATTTCCACGCTTCCGACGATCCATGGCGAGAAGGTCGTTATGCGTATTCTCGATTTGGGCAGCACGTTAACGGAAATCGAAAAGCTCGGCTTGTCGGAGCACAATCAGCAGCTGTTTTATAAAGGCATTCAAAACGCTCACGGAGTCGTACTCATTACCGGACCGACGGGCAGCGGGAAAACGACTACGCTGTATTCCGCGCTGGCCCGGCTCAATCATGACGAAGTCAATATCATTACCGTAGAAGATCCCGTCGAGTACCAGTTGAAGGGCATTAATCAGGTGCAGGTCAATCCGGCTACGGGGGTTACTTTCGCCCGCGGGCTTCGGACCATTCTGCGCCAGGACCCCAATATCGTCATGATCGGCGAGATCCGCGACAGCGAGACGGCTGAAATTGCGGTACGGGCGGCGATGACCGGCCACTTGGTGCTCAGTACGCTTCACACGAACAGCGCCGTGAATGCCGTCACCCGACTGATCGATATGGGCGTTCAACCGTTTCTCGTATCCTCATCGGTCCACTGTATCGTCGCACAGCGGTTAGTACGGCGCATCTGTCCGCGCTGCTCGTCCGAATACACCCCGTTGGAAGAGGAATCCAAGCTGCTTCGTCAACACGGTTTGCATGCGCAAAAGCTGAGGAAGGGAACCGGCTGCGGCGATTGCGCGAGAAGCGGATACAAGGGGAGGCTGGCGATACATGAGATTTTGCTCGTGGATGACACGTTACGGTCGATGATATTGCAGCGCCGTTCGGATAGCGAGTACAGATCATACGCAATTCAAAACGGAATGATTCCGATGATGCAGGACGGACTTGCCAAGGTGGCTGCCGGGTTGACGACATTTTCCGAGGTTTTTCGCGTTGTAGGCAGCGATATTTGACAAATAGAAACAAAATCTACACATATAATTAGTTCTAAAAGACTATTTGGAGTATATACTTTCCATATATTCCTTGTATAATAATGAATAAATGCACATTTCCTGCAGTTATGTCCATGATGCTCCGGGAGAGGTTGATGGTAGAAGATGGATATGATCGAACTGATGAAATATGCCGTTCAGCACAAAGCTTCGGACATCCATATTACGGTGCATTCTCCCCCGATGCTGCGAATTCACGGCAGCTTGAAGCCTGTCGGAGCCGAGACGCTGACTCCTTCCTCGACTCTGGACATGGCGAAGGAACTGATGACAACCGAGCAGTTCGAGAGCTTCATGGAGAAGGGAGACCTCGACTTCTCTTACGGTATCCCGGATGTATCCCGTTATCGTGTCAATGCCTTCCTGCAAAAAGGAAACGCCAGCCTTACCGTACGTCTTATTCCCGAACGAATACCCGCTATGGAGATGCTCGGTTTGCCTCCGATCGCCGAGGAATTCGCCAGGAAGCCGCAAGGCTTGCTGCTTGTTACAGGCCCGACCGGAAGTGGTAAATCGACCACGCTCGCTGCCATTCTCGATTACGTCAATCGTACTCGCAACGACCACATCATCACGCTGGAAGATCCGATCGAGTTCGTGCACGGCCATAAGTCCTGCATCGTAAACCAGCGGGAAGTCGGAGTCGATACGGCATCGTTCTCGACCGGACTGAGAGCCGCGCTTCGTCAAGACCCGGACGTGATTCTCGTCGGCGAGCTGCGCGATCTCGAAACGATCGGCATCGCGATTACGGCAGCGGAAACGGGACACCTCGTCTTCGGTACGCTTCATACCGCGGACGCGCCCCAAACGATCGACCGCATCATCGACGTCTTCCCTCCGGAGTCGCAGCAGCAAATCCGCGTTCAGCTCGCATCCGTGCTGCTGGGCGTCATGGCGCAGCGCCTGCTCCCGACGGCCGACGGCAGCGGACGGGTGGCGGCGATCGAGGTTATGGTCAATACGCCGGCGATCGCCAACCTGATCCGCTCCGAGAAGGTGCACCAAATCCGCTCGGCGATGCAGACCGGCAAGGCGCAAGGCATGCAGACGATGGAAATGTCGCTTCGCGAGCTGCTGCAGCGACGTCTTGTCACAGTAGAGGCGGCGAAGGAAGCGATGTTCGGCTTTGCCGACCTGCAATAAACATATTCCCGCTCACCCGCCGTAGGCAGCTTAGATCATCCAATCGCACGTACGGAGCTGATGCCTGTGCCCAAGTTTATGTATAAAGCCGTCGACGATTACGGCAAATATTCCAAAGGCGCTCTGGAAGCCCAATCGTTTCAGCAGGCGGTCGAAGAATTGAAAAGCCGAGGACTTTGGGTTCTGCACTTATTCGATCCGAGCAAAAGCATCCTGCATAAGGAGATCGCCTTCGGCGGGCCGAAGGTCAAAAACGAGCATTTTACCGTGTTTTGCCGACAGCTTGCCACTATGTACAAAGCCGGCATCAGCATGGTCGAAGCAGTACGCGTGCTCGGAGAGCAAAGCTCGAGCAAGGAATTCAAAAAAATATTGGCACGCATATCCGAAGACATGCAGCGGGGTACGCAATTTTCCGCCGCGGCGGCGCAATATCCGACCGTGTTCTCGGTCGTATTCGTGAGTATGATCCGCGCGGGAGAAGCGAGCGGGAACCTCGACGATATGCTGACCCGGTTGGCCTCCTTCTACGAGAAAGAGCATAACACCAAAGAGAAGGTCAAGTCCGCGATGATCTATCCGATCGTGATGGGATTTGTAACGATTCTTGTCGTCAGCTTGATGATGACCTTCGTCATCCCGAGATACATCGCGAATTTCCAGGCGATGGGGCTGGAGCTTCCCCTCCCTACCCGGATCATTATTGCCATTAGCGATTGGATGCTTGCCTACTGGTACTTGATTCCTTTATTCGCGGCGGCTCCGGGACTTCTGATCGGCTCCATGAAGAAGTCGAAGTTAGGTACATACTATTGGGATTTGCTCCGGCTGCGCATTCCGGTGTTCGGGAAGCTTGCTCATAAACAATCGATCGCACGGTTCTGCCGCACATTCAGCTCCCTGCATTCGGCGGCGATTCCGATGCTTCAGACGATGACGATCGTCTCCTCGGTAGTCGGCAACGAAGTGATCGGCAAGCTGATCCTGCAATCCCGCGAAGGATTGCGGAACGGCAGCTCCATCGCGGAGCCTTTTCGCGGCAGCTGGTTATTTCCTCCGATGGTCGTACAGATGCTGGCGATCGGCGAAAGGGCCGGCGCGCTGGACAGTATGCTGGAGAAGGTCGCCGATTTCTATGAAGCGGATGTCGATGCGATGGCGGACCGGTTGAAATCGCTGCTGGAGCCTTTCATGATTTTATTTATTTCGGGTATCGTCGGTGGGATCGTCACGGCGCTCATGCTGCCGACGTTCAAGCTGATGCAGAACCTTCATTAATAGGCGGTAGTAATGATTCATTACTATATAATCACTGACAGAGGGGAATGGACACGTTTATGAAAAAATGGAAGCTGCTTAAAAATCAGAAAGGCTTGACGCTGGTCGAATTGCTCGCCGTTATCGTCATTTTGGGCATTATCGCGGCAATTGCAATTCCATCCATCGGAGGTATTGTCGAAAACTCGAAAAGAAATGCCGATGCAGAAACCGATACTTTGGTACGCGAAGCGGCAATTCTTTATTTAACGACTGTCGATCCGGATGGAAATGGACTTCTGGCCGGTGGTGGAGCAGTTGCAGGCTATACTGCTGGAACGCCGGATACCGTAACGGCTACGACCCTGCAAGCACAAGGATATTTGAGAAACATTCCTAGACGCCAATCGAACACGACAGGAACGGATAACTATAATGCGATTCCTGTTCAGTATGGCAACGGAGGCTGGACTTCTCCTGCTGCAACAGCTATAACCTTCAACTAATGCTATAATCCGATTAACGAAGGTAACTCCAACGGGTTACCTTCGTTAAATCTTATCCCGCTAAGAGGTTGGCATGACGGATCTTACGCTTCTAACCGCCTTTACCGCCGCATTCTTCGGTCTTATCATAGGCAGCTTTCTCAATGTCGTAGCCATTCGCCTACTTAAAGGCGAATCCATCTCCTATCCTCCTTCCCATTGCGTCAACTGTCAGCACAGGCTGTATCCGATCGATCTCATTCCCGTATTCAGCTACTTGCTGCTGATGGGAAAATGCAGATATTGCAGAGAACGTATCTCTGCGGCTTATCCTATCGGCGAGTTGGCTGCAGCTGTTACATTCGGCGTTACGGCTTGGAAGATCGGCTACCAGCCGGAGCTGCTGGCCGGACTGCTACTGGCTTCCATCCTGATCGTTATCGTTCAGACGGATTTGAGGGCCATGATCATTCCGGATAAGGTCGTTTTTTTCGGGTTCGGGGCGGCCGTTCTGATCCGATTATTCGTCCACCCGTTGCCGCTATGGAGTTACTTGGCCGCTTTTGTCGTCGGTGGCGGCATTCTGCTGCTTCTCGCCGTTGTCAGCAAAGGAGGCATGGGCGGAGGGGATATTAAGCTGTTCGCCTTCATCGGGCTCATACTCGGACTTCCGCTTACGCTGCTGGCTTTGTTCGTATCCGCTTTACTCGGCACCTTATACGGCCTGATTTTGATTGTATTCCGCAAATTCAAGAGACGCACCGCCATCCCTTTCGGTCCGTTTCTAGCGCTCGGCTCTCTCCTATCCTATTTATGGGGAACAGGGCTCATTGACTTCTATGTTCGGTTGTTCGTATCCTAAATAGTAAAGGCGGGGTGAGGCTGAAGCAGATGAAGAACGTACTGACACAATTCCGACAAATGCTGAATCCGGGCTCCTCCACGATCGGTATTGAAATGACCGATTGTTCCATTAAGGTTGTAGAAATTACCTTGACTTCGAAAAAACGTCCTTATTTAAATAAATGTATGATCGAACGATTGCCCCGTCAAACGATCGACGACGGTAAAATAAAAGATACGGCGCTCGTTGCCGATACGCTTCGGGACATGCTGGAGAAAATGAATATCCGGAAGCGCAAGGTGCACATGATCGTTCCCAGCCAGTTGGTCATGGTGCGTTTTCTGAAGCTGCCGGACATTCCGGATAAAGAATTGCGCAAAGTAGTCGAATTCGAGATGAAGCATTCGATCCATCTGCCGTTCGAGCAGCCTTATTACGATTTTTGCAAATTAACCGATTCCGATCATGCCGGGGCGGACAAAAAAGCCCGCTCGTCCAAGAAATCATCGAAAGCGGAACACGAGAAAGATTCGATCTTTCAGGAAGCGGCGGCGGGGCGACACGGCGGCGGGGCGGACGGTACCGGTTTGTTCGAAGAGTTCGTTTCACTGCAAACGGAGGAAATGCTGCAATGCGACGTCATGCTTGTAGCCGCACCGAAAGAAATCGTCGATGAATATAGGTCCGTCGTCGAATCGGCGGGCTTAAGCCCTTCCAGTATAGAAATCAAAGCGTTATCGCTGTTTCGGGTCATCGAATATTTCCCTATTATCGACGAGAGAGAAACGATTTTGCTCGTGGACATTAACGACGCCGCTACGGATCTCAGCATTTTTCATGACAAGCAGCTTAAAATTACGAGAAGCGTGCCGCTCGATTTCTCGGCTACCGATCCGTCGGAATATCCCGATAACGACGACGATTTCAATCAATCGTGCCAGCAGTTGACCCACGAATTGGAGAGGCTCATGAATTTTTACCGGTACACCTTAAATAACCGTAATCAGGAGTTTAAGCGCGTCGTGATCTCGGGAGACGTGAGCCGGTTGGATGCTATTATCGATTCGCTGCGAGAACGGCTCCCTCTGCGAATAACCCCGCTCCATGCAGATATGATGGGGGTTCATCACAGCGGCAGTCAGGACTGCTTTACGAATTTTGCAGTACCGATCGGCTTGGCTCTAAGAGGGCTGACATCGTGAAAACCATTAACCTTCTCCCCCGAAAGCCGTTTGCGGAGAGAGCGTTCGTTCCGCTGCTGGCCGCATCTGTCGCATTGTCCGTTCTCATCGCGCTGCTCATCGGATTTTTCGTAATCCGTTACGAAGCCAATATTGACAATAAGTCCGGCAAAACAGCCGAAATCCAAGAACAAATAAAACAGCTGCAGGCATTAAGAATCGTGGACAGTGCGACTGCGGACTTCAACGCGCTCTCCGAAGAGGTCAACAAGCTGAAAGCTTCACGCCGATACTGGATTCCGGTATTCGAAGCGCTGGCAAGCAGCTTGCCGAAGACATCCCGAATCACGTCAATGGGATTCGACGATCATGAGAAGCTTACGGTCGCTATGGAAACCGATTCGCTTGATCATATAGCCGATTATACGACTCTGCTGCAGCGGGTCCCTCTTGTCGATAAACTATCCGTCGCGAAAATAGAAAAAATATCGAAATCCGCATCGGTCGGCGATCAGACCTTGTACGCCTATTCCGTTACGATCGAGATATCGCTCACAAAACTATCACAACCGAAGTAGGGGATTCCATCATGGACAAGCAAACCGTGATGCAATGGATAAGCCGTCTGCGCCAGCCGTTACCGATTCTTCTTATCGTGACGGCATGCGGCCTGCTGTTCAATATTTTATTATTCTCATACAGCTTGCTGCCCGTCGTTCGCAAGCAGGTCGAATATTCATTGGAGTACGCCAAATTCGACAGGCTGGTCAGCTCGATCGAACGCACTCCCATTCCGCCCAAAGCTTCCGCGAACGAGATCGGGCTGCTGGTGAAGCAGGTGCCTACCAAAGAAGAGCTGTCCCGGTTTATTATTCAGATGAAGGAAATCGAGCTCAAAACCGGCGTTACTTTGACCAAGCTGACGTTTGGCGAAGAGAAGCGGGAGACGGACGATTTGACTTCTATCGTAATGGGACAAACCAAAATCGGGCAAATGACAGTTCCCTCCGCTGTACCGAACAATAACGGAACGGCAGCCGCCCAGCCGCCGGCCAATAATCCGGCGCCGTCTTCCACGGCATCAAGCAAGCTTCAGGAGCTCAAGGGCAATATGAGCGTGCAGGGCACCTATACGCAAATCGTGGACTTTTTCAATCGGCTGTATCAATTGGACAGAATCGTCAATGTGAAGAAATGGGACATGGCTCCGTCAGCCGGGGAACTGAACGGATTCCAGACGCCGATTCCGAAGCTGCAAAAGGAAAACGAGCCGCTGCTGCTTCAAGCCAAAATGGAATTTGCGATCTATGCGGCGCCGCAATATTCCGGAAAACTGGCGGATCTGCCTCCGCTATCCGTTCCCTTGCCGGAAGCTCCGAAAGTGCCGATTTTAACCGATCAGCAATATTACGAATTGCTGAAATCCGCAGCCGGGCAATAGCTGCGGAAACAAACAAGCCTTCTCGGTATAGCACTGCCGCCGCTGCCCGGCGTAGTGTCTATAGCCAAGAAGGCTATTTTTTATTTACAAGGGACTGCCTCCCCAAGTCGAACCCGTTGTCGTACCGCCTCCACCGGTGCTTGTCGTGACGATTTGCAGTGTCGTATAACCGCCGCCTATGCTGACGGTCGAGTCGCCGATCTGGGCTACCTCCGCCGCAATGCTTCCGGACGCCGTGATCGTGCCTTTGTTTACGCTAAGCGTATCCGCAACAAAAATGTCCCCTTCCGAGCTGATGGAACTATTATTTTGCGCGGTCACACTGCCCGCAATAATCAAGGTAGGATTTGCATTATCGGGATTATCGGCTATTAGGGCAGCGTTGTTGCTTACGCTTACGCTATTTTTAATAATCATCTGTTTCGCTTTTACATCCGCATTGTTTTGTACATTCATCGAGTCCGCATAAAAGATATTTTCCGCATTCAGGGTTCCGTTATTTTGTACGTTCGCCGCCCCCTTCACCAATATGTTCCCGTACAGCCCGTTCACGCTCTTTGCCGTTAAATTGAAGTTATTGCTGCTGTTCATATTGCCCAGAAGGACGATATCGCCATACACGGTCAGATTGCTTCCGATGTCCAGTGAGTCTACTACGAGAACGACCGGCTTGGATGGGGAACCGAATGTCGTGTCGCTTCCGATATTAACGTTTGTCGCCTTGACAATGACGGGATTGGAAGTACTGTTCGCTATTGCATTCGATATTTGAGCGGCTTCTGTGCAATTGGTACAAGTCGTGTTGACCGAATTTTGATAAGAAGTGATTTGACCGGTTACGGAAGTGGACAATTGTGAGAGTTCACCGGTTATAGCCGCATCCAAGGTTTGGTTCGTCGTGGCCTGCATACCGCCGGGCAAAGTGCTCTGATTGGCGCCGGCTTGCGTATAAATGCTGGTAGAGTTGGCAGGAACCTGAATGACATTCGTCGTATCAATCGTCTGAGAAGAAGTCCCGTTGCTGACGTTGAAGGCATAGCCCAACGATTTGGTCCGCGTCATATTGCCGCTTGTCGCACTGACCTTGGCGTACACGATGGCGGAGTTATTCGAGACGGCCGGCTGCAGCAGTTCCACCTGGATGGTTGTGCCGTCCGGCGATTGAAACGTCTTCTGCCCCCAGCCGGGATAAGCCAAAAAGTAGCCGGGCCTGTCTCCGGAAGAATAAGCATTCAAATACGCGACCAGCGACTCCAGAACCCCTACCGCCATCAGATTAGCCGATTTATCGAGCATATCCCTTTTGTTCGCCGAGGTTGCGGAAGAACTCATCATAAACATGACCGGCGCGAAAATGACCAAGATCAGGGAAGCCATCAGGATGTATAGGAGAAGGGCCGCTCCGCGTTCATTGTTCAAATAGGTTTTCATGGTGCGGCAGCCCCTTTACTTCGTAGTGGCATTACTAATCAGCTTGACGGAAGTCGTTTGAACGGAAGCAGGAGATCCGCCAAAGGCGATCGTAATCTGGATCAATTCGCCGTTTTGCAATATCGAAGCGATCGGATTGTTGTTATATCGATAGCTGGGCGCTTGATTCAGGTTTTGCGCAATGATGGCGGAAGCGGTATACTTTTGCGGACTGCCCGTCACGCTGATCGATGCATTCGCAAAATCCGCATCGTCATTGGCCGCATTCGCATCGTTGCTGAAATCGTATGAGATTAGCTGTCCGTCGGTATAATACAACGACTTCAGCTTCGGTCCCGCTTTATATCGAAGCTCATTGCCCGTCACGAATATTTTGGAGGAGTTGGATAAATCGGCCGTAATCAGGTTCATCGTTCGATTGATCGCATTCCTGTCGTTGTGGCTCGCGATCCGGGAAGTAAACTGCTTCTGCTCGCTGTGTATAAGCAGGAAGACGACGGATAGAAGGATTCCCGACACGGCGACTGCGGCCAATAGCTCGATTAAGGTCAATCCTTTCTCATTGTTCATCCGCTCACCCGCTCCAAGAAATTGTGACAGTCAACAGCCGGGGCGCGCCGTTCATATAGACGACCGTTTGCAAGGAAGCCATGCTGTTGCCGAACTGTGAGTTGTTGTATGTAACAGCGGCCGCCGTGTAAGGCTGATCCTGAATAAATGCCGTGTAGGGAGCCGGGACTGCCGGTGCCGCCGTGTAGGCATTTCCGGTCTTGATCTGGCTCCGGGCTTCGTTCAGCTTTTCTTCGGCTATTTTCAAGGCAGCGTCATAGCGGCCGCTGTTTCTGTCCGAAATGAGGTTAAAGTTGGTCAGATTCACGAATCCGATAATGACGATGCCCAATATGACAACGGCGGCGAGAACCTCCAATAGCGTAAATCCTTTTTCGTTCGTCGGCACAAGGCACCGCCTTTCGAGTTGTTTCGCTGCTCTTACCTTCATCGTACACCAAAAGCTGTTGTCCGAAAAGGCCGGCCCCCGGATCGTATCAAAACAATTGGATTTGACTTACGCGCGCTCCGAGCCGCTCGAGCGTCTCCGGAGCATTGTCGCGGAAATAGGCGTGCTGGACGCGCTGTGTCGCTTCCATGATCTGCTTGCCCGAATCGGCGGCTTGACGCAGCCGGCAGCTGTAGACGACCGGGAAGTAATCCTGCAGAAACTTCCCTTCGGCATGGGCGGTAAGCGCAATGATTTGGAAGCCGAGCTGGTCCGCGATGAAAAATACCGGGCTCAGCACGTGCTCGCTCGAAGCTTTGCCGAACGGGTTGTCGAGAATGACGGTCCGGTGACGCTTCATCGTGCCTTGGATGTACTGCTTGCGCTCGGCCACATAGTTGAGCAGCCCGAGGAACAGCGTCATGTTCTTGCTCCATTTCTCCCCGCCCGACCAGCGGTTGGACTGCTCCCACGAATAAGCCGCCTTCGTCACCTGGTGATCGTTCGATACTTTGCGGCACGTGATGCCGACGCTCTCGTTCTGCATGACCACCTGCATCAGCTGGCGCGAGTCGAGCCATTTCTCCAAATCTTTGCGCATCGCCGTCTGCTGCTCCTGGCCTTGCTCGCCCGTATACTTCTCGTGCTCCAGCCTGCGCAATATCCATTCGATATGCTGGCGAATCCGCTCCTTGCCGGTCTGCTCGTCCCATTCCGGGATCGTGAACGCGTACATGTCTTTCCAGCCGTCTTCCGTCCGGACCCTCGTCTTCTTAGGCAGTTCCTTCAGCTCTTGGACGATTTGCTTCAGGTGGGTATGAATATGCTGGATGTAATGCTGCAGGTCCTGATCGTGCGTCTGGATCGTCTGCTCGGCGATATGGATCGCCCGCTGAATCCGGTTCTCCATCGTCTGCTGGAATTCGAGAATGTCCCCGTAGCTTTCTTTGGCTTCGACCCCTTGAACGAACATTTGGCGGAGCTTCATATCCTGAACGTGCTGCAGGCAAAACTCCTTCAGACGCTGCTTGCCCTGCCATACGGTCTGCTTCTCCTTCTCGAGCCGCTCGTGCTGGACGCGCAGCGCGCCGACGGCCGCCTCGGTCTGCGCCGTGCGCTTGTAGGCATATTGGCTTTGCTCGTCCGCGGACAGAACGGTTGGTTCGATGCGAGGATCTTCGAGCTGGTAAGTCAGCGTATATTTGTTCCAAGTCTGGAGCACGGAATCGAGCTCGCGCAATTGCCGCTCGATCTGCTGCTGCCGCTGGTGCAGCTCCTCCTGCTCCCGCCGAAGCTCCGATTGTTCCCGCTCCAGCGCGCGATCCGCTTCCTGCAGCGGCTCCTCGAACCTCGCCCGAGGCTCGTCCGGATACTGCTCCTCGTATTGTCTGCCCAATAGGAGCAGCATGCCCTCGGCTTCTCTCAGCGCCTTCTCTTCGCGGGCAAACGTCTCCGCGACCTCATTCGCCTCTTCGCGGAACCGGCGGATTTTCCCCCACCATTCGCGCTTGCGCTCGGGATCGGGCGGCAGCGGGGCGTCCTCGTCGGTATCGGGACGTTCCATCCGCAGCTTCTCCATCTCGCGGACGCAGTCGTTCGCCCGCTCTTGCTCGCTTCTCCATTCCGACTCGAGCGCGGACCGTTCCTTGCCGATCCGGTGGCGCTCAAGCGCAAGCGACTTCCGCTCTTCCTTCAGCTCCGCCATGGCGGCCTCCGGCTCGACGAAGGCGAACGATTGCACTTCCCGGTACAGCTCGTCCTGCTTCAGCACCTGCATCGAGACGCGAACGTCCTGCAGCGCCTGACGTACGTCCTGCAATTCGGCCGTCAACAGCTTTACATGCTCCTGGCGGCGCTGCTGCCTCTTCTGCAAGCTGTCGAGCTGCTCCCGTACCGGCATAAGCTCCTGCTCCAGCTTGCCGATGTCCCGCCCGAGCTCCATATAATCTTGGGCGTCGCGCAGCCAGATGCCGAGCTGGACAATGCGCTCCCCCGCTTCCTCCAAATAGATCCGGAGCTTGTCCGCTTCCTGCCGGTTGGCGTTCAGCTCCTGCTCCAGCCGTTTCTGCTCGTCGACGAGAGCGAGCAGCAGCTCGCGGTTTGCTTTCAGATTCGTCTCGATCGACTGGACGACCGACAGCGGATAGTCCCGCATGAACGTTTCCAGCCTGCGCTGCGCCGCCCGCCACTCCGCAAGCTCGCGCTCCTTGCCCTCGCGCTCGAGCTTGACCGCCTCCGCCTTCTCCAGCATCTCCTTCTTCCACCGCTCGAAAGCGCCGGCTTCTTCGCTCGCCGACCAGTGCTCCGGTACGACCCAATGCCCGTCCGCGGCCCCTTCCTCCTCGGCGAGCGTCCGTCCCTTCACGGCGTCGGCCGCTTCCCGAACGTCTAGCACGCGGATCGGAAACGCGAACTCTTTGCCCGCCGTCCGCAGCTTGCCGAGCAAAACCGGCTTCTCCTGCTCCGTCGTAACCAACGTCACCGCCCACAACCGGTCGGTTCCCCCGAGTTTCGCCGCTTCACCCGCCAGGGCGGCAATATACTCCGTTCCTAGCTGAAGCAGCGAGAACTGCCGTTCCCATTGGCGCGCCATCCTCTCGACCATCGGATCGGCATAGAAGATCGGCTGGGCGCCGTGATCATCCACGAACCGGTAAGCGAGCCGCTCCCGGTCGAGCAGCTTCTGCTTGTGCGCAAGCCTCAGCTCGACGCCTTCGCCGAGCTGCTCCGCAAGCGACGACTGCTTCTCATATACCGAAGAGATCCGCTCCCACGCCGGCCGTAGCGCAGCAAGTTCCCGCTTCAGCTCCTGCTGCTCGCGCCCGAGCTGCGCCTCCCGTTCCTCCAGCTTCGCGAGCTCCTTCTCCGCCCGGCTCCGTTCCTCCTCCGCCTGCTTGCGGCGCTCCTGCTTGCTCTCCCGCTCTTCCTCAAGCCGCTTCAACCGGTTCTTCCAGTCCACCCGTCCGTCTTCGAGACTTTGCTGCTCCTGCGCCCATACCGTGAACTGGTCCTCCACTTTCTCGATCAGCGGATTGGCCAAGATGGAGCGGGCTATCCGCTGCTGCTGCTCGTGCTTCGTCTTCTTCTCCGCTTCTTTCGTATGCAGCGACTTGGACCATTCGTGCTGCTCCTGAATCAAGCCGCGGTTTTCCGCTTCCGCCGACTGCGCCTGCTCCTCGATCTGCCCGAGCTCTTGCGCGAGCTGACGCTGACGCCGCTCGTCTTCCCGCTCCTGGCGTTCGAATACGCTGCGCAGCTGGCCGGCGTTGCGCTCCCACCGCTCCTGCAGCACATGCTCCTCCTCGGAGCGCTCGAGCCGCTCCAAGCTTTGCGCCAGCACGTTCATCCTGCCTTTCGCCGCCGCAAGCTTCTCTCTGTACTCGGCGAACTGCAAGGAGTAATATTGCTTCTCCGCCCGTTTGAGCTGCCCTTCCGCCCTGTCGCGCTCTTCCTGAACCGTCTGCAGCTTGATTTCCAGAGCGGCCTTGGCCTGCTCCTGCTTGGCGATTTGCAGCGATGTCCGCTTCCAGCCGAGTTTGGCACTTCTATCCGTCCAATCCCGGAGCCGTACGGCGACACGGCCTCTCTCTTCCTCTTCCTTCAACTGCTGGTCGATCGAGAGCCGCCAGTACGACTTCGCTTCCCGGCGAAGCCCGTCGTACCGCTGCTCCGCTTCGTACAGCCGTTCATACAGCCGCACCAGCTTGTCCATTTCTTGCAAAATGGTCCGGTTTTCGCCGATTTGCTCCTTCAGCTCTTTATATTTTTTGAACCCTTCGCGGTGCGTCTCGAACAGCTTGGCGAACGAGCCCTCCTCGTAGCCCTCCATCGCCTGCTCGACGGTCGGGATGAGCAGCCTGTCGAGCAGCTGCGACGTCGTTTTGCAATCGTCGAAAAATTTCTCGATGCCGCCCTCCGTGTCGTTGATTTTCACGATCGCCTCCCATTCCGAAGGGATGATCTGAAACTGCTCCTCCAGATGGGTTTTGTACTCCTTGATCGTGGCGAACAGCCGCGCATTCAACGGATAGCGGCCTGCCATGGAGGCGTAGTACTCCTGAATTTCGCCTTTGTCGGCCGGACGGTTTTTGCCCATGAACGGTTTGACGAACGGAATATGGTCGAGGCCATGGTCGTCGCGCTCCCCGTACTCGTAGGCGTACCTGTACGAATCGACGCCGTGTCCGCTCTGGAACAAGCTGACGCACGTTACCGCGTACCGGCGGCGCGGCTTGTCGTTCAGAATCCATTCCACGGCGATGTGCGCGGGTCCGTTTTCCAAGAGCAGCGTATCTTTCAGCTTGCGCCCCGCCAAATCCGCATGGGGCAGCACCGCCTGAATCGCGGTCTGGATAAAAACCGTTTTGCCGCCGCCGTTCTCGAGCAGGATCGCTCCGTTATGGCCGTCGAACCAGAACGTTTCGTCGTTATACCGCTTGTTGCCGCCTTCGTACAGCACGTGAGTGAAACGGATTTTACTTATCGCCGGCATACGCTTCCTCTTCCTCCTTCCGCTCGCGGATCGCCTTCTTCTCGTCGCCGAACTTGTACAGAAACTGCAAAATGCCCCGGTTGTACTCCAGCTCCATATAGTAGCGCTGCACGACGATTCTCGCTTTATCGGTCAGCGTCAGCTCCCCCGCGCCAACCTCCTCGGCCAGCTGCATGTCGAGCAGAAACCGGCGTGCCGTATCCATGAAGCTGAGCCGGCTGATCGTATTGCCCGTTTGCCGTTTCGCCGTCTCCTTGATATCGTCCATCGAGTCCCATTTCTCGATAATCGCCGACCAGTTGTACGAAAACTCGCGCTCGTACGCCTTCAGCTCCTCCGGGTCATGCTCCTTCAGCGTCTCGATCCGCTCGTGGACAAGCGCGGTCCATTCGTCCAGCGGAATGAAATTGCGCGTCGGCTCCATGCTCTGGTAGCTGTCGTAGAACGCCCCCACGAACGTGATGACGGTCAAATACAGCAAGTACAGATCGGCATTGACCGCCTGCGCGCGCAAATACGTCTTTTTCAAGTAATCGTTCGATACGTGAAACGGCGACAGCCTGACGAGCGGTATCATATACAGCTGATCCCCGGCCGAAAGCGTCACGCAGTCGACTTCCCGAGCAAACTGGTCGACAAGGCCGCGCACCTCATCGTCGGCCATATATTCCTGCAGCCGGTCTTTCTCCGCGACGCCCGCGAGCGACAATTCCGCATACAGCCGGAACGCCCGTATGACGACCTCGTTATCGTAAGCCACTGCCCGTCCCTCCCCATGTGACGCTCATATTCTGAATGTGGAACCGGTCGCTTACCCGAATCACGTCCGGCTTCTCCTCCACGATCAAGCTCCGGCTCCCGAGCAGCCGAAGCGCTTCTTCCATGCCGGACGGACCGGCATCCTCCTCGCGCTCCGTCATAGCCGACCCGATCGGGCTGCGCTGGTGCAGGATGAGCCAGAAATCGTAGAACGGGCGGCTGTCCAGCAGCTGCGCGGTCGCTTCGCCGCCATACGCTTCCACCACTTCCGTCAGCTCCACCGACTCGGCCCGTTCGAGCCGTTCCAGCAAATCGGTCATCAGCGCGAGAAACAGCTTCCCTCTGCTCCGTACGAACCCGTCTCTCTCATCATCGCCGGTCAGCTCGGGGAACGCTTCCTCCCGCTCTTCTCCTTCGCCGTCGCGGGATATGTTTTGCTCCGCAAACACGGTCAGCGGAGACCAAGTCCGGGTACGTTCGAGCCCTATAAAAGGCGCAAGCACGCCTTTCATCGCCTCCAGCGGCAGCGGGGAGCCGATCACGAGGCTCGCGATATCCTGCTCGAAGTTGAACGAGGCCATCCCGGTATAGTACAGCGATTCTTTGGCCGCGTGCAGCGCCTGGTTTTTCAGCTCCATGCTCCGCTGCAGCAAAGCCGTATGCTCTCCGTGCACCTTCTCGAGCTCATTGGCGATACGCAATATGTACTCGTAGGCGTTATGGGGCGTCGGCTTGAGCGAGTCCGCGAGCAGCCGTTCCCGCGTCTCCTTCACGAACTGCCTCAGCTCCTCGAACTCGTCGTTCTCCCGATGCAGGCGGACGTATATATCGTCCAGCAGGGAGCCGTACCGCTTCAGCGTCTCCTCGGACACGATGCTGCGCTTGATCTCGTGCTCCAGCTTGAGCATGCGCTCCTGCAGCGCCTCCACGTCGACCCGCATTTCGTTGATTTGGCGAAGCGCGCCCTGGAACTCCCCTTTCTCGAGCTGCTTGCGCAGCAGGAGCTGATGGATCGACAGTTGGAATTCCATGTAAAATTCCTTCGTGGCGAATACGAGCTCGAGCCCGTCCTCGTCCAGCGCATAATATTGCGCGTTTTCCTTCGCGTCGAACGAGCTTGCTTTCAGAATGGACGTATATACCGTCTCTTCCCTTCCCGTCTCCCAGTTATAGAACGCGAACGACCGCTTTTTTCCCGATGCCGGTCGGAACGTCTGCACGATGCTCCGGGCCAGCTCCTCCGCCTCCTCCGGCCCGAGCGCCAGCCGGCCCTCGACCGTTTGGTGGAGAAACCGCGCCAGCTGCTTCACCCCGGCCTTCGTATTGCGCATCAGCTTCTGCTCGAAAAAAAACAGCAGCGTCAGCAGACCGAGCTCCATCATATCGATCTCGGCGCCGCTTCGGTCCGTCTGTTTTTTGCGCTGCAGCTCGAACAGCGGGTCGAACAGGGCGATCTTCGCCATGCGTTCCTGAAACCCGGACAACACGTGCTTTAGTTCAAAGGCTTCCATGCTTTCCATATGCCGTTCCTCCAGATGCTTCTAAGCTCTTGCGTCGATAACGTTTCCTGCGGATAATAGCCGCCCTCCCGCAAGCAGGCATCGAGCCGTTCCCGTTCCCCATCCGGAAAAAAGGCTAAAAACGACCGCACCGCGTTATCGTTCTTTCTCTGGTTCGTCTTTCCTGCCGCCCACGGCTTCCCGAGACAGCTTCGGTAGAAGGGCAGCGCGGGTATGGCGCCGCATTTCGCCGCGACTTCATGCCATATTTGAATGCCGGTATGGTCGATATCGCCGAAGTAATAGAAGACGTGCGTTCTCTCCTTCACCGGATATTGAAGGCCGAACATGTCGATATTGCCGACGATTTTGTTGCCGCAGCCGTAAATGAGCGTATGGAACGGGCTCTCGTCCAAAACGGGCAGCAGGGCGTGAAAGGTCGTCTTGTTTTCCACGATCAGATGGAGGCAAGGCTGCTCGATGTACGGGACGGTGCTCCCGGCCGGCAGCCCCGGATTGATCGCCATCATCAACGGGTCAGGTGCGGGCAGGACGAGCAGCTTGTCCCACAGTCCGATCCGCTCGAGCAGCGCCTTGCCGCTTCCTTCCGTCAGCCACTTCTCGTCCCCGGCCAGCTCGAAGCTCCGCTCAGGCGCCGGAGCGGGCTCCGCGGGCAGCCCGTGCGACTTGATGCGGCGGTCGATGCGCTCGATCCAGGGCAGGTCCGCCTCGAAGGCGGCTTCGCCCAGCGCGAAATACGCATCGAGGCCGATCGCCGGATGCAGCGTCAGGCGCAGCTGCTGCAAGCGGTCGCGATGGTCGCGGCGAAGCGCCGAAGCATGGACCCGGTACCGGTAAGCGAGCGACGGCTGTTTGGCGTTACGGCCCGACGACCGGACGGCCTGGAGCAATCCGTCCGCCTCCAGCTCGGCTACCGCTTCGGCAAATTCCCGGTACTGCACGGACGAACGTTCGAACAATCGCTCCAGTTGTTCCAGCCACAGCATCGTTTTGTTGTACGTTTGCAAGTAGGCCAGTAATTGCTCCTTGATCCCCATTGTCGACTCCTGTCTAATTCGGTAGATCTATTATAGCAAATTTGGCGGCGGAAGGCGCTCCGCCAGCGGTTTCCCTTGAATTACTAGTTTCGTCGGGATCGAGTAAAGGGGCGAGTAAGGCAGGGTTGTGGCGTACGTGGTGATGAGTAACTTTCCCGGCAACTAATTTTCCGCATAAATAGGAGGTACGAAAGAAAAAGCCCCCTATCCCGCTTACCCGCGGTTTAGGAGGCTTCCACCATGAAAATTTACCGGAATTTACAGTTATTCCGCATGTCAACTTGGACATAAGCATCTTTTTTGCTACGGCCTCACGCCCTGCATCCCCGAGACGACGGGCGGAACGCCTATGACCACATCGTGCTCCTGCCCGTCGTCGACGAGCGGAACATAGACGCCGCCGGTATCCTCTTGCCAGACCGGCTTGCCGTCGACCGTCACGGGTCCGGCCGTACCGTCGCTCCCCTCGGCGGCTTTGCCTTTACCGGTATGTACGGCAATCCGGTACACCGAACCGCCATAACGGTACCGAACCGAGTAAGAGGGCCAATCGGCGGGAACGCTCGGACGCACATACAGCTTGTCCGCTTCCCGGCGCAATCCGAGAATCCATTCGATCCCCGCCTGGTACATCCAGCCTGACGCTCCCGTGTACCATGTCCATCCGGCGCGGCCCTTTACCGGGTCTCTTGTATACACGTCGGCTGCCATCACATAAGGCTCCCCGGCGTATTTGCGTACGTCCGCCGGACTTTGCGCATGCGTGACCGGATTCAGCATATGAAACAGCTCCAAAGCTTTATCCCCTTCGCCCAGCAGGCACCAGGCGATAATGCTCCATATGACGCCATGCGTATATTGGGCGCCGTTCTCGCGTATTCCCGGCGGGTAGCCTTGTATATATCCCGGGTTCGGCTCCGTCCGGTCAAACGGCGGAGTGAGCAGCCGCGCGACCGAGAGTGCCCGGTCGACCAGCTCGCGGTCGAACGATTGCATCGCTTGCCGAGCCCGCTCCCGGGGAGCCCCCCCGGAAATAACCGACCAGGACTGGGCGATCGCGTCGATTCGGCATTCGTCGCCCTTCACCGTGCCGATCCACTTTCCTTCGTCCGTAAAAGCGCGGCGGTACCATTCGCCGTCCCAAGCGTGCTTGTTCACTGCCTCCGCGATCGTCTCCATGCGGGAACGGTACAGAGCCGCCCGTTCCGGATCGCCTTTCCGTTCGCACGTGACGGCGAAATTCAGCAGCACTTCGCATAAAAACCAACCTAACCAGACGCTCTCGCCTTTGCCCTCGTCGCCGAGCGAGTTCATCCCGTCGTTCCAGTCGCCTATTCCCATTAGCGGGATGCCGTGCTCGCCATACCGGGAAGCCCGCTCGATGGCCCGGATGCAATGCTCGTATACCGAAGCCGATTCGGTCGAGATGACGGTAGGCTCATACCGCTCGTGCTCATCGTCGTTCAGTTCTTCACTCGTCAAGAAAGGTGCGATCTCGTTCAAAATAGTCGAATCGCCGGTATGGACGATATAGCGCGACACGGCATAAGGGAGCCAGAGCAGGTCGTCCGAATAACGCGTACGGATGCCCCGCCCCGTCTCTTCGTGCCACCAATGCTGAACGTCGCCTTCTTTATACTGATGTGCCGCGTGCAGCAAAATTTGCCGCCTCGTCAATTCCGGCGCCGTGTGCAGCATGGACAGCGAATCCTGCAGCTGATCGCGGAAGCCGTATGCACCCCCGGCTTGGTAAAAGGCGGTGCGCGCCCACATCCGGCACGACAGCGCCTGATAGAGCAGCCAGCCGTTCAGCATCAGATTCAGCTCGCGATTCGGTGTTGCGACTTCGATCTGTCCGAGCGTCCCGCTCCAAAAATCCGTCGCTTCCGTGAGCGCCCTGTCGCAGCTTTCCCCGGAATGATAGCGGCGCACCAACTCGAGCGCCGCTTCCTTGGACTCGTTCGCGCCGACAAGTACGTATATCTTGCGCACGGATCGCGGAGGCAGCTGCAGCTTCAGCCGAATCGCGCCGCAGCTGTCGGCGAACGCGCCTTCCGCATTGGACAGCTTCGGACGAAGCATCCCGGCGGGCGCCGCCAGCGAGCCTCCGCGTCCGATAAACTCGGCGCGGTCTGCGGTAAAGGTAGTCTCCTCCGTTTCTCCCGCATGCATATGAAGGAAAGCCACCGATTCCCGGAACGTTTCTTGATAGGCATTGCGGGAGATCAGCGAGCTTGTGGCGGCATCCCACTCGGAAACGATGTACGGCGCGTTCGCCTGCCGCCTTACCCCCAGCACCCAATTGCAGTAATAGGCGACAGACAGGCTGCGCGGCGAGCCGCCCAAGTTCTCGAGCTCCAGAACGACGAACTTCACCGGCTCTTTTGGGTCTACGAATACGGTCATGCTTTGCCCGATTCCTTTTGACCGCCGCGTAAAACGCGAATACCCGAAGCCGTGCGCCGTCTCGTACGCCCCTTTGCCAAGCTCCGGAGCGGGCGCTCCCGACCAGATGTCGCCGGTCGCCTCGTCGCGGATATAGCACGCTTCTCCGGGCGTATCAAGCACCGGGTCGTTCGACCACGGCGTCAGCTTGAACTCGCGGCTGTTGCGCCACCAAGTGTAGCCCGTTCCCAGCTCGGTGACGAGCGTTCCGAAATGCGGATTGGCCATCACGTTGCTCCATGGGGCGGGCAAATATTTGCCCCCGCGCATCGCGATCCGGTATTCGCGCCCGTCCTGGGCGAAGCCTCCCCAGCCGTTATACAGGGCGAGCGATTCCGGTGCGGTAAAGAAACCGGAATCGTCGTCCGCCGCATCGCCGTAGTCGGAACGGGCTTCTTCCGCAGCCGGCTCGGGACGCAGCCTGTACTCCGGCGGAAGCCCCTCGATAGTCGGAAGCTCCTCCGGCACGTTCGCCTCCTCCCGCGAGCCGGCCCGTTTCCGGCGCAGCGGTCGAACCGCCAGCTGCGCCTTCAAGCTGGGCCCGTCCGCACGAAGCGTCAATCGGGCGACCGCGGCGAGCAAATCCGCCTGCTCCGGCGACAGCCGCTCCGCCATAATCGGGTAGATGCCGCCGGGCGCGGCTGCTCCCTCCATGGCGTGCTCGGCGGCACGCCGCAGCGCGTCCTGTACTTCCTGGTAGTAACCCCCGGCCGTTTCGACCAAATAAACAAGATCGAACGGCATCCCTTTTTTGCGCAAATACGAATGACCCGTCATCACCTTCAGCGCAAACGGCATCTGGCTTTTGTCTTGTATTTTGACGAGTGCGATCGGCAAATCGCCCGATATGCCCATCGGCCATAGACCGGATTGGCCGGCCCGATTCGACATTATGCTCTGCCGCCGTTCTTTGCGCAGCGGGGTTTGGTACAGCAGCCGGCTCGCCATCCGGTGAAATTCCGCCGCCTCCATCGCGCTGATGTGCTGATGCCGCAGGTCGATTCGGCTGTGCGTCCAAGCCAGCTGAAAGGCGCGCTCCGCCTGCTGCTCGCCGCATAAGGCGGCGACCGTCTCCAGCGCCTCCTCCCGGCTGTCGGCTGCTCCGGTCACCGCGAACAGCTTCACCGTCTCGCCGGGACCGATCGAGATGCGCCGACGCATGACGAATGCGGGGTCAAGCACGGCGCCTACCGTACCGGAAAGCCGGCATTCGAGACCGGCCGGGCTCGCAATCGTATGCCCCCGGCCGATAAAGCAAGCGCGGTCGGATTCATATTCGGCCGGCCCGAGCGTGTGGCAGCCGACCGCCAAGCTGTGCACCGCCCATTTCGTCCGCTCCTTCGCATCCCGGGGGCGCCGGTAAGCGAGCAGGCACTCTTTTGGCTCGTCATATTCGGTTTGGACGAACAGCTTGCTGAATGCGGGATGCGATTCGTCCGCGGCCGGATGGGCGAGGGCGATTTCCATATAGGAAGTCACCTCGATTACCCGCGTATCCCGGCCCGTATTCGTGAGAACGAGACGGCGCAGCTCCGCGTTCCGGTCGGGAGGCACGCATATTTCCAGCTCCGTATCGATTTCCCCGCCTTTCCGCTTGAAAGACGCTTTGTCCAAAGCGAACTGGACTCGTTGCTCTTCCGCCTCGGAGCGGCACGGTTCAAAGGCGGGCGACCATACGGCGTCCGTCGCAACGTCCCGGATGTACATGCAGCTTCCCGGCGGCTCCGCGACCGGATCCTCGTGCCAGCGCGACACCGCCAGTCCTTCGCACCGGCTGAAGCCTCCGCCGTTATCGGACACGACCGCCGTATAAGAACCGTTGGACAGTACGCACACCTCGGGAACTTCCGACGGCTTCGTAAACTCTCGCAGCGGTATGCGGGTCCCGAGAAGCGGCTCCCGTGTCCGCTCCATCGCGGGCGCCGCGGTGTCTTTGACGATCGCCGGCCGTTCGGGAATTCTCTCCTGCAGCAGCAGCTCGGCGGCCTGCACCCGTTTGTCCGCATGGAACCGGTCGATCATCGTGCGGGACAACAGCATATTGCCGATCGTAAGCAAGCTCATCCCCAGATGGTGCGCCATGAAGCTTCGGATGACGACATGGCTTCGGTCGGCGGGCATTCTGCCGGCGGTGCAGTCGATCGCCTCGTAGAACCCGTATTTCCCTACCGCGTCCATCCCCTCCATCCGGTTCAGCGAATCGAGCGAATCCCGCAGCCGGAACGGCAGCGCCATAATGGCGGCGTAGGGGGCGAGAACGAGATCGTTCTCGAGTCCGCGTTGGAATCCGAGACCGGGAACGCCGAATGCACGGTATTGGTAGTTCATCTGATAATCGAAAGCGTAATAGCCGGATTCGGAAATGCCGAACGGCACGCCCCTTTGCCGGCCGTATTCGATCTGCCTGCCGACCACTCCCCGGTAAGTCGCATCCCACACCGTGTTCCGGTACGTCCTCATGAGCAGAGACGGCATTAAATATTCGAACATCGTACCCGACCAGGACAACAGCGTCGGCTGACGGACCGACCGGACCATCGCCCTGCCGAGCTTGAACCAATGCGATACGGGCACTTGGCCGAACGCAATCGCGAGAAAGCTTGCCTGCCTGGCCTCGGAAGCCAGCAGGTCGTACAAAATCGCCTCCCTGCGGTCCAGGCCGGCATGATAACCGAGGCTGAACAGCTCCGCCCCCTCGTCATACAGCGGACGAAAGTCGGTTCCCTTCACGATCGATTCGATGCGGTCGGCTAATGCCTCGGCCTCGGCCCCTGCCTGCTGCCGGACCGAATCTTCCCCGTCATGTTCATCGTTCCGGGCCCATTCCAGCAAACCCTGCTTCACCACGACCAAATAGGCGATAAAGTTGCCCGAGTCGACCGTCGATACGTAAGCCGGAGGCAAAGCTTCGAGCGTCCGCGTATCGTACCAGTTGTACAAATGTCCGGACCATTTCTCCATCTTCTCGATCGTGCCGATCGTCCGTCCGATTCGCTCCAGCATCCCGCGCGTATCGATAAATCCGAAATCGCGGGCGGCGACCGTACAGGCGAGCATCAGGCCGATATTCGTCGGGGACGTCCGGTGGGCGACGCCGACCGGCGGCTCCATTTGTACGTTGTCCGGCGGCAGCCAGTTGTCTTCTTCGCCGGCGAAATCTTCATAATATGCCCAAATTTGCGAGGCGAGCCGGTGAAGCTTATCCCGCTCCGGCTCCGCGAGCCCGGCGGGCCTGACGGCGGGCTCGCCGTTAAGCCAGCGAACCGCCAACGGCGCAAGCAGCCATGCACCGGCAATCGTCAAGCCGACGGCGCGCAGCCAGATTGGATAGGCGTAGACGGCGGCGACCGCGAACATAACCGTCAGCAGACGGCCGGCCCATTCGCCCATCATGGCCGACTGCGACGCACTTTTGCTGCGACGGTCCACCTCGGCCGAGCTGGTCCATTCCAGCAGCTTCCGCTTGCTTACGGACAGCCTGAACAACGTGCGGATGATCGCATCGGCCATCACGACCGTCTGATAAGGCAACGCGACAAACTGGACGAGCGCCTGGCCGAGAGCCGTCAGAAGCGCTCCCGGGTTGCGGACGAGACGGACCGGGGCGCACAAGGAGCGGATCACCGTCAAGCCGAGTACGAGCAAGCCGGCAGCCATAAGCGCGATGCCGGCGCCTCCGGAGAAGAGCAGGCTTGCCGAGAGCAGCAGGAAAATCGCCGGCTGGACGAGGCTTCGCCGCAAATTGTCGACGATTTGCCAGCGCGTCAGCATCGACAAGTCGACCGGCTGCGACTCGCCGCACCGGTCGGACACGCGGGGAGCGAGCCAGCATAGCAATTGCCAGTCGCCCCGCACCCAGCGGTGCAAGCGCCGCTGGTAGGACAGAAACGATGCGGGATGACCGTCCACCACCTCGATGTCGGACAGAAGTCCGCCCCGGAGAAACCCGCCCTCCAGCAAATCGTGGCTGAGCACGCGATTATCCGGGATTCTGTCGTTCAGCACCTGCGCGAAAGCGGCGATGTCGAATATGCCTTTCCCCGTAAAAATGCCTTGGCCGAAGGCGTTCTGGTAAGGATCCGATATCGCGAATGAATACGGGTCTATACCCGGTTTGCCCGACCACAGTTTCGCCAGTCTGGAGGTGGCGACCGATTCGTAGCTGATGCCGACCCGCGGCTGCAATACCCCATAGCCTTCGACAACCCGCGTACACTCGGCGTTCAAGCGCGCCCGGTTGTAAGGAAGATGCATCGTTCCGATCATCCGCTGGGCGGCGCCGATCGGCAGCTCCGTATCGGCGTCCAGCGTAAGAACGTACCGGAAACGGGAAAGCGAGCCGCAATCGCCGACTTGGCACGAATAGCTCGTATCGTTCCGCCCGCGCAGCAGCTCGACGAACTCGACGAGCTTCCCCCGTTTGCGCTCCCAGCCCATCCACGTCTTCTCCGATTCGTTCCATTTCCGGCTGCGCTGGAACAAATAGAACGGGCCTTTCCCGGTTTCGGGATCGCCGTATGTACGGTTCAGTTCCTCGATCCGCCCGCGGGCCGCCCCGATGATCCGTTCATCCGCTTCGTCGTGCTCGGAGGACGCATCGATGAAATCGCCTAGCAGGGCATAGCCGATATTCCGGTCCATCGCGGCCAAATAATGAAGCTCCAGCCTGTCCGCCATGCGATCGACTTCCCGGGGATTCGACCAGATGACCGGAATAACCGTAATCGTGGCGGCATCTTCGGGAATACCTCCGGCATAATCGTAACGGAGAAGCGGGTAGCCTGCGAACAGCCTTCCTATCATGCCGTGAACGGCCGCAATGGCCCATTCGCTTACGGGGATAGCCAGAACGGCCACAGCCGCAATAGAAGCGCCAATACCCAGAACGGTCCCGTTCGCGGCATATACGGCCCATAGCGACAAAGCCAGCAGCACCGCGTATACGATCGACAGTACGGCCAAATACGTTCTCGTCTCGGCGCGCGATAGAACCGGTGCCGACGCTCTCTTCGGATCACCACATTCGCGCAGCGAATCGAGCAGCTTCCGGTGCCCGTCCGGTTCGAGCAAATAGTAAGCGGCATAAGCTTGTCGCGGCGGCAGCTCACCGGCTGATATGCCGTTCCCGCCATTTACGGAGTGGCCCCGCCGGAGATCGGTCTTCTCGCCGGACACCCGTCCGGCCAATTCGACGGCTTGCTCGGCGACGACGTTTTCCGGCATACGGTATCTCCGGGACAACCTTTCGACTTGATGTCTGAGCGTCCCCCGGCTCTTTTGGTCCATGAGAGGGTAAGTGCCCGCCTTCTCCTCGCGCAATGTCCGCTCCACGACACACATCCGCTCGAACAACGAATCCCATCGGGAACGCGACAGCGCGCGCAGCGACTGGATCAGGTTGCCCGCCATCCATTCGTACGACGCTTGCAGCTGATGCTCGTAGACGATCAGGCGGTTCAAGCTTTCCGCACCGTTATCCAGCTTGCATAGCAGCCAATCGCGGACTTCACCCGCTTCCTCGGCCCATTCGTTCAACCGGCTTACCAAATGCACGACAACCGGGGCCGACAGCGGCATCGATTGCCCGGCCGCTTCGAGCGCTTCTTTGATCCGGACGGAGTCCGGCTTCGCCTTGCCGTCCTCGAACGGCGCAAGCAGCTTGTCCACTTCGGCGTAAGCCGAGCGCCGTTCCCGGATTTCTTTCATTAATTCGGCCAGCCGGCCGATTACGGACATGCGCAAAACCGCGGCAATCGCACCTGCTTCGGCGATCGAGAGAACGGCTACTTCCTGATAGGCATTTATGTATCGCACGAATGCTTCTACGTCGATCGCGCCGTCCGTTCGCTCCGCATACTCCGAGCATATCGCCATAATGCGCGGTTCCGTCCCCGGAAGAAGGCGGGGCAGCGCATGGGACATCCGCTTCGTAAGCAGCGTTCGGACGGTTAACGCTTCCGCTTCGATGAAATCGGCATGATCGAGCAGCCACTGCTCGGCGGGCTGCAGACCGGACGGTTCTACCCGCTTGAGCGCAGCCGCGAAATTTCGGAGCGATTCCATATTCCGGCGGAACGTTCGCCACACCGACGCGGCCGATAAGGATGAAGCTCGACCGGGAATATGAGTGAGAGCAAGCTCGCGCGCTTGTTGTTCCAATTGCTCGACTGTTGGAATCATGAGTCCCCCTTGGATCGGTAGATCATACAAGCAGTGATTTGAGTAATATTCCCAAATGAGCGGAAAAATATTAAGAAATCATGCAGTAAAGTATCGCTTCGATCCGCTAAATGGAAATCATGCAGTATATGCAACAAGAAAGAGCAAATACCGAGCCATACTGGAAAACCTCCATCTAAATTCGTCATAACCGGGCCCAACAAGCAAATTCGATAAAATGTACTGCAGGTTTGAGACTGTCGATTAACTGAAAGCGAAGCGAAAGCACGCCGTTCCAAGTGAAAAGATACCTTCTTTTACTCAGACAGCTTGTTTTAAACTCCTTGATTTATCAAAGATTTAGCGGTTGGAATTTAAATCCAAAACTCGCCAGAAGGTATCCTTTTCACTTTCCACTCCTTTACTCACCAGTTAATCGACAGACTCTGTTTTCCAGTTAAACGATCCGAAGAGACGAATAGTCGATAAAATAACGGCATGTATTCCAGTTACGTGAAGCGCAACGTTTCAATGAGCCGGATCATGGTCCGGTTCATTAGAATATCAGCTAGCGACGTACGCCATGCGCACCTCAAAAAGCGCTATCCTTCGAAGGAAAACCCCGAATCGCCGAAATCGCCAAAAAAGCGCTGCGGCCCTAATCGAAAGGGCTGCAGCGCCTGGCGGTTAACATGCTATATTGCTTGCTTACGGCGATGGAAACGAATGCATTTTCCGGTACTTCGAAGGATTCATTTTGAAATATTTCGTAAACATCCGGCTGAAATACAACCCGTTCTCGTAGCCGCACTGCCGCGCGATCCGGTCGATCGAATAGCTCGTCTGCACGAGCAGCGATTTGGCCTTCTCCATCCGGATCGAGTACAAATACTGGGACGGCGGCATGGCGTACACCGCTTGGAACCGGCGCGTAAACTGCACCGGATGGATCCCCATATATTCCACAATATCTTTCATCTGGACATCGCGGAAAGCGTGGCGCTCGATCATTTCCTTCGCTTCTTTCATCAGCGGATCGTTAACGACGTTGCCGAATTGGGCGAGCGCTTCCGCTTCCATGCAGAACAGCAGCCACATATCGTAGACATAATGCGCCGACCATCTTCGGCTTTCTTCACGGCTCATCCGGCTCGCACGGAGCAAGTGGCGGAAGTCGTTGAACAGCCGGTCCCGCTCGGACGTAGTGAATTTGCAGGAAAACAGCCGGCGCAATTGCTCCGACAACTGCTCCTCGCCGCTCTTGTCCTCTCCCGCGTAATAAAACTTGATATAGAAAAAAGAAAGCGGCGTGATCATTTCGCGGCGGAAATCTTCATACGGCGGACAAAGGACGATATCCCCCGCCCCGGCCTCGCCCGACAGTTCGCCGATCCCGTACCGGAAACGGCCCGCTTCGACGGCGATCATGACCCAGCACCGCTCATGCTCGACCTGCTGCACGAATGCGGGCTTTTCTTTCCAGTAGCTGTTGCTGATCAAACGAATCGGATGGATGAGCATCGCCGGATTCTCCGTTTCAAATGCTAAGCTTTCATCCATGGTACCCTAGTTTCGTCCCCCCATCAATAGCGCTGCCGGACTACAATGCTTTCCAATCGCCGGCACCCGTTCCGACCTGAACGGCGATGTAATCCGTCGGTCCGTCCGTGCTCCTTACGATCTCCCCCAAATGCTGGGCGTTAAAGACGGGAACGCCGGAGAACGTCCGTCTCGGTACGACGCGGGTCGTCATCGCATCGATGTTCCGATCCATATTGTACGCGGCCGGAGAAACTCCGGGAGTCACGCCGGCATACGTACTGCCGGTTCCGCTCCACGAATTGCCGATCGCCGTAAGCTCGGACAATATTTTACCGCTCGCGCCTGCATTGATATTGACGCACTGCGAGGTAATTCCCGAGCAGATGTTGCCGTCGACCATCAGTTTCCCGGCATCTCCTCCCGCCGAAATATCCGCATACAGCAGCCGTAATCCATTCCTCACCGTATTGCCCCTTATGCCAAGCTCGGCAAAGGATTCGGTACGAACCGCGTTCAGCGTATCGACGAATTGATTGTCGCGAATGACGATGCCCCGGCTTCCCGAGCTTCCGCGAAACCGGACACCGCTGTAGTTTTTAGAGGCATCCGCCGTGTTTAAACAATAGAAACGGTTATCCGCGACCGTGACGTCTTGGACTTCGATCCCGACCCAAGCTTGGGAAAATTGGACCATCTGTCTCGCGTCCGAGCCGGCGGTCGCCGAACGCACGTCGTACACTTTGTTGCCGCTAATATCGAAGCTGCGGGGATTCCCCGTCGGAGAACCGTAGCTTCTCAGATTGATGATGCTGCTTCCCGTCGTGTTGAATATTTCATTGCCGCAAACCCCGACATCCCGCAAAGCTTCATTGTTGAAATTGTCGTCGTTGATCGCCTCGATCGGAATATTGGCGCAGCCTTCTATAACGTTGCCTCGAACGAGGCATTCGCTCGTGACGATAATGCCTTTGTTGTTCAGCAGCCGCTTGTTGGCGTTGTCGTTGAACGAGCCGGTTCCGAACGTCTGGCCGCACGTAATCTGATTATCGGAGATGACCGAATAGTAGCGGCCGCGCATCGAGATCCAAGGCCCGCCGGTTTTGTCGATGCCGTTGCCCGTGAAGCTGACGACGCGTATTCCGTCAGGCAGCATGTCCCCGGGCTGCACCGCTTGTGTCATAATATCGTTCCCGCTTATCGTAAACTTGCCGAAGTCGCCCCATATGGCGGTCGGAGAATAGCTGCCGCTTCGGCGCTTGTAGCCTACGTTGCGAATGACATTATCCGTAATGAGGCATTGCTCGCAGGAGCGGACGAAGAGCCCGATCACTCCGGCTTGATCGCTCGTATTGCCGCGGACGACGATTTGCTTGTTCCGTTCGGACTCGGCTATCGCGATGACCGGTATCCCTTCCGTCGCGGCCGTATAGTCCTTCGGCCATTCCCGGATTTGCAGCTGCGCCCTGTCCCCTTCGTACCGGTCCGACGTGTATATGTCGCTCCATCCGTCGCGCCGGCTCGTATTGCCTTCGAACAGAAGCGAGGCGAACCCGGCGCCGCCGAATCCATTGATCGTGTTGTCGGCGGATTCATTGTTTCGGATGATCACGCTATCACACTGAATGAACATGGCGCCGCTCAGGTAAGCGTTCTCAAAAGAGCACCGTTCGACTATAACCGTCTGCGGCCGGTAGGCGCTTCCCGATGGACACACTTCAAGGATGCCGTTCGTTCTTCTCGGAACCGTCCCTCTGCCGAAGCTGTTCCTTGTAGCCGGATACGTCTGACCGTCCCGGTTGCCGTCAAAGGCGACGCCGCGAATGCTGAACCGTTTCCCTCCCTGCACGCGAAGGATCGCCTTATGATTGCCGTAGTTCGAATCGGTATTGACGATCGAGCCGGCGGCGAGCCGGAACCGGCAATCTCCCGATAGGTCCAGCTCTCCGTTCTGCCCGAGATCGGCGACGCTTTCGTTCGCGAAAGCATATGTTCCGTAAGCGGTAAGTACCGATAGCGGGTACGCGAGGGCGGCCTGCAGAGCGGCCGAATTGCCGACCGCATATGCATCGTGCTGCTCCCGCAATCCGACCGATGCCAGATCGACTGCGCCTCCGCCGCTCAATACGGCCACATTGCCGTTCGTCAGCAAATGATCGATATAGCCGCTCCCGTTCGGTCCGCCATCCGGTCCGAGCGTATTCCCCCGCATCGTATCATAATCGGCACGAGAGACGATCCGATACGCGGCCCCGCCCCGCGGCTTGTCCGCCGCCGCATTCGCGATCGCGTAATAGGACGCGGTCTGCACGGTGATTCCGGCTTGAAGCGCTGCGGCTTTCATGCTCGCGACCGATTCGAAATGCGCTTCCAGGCAGCCGCAGTCGCCCGGATTCCCATAGGTAGCCGCCCTGACCGTCGCGCCATTAGGCACGGATGGGAAGGCTCCGGCAATTCCGGCGGCGAGCACGGCACCCGACCCGCCCAATGTAAAGGACAAAAACGTTCGACGCGATAACAGGTTCCGGCTCTCCTTGCCATCTTTCCGTTCTTCATCGTTCATCGGGTGCTCGCTCATCCGCTATCGTTCCTCCTCGAAAATTATAAGGTCCGCAAGACGATAAACCGCTTTCCCAAGCCTACTTCTTCATTTCCGACTCGATATATTTATTGATCTGCTCCTCCGCTTCGCGAAGTGCCGTGTTGATATCTTTCTTGCCCTGATACACCGGCACGAGCGCGGCATTGGTGAATAACGACTTCGCCTGCCCGTCGTACGCCGTAGAAGGTACCGGCTTCGCGATCGCATCTTGGAAAAAGGCCGCCAAGTTTTTGCCTTCCATCCCTTTCAAATCTTTCGCGTACTCTTTCTTGACGCTCTCCTGATTGACGATCGGAATTCGGCCTTGACGCGCCATAATCGTCTGCACCTCGTCGGACATCAGGTAAGCGATTACCTGGAAAGCGGTATCCTTATGCGGGGTGGACGGCGGAATGACATAGAACGGCGCGTTCATCTGCGAGCTTGACGCGCTCATCCCGCTGAATTTGGGCAGCGAGACGAAATCGACGTTCAGGCCGGCGTCCATCGCCGCAGGCAGCTCGGTTATATAGTTCGGTCCGGTGCGCATGGCCACCGTCTGGTTTTTCAAGAAATTGACTTTCTCGTCGCCCGCCTGCGCGTTGCCGTCGATTTTGTAGAACGAAGTCATGACGTCCAGCCAACGTTTCCAGGAGTCGGTGTTGATCGCCGCCTTGTTCGTCTTCGGATCGACGAACCCTTGCGCCAATTGGTCCTTGTACACGACGTTAAGCGCATTATATTGAAAGCCCTTGTATTGAACCCCGCCGTCGGTTCTCGTAACCTTCTTGGCGACGTCGAGCATTTCTTCCCAAGTCATGCCGTCCTTCGGGTATGGAACCCCGAATTTATCGAAAATGTTTTTGTTGTAGTAGATGGCGTTGTTGTTCAGCTCGAACGGCATCAGCAAAAATTCGCCTTTATCGGAATACGATTTCACCGTATCGACGGCGCCGGGAACGAGACGCCCCAGGTCGAAGCGGTGCTTCTGGATGAGCGGCGTCAAATCGCCGAGCAGACGCAGCGTTCTCAGATCCTGCAGGCTTCCGAGCGAATAGGAAATCAGATCGGGCGTTTGTCCGCCGTTCAGCACGTCGAATATCGTCGAGCCTTTGGCGTCCTTGATCGTTTTCAACGTAACGTGCGGAAATTTTTTCTTAACGAGCGACTCGATCGTTTCCGCCAGCACGATCGAATTGCCGTGGGTAAAAAAGTTGAGCGTAACCGGGGCAGGCGGCGCCCCGGAGTCGGCTTCCTTGCTCTTCTCGGCCGGTTTTGCGGAATTCCCGCAGGCCGAAGTGATGATAGCTGCAACCGTAACCGTAGCGAACAAACCGTAAAACTTGCGACCCCTTTGATTCATATTTGATCCATCCTCTCTTTACTCTTATAGATGCTGACAAAAATTAGTGCAGCCGCGCTCCTTGCTTGACTAACGATTCCTGCACGCTGCCTACTTGAATGTTCCGGGGGCTGACGTTGTCCTTCACGCACAGTGCCGCTGCGGTGCCCGCGGCTTGACCAATCGCGATCGCGATCGGCTGCACCCGGATAGCGGAATGCGCTTCATGCGTGGCCGATATCGGACGACCTCCGACAAGCATGTTCTCAATCTTGAGAGGAATTAACGAACGAAGCGGGATATCGTACCATTCGCCGGGCTTCAAGCTTTGGATGATCGTTCCGCTGCCGGTCGGGTTGTGGATGTCGACCGGGTATGCGCCTCTCGCTATCACATCGTCGAACTTGCACGCCGATAACAGCTCTTCGGCGGTCAGGATGTGCTCTCCGATGACCCGGCGCGATTCGCGAACGCCGATCTGCGGGGCGGTCGTTTGCAGGTAAGCGTTTTCAAACCCTGCGACATCCCGCTTCAAGAAAGCTACCAGCTGCTGCACTTGGCGTCTTCCTTCGATTTCGGCCTCGGTCAGCTGCCAAGGGTCGGTCGCATCCTTCAGAATGACCCGGGTCGTATTGAAATGGATGACGTCGGGCTGGTTCGCATAGAACCACAGCACATCCTCTCGAGGGCAGTTCACTTCCCCCCGCTCCTTCGCTTCCAGGAATAGACGGGTAATTTCATTTTTGTCGGGCATGCGCTCTATATCGACGTCGGCCATCCGGAAGTTGAGCGTCATCGGCTGGCAGTTGCTGTCCACTTCCCGGCCTTTCTCCACGACCGCACCCGCAAGCGCCGCCAAGTCCGCATCGCCCGTCGTGTCGACGTACATCTTTGCTTTCATCTCGACCAATCCCTGCTTATTGGCCACTTGAATCGATCGGATCGTCTTCCCGTCCTCGTCCATATTCACGCCTGCTAGAAACGTATGGTACAGCAAAGTAACGCCCGCTTCGATACACAGCTGCTCGGCGACGACTTTAAGCGCCTCCGGATCGAAAGCATTTCTCGCTTTCGGATGTCCGTACATGCCGAGCGCGCTCATGCCGTCGATCAGCTCCTGCAGCACGCCGAAAATGATTTGGTCTCCTCCGTTCCCCGCTCTATAGGACATCCAAGGGTTGACCATCATCGCCGTTCCCGCTCCGCCGAGAAAGCCGTAACGTTCGATTAAGAGCGTCTTGGCCCCGACACGCGCGGAAGCGACAGCCGCGGCGATCCCGCTCGGTCCGCCTCCTGCAACGATTACATCGAATTCGGTAAAACTACTTCCCACTCGTTCCCTCTCCCATCGTGAATGAATATGCATTTATTTAACAATCTGCTTACAGTATAAAGCCCCTCGGCCGACAAAAACGATACAACAATTTAATAAAATATGCACTTATTTTCACTCTTCCTGTTTCAATGAACAAACTTGGCACAACATAGTGTCTCTTATTATGATACGTTATAAATAATTAAGTTACTTCGTTCCGGTAATCAACCAATTTGAAACCGGTTTATGTTATAGTTAGTTCGTAATGAAGCAAGCGCATTTCCATATGGAGAGGGGAATATCCGCATGCCGGACATTCGAACATTGCATCATACCGTACTTTACAAAGACAAACAGTACAACAGCTTTCCGAGCGTGATCCGACGAGACGACGGCACATACCTGCTCGGCTTCCGCCAGGCGCCCGACCGCAGCCGAATTTACAACACGATAACTCACGTAGACGCCTCGTCCAAGGCGGTCACGATTTCTTCCCCGGACGGCGATACGTGGGATTCGACGGCCGAGATTTTGTACGACGATTTCTTCTTCGGCGTTCAGGACCCTTGCTTAAACGCGCTTCGGGACGGCACGGTATTCGCCACTTGCTTTATGTGGAAAGTGTATGAGAAGAAAGATGCACCCGACCGCGGCACTGGGATTTGGCACGACGTGCTGGGCGAATGGGCCGGACACAACCAGGGCAGCTACTCGATCCGCTCGACGGACGGCGGAAAGACGTGGGATCGCCCGATTCCGATCCCGATCGCGGATATGGCGATCCGAGGCAACTGCGTGGAGCTGGAGGACGGATCGATCGTGGCGCCGCTCTACGGCAAAGAGAACGATACGTTCAACGTCATTATCGCCAAAACGGAGGACCGGGGCTTGACATGGACGCGGCTTGCTACGATCCCCGCGGCCGACGGCTATCACTTTCACGAGCCGAACTTGTACCGGACGCCTTCCGGCAAGCTGCTGCTGTTCACGAGAAGCTTGAAGAAACAATCCGTCAAAGGCGAAGAAGGCAAAAGATCGCCTTTGTTCACGGCGCAGTCGTCGGACGACGGGCAAACGTGGAGCGAGCCGGCGAAGCACGAAATCTACTCCCCGAGCCCGTTTCATGTGCTGCGCCTGAACGACAGCCGCGTGCTGATCACCTATGGCTACCGGCTTCAGCCATTCGGCGTGCGGGCGCTCCTGCTCGATCCGGAATGCTCCGACCTCGATACGGCCGAAGAAAGCGTCGTGCGCGACGACGGGCTGGGAACGGACATCGGCTATACGAGCTCGGTCCAATTGGCGGACGGACGCGTGCTCATTACATACTACTACTACGATCAAGCCGACTCGTACCGTTACATTGCCGGATCTTACGTTACAATAGAAAATTAGGATCCTAGGTCAAAAAAAGATGCCGCTTCAAGTACACGAAGGAACTTGAAGCGGCATCTTACATTTGGTTTGAAGTCATATCGCCCAATCGGCGGAATCGGGCGCCGGTTCTCTTCCCGGCCGTCCTTCGGGTACGGGCAGCAGCAGCTTGACCGTCGTCCCCTGCTTATCCTTGCTGCAAATTTTTAAGGAGCCGCGGTGGTGCTCCACGATCCGGTAGCTGATCATGAGACCGAGGCCCGTTCCGTTCGTCTTCGTCGTCAAGAACGGCTCCCCAAGCTTATGTACGATCGCGTCGGGAATGCCGTCGCCTTGGTCCTTGATTTTGATGCATATCGTTTCGGCATTGATTTGATCGGCGGCGATGACCACGTTCCCGCCTCGCGGCATCGCTTCTATCGCATTTTTGATCAGGTTGATGAATACTTGCTTCAGCTGATTCTCGTCGCAGTAAATGTCGGGCAGCGCCGTACTCACCTTGGAGATCAAGCTGACATTCATCAGAATCGCCTGATGGTTCAATACGGAAATGACGTGCTCGAGCATCCCGCTTACGCTGCCGTAGCCGAATTGCGACATTTGCGGCTTCGCGAGTGTCATGAAATCGCCGACGATCAAGTTGATCCGCTCAAGCTCCGTCAACATCGTATCATAATAGAACGAGTCTTCCTTGCTCTTCGACTTCAACAGCTGCGTAAACCCTTTGAGCGAAGTGAGCGGATTGCGGATTTCGTGAGCGAGACCCGCGGCGAGCTGCCCGACGATCGACAGCTTCTCCGAACGGATCATCAGCTCTTCCGCTTGCTTGCGGTCCGTAATATCTCTCAGCACGGTCAATGTAACCGTCTTCCCCATATAGTGATGAATGCGGATACTGGATATTTCCGCCTCGATGATCTCGCCGTCGAAGCAAATGATCCGGATCTCCTTGAATTGGGAAGGATTGTCCGTCTTCATGACGTCCCGTTCGATTTTCATCGCTTCCTGCTGATGCTCCGGATGGACGAAATGGTATATGCTTTTGCCGACAAGATCGCTTTCCACCGTTGTCCGAAACAGCTTCATGGCCGATTTGTTGGCGTATATGAGCATCCCCGCATCGCTGACGACGATCGGTTCGGGGAGAAATTTAATGAGCCGCTGGTACCGGAGCGCGCTTTCGCGAAGCGCTTCTTCCACTTCGTTCTTATACGTGACGTCCTGAAACGTTCCGAGCAGCGAAGGCTTCCCCTTGTACTTGGTTAACGTAACGAGCCCTTCCAAATAAACGATGCTGCGGTCCTTCTTCATGCCCCTAATCGAGAAAGGAAACGCGGATATGCGCTCCTCCAGCGTTTGTACCGCTATTTCTTTGAAAGTCGCCAAGTCTTCGGCATAAATAAAAGCTTCCAGCCTCGTCTGCATCATTTCGTCACGGGAATAGCCGAACATTTTGGATAAATACGGGTTTACGTAGACCAGCTTCTCGTCCTGGTACATGTACACGCCCGCCATGGCGTTTTCCACCAGACATTCATAGAGCATTTCCGTTTCCTGCAATGACTGCTCCGCCGTTTTGCGCTTCGAGATATCCCGGAACAGCAATTGGACGGACGTATTGCCGTTAGTGACGATCGGCACGATTTTCAGCTCGGCTTCTATCGTTTGCCGGTCGAGCCGGAGCAGCTTGATCGGAACGATGTCGGACGGCAGTTTGCCGCCGATCGATCGCTCCAGCAGAAAAGTCAAGTAGGCGGCATGCTCTGGATGTATGAAATCCAGGACACATTTCCCTTGCAGCTCGTCGATATGCTGCCCTCCGATAAAATGCAGAGCGGCGGGATTTGAATAGTAAATGCAGTAATCGGTTATCGCCATAATCGGCTCGGGCGAAAACTCAACCAGCTGCCGGTAACGTTCTTCGCTGTCCATAAGCTTTTTCTCGGCCATTTTTTGACCCGTAATATCTCTTTCCACACCGACCAGTGCAATGACGCCGCCTTCCGCATCCAAAACCGGAGAAATCGTTACACTGGCATGAAACATCGTCCCGTCCTTTTTCATCTTGAACGTCTCGTAACCGTTTACACTTTTGCCGCTCAGTACGAGCTCGTGCAGCCTTCCGGCCTCCTCGAGCAGATGGGGCGGCGTCATCGGCAGCACCGTGCCGAGCACCTCCTCCTTCGTCCAACCGTGCATCGTCTCGAACGCCGCGTTAACATCAAGCACTTTGCCTTCCAAATCTACTACTACAATACCGTCGCTCGAATGGGCCATAAACGACTTCAGCAATTGCTCGTACATAGTTCCAACGTAATCCGATATTTTTGCCATTCGCCAGTCATCCCTCTATGTACGATAAGGAAAGTTTATCTTCGCTAAATCACTGAAGCGAAGAGAGACTTTCCTTACCAAGAATAAGTCACCGCTAAACCACGAATGTACATCATCGAAAAAGCTTCGATCAGAAGCTTTTCTTATTCGGAGAATTGTAGTGTATGGGAAAACATTTTGACAAAAAGTTTAGAATCCCTGCCAAGTTGAGGTCATTTTAGCAATTTTTAATGTTTTTATTTTTTTATGGATATATATAAGTTGAACTAAAGCTGCCATGAGAAAGCCAAGTGCAATGGAGAAAGGGAATTACCTTGTAAGCGAGTTTTGGCTTTGAGTTTCTACAATCCGAAGGCCAATCCAATAAAGGAAACTCAAAACAACCTGTCTGAAGCTGCAAGGTAATCCCTTTCGGAATGGAACGACAGCCAATCAATCGTTCAACTTATATAGATCGACGATTCCGCTTCTCTTGCTTGTACAGCTTCATTATAATGGAAGCCCGAGTATTCCGCCAGCCTTTCCGTCATATGTCGCACCGGAATGGAAACCGCGAAAGCCGGACAAACATGCTATAATCGGAAGACAACTTAGTTTACGCGGGGGGGAAAATCGTTGAAAATCCATATCGTAGCCGGCATACTCGTCGGGTATTTCAATGCGGCCTGGTCGATGGTATTTGTTGCCGCAGTGCTGTGGGGCATCGTGTTCTGCGCCTTTATGCTCCGCTCGTATAAAGGCCGCAAGGAGCAGTACATGGACAAGCTGAAATCGATGGGCAAGGAGAAGCCGTTCGGGCTATCCCCGCGCCTCGCCTTCTATGTCAATGAGTTTGTCAGTGCGACGGGCATCTCTTATGTGATCGGTATGGCGGTTTATGCCATGAAAGGCGCGATGTAGGACCGAATCGAGTAACGGAACTCTAATTCGTTATTGCAAGCACGCACGATACGAAAAAAGCGCGAACCCGTGCGCCCGCATACTCGGCGGAGCAAAAGGTTCACGCTTTTTTTTAATCAGCCCATCGGAATGACGAACATTTCCGGCACGGCGGAGTACGAGACGACCAATTCGTCGCCCGGCATCAAGGCGTACAAATTGTTGGCCGGCAGCCCGCTCGTTCCGCCTCCTACGATCGTCTGGTCGCCACCGCGCTTGAACAGCACTTGGGTTACCGTGCCGCCCCGGACGGCAACTTGCTCGATATATCCCGAGCCGTTCTTGAACGTATACGGCGAAGCGCCAACGGTGACGCCGGTTCTCGGTTTTTTGACATAAATGAACTGTGCCGTATCGTGATCGTATATATCGCGGATCGTCGAGTCTTGCCCGTTATCGAACACCCCGCCCGCCGACGTATTCCAGTAATTGACCGTCAGCTTCTCGATCAAAGTATGACTCGCGCCCGCGTCGGTCTGAATCCGTTCGTGCAAGCCGCCGCTTACTTCGGCATTCAGCGAGCCTACCGCAAAATGCAGCTTCCTCGCGGAATAGCAGTTGATCAGCTTCGTAAATTGCCCTTGGTCCATCAAGTCGTCGGTTCCGTTGCCTTCGAAGCCGAGTCCGATAAACGTATTGAATCTGGATCCCGGAGCAACAACGACGCCGTGGATCCCGATCGCCTCCGAGGTGCCGCCTACGAACGTATTCTGGTCCGCGGCCGCGATCCGGATACCGATGCCCGTTAAGCCTTCGATGATCGGATTGATGAACGTATTGCAGGTCGTTCGCAAATTCCGGGAAGGCGATGCGCCTAGAAAAATCCCGTTATACGGCTTATTCGTCATCGGCTGCTCGTTAATCGAGCAGGTGACGCCCTCGAACGTGCTCGCCACCGTCCAGAGCAGCTTCATTGCCGTTCCCGTCGCCGAATTGGCTTCCCGCAAATTTACGTTGCGGACGACCAGGTGGGAAGCGTTCTCCGTGTAGAACAAGTCGGAAATCGCCCCGTTGCCTTCGACCGTCAACGTCTCCACGGTTATCCCGTATATGACGGCGGGCCCGAACGGACTCCCGTCCAACTGGAAACCGCGGCCGGAACCGGTATATTTCAGAACGGTATCGTGCTTGCCGGCTCCTCTAACGGACATATGCGAGTACCCGAAGTTCGGACTTGTCGAGGTGGCGCATACGCCTTTGGGCAGGACGATCGATCGTCTCCCGCTCGATACGGCGCACTCGATCGTCGCCGCAAGCGGCACGCCGTTGTCGGTCGCGCCGTCCATAATCGCGCCGAACCACGTCGGATTGATGCCGCCACCGAACGTTCTCACCCAGCAGCCATTCCCCGTCGGAGCCGTCTCGCCGGTACCGGCCAAAAAACCGGCCAAAGTCGCGAGCTGCCCGTTCCATGGAACAGTCGGGCTGATGACGACGCCCCCGTCGTGATTCGCTTTCGGTTCGGCCGATTTCCAGATGAAATCCCCGCCTCCGCTTACGTCGAGCGGCCGGGAAGGACCGGGCGCGCCTCCCGGAACGACCGCGAATACCGATTGGACGCGGACTGTCAGTCCGTCCGCAATGGTCGACGTATCCAGACCAAGCAAATCGATGACGGAATTGACCGCGATAACGAAATTTTCCGCCGTTTTGTTCTTGGCGTAGACGGCCGGATTGAACGAAACTCCCGCCGCGGCTATTGCTACGCCCGCCGCCCCGAGGGCTGCCAGCGCTTTTCTGCGGCTCAGCTTCGATTGCGGATTCGTAGCAGATTCGCGATTGCTCGTCTCCATGTCCATTTCTTTTCCTCCTAATTATAAGTTGAACTAACGGGACACCTAGTGCAATGGAGAAAGGGAATTACCTTGTGAGCGAGTTTTGGCTTTGAGAGCTTTCGTCAGAAAGCTTGCTTCGTAAGCCTGGAGTTTTTACAACCCGAAGGCCAATCAAATCAAAAAACTCAAAACAACTGTCTGAAGCTGCAAGGTAATCCCTTTCGGAATGGAACGGGCTTACAACTTTAGTTCAACTAATACAATCCCGTCAACATCCTTCCAGCACGACCATCGCGTGCAGTCCGACCTCCGAAACGACAAACGAAATGCCGTCCTCCTCTTCGTCGAACGGAACCGGCTGAAGCTGGGGCGCCAAATAGACCCGCTCGGGCTTTTTCCGTATCTTCACCTTGATATTGTACAAAGGCCATATTTCTTCGATGAACGTCTTCGAGCCGGCCGCCTTCTCCTCGCGTACCTGGACGAGATGGATGATCCACCTGGTCCCTTGACGCATCAAGTTGACCTCGATGCCGATCGGAGCTTCGACCTCAAGCAGCGGCTTCGGACGAAGCAGCTTGTAGCAGTCCAAATATAGGCGGCGCAGCCAAGGGGAGCCCGTCTTCCAGAACGACGCTTCGATCGGAGCGGCAATGTAGACGCAGGCTCCCTTGCCAAAGCGGTGAATCGTGATCGCCGGATCGTTCGTGCGGATCGCCGGATGGGCATGCTGGTGATACACGTGCCGGTACGTCTTCGACTCCATCGCCGGCTCCATGAAGGCTGACAATACCCGCGTTTCCGCGGCGGGGCGCACGCGCAGAACCGGGGCGTTCACGCCTTTGAGCAGCACGGGCATGTCCGGCACGTCGGGAAAATGTTCCCCCGCAAAATCGGCCAAGTAGGCGACGCTGTACCGAGACGTATCGTCGAAATCGACGCCGAACACGTCGGCCAATCCGAAATTGGCTTTTCTGACGCCATCTTCTCCGTAAAGGGACGTCCGGTGGCTCGCGATCAGCAGGCCGCCATCGCGCACGTAGTCGCGGACGGCATTCTCGACGTCCGGACTCATGTAGGCTTGGTCCGGTAGAACGAGCATCGAGTAGCTTCCCGCAAGCTTTGGCAAGTTGCCGCCGGAAATGACGTCGAAGTGAATGTTCCCCTCGATCAGCATCCGGTTCGCCCCGCCCATCGCATCGTCGACATGGTTCGGAAGCGACGTCGACTCGATCATCCGCCTGTTCTCGACGCCGTACAGCACCGCCACGTCGGGTACGCTCTCCGCATGCAGCAGCCATTCCTCCCGCTCCAGCACAAACTCGTTCGCTTCCTTGATCGCCGCTACGACAGGCGGCGGCAGCGCCCCCTTGAGCGCTCCGGACGGGATCGGCACATGCCCGAAGCTGATCGAGCCGCCTCCCGCCACGGCGATCGCCGCAGCCGTCTTCAGCGTCGCCGCGGGAGCGAGCGTCCATTCTCCCCAACTGCCCATCTCGCTAGGCATCATAAGCTCGAACGGCTTGCCCGTCGTCCGCTTCCACTTGGCCAGCAGGCTGCCGTACAAATAGATCGGCGGGTGGAATTCGGAAGTCAAGTAATCGGCATATGCGTCCGGCTCCACATGGGCGAACGCCAAGTCGCCCGCGTGATTCCAGCCGATCTGCAGTCCGGGCGCGACCGACTTCACCCGCCTCGTGATGAAGCGCAGAAAATCGGCGCGGATCTCTTTCTGAAACTGCTGCCAACGGCGCAGCTCCGGAGAACCCGGTTGCGGCTGCGGCGGCGGAGTTTGCCCGTATTTCTCCACATACCATTTGCGGCAATATTCGCAGTGGCAAGAGGACGGCCATACGTAAGTAATATCGAAGAAAAATCCGTCTACCTCATACCCCTGCGCAATCTCCGTCAGCTGCGCAGCCACGTAGTCCCGATACGGGGAATTGAGACAGAGCAAATCGTAGTAGCCGAATGCGTTAGTTACGGGCGCACCGTCCTTGTCCCGCTGCCGATAATCGGGGTTGGCGTTCGCGACGTAGCTGTTCAGCCCGACGTTATAGTACGCGATCAGCTTGATGCCGTATTTGCCCGCTTCCCGGACCGCCTCCGCCAGCAGATCCGTGCGGAGCTTCGAGTTTTTGTGCCCGATGCGGGTGTTGTAATAGGACGTCCCGAAAGCGTCCTTCGTCATGAACGTCAGCGTCTGCATGCCGGCTTCCGCCATTTCCCGCATGTAGCGCGGAACGTCGAAATCGATCTCCGGCACCGCTTCTCCCGCGTGGAAATCAAGCAGCCCTCTGCGGGTCGTGCTGCGGTATAAAGTCATAGTTATCTCTCCATCCTCCGATTATAATCGCCATTCTACCGTAAGCAGGGGCGAGGGAGCCTGCCCTCCCCCCGTTACTTTCTCTTCGCCTCCGCCACCGCTTTATCCGCTTCTTCCGCGGCCGTCCGCAGCGCCGTATTCAAATCCGTCGTTCCCCTTACGACTTCGGGGAGCGTTTTGGTCAGCATCCCTTCGACCAGAAGCTGATATCTCGTTTTGGGAGCCATCGGGGCCGGCTGATTCAGGAAGAGCGCTTTCCAGTTTTTGTCCTTGAACTGGGACTCTTGGGCGAACGCCTTCTTCACCGATTCGTCGTTGATGACCGGCATGATGCCCTGCTTCGAGAACACGGTTTGCGCTTCCGCGGAGACGAGATATTTGATCACTTCCATCGCCGCGTCCTTGTTCGCCGATGTCGAGGATATGCCGAATACGAACGGGATCATTTGCGAACCGAGGCCCGGCTTCTCCTTGAAGGTCGGCAGCGACACGAGATCCCACTGGATTTTCTCCATATCTTTCGGCACGGCGAACGGGAACTGCGAATGGAAGGCGAACATCGCGAGCTCTTGGCTGTTCGTCAGCTCCAGCCGATATGGGAGCGCTTTCAAAGCGGCCACCCGGTCTTTGTAAGCCGGATCTTCGCCGGGGGCGATGTAATACGCGTTGAACATTTTTTTCCAGCCATCGTCCTGGTACGTCGCCTTCTCCGTTTTCGGGTCCAGATAAGGAAGCGAGAACTGGTTGCTGCCCAGCATGTTGGCGGGCGAGGAGGCGAAGCCGAGGTACTGCTTGTCGCCGTCTTTGCGCGTCAGCCTTTTCGCAAGCTCGAGCGTATCGTCCCAAGTCATGCCGTCCTTCGGATAAGGCACGCCGAACTTGTCGAAAATCCCTTTGTTGTAATAGAGCGCCTGCACCGTGTTGGTGACCGGCAATGAGGTCAGCTTGCCTCCGCTCGAGCTGCGGATTCCGTCGACGAGCGTAGGCATGAACGAGCTCAAGTCCACATTGTGCTTCTTGGCCAAGTCCGTCATATCGTACTGGATCTGGGAAGCTTCCACCATGGCCGGGTAATAGGAGATCGAATTGTACAAAATATCGAGCTGCTGTTTTTGCGCCAGCAGCTCGGGCAGCGTCTGGCCGGCTTTGCTCTGGACGAATTTGATCGTGAAATTCGGAAATTTTTTGCGGAGCATATTGCCGTACAGTCCGTTGAACGTATCCTCCGTATCCGAAGTGCTCGTATGGAAGACGAGCTCCGCCGGTCCGCTTGGCGCGGCCGTTTCTTTGGCGGCTTCCCCGCCTTTCCCTGTTTGATCCGCCGATTTCGCTTTATCCTGGCCGCTTCCCGTTCCTCCGCAAGCCGACAAGACGACAACCGATAATGCGCACAACAACGAAAACATTTTTCTTGCCATTGACATCCCCCGTTCATTGTCGCTATGATTTGTTTTTTGCGTACCAATCGTTCACTTCGTTCGTCAAGTCGTCCCCGCCAAGCGACCGCCAACGCTGGGCAAACCGGTCGAATTCGTCGACGGGCAGCAGGCCGAGCACGATTTTCATAAACGTTTCCGACTGCAATTTGTTGAGCTCGGCATTTTTCCGCTGGAAGGCCAGTTTAGGTATGGAGGTGAACCGTTCGCGCATATACAAATCGTTTCGCCGGTAATAGTCGGCTACCGACAGCGTCCCGCCTTTGCTGAACATATAGTCCCACATCCAGCCGTTCGTGCCGCCGTTTTTCCTGTAGCCTTCGATTCTTTGGAGCACGCCTTTGTCTTCCGGAGTCAGCTTCGACCGGTCGTTCGTCTCGATCGCTTCGATAATGCGCAAGCTTTCGTCGACGTTTTTATATTCCTTCGTAATGGCAATCGCGTTCATTTTCCATGCCGGGTTATCGTCCTTCGTCTGGTTGAACTCGTAATACAAGTCGTCCGACTTGTTGTCATAGAAAGTATCCACCCAGAAGTCGAGCAGCCGGAATACCGCCTCCGGGTGCTTCGTCTCTTTGTTTACGACCCAGTAGCCGCTCCCGGGAGATACTTGCGGCAGCGCCTTGTTCCCGTCGACGGAAGGGATCGGGAACGCCTTCCACTCCATCCCGGGATTTCTTTTCTTCGCCTGCTGGAGCGGGAACGAGCCGGCGAACGGCGTACCGTAAAACATGCCGATTTTGCCGCCCGCGATCGACTCGGCCACTTTGGCTTCGTCCTTCGTTCCGAAATCCGGATCGATTTGTCCCGAGGCGTATAACTGGCGAAGGCCGTTCAGCGCGGACTTCATTTCCGGCTGTATCGAGCCGAACGCAAGCTTGCTTCCGGATTCGATCCAAATGCTCCGGTAGGCGTGATAACCGTTGAACAAGCCGCCGGCCATCGCGAAGTTTTGATCCACGGCAAGTCCGAACGTATCGTGTTTCCCGTTGCCGTCCGGGTCCATCGTCGTGAATGCTTTACTGATCGCGAACACATCGTCCATCGTCCGCGGCTCCGGAAGCTTCAGCTTCGCAAGCCAATCGGAACGCACATGAAGCACGGCCGCGTTCTCGTGCAGCATGCCCATGAAAGGAATCGCCATCAATTTGCCGTCGACCGCAACTTCCAGGAAAGGATCCCCGCCCCGCTCCTCGAGCAGCTTCTTCACTTTTGGCGATGCGCTCGAAGTATAGCTGTCCGACAAATCGGCGATGAGTCCGCTCTCAATCAGCTGCCTGAGCTGGGTGGCGTTCACACGGAAAAAATCGGGAATATCTCCGGAAGCGATCATCAAGTCCAGCTTACGGTTGTATTGGCCCGAATCGTCGGCCCAAAGCGTCTTGACCCGTATGCCCAGCTCCCGCTCATAGGCGCGAATCCACGTATTGCTGCCGTAAGAATCTCCTTCGTCGAAACGGAGACTCGGCTCGGCCGATCGGATCGTCGTCAGCTCGATAGGCGGAACGTACTGTCCCTCCGCCGACGGCTTGCCCGTACCGATTGAATGACCCACTATAGGCGCGTCCGCCGCTGAATGCCCCGCTTCGCATCCGGACAAGCTTACCAACATCAATACCGCGATCGTTCTGACTACGGAACCGAACGTCACCCGGCTCACCCTCTCTTTTGTTATCGCCTCCTCCGAATTATTTGCCGGCAATTGCAGATTAGCCGACGACTGCCTAATTCGAAAGTCGCAAGTTCTTATATTTCGCACTCCGTTTAAGAAAAGCCGCACAAATGTGAATCCGGGAATAAATGATGAATTTCGGCGAGAACACCATTTCGCCTTTTCCTTAAATTATATATAATGTGCAATATAGATGAAAACGTTTTTTTTGGGAGGGGCTTTCATGACAACGATTTGGAGCGTACGCCGAAACACTTTTTTTACGAAACTGCTGCTCGCTTTTTTGGTTGTCGGCGCCGTCCCGTTCCTGTTCCACCTTGTCGCCCTCAATTTCTTCATTGACAACATCCGGACAGAGATCGTCAAAAATACCGATTCGCGCATGAATTACACCGTATCCAACTACGAAGATCATTTCCTCAAGCTGGAAGAGGCCGTCGCCCCTCTCCTAAATAACCCGAACATTGCCGCTATCGCCGATTCCCCGGACAAGTACGGCTACTTCTCGGCGGTAAACGGACTTAAGGACGAGTTTGCGCGGCTCGCCTCGAACGCCAACAGCTTGTTCGTACATAATGTTTTTATCGCCTTTGAAAATAAGCCGTTCGTGATCGACAAAACCGGACTCGTCTCCGTGCCCGACATGTTCGGGCGTAATTATGCCAATCCGATGTACGGGGAACGTTTCTGGGCGGAGCCGTTCGCCGATCGGTACCGGTTCCGCCTTTTTCCGGCCGTACGATTCAAGAAGGAGCAGCTGGACGGCACGATCCAAGAGTCCGAATCGTATTTTCCGGTCATATTCAAGCACAAAATCAATCATTCGTTCTATATCGGCACTTTCGTCGATGCGGATGCCGTCTTCCGCAGCTATTCTTTGTCGGGCGGGGATCTGTTCCAACTGCTTGATCGAAGCGGCCGGCTGATCTACAGCTCGGATCCCCTTCAGCCGACCGGCCAGGCGATCGTGACACCTGTCCCGCTTGCGGAGTCGAGCGGCTTTTTCGCCGGCAACGGCAACTACGTTTTCGGGCGAGGCGGGAAAATGACCGGGCTCACTTATGTCAATATCGTGCCGAACTCCGACATCTCGGCGCAAATTTCCCGGCTGAACGCGGTTCTATACGTCATGCTGTCCTTATCCGTCCTATCGTGCGTAGCCCTATCGGTTCTATTCGGCTTCAAGTTCAAGCAGCCGATCCAGAGGCTCGTTCATTCTCTTCAGCGGATGAATCCGAACATTCAGCTAAGCAGCACCATCGCCGAATTCAATATGATTGGCGACCGGCTCCGGCATATGATCGTCTCGGCGGACACGATACGCGAAGATTTGCGGCGCAAAACGAAAATGCTGGAGAAATACGGCTACTTGGATCTCGTCAAACGGATTAACGTGAACCATAAGGATGTCCATTCCTTGGTCGATACGTCAAGGTCGTCCTACTTCGTCCTGTTCCAAATCGAGCGCACTCCGCGATTCCGCGAACTGGGCATCGAAGAGCAGCAGCTCACCACCCATATCGTGGAGTTTATCAACCTGAGCATGCAGCAGAGGTTTCCCGGATCGGTCACGGCGCAGAGCGAGAAAGACATCGTATTCAGTATTGTCTTCGCGGAAAGGGACGACAGCGGCGGCTTAAACGCGCTGCTGGCCCGGATGAAGCAGGTTTTCGACCGCGATTGCGGCTTCTACTATTTGACCATAGCCGCCAATCCGGCATTGCGGAGCGCAAGCGAATTCACCGCCGCCTACGAGGACGGCATGGACCTGCTGCGCCAGCGCCGCCTGAACGGGGAAACCCAGATCATAACGCGGAAGACCGAGGCGCGTCAAGATTTATGGTTCAGCCCCCCGGAGGAACGGGAATTCGACGCTCATCTGCAATCCGGCAGCGAGGCCGGAGCTATCGAGCTTGTCCGGCGGATTATGCAGCGGCTGCAAAGGAACGAAGCGGTTTCGTGGCAGTACCGGCAGTTCGCGCATACGATCGCGACCAAATTGCTCATGGCGCTGACGGCGCACCAAATCGATGCCGGCGAATGGAGCGGGGATCGCCCGCTTTACGAGCAGTTGAAAGAGTTCATGACCGTGGACGAGTGCTCGCATGTTCTGGAGTCATGGGTACGGAAAACGGCGGAATGGATCGCGGCCAAGTCGGGCGAGAAAGATCCGATACTCGATTACGTCCGCAGCTATGTCGAGAAGCATTACGGGGAAGAGATTCAGCAGGAGACGGTAGCGGGCAAGCTGAACATATCGAGCGGCTACATGTGCAGCTACATCAAGAGCCGCTCCGGCGAGACATTCACCGACTTGTTGAATGAAGTGCGCGTAAGTAAAGCGAAGCAAATTTTGGAAGGAACCGATTGCAAAATCCACGAGGTGGCGGCGCGGGTCGGTTACCGGAACGCCAATTCCTTCACCCGCATGTTCCGCAAGCTGACCGGCTTGACGCCGCTCGAATACCGGCGCGGGAAGCGGATTGCGGAGGGGTGAGGCGGAATTACTGATCGATCGTGCCCGGAAAAATGAGAGAAAGCACCCTCGGGAATATGACGGCAGCATAGTGGAATGTTCCATGCCGGCATATTCAAAGGGTGCGGATCCATGATTACACTCTGCGATGAGTGACAGCAGCCGTTCTTTATTTGCTGTTCTTTAAATCGGCTTCGATGTCCTTATTGGCCTTCTCCTCCGCTTCCCGAAGCGCAGTGTTCACATCCTTCGTGCCCAACAATACGTCCGTGAAGGCAGCGTTTAAATGGGTGAAAGCAGTCCCCTGGTATTTGGTCGCTTCGACGGGCGGAGCGAACTTGTTCGGCAGGAAGCCTTGAATGTTACGGCTTTTCAAGTAGTCGATATCCTTCCCGTACTCCTTCAGCGCATCCCGACTTTTCAGCGTCGGGAACATACCGTTACGCGATACATGCTTCTGCATTTCGTCCGAGGTCAAGTAGGAGATCACCTGGAACGCCTGGTCTTTGGCTTTACTTGTTTTCGTTACGTAGAAATACGTCGGGTAAGTCTGTGGACCAATCCCCGGCATCTCCTTGTACTCCGGATAGGCGAACACATCCCAGTTGAAGTTGTTTTTAAAGCGAATGGCGCCGAGCGAGCTCATCCCCAAATACATGGCGACGGTTTGGTCTTTTTCGAACATTTCCAGTTGTTTGCCGTAAGCCACGGTCTTGCTGTCCGGCTGATTGCCCGGAATGGAATAGAAACGAGTAAACGTTTCAAATACGGTCTTGAATTTGTCGGTTGCAACCATCGACTTGTTCGTTTTCGGATCAACTAACGGGGCGGAAAACTGATTCAGGAGCGCCACATGCTGCAAGGATAGAATGGTGCCCCAATATTGCCGGCCTCCGTCCGTGCGGGACATCTTCTTTGAGATCTCGAACATTTCGTCCCACGTCATACCGTCTTTCGGATACGGAACGCCGAATCTGTCAAAAAGATCTTTGTTGTAGTAAACCGTAGGCGCCGCCGTAAACACAGGGAATCCATAAATTCCGCCCTTTGCAATTTGCCGTTGAATCTCTACCGATGACGGCTCCAGGCGGCCCAGATCGTAGCTGTTCTTCTTGATCAGATCGCTAATATCGTATTCCAGCTCGTACTTTTGCACCGTTGCGCCCATCGAATCGAAGAAGATGTCGATGGTTTGATTGTTGACCATCAATTTGTCCATCGTCGTGTCCTTGCCATACACAATGAACTTGGGCGTCACGTGAGGAAACTTCTCCTTGATTTTGCTGCCGAACACTTTCATGAAATCTTCCTCGTTCAAGAGGCCGGAAGTCGAGTAAAAGTACAAATCCACCGGCTCCTGCTTCTGCTCCTTGACAGTTGCGCCCGCATCCCCTGCCGCTTGATTGCCGCCGTCTTTGTTGGTGCAGGCAGACAACTGGGAAAGCGACAAGCTCAGTACTAAAAATAACGGTATACTTTTTTTGAGCATCATGATAACACCTCGGTTATAAGTTTATGATCAGCCGTTCTTCTTAAGGGGCCTCGGAAATGACGAGAAGCGCATTGCTGACGGGGCGTTCAGACCCGTCGGATGGACGATTCAAGACGGTCAATGAGTTGTCGCCCGGTTTGCGGACAGCGTATGTCGATGATCCGCCCCCGTCCACATTGATAGCCTCCTCCATACCAAGCGATTCCAGATAACGCGCCGCTGAGAGGAAGGATATTCCATCCGAATACCCTTTTTGCCGCCCGTCGAATACGAAGACATATAATTGCCCGTCTTTGGATGCGAAAATGGTTCTGGGATGAATATCCACATTTCGGAAATCGGCCATGTCCATTATATTTGCCGGTATATTTCCTTTATGAAGCAGAGCCCGTGCAGCAGGATGATCGGCACCGGCCACAGCATAGGATGCCTGATTCAATCCTTCTCCAAAATCGATTCGGATCGATACGCTGTCGCCTATGCTGACGTGCTCTTTGATCCATTCCGCTTTCTTTCCGCTCGCCGTGAGAACGAACGTTCCTTTGGGTAGCGCCGTGTTGTTCGACGCGTACACCGCTTCGACTTTTCCGACCAGCTTCTTGCCCGGCTGCAGCTTTTCGTCGGGATTAACCGGCAATATCCGTACGTCTACTCCGAGAGGAGTGCCTGTGGAGTCGATCCCTTCGGATCTGGTTGTGGTGTTGAATCGATCGGTAAGAAAGAATGCACTGTTGCCGAGAGCCGCTTTCCTGATTTTATTAACCCCGTCCAGTTCCAGCTTTTTCCCGTCCGCAGCCTGAAACTCCGACGTAATGGAGAGATCTTCGCCTATTCTTAACTTCCGATCCTGCATTACGGCAAGGAATGTCTTCGCGGTACCGCCCGGCGATGTTACAATCTCGCCATCGGTAATCTGCAATCCTGTTGGAACCCCTGTTTGAATATCAAAGAAATCGAAGTTGAAGCCGGCGACGACCCGATGATTCTCACGATCATGACGCTGGGCCATTGCCGTCACTTTTTCTTTGGAGCCGATGCTCGCGTCAGGGGAAACCACTTCCAGCCCGATGTTCGGGTGCAGAGGATTGATCTTCATCATGTAAGTCACCGCGACCGCTTCGCTTCCCGAATAGGTCTCGCTTGGCGGCTGCGGATTCTTCTCCCCATCGGGTTCTTCTATAAAGCGGTACCTCGAAGCCACATTGAACGATTTGCTCTCATGATCTACCCCTGGGGCAACTTGAACAACGTCATTTGCTGTCGGTCCGTTACCTTCCCCGGAAACGGTAGCAATGCCTTGTAAGATTCCATTTCCAAAAAACGCGGTAAAAGCAAGTGAACATGAGATTGCAATAACGTATCGTTTTCTTGGCGGAAACATGTCGTTCATCCACACTCCTCTTATTGGCGATGAGTATTAGCCCTTCATTCCATTAGTTTTCGTCCGAAATTACAAGCAGCGCGTTGCCGAGCGGACGATCCGCCCCGTCGGAAGGCCTGTTCGTCACGGTAAGCTGTGTATCGCCCGGTTTGCGGACAGCGTATGTCGATGATCCGCCCCCGTCCACATTGATGGCCTCCTCCATACCAAGCGTTTGAAGGTAGCGCGCAGCTTCAATTAGCGATACGCCATCCGAGTATCCCCTTTGTCTTCCGTCAAACACAAACACATGCAAGTTCTTCCCTTTCATGGCCACTATCGTTCTCGGCTGATGATCCACATTTTTCAGATCGGACATGTCCAAGATTTGCTCTGGAACCTCACCGCCCCGCAGCAGCACCCTCCCGTCCTCCTGATTTGCGCTCCCCATTGCATAGACAGCCTCATTCACTCCTTGGTCAAAATCCGTCCGGAACGATACCTTTTTGCCCGCAGTCAAATGGTCTTTAGCCCATTTCGCCTTTGTTCCGCTAGCGGTAAGTACGAGCTTCCCTGCAGGGATCTTATTGTTCGGTTTCTCATACACCGCTTCGACGACACCCTTGATATCCATGCCCGGTCTAACTTTCCCATCCGATCCGGTCGGGGATATAACAACTTCCACACCCGCACCTTTCGATAAGGTCGAGGCACCGTAGCGGTCCGAGACGATAAATACATGATCGGTATGCTTTTCCTCCCGTACCCGGTTAACGCCGTTTAATACAATTGTTGAACCGTCCTCAGCGGTCAAGACCGAGCGGATGGCAACTGGACCTCCCATCTTGACGGTACCGTCCGGCATAATGGCCATATGGGTTGTAGTCGAATTATCCGGAGTCGTCATAATTTCCCCACCCATGATCTGGAAACCCGTCGACATCCCAGCCGGATAAAAAAAATCAAGATTAAAGCCGGCGACGACCCGGTGCCCCGCTTTGTCGTACTGGCCCGCGATATTGACAAGCGTGTTTCTTCCGGTAGCACGTCCCGCCGGCGATACGATTTCCAGCTTCACATGCGGATTTCCAGTATCGATTGCTGCGGTGTTAAGAACATTGGTTACACGGCTTCCCTCGAACAGCTTGCTTTGTTGACTTCTAAGATCGGAAAAACGGAACAAGGTCTCAAACTGCACCGTCTTTTTCTCGTGAATTACTCCCGCTACGGGTTGAAAGCGTTCCTTGCCGACTCGGCTCATATCGCTTTCCTCCCCGGTGGCAGACAGCGGAGAAGACCATGTTAGGGGAAGCAATAGTAGGCCGTGAATCAGAATGCATTTCGTCCATATACTTGCCGATTTTCTCCAGACAGGCATCATGGAAACACTCCTCGCATTGAGTTGTTATTGTAAAGTTTTTGTAAACGTTTTCAAGTAAATCGAAAGTAATTCGATTTTTCGCCGCAATGTCATTCATTTTTTACTGGTTTTTAATTTGCTCTGATCCTACCTTTTCCTAGCCAGCCTGAGCGGAATCGCAATTAGCCCTTTACAAATAATTAATAATGACACCGGTGTCAAAAATAAATATTGTGATTCTTTTTTTAGACTAAGGCGCGATCAAAAAATGGCTGATCCAATTTGAACGAAATTTCGCGTCACTACGCTACATTAGACAATCAAATTGGTCTATTATTTTTTGATCGCGCCTAATTGCTTCTCCCGCTGAAGCATCGCCCGCGCATGTTCCGTATAAGGAACAAATTTTGTCATATCTTCAAAAACAGTGTAATCCGTTTTTTCCATTTCAATCACGTTCAGTCTCTCAACAAGCAGCCTGGAAAAATCGTGTTGAAACTGCTTGAACTGCAGCTCCTCCTCTGGGGTCAGTTGTATTTGCTGGTATCCGAAGGAAATGTGATAGCCGTATGTATCATGGTTTGGAAAACGGACCCCCGTCGCACGGGATGCTTGGTCTCTGAATTCATGAAGGCGCTGATGCGTTGCCTGATCGTAGGGGATTACAATAATCGTTGTTTTACTGACCCGCTCCACCTTCATCGTAAAACGTTCAGGGAACTCAAGTGGTTCCAGCGCTTTTGCAAAAAAACGATCGACTTCTTCAAGCGGCGTTTTCAAATCCAAAAGGGACGACCAGTACGGAGTCAACCGATTATAGTGACACAGCAATTCAAAGACAGTCATATGAAACGATTCGAGCGGATTCCATGTAAATTTATGAGCAAATGGGAGCTTGGTGGAATGCTCTTGTTGTATCCAAACAATTTCATCGAGCACCTTGGGCTGGTCGGCTAAATTGCATACGATCGTATTGCCCGGAAACGAACGGAAGGAACCGTCCTCATTGAATTTTTTTCGCTCACCGACGACATTGGTATAGTTATTGGACATCAGTAACACCTCATGTTTGTCATTTTCGTACGAGTTGCTCTACCTTCTTGGTTGGATTAGATCCATGCCCCCTAATCCATCACCTCCCTCAAAAAAATTCCTCCATTGGATTACCAAAGAACTGCCGACGGCCGACGTTTATTTGACGCTCTCCCGGATGATCAACTGCGGATCGACTTCTATGGAGCAAACATCCTCCGCTTGAAGCAGCAATTTGTCGATCACTTCGAACATCTCATTTGCTAGCGCCTCAAAGTCTTGCGCCATCGTAGTCAAGGGAGGATAATAATATTTCGAAATCGGGATGTTGTCGAATCCAATGATCGAGACATCATTCGGAATCGACAAGCCGTTAGCATAAACGGAATGGTAGACGGCAATCGCCTTCTCATCCCCGGAAACGAAGAAAACTTGAGGAACATCGCCGCTTGCTATTTTGCCGTCCACAAACTGCTTGATTCTTTCCAGGTTATTCATGTCATGCACAATCTCCAACTGATCGAGCGATATGCCGCTTCGCAGGTAAACGTCCCTGATCGCCTCCGCTCTCTCCAGATTCACTCCAATCCTTCCACCTAAAAGCAGACAAATACGAGTCAGTCCCCTACCGAACAAAAACTGTGTCGCTTCCAATATGCCTTTCTTGTTGTTATTGCTGATCGAAACGGGAACCTGCTTGTTGCTTTCAAACGAAACAACCGGAATCCGGTTGTTCTGCGCTAATTCAATCCGTTTGTCATTTTCCTGAAGATAGAACAAAATGGCCGCATCGATAAAGCCGCTGGATTGCTCCAGCATGGAATTGATCAAATCGCCATCATCGTAAATGATTTCCTGAATCAAACTATAGTGCCTGCTACGGGCCGACTGGTTCATATACGACATCAGGATATCAAACCATTGCGTTGTATTTTGCCCGTATGTTTTGCGAATGGAGACTAAAACATTTTTCATAGTCTTCGTGCTTAAATTTTTCGCAAAAAGATTCGGTTTAAAATTTGTTTGAGAAATGACCTTTAATATTTTGTCGCGGGTTTCCGGTTTGACACTTGGCTCATTGTTAATGACGCGTGAAACGGTTTTGAACGAGAAGCCCGACAGGTCCGCAATATCGCGGATCGTATATTTTCTTTCCATCTTTCTCACCTATATTCATGACACCGGTGTCATTTATTTTCTATTAAATCATCCTTTACATAAATTGTCTATACAAAAAAAACTAAGGTTTTGTAAAGAACGGAGGAAAGGTTCAATCTTCCGAAGGAATTTCCATTAAAGAACTCTAACGACCATTACATGCTAATCGGGAACGATCTAGAAACCGTCCACGTCAATTACGACAAGCTGAAATATCTCTGGAGGGAAATGGAAAACCCCGGTGCCAATGCGGCATCGGGGTTCTAAATTATGCTTTGCTTTATTTTACAGCCACAAGCTGTCGGCATTCATCGGCATAGGAGCCGGAGACTCGCACTTGCTCTTCATCTCGTAATGGCTGCCTTGATTCGACGCATCGTGGAACCCGTGCATCGCTTCGAGCACGTGGTACGCCAGGTCGCCATTCGCCCGATGCGGCCGGTTCTCGGCGATCGCCATCGCCATGTCGAGCACGCCGACACCGCGGCTGTTCTCGGCGAAGCCGTGCGTGAGCGGGATTTGGCCCCACTCCTTGGCGCCTTTGCGGCGGAACTGGACCGGCCCTCCGAACGTATTCGGATCGGGTACGCTAAGCGTCCCTTCGCTGCCGTATATTTCAATGCGCGGCAAATTCGCCCCGCCCATAATATCGAAGCTCGTCACGATCGTTCCGATCGCACCGGAACCGAATTCGAGCAGGCCGGCGATATGCGTCGGGATGTCGACTTGGATCATCTGCCCGTACTTCGGCTCGCTCGTAATGCGTCTCTCGGGGAAGCTCGCCTTCGTCATCCCGGCAATCCGGCTAATCGGTCCGAGCATGGAGACGAGCGCGGTCAAGTAATAAGGCCCCATATCGAACATCGGCCCGCCGCCCGCTTTGTAGAAAAACACCGGATCCGGATGCCAGCCCTCGGGCCCGCGCCCCATCATGAAGGCGGTAGCGGCCAGCGGCTCTCCGATCCAGCCGTCGCGGATCAGCTTGATGCACGTTTGAATGCCGCCGCCGAGGAACGTATCCGGAGCGCAGCCGACGCGCAAATTTTTCTCCTTCGCGAGCCGGATCGTTCTCTGTCCGTCTTCGCGCGTGACGGCAAGCGGCTTCTCGACATAGACATGCTTGCCGGCTTGCAGCGCCTTCTGGCAAACTTCCGCGTGAGCGGCCGGAATCGTCAAGTTGATGACGAGCTCGACTTGGTTGTCGGCGAGCAGCTCGTCTACGGAGCATGCTTTCGGTACGCCGAACTCCTCCGCTCGCGCTTGCGCCCTCGATACGTCCAGATCGGCGCAGGCTACGACTTCCAATCCCCGGTACAGCTTGCAGTTTTTGAAATAGATGGCGCTAATGTTGCCGCAGCCGATAATGCCTACTTTGACCTTATCCATGAGAAACAGGTCCCCTCCACCTTTAAAGTTGGCTGTCCGCCATGCCGGTGTACGTTTGCTTGTCAGCGTTCTTGGACGATGCGGCCGCGTCGACGCGGGCCGAACGTTTGCCGTCCGCAGCCCAACGGAAACCCTGGCGCATCATCTGCTTCACTTGCGGCATCTCTACGATGTCGGCCTTATGGCCGAGCGAGCAGTAATACACTCGGCCTACGCCCCAGCGCTTCGTCCAGACGACCGGCATATCGACCGGCTTGTTGAGCGAATGCGGGCCGGGTGCAACGGGAAAACGGGTCGTGGCGAGCACCTCGACGGCCGGATCCACGTGCAGGTAATATTGTTCGGATTTCACCTTGAAATCGCCGATGCCTTCCAGTATCGGGCCGGCGGCGGGCTTGATGTTGACCGTATACTCGACGCCGTCGTTGCCCGGATGGGCTACCCATTGTCCGCCGGTCATGAACTGCCAATCGACGTTCGTGCGGAACGAGTCGCACATGCCGCCGTGACAGCCGGCGATCCCGACGCCGCTTTGAACGGCGGTCGATACGTTGCGGGCCCAAGCCTGCTCGATTTGTCCCATCGTCCATACCGGCACGATCAGGTCGAGCGCCGCCAGCTTATCCGCATCGGCGAACGATTCCAGCGTATCGGACACTTCGACCTCGAAGCCGTCGCTCTCAAGCACGTTCCGGAAAATGGCCGCGACCTGCTCCGGCTCATGACCTAGCCAGCCGCCCCATACGATTAACGCACGTTTGCTGTCCATAGGTACGGAACCTCCCTCACATCTCGCCGATTTGCACCCAGCGTTTCTCGTCGATCGAGCGCTCCACCGCTTCCAATACCGCCTGACAAAGCACACCGTCGTGGAAATTCGGCACCGGTTGTCGGTTTTCCTGCAACGCTTTCAACATTTCTACCACTTCGTGGATAAAGGTATGCTCATAGCCGATCGTATGCCCCGGCGGCCACCAAGCCTCCGAGTACGCGTGAGCGGGGTCGGTCGCCAACACGCGGCGAAAGCCTTGAACGTCGGCCGGATCGCCGGCAAAGTACACTTGCAGCTCGTTCATCCGTTCGAAATCGAACTTCACACTGCCGAGACTGCCGTTAATTTCGAACGAGTTCGTGCAGCGGTGGCCTGCTGCTAAGCGGGTCGCCTCGAAGCTGCCGAGCGCCCCGTTCGCGAAGCGGGACAGGAACAGCGTCGCATCATCGACGGTGACGGGGCCTGTAGCGCCCGACCCGCCCCCTGTGGCGCTTAATCCGGTCATCGAGCCGGGGAGAGGCCGCTCTTTGATGAACGTTTCGCTCATCCCGATTACTTCCTCCATCTCGCCGACGAGAAACCGGGCCATATCGATCAGATGCGCCCCGAGGTCGCCGTGAGCGCCGGAGCCGGCTACCGTCTTATCGAGCCGCCAGACGAGCGGGAAGCCGGGGTCGAGTATCCAATCCTGCAGAAACACGGCGCGGAAATGATAGATGCGTCCGAGCCGCCCTTCCCCGATCAGCTTCTTCGCAAGCTGTACCGCCGGGGCGAACCTATAGTTGAATCCGATCATATGCTTGACGCCGGCCGACTCCGCCGCCGCCAGCATTTCCCGCGCATCGGTCAGTGTCAAGGCGAGCGGCTTCTCGCACAATATATGCTTGCCCGCCTTCGCCGCCGCGAGGGCGATCTCCTTATGAGCGTCGCTCGGAGCGTTAATATCGACAAGATCGATATCGTCGCGGCGGACGAGCTCCCGCCAATCGGTCGACGCTTCTTCCCAGCCGAACTGCCGGGCCGCCTGTCTTACGCCATCATCGTTCCTTCCGCATATGACCTTCATGACGGGCGTCGGCGTGTCCGGAAAAAACATCGGTATATCCCGGTATGCATGGCTGTGCGCTTTGCCCATAAATTTGTAGCCGATCATGCCGACTCGGACTTGATTCATCTTTAGTTCATCCTCCCTAGGTGTAACAGGATTCGATGACGACGGATCATGATGTGCGGAAAGCCGACAACGCCTCGTTGATGCCGCGCGTATCCGCATAAACGCGCTGATAAATCCGGAACAAGCCGGCATACCGTTCCGCCTGCTCCTTGTTCGGCCGGAACGTCTTGGTGCGCTTAATGAAGATGGAAGCGCATTGTTCGAGCGAATCGAACCATCCGCTGCCGCATGCGGCCAGCATCGCCGCGCCGAGCGCCGGCCCCTGCTCGCTGTCGAGCCGGTGAATGTCGGCTTCGAATATATCGGCCTGCATTTGCAGCCAATGCTCGTTCTTGGCACCGCCGCCGATCGAGACGAGCGAACGGATCGTATGTCCCGCACCGCGCAATATGTCGAGCGACTCTTTAAGCGAGAACGTAATCCCTTCCACTACGGCCCGCGTAAAATGCGGCAGACGGTGAGAGGCATCCATGCCGACGAAGCTCGCTCGAATGAGCGCATCCGCGTGCGGGGTCCGCTCTCCGACGAGGTAAGGCGTGAACAGAAGCCCGCCCGCGCCGGGTGCCGTTTCGTCCAAGCCTTTCAATAAAGCGTCGAACGAAACATCGGGCGCAAACGTTTCCTTGAACCAAGTCAAGCTGTACCCGGCCGCCAGCGTAACGCCCATGGCGTAATACGCATCTTCCTTGCCATGGTTGAAAAAATGCAGCTTTCCTTTATAGTCGGCGTCTCCGCCGCCCACATACGACAGCACCACACCGGACGTTCCGATGCTGCACAGCGTCTCGCCCTCGGACAAAATGCCGGAGCCGATTGCGCCGCAAGCGTTGTCCGCCCCGCCGGCAAATATGCCAAGCGTCTCCGGTAGCCCCGTCTCACGGGCGATATCCGGCAGCAGCGTGCCGACCTTCACTCCCGATCCGACCAGAGGGGCGCATAACGACGGCGAGATTCCGAACGTATCGGCGATTTCCGCACTCCACCGTTTACCCGACACGTCCAGCAGCAGCGTCCCCGCCGCATCCGAATATTCGGATGCGATATGACCCGTCAGCCGGTAACGCAAATAATCTTTGGGCAGCAGAAACACGGAGGCCTTGGCGAACAGCTCCGGTTCGTGCCACTTCACCCACAGCAGCTTCGGCAGCGTGAAGCCTTCCAGCGCACGGTTCCTGGCGATCGCGAGCAAGCGCTCTCCCAGCTTCGCCTCGATCTCCCGGCACTGCTCGGTCGTACGCGTATCGTTCCATAATATCGCGTTTCGAAGCACTTGATGTTCCTCATCCAGCAGTACGAGCCCGTGCATTTGTCCGGAGAAGCTCAAGCCTTCTACATCGGAGCCGTTTACACCCGAATCCCGTATGAGCCGGCGCAGAGACACAATTGTCGCTTTTACCCACAGCTCGGGATCCTGTTCATTGTAGCCGGGCTTCTCCTGAATGAGCGGGTAAGCCTCGGACGCTTCGCCGCAGACGCGGCCTTCCCGGTCGATGAGCAGCGCTTTCACGGCGCTTGTGCCCAAATCGACTCCGATCACATAGTTCATGGGCGGCAGCTCCTTCGTTCTCTTTTGTTCATTCCGACAGCAAATATTGATTGAAGATGGCTTTCAATTGCTCCTGACGGCCCGACGCGTTGCGGATCGGATTGTTCTGCATCGCGTACTGCTCCAGACTGGCAAGAGTCGCCTTCCCCGACACGATGTCCAAACCGATTCCTTCCTTGAAGCTGGCGTAGCGGCGGGCAATCGTATCCTCGAAGACGCGGTCCTCTATGAGCCTGGCCGCCACCTTCAGTCCTTTCGCATAGGCATCCATACCTGCGATATGGGCGTGGAACAGATCCTCCGCCTCGAACGAGCCGCGGCGCACCTTCGCGTCGAAGTTAATGCCGCCGCGACCGATTCCGCCGTTCTGCAGCACTTCGTACATCGTCAGCGTCGTCGCATACAGATCGGTCGGGAACTCGTCGGTATCCCAGCCGAGCAGCGTATCCCCTTGATTCGCGTCAAGCGAGCCGAGCAAGCCGTGCATTCGGGTGACGCGGAGCTCATGCTCGAACGTATGCCCCGCGAGCGTAGCGTGGTTCGCCTCCAAATTCAGCTTGAACCGATCCTTCAACCCGTAATGCTGGAGAAAGGCAATCGTTGTCGCCGCGTCGAAATCGTACTGGTGCTTCGTCGGCTCCTTCGGCTTCGGCTCGATCAGAAACTGGGCGTCGAAGCCGATCTCGTCCGCGTATTCGATCGCCATACGGTACAGCCGCGCCAAATTGTCCAGCTCCAGCCGCATGTCCGTGTTGATCAGCGTCTCGTAGCCTTCGCGGCCGCCCCAGAACACGTAATTTTCCGCGCCCAGCTCTTTGCCGACTTCGAGACCTTTCTTCACCTGCGCCGCAGCATAAGCGTACACATCCGCATTGTTGGTCGTACCGGCTCCGTGAACGAACCTCGGATGCGTAAACATATTGGCGGTGTTCCACAGCAGTTTTACGCCCGTCGCCTTCATATGCTCTTTGATGATGTCCACGATCGTGTCGAGATTGCGGTTCGTTTCCCGCAGCGTATCCCCTTCCGGCGCGATATCGCGGTCATGGAAGCAGAAGTACGGCACCTTCAGCTTGACGAGCAGCTCGAAAGCGGCTTCGACCCGCGCTTTGGCCAGATCCATCCCGGATAAACGGTCCCAGCTGCGCACAGCGGTGCCCGCCCCGAAAGGATCGGCGCCGCCAGCCGTCAACGTGTGCCAGTAGGCCACCGCGAAACGCAAATGCTCCCGCATCGTTTTGCCGGCGACGACTGCATCCGGGTTGTAATGCTTAAAGGCAAATGCATTCGTCGAAGCCGCACCTTCATAATCGATATTCGGTACGCTGGAAAAATAGGACATGCGGAATCCCTCCGTGATGAAATGGTTGTTAAGATGGTTCCATCATAACAAAAGCCGATAACTTTGTATATCGGTTAAACTAAGTTGATTGAATTTTTTTAGTTCCTTTTGCATCGCTTCTTAACTTGAACTTTCCAACGAAGTAAAATAAACTGTATCTATTAGGAACTATTATGTACCCAGCATCGCGGGAAGCCACAGCCCCTTAGTGCAACGGTTATACAAATGGAGGATCCCACTTGCAGACGACCGGAGACCAATATCTCGTCAAAAAAATAAACAAATCGATCGTGCTGGACACGGTCATCAAGCATAGTCCGCTATCGCGGGCCCAGCTGTCCGATATGACGGGACTTCATAAAGGGACCGTCTCCACGCTCGTTAACGAACTGATCGACGAGAAGCTCGTTTACGAAATCGGCCTCGGCCGTTCGAGCGGCGGACGCAAGCCGGTCATGCTCGTCTTTCATAAGACGGCCGGATACGCGATCGGCATCGATCTTGGCGTCCGCTATATTCTTGCGGTGCTGACCGATCTCGACGGACAAATCGTCGGGGAGATTCAGCTTGATATGGAAAGCCGCGAACCCGACAGCGTCCTGAAGCTTCTTGCCGAAGCCGTCGACTCCCTCAAGGCGCAAGCGCCCCCGACTCCTTACGGGATTATCGGTGCGGGCATCGGCGTAGCCGGTATCGTGGACGATAAAGGCGTCGTCCTGCTCGCGCCGAATCTCGGATGGGAGCACGTCGAGCTGCAGCGTCTGCTTCAGGAGAAGCTCGGCATTCCGGTAACGATCGACAACGAAGCGAACGCCGGGGCATTGGGCGAGCTGCAGTACGGGGCGGGGCGGGAAGCGTCCGACATCGTCTACTTGAGCGTCGGCACCGGAATCGGGGCGGGCATCGTCATCGGCAAGCAGCTCATGAAGGGCACGAGCGGCTATTCCGGAGAAATCGGACATACGACGATCGAGACGAACGGCAAAAAATGCCGCTGCGGCAACAGAGGCTGCTGGGAGCAGTACGCCTCGGAGAGCGCCGTAATGGAAAAAGCGAAGCCGCTCGGCATCGCGAAGTTCGACAAACTGATCGAGCTGGCGCAGCAGGATGCCCCCGAAGCCGTCAAGCTGTTCCATGACGTCGGCGAAAGCTTGGGAGTCGGGATCGCCAACATTCTCAACACGTTCAACCCCGAGTTGATTTTGATCGGCAACCAGATGACCCGGGCGGAGAAATGGATCCGCAACCCGATCGAGCGGGTCGCGGCCGCGCGTTCGCTACCGTACCACCGGAAGCAGGCGCAGTTCCGTTTCGCCTCGCTGGACACGCATTCGGCCGTGCTGGGTGCGGCGAGCTACGCGATCTCCGCCTTTTTCTCCAAAGACCGCGTTACCTGGTGACGCGGCCCACTCACAACACCGGGACGCCCTGCCGGTACAACCCCGACGCTTTCACCTGCCGGACGAACTGCTCGAACTCGCCGATATCCAGCTGCTGATCCGCATCGGACAGCGCCATCGGCGGATTCGGGTGAACCTCCACCATAATGCCGTCGGCCCCCGCCGCGAGGGCCGCTTTGGCGCATGGCACCATAATTTCTTTGCGACCGGTCGAATGGCTGACGTCGACCAGCACCGGCAAATGGGTTTGCTGCTTCAATAACGGCACCGCCGAGATGTCGAGCGTGTTGCGGGTCCATTTCTCGTACGTGCGTATTCCCCGTTCGATCAGCATGACCTGTCTGTTGCCGCCGGATACGATGTATTCGGCCGCATGCACGAACTCGTCCATCGTCGCCGACAGTCCGCGCTTCAGCAGCACCGGCTTGCGCAGTTCGCCCACCGCCTTCAGCAGCTCGAAATTGTGCATGTTGCGCGCGCCGATCTGGATAATATCGACATAGTCCGCAGCCCGCTCGAGATGCCTCGGATCGACGATTTCGCTGATCGTCAGCAAGCCGTATTCATCCGCCGCTTCCTTCAACAGCATAAGCCCTTCAAAGCCGAGCCCCTGGAAATCGTACGGCGACGTACGCGGCTTGAACGCTCCTCCACGGATGACGGGCACGCCGACCCGCTTCAGCGCGGCCGCGACTTCTCTTACCTGCTCCGCGCTTTCCACCGAGCACGGCCCCGCTACGAGCACCGAGTCGCCTCCCCCGATCGCCGTTCCTTTGATCCGGATCACCGTATCCTCCGCCTTGCTCTTGCGGCTGACGAGTAGCGGCTTGCGCTTGGGCTGCTGCAATTGCAGCGTCGCCTTGAAAATTTCCTTGAACAGATGCTTGATCGCGGCATCGTCGAAAGGTCCGTCGTTTTGGGCCGCGAGCCTCTCCAGCATCTCGCCCTCCCGCGCCGGGTCGTGCAGCGGCAAACCCGCTTCCCGCTTGATCTCGCCGATTTGCTGCCCTATAGCCGCCCGCTCGGACAGCAGCTCCAGCAGCTTCCCGTTCAATTCATCCAATTGCCCTCTCAGTTCATGCAGCCGATTCCTATTCATCCGTAATCGCTCCCCTTGAGATGATGATGAAAAACAAAAAAAGCCCCTCGTCCTCAAGGGACGGGGAACCGCGGTACCACCCTTATTAGAAAAACGGCAGCTGCCGGCTAGCCGCTCGTCGTTCTCGCTTGAAGCACATTAACGGCGTGCGGCCGGGGCGTCTCTACACGGACGTGCGGACTTTCATTTCGGGTCCGCCGTCTTTCAAGGCCCGACTCGGGAGCGAACTTCAGCGGAATGTACCATCGGGCGCTCTCAGTCCATCGGCGCTCCGTCCCTGTCACGGCCTTCTCCCGCATACTTTTCTCCGTCATCGTCTTACAGATATTAGTGAGATTATAGAAGATTCGCGCGATTCATGCAATAGGCTGCGGGGAAGCTTTAACGCGGCAAAACGATTTCTCCATCATTACCTATAAATCGAGCCGAACCAACAATTTCCGGTGCGCCCCGGCCGCTCCCCTGTTATAATAAGAAAAGTGTTTAAAATTGGAAGAGGTCGGATTTGAACCGGCGAAGGGGAGGCACCGTCTAATGAAAGAGGTGAAACAAGTGGAAACCGGCGCCAGCGAAAAATTCGACTATTTGAGATACATAGCCGAGACGACCGATCAGAAAGCGATTCTTCGCGAACTGATGGCCGCCTACGGTGACGACGTATGGAATTATGCGTTCAGCATTTGCCGAAAAACCGATTTGGCCGATGACATTACGCAGGACGTTTTTCTGAAAGTATACCGCAGACTTACATCGTTCCGCGGAGAATCGTCCGTCAAGACGTGGCTGCTCACGATAACCCGCAACACGGCGCTCGACTACAAACGATCGGCGTTCTGGCGGAGAGTCACATTGATGGATATGATCTCGCCGCACGGCTCACACCGTTCCGCGGAGAACGAAGCATTGGAAAATTTGACGGTGAGCGGCATTTGGACGCAGGTGCTGCAGCTTCCGCCTAAATATAGAGAAGTCCTCATCTTATTTGCCCATCATCAGTTGTCGATGAAAGAGATTGCGGACGTGCTGGGCATCAGCGTCGGTACGGTCAAATCGAGGCTGCACCATGCGAGGCTCAACATCTTGAAGGCGAAGGAGCGCGGGAACGATGAAACGGATTGACGCCGATTTCGAAGCCGAACTGGAACGCGAACTGTCATCCGCCCCATTGCGGCGCAAAGGGTTTACGAATGAATTGCGCAAGCGGATCGAAGAACGCGTCGACGAGAACACGAAATGTTCCCGGTCGTGGTTTCCTTTGGCCGGCTCCCTCTTGTCCGTTTTCGTAGTGGTAGCCGCCTTTGCTGCCTTTGTCCTGTTCGAGGACGATTCCGCCAAGACGGCTCTGCCGGAAGAAAACGTCGTCACGCTGCAGCAAGTGATCGAGCCGCTCACGATCGGCGATGCCGCCTTGCAGTCGCAATCCTTCACCTCCGGGCTGCTGATCGGCCTGCGAACCGACGACAAAGAACCGTCCTACCGGACTTTGTACATTGCTCCGAGGAAGGAGCGCCCGGCTATCGTCGCTCAAGGAAGCGGCATTCTCGTGCCGTACAAAAGAGATTTTTGGAAAATCGAGCCGGTTCATTATGAAACGGTAACGGACCGGTACCAGTTTATCGTCGCACATCCCGCGACCGAACGGGTCGCCGAAGGAAGGAAAGTCGGGCCGGGCTTGTTCAAAGATAATCCGAATGAGAAATTGATTCACGCGGAGAAAATATTGTTCGCGGCCAATGAATACGTTTCGATCGGAGATACGAGCGAAGTTATCGCCGGAAACGCTTCCAGCTCGAGCAGCCGCGCATGGACGACGACGATCCCGAACTTGGCGGCGAAGCGCAATCCCGTGACGCTGAACGAAGTGCTGCAGACGAAGCTTACGGCCCGCGAGTATACGACGGATGAGTGGTTCGTCTCCCGCAGCCAAGGACGCTGGGTAGCGATGGCGGCCGAATCGGCCCCCTCGAGAACGAGCAAGGGCGAGCTCGCGTACGATTACAAGCAGGTAGGCGTACAGCTTCCCAAATCGGTCATCAATCATGACGAGCCTTGCTGCACATGGACCGACATCGGCACCCGGTTCCCGGACGCGAACGACACGTTTTCCTCGCCCGGCAAAGATATGACCGTCGTCGCCACGGACAGCCTGCTGCTCGTATTTGGCAGCCCGAGTCAATTGTCCGGGGAGCCGGCGCTGTCGATCAAGCTGAAGTCGAAGGAAACCGTCATTATGGCTCAGTGGGCGACGGATCATTATGTGGAGGAATGGGCCCAGAAGACGGCCGAGCTGCTGCGTTAATCGGGAGCGCCTGAAGGCCGGGAATGCTGCATCATGGGATGCGGCGTTCCCGGCCTCTTATTGTGTGCCTCTTTTCAATCCTCCGGCTTCTTCGTGATCATGACGCCTTCCACATGCTTGCGGCTCATCAGCTTTTTCTTTTTCCGGTTTTCTTTCGTTTCGAATACGATGTCGAAATCGTAATTGTCCGGGTACAGCTCTTTTTTCTCGATATGCAGGACGAGCCGCTTTTTGTTGATTTTGCATTTCTGCTTCCGGATCATCACCCCGACGTTGCCGCGCCAGTCCTCAGTCTCGTATACAATACCGGTTGTGCCCAAATACGGGATGCGGACGCTGTCGCCGACTTCGAACTGTCTCGCGGGCGCCTCCGACCCGACTCCGTTCTCTTCCGTCACCGCCTGCCCCGTCGCCTCCCGCTCACTCACCTGCTCCTCCGGCTCCTCATCTTCATCCGGCAAAGATACAGGCACCTCTCGTGCCTCGGCTCTATCGATTCCGCGGCTGGAAGACAACTCCTGCGACCTTGCAATAATTTCCGGCGGGATGCCCAGCTTACTCGCGATGTGAAAAGCGTAGCTTTGCCCAGCTTCCCCGATACGGAGCCGATAGAGCGGATGAAGCGTCTCGGCATCGAACTCCATGCGCGCGTTCTGGAATCCCGCTGTTTCCGCGGCGAAATGCTTGATCTCGTTAAAGTGGGTCGTCGCCACCACTGTGGCCCCCCGCCGGTGCAGCGCCTCCAATATGGCGATCGATAGTCCGACGCCTTCTCCCGGATCGGTGCCGGAAGCCATCTCGTCCAGCAGCACGAGCGTGGACCGGTCGGCTGTCTTCAAGATGTCGACCATGTTGCGGATATGGGCGGAGAACGTGCTGAGCGACTGCTCGATGCTCTGTCCGTCACCGATATCCGCGGCCACGTTCGCGAAGACGGCGAGCTCGCTGCCCTCCCCGGCCGGTACGAGCATCCCGGATTGGGCCATCAGCGTAAGCAGTCCGACCGTTTTCAAAGCGATCGTCTTGCCCCCGGTATTCGGACCGGTAATGATTAACGAAGTATACGACTTGCCGATCGTAAAATCGAGCGGCACGGTCCCCGGGCCAAGCAGCGGATGTCTGCCGCCGCGCAGCCGGATGAAGCCTCGGTCGTTCAAACCGACGTTCCGTCCGCCGATGGCTAGCGCGTATTTCGCTTTGGCGAACAGGAAGTCATAGACCCCGATCGTCTCGACGTTAATCCGCAGCTCATGATCGGATTCCTCCACGAGTCCGGTCAAGTAGGCGAGCACCTTCGTCTCCTCCCTGACCTCCTCGGCCCGCAGCTCGGCAAGCTCGTGCTGCAAATGCGCGATTTCCTGCGGCTCGATGTACACGGTCTGGCCGCTGGACGATTCATCCAGCACGCTTCCGCCGACGAGCTTCCTGTGCTCCTTCTTGATCGGCAGCACATATCGTCCGGAGCGCATGCTGTACAAATTTTCCTGCATGATCGAGCGGTGCCTGCTCATGAGTGCATCCATCCGCGTCTTGATTTTCTCGGCGATCGCGGCGATTTTTCTGCGCGCCTTGGTCAACTCCCGGCTCGCTCCGTCATCCACCTGTCCGTTCCGGATGCATCGGTCGATTTCCCGCTTCAAGGTCGTCAGCTCATGCAGCGAATCGGCATAAGCGGCTATTCGAGGGGCGAGCGCCGTCTTCGAAGCCATGTATGCGGCAAGCTGCCCGCAGCCTTGCAGAAAAAGGCGGATGTTGGCAAAATCCCGCTCGTCGAACACATACCCGGTCCCCGATAGCTGAAGAACCGTCTCGATCCCGCCGAGCGAAGGGATCGGTACACTCGCTCCGTTATTCAGAATGACAAGCGCCTCCGCGGTCTCGTCGAGCGCATTCTTCGCCGTCTTCAGCACCGTCATCGGCAGCATATTGTCGACATGCCGCTTCCCCAAGTACGACACCGCGTACTCTTCCACCTTTTGTTTCACTTTCCCGTACTCCAGCAGTTGCATATTGCGTTCATTCATCTTTCGATCGCTCCTTCTATTAGGGGGTGACAAACAAAAAAAGGAAGGCAAAGAATGAGCAAAAGTCTCATTCCTTGCCTTCCTTATTCCTTTTTCCACGTATGCCGAAAAACAAAAAACGTGCTGAAGACAGCACGGATTTCGGCGCATGGAAACAAGGTTTCCGGGCTTTGGTATGATATCCGCTGTTCTTAACTCAAATTCGGAGACCGGCGGCAGGCATAACGAAATAAACATCCCTTTCGGGCCATTTACCGCCTAACCTTGACTAGCCTCGCTATGGAATTTGTTAGTTAAGAACATTCACCGACATCAAAATCTCTCCCGGTACAAAGATACCCTGATTATATATCCGCTTCCGCCTCCCGTCAAGAAACTGAAATCTCCTGCCGACTACACAGCCGAGACGTCATCCGCTACAATAAAAGTTATTGCATCATTTAAAAAAAGTATTGACCTTGACATCAATGTGAAGGTTTATAGTGGAATTGCAGCGGTATGCAGAATACGAATCGATAGATGGAGGCGTCGCGGATGAAAATCGGAGAGCTGTCCCGCCGAACCGGAGCGAGCTTGCGCTCACTGCGGTACTACGAGCAGCAGAGGCTGCTGTCCCCAATGCGCACCGGCAACGGGTATCGGGAGTACAGCCCTTATGCGGTCGAGCAGGTGGAGACGATCCGGTTTTATTTGAACCTCGGATTCTCGACCGAACAAATCGCCGGTTTTTTACATTGCGTGCTGCAAAATAAAGAATCGTTCTGCCGGGAAGTCCTGCCCGTCTATGAGACGAAAATCGCCGATCTGGACGATCAAATCCGGCTGCTTTGCCGGATCAAATCGAATTTGGAAGAGCGTGTCCGGGCGATTATGGAGGAACAGGGACAACCGGCGCCGGAACGATCGAAGGGAGAACTGTCTTATGGCAGCGATAACGATGACGGATGACAATTGGCCGCAAATCGTAAGCGAACGGGAAGCCGTTCTCGTCAGCTTCGGCAGCCCGTACTGCGGACCGTGCAGAGCGGCCGAACCGGCAATGGCGCAATTGGAGCAAGAGCTCGGGGACCGCGTGGCCGTGGCGAAAATGAATGTGGACGACAATCCCGCTTTGGCGGGGCGGCTCGGCATTATGGGCCTTCCGACGTTCGTTCTGTTCCGCGGAGGCGAGCCTGTCAACAAAACGGTCGGTTACCGCTCGAAGGAGGCGCTGATCGGCGCCGTCAGAGGCTGGCTGGACCGATAATCCGATAAGGCGCTTCGACGCGTTCAACGAAATAAGCAGCCTGCCTTGATTTAGGCGGACTGCTTATTTTGTGTTATGACCTGGTACTATAAAAAGTTAGTACTTTGGTTCAACCGGCCGAAGCCGTACAATAAGGAATAGAAGAGCCTGATTTCCTACACGGTCAGGTTTCGCAGGAGGGGCCCATGAAAACGAAAAGGCTTGGTTTCAATGCGGGATATACGCTCGCCAGCAGCTCGCTGCTTGCTTCCCTCGTCTATTTTTTTGCATCCAACTGGGGCGTCCTGGAACGGTGGCAGAAGCTGTCGCCCATGCTGCTGCTCGTCGTCGCCTTATATGGCTTGTACGCCTTCTTGCGGGTACGCCCGAACCGGCAGTTTTTAAGCAAGCTCTCGCTTTTGTCATGCTGCATCGCATTCGGAATCGGACTCGCAGTCGTCGGGCAAACGTACAATTCCCACGCCGACAGCTACACGTTGTTCGCGGTCTGGTTCGTGGCGGCATCGGCTTTCGCCCTGCAAATTCGCTGGCAGCCTTTTTACGCGCTTGCTTATGTGCTTGCGCATTTGGCCTACTGGCTGTACTTTTTTCCGACCGTCGGCTTCTCCGATTATGAAGAAGGGACGATCGTCGGTATTCTGTCCGTGCTGGCGGCGATAAACGGGCTCGTGTACGTATGGACGGCAACGGGAAGGCTCCATTCCCCGCTGCTTAAGTTCCTTTCCTACTCGATGCTGATCGGGACAGGAATCGTTTTATCGAACTCGCTTGCTTTCGAGAAGACGTTCTGGATTTTCAACGCGGCCGTAGTCCTGCTGATCGCATGGTTTACTTATACGTTCATCCGCTCCGCCAATCAAACTTATTTGCTGTGGAACGGCCTGCTCGTATCGGCGTTTCTCGTCATGAAATATGTGGAGCTGCTGTTCCGTTACTTCGATGAATCGTTTTTCGTCACCGCGCTTTTGTTCGTCGCCTTATTCATCTGGGGCGGAGCGAAATGGATCCAATATGTCAAGTCTCTCGGGCCTTCGGTCGGCCCGGCCGATGCCGATGCCGGGAATAAGGACGAGGAGCGAGGAGCCCCGGCCCGCGCCATGGTAGTCAGAGCGCTTACGGTATCCGTCATCGCCATCGGGACTATTATCGGCACCGTCACTTTGATCGGTTTCGTCCTGCTCGTGCTCGGATTCGAAAACCCCGAATACACACTGAGCGGATTCGGCCTGATCGTGACGATCGGAATGACGGCGGCGCGCAAACTGAATCCGGTTTTCCGCTATACGCTGCTCGCGATCGGTCTATGCACCGGGGTCGGCACGGCGATCGCGGCCGACTATACGATGCTGCTGCTCGTCTACTTGGCTGTTACCGTGGCAGCATTCCTCTTCGGCTCTGGCTTGGCAGAGCGGGCGATCTGGTTCACGGCGGGGGCCATCATCGCGGAGCTGTGGCTCGGAGCCGTAATGGAGAATCATACTGCGGCACTGACAGTGCTGACGGTCGCGATGCCCGCCGTTTACTTGCTGCATCTTGCCGTGAAGGACCTGCAGATGCGTCAAGCCATACGGCATTGCGGCTATTACGCGTTCCTGACCGTATTTCTGTTCCTCACCTTTGCGGCGGGCCATTATGCATACGACGGGATCTATTTCATTACGCTGTCCGCCTGCATCGTATGGGCCTATCGCAAGCGGGAAGGCTGGGCGTACAAAGTCGGGTTCGGTTTCTGGGCGCTCTTCGTCCTGTGGAAATATTACGATACCGCCTGGAAGCTGCTGCACAAGTCATGGAGCTTGGCTCTTATCGGAGCGATCGTCCTCGCTATGACCTATTTGCTGGAACGGAAGCTGATGAAGAACGACACGAAGCAAGCCGTACGGGTACGCCCTCGCCTGAGTATCATTTGGATCACGGCAACCGTATTGGCCGAGCTGCTTGTGATGTCCGTCCAAATCGGCCGAAGCGAAACGATTCTCGCGAACGGCGCGACCGTTTATCTCGAATTGCTGCCGCGCGACCCGCGTTCGTTATTGCAGGGAGATTACGTCGAGCTCCGGTATGCCGTTTCCGAACCGCCGGCATCGCTTGCGCCCGAATCGTTGAAGGTCGGGACGAAGGTAGCGGTAGTTCTAGCCCGTTCTCCTTCGGGCGTCTACGAATTCAAACGGCTGTACTCGAAAGAGTATGAGCTTTTGCCTGACGAGGCGGTCATCAACGGCAAATGGAGATGGGACCGGATCGAATACGGCATCGAAACTTATTTCGTCCAGGAAGGAACGGGACTGGAAACGGAACGTACGGCCAAATATGCGGAGGTGAAAGTGGCAAAGAACGGAAACGCTCTTCTGACTAAGCTGCTGCCCGCGTTGCCGCAATAAATGATCATAAGGGATAGACCCGGGTCCGCGTTCCCGGAGTCTATCCCTTTCTTAGTTCAGTCGTATAATTTTCCTGCATTGGGAAACCTAAGACGACGAGGTGAATTGCGGCATGGGCTCCAATTATCGCAAACCGATTGCGCTTTCCAACTTGATGCAGCGCCGTTCGATACGATTCCAGGCGGAGCTCGACCGCCGTTACGAAAACAAAGTGTCCGCCTTGAACGATTTCCCGTTAACCGGGGATTTGGAGACGAATCTCGAGGCTGTCCGGTCGACGTTCGGGGATAGCGGAGATTTGGTCGTTCGCCGGTTCATTGTGGCGAAGCATAACCTGAAAGCGGCCATTCTATATTTCGACGGGCTCGGCGATACCGAGACAATCAACGAAAATATTATCGCGCCGCTCATGTCGGCGTATAGTTTACCCGACCATGACATCGAGTCTATGCCGGTTAACGAGTGGCTGGAGAAAACCGGCATTCCGGTCGGGGAGCAATCCAAGTCGGACAAGCTGAACCAGGTAATCCGCACCGCTTTGGCCGGTGACTCCGCGCTGCTGCTGGATGGCGTCAATACCGCCATTCTGCTCAATACGAAGGGCTGGGAAAGGCGGGGTATCGACGAGCCGCGTACCGAATCGGTCGTTCGCGGCCCGCGCGACGGCTTTACCGAGACGATATGCGTCAACACGGCGCAAATTCGCCGAAGACTGAAAGATCCGAACCTGCGCATCCGCAACTTGACGGTCGGGCGCCGATCCAATACCGATATTTCCGTCGTTTATTTGGAGGGAGTTACGAATCCGCAAATTGTCGAGGAAGTCATCCGGCGCATCCAAGCGATCGATATCGATGCGGCTCTGGAGAGTGGGTATTTGGAGCAATATATCGAGGACAGCCACTGGACGCCGTTCCCGCTTATTCAAAATACGGAGCGGCCGGACAAGGCGACGGCGAACCTGCTGGAAGGCAAAGTGATCATCATCTGCGACGGAACGCCGTTCGTGTTGATCGCGCCCGCCGTATTCTCGCAGTTTTACCATAGTCCGGAAGACTACTACGAGCGGTTTCTGATCGGCACCTTAATCCGGCTGATCCGCGTCATCAGCATGGTGATGGCGCTGCTGCTGCCGTCGCTGTACATCGCCTTCAGCTCCTTCCATCCGGAGATGATTCCGTCCCGGCTCGTCATCGCCATGGCCGCGGGGCGATCGACCGTACCGTTCCCGTCCATCGTCGAGGCGTTTCTGATGGAAGTGACGATGGAAATTTTGCGGGAAGCCAGCGTCCGGCTCCCGGGCCCGATCGGTCCGACGATCGGCATCGTAGGCGCTCTCGTCGTCGGACAGGCCGCCGTCCAAGCCGGCATCGTCAGCCCGATCATGGTTATTATCGTCGCCCTGACGACGATCGGCTCGTTCGCGGCCCCGAGCTACAGCGCGGCAATCGCCCTGCGCATGCTTCGATTTCCGATGATGGCCGCGGCGGCGATGTTCGGGCTGTACGGCATCATGCTGCTGCTTATCCTGATCATAATGCATTTGTGCTCGTTGAAATCTTTCGGAGTCCCGTATTTGTCGCCGCTCACGCCGAGCCGGTTCGGAGATTTCAAGGACGCTTTCATCCGGGCGCCGTTTCAGTGGATGAAGAAGCGGCCGAGCTTTTTCAAACCGTTAGACAAGCGGCGCGACAAAACCGGGACCGGACGAACGGAGGGCGGACAACATGGATCAAACAACAGGCAGCAGCGCGAAGCAAGCTCCGCAAGCGCCCTCGGCGGGAGGGACGAATAAAGCATATCCGATCAGCATCCGGCAATCGGGTGCCTTAATCGCCAGCACCTTGATCGGTGTCGGCGTACTGACCCTGCCTAGGGAGACGGCGGAAGCGGCCGGAGAGAGCGCATGGCTTGCGGCGATCGGCGGAGCATTGCTCGCCATGCTGGCGATGGCGGTTATCGTCAAGCTGTCCAATCGGTACGCCGGGCAAACGATTGTGGAGTACACGGCCCGCATATTGTGTCCGGCGAAGCACCCACTTGTGGGTCGAATAGTCGGCTTTCCCTTATTCGTTGCCTATTTCGCGTTCTGGGCCATCTCGACCGCCCTTGTCGCGCGCACATTCGGAGAGGTCGTCATTACGACGGTATTAACCAAAACGCCGCTCGAGGTAATCATCTCCACCATGCTGATCACCGCCTTCATATTCGTCATGTACGACGAGGAAGTGCTGGCCCGGGTAAACGAAATATTGCTGCCTATCATCGTCATCCCGGTGCTTGTCATCGCGTTGTCCTCGCTTCAAAGCGCGCGGCTGGACAATATTTTGCCATTGTTCACCGGGAATTGGACAAGTATGCTCAAAGCGATCGTCCTCACAGCCGGCTCGTATCTCGGGTTCGAGGTGATGACGATGTTTCTCGCCTATACGGAGCAGGGCAAGAAGCGAATGTCCAGCAGTATGATCGGCATCGCCATTCCCGGGTTCATCTACGTTCTGATCGTCATATCCGGCATATCTGTGTTCGGGGTAGACGAGATGCGGCTGCTTGCCTGGCCCACCCTGGAGCTTATCAAAACGACGGAAGTTCCCGGATTGATCCTGGAGCGGCTGGAATCGGCGTTTCTCGGAGTATGGGTGGCGTCCGTATTTACGTCCGTCGGCAATATGTATTACGCGACCGCGGTGGTAGTCCGCGAAACATTCAAGCTGCGCAGCCACCGGTGGGTCGCCGTTATTTTGCTGCCCGCATTTTATTGGCTCTCCTTAATGCCGCCCAACATGCAGAAGCTGTTGGAGTACAAGAAGTGGGGCGGCTATGCCGGGATCTTCCTCGCCTTCATCGTTCCCATCGTCCTGCTGATCCTTTCTTACATCCGGGGTGTGGGCCAAAAGACAAAGAGAGGCAGAAAGGCAGGGAAGTCCTAACATGATCAAACATCTCCGGCTCATGACTCGTCTCGCTCTTCCCTTGTGCCTCCTCCCTCTATTATTGACCGGCTGCTGGGATCGCAGAGAAATCGAAGAACGGACATCCGTCGTAGCGATCGCAATCGACAAGTCCAAGGAGCATCCGGACATGATCCTGCTGACGGTCCAAATTCCGATTCCGATCCGGATCGCCGGTTCAGGGGCCGGCGGCGGCGGCGGTGGCGGCGGAGGTAAGGATTCGGTTCAAGTGATGTCCGCTACCGGAAGAACGGTCGTCGACGCGTTTCAAAACTTGCAGAAACGGTTGAATCAAGAGCTTTTTTATGGACATACGCGCATTATCGCGATCGGGGAAGATGCGGCCAAAGCCGGATTGAACCATATTCTCGATCCGTTCCGCCGCGATCCGGAAATACGCCGCCTCCTATGGCCGATCGTCGTGAAGGGCGAAGGCCGCGAGCTGTTGACAGCCAAGCCGATACTCGAACAAATCCCGACCGTCTATATCATGACGCTGATCGAGAACGGAGCCAAAAGCGGCCGTATTCCGGACATCAATCTGGGCAGTTTTTTCATCGATTTGTCGTCCCGGTCCAGAGATCCGTACTTGAACTACGTCGAAGTCAACAAAGACGACATCAAATGGAGCGGAGTCGCCTTGTTCCGCGGCGACCGGATGGTCGGCAGGCTGAGCGAACGGGATACTTGGCGGGTGATGCGCATCCGCGAGAAAAAGGACGGCGGCAACATCGTGTTTCAGTACCGGGATAATCCCGGGCATTTGGCGACGATCAACACCGAATTCGTCAGCTCCAAGATGAAGGTTTCGTTTCAAGGCGACAAAGCTATCGTACGAATCGTCGTGAAAATCGAAAGCAATTTGCTGGAGAAAACGTTCGACGCGGATTTGATGGATTCGCAAACGATTAAACAAATGGAAGATGACGCGGCCCGGTATTTGGAAGACAACACGGCCAAGCTCATCGGCAAATTGCAGCACGAGTACAAAAGCGACGCCTTCGGCATCGGCAGCCACATCAAAGCCCGGCATCCGGCCATGTGGAAAAAGATGAATTGGGAGAAGCAGTATCCCGAAGCGGACATCCGGGTTGACTACGATGTCAGGCTGCGCAACACCGGTATGGAAATGCGGTAGTGGAGAAAAAAATTGCGGCAACGGGGACAAGGCGTTATGATGGGGAGGAAAAGAAGAAGGAGCGTGAAACCGTCATGACGTATACCCCTTTCGATAGCCGCTATGCGACGATGAAGTACAATCGGTGCGGCAAATCCGGCCTGAAGCTGCCGGCCATCTCTCTCGGCTTGTGGCATAACTTCGGCGGCGTCGACGCATTGGAGAACATGCGGGCGATGCTGCGCCGCTCGTTCGATCTCGGCATCACCCATTTCGATTTGGCCAACAACTACGGACCGCCGCCGGGAAGCGCGGAAGAAAATTTCGGCCGCATCTTGAAAACCGACTTTGCCGGCTACCGCGACGAGCTGGTCATCTCGACCAAAGCGGGCTATTACATGTGGCCCGGTCCCTACGGCGAGTGGGGCTCCCGCAAATATGTGCTCTCCAGCCTCGATCAGAGTCTGAAGCGGATGGGCGTCGACTATGTCGACATTTTCTACTCGCACCGGCCGGACCCGGAAACGCCGCTCGAGGAAACGATGATGGCGCTCGATCAAGCCGTCCGTCAAGGCAAAGCGCTGTACGCGGGCATCTCCTCCTACACCGCGGAACAAACAGCTCAGGCTGCCGCCATTCTGAAGCAGCTCGGTACGCCGCTGCTCATCCATCAGCCGTCCTACTCCATGCTGAACCGCTGGATCGAAGGCGGACTACAGGACGTGCTGGACGAAGTCGGGGCGGGCTCGATCGCGTTCTGTCCGCTCGCGCAGGGGCTGTTGACCAACCGATACATAGCGGGAATTCCCGAAGATTCCCGGGCTGCCAAGCCGTCCGGCTTCCTGAAGTCGAAGGACGTGACGGAAGAGAAGCTGAACAAAATCCGCGCTCTGAACGACCTCGCCGCCGAACGCGGACAATCGCTCGCACAAATGTCGCTCGCCTGGGTATTGCGGGGTGGACGGGTAACGTCCGCGCTTATCGGAGCAAGCCGGGTTTCGCAGATCGAAGAAAACGTGGCGGCTTTGAACAACCTGCAATTCACCTCCGACGAGTTGAATCGGATCGACGCCATTCTAAAGTGACCGTTTCGGATCAAGCGGAACGCCCGGCCCTAGCCGCCGGGCTTTTTGCCGTTTTGCCGAAACCGGGCCGAAATCCGGGCCGCTCTTCTTGAAACTTTTTCACGGCTGCTCCGTAAAAAAACATACAGATGCGAGCTATTTAGAAGGGAGTCTGATCATGTCCGAACCGAGAGTAGTCCGCCCCCCCAATCCGAAAGCCATGTCCAGAGGAATTTCCGCACTCGTTATCGTGATCGTAGTCGCACTTCTCGCTTTTCAATCGTTTACGATCGTGCAGGCCGGACACCGCGGCGTCATTCTTCAATTGGGCGCGGTTCAGCCGAAAGTGCTTACGGAAGGCATGCATTTCAAAATGCCGTTCATCCAGACGGTCATTCCGATCGAAGTGCGAGTACAGAAAGCCGAGTCCAACCAAGTTTCCGCGAGCCGCGATTTGCAGACCGTCACTACGACACTGGCCGTGAACTATCATTTGGACGGGGCGACCATCAACAATTTGTATCAAAACGTAGGGATGGAATACCGGGCGCGGATCGTCGATCCGGCAATCGGGGAATCGCTCAAGGCGGTTACCGCCCAGTATACGGCCGAAGATCTCATCTCCAAACGTTCCGAAGTCAGCGCCAAAGTGAAAGAAGTGCTGGCCGCCAAGCTTAGCCTGTACAATATGATTCTCGACGATATCAACATTACGGAGTTCAAGTTCTCCGAGGAATTCGACCGCGCCATCGAGCAGAAGCAAATCGCCGAGCAGCAGGCGCTCAAGTCGAAGCTCGATCTCGAGAGAATCAAAATCGAGAAGGAGCAGGAAATTACCCGCGCGCAGGCGCAAGCCGAGGCGCTCCGTCTGCAGAAGCAGGAAGTGACGCAGGAGCTGATCTCGCTGCGGCAAATCGAAGCGCAGCTGAAAGCGATCGAGAAGTGGGACGGGAAGCTGCCGAACGTTACGGGTGGCGCAACGCCTTTCATCAATGTACAGCCATAACCGTCGTATAGAAAAAAGGGACATCGGCCGGGAGACGGTCGATGTCCTTACTTTTTGTCGATTACAAATTTTCGTAGAAAATGATCTTGTTGCCCGCAGGGTCTTGAATCGTGCATTCGGCCGTGCTCCACGGGGTTTTCTCCAGCCCGGGCCGCGCGTGCTTGTAGCCCTTGGCCAGCAGCTTGGCGTGGAACGACTCGATATCGGCCATCTCGATCCGAATCGCCGCGCCGGGACTCCCGTCTCCGAAATGCTCCGACAGATGGAGCGCGCATGGTCCGGAAGAAACCTGCATATAGAGCGGAGCGTCATCGTCGAATCGGTGCTCCCAATCGATGCCGAACTCCAGAAAATCGATGTAAAACTCCTTCGTCTTGCCTTCATCGAACATGCGCAAAATCGGAATGATCCGGCTCATCCCGGCGCCGCCAGGCTTCATCGTCATCGTCGAATCTCCTTACGCCTCGATTTGGTGCCTTAATTGCTTATGGCACTTTCATCGTATCATGATCGGGTCGGTCATCGCAATGACGGATTCGGTCAAATCCGGATCAGCGGCTCCAGCGCATCGCCGATGCAGGAGGCAAACAAATCTTGTCCGGCAGCCGTCGGATGGACGCCATCGTCGGTACCGCTGTTCTCGACCGTCCGCAGCAAATCGCTCAGCTGCCCGCCCTGTTCCGTATATTGACGCCACTTGAGCGCCACATCGGCCAGCGTGACACCGAGAGACCCGGCAAGCGCACGGATTTCTTCGTTGTACAGATCGATCCACGCCTGAGCCCCATCCGGATTCCGATACCATTCTTTTGGATGTCTGTGATAGTAATAACTGTCGGCATCGCCTTCGATAATCGGATTGGCCGTGCATAGCACCGGTATAATGTTCTCGGAGCGGAGCCGGTCGATGATTTGCGTCAGATTGGCGCGGAAGTCGGCTATCGGCGTTTTCGCTACTCCCGGCTCCTTGTTCACATGGTCGTTCATGCCGAACGCAATGACGCAGAGTTCGGGGCGGTGCCCAAGCACATCCCGCTCGAAGCGGGCCAAGCCTTGGCCGGTCGTATTGCCGGGAACCCCGGCGTTGATGACTTCGCATTGGAAGCGGTCGGCCAGCTTGCGCGCGTAAGTGTCCGCATCGGACAAATATTGACCCGCGGTAATGCTGTCTCCGAAACAAGCAAGTTTCATATGTACCCTCTCATTCCTTGGCGGTTGACCGATAGTAAGGAAGGAGCCGCTCTTCGAGCAAGCCCATCATAAGGCCTGCGGCGATCTCCGCCACCGTCCAGCCGGACTCTATGGCCCACGGTCCCCAGCCGACGTCGGCCGGCGAGCCGAACACTTCCCTCTTCTTCGCATCATACGCCCTCGCCCATGCACCGTCAATAAGCGGATCGGAGCTGACAATTTGCGCGGACATCAGGAAGGCCGCCGAATCCTCCCATAATTGCTTGAACATCGAATCCCCCGTCACGAAATAACATTGGATAAAAGCGGCGGGCAGCCAGTTGTTCGAATAAAGCAAGTCTACGACAGGGTCCCCGTTGCTCGCCAGAAGCGAGCTTTCCCCGGTGCCGGCCGTATGGCGCATCGCCGCCCGGTATCCTTCGTCCCACTCCAGGTAGCCTCCGGAAGAATGGCGGAACGATTGCAGATCGTCGACGACTTGATACAGCCACTTTTTGTGATGCTTATCACCCGTCACCCAATACAGCCACCCCAGCGGCAGAACGAGCCGGCAGCACTCCTGCGTCTGGCTCTGCTCGCGTTTCGTGTCCGGGTAAGCGGACATGAGCGTCGTCAATCCCCCTACCGCCGTATCCCGGAATTCGCCGATCCCCGTAAGCTTGTACGCCAGCAGCAATGCGGCGTAATAATACGCATTGTAGTGCGCGCTCGGCAAGTTGCCCGGACTCGTCCGCAGCCGTTCCATCATCTCGTCGTCAAGCTTGGCGTTTACGGTGCGGAATACGCGCGTTCCGTCGGTTCCCGTTGTCCGGATTAGAAAGCGAAGCGCGGCCACGATATCATCCAAATGTTCGCGGGTGTTCATATACAGACATTTCAACAGCTGCGGGATTATGGCGCGTGCGACGTCATCTTGGTAACAAACGCCCCATGCCTCCTCCGTCCAGCGAATCATCCCGTGCCACGGGACATCGGTTTCCTTGCATTGATATTGGTCGAAAATGTGCTTCTGCAGGTTATCGGCTACCCGGAGAGACTTCCTGCTCCCCGACGCCAAATAATCGAGCAAATAGGGGAGCGAGATTTCCCCGATGCAATCTACCCGGTGAACCGCGCTCATCCGCTGAGTGCCGTCTGGATACACCTCCGTGCCGGGTCCTTCGAGGGCTCCGCTTACTCCCTCGTCGTATAAGACACCGGATCGTTCGAACCAGCACAGAGCCCGTGATGCGCTCTGGAGTACCCTATCAAGAAAAGGCAGCTCCGGATCGGCGCAGCCCGTCGTGTAGACAAACTCGATCATGCTCGGATCGGCTTTCTTCCCGAGCAGCCATCCGGCGATATAGGCGACGAGCTTGCCCGCCTCCTCTTTCGGAGCGAATCGGGCGCGAGCGAAATTGGCCAACCGGAACGAGCACAGAAGCAGATTGCCGGGCCGGTCGAACCAGAGTGCCCGGTCGCCTATTTCCCGCAGCAGCTCCGGCGCCATTCTCACCCGGTCGTGGGCGTGCACTTTCACGAACTGCAGGATCGGCATTTCGTGATTGTACGAAACCGCGTACGGCTTGATCCGCATGTTGCTTTGAGCGTCGATCAGCACGCCTTCTGCAAGCCCTTCGATAACGCCGCCCGGGCAGACGGCAAGCCGTTCGAACCGGGTGCTCTCCGGCTGAGCGGTATAGACGTGTCCGATACTGCTTACATACTCGGCGAATACCCTTTTCCCCGCCTTGATTTGGGCTTCCACCGCATTCCTCGATGCGGCCGGCAGCAGCATCGGTTTGTCCGAAACGCCGCCAAGCAGCGCGATTGCTTCGTATGGGCCAAGATCGACCGAGGAAGCTTCCTCCGGACGCAATATGGTTACTTCCGCATGCTGCTGCAGAAAATCGAGCAAGTCGCTCGAATCGATTGTCACAACCGCCACTTTGCGGTTCGTCATCTGGAAGCATCCTCCTTATTGCTGGTATACGGCCGCATCGTCCAAATAAATTTCGTCGCATTCGTCGACGGCGATTACAAGTTGGACGTCCGCCACCTGCTTGCCGTTGATGGCGGAAGGGATATTCTCAAGCAGTCCGATATTCGACCATTGACCGGCCGTGTCGGCCAAATCGACCCGAATCGTCTGATACGTAGCCAACCGTTTTCCCGACGAATCTCTCGGGTACAAATACAACTGTATGTTACCCGTTGCGGTTCCTGCCGGTGAATAGTAGTATACCGAAGCCGCGGTAAGTCCGGAATGCGCCGTGAACGATTGGATCGCGCCGCCCCGTTTCGCTCCCGCGATCAGGCCGGCTACTTTCAAGCTCGCCGTGCCGCTATGGGCGTAAGTCCCCGTCACCCGCTCCACCGTGCCCGTCGCGTCGATCCACCGCTGCCATGACGCAGCTGTCGTTCCGGTTCCGGATTCGAAGGACGGATTGGCCGTCAACGAGCCTGCCGTTCCGGCTCTCGCTTTCAACAGCAGCTTCGCGTAATCCCGCTCGCGGGAAGCCGCGGCGCCGTTTGCGAGCGCATACACCGCATTCGTTACTGTACCTCCGCCCGGCTCGTTTGCAGCCATGTAGTCGGCAAGCGCGGCAAACTCGAATCCGTTCCAGCCGGACCATACCGCTGCGGGCTTCGAGATCATCCGCAGCGCCGGCTCGCTCTCGAAGGCGCTAATCAGGTTGATGCGGTCTGCCGCAAGCTGCAGCCGCTCAGGAATCGAATTCGGGAGGCTGTTCACGATATCCAGCGCATCGGCTTCGCTCGCGATCGGCTCCCCTTTGCGCGGGAAGCTTCGGGCTGTCAGCTCGTAGTAGTCGAACGCTTGACGGAATATTTGCGCCCTGGCCTGCTGCGGCGCCGTTCCGGCTTTGGCGACGACGGAATCCATCAGCGTTCTCGCATTGTGCAAATCTTGCTCGGTCAACATATTCAAATACGAATGGTTCAAGAAATCGAAATAAATGTTCGATTTGCGCTTCTCGAACCATGCGGTTCCTTTCGCGCGCTCAGTCCAGAAATTTTCCCAAAAGCCGAAATAAGCTTTCAGATCGGGGGCGGCAAGCGGTCCTACGGCCCGAATGTACCAGTCGTCAAGCTGCGCTTGCGGATTCCGGTCCGGGTTCCACAGCAGCTTGGCCATAAGCCATGCCTTCGGCCCGTCGCCGGCTGTCGGGTACATTTCCGTGTACGTACCGACGACATGGTGATCGGCGGCGTACTGCCAGTTCTCGATCGTTTGCCCGACATAGATGCGCGGCAGCAAATACAGCGAGCCGTACATATAATCGTACCAGCCGATTTGGGAAGCAACGGGGTTCCACGCCTCCGTCCGGGCATGCTCGTCGGCCTCCACGCCTTCGTCGACCCAAGCCATCCGGTCCTTCGTGAGGAACGGAACAACGCGGGTATTCAGCGCGAACGAAGGAGGATCGTTCACCTCGCGGTAAGCGAGCAGCCCGAACCATTTGTCCGGATATACTTGAAGCACCCTTTCCGCGACCTTGTTCACCCAATCGTAGTAAATATTCGACATGTTTACATAACCCATCGAGTTCGTCGCGTTCGGATAGCTCGGATGGGACGGATTCGCCTCGCAAAACCCGCCGGTATCGTTAACGCCAAGCGAGTAAGAGTGTTTATCCGGGTTGGCCTTGAAATATTGAAGGATACCGTATACGGCGGCATCGACCGTTCCGGGAACGGAGAAGCACGGCTGCCAGCCGGAGCGGACCCCCGGTGCGGGCGGCACCCCGTTCGGATAAAATTCCGGATGCATCGTCCCGTACGTCTCAGCGGGGAACAATTGATGCAAGTTTTCCTTGTATTCGAAAGGCTGGTTATGAAAGCCTTGCAGCTTGTTGCGCTGCGCCCATTCGTTGATCGCCTGCGTCCTTCCCGGCGTCGCGGGGTCCCCCCATGCCGGGGAGATGACGCGGTTCGCGAAGACGGGCTGCTCCCGGACGTTGCCCGGGGGAACGGACAAATCGGCCGATTGCGGAACATCTTCTCCGTTCGGTCCCGGCATAAGCCATCGCACGCCGACGTACCGTTCGAGGAATTCGAACACCCCGTTCAGCGTCCCGTCTTTGGTCGGACCGATGATCGTAATGGTGTCTTTATGGGGACAGATCACAAATCCTTGTCCGTCCATCCCGGCGAAGCTTTGGGTCATATCGGGATTGCCTGCCCCCTGCGTGCCGACATACAGCTTCGTAAACCCTTGGTAAGCTTGACCTTGACTGTTCAAGCCGGCTTCCGTCATAATCGGAAGCATTGCTCCCGTTGATTTCTTCACATATTGGACGAGCGTATCCGACGCGGCGTCCGATAACAGCTCGAAGCCGGGATTCGGCAGCGGCAAACCGGCGGACGACGGACCGGTCAAGCCGATATCGTCGAAATAAACGAGCCGGATCCCGGCGGTATCGGCATACAGCAGGACAGCCGCGTACACGGCCGATGCCGGTGCCGCCTTGGTTAAAGCGAAGTCCGTCCATTGGCCGAGAGTTCCGGCGCTGACCGAGCTTTGCGTCAGCATCGTTTTGTTCGCATCGTAGTAGCGGATAAATACTGAAGGCTTCGCGCCCGATTCCAAGTAAACGGAACCGGTTACCGTGTATGTTTGCCCCGCCGTGATGCCGACATAGTCGCTCTGCACCGCATACGATTTGGTATCATTGTCGTTGATTTGCAAACTGTAAGCCCCGCCATGCTTCTTAGCGTTCGACAAAGCAATTTTGCCGTTGCTCGCTGCGGCGGGGGACCAACCTGGAATCGGACCGGTGAAGCTGTCGGGTTCAGGGATGAGAACGACGGCGCGCGGCTGACCGCCGATCACGATGTCCAGCTGCACGTCCGACTGTTTCGCGGCAGCCCAAGTCCCGAAAGTGAAAAGCAAGAGGATCAGGGACACCGCACACGTCCGAAACGCCATGCGTAATGCGATAAAATGGTTCATCGACGATAACACACCTTTTCCATGGAATGGGGTTCCTTGTACAGGCATTCTCTTCGCGGCAGTTCAACCGAATCTCCGAATCGTATATCCGCCCGGACTTTCGCACGTTACGGCGAACGAACCGGAATGCAGGTCATAATCGACAATCGCCATACGGTCGGGTGAATCGAGCACAACTTCGAAATGCTTCGTGATCACATACCCGCCGACGACCAGCCGCCCTTTCGGCGCAAGCCGGATCGGTTCCCGGTGCAGGCTGCGATTGACGTCGCTTTGTCCGAAAATGTAGGCCAGCTGCTCGTCGGACGCCTGGTCCCAATGGTTGGCCGCCCCCACCCCCGGAAGCTCGTCGTACCGGACCAGACGGCCTTTCCCCGCTTCCTTCGCCTTCGCCGCGAACAGGCGGGAATGCTTGGCCGGCACGCGCACGTCCCGATCGCCATGCGCCAAATAGATGGGCGTATGCAAATTGCCGATCAAATGAAGGCCGCTTCTCGCGCGGAAAGCTTCCGCATTGCTCTGCGGCGTGCAGCCGATCCAAACGTCCATGTCGTCGCGAAATTCGCCGACCGTATCGTTGTCGTACCACATCCCGTAATCCGAAATGCCGCAAAACGCCGTCGCTGCGGCGAAATAGTCGGGAAATTTGCCCACGATCGCCATGCCGTTGCCCCCGCCGCCGCTGCCGCTCTCGAAGTAGACGACTTCCGGATCGACGATGTATTCCTTGTACTGCTCTTTGGCATATTCCACGGCGTCGATCACGTCCAGCAGCTCCCAGCCGTTGCAGTCCGCCGCTCCGTCGGAGAACGCCCTTCCCCTCATATCGACCTCGATGCGCAAATAGCGGTTGTTCGGGTCCGGCTCCTCCATCGGCCGGTATCGCGACAAGCTGGCATGCCAGCCGTGCGTTCCGACGACGATGTAGGACGGCTTCGCCGGCTTCACGATTCGGGCGGCCAGCATCAGCCCGGCTTCACGGGAAGATTCGTAATAGACGAGATCGCAGTACGGGGAATATTTGGCTTCTCGACCGTCTTTCAGTTTGCCTGGCCGTTCGTGGTCGTCGTAAGATGTATAAGACATATTAGACCTCCTTGACGCGGAATCGGGCGAATATTCAGAAATCGATATCTACAATGCGGCTTTATGCCGGCATAAACGGCCATTCCAGCTCGATGCCTTGATGGACGAGCCGTTTGCGGAAATCGTCAAGCAGTTCCTTATTGGCGCGCACTTCACGCGGCCGGATGTTCCGTTCGACGCAGTAGGCCGCGAGCGAACCGGCCGCTTCGCCGATATTCCACTCGACCGGATGAAGCCGGTAACAGCCGTTCGTAACGTGCGTCGTCCCGATGTTTTTGCATGCCGCGAGCAAGTTGTCGACGCGGACCGGCAGCAGGCTGCCGAGCGGGATTTGGAACGGATACGGGGAGACGTGGACGTAATGCCGCTGCCCCGTGCTCGGGTGCAGGTCGATCGCATAGTAGCCGATTCCGACCGAATCGGCGAACTTCTCGGCTCCGCCTCTCCGGCACGATCTGGCGATCTGCTGCTCGACGACCGTCGTCTCGGCCCGGATTCGTCTCGATTCGCGGATATAAGGCGCCATCGCGAGCCCGTCCTCCGTGCCGAATACGTCGCCGCGCAGACGTAGACCGGGGTATCCGGCTTTGCCGTCCGGCCTCGGCGCCTCGGTCTGCATCCAATACAGGAACGAAAGGCTCATCTGCTTGGCCGCCCGCAAATGCCGCTCCTTTTCTTCCTCGGATACGTCGAGGATCGAACCGATAAAGTAATCGTTTTGCGGCCAATTGACCATCGTGATATCGCTTTCATACGTACCCTGCGCGTAATTCCGTTTATCGGCGATGCGGCGGTACGGATACAGCGGGAAGTGCTCGCCCTCCGGGAACAGTACGTACTGCCGCGGCTCCAGCGTGACTACATGGGGGCCCACCCAGTCGAACATGCGGCAAGGCCAGAAGCCGGGACGGTACTCGCGCCAGAAATCGTAATCTTCGGGCCGCGCGATCGTATGGTCTTCCCCATCCATATAGTCCATCGCGAAGCAATGCGTAATCGCCTGCACATCGTAAGGATCGGCCGGTCCATCCAGCGCATGCGGTTCCCCGGTCTGTTCGCGCGATTCCGAGCCCGTCACGTATTCGACGCCCGCGAGCGGGAGCACGTCGCCGCATTCGGTCGCATCGAGCACATACGGCGCCGTCAGTACGACCCGCTCCCCACTATCGAGACTGCGGAGCGTGACGGAACGAACCATATCCCCATCCGTCTCCGCCGCGACCGGTTGATGGCGGGTCAATACGACCAACTGCCCGGCGTGAATATGGGGCGCGAGCATATCACGAAGCACCGCCAAAGCCGTTCGCGGCTCGTGGCTCACTTTGCTGACGAGCGCGTTGCCCGGATTGAAGTACATTTCGGCGCGGGCTTCCGCCGTCATCGGAAAGTGCGCCCGGTAATACCGGCGCACGCCGTCGCGGAACTGTCTGTACGATGCGGTGCAGCCGAACTTCTCGATCCAGCGGTGCTCGTCCGGCGGAACTCCCTGATTCGTCGCCTGACCTCCGATCCAGTCGGTTTCCTCCGTCATCACGACGGTTCGCCCGGCTCTTGCTGCCGCCAGCGCAGCCGCGCAGCCGCCGAGTCCTCCGCCGATAACGGCTACGTCCGCCTTCATTTCTTTCGTCATATGCAAAACACTCCTTCATTTGGTCAATCGGCCTCGCCCGATATCCCAGATTGCGGGCTTATCGGGAGCTGTCTTTGACGTCGCCGGGCGTGACGCCCCAATATTTGTGAAATAATCGCGAGAAATAGCCGACGTCCTTATAGCCGACCCGTTCGGCGGTATCGTACACTTTGCAGCCTTCTTGAAGCAGCCGTTTGGCGCGCTCCATCTTTTTGTCGATAACGTAATTGGAGAAAGGCTTTCCGACCTCCTGCTTGAACAGCCGGCTCAAATAGGAGGAGTTGACGAACAGCCGCTCCGCGACGTCGTGAAGCGATATTTCTTTGCCGATCTGCTCGTCGACGATAGCGAGCATTTGCCGGACCGTTTCGTGAACGGTGCCGCTCCGCTCCTTCTGCAAATAAGCGCAGTACCGGTTCACGAGCCGCAGCAGCCAGTCGAAAGCTTGCTCCCTCGTCTTCAGCCTGCTCAGATGGGCGTATACGTCGAAGTCGTCCTCCGCCACTTCGCGGATCGTCCAGCCTTGCTGGTGGATCAGCCTGGCGACGGTTCCGCCGAGCGCGATCAGCCGCTCCTGGACGTCCTCCGCCGAAGCGGTCGCGGCTGCGCCGCACGCAAGCAGCTTCTTCAGTACTTCCGCGGCTTTTTCCGCATGTCCCGTTTCCAAGCTCGACTCGAACATCTTCTCGAGCGAAACCGGAGGAAGCATCCCCCGTCCCGCCGCACCGGTGTCCCGGTAAGGAATGACGATGTCGTTGCCGTGCACGATCCGTTCTTCGAGCGACTTGCGGGCTTGGCGGTACAGCAAGGCCAACTGCCCCGTACCATAGGCCGTACCGCTTATGCCGGCGCTTGCGGTCAGCTTCAGGCATTCCTTCGCGGTACCGGTCAGCTTGACCGCAGCCGTATGAATGTGCAGCAGCAGTTGATTCGGATGGACGCCTTCCGGCGCCGCGAATACCGCCACGGTCGCGCCGGACCCGTCCCGGAAAACACGCCAAGCCAAGCTGCCGAGCGACTCCTTCGCTATATCCGTCAGGGAAAACTGCAGCAGCGGATAGTCGTCCGCGCCCGGGCAAGATGCCGTCCCGGTCCCGCCGGCCGCGTCGATATCGATGACGGCTACGGCAAATGCCTCTGACGCAGGCCATACGATTTGCAGCTCCTGCCCCCGGCGAGCGAGATCGTCCTCGCCTAACGTGCCGGAAATCCATTGCTGCATAAACAGCTCCTGCAAATGAGGCAAATGCTGCCTCCACCTGCCGTGCAGCTCGGCCATATTATGCCGCCGCGCCAGCTCGCTGCGGATGCGGTCCGCGGCTTCAAGCACGGCGTTCAATATTTCCGTATCTCCGGCCGGCTTCAATAAATATCGGCTGATGCCGAGCTCCATCGCCTGCCGGGCGTAGCCGAAATTGTCGTGTCCGCTCAAGACGATGCAGCGGATATCCGGATCGATCCGGCGTGCCGCTTCGGCCAGCTCCAAGCCGTTCATTTTCGGCATATGGATGTCCAGCAGCACGAGCTCCGGTCTGCGCGATTCGATCCATTGCAGCGCTTCGCGTCCGTTCGCCGCCAGTCCTACGACCTCGATGTCGTGCTTCTCCCATGGAATATTGTTCGCCAGGCTGATCCGCAGCTTCTTCTCGTCCTCCACAATGAGCAGCTTCATGACTGTACCTCCGATGTAAAATCATCCGCATCTTCGCCTTCGTCCCGGACGCGACCCAGCGGAATCCGCAGCGTCACTCTCGTTCCGGATTGCTCCGCGCTGTCCAGCAGCAGCTCCGAGCTTTCCCCGTAATACAGCTTCATCCGGGCGACAACGTTGCGCAAACCGAAAAAATCGTCCCGGCCCGTACCATGGTCCGATTCGGTAAATGACATCGCCCGCTCTGCGCGCGCATGGCGGGCGAGCTGCTCCCGGATCGCCCAGAGACGATCGGCTGTCATGCCGCAGCCGTTATCCTCCACAGCTATGACGAGCATAGCGTCCTCTACCGCGCTCGCGACGCGAAGCAAGCCGGCATGCTCCAAGTCGGCAAAGCCGTGCAAAATCGCATTTTCCACCAAAGGCTGAAGCAGCAGCTTGAGCAGGCGCAAGTCCCGGCTGTCGTCCGAGATGTCATATTCGACGGAAAACTGCTCGGAGAAGCGGATTTGCTGCACCCGAATATAGTAATGGAGATGATGGACCGTCTCCCCGAGCGTAAACGTCTCCTGCCCCTTGTTCAGGCTCAGGCGGAAAAATTTCGATAAATGGAGCACCATCTCGCTTATTTCCTCGGCATGATGCTCTTTGGCCGACCAATAGATCGAATCGAGCGTATTGTACAGAAAATGCGGATTGATCTGCGATTGCAAAAACTTCAGCTCGGTTTTGGACAGCAGCAGCTGCTGCTCGTAATGGCCTTGGATCAACCGGCGCTGGTCTTCCACCGTCCGGTTGAACGAAGCGATCAAATAGCCGAGCTCGTCGCGCCGTTTGCTCGCGAGACGAATTTGCAAATTGCCTGTCCCGAGCTGTCTCATGCCGTAAGCAAGCTTCTCCAGCGGGGAAGAAATGCTGCGGTAGACGACCCACGAAATCCACAGCGCAAGCATGACGCTGATCGCGATAATCATATACGTACTCCACCGTACGGGTGTAGCCGGACGGTTAAGCTCCGATACCGGCTGCGCCATGACGATGGACCATCCGGTAGCTTTCGACTTCGCCCGAATCATGAGCAACGGCTCGCCCGTATCGGCGGACGGCCTAATAATGGCGTCCTTGGCTTCATCGTCCCATTCCGGTATTCCCGAAGCGCCGGTTCGCGTGACAAGCGTGCCGCCTGCGGCGTACAAAAATATTTGCGCATCCCGGCTCGGTACGAGCGGTATAATCAGCTCGAGCAGCGTCTGCTTCTTGATCGTAACGACAAGCAGATTCGGCATGCTCCGCCGGGGCACCATGTCCATCGAACGCACCATCGATACGTTTGACGGATCGAAGATGCCGTTCCATTCGTCGCGCCCTCCTGTCGGGAACGCCTCGCCCGGCACGACCGCGACGGTCAACCTGCCGCCCGATTGGCCGAGCCATCCGGCAATCCGGTCGTACCGTTCGGCATCCTCGAACCGTTTGCCGCCATAATTGGTGGATAGCAGCGCCCTCGACGGGGACAACAGCATTGACAAGTTGGACAGCAGCGGATTGACGGTCGAGAAGCTGGTCATCGTCTTCAGCAGTTGCGCAAAGTCTAGCAGCGTTCCGGCCGAAGGCCGCTCCCCCGCCCGCTCGATCGTCGATACCGTCTGCGGATCGGTCGAGATGAGCTCCGCGAGCTCCTCCACGTTCCGCAGAGCAAGATCGATATAGCCGATCGCCGAATCGAGAGCCCCTTTCGTCCGAAGCGAAATCTGCTCCTCCAAGATGGTCTGCGACCGCATGTTCGCATATAAGCTGACCGCGACAAGCGGCAGCAAAATGAGCAAAAAGTAACAAGTCAGTCTGACTTGAATATGCCGCGAAAATTTATCGTACAACCATCGTCCCCATCTCGTCACGCCGGCTTCTCCTTCCGCGTTTGCCGGCTGCCGTCCCTCGCGGCGGCGCGCCGGCATTCCTTTCTTTCATTGTAAAGGAGATCATGGCGCGGCGGACAGCCGTTTTGCTCATGAAGCGCCGATACGGGGCTGTTACTTGCTGGAAGCTTTCTTGGCCGCTATATCGATATTGGCTTTCTCCTCGGCTTCCCGCAGAGCGGTGCTGACATCTTTTTCTCCGAGCGCGACCGAATTGAACGCCGCGTACAACGGAGCGGTCGCCAAATTCATATACGGGCTGAGCGTGATCGGCGAGGCGTATTGATCGGGTACGACCCCTTTGACGTTTTTGCCCGCGAGAGCAGGGATATTTTTGCCCATCTGGTCTTTGTATTGCTTATCTTTCAATACCGGAATATAGCCTTGGTCGATCAGCGTCTTCTGGTACTCCTCCGACGTCAGCCAAGAGATGACCTGGAACGCCGCTTCCCGGTTTTTGCTGCTGTTCGGCACGGCATAATAGGTCGAATAAGGAGCGGAGCCGACTCTCTTCACTTCGGGCAGCAGCGGCAGCGACACGATATCCCAGTTCGTCGTATCCGGCGGGAACGACGAACCGCCGATCATCGCCATCATCGCCACGTTTTTGTTTTTGTTGAACGCCGTGGACGGGCTGTTTAATTCGTCGATCGTCGTTTCGTTGCCTGGGATTTGGTAAAACCGCACCATGTTGTTGAATATTTTTTTCCAATTGTCGCTGTTCAGAACCGCCTTCTCCGTCTTCGGGTCGACCAATTCCTGCGAATATTGGTTCATGAGCGCGAGGTGGCTGAACGAGACGCCGAAGCCTTTGTATTTCGCGCCGCCGTCCGTCCGCGTCATCTTCTTGGCCAGCTCATATACTTCGTCCCAGGTCATGTTGTCTTTCGGGTAGGCGACGCCGAACTTGTCGAATAAGTCTTTGTTGTAGAACATCGCCGTCGTCGAAACTTGCACCGGCAGTCCGTACAGCTTGCCGCCGGAAAGCTTGCGCATCCCTTCCACCGCCATAGGCTCGAGCTTGTTCAAATCGTATTTGTTTTGCTGGATCAGATCGGTAATGTCTTTGCCGAGTCCGAGCTCCACGATGTCCGCTATCGTTCCCGAGGATGCGTTGATAATATCGATGCTCGTGCCGGACGCGATCAGATCGGCCAGCATCGTCCCTTTGTCGCGCCAATACACTTTGAACGTGACGTTCGGGAATTTCTCCTTGAGCGACTTACCGACTCCTTTCATGAAAGATTCCTGAGAGTAGCCTCCGGCGTTCAAGTAATACGTCAGTTCGATCGGCTGATCGAGCTTCGAATACGGATTTGCCGGCGCCTCGGTCGGCTTCGGCTGCACCGCCGTTCCCTTATCGGTTTCACCGCCCGTCTTCGTCCCATTGCAAGCGCTTACGAATGCGATCGATAGTACGAGCAAACCAGTTGTCCATGTTCTCCGTTGCATGTTGATTGCCCCTTTCCCTTTTTCCGCTGTGCGTTCCGGTTCCGTTATACAGTCGTTGCCGTGTTCGTTTTCCGCTTTTTTGCCCGGTTTCTCAAGCCGCGCAGTGGGCTTGATTCGGGCTTCGGCATCACCTCCTTTCATTTTAGAAATCGATTTCTTAATATCGTCGCAAGACCGCTTTTCGGCGTCTCTTGCGGTTTATCCCGTTATTTTTTCTTGTTCCTGCCCGCATACCAGGCGTTCACTTCGGCGGTCATTTGTTCGCCGCCCGCTTTATACCATCGTTCGACGAACACGTCGAATTCGGACAAAGGCAGCGCCCCCGCGACAATTTTGGTGAACGTCTCTTGCATGTCCTTTTCCAGATTCGCCCCGTATATGCCCATGGCCGGTACCGTCGTTCCGGTGAAATCGCTCTTGATCAAGTTTTCGCCGATGCGGCTCAAATTCTCGTTCAAGCGGAACTGCATGCCCAGTCCGTCCAGCCGGTCCTTCGTTACCCCCGGTTCAGCAATGTCCGCCAGATTGGAATAGACGCCTCGGTAAAAATGTTTGTTGTGCTCCGCGAAATCGATGACCATTTTCCCGTCTTTGCGGGTCCATATTTCATTCTCGAAACCGAGCTTGATGTCCCTGTATCCTGCTCCCGACAAAAAATCGAGCAGCTTCACGGCGCCTGCCGCATTGGCGGCGGCTGCCGGAACGACGCTATAATAGCGCACCGGCTGGGAAGCGTTCGTGCCTTTGCGGCCGTCCCGGCCGACCGGGAAATCGAGCGGGATCCATTCCGCCTTCGGATCGTTCAGACGGTTATCCAAGATCGGTCCGCGCGTATCGGACCAAGAAGCGGCATACAGCCCGATTTTGCCGTTCGCGATTTTCTCGTTGAATACGGCCGTCTTGTTCAGCATGAACTGCTGATCCAGCAGCTTTTCCTTGTATAGCTTGGCCATGAAAGCGAGAGCTTCCTTTGTCTCCGGCAGCACGGTACCGTTTACTAGCCGTCCGTCCCGCTCGTACCAGGCCAAGATCGATACTTGCGTTCCGAATGCGCCGAACAGCGGCGACGCGCCCCCCATATTTTCGCGGATCGATAAGCCGGCCGTGTCATCCTTGCCGTTGCCGTCCGGATCTTGTTCCGCGAACGCCCTCATGACCGCATAATACTCGTCGAGCGTTGTGGGGGGCTGCAGACCGAGACGGTCCAGCCAATCTTTGCGCGTGTACATCAAATATCCGCCGGGTGCTTCATTCAGGCTCGGAATCGCATAGATGCGCCCGTCAACCGTCACTTGGTCCCACGCCTCTTGCGGGAACCGCTTGCGCAAGCCGGGGGCGTACCGGTCGATCAGCTCATCCAGCGGCATAAGCGCTTGCCGGTTGACGTAATGAACGAACCAGTTCGCATTGCTGGTGCTGATCAGATCGGGTATGTCGTCGGATGCCATAATGACGTTAAGCTTCGCGTCGAATCCGTCGCTTGGCGGTATCGTGAACCTGACATCGAGATTCGTGCGCTTGCGGATGTTCTCGATATACGGATTGCTGTCAATATCCATTCCTTCGGGATATTTGGCGTTCAGGCCGTTGGCGACGACGCGTACCGTCGGGGGTACCCCGCTTCCGGGTTCCGCCGCCTTCCCTCCTGCCGATCCGGCGTCCCCCTCTGCCCGGCATCCCGCGATCAAGCATGTTCCCAGCAGTATCCAGATTGCCGGTGCTGCCCGGATCGCCGCCATGCGCCTTGCTGCGTCCATATGCCGATCATCTCCCTTTGTCGTATGCCTCTACTATAGCAGTATGTCGCAATATCCGCATACGAGTCGGCACCGCCGGATAACTTAATTGTAGAAGAGCGGGTGGAGTACCGCCATATGACCGATATGACATCATCATGGACTTTCATGACATCCGTAAAAAAAGCCGCTGACAAACAACGAACCGAATTTGCTTATTTGTGAACCTCATGGCGCTGTTCGGCTCTACTTCTCGGCAATTGGGGAAATAGTGAACCTGGAGCAATTATTACTTAACTTAAGTTCAGTATTAGTAAAATTTGGATCGCTATTTACTGAACAAGCCCATCTTGCAAACGATTAGCGCAATAGTGTTCAGTAAAAGTGAAATATGGTTCGTTACAGCCAATAACCAATTCAGAATGAAAAAAAACCCGTATCGGATAGATACGGGGAGATGCGTCATACGAACAAATATAAGAGCTTAAGCGTTCTGCACAGCCGCGGAATCAAGCAGCGAAGCCGATTCGCGATCGAGGTAAAGCGTCCAATCCGTGTGTGTCTTCAGCATCGTGGAAGGCACTTGATTCGTAAGATCGTTCTCCATAGTCAGCTTGATCGCGTTCGCTTTCACTTTGTGCGGCACGCAGGAGATGATCGTATTCGCCTGCATGATCTGATGAACCGTCATCGAGATCGCATGCTTCGGCACGTCGTCGATCGTGGCGAACCAGCCTTCTCCGACCTGTTGTTTCTTGCAGTCGTCATCCAAATCGACGACGATGTACGCCTCTCTCGTATCGAAATCGGCCGGAGGATCGTTGAACGCGATATGGCTGTTCTCGCCGATGCCGATCAAGGACAAATCGATCGGCTCCCTACGAAGCTCCTCGGTCAAAGCTTTAATGTTGGCCGTCACGTCGCCTTCGCCGTTGACATAAAAAACGCGTCCGACGGGCACGATATCGGCAAACCGTTCCTTCAAATATTTGCGGAAGCTGGCTATGTGCGTTTGCGGCAAGCCGACGTATTCATCCAGGTGAAACATTTCGACTTTATCCCATTCGATCGATTGTTTGACGAACGCTTGAATAAATTGAAATTGCGAAGCGCCTGTGGACAGCACGATACGCGCCTTCCCTTTGGCCGCGATGGCGCCGCGAATGACTTCCGCCGCCTGCTTCGCCGCAGCCTCCCCCAATTGCTCCGGTGTTTCCGAAATTATGACTGTCATCCCGTTATCCTCCCATGTACGTATAAGTCAGCTTGTTACCGTTTCTTTGAGCAAATCCTCGATGACGACCTGCTTGCTGCCGGCGATCGAAAGGTTCGCGGCCGCTCCGATCAAGAGCGACATCGCTCCCGCCCGGGAACCCGCCATTTGACCGAGCGGATCGGCCACGTCGCCTACGAAAATCATCCGGCGCAAACGTTGGTCGCCGCCGCCGTGCGCGCCGCCGGCCTTGCGGCTTTGAAGCGTAATCAGCTCGTTGTTGCGATTGTAGATGCGAATGTAATTGTTCGGATCGTCGTGACCGGGACCGCTGTGGTTGTCTTCCGCTTCGATCCGGCCTTTCGTGCCCACGAATGTCGCTTTCCAGCCTTCGTACGGGCTGTATGCGTTCAGCGAGTACGACATCTGCGTGCCTTTCTTGTATTTGACGCTGAGCGACATCGTATCGTAAATGTCGATATCTTCGCCGAACACGCATTGATCCCGGAAATATCCGTCGTGTACCTCCGCTTCCTTGTAGAACGATCTCGTAAATTCGTTGGCCGATATATCCAAGTGGAATTCGCAGGTGCTCGTATGAGAGCAGGTCGAGCAAGTATGGCCCCGTTCTTCCCGCGTCGGGCCGTAGAACAGCCGCGAGCCGTTGGCATACACCGTCTCCGGCTCATCGTTCAGCCACCAGTTGACCATGTCGAAATGATGCGTAGACTTGTGAAGCAGCAGACCGCCGCTGTTTTTCATTTGCCGGTGCCAACGACGGAAATAATCGGCGCCGTGCCTCGTATCAAGCGACCAGTTCAGTGAGACGTGAAGAATGTCTCCGATCGTCCCTTCCTTGAGAAGCTCCTTGATGCGGACGACATAAGGCATGAACCGGCAGTTGAACGTGACGATGACCCGCTTGCCCGTACGCTTCTCGGCCTCGATAATCGCGCGGCACTTCTCGGCGTCGGTCGTCATCGGCTTCTCGGATATGGCGTCGCATCCGGCTTCAAGCGTGCGGATGATGTAATAGTCGTGCAGATGGTCCGGCGTCGTTACGATAACGGCATCCGGCTTGGCCACGCTGATCATCGTATCGAAATCGTCGAAGATCGGGGTGTTGCCCGCTTGCTCGCTCAAAATTCGGGCCCGCACGGGATTGACGTCGTAAACCCCGACCAGCTCCGCAACTCCCTTCAGCTCGGATGCGAAAGGTTTGGCAAACATGCCGAGCGCTCTTCCGCCTGCACCGACGATAGCGTATTTCTTCATTTGAGTTCACTCTCTCCCCTGAAATATTCGGCGGCCGCGTCCCGGTCCCGCCTCATCCCCGCTATTCCACATACGCGGTTTTGCCCTTCACGATCGTCTCGACCACCGCGACATTGCCGTCTCGATCGGTGCGAAACAGCGTAATATCGGCTGCCGCGCCGGGCACAAGCCGACCCAGATCCATCCGGCCCAATACTTGCGCCGGCCGTTCCGTTACCGCCTCGATCGTTTCCTTCATGGACAGCCCGGCTAAGCGGATCCCATTCGCCACGCATTCCGGCATTGTCACTCCCGACCCTGCCAATATATTCGGGTTGTGTGCCGTGCTTAACCGTCCGTTCGCATGAACTTCCACTTCGCCTCCGACTAGCGAGCGGTATGTTCCCGGCGGCATGCCCCCGAGAGCGACGCAGTCCGTCACGAACACGAACCGGTCCCTTTTGGCGCGCACCATCGATTTCAATACCGCCGGGGCGAGATGATGGCCGTCCGGGATAAAGGAAGCCCACAAGCGGTCATCGCCCAACTGGTGCCATATATAGTTCGGATGCCGGGCGAGCACTGGATGGGAGCCGTTCCCGAGATGGGTCGACAATACCGCCCCGGCTTCCACGGCCGCGTCCAGCTGATCCGGCGAAGCCGCCGTATGGCCGATGCACACCGCGATGCCTTCTTCGGCCAGCCGTTTGACGAAATCCGCCATCCCTTCGCGCTCAGGCGCCACCGTGATCATTTTGATCCGGTTACCGCTTTCCTTCTGCAATTGCCGCCATTCCTCGTAATCGGGCTCGCGGATATGCTCCCTCGGATGGGCGCCGCGCGGTCCGTCTTCCCCGGACAAGTAAGGACCTTCCACATGGATGCCGGCAATCGAGGCGGCGGCCGATTCGTATTCGTCGCATACGCGCCCGATTTGACCGACGGCTTGCTTGATCCGCTCGAAGCTGCCGGTGATGACGGTCGGCAAATACGAAGTGACCCCGTACCGGTTCATGCGCTCCGTTACGCCCAATACATCCTTCGTCTCGACGGGCTGCGCATTGAAATCGAAGCCTGCGTATCCGTTTACTTGCAAATCGATCCAGCCGGGCGATATCCAAGGCACTTCGCCTTCCGGCGTCCCGGCGGACGGCTCCACACTCGCGATGACGCCGTTCGCTACGTGAACATCGACGATCGCTCCGGTGCCCGCGATTTTACCCGTTCTTTTAAACATTTCCATAAGCTCTCCCCTGCTATTTCTCGGAAGAAATCGATTAATGTCACAGCGCATTGACCGTTTACCGGTTTTTGGCCGTTTCCGGCCGGTGAGGATGGATCGGGAAACGCAAAGCGTTTGTAGTAATCGATTTCTTAAAGTGTATCACACCCTCGCCGGTTTGCCAATACAAAAAGCTAATGAGCAAGGTCTTTTATTGGAGTTTTGGCCAAAGGGCCGGAGCCTTCGCCGACAAGCCGTTCGCTGTTTCCCGGCGTACGGGATAAAAAAAGTCAGCCTTAAAAAAATGAATAAACGAGTGCTTCTCATACCCGGTACGGTATTGTATTTTTTACCTGTTCGTAGTAAAGTTTATATACCCAATCATTCTTATCGGTTTAAATGGAAATAATCAGCGATCACCGAATCGGCGGGAGGAAACGAAATGGCCAACATCGCAACGAATCTTACGCAACTGATCGGTAATACCCCTTTACTCGAGCTCGCCAACTTCAACAAGCAAACGAATGCGGGAGCGAAAATTATCGCCAAGCTGGAATATTTCAACCCGGCGGGGAGCGTCAAGGACCGGATCGGCTTCGCCATGATCAAAGATGCGGAGAACCGCGGCGTTCTGCATAAAGACTCGGTCATTATCGAGCCGACGAGCGGCAATACCGGGGTAGCACTCGCTTTCGCGGCCGCGGCGTTAGGCTACAAGCTGATCATAACGCTTCCGGAAAGCTTCAGCGTCGAGCGGCGCAAGCTGCTGATCGCTCTCGGAGCCGAGCTTATCCTCACTCCCGCTTCGGAAGGGATGCCGGGAGCGATCAAGAAAGCCGAAGAGCTCGCCGCCTCGATTCCGAACTCCTTCGTGCCCCAACAGTTCAAAAATCCCGCAAATCCCGACATTCATAGAAAAACGACCGCGGAAGAAATATGGCGCGACACCGACGGGGAGGTCGACATCTTCGTCGGCGGTGTCGGCACGGGAGGCACGATTACCGGCGTAGGCGAAGTATTGAAGGAACGGAAAAAATCGGTGCAAATTTTTGCCGTCGAGCCGGCAAGCTCGCCCGTCCTATCCGGAGGAGCGCGCGGCCCTCATAAAATCCAAGGGATCGGGCCCGGCTTCGTGCCGGACAACTTCAACAAAAATACGGTCGACGAGATCGTTACCGTCAAAAACGAGGACGCTTTTGAAACGGCGCGCCTGCTCGCGAGAAGCGAAGGCTTGGTTGTAGGCATTTCCTCCGGAGCGGCGGCTTATGCGGCACTGCAAATCGCGAACAGACCGGAGCATGCGGGCAAAACGATCGTCGTCCTGCTTCCCGACACGGGCGAGCGGTATTTATCGACGGAGCTGTTTCCGGTCGAAGTCGTTTAACCGGATAGCGGGCCTAAGAAGCGAAACGTCCCGACCACATGTGGTCGGGATGTTTCGCTTTCGGCTTTTCATCCGGACTAAGGAACTTTAACGGTATAACGTACCTGTTCTCTGACGACCGGGACTTGCGTTCCTCAAAGCCCCCGCCGTCAGTCAGGGCGTAATTCCGTTAAAGTTCTTAAGCTCGTGCCACCGTTTGCCGTTCGAGCAGCTTCCGGCGCACGGCGGGGATGAGCGCCTTGCCGGAGATCGTCGCTTCCTCCAGGTTCGGATAACCGGACAAAATAAACGAGGAGATGCCGATATCGACATATTCGATCAACCGGTCCGCCACCTGATCGGGAGTGCCGACGAATGCCATCGCCCCTCCACCTCGCACGATCGACAAGCCGGCCCAGAAGTTCGGACCGATCACGTAATCGTTGGCCGCCGCCTGCTCGCGCACTTGATTTTGGCGCTGCTGGCCGGTCGACACCGCCCCGAGATGGCGGGTCAGCGATGCTTCCTTGACGCTCGGATCGATTTTGCTAATAATGCTTCTGGCCGCCTCCCACGCCTCTTCCTCCGTTTCCCGGATCACGACCTGCGCGCGCAGGCCGTAACGGATCGTACGGTCGATGCCTTGCGTACGCAGCAGTTCCCTCCGGTATCCCTCCACCTCGTCGATCTGCTCCTTGATCCAGTCGAGCGGCTCGGCCCACATGAGGTAGACGTCGGCGATTTCCGCGGCCGTCTTCTTCGCCGCGGTCGAGCTCCCGCCGAAGTAGAACGGGGGATGCGGCTTCTGCACGGTCGGAGGATAGCTGACCCCGCCCTCGATCGTGAAATATTTGCCCTCTACGTTTACCGGCTCTATCGCATTCACTTTGCCGTATTCCGCGAGCGCACGGCCGCTTGGCGCACCGTGCGAGTTCGTCCACAGCTGCCGGACGATCTTGATATATTCCAGCGTCCGCTCATAGCGCGCATCCTTGTCGAAGGCGAGCGGATCGCCCATCGATTTCATATCCTCCGGCGAGCTGCCCGTCACGATATTGATGAGCGCCCGGCCGCCGGTAGCCTCGTCGAGCGTCGCTCCCATGCGGGCGGCGAGACCGGGGGCGATCAGTCCCGGCCGCATCGCCACGAGCGGCTTGAATGTATTCGTATGCGCGGCCAGCGTCGCGCCGATAATCCACGCGTCCGAGCATTCGCCGCCCGTCGGAATGAGCGCGAACGTATAGCCGGCGTCCTCCACCGCTTGCGCCACCCGGATCAAATAAGCCGTATCGACCACGCGCTCCGGTTTTACACCGATATATGGACCGTCTCCCCTCGTTGGCATATACCAGCCAAATTCGGGTTCGACGTTGTTGATAGATGTCATCTGCAACACTTCCTTTCCTTCAATTTGATGCGTTACTCGCCGACAGCGGCATGACGGGTATTGGCAGGCCGGGCCAAGCCCAGATGCTCGCGCAGCGTCGAGCCTTCGTATTCGCTCCGAAACAGTCCGCGATTTTGCAATTCCGGAATCAGCTTGTCGGCAAACGTCTCCAACCCGTTCGGAAACAGCTGGGGGAGCAAATTGAAGCCGTCGGCCGCATCGCTGCGGAACCAGTTCTCGATAAAGTCGGCGGCCTGCACGACCGAGCCGGTAAACGTCACATGCCCGTGCCCCCCCGCGCTGCGGCTTACGAATTGCCGGATCGTCATCGCGTCGCGTACCGCCGCATCGACGACGACCTCGTGACGGCTGGAGATACCGGTTGTGATCGAGCCGTACGGCTTCGCCTTGTCGACCGGAACCGGGCCATCCAGCGGATATTCGGCCAAATCGACGGTAAAATAATGGGACAAATGCTTCAGCGCCGCCTCCTTGTTCAGCAGGCCGAACAACTCCTCCTCGATATCTCTCGCTTCCGCCTCCGTATCGGCGATAATAGGCGCCAGTCCCGGCAATATGACCAGATCGTCGCGAGTGCGACCGTATTTGCCGAGACGCCCTTTGACGTCGGTATAAAATTCGCGTCCGGCTCCCAGCGTCTGTTGAGCGGTAAAGACGACCTCGGCCGTTTTCGCCGCCAGCTCCTTGCCCGCCTCGGAGGATCCGGCCTGCACGAGCACCGGATACCCTTGGGGCGGACGGGGAATGTTGAGCGGCCCTTTGACCGAATATTTGCTCCCTTTGAAATGGATCTCGTGCACTTTGCCCGGATCGATCAGACGGCCCGCCTTCTTGTCGTAAAGAAGCGCATCGTCCTCCCAGCTGTCCCACAGCTGCTTGACGACCTCGACGAACTCTTCGCCGCTCTCGTATCGCTCGGCCAGCTGCGGATGCTCCTCCATGCTGAAGTTGTGCGCCGCCGAGCCCGCTCCGGTCACGATGTTCCAGCCGGCCCTCCCCCCGCTTATATGATCGAGCGAAGCGAACTGGCGGGCGACGTGGAACGGCTCGTTATATACCGTACCTACCGTGGCGATCAAACCGATCCGCTCGGTCGCCGCGGCAAGCGCCGCCAGTTGGGTGAACGGCTCCAGCTTGCTCATGCGGCCCGAGTAGCCGTCTGCGAGAAATACCGAATCGAGCAGCCCGCGCTCGGCGATTCTCGTCAGCCCGATCAAGTAGTCGATGTCCAGCTCCCGCTCGGGACGGGCGTCGGGATGACGCCACGAGCCGGCGTGATGACCCGTTGCCCGCAAAAACACGTTCAGATGCACATGCGGATCTTTCCGTACTTGTGCGCTCATGCTCCACCCACCTCCTCGTAGCCCGCAGCCCCGGCGGCCGGAAAAAGACGGTTCGCCGGCCGGGCCAGCCCCAGACGATCTCGCAGCGTCTCGCCTTCGTATTCGGTGCGGAACAAGCCGCGATTTTGCAACTCCGGAACGACCCTGTCGACGAATAGGTCCAATCCGCCGGGATAAATTTGCGGCATCACGTTAAACCCGTCGGCGCCGCCGTCACGGAACCAATTCTCGATGACGTCGGCAAGCTGCAGCGGCGTGCCGGTGAACGTGAAATGCCCTCTCGCTCCGCCAAGACGCTTCACCAGCTGGCGCGGGGTCAATTTCTCACTGCGGATCAGGTCGAGGATGAGCTGGTGGCGGCTCTGGTTGCCGTTCACCTGCTCCGTGCCCCGGATGCCCTCGACCGACAGTGGCTCATCGATCCCGAAAGCGGCGAGATCGAGACCGAGACGCTGCGACAGTCTGCGAACCGCGCTCTCCAGGTCGATCAGGTTGAACAGTTCGTCCTCCAGCTCACGCGCTTCCGCTTCCGTCGCGGCTAGAATCGGACTGATGCCCGGCAATATTTTCAGTTCGTCCGGATGGCGGCCGTAGGCGGTGAGCCTCGACTTCACGTCGCGGTAGAAAGCTTGCGCATCCCCGAGCGTCTGCTGGGCGGTGAAGATCACCTCCGCGTATTTCGCCGCAAACGACTTGCCCGTCTCCGACGAGCCCGCCTGCACAAGCACCGGATAGCCTTGCGGCGGCCGCGCGATATTGAGCGGTCCCCGTACCTTGTACCGTTCGCCCTCGAAGTCGATGTCATGCACTTTGTTCCCGTCGATATGCACGCCCCCGGCTTTGTCGTTCACGACGGCATCGTCCTCCCAGCTGTCCCACAGCCTGGTGACCACCTCGACGAATTCTTCCGCCGTCCGGTACCGCTCGTCGTGCTCGGGATGCTCGTCGCGGCTGAAGTTGCGGGCCGCCGGTCCGGCGCCTGTGACGATATTCCAGCCGGCGCGTCCTTTGCTGATATGGTCCAGCGATGCGAACTTGCGTGCAACGTGAAACGGCTCGTTGTACGTCGTGCCGACCGTAGCGATCAGCCCGATCCGCTTCGTCACCGCAGCGAGCGCGGACAGCAGCGTAAACGGCTCCAGCCTGTTGCTCCGCCCCTCGTACCCGTCCGCCAAAAACAATGAGTCCAGCAAGCCTCGCTCGGCCGTCTCCGCAATCGTCCGGACGTGCCGGAAATCGGTATTTTTCTCCGGCTGCGCGTCAGGCAGCCTCCACGAAGCTTCATGATGGCCGGTTCCGTACAAAAAAGCGTTCAGATGCAGCTTTCTCTCCGATTGACTCATCGTTTCCTGCCTCCTTGGACTGTTTGACTTCCTGCTTGTTCTTCCGCCGTGATAAGGACCGGCCGTGCATCAATAGTCTCCGAGCGTCGTGCGCAGCGTCGCCACGTCCTTGTTGATCGCCTCCGTCGCCTTGCGGATCGCCGAGTTGACGTCGAGGCCGTTGATCGCCAAATCTTCGGCGGCTTCCGTCAGACGGGCCGTAATGCCCGACTCGTAAGGATGGATGTAATGCTCCTGCAGCGGCTTGCCGATGAAAACATTTTGCACGTTTTTCCCCTTCAGCACCGGAATGTCCAGACCGTATTCCTTCTGCAGCTCCGGGGTTACGACAGCCGGTACCCGACCGTTGCGGGCCAGTATCCGTTGGCCGTCATCCGACAATATTTCCGCGATGACCTGAAACGCCAAATCTTTGTTCTTGCTCTGGCTGTTGACGGCGAGCGAATGGATCTGCGCCCCGCGCGTGTAGCCTAACTTCTCGGGAAACGTCGGCGTCGGTGCGATGTCCCAGTTGAACTCGACGCCCTGCTGGCGCAGCTCCTCAAGCGGTCCTACCATGTTGGCGAGCCAGGAGACCCGCATGCCGACAATCTGGTCCTTCATGAAATGATCGCGCGTCCAGTTCCATTTCTTGTCGGCCGCGATATAGCCCGGGGTATCGAATATTTTTTTCTGCAGCACGAAAATACGTCTCCAGTCCGGCGTATCGATGACCGCATTGCCCGTCTTCCGGTCGAGCACCGGATTTTCATATGATTTCGCAAGTCCGGTCAAATTGTCTACGACCAGACCGACATAATGAACGCCGTTCACCGTTCTCGTCAGCTTCGCGCCGAGCTCTACGGCTTCGTCCCACGTCAGCTGCTTCTCGGTCAAGTACGGAACGCCGAACTTGTCGAAAATATCTTTGTTGTAATACGTAATGTGCTGGTTAATATTGAACGGAAGAGCCATTACGGCGCCGCCTTTATCCTTCATAATGTCCTTGATGTAGTCGTAGCCGACCGGCTTCAGGCGGCTTTCGTCGAACTTGTGCCGCTTGATCAGCTCCCGCAAATCCTCGTAGACGCCGGTGCGGATTACCGTCGGCGTCAGGCTGCCGAATATAAGGTCGGGCGTATACGTCGACAGCACCTCCGTGGCGCTGGCATTCGTCGCGGACTGAATCCGCTCGATCGTGACGTTGGGGAACTTTTTGCGAATCGGGTCGGCGATCATCGTCGCGAATTCGACGTCGGTAAACGTAGCGCCGGTCGTAAAAAGAGACAACTTTACCGGCTCGTCGCCGAGCTTTTTGAAGGAGGAGCCCGCGGATTCGGCTCCCGATGAAGACGCCCCGCCGCCGGACGAGCAGCCTGCGAGGAGCGCTGCCAGCATCAGCAAGCTAAACGTAAAGATACTTTTTGGCATCAGAACGTACACCACCTATCGCTCAGGTTTGTAACTGATTTCGCCACAACGTTTCCCTGATGCCGCGACAAGATGCCTGCTATGGCAAGTAAACCGCCTTTCCCGGAAAATGACCCTGCATCATTGGCAGAAGTGCCGCTCGCATCATATTAAGGATTGCCGAGCGTCGTCTTCAACGTCTCCACATCTTTGTTGATCGCCTCTGTCGCTTTGCGAATCGCCGAGTTGACGTCCAGTCCGTTAATGGCTAGGTCGGCCGCCGCTTCCTCCAGCCTTTTGCCGATTTCCAGCTCATACGGGTGGACATAGTGCTCCTGTAGCGGGTCGCCGACGAATACGTTCTGCACTGTCTTCCCTTTCAGCACCGGAATGTCGAGACCGTATTCCTTGTTCAGCTCGGGGTTGATGATCGCCGGAACCCGGCCGTTTCTCGCCAAAATGCGCTGCCCGTCGTTCGACAATATTTCCGCGATGACCTGGAACGCCTCGTCCTTATGCTTGCTCTTGCTGTTGACCGACAGCGAGTGGATTTGCGCTTCCCGCGTCTTGCCGAGCTGATCGCTGAAGTTCGGCGCGGGGGCGATATCCCAGTTGAACTCGACGCCCTGCTGGCGCAGTTCCTCCATCGGGCCGACCATGTTGGCGAGCCACGTCACGCGAATCGCGACCTTTTGATCTTTGTAGAAATCCTCTCTCCCGTAATTCCATTTTTTGTCCGGGGCGACGTAGCCGGGCAGCTCGAATATTTTTTTGTTCAGCTCGAAAATGCGTCTCCAACCGGGCGTATCCAGCGCCGCTTTGCCCGTCTCGCGGTCCAAATACGGAAGTCCGAGTCCTTTCGCGAGTCCGGTCAAGTTGTCGACGGAAAGTCCGATGTAGCGGCTGCCGTTGTCCGTCCGGGTCAGCTTGCGGGCGATGTCGAGTACTTCGTCCCACGTTTGCTGTTTATTCGTCGGATACGGCACGCCGAACTTATCGAAGATATCCTTGTTGTAATAAAGGACATGCTGGTTGGCGTTGAACGGAATCGCGAGGATCGCATCGCCTTTGCCTTTCGTAATTTCCTTGATGTAGTCGTACAAAATCGGCTTGATCTTGGATTCGTCGAACTTGTGCAGCTTGATCAATCCGCGCAAATCCTCGTACGCGCCGGTGCGGACGATCCTCTGATGGGAAGAAGAGGACGAATAAATGATGTCGGGCGTGTACGTCGACAGCACTTCCTCATTCGTCGTTTGCGCGGCGGGTGTGATCCGCTCGATCGTTACGTTCGGGTATTTCGCCTTGATCGGGGCCGCGATCAGCGTATTGAATTCGACATCCGGAAACGTGCCGCTCGTATTGAAAAAGGTCAGCTTCAACGATTCGTCGCCGAGCTTCTTGTAGCTCGCGCTCTCTCCGGACTTGCCGTCGGCCGATTTCCCGGCGCTGTCGGCGCCTTCCTTGCTGCAAGCCGCGAGCAGGCTCGTAAGGAGTAGAAAATTTAATGCCAAAGTAAGCTTCTTCATGAATGAGTCACCGCCTGATTGAGTTTAAAAAGTTGTGTTGCGGCATTCCGCCGATTTCGCCGTTCCTATGCCGGCTATCCCCTTCTGTCGCATCGTCCTATCGGGCAGCTTCGCCCTGTACACCTTCGTATCCGGACATCACCTCTTTCAAAAACCAACTTTTCATAGCTCGTTAGTCAGATTTAAGCCACGAAAAAGGAGCATCCCTTTTGTGAGGGGAAGACGGAGTTTACAGAATTGGCACCCCCTTCGCACCCCGGTCCAATCCTCATAACGTACATTTGAACACTATCTGGCGGCCGAACGCGACTTTTCTCGCGGATAAGGTACATTTGAGCACTATCTACTTGGGATCGGCCCGGTTTGACTCCCCCTACTCCACAAGCCCCGTCCGCTCCACCCCTTCGATGAACCAGCGCTGGGCGAAGAAGTAGACGATCAGCAGCGGGAATATAATCAGAAACGCCGCCGCCATCTTGATCGACTCCCCGTACACAGTCATCTCTCCCGCTCCGGCTGCCAGCTTCAGCTCGGCCGCGAGCCGAGCCAGCGTAATCGACAGCGGAACGTTCTGGGCCGTGAACATGAAGATCGACGGAAGATAGAAGTCGTTCCAATTCCAGACGATCGAGAACAGCAGGACGACGACGATCGCCGACTTGGAGAGCGGGAACATAACGCGGAAAAACAGCTTCACCCCGTTCGCCCCGTCCATTCGCGCCGCCTCATCCAGCTCCTTCGGAAGGTTCGAATAAAACGAGCGGTAAATGATTACGAACATCGCCCCCTTCAGCCCGTGTCCGAACAGCGCAGGGACGACCATCGGCAGCACCGTGTCCATCCAGCCGAACCCTTTGAACAGCATAATCGAAGGCAAGATGATCACCTGCGGCGGCATGATGAAGGTGAACAGCAGCAGGACGGTCCACAAATTTTTGAGCGGAAAATCGAGACGGGCGAACGCGTACCCGGCTACGGCGCAAGAAAAAATTTGCAGCACCGACACCGCGGCCGACAGCGACACGCTGATCATAAAGCTTTTCACATAATTCAGCAGCCGGGTCGCTTCCGCCAAATGGCCGAAATAAAGCGATTTCGGCACCCAGATGACCGTCGGGTCGAGAATGTTTTTCGCGTCCTTGACCATCGTCGTCACCATGTACAAAATCGGCTTGATGTAGATGAACGCCACATTGATCAGGATGACGTACAACAAAATTTTGAACAAAATGCCTTTGTCCATTTCCGCACCGATCACCCGGTATTTCAGAAATTCGACCCAGCTCCGGATCGTTTCCTCCGACACCCATCTCGGCCGGCCTGCTCTTTTTTGCGGCAGCATGGCGGCTTCCTCCCCCTCTCTCCCTCTCTCCCTCTCTCCTAGGAACTTTAACGGAATTACGTTACTGCTCTCTGACGGCCGGACTTGCCGGTCCGCAAAGCCCCGGTCGTAAGTCATGGCGGTAATTCCGTTAAAGTTCCCTAGGCCCGGCTTCCGGCGAGCGCCTTATCGACCCGACTGTACAGCAGCAGCGTAAGCCCGACGAACAGCAAAATGATGCTGAAATAAATCCACGCCAGCGCGCTCGAGCTGCCGTAATTCGTCGTATTGACTTTGCTCACGATCGGATTGGACGGAAACGTGAACAAATCGACTACCGTATACATCAGGTTCAGGAAAATATACGGAACGAGACCCGGCAGCGTAATTTTCCAGAACGTGTTCCACGGCGTGGCGCCGTCGATCCGGGCCGCTTCGTACATCGAGGCGGACAAAGTTTGCCTTCCCGCCAGAAAAATCAGAATTTGCACGCCCGAATACCAGAGCACGAGTACGAAAGAACCCAATACGGTCTGGATCGGCTTCGCCCACGAAGCCGGCACGTAGTCCTGCAAGTACGCGTCGATTTTCAGCGCCTCCATAATGAGAAGCGAGCCTTCGCCCTGGTTGATGAACTCTTGGACGATCTGGCCGGAAGAGAAGATGACGGGCAGGAAGAAGATGACGCGGAACATCGTTCGTGCCCGAAACCGGATATGGAGCAGAATCGCCACCAGAAGCGAGAATACGAGAATGATCGGGATCATCATCGCCGACTCCCTTAGAAACGGGATCAAGTCGTTGTACAGCAGGCTGCCGTTCGAGACGAGAATTTCTTTGTAGTTTTTGAAGCCCACGTACGTATAGACGACCGAATTGACGGTAATCCTCACCTGGAAAAAGCTCATGTACAGCGAATAGCCGAGCGGATAAGCGACGAAGGCAAAGAAGCCGAAAATCCATGGCGCGATGAACAGGGAGCCTTCCAGCTTGCGGAGCGTGGTCGTACTGAATCTCTCGCTTAGTTTCATGGTGCAGCCACTCCCTTGACGACTATGAAATCTTGGCCGGGCACCCGCAGCGAATCTTTGACGTACTCCGCGACGTTATAGTTAACGATGATCCGATAGTTGCCCTCGTATACCGTTTCCTTCACGTTCGGAGCGAGAGTGCGGTGTCCCGTAATCGCCTTATCCTGCACCTGCGAGAGCGCCTCGCTGCTTCTCCGGTATTCCTCCGCCAGACTGCCGAGCCAATCTTTGTAGTTCAAGCTATAGTGCCACACCGAGTAAGCGTTCTTCAGCTTATCCGACGACGAGCCCGTGAACACATAGGTCGGGTAAGCTCCGTATTCGATGCTGCGCAAAAATTCGGCGTGGGACTCGTTGCGCATATTAGACCAATTCGACGTATAGCCGACCAGGCCGTGCAGGACGATTTGTGCGAAAGGCACCGCTTCGTCGACGAAAATATCGTACGAGTAATCGTCGGCCAACCGCGGAATATGGTTTACCTGATCGAAGGCGAATGCATTCGCATTGTTCGCCGCCACCGAGCCGAGTGCTTCTTTCGTTTGCCGGAAAACGTCCCGCTGGATGCCGATCGAGTCGCCCCGGCTGGCCGGATAGCGGCCGTTGTAGTCCGTGCTCAGCAGCCGGCCGATGCCGTCCTCGAAATAAATGCCATCCGCGCCGAGGCTTTTGTACCGGGACAAGTCGGATTCGATTCTCTTGCGGTAAAATCCCGGGCTTACCAGCGCGGCCGGGTCCTGCTTATGGTTCACGTTCGCCTCCAGCACGTTCCCCGCCAAATCCCGCAAGCCGTCGCGTCTCGGCCAGAAGCCGTCGCCGTCCGTATTGACCGTATAATTCGCCGTCAAATAGACGGGAATGCGGAGCGAATGGGCGAAGTCGATAAAAGCTTTCATCCCCCGGTTGCCGCCGAGCTTCGAATCTACCGGGAAATAGTTCCCGTGGGTGCTGTAGCCGTCCTCCTGCCACCCGGCATAATGAACGGTCATGTTGCGGATGCCGAGGTCGTAAACGTCCTGTACGAGACGGATCGCATCGGACGTCGTCGTCGCCGTTTGATATTTATCCAGCATCAGCCCTTTCTCGATATCGCCACCGATTATATCGAGATACAGCGGAATGCCGTCCTTGGACGGCTGCAGCGGCTTCACCTTCAACTCGTCGGTCAAATACGAGCGGTAGACGGAAGCCATGCCGACGTAGTCGCTAGCCTTCGGACTCAGCACGTAATAGCGGACCGTCCTGCGGGGGACTACGAATTTGTCGGCGCCGTACGTATAGAAGCCTTCGTTGGTGCTTTTGCTGATGCTTTGAAAAAAACGTTTGCGGTATTGCCATTCCGCCGTCACCCAGTTGGAGATGCCGACCGAGCCGGACGGAGCCACGTATACGTTGGCCGTCTCCGCGCCTTCGGTTACGACGGCCGCGAACCCTTGGCCGCCCGACTTCAGTCCGAATACCGGAAGCGTCACCGGCTGCCTCCCCGTGTTCTCGCTGTAGAAGGAGCCGTCGCTGCCGTAGATGCTCTCGTTGTACGTAAGCTGCGGCATGATCCGGTCCTGCTTGAAGCGGATGAGCGCTCCCGACCCGTCTGGGATGAAAATATAGCCGTCCTGACCGTAAGAGGGCTGGCTGCCGAACATCGGATAAAGCTTGGCGTTCAGCAGGCTGAAGGCGCCGCCCTCGACGATGCCGCCGTCCAGTATCGTCGCTTCCACGTACCGGTCTTTCAGAGCGACCTCGACCGGGATTTTAAACTGGCCTTTGCCGAACACGAACGTCGCCTTGAAGCCCGCGGGCGTCGTCTGGAACTGCTCCAAGTAGCCGTCCTCCCCGATCAGGCCGACCGTCTTCGTCGCCGATTTGTAGTTGGAAATATTGGCGTATTCCACGATGATCGGAGACAGCAAATTGTTTTTCCAGCCTGCGGGCAGCGTCTCCCCGGACCAGTACGCCGGGTCCGGATAAGAGCGCAGCACGTACCCCGTCGACTTGTCGACGACTTGGAAATGTCCGGTCACGCTGTCGGCGAGCAGCTTCAACGACGCCGTTTCGGCAACCTGCTTGAACCGCTCCTCCGAAGGCAGCTGCGGGGGCAGCAGCGTGCTGCCCGGACTCGCGAACGAACTCCCCGTTTGCGCCGTTTTTCTCAGCGTCGACGCCTGCTTCTGCCAGCTCCATATTTGCAGCCCCAGCCACAAGGTGGCGGCCAGCACGACCGCGGCGGCCGATAGCGTAAAGATAAGACGTAATTTTGTTCCGGTCACCGGATCACCACCTCCTGGTACAAGGAATAGACGAAGCCGACCAATTCGCCGCTCAGACTGATGAAAATAAAGACAAGCGCGCCCATGACCGCGAGCGACAAAAGCGAGAACACGATATTCAGAGCCGCTTCCCCGACGCTGTAATTTTGAATGCCCTGCACCATCCAGAAAAACAGCAGAGCGGTCCAGCCGATCAAGCCGAGCTGCAGAAAGCCGAATATGGATTGCTCGCTCAAGGTGAACAGATGGGAAAGCAGCGTGAGCGGAACACCGACGAGAATGAGCGGAAACAATGCATACGCGCTGCCGTTAAATACATCCGCGAGCCGCCCTTCCCCCCGCATCAGCGAGCTGACGAGAAAGTTCGAGACGACCCAGCCGAACCACAGCACGATAAACTGGACGAGCAGCGGCCCGAGCTTGACGCCGGTATAGACGGCCGGATTGAACACGAAGCTCGTATCGGCTTTCACGAACGAGAATGACGCAGCCGCAAGGACGCCGATAATGAGACTGCTGGCGAAGCCCGCCTTATTCTCGTGACGGATCGCATGGAAGCCGTCTATCGGGTGCTTGATCAAATACCCCGCGTGCTTCAGCTGCAGCAGCAGCTTCCGCCGCGAGCGGAGCCGCTCGCTCAGTTTGCCGCGCCATGGCGATTTGCGCGTTAGCCGTTCCGTCAAGAAGCCAAGCAGGACGGCGGCCGCCACGATATTCATCAGCAGCGCGAAATGATTCTGGAACCAGAGCAGCCGCGTTTGCCAGAATGAGTCCGAATATCCCTGGCCCACTCCCGCCTGGAGGAACAGCCGCTCGGCTTCCTCGAACTGCTCTTTCTTGAAGGCCGCTTTGGCGAGACCGATCAAAGCTGGCGTATAGAAAGCGTTGATGCGGGCGACCTCTTTCCATAGCGGCTCGCTTTCCTCGTACCGCCCCTCTTGGGTTAGCTTGTTGGCCTTATGGACGAGCGCCCCGAACTCGGTAGGCTTGAACCGCTGAATGAGCTGGTTGACGTTGTCCAGCACGAGCAGATCGCCATTCGAGGTCGTTCCGATCGCCGAGGCGGTTTTGACGAGTCCGAGCTTCGAAGTCGCCGCGATTTCCCGGCCTCCCCAGAAAAACAGCAGGTTGCCGTTCTCGTCGTATTGGCTGATCGTCCCAAGCAGAGCGTCGACGACCGTCATATTGCCGTCCGCATCGACCGCGATATCCTGCAGCTGCGGAACCGACTTTTCGGCCCACCAGGCGGTTTCCCCGTAGCTCGCGTCTTTCGCCGCGATAAATTCCCCTCTCGTCTCGAGCTGGTTCAAGCCCGCGATGTTCAGCTTCTTGATCTGATCGGTCTGAATCTCCTTCGTTACCGTATAAATGAACCCGTTCCGGTCGATCGCCGTATTGACGATCGCGCCCGGCAGCTTGCTCAGCTCTCTCCGGTACATTTCGCGGGTATAGAACAGCCGCTTGAACGAGTCGAACAGCGAGAACGCCACTTTGTTCGCCCCGAAGAAGTTTTGAAAGCTTCCTTCGGGATCGAGCTGGAGCAGCCCTTGAAAAGCGCCCAGCGTCGTAATGTACAGAAAGCCGCGCTTATCGACGACCAGCTTCGTCGGCTCGTATTTGAACGAAGCCGGCAAATAGGGGGATTGCGGCCGTTTGTACTCGCGCAGCAGCGCCCCTTCGCGATCCAGCTTCACTACCCGCTGGTTGCCGGTATCGGCTACATACACGTTCCCATCCGGATCGACGAACACCCCGTTTGGACGGTTCAGCGGACTTCCTTTCCCATCGAACGCCCGCACGAAACGGCCTTGTTCGTCCAGATGGATGATACGGTTGTTGCCCGTGTCGGCAATGTACAGATGGTCCCGTGCGTCGACGAACAGATCCTGCGGCTGGTTCAGCGTTGCGGCGAAAGATGCATCCCGGGCCGCCGCGTTCCCGTCCGCCCCCGCCAGGTCGCGACCGATAACGTCGGACGGCTTGTATGCGGCTTGAATTTGCACCAGCTGTCCGTAGGCATCCTTGTAATAAGTCGTGTAGGGCGTATACGCGCTTGCCCCGGGAAGACCGAACCCTCCCGCGAGCAGCGACGCCAGCAACAGCAGTATGGTCGGACGAAGCCATCGCCGCCTGTTCATTGATGGTTCCTCCCCCCGAATCATTTAATACCGGAATGCGCCATCGTATCGATGACTTTCCGTTGCAGGACGACGAAGAAAATCAGGTTCGGCACCAAAATGATCAGCGCCGCGACGGCAGCGGCTCCTTGGCGCGCGACGTTGTTGGCCAAATTGTTCGTCAGCGTCGACAGGAAGAACGGGAACGTCTTCATCTCGTCATCCTGCATGAACAACGTCGACGTCTCCAAATTGCTCCAAGAGCCTTGGAACGAAAGGATCGCGACGGTTGCGACGGCGGGCATGCAGATCGGCACGACGATGCGCAAAAACACGATGAATTCGTTCGCCCCGTCCAGCCTGACCGATTCCAGCAGGGCGTTCGGAATTTGCTCCATAAACTGCTTGAGCAGGAACACGCCGACCGGAAGGGCGAGCATCGGCAAAATATGGCCCGGGTACGTATTCAGCAGGCCGAGGCCGCTGACGACGAGGTAACGCGGAATTTGCACGACTTCCGGGGCGAACATGAGCATGAGCACGATCGTCGAGAAGATGAAGGCGCGTCCGGGAAACTCGTGCTTCGCCAGCGCATAGGCGCACAAGGCGCTTACCGTCGTAGTCAGCACGACCGTAACGAGCGAAATGATCAAGCTGTTGAACAAATACCGGGACAGCGGAATGATCGAATTCGACGTCACCCACAGCAGCTCGATAAAGTTCTGGATCGTCGGCTCCCTCACGAGAAAGTTCGGCGGATAGACGAACAGCTCGTGGTACGGCTTGAACGCGTGATTGAAAATATATACGATCGGCGCAAGCATCAGAGCGGAGAAAAGCAGCATGAGCACGGCGAGCGCGATCCGGGATATTTTGTATTTTCTGGCCATGCCTACTCCCCCTTCGCGCCGAACAGTCGCCAGCTCAGTCTATTCGATGCGTACATCAGCACCAGCAGGAACACGGATATCGCCGCCGCATACCCCATCTCGAAACGGACAAACCCGTAATCGTTAATGTGGTTCACGATGAGATGGCCGGAATACTCCGGCGTCGGATTTTTGCCCGACAGCTCCACGCCGATCGCTCCCGTCTTGAACGTCGTCACGATCGCCATGACGGCCCCGAACAGCATCTGCGGCTTCATCGACGGAATCGTAATGTACCATACTTCTTGCAGCCGGCTGCGGATGCCGTCGATTTTGCCCGCCTCGTACAGCGTCGGATCGACATTGAGAATGCCGGCCAGCATCGCCAGAAAACCGACTCCCATACTCGACCAGAGCGTGACGACGATCATCGAGTTCATCAGCAGCTTCGGGTCGGTCACCCACAGCTTCGGAATGTCGATCAGCCCCTGATTTAGCAGAAAGCTGTTCAAATATCCGATCCGATCGCCGGACAGCATCGGCAGCCAGATGATCGTCATCGCGATGCCGACGGTGAGCGACGGCGTGTACATCGCGAGCGCAATCCATTTGCGCAGCTTGGCGCTTAAGAGCGAGATGAGCCACGCCAGCGCGAACGCGGCCGCGTAGCCGCCCGGGCCGACGATAATGGCGAACTTGAACGTGTTCGGCAGCGCATATTTCAGGAACAGCAAATCTTGGGATATCAAATATTGAAAATTGCTCCAGCCTATGAAAACCGGCTTAGCAATCGCATTGTAATAAGTGAAGCTGAGCCCTATGGCGGCTATGACCGGCACGACGATGAAGGCGATGAAGCAGAGCATGAACGGGGCGATGAAGAAATAGGAAGTCCGGTGCGACCACAGCCTAGTCCACATAACGGTCTATTCCTTCCCACGGGCGGTCGACAAGCGGAATTTGCAGCGGCTTGAGCCGGTTGCCTCCTTTGTCGACAAATCCGAATTCCTCTTGCTTCCTGCGCAATTCCCGGTTAATATCCCGCACCGCCTGCTCGAGCGAAGCCCGGTAATTCGTCGTGCCGACGACCGTACGGATCCAGGCGTTGTTCGCCTCCCGCTCCAGAAAGTAGCCTCCCGGCACGTTCGGAATGTCCTTGTACCATTTCCACTGATTCAGAATCACCTGCGCATCCTCTCTTTTCCACGGAAGCCGGGTAAAAGCTTCCACATTGGAGGTGTTCCACCTGAAGGCGACTCCGTTCACCGCTTCCAGGTCAGCGCCGTACTGCTGCTGAATGTCCGCGGACAGCCACCATTTCAGAAACCGCCACGCCTCGTCCTTCTTGTCCGACTTCTCGAAGATGACGCCCGTACGCTGTCCGCCGCCGGCCCAGCGGAGTATCGTGCCGTCGGTCTGCCTGACGCCCGGCATCGCCGCGATTTTCCAGCGGTCGTTCAGCTCCGGCGCGGCCGCGGCCAGCTGCACGTACATGTTGTAATCGGATATCCCGATCGGCATCGTCCCGTCGCGGAAATGCTGGTAGAAGCTCGGCACCTCGCGCTCGATCGCGTACGTATTGAATAAATCGGTCCACTGCTTGAACGCGCGGAACGCCTCCGGCTTGTCGAGCGCCGTCTTCAAGCCGTCCGGCTCGTAGAGCTCCACCTTATTCTGATAGAAATACTGGGAAAATTGACTCGCGTTCACGTAAAAATTCATATAGTTTTGCTGCAGCGTCGGCAATAGGTCGTATACGTCCTCCCACGTCTGCGGAACGCCGATGCCGAGCTTCTTCAATATATCGTCGCGGTAAAACAACACTTGGAACGATTGCGTTTCCGGAATCCCGTAATAGCCTCCGTTGTAAAATAGCGGCAGCCAGGAGCCCGGGCTGAAGCCTTTATAAAACTCGGGAAAGTCGGGAAACTGCGCCAAATTGTGCAAGCTGCCGCGGATCGCGAAATCGACCGGCAAGTCCTGCGTCAGCCCGAGCGCGATGTCGGGCTGCACCCCCGCCGCATTGGACATGAGCAGCAGCTCCGGGTTGGCCATCAAATTGACTTTCACCTGAATGCCCGTATCCGGCGTAAACCGTTCGTCGGCGAGCTGCTGGAGCTGGTCGACGTAATCCCTTCCCCGCTGCACCCAAATGTTCAGCTTGCCGGAGTCGAGCTTGCGTATGCTGTCCCTGCTGTCGAACGAGTAATAAAAATTGGCTAAGCCGCCCCATACCCGGCTCCACAGCGACGCCTCCATAGTCGGCAGCCTCCCGTCCAGCGGGGCGATATAAATTTCGTCCAGCTGCAGCGATTGCTTGAGCAGCGTTTCGATGAACGAGCTGAATTTGTCCCGCATCGAAGAAATTTCTTTCACGTTGTACGGGATTTCCTCCGGCTTTTTCAGCAGGGAGCGTATGTCTTTCGCCGCCGTATCGAGACCTTGGCTGATCGAGTCTTTATTCCCGTTGATGCGAATCGCATGCGCGGCGAGCCGCTCCATACGGTCCGCCGTCTGCTCCAGCTTGCCCGTCAACCCCGGAAAATCTTGATCTATGTTCCATGTCCGGTTCCGGTCGACGACCGCGCCGACAAGCGAGCGCAAATCCCAATCGATCGCATCGAGCGACCGCGAGATCGATTCGAGCTCCGTAATGACCGGCTCGACGGGCGCATGGGTGACGGCCAGCGACAGCGTATGCTTGCCCTTCTTCAAATAAACCGAATACGGCTTGCCATCCGTATCCTCCAGCACCCGGCCTTTCCAGCTAGCCGAATAAGGGAAGCCGTAAGCGAGAAATTCCTGAAATGGAACCTTGCCGTCGATGCGCACGGTGCGAAACGAAGTCTTTTGCGATACGGTGTTCTGGAGTGCCCGGAATCCTATTTTGTACCGGCCGTCCGCAGGCACCTCGAACGACCATGTGATTTCCTGATTTTGCTCCACCCAGCGGATGCCGCCGGCCGTGTTGTACGTGATGCGTCCTTTGGCGCGCGGGACGCTTCGCGGGTTGCGGTCGGAGAACAGCTTGATCGCCGTATCGTTCTTGCTGTCGAACTCCTCGGCCTGCAGCGTCAGCGTCTGCGCCTCCGCCGCCGCGGGCGTATCCGGGTAAGCCGCGTTCACCTCCTTGTAAGGTGCGATTGGCGCTCTCGGGGCGAGCTGGATCGTTTCCAAGGCGACGGACTCGGCTCCGGTGAATCGGACGGTATGGCTGCCTTTCCCGAAAAACCATTGCAGCGGCTCGGAATAAGCTCCCGAGGAACCGACCAGCGGCTTCACGCTCCAATCGGACACGTCCTTGGACCTCGGACGAATCTGGTCCCCGTCCCCGTTTTTCAAAATCGGACGGACGTCCTGCCACGTCCGGTACAGCGCCGTCGAAGACGATTCCGCGAACTGCCGCTCCCCGTCCACCGTAACTTCCCAGAGGATGAGACCCGTGCCGCCGCTCTCGGTCAATGGGCGGTACGAGAGGCGAATTTCGTACAGCGCGCTTTCCGGAACGTTGACCGTGTATTCGACCCATCCTTTGCCGGACGCTCTCCATAGCAGTACGCGCGATTTTCCAGCGTAATCTCCGGTCGCGAGCTGCGAAGCATCCGAGACGGCGGAAGGTTGCCCCGCGTTTACGGTGATGGTCGCTGTCGCATTGCCGATACCTTGCTTGCTCCAGGCAAGCGCGGCTTCGCCGAACTTCGGTTCCGTAACGGTGCCGGCAGGCGATGCGCCGGCAACTGCGGTGGCGTTAGCCCTGACCGGGGATGTCTCATTCTTCGCGTCCGGCGCCGTCTGCTTGCCGGGAACGGACTGCGCATAGCCCGATTGGGATGCGATCAAGCTCAATATCAACACAAAGCTGCATAATCCGCTTAACCAGCGGGTGCTCGGGGCCATATTTGCATCACTCCCCCTTCCTGCATCCGGACTACTCCGAGAACCGCACGCCGGTATCTTGATGAAAGAAATGGGCTTTCAGCGTCTGCACGCCGATTCGGACCGTTTCGTTTTCCTGGAAGTAGACGGAAGGATCGACTCGGGCGATCAGCAGATTTTCTTGACCGACATCGACGTACAAATAGCGGTCCGCCCCCATCAGCTCCGTAAATTTATAAGTGCCGGTAATGACCGCCTCGGAAAACAGCGCCTCCAGATTGATATGCTCCGGCCGTATGCCGGCGATGACGTTCCGGTCGACCTGCTTATGTTTGCGCAAGGCGGCCGCATGCGCTTCGTGAATCGGCAGTTTGAAGCGCGACGTATGAAACTCCAAGCCCCCCAGCTTGTTTTCCTGCACGCGTCCCCGCAAAAAGTTGATTTGCGGAGATCCGATGAACCCGGCTACGAACGTATTTTGGGGCATCGAGTAGATGCGCTCCGGTGAGTCGATCTGCTGAATGACTCCTTCCTTCATGACGACGATCCGGTCGGCCATCGTCATCGCTTCCACCTGATCGTGGGTTACGTAAATAAAAGTCGTTTCCAAGCTTTTGTGCAGCTTTATAATTTCCATCCGCATCGAGACTCTCAGCTTGGCGTCCAAATTGGACAAAGGCTCATCCATCAGGAACAGCTTCGGATTGCGGACGATCGCCCGGCCCAAAGCTACGCGCTGGCGCTGTCCCCCGGACAAATGGCGCGGCTTGCGGCTCAGAAACGATTCGATTTCCAGGATGCGGGCGGCGTTTTTGACCGCCTGGTCGATCTCATGCCTCGGCAGCTTCGCCATGCGCAGGCCGAAGGCGATATTTTCGAATACGCTCATGTTCGGATACAGCGCATAATTTTGAAACACCATCGAGATGTCCCGGTCTTTGGGCGGAACATGGTTGACGAGCCGATCGCCGATATACAGCTCCCCTTCGGATATTTCCTCGAGTCCGGCGATCATCCTGAGCGTAGTCGATTTCCCGCAACCGGAAGGGCCGACGAACACGATGAACTCTTTATCCTCGATATCCATGTGGAAGTCTTTGACGACCGCATGCTTGTCTTTGCCGTATCGTTTATACAGATGATGAATGCGAATACTCGCCATACGTCCCCCCCTCCCTATGGATAAATGGAAAAAAAGAAACGGAGGGTGTCCGCTCCCATTCCGCTTGGAATCCGGCTGGACAACCTCCGTTTGAACGGTCGATTATTCGGTTTCGTTTAGGAACTTTAACGGATTTACCTCCCTGATGGACGACCGTGGCTTTGTAAAGGCAAGTCCCGGGCGTCAGAGAACAGGTACGTTATTCCGTTAAAGTTCCTTAGCTGTGGACCGGAAGCTTCGGCGCGAGCAGCCGCTCCGTAATCTCATCCACTTCATTCAGCTCTTCCGGGCTCAGTCTTTCATGCCACGCCTTCGCCGCTTCCGTCACCTGCTTCGGCTTGGAAGCACCGAGGATCGCCGATGTAATGCCCGGGCGGCTCAGCACCCATGCGAGCGAAAATTGCGCCAAAGTAAGGCCGCGGCGGTCGGCCAGCGCCTTAAGCGCCTCCGGCAGCGTCAAGCTGTGGTTTTTTTGCAGCAGCAGCTCGAGCCGCTTCTCGCCGGCCGCTAGGCGGGAACCTTCCGGCGGCGCTTCCCCTGCGCGGTATTTGCCGGTCAGGATGCCTCGGCCGAGCGGGCTGTACACGATGACCCCGACGTTCTCCGACCGCGCGAACGGGATGAGCTCCTGCTCGATTTCGCGGGAGATGAGGCTGTACTCCGGCTGGATGCTCTCGAACCGGTGCAGACGATGAAGGGCACTGATGCCGTGCGCTTTGGCCAGCTGCCACGCGGCGAAGTTGGATGCCCCTATGTAGCGCACTTTGCCTTGGCGGACCAGATCGTCCAAGGCACCAAGCGTTTCCTCGAGCGGCGTCTCCGGATCGAAGCGGTGCACCTGATACAAATCGATATAGTCGGTTTGCAGCCGTCTCAAGCTGTTCTCCACCGCGCGGAAAATATGGTACCGGCTCTGGCCGGCATCGTTCACTCCCGTTCCTACCCGTCCGTGCACCTTCGTCGCGAGTATGATGCGGTGTCTTCGTTCCTTCAGCAGGTTGCCGAGAATTTGCTCCGACTCCCCGATCGAGTCCGGATTGCCGAGGTCCGCTCCTTTGCCGTACACATCCGCCGTATCGATCAGGTTGATGCCGCTGTCGAGAGCCGCATCGAGCACGTCGGCCGAAGCCCGCTCGTCGATCCACCGTCCGAATGCCATCGTGCCGAGGCTTACCTCGGATACTTTCAGTCCCGTTCTTCCCAAGCGCCGAACATTTGCCATAGTACAGTCCTCCTCGTATTTTCCGTCGATTGATTAAATCACACTAAATCGATAGGGTTTTGTTTATTTGAAGTTGATGGGACCTACTATAGCAAGCGGTTTAGTTCGTTGTCAACCGTATATTTTCGTCGTTCCGTTCGGTTGGGCCGCCTCTTCCTCAGCTCTGTTGGACGCATATTTGAAGGCAAATTGTGCGGGAGCCTCGAAAAAACTTTATTGCTCAGGATGGAGGCCACATTGATGAGAATTGCTGTCCAAGACAGCTCTTTTGCGCCGCTTGCCGCGTTCCTGTTCTAGAATAAGAGTCGTTTGCATCTCTTACTCCACGCTTACCGTGTCCATTTTCGAAAATAAAAGATGCTTTCGCAGATTATCGCAAAAAGAGCGATTGACACCCCAAACAAACCATGCTATATTTCGACTAAACATATCGGATTTATCGAATATGATTGTGTTACCGGACAACCGGATGCTGGCCTTGCGGCTATGCTCCGGTTTTTTTGCATGCTGGCGTTTGGGGAACAAACTATCAACGAAAACGAGGTGCGGGGTAATGGGACAATCGGGACAAACGAAGAAGCAAGTGCATTTGAACGTATTTATCCGGGGGGCGGGCCATCATGCGGGCGCGTGGAAGCATCCGCTAGCAAATCCTAAGAGCGATCTGGAGCTGGAGCATTATGCGGAGCTCGCGCGTATCGCCGAGAGGGGGCTGCTCGATTCGTTGTTTATGGCCGACAACTACTCCGGGCTCGGACGGAGGCTGGAACCGTTCACGCTGCTGTCGGCGCTGGCCGCTCTGACGAAGCATATCGGATTTATCGCCACGGTCAGCACGACGTACAACGATCCGTTTCACGTGGCGCGGAAATTCGCCTCGCTCGATCACATCAGCAAAGGGCGCGCCGCCTGGAATATCGTCACCGGCCATTCGCAGGCCGACGCCGACAATTTCGGCAAGCCGGGACATCCCGAGCTGACGAAGCGTTACGACATCGGCGACGAGTTCGTCGAGGTGACCAAGCAGCTGTGGGACAGCTGGGAAGAGGATGCGCTCGTCTACGACCGGGAGACGGACACGACGATCGATTCCGGCAAAGTGCATGAAATCAACTTCAAAGGCAGCTACTACTCCGTCAAAGGTCCGCTCAATATCCCCCGCCCGCCGCAAGGCTACCCCGTGCTCGTCCAGGCCGGGTCCTCGGAAAGCGGCAAGGAGCTGGCCGCCAAGACGGCCGAAGTGATCTTCACCGCCCAGCAAACGCTCGGGGCCGCGCAGGAATTTTACACCGACGTCAAATCGCGGCTCGCCAAATACGGCCGCACCCCCGATCAGCTTCTGATCATGCCGGGGCTCGGTCCGATCGTCGCCGATACCGAAGCCGAGGCGAAAGACTTGGAGGATGAGCTCAATTCGCTGGTCGATACGAAGAAATCATTGAAGCGGCTGTCCAACTATTTCGACGTCGATCTGTCCGAATATCCGCTTGATGCGCCTGTACCGGTCGACAGGGCGAAGCCGTACGGCACGGTCAAAGGCGGCATCACGAGCCGGCACGAGGTCGTGATCGATGCGGCGATCCGGGACAACATGACGATTCGCCAGTTTCTGAGCCGCAGCTACGGCGGGCACGGACACGTGACGTTTACAGGCTCGGTCATTCAGGTCGCCGACTTCATCGAGAAATGGCTGAACGAGGGCGGCGCCGATGGCTTCAACCTGCTCCCGGCCATTTACCCGAGCGGACTCGAAACGTTCGTCGACAAAGTGATCCCCGAGCTGCAAAACCGCGGCATTTTCCGTACCGCCTACGAAGGCTCCACGCTCAGGGAAAACCTCGGCCTCGCCCGCCCGGAGAACGGGCATAAGCAAGTATGGGCGCTGCGCCGGGAGGCGAACTGAGTCGGGCGGGCGAGGCGGTTACCCGTTATGCCGCGAAGTGGCTGGCTGGTCGCCGCCAGTTAGCCGGTGATAGAGCCTGCTAGTGTGTGCTAAAGGCAAGCTGGCGCTAAGTCTGCTAGTCGGTGCTAAAGTCTGCCTAAATCTGGCGAATCCCGCTCTCCGGCAACTTAGATGGAAAACCTCCATCTAATTACGGCTAAAAAGGCCGAAAAGCGATTTTTGCTGGAAAACATGTAGTTATTTCGGCGCAATATCGGCTAAAGAGGCCCTGACGGCAAAAATAGCAGCATTTTTCCATCTCGCGAACAAGAATCGCGCCGATAGCCGGAAAATAACTGTATGTTTTCCATTACGCAGCCACGATTCCCTGCCCCATATGTCCTATAACAAACAAACAAGCTCCCGGAATGAATCGTCCGGGAGCTTATCCATTTTATCGAAAATCCGCAACTGACTCGCGCTCCAGCAGCTTCGGCTGAAGCATGATGCCCGTCTCTGGCTTCTTGCCGTCGATCAGCATGTCCAGCAGCATGTTGCAGGCGAGCCTGCCCATCTCGTACGTCGGCTGCAGAACCGTCGTGAGCGGCGGGGTCATCATTTGCCCGAAATCGATGCCGTCGAAGCCCATGACCGACATATCTTCCGGCACTTTGACGCCCATCGATGACAATTCGTTGACGACGCCGAACGCCGTCATGTCGTTGCAGGCGAAAATCGCCGTCGGCCGTTCGCCTTTGTCCAACAATCTCCGGGTCTGCTCCTTGCCGTTCTCGAACTCGTACGTGCCGCTGTACGTTTCTTTGCCGCCTTCCTGCACGATCTGTTCAAGCCCTGCTTCGCGCATCGCCGCCAGGTAGCCGTCGTGTATGCTGATCCGGCTCGGCCTATCGAGAGGAGCCGTCAAGTAAGCGATCCGCTTATGGCCTTTGGCGATCAGATGCCGGGTCGCGATGTAGCCGCCTTTACGGTAGTCGAAATCAACCTGGCAGACGTCCTCCATCTCCATCTTCTGATCGAGCGCCACGACGTTCAAGCCCATGTCGATAAAATGCTTCAGCTGCTTCTTGTCGCTCGAAATCGAGGATATGACAAGACCGCGCACCTGCTTCTCGAACATCGCCTGAATATATTTATCCTCGAGCTCCGGATCCTGGAACGAGTTGCACAGCAGCACCTGGTAGTTGTTTTTGCGGGCGATTTCTTCTACGCCGAGTATGATGGAAGAATAGAACAAGTTCGTGATCGTAGGAATGACGACCCCGATCGTCATGCTCGTCTTCGTCTTGAGCTGTTTGCCGAGCAAATTCGGAACGTAATTCGTTTCTTTGGCGATACGCAATATTTTGGAGCGCAGCTCCGGGCTGACCGGGTAACTGCTGTTGCTGAGCACCCGCGAGACGGTTGCTGACGACACTTCGGCCATTTTTGCAATATCGTGAATCGTTAACGATTTTTTCATTCTAACGCCTCAATCTCCCGGGAAACCGTTTACTACAATTAAAACGGTTTTATCTCGTTCCGTCAAGTCGCGCCGGCTCGATGCGCATCGCGGACATACGGAAAGGAACCGCGGCATTGCAGATTACGATTCGAGAGCTCGAGGAAATCGATTCCCCAGGAGCCGGGAGGGTCGGATCACAGCGTCTCCAGACCGACGATTCGCCGGCTCTCCATGGAGCGGTCGGCGGCGAAGCCGATCAGGTGGCCGTAAATCGATTCCTCCAGCGCGGTCGACGAGATGGAGGGCTGCTCGCCGCGGACGACGCGGATAAAATCTTCGACCAGCCGCAAATCCCCGCCGCCGTGCATGTCCTTCGACACCTTCAGCTCGACCCGTTCCTCGCTGTACTCGTGACCGGCACGCGGATCCGGACGGCGGACGACGAAATAGCCGTCCTCCATGACGCCCTGAATTTCCCCGTGAGTGCCGATCAGATGAATGGCCCGGCATGGCTTTGACGTGCCGCCCGTCATATTGTGGGAGGCGGTGCACCCGTCCGCGAACTCGACGACGACCGATTGGTGATCGACTACATCGTTGTCGCATTTCCAGACGCAGCGGCCGTACGGATTATCCGTACGAAGCGACTCGATCCGCTCCTCCATGGACGGCACGACGCCCAGATGGTAGTCCGGCCACAAGTAAGGCGCCCACAGCTTCTGCTCCAAATAATGCTTCTTGGCGGAATAGTCGCACGATTCCTCGATCGCGCAGTCCAGACAGCGCTCGCCTGCGCCGGCGGGCGCTTTCTCGGCCCGGAAATAGCTGCGACCGCCGAAGCTGCTTACCGCGGTCGGGGCGATGCCCCCCTTCATCCAGGCGAGCAGATCCAGATCGTGGCAGCATTTCGACATCAGCATGGACGATCCGCCGCTCGCCTTGCTTCTCCATTTGCCGCGCACGAAGCCCATTGCCATATGATGATAGCTTACGTTCTCCACGGTTTGCAGGCTGATAATGTCGCCTATGTCTCCCGCCGCGACACGTCTGCGAATCTCGACGTAAAACGGCGCATAGCGGAGCACGTGGCAAATCATCACTTTGCGTCCGTTTTTGCGCGCGCCGGCAAGAAGCTCGAGCACCTCGCTTTGCGCGGTGCCGATCGGCTTTTCCAACAGCACGTCATAGCCCGCATCGAGCAGAGGCAGCGTCGTGGGCACATGCTGCGAGTCCATCGTGCCGTTAATGGCGGCATCGGCGATTTTCCCGCTCCTGCGGACGAGATCCTCCACATCGACATAAGCCGCCTCGTCCGGTAATCCGAACATATTGGCCGTTCTGCTTCGCCTGATCGGATCAGGGTCGACAACGCCTACGATCTTCAGCTCATCCGGATGCTTCTTCGAATATGAACCGTAAATAATCGCCCGATGACCGGCTCCGACGATAATTGCGGTTATCGGTTCTACTTTCGTTCGCGATTCAGCCGCCATGAATGAATCCCTCCACGTTAAACAAATGATAGCGCTTCCTACAAGGAGTTTAACAGAATCACCCCACAAAGTGGAGCCTTGCTTCGAAGCTTATTCCAAATACTTTGCGGGGACCCCGGAATAAAAAGGCAAGACCGCCCCGGGGCGGTCTTCGTACTTATAGACAACATATTGACAGCCCGCGGCGCGTAATCTCCGCGGCCCCGTCGATACGGGTTAGCGGATAACGCCGCAAGCGATGCGGGCTCCGGAGTTTCCGGCCGGGTCGGTCATGCCGTCGTCGGCCTTCTCGTGGATGACGATGGCTGTCCCGCCCTCTTTGTGCAGCGAGTTCGGCTTTCCTTTCGCCAGCGTAACGCCGCCGGCAAGCCAGTCTGCCTTCGCGACTCCATCGGCTCCTGCCGTCAAGTTCGGCATATCGCCGGCATGCGGCCCTTCCATGCTGAGCAAACCGTGCTTTTTGCTTGTCGGATTCAAATGGGGGCCCGCCGTCGTAAAATCGGGCGTATCGCATTTCCCCGTGTCGTGGAAATGAAATCCGTGAACTCCCGGCGTTATTCCGCTTACTTCCATTCGAACCCGCACGCCGCCCGGTTCTTGCGTAAACGTCGCACTTCCGATCGTCTTGCCTTCGGTGTTCACAATCGTCGTACGGACCGCCGGTTCCGGGGACTCGGCCGCCGCCCGCCCCGAAACCGGCTTCGACCCGCAGCCCGTGGCAGCGAGCAGAAGCAAGCCGAGCGTAAGCAGGCCATATTGTTTACCCTTCATGCTGTTTCCTCCCAAATCATGCTCGTATTGGCCATACGTCCTTCATTGTTCACCTTTCGCCGGAGCCTTAAACACGGCCGCCCGATTACGGCCGATGCCGCTCACCAACCCCCCCGGTCGGCATATGCTGAATCGATGATGAATAACTACCGCAAGCAAACGACATCTCGGGTGATACGGTATGAAAACAAACCTGTTAGGCATCATGACGCACCGGATCGGCACGCCCGGCCGCTACATGCGGCACGCACAGGCGGCCATCTCCGCCGGCTTCTCCGGTGTCGTGCTGTTCGCGCCGAACGGCGTCCGGCTGAAGCGAAAACGAATCGAAGGATTTGTTTACGTCCCCGGCTCGAATTGGACGAAGACGTCGTCGTGCGAATATCCATCCGTTGCGGTCGACATCGGCTATTATACGAAGCGCGAGACGGTCATGCAGTCGATCCGCGTCAAACAGCATAGCCCGATCCGCTTCACCGGCTTCGCATCGGGAAACAAATGGACGATCCAGCAGCACCTGCTCTCCTCCTCGACGATCGAGCCGCATCTGCTGCCGACGAAGCCGATGAAGGCGACGGCGGACGCATTCTCCTTCGCACGTGAGCACGGTACGATCATGATCAAGCCGATCAACGGCAAAGGCGGAAAGGGCATCCTGAAGCTGAGCGACTCGAACGACGGATGGACGCTGCGGCGGAACGGCAGGGCGACCGTATCCGGGAGCGAGATGACCGTCCGCTCCGCCTTACGGCGGGCGACGGGCGGCGGAGGATATTTGCTGCAAAAGTGGATCGATATCCGCAATAAGGAAGGCCGCGTGTTCGATATTCGCGCTCTCGTTCAGAAGAACGGCAGCGGCGAATGGGAAATATCCGGTACGGCGGTCCGTGAAGGACCCCCGCACAGCATAACCTCGAACATTTGCGGCGGAGGGCGCGCCTACGATACGAAGCAGTACCTCGAGCGGCTGTTCGAGCCGGCTAAGGTGGACGAACTGACGGATCGGCTTTGCTGCCTGTCCCAGCATATTCCCCCTCATCTGGAATCCGACTACGGCAGACGCTTCACCGAGTTCGGCCTCGATTTCGCCGTCGACCGGTCGGGAACGTTGTGGCTGCTTGAGGCGAACATCAAGCCCGGCAAATCGGTTATCCGGAAAGTATACGGCGACGAGGCGGCGCGAAAATGTTTCCTGCTGCCGTTCCAGTATGCACGCTACTTGGCAGTCGGTCAGCAATAAACAGCAATGGATCGCGGTCGGGCTGCCGGCGATCCATTGCTGTTTGTCGTTCCTGGCTCAAGATTCAATATTGATTTCCGCCTCGGCAATGGCATGCTCCATGGCGGTATATGGCTGCTCAAGTATTTCTCCGTGACTTCCCTGCCGGAAATATGGACCGGTACTTCGGGAAACGCCTGGTGGAGTGCGTCTAGCGCACCTATATGATCGTGGTGTGCATGGGTCAGAGGAGAACATGCATTGCAATGCGGAAGAGTGTGATCGGATATTTCATAAACTGACCTTTTCCGGTATCTCCGTATTATGAAGTTCTTGCCTGGTATCCTCCACAAAAAAAAGACGCCGCATGTCGGCGGCGCCACGTTGTCGGCAGCTATAATCAAATGCTATTAAGTTAAACCGATCAGTGCGGTCTTGTGTTGACTTCGAATATCCACAGCCTGCCGGAGCGGTCGAAACCGTAATCGAAGCCGAGCTCGCCTATCCCCGGGAAATGACGTTCCAGCAAATGAATGCTGATGCGGGTAATGTTCCGCATCTCGCCCTTCTTGCGGCGGACGAGCGAGCTCGACAGCGAACGCCGGATACCTTCTGCCGACGACAGCATCGTGCCGCCGCGGCACAAGTTCGTGACGAACATGCCGGGGTTGGCGAGCCGCCCTACCATCGATCTTGTAACCCATGCGCCATTTTGCTTTACCACTTTGACCCGATAATCGATCGGCCGTCCACGGATCGTAGCTAGGTTAATCCCCCGCTGCACCAAGTAGGACCGCTTGCGCCGGATAGACTTCACGGCCGCTAACATGCCGCCGAAGCTGCGGTACCGGGTTACTTTGCGGCGATGGCGGATCGAATACGTCGACCCGGATTTGATGATCATGATTACGCCCTGCCCGCCCGTGCCGATAACCGGCTTCATGACGACTTTGCCGTATCGGGCCAACATGGCCGACAAATTGTCGGGTGTAAAAATGCGCGTCTCTGGAATGTGCTGCGCGACTCTCCCGTCCTGCCGAAGCACGGACGTCTTTACCCATTTGCTGGCGATTTGACGCGATATTGTCGCTTTCTCCTCAATACCCGGCGGATGCGCGGCAGCAATGCCCGCCGTGGCGGGCTCCTCGGCTGCGTCGGTTGCGCCGGCGGCAATTTCCGGCCCGGATGAGGCGATATTCGCTTCCATTCCCTCCTCTTGCATCGTTTGATCCATTAATATCCCTCCTCAAAAGTTTCTGACGAACCCATCTTGTTCGATGTCGCCGAAGCCTTCGTTTGAAGAAGCCAAGCTATACCGAATGTCGAACGAACGTATCCAGAATCGTGGCGCTGCAGCAGTACCGGTACGGATAACGCTATATCGTATGCCGGGCCGGGGACATCTTCCTGTTCATTTGCCCCCGGGCATACGCCGCTTCTACCGTTCGGCCAAAGCATCCATAATGTCCCGGAACGCCGCGATAGCCCGGTTTTTGCCGTTCTCCGGCTCGTTCTCGGCTACGACCGCAACCGCATACCGGGGATGCTCGACCGGTCCGTATCCGACAAACCATTGATGAACGGCGGGGCGCCCTCCGGCAACCGTCTGGGCTGTTCCGGATTTCCCGGCCAACCGCCATTTCGCCTGCTGCAGCGATTTGCCCGTGCCGGTCCGTACGACCTCTTGCATCCATTCCGCAATCTGGCGCGTCGTGCGCGAAGAGACGCCGTGATCGCGAGCGCTTGCTTCATGCGCGGGAAACGACTGCACCACGGTTCCGGACCGGTAGCGGACGTCCCGGACGATGCGCGGGCTCAGCACTTCCCCGCCATGGAGCATCGTTACGACGAGATTGGCCGCCTGCAGCGGGGAGACGAGAACGTCCCGCTGGCCGATCGCCGTCTGGATGCGGATACCTTCGTCCTCGGACGGAGTTCTTCCGGCAAAAATTTGTCCGCGCTCCTCGCCGTCCAACTGGCTCCACTGCCGGCCGCCGGAGCTTTCCTCCGTCCAGCCGACCTGCATGTCCAGACCGAGCTTCCGGGAAATCTCCTGCAGCTTCTCGCCGCTTAAGCGCTGCATGACCTTGGCGAACACGATATTGCACGACTCGGCGTACGCTTGTTCGAGCGTAATCGTTCCATGGCCGCCGTGCAGCCAGCATGTAAAGCCGTATTTGCCGAGAGAGCCGTTGCATTCGAACGTCTCGTCCCGCTTCACGACGCCTTCCTCCAGGGCGGCCGCGGCTACCGCCGTTTTGAAGACGGAGCCGGGCGTTATCGCCTTGAGCGCCTTGTTCCCCCAATTTCCTTCCTCCGGCGCGATCCGGTACGGATCGAAGTCCGGGCGGCTTGCCATCGCGAGCACATCGGCGTTGTCCGCATCCAGCACGACGGCCGCTCCCGAGGCGATACCGGCTTTGTCCAGCAGGCGCTCGACCGTGCGCTGCATGTCCAGATCGAGCGTAGTTCGGACCTGCAGCGGGTAATACGGATTGTCCGGCTTGATCAGCCGCACGTCGAGTCCGGCCAATGGCCGGTTCGCCCCGTCGGTGAATAAGCCGACCGAAGTTTTGCCGACGCCTTGCAAATACGGCTCCATCGTTTTCTCCAGACCGGCTGCCCCGATCCGGCTCGTCAGCGACAAACTGCCCCGAGTCAGCTGCTTGGCGAACTCCGATTCGATCCGCTGCGGATTTTGCCCGATAAAGCCGATCGCATGTTTCGCCGCCGCATCGGCGGGATACCGCCGGACCGTTTCCATCACTTCCACGCCCGGTGCATGAAGCTCTTCGATGCGCCGCGCTTGGCCGGCCGTCAGCGGAACGGGCAGACCCGTCCCCGGCTCCGTCCACATTTTCGGCACGTTCGCACCGGTGTAGAAATCGCGCCATCCCTTCTCGTTCGTCCCCAGTATACCGGCAATCCGGCGCATCGCGTCGTCGTTTTGCTCGGCGCTCCGTTTGACCGGAAACACGACCAGAGCCTGTACACGCTCTCCCGTCATCGGCTTTCCGTTGCGGTCATAAAACTGTCCGCGGCCGCTGTCCAGCTCGATCCCCGACTCCCGCTGCGCCACCGAATTGCCGATCAGATCGATCTCCCGGCGCGAGAAGCTGCCCGTATCGATCACTTGAATCCAAGCGAGCCTCCCGAGAAGAACGGATAACAGTAATGTCATCCCGAGCAACCCGAACCATATTCTGCGCTGCCTCATAGGCTCATCCCTTTTTCTTTGGTGTCCCAGAACAAAGCCGGAGCCAAATCCGGCCTTGTACTACTATGCAACCAGTATCGACAAAGTGCCGCACGGACAAACGGCACCCGGGCGGCCGAGCGGCAAAACCGGATTGCTGCTGGCAAAGAGGGCGGCGTGTGGTATGATTACGGTAATTTCTTTTCAGGAGGTGAATCGATGAAGATAGCCGTTTTCTCCGACACTCACGGCAACATTACGGCGCTGGAAGCCGTCCTGCGGCACATCGACGCGCAAAATCCGGATACGCTCGTCTGTCTCGGGGATATCGCTTATAAAGGGCCGGCTCCCTCAGCGTGCGTTCGAGCGGTTCGCGAGCTTGCCATTCCTTGCGTCTATGGCAATACCGACGAATATTTGCTTGCCGCCGCCGGCTTCGGCACGCATCCGAACGTCCAGGAGCTGCCGTATTTGCGATGGCATACGAGCAGGATGGACCCCGCCGACATCGAATATTTGCGCGCTTTGCCTTTCGAATACCGTTTGGAGGCGGACGGGCAAACGTTCCTGTTCGTGCATGGAACGCCACAGCACTGCAACGCCGCCATCATGCCTAACGACTCTGCGGCCAAGATCGGGGAGCAAATAGCCGACGCCCGGGCGGATTGGATTATTATGGGTCATATCCATACACCGTTCCTGTTCCGACACGGGAATACGGTACTCGCCAATGCCGGTGCGGTAGGGTTTTCACTCGACGGCGACTGGAGAGCGTCCTACCTCATGCTCGATACCGCCGCCCGTTCGGTTTCGTTTCACCGGGTCGAATACGACTTGGAGCGTATCGTTTCCATCGCTAAGAACAGCCGGTTTTGCTTTTCCCCGGAATGGTACCGCGACGCTCTGGCCAAAGGCTGGTGGGAGCCTGTCCCTTACGGGCAGCGGAGCGCGATCGACCAGTTCCCGTAGAAAGTCCGACATCCAAGGAGGAATCCAGCTTGCCCTTGAACAAGTTTGCGGTCATCACCGCCATATCCATAGCGGCCGCGCTATCCGGCTGCTCTTCGACCGCTCCTACCGGAGATGCCGGAGCAAGCTCCACGAAGGAAACGTCTATCGCATCTGCCGACGCCTCTCCTTCGACTCCGGCCAAAGTGACGGTAGGCGCATTCACCCAGGAAAAGATAACCCCCGAACAACGAACGATTCCGCCAACCTATACGAAATTTTTCAAAAAAAGCGATTTGGGTCCTGTCATCCCCGGATTGCAGCAGGGGCTCGTACCGCAAGGCATCGCTTATTTCGCTTCCCGGAACTGGATCGTTATTTCCTCTTACCGCGATAAAGCCCCGAGCGTACTGTCCGTAATCGATCTGAAGACGAATAAGCTGCTGAAAACCGTGCTGCTTTACGAGAATGACACGACCCCGTACATGGGCCATGCCGGAGGAATCGCGATCAGCGCCGAGCATTTGTGGGTCGGCTCGGATAGTCTGGTCCGCGCTGTCCGATTGGACGATGTCGTCAATGCCAAAGACGGGGGACGCGTCCCATTTCGAGAGAAGTTCGGAACGGAGACCAAAGCTTCCTTCCTCGCTTATTCCGACGGTATCCTATGGGCGGGCGACTATTCCGACAAAGAGTATCCGACCGATGCGAGCCACCATATGACAAGCCGGGACAATAAAGCATACAAAGCTTGGGCGGCCGGCTACAAAATCGATAAAGACACCGATCTGATCGGTCAAAGCCATCCGGTAAACCCGGCTGCGCAGCGGGCGATTCCCGACTACATCTTTGCTGTCGCCGATAAAATCCAGGGCTTCGCGGTACACGAAGGTAAAGTATGGCTCAGCCAGTCCGGCGGGCGCGCCAACGACAGCTACCTGCTCGGTTACACGGATGTGCGCGGCGAAGAGCCTCATCTGCGCCTGCAGCTTGCCGGCCGTGAAGTGCCGCTGTGGTACTTGGACGGTAAAAATATGACCGATACGTGGATCATGCCGCCCATGTCCGAAGGGCTGGATACGGTCAAAGACAAAATCGCCGTCCTGTTCGAATCCGGCGCGAAGCCGTACCTGTCGCAGGGAACGTTCCCGGTCGATCAGATTTATTTATTTTCGCCGAAATAACGCGGCATTTCGCCTTCGCAATAACTGAAAAAAGAAAAGTATTGCATTTTATTAAATTTTGTTTCATAATTAATACTAGATTGAATCATATTTATTACCCAATTGAAAACGGTTCCATGTTGTTGGTTATAAGGGTGGAGTCCACGAGAGAACCCCGAGGCCGATACATCTTTTTCGATTCGTTCCGAAGAGGTGTCATTGCCCGAGGTTATTTGTGCTTTTTTCGTACAGAAAAAAGGAGGTGGACTGCCGCGAACCATTCCGTGCGAGTATCATCGTCACCAGGTTAAGCGCTAAAGCAAAGGAATTGAAACCAAAATGAATCGAGGGGTAGTACATATGGCCAACTTTATGAAAAGGCTTACATTACTGTCTATTATCGCGGCGGTATCGATGACGGGGTGCTCTTCCGCCAAATCGGGGGATGCGGTCAAATCGAAAGACTCCGCTTATACGGTATCCACCGATCCGGTAACTTTAAAGTTTTACGTCAACGTGACGAGACTGTCGGAGCTCGAGTTTCAAACGTATTTCGTCGAGCCGATCAAACAAAAGTATCCGTATATTACGCTTCAAAAGCTGGAGGGCGAAATCGACAAGCTCGTGGCGGCCGGAGAAATTCCGGATCTGATCATGTCCGACAACGATTGGCATATGCCGCTGAAACAATTGGACCTTCCCGCCGATTTGACCGAGTTGGTCAAAAAATCCGGCTTCGACTTGAGCAAGTTCGTCCCGGAGACGGTTCAAGCGATCCGGAATCTGGACCCGAACGGCCAGCTGCAAGGCATTCCGCTCTTCTTGAATACGGGCGCGCTCTTCTACAATAAAGACATTTTCAACAAGTTCGGCGTTCCTTATCCGAAGGATGGCATGCTCTGGAGCGAAGTGCTCGATCTGTCCAAAAAGTTGACCCGAAACGAGAATGGCGTTCAATATATCGGTTGGGACCCCCGCTTTCCCGACCATTTGATCAGCCCGTATACGCAAGAATTCGTAGATCCGAAAACGAACAAAGCGCTGATCGATATTCCGCGCTACCGGAAAATACTCGAGCTGTTCAAGCAAGTGTATGAGCAGCCCGGCTATATCGGACCGAAAAACGAGTATGCTTACGGACCGGGCGGATTCGTGACGACTCACATATTGGCCATGCAGGCCGACTGGGTCAGCAAGCTCGTAAGCGATCTCCTCCAAGCCGAAGCGAAGCAGGCGGCACCGAACTGGGATCTCGCGACGGTTCCGAACTTCGAGGATACCGTAGGCAAAGGACGCCATGTGCTGGCCGACATGCTGATCATTACGAAACCGAGCAAATACAAGGAACAAGCGATGCAGGTCATTCAACTGCTGACGTCCCGCGAGCAGCAAATCAAGATGACCCGGGATGCCCGGCTTACCGTCCTGAAGGACGACGAGGTCGTGAAGCAATTCGGTGCGAATACCCCGTCGCTTAAAGGCAAAAACATAGAGGCCATCTACAAATATACGCCTTCCAAAACCCCACAGCCGCATATTGCGGACAAAGAAGTGCAGACGGTCATTCGCGATATGCGCAAGGAAATGGCGGTCAACAAAAAGGATATCAATACGGTTCTCCGGGAAGGGCAAGAGAAAGCGGACAAGAAAATCGCGGAATTGATGGCGAAGTAATGGCAAAAAGGAGCGGCCCTGCGGCCGCTCCCTTCATTTTCCGCTATGCGATTGATGGCTCACTTCTTCCGGCCGACCTGCTTGCGCATCATGTCCATCGGCTTGACCGGCTGCTCGACCTTGAACTTCACCAGCTGCAGCGGATGCCGCGCGGCGTCCAGCACGTTGCCTTCCTCGTCCGTAAGCTCGCCAACCTGCTGCTTGAAGAACGTCCCTCCCGGACCGAAAAATTCGACTTCCTGCCCCGGCTTGAAATGGTTGCGCTGTTGAACCGTGGCCACACCCGTCGCCTCATCGTAATCGACGACAAGTCCGGCGAAATCGAAGTCGACCCGTTTGTCCTCTGGTCCGAAAATATGATCCTCATGGCCCGGAGCATCGAAGAAAAAGCCTGTATTCAGCGGTCGGTTCGCCGCCTTGTATATTTCCTGCAGCCATTCTTCCTTCAGCTCATACCCTTCCGGATCTTCATAATAAGCGTCGATCGCCTGACGGTACGCGTTCACGACCGTCGCTACATAGTGGATGCTCTTCATCCGGCCTTCGATCTTGAAGCTTTCCACGCCGGAACGAATCATCTCGGGAATATGCTCGATCATGCACAGATCCTTGGCGCTCATCATGAACGGATCTTCCCCTTGGAAGAGCGGGGTCCCCGTCATGCCTTCCTTGAACCGCTTCAACGTCTGATCCGACGCCGCCTGCTCCTCGGTCACGATCTGCTCGATCTCGACATCGCCGTCTTCGAACAGGTCGTACTTCCAGCGGCACGATTGGCAGCAGCCGCCCCGGTTCGAGTCGCGGTCCGTGAAATGGTTGGACAGCACGCATCGACCGGAGTAGGAGCTGCACATCGCGCCGTGGATAAACGTCTCGATCTCGATGTCGACGTTCCGCTTGATCTCGAGTATTTCCTCCATAGTCGCTTCCCGGCCGAGCACGACCCGGTGAACGTCCTCTTCCTTCCAAAACTGCACGGCCTGCCAGTTGACGGTCGATTGCTGCGTGCTCAGATGGATTTCCAGCTTCGGTGCTGCCCTTTTGCACGTCTCGATAATCGCCGGATCGGCGACGATAATGGCGGCGATGCCCGCATCCTGCAAATTGCGCAAATAGTCCTCGATACCGGCGATATCCTCGTTATGCGCGTAAATATTAGCCGCCACGAACACTTTGGCTCCGTACCGGTTCGCGAACTCGACCGCCTCGCGCATTTCCTCGAATGTGAAGTTGTCGGCATTCGAACGCAGTCCGTATTTTTGCCCGCCGATATAGACGGCATCGGCACCGTAGTGGATCGCGAACTTCAGCTTCTCCAAGCTGCCTCCCGGAGCGAGCAGCTCCGGCTTCTGCCCCGGCTTCAGCTTCGTATGAACGGTTTGTAGCTGCATCAGTAAACTTGCTCCTTATAGTAAAATCCGAACGACAGCTCCCGGTCCGGGTCCTGCAGCTCGCGTATCGGTTCCAGCCATTCCTCGTCGAAGACGTACCCGGCGGGATCGGCCGCATAGGCGTCGATCGCTTTCCGGTAGCAGCGGACGACCGTCTCGTTGTATTCGACCGGCTTAAGCAGCCCTTCGATCCGGAAGCTGTCGATGCCCGCTTCCATAAGCTCGTGCAGGCTTTCCAGCATGCACATGTCGTCGCCGCTCATCACATGCGTACCGTTCGCATCCTCATAGACCGGATATTTCTCGTCCTTGCGCTCCTCTTCGATCAGAAACAGCTTGCGGTCCGCATCGAGACGCTCGCCTTGCGCCGATTGCCCCTGATGCTCCCAGTAATTTTTCAACAGCGTCCGCTTCGAATGGTAAATGTTCGTCATGCCGTGTACCTGCACCTGCACCTCGGCCATGACATGCCGCTTGATATCGACCACTTCGTCCATATTGAGCTCCCGGGCTAGAAAGACGCGCGTAGCCCCTTTGCCTGTCCAATAGTTGGCCGTCACGTAATTCGTCGACGTCATCTCGGCGTTCCAATGGAGCGGAAGCTGGACGCCTGCCTGCCTCATGGCGATCAACACCGCCGGATCGCCGAATACGACCGCATCCGCGCCCGAGTCCGCAACGAGCTTTAAATAACCGGGAAGCTCCGGGAGCACCTCGTTATGCAAAATTCCGTTGCATACGACATACGCCTTCGCCCCCTTCCCATGGGCAAGCCGGATCGCTTCCCCGATCCGTTCGGGCGGAATATCCCCCGTCAGACGCATCCCGAAGCGCTGATCCCCGATATAGAAAGCATCGGCGCCGGCATCCGCCAGGCGTTCGATTTGCTCGATCGAGCCGGCGCCGATCAGCAGCTCCGGTTTGCGGAATGCCGCAGCCAGTTGTTTCGCATTGTCGCTCATCGTGGATGTCACCTCTTCTTGCTATCCGCTATATTTTTCAAGTGCTGCTCGTACGTCTCCGCGAACGTATGCTTTTGCGTTCCGTCGCTTTTCGTGACGTAGAACAAATACTTCGTATCCACAGGGTAAAGCGCGGCCTGAATCGATTTCAGGCTCGGGCTTGCGATCGGACCCGGAGGCAGTCCGGCGATTTTGTACGTATTATAAGGACTGTCGATCTGCAAATCTTTCTCGAACAGCCTTTCCTTCGGCTTGTCGAGCGCGTATTGGACCGTGGCGTCGATCTGCAGCTTCATGCCGATTTTGATCCGGTTGTAGATGACGCTTGCCACGATCGGCCGTTCTTCATCATCGACCACCTCGCGTTCGATCAACGAGGCGACCGTCATCATTTGGTGAAACGTCAACCCGCTTTGCTTCAGCTTGTCCGGCCAGTCCGCCGGCAGCCCCGCGAGCTTCCTGTCCAGCTCGGAAGCCATGCGCAGCACCATATCTTTCGTCGTGCTGTCCAGCTTGAATTCGTACGTCTCCGGGAATAAATACCCTTCCAGCCGGTGCCGGAGCCCGGGGTCGTCCGGAATATCCGCCACCCATTTGACCGAACCGTAGTCCTGCTTCTTATCCGTCAGTTCGAGAAAAAGCTGCCGGTCGAAGCCCGGCCTTCCTTCCAGCCTGTCCGCAATTTGCAGGACGGTGTACCCTTCGGGAATCGTAAACCGCAAAGCTTCCTGCTTGACCGTGTCGCCTTCGTTCAATTTCCCGATCATCTCGTCCAGCTCCATGCCGGGCCGCATCACATACTCGCCGGCTTGGAACCGGCCGCCTTCTTTCTTATAAATCAAATAATAGCGGAATACTTTCGCGTCGCGGACCAAGCCGTTCTCCTCGAGCAGCTTGGCGATTTGTCCCGACCCCATCCCGGGCGGTACCGTTATCCTCACTTCTTGCTCCGACGCTTCGGTAGGCTTCAGCGCATAAGCGACATACATCGCCGTACCCGCCCCGGCCAGCACCAGAGCAAGCAGGACGACCGATAGCGTGATGAATGCGATTCGTTTCAATCTGTTTCCTCTCCCATGTCGTTTCAAGAATGGCGGGCCGGGCCGGAATACGAAAAAAAGAGCGGTCCGTCAGCCGCCCGTGGTCGCCGTCTCCTATCCGGCCGGACCGGGTGCGCGCACCCGGGTCAAGGCCGGTCCTGAATAGGAAACGACATTTCGTCGTACAGCTCCGAGACCGTCTCCCATTCATCGTCATCTTCGATCGTTTCCAGCTCGGGCTCGCCGTCGCCGGAAGCGGATATTTTGAAGATAGCGACTTCCTTCTCTTTCCTCAGTTCATCCGACTGGAGAACCGCGTACACGCTGCCGTTGTACCGGAACTCGGCCATAATCCGATAAGCGACCGATTCGTCCTGCTCGTCGAACAGCTCGATTTCGTCCCCGTAAGCTTCGCGCAGCAGCCGTACCGGCTCCGCCTGGCCCCATCCTTGTTGGCCGCTCATGCTTGTTCCTCTTGCTCCGACTCCGCTACGAGCGTGTTGAACGTTTCTTCCACTTCGTTCCACTCTTCTTCGTTATCGATCGTATACAGTTGAAGATCGTCGCCGTCTTCCTCGTATCGGAATGCATACACTTCGTCGGTTTCTTCGTCTTCCTCGTCTACTTCTACGGGTACGACCATCATGTATTTGTTGCCGGCGAATTGTCCCGTTTCGACTTCGAACTTCATGATGACCTCGAATTCTTCCTCGTTGCCTTCCTCATCCGGAATATAGATGATTTCCGGCTCTTCCAAGTTCAACTCTTCTTCCTTAGACATAAGCACACCTCACCTGTTCGATTTGGAATCCAAATAGTTTTGCAGAATGAGCGCGGCCGCCATCTTGTCGACGACCTGCTTCCGCTTCTTCCTGCTCACATCGGCCTCGAGCAGCGTCCGCTGCGCCGAAACGGTCGTCAGCCGTTCGTCCCACATCATGACGGGCATTTGCAGAGCATCCTTGAGCGTATCGGAAAATGCGATGCAAAGCTCTCCCCGCGGACCGATCGTATTGTTCATGTTTTTCGGCAGCCCGACCACGATACTCGTTACTTCGTATTCGTCGGCGAGCTGCCGCAAACGTTCCAAATCGTCTTCGGGCTTGCGCCGCCGGATCACTTCGATCCCTTGCGCCGTCCATCCGAACTCGTCGCTGACCGCGACTCCAATCGTTTTATCTCCGTAGTCCAATCCCATCGTTCGAGCCATTGCGTTCCCCTTCGCCGTCGGCCGGCTTCCCGCTGCACGCTCCCCGCGAATAAGCACGGAAGCCGATGGAAAAACTTCCACCGGCCATCGGTCATTTATGGTGCTGCAGATAGAAACGGACCAGTTCTTCGATCAGCTCGTCTCGTTCCCTTTTGCGGATCAGGCTTCTTGCATTGTTATGACGGGGTATGAATGCAGGGTCGCCGGATAACAAATAACCGACGATTTGGTTGATCGGATTGTACCCTTTCTCCTGCAAGGCATCGTATACCGCCAGAAGAACCTCCTTCGGCGAAGTTTCCACGCCATCGGCTTTGACGTCGAATTTCATCGTTTTGTCCATCGGATTCATTACCAGAACACCCCCCGATTGCTGAAACGCCATTTGTGTACTGTCTTTGTCAAATTTTAGTATGCGCTCTAATCTATTTATTCGTCATTCTCCGCAAAATTCCTGTCGGATCGGAGAAAAATTCACAACTTGTTCGTAAAGCGGTCAAGGAGCGGCTTAAGAATGCCCCGCCACGATCGCTTCGACGGCGGCAAGCGCCTCGGAAAGCTTGGACGGATCTTTGCCCCCGGCTTGCGCCATGTCCGGTCTTCCTCCTCCGCCGCCTCCGCAGCGGGCTGCCGCTTCCTTCACGAGCTTGCCGGCATGGAATCCTTTCTGCACCAAATCCGGCGTAACCGCGGCGACGAGATTGACCTTGTCGTCGGAGACGGCGCCGAGCACGATAACGGCCGAGCCCAGCTTCACCTTCATTTGGTCGACGATGTTGCGGAGCGAATCCATATCGCCGGCGTTCACCTTGGCCGCAAGCAGCGTAACGCCTCCGACCGTTTTCGCATTGTCCGTCAGCGATCCCGCTTCGATCGAGCTCAGCTTGCCGCGAAGCGATTCGTTCTCGCGGTTCAGCTCCTTGATCTGGGCAAGCGCGGCCTCGACCCGCTTCGGCACGTCCGGGACGTTCGACTTGAGCAGCGATGCCGCTTCGCGCAGTAGCTGGAGCTGGCCGTCCAAGTAAAGGTAAGCGCTGCGTCCCGTCACGGCTTCGATCCGGCGCACCCCGGAGCCGATTCCGCTCTCGCTCACGATCTTGAACAGACCGATCTCCGCCGTGTTGCGCACATGACAGCCGCCGCAAAGCTCGATGCTGTAGGAGCCGACCTGCACGACGCGGACGATATCTCCGTATTTCTCGCCGAACAGCGCCATCGCGCCCATCGCCTTCGCTTCCGCGATCGGCTTCTGCTCGATGTTGACGCCCGTCTGCTTCCAAATTTGCTCGTTGACGCGCTGCTCGATCCGCGCCAGCTCCTCGGCGCTGATGCTGCCGAAGTGGGAGAAGTCGAAGCGGAGCCGGTCCGGCTCGACGAGCGAGCCCGCCTGATTGACGTGATCGCCGAGCGTTTCTTTGAGTGCCTTGTGAAGCAAGTGCGTGGCGGTATGGTTTTTGACGATATCCTCGCGATTGCCCGCCAGAACTTCGGCTTGAACCGTATCGCCCGAGCGCAGCGTTCCTTTCACGACCTTGACCGTTTGCACGGTTTGGCCGTGGGGAGCTTTCCATACGTCTTCCACTTCCGCCTGCACCTGATCGTTCGCAATCGTGCCGCGATCGCTCACTTGGCCGCCGCTTTCGGCATAGAAAGGCGTGCGGTCGAGCACAACTTGGCACGTTTCGCCCGCGCCGACGATATCGACAAACGAATCGCCGTGCACGATAGCGGTAATTTTAGCACTTGTTACCAGATCAGTATACCCAACAAACTCGGTTTTAACCGTATAATCGGCGAACGGGCCGCCCTGCACCTTCATGCTGTCCGTTTCCTGACGGGCCGAACGGGCGCGGCTGCGCTGAGCCTCCATCTCGTTCTCGAACCCTTCGTGATCGACGGTAAATCCGTTCTCCGAGGCGAAGTCCTCGGTCAAGTCGAGCGGGAAGCCGTACGTGTCGTACAAGCGGAAAGCGTCGTGCCCGCCGATGACGGTGCGGCCTTCTTTCTTCAATCCGGCGATAATCGTCGACAGCATGTCGAGACCGTCGGACAGCGTTTCGTGGAAGCGCTCCTCCTCGGTGCGGATCACCTTCTCGATGAATTCCCGCTTCTCGACGACTTCCGGATAGTACGTTCCCATAATTTCGCCGACGATCGGGGTCAGCTTGAACAAGAATGGCTTGTCGATGCCGAGCGATTTGCCGTAGCGCACGGCGCGGCGCAGCAGGCGGCGAATAATGTAGCCGCGACCTTCGTTCGACGGCAATACGCCGTCGCCAACGGCGAATACGACCGTGCGGATATGGTCGGCAATCACTTTCAGCGCAACGTCGTGATCCGCGTTCGTGTGGTAAGCGACTCCGGCGATTGTGCACGTCTCCCGGATAATCGGCTGGAACAGGTCGGTATCGAAGTTCGAGTCAACGTCCTGAAGAATCGACGCGAACCGCTCCAGACCGGCGCCGGTATCGATATTTTTGTTCGGCAGCGGCGTGTAGCTGCCGTCCTTGTTATGGTTGAATTGCGAGAACACGAGGTTCCACACTTCGAGGAACCGTTCGTTCTCCCCGCCGGGCCAGCATTCGGGATCGTTCAGATCGCCGTATTTGTCGCCGCGGTCGTAAAATATTTCCGTACACGGACCGCACGGGCCTTCCCCGATGTCCCAGAAATTTTCCTGAAGCTTGTAGATGCGGTTCTCCGGAATGCCGATCTTCTTGTTCCAGAACTCGTATGCTTCCGTATCTTCTGGATATACCGTAACGGACAGTCTGTCCGGATCGAAGCCGATCCATTTCTTGTCGGTCAGAAACTCCCACGCCCACGTAATCGTCTCTTCCTTGAAGTAGTCGCCGATCGAGAAGTTGCCGAGCATTTCGAACATCGTATGGTGTCGGCGCGTTTTGCCGACATTTTCGATGTCGTTCGTGCGAATGCACTTCTGCGAGTTGGCGATGCGCGGATTTTCCGGGACGACCCGGCCGTCGAAATACGGCTTGAGCGGGGCCATGCCGGCGTTGATCCAGAGCAGCGACGGATCGTTGTGCGGCACGAGCGATGCGCTCGGCTCGATCTTGTGTCCTTTTCCTGCGAAAAACTCCAGCCACTTGCGGCGAATTTCACTTGCTTTCATCGATATGCTCCTCCGTTTATTTGGGGTTATAGGTTCAATTCCTGCCGTGGATCCGATCGTGAACTAACATTCACAATTAGTGAACCTCAATTCGCTAATGGGTCGGTTTTTCGTCCGTTCGGGCAGTTAGCGAACTTTACTCCATTATTAGTGAACTCAAGTTCAGTAATTGATTACTTAAGTTCACTATTTCCGCTAATTCATCAATTTAAAGCCGCATAAGCAAATGTGGTTCGTAAATAAGCAAATTCAGTTCGCTATCGCTCAAACTCCGACCCGAACCGCGATTGCATCGGGCCCGAACTCTCCGAAAAAACAAAAAACGCCCCTGAATATCAGGGACGAGATCGTTCTCGCGGTACCACCCTGGTTACTGCGCGTGCTGGTACGGTGCGAAGCGCCCTGCCTTGCCGCCTGCTCCCCTCGGGAAACAAACACAAGACGTGCGTCGCGACCGGGCAGCGGCCCGCAATCGCCTTAAGGGGAATATAACGGTTCCGAACCGGTGGAGTTTATCCACGCTCCGAAGCAGCTTCGGCCATCCTTCTTCATAAAGGTTCTCTCAGCCTGGCATCGGATGCGGCCGCATTCCGGCGCCGGAACCTTCTCTCTGGATCAAGGTCGACGGCTTACTCGTTTCGTCATGGCGTTGGGCGATATGCCGTTCAAGTTAGTTGCACGTACGCGCAAAAAACCGTATTCATCCCATAATATTATATGGGAGATTACGGTTTGTCAATGTACGGCGGCGCATCGTTTCCGATTGCCGGAAGACTGCCGGATTACGGCTTGAGCCAGGCGTACAAAACGTCCGCCATTTGCCGATATCCTTCCGGCGCGGGATGGACGCCGTTGTTTTGCCGAATTTCCGTCCGCATGTTGCGGGCGTTGCCTTCGATCAGCTCGACCGGCATGTTGCGCGCCGTATCGAGATTGACATGCAGCGGGATCGGCTCGATGCCGCCGCGATCCGAAAAGCGGCGGAGCAGCTCGCGATTCCACATGTGCCATTTGCGCTTGTACCGTCTGCGGCTTTGCAGCACGCCGTAGCTTTTGCCGAAGCTGTCCTGCGTCCGGGATGGCGGAATCGCGAGCATGATGCCGAACACTCCTTTAGCGAAATGCGGATTCGCCGTATGATCAAGCTTTCAAGATCGCGCCGGCAAATATAAGCTTTATGCGCTTGCAACCGGTTATCCGCTCGGACTACCAGTCAACACTTTCTTCCAGATATTGAATCGTGTTTACGATGTCGCGATTTTTCTCGTCTTCGCCTACTTGGCCTTCGAGTTCGATGATCTATTCTCCTTGAAAGCCCAGCTTTTTCAAGCCGGCAAGCAGCCGCGGAAAATCGACTTTGCCTTGGCCTACCGCAACTTGTCGTCCCAGATGCTCACCGTCCGTCGGATAGAATCCGTCTTTCACATGAATGTTCCGGATATATGGCCCGATCATGTCAAGCGCTTCAACCGAGTTGCCTTTCCCATAGAGGATCAGGTTCGCGGGGTCATAATTAATGCCCAGGTTATTTGTGCCGACCCGCTGGATCGTGCGCAGCAGAACGACAGGCGTTTCCTGCCCGGTTTCGAACCAGAACTCGATCCCCCGTAATGCCGATGTTCATCTGACGACTATGCCTCCTTTTTAATTATATCCGCGTTTTGTTATGCCTTGGGATATTTCATTTCCTTGTAAGATACGGTAAAGGCGGCACCGTCATAACCGGCGTAATCGTCGGGTATTTCAGGCAGCGCGATGATAGCGCCCCCACGCTCATGAGAAAGTTTGGCCGCGATCGCGGACAGCTCCACCTCTATCAGTTGCCCTATCGGCAACGGGGCCGGCCCATCGCCTGCCAAATAAGGCATGATCGCTTCGAGCAAGGCTCGGTACAGCCTGCTGCTGTCGATTTTGATGAAATCGACGCGCCTCTGCGTCACTACGTTTGCGTAGCTTGGCAAATAGGCTGCCGTCTTGCCGACGCTTACGATTCCCCGCCTGCCGTCCTTCCAAGTCAGCTCCAATTGCCGTTGGCCGCCTCCCGTTCCGATATAGCGGGCATGTCTGACGCCCGGACCCATCAAGCCGTGCAGCAGCGAGAAAGCATGGATGCCGTAGTTGAACTCGTCAACGGAACAGCCTGCAACCGCGTACACCCATTCTTCTTTCGGTACGCCGAGTGCGTGCCATTCCTGCAGTTCGCGGCTGTACATCAAGGACGATCCGCCGGTAATGCGCGCCCCCCCTTGGACCCACTCCGCGATTTGCCGCAAATGACGGACGTTCCCGGCAATCGGCTTGTCGATGAAGACAGCAATGCCGGCCTCGACAAACGGCCTGGATCGTTCGACATGCAAATCCCAATCGCAGCTGTGAACAAACGCTGCATCCACAAGCCCGACCATGTCTTCGATTGTGGCGCAGACGTTGGCAATGCCGTGATCTTGCGCGAACTTTTCCGCATAGCCAGGCGGGTGGATCGACCCTCCATCGTATACGGCGGCTACTTCATGCCCCATTTCTTTTAATACCGGGATAAAACTGCCGGGGTGCGACGTATCCAGGTCAACGAGACCGATGCGCAATCTGTTCATTCGGATTGTCCTCCTCTGCATAAAGCGGCATAGTGAATTCCTGTCTCCAAGGCGCCGCCGTCATGAACATAGAAGCCGTCGTTCAACCGGAATACGCCTCTGTCCGCTTCGATCCAGTCGGAGCCGGCACGCGGATGCCAGCTTTTCATCCGTTCCCAGTTCCGATAATTTTGGTGTCCGTTCGTTTCGATAACGCCTACCTTGAGGCCGGGGATCGGCTCGAGCCGGGCCGCCAAATTTTTGTTCCAGTCAACAAGAACGGGATTCGCGGTCAAATCGGCACAGAAGCAAGGGACGCCTCTATCCCGCGCCAGTTTGGCCATCCTTAGGCTCAAACTCATCGTTTTGGCTACCGGCTTGAGCGCAAACGCCCCGTATCCGAGATCGATTCGTTCCGATACGTCATGCAAATCGTGAACGCTCTCGTCTGCGGCCAATCGTACCGGAACATCCGAAACGTCTATTTTGAGCTCTTCCGGAAACGGTTCCTCGAACAAGACGATCCGCTCCAGCGCCCCGATCTTGTCGGCGTACTCGAGCAATCGGAATATACGGTCTTTCCCGTCGTAACGGCCGTTCGCGTCCAAATAGTAAGCGATTTTCCCGCTCTGCGTATATTCGGTTTCATAGCTCGAAGCCACCTTGTGAATATGGGCCAACCTGCGGCAGTCCCATTCGAGCATTTTGGTTTGGCTGCCGTCCCGGTCCGGATCTGCCCCGACTTTGATTTTCAACAAAAAATACCCGTTATTCAGTAACCGGATCATGTCGGTCTCGGACATGCCGTATGGAATGAGCGGTATGCTCCCAAGGCGGGTTTGCCGTTCCCATTTCGGATATCGGTATGGTTCCGGTATCAACTCTTCGAAATGGAGCCCCTTACTTTTCACATACAGCCCCCATGCCGCATGATCGACGGTTACGAGTGAATTGAGCACGAATGTGCTTCTCAAATCCGGAAGACCGATCGATTTCAGGCCATAGTCGTACACTTCCGGAAATATTCGGTCCAACAGATCCAACGGTGTTGCGAACTCCTCCCTTTCCAATGCCTTTAGCGCGAAGCGAGTCAAGTTGACCATCAACTCGTTTCCGGCCAACTCCCCGTATCGTTCAAGTACCCGGGAATCCGACCATAGCACGCTTTGGACGCCGACGCCCATTCCGACCCTGCCCTCCTCGCCGGTCAATAAAGTGACGGACTGCCACGCCTCGGACAAATAGGCGCCTTTAAAGCCGAAAGGAGAGAGGAGCGGTTCGTTTTGCACCGCATGATCGGTTCTCGTGATCCGAATCATGATTTCACATTGCCGGCAAGCGAAGCAACCGCCTGCTCCACGACCGATTTGATCGGCTCCGGTTTGCCGCTGCGCAATGATTCGAACGCTTGCAGCACCATTAACGTCGCATACAGTCCGTCCACATGATCGATCGGCGCCGGCGCATCCTCCTGCAGACAGCGCAGAAACGCTTTATTTTCTTCCAGAAAGCCGGATTCGGTTCCTTTGAACAGTTGCGGTTCCTTGCCTGCCTCCGTATAAATCATCGTTGTCAACCGATCCGTGATCGTGATCGACTTATTCTCGGCAAACAGCTGCATAAAAAATTTGCTCGTATGCGGCGGACAACTAGAATCCCCCTGGACCAAGCTCCCGGCCGCCCCGTTGTCGAAGCGGAATACTGCAACCATATTGTCAATGACTCCGGTCGGCTGGTAATAATTCGCACCTGCTGCATACACCTCTACAGGGTCGCCTCCCGATACGAAGCGCAAAATATCAGTGGAATGACAGCCTTGGCTCAGTACGTTGCCGCCGCCTTTGATCGGATCGTTGCCCCAAATCGTGTCGCCCCAACGGTTATCCATCATTTGCATCGTCACGACTACCGGCTGCGGAATAAGTTCCTTCGCTTTCCACAGCAGCTCGTAGTAGCGCATTTTGAACGCCGTAAACAGCTTCTTTCCGGTGCGGACTGTCGCTTCTCCGATGCGGACACAATCTTCGGCCGTCATGGCGAGCGGTTTCTCTACGAGAACGTGCTTGCCTGCTTCCAAGGCTCGGATGCTGTATTCGGTGTGAGTGTCATGCTGTGTCGTCACATAAATGGCATCCAGCTCGGGATCATTGAAGAAACGGTCTGTGTCTGTAGTTGCGTATGCACCGCCGAATTGCTCCAGCAACGCCTGTGCGCTTTTCTCGAACACGTCGCAATACGCCCGCACTTCCATCCCCTCCAGCTCTGCTATGCATGTGGCGTGCAACTTCCCCAAGCTCCCGCAACCGATAATCCCAACTCTGATTGTACTCATTTTGGTTGGCTCCTCTCCGTCCCCGGAAGTGTCATTTAAAAACGAGAATATTGTTGTTCATCTTCAAATCCATTCCCCCCTCACGCCTTTGCCTCTATGCGGTACCGGCCGCAAGGCACGTCACGGAGCAGCAAATATACGCCGTGTCTTTCCACTTGCGTCCGAACCCCGTTTACCAGCACGAAACAATCCGCGGCATGCGGCCGAGGGAGCGGTACGTACGCGTCGGCCGTCGTATTCGACGGGATTTGCAGCTCCATCGTGTATGCCATTTCCACGGCCTGCTCGATCGCCAGCTCTACCGCCCCCCTTGGCGTCGGAACGCGTATGGAAGCGTTGCGCAGCTTCCCGGTTTGCGGCCGGATGCGCACCTTGGCGAACCCCGGCTCGGCCGGCATTACACCCATCACCCGGCTGCCGATCAAATAAGCGGTAAACGCTCCGGCAGGGTGACACAGACTCGCGTTCGCTTTTTGTGTCAGGTCCCATGCTTCCCACGTCGTCGTCGCGCCTTGGCGGATCATGTTCATCGGGCTATACTCGCCGTCCGCTTTCAACAGCTCCAATGCATAATCCGCCTCGCCATAGTCAAACAGCGCTTCGAACAAAAACATCGCCAAAAACAAATTGCAGCGCATCCCCCTCGATCGGATATGTCGCAGCACCGGCTCCGTCCGCTCCGCCGGAACAAGCCCCAACGCCAATGCAAACGCATTGCTGTGTAGCGACGAATGGACGCTCGGCCGTCCTTCCCCGTCCAAGCCGTCACAATACGCGCCAATCGTTCCGTTCCAGAACCGCGAGTTGATCATCCGCTTCAATGATGCGGCGCTTTTCGCATAGGCGTCGGCATCTTCGGACCGGCCGATCGCAGCGGCAATACCCGCCAACGCCGTCGTCATGCCATAATAAACCGCGTTCGGTACGATGTTGACCGGGAGCATCTCATGTCCGTCCCGCATATTGACCGGCCAGTCCACCAAATCGCACAACGTGTCGTTAGTTCGCGTCAGCAAGCCCGATTCGTCCGCAAATGTCGTCATGTAACGGTGCACGCGGCAAAGGCTCGCGTACTGCGCGGCCAGAAACGGCTTGTCACCGGTATATTCGTAGTAACGCCACGCCATCAACACGGGATACATCGTATACTCCGTAAAATAATGCGGTCGTCCCGCCGGAGCCATACAACGCAGCTTCCCGTCCGGGTCGGACTGCAAAAAATAACCGATCATGCTGCGGCTCAAGTTCCATTCCCCGGCGACGTAGTAGGCAGCGCTCATCTCCAAATACGTATCGAGCGAATAATTCGCCTTTTCCCGGCTCGGACAGTCCATATACAGTTCTTGCGTTCCTACCTTCGTCGAATACGCGGAAATATCCCACAACGCGTTCAGATCGCCATCCGAGCTGCGAAAGGAAGCCGCGGTATCGTCAAACGGATAATGCCTCACGACAGCTCGGACGGCCCGGAGCGTAACCGTATCGGACAAGACGATCACCTCGCCGTACCGGAAAGCGCGATAGTCGTAAAACTCGATCGTCTGTACGCCGTCCCGAATCGTCCAAACGTCCCGGTAAACGCAGTTGCAGCGCATATCGAACCGCACCGATCCGGCTTCATCCAGTTCTTCCCCTAGCCGGATTTCCACACGGTCGCCCGCACGGCCTTCCACAACCAGACGCAGCATGCCGACGATTTCCTTGCCCATATCGAAGCGTACCCCGTCAGGCAGCTCCGTTATCTGCTTCGGCTCTTGTTCCTCCACGTGCAGAACGTCGGTTTCCTGTGCGAACAGCTTCCACTTTCCGCCATCCTGCACGGACGCCCGTTCCCATGCTTCGTCGGAATATCCCGCCTCCTTCCACCCTTGCGGCTCGGCCCGCGCGTCGATCTGCTCGTCGAACCCGGTATCGTAGCCGAGTTTGCGCGTCCAGCCGTATGCTTCCGAGCGCTTCGCCCGCCATGTTTCGTCGGTTCCGATGATCTCGTCCGTCCCGTCTTCGTATACGACCCGAATCTGGGCGATCCAGCCGGCCCGCCCGTCGCCGCTCACGAGAGCGTTATTCACGAGCCCTTGGTAATAGGCGTGGACTGCGATGCAGAGCGGCTGCCCGGATTTGAAGAAAGGCAGCAGCTCGTAGCCGTTATAGTTGTGTCCGATATCCGGATAGGACGGGCATGGCCCTTGGCCGACGAACGATCCGTTCACATACAGCTTGTACATGTCGTCCGCCGACACGCAGGCGACAATGCGCTTGACCGGTTTAGGCGCGAGCGCGACTTCCTTGCGCAAATAAACGTGATTGTTCGGTTCGATACCCGAATCCGAACCTGAATCCGGCTCCGGCGATTTGTCCGTCCAGATCCATCGCGCCTGCCATGGTCCGTCGATGCCGGTCGCAAACACGGCATGGTCGGAGTAATCGGTAGCCGTACCCGTGTCGTCCCAAATACGAATCTTCCAGTAGTAGTACGTTTGCGCTTCCAGCGGAGCCCCTTCGTATAAAATATGCGCCATCTCGCTGCCGTCCGTTTTTCCGCTGTCCCACATCGTTCCGCGGTTTGCGCGCAAATCGCCCAAGTCGGCCGCCACCAGGATCTGATAGGCGCTTTGGCGGCGAATACGCTCGCCTCCGATCGTCCAGGAGAATCGCAGCCCGGCTGCGCCTACTCCGATCGGGCTATCGCGCCTATTGCAAAGCAAGCTTGTCGGAATGCCCGGTTGTTCGTTCACCCCGTACGTATGTTTCATCACCCGTCATCACTCCCGAAAAGGATGACCATGCTCGGCCATCTGATCTATTTTCCCCGGCTCGCTCTAGCTAAATGTCCAATTGCCGCTTAGAACCTGGGCAATCCATGTTGTCCCGCTTAGTGCAACAAACTCGATACCGGCCCCAAGCTCGCCGGCGGTTGCTGCCGCTGATGTGCAGGTTGACGCAGCACCGGCCGCGAAGCCGGTGCCTGCCGCCGCCGCAATCGTCAGCGCTGTGGCTGTGGATTTCATTACGCGTAAACGGGTTCCCAAAATCGGAGCCGGCAAAGTAAATGTACCTGCCGCAGTTACGTTATACGTTCTTCCAGTGAAAAATGGGCTGCCGGTCGATGGCAACGAGGCAACGGTTGCGATTCTCCTATCCACGTTGTCTATGCTGATCCTGCCCGATGCATTTACGAATCTTGACACCGAATTGTCCTGCTCGGCGTTGTAGTTGATTCGCCCTCCCAGCAATGCGCTGTCAGCCGGTATTTTATAGGAGTTAGTTATGGCCGCTTTGAAAATATCCGGACCCATGTCGACACACGTCACGGCGGCAGGAGATATATTTACACCGAAAGCGCCTGCCGAGTACTCATTTCCCGAGCCGGTGACAACCCCGCCTGTCAAGGTCAAACCCTCGGAGCATGCCACCCTATTGCGGCTGAAATCCATGGAGTTAGGGTTAGCGCCTCCGGTTGTTCCAAGTCTAGCGGCGGCTCCTGAAAGGCGTTCTCGGAAACCCGCCCTGTACTGCCGAGAATGCGGAACCACTCTTCGGATGGTTGTCGGCTTGTGCTAGGCGTAAATTGACTGCCTTCGATGACGTATCCTTCAACGTTGTCAATATCTATCGCACGCACACAATCCACATTAATAGGATTGAATGCACAACCGCGCACATTAACTGCGGCTCGCGTGCGCGTGGCACTGTGCGTGATGCATCTTCCAGAAATATCGTAGAAGGTGCATTTGTCGAATGTGGTTCCCCAGCCGCCGAAATTGGAACCTCCCAACGTTCTGCTGTTATCCGACCACCAACCGTCTATAGCGCCATCGAAAATGACACTTTCAAATGTCAGAAACTCATCATAGGTCGAGCGGATAAGACTTCTGGCGCTCTGAACACGTGTTGCGGCAAAACCGCCCAAACATCCGAGTCGCACTCTGCGCATGGACAACCCCGGGCAAGACAATGAATCTATAAGATCTCCCGTAAAATTGGCGTCCTTGTAGTTAATGTCGAGGTCTTCAAAGTGGGCGGACCTCGCACCGTTGCCGGTGAATTTAAACCCATATCCGCTGGAGGCTCCAACAAATAGCAAGGTCGTGGCAGCTGGAACGGCTTGATTTTTCCCGCGCGAACCTTGCCCTTTGATCGTCAACCCGAGGTCTTGGGTAATGTCAAAGGTGTCCGGAAGCAATGCATAAACACCGCGCCCGAACTCTAATGTGCCGGATTTATAGGCTGTTATCGTAGGCCCGCCGATGTACTGGATTAAAGTGGTTTGGTCCGACCTCATAGCCTGAATAGCTGCTAGAACGGAGGCTGTCGTACCCGCAGCATCGGTACCGTCGTTTTTTGCCCCGAACCAATCAACCTGAACATTGCCGTCATATAGACGTTTCCAACGCCCTCCGGATCCGTCAACAAGAATCGTACCGCCATTATCTGCGCTGGTTACATCCGAGTTATCCCGATAAAAAAATCCTTCCTGCCTGGGATCGGAAATAAAATAGACGACATCCGCGCCCGGGGAAGCGGCGGCCCTTAATTCGGCGATCGTGGTGCGTATGCAGCAGCATCCCGGAACGACCGCACTCCGCGTCGCCGGCCCTCCCTTCCCGCGAGTGCCCCCGGCGCTTCCTTCTTCGTTGCCCGCCGCTCCCGCGGCTGCACCGTAGAGCGCCGCGGCGGCTCCAACCATGCCCATCGAAGCCAGCAGCTTTCTGCGGGTCAAACGGCGATCCGTTCGTTCGGCTTGCGGCTTTCCGTCCCACTTCTCCATTTCCATTCCTCCCATTCGGGTAGTCGCGATTCGCGAAACGCAGAGCTACTTGTTTTTCTCGGCGGCAATTTGCTTATCCGCCGCTTCGTCGGCTTCCCTGAGCAGCGAGTTCAAATCTCCCGTTCCGGCCAGCGCCTTCTCCAGGGCAACCCGCGCATTGTTCAGGGCGAACGATCCGTATTTGCTGTAATTGGCCGCCGGCACCTCCGCATATTTCGCGGGAAGCATCGCACTCACGTTTTTCCCTTTATAGAACGGATTCTCCGCTCCGAACGCCTTGCGGACCGACTCGTCCTTCAGAACGGTCGGGAAAATGCCCTTCCTGCTTTGCTCCATCTGGTATTCCACGGAAGTCAGATGCATCAGCGCCTCGAACGCTTCCTCTTTGTGCTTGCTGTTTGCCGCTATGAACAGCGCGAACGGATATGGCTGCGCGCCGACACCCGGCTTCTGTGCGTCGCCCGGATAAGCGACCATGTCCCAATTGAGCCCTCCGGCCGTCTTCTCCGACAAGATCTGGGCGCCCGACATTAACATCGCCACCTTCCGGTCTTTCAGGAACGCGTTATGGACGGCCTGCGATTGGATCGCGCCAGCGTTGTTCCGCTCATAGCCCGGAAGCTGGTAGATGCGGACAAGCGTCTCGAAATAACGCTTCCACGCATCCGTCTGCAAAGCCGATTTTTGTCCCGACGCGTCCAGCCCCGTCAAAGACAATTGGTTGCGTCTCACGAGCGGGGTGGTATCGCCATAAAATCCGAGGTATTGGACCCCACCTTCGTTGCGTGTCAGTTTGCGGCTCAGCTCGTATACATCGTCCCAGGTCAAATTGTTTTGCGGGTAGGCGACACCGAATTTGTCGAACAAATCTTTGTTGTAGAACAGCGGTGCGGGCGACTCGTAGATCGGGAGGCCGTACAACTTGCCGTCCGATATGATGCGCATCAAATCGAGTATCGTCGGGTCCAGACGATTCAAATCGTACTTGTGCTGCTGCGCGAGCGGAGTCAGATCGTACTGCAGTTGCAACGATTTGATCCACGTCTCGACCGAGCCGACGGAAGACATGATCAGGTCCGGCGTTTCGCCGCTGGCGATCATATCGGAGATCGCGTTTGTCTTGGACTGTCTATACGGTACAAATTTCAGCTTGATGTGCGGGTACTTCTTCTCCACCGGCCGGAGAAACATGTTCTCGAACTCCTCCGGCTCCCACAGCAGCGTGGTGTTGTACACGGTCAGTTCCACCTGCTCCTTGCTCCCGCCCGGCTTTGGAGCGGACGAACCCGCACCGTCGCGGTTTCCGCTTTCGGCCTCCCTCGTTGTTCCGCAGGCGGCCAGCATCGTAACGAGCAGCGCCGCGGCAAGCACCCCTGGTGCCCCCTTCCTTTTCACGGTAACCCCTCCCTTTTTTCGGATCAATCGGATCATCATATGTCTTGTATGCGATTCCATTTAGAGCTTACTACAAGCCCGGCTCGGAATTCTTGGAGTTTTCCCCGCAAAAATTAGGCGGAATCCTGACAATGGGGCAACCGGGAGCAGTCTGCGTTCCGCGGACGAAGCGACGATCACTTTTGTTGTAGGAACCCCGTTTTTCTTCTATAATGAAGGCTGAAGGAAGTGTGGAGGTGGATGAGCGGTGTTGCTTTATTCCAAAAGCGCATGTTTGGAAAGCGAGGAGTTTCCGTTCCAAGCGTTCTTGTTCTCGACTTCTCCGCAACGGCCGAGAACCGTTCACTGTCACGAATTCATTGAATTGGTGTACGTATCCGAAGGGCACGGCGAACATCTTTACAAAGGCTCCGCTTATCCGATTTCCACAGGAGACATCTTCGTAGTCCCTCCGTTTGTCGAGCACGATTACAACGTGATCGGCGGCATGCCGCTGAAGGTGTACAACGTGCTGTTTCTTCCGTCGTTTTTGACCTTCGAATTGCAAGCGTTGTCAAATGTGACGCCGTTTTTCGATTTCTTTTATGTGGAGCCGTTTTTTCGCCAGACGCTCGATTTCGATTCCCATATGAAGCTCTCTGTTCTGGAAGACCAAGAAATGAAGCAGCGTCTGGACCGTATCGTCGGGGAATTCAGCCGCAAAGCGCTTGGCTATCGAATCTCCATCAAAGCACAGTTGATCGACATGCTGGTGTGGCTCAGTCGCCGCTACGAAGAGCGCATTATTGCCCCGCCCCCGCGCCGGAGTCAACCCGAAGCCATCAAAGCCGTATGCGAATTTATCGAACAACATTACGCACAAGACATCAGCTTGGAGCAAATTAGCCGCATGTGCACGATGAGCCAGTCCAGTTTCGGCGATAAGTTTAAAAAATATGTAGGGAAGACATTCACGGAATACCGTAATGAAGTGAGGATTAACGCATCGCTAAAGCTGCTTCGTGAAACGGACCTCAACACCTTATCGATCGCCGAAAACGTCGGCATTCACGATTTGAGCCATTACTACAAGCTGTTCCGGCAGTATACCGGGATGACACCGCGAATATTCAGAATGAAATATGCAGGCGAGAGGGCGGAGTAAGCCTTTCCCTTGGCAAGTCTCTACTAAACGAAAAAGACGGCGTGCCCGTTACAGGCTCGTCCGTCTTTTATATAAAGTGTGCTTCACTTTTTGGGGCAAAGTCTCGGGGGCCCCGAAAAGTACCCGGATTACGCTGCAAAGCTTTACTTCACTTTTTGGGGCAAAGTCTGGGGTCCCCGAAAAGTACTCGGATTACGCTGCAAAGCTTTACTTCACTTTTTGGGGCAAAGTCTCGGGGTCCCCGAAAAGTACTCGGCATACTCTTCGAAGCTTCACTTCACTTTTTGGGGTACATTAGTGGATGTCTTTCTTCTTGAACCGTCCGCCTTTGACGTCGTGTATGTTGCCGATGGCGAGAAACGCCCCGGGGTCAAGCTCCTCGACGATCGACTTCAGCTTCGCCTGCTCGAGCCGGGTGACGACGGCAAAGATAACCTGCTTGTCGTCGCCGCTGTAGCCGCCTTCCCCGTTCAAATAGGTAACCCCCCGCCCCAGTCTCTGCAGGATCGCGTCGCCGAGCGTCTTGGCATCGTCGCTGATGATCCATACCGATTTCGATTCGTCCAATCCTTCGACCGTCAGATCGATCATCTTGAACGCGATATAATAGGCGATCAGCGAATACATCGCCCGATCCCAGCCGAATACGAAGCCGGCACTGCCCAAGATGAACACGTTAAAAAACATGACGAACTCTCCGACGGAGAACGGCGACTTTTTGTTCAGCAAGATCGCCACGATCTCCGTACCGTCGAGCGAGCCGCCGACGCGGATTACAATCCCGACGCCGATTCCCAGGATGATCCCGCCGAATACGGCTGCCAGCAGCGGATCGATCGTAATCGGTTCGACCGGATGCAGGAGCGCCGTCCCGATGGACATGACGATAACCCCGTACAGCGTAGACAATGCGAACGTTTTGCCGATCTGCTTGTAGCCGAGAAACAGGAACGGCAAGTTGATCAAAGTCAAAAACAAGCCTAACGGCAAACCGGTCAAATGCTGACAAATGATCGAGATCCCGACGACACCGCCGTCGATAATGTTGTTCGGCACGAGAAAAATTTCGAGTCCGACGGACACGAGTGCCGCCCCGAGGAATATGAATACCGCTCTCTTCGCGATTTGCAGCTTCGTACTGCGTTTATGCTGCCGGCATAATTCGGCGGCGGATACGGCTTGGTCTAGTGTAGCCACCTAAACGACTCCTTCCCTATGAAGCGGATCGCTCCTGTACACTGAACCTAGTGTAACCCATTATCCTCCTGGCATTCCAGTCCTCCGGCCCATATATTCGTTTCCAGCCCTTATCGGCGTTATCGCGAGCACATGCCGTTTTCCTGATCATTCATGTCCTGCTTCAAAGCGCACCCTCCGATCGCCGCCTGGGCCGAACCGGGTCAGATGCATCGTTCGATGCCGGTTATCGATCGTCACGACATCGAAAGCCGTCTCGCTCCTCGTCCCCCGGATCCTCTCCGGAGCCTCCTCGAAATCCCGGTTAGTCGTAGCGTTCAGCGTCGATATTAGCGGGATTCCGTCTCTGACGATCACTTGATCGAAGTGAACGTGGCCGAAAAAGCACCCCGTCACGATTCCGGGACCCGACTTGGAAAAATCGGCTTCGACCGATATGGCGAAATCCCCGTCCGTCTCGGCGAAGCGGTAAGCTGACCCTGTGCGGTAGGCATCGATTACGCCCCACATCGCCTTTTCGCCTGCGACCGGATGATCGGCTCCGAACACTTCCTCCTGCCCGATTGCGACATGGGAGAAAACGACGACAGACCAGTCCCGGGAATCGGCTTTAGCGGAGAAATCGAGAGCAACATGCGCCATCCAATTCAGCTGCTCGTTGGAAAATGCATATTTCCACTGTCCTTTATATTGCAAACCGCCTTTATCCGTCGTCTTGTAGGGGATGTCGATACAGTTCAATACAATCATTCTCATTTTGCGGCCGGGAACGTCGTAATAATAGTACAACCCATCCGGATGGGCGGGACCGTGCGATACGAGCGATTCGATTCTCCGAATATACAATTCATAGCTTTCGCCGGGAAAGACGACGTTGCCCGTTTGATCCGGGTCGTGATAATGATCGTGTATGGAATTATCGTCATGGTTCCCTTTCAGCGGAAAAAAGGGAAGGCCGACCGCGTGAAACGCGTCCATCAGCTCCATTTGGGAGGCCATGAACTCCGATTTCGGGCCGTTCTGGCTATGATCGCCGCCACACACGATCGCATCGAAACGCAGCTGACCGGCCAATTGTCTGATAGCCTCCACCGTGTACAGCTGGTTGCCGCCTTTGCTATGATGAATGTCGGTAATGAAGACGAAGCTGACCGTTTCCTCGTTTTGTTCCGATCTGCACCGGTCGAGTACCTCTTTCATTTCCGCCTGGAGATAGTCGGGTAGACGCATCGAAGCTTCCTTGGACAATCCGTTTGCGAAATTCATTCTATATCCCTCCGCTTATGAATCAATTGGCTCGCTGCCGGACTTCTCAATATCCCGACACCGCAATCAAGAATATCCCCGTCACGACGACAACGGATGCCGCGATCCGGCTTGCACCGTGCTTCTCTTTCAATACGATCATCCCGAGCAGCGCGCCGAAGACGATGCCGACTTCCCGCAGCGGGGCGATGTACGTCACTTGAGCATTTTGCATCGCGTACAGGAAAAGCAAATACGACCCCGGCGACAAAACGGCCCCGACCAGAAAAGACTTCCACTGGCGAACCACGATTTCCGTTATTTTCCCGGAAAATAAGGCGGAAGGAGTCAACCCGGCAATGAATCCGATATTCGTAACGGCGAGCAGCGCAAGCGGAGACAGCGTATCCAGATTCAGCTTGTCGACCAGCGTGTACGTTGTCGTGCATAATCCGACGGCCAGAGCGAGCAGGAATGGCGCGGGCGACAACCGCGGACGGTTCCTCGCCGGCGTCCAGCCGCTCATCACGACAAATCCCGCAAGCAGACAAAGGACGCCTATCCAGCCGACGGCAGGGAGAGATTCGTGCAGGAACACGACACCGAGCACAGGCACAAGCAGCGTTGAAGTCCCCCTCATAATCGGGTAAGCCTGCGACAAGTCGCTTCGTTTATACGTTATGGATAAGAGCAATGCATAGACGCCTTGCAGAAGTACCGACAGCGCGATCAAGAGCCAAGCGCCTACGGACAAGGACACGCTCGTCAGCTCTTTCCACATGACGGGCAGCAGCGCGGCTGTAGACGGTATGTACATAGCCCACAGAAAGACCGCTTTGCTTTCGCTTTTCTTGGCAAATAAGTTCCATACGGCATGAGCCAATCCCGAACCGATTACGAGCAGCAGCGACAGCATCGGCAAAGACATGATGATCCCCCTCACAAAGCCGATCTTTATTTTGACATCTACACACAAATTAACACACAAACACACATATATGCAATACAAAAAACATAAATACAACAACCTGCAACAAAACGAAGCGAATGTAGGTACTAAAGCTGCGGGCACCCCAGTACGTATGGAGTAACGACACCGCCGCAACAAAAGAAAGGATCGGACAGCTGCTTCGGAGAGCAGCCGACCGACCCTACTTATGAGGCTATATCATTTCGCATCCGACTGCAATCGGCATGCGCCCGCTGGCGGACAGCTTATTCGAATACGACTTCGATGCCGCGCTTCCGATACTTGTCCACGATTTCCCGGTCGATGCCCGGATCGGTGACGAATCGCTCCACTTCGTTTGCGCCGCATATTTTCGTAAGCGACAAGCAGTCGAACTTGCTGCTGTCCGCAAGCGCGATCGTACGTTTGGCGTTGTTCAGCATCGTTTTCTTCACCTGGATTTCCCCTAACCCGTAGTCGGTTATCCCTTCTTCCAGCGTCACCCCGCTCATGCTCATAAAGAACAGATCGGGATGAAATCGGGCGGCGAATTGTTCGGCCAGATCGCCTATGATGCTTTGCTCGGCATTGCGGATGACGCCGCCGATCAGTACGATCGTATAATGCGGCATATCGATAAGCGCGTTCGCGATAGGCAAAGAATTCGTAATGACTGTCAGTCTTTCGACCTTCCGCTTCAAATGTTTGGCGAATTCAGTGTTCGTCGTGCTGACGTCCAAAGCGATCGACTGCCCTTCGGTTACATATCGCGAGGCGATCTCGGCGAGCTCGCTTTTTTCCTTGAGGAACGCCAATTCCCTGACGGTCAGCGGAATTTCCCGGGCGTAGTCCAGCTGCTTCGACACCGCTCCGCCATGGACGCGCTTCAGCAGCCCTTCACCTTCCAGATGCTCCAGATCGCGCCGGATCGTCTCGAACGAAACGCCGAACAGCTCCATCAGCTCCGACGCTTTAATCGACTTCTCCCGTTCCAGTTTCTGCACGATCGCCTGATGCCTTTGCTGTGCGAACATTCGGTTCCTCCTCCCGAAACGGCGTATTTTGCCGCAAGCGTTTCTCCTGTCCCAAAGTGTACCATATGCCGGGTACTACGAAAAGTTAGTACTATTCGCTTGCCCGTCACGCAATTATTATAAGAGCAGGTACTAAGACTAAGCGATAAGAAATGAAATCGAGCCCGGGCGAACCGGTATGGCAAGCATGGCGCTTCAGACGCCAATTACTCCTATCGAGGTGTTGAGTGATGATGAGAAGAAGAAATACGGCTGCATTTTCCTTTATGGCATGGGCTTCGTTCGCCTGTGCGTTCCTGGCGATGTTTATCGGCATCTATACGCTGGAGGAAGAGCTTTCCGTCAAAGGGTATTACGCGGTCGCCGCCTTGTACTTGACCATGTCCGCCTTCGTGCTGCAGAAAACGATCCGCGACAACCAAGAAGACGAGCACACCGGCAAAAAACGGAATACCGGCGCCTTCAACTTCCTGGCCTGGGCCGCCTTCGCCACCGCTTTGATCGCCATGTTCATCGGCATCTACAATTTGAATCAGCCGCTGTCCGTACAAGGGTATTATGCCGTTACGTCTCTCTTCCTGACGATGTCCTCATTCGTGCTCCAGAAAACCGTCAGAGACAACAAAGAAGACGACGATTTGTTGGGCCCGTCGAGCCACGAGCCGAATGAATAAGCAGTTCTTGGAGCCGAGCCGAATAACGTGTACCGGGCTTCCTCTTCCCGCACCTGACATCACTAAGGGATAAGAACCATGCCGAAAAAAGCGGGCTTCTATCTGCCCGCACTCTTGATAATGGTTATATACGTCTATATATCGGAATCGACCTCGATATCCATCCGTCCCTATCCCTATGCAGGTTGACCCTCCTCACGTGGATGATGGTCGGTTTGGCAGCCGATTACGGAGTATCGAAGCTTATACGCTAATGAAGCGGCACTCATAGCAGTGCCGCTTTTCTAACCGCAACCGATACAATGCCGATGCCGCAGTCGGCGATGTTTCGCCCGAGCATTATAGCTCTACCCTGCCGCAGCCGCTTTGAGCAGCGCCAATGCGCCCGCAAACGCACTCCCCGAGGTGTCCTCCACCGTTTCGAAGGCCGGCATGCTTTCCCTGGCAATTCCGGACGCGGCGATCGCCTCGACGGTCGACGAAATAAACAGGTCATGGCTTTTCGCGATATTGCCGCCGATGATGATCGCCTCCGGCCGGAACTCGCGGATATACGGCGTCAGCATCTCGCCGAACAGCCGGCCGAAGGCCGCGAATACCCCAGCCGCACGGGCATCCCCCGCACGCGCGGCATCGGCAATCGCCTTGACGTCCCCGTCGGCGCCCAATCCGTATTCAGCCGCTACTTTCAGTACACCGCGTTTCGAGATGTAATCGTCCGCGATGCTGTCCCGGAACGGGTCGCTCCACAGCTCTCTCCCTTTCACGATCCCGTTCTCGTCGATGAAGGACGACCCCGTCCCCGTCCCGATCGTGATGCAGATCGAACGGCGGTAACGTTTCGCATGACCGTAATACAGCTGCCCCGCGGCAAACAAAGCGGCATCGTTGTCGAAGACGATCGGCGCATCGGCCGGCAGCTTGGCTCCGACATCGGGATCGGCCGCGATCCGCTTCTTCATCTCCTCGCGCAGGTTCGTCCCGTACAGCGCATCATACTTCTCTTGCCCGCGAATATAACAAATGCCTTGCTCATAGTCAAACGGCGACGGAAACGCATACCCGATCCCGATCATCTCGAATGGCGCTCCGCCGGACAGCTTATTCATCAGCGCCACCCGCCCCGCAATCAGACTATAAAAATGGGCGAGCAGCGTCTCCTTCCGTTCCTTCCCCTTGGACGGGAACGTTTCTACGGTTCCTGCAACGGTTGCTCCGTTTTCGCGGACGACCGCCGCTTTGATCGAAGTCCCCCCGACGTCAAATACGATGGCATAACGATCCATGAAGTCAATTTCTCCTTTTTACAGTCTCTCTTTCCCAGTATAGAGCGAGTCGCGAAGCTTGTCCAAAATAGTGCCCTTCGTCTCTACATCGCACATGAATATTTTATTGACAATGAATATCATTATCATTTAATCTTTGATATGAAATTCTTTTGCTTTCGCAAAAACTATCCATCCATATCGGAGGGCAACACTCATGAACACCATACGACTCAAGCTTGGCTTCGTCATCTTGACTCTGACCGTTCTCGCGGCTTCGGGCTGCAGCGGGAATCGGCCGGCCGCCTCTTCTCCGGAAACGGCGGCAACCGCCGGAACAAAGGCGCAACAGCCGTTCGAGCGCACGATTCAACACGCGGCGGGAGAGACCGTTTTGACCGAAGCTCCCCGCAACATCGCCATTCTGGACTATAGCTTCATCGATTATTTGACCGCACTGGAGACGAAGCCGGGATCGACGGTTACATTTGCTAGAACGAATTGCCTCCCTATTTATCCGATCGGGTGAAGGACGTGAAATTTTTGGGGACGATCAGCGAAGCGAACCCCGAAGCGATTCTCGCAGCCGATCCGGGATTGATCATCGGCACCTCCCCGGGCCAAGACAAAACGTTCGATCAGCTGTCCAAAATCGCCAAAACGATTCTGCTCGCGCAATCCGAATACGATTGGCGCAAAACGTTAAACGAATTCGCCCGTATCGTCGGAAAGGAGGAGAAGGCGAAGCAGCTGCTGGAAGACTACAAGAAGAAGTCGGAAGCTTCCGCCAGCCTCGTGAAAGCCGCCATCGGCGATCAAACGGTCGTGTTCCTGCGCATCCTGCCCAAAGAGTACCGGGTGTACGGAAAAATAAGCCCGGCCGGTTCGGTCCTTTACGAAGATCTCGCGCTCCGCGCTCCCGCCGGCGTTCCGATGGATAAGAAGCAGCTTGCCGTCTCAATGGAGCTGATGCCCGAGCTCAACCCGGATCATATATTCTTGCTTGCACAAGACGATGCCGAGCAGAAAATCAAAGAGCTGCAAAGCAGTCCGTTGTGGAAAAATTTGAACGCCGTCAAAAATAACCGGATCTATCCGGTAGACCAGCGGTTGTGGATTCAAGGCGAAGGGCCGATCGCGAGCTCGGCCATGCTGGACCAAGCGGTGAAGGAATTGACAAAAAAATAAGGGATCATGCGAAGTAACGACGTAGGCCGCATATTAAACGAAAAAAGGCAGGGACGAATTGGAATCATCGTCTCTGCCTTTTTGCCCATTATCCGTTTATGCGTGAAGCTTAACCGGCTGGCCGGTTTTCACCGACTCGTATCCGGCCAAAGCGACCTCGGCCGAGCGGAGGCCGTCCACGCCCGAGATCGGAGCCGGCTTGCCTTCGATCAGAGCGTTGACGAACGACTTGACCATATAGTGGTCCATCGAATCGCCCCACGGCAAATATTGCGCCTTGCCGACCGCGTCGCTGAACAGCTCGTTTTTCTGCGCGAAGCTGTCCACCGAGATCGCGCCTTTCGTTCCGACGATTTCCATCGTCACATCGCCCCATGTCGGGAACGCCTTCGAGCGCGACCAGCTCGTATCGAGCACGCCGAACACGCCGTTGTCGTACTTGACGTGGATCATGCCGGCGTCGTCCACCTTCAAATCTTCGTGGAACAAAGTCGCCGCATACGCGTAAACCTCATTGACCTTGGAGCCGGTAAACCAGTTCATCAAGTCCATGACGTGGACCGTATGGTCGAGCAAGGCGCCGCCGCCGGAAAGCTCCGGCTCGACGAACCATTTCCCCGGCATCGAGCCGCGGTTCGTGCCCTTGATCGCCAAAATATCGCCGATCTCGCCACGGTCGACTGCCGCTTTGGCGTTAATGACCGCCGCCAAGTACCGGCATGGGAACGCCGTAAACAGCTGCACGCCGTTATCGTTGCAAGCGGCGATCATCTGTTCCATCTCTTCTACGGAAATGCCGAGCGGCTTCTCGCAGATGACATGCTTCTTCGCATTGGCGGAGTCGATCGTATGCCGGGCATGGAATGCGTTCTCCGAACAGATGACGACGGCGTCCATGTCCGCTACGGCGAGCAGATCGCGGTAATCCGCGTAATAGTTCAATCCGTTTTTGGTTACGACGGCTTCTACGCGGCTTTTCTCTTCGTCCGCGATGCCGACGACTTCCACTTCCGGCAACGCCAGCAGCGCATTCAGATAAGAGAAGCCATGGCCGTGGGCGAAGCTGATCATGCCGACTTTCAGCTTTTTCATCGCGATCCCTCCCGTACTGCGTTGTTCAAATAGACGGCTTGGCCGGTGCGCGAAGATTCCATGACGGCTAGTCCGAGCTCAAGCGCCTTATAAGCATCGTGGGCCGTAACGATCGGCTCGCGGTTTTCGCGGATGCAGTCGACGAAATGGTGGATTTCCAGCTCGAACGGACTGCGGAAGCCCGGGCTTTGCGGGACTTCCACGAACGGACCGCCCGATTCGCCGGTTTTGACCTTGCGTACTTGCAGAGAAACCGATTTGGAGCTGTCGCTGCGGATGATGCCGCCGCTGCCGGCAATTTCCGCCGCCGTTGTGAACGGTCCCGGATATCCCCAGTACGCCTCGACGTTGGCGACGGCGCCGCTCTCGAATACGAGCGTTGCCGAAGCATAGTCCACATAACCTTCGCACTTGCGCATCCCATATACGGAGCGCACCTCGCCGAGCGACCAGCGCAAGAAGTCGAGGTCGTGCACCATCAAGTCGGGGACTACGCCGCCGCTCTTGTCATCTTCCTTGAACCACGGACGGCGTTCGCCGGGATGTCCCCCGATGCGCTTCGCATGAGCGACGCCTACGCGGCCGATAGCGCCCTGGGCGATTTTGTTTTTCATTTGCACATATTCCGGGAAGAAACGGACGACATGTCCGACGAACAGACGGACGCCGTTCTCTTCGCAGACGCGGATCATTTCGGCGGCGTCTTCCAGATTGAGCGCGATCGGCTTCTCGCATATGACGTGCTTTCCGGCTTGCGCCGCCTTGATCGAGAACGGCTTGTGCAAATAGCTCGGCAGCGTGACGCTTACGACTTCGCAGCCCGATTGTTCCAGCATTTCGTCGAACGACGTATACGCTTTCGCGCCCGTCCGTTCGGCCATCTTTTGCACAAGTGCCTGATCGATGTCGCATACTCCGACTACCGTTACGCCGGGAATTTTGGCATAACTGCTCGCATGAACGTTACCCAATCCTCCGCAGCCGACGATGGCTACTTTCATGGCTTTCCCTCTCTTCAAATCGTTGTATAATAATCCTATGGCCAACAATACAGCCTTAGCCGCCCGGCGTATATTCCGCCATTTGTCGGTTTTGTATCCAATTTTGCTATTGTCCGAATGCGGAGGTGCCCTCGCCTATGGAAATATACAAAGAGCCGATTCATTACCAAAACCCCGTACTGTGCATCAAAGTATGGCAGTTCGAGGCGCAGAAACGCCCAGCGGCCGCGCCCGCAGCGCCCCCGCCGATTCAACCCGTTCGCTGGCATTACCACAAGGAAGTCGAGTTCATTCTCGTGAAGCAAGGCCTTCACGAAATGCACACGCCGAACCATACCTATATGCTTGGACCCGGCGACGTCATGGTAGTCGGCTCCTCCCAACTGCACCGCGCCCGGCTCATCGGTCCCGAGAAGCTGGTCTACATCGTGCTTCACGTCGATTTCGAGCCGTATTTCGACCCGGCGATGATGCGGTATTACCGGCACTTCTCGGAGGTGCATCACCCGCTCGAGGAACTGAACTATATGTTCAGCGAGAACGCGGAAGTGCGTGCGGAAGTCGGGAGCATTATCGAGCGGATCCACCAAGAGATCATGGACAAGACGACCGGCTACGAAATCGCCGCCAGCATGCATATCAAGCATATGCTGCTCACGCTGCTGAGGGGAGATTCGCGCGGACTGCTTCAAGCTCATGATCTGATCGATCCCGGGGTCATGAAGCCGATTCTGGAATATGTGGATCATCATCTGTCGGAGAAAATCGAGCTGGAGCAAGTGAGCCAGATCGCCGGGATGAGCTACTTCTACTTCTCCAAATATTTCAAAAAAGCGATGGGCTTCTCGTTCACCGATTATGTTAACCGGAAACGGATCGCCAAAGCGGAACGTCTGCTCGTTACGAGCGGACAAAACGTCGGAGAAATCGCCAGATCGGTCGGCATCGAGAATATGGCCCACTTCTACGAGCTGTTCAAACGGTTCAACGGCTGCACGCCCAAGCAATATTTGTGCAAAATCGATGCAAGCGGAAAATAGTGCCTCTTTGCCGGAGCCGGGCGGGTTTGTGCCCGGCTTTTTTTAGTCTATCGCACCTGAGGCTGTTGAAAAAGTCTGCAAGTCCGTTAAAATCGCGTTGTTTTTTTGAATTTTCAGCAGTTACAACAAGATTTTAAGCATATCCTTCCGAAGCAAGCTTTGCTTACGCAAAGCTCTCAAGTCAGCCGCTTCGCTTTACGCACATCTCCCCACCTCTTTCGGTATTCCAACTCTCGCTTTAGACTTTTTCAACAACCTGAAAATAACCGTACAGATGGACCCTTTCAAGAAGAAGTATTGTATTCAGATGAGCATTATACTATAGTAATATCAAGAACGTTGTTCTTCATTGAAGAACCTATAACTCTCCAACTGAACATTGTTCTTAGTAATAGAACCACTGCTGAAAATTCAACATACGAAAGGAGGGGCGCAGATTTATCGGTCCGTTGCTTGCACGCATCGCGTAATTCAAGCAAGCATCCGGCATAGTATCGGCAGCACAGGTAAGGCGGGTAAGACGCGTAAGACAAACGAAAGATGGACTAGTCAGGCACGTAAGGCCAATGAGAAACGCAAGGCGAGTCAAACAAAACAATGTAATAATATTGGTTTGGAGGTAATACCTTTGTTCAAACATTCATTTGTAAGCGCATTCTTACACTTGCCGATTTCACCCGAACCGGAGAAGAACGGGGCAAGGAGGAATGACCATGAGCCACATCGATAAAAATTCCTTATCCAAGCTTCTTAGCAGAAGAAAATTCATCACGGCGTTAGGCATTTCCGGCGCCGCTATGATTGCGACGGGAAAAATAAGCGGCAAGTCCGACGGAGCGCCGCTCGTAAACGAAAGTGTCTATGGGGCGGGAGACAACAAAACGAAGCCGGGCAATGACGATATGTTTAACACCCTCACTTTGAGCAGTATAGCGGATTTATCCGGATTTCGGGGGCGGCACGACAAGCAGCAAGTGCTCGTACTCGGATTTTACCCGGACAATGGGCAAGGCTCCGGCAGTTTTTATTATGACGCGAATCGTCCGAAATCCGATCACAACGGCGGTACCGTTATTAGCTGGACAGTCCCCTGGAACGGCGATCGCGCAGGCGTGGACGCTTTCCTGAAGGGGGTCGGCGAGAGCGATCCGTCAGGGAGAGGTTGTTGGATACGTTCCTTCGACAGCCGTCACGTTCATTCGGAATGGTTTGGAGCGATTGGCAACAATGGCGATGAAACGGCTTCGTTTCTGGCAGCCAAGCAATTTGCGGAAATGTCCCCGTGCACCAACCTTTATTTGCCGTCAGCGCTTGTCACGATTACGATTCAGGACCCTCTCGTTTTCAGCAAGCAGGGGTTCGGATTGTTCGGCACGGGAGTCGATCCGTATATATATACGACCAACGAGGAACACGTATCCGGGCTGCGCATCAATGGCGGAACGAATGACGCCGCTTCCCGCGCCGCGCTTGTGTTCGATGGAGTCGGCCAGTCGGCGGGAGACTTTTTATTGCTCGCGGGACCTGCCTGCCAGTGGTATTGGCCGCTGGATACTTGCACGTATTCCGGCGATTTTCAACGAATTCGTTCACGCGGATTTGCCGGCGGGCACAGGCTGTACAACTCGCCGACGTACGGTCATGAGGCGATAGCCAATAAGTTCGAGCGAGTAGAGATGTACGCAATCAGACGCGGGCTGCAAATCGGCCGCAACCCGATTCCGCAAGCGCAGCAAGGAGCCTGCAACGAAAATACGTGGATCAACTGCCGGTATCGCGGGTACGAAGTGCTGCTGGACATTTATCGTCAGAAGACGCCTCGTACGTACGGCATTGTGTTTATCAATTGCATCTTCCAGGAAACTCCGCCCGTCGGAGAAGGGGACTATGAGCTGCTCAAGACGGAAGGCAGCAATATCGAAGGCATTACCTTCCTTAACGGACGGTTCGAAAGTTCGGCCCAGCCGGGAAGAAAACGGCCTGTAATGAATCTGAACGGGTTATCGAGCAAGTCATTATGCAATTTTATCGGTACTTATATCCATACCTCCATTACGATCATAGACAATAACAACAGGCTGCGCAGCTTGGGCACGGTGCTTAACCCGAATTGGACTACGGAATCGTTGGAAGCGCTCTCCTTAATCTCCCGGGGCACGGATGAGATGAAAAACAAACTGAATGCCAGCAACGCCGTCAGATGGTCCGGCACGGGCAGCACCGAATTGCCCACCCGGCAATGGGTTGAAACCCCGTATATAGCCCGAGGGACGACGAGCGCCGGTTATGGCGGCAAGTACAGGAAAGGCGCATTGTGGGCAGAAAATGTAGTCGAATTTGTAGCGTCTGCGGGCGATATTCGGGAAACGAAAATATGGGTGGACGGCGTTCCGATGACCCGCACCCTGCTGTCGGGAACGGAGAAGCAACATGTACCGGCATCGGACGGCGATATTCAGCTCGGGGCTTCTTTCGCCCGCTGGTCCGACATTTACTCGGTTACCGGTGTGATCCACACCTCGGACCGCAATGCGAAGCAGGATATTCAACCGATATCCGATGCGGTTCTTGATGCTTGGGCGGATATCCAATACCGGACGTTCCGTTTCAAGGAGGCGGTGGCGGAAAAAGGGAATGCCGCCCGAAAACATACGGGGCTAATCGCCCAGGAAATTTACGAGACGTTTCAGAAGCACGGACTGGATGCTTTCGAGTACGGTTTGCTATGCGTGGAAGAGCAGGCGGACGAATCAACGGGTCAAAACCGTCAAGTATGGGGAATTCGGGCCGATGAATGCCAGTTTCTCGAGATGGCTTACATGCGCAGAGAGCTGAGCAGGCTCAAGCAGAAATAATTCGGAAAAGTCAGGCTGCTCCCTTCTCCGAGCGCCTGACTTTTTCATTCCCGTCATCGGATCAGCCCAACCGGATCGGAAGCCGGTCCACGCCGAATATGATCCCGCTGTCCAGTCTTTTCAACTCGCACGTGCGGTCTCTCGCGAAATTCGGAAATCGTTGCAGCAGCGAACGGATGGCGATATCCGCTTCCAGACGGGCAAGCTGCGAGCCGAGGCAGAAGTGAATGCCGTGACCGAAGGCAAGATGCGGATTCGGGCTGCGGGAAATGTCGAAAAGCTCAGGACGTTCGAATACGTCCTCGTCGTGATTGGCCGAACCGATCCATAATTGGACGAATTGTCCGGCGGACAGCGCCTGTCCCCGCAATTCGGCAGCCCGTGTAACCCGGCGGGTCATCATCTGAACGGGAGAGCAGTAACGGAGCACCTCTTCCAGCGCTTGAGGGACTAGAGCGGAATCGGCGGCAAGCCGTTCCCGGTCTTCCGGCCGGCTGTCCAGGCATAGGATGGCGGAGGAGATCAGATTAGTCGTCGTTTCGTTGCCGGCTACGAGCAGCAGGATGCAGAACCCGATCAGCTCCAGATCGGTCAATTGCTCGCCATCCGCATTCGCCGCCACGAGCCGGCTGATCAGATCGTTTTGCGGCTCGCGGCGGCGCTCGGCGGCTATCGATCCGAAATATCCGCTCATCTCTCTCTGGCATTTGAAATAATTGTCGGAGTTATTGCCCACGAGCGCATCGGACCATTGCTTGAACTGCCTGCGGTCAGCCGGCGGAATGCCGAGCATTTCGGCGATGACGATAATCGGCAGCGGTCCCGCGAAATCATGTAATGCATCGACCGTTCCTTTGGTCTCGGCCATGTCCAGAAGCTCGTGCGTAACCGATTCCATCAACGGGATGAGCGACTCCACCGCTCGGGGCGTGAACGCTTGCGATACGAGCGATCTCATCTGCCGGTGCTTCGGCGGGTCCCTGCGCAAGATGCTCGCCTCGATCGGCTCCTCCGCGGGCGGACTGCTCCTGAACTGCGAAGAGAACAGCTCATAATCGCTGAATACCGCTTTCACATCCGCATATTTGTACACATGCCAATCACCGCTTCCCTCTTGGAAGTGTACGGGCGCATTCGCCCTCATCTGTTGAAACTTGCTCAACGGGACCAGTTCCTCGGGAACAATCCGTTTGTTCATGCGCATCCCCTGCTTTCGTCGAATCAATCCCGCTGTACCTGGCCAATCGGGTTCATCGGCTCATTCAAACCCGCTCCGGCTTCATAGTCTCAACCTTGCTCTCTACCGATGAACAATCCGGACGTTACGGTCGTGTAAATGAAATTCTCGATCACGTCCCGCGAAATTTGTCGGTTATTGCTCAGGAAATAATCGCAGCAGCTGTCCAGCAGACCGAGGAGGCCGGCAGCGGCCAACGTGCTGTTCATGAGGCGAACGATGCCGAGCTTCTGCCCTTCCTCCAATATGCCGGCGATGAAGCGGACATATTCTTCCCGCATTCTTTTCAGTTCCGCCAGCACTTCCTCCTCGATGCCGTTCGTCAATTCGTGGAAGACGATATGGGCAAGTCCGCTGCTCTCCGTAAACAAGTCGAGATTATGCCCGATCACTCGCTTGATTTGCTCCTCGAGCGCAAGCCCCGCGTTCAAATCCGCCTCGATCCGCACCTTGATCCGCTGGAGGCCGTCGCTTACGATCGTCCGGAAAAGCTGCGATTTCCCGGTAAAATGATAATACAACGTACCTTTGGCAACGTTCGCCCTCAGAGCAATATCATCCATGCTGGCCTGGTGGTACCCTTTCTCGGCAAACAGCTCAACTGCCGCTTCCAAAACTTTATTTCGGCTCAAACGGAACATCATCCTCTTTTTTTGTACTGACTAGTCAGTTTAAACTGATGATAACACAGGTACATTTTTCCTGTAAAGTCGGCTTTTCCTTAAAAATTGAAACGCCGGGCTATCCATCTGCGGATAGCCCGGCCTATTTTCGCTTCGCGATTCTAAAGTCTGGTCAATCGGCAAATCTGATTCGCTCCGAAGGAAGCGCGAACGTCACCGGCCAAATAAACGAGAAATCGGCCGCGCGTGCCAAGATAATCGTTAGCCGTTCCGATAATCGGAAAAACGGCTCCGGCTTCGCTGAACATCTTCGTATAGCCGTAATATTTATCTTTCGGCAATCGGAAATCCAGGAAGGTGTTGGTGCCCGCCAAACCTAAAGCTGCAATTTTAGCGGTAGTGTAATATAGCTTTTCATCCCATACGGTCGATTCGGAACCCGTTATCAAAGGCAGAAATCCGTTCTTGATCGTATTTTGTTTGACGGTCAGCTTTTTGAAATTAACGGCGTTTCCGCCTATTTGCATTAAGCTTTGATCAACACCCGAATTCAGAATGTTGTTCGTGACGGATATATCGATTGTCCTTTCTGCCGAACTGCCACCCGAAGATGTCAGATTGGCGGTTCTGAAATATAGAACCGGACCGCTATCGGCGTGGAGCCTCGACCCGTTCAGCTCATAGCCGCCGCCTCCATAGCATTGAACGGCGTGAGTTAATCCGTTGATCTGAGAGCCATGGACTAAACAATCGAGTTGATCCATCGAGAAAATCCCGTATTCTCCACCGCTAATACTTACATTGGTCATATGGAGTCTCCCGCTTAGGGGACTCAAATTCGCAATTCCGCTTGTATGATCCACTCGGAAATCAACGCCTTTTCCCAACCAGTGCGACACGGAATCGGACTTGATTACGGTATCTTGCAAGTGAAGGTGATGCTCGCCGTTTCCTCCATTAAAGTTCATATGGACGCCGGATACTTTGTTGTTGAGAAAGCTGCAGCCCGTAATGGAGTGGAACGTATTTGCCGAAATGGCGCCTCGCGTCCCGGCGTAATATCCGACCAGACAAGAGTCGGTCGTTACATTTTGGACCACGGCATTCGTATAAACCGCGCTAATGCCGCAACCAAACACTTTATTGTCTCCGCCGATGATGCAGTTTTTAAAGATCCCCCCTTGAACGGTGATATTCAAAATCGCGCTGGGGTCGCCTTCGGCTACGATGCCGCCCTTACCGGAATAGCTCGAGTAACCCGGTTCATTCCAGCCGCAGCAGTCGATAAAGCTGTACGTCCGCCTAAGCTGCTGCGCCGGCGCGCACCAATTGTCTACCGCGTACATGGCATAGCCGAGCGAGTTGACGTTGGCGAAGCAATCGCGAACGACGATATCTTCGCAGGACGAAAAGTAAAACACCCCCACCGAACCGCATAACCTTCCGACAATATTCGTGACCTTTGTAAATCTGCATCTCGTCACTAAAAGGGCATGCCCCCCTTTTTCGGCGGCGAAGTTGGCTCGAGGATCCCCATACGTATTTGGGCCGGCGTCCGTATTCCCCCAATTTTCCCCTTTGCTTTCGATTCTGAGATCTTTGATTTCCGTATTGTCGCATTGATCAATTGCAACCGTCGTATGGAAGAAGGTCTTCGATGTCGGTGTTCTTTGCCCGGAAGGGTGAAGCCACGAGCTGGCCCCGTCTCCGAAGATGGTTACATTCGATAATCCCCGGAATAACAGACAGCCGGAGTCAATGATATATTCGCCTGCCGGGAAGTAAAGGGAACCTCCGTTTCGCAGGGCCGCAATGGCCAGCCGGATCGCGGCCGTATCGTCCGTACTGCCGTCTCCGCGCGCGCCGAACCATTTGACGTCTATGGCGCCGTCGAACACTCGTTTGAATCTCGGGCCTGAAGAGGAAACAAGGACGGTTCCCGAATTATCGGTGGAAGCGGTGTCGGACGCATCGTAATAAAAAACGCCTTCCCGCCCGCGATTCGTCACATAAAACAAATCGACCGGGTCCGGAGCCGCCAGCGCGCGCAGCTCCTCCATCGTTACGGGAATCAGGCAATTCCGTGCATCGTTGCATCCTTCGCCGTATACCGACCCGGTAACGGTCATATTCCCGCCAGCGGCGAATCCCGGCCGTCCCCCGCTGAGATAGGCGCCGACCGCCAAGGCTGCGCCGGCCGCTCCAAGAGAGGATAACAGCTTCCTACGGCTCAACTTGGTATCCATTATTCATTCCTCCTCCAAAATAAAGTAGAACCTCATCAACGCGATATCATAACCCGACAAGTCGGCAAACGGAGCCGACGGCAAACGAAGCAAGCTTATCGCCCTCGACAATTGCGCGATACAGCCCACGGATACCCGTGTAGTCGTTGACCGAATGTAGAATGGCGAAGACGGCTCCGGACTCGTTCACGACTTGCGTATAACCGTAATGGTGGTCTTTCGGCATATTAAATTCCACAAACGTATTTGTTCCATCCAAACCGCTGTTTTTTACTTTCGCTTCCGTCGAAGCGAGCAATCCGTCCCTTTGGACCGTTTGAATCGTTCCGGGCTCGATGTTCACGTAACCGTTGCGAACGATATTATTCGTAATGGTGACGGTCTCCAAGTCCGTTATTCCGCCGATTAACGAGATCAAGCTTTGATCAAGGCCGCAATCGATCGCACTTTTGGTTATCGAAACGCGCAGCGGCCCCGTCCCTTCGCTCGCTCCGGAGGAGATTCGATTGTCGGTTTGGAAAACGAATGGAGCGGCCAGTTCCGAAGCGATGTCCGAACCGTTCACTTCATACGTACCGCCGCCGTAGATCAGGCAACCGTGCCGCGTGGCACGGATCATCGTAGCGAGGCATTCCAGATGCAGAGCGTCCATGGCATAAACTCCGTACTCGGCGCCCAGCATCGTCACGTGGGACAAATGCAGGTTTCCGTTGAACGGATGGCGGTTGAGCAAGCCGCTCGTATGTTGAACTCCGAAATCGGAAGATTGCCCCCAATAAGGCTCTGGGTTCGTCTGAATAACCGTACCGTTGACGGTGAGACGGTGGGTTCCGCCCCCTGCCGCTTGAATGTCCAACATGATGCCCGTCACCTTGTTGCGCAAAAACTGGCAGCCGATAATCGCATGCTCTGTGTTTGCCGAATGCGTCTCGCGGGATCCGGCGTAAAACCCGACGAGACAAGAGTCGGAGACGAGCCCGTCCGCCGTCAAGTTCGCATACGTCGCTCCAACCGCGCAACCGGGAGGTGTCGCCCCCTCATCGGCCAAGCAGTCTCTGAACACGCCTCCTTGGATGTCGACATGTATAACCATCGTCTCGTCTCCCTCGACTACAATTCCTCCCTTCCCCGAACGATCGGAATAGCCCGGTTCGCTCCAGCCTCTGCAATCGAAGAAACGATAAGTTCGGCTTCTGTTCGTTGCATCGTCGCACCAATTGTTGACGGCGAACAGGACGTACTTCGACGAACCGGCGTTGGCGAAGCAGTCGAGAACCGTTACATCCCCGCACGAAGATAAATGGAATACGCCCTTCGAACCGCATAGCCTCCCCGTAACATTGGCGACGGTTATGTTCGTGCTCCGGGCTACGAGCAGCGCGTGACCTCCTTTTTCAATCGCGAAGCTCGTTCGGGCGTCTCCCCTCTCCAGGCTGTCTCCCGCATTCGTACTTCCCCAGCCCTCCCCTTTGCTCTCGATGCGAAGATCTCGGATCACCATGCCTTTGCATTGGTCGATGGCGACCGAGGTGTGATAGTCGGTTGGCGCGGCCAGTGGCACACGTTGACCGGAAGGATGAATCCACGAATCGACCCCTTCGCCGAATAGCGTGACGTTCGTCAAGCCTCGGAACAGTAGACAACCCGAATCGACGATATACTCTCCGGTAGGGAAATAGAGCGAATTTCCGTCCCGCAAAGCGGCAATAGCCAGCCGAATCGCAACCGTATCGTCCGTACTGCCGTTACCTAGCGCGCCAAACCACTTCACGTTCAAAGCTCCGTCAAATCGTCTCCGGAACCTCACGCCGGATGTCGAGACGATGACGGTTCCCGAATTGTCCGCCGAAGAATTATCCGAGGCTTCGAAAGAAAAGAAGCCTTCTCGCCCCCGATCCGCGACATAATACATTCGTTCCGCTAGCGGTGCCGGCATCGTCCTTAATTCGGCGATCGTCGTTACGACCGTGCCGTGCTTCCCGGTCATGCACGCCCCGCCGCCGTAAACCGATCCGGTTACGGTCGGGGCGGCACCGGTTGCCCGTGCGGCGAGACTCCCGTCCCAACAGCTCCCGGCGACTAGCGCTGCACCGGCCGTACCGATTGACGCCAGCAGCTTCCTTCTGCCGATCATGGGGTCCGATCGTTTCGGTTTCGTCTGTTTCGCGTCCTCTTCTGCAACCGTTTTCATTTCGCTTCCCTCCCGGGCAGTTTGTTTTTCCGGCGTATCATGGGAACGGTGAACGTGCAGGACAAGCTTGTAATAAGGCTGCACTATCTCGGCCGAACGAACAACTTCCTCCTCGCGAGTCGCTCCCCTGGATCGAGTCGATATTCGCGGGTTTCCGAACGCACCCACGCATCCGGTACTTCCAATCTTTCCGATGGTACTCGCTTTCATTCCAAATGGCGCTCCGCAACAAACGTACCCTCCTCTTATACGATCCCGTTTGACTTACGCTTCCCCCACGGACACATCGTATTGATTGTGACCCGACTGTTGACTTACAATGGTGTAAATCGGTGTTGCAAGCGCCTTCAGTATAGCAAGTATCCTTTTATGTAAAAACGGATTGAATTAATATTTGATACCGACTGGACATGGGAGGGGAGCGGATCATGAACTATTACTCCATTCAAGGGAATTCTCATTTTGCGGTGAAATGGACGAACCAATACAAAGTGGAACCTTCTTTCCTAGCTCCGCATTCCAACCCGCACTACGAACTGATCATGATCTCCGACGGTCCGGTCTACCTGCAAGTAAACGATGAGAAGCTTACACTTAAAACGGGAGACGTTCTCTTGATTCCGCCTTGGACGACCCATCGCGGTTGGCGGAGAAATGATGGGCAAGGCAGTTTCTTTTGGGTACAGTTTACGATCGATCCGGAGCCTTCCCTCATCCAAGACCGGAAAAATTTAACGTCGTTCCTTAACATCAGTCAATTGAACAGCATCCAGCTTCGAACGACCCGCGACACGGCCAGCGAGCGACTGCTTCTTCCCCGCTTATTCAATCCCGCTCAACGATACGAGTGTCTGTTAACCCTCGAACAAATGGTTGATGAATTTCACCATCCCAAAGGCTACTTTAACTTTCGCTTATCGCGTTATTTGTGCAAATTCATCGAGCTTCTCGCCGAAGACGCGTTGCGGGATTTACGCGCGGATACTTCCCTGCCCGCCTCCTACACAACCTATCGAAGATTGATCGACTGTTTACATGAAAGTTACGCGATGGAATGCTCCGCGCCGTTTTTCGAGAAATTGCTGGACCGTCGGTACGAATATTTGTGTCAATTATTCAAAAAGTACTCGGGTATGACGATTAGCGCTTATTTGCAGCAGCTGCGCATTCAGAAAGCGAAACATTTGCTGCGGGACAGTAACAAAAGCATCATGGAGATATCTGCAGAGATCGGCATGGAGGACTCGGTTTATTTCGGCCGGATGTTCAAAAAAATCGAGGGATTGACCCCTACGCAATACAGAATGAACCGTTAATAGAGAAAAAGGCCTTCCTCCGAACGAAATCGTTCGGTTGGAAGGCCTTTGTATTCGGCGGCGCTATGCCTTCGCTTGGGCTATGTCCACCCGTACAGGACACCGATTAGACTCAATATTTTTCGATAAACGATCAGAACGCTTCAGTCGGCAGCAGCGCCATTTCACTCCGACGGCTACTTGCTTTTCTCGCCTTCTTCTTTGCCGCCGGACGATTTGTCCGATTTTATCTCTTGCTTTTTGCTTTCTTTTTCTTGTTTTTTGCTTTGCTCTTCTTTCTTCTTGACTTCCTCTTCCGCCTTGATTTGCTGCTCCAGCTGATACTGCCGCATTTCCTTGTACATCTGATACTGCTTCTTCAGCTCCTGGTCGATCACGCTGGGCTGGTTGCTCTGCTGCTGGTTCGCCTTCGCTTTCTTCTCGTCCGCAGACTTGCCGCCGCAGCCTGCCAAAGCTAATATAACCGTTAGGAACAAACAACCGATGCCGATTCGAAGGTATCGCAATGCTATCCCTCCCTATTTGGGAATAGGATATCCAAGCCGCGGTCAAACGATACATCCCCGATCGACAACAACAAAAGCTGCGGCAAAACCCTTTCGGGTTCCCGCAGCTTGCATTTGCATCGTATGAGTCCGTTTAGCCTTTCTCAACATCCGGTGCTGCTGTAGCCGGCTCAACCGGCAGCGCCTTCGGCTTAAGGGCCGTCACTTCAGCCGGCTTCGAAGCCCCGAATTTGCCGGTTAATCCTTTGACGAGTTGGTCGACGTCGATGCCCGATACGCTTTTGAGCATTTCCGGCGCCGTCGCCATGAGCGAGGTGACGTAATTGCTTATGCGGGCTGCCCCTTCGCCATGTCCGGTGTCGACTACGGTCAGCTTGTCGATCGAGCCGATCGGCTCGGCCACTTTGCCGGCCAGCTCGGGCAGCATTTTCACGATAATGTCGAGGATTGCCGCTTCGCCGAACTTCTCGAACGCCTCGGCCAGCTTCTGCTTCGCTTCGGCTTCGGCAAGTCCGCGCAGACGAATGACTTCGGCCTCCGCCGTCCCTTTCGCCCGCTCCGCATCGGCGATCGCCATACCCTCGAGCCGCTGCTGCTCCGCTTTCGCTCTCGCTTCCGCCTCGATCGTATACTGCAGCGCGTCCGCTTCGCGGAGACGGCGTGCTTTCTCGGCCTCCGCCGCCTGCTCGACCGCATACCGGTCGGCATCCGCCTTCTTCTTCACTTCCGCGTCGTACTGCTTCTCCCGGCGCAATATTTCTTTCGCCTCCAGGTCAATTTCCCGCTCCCTGCGGACAAGCTCGACTTTCATCTGCTCCTCGACGACGCTTTGCTTCGAGCGCGCTTCTTGGATGTGGTAGGCTTGATCCGCTTCGGCTTTCGCCATATCCTGATCTTTCTTGAACGCCGCTATCTTCAGCTCTTTATCTTTGGCCGCTTCGGCGATATTCGTATCCCGCAGCAGCTCGGCCTTCATCCCTTGCTCCTCGGCGCTCGCCTTCTGGATGCGGGCATCCCGCAGCGCCTCCGCTTCGGCGATCTCCGCATCGCGCTTCACCGCGGCGATTCGCGGCTTCCCGAGCGAGTCCAAGTAGCCGTGCTTGTCGCGAACGTCCTTGATCGTGAAGGAGACGATCTGCAAGCCCATTTTCTTCAAATCTTTGGCCGCTACGCCCTGCACTTCCTGGGCAAACTTGTCGCGGTTGCGGTATACTTCCTCGACCGTCATCGAGCCGAGAATCGAACGCAGATGCCCTTCCAGCACTTCCTGCGCTTCGCTCTTCAGCGCTTCCGTCGGCTTGCCCATGAACTGTTCCGCCGCCGTCGCCACGTCTTCGACCGAACCGCCGATCTTGATGATCGCGACCGCGTCGGTCATGACGGGCACCCCTTGCTCCGTGTATACTTCCGGCGTGGATACGTCCAGTTTGTGCGATAGCAGCGATAGAAATTCGGCTTTCTGGAAGATCGGCAATATAAAGGCGCCGCCGCCCCGCACGATTTTGATGCGCCGTCCCGATTCGTCGATCAAAGCATTTTTGCTGCCCAGAAAAGAGCCCGTCACGATCATCGCTTCATCCGGACTGACCGTCTTGTACCTGGCCCAAAACGCCAACCCGAGCACAACGATAACCCCTACGACAATTGCGGGAATAACCAAAGCTTCCGAAACGTTCATTCGATCTCTCCTCTCTTATTTCGAATTGTCTTCGAGCCGGGATACGAACAGCGTATCGTCCCGGACTTCCACGACGACAACCCGTACGCCCGCGTCCAGCGTGTCTCCGTCGAAGCTGGCCGCGATTTGGTTCGTGTGTCCGGCGCCCACTTTCACGAGTACTTCCCCGTAGCCTCTCGGAGGGATCGGGACCAGTACCTCGCCGATGCGTCCGGACAGCTCGCGGATCGAGAAACCGGTGGAGTTTTCGCTGTTTTCCATCGGCCTGACATAGGCGACATAGACGAGTATGCCGACGGCGATCGCGGCTAGCGCCGCAGTCAAGACGACCACTAGCGACCCGAGCGGCGAATAATGCAGCAGCAGCAAGCCCACACCTCCGAAAGCCGTTATGACGCTCACGATCACCATCGGACGCAGCTTACGGACTCCATCCACCGACATGAAATCGAGGATGCCGTCAAGCGCATGGCTGAGCAAATCGCCGAATATGACGGTAACGATAGCGAACAGCACGCCGCCCGCAAGGCAAGCCCAAAACAGTTGCTCCATCCCGGTTTCCTCCGCCTCTTATTAACTTCATTTTCCAGAACTTGCACGGTGCTGCCAGTCAATATGTAATACGCGTTAACGCACGAACAGTTTCACAATTTCGACAAAATTAACGCTCTGAGCCCGCGATACTTGTCTGAAACCGGCATACCTTCGGCTACCGGGTGGTGCCGGACGGCGAATCGTCTCTTTTGGTCAAGCCCGAAACAGGTTATAATGAATCTTATTTGCATCATTGGCGGAGATTATATTATGACTAAACGAATCCGAAAGCTGCATCCGGTCCGGCTCATCATCCGCCTGTTGTTATCCGCCGCGCTCGCCGTGGTACTTTATTTCGGCGGCATGAGCTGGATCATTATGCATACTTGGAAAACGTCCAGCGGTTCACCGAGCGACAGCATCATCGTGCTGGGAGCGGCCGTATGGAACGGCAAGCCCAGCCCCGCGCTCAGGGAGCGAATCAACATAGCTCTGGAGGCATGGAACAAGAAGCTCGCCCCCCGGATCATCGCTACGGGCGGCATCGGACTTCCCGGCGAACCGTCGGAAGCCGAAACGATCAAAAAATATTTGATAGAGCGGGGAGTTCCCTCAGAGGCCATATTGGTAGAGAACGAGTCGCGAAGCACGTTCGAGAACTTGCAAAACAGCCGGGAGCTTATGCAGCGGTACGACATCCGCAGCGCCATCCTGGTCACACACGGCTATCACGCCTTCCGCGCCCGCATGACGGCCCGTATGCTCGGCATCGAATCTACCGTCGAACCCGTCCAGCTTCGTCCCTTGCGGCTCGCGTATTATACGCTGAGAGAGTGCGGCGGAGTCGCCTATCTCCTCGTTACCGACCCGCTCCGCTCGATCAAGGCGCTTTTGTGAAAGGAGTTTTCCTTCATGACCGTTATAGTCCGGCCTTATACAATCGATGATTACGATGCGCTGCTGACCGTACAGCGAGAGGCGTTTCCCCCGCCTTTTCCCGAGGAGCTATGGTGGAAAAAAGAACAAATCGCCGCCCACATCGCAGCCTATCCGGAAGGAGCGATGGTTGCGCTATGCGACGGCGAAGTAGCCGGTTCCTCCACCTCGCTGCTCATCACTTTTACAGGCAAACCCCATACGTGGGAAGAGGTTTCCGACAACGGATATATCCAGGGCGCCCATGAACCGGATGGCGACAGCTTATACGGAATCGATCTATGCGTCCGCCCGGCCTATCGCTCCAAAGGAATCGCAGGCGCGCTGTATGAAGCACGGAAGCAGCTGGTCGTACGTTCCGGCTTGAAACGCTTTCTCGCAGGCTGCCGCATTCCCGGCTATAACCTGCATGCGGACCGGATGGACGCCGACGAGTACGTCCGCCGCGTCGTTGCGGGCGAATTCAAGGATCTCGTCTTGTCCTTCATGCTGCGTCAAGGCTTGACTCCGGTACAAGTGCTGGACAACTATTTGGAAGATGATGAATCGCTTAACAAAGCCGTTCTTGTGGAATGGCGAAACTCGGCGTTTGCCGAAAATCCGAAAGGAGCCGAACCTGCATGAAACGCAATCAGATCGCGGCCGTCCAATACGGGATCGGGCCGCTCCGTTCCGAGAACGAGTTCTGGAACCGCCTTCGCCGCCATATAGCCAAAGCGCAAGCAGAAGGCGCCAAGCTGATCGTATTCCCGGAATATTTGACCGGACACCTGCTGTCTCTGGCTTCTCCTATGAACAACGAGGAAGCATGCGAATTTTTGCACCGGTTTACCGACGAATACAAAACCCGATTCGCGAAGATGAGCCGCGAAACGGGCATGACCATACTGGGCGGTACGCATATTCACCGGGAAGGCGCTCCCGTCGTCGGCTCCGTATACGGCTATTACAACGAAGCGTTTCTGTTCGGTCCCGACGGACGGATCGAAAGCTATAAGAAAATTCATCTCACTCCGGAGGAGCAGCGGGCGTGGCCGCTGCTTGCCGGCGACCGTTACGCGGTTCACGATACCGAGATCGGTCGGGTGGCGATCCAAATTTGCTACGATATCGAATTTCCCGAAGGATCGCGCATCGTGGCCGATATGGGGGCTGAAGTGATCCTTTGCCCGTCCTATACGGATGCGGCCGCAGGCTATTGGCGGGTTCGCAATTGCAGCCAAGCCCGCGCTATCGAGAACCAGCTGTACGTCGCGCTCAGCGGTTTGGTCGGCCATATGCCGGGCGTGGAGCAGGTGGACACCGGCTACTCTCAGGCCGGTATTTTCGCGCCGTGCGACCGCCCTTTTCCCGACAACGGCATCCTTGCCGTCGGTTCCGCGAACCGGAACGGAATCGTATGCGCATCGGCCGACTTGGATTTGCTGGCGCAAAACCGCTCGCAGGGCGCTGTCGCTCCGTTCTACGATAGACGGCCCGGGCTGTATTCGGCGTACGCTAAGCAGTAGGCCTGCGGTGTACGTAGTAGAGGAAGATGTGGTGAATGATCACCTTCAGCACGGCGAAGCACGGCACCGCCAAGATAAGGCCGATGATGCCGGCAAGCTCGCCACCGACGAGAAGGGCAAAAATGATCAGCAGCGGATGCATATGAAGCGTCCGCCCGACCACCTGCGGCGATATGACGTTCCCTTCCAAAATTTGAACCACCAAATTGACGAAAACGACCATCAGCACCATTTTGAACGAAACGGTAGAGGCCATAATGATCGCGGGGGCAGCACCGAAAAACGGCCCCAAATATGGGATGATGTTAAAAATCGCCACAATGCTCGCCAGCAGCAGCGCGTAGGGCATCCCGATAAGCCAATAGCCGACATACGCGAGCAAGCCGACCAGAACGCAGACGAGAAATTGACCGCGGATATAGTTGCCGAGAGCGGTGTCGATGTCGATGACAAGCTTGATCGTGTTCGTTCTATGGGCGCGGGGAACGGTGGCCAGCACCGTCTTCTCGATCACCTGGTAGTCCTTCAAAATGTAAAAGGCGAGAAACGGAACGATAAAAGCGACCATCAGCATATTGATCGTGCTGCCGATGCCGTCGACGAAATTGGATATGAACGCCGACAGCGTATTTTCCAGTTTCATCAGCGCATTGTTAATGCCGCTGCGCACGCTCTCCGGCAGCATCCGGTTATCGTTCAGACCGTCGAACAGCCCTTGGGCCCTCATCGTCAGCTCCGGCATATGCTCGTTCAGTTCCCCCACCTGCTTGACGAATATCGGCGTCAAGTTCATGACGATGACCGTAACCGACGTAATAAAAACCGCATAAATAAGCAGAACCGCAGCCGTTCGTGGCACTTTGCGCTCGTTCAGCATTCGTACGATCGGGTTGAGCACGTAAGAGATGATGAGGGCGATCACAAATGGCGCCAGCACGGCTTTCAAAAACCCGTATGCCGTAGACAAGATCGGATGGATCTGCTGCATCATGAACAAAATAATAAGACCAAGCAGCACGTAGACGAGCGTCACGAACAGCCGGCTCTTTAAAAACTTATCCATTTCATCCGCCCCCTCCCCCTACAGTATATGTACAACCCCGTCGACTTCATTCAAGAAGAACGATGCCGATCCTATGGACTTTCCGCCGTAAATAGTTAAAACCGTCCGGTTCCCGGACGGTCTTTTTGATGTGCAAACCCATACGTTGGCGCGTTGGGAGGAAATGGGTACCCGGCTCCAACCGCTGTTGAAGTCGTGTTGTCTTGATTAGACTTGGCGGTAACAACACGACTTCAAAGGCAGCCCGAGTGTGATATTGACGAAGTTCATGCCAAATTCACACCTAAACTTTCCGCTTCAATACCCATTCCCTCTCGGAGCTTCTGCGGAATGACTTCTACTCTAAAAGCCCATGTCCCAATCGCTTTTTCCTGCGGATGAAAGCGGAAAAAACTCGCGGAAATTGGCGTTCCGTTATTACGAAAACGAAGGGTTGAAATCAGGCTTAACGGAAGGCTGAGTTCCGCTATCGGACAAAATAAATAGCATTTCTACCAATCCAGAGTGAATAACGGAACAGAAAGTTCCATTTGCGATGCATGTACTCTCTTTCTAAACCGATAGAGGAAATGAAAGTTCCGCCTCTCTCTCCTGGTATATACAAAAAAGACCGGAGCGCGGCTCCGATCTTTTTATTACATGCAATACGGTTTTAGTTCGCATGAACTTCCGGCATTTCTTCCTCGAAGAACAAATCGTCCAACGAACTGAGCGTACCGTCTTCTTCCACTTGGTAGACGGACATTTTGTCCCCGTTGACGGTCAGTTCGATAAAACAGCTCCAGCAGTAATACTGATGGGAGCCGATTTTCCCTATATCCTTGGAATTGCAGTTCGGACATCTTAGCATGATTCTCACCCTATTTCCTGAAATGATGACGTTTCTTGCACGATACAACTAACGGGCACGATGACGGCGTCCTCCCCGATCTTCGCCGCTTCGGACGAGGGAAGCCATTTGCGCCCTTCCTTGAGGTCGGAGATCAAGCCGCCGGACAACTCATACCCTACTATCTTTTTATCCATTTGTTCCCCGAAATAAACATCCTCGACCATTCCGAGATGATCTCCGTTCACCGTAATGACCGGCAGCCCTTTTAATTTGAAGCTGCCGTCCAACAAACATACCGTGTCGGCCTTATCGTCGTAGTCCCGAACGACCTGCTCGTCCTTCACCGTAACGGCGTCCGTCCCGATGGAGACGATGTCGTCCCATGCGATATATCGGGGAGAAGCGAACCAATGCTTCGAATCGAGAAGCACACCTTGAATGTTCCAATCGCGATCGATCACAAAATCTTTAGCTGTCCCTACCTGCTTGCCCGCCTCGATTTCGATAACGGGCAGCCCCATGATGTCTTGTGCCCTGCGCAAGGTGTACCCTCCTGAGAGCTTTGCATAGCAAAGCTGACTTCGTAAGCATTCGCTTAGCTTTGTGTAGCAAAGCTGACTTCGTAAGCATCCGCTTTGGCTTTGCGTATCAAAGCTGACTTCTTAAGCATTCGCTATGCTTATCATTCGTCTATATGATGGCACGCTCGGCGGAATTTCATTCCAACCCAGCGCCGGTTGTCCTTGGCGTTGTCCATATTCTGATGATGTCGATCAGTTGGAGATCGTGCTTGCGGGTTGCTTGCCCTTTCCCACCTCCTTATATAGGATACGGGGGTTGCCCTTAAATTTTATTACGAATTCGACGCGAAATGGTTGCAGCTTTTTGCGCCGCGGTGCGAATTTGTTCGATATTTTGCGTAAATCCGAAGCTGAATCGGATAGCGGAGCGCATGACGTCCTCCTGCAGACGCATCGCACGCAGCACGTGGGATAATTCGAGCGATCCGGACGTACAAGCCGAGCCGCTTGCTGCGGCTATGCCATCGAGATCGAGGCTCATCAGCATCGTCTCGGTATCCGTTCCCGGGAAGCTTACGTTTAGGATGTGGGGCAATACGTCAGTAGGATGGCCGTTCACCACAAATGCTCCGGCCTCGAGATCGCGGGTAAACGTCTGAATCATTTCCTGCCGCAAAAGTTCCGTATGGCGTCGGCTGTCCGCTTGCGATTCGATCGCGAGCTCGGCCGCCTTGGCGAAGCCGACGATGCCGGCCACATTTTCCGTTCCGGCCCTTCGTTTGCGTTCCTGAGAACCTCCGACCAAATAAGGGGGGATCGTTACGGATTTGGATACGTACAACGCTCCGACGCCTTTCGGTCCATAAATTTTGTGGGCCGAGAAGCTCATCAAATCGACGGGAAGGGCGGATAAATCGATAGGAAGCAAACCAAGGGCTTGAACCGCGTCGACATGGAACACGATTCCACGCTCACGGGCGAGCTCGCCGATCCGGGCGATCGGCTGGATCGTACCGACTTCATTGTTGCCGTACATGACGCTGATCAGAAACGTATCGTCGCGGACGGCGGCAGCGAGCTCCTCCATCCGCACTTGTCCCGTCTCGTCTACGGGCAAATACGTTACCTCGTAGCCGCTGCGCTCCAACTGCCCGCAGGCGTGAAGGACGGCATGATGCTCGACTTGCGTAGTGATCACATGCTTCTTGGAAGTACCGTATTGGGCGGCGGCTCCGAATAAGGCCGAGTTGTCGCTCTCCGTTCCCCCGCTTGTAAACAGCAGCTCCGAAGGCGAACAGCCTATCAGCGCAGCCAGCCGGTCCCGGGAACGGCTAAGCGCTATGCGCGTCTCCCTGCCGAAAGCATGAAGACTGGACGGATTGCCGAATTTCTCCGTGAAGTACGGGAGCATCGCCTCCAATACTTCGGCCCGCATCGGCGTCGTTGCGGCATGATCGAGATAGATCGGATTCATCGCGGCGCACCGTTAAATATAGAACATGAAGTTCTCGTTTTTGCCTTCGTCCTGATACGTGATCAAGCCGGCAAGCGTCGTCGAATCGAGCACTTCCGCGATGCTGTTCTTGATGCGTATCCACAAGTCGCGCTTCGCCGGATCGTCTTCGTCGGTAAAATCTACCGGACTGATCGGCCCTTCCAAAACGCGAATCACGTCGCCGGACGTTATTTCTTCCGGCGCCCGCGAAAGTATATATCCGCCGTAAGCTCCGCGAATGCTCTTGACGAGACCCGCATTGCGAAGCGGAGCGATCAGCTGCTCCAAATAATGCTCGGAGAGCTGATTTTTTTCCGCTATACTTTTCAAGGAAGTAGGTCCTTCACCGAACTTCGAGGCCAGTTCCATCATGATAGTAAGCCCATATCGGCCTTTTGTCGATATTTTCAACGTTGCACCTCATTCATCGCTTCATCGTTCTTTACCTATTTTAGCCAAATTACTCGTTATGTTTACGTGCCCGGAGGACGGAAATTTGGAAAAAACTTGAATATGGCAGTAAATATCATTTATATGTTAACATATATAGCCCGGTTATGGTATCCATAACCTTGACATCTTGATGAAAAGTTTTATCATTTCTATCGTTTTTGTAGACTTTAGGTACGGGAAAAGCGATTTTGTTCCGTTTGTGGTAATATAGGGACAGCGTCACCTAGGAACTTTAACGGAATAACGCACCTGTTCTCTGACGACCGGTCAGTCGGGGCGGTAATTCCGTTAAAGTTCCTTAGTATTAATGAAGAAAGAGGTCAGCATCATGGCAACGAACAACGCCAATACGCGAATCGTAGTCGGTATGTCGGGCGGGGTCGATTCCTCCGTCACCGCGCTGCTTCTGAAGCGGCAGGGCTTCGACGTGATCGGCATTTTCATGAAAAACTGGGACGATACCGACGAGTTCGGACACTGCACTGCAGAGGAAGATGCGGAAGACGTTCGCCGCGTATGCGCCCAAATCGATATTCCGTTCTATACCGTCAATTTCGAGAAAGAATATTCCGAGAAAGTATTTGAATATTTTCTCGACGAATACCGGAAAGGCCGTACGCCTAACCCGGACGTCATGTGCAACCGCGAGATCAAATTCGGAGAGTTTCTGAATAAGGCTCTCGCGCTGGGCGCCGACTACTTGGCTACGGGCCATTACGCCCGGGTTGAACGCAAAGACGCAGAATTCCGGCTGCTGCGGGGCGTCGATCCGAACAAAGACCAGACGTATTTCCTGAACGCCCTCAATCAGGAACAGCTGTCCAAGGCGATGTTCCCGATCGGCCATCTTCCGAAGGCGAAAGTGCGCGAGATCGCGCTCGAGGCTGGACTCGCCACCGCGAAGAAGAAGGACAGCACCGGCGTCTGCTTCATAGGGGAACGGAACTTCAAGGAATTCCTAAGCCAATACTTGCCGGCCAAGCCCGGGGATATCCGCACGTATGACGGGGAATTGAAAGGACGCCACGACGGCCTCATGTATTACACGCTCGGGCAGCGTCAAGGGCTCGGCATCGGAGGCTCCGGCAACGGCGAGCCGTGGTTCGTAGCGGGCAAAGACTTGGAGCGCAATATTTTGTATGTGGTACAAGGCGAAGCGGACCCGCATCTGTATACGCACGGTCTGATAGCGACCGATTTGAACTGGATCAGTCCGTCGGTGCCGGACTCTCCGTACGCATGTACGGCCAAGTTCCGCTACCGTCAGCCCGATCAAGGCGTAACCGTCCGTTTTCTCGGGGAAGGCCGATGCGAAGTCACGTTCGATAAGCCGCAAAAAGCGGTGACGCCGGGGCAAGCCGTCGTGTTCTACGATGGCGAGACTTGCCTGGGCGGCGCCGTTATCGATAAGACGTTCTAAACGAAAAACGCGGAAGCAAACCGTCGGCATTCAGCCAGCGGTGAGGCTTTCGCGTTTTTTATCGCCAATCAAGGATTGGCAAAGTAGCCGATCCGGCGGGACAATTGGGACGCCAAATTTTTCACGGTTATGCCGAACTCGTTCATTTTGTCCGCCGTAACCCCGTAGCCGCTCACGCTGATAGCCGCCACGACGTCCCCGTCCTTGTTGCGGATCGGAGCGGCAAAGCAGCGCACTCCGAAGCTCGCCTCTTCGTTGTCGACGGAGAAGCCGAGCTGACGCACGCGCTCCAGCTCCTCGAGAAACGCATCCAGAGAGGTGATCGTATTGTCCGTCATTTTCTCGAAGGTGCAATTCTCCAACACTTTCCTTACTTTTTCCTCCGGCAGCCAAGCGGTCAAGCTTTTGCCGAGAGCCGTATTGTAGATGGGCCTCCGCTGCCCTACCGCGCCGAACAAATATTTCATGTGATCCGGCTCCACGTTGACCAAATACAACACCGAATCTTTCTCCAATATGGCGAGATGTGCCGTAAAGCCGATCCGGTCCACCAGCTCGATCAGCACCTTCTTCCCTTCGTCGACCAAGCTCGTCGAATTGGTGAATACCGAACCGAGCTCGAACGCCTTCGGACCGATCATATACTTGTCCGTATTTTTCAGCTGCTCGAGATATCCGTGCGACAGCAGCGTCAGCATGAGCCGGTGCACGACGCTTTTGTTCAGCTTCAGCTGGCGGGCGACTTCGCTCACTCCGAGCTCACGCCTCTCCTGAATGAAGCATTGCAAAATCATCAGCGTCCGGTCGACCGACTGGATCATGAAATAAGGCGCGTCTTTCTCCGCTTTTTTGGTTTTTGGGGGTTGTTCGGTTATTTGCTCTTCTGCCATGTTCGCTCACGGTCTCCTTTATCTTTCCTGGGCGGTTATTCGTGACATATAAATCCGCCGTCTCATATACTGATACGGTTATTATAACAAACATTGGACCGGAAAGAACAGCATAAAGCAAACAAAGAGCGGCCCGGAAGTCTTCTTAAGACTCCGGACAGCTCCGAGCGCGCCGGCAGGCTGCCTTCAGCGGCTTACTTGTTGTACTTCTTGATCGTATCGTTGAATTTCTTGGATATCGCGTCGATCGTTTGCTTCGGAGTCGCTTCCTTGATGAACATCCGCTGCATTTCCGGGAACATCGCCGCGCGCATTTCCGGATAGCCCTTGATCCCCCAGCCCGGATCGACGACCGGCCATTCTTTCGACTTCGTCGTCAGCTTGAACAGAAATTGCAGCTCCGGATCGTCCTTCGTCCAGGAAGGCGCTTCTCCGAACGGATTGAACGCTTTCGTAGCCGTAGAATAAATCTGGTTCCCGGTCTGCGACCAGTACAGAAACTTTTTCGCCCATTTTTCTTTGAGCGCATCCTTGTTCTTGAACACGACGCCAAAGCCGAATTCCATCTTGAGCGCCGCCTTGCCTTTGTTCGGAGACGGATAGTTGACGTACATATACTCGTGCGGACCGGTAACCGATCCGTCCTTGATCCCGTTTTTGACGAGATCCGCGTGGGACGTTCCGGCCACGACCATGCCATTCTTGCGCTGCTTCCAATAGTCGAGCGCGTTAACGGCCGAAAGCGTCTCGGGATGCGGATGAACGAGCCCCTCGGCGACCAGCGAGTTGAAAAACGAAAGCGTCTGCTCCGATGCCGGACTATCCGCAGCCGTATATTTGGAATAATCGTCGTTGAACAGCTTTGCCCCGAACGCGACCATCGTATTGTTGTACAGCTGATCGCCTTGCTCGTTCAACGCGAACAGCGTCATGCCGTACACGCCCTTGTCTTTGTTCGTAACCGCTTTCAAAGCAGCTTTGAATTGATCCGGCGTCCATGTCCGGTATTCGTCCTGCGGCAGCAGCTGTTCGGCCCCCGCTTCCTTCCAGAGCGATTTGTTCAGGATGAGCGCGGAAACCGTGGCGGAATACGGCATCGTGACGATATTGCCGTTGACCGACACCATCTTCATCACGTCCGGATTTTTCTTGATCTGCTCCAAATCTTTGACCGGAATCGTATCGGTAAGCGGAGCAAGCGCGCCCATCTGCGCGTAGGCCAGCGTACGCACCGGAGTGTCCAGAAGCACGTTGGGCGCCGTGCCGGAGGCGATCGCCGTCGTAATCTTTTCATTGATGCCGTCGAACGGAATGATTTCCACATTAACCTTGATGTTCGGGTACTGCTTATTCCACTCCGGAACCAAATCCTCCTTCACCCAGTCGCCCGGCTTCTGCCCTGCCTTGAGCGTACCGACCTGCGTCATCCAGACCGTAATCTCCGCCTTCTCGTCCTTCTCGTTCATCGCCGCTTGACCGGTCTTGCCCGGTTCGTTCGTCGTACCGCTCCCCGTACCGGAGCTGCATCCGTAAGCGAACACAGTCAATGCGAGTGCGAGCGGCAGGGCGAATGCCCGTTTGACGTTCCATTTGCGTAAAGCAGCCAATCTGCCCATCCGTAAACCCTCCCTTATATCGTGTCGTGTTCCGTATTTCGGCACTTGCGTCCGTTGAGACAGCCGAAAGCCTGATGCAACCGTACCATGGAACGGCCGCAGCCAGTAGGTGAAATTCGTAAGGTTTGGGTTGAAATGATCAGTATCGCCGCTTAGATGTGTTTTTGAACCGAAAGCCGGGAAAACAGCATGGATCCGAATCTATGAAGAAGCATGTTCGGTAATCAGCGCCAAGGTTTCGGCCATTCCGGCCGGTTCATTAACCACCCTCAAGCCATCGTACTTGTTGCCCTCGATTCGATTGAGAGCAATCGTATGATGTCCCCCGCCGTCGATCGTGATGCCGCATCCTTGTGTCTTGGCCGACTGGTCGTCGAAAATGGCGGCCCCCATAATCATGCTTCGCTCCGAGTTCTCCAGGACGATACCCGAACAATCCGCAACTGATTGGGCATTGTTGGAGATCGTTACTCCCGATCCTACGGTGACAGCCGCTCCATTTTTAACGTAAATGCCATGAGCCGCATTTCCCGTAATCGTCGAGGAGACGACGAAATGATGTCCTGATTGCACGAGAATGCCTTGACCGCCTGCGGATTGGCGGGAGACCACCTGAGTTAATCTCGTCTCCGTGGAGTTGCGGAAAAGGTTGATATTGTTTCTTTTATTGCCATGCACGATCAAATTCGTAACCTGAACCCGTGCGCTGCCTGCGACCGTCAATCCCTCATACGTGTTGTCGTAAGAGTGGACATTCATGATAACCGTATCGTCGGTGCGGTTTTCTTCATTCTCGTGTCCCACGTTCAAACCGCTGTAGCCGGACGCATAAGTGAGCACATTCGACGCTTTGGAGCGCTTTCCGTTGATAGACAAGTTGGAATATCCGTTATGATGCGTCACGATATGGTGGTACTCGCACTCTTCCGCCCAGTAGCTCGATACACCGCTTCCTTTATTCCCGTACGTTTCGGAGCCTAAGATGCGGACCCTGCTGCTTCTGTCGATCAGCACCGCCGTTCTGTCGTTGTCGTAGCCGTTCAATCCGTAAGCATCCACATCGCTGCAGTATTTGAAGTATACTCCCGACGCTCCTTCCAGATCAATCTCCGCATTGACGGTCCCGATCACAGTCACATTCGCTAAGCGGCTGCGCGATACCCGTTCCAGCCTTAATCCGGAGAAGCGGTGTCCGGGAGTCTCCGGGCTTATCGCATCGGCCTCGCGATTGCCGTCGAGCGTAACATTGGCCAGACGAATATTCGCATCCCCTCCGACCGGATTGGCGTTGCGAAGCAAATCGAACGCCCCGCTGCCCGCCTTCCTGCGGATCACGCTTTTATTGAAATCGATGTCGGCTCCCGACGGGATTTCGATCGTCGTACCGATTTCATAGACCTTGCGATACTTAAGGATACATTTCCGGTTATGGCTGACCGCCTCCGTTATTTCCTCGATTAATTCGTTCTCGCTTAAATTGGACATCTTCTGAAGTTCACTCCTTTTTACCAACTCGTCGAATCGTACGTCGAGGGTACGTTCAATGAAAATTTCAGATTCGTTGGCGAGCCTAACAGCCGGATTTGCGACGTCGCATTATCATGGATATTGTTCAGGGCAAAAGCGTGGCCGGTCCCTCCGGAGACGGAAACGCCGTAGCCTTGCGTCTTCACGGCCTGGTTATCATATATTTCCGCTCCTATGATCTGACTGTCCCTGGAGTTCTCGAGTACGATCCCTGATACGGTCGAATTCAGCTGACCGTTGTTGTAGATCTTAACTCCGTACCCGACGGTAAGCGATACCGGGTCCGTAATGGCAGACGGCTTCTGCACGTAAATGCCGGAATATGCGTTGCCGTAAACTTCCGAAGCGACCAAACTGTGGTTCGCCCCGGATTTGTACACGATCCCTTGTCCGCTAGCACTGTTCCGGGCAACGACGTTGGTAAGCTTGCTCGCAGTCGCCCCTCCGTATACTTGAATATTGTTTCTGCGGTTGCCGTAAACGACCAGATTCACGACTTGAACGCGTGCGCTGCCCGCAATCGTGAGGCCTTCGTAACCATTACTGTAGGAATGGACATTGTTTACGACCGTGTCGTCCGCACGGTTCTCCACGTTCTCATGCCCGATATTCAGACCCGAATAAGCGGACTCGTAGCTGAGTACGTTGGACACTTTCGAACGCTCCCCGTTCACCGACAAGTTCGAATATCCGTTATGATGGGTGACGATGTCATGGTATTCCGATTCATCGGCATCGTAGCTCGATATGCCGCTCCCCAAGTTGCCGCATGTCAAAGAACCGAAAATCCTGACGTTCTGGCTGCGGTCGAGCAAAATTGCGGTCCGGTCGTTGTCGTAGCCCGTCAGCTCATAGGCGTCTATTCGCTTGCTGTTCTTCATGTAAATACCGGCGGCGCCGTTCCCGCCTATTTCGGCGTTGACCGTCCCGGTAACGACGATACCGCGCAAATAGCTATCGTCGACCTTCTCCAATCGCAGCCCCGAGAAGCGATGAGACGGCTGAGCCGCAACAAGCTGATCCGCGCCTTTGTTGCCGTCGATAATCAGATTGGAAAGCCTGATCCGATTGTTTCCGGTTACCGGGTCTGCATTGCGGATCATATCGAACACGCCGCTGCCCGCCTTCCGGCGAATCGTCGAGAAGTTGAAGTCGATATCCGCGCCGGACGGGATCGTTACCGTTCCGCCGATCTCGTATACTTTGCGGCTCGGGAGCACCAGCTTCTCGCCCGCCGTCTGTGCGGCGGCGATGGCCGCATTCAAATCGTTATGGTCGCCAGCGGAAGCGGAGTTACCCGGCAAGACCGGTACATCGCAAGAAGGCGTATTGTCCGCAAATACAGGCATAGAGGCAACGACACATGCAAGCAGCAGGGAAATAAGCAGGCTTCGCTTTTTCATCCTTAATCCTCCTAAAGTTCCGGTGATCAACACCACTGCGGGTCTGAAATATGCTTCCGATCACCGTTGTTCCCAGATTTTTGATTCAATAAGCCCATAATCGGTGAAAATCCGGAAACAAATGCGACCGCTGACGCTTCTACAGCATCATTTCAGACCCTCCACTAAGTAATTCACCGGACTTCTGAATAATCGACTCATTGATTCACGGCTCTCAGCCGGATGTCTTCGCATCATTGATTTCCGCGCTTATTTGTTCTCCCCCCGATCTCCACCATGCGTCGATAAACAAATCGAACTCGTCGAGCGAAGCTGCACCGTAAATGATTTTGGTGAACATCTCGGTTTCCAACGTGCCGAGCAGCGATCTTTTGGCCGCAAGCGTCGGCGTGTTGAGTCCGGTAAAGCCGTCGTTCATGAACAAGTCTTGTTCGACATAGCTGCCGCTTATAACGCTGAAGGAGCCGGTTTCATTGAATACGGTCGCCAGGCCGAACGCCCGGCGGTCGCCGTTCCGGTAAGCGATCACCTGATCGTATGCGTTTCGCTGATCCTGGTTCAAGCCCGTCGTATCACCGGTCTGCAGCGCTTCACGGACGGCCGTGTACACGTCCATGTTTTTGCGGAGCGGTTCGATATTCGTAAATGAATAATTGTATTTCTGGAGTTGGCCTTCCTGGGAGTAAGCGCTCCAATCCGCGCCCGGACCGTACAAATTGTCCAAATGCGCGTTCATCAGATGGATCAGCGCCTCGGGATGGGCAGCGCCTTTGCGGACGGCAAATATTTCGGAAATGTGAGATTTCCGGTTGACCTTGGCCGGCTTCTCGTCGATGGACGGAACCGGGAAGGGCCGCCACCTGGCCGCCGGGTCCGCATTGACGGCATCCTGCAGCGGATATAATGGCGCTCCCATCGCACTGAACATGAGGCCGAGCTTCCCCGAGACGAGCAGCTCCGATTCCTTGGCGAACGTCTTCACCCCGAACTCGGGATCGAGCCGGCCCGCCGCGTACAGCTCCCGAAGCTTGGCAAGAGCGGGCTTCATCTCGGGTTGGATGCTGCCATATACGAGCCGGCCCGTTCCGTCGTCCACCCATATCCCCGGATAAGCATGATAGCCGTTAAAAAAACCTTCCAGTCCCATGGATCCGTATAAATCTTTATGAACGGCAAGCCCGTAAGTGTCGGCAGCTCCGTTGTCGTCCGGATCTTTCTCGGTAAACGCTTCCATAATCTTGAACACATCCTGCATCGTCTTCGGTTCGGGGATAGCGAGCCGCTCCAGCCAATCCATGCGGACGAACAGCAGCGGCGAGCCGTCGCCCATCGAAGAGATCGGGCGGGGAATGCCGTGTTGAATCTGGTTTATGCGGCCGGCCCGATACAGCTTCCCGCCGTCGGAAGCGTACAGCTCCTTCAGAGCCGGGGAAGCGTATGTATCGAAATACGGCTGCATATTTTCCAAGCGGCCTTCCCTCGCCAATTGTTCGAACTGGCTCGGCGGAAGCACCATCAGATCGGCCAAATCATCGGACGCGATGGCGACGTTCCATTTATGGACATAGGAAGCTCCGCTGCCCGTCCATTTGTAGTTCAGTTTGATGCCGAGCCCGTCCTCGTAGTATCGGGACCAATCGTTATGCTCCAGAGACTCTCCATCCTTGAACACCGTATTGTTGTTTATTTGCCGTATAGCCGTTAGTTCGATAGGAGGATCGTACAGACGCGGGTTCGCTGCGCTAGGCGAGGCGCTCCGCTCGCCATAAAGGACGGGCGATCGGCTGCCCGGCTGCATGACGGTTTCCTTCTCTTGAAACATTGCGATCCCCGGGAACGCGAATACCGACAGGAGCAATATTATCCATCCTAATCGCTTGGTCATGTCATACCGCTTCTCCTCTTAGTTCCGGTCCGGGCGAGGAGCCGCCTACCAAGGATGCTACTTGTTCGTATCCTTTGCCAGCTCCTGCTTCAGCTTCTCGTCCAACTGGCGGAGCGCCGTATTCATATCCGTCTTACCCATCGCTACATCATGGAACGTCACGGCCATGTTGTTTTGTTGAAAGACGGTGGCGACATTGGCGGCTCCGCTTTTCCGTTTGGGCGAGTAGGGCGCCCATTCCTTGTAATAAAACAACGCACCGATATTTTTGCTTTTCATATCCGGCCGTTCTTGCCCGAAGGCATCTTTGATCTGCTTATTGACGACCGTCGGAAGGATGCCTTTCTTCGAATCGGCCAATTGGACTTCATCGGATACCATCGCCATGATGACCTGAAACGCATCATCCTTATGCTTGCTGAGCGCGGAGACGGACCAGTAGGCGGGGCCTCGCCAGGCCATTATTTTCGATTCGCCCGGGAACGTCGGATACGATACGATATCCCAGTCGATTGTTTCCGGTATTGGTGCATAGGTGCTGTATTGGTATGCATGCATGGCGACTTTCCCTTTATTGAACGCTTCGCCGTTCAGCTCCGCACCGACGACCGGATCGATTTTGTTGTTCGGAATCTCGTAGAATCGTTTGAAGTTGGCGAATATCGTTTTCCATTTCTCCGGGTTGTACAGCTGGTCCGCATTCGGATCGAGAATCGGGTAGCCGTACGTATTGTCTCGCAGCATCGCCATCACGTTGCCGCTGAAGCCGCGATAGACGCTGCCGCCTTCCGTTCTGCTCATTTTCTTGGCGATCTCGTACACTTCATCCCAGTTCATGCCGTCCTTCGGATAAGGGACACCGAACTGGTCGAACAAAGATTTGTTATAGCTCAGCACCATCGGAATATAAGGCGGATACGGAATGCCGTATAAGGCCCCGTTCTGACCGGCATCGATCATTTCCTGAATGAACGGCGGGTTGAAGCGGCTCAGATCGTAGCTGTGCGATTTGACGAACGGGTTCAGGTCGGTGCCGATCTTGAGATCCAGATAATTGTTCTTCAAATTCGGAATGTCCGTCCGGATCAGATCGGGCGTTTCTCCGCGCGCCACAAGCTCCGGCAGCGAATTGCCCTTGTCCGGCGGGATGTATTTGAAGGTGATGTACGGAAACCTCTTCGTAAGCTCTCCCCTGAACCGGTCGTTGAATTCTTCCTCCTTGACCCCAAGCCCGAATACGGACAGCGTAATCGGATCTTTCTTCTCCGGCGCGCCCGCCGCTCCGGGCTGCTCCTTGTCTGCGCCGCAAGCGGACAACGCCGCCATCGACAAGCCGAACAGAAGCGACATGGCATAAGTTCTTCTCATTCTCGATATCTCCCCCTATAAACGTCTTACACCGGTGTTCATATCCAATTATAAAGGGGGGGTGTTTGGCCGGACTACTTACGGTTCTTTACGTCATCCTCTTATTTATTTACTTCGCGGTATTCCTGCGGCGTCAGCCGGATCGCTTTCTTGAAGCACCGGTAAAAGGTCGCATCCGTCAAAAAGCCGGCTTCGGCCGATATTTCGTGGATTTTGAGCCGGCTGCCCGTCAGCAGCCGTTTGGCCGTACTTAATCTGGCTTCCATAATATATTCCGAAACGCCTTTGCCGGTAGTCTGCTTATAGTGGCGGGACAAGTAGGAAGGATTCAGCTTCATCGCTTCCCCGAGACGGGTAAGCGACAAATCCCCGTTAATGTGCCGATCGATATATTGGTTGATCCGGTTTACCAATTCGTCGCTATCTTTGCGGTATCCGTCCTCGCGCAGATCGAACAGGCTTCCCGATAAGCGGAACAAGCGGCCGAACCGCTCTTCCCAACCTTCCGTATCGTCCCATACGGCGAGCTTACGGAAGTCTTCCGCAGCTTGCACCGCTTCGTACAACTCCCATTCATTGACGGCGGTCATAAGCAAGGCGACGAAATGGTAATAAAGCTCCATCCTCCGCGGCTCTTCGTTCCCTGGCCTTCCCAGCCCCGAATCCGGCCCCGGCATCATTTGCCGAATCAATTCCTGAAACTCTTCTTTCCTTCCCTGCTCCAAATAGCGCTTCAAGCGGTCATAATTGCCGGATGACGCCCCCGTCGGAGACGTCGCCACACCCTCTCCGCTGCGATCTTCCTGAATGTATGGACCGGCAAGCATTGACTCCGGTCCGATGCCGAGTCCGAAATGAAAATAACCTTTCAGCCTGCTCAACATGTCGGGCAACCGCTCCCATCGGACGAACTCATCCGCGAGCGCAAAGGACAGCCGCACGTTCCAAGCATGCTTGCTCTCCTGTTGGACGTGCTCCAGCATGCCGTGAATGAAACGCTGCGTCCTGATGGCCGTCTCGTACTCGCTTTCCTTACGCTCCTCCCGGGATGAGTCCAATGGCTGCATCAGCAAGACAAACCGCGTTTTGTCGTAATCAACGAAGCAGACGGCGGTCATCGCCGACAAATAGCCCTCGATCCTATTTTGCAACGCGCATACGTACAAAGCCCGGTCTTTGGGCGAACCGGGCAGATCGTCCAGCCGCCCGACAACGGGCAGCACAGGCTGGAGGGTCGTCAGTCCCGTCCCGAACTCTCGAAGCATTTCATCCGCCTGCGTATCCGCCGCGCTGTCTCCATCGAGCAGCTCTTTCAGGCAAGTCTGTCTGAGCAGAGGCAAAGCTTTGTCCATTTGGCGTTGTGCCTGCTCGAGCCTGTGCCGGGTTTCCGTTTGCTCCTGAAGCTTCGCTTTCGCTTTTTGCACCGCCTCGATAATTTTGCCGTCACCTTCGGTTTTCAGCACGAAATCGATGCCTTCGTTGCGCAGCGCGCTCTGCGCATATTCGAACCGGCTGAAGCCGGTAAGAAAGATAACTTTGCACCACGGCCATTGCCGGATTATAACCTGCTGCAGCTGCAGCCCGCTCATTCCCGGCATATGAATGTCCGTCAGGACGATATCGAATTTCGTCCGCTCCAGCAGCAGGATCGCTTCGTCCGCCGAGTAGGCCCCGAATACTTCGAGCTCCAGCTCGGGCTGCTCCGAGAACAGCTCCACCAAACCTTCGACGATAATCTCCTCGTTATCGATAATCAACATCCGGTACATGCGATTTCATTCAACCTCCTTGGGCAGCGGGATTCGCATACGAACAAGCAAACCTCCCTTTTCACCGAGAGCGAAGCAAAGTCCGGCGTTATCCCCGAATTTGATCCGCAACCGGCGATGCACATTGAACACCCCGGTCGTCAATTCCATATCGGTGCCCGATCGGCGGAGCAATCCGTTCAATCGCTCGATTTGTTCGGGATCGATCCGGCTGCCGTTATCTTCCACTTCGATAAGCAGCTCGCCCGTCTCCTCCTGAAACCGGACGCACAGCAATCCCCCCTTTTGTTTATGCTCGAGCGCATGATGGAAAGCGTTCTCCACCAGCGGCTGCAGGATCAGCCTCGGCACCTCGACGTCCTTTGCCCGATCGGGCAATGGCATAATGTCCGTCTCGACCGAACGGGAGAAACGAGTCCTTTGAATTTCCGTATACGCTTTCATATGCTCGTACTCTTCCTCAAGCGTTACCTCGTCGGCGTCCGAACGGGTAATGAAACGGAAATAGTGTCCGAGATGCTCCGTAAACCGGGCGACGTTATCATGATCGTGCCTTTGCGCCATCCGGTACAAAACAAAGAAGCTGTTATACAAAAAATGGGGATTGATTTGCGACTGCAGCTGCTTCAACTCCGACCGCTGGGACCGGATTTTCTGCTCGTACACCTCGGATATCAACGTATTCAGCCGGGCTGTAGTCGCATTGAATTGATCGTACAAGTAGCGGAACTCGTCCTCGTGGCGGTGCTCCAGCCGCACTTGCAGATCCCCCTTCTCCATCTTGCGGAATGCGTGCACCAGACGTATCAACGGCTTATGAATCAAGCGATAATTCCAATACGAGAACAAGCCCGCGAACAGAAGCGAGACAGCCGTAACAAGCCATATAACAAGCCGATATTTCCGTTTCCAGCCCATAAACTGCTCTTCGGGAACATATACGGCAAGAAAGGCGCCAAGAAACTCCGAATAGTCGTAAGTCAGCCAATAATCTTCGCCCGCGATAGCAGCGGTTTTCTGATCGCCTGCGCTCGCGAGCTCACGGACCCATTGTTCGTGCCGGGCGTCGTCGCCGTCGGACGACAGCATCCACCGGCGCTCCCGATCAATCAGCATGGCCCCTCCTTTCGTTTCGTTCGTAATATGGACGAGCGTTTGCCGCAGCTTTTGCTCGGACAGCTTGATTTCGGCCAAATACGCCGTCGTCCCGTTCATTTGCCGGGGTGCGCTTTGGACGATCAGCAGCTCGTTATTCCAGACGACGAACGGCGAACCTCTCGATTCGGATTCGCGAGCGAGCGTTTCGATTTTGCTCAAGGCGACATCTTCGTCATAATAAGCGTTGGAAATGGTGCGGTCGATAAGCGGGATATGGACCGACGCCTCATTAACATACAGGCTGGAGTCTACGACGTTTTGCAGCTTCTGCTGAATTCTTAGAATGGCGCCGCGTTTGTCGTAATTGGACATTTGAAGAGCGAGCGCGCTCAATCTTTGTAAATCGTCATCGGTAATAAATTGCTTCTTCAGTCGATTGACCCGGCTGATTTCTTCCTCGAGCGAGTTCAAATAAAAATGGACGCGCGATTGCATGGAGCCGAATATTTGTTCCTTCACATGCTCGGAGCCGGAATGGTTGATGAGCAGGCTGATTCCGTACATCGGTACCGCAAACAACATAAACAACACGATATTTTTGACGAAAATAGAGCTGCTCCTGAACATGCGAACCATACTCCCGTTCATCGCCTCCTTCCAAGCGTCAGACGCCTCAGTGAAGAGAAAATCGGGCTGCCCCGGTCGCAAATACCCGAAAGGACAGCCCGTATATAGTTCCCCTACTCCATCAACCGTCCCCGCAGCATCACCCGGCGCACTTCGATCTCGTCCGAGACGATGACCAGATTGGCCAGCTTCCCCTTCTCCAGACTGCCCATCTCCCGGTCGGCATTAATCGCCTTGGCCGGATTCAGCGAGCTCATGACAAATGCATCTACGATGCCGACTCCCGTATGGCGCATCATGTTCCTCACCGCCCGGTCCATCGTCAGCTTGCTGCCGGACAAGCCGACGCCTTCGATAAACCTTACGTCCTCATACTCGCCGCCCGGTGTCCCACTCTCCAAGCCGGCCTCGTCGATCGCATCGGTAATGACGATCACTTTGTCCGTACCCTTCGCCTTGTGGATCAGCTTGCACATGAGCGGTCTGACGTGAATCCCTTGCGCGTCCGGAATGACTTCGGCATAAATGTCGTCATGGACGAGCACCGCTTCGTCGACGCCGATTTCCCTCGTTCCCCCGTACCGGGAAGGCGAGGGCGTCGTTCCCGAGGCGTTCGTGCAGTGGCAGCCGATTCGCAGCCCTTTGTCCACGAGCGAGAAGATCGTGTCCGCGTCCGCTTCCGAATGGCCGACCGACAAGGCGATGCCGTATTTCGAAGCGGCTTCGGCGAATTCGGCTTGTCCGTCCAGCTCGGGAGCGAGCGTCCATACTTTGATCCGGTCCCCCGCGACGGCGAGCAGCTCGTTGTACTCGTCCGGATCGACCGGGCGTATCGGGGACGTAACCGCCCCGTACTTTTTGTTAATGAACGGCCCTTCCATATGAATGCCGATAATCGCGCCGCTGTACGGCTGCTCTCCGACGCGCAATATGTTGCGCACGCCCTCGAGCATCTCTTCCCGGCTCTGGTTGTAGACGAGCGTCGGCAATATTCCGGTCGTACCGTGCTTCAAATGGGACAGCGCGAATAAATAAGGCTCCTCCCAGGACCAGTATCCGCCGCCGCCGTGGCAGTGAATGTCGATAAAGCCCGGACCGACGTATTCGCCGCCGGCGTCGATCACTTCCGCCCCCTCGGGTATTTCTACGCTGCCCTTCGTACCGATATCCGCGATCGTTTCTCCGTCGATCAGCATTATCCCGTCGTCTATGACGGAATGCGCGGTAACGATTTTGCCGTTAACGATCGCTTTCAACCGTCCGTCCATATCTAATCTCCTCCTGAAATTCCGGCGATCAACTCACTGCGGGTCTGAAATAAGCTTACGATCGCCTTCTCTCGTTCCGCTTACCCCTTCACCGCGCCGAGCGTAATGCCCTGGGTAAAATAGCGCTGGAAGAACAAAAACACAAGCAGAACCGGCAGCGTAGCGCACAAGGCCCCCGCCATGGCAACCCCGTAATTGATATCCACCTCTTGCACTTGCCTTGCTATTTTCACGCCGACGGGAAGCGTATACGTCAATTTGTCTTTGAGCATGATCATTTGCCAGACGTAATCGTTCCACGAGTTCACGAACGTAAAGATGCCTAGTACGGCTATGCCCGGCTTCGCCAGCGGCAAAATGACCCTTGCGAACGTCTGCCACTCGCTTGCGCCGTCGATTTTGGCCGCTTCGATCAGCGCCCCGGGCAGCGTCTGCATGAACTGTTTGAGCAGAAACACCCCGAACGGCCAGCCGACGAGCGGGAGCAGCACGCCCCACAGCGAGTTGGTCAGTCCGAGCTTGTTCATCATCTGGAACAATGGAATGAGCAGCACCGTATGCGGAATCGACATCGAAGCGATCATGACCGCGAACAGCCATTTGGACCCTTTGAACGGCACTTTGGCGAACGCGTACGCGGCCAGAGCGCTAACCGTGATGACGAGCAGCGTCGCCATGACGGAGATGAACATGCTGTTGTACAACCAGCGGAATAGCGGAAAGTCGGTCGCGAGAATCCGGAAATTGTCCAGCGTCGGCTCAAGCGGAAACCACTCCGGCGGTATTTGCAGCGCCACCTTCAAATTTTTGAACGATCCGATCAGCATCCAGTACATCGGCCACAGGAAAAACAACGCCGACGCCCAAATCCATACATGCCCCGCGACCGCAGGCCATTTCTTCAACATATGCCTCGCCCCCTTCTCAATACTCCACGTCGGATTTCAGCAGCTTGAATTGAAGGAAGGCGATCAGGCAAATGAGCAGGCACAGCATGACGCCCATCGCGTTGGCGATGCCGAAGTTCATATTGACGAACGCCTCGCGGTAAATGAGCATCAGAATCGTCGTCGTCTTGTAAGCCGGCCCGCCCCCCGTCATCAGCAGAATGATCGCGAATACTTGAATGGCGCCGATCGTCGAAGTTACGACCACGTATAGGACGGACGGCCTCAGCATCGGCAGCGTAATGCTGAAGAAAGCCCGGAGAGGCGCAGCGCCGTCCAGCGAAGCCGATTCGTACAAGTCGCGCGGAATCCCGTTCAGCGCCGCCGTGAACACGACGATGGAGCTGCCGAGCGAGATCGTGACCAGAATGAGCGACAAGGACATGTAAGCGTATTCGGAACCGAGAAAGTTAACGGGCTGCATGCCGATCAGCTTCAAGAAATAGTTGCCGAGGCCGAACTGGTTGTTGTACATATACTCCCATACCATCGCCAGGCTCACGATGGAGGTAACGCCGGGAATATAGAACGCCGCTCTGAAAAAAGACTGCATCTTCTTCGGATACACGTGAATAATCGCCGACAGCAGCAGCGCGAGCACCGTAATGGACGGCACCAAATAAAGGACGAAAACGAGCGTATTCCATACCGCTTTCCAGAACAACGAATCGCTCACCAATTGCTTGTAGTTGTCCAGCCCGGCAAAGACGTATCCCGCATAATCGAATGCGTAAAGGCTGCTTCTGATCGACGACAAAATCGGGTACACGACGAAGGCGACGAAAAAAAGCAGCATCGGCAGTACGAACAGCCAGCCGCTCCATTCGCGCCGCAATTTCAAGCTCCATAGTTTCCCCATAACATTCGTCCCTCCTGTCCGGTTGTAGGTTGACGCTTGACGGCGAACCAGCCGTCGTCACGCTTCCAACGTACCATGGAGCTTCGGAGGGGCGATAGGTGAAATTCGTCAGGAATGGGGCGGTTTCCTCAGTTTGAGCCTGCCTGCCCGCTTAATTCGCTGATGATCGGTTCGCCGTGGTGTCAAGCTCGGAATAAGTGGGCTGGGCTTGCATGCTTTTCCTGTACTGCGATGGGGACAGCCCCGTATTGTCCTTGAACCATACGCCGAAATAGTGCGAGTCGGCGAAGCCGGTTTTCTCCGCCACCTCTTTGATTTTAAGCGCCGTGCCGCCAAGCAGCTTCTGCGCATGCTCCAGCCTTAAACCGCTTACATATTCGGCGAACCCGACGCCGACTTCTTTCTTGAACAGCTGGCTGAAATAGTTCGTATTCAACCCGAGCTCTCTGGCCGCATAGTCGACGCCGATGTTCGGATTGTCGAACTGCTCGCGGATAAGCAGCAGCGATTTGGCGACGTTCGGACTGTACCGCACTTGCTGATGCATCAGCGGGCCGAGCTGCTTTTTGACGACGGCGATAAAGTCGCGGCCGTTCTTCTCGAACGGCTCGAGCGACAGGCGCAAACTCAGCTTGTCGAGCCAGTCGTCGGCGAGCCGCACGTCCTGTCCGCCGAACTGGATCAGCAGCTTGTTCATATGATTGTACAGCGAGATCAGCAGCGAGCTGATGACGGACGGGGCGACCGGCTTCACCCGAACGTAAGCGATCAGCTCCTCCATCACGCCCGCGCAAGTGTCGAAATCGCCCTCATCCATATAGTAGAGCAGCCGGTTCTCGAACGATTCGGGATATTGATGCTCCCAGGAAGCTCCGGAGAAAAAGACGGACGGCTCCTCCTCCATCCGCTCGCCGACCCGGTATTTGAGCAGCGCCTTCGCTTCCTCGAACGAGTTTTTGACAAAATGAATATCTTCATAGCCGTTCCCGACGAAGGCGTAGGGCCGAAGCTCCAGCTCGTCGCGGAGATGGTCGAGCAGCGGCTCCAGCATCATCAGCGCTTCTTCCTGGGGGCAATTGAAGATGAGGCAAAACTGGTTCGCCGCGACCGTATCCGAAATCATCCCCCCGCGAAGCTCCATATCGCGGATCGCACGCTCGGCGGCGGACAAAGCGCTTTCATCCGGCACGTTGTGGACATACAGCAGTACGACCTGGAAGCAGGGCCGCTCGAACCGGATATCCAGCTTCCGCTCGAACTCGCGCAGCTGTTCCGCCGACATATTCCCCGCTAGCAGCGAGCGGATCAGCTTCTCCCGCAGCAGCGGAATTCCGTCCTGCAGCTTGTCGAGCATATGATTGAACGCGTGGCCGAGCCTTCCGAGCTCATCTTTGTACTGCACATGGAACCGGCCGGTCAAGCTGCCGCGCTCGACCTCGCGGACGAGCTTGACCATTCTCCGCAGCGGCATCGTAATTGTGCGTAGCAGGAAGGCGGAGACGACCGTCATGAGTAAAATCGAGATGAACAGGAAAAACAGCCACAACGAATTGACGTTTCTCAAATCCTTCAGCACGATGCGCTGCGGGACGGAATGGACGAACGTCCAGCCGGTAAGCTCGTTTTTAGCATAGGCGAGCATGTACGGCTCGTTGTTTTGCCGCAGGAACGTATAGCCCTGTTCCTCCGTCAACGCAGACAGGTCGACCTGCGTGCTCGATCCCGCCCCTTGGCCCGACGTATAGGCGACTCCCGCTGAATCGACGATGCTGTTTACACCTTCCCCCAGATTGGAGACGGACAGAAACCCGTCGAATACTTGCGGGGAGACAGAGATGACCAGATGGCCGATCAGCGACAAATCCGCCTTGTTATACATCGCATTGAACATCATGATCGACGTCTTCTTCTCGTTCCATCTGACGAACGACCAATACGAGGAGCCGTCCGATTTGCCGAGCCGGTCGTACCAGCCTTGCCGGGCGAACTCCTCCCCGGTCAGAAAGGTCGGCATGTTGGCGTCTTCGACGCTGATTTTGAACACGTTCTGGTACCGGTCTATCAAATAAATCGCGTCGATGCCGTACAAATTGTCCCACATCCGGTGCAGCTGATTGTACACCTCGTTGAACGCGCGTATCCGTTCGCCGCCGCTCAGCCGGGATATGTCGCTGGCGAAGCGCTCCTGGATGTCCGGACTGTACAGCAGCACCTGCGCCGACTTCTGAATGTTCTGGAAGTAATGGTTGATGCTGCTCGTGTAGTATTCGATCTGCTGCACCATCACTTTTCCTTCCCGTTCCGTGATGAGCCTTTTGATCTGCGTGGATGACAGGACGGCAAAGGTGGCCAGCGTGAGAAGCGAAACGAATGCGACGGACAGCCACATCTTTCTCGCCAATGTCATGTCGTGAAAGCGGCGAATCGCATGGCGAAGCGTTTTCATGGATGACCTCCTCTTTATGTGCATGCCGACCGATGCCGATGCGCGGCTCCCGTACTACTTCCACATGGGCGGCGTAACAACCTGCTCGGGGACATCCCGGAACGAAACGGCAATTTCTTCCCGCAGCCGTTCGGATATCGGCGGTCCTTCGATCAGCGCCAAATTGTCCGCAACCTGCTCCTTCGTTTCCGCGCCGATAACGAGACTGTGCACGCCCTCCAGATCGCGGATGAACGAAACGGCCATTTGCGAAATCGGAACTCCGTGCCGTTCGGACAGCTCCCTGAGCGCCCCGAGCGGCGCCTTCGCTTCCTGCAGATTCACGGGCAATTCTTCGTCCTTCATATACAGCAGCCCTTGCAAGAATACGCTACGAACGAACACTGTCTTCCCGGCCCGCGCCAGCATATCCAGACATCCGTTGTTCAACGGACGGTGGTCCAGCACGTTCATCGGCAGTTGGACTGCTTCGTACGTTTCATCCTGCAAATAGTCCCATAAGACCTGGTATTCCGCAGCCGAATTTTGCGACACGGATATGCCGGCCCGGCCGATCAAGCCTTCCTGCCGAATCGCATGGAACGAAGCGGTGATCGCCTCCCCGAAATGCTCCATCACGTCCGTATTGTGCAGCATCAAAATCGGAATCGCGGACAGCTGCAGCCGGTCCAACGAGCTTTCGACCAGCTTGCGCATCGTCAGCTCGATCTGTTCGCGGCCGTCGCCGGGTTCCGGTCTCAGATGAATTTTGGTTGTAATCAAAGGCTGCCGGCCGTTGAAAAATTTGCCAAGCAACATCTCGGATGTGCCATATGCCGCCGCCGTGTCGTATGACGTGACTCCGCCTGTAAGTGCATGGCGCAGCAGCTCGAAGCTGCTTTCTTCCGACGGCATTCCGTCGCGGTTATGGATGCCGTAAGGCATGCCGAGCTGTACCGTACCGAGCGTCAGCTTGGATGGAGCCGATCCGGCGCCGTTGTGCTTCTGCATGTTCATTCTCCTTTTACCAGGCGGTCCATCCGCCGTCGACGACGATGTTGGAGCCGGTCATGTAGCTCGACGCTCCGGATGCGAGAAAGACGACCGCGCCCGCGATCTCTTCCGCCGTGCCCGCCCGGCCGAGCATCGTCTTCTTGCCGAGCTGCTGCAGGAAGGCGTCGTTCTGCTGCACGCGCGGATTCGGGAAAGGTCCCGGGGTTACGCTGTTGACGCGGATTCCTTTGGCCGCCAAATGCGCCGCACAATAGCGGGTGAACTGAATGACCGCGGCTTTGCCCGCTCCGTAGTTGGCCGGATTGTTCGCCCCGCTGTCTCCGTAAATCGACGGATCGGGCGACACGATACCGTACATCGAGCCGAAATTGACGATGCTGCCTCCCCCCGCCCGTTCCATGTACGGAATGACTTCTCTCGTAGCGCGGAACACGGTGCCCGCGGCGCCGTCCAGTCCTTTGTGCCAATCTTCGTCGCTCATCCGTTCCACCGTGCCGAGCGGTCCGTATCCGGCTCCGTAGGTAGCGCAATTGATCAGCACGTCGATGCCGCCGAACCGTTCCGCCGTTTCCTGGTACAGCTTGCGGATCGACCCGGTATCCGAAACGTCGCAAGCAATCGAAATCATCCGTTCGTGCTCCTGCTCCCGCGTTTCCAGGTCGGCCACCGCGACGTTCGCCCCGAAGTCCGCCATCGCCCGCGACAGCACGCTGCCGAGATAGCCGTTGCCGCCCGTTACGACCGCCTTTTTGCCTTCCAGCGAAAACAATTTCTCATACATGCCGATTCCCCCCATAACGCGCCCTTATTTGGCCGTATACCCGCCGTCGACGGGCAAATTCGCCCCCGTCACATAAGCGGATGCGTCCGACGCCAAAAATACGATGCTGCCCATCAAATCGGTATCGTTCGCCATTCTGCCGAGCAGCGTCCTCTCGGAGTAACGCTCGATAAACTTCTCCGGCGTCCGGTGGGAAGCGAGTCCGCCGGGGGAGAGGCAGTTGCAGCGGACATTTTTCGGACCGTAGTAGCTCGCTACGAAACGGGTGAAATTGACCATCCCGCCTTTATGGAAAAAGTAGTCCGGCACGAAGCCGTGAAAGCCCATATCTTTATATAATGTTCCGTCGGCGCCGACCATTCCTTGGATCGAGCCGATGTTAATGATCGAGCCGGAGCCCTGCTCCGCCATCACATCCCCGAACGCGCGGGTAATGGCGAACATTCCCGTGGCGTTGATGCGCATGCTCCGGTCGAACGCCTCCAGCGGATCGTTCCAGGACGTCATCGTCCGGGCTACCGCGTTGTTGACGAGAACATCGATCCGCCCGTACCGGGCCATGATTCGCTCTTTCAGGGCGAGGATCGACTCCTCGCTTTCCTGATCCAGCACATGCGCGCTGACTGCGACGCCCTCCCGAGCGAAGCTTTGCTCCAGCTCCTCCAGCTGATCGGCGTTGCGCGTCGTCATATTCGTCGCCGCTCCCGCCTGGGCAAGCGCGACCGCGATTTGCCTGCCGTATAGTCCTGCTCCGCCGGTGACGAGCGCTACTTTGCCTTCCAATGAAAACGATCGCAAAACGGTCATGGCGCCACCTCCTCCGTCCGGTCCGCGTATACGCTCCGAACTCGGCCTGCATCCTGCTTGTGCAGCTCTCCGACGATGCCCCGGAAATATTGGGTCAAAGCGATAACGTCCGCCCCGACGCTGATGAACCGGTAGCCCATCGCGACGAGCTCCTCCGCGTTGCCCGTCGACCCGACCGTCCCGGCGAATTTGCCGTGTTTGACGGCCAGCTCGGCGATCCGCTTGCGCGTCTCGGCGATCAGCGGATGATCCATCTGTCCGGGAGCGCCGATCGATTGGCTGAAGTCGCCCGGACCGAAGAAGATCATATCGAGGCCCGGCAAGGCGATGATCTCTTCCAGTTCGCCGAGCGGCTCCACGTCTTCGATTTGCAATATATTGAATCGCTCTTCATTCGCCTGCTTCAAATAGTCCGCGAATTGGATGTTGCAGTAGGCGCCGTCCGCATTCCCGCCATCGACCGGCCTCAGTCCGAGCGGATGGAACTTCGTGCTGTGAATGACTGCCTTCGCATCGGCAACGCTCATAATATGGGGAACCATGATCCCCGTCGCATCCATCTCGAGCGGACGGATATAGTCGCTGTAGCTGCCTCGCGCAACCCGCACGATCGTGTCGACGCCGTGGGCTTTGGCCGCCAATATTTGCTTCTCCACGACCGCCCAGTCGTTCGGGACGTGCTCCATATCCGTCCATATGCAGTCTAGCCCGCTCATCGCGGCGATTTCCGCCACCCGCGAGTCTCCCAAATTCAGCTTCGTCGCATAAGCGACTTCTCCCGCCCTAAGCTTCCGCAGCACTCTGCTGGGGCGCATCGCATACGTATTTCCCGCCATTTGTCCTGCCCTCCTCATATTAGGAACTTTAACGGAATTATCGCCCTGACTGACGACCGGGGCTTTGTGGACCGGCAAGTCACGGTATCAGAGAGCAGGTACGTTATTCCGTTAAAGTTCTTAAGTAGCGATAATAAGACATTCGATTAACTCTCTGCGAAGCGAAAACGCGCCATTCCAAGTGAAAAGATACCTTCTTCTGCTCAGACAGCTTGTTTTAAACTCCTAGATTATTAAAGATTTAGTTGTTGGAATAGTGAAGCTTACGAGGCTAGCTTTCTGTCGAAAGCTCATAAATCCAAAACTCGCCAGAAGGTATTCTTTTCACTCTCCACTCCTATCACCCGAGTTAATCGACATCCTCGTAGTTCCTAACCTCAATCAGGCAGTGTATACATAGCGGACAAAGCCGGGGCGATCTCCGCCAACCTCACTTCGCGGCCCCCTTCTTCCCGGCTGCGGATTCCGGCTATGATCAGCCTCATCAGCTCGATCGTCTCCTCGAACGGAAACGGCCGCTCCCCGGTCCGCAAATAGTCAACAAAGCTCTGCAGCTGCGTTTTGAACGAATAAAACGTATCGTGAATTTGCGCGAATGCGTGTCCCGCCGTCCCGCACAGCTGGAGCAGACCGAACGCCCCGTACATGTCCGACTGGGCCGCCGCCACGATGTCCGCGCCGCCGGAGTGCTTGATATGGACGACATTTCGCTCCGCGCTCCCCGTATTCCGCACGGAGACGAAGCCGGGGCCGAATATCGGGTATATCGATTCCAGCGCGTGTATGCCGTAGCGCTCCCATGATTTCGGAGTCGTGATCGTTGCGAACCGGATATGTCCGAGATCACTCGTCGACTGCCGATAAGGCATAAATTCCTTGCAGTAGCGCATGCAGCTCGACGACAGAATCGCTTTCCCCTGTCTCACCCATTCGGCGAACACGAGCAAATCCGCTTCGTTGTCGACGAGCGGCTTATCTACGAAGACGGGGATTCCCGCTTCCACGAACGGCCGGCATCGCTCGACGTGCTCATGCCCTTTGTCGGTGGCGATAATGACGGCATCCACTTCACCGATGACATCTTCGGGACGTGCCGCCACATGCGGGATTAACGACGACTGCGATACCCGGAGCGCATCCTCCGGATCGTCGGTCCATATGTGAGTAACGCTCGCTCCCTCAATCCTCAGCGTATGCTGCGGTTGTTTGCCCAAATACGCCGGAATGGCGGGATACGGACAGCTCTTCATCTCCTCCGGATCGTAGCCGTTGAATATCGCGCTCCAGGAATACGGATGCCCGTTGCCGTCCACCATCCCGAGCATGGCCAGACGGATTTCTTCCCGTTCGACCAGCGGGCGGACGGCGGCGTTCTCAACCGCTTTTTGCACTGTCATGTCGGTTTCCTTCTCCCTTTAAAACATAAAATGATTTGTTTGTATCTTATTGCGAGACATTGTATCTATTACTAGTTATTATTATATCCCACATTCCCGGACCTGTAAATCTTCAAAAACGGTCGAATGAAGGGGAGAGCGCCGTCTCTATGCGCAATAAGATGCTTATGTTCGCGATGACATTCGGAATAACCGCAAATTCAGAGGCTGTTGAAAAAGTCTGCAAGAGAGGAAGCGGTGAAGGCAAGAGGTGGGGGAATGCGCTCCACTTCCGTTAAAATCGTGTTGTTTTTGGAATTTTCAGCGGTTACAACCCGATTTTAAAGTCAGCCGCTTCGCTTTACGCACATCTCCCCCACCTCTTTCGGTATTCCAACTCTCGCTTTTGACTTTTTCAACAACCTGAAATTCAGCGAATTTACCAAAGTCGAGCGATTTTGCAGCGCTCCTTGTTCGCTTCTGCGGGGATTTCTGCTGCCTTTCAAAACGACAAAAAACCTTTGAAACCGCTCGATAGCACCAACGGTTCCAAAGGCTTCCTTTTACACGTTCACTTGCTTGATCGCTTCTCTCATCTCCCGCGTGTTGTCGGTCAGAATCGCCGACGCTTCGCTCACCTGCTTCATCCTGTCGAGTTGCTGGCCGCTTAAAGAGCGGATTTGGCCGGACTGCTCGGACACCTTGTTGGCGATATCGGCGATGCTTCCTACCGTAGCGGCCACTTCTTCGGAACCTGCTGACAGCTGTTCGGTAGTCGCGGATATGTCGACAATTTGTTCGCTGACGAGCCGGAATGCCGCTACGGTATGCTGGAACGATTCCGCGGCCTCGGCCGACAGCCGGACGCCTATGGAAATATCGCGCGATGCCCCTTCCATCTCCTCGCTAATTTTGCCGGATTCCTTGCCTATGTTACCAAGCAGCTCGGTAATTTGACGTACGGCCGAGGAGGAGGCGTCGGCGAGCTTCCGCACTTCCTTCGCTACGACTGTAAACCCTTGACCGTGCTCGCCCGCCCGGGCCGCTTCGATCGAAGCGTTCAAGGCAAGCAGCTTCGTTTGTTCGGCGAACTCGCGGACGGCGCCGAGCACATCGTCGATCTCGTCCGTATAGGTTTTCAGCAGCTTGGCGTTGTCCAGCGTTTGCGCGGCCGAGGTGGAGATGTCGCCGATTTGACCGTTCAAGCGCTCCATCGCCTCCTCGCCCGCCCTGGCGATCTCCAGGGCGCGGATGGCCGCATCGGAAACGGTGGCGGACGATTCCGCTATGCGCATGATGCCCTGCGAGATCTGTTCCATCGCGACGGCGCTGTCGTCGGCACTTTGCTTCTGCGATTGCGCACCCGCATAGATGTGCTGGACCGATTCGTTCATCGTCTCGCCGAGCTGCAGCATCTGCTCGGCATGTCCGGCGAACATGCCCGTAGACGCGACGAGCTGATCCGACGTTTGATCCATATTCACAACCAGCCCGCGTACCCGTTCGTGCAAATTGCCCGACATCGTCAGCATCGCCTTGTAAGCCGTGCCGATTTCATCCTCCGACCGGACCGGCATGGCGCGCAACGTTCGGCTCGCTTGGGCCAGATCGCCCCCCGCCATCAACTCCGCGCTTACGGTAAGCGTAGGCAACGGCTTCAAGGCGCGCCTTACGAACCATACTACAATGGCGATTCCCGCAATCGTGATGGTCAGGATGAGAGCGTATAACGGCACGCTGCTTTTGACTACGTTTGCGGCGAGCCGGTCGAATACGTCGGCGTCGGTATCGATTCCCAGAGCTCCGACCAATGTGCCGTTCGCATTTTTCACAGATGCGTATGCGGATATGTAGGTGCCGTATTCCGGATTTTCGATAATCGGGGTGCTGGCTTTGCCGCCCGCCATTACTTTTTTCACCGCGTCAGGCGGCATGTCCGCCAGCTCGTTGATCGGAGAAGCGGAGCTGTCTCCCGGGGGCAGTCCGTCGATCATGATCCGCGGCTCGTTGTTCTCGTCGAACTTCACGAAGTAGACGTAACGGGCTCCGATCTGCGTCCGGAACACGTTCAGCTCTTGGCGGAGCGACCAGTACAAATCGCCCTCCTGCGGCCGCTGCAAAAATTCGGCGTACCGCTCCGGCTTCAGCTGGCCGGCGTAGCTTTCGGCGATTCGCATGTTATAGCTGTTGACCGCTTCTTCGACGGCAGCCTTCGTCTGGATGAGCTGCGTGACGACATTGCCCGCCGCGATCGCGACCATGACCGCCGTTATGACTACCAGAATTCGGGCGGTCAAATGCTTCTTCATTACTGTTACCATGTGCCGGATTCCCCTTCGCGCCCTGCTTCTCTCTACGATTGCTCCAGCAAGCCCAGGCTGTAGATGATTTGTCGTACCCCGTCCTTAAACTGCGTACATCGCTCCCAATCTCGCAACAATCAATAGGTCTTTGTAACCCTTTTCTCTATTATACCAGATTGTTCCGAGATTTCTTCGAAATATGCGTGTCTGAACTAAGGTTAGCGGCTCGGCGCGTGGGGGGAGGGGGGGGGGGGAATCGTCTCGCAGAATCGGCAAGCGGTCGGGGGCAAGCAAGCTACTTGCTCTGTTTCCGGTATTCCCTCGGCGACAGTCCGGTCTTTCGTTTAAAAACGGCATGGAAATGCTTCATATCCTTGAAGCCGATCGTTTCGGCGATCTCGTACACTTTGCGGTCCGTGTTCCGCAGCTGCTCGCAGCACCGCTCGATTTGCAGGGAATGCAAGTAATCGGTGTACGTTTGGCCGGTCGCCTTCTTGATCAACCGGTTGAACTGCCGTTTCCCTATATTGATCTTAGCGGAAATGTCGGTAAGCGACAAAGGCGCATCGAGATGCTGTTGAATGTATCGGATCGCATCATCCATCCTGGAGTCGTTATCGATATACGAACGCATCGGTCCGCCCTCGATCGAACGGTATAACGTAAGAAGCAGCTGAATCACATAAGTGAGAACCATCAGATTGCGCGCTTCCTGCCTGAATGCATATTCCTGATACAGTCTCTGCATCAAGTTTCTCGCGTCGGCCGACGGCTCTTCCGCCTTGAGCCAATCGGTGCGGTTGCGGATGGCAATCAATGCATTCGCCTCTTCCGAAGGAAGCAGCAGCGAATGGCTCCGGATAATCCGGTCAAGCAGCTCCAGGCCGAAAATGCAGTTGTATACGATCAGCGGATCTTTCACGGCTGCGTCCGCCGGCCGGAACACGTGGGAGATGCCCACGGGGATGTAGAACAGATCTCCTTTCCTTACCGGGACGATCCGGTCGCCTATATAATGAAAGCCTTTGCCTTCCGCCACATAAGCGATCTCGACGAAATCATGCGAATGTTCGTGCAGATGGAACGTTTCGGTCGCCCTATTCACATAGACGGGAAAATCGATGCCGAAAAACATGTCGCCCTGCATCGACTCGATCGGTCTTCGTATCGTCATGACAACCTCCGTTCGGGGAAGGATCAGTTGTGAAATTTGCTCTAGATGTCAGTATATCTCTATAAAAATGTGGGTTTCAACAACTTTGTTTATGCATACTTGCGATAATGGGATCCGTTCAAGAGCTGCCGTTGATAAAAGTATATATTTTCCATTTAGGGAAACCGTGCTATTATATGGAATGAACGCTATGTCGTCGGAAAAGGGGAGTTTTGTTGTCAAACGTGAAACCGGAAATCAACCGCTTGGGACAAGCTGTCGTATCTTTCGTTTTTAGCTTCGTATCCTTATTTTTTATAAATGTATTTATGATTGTGCTTTTCATCTACCTAGGTGGCAATCGTGACGAAGATAATAATTATATCTTTGTTTTATTTTTGATCACTTTATTAATTCATCTCATTACATTGCTATTAGCCGTACGCGGAACGAAATCGACAAACGGCGGAAAGGGTCTTGCCATAGCTGCGATTGCGATTATTAGCATCCCGCTTTGTGTATTGCTTCTGATTGCTCTTATATGCATTTACTTTGTAATACAGGAGTTTCTCTTATGAACTCTCGATGAATCTCTGTATCATCTTGATGCTTCACTAGGGCAAAATTTCATGCAAAAAAGCATGCCTCCCACCCCACTTTCCAATGGGTTGGGAGGCTTTTCAGTTCCCGGACAGGTTTGCCCGGGCGTTACGACTTATTGATCCACCTAGCCGCTTATAAATTCCCCTCGCTCACCCAAGTGCCCGGCGTACCCGTCGCGGTGCACCGCCACCCTTTCGGCGCGCCGACCGCAGGGGCCTCGTTCGCAAGCGAATCGCCCGCACGCCAATATCCCGCCGACGGCGCCGAGGCCGCGAAGCCTTGGAACGCGCCTCCGACATACGTCCCCTGAATCGTTCCGGGGGCAACCAATGCCGTTCCGCTCCTATACGTGTTGCCGTGGATGCATATTTTGCCCCTCTGTGAAGCCGCATTCGATTGGGGGCCAACCGCAACGGATGCCAGCGTGCTTCCGCCGAAATCGTTGCCGCCGATCGTGACGTTGGACAGCTCGGCGCCTCCGAAAAGGTGACGATTCACGCACGGCGCACCTTGAGGCTCGAAGTCGCATTCCGTCACGGATATCCGGTCGCCTGTCGTCCCGAGATGGATGTTGGCGAGCAAGGAGCCGTCGTTTTTGCGTCCGCCTGCTACGAAGCGCGATTTATTGATCCGAATGCAGTCGGCCCGACTCCCTGCCAACAGCACGTCGTACTTCCCATTTAGAAGAAACTCCGCTTCCACCCGCGCCCCGTACACGTCGGACAGCATGACTCCCTGCTCCCACTTCGAGTAACGGCCCGTAATCGTCAGCCCGGAGCATACGACCTTGATCACCGCAGCCGCTCCGGAGTTCTCCGCTACCGACGATGGTTCGATCGGCACCGTATTGGCCGCAGTGGCGCTTAAGGGCGTCGTCTTGGCGATGATGACCGATTTCTCTCCGGTCAGCCAAATCCGCTGCCCTTTCGGAACGGTCAAGGCGGTGCTTACGGCGGACAGCGAAATCGTCGTCGCCCCTACGGACAGAACGGACGTCAACGTGCCGACAAGCGACGTGCCCGCCGCCGTCAGCCCGGTTTTGCCGCCTGTCTGGGCCGCCGCCGTACCGGTCGTCCGCGCATCGATCTCGCAGTTCATACTGCCGTATATTCGGCTGCCATTCGCAGTCGCGCCGGTGAATGAAATGCGGCAGTCGTTGCAATATTCGACGAGCGCCAAATATTCGCCGACGCTTTCGAAGCCGGAAGCGGTTACTTCTTCCACCGAAACTCCCGACGAATAATACACGAGAAACAACGGACTGCCGCCATATGTTTTCCCCGGTGACAGCGAATACGTCACCCTGCTGATGCGAATCGACGAAATGCTGTCGAGCGTATAGGTCGGTCCGATCGGCGTGCGAACGGTCGCGGAGGAGCCTTGGATAAAGATCGGCGCAGACGCTTTATTGCTTGCTCTCGCGGGCGGGTCCGCTATATCGACGTCGCGGATGACGATGCCGGTTTGAACCTTATTTTTCTCCGCGCTCACCGCAACCTGGGCGTATACGTCGCCTGGCAATATGCGGATCGGACAAGTCCAACCGTCGAATGCGATATTTTCCACGGTAATGTCGTATACGGCTGACAGGATGACACCATAATTGCCGGCAACGCCATTGTAAGGCTTGAAGCGAATGTTGCGGATAACGCCGTCATGCGGATGGTACGAATACGTAACAAACTGATTATGGGCGTCCGCGCTGCCGACATCGCCGCCCCAGTGAACGATAATGCCCGCGTCGAACGGACCGTAGAAGACCATATCTTCCATCACGAAATCGTTCACTTGGCCGAGCACCTCGACCGCCTGCGCTTTCCGTGTCGCGTTCATGCAGTACAGCTTGGCGCCCTGTACGCGAATGTTGGAATAAGCCTCACTCGGAACGGCTTCGTAATCGCCGATGCGAAACACGTTGCCGAAATTGCCGTCCGGCGGCGAGGCCGTATTCGAAACTTCGAATGTCGCGTTGTACAGCCGCGTGTTGGAGCGCAGCAGCAGGCCGTTATCGGTCGCGCCCAGCTCGAACACCAAGACGGCGCCGTCATCGAACGCCAGCGTGCAATTTTCGACGATCACATTTTTGCATTTCCAGCGCCCCTTCGGGATGCGCACCGCACCCGACAAACTGCCCTTCGCAGCGTCAATGGCGCTTTGAATCGCGACGGAAGTGTCCGTTACACCTCCGGGTACCGCCCCATAATCCAAGATGTTGATATCCGCCGCACCCGCTCCGAATACGGCGTTCGCATTTCCCCCCATAATTCCTCCCGCGGCTATGGCCGCCCCCGTCATGCCAAGCGAAGTCAGCACCGCTCTTCTCGAAATGTCGCCCGCCATCTATTGATCGCCCCGTTCCGGCAAAAATACGTTACGCACGGCTTCCAAATACGCCATACCGTGTAAGGTGTCCGGCTCCAAGTAGCTGCCCTCCGTCCATTCGTTCCATGCATTAATAGATACGATGCGGGGACTCCGGTCCGTTTTCTCCACGAAAGCTTTCGCATCCCGCAAAGCCTGCTCGAACTGCTCCGGCGTATTGTCCGCCAGTACCGGCATGTACGGATATCCGAGATTGTCGAACCGATCCGATTGGATCGTCCGGGGCGAGGAATCCCAGCCCATCGTCACGTTCGGGAAATAAGGCAGCCGGTACTGCCCGGTCAGCGTCTCCATCGTCTGCTTCGCTTTCTCGCGGACGGCGGAGTACGGTGTCTCCGGAAACCGCTCCAGCCTGTGATGATGAATCCAGACGTAGGAAGCGACCGAATCGAACCCGAGCAGATCGAGCATTTCGTTCGCATTCGTCACCTTCTTCTCGCCGGGCAGCAGCTGTACGCCCCAAACGACCGCATTGAGGTGAAGCTCCCCCAGCCCCGCTTCCCGCACCATGCTCCGGAACTGCTCCAGCGCCTCGCGCGTCGCCTCGATCGAACCGAGCCCGGCGACGAGGCTCATCAATTCGTAGATGGAAACATATAACCCGCCGTCAACGCGCCAGTAGGACGGGTGATGGAAATAAGTGCGTATCATATGCTCGCATGCGGCGAGAAACGCAGTTCTCGAGACGGCGCCGGAGGCAAGCGTCTTGTACGGCCGGCTGCGCGTGGCGGGGTGAATATCTTGCCAGTCGTGGTTCGCCCACATGAGCGAAAATTTCATCCGGCCATTGTTCGCCGCCTTCAGAAATCCTTCCTCCAGGGCACGCCGCAAATAAGGTCCGTCCTCGTACCAATACCAGTCGAAAATGAACGCGTCGATCCCATGGTCGGAAGCCGCATCGATTTTCCTCGCCATGACCGCCGGATCGGCTTCATCCTCGCAGCCCCAGAGCGGCACCTTCGGCTGGGCATGTCCCGGAAACCGGGGAGTCGCCATCCGGACGAGCTCCCATTCGGTCCAGCCTTCGCCATGCCATTTCGCGTTTCTCGGATCAGGGTGGTAATTCGGAAAATAATAGGCCGCGACTTGAATGCGGTCCGTCCGCGCTTTCTCCATACGTCACTCCACCTTCGTCGGCGCCCCGTTCAAGGGGCAAGCTCGAACAATTGAATTTCATTCAATCCGGCCCATCCGGACGATGCCGTTACCGTCACTTTGACGTACCGGACCGAAATTCCCGAATCGAAATATTTGTAATCCACATGATTCATGTTGACGTTATCGTACGTTTGTACGATTATCCAATTGGTGCCGTCCGCGGATATTTGCACGTTCGCCGTTTCCGCATAACCGACCTTCAGCAATACTCCGATCGCTCCGATCGTGTAGGTTTGCTGCAAGTCTATCATATAGTAGGACGGCGAGGTCGAAGTAGCCGCGGCGTTCTTGAAGGCGGCATTGCCGTAAACGATACTCCCGTCAAGCGCACCCTTCGGTCCGGTCGCGGAGTTGTTCGGGTCGGTGTACAGCATGTCGGTCGTAACCGTAATCGCCGAGGACTGGTACATGCCCGAAAGGTCCATCTTCGTGCCGAAATCGCCTTCCCAATTGCCGAGCTTGGAATAGGTGCCTCCGATGATCTGCTTTTGCGCATCGTAATAAACAGTAAACAGCTCATCGCCGCCCAGCATGGCCGTAGACGAATACCCCATGTCAGACGTCGATTTATCCGAATAAAGAAGACGGCTCTGCGAAGCGTCCCACGGCTGTCCGAGGTAGCCGATCCGTACCATGACGGGACGACCGCCGGTCGGGTGCTGATATTCGCTCCAAGCTTGAAACACTTTGTCCGTACCCGGTATGCGGAACAGCTCGGGCGCATGCATCTTCTTATCGAGCTTCGCCGGAGTACCCCATGTCGCTCCGTAATCGTAGGAATGGACCTCGTAAGCGAGATTGTCGGACGAGGACGCGCGGATCAACCCTTTGATATGCCCGTTATCCAGCTCCGCAATCGCCTGCTCGACCAAGTGGCTGCCGGAAACGAAACCCATCGTCTTCTCGGAGGACGATGGCCACGTCAGTCCTTGATCGGTACTTCTTACCACGGTAGCCTTCTGATTGCCGGTACCCGGCCCGTAGAGCGGGATCAGCAAATCACCGCTCGACAGCTCGATGATTTTGGAGGAAGTCGCCGCCCACGACATGTTCGTTCCGACCGTAACCGGGCTTCCCCATGTCGTCCCGTTATTCGTGCTGCGGATCACGCGAACGTCGACAGGCCCTCCGTTATAAGTAAACCAAGATAAGAGCAGCGTCCCGTCGCCGAGAACGGCGATCGAAGGGTCGCGATCGTCATAGACCGTATCCGCGACCGTCTGAGCGGCGCTCCAGGTAGCTCCGTCATCCGTACTCCGCTTCATCATGATTTTGCCGTTCCCGCCAACGTGGCTGCTCGACCAATAGTACACGACGAGCAAATCGCCGTTGCCCGCCTTGACGATATCCGGAAAATAAGGCTTGTCGGTACCCGAAGCCCCGGCGATTACGACGTCTGAAATGCTCGTATGGCGCACTTCCGCGGACACTATACCGGCCGGCAATAAAAGAACCAAGATAAGAAATAAAGAAACCGCAGCTGCCTTAACCGAACGATGCCGACAATAGACTGCTTTCATGCCGATTCCTCCCTTGTATATTCCTTGCCCTTGCATCCTGTTGACCGACGACGGCTCGCCTTAGCCCCCTAACCGCCATCCGGCGTTACCCGATGTCGCATATCGTACCGGCTATATAGCGGTACCGCTCGCCCTGTTCGGAGTAATAGTACATGACGATCACCCTGCCGTCATCCATCTGAACGGCGCTCGTATATCCGATGTCCGAGCCATGGCCGTCCTCGCGGATCACGACTTCCTCCGCCTGTTCCAGGTCGCCGCACTCCGGATCAAGCAGAACGGCCCGGATGCCGAATGGCCGAAACCGGTATCCGTACGTGAGAAGGATTCGGCCATCGTCCAGACGAAGCGCGTGAAACGGGCTCGGCGAGTAAAACTTGCGTTTGACCGGAGCACTCCACGTAAGGCCGCCGTCTGTCGATTCCGACGTAACAAGCGGGTACGCCGCCTGACCGTCGCCCGCTTCCGGCTTCGTCTTATGACAGCGGGTGAACAGAACGAGCTTGCCCGACGGAGTCCGGTACAAATTCGGCTCGAAAAATCCGTATCCTTCCTCGGGTGCGATCTCCGCGTAGTTCGTCCACGTGACGCCCCGATCCTCCGTCCTCCCAACGACAACGCGCCAGTCACCTCCTGCGTAACCGTAAAACGGAGCAAGCAAAGATCCGTCCTCCAGCTCCACACAGTTTCCGCGGATGAAGACTTTGCCGAGGTCGACCGCGATCGGCTTATCCCACGTCTTCCCTCCGTCCGCGGAACGGATCGAGTACGCGCCGACAGCCTTGGCCGCCCATTTGTCGAATACTTTGTGGGAGTAATCGGGCCGGTCCTTCACGTCTTCCAGATCGGCGACCTTCCACATGAATAGAGTCCCGAACAATGTACCGTCGCTCAGAACGTTCAGACACGGATCCTGTACGCCGTAGAAAAAGTCGTCGTACATAACGGCCGTATTCCGGCTCCATTCGACTCCGTCCGAAGAGGTGACGAGCGCCGCCTTCGACGACGGATCGATATGCTCCAGTCCGTAAGTATCGAGCCGGTCCGGCGCTTGCCGGAATGCGCTAACGAATTGTCCTTCCCGGTTCCGTACGACACTCGGAAACGTATTATATTGCTCATCCTTGAACACGACGATATGTTTGACGGGTTTGACAGACAACGGACATGCTCCTCTCGCACTGCTGCGCTTCGATATGGGAAGGCCGCCGGGCGCTGCGCCGGTAGCCCCTTCGATCACTTCGCCTTCTCCGATTTGATGGCGGCAATATGTTTGA
>NZ_VCRA01000001.1:247145-670073 GCF_005938385.1 Paenibacillus mesophilus
GTTTGACGGGTTTGACAGACAACGGACATGCTCCTCTCGCACTGCTGCGCTTCGATATGGGAAGGCCGCCGGGCGCTGCGCCGGTAGCCCCTTCGATCACTTCGCCTTCTCCGATTTGATGGCGGCAATATGTTTGACGGGTTTGACAGACAACGGACATGCTCCTCTCGCACTGCTGCGCTTCGATATGGGAAGGCCGCCGGGCGCTGCGCCGGTAGCCCCTTCGATCACTTCGCCTTCTCCGATTTGATGGCGGCATTCGTTCTTTCTTCCGCTTCCCTCAGAGCCGTATTGATATCTTTCTTTTGCAGGACGTTCGCTTCAAGAGCCGCTTGCAGCTGGTTGCGCGCCAGATTGTTGAATTTCGTAAACGCCGATGCCTTCGCATATTTGGCCGGCAGCATCGCTTTTACGTTTTTCCCTTTATACATCGCGGTGTCCTGGCCGAACGCCGTCCGCAGAACGGGACTCGTAAGCGCGGTCGGAAACTGTCCCTGCTTCACCATCGGCAGCTGGTACTCCTCCGAAGCCAAGAAGGCGATCACCTCGAACGTCTGATCCTTATGCTTGTTCGTGGTCGTCATGTAGAACGAGATCGGGTACGGCTGCGGTCCGACGCCCGGAAGCTCCTTGAATTCGGGGAACGCGGCCATGTCCCAGTTCATTCCCTCCAGCTCCTGTCCCGTCAGCAGCGTGCTTACGGGCATCCACATCGCAAGCGTCTTCTCTTTCGTGAACATGACCCGCTGCTGCGCCGCTCCCAGCTTCTGCTGATTCGGCTCCACGCCGTCCAGTTCGTAGAAACGGCTGATGTTGGCCGTCATTTTGTTCCATTTCGCGTCTGCGAACGAAGTCGTCTCCGTAGCAGGATCGACCAAATTTAACGAGAACTGGTTGCGCACCATCAGATGCTGGAACGATACCATGAAGCCGTAATATTGAACGGAGCCGTCTTTGCGGGTCACCTTCTTGGACAGCTCGTACAAATCGTCCCACGTCATGTTGTCCTTCGGATAAGGAACGCCGAACTTGTCGAATATGTCTTTGTTGTAATAGATCGGGGACGGCGACATCAAGGTCGGAAGCGCGTACATGCCGCCCTTCGATATTTCCTTCATCATGTCGACGGATACCGGATCGATTTTGGTCAAATCGTACTTGTACTTCTGGATGAGCGGCATAATGTCGGTTTGCATGCTGTACTTGTTGACAACGTCGTTGAACAGCCCGCTCGAAGCAAAAATGATATCGGGCGGCTGGCCGGCAGTTATTAAATCCTGCACTTGGGTCAGCTTCGTGAACGGCGAGAATTTCGGTGTCACGTGCGGAAATTTCTTCTTGATCGGCTCGCCGATCTCTCTCATGAACCGCTCCTCCGTATAATCGGACACCCCATCGTAGAAGACGAGCTCGACCGGCTCTTTTTTCACGACCGCCTCCTTCTCTTCGGGCTTAGCCGCCTTGTCCGGCTCTTTTTGTCCGCTGCCGTTCGAGCAGGCCGCAACCATAATCAGCGATCCGGACAGCAGCAATATTGCGCTTTTTTTCAACATAGTCATCCAACCTTTCTTGTTTACCCCCGATTTGTATGGCGCTTTCGGCTTGAACAAATGATACTATTTTGCCGACGAAAACTGCTGCTTCTTGCATAGAAGGGAAACGGTTTCAATCGGCGAATGCCGTATTGATATATTTAGAATATACGGTACAATGGGTGTTAACAATAGAATGAAATTTTGAAAAGGGTGCATTATTTTGCTATATCCACACGCCGAGCTGGAGCGCCAGTCGTTCTACACCCGCTATTTGACGCCGATGGCCGACAGCCTTCGCCTCATTGCTATCGGATGGGAGTACGTCAACAGCTCCTCCTACCGGTGGGACGGCTTGAAGCGGCAGGCGGAAGACGGCGCCGTCTTCCAATTCACGCTGTCCGGCCAAGGGGTTATCCGTTACCGGAACCGGGAATACGTCGTCCCGAAGCATTGCGGCTTCCTCTGTACGGTGCCGGGGGACCACGTCTATTATTTCGATGAAAACGACGGGCATTGGGAGTTTATGTTCATCGCGGTTCAAGGCGAAGATGCGATCCGTCATTGGAACTCGCTCATTCAATGGTTCGGCCCCGTCATTTCGTTCCAGGACCAGCCCGAGCCGCTGCGCTGCATCAGCAAGCTGTATGCGGACATCTACAACAATAAGCAGTTCGACAAATACGCCATCTCCGCCGAGCTGTACCGGTTCGTCATGGAACTGCAGCGGATCGCCGAAGGCAGCACCGTCGTCCATCTCCACGATACGCCCGAGCCGATCCGCCGCTCGATCCAATTGATGCAGTCCCAATACGCCCTCCCGCTTACGCTCGAGGAGCTGGCCGCCTGCGCCGGCATATCCAGGTACCACTTCTGCCGCACGTTCCATGCGAAAACCGGTCTGCAGCCGATGCAATATTTGCGCAAAATCCGCATCGAGAAAGCGTCCGCGCTGCTCAGCCAGTCGAGCAAAACAGTCGAGACCGTCGCCCGCGAAACCGGCTTCGACAACAGCAACTATTTCATCCGCGTATTCAAGCTGCTCGTCGGCATGACGCCGAACGAATACCGCCAAAGCTGCAGCACGGAGTCGACGCATTCGCTGCGCATCGAGAAATGAACGTTGTTACAGCTCGATGCGGATCACCGTTTCCCGGCGGGACGGTTCAGTTCCCGCCGGACAGAACACCCGGTACAAGCCCGTCTCTTCGTCCGCCGTCTCCACATCGGTCGGCTTGCCGTCGACGAAAGCCCCGAGCGGCTTCCTCTCCGAGACGAACGAGAACGTACCGCCGTCCTTCAGCCTCACCTGCACGGCATCGCCTTCCCATGCAGTTTCCAATACGGCATCGGCAGCGACCAGCTTGTCGGTCAGTCCGATTGCGGTAAACGGACCTGCGGCTGCCGGGATGATCAAGTACAGTGCGGCTTCGAGCCGCTCTAGACGGACCGGTACCGTTTCTCCCCGCCGCAAGCGGTTCGCCGTTCCGCGGAACGAGTCGTATACGATAAACTCCGTCCCGGCCAGTCCGGGAATATCTCCCGGGCCTACTTCCCCTTCAACTGTCCGATCGCCGTCATACACGTGAAAGGCGGCTACTACGCCCGCCCCGCCCGCCGTATTCCATACTTTGAATGCACCGGGCGTAAGCAGCGGATTGACCGTCAGCCATTCCTTCGTAGGCTGGCCGACCCGTTCGCAGCGGATGATTTTGCCGTCCCCGTATACGAGCGGCCGGATAATGTCAGCATTCGTTCGACCCGGTACGTCGCTGAAATAGACCGGCCCCCCGCTGACGGCGCGGAGTGTCATATGCGGAACGGCATCGTGATGTCCGGTCCAGAACATGTCCCAATCGCCCCAATAGAACGGTCCGTGGTATACCGAATTATAGGCGTTTTGCAGCGCGTGTTCCCCGAACCCGTCGGCGATTTTCGGCAAAAAATCGTTGCTGCTCCTGGATACCGACGTGATCGGGCGGTGCCAAACGTTCTCCGACGCCATGCCCATGCAGTTGATCATGCAGCCCCCGAAATGAAGCGAGACCGACGCCTCCAAGCCGGTGTGAACGGAATTGGCGGTTTTGGCGATCGACTGTTCGCCGCCTATATACGCATACAGCGAGCTTTGGTTGTCTACTTTGACGAAATCGACGCCCTGCCGCCGCAAACGGGAGTGCCATAGCTGCCAGAATCCGAAATTACGCGCCAGCTCCGGACTCGGAATCCATCTTCCGCTGCGCGTGAGATGCACGTAGTCCCTCGCCTCGGCGAACGCCTCCCCGGACGGATCGATTCCTCCCCAATAACCGGCTATATTGTGCCATGCGCCTACCCAGCGTATTCCGTGGTCCTCCTTCAAGCGGCGTACGGTTCGGCCAAGCCCTCCGGGAAACTTCTCCTTGTTCGCGCCGAATGAGGCCAGCATGCGATCCTTGACTTCCGACCAGCCGTCGTCGATCATGAACCAGCGAACAGGCAGCCCCAGTCTGCCGAGCTCCGCAGCCTTCTCCTCCAGCCCTTTCTCGTCCACATCGGCATAGAAAGCATCCCAACTGCACCAGCCCAAATACTCCAAAATTTCGGGGTACTTCTTGCCTTCCTTCGGAGCCCCGCCGGCATCCCGCCAGGCAAACCCTACGGCAGCGGCATCGGCCGCAAGACGGTACGGATCTGTCCCTGCGCCGAGAACGAAGGAAACGGTACGGATCGATTCATGGCCGCTCTCGCAGGCGGATATTTGCACGGCCAGCCCGTCCTCGCATCCGGTCAGATCGGTCCGGTACAGCTCGTCGCACACGGGGAGCATATAGCCGTATCCTTCATCCGTCTTCCACAGCAGCGATTGGGTCCGAGGCGGGAGGAGACGCAGATCGGTATCGAAATGCGGACGCGTCCACCATTCCTTATGCCGGGAGGCGGCCAGCAATCCTTGCAGCCCGGCCAACTGCCGGAACACGATGCGGATGCCGCCTTCGGCCGCGAACGTGCGCTGGGCATGGTAGGCCGTATCGTTGCGGATGGCGGCCTCCACGCGCACCGTCATGAACGGCCCTTGCGCCGACAAATGCAGCTCCGCCCGGATTCTCCCTTGCAAATCCTCGAACAGGAGCCTGTACTCCTCCGTTTGAGCATCGGTAATTGCTCCCGGTTCTGCCGGGTTCGCGGATTTCAAAGGCAATTCAATTTCCCCTTCGCCCGCGACGAACGCCCGGACGCCGAGTCCGTGCAGAACGACGGCGGGCTCGCCGGCGAATGCGATCGATGATGTTTCTCGTTCGAATACGAACATGGCTTGTATAATCTCCCTTATGCAATAATCGAAGCGCGGCGTTCCAGACGAATGCTGCCCATCGTTGACAAATTAACCATATTCGTTGCGGCGGAGGCCGACAATAGCACGAAATTTCGATCGGATGGAACGATTTTGCTCATGGCGTCCGACTTATGCCCAAATAGTCACAAGAGTACCGACTGTAGCAATAAGCGTCCCCTGTCGGCCGGATACGAGAGCGGCTATAATGCAGGTAACATTCACGCGGAGCACCCTGGAACAACGATGAAAGGAGGGTTGAGCGGAAATATTCGAAAACTCGATCGATTTAGGAGGGTATAGGTATGGTCCGTTCATGGATGAAAGTGATACTCGTATCGGCGCTGGCGCTGGCCTTGACTCCCGCTGCCTCATTCGCGTATACGCCGGGGCAGGAAATCCCAATCAATTTTCCGAAACGTTATTTGCCGTACGATACTCCTTACGTCAACTTTACGCCTACAGGCGGGCAGGTCCTCGTCTCCAACGCGCCGGAAACGATTAACGAGAACGGCGCGAAGCGTCCGGACGGCAGCGAAATTACCGGACAATACAACGCCACCCTGTACAGGGACACGGTAACGGGACCGTTCCGCTTCTGGGCATCGCACTACAACAAAACGACGCATAAGCTGAAGTTTTGGCTGCACGTGGCAAACGTGTCCGGCAAGCCGATCCGATTCTACAAAACAATAGAAGCTTACGACGATGCCAGCGTAACGGCCGCAGCGAGCAATGTGACGAAGCGGTTTATGAACGCTTCGCCGAGTCCGACACTGCTCGCGACGATTCCGGCAGGCGGATCTTACTATTTCGCTATATCGGATGCGGATCATGTGAGCATCGGGGAATCGATGGTTTATTTTGCCGAATTTAACGCCGTTGCGGAGGACGACGGTGCGAATGCGAACGTGTTGGTGTCGCACGTGGTCACTACGGACTCGGTTATCGACCCTACTCCTTATGCCACGACAGCTACGATCGCCCGTACGAATGCGACCGCCGACCGGTCCGACGACTACCGCGGATTATTGGCGCACTGGGGAAGAGTCGGGGCGGTCAACCTGACGCTGACGGACGCCAACCCGTTTACAGGACTGAGGATCTCCGATCTGGGCTATGCCGGTGAGCAAGAGAAGCTGATGACGCGGTGGGACGTGCTCGGTAACGCGGTGGAACAGCGCGAAGTACGCTTTATTACCCCGACGGTGAACAAGCTGCGGCTTGCTTACTGGTATACGGACTATAACATCGATGTAAGCATTACGAACGAGACCCGTTATCCGGTCGTCCATACGTTGTACGGAAGCAACGGATCGAATCCCGGGTTCGTCAATTATCAAGTAAACGGGGCGCCGGTGCTCAACTATCACTTCAGTACGAACACAGTTGTGCCTGTCGCAACGACCGGAGCGTATCGGTTAAGAACGATGGTCATGCCGTCGGCTTCGCTTCCGTTAGGATTATTTTTCGCTGCGGGAAGCCCCGATGCGGTTCCGAACGAGATTGCCGTCGTTCAAGCCGAGACGACAGCCCTTCAATCGCATGTGGATCAAGCCCGGACCGTAGTCAACGCCATGGCGGATAGTGCGGAGAAAACGGCGCTGCTGCAAAGGCTTGCGGCCATTCAGGCGGTCATTGCGGCGGCCGGGAAAATGTCGGCGGCGGAGCAATCAGCCGGAGCATTCGAACAGACGTTGCGGCAGGCGGAGTTGTCGATCGCCAACCCGAAGGAACGCGAGCAAGCGCTCGCCGGTCTGCGGTCCGAGTTGCAGAAGGTCCGCGATATACGCGAGAACGTTCAAAGCGTGATCGCCGCATTGCCGGCATCCAATCAACCGGCTGTACAAGACCATATCAATGGATTGAATCAACGCTCCGCACGTATGCAAGGCATTTTGCAATCGATCGGGGCCATCCTGACCGAAGCGGAAGACCCGATGAGGCAGGGAAACGGCACATTGCTGCGTTTGCAAGCCGAACGGGTAGCCGCGGTCGATTTGAAGAAAGCGGCAGCGGATGTCGTCGGAACGAGCCCGGCGATCCGCTGGATCTCCTTCGACTCCGGGATCGCTTCGATCGATTCGCAAGGGGTGTTGACGGGGAACCGAAACGGCGTCGTGAAAATTGCCGCCTACGACGATCTCGGAGTTCATTTTATAACCGTCGTCGTTCATAATTGAAACAGCGAAGCCGCTTCCGGAAGGAAGCGGCTTTGCCATTGCTGCTCGTATTCGGACACAAAATCTCTCGCAGGAAAACGAATGGAAAAACGCCGCCCTTTTGCAAAGGACGGCGCATCTGTACTATTCGGTAATATAGTGATAACGGTTCAATAATCGAAGCAGCAGGACGGCAGCTTGAGCACGGGACGCTTGCTCTTGCGGCTGAATCGTATGCTCCGTCATTCCTTGAATGAACCCTTCGTTTACGGCCCATGACAGGCCGGCACGTGCCCAATCCGATATGCGATCCGAATCTTCGAATTTGGCCAGTACCGCATCGTCCGATTCGCGACTGGCAGCAGCTCCACCGAGCTGTTTCGCTGCCCGGCCGATGAGCAGGGCGATTTCCTCTCGGGTTACGTGGTCGTTCGGGCGGAACAGTCCGTCTGCTCCCTCTACGATACCCGCCTTAGAAGCGGCTTCCACATAGCCATAGTACCACACTTCCGATTGTACATCGCGGAACGACGCTGCACCCGCTGTATCCAGCTTGAGCGAACCTGCGCCGACCAAAGCCTCGACAAGCAGCTTCGTCATTTCCGCGCGCGTAATGGCGCGATCCGGTTCGAATCGATATGCTGCCGTTCCGCTTACGATATGCCTGCTGACAAGCACTTCCGTATCCGGCCGGCTCCAATGTCCTTGCAAATCGGCAAATTCGTGATCGTACATCATAACGGCATATTGTCCGGATTGTTTGATGCGTGCACGCACCCGGTGGTCCTTCTGCTGAACGACACCTCCGACGTATTTCCAGCCCGCAGGCACACTCGTATCCCGCTTATAAATGCCGAGACGTCCGACATTCAAGCCTTTCGTCAATTCCGCATCATAGTCGATAAACAGCTCGAGCGGCTTGTTAATCGTCAACGTACCGAAAACCAACGTAAAGATCGGGGATTTGAGCCTATATTCGGATGCCGGCGCCTGCGCAGTACCGTCGTTCTTCGTAACGGTCATTTTGCCTGCTGCAGACAAGTCGCCTTCCTCCACTACAAGCTCCAGCATTCTATCGTAGGCGGTAAACGTTCCGCCTTTCTCACTAATACTCCACTCGATCCGGTCTTTACCGCCGCCTCCATTGCCGCCTTCGTCGGCGCCTCCGTTGCCGCCTCCGTTGCCGCCTCCGTTGCCGCCTCCGTTGCCGCCTCCGTTGCTGCCTCCGTTGCTGCCTCCGTTGCTGCCTCCGTTGCTGCCTCCGTTGCTGCCTCCGTTGCCGCCTCCGTTGCCGCCTCCGTCGCCGCCCTGCCCGGCTGTTTTCGTCTGAGCCGAAATCGTCACGGGCACAGATTCGTTGCCGCTATGATCCGTTGACGACAGCATAATGTCGTAAACCGTATTAGGCGCCAATTCCGTAATCGTATACTTCCCTACACCGGGATCAAGCTGTACGGTTTTGGCTGCTGCGTCGCCGCTTGCAGGCTTCCAGCTCAGCTTCACCTTTGCCAAATCCGGAGCGGACGGATCGGTCCAAACCACCCCGATACGATCTTTCTCCGTGTTAGTCGCTCTAAGGTCTAGCGCAGGAAGCGGCGGAGAAATATCGACCGCCTCCCGGGTCGCGATTGCGCGAGTCCATTCGACCCCCGCGGATTCGTTCCCAACTTTGTCAATAGTGGTGATACGGAACCTGTAATCACTATTTGCGTTCAACCCGCCGATCCATGTCCATTGGGTTCCTTTCGCCGCATCGGCATGATTCGTGTAAGCCGGTTCGGAAGCCCTCTTCCAATACGTGCGAACCGTGAGGAAATCGGGGTCACCCGGATCGGTCCAAACGATCGTCGCCGAATTGTCGGTAAAGCTGTCGACGATTCGGGTTACCTCGGACGGCGCTGCCTTGTCGTCCGCCGTCACCGTAATGGTACGGCGAGTCTCGGCTTGCAGCGGTACTCCCGCGTAGCTTACAATCGCACGGCTAGCCGTCACTTCATATGTCCCGCCAACGTTCAGCGCCGTATCCGGTGTGAACCTGATGCCTTTCGCCAATTGGCGGTCCCCTGCGGATACGATATCGATTCCATATACGCTGCCGGTAACGGATCCGGCGCCCCCGCTCGGGACGACTGCGACCATATCGGCAGTCAGAAGGTCCGCCGATACGGGCTTCGAGAAATAAAGATCGACCGCTGCACCCTTCGGCTGGGCTACTACAAAAGTAACCTCAGGCGGCGCATAAGATACGAGCGGAATATTCACGTCAAAATGCGGCGGCGGTACTTCCAGCTCATCGCTGTATGCCGTCTCGTATCCTTCCTTCTCATACATGACCTGCCATCTTCCCTGCGGCACATCCCAACCGTAACGGCCATCGCCATTCGTATACTGGGGATTTTTTTGCCCATACCATTCGGCATCCCAGACGCTCCAATGCTTCGATACCGGATCCTGCTCCAGAGCAGTAGCCTTCACGTCCTGTACGCGATTCGCGGGAATTCCCTCATACACATATCCGCTCGGGTCCCAAATGATTTTCGGATCCGCCTGCGGCTTTTTCTCCGGATACGGCTTCAGCTTACACTTAAACTGGTCCAGCGCTTTTTCCAGTTTGCCGAGTTCGTCCTCCACCATGGAATCGAGCACGTTCTCCGCGAGCAGCCCGCTCAGCCAGAACGCAAAAGCCGTGCCCAGGCCGAGCGTCTCGGGACCGAGTGCGACGCCGACAAGCTGAAGCGCCCACTTGATGCTCTCGTTAATCATGATCGTTAAGCCGATATCTTCCGCCCAATCTACATAATATTGCGCCGCTCTCGGATCGCACAAGTTTTGCGCGCGGATCAGCAGCTCTTCCGCCTTTTTGAACAGCCCCGACGCTCCGGCAATGTCCTTTGCGCTTTTGAGCTTGTCGATGAGCGACATAATGTCGGGCACATTTTCCAGTAAGGCGTCAAGGGTCAAATTCAACGCGATTTTGATCATTTCCGATTTCGTGGATAGCGTCACGAGCCTGCTAAAATCTTCGCCGTTTCCGCTGCCGCCGAGCGACTGCTCCATCATTCGCAATCCGGCCGCAAAGCCGCCGCCTTCGCGAAGCGCTTCTGCCGGGATGTTGATGCTGAAGCTGATATTTAACGAATTGCCTTTCTTCGAATAGCCGACCGACGATCCATACACCGGAAGTCCTCTATTGACTGCATATTGCTGTTCCTCCGGCGTCGGCTCGTAATCCAGAACCCTTTCCGCCGTTACTTGCGCCCTCGCGTTCATATCTTCGGAGGCGCGCGCTTGAACCTCGGCGGTTCGGGCCGAAGTCGCCGTACCGTTCAGCACCGCATCGAACGCGGCGTCCGAAACGGTAACCGAATCGATCACATAATTTTGCAAGCTGGACGGCAGGCGGCTGCGGAACTGCTCCTCCGTCGGCTTCTTCTCGGCGGTTGCCGGGTTCCACTTCGGCTTGGCGCGATACGAGACCCATACCGGGCCCAGATCATTCGTAGTCGCGATCGTCGCCTTGAATACGCCGTCCACAAGCACGGCATTTGCGATGTTATTCCCCATCTGCACGGCAACGTCGCTAATCCGCTCCGGCTGACTGAACGTCATCTCGAACAAAAACGGAACGTTCGGCACGACCACGTACGGAAACTTGGCTTGCCCTTCGGACGGGCGGAACGTTATTTTGCGTCCGTTCGCCTGCATCATGGACATTTCCTCGAGAAGCGCGGCATCCGGATCGACCTTCACGATAGCCTCGCCACTCGTTACTTGCCGCCCGTTCAGGCTCGTTTCCGCCCGCAATCGATGCACGGACGTTTCGGATTCCTCCAATTGAACGGACATCACCCAAAGACCGGTGGACGATGCGATCGCTTGACCAAGCGGCGTATTTCCGTCGAACACCGTTACCGGCTTGCCGGCCGGAGCTCTTCCGCTCGCCTTGAATTGCAGAGACGTAACGGTGGGCGGCGCTTCGATCGAAACGGCAACCATCTCCACCTGGGCGGCTCCGAGCAATTCTTCTCGCTCAGCGCCTCCGCTCATATACCGAATCATCGCGGACAATCCCAAATTCGTATCGGAAACCACGTTATCCAGCGACAGCTGGAATTGCACGCTGCCGGATGCATAGTCGACAATCGTGCCAAGCCCGATTTCCGCCACGTTACCTTGCATGGAAACCGTACCCGTTTGACCGTTCACGGCTACGCTACCGGCAATAATGCTAGTTCCTTCCGGCAGCTCGATAAGCAATTTTGCCTGATCGGCCGGTCCTCGAGGCTCGCCCTTATTCGCATACGTTACGCGAGCTTGAACAAGGCTTCCCGGCGTCGCGGCTGCGGACATGATTTGAATGCCCGATCCGTCCCGACCGCGGAATTTGCCCGCGCTCTGGAGCTGGATGGCGCCGAGCGATTTTTCTTCGCCCGCCCCAATTTGAAAGGGTACGGTTTGGGCAACCGCAGGACGGTACGGATTGTCGCTTACGTACAATTTGTAGTTGCCGGGGTTCGTTACATCGATACGGAACTTATCGACTGGCAGCCACATCGTCCGTACATAGCTCGAAAGTCCGTTCTCCCCGATTCGGTATAGTTCTGCGCGGTAGGTCGTTTGTTTCGGCAGTTGTTCCGGTGCCGCGATCGAGCCGGTAACGGCTGCGCCGGAGCTTTCCAGGTACACGTTGATCGTTCCTTTTTTGCTTTCATCGATCGTCGCTTCGCCGCAGCCTTTCGGCAGTCCGGCTTCGATACCGTCCACACATACTTTAACGACATCGCCTTCTTGAGCCCTCATCCGTGCCGGATTGCCATACTCCATAATCGAGTGGGACGTTACGAGACGGAAATGAATCGCGACGACACGATCGATGTCGATCGGCCCTTGCCAATTACCGCCGGGTAGTCTCGTGTACAGATTGATCGCTACTTTGGCGTCCATGTCCAGCAGTTTCGCATCCTGCTCCAACGTTTTGCCTTCGGCGATGTCCAGACGGACAGGCTTCGACCGGATGTTTGCATTTTTCTTGCCGACCGCTTCGAGTGTTACGGAGCCCGCTGGAACGCTGACCGAGTATTTGCCGGCCCCATCCACGGCAACAACACTGCGGAACGACTCGCTGTAAATATGGACGATTGCATCCAATGTCGGCTTGCCTTCCGGATCGAGCACGCTCCCTTGCAGCGTTCCGCTCGGCTTTACTTTCGGAGAAACGGATGCTTCATTGATTTCTTTCTCCAGCAAAACCGATTCGGTAACAGGCATGTATGCCGGCTGATCGATCATATCGGTCGTGTACGTTACCGTTTCGCCTACGAACATGGCTTTGGATGTCGTAATGATTCCATCCGGCCCCGTCGTTCCGCGGTCGAATTCTCCGCGTTTTCCGCGCAGCGTATATTTAACGCTCTGGAGCGGCTGGCCGCTGCGGTCCAGCAGTTTGATGGACAATCGGGCGAACGGCTCAAGAACCGTTTCGGCTTGAAGCCCGTTCTTGATCGCAATACCGGTCTTGCTCCATACTACGCTCGTTGTGCTTCCGATTACCCCAAGTGAATAGTTCGTTCCTGCAGGAAGCGGAATCGTGACATCCTCGCCGGCGTTATTCACATTGCGGGCTGTCGCGTACGATTTTCCGTACACGGTCATATAACCCGAGCCGGTCCCGAAATCGTCATGAATCGGATGAACCTTTAGCTTAAGCAAGCCGGAAACCGGCATGGTCAGCTCGTCGACGGTTCTTTCCGCCGTCCGGCCGGATGCATCCGCTACGCTAAGCGTCACTTTGCGAATGAACGAGATGCCTTCCTTCAGCTGGAAGGAGCCCTTGTAGCCGTTAGGGACATCCGGATTCGGCTCCATCGTTACCGCTTCGGTCCGCCAAACAGGCTCATCCAGCAGCTTCTCGGCGTCTTCGAACCACGATTGGTACTCCACGGTCATTTTGGCGGCGCGATTCGCTTCACTGCTAAATTGAACGTGCAAAGTGCTGCCCGACACGGCAAACTTCGTTCCGCTGGCCTTGATCGTATCCAAAGTCCAGGTTGGGTCCGCGATAGACAGGCTTGCCGTCGTAACCCTAATTTCGTTTGAGAATGGGACTTTGGAGCCGGATGCCGTCAGTTTGAGCACATAGTACAAGTACGTCGTATCGTTCGCAAGTCCGCTATCCGTAAACGATGCCGCAGACGGATTATGGATGATTCCCGCTTCAACCGGTGCGGCAATCCCCGCTTGCCGGAGTACAACGAAGCCCGCAACATCGGTTTCGTCCGCAGGAATCGTCCATTTCAGCTCCGCACGTCCCCCGGACATATAACCGCCGGATAGAGATACTTTCAAAGGCACCGTCGCTTCCGACGTTACCCCTTGGCGCAGCTTGTAGGACCGATCTGCCTCCCGCTGAAGCTCCTTGCCGTTCAATCGGATCGCAACCTCGTAATCTCCAGCAGGAAGACCGCTGAGCGTATACAAGCCGCTGCCAGACAGCGTCAACTGTTCCGAAACGTTTTGCCTCTTGTCCGCCACGGTCAACATGGCGCCTTGATTGCCCGCCTCCGACTGAATTCGCAGCTTAAACGATGCGCCGATTCGAACGTCCGCCGCCTTTTCCATATTGGCGGCTGCGCCGCTCACATTTAAGCTTACGTACGTGTTCCGAATGAGCTTAACGCCTTCCGGAACGATAAATTCGCCGGCATAGATCGGACTCGCAGCACCGGATGGCGTCAACCGGACCGTAGCGCTGCCGGACGTATCGTCCGCTCTTACATAATCGATGCGAGCGGTCGCCTCGCCGCCCGGACTTCCTTCCGCCTCAATGGCCAGTTTCCCTCCGACGGCAGCATGGCCGTGTTTGCCCGAATCGATCGCGGTGCGAATATCCGTCAACCGGACGTCGATTACGGTTTTCGTCGTTGCAACCGCCTTAATGCCGCCGACGCTTTCGTTGCCGGCGCCGTCTACCGCTTTCACGGTAAAGGAATATTCCGTTCCGGGCTTCAGCCCCCATACGGTTCCTGTCGTGCCCGTTCCCGGGAACGATACGTAAGGCTGGTCGCCGTAATAGATCCGGTATCCGGCTACGGAACGATCGTCCTGAGCCGCCGTCCAAGCAAGCGTAATATTATCGGCCCCGGTTTCCTTAACCGTTACAGCGCTCTCTTCCGGGAATAATGGAGGAGTCGTATCCTCCGCGAGAGCTGTTTGGGTTAGCGTCACGAACACGTCGGCCGTATGATTCGTATCACCGGTAACCAAATTGCTCGCTTCGGATTGAAACACGACATACGCTCCGTCTCCGCTGATCGCAGGCATCCTGGAGCTTCCGTTCCCCCATCCGCTCGAATAAGTAAGACTCGCCGGTTTCGTCTCGCCCGTCTGCCGATCGAATACATACACGTCTGTCACGCCGTTCCGGTCCTCGGGATGGATGTCTCCGGCTCTCGTCGCGTATGCTACATAGCGGCCATCCCCGCTTATGGCCGGCGATTCGCTGTAATCGTTAGGGGCCTTGCCGGACAAGGAACGGCTCGCCAGCATAACCTCATTCAGCTCCCGGTCATACACGTAAACGACGGCGTTCTCGCCTGCCGAATAATTTTCGTAAATGAATGCGACGTATCGGCTGTCCGCACTTATGGCAGGATCGCGCGATAGGTTCCCATCACCCGGAAATGCCGAGAGGAGCATAACCGTTTTGCTCGGAATGTGATACAAATACACGTCGAGCATACGATCCGTATCGGTCCGATCCAGATTGCCAGCCTCGGTATCGAAAGCGACATATAGCCCGTTGCCGCTTAACGCAGGCGCGCCGACATCGTCGTTCGGAACCGTTCCGTCCACAAGCTGAAGAAGCGACAGCGATTTTGTTTCCCTTTCGTACAAGTAGACGTTCCTATGGTCCGGTGCGCCCGGAACAAGCTTCGCATAGGAGACGAAGGCAATTCGGGATCCGTCGTCGCTGATCGACGGCCTGTAGCTTTCATCGTCATCGGAGCCGCCCTCGACCGGTCGGCTGATTTTCGTCAACTCGCCCGTTTCCCGGTCAAACAAAAATACGTCGACCTCGAATCCGTTGGCATCATCCGCGACTAAGTCGCTGGCATAAGACGTAAACACGATGTACCGCCCGTTCCCGCTTATTTTGGGCTCAAAGCTGAGATTGTTGCCCGAAGCGCCGCTGGCGTTCCGGCTTAGGAGTTGAACTTGATCGTTTAGACGGTCATACAAGAACACGTCCGTTTTGCCGTTCAAGTCCTGCCCGGCGATATTGCCGGCGTCGGAATCGAATACGATATACCGGCCGTCATCGCTAATATCCGATCGAGTGCTTTCCGCGCCGCTCTGCACCCCGCCGCCGGATACGCTGACTCTCGCTATGCGCTGCCCGGCCGGCAGTCTGACGGCTGCCGTATCGGACACGGAGCTGTTGCCGTCGGCATCGATCCCGATAATACGTACTTCATAGTCGGTTCCGTTAGTCAATCCGCTTACGTTCCATCTCTGCACTCCCGCAGCTATAAACGGCGTTTCCTTGAAATCGGCCGCACCTTTCTTTCTCCACTGCATTTTAACGCCGACTGCATCCAGATCAGTCGGATCGCTCCAACGTACGCTCATGCTCCCAAGCGCCGGCTCAAGCATAATGCCGCCGGGTTTCGATGGAGGCTTAGTTTCCGCCGTTGCCAGCGTTGTAGCCGTTATCGACAAAGCCGATGCGTTCCAGTTGTAAGCGGCGTCGCCCGGCTCGACCTTGAAGCTGTGCGACGAATGGGGCGCCAGCCCGGTCACCAAATAACGGGGCTCGGATACGATGTCGAACAGCGCATCGTCCACATAAACTTTGTATATTGCCGGACTCGCCTCATCGAGTGCGGGCGTCCAGCTTAAAGCCGCGTAGCTGCCGCCGACGAGAGGGGCGGACAGGGCGGCTCCGGACGGCCACACCGGCGGATTCCGGTCCGTTTGCTCCTTAACGGGCAATTCCCGGAAATAAATGTCGGAGGCGCTGTCGTCCGGCTCGGGCGCCATCAGCAAATTCGTCGCCACTGATTCAAAGACCGCGTACTTCCCGTTCTGGCTTATGAAGCCTTTCAGGCTGTCCCCGCTGCCCGGCTGGCCTGCCGAGGATGCGCTCAACAGCTCGGTTTGCCGGCTCAATCGATCGAACATATATACGTTTCTGCCGTAAGCGTCAGGATGCAAATTATCGTAGGAATGAAAAACGACCCATCTGCCGTTCGCGCTGATCGACGGCGATTCATTTTCCCCCATGCTCGGTTCGCCGGACATTTTGACGCTTGCGATTTCCGTCGTTCCGGCAATCCGGTCACGGACGAAAATGTCCAGATTGTAGCTCGTATCGCCGGGAACGAAATTTCTCGCATAGGAAGCGAATGCCACGTAACGGCCATCGGCGCTGATGCCGGCGTTTTCGCTGCTTGAATCCCCTTGTTCCCCGGTTCCCGACACGCTTACCCGATCCGTCAAGCCCGTTTTTACATCGTATACGAATACGTCCTTGTTGCCGTTCGTATCGCCCGGAACCAAATCCGTCTCATCCGAAGTAAAAGCGATATATCGCCCGTTCGGCGTTATGGAGATCCGGGTCGTTTGCGGATATTTGACCGTCCCGTAAACACGGTCCGTAATCCGCGTTACCTTATTGCTCCACCGGTCCTTGACGAACACGTCCCAGTTGTTGTTGACGTCTTCCGCCACGCCGTTGCCTCCGTAAGAAGCGAAGGCGATGTATCGGCCGTTCTCGCTCATCCCGTACGGTCTGTCATTCAAGTACATATAGCCGGCGCTGACGTCTTCGGCTACTTTCTCGATCTTCCCCGTCAAACTGTCGTACATGAATAAATCCTCGACCGCATCGCTTTCCGGCGTATCGAGCAAATTCGTCGCTTGCGAAGAAAAGAGGACGAATCTGCCGTTCATGCTCATAATCGGAGCATAGCTGTTTCCGTTTGACTCCGCGCCGCTCGGCGATACGCTGATTCGCTTCGTAGTCCGGCTAGCCCGGTCGCGGATGAAAATATCTTCCTTGCCGCCTGCGTCTCCATCGACGAGATTTGAAGCAGCCGAAGCAAAAGCAACCCATCTCCCGTCCTCGCTTACGGAGGAATAGCGGCTGCTGTCGGATGCGCTTCCCCCATCTTTGCCGACGCTGATCTTCTCGGTCACGATCGGATCCAGTGTCTTGACCGTCACGGACGGACCATCCGTTGTGCGGTTTCCGGACCTATCGATCGCCTCAACCTTAAAAGCATACGACTTTGCCGGCGTCAAGCCGCTTATTGTAATCGGCGACTGCGCATAACCGTCAAGCTGCCGGCCGTCCTGAAGCAGCACATAACGGATAAGGCCGGTTTCGCCCGTTGCGGCGGGCCATGCCAGCCGGACGAAATCGTGGCCGACAGCCTCGGCATGAAGCGCGCTTCCAGGCGTCCATACCGGAGCGGTTTTGTCGTCCGGATCGGTGGCGACGGACTGCAGTGCCCGGTTCATACTCCACGAGGCGCCCGTTCCCGCGATGATCGCTTGACGCACATCTTCCGCCGTGAGCGTCGGGTTCATCACTTTCAGCAGTGCCGCAGCTGCTGCCACGTACGCGGCAGCGCGGGGCGTACCGTTTTTGGAGCCGTACGCGCCGCCGGACATCGTACTTACAATTTGCTCACCGGGCGCAGAAACGTTCGCTCCCGGATTGGAGCCGGCCAGCGGAGCAGAAGCCTGATTGACAGCGCCGACGGAAAGGACTTCCGAAAATGCCGCCGGGAAATAAGAGTCTGTTTCTCCGTTGAGGATGGGCAAACCGTCATCCCCTGCGCCCGTTACAACGGCAATGCCTCTTTCTTGCGCCGCCGCAAGCACTTCCCACAAATAACCGTGAGCGTAGTTTGAACGGTATCCGTAACCGATGTAAATGACGCCGACGCGTTCACCGGACGGTCCGTTCCAATCGATCGCTTTGCGCGCGGCAGATGCGACGTTGAATTCATCCTCTGCCGTATTGATCGGCAAAATCTTGACAGGCAGCGCGCCGGTGGCGCCCGCGATGCCGATTCCGTTGTTCGCTGCCGCCGCTATGATGCCGGCGGCGTGCGTACCGTTACCCGTATCCGGCGGCCAATCGCTGGATCCTCCGCCTGTTCCTGGGCTCTCGCATGGCACTTCACCGGAACCGGTACAGTCGATGGCAGCGTACAGCTTACCGGCCAAATCGGGATGCCCGGTGTCGATGCCGTAGTCGATAACCGCCACGACGACCGGAGCCGTGGTATATGTTGCCCGGGTGACCGTTTCCCATGCAGCTTCGGCCTCGATCACCTGAAGCGCCCATTGCTGGTTATAAAGCGGATCGTTAGGCAACAGCGAAGGGCCGCCGTAAACCGCCCCGTAAACGGAGCCGCTCACCACTCCGGATCGCATAGCCCCGGGCCCGCCCGACGATGGGGTCACCATCGCGACAGGCATGGAACGCTGCGACGCATCCTGTCCGCCGGAAGCCGCAGCTGGATTTACTCCGGCGCTCCCCGAGCGGATGCTGTCAAACAGCTGATCGAGCAGCCCGCTTCGCCCTTCCATGCCGGTGAAAGCGGCCGTGGCCTGCAGAACAGGAGCGACGGTGCCGAACACAAGAAGTAAGATTAATAGCGGGTGAATCATTTTGCTCATTTTGTTCAACTTGCTGAGCTTGAACGTACTCGGAATCATAAAGGGTCCCTCCCGGTTGAAGTGCGACACGATTGGCGCCCATGATGCTTTCTTAATAATCCGGAATCTTGGCGCCCGCACGAAACTTCATTTCGTGAATACACTTCGTATCGGCTAGTGAAATTACAATACAATTTGTATCACAAATCAGTCACGTATGCACGAACAATTATTTCTTCGTCGGCTCTTTCACATCCGTGATTACGATTTCACCATCATCATCCAAATTTCATTCCCATTACCCGAAGGGAGCAATCAGACCGATTTCAGGGGTACACCAAAGGATCCCTTTTATGGAAAAGCAGAAAGAGGGTACCCGATGGATACCCCCTGATGATGCCCCCGACAGTCAAAATCATTAGTTCAACTTATCTATGTCCCCGATTCTTGAACCTGGAACGCGTACAAGTCCGCATCCTTCATCCAGAAGCGCAAACGGACCGGCTTGCCCTCCAGCGCGCCGAGCGTCGCTCCGGACTTCCATTTCACCTCTTCGTGCAAGGAATCCCCGTACAAGGGTCCATATCGTCAAACGACATCCCTTCCGCGATGCGGCCCGTCTCATCGATCACTTCGACTTGGATCAATCCGACCGCCGATGCGGCGTAATTCAGCATAAGGCGATCACCTGTGAACTGTGATGTTGTTCCGCTTCGAGCCGGCAAACTCGAACAATCCTAGCTCCGGCTTGACGAAGTGAATGCCGTCCGCGCTTTCCGCGTAGCACGTCACCTGCTCTTCCGAATCATCGGTCGAACAATTGCCGCGATAATACAGCCGCACCTTGTCGCTATCCTGAATGACGGTAAAATACGTGGATTGGGGACCCTCCCAAACCTCCGGAAACGTCAGCACCACTTCTTTCCGCTCCGGCCGGTTTATCTGGAGCCGGACTCCCCGCATATCCGAGATTAAGCGATCGTCCGTGAACATTTCGATTCTTGAGCCGATCGATACCGCTGCTTTCATTTTGCTCCCCCACCTAAATGTCTTTACATTCCAGCAAATAACAACTACAATGTTCACGGGAAACACGCTGTCTCGAATCGTGTCACAAATTGCTCATCACATTTTAAGTTATGGGAGAGATCGAGTTGATTATTGATTCTGTCGCTAACCTCGGCCAATATGCCGGAGTGCACCCCCGCTTCAAGCAAGCGATCGAGTTTCTGAACACGCATGACGTGAAACAGCTGGAGCCGGGAAAATATGAAATCGACGGCTCGCACATTTTCGCCCTCGTTCAGCATTACGAGACGAAACTGAAAGAGCAGAGCATCTGGGAAGCGCACCGCAAATATTTCGACATCCAGATCGTGGCCGAAGGCGAGGAGACGCTCGGACATTCGCCGATCGGACTGACCGAGGTTACGACCGCTTACAAGGAAGATTCCGACTACGCGCTATTCTCGGCGAACGGCCATTTCTTCACGCTCCAGGAAGGCTATTTCGCTTTCTTCGCGCCTCAGGACGTACATATGCCTTGCGTTGCCGTGAACGAGAAGCCGAGTCCGGTCAAGAAGGTCGTCATCAAAGTGGAAATCTGATTCGGTCTGATCGACATAAACAAGCCGCCCTCCTCCTCGGAAGAGAGCGGCCTGTGGCGTTGTATCCGGTCGACCGTTTACGGTCAAACCTCTATCGGCTGCGCGGTTAGTATAGGATCGGCATCGGCCAAGCGAACGAACACAGCTCTTTCCTCCGGCCCTTTGTTCGGGGCATGGAAAGTCAGCATCCATTCGCCCTGCAAGCTGCGGAAAATCATCCCGTGCCCCCCGTCTTTCCCGAACAGCATCCGCTCGTCATGCGTCCACGGCCCCTGGACCGAGCCCGAGACGGAACGGGATATGCCTATCGCGTAGCCGTCCCGGCCGAAGCTGGACCACATCATGAGCAGCTGCCGCCCGGAGCGGAATAGGAACGGACCGTCCGTAATGTAGTCGATGCCCGTATTGCGGGCAACGGTCCATGGCGCCTCCGAAGCCCGGAACAACAGCACCGGGTCGCCTGCAGCAGCATCGAGCGAATCCGTCAGCGGAACGGCACACATTTCGCCGTCATGAACCTGCAGCCACTCATGGCAAAACACCATCCACGGTTTGCCGTCGTCGTCGATATAGAGCGTACCGTCGAGACATTCCCAGTCCGGCGGAGTGGCCGGACCGTCGCCGCATGGACGGAACGGGCCAAGAGGGCTGTCCGCGACGAATATTTGCGTCCCCCTGCAAACGCCTTCCGCCTTCAACGTAGCAAGCATATAATATCGGCCGCGGTACCGATGCACCTCGGGCGCCCAATAATCGCGGTCCGCCCAAAAGCCCGCCTCCGGTCGAAAAGCCGGAAACGGACCTTCCCAATGCTCCAAATCCGCGCTCGTATACACGTCGAAGCCGAGCAAATGATTCGTTCCGTACAAATAATAGAGCCCTTCATCGGCGTCTGTCAGCACATAGGGATCGCGTATTCTGAGATTTTGCCTTGTTATCATGATCGGGTTGCCTCCTATCACCAAGCAATTAAAGTCCGGTGATTAAATGAACGGAGGGTCTGAAATGATGCTGGAGAAGCGTCAGCGGTCGCATTTGTTTCCGGATTTCCACCGATTATGGGCTTATTGAATCAAAAAATCTGGAAACAACGGCGATCGGAAGCATATTTCAGACCCGCAGTGGAGTTATTCACCGGAATTCTACGATAAAACGATTACGCTGCCGGCACCGTCCTTGAACTTCAGCTTCGAATCGGCCGTATCGATAAAGATCGACCCGTTCGGAATGGCCGACGCCGCGCCCGGGATCAGCGATATGTATTCGCCGTTTAGCGCTTTGGCGTTCACATAGCCGTTCTGCAGCGTCTCCTTGCCGGTCCTGTCGCCGACGGACAAGGCACCTTGCCACGATGCGCGCATGAGCGGCTTCACCGTCCCGTTCGACATGCCGTTGAATAGCAGGTCGGCCTTCTCCGCTCCCGTCGCCGAGCTTTGCTGCGTGGCCACCACTTCGGCGAACAGCGTCTTCTGCGCCGAAGCGTTGTGCGTATACATTTTCATGCCGAACGTTGCGGCAGCTTTATCCCGCTTATAAGTCTCCGTATACCTCGGTATCCCCGGTTCGACGACATCGGTCGTGTCCGGAACCAGATTGACGACGAAGTCTCCCGACTGATTGAAGCCGAAGTTATCGATCAGCTTGGAGTTGCCTCCGCCGTTGTATATCCCGTTTTTGTGCGCGGCTCCGTTAGGGACCGTCGAGCGGATCATGTTGCCCGAGATCAAGTTTTGCGAGCCTGCGGTAATACGAATGCCGGCGTAGAGGGAACCGTCGATATCCGCTCTTTTGTTCGGGGACAAGATGTAGTTGTCCTGGATGACCGCCGTGCTCAGGTTGTTGACGAAGATGCCGTCTTTGTTGCAAAACGTGATGACGTTATTGCCGATAAACCCGTTCTGCAGCAGCGGGCCTTCCGCTACGATGCCGAAGTTCATCTGCTGGGTCGCGTCGCTCATCTGCTTGTTCCAGCCGAGATTTTGTGCCCCTACGAAAATGTTGTTGCAAATCTCGTAGCCTTGCTGGAACAACGTCGTCGTGCCGTCCGAATTGACGATCCTGACGCCGTCGCCGAACGAATTGTACACCTGATTGTCGTTGATCGAGCATCGGTCGACCGGGCCTTTGTAGAACCCTTTGCAAAAATCCGCCATATTGCCGAGCATTTGATTGCCGTATGCCCGGATCGACGTAAACTCGATGCACCACGATTCCACGCCGGGCGCAAGCGAGGACAAATCTTTGCCCATCGAATGGAACCGGTTCTGGACAAACCGGTAGCCGCGGCATTCCGCGTTTGGATATTGATCGACGACGACCGCTTTGACGCTGTTCGAGAATATATTGTAATTGAAGAAGACGTTCCGGCCAATGCACTGGAAGCAAGTATTCAGCTTGAAAAACCCGCAAAATTGGATATCGCCGTCCAAATTGGAAAGCGTCTCCTGCCCGGAGCCGTTGGAACGGTCGTACAGGATGCCGTTTACCGTAGGCACGTACGGATTTTGCGATAAATTCCCGTCGCCCTCGAGCTGGAGCCCTTTCATGCAGAACGCGTAATGCTTGACTCGGATCATCCACGTATTGGCGGCGGTGCAAATGAGACGCGGCGTGTATTCGCTTTTGAAATCGGAATAAAGCGTTACTTCCGGCTGGTTGATGACGAGCGATTGCGTGATCCGGTACGTTCCTTGCGGGAAATAAATGTTGCATCTGGCGCCGCCCGCGTTGATCGCGCTTTGGATGGCCGGGCCGTCGTCGTTTACGCCGTCCCCTTTGGCCCCGAACCATTTGACGTTGAGCGAACCATCAAACAACCGCTTGAAGCGGGCTCCGGACGAGGATACGAGCACCGTTCCCCCGTTGTCGGCGGAAGTCGTGTCCGCGGAGTCATAGACGAAAGGTCCGGCCTGCTTGCCGTCCTTAACGAAATAAACGATAGCCGGATCGGGGGTCGTCCAGGAACGTAATTCGGCGATCGTGACGGATAAACAGCAGTTCGAATCGAGCGAATCCGCCGTCAAAAAATCGGGCGGCCCTTTGCGGCCATACACTTCCCCGCTCACCGGTCCCCCAGCAGCGAACGACGTGCCTAACGTTCCTCCCATCACGCTGCCCGCGGCCAAGGCCGCCCCGGCTATGCCGAGCGACGACAGCATCGCCCTTCTCGTGAGCAACGGCAGCTTGTCACCGGCATCCAACCCCTTCTCTTCTTGCATTCCATTCATTTCTCGCCGTTCCGTCATTTACGCCGCCTCCCGCTTCAAATGGAATTCGTATGCGGTTACTTGCTGTCGACAATCTCGATATGCTTGCCCCAGATTGTGAACGGGTTAGGGCTAGGGAATCCTCGGGAAAAATCATAGTGCCAATTCGCCCCGCTGTCCCCTGTCAGAAAAAACCGCCTATCCCCCGTAACCGCGATGCCGGTATAACCCGTAGTCGTCCCTTCATAGGTCGTAACGAACGAAGTCCAATCGCGCCCCGTCCCGTCAGCCGACAGCAGCATGCGCGTATCCGGTCTGCCGTAGCTTAGCACGAGCGCTCCGCCGGGAAGCATGCGCAATGCGGGGAGCACGCTGTAGGTGAGCTCCGGCGCCGGTCCCGGCACGATGACCGGCTTGCTCCACGTCCGCCCTTCATCCGCCGATCGCGACTGGTACAACGGCTTATTGCTGCCGATTCTCATGACGCATAGAAGCGCCCCGTCGGAAGTTCGGGCTACGGTCGGTTCGCAATAGCCTTCCGGACCGACGTTCGGATCGTAGCCAACGGTTGAGACAATCGTCCAATTGACGCCTCCGTCGACCGACTCCGCCCATACCGTCCGGTATTTTGAATCGGTAGCGTAATAGCCGTACAAAGCCGCTCCCAGCGTACCGTTCCCCATGTCGAGCATCCAAGTGAAGGCGAAGCCTCCCCTGCCCGATCCGGCGACTATGCACTTCATCGGCACGGGCGTGACCAACTTGCCTTTCGTCGTCGTCCACGTATCGCCATTGTCGGCGGACTGCACCCAGCGAATGCGCTGCTCGGAGGATATTTCGCCTCCGATCATTTCGGTCACGAACGACGGGCCGCCGATCGTCCCCGCCGCCGTTTTGACAAGCGATATCGGAAACCATTTGTGCGACTGGTACACCGGCCATGTGGCTCCCATATCATCGGATATGCGCAAGCCTACCGAAGGCGGGATGTTGGCGTCATCCTTCGTCTGGCTGAAGAAGACGAACAACCTCGTGGAATGCCGACCGTCCTTCTCCAACGGAAAAGCCGCTGCCGCCGGAAACGCGCAAAGCCTTTCCCCTTCCGCCTTGTCTACGATAAACGGCTCGCTTGCGCGAAATTGATAAGCAACCATTTTGTCTTCCCTCCTCTAGCGGTAAGCGGGCAGCCAGCTCCCGTGCCTCTCGATCAGCTCGTCGCACATCGACACGATATCGTCGATCGACAGCTCCGCCGACGTATGCGGGTCGAGCATGGCCGCCTGGTAAATATATTCCTTCTTCCGCGTAATCGCCGCCTCGATCGTCAGCAGCTGCGTATTGATGTTCGTCCGGTTGAGCGCGGCGCATTGCGGTGGCAGATCTCCGACATACGTAGGCGTCACGCCGCTCGAATCGGCGATGCAAGCTACCTCCACGCAAGCTTCGCGTGGCAGATTGGTAATCAGGCCCGTATTCATGACGTTGCCGCCGAATTTGAACGGAACATCCGTCTCGATCGCGTCCAAAATATAAGAGATGTACTCATGGGACCGCATATGCGTCAGCCCGTCGTTGCCGACCAGCTCGCTGCGCATCGTCTTCCACCGGTCGATCGCCCAGACGCAGCGGCGCGGATACTCATCCAGCGGAATGTTGAATCTCTCGATCAGCTCCGGATAGCTCCGTTTAATGAAATACGGATGGTATTCGGCGTTATGCTCGGACGATTCGGTAATGTAGTAGCCGAAATGCTTCATCAGCTCGAAGCGGACCATATCGCTGTGCTTCTCCTGCTGCTTCAGAGCCGCGCGCCGCTTGATCTCGGGATACAGATCTTCGCCGTTCTTCGTCACTTCCAGCAGCCAGGCCATATGGTTGATGCCGGCAATTTTCCACTGCACCCCCGTCGCATCCATGCCGAGATGCTTCAGCAGGCGCGGCGCGCATACTTGCACGCTGTGGCACAGCCCGACCGTCTTTACCCCGCCATACGTGTTCATCACGTTCGTCAGCACGGCCATCGGGTTCGTGTAGTTGAAGAACAGCGCGTCCGGGCATACCTCCCTAACGTCGCGGGCGATGTCCAGCATAACCGGAATCGTGCGCAAATTGCGGAAAATACCGCCGATCCCGACCGTATCGGCGATCGTCTGACGCAGCCCGTATTTGTTCGGCACCTCGAAGTCGGTAATCGTACAGGGATCGTAACCACCGACCTGAATCGTATTGATGATGTATTTCGCTCCCCGGAGCGCTTCCTTGCGGTCGGCGTAAGCCTTGACGACGCAGCTGCTGCCGAGCTTGCCGATCAGATGGGTCAGCATCCGCTCCGCATCGTTAAGCCTTTCCGCATCGATGTCGAACAGGGCGAATTCGAATTGCTGGAGCGACGGAACGAGCATGCAGTCTCCGAGCACATTTTTCGCGAATGCCACGCTGCCCGCCCCGATAAACGTAATTTTGTTCACTTCCATTCCCTCCGAAAAAAATGTCATATTATTGCTCTATATATGTAATCATAACGCTCTTACATTCCCTATGATATCTGCTATAATAATCGATATATATAGCATATTCTTTCGATCGAGGTGGACAATATTGCTGTTTCCTCATGAGCCATGCACCCGGAAGACGTTCTCGTTCCGCTACTTGACCCCGACTACGCTGAGCATGCGCCTGGGCGGCATCGGCTGGGAGTACGTCAACTCCTCCTCCTATCGCTGGGACGGAATCAAGAGGACCGACGGGGAAGGCGTCATTTTTCAATTTACGCTCTCCGGACAAGGCATGATCCGATACGGCGGCCGCGAATTCGCCGTACCGAAGCATTGCGGTTTCCTGTGCACGCTGCCGAGCGACCACGTCTACTATTTCGACGAAGCTTACGGGCATTGGGAGTTTCTGTTTATCGCCGTCAAAGGCGAGGACGCGATCCGGCATTGGCTCTCCCTCATCGAACGGTTCGGTCCGGTCGTCCCTTTCGATAACCAGCTCGAGCCGATTCAATGCATCAGCGAGCTGTACTCGTTGATTTACAACAATACGGAGCTGGATAAATATTACGTCTCCACCCAGCTATACCGGTTCGTCATGGAGCTGAACCGGCTCTCGGAAGGGTACAACATCGTCCAGTACTCGGACTCGCCCGAACCGGTGCGCACCGCGATCCGGCAAATCCAGTCGCAGTATGCCTCCCCGCTCACGCTGGACGATATCGCGGCGAACGCCGGACTGTCCAAGTACCATTTCAGCCGCGTGTTCCTGAACAAAACCGGCATACAGCCGATGCAGTATTTGCGCAAAATCCGCATCGAGAAAGCGTCCGCCCTGCTCAGCCAGACGAACAAAACGATGGAAACGATCGCCCGGGAAACCGGCTTCGACAACAGCAACTACTTCATCCGCGTGTTCAAATCGATCGTCGGCATGACCCCGAACCAATACCGGCTCAGCTTGGGAGACGAAACGGTGCATGCGCTGCGCATCGAGAAATAAGGCGAGGGGCGCCTGCCCCTCCTTACTTGCTCTTCTCCTTCGCAAGCTCCGCCTTCAGTTTCTCGTCCAGTTGCCTCAGCCCCGTGTTGACATCGACCTTGTTCGAAGCGACGTCATGGAAAGTCTGCGCCATCGAGTCCTGCTGGACGACCGTTGGCACGTTGGCCGTTCCGGGCTTGCGCTTCGGCGAATACGGAGCCCACTCCTGGTAATAGAACAGCGCCTTCATGTTTTTGCTGACCAAATCCGGCCGGTCTTGTCCGAACGCGTCCTGGATGCTCTTGTTCGTGACGACCGGAAGCATGCCTTTCTTCGAATCGGCCAGATGCACTTCGTCCGATACCATCGCCATAATGACTTGGAACGCATCGTCCTTGTATTTGCTCGTCGCGGAGATCGACCAGTAGGCGGGGCCTCTCCATGCCATCTTCTTCGGCACATCTTTCAGCGTCGGATATGTCACGATATCCCACTCGATTTCTTTCGGAATTGGCGCATACTGGCTGTACTGGTTCGCCTGCATGGCGACATTGCCTTTGTTGAAGGCGTCGTTGATTTCCGCCGGACGGGTGGCCGCGATCTGGTTGTTCGGCAAATCGTAGAACCGCTTAAGGTTGTTGAAAAGCGGCTTCCACTTCTCCATATCGTACAGCTGATCGGCGTTCGGATCGAGTATCGGGTATCCGTACGTATTGTCGCGCAGCATCGCCATAATGTTGCCGCTGAATCCGCGGTATACGTTCGTGCCTTCCGTCCGGCTCATCTTTTTGGCGATCTCGTATGCATCGTCCCAGTTCATGCCGTCTTTCGGATAAGGGACGCCGAACTTGTCGAACACGTTCTTGTTGTACGTCAGCACGAGCGGAAAATAGGGAGGATACGGCAGCCCGTACAACGCGCCGGTCTGGCCGGCGTCGATCATCTCCTGAATGAACGGGGCGTTGAACCGGGTCAGGTCGTATTTATGCTTTTTGACCAGCTCGTTCAGATCGGTGCCCAGCTTCAAGTCCAAATAATTGTTTTTCAAGTTGGGCACGTCGGTCCGGATCAGATCGGGGATTTCCCCCCGGGCGACAAGCTCCGGCAGCGAATTGCCTTTGTCCGGCGCAACGTACTTGAACGTAATGTACGGAAACTTCTTCTCCAGGACACCCTTGAACCGGTCGTTGAATTCCTCCTCTTTCACCCCCAGCCCGAAGACGGACAGCGTAATCGGATCTTTTTTTACTTCCGGCGTTTTCGACGTGTCCGCACTATTTTGCGTCCCGTCCGTATTGCCGCCTCCTCCGCATGCCGTGAGCGCGATCATCGTCAGGCCGAGCAGTGCGGCCGGACCCCATTTTTTCATAGAAAAGACCTCCTTATAATAGATAAAGTTAATGAAAGACGACCGGGGAACATGTGTTCGAAAATATACGCGGCATCACCTCCTTTCGCCTGATCATCCGCACACTCCTCCTCTTTCCCGCCCTTTTCGGGGAACCGCTTTCAAATTATAAAATCGCATATTATTGCTATGGGAACATTTCTCCTATGAACTCGGCGGGCCTTCAAATCACCTGATTCATGTGCTGATAATTGGATTATAGGAAAATCCCGTTCGTATAGAAATAGGATATTGTTTTGATTGGAGTTCAAATTATTGCTGTCATACGACCGAGGTTGTGAAGCGCTTTCATAAATAGTGAAAGCCAAATACGCCCTAAGCGATTGGAAAAAACGCTAGGACGCAAAATCAACATTACATATATCGGAATATATTCGTCTCATATTATGTTACAATGTATCAATAAAATTTGGTTCCATTATACCATCTTTGGTTCATTCTGCAAATAGTAAGCAAAAAACGCAAATAAAAGACGGCATAAACCACGGGTTCCCCCGGGTTCAAGCCGTCCGATCGTCATTGCACTTCCATCGCCTCGTCCTTGTGCTTGCTCGTCGACGTAATGCCGAAAAGCGTCGGAAGCGGCTGCGGCCCGGTGCCCGGCGCCTCTTTATATCCGGGATACGCGACCATATCCCAACCCAGCGACGTCAAATCGAAGTTCAAGAACAGATTGCCAGCGCATCGAGCATCGCCAAATTCCGGTCCTTCACGAAGTTGTTCGCATCCATATTTTTGTTGTCCGTCGTTTTTTTTGATCGCGATCAGCTGATTGTAGAACGCTCCAACTCCTCCGATTGGTCCACATACGCTTTTGCCCCGGAATGGATTCGATTACTCATCACACTATCCCTATCGTTTTAGTGGACAGACGTATGATTACGCCTTTTCGTTCCATTTCAAGGAGAATAAGTCCCCATCCTTCATCTGCATGCGGATCCGTACCGGTTGCCTTCTCCATGAATCCAAATCCGCTTCCGGCCCCCACTTAACCACTCCTTCGATCTCATCCCCGTACATGGGTGCCATGTCCTCCAACCGGAAACCATCGAGTGGGCGGCCGTGCTCGTCCTGCAGCTCAAATCGCAAATAACCGACCGCCGACGTTGAATAATTGACCACTAGCTCGTTGCCTTCCAAAATGAACGGTCTCGATACCCATTCCCCATGTTCAAATCCTGCATGTATGGAGCCAAAGCCGTGTTTACGGACGGTTATTCGCCGCAAGCGGCTGTCGTCCATTCGGTAATGCTCCTGTATGTAGAAGGAAATTTCATCGGGATTCAGCAGCACGCAGCCGGTGCTCAGTATTCCGGTCCGATCCGACCAATTAAGCGGATCAAGTCCGGCGCGGCACCAGGCTTCCATGAACGTACGATCCCAGTGTAAGCCGTCCCGGCTCGTCATCATGACGGTGTCGCTAATGCCTGGCTCGGAATGATACGCCAGTTTTTTGCGTTCCGGCACGAAACGCATAGGAAACGCCATATAGATGTGCTCCGCTTCCGGACAAAGCATGGCCGAATTGGTGTAATACTGCTGCATCGGTTTCAAATCGTTATATCGAAGTAACTGCTGCTCGCCCCAGTTGACGAAATCGGTAGAGGTGGACATAAGAATGGCCCGATAAGCCGCATCCTGGAAAATCCGGGAATAGCAGCGGTAGGCTTGCGCGCTTTCATCCCAGAAAACGACGTTTAGCGAATCGAAGTCCCCATCCGTTAAAATCGGCTCTTCCCGCAATTTCCGCCAGTGTATGCCGTCGGCGGAGCCGAACGCAACCAATTCATCGATTCCGGCCACCGCCTTGTATCGCAGCTCGGGGGAAGCATGGGGAGAACGGTCCAGGAACGGAGAGAAGTTATGGGATAACGGCCCTCTCCAAATGATATTGTTGGCCGTGCTTCCTTCATATTCGAATAATCCCAGTTCCGGTTTCACAAAATGAATTCCGTCGATACTTTCCGCATAACAGGTAACCTGACCGTGATCGGTATTTTCATTGCTTGACCCGATCCCCCGGTAATACAAGCGTAGTTTATCCCGCTCTTGAATGACCGTTGCGTAACCGCTTCCTTTTCCTTCCCATGGCCGATCGAATGAAAGCACGATCTCTTCCCTTCTTGGCGGATGGAGCATCAGGGATACCCCCCGTTTCTCTTCAATCAGCCATTCGTCCACGAACATTTCTACTCTCGTGCCAATTTCGACTACAGATTTCACCGTACTGCCTCCCTGCACTTATCATTTCAAACTACTTGGCTATAACATATCTAAAGTCATAGTTAGCACCGCCAGCCGAAGGTTTTATGTACAACCATCCGTCTGTTCCCATATACGCCTGTAACGGCTGTCCATTGTCGGCAACGTCATTCGTATACTGCTGTGCCGTCAAAATCGTCGGGTTAGCAGAATCGGTCGATACAGCAGCCTTACGAATAACAGCGGTGAAATCGTAATAGCGTGGTGAAACAGGGCAAATGCAACTTAACACTTTTATGTGTGTCGTATTAGCTACATAACACAACTTTTTCCAAGCTCCGCTATTATGAAGTACGGTTGCTTTGACAAGTCCGCTATCTTCCGAATATCGTGATTTTTTATAACTGCCTATGTAAGCGGTATCGGCAACTTGTGCAGGGAAATCGCTCCACTGGGCATTTCCCTGACATTCATTAAAGCTCCACGCACTATTTATACCAACTTCTTGTAAGAATGTGTAAAGAGCTTTGTCAGCGGCTGTTAAGTTATCAAGAACATAACGCCAAGAATATCCGTTGAATTGCACTACTGCATCTTGAATAAAGATTCTCGGTGTAGAAGCGCCGACAGCCACGGCATTTAAACTGCGACCGCCGTTAACAACCAAACCGTCGCAATACTGAATATAGAACTCTGTACCTCTATGTCGTTCTGTAGATGCTGTAAGCGTACAACCTTTTACAAACTGTAAATTAATTGCAGGGTACCCCGTGTTAGACGTCGTGTCCGTACCGCAACCATCAGCATGCACGGTAAGATTGCTGTAAGTAAGACCGCGTAAATCAATGGCAATTTGCTCGCATCTGTCCGCATAGATGTTTGCACCATTAACAGATGTTCCACCTCTTATAGCAATTCCTTTTTTACAGGTTACGGCATAGATTTGATTGACTTGGCTCATCCAGCAATCATCTTGCCAGTATCCCTGTTCATGCCCCGTACAACCTATATCTCTACGAGTAGCGATTGGTGAACCTTTCGCATAGTAACCGTAGCCCGTTTTATTGATTGCGCTAGTTCTTGATAACGTCATCCCTTCTGTGTACTCGCCGAATAACCCGGATGCACCCATCGCTGTAGTTGGATGGACGAAAATGACTGCATCAATACCAGTAATAGGGTAATTGTTTGAAATTACATGATTTGTTGTCTTGCGTAACTCTGTTTTGAATCTACCCTGCCCAATCAGAGGAACAACACGAGTGTTTAAACTGCTTAATGCTAGTTCAATAGCGTTTGTTGTATGAAATAGACCACTTGGTAAAATTACTTTTTTGGGCGTCGATAGCCCGTTAGATAACATTTTAGCCTTATTTAATGCAGCAGTAATAGCGGCACAGTTCCATACCATGGCAAGATTATCGCTAAGCCCGTAATTTTCTGCCGCAACTTCCGACTTGTTGTTCAAACGAACCCACACACCGCCTGTTGAATTTTTGGCGGCATAGTAAGTATTGAATGTCGCAAAATTAGGAACGGCAATTGTCGGGTCAATAAAGTAACCGCCATCATGCAACGATTTACTTTGTGATTCCGACCACATAAAAAGGTCGCCGCCCATGTTCATTCCATCGTGGTATGAAATAACTTCAAATATTTGCCCATCGAGCATGCCGGATTGCTGAATTAATTCGGATATCGAATGAACTGTTCTGATTACGGTTTCATTCCATTCATTTAATACTTGAACATTGCCCGGCTGCCCCGGTTGTCCCGGCCATGCGGGCTGGCCCCGCTCGCTTGCCGCCTCCAGCGAGTAGCCCGTCACCGCCATCGCCACACCGGCCATGCCCATCGAGGCAAGCAGCTTCCGGCGGCTGAGCGTCTTCGGCTCTATTGGTGTTTTTCCCGAATGTTCCAATTCCTCCTGTTGATCCATGTACGCTTTTTCCTCGGAATGAATTCGATTATTCACATCATACACTCCCTATCGTTTTAGATTGCGCACATATACCTGCAAGGGCCAAAGCTGGTTATCGCTGACGAGCGCATCCGGCAAATCCCGTTTATCGCTTTCCGCATAACAGATTGGCCCCCACATTATTCACAAGGTTTTAAATTGCATGGAATAAATGTCGGCATCATGCAATAGAAATCGGATTCTGACCGGTTTTCCGGCTAATGCCGATACGTCTTCGCCATTTCGCCAGCGCACGACGCCCTCCAGCTCGTCCCCATACAGCGGCTCCATATCCGAAGCCTCGTAGCCATCCAGCGGCCGCCCCGATTCATCCAGCAATTCTACTTGAATCGAGCCGGCGGCCGACGTCGCATAATTCAACAACAGCCGATTTCCGGAGAAGATCAGCGGACAAGTCTTTACTTCGCCTCCCCGATAGCCTCCATGGATGGAAGCGAAGCCGTGCTTCCTCACCGTCAACCGCCGCAATTGAATGTCGTCCCAACGGTAATGCTCCGTGACGTACAGCGAGAATAGTTCCGGTTCGATCTGCACGATGCCGTGCGCGATCATGTTGCTGCGTTCCGTCCAATTTTTCCGGTCATGGCCCGGCCGCAGCCAGGCGTCGAGAAACGTCCGGTCCCAATGGATCCCATCCCTGCTGGACATGAATACCGTATCCGAAAGCCCTCCGAATGGATGCTCGGGAACTTTTTTCCGCGACTCGACGAATCGTTTCGGGAACGACAAGTACACATGCTCGGCTCCCGGACACACAACCGTTGCATTCGTATAAAACTGTTCGATCGGAACGTCCGTCTCGTAATGATTGGGCGTAAACGGCCGCCACTCCCGAAAATCCGGGGAGATCGAGCTATGAACGGCTCTCACTCTAGAATCCGTCCAGTAACGCGCGTAACAGCGGTAAGCGTTAAGGCCCGGGTCCCAAAAGACGACGTTGTGCGAGTCGAACGGCTGATCGGTGATAACCGGATTCGCCTCCATTTTCGACCAATGGATTCCGTCCGGCGAATGCAGAGCATTCAGCATTCCTTTCTCCCATGGCGTTCCTCTTGGAGCGACACCGCCTACGGCCTTGAACAAAGATTCCTTGGCTGCCAAAGGTGAAACGTCTTTCATCGGCGCGAAGTTATGCGATTCAAGGCCGCGCCATACAATGTTGTTGTTGCTCGCGCCGTCATGCTCGTACAGTCCGAGAACAGGTCTCTCGAAATGAATTCCGTCCTCGCTTTCCGCATAGCAAGTCACCTGCTGGTCGTCGTGATCGTCCGCAGGCGCGTTCCCTCTATAGTAAAGCCGGATTTTCTCCTCATCCTGGATGACGGAGAAGTAACAAGCGGCTTTCCCTTCCCAAGGCTTGTCGAGCTTCAGGACAACTTCACGCTTTGTGGGCGGTGTCGCCCGCAGTTCGATTCCTTGCCGCTCGTCGATCAACCAATTGTCGATAAACATCTCGACTCTGGAGCCGATATGTGCGACAGCTTTGCTGCTTCTCATCCAAGTTCACCGCTTTCCCGCTATTTGAATACGTTCGGATTGACTTTGGCGCGGAAATCTTCCACTTGCTTGATCGTATCTTCTTCCGCCTTGCGAAGCGCTGTGTTAACATCGGTCGTGCCGAACATGACCTCGTAGGCGTACTATCGGTATATGTCCCCTACCATTCCGTTCATCGGGTCGTAAACGGCCGAGGCTAAGATTGATCCTTGAACAAGTGCGAGTTTTGCCTTTTTCGCCAAAGGGAAGGGGAGGCGCCTTCCATGCTTTTGAACCATTGAGAAAAGGAGTGCAGCCGGTGGAAACCTACCTGCACGGCGATTTCGTTCAAGTCTTTGTCTGTAGCGCTGAGCAGCCATTTCGCTTCCTCCATTCGGCATTGCTGCTGATACTGCTTTGGGCTCAGGCCGTATATTTTCTCGAACGTCCGGCGGAAGCCGGCAACCGTCAGCCCGGTCAGCTCCGCCAAATCGGCCATCTGGACATTTTCGCGCAGTGATTCGCGAAGAAAGTCGGCTGCCTTCGTGATCGTCATCGCTTGCAAATCCGTCTGCGCATACTCATGCAAGTACAGCAACATCAGCTCGGCCCATACGGCATGCGTTCGCTGCGAAATTTTAAACGGTGAGTCGATGACGCGGAGCCATTCGCGAAAAAGCTTCCCGATCCGGTCGCCGTCGATTCGGGACATTGCATAAATGCGAGGCTGGCCGAATCCGCGCGCCAGCTGTCCCGCCGCTTCCTCCAACGCAGAAGGCATATGCTGCAAATGAAGCACCCCGAGGCGGATTTTCGTTACGGCGGCAAAGCGGTGAAGGATGCCCGGCGGAATTACGACGATGTGGCCGGCTTCGACATAAACTTTGCGTTCCGGCCATTCGAATAAACCGCGGCCCTCCAGCACAATCTCAATCTCTAGAGTCGTGTTTTGGTGAAAGCCGACATCGTACCAGTCTTCATTGTATGTTCCGATCGAGCTGCGAATATGGAACGCCGGCTGTTCCATCCATGTTCCTCCTCCCCTTTAGCCGTCGCAAGAAAACCGCTGCGAATGTGGTTTTCGCACGTTCCCTCTATTTATTAACAACAAAACCAAACTCAAGGTTATTGCCAGCCGTTTGCACAGTTACAAGCAACCAGCCGTTTGCATCAACATAGCCGTAAAGTGCATAGCGTTGTGATTCGGTAACACCGCTATCTGCGCTGTCTACGACTCCATTGATGTACAGACTTGTACTCAACTTAGTCGGGCTCGCGCTGTTCGCGGATATTGACGCTTTTGCTATCCCTATATCGGGGAAAGTATAAATTCGGTCATGAGCCGCATCCGTGCAAATGGCGGAAACAATCTTAAACCGCGTCGTATCGCCAACATACGCCAGCTTTTTAAACGAACCGCTCTGCAGTTTAACCTGAGACGAAATAACACGATTGATTTCCGAATAGGTGCTATATTGCAAATCACCCATAAATCGAAAATCAGCAACATAGACGGGGAAATCTTTGAATGAAGGGGACATCATGCATGCTCTGAAGGCAATATTCGTGCCAACCGCATCTTTTGTTACAAGCTTGTATTTGTCGGCTTCTGCCTGCGATAGCTGATTCAGTGAATTTCTCCAACTGAACCCCTCAAATAAAACGGATGATGCGGAAGCTTCGATTTTAGGGATAACACCTTTTGCTATAGCCGCCGTTCCATAGCTGCGGCCGGTGATGATTAATCCCTCACATGATTTAAAGTAGAACTCTGTCCCCTTGTGAAATTCTGTAGACGCCAATAATCTTGTACCAATTGTGCGATCACATTTGATTGCATAAGTCCCGTTTGCGCTGCCGCTGCCGCAAAGATCAGCGTGAATACCGAGGTCGCTGTACGTTAAGTTTGTTAAATCAAAGCCAACGCCTTGACAACTGTCCGCATATAGATTCCGGCCCGTGACAGACGTGCCGCCACGAATAGCAATTGCGGTTGTTACCGAGTTGGTAGCCTTGATGTTATTGGCTTGACTCATCCAGCAATCATCCTGCCAGTAGCCGATATTGCATTGAATGCAGTTCAAATCCGAACGCTCGCCGTAAATCGACTTATAACTGAAATATCCGTACCCCTGCCCTTTTGCCACACTAATGCGCATGAGTTGAAAGCCTTTTACGACCTCGCCCATCAAGTTTTCAGAGGCGTTATCTTTACGTCCGGATGCAAAGATTACAGCGTCGATTTGATCGCCGGCGCGATAAATACCGCTGGGAATTGTGCTGTTTGCCGTTTTCCATATTTCAGTGTTAAAACGTCCAGCCCCAATTAATTGAGGTACACGAATTGTATTGCCGTAAGCAGGGTAAGTTGAAAGGATGATAGGATTTGTAGTTAGATAAACGCCAACGCCTACATGCACCTGTTTGGGCGTTGTAAATGTCGCTGCTTTGTATAGCGCTTGTTGAATGGCTGCACAGTTCCAAACCATTGATGGTAGAGGAATTGCACCGTAGTTTTCAGCATCAACATGGCTCTCGTTGTTCAAGCGAACGAATACGCCGCCGCCAGTATTTAGTGCAGTGTAGTAAGTGTTAAATACAATGATGTTGGGAAAAGGGACACTAGGGTCGATAATATAGCCGCCATCATGCAATGATTTGTCAATCGTTGCAGACCACATGAACAAATCGCCGCCAATCTTTTGATCAGCATGAAAGGAAACAACTTCAAATATCTGACCATCGAACCTATCTGATTGCTGAATTAATGCAGATATAGAATTAACGGATCTGACTACGGTTTCATTCAATCCATCTAAAAATGAAGGAACACTGCCTATAGCCGTTCCGGGCTTGCCCCGCTCGCTCGCCGCCATAAGCGGGCCCGTCACCGCCATCGCCACACCGGCTATGCCCATCGAGGCAAGCAGCTTTCGGCGGCTGAGCATCTTCGTCTCGGCTTGCGCTTGTCCCGTACGGTCCAACTCCACCCGTTGATCCATATTCACTTTTTCCTCGGAATGAATTCGATTTATCATATCACACTCTCCCTATTGTTTTAGTGGGAATAGAAGATAGAACGATCACTCTATCATACGCGTTCACCGCTCTCGCCCTCACGGTTCGATCAACACCTTGATTACGATTTTTTTGACGGATTGGGCCGTTTCAAGCTGAATGCAGGGCATATGCACATCATGCGGGGCGAACAACGCGAAGTGCCCTTCCCGGAGCGTGAAAAAATCGCCCGATGCCGCGAACAGCGCATAATCTCCATCTTTGTCATAGGGGTGAGTCACTTCCGTCCGATCGATCGGAATATAGCCCAGCATTTCGCTGCCCTCCGCCATATATTGCACGTCCAAGTATTGCCGATGCGCCTCCCAGAGCCCTTTCTCCTTCGGCTTCGTCTCGTAATGCTGAACTAGCGCATACACACGATCGCCGTCTATTTCGTATTTGCCCGGCTCCAAAGCTCTGCAATCATGAGTTTCGAGAAATTGCGCCGCCAGCTTCAACCTGGAGTTCACGCTTGAATATTGTCCGATATGCGGTAACGAATCTGTAATCATGAAGGTTCTCTCCCTTTATAGGTTTGTATAGTCGGCTCACGTCTTCAACACTTTCCCGGGGACCGAATTAAATTCGCCGCTGCCGGGAACGAACGGATATTTATTTTTAATCTCATCGGTCAGCACAATGCCAAGGCCGGATCGCTCCGGAGGCCATATGAAGCCGCCCTCCATACGGAACGAATCGCGTACAATGTCGCTATGAAGTCCTGCGAAATCGGGCGGAATTTCCAAAATGAGCGTATTGCCGCTTGCGAAGCCGCAATGAATGTTTTGCATCAGGCAGCCGCCCGCTCCCCAAGCATGGGTCGCAATTTTGCGTCCGCTTCCTTCCAGCATCGCCGCCACTTTCATAAATTCGACGAGTCCGCCGGTAAATGCGGCATCCGGCTGCCCGACATCGAAACAGTTCAGATCGTCAAACATTTTCCATTCGCAGCTTCCTGTCAAACATTCTCCGCCGGCGATCGGAATCGTCGTTTTTTTGCGCAGCTCCGCATAGCCCTCAGCGTCCGTATAATGAAGCGGCTCTTCGAAAAACAACAGATCGTAAGGTTCGAGCGCCTTCAGCACCGTAACGGCCGTGTCAAGATCCCACGTATGGGTCGGGCTGTTTCCCATATGACCGTCGAGCATAAGGTGGACGTCGCCCCCGACGTGCTTGCGGACGAATTCCAGCTTATCGGCTTCGAATTCGGCGATTTCCCCTTTCGACTTCGGCATATGCCAGCCGCCCCGGCTCGTATCGAGACAGCCCGCGCCCAGCTTCACCCCGTTGAAGCCAAGCGATAAATAATGATCGAGCTTCGCCGCCAGCTTCTCCTTCGGATAGTTGCTCGGACCTCCTGTGGCATAACATGGGAGACGGTTGTGCTTCCTTCCGCCGAGCAATTCGTAGACCGGCAGTCCGTACATTTTCCCCTTCAAATCCCAAAGCGCGGCTTCGATGCCGTTCAGCACGGAAAGACCCATGCCGACTCTGCACCAAAAGTTGCCGCTATGGTACATGCGCTGCCAAAGCTCGGCGATGTTGTCGACGGTTTGTCCGATTAAAATCGGTTTGAAAAAATCGACGATCGTCGGCACGCTTTCCGGAAAAAAGTATCCGATGTAAGTCTCGCCGATGCCGACAAGCTCCGTATCGGTTTCAATTTCAACAAACGTGGCGCTGCGCAGTTTGCGCGACTCGCTTAAAAACGGATCGTTCGTGCACGGTCCTGTCAGCAAAACTGTACGGACATCGGTAATTTTCATATCGCTTGCGCTCCTCTCTCCGGCGCTACTGCCCAGCCAACTGGCTTGGCGACAATTCGTTCCATAACGGATCACCGTTCATATGCCGGCGGACATTTTCTATAAAAATCGACCATATACGTCTTTTAAAATGCGTGCTTTGCGATGACCCGGAAATGTGCGGCGTCATAATCACATTCGGAAAATCCCATAGCGGATGTTCCGGCGGCATCGGGTAATGGTAGTGCGTATCCAATGCGGCGCCGGCGATCCATTGCTCGCGCAGCGCCCGAAGCAAAGCTTCCTCACGGATGATCGGCCCGCGGGACGGATTGAGGACGAAAGCATGAGGCGGCAGCGCCCGCAGCTCCTTCTCCCCGATCATGCCTTCCGTCTGCTGGGTTAAAGGGACGGCTACGATCAGCGCATCCAAATCGCGCAGAAACTCCGTCTCCTGACCGCGAATGAACACCCGGTCCGGAAGCGCGCCTTGCGGGTCGCCAGTGCCGGGCACGCAGTACGTATGGCCGCGCTCCTTGACACGATCCCGCACGAGCGTCTGAACATGCATGCCCATCGCCTTCGCCAGGCGCGCCGTCTCTCGTCCGATTCCGCCATAGCCCCAGAGTCCAATGTTCATGCCGCGTATTTCCGTCTGAAACTTTGCCGAGCGGTCCCATATTTTGTGCTCCTGATTGCGAAACATCCCGCGCATGTCTCGCGCAAGTTGGAATATCATCGCGATATTCCATTCGGCGATCGGAACGTCGAACACGCCCTGCGCGTTGCATGCCTGCACGCCTCTTTCCTGCAAACCGATATTGACAATCTGGTTATAACCGACAGAGCTGATCTGGATCATACGAAGCGCGGTGCAATCGTTGATGTTGGTTGGCGGAAACGTGCAAAACAACACGTTTCCCTTTTTCGCCAGTTCGTCTGGCAAACGCTCCGGCTTTTCGCGCGGATCGATCTTTGTAACATGTACGCCGGGCAAGCTTTGAAGCAGCTGCAGCTTTTCGTCGTCTACCGGCATATCGATTACGATATTTAGCATTGAAATCTCCCTCGCCGGTCCCCCAAAAGCCTCATCTGTTTGCCATTTGGGGGACCCCTAACGTTTATTTACCCATTCAACAAAAAAGTTGTTCCTTTGTCGTACCAGTAGTCGCCCATCGTATGGCCGCGATCGTCCGTACAATAAAACTCGACCAACGACGCGGGGTAGCCGCGCGACAAATTATGTTCGGTCAACTCGGTGTACAGCTTGCAGCAGCTTAATGTGCTGACGCGACTGTCGTCGTTGCCGATCCCGATAAACAATCGTTTCCCGCTCAAGCGGTCAACATAGTTGTGGAGCTTGAGCGCTTCCACGTCGGGCCTTTCCTTAATCGAATCGAATTCGCTCAAAGCACGCCAGTCGGTTACCGGGGCGAATCCCGCCGCGCAAGCGACTCGCGAGTCGGCGACAAGCAGCCGGAAAGCCAAGTACGCTCCCCTGGAAGCTCCGCAAATGACGATTTTGCCGGGGAACGCAAAGCCCAAACGAATACAGTCGTCGATGACTGCGGTGGCGTCGCGTACGAATCGTTCGAATGGATCGTCACCGGCTTGCCAGGCGTTGCGAAACCCGTTAATGCCTTCCCCGTAAGGCTCGACGCGCTCGCCGTGACAAGGGATATCGAAGCTTAGCGCATAGTGGCCGTTGGCTAGAAAGCCGTCGGCTGTAGTGCGATATGGCTTAGTCAACAAAGGCGTTTTCCAGTCCGCCCCGACCGTAATGAGCAGCAGCGGCTTTTCATGTAGGCGGGCATTGGTAGGATTTCTCAGCACATATTTCAGGCTTTCGCCGCAGCTTTGAACCCAGTGCTCGGATAGGCGTTCTTCGTGCTCATCATTCATCGTTTTCGCTCCAAACTATTTCACAAGGTATACGGCATACACTCTGGGATCAACCTGATCCTTTTTCTCCAGCTTCAATCGCATCCGGACCGTCTTCCCGGCAAGCTTGAGCAGTTGATTCGCCGGCCATTCGACGATTTGATCCAAGCCGTCCTTGGATACGATGCCGCTGTTCTCGCCCGAAAACTCGGGAATCGTACGGAAATGCTCGTCGGTGAACTCGACGCGTATTCCTTCGGCTCCATCCGCATTGATCTTCAACGAGAAGTCTCCTTCCGGAAACGTGACTGGTATGGATAACAGCGAGCCTTCCTTCTGGTTCGGATTTAATCCGATCGCCCCCCAGCGGTCGCGCGGCAATATCGCAAGCCCGACCTCACCGGAATAGTCGTCCGTCACCCCTTTTGGAACCCACGCATTCCGCCATCTGCCATGATAGATCCGCGTCTCGTCGCCGACATTAATAATGCCGTTCGACTGGCACAAATTCGTTTTCAATTCTTTGCCGGGCACGGGGGTCGCGTGCGATTCCTGCGAGCTGATGTACACATGTCCTTTCACCGGCTCGCGAAACGTCAATCCGTCATTGCTGATCAACAGGCCGAAATCGCAAGACGTTTCTTTAAACGGATTTTGCTGATGATGCCACAACCCGTACAGCCCAATGGCAACGTTGTCGTAAACGATCGGCGCCGTACCAAGATGAACTTGATCGTAAGCAAAGTACGTCCCTCTCTGGGTCGGATCGTGAGGCTCCGCGAGCCAGAACGAATCCGCGCTTTCCTTCATCCAATTGTCAAAGTCGGTTGAAATCCAAGCCGTCCCTTGTCTTCCCGCTGCGGCGCCGCCTTCGCTTCTGCGAAAGCCGCATAAACATTGGCCGTTCAACACGTAAAGCCCGTTATATTTGTAAAAGGAGGCATGCTCGACAAACTCGGGAATCGGTCCTCTCGTCCCCGCCGTCCAATGGATGCCGTCGGGACTTGTCGCAACGCGCGCAGTTTGAAATCCGCCGTTGAATTCCGTATTGTATATATGCGTATATACCATTTTGTAGCGCCGGTTCGGATCGGGATCGTCCTCGTCTTTGATAACGGTCGGTGAATGGACGAACGCATCCGGCAAGTCGATTCCGTTATTATTCCGGTTTCCTTTATAGAGCAGCTGACCCAAATTCGGCTTCACCCAGTCGATTCCGTTATCGCTTTCCGCGTAACAAATCGGTCCTGACATAATGCCTCCGAGCGACCCGTTCGTTTTTTTACGGTGCAGCTCAAGCTCTTGGGCAGGCATATCCGGATTAAGGCCGAGCGACATCCCGAGATACCACATCCGGTATTTCCCTTCGTCGTACAACACGGTTCCGTAAAAGTGGGCGGCTAACGAATCGGGAGCGTCAACACGATCCGATCGGGCCAAAACAGGCTGCTCGATAATTTCCGGTTTGCTTAAATAATGGCAAACGTTTCTTTTCAGCGGAAAGTAATAATCGTCCATTGCGAATAGGACCGGTTGTTTGGATACGACTCCAATCGTTTTGAATTGAAACATGTGTGAAACCTCCATTTTTCAATGATTAGTAGATCGTGCTGATAAATGATTTACAATGTTGCAGCTCCGAAGCCAGCCGGGTGATGCGAAACGGCGGCTGGTGTGCCGGCTTTCGGAGCCATAGATGGCAGAGAGATGTGCTATTTCACAAGGTATACGGCATACACTCTGGGATCAATCTGATCCTTTTTCTCCAGCTTCAACCGCATCCGGACCGTCTTCCCGGCCAGCTTGAGCAGTTGATTAATCGGCCATTCGACGATTTGATCCAAGCCGTCCTTGGATACGATGCCGCTGTTCTCGCCCGAAAACTCGGGAATCGTACGGAAATGCTCGTCGGTGAACTCCACGCGTATTCCTTCGGCTCCGTTGGCATTGATTTTCAACGAGAAGTCTCCTTCCGGAAACGTGATCGGTATGGACAACAGCGAGCCTTCCTTCTGGTTCGGATTTAATCCGATCGCCCCCCAGCGGTCGCGCGGCAATATCGCAAGCCCGACTTCTCCGGAATAATCGTCCGTCACTCCTTCCGGAACCCACGCATTCCGCCATCTCCCGTGATAGATCCGCGTCTCGTCGCCTACGTTCAATATCCCGTTGGATTGACACAAATTCGTATGATAATGCTTGCCCGGCACCGGGGTGGCGCAGCTCTCTTGCCCGCTGATATACACATGTCCCTTCACCGGTTCCCGGAACAGCAGCCCGTCGTTGCTAATAACGAGGCCGAAATCGCACGACGTATCCATAAACGGCTTCTCGCAGTGATGCCACAAGCCGTACAAGCCTACCGACACATTGTCATACACGACCGGAGCCACGCCGAGGTGCACCTGATCGTAATTTTTCCGTGTTCCGCGTTCGGAAGGGGCTTGATTTTCGAGAAGCCGGAAAGAATCGATGCCTTCCTTTAACCAGTTGTCGAAGTCCGTTGAAATCCATGCGGTGGCTTGTCTCCCTAACTCAGCGCCGCCCTCGCTTCTCCGTTTGCCGCTTAACGCTTGACCGTTAATGACATAAAGTCCATTCACTTTATATAAAGACGAGTGCTCTAACGCTTCTTCAGTCATCCCATACTTGCCGGCTGTCCAATGAATGCCGTCCGGGCTCGTAGCCGTGCGTGACGTATGTGAACGTCCGATATTGCCGTTGTCATAGATATACGTATATACCATTTTATAGCGCCGGTTCGGATCGGGATCGTCCTCGTCTTTGATAACGGTCGGCAATTGGACGAACGCATCCGGCAAGTCGATTCCGTTATTATTCCGGTTTCCTTTATAGAGCAGTTGACCCAAATTCGGCTTAACCCAGTCGATTCCGTTATCGCTCTCCGCATAACAGATCGGCCCCGACATAATGCCTCCTAGCGATGCGTTCGTTTTTTTCCGGTGCAGCTCAAGCTCTTGGGCAGGCATATCCGGATTTAGGCCGAGCGACATCCCGAGATACCACATCCGGTATTTCCCTTCGTCGTACAACACCGTTCCGTAAAAGTGGGCGGCTAACGAATCGGGAGCGTCAACACGATCCGATCGGGTCAAAACAGGCTGCTCGATAATTTCCGGTTTGCTCAAATAATGGCAAACGTTTCTTTTCAGCGGAAAGTAATGATCGTCCATCGCGAATAATACCGGTTGTTTGGATACGACTCCAATCGTTTTAAATTGAAACATGTGTGGAAACCACCTTTTCATAGATATGTAGTTTGGTACCAATCATCCATTTACATTGTTTTGAATTTCGAGTAATAAATTGAATAACCAAACAACAGAAATCGGACCAGGACCGGTTTTCCAGCTAATGCCGATACGTCTTCGCCATTTCGCCAGCGTATGCTACTTGAATACGTTCGGATTGACTTTAGCACGGAAAGCTTCCACTTGCTTGATCGTTTCTTCTTCCGCCTTGCGAAGCGCCGTGTTCATATCGGTCGTGCCGAACATGACCTCGTAGGCATACTTACGGTAGATGTCCCCTACCATCCCGTCCATCGGGCCTTTATACGGAACCGGCGCAATTTGGTTATAGAACGCCGCGCCCCAGTTGAGCTTGTTAAACCCGGTGTCCGTTCCGTAAGCCTTCTTGACGCTCTCGCTTTTCACGACCGGCATTAGCCCTTTTTTCGCCAAATCGGTTTGCGCTTCGTCCGAGATTAAATATTTCAGCACTTCCATCGCCGCATCTTTATTTTTGGCCATCTGCGTAATTCCGAGATAAACCGGATACGGCATCGATCCTACTCCTTTTCGCTCGGTTAGCGTCGGGGCGGAGACGAAATCGAAGTTGACTTTTTGAAAACGGTCCGCCCAGCTTTTGACGACCTGCGGAATATAGACGACCATCGCTTGTTGCCCGGCAATAAACTTCTCTAGAACTTGTCCGGCATCCTTGGGCAGTTCCCCTCGGGCTGCTCCGGCCGTCTCGCCCGGCGGAACGATAAGCTTTTCGAAAAATGTTTTCCATCTTGCATCCGTATTGATCGTCGGCTTCAACGTGTCTTTGTCGAGGTTCGGAATCGAGTAGGGGTTCATCCGCACTATATAATCGACCATTGGCGCGTACCCGACATAGTTTACGCCCCCCTCGTTTCTCGTAATCCGTTTCGATGCTGCATACAGATCGTCCCACGTCATTCCGTCTTTCAAATAAGGAATACCAAATTTATCGAATAGGTCTTTGTGATACAGCGTAACCATAACGTCCTGATGAATCGGTAGTGCAAACAGCTTGCCGCCCACATCGTTTCTGAACCCGTCAATCGTCGCCGATTCGAGTCTGCTCAAATCGACGTTGTGCTTTTTGGCCAAATCAGTCATATCGTACTGAATTTCAACGGGCAGCACTTCGTACAAAAATCCATAGACGGAATTGAAGTAGAAATCAAAATGGGTTTTACTGGAGATCATATCCGCAAGCAATGTTCCTGGACCCGTCCGCTGAATGTACTTGATCGTATATTGCGGAAATTTTTTTCTGATTTTGTCGCCGTAAACTTCGTTGAAAAAGGCCTCCGACGACCCGTTCTGGGAATAAAACACAAGCTCTGCCGGTTCCGACTTTTGCTCGACCACAGAGACTTTTCCCGCTCCTCCTTCGCCGTTCCCCGAATCCGTTGTCGATCCTTTGCCGCTGCAGCCCGCTGCGAAAGCGATACACGCAAGCGTGACGGCGCCATACATCCAAGGTTTGTACGTTTTGATTTTTGCTTGTTTCTGTTTCCTCACTTCAACCATTCCTTTCATGAGAATAGTGGGCAAGCGACGCGAATCCGGCTGTTGACAATCTGGTGAATTCCTGTGGTACAATGAGGAAAATTTACATGCGAACTTGATCGTATAGGAGGGAACCTCTTGACGAATTCGCAAATTCGAACCGCTTCTGTCGCCTGGGATCAGTTGGACATTAAAGTCCGTTTCGGCTCGCTGCTGTTCGATATGTTGCTCGACAGCAACATTTACCCGATGAAGATCGTCCGCAACAAGAAACATAACCATGCGGCGATCGAGCTGCAATTCATCGATTCCGGCACCGGGACGCTCGTCATGGAAGATCGCGAGCAGCATCTTGAAACCGGTTCCATCCATATTATCGGGCAACACATCTTTCATTCGTTCGAGCCGGACCCCGTCCTTCCCGGGGAGCGCTCTACGATTCGCTTCACTTTTCAGGACAGTCCGACACTTGATCCCGGCTTTCCGCAGGAGGAAGCGGATCAGATCAAGGCTGCGCTGTCCCGGCTGACTTACTGCCAACTGACCGATTCAACCCGGAATCGCGCTATTTTCCGCCTGCTGGCCGATGTACGATCGGAAATTGAGACGCCCTCGGTAGGCTCCTATGCGAAAGTACTCAGCCTGTTTGCCCAGATGATCATCGAATTGGTGAGAGGCATTCAGCTGGAACATCAGACGAATCGAGCGTCTACGATGCCGCGCAAAGTCAAGTACGATCAGTGGTCGTGTCTTATCGATGCGTTTTTTATCAATTGCCATAAAAATTTGACACTCGAGATGTTGGCCGATACGCTGAACTTGAGTACGAAGCAAACGCACCGGCTGCTTAAGAAACATTTCAATACAAAATTCAAGCATAAGCTCATGAACACACGGGTGGAAGTAGCCAAAGATTTGCTGCGCACGAGCAGGCTGTCTATTGAGCGTATCGCCGGCGATGTCGGCTATTCCTCGACTCAATACTTCTGCCACCTGTTTCTACAAAAGACCGGCATGACCCCCTCGGAATACCGCATGGAACTAAGTGGAAATAATACGCAGAGCAGCACCTGATGCAGCAATGGACGATGATTCGTCACCTCCTCGTTTTGCAGTACTCGCGGACGTTTTCGGTTTCTATCGCTGTTTCACGAAGTTGGATTGGTCTCTTTCGCGAGTACGTTACAACAAGTGTACTGGAGGATCACCATATGCAACAACAAGCTGAACGGACATCTTTCTTCGGATGTTGTCTTTATACAGGAACAGCTTATAACGGAACGTATGTTTCTCCCCGCCTTTTTATAGCCGTGCCGCTTATCCCCGCATCCGCCGCCGGATGATCGGCAGCCGTAAGGTAGGGCAACGGTCCCGCCCAACGATAGACGGTTACGAGCTGCAAACAACTCTTATTTCGCATACCAGGAGCGTCCTGTCAACAAAAACAGCCCGAACCGCGAGTTGCCCCCGGTTCAAGCCGTCCGATCGTCATTGCAGCTTATTTCGCCTTTTCTGCGGCGATCATTTTGTTCATTTCTTCGTCTATTTGCCGGAAAGCGGTGTTCAAGTCGGTATTTCCTTCCAATTCCGGTCCTTCACGAAGTTGTTCGCATCCAAATTTTTGTTGTCCGTCGTTTTTTTGATCGCGATCAGCTGATTGTAAACGGTTTTCCATTTGTCGTCCGACAGGATGGTCGGCTTCTCCGTTTTGCAGGCGGAGACGAGGATTGAAGTCGCGGCGATCAGCGCCGTCAAACCGATTGTTTTGCTTTTCATATTGGATGAGACCCCCGGTTATTAAGAAAAGCTTCTGATCGAAGCCTTCTCGATGAAGTTCATTCGTGTTTTAGCGGTAGCTTATATTCTTGGTCGATACTCGGGAACGAGTTGTACTGATCGTCCTTGCATAGAGATGCTTAGTTGCGTTTATTAGCACTCACGACGTAAACGCTTTTTTTGCACCGTCTTGGTGCATCGTATACCCGCTCATGCCGGGCAGCTTGAAGATGAGTTTATCTTTGAACAGAAGCGGCTCGTCGAGATAAATGTCGCGCAATGGAGACAATATGCTTTCGTCCCAGACCAGTGCGGCAAATACCGGAGAAATGTCGACGAGCGGGTCGAATTTCTCCACCGAGTCCCCCCGTTTAGTTGGCGGAAACCAACTCGCACATTAAGCGGATTGACGATGTCGTCGTCTAGGCTGAGCAGCCTGTCGCATTCCGCCTGCCATACCGCAGCCTCCTGCTTGGTGAAAGCTCCTTTCACTACCATGTACCCTTTCCGGTTGTAGCTCTCCAACTGCTCATACGATAAAATCGCGTCCATCCGATTTCAACCTCCACTTTTTTGTTATGTTTGATGTTGTTCTGTATGTATCGTACATCTTTCTATTTACAAATGACATGCATTCGTTTATCGTTCTACATATACTTTTTTGTTATTAAGGCGGGAGGCGGCGGGGATCGAGACGATAGGAGAGGTGAGCACGGGCTTGCTCGTGCATTATTATTCCAAAGAGCGGGCTACCTTCAAGCTCGCGGAAGAAGTATACGTCGGATGGGCGCTGCTCGTATGTGAAGAAGGACGGTTCCATTATGAGATCGGGGATCAGTCGGGAGAAGTGCGGGTCGGGGAAGCCGTCCTTTGTCCGCCGGGACAAGTGCTGCGCCGAAAAGCGTTGTCTCCGCTCATTTTCCACTTCGCGCATTTCCATTTGCAGGCATTCTCGGGTAAAGAACCGACGGATTTTCCATATACGGGCAAGCTGACGTTCCGAAACTCCTCCCGTCTTCTGCATACATTGGCCTGTTTGAGAGAATCTCGGCTGAACGTGTCCCGCACCTATGCAGAGCATTTGCTGAACGATATCCTGTACCAATACATCGAAGAGTGCGCCGCCCGGAGAAAAGAATCGGCGCCGCAGGACGCCGGTATATTGGAAGCATTGCGATACATCGACGGGCAAGCGTTCGGAGACGTCTCCATGCAGCGCGCCGCCGCCCGCGCCGGCTTGAGCCAGTCGCAGTTTACCCGCAAATTCCAAAAGGAAATGGGCATCTCTCCGGTTAAATATTTGACGCAACTCCGCATGCAGAAAGCTAAGCAGATGCTGACCGATACCGAGGAGCCACTGGAGAAAATCGCCGAGCAGTGCGGCTATCAGAACGCGTTTTATTTAAGTCGGGTGTTCTCCAAGGAGATGGATATGAGCCCTTCGCGCTATCGCAGTTCTCACCGGGTATAGCAAGGCGGGACGCGGACCGGATTCTCGCTTTGTCGCCACGTAAACGTATATCCTGTTCCGTCCGCACAAACATTTGTTCTCGTTATAAATCGAACAGTCGAAAAAGTGCAATTAGAAAAATCCTCCTTTCGGGAGGATTTCGAGTCAGTTTAATCCGATTTGCGCTTTAGCTTGGAGTACACCGTTTTGGAATGTCATTGTCGCGTTTGCTCCGATAGCCCCTACTCCTTTCCACTTGTAAACAATTGTATGATCCTTTTCCCCTTTCACCCCTACTTCAGACATTACCTCTCCATCGCTGCCGATCATTTCTTTAACTTGGTCATACGTCATTCCTGTCTTTATTTTATTGAATTCTTTTTTATTGATTGTCGGCTTATTCTCCACAACCGGTTTAGGTTGATTTCCAACCTCTGTACTGATTGTCGTATTTGAAACCATTCCTACGGCAACAAAAAAGAGGATGCTGCCCGTCAAATAAATAGCAGTGACTTTTGCTCTTGACCTGAACTTACCCGGTATGATTGACGGGCTTATTAAGCCTAAAATCAGCATTGCTATACACAACAGACATAACGTTGTAAAAATGCTTACAGCCATGTTCTCACGCGATGAAACAAGTGACGATACCCCCACGGTAGCGATGAGACCGAGTAGTATATAGGAAAATACCTTTCCTGCCTTGTGTGCCAAGTAATGCTCCCCCTTTTTGGTAAATTGCACCTTTGACGATTGTATCATCTCCTTACGATTTCGTGGTTGAAAAGTTCCAGAAAACGAAAAGATCCCGGCAGCAAGCAGAGAAACCCCGTCGGCCGGCATGACAACCGGTTGCGTATCAGGTATAATTAGCCACAAAATCTATCGGTGACTTACATTGCGGAGTGATCATGGTGAGTTCGAGCTCGAAACGGTCCGGCGCCAGAACAAGACTGGAGCATATGATCGGAACATTAAGAGATGAAATCATAACGGGCGCAAGAAGCGTCGGCGATTACCTTCCTCCCGAACTGACGCTGTGCGAACAGTTTCAGCTAAGCAAAAAAACGGTCCGCAAAGGACTGGAGGTGCTCGTGGACGAAGGCTATATCGAGAAAGTCCCGAGGATCGGCGCGCGTATTATCGGATCGGTCCATCACGAAACCGTCGTATTGAAGTTCGGCTATTACCCGAAAATGGTGCGTGAAATCAACTTGCTCGACATGATCGACGCCTTCCAGCAGCAGTATCCGAACATACGCGTTCAAGCGGTTCCCGTCTCTCACCGGTACGATCCGGCGTTCAATGCGGAACGGCTTCGGACCGACAATCTGGACGTCGTTACGATAAACGCACATGACTTCGAATATTTTGCCGCTCCGGAACAAGAGTCATGTCCGCTTGAGCCTCTTGCGCCGAACGACGGCCTCTATCCATTTCTTGCGCAGCCGTTCCGTACGGATGGCAAGCTGTATGCGCTGCCTCTCGTCTTCACTCCAGTCATCCTTTGCTACAACAAGGAGCACTTTCTGGAACAACATTTGCCCGAGCCGGACAGCAGCTGGACCTGGGAAGATTTGCGCGCGACAGGAAGGGCGTTGTCCAACGGCAGCGACCGTTTCGGCTTCTACTTCCATCTTCCTTCCGGCAACCGATGGCCGATCTTCTTGTTGCAGAACGACATCGTCTTCCGCAAGGACGGGGAAGGCGGCTACGTCCTGAACGATCCGAAGCTGAAAGAAGCACTGTCCGTTTGCAGGGATCTTGTTCGCGATCCGCAGCTTTTTCCGGTCTTCTTGTCGGAGAACGACAGCGATGCCCATGCTTTGTTTTTGAACCGGAAAGTATCGATGATCTTGTGTACGTACGACAGTTTGAACGATTTCCGCAGCGCCCCGTTCGTCTACGACATCGCGCCGCTGCCGCATTATCGCGAATCGAGGACGCTGCTCGGCGCCATCGCGCTCGCCATGCACGCCCGCTCCGACAAAAAGCATGCAGCCAAGCTGTTCATCGATTATTTATTGTCGCATCGGAACCAGATGTTCATCCGCTTGAATACGCTCAGCATTCCAAGCCTGAAACGCGCGGCGGAATGGGTAGGAGAAGGCGAATGCGTTGCGAACCGTCCCTACCGATTTCACATGTACCGCGATATTATCCCGACCTTCCGCTTTGCCTCTACTCTCGGGCTGCCTACCGACTACTTGCTCCAAATGGGCCAGGATCTGAAGCTGTATTGGTCCCGGCTGGAAGAGCTGGAGCCGATACTGGAGAAGCTTGCGGCGAAGTTTTCCGCCGGCAATGACGCGCGATCATGATGGAACACAAAAGGCTTGCAGGATGCGTCTGTCGCATCCTGCAAGCCTTTCCCGTCACCGCGTTTGCCCTTACTTCCAGCGTTCCAGCAAATCGTTCGATGCCGCAAGCAATATCCGCTTCGCTTCCGTCCAAGCCGTTCCCGTTAAACCGGCCTGTTCCACAAGCTCCTTGAATCTGCGCATAAACTCGCCTGCCTTCTCCATCTTCCCGCTATCCGCGAAATGGTCGGCTTGGCGCAAGTCGTTTCTCAGCTGTACATACAACGGCTGCGATACGACTCCGCGATCATGCAGCTTCTCGAGCTCGTCTTCCAATTTATCCACCGACGCCTGCACGACGATTTCCAGCGTGTTGCCCCGTACGGTTTGACCCCGTACCGTTACTTCCGGATACACCGTCGCTCTGCCAGGAGTAAGTCCCTCCAGCTTGCCGTAGACGACTCTCGTGACACTCGGATCGCTTACGACCCATCGCGTCTCGGCTTCCGCCAAATCGACGGGGCGGCCGCTCATCCAGGTTGCCGTCAGCCGAACCGTTCTGCTCGCTCCCCATTCGACAACGCCGTCACCGGCTTCGGCAGCGACTTCTCCAAGCCGGATCGGCAAATATCCGATATTTTTCAAGTCGGATGCGTAATACAAGCTTCCTTCGCGATCCATCGACAGCAGCGTCGTAGATTTGGCCAGTTGCTCGTAATCGAGCGTCTGCGGATCGATCACCGTTACGGTCAAGCCGACATTCGTATACAGCAGTCCGTCCGCGCCGAAATATAAGTAGATCGGGCGCCACTGGCTTTTGTCGGGAGCGATATTGTAGATCACCCGGCTTTTGACGACATCGAGCGTAACCGGATCGAGGGCGAATATCGTGCCGACGCTGGCTCCCCATAACAAGCCGTCAGGGCCGAACTCCAAATCGCCGATGACGATCGGGCTCGCTATTCCCGGTATGGACAGCGTCTTGTCGATCAGTTTCCTCTCGCCCGCCACATCCCATACGAATACTTTCGCGGCGGCTTCCGTCGGATCGATTCCGAGTCCTCCGAATATGGAAGTACTGCCGTAAAGTTTGCCGTCCTTGTACGCAAGACCGACGATGCTTTGGTTCGGAACAACCCGGCTATGATCATATTCCTTCCACGACTGGGTGCCGCCGTCGTATACGGTCAACGTTCCGCCGAGCTTGCCGTATGCCGGAATCGTACCGATAAACAGCTTATTGCCGCCCGGCTCGAAGATGAACGGACGATCTTGCCCGGCAACGGTGCGCACAAGACGCGGGTTCGCGGCGGCGCTGCCGCCGATGCTCCATGGCAGCTCCGGGTTATACTCGTAGATGCGCGCTCCGGCGTACACGCCGAAATATACTTTGCCGTTCAAATAGCCGACGCCTTCCACTTGATGCAGCCCCTGCTCCTGCACGTCGAAGCGCCGGTATACCGTGTCGTACACGGACAACCCTTTATGATAGCCGCCTGCGTACAAGCTGCCGTCCGGTCCGTAGCTCATCGACTGGATCGTAACCCCTTGAGCCGACATATCCAGCTTAGGCGTTTCAACCAGCCCGCTCCGAGGCTCGTATATGAAATATTCGCCGTCGAGCGTAATGCCGAGCAGCACCGTTTGCCCCGCGAAAGGCCCCGTCTCGGGAACTCCCCAAGCGAACGCTTTAATATCCGAATCCTGCATATAATCGGGCAAAGTCGCCGTCTCCGTGCGCGTATCCGTAACGAGATCGTAGCGGTACATTTTATCCGTGTATTTGTAATACAAATACCGGCTGTCGAGAGGGTACGGGGGCGATACTTCCCCGCTGTACGGGAAACCGCCAATTGTCCGATGGGTCGCTTCATCGAGGACGAATGCGAATCTGCTGCTTTCCACGAACAATTTGCCGCCGTATATTCGGGTATCCTGAATGAAAGTCCCTTTGCTCGTCGTCGGAATTTCGGTCTTCTCACCCGTCTGACGGTCATATCGGACGAGCATCCTCGTCTCGGTGCCTGTATAAGGACCTACGCCTACATACAAGTACCGATCCGTCACGCCTACCCCTTCGGCGTACTCTTTCCCTTGCTTCATATTGCCCAAATCGCGAATCGCGCCCGTGCCGACGGCGTATTCGAATACTTTGCCTCCCGGATAAGTAGCGCCGTACAAGAAGCTGCCGTCCGGAGAAGGCTGCAGCGACCAGACGAATTTGCCCGACGGATTGACGCCGAGATCGGTCAATGCTTTCGCTGCCGGATCGTATTTGTACAACCGGCCGTTGTTGGAGCTGGCGAAATAAACGTTACGGTCGCTGCCGATCGTCATGGCCCAGACGATGTTCGTTCCTTGAACTTGCTTGGAAAACAACTTCTCCCCGGTCCATGCATCGAGCGCATAAAACGTGCCGGGCGAGCCGTTGGAATAAAAGTACGTCTCCATGCGGCCTTCCGCGGTCATTCCGATAGCGGCGGCCTGACCGAGCTGCAGAGGAACGGCATCCGGAATGACGACGGGACTGCCGAACTTGCTGCGAAAGCTCGAGTCTCTCCGGACAAGCTCGACTTGATCGTAATATGCGTCGCACAGCTCGCTCGTTCCGCAAATCATATTCACGCGGATATACGCCGTCCTCTCCGGTGTCGTGCCATCCGTCTGCAGCGTATACCAAGCTCCGTTCGTCACCGGGGTGTACATGCCGTCTCTGCCGATTCTTGCGCCCGCCGCATCCAAATATTCCAGATACAGCTGTCCGCCGCCGGTCACTACATTGACATTTACCGTGGCCCGGAATATTTCCCCCGGCAGCGCGGGTATTTTATCGCTGTATACGCCGCCGCCCTTGTCGCTCCAAGTATCCTGGATTCGCAATGAATAATTGCCTTCGAACCGGATCGCGCTCGACAGAGACGCTTCCGTACCGATATACGGCGTCCATCCGGGTATTCCTGCCGGTCCAAGCGGTTGTTCGAAGCCTCTGTTTGCCAGTAAACTTCCGTTGGATCGGACAATGCCCGGATAGGAAACATTCAGAACCGTCAAGAATGCCAACACCATCGTCAACAGGATGGCCAACCGACTCGCGCTTTTGCCGTACCTGCTCCGAATTGCCGCCATAGGTTGCTCACTCCTTCATTCCGGCGTATATTTCCACAAATTCGTTTCATCGGACATATACATGGTGCCGTTAACGTCAGCGGTTAAATAGCGCAGCCCGTTCCCCAGCTTTGTCAGCTCCATCGTAGCCGGGCGGATCATGAAAAACTGCCTGGCCACATTCGTTCCGTATACGTTGCCGTCTTTGCCGATCGCGAGCGAGGCGTCGGCCCATACCGTCTCTCTCTTTTCGTTACGCAGAAGCTTGGATTCGCAGTACACGATTTTCCGGGACCCGGGGTCGAATTGGAACACGCAATCTTCCGCAATCCCCCAAATCAAGCCGTCCGGACCGTCGATTAAACCGCTTACGGTTCCGCAGCCCGCGGCCGGAGCAAGTTCAAACACTTTCTCGCCGGTTGCCGGATCGAAGACGAACAGCTTGCCCGCGGTCTCCGTCGGACCGCTCGTGCCCAAACCTCCGTATATCGTCGTACCGCCGTATAGAAGGCCGTCTTTGTACAGAAGAGAGACGACTCCTTGGTTATGGACGATATTTTTGTAAACTTGCAGCTCCGTTGTCGTTAAGTCATATACCGCCAGCGCCCCTTGAAGCGAATGCGTATCGGGCACGGTACCGATAAACAGCTTGTTCAGCCGCTCCGCGCCGACGATCGCGAACGGCCGGTCCTGACCCTCCTTCATCAAATCCCATAGCTTGCGCGGGTTGCCGCCCCCCCAAGGCTTGGCGGGATCGTACTCGTATAGCCCGGCATTGCCGTATATCCCGGCGTATACTTTCCCTCCGAAGTCGGCGATCGATTCGGCTTGGCCGAATTCATGCGTTTCGGAGAACGTACCGTCAACGTCGCTGTAAGAAGAGAAGCCCATCATATATCCGCCGGTGTACACACGGCCGTCCGCCGCGGCGCACAAGCTGCGAACCTGAACCGGAGTCCCGTTATGACGGAAGCGCGACTCGGCCGTTCGTCCCGTGTCCTTATTGAACAGCATAATCCGTCCGCCCTCTGCTGCGGAAACCATCGTATAGCCGGGCCATTGCGAATGATGCAGCTCCATAAATTTCGCATCCTGATAATGAAGCGCTTTCACGGGATCGGCGGGGAACTTGTCGGCAAACGTCCGGGTTTTCACGTTGTACGAACGCAGCATTTTACCGCCGAAATAAATATGCTCGTCGTCTCCCGGCATGACCGCCACCGTCTTGCAGCCGAGTCCGAGGCCGCCGCCCGGATCATAATACTCGACCGTTTCCGTCGCCGTATCGATAATAAGCAGATGATCGGGTTTGCTCAGCCGGATAAACAGCTTTCCGAGCCCGTAGCCCATGCAAAATACCGATTGGTAGCGGGCATAGTCGTCCGGAAGCAGCTTGGCGAGCAGCTCCTCCCGCTCTCCGGTGGCGGGATCGATGCGGAACAATCTGGCCGTTTGTCTGCCCAAACCCGCATAGAGCACATTCCGGATCGGATCGTAGACGAGGGAATCGAGATACTTCTCCGTCGGGTGCACCCGCCCCAGATTGCGAATTTGCTTCGCGGCCGGATCATAGGCGAATAGGGTTGCATTCGGATACGTCCCCGTATAAAGAATGCCGTCTTTGCCTTCCGTCAAGTAATAGACGAACGTCTCTTCGCCGAGCCGGCCCAAATCCTCGATGCGGTCACTGCCCGGCACGTACCGGTACATCCGGCCGTTTCCGTATGTTCCCATATACACCGATCCGTCACTCGCCGCCTTTAACCCCCAAGACCCGCTGACCCCGGGCATATCGATCGACGTCAATACTTCCGCGCTTAGTGCGTCGACTACTGCAAATGCCGCGCTGTCGTTCCCTCCTTTAATAACGGTATAGATCACAACGTTGCCCCTCTGGTCACGGCCGATCTCGCTTCCGTTGTTGATCACCAATGTGAGCGCCGTTCCCAGGTCTACTAAAGTCCCCATACCCGAATCCTCCGATGTAAGAAATGAGAGCTAACGCTAGTTAAGCGTTCTGTCCGGATATTCGTACGAATATCCATGTATTCCACAGCATGAACGCGGTGAATCGTCTGAACCGAAGGCTGCCTGCCGACAGCTATCCGGTCGTGCGATCACGCGTCTCGTTAACGCCGGCCACCTCCTTTCGGGCTAAATGAGTTCATGACGCGATTGTGTATTGGTATCCTTTGGTATACAAAAAGTATAAGTACGGCCGAAATTATTGTCAATCCATATTTAATAAGCTTTAATCAATCTGATCATTCGTTTATTTATACACCTAAGGATACTATTAAACGAACAGCGGGACTCGACTTTGAAGAGCGTTCCACTTGTGCAGCTTGCCCTTGGAGGATGCGTGAATTGCGAATGTGGACGCGGAAAGCGGCAAATACGAGCTTGTAAAGACTGTTATCCATGTCAACGAGATACCCATATATGCTTGAGCAGCAAAAAGACCGTCCCCTTGCAAAAAGGGACGGTCATTCTCATACAACTGCTACCGGCCGATAGCGCATAAACCGGGAAAAAGCAGAGGCCACGCCGCCAACGGTTCAGTAATAACCTCGGCAAGCGTCGGGTCCGGAATCGGGTCGTTCCGGCGGTTTAACCAGATCGCGCGAATTCCCGCATGGCGAGCCCCCGCGATGTCAACGTCCCAAAGGTCGCCGATCACGGCCGCATCCTCCGGCGCCAAGCCGCAGCAGCCCGCTTCCCGGCACCCCCAGCTCACCGCTCGAACATCTGATCCCGGTGAGGTCCGACAGATACCCGGCGCACCGGTACGCCGATCAATTCCTCGATCCGCAGCACATAGGCTTGCGCTTCACGGGGGAGCTTGTCGAACGAGCGCACGTCCGATATCGCCGTTCGCCAGCCCGGCATCTTCTCCAGCACCGGCTGCGCCGTTTCCAGCTGCGCATTGACCGGAAAGGAGCCGGTCGTTCCGCTTTCCGTCCGGTATTGGACGCACAGCGGAATTTCATCCAAATAGCCGAGCACGTCGAGATTCGTCAGCGCAACCTCGGTCGCCCCTTGCACCATGCAGCCGTATCGGGTCGCTACCGCGTCGAACCATCCGACCCGGCGCGGCCGCTTGGTCACTACTCCGTACTCGCCCGCGTCCCCGCCCCGTTTGCGCAGCTCCTCCGCTTCCGCGCCGTGCAGCTCGGTCACGAACGGACCGGTCCCGACACAGCTCGAATACGCCTTCGTCACGGCGACGACGCGATCGATCGCATAGGGGGGCAAGCCCGCTCCGACCGAAGCGAAACCGGCCAATGTCGAGGAGGACGTGGAGAATGGATATATGCCGTGATCCGGGTCGCGGAGCGCCCCCAGCTGACCTTCCACCAGTATCGACTCGCCGCGCTTCCAAGCCGACTGCAGCAGCTCCGTCGTATCGCATACGTAAGGCTTTAACCGCTCCGCATCACGGAGCAGCTGCTCCGCCACAGACGCCGCATCAAGCTCCGACTTGCCATACAATTGCCGCAGCAGCACGTTTTTCGCTTCGAGCGCCGTTTCCAGCCGCGCCAGCAGCCGGCGCTCGTCGAACAAATCGGCGACCTGAACGCCCAGCTTCAAATATTTATCCGCATAAAACGGTGCAATTCCTTTCTTCGTCGATCCGAACTGCCTGTCGCCGAGCCGCTCTTCCTCCAGCGCGTCGAACAGGCGATGGTAAGGCGTTACGAGCTGAGCCCGATCGGACACCCTCAACTCCGGGGCAGGGATGCCCCTTTCGATCAAATTGTCCAGCTCCGCGAAAAAATCGCCCGGGTGAAACGCCACGCCCGGTCCGATCACGTTGATCGTTCCGGGACGGCATACGCCCGACGGGAGCAAGCTCAGCGCAAACTTGCCTTTTTCGTTAATGATCGTATGGCCCGCATTGCTGCCGCCTTGAAACCGGACGACTATATTCGACGTTCCCGCCAAAGCGTCCGTTATTTTGCCTTTTCCCTCGTCTCCCCAATTCGCGCCCACGACAGCCGTTACCGGCATTTGTCATTGCCCCTTTCGTTCTTGTCATCTTCCTTTCAATCCGATTATAATAAAGGCAAATCCATAAATAAAATGAATAGTATTGATAGCTGATATTAGTTAAATGAATATCAAGCTACTTCGCGACGCGTTAACGTTACATTAGCGGAAATCCGGATTTTGCTATTTCGCGGGCAAGGAACTTTTAGTTCCTCTATTCTCTATTGAACCTATGAACAGGATGACAAGAGGAAGTCTTAGTTCCTTTATTCGCAAAAAAACGAGCGGAAACGGCCCCGTCACAGACAATAAAGGAAATAATCGTTCCTTTATCCCCGTTCACGGAGCGTCTTTCGTGCAATAACGGAACTTATTGTTCCTCATCGTTGCCGTCACGGCTCATTTACTACCATACAAAGGATGTTCGCCATGATTGAAAATATGGAATGGTACCGGGCATTTTACGAGGTAGCCCAAACCGGCAGCTTCTCCAAAGCGGCGGAGCGCATGTTCATCACGCAGCCCGCCGTGAGCCATGCCATCAAACAGCTGGAATTCCGTCTCGGGGGCGCTCTGTTCTTCCGGACGTCTCGCGGCGTCAAGCTGACCGCCGAAGGCGAGGTGCTGCTGAAGTTCGTCTCCCAGGCGCATCATTTTCTCGAGAACGGAGAGAAGAAAATCGCCGAGATGCGCATGCTGATGGCCGGAGAAGTGAAGATCGGCGCCGGCGACACGTTGTGCCGCTACTACTTGCTGCCGTATTTGGAATCGTTCCACAAGGAGCACCCGAACGTCAAAATTCAAGTGACGAACCGGACGACTCGGGAAACGATCGCGCTGCTGAAGGAAGGGAGAATCGATTTCGGCATCGTCAATTTGCCTATCGAAGACCGGCAGCTGCACATCCGTGAAAGCATCTCGCTGCAAGACTGCTTCGTCGCGGGACATGACCACCCCGCTGCAACGGAGCATCCCTTATCGTGGCAACAGCTGGCCGCGCTGCCGCTGCTCATGCTCGAGCGGGGGAGCAGCATCCGTCGTTACGCGGACGAATTCGCCGAGCGGCAAGGCGTCCGCCTCCGGCCGGAAATCGAACTCGGCAGCATCGAGCTGATCGTCCAGTTTGCGCGAATCGGCCTTGGCGTCGGATGCGTCATTCGCGAATTCATCGCCGGCGAGCTGGCCGACGGGACACTGCGCGAATTGCCGCTCGAGCCCGCCCTGCCGCCCCGTTACGTCGGCCTCGTCACGCTCCGCGACGTTCCGCTGTCCGCGGCCGCTCAGCGTCTGCTTGAGCTATTGCCCTGAAAGCACATGTAATTCGCAGGTCCGATGCATATTCCAATCCGTCCGGGCAAAAAATGGATTTGTTCGCAAAAACTGCCCAGGAGGACGATCGATCGCATGAACTCGGACTATACGCACGAAACAACCGCCGCCGGTGCGGGAGGTGCCGCCGATCCCCGGACGGGGACGGGCGAAGGCGCGATGACGCTGACCGACCGTCAAGGACACCCGATCTCGGACAATCAGAATATCCGCACGGTCGGAAGCCGCGGGCCGTCCACATTGGAAAATTATCATTTTATCGAGAAAATCTCGCATTTCGACCGAGAACGCATTCCCGAGCGAGTCGTACATGCGCGCGGAGCCGGCGCATACGGCTACTTCGAAGCTTACGGCAAAGCGGGGAATGAGCCGGTCGCCGCTTATACCCGGGCCAAGCTGTTTCAGGAAGCGGGCAAGCGGACGCCCGTGTTCGTCCGTTTCTCCACCGTCGTGCACGGCGCCCACTCGCCGGAGACGCTGCGGGACCCGCGCGGCTTTGCCGTAAAATTTTATACCGAAGACGGCAATTGGGACTTGGTCGGCAACAACCTGAAAATCTTTTTCATCCGCGACCCGCTGAAATTTCCCGATATGGTGCACTCGTTCAAGCCCGATCCCGTGACGAACATAAGCGATCCGGAAAGAATGTTCGACTTCTTGTCCAACTCCCCGGAGGCGACCCATATGGTCACGTTCGTGTTCTCCCCGTGGGGCATTCCGGCCAATTACAGGCAGATGCAGGGCTCCGGCGTCAATACGTACAAATGGGTCAACGCGGACGGCAAAGCCGTTATCGTCAAATACCACTGGGAGCCGTTGAAAGCTCCGATCCGCAACTTGACGCAGAAGGAAGCGGAAGAAATTCAAGGCAAAAACTACAGCCATGCGACGCAGGACCTGTACGAGGCGATCGAACGCGGCGACTATCCGGAGTGGGAGCTGTGCGTGCAGATCATGAGCGACGACGAGCATCCCGAGCTCGACTTCGACCCGCTCGACCCGACCAAGCTGTGGGATGCCGAGCAGTTTCCTTTCCTGCCTGTAGGCAAAATGGTGCTGAACCGTAATCCGGAAAACTACTTCGCCGAAGTGGAGCAAGCGGCCTTCGGCACCGGAGTGCTAGTCGACGGCCTCGACTTCTCCGACGACAAGCTGCTGCAAGGCCGGACCTTCTCCTATTCGGATACGCAGCGGCATCGGGTCGGAACGAACTATTTGCAATTGCCGGTCAACGCTCCGAAAAAACATGTGGCGACCAACCAGCGCGACGGGCAGATGGCCTTCATCGTCGACCGGGCTCCGGACCAAAATCCGCATGTCAACTACGAGCCGTCCTCGATCGGAGGCTTGCGCGAAGCCGAGCCGGCCGGCAAAGAACACGAGCCCGCCTATAACGACAAGCTCGTACGGCGCAAAATCGAACGAGCCAACGACTTCAAGCAAGCCGGCGAAACGTACCGCCGCTTCGAGGACTGGGAGCGGGACGAACTGATCGCCAATTTGACGGACGCGCTTCTCGTATGCCGGCCGGTAATCCGCGACAAAATGATCGAATATTTCACTAACGCCGATCCCGAGTACGGACGCAAAGTATCCGAGAGCTTGACGAAGGCGGGCTCGTCGGCTGCGCGGATGGGCTCGGCCCAAGTGCAGCGGGGCGTGGAGATGGCCGACGAGATGGGCCGCACGACGGACGGCTATTGACGCAATTCGCCCGGAAAACCAGAAATAGCGGATCAAATTTCCGCTATTTCTGGTTTTTTTCAATTTTTGGGAAAATAGAGGAAATCTTATCCGATGATATGCGTCATGGACGAGCCGTCTCTAGTTGCCGCTGTCCCATACGTCGCCGCAGTTTTCGCCAAGCGCGTTCGCATCGGCGGACACGAGCACCTTCCAGGCGCTCTGCCGACGAATACGCTCCCCGCCGATGCTCCATGAAAAGCTCAGCCTGTCGGGGCTTATTCCGACAGGCTCTTTGCGCAACTAATTCGAAGCCTCTCCCAACCGGCTGTTCGCCGTTTTGATTATAGGTATGGCAGCAACCGGCAGTCGGTTTGTCTTTAGCCGAGCTTAACCCAATCCGCGCTCGTCGTCCCATTGGCTTTCCAAAACGTCCCGTTATGGGTCAGGTAGCACTCTTGACCGAAATAGTGCGGAACTGCCGTACCGACCGGCGTGGTCGCAGCAGCCTCGACGATCAAACCGTTCCAGGGCATGGAAGGGAAGGAAGCCCGACTCGGCACGCCTTCGGCCAGTCCGTCAGCCTCGCACCCCATAAGTTCAATGCGCCGATTGTTCACGAGCAATTGGGCGTCGAACGTTTTGTTAACGGCCGCATCGGATACATAATCCACCTGTCTGATGCAGGTTCTGATCTGCTGCGTGTTGGAGCCAAGTTGAATTCGGAATACGGCAAATATAGCGGCAGGGCTGTTTGTCACCCGTACACGGACATGCTCCACAACATGATGGGAAGAATCCGCCTCCGTCCTGCCCGTCAGCATGCCCATCCGGAAAACTCCGGTCATCTGATCAAATCTGGCCGAGATCTGGCTGATTAACAGATTGTGACCGTAATTAAAAGCGAACAGCGGCGCCGGCACGCCCGTACAGACATAATCCACTCCGATAAAGGCAATATCCCGCAATGCTTCGGCCGACGGCGACAAATTTCCGAACGAAATGCCGTTTAAAAAATTGCGCGGATTTTTGATCGTGCTGGCATAGATGGCAATGCCCCGGCAAAACAAGGGGTTCGCCACAGGTTCATTTTCCCAGTCGATCAGCCAGGCGCCGTCATGATAACCATCCACCACATTCCCAAAACCGATCACATGGCTGGAGCGCGCGATGCAAAACGCCGGACGATAGTTGTTTCGGGTCGCCGTCGCATGTTCACGATGATCGACGGCAATATTGCCGATCAACTCCACAAGTCCTCCGGGATTACGCGCGATGTAAAAGGAATGCCGCCCCGCCCTTGTTACCTTGTTATGGGCAATGAGCGCCGTTCCGTCAAGATTCTCGTTTGCATACTGAATCCCGTAGCCCTGCCCTCCAACCTCCCCCTGCAGATCGGAAAAATCGTTATGCGTAATTTCGCAACGCCCGATGGAGCGGCCGTTCTCGAAGCTTGCGGCCACACCAATGATTCCCCCGCTGCCAGAGCAGTTCCGCACGACAAATTTGCCGATTGCCGCACCGCCCGCCGGGCCTACAAAAATATGCCGATCCTCAACATTCATCGACATGCGGAGCGCGGAAAAATCCTTAAACTCGATATAGTCGCAGTTTCTTGGCCGATAACCGGCGTTTGCTCCGGCAAACTCCACTTCCCGTCCGCCGATTATCACTTTTCTCTCGCAATCGAATACATGCTGTCCCAACGTCACCCGGTCCGGAACAACGATCGTTTCTACATCCGATGCCAGTGCGGCGTTCATCGCAGCGCGGCAGTCGCTCTCGAATTGTCCTCCCCAATCGTAAAGGCTGCAGGCCGTTCGAATTTCCCGCTGCCAGACGCCATAATTCAGGGGCTCCGTTTCGCCTACGCCAGCCATATAATCGGAAATATTGCCGGTCCATGGCGCGGTTGGGGAAAAATAAATGCCGCCATCGTGCACGGTGCGAGGAAGCGCGGCGTTCCAGAACAGCCGCCCCCCTCCTACCGTTGTGCCCGGATGATAACCCCGAACAAGCAAATGCTGCTTGCTTTCCGAACCCATACAGCCATGCAAGCTTGACATATCGTCAATGACCGCGACAGGGACGCAGCAGTCTGTTCCGCAGTCCCCGTCCCCGTACACCGATTCCGTAACCTGGGCGACCGAACCGCCGGCCGCCCCCGCCATAGTACCGTACAATGCCGCCGCTCCCGCCATGCCGGCAAAAGTCAATAACTTGCGGCGTGATATTCCGACAATGTCTCTATCCTTCATCGCAATCCTCCTCAATCCGCAGACACGGGGCTGCTCCAATCCAGGCTGCGCCCGCATCGGCTGGTCTGTTGATTCCTCATCTCATCGACCGCCCTACGACCACGTCCCGGTCATAGATTCGATTCTCCAATTGGCAGAGTCTACTGCCGTCAATTGCAGAGTGGCGCCGTATTCGTTGGACGTATTGGCTGCCGACGATACGGCCGTTCCGGAAAGCTGCCGGATGGCGGTACCGGAGGCGGCAGCGACTGTGAAGGTCTGGTTTGCCAATTTGACAAATGCGTAGCGCATCCCCGCAACCGGCGCGGGCAATGTCAGCGTGACGGCGGAGGCCGCGCCCGCATTCGTGAACGTCTGCCCGAGCTTCTTGACGCTCAGGCCGGCGCTTGCCGTCATGGCGTTCGAGGCGTTGACGGCGGGCTCGATCCGAATGTTGTCTCCCGCCAGCTTGATCCCTTGGGCGGAGCTGTCGAAATTTTCGTCATAACGAAGCGTTCCTCTGACAAATTTGTTGTTCACGCCTACATGATAGGCGTAGGCGGCCGACGCGGAAGCGAAACGATCCGGTCCGAGCTGTACCGAAGTGGTCAGCAGCGTGGACGGCACAATATCTACATGCCGGTCTCCCGGTCCGGCTACTGTAAACTCGTTCGAACTCCCGGTCGCGATCCCCCCGACGATTTGCATCGGGATCGCCGCGCGTATGTTATTGCCGGATATTTCAACATAGCCGCCGTAGCTTAGTAACCCTACCGGCGAAATATAGTTGATCCGGTTGCCCTCGAACACCCCCCTGCCCAACAGCTTGGCGCCGAGCTGGGTCGGGGACTGCTGATCGGTCGCGCCGACAAACAGGTTCCCCGCGATCAAATAGCCGTCCGCGTATATATCGATCGCGTACTGCGGCGGAATGCGAATCGGATCGAAGCAGTTGTCGAGCAGCACGAGGCCGATGCTCCCGCCATTGTCGTACTTGATCGCGCCCTCCGTAAAATCGTAGAAGAAGCAGCTGCTTACGCTTAGCCCGTTGCAGCGCAGCGTCTGATGATGCGGCACATGAATGCCCTTGACCGCATTATTGAACGTGCAGCGCTCCACGATCACATTTTCGGTTTGCGTCGCTTTGAGCAATGAAGCGGCGGTCCGCACGGACTGCGCGGCGTTTAGGGAGGCATCTCCGAACGTGCAACGGTAAAAACAGGCGGCAACGCACTGATCGATGAAAACAAGATCGCCGGTGAAAGACGAGTTCGTATACTCGAGAGAAAGATCGTCGACCTGAAAATTTCTCGCGCCGTTCGTCTGCAGATGAATCGCGGCCGCTCCGCTCCCCGTATAGCGAATGGCGGAAGTCGGCTTCGTGGCGTTCTGCCCGTGCCGGGAGCCGGCTCCGCGAAAATTCATATTATTGATATCGTTGATATAAATCGTCTGGCCGAAGCAATAATGGCCGGCCGGGAAATAAACGACGCCTCCCGTGTATACATCGACGGTCACGTTCGACCCTGCTCCGGTCAATATCGTCAACGGCGTCCCTGCCTTGAACGAGTCGATAGCCGCACGAATCGCGGAATAATCGTCCGTGATACCGTCCCCTTTCGCTCCGAACCACTTGACGTTCACTTCGCCTTTATCGAAAACGCGCTTGAACCGGGCACCCGAAGCGGACACGAGAATAGTCCCCGTATTGTCGGGCGAGGCCGTATCCGCCGGGTCGTAAATAAACATGCCCTCCTGGCCCGGATCGGATATGAAATAGACCGCATCGGCGGTCGGACTCGAACAAGCCCTCAGCCCGGCTATCGTCGTCCTGAGACAGCCGCCTGTCCCGCAGCCTCCGTATACCGCCGCCGCAACTACGCCGCTTGCCGGTCCCGCTACAGCGCCGCTCACCGGTCCCGTAAATGCGCCGTACAATGCCGCCGCAGCCCCAGCCATGCCTGCGGAAGCGAGCAGCTTGCGGCGGGTCAGACCGGCCTTGCCGTCGGCACCGGCGGCCGGTATCCGGCTCGACCCGCTTTGCTCCTGTTCCTGCCCGTATTCCTGCATTTCCTGGCGCCCGCGCCGCTTCTCGGCTTCATGCCCCGCATATCGACCTTTCTTCTTCCCGTCCTCCATGGCGATTCCTCCTTGATCGAGTGTACCGTTTTACTTCTTCAGCTTCTCGTCAATCGCTTTATTCGCCTTCTCCTCGGCATTGCGCAAGGCGGTGTTCATGTCGGCCGTACCATTCAGCACATTGTTGCCGGCGGCGATCATCTCCAGAAGCACAACCCGGTTGAACCGGTTCGTATATGGCAGATCGGCCATCTTGTGCTTGTACACGGCAGCCGTGTTTCTGCCTTTCAAAATGCCGAGCTTCGTGCCGAACGCCTGCTGCGCGTCCTTGTCAAGCAGCACGGGCATTTTCCCGTTTTCCGACAGGAGCGTCTGAACTTCCTTCGAGGACATCAAATGCGCGATCGCCGCGATGGCCTGCTCCTTATGCTTGCTTGATTTCGACACCATGAAATAAAGAGGCTTGTTCGAACCGGCAACGCCGGGCTTCTCCTTCGATTGCGGCAACGAGGCAACGTCCCAGTTGATTTTTTGCCCTTTCTGCTCCGCCCCGTCCAGCAGATTGACCATAATGTTGAAGCTTTGCATAACCGACGCCAGCGTCTGCTTCTGATAAAAATCTTCGTTCGTCAGCTTCGTATTTCCCGGAATGGCATTGATTTCTTGCAGCAAGGAAAGCGATTTTTTCCATTCGTCGGTTTGGAACGAAGCTCTGTCCGTCTTCGGATCGAACAGCGACAGTCCCCACTGGCTGCCAGTCATCAGCAGATTGATCGTGCGGAAAGCCGAATACTGAATGCCGCCGTCGGTGCGGGACAGCCGCTTGAACAGCGTTATCGCCTCATCCCACGTCACGGTGTCGGTCGGATAAGGAAGACCGAATTTGTCGAACAAGTCTTTGTTATAAAACCACATCATCCGGTCCGAATAGACGGGGAGGGCCAGCAGCTCGCCGCTTTTCGCTATCGCTCTCCCCCCATCGAGCACCTGGGCGTCCACCCGCTTCAGATCGACGGCCAATTTGCCCATGTAAGCGCTTAAATCGAGCGGAAAATCGTACTCGAGCAATCCGGCCAAATTCGGATGATCCGTAAAGACGACATCGGGCGCGTTCCCGGTCGCCGTCAAGTTTTCCAGCGTATTGGCCGTACCCTTCGTAAAGTCCACATATTCGAGCGTAATGAACGGATATTTTTTGCGGACCGGCTCGGCAAAGTATTTGTCAAACTCCGCTTGCTGGAATGCCGTATTCCAATTGTTCACCCGGATCGTGACCGGTTCGGTGCTCATCGGCTTTGCCGTCTGCGCGTCTCCCTTCTTGCCCGTGTCCGCCGTTGTGGTGCTTGTGCCGGACGTTCCCGAGCAGCCGATCAGCATGGCGCTCATCGCCGCCACAGCCGCCCCTATGACCCAGAAACTCGCTTTCATGTTTCGCCCCTTCTTCCTATTTATAAATGTGAGTAAAGCGCCGACGGCCGGCCGCCGGATGCTCTATACTTATAGCCTACACGCGTCCGCCGGCGAATTCTTGGGGATTCCCCCGCAAAAATTGGTCGAATTAGCTTCCGCTACTATTTCATGTGATCCTCGAGCAGGAACCGGACCTCGATATGACCGAGCGCTGTTCCAGAGCGATCGCAAGCAGTTCTAGTTCACATTAGGCTTGAACTTGTACTCGCCTTTCTTTTAGAATGGAACCGGGAGGGATATCCATGGTGCTGTATTCCAAAAGCTTGTGTCTGGAAAGCGAGCATTTTCCATTTCGCGCCTTCCTGTACTCCACGTCGCCGCAGCGGCCGAAGACAGTCCATCATCACGACTTCATCGAGCTGGTGTACGTGGCCAAAGGGCGCGGCGAGCATCTGTACAAAGGCTCCGCGTATCCGATATCCGAAGGCGACATCTTCGTCATTCCGCCATTTGTCCCGCACGACTACAACGTGATCGGCGACGATCCGCTGGACGTGTACAACGTCATCTTTCTTCCGTCCTTTTTGACCTCCGAATTGCAAGCGCTATCAAACGTAACGCCGTTTTTCAACTTTTTTTATGTCGAGCCGTTTTTTCGCCAGTCGCTGGAATTCGAGTCCCATCTGAAGCTGTCCGTACTGGAAGGACAGGAAATTCGGCAGCGTCTGGAGCGCATCGTCGGAGAATTCGACTCCAAGTCGCTCGGTTACCGGATCTCGATCAAAGCGCTGCTGATCGAAATGCTCGTCTGGCTCAGCCGCCGGTACGAGGAGCGTCTGATCGTTCCGCCGACCCATGCGAGCCCGTCCAAGGCGATTCAGGCTGCCTGCACGTTTATCGAGTATCATTACGACCAGGACATCAGTCTGGACCATATTTGCCACGTCTGCGGGATGAGCCAGTCCAGCTTTATCGAGAAGTTCAAGAAAACGGTAGGCAAAACGTTCATCGATTACCGCAACGAGGTGCGGGTGCGCTCCTCGCTTAAGCTCCTGCGTGAAACCGATCACAAAATGATCGCGATCGCCGAAACGGTCGGCATTCACGATCTGAGCCACTACTACAAGCTGTTCAAAAAGCATATCGGCATGACGCCCCGAGAATACCGGCTCAAATACAGCGGACGGCCCGAATAAGAAAAGCTTTTGATCGAAGCGTTTTCGATGATGTACATTCGTGGTTTAGCGGTAGCTTATTCTTGGTAAGGAAAGTCTCTCTTCGCTTTAGTGCTTTAGCGAAGTTAAACTTTCCTTATCGTTAAGAAAAACCGTCCGGACGGTCATGCAAACCAAACGTTAGTGCGTTGGGAGTGTTGGGAGTGGGGCTATTTCGTAATGACTTCTACTCCGGCCCTTTCGTCATTCAATGAACCAAATTTGTTTATTAGTGAACTTCTCTGCGTTATTTGGCTCCACTTCTCGGTAATTGGAGGAACAATGAACCTAGAGTAACTATTACTGAACTTAAGTTTGGTAATAGTAAAATTTGGTTCGTTCTTTGCATTATTCGACCATCTGGTAAGCGAATAGCGCAATAGTGTTCAGTAATAGTGTAGTTTGATTCGTTCCAGCCAAGGGTTACCGTTCGCTTTAGTTCGGTAAAGAACTTAAACATTCTGATCTATTAAGAAAAGCTTCTGATCGAAGCCTTCTCGATGATGTGCATTCGTGTTTTAGCGGTAGCTTATTCTTGGTAAGGAAAGTCTCTTTTCGCTTTATTGCTTTAGCGAACTTAAACTTTCCTTATCGATAAGAAAAACGTCTATCGACGTATTTCAACGATGAGCGACCACTACTCTCACCCAAAAAGTGACGCTATCCTTCGAAGACTACGCCAGGTATTGTTCGGGAATCCCGAACACCCGAACTATTTCTTGGTGAGGAAAGTTTAACTTCGCTCTAACCCTTTAGCGAATTTTAAACTTTCCTTATCGTTAAAAAACGCCGCGACCGTTTAGGTCATGGCGTTTTCGGCGATATTCGCGGCCTAGCGGGCCGCTTAGTGGAACTCGATATCGATCTGCTTCTTCGGCGGCGGCTGCAGCTTCCGCATGCGGATTTCCAGCACGCCGTTCTTGTAGCTCGCCTTCACTCCGTCCTCGTCGACGGCGGAAGGCAGCGCGACCGAACGCTGGAACCGACCGAAATAACGCTCCCGCTGGTGCATCTGTTCTTCCTTTACTTCATGCGTCCGGTTGATCGTGCCGGCGATCGTGAGCACATTGGACTGCACATCGATCTGCACGTCCTCCTTCTTCTCGAGACCCGGCAAATCGCACGTGGCCACGACTTCGTCGGCCGTCTCGTGAACGTCGATCCGGTGTGCGCCAAACTGCTGCTCCCCGCGTACGAATGCGGGAAAATCATTGAACATACGGTCGAAATCTCGTTTCCATCCTTCCATATTGCGGAAAGGCTCGAATGGAATCAAAGCCATGATCGGCAACCTCCTTACAGTTGGGTCGTTCATGAATAGATTTCCATTCTGACCGGAGTGCTATTCACGATTTGCCACTATGGCTCCATATGCCCCGGAGCGCAGCGGTGAGTCAAAGCCCGGCTGAAATACTCGTCCAGCAGCTCTAACTTATATTCATCGATCACATGCCGTACCGAAAATTCGTCCGTTTCGCTGGAAATGAGCACGGAGCCGAGCAGACCCGGATCATGGATCTTCACCTTCGCGCCGTACTTTTGCTTGATCGCGGCAAAATGCCTTCCGTTCTCGTCGATATGAAAGACCGCGCTGTCCAGGTTGACCGTCGCGGTAATATACGGATAGTAATTCGTGCTCTGAGCTACCGTTTCTCCAAGCGGCGAAATAATGGAACAAGGCAGTCCTGCAATCGATCCGACAAAATGCGAGCGGCACGAATACGCCCAATAATTTTGCATAAGTGCGCCATGATACATCGACGGGAAGACGATCAAGTCGGGTTTTTCCTTCACGTATTTCAGCCGCAGCTCGTCGAAGTTCAGGTCGAAGCAGATGGCGAAGCCGACCCGGCCGAAATCGCATTCGAATACCGGCGCGTCTTTGCCGTACAAAATGCCGTTTGCGTCATACTCGGCCGGCACCAGATGATTTTTGTGATAAATCCCGGCCACCTTCCCTTGCCGGTCGATCAACTGCGCTGTATTGCGCCAACTGCCATCCTCGGCCTGCATATGGCTCGGGTACACGATATAGCAGCCGTGCCGGGCGGCGACTTCCGAGAAAAAGTCGCGGATCCGATTGCCCCGCACCCGGTAATACTCCATCCGCTGTTCTTTCGGATAATGCATCTTGCTCGGTCTGTCGCACGCTTCCGGCATGACGATCAAATCGGGCTTGTCGGGCAGCACGAAGTTCAGCATCCGGTTCCAATGCGCGATCATCTTCCCGACGGCTTCCTCCGCGGGGACGCTTGCTTCGATTACGCATGGGGCCGGACCCAGACTGCTTATTTTCACATAGTTGGCCATTCCGCTCACTCCTTCACTATAAGTCCGGTGAATAACCCGCTTACTTGCCCTTCCGATTGAACCTCTCAAGCGCTTTCCGCTTGGTATTTTGTTGGTATGAAATTGATTATAATTCCATGCTTTAACCGCCGTCAATACATTTCGAGACCGCTGTTTACGTGTCGAAGGGCTTCATCCCATGACATCGAATCCAAAATAATCTATAATAATTGAACAACACTTTCCAAACCAATCGTATACCAAAACCTCCTCAATACATACGACACTTGGACATTCGGAGGACCGTCATGAAAGTAATCCAAGCCAAATCGACCCCAAAACTCAAGCTCCAAAGGATGGTCGCGACATTGCGCGAGGAAATCGACACCGGAAAGCGCATGCCGGGCGAGTTCATCCCATCGGAATTGACGTTGTCCGAGCAGTTTCAGCTAAGCCGAAGCTCCGTGCGCAAAGGGCTGGAAACATTAGTAGCGGAAGGGTATATCGAGAAGATCGAGCGGATCGGCACGAAGGTCAAAAAAATGCCGCAAACCGATACGATCAACTTGATATTCGGCATCTATTCAAGTCTGCTTCACGAGGTCGATCTGCAGGAGCTGATCGACGCCTTCCAGGACAAATACCCGAACATCCGCATCCAGATGGTCGATCATTATTTCCCGAACAACCGGCCGGCGATTATAAACCATACGCAGACCAAAGGGATCGATGTCATGATCGTCAATGCGTACCATTTCGAGACGATGGAGGGGAATGACGACGAGGAGCATTTGCTGGAGCCGCTTGAACCTAACGGCGGAATATACCCGTTTCTGACCGAGCATTTCACGAAAAACGGCACATTGCTCGCCCAGCCTTTCATCTTCTCCCCGGTTATCCTTTGCTATAACAAAGATCATTTCCGCGAGCTAGGATTGTCCGAGCCGGACAGCAGTTGGACTTGGGAGGATGTCAGGAAAGCCGGAAGGCTGTTGTCCAAAGGGAACGACCGGTACGGTTTATATTTCCATGTGCTGTCGGACAACCGCTGGCCGCTGTTTCTGCTGCAGAACGGAGTCGTCTTTCATAGAAACGAACAGGGAAAATACGAGTTGGACGATCCGAAAATTAAGGAAGCGCTGCAATATTGCATGAATTTGATGAACGACCGCGAGTTGTTCCCGGCCTATTTGTCGGAGGGCAATACCGATGTGGAAGCTTTATTTCTGAAGCAGAAGGTGTCCATGATCGTCGTGACCTACAACAGCTTGAACGCTTTCCGCGACGCTCCCTTCGCCTACGACATCGCTCCCCTCCCGTACTACCGCGAGCCGAAGACGCTGCTCAGCCTGATCGGCCTCGCCGTCAACCGGGAATCCAAGCAGCAGGTCGCGGCCAAATTGTTTATCGACTTCCTCATATCCCGCGATACCCAGCTGTCCATCCGGAAGAACACGATGAACATCCCGGCGCTGAAAATCGCGGCCGAAACGAACGAGGAAGTGACGGACGCAAGCCGGTTGTCCCGGTTCAATCTGTTCCGCGAGATTATGCCGACGTACCGTTTCTTTACGGAATTGAACATCCCTTTCGCCAGCCTTTCGGTGATGCGGGACGAATTGAAGTTTTACTGGGCCGGGCTCGACGACTTGGATACGGTGCTGCGCAGGATGGAGGACAAGCTTTCCTAAGCGCTTCGGCCCCGACCATACGTCAAAGGAGAGCTCGCCCTCCCGCCGGCTTGCAGCGGAAAACGCGTGCTCTCCTTGTCGGATTTTCTATGAACATACTAGCTCTCGATCGCGCCGAAACGTTTCCAGACGCCCGGATTGCCTGCGGTTACGCAGACGAAGGCCGCATAACCTCCGGGTGCTGCGCTTCGAATCGTCACCTTGTCTCCGACGGCCCAGCAACCGGCAGCAGGCGCCGTATCCGAGGCTTGATCGTAAACGAGGCGAGCCGGGTAGTAGGTCCCTTTCACTCTGTCCAGATCGACATTGACAAATTTCATACCTGCGCCGTTGGAGCTTGTCACTACATACGAATTGGGGGCTGCCCCGTTAAACACATACATGTTCGCTCCGGGGTTTCCGATGATCGTGTCGCCGATCAGAAGCTGGTCGATCTCGGCGTTCAAATCTCCCAAAGAAAACTTGTAGGCCGACAAATAGTTGCGAATCGTATTTCCTTCCGAATGAATCGTTCCGACCGGTCCCATAACGATCCCGGAACCGACTCCCGTTATGCGATTGTTTTCCACGTAAAGCTCTTCAATCCGCAATGCGACGACGCCGTTACCCCTGTTGGCCTGGGACACGATGTTATTGCCGGAAATAACCATTCGTCCCCTCTTTTGATTGTTCACTTTATACAGCTGGATGACGTTTCCAAACGCTTTTGACCGAAAGCTGTTGTTCGTCACTTGAAAATTCGCTTCGGACGCGATGGCCGCATCATTCGTATAGTCGTTCAAGTAAATAAGATCGGACGCGGGCTGATTGTCCGCCGGGCTGCGGTCGTTCTCGAATAGGTTGTTGTCGATGGCGATGGTCATTGGCGGGACGCTTGTTCCGGGGTTCCAGTCCATCAAAATCATTTTGAAAGCCGAGCTATGGATAGGAACGACCTGAAGTGTACTCCGGTTTATGTAGCTTACGGCAAACGAAAACCGGTTGCTCGCAATCGAAACGTTCGAGCCGCGCGTAATTTTGACGCAATGCTGATAAATTTCCGTGAACACATTGTCGGCCAAATGCAAGTTGGAGCAGCCAAGGTTGGACAAGAACCCGTAATAAGTCGGCAGCGACTGCTGCCCTCCGACCGTCGATATGCCGCTGTCCCTTTTGCCGTCGACCATATTTCCGACGATCGCCGCTCCTCTTGCGTTGACTTGAATGCCCGCCCAGGCGGCGGCGCGTATCGTGTTGCCGACGATGGTCAAATTCGTATGGCGCGCCGCGCTTTCCATCAAGTCGGCGGCAATGCCCCGGCCACCCATATCGCTGATCACATTGTCGGCTATCGTAATATTTTCGCAGTGCGTCCCGCCCGGAGTCGCGTCTTCCCCATACCAATTGTCCAAACAAATCCCGTTCTCCGACTTCTCGATCATGTTGTTCGAGACGACCACATCTTTGCATTTGGAAATGTAAATGTTGCCGGAGCCTTCGCCGTTGCGCGTAAAATAGCAATTCGTCACCAGCACGTCTTGGCAGCCGTAGATGGCGAGCGTAACGCCTTGTCCGTCCATCACGCCTGCCGGGGGAAAGGAAACCCCGGCTCCGGCCACTCCCGCTATCGACAACCCGTCGATCGTAATGCTTCTTCTGTCCTTGGCGTTCAGCATGTTGATCCCGGACGGGTTCGATTCCATAAAAATCTTCGCAGAGCGGGTTCCGCGAATGTGGGAACGATCCCGCAAAAAGATCGGATTGCCGATTTTATAGTCGCCCGGCGGAAAATAGACGTTCGAGCACGAATCAATCGCAAGCTGAATCGCATTCGTATCGTCGGCAACGCCGTCTCCTTTCGCTCCGAACCATTTGACGCTCGCCGCTTCATCGAACGTTCTGCGGTATCGGGCACCCGAAGCGGAAACGAGCATCGTCCCCGTATTGTCCGCCGATACCGTATCGGCGGCATCGTATACGAAAAGCCCTTCTTGCCCGGCGTCCGTCACATAATAGACGGTATCGGCAGCGGGAGCAGTCCCGGAGCGAATTTGCACGATCGTGGCCGGTTCGACGCAGTTGGAGCATCTTCCGTTGCCGCCGTATACGGCCCCCGTTACCGTCTGCTGTCCTTTTCCTTGCGCCGAGCCGAACGCCGTTCCGCCCAGCGCCGCCGCGGCGCCCGCCATCCCCATCGCCGCCAGCAGCTTGCGTCTGCTCATCGTTTGCTCCATCCCGACATGTTCCATACGGAATCAGCTCCCCTAATCAAAGAATGTTTTGGCAATTCGGTTATTTGGCCCGTTCTTCGGCGATTTTCTTGTCGGCAGCTTCCTGGGCGTCTCTCAGCGCCGTGTTCAGATCCTTCTTATTCGCCAGCATGCTGCTCAGCCCCTGGGCTAAGAACGTGGAGGAAATGACATCATAGTCCGTCGGCGTCGCCATCCTGGCCGGCTTGCTCTTAAGCGCCGCAGGCAGGTCTTTGCCCTTCATAATCGCCAGCTCGCCGCCGAATTGATTTTTGATCACATCGTTGTTCAGCACGGTCAATCTGCCGTTTTTGGTGATCGTAGTCTGGACTTCCTCGCTCGTCAAATCCTTCAAAATTTCGAAAACCAGTTCTTTGTGCTTGCTCGTCTTGGATACGGTCATCAGGTGGAAATCGACCGCTCTTCCTACTCCCGGGCTGCCCTTAAAGCTCGGGTAAGTCGTCATCCCCCAGCTCATGGGCTTTCCGTTCTTCTCAAGCTCTGCCAGAGGACCGATTGCATTGGAGATCCACTCCGCATTCATGGCTACCGAGCGTTCTTCTGTGAACGTTTTCAGAGCGGCCGGCGTTTTTCCGCCGTCCGAAGCTCCGGGTATTTCGTAGAAAGGCGCCATAAACTCGAATACTTTTTTCCATTCGTCGTTATGGATGGTCGCTTTATGCTTCTCTTTATCGGCATAGGCGAGGGACAGCTGATCGCCGACTTGCTTGATGGACGGCATAATGATGCCCCGGAACTGGGTCGCTCCGTCCATTCTCGTCAGTTTTTTCGACATCTCCAAAATGTCGTCCCATGTGGACATTTCTTTGGGATACGGGACTCCGAACCGGTCGAATATATCTTTGTTGTACAATAGAGCGGCGAAATTAAGCGAGAACGGGACGGCGTACGTATTCCCTGCGGCTCCGTACTTGGCCAGAGCGTCAACGACCGAAGGCTCGAAGCGGTCCGGCTTCACGCCAGCCTTCTTCATCGACTCGTCCAGCGTTTCCGCGAGCCCCATCTTGATGACGACAGGCAGCGAATAATTGCTCGTGAAAATAATGTCCGCCTTATCCCCGGAGGCGAGCATCTGCTCCAGTTCGCTGGCATTGGTCGACTTCGCGCTCACATAGTTGATCGTAACGTGAGGGAACTTGCTTTTTACGGACTTGGCGATATACTGGTCGAACTCCTGCTCCGTAAGTCCAGCGTAGTATCGGAACAGTGTAAGGGATACAGGATCCTTGGCCGGGGCCGGACCCGCGGCGGAGTCTTTGGGCACCGTATTGGAGCAGCCTGCGGCTAACATGGCGGCAAGCGCGGCCGTAATGGTTATTTTCTTTTTCATGGGACACCCCTTCTGAAAACGAGTATACTTCTTAGACAGCGCTTTCAACTATTATCGAGAAAGCGCTTACCCGCTTGCTTGAAGGCCGCGCCGAAGACGTTATCGGTTCCGACATTCGGGCTGCGACTTTCCCTCATCTTCAAACGTTAAGCCTCGTTTCCGAACGATACACGCTTGGCGGACATCCGACCTGCCTTACAAACAGCCGGTTGAAAAAGGAAGGGCTGTCGTAACCGACGAGAGCGGCAATGCCGATAATCGTTTCGTCCGTTTCCCGCAGCAATTGCTTTGCCCGTTCGATCCGATTGCGGTGCATCGTTTCCATGACGCTCAAACCCGTTTCATTTTTTAAGATCCGGTTGAGCTGACGGGAGCTGACGTGGAACAATCGGGCGATCGACTCGACATCGATGGCATGATAGCAGTGCCTTTCCAAATATCCGCTAATGCGCCTGGCTCTCATATCGTCATCCAGATCGGCTATCCCTTCCGCTACCGTTTCCTTTAGCTGCTTCTTGTAGTACCGTGACAGCAGCACGAGAATTTCGACAAGCTTCATCTTGATTAACGTCCGGTAGCCGGCGCTCGCCTCCTTCAATTCTTCGATCATGCTCTCGAGTAGATGCAGGACGGTAGCCGATTCGCGGCCTGCAAGGCGAAGCCGGTGGTGAAAGCGCTCACGTTCGTTCAGAAAAGGAAGCACGTACAAAAAATCCATCGCTTTCATCAACTGCAGCTCGTGCAGCAGCGACACGTGAATGAGTGCGGGAGTAAACAAGCAGTTGATAATGTCCAACGTTTTACCGTTCCTGATTCTGTAAGTGTGCACCTCCCCCGGATTAATGATAAACACGTCACCAGGTCCGATCGCATAGCGCTCGCCTTCGAACTCATGGATCGCCTCGCCTTTCTCCACATACACCAATTCGACGAAATCGTGGAAATGGGGAATGCGGTCCGAATCGTGACGATATTTTTTGATCCAGAACGGAAATTCGGCATCCATAAACATATGGGTCGCATACTTGAACGCCATGCCGCATCATCATCCTTTGAATGGTTTTCGGATGAACACATCCTTGAATCGGACATTTCTATTGTTAGGATAGAGGGAACGGCTCTTGCTAGCAACGCCGATTCAGACATCCTATACATCCGTTTCGGACAAATCATTTGTCGCAATGAAAAAGAGAGCTTGCGCTCCCCCGTCAACACGCGGCGGTGGGCGCAAACTCCCCTTGCTGGATTTGAACCATCTGATAATATTTGCCTTTGCGCTGCATAAGCGAATCGTGATCGCCCCGCTCGACGATCTCGCCGCGGTCCAGCACGAGAATCAGGTCGGCGCTCTTGATCGTGGACAGCCGGTGCGCGATCACGAATGTCGTGCGCCCCTTCTTGACTACCTCCAGCGCGTTCTGGATGATCGCCTCGGTCTCCGTGTCGATGTTGGACGTCGCTTCGTCCAAGATCAGAATGGCCGGATCGAACGCAAGCGCGCGGGCGAACGAGATCAACTGCCGCTGCCCCGCCGACAGCGTGCTTCCTTTCTCGATAACCGGCTCGTCGACGCCCTTTGGCAAATTTAGGAGCCAACGTTCCGCTCCGACGTCGGCAAGCGCCTGCTCCACCCGCTCCCGGCTAATGGACGGATCGTCGAGCGACACGTTGGAGGCGATCGTACCGGTGAACAGGAACGGGTCCTGCAGCACGATGCCCATATGATCGCGCATCGTCTGCCTGGGCATCCCCTTGATGTCGGAGCCGTCTATCGTGATCGTCCCGAGGGTCGCGTCGTAGAAGCGGAACAGCAGGTTCAGAATCGAGCTTTTCCCGGAACCGGTATGACCGACGAGCGCTACCGTCTGGCCCTGCTTCGCTTCGAACGAGATGTCTCTGAGCACATATTCGCCTTCCTTGTAGGCGAACGAGACGTTCTCGAATTTCACGTTGCCGGCGAACCGCTTCATGCTCCGGTCCGATACGTCCTCGCCCTCCTCGTCCAGCAGGACGAATACCCGCTCTGCCGAGACGAGCGCCGTTTCCAGGTTGGGCAGCTGATTGACGATGTTGACGATCGGATTGAACAGCCGGTTCAAATAATCGACGAACGCATACAGCACCCCGAGCGTCACGACAGCCTCCGGACTGCTGAGCGCTTCCCCTCCGAAATACCAAATGACCGCTACGAACGCGATATTCCGGATGACGCCGACCAGATTGTACCCGGTCCAGGAGTTCAAGCTGAGCAGCTTGTTGCGGAACGTGAACAGCCGAGTGTTGATCGTCTCGAACTCCGACTCCATCTTCCGCTCCCCGCGAAACGCCTTTACGACCTGCATCCCTTGAATCGACTCGTTGATGACGCCGTTAATTTCGCCGACGGCGGAACGGATCGTTCGGTTGTACCGCTTCGCCTTCCTGCCGTATACGTAGATCCATACGGCCAGTACGGGCAAAATGAGCAAGCATATGGAAGCGAGACTGGCGTTCAGAAGGAACAACGCCGTGAAGATGCCCACCATATAGATCGTCCCGGTAAAAAAGTTGGCCAGCACGGTCACGTACAGCTCGCGGATCGTTTCCGTGTCGTTCGTAATGCGCGAGACGACTTTGCCGGCAGGCAAGTTGTCGAAATAGCGGATCGGCAGCCGGTTCATTTGCCCGAATACGTCGGTGCGCATGTCGCGGATAATCCGGTTGGAGGCGGCTTGCAGTACATACCGCTGGCCGTACGAGAACGCGGCCGATACGACCAGCAGGCCGAAGTAATACCAGCATAAGCGGATCAACCCGCCGAGCTCCGGCCGGAAGAAGGCGAACATTTCCGCGGACGACAGCAGTCGGGCGTCGTATACCCGTTCCTCCGTACCACGCTTGATGGCCAGCTTTCCTTCCGGAGTCACGCTTCTCGCACCGTCGAAGGAAACCGGTCCGGCTATGAAGTAGTAGTTCTTGTCGGCTTGCAGCACTCTTGCTTCCGCTCCGCGCGACTCCCCTTCGCCGAAATGATCCGTCCTCTTGTAGCGGGCTCCGTCGTATCCGACCGTGTAAGGGCCCTCCGCCTCCGTCACGTGCCACGGTTTCTCGATGCCGGTAATGTGGACGTCGATCAACCGTTTCGCTACGAGCGGTCCCGCCAGCTCCGTGCCTACTGCTACGGCGAGCATGAGCAGCGCGAGCAGCAGCTGCGTTTTGTAATGGAGCGCATATTTCACCAATCTTTTCAGCGTCTGGAGCTGGTTCCCGGCAGTCCGGTCCATATCCAGATCGTAATGTTCCGTCTCGTTGCTCATTTAGTTCTCACCGCCTTCCGACCGTTTCGCTTCCACCTGCTGTTTCTCGAATTGCTCCTTATACCAGCCGCCCAAACGCATCAGCTGCTCATGGGTGCCCTGCTCGGCGACGGCTCCTTCATCCATCACGACGATCCAGTCGGCCTCCTGAATGGCGGACAGACGGTGAGTCGCAATCAAAGTCGTTTTGCCGGCGCGGGCGGTACGGATGTTTCCGACGATCTCAGCTTCGGTTCGCGCATCCACCGCGGACAAAGCGTCGTCCAGCATCAGAATGTGGGGATCGGCGATCAGCGCCCGCGCGATCGAAACCCGCTGCTTCTGCCCGCCGGACAGCGATACGCCTTTCTCCCCCACCATAGTCTCGAGTCCGTCCGGCAAAAACGACATGTCTTTCGCGAGCGCCGAAGCGGAAATCGCCTCCTGCAGCTCCGCCTCCGACGTCGCGGCACTCCGGCTGCCGAACAGGATGTTCGCCCTGACCGACCGGGAGAACAGGAAATGCTCCTGCGGCACGTAGCCGTACCACGATTTGAGCCGGTCCATATCGATCCGCTCGATCGAAGCTCCGGAGACGGTGATGGTCCCTTCTCCCGACGGATATTCGCGCAGCAGCTGCTTGATCAGCGTCGTCTTGCCGCTGCCGGTCCGTCCCGCGATGCCGAGCGTCTGACCGGGCTCCAGCTTGAACGAAACGCCGCGCAAATTGTCCACGGCCGAAGACGGATAACGGAACGTGACGTCGCGGAACTCGATCGTTCCCGGTCGATCTTCCACCGCTGCCGTCTCCTCCGGGTTCGGCTCCTCTACATCCGGCTTCCAGCCGAGCGTCGTATGGACGCGATCGAGCGAGGCGTTGCCGCGCTGCATAATATTGATCAGCTCGCCGATGGCGAACATCGGCCAGATCAGCATCCCCAAGTAAACGTTGAACGCGACGAGGCCGCCGATCGTCAATTCGTTGTGGTACACGAGATAGGCGCCGTAGCCGAGACCGATCAGGTAGCTCGCTCCCGTCAATATTTTCATCGTCGGCTCGAACAGTGCGTCGATCCGCACAACCGCCAAATTTTTGTCCAGCACGTCCTTCGTCACGGCCGCGAAGCGGCTCTCCGCCGCCCTTTCCTGGACGTAGGCGCGGATAACCCGGATGCCGGATATCGTCTCCAGAACACCGTCGTTCATCGAGCCGAACGCGTCCTGCGCGTCCATGAACCGCTTGTGTATCCATTTGCCGTAAATGCTGACCAGTATCGCCATGAACGGCAGCGGCACGATCGCCGCAAGCGTCAGCTTCCAGGAGACGAGGATGCTCATCGTCGCGAGCAAAGTCATCATCCATAGCGTCGAGTCGATGAACGTCAATATGCCGAAGCCCGCCGTTTGCGCTACAGCCTGCAGATCGTTGGTGGCGAGCGCCATCAAATCGCCGGTCCGGTTCCGCTCGTAGAACGTCGGCGTCATTTTCAGAAAATGCCGCATCAGCCGCGAGCGCATCAGCCGCTCCACCACGAACGCTCCGCCGAACAGCTTGTAATGCCATACAAAATTAATCAGGTAAGCGCTGGCCGTAATCGTAAGCAGCTGCACCAGCGTGAGCCGGATCGCCTCCCAATTCAGCCCTCCGATATGGATCGCGTCGATCGAACGTCCGACAAGCATCGGAGGAATAATCTCCAATACGCCGGAGATGGTGATCAGCACTACCGCGACCGCGTACCGCTTCCATTCTTGCTTGAAAAACCAGCTTAGCTTACGCAGTACAGAAAGCATTCTCTCTATCTCCTCTCCTCATCCCCGAGGGATGCAAACCTTATACCGAATAAAAAAACACACCGCCCGTGAGCGATGTGCTTCGCCTATTAACGAAAAGGCGCACGCCACGAGCTGCCGTGACTTGCGCCTTGATTGCGGAACATCCGCGGAGCGGAGCGCGTCAATTCACGCGTCCGTGCCGATTCCCGGTCCTCAAGGGTGCCCTGTCACGATGGATGAAATTCCGTACGGCTTCATGCCGGACTGCTGCATTGCGGAATTTATCGTTCTTCATGACGGTTGCTCCTTCCCCGGGCTCACAAGCGATGGTTACATAGGATACGTTATCATGGGCGTATTTCGTCTGTCAATCGTTCCCGGCCGAAAAAACGATTAAAACAAAAGACGCCCGAGACCGCAAGTCTCCAGGCGTCCATACGCGAACACGATACCGGAAGCAAGCAAGCTGCTGCATTGCGTTCCGTTTCCCTGATCGAAACGTTTGTTCAGTCTTTCCCGTTCGCAACGGCTTGCTTGCCGGCAAGCCCGTACTGGGCAAGGATCGGCTCCATCACTTTGGCGCCGAAATTGTCGCCCATGATCGCATAGCCTTGTCCGTTCGGATGAAGGTTGTCCGGCAAGTGCTCGGCCGACTGCTCGTCGAAAATCGTCAGTCCGTCGACGTAATGCAGATGCTTGTCTCCAAGAGAGGCCATATTCCTTACCGCTTCCTCGATTTCCTCCCTCATCTCGACAAGAGTCAGTCCGACGGTATTTTTCGTTTCCTCCCGAGGCGGCGACCAGATCGGCGACATGACGACGATCGGCTTGTCCGGATGCTTCTCGCGAACGATTTGCACGAATCCGATGACGGCCGCTTGGAACGTGCGCTTATTGAGGGAGCTTCCCCCGTATACGTTAATGCCGAGGCACAGCGAGATGATATCCGCTTCCAGGTCCCGGATCATGCGGGCGACCATCGGCTCGATATGGCAGTTTCCGGAATAGCCGAGACATGTCAAATGAAGGCCGGAGCGGCGCGCCACAATGGCGGGCCAAGTTTGGGCGGGACTGAACGCGCCGCTGCATTGTGTAATCGAGCTGCCGTATGTAATCCATTTGGGCTGCTTCAACTCCGGGATATGCCAGGAGGCCGTATCGTCGATCGAGAGCGCTTTCACGACCGTCGGCGCTTTTTGCGGCAAATAAATCTCGATCAGCTTGTTTCCGCCGGCCAATCCGTCGAACGTAACGGTCGTTGCGCCCGGCTCCAGCACACGCGTCATTATCGGCGCGTCCCCGCATACGAGGTCGAGCTGGACAGTAACCTCCAATGGAGCGATTTCCACTTGGACGGTCGTCGTATCGCTCGCGAACGTCAAGCGGACGCCTGCGGATATTTCTGCCGTTTTATTGATCCCGTTCGGCGGAAACAATACATATTCCTTGTAAGGTATACGCCAAGGCTTCAAACCGTCGCCTACCGGCTCCAGAGAGACCGCGCCTTGAAACAAGGAACGATTCAAATCGATGCTCTGCATACGATTATATCCCCTTTCTAGTGTCGTTCCTTCTTAATGTACAGGCTCATGGTCCTTCATGCAATCTAAATATTTCCACTGCGCGGAAAGTTTTGCTTCGCTTTATTGTTCAAAGGAGTCCGATAATGTACCTTAAAGGGTCACTCGTGCTAACGATGCGAATCTGGGTACTCGTGTCGATCGCCGCTACGAGCTTACCGTTCGAAGTGGGAACATTCAGGTAGTCGGCTCCTGGCCTAAAGCCGGAAGTATACCAGCCTCTAACGGGTTCGTGGCGCAAATCCCCGCTCGAAACGGAACCGGTCGCCACGATAAGACTTCTGTACTTTGTTATATCATCATTCAAAGCTACCGTTCCGGTCGAAGCATTCAAGCTTGCGGTCAAATACCGCTCGCCGCCCTCGGAGACGACGACCGAATCTGGGGCATCGCTCCGGATTGCTCCGGAAACGCCCGAAACCGCCGAGTTGCCGCTTATTTTCACGCCGGAATTTCCCGCCGGAATATAGACGGCATATTTGTAATTGCGGGCGTAGCCGCTGTTGCTGATCGAATTACCGGTTATCTCGACATTCGAGCAGCCGTCCGCGCGCATCCCGTAGTACTGCCCGTCCTGCGCTTGACAAACGCCCCGGAAGACGTTGTTTCTCAAACTAATATCGCTCGTATTCGTCAAATACGCCCCTTCGCGATTTGCGACCGAGCAGTAGTTGCCGTCGATTAATATTCTCAGCCCTCCGATAATGCGGAAAGGCGAGTTCGCCACGTTCGTCACGACATTGCCGGATACGGTAACATGGACGGAAGGCTCGTCAAACCCGCCGGTTACCGTTTTCCGGGAAATCGTAATCCCGTGCAGTCCCGTTTGGCGGATCGTATTGTTTGCTATTATCGTATTGTGGCATGAATAGGCCGCGATTCCGGCGCTCCCCGTGTTCTCGATCGTATTGCCCGACACGACGGCGTTTCTGTAGCTTTCCGGCTTGATCGCGATATCGGCGAAATCTCGAAACAAATTGTTCACGATGCGGATGTTCTCGTGAAAAACTTGGTTGCCCGCGCTGTCGTATTTGGAACCGTGCGTACCTACGCCCCTGTGCCCGTTCAAGAACGAGCAGCCTTCGATCAGCACGTCCCGGCACGGCGTATCGTCAAACGATCCGAACGTCGGAAACGATTCGGCTGTCGCAAAGTCGATCTGCACCATCTCGTATTGACCGTCCGAGCGGACCAGTTGATCTTTAAAGAGGCAATGAAGCAGCTTGACGTTGCGGCTGGAGTTGAATTCGATGATATGCCCGTTGTGGCCGTTCACAAAAGTGACTTTCTCGATATGCACGCCGTCGGCATGGGCGATGCCGAATGCCTGGAAGTTGCGGGTCGGATCGGTCGGCGGATTCGTATTGCCGCACAAGTCGATCGTGCCGCCGATGACCGTAATGCCGCCGTCGCCCTCATACCCGCCCGCATAATGGGCGTCGCCGACGATTCCGTTCACGAACAGCTTGAGATTGGAGTTGGGATTGCCCATCTTCTTCAGCACGGCTCCGTCTTCCATCCGGATACAAGTATTTCTGTACAACCGGAGCAGACGGGTTATGACGTACGTTCCGGGAGGCACATACACGACTCCTCCGCCGTTCTCCTTCACCTTGAGCAGCGCTTGCTCGAATGCGTCCGTATCGTCGGAAGTGCCGTCTCCTTTCGCTCCCAACCGTCTTACATCGTAGATATGTGCCACATCATGATTGTGATGCGGATTGCCGGAGTAAACGCTTTCCGTCACCGAACGATCCCAATCCTGATCGTTGTCTCTGTCCGGGAAAGGCTTGCCTTGGGCCATGACGGCCCCGACAGAGCCGACGGCCATAACGGCGCCGACGGCGCCAAACGATTGCAGAAGCTTCCTTCTGCTGAGCTTCGCCTTCGAAGAATGGTTCTCCCGATCTGACATCGTTATCCACCTCGCGGTTATTATTGGCCTTTCGCCTTAATATCGCTGTTGATCTTCTCCTCGGCATCTCGCAGAGCCGAATTGACGTCCTTGCCCTTCTGGAACATGTTGCGCAGCTCCGCCTGGATGACTGTCATGGCGCTTGTGTCATACAGGGACGGCGTATACGGATCGGCTGTTGCGGTTTTGAACACAGCGGCAATGTTTTTGCCTTTTAGGAACGGCAAATCTTGGCCGAACGCCGTTTTCATCTCCTCGTCCTTCAAAATGCTGCTTCTGCCCTGCTTCGCCATATCGAGCTGGACCTCGTCGGATATAACCGTATTGATGACGTTAAACACTTCGTCCGGATATTTGCTCGTTCCGGTCGGCACCATGATGTGCAAATCGGGTCCCATCCCTTTGCCCGGCGCCTCGGGGAACACCGGATAAGCCGCGATGTCCCATTTCAGGTCGGCCAGCTCGCCCAAACGGGCTGTTGTAATAATGTTGACGTCCGCAAGCATCGCGAGCGTCCGGTCTTTGGTGAATGCGTTGATCCCGGCCGTCTTCCACGCGTACTTCTCGTTGCCAGGTATTTTGTATATGTCCGCCGCCTGCACGAGCACTTTTTTCCACAGCTCCGTATTGATTACGGCACGATTCGTCTTCACATCGACGAACGGAAGAGAGAGCTGCATGGCCATCCGCTCCGGTACGTTCGGCTCCAGTCCGCGATATTGGGTCGTACCGTCCAGCCTCGTGAGCCGCTTGGCGAGCTCCGTCGCTTCCTGCCAGGTCATGCCGTCCTTCGGGTACGGTACGGCGAACCTGTCGAAAATGTCCTTGTTATAATACAAGGCGCTAAAGCTCCGCGTATACGGAATCGCTATGAGATCGTCTCTTTGCGCAGCCGCTTTGATCGCTTCCAGCGTCTGGGGCTCGAACCGGGTCAAATCGACGTTGTGCTTCTTCAGCCCTTCCGTCAAAGACTTCAACAGCTTCGCGTCGCTAATCGCCGGGATGCCGTTGACGTTATTCGTAACGATGATGTCCGGAACTCCGTTCGAAGCGAGCATTTCGGGAATAAGCTTGTCGTCGTAGTCGATTCTCTCGGCCGTAATCCATGGATATTTTTTGCTGACCGGATCGGCGAAAAACCGTTTGAATTCCTCATCCGTCAAGTAGCCGCCCTTTTTGACGCCGATTTTGAGCGTTACGGGGACATGCTCCTCCTTCTTGGCTGCCGTCTTGGAATCGCCGGATGACGAGCAAGCGGCCAATACGGCTATCGCCGCAACTGGAATTGCGCAACGCAGCGCGTTTCCCGCCGTTATCCTTGCATGTGTCGAATTGAACATTTCGCATGACTCCCTTCCCATAATAAACCTTTTCGTAATCGATTACATTTTCAGGAAACGGTATTTCCGCACCAAACCGCATTCACTTTCCGGCGGCCCTCACCTCCTTAGCATAATCCATTCGCGCCGCTTGCGAAAAGCATTTATTGAGCAGACAGCTAGGTGTATGAGTCTTCAGCACCTCTTATTTTGGCAGGGACCGGTGCAAAGACCGCTATACGTTCACGGAGCTGTTTTCGTAATCGATTACATTTTGTGCAGTCCGCATTTCCCCGTCAACACCCACAATAACACCGTTTTGTTAAATGGGTCGCTCTTTTTCGTAAAGAAATTGTGAATATACCTCCGCCACTCTTCACGCCCATCTAAAAAACGTCTCCATATCGGTCATCCCGTACATGCTGACGCTTGTGAAACGGAGCGTCTGACCGCTCATAGCCGATTCCATCAATACGTTCAGCCTCTGAACGGCTTCCTCCGCCTTCTCGCCAAGCTCCTTATTGCCCAAATAGCCGATAGAGACGTGAGGGCGATACGACTTCGATGCCGTAGCAAGCCCGAACCGTTCCTCGAAGAAGCGGTTCAACTTCTCTCTCTCTTCCTCAATGCCGCTCAGTACGGCTTGGGAACGGCTGTCGACCGGCGCAAGCCTCGCCACGATCGAGGAATTGTTCCATTTCTCCAGCCGCTCGAAGACGAAATCGATGGGCTCTATGCGTATGCCGATCGGCTCCCCGTCCCGGCCCGCGAACAGCTTATGCTTCGGATGGAACGCTCCCGGCAAGCTTTGCAGCCATCGCGCCGCTTCTTCACAGTCCCCGGCCGGCAGCTTTCGGACGTTGAAGTCGTTAATGCCGTCCCATACCGTAACATGGTAAGAATGAAGAGGCAGAGGGCAAAACAAATAAGAACACATGAGTTCGCCCGCGCCGCTGGCCGCGTCCCATAAATTCCGGTAAAAAGAAAGCTCCGGCTCCCCGTAACGGCAGTCGATCTTCGCCAGGTTCGGGAAATCGCTTAACCGGGAACAGCTCTCGCCGGGGTTGTCGAATAACAGGGAAAAACCTTTGAACGGCGCCCAGACGGGCACGAAGCCTTGCACTTTGCGATTTGTAATCATAGTCATAATCGTCCGGCTCCTTTCGGCTGCATTTCTGATCTTTGTCGGTTTTCATCGCGCGAATCGTTTTTTGTAATCGATTACATTTTCATCAAAAGAAACAAGCTGGCAGCACCGATCGTCATGTTTCTCTTATCACCAGCTGATGCGGCAAAATAACGAGACCTTCTTCTTTCGCATCCGTATCGCTCTGCAGCTTCTGAATCAATATGCGGACCGAAGTATAGCCCAATTCGTACAACGGCTGCACGATAGTCGTGACGGTCGGGTTCGTAATCTCGGCCAGAAACGTTCCGTCAAAGCTGACGAGGCCGATTCGTTCGGAAACGGCAATCGATTTTTCTTTGATCCCTTTCAATATAAACGATGCCTGCAAGTCCGAATGCGTAATGATGCCGTCAATGTTCATCCCTTTATCGACAATGCCGTTCACCGTTTCCTTGACGTGCTCGAACGAATTTTTAGCTCCGGCGATCCGTTCGGGCCGAAACGGAATGCCCGCTTCCTTCAGCGCCGCTTTATACCCCTCGATCCGGGCGGTAACCGAGCTCGTTTCTCTGTTCCCGGTAATATAGGCGATTCGGGTATGCCCGCGGCGGATCAGCTCGTTGGTCGCTTCGTAACCGGCCTTCTTATTGTCGATCGTGACGCAAGTGGAGTCGATCCCCGGGTAATGTTCCGTACACAGCACAATCTTGTACTCGTCTGAGAGTTCTTCCAGCAATTCCTTGCTGGCGCTGGACGATACGAATACGATGCCTTCCGCCAAATTCGTCTTCAGCAAGTTGATGTACGTGTCCAATATCCATCTCTTCGATTCGATCGTACCGATAATGATATGGTAAGCATTGTCGTATGCGGCCGCCTGCGCGCCTCTCGCGATTTCCGAGAAATACGGGTTGGACATGGACGGCAGTACCATTACGATCGTTTGGCTTGCCTGTTTCCGTAAATTTTTGGCGAGCATATTCGGCTTGTAATTCATCTCTTTAATAACCTGCAGCACTTTGTTCTTCGTCGCGGGTTTTACGACCGGGTCGTTGTTCAGCACTCTGGAAACGGTAGCCACGGATACGCCCGCCTGCTTGGCGACCTCTTTGATGGAGCTCATGACGGACCTGTCTTCCTTTAAAGTATTGGCATTGCCGTTCAATCTGTAATCGATTACAAAACGTGTTGCGATATAAAAATCATAGCACAAACGATCATAAATATCTATATTTTTCTGATGACAAAGGAACGGCGACCTGAATCGGTTGCGCCGCTCCTCCGACCACGATTTTATCCGAAAAGCAGTTCGCTCTATTCTATCGCCAGCCGCTTGAGCGCAATGCCGGCGAGCGCCGCCGCGCCTACGGCGATGCAGCTCTCGTCCGGATTGAACCGCGGACTGTGCAGCCCCGCCGCTCGATCCGCATCGGCCTGCGGACCCGAGCCGAGCCAGAAGAAGCAGCCTTTGGCGAAGCGCAAATATTCGGCGAAGTCTTCCCCGTACGTCATCGGAACCGGCTCCGACCGGTTATGCCGGCCAAGCAGCCCGTCGAGTACTTCGGCTGTGAAGCCCGTCAGCGTATCGTCATTCAGCACCGGCGGCACCTGCTCGATGTAACGGACTTTGCCGCTGCAGCGGTATGCTCTGCAAGTATCCTCGACGATTCTGGCAAGGATCGCCGGCATCCTCTCCCGCCACTGCGCGCTCAGATTGCGCACCGTTCCGGTCAATTCGACGCAGTCGGGGATAATATTGTTCGCCGTCCCGGCATGAATGGTTCCGATCGACACGACGACCCCTTCCGTCGGCGGAGTTTCCCGGCTGACCGCCGTCTGAAGAGCCATCACGACTGCGGACGCCGCCACGATCGGGTCGATGCAAGCCTCCGGATAGCCTCCGTGACCGCCTTTGCCGTCTATTGTTATTTCCAGACGGTCGATCGAGCCCATCAGCACTCCGGTCTTCAGACCGACTGTGCCGGCCGGAATAGACGGCAAGTTGTGCAGGCCGTATATTTCCTCGACGCCATCCATGACACCCTGCCCGATCATCGCTTTCGCTCCGGCCAATATTTCCTCGGCCGACTGAAATATGAATCTGACCGTTCCATGCAGATCGGCTTGCCGCTCCGCGATGAGCTTCGCCGCTCCGAGCAGGACGGACGTGTGAACGTCGTGCCCGCAAGCATGCATTACCCCGGGCGTTTCGGAGGCGAAATCGAGTCCCGTCTCCTCCAGGATCGGCAGCGCGTCCATATCCGCGCGAATCGCTATAGTCGGACCGCCGCTGCCGCCGTGCAGATCGGCAATGACGCCGTGACCGCCGACGCCGGTACGCACGCTCATACCGAGCCGTTTCAACCGTTCGGCTGCTATGGCGGCCGTACGGGATTCCTTGAAGCTAAGCTCCGGATGCCGATGCAGATCCCTGCGAAGCTCTATGAGCTCCGGCTCGATTCGCTTTGCTTGCTCCATGAGCCGCTCATACATGTCCATCGTTCCTACCTCCCGATTTACTTCATCGATAAGGAAAGTTTAAAATTCGCTAAAGCACTAAAGCGAAGTGAGACTTTCCTTACCAAGAGAAACTTCCTCTAAATCGCGGTCGCTCATCCTTGAAGTACGTCGATAGACGTTTTTCTTATAATTCCGTCGTCCTTCAAGTCCCTTTTGTAAATCTCGAACAAGACGGCAGCCTTCTTCATCAGTCTGTGGCAATGTGGCGTTACGCGATGTAAACGCCTCCACAAAAGGAGTGCCATTCCTTCCCATATCTTAATCCCTATCGCTCCCGCATGACAAGAAAAACGTCCGCTTGAGCGAATAGCGGTTTTATGCCCGTACTATTTGCCTGGATGTAAAAATAAGAGATGATCGGAACTCTTATCTCGGAGCAAATGGCCCTGATGCGGGTCATTCGCCTTCAATTAGAGCTGCAATCATCTCCTATTTACGGTAAAGCGCCGTCTGTTATTTCTTATCCGCCGTGACCGGCTCCTCTTCGTTCCTTCCAATGACAATGCCGATTCGGCCTTCTTCTATGCGGACCGGGTAGCTGCGCGTCCGCACCTTCCCGTCGAACAGCGACTTGCCCGTCTTGATGTCGAATTCCCAGCCGTGCCACGGACAGCGGACGATTTCCCGGTCTTTGCCGTAAATGTACTCGTACACATCTGAAGCGAGCATCGTTCCGCATACAGGACCTTTGCAAAGCTTGGCGCCCTGATGCGGGCAGTAATTATGGATGGCGTAATACTCACCCTTGATGTTGTACACGCCGATCGACCGCCCGGACACATCCACCGTTCGGAACGAACCTTCCGGAATATCCGCGGCGTTCCCCACATAATGTACAGCCATGTCGAGATTCCTTCCCTTCCTTACAAGCTGAACAGCTTCTTGGCATTGGCGTATAAAATGGCTTCCCTCGCCCGCTCCGTTAATCCCGGCAAAATTTTCGACGGATCGTCGAAATCCCAATCCGGATAGCCGCTCGCGAAGAGCAGCATGTTCTCCGCGTCCGTCATCTCGAACAGGAAGCGCATATGCTCCGGATTGTCCGATTCGTCGATCGGCTGGGTCGTCAAATAGAAATGGTCGCGAATCGTTTGGCTCGGCTTTTTCTTAAGTCCGGGCACGGTCGCGCGCAGCGCATTGTAGTTCCGGTCCATCCGCCACATCAGGTGAGGAAGCCAGGAGACGCCGCTTCCGGCAATGATGAATTTCAGGGACGGGAACCGCTCCGGCACGCCTTCACCGATTAGGCTGATCATATGCGCGATCAGGCTTTGCGGGAGAGCCGTATGAAATTGAAAATAGTCGCTGACGTATCCGGCGGCCGTAGGCGGATTCGCAATGCCTCCCCCTTCCGTGCCGGGATGGATCGCAATTGGCAAACCGTGGCGTTCCGCGGCCTCGTAGATCGGATAGTAGCGCCGCTGCCCGTATGGGACCGGAGCGCCGCTGCTCAAGCTAATCTGCACGATGCCGGGATGCCCCCCGATCCGGTCGATCTCCCGTGCCGCTTGCAGCGGATCTTGCGTGGCGACGGTCATCGCGCCTTTATACCTCGGGCTGGCCGTCAGCCAGCGCTCGATCAAATGATCGTTGTACGCCGATGCCAATGCGGCCGAATAGTCGGGATCGGAATGAACGGATATCGCATACATGCCGCCCGTCAAAATCGCATACTCCATATGGTAGGCGTCCATAAAGGTTTTGCTTAGCAGCTCCGGATCGGCGGCCGCATTCGCTCCTTCCGGCTCGTACGTGCAGTCGATGTGCGCTCTTCCCGGCGGCCCGTAAGTTCGCGGGGACCGGAGGTCGAACTGGCTCACTTGGGATTTCCAAGGCTCCTGCAAATACGGCAGCAGCTCTTTAGGCTGCTTGAATGCATGGTGAACGTTGCAGTCTATTACTTTTGTCGCCGGTTTCATATCGCTGACCCCATCCTTTCCCGGTAATTTGTTTTCCTGCTAAGTATAGAAAAAAAGGGAACCTTCCACGATAAAGAAATCAACGATTATTTGGACGATTCAACAGTCGCGAAAGGAGAATCAAACCGGATCACTAATTACATAAGAGGGAGGTGGATTCCAATGTTTGATCTGGATTCCGTATTAGTCGAGGAAGTGGGCCCCGACTGGACCAAGGCGGAGTCCGTCATGGAGTTCGACGTATTCCTGTTCGTCGAGAGCGGCTGCCTGACCTATTGCATCGACGGGCATCGCCTCTCCTTGACCAAAGGCGATCTTTTGTACTTTCCTGGCGGGAGCTTACGCTACGCCACCGGCGATGGCGTTCATGACCATCAGAAATATGCGGCTATCTTCCGGGTAAATCCCGGCGGGACCTCGATACCGCTGCTGGACAACCGGCGGTACCATCTCGTCCGCAGCCGCAATTACGATTACGTGAAGCAGCGCTTCTCGCTGCTCGTTCAGCAGTGGCTCGGCAAGCTGCCGCACTATGAAACCATCTGCAAAGGCATCGTGGTCGAACTGCTCGGAATCGCCGAACGCGAGATGGAGAACGCCCGTTTCCCCGCCAAGAAGCTGTCTCTCGTGACCGAAATTCAGCATTACATCCTTGCGCACTACCGGGAGCAGATCCGCATCGAATTGCTGGCGGAGCTTGTGGACCGGACGCCGAATTATGTGACGAAAATATTCCGGGAAGTGACCGGGCATACTCCGATCGGCTATTTACACCAGGTCCGCATTACCGCCGCGCGCGAACTGCTCGTCAACAGCAGCATGACGATCGGACAAATCGCGGACCTGCTCGGGTTTTGCGACCAATCCTACTTCAATCGGGTATACAAAAAAATGATGGGATATCCCCCTTCCAGCCACTTGAAGGAAAAGAGAGCCGATTAGCCGGCTCTCTCTTTAGTTCAAGCTATACAGCTGCTTCGCATTCCCGCACATGATTTTGTGCTTGGCTTCGGCGGACACATTTTTCAATATCATGAACGGATCGTCGAAATCCCAATGCGGAAAGTCGCTCGAGAACAGCAAAATGTTCTCCGCATCCATCATCTCGAATATTTGCAGCAAATGTTTCGGGTTGTCCGGCTCCTCGATCGGCTGCGTCGTCAAATAGCAGTGCTCGCGGATGTAGCGGCTCGGCATTTTTTTCAGCCATGGGGTCGTGGAGCGCAGCGCCTTGAAGTTTTTGTCCATCCGCCACATCAGGTGAGGAAGCCACGCTACGCCCCCTTCGACCAGGACGAACTTCAAGCGGGGGAACTTCTCGAACACGCCCTCGCATATTAGGCTGACCAGATGTGCCATAAAATTTTGCGATAGCGAAGTATGCCATTGCATATAGTTGCTTACAAATCCCGCCGCCGTAGGCGGGTTGGACGTGCCGCTGCCTTCGCTGCCCGGATGGATGGCGACGGGCAAGCCGTGCCGCTCCGCCGCTTCGTAGATCGGGTGGTAGTACCGGTGTCCATACGGGATACGGGCCGCGCTTGCCAATATGAGCTGCACGACGTCCGGGTGAGGCGCAATCCGGTCTATTTCGCGCACGGCCTGCTGCGGGTCCTGGACGGCGACGGTCATCGACCCTTTGAACTTCGGATTGCGGGGGAGCCATTCCGCGATCAGATGATCGTTGTAGGCTGCCGCGACGGCGGCGGCGTAATCAGCGTGAGGATGAACCGAAATATCGTAAGTGCCTCCGGTCAGAATGGCAAACTCCATATCGTACGGCTCGATCAAATAGTCGGTCAGCAGCCCGGGATCGGCTGCGGCGCTTTCTCCATCATCCGCATAGGCATCTTTGCGGTGCACCCCGATCGGCGAGGCGTACGCGCCCGCCCCGCCCCCCGGAATAACGCCGCTCCAATGCTTTCTCAAATATGTCATATACTGTCTATGATCCTTGAACGCATGATGCACATCGCAATCGATCACTTTGGTTATCTGTTTCATTCCGCCATCCCTTTCGTTGCTTCGTATCGGTTCATGTCAAGTATAGAAACATTCCGGCCGTTTCACGATAAAGAAATCTATCCTTTTTTGGACGATTCAACATCTTGCGTCTTATCATCGTCATGTAGTCGTCATAGAGCGCAGCAAGCCCTCCGCCATCGTCCTTGTATCGGCGATAGTCGAAGGGCTATGAGCTAGGGGTAACCGCTATTTCGCGCCTATTATTTCGGCGATTTTTTTGTCGATCTCTTCCGCCGCTTCTCTTAGCGCCGTATTGCTGTCCTTCTGGTCTCGGATCACTTCGGCCGCTTTACTCACCAATATGCCGGATGCCGCGCTATCGTATTTGGTCGGTTTTGTCGCCGCAGGTATTTTGTTGATTTGCAAAGCTTTCATATTTTTCGACTGCAGGAAGCTTTCGCCTTTCCCGAGGGAATCTTTGACGGCCGGCTCTTTCAGCGTCGGAAAACGGAGGAGCCCGCCCCCTTCGATCTGCACTTCTGCGGACGTCAGCACGGAAATAATATGCGCCGCCATTTCCTGGTTGCCGTTAGCTGACGAAACAGCCCACACCGCACCGAAATATTGCGTTCCGATCCCCGGCGCTTCCTTGAACGTCGGAAGGGAAACGATATCCCAATTGAATCCGTTCCCTTTCTTCTCCAAATCGATCAGATTCGGGTACACGGCATTGCCGGCCCATATCGCCACATTGCGTTTCGTTATAAACGCTTTCTGGCCGGACGCGTCGAAATCCGCCGGATCGACTGCCCCTCCAGCCTTGTAAAGCGCGGCGAACGTATCGATGATTCGCTTGAAGCCTTCCGTCTGAACAAGCGCTTTCTCGGCCTTCGGGTCGACAAACGGGAGCGACAGCTGGTTTTGGCCCAGCATGTTGCCGAGATTGAACATGATCCCGCGAATGCCGTCCTGCGGCCTGTTCAGTTTAACGACCATGTCCCTGAGTTCCGGGCTATCCCAGGTCATGCCGCTTTTCGGATAGGCGACTCCGTAACGGTCGAATATTTCTTTGTTATAGAATAAGGCCGTCGAGCCGTATGTCCAAGGCAATCCGAACAGCTCGCCCTTGTCGGATATCCCGCGGATCGATTGGAGCATCGGGTCCTCGAATACGGTAAGATCGATTTTGTGCTTTTTGACGACTGGCTCCAGATCGGCCAACAAACCGCGTTCCAGCAAAGCGGGAATACCTGTCGTCGTGGTCAAATAAATATCGGGTATTTTTTTGGCCGCGATCAGGCTGTCCAGTCCGTTTCCGGGATCGCTCGGGTTAATATGCTCGATTTTGACATTCGGGAATTTCTTCCTGATGTGCGGCTCGACGTAATCTCTGTAGTAGTCGGGCGACACTGTCGGATTGTACATGGTCAATGTGGCTGCTTGGCTGTAATCGAACGATGTGTCGGACGCTTTGCCCGCCTCCCCCTCCGTCTTCCCCGCTTCCGGCTTGCCGCCGCATCCGGCCGCTCCCATGACGAGCAGCGCCAATGCAAGCAGTCCGCTTGCTTTCAGGAACCGTTGTTTTCTCATCCCATACCCCTTCTCTCATACGATAAGTGTCAATTCACCATGATTATATTGTAAAGGCTTTCAAAGCGACATAAACGATTCCACATTTATTTGGACCATTCTACAATCGCGCCGAAATTCGGGATGATGGTATGCTAACGGAACTGAGTTCCGCTATCTGACTGCAAACCAAGCTGGCTGCCAGAATAGAGGAACTGTAATCCGTTATACGGTGCATTTACCGCAAATGTCGCCGAAAATGATAGGTTTAGCGTACTACAGTTCCGTTATTAGCGTGAAATGCCGCGAAATTGCCGATATAGCGTACTTCAGTTCCGCTATCGGACTATGGCGAGCAGCGCTTTCGATTTCTTTGCCGGACTGCTCTCCCATCTTCTGAGCGAGCGTGACGGCGCTGTACGCCGTTTGGAATTTGACGACGACGATTTCGGGGCAGGACAGTTTTGGGGAAAGCGGCCAACGACACTTTATGCCGACAAAAATCTAGGAACATGTAGACAAAGCTCTATTTAAATCCTATAATTTAATTCGGTAAATATCTAATTAGCATCATATCGAATTCCTTTAAGACATCGAAAGGTGTTGACCGAATGGCTACAACGTTCTATCTCGTAAGGCATGCTGTCAAAGAAAAATCGGTCGGAGACGTCTCGCTATCTCCTAAAGGCATACTGCAAGCGCAAGCGACAGCTCGATACTTTCGTAACCTGCCGATAAGAGCCCTATTTTCAAGTCCGCTTAGAAGGGCAAGTGAAACCGCCGCATATATTGCATTAGAAGCTAAGTTAACCGTTGCGGTCGATAAACGGTTACGGGAGCGCGCTAACTGGGGGGATTTACCCGGGCAAACGTTCGATGAATTTGTTGCGATGTGGGAGCGATGTACACGCGATCCCGACTATTTGCCGCCCGCAGGCGATTCCGCGAAACAGGCAGGCGAACGTTTATCCGCGTTTTTAGTAGAGTCGGCAAAGAACCATCCGCCTGGAAGCAGCATTGTACTTGTGGCTCATGGAGGATTAATAACCGATTTTCTTGTCCACACCTTTTCCGAGAATGAGCTGAATGTTTGGCACCCTAATTTTGTCGCGGTTCAAAGCAGCTTGATTCCCGAATGCTCGATCACAAAACTAGTTAATGACAGCGGGAATTACAAATTAGACGTCTTTGCATCGATAGATCATTTAGCATAAAGCCTATTCCACGATCCCTCTTCAAGCAGCAAATGCTTCTTATGTAAGAAAAACGACTATCGACGTACTTCAAGGAAGAGCGACCGCGATTAAGAGGAGGTTTTTCTTAGTAAGGAAAGGCTCACTTCGCTTTAACGTTTTAGCAAAGTTAAACTTACCTTATCGACAAAAAAAGCTTACGGGCAGCACGTACCCGTAAGCTTCTCCGCTTCTTCGCCGATACCCGTTATAACCCGATATCGCCGAACGGCTTCCACGTACCCGGCGTTCCGCCAGCCGTGCATACCCAGCCGATCGTTCCGCCTGCCGAAGGCGCGTCGGCGTATACGATATCGCCTTGAACCCACGCTCCCGAAGTCGGTGCCGCCGCGCCGATACTGCGCCGCTTGTCCTTCACATGCGAGTACGCCGCGCCGTTCGACTGATCGGCTGCACCCGTTATCGTTCCGTTCACGAGCCGGTTGTTCGAGTAGCTGTTGCGAAGCGCCGCCGTATCGCAGGCGAGGTCGGCCACGGCTCCCTCCAAGATGTTGTCGGAGAACACGTTGTCGTTGCTCGCGGCTTCCAGCTTGAGCGCCGTGTCCCCCGCCGACCGGACGACGTTGCCCGTTACGATATTGTACGCGGTCGGCACCGATTGAGGGGTAACATACAGCCCGTGCTTGCGGGGAGCGACAATTACGTTGCCTCTTATCGTATTGGAGCCGCAGCCTGCCGTTCCCCGCGGCCTCAGCTCGATACCGTGGTTGAGAGCCGCGTCGGCCGTCGGCTTCATCTCGATCACATTGCCCGATACGGAGCAATATTGCGACCCTTCGAGCAAAATTCCCCGGGCGGCTATGTCCTCAAGCCGATTATCCGCGACGATGGAATAGTCGGATACCCGCAATATAATGCCGACCTTCGCAGTAGCCGGCCCCATATAGCCGATGTAACGGAGACGGTTGCCGAGTATGGAGACGTTGCGGGAAAAGTCCGAGGACGTCGAGGCATGCTCCAACGTAATGCCGTTGCCGCAATTGTAGATCGAATTGTCGGATACGATCGTCCGCTGGCATATGCGCTTCAAGGCGATACCGCCATAAGGAAAGCCGGTGATACGGTTGTGGCTGATCACATTCTCGTAATGCGACGTCCCGCTTCCGTCATTGACATAGATGCCGACATCCCCTCCGTCGTCGATCCGGTTCATTGTGCATACCGAATTGGTCGCCTTGGAGAACATGATGCCGGAGTCGGGGATATTGAACAGACGACAGTTCCTGACGACGGCATTCTCGCCGCCGATCGTAATTCCGTCCGCCACCGCGAACGAGGTGTTCCCGCCCGAACGATTGCCGTCTATAATAAGCCCGTCCAGCGTAACGTTCGGATAGCTGCCCCCCGTGCTGACCATGTTGTGGATCAAATAATACGACGCCGACGTGGAAACGCATACATTATCGAGCAGTTTCAAGGTGCCGCCAAAGCTTGCGAACGTCATGTTGCCCTTGACCCGGATCGAACGGAACCGGAACGTTCCCCGTGCGGGAATGTATACAAGGCCCGCGCCGTTCGAATAAGCCGCGTCGATGGCTGCCTGTATCGCCGCCGTATCGTCCGTGCCGCCGTCGCCCTTTGCCCCGAACCATTTGACGTCATAGCCTTGGGACAGCTCCAGTATCCGCTTGAACCGGTATCCCGCCGTCGAGACGAGCACCGTACCGGTATTGTCCGCCGAAGCCGTATCCGACGGATCGTAGCGGAACCAGCCTTCTTGCCCCGCATCCCCTACGAAATACAGCGTATCCGGATCGGCAGTCGTATTGGCCCGCAAGCCCGCAATCGTAGTCGTCTCGCAGCACCCGGCTCCCCCGGTCCCGTATACGCTCCCGACGACGCCCGCATAGACGCTTCCCGTTCTGCCCGCAAGGAGCAAATCTCCCGCCGCGGCCGCGGCCCCGGCCATCCCGATTGAAGCAAGCAGCTTTCTCCGGCTCATCATGTCCATCATCCGCACAACCTTTCGCCCGATAATGTGTGCTTCGGCCGGTCGTACCGGCTCCAGCTGAACTCAGTATACCGGGGAGCGGATCGTCCCGCTTGCCCCACAGTCTCTGAATCGGCATGCGAATTGCCTGTAGGAATCGGGACGCGGCTAAATCGTATTGCGGTATTCTTCGGGAGTGGCGCCTACGGTCGATTTGAAATTGCGCGAGAAATGGGCGGGGTTTTTGAAGCCTACCTCATAGCAAACCTCGCTGATCGATTTGGACTTCTCCGTAGCGAACAGCACCTTGGCCCGGTTGATGCGATGGTCGTTAATATATTCGAAGACGGTCATACCGGCGTACTCCTTGAAAATTTTCGCCAAATACGACCGGCTCATGTATAGTCGTTCGGCTATGATGTCCAGCGACAAATCGGTCATATAATGCTGCCCGATGTAGTCCAGCGCTTGGCGGACCAGCTTTTCCTTGGCGTCGCGGGGCTCCGGATAAGTCGACTTCGCGTACCCGCAGCTCTCGGAAACGATGAGCAGCAGCTCGAGAAAGGCGGCCCGGAACCGGTTGTACGACATCCGGTCCTGCTTGCCGTAATACCGGTTCATCCGGGACAGCAACTGCTCGATATCCGTCCGGAGCGGATCGGTTAGCCGGCAATGGCAGTTTCGCAGCTCGCGAAACGGATACAGCAGGTCGATCGAATCGGGCAAATCCTGCAAGCTTTGCAGGCTGGCGGGGTAGAACGCGACACCGGTCCGGACGCACCCGGACTTTTCGCGGAAAATCGGGCCGTGTGGCGTAATTCCGTTCATGACAAGCAGATCGCCGGCGGTTACGTCGAACATGGAAGCCCCGATGACATAGCCGTAACCGCCCTCGTGGACATACAGCAATTCGTATTTGGGGTGGCCTTGAAAGTCCGGCGGCGCTCTTCTGTCGTACCGGTACACGAACTTTTCCACCAGAGGGGATCGGGAGCTCATGATCATAGCCGCACCTCTTCGGGGATCCGGAACGTTTGCTTCAAATACTCGATAAACACCTTCGTCGCCGAAGAAATAAACATATCGTTGCGGTATACGATGCCGACGACTCGTTGGGGAGTCGGATCGACGATGGTGATGCGGCGGGTCCGCTTCGGATCGGTGCCGGTCAAGTATGTATCCGGAAGAATCGTCAGGGCGATATTGCGGAAGACGAGCTCCATCAGCGAATCGAGCGTAGTCATCTCCAGCACGGGCTGAAACCGAAACCCTTTCGATTTGGTCGCCCTGTCGACGAGCTGTCTCACCAGAAATTTGGGGGGCAGCAGCGCCATCGGCATTTGCTTCAATCGGTCCAGCTCGATCTCGGTAGCTTCGGCCAACGGATGATGATACGGCACGGCCAAAGACAGCTTCTCCGTATACAGGGGAATGCTCTCGAGCTGTTCACCCTCCACGGGCAAAAAAACGACGCCCAGATCGAGCCGGTTGTCGAGCAGCCCTTGCCTCGTCTCCTCCGTGCTCAGCTCCGCGACACTGATCTGGATGCCCGGGTAAAGCTGGTGAAACGAAATGACGGAATTGATCAGCATATGGTTGCCCGAGCAGCCGATGCGAATTTCACCGCGCTGCAGCCCTTTCAGCTCCCGGATCGCCGACTGCGCCTGACCGAGCTCGTCGAACATCCGCACGCAGTGGCGGTATAAAATTTTGCCCGCCTCCGTCACGACTACTTTCTTGCCGACCCTATCGAACAGCAGCGTATCCGTTTCCTGCTCCAAGGCGCGGATTTGTTGACTGAGCGTAGGCTGGGAGATGCCCAGCTTCTCCGACGCCCTCGTAAAATGAAGCTCCTGGCACATCGTCATGAAGTACTCCAAATACCGCAGCTCCATAGCGCCAACCCACCCCCCAATAATTGGTACTGTCTATGATAATAATAGAAACGATTGGATTGTTCAATGATCCATTTAAGACTATAATGAAAGAAATCAATCTACGACGATCGAAGTCCTCCGTACCGAGCGACAAACCGACCGCCTACCGAACTATAGGGAGTGGAAAACAAAGATGAACGAAATCCGTATCGAGAGAAGCACCGCCCTCAAGCAAAAGCCCGATCCGAGTACGCTGGAATTCGGCAAAGTGTATACCGACCATATGTTCCTGCTTGATTATTCGTCCGAGCAAGGCTGGCACGACCCGCGTATCGTCCCTTACGGGCCGCTGACGCTGGACCCGGCCGCCATGGTATTTCATTATGGCCAAGCCGTGTTCGAGGGCTTGAAGGCGTTTCGGACGAAAGATAACCGGATTCTGATGTTCCGGCCGGACAAAAACGCGGAGCGGCTCAACGTGTCCAACGAACGTCTCAGCATCCCCCAATTGGACGAGTCCGCTGTAATCGAATATATTAAAGCGCTTGTTTCCGTCGACCGGGATTGGGTTCCTACGCTTGAAGGAACGTCCCTGTACATCCGGCCGTTCATCTTCGCGACCGAACCGTGTCTCGGCGTACGAGCTGCCAAACAGTATGTGTTCGCCGTCATCATGTCGCCGGTAGGCGCTTATTACAAGGAAGGCATCCACCCGGTCAAAATCAACGTGGAGAGCCAATACGTCCGCGCCGTCCGCGGCGGAACCGGATTCGCCAAAACGGCGGGCAACTACGCCTCGGGCATCAAGGCGCAGGAGGAAGCGAAGCACGACGGGTACGCTCAGGTGCTGTGGCTGGACGGCAAAGAGCATAAGTACATCGAAGAAGTAGGGAGCATGAACATTTTCTTCAAAATCGGCGGCGAAATCGTCACCCCGGCTTTGAACGGCAGCATTTTGGCCGGTGTAACGCGCAATTCCGTCATCCGACTGCTGAACGATTGGGGCTTGCCGGTAACGGAAAAAACTATATCGATCGAAGAAATTCATCAGGCATCTGCCGAAGGCAAGCTGGAGGAAGCGTTCGGAACGGGTACGGCCGCCGTCATTTCTCCAGTAGGACAGCTGCACTGGCAAGAGCACACGATGACGATCAATGGCGGGGAAACCGGCGAAATCGCCCGGAAGCTGTATGAAACGATAACCGGTATCCAAAACGGCACCCTCCCCGATTCGTACGGCTGGAATGTTGTTGTGGCGGAGTAACGGTAAGGCGGATAAGAAAAACGACTTCGAAGTACTTCAAGGATGAGCGACCGCGATTTAGAGGAAGTTTTTCTTGGTATACAATTTACTGTTTTCGTTCCCAAGGTCCGAAAATTTATAAATTCTATAACGTTAAGAAAAGGGACTTCCCGGCGGGAGTCCCTTTTTCTTACGATTCCATGAACAAGCCGCAGCTTTTAACCGAAAAACGTCCTGTAAAGCAAATACGCGTTCAAGCTGACGATGACGGCCGCGATGAACCATGCAACCAGCTTCAACCAAAGCGGATTCGCGAATTCGCCCATCTTCTTCTTGTCGCCGGTGAATTGGATCAACGGGATTACCGCGAACGAAAGCTGCAGCGACAAAATAACTTGGCTCAAAATGAGCAAATCGGTCGTCCCTTTCTCGCCGGCAATGGCGGTGACGATGACGGCCGGAATGATCGCGATCAGCCGGGTAATCAATCTGCGCAGCCATGGGGCCAACCGGATGTTCAAAAATCCTTCCATGACGATTTGTCCGGCAAGCGTGCCGGTCAGCGTCGAGTTTTGGCCGGAAGCGAGCAGGGCGACGCCGAACAAAATGCTTCCGAGCGTCGTTCCGAGCAAAGGCGTAAGCATGTGGTAAGCATCCCCGATTTCCGCCACTTCGGTCATACCCGCCTTGTGAAACGTGGCCGCGGAGACGATCAGAATCGCCGCGTTGATGAATAGGGCGAAACAGAGGGCGATCGTCGAATCCCATGTCGCGTATTTGATCGCTTGCTTTTTCCCCGACCGCGTCTGTTCGATTTGTCTTGTTTGCACGATCGAGGAATGCAGGTACAAATTATGAGGCATAACGGTCGCGCCCAGTATGCCGATCGCGATATACAGCATGGCCGGGTTGCTTACGATATCCGCAGTCGGGACGAATCCTTGCATGATTCCTGCCGCATCGGGTTTGGACAAAAAGATTTCCGTTACAAAGCATCCTCCGATCGTGACGATCAGCACGACGACCAGCGATTCGATAAAGCGGAAGCCTTTATTTTGCAGCAGCAGCACGACAAGCACGTCCAGCGCCGTGATGATTACCCCGTATACGAGAGGAACGCCGAAAAGCAAATTGAGCGCGATCGCCGAACCGATCACTTCGGCCAGATCGCAAGCCGCTATCGCTAGCTCGCATAAGATCCATAGCGTAAACGCTACTGGCTTCGTGTAATGGTCCCGGCACGCTTGCGCCAAATCCCGTCCGGTTACGATCCCCAGCTTGCCGGCAAGTGCTTGCAGCACGACCGCCATCAAGTTCGACAGAAGGATGACGGAAAGCAGCGAATAGCCGAACATCGAGCCTCCGGCAATATCGGTCGCCCAGTTGCCGGGATCCATGTAGCCGACGGCCACCAAATAACCCGGGCCGACAAAGGCCAGAAACTTTTTGATCCACGAGCCCGTCCTCGGTACGCGGAGACTGCTATGCACTTCCGGAAGCGTCGGCTGCGCTCTTGCGCGCCTCCAGCCCTCTTCGCTTGCGGCAGGCAGGCTCGATGTATTGTCGCTCATGATGATATCACCTGATTTCCGTATAAGTTGCACAACATAAAATTTGTTTCCACAAGGAAACTTTATGAATAAAAAAAGATCTGCCTGGATGACTCCGGCATTGCTAGTATATCCTCTTTGAACGAATCGGTATAAACCGCGTACAGCTCCAGCTTTCAACGCGACCTATACTCCAAATTGTACTCGGGCAACTTTTTTTGTCAAGGATAACTTTATGGAGTATGTACAATTGAACCTGCGGGGAATCTAGGGTATTGTGGCGGGCAGTTCCGCATAACCGGCACATGAAAAAACCGGACGGCTCATTCGCCCCGCCCGGCATTTCTGCGTCTCTGCTGATTTTGCTTCATCTTCTCTTCCGTCCCCTGCTCCGACGCTTCGAAAAAGACGGAGCCGCGAATCGCATCCGGCAAATATTGCTGCGCCACATAGTGGCCCGGATAATCGTGCGGGTACTTGTAGCCCGTATGTCCGAGCTGAGATGCGCCCTTATAGTGCGCATCGCGCAGGTGCAGCGGCACGTCCGCCGACTTCGTACGCTCGAACGACTGCATCACGTTCGCGATCGCGATCGGGATCGAGTTCGATTTCGGGCTTTCCACCGCGAACAGGATCGCCTGCGCGATATTATACTTCGCTTCCGGCCAGCCGATTTTGTGATAGGCGTCCATCGCCGTTACGGCCTGCACCATCGCCTGCGGATTGGACAGCCCGATATCCTCGCTGCACGCTACGATCAGCCGCCGCAGAAACGTCATCGGGTCCATGCCTAGCCGCTCGACCGCGTACAGAAACCAGTACAGGGCGGCGTCGCTGGAGCCCCGCACACTCTTATGGAAAGCGGACAGCACGTCATACTGCGTCGATTCGTCCGCCTTGATCGTCGGCTTGCGGATCGACTCCTCGGCCACTCCGAGCGTGATCCGGATCGTCCCGTCCGGCTCGGGCGACGTCGTAAGCGCGGCCAGCTCCAGTGCATTCAACGCCCGGCGTATGTCGCCGTTCGCCATTCGCGAAATGTGCTGCAGCGCCTCCTCCTCCGCCTCAATGTTCATGAAGCCGAGCCCCCGCTCCCGGTCCGCCAGCGCCCGCTTCATCGCCGCAAGCGAATGCTCGTGGGTTAGCGCCTTAAGCTCAAAGAGCGTGGAGCGCGACAGCAAGGCTCCGTTTACATGATGGAACGGGTTTTCCGTCGTCGCTCCGATAAACGTAATGATGCCTTGTTCCACGGCGGGAAGCAGAGCGTCTTGACGGGACGTATTGAAGCGATGCACCTCGTCGAGAAACAGGATCGTTTTTTTGCCGTACATCGCTTTGTTCGCCTTCGCTTGCTCAATCACGTCCCGCACGTCTTTCACCGAAGCGTCCACTGCGTTCAGCCGCACGAACTCGCCGTTCGTCGCGTTCGATATAATATTGGCGAGCGTCGTCTTGCCCGTTCCGGGCGGCCCGTACAGCAAGATCGAGCTCACCTGATCGGCCTCGATCGCCCGGCGCAGCAGCTTGCCCGGACCGACGATATGCTCCTGCCCGAAATATTCGTCCAGCGTTCTAGGCCGAATCCGGTCGGCCAGCAGCCGTCCGGCCGGCTTCGACGCGTCGTCATACGTAAACAAATCCACCGGTTTCCCCACCTTGCCCATTAACGATACGGAACAAAGCCGTCACCAGGGCGATGACGGCTCTTTGCCTTGTCTTTCTATTATTATATCAGCGTATCGCGCTTCGAATCAAACGGTATCGTCCGGATGCGAGTTGACGTAGGCTAGCCCGCCCTTCGCTGCCGCCTTCGATTCGTTCAGCTCCCGCCGATCCATAAACGGCCACCAGTTGGCCGGTCCGAACATCCGGACCATCACCGGGATGAAGAGCGGCAGCATGACAAGCGCGTAAAGGAACAATCCGCACAGCACGATCGTGGCGATCTGCAGAAGCGACATGACGCCGGAAGGCAGCATGGCCGCGAACGTGCCTCCCAGGATAACGGCTGCGGACATAATAACCGTCCCCATATTTTCCATCGCCTTCAAGATAGCTTGCTTCGGCGGCAAATGGCGGTATTCCTTAAACCGGTCCATCAGGAAAATGCTATAGTCGATGCCGAGCGCCATCAGCATGACGAAGCCGAAGAACGGCACGGCCCAGCTGATTCCTTCATACCCGAGCATTCGGACGTAGATCACTTCCGTAATCGCCATCGATGTATAGAACGTAACGAGTAGCGACAAAATGAGGTAAATCGGCATGACGATCGAACGGAACAGCACGATCAAAATGATCGTAATGCCAATAAGCATCAGCATCATCGTACGCGAGTAATCGTCCGCGGAAATATGCTGCAGATCGTTGTTCATGCTCGTGACGCCTTCCACCGCGTAGGCGGCCTTCTCGAAGCCGGTCCCCTGCAGTGCTCTCTGCATGGCGCCGTTAAGATCGTCGGTCCGTGCCAGCGTTTCGATGTCGTAAGGATTGCCCGCGAATACGACGTCGAATTTGACGATTTTCCGGTCCTTGGACATGTAAACGTCAAGCGACTTCTGGAAATCGGCGTTTCGGATCGCTTCGTTCGGAATGTGCCAGCCGGTCAGCTGCTTATTCGGCGCTCCCGACAGCTCGGTCAAGAACGATTGCGCCGAGGAGAGACCACCCGTAACTTGCTCCAAACCGCCCACGCTTTGATCCAAGCCGCTCGTCAGCTGGCCGAGCTGGGCGTTCAAATCGGAGAAGCCCGTTTGCAGCTCGCGCTGGCCTGCCGCCAAATTGTCGAATCCTTTCGTCATCTCCGGAATATTCGCCGAAATTTGGCCTTGGCCGTTCGCCGCTTGGTCGATCCCCGTTTGCAGCTGCGCAATGCCTGCGACGAGCTGGTCGAGTCCGGCAACCAGCGCCGATTGTCCGGCCGCCGCCTGCTCGAAACCGGCGTTCGCCTGCCCGATGCCGGCATTGATCCCTTCAAGCTGCGCATTCAACTGCTTCAGCCCGTCGCCGATACCGGCGGCGCCCGTCTGCAGCTCAGTCACCGAGCCGACTATTCTCCTATAGTCCGGGTCTTGCTTCAGCTGCGGATATTTTTGCTCCAAGCCGCCGAGTCCGGCCCCGAGATCGGCCAACCCTTTCGCAACATTTTCCTGCTGGGCGGCGAGTTCGCCGTAAGCCTTAGACAGCTGGCCGATACCGCCTCCGATTTCCCGGTAGCTCGCCAGCAGCTGCTTGCTCCCTTCGGCCAACTGCTCCGCGCTCTTCTTCGCTTCGGCTAGCCCTGCCCGCAGCGATCCGGCACCCGCCGAGCCTTCGCGCAAACCGGCTTCGATCCGCTTCAGCCCGTCGCCCAGCCGGACGACTCCGGCTTTCAAGGCGTTCGTGCCGTCTGTCAATTGCTCCACGCCTTTGACGGCTTCATTCAGCTTCGGGGCATTGCCGCTGAGCGCCTTGCTCGCATCGGACAATCCTTTGCCGATTTCGCCCAGTCCGTCCTTGCTTTGCCCGAGACCGTCGTCGACCATCCCGATCTGCCGGGTCACCTGAAAGTCCTGCATCGCGTCTCCGGTAGGACGCGTGGCGCTGCGCACCGTTTTGACGCCCTCCACCTTGGCAAGCTCCCGCGATATTTGCTCGATGGCGGCCAAGCCTTCCGCCGAATCCATCGGCTTGTCGGACTTGACTACGACCGTGGAAGGCAGCGAATCACCCGGGCCGAAGCTGCCGGATATGACTTGGAACGCCTTTACCGAGTCGTATTTGTCGCCGATTTCGTCCAGCGAATTGAACGAGATCGAGCCCTTGTAAGCGGTCAGGAACGGAACGATAAGAACGGCCAAGATGACGAGCGCCCAAATCGGACGTTTCAGCGAAAACGAACCGACCGCCCCCCACAACCGGCTCGGTTTATGTTCAAGCGATCCTTTCACCGGCCAAAAAATCGCTTTGCCGAGCACCGCCATAAAGAAAGGGACCAACGTGAACAGTGCGAGCATCAGCACCGCGACGCCGACTGCAACCGCAACGGCCGAACGGTACAAGACGAAGGTGGACAGCCCGATCGAGGCAAATCCGACCAGCACCGCAAGGCCTGAGAACAGCACCGTCCTGCCCGCCGTGCGGTATGTGGCGACAATCGCTTCCGTCGTATCGCCGCGATGAGCCAATTCCTCCTTGAACCGGCTGATCAGCAGGATGCAGTAGTCCGTGCCGATCCCGAACAAGACGGCAACGAGAAAAATTTGCGTAAAGTTCGACAGCGGAAAATCCAAATAATGGACCAGAAACGCCACGACCGACTGCGACACCAAATACGTAAGCCCGACGGACAAAAGCGGAATGAAAGGCGCAATCGCCGAGCGAAATACGAGGAACAATATCGCCATAATGAATACGACCGTAATGCCCTCGGTTTTCTTCAATCCTTCCTGCGAGCTCTGGATCACGTCCTCGTTAATAAGCCAGTTGCCGGTGTAATAGTGGTCGATTTTCACGTCCGATACGGCATCGTACAGCGATTTCCGGACTTCGGCGGGTGTCCGGTCCTTCGATGCGGTATTGACGAGAACGAGCACCGTCTTCCCGTCCTGCGCCACCATCTGCTTCTCGAGCTCTTTCAGATCGAAGTGAGTCGTGACCGAAGTAATACCGTAAGCGTCTTTGCCGTTCTTCAGCTTGTCGACTCCGCGTTTGACCTCGTTCATATCGTCCGGGGACAAGCCGTTTTCCTTGTGAAAGACGAGTACGGAGGATAAGCCGCCCGCTTCGCCTGAACCGCTCTTCCCCGCATTCATTTCTTTCAGCATTTTGGCCGCCACCGACGAGGAATACCCTTCGGGGACGTTGATTTGTCCTTTGTCCCGCACCAATTCGGCCATATTCGGCGCCGTCATGAACAGCGCGACCGCACCCGCGAGCCACAGCGTCAACACGAGCCATCTCAGCTTGATGATCGTCCTCATCATCGAGTCATTCTCCCTTTCTTAGTTGCTGTGTTCCAGCGGCTTCACTTTTGGGGGTCTTGTTCCGCTTCCAGCAGCACGCGGGCCAGCTTCTCGAACGTCGCAATGAACGCTTCGCCCTCCTGCTCGTCGAACCGCGCGATATACCGGGTCAGCAGCTGATGAATTTTCCGTTCCATCTCGCCCGTCACCCGCATCCCTTCTTCCGTCAGCGCGAGATAGGTAACGCGCCGATCTTTCTCGTCGGGTATGCGCCGGATCAGACTCTTGTCGAACAGCCGTGAAATGATGGCCGTTATCGAGCTTTTTCCGACGCAGAACGTATCCGCCAGCTCGGACGAAGTACACGGATTGTGCGTGCACATATAACGCAATACAAACACTTGATCGAGCGTCAGCTCTCCCGGCACCAAGTCCCGGAGCAGCGCGTTAAGCCTGCGGTTGACGATAAACGAAGCGTTCTCGTAACGGGTAATGATTTGCTTCAGCAATTCCTCGTTCATGGGGTCTCCTTTCCGGACAACTTGTTCTACTATCAAATTATTTGATTATAGAACTATTCGATGTAAGCACTATACCATGCTTCATAGGGATCGTCAAATGCCCGGGATTACGGGCTTTCGCCGGAAGCCATACTGGCCCTAAGTCTGGAATTCGCTTCCGACGCCGGTCCGTTGTTCGGAAAAAAGGCTCCATGCTACACTGAGTATGAAATCGGACAAATGCCAAATGCAGGGAAAAACTTGAATCAAGTAAGTGAGGAGACAATCCAATGAAGAAATCAGCAATGATCGGAATTGTTCTGATCGCGGCGCTCGTATGGGGAGTATTGGCAACATGGAATTCCGGGAAAGGATTTGCCGGAGGCTGGCTGTCCTTAAGCACGAGTAAAATAGACATATCTGAATCTTATGACGCGGACGCTTATCAGAACATCGCCATTGATGTAAGCAGCTCCGACGTTAACGTCGTTCGCGGCAGCTCGGATCGGATCGAAGTACGCGTCCACGGTAAAACGAGCACCAACTACTCCGACGAGATCGGGCTGAGAGCCGAACCGAAGGGCGGGACGCTGAAGCTCGGAATCGATAAGCCAGAACGGAAACAGTTCGGTTTCGTGATTCATAGCGTAACGATGACCGTGGAATTACCCGAGAAACGGTGGAACGAGATCAAGGTCAAAGTGGGAAGCGGCAATGTCGATGTCGCGAAGATCAACGGGAAGTCCATCGAGGCCGAGACGAGCAGCGGCAACGTGAAGCTGTCGGCAAGCGAGGCGAAGACGATCGAGCTGAAGACGGGCTCCGGCAACGTGCAGGCGGACGGCTTCAAGGCCGATACATTCACCTTCGACACGAAAAGCGGCACTGTGAAGCTGAAGGACGGAGCAGCGAAGGTGAAGGGCGAAACGGGCTCCGGCGACATCCGGATCGAGTTTCCCGAGCTGCTGCACGATACCAGTTTGTCGACCGGGAGCGGCAATGTCACGATTGAACTGGACCGCGAGCCGAAGTCGATGACCGTCGACTGGCGCCTGGGCTCCGGCAAAGCGAGCATCGGGTGGAAAGGCTTGAACGGTATGGAGAAGAGCGAAGACGGCAAATCGGGCAAAGGCACGTTCGGCAATGGCGATACGACGCTCAAGGTCGTGACCGGATCGGGAAACATTACGATGGACTGACGCAGCAGGACGTAACGGCGGCGTACAACGGGAGTGCAAACAGCGCTCCCTTTTGTCGTTTCACGGCCGTATACCGGACGAATTGTCGCTCGCCTCGCCGGCCCTACAACGGATTTACTTGTACGGCGGCTTGCTTGCCGCTAAGCTGTATCCCCGTGGTCGGGCGTCCGGAGGACTTCAGCTCTTTAAGCAACGCTTCAAGCAGCTCTTTCGCCTTCGCGCCTTCCTTGCCCTGGATGCGGACTACGAGCAGAACGGCGTCCCCGGACTGCAAATGCTTCTCCGCCTGCCGCTTCTTCGTATCGTAGTCGTGCTCCTCGATGTGCGGCGTCAGACGGACTTCTTTCACCTTCGGCTCCCGCTCCCGCTTGCGGGCTTGCTGCTCCTCCCGCTTGGCGGCTCCGGCCCCGACCAGCCTGCACGGCGGAGGACTGCTCATGAGCGACGTGCATACGAGGTCCACCTTCAGCTTCTTGGCCATGGCGAGCGCTTCGGACGTCGCGACTATGCCCAGATCTTCGCCGTCTACGCCGGTCAGGAGCACTTCCGACGCTTTGATTTTTTCGTTCATGATCATTGTCGATCCCCCCGCACTTTCGCTATAATGATCCATATTACGTGTTCGAAGGAGATTTTACAATGCGCAATAAAGAAATGGAAGAACGCATCATCCGCAATTACGAGCGCGACGAGAACATGATGATTCTCGTATTCGCCCAATGGTGCGTCAACCAAGATCTCGACCCGGCTGAATTGTACATGCGCGCCTACCCGGAGCAAGCCGACAATCCCGTTCTTCGCCAGACGATCGAGCTGACCGTGCCGAAGGACGAAGCCGGTCCTATTCCGGACGAGACGGTGCTCGGCGTGCTGTCGCTGTTCGGCAACGAGGAGCTTGCATTCGTCGTCACAGAGGAGATCGACAGACGCCGCCGCAAGGGAAAGGTGTAGACCGAACAGCCGACCTGAAAGGCCGGCCTCACGAGAACAACAAGCCGTTCGGCTTGAGCGAGGTGGACAGCAGACTCGCCTTACTGATCAGGTCGCGGAACGAGTAGGAGAAAAACCCCGGCTCGTATTGGCCCGAAACGGTGCCGACCGTCATCGAGACGGGAATATCCTCGATGATCTGAGGCTCGCGCAGGACGTCGACCAGCTGCTGAAACGACGCTTCCGGGCGGACCGTAACGATGACGAACTCGTCGCCGGCATATCGGCACAAATAGTCGTCGGCCGTGGCGAGAGTAAGCAGCTTGTCGGCAAAGCCTTTGATCAAATCGTCCCCGACCGGGTGGCCGTAACGTTTATTGATTTCCCCGAAGTCGTTCAGGTCGATAAACAGCAGGTGGAACCGCTCCCGTCTGCGGAGCAGCTCCTCTCCGATCGCCTGCACGTACGCCGGACGGAACAATCCCGTCAACGGGTCCTGCAGCTCGCTCAGATGAATCCGGATCGTGTCGCGGGTAATGATGCCGCATACCCGGTCATTGTCGGTCACGAGCAGCCGTTCGATGCGCAGCCGTTCCATCGTGCCGAGCGCATCCCACACGAAGCTGTCGACGGGAACGCTGACCGGCTTGCGCGTCATCGCGTCGGCTACGATCCGGTTCGGATGCGACTGGCGGACGTCGCGGGAAGTGAGGATCCCGACGAGGCTTCCGTGGTCCTGAACTACAAGAGAGCCGATTTCAAGCCTCGCCATCAGCTCGGAAGCATGCCGCACGCTTTTGTCGGATGACACCGATTGGACCGGGGAAGACATCAGTTCGCCCACCTTCACGTAAGCTCAACCTCCCGCTGAACCGTAACTTCGATCTTCAGCTCGGAGCGGATGACCATCGTATCGCTGATCATCCGGTCCGCCTCCTCCAGCACGATATTGATCAATACGTCTTTATCCATCATTTGCAGCAGCGAGTTGCGGATCAGGACAGCCTCCACCTTGGGGTGCTCGATCGCAATAATGGTGAATTGCTCCGGCGACAGCGCCTCCGCCATCCGCCTGACCGCCTCGGGTCCGATCGGCGCTTTGCGTCCGATCACGAGCAGATCCTGCATCGGGGGCACTTCGAACTCGGACATTTTCAACGATAATGTAGCCCTTCTCGAGTATATCCGTCTTTGATTCATCAGTGTGCATGCTCCTTAATCCCAATCATTTCCCCCTCCGGAAAGATTGCACATAGAATAACGTTCCATCGGCGGCAAGCTTCTCCAAGCGAACCGGAGTCGGATTATGCAGCATGGAATCCGGCAGGCTCAGAAATTGCCGTACGTAGCTTTCGTCAAATTGAATGCCGCTTTGTACCGCCAACTCCTCCTTCGCTTGCTCGACGGTCATGCCTTTCTTGTAGGGCCTCTCCGAAATCATGGCGTCGAAAGCGTCAATGATCGAGCACATTCTGGCCAAGGGGGGAATGTCTTCGCCCCGCAGCCCCGTCGGGTACCCCTTGCCGTCCCATCGTTCGTGATGGAACTTGACGATGTCGAGCAGGCGCTCATCGGCAACCCCCTCTTCGAGCATCAGCTTCTCGCCGCACTCGGGATGGGTTTTCATCAAATCCCACTCGCTCGGGTCCAGCTTCGACGTTTTCAGGAGAATAGCGTCGTCGATCTTGATTTTACCTACATCGTGCACGCAGCATCCTACGATAAAAGCTTGCCGGTCCTCTTGAGCGGGCAGCTCGTAATGCGAGGTCCAGCATTGGGCCAGCGCCCCGACCCGCTGCACGTGCCCGAACGTCTCCCTGTCTTTATCCGACAATCGAATCAAAAGACGGTTGATCGCGTTCAACATGAATTAATCCCCCTTATTCGGCAAAAAACGGTTTCAGGATCGAACAGGGCTTGTATGTACGGGAGATCCGATCAACAACAAATAGCCCTCGAATTCGAGGGCGCCCGTCTCACAATTCGGTAACCTGGCTGGCATGATGTAATGGCCATTTACATGGTAGCCCCAATGGTTTTGCGGCCCTATCTTTCGATAAGTGTGCCTTTGGATTCGTTTATGAACACGATAATGATTCTATCTTCCTATTGCTTTCGGATCGTATGATCCAATAGTTTGATTGTAACCCATTTGTATATTTTTGTCACCTGTGTGCGCAAATAATGTCGAATAGCGAATAAATTATAAAACGCCCAATTACATACGCCGCAACCGCACCTCGGCCGCCTTGACATGGCAAGGCAATCGCTCGTATCCGCCCAATGCTTCGATGACCGGCAGCAGCCCGGCCAAAGCTTGTTGATCCAGCTTGCCGATCGTCGACGTCTTGATCATTTCTTTGCTCGTAATACCGGAGAACGATTTGGCGTATCCGTTCGTCGGTAGGACGGCCGTTATGCCTATGCCGTAGTTGGCCGCGGAGAACGGCGTATACGGACCGATCAATATTTCACCGGCATTACGGATGAGCTCGAGCGCCTTCCGTTCCGTCTCTTCGCCGCATACGACCATGACATGCTCCGGCGCATATTCATTGACAAATTCGCAGGCCGCCTCGATATTCGGAGCCACGACGATAGCTCCGAGACCGTTCGCGCCGAACACATTGTGCAAATAATCCCGCCTAGGCGGCTCCACTTCGTCGATGACGGCGAACAAGTGCCGCTCCACCCGCTCCGCAACCGCGGCGGAAGTCGTAACCAAGATCGACGACGAATCGGGGCCGTGCTCCCCTTCGTTGATCAGATCGTAAGCCAACATTTCGGCGTCAGCCGTCTCGTCGGCTACTATGACGCATTCGGTCGGCCCCAGACCGACAGCCGTCTTGACGCCGTAAGAGGAAGCCGTACTCATCGCCGCCGCGATCCCGCCGGGCCCCGGACCGAATATCCCGTTCACTTTCGGGATCGAGGGCGTTCCCATGCACAACCCGGCAATAACGGCTACGCCATTGCCGGTGACAAATTCGTCGGCCCCGGCCATGCTGGCGGCCGCTACCGTCGCCGGGTCACCGAGCCCGCTCGGAAGCGGGGGCATGCCGACGACAATACGGCCGACTCCGGCCGTCTTCGCTGCGGTTACAAGCATGAGCGCCGTAGAGATCAAGGGGCCCTTGCGTGCGGGAATCCATATGCCGACCGCATCCAGCGGACTGATCTTCTCGCCGACGATCGTGCCGGGTCTAATCTCTTTGTGCCATGACACGGGCAGGAGCGCCCGGTTCACTTCCTCGATATGATCCCGTGCTTGTTCGATAGCCTGCTTCAAGGTAGGAGAGAGCGAATCGAGACATTGCCGAATATATGCGGGCGTCAAACCGACCCGCTCCAGCTTGACCTTATCGATCGATTCGGTAACACCTATAATCGCTTGGTCCTTCCCCTCTTCCACTTGATTGAAGATGCCGTACACTCCTTGCAATACTCCGCGGTCAAAAAGCTTTCGTTGCGGTGCCAACCGCTGGGCTAGCTCATTACTGTCCTCGGGCAGCCGGTATACAAGTCTGCTCATCCTGTTCCCTCCATTATTAATAAGGTTTCAAAACAAAAAGAGCCGCACAGGTAAGAAAATACCTGCATGGCTCTTTCATTAGCCTCACAGGTACAAGTGCAAAAAGCGCTTATACCTGCGGACATTCGATCCGGGTACAAACGCTTTACGTATGATGATGCTGCCTGGAAAGACGAATCGCCTGTTTCATATCGAAGCCGCCGCCTTTTTGGGATGGGATTTAGCAAATCTTACAATAGCCGCTAAGAAAATGCAATCTTTTTTGCACAACTCGCAACGAGCCGCCCGAATCCCGATAGACTACCCAACCGCCCGATATGGTAAAATCAACTTAATAGATTCGACAGCGGGGTGAGATGAAATGTCCGGGACAAAGATCGCATTGTTTTTCGGGGCCGGCGCCGAGATCGCATATGGGCTTCCATCCGGCGGCAAGTTCGCGCTTGATTTATTCCGGACGCCCGTCGAGGACGATAAGGCCGAATTCCGCAGACAGCTGGAGCGCATACCGCTCACCTCGAATTACGCCGCGAAATGGCTGCCGCACGGCTATTTGAAGAAAAGAGTCCATGTGTTCGGAAGAAGCGATTTCGAGGGGATCGTCGCCTCGAGCCTGGAGTACAGACGGGAAGAAATATTGGCTTTCTTGGAAAATTTCGATCAGCATGCGGCCAGGCTTCTGAGTGGCCCGGTACTTGATGAAGAAACGCTGAGGCAGAAGTACCGGCAGGAAATCGGAGCGGATATCGGAGATATCAGCTACGGACAAGCGGTCAAGCTCAATAACCGGCTGGCGGAAAGCGTGCGCCTGTTCGATTCCGATTACTTCTCGGCCATGCTGCGAACGCTGGAAGCAACCCCGGACCATCGCAAATTGCAGCAAACCGTCCGCGCGATCCTCGAGCTGCTCGTTGGGGCTTGCGGTCAGCTTCTCGTATCCAGGCTCAATGAAGAGCTGTTCGAATCGTCGCCCGACCGGTTGTCGGTGTTCGATGATGTGACGGGCGTATTCAGCATGGATTACCGAAACGCCGGCCAGACGGGGATGGAAATCGTCATTGACGATAAACCGGGCGAACTGACGGCGGAGAGTGCCCTGACCGACATGATGGTCGAATTGGGACGTGCCGTACTGGAAGACGTCTATGCGCAAGCGATAGATTATCAGGCTTTGATCGACAGCCACTTCAGATATTTGTACAACCCGAAAGCGCATTGGGCCAAGTTTACGAAAATAAGCATTTTCCTCCATACGGTCCGCAGATATATAACCACCCGCAACGAAGCCGATGCCGGCAAACTGGCCGCCGGACCCGGATTTTACCACGATCTGATCCCGTTGTCCGGAGAAGCTTCCATCCAGGCGATCGGCACGACTAACTATAACAGCTATGCCGAGCAGGTGCTCGAGAGCAGCCTTCTGCCGTCTATCCCGGTGTATCATCTGAACGGAAGCGTGAACGAATTTTACGATCCTTATTGCAATCATATAGCAACCTGTGAAACGGGCGAGCGGCCCGGGCCGCCTGTGCATATCGTCGTTCCTTTTTTATTTACGCAGAGCGGAGTAAAGCCTTTGACGTCGATCTCGATGTCGAGAAGATATGTGGAGCTTTACGATAAGTTCAAGCAGTCCGATATCGTATGCATCGTCGGCTACGGGTTCAACGGGGATGACGGTCATATTAACGGGCTATTCCGATCGCTTGCGGTCGAAGGCAAACAAATCGTCATTTTTCATTTCGGCGGCGACAACGAGCTCGTTTTAAGGAAAGAATATCAAACGAAGCTGCGGCTGTCCGATCCGGAAAGCCTTCACGTGTTCACCATCGACGGCAACCGCAAATCGAAAGGGAAAATGTGGTGGGAGCGCGCGCTTCAAGAAACGGCATTGACGCCCGCTACATGACGGCGGGAGCTCGCCTTCGGGGAAACTGAATCCGTTATGATGATAACAAACCAACAAGCGGAAGGGGATGTCGATGACGGACCTGCCAAACGCACTCATGCGCAAACCGACTGCTTCTTTCTCCACATTGGCTCCAAACGTTCATTGGGCAAGACGCATGATTCGAACATCGAGATGGAGCTTCGAGCGGCGGCAAATTTACGATTATGAGCTGCTGTACGTGCAGAAGGGCGTCATTCATGCCACGGTGGGGGAGGAATCGTTCACCCTGCCGGCCGGCAGCCTGCTCTACATCCCGGCGAAATGTTATCACAGCATCCGGATCGAATCGGAAGTATGCGTGTTCGGCGTTCATTTCGATTATTTCGGCGAAATGACGATTGCGGGCGATCACGACGTCGTCGTCAAGGACTACCACGCGCGTGGCGAGAACAGCTACTGCGTGGAGCCGGAATTTCCGGAAATCGGTCCGCTGCTGCACTGCTCCGTCTACACGGCCCCACCTCGAATCGTACCGCTGCTCGAATCGATCATCGAACAATTCAATGCCAAGATGACGGGCTACGAATTGGCGTGCAGAGGGCTCATGCTGCTTGTGCTGCACGAGCTGCTCCAAAGCCGGAACGCCCCGGACGGTCGGATCCATCCGAAATACGGCCAATCGATACGGCGCCTCGCCAAACGGATGGAAACCGACTATGCCGAAGACTGGTCCAATGCGCGCGTAGCCGTCGAGCTCAACCTGCATGAAGATTACGCCGCCAAATTGTTCAAGGAGACGGTCGGCCTCCCGCCGAGCAAATATATGCAGCAGGTCCGCCATCAGGAAGCGAAACGGATATTGCGCGAAACCGATTATAAGCTCGAAACGGTCGGCAAGCTTGTCGGCTACGATGACCTCCACTATTTCAGCCGCATATTCAACAAGCTGGAGGGCATCTCCCCCGGGCATTATCGCAAGCTGACGAACATCTTATAGCTGCTCCAACTCTCGCTTCAGACTTGTTTTCCGGTTACGGGAGCGGAAGTACGTTTTACTTTTAGTCCTGTAAAGAAATTAAAGCCGGCGGCCCGTCTACGAGTAGCGAGGCCGCCGGCTTATCCTATATCGTCATCGGTTCGTCTTCCACCAAGCGTCGTACGGGGTTACCGGAAGCTCCCTTTTGTGCTGAGAGTTGCGGAATCTCGCTTCGATCTTATCGGCCGCATCATCCGGGACCGGCTTTCCTTCCAAGTAATCGTCCAACAGGTCGTACGAAACGCCGAGCTCCGTCTCGTCCGCTTGTCCCGGCTTGTTGTCCAGAAGGTCGGCCGTAGGCGTCTTCAAATACAGCCGGGCGGGAGCTTGCAATTGCTGCAGGAGCTGTTTCCCTTGCCGTTTCGTCAAGCCGGTCAAAGGAGTAACGTCCGCCCCTCCGTCACCGAATTTGGTGAAAAATCCGGTAACCGCTTCTGCGGCGTGATCGGTTCCGACTACTAGAGCGCCTCCGACATGGGCGCCGAGCAAATATTGCGCTACCATACGTACACGCGCCTTCACGTTTCCTTTATCGTAATCCCGGACCGGCTGGCCCGTCGCACTCTCGCATTCCGGAACAAAGGCGTCCGTCGCGGCTTTGATATTGAACGTATACAGTTGGTCCGGTTGAATGAAATCGAGCGCCTGCCGGGCGTCGTCCTCGTCATGCTGCACCCCGTAAGGCAGGCGGACGGCAATAAACCGGTATTGTTCATCGGCCGTCTCGGCGCGAAGCTCTTGTACGCTCAGTTGGCACAGCCTGCCTGCAAGCGTCGAGTCTTGGCCGCCCGATATGCCGAGCACGAGCCTTTTCGAGCCGGTGCGGAGCATATAGCTTTTCAGAAATTCAATACGGCTGCGGATTTCTTCCTTCGCATCGATTTCGGGTTTGACGTTCAACACTTGCATAATATGCTGCTGAAGCTCTCTCATCTTCATCTATTCCTCCTTATTCGGCTTACCCTGAACCTTATAGTATCAAACGGTCAAAAAGAATAGAACCCCAGACCTTCTAAAAGTTTCTCACGGCGGAAAGCCCTACAACCGAACTCTATCGGAGAGAGCAAGGCACAAAACAAGAAACAGGCGCCAACGGGCCTGTCTCAAGTTTCGAGAAAAAGGATCGCGTTCAAATATCGTCTCGCCAACGAGTGGAAGTACGAAGTTTGGATGGAAATGGCGGCGATAAACAAAATGCTCTGGATCGCCTCTTTTTGTTTGCCGGAAATATGCGGAAGCAGCCCGGCATACCGTTCGGCGACCGTACGGATCGCGTTTTCCGTTAACGCGTCCTGATTGCGGTTTTCCTTGACGTGACCGGCGGTATCCATCAATTGGTCGTTGTTGGCGTCCAGCTCCTCGAACATGGAGGAATACGTCATGTACAGGTCGATCGGCGAGATCAGGTCGTCCTTCTCGTTGCCTTCCTCGAGAAATACGATTTTGAACAGCTTCTGGATCGACACGAAATCGAGATTCGATTTCAGATCGTCTATGATGTAGATGAGAGCGGCCTGGTTCAACGAATACTTTCGGCCCATTTTCGGCGAATCGAAATAAGCTTTAAAATCGCGTTTTACCCAGTTTTGAATCGCCGTAATGGACAAATGCGAATATTCGATATGTTTCCCCAGATCGGCGATTTCCTGCAAGGAGAAGCCCCTCACCTCGCCTCCCCGGATCACCCTCTCCATAACCGGCGGCAGCTCCGTCGACAGGAGGACCGGCAGCGCCCGACTCGTCTCCGGGAAGTCGCGATGCGTCTTTCTCCACGACTCCTGCAGAACCTGCAGCGGGGTCCGGCTCGACCGGCCGTCCAGGGCAACGAGCAGCGAAGCCATTTCTTTCCGGGTTACGTTAAACGATTCCAAGTTCTGCTCCTCCTCTCGTTACGGTTCATGCGAATTATGATACGACTAACCCTAGAACTTGTAAAGGCAAGAAAATAGCCAATAATCAGCTGTTTCCCCCATTTATTCGTCCGTGATTGACGCTAGACGCCCGGCACCCTCCATTCGCGACGTTGCGCACAACACGTTTAAGTTCGTATTATAAGATCATAAGAACTCCAAATCCAAAAGCAAAGGATTGTGTGAAACGAACAATGGGTATAGGACTGAATCTGTTCTTGTTTGTATTGTTGATTGTGTTGACGGCTTTCTTCGTGGCGACGGAATTTGCGATTATCCGAATTCGTTCCAGCCGGGTGGACCAATTGGTGCTCGAAGGGAAGAAAAACGCTCTCGCCGTTCAACGGGTAACAAGCAACCTGGACGGATACTTATCGGCTTGTCAGCTCGGTATTACGATTACCGCTCTCGGACTCGGCTGGCTGGGTGAGCCTACCGTGGAAAAACTGCTTCTCCCTTTGTTCGAGCGATGGGACATCAATAGCGACGTCAGTCATATTTTGTCGTTCTTCATCGCGTTTATATCCGTAACGTATTTGCACGTCGTTATCGGCGAGCTCGCCCCGAAGACGCTTGCGATTCAGAAGGCGGAAATGATTACGTTTTTCGTAGCGAAGCCGATTATTTTATTTTATAAAGTCATGTATCCTTTCATCTGGGTATTGAACGGTTCTGCCAACAAGCTGGTCAAATTGTTCGGCTTGAAGCCGGCCAAGGAGCACGAAGAGGCTCATACCGAGGAAGAAATTCAAATTATTTTGAACGACAGCCTGCAAAGCGGCAAAATCAACAATACCGAGTACGGTTACGTCAGCCGCATATTCGCTTTCGACGAAATGCTGGCCAAAGAGATTATGGTTCCCCGGACCGATATGGTTTGCTTATATACGAATCATTCTTTGCAGGAAAATATGGATGTGATCCTCAAAGAACAATATACGCGGTTTCCCGTAGCGACGGACAGCAAGGACAACATCGTCGGAACGATCAACACGAAGCAGCTGTTCCTTAAGCTGCAGGACAATGCCCAACTGGACGTGAAACAAATTATGCAGCCCGTCATGACCGTTTCCGAAGTGATGCCGGTCAAGACGCTTCTGAAGCGGATGCAGCAGGAACGGGTTCATATCGCGCTGCTCGTCGACGAATACGGCGGCACATCGGGACTGATTACGATCGAGGACATTTTGGAAGAGATCGTCGGCGAAATCCGCGACGAATTCGATGCGGACGAACGCAAAGAGATCGAGAAGCTGGACGACAACTGCTTCCTGCTCGACGGCAAAGTTTCGTTGTCCGAGCTGAGCGACCTTACCGGCATCGACTTCGAGCAGGAAGAGGTCGATACGATCGGCGGATGGCTGTACAGTCAAATTCATGATCCGAAAGCCGGCAAGCAAATTGTTCGCGACAACGTCAAGTTTATTATCCGCGAAGCGGGCAAACACCGGATCAAAAAAATCGAAATGATCATAGATACGGAACCTAACGGTAACGATTCGGAAGGGGAGCCTGTCTCCTCTGTCTCATGATCGGCGGGCTAGAATAGAAAAGGGATTGTCTCCTTAGAGATAATCCCTTTTTTGTATGCGGAAAAAGAAAAACGGGTAAATCTCAATGGATTTACCCGTTCTCGGCAAGTATATAAGGTTCGCAGCGGCGGTTACGCCTGCGGCCCGCCCTGCGATTTGGCCGCTCTAGCCAGCAGATCGCGTACGACGACGCTGACCATGATCAGCCCCGCGACCGGCGGTACGAACGAGTTGCTCGCCGGCGGCTGCTGCGCCTTGCGGATGTCCGGAGCGTTCTCCGGCACGATCCGCTGCGTTACGTCTTCACGCGGCTTTACCGGCTCCTCAGTCGAGAACACGACCTTGACGCCCTTCTTGATGCCGTCCTTGCGAAGCTTTTGGCGGATAACCCGTGCAAGCGGATCGACCGACGTCTGCGAGATGTCCGCCACGCGGAACTGCGTCGGGTCCATCTTGTTGGCCGCTCCCATGCTCGATATGATCGGAATTTTCCGCTTCAAGCATTCTTTGATCAGATGGATTTTGTACGTTACCGTATCCGAAGCGTCGAGCACATAGTCAAGCGGATATTCGAAAAACTTCTCGTACGTCTCTTCGGTATAGAACATCCTCAGCGCGATCGCGTCGCAGTCCGGGTTGATCAGCTTGACCCTGTCCCGCATCAGCTCGGCTTTGGGCTGTCCGACCGTCGTAGTGAGCGCGTGAATTTGCCGGTTGATGTTCGTCACGTCGACGACGTCCTTGTCGACCATAATGACGCGGCCGACGCCGGTCCGTACGAGCGCTTCGGCGGCGATCGATCCGACCCCGCCGATGCCTAGCACGGCGACGGTGCTTTTTCTCATGACGTCAAGTCCTTCGGGACCGATCGCCAATTCCGTTCGAGAAAACTGATGGAGCATAAATGCACCCCCTACTTTTTCACCCCAAAAAGTGACGCTTAGCTCTGTAGCATAGTCCGATTACTTTTCGGGGGCCCCAATTTTACCTTTGATGCTTATTCCGGTCATCCTCGACCGATCAAGACTTTGCGGCGGCTTCCTTGACGGCGAGCCGGATGGACAAGTCATCCAGCTGCTTCTGGTCTACCGTCGACGGCGCGTTCATGAGCAGGTCGGTAGCGCTGGCCGTTTTCGGGAAGGCGATCGTTTCCCGCAGGTTCGTCCGTCCCGCGAGCAGCATGACGAGTCGGTCGAAGCCGAAGGCGATGCCGCCATGCGGAGGCGTACCGTACTCGAAGGCGTCAAGCAGGAAGCCGAATTTCTCGTGCGCTTCTTCCCGGGAGAAGCCGAGCGCCTCGAACATTTTCTCCTGAACGTCGCGTTTGTATATCCGCATCGAGCCTCCGCCCACTTCGTAGCCGTTCAGCACAAGGTCGTAGGCTTGAGCGCGGATTTGACCCGGGTCGGTGTCGAAGTAGTGTACGTCCTCTTCCTTCGGACGCGTGAACGGATGGTGCTCAGCCACATACCGCTTCGCTTCCTCGTCGTAACCGAGCAGCGGGAAGTCGATCACCCAAGCGAACTTGAACGTTTTGTCGTCGATCAAGCCGAGATCGCGGCCGATTTTCAGACGCAGGTTGCCGAGCACATCGGCAACGACTTTCTTCGTATCCGCCGAGAACAACAGCAAGTCGCCTTCTTCGGCGCCAAGACGTTCTTTAAGCGCTGCGATTTCTTCCTCGCTGAAAAACTTGACGATCGGCCCTTTCCATTCGCCGTCCTTCACTTGAATCCACGCCAAACCTTTGGCTCCATAGCGCGCCGCGAACGGCAGCAGGTCGTCGATTTCTTTGCGGCTCCATGTACCGCAGCCTTTTGCGTTCAGCGCCTTCACTTGTCCGCCCTTCTTCGTCACATTGGCGAACACCTGCACTCCCGAATTTTGCACAAGATCGGATACGTCGACAAGCTCGAGGCCGAAACGGAGATCCGGCTTGTCCGAGCCGTATTTGCCCATCGCGTCGGCATAGCTGAGCCGCTGGAACGGACGCGGAATGTCGGCTCCGACCGTTTCTTTGAACAGGCGGACGACCAGCTCTTCCATCAGATCGAGCAGTTGATCGCGGGAAAGGAACGAAGTCTCGATGTCCACCTGCGTAAACTCGGGCTGACGGTCCGCGCGAAGGTCTTCATCGCGGAAGCAGCGGGCGATTTGGTAATACCGCTCGAGACCGCTGACCATCAGCAGCTGCTTATAGATTTGCGGTGATTGCGGCAGCGCGAAAAATTCACCCGGATGGACGCGGCTCGGAACGAGATAATCGCGTGCGCCTTCAGGCGTGCTTTTCGTCAAGATCGGCGTTTCGATTTCGAGGAAGCCATTATCGTCCAAAAAATCGCGGAACACTTTGGCCGCTTTGGAACGCAGGTAGAGTGTCTTCTGCATTTCCGGACGGCGAAGGTCCAAGTAACGGTACTTCAGACGAAGCTGCTCGTCGATTTCCACCCCGTCTTCGATAAAGAACGGAGGCGTCTTGGCCGTATTGAGAATTTCGATCTCATGAATTTGCACTTCGATTTCGCCGGTAGCCAAATTCGGGTTAACGGTAGCCGGATCGCGTTCCACGACTTTCCCTTTAACCGCCAGCACATATTCGGACCGCGCCTTGTCGGCGATCGCCAGCGCCTCGCCGGAGAAGTTCGGGTTGAATACGATTTGCACGATGCCGCTCCGGTCGCGCAGGTCGATGAACAAAACTCCGCCCAGGTCGCGACGGACCGCTACCCAGCCGTTCAATACGACCGTTTCTCCTACGTTAGCTTTGCCCAGATTGCCGCAATGATGTGTTTTCAACATATTGTTTGTCATCCTCCACATTTGGAATCGTCCCATAAAGACAATTTTATTGCTCCAGCTTCGCTATCAGCGTCTCGGCCAAGCTTTCGAGCTTGACTTCCTCTTGCTCTCCGGTAGCCATTCTCTTCAACGTAACGGTACCGCGGTTCAGCTCGTCTTCGCCCAAAATAACGGTGAACTTGGCGGCAAAACGGTCGGCCGATTTCATTTGGGCTTTCATCTTGCGCCCCAAATAATCTTTCTCCGCCGTCAAGCCCGCAGCCCGCAGGGCAAACAATTGCTTCGCCACTTCGTTCTCCGCCGCTTCGCCCATGCCGATCAAGTAAGCGTCAATCGGCCGAACGCCCGGCACGGCGACGCCTTGCGCCTCCAGCACGAGCAGCACCCGTTCCAGCCCCAAGCCGAAGCCGACGCCCGGCTGGTCGACCGAGCTGCCGCCGATCGTTCCGACAAGACCGTTGTACCGTCCGCCGCCGCTGATCGTATCGATTGCGCCGATGCCCGCCGCTTTATATTCGAACGCGGTATGCGTGTAATAATCAAGACCGCGCACCATGCGGGGATTGATCACGTATTCGATGCCCATGTCGGTCAAATGCCGCTGCACTTTGCTGAAGTGGGTCGAACATTCCTCGTCGAGAAAATCTAGAATCGAAGGCGCCCCTACGCCGTATTCCTGATCCTTCTTGCAATCGAGAATGCGCATCGGGTTCCGGTCGTAGCGCGACTGGCAGTCTTTGCACAGCTTGTCCTTGACCGGAGCGAAAAACTTCTGCAGCTCCTCGCGATACACCGAGCGGCACGACGGGTTGCCCACCGAGTTGATCTCCACCTTGACGCCTTTCAAGCCGATCTCCTTGTAGAACAAGTAACCCATCGCGATGACTTCCGCGTCCAGACTCGGATCGACCGAGCCGATCGCCTCGATGCCGAACTGGTGAAACTGACGGTACCGTCCCGCTTGCGGCTGCTCGTAACGGAACATCGGCCCGATGTAATACAGCTTGTTGATGTCCGGCTCGCCGTACAGCTTGTTCTCGACATAGGCGCGAACGACTCCCGCCGTTCCTTCCGGACGGAGCGACATACTGCGGTCCCCCTTGTCGGGGAACGTGTACATTTCTTTCTCGACGATATCCGTCGTCTCACCGACGCCCCGCTGGAACAGCTCCGTATGCTCGAAGATCGGGGTACGGATTTCCTTGTAGTTGAAGCGGCGGCATACGTCGCGCGCCTTCTCCTCGATATACTGCCATTTCTCGACGACGCCCGGCAGCAAATCCTGCGTCCCCTTCGGCTTCTGAATGCTCATGCTACCCCTCCTCGCTCATTGCCCCAATTGGCCAAAAAATACAAAAACCGCCCCCGGCTCATTGCCAGGGACGGGATATTCGTAAGCCGAAAATGCCCGCGGTACCACCCGCATTCGCGCTATGTCCTGCCGGGAACATTCGTTCCTCCGCTCGGTAATGGATCGGGAAACGCGGCATCAAGCCATGCCTATCCGCTCCTTCAAAGCGCGCACTTTAATGCGGTTAACGCCCGCCTTACGCGATACGGCTACTGCCCGGGCAACCTCCGATCGTCCGCCTGCCGCACCTGCTGTGCGAGCTGCGTCCCCGTCATGGTCGTGCCAGGAGTTCCCCGTCCGTTCTCCGGGAAGTTATTCGTTCGTCCATCGCCGGGAAGCTTACAGCCGGGGCTTCCCTCTCTGTAGGTCGTGGGTTCGAGCTACTTGGTCCCATCCGCGAATCAACAAAGTTATCTTTATGATTGTATCCAACCGATTGCGCAAAGTCAAGAGCTGTGCGGGAACGGGTCCTCTTATGCCGAATATCGGACTTGCCCCGCACAATAATCGCTGCGCCAGGGAATCATTATGCTACAATAAGAGTAGCGATTATTCTCGAGCAACGATTCATTAAGGAGGGCAACTCATGGAACTCGTCGGCAACTGCTCGGTTTGTCAAACGGCCGTTTATTGCAAAGGCGGTTTTCTGGACGGCGTCTCGGACAATCATATCTTATATTGTCACTCCTGCTATGAAGCATCGGGCAAGGAGCGGCAGCCCGGCAGCGGCGGCACGGCCGCAGACGGCCCGGATGCGGATTTAACCGGCGGAGCCGCCGATTCTGGCAGTCCCCCGCGCAACGTCCCGCCGCTTCGTCACGGAAGCGATCATAAGAGCGGCTCCGGCGACCCCGATCCAGCTTAGAATAGATGATGGGGCGCCTACGTTCAGACCTTGCCGGAAGTAGAACAGATCGCGCAGTCCTTCGACGCTGAAGCGGAACGGAATCCAGGAATATAGCCAATCCCGCGTCGCATCCGGCAAAAATTCGGGAGGCAGGCCGAGTATCGGCAGTCCGAAAAAGAACAGCAGCACGAGAATTGGCATCCCCTTCAGCCCTATCCAGGAAAGGACCGCAGATTGCAGCAAGTAGAAGCAGAATACGGCCAGCGCCAGGAACCAAAACGTATTTGTCCAGTCCGGGATACGGAGACCGAACAAGCTGTCCGAGATCAGCAATTCCGAACCGGCGGCAACAACCGCATAGATGGCTCCCGCAATCAATTGAGCCGTTACTACGGCCAATCTTCCCGTTTCCTTCAGCTTGCCGCCCGTCAAGTACATCAGCGCGCTCGCGGTCAAAGCCGCGAGCCAAGCCAATTGGGTCAGCACGACAGGGGCATTTCCGTTGGCCGAATTGGCGGTGATCGGATTTATTGTCTCAAACGATGCCGCCAGCGGAGCGGCCAGCGCTCTCGCCTGCGCGATCGACACAGTCGAGCCCCGGGCTTGCTGGATTTGCGCCAACGCCTGTTCTCGGAGTTGCGCGTTGATCCCTTCCACCATTTTCCCCAGCGCCTGCGTCGCCATGGATGCCGCCACACCGCTTTTCCCTTGATTGATCAGCACACGAATGCCCGCGGTCCCGGGCGATGGCGACATCAGCGAGACATAATTGGCGCTCAAGTTATCAGGCAAAATTACCGCCGCATAATACGTCTGCCGGTCCAAACCTTTCAATGCTTCGCTTTCGCTGTCCAATACGGTCCAGGCAAACGGCGGCGCTTCCCCGCTCGCCGCTTGTGCTTGTGTCGCCGTCAGTTTCTGCTTGATCATTTCCCCTACGTTTACTTTGCCGACGCCGGGTATTTCCGCCCCGCGATCCGCTGCGACCAGAGCAATCGGCAAATGTTTCGGAACTGGATTAACCGTTGATCCCAATATGGCCCAGCCCAGCACGGCAATGACCGCTATCATGGCTGCCAATCCGATCCAAACCGTCTTCTGCGCAAAAAATGATCTTATCCCACTCATGCCGAACAGCTCCCATCGTTTTTAGTTTATTATAATTTTCACTGAACATTCAGTGAATTAAAAACCGTAAATAAAGTCTCCCCGCTCCGAGGAGACTTGCCGCGGTCAACCTGGCGCCGCGCCGCCGTTCGTCCAGCCGTCCACCAAATGGGCGATCATCCGTTCCCTGAACGTATCCGCATCCCCATCGGTCAGATCGATGCCGGAAACGGTTTTGAATACGATCATCATATTGACGGACATAACCTGTATGGCCGCCAGATCATAATCGATCTCGCGTATTTGCCCGAGGGCGGCACGCCTCTCCAGCAGTTTTGCCAGCAGAGCCCGGCGCTGGCCTACCGACTCCGACAAGTAGCCGACGACGCTCTCATCAAGCAGCTCCTGCTCCCGGAACTGAATGCGCAGCAGCTCTTTGTCGGACAACAATATCCGGTAAACCGCGGTCAAAAAATCGACCAAGCATGTCTTCAGCGGCACATCGGGATCGTCATGCATAAGAATCCTCGATTCGTCCACTTGCAATACCCGCTTCTCGTGGCCTTCCTTTATAATCGATTGGAGCATCTCCATCTTGCCGTCCGGAAAATAATGATACAGCAGGCCGTCGGCCATCCCAATCTTCTGGCTGATCATTCGTGTCGAGGTAGCGTGATATCCTTTCTCCGCGAACAACGACTTAGCTGCAGCCAACAGCTGCTCCTTACGCTCGGCCGCTTGTTTATCCCGGCTAGTTCCATTGCGGCCCCGGGGCTGTTTGCTCATTTCCCGCTCACTCTTTCTACATTTTCATTCACCGATCGTTCAACGAAATCATACATCGGGGACAAGTCGGTTGTCAATAAGCTGCGCAGCACGAACAACGCCCGACAAAGAAAAGAACCCGCAGCATGCGCCGCAGGTTATCCATAGTTTATATGAAAAAGGGGGTCGAGATTTATTATAGGCCCGGCACATTAAAGCGGAATGAAAAACAGATTACATTCATGTTACAATTCGGAAAACGATTGCAGCGAGCGTAAAGTGCGAGTCATTTCCCTCGACTAAGCAAAATAAGAGTTGTTTGTAACTCCTATTGAGAGGAAAATCGACCATTTTTATCAAATAACCGATGTTTGGGACTCTAATTCCAGAGCAATCTGCAAAAACGCACCGGTTTATCCAAAGTAAGAGTCCCTATCGACTCCTAGCTGTTGTGCCTACCCTATTCTGCGACAATTAAGAGCTAACAAAGTAACAAAGACTGCTATTTGCATATGCACAATCCGGTTCAAACAAAAGAAGCGTCCCCCCGCTTCCGGGGAGACGCTCTCCAATGAACCCTATTATGCCCGCTTATCGCAAGCGCCTTTATTTCTTCTTCCGAACCGCTTCCACCAAATCGCGGATCATCATGTACGTGTCGCCGTTGTTCAGCTTCTGCTTGTCCGCGATCGAGTCGATCGTCGCCTGCTGCAGCAAGCCTTTGGCCTGCAGCTCCTGCACCGACTGGGCGGCCGTGACTTCGTAGCCCATCGTCTTGGCCATCGTCCATGCAGCTTGCTCGAGCGTGAGCGGCTGTTTCGCAGGCTCCTGCATGCCGGAGACGACTCCGCTCGGATCGCCGGTCAGCTTGTTCACCCGCTTCACGCCCTGCATCAAGTTGAGCAGACGCTGCGGATTCGAGTCCGGCTGCGTATTGAAACCGCTGTTGTCATATCCGCCGATGACGAGCCCCATGCTGACGACTTCCTTCAAGCCCGGATACGCCTTCTGCTCCATGAACGCTTCCGGCTTAGGCTGATAAGCCTTCAAATCCATTCCTTGCTTGTTCAGCATATCCTGGAGCGTTGCAATCTGCTCCTTCGAAGCCGACATCTCGCGGAACGTTACGCCTTTGTCGATAGCGAGCTTGGCTGCCGCTCCGGCCGATTCGGCGGTCGCCATGCCGACCGGAATGACCCTGGCGCTTCCGTGCGGAAGCGTATCGAAGCTGGCGGATCGGCCGACGACGAGCAGATTGTCCACTTTAAGCGGCACAATCGAGCGGAACGGAATCGCGTACTTGAGAGGATGGCTCATGACCGCTCCGTTGTCGGACGGCGACGTGCGCTGGATGTCTACCGGGTACGACCCGAAAGCGATGCGGTCCCATTGGTCGCGGTTCTCCAGCACGTCGATCATCGTCAGCCGGTATTCTCCGAGCATATGTCTCGTCTCCCGGACGTACAGCTCCGGCGCCGTACCGGTAAGCTCCACACCGGCGAATTCCGGGTACAGCTTCTTCATATGCTCCAGTACGTACGGCAGCTCTTTCTTGCCGATCTCGAACGCCTCCGCGCGCGATTTCGGATCAAGCCCGTCAATGCCGAATATTTGCAGCGCGTTAATAAGAATCGTATTGTCGTTTTGGCGGCCGATGTTGAGGCCGCGCATTTTGACCCGCTCCTTGTTGTTCGGCGGGTATTTCTGCATTTCCCCGTAACCCCACGCGCTCAGCTCGTTGGCGTCCGTGTTCGGGTCGCCGTCGTCCTTCAGCCGCTTCTGCACTTGCTTCCACACTTCGGGAGTGACGTTGTTCAAGCGGAATACGAGCGTTACCGCCATTCTCGATTTCTCGTCCCCGAGGTCGGCTCGTCCGATCGTGCTCGGCACTCCGGCAGATGCGGCGATATCCGCATCCTGCGTAGCGTCGATGACCGCTTTGGCCGATACTTCCTGCACGGAGCCGTCGGCCTTCGTGATCGTCACTCCGGTCACCTTCTGATTGCCGTTCGTACCGGCGGCCAGCTTCGGCGCGATCGATTTCGTTTTCAGCAGCAGGTCGATGTTTTTCTCGTTCTTGACGAGCGTGTTGAAAGCGTTGGCCGCCGTTACGACGTCGAACGAATCGCCCTCCACCTTCTTATACCATTCCATGAATATGCCTTGATTCAATATATCCGCTTTGCCCGGTATAAGACTGTTCTTCTCTCTGTCGTAATTGTGGTCGAGACTGTTCAGCCAGCCCAGCGTCATAAGGCCGCCCAAAATTTCCCGGTCGCGTCCGTCGACTAACAGCGTTTTCAATCCGTTGCGAGCTGCGGAAACGGCGGCTGCCACCCCTTCGGGGTCCGTGCCGACGACGATGACGTCGTACGCGTTTTTCACCGTTTGCACCGATTGTACCGCGGCAAGCTCCCCCGGCTTCCCCGGCGACTGCTTTCCTTTGCGGTCCCACAGCAGCCCTACTGCGGTAACGGCGGCGATAGCGAGGGCACAGCCGATCAAAAGCAGCATGACGATAACATTTTTGCGTGCGGTTGCGCGATCTACATGTCGAGCCATTGATCCCATCCTATTCTCATAAGTAAAATGACATCCAAAGTGTATCATAATCGGGGCATTCGGGCAAAACGCTCCAATCCAAACCCTCCGGCCCGAAAGAAAAGTGCAAAGTCGCGTTCGACCTATCGCTTTCGATTCAGCAACTGCATGAGGTATTTCCTGACGGTGAAGATGGGTAGGCATAATGGAAAACAGAGCAAATTAGAAGAAATCTCGGAATAGAATACAGGTTATAATAGTACGGAAACGATTTTAGAAGGAGAGTGTGAGAGGTTTGGATTCGCATCAGACTACCGCAAGTACCCCAAGTATTCTTGGCAACCGTTTTATTCAAACTATACTGTTGTCGAACGTGCTGCTGCAGATTGGAATTTGGGTGCGAAATTTCGCGATTCTGCTTTACGTCGCCGAACGGACTAACAACGATCCCTACGCGATATCGCTTATCAGTATAGCCGAATTCGCGCCGATCTTCGTGTTTTCGTTCATTGGCGGCACGTTCGCCGACCGGTGGCTGCCGAAACGAACGATGATCTGGTGCGATCTGCTGTCTGCCGCGTCCGTGTTCATTGTGCTGCTGACCATTCATTACGGATCTTGGCATTCCGTTTACTTTGTTACGTTCATATCGGCCATATTGTCGCAGTTTTCGCAGCCGTCGGGCATGCGTCTATTCAAGCAGCATGTACCGGAACATCAGCTTCAGCAGGGAATGGCATTGTTCCAGTCGCTCATGGCGATATTTTTGGTGCTGGGGCCGATGCTCGGAACTTTCCTTTACAGCAACCTCGGCCTGGAGCCTTCCATCGCAGTCATGGGTGTTGTATTTATACTGTCCGCACTGGTACTGATGCGCCTGCCCAAGGACCGGGTCGATAAGGCCGCCCATTCCGGAAAGGGCCAGTTTCGCAAGGAGTTTGTCGAGGGCTTTCGTTATGTATGGAACAGCCCTGTTCTTCGGATGCTCGGGCTTGCGTTCATACTGGCGGGTCTCGCCGTCGGTCTGGCCCAAGCGCTCACCCTGTTTATCGTAACGGAGAGGTTGGGCCGAACCGAGGAGTTCTTGCAATACATCCTCATGGTTAACGGCGCGGCCATGTTGATCGGCGGAGGAATCGTTGCCGTTTTTTCGAAGCGGGTCGCGCCGCAGCTTTTGCTGGCGCTCGGTATGCTGTTCAGCGCCCTATGTACGGTCATCGTCGGGTATTCGACAAGCGTTGCGGTAACGTTGGTCACTCAGTTTGTGAACGGACTTGTGTTCCCTTGTATCCACATCGGGATCAGTACGATGATCTTGAAATGGTCGCATGAGTCGATAGTCGGCCGGGTCAACGGGGTGCTGAATCCCATGTTCATGGGGATGATGGTTGTATCCATGTCATTTGCCGGAGCGCTGAAACACTCGTATCCGCTCGAGTCGATCTACACGGCCGCAGGCATCTTGTTCCTGATCGGCGCTTCGGTTATGGTTCCGATTATGAACAAAAAGGCTCCGGAATCGGCAAATGCCGTATCGCCGAGCTCCTGAAGCCAATCGTCGCAATCGTGGCGGACCGAAACCAGATCGCATGCAGCTTCAATCCTGATACGGTCTGGTTTCTCCAAAAGCCCCTGTCCCAATCGCTTATTCCTACGGATGAAAAGCGGAAAAGCTCACGGAACTTGGAGTTCCGTTATTTCGAAAACAAAGGGTTGAAATCGGGCTTAACGGAAGTTTGAGTTCCGCTATCGGACAAAACAAACATCATTTTATACTAAAACGGGGCAAATAACGGAACTGAAAGTTCCATTTACGATGGTTTTCCCCTCTTTCTGAATCAATAGAGGAAATGAAAGTTCCGTTTAACTCTCCATCGAATCTTTCGTATGAAAGTGACACGCAAGAATATACTTCGTTTCAGAACGGTGAAGAACTTATTCCAAAAAAACCGGCATTCTCCCGAACAGGAGAATACCGGTTTTTGCATGTCCAGACCGTTACGGATAAAACGTACTCGCCGGCGTCGTCGTCGGACACCAGCGGGAAGCGCGCAGAAAATCGAGCAGCGCGTCCTTCGCTCTAGCCGTACCGATATAATAGAGCGCTTCGGCGGCGTGGGCGCGGACGTAACGGTTATCGTCCTCCAGCGCGCCGACCAGTCCCGGAACGGCCCCTTCCGCCTGGGCCCCCCATTTGGCCAATGACAAGCCGGCCGTAAACCGGACTTGCGCGTCCGAATCGTGCAAAGCTTTCGTCAACGCTTCGACGCCTTCCCCATGCGCCGCTTCGCTGCGGAATGCGCCGACGTTGCCGAGCGCGTCCACCGCCGCGCAGCGCAGCCGCTCGGAAGGGTGCTGCAGCAACTCCGCCAGCTTCCGGACCGCTTCGGCCGACGAAGCCGTGCTTCTGTGCTCGCCAAGCGCGAAAGCCGCGTGAAACACCGTATCCTCGCTTTCGCTGCCGAGCGCTTCGAGCAGCTTGCCGATCGAGGCTTCCTCGGCTACCGCCAAGCCGTACGAGGACAGACGGGACACCTTCGTCTCCCCATGGAGCAAGCCGCGCTGCAGCGCTTCAACCCCTTCGCCGCCCATACGCGCAAGTCCGTAAGCCGCGTTGACCGCAACCGGCTCGAACGCATCGGCAAGCGCCTGTTCCAGGGCGGATACCGCTCCGTACGGCGCCGTGGAGGCACCAAGGATGGCAAGCCGGTCCGCGGCATCCACTCTGCGCCCGGCTTCTTCGGAGAGAAGCTCATCAAGGAGACGCCCGATCTCAGCCGGTTGAGCTTCCTCCGCCAAAGCCGCGCTGCCGCCATCCTGAGCCTGGCGGCCGCTCAACCAATCCCAGGCGTCGCGCCACATCGCCTCATGCCAGTAAACCGAACCGCTTAGCGAGGCAGGAGTTTCCCAATCTTCGACGCGGTTGTCCCAGCTCGGCGCCTCGGGCGCTTGCGTGCGCATAAACTCGAATTTCAGCATGAACCTTTCCCGTCCCGCCACATTGGCCGTAGACCGATGCCAAATGTCGTAATGGATCAGCACGAACGTTCCCGCTTCTCCCGCTGCCGTTACTTCGCCTGCGCTGTCGTCCGCCGCGAACGTCCGCGTCTCATAATTTTGCGTACCGGGCATAACGCCCGTCGGACCGAGCTCGATCGGAGTGTCCTGCGGGAAGTACATGATCATCGCCCACCACGGCCGGTGATTGCGCATCCGTTTGTAGCCCCAATAGCTGTCCTTGTGCCAGCCGCCCGGCTTCGGGGAATTGTTGAAATGGCCGTGCCGGTGGGCGTGCATCATATAGCCCGGTCCCAGTACGCTCGTAAGCGCTCCTTTCACGACCGGATGGTCGAACACCTTCTGCAGCTGCGGAATGCGCGGAAGCAGATTATTGCCCGGATTGCCCTCGCTACGGTACACTTCGCTAAGCTGCCCGAGCAGCGACTCGTGAAACGGCTGCGAGAAATCCGTTCTCAAAAGCAAATATCCTTCCGTAATGAACTGCCTCATCTGATCGTCCGTCAACAAACGGATATCGTTTCCCATAGGAGCCCCTCCAAACCGCGATTTGGGAACTTTAACGTTCCTTGGTTTCTACAACTCCACTATGCCGGAAAACGGATCACTAAGGAATGAAGGAAGCTCACCTTCATTTGCACAAAACTAACCTATTTTCGGCCAAAGCCTCAGCGCATTAACTGCCTGTATTCCGTAGGCGCCAAGCCGGCATGCTTCTTGAATGTACGCGAAAAATAATACAGCTCCATCCCTACTCGGCGGGCGATTTCGGACACGGATTCGTCGGTCGCGGTCAGCAGCGTCTTCGCCGCATCGATCTTGAGCCGTTGTACGTACTGGATCGGTGAAATGCCGACAAGCTCGCGGAATTGGCGGATCAAGTAGTTCGGGTGAAAATGGACGAGGTCGGCCAGCTGCTGGACGGTCACATTCTCGTGCAGATGAAGCTCGATATATTTCAGCACTTTGTTCAAATTTTGGATGCCGCCGTCTTCGTCGAACGGACGCAGCGAATCCCGGTCCATGACGGCGCTCTCCAGAAACAGGCTGACGATCTCGAGCAGCGTCGCTTTTTGCAGCAGCACCGCCGAGAAGGCGCCGCTTTCGTAATGCTCGATCAGCTGCGAGAACAGGCGGGTAAGCCTCTCCGGATCGGTCACGTCGATACAGTAAGGAACGCCCGTCAACCGGAACAGATCCGTGTCGCCGATTTTGGCCGTAAAGTGGCACCAATATTTCCCGAAAGCGTTCTCATTAATCGCATAATAAGACTGCTTCACACCGGAAGGCATGACGAAAAGCTGCCCCGGACGGGGGTAATACGTTACCCCATCGATCACGAGACAGCCTTCCCCTTCCCGGATATAATAAAACCGGTTGAAATCCGGCACGAAATTCATTTGCCGCCATTTCAGGTTCACCTTCGAATAATTGGCGATCGACAAATGGACCTGCACATTCGCGAGCAAATGCCGCAGCCGCGAGAGCGATTTATTCGTCTTCATCGTTATTCCCGCCTATAGAGGGTGGCTCAGCGTATGTCCATACGCTTCGTCCAGGAGCCGGACTTTTTTATCGTAATATTGTTTGTACGCCTGATTGTAAACGGACGGCTCCTTCGGATTCGGAAACCGCTCGATCTTCTGATGCTCGTTCCCATCCTCGTCCACGGTTGCCGGATACAGCACTTTACTGACGGCTCCGCACCCGAGTCCGATGATCGTCTGCCGCTCCTCCATCATGAGAATGTTGTAGAGGCTGTCGTGGTCGGCCAGCGCGTAGCCGACGTTCTCGAGATTGCCGAGCATGTTTTTTTGGCGGTACATGTAATAAGGGTGGTAGCCGTTCGCTTCCATAAAGTCGTTCGCCATCTTCATCATGTCGGCGATTTCGTCCCGTTCGGCCACTTCGTACTGGTCGCGGTTCTTGGTCATCTTCGACGCCCGCTTGAACGACAGCGTATGCACTGTCAGCGATTCCGGCAGCAGCTTGGCGGTCTCGTCCAGCGTATGCTGAAATTCGTTCGTACTCTCGTTCGGCAGTCCGATGATCAGGTCCATATTAATGTTGTCCATCCCCATTTGGCGGGACAACAGGAATTTCTCGATCGTCTCCTCGACCGTATGATGGCGGCCGATTTTGTCCAAGGTGAGCTGGGTGAAGCTTTGCGGGTTGATGCTGATCCGATCGACGTTCCACTTCTTCATGACAGCGAGCTTCTCCGGGGTAATCGTATCGGGGCGGCCCGCCTCTACCGTCAGCTCGCGGACTTTGTCCATATCCGGCAGCGATTCGTGCATCGTCACGAACAGGGCGTCGATTTGTTCGGCCGTAATGCTCGTCGGCGTGCCGCCTCCCCAATAAATCGTCGTAATTGCAAGTCCCGCCTGCTTCAGCCATTTGCCCGTTTCGCGGATTTCATAGTGAAGCCCATCCAGAAACGAATCGACGGAACCGTTACTGCCGCGAATGTCATAGGCCGGAAACGTGCAGTAAGCGCACTTGGTCGGACAGAACGGAATGCCGATATACAGGCTGACCTCGCGGTCCAGCTCGAACAAATCGGGAATGACCTGCAGTTGGCGCTCCGCGATATCCGCCAGCAGCTTTGCTTTCCCGTCCGTCAGCAAATATTCCTCCTGCAGCTGGCGCACGCTCGCTTCGCGTCCCTGCTTGCGGAGCATATTGTGCATCAGCTTCGTCGGACGGACGCCGGTCAGCACGCCCCAAGGCTGCTCCAGACCGGTCGCTTCCTCCAGAACGCGCAGCATCGCCGAGCCTACGACACGCTTCAGTTCTTTGCGCCGCTGCTCGTCCGATTCGTTCTTCAGCCGGCGACGCTCCGTATGCGTCCATACCCGCTCCGTTTCCGGATGGGTCAAATCGGCCTTAACCGCAGCCGTCCCGTTTTCCACCGACAACTCCAGCGTCATGCGCATAACGGCATCGTCGGCGGTTTCGTATACGATATCGACTTCTTCGTAGAACAGCTTCCATATATGAAAAATGTCCATTTGGTAATCATGGAATCCGACCTGCTTCATTTCCACTTTCATGCCGTGAACGCCCCTTCCCTCTGCAATATCAAGCTCTTTTTTCCGGACCGCTTCCATGGCGGACCACTCGGAAAAACAGCCTGGTATCGCACTTAGTGTACCACATTCGGCCGCTCGGAGCATCCTATTCAAGGTCAATGCGGCAGCGGGGCGTCCGCTTCTCCGCAGCGCGCCGATTACGTTCTCGGGGGCTTACGGGACGAGTTTTTGATATGAACGTGGCCCGATGCCCATTCCTGCGCGGCTTCCGTTGCGAAAGTACCGTTCTCCATCCCGGCGCATTCGTGAACGTCGTTGTGCATAAGCCGGTTGTTCGGTTCGAGCAATATCGTTTCTTTTTTGGATCGGCGCATTGGCAGTCTCCTTGGTTGCATGGTGTATTACCAGTTTCTCCAGCAGCGGAGGAAAGAAAACATCACCGCCTTCGATTCGGCATACAACGGCAAAGAAGCCTTGCCTGCAAATCGATTCGCTCGACTCGCGACATGGCTTCCTCATCATTCAACGGACTTTAGGTTGTTACGAGCTCGGACTGCCTCGCCTTGATGCGGCGCTCCTCGCGATCCGCTTCCTTCATCCGGGGGCATGTATAGCAGTAGTAGCCGCCTTCGGTCCGGTAATATTGGCAGCATACGTTTTTCATCCGGATTTGCTTGCACGGGTCTTTCAGGTCCTCGATCCAGCGGATTTTTACGTCCAGCGGATTTTTGCTCCGGCCAAACACGGAAGCGGGCACCTCGTGCTTGAGAAAGGCATAATCGTCGGAAATGGCGGAACGGATCGACTCGCTCTCCTCGGCCAGAAGCCACTGTTCGGTCATATAGTTGAATCGCGTCGGCAGCAGCCCCCACATTTGGCCCGCATCGACGTCGCCGATGACTGCCGCCGATTCATAAAGAGGCTTGACGGTCTTCCCGTAAAAGTCGGTCAATACCCGTTCCAGCCACAGGCGGCGTTCCATTGCGTCCGAGGGCGCCGCTTGCTCCGCCCAGCGATCCAGCTTGTAAGCAACTCCATACTTTCCTTCATGGGCGAACAATTGTACGGTCATATTGTCAAGCGATAAATCGATCGATTTCCCCAATACGGATACGGCATACTGTAAGGCAAGGCACGCATTGGCGAATTGGTTGCAAAAGTAAGTCGCGGCCGCAGTCCGGTCAAGCGCCTTTATAAGCGGGGCATACGCTTCGATCAGCTGCTCCATCACTTCCCGGTCGCCAAGACGCGCCGCCGCCACGGAATAAACGACATGCTCCTTCTCATTCAATCCGACGTTGAATTTCTGCAAACATTCGAAATCCACGGTACCCACTTCCTCGCTATATGTATCGTGCATGTTCATTACTATCACTGATAATGATAATCATTATACCAACTTTGGGTCGGAATTACCATACACGATTTTAGCCGGCAAGCTGCAACCATCCGCTATTTCTCGCCGGCATAAAAAAAAGAGCCTCAGCGACTCTCGATTACGAGCGTCACCGGCCCCCAATTCGTCAGTTCCACATCCATCATCGCGCCGAACACGCCGGTCGCCACGCGCAGTCCTTGCTCCCGCATCAGCTCGTTGAACCGCTCGTACAGCGGCTTGGCCTGATCCGGCCGGGCGGCCGCCATGAAGTTGGGCCGCTTTCCTTTGCGGACGTCTCCGTACAGCGTAAACTGCGACACCGACAGCACTTCGCCGCCGATATCCTGCACCGACAAGTTCATCTTGCCTTCGCCGTCCTCGAATATGCGCAGCCCGGTCAGCTTCTCCGCCAAATAACGGGCGTCCTGCTCCGTGTCCTCATGCGTTACGCCGACCAATACGACGAGTCCCCGGTCGATGCTCCCGACTGTCTCGCCGTCCACTTTGACGCATGCTTCCTTGCTTCTCTGCACTACGATTCTCAATTCCGTTCTCTCTCCTTACGACTGCATAATCCGCTGAACGGAATAAATATCCCTCACGCGCTTGATCTTCTCCACGACCGACTGGAGATGATCGATATTTTTGATCAAAATGGTCATATGGATGATCGCCATCTTGTTTTTGTCGGAACGCCCGGATACGGCGGAGATGACCGTTTTGCTTTCGGAGACGGCCTGCAGCACCTCGTTCAGGAAAGCGCGCCTGTCGTGGCCCGTTATCTCGATTTCGACGTGATAGTTCGCTTCGACCGCCGATTCCCATTCGACGTCGATCATCCTGTTCTGATCGTCCTCGTCCCCCGTCGGGATGTTCGTACAGTTTTCCCGGTGAATGGATACGCCTCGCCCGCGCGTAATATAGCCGATAATCGGATCGCCGGGCACCGGATTGCAGCAGCGCGCAAACCGGACGAGCATATTGTCCACGCCTTTGACCCGGACGCCGTGCGTAGGTCGGCTTTTCTTCTCGAGGGGCGCCTTCACTTCCTTCACTTCGCTGGTCAGCTCGAGCGCCTTCGACTGCGCTTCTTCGTTCTCCTTGCGAAGCTTGTCCGTCAGTCTCGTACAAATCTGGGCCGCCGTAATGCCGCCGAAGCCGACCGCCGACATCATATCCTCGATGTCATTGAAGTTGAACTTCTTGGCGACCTCCTGCAAATTGTCGTCGGTCGTTACCGCAGAAGGCTCCAGACCGAGCCGTTTCAGCTCGCGGTCGATCGCGTCTTTGCCCTTCTGGACGTTTTCCTCTCGCTTTTCCTTCTTGAACCATTGCTTGATTTTGCTGCGCGCATGGGAGGACTGGGCAATTTTCACCCAATCCTGACTAGGCCCGTATGAATGCTTGGACGTCAAAATTTCTACGATATCGCCCGTGCCGAGCTTGTAATCGAGCGGCACGATCCGCCCGTTCACCTTCGCCCCGACCGTCCGGTTGCCGATTTCCGTATGGATCCGGTAAGCGAAATCGAGCGGAACCGAGCCGGCCGGCAGCTCGATCACTTCCCCTTTCGGAGTGAAGACGAACACGAGATCGGAGAAAAAGTCCATTTTGAGCGATTCCATAAACTCCGCCGCATCATGCGTTTCCTGCTGAAGCTCCAAAATTTCGCGGAAAAAGTTCATTCTGTCGCCGAAGCCGCCGGACGGCACCATCGAGCCTTCCTTGTACGCCCAGTGGGCGGCGATCCCGAACTCGGACGTCTTGTGCATATCCCACGTCCGGATTTGCACCTCGAGCGGCTCCCCGCTCGGGCCTACGACCGTCGTATGAAGCGATTGGTACATATTCGGCTTAGGCATGGCGATATAGTCTTTGAACCGCCCCGGCATCGGCTTCCACAGCGTATGAATAATGCCGAGAGTGGCATAGCAGTCTTTAATATTGTCGACGATGACCCGAATGGCGAGCAGATCGTATATTTCGTTGAACTGCTTGTTCTTGGTCGTCATCTTTTTGAAAATACTGTATATATGTTTGGGACGTCCCGAAATGTCGCCGTCGATTCCCATCTCTCCGAGCTTGCTGCGGATGCTGCCGATAATGTCGTCGATATACTTCTCGCGCTCGACCCGCTTCTTCTGCATCAGATTGACGATGCGGTAATATTGCTGAGGGTTCAAGTAGCGGAGGGCGATATCCTCCATCTCCCACTTGATCGCGGAAATCCCGAGCCGGTGCGCGATCGGGCAAAATATTTCCAGCGTCTCGTCGGCGATGCGCCGCTGCGCTTCCTCGGACTGGAACTTGAGCGTCCGCATATTGTGCAGCCGGTCGGCCAGCTTGATCAAGATAACGCGAATGTCCTGGGCCATAGCCACGAACATTTTCCGGTAATTTTCGTTTTGCTGCTCTTCCTTCGATTTAAACTTGATTTTCTCAAGCTTGGTCAGGCCGTCGACGAGCATCGCGCACGTTTTGCCGAACTGCTTCTCCACCGCATCGAGCGACACCGTCGTATCTTCGACGACATCGTGCAGCAGGGCGGCGATGACCGAGGTGACATCCATCTGCATATTCACCAATATTTCGGCAACAGCGAGCGGATGCAATATATAAGGCTCCCCCGATTTGCGCACCTGCCCGTAGTGGGCTTGGTCGGCGAAGTCGTACGCTTCGCGGATTCGAACGAGGTCGTTAGGTTTCAAGTATGCCGCCGCGCGTTCCAGTAACTGCTCAATGCCCATCGTACTATACCTACTCCTGCCATACATTCGTTTTCTCTTCATTATGCCTTTGAATGCTTCTTGCGTCAACTTAAAACGGGACAATTTCCGGCCAACGCGCTCGTGTGTTCCATAAGTCGCTTTTTTGCGAAAATGAAAGTGCTTTTTCGACACAATTCTGTTATCCTATTTCTTGGCAAACAGCATATTGTCGAAATTATATGCCAAAAAGGAGACCCTCCATGCAGCAACGCGTCATAATGGTGGACGAACGTCCTCCATTACTCAAGAGCATCCCGCTCGGCATTCAACATTTGTTCGCGATGTTCGGCTCCACGGTTCTCGTTCCATTCCTGTTCAAGGTGGATCCAGCCACCATCCTGCTCATGAACGGAATCGGAACGCTGCTGTACCTGTTGCTCTGCAAAGGAAAAATACCTGCCTATTTAGGCTCGAGCTTCGCCTTTCTTTCTCCGGTATTCGTCGTGCTCGGGACGAAGGGCTACAACGCCGCGCTCGGCGGCTTCATCGTAGTAGGCGTCGTATTTTGCCTGGTCGCCCTGCTGATCAAGGCGGTCGGGACGCGCTGGATCGACATTGTATTCCCTCCCGCTGCCATGGGCGCCATCGTGGCGGTCATCGGCCTCGAGCTTGTACCGGTAGCCGCAAGCATGGCCGGCTTGATCCCGGGCTCGGACGCTCCTGCGGACTGGACGATGGACGGCAAAACCGTGATGGTGTCCATCGTAACGCTGCTCATTACGATCGTCGGACAAGCAATGTTCCGCGGTTTTCTGAAAATCATCCCGATCCTGATCGGCATTATCGCGGGCTACGCCCTCGCCGCCGCAAACGGTCTCGTCAGCTTGGATCCGGTAAGGGAAGCCGCATGGCTCGCCCATCCGACCTTCTACAGCCCGTCATGGGACTGGGCCAGCATCCTGGTTATTCTTCCGGCGGCGCTGGTCGTCATCGTCGAGCATATCGGCCACTTGATCGTAACGGGCAATATCGTCGGCAAAGATTTGACGAAAGATCCGGGTCTTGACCGCTCTCTGCTCGGCAACGGGCTGTCGACGATCTTGTCCGGCTTCGTCGGCTCGACTCCGAATACGACCTACGGGGAAAACATCGGCGTACTGGCGATTACGAAAGTATATTCCACTTGGGTGCTCGGACTCGCCGCGATATTCGCCATTCTGCTCTCCTTCGTCGGCAAGCTGGCCGCGCTGATCAACACGATTCCGCTCGCGGTCATGGGCGGCATCTCGCTCTTGCTGTTCGGGGTCATCGCCGCTTCGGGCATAAGGATGCTCGTGGAGAGCAAGGTCGATTATTCCAAGCCGTCCAATCTGATGCTGACCACGATCGTACTCGTCATCGGCATTAGCGGCGCGAAAGTCGCCTGGGGCAACTTCGAGATGAAAGGGATGGCGCTCGCCACCGTAGTCGCCATCGTGCTCAGCCTGTTTTTCAAGCTGAGCGACGTTCTCGGACTTTCCAACGAGAAGGAAAACGCGTAAGACGATTAGGATCTTCAGCCACTTCGGCGGAAGATCCTTTTTTCCTTACACTTTGAAGGCGATCACCGTAATATCGTCACGCTGTGGCACTTCGCCCATATACTTCCTCAGCTCGGACAGCAATCCGTCCTTCTGCCCGCCGAGAGGCAGCGCGGAATATTCCGTAATCATTCGCATCAGCCGCTTCTTGCCTAACGAATAATCGGTTTCCCCGCCATTCTGGTGAACGAGCCCGTCCGTCGTAATGAAGAAGGTCGTATTCGCGTCAGCCTCGGTCGTATGATTCGTAAACTCGTACTCATCGGGGGTTCTATGATACCCGATGCTTTTCTTATCGCCTTTAATTTCGGTCAATCCGTCATCCGTTTGCTTGTACAGCGACAGCTTCGAGCCGGCGAAGGTCACCTTGTCGTCTTCGATGTAGCACAGACCGATGTCCAATCCGTCATCCGTCAGCCCGCCCTTGATTTGCTGGTTCAAAGCTTTCTTGATCATCCGGTTCAAATCCCGCAAAATGTCGGCGGGGCTTAAGTCGTCCTCCTTCTCCTGATCCACGACATGCTTCAGGCTGGAGATCGACAATATGGTCATCAATGCCCCAGGAACTCCATGGCCCGTGCAGTCTCCGACGGCGACATAGAACCCTCTCTTCGTCCTATGCGTCCAGTAAAAGTCCCCTCCGACAGTGTCTCTCGGACTCCAAATCAGAAAATGGTCGCGGAATAGTTCGGCCAGCTTCCGCTCGCTCGGGATAATCGACTGCTGGATTCTTTGGGCATAGCTGATGCTGTCCTGAATCCGTTCGTTCCTGTGCTTGAGTTCATTCGCATTGGACTTGATCGTATCGATCAGCTCGCGCAAATTCAGCTTCATCGTATGAAACGACCGGGTCAGCTGACCGACTTCATCATTCTGATCATAGTTGATCGCTTTAATCGATAAATCGCCGGACGCGATCCTTTGCGAATAATCGCTTAACGCTTTGATCGGCCGTACGATTCTTCTTGTGATATACACGCTTATTACGCTTGATACGAGAAGCAGGATGAGCCCGCTCGCCACCGAAATCGTCACGGTGCTGCCGTTGTTTTGTTTGGACAGCAAGTCATGCTGCTCGTGAAGAGATAAGCTCAAAATATAAATGTCGTTCATGATGCCGAACATTTTCGAGGAGAGCTTCATCGCTTCTATCCGATTTTTCTCATCGGACGCCGCTACGATTTTCATATCCGTCTTGATATGGTCGATTTTGCTGCGGATCATGGCGATACGCCGTTTCTCGTTATCGGACGCGAACGTGACGCTTTCCAAAAGAAGAGCCTTTTGCAAAAAATCTTTATATTTATTATTCGCGTTCACCCGGTTGCCTTCGGTCGGGTTTTTTCCGAAATTATCCAACGCTTGCTGGTAGCTGACCATCGAGCTGTTCAACTGCTCGACTTTAATCAATGTGTCGGAAAACGTAGTCGCCGTAGATTGCATGCCCAGCATCCGCAGTATGACAAAAGATAGAATCAATAGAGCGATAACAATCGATATGAATGAATGAAGCAGAAGCTTGGTTTGAAGCTTCACGCGCAAGCTCACCCTTCCCGCTGGATAGTTCCGCCTCTCGCGCTTTGCGAGCGAATATCGATAGTGCCGTTAAGCAATCGATCTTGGTACAGTTGAATCAGATCGGATTGTTCGGCGCTTAGCGGAACGACCCGGACGGGAGCTATGCCTACCCCGCTGTCTGCAATGCCGAGCTCTATATGATCGTTCGATAGAGCCCCTTCCTCGACAAGCTGCTTTACTGCTTTGTAGACGGCTACATCGATATTTTTGACCATCGAAGTAATGACTGTGTTCTCGGCAAGGTAAAACTGATCGCTGTCCACACCGATCGCATAGATGTGTTTGGAGGCCGCTTCCTCGATAGCCCCGAGACCGGTAAATCCGGCCGCCGGATAAATAATGTCCGTATTCCTCTCTTGAATGAACCTGCCGGCAATTTCTTTCCCGGCCGCCGGAGTGCCGAAATCGCCGGCATATTCCACAATCACGTTCGCATCGGGATTGACCGTCTTCACGCCGGCCGCGAATCCGTCTCTGAACCGATTGATTACGGGTATGTCCATGCCTCCGATAAATCCTACGGTGTTCGTCTCCGTCTTCAATCCGGCTACGATGCCCGCCAGAAAGCTGCCTTCATCCTCTTTAAACGTAATCGAGGTCACGTTCGGCGCCTCAATTCTCTGATCGATAAAGAGGAACTGCCGGGAAGGATACAAATTCGCGACCTCCGTAAAGTCTTGAATCATATTGTTGCCGAGCCCGATCACCAAAGTGCACTTCTCATCCTCGATCAGTTCGATCAGCCCGTCCCGGTACGACGAGGAGCTGACCAAATCGCGATAATCGAACAAAATATCCAGCTCGTCTCTCGCCTTCACCAATCCTAGGAAAGCGGTATCGTTGAACGACTGGTCGCCCAAACCGTAATCTGCAAGCATGACTCCGATTTTGACCTTGCTTCCCAAGCTATCCGATTGCCTGGACGGTCCGCATCCGCTCAGCACAACGATTGCGAGTAGAAGCAGCATTGCCGTGTCATACACTGCCCTCATGTTTCAAGTACTCCTTAATCGGTCGACGTTCCGGGTCTATAGTCCTACAAATTCATTTTCCTTTATTTTACACAATCTCTTCTAAACATTCTATCGCCGCTGCAAATCTATCTTTTTCCCCATGCAAAAAGGAGCCTGCCGCCTAGCTGGCGGAAAGCTCCTAATCTCAATCTATATCGCCTCCGGGTAGCCGCTGCGTTTCGACAATACTCGGCGAAGCCGGCTGCCACCGTGCGACTTATTTCCCGGAAAATAATTCGGCATTAATATTGGACAAGGGACAGGACGTCGATGCCGTCCAGCTTCTCCCGGCCGTTCAAGTAAGACAGCTCGATCAAAAACGCGGCGCCGGCAATTTCCCCTCCAAGCTGGCGGATCAGATTGAGCGTTGTCGAGATCGTCCCGCCTGTAGCAAGCAAATCATCGGCGATGAGCACGCGTTGGCCCGGGCGGATTGAATCTTTGTGGACGGCCAGCTTGTCTTTGCCGTATTCCAGATCATAGCCCGCTTCGATCGTTTCTCCGGGAAGCTTGCCGCTTTTGCGGATCGGTACGAAGCCTACGCCGAGCGCATAAGCAAGAGGCGCCCCGATGACGAAGCCCCGCGCCTCCGGTCCTGCCACCAGCTCGATTCCTTTATCCCGGTAATGGTTCGCCAAATGGTCGATGACTTCCTTATAAACCGGACCGTTGCTCAGCAAAGTCGTAATATCCTTGAAGCGGATTCCCGGCTGCGGGAAATCCGGGATCACCCGGATATGCTCTTTCAAGTTCATCCTATTCCCTCCATCAAACGTTTCGGTTTCGCCGACAGCCGGTCGGCAATCCATTCCGACAGCTGCTGTGCATTCGTATAAACGAGCGCTTGCTCGACCTCGCCGCGCGCGAGCTTGTTTCCGTAAGCGCGCGACTCGTTCATATCCCGCTTGCGCGGAGAAACGGCGGCCTGCACCGTTCCGTTCTTTTGTACAATAAAGTCCAATTCCTCAAAAACATTCAGCATGAACCGGATCAAGGCGTCGGATAATCCCAGCTTGCGGCGAAGCGGTTCGAGAAAATCAATTTGACCGGCCGGCCAACTGTTTCTCTGGACAACGGCTTGATACAACTGCTTGAACGCATCGCGGGAAGGTACTTTGGCAAAATCCCGGTCCCAATCCGCGAATACCGCATAGATGCGTTTGGCCCGGCATTGCTCGAGCATCGTCTCGAACGCTTCCAGCCGATCCGGAAGAGACAACAGCAGCACATCCTCGGCGTCGGAGAAGCTTCCGCCGGTTGCCTCCGCATTCAAAGGAACGATGCCGTTCTGCGCATCCATCGCCCATAATCCGCACGAAATCCGGTCGGGGTCGATAAGACGGGAAGGCGCATTTGCCTCGACGACGATGGCCTTGCAGGCTTGCGGACGGTTGCCGCCGTCAGCGCTCACTTCGGCGAATTTGTCTACGCCTTGCTTCACGCCCCGCCAGTCGAAAACTTGCACGTGAGGAACACGCATATCGTGAATGACGATTTGCGGCTTGCGTACCCCGTTCCATTCGTTGATCCCGAGTTCGCCCAATATGTCGACCTTCGCCGTCGTCGAGATAAGCTCGAGCAGCCCGCCCCGGCCGAACCCGAGCGCTTCCACCGTGCCGGATGAGGAAGGATCGGACTGAGCCAGCGTCAGCTTCATATGCTGGCGGTCTTTGCCGAGCGCCCGCTTCTCCTGTATGTGCAGATTGGACAGGACAAAGCGGGGAGCCGGATTGCCCATGCCGAACGGAGCCAGCGACTCGATCTGGCGGATAAAGTCGACCGTTACGTCGGAGAGCCCGAACTCGGCGTCGGCTTGATACACCGGGGTCAGCTGTTCATCGTCGAGCCACTCCTCGGCAAGCGCGTTCAGCTTGTCGCGGAATTCGTCCAGCCTATCCCGGTGAACGGTCATACCGGCAGCCGCTTGATGTCCGCCGTAATGGTCGAGCAGCTCCGCGCATTCGGTCAACGCCCGGTACATGTCATAACCGGGAATCGAGCGGGCCGAGCCTTTGGCCATGCCGGTATCGGGATCAATCCCGAGAACGATGACCGGGCGATAATATCGCTCGAGTATTCTCGCCGCCACAATACCGATAACTCCTACGTTCCAGCCTTCGCGGGCAACGACGATGACTTTCCGCCTGCCGTCCGGATCGTCCTCGGACAGCTGCTGCAGAGCGTCGTTCGTTATCTCTTCTACAATACGTTGTCGCTCTTTGTTCAGTTCATCCAGAGATACGGCGATCCGTTCCGCTTCCTCTCTGTCGTCGGTCGTCAGCAACGTTACGGCATCGCCGGCATGATCGAGACGGCCGCTCGCATTGATCCGCGGAGCCAGCGAGAAGCCGAGATGCGTCGCGGTCACTTCTTTATCGGCTATGCCGGATACTTCCAGAAGCGCCTGTATGCCCGCATAACCGCTCTTCTGCATCCGCTCGAGTCCGAGCTTGACGATGGAACGGTTCTCGCCGGTTAACGGCATCAAATCGGCCACCGTACCGATCGCGGCAATTTCCAGCAAATCGAGCGGCGGCTTGCCTAGCAGCGCATGCGCCAGCTTGAACGCGACGCCGACGCCGGCCAAATGCTTGAACGGATACGGACATGCGGGCTTCTTCGGATTAATAACGGAGACCGCATCGGGCAGCAGCTCCGGAGGCTCGTGGTGATCCGTTACGACGATGTCGATGCCGAGCTTGGTTGCATAGGCTACTTGTTCCCTTGCGCTTATTCCGGTATCGACGGTCACGATCAGCGATACGCCGCTTTGCTTGGCCAGCTCGATCGCCTTCTCGTTCAAGCCGTATCCTTCGTTCGCTCTGTGCGGTATGTACGTGTCGAAACGGGCTTCCAGCCTGCGGAGCAGGTGGGTCATGAGCGATGTGCTGCTGACCCCGTCCGCATCGTAGTCTCCGTATACACGTATTTTCTCGCCGGACTGCAGCGCCTGCCGAATGCGGGCGACCGCCGAATCCATTCCATCCAGCAGAAAAGGATCATGAAAATGATCCTTTCCCCCTTTGAGGAAGCGTTCCGCTTCCCCGGTATCGGTTATGCCTCTTGCCGCCAGCAGGGCGGCGATGACGGGATGGAGCTTCAATTCCGCGCACAAAACGTCTGCAGCCGCCCGATCGATATCGTGAACCTGCCATTTTGCTTTCGAATGAAGCAAGGTCTCCCCTCCCCAAATCCCAAAAGCGAAGATTACTAAATAGTCAATGCAGCAAAGTAGGAAAATCCGGATGCTCCGAATCGACGTCTTTGTACGGATATCCCGGATCGTAGGGGTTTACGTGAACGAATACGTCGGAAACGTGGCTGAACTTGCCGAGCAGCTGATGTTTGACCGACTTGCCGATGTCATGGCCCTCAATGACCGTAATCTTCGGGTTTACGCTAATTTTAATGTCAACGATTACATAATGGCCGTGCTCGCGGGCGCGCAGCTCGTTTACGGCGATAACGCCTTTGACGCGCAGCGCGGTTTCGAGCAATTCCTCGGTTTCTTCCTGATGCAGCACGTGATCGATCGTCGTATGGATCGATTCCTTGACGAGCTTGTAGCCCATGCGCAGAACGAGACAAGCTACGAAGAGCCCGGCTGCCGGGTCCAAATAATATAAGAGCGGCTGGCCCGAATAGCCGCCGAGCAGCGCTCCCCCGACCCCGATCAGCACCGCCACGGACGACATGACGTCGGTTCTGTGATCCCAGGCGCTTGCGATGAGCGCATGGCTGGACAGCTTCTTGCCCAAGCGGAAGTTGTACTGGAACAAAAATTCTTTGACGACGATCGAGATCCCGATCGCAATGAGAGCGTACTCCTTCGGAGCTTCGCCCACTCCGTTAACTATCGTTTTGACGGAATTGTAGCCGATTTCCAGACCGACCAGAAGCAGCAGCACCGACACGACAATGGCGGAAACCGATTCCGCCTTGCCGTGACCGTACGGATGGTCCTCGTCGGCAGGACGTTTGGCCGCTTTCAGCCCGATCAACACCGCCACCGATCCGGCGACGTCCGAAGCCGAATTCGCCGCATCGGCGAGCAGCGCCTTACTGCCTGACAGCCAACCGACGATTCCCTTCATGACCGCGAGCGCAATATTTCCGAATATGCCTACCCAGGCCGCAAATTGCGCTTTTTGAAAACGCTGATCCGACATGTGGGCCCCTCCTACGTGATTGAAACCATCGTTCGCTTGCGCAATTGCCGATTACGGGTTCGCTTTGGCCGGCGCAGCTTTAACCGATCGGAGCGACGATCTTTTCAACAAATACCACATCGGCGTCGCAAGGCAAATCGAGGAATAAACCCCGCTTACCAAACCGATCATCTTCGCCAAAGCGAACAATTTGATCGACTCGCTGCCGAACAAGTATAAGCAAAAGGCGGCGATCAAGACGGTTACGACGGTATTGATCGAACGTCCCATCGTTTGCCAGATGCTCGTATTGACTAGCTCCGACAAATCGGCGTCCGTCTTCAGCTTGGCGAACCGGAGGTTTTCCCTGATCCGGTCCAAAATAACGATCTTGTCGTTGATCGAGTAGCCGATCGTCGTCAGAACGGCCGCGACGAAAGGCAGGTCGACCTCCAGCCGGAATATCGAGAAAATCGCGATAACGAAAAACGCATCATATAAAATCGTGATAATCGCCGACAGCGCAAACCGCCATTCGAACCGGATCGTCACATACAAGCTGATCGCGATGCTGGCGACGCCTACGGCGAGCATGGCTTTATTCTTCATCTCGTTCGCCATATCCGGCGAAACCGTGTTTACTTCGCTGCTGACTTGATTGCCGAATACGCTTGTGAAAGCCGCAGTCAGCATTTTAACCTGCTCTTCCGTCAACACTTCGTCGTAACGGGCCGACACGCGGTCGCTGTTCGCCCCTCCGATTGTAAGAATGACAGGCGAAAGCTTCGCATCGGCGAATATTTGCTCGGCTTGGGCTTTATCCGTCGTCTTGCCGAGGGACAAGTCAAGCGAAGTGCCGGATTTGAAGTCGACCCCGTAGTGCATGTTGAACAGGAGCACCATAATAATCCCGATAATCGTGATGGCCGAGGAGGCAATGAAAAAGATGTTCCGATTTTTGACAAAATCGTAGCGACGTTTAGAGATCACGGATGTCTGCCTCCTTCACGCCGAAATACGTCGGCTTCTTGAATAGGTTGCTTCGAATGAGCAAATCGATCAAAAATTTCGAGAATAGGATGTTCGTCAACATACTGATCAGGATGCTCACGATCATCGTCAGGGCAAACCCCTTGATCGCCCCGTTTCCGATCGCGTAGAGCACGCCGCCTGAAATGATGTTCGTAATGTTGGCGTCCATGATCGTACGGATCGAGTGCTTGGAGCCGGATTTCAACGACGACAGCAAGCTTTTGCCGCTGCGGATTTCTTCCTTGATCCGTTCGAACTTGATAATATTGGCGTCGACCGCCATACCGATCCCGAGAATGAGCGCCGCGATGCCCGGCAGCGTCAGCGTTGCATTCATCAGGTAGAAGACGACGAGTACAAGCCATGTGTAGGCGATCAGCGTAATGGCAGCGACAATGCCGGGCACGCGGTAAAAGGCGACCATGAACACCAGAATAAGCAAAGAGCCGATGACACCGGCCTTAACCGTCTGCTCCAGCGACTGCAGGCCTAGGGTAGCGCCGATCGATTGCGTATACTTCTCCGTCAGCTTGAGCGGCAAAGCCCCCAAGTTAATAATATCTTTCAGTTCGGTTGCTTCTTCAAACGTGTAGTTGCCCGTAATCGTAGCTTTCCCGTCCGGCAATACCGATTGCACGATGGGAGCGGACAATTGCTGTTCATCCAAATAGATCGCGAGCGGCTGCCCCAGCAGCCTGCGCGTAACATCGGCGAATTTGTCCTTGTCTATGACCTCGATCTGGATAAGCGGACGGTTCGCCGTATCGAACCCGACCTTCGCCGCGCCTTCCACGAAATCGCTTCCGATCATTTCCTTCTTCCCGTCCGGTCCGCGGAACGACAGCTCGGCCGGTTTGCGGAGAAGCTCCCGGACCTGCTCCTGGTTCTCGACGCCGGCCAGCTTGACGCGAATCCGGTTCGTCCCTTCCGTCGTCACGTCGGGCTCTGCGACGCCGCTTGCGTTCGCCCGCTTCTCCAAGCTTTGCGCCGTCTGGATCAGCGAATCGCGGGTTACTTCCTTGCCTGCCTCAATCGGCTCGGCCACGTACAAAATTTCGAAGCCGCCTTTCAAGTCCAAGCCAAGTCTGACTTTTGCAAGCAATCCGGGACTTGACCATGCCACGACTCCTAGCGTAACGATCACGATAAGCAGAAATGCCGCCAATCGTTTGATGTTCATGTAAGCGACTCCCTTCCATACTCAATAGTCCTATTATACCTACCGCCTAAAATCGAGTCAATTTGACATGGTCCCCAAAAGTGACGTGACGCTTCGCAGCTTATTCCGGGTACCACACACCGCGCAAAAAAAAGCCGCGTTTCCGGTCAGAAACGGGCGTCTTTGCGGTATATGCTCATCGTCAACCAGTTCATGAGCGTCGTCACCTTGAGCGACAAAATATCGTTGACGATTTGATGCAGTTGGGGATATCCGGTTTTTGCATATTTGTCGCTTACGCAGCTCCAAATGTCCGAACCGCTTACATGATCGTATCCGAGCATCCGGAATTCCTCCGCCTTGCTGGAGCACAGCTGTTCGAACGTTTCATTCAGTTCCTCGTCCGTCAACCCGGTTCGCTCCGCCGTATCGTAAGCATCGTCATCCATCACGAATCCTCCTTGAGCTGCCGCGTCTTCGCGATCCTCACGGTTGATGTATTCGCCGTCGAAGCCCCGAATCCTTCCTCGGAATCGCCCTCCCCCAAAAATGTTGCATGAGCTTGCTCCTTGTCCGCATATTTATTAAAAAACAGGCCAGTCCATCCTATTATGGAAGGAAGTAATCCGCATTGGGGAAGCAATCGTTCATCAAAGGCACTATGATTCTACTCGCGGCCGGCATCGTAAACCGGATACTGGGCTTCGTTCCACGCATTGCGCTCCCGCGCATCATCGGCCCGGAAGGCGTTGGGCTATATCAATTAGGGTACCCGTTCATGATCGTCATCATCACGATAATTTCCAGCGGCATTCCGCTTGCCGTAGCGAAGCTCGTCGCTGAAGCCGAATCGAATAAGGACGAGCGCAAAATCCGCTCCATCCTGAAAGTATCACTTACGATCACGTGCGTTCTTGCCGTATTTTTCACGGTTTTCTGCGCGTGGGCCGCGCCTTGGATAACGACTCGCCTGCTGACCGACTCCAGAGTGTACTATACTTTCGTGAGCATGTGCCCCATCCTGCCGATCGTAGCCGTATCGGCCGTCTATCGCGGTTATTTCCAGGGCAGGCACAACATGATTCCGACAGCCGTGTCCCAAGTGGTTGAAACGTTGGTACGCATCGTCGCCATGTTGACCTTTGCATCCGTGCTTCTTCCGTATGGGATCCAGTGGGCGGCCGCAGGCGCGATGATCGGAGTAGTCGTCGGCGAGTTGTTCGGCATGCTCGTGCTGCTCTTCAGCTATTGGCGAAGCAAAATCCGCCAAGTCCGTACAAACGCCAAACCGGAAACGATTAAGATACCGGGCATTTTCCGACCGCGCGAACTATTCTCCATCGCCGTACCGGTAACGGCGAGCAAGCTCGTAGGTTCGGCATCTTATTTGCTCGAATCGATTCTGATCGCCCAAAGCCTTGCCGTTGCCGGAGTCGCCACCGCACTGGCTACGGCGCAATACGGCGTGCTGCAAGGGATGGTCATCCCGATTCTGTACTTGCCCGGGGCGCTCACGTATTCGCTTTCCGTTTCATTAATCCCGACACTGTCGGATGCGGCTGCTCGCAAAGATATGAAGACGATCCACATACGGCTTCACCAGTCGCTTCGTCTTGCTTTGGTTACCGGCGCTCCTTTCGTAGTCATCATGTACGTACTGGCCGAGCCGCTTTGCTTCTTTTTATACAAAAATGCGGAAGTGGGCAAAATGCTTAAAATGATGGCTCCGTTCGCCTTGTTCCTCTATTTCCAAGGACCGCTGCAGGCTGTTCTGCAAGCGCTGGACCGGCCCGGCAATGCGCTGGTGAACACGCTCGTCGGGGCCATAGTCAAGCTGGCGCTTATATGCTACTTGGCATCCCGCCCTCAATGGGGCATTTTGGGAGCGGTGGTTGCGATCAATATCAACATCGTGCTGGTGACGATGCTCCATTGGCGCAGCGTGTCGAGGTTGTTGAACTTCCACATGAAAGGCGGAGACTATTGGAAAACGGCGATCGCCGCCGCGGTAATGGGCGTTTGCTGCTACGCGGTCATGAACCAGACTTTGTACGGCGGACCTTTCCTGCGCTTTCTCGCCGCATCCGTCATCAGCGCGGTTGTGTATTTGGTCGGAATTTTCGCGCTCAAGCTGGTGGATCGGAGCGATATGACGCGGATTCCTTGGATTGGCAAGAAATAAGCTGCGGGAAAGCAATGACGGCTCAATACCTTTTCCTATCCAAAAACAACCGGCCCCGATGATCGATCGTACAAAAGAAAACTTGCTTGAAATCGTTGACTCCTTTGGCCTGCAGCTCGTTTTTCAGCCAAAATCGCGTCTTCCCCAACTTCTCCAAGTTATCGTCCTGCACTTTGCCGTCCATGATTAACGGCAGCGGCAGGCCTTCGTACCGGATTCGCGGAGCATTGGAAGGAGAATCGGCACCGGTCTTCGGCTGGCCGTTCTGCTGCTTCTCCTTCTCGATGACCGACAGCTTGCCCGACGTTTCCAGCACCGCGAATTCGACGTCGGATGTTCGGGTAACGGACTTTTCCCGCAGCTGCATCATCAAATCGTCCAACGTATACCTCTGCTTCCGCATTTCTTCCTGATTCAACTGACCGTTCTCGATCAAATAGCTCGGTTCCCCGTCAAACCATACCCGCATCGTGCGGCTTTTGAGCGTCAGAAAGGCGATGCCGATCTGGATCATCACCAGGGTAACAATAGGCAAAATACCTTCCATAATCGGCATATGCGGGTCATCGATAATGAACGCGGCGATTTCGGCGATCATGATGGAAATGACCAGATCGAATATGGACAGCTTGCCGATTTCCCTTTTCCCCATCAGGCGCATGACGATAAATACGACGAAGTATATGAGCACGGTGCGCAAAAAAATGATCCAAAGCTCCATCTTCTTCGACTCCTCGCACGTTCGGATTTTCATTGGTATTCTGACCGCTAACCAACCTCGTCATGCAAAAGCCGGGTATTCAATAATTGCCAAGGTCTTGTACTAAATCGGCCAAGTCCCCCATACAATGGGTACAAAAACAAGTTGCGAGGTGTATATCCGAATGAATCCTGTATCCAAATTGCCGCGGATCCGGATTACGTCACCGCTGTTATCCGGCGTAGTAAATGCGTTTATGTGGCTTTGCATCGGAGCCGTGTCGGCCTCCTTGATCGTCGCGATGACGAATGTGACGGAAGAGCTGCTGACGACGGCCACCTTTTTTATCCATGCAATCGCTTCCTTGTTCGGCGGGTTTTCAAGTGGCAAACGGTCGGGCAGCAAAGGCTGGTACCATGGGGCGTTGCTCGGATTGCTGTATACGGTCATCGTCGTGCTGATCGGTTTTTTGAGCTTCGATGCCGGACTCGGCAAAGATACGGCCGTCATGCTGGCGGTTTCGATTCCGGCCGGAGCGCTGGGCGGCATGTTCGGCGTAAATGCCAAAAAATGATGTCTGAAAATTGAAAATTCTGGAATTCTTTCACCTTTCCCTCTGGGTGTGATATAATATCTTAGTTCTCGACGCGCTACCCACCATATTTTAGGGGGAAACATCTTGTTTATTATACAATCCATGACCCACGCTACCGTACTAATCGTCATTACCATCTACGTGCTGTTGTTTCTCTCCCTAAAGAGAAATCCGTTGTACCCGTTTCATGCGGCCGGCATTTTCGTACAGGAGCTGTTTACGAATCGGAAATTTTTGCTTCACCTGCTCGGGATCGTCGTCATCCTGTTCTTCAATAAAGTAGAGATTTCTTTGGAAAATAGCATGCAGAGTACTAGCGATTTTACCCCTTCCGTCTATGGGCTCGAGGGCGATTTCGTAGCCGTTTTTCAAAGATTGTTCGAAAATGATATATTGACATCGTTTCTTACTTTTTTTTATGTCGTCGTTTTTCCGGCGGTCATGATCGCCTCGATCGGCATTTACGCGTACCAGCGCAATTTCAAGCTTTTTTACGCCGTTTGCTATGCTTTGATGATCAACTATATGATCGCCATTCCGTTTTATTTGTTTTTTCCGGTTACGGAAGTGCACGCATTTAACCCGAACGTGAAGTTTTTGATGCTTGACGCGTTTCCTACGTTCGAGAATGATTACAGACCGCTTTCGGATTTGGACAACTGCTTTCCGAGCCTTCACACCTCGATTTCCGTGACGATGGCGATGATCGCACTCAGGTCCAGGAACGGCTTCTGGAAAATATTCGCCCCGGCTTGCGCGGCGATCGTCATCTTCTCGATCTTCTATCTGGGCGTTCATTGGCTGACCGATATGGCGGCCGGCATGGTGCTCGGTCTGCTGGCGGCACGCATCGCGCTTCGCCTGAGCGAAGGCAAGACGCTGTTCGCCGGTTCCCGGGTCGGCTTGAAGAAACGGAATATCGACAGCGAATGGTAATAAAACGAGCAGGCAGTCCTTCGGGACTGCTTTTTTTTTTTTCAAACAAAAAAGAGACCTTACCGGTCTCTCGGGTCATGCTCAATCTTTTTTCTCGGCCGCGGCTTTCTCGGCTGCCGCCGGTGCCGTTGCGGATACCGCATTTACAGCCGATCGGTCGAATGTAAGCTTCGTCGAATCGTTGACGCGAAGTACGACGATATCGTCCGTAATCTCCATGATCGTGCCGTGCAAGCCGCCGATCGTCGTCACTTTGTCCCCTTTTTTAAGCTGGTTCAGCATCGAATTGCGGGTTTTCTGTCTTTTCTGCTGAGGGCGGATCAACAAGAAGTACAGTACGGCAAACATGAGCACGAACGGAATGATCGTCGTCAAGTAGCTGCCCGTTCCGGCTGTCGTTGCTGCCGCGTCTCCTGCCAAATTCCACATGAACGTTACCTCCTTTTCTAAAATCCGCGGTCGTTTTCCTGCATGCCGTACCGGTCGAAAAATTCGTCGCGGTAATCGAGCAATCGGTCTTCCGCAATGGCTTGTCTTACATTACGCATCAAGTCGAGCAGGAAGTACAGGTTGTGATACGTCGTCAGCCTGATGCCGAACGTCTCGTCCGCCTTGAGCAGATGGCGCAAATAAGCGCGGCTGTAGTTCGTGCACGTATAGCAGCCGCAATTCGGATCTAGCGGTCCGTAATCGCGGGCCAGCTTCGCGCCCTTGGCGACCAACCGGCCGCCGCTTGTCATGACGGTGCCGTTGCGGGCAATCCGGGTGGGAAGCACGCAGTCGAACATGTCCACTCCGCGAATCGCGCCTTCCAGCAGCGCATCCGGCGAACCGACGCCCATCAAGTAACGGGCTTTCTGGGAAGGAAGAAGCGGTACCGTGCTTTCCAGCATGTCGTACATAAGCTCCTTCGATTCTCCTACGCTTAATCCACCAATAGCATACCCCGGGAAATCCATGGAAGTCAACTGCGCCGCGCTCTTCTTGCGCAAATCGGCATACATGCCGCCTTGCACGATGCCGAACAGCGCCTGATCGTGCGGACGGGCATGGGATGCGAGGCATCGCTCCGCCCAACGGGACGTTCTCTCCAGCGATTTGTCCACATAATCGTAATCGGCCGGATACGGAGGGCACTCGTCGAACGCCATCATAATGTCCGAACCGAGCGCATTCTGGATCTCCATGGCGATCTCCGGGGAGATGAACAGCTTATCTCCATTCAGATGGTTGCGGAAATGAACGCCTTCCTCGGTAATTTTGCGCAGCTTGCTCAAGCTGAACACTTGAAAGCCGCCGCTGTCCGTCAAGATCGGCCGGTCCCAGTTCATGAACTTGTGCAGTCCGCCCGCTTCGCGGACGATATCGTGGCCCGGGCGCAAAAACAGGTGGTATGTGTTGCTCAAAATAATGTGCGCGTCCATTTGCTTTAATTCTTCCGGGCTCATCGTCTTGACGGTTGCTTGCGTGCCTACCGGCATGAACGTCGGCGTATCGATGACGCCATGGAGCGTATGAAGACGGCCGAGCCGGGCGCCGGATTGCTTGCATGTTTTGATTAGTTCGTATCGGACTGCTGCCATCGACTTTTCCTTTCCTTGCTTTTTATTGTTCTGACTCACATAATTGTTGAAAAGTATAGTTCGAACTCCAACTTCAAGCGTGTCCCCGAAAGGGGACGAAGAGCGTTCCTACTGTTCAGATCCATCGAAGCTCGTCTCTGCCCGCATTGGAACGGGGTCATGGGGCAGAGCCCCGTGTCCTCCCCCTTGGCGAAGGGGGAAAGAGGGGGATCGAAACTTAATAAATAAACATGGCGTCCCCGAAGCTGAAAAACCGGTACTGCCGTTCGATCGCTTCTTGGTAGGCGCGTTTGATCCGGTCCGTTCCGGCCAAGGCGCTTACGAGCATGACCAGCGTCGACTTCGGCAAATGAAAATTCGTCAGCAGCGCATCCACGATTTGAAACGTATACCCCGGGTACATAAAAATGCCGGACCATCCGTCGCAAGCCTCGATCGGCTTGTCGCCGAAACGTCCCGCCACCGTCTCGAGCGTTCGCGCGGACGTTGTTCCGACCGCCACGACTCGCCTTCCTTCCGCCTTCGCGGCATTCAACGCGGCAGCCGTTTCCGCAGGGACCGAATAATATTCTTCGTGCATCGTATGCTCCTCGATCCGATCGACCGATACCGGACGAAACGTGCCCAACCCGACGTGCAGCGTTACCGTAACGATATGCACTCCGATGCGGGCGATCTTCTCCAAATATTCCGGCGTGAAGTGAAGCCCTGCCGTCGGAGCCGCTGCGGATCCAGGATGACGCGAATATACCGTCTGGTACCGTTCCCGATCCGCAAGGCTTTCCTTAATATAGGGAGGCAGCGGCATCGTGCCGAGCCGGTCCAATAGTTCGCGGAATATTCCCGTATATTCGAAGCGGACGATTCTGGCTCCCATCTCTCCCTCTTCCTCCACGACAGCCTGGAGAAGCGGCTCCGCAGAAGAGGCGGTTTGCCCGCTTTCGCCGAATCGGATAACGGCGCCCCGCTTCAATCGTTTCGCCGGACGGGCGAGCGTCTCCCACCGGTCGTCGCCGAGCTCTTTCAGCAGCAGCAGCTCGACTTGCGCTCCGGTGTCCGCCTTCACGCCAAAAAGCCGGGCTGGAATGACCCGTGTATCGTTCAACACGAGCGTGTCGCCGGCTTGCAAATAGTCGATCAGTTGTTCAAACGAATGATGGCCGATTGCCCCGCTCGACTTGTCGAGCGTGAGCAACCGGGAAGAAGTTCGGTTCGATAACGGCGTCTGCGCGATCAGCGATTCGGGCAGATCAAAGTCGAATGCATTGACATCCATTTCAGTCAGTCCTTAGCGATAGTAATCCCGATATAATAGTATTGCAGAATACGTTTATAGTCATACCCGCTCTCCGCAAGCCCCCGGGCTCCCCATTGGGACATGCCGAGTCCGTGTCCCGACCCGCTGCCCGTCAAGCGGAACTGCGGTTCTTTCGTGACGGTACGGATCGTGCCGCCCTGGCCCATGACGATCATGGCGGGGCCGGCGATAGGCGCGGCACTTGAAGCTCCAGCGGAAGATTTCCCCGTCGCGTACAGCGTTCCTTTCGTTTCCGGCAGGCTCCGGGTTTGTCCGTTCGCCCCCAATACAGTATACCTTCCTGTCTCTTCGATTTCAAACCGGGTGCTCGGCGCATCGAACAATGCATTCCGGTATTGATCCGGCTTCGGCACCGTTATCGGCAGCCCGTTCGCCTTAAGCTCGATTGCGCGGCCGGATGGACCGCGTTTGCTCACTTCCAGCTTCTCCAGCTTGCCCGCTATCGGCTTGGCAATCGTTAGATTCAATTCCTTCAGCAGCTCGTCTGCGGGGTAAGGGCCTCGAACCCAAACGTAGTCGTTCGATTCGGCGGTTTTGCCGAGCGATGTGAGCTTGTCTCCCTGATTGACAGTAGCGATTGCCCCATTCTTGACGTCGTCTACGTAAGGAGCCGAGCGGACGTTGATCCCGTTTCCTTTGACCGTCACGATCGGCAGCCCGGCCCCGTTGCGCTCCGAGCTCTCCGTTACGAAGTCTTCGCGAATGTAACCGATGCTGCCGTTAGGCAAAGCGATTTGATGCCATTGCTGTTTATTTTTCCCGGCGCCTTCGTCCGGACTCGGCGTCGATTTAATATGGGGAATCGCTTGGCCCCACACTTCTACCGGATCGCCGGTCATCCCGCCCCCGTTGGAATAAAATAAAGGCTCTACGAGCGTGCCGCCTACGGTCACCACTTCGCCTGCGGTAGCAGCCACGGCTGCCGCAACCCGCTCATCCTCCCTTTGGATGCCGTAGTACACTTGATCGGAGGAGGAATCGGAGACGTTGGCAATCTGATATTTCATGCCCCGGCTGAGCGCGAACGAGCGGGCCGCTACCGCTTGCGCCTTCAACGCCTCGGCCGGCCAGGACGGACTCATCTCCGCCCCTACGACGGATACGAGGTATTGCTCGAAAGGAAGCTCGTTCACGACGGCAAGCTTGCCGTTCAGTTGGCTCAATTCGATGCTTCCCCGGTATTGGCGGGCGCTTTTCTCGGTGACGGTAATTCCGTCTTCCTTCGGAGTCACCCACACTTTATGCGTGGCCGGGTTGAACGCGAAATGACCGACTGCGGCAGACCCGCCGGATGAGACGGACGCGGTAACATCGTCCCGCTTCAATAAATAAGGCGCGGCCGGGTCGACGGGTTGAAGAGCCAAGCCGGGCGCCAGCTTCAAAGCTTGCATCTGGATGGCGTTCAGCTGCTCCGTATCCGCCGCTTCCCCGATCCATACTTGATACGCCGGTACGTCCCCCGCTTCCAGAAGTACGGCCCACGCGTCCAAGCCAAGCTGCCGTAAAGCTTCGGCTTGCTGCCCTGCCGCGGCTTCCGTCGGATACGCGCCTGCGTTCCAATGAAGCGGTCCGGCGATTGTCGCGGCCGCTCCTTTCAGCAAAGCCGTCACTGAGGCGTTCGTGGCGATACGCTGCTTGGCGGCGTTAGCCTCTTCTTTCGTCGCGTACATGCCCGAATACACTTGATAGACGGTTTTGCCCTGCTTGGCCATCTGGAAGATGTAAGGCTTATCCTGCGTGCCGTTCAATGCTTGCAGCAGCAATTTGGCTGCGGAAGCATCGGGCGTTTCCAGCAGCAGCACTTTATAGCCGTCGATGCTGAACCGCACTTGGGCGCCTGCGGGAACAGCCGACCAATATCGAACGGCGGAAGAAGCTCGGATGCCGATATCCAGCCCTTTCGGTGAAGACAACGTCACCGTCGGGACAGTCACATTATAGTTTTTACCGTCCGATACATATAGCGCGACGCGAATCTGATCCAATTTCGGCACGGCGGCATAGCTTGTCGTATTCATGGCGGGCACGCATAACGCAATCGCCAGCAACGCCGCAACCCAGACGGCGAACCGCCGGGGCCCTTTTCGTCGTCTCGTCATCGAATACATCCCGTTGCCAAGAACTTATAAAAGTTTATAAATCCTTGTTTGCTTCCTGCTTCCATGTGTCCGCTTTTGCCGGAGCCACGTCAAAGCTTCACTTTGACTTCCGGCCAGTGGCTACTTGCGTTTGATGTGACACTCCACAGGCGTAAATTCGGATGCAACGAATCCTACTATTGGCGTTAGCGTTGCGGATGCTATATCGCCAATTTCGACAGGTTAATCGCCGCATTCATGTCACGGTCGATCACATGTCCGCAATTGCATGCGTAGGTGCGCTCGGACAGCTTCAGATTCGATTTGATCTCTCCACAACTTGAGCACATTTTTGATGAAGGGAACCATTTGTCGGCTTGTATGAATGTGGCGCCGATCCTCTCGCATTTGTATTTCATCTGCCGAATGAACTCATACAGCTTTTGTCCGGCAAGCGCTTTGCTCAAATGGCGGTTCTTCATCATCCCGCTCACATTCAAATGTTCCATCACCACGACGCTCGGCTTGGTTTTCGCTATCGCGCTTGTAGCCAGGTGAATGTGATTGGTGCGGATATTCGTCAGTCTCCGATGAAGCAAACGGATTGATTGTTCGACCTTTATAAGGTTGCGTGTCTTGACGAAACGGGTTCCCTCCTTGTTCATTTCGTATTTGCGGGAAGCCTTGCGCTGCAACCTGCGCAAGCGTTTAACCGTTTTTCTTACGGCGTGAGACTTGTTGATGTTCTTGAACCTCATGCCGTTACTGCAGACCGCTAATTCTTTAAGACCAACGTCGATACCGATAACCTCGCCCGACAGTTCGGGCTTCTCTTGTTCCTGCCGCACACTAACGGATACATACCAATACTTGCCGTCATACGATATTCGCGGATTGCTGTACTTATCCGATTCCGGGATCGGTTCATTCGTTTGAACCCAACCGATCTTTTCGAGATAAACAGTAGTTCCATCGGTCTTAAATCGGTCATAACGACTATAAAATGCCGGTTTCGATCGCTTCTTGGTCTTGAACTTCGGCTTTCCGGATTGCCCCTTGAACATCTTCTTATAGGCGTTGCATGCGTCGATGACGGCTTGTTTCGTTGTTTGGGCAGAGATCTCGCCGAGCCACGCATATTCTTCCGTTTGCTTCAGCTTCGTCAGTTCCTTCCGCAGTTCACCGTCAGGAATGAACTTGCCGCCTCTCCGGTAGTTTTCTTCCTGTCTGGCAAGCGTCCAATTGTATACCCATCGGGCCGCCCCAGCCGAACGCAATAACGCTTGTTGCTGCTCAGGAGTCGGTTTGATTCTGACTTTTTTCGCAAGAATCATCTTCATCAGCTCCCTGAGCATCTTCTTCGCTATGTTCGCCAGCTTTCCTTGTAACAGGCGACTAAATACCGTGAAAATCTGAATCAGATCTTCCACCAATTCTTGTTCTTCCGTTTTCTCCGTGTGGTCAATGATTTCGATGGATGTTCCGTATTGGCCGCATACGTTCTCCATAAGTTCAAAGCCGAATCGAATCAACCTGTCCCTGTTTAGGACAACAATCTTATTTGCCGTCGGCGGAAGGCATGGGCAAGCCGAGATGCCGGTAAGCCGCCGCAGTCGCCGTTCTGCCTCGGGGAGTCCTCTGCAAGAAGCCGATTTGCAGCAAATACGGCTCGTACACGTCCTCGATCGTCTGGCTTTCTTCGCCGATCGTAGCCGCAATCGTATCGAGTCCGACCGGACCGCCGCGGAAATGGGTCATAATCGCCCGCAGCATCTTATGGTCGATCTCGTCAAGCCCCAGATCGTCGACCTGTATCATCTTCAGCGCCAATCGGGCCATCTCCGCCGTCACGATGCCGTCCCCTTTGACCTGGGCATAGTCGCGTACCCGCTTCAGCAGCCGGTTGGCGATCCTCGGCGTACCCCGCGAGCGTTTGCCGATTTCGTCGGCCGCTTCTCCGACGATGCCGACCTGCAAAATATCGGCCGCACGGCTGACGATATAGCTCAACTCGTCGACCGTATAATATTCCAGCCTGCTGACGACGCCGAATCGGTCCCGCAGAGGAGCCGAGAGCAGCCCCGCGCGAGTAGTGGCGCCTACAAGCGTGAATGCGGGCAAATCGAGCCGCACGGAACGGGCGCTCGGTCCTTTGCCGATAATGATGTCGAGCGCGAAGTCCTCCATCGCCGGATACAGCACCTCCTCCACAGTCCGGTGAAGCCGGTGAATTTCGTCGATGAACAGCACGTCGCCTTCCTGCAAATTCGTCAGAATCGCCGCCAAGTCGCCCGGACGCTCGATGGCGGGACCGGAAGTCGTGCGGATATTGACGCCGAGCTCATTCGCGATTATATTCGACAAAGTCGTCTTGCCGAGACCCGGCGGTCCGTACAGCAGCACATGGTCCAGCGCTTCCTTGCGCATTTTGGCCGCTTCTATGTATATTTTCAAGTTTTCCTTCACTTGGGATTGGCCGATATATTCCGCCAAATAGCGAGGCCGCAGGCTTAGCTCGACTGCCTCGTCCTCCATCATCAAATGGGCCGAAATGATCCGGTCCTCCATACGCGATCCGCCTCCTTCCCGACTTCATTATCCGGCGTACAACGTTTGCAGCGCCAGCTTGATCAGCGTATCCGGGGAATCGCCTTCCTTCGCCTTCGACTTTACGGTTTGCCACGCCCGGTCGGCTTCCGCTTCGGTATAACCGAGCGCAAGCAATGCTTCCTTCGCTTCGGACCATGCGCCGGTTCCGGGCGATCCCGGCATTCGCGTTTCCTGAAGCGCCACGGACAATGCAGCGCCGTCGAAGCCCGCCGATACCGCAGCGAGCTTGTCCTTCAAGTCGAGGATGATCCGCTGCGCCGTCTTCTTCCCGATGCCCGGCAGCTTCATCAGAAACGTTACGTTTTCCTGCTGAATGGCGGCTACGACCGCTTCCGGACGAGCTCCGGACAATATGCCGAGCGCTACCTTCGGACCGATGCCGGTAACGTCGATCAGCCGGCGGAACAGCGACTGCTCCTCGCGGGAGGCGAAGCCGAACAGCAATATCGCATCCTCGCGCACATGATGATGAATGTACACCGTAACCTCGCCCGATCTGTCCGGCAACGCGTACGGATTCGGGCAGAATACCCGATAACCGACTCCATGCACGTCGATGACGGCATACTCGGGCTCGCGGTGAGCCACTTTACCGCGCAAAAAATCGATCATTGCTTCCCAACTCCGTTCAATTTTTGCTGCAATCCGGCCGAATGCGCATGGCAGATCGCGATCGCCAGCGCATCGGCCACGTCGTCGGGCTTCGGGACAGCCGCCAGCTTCAGAAACATGCGGACCATTTCCTGCACCTGCTTCTTCTCCGCCTTGCCGTAACCGACGATCGCCTGCTTCACCTGAAGCGGCGTATATTCCGCGATCGGAATGCCTTTCTGCACCGCGGCCAGCATGAGTACGCCCCTCGCTTGGCCGACGGTGAGCGCCGTCGTGACGTTTTTGTTGAAGAACAGCTTCTCGATCGCCATCGCATCCGGCTTGTACTTGTCGATCAGATGAACGAGCGCCTCGTATATTTCCTGCAGGCGCACGGCCGAATCGGTAGTCGACTCGGTCTGGATGCTGCCGTACTGGACGGGAACGAGCTTATGTCCCTGCTTATCAATAAAACCGAACCCGACGATCGCGATCCCCGGGTCTATGCCCAATACGCGCACTAGAAAGCCCCTCACTCTCGATCCATAAGCGAACATATGTGTCCTCTATGAATTATAGCAAATTGAGCCTGCTATGGACAGCTTCTGGAATAACGGCAATTCGACAATAATCGAGCCAGGCTAAATCAGCGCGCAAAAAAAAAGGCCAACCAAACCTCTGGTTGACCTCAAGCTTTATTCGGCGTTCTTCATCACTTTCTCCGTCTCCTCGACGGCAAATTCGCTGAACGTGGACAGGACGCTGTTGTACTCCTCCATGTCCAGGACGCGGATCCCTTCCTTCAATTGATCGACCGCTTCGGGCTGCAGGCTGCTTTCCAAGTAACCCATGTTCAGCTGGAAAAAGGTTCGGATCACTTTCTCGTCATCCGGCGGACCTTCGAACAACGACAAATTGCCGTTTTTGTCCAAGCCGAAATAGGCGTTGTTTTTGCAGGCTGACGATAGATCGTCGATTTTTTCCGTAAACGTGACGATGCCGTCACCGCCGAGCTCGACATTCCATTGCGGGTGCTCGTTATGGAGGCTTATCACTTCATCCGCGGCCATTTGTCCGATTAATCCATTTTCTTCGCCGCATACGTACACCTTGTGCATATAAACGTCGCGCTTGCCGCCCGCTTCGCGTATACGGTTCCATACCTCCCGCACTTCCGCCGACGGCCCGCGTTCCCGAACCGTTCCCGTATCCGGAAAAGCCGACGCTTGCGCCGAATCCGCTTCGCTCCCCGGCATATCCGAGGAACGGGACGCATATACCGTAAATATGCCGACGGCCGCCGCCACAATGAAAAAGCCAAGCGACAACCATCGTCTTTTTTGCCGAAGACGCTTTTTCAGCTGCTTGTACAAGCTTGACAAATTCATGGAATCCCCTTCTGTCACTAGATTTTTTTTCTAGTTTTCCCAGCAGGGGACCCGATTATACACGATAGCGCTCGCTGTAGTGCCTGTTTACGCGCGAATCCACGGTCTATTATGTTTTTTCTCTTGTTTTGCCGACGGCTGCTTCCGTTTCGGCGCCCTCGTCTTCGTATTGATCGATACTTTCGCTTCGCGGGGTTTCTCCGCTTGCACCGCTTCGCCCCCTCTTACCGAGGCCAGGCCGATATCTCCCGTGCGCTCGTCGCCGCAGCCGCAATCTTCCTTCTTCGCCCAGGAGGCGTGCGGAGAGTACGCCCCACGAGATTCCGCGTCCGGCATCGCGTAAGGAAAGCCGTACATGCCCGAAGGATAAGAACCGTATCCTTGGCAAGGAAGGCAAGGTCCGCCCGACATTTGCGGATAAGTATAGGACGGCTGTGCATACATCGGCATTTGCACGGCAGGCGATGGAGCGGAAGGATATCCCGGATTCCAATCCGAAACTTCGCCCATTACGCCCGATGACTTCGCATGCCCCGTGCTCTTTTGTTCCGAGACGGGCATCTGCATGACAGGCGCCACCGGCATCGCATTCATGTAAGGGAAAGCATGGTCGTGCTGCGAAGCCGGCATTTGCTGGGCGGGCATCACATTGTCGAAGCTCCAAGGATAATGGGCAGGCAGCGGCTGCGCTTGCTCCATGCTTTGCGCGAACGGGTACGAGTACGACTGCGGCTGGGCCGAACCGTAAGCGTACGGGAACGACTGCATTTCAGGCTGCTCTAAGCCTTTGTCGTGCGGGAACGATGCGGCATACGAGGGCTGCAGGCTGTACGGGCTCATCGCTTCCATAGCGGGCATTTGGTACTGGGCGAACGGAAATTCGGCCTCCTCGTGTTCGGTGACCATCGGCTGTTTCATTTCTTCCGCCTCCACCTCCTCCTTTACCGCATGTTCGACCATCCCCGTCCATTCGGGCGCTTCCTCGTTGACAGGCAGCGCTTCTGTCACTTCCTCGGCCGCTTCGGCCATTTCGATAACCTGAGGCTGCTCTGCCGTCGCTTCGGCTGCGACACTGCCCGCTTCGTGCGGAGTTTCCGTTCCCAGCTTCGGAATGTACACGATATCGCCCGTCATCAGCACGTTCGGGTTTTTCAGGTGCGGATTCGCATCGATAACGGCTTTCAGCGGGATGTCCCACGCCTTGGCCAATTTCCACAGCGAATCGCCCTGCACGACTACGTGCTTGTGCGTAATGGCGCCTACCGGAGGCGGAACCGCCGCGCCAGTGGACGGGATCTTAATTTTCATGCCTACGTCGATTTGGTCGGGATCGGCAAGCTGGCTATTGAATGAGATCAGCTTCTGCAGCTCGATTCCGTACTTTTTGGCGATGTGAAAGAGCGTTTCTCCCTTTTTCACCAGATGGATTTTCACCGGACTGAAACCTCCCGTTGTCTTGAATAACAATACAGTCTATGCACGAGATAGGCGTTTGACATCATCTGCCGAAAAAAAAGCCCGCCGGATTCAAAATCCGACAGGCAAAAGGCAACGACTAGCCGCATAGTGTACTGTTCGTTCAAGCATCAACGGCCCGACCCGCCATAGGAAAAGCTCGGGTAGGACCCCAAAATTCGCACCTGGCACCCGATCGCTTCGATTTCCTGCAAGGCGGCCGGCAGCAGCACGGTGTCGAGCGACATCTCGATATCGATATAAAAATAATAATTGCCCAGCTTCTTCTTCGTCGGTCTCGACTCGATTTTGGACAAGTTGATGCGCCGCCAGGCGAAGGCTGACAGCACTTGATGCAGAGCGCCCGGGTAGTCCTCCGGCAGCGTGACGAGTATCGTCGTCTTCTGATGCTCCGAAGGCGGAAGCAGCGGCTTCTCCTTGCCGATCACGATAAAGCGGGTGTAGTTGTTGTCATGGTCGGTAATGTTCTCGGCCAGCAGCTCCAACCCGTAAAGCTCGGCCGACATGCGGGTGCCGATCGCCGCGACGGACGGGTCCGACGACTCTTTGGTGATTCGGACGCCTTCGGCCGTGCTGCTGACGTATTCGAATTCGGCGTTAGGCAGCTTGCTGCGCAAAAAATCGTGGCACTGCGCGATCGCGACGTCCTTGGACACGATCCGGCGTACGTCTGCGAACGGCTCCGCGCCCGGGGCGGCGGACTTCAGGCCGATCAAATTCTGGATCGACGGATATACCCACTCCGCCTGGATCGGCAGCCCGTCCTCCTCGACCAGCAGATCGATATGATGCTTCACCGATCCATCGATCGTATTCTCGATCGGCACGACGCCGTAATCGGCCGTCCCTGCCGCGGTCGCCGCGAATACGTCGGACATGAGCGAATAAGGGACGAATTCGTACGCCCCTTCCGCGAAAAAATATCGGGCGGACTCTTGGGACACAGTCCCTTCCGGCCCGAGGAAAGCGATCCGTTTCACGCGAGGAAATCTCCTTCTCGTCGACAGTTCGCAGCACGAGCTGTCGGTTTCTATAGATTCGATTGCATCTTTTTGAAATCGTATCACTATCGAGGGGGAGAATGCAAGGATATCGACCTGCATCAATCGGTAAAACGGCCTATGTCGGTTCTCCGTTACTTCGGACTCTTATTAATCACTTGATTCGCCTCATCTTCTACTTCCCTCAAAGCCGTGTTAACGTCCTTCATCCCGTTTGTGTAATCGCTGAAGGCTTTATCCATAAGAGTGGGCACTTCCTTGTAAATGACAGCGCCATGAGGCTTTCCGAATTGATTTTTGCTTATTGCCTGCACATTTTTCGATTCGATGCCCGGAATGTTTTTGCCGAATAAGTGATCGAATCCTTTTATCGCCGTCGCCTTGCCGTCCATCGCCATTTTCTGCTGAACTTCATCGGAGAAAGCAACCATGGCTACCTGGAAAGCTTCGCGCTTATGTTCGCTAATGGATGTAACGGCAAGAAGATATCCGGCTAAGGAAGGACCATATCCGCGTCTGCTTTCGAATACGGGATAGGACGCCATATCCCAGTTCAAATCCGCAATCCCTGCGTACGTGGCGACCTTGTCGCCCTCCGGAATCATCGCCAACGTATTTTGGGTAAACATTTTGGCCGGGTTGCTGTCTTTTGCATTGCCCGGTATAAGATAGGTTCTGCCGAGTGTCTCGAACACCGTCCTCCATCCGGCTGTATGTAAGACTGCCTTGCCTGAAACAGGATCTATATAGTGCTGATCCAATTGGCTCTTCGGGTCCCATAGATTAGGAAATTGCAGTCCGCTGTACAGAATACCCCGATCGGTAGCGGTTACCCGTTTGGCCAAATCGATAACTTCATTCCAGGTCATACCGTCCTTTGGATACGACACACCGAAACGATTAAATATATCTTTATTATAATAAAGCGCGTAATAATTCGGGACGATAAACATCGCCGCCAATTTATTGCGATCCTGCGAGAAGTTCGCCGGATAATCCAGAAGCCCTTCCTTAAACCGGCTAAAATCGAAATCGCTTTCTTTGATCAGCAGCCTATGATCATAATCCAATCCCGCCGTTTGCATCGCACTCAATCCGCCTTGTCCTACTTCGATAAGATCCGGCTTGTCGCCGCGGGTCAGCATTTCGCTGAAGTTATTGTTCTGGTATTTCATTTGCTCCAACGTAATATGCGGATACTTCTTCCTTACCGTATCGGCAATCATGTTGTAAGCGGTTTCAGTCTGGCTGGCAATTTTGATCGTCACCGGCTTCGGCGCCAAAGCGGCCTTCTCGACGGCCGGCTCTTTGCCGCCGCATCCTGCAAGCCCCCATACTATTATGGAAACTACCGATAATCCGACTGCTTTGTTCATATCCATCCCCTCTTCTCTTCATGCTCCCGGCTCGTTTATGCACGGCTATGCTTCCCTTACAAATCAAGTATACTCTGCGTGAAAAACAGACCGAATGGAGGATATGATTCATTTCATAGAGGATATGATGGTGACCGGGGTTCCCCGTTATCGCTGCAGCGGTACTTCGTCGGAGACTGGCCCATAATTTTCGAGAACATCCGCGAGAAATAGTACGGGTCGGTAAACCCGAGTTTATAGCAAACCTCTTTCACGGATAAATCTGTCGAATCGAAATATTCGCAAGCCCGTCGTATTTTCAATCTGAGGAAATAGTCGATCGGGGAATATCCCGTGTTTTTATTAAACAGCTTGACGAGATAGGGCTTCGATAAGTTGGTCATTCTGGACAGCTGCTGCAAAGTAAGCCGGCCTTCGATATGGCGGAGCATGAACTCGATCGCATCGTTTACGGGTCTGTCCTTCGTCGTACGAGTAGGGGACTGTCCTTGAAACATGACCAGCAAAGTTAACAGCTGCCCCAAAGTATGCGAGCTGTAAATGGCACTTTGGATAGACGTTCCAACTCTCCATACTTCGTAACACTCCGCGAACAGCTGCTTGCATTTGACATGGGATTGGTCCAGCCCGATCATGTGGACGGCCGGTTTGCCTTGAAAGTAAAGCGCGCAGTTCTCGCCGCGGATATGAACAAAGTAGAAGCTCCACGGATCGCTTTCGTCCGAACCGTACGAGTACGGATGGCCGGGCTGCACGAGGATGGCCGTATTTTTCCCGATGACGGTCTTTTCTTGATTCGCTCCCTGGAACCACCCTTTTCCGTCATAACAAAACATGACCATATACGTTTCGGAGCCACGCAAACGATTGATGCTAAAAGGCCGCATATTATTCATACAGCCGATATTATCGATATACAGCGCTTTAACCAAAGGGTGCTCGCTCGCCGTCTGCATGGGATCCACCATCCTTTCTCATACTGCCGTTGCCGATCGATAGACGGACGATACTTCATAGCGGTCATGCTTCTATCTGCAATCGTAACACAATTCATGCCGTTCTTCCCGACTGTCCGCCGAAAGGACGAAAAAGCCGATGCATCATTAAGGGCAGCATCCGGCTTTATTGGTCGATATGTTCTTCCAGGAGCTTATACGTCCAGCTTGGCGCCGTTGCGCTCCACCGTTCGCCGCACCAGCAGAGGGTCAATCTCACGGGGATCACAATCCATTTCGATGCTCAAACTTGCCGCAATACCGGCGGCTTGCCCCATCATCGCGCATGTTGTCATCACGCGTGCGGACGATAGCGCCAACTGTTCGGCTGACATGCATCTGCCTGCAATCATCATATTGCGGGCATCCTTTGCAATCAGACAGCGGAGCGGAATTTGATAAGGCGGGACTTTCAGGTCGTGGTGTCCGAGCATGTACGTTCTTTTGTCATCGTCGGGTTTGTGGGCATCCAAATAATAGACGCCTCTCGCTATCGCATCGTCGAACTTGCGTCCCGCTCGTAAATCTTCAAGAGCCAGCACGTAATCGCCGACTACCCTTCTGCCTTCCCGTATACCAATTTGCGGCGAGCAGTAATCCAGCAGCCATTTCCTTTTCTCAACCTTCTGATAGTAATCGAGCACCTCCATCATTCTGCGCCGGGCGCGAATTTCGGCTGCCGTCATGCTTTCCGTATCGGTCGCATCGAACATCGGAATTTTGACTTTAATCGCATTGCCTCTAGGGCCGTTCGGCCAAATGCTCGTCATAGGCAAGTCGGCCTTGTCCCGAATCGCCTCGAACCGGCCTTCGGGTACTTCCTCGCGGGCATGTTCGTCCTCGGCATGACGAATAAAAAACATCATCGACATCGGCAGCTGAACCTGATCTTCCGAACGGCCCTTCAGTGTGGAGAAGCCCGCCATATGGGCTACTTGAGCCTCACCCGTGCAATCGATGTATATCTTCGCCCGAAGCGCCTCCGGCCCGGTTTTGCCGCAGACGATGCATTCCTTGATTACCCCGTCGTCATTAACCGACACATCGACAAACTGAGTATGCAGCAGCAGCTTCACCTTGTGGCGGAGCAGCATTTCCTGGAGCACGACCGCCAGTATCGTATGATTGAACAACCGGTGATCCGCCTTCGGATACGGAACATACGGGGCGACCGCATGATACTTCTCCAAATCGGCGATCATTTCGTCGAATACTTGTCCTTGCCCTGCCGTTTCACCGCAAAACGCCCCGACTCCCCCTGTAGTCGCATTGCCTCCGACTACGGCAAACCGTTCGATCAGTATAACCTTCGCCCCGGTGCGCGCTGCCGATACAGCCGCAGTCACACCCGCCATTCCGCCGCCAATGACGGCTATTTCGGCCTCGTATCGGAGCGGTACTTTACGGTTCCAGTATACTTGTTCAGGCGCAATGGATGCTCCCATTCGGACTCCACCTCTTCCCCGGATGCATCGCAATCCGTTTCACGTTGCCCGCTCGGACCTCGCAAAGTAAGTATAACCCGTCGCTTCGGTTCGCCGAATGGAGCATATGATCCATTGGATGGACGATATTGTGGTGTCCGGTCCCGCTTTAACGCCAAAAACACCGCACGTCGTCGTGTGCGGTGTTGTCTTTTGGCGGGAACCGGCGCCGTATATACTGCAGCCGGATTATGCCGCCCGGCTTGGCTAGCCGTCGGCTTACGTCCGCACATTGCCCTTTACATTATCTATCAAGGATACTCCCGGATCGAAGTGCGTCAGCACCGTCGCTCCCTCCGCGCTGACTTGCAGCCACATCGTATCCGCCTCGATCCCTTGGCCGCGCAGCGTATCGAGCAGAAACCGCTCCAGCTCCGCTCCGCGGCCTTCCTTCCGATTTACAAGAGCGAGCAGCGTCGGACCGGCTCCGCTAAGGGCGACGCCTAACGCACCGTGCTCCTCCGCCCGCTGCAGGATGTCGGTCATGCCCGGGATCAGGGGAGCCCGGTACGGCTGGTGAATCGCATCCTTCATCGCATGGCGGATCATATCGTAGCGGCCGGTACAGAAAGCGGCGACGAGCAGCGAGGCGTGCCCGATGTTGAACACCGCGTCCTTCATCGGCACTTGCTCCGGCAGCACGTGGCGCGCTTTCTCTGTGGCCAGCTCGAAACGTGGAATCGCTACGAGTATGTCGAGCCGGTCATCCGGAACGATGCGCAGATGCTCCGCCCGCTCCCCGTCCCAGAAGGCGACGGTCAGCCCGCCGAACAGCGAAGCGCTGACGTTGTCGGGATGCTTCTCCAGCGCGGACGCCATCTGGAACAGCTCATGGGACGACAGCTTATTGCCGATCAGTGCGTTCGCGGCAACAAGCGCGCCGACGATGGCCGAAGCGCTGCTGCCGAGGCCGCGCGTCAGCGGGATATCGCTGTACATGGCGATATCGAGCTCGGGATGGGACACCCCCGCCTTGTCGAACACTTGCTGCGCCACTTTGTAGATGAGATTCGACTTGTCCGTCGGCACTCCGCTCATTTGATCGCCGTATAGCCGGATTTCGGTAGCCGGGGCGATCCCCATCTCGATCCAGGCGTACAAATTCAAAGCCATGCCAAGCGCGTCGAACCCCGGTCCCAAGTTGGCCGTGCTGGCCGGCACCTTCACGTACACTTTCGGACTGCCCGACACGCTCGCGTGTCCGCTTCCGCTACCCGGCAAACTCATGCGCCTGCGCCCTCCAGCTTGCGGATCGCGTCCATAACCGCCGCTTCCGAGTCTTGTACGACGAGCGGATCGCCGCCGACGCTTTTGATCGCGATATTCGGGTCTTTCAAGCCGTGGCCGGTCAGAACGCAGACCACTTTCTCGCCGCCTTTGAAATACCTTTCCTTGTTCAGCTTCATGACGCCCGCGATCGAAGCGGCCGATGCCGGTTCGGCGAAGATGCCTTCTTTGGCCGCGATCGTCCGGTACGCGTGAAGAATTTCGTCGTCCGTCACATAGTTGATCTGGCCGCCGGATTCTTTGGCCGCGTTTACCGCCAAATCCCAGCTGGCCGGGTTGCCGATCCGGATCGCCGTCGCGACCGTCTCCGGATTCGGAATCGGCTCGCCTTTGACGATCGCCATCGCGCCTTCCGCCTCGAAGCCGATCATTTTCGGCAGCGACGATATTTTGCCGAGCGCGTTATATTCCTTGAATCCTTTCCAATAAGCGGAAATGTTGCCCGCGTTGCCGACCGGAATGGCCAAGTAGTCCGGAGCTTGACCTAACTGGTCCGCCACTTCGAAGGCGGCCGTCTTCTGCCCTTCCAGCCGGTACGGATTGACCGAGTTGACGAGCGTAATCGGATGCTTCGCCGTAATCTCGCGGACGATCTCGAGCGCGCGGTCGAAGTTGCCTTCGATGGCGATCACTTTCGCTCCGTAGATGATAGCCTGCGCCAGCTTGCCGAGTGCGATATTGTTGTTTGGAATCAAGACGATGCAGTTCAGATTGCCGCGAGCCGCGTAGGCCGCCGCCGCTGCCGAAGTATTGCCGGTGGAAGCGCACATGATCGTGCGGCTGCCTTCCTCCATCGCTTTGGCGACGGCCATGACCATGCCGCGGTCTTTGAACGAGCCGGTCGGGTTCAATCCTTCATATTTGAAATACACGTCCAGATTCAGTTCGTCGGACAGCTTCTCCGCGCGTACGAGCGGTGTGTTGCCTTCCTGCAGCGTCAGCATCGGCGTCTTGTCCGTTACGGGCAAATATTGTTTGTATGTGTGCAGCAATCCCATGTATCTCATGTCGCTGGAGACTCCTTTATGGTTCGAATTTGGTGTTTATCTTCAACGCGATATACGCTCCCGAGCGTTTATCGCAATCAGCCCTCAACGCGATATACGCTCTTGATCGTTTGAATCACATCAAGCGATTCGAACTCCGCCAAAACCCGGTTCATGCTCGCGAGGTTTGCATCGTGCGTGACGATGACGATTTCCGCCTCGGCGATCGATTTGTTCGGCTGCTGCACGACCGATTCGAGACTGACCTCGCATTCGGCGAATACTTGCGTAATTTTCGCGAGCACGCCCGCCTTGTCCAGAACATGCAGCCGGACGAAATATTTGGAGGCGATCTGATCCGCCGTCTTCATCTTCTTCTCTTTGTACGGCACGAACATTTTGCGGCCGTTGACGCCCAGCTTCAAGTTTTTGACGACGGCCACCAAGTCCGCCACGACCGAAGTTGCCGTCGGCATCTCGCCCGCTCCCGGACCGTAGAACATCGTCTCGCCTACCGCTTCGCCATATACGTATACCGCGTTGAAAACGCCGTTGACCGCAGCGAGCGGATGCGTCGTCTTCACCATCGTTGGCTGCACACCGACGCTGATCATGTCGTCCTGGCGTTCCGCAATGCCGAGCAGCTTCACCTCGTAGCCGAGCCGCTTGCCGTACAAAATATCTTCCTTCGATACTTGGGAAATGCCTTTCACCTGAACGTCGCCGAGCCCTAGGCTCGTATGGAAGCCGAGCGTGCCGAGAATCGCCATTTTGCGGGCGGCGTCCAGTCCTTCCACGTCGGAGGTCGGATCGGATTCGGCGTAGCCGAGATCCTGCGCTTCCTTCAGCACATCTTCGTAGGAAGCTCCCTCTTGGCTCATTTTCGTCAAAATGTAGTTCGTCGTTCCGTTGACGATCCCCATAATTTTCGTAATTCTGTCGGACGAAAATCCTTCGATCAGCGTACGGATAATCGGAATGCCTCCGGCAACGCTCGCCTCGTAGAACACGTCGCAATGCTTCTCGGCCGCCTTGGCCAATATTTCCGCGCCGTGCAGCGCCATCAAATCTTTGTTCGCCGTCACGATATGCTTGCCGTTCTCGAGAGCGGCCAGCATGTACGTTTTGGCCGGCTCGATGCCGCCCATGACCTCGACCACGACGTTAATCGCCGGATCGTTTACAATGTCCCAGGCGTTCTCGGTGAGACGGTCCGCGTCTACCGCATAGCGGCGCGATTTATCCTTATTCTGCACAAGCACTTTCTCGATGCGGATCGGCGATCCCACCTGCTTCTGCAAATCGTCCTGATGTCCTTCCACGATGCGCAGCACGCCGGTTCCGACCGTGCCCATCCCGAGCAGCCCCACTTTGATTGGTTCCATCGTTTCTCTCCTCCTGATCTGTAGCTCTGTTTAGTATGCTATGCGAATACGCCTTATGAGCCTTGTCCTATTATGGACGCTTTCCGGACGCCGTCCTGGTGACGAATGACATCCATAAGCCGAGCTGCATTGCTCGCACCCATATGCGTGGTGTCGACCGAAAGCACGACGTTGGCCATTCCTTGCAGAGGGATCGTCTGGTGAATCGTCAGCACGTTGCCTTCCAAACCGGCAATGACGGCCAGCACCCGCGACAATATGCCGGAACGATGCTCCAAATCCATCGATAAGGTGACGAGCCGCTCCCGCTCCAGCTTGTTCAGCGGATGAATGCCGTCTTTGTACTTATAGAAAGCGCTCCGGCTGATGCCGACCGCCTCGACCGCCTCGTGAACGGTCTTAGCTTCCCCTCTGGCTAGCAGCTCCTTCGCCTGCATCGTCTTCACGACCGCCTCCGGCAAAATATCCTCACGGACCAAAAAATAACGTTCCGTGCCGTTTTCCTTGGAATCGTTCACGCTCGTGTCGTGTTCCACAGGCGATTCGTCCTCTCCGTAAAGACTGTTGTTTCTACATAGTGGACATTATACCGAAATCGCAGCGATGCGGCAATAGGCAAGATGAAAAACTTTCACGCCGGCCGCCGGTTGCGGCTCGAACCCGGTCGTGCTAAGATGTTTAGCATGATCGAAGAGGCGCCGCCGCCCTCTTCGCCAGTGGAGGAAACGACCATGAAATGCCGCATGATGGCCGCCGCCATGCTGTTTCACGGCGACGAGCTGCTGATGATGAAGCGCTCGATGAAGCGTACGTTGAACCCCGGGATGTGGGCCGCTGTAGGCGGGCATTTGGAGCCCGACGAGCTGAGCCGTCCCCGCGATGCGTGTTTGCGCGAAATATACGAGGAGACCGGCTTTGCCTCGGACGATATCAAAGAGCTGACGCTGCGCTATATTTTGCTCCGCAACAAGGATGGGGAGCTGCGCCAGCAGTTTATTTACAGCGGCATCGCGACTCGAAAGGACTTCGTCGATTCCGACGAAGGCAAGCTGTATTGGATCCCCGTCGCCGAAGTGCTGGACCGCGAAATCCCTTATATTTTCCGGATGACGCTGGAGCATTATTTCCGCGAAGGACCGCGCGAGCATGCCTGGGCCGGCATTGCCAGCCTCGACCCTTCGACCGATCGGCCGCGCGTCGACTGGCTGCCGCTTACCGATCCTAATTATTAACGCTGCTTTCCAGGAATAAGAGCTGCTTGCAGCTCTTATTATGAGGATATTACCATTTTCGTACGAAATAGATGCTTATGTCCGTGAAGACATACGGAATAACTGTAAATTCAGTGAATTTACAGGGTGAGTGGTTTGCAGCCGCTATTTGGATAGCTGCCGGCTTTTTGTACCCGGTATGCTCCAAATAAGAGCTGCAAACCACTCTTATTTTGCCAAGAAAGCCCTAAGCGGCTGCAAGAAGAGGTGCAAGCATCCCTTATTGGCTCATTTGTAAGTTAAGATCGTTTGGACGATGATGTTCGAAGCGGTCGCCACCTCGTCGAGATCGACCCACTCGTCCTTCGTATGCGCCTGCTCCAAATTTCCCGGGCCGAAAACGACCGCCGGAACCCCTACACGAACCAGCTTGCTTGCGTCGCTGCCGTACGTGGCCCCGATTATCCGTCTCCCGTCGGCGCGCTCATCTCTCGAACGCTGCAAACAACCTACGATCGGCTCGTCTACCTTGACCTCCATCGCATAGTCGATCAGGAAAGGCTCCCTTACGACATACCGTACGCCGGGAACGGACGACTGCAGCGGCTCCACCCGCTCCTTCATGTTCCGCCACACTTCCATCGGCTCCTCGCCTGGAACGGTTCGCCTGTCGATCATGATCCGGCACGATTCCGGCACCGTGTTCGGAGCGATGCCTCCCTGGATCATGCTGACGCAATGGGTAGGACTTCCGACAAGCGGATGAGCCGCTTTCGGGTAATGCAGCTCCGCTTCCCGCTTCAGATAATCGATCGCCTCAAGCATCCCTTCGATCGCATTGGCGCCCAGATGGGGGGTGGAGCTGTGGCAGGCGATTCCTACCGCATCGATATGGAAGCGGACGCACCCTTTGTGCGCGACGATGATATCGAGCCGAGTCGGCTCGCCTACGATGGCGGCATCGTACCGGAGCCGCCCGGCCGCAATTTCGTCCGCAACCGCCGTCACCCCTTTGTAAGTAATCTCTTCGTCGACGACAGCCGCCAAATGAACGCTGACCGGGGGGACGATGCCGCGTGTCGCCAAAGTTTCGATCGCGACAAGCATCGACGCAAGCGACGCTTTCGTGTCGCAAGCCCCTCTCCCGTAAAGACGTCCGTCGCGAATATCCGCTCCGAACGGATCGATCGTCATTCCTTCCGTTTGAACCGTATCCATATGAGCTTCCAGCAGTAAAGCCCCCGGGCCCGATCCGGGCAATATCCCGATCACGTTCCTCCTGCCGGGTTCCACCTGCTGCTCGATCCGCTCCAGTCCGAGCCTTTGGAAGAAGCGGGACACGTAGTCGGCGACGCCTTCCTCCCCCATGCCGCCGGGGAAGCCCGGATTCACGCTGGGGATGGACACCAGCTGCCCCAGCACCTCGGCAATCCGATCTTTATTTACGTTCATGCCCATAATCTCGCCTCCGAAATGCGATCAATAATTGCAGCCGCGCGCATCGATCGGGATCGCCCCGACGATTTGCCCATTGCGTATGCCGGTAACTACGGGAGCCAAATTCGGAACGACGCACGAATGATTCGGGATGATTTCGATACGGTCTCCGACCTGCAGCCGTACCGTTGCGGGATCGTATTCCAGGAATCCGTGCTCTTCGTTCAGGCCGACGATCCGGATATCCGGCCTGCCGACTACGCAGCCGAATCCTTCCCGCCTATGCGCCTTGTCGCTCGTCAGCGTTTTCGTCCCCGCATCGATCGTCGCCTTGCCCGGGAGCGGCGCGCTTACGACGGTGGCGATCACCCGCAAGGCGCAGTCCCGTTCCTCAGCAAGTCCGAGCCCGATACCGGACGCATCGAAGAAAATATAGTTGCCGGCGCGAACTTCCGTTACCCTGTCCAAATGCTCCGCCATTAGGGCGGCGGGCGAACTGCCCGAGCTGACGATTTCGATGTCGAAGCCGTCGCTTCGCAGAAGCTCCGCCGTAGCGCGCACGACACTCGCCTCGCGTTTTGCCGCTTCGACAAGTTCCGGCCCGTTCGGATGACGATAGATCGTGCCGAAGTATCCCATAATCCCGCGAATGCGCAATCCCGGCAAGCCGCGAATGGAGCGCGCGAAGTCGAGGGCATCTTGTCCCGGCTGTACGCCGCCACGATGAAGTCCTCCGTCGATCTCGATCAGAACGTCAACGGGCTTCTGCATCCTCATGCCCACTTCGGATAACCCCTCGGCTACGGCCAAACTGTCCACCGTAGCGACCATACGTGCCTGCTCGTGCAGCCGGGCGAAGCGGTCCAGCTTGTCCCGCCCTACAATTGGATACGCGACCAATATGTCGTCAATGCCGCCCCGGACAAAAACTTCCGCCTCGGACAGCTTGGCCACCGTGATGCCGATAGCGCCGGCCTCCATCTGTTTGCGGGCCAAATCGACCGATTTGTGCGACTTGATATGCGGACGGTGACGAATACCGCGAGCGCGCAAAGCTGCCGCCATCCGACCGATGTTCGACTCCGCGATGTTCAAATCCACGATAACGGCCGGCGTTGCAAGTTGTTCGTACATTAGACTCACCTTCTTCTTCCCGGATAACGGGATGCTCGATTTCGCTTTCCGATCCAATAGAAAGATCCCGTCCACTCGGGTTGCAGTGAAGCGGGACCGGCCGATTACAGATCCATAAAGAACTGCATGATTTTATCCTGCATGCCAGGAAGTCCTTCGTGCCCGAAGTCCGGATATATTTCCAGCGTTTTCGGGGCGGTTATTTTATTGATCGCGGCAAACTGCGTCGAAGGCGGGCAAACGGAATCCATCAGACCGATTCCGAACAACATTTCCGCCTTGATGCGCGGAGCCAAGTTTTGAATGTCGATGTAGCCGAGCCGGGTGAACACTTCGTCCTCGCGCTTATGCTGAGGATCGAACAGGCGGAAGTAAATTCGCAGCTCCTCGTAAGCGTCCTTGGCCAAATCCATCTCCCATACCCGCTTATAGTCGCTTAGAAACGGATAAAGCGACGCGGCCTTCTTAATCCGGGGCTCGAGCGCGGCGCAGGCGACGGTCAACGCTCCGCCCTGCGATCCTCCGTACGCGCCTACCCGGCCGGGATCGACGTCGGGGAAGCTCATCACGATCGAAGCGAGCTGTGCCGTATCGAGAAAAATGTGACGGAACAGCAGCTGCTCCGGAGAATCGTCCAAGCCCCGGATAATATGGCCGCGCAGCGTATTGCCGAACACGCCGCCGACATCTTCCGACTTGCCCCCTTGTCCGCGGCAATCCATCGAAACGACCGTGTAGCCGAGCGCCGCATACGGCAGCTTGTCGAACCAGTCTCCCGAGCTGCCGGAGTAGCCGTGAAATTGCAGCAGTGCGGGCCCTGGCTTTTGTAAACCTTTCGGCTTCAAATATTTGGCATGCACCCGCGCACCCTTTACGCCGGTAAAGTACAGATCGTACAGCTCGGCATAAGGAACCGAGATCGGAGCCGGCACCAGCTCGACGGCCGGATCGGTTGCCCGCATTTCTTCCAGCGCCTTCTCCCAATATTCGTCGAAATCGTGCGGACGGGGCGTACGTCCTTCATATTGCTGCAGCTTCGCAAGCGGCATATCCAATTGCGGCATGTTCATCATCCTTCTCACTAATTGTTGAAGCTCCTCCAATTGACCCCGGAATACGTGCATGAAAAGCTTTATGGATGGCTGCATGGAATCAGAATCAGTTTATCATAGGAACCTTTGGGCGAACATACAAAAATAACCCCACAAAGTGGGGCTTCGCTATGAAGCGGCAATTCGTCGAAGCTTATCGCGCAAGACGCGTCTCGCTACGAACCGCTGGTCGCTTTTCGGCGAATTGCCTGCCTCGCTTCCTCGCGGTCGTCGAAATGAACGGTCCCATCCTGAACGATCTGATACGTCTCATGCCCCTTGCCGGCGATTAAAACGATGTCTCCGGGCAATGCGCGTTCTATCGCTTTGGCAATAGCTTCCCTCCGGTCCGGGATGAGCTCATACCGCGATTCATCCGCCTCTTCCTCCAGCCCCTGCCGAATGTCTTCAAGGATGGCTTCCGGATTCTCCCAACGCGGATTATCCGAAGTCGCTACGACATAATCGCTGTACTGGGCGGCCAATCTTCCCATGACCGGCCGTTTCGCCCGGTCTCTGTCCCCTCCGCAGCCGAATACGGTGATGAGATTGGCTCCCGCGAACTGCTTCACCGCGGCGAGAGCGTTGTCCAACCCGTCCGGCGTATGGGCGTAATCGACCAGGACGAGGAAATTTTGCCCTTCGTCGACGATTTCCATCCTTCCGGGGACGCCGTTCAACTGCTCTAGCGCTTCGCAAATCGTTTCGAGCGGGATGCGTTCAACCAGCGCGCACGCAATGGCGGCCAGGGCATTGTAGACGTTGAACGCTCCGACCATCCGCAAGTTCAACGGCCGCGCCCCAGCAAACGTAACAAGCTCGAATCGGGTGCCTTGAGCCGTCAGCGCGATACTTTTCGCCATAACGTCGGCATCCTCGTTTACCCCGTATGTAATCACTTGGGCCGGCGTTATTTTCCGGAAATAGTCCGAAGCCGGATCGTCCGCATTCAGAACCGCGAATTTGCGTTTTCCCGGATCGGGAGAGAAGCCGTTGCCCAGTCTGGAGAAGAACAACCCCTTCGCTTCCCTGTATTTGTCCATCGTACCATGATAATTCAGATGATCCTGCGTCAAATTTGTAAAGACGGCCGTCCGGAATTCGCAGCCGAGCACGCGTCCCATGTCCAGCCCCTGGGACGTCACTTCCATGATGCCGTATTCTGTCCGGTGCGCTCTCATATTGCTCAGGCTTGCTTGAAGCTTGTGAGGCTCCTTCGTATTGATCAGATCCGTCTCCACCGTTACTCCGCCGATTCTCGTCCCGATGTTGCCCATTAATCCGGTGCGGCAACCGGCGTGAGCGAATACCGCTTCGATCATATGGGCCGTCGTCGTCTTGCCGTTCGTTCCGGTAAGTCCGATCAGCTTCAAGTCCGCGCTCGGGTACCCGTAGTAATGGCAGGCCATGACCGCCATCGCGTATCGCGCGTCCGGCACCAGAACCGTCGGCACGTCAAGACCGATGTCGCGCTCCACGACAAGAGCCGCGGCTCCCGCCCGTACCGCCTCTTCGGCAAACCGGTGCCGGTCTTCCTGAAAGCCGGCTATTCCCGATACGCACACAAAAAGCTCGCCGGGCTTCAGAGTGCCCGTATGCATCGACAATCCGGCGATCTCGACGTCCAAATCCCCGGCCGTTCGGGCGATTGTAAGCAATTCGGCCAATTCCCGCAGTTTCATAGTCCACCCCTTCGTTCTCTCGTAACGGAAATGATCCTTCCTGCTACTATCTTATTCGAGAAACGGCAGGCAAACTACCGACTTTACGGGAATATCAGCCAATTATCAGTTAGTCCTTCGGTTGGCATTGTACGCAAAAAAGCCCGAAAGCCTGCGGATAGGCTTCGAGCCGCTGTGCATAGGTTGGCTGCCGTTATTCCTGCTCGACGAATTCGAACTCGAAATCGCCGATTTGCACCATATGACCGTCCTTCGCCCCTCTTTGGCGCAGGGCGTTCTCGATGCCCGACTTGCGGATCGCCTGACCGAATCGCAGCAAGCCGTCGTAAGAGTTCAAATTCATGCGCTTCAGCATTCTTTCGATCCCGATGCATTCGACGATAAACGTATCGTTTTCCCGACGGATCGTGAACTCGTTGTCGTCTTCCTCTTTCTCGAACTTGTATATTTTTCTTTCCGACAAGTCGACGACTTCCTCGACAAGCGGCATTTCCGGAATTTGCTCGAGCAAATCGGCCGCCCGGTACAGCAGCTCCTGCACGCCCTTGCGCGCCATGGCCGAGATCGGGAATATTTCGATATCGTCGCGCCCGTCCTGCTTTAACCGTTCGCGGAATTGCTGAAGATTCTCTTCCGCGCCGGGCATGTCCATCTTGTTCGCGGCCACGATCTGCGGGCGGTCGGCCAGCTTGGCGTTGTACAGACGCAATTCTTCGTTGATTTTCACAAAATCGTCGTACGGATCGCGCTCCTCCGTCGCCGCCATGTCGATCACATGGACAATAATCCGGGTCCGTTCCACATGACGCAAAAACTCATGACCAAGCCCTACGCCTTCGTGTGCGCCCTCGATCAATCCCGGCAAATCGGCCATAACGAAGCTGCGGCCTTCCCCGACATCCACGACGCCAAGATTCGGAGTAATCGTCGTAAAATGATACGCTCCGATCTTCGGCTGTGCGGCGGATACGACCGACAGAAGCGTAGATTTGCCTACGCTCGGAAATCCGACCAGTCCGACGTCCGCCATCACCTTCAGCTCCAGCACGATCCAGCGCTCCTGGCCTTCCTCCCCGTTCTCCGACAGGTGAGGCGCCGGATTCCGCGCGGTGGCGAAGCGCATGTTGCCCCGGCCTCCCCGGCCTCCGCGCGCCACTACGACTTCCTGGCCTTGCCGGGTTAAGTCGGCGACGATTTCCTGTGTATCGTCGTCAATGACGACGGTTCCGGGCGGAACACGCACGATCATATCTTCCGCTTTGGCTCCGTGCATGCCCTTCGTCTTGCCCCTCTCGCCCCGGGGCGCCTTGAAGTGCTTCTGATACCGGAAATCGACCAGCGTACGGAGACCTTCGTCCACGCGGAATATAAGGTCACCGCCTTTGCCGCCGTCGCCGCCGGCCGGTCCGCCCTCAGGCACGTACAGCTCGCGCTTGAACGAGACGATTCCGTCGCCGCCGTCGCCGCCCTTTACATATATTTTCGCTTTATCCAAAAACATGGTGCACCTCTATCCGCCGAGCGGCATGTATATGTCGATAACCGCTCCGTCCTCGTCGTATGTAGCTTCGCTTGCGAACTGCAGACCGTTGCCGGACGAGCCCGGCAAGCCGCCCAGCTTCCGCTTCAAGCCGGAGCTGTCGTAGCTGCCGTCATATTGGAAACCGATTGCCAGAACCCGGTCCTGTGCGCTCAGTCTCAACAGCAATTCGTTAGGCTCCCCGTCCGCCGGCACTTCCGCATGTTCCACGAACGATTCGATGACCGCAATGACCGTATTCGTTACCGCCTGGGCATCGACCGGAAGCCCCGGCAATTGAAGTTCGGGACTAAGCTCGACGTCGAGCCGGATCGACCGGCAGCGGACTTTGAACGATTGCAAGTAGACGATCAGAGCGGGAATTCCCAGCTTGGAAATCCCGCTTTCACGGAACATCTTATCTTTCAGTGTTTCCATATAGTCGTGCATTTTATCATATTTTTTCAACTTCAAGTAGCCGTACAGCACTTGAATGTCATTCATCCAGTCATGTCGGAGATGATTGATCGTCTGCACGAACAGCTCTTCTTGTCCGCCAAGTAGCCCGTCCGCTTGATCCGAATCGTATCGTCTGGCGTTTGGTTTCATTCCAATTCCCCGTTCACGTCAACATACCCACAGTATAGCATGGCGTCTCCAAAATAAAAACCCCCGGTCCCGTTCGACCGGAGGCTTGCGATCATACGATTTCCGATGCTGCTGCAACCGGAGCGCTTTCCACAGGATAAACGCTCACTTTCTTGCGGTCGCGTCCCAAGCGCTCGAACTTCACGACGCCTTCGATTTTGGCGAAGAGCGTGTCGTCCGTTCCGCGGCCTACGTTCGTGCCCGGATGGATTTTCGTTCCGCGTTGGCGAACGAGAATGCTGCCCGCCGATACCGTTTGGCCGTCGGCACGTTTCGCGCCAAGACGCTTCGCGATGCTGTCGCGGCCGTTCTTTGTGGAACCTACCCCTTTTTTCGAGGCGAACAACTGAAGATTCAGTTTCAACATGGGAGTCAACCTCCTTCTTGTCAAGTTTGTCGTAAAACGATATATTTGCCGTACGCGTCCTCGATCGACTCGATCATAACGACCATCGATTCGAGAAGCAGCTGAATTTGAACGGATTTGCCTTCGTCCGTCTCCTCGGGGATCCGGACTTTCAACAACCCTTCCCGCATTTCGTTCGGAAGCTCTACACCCGTCAATTTCTCGACGGCATTCACCGTGCCGACCGTTACGGCGGATACCCCGGCGCATACGATATCGTGCCCCGGCTTGCCGTAAAAAGCGTGACCGGTTACCGTAAAAGCTTCGATCGTTCCGCGGTCGCGGTTTCGTTCGATGTTCACCCGGATCATTGCCTCAAGACATCCTTTACGCTTGGATGCTGTCGATGATCACTTTTGTGTACGGTTGACGGTGACCTTGCTTGCGGCGATAGTTTTTCTTCGCTTTGTACTTGAACACGATGATTTTCTCGCCTTTGCCGTGCTTCTCCACTTTACCGGAAACGGATGCTCCCGCTACGAGCGGTGTACCGGCTACCAAGCCGTCTTCCTTCGATACAACCAATACTTTGTCAAACGTTACGACGTCGCCTTCGCCCGCTTCCAGTTTCTCAACGTAGATCGCGTCTCCGGCTTGTACTTTGTATTGCTTGCCGCCTGTTTCAATAATAGCGTACATAGTTTGCGCACCTCCTCATGTCTTAAGACTCGCCTTGTCCAGGTGGCGCGGCCGACGATTGCGACGACCGAATCGCGCTTTCCGAAATACCCGACTCGTGCGGTTACAGCATGTGCTCATGCGCACATACCTAAGTATTCTACCACAGCCCGCTTCGCGAAGCAACAAGAGATTGATCCGCCGGTCATTTCCGCCGATGAGGAGCCGGACGCTCGACCGGAACTTTGCCCGAGCCGCCGCAGACGTTGCAGACGGCAAGGATCGAGTCGTCCAAGCTTTCCCGCGCCTTTTTGCGGGTAATTTCCATGAGTCCGAGCTTCGTCCAGCCGACCGCGTACGTTTTCGTCCGGTCATTCCGGAACGCTTCCTCGAGCCGGTCGGCCACTTCGGCGCGATGCTTGTCCGACGTCATATCGATGAAATCGACGAGCACGATGCCGCCTATATCGCGCAGCCGGAGCAGCCTCGCAATCTCGTCCGCAGCCTCGGCGTTCGTCATGAAGACGGTCGCTTCCGGATCGTCCGTTCCGGTAAATTTGCCGGTATTCACGTCGATGACCGTTAACGCTTCCGTCCGATCGAGCACGAGATAGCCGCCGCTCTTCAGCCATACTTTCCGTTTCATCGCCCTGTCCAGCTGCTCGCGCACCCGATAGGCGAGCAGGACGTTCTCGCGTCCCCTATAGATGTGGATGCGCCCGGCAAGCTCCTCGGACATTTCCCGAACGCGGTTCACAAGCACCTCTCCGCGGACCGGATCGTCGATGACGAGCTCGTCCACGCGATCGGTGAAAGCATCGCGGACGACCCGATCCAGGACGCCGGGCTCGCGGTACAGCAGCGCGGGGGCTCCGGAAGTTTCCGCCCGCCGCAGGACACTGTTCCAGTCGCTGCGCATGACGTTGAAATCGCGCTCCAGCGCCTCCAGCGTTTCCTTCTCCGCAACAGTACGTATGATAAGTCCTTCGCCGGGCTTGCGCACCTTCTCGGCGATGTCCTTCAGCCTCGAGCGCTCCTGCTCCGAGCCGATTTTGCGGGATACCCCGACGTAATCGGCATTCGGCATGAATACGATCCACCGTCCCGGAAGCGAGAAATGGGTCGTAATTCTCGCCCCCTTCGTGCCGAACGGCTCTTTGGTCACCTGCACGAGCAGCTCCTGCCCCGGCTTTACAAGGTCGGAGATGGAAGGCTTGACGGCCGGTATTTTATCCAAATGCGCCGGAAGCAGATCGTCGACGTACAGAAACGCGTTTTTATCCAGCCCGATATCGACAAAAGCGGCCTGCATGCCCGGCAGCACGTTGACCACCTTCCCGTTATATACGCTTCCGACCAGCTGCTTCTCCGCCGGCCGTTCCGCATAAAACTCGGTCAGTACCCGGTCCTCCAAAAGCGCCACTTGCGTCAGCGAGTCCCGGCAATGAACGATAATCTGTTTCAAATAACTCTCACCACCTCACCATGTAACCCTTCTATTCTAACACGAAAACGTCGGAAACGGCACTTCCCGGCCGGTTTAACTGAAAATATGCGTACAATAATCTTTGCTCCGGCAAAACGGCCTGAATGCGCCCCCCCTCGTTCAAAATATAGACGAGATGGTATTTGTCCCTCATGAACAGACGGACGATTTCGGCGATTTTGCGGTGGCGGTATATGACGATCGGCTGCGCCAGCGTCCCTTTATGAATTAGACGCTCCATCAAGGGCTCCCGGTTCATTAGAAAGCGCATGAATTGGAATGAGGCGTTCCGGTACGAGTACCAGTTCGAATAGAGGAGAAACAGCGCAATGACCAGCAGATTGAGATGAATGCCGCCGGAACGGATTCCGAGCAAGGCGGCTAGCGCGAGGGCGGCCGCAAGCAGCAGACTGATCAGACTGCACAGCATGAGCGTCCGGTAATACGGGAGCCAGCGGCTCATGAGCGCCTGCATCACTTTGCCGCCGTCCAGCGGAAGCACGGGCAGCAGATTGAAAAGTCCGATCATCGTGTTCGCGGTTATAAAGTAGTCGCACCAGCCCGAGTCCCAGATGCCGAGACGTCCCATCCCGACGGCAAACAACGCCATCCAGCCGTTTTGCAGCGGTCCTGCAAGCGCGACGGCCGCTTCCTGAAACGAACTGGAGCGCCCTCCGTCTTCCGTCTCGGCCACTCCGCCGAACGGGAGCAGCTCCACGCGGATGACGTTCCAGCCGAAGCTTCGGGCCGCGACGACATGTCCGAACTCATGGATCAGCACGATCACGAACAGCGTCAGCAGCTCGGCGAAAAATCCGGTCGCCACCGAAACCAGCATCATAAGCGAGAACAGCGGATGAAGCCGGAAAATGATACCTCGCCATTTAATCAAAGGATACCACTTCTGCAGGATTGACGTATTGGTTATCTTTCTTGACCGCTACGTACAGCTTGCCCGCTCCGCCCGCGGCGTCTGTCGTCACGCTCCCGATCGTCTCCCCTCCCTTGACCCAGTCGTTCGGTTTGAGCGATGTTCCCTTTAACCAGCCATATGTCGATTGCAGGCCGCCCGCGTGCTGGATGACGACGACCGTAGCCTTGTCCGTTGCCGTACTGACCGAAACGACTCTTCCCGTATCGAGTGCAGCAACCGCAGCCTCGGGCTCCGTCCGGATCGTAACGCCCGGATCTCCGTTCGCAGCCGCACCGACCACTTTGCCGCGAACGGGGGAATACAGCCGCTGCAGCGACGGCGAGCTCGCCTTCTGCGCTTCCGGGTCCGCCTTGGCTCTAAGCGACGGAAGAAAAGCGGGCAAGCCGCCGAACTCGCGCTCGTACCAAGCCGCCACCGCCGAGAAATCGTAATCCTCGGTAAGTGCGGCCTTCACCCACTGCCGTCCCTGGTCGGCCATCGGATGGTCGATTCGGAACATGCCCCATATACCGGCGAACAGCACGGCGCTAATCCCCAGCTTGATCCATATTTGACGTACGGTCGGGGGCTTCAGTCCCCCGCTCTCCATCCAACCGTCGGAAGCCGGGCCGGGCGCCCGTTCGAACGACGACCACCGTTCCCTTTCTTGACGCTTCCATACATATTCGGGGTCCTCCCGGCTGTAATCGATGCGCTGCGGTTCTTCTTCCCGGACACCTCGCTCGCGTTCCGTTTTCCCGTATTCGTTATCCTGCGTCCATCCGTAGCTTGTCTTTGCTGGACCTTGGGCACGGCTCCCGCCGCTCCGAACAGGTCTAACGTCGCTTCGGTGTTCCCCTTGCTCGGATGCGATTATTTGTTTCATGCGATCCATACGTCGCTGGCGCACGTTCGATTTCACTTCCATTTGTGGTTCCCCCTCAATCGCCTCGCCCACTCGGAGGATGCAGACAGGCTTTTCCCTACATCTTATGAAAGCCCGCCAAGAGGTAGAACACCGGTCCGGCCGCGCCGGCAACGCGGTTTATGCGTCAGTAGGTTGCTTCGGCGAAAAAAATAGGAGGCTCCCCCTAAAGTAGTAGGAATAGGCTTCGAAGATTCGCTTCACATTTGGGGGTAAACAAAAAAACGTTCCCGTCAAGGAACGTTCCGTATGCCCGTTTAAGAACTTTAACGGAAGCACCGCCCGTTATCCCGTTAAAGTTCATTAATAAAGCGACTTCTGCTCCTGATGCACATGGATGCTCAGGACGATGCCGATGGCCATCATGTTGATCAGAACGGAGGACCCGCCATAGCTGACGAACGGCAGCGTAATGCCCGTAAGCGGCATAATGCCGATCATCATGCCGATGTTCTCGAACACCTGGAAGACGTACATCGAGACGATCCCGATGATAATATACGCGCCCGTCCGGTTCTGACTTTGAATCGAGATGTAAATCATCCTGTAAATGAGCAGGAAGTAGAGCAGCAGCAGCACCGACGAACCGATAAAGCCGAATTCCTCGCCGATTACGACGAAGATCGAGTCCGAATACGGCAGCGGGATAAAGCCTTTCTGAATGGAGTCCCCGTTCATATAGGTTTCTCCAGTCAAACCGCCGGAGCCGATCGCCCGCATCGAGTTATGCACTTGATACTTGGCGTCGGCCGAAGCGGATTCCGGATCGATGAACGTATGAATCCGGTTGATCCGATGCACCCATTCTCCCTTATCGTTGTCCTTCAAATACTGCACAGCCGGGTCGTAATACAGCTGAAACAAATAAAAGAATAAGGCGATGAAGCCCGCGATCAACGCGCTGCCGATCAGCACATGCGTATACTTGATATTGCCGATCCAGTATAGGACAAGGAGAATAACGAGAAAAATGATCGCATTGCCGAGGTCCGGCTGGATAACGATAAGACCGACCGGGAGCGCCACCATCAGTCCGATCGGAACGACCTCCTGCCAAAACCGCAGCGGCTCTCCTTCCCGCCTGCCCAAGAAGGCGGAAATCGCGACGATCGTCAGCAGCTTGACCAATTCGGCAGGCTGAAAGTTGAAGCCGAACGGCAAGATGAACCAGCTTTTGGCCGAGTTTTTCTCCACTCCGAATAAATAGACCGCAACGAGAAGCAATATTCCGATGGCATACAAATACCAGGCGCCCTTGACTAGGAGCCGGTAATCGAACAGCATCGCGCCGAACAATACGACGAAGCCTATGGAGTAATTGATGACGTTTTTGACGTCCGTTCCGTGAAACAACGGGTCGTTAGCGGTGGCGCTATGTACGACGATCGTGCTGATCCCCATGAACAGCGCCATCAAGATGACAATGGACCAATCCGTTTTTTTCAGTTTGTCCAGCAACTTCGTCTCATCCTATTCCGAATAGCTTCTTCATTTTCCCCATCACGCCGACCTTCTCTTCAAGCGGCATAAGCGGTACCGTGTCGCCCAAGATCCGTCTCGCGATGTTGCGGTAGGCGATGGCCGCGCGGGATTTCGGGTTCATGACCGTCGGCTCCCCGCTGTTCGCCGACTTGATGACGGCTTCGTCGTCGGGTACGATGCCGAGCAGATCGATCGCCAGAACCGAACAGATCTCGTCGATGTCGAGCATTTCGCCCTTCTTCATCATCGTAGCTTTCACGCGATTGATGATCAGCTTCGGGCCGTGAACGCGTTCCTGCTCGAGCAGACCGATGATCCGGTCCGCATCGCGTACCGCAGCCAGTTCCGGCGTCGTTACTACGATCGCTTTGTCGGCGCCGGCTACCGCGTTTTTGAACCCCTGCTCGATGCCGGCCGGGCAGTCGATGATGACGTACTCGTACTCCTTCTTCAGCTCCAGCACCATATCCCGCACCGCTTCCGGGGAAACGGAATGCTTGTCCTTCGTCTGTGCGGCCGGGAGCATATACAGCTCGTCGAACCGCTTGTCTTTGATCAGCGCCTGTTGCAGCCGGCAGCGGCCTTCGGCTACGTCGACCAGGTCGTAGATGATCCTGTTCTCGAGACCCATCACGACGTCCAAGTTGCGCAAACCGATGTCGGTATCAACCATGCATACTTTTTTGCCCAGCAGCGCCAGCGCAGTGCCCAAATTGGCGGAAGTCGTCGTTTTGCCGACGCCCCCTTTGCCGGAAGTAATGACGATTGCCTCTCCCATGCGATTCATCTCCTTTACATGCCGCCGAACGGATGGTCCGGCCGCAACCGGTGAAGTTGGTTGATTTTATCGATTTCCATGCTTCCTTCGCGGATGTAGGCGAACTCCATCGAAGCGTCCTCGATTCCCCATTCGTCGGGAGGACGGCTGATGACATCCGCGATGCGCAGCTGCGTCGGGCGCATGTAGGACGCCGCGATAAGAGCGCGCTCGTTCCCTCCCAAGCCGGCATGGGCCATCCCCCGCAGCGCTCCCAGCACGAAAATATCCCCGGTGCACAGCAGCGTCCCGCCCGGATTGACATCCCCCAGAAACAGCAGGTGCCCTTCGTGCTTAACCGTTTGCCCCGAACGGATGATGCCTTTGTATACCGTGACCCTCTCCGGGACCGGCGCACGGGCTTCCTGCGCGGATTCGTCCGACTCGATGCTTTGCACGAGCAAGTTGCCGCTCTTGCCTATCAGTTCTTTAATCGCTTCTTTTTCCTCATCGCTCGACGTTCGTTTCCCCAGCTTGATCTGCACATGAACGACCGGTCCCGCCAATATGTTCCGGTGCGTATTGTCGAGCTTGTGTTCCAGCTCCTGCAACGCTTCGGCAAACGGACACGAATCGTCGATCACGAATACGAGTCCTTCTTTGACTCCTTTTATCGTAACGAGGTGCTTCGTTTCCGCCATCGACCCAAAATCCTCCTACCTAACAATTCTCCGAAAGCCGGTCTGCCTCCTGCCGATCGTTTCCGAACGTCATTTTTCTTCCGGCTCCCGGTCCGCATCGGCGTCTTCAAGCCATTTGCGCGCGGGCATGTAGATCAGGAGCGCGATCAGCGCGTTGAACAGCATGCTGGGCAATATTTGGTTCAGGAACGTCCATTCGTATCCGATATGGACCACGCCCAAGAAGACTCGGTATATGCCGTATACGAGCGAATCGTAGGCGAAAAACCCGAGCATCGCGGCCAGCAGGCTGATAAAGATGCCGCGGCTCGACGGACGGAACGCAAGACCGACCAAGTAACCGACGAGCCCCATACTGAACGAATATACGCCAAGAGCGTGACCATAGTAAATAAAATCTTGCAATAGGCCGAAAGCAAGTCCGTAAACGAGCCCTTGATACCGGCTCCGGTAAATGGCAATGAAGATGACGCCCGCCAGTACAAGATGCGGCGCTACGAGTACGGTCGATTGCCAGACGGGCGGAATAATCCAGCTGAAGATCGTGCCTTCCAGCAGAAACAGAATGAACAATCCGAGAAAGATCCGGTAACGGCGCATGCTCCACCTCACAGCTCGGGCACTTCAATGACGAACACTTCGCGCAAATGATTGAACGAAGCGAACGGCTTGATCTGTGCCGTATGGGTGATGCCGAATTCGCCTTCGTCGCGCGAGACGACTTCGCCGATCTCGATGCCCCGCGGGAACAATTGGCCGACGCCGGAAGTTACGATGACATCGCCCGCCGTCAGATTGTCCGTCTTCGGAATTTTATTCATGACGAGCATCCCTTTTTCCCGGTCGTATCCTTCCATTATGCCGAACGATTCGTTCTCTCTTCCTTTTACCGTAACGGCGATAGCTTTGGTGCTGCTGGAATCGAGATCGGTTATAAGCTGAACGTTCGAGTAGAACGGGGATACGTCGACGATTCTCCCGATCAGCCCTTCCACGGACATGACCGCCATGTTCGGCTTGATCCCGTCCTTTTCCCCGAGATTGATCACGATCGTATTGTTGAACGGATCCGGGCTCGAAGCATACACCTCGGCAATGCGGTACTTGTACTTGTTCGACTGCTGCTGCCGCTCGGTAAAACCTAGCTGGTCCTTCAGCCGTTTGTTTTGCGCCTCCAGATCGTTCAGCCGGGCCGTATCTTTCGCATATTGGGTCAAAGACAGCTTCAGCTGGCGATTCTCCTCGTACAATACGGAAATCCGGCGCACATCTTCAAAGAAGCCCGCTACGGCGCGAGCGGGCTTGTTCAACCATCCTTGAACGTAAGTGACGGTATCCTTCAAAAACCCTTCCGGCCAGGACATCGCGCCCCGGCCCCCAAACGTAAAGCCCATCAGGGCGACGAACACGATGACGCCCGCCATCAAGACGATGAGCCTTTTATTCCCCAGCCATTTGAACAAAGCGAACACCTTCCAACGGTCTGTCCGGTTCGCTTGCCGCGCACCCTCTCCGTGCGTCGCGGCTTACCGGCACTGTCGTAGCGAGTCTAGCGAATGGACTTGGCGGCCTGACCCGGTCTCGTCGATTTAAACAGATGGATGTTATCGAGTGCACGTCCGGTTCCGATCGCCACACAGTCTAGCGGATTCTCCGCCACAAGCACCGGCATCCCGGTCTCGCGGGCCAGAAGCTTGTCCAGATTATGCAGCAAGGCGCCGCCGCCGGTCAGCACGATGCCCCGGTCCATAATGTCCGCGGCAAGCTCCGGCGGACATCTTTCCAGCGTAATCTTAACGGCGTCGACGATTTTGTTGACCGTATCGGCCAATGCTTCCGTAATTTCGTCGGACGTGACGGACATCGTCTTCGGCAAGCCCGATACGAGGTCGCGGCCGCGGATTTCGATCGACTTCGGCACTTCCATCGGCTGTGCGGAACCGATCTCCAGCTTCAGCTGCTCGGAGGTGCGCTCCCCGATCATCAAATTGTACGTTTTTTTGATGTACTGCATGATGGCTTCGTCCATCTCGTCGCCGGCGACACGGATCGAATTGCTCGTCACGATACCGCCGAGCGAGATGACGGCTATTTCCGTCGTCCCTCCGCCGATATCGACGACCATGCTGCCCGTCGGCTCCCATACCGGCAAGTCGGCGCCGATGGCGGCCGCAAACGGCTCTTCAATCGTATACGCTTCGCGGGCGCCCGCTTGTTTGGTCGCATCCTCCACGGCGCGCTTCTCCACCGCGGTAATGCCGCAAGGGACGCATACCATCACGCTCGGCCTGCGCGGAAACAGCACCCGCTGCTTTTGCGCCTGACGCAAAAAATAATTGATCATCGTCGCCGTCGTTTCGAAATCCGCAATGACTCCGTCCTTCATTGGACGTACGGCCCGAATGTTGCCGGGCGTGCGGCCGATCATTTTTTTGGCGGCGTCTCCGACCGCCTCGATCGTCTTTGTATCGGTACGCAGAGCAACCACGGACGGCTCTCTGACCACTATTCCTTTACCTTTCACATATACGAGCGTATTGGCCGTTCCCAGGTCAATGCCCAAATCTTTCGAGAAGCTTCCGAACATAAGTTGCTTTATCTCCTTTCGTAACCAAAACGTATATCCGCGTACACGACTTTCAGAAACCGTACGTTCGGATGTCCGTCATTTCATTATATTACATCAACCCTAGTTCCTTCAAACTGACGCTCGTCAGGTCGCCGATGATCACATGATCGAGCACATCGATGCCGATAACGGAACCGGCTTCGACCAGCCTGCGCGTAATATCGATATCTTCCGGGCTGGGCGTCGGGTCGCCGCTCGGATGATTGTGCACGCAAATAATGGAGGCGCTGCTCCGCTTGATAGCCGCGAGAAATACCTCGCGCGGATGCACGATCGACGCGTTCAAGCTGCCGATCGACAGCGTCTCCTGTCCGATGACGTGATTTTTCGTGTTCAAGAACAAGCAAACGAAGTGTTCCTTCTGCAAATAGCGGAGATCTTCCATCATTAGTAGGGAAACGTCGTGAGGGGACCGTATCGTTACGGTTTCCGGCTGGGCGGTGCGGACGAGTCTTTTCCCCAGCTCGATGCCGGCTTGTACTTGCAGCGCCTTGGCATGTCCGATTCCTTTCAGCGCCGTCAATTGCTCGGTGTTCATTTCAACGAGCCGCCTGAGACCTCCCGCTTCAATCAGCAGCCGTTGGGCCAGCGCGACCGCGGATTCATTGATCGTGCCGGTCCTCAGCAGGATCGCGAGCAGCTCGGCATTGCTGAGCGCGCCCGCTCCGGCTCGAAGCATTCGTTCGCGCGGCCGTTCCTCCATCGGCACATCGCGCATGGTATAAGCGGAAGTTGCGGAACATTCCATCATTTTCCCTCTTTCGACAAAATTGGGATCGATCCTTGTCCATCCATTATACCACCTACTTCTATTGTATATGAAATGGTTCGAAAAAAAATCGGCGATAAAGTCCGCCGGGCAAAAAAACAGCCCCGGCATGCCGCCGGGGGCTGAAGTTGTTGAGAAAGGCCTCTTTTGGACTGTTTCATTCTCTTTTTGACTTTCTCAACAGCCCTGGGCGAGTCTGGGTATTCTCGAAGCGGCTCAGCCTTGGCCGGAAGCCGACCTCCCGCCGGATACGGCGGTCAGCTTGGCGGACGGCATCGAGTTCGACTCCAAGCCGATTACGTCGGGAATCGTCAATATTTCCTCGATCGCCCTCAGCAGCTTGTCGGTGCTCGTCGTTCTGAGCGTAAAGCGGAGCTCCATCGTACCGCTTCCTTCCTGGTCCGTCAAAGCGGAGCTTGCGGACTGCATGACCAAATTTTTGATCTGGATGCCCTGCTCGCCGAACTTCGTCGCGATTCGTCCGAGCGTGCCCGGCCGGTCGTATATTTTCATGACTACATCCTGGTTGCGGCGGTTGCGCAGAAGATATTTCTCCCACTTGTTCAGCAGGAACAAACTGACCAGCACGAGAAACGTTGCAAGCACCGCCGGGTAATAGAAGCCTGCGCCTACGGACAGCCCGATGGCCGCCACGACCCATACCGAAGCGGCCGTCGTCAGTCCCGATATGCTCGAGCCGTTGCGGATGATCGCGCCCGCACCGAGAAATCCGATGCCGCTGATCACCTGCGCCGCCAGACGGGCCGGGTCGGTCCTTACATTCGGCTCCGCTACGAATTGGGAGAAACCGTAGATGGACAACAGCATGATCGAGGCCGAGCCGATGCACACCAGAATATGCGTCCGAAATCCGGCGGCGTGATTGCTCCATTCCCGCTCCAGCCCGATCAGCCCTCCGAGCACGACCGCCAATACCATGCGCAACGTCAAATCGAGATGGGAAATATGCCACACGCTTTCATCAATCATCATCAGCACTTCCTTAGCTCTTAGTTCATGCGCGTCAGCGGCACGTTCCGGTTGCGGATACTGATTTCGCTTAATGAATAAGAAAATTCAATTCCGATAAAAAAATGTTGAACCATCCGGATGCCTGTCTTAAAGCGCATGCCAAACATGCAACTCATAGGCTATCGGGATATCTCAACGTCTCCACCCGGTCATCCTATTAGATTGTAAGCGGCGTTAACCGCTTTCAAGAACTTTAATAATTATTTAACATTATGGTCTCTTGCGTTTCGAATGTCAATAGGCTTTCGCCCTTCATGTGAACAAATATATCATGGGTGCACGCAAAAAAAAGAACGCACGGATTAAAGCACCCGCACGCCCATCTCTTCCAGCATCTCGCCAAGCAAACGGACCGACATGCCTACTACATTGAAATAGTCTCCTTCGATCCTCTTCACGATCAAGGCGCCGATCCCTTGAACCGCGTAAGCCCCCGCCTTGTCCGCGGGCTCGCCGGTAGCTATGTATCGACGAATCCGATCGTCGTCGAGCGGCTTGATCGTCACATCCGATACTTCATGACGGGTCAGCACCGTTTCGCCACTTATGTCGATGCACGTAATCCCCGTATACACTTGATGAGTCCTTCCCGCGATCGCCTTCAGCATATCGAAGGCGTCCGCTTCGTCCCGCGGCTTGCCCAATATGCGGCCATCCAGCACGACGACCGTATCGGAGCCGATGACGATGCCTCCCCGTTCATGTCCGCCCCGGCCGGCCACCGCGCGCGCCTTCCTAAGCGACAGCTCCTCGACCAGAACGTCCGGCGCCGTGCCTTCCGGCATCGTCTCATCGACGTCGGCCGGATCGATCGTAAACGGCAGCCCGAGCGTACGGATCAGCTCCTGCCGTCTGGGCGACCCCGAAGCCAATATAAGCGTAGGTTGTGTCATTATGCTCTCTTTTTCCTCCCCGGATCTACATCCGCCGATAAATCCATATGGCTGCGACAATTCCTAAAATGCTAATCACATTCAGTTTAACCTGAATGAACAAATCGTACTTGATCACATTCAAATCCGCCTTGGGCTCCCACGAAATTTGCGCCGATTTGGTCAGGAAGCCAAGCCACGAGACGGGCGCCAGAAGCTGGGTGACGATAGCGGCGGCGAGCAGCCCAAGCAGCAAAAACAGAACGAGCATGAACCCGGATTTTTTCATCGAATCCGTCCTCTCCCATGCGTCCGAGCGCGTATTTTTACACGGACCTAATTATACGATGGAACGTCAATCTTTGACAACGGCGTCGAACCCCGTCGGATACGCAACGCTGAAAAAGCCGACTGGTTGATTTTTCCTGCATACTTCCTGTATACGAACCATGTAAAATGTAGTTTGGGAGGGACTGTTACGAATGAGACGAATGAGAACCGGACTATGCAAACTGCTAGTGACAGCTGTCGTCCTCATCGCCGCACCCATGCAGGCGTTTGCCGCCCAAACGGTCGTCGTAGACGCCGGACACGGCGGTTCCGATCCGGGAGCGATCGGAGTAAACGGACTTTATGAAAAAAACGTAAATTACGACATTGCGGCAAAACTGCGGCAGCTGTTGGTCAAGCTCGGCTACGACGTCGTACTTACCCGGGATTCTGACGAGTACATAAGCCTTGCTGACCGCGTCGACTTGACCGCCAAAGCAAAACCCGCGTTATTCGTATCCGTGCATGCCAATTCGCACCCCAATGCAAACGTGGACGGCTCCCTGGTTCTTTATTACGACAAAGATTACCCCCAGGACAGCTACCCCGCAAGCGACGCCATGACGGCGCTTACGCCGGAGAGCAAGCGGCTCGCAAGCCTCGTGCTGCAAAATATGGTGTCGGAGGCGGGGTTCTCCGACAAAGGCCTCGTTCCGAGCGCCGCATACGTCATCCGGATGGGACAAGTCCCGAGCATATTGGTCGAAACGGCGTTTTTGAGCAACAAGAACGACGCGGCCCGACTTGCGGACGAGACGGTTCGCCAAAAGCTGGCGGAAGGAATCGCCAAAGGAATCGCCGCCTATTTACCCCCGTCGCCTCCGGGAGGCTTCACCGATATTTCCGGGCATTGGGCGTCCGACGCGATTGTTCGTCTGAAGGAGAAAGGGCTCGTGGAAGGCGGGTGGGGCCGCTATTTGCCCGATAACCCGATGACGCGGGCGGAATGGCTGACCATCGCCGACCGTTTGTTCCAGTTCGACAAGGCGCTGCGTCTCCAAACCGGCTCCTCCGCACAGACGAGCGTAACGGCCCAAGTGTATAAAGATATGCCGAAGACGCATTGGGCGTACGAGACGTTCCAGGAAGCGATCCGCCTCGGCTATATTACCGGATACGAGGACAGCACGGTCCGCCCTGATCAAGCCGTCACCAGAGCCGAAGTCGCGGCCCTGCTGGAGCGGATGACGGATGGGACGAATCAGGCGCCGTGGACGAAGGCCGCCGATTTTACGGACGTGCCTTTGACGCATTGGGCATCCGGACCGATATACCGATTGAAGCAGAAAGGCTTGTTTAACGGAGTGACCGACAAAACGTTCGCGCCGGCAAGAAGCATGACACGCGCCGAAATGGCCGTCATGATCGACCGCTATGTCGCGGCTGCGAAGCCGAAATAGGCAGGCCGATCGTAAGGAAAGCAAAACCGCCCCGGGTTCCGGGGCGGTTTTGCCGCTTATTGCGCCTTGATCGCCGCAAGCAGCTCGTTCTCCGCGAATACGACTTGCATCAAGGAAGACTGCGCCTCCCACAGCAGCGCGGACGACGGATTTTTCTTGTACTCGTCCATGGACGTTACCGCGGTATTCATCGCTGTAGTCCATTTTTGCAGCGTCGCCTTCTGATCTTGGGCGAGCCCCGCGCCGAACGGACCGATCGCTCCGGTCCAAGCCTGATGCGCCGTATGGATCGTCTGCAGCGTCTTGTCATCGATGGCCGACGGCGTCTTCTCCTTCAACCGGGCGGCCGAGAAGCCGCCTATCGTCTGGACTAGCTTGCCGCTTTGCGTGAAGAAAGGTTCGGCGGCACCCGATTGCTCGCCCGACCATCTGATTTTGGACACCGCGGGCTGCGCCATCGCCTTCAGAAAGAGCTCCATCTTCTGCTCCTTCAGCACATTGCCGAGCGCCAGCGCGTCGTCATGATTCGGAGACATCCCGACGTAAACGTAATATTTATCCCCCGGCTGCACGTATGCCGCCAGCCCTTTCTTCTTAAGCTCGGCAGCAGCCGCTTGCGCGCCTTGCTCATTCGAGAACACGCCGTTTTGCAGCAGCGTATACGATTGCGCCGCGATGTTGACGGATACCGTGGCGGCGGACGCCGAGGAAGCGGGAGCCGCGTTGTCCTTGGCGCCGGACGGGTCGACTGCCGGCGTTTTCGTCTGTACCGGAACGGTGGCGGAGGCCGATTTGCCGGAGCCGCCCGCCGGTCCCGGGATAACGCCGGGCGTATCGTCCCCGCTGAACATCGACAAGACGAAGAAACCGATCATGACACCCGTCGCGACCGCCCCGGACACGGAAGCGACGATTTTCAGCCAAGGGGTCCGGTTATACCGCTCGTATCTCCCGTGAATGACGGTCGGCGGAATTCGCTCCTGGGCGTAACGTCCGGCCTGGGGGGGCTCCGGCCATTCCGTTTCATAATACCCCGTATCGCCGTCGTGCCGCGCCTCCCGTTCTACCGGAACCGGCTCCTGAACCGGAGCCGGTTTCGGCCGGCGAGTGCCCGAGGACTCGCGAATGATCCGCTCCACCTTTTCGGTCTCGGCGTCGAACGGGCTTTTCCATGCGCCGAAGTCGGTCGTAAACTGGTTGAGCGGCTGCGTATCGACAAAATCGATCCTGCCGTGCCCCGGCCTCTCCTTCGGCCAGACGTGCTCCTCGGCGGGGATAACGGACGGGTGATCCTCGATGACGGTAAATTCCTCTTTCAATAAAGGGATAACCGGGTTCGGCTCCTTGCGAACCGTTTCCCGTCCCGGATCGTCGAATCGGTACGTAATTCTCGCCTTGTTCATGCCCGCTCCACTCCTTGTCCCTGAAACTGCTTGTTCTCATCTTTATGCGGGACAAGCGGGCGATATGCCTGTAATTTCTTTTGGCGGTCTACTGGGGGCTCCCCCAAAAGTAATCGGAATACGCTACAAAGCTTCTCTTCACTTTTGGGGGTCCGATCTTTTCCGGGGGGCTCCCCCAAAAGTACTCGGTATACGCTCCAAAGCTTCGCTTCACTTTTGGGGGACCTATGGTGCCGTCGTCTGCAAGTAATCGAATCGGGTCCACGTATTTTGCGACAGCGGGTTTTTGTTGCCCGTGTTTACGATTTTGATCGTATGCAAGCCCGTCGGCAATGGGCCCGTGTCCCAAATTTTCGATTTGAGCACCCCGGTTCCGCCCCGGTAAAAGTCGTAGGTCGTCACCAGTTGGCCGTCAAGATAAATTTCGGCCAGCCCGCCGTTCGAAGCGAGCGTTCCATACACGACTCCCCGGCTTCCGTAAAATTCGACCTCGACCGTTGAACCGGCTCCCGTGCCGATTCTCTCCGTTCCTCCATAGTAGCCCGCGTTGGACGAGGTAATCCAGCTGCCGGAGTAGACGACAAGCGGATTCGCGCTATCGATCACGGATGAGGTCGTGGCGATTACCGTAATCGGCGCCGAGCCTTCCGATATGATGCCTGCGGCGTTTACCGCATAAACCTTGTATACATTGTGAGCCATGCCCGTAGTATCGAACGAAACAGGTACGCCGGCAGCTGCCGCCAGCTTCAGTCCGTTTACCGACTGTCCGGTCGCCGATACGGCTTGCTCGATCGCTCCCCAATTCGCTGCGGTTCCGGACGGAACAAGGTAAAGCGTACCGTTCTCGGAGCTTGTCGCCGCAATCGGCGTTCCGGCATATACGGTCCCTTGCGTCACGCCCGAAACTACGGGTACGACATAGCCCAGCTCGGTTACTTGCACCGCGTCGAACGAGACATACGTATTGCCTGCGGCGGCACTCTTCTGCCCGGTCGGCACGATTTTCAAAATATGGATGCCAGGCTGCAGCGTCCCGGTATCGTACAGCTCCTGCTTCGCCTGCAGTGTCGGATTGTACAGATCGACCGTCGCCACGAGCTGTCCGTCCAAATAAACGTTGCCGATGCCGTATACGGCATTGCGTGCCCCGATCCACTTCGCTCTCGCTCCGAAGAACGGAATTTCCACGGACCCTGCGGTATCTCTCGACAGCAGCATTTTCCCGCCGAAGTAGTTGCCCGTGTAGCTGGTCCATTGGCCCGCATAGGTCAAAGTCGGATCGGTTTCGTCAATCGTGCCGGTCGACGGCAGGACGATCGTGACGCCGATCGGTACCGGCGTCATATTGCCGTTCGAGTCGATGCCGTACAGCTTGTATTTGCCCTTCGCCAAACCGATCGTTTTCACGGACGTTGCCGATTGCTTCGCCGCAATCGCGAAGGAGCCGTTCGCCCCGGCGGACGCCGCAATGATCGACGCCGCATCGGCCGGCGTACTCTCCGGCACCAAATACAGCTTAGCCGCTTCGTCGGAGGTTACGACTACCGGCATGCCGGCCGATAAGAGCGTCTGTGCAGCTGCAAGAACGGGAGGCATCGTATCGATAAACGGATAGTAGACCGATAAGGCTACGCTCTGTCCGCCGGTTACGCGGAACGGCTCCGATATCGTACGCCCGTGAACGGGATGGGTAACGATCAGACGATGCTGCCCGGCCGGAACGTCCGTCATCACGAAGTTGCCCCCCGTACCGGCAGCGGCAGTCCGCGAATGTCCGGCCAGCTTGAGCTCCGCTCCGGCAAGCGGCGTATTGCCCTGAACATACACCGCACCGGTCACGGTTCCCGACGGCGTAAAGTCCGTATCCGAGCGGTAAACGTTCAACGTATAAACCGAAGACGGACCGCCTCCCCCGTTAACGACGAGCGGGTATGCGTTATGCCCGACCTGCAGCGGGAGAACAAACTGTCCGGCAGCCGTGTACACTTGGCCGGAAACCGACAGGACCGAATCCGGCCGGTAAGTCGATGCCGTAACGTTCATCGTATATACGGAATTGCTTACGGATACGGCGTAATCGTACACACCCGATTTGAACGACGGTACGAGCGGACCGGGGACTGTGCCAAGAGCGGAAAGCGCCGAGTACGGCAGTACCTCGACTTCCGCGATCGCATGCCGGTAACCCGCTGCGCGGATGACGATCCGTTTCGGTCCCGCCCCACCCAGCGCTCCCGGAGCTACCGTTACGCCGCCTAATGCGAGCGTGAATTGTCCGGAGGAGAGCGGTACGCCGTTTACGGCGATCGACGCGATCTGTCCTCTCCAAGCCGGGTTATCCGCGAAGCCGATCGTTACCGGCTCCTGCTCGTATACGTTCCCCGACTGCTGCGACAACATCGGCGGCGCCATCAGGCTTTCCTTGATTTCCAGCTGGCTGACTCCGAACTTATAGTTCGACGAGCTCGCGTTTTTCCCGACATTGACGAACGAAAGCGTATGTGTGCCCGGGGCGAGCGTCGCTGTGCCGAGCGGCCGGAATACGGCGCTCGCGCCGGAGCTGGCCGAATAGAAATCGTAGGTCGAAAATATGGCTCCGTCCAAATAAATTTGATAAGTTCCGTAGCTTGCAGCCGAGAAAGGCTTGATCCCGATGTCATACGAGGCCGCCTCTCCGACCTCGAATTCGAAGGCGATCGACTCCCCGGCCTGATTCGCTTCGAACTGCAGCGTATTAGAGCCGGACACGTACTGGGTGGAAGCCGACTGCTGCACAATCGGCAAATTGACGAAATCGGACATACGGTACGCCCGTTTCTGCGAAGTGAGCAGAAGGCTCGACGTCTTCGTAGCACCATTCCAATCGACGGCAGCGGTAATGACTGCGGTCCCTTCCCCGACTGCTTCCGCGTTTCCCTCCGGGTCCACCTTGACGACGGATTCGTCGCTGCTTGCGTAAGCCGTCTTCGCTTTGTCGGACGGAAGCACGGACCCGTCTCTTCTCAGCGCTTGGACGGACAAGCTCGTGCGCTCGCCCGAGAGCAAATCTTTGCCCGCTGCATTCAAGCTTACCGCTTGAAGCGGGTTCGTGTCATACACGTTGACATGATCAATTCTAAACGTATGGGTGCCGGTCCACGATTTGGCCGGGTAATAGTTCATTTTCGACGTTCCGTCGGGACGAATCTCGAAGCCGGGGTCGTGTTCCGCGAACACGATGACCGTTTGACCCGCTTCCGAAACGATGTCGCTTACAAGGTAGCCGGCGGTCGTCTCATCGGGATGCGTCACGACGGCATATTTGCCGCGAAGCGCAGCCGCTTGCGCCGGATCGATCGGCGTATTGACGACGATGCCGTCGTAGGCGTCGCCGTTCACCTTGCGCTTCGTCGCTGTAATCGCGCCCCCGACCGTACCGCCTCCGGTCAGCGTCTGATTCCCTTTCGACAGCTGGGTGCCGCCGGTCAAATGCATCGATTGGACGACTCCGTCCACCATACGGATAAAGCCCGTTTTCCCCCGCATCGTGATATCGTCCACGACGACCGGTACGTTCGGAGCCCCAGGCGAGCTAATCAGAATGTCGGTCGTATTCCCGTAAGTTACCTTGACCGCTACGGCGCCTTCGGGGCCCGACGACAGCTGCAGACGGTCGATCGTCTCGATGCGCGGCCCGGCCGTTCCCTTGTACGGCTCCATCGCGGTGATGAACGTGCTTTTCAAGCCGCTGCCGTCGCGTCTTAACACAAGCTTCGGCATATTATATTTAACCGCCTCGTCGTTCGTATCCATTTTGGACCCCGACAACCGGGTCGAGCGGATGGAAGGAGAACGCCCCAAATACAATTCGTTGCTGCCGGGCTCGAGCAACCCGGTAATTTTCATTTTGCTTTCTCGGCCCCTTTCTCGCTTGTAACCAGAGTGAGATCATAGCGGTCGCCCGGAAGCTGCGCCTTCTTCACGTCCTTGACCGATATGTATCCGTAGTAATGCCCTCCGGCGCTGCCCTTGTCGTTAAACTGCTCCGGCTCGACGACCGGAGTGCCCGGCGGCAGCAAGTAAGGGCCGTACGGGTCCAAAGCCATATCCGTTACGAAGACGGAGTCGCGGTTCGCGTCCCCCTGCAGCGTATACTCGTGGCGGCTTCCGCCCGAAACGCGGAACAGGTCGACAACATAACCTTCCCCGCCTTGCGCGCCAGGGAACGAGACGAACCATGGCTCGCGGCTGTACTGATCCAGCCCGGCGTATGCTTCCTTCTGATCCGCCCGCATCACTTGCACTTGCCCGGCGGGCGCGAACAGGTCGATTTTGCCGCCGTGCTTCGAGACGTTGTCGATCTTCATATCTTTGCTGTCGACGACTACCGTGTTGTGTCCCATCGTCGATAACGAGAATGACCGGTCTTTCGTATACGTGTAGCCCAGATCGGGGAGCAGCTCCTGCCCTTCCGCGTACAGGTTCAATTGAAGCGGATCGTAATGATTATGGCCGTATTTCGGCTGGAACTGGAGCCACAGCTGCGATTGTCCGGCGCCCGCTCCCGCCGCGAGACGTCCGATGCCGGCGGCCGGCATGAGGAACGACCCGGCATTCAGTATCGGCGACTTCGCCTTGTCGGAAGCCCACGAATCCTGAATCGGCAGCAGCTTCCCGTCGGGGTAGACGAGCAGGTTGTTGTCCCGGAGCGACCGCTCGATGATCGGGTAGTCTTTGGCCATATCCAAGTCGTCGAAGCGTCTGCCGGTGCGCGGCGATACGTACCCGGCCGGATCGCTATATCCATCGAGCGCGGCGATAGCCTGATCGAGGCCGTTCGTTGACTGCACGTGATAAGAAGGCGCCACTTCTTTCCAATATCCGTCCGACAAAAATTGCGTCTCCACGTAGTCCTGCATCCATTCGAACGCGTTATGAATATAGTCGGGCTCGTTCAACATTTTGCCTGCGTCGATCATGCCGAGCCATTGCGTGTAATTCATATTGCCGAGCACGTACGGGTAGCTAAGCGCATATTGCATCGACGGGATGAACATTTGCTCGACAAGCTTCTTGTCGATATTCTCGCCGACTTCTTGGCTCAACAGCTCGAGAGCATTCGTCTTCTTCACCAGATTGTAGGCGCGCAGGAGCGGTCTCAAGCTGTTCAGATCGGCCACCGACCACCGGTACCACATGCCGCCCCAGTAGTTGAACGGAGGTCCGGACGTAATGTTGATCGGATAATTGCGCCAAATGTAATCGGTTGAAGGCGCATAGCCTTCATACACTTGGGCGAACCGGTACAACAGCCTTGCCGCGCCGAGCGCGTCCGTCTTGGCGATTTTTTCCGTTTGTGCGGTCGCGTAGTCTTTCTGCAAATACCACAGGTGGGCGGACAGGAAATACCGTTTGCCCTCGGCATCCTCGTAATACGGATATTCCAGCGTCTCGCCTTTCCGGTTGACCGCCGTAACGACGTTCGATTCCGGATATTGCGCGTTCGGATAAACGGTACCCGTTTTGAGCGATACGATGCTTTTATTGTCGGCCGACAGCTTATACAGACCGAGCGGATGCAGCTCCGGCATTTCCGGCAGTCCCGTGAAGATAAAACCGACTTTGTCTGGGATGAGCTCGAGCGTATCTACCACTTGCTGCGAAGCGGGGGCCGGCTGCACTTGGACCGTGCCGGCCGGAGGCGGAGCTTTCCCCGTCCATTCGAGACCCGCCTCGATCAGGCTGTCCCGGTCGAACGTCACGATCGCGAACCGCCCGTCGTTCGGCTGATCGTCCCGGTAAGCGTATATTTGAAGCTCCGTCAGGCCGAAATCGAGTGCGGGAGGATGCTCGAACGTCAAGGTGCAGCGGTCTCCGTTTTTGACGCTCGTCACTTGCGTCAACGGCTCCCAATCACCTACGGGATTTTTCCATTTCAGCGAAAACTTCGTTTGCACCGGATTTACCGTGCTGCCCCGTTTGAAAGAAAGCTGCTTCTGTGTAAAGCCGGTATAGCGGAGCTCGGCTTCTTCCGGCGTCCACCGTTGTCCGACGGGAGTCTGCCCGAAGAAAACGCTGCCCATCCGTCCTTCGTCCACAAGGTTGCCCTTGATCGTCACCGTACTCCCCGTGTCCCAGAAATTGGACGTTCGCAGAGGAATCCAGGATAGGAGCGGCTTCGTGTTCAGATGATACACGTGTACGACGTTCACCCGCCATTCCGTTCCTGGCGCAGGCGCGCTTGCGCCCAAAGCGCTCAAGGGCACGGACACTTCCACGGAAGTTCGCCCGCCGGAGTCCGTCATTGCCGATGTAAACGCATTCACTTTGGTCCGCTGCGGATTTTCCTTTGCGATGTCCCTCCCGATGTTCCAATCCGTAACCGTAGCTTTGGCGAGCGGCGTTATCGGGATCGTGACCACGTAATGGGCTTCGCCGTACGTTTGCCTGCTGACGACCAGCTCGACCTTTTCCAAAATCGCCTTGTCCTCCGTAGCGAACGATCCCCCGAAGTACAGGTTGGACGAATCGTAAAACATTTTATAGGACGGACCGTCCGGCACGGGCTCGTTGTAGTACGCCGTGCGGAAATCGTCGAGCGCGGCGGCGCCGCTCCAGACGTTGTCTGACAGCGCTCCGTCGATGACGGGTGCGGCCTGCGACTGCGGCAGCACCGTCCATTTGTTCGAATACATCGTTATGGGCGCCCCCGTTTCTGATTGCGTATCGGCCAATGCCGGCTCCGGATCGCCAAGTCCGACCGGAACGCACAGCATCAGCACAATGGTCCATATCAACCACTTGCGCATGGTTATCCCCCTTCGTGCGATGAGGCATGAAGAGATGCGAAAAGCGTCAATGAATGCTAGGATTGCCCGGACATGATGCCGCATAACCGGCTGCATAGTTCGTCTTCGTCCATCAAATCGGCCCAATACGCCTTCAAATGCTTCTCCAATTCCTTCATGGCTTTCATCGGAATATTCAAATCGCGAAGCGTGCGGAACGAAGACATCGTTTCCCGGTATTGCATAAATCGGGACGGACGGTTCATCGGATCTTTGGTCAGATCGCCCGGAACCGTTCCCAGGCTCGGGATGCTTAACGTGCGTTTCCCGATGAGGGTCTGAGCGTTCCGAGACGTAAGGTAGTCGACCAGCAGCGCGGCTTCCTCTTTATGCGGAGAGCGGCTGCTGATCCCGAGCCCCATGGCGATGAGAAGTGTGCGGGGCTCATCGATATACGGCGCCGGCGAAATATCGTACTCCAGGTCCGTTTCCCTCCAAGAGTTCAGCGCCATGTAGCTTGTAAGTGTCATGGAAACTTTCCCTTCCAGAAACATCCGGTCGACGTCGTCGTTATTTTCGGACATGTACAGCGGGAACGCTTTTCGATTCTGGATGATGCGTTTGCTCAGCTTGATATTCTCCAGCATTTTCGTGCCGTACAAATGTTTAAGCCGGCCGTTCTCCCATTCGAAACGCTCGCCGCTCTGGAGCAAAAATAACGGCCAGCGGTTCAAAGCCGGAACATGGAAGGAGAAGCCGTACCGTCCCTTGCCGTCGAACAATCGCTCCGCACTCCGCAGCAGATCGTCCCATGTCCAGCCGCCGTCGGGCTCGAGCATCCCGTATTCGCGAAAGTGGGCCTTGTTGTAGCACAATACGATCGGCGAGAAAATGATCGGCTGCATCCACTGCCGGCCTTCCGCGGCAAACAGCTTCGACATCCGGGGGAACAGCTCCGGCTTCTCGGCAAGCGGCTCGAGCATGGACAAGGAGCCTTCTTCGATCAAGCGATAAAAGAAATTGTTCTCGAGCATGAGCAAATCGCCGGAAAACAGCTCCCCATAAAAATTCGACTCCAGCGTTTCCACCGAAATCCACGGATACAGCCGGTGGAATTGTTCCAGCTGCTCGCTAAGCACCATATTGCGGAACGACGTCCAGCCGCAAACGAGCTTCAGCTTGACCCGCGTGCTCTTGCCGGCTACCCGGTTGCCGACGCGCGGCACTTTCTCGATCCACCCCTCCCGAACCAATTGGTCGAGCCCGGCGCGCAGCGAATTGTTGCTCATGCCGAACCGGGCCGCGAGCGATCTCTCCGGCGGCAAATAGTCTCCGGGCGAATAGACGCCCGCAATGATGTCGCTTCTCAACACGCGAACCATCTCGTCCAATTGACTCGTAAATTGCTGCTTGGTCGGTCTTCTTCTCATCGTACGACTCTCCAATTTCGATCAACGACACATTTCCCGGTAACGCAGGTCGCTTTGCTCCGATCGTGTCCCCCTCTCGGGTCGGATCGCTTCCACAATTCTGAGGTTGTGATTCATAAAATTTATAATTTAAGAATCAAAACTGGGTAGATTATGGTATTACAGCGTTACCCTCATCATATTTTACGTTGTAATCGTTGTCAATTTTATTTTAATGAATCACAATGTTACAAATCCATATATTTTATGATACACAATTAATCAGATTCGGGCAAATAAAATCGTTTGAAGCCGACGATAGTCTTCACCGCAAGGAGCATCGCCGGCGAAATAGAAAAAAGCCGAAGGGCTTCATGCCCTCCGGCTTCTTCGTTCAAGTATCCGCATTCGCTATCAGCTCTCAGCTTCCGCTCTCCCGTTCGACCAAAGCTTTCGCCAAAGCGTGGGACGCTTTCCAAATATCGCCCGCTCCCATCGTCAGGACGAGATCGCCGTCCTTCACGAAGCCGAGCAGAAAATCGGTCACCTCGCCGACGGTCGAAATGTGGCGGACGCGCTCGTTGCTGTTCAGCCTGATCAGCTCCACGAGCTTCTCCGAGCTGATTCCTTCGATTTGCCGCTCGCCCGCAGGGGAGTATATATCGGCGATCACGACCTCGTCCGCCTCTCCGAACGCTCTGCTGAACTGCTCGAACAAAAAATAAGTGCGTGTATACCGCTGAGGCTGGAAAACGGCGATGATCCTTTTCCCGGTCGCCTTCGCGGCGCCGATCGTAGCTTGAATTTCCGTCGGATGGTGCGCGTAATCGTCGATGACGAGAATGCCGCCGGATTCGCCCAGCACTTGGAAACGGCGCTTCGCCCCGCGGAACAGCTTGATCGCCGCCGCGAAGCCGGCGAACGGAACTCCCGCCTCGCGGCAGACGATGAAGGCGGCAAGCGCGTTGTACACGTTGTGCCGGCCCGGCACGGACAGCTCCAATGTACCGAGGCGCCGCCCCGCATGCTCCACGTCGAACGAGACCCGCCTGTCGCCGAGACGAACGTTCGATGCCGTATAATCGGCAGCTTGGTCCAGACCGTAGGAGATCGTATCGACGGCCACGGAGGCGAGCACTTCCCTGACGTCCGCGTCGTCGATGCAAACGATCGCCTGTCCGCCGCTTGCGACCTGGCTCAAAAATTGCGAGTATGCGAGCTTCAGCTTGCCGAAGTCGCCGTCGTAATTTTCCAGGTGATCGGCTTCGATGTTCGTCACGATCGCATAATGCGGCCTATACCGGAGAAAAGATCCGTCGCTCTCGTCCGCCTCCGCTACGACATAGTCGCCGCTGCCGGCTTTGGCGTTGCTCCCGACGTTCATGATTTCCCCGCCGATAATGTAGGTCGGATCGAGTCCGCACTCCTCCATGACGAGCGATATCATCGAAGTCGTCGTCGTTTTCCCGTGCGCGCCGGCAACCGCGATCCCTTTGTGCGACTCCATCAGTTTGGCCAGCATTTGCGAACGGTGAAGGATCGGGATATGAAGCCGCTCGGCCTCCGCGATTTCCACGTTATCTTTGGGCAGAGCCGTCGAGTAGACGACGATATCCGCTCCCCTTACGTGGCTCGCTTCATGCCCTATGAACACTTTGGCGCCTTTGGCCGCCAGCTTGTCGGTCAACTCCTGACTGGCCAAATCCGATCCCGTCACCCTGTAGCCCATCTCCAGCATCACTTTGGCGATTGCGCTCATTCCGTATCCGCCGATACCGATAAAATGCACCTGTTCCGTCGTATTCACGCCTTAAGCTCACCAGCCTTTATCAGAATCTTTGCGGTACAGCATCCAGGATCGTACGTCGGAAATCAAGTAGAGCGTTCCGGTCACAACCGCCAAATCGTCCTCCCCGGTCCGCTCGGTCAGCTGCGCAAGCGCCGCCTTCCAGTCCGGCTCCACGGTAACGTCGATCGTTTTGTCCAGCTCCCCAAGCGTACTCCGTGCCAATTCGGCCAACGATCCGGCCTCCGCCTTCTTGAAGAAGTCGGGCTCGGTCACGATAAGCGAATCGGCCAGCGGAAGCAGGTGCCGCAGTACGCCCTCGTGCTGTTTCGTCGGCATCATCGCGATCATCAGATGCAGCTTATCGTACCGGTAAATCGTACGGAGCGCTTCGGCCAGCGTTTCCGCTCCTTCGGGATTGTGCGCTCCGTCGACCAGCACACGCGGAGCTCGGCCGACCATCTCGAGACGGCCCGGCCACCCGGCTGACCGCATCCCTTCCCGAAAAGGCTCCTCGTCCATGACGACAGCGTAATATTGACGCAGCACTTCCAGCGTCATCAGCGCTAGGGCGGCGTTTTTCAACTGATGCGCCCCGTTCAGCGTAATGTCGATTTGATCCAGGCTGCGGAACGGACCCGTGAAATGAAACGATTGCTGATCCAACTCGGAGCGGACCGGCTCGTAGCGGAACTGATCGTTCATCAAATAGAGTGTGCTTTTGCGCCCGGCCGCGACTTTGCGGATCACTTCGATCGTCTCAGGCTGCTCCACGGCGCTGACGACAGGGACGCCCGGCTTAATAATTCCCGCCTTCTCTTCGGCCACCGCCGGCAAGCTGTCGCCGAGTATTTCCATATGATCGTGTCCGACGTTCGTGATGACCGAAACGATCGGCGTAACGACGTTGGTCGAATCGAGCCGCCCGCCAAGTCCCGTTTCCCAGACGACGAAGTCGGGGTACGTCACTTTGGCGAAATACAGCAGCGCCAGCACCGTCGATACTTCGAACATCGTCGGCGCGCCCCACTCGGTTTCGGCGATTTCGTCGAAAATCGGCTTCAGCTCGTTTACGAGCCGGACGAGCGAGTCGTCGTCGATATCTTTGCCGTTGTATTGAATCCGGTTCTGATATCTTTCGATAAACGGAGAAGTAAACGTTCCCACGTCATAGCCGCAAGCCGTCAACGTTTTCGTCAGAAAGGCGCAGGTCGATCCTTTGCCGTTCGTTCCGGCAACGTGAATGAATTTCAGCCGTCTATGCGGGTGCCCGAGCTTCTCCATGAACAGCTCCATCCGCTTCATGCCCGGGCGTATGCCGAACTTCATCCGGCCCGTGATCCAATTCACCGCTTCGTCCGCCGTCCGGAATGCCGATTGTGCGGATTCGGTCGCTTCATTCATACGTCTCATCCCTTTACTATATGAATTTGGTACGTAAAATTGATGGTCATCGGTCCATTTCCGGAAAACGGCCTGCAGAGCCGATACTCCGCAGACCGTTCCGATACAGTTCCCCCAGAAGTGAAGAACTGCTAATTTATCCTTTCAATTCGGCGAGACGGGCCAGCACTTTCTCCCGTTTCTCGGCGTAATCGCGCATTTTCGCTTTTTCTTCCTCGATGACTTTGGCCGGCGCCTTCGCCACGAAGCCCTCGTTGGCCAGCTTCTTCTCGACGCGCTCCACTTCCGCGGTCAGCGTCTGCACTTCCTTCTCGAGCCGCGCCAATTCCTGCGAAATATCGATCAGCCCCGCAAGCGGCAGGAACAGCTCCGCGCCGGTGACGACGGCCGTCATCGCTTTCTCCGGATGCGCAAGAGCGGTGCCGATCTCAAGGCCCGACGTATTGCAGAACCGGCGAATGTACTCCTCGTTGCGTTTCAATATCGAGAGCGTATCGTCTGAGGAAGCGCGGACGAGCAGCTCGACTTTTTTGCTCATCGGAACGTTCACTTCGGCCCGGATGTTGCGGACCGCGCGAATGGTATCCATCAGCAAATTCATTTCCGCTACGGCATCCGGAGCTTCCCATTTGGCGTCGTAGACCGGCCATTCCGCGAGCAGAATCGTATCGCCCTCATGAGGCAAATGCTGCCATATTTCTTCGCTGATGAACGGCATGAACGGATGGATGAGCCGCTGCGTCCGATCGAGCACGTAGGCGAGGACGGACTGCGTCGTTTTCTTGGCGGAGGCATCTTCGCCGTAGAGCGACAACTTCGCGAACTCGATATACCAGTCGCACAGATCGTCCCAGATGAAATTGTACAAGAGACGCCCGGTTTCGCCGAACTCGTAGCTGTCCATCAGTCGGGTCACTTCGGCCGCGGTTTCGTTCAGACGGTGCAAAATCCAGCGGTCGGCCGTACGCAGCTCGCCGCTCAAATCGATGTCGGCGGCCGTGAAGCCTTCCAGGTTCATGAGCGCGAAGCGCGAGGCGTTCCATATTTTGTTGGCAAAATTGCGAGCCTGCTCCACTCGCTCCCAGCGGAAGCGCAAGTCCTGCCCCGGCGTGCTGCTCGTGGACAGCATATACCGCATCGCGTCCGCGCCGTATTTCTCGATCACTTCGAGCGGGTCTACGCCGTTGCCGAGCGACTTGGACATTTTGCGGCCTTCGGAGTCGCGGACAAGTCCGTGAATAAGCACGTCCTTGAACGGCATTTGCCCGGTGAACTCGAGCGAGCTGAAGATCATCCGCGACACCCAGAACGGGATAATATCGTAGCCCGTGACGAGCAGGCTTGTCGGAAAATATTTGTCCATATCGGCCGTCTTATCCGGCCAGCCGAGCGTGGAGAACGGCCATAGCGCCGAGCTGAACCACGTATCGAGCACGTCCTCGTCCTGCTTCAAGTGCTCGCTGCCGCAATGCGAGCATTGCTTCGCATCTTCCCGAGCTACCGTAATGCCGCCGCAATCGCCGCAATACCAGGCCGGTATACGATGTCCCCACCACAGCTGACGCGAGATGCACCAGTCGCGGACGTTTTCCATCCACTGCAAGTACGTTCTCTCGAACCGGTCGGGCACGAAGTTGGTACCTTTGCCCGATTTCTGCGCTTCGATCGCAGCCTCGGCCAGCGGCGCCATATTGACGAACCATTGCGTGGACAAGAAAGGCTCGACGACCGCACCGGTACGCTCGCTGTGGCCGACCTGATGGACGTGCTCCTCGATTTTGAGCAGGATGCCTTGGTCCTTCAAGTCCTGCACGAGCTTCTTGCGGCAGTCGAAGCGGTCCATGCCTTGATACGGACCGGCGTTCGCATTCATCGTGCCCGTCTCGTCCATGACGAGAATTTGCGGCAATTGGTGCCTCTCGCCGACTTCGAAGTCGTTCGGATCGTGTGCGGGCGTAATTTTCACGGCGCCGCTTCCGAACTCCTTGTCGACATATTCGTCCGCGACGACCGGAATTTCACGGCCGATGACCGGCAGGAGCAGCATTTTGCCGATCATATGCTTATAGCGCTCGTCCTCGGGATGAACCGCCACCGCCGTATCTCCGAGCATCGTTTCCGGACGCGTCGTAGCGACTGTAATGTGCCCGCTTCCGTCTTTGAGCGGGTATTGCAGATGGTAAAGGCCGCCCTGCACCTCTTTGTGCTCGACCTCGATGTCCGACAGCGCCGTGCGCGCCTCCGGATCCCAGTTGATGATCCGGTTGCCGCGGTAAATGTACCCTTTCTCGTACAGTTTGACGAAGACTTCGCGCACCGCGCGCGACAGCCCTTCGTCAAGCGTGAACCGCTCGCGGGAATAGTCGAGCGAGAAGCCGACTTTGGCCCACTGCTCGCGGATCGTATTCGCGTACAGCTCTTTCCATTCCCATACTTTCTCGAGGAACGCTTCGCGGCCGAGATCGTGGCGCGATACGCCTTCGGCTCGCAGCTTCTGCTCCACCTTCGTCTGCGTGGAAATCCCGGCGTGGTCCGTACCCGGCAGCCACAAAGCGTCGAAGCCCTGCATCCGCTTCATGCGGATCATAATGTCCTGCAGCGTGCAATCCAGCGCATGGCCGATATGGAGCATCCCCGTCACGTTCGGGGGCGGTATGACGATCGTATAGGGCTTGGCATCGGGCCGTTTGCCCGCCTCGAACACGTGATTCTCCAACCAGTAAGCATACCATTTGGCTTCCGCCGATTTCGGATCGTACGTCGTCGGCATAGCAACCGACGGCTGCGATTTTGCGGTTTCCTGCATTTCCGTCATGACAACAACCTCCCGTTTGATTCCGCCGCCTTCAGCCAAGCGCGGCTCCAAAAAGAAAACAAAAAAGCCTTTCGCCGCAAAGGACGAAAGGCATTGCTTCCGTGGTACCACCTTTATTCCGCGCCCATCGTAAACGAGGCGCGACACTTCAAGCAGATAACGGCTGCGGCCGGCCGGTTCACGTGACGGGCGTCCCTCTCGTCCGCTGCTTGGCGGCATGAGGGCGGCCGATCGTTCCGGCGACTCGGGGGCGACTTCGACAGTTACATCCTGCGGAACCTCACAGCGCTTGCGGTCCGCTCTCTGAAGGGTTGGCTGCCTACTACTCCCTTTCAAAGTCTTTGTGTATGAATTGTTTCCCCGAAACTTCGCTTCACTTTATGGGGGTTTATACACTATATTAAACATTTTGGACGGTACAGTCAATGAGCCTTCCGTTTAATCCCGCTTCATTATTTGTTTGACTACGTATATGCTGAGCGCGATCAAAGCTGTGATCCATAGCGCTTGGTACACCGTATGGACTGCGGACGACAACCCGATCGCCTCCGTTCCTGCGTTTTTCTGTATAGCATCAGCATATCCAAAGGACGGGGGTTCATACACTTGGAATAAGGACCAATACCGATAAATCTTCATACTATGTTCTGGATCCTATACTCGTAGAAACGCACAATCGAATTTCGAAACGGGGTGAGTCGTTCATGGACAAATGGTGGTGGAAAATCCGGTATACCGTTAAAGGCGTCGTCTTCCCGCTCATTTGCATTCAGTTCGTGCGTACGCTGCTGCTGCCGACGGGGCTTGATGTCTTTATTTTGTTCGGATTGTTTCTGATCTATCTCGGTTTTTTGCTGAATGTATATTAAGCACGTACCGATGCTTGTCCGCCCGGACCCGTTAAATAACCCCACAAAGTGGAGCCTTCCTTCGAAGCTTATTTCAATTACTTTGCGGGGACCCCGAAATTTATAAACTCTATATAGGTTAAAAGACGCGCCGCCGCTCAGCCTTATGGCTCAACGGGACGCGTCTTTCGCATGTTAACCGCCGGTCAGGGGATGTAGATCACTTGGCCTTCCGTCACCTCTTGATCGCTCAAGCTGTTGTACAGGCGAATTTCCTGAGGCTTGCGGTCGTATTTCTTCGCGATCGATTCGACCGTATCGTCCTTATGTACGATACATAGGCGCACTTTCCGGAATTGCTGCTCTTCGTTTGCGGACAAGAACAAGTTTTTCCACTCCAGCACATCGGAGGCGCCCGTCTCGGCGACCGGCTCCGGGATAGGAACGGGCTCGCTGCGGAACGACTTGCTTTGGCGTACGGCGCTAGACGCGGCTTGAGAGGCGGCCGATCGGTTGCGGTAATCGTCGCCGCTTTTGCTCAAATAAGATTTCAGATCGAACGGTTGAGGGGTTTCCGGCTTTTTGCTGCCGAAGGCGATCTTCATCCCGCTCTTCTCGTCTTCGTCCGCGCTTGTCGCCGTTTCGGCCACTTCCGTCGTTTCGGAAGGCTTGTTCCCTTCCGCAACCTCTTCATCGTATTGAGCCAAAGCTTCGTAATCTTCGAAATTGCCTTCCGGCAGCTCGTCGCGGATTTTGTCCGTCCGCTGGCTTGTCGTAGCGACTGCCGCGGGCTGAGGCGCGATACCCGCCTGCGGTTCTTCCGGCTGCTGCAGCGTCTGCGGTTCCAGAGATTCTACCGGCTCTTCGGCTTCCTGCTCTTCTTCTGCTCGTTCCGGCTCTTCCTCTACCAGTTCCTGCTCCTCGACTCTTCCCTGCGTTTCCGCCATCCATCCGCCGGCTGACGAATCGTCCGCTTTGGCAGGCTCGTGCACGAATAAAACCTCTTCCTCGTCCTGCCACCCCCCTGCATTGCCCGACATCATTTCGATACCGCTCAAGGAGAGCACGCCGGTTACGTTAAGACTGCGCGGAGACAGCAAATCGATGTCGAAGTTTTCGATTTCGACGGAGATGTCGTCCACGCTGCGAATCCGGTTGATCGGCAGCGTAATTTCCACCGGAATCGTATGCTCGAGCGTCTTCGTTTCGCGCGAGTCGCCCTCCGCTTGTCCCGAGTAGGTGCCGACCAATAACAGATACCCTTTCACAACTGCTTGATCCCCTTCGACGGCGACCCGGATTTGCGGGGTTAGCTCGACCTCGTCCAACTCATAGATGGCGGACACCTCTTCCGGCAAATGAACGCGTTCGTAAATATCGAAGCGCAGACCGGGCTGCTGTTCGCTCACGGTAACTCCTCCTTCCATAACGTCCTGCCATAGTCATTTGTCAAGAGCGTTCTATAAATGATATGGACGAAGGAAACGGAGCATGACACGTTTTTTATAAAAAAGCTTGAGGCAGGGACATTCCCTTCCCGGTGAGACCATTTGTCGTCGACATGAAGGCTGCTGTCAATGGAGGTTATCTCTTTCGCCGCCGAGACGTTCCCCGGCCGATTTCGTTCTCCGGTACGCTCCGTATACGATAAGCAGCAGCAGAATTGCGAACAACAGGCCGATGCCGTACAGCTCGAGCGGGAAATCAAACACGTAATAGCGCTTCATTCCATTCACCTGATTTCACCGTTTTTTCCTATTATTTTATCAAAGAGCCGATCCAAAACCAAACGGGATTATGATATGATGGTGGATGATGGGTATAAGCATAGGAGAAGGAGAGGACTGCGGTGAGTAATGCCATCCAGCTATTGGTTCAGACCAAAAGACAGCTAGGAGGATGGAGCTGGTTCAAAAAAACATTGCTGGCGTTCGCGCTGATCATTTTCGGTACGTCCAGCTTTTTATATTTGACCCCTCCCGGATTGTCGATACGCGAATTTTTGGCACAAACGGTCATTTCGACACAGCACCGGGACTGGGCTTGGATCGTGGTCGGTGCGGAGAAGCGCGACTACATGGTGAAGATGTCTCATCAATTCACGGAAACATCGGCGCTGGAGAAACAGGATTTTACGATGATCAAGCACGATCCCGTCCGTCGGGCGCGCTCGGTCGAAGAGCTGATCAGCGAACCGAAGGACATATCCGGACAGTTTTGGAAAGGCAAAATGATCTACGTATACGACCCGACCTCCGTTCGAGTCGTCGTGCCGAACAAAGTCGGCGAAGGCGAACGGATCAGCTCCATGGTGAAAAGAACCGGAGCCGTAGCGGGCATTAACGGCGGCGGTTTCGTCGATCCGGATGGGCTTGGCAACGGTTTTGCCCCTATCGGACTCATTTTGTCCGGTAATGAGGCGGTTTATGCGGACGTCGAGCCGTCTACCGCCCAGCATATTATCGGCTTCACCAAGGAAGGAACGCTCGTTGTCGGCAAGTACAGCCTTTTCGAGCTGCAGGCGATGGGCGTCAAAGATGCGGTGTCGTTTCTGGCCCCTCGGCTGATCGCCAACGGCAATCCGCAAATTACGACCGGCGACGGCGGCTGGGGACGCGCTCCCCGTACCGCGATCGGGCAGAAGGAAGACGGGACGCTTATTTTCGTCATTATTGACGGCCGTCAGACGAGCAGCGTCGGCGCCACTTTGAAGGAAGTTCAAGATCTGCTCCTGAAGGAAGGCGCGGTCAACGCCGGAATGATGGACGGAGGAGCTTCCTCCGAACTGGTAGTGAAAGGCGAAGTGCTAACGAAGCCGTCAAGCCGGTATGGCGAGCGCAGATTGCCGTCGGGCTTACTCGTATTTGACGAGCCGGATTCGTATAAGGTAGACCGGATTTGGGATAACTTGGGCAAAATCGATCCGGGCGGAGCTTACGACCATCCGGACTTCTTGAAGGAGCAGGCGGAGCTGAAGAGGCAGCAGCAAAATCAACCGAAAAAAGTAGAGCCGGAAAAGACGACGGAACCTCCCAAAACGCAGGAGTCCGCCAAGACACAAACCGGCAGCGATACTTCTACCAAGACTACGACTACGCCGCCCAAGACGGGCAATACGAATACGTCCGGCGAGAAACCGGCAGGCGGAACGACAGGCGGCGGAACACCTGCCAGCGGATCGAACACTGCCGACAGCGGCGGCGCTGGCGCGCCAGCCGGAAGCTCCAAACCGGATACGCCTTCCGGCAGTACTACGGGGGGCACGACAGCGCCCTCAACAGGTACCGGAACCCCCGCTCCCGGCGGCAACGGGAGTACGGGAGGCACGACAAACGGCACCGCGCCGGCGGCCGGCAGCGGTACAGGAGCACCTGTACCGGGTACCGGCAGCACAAGCCCTGCCGGTAGCTCCACAACGACTCCGGGCGGGGCACCGGCAGCAAGCGGAGGCGGAAGCGGGCAACCGGCAACGCCTTCCGCTCCGGCGGCCGGCGGTACGACGGGCAGCACAGCGGGCAGCGGCAGCACGACAAGCACAACCGGTACATCAAACGTAACCGGTACTGGGGCCGCAAACAGTCCTACATCCAACGCCACGGGTACATCGGCTTCAACCAATACGACAGTTTCATCAGGTTCGGCAGCTTCGGCCGGTACAACCGTTACTTCCGGCACAGCAACTGCCCCTACAGGCACTACCGGTACGACAGCACCCGCTCAATAACCTACATAATCGGTTTTGTAAGCCTTTTCGCAGCAATTTCTGCTGAGCGGAACTGTATTTCCGTTATCAACCGCAAAAACGAGACTTCTGCCAAAATTGCGGAACTATAATCCGTTATTCCGCTTTTTGGCCGTCAGTGACTCAATAAATGAGTCGAATAACGCACTAGAGTTCCGCTAAGAGCGAGGAATGCCGGGAAATATCCTATTTAACGGACTAGATTTCCGCTAATCAATGCAAGCGGAAGAAACGAAGGGCGGCCACAAGGCCGCCCTTCGTTTTCTTATTCCCTCTGCCACGCTTAGAGCCGCTTCAACGCTTCATAATGCGCACCGATGGTCGCTTCGATATCTTCATCCGTGTGTACGGCCGATACGAACATTCCTTCGAACTGGGACGGGGCTACGCTTACACCCAGGTCCAGCATGTTCCCGAAATACCGTCCGAACTTTGCCAAGTCCGACGTTTTCGCGGTGTCGTAATTGATAACCTTCGTTTCCGTAAAGAAAGGACATACCATCGACCCGATCCGATTGATCGAAGAAGGAACGCCCAATTCCCGCGCATTGCCCAGGAAGCCTTCCTCAAGACGCGCCGATTTGCGCTCCAGCTCCTCGTATACGCCGGGCGCTTCAAGCAGCTTCAACGTCGTATAGCCGGCCGCCATCGCAAGCGGATTGCCGGACAACGTCCCTGCTTGATAGATCGGGCCGCTCGGAGCCATCCGCTCCATAATGTCGCGTCTACCGCCGTACGCGCCTACTGGGAGGCCTCCCCCGATGACTTTGCCGAGACACGTCAAATCGGGAGTGATGCCGAATACGCCTTGCGCGCAATGGAAGCCGACGCGGAAGCCGGTCATCACCTCGTCGAAAATGAGCAAGCTGCCGAATTGCCGCGTTACATCGCGCAGCCCTTGCAAAAAGCCGGGCACAGGCGGAACGACGCCCATATTACCCGCTACCGGCTCCACGATGACGGCGGCGATCTCTTCACCGAATTTCTCGAACGCCACTTTAACCGATTCCAGATCGTTGTAAGGAACCGTAATCGTATTGACCGCCACGCCCTCCGGCACTCCCGGGCTGTCAGGCAGCCCGAGCGTCGCGACACCGGAGCCGGCTTTAATAAGCAGCGAATCGGCATGGCCGTGATAGCAGCCTTCGAATTTCAAAATTTTGTTCCGCCCCGTAAACCCGCGCGCCAGACGAAGCGCGCTCATCGTCGCTTCCGTCCCGGAATTGACCATTCTGACGATTTCGATCGAAGGCACCCGCTCGCAAACGAGCTTGGCCATCGCCGTCTCGAGCTCGGTCGGCGCCCCGAAGCTCGTTCCTTTCTCGGCGGTCCGCTTGATCGCTTCGACGACTTCGGGATGGGCATGTCCCATAATGAGGGGTCCCCACGAGCCGACATAATCGATAAACGAGTTGCCGTCGATGTCGTAAATCCGCGAGCCTTCGCCCCGATCGATGAAGGCGGGCGTCAATCCGACCGATTTGAAGGCGCGCACCGGGCTGTTGACGCCCCCGGGTATGTACCGTTTCGCTTCCTCGAAAGCCGCCGCAGATTTCCGGTCGTCCCGCGATTGTTGTTGTCCCGACATCTGTACACTCTCCTCATTTTTCGTATTTCCGCTATGCGAATGCCATTTCATCCGTTCCTTCTGTATGGTAAAATGTGTGGGTGATGGCATTAGGTGAAACGAGGTTTTGCAATATGATCGACTTCCTGCAGCAAGTCCCGTTATTTTACAAGCTGAACGACAAGCAATTAAGCTATATCGCCGAAATTTGCACGAAGAAGCAGTTCAAGGCGGGAACGATACTGTTTCGCGAGAAAGAACCCGGCTCCGTGTTCTACATCGTGTATTCCGGCTCGGTCAAGCTGTTCATGTCCAGCCAATCGGGCGAAGAAAAAATATTATCCGTATTCAAGTCGGGTGACAGCTTCGGCGAGCTGTCGCTCATTGACGGCAAACCCCGTTCCGCCAGCGCGCAAACGCTCGAAGATTCCACGATGATCGTCTTGAGCGCTAACAACTTTCTGGAGCTGCTGAAGTGGAACTTCGAGATTACACTCTGCATTATGCAGGAGCTGGCCCAACGGCTGCGCGACACGAACCAGCACGTCCACGACCTTACGTTCCTCGATGCGCGATCCCGGGTCGTCAAAAATTTGATTCTGCTGGCGAACAAAAACGGTACGCGCAAAGGGACGACCATCCACGTGAAGCTGGCGCTGAACTTCGACGAAATTTCCCGCATGGCCGGCGTACAGAAGACGGTGCTCATGCAGGTGATGCGCGATCTCGAGGAACGCGGAGTCATCAGCGTTTCCATGAACGAGTTTACGCTGCATCTCGACCGGCTGAGAGCCGGCAGCTGACGCCGATGCGTTGATTACACACCCGACAAATAGGACGCGGCCGCCTCGGCTGCGTCTTTTGCTTGCCTGACGCAGTCCGGAATACCGACCCCTTCGAACGCCGCCCCGGTCACGAACGTCCCCGGCAAGTCGGTGCGAAGCCTTTCCTTCAGCCGCCGAATCCGATCCATATGGCCGACCTCGTATTGCGGCATCGACCGGTTCAAGCGCGTCACTTCCACGAACAACGGCTCTTCCCCGATGCCCATCAATTCGAACAGATCGCGCTTCACCCGGAAGACGATCTCCTCGTCGGACAGTTCCTTCCACTCCTGATCGCCGGAACGCCCAACGTAGCATCGGATAAGCGCCTTTCCGTCCGGAGCGGTGTGGAGCCATTTGGATGAGGTCCACGTGCAGGCGGTAATAAACCGGCCCTCCGTACGCGGTATAACGAAGCCGGATCCATCCAGAGGGTGGGACAGCTTCTCTTTGTCATAAGCAAGCACTACATTCGCCACAGAGACATAGTCCATCTCTCCGAGCCATCCGGCGTCCGGGACGTCTTTCAGCAGCGGTGCCATAGCGTATGCCGGCAGCGCCATAATAACCGCATCGGCTTCTATTGCTTCTCCTTCATCAAGCCATAGCTTGTACCCGTCGTTATCCCGCTCGAGCCCCTTTACTTCGGCTTTGATGTCGAACGTATCCTGCAGCTCGTTCCTTAACCCTTCCAGCACCGTCACAAGGCCTTTCCGATAAGTCAGGAATACGCTGGAACGATCCTTCGGCGGAATAATTTCGGACAGCTTCGAAGGAGGCGGCGGATTCAGCTTGCCTGCCGCCATTCCTTTGATCAGGCTGCCGTATTTTTGCTCGATCTGATGAAATTGCGGAAAGGTCGCCTCCAGGCTGAGCTTGTACGTATCTCCCGCATATATGCCGGCCAGAATCGGCTCCGCGATATTCCGGAGCACTTCCTTCCCGAGCCTTCTTTCGAAAAAATCGCCTACCGACTCGTCCCCGGTTTCCTTCCTCTTCGGAAGCACATAGTCCATAGCCGCTCTGGCTTTGCCGACCGGCGAGATGAGATTCGTCCCTATAAACGGCTTGATTTCCGTCGGAACGCCGAGCGAAAGACCGCGCGGCATCCGGTGAAGCTTGCCTTTATGCACGATATACGTTTTATTCGCCTTCGGGTTCAGTCCGGTCAATTCGCGTTCCAGCCCGAGGTCTCGCGTCAGCTCGATCATCGGCAGCTTGCGCGCCAGAAACGAATCCGGCCCTTGCTCGATAACGAAACCGTCCCTGTGGAGCGTACGAATTTTGCCTCCGAACATATCGCTCTTCTCTACGATCGATATATCCGCATCGATGTGCCGATTATCAAGCGCCCGTTTGACATAGAAGGCGGCGCTCAACCCGCTGATCCCCCCGCCCACGACGACGACGTGCTTGCGGCCGTTCTCTGTATGTTCCATGATGGCATTGTCCTCCCCGCTTGCTTTCGATGAGCCCGCCTACGCCGCTCAAGCCTGCCCGAGTTGATCCGCCACCGCATCGCTTAATGTTTTCATATATAACGGATCCGTATTGAGCGAAGCCGTGCGCTCGAGGTGCATCCCCAGCCGCTTCGCCAAAGCTTTACATTCGATATCTACATCGTACAGCACTTCCAGATGGTCGGACACGAATCCGATCGGGCAAAGGAGCACGTTCTGCACGCCTTCTTCGCCGTGAATCGTCTCCAGCACATCGAGAATGTCCGGCCCAAGCCACGGCGTCGCGGTTTGCCCCGCGCTCTGCCAGGCGAACTGCCAGTTCGTCACGCCCGCTTGCTCGGCGACCGCCTTGGAGGATGCAAGCAGCTGATCCGGATACGGATCGCGCATCTCCAATATTTTCTCGGGCAAGCTGTGGGCGGAGAAAATGACTCTTACGTGTTCTTTCGGGATGCCCTCGAACCGTTCAAGCGCCACCGCAACGCGTTCCGACAATGCCCGGATCAGCAGCGGATGCAGGTGATAGCTTTTGACGAAACGAATGTTCAACCCTAGCGGCTTCGCCGTTTCTTGCGCGCGCTTGATATAGCCGCCTACGCTCATCACGGAATAGTGCGGCGCCAGCACGACGCCGACCGCTTCCTTGATTCCGTCCGCCGCCATTTGCTTTACGCCGTCCTCGATGAACGGCGAAGCGTGCTTCAAGCCCTGATAGCACTTGAATTCAAGCTCCGGATGTTCCCGGTTCAACGTTTTCTCCAGCTCTTCCACTTGGCGGTTCGTATTTTCGCGCAGCGGGAAAAACCCGCCCACGATTCGCTCGTACCGGTCGGTCAGCGCCTTCAACTGCTCGGGCGACGGCGGAGAACCGCGCCGGATATGGGTGTAATACGCCTCGATCTGGTCCATGCTTTCCGGCGTGCCGTACGACATGACGAGAACGCCTATTCTTCGTTTCGACAAATCAATTCGCCCCTTCCGCGACCTTGAGCCGTTTAATGGCGCTCTCCGAATATTCGTGAATGAAACCCGTCAGCGCCTTCAGCTTGTCGAGCGACGCTTCCGGGAACAAACCGTGCCCCAAATTGAATATATAGCCGGGACTTTGCAGCCCTTCGTCGATCAACGCTTGCGCCTGCCGCTCGATCACGTCCGCGGGTGCCGTCAAGATGTAAGGATCGAGGTTGCCTTGCACGGCAAACCGGTAATCCAGCCGTTTCCGCCCTTCGCGGATCGGAACTCTCCAGTCGAGCCCGATAACGTCGGCTTCGAGGTGGTGCAAATAAGGAAGAAGCTCCCCGGAGCTGACGCCCGGGAAATAAATTTTCGGCTGCGGCAAGTCCGACAACCCGGCGAATATGCGGGTTATCGTAGGCAGCACATACGTTTGGAAGTCGACCGGGGACAACGAGCCTACCCAGCTGTCGAACAACTGGACCGCCTTCGCTCCCGCCGCGATATGGGCGCGCAAATAAGCGATTACCATGTCGCCCAGCTTGTCCATAAGCGAGAACCATACTTCGGGCTCGGAATACATCATTTCCTTGGTCCGGATATAGCTTTTGGACGGCCTGCCTTCGATCAAGTAGCTCGCAATCGTAAAAGGAGCGCCGGCAAACGTAATGAGCGGCACTTCCAGCTCGCGGTCGAGAATGCGGATCGTGTCGATAATGTGCGACAAATCGCCATCGATGTCGATCGGGCGCAGCTTGCGGACATCTTCCGCCGTACGGAGCGGGTTGTCGATAACCGGGCCGACATTTTTGACAATATCGAAATCGATCCCTATCGATGCGACCGGATTCATAATGTCGGAATACAAAATGGCGGCGTCCACCCCCAGCTTGCGCACCGGCATCAACGTCACCTCGGCGGCCAATTCGGGCTGCCTGCATATTTCAAGCAAAGAATACTTCTCTTTAATCTTGCGGTAATCGGGATCATACCTTCCGGCCTGGCGCATATACCAGACGGGTAGCCGATCTATCGGCTGCTTTCGGCATGCCCGGATGAATGTGTCGTTATAAGCCATATCCGATTCTCCTCTTTCTCATCCGCGCTTTAGGGAGGTGATGCGGTTACTCTCCCGTTTCCAATCTTCATTATGCCCGATTTTACCGGTAGTAACAACTGAAGACGCGCTTATAATCCGACAAAACTATGACAAAAAGAAAGAATTGTCGAAAATGCCCCCTCATTTTTGAAACTTTTCCCCTTCTGCTGCGTTAATACTAATAGGGGTCATGAAAACGCTTACGAGAAAGGAGGAATCGAATTGAGCAGATCTCAAAACGAACGGGACGCCGGCGGGGAGGCGGCGGAAAACAGGCAGAGCACATTGCCGAAGCCTTTGCGCACATTCAGCTATTTCTTTTTCGGCATCGTCTTTCTGGTCGGCGTTCTAGGCTGGTTCGCAACATCAGGCCGGTAATGCATAGAAACTTCGGGGGGACCGCATTTTGAAAACGGAATCGTCATAAAAGGGCTCGACCGGAACTCGCCGGCGGGCCCTTTTGCAATGAAAAAAGCCGAGACATGCCCGGACAGGACATGCTCGACTTGCTGACGCGCTTTATCGCGGCTGAAGCCAGCGGGCCGCGTCTTTCGCAAAATACGTAATGATAATATCCGCCCCCGCACGCTTCATACCAAGCAGCGTCTCCAGCACGATCGCCCTCTCATCGAGCCAACCCTGCATCGCCGCGGCCTTCACCATCGAATATTCGGCACTCACGTTGTAAGCGACGACCGGCAGATCGAACTGCTCCTTCAGCAGCCGGAGTACGTCCAAATAAGCCAGAGCCGGCTTCACCATCAGCATGTCGGCGCCTTCGACGACGTCGCTCTCCGCTTCCCGCAGCGCTTCGCGCACGTTGGCCGGGTCCATCTGATACGTCTTGCGGTCGCCGAATTGCGGCGTGGAGTGCGCCGCGTCACGGAACGGACCGTAAAAGGCGGAGGCGTATTTCACCGAATAGGACATAATCGGCACATGCTCGAAGCCCGCCTCATCCAGCCCGCTTCGGATCGCCTGTACGAAGCCGTCCATCATGTTGGACGGAGCGATAATATCCGCGCCCGCTTCCGCTTGCGAGACGGCCGTTTTCACGAGCAGCGCAAGCGAAGCATCGTTGTCGACGTCGGCGCGCCCTGTCCGTTCGTCTTGACGGATGACGCCGCAATGGCCGTGGCTTGTAAATTGGCATAAGCACGTATCCGCTACAACCAACAGGTCAGGCTGCCATTCTTTGATTTTGCGGGTGGCGCGCTGTACGATCGAGTTGTTGCCATAAGCTTCCGACCCTACTTCATCCTTATGATCCGGTACGCCGAACAGCAGCACCGCCTGAATGCCGAGCGCGGCAATTTCGTTGATTTCCTGCTCCAGCAAGTCGAGCGACCAATGGTACACCCCGGGCATCGAGCCGATCTCCGATTTGACGCCGGTTCCTTCCGTTACGAATATCGGATATATGAAATCGTTCGCCGTCAGCTGCGTTTCCCGCACGATACTGCGCAGTGCGGCCGATGTACGCAGTCTCCGGTTGCGAGTGATAGGAAAGCTCATCGGTACATCATCCTTTCGAAATTATTTCCGTTCCGCTCCGTTCGAACGGGCAATAGCCTCGACGAGAGAAGCTACGGTCGCTTCTTCCGCCGTTGTCCGCACGTTCAGCCCGTTGGCGGCGGCGGTATCCGTCGTGACGGGACCGATCGAGAACAGCTCGAGCCGATTCAGCAGGCCGGCCGGATCCGGCTCTCCCAGCTTGCGGAGAGCTTCCAGCAGATTCGTTACCGTGGAAGAACTCGTAAAAGTGACGGCATGGATTTCCCCCGCTTGGAGCATCTGCATCGTTTCTTCGCCGCCTTCTAGCGATAGGGTATTCTCGTATACGTCGGCGTCGGTCACGTAAGCGCCGAATTGGCGCAATCCTTCGGACAACACCGGACGGGCCCGATCGCCTTTCGGAAAAAAGACGTGCTCGCCGGGGCGGACGAACTGCTTCATCAGCTCGAGCAGCGTCTCCGCTTGAAACGAGCTGTTCGGAACCAAATCGGCGACCAGCCCTCGCGCAAGGAGCGCCTCCTGGGTTTTCGGACCGACGGCGGCGATCTTCGCACGATACATGGCCCGTACGTCGATACGCAATTCAGCCATTCGCTGGAACGTATATTCGACTCCGTTCACGCTTGTGAACAAAATCCAGTTGTACTGCTCCATATTGCCGAGCGCCTCGTCCAGCGCCCGGATCGCTTCTTCCCGCTCCGGACGGGCGATGCGGATGACGGGAAACTCGACCGCCTCGCCGCCCTGCTCCTCGATAAGCCGGACGAGCTCGCTCGCCTGCTCCCGGGCCCGGGTAACGAGGATTCGTCTGCCGAACAGTGGGCGTTTCTCGAACCAAGCCAGCTTCTCGCGGAGCTTCACGACGTCCCCGACGATAATAATGGCCGGAGACTGCATTTGCGCCGCTTGGACGAGCCCGGTCAGCGTATCCAGTGTGCCTACGACCGTCCGCTGCTCCATCCAGGTCCCCATCCGGATTACCGCAGCCGGGGTTCCGGGATCGCGTCCATGTCCGATCAGCTGGCTGCAAATCGTCTCTATATTCGCGACGCCCATCAGAAAAACAATCGTGCCCGAAGCGTGCGCGAGATTGTCCCAATTAATGTTCGAGTACGTTTTGTTCGGGTATTCATGCCCGGTTACGACCGAGAACGAAGATGTAAAATCCCGATGCGTCACCGGAATGCCCGCGTAAGCGGGAACGGCGATCGCCGACGTAATGCCGGGCACGATCTCGAACCCGATGCCGTTCTCGGCAAGCAGCTCCGCTTCTTCCCCTACGCGCCCGAACACGCTCGGATCGCCGCCCTTCAGCCTCGTCACCGTCTTGCCCTGGAGCGCCAAATCGACCAGCAGGCGATTGATTTCCTCCTGCTTGATCATATGCTTGTCGGGCAGCTTGCCTACGAATATTTTCTCCGCTCCGGGCTTCATCTGCTTCAAGAGACGCGGATTGGCGAGACGATCGTAGACGACGACGTCAGCCCTCCGGATCGCTTCCAGCCCTCGGACCGTAATCAGCTCGGGATCACCCGGACCGGCCCCGACGAGAAAAACTTTCCCCTTGTTCATCGTCTACTCATCCCCCGAGCTCTGCAAGTATCCGGTCCGCTCCTTGAGCGAGCATCTTGTCCGCCAGCAGATCGCCAAGCTTCTCAGGATCGCTTCCGCGACCCCATTCCTTGATCAGGTGCTTGCCGTCGGGCGAACCGACGATAGCCGTCATTTCCAGAGCCGGCCCTTCGGACCGATCGCCCCGAACGGTCGCATAGGCGCCGATCGGAATTTGGCAGCCGCCGTTCAGGCGGCCCAGAAACTGCCGCTCCGCTCTGACGGCGAGCGCAGTATCCGCATGCTCGAACTTTCCGAGCAGTTCCAGCATAAACGTATCGTCAGCCCGGCATTCGATGCCCAGCGCGCCTTGGGCGACGCTCGGGATGCAAATGTCCGGCGGCAAATATTCGGTGATGCGGTCTTTCCAGCCCATCCGGTGCAAACCGGCAGCCGCCAAAACAATCGCCTCGAAGCCTTCCGTTTCGAGCTTACGCAGCCTGGAATCGATATTGCCGCGGATGGATTCGACCTTAAGATCCGGGCGATGGGCCAGAAGCTGGGCGGAGCGGCGCAAGCTGCTCGTACCGACGAGCGCGCCCGCAGGCAAATCCGCAAACGCAACTCCGCCTCGCGTAATGAGGCAGTCGCGCGAGTCTTCCCTTTCCGGTGTCGCCCCGATCGCTAGCCCATGCTGGCGTTCCCACGGCATGTCCTTCATGCTGTGAACCGCCATGTCGATATCGCCGTCCAGCAGCGCCTGCTCGATTTCTTTGACGAACAGTCCTTTGCCTCCGACCTTAGACAGCGTAACGTCCAATATCCGATCGCCGCGGGTAACGATTTTTTTGATCTCAAACCGGCATTCGATACCGGCGCTGTCGGCGATTTGCCTCAGCTGCTCAATCACCTGATTCGTTTGCGTCAAAGCGAGAGCGCTTTGGCGCGTACCCACCGTTATGATTCGCATCCCGTCATCGTTCCCCTCTCTCCTTATCGTGAAGCCGATCAGGCGCCGCCCTGTTTAGTTCGGCTTCCATCCGGCTCCGCAGCCCGTCCCATTCGCCCGCTCTGACCGCATCGAGCGCCGCATCGCTGAACAGCTCCGCGAGCAGACGTCTGCGCTCGCCGGGATCGCTGACTCGGCTTAATACTTGAACCCGGTACTCCGCCGCAAATTCGAGAAAAGCGTCGATGCCGTCGCCGATCGCCGCCTCGATTCTGTCGCGGATACGCGAAGACGCCATAGGGCTTGTTCCGGACGTCGATACCGCGACCAGCAAATGCCCATGGCGCCAAACGGCGGGAACGACGAACGTGCACAGCTCGGGCCGGTCCGCAACGTTAACAGGCTGCCCCCGGGAAACGGCATCCTCCCAAACCCGTCCGTTCACTTCGGAGCTGTCGGTCGAGGCGAATACAAGCGCCGCCCCGTCCCCGTCTCCGCCCGCGTACTCCCGTCGAATAACCTCAATCCGTCCTTCCGCCTCCCACCGGGCGATACGTCCGGTCACTTCGGGACTGATCACGGTCACATCGGCGCCCGCATCCAGCAATCCGCCGATTTTTCGCTCGGCGACCCGCCCACCGCCGACAACGAGACACCGCCGGCCGGTCAAATCGGTCATGATCGGATAAAACGATCGCATGCCGGTTCACATCCAAATCCAATGATGAAACCCCGAATACAGGTTGAACAGCGAGAAATTGATGACGACCACCGTAAAGGCGGCCAAGTTCCAAAACGCCAGCATATACCCGGGCTGCTTGCCCGAAACCCGCTGAAGCAAATAAAACGCATACACCGCCAAGCTGAACAAGGAGCTGAGCACCTTCGGATCGGCCAGCAGGCGCATGTCCCCTTCGAGCACTACCTTGGCCATCCCAAGCACGACGGACAAGATCAGCAGCGGGATGCCGATCAGCACGGCTCGGTATGTATAGCCTTCGATTTTGTCCAGACTCGGAAAGCGCGACATGACGGACGACCATTGCTTTCCTTTCAGCTTCCTGTGCATGAACAAGTACATCCCGGACAGCAGCGCCGCAATCAAGAAAGCGGCATAACTGCCGATAGCAAGCGTAATATGGATGAAGACGAGCTCGTCCTTCGCTTCCCACTGCTCGCTGATCGGAGTGACGGCGGGGTCGCTGAAAAAATTAAGCGCCATGATGGCGAAACCGGCCAAATTCAGCAAAAACACGAGCAAATCGAGCCGCAAAAACCAATTCATCATGATCGATACCGTTACGAGCATCCAGCAGTAAAAGAATAAGGCCTCGAACATCGTCAGGACGGGCATATATTGATGTTCGTATACGCGGTACACGATAAATACGGACTGGAGAAGCCATACAAATGCAAGCAGCCCCGTTCCCATCCGCTTTGCACTCCGGTTTTTGGTCGCCAAGTCGGAGAAAGAAAACAGCAGGCTCAGGGCATATATATATAAAATCGCATCGTAAATCCATGTTTTGACCGGCATCGGAACGTTCCTCTAGGAGCCGGCCAGCAGCTCTCCGGCTGCCAGCGCCATGAACGGCTTCCGTTCCCGCCCATCCGATCCGTCCGGAGCTTCCTTCTTCCGTTCGGCGACAACCGCCGCCTTGGCCGCCTGCTCCGCCTCTTCTTCCGCCTTCGCTTCGTCCAGCAGCTTCTCCAGCGCGAACAGATGGGTGAACATTTGTATCGCCTCTTCGCCCTTCCGTTCGCCCGCCAGTTCCTTGATGCGCATAATCGGATCGCGCATCATCTGATTGAGCATGCTTTTCGACAGCTTGCGAATAATTTTGATTTCCCGCTCGCCGAGATTCGGCAGCTTGTTCAGCATGCTAACCATCGTTTCGTCATGAATCGATACCGCTTTTTCCTGCAGCGCCCGAATCGCCGGACTGACGCCAAGCAGCTTGTACCACTGATCGAACGCTTCGATTTCCTTTTCGATCATCGTGCCGATTTTGGCCGCTTCCTTATGGCGTTCGTTCAAGTTCGTCTCCACGATCAATTCGAGATCGTCGATGTCATACAAGTAAACGTTCGATAAACTCGCGATTTCCGGGTCGATGTCGCGAGGAACGGCGATGTCGATCATGAACAGCGGCCTCGACCTGCGCCCGCGCATAGCTTGCTTCACGGCATCCCGGTTCAGCACATAGCCGGGCGCTCCCGTGGAGCTGATGACAATGTCGGCACGTGCCAGCTCTTCGTGCAAATGCTCGATCGGACGGGCCGTTCCATCCATCTTGGAAGCGAGCTCGACCGCCTTCTCGAACGTGCGGTTGACGACGACCACTTTCTCCGCTCCGCCCGCGGTCAGATGCTTGAGCGTCAGCTCGCTCATTTTGCCGGCGCCGACGATGAGCACCGTCTTGCCGCGGAAATCTCCGAAGATCCGCTTGCCGAGCTCTACGGCCGCGTAGCTGACGGAGACCGGATTCTCGCCGATCGACGTTTCCGAATGAGCCCGCTTCGCCATCGTGACCGCCTGCTTGAACAGCATGTTGAACATCGTGCCGGTCGCCTTTTCCTTCTGTGCTCTCAGGAAGGCGTCCCGGACTTGCCCAAGAATTTGCGTCTCCCCGATCACCATCGAGTCCAGCCCGCTCGTGACGCGCAGCAAATGCTCGATCGCCTGACGGTCTTCGTAAATATACAAGTAATCCTTCATCCGCTCGCGCGGAATCCCGAACCAAGTCTCCAGAAAATTGCGCACATAATGGCCGCACATATATAGCCGGTCGACGACGGCATAAATCTCCGTACGATTGCAGGTGCTCACGATGACGCATTCCAGTATGCTCTTCGTATCTTTCAACTGCTGCAGCGCAAGAGGGAGTAAATGATCGTCAAAAGCGAACTTTTCCCGGATTTCGACGGGAGCCGTTCTGTAGTTGAGTCCTACCGCAATGATGTGCATCTCGTTCACCTGCCTTCCGGCTCGTTAAAATCTTTTCCCATTATACCATAGTTCGACAATCGGAAAAGGACAAAAGTTTGAATAAATGATGACACAGCCCGGAGGCCGATTTGGCTACGAAACGTTATTTTTAGTGTTACCCGGAAATAGTTCCGTATTCAAGTCGGATGTTAACGCAGCAGCCGTTTCTTGAGCAGCTCGGCCAATTCTCCGTCCAGCTTCGCCACCTTGTCGTTCTGGGACGAGACCGGCTTGCCCGAGCTTGTCAGCAGCTTCCCGTAGCCCTCATAAATCTCCTTGAACGTCACCGCCGCTTTGGCAAGCGTCTCCTTCTCCTCCGACTTGAGCGTCCTCTCTCCGCCGATCTGCAGCCGTAAAACGAACTGAACAAGCTGCTCGATCGAGTGCAGCGGCGTCAACTCGTCCCCGCCGACAGCCAGCACGAGCCGTTCATGGGTATAGTTGGCCGAGTAGGCGGAAAGGCGCAGCGAGTCCAGTTCTTTCGTGTCCTTCGCTTTGGCCGCTTCCGACAAGGAGCTGTTCATCAGCTCGATTTGAAATTGCGCTACCTGATACAGCATCAGCGATGCTTCATAGGACTCTTTATGTTGGCTCATATAACCGTATATCCGGTAAATCGGCCAACCGATCAGCACGAACAATACGATCCATATCCCGAATTTCCTCCAACCGGCTTTTCGTCCCATACGCCGCACCATCCTTCCCGTTCCATTGTATGGGACGAACGTAAAACAAATGACCATGGTTTCCCATGGTCATTGTTCATTGTATTTAGAAAAGCCGTTCAGCCAATCTTTTTTCGTTTCATTATTTCGCCAATACCGCCTGATTCATGACAGGCGTCTCAACCGTAAGCTCGCCAAGTCCGCGAATCAGCTTCTTCGCATAAGTGCGCTCGGGTTTCAGTACCGAAACCAGGTAATCGATAGCCGCCTGAGGGTCAACCGTTTCCCCGCACGTGTAACAATCCAGGGCCGCGAATCCTTTCTCAGGATACGTGTGGATAGAGATGTGGCTCTCTGAAAGCAAAACCAACACGGTCGCTCCTTGAGGCTCGAATTGCTTCGCTTGTACGGACAATACCGTAGCACCGCAAACTTCTGCCGCTTCTACCATTTGCGCCTGCAACCATTCCGCATTGTTCAGCAGTTCAAAGTCTGCACCCCAAGTATCAACAGCAACGTGTCTTCCGAAAGTTGAATATTCCATCTTCCGGTTCCCCCTTCCTAGGAATAAAATTGTTGGATTTCATCCGCTAGGACCTACGTCATTCACTTCTCGAGGGAATAATCTCTCGCAACATTACATGTCCTGAGTGAATCCTGGTTCCTATATTGTTTTCAACGAAAATAAAAATAACATCTATTGCCCAGAAATGCAATAGTTTTTTTTGTTAAGGAACAAAAAGCGTTTTTTTCCGTTTCAGTCCCGTAGTCAAAGTATGTGCACACGCGCGGAATTGTGCTTGAAGGCAGTCGGTTGTAAGCGGTTTCCGTGCGCTTTTTTGTATGCGCCTTGTCCTGCGGTATTCCCGTCATTGCCCCGAGGGGACGCTCTGATCGGAGCCGCAGCGCAGGCAGAACCGGTAGTCCGCCTCCAGATCCGCGTCGCACTTCACGCAGCGCAATCTCCCTTCGACTTCCATGGCTCCGCTTATCGTCTCCGGTGAAGTTTCAAACTGCTTGCCGCAGTCCGGGCAAAATCGCGCATTGTAAGGCACTACTTTGCCGCAGGCGCAAGTTTTTTCCCGGTTGAGCCGCTGCAGCTCCAGCTCGAAATTGCCGATTTCCCGCTCCATCGCTTCGATTTGCGCCGACAGCCTGACGACTTCCAGAGCGGACGCCGTAAAGTCGCCGTTCTTGTAAGCGTTATAGACGGAAGCCCCGATTTGCCGCATCACGTTCCGGATTTGCTTGCGTTTGCCGGCGATTAACGCGGTAATGCGGGTTACCTCCACCGTGCGCTGCGCCTTGTCGGCCGCACGGGTTGCCCCTTCCCTAAGCAGGTCCAGCCATTTCATCGTAAGTCTCCTCCCCACCTTTACCCCACAAAGTGAAGCCTTTTCTTCGAAGCTTATTCCAATTACTTTGCGGGGACCCCGAACACCGGGAGTTTTCTTGGTTCAGACCCCCGCACGGTTTGGTGAAGTTTTCTGAATCGATAAGAAAAACGTCTATCGACGTACTTCAAGGATGAGCGACCGCGTTCTAGAGGAAGTTTTTCTTGGTTCAGAAACTCGCACTTCGCTTTAACGCTTTAGCGAAGTTAAACTTTCTGAATCGATCAAAAAAAAGAGCCTCTCGGCTCCTTGTTTTCGAAGTTGTCTCGTCTTAAGCTTCCAATTCGAACAGTTTGTGCGCAAGCCGCGCCAGCTGTTCATCCACATTCCGTTGACCGACCACGCTGTCCGAACGGTTCCGTTCGTCGAGCAGTTCGTCTATTCGGGTATACACTTTCGAAATTTGCTGCTCCACAACTTGCTTCCGGTACAGCCGTTCAAACTGTCCGACCGTGTCTTTGTATTCGTAAACGAGCTTATGCTTGCCGGATACGATCTCGGATATTTGTACGACCGAGCCGCGTTTGTACACGTACTTCATTGTAAAGGCGGGGTAAATCCGGTTCACGATAGCGTCGCCTTTGAACTTCGAAACCGCCTTGCGGATCAAATTCGCTAGCTTCGGATCGTTGACGCGGCAAGAGCCTTCGCACGCGTAACTTCCTTTGCTGCGTTCAAACGTCAAAATGACTTCTTCCCCGGAATCGTCACGCAGTACGATTTCCCGGCTGCCGTTGTCCGTCACTTTCGCTTCAAGAAATACATCTTCACCGTCAAACAACTGGATAAACTGGATCATTTCGGCTTCCGTTAAAGTCAAGCAGGTTTTGACATATTCCGTCGCTAACCGCTGAGCCATAAAAATCCCTCGATTCTCTTTTTTAAACCCCGAACCCATCTTGTTCCTAAATTTTCACCGATGGATCCAACTGTCTTACTTTAATTTATTATACTATATCCTCGTTCATTATTCCTCCATTTTTTTCGTTGAAAACAAGCAAAATTCAGAAAAATCGGCTGCCATACGCAATACGGCCGAAATGTTGTCGCGATCTCTCCGTTTCGCTCCCCAACTTCCCTTATTCGCACGTGCATATCCACTTTTTTTGTACAGCGGGTAAAAGCAGCGGCTTTCTGATTTACCCGAAAGGCCGGGACGGGACGACAAAGAAACGGACCGGATCAGTCCGCTTCTATGCCTTCCTGCAGCTGCTTACCGGTCTGCGCCGTAATCAGGCTCCACAGCTCGTCTTTGCCGAGTCCCGTCTCCGAAGAGAACAAGATCACCGAATCGGTGCCGCGGACGAGCAGCGTTTCCTTCACCTGCTTCAGATGCTTCTGCCACCGGCTGCGCGGTACTTTGTCCGCCTTCGTGGCCACTACGCATATCGGTATACCGTAATGGCCCAGCCAATCGTACATCGACACGTCGTCCCGCGTAGGAGGGTGCCGTACATCGACGAGCAGGATGACCATGCGGAGCCGGTCCCGCTTCAGCAAGTACGATTCGATGAACTTTCCCCATTCCTGCCTTTGCGCCATCGACACCTTCGCATAGCCGTAACCGGGTAAATCGACGAAATACAGCTCCTCGTTTATTTTGTAGAAGTTGAGCGTCTGCGTCTTTCCCGGCTGCGAGCTCGTGCGCGCCAAGTTTTTGCGCTGGATCATCTTGTTGATAAGCGACGATTTCCCTACGTTGGAGCGGCCGGCCAAAGCGATTTCCGGCAGTCCGTCGTCCGGATATTGATCCGGCCCTACCGCACTGATAATAAATTCCGCCTGTGTTACCTTCATCTGGCTTCCTCCCCTCCCATCAACCGATCGACACCGGACGCACTAGCGCATGCTCCAGCACTTGATCCATATGATGGACCGGAACAAATGTCAGCTCCTGGCGGACCGTTTCCGGAATTTCCTGCAAATCTTTTTCGTTGTCTTTCGGCAGCAATATTTTTTTGACGCCGGCGCGATGTGCGGCAAGCGACTTTTCCTTCAGTCCCCCGATCGGCAGCACGCGACCGCGCAGCGTAATCTCGCCGGTCATCGCTACCGATTTGGAGACGGGAATATTCGTCAGCGCGGATATAAGCGCCGTAGCCATCGTGATCCCCGCGGAAGGTCCGTCCTTCGGTATAGCGCCTTCCGGTATATGGATGTGGATGTCATTCTTCTCATGAAAATCGGATGCGATGCCGAGCTGCTCCGCCTTGGAACGCGTGTAGCTGAACGCGGCCTGTGCCGATTCCTTCATAACGTCGCCCAATTTGCCGGTCAGCGTCAATTTCCCGTTGCCGGGCATGACCGTGACTTCGATGACAAGCGTATCTCCGCCGACTTCCGTCCAAGCGAGCCCGTTGACCGCTCCGACCTGATCCTCCTGATCCGCCAAGCTGACGCGGAATTTGGCCGGCCCGAGATATTCTTTCAAATTGTCGGCCGTTATCGTAACCGTTTGTTGATCTCCCGACACGATGACTTTGGCCGATTTGCGGCAAATCGTCGCGATTTGCTGTTCGAGATTGCGCACTCCCGCCTCCCGGGTATATTCCCGGATCACTTTCATCAGCGTCGCTTCATCCGTACGCATCTGCTCCTCCGTCAGCCCGTGATCCTTGATCTGCTTCGGCAGCAAGTACCGGAGAGCGATCTGCAGCTTCTCGATTTCGGTGTAGCCTGGAATGTACAGCATCTCCATCCGGTCGAGCAGCGGTCTCGGGATATTGTGAACGGCGTTCGCGGTCGTGACGAACATGACGTTCGACAAGTCAAAGGGCAGTTCGATATAATGATCGCTAAAAGTGCCGTTTTGTTCGGGATCGAGCACTTCCAGCAGCGCCGAAGCCGGGTCTCCGCGGAAATCCATCGCCATTTTGTCGATCTCGTCGAGCAGCATGACCGGGTTGTTGCTCCCTGCGTTTTTGAGCCCTTGGATAATCCTTCCGGGCATCGCTCCGACATAAGTGCGCCGGTGACCGCGAATCTCCGCTTCATCCCGGACGCCGCCGAGCGAAATCCGGATAAATTTGCGGTTCAAGGAACGGGCGATGGAGCGCGCGATCGACGTTTTGCCGACTCCCGGAGGGCCGACGAGACACAAAATCGGTCCTTTCATTTTCTGGACAAGCCTTTGGACGGCCAAATATTCCAGCACCCGTTCTTTGGGCTTCTCCAGACCGTAATGATCGTCGTTGAGCACATCTTCCGCTTTCTTGATATCCAGGTCGTCCTCGGTCCGTTTCGACCAAGGCAGGGCGAGCAGCCAATCGACGTAGTTGCGGATGACGGCGCCTTCGGCGGACGTGGCCGGCATTTTCTCGAGACGGTCGATTTCCTTCTCGATCTTTTCCCTTACCTTATCCGGCACACCGGCTTCCTCGAGCTGGGTACGCAGCTCTTCCGCTTCGCCAGCGCGCCCTTCCTTGTCGCCGAGCTCCTTCTGGATCGCCTTCATTTGCTCGCGCAGGAAATATTCCTTCTGCGTCTTCTCCATCTGCTTTTTGACGCGCTGGTTAATTTTCCGCTCCAGCTCGAGCACTTCCCGCTCGTTGTTCAAGAAGTTCAGCAGCTTCTCCAGCCGCGCGCGAACTTCGACTGTTTCAAGTATTTCCTGCTTGTCTTTAATCTTGAGCGACAGATGGCTCGTAATGACGTCGGCCAGCCGCCCCGGTTCCTCGATGTCGGATACGGCCGATAGCGTCTCCGGTGTCACTTTCTTCGACAAGTTGATGTAATGCTCGAATTGGCTTAGAACCGTACGCATGAGCGCATCGATCTCGGAATCGGTCGTCACCTGTTCGGAGAGCTCCTTGACCGTTACTTCGTAGTACTCCGCATTCGCGATATACTCCACGATTTCGCCGCGCATTACGCCTTCCACGAGCACTCGGATCGTTCCGTTCGGCAGCTTGAGCATTTGCTTCACTTTGGTGATGGTGCCGACTTGGTAAATATCGTCCTTTTGCGGTTCCTCAATATTAATCTCCGACTGCGAGCAGAGGAGAATCATTTCATCGTCTACCATCGCCTGTTCCAGTGCCTTGACCGACTTCTCCCGGCCAACGTCCAGATGCAGCACCATGCTAGGGTAAACAAGCAGTCCCCGCAATGGAAGAAGCGGCAAGCGGCGTATTTTCGGCTTATTCGGACCCATGCTCCTGCACCTCCTGAAAACTTAACTTCGTCGTTAGCATCATATGTCGCTCTCTCTAAGAAAGGTCCCCAACCTATAGTGGACTGTCTTGTCATTTTCCATTCGCTGCTACAGATAATAGCCGCTTTGGAGGGATTCCCCAACATTTTATCAAAAGTGCGGTTAAAACACCAATTTGCCGCATCCCGTTAGGCGTTTTAGGCGAACCGGGGTGCGGCAAAAGGTTTGAAGCGGCCGTTAAGCTGCCTGTTGCTTGCAAAGACGAGCCCTAAGTTTTAATAAGAGCTGTTTTTCGCTCTTATTTATTGGAAAAGCAAGAATTCCTACAAATTAGAAGACGTTTGAGACTGTTATTTGCCTGGAATGGTCACCGTTTCTGGCTGTATGCTCAAAATAAGAGTTCCAAACATCTCTTATTCCACGCGAACCGCTCATGTATGGACAGATAAAAGTCTCTAAAGACTGTTATTTCTGTTCAGGCGCAGCTTAGCTCGGCTCCCGAGCCTGCAAGTAAGGAAGCGGGGATGCGACCAGCACATCGGCGCTGCCCGCCACGTTGAAAGTGAGCTCCCCGCTTCCGACGCCGAGCGCATGATGAAGCACTTCTTCCACCGTTTCGACGGGAATAACCTGCAGACCGTTCAAGCCCGCAAAAATTTCCTGCCAGTTTTCCTTCGGAATAATGACTCGCGTAGCTCCGGCCTGAAAAGCGGCCTCCACTTTGGCCACGACGCCGCCTACCGGTTTCACCTTGCCGTGAATGCTCACTTCCCCGGTCATCGCGACCGTATTGTCGACCGGAATTTGCCGGATGGCGGAAGCGATCGCCGTTGCCATCGATACCCCGGCGGAAGGCCCGTCGATCGGAATGCCTCCGGGGAAATTGATATGCAGATCGTAATCGTATGGATTCAAGCCGAGCCTGCGCAGTACGGTCAGCACGTTCTCGATGGAACCGCGCGCCATGCTTTTGCGCCGAAGCGTCTTGGTGCCGCCGCCCATTTCCTCCTCGTCGACGACACCGGTAATCGTGAACGTACCCGTATGCGGAACCGATGCCGGGATGCACGTCACTTCAATTTCCAGCAGCGTCCCCATATTCGGTCCGTACACGGCAAGCCCGTTGACGAAACCGATCTGCGGCTTGGCCGGCACTTTTTTCTCCGGTCGAGGCGTCAGCTGGCTGCTGTTAACGACCCACTCGACGTCCGATGCGGTCAGCTCGCTCCGCTGCTCGGTCATCGCCATCCCGGCGGCCAGCTGGATGATGTTGACGGCTTCCCGTCCGTTCGTCGCATATTTCTGCACGACCTCGATGGCGGAGGGCGTTTCCTTCAATCCGATCTTCATGACCGCGTTGCGGGCGATCTGGGCGATTTCGTCGGGCAGCAGCGGACGGAAAAAAATTTCCATGCAGCGCGACCGGATAGCCGGCGGGATTTCTTGCGCCGAACGCGTCGTAGCCCCGACGAGCCTGAAGTCCGCAGGCAAACCGTTCTGGAAAATATCGTGAATGTAATTCGGAATATTCGTGTCCTCCGAATTGTAATAGGCGCTTTCCAGAAATACTTTGCGGTCTTCGAGCACTTTTAATAACTTATTCATTTGAATCGGGTGCAATTCCCCGATCTCGTCAATAAACAGCATGCCTCCGTGGGCTTTCGTCACGGCGCCCGCTTTCGGCTGCGGTATGCCCGCTACACCCATGGCTCCGGCGCCTTGATAGATCGGATCGTGCACCGATCCGATCAACGGATCCGCGATGCCGCGCTCGTCGAAGCGTGCAGTCGTCGCATCCATCTCGACGAATTTGGCGTCAAACCGAAAAGGGGATGCCGAATTTTTTTTCGCTTCTTCGAGGACGACTCTCGCTGCCGCCGTTTTCCCGACTCCGGGAGGGCCGTAAATGATCACGTGCTGCGGATTCGGACCGCAGAGAGCCGCCTTGAGCGCCCTCAGCCCTTCCTTCTGGCCGATAATGTCGCCCATTGTGGTCGGGCGCGTCTTCTCGGCGAGCGGCTTCGTCAGCGAGATCGAGCGAAGCTTCCGCAGCTTATCCATCTCTTTGCGCGATTCGCGGTCCACTGCCGTCCGGTTCGTCTGCTGGTTGCGCAGCAAGTTCCAGAAATATAACCCGATCACGATGGCGAAGAACACCTGGATGATCATGAGGATGATGCTTAAACTCATTGGAAATCCCTCCTGACTGCTTTACTATCACATACATGGTAGTATTACCCTGCGTCGGAGACGTTAATCGGCGAATGAGAAGAAAATGTTTGAGAAACCTAAATGCATCCCCCAAAAGTGGAGCCGGCCTTTCGATGCGAATTCCAAGTACTTTTGGGGGAGCCCCCATGTAACCCAAAAAGTGAAGCGAAGCGTTGGAGCATATTCCGGGTACTTTTCGGGGACCCCGGAAAACATCCCCCCAAAAGTGGAGCCAGTCTTCGATGCGAATTCCAAGTACTTTTGGGGAACCCCCATGTGTTCGAAAAAAATCCGTGCCTTCGGGCACTTTTGCAAATAAAGTCACAATTCCGGGAGGATCTCGAATGAATCGCTGCAAAACCGTTTGCCTTGCACTCCTGACGCTGTCTTTCATGCTGCTGTCAACTGGCGAGGCTTATGCGGACCATTCGCCTTCGCCCGTTTCAACGGTCGACGTGCTCATCGACGTCGGACATGGCGGAATAGATGGAGGGACATCGCACGGGGATTTGCTGGAGAAGCATCTGAATCTCATAGTAGGCAAAATGCTTTATGACAGGCTTCGCCAATTGGGCGTTTGCGTCGCATTGAACCGATCCCACGATTACGCACCGAGCGACGATAACGACTGGCTTCGTTCCCGTTCCCGGCATCTGCGGGATTTGGCCCAGCGCAAGCTGCTGGTCGACGTGCTGAAGCCGAAGCTGACCGTCAGTCTTCATACGAACTGGGCCAAAAAATCGTCGGCGAGAGGGCCGGGCGTGCTGTACCAATTCAATCAGCCGAGCTTTATCGCGGCACATCTGTTTACGAACCGGCTGAACGCCCTGTACAGGACGTCTTCGGTCCCTTATGTCGGAGATACGTTCTACTTGCTGAATCGTTCGCGGACTCCGGCGATCATTGTGGAGATGGGCTACATCAGCAACCCGTCCGACCGGAAGATGTTATCGGAAGCCGCCGGCCAAAACAAAATAACGGAGGCTCTCGCCTCCGCCGTTCTGGATTATTTATTCTTTTTTCATGTCGAATAACTAGTGGCGGCGCCCCGGGATCGTTCCGGTACGCTCGAATTCGGTGACGATATTGTCGATTTCTTTCTTCAATTCGGATACAAGCTCCGCTTCCGGTACTTTGCGGATCATTTCCCCGTACCGGAACAGCATTCCTTCGCCTCTTGCCCCAGCGATTCCGATATCCGCCTCTTTCGCTTCCCCGGGGCCGTTGACGGCGCAGCCGAGTACCGATACTTTAATCGGCACTTTCAGCTTCTCGATATATTGCTCTACCTCATTCGCTACAGAGAACAGGTCGATATCGAGCCTGCCGCACGTCGGGCACGAAACGAGCGTCGCCGCATTCGTAATAAGCCCGAACGTTTTCAGCAGCTCGCGCGCCACTTTGATTTCTTCCACCGGGTCAGCGCTGAGCGAGATCCGGATCGTGGAGCCGATGCCCATATGAAGCAGCGTGCCGAGTCCCGCCGCGCTTTTGACGGTTCCCGAGAACAAGGTGCCGGCTTCCGTTATCCCCAGATGAAGCGGATATTTGAATGCCGCCGCGGCTTTCGTATAAGCTGCGATCGCCATAGGCACATCGGACGCTTTCAGCGAAACGATGATATCGTGAAAATCCAACTCCTCGAGAATGCCGATGTGGAACAAAGCGCTCTCTACCATCGCTTCCGGCGTCGGATATCCGTACTTGTCCAATAAATGCTTCTCGAGCGAGCCGGCATTGACGCCGATCCGGATCGGAATCCCACGCTCCTTGCAAGCTTTAACGACCGCCTCCACTTTTTCCCTGCGGCCGATGTTGCCCGGATTGATCCGCACCTTGTCGATGCCGTTCTCAATCGCGGCCAGCGCCAGCCGATGGTCGAAATGGATGTCCGCCACAAGCGGGATATGAATCTGCTTTTTTATGTCTTTGATCGCATCCGCCGCTTCTTTATTGTTGACGGTAACGCGTACGATTTGACAGCCCGCTTCCTCAAGCCGGAGAATTTCGGCCACCGTCGCTTTGACGTCAGCCGTTTTCGTCGTACACATACTTTGCATGATGACTTCGTTGCTTCCCCCGATAGTCACGTTGCCGACCCGGACAGGTTTCGTTTCGGTACGATGGTACATATTCGGCTCTCCCATGATACCAAACATCCCCCGCTCCGGTCTTGGACCCGCAGGGGCGTCGGACGGATTGGAGGAAGTCGGTAAGCTTAGTGATGGCGCATTACGCGCTCTCTTCTTTTTTGTTTTTGGCAGGGGCGGACTTGCCGTCCTTCAATTTCAATTCCGGCGTAATTTTGTCCATGACGACTTCCTTCGTTACGACGCAGTTGGTAACGTCGTCGCGGGATGGCACTTCGAACATGACATCCAGCATGAGGCCTTCGATAATGGCGCGCAATCCCCGGGCTCCCGTATTCCGCTTGATCGCTTCTTTGGCGATGGCATCGAGCGCTTCCGGAGTAAACTCCAAAGACACGTTATCCATCTCGAGCATTTTTTGGTACTGTTTGACGAGCGCGTTCTTAGGTTCGGTCAAAATGCGTACCAATGCAGGCTCATCCAAAGGCTCCAGCGTGGAGACGACCGGCAGACGGCCTACGAACTCCGGAATGAGTCCGAATTTCAACAAATCCTCCGGCAGTACGAGCGACAAATATTCGCCCGGCTTCAGGTCGGTTTTGTGTCCTTCGCTGCTAAAGCCGATCACTTTCTTGCCGATACGGCGTTTGATGATTTGCTCGATGCCGTCGAAGGCGCCGCCGCAAATAAACAAAATGTTCGTCGTATCGATCTGGATAAACTCCTGATGCGGGTGCTTGCGTCCGCCTTGAGGCGGAACGGAGGCAACCGTGCCTTCCAATATTTTGAGGAGCGCCTGCTGTACGCCTTCGCCCGATACGTCACGGGTAATGGAAGGGTTCTCCGACTTGCGCGCCACTTTGTCGATTTCGTCGATGTAAATGATGCCTTTCTCGGCTTTTTCTACATCGTAGTCGGCAGCCTGGATCAGCTTAAGCAAAATATTTTCTACGTCTTCGCCGACATAGCCTGCTTCCGTAAGCGAGGTCGCGTCCGCAATAGCGAACGGTACGTTCAATATTTTGGCAAGCGTTTGGGCAAGCAGCGTTTTCCCGCTTCCGGTCGGACCGATCAGCGCGATATTGCTCTTCTGCAGCTCGACGTCTTCCAGCTTGTTCTGGGAGTTGATCCGTTTGTAATGGTTATAAACCGCCACGGAGAGCGATTTTTTTGCTTGCTCCTGACCGATGACGTATTGATCGAGAATGGCGCGAATGTCTTTCGGCTTCGGAACGTCTTTCAGCTCCAGCTCTTCTTCGCTGCCCAGTTCCTCTTCAACGATCTCGGTGCAAAGTTCGATGCATTCGTCGCAAATATAAACGCCCGGACCGGCTACCAGCTTGCGAACCTGGTCTTGGGACTTCCCGCAGAACGAGCATTTCAGCTGTCCTTTTTCGTCGTTGAATTTAAACATAGGATCACCTCCTATTGTTGGTTAATATGAGTGATCACTTTGTCAATCAGCCCATATTCCATAGCCTGCTCGGCACTCATGAAATTATCCCGGTCGGTGTCCCGCTCGATCTTGTCGTACGCTTGACCGGTGTGATGCACGTAAATTTCGTTCAGCTTGTGCTTCGTCTTCAAAATCCAGTCGGCGTGAATTTTAATATCAGCCGCCTGTCCTCTTACGCCGCCAAGCGGCTGGTGAATCATCACTTCGCTGTTGGGCAGCGCAAAACGCTTGCCTTTAGCCCCCGCAGTCAGGAGCAGAGAACCCATACTGGCCGCCATGCCGACGCAAATCGTGGAAACGTCCGGCTTGATGTACTGCATCGTATCGTAAATGCCCAAGCCTGCGGTAACCGAGCCCCCGGGCGAATTGATATAAATGCTTATGTCTTTCTCGGAATCCTGTGCGGCGAGAAACAACAGCTGGGCGATTACCAGATTCGCCACGTCGTCATCGATGGCACTGCCCAAAAAAATGATGCGGTCTTTCAGAAGGCGCGAGTAGATGTCATACGAACGTTCGCCGCGACTTTCCTGCTCGACAACCATAGGAATCAGGCCCATATCGTTCCCTCATTTCTTTAGTAAGCTTAGGTTCATTCTACCACGTTTGCGGCCGCATGTCATTTTTGCCGTTGCTTGAGTGTATGTATGCGACGCACAAACGATGCTGCTCCTTGCCGCCTGCGGAAACAAGGACACGATCGCAGGGTAAACGAAAGGCACGCTTAGGAGCAAACGTGCCTTTTCGTAAGAACGGATCGATTTATGCTTAGGCTACTTCCACCGCTTTGCTGTTCTCGACGAGGAATGCGATCGTCTTTCTCGTAGTCAGATCGGTTTGCAGCGAATCCAAGCTGCCGTTCGCGCTCAAGATGGCGCGAAGCTCATCCGCCGATCTTTGATATTGATTGGACAAACGCTCGAGCTCTTCGTTGATTTCCTCTTCGGTGGCACTGATGTTCTCCGCTTTCGCGATCGCCTCGATGACGAGATTATTGCGAACCCGTCTTGCGGCGTCGGTACGCATTTGCTGCTTCACGGTAGCTTCGTCCTGACCGGTGAATTGCAAATACATATCCAGCTCCATGCCTTGCATTTTCAGGCGGTTGCCGAAATCGTTGAACATTTGATCGACTTCCGTCGTAATCATCGCATCAGGGATTTCAACTTCCGCATTCGCGGCAGCTTTCTCGACCAAAGCGGACTCGCGCTCTTGCTCGTTCGATTTTTCTTTGCGCTCTTGCAGGCGCTTGGAAATATCTTGCTTGAACTCGTCAAGCGTATCGAATTCGCTGACGTCTTTCGCGAACTCGTCGTCGAGCTCCGGCAAGTTTTTGCGCTTGATGTCGCGCACGGTTACTTTGAATACGGCCGCTTTGCCTTTCAGCTCTTCGGAGTGGTATTCTTCCGGGAATGTAACGTTAACGTCTTTCTCTTCGCCTTTCGCCATTCCTACGACTTGCTCTTCGAAGCCGGGAATGAAGCTGCCGGATCCGAGCTCCAAGGAATGGTTCTCGCCTTTGCCGCCTTCGAACGCAACGCCGTCAACGAATCCTTCGAAGTCGATTACGGCGATGTCGCCGTTCTCCGCCGTTCCTTCTTCCAGAACGACGAGCTCGGCATGACGCTGCTGCAGACGCTTCAGCTCTTCCGCGATTTCGTCTTCGGTTACGGCGTTGTCCTTCTGCTCCACTTCCAGCCCTTTGTACTCGCCGAGCTGAACTTCCGGTTTGACGATTACGGTCGCTTTAAAAATAAGGGCTTGTCCTTTGCCGAACTGTTCGATCTCGACGTCCGGACGATCCACAGGCTCGATGGAAGATTCTTCAACCGCTTTCACGTATACTTCAGGCAGAAGAATATCCAGAGCGTCTTGGTACAAGCTCTCTACACCGAATTTCGCTTCGAAAATTTGGCGAGGCACTTTGCCTTTGCGGAAGCCCGGAATGTTCGCTTTCGCGACTACTTTCTTGAAAGCTTTGTCCAAGGCGGTCGCGACTTGCTCCGCGTCGACCTCCACGTTCAGAACGACTTTGTTCTTCTCTATTTTTTCCCAGGTTGCTTTCATTTTATGCTTTCCCCTCCAAAAAATTTGCCGGTCCTACGTACGCCCGGCTCCGTCGCCACAGCACACGTTCTCAGATGGCCATTTAACCACTATATTATAACATAAGGCGACTCCATTTCAAGTTTGTGCTTGAAACATCACATATCTCCGGGATTGGCGACGGTCGCGAATAGCTTGATCACCTGCAGCGCCTTGTGAAAAGCTTTCGGATCCGCTTCCGCGAGCCCGCCGTACGAGGCGGAAAGATCGCTTTCGTCGGAGGGGCCGAGCAGCGTCTCCTGTACCGTATGGTGAAGGGCGGCCGCCCAAACGTCGGTACCGGTGTCGTCCAGCGCCGACAGCTCGTCGTATACGGACGAACCGTAAAGGAATGCCAGGAAATCCCGCCATATCGACTCGGCTAATTCCGCCAAGCCAGGCTGATTCGATTCCATCGCTTTCCTCGTTCTTTCCAGAACGTTTCTGGCGGCTGCGGGAAATTGCTCATAACGCAAAGGCGTCTCGCCGATCGGCAACGTCATGGATTGCCCCAGCTTGCGAATGCCGATCATCCCCGTTTCCCCGAGCGTCCGGAGCGCCTGCAAACCGCGGAACTGCACGAGCGGATGAAGCCTGCTTTCCTCAAGCCACAGCTTGAGCGGTTCTCCGACGGTGCGGCGGTCCAAATGGACGAGCTGATCCAGCGCCATCAGCTGCTTCTCCGCCGAGGCGCGGGGATCGAGCATGGCGAGCAGTTTTTCGGTATATTTGGAATCATTGGCCGCTTTGGCGCGCACATGGCGCTTGAACAGCTCTCCTTCGGTTTCTTCTTCGTCATCCTCTTCGGATCGTTCCGAATGTTCCGTTCCGGCCCCCGCCCCGTCTGCGTCCAAATGCGGAAACGTCGCCGTCAGCCATTCGAGCAGCGACCGCCATTCTTCTTTATATTGCGGATCGTCGCTCTGGCATTGCAGCAAAAACCGGAGCAACCGCGCCGCCTCGGCAAACCGCTCCCCCTCCAGCATTTTGGTCAACTCGTTCTGGTAATACTCGATCGTCTTGGGAAACAAGATGACATTGTCCGGATTGGACGAAAAAATCGGAACCACCGCCTTTCGATACGTCTCGCATTCGTTCCAACGGATACCATTGTAGCAGATTTTACCGGAGAGTCGACTTTTTTTCCCGCTTATTATCCCCCTTTAACCTTGGCGGAAACCTAATGTTATGGCGCTTGGACAATGAAATAAGGTTCAAATGTACGCTATGCCGGCCAAGCTGCCGTCATTTCGAACAGTTTTATGTTCAAATGAACGCTACTTCGTTCCCTGAGAGGGAAATTCACCTTGAAAGAAAGCCGTTTTACAAAATTAAGGCACATATGTACACTATCTTCTGGAAAATGATGAGCTTCAGATCCAATAGTAGTCAAATGTACGTTATTTTCGTTACGGCGATTGCCCTGGTATGCACGTAAAATAGTTGAATTCAGTACCATCGTGTGATATATTAAATTTTGCCTTTTCCAATTTGCGGGTGTAGTTCAATGGCAGAACTCCAGCTTCCCAAGCTGGTGGCGTGGGTTCGATTCCCATCACCCGCTTATGCAGTAAAAAGAAGAAGCCTTGTCCACCAAGGCTTCTTCTTTTTGTTTTGGTTCTTCTAGTCCTCCACCCAGTACCTGATAAATTTCAAGATCCCGGCAATTGCACACACCTCTTGTCTCCCTCTCGATCCAACTTCCTTGGAATACAAGAATCACCTTATTTTAGTAATAAGTTTCTTCCAGTTCTTTACGAAGGAATGAGCCGAAAGTTCCACAATAACGATACAACAATCCCCGCCAGCTAATGAAGCCGACGGGGATTGTTTAATCTGAGTTATCCTCTTACGTGAAGCCTTAGGCTATACCTCAACGCCGTTTTGTCTGGCGCATATGATCGTATTCAGCCATGCGAGCTCCGATTGCTTCAGTTCGCCTTTATAAGCTTTCTCCGCCCACGTATAATCGCCGATCAGACCTTTATGGTACAAGCCGTCCAACGAGTCACCCAGCATTTTCCACTGCCACTGTTCCAATTGCATGACGTCATCCTCCCCCGGAGTAGATTGCCCCTTGATCCACCAGCCTTCGTTGCCATACGATTCATTGCGGTCGATGGCAATTCCGTTAACCATGATGTCATTCTCATATTGGAATAAATGAATCGAGTCGGCTATGGCGCCGTAGCTCCAAGCGTAAGTTTGCCAAAAGTGCGTGCATGCGCCCGCCGCCTTCACGGCTTCTATGACTGCATACGATCCGTATACGCCGGTCAGAAAGCCGGGAGATGCCTCGCCGGCGGCCTGAATATATTCAATAACAGTTTGCATCTGCTCCGCTGTCGCTTCGAAATCGACGGCATAATAAATCGCCGAGCCTTCGGGCTGACCCAGTTGAGCCGCCACCTGAACGGCAGTGGCTCCATCCTGCAATCCGGCCGCACGCCCGCCTAACGCCCGGTCCGCCGTCGTCTCGAACACCGAGACAATTTGCAATTCGCTTGCACTGATTAACTCCGCTTCTTCCAATGTCAGACTTTTCCAGCCTGACGGCACCAAATACCGGCAAACGAATTCATACCCGTCGGATTTGAATGCAGCCGCTGTCGCAGCCGTCAACGGGGTCGAACAGTCAAATCCTTTGGCCATTTCTGTCACCTGCCCTTTCTGGTTTACTTTACATTATTCGACAAACCCGGTTGCCCGACAGTGGCATTCGCCTCTGAAAATGCGTTAATAGTTTGAAAAAAACAATAAATTAAAAAGAATTGCATTTGCTCTCGGCACGATGTTATAATGGTCAGCGTATCGCAAAAATGTCCCGGTAGCTCAGTTGGATAGAGCATGCGCCTTCTAAGCGCACGGTCGGGGGTTCGAATCCCTTCCGGGACGGTAGGAAAAAAAGTTACAGCCTCTGGGCTGTGACTTTTTTTTGCGTTCCGGGGGATGAGAACCCCCGACAAGGGGGGCGTCAGAGCGACGCTTCGTTAGCATCCGCTTCGCAGTCGCGAGCTTTCCGAACGGCACAGTTCCGTGCCGATTCGGCGAAGCGTATCCCTTCCGGGACGGTAGGAAAAAAAGTTACAGCCTCTGGGCTGTGACTTTTTTTGCGTTCCGGGGGATGAGAACCCCCGACAATATTTATTTGTAAGTTTCCTGTAAGCCCGGTTTTATAAGCTTATTGCGTTTCGACCAACTATTAAGGAGGGTTTCTTATGGCAGTTCTAGACTTGGCAAAGCTAGTCGCCCATGCCATGAAAGATGAGCAATTCCGACAACAACTGATCGAAAATCCGGAAGAAGCCGCCCTAGCCGCCGGTTTCCAGTTATCAGACGAAGAGCTAGAGGCGATTAAAAATGTCGACCTCGGGCTTAGCGAGGAGGAGCTTGAAGAGCGGGTGAGCAAATTTTGGGGAGCGATGGCTCCTAGAGCGATAGGCGGATTCGAAGCGTAATCCCCGCTTAGGAAATAAAAACGTTCATTAAGAAAGTTATCCCCCGCGAGCATATTGCACGCGGTTTTTTTGTTGGGCATAGCTACGGCCATCATCTTGACTCTTCTATGTTTGCCGCTCCATCTGCTAGTATATAATTAACATGCATGGGGGTGAGGAACATGTCTATACGAATCAAATTGCTGCTGTCTTATACGGGCATGCTTGTCATCAGCCTGCTCATGTTCGCGTTGGGCGCCGGACTGTTCACGATCGCATCGACCGGGGATATACGCAGCTTCAGGGAGTTTTATAAAGTTCATTACCGATTGAATCCGCTGACCGAGCAGGAAGAGTCGATCTTTCTGGAATTGAAATATTTGGCCAAAAACGAGCCGGATTCGCTGCTGGACAAAAAGCTGCTGAGCGATTACGACTTCAAGCTCCGCACCGTTAGAGCGGGGCTGTATGTCCGAAGGGAGAGCAATCAAGTATTCGAGTCGTTAACATTCAAGCAGCCCGAGCTGGAGAACGCGCTGCCCCCTTACGATATGGACAACAGCCAGATTCGCAACACATTCAACATAGGGGAACGGTTTTACGCTTACGCCAAATTCGATTTCAAATTTACGGACGGCGCCAAAGGGGGCGTCTTCGTCATCCGGGAACGCAGTCCGTTCGCGGAGCTGTCGCGCAAGCTGCTGCCCACCCTTTCCTTTATTCTGATCGGAGTACTGGTCATAGCGAATTTGCTGCTGTATCGCTGGATTACTCGAAGCGTCGTCAAACCGCTCCATCTGCTGAGGGATTCGGCCGAGCGCATCAAGGAAGGCAACCTTCAATTCAAGCTGGACCTACATTCGAAGGACGAGATCGGGCAGCTGAACGAAGCGTTCGAGAATATGAGACAGCGGCTTCAGCAATCGGTCGACCTCCGCCTCCAAGACGAGGAGAGCCGCAAAGAATTGATTTCTAACATTTCCCACGATTTGCGGACTCCGATCACGAGCATCAAAGGCTACATCGAAGGAATCCGTGACGGCGTGGCGGACACGCCGGAGAAGATGGACAAGTACGTCGACATCATTTACACGAAAGCCGTCGACTTGGATAAATTGGTGGACGAACTGTTTTTGTACTCCAAGCTGGATTTGAAGCAGGTGAAATTCTCGATGGAGCACGTCGATATCGCGAGCTTTCTCGACGACTGCATCGATGAACTGCGTTATACGTTCGAGGACAAAGGGATCAGCATCGATTGGGACGACCAAGCGGGAGGCAAATTCGAAGTTATCGCCGACTTGGAGAAGCTGAAGCGCACCGTACTGAACATTATCGGCAACTCGCTGAAATATATGGATAAAGACGATAAGCAGCTGACCGTCTCGCTTCAAGCCGACCCCGAATGGGTCACGGTCGAATTCAGGGACAACGGGACGGGCATTCCGGAGGAAGCCGTTCCCCATATCTTCGAACGATTTTATCGAGCCGAGCCTTCGCGCAATTCATCGACCGGCGGCAGCGGGCTCGGGCTCGCCATCGCCAGGCAAATTATCGAAGGGCACGGCGGGTCGATCTGGGTGAAGAGCGAGCTTGGAGTCGGCACCAGCGTATTTTTTACGTTAAAACGAACGACGAATCCGGGGAGGGACCGATCCGCATGACCCGAATACTGATCATCGAAGACGAGACGACGATCGCTCAGCTGGAGCGGGACTATTTCGAGCTTAACGGCTTCTCCGTAGACTTGTGCCATACCGGCAAAGAAGGGCTGCAGCTCGCCCTGCGCGACGATTACAATCTTATCATCCTCGACCTGCAGTTGCCCGGCATCGACGGCTTCGAAATATGCCGCCAAATCCGGGAGGCCAAGGAAGTTCCGATCCTGATCATCTCCGCCAAGAAAGAAGAGATCGATAAAATCCGCGCCTTCAATCTCGGTGCGGACGACTATATTACGAAGCCGTTCAGTCCGAGCGAAATCGTCGCAAGGGCGAAGGCGCATCTGACCCGGTACGAGCGCCTGCTCGGGAAGCAGGAGGCGCCGCCGAAGGACGTGATCCAGATTAGGGGGCTTGCTATCGACAAAGCGTCGCGCAGAGTGTTCGTGCGCAATAAGGAGGTTGTGTTTACGTCGCGGGAGTTTGGGCTGCTTGAGTTTCTGGCCAGCAACCCGAACCGGGTGTTCAGCAAGGACGATCTGTTCGAGCGTATATGGGGGATGGATTCGAACGGCGATATCGCGACGGTGACGGTCCATATTCGCAGACTGCGGGAAAAAATCGAAGCCGACCCGTCAAATCCGCAATATATCGAGACGGTATGGGGCGCCGGGTACCGGTTTACGGTGTGAAGCACCGATTTAATAATTTGTTAAGAACTATTTAATATGCCGTTTATAGTCCGTTTCTCGGCCGTTTAGCTATGTCCTCTATCATTACGGGTGTAGGCAACAACATCTACTACCTAATGAGGAGGACATCTCTTATGAAGAAGGTTTCCAATAAAGTAGCGGCAATGATCGTAGCGGCGGCAGTAGGTGCAACATCCTTGCCATTCGCGGTATTGAACGTACAGGCGGCCGAAACGAATCCGACGGCGGCGGCAGCCGTTAATCAAGTAATCGATCAGGACATCCGGGCGGCTGTCAATGAACTGCTCCGACTCGGTGTACTGCACGGCTATGAAGACCAATCGATCCGTGAGAACAATCCGATTAACCGGGCGGAGCTTGCGAAAATGGTCGCGCTGACCTTCGGTTTGCACGGCAAAGCCGAAAAACCGGCCACGCTCGCCGACGTAGATCCGAACGCTTGGTATTCCGCATACGCTTCCGAAATCGTCGGAATGGGCATCATGGAAGCCGACAACGGCAAGTTCAATCCTCAAGCTCCCGTAACCGATGCCGAGCTCGTCCAAGTCGTAGCCAAAGCGCTCAAGCGCGACGTCAAATCGGTAAATTACTGGATGGACAAATATTACACCGCTACTCAATCCGCGACACGCGGCGAAGCGGCATACTTGCTCGGCGCAGCCCATAAAGCGATTCCTTCGGAAAACGCCAAAATCACGAGCATCAAATCTTTGAACGCCATCACGCTCATCGTAACGTTCGACGCTCCTCTCACTTCGGCGAACGAGCTGTTCGACAAAGCGAAAGCGGACTTCGCCTTCAACGAAGGCTTGACTTTAACCAATATGCCGCGCCTGAAAACGGGCTCGACCGCTACCTACATCGTACCGACTTCGGTTCAGAAAGCGGGTACGACTTACAGCTTGACCTATAGAGGCGAACAGGCGGTTACTTTCGCAGGCAACGCGACGAAGCTCGATATGACCGCCTCCAGCCAAGTCACGAACGATACGTTCGAGCTTGAAGCTTTGAAAGCGAACGGGGTCGTGGACTACGGCTACATTATTTCGGCTTACAGCGGGGGCCGCGGCGCCAATGCATTCGTGACCGACGATAACAACAGCGCAGACGGTAAAACGTACCAGGTCATTTCTTCCATGCAAGCTAGACAAGTAACGATTACGCCGGAAAGCGGCCAGCCGATCGTGGCGAAATACGTGCCGTTTACGCAATCCACCGACGGCAAACAGGAGCCGAAGTTCCGCCTGCCGGAAGGGCAAACGCTGACTCCGGGAGTCACCTATACGGTAACGTCCGACTGGGCTAATATCGCGAACCCGAAGTTTACGGCCAAAGAAATCGCTCCGCTTCAGCTGGCAGGCGCGGAAGTCGCAGGAGATGCTTCAATCAACGTCTCGCTAACTCAAGATCCGGGCGACGAGCTGTTCTCCGGCCGCAGCGTGGAGCTGACGGGACCTAACGGCGAAAAGCTGATTGCGACCTATAAATACTCCAGCCGCAAAAGCGCGGTAGGCGTGTTCGACATTCAACAAAACGGCAAGCTGGCCGCAGGTACGACCTACAAAGTAGCGCCGGTTGGAGCGTGGGCTATTCCTTCCCAAGTTACTTTGACCGTGAAATAACACCGAAACCTAACAATCATACCGGAAAGGTGCTGGTTCGCTATGCTGCGTCTTCTCGCGTTAACGCTGGCCTTGGTTATGTCCGGCTGCCAACCGAATTTCGGCACTTTGCTGAATAACGAAGAGCAGCAAGCAACCCGATCGGTAAAACAACAAATGAACAAATTGAACGAAGCGCTGCTCACAGCCGTGAATAAAGGCGACAAGGATGCAATTACGAAGCTGCTTGCCGAAGGCGCGGACATCGACGCCACGGACGAGAGAGGCCGAACGTCCGCGATGATCGCCGTACACACGAAGCAATTGGCCGTCTTCAACCTATTGGTCGAGAAAGGCGCCAACATCAACATTCGCGACGACCGTTCGGACAATCCGCTGCTGTATGCCGGAGCCGAAGGCTTGCTCGATTTCGTCAAAGCCTCGATCGCGGCCGGAGCCGATACGAAGATTACGAACCGGTTCGGGGGAACCGCATTAATCCCCGCAGCGGACCGCGGACATGTGGACATCGTGGAGGAGCTTCTGAAGACCTCCGACGTCAACATCGACCACGTCAACAATCTCGGCTGGACCGCTCTGCTCGAAGCGGTTCTGCTCGGCGACGGCGGCAGCAAGCATCAGGCCATCGTGAAGCTGCTTATCGAACACGGTGCCAACGTCAACCTTGCGGACAGCAAAGGGGTCACTCCCCTGCAGCATGCCCAAAGCCGCGGCTACCGGGAAATGGTGCAGGCGTTGACCGCAGCCGGGGCGAAGTAACATCTTTCTGCGCGATTAATTTGGCGATAAAGGAGCGGGGACCCCCCGCTCCTTTTCGCATGTCAACATTCGTTTCGACGAAACGGCATGCTTTTTTTGCCGTATATAATGTTGTATCGCTCTGTCGCATTTGGGAACATAGAGGAGTCGAATGTAATATGAAACTTCCGGGGAATTCATGCGTAGGCTGCATAACGGTGTTTTTCGCCTTTTTCGTCGTCTTGGCTATCTTGGGAATGTTGGCGAAATATTTCTGGATCCTGCTGATTATCGGCATAATCGCCGGCGTAATCTGGTACCGCGGCAAAGACCGGTCGGCGAGACGGGAACAAAAACAGTCCGAACCGCAAACCCGCGAGAGCGCAGAGAAAATCGTCCTGCGGGTAGCCGCCCGAAACCAAGGCTTCGTAACGCCGATGGAAGTGGTGCTCGAATCGAATCTGAGTCTGGAAGAAGCGGGTGACATTCTCGAGAAGCTGCGCAAGAAAGGGTACGCCTCGCTGCGCGTTGCCGATAACGGAACTTATGTTTACGAGTTGAACGGCTTGCTGACTCCACAGCAAAAAAGAGATTCCGAACGACTCTAGGTGCAGTCGCCGGACCGCAACCTCCAATTCCACGAAACGTGATCTTGGAGGTTGTCGTGTATCTGGAATTATAGATGCTTGCGGTTCACCAGCTCATTGCGGATCATTTGCTCCAGCTTCTGCTGAAGCTTGCCGTGCACGGCCGGCGTCTTCCGGATACCGAACCAGCCTCTTCGCTTCTCCTTGGCCAGCAGCTTCAGCATATATTCCTTCTCTTCCATAGAAAACATCGGTCGATCCCTCCCTCACAAGTAGTACGCATACGGGGGAGTTTTCGTTGCATTTTGCCGCTGATTCGGGCACGTTCAACCGACTGGATCCGACCCGGTCTCACGCAAAGGCCGGCCGCGGAATTTGGCCAAAAACTCGTATACGACCGGAACGATGAACAGCGTCAACACGGTCGAGCTGATCAACCCGCCGATTACGGTTACGCCGAGCCCCTTGGAAATCAAACTGCCGCTCGTACTCTCGAAGCCGAGCGCCAAAGGGAGCAGAGCGCCTACCGTGGCGAGTGCGGTCATCAGGATCGGCCTCAGCCGGGTCGTGCCTGCTTCAAGCAGCGCTTCCCGCGTACTCATGCCGTCCCTCTCCATATGCAGCACCCGGTCGAGCAGCACGATCGCATTCGTGACGACGATTCCGATGAGCATGAGAGCCCCCATCATTGCCGACGCGCTGATCGTTTCGCCGGCCAAATACAAGGCGACCAAACCCCCGATTACCGTAAAGGGCAGCGAGAACAAAATCGCGAATGGTGTCAAAGCGCCTCCGAACGTAATGACCAGAAGCAAGTAGACGATCGCGACGGCAGCGGCCATAGCTAGCCCGAGCTGGGTAAACGTTTCGTCGATTTGTTTCGTAACGCCCCCGTAATCGACCTCGATGCCTTCCGGCAGTCCGAGCGATCCGACCAGGCTTTGCGCGCTGTCCGATGCTTTGCCGACGTCTTTGGCGGTAATGTTCGCCGTCACTTCCACATACAGACGCCCGTCTTTATGCGTGATCGTATTGGGGGACGTCCCTTTCTTTATCGTCGCGACCTCTTTCACCGGTACCTCGAAGCCGAGCGGAGAAGAGACGGACGCATTCTCGATATCGGCAATCGTGGCGAACTGCTTCTGCCCGATATTCTCGTATACGTTGTAAGCCTTGTTGTCTACCATCACTTCGGTCAGCACCGGCCGTTCGCGAACGGGACTAAGCCGCATGGCGATTTGTCCGGCGGTGAGGCCAAGCTTGGCCAGCTTCCGCTGATCGGCTATGATCGAATACTGCTCGTACGTTTGGGATAGGCTGGACTCGACCTTTTCGAAGGAGCCTTCCTTCCGCAATTCGTCCCGGATCCGTTCTACGGCAGGCTTGATCTGTTCCAGCGAATCTCCGTATACGGTAAGGCTAAGCTTGTTTCCTCCAAAGCCGCCTCCCCCGGCGAACTCCATCTCGCCCCATTTCCCGGAAGCATCCAGCTTCGCAAGCTCCGCGACCAACGCTTCTTTCTCCTGCTTGAACGACTTCGTTTTATTCTCGTATTGGACGTAAAACAGGGCCGACTTGTTCGAACCGAAGCTCATCGGATTTTGTCCGCCAACCGAGTATTGCAGGTTCGTAACCCCTTGGCGGTTCAGGATAACCTTCTCCGCCTCCAGAGCGGCGGCTTCGACGTCGGCGATCCGTTTACCGGGACCCGGGGTGTAGGTGATCATCGCATATTTCTGCTCTTCCTCCGGCAGGAAGCTCACGCCGACAAGTCCGGCAAGTCCGAAGCTTGCGACTAGCAGAATTACCGCGGCGGCTGACGTCAACGCCCTATGGTTCAGCGCTCCGAGCAGCGCACGGCGGTAAAACCGGGCGATCGCACCCGGCTCGTCCTCGCGTCTGCGTCTGCCTCTTCTCGACCGCCTCCGGAACATATAATGGGCTAGCGCCGGGACAACCGTCACAGCGACCAGCAAAGAAGCGAGCAGCGCATAAACCATCGTCAGCGCGAACGGCATGAACAATTGGCCGATCGGACCGCTGACGGTGCCGAGCGGAACGAATACGGCGATCGTCACGAGCGTAGACGATAAGATCGGGATGAACATCTCTTTCGTTGCATCCAGTACGAGCGCCTTGCCGGACAGCTGTTCCGTGCCGAGCCCCATTCTCCTGTAGTTGTTCTCGATGACGACGATGGAATCGTCTACGACCCTTCCGATTGCAACCGTCATCGCTCCGAGCGTCATCACATTGAGCGTAATCCCGGTCTGCTGCAGCACTGCAAACGCGATGAGCAGAGACAGCGGAATCGAGACGACCGATATGAGCGTCGTCCGGACGTTGCGCAGGAACAGCATGATGACGATGACGGCGAAAAGAGCGCCGAACAGCGCTTTATCGAGCATCGTGCGGATCGATTCCTCGATCGGCAGTCCTTGATCGAGCATGACGAGCGCCTGGACGCCCGGATGGTCGCGCTCGAATTGCTCGGCCTTCCGCTTGACCCCGTTCACCACGTCGACCGTATTCGCCTCTTGCGTTTTGGTCACGTTGATGCCGATCGACACGTTGCCGTTCGTGCGGGAAATCGACTCGGCCTTGCCCACGAGCTTTACATCCGCGATATCGGCCAGTCTTACGGTGGGAATCCCAGCTGACCCCGCGGGCGGAGCAACCGGTCCGGCGGCAGCGCCGCCCGTGACGGCCGGATTGCCCGAGATGGCGGGGACTGCAGGGATAACCAGGTTTTTCAGATCGTCCAACGTCGTAACATTGCCGTCTACGACGATCGTTTTCTCAGCGTTTTCCATCTCGAACAAACCGAGCGGCACTTTGACCGCCGATGCTTGGATGATCCCCTTGACCGTATCTTCGCTGATGGACAGCGAATTCATCTTGCCGCGGTCGAAGGCGAGTTGCACTTCCTGGACGAATTGGCCGGATATCGCGACTTTACCCGCTCCGTCGACGCTTTCGAGCGAAGCTTTGAACTGCTGCTCCACAAGCTTCGTGAGCTCGTCCAGCTTCCAATTTTGTCCGGATATGCTTAGCGAGATGACGGGGAAATCGTTCAAGCTGATTTTGGAAACGTTCACCTCCTGCACGCCTTTCGGCTTGACGAACGAAGCGAGCGCTTGACGCAATTCGTTCTCGGCATCGTCCATCTTCGTCCCGTAGCGGTATTCCACGAATATCGAGGAGGCGTTCTCCATCGAAGTGGAGGTAACCGTACTGACTCCGTTCAAGTTCCGGATCCTTTGCTCCAAAGGTCCGCTGAGCTTATCCGACACCTCCTGAGGCGCGGCCCCCGGCAGTACGGCCGTTACGGTTAGAAACGGGACGTCGATATTCGGAATCGTCTCCTTCTTCATGCGCAGTCCCGCCAACATGCCGGCGGCGGTCACGATCAGAGTCAAAATCAGGATGGCAAACTTGTTGTTGAGGGAAAAGCGGATGACGCTGCCCAAAATACCACTCCTCGAGCGCAAGATTATACTACCAGTTTGCGCCTTTTTTCCGTATTCCATTAAAATCCTCCCGTCTCGGGACGGACTGCAAGCCGCAGCGTATTTTCGTGTTCGTGCGACATCTGCCGCGGACAGACATGAAACCCGTCGACGCCGCATACCCTTAAGTATCCGTTTCGAGCATCTGATCTGACGTCGAAAGACGTTTTTTTTGGGTTCCGGATAAGAATGGCCGAATCGGCCGGAACTTGTCCGGCAACGAGATTTTGACTTGCGGGAGGATGAGGTGGGATGTGCGGAATAACGGGATGGATCGACTGGCGGAACGACTTGACGGGGCAAGCATCCGTGCTCGTCGATATGACCGAAACGATGGCGCTCCGCGGCCCGGATGCGTCCGGTACTTGGCTTTCCCGGCATTGCGCGCTCGGACATCGCAGATTGAGCGTCATGGATCCGGCGAACGGGGCGCAGCCGATGACGCGGACGAAGAACGACGCCGACTACACGATCGTTTATAACGGGGAGCTGTATAATGCGCCCGAATTGAGAAGGGAGCTCGAGCAAAGAGGCTATTCGTTCTCGACAAACTGCGATACGGAGGTGCTGCTCGTCTCCTACATCGAATGGGGCCGCGCCTGTCTGGACCGGCTGAACGGCATATTCGCCTTCGCGGTGTGGAATAGCGAAGAGCAGTCGCTGTTTCTGGCCAGAGACCGGCTCGGCGTCAAACCGCTCTTCTATGCGGAACGGGGCGGCCTTTTCGCATTCGGCTCCGAGCCGAAAGCGATTCTCGCCCATCCCGGCTTTCCGGCGGAAATCGACCGCGAAGGGATGGCCGAACTGTTCGTCATCGGGCCGGCCCGGACACCGGGGCATGGTGTATATAAGCATTTTGCCGAATTGAAGCCCGGGCATTTCATGATCGTCGACACCTCCGGTGTGTCGATCCGCACGTACTGGAAGCTGGAAAGCAGGCCGCACGAGGAAGACGTTGAAGCTACGGCCGCCCGAATACGCGAGCTGCTGCTCGATACGGTGGAGCGGCAATTGATCTCCGACGTTCCGGTCTGCACGCTATTGTCGGGAGGTCTCGATTCCAGCGCCTTGACGGCAATCGCGGTACAGTATTACAACCGGACCGGCCAGGGCATCATCGATACGTACTCCGTCGACTATGTCGACAACGACAAGCATTTCAAGGCGAACGTATTTCAGCCGAACTCGGACGCCCCTTGGATCCAAAGGATGGTCGACGTTCTCGGCACCCGGCACCATAACATTTCCTTCGACACGCCGGAGCTCGTCGATTCGCTGCTCGACGCGATGCGGGCGCGCGATATGCCCGGCATGGCCGATGTGGACGGCTCCCTGTACTTGTTTTGCCGCGAAATCAAGAAAGGGGCCACCGTAGCCTTATCCGGCGAAGCGGCCGACGAAATATTCGGCGGCTATCCTTGGTTTCACCGCGAAGAATCGTTGAACGCCGATACGTTCCCTTGGTCGTTATCCGCGGGGATCCGCACCGATTTGCTGAACAAGGATACCGCGGACTGGCTGCGGCCCCGCGACTATTTGGACGAACGGTACCGCCAAGCGTTGGAAGAGGTGCCGTACTTGCCGGGCGAAACCGGAACGGTTCGCCGCATGCGCGAGATGTCGTATTTGAACATTACCCGCTTCATGCCGACGCTGCTCGACCGGAAAGACAGAATGAGCATGGCCGTAGGCTTGGAAGTCCGCGTCCCATACTGCGATCATAGGCTGGTCGAATACGTATGGAACGTTCCTTGGGAAATCAAGACGGCCGGCGACCGGGAGAAAGGCATTTTGCGCAAGGCGCTGAAAGACCTGCTGCCCGAAGACGTGCTGACCCGCAAAAAAAGCCCGTATCCGAAAACGCACAATCCGAACTATTTGGCCGCGACCCGCGCGTGGGTGCAGCGCATTCTGGACGACAGCTCATCGCCCGTGCTGCAATTCCTCGATGCGAATTATCTCCGCCGGCTCGTCTCTCCGGAGTCGACCACGATGGATTTGCCTTGGTTCGGACAGCTCATGTCCGGTCCGCAGCTGTTCGCCTATATCGGTCAAATGGATGCGTGGCTTAGAGAGTACAAGGTTTCGATCCGTTAGCATCGTTTGCTAACGGAACTGAATTCCGTTATCGGGCGCTTCAACGAGCATGATGCTAAAATAGCGGAACTGTATTCCGGTATTCGGCTACTTTTCCTTTTGTGAAGCAAAAATCAGTCATATAGCGCATTTCAGTTCCGTTATTTACGTGAACTGCTGTGATATATCCGATTTAGCGGAATATAGCTCCGTTAATAGATAGGTTGTGTATAGGCATGGCAAAAACCCGAGGCTTCTGCCTCGGGTTTTTGATCCATTTATGCGCTGCATATTCACGTCTCCATAAGACGCCGCGCTTCCCGAAGCGCCGCAAGCAGCTCGTCCAACTCGGCCGCATCCAGCCGGAGCGTCATATATGACGGAACGAGACCTCCGTCGTTCACTTCAAGCATCGCCGTCTTGTCGCTCTTGTCGTATCTTACCTCGATCCGATCGCCGGACAACAGAGTTTGCCACATCATCGCTCATTCACCTTTCCAATCGGACGCCGGAATCGCGGAGCAGCTCCTCCAGCTTGTGCAGTGCACGCGCTCGGTGGCTGAGCGCATTTTTGCGCTCCATCGGCAGCTCGGCCATCGTCTGGCCGAATTCGGGAATATAGAACAGCGGATCATAGCCGAAGCCGTTTGCGCCGATAGGCGTATCGATGACGACTCCCTCGCAATACCCTTCCACCTGCACGGGATGCGACTTCGGATCATACAGAGCCAACGCGCACACGAACCGGGCTTTGCTCAGCAGTCGGACTTCCCGGCCGTCGGCAAACGCCGGTTCGGCAGCAATGCGTCCAGCCTTTACAAGAAGATCCAGCTCGCTCAGCAGCTTCGCATTGTTGTCGGCATCCTTGGCCCCGGCTCCGGCGAATCTCGCGGAGTAGACGCCGGGACGCCCGTCCAGTGCATCGACGCACAAACCGGAATCGTCGGCAAGCGCGGGTACCCCGAGCCGCTCCGCTACCGTCTTCGCCTTAATGAGCGCATTGGCGGCGAACGTCTCGCCATCCTCCACGATATCCGGAATATCCGGATAATCGTTCAGGCTGCGCACCGTGATACCGAGCGGCTCGAACAGCGACGCAAACTCGCGGGCTTTGCCCGCGTTACGGGTGGCGATGACAAGCTCCTTATTTTCTGGCGTTAGCGGCATCGGTACCGACCCCCACTACAGCTGTCAACGGACCGAGCGTTTCCTTCTGCTTTCCGATCATCGATTGAATACCAGTCTCGGCCGCCGCCAGCAGCTCGTTAAGCTCCTCGCGGGTAAACGGCGACTCTTCCCCCGTCCCCTGCACCTCGACGAACTTCCCTTGCCCGGTCATGACGACGTTCATATCGACCTTGGCCTGCGAATCTTCCTCGTAATTGAGGTCGAGGCATACTTGATTTTTGACGACACCGACGCTGACGGAAGCCAAATAATCGGTAATCGGCGATTTGCTCAGCTTCTGGTCGCGCATCAGCTTGTTGACCGCGAAGCATAACGCGATAAAGGACCCCGTAATCGACGTAGTGCGCGTGCCTCCGTCGGCCTGGATCACATCACAATCGAGCGTAATCGTCCGTTCTCCAAGCGCTTCCAGGTTGACGACCGAGCGCAGCGCGCGTCCGATCAGCCGCTGGATTTCCATCGTCCGGCCGCCTACTTTTCCTTTGGCCGCTTCCCGCTGGTTGCGCACCTGGGTGGCCCGCGGCAGCATCGAATATTCGGCCGTTATCCAGCCCCGTCCTTGCCCTTTCATGAAAGGAGGCACCCTCTCCTCGATCGAGGCGGTGCAGATCACCTTCGTGTCGCCTACCTCGATGAGTACGGAGCCTTCCGCATGCTTGATATAATGGGGCGTAATCGTAACCGCCCTCGTTTCGTCGTATCGTCTGCCGTCGGTTCTCATGCTGGCACCCCCGTCTGTTGTTTGCCGAATATAGCCTACCTCATTTTACCAAACACCGGATCGAAAAGAAACCGCAAACCCGGCTGTTAAAGTTTACAACCGGAAAGCGATGCTTATCCGGCGGAACGGGTCCGCTCTGACAGCATCGCTTCCGGTCATACATTTCTTCTTCCAAATATGCCCGAATGACTTCGACGGCACAACGGATTTACATTTTTATCGCGTTGACATTGGTCGGACGGGATACCGGCTTGCTGTAGCTCTGATTATCGGTGGAAGTCACTTTGACATCGTTGTTGACCATAATCTGCACCTTCGAGTCGCCGGCGATCTCAGTCAAAGACAGGACGATCGACTGCAGCGCCTCTCCGGGAGCTTTGCGGTCCGGACCGAGCAAAGTATCCGTAAAGTTGACCGTAATTATGCCGTTCGCCGAATCGATCTTCGGTACGTCAACCGTAGATTGCATAACCGAGAACAAATTGTTCCGCATCGGGCCGGCGATCAGCTGCTCGATCGTCGCTTTGGCTTTATCTTCCGTACGCTTCACCATTCGGGTGATAGGCACGTAATACGAGTTGCTGCCGTCCGATTGACCGAGGAAGTATAGCGTAACCGGCGTAGTCTGCCCGTAATCGGCGCCTTCCGCCCGCTCCAGATTGATTCCCATCGCCCGGCTAAGCGCCCCGACGATCGGCAGGCGGCCTTTCGGCATCTCCTTCAGCTCTTTGCCCTCAACCCAGATCCGCACTTCGTTCACGTTCGGAAATCCGGTCAAAGTCCACGTGACGGCTTCCAATATTTTGCGCTCATCGGCGGCGGAGTAGTTATTGAATTCTTTGGAAAAATCGACGGTCGCAACCTTTTTGTCTTTGTTGATGTCAAGTCCTTTGACGGTCGTCCCTTTCGGAAGCAGTCCTTTGAAGCCTGCCGGCAGCAATGTTTTCGCCGCGCCGTCCTCCACCATATATTCCAGCGTAGTGCGGGCGACGGCGTCCGTTTTCGGAATATGCACCGTTACCGGAGCGACATAGTTGTTTATATCTTTCATATACATGGTGACCTGTATGCCTTGCTGAACTTGAGCGCTGGTCGGAACAGCCTCGCCCGTCTTCCCGTTCGTGCCCGCTACGTTTTGCGGCGGATCGATTTCCTGGCTTTCCTTCGATTTCAGCACCGAGCATCCGGACGTCAGCAGGACGGTAACCCCCGCGATCGCAGCCCATTTGGTCCACTTCGTCAGTCTCATTGGGAATCCTCCTCTTCTTATCTTGTACTATTATGTATACGAGCCCTTCGCCGTTTTATAACAACGGAATCGGTTTTCTTCCGACCGAATTTGTCCATGAGCCTCGCAAACTTTCTCCATGAATTCATGTTGAAAAAGGACGGTTTTGGCAACAATGAATGAGATACGATGTGACGAAACGGAGGATGCATCATGGATTACAGCCTGAACAGCCGCAGCGTTGCGGAAGCTACGGAGCATTGGCTTCGCCGGCGGGGAGTCGACAAGAGGGAAATCGGGGAGCTGGTCATGTTCCTGCAGAAAGAGTACTATCCCGGCCTGACGATGGAGGAGTGCATGGATTCCGTCGAGCGGGTGCTTTCCAAGCGGGAAGTCCAGAACGCGGTTTTGACGGGAATCCAGCTGGACGTATTGGCGGAGGAAGGCAAGCTGTTTGCGCCTTTGCAGGATATCGTCCTGAACGACGAAGGGCTGTACGGATGCGACGAAGTACTGTCGCTGTCCATCGTCAACGTATACGGAAGCATCGGATACACCAACTTCGGATATATCGACAAGATGAAGCCGGGCATTCTGAAACGGTTGAACGAGAAAAACGGCAAAGACGTCCACACGTTCCTCGACGACATCGTCGGCGCCGTCGCGGCGGCGGCAAGCAGCCGGATCGCCCACCGGAAGCAAGCGGAGAAGGAGACGGACGAGTATGTAGATGAAGCATGAGCGCGAAAAAACAACCCCCGTATCCCGCTTCCGGGACTTCGGGGGTTCTTCATTTCCCGTAACTTAAAACTGCATGCAAAGGTAGCTTAACGTTCCCATGTCATAGCTGCGGTGAATCACTTCCGGCTTGCGCCCCGGGTCGCCGCTTCCCATCGCGATGAACAGCGGAACGAAATGCTCCGCCCGGGGTACCGCCATGCGGGCATGCGGCGCTTTCCCCGCATACTCGAAGAGCGCTGCCGTATCGCCCTTCCCGATCTGCTCGATCAGCCAGTCGTCGAATTCGACCGCCCACGGCTCGGCCGTCTTTTGCCCCCATTTAATAATTCGCAAATTGTGCACGGTCACTCCGCTGCCGATAACCAATATATCGTCGTCGCCCAGCCCGCGCAGCGCTTCCCCGATCTTGAACTGCTCTTCGGGCGGCAAATAAGGATTCACCGAAACTTGCACGACTGGAATATCCGCTTCCGGATACATCCGGTGCAGCAGCGTCCAGGAGCCGTGATCCAATCCTCTCGACTTATCCTCGGCGAACTCGATTCCATGCTTGCTCAGACGATCCTTCACGATGCCGGCAACTACGCTCGAGCCTCTCGCCGGATATTTTACCCGGTACAACTCATCGGGAAAGCCCCCGAAATCGTATATCGTCTCATAGACATCATCGGAGGAGGATACGGTCGTGACCGGCTGCTCCCAATGCGCGGTGAACACTACGATCGCCTTCGGCTTCATCTTGCCGGCAAGCTCGGACAGAAAGCGCGTATAGTCGGTTTGTTCGATAGCAAGCATCGGCGATCCGTGCGCCAAAAAGAGGGATGGAACCATAAGTGCGCCTCCATTCGTTTGAAAGTAACTTACTTTATGTAAGTAAGTGTATAATAATTACTGCAGGATGTCAAGCGGATATCGCAAGCATTCCACCGCCGCTGTCCGTTTATGCAAGGGTGCCTTGTCGCCCCCGGAAATTCAACAAAGCGTCCGCCGTAACGGCGAACGCTCAGCTTGTCGAAAAAGTCAAAAAGAGAGACTTGTAATACCAAAAGAGGTGGGGGAGATGTGCGTAAAGCGAAGCGGCTGACTTTAAAATCGTGTTGTACCCACTTAAACTCCAAAAAAACAACATGATTTTAACGGAAGTGGAGCGCATTCCCCCACCTCTTGCCTTCAGCGCTCCCTCTCTTTGCAGAATTTTCCAACAGTATCAGCGCCCGCCGTAACGGCGGACGCACCATTTGCTCCAGCTTGTTTAATTCAACGCGTACAAAACGACCCCGTCGCCCTCGAGTTCCCGGACACGGCCTTCGTCCCGCAAATAGAACAGGTGCGCGATCGTCTCCGACAGCGCGAACCTCAGCTGGTGGATCGACAACCGGTCGCCGAAGAAGTCGCGGCATAGCGCATACGAAGTGCGGGGCTCGTCCAGCTTCGCTTCCATGGCGGCAAGCCGCTCCTCATGATGCCGGATGATTTGCCCGGTCCGCTCCGCAAACGTACGGAACGGGTCCCGGTGACCGGGGAATGCCAGCTCCACCTTGAGCTTGCCCACCTCATCCAGACTGTGCAAATAGGAACGGAGCGGGTTGTCGTCGAACCCCGGTATATAGCTGACATTCGGCGTTATTTGCGGCAGCACGTGATCGCCGCAAAACAGCTCCGACCGCTCCTCGTCCAGAAAGCATACGTGGCCGGCGGCATGCCCCGGCGTGACGAAAGGTTGGTACGTCCGGTCGCCTATCTTGTACGGCCGCTCCGTATCGATGACGGTCAACTGCGGCTGCGGAGACAGCTGGGGAATAAAGCTTGTCATATGCTCGGCCATCGGAGCGAGCGTTTCCTCGTCCATCCCATGGCGGCGGAACAGCTCCAGCAGCTCGGCGCTCATCGTCTCGCCCTCTCCCCACAACGCCCGGACTTGCTCCATGCCCGTACCGGAAATGTGCACCTCCGCGCCGGACCGTTCCTGGAACCAGCCGCTTAGCCCGTAGTGGTCGGGGTGATGGTGCGTCAAGACGATTTTCTCCAATGCGCCAATGGGCAAGCCGAGCTCCTCCAGCGCGCCGTTCCACAGCTGCTCCGCCTCTGGCGTGCGCAGGCCCGGATCAATCAAAGTCCAGCCGGAGCGGGAGATGACGACGTAGCTGTTCACCCACCTAAGAGGGAACGGAAGCGGGACTTTGACTTGAATGATCGTATCGCTCAAATGAATAATCGGTTTAATCACGGAGTCATCCTTCCTTCGTTCCGGTCAGTATAAGTCTCGGCGAGCTTTTCCGCTCGTAGCTTCTTCCGTCGTAGCCGCCGAATACGCCGTCGATGCGCAGCTTCGCCCCAGTCATCATCGCCTTGAAGTGGTCTAAGCCATAGCATTTGACTTGCTCGGTGTACTGTCTCTCCGGCTTGCCCGGTTCGCGGATGGCGATGCTTTTGCTTATGAAGCCTTCTTCCACCGTACGTCGCTCTTCGATGAGCCAGCCGCCTTCCCGCCGGACCGTTTGCGGCACCAGATGAGCCTCAACATACGGTGCGTTCAGGAAGTCGACGATAAATCGTCCTTCCGGCTTCAATACCCGCGCGATTTCGCGAATTACTTTCTCGTTCTCGGCATCGCTCGCGAAATAACCGAACGACGTGAACAAATTGACTACCGCGTCGAACGGTCCGTCCGCCGGTATGCTCCGCATATCTCCTTGCAGCCATTCGACGCGTCCATCCTCATCGCGTTTGCGCGCTTCCGCCAGCAGCACCTCGGATAAGTCCACTCCGGTCACGCTGTAGCCGAAATCGGCGAGCGCCATCGAGTGACGCCCCATTCCGCAGCACAGATCGAGTACCTCGGCCCCTGCGGGCAGTCCGAGCCACCCGATCATCGTTTTCACTTCATCGTAAGCTCCGGCCGTGTCGCGATGCTTGTAGACGATCAAATAATCGCTGCCGAAGCTTTCTTCATACCATCCCATCGGTAAACTGCACACTCCTGTCCATAAACCGATCTTTCCTTTATGTAGCACGATTGATATCGATTGTACCATTGTACGCTTTCGGGGAAAAGCAAAAAAGAACACTCCCGCATCAAGAGGCGGGAATGTTCCTTGTCTCAACCGATTCCATTGTTATTTCTTAAACCGCGAAGCGGCGATCCGCTGCTGCAGCAGCTCGTGGAAGCGGTCCTCGTCGAGCGGAAGCTCGGCCCAGTCGTCCGTCCAGGCGGACAAGTACATCGCGTTGGACAGCGACAGTCCGCGGATGCCTTCTTGGCCCGGCGCTACGAGCGGCGTTCCTTTGCGGATCGAATCGACCCAGTTTTGCGTAACCGCCTTGTGCCCGTTAGGAGCCGCCCCGACCGGGACGTCGAACTTCCAGCATTCCGGCTGTCCGAAACCGGTTTTGGCCGTACGATTAAACTCCGGCTCCGGCACGCGCAGCCGCCAGAACGTCAGCTTGTTGTCCTCGATGACAATTTTGCCGCGGTCACCGGTTATTTCGAACCGGTTCGTTCCCGGCGTTTCCCCGGTCGTCGTAATGAAGACGCCGGTCGCACCGTTCGGGTATTCCACATAAGCGGTTACTTCGTCCTCGACCTCGATGTCGCGGTATTTGCCGAAAGAGCAAAACGCGCGGACCCGCGTAGGGAGCATGCCGATGGTCCACTGCCACAGATCGAGCTGGTGCGGACATTGGTTTAGCAGGACGCCTCCGCCCTCGCCGGCCCATGTCGCCCGCCAATTGCCCGAATCGTAGTAGCTTTGCGTCCGGTACCATGTCGTAATGATCCAGTTCGTACGCCGGATTTCGCCAAGCTCGCCGCTATCGATCAAGTCTTTCAGCTTGATATAGAGCGGATTTGTCCGCTGATTGAACATCATCGCGAACCGGACATCGCTCGCATCGGCTGCTTCGTTCATTTCGCGCACTTGCTTCGTATAGACGCCGGCCGGCTTCTCGCATAGCACGTGAATGCCTCGCGCAAACGCCTTCATCGACGTGCCCGGATGGTCGAAATGCAGATTGCAGATCAGAATCGCATCCACCGCGCCCGAGTCGAGCATCGCGTCCACCGTCTCGAATGTTTGAAGCGTCTCCCCGAACTGCTCCTTCGCCCAGCGCAGCCGGTCCGTGCTGATGTCGCACACGGCGGCCAGCTCCGCCCCCGCCACTTCGCCGGCGGAAATATATTTGGCATGGGACGACCCCATGTTCCCGATTCCGACTATCCCGATTCTCACACGATTCATCTGAATTTTGCTCCTTTACAGCAACGATTTGATGTAGGCAATATTGTCCGCCAGCAGGTCGTCGGTCGGCGCCGACTGGCTGAAATCCTCGAAGCTCAGCCATCCGTCGTATCCGACGCTCTTCAAGTCGGCGATCACTTGCGGCCAATTCGCGAATCCTTCTTGCATCGGAGCGGAGACCGTCCGCCATGCCGGGTCCGTCGCGCTTTTCCGGTTCGGATTCGGCTCCCATACGGCATTTTTCACATGGACGTGGGCCAAATACTCGCCTAACACCTCGAGCCCCATCCGGTACTGCTCGTACCCTTCGTACACCATATTGCCGGGGTCGAAAATAACGCCGATCCTCGCAGGATCGAACCCCTCGACCAGCCTTCGCGCCAAACCGGCGCTTGGAGCGATCATATTCATATGCATCTCGATTAACGCTTGGATGCCGTAACGACCGCCGAGCTCCTGCACGCCTTCCATATAGGCGCGAGTTTCCATGAACAGATCCCCGTAAGTTCTGGATCTATTATAACCCGGCACCCCGATGCGGATAGACGGGGCTCCGAGCAGCTTGGCGGTACGCATGTCCCGTTCGACCGCAGCCAAATCCCCGACCTTCAAATAGCAGCCCAAGTTCGGAACGGCCAAGCCGGCCTCATCCGCGAGCCGCTTCAGCGCAAGCAGCCGTTCTTCCGGCGAGCCGGCATCCACCGTGCTCAAATTATTTCCCCAGAACGAAGGCTTCTCCTGAAGGCGGCCAACGTCGATTCCGGTGACGCGCCATTCGATTCCGTCATATCCATGCTTCTTCAGCGCGGTAATTGTATCTTCCGGAGTATACTCAGGCATCATGACTGTAAAGACGGCAAATTTCAACTTGGACACTCCTCTTCAGTATGGCATCATTTCTTTCATCCTACCATAAAGGGAGCCCGGGACACTTTATCCTCGTTGCCGAATCGCATCCGCTCATTTGATTGTGGTTGGCCTGCTGCCGCATCACGACGTGACGGTTTGTTTCCGGAATTGCTCCGGCGTGCAGCCGACCCGGCTTTTGAACATCCGGGTGAAATGGGAAGGATGCTTGAAGCCGACCTTGTAGCATACGTCCGTCACCGTCAAATTTTTGTCGAGCAGAAAATGAATTTTCGCCTGGTTGATGCGCCGGTGATAGACGTAGTCGAATATCGTAGCTCCGGTCACTTCCTTAAAGAGCTTGGACAAATAATATTTATTCAGATGAAGACAATCCTCCAGCTGCTCCAGATGCAGGTCTTCCTGGTAGTGGTCTTCGACATAATCGATAATGTTCTGCGCGTGCCGTTCTTTGTCGGACGGGAAGGCCGAGCCCGAATCGGCGGACTGGCACAGCTCGTACACCAACAGCAGTAAATCGAGAAAGGCTACGATCAACCGGTCCCGCGATAGTCCGCCTTCTTCGACCGACAGTTTGCACATCCGTTCGAGCATCGCTTCAACTTCCGCACGGTTCGTTCCTTGCAAATGAATGCGATGGTTTTTCAGTTCATAGAACGGCTGCAGCAAATTGACGGCGAACGGCATTTCCGCGAAAGGCTTCACAAAGGCCGGCTCGAAATGCAAGATCGTCCGCCGATATGGAACGCTCGGATCGACGTTCGGACAATGCAGCGTCATGCCGTTCATCAGAATGAGATCGCCGGGCGAGAGGACGAATATTTTGTCCCCGATCAAGTAGTTGGCCTTGCCTCCGTGGAAGTAGTACATTTCGAAATACGGATGAGAGTGGAACTTCATGCTCGTGCCCCCATCGCTGTAATGGGCCTCCAAAGGCCGTATATGAAATGGCGGACGCACCACTTCACCTCCTTAAAAGCTTTGCGCAGCAAAGCTTGCATCGTAAGCATAAGCTTAGCTTTGCGCAGCAAAGCTTGCATCGTAAGCATAAGCTTAGCTTTGCGTAGCAAAGCTTGCATCGTAAGCATAAGCTTAGCTTTGCGTAGCAAAGCTTGCATCGTAAGCATAAGCTTAGCTTTGCGTAGCAAGGCTGGCATCGTAAGCTTAAACTAAGCTTTGCGCAGCAAGGCTGGCATCGTAAGCCTGAATTTCGAGCTATCGTCGTTACTGAGAAGTTACGACTTCTACAGTGTAGCATGGCGGGCATCGGCCTATAAAGCACAAAGCCCCCGAAACCGGAAACCGGTTCGGAAGCTTTCAGCGCCGGCACCGTCAGTCCGGCTTGATATCACGGGTGCTTTGCACATAAATCCATTTTCCGTCTGGCGCTGCCCCGATCAGCTCGCTGTTCAGCGGCATGTTCGGAACGATCACTTTCCGTTGTCCTGCGTCCGCATCGTAAGCATATAGATGAAGCTTGCTGTTTCCGGCAGGCTCCTCATACCCTTTGTAAACGAACGTATGGCTCGCTCCGAGCCAATAGACCGGATAGCCCGCCATGCCGCGCGGGATGTCGGCTTTTTTCTCCTCGCCCTTGTATAAGCCTGCATTGGCATACATCCGGTATGCCCCGTCGGCGGATGCAACAAAGCCGGACCAGCCCGAGGCGGCCTTCGGCGCGTTCCATGTCCCTACCCGGTCGGCAGACGGGTCGTACCGGTAGCGAATCTCTTCCCTGTTCTGCATGTCGTACATCCGGGTATAAATATGTTGGCCGTCGTCGTAAAACGACACGGGCAGCGTTCCATCATTGACCATATTGTCTTCCAGCTTGCCGAGGAGCGCCTTGGCAAATCTGCGTTCCTTTCCTGTTGCCAGATCGACCACAACGAGATCGAGATCGCTCACTTGCCGCGCATCTTTGCCAACCGCCGCGACGACGGCTTTGCCGTCCTTCGTGAACTGGGCGCCTTGCACGTATCCGTTCAGCCGGACCCGAATCTTATCCTTGCTGTCCGGAATGCCGGGAACCGCCGTTTCGGCATACATGAAACCGCGCTTGTCGGCAATAAACGCGCCGTCCCCTACATACTGCGTGTAGAGCGGGATCGGATAATCGGTTATCGACCTGGCCTTCACGTCATATATCGAAAACAGCGGAGTCGATGGGGCGTCGCACTCGCAATAAAGGGTCGGCCGGGTCAGAAGGAGAAACCGGCCCTCCTCATCCAACATACGCATTCCGTAAGGGACTTCGAAGGAGGTTAGCCGCTCCGCCTTCTTTCCGTCGGACGAGATACGCCATAATTGATCCGGCTTGCTCACGACTGCCCGGAAACCCGCTTGGTCTTGGATTTCCGCCCCTTGTCTCGTTTTCGCCCCGTTCACTTGAACCGCGTAAATGCGATGAACCCCCTCGACATCATCTTCGGCGGTTAGGCGCAGTTCGATCCGCAGCTCCGTATCGCTTTGCCAGTCGAACGCAAATTTCCCCGCCGCACCGGTATGATCTTGTCCGCGCATCGCCGCATTGGAGGCGAGGATCGCCTCGACGACCGATTCCCGGTCCATCGGATATTTGAACCGAATCCAAAAAGCTTGCTTTGTCGGCGGAACGAGCGTCGTAGCAGGCGCCTTCATTCGAAGGTCCCCTTCAAATGTTATGGCGGCCGCACCTGGCTCCACAATAGGACCGGAAACCGCAGCGCCTCCCTCCTTGGAACCGCCTTCGCTTGGCGAACCGGCGCCGCCTTCCTGCTGCCCCTGGCCGACAACCTCGACGGCTTTCTGACCCGCCTCCCGCTCCTTCGTGCACCCCGACGCCGTCAAGATCAGCAGGACGGCTGCAGCAAATTTGATCCACGATCTCATGATAGGATCACCCTTTCCGTACGTTAACCTTATGGACGATGCGGAGGGAAGGAATGTTTCGGGGTTTTTACACAAAAACTTCCTCCCACTCGGATCGAATGCGGACATGGAAGGAAGTTTCAGCTTCGCCGGTATCGGCTTACAGCACAATAAAATAAAGAAGTTGAAGAAAACAGATATGAAAGTTCGCTTTTGTAGTAGCTAATTTGTGGAGTGGGGCGAGTAAAGTTCCAGCTTATTCATATCCACTATAAATCCATGTGGTTTCAGAATATCCAGACCAAGCAAACCTTTATGCGACTTGGGAAGGATTCCGACATCCACTTCTACCCGTTCAACCCTAAGCGAGTCAAGCTGGATATAGTCCATTACTTTCGTGTAAAAAGGAACTGTCCCACCGATGCCATAAGCCTCATAGACAGGGTCTCCGTTTTCATACGTTACACCGATCTCCTCCAGCACATCAGGACTGAAAACGGTATGAGACGAACCTGTATCAACGATAATATCGGGAATATGCAACGTCTTTCCACGAAAACAAAGGGTGATTACGGTTGTCAGCAGTTGTCCTTCATAAGTTATCTTCATGAGCCGCGTCTCACTCTCAGCATCGGGTCTTTGCGCAGATGGATGACACACTTCTCATTGGAAGTGTGGTAGACAATGCTGCCCGGTTCTGCGCTAAAAAACTCCCTGTTGGCATCCTGCACGGGTATCGTCCGGATTGGCGCTACTTCCGTTACGATTTTTTTATCTTCTTCCTCGGTGAAATCGAGTATGGAAAGTAGTACAAATTGGTCGGGAAACAATTCTCTGACTTGCTGCCATTTCATCGTTATATCCCTCCTGTGCCATTCATGTCTTTATTTTACCATAATATGTGCTTAAATCGAGAGGTTGCGAGGAACAGCTTCTGGTGGATGACATTATAAAGACGCAAAAAAAACTTCCTCCCACCCGCATCAAATGCGGACATGGAAGGAAGTTTCAGGCTCGCCAGAATTGGCTTTCAATCAAATTTTCAATTCCCCAAGCTTGATCAACTCGACAACCGCCTGCGATCGACCTTTCACGTTCAGCTTCTGCATAACGTTGGAAATATGGTTTCGCACGGTCTTTTCACTGATAAACAGCTGCCCAGCGATGTCTTTCGTTGTCTTGTCTTGCACGAGCAGTTCAAAGACTTCGCGCTCACGGTTGGTCAAAAGAAACTTGTTTTTGTGGTCGTTGCCCTTCAATATCGCCACCCCTCCTTGCTTGGGTTTTGTATATGTTACAAGGTGTAGGGATACAGTCAAATTATGATATGAGCGGGCTGGTGCTTTGGTGCGATACGCCTGAAAAATGGGCATCCATGCGGAATCGCGTCGGTTCGATCGATATCGGCCAATTATACTTCCGCTTTAACGAATCGCTGCGGCAGCCTAAAGAAAAGAACCTCCGTATCATACCGGAGGTTCTTGTGGTCATAATCTTGGAAGAAGTGCTATTTCGGATTGGCCGCATTGGCCGGGAACAACCGCTGTACCATCGTATTGAATTCGGCTATAAACCCCGATACCGGTTTGCCTGCATTCAAGTCATGCGTATAGTTTGTTACGCGGCCTACAAAATCCGGATTGGCGGAAACATAAACGTTCTGGATATTCGGTCGCTGCGCTTTTACTTGCTCGGCGATCTTTGTCTTCACATCGCCCGCATTGTCCAAATCTTGACCGCTCTTGGTCGAAACCGCAACATAAGCATTGTTGTCCGTCAGTAGCACGTTGCACGATTTAACGGCCGGATCGACGGCGGTCAAATGGTTGGCGATGTCTTGGGCCGCTTCCATCCGGGTGTTGGTATGCATATTCGTCCCGGTTGGCCCAGTCGGTCCGGTCGTTCCCGGTGTACCGGTCATGGTGCCCGGTATTCCCGCACCATATCCGGTCGTTCCGTCCCGATGCTTGTAATCGCTCCAGCGGTTGACTCCATCCTGATCAAACCCTGTGATCCCGTTGTCGCGGTTCAACCCATGCCGCATGCTGTCGTTATCCTTGATCAGATCCGGATCGGTGCCTCTGTATCGGTCGAGACCAAGTCTCATATCTTTCGTGTTGCCCGTACCGTAGTTGAACGGACGGTAATTGCTCGTCTTCATTCCGTCGTTCGTTCCCGAGCCTTCATGCCGGGCATTGGTGCAGCCCGAAGCCGCTACAGCGATAAGCGAAGCGAGCAGCGCAAACCGAACTGTGTTTTTTGCCAATCATTTCAGCTCCCGTCTATAGTTTATTGAAATGGCGGAACAACTTTAGGATGCTCTCGTGCCGTTTGCGGCATCCTTGCGAAACGATGGCAAAACCAAAAGAGAGCCCGGGCGGGGCTCCCTCCATTGTCACTTGGAAATAAACTGCTGCGTAAACATTTTGCCGCATTGTCCTCCGTCGACGATTCCGATCCCGATATGCGTAAACGTAGATTTCATAATATTTTCGCGATGCCCCGGTGAATTCATTAGTGCTTCGTGAGCGGCTTGCACCGTCTGATTGCAGGCGATGTTCTCCCCGGCGCTCGAATACGTGATGCCGAATTGCTTCATCATGTCGAACGGCGAGCCATACGTCGGCGACTGGTGGGAGAAATAGTTGTTGTCGACCATGTCTTGGCTTTTCAGCCGGGCCACCTGCGCCAGCTTCGCGTCGGCAATAAGCGGCTGCAGACCTGCTTGTTGCCGCGCCGCATTCACGAGATCGATCATCTGCCGCTCTTCCGCGCTAAGTCCTTCCGCAGGAACCGGAGTCGGTTCCGGTGCGGGTGTCGGGTTCGGTTGAGGCACGGGCGGTTTGGGAGTCGGAGCGGGGGCCGGGGGCCGCTTCGTTATTTTCGCGTTCGCATATGCCCACAAAATCGATTCCAGCGTCTTATCGTCAACAGCGCCAGTTGCAGGTAGGCCGTATTTTTGCTGGAAACGTTTCACGCTCGCTTCGGTCTCCGGACCGTAATAACCGGTAATCGTACCATTGAAATAGCCGAGCGACTTCAGCATCCCCTGCACGGCGAACACATCCGGACTTTTGGCGCCCTTCCCGAATGCTTCGGCGTGAACCGATGCGGCGAACAAGCAGACGAGCAACGTTACGATGATAAGAAAAGATTGTCTATAGCGACGGAATACCGCCATTCGCAGCTTCACTCCTTCATGAGACGCTTTACACCTAATATGCCAATGCGAAGAAAGCTCTATTCGCTATAACTCCCGATTGACAACCGGTAAAAGGTTGGATAAAGTAAGAAATAGAACAAAATTAGTACCTAGTACTAATAGTAAGTATCATTACTTGATTTCAAAGTTCCGGAAGGAGGATTTTGAAAATGAATCAAGACCAAAATTCCCCCGCGTTTGCCGGCATTACGGCGATCGGAAGCTATGTCCCCGATCGCGTGCTGACCAACGATGATTTGGCTCAAATGGTCGACACGAACGACGAATGGATCGTACAAAGAACCGGTATTCGCGAGCGGCGTATTTGTGCACCGAATCAATTTACAAGCGATTTATGCATCGCGGCCGTGGAAAATATGGTCGCCCGTTATCCGGTAACGGTGCAAGATGCGGATCTTATTCTTGTCGCAACTCATACACCGGACTATCCTTTCCCGTCGGTAGCTTGCCAAGTTCAGGCGCATTTCGATATCGCGAATGCCGGAGCGATCGATCTGAACGCCACGTGCGCGGGATTCGTGTATGCCTTGCATATCGCTAACGGACTGATTGTGTCGGGGCTTCATCGGAAAGTGCTCGTTATCGGGGCGGACAACATGTCGCGAATTACCGATTATACGGATCGGACCACCTGCATTTTGTTCGGAGACGGTGCCGGTGCCGCGCTCGTCGAACGGAGCTCGGAGCCATCCTTTCTGGCCGCGCATCAAGTTTCCGACGGAACCGGCGGCAACCACATTTATCGGACCGGTATACGCAGCGAGATGAACGGCAAGCCGCTGAACGATTCGGGGCTGCTCGTCCAGAACGGCAGGGAAGTATACAAATGGGCCGTGCAGACGGTTCCCCAAGGAATGACGGCGCTGCTGGATAAAGCCGGACGCTCGATGGATTCGGTCGACTGGTTCATTCCGCACAGCGCCAACCTGCGCATGGTCGAATCGATCTGCGAGAAGAGCGGTTTTCCGATCACTCAAACGTTAACGAGCATGGTCCGCTACGGCAATACATCCGCCGCTTCTATTCCGCTTGCCATATCCGACGCCTCCTCCTCCGGACAAATCAAGACCGGGGATACGCTGCTGTTGTACGGATTCGGGGGTGGACTGACCCAAGCAGGACTGTTCCTTCGCTGGACTTTGTAAAGTTTCCCTCCCGCTACGACCGGAAGCTTTTTATATAGTAATCTTTCAAAAAAAAGGTATAATGAAAGGTGACTCTTTTTTCCACTTGACGCACGGTATCGGGAGGGAATCCATGCGACGAGAAAAAATACTGATCGTGGATGACGAGCTGGACATCGGCGAGCTGATTTGTCTTTACCTTGCCAAGGAAGGCTACCGGACGTTAACGGCTTACGACGGTTACGGCGCGATCGAAATCGTGGATAAGCAGAAGCCCGATCTGATCATTCTTGATATTCAGCTTCCCGATTTGGACGGATTCGAAGTATGTTTGGAGCTCCGCAAAATGACGAAAGCCCCGATCTTGTTTTTGAGCTGCAAAAGCGACGACTTGGACAAAATACTCGGTCTTGGCGTCGGCGGCGACGATTACATTACGAAGCCGTTCAGTCCGGGCGAGCTGGTCGCCCGTGTAAAAGCCCATTTGCGGAGAAGCCGGATGTTATTCGAGCCGGTCGCCGGGGAGCATGATTTGCACTACGGTGAATTAACGATCGAACCGAAAAGCTTCACGGTATCCCTTCGAGGCGAACCGGTGCCGCTGTCGGCCAAAGAATACCAGCTGCTTCTGCTGCTCGCCAAAAATCCGGACCGCGTCTATAGTCTGGACCAACTATTCACACAAGTATGGGAATCCCCGTCGATAGGTGACCCCAGAACCGTCATGGTTCATATAAGCAACATCCGCAAAAAAATCGAAAACGATCCCGCCCGCCCGAATTACATCTTGACGGTGCGCGGGGGAGGTTACAAGTTCAACGGCTCGCTTTCCGCAATCGAAGCGGTGCCTTGAGCACTTACGGTAACGCAAGAGGCTTCGCCCGGTTTCAAACGGCGAAGCCTCTTGCGTCGTTTGGACTAACGGGAGGGGATACACATAAAATTGGAGCGATTGATCTCCATCATCTACAAGCTGCTGAATCACGAGGTTTTGCCTGCCTCCGTGCTGGCTGAAGAGTTTCAAGTTTCCCAAAGAACGATCTATCGGGATATCGATGTGATCTGTGCTGCGGGCTTCCCGGTCGTATCGTATCAGGGAACGAATGGCGGATATGGCATCATGGACGGATACAAAATGGATAAAAGTCTGCTCGGTTCTTACGATGTCAATTCCCTGATTACTGTGCTTAGAAGCCTCTCGACCGTTTTTGAAGACGAGCGTGTACAGGGAACCATTGAAAGACTGCAGACGATTGGACCGGAGCATCAGGCCACGAGTTTGTCGGTGGACTTGGAAACCCGCCGCACGGAGCCCGAGGCGCTTCGTCATTTACGCACGGCCATTACCCGGCGAAATATCGTCCGATTTGATTATATTAATGCAAAGAATGAACGCACGACCCGTTATATGGAACCGCTGCGGCTTCATTTTAAATATCGTAATTGGTACATTTACGGGTTTTGCCGAACACGGCGAGATTATCGGGAGTTCCGACTGTCCCGGTTGATGAATTTGTACCTGACTCAGGAAACTTTTCAGCCGCATCACGAGGTGCCACAAGAGGCTGCTTTGTCAAACAAGGGATGGCAGGATCAGTTGGAAGAAGTAGTGATCCGGGTGGGAACGGAGGCTATGGCGGAAGCGTTGGATCAGTTTCACCAGGTCGATAAGCAATTTCATGACGATGGGAGCATGACGATGCGAATTCCCGTTTATCAACCTTTAGAGGCACGATGGCTTTGGACGATTTTGCTCGGTTTTGGAAGTGGCGCCGAAGTCCTCGAGCCCCCTGCACTGCGAGGGATCTTAAAAGAACAGCTTCAAAATGCGCTCAAACTTTATGAAGATGTATGACAGACTGTTGTCATACATCTTTTTCTATTATAACTACAGACAAAATCAAATCCATGACAAGTCAAAAGGAGACGAAACGAATGATGAATCATCCTGCAGTCATGTATAACTACCATGCGTGGGCTACTCAAACCCTCTTGGGACGAATCAAGGAGCTCCCGTCCTCGGTGCTGCAACAAGAAGTAAACACCTCGTTTTCCACTATCAGCGAAGCGTTCGCGCATATTTATGCGATCGACAAGTGTTGGCTTCAGGTTCTGAGTGGTACGAGTATGCCCAAAGCGCTGGATGAGTGCCTTCCGCTTCAACAAGAAATAGTTCGGTACTCTGTCGATGATTTCGCGAATGCCTTTAGTGAGTTAGCGGAACAATACAGAGCATGGTTCCGAAGCCAAAACGATTTGGAGCAAACCATTGTGCTTGAGAATCCGTACGCCGAAACGCGCAACATTCGATTATCGGAAATTGTACTGCAAGCGGTCAACCACGGTACCTATCACCGAGGCAATATTTCGACCATGCTGCGCCAGCTGGGCCACGCATCCGCGATGAACGATTATTCACTTTATTGGTACCAGCAACCTGCGGAATCGATTTAATCTATGGAAATTGAAAATCAAATTCCAATAAAAACGAGAGAAAGTTTACACTTACGATTCCCGAGATCAATCATAGGATTTGTTGGATTTTTTGCCGAGAGGGGCATATGCATATGAAGTACGAACTTGGCCGTTGCCTGCTGGCAGAAAGGCTTCAGGAAGCAGGAATGCCGCTGGAAGGGCTGGCGCTTGAATTGAGGGTGAGACGGGAGCGGCTGGTTGACTGTATCGACAATAAAAGAGTGATGTCTCTTAAGCTCGCGATCTCGATCGCCGACACGCTGCAGTGCGATGTGCGCAGCCTGTACGAATTAACGCTTTCCGATGAACGACGTTAGTCGGCGTATGGTAACAGAGCCTAAGTCCTGCCCGCTATCATCGGGAATAATTTCGCCGATGGCTACACCACTTTTGACGCTTACTTCAATAAAAAAAAGGGAACAGGCACCCGTGGCAGTCTGCTCCCTGGTTATCTTTATTCCCCATGACTTTGACATAAATTATGCTGCTTTCCGTTTGTATGCACGCACCGCAAATAGATACGCGACGATCAGTATCCCTAAGCACCACGCAAGAGCGACCCAAATCTCATTGCCCACCGGCTGACCGGACAGCAGCGCACGAATGGCTTCCACGATCGAGGTCACCGGCTGGTTTTCGGCAAAGGCGCGAACGACCGACGGCATCGATTCGGTGGGCACAAACGCCGAACTGATAAACGGCAGAAAAATAAGCGAATAGGAAAAGGCGCTTGCACCTTCCACCGATTTTGCGGACAGTCCGGCAATTGTTGCGACCCAAGTTAATGCCAGTGTAAACAGCACGAGTATACCGGCTACGGCAAGCCAAGACAGTATCCCTGCCGACGAGCGAAAGCCCATAAGGAGCGCTACGAGAATGATGACGACAACAGAAATAACGTTGGATACCACCGAGGTCAGCACGTGCCCCCACAGCACAGTCGAACGCGCAATCGGCATGGAGTGAAACCGCTCAATGATGCCCCGCTGCTTATCCAAAAACAGACGGTAAGCCGTATAGGATATACCGCTTGCAATCGCAATCAGCAGGATACCGGGCAATAGGTAGTTCACATAGTTATCCGTACCGGTTTGGATTGCGCCGCCAAACACATAGACGAACAGCAGCATCATCGCAATCGGAGTGATGCAGACCGTGAAGATGGTGTCCATGCTTCGCAAAATATGGCGCATGGAACGTCCAAGCATAACGCCCATATCGCTGAAAAAGTGGTTTTTTGCCGCCTCCATTTACATGGCCTCCTTTTTGCCGATGATTGCGAGGAATATTTCCTCCAATGTCGGCTGTTTTTCAACATACTCCACCTTCGCTTGCGGGAACAGCTTTTTCAGCTCCGCAAGCGTGCCGTTGGCGATAATTCTGCCCTCGTGTAAAATGGCAATTCGGTCTGCAAGCTGCTCAGCTTCTTCTAAATATTGCGTGGTCAGGAATACCGTCGTGCCGCCGTCGGCAAGCTCCTTGACAATCTTCCATGTCTCGATACGCGCCTCGGGGTCAAGCGCAGTGGTTGGTTCGTCGAGGAAAATGATTTGCGGTTTTCCCACAAGGCTCAAGGCGATGTCGAGCCTGCGGCGCATACCGCCCGAATAAGTAGACGCCCTGCGGTCGGCGGCATCTGTCAGGCCGAAGCGTTTCAGCAAATCGTCCGCAACTTGACGCGGATAATCCAGATGACGCAGCTTGGCGATCATGATCAGATTTTCCCGCCCGGTCAAAACCTCATCTACCGCCGCAAATTGCCCAGTGAGGCTAATCGACTGCCGTACACGGTCTGGCTTTGACGCAACATCGAATCCGCTAACGGTGACGGTTCCGCTGTCTGGTTTGAGCAGCGTGGTGAGGATTCTGACAATCGTCGTCTTGCCCGCGCCGTTGGAGCCAAGCAGGGCGAAAATCTCACCTCGCTTCACTTCAAAATCGACGCCCTTTAGGACTTCTGTGTCCTTGAAAGACTTTCGCAGACCTTTCACTTCAATTGCTTTTTCCATCCCGATATCCCCCTTTCTTTGTTTTATCCGTAACCTTCTTCATGGCCTTGTAAACTTCTTGGTCAACAGATTCTTGATACATGTCAGCGTAAGTTTTGGAATCTTTGATTAGTTCGTCGCAGAAAGCCGCTACGTCACTGCCCGTCACTTCGAGCACACCTTTCCCCAAAGCCGCGCCCTCTTCAAAAAGATCGATAATCCCCGAGAGCAAACCCGTCCCGTCGGTTAGCTCAACAGGGCCGACCTTAAAGAGATATTTTTGAATCTCTTTATAAACAATCTGATAATCTTGCGGGAGCGCTTTGACACGCGCTACGTGGGCTCGCCACTCTTTTTTGCCTTCGATGATATCCCGTATTTTCATTTTATCCTCCTATTTACCTAATTTTTTAGCGATATTATGGTTGAGTTGCTCGCGCCACTTGTCGCGCAAAGACTTTGCCCCTTCTTCGCCGGCCAGCGCCGAACAAAAGCCTTTGATATCGTCACCCAGTACCTCTTGGACACTCTGACCGTCCTCCGCCGATTCTTCGAGCAGGCCAAGCACACCGTCGAGAATTGGCATGAGGTTGCGACCTGTGAAATCGGAGTACGACCAAAGATTGGCATTAATTTTTTCCCATGCCGCTTGATAATCAGCAGGCAGCTTTTTGACTCGCGATTCAAAAGTTTTGAATTGTTTAGTCATGTCGCTGCCGGTGATTTTTTCCCAAAAATTCATTATTTTTTCTCCTTTAACTCGTTAATTTTTGATGATACGAACTCCCATTTTCCCCAGAACTTCCGCAGTTCCTCGCGCCCCGCGTCGTTGATCGCGAAAAACTTTCGCGGCGGTCCCATTTCGGAGGGCTTCTTGGTGATCTCCACCAACTTGTTTTTTTCAAGCCGGATCAGGATGGTGTACACCGTTCCCTCCACAACATCTGTGAAGCCGAGGGCGTTCAGCCGCCGCGTGATTTCGTAGCCGTAGGTTTCTTCGCGGCTTATAATTTCAAGGACACAGCCCTCAAGCACGCCTTTGAGCATTTCCGTTAGGTTTTCCAGTACAATCACTCCTTGCTATTCTGTACGACTGGTATCAAGTGTTACTTACTACTGCTATAGAGTAACACGTAGTAGTTGGTCTGTCAATAGCGTTTGCTCTGACACGGATTTACATTTTCAACTATCCCGCCCGTTAACGTAATGAAGCAGCCGACCACAGAGATCGGCTGCTTCTTTGTTTTTTATTGACTTATCGTTCTCCGTTAGTGGAGTCCCTTTAATTCGGCTTTGCATTGATTTCCGTTAAAGTTCATGCATCACGAAGTCCCACCGAGTTAAGGCAGCTTGCTGCCGGCCGCGATGCGGTTAGTCGGCGCGGATGTGTCCCGGCAATTACTTCCTCGTTCCTTGTTTCCGGGACCGAGGGTCGCCCAGATGCATATTTCAGTTAAGTCTTCTTTTAAACATCACTTATTTATTACCGAGTTGTTCCGCCAAACCGATTAGAAGTCCTTCATGTCCACGAATGTAGCAGAGCCGATACGAGTCCCCGTACTGAACCACTTCGCCAACGAGCTGAGCACCATACTTAGTGAGTCTGGATACCATTTCGTCAATGTCTTCAACGGCGAACATGACGCGTAGATAACCGAGGGCATTTACAGGAGCAGTTCGGTGATCTGATATAGTAGGTGGGGTGAGAAATCGCGAAAGTTCAAGTCGGCTGTGGCCATCTGGGGTAACCATCATAGCAATCTCTACACACTGTGAACCCAGCCCGGTTACGCGACCAGCCCATTCACCTTCGACAGTAGCTCGCCCTTCGAGCTTCAAGCCAATCTCCTCGAAGAAAGAGATTGCGTCATCAAGGGATTCTACAACGATGCCAACATTGTCCATTCTTAGTAATTTGTTTTTTGACATAGTTTTATCTCCTTATGTGTACAAATTTATTACCTGATCATCTTCATAATTTATTCTATCAAGAATTACTAATTCCTTCCAAACGTTTAACATCTTGTCACAGTTCATCGAATATGTCATTGCCGGCCTAGCACGCCGTCACTCTTCGTCAGCGTATGCTTGACCGGATGTATTCGGCGCGGTCTTCGATGCTGCAACGCGGAAGCTCGACTAATTCGTATCCAAGCTCGGTGTAAACGGCCGCCATCGTGTCAAAGGTTCGGCAGGCTGTCTTCAGATCCTGTTTTCGTTCGGCATCCTGACGATAAATGTCCGGCCAAGGCGGTGCGATAAAGACGCGTTTATTGTAGCGAAATAATTCGCCAGCGCGCTGGATATGAGCCGGAACATCCAAACCCTCCAGTCGAAGATACCCGATGACGTCAGGCACACCTCGATCAAACAGCACGGGGGCGGTATTCCCTTGCTTCAGTTCTTGTCGGTATGAACGCATTTCCCAAGATAGCATGAGCTCTGCGAAGAGTATTCTGTCTTTCCAAGGCAGAGCGGTACCGCCAATCATCGTTTGCTCCTGGATGATGCTTCGTCCCGCTTCGACCGACCGCATGAAGCCTTTTTGTTCGAGATAATCGAGGAGCGTACTCTTCCCTGAGCCAGGGCCACCTGTGATGACAAAAAAATGGTGTCCATCTAACTGCATAATATCCTCCTTAGGTAGAGCTTGGATAGGCGAGTTCGATCGGCCCGTCCGTGGTTTCGTTGAACGTAGAATGAATGGAGTAGGTGCGGTGAACTTTCAAGCATGGCGAGACAATAAGTATCTGATGCGGTGTAACAATCGTTAGCTTAATGAGAGAACCTTATTTTTTCCCAATCCTCTAGTAAGGCCCACGTAATCTCAGGTTCCTCTCTCCTACTAGGGTTATCATTCGCTCCTCCTAGACCTTAAATGTTTTCCTTTATCCAAGAACGCAACTTATCAGCATAGAAAGAGCGTTCATCTGGATCGGACTGAGAACCCTTTGTCAGATAAAGTTGATCATTCACATATCTAGGGTAAACATGGAGATGATAATGCCACACGTCTTGATTGCCAGCAGGCTCATTATGTTGCCGCGTAGAAATCCCATCACATCCATATGTACTTTTCATTGCAAACGCTGTAAGCTGAGCCGCGCGGTGAATTTCAACAGCGTAATCCGCAGGGAGATCAAAGATGTTCTCGAAATGTTGATTAGGAACAACAAGAACATGTCCTTTATTGTTTGGCCACCATTTGCTCGCTATAAATGCCGTTACCATTTCATTCTGATAGATGATATCCCTTTGTTTTGTTCCCTGATTAGGTCGCTCGATACCCCAAACACGACAAAATGGACATTCGTATCCTTCGGGCTTATGTGAAAATGATGCTGTCATCTTCCTCATTCAACTCCTTTCATATTTCCCCAACCAGCTATTAGACGTAGGCAACTTCTGTTATTTTCTAAGCTTCTTCGTTTCATTTCTTAGAAAAATGTCTCCGCACAAAAAAAGAACCGAGTCGTCAACCGGTTCCGGTTCTTTCCTTGCGGTATGTTCCCGGCGTGAAGCCTGTTATTTTCTTGAACATTTTGATGAACGTTTGACTGTGGACGAAGCCCACCGCCAAAGCGATTTCATGAACGGGCATATCGGTTCGCTCCATCAGCCCCGTTGCCTGTTCCACCCGGACCGCGTTGACGTAGTCGACGAATTTGACGCCATACTCCTCTTTAAACAGTCTGCTGATCGAGGTCGGATGCAGATGGAATTCGTCGGCCAGCATCGCTTGCGACAAGTTCGGATCGGCGTACTGTTCGTCGATGTACCGCTTGATGTCCTGCATCACGTTCCGGTTCTGCTTCGATTCGCGCCATTGCCGCAGCCGTTCCCCCACCGCCGAGAACACGAGCGTGAACGCTTCCCCGATATCGCCGAGCGTCTCGCCTTCCTTCAGCGAGTCTTCCAGGCGGACGCTTTCCGCAACCCAAGCCGCCTGCAGCTCGGCCGGCAGTTCGATCATTTCGCGCTGAACGTGGTACAGCAATACGAATAGCAAATGCCGGATTTGTTCGCCGCTGAAACAGCCGTTCTTCATGGAAGCAAGCAGCGAGCACCATTCCTCCATCCATGAGGGCTCCCCCATCCGGAACATGCGGCTGATCTCCTTGATTCGCTGCAGCCCTTGAGCGATTTCCGGATGCCCTCCGCCCGGCAAATCGCGGAACCGGATCATCCGGTCCAAGCCGAGAGAAATTTTGAAGGCGAGCGCTTCCTTCGCGGTCTGGAACGAGCGGGCAATATCGTCGCTGCGCTCTACCGACATCCCGATTCCGATCGTCACCGTAAACGGCAAATGACGGCCGACCCAGCCGCGCAAACGGTCCAGCGCCGCTTCCAACTCCCGCTCGGCGGCCGGATCGTCTCCGTAAGAACCGATAACCCCGAGCTGGTGCTCGGCGAGCCAGTCGGACTGGAACCCGATATTCGCCGCATCCAGCGTTTCCCGCATTGCGGATTGAAGCGCATACTTCAACAGCTGCCGGTCGCGGTCGGAGTAACTGCGGCATACGTCGACGAAGAAACGGTCGATCTCCACGATGGCCGCCGAGGCCGCTCCCGCGTCCAGCTTCAGCCCGAGCATTTCGGCTTCCTTGCGGGTTTCTTTCGAACCGGCATCGACCCGCCCTTCGGCCAGGCGGCGGAAATGATGCGCCCGCTTGAACGATTTGTTCTCCTCGTTTTCCCGGCTTAACCGGTTCGATTGATCCCACAAGCTGTCGAGCGCAAGACCGATCGTTTGAAATTCGTCGCGCATGTTCGCTCCCGCCGGGAAAGCCGCCGATTTTTTGAGCGAAAACGAGCCGATCTGGCGCAGCAGCGTTTCGACCGGACGGTAATGTCTACGGGTAACATACAGAATCCAGACGAGTCCGAGCGCGATGCACAGGGCTCCGAGCGAGACGGAGCCGTACAGGACAGGGGTCACCCAGGCGAACAAGCCCGGCTGCAGCATGCCTCCTTCGATTTGCCAACCGGTATATGGCATTGCCGCGCTAACGAGCTTCTTCCGTTCGATCCGTGCCGCTCTATCCGCTCCGATCGTGGAAACGATTGCCGTACCGCCGGCATCCGTCAGCTCCATATAACCGGTCGACGTATCCGTCGAATCGCTCAATAAGTCTCGGAGCGAATCCGCGTTCACATTAACGACAAGCAAGCCCTTAGTCCGCAAATCGGCAATTTTCACAAGCGAAACGACAGATTGCGTATTGGATGCGGCGGCTCCCCCGGGTATCGTGCGGAAATCGCCCCAGGCGAAGCGGAGAGCGGACTCCCTTTTGGTCGCAATGTACGCTTGATCGGCGAAGCCGTCTATATGGGCGATGCTGGTCGGGCCAATGACCGTTCCGTCTTCCGGACGGTACAAATAAGCCGAATCGATCAGCGGATGTCTGTATTGCAGCTCTCCGAGAACGCGTGCGGCCGAATAGGAGGTGGTGTAGGAACCGTTCGCTTCGGCATAGAAGTCGGCGATTCTCGAATCGGATAGGACCGACGCGTACATCGTATCCTCGATATTGCGCAAGGATTGCTCGATCAGCCGCATTGCGTTTTTCGTCACCGCTTCGTTCGACTTTACGGCCGATCGTTCGGTCAATTGGCGGACGGTGACGAAAGTAATCAGCAGCAGTGTGAGACAAACGGCGAGAAAGACCGGCATGTAAGATAGCAGCATCCGGTAAAACCAATTTTTTCTCATCCGCTCTCTCCCCCTTATCCAAGCGTCGGGCTGCCGTCAACTGAAACCGCTTCCCATTTACAAACCTTCTGTTTACCGTTATTATTTCGCATACGGGTCCTACCGTCAAGCCGGAATCGATTGGCTCAAAAATGATTCATTCCGCAAAAACGCTTTATTCCGCGGCTGAAGCCCAGATTCCAAAAAAGCTTCATCGTGCATAAACGATCCGTATCCAAAACCCGGTCCCGCCGTTACGATGGAATTGCGCATGACAAACCGGCGCACAGCCGGAATGAACAAACGAAGGGGGTTGAACGACGGATGAAACGAACATGGATCGCCGGGACGGCTCTTGTGCTGGCCGGCGGCATGCTCGCGGCTTGCGCCGGCAAGGAAGACGGAAGCAAACAAGCCGCGAACGAGAAAATGCCGCTGCGCATTTTCATCGACGCCCAGAACAACGCGATGCTGCCTCCCGAGCAGGACGATTTCGTCAAGAAAACGATTGAAGAGAAATTCAACGTAAAGCTGAAGGTCGAGTATATGGCGCCGGGCGAAGACTACAACAAGAAAATCAACGCCTACCTGACGTCCAACGATCCGCCCGACATGTGGAGAGACTCGAACGGCGACGGAGGCTCCAAGTACGCGCTCGACGGGCTGCTGGGCGACATGAGCAAGTACGTCACTCCGCAGGCGATGCCCAATTATTTCAAATATTGGGTGGACGAAACGACGTTGAAACGATACCAGGTGCACAACCAGTTCGTGCGCGCCCCGGTGCCGTACAGCAAAGAAATTTACCGCGCCTGGTATATCCGCAAAGACTGGCTCGACAAGCTCGGCTTGCAGGTGCCGAAAACGTACGACGACTATATGAAAGTGCTGCGGGCATTCACGAACGACGATCCGGACGGCAACGGCAAAAAAGATACGTACGGCTTCTCCATGTCGGCCGGAGGCGACGGAATCGGGCTCGATTGGCCGGAATACCGCAAAAACGGATTAGTATTCGCATCGTTCATCGAGAACGGAGTATTCAAAGATACGCAGACCGACCCGCGTGTCGAAGGCGTGTTGAACGATATCGCCAAGGTGATCGGCGAAGGCGTTATTGACCCCGACTGGTTCCTGAACAAAGCGACGCAGCACGTCGATAAGGCCGCTCAAGGAAAAGTCGGAGTCGTGCTAGGGTCGACGAAAGATTTCGCCTTCGATTCGAACCCGCAAAGCTTGCAAAGCAAAGCGAAGGCGATATTCCCGAACGCCAACTGGGTTCCGTTCACGCCGTTCGGGGACCAGCCGCTCCAATCCGGCATCGCTCCGGGCTCTCCGTTCCTGTTCCACAAAACGATCGTGGAGAAGCATCCGGACAAAGTGAAGAAGATTACGGAAATATTGGACTGGCTCGCAAGCGAGGAAGGCTTCATCCTGACCCACTACGGGCAGGACGGCAAGCATTACGCACGCAGTGGCAAAACGATAACGCTGAAGCCCGACGCCATCCAAGAGGATATTGTGAAAAAAGGCGATTGGCTGAGCATTTGGGACTTCTTCACGCCGAACACGCCGAATACGTTCGGACTGACCGTAGTCGATCCGAGACAGACGGACCGAGACCGGAACATTATCAAAACGTTGGCCGCCATTCCGACGGCGCCGTACATCGGAACGAGCCTGGCCCCTCCGGCCGGCTTCGACCTGGCCGCCTTCCGCAAACGGCAGCGCGAGCTGCAGGCGAAAGCGGTGTTCGAGGATAAGTCGGGCAAAAACTGGCCGAGCTACCGCGAAGAGCTGATGACGAAATATAACGGCAGCAAGCTGTTCGACGCGTATGCGGAGCAAATCAAAGCGGCAGGCATCACAAAATAAACCTTGATGCAAGAAGCGATGCAAGACGAACAAACCCCCATCAAAAAAGCCCTCGCCCTCTCCGGTGCATGTTCATCCGAAGTTGGCGGGGCTTTTTTGTTATCGAGAAACGGTCAATTCAGCTTCAGCGAGACGGTAATGCCGTCCTCCCTGAAGCGGATGTCCTTGATCGCGATCAAGGGCGGAAGCGCTTCGTCCAACCGGACGACAATCGGGTCGAGCTGAAGCCAAGAGGACGGAACGTTCCAGCTGCGAATTCGGGTCCCGGTATGGCTTATCGTCAGCTTAGGCGCGTTCCATTCAAGCTTGAAAACCAGCACGGCGCCAGCTCGGATGCCGCCGACGGTTTTCAAATTGACATGGGCGGTCAACCGGTCGGACTGCTGCTCGAATCGGGCGCCTTCGATGACGACGTCCGCTCTTAGCTGCGCCCGTTCGGCAAGCTGCTTCTTCACGATATCGTTAAGCTCGCGCTCGCTGATCTGCACTTCCGGCTTGCGGGCCTTCACCATGTCCAATACTTTCTGCGCCACGGACACCTGTCCGTAATCCAGATTCAACGTTTCCGTCGGCTTGACGTACCAGATCGCCGCACCTATTCCGATTGCGGCAAGCAGCAGCAAGCCGGCCAATGTGTATATCGCTCTACGAATCAAGCTGCTCCTCTCCCAAGAGAGCCCCACAAAGTGAAGCCTTTCTTCGAAGCTTATTCCAATTCTTGCGGGGACCCCGAAATTATAAACTCTATAGGTCAAGAAACGAGCGATTGATTGCGACCCGCGCTAAAGCTTCGAATCCCGGTCCTTCTTCTCTTTCAGCCATCGCGGAGCGCCTTTATTTTTGCGGTCGCGTTCGCGTTCTCTCTCGCTCGGCTTCGGTTTGCCGGCCGCCGGCTTCGCCGGGGCTTGCTCCGCCTTGGGCTTGGCCGCTTCCCTTTCGTTCCGGATGCTCGCCGCTCCCGGCGTCCGAAATCCACCGACGGCGGATCGGATCGAGAACGCGCGCTGTGCGGTCGGTCCGCTCTCTTGAGCGCTGCTGACGGCGGCTGTTTTTTCCGCGGACGGTTTTGATTTCGGAGCGGGTCCGCGTTGTGCCGGGTGTTTGGCAGCGGCCGTGTTCGCGTTCCTCGCGGCATGTCCTCGCACTTCATCGGGCTCCACGATGTTCCCTTTGTACATCGCCTTCCGGCTTATAACGATGCCCAGCTGTTTCTCGAATTTACGGATAATGAACAGCTCCTGCTCCGTCACGATGGAGACGGATAAGCCGCTCCGCCCCATCCGGCCCGTCCGGCCCGACCGGTGCACGTAATGCTCGGCGTCCAGCGCGGGCTGCAGATGGAATACGTGCGTCAAGCCTTCGATGTCCAAGCCGCGCGCCGCAACGTCGGTCGCTACGAGCGTGCGCAGCTTGCCCGTGCGGAACCGGTTCAACAGCGTCGTACGCTCCTGCTTGGGAGCATCGCCGTACAGCGCATCCGCGGACAGTCCGGCATGCTGCAGCTTCGCGGCCACCTCGGCGATCACGTCAAGGTCGTTCACGAACGCCAGCGCCGACTTCGGATCGTACAGCCGGACGAGCCGGCGCAGCGTATCGATCCGGTCTCTCTCCTCGCATACGAACACGAGATGCTCGATTCCTCCGGCCGTTCGATTTCCCGGGTCGATCTCGATCTCCTTCGGCTCATTCATCCATCTGCCCGCCATTCTCCGCACCTCCGCGGGCAGCGTCGCCGAGAAGAACAGCAGCTGCCGGTCGCGGAGCGCGCCTTCCACGATTTCCTCCGCTTCCTTGGCGCTGCCGAGCGCGAACATTTGGTCCGCCTCGTCGATGACGATCGTGCGGACACGGTGCAGCTTCACTTTGCGCAACCGCAGCAGCTCCGCGATCCGTCCGGGCGTACCGACGATAATATGCGGGTGCAGTTTCAGCCGGTCAACCTGTCTGCTGAGCGAGGCGCCGCCGATCAGCGCCTGTCCGCGAATGCCGGCCGGGGCGCCGTACTTCTCGATTTCCGCGGCGATCTGAACGCCCAGCTCCCGGGTCGGCGACAGCACGACCGCCTGAAGCTCCTTCGCGGACGGATCGATCCTTTCCAGAACCGGCAGCAAATAAGCAAGCGTCTTGCCCGTGCCGGTCTGCGATTGGGCCAGCAGGTCCTTGCCCTCGAGAGCAGCCGGAATCGCTTCGCGCTGAATCGGCGAAGGCTCTGCGATCCCGTGTCTCGCCAGCGTCTCGACCAATCCGGGGCCGATCCCGAGCGATTCGAACGTCGAATTCATTCTTCAAGTCCCTCATTTCAACTAATCGTTTCATTTGCTAAAACTATACCATAATGTCCGTCCCGAATGAAATGAGCGCTCCGCCGACGTCTATCTCAGGGTTCAAGTAGCTTAAAAGAAATAAAGGAACTGTATTCCGTTATCGACCGGTTAAACAAGTATGCCGACAAATTTACGGAACTATATTCCGCTATTCAGCTTTTTTGCCGTACGCGAAGCAAAAAAGTATGATTTAGCGTACTATAGTTCCGTTATAAACAAGGAACCCGTAAAAATATCCAACTTAGCGGATTGCAGTTCCGCTATCGAACAAAAAAAGCGGGAGCCGCCTGCCGGCATTACTCCGACCCGCGCTCCTGTGCGGTCGGTGCCGGCGGTGCTTCCCGCCTTTGCCGGGCAGACGCTTACGCCATGCCCAGCATTTGCTTCACTTTGTTGTAATCATGCTCCAGACGCTCGTACGCCGGGAACGGCGCGTGGCATTCCAGCGTAATCCAGCCGGAATAGCCGGTTTCCTTCAGCGCGTCGAACAACGGCTGATGATCGGCTTCGCCTTCGCCCAGCCGGCATTGCAGAAACTTCTCGTCCCCGTGCTTCGTCCGGTTGACGAACGTTCCCGGAGCTCCCGATTCGGCTACGCGCTTCTCGTCCTTCACGTGAACATGGAACATCCGCTTGCCGAGGCCGATCACCGAATCCCGGCCGTAGTCGGTATCGGTAATGTACATATTGCCCGCGTCGTGGATCAAGCCGATATTGTCCTCTCCGACGAGATCGACGATGCGCAAGCTCGACTCCACCGTTTCCGCAAGCGAAATGTTGTGGATTTCAAGCACGATGCTCTTGCCTTGCTTGCCCGCTTCAACCGCACACTTCTTCAGCCAAAACGCCGCTTTCGCATAATGGTAATCTTGAGCGAGGAAAGCATTCGGTCCGCCCGCTCCGACCCGGATCATATCCGCGCCGAGCACGCTTGCAGCTTCCAGAATGCGCTGGAAATCACCGAACGCCTGATCGCACTCCTTGTCGCTTCCCGTGGAGAAGCCCCCCATATATCCGGCGATAACCGGAATGGCCAAGCCGAGCCCGTCGGCTACCGACCGGATCTCCTTGACGCGGGTCGCGCTCGTCGTAGCGGACAAGTGCGGCTCTCTCGCCGCAATCTCGATGCCGTCGAACCCGATTTGTTTCGTAAGCCGCATCGCTTCCTGGATGCTGTGATCGATCAATACTCCGCTGAATGCCGCCAGTTTCATTACGCTTTCTCCTCCGCTTCGTATACGAGCTCGCCGTCCATGTACGTTTGCAGCAGCCGGATCTTGTCTCCTGTCCGCTCGAACAGGACGATATCGGCCGGCGCGCCGGGTGCAAGCCCTTCGCCCGCAGGCAGCTTCATGAACCGCGCCGGGCGAACCGAAGACATCTCCCATGCGTCGCGCAGATCGGCCAGCCCTTTCCGGAGCACGTGTTCGATTCCCCACAGCAGCATTTGCGCCGATCCGGCCAATATTTTCGGATTGCTGGCGAGCGACAGCCGCCCTTCCTCCGTCAGCACGACTTTCCCGCCGACGTGCGTCGTATATTCGCCCGCCGGCATGCCGGACAAATAAACCGCGTCGCTGACCATCAGCGCCTGAGCGCCTTTCGTCTTGAAAATGACCTTCAGCACGGATTCCGGCAAATGGAATCCGTCCGCAATGACGCAAGTCCACAATTCGTCCTGCGCCAGCTGCTCCCAAATGTAGTTCGGATGGCGCGGCATCATCAGATGCGCGCCGTTGCCGAGATGCGTCGACATGCGGGCGCCGGCGCGAACCGCCTCGCGGATCTGCTCCGGCGTCGCCGACGTATGACCGATCGATACCGTAACGCCGCTGGCGCTGCACTTCGCGATAAAATCGGCGCTGTCCGGCCATTCCGGCGACAGCGTCAAAATGCGAATCCGCCCGCCTGCCGCTCGCTGCCAGCGCTCGAACATCTCCCAGTCCGGAGCACGGACATAGTCCGCGCTGTGCGCGCCCCTTGCGCCGTCTTCCGGCGAAATGAACGGGCCTTCGACATGAATGCCCGCGATCATCCGGTTCGTGCGGGCATCGCCGTCGCACGCCCTGGCGATAATGCCGGCCGCCTCTTCGATCGCTTCCGGCGAATTCGTAATGATCGTCGGATAATACGAGGTGACGCCTTCGCGCCACAAAGCCCGGCTTGCCTTGACAACCAGCTCGGTCGAGAAAGGAAGCGTATTGAAATCGTCGCCCGCATATCCGTTTATTTGCAAATCTACGAGTCCGGGGCCGATCAACGGCAGTTGATCCGTATCGCCCGAATCCAGCGGCTCGATGCTTGCCACAAGACCATCGCTAATGGTTACACGCACCGCGCCCCCGGTGGCGTAATGAATGCCCTCCAGCACCCGAGCGCCGGTACCGCTTCCGTTGGTCGTCATCGTATCACGCTCCATAAGAGTCGCGGTCCACGTACAGCGTGCAGTCCGGATGGCGGCGCAGCACGGTGGACGGGCATTCCGTCGAGATGGTTCCGTTCAAGGTCCGATTCACCGCGTTGCGCTTCGTCGGGCCGGGTACCATGCAGTACAGGTGGTCGGCCGACATCATCGTAGGGATCGTGAGCGTAAGCGCATGGGTCGGCACGTCGCCGAACGTCGGGAAGCAGCCGTCGTTCACTTGCTGCTGCCGGCAGGCGTCGTCCAGCTCGACCGCTTTGATCGTGAACGGGTCGTCGAAATCGGCGACCGGAGGATCGTTGAACGCAATATGGCCGTTCTCGCCGATTCCGAGACAGACGATGTCGATCGGCGCTTCTCTCAGCAGATCGCCGTAACGTTTACATTCTGCTTCGATCGTATTCGAGCTGTCGATCAAATGGACTTGTCCGGGCTTTACTTTATCGAACAGCCGCTCGCATAGAAACCGGCTGAACTTCTGGGGCGCGTCGTTCGGAAGACCGATATATTCGTCCATATGGAACGCCGTTATGCGCGACCAGTCGATGTCCGGGTCGGAGGAGAGCGTCTCCAGAAATTCGTTCTGCGAAGGCGCCGCCGCGAAAATCATCCGGATGCGGTCCTTCCTGCCGAGCAGCTCCTTGATCGTGGCGGCAGCCGCCCGGCCCGCCGATGTCCCGAGGTCTTGCCGGTTCGCATATACGTTCACCTTCAGCTGATCTACCGATTCCGCCTTAACGGGTTGTGGCTGCAAGCTCATGTCACTCTTCCTCTCGAATCAATTGTTCGATCGCCTTGCGGATGATCGTTTCGGTTTCCGGGGCGAACGGCGCCGGCAATGCGAAGTATACGCTCGAGTCTTTGCCCTCGTAGCCGCCCTCGGCGATCTGGCTTGCTGTAGGCACATACCCGATCATGCCGTTGCTGTATCCCATCGCAAGCGTACGGTCCCCCGACAGCTCCTTCGCGTAGTCGCCGTATTCCAGCACGACTTCCCCGTCCATGGCGAGGAAGGAGAGGCCGTCCGCAAGCTTGATCCGGGTCAGCTCGAACGGGATATGGCTCCGCAGCTTCTCCGGATTACTCCGCAGCTTCATTCCCCATTCCGCGAGCGCGCCGCCCTTGGCGATCCGTTCGTCGATCTCCGCCTCCGTCGGCAGCGTCTGAAACGGCAGCTGTACGACGATCCGCCTTCCCGACACGGGCAATGCGGCAAGCTCCTCCATCGTTCCATCCAATACACGTTCCACTTCATTCGCAAGCAGACGTCCGGACTTCGCTACTTCCTCTTCGGTCCCGGAATAAAACTTGTCGTCGCGATGGAGCGCTGGACGGATGTTACCGGTACAGCCCTGCAGGAAGGAGACGACCGTACCGCGTCCGAACGTAGCTTCCAGACGCTCGGCCGCGACTCCGGGATATTCCGACGTCACATAATTCGTATTGGTCGTCGTCGGGTGGCATGTATAATGCACGAATACCGCCTTCGCGGTTCCGTCCTCTTTGCGGAAACGGATCACGTTAACGTCCGTATCTAGCAAACCGTCCGGATTCGGCGCCATCGTCATCGCGCCGCCTACGATTTTGCGGCGGTTGATGCCGATCCGGCAGTCTCCCTTGCCCCGTTCGATCGTAATCGGCTCCAAGTTGGCGATGGCCGTCTCTACGCCGCGAAACAGCGATTGATCCAGACTGTCCAAATAGTCGGCATCCGGTAGCCCGAGAACATCGCAAAACTCCGTGCTCGTCTGAGGTCCCCCATGCGTATGCTGGGCGCTTAAGATAAGATCGGACGGTCCGATCCCGAACCGCTCGGCAAGCGTCTCGCGAATGCGCGCCATCCGCTCGCTCCCCCACCAGATGATGTCTCCCTGTGCGATCAGCACGCGGCGCTTCTCTACGCCGTCATGTTGCTCGAACACGTTCACTCTGGCGTACAGACGGCGGTTTATGCCGAGGAAAGGGCCTTTGCGGTGTCCGTAACCCGCGAGCGGAATCGGCCGCTGCGGCGTAATATCGACTTTGGCGGTGCCGAGCAGCAGTCGCGTCCCGCTCATTCGGACACCTCTTCCAGCTTGATCGGCGCGCCCTTCGCCGACGATTCGTAAATCGCCTCGACGAGCTGGACCGCGCGCAGGCCGTCTACCCCTTTCAAATAAAGCTCCTCGCCGGATTCGATCGCCGCGATGACGTTCTCCATCTGGATGCGATGGTTGACGTGCGAGATGCTCCGCGGATCGGATACGCCTCCGTAATTCGTATTGCCGCCCAGATCAGGCGCTTCGACGCCGGGTACGGTCCAGTGGGTAACCGAGGAGCCTTCGAGCTTGATCGTGCCGTGCTCCCCGTACAAGTTCAACGCGGCCGCGAAGCCCGGCTGTATGCTGGTCGACGCCATGATCGTGCCGAAGGCGCCGTTCTTGAACGTAAGCAAAGCGAGGCCCAAATCCTCCGCTTCCATCTGATGCGTATTTGTCGCCGTTTTGCCATAGACGGTGTCGACGAGTCCCCCGAACCAGAGCAGCAGATCGATTGAGTGAATGCCCTGATTCATCAGCGCTCCGCCGTCCTGATCGATCGTTCCCCGCCATTCGGCGCTGTCGTAATAAGACTGGGCGCGGTAGAACGGAAGCGATACTTCCACGAGCAGCAGCTTGCCGAGCGCGCCGCTGTCCAGCACGTTGCGGACCGCGACGTGCTGCGCCTCGAACCGCCGCTGGGAAATGACCGACAGCGTGACGCCGTTCTTCTTCGCCGTGCGGATGAGCTCGAGCGAGTCTTTCGTATTCATCGCGATCGGCTTCTCGATGATGAGATGCTTGCCCGCATTCAGGACATCGAGGCCGATCGGAGCATGGCTGCCGCTCGAAGTGGTGACGCATACGATGTCGATGTCCGGGTTGGCGAGCAGGTCCTTATAGTCCGTCGCGTAACCGCAGCCTTCCTTCTCCGCGAACGCCTTCGCCCGCTCTTCCGTCCGGTTCGCTACGGCGACGAGCTTGCCCCTCTCGATTTCCTTGATCGCCGCGGCGTGAAAGTCCGCAATCGAGCCGGTGCCGATAATGCCGAATCCCCACGTTTTCATCCGTATTCCCTCCTAGGAATGAGTTACTTCGCCGGGAATGCTTCCCCCGCCAGCACGCGGAACGCGTCCAGCGTCATCTTCGAGCCGGCCGCCTTCGTGCCGCCCTCCGGCTTGTAATGCGTTTCGATCGTAAACAAGCCTTCGTAGCCGTCTTCCCTCAATGCCTGCAGCTGTGCAATGAAAGGCACGTTGCCGGAGCCGACCGGCACGCAGCGGGAGGAACCGTCCGGCAGCACATAGGCGTCTTTTATGTGAACGTGTGCAAGAACGTCTTTAATAAAGCCGTATCCTTCGGGGAAAGCCGGACGTCCGCCGTATGCTTCATTGCCCGGATCCCACAGCGCTTTCATCGCCGGAGAGCCTACGGCACGAACGATGTTGCCCACCTCTTCGGCGAAGCCTCCGTTGCAGGCCGGTTCGTTTTCCTGAAGCAGCATGACGCCTTCCTTCTCCGCCAGAGCGGCCGCGGTCTTTAAATGTCCGACGATTTCGTCGAAATATCGCTCCGGTTCCGTTTCGCGCCAGAAGGAGAATATGCGGATGTTCCGCGCTCCGAGCATTTTCGTAATCGCGATGACGCGCTTCAGCTTCTCGTGATGCGCCTCGACGCTTTCCTCCGCTTGCCCGAACACGTCTCCCGACGCCACCTTGCGGTTCGGATCAAGCGCGCATTTGTACAGCGGCGAAGCTACGGCCGTTACGGACAGCCCTCTCGACTCGATTTGATGGCGAACCGCCGCCACCTGCTCGTCGCTCATATTCGAAATATTGACGCCGTCCACGACGCGCACCTCGATATGTTTCAACCCTTGCTCCACGATCCAGTCCAGCGATTTCTCGAATTGATCCGGATATACTTCATCCGTAAGTATGCCAAGACGCTCCATTACCATTAACGGTATCTCCCCTTTCTGCTCGTGCGAGCGCTCCTGCCCGGCCAATTCCGGGATGAGCCCGCATCTTTCCACTATAACTATACCAAGGTTGGGACGGAATTTGTTGATCTTTCTTTCGATTGGAGTTTACTTTTTTTACGTTTCCGCCCCGCCCTAACCTGTATTATAGTTGTATCTATAATTTGACGTCAATGGATGCGGTATAGAAAAAGAGCTCCGCTAAGCGGAGCCAGGCTGTTGCTTGCAATACCGGCGGCGCCGGAACATGTGTCGTATATTCGCTATCGGACAACCAAGTTTGCTTATTAGTGAACCCCATTGCGCTTAATTGGCCCTTCTCCCGGAAAATGTTGGGACAGCGAACCTAAAGTAACTAATAATGAACTCCAGTTCAGTAACAATAAAATTAGGTTCGCTGTTCGTCGAATTCGCCCGTCCGTCAAGCGATTAGCGCAATAAGGTTCATTATTAGCGAAGTTTCCCTCGCAATGATGAACAACGAGAACACATGTGCTATAATGGAAATGCTTCAATAATAAGGGATGCGTTGTTCAGCTCCTTCTCTGCGGGCTGATTATAAGCTATAATTGGAATAATGATTACCGGTGGTGCGGATATTACCCATTTTGATATAGAAACGGAAGGTTCGAATGAGACGCGATAACGAATTCCGCTATTCCCGACTGGCGCACATTCTCCGCGAACAAATTATGTCCGGCTTCATCAAGCCGGGGGAATATTTGCTGTCTGAGAACGAATTGTGCAAATATTACGGCCTCAGCCGCACATCGGTGCGCAAATCGCTCGAGCAGCTGCAGAAGGAAGGCCTTATTGTCAAGAAAGTAGGGCAAGGGACGATCGTCTCGCCCGACCTGGTCATCTCTCCGAGCGAACGGCGTACGCTGCGCATCTTGACGAATACGCCCTCGTTTTTCGTGGACAACTGTCTCGGTATCATCATAGAGACGTTCCAGAACAAATTTCCCCATGTCGACGTAAAGCTGCTCACGTTCCCGTCCTGGAACTTCTGGGATTCCATGAGGACGAGCATCGAGCTGGGCCAGCCCCCCGATCTTGTGCTTATCACGGACCGGCACTTCGCGCATCCGGACCGCGGAGACGATTTTCAGGATCTTGGCGACCATCTGGAAGACTTGCTTGGCGAATTTTATCCCAGGGTCGTGGAGCCGTTCCGTCTGGGGGACGCTCAAACAGCCATTCCCGCAACGTTCTCGCCTGTATATTTGGTCTATAATCCGGAGCTGTTCGCCCGCTACGGCGTAGCCGAGCCGAACCCGGAATGGACCAAGGCAGAGCTGATCGAAGCGGCCAGGAAGCTGACCGTCGATCGGGATCAAGACGGCATCACCGATCTGTACGGGCTGTCGCTTTCTCCTTATCTGAACCGCTGGCCCGTCATCGCCTTGCAAAACGGCGTCAAGTTCGACGAAACGACCACCCGGGAATCTATTGTGGATACGCTGAACTTTTTCCACGATGCTTTGTACCGGCAGCGGATCGCGACCTTGGACTATACGGCTTCAGGTACATTCCTGTGCGAGAAAGCCGCCATGGTGCTTACGACTGCGATCGAGCTCGCCGGATGGCGCAACGGGAACGTGCCGTTCGAAGCCAAAGTCGCGCCGCTTCCGTTCGGGCCGCTCAAATCGACGCTGCTCGTCGCGAATACGTTCATGGTACACAAGGAATGCCAGGAGCAGGAGCTGGCGCTTGCCTTCCTGCGGACGGCGCTCGACCATAAGCTGCAGACGCGGCTCGCCCGCGAGACCGGATTCCTTTCCTGCATCCCCGAAATCAACGAAGCGGTTTGGGACGCCTCCCATCTGGCCTCCTTGAACATTTCGCAACGGCAAATCGACAACGGTTACTTTTTGCACGAGCTGTTGAACGATTTGAACGTGCTCGAAGATCTCGAATCGGAGATGGAGATGTTCTGGGGAGGATATGAATCCGCCGAAACGATCGCGAACGGGATGATCCGCGTCTTGTCGGACAAGTCCCCCAAATAGCAGCCGCATCATCATTACGACCGAAGCTCCCTTCACCGGGAGCTTTTTTTTCATTTCGAGGTCCCTTCGGCTCACGAACCCCCATCCCTTTCCAGCAAAATCGTTTGGAAGTCCCATTCCGCCTCATGCCAATTGGTACGTTTTTCTACGAAATTTGTCGTTTCGAAAAAGGAGTATGGCTATTCTTGTCGAATAAAGCTATTCATCGCTCCTTAGAGCACAACGACAATCAGCAAAGGTGGGATCATTATGAAAGGGACATGGCCAAAAATCGTCTCGCGGCTATCGAACATATGGAACAAAGCGAGAGATAACGTGTCCGCAACCGACATGCAGGGACTGAAGCGGCAGCTCCAAGTGCAAAACCCGATCAAATCGGTAGGCATGAAGCTGCTTCTTATATTTTTCGTGAGCATCGTCGCCATGGTTCTCGCGGTCGGACTTTTGTCCTACCAGATTTCCAAGAATGTGATCAAGAACAAGGTTGCCGACGCGTCTCTGCAGACGATCACCCAAGCGACGGACAAAGTCGATTTCCTGCTGGAGAGCGTGGAGAACATCTCCATTCAGATTATGTCCGACGATACGGTCGCCGATAATATGACCAAATTCAAGGACAAGACGCTGTCGCAATTCGATAAACTGCAAACCGGACAGCTGGTCGCAAGCCGCCTGAAAAGCTACGTGCTGTCCAACAACAAGCTGGCCGACATCAACATTATCCCGATCAGTGCAGACGCTACCGATACATACCGCTCCTCGACGGCGCTTAAAGACGATGTTTTCAAATCGGAATGGTTCAATAAAGTAAAGGAGGCCGACGGCAAGGGGATTTGGCTGCCGAGCAGCAAAGCCGGCTATATCAGCTCTCCCAATACGTTCGCGCTCGGCCGCGTGCTGCGGAACATCAAATCCGGCACCGTCGAAGGCATGCTCGTCATCGAAGTCAAGCAGTCCGCTCTGAAGGACGCGCTCGGAGTCGTTTCCATCGGTAACGGAAGCGAAACCGTCATTATCGGCAAAGACAACAAAGTGATCTACTCGGAGAAGACGGACGAGCTCGAGTCGGCTTACGCGCTCGACATTGCAACCAACATCGCCAAGACGGGCAGCAGCACGGACAACTTCTTCACCGAGAAAAATAAAGAGCAAATTATCGCCGTCTATGATCCGATCCAGAAATCGGACTGGCTGCTCGTGGGAGCCGTATCGGTAGACGAGCTGGTGAAGGACGCGGCTTCCATCTTCAACATTACGGTCATCATGCTGATCGTGTCCGCGCTTCTGGCGATCGGCGTAGGGCTGCTCGTCATCCGGTTTATCGCCCGTCCGCTTGTGGCGCTGCGCAATCTGATGGTCGAAGGGGCCGGAGGCAACTTGACCGTACGGACGAAGTTCACGGGCCGTCAGGACGAGATCGGCCAGCTGTCCGCAAGCTTCAATCAAATGATGGAGCAAATTACGGCGCTCGTGGCGCAAACGAACTTATCGGCGCAGGAAGTGCTCCAGACCGCATCGGAATTGTCCGATTCCTCCAAGAAGACGGCGCAGTCGGCCAAAGAAATCGCGGTGGCGACCGAGGAAATTGCGAACGGCGCCTCCAGTCTCGCCGTGGAAGCGGAGCGGGGCAGCGACTTGACCGGCGGCATCAGCCAGAAGGTCGACCACGTCGTCGACGCGAACGCGCTGATGGAAACGGCCGCCGCCGAAGTGCAATCGGCGAGCCGCAAAGGAACCGACTACATGTCCGACCTGATCACGAAGACGAGCACGACCGAGGACATGATCCGCTCCATGGCGGAGAAGGTGGAGAAGCTTCAGGAAAGCACGGGCTCGATCCGCAACATATTGGACATGCTGAACAACATTACGAAGCAGACGAACATTTTGTCGCTCAACGCGACGATCGAGGCGGCCCGCGCGGGCGCTGCCGGCAAAGGCTTCATGGTCGTGGCCGACGAAATCCGCAAGCTCGCCGACCAGTCCAAGCAATCGATCGACGTCGTCGCGCAAATTACCGAGCGCATCCAGACGGAAATGAAAGAAACGGTCGGCGTCTTATCGGAGGCGTACCCGATTTTCCGCGAGCAGATCGCTTCGGTGAAAGATGCGGACGGCATATTCAAGCAGGTCCAAGCACAAATGGACGGCTTCGCCGGCAAGCTGAAGGAAGTGACGGTTTCCGTCCAGCAGCTCAAAAGCTCCCAAGTGGTGCTGTCGGAAGCGATGGGCAACGTCAGCGCCGTTGCCGAACAGTCGTCGGCTACATCCCAGGAAGTCGCCTCGCTCAGCTCGGAACAGCTCAGCATCAGCGGAGGACTCGTCAAGCTTTCGGAGAAGCTCGAGGACTTGTCCAATTCGCTCAAGGAATCGCTCAGCAAGTTTTCGATTTAACAGGTGAGAAAGCACCCTCGCTTCATCAAGCGCGGGTGCTTTCGTTTTGCTCCCGGTCGGACGCCCCGTAACACGCCGCAACCCGCAAATCTTTGTTCGTCCATGGCATCGACGGCGGCGACGCGTTCACTTCCCCGATGCGGATGCCGACCATCTTCTCCATGATCGCGAGCTGGTACTGCGCTATCGCTTCGATGCTTTTGTGCAGGCTCTCCTGCACGGCCGGCTCGCCTCCCTCCGCGCCGGCGTCCGCGGCGCTCTCGATGATGCGAGCCATCGCGCGTTGACTGCGAGCGAGCGACTCCAATATATCGAGCTTCATCTCCCGCTGCCGTTCGAGCCATCCCATCACGTCGAGTCCCCTAAGCCGCCGCCGAACAAACCGCCCAAGCCGCCGTCCGAGGACATGTCTTCGTTTTTGTTCAGCACGACTTTCAAGTTTTTGGACAGCGCGTTTTCCATTTTGGTCAGCCCGTCGATCAGCTCCACGAAAGACTCATGCATTTCCAGCGGCTTCTTGAGCTGATCCTCGTGGTTATCGTAGCTTTGATGGTTCAAATGAACGCAAATCCAGTCCCGCGATTTCTCGGCCTCATTCGCTTTCGCCTCCAGAATGAGCGATATATCGTGCTGCATTTTGGCCGATGCCCGCAGCATCCATAAGAACGACTCCGTCCGTTGCATCCGTTCTCCCTCCTTCGCTAGGGCGGTGGGCTGCACCCTGCCGCTATTCTTCTTCCGTATCCGACATTTCCTTGATGACAAGCTCCAGATGATCGCCGATCGCATCCGCCAAATCGGCCAGACTGCTCAAATAGGCCGACACGCTCTTGGTCAAATCGATCGAATTCGTCGCGATCGCTTCCGTTCCTTCGAATTGAATCGTTTCATTCGGCAGAGCCGTCACGATATGGGCGATGTTGAATATCGATTGCCGTTTCGCCTCGAGTACGCGTGCCATTTCGCAATGCGACTTGGCCATATGGGCGATAATCGAAGTGACTTCCTCCTGCACGAAGCACTCCCCCCTTCAGATTTGCAAAGTTTCCCCATATTTTATGAACAAAGCGGGTTTATTGTGCTATCGGTTGCCGTGAACCGTTCGTTTTTCGTCATCCGCTTCCGCCGTTAGCTCTATGCCCGGACATCGAGCAGCTTTAGCATATGCGCGAAAGCCTCTAAATCGACCGTAATCGGCTCGTCGCGGTACCCGACATGGCCGATGCCCGAGCTTATGGGGGCCCTTTGTCCTTGACCGATCAAATAGCCGTAATCCAGTCCGATATGATTGCTCATATACCAATATAGAGGATTTACAAAATTGGGCGCGAACAATTCCAGAACGCGAACTCCCGGACGGCAAAACATCAGATTCGCCAAGCCTGCTCCGTGCGGAGCAACGACGATTTCGGCCGAAGCAAACGTTCGGATCTGGTCCGCTACGGACATTTGTCCGCTCATGACGGTCTTAAAGCCGCATGCTTTCAATAGCTCCACTACCCGCGCTTCATTCGTCACCTTCCGGTGCCGGGCATCCCCGCGGCTTATATAGATCCGTTCGAAGCCTTCGACGCGGGTCGGGCGAACCCGCCCCATAAGCTCGGCCCTCAAATATTGAACCGCCCATTTCGCCAGCGAATGCGGAATAAACGGCTGAAGGGAGAACGGCACCAAGGAAGGCACGATCAGCCTCTTTGCTTTCAAGTGCATGCCTCTTACGCTTTTTATGATTTTATGCTTCGGGATGTCGAGTAAGGACAGCGTTTCCGCCTGGAATGCAGCGGACCCTTTGCCGTTGATCAAGTATTTGTCGATTTGGATACCGCTTCTATCCAGCAAATGAATACGGGCCAATACTTCGCCCAGCCAGTGGTAATAATTGGAGTCCCATATGAAGCTTAATACGGCGACGTTCTCCGCGGTATACGTTGCGCGCGGCAAATGGTTTTGTTTAAATACGGAATGGCTCGCATTCGGCAAATGATATTGCAACGAAACGTCCCAGATCAGTTTGTTACCCGGAGCGATGACTGCAAACGTCTCATCGTCAGCTACCCAGTAACGGCCTCCGGGCAATACGGCGACGAAAGCTTTCGGTATGGTCACGGACTTGGTCTGGAAGCTCGGATGGGGCTGGGACTCCGCTCCTTTCGCTTTCCGGAGGAGAACCCTTTCCTCCAAATATAGAACGTTCTGCATTTCGTGATCGGGGAGATAATGGACACGCGAAGTCTCTACCCAGCTCCAGAGCGTTTTGTAAACCCCGGTCGGAATTGCTTCTTTCAAGCTTTCACCCCGCATTCCCGAATCCGTGCTTTCCGTTGCAACCGCCGCCTTCAATGGTACGGCAGGATGCCATACACCTCTTTGGAGGGCAACGGAATAAACAGCTTGTCGCGCTTTTCGTTCCGGTCGATTCTATAGATGCCGCACGCGCTATTTCGGGCCGGAACGATAAGCCTAGAATCGCTTTGGCCCACATACAAGTACCGATCGGTTACGGCCAAACCTCTAGTAAACCCGTCAGCCGTAAAAATCGTGTCATTGTCTTTTTTCACCTCGAAAGTCGCCGAATTGCAATAATACACATGGCCTTTATGACGAATTACGCTATGCGGCCGGCTCAAATGCTGAAAGAGTACCCCTTCGATCGTATTGCCCTTCAAATCGTACTTGACGATTACCCCCGAATTCTCCTTTTGGTTGCGCCATAAGCCCTTCAACGTAAACATCGATAGCAGCATTCGATCCCCTTGATCGTCGATGTACAAATCATTGATATGATTCACGTCCTGGCCTACGGGATCAAACGAAAGCTCTCCCATTCGAGAAAGATCGGACAAATCGTATATCCCGATCGTATTGAGTTTCGTTTCTACGATGTAGGCCTTGTCGTTATGGACGAACACACCGTGATATTCCACTTCCGCATGTGCTTGCTTGCCTCGTATCGTATCCAACGATTTATTCAATACGAGAATCGCATGGTCCATAACGGCTACGAAATGATCGTTGTATCTCGCCACCCCGCGGCACGAGCCTTCGATTATTTTCTTAAGCGAATAAGTATCTCCGTTCCATTCCAGCTTATATAAGCCTCCCTTTTCATTGACACAGCTGACCAGCAGTTTCATATCAAGCCCCTCCGCCACTCCGGCAGCCCCGGCCTTCTCTCCCCTCATACCCCAAGCAGGCGGAGCATGTCGGACAATGCGCCGAGGTCGACCGTGATGTTATCGTGTACATACCCTACCTTACCGATGCCTTCGCTTTCGGACAGACGATGTCCCTGACCTATCAAATAGAAATACCGCAAACTATAGTAGCTGCTGAGGTGCCAAAAACAAGGGTACATATAGCGGGTCGGATATATATCGACGACCTGGGTCCCCGGCCGGCAAAACATGAGATTGGTGAGACTGGCGCCATGCGGGGCTATGATGCATTCGGCGGATGCGAACAGCCTTACTTGATCGGCCACCGACATCGTCGCGAGCGATACTACACGGAATTCGCGTGAAGCCAGAACTTTCGTCACCTCTTGTTCATTCAGCACTTTCCGGTGCTTGGCGTCGCCCCTGCTTATATAGATCCGCTCATATCCGGACAATGGCTGCGGATTTACCGTCTTCATGAGCCGCTCCCGCAAAAAATCGGTTCCCCACTTGGGAAGGGGGTTGGCTATGAACGGCTCCAGCCAATACGGTTGAAGCGAAGGGACTACGAGCCTCGCGGCCTTCAGATGCATCCCTTCGTACGATCGGATGACCTTCTCCCGCGGTATGCCCAGCAGAGCGAGCGTCTCTTCCTGAAACCGCGAGGCGCCGTCATTCGATATGATGTATTTATCAATGTGCAAACCGCTTCTTGTCAGCAAGTCGATCCTTGCCAGAACGTCTATCATCCAATGGAAATAGTTGCGGCTCCAAACGAACGTCAGCACCGCGACCGTCTCGGGGGTGTAAACCGCGTTCGGCAAATCGGCTCTCTTGAACACCGGGTGAATCCAGCCGGTAATCTGAAACTGCATCGACACGTCCCAGACCAGCTTGTTATCCGGTGCGATCACGGCCCCCGAGCCGTCCCCGCCCCCCCAGTACCGGCCATCCGGAATGACGGCGACGCAAGCCTCGGGAATGCTCAGCGCCCTTTGCCGGAATACGGGGTGGGGAGCTCCGACCGTCTTCGGCTCCGTCAGCATGAACGGCTGCGCGGGGTAGGCGATTTGACACAGTTGATGATCCCGCAGCCGCTTCGAAACGGATTTTCCGATCCAATCCCGAAGCGTAATGTATAAGCCGGCAGGAACTGCTTCGCTCATCCGGATCCCTCCGTCAGCATGTTCGCAACCAGTTCGCCCAAAGCCTGGAGATCGACGGTGATGTCGTCCGTTCGACGCTCCACGTCCCCGACCCCGGAATGGACCGGCAAGCGCTCTCCTTCGCCGAATAAATAATAATAATCAAGCCCGAAATGGTTGCTCAAATACCAATACACCGTATTCACGTAATTGGGTGCGTACAGTTCCAGCACCTTCGTTCCCGGCCGGCAAAACAGCAAGTTGGCCAGCCCGGCGCCATGAGGGGCCACGATCGTGTCGGCGGAAGCGAAAAGCCGTATCTGCTCGGCAACCGTTAGCGACTCGAGCAGCACCTTGTGAAATCCGTAGCCGCTTAGCAAGCGGCACACTTGCTCTTCGTTCGTTACTTTGCGGACCTGGGCATATTCGCGGCTGACGTAGATTCGCCGATAACCGGTTTCGGTCGAGGACCCGATCCGATTCGACAACGCCGTACGCAAATATCCGCTTGCCCATCTTGGCATCGAATGGGGCTGAAAAGGCTTCAATCGATACGTTTCGAACGAAGGAACGATCAGCCTCTTCGGTTTCAGGTGCATCCCCGCTTCGCTCCGCACGATCCTATGTTCCGGTATGTCCAGCATGGCCAACGTTTCCTTTTGGAATCGGGTGGAGCCATTGCCGTTTATGATATATTTGTCGATGCGGATGCCGCTCTTATCCAGTAGATGAATTCGCGCCAATACTTCGCCCAGCCAGTGGTAATAATTGTTGTCCCATATGAAATTCACGACGGCGACCGTCTCCGTCGTAGCTTTTGCCTGCGGCAATTCATGCTTCTTATAGACGGGATGGACCGAATTCGGCCTGCTATACTGCATCGACATGTCCAAAATGATTTTATTGTCCGGGGCAATGATGGCGGCCATCCTGTTTTCCGCAACCCAATACCGCCCCTGCGGCAGAACGGCGACGAAAGCTTTCGGTATCGTGACGGACTGCTTTTGAAAGCCGGGATGAGCAGGGGGCTCCACCCCTTTCGGTCTGGAAAGGCTTAACGTATCCTCCATGTACATTACGTTTTGCATTTCATGATCGCGGAATCGCCCGGCGCGCGATGTCCCGACCCAGTCCCAAAGCGATGGATATACGCCGCGCGGTGTCGCTTCGCTCATGTCTTACTCCCTCCCTTCGAAATCGGCAAAAAGGTGCGGAAACCGATCCGATAACCGCACCCCCTTCATCGTCCCGATCGGTTACATTATTTTTTGCAAAACCATGAGTCCGTTCCAGTACGTCGGGTGACCGTTGCTTGCCGTCGTAACGTCGAGGAGGATGCGGTACTGCCCCGGGTACAGCGACATGAAATCGAGCGTCGCCTGGCGAGGCTCCGGCCAGTTCGTATCGTCGACCAGGATGATGCATCCGTCCGTGAAGTACGGCGACGCGTATTGCAAGCCTTGCAGCTGATTCATGTAATCGTGAGGACCGTCGAAGAAATAGAGACCAATGGGGCTTTTATGAATATGGGCGAAATATTCCCTATAGTCCATGTCGTAAAACTGATGACCGGGACCTTTATGCGTGTTGAACCGGTTCAAAAATTCCGCGCGCGGACCGCCGAATTGCGAGAAGTTGTCGACGCCTATACATGCTTTATCGGGGTTGTGCAGCAGCCCCGCCAAGAAGGAAAATCCGTTCCAAACCCCCACGTTGACGAAGCATTGATCGGACGGAAGCCGGGAGACGACCCGGTTAATGATCGCTCCGATTGCAAAGGACGACATTTTCGGCATATGCCAAATGCTGTTCATAGCGTCTCTCATTTGGACCTCATCCTCGGGCAGCACGGTATTGGCAAATTCCAACAAGGCGTCGGTCCCGTACAATCGATTCTCCGGTATGGGTGTCCCGGGCTGAACGTACCGGAACGTGATTCCATTAATAAATTGTGCGTTATTCATATGAAGCATTTCCCCTCTCCGCATGGTGATGGTTCCTAGTGCAACCATTCTATTAAATGCGGGAAAACATGGAAAAGAAACGGATACATGCCATCGGTAGAACGCCTCTTTGATTTCCGATGCCGTATTCTGCGCGCGAGGACAGTTGTTCCGACGTTTTATCCTATGATCGGCCTTGGAAAATGTTTGGACAGGTTAACCCGAGCAATGGTCTACGCATTCCAAATATTCTAGAATATAGTAAACAAAGACGATCATTGTCGACTGGGGGATCCGACTATGAAAATATCGGTAGTGATGGCGGTATATAACGGAGCGGCATATTTGCAGGAAGCCGTAGATAGTATACTTGCCCAGACGTACGACAATTTCGAATTCATTATCGTAGACGACGGATCCACGGACGGCACATGGGATATCCTCTCGAACATTACCGATAGCCGGGTAAGAATATGCCGTTTGCCTGAGAACTGCGGCACCCCCCTCGCATTGAATATTGCAGTGGAAGAGGCGGAAGGGGAGTGGATCGCCGTACAAGACGCAGACGATATAAGCGTTCCCGAACGGCTCGCCGTTCAGGCCGGCTATATGCAAAGTCATCCCGAGCTGATCGCGGTCGGCTCGAAAATTTCGTGCGTCGGCGAACCTCATATCGATCCGAAACGACTCCGGAGCGCCGAGTCGAATCTCAACTATGGCTTGAACCGCGAGGAGCTTTTTAAAAACCGCTACTTCGTCTGCGCGCTATGCCACGGCACCTCGCTATATTCGAGATCGCGGTTTTTCAGAGCCGGTGGTTACGATTCGGGGTATCGGATCACTCACGACTACGACTTCTGGCTGAAGATGTTCCAGCTCGGGCCGATCGAGAAAATAGACCGCGTGTTGTACCGGTACCGGGTGCACTCCGATTCGCTCTCGCATCATGACGGCATGGCGACTTATATCGAAAAGCTGAAATGCTGCATCCGCCGATTGCGCCAATTCGAATACAGCAGCCATTCCGACCCGATCAACTTGATCGTATTCGCGAACAGAGGCCTTTGCCATATCATGGCGAACGAGGTTGTCCCGCATTGTCCGGTACGGGTTCACGCTTACTTCGATAACGAGACTCATGCCGAATACGCCTTGGGTCTTGTCAACAATGGGGTAGTCGACGGAATCGCCCTTCTTCAAACGGCGAATCGGAAAGCTTTGGCCGGCTTTTTCCAGAGAAAGGGGATGGTCCTGAACAACAATTTATTTCTTTTGTAAGAAAAGCTTCTGATCGAAGCATTTCGATGATGTGCATTCGTGTTTTAGCGGTAGCTTATTCTTGGTAAAGAAAGTCTTACTTCGCTTCAGTACTTTAGCGAAGTTAAACTTTCCTTATCGTTAAGAAAAACGTCTATCGACGTACTACAGGGATGAGCGACCGCTACTCTCCCCCCAAAAAGTGACGCTATCCTTCGAAGATTACACCGGGTACTTTTCGGGGACCCCGAACAGCGGAAGTTTTTCTTGGTAAAGAAAGTCTCACTTCGCTTTAACACTTTAGCGAAGTTAAACTTTCTTTATCGTTAACAAACCGGTTCATACGAAGGAGCACACCCCAAAAAAAATGCCGCCGAGGCGCTTTGCACCCCCGCAGCTTTGACCCGCCCTTTACCATAATAGCCCTTTGTAATTCCCGAATCCCGAAAGGGCGTCGGGCACCCCCACCAGATCGACGACGATTTTCGAAGGAAGCGCCTTTTTCGCTAACTCGACATATTGTTCATTTTTCCGGGCGACTACGATTAGGTCGGCGAATCGATTCAACTCCTCCAAATCGGGCTCCATCAATCGGATCAAATGAGGCACGACCGTCTCCAAATACTCTCTGCTCGCTCCGATTCGAAGGGAATCCTCCACATTCCGGTCATGGATGCGGATTTCATACCCTTTGCCGACAAGCCTCTCCAACAGCTTCACGATCGGACTTTCGCGCAAATCGTCGGTTCCTTCCTTGAAAGCGAGTCCCAGAACGCCTATGCGAACGCGTCCTTCCGCGACGATCATCTCGATCGCCCTGTCGATATGCATGGCGTTGCTTCTCTCGATGGCCGGGAGAACGGCCGTCTCCACTTGCCGCGATCGCGCGATCGCGTTAATGGCCCGGACGTCTTTCGGCAGGCACGAACCGCCGTACGCAAAGCCCGGCTTCAAGTAGGCGGGCGACACGTTCAGCTGCCGGTCGCGGCAAAACAGCTCCATCAGCCGGGCCGGATCGATTCCAAGCGAGCGGCATAAGGCACCGATCTCGTTTGCAAAAACGACTTTCAGCGCATGGAACGAATTATTGACATATTTGATCATTTCGCCGATTTCCCTCTTCGTCTCCACGATCGGCGCATCGATGCCGCCGTACATCCGGGTCAGTACGGCAAGAGCCGTTCTGTCCGACGTTCCGAGCAGCGTATACGGCGGGTGGAAATAATCTTCGATGCTGCTCCCTTCGCGCAAAAATTCGGGATTGCTCGCAACCGCGAAATGTTCGCCGGCCTTTTTCCCGGATTCGGCCAATATCGCTTCGAGGCGTTCGCAAGTACCCGGAGGGGTCGTAGAACGGACGACGACTGTCAAGAAGCGTTCCCTGCCGGCGAGCGCCCCCCGGATTCCTTCCGCCACCTTCCACATATAGGTCAAGTCGGGCTTTCCGTGCCGGTCTGAGGGCGTCCCGACACAGATCAGGCAAACGTCGGACTGCTGTGCCGCTGATTGCAAATCGCCGGTCGCCGACAACCTTCCCGCCCCCCGCTGCTTGGCGATCAAGTCGGCGATGCCCTTCTCCACGATAGTAGGCAGCCCTTCATTGATTAACCGGACTTTCGTAGCGTTCACATCAACCCCGATTACGCGATGGCCCATTTCCCCCAAACACCCGGCCGATACGCAGCCGACGTAACCGAGACCGATTACGGCGATCGTAAGCGGTGCTGCTTCACTCGTCATTTCCATTCCCCATTCTCCTGATGTTGGCGGTTGTAGCCGTGTCGTAAAATTTGGATAACTCCCCGATCACCTTGTCGGCCGTAGCTTTCTTGCTGAATTTGCGCAGCAGATCTTTCCTCGCCGCGACGGCCCTCTCCTTCGCTCCGAGCCTCCGCCTCGTTACCCAGCGCATCTTCGCGCATAAATCGCTCTTGGACGGCTCCGCCCAAACATGTCCGATAAAGGCGGGGTTTTCGTTGTCCGTAATTTCTACGAATTTGTCGACCTGAACCAAGTGCGAATTGCGGGAATTCATAAAATCGACCTGCCCGCTCCAGTTCGTCCCGATCACCGGCAATTCCATCAGCATCGCCTCGAAGAACGGTCTCCCCCATCCTTCCCCTCTAGTCGGCAGCACGAAAGCGTCGCACGCGCGGTACAGCTGGAGCAGCTCCTCCGGAGACAGCATCTGGTCGATGATGTAGACGGGAGGCTTATCGCGCTTCGGCTTCGGATGGGCCTCGATCTGCTCCACGAGCATGCCGTCCTTGTTGTTGTCCCGTATTTTGACGACGAGCGCAACGTCGTCCAGGCGGGAAAATTCATCGAGATACGCATCCAGCAGCACGTCATAGCCTTTGCGCCGCTTCAGGTCGAAGACGGACAAGAAGCGAAACGACTCCTCGACCGGAAGGGACAGAACGGGACCGGACGGCGTGTAGCGGTCGGTATCGAAGAAGTTCGGGATGAGCCGGATCGGGACTCGGACGCCGGAGTTTACGAATGTCGATCGATTAAACGTGCTCTGCACCCATACTTCGTCGAAGCTGTTCAGCACCGGCACCCAGCTGTCCGGAATGCGGTCCGTCTCGAACGTCGTTCTGGCGATATTGACGCGAAATTCGGGCCTGCGCCGGACGTAGGAGCCGACCCAGTTATATAAATAAATATCGTTCGAGGTCAGCTCCGTCGATTCGAACGACGAGATGAACCGCTCCTCCTCCGGCTCCAGCAGCTTATGCCGCTCGTCTGCATCCCTGGCTTCGATGCGGACGCGGAAGCCGGCTTCGTGCAGCATACGCAGCAAAATCCGGTTTCCTTCCGCCAAACCGTGACCGTTGTAGAAAATGCCCTCCAGCAGCACATTCACGCTTAATCCGTACCTCCCCAGTCGTCAGACATATTTGTTCAGTGCCTTCGCGACCCGTTCCGTCAACCGGTCCAGCCCGTAGTCTTCCAGCAGCTGCTTCCTCGCTTTTTTGCCGGTTGCTTTGGCATCCGACCGGTGCCCCGCGACATACCTCATTTTCTTCTGCAAGTCGCCAAGCGACGGTTCCGCCCAATAATGTCCGTTGAATATCGGGAACTCGTTATTTTCAATCCGGATCAACCGCTCCACTTGGACCAAATACGAATTGTACTCGTGCATATATTCGGTCTGCCCGCTCCAATTCGTTCCGATTACCGGCAGCTCCATCAGCATCGCCTCGAAAAACGGCCGCCCCCAGCCTTCCCCGCGGGTCGGCAGCACGAAGGCGTCGCAAGTCCGGTATAAGCCCATCAGCTCCGGCACCGTCAGCATTTGATTGATAATGTATACGGGCGGCTTCTCTTTTCTCGCTTTCGGGTGCTGGCGGATAATTTTTTCGAGCTTTTCGGCGTCGCTCTCCCCTCTGATTTTGATGACGAGCGCAACCGAATCATCCGGCGTAAACTCGTTCAGGAACGCCTGCAGAAGCACATCGTATCCTTTGCGCTGCTGCATATCGAAGACGGATAAGAATAAGAAATTTTCGCCGGCGGGCAGCGGCAGCCGGTCGCCCGACGGGTTATATTGCCCGACATCGAAAAAGTTCGGCATCAGTACAAGCGGAACGCGGACGCCCGAATTGCGAAACGAGGCCAAATTGAACGAGCATTGCACCCACAGCTCGTCGAAACGGTTCAGCTCCGGCACCCAGAAGTCCGGGATGCGGTCCGTCTCGAACGTCGTACGGGCGATGTTGACGCGAAAATCGGGCCGGATGCGGACATCGGAACCGGTCCGGTTGGAAATATGCAAATCGTTGGAGGAAAGGGGCGTCTGCTCGAACGAAGCGATGTACCTGATTTCGTCCGCAGGCAGAACCGACATCTTCTCCGCACGGTCTCTCGCCAAGATTCGCACCCGGTGCCCGGAGCGGTCCAATAGGCGGAGCAGGATCCGGTTGCCCTCCGCGAACCCGTGCCCGTTATAGAACATGCCGTCCAGCAAAATATTCACCGTATCTCCGCTCCTTATGTGCTCTCTGCGCTCTCTCCATCGGCGTCATTTCCGGAATTTATCGATTTCCGCCTTTACTTTTTTCTGGATAAGCGCCATATTGTATTTCTCCAGCAGCTCCTTGCGCGCAAACTTGCCGACCGCTTTGGCTTCCTGCTGATGCTCGTATACGTACCTCATTTTTTTCCGCAAATCTTCGAGGGAGGGCTCCGCCCAGTTATGCCCGTTGTACATATCGTAGTCCGGATTGTCTTTGATGCGGACGAGGCGATCGACCTCGATCTGGTACGAGTTGTTCGCGTTCATATATTCCGCCTGGCCGCTCCAGTTCGTGCCGATCGTTGGCATCTCCATCAGCATCGCCTCGAACAGCGGTCTTCCCCAGCCTTCTCCGCGGGTCGGCAGAACGAAAGAGTCGCAGGCGCGGTACAGGCCGAGCAGCTCGGGCGTCATCAGCATCCGGTCGATAATATGAACCGCCGGCCGTTTCGACGATGGCTTCTTGTGAGCTTCCAGCTCCTTCATAAGCCGCGGCGTTTCGTCGGGACCGCGCACTTTAATGACGAGCGCCGTATCGTCGTCCGGGCCGAATTCGTCCAAATAGGCGCGGATGAGCAGGTCGTAGCCTTTGCGCTCGCACAGCTGGAACACCGATAAAAACTTGAACCCTTTCGTTATGGGAAGCGGGAACTTGCCGCCCTCCAGGACATATCGCTTATCGTCGAAAAAATAGGGGATGAAGCGGATCGGAACCTTCACACCGGAATCTCTGAACGTCTTGATGTTGAACTTGCACTGTACCCATACTTCGTCGAACTTGTTCAGTATCGGCACCCAGCTGGACGGGATGCGGTCCGTCTCGAACGTCGTGTGCGCGATGTTCACGCGAAATTCGGGTCTCGCCTCCAGCCGGAAGCCGACATCCCGGTTCAGAAAAATATCTTTGCCGGTCAATACGGTGTTCTCCATATACCGCACATAATAAAATTCCTGCTTCGTCAAGGCGAGCTTCTTCTCCCGCTGCCAGTCCCTCGGCAATGCCTTGACCTTATACGCGCTCCGGTGCAGCATATTCAGCAGCACCCGGTTTCCTTCGGCATACCCCTTGCCGTTATAGAAGAAACCTTTAAATAAAATGTTCAATGCCGTCACCGTTCTTTCCCAGGGCTATATTCAGTCGTACGGTCACCGGAATTTATCCAGCTCCGCAATTACCTTTCGCGCCGTCTTCTCCATCGAATAATCGGACAACAGGTCTTTACGCGCCTTTTTCCCTCTCGCTATGGCGGCTTCCCGGTTGTTTACGACAAACCGCATGTTCTGCTGCAAATCGGAGACGGACGGCTCCGCCCAATAATGGCCGGCCAGCTCCTTCATCGACACCGGCACAAGCCGCTCGACACCTACCAGAAACGAGTTGCTCTCGTTCATGAAGTCCGTTTGCCCGCTCCAGTTCGTTCCGATGACGGGCATTTCCATCAGCATCGCTTCAAAGAAAGGTCTGCCCCACCCTTCTCCCCGCGTCGGAAGAACGAAAGCGTCACAGGAGCGGTACAGCCGGATCAAATCGGCCGGACTCAGCATCCGGTCGATCACGTGCACGCATGGACGATCCCGGAACGGCTTGGGGTGGGCTTTGATGACGTCGTATACGCTCGACAAATGCTTGCCGCTCCGCACCTTGATGACGAGAGCGACGTCATCCCGGCTTGAAAACTCGTTCAAAAATGCGCGCAGCAGCACATCGTACCCTTTCCTTTCCTTCAAATCGAATACGGATAAAAACAAGTAGGATTGCTTCACATTCAGCGGAAACGGTTCCCCCGCGGGAGAAAACTGCTTTTCATCGAAAAAATTGGGGATCAACCGTATCGGCGCCTTCACTCCGGAGGCCGCGAACGTAGATTGATTGAAGGAGCACTGTACCCAAACCTCGTCGAATTTGTTCAATTCCGGCACCCACGATTCTGGAATTCGGTCCGTCTCGAACGTAGTGCGTACGATGTTCACCCGGTAGTCGGAATTATAGCGGACTTGGTAGCCGATCCAGTTGCACAGAAACAGATCGCGGGACGTCAGCCGGGTTTGTTCGAATGACGACAAGTATGCCGTTTCTTCAGGGGGCAATACCGGATGCGTCACCCACGATTTATCGACGGGATTGATTCGCACGGTATGTCCGGATTGATCCAAAATCCGCAGCAAGATGCGGTTTCCTTCAGCCAAGCCATGCCCGCTGTAGAACGCCCCCTCAAGCAATATGTTCATGACCTTGCCTCCCGTCTCTTCGGCATGCCGAATCGGAGCGCGTCTTTACGTTTACGTCCCCTCCATTACTTTTCGGCAAACCCATAAACCTTCGGTCTCGACTTTGACGAACCATTTCGGCAGCTCCGCGACGAGCCGGGTCGGCCCGGGCCATGTGTCGACATCATGGAAGGCGATATAGCCGCCAACCGCGACCATCGGGCTCCAATATTCGAAATCCGCCCGGACGGCCGCGTACCGGTGCGAGGCGTCGATAAACAGCAGACCGATCGGATTCGAAATCCGCCATTTCCGCGAAGCATCCACCGTCCTCATCCGGATCGTCTCCACATATTCGGTGAGGCCGTGCTTCTCGAGATTGAGTTTGAACTCGTCGAACACTTCGTCCGTATGAGTTTGCCGCTTGCCCGGCTTCCAGTTCCACAGATCGACGGCATGCACCTTGCCTTCTCCGCGGTCTTTGATTGCAGACGCCAGCACGCACGTCGACTTTCCTTTCCAAGAGCCGAGCTCGACGATCGTCGGAACGGGAGCGAGAAAACGGGCCAACTCGTATAACGTCGCTCCTTCGTTTAGTTCCAGCCATCCCGGCACGGATGAAACCATCTCCTGGATGCTTTCGATCCTTTCGCCGGCTTGTTGCTCTTCCAAAGACATGAATATCCCTCCAGAGAATGGTGATGAGCTCGTATGAACTTGCTCCCATCTTATGACGGAGTGCTACAGCCCGTCATACTTCAACCGTTGTCCACATGAAAATGTGCATCTGGACCATGAATCCGGCAATAAACGATTGCTACCCGTACCATGCGCCGGGTCCGTCCGGTATGTCTGGACATATACCAATAACGGTAATTGTTGTCGAAATGAAGGAAGGGATGAATGAGCTTGAACGTTCCGAAGGAGCTGCGGCCGCCAACGAGCCATTACCGTTCCCCGACTGAATGGATTCATTCCTCGGGGCTTGCGGAAAGCCGGTTTTGCAAATGGTTCTACAAATCCAATCCGATCTACTTGAAGCAACCGGAGGGGCTGGAAAAACCGGTTCACTGGATATACCGTACGTTTTCCATCAAGAAATGGAGGCAGCGCAAAGGGTATGTCGCGATGATGCCCGGCGGGAGAGTGTGCCGCTCGCGATGCACGATCGTCGCTCCGGATCATAAGGAAATGTGGGACTTGTCCTGGCTTGGGCTGCGCGCCCCGAACGACCCCGAGCTCCGAAATCTTACCCGGCTTCCGCCGATACGCGACGCAGCCGAGACCGTCGCGCTTCTGGGCATGCGGGAAAGCGGAATTTACTATCATTGGCTCGTAGATGTGCTGCCGCGCTTCCATCTGCTTCAGAAGCTGGGTATTCCCGTAGACCGTTATTTGTTGAATGGAGCGTGGCTCGCGCCGTTTCAATTCGAAACGATGGATACGCTCGGCGTCCCCCGGGAGCGGCTGTCGTTCAGCGACGACAACATGCATCTGAGAGCGAAGCTGCTGCTCGTTCCGGGCTCCGATATCGGCATCGTGCCGAAATGGGCGCTTCAATACGTGCGCTACGAATTGATGGAGAAGCCGGGCATCCGGCCGCAAGGCGGGAAGGAGCGGCTGTTCATAAGCCGGGCGAGAGCGAAGAAACGCAAGCTTATTAATGAGGCGGAGCTGATGAACGAATTAAGCCGGTACGGATTCCGCAGCGTCGAGCTGGAAACGATGCCGGTGGCCGAACAAATCCGGCTGTTCGCGTCGGCGGAAATGATCGTCGGTCCGCACGGAGCGGGTTTGACCAATCTGATCTTCTGCAAGCCGGGCACGAAGGTGATCGAGCTGTTCTCGCCCAATCATATGCATACTTGCTATCCGGTCATCAGCAGCCATATGGGACTCGAGCATTACTATCTGGTCGGAGTCGGCAAGCGCCCGCCGGAATATGTCAATCCGCGCATCCATGCGGACGATATCACGATCGATCGAAAAAGTTTTGCTGCGATTCTAAAGCTCGCAGGTCTATCCTAATATGCGGTTAGGAGGCGTCGTATGCCCGTGAAATCGACCATACCGGCTCTAAAAATCGTTTGGCCCCCGCGCAGCCGAATGCTCGTCTGCAGCTTGGCCGTCGGCGAATCGCACGTCGAGTACATGCGGTGGATGGCGCCGACCGTCCGTTATTACGCGATGCTTCACCAGATGGATCACCTGCTTCTCCCGCTGTTCGATAGGCGGCTGGACCCGTCGCGTCCGTCCGCTTGGAGCAAGGTCATTCTGCTGAACCATATGCTGAAATCGTATGAAACGGTCATGTGGCTGGACGCCGACACGATATTCGTAAACCCGTATGTCGATATCCGCAAAGAACTCGATCCTAACGTTCCGATGCATATGGTCGCCCATCGATTGGGCAGCAAGACGATTCCGAATACCGGCGTCTGGATATGCCGCCGGTCTCCGCGTACGTTCGAGCTGCTGGAAGCAATATGGAATAAGACGGAGTTCATCCGCGACGGCTGGTGGGAGCAGGCGGCTCTCATGGATTTGATCGGCTACGAGCCGAGGGGACGCGTATGCAAGTTCCGCGCACCGACCCGGTTTACCCCATACGTCCGTTTTTTGGACGGCAAATGGAACAGCCGCTACGCCGCCCCTTCCCCCGAAACTTACATTCTGCATTATTCGGGTCCGGATAAACCGCTTGACGATATGGAGCGGAAGTACAACACGTTCATCCAAAACGTCGTGAAGTTATGAAGCCTATATGTTGGGAGGGAGCACCGTGAAGAAACCGACAAGCATCCCCGTATTGCCGCTTAAGTGGAATCGCAAGGAACGCATGCTGATATGCAGCCTGGCTTCGGGCAAAGACCATCTGGAAATGCTCCAGCTAATGGCGCCTACCGCCGCCTATTACGCCCAAATGCACCGGATGGACTGTTTACTGCTGCCGCTGCCCGGCAAACGGCTGGATGCCTCGCGTCCGCCCGCCTGGGACAAAGTCGTGTTGATCCACCATATGCTGAAGCAGTATGAAACGGTCATATGGATCGATGCGGACGCGATTATTTGCAATCCGGAGAAGGATATCCGCTCCGTGCTCGATCCCGGAATACCGATGCATATGGTGGCTCACCGGATCGGGCGAAGGCTGATTCCGAACACCGGCGTATGGATTTGCCGGAGCATGCCGAAGACGTTCGAAATGCTGCATCATATATGGACCAGCACCCAATTCGTGAATCACAGATGGTGGGAGCAGGCGGCGCTTATGGAATTGATCGGGCACTCGCCGGATTCGAATACGTCGCCCGTGGAAACGCGATACACTCCGTATGTCCGTTTCATCGACCGCGAATGGAACAGCCGCTACTCCGACCGCGCCGACAATCCGGTCATTTATCATTACTGCAGCAAGCCTAAACCGATCGATGAAATGCGCGAAAAATATGCTGCGTTTGTGCAAAACATACTGCGCGTCTGAGCAAGGAACTGCCCGGCTCGACACGCCCGAGAAAGAAGGCGAACGGCGTGAACATTCAGGATGAATGTATTCCTCCTTCCGGTTATTACAGGACGATCGACGATTGGATCGAAGCATCGGTCACGAAGGACACCCCTTCCTACAGCATGACGATGCGCAATGGCCGCTACGTCAAAATTCCGCCTCCGGTCGGTCTGGAGGAGCCTCCGCATTGGGCGTTCCGCCATTCGTTCTCAACGACGATCAGGGAACGCCACGGGACGGTGGCTATCATCCCGGGCGGCAAAGTATGCGGTCTCGCCTGCGATATCGTAACTCCGGACAACATGCTGATCGGCGACTGTACATTGGACCGGAAGCATAGCCCGTCCGAGCGGAACATATCGAAAATAAGCGTCATGCCCCCGCTGCAGAAGTCTCCGTATCCGGTTGCCGTACTCGCCCTCAAGGACAGCGGCATCTACTACCACTGGATGATGGACGTTTTGCCGCTGCTGCACCTGCTCAGGGAATGCGGCGTCGCACCTCGTACGTACGTCATCAATGGCAAATCGTCGGCGCAATTTCAGTACAGGACGCTGGAAGCTCTCGGCATCCCCCGGGAACAGATCGTGGAGAGCGGTCCGTCGCTTCATTTGCAAAGCCGCCTGCTCGTCATTCCGCGGTGCGTCGGGAAATTCCGCTCCAGGTGGTCGATCGACTTTCTGCGCCGCGAGCTGATGACCGCGAACGGCATCATGCCGTCGCCCGGCAAGGAACGCATCTATATTAGCCGGGAGAAGGCGAAGAAGCGGAAGCTGCTGAACGAGGAGGCCGTCATGGATGTTCTCGGCGGGCTCGGCTTCCGGAAAGTGTACCTGGAAGACATGCCGTTTCTCGATCAAGTCCGGCTGTTCGCTTCCGCGGAAGCCGTAGCGGGTCCGCATGGCGCCGGTTTCACGAATACCGTGTTCTGCAACCCCGGCACCAGGGTAATCGAGATGTTCTCTCCGCGGCTCGTGCATACATGCTACCCGATGCTGAGCGGGCAGCTCGGCCTGTGTCATTATTATTTGGTCGGAGAAGGCCCCAGGCCGCCGGAATACAAAGATACGCATGACCGGAGTGCCGATATCAAGGTGGATATCGACAAACTGAAGCGCATTCTCGATATAGCCGGCATCCGCTGACGCGGGAAAGCCGAACCGGAAAGGAGTGGAACGACCCCCGTGACCGTAACACCAAGCTACATTTATTTGTCTCCCCCGCACCTCGGCGATAAGGAAAGGCAAATGATCGAGGAGGCGCTGACGACCAATTGGATCGCTCCGGTAGGTCCGCATGTGGATCAATTCGAGCGGGAAATTTCCGCGTATGTCGGGAGCCCGGGCGCGGCTGCCCTGAACTCGGGCACGGCCGCCCTGCACTTGGCGATCAAGCTGACAGGCGCGGGTCCGGGGGATCGCGTCTTGTGCTCGACGCTGACTTTCGCGGCGAGCGCCAACCCGATCCGTTATGCGGGAGCCGAGCCGGTGTTCATAGACTCCGAGCCGGATTCATGGAACATGTCGCCCGCCGCGCTGGAGAGGGCGCTGCACATGGCGAAAAAAGAGGGGAACGTGCCGAAAGCGGTCGTCGTCGTCCATCTTTACGGCCAATGTGCCGATATGGAGCCGATTATGGACCTGTGCCATCATTACGGCGTGCCTGTAATCGAAGATGCGGCGGAATCGCTTGGCGCCGACTATAAAGGGAGGGCGAGCGGAACGATCGGCCTGATGGGCGTCTACTCCTTTAACGGCAACAAAATCATTACGACCTCCGGGGGCGGCATGCTCGTGTCCGCCGACCTCGCGCTCGTGGAGAAAGCCCGATTTCTTGCCGCGCAAGCCCGGGACCCCGCCCCGCACTACGAGCACAGCGAGCTCGGATTCAATTACCGGCTCAGCAACGTGCTGGCGGGAATCGGGCGGGGGCAGCTGCAGGTGCTGGAGTCGAGAATCCAGGCGCGCCGCACCGTGTTCGAACGGTATAGAAGCGCGCTGTCCGGCATCGACGGTATCCGTTTCGCACCCGAAGCCCCATATGGCCGGTCGACCCGATGGCTGACCGCACTGACCGTCGATGCCGGCGTTACGGGCGTCTCGTCCGCCCGGATCATCCGGGCATCGGCAGACCATAACATCGAGGCGCGTCCCGTATGGAAGCCGATGCACCTTCAGCCCTTATACGGACGCTGCGAGTATGTTCCCCACGGCCCCGGAGACAGTGTTTCCGACCGTCTGTTTGCGACCGGGCTTTGCCTGCCTTCCGGCTCCAGTTTAACGGAAGACGAACAACAACGAGTGATCGATTGCATCCGGAACACGCTGTCCGGCGCACGGGAATAAGATTGCCTGGAACCGATCTTGGGGGTATTAGAATGAACCGTATTAACAAGCGTCGCGGAAAAGACGGTATCCCGCCTGTTCGCGAAGTCAATGCAGAGGAATTGTTGTCCCGGGAGCCGGTGAAAATCGACCTGACGGCCATAGCGGGGTACGTGACCGGCAAAGTCATAATGGTTACGGGGGCGGGCGGTTCGATCGGATCGGAGCTGTGCCGTCAAATCCTTCCGTTCCGCCCGAACAAGCTGCTGATGGTCGACCACGACGAGAACAGCCTGCACGCCCTGCAAATCGAATTGGAACGGACGCTGCCGCAGGCCGGACACGAGACGATTATGGCGGATATCCGGGACCGGAAACGGATGGAGGATCTGTTCTCCTTCTTCCGCCCCTCCATCGTGTTCCATGCGGCGGCTCACAAGCACGTTCCGTTGATGGAAACGAACGAAGCGGAAGCGGTCAAAACGAATATATTCGGCACGCGGATTATGATCGAATGCGCCAGCAATTTCGCAGTGGAGCGCTTCGTATTCATTTCGACCGACAAAACCGTCAAACCGTCCAGCATGATGGGAGCGACGAAGCGAATTGCGGAAATGGTCGTCCAGTCGGCCAATGCGGCCAGCCCCACCAATTTCATCATCGTCCGGTTCGGCAACGTAATCGGGAGCCGCGGCAGCGTTCTTCCGCTTTTCCAGCAGCAGATCCGGGAGGGCGGGCCGGTTACCGTCACCCATCCGGATATGGTGCGTTATTTCATGACGATTCGCGAAGCCGTCCAGCTGGTTATTCAGGCGGGAGCCTTTACGCAGGGCGGAGAACTGTTCGTGCTCGATATGGGACAACCGGTCAAAATCGCCGAATTGGCCCGCAAGCTGATCCGGATGTCGGGCTTCGAACCGGACCGGGATATTCCGATCGTATATACCGGCATCCGTCCCGGAGAGAAAATCGTCGAAGAGCTGTTAACCGAAGAGGAAGGCATCCAAGCGACGAGACATGACCGGATCTGGATATGCAGTCCGCACGCCATGTCCGAGCAGAGCCTGTCGGCTGTTCTGGGCCGGCTGGAAGAGCTTCTGTCCGAGCAAAACCAATGGACCTCGTCCGAACAAATCCGAGGCCTGATCCGGCTGCTTCTGCCCGGCATGCCCGGCCGGAGCCGTCCCTAATTATAGCCGAAAGGACGAATCGACATGGATTTCGCCGCACAATGGCTTGAAGCCCACCGGAATGCCGAAAAGACGTTTATTATCGGAGCCGGGGCGTTAGGCATCATGACCTTGGATATTTTGGCCGCGAACCGGGATCCGGCCCCGATAGCGTTAATCGACGACGATGTCAGCCTGACGGGCCAAACCCGGTATGGGTTCCCGATATTCGGTCCGATCGACGGCATCCTGCATCGGAACGATTTGCCGCTCGCGACGAGCCGGTTTATACTCGCGATCGCCGACAATACCGTCAGGCGCAGCCTGTCCGTCAAGCACAAGCATCTCCTCTATCGAAACGCCATTCATCACCGGGCCGTCGTTTCGCCGTTCGCCGAGATCGGGACCGGTACGATCATCTTGCCGGGGACCGTTATCGATCCGGCCGTGCGGATCGGCAGCCACGTCATCATTAACAAATCGGTTTCGATCGGGCATCATACGCTTCTATCCGATTTCTCGCAAATTGCCCACGGAGTAAGCATCGGAGGCTACGGCCGCGTCATGGAACGGGCATTTATCGGGCTGGGCGCCTCGGTATTGCCGAATACGACTATCGGAGAAGGGGCTGTCGTCGGCGCGGGAGCGGTAGTCACGCGAACGGTCCCGGATTACGCCACAGTCGCGGGTGTACCCGCCAAGCCGCTCGTCAAGCCGTTGAAGGAGGAGGCGCGGAATGAAGAAGCTGATCATTAACTTTGCACCTACCGGCATGATTCCTACGAAAGCGATGACGCCGCATGTCCCCGTCGATCCGCAAGAAATCGCCGCCGACGTTGCCGCCTGCGTGCCGCTCGGGGTATCGATGGTCCATCTGCATGCAAGAGACGCGGAAGGAAGTCCTACGTACAAGAAAGAGAAATATGCGGAAATTATCGCAGCCATACGCCGCGATCATCCGGAGCTGATCGTCGTCGTCTCGACCAGCGGCAGGAACGTTTCCGAGTTCGACAAGCGTTCGGACGTGCTCCATTTGCAGGGCGGGCTGAAGCCCGATATGGCGAGCTTGACGCTCGGCTCGATGAACTTTCCGAGAACGGCCAGTGTAAACAGCCCGGAGATGATCGCGGCGCTGGCCGGCCTGATGAAGCAAAAAGGAATCAAGCCGGAGCTGGAAGTATTCGATCTCGGCATGGTCAATTACGCCAAATATTTAATCCGCAAAGGGCTGCTCGAGCCCCCGTACTATTTCAACATTTTGCTCGGCAACGCGGCAACCGCCCAAGCGACGCTTATGCACGCCGCGTTAATCGTTTCCGAGCTGCCCCCGGACTCGTACTATGCCCTGGCAGGCATCGGAGATCACCAGAAGCCGATGAACGCGCTGGGAGTAATCGCTGCGGACGGCGTTCGCGTCGGGCTGGAGGACAATATTTGGCTTGATCCGGGGCGGCGGCATCCTGCCACCAATGCCGAGCTCGTCAGGCAGGTCGCCGATCTGGCCGCGGCTTACGGTCGGACGGCCGCTTCGGCCTCCGAAGTAAGAACGATGCTGGGCCTTGCGCGGGCGGGAGGCCAATGACCCCGATCCGCATCCTGTACTTTACGATGAACTTGTCCGACTTCACCTTCCAAAACCGCGAATATTTCAAGCAGACGCTGGCCGGCCGGCCCGACGTGCGGGTTCACTTCGAAGAAAGCGGCGGCGATATCGGCCCGCTGCTGGACCGGCTTCCGTTTACCCCGGACTTTATATATATCGACGCCTTTGTCGACCGTTTCAGAAAAACGCTGACAGACCTGAATAAGACAACGATCCCGAAAGGGATTATGCATACCGACCCGTTCCGGAAAACGAGCTTGTTCAAAACGTTTGTCCGCAGCAACAAGATCGATCTGGTGTTCAGTTATTATCGCGACGGGTTTCTGAACGAATATCCGGAATTCGCCAAAAAGTTCAGATGGCTCCCTCATCACGCGTATACGCCGATGTTCAAAGATTACGCCTTGCCGAAGACGATCGATTTCCTCCTGATGGGCTCGCTCAGCCCCATTTATCCGCTGCGCAACAAGATCGCCCGAGATATGCGGGACGTCCCCGGCTTCGTCCATCACGAGCATCCCGGCTACCGGCTGTTCTCGAAGGAGGAGCAGCAGCATCTGCCGATTAAACAAAACTACGCGAAGGAAATTAACCGGGCCCGCATCTTTCTGACCGACGGTTCGATGTACAACTATCCTGTCGCCAAATACTTCGAAGTCCCGGCGTGCAACACGCTGCTTCTCGCAAGCGGAGCGCGCGAATTGACGGATCTGGGATTCATAGACAAGCAAAATTTCGTAGCCGTTACCGAGGCCGACTTTTACGATAAGGCGATGCATTACTTGCACAAGGAGGACAAAAGGATCGAAATCGCCCTGAAAGGGCATCGGCTGGTCGCAGAGCACCATTCGACGGAAATCCGGGTCGGCCAATTCATCGACTATATTCGCAGCCACCTTCAGCGATGAGCCTTCCGACGTTACAATAACTTTAGCGGAAAAAAGGACCGGAGGCGGCGCCTCCGGTCCTTGAGCTGTCGCGAATACCCGCGACGAATGAAACTCTCCCTAACGATGGTTGCTCTTCAGAACCACCCATTCCATCCCCGCCGGCCGCCGTTCGGATACGCATAACGGCCGATCCTGCTCGCTCAATGATTGCAATTCCGGATAATCGTCCGGATTGCGCTCGCGGCAAGTGCTTTTTATAATCGTGGCGCTATGCGTCTTCTCGAAACGGGCCAATATCGTCGGCTTGATGGCGTTATTGATAAAGTCGTGCAGCTCCACCAGCATATCGCAATAGCGCAGCGAAGGGACGAGCTCGGGATCGAGCAGCTTCAGCTCATACCCTTCGGCATCGCAGAACAGCAGCGTTTTCCGCTCGTTGCTGCGCCTCACCTTCTCTTGAAGAGCCGCGGTGTCGCAAAACGATTCGAGCGTCAGCCGGCCGATCGTTCCGTTCAACACGGCCATTTGCTTGCACCTCCGCCGCGCCGCCGCTTTGATATCATAGGCGATTACGCGCGCCCTCTTCATCCGGAGCGCCAGACCGACCGCATAATACCCGTCGCCGCATCCGACATTGATGATCCGCCCGTACCGCTCCGGAATCAGCTGCTCCTCGATCGTGTGGTACAGTTCGCACTCGTATATGCCGAGCAGCTTCGTGGTCAGCACATTGATCGACGGGTCGTTTACGTAGCGCATACCTTTGAAGGGGCCGCGCACTACAGTCAGACCGTGAAGTGCAATAAAAGCCGCTGTAACTTTCTCGAAATCCTCGTCTTGGAGCTTTGCCATTCCGGCCGTTCACCCCCAATTGACTTCTGGTCGCTTATCGGTCCGTCCCGATGCCCATTCCTTCATACTCGTATCCCCATTCGCCCCAAGGCGACTTGCGCAGGAAATTGCGCGTATCGAGCACATAGGGCGTTCGCATGCGTACGCGCACCGCCTTCCAATCCAAAACCGCATATTCGTCCCAATGCGTCAGCAGCAGGACGGCATCCGCGCCGTCAGCAACCTCTTCGCCCGCGCCGCAGTAACGGATCTCCATGTCCGGATTCAGCGACTTGAACATCGCCGTTCCTTGCGGATCGTGCGCCGCCACGGTCGCTCCCAATTCGAGCAGGCTTCCGATAATGACGGACGCCTGTGTCTGCCTGGCATCGTCGGTATTCGGCTTGAACGTCAATCCCAATACTCCGATCCGTTTCCCGATCAGCGTCTTCAGCCGCCGCCGCACTTTCTCGACGCAATAGTCGTGCATGCTCCGGTTGGAGTCGACCGCCGCTTTGACTACCGTCAGCTCGCTGCCGTATTTGCGGCTCGCGGACAGCAGCTCCGCGGTATCTTTCGGGAAACAGCTGCCGCTCCAGCCGCTCGATACTTGCAGAAATTTTCCGCCGATCCGCGAATCGAGCCCGACTCCGGCGGCCACATCCGTCACGTCGGCCCCGATCGCTTCGCACAGTCGGGCCACTTCGTTAATGTAGCTGATTTTCACGGCGAGAAAGGCGTTGGACACGTATTTGATCATTTCCGCGCTCTTCTCGTCGGTCTCGAAATAAACCGGCTCCGGACCGGGAGCGGACGGCTGCGGAATCAAGTGCGCCAAGCCGCTGTAGTCCGTGCGCGCAAGCAGCGGCCTGTACAGCATCCTCAGGACGCGTCTCGCCTCCGGATGATCGGTCCCGATTACGATCCGGTCCGGGAAGAAGACGTCCTCCAGCGCATAGCCTTCCCGCAAAAATTCGGGGTTGCTCGCCACCGCGAACGCCTCGCCCCGCTTCAAGCCGGACCGCTGCTCGATCCGCGAGGCGACCAGGCCGGCCGTTCCGACCGGAACGGTGGACTTGTCGACCACAACCGTGAACCTCTCCGGGTTCAGCGAGGCGCCGATACTGTCCGCGGCCGCTTTCACATACTTTAAATCGGCCGTTCCGTCAGGCCGGGACGGAGTGCCGACGGCAATGAAGACGGCATCCGCGTCGAACACGGAGTCGTACCTCTGCGACGCCGACAGCAGCCCCCGGCCGACCATGGAAGCGATAAGGGCATCGAGCCCGGGCTCGTAGATCGGACTTTGGCCCCCGTTGATCCGTTCCACCCTGCCCGCATCCGAATCGATGACCGTAACCCGCCGTCCCAACGCCGCAAAAGCCGCGCCGGTCACGCTGCCGACATAACCGGCTCCTATGACCGCTATGTTCATGAGCGTGTCCCTCCTCCCATGCGTTCCCTGTAAGCGCGTATCGTCCGGCCAAGTCCTTCCTCGAGCGTAACTTCCGGCCGCCACCCGAGCAGCGTTTCGGCTTTCGTTATGACCGGACGGCGCACCTTCGGGTCGTCTTCGGGAAGCGGCAAGTAGCGAATGCCGCCGGACGTTCCGGACAGACGGATTACCGTATGGGCGACATGCAGGATCGTATGCTCGACCGGATTGCCGATGTTGACGATTTCCCCGTCGGCCACGCTCTTCTCCATCAGAAGGCGCAGACCGCGGATCGTATCGTCCACGTAGCAGAACGAACGAGTTTGGCTGCCATCCCCGTACACCGTCAAATCGGCCCCTTCGATCGCCTGGGTCACGAAGTTGGAGATGACCCGCCCGTCGTCGTTGCGCAGACCGGCGGAGTACGTATTGAAAATGCGCGCCACCTTCACCCGAACCCCGTAACGGCGGAAATATTCGTAGCAATACACTTCACCGAGCCGCTTCGCTTCGTCATAGCAGGCGCGGGGCCCCCAAGTGTTGACATTCCCCCGGTAGGATTCGTCCTGCGGATGGACGAGCGGATCTCCGTACGCTTCGCTCGTGCTGGAATAGACGAGCTTGGCTCCGTTCCGCCGCGCCAGCTCCAGCATGAGCTTCGTGCCGGTCGTATTCACCTCGATCGTTTCAAACGGATGCGCTTGATAAAATTTCGGCGAGGCGGGAGACGCGAGATGATATATTTCCGTCACGTCCGTAAGCTCGCGCATCGACAATAGCTGCGGATTCGTCACGTCGCAGCCGATAAAGACGAAGCCCCCGCCGTCCGGAAACGACCTCAAATTGTCCGGCTTACCCGTACTCAGATTGTCGATGCCGACGACTTCCCGTCCTTCCGCCCGCAGCCGCGCAACCATATGGGAGCCGAGAAAGCCGGCCGCCCCGGTAACCAACGTCTTGCTCATGTCGTCTCTCCCCCTTCCGCAGCAGCTTGGCGCAAAAACGAACGGAACGGCTCCCGCAGCGTCTCGTCCTTACAGGCGAGCTCGACCGTCGCTTTCAAAAAGCCCATCTTGTCCCCGACGTCGTAAAGCTTGCCTTGAATAAGCCCGGCATACATCGGATGCCGCGACGTCCACTGCTGCAATGCGTCCGTCAACTGAATTTCTCCGCCGATCCCCGCGGGAAGACGGCTTAATATTTGGAAAATGTACGGCTCCAAGACGTACCGTCCGATGATCGCCATATTGGAGGGCGGATCGGTTGCCGGCTTCTCCACCAATCGATTGACCTTGAACAGCCGCTCGCCCTCTGGCTCGCCGTCGATGACGCCGTATTTGCTTACCTGCGACCATTCAACCGAATCGACGGCGATGACCGGCGCCTGCTTCCGCTCGTAGATGTCGAGCAGCTGCTTCAGGCAAGGAACGTCGCTGTCGATGATCATATCGCCGAGCAGCACGGCGAACGGCTCCCGGCCGATAAACTTGCGGGCGCACCAGACGGCGTGGCCCAAACCGAGCGCCTGCTTCTGCCTGACGTAGTGGATGTCGGCCAATTTCGCAATATCCTCGACCATTTTGAGCAAATGCTCTTTCCGCTGATCCCTCAAGTTCGCTTCCAGCTCGTAATTGATGTCGAAATGGTCCTCGATGGACCGCTTGCTCCTTCCGGTTACGATAATAATATCCTCGATTCCGGAAGCGACGGCTTCCTCGACGATGTACTGGATGGTCGGTTTGTCTACGACGGGAAGCATTTCCTTAGGCATGGCCTTCGTCGCGGGCAGAAATCGTGTACCGAGGCCCGCGGCCGGTATAATCGCTTTTTTCACCCTTCTCATGTCTCTTCTCCTTCACCCCCGTACTCGACCGCAAGCCACGGCCTACGCACCGACGAAACGGCCGGCGCATAGACGCCATAGTTGCTCACGGCCCCCGACTGCCACAAGCGGGCCAGCTGTGTACAATCCCACCGGAAGACGGACGTCCACATCGCCCGCCTGCGAACTTTGCTGCACATCGGCTTCGGGCGAACGCGCGGCTTGCGCCGTAATACGGTTTTCGCGTTCCAGTCGCTGCTGATCCGATGGACCCGTACCAGCCTCCCCCTCACCGGTATGTGCATGACTGCCGATTTGATCGTGACGCCGGGAGGCAGCGCGGCCAGATCGAACGAAAAGTAGCATCGGACCGCCTTGCCTTTGCGAATACGGCGGAAGCGGTCGGGCCCGATCTGGAACACCTGCCCGGAAGCCGGAGCATGCGCGGGAGGAGCGGCCGCTACTTCCACAACATGATGCGCCCCATCGTCCGCCTCGGTGATATGCGGAGTATCGTAGACCTCTTCCAAATCTTGAACGTAGGGCTCGCCGTCCGGGTCCGGCCCGATCTGGTCCGCACATTCGCGTTCATCGCCGCCTTCGATCAAGTGAAGAACGCGGTTCGCGTACCGGGGGACGGAATGGTTGGCGGCGACGAAAGCTCTCGCCTGCTTGCGCATCTTCTTGCGAAGCTCCTTGTCTTCATACAACTGCAGCATGGAGTCGAACAATCGATCCTCCTCGCCCATGCCGGGAACCGTCTTGTATACGACATCGTCCGGCAGTCCCAGATGAACCCCGGTTCCGAGCACGACTGTCGGCTTGCCGTAGGACATCACGTCGAGCAGATCGCCGGACAGCTCGTCGGAACGCGGATGATGCAAATATAAGCAGACGTCGGACCGGCTTATTCGACTGCCGTATTCGTGTTCCCCCAGCGGGCCGAGAAACTCGACGCAGCCCTTCAAGCCGAGCGACTCCGCCTTCGCCAGCAGCAGGTCCCGGTAAGCCGGGTCGCATTCGCCGGCCGCACACAGCCGCACATCGCCATGCCCCCTTTCGACGAGCTTGCCTAACCCCGTGAGCACGGACTCCAATCCGTCGCCGGGCTCGATTTTCCCGAAGCTCGAGAACGTGAAGTCGCGGTCCATGATCGCGGATACCATGACGGGCAGCCTGACAGGCTTCGGAACAAGCAATACGTTCTTGCAGCCGTTGTCTTCCAACAAACGGGCCGTCTCCGCCTGATGGACGATGAACGTTCCTTCATGCTCCAAGGGGCCCTCTTGCCCGCGCTCCCCGCCTTCTTCTCCGGATCCGTTATTCACCCCGGCGGTCAGCAGCCGAGCGATGCAGTCCGGCTCGGCGTCCTCCACCAGCACGATACCTGGATATTGCCGCATATAGTCCGGCACGATGCTATCGGCATCCGCGGGATCCAACTGATACAGGACGGCTTTGTATCCCGCGGCTTTCCCGGGAAACGTCTCCTGGCGATACAGACGGACCCTCCGGTTGCGCATCATGTCCGGAGACGGACCCGGACCGTTGCCGATGTATAAATCGCAGTCGTACCTTTCGGTCAATGCGGGCAGCAGAAGCTGAATGCCGTCCGGAACGCCCGCCCGGGCGGAGTGCCGGGAGACGAATATCGCGAGCTGCTCCCGGCATGCTTCGCGAAACGCCCGCAGCGCCTTCTCCGCGCTTGCCCTCCATTGATATTTCCGAGCCTGGATGTTCCCTTTCGCGATTAGAAAGCTTCGGGACGATCCTTCGTTCAGCAGCAGCTTCAAGCCTATTCGGACTTGTTCGACATCGTGCGGCTTGACCCGGTACACCGCGTTCTCCCCGAGCTCGTTCCACTCCGCCCGATCCGCCGCCATAACCGGCGTGCCGCATGCCATCGCTTCGAGCATCGGAAAGCCGAGGCTTCCCTCTGCCCCGAGGTACGCGAACAGCTCCGCACCGCCGTACAAAAGGGCCAATTCGTCGCCGTCGACGGGCCCCGTCCACCGGACACGGTCCCGTATCCCGGCCTCTTCGGCCATGTCCAGCAGCTTACGCCGCTCCTGATCGTCCGCATCGTCCGCGATTACGAGATAATAGCTTTCGGTAAGCTCCCGGTTCGCCATGCCGAAAGCGGTGATCAAAGCTTTCCCCTGCCGCCTCACAAGCCCGGTTCCGGCGCACAGCACGTACCGGCCGGGTATTCCGAATCGGGACAAATCCCGCTTCTCCGCCGAGGCGCGCTCGAACCGCCGGTCGATTCCTCCCGCGATGATCTCGATCTTCTCCACCGGGATGCCGGCCGACTCGGATACCGTTTGCTTCATATACTCCGTCGGGGTCAGCACCAGGTCGCAGCTTCGGAGAAAATCGAGCGCGCTCTCGCTCGTTTCGCCGTTCCGTCCGTCCGGCGGAACGGCGTCCTTCATGTCCGGCGGACTCCACTCGAGCAGCAGAGCCGCCACCTTCGCAGTACCGAACCATTCCTTGCGCAAGCCCTGCTCCACGCTCATGAACGGATCGGTTACGACAAACAGATCGATCGCATGCTCCGTCATAAAACGGCCGAGACGGTCCCGACGACACTCGGCATGCTCCGCTTCCGCATCCGGATCGTAGCGGACAATCGAATGCTCCGGACCGAATTGCGCCAACGCTTCGATGAATTGGCTGACATACCGCCCCTTCGCGAGAGCGCCGAAACGGCTCGGAAGACGGGGTATGCAGAAAGCGATATTCATAAATTCACCACCTTAATCGGCTGGAAACGCCGCTTATAGCGCGGCTTTCCGACATATATCCCATCATATGCGCCCGAAGAAACTGTACTTGGACCGTTAACCCTACGGCGCATAAATTGGCGTTTGACCCATCATGAAGAAGCCGGCGAAATCCGATTGGGGATTTCACCGGCTTCTTTGTACCCTTACCGCTAAGCGAAACCGTACAGCCCCGATTCGCGCTGTAGATTCACATACCGTTTGCCTGTCCGATTCGATCGCGATTTCGATGCCTCGCATCCATTCGGCTTAAATCATTGCGTCCCTATCCTTCGGCGGGATAGCCCGTCCGATAAGTCCAGAGCGCAAGTAGGGGTGCCCACTGGCTTTTCTTATTTTCTTCGGCGTTTCTTTTTCTTCGATTTTTTCATAAAAAACTTCATTGTTGATTCGAGCAAACGTTCAAAGGGCACCTTTTCAATGATGAGAGATGCGGCTTGATCCAGCGAAGGAAGCCCACCCGTCTGCGATTCGGCCTTATTAGACGCTCGGTCCTGCTCGGTCTTTCCCGGGTTCTGCATGCTCTCGAGCTCCTTGCGGACGAACTGCCTCCACTCGAGGTCATTTTCGGTAGCTTTCATTGAAAACTCCTCCCATTATAAAGTTGGGCGACAACGCTCCGATCCTGGACAATCCATGAGCGGTACGACCGCTCTATCGGCTTTGTCCCTCATAAGTTATGAACCGCTCTGCGCATGCGAAATAGACTGAAGCGGAAACATCCGAACATTGTGCGGGTACCTATAAAAATCGCAGATAGATGTACATATACTGAACTCAAACTAGTTGATTGTAACAGGCTGGAATTTGCCCCTTCCAGGGCATATTACGACCGAAAGCATCGATGCAGATAAGCATAATCAAACAGAGGGAGCGAGAACGATATTGAATACCAAGAACATGGGATTTGCGGACAAGGCGCTATTTATACTCGGCCTGACATTAAGCGGGGTAATTACCTTTGTTCTTGTGGTGGGGGTAATTATTGCAGTCATCAAATTATATATGGAGGAGAAAATGCATGCTATGGGAACTATGTCCGCCCCCATGCTGGATAACAAACCCGAGGCGGAGTTGATCCCTGCTCCGTCGGAGCAAAATGGCCGAGGCAAGGGCAAGTCTGCTAAATGAAGACGATCCGCAAGCCTCGCGTCACCCTTGCATCCCGTTAAGTCCGGACCTTTAGCTTTCATAAGGGGGTGAAGCAAATGCAAAAGGGCAGTCAAAATTTCTCGAGGATTTTGGGGGAAATCAAGAAGGAATTTTTCCGTTTCGCCGACAGCTATGCAAAAGCTGTTAGTGACGGCGCGAATGTAACCGGCAAGAACATCATCGAGGATTTATCAAAATCGGATTCGGTTCAGCCATCCGATATTTCTTTAGGAAAATTTATATCGGCCGTTAAGAGCGGTGTGCAGCATGCCGGTGAACAAATGATAAAGTCCGGAGTGGACCAAGTCGAGCGGATGAAACAAAAAGCGAAAAAACAATAACGCACCCTGGATTGGCGGGCATGATAGGCTAATAGGCGCTGACGATATGAGTTTACGAGCTATCGTCCGATCGCAAGGAATCATGCCCGCAGAGTCACCTGCATTCAACGCCAATAGCCTCGCATTACAACTCCGAACTTTTCTATGTCGGATGCTAGACTTGGACATACATACATTTATAAGAAACCGAGTGTTTCATCCAACCGCTATAAGGGGATCGCACATATCGTATCATACGGTTATCATTTCTCGTTTTGTGTTTCTCCGGCGCAAAAAGTATGCCCTATTAGCGTCATTCCGCCGGATATATCATTGGGAGGTCGATAGGAATGGCCGTTCAGAGCGCCCACACAAAACAATTCGAGGAAGCCAAAACACTCCATAATAAAGGGGTGGATGGAGACAAAAAAGCGGTGATCAAAGCAAACGAGATGCTCTTGAAGCTTCGTGAGGCCGAGCCAAAAAACGCACTAATCGAAGCCTACTACGGGAGTACTCTCGTTCTATTGGGCCGGGACGCCGTAAAAATTTTGGAAAGAGCGGATAGGGCGCAAGAGGGATTGGACGTATTGAATGAAGCCGTTTCTTTAGACTCCAATCACAAAGAAATTCGGCTGCTGCGCGGGAACATTTGTGTAAGGCTGCCGGAGTCCTTTTTCCATTGTTCGGAAACGGCAATCGAGGACTTCACCTTCCTGCTAGACCGTTATAAAGAGAATTCCGGCTACCTTACTCCGAATCAAGTGCGCGAGATCACGCAAAACTTAAGCGCCGCTTACCGAAATGCGGGAAAACCCGACGAAGCCAAGGCAGTTTTGCAGCGTCTCGCTTCATTGGAGCGGAACAAAAAATCATAAGAAAAGAGAGGGAGTAGACCATTGACATTCGATGAGAGACTCGACAGGATTAAATCGCTGTATAAAGAGGGCACGAAAGGCAATGCAAACGCCGTCCAAGAAGCGAACCAGCTGCTGGAAAGGCTGCGGCAGGACTATCCGGACAACCCTCTTGCGGACGCTTACCATGGCAGCATCATGCTATTAATCGCCAAGGATAGAACAAAGCCGCTCGAAAGATTGAAATGGGCGAAAAACGGCTTAAAGCTTCTCGATAAAGCGGTAGCAGCCGCTCCGAACGACAACAGAATCCGATATCTTCGCGGCAAGTCCGCATACAGGCTGCCGGAGAAGCATTTCCAACGGACGCAGATGGTGATCGATGATTATAATTTCGTGATCAATCACCAGGTCAAGCTCGGAAGCATCGACTATACGAAACTAACCTACGAGCTCGGCGAGGCGCATCGCAGAATCGGTCGGAACGGGGATGCGGCCAGATGCTGGACCAAGCTGGAGCAGCAAACGCAAGATCCGGAATTCAAGCAGCTTCTCAGGCAAAAGCTGCAATCCTTGGAAGGCAGACCTGCGGTCGAGCACATCCAATCCAACGACAGTCTCACCTCGCTCTTGATGAAAAGAACCGCGCGAGCCGCAGGTACTGTAATCCTCAACTGGGTGAAAGAAAATAAGAAAAAAGAAGAACGCCGGGAGCGCAAACGCCGCAAGAAGAAAAAGCGGCACTAGAGCGCGAATCATCCCCTATGCCGAGTCAAACGGGACCTCGAAAGGAGGTGAGGCATATGTCAGATTTGATAAAAGGAGTCTTCAAAGGATTAAAAAATGAAATCGTATTTCTCGCCGGAGCTGCTTTGAAGAGCGGGGCTTCCAACATCAGCAGCCAGCTAATGAATGTGACGAGCGACGAAAATCAAACGGCCGGTCTCAAATTGGGAACGCTCACCGGAGCTTTGAAGAGCAGTGTCATGGCGACCGGCCAAGACTTAATGTCGGTAGGAATAGAGCGCGTGAAGTCACTCTCCCCGGAGGACAAGAAATCGAAAGCGTCAAAGAAATCTGCGCGGACGCAACGATCGAAGGGTGAGAAATAAAACTATGGTTCTGCACAGAAGGGCTCCGGCCGTCAATCGGCTGAGGGCCTTTTCCTTTTATCCGCGCTCTATGGAATGCATCGTTTCATAGAGTGATCGGCAACGACGAAACAAAAAGACGACTCTGTTTCAGTTAGAATGAGCAGTCGTCTTTTTTCTGTAATTTATTGCCGTCCAAGGCAATCGCCGTTTCCGCGGTTTGCGGCTTCCAAGGCGATATCCAACAAGTCCTCGATGGAGCGGGCGGAGCGGTTCCCTTTGATTAACGCCGCGCCAATCTCCAGCGCGATCCGCTGCGCGCGTTCACGGGCAGCCGCATCATCAATGCGGTCGATGTCCGCGACATGGATAAAACCGTAGACGCGGCACACCATTAACACCCCGGCAAAGCCGATTGTGTCCTGCAGCAGTCTTGCCATATACAAATCTTGATATCCTCGCGTCCTCGCCATCCGGTCGGCCGCATGCCCGTTCCAAAGCTCGCGGAACTGAAGCTCGAATTGTGTCCATAAATCGCGCACCGTATCCAGCAGGTAGCGGCGGTAATCGGTGCGCTCCGTCTCGTTCGCGCTCCAGCCCTCTTGGCCCGAATAGTTCAGCAGCAGATTAGCAAGAACCGTCCCGATATCGAAGCCCATCGGGCCGTAATAAGCAAATTCGGGATCAATGACCTTTGTCGAATCCGGCTTGACGAATATATTATCCGTATGCAAATCGCCATGCAGCAGAGCCTCTGCTTTCGTCATTATTTTCTCCCTCAGCAGCATGACTTCAAGATGCAGATCCGTATCCGCCCATATGCGTTCAACGGCATCGCGGATTTGAGGCTCGAACCGATTCATTCGGGACTTCGTATAAGGAGCGTAAAAGATGAGATCCTCGGTGATACTGCAAAGCTCCGGATTAATGAACGCTTTCACCAGCAGTTTTTTCTCCTGTTGGTCCATGGCCAGATCCGAGGTGAAGAACGACGTCTGCGCCAAGAATGATCCGATATGCCCGGCGAACAACGGATACCGGCCACGCTCCATCAGTCCGCGGCGCATGGGAGTATGATCGCTTAAATCTTCCATGACCATTAACGCCAAATCCGGCTCGTACGCGTATACCTTTGGCGTCAGATCAGGACGAAGCTTGCCTTGAATGCTCAGAGCTTCGCTCTCAATGCGCACCCTATCCAGCGTCAAGGGAACCGCTTCGCCGATTACCTTGGCGTAAGGCAGCGCTTGCTTTACAATTAAGCTTCGCCCTGATGCCGGATCCGATATATGAAACACATGATTAAGATTACCGTCGCCGATCTCCCTTGACTTCAGCTGCGCACCATCCGGGAATACATCCTTGATGCCGCGTACGTACTCGACCGCTTCCTCTGGCGTTAAGACGTGATAATCTTTCATTTTTCGAATCCCCTCCCTGTAAGTCAACAAGAGACATCGGCGTATGCAGAATGGAGAGAACGTCAAATAAGCCCTCCTTGCACGGGGGGATGGAGCCGGATCGCGACACAACGGCACCCCCTAAAGTTCATCGGTTATTACCCAAGTAGCTCTCCAATGTATGTCTGCTTCAAGGGGTGCAATACGTGGCCGCGGGGTTTATTTTGCGCCTTCTCCGCTCTTTTACTCTCCTTGTCCTGCTTTAGCTTGTACTTTCATCAGTTTCTTTTGCATCTTTTCCTCTATCTTTGCTTTTTTCTTCGCATATTTCCCCTCATCTTTTCCTGCTTTCTCTTGCGCTTTTACCAGTTTCTTTTGAGCTTGTTCCACTATCTTCGCTTTTTTCTCTACGACTTTTTTATCCGCGTTCGCATTAGCCGCGTTCACTTCGTCGGCGGCAGCGCCTTCCATAACGTCTTTTTCAATCGCATTCTCTTCAGCCATGCTATTCCCTCCTTTACGATTTCTCTATATGAGATGCAAAAATACGAAATTTGACTCGGACAAATGCAGCAGGATAAGTCGACCATTTTATATGCACCCGAATGCTTGCCAATACATATACCTAACACGGGGCATGCTTGTTCAGCATAAATTGTTACATATGCCATTTTGCATGAGGAGGTGGATAAACATATGGGGAAAGACACGGACCCTAAGAAACTGTTCAAGGAAGCTATCAAACTCCATCAAAAAGGGGTTGACGGAGATAAAAGAGCGGTGAAAGGGGCGTACGAAAAGTTTGCCAAGCTTCGTGTCAAGGAAACGGACAATGCGCTTATCGAAGCCTATTACGGCAGCACTCTGGCTCTGCTCGCACGGGATGCCGTTCAACCTTTGGAAAAAGCGGAGATCGCGCAACAAGGTCTGGACGCTTTGGATAAGGCCATTACGATGGATCCCAACCATAGCAGAATCCGATTGTTGCGCGCGAACGTATGTGTGAGGCTGCCGGAAGCTTATTTTCAAAGCATGAAACCGGCAATCGAGGATTTCACTTTCCTGCTGGACCGTTATAAAGAAGACTCCAATTATCTTTCCAAAAAGCAAGTCATAGAAATATTGCGAAATCTGGCCACAGCCTATCAAAATACAGGAAAACCGGACGAAGCGAAATCCGTTCTGCAGCGTCTCGCCAAACTCGAAAGAAAAAAATAGGATAGATATGCGGGGACCCCGAAATATAAAAGACCCTAAGTCGTCAAGACTTGGGGTCTTTTCGCAACCATCATCCATGCTGTTCATTCATGAACCGGTTCAGCCGGTGACGGATCATTTGCGGATTGAAATATTCAATCATGTGTATGCCTGGAACCGTATCAAAATAAATGCAGTACTTTTTATAGGGCGAGTGTGCGTTTACCGGGGAGAAGTACGGCTTGAACGGCTTCTGAAACAAACCGGTCGGCTCCGCCCCGCTTCTCCAGCCGGAATCGGCCAGCCTGCGCGAAGTTTGCAAGCCAAGCCTGCTGATCGCCTTGCCGATCCCCTCTTGCCTGGCTGTCAGCGCCTCAAACAGGGGAGCCGGCACGTATTTCGAACAGACGAGCGCAATATTGTGGGAAACGACGAAGTTGCTCTTCTCGCTGATCAAGATCGATTCTCTTCTGTAGTAAGGCGCTCCGGAGATTTCGCCCGATTCCTCGAAATCCCCCGCCTCGATCTGCTCCTGTGAAAGGACGCGGACCGTCATTTTATCGTCCAAAATCGTTTCAAGTATATCCGTTGTACGTCCGTCTGTCCTGAGCAATATTTCGAACATCAGCTTCTCCAAAAAATCGAATACGGCTCTCTCATGGCGCGCATCCATGCCCTCAAACTTCGCCTCCGTCATGAACACCCCTCCATTATCCGTCGGGAAGCAGCTTGATCCCTCTCTACATCTTGCCTCCGTACAAGCCGGACCCGCGAAGGCCGTTACAGAACGCATAAAACTCGTCGATATTAATTTGCTGAGCGGCATCGGACAGCGCTGCCTGCGGATTCGGATGCGTTTCGACCATAATGCCGTCCGCGCCGGCGGCAAGCGCCGCTTTCGCGCAAGGAAGCAAAATGTCTTTGCGCCCGGTCGAGTGGCTCACATCGACGAGTACGGGCAGATGGGTTTCCTGCTTTAAGAGCGGAACTGCGGATATATCAAGCGTATTTCGGGTCCATTTCTCGTAAGTGCGAATACCGCGTTCGATCAGCATCACTTGCCCGTTTCCTCCGGCCATAATATATTCAGCCGCCAGAACGAACTCATCCAGAGTGGCGGCTATGCCGCGCTTGAGCAGCACGGGCATGTTCATCTGCCCGACTGCTTTCAGCAAATCGTAGTTTTGCATGTTTCGGGCGCCGATCTGGATAATATCGATATAATCGGCTGCAGACTCCAATTGGGACGGAGTCATGATTTCGCTGATCGTAACCATATCATATTCGTCCGCCACTTCTTTCAAAATTTTCAATCCCTCCGGGCCCAAACCCTGAAAGTCGTACGGCGACGTTCTCGGCTTGAACGCGCCCCCGCGCAGAATGCCCACGCCTACGCTTTTCATAGCCGCCGCCATAGCCCGCAGCTGTTCCCGGGACTCTACGGAACAGGGGCCGGCAATCAAGACATTCGATCCGCCGCCGAATACGGCATTTTTCACACGGATCATCGTATCCTCGCTTTTCGTTTGGCGGCTTACGAGCAGTTTGCGCCCGCCTCCGGTCTGCGGCCGGTCCCGCGAGAGCGCATAGATTTCCTTAAACAATCGTTCCAGTGCCGCTTGATCGATAGGCCCCGGATTGTGCTTGGTCATCTCGCTTAGTGCCTGCTTCTCCTCCGCCGGATCATATTTGGGTAAGCCGAGAGATTCCATCGCTTTTCCGATAGCCCCTGCAATACGCGCCCGTTCGCTGAGGAGTACGAGCAATTGCCGATCGACGCCGTCCAATTGATTTCGCAGCTGGTTCACATGCTCATTCACGCACGTTCTCCCCTTTATCGTCACTTGTTCCTCGCTATTGCCCTTTTATTTGTTTGCCGCGTCAACCGTGCCGCCTTCACGCTTCTGGATATAGACCGGCTTTCGCGAAGGAGTGTTTTGCGTAAGCTCCTCCCGGTTAAGCAGCTTTCCGATGGGGGCGATCTCCACGGTGACCGGCAGCTTCAGCAGTTCGGACAGCTTCGTCTGAATTCCCTCCTCCGACCATTCGGCACGGCGATGCGATTCGAGAATGAAGTGAAATCCATTCTCCTGCTGGATCGCTTTCCATGCATCGGGTGCGGGAGTGAGCGAGTATACGGCGTCCTGAACGTCCTTGGCGTCCAGCATGACCATACCGAATTTTGTCCGGTCCTTGAGCCGGCCATAATGAACCAGTTTGCTTCCGGTTCGACCGCACGCGCAGCATACCCGCTCTACGGAGATGACGTCTTCGTTGAAATACCGCAGCAGCGGCGAAGCTTGATGAGACAGCGTCGTAATCGCGGCTAACCCTCTCTCGCCAGGCGTAGCATAACCCGAGCCGTCTTCCTTCAGCACTTCGACGACAAAGTCTTGCTCTGCGATGTGCATCGCGCCATACTCGCACATAGCGGCAATATTAGCCGTCTCGGTGGAGCCGTACAGATTGAATACCGGAACGCCCCAAAGCCGCTCGATATGCTCCTTCCTGCGCTCGCCAAGCAATTCCCCCGCCGAACAAATCGCCCGCAAAGCCGGGAAATCGTTCTTCGTATCCATACCGAGCAAACGTGCCGTCTCGGCGAGCAGCTCCATTTCCCGCGGAAGTCCGGCGATGATCGTGACGCCAAGACGTTTCATAAGCTCCAGCACCCTGGGGTATGGCGTAACCGTATTGCGCCCGCTCGCCGGGACGACGCCCGCTCCCGCTTGCCGGCAAGCATGCTGCATCAGAAACGCGGGGACCGACATCGCGTACGGAAAACGGATCAGAACGAAATCTTCCGAAGTTAGCCGGGCACCGCAAGCACCCATCTGCCTTCCGCCGGTTTCCAGGTCGTCCATCGTAAACCAGGAGGCGGCAGGCTCGCCGGTCGTCCCGAATGATTCATGGTATTGCGCTACTTGTTTCATTTCGACGGCAAGATAGCCGAAGGCGCCGGCCTTCCGCAAATCCGCTTTCGTGGTGAGCGGCAGTAGAGAGATACGGTCTGGCCCGATATCGTTCCAGTCGTAATCCGACAGCTTTTGTTTATACAATGGCGATTTCGTTAAACGGGCCGACAAATCGCTCCATTTACGCTCCCGCTCGCTCATGTCGTTGAACATTAAGAACGCTCCCCTTCAAATTGATACGTTCTTCATTTGATAAAAACCCGAGTCGCTTTACCGAATGTCCGCGGTAAGCCGCGCTTGATTTCTACGCTGCATTCGATCCCTACGCGCTCCTGCATATGGGCGCGAACTTTCGAAGCCAACTGCTCGTCGCTCATTTCGGTGCGGAACGGTTCGGCCTCGATCGTCAGGCGGCCTTGCTCGAGAATGAAATGATACCACATGCCCACCTCCGGAATTTCCAGCAGAAAGTTTTCCAGCAGGAACGGAGGGTAGTCGGTCCCGTCCAAATTCAGCATCGTTTCCATTCTGCCTCTCAGATGCAGGACATCCATCGTAATGCCGCAAGCGCATCTCGATTTTTGCAAATAGCCGATGTCCCCGCTGCGGTAGCGAACCATCGGCATGCCTTCGCGCAGCAGCGTAGTGACGACGATCTCGCCGGTTTTGCCGTACCCGAGCGGGGCGCCCGTGGCGGGATCGACGATTTCCGTTTTGACGTGGCCTTCCATGATGTGATAGCCTTTATGCTCCTTGCATTCTACCGCTACGACGCCGCATTCGGTCGAACCGTAGAAGAACGTCACTTCGCAGTTCCACCATTTCTCCAGCCGTTCGCGGAACGTATAGGAGCAGCCTTCCCCGGTCAGCACGATTCGGCGCAGACGTATATCAACCCCCGGCCGGATGCCGAACCGCTCGCTTTCTTCCGCCAGCAGCGCTGCGTAAGAAGGCGTAGTGACGAGCACGGTCGCTTGAAACTCCTTCATCAGCTCCAGCGACTTGTCTATGGGAGCCATATACCCGCCTTTGCCGAGCGAAAGAATGGCGGTTCCGAACGCAAATTGAAACAGTCTCTGAAAGCCGAGGCCGGGAAGGGCGAATTCGTATGGAAGCGCGATGGCGGCGATATCGCTGTCCGACTCCTTGAACAGCTCCAAATATTTGGGCAGCAAATCGTACACGTATTGATCGGCCAGCGTGTAAGACGTATAGATCGGTTTCCCGGAAGTGCCGCTAGTCAGGTGGACTTGGCCGATCTCCTTCGGCTTGACGCACAGCAGCTTCTCCTTATCTCCGCGGATGACGTCTTTTTTCAAGAGCGGCACGGAAGGCAGCTGATCCAAGCTGGCGATTTCCGGCTGCTCGAATCCGGCCTCTTCCATTTTGGAACGGTAATACTCGTTATGCTCCCACACGTGCCGCAGCGTCAAGTTGATAGCTTTCAACTGGTATTGTTCGCGTCTTTCGCGCGGCAGCTTCTCAATCGTTACTCCTTCATCGTCCAGCTGGCTGTAAAAAGATTTCAGTTTCTCCAAATGCGACGTATGCTCATCGACCGAGACCGTCATTTTATGCGATTGGGTTTTCATGCGCGCCCTCCTGTTCATGTGACGAAAACTCTAGCCGCCGCGGAGTCCGGAATCCGCTTTGCCCCGCGCCAAATGGCGCTCGGCTACTACTAGTTTTCTTGCTCATCGCAATGGTAATGGATATCATATCGGTTAACAATCAACAGAGGCCTACTAGGATCAAAATTGGTATAAACATGCATGCCCGATATTTCTAACCGGCTGAGAGAACTGCTATATTCGCACATCTATCGGCAGCCCGAACCGTATGTGTTCCGCCTTTGACGGTTTCGCATCCGAACGCCGCGACATAAGATGGATTAAGGAGAATGTTAGGGTTGACGAACTATTGCCCAATCGGAGGGATTGTCTTGAATATAGCCGGCAAGCTGCACAAAATCGCGCAATTGGAAGATGAGGCTTTCGTCACGGAGGCGTACCGCCGCATTCTGGACCGGGAGGCGGACGAGGAAGGAATGGCGCACCACCTGAGGCAGCTCCGCAAAGGTGCGTCCAAGCACCGAATCTTGATCGCGCTGCTGCAAACCGACGAGGCGCTCGGCTTGTTCGCGCAGTCCGCCCCCCCGCGGCAAGGCACCAAAAACGACAATGTCTGCAACGCGGTCCGGCGCATATTCGCCATGAAGCATGAGCCGTTCGTGCACAGCCTTTACCGGGAAGTGCTGTGCCGCGAACCGGATCAGCCCGCCTATGCGGGATACGTCGATTCGCTGAACCGGGGGACTCCGAGGTCGGCCGTGTTCAAACGGTTCGTCTCATCAAACGAATTCGAATCGCTGCTCGTGCTCGACAAATACCCGTTCGCGAGACGCGTACTGGATCAATTGATCGTCAGCTTTTATAACTGATAGCGGTGCAAAGCCACAACGAACGGAGGCGGTTCAGATGGATACGAAGAAATCGGAAGCGCTGTTCGCGCATTTGTGCAAGCGGCACCCGGAGCTTGCCGGAGAACATTACCGCGTCATTTCTTCCGGCCATCAAAACCTGGTCATCGTGGTGGGGAATCGTCTCGTGTTCCGGTTTCCGCTTACATCCGACACGACATCGCTGCGACTCGAGCAGCGCCTGCTGCCCAAGCTCGGGAAGCGGCTGCCGCTGCCGGTGCCGCAATTCACATACGCGTCCGGCCGAAAGGACAAAATCCGTTACGTCGGGTATCCGATCATTCCGGGAGAGCCGCTGGAAGCGGAACGGCTTGAGAAGATGGACGAACGGCAGAGGCTAGCCGCTGCGAAGCAAATCGCGGAATTTCTGGCCGCCTTGCATACGGTTGCCGACGATATGACGGAGCGCGTCGACACCGAGCGGTTCCGTTCGGATTGGAGAAAAAATTGGTCCGGCTATTACCGCGCCTTGGAGCAGCTTGTTTTTCCGCTCCTCGATAAAGAGGAACGGTTGTGGATCATGCACGTGTTCTACGAGTATCTGTATCCGTCCGATCATTTCAGATTCAAGCCTTGTCTCATTCACGGCGACTTCAAGAACGATCATATTTTCCACGATCCGAAGATCGGCAAGCTTACCGGCATCATCGATTTCGGACAGCTCAAGATCGGCGATCCGGCCTATGATTATCACGATCTGTGTCTCACGTACGGGGAATCGTTCACGCACACCGTGTTTGATTGCTACGACGGCCCTTCGGACCGGACGTTTTTCCGCAGGGTAACCGGATTTTACGCGCACATTTTGCGATTCAGCTCGATGCTGCATGCCGTTCAGAAGAAAGACAAGGACAAATTCGCGCTTCGGCTGGCATGGTTGAAGGCGAAAGCCCGGGAGCCGGACGAATAGCGGACGGCGGCGGACGATCGGAATCGAGCTTTGGGCCTCTCCTAGGAGATGGCCTCTTTTTTTGGTTTCCCGAACAAAGAAAAAGACGACAATCAAGTCGCCTTCTTCAGCAGCTTGTCGGGACTCGGCAAATGGGGAACGTCCGCAAGATCTGCGCCTTCTATTCTTTTCCTGCGCCATTTGGCGTACAGCTTGGGGTCGCGTTCGGCGACGTGTTTCAGAAAATCGTCCAGACAACCGTCGCGCTCCAAACTTTTGAAGAGCATGAACGGGGCTCTCCGGACCGTCCGGTACGCGCCGCTGTGATCGATGACCTTCAGCTTGCCGCCTTCGGTCACGATAATATGTCCGGTTCGCGTATCGATGCGGGCAAACTTCAGTCTTCTCATCTCCTTGACGATTCCGAGTAATTGTTCGGCAAAGGACTCCGTCAAGCCCGGCTTCTCCGCCAAATAATCCTGCAAATTCGGTCCAGTCAAATATTCCATCACCACATATTGATCGCCGGTCTCGTACAGCTTCGGAAAATAAGGCACTCCTTCCGCCATCTTGAGCGCTTTGCTCTCCCAGTAGGCGGTGCGCGGATCGTCGTATACTTTGACGCAGCGGTCGGAGGACAGCCGGAAGACGGCGCCTTGAGCTCCGATGCCGACCATCGGGTAGTCGGACGGATTATGGACTTTCAGCTTTTTTTTGCCTCCGACGATTTCGGAAGTGACGGATATCGACCTGTAATGGCCCATAACGGTTTACCTCCTTATGACCGCAATACCGGATAAACGGTCGGCCGCAAGCTTCGGCAAGCTGCTGCAAGCTACAGCAAACCGAGATGCACCAGCCGGTCCTTGATCATTTGACCTACGACTTGCGGCGAGAAGTAGGTTCGGATGTGCTGCATGCCGTTGAAGGCGATGGAGTTGCGGAAGTCCGGGTTGTACTTGATTTCCCGCATATAGTGGGCCGCATGGCCGAGATCGGGCTCCGCCCAGGTTTGATAACCTTTGTAAGGCCCCCAGTCTCCGCCGACTCCGACAATACTGTAATCGACGATGCAAGAGTTGGTCGCGTTCATGAAATCGGTGTTGCCGGACCAATAGGTCCCTATGACCGGCTTGCCCAAGTACATCGCCTCGGCGAGTCCGAGTCCGAATCCTTCCGAGCGGTGCAGCGAAACGAAGCAATCGGTGCAATTCAGCAGCCCGTCGGTTTCGCTTCGGCTCAAAATCCGGTCGATAATATAAATATTGGAATACCCTTTGACCAATTGGTTGATTTCATCAATGTCCGACGGATTCGCCTTCGAATGATTCAGCTTAACGACAAGGCCGACGGACGTATCCTTCGGATCGAACGCCTGCTTGAACGCCAAGATCGCGCCTTGCGGGTTTTTCCGTCTCTGGTAGCTGTGCGTGTCGTACATCGAGAAGAACAAAAACTTGTCTTCCGGCAAACCGAAGGTGGCCCGGCCGATATCAGGGGGCGGATTGACCTCTATGCCGTGCGGAATGCGGATGACGGGAACGGAAGATTTTTTGGCGATCGATTCGACGACGAAGTTGGAAGGCGCCCAAACCTCGCTGACGAAATGGAAGCCGTCGCAAAATTCATCCGGAAAGTCGGGCAGCTCCCAATGCCAGTATCCGATGTTGAACCGTTTGTCGAAAAGCGATGCTCCGAAATGGTGGTGCACCGATCTCAGCGTATCGGCATTCGTGTGAATAATGTTCACTTTATACTGCGGGTCCTGTATTTCTTTATGCCTCCAAGTGAAGTCTTCCATCCGGATCGATGTAACCGGGAAGTTCAATATGCCGAACGGGATGTCCGCCGCCGAAATCGCCCTGGCGGCCAGACGGCTCGATTCGCCGATTCCCATCTCGGCCCGGATAAACCCGACGATATTGGCCCCTTTGGCGTAACCCGGCTCCGGCTCGGCTTCCCGTTCGATAACCGGCTCGATGACGGGCAGGGAGTCCTTCGCAAAGTGGCGCTTCCGCCGCCGTCTCCTCGCATGCAGCCGTCCTCTGCGAAACCGCTTCTTGCCCTTGGATAGCAGCCATCTCCGTCTCTTCCATCGTTTGGAAAGCTTCCGTGCGGGAGCGCGCTTCTTTTTCAGCCGCGCCTTCCCGCCGCGCAGCGGCGGCTTCCGCTTTTTCCGCCTCGCCGATTTTACGGCCGTAGACGCTCGTCTGTTTTGCCGGTGATGACCGGTACTCCGCATTAATATCCACCCTTTCCATTTGAGATAGCCGCCGAGTACAAAGTCAGACCGTCTTACGACTTTGTACAAGCGGGGACAACGGGGCGAATAACGCACTTTCGTTCCGCTATTGGCCTATATACGGGACAATCCGGACTAATAGCGGAACTACATTCCGCTAAATCGGTGTAAAGCGACCCGGATGCAAGCAAAATAGGCCAATAACGTACGCGAGTTCCGTAATTATCAAGAAAAATTGGAAAACGACCAGCTTAGCGAACTATAGTTCCGCTATGAACCTCGCTTCACTTTTGGGGGTTACTTAGGGGGCTCCCCCAAAAGTACCAGGAATAAGCTCCGAAGGTTCGCCTCACTTTTGGGGGTTACTTAGGGGGCTCCCCCAAAAGTAATCGGAATAAGCTCCGGAGGCCTTCTTCACTTTTGGGGGTGCTTAGAGTAGGTCTCTCCAGTATTGAAGCAGGTCCTTCATCGTCTTCTCGAACGGAATTTCCGGTTTCCAGCCGGTTTCCTCGTGAAACTTCTGATAGTCGCCAAGCAGGATTTCCACGTCGGAAGGTCTCAGGCGGGCCGGATCTTCCTCGATCGAGATCGTGGCGTTGCTGTAGGACAGCAGCAAATCAAGCATTTCGCGAATCGTGCAGCATTTGCCGGACGCGATGTTGTACGTCTCGCCGGGCTTCCCTTTCTCGAGCGCCAGCCAATACGCCCGGACGACGTCGCGTACGTCGGTGAAATCCCGCTTGGCCGACAAATTGCCGACATGGAGCACGGGCGGTATTTTGCCTTTCTCGATCTGGGCAATCTGTTTGGCGAAGTTGGAAGTAACGAAGTTCTCGCCGCGTCTCGGTCCCGTATGGTTGAACGTACGGGTGACGATAATCGGCAGTCCGTAGCTCTTGTAATACTGGTAACCCAAATAGTCCTGCGCGACTTTGCTGACCGCATAAGGGCTTAACGGCCGAAGCGGATTCGTTTCCCGGATGGGCGTCTCGTGAGGCTCCACATGCCCGTATTCCTCGCTGGAGCAGGCCACTTGCATTTTGCACGACAGATCGAACCGGCGAAGCGCCTCCATAATGTTGACTTGGCCGGCCACGTTGTTGTGGATCGTATCGATCGGCGAATTCCAGGATGTCGGGACGAAGCTTTGGGCAGCCAAGTGAAAAATGAGATCGGGCTTGATTTCCTTGATCAGATGCTCCACAGAAAACGGATCCCTCAGCTCGCACTCCACGAGGCGGATATCCGAAAGATGCTTGATATGGTCCATGCGGCTTCGCTGCCGGATCGTTCCGGTGACCTCCACATTACGCTGAAGCAAAAATTCCGCCATGTGGCTTCCGACAAAACCGGAAATCCCCGTTACAAGAGCTTTCATCCGTTAAGTTCCTCCTTCTTGTTGTTCGAGGGCTTTCAGCGCGGATTTGATGCGCTGCTCCTCCGATTTGTGACAGACGAGCAGCCCGTCGTCGGTCGAGACGACGATCAGATCGCTGACGCCGATAACCATCGTCTTCGGATGATCCGTGTAGATGATGCTGTTGTTCGTCGATTCGAGATGGACGTAACCGCGGCCGTTCAAAATATTTCCTTCGGCGTCCGCCTTCTGGATCCGTTCGAGCGACGTCCAAATGCCGACGTCGTCCCATTTGAACTTGACCGGCAGCGTCAAGATCAAGTCGGCCTTCTCCAAGATGGCGTAATCGACTGATATTTTCGGAAGCATCGGGTACACGCTCTCCGTATTGCCGTCTCCGCTCGACAGCAGACTCCAGATGAAAGGCTGGTGCAGCTTCATATAGTGGGCAATCGTGGAAGGCTTCCAGACGAAAATGCCGCTGTTCCAGAATATGCCCGGATCGCGAACGAGCTTCTCCGCCACTTCCAAAGGAGGTTTCTCGATAAACGAGCTTGCTTCGAGCAGCCCGTCTTCCGTGCGGACTTCCGACGTGCGAATATAGCCGTATCCGGTCTCCGGCCGCGTCGGGACGACGCCGAGCGTGACGATCGCATGGTTGCGTTCGGCCGCCTTCTCGGCTTTGCGCAGCGCCATGACCAACTCCTCCGGCTCATCCGTATAATGGTCCGAAGGCATCGTCACGAGCACTTCATCGTCTTCCCGCGACAGGAAATGATAAGCCGTCAATGCGATGCAAGGCCCTGTATCCCGCTGCTCGGGTTCCAGCAGCAGCCGGTCATCGGGCAGCTCCGGCAGCTGAGCTTCGACGAGAGCTTTGTACGATCTGGCAGTAACGACGTATACCGAGGCTTCCGGCAGCCATTGCGTATAGCGTCTGTAAGTTTGCTGCAGCATCGTTTCATGGGAAGTGAGCGAGAGGAACTGCTTCGGCCGCGTTCTTACACTTCTGGGCCAAAACCGGGTCCCTGCTCCACCCGCCAAAATTACGATCTTCAATCCTTTTCCCTCCCCGCTACAGCGATGGAATACGCTAATATACTATGCTCATCTCTCACGGCCGACGTAGACGTATTGCCGATAGCGGGCGAAATTGGCGCTTGCCCAAGCCTTAAAAGTCCCCCAAAAGTGAAGAATGCCTCTGGAGCTTAATCCGATTACTTTTGGGGGAGCCCCCGATTCCAAACCCCCAAACAGCCCCCCCTTAATGCCCCCAGAAGTGAAGTGATGCTTCGCAACAAAGCAAAAAGAAAGATGCCGCGGCGGGCATCCTCGACTACCATTTGAATTTGCGCCGTTTTACGAGCCATTGGCCGACGGAAGCGGGTTCTTCCTGCAAAATCTCGTACATGCGGGCTTCAGTCGCGCTTAAGGGAACGGCCCCCATGACTTTGAAGCCGAGCTGACGGTCGTCGTCGTTCACTTTCAATCGGGCCGGGATGAAGGAGGCGTCGGAATGGATTTCGACGGTATAGGAAGGCGCTTGATCGCGAAGCCGGATTTTGATCGTGAAAGTGCCCTCGTCGAACTTGTACTCCCGGTGACGGACGCCGTTGATGTAAACGGTCAAGCCCAATCGGCCCGCTTTCCGGTCGAAACGGGGCTGCTGGTGATCCCCCTCGATGATCAGGCATTCGATCCCGGATTCGCCGCCGTTGTCGATTTCCATCTTCCAGTGGGGCGGCACCCAGCCGTCCTCGAAGCGGTTCGACGCGCTCACCCGGGGACCTATGCCGAATACGCGAAACTGCTTCATTTTCTCCATCAGCCATGCGGGGCCCTCCGGCAAATGATGCGCGATATATTGGATCAGCCAATGATTCGATACCGCTCCGTAGTTTTTCAGGCTCGTGCGGATAATTTCCGGCAGGCCGACGGTAAAATATTGCTTTACGCTTTTGCAGTCGTCATGCAGTCTCGAGTTAGCCATCAACTGGTTCACGTAGCCGAGCCGATGCTTGGCGGCAATCCGCATCCACAGGTCGTAGTCCATGCAGAAATGCAAGCTTTCGTCGATCGGCCCCACCTCATCCAGAACGCTCTTGCGCATAAAGACGGCAGGCTGGCAGATCGTACATACGTCGAACAAGCGGGCCCGGTTGATGCCGGAATCGACCGGATACGGCCGCAGATGCTTATTGTTTGCGTCCGTATGGTCGGCCTTGCCGTAGACGAGGCCGTATTCCGGATGCTTGACGAGCGCCGAGACGGCCCGGCTTATCGCTCTCGGCCAATACGTATCGTCGGAATTGAGCCATCCGATGATGTCTCCGTTCGCCATCGCGAGCCCCTTATTGAGCGCATTCGACTGACCTTTGTCTTTTTCCGAAACGTAGCGGAACCGTTCCCCGTACTTGCGCGCATATTTTTGCAATATATCGACGGTTTGGTCCGTCGATCCTCCGTCGACGACGATCAGCTCCACATTGCGGTAGTCCTGGGACAGCACGCTCTCGATCGTCTCGCGGATGAAGGCCCCCTGCTGATACGACGGCGTAATGACGGATACGAGCGGATACTTCCCTGGATCATCCGTGCGGCTCATGAATATTCCTCCTTATACCATTGGATCGTCCGCTCCAAGCCGGTCCGCATATCCGTTCTGGCCTCGAAGCCGAACCGTTCCTTCGCGAGCCGCACATCGAGCTTTCTTCTCGGCTGCCCGTTCGGGCGACCGGTGTCCCAGACGATTTCACCCTCGTAGCCGACGAGCTCGCGGATCGTTTCGGCCAGCTCCCGGATTCGGATTTCCTGCCCCGATCCGAGGTTGACCGGGTCGGAGCCGTCGTACAGCGCCGCCGCACGGACGATTCCTTCGGCCGCATCCTCGGCGTACAGAAACTCCCGGGTCGGCGTTCCGTCCCCCCACAGCGTAATGGACGGCTCTCCTCGCCGTTTCGCTTCCTCGCATTTGCGGATGATCGCCGGGATGACGTGGGACGTCTCCAGATCGAAATTGTCGCCGGGGCCGTACAAATTGACCGGCAGCAGGAAAATCGAATTGAAGCCGTATTGTTTGCGGTAAGCTTGCGACTGAACAAGCATCATTTTTTTGGCAAGCCCGTACGGGGCGTTCGTCTCTTCCGGGTAGCCGTTCCACAAGTCGGCTTCGCTGAAAGGGACGGGGGCGAATTTGGGATACGAGCAGATCGTGCCGATCGCCACCATTTTCCGGATCCCTTTACGCCGGGAATGCTCGATCAAATGTGCCCCCATCACGAGATTGTCGTAAAAAAACGATCCCGGATTTTTCTCGTTCGCCCCGATGCCTCCGACGACGGCAGCCAAGTGAAACACGACGTCCGGGCGGAAATCGTCCAGCATCCGGACGATGTGCTGCTCCTGGCGCAGGTCGTATTGTTTGCTGCGGGGTACATGTACGCGCTCGCACCCGAGGCGCCGCAGCTCATTCACGACATGCTTGCCCAAAAACCCGGCTCCGCCGGTCACTACGATCGATTTATCGGCTAGCTCCATCAATAATCTCCCCTTCGATTGCGGTTTTTTCGGCAATTAGTTTAACGGAATAACGTACCTGCTCTCTGACGATCGGGACTTGCCGTTCCATAAAACCCCGGTCGTCAGTCAGGGTGGTAATTCCGTTAAAGTTCTTTGATTTACGATATGTGACTACCCTCCGAGCGGTATAGACAACTACATCGGGTTGCCAAAAAAAACAAGCGTTTGCCGACGGGTACATGTCCACGCGGGTACGGTCGATTCCCCGTAACATACAACAAATCGACCGAATACGGGCCTTGGGGTGAATTCGAGTGAGAATGATGGAAATATTGCGGAAAGTGTACCAGAAGGATAGGGAATCGTTCATAGCCGCCTGCTACCGCGAGCTGCTCGGACGCGAGCCCGATCCGGGCGGCATGCAGCATCATCTACAACTGCTCGGCGGAAAGTCGAAGCTCGCCATCATGACCGCACTCCTGCAAAGCCCGGAGGCCGAGCAGCTGTACCGCTCCGGTCCACCGCCCCATACCGGCAAAAAACGCCCGTCGGCTGCCGACTTGCTCCGGAAGCTGTACACGTATCCGGACGACCGGTACGTACGGGGCTTGTACGAGGAGCTGCTGTGCAGGCGACCGGATCATAAAGGCGCAAGCCATAACGTCCGCCACCTGCAGCACGGGGCTTCCCGGGCATCGATCGCCGCCCAGCTGCTGCACTCCGGCGAAGCCGTCGAGCTGCTTAAGGCCAAGAACGGCACTCCGATCGCGCAAAAAATATTGTTTGACTACGCGAACCGGACGTTTTATCCGGATTACCATTACTAAAGATTCGATAGGGATATCGTTGCAAGAGTGATCACCCAAATAATGAATCAAGCGAGGTGTTATTTTTGAACGGATTGACTAAAGGGAATTTGCCTCATTTTCTGATCATCGGCGTGCAAAAAGGAGGGACCACTTCGTTATACCATTACTTGACGCAGCATCCGAATATCGCCTCGGCAACGGAAAAAGAAGTTCATTACTTCGACTATAATTTCCATAAAGGAATCGATTGGTATAGATCGCATTTTCCGCATTGCCCAAACGATAAGATTACCGGGGAGGCAAGCCCGTATTATATGTTCCATCCGCACGCCGCGAAAAGAATAAAGGCTGCGATCCCTTCGGTTAAACTCATTGCGTTATTAAGAAACCCGGTCGAAAGAACGATCTCCTCCTACAAGATGATGCACCGAAGAAAAAAGGAGCATTTGTCATTTGAACAGGCCATGCAGGAGGAAACATCGCGAATCCGGGACGAACTGCCGAAAATGCTCGGGGATCCGAATTATTTCAGTAAAGAGCATTTTTACTTTTCCTACTTGTCCAGAAGCGTATATGCCGATCAATTAGAGCCTTACTTTAAACGATTTCCGCGAGAGCAGATATTGATATTAAAAAGCGAAGACTTATTTACCGATCCGTCGACGGTTTATCGCAAAACGCTGAAATTTTTAAATTTGCCCCTCTGGGAGCCGAATCATTATGACATCATGAACAAAGGCAAATACAAGCGGGATATACCAAAGGAGACATTGAATTATTTAACCGAATATTTCAGACCCCATAATCAAAGGTTATATCGAATGTTAGGCGTTGATTTGGGCTGGGACCGTTAAGCTCCGAGGGCCTCTTCACTTTTGGGGGACAATTTGGGGGGGCTCCCCAAAAGTACCCCGATTAAGCTGCGAAGGCCTTCTTCACTTTTGGGGGCGATTTCGGGGGGGCTCCCCCAAAAGTACCCGGAATAAGCTCCGAAGGCCCTCTCTTTACTTTTAGGGGGGCATTTTGGGGGACTAAGAAGCGTAGGCGTGCTGGTAGCCTTCCTCGAACGCTTGGGCGAATCCCACGTCGAATCCGCTGTTGTACCCCAAGTTGTAGCCTTGATCGTAAGTCATTTTCACTCCGGAAGGCGGCAGCGCCCTTCGTACCGCGCGGCGGCGCCCCTGCAGCCGGCGCTTGCCGCGCCTTGCTAGCCGTCTTTTGCCGCCGAGACGTTTGACCGCGCGTCGCGTGCGCCTTTTCCCGGATTTGCCGGCAGACGGCTTCTTCTTGATGACGGTCATTTTATCAACTCCTTAGAGCTTTGCGGAGCAAAGCTGGCTTCGTAAGCATTCGCTGAGCATTGCGGAGCAAAACTGGCTTCGTAAGCATTCGCCGAGCTTTGCTGCATCCGCTAAATATTATCGGCCTTGATGACCGGCGGAGCGATGATCGGCAGACCGGCCGGGTAGGCGGCTGCTTCGTCTTCCGTCAAAGGCTGAACCGGATGCCGGTTCAAGTTCCATACTTCCGACACCCAAGCCGTGGCGATCCGGTGCAGCTTGCCGCGGCGGTGCTGGTGCAGCCTTCCGTCCGGAGTTTGCACGATCCTTCCCTCGGCAAGCTGCGCTCCCGGGCTCCCCCCCGCGGCCAGAACGGCTTGCTTGGCGTTCCATTCCGCGACGGACATCGGCTCGCCGACGTGCCAGTTTTTCAGATCGATCTGAGACAGCCTCGTAGCCGGAACCCCTTCGTAATGCTCCAAAGGACGCCGGACGCCGTGCTCCACCCAAAATACGGTCGGACCGGTTCCTTTCACGGTCACATGCGACGGATAGAAATCGTTCATGGCGATCGGATTCCCGTTCCAATGGCCGGAAACTTCCTGCAGCAGCGAATGCGTTTCGCCCCACTTGTCGGAGTAGAAGGCGAGATTGCGGGCGTACATTTCCTCGAATTGGGCCGGAGTCAGCGTCTTGATCGTCGTGCTGCCGACATGGTGAATGAACGTATCCTTGGCGATAACCAGGTCGAGCCCGAGCAGCCGGTTGCGGAACCCGAAATCGTCGTCCTCGCAGTTGCCGATTTCGAATCCTTCGTCCAAAAACCCGATCCGGCGGAACACATCTTTGCGCATCAGCACGCAAAAACCGGTGAGCCGCCCGGTTACTTCCCATTTGCCCGAATCGGACCGGTTGAACGATTTCGCGAACCGGTGCATCTCTTCCGTCGAGCCATAAGACGTCTTGATCAGCTGGTCGCCGCTGATGTAATTCGTTACCGGACCGACGAGACCGAACCGGTCGCTGCCGTGCAAGCAAGCGAGCAAATTGGTCAGCCAGCCCTCGGTAACGACCGTATCGTTGTTCAGAAACAGGATTGTCTTGCCTCGCGCCATCATCAGCCCTTGATTGACGCCCCCGGCGAAGCCGAGATTGCGCTCGCTGATTTTGTACCGGACCGTCTTGTTTTTCAACGACCGCAAATAGTCGGCGGTGCCGTCCGTCGAGCCGTTGTCGACCACGATGATTTCATGCGGCTCGGGCGTATAGCGGCCTATACTCTCGATGCAATCGGCCAAATAGGCTTGCTGGTTTAAAGAAGGGATTACGATGCTCGTACCTTCGAAGCCCGCGGCGTACGAATCGCTTCCCTTCTGGAAACCAAGCGCATAACCGTGCGAATGCCCGGCATCGTATCCGGTGTTGTAGCCGTTGTTATAGGCGTTGTTCAAGGAAACCCGCGCCCGGGCTCCCCTGCGCTTCCTCGTTCCCACTACTTCTCCCCCTTTCGCCTGTCGGTATGGATTATCGGAAGGGCGCTTCGCCCTTGATCATCGAATTGGCCAGATGGCCGAAGTCGATCGCGACCTTGCCTAGCTCGGAGGCGATCCGCGTCGAGATGAGGACGGCGGCCACTCCCGCCGCCACTAGGGCTAGATCGAAATCGTGGGAAGCGATCTCCGCCACGACCCGGGGTACGTCCTTCACGCCTTCGACCGGCGAGATCGCGGCCACGACGTTCACACCGTTCTGCCGCATATAGTCGGCGAGCGGCTCCGCCAGCTTCCCTGCAATCAGCACGCGTCTTCCGCGGACGATCCGGGATATATGGCCGGCATGGTACAAATAGTAGTTGATCAGCGAGTCGGTCAGCGTCAATGCGCCGAAATCGATGCCGTGGGCTTTGAATACCGCGAGCGCAAGCGGTTGGAAATTGCGCACCCGCAGCTTTGGAACGCCGACGACCGACGCCTGCATAATCGCCGCCCTCACCCGGTCCCTGGCGTCAAAGTCCGGCACGTCTACGCCGGCGTAGCCGAGGAACGGCCCTTGCTCCCTGACCTGCTCCACGCTCAGCACGCTCCCCTGAGCCAGCGTCAGCAGCTCTCCGTCGCCGATCCGTACGAGCGAGAACGGAGTGCGCGTATCGAGAGCATGGACGATGCGTCCCGCCATCTCATCCGGCGTGAGCATATGCCGGAAGTGGGGGCGCAAATGTTCGACCCCCGCCGCCACGATTTGCTCGGCCGAGAAGTCCGGCAATATTTCGTACTCCGGAATGAACGAATCAATCAGTCCTTCGACGCCGTCACGCCATTCGTTCCGCCCCTCTCCGTCGTATTTGCCTTGCCGGTAGCCTTCCTCATGGCCGCCATTGTAGCCTTTGTTATACCCAGTGTTATAGCCTTCGTTATACGAGTCAACGCTCCTTATGCCGCGCGCTTTGCCCCTGGGGTTCCGCAGCACCTTCCGTCGAAGCCGTCCTTTTCGTTTCAGCAGCGGCCTCTTCTTGCGCAAAACGAGACGAGACAATAGACGTCACCACCTTGAATTGTGCTGGTTTTCCCTTATCGTATTCGTCCCTGGTCCATCCGTGCCGGGGACATTCGACCAATTGTCCGCTTCAGCCGAAGACGGAGTCCAGCAGCTGCCGGACGCGGCGCGGGTACGTATGCTCCCGCATCGTTCTGGCATAGCCCCGAAGGGCGACCGCTTGGCGTTCCTCTTCATGGTTCAAATAATATTCCGCTTTCTCGACCAGCTCCTCGGGTGACGCGTAAGTCGCGATCTCTTCCCCGGGCACGAAGGCCGCCCCTAGACTATGGCGGATGTCGGACAGCTGGAAAGCCGCGCAGGCGCCGATTTCAAAGCTTCTCGGATTGACCGATCGGGCGGGAACACCCCCGACGTTCTGGTTCGTTTCGTCATCGATGGCGCGGTGCAGGTTGATCACGATTTTCGCCCGGTTGTAATGAGACGCCGTTTCTTCGGGGGAAATCCATAACCCGTTCCGGATTTGGTCGGCCAGCATCGGATAATGGGCCATCCGTTCCCACCAATATCCCGCGATAAACACTTTTTTGCCCTGCAAATAGGAAGCGATCCGATCGAAGAAGGCGGCCCTGTTGCCGAAGGCGCTCCCGATGAAGCAGATGTCCGCCTCGTAACGGGCGTCGGTTCGCTTGGGCGAATAATAAGCCGTATTCGCCCCGAACGGCAAATGCGTCACGTTCGGACAGCCGAGCTCCCGGTAAACCGGCACGCAAGCTTCTTCCAAAGTGAACACGTAGTCGTAGTGAGGGGCGATATGCTTCGTGACGTCGATAAAGTAAGGGTCGTCGGTGAACCAGGCGGCGGTGCGGATCCCCATGCCGCGAATCGCGTCCACCTGCGAGACGCCGAGACATTCGACCGAGTTGAGCGACAGCACGAGATCCGGACGGATGGACGCCGCCAGAGCGGCCGCATCGTCGGTCGGGACCGCTACGTGAACGTCGCGGACCAATTGACGCAAAGCGTCGATAATGCCCTGATCGAGCGGATCGTAGGACCACAGCCCGGTCCGGACATAGAGCACCCGGAGCTCCGAGACATGCGCTTCGAAGCGCGTTTGCCGCGAGATGACCTCGCATTTGCCGAGCCGCCTCCCTTCCAGCCAGCCCGCCCTGTAGCCGTCGTTCCAGCCCGGCGGTTTTGCGGTCTTCCTTGCCGGCATTGGCTTCCCTCCTTTCTTGGGGGCATTTTCCGGGGGCTCACCCGAACACGATTCCGAGCAGCCGATCCAGCCGCTTCCGGTACGTATGCTCGCTTACGGTCCGGTGCAGTCCTCTTCTCGCCATTTCCCGCCTTTCGTCCTCATGGGTCAAATAATATTCGATTTTGTCCACCAGCTCGCCCGGCGTGGAAAAGGTCGCGATGTCGTACCCCGGCGTGTACAAGCCCGGCAGCTCCTCCCGGTTATCCACGAGCTGGAGCGTGGCGCACGAGGAAATTTCGAACAGCCGCGGATTGACCGAAGTCGCCGGGATGTTCCGGCTGTTGCTGTTGTGGGAAGCGTCCTCCGTCGACCGGTGCAGGTTGATGACGATTTTCGCGCCGCTGTAATGTTTGGCCGTTTCTTCAGGCGTCAGCCATACGCCGTGTATTTTGTCGGCCAGCAGCTCGTAATTGCGCATCCGGTCCCACCACCAGCCGATGATTTTGAACCGCTGACGGGCCAAATACCCGGCGATTTCGTCGAAGCATTCTACCCGGTTCCAGAAGGCGCTGCCCACGAAACAAATATCGTTCCGGTACGATTCGTCCACCCGGGAATGCCGGATGTAGTCCGGATTGACGGCGAACGGCAGATGGTGAACCCGCTCGCAGCCCAGCTCGCGGTAGAGCGGTACGCAGCTCGATTCGAGCGTAAATACGTAATCGTAGTGCGGAGCGATATGAACGGTCTTGTCGGAATGGTAAGGATCGTCGGGCAGCCATACGGCCGTCCGCAATCCTTTGGCCCGCATCCGGTCGATCTGCTCCACAGGAAAAGACCGTCCGATCGCATCGAGGACGAGCACCAAATCGGGCTTCGCCGCTTCGGCCAGCGTCACGACGTCCTGCTCCGGCGCGACGACGACGGCTTCCCGGACGGAAGCCCGCAGCGCGTCCTCGATTCCTTGATCGAGAGCGGCGTAAGGAGCGCCGTCCGCTTTGACGTACAACACCTTCACATCCCGCAGTCGGGCCGGCTCGGTGGCGGCACGCGAATAGATCGATTCGCACAAGCCGTAATGGTACCCTGCGCTTCGGCCTTCCCGGAATCCGTCCTCCCAGCCTATAATCCCTTCTTCGCGGGGCGCGGGCGGGGACGGAGCCGCCCCGGCCTTGGCGCGTCCTTTCAACCTGCGCATACGTTCACCCCCTCCGTTGTCCGCCGCCGTCTCCCAGCCGGAAATAGTCGCCGAGCGATTCGCTCCAATGCGGCATCGGGCGAATGTGATTCAGCTTCCCGTTATCCAATACGCTGTATGCCGGTCTTCTTGCCTTCGTCGGGAATTCGGCGCTCGTCACCGGACGCAAGTCGGCCTCGATCCCGCGCTGGCGGAATATTTCAGCGGCGAAGTCGTGCCAGCTGCACTCCCCTTCCCCGGAGCAGTGATAAATCCCGTACTCGTCCACGCCTTCCAGGATGAAGGCTTTGATCGTCTTGGCGATTTCGAGCGTATGCGTAGGCGACATGATCTGGTCGCCGACGACGCGAAGCGGGGCGCCGCCGGCCGCCAGGCGGAGCATCGTTTCCACGAAATTGCCGCCTTTACCGCTTGCCCCCGCCGTCCCGAACAGCGAAGATACGCGAAAGATGAAATGCTTGTCGTGATGCGCCGCGACGAAATGCTCCCCCGCCGCCTTCGATACGCCATACGCGTTCAACGGGGACGTCGCGTCCTCCTCCTTATACGGGGTCCGTTTCCGTCCGTCGAACACGTAATCGGTCGTAATATGGATCAGGAGAGCCCCGTTACCGGCGCATGCTTTGGCCATTTCTCTCGGCGCCAGAGCGTTGACCGCGAACGCCTTGCCCGCATAATCCTCGCATTCGTCCGTTTTATGATAAGAGGTGCAGTTGATCAGCACGTCGAAATGTCCCGCTTCCCGCAGCACGCCGCTTATTTCCTCCGTCCGCTCCACGTCCATGTCTTTGCGGTACAGCGGAACAAGGTGTGCCGGCGCGTCATCGAATACGCGCCGGATATCCGTGCCGAGCTGTCCGTTCGCACCAAGCAGAACGACCCGTTTCATCGGCCGTCGTCTCCCCGGATGTCTAACATGCCTCCGTACATTTCCGTCTGCCGGATGATCCGGTGCCACTTCGCCAGCTCCTTGTACCAGCCGAGCGTGACGGTTTGCTCGAATTCCGGCACGCGCCCCGCCTCCAGCGCGTGGTAGATTTCCATCGCGCCTTCCGCCGCGGTCCAGCTCGCCTTCCAATTCAGCGCCCGCTCGATTTTGTCGAAGCTGACCCGGTACGAGCGGTGATCCGGCTCGCCGTACCATTCGATGTCCACCGGCTTCGGCAGCACGCCCGCGATCGTTTCGCCGAGAGGACCGAGCTGATAATTGTTGGCGTTCGAGCCGATATTGAAGATGTGCCCGTTCACGCTCATCGGATCCGCATCCAGCAGCAGGCACATGACGTCGGTCGTATCCTGCACGTGGACGAAAGGCCGCCATTGCGTGCCGTCCTTCATGAGCGGGATTACCCCGTTCTTCCACCCTCCCAGCGTCATGCCGTTGATCGCCAGGTCAAAGCGCATCCGCGGCGAGAAGCCGTACACGGTCGCCTGCCTCATGACCACGACCGTAAACCGGTAGTCCGCCAAGGGAAGGACGCTCTCCTCGGCTTTCTCGTTCGCCTTGGCGTAGGACGACAGCGGATTGGTCGGCGACTGCTCGTCGACGATGACGCCCTCCTCCTGAAACCCGTAAATGCTGCACGAGGACGGCAAAATATACGTTTTCACGCCGAGCCTCTTGGCCATGTGCGCCGTTCTCGCCCTCGAGATATGATTGATCTGGTACGTCGCCTCGCGGAACAGCTCGCCGCTCGGATCGTTCGATATCGCCACAAGGTCGATAACGGCCTCCACCTCGGCGAAATGCTCCTCGCGGATACGCCGGCTGTCTTCGCGTATCGTAACGAGGTTCGGGTGCGGCTCCAGCTTGTCGGTCCCGAAAAAATACCGGTCGAGCGCCTTCACCCGGTACCCTTTGGCCAGCAGCTTCGGAACGAGCACCGATCCGATATAGCCTCCGGCCCCTGTAACAAGTACGGTGCGCATCAGAGTCCCTCCCCGTATACAAAATCGATTTCCGCTTCCGCGAGCGTCGGCTGGCTTCCGTCCTTGGCCGATAAGATCGGAGCCGAGACCGGCCAGTCGATGCCGAGCCCGGGATCGTTCCATACGATGCCCCGGTCGTGCTCGGGGGAATAATATTCGTCCACTTTATACAAAAGCTGGGTGTTCGGCACGAGCGTGCAAATGCCGTGGGCGAACCCTTTCGGCACGACGATTTGCCGCTTGTTGTCCTCGCTCAGCAGAACGCCGATCCATTGACCGAACGTCGGCGAGCCTTTGCGGATATCGACGACGACATCGTAGACGGCTCCCGCCAAGACGCGGACGAGCTTCGTTTGCGCTTTCGCGGACAACTGGTAATGCAGCCCGCGGATGACGCCGGCCTGCGCGGATAACGACTGATTGTCTTGGACGAAATCATAAGTCAGGCCGATCTGCTCGAGCTTGCTGCGGGTATAGCTTTCCATAAAAAAACCGCGGTGGTCGCCATGGACGACCGGCTCCAGGAGGAACACCCCGGGCAGTTTCGTTTCGATTCGTTTCATGATCGGTCAAAACTCCTTTACGGTTTACGAGCTGGCGCCGCTCTTCGGGCGGCGATCGTGTCGACGACGTGCCGCGCGAACGGAATGGAGCACGTAAATGCGGGAGATACCGCATTCAGCACATGCATCGAACGATCGTCCCCCTCCACGACGAAATCTTGCACGAGCGCAAGCGTCTTCGTATCCAGCAGCTGGGCGCGGATGCCCGGCCGCATGAACGATCCGAAGCCGTTCGGATCCACGTTGTCCGCAAGTTTCATCGACAGCCGGACGAAATGCGGCTTGACATATTTCCTCAGCTCCTGCAGCGCGAGACGGCGAAAATGGAACGAATCGGTGACGAACAGCTTCGCCTCGTAATACAAAATTTGCAAAAATTCGCCGAGCTTGAAACGGGAGAAGCCGCGGTACTGCTCCCGCCAGAAAGCGGGTATCGCCGTCGGTCCGATCTTGATGCCGCCGTCCACCGTCTTCGTGTAATGAACGCCGAGAAACGGATTGGCGAGATTCGGTACGGGATAAATGTTCGTGCGGATATCGGTTTTGTTTTTCGCATATTTCACGTACATGCCCTTGAACGGAATAATGGTGTACCGTTTCCCGAATCCGTAATCTCGGGCGATCCGGTCTGCGTACAATCCGGCTGCGTTCACCACGTAACCGGCTTCGATCGGTCCCCCACCGGTATGAATGCCTTCCTCCCACCGGCCTTCGTATTTCGAGTCGAAGCGGAAGTCGATGCCCTGCTCCACCGCTTCCCGCTTCATCGACATGCATACTTGGACCGGATCGACGGTAACGGTCGAGGGAGAGAACAGCGCTTTGCGGAACGTGCGCGCATTCGGGTCGATCGTCCGGATCTCCTCTTCGCTCATCCATTGCAGCTCGACCCCGTTCGCGTCGCCGCGGCGCTTCAACTCCTCCAGCCCTTTCAGCTCCTCCTCGTCGCTCGCCACGACCAGCTTGCCGCACCGGTTGACCGCGAGACCCCGGCTTGCACAATAGTCCTGCATCGCCCGGTTGCCGTCCCGGCAAAATCTGGCCTTCAGGCTGTCCGCCGTATAATAGAAGCCGGCATGGAGGACGCCGCTGTTCCGGCCGCTCGCGTGATAGCCGACGTCCGATTCCTTCTCCGTGACGGCGACCGCGGCGTCCGGAAACCGGCGCTTCAGCTCGAGCGCTATAGTCAGTCCGATAATGCCCGCGCCGATGACGACATAATCGTACCGTTTCATCGTTCGCCTCCGTCTGCGTTTGACAACCTCTCCCCGGCTTCCCGAAGCGATTCGAACGTCCCCGCATCCGTCCACCAGCCGGTCAGCAGCCCGTACTGCAGCCCGCCGTTCATCGCGTACACGTTGTTGACGTCGGTTATTTCCAATTCCCCCCGCTGTGAAGGGCGGATTTTCCGGATGACGTCGAATACGGCGGAGTCGTACATGTAGACGCCCGTCACGCAATAGTCGGATTTCGGGGTCGAAGGCTTCTCCTCGATAAAGATGATATGGTCCTGCAGAAATACCGGCACGCCGTACCGGTTCAGATCGTCAACCTCCTTCAGCATGACCATCGCCCCTTGCTCCTGCCGCTTGAACCGTTCCGCGAAAGGCTTCAGGTCGTCCTCGAACAAATTGTCGCCGAGCAGGACAACCATCTTCTCGCCGGCGCCGATAAAGCCTTCGGCCAAGGAGAGACCTTGCGCGATCCCTCCCGCTTCCTCCTGGATCCGGTACGTCAGCCGGACGCCCCACAGTTTGCCGCTGCCCAAATAATCGAGGAACAGGCCGGCGGACTGCTTGCCGAGCACGATCATAATGTCTTCTATGCCGGCCTGCGCCAGCTTGCGGACCGCATGATGGATCATCGGGTATTTACCCGTAGGCAGCAAATGCTTGTTGACCACCTTCGTCAAGGGGGCCAGACGCGTCCCGGTGCCTCCCGCCAATATAACGCCCTTCACAAGTCCTCCATCCCTTCTGCACGTTTCTGGTTATATGAACGACTTAGGATCGATCCCCCATTTATCGACAAATTTGTGGTAATTCGTCTCCACAAGCCGGTCCATCCGCTCCTGCCCCTGCTTGCGGAAGCTCGCGCTGCCGTGGTGGTGAACGACCGTATCTCCGGCGATCAGAAGACGATACCCGGCGAGCCGGGCTCTGTAGCAATAATCGTCGTCCTCGTAATGGCCGGGCGAGAACCGTTCGTCCAGCAGACCGATCTGATCCATCAATTCCCGCTTGAACAGGAAGCATAGCCCGACGAGACGTCTGACTTCCTCCCATTTGCCCGGGTCCGGCACGTTCAACGTTTCCGTTTGCCGGTGGAACTCCTCCATACTGCCGTAGGACAGCTCCATCTGCTGTCTGCCGCTCGCATAGTTCGTACGCGGACCGACGATTCCGACCTTGGCGTCGCTATACAGGCAGCCGAGCATATTCGCGAGCCAGCCGCGCGACACGACGACGTCGTTGTTCAGCAGCAGCAGCTCGCTGCCGCTGGCCGCTTTCAGCCCCAGGTTGCAAGCTTCCGGAAACCCTCTGTTCTGCGGCAAGGAAACGAGTGTGACCGGCTTCTTCAAGCAATACTCCACCGTTCCGTCCGTCGAGCCGTTATCGACGACTACGATTTCATACGGACTGTCGGTATACGTCTCGATCGCATGCAAGCATTCGCGAAGCAGGATCAGCTCGTTGTAAGTCGGGATGACGATGCTCGTTACGTTCATGACGTAGCCCTCCCGAGCACATTGCGGTTCCGGATATGGTCCGCCGACGCAAGCCTGGCCCCGTCGGTCCTCATCAGCAGCTCGAGGGCTTCCAGGTGGTCCCCGATAATCAGATGGGATACCGGATTGTCGCGGCCGGAGTTTTTATCGCGCACCCTGTTCTTCGAAATGACGTCGACGCTCATCGCGGTCTCGACCCGCAGCCCGCCCCGCACGGCCAGCGCCTGCGCCTTCGGCGGCACCATCAAGCTGGCGCAGCCGATCGTGTCGATCGCTTTGCGCGACAACGCGTGCGGCACTGCCGTGAGCGAGTTCGCACGCAGGTCCTCTCTCCCGAGCGAACGGTTGAGCATTTCTTTCACGATCGTGACGGGGTCGCGGCCGGCGAAGACGTCGATATAAGGCGTAATGTCGTTCAACACCACATCGGCTCCCCGCTCCACGGCGTGGATGTAAGGAACAAGATGTTCGGCAAAGATCGGGAAATCCCCGTCCAGGAAAAGCACGATATCCGAACGGATCAGCTTCGCTCCGATCGCGCGCCCCACATCGTGGCCGAGCGGACGCATATAGTGCACGACGATGCCGCCGCTCAAGTTTCTTGCGCTCCAAAACGTATGGTCCGCCGAGCCGTTCACGACGACGACCGTTTCATCCAGCGGCAGCCGTCCCAGCTGCTCCAAGACGCCGGGTATCGCCTTCTCCTCGTTCATGGCGGTGATGACCGCGCCGATCGTCTTCCCGGTTTGCACAAGCACCGGGTTGTTCAGCCGAACCCCCGACTCGTGCTGGAAGCCGTCGGCGAATTTCCCGGCGATCTCGTGGTAGGCGCTCCACGACAGTCCGGAAGCGTTGTTCGCCGCCCCCCATTCGTTCCAGCACCGATTCATCCGTTTGAGCGGGCCGGCGTTCCCCCCGTCGCCGGGATGAAGCGCCGCCTCGCGCCCCGCTTCGAACGCCCGCTGCGCCATTCCGGCGTTCGCCGGGGAACGGGGCACGGGTTTGAACGAGGCCGCCCTTCGGCGAGCCGTACGCCTGCCTCTCACCGAGCCGGCCAAGCGAAAACGCCTCAGTCGTTTCGTGCGCAATCGTCCCGTTTTCCGGTTATGACGTTTTCGTATACGACTCATGAAATCACCTCACGACCTCCCTGGCCCGGGTCAAGTCGGGCTTATTTCCCCTTTCGTTGGTCGCCCGGATAAACCAATCGATAGCCTCCAAATGATCGCCGACGATCAAACCTTCGAGCGGATCGTCTCCTTGCTTTCTTCTCCGCCTCGGATTCGTTTTGCCCACTTCGATATAGTGAACGGCCCGGACATCGAGTCCTCTGCATATGCCGATCGCTTGGGCTTTCGGCGGGATCGCGAGTTGCTCCCACCCGATCGCCTCCAGCGCCTTGCGGCTTATCGCATGCGGAATGGTCGTCATCGACGCCCCCTTTAATTCCGGACGGGACAGAGCGATATTCAAAGCGTGCTTGGCGAGTACGACGCCATGGACGTTCATTTTGTCGGTCGGTCCCAAATAGCTGTTCAGCGCGATGTCGACCCCGTTCTCCACCGCTTTCACAAGCGGCATCAAATCTTTGGCGGGAATGACGATATCGCCGTCCGTAAACAGGATGATTCTCCCCTTCGCCTCCCTCGCTCCGATGCTGCGTCCGACGTCATGGCCGAGCGGCTCGGGGTAGTGCAGCACTTTCGCGCCGAGCGACTCGGCCGTCTGCGCGGTGCCGTCCGTCGAGCCGTTTGCGACGACGATGACTTCCGTATCCCGGTGAAGGGCGAACGCTTGCCGGATGATGCGGGCGATCGTCTTCCGTTCGTTGACGACCGGGATGACGACGGAAACGACAGGCGTCGCGGACGGAGGAGCTTTCGGGAGGACGGCGGATGGAGAAGCTTTCCGGGCCGCTCCGACGCGCGTCCTTCGCCGCGGAGGCGCCCTTCTTTTTCCCGAGCGAGACTTCAACATCATTCACCTCCGGTTTCGCTTGAAGCGGGATGCAACTTGCGGGAAGCTTCCGCCTTCGTCCCCTTCCGCGCAAGCCGCCGGAATAGGTATTCGTTGGAAGCTATCTTACGAGTCATTTTATGAAAATCCGCATTCGACGGAAGGGCATCTGTCGATTGTCCGAGAAAAAGGGCTCCGCGCTTCCCCAAAAAGAGAGTCGGCGCGAACCGCAACGCGGCAGCTTGCAAGATCGTCGGACAGCTGTGGCTCCACATGCACTTGCCGAAGCGATACGGCCGGCCAACTAGTCGAATGTGTTGATAGCCTGCTTCTTTCCTTAAAGATGGATACGGGCTTTTTGTCGTGGAATAGCATTACCGAAAGCGCAACCAATACTTGCTTTATTTTCCATTACCAGACTGATAAGATGGTCTTAATAATCTCGATTATGGGGGTGATAAACCTATGGAAATGAAACAGTTCGGCGCTTCCTTATCCAAGCTTCGCAAACAGCATGGCTTTAGCCAATCCCGGTTAGCCGACTTGCTGAATGTGACGCGTCAGGCGGTTTCCAGATGGGAAACCGGAGAATCTTTCCCGGATATAACGCAGCTTCCGCTACTTGCAAAATGTTTTCAAGTAACTGTAGATCAACTGTTGGTGGGTCAAAATATCCTGAAGGAAGGTGATTCCGGCAGGAATTCGCTGCCACAAGACGATAGGTTGAAACAGCCGATCAGCACGGATGCTTCAACAACGCCAAGCTGTTTGTTTGCGCCGTTCGAGGCTTTCGGCATCGATATCGGTCCTCTCGTGAAGCTTGCCGATTACATGCAGACCGCGCAGCTGCAAAACCGGGATTGGATGGATACCCCGCCGCTTCTGCTGGATAAAATCGCGCTTGAGCGGATCGCTCCTTTTCTGGATCACGATTCGATGGACACCATTTTTGCCAAAATTATCGACGGCGAGCTGGACCGCGAGTTGCTGGCTCCGATGCTCCCTTATATGGATGGGGGCTATCATACGCTAATTTGTGCGGCCGTGCTGGAAGGTCAGCTCGATGCCGACATCATGACCGTTTTATATGACATGAACAATAAGGTGGACTAAGTTATCGGCCAACGGAACCGGCTCAGGCAGCGCTTGCTTAAACCGTTTTTCATAGGAGGAGATGCATATTGAAGATCGCATTTGTCGGAGATTTGCACGGTAGAGTGCTCCACAGTCTGGCTATTATGTCCAAATGGCAAATTCAGCATAAACAAAAGCTCGACTGGATTATTCAAGTCGGAGATTTCGGCGCCTACCCGCATCCGAATGACCAATTGAAACAAAAAAGGCGCATCGATCTGGACCCGTCCCAATTTGATTTCAGCCGGTATTTGCGTGCCGAAGGCAAGCTGGCGGATCAGCTTCAATATATCCGCACCCATTTCGCAAGACCGGTATATTTCATTCGCGGCAATCACGAGGATTTCGAATGGCTTGCGGAGATCAGCTCGAGATCAAGCCATCCTACGGAGAGCATCGATCCGTTCGGCTTGTTCGCTTATGTGAAAGACGGCACGGTGATCAAAACCGACGGTCCGACCATAGCGTTTCTCGGCGGAGTCGATAACAAAATAGCCGACAGCCGCTCGATCGATGAAGAGGCTTATCGGAAGCTGACGAGCTATCCGCGCGGGGAAATCAATATTTTGGTGACGCACGACGCTCCCTATGGAGCGATAATCAATGAGGATGGCGAGCTCCGAGGGTCGCAGATGCTGCTTGAGCTAATCGAGACCATCCAGCCGAAATATATGATTGGCGGGCATTTCCACCATATGAACGGCCCCAAAACGTTCGGCGCTACAACCTACCTGGGACTCAATCTTATTATTTATCATAAAGCTGACGAAACGGGGACCGTGAAGCCGGGAAGCTTCGCCTTGCTGGATACCGACAACGGGGAGCTAAGCTTTATAACCGACGAATGGTTGTCGACCTTCCACAAGGGAATGGATTTCGTCCAATATTGCGAGGAGTTGCAAAATACTGGCACGGGATGCTGATGCTTCCTGTGTCGGTTTTTCGTTGTGCTTGCACGGATGGACGATCAGCCTTTGCCCGCGCCGCCGATTCGGAACGGTTCTGCGGTCATGACCGCATCTATCAAGCCGTAATCCACCGCTTCCACAGCGGACATGAAGCAATCGCGATCGGTATCCCGCTCGATCGTTTCGATTGGCTGGCCGTTTTGCCTAGCCAGAAGCCTATTGAGCCGCTCCCGCAATTTCAAAATGCGGATGGCGCAGATCGCAATATCCGCCGCTTGTCCGCGGGCGCCGCCCAGCGCCTGATGAAGCTAGTGTCCGGACACAAAAGAACCCCCGGATCCTATTGATCCGGGGGTTTGCGGTTATACGCTATGCGCTACGCTTTCGCGCCGATGGCGATCCAATTGACCGTGCCGGACGGCTCCGGCGTAAACTTCGTGCGCACGATTTCGATGACGGCGCTCCGTTCGTTTTGGGCTCTCAGCACCGGGTAGCACGCCGTATGGTTCGTCATCGCGACAAGGACGTAGCCCGGATTCGCGAAAGGCTCCTCGAACGTGATCTCGATGCCGACCGTCTCCGCGTGTACGGCGAACTGGAACGCGACCGACCCGAACTGCTGCAGTACGGCCGGCGCCGCTGCGGTCGCCTGCACCGGAACGAAGCCCAGCTTGCCGGATGTGATCGAGCCGTCGGCCACATGCTCGCCGCGAACCGCTTCGGGCGCCAGCTTGGCGGCGGTGACCGCTTCATCGGCCAGCTTCGGCCCGGTTACCGCTCCATCCGCCAACTCCCCGCCGGAAGCCGGCGCGCTGCCGGACGATGGAACCGGGGCGCCTCCGTCAATCGGAAGCACGAAGCCTTTCAGATGATGCGGCTGGATCGATCCCGGTTCGATATGGTGGCCTTGGATCGTACCGGGGCGGATATGGATGCCTTCTACGCTGTCCGAGGCAAGGATCGCCCCCGTTACCGATCTGGAAGCCATTTTCTCCGATGTAACCGATCTGCCCGCCAGCTTCTCGCTCGTGACGCTTTCGTCGGTCAGCTGCTTTGTCGTGACGCTGCCCGCCGCAAGCTGCTCCGACGTAACGGTCCCGGTCTGCAGCTTGTTTCCGGAGATGCTGTCGTCCGGCAAGCGGTCGGCGATCCAATCGATGCTGCTCAAGTGCTCTTCCCCGATCGCGCCAATTCCGATGTGGCAGCCTTGGATCGTTTCCGGGCTTATATGGGCTCCCTCTATCGTCTCTGCGGCAATCGCCGGCCCCGTTACGGCTCCTGCAGCCAGCTTATCGGCGGTTACGGATTCGCTTGCCAGCTTATCGACCGTGACGCTACCGGCCGTCAGCTGCTCTGTCGTGACGCTGTCCGCCGCGAGCTGCTCCGTCGTTACGGTTCCGGTCTGCAGCTTACTTCCGGAGATGCTGTCGTCCGGCAGACGATGGGCGATCCAATCGATACCGCTCAAGTGCTCTTCTCCGATCGCGCCTCTGCCGACGTGGTGGCCTTGGATCGTTTCCGCGCCGATGTGGTACCCTTGGATGCTCTCGGCTGCGACGGCCGTTCCCGTTACGGCTCCGTTCGCCAGCTTCTCCGCGGTTACGGACTCGTTCGCCAGCTTATCGACCGTGACGCTGCCTGCCGTCAGCTGCTCTGCCGTAACACTTCCCGCAGCGAGCTGCTCCGACGTAACGGTTCCGGTCTGCAGCTTGCTTCCGGAGATGCTGTCGTCCGGCAGGCGGTCGGCGATCCAATCGACGCTGCTCAAATGCTCTTCTCCGATCGCGCCATGACCGATGTGGCAGCCTTGGATCGTTTCCGCACCGATATGGTACCCTTGGATGCTCTCGGCCGCGACGGCTGTTCCCGTTACGGCTCCGTTCGCCAGCTTCTCCGCGGTTACGGACTCGTTCGCGAGCTTCTCGTTCGTGACGCTTCCGCTCGTCAACTGCTCCGCTGTGACGCTGCCCGCAGCGAGCTGCTCCGATGTTACGGTCCCGGTCTGCAGCTTGCTTCCGGAGATACTATCATCGGTCAAACGATCGGCGATCCAATCGACGCTGCTCAAATGCTCTTCTCCGATTACGCCGGCTCCGATATGGTAGCCTTGAATCGTTTCCCGGCCTATATGGGCTCCTTCGATCGTCTCAGCGGCAATCGCCAGCCCTGTTACGGCTCCTGCAGCCAGCTTATCGGCGGTTACGGATTCGCTTGCCAGCTTCTCGCCCGTGACGCTTCCGGCCGTCAGCTGCTCTGCCGTGACGCTGCCCTCGGCGAGCTGCTCCGACGTTACGGTCCCGGTCTGCAGCTTGCTTCCGGAGATACTGTCATCGGGCAAACGATCGGCGATCCAATCGACGCTGCTCAAATGCTCTTCTCCGATCGCGCCGGCTCCGATGTGGTAGCCTTCGATCGTTTCCGGGCCTATATGGATTCCCTCCACGCTCTCCGGGGCGATCGCCCGCCTCGTTACGGCACCTTCGGCCAGCTTCACGGCGGTTACGGACTCGTTCGCCAGCTTGACACCCGTGACCGACGCGTCCGCCAGCTTCTCCGACGTAACGCCGCCGGCTGCAAGCTGCTCCGACGTTACCGTCCCGGTCTGCAGCTTGCTTCCGGAGATACTGTCATCGGGCAAACGATCGGCGATCCAGTCGATGTCGCTCAAGTGCTCTTCTCCGATCGCGCCGGCTCCGATGTGGTAGCCTTCGATCGTTTCCGGGCCTATATGAACTCCCTGTACGCTCTCCGCGGCGATCGCCCGGCCCGTTACGGCGCCGCCCGCAAGCTTATCGCCCGTTACGGACTCGCTTGCCAGCTTATCTCCCGTGACCGACGCGTCCGCCAGCTTCTCCGCCGTAACGCTGCCGTCGGCCAGCTTATCGGACGTGACCGCGCGAGCCGCGAGCTTCTCGTTCAAGACGCTGCCGGAAGACAGTTGGTCCGCCGTGACGCTTTCGTGCGACAGCTGCGAAGTCGTAACCGAGCCTCCTTGCAGCTTGGAGCCGGCAATACTGCCGTCGGCCAGCCGGTACGCGATCCATTCCACGTCATTCAGGTGCTCTTCCCCGATCGCGCCCTTTCCGATATGGAAGCCTTGAATCGTTTCCGGGCGAATATGGCGGCTCTCCAAGCTGTCCGCAGCGACCGCGGCCCCCGTTACGGCGCCGTTCGCCAGCTTCTCCGCGGTTACGGCCCCATCGGCCAGCTTCCCCGACGTGATGCCGCCGGCGAGCTTCTCCGGCGTCACCGCGCCGGCCGCGAGCTTAGCGCCCGTTACCGCTTCGTCCTGCAGCATTCCCGTCGATACGGCCCGCTCTTGGATGTGCTTCTCCGCAACCGACCGGTTAGTCAAATGCCTCGATTCGACCGATTCGTCCGTCAAATGCTCCTGATGCACCGACGAAACCGCCAGCTTCTCCCCCGTCACGGCTCCATCGACCAGCTTGTCGGCGTCGACGGAATCGGCCGCCAGCTTATCGCCGGTGACGCTGCCGGCGCTATAGTGCTCGGTCCGGATCGCGCCCTGCCCCAAATGGTAGCCTTTGACCGCTCCGGCCTGCAGATGGTAGCCCCGCAGCGATTCCGCTTTAACGTGCTCGGTTCCTACACTTTCCGCCGCCAGCTTATCGGTTGTTACCGAATGGGCCGCCAGCTTGCTTTCCGTGACCGCCCCGGCCTGCAGCTTAGCCGACGAGACCGCTTGATCCGTCAAGTGCTGCTCGGTTATCGCGAGCGGAGCCACATGGTTCGAATGAATCGATTCGTCGGCCAAATGCTCGGCTTTCACCGCGTACGCGCCGATTTTATTCGCCGTGACGGCTCCTTCCGCCAAATGCTCCTTCCCGACCGCGAGCGCGCCGATTTTGTCGCCGGTCACCGACGACGGGGCGATATGGTCCGTGCCGACCGCGCCGTATGCCAGCTTCTCTTCCGTAACGGCGCCGTTTTGAAGCGCCTCTGTCGTTACGGCGCCTTCTTGCAGATGTTCGGCGCCGACCGAAGCTTCCGCCAGCTGCTCGGCTCCGACGCTGCCCTCGGTCAAATGACGGGTCGCAACCGCTCCTTCCGCCAGCTTCAAGGACGTGACCGATTCGTTCGCCAGCTTCTCTGTCGTCACGCCGCCGTTCGCCAGCTTCTCGGCCGTCACCGCTCCCTCCGTCAGCTTCTCGCCGGAGACGCTCGCGGCGGCAAGGTGCTCTGCCGTGACGCTGTCCGCAGCGAGCTGCTTCGACGTGACCGATCGGCGCTGCAGCTTCGTGCCGGCGATACTTCCGTCGTCCAGCCGGCCGGCGATCCATTCGACGTTGTTGATATGCTCGCCTTGAATCGCGCCTTTTCCGATATGGTAGCTTTGAATCGTTTCTCGCCGAATATGGCGGCTCTCGATGCTATCCGCAGCCAGCAAGGCACCGGTTAAGGAACCGGGTACCAGCTTCTCGGCCGTAACGGCCCCGTTTGCGAGCTTATCTTCGGTTACGCTGCCGTCGGCCAGCTTCTCTTCGGTCACCGATTCCGAAGCGAGCTTCTCGGAGGTGACGGCTTCGGCGGCCAGCTTGCTGCCCGTTACCGCCTCGTCCTGCAGCATCGTCGTGGCGATGGCGCCGTCTTGAATGTGCTCTTCGGCGATCGATTGGTCGGCCAGATGGCGGGATTCGACCGATTCGTTCGACAGGTGCTCTTTGCCTACCGATGCGATCGACAATTTGTCGCCCGTTACGGCTCCGTCCATCAGCTGCTCGGTGCCGACCGTGCCTTCCGCCAGCTTGTCGCCGGTGATGCTGCCGTCACCGTAATGCTCGGTGCGGAGGGCGTCTTGCTCCAGATGGTGGCCTTTGACCGCCCCGGTCTGCAGATGGTAGCCCCGAATCGATTCGGCCATCACGTGCTCGCCCCGGACGCTTTCCGCCGCCAGCTTCTCGGCCGTTACCGAGTCGGCCGCCAGCTTGCTTTCCGTTACGGCGCCGGCTTGCAGCTTGGCGGCCGATACGGCCTGATCCTTCAAGTGCTGCTCGGCGACCGTCAGAGGAGCCACATGCCCGGATTGGACCGAAGCATCGGACAAATGCTCGGCTTTCACCGCGCCGAATCCGATTTTATCCGCCGTCACGGCACCCGATGCCAAATGCTCCTTCCCGACGGAGGACGGCTTGATTTTGTCGCCGTCCACGCTTTCCCGGGTCAAATGTCCGTTCGAGACGGAGCCCGCCTCCAGATGGTTCGACCGGATCGTGCCCGACTTCAGATGATAGCCCTGGATCGTTTCGTGCTGGATGTGTATGCCTGCTACCGATTCAAGCGCCAGCTTGTCGCCGGTTACCGACGCCGGAGCGATTCGATCCGTGCTTACCGCTCCGTTCGCGAGCTTCTCCTCCGTAACCGCGCTTTCTTGCAGCGCATCGGTCGATACCGCCTGTTCGCGCAAATGCTCGGGTCCGACCGAATATCCGGCCAACTGCGCCGAGCCGATGCTGTTATCCGCCAGATGGCGTGTCATGACCGAGCCTTCCGTCAAATGCGCCGGACCTATGCTGCCTTCCGTCAGATGCCGGGAAACGATCGCCCCGTCCGCCAAATGTTTGCCGGCTACGCTTCCATTGGCCAAATGATACGCCCCGACCGCTCCGGCGGCCAAGTGATGCTCGCCGATGGCACTACCCGCCACATGCAGCCCCGTTACCGCACCTGGAATAATATGGGCCGATCCGACGCTGCCATCCGCGAGCGAAGCCGACGACACCGCGCCGGGCTGAATATGCCGCGTTTCGACCGAGCCGGCTGCAAGCCGCCTGCCGTCGACGCTGCCCGCCGCGAGCTTCCCGGTCGTCACCGCCCCGTCGGCCAGCTTCGCTTCCGTAACGGAACCGTCGCTGATCGTCTTCGCGACAACGGCATTTTCGCGCAGCTGCTCGGTGCCTACCGACTCCTCGGCCAAATGCTCGCTTTGGACCGCTCCGGCTGCCAAATGCTCCGAAATGATCGAGCCCGCCGCCAAATGCGCGGTCCGCACGGCGCCCGCCGCCAGCTTCGACGACGTGACGCCCGCATCCGCCAGCTTCGACGACGTCACGGCCAAATCCGTCAGCTTATCGGTCGATACCGCCTCGGGGGCCATTTTGGAAGTCGTAATCGCATGATCGACAACATGGTGCGTATAGACCGTTCCTTGCACCAGATGGTTGCGCGTAATCGAGCCGAGCGCGATTTTGTTCCATGTAATCGAATAATCCTGCACCGATTCGGTGGCGACCGCATTTTTGCGCAGATGCTCGGTGCCGATCGCCCCCGGGCTCACGTGCCGGGATTCGATGGCGCCATCGGCCAGCAGCTCCGAGGTGACCGCTCCGTCGGCCAAATGCTCGGCGTTCACCGTGCCGGCTGCAAGCTTAGTCGACGTCACCGCCCCGTCGGCCAGCTTCGCTTCCGTCACGGCGCCGTCCATCAGCTTCGAGGTTACCACACTGCGCGGCGCCAGCTCGTTTTCGCCGACCGACTCCGTCTCAATTTCGGAGGTGCTGACCGCGCCCGGCGCCAGATGCCGCCTTTCTACCGCCCGATCGGCGATTTTTCGGGCCGTCACCGCCGCGTCCGCCAGCTTTGGCGTCGTGACCGCGCTGTTCGCCAGCTTCGCTTCCGTAGCGGCTCCGTCCTGCAGTTGCTCGGCGTTTACCGATTTGGGAGCCAGCTTTGGCGTCGTGACCGCGGCGACTGCCAGATGGATATCCCGTACGGACGCTGACGCCAGATGCGACGATTGGACCGACTGCGGGAGCAGCTGCTGCGATCCTACGGATTCGGAGGCCAGCTTCTCGGCGGTTACCGCCTGAGACGCCAGATGAGCGGTTTCGATCGCTTCCGCGGACAGATGTTCCGTGCGGACGCTGTTTGCCGATAAATGTTCCGCGGCCACCGTCCCAGCCGCTAAATGCTCCCCCATAACCGCAGCTTTCTGCAAGTGGACGGAGCCTATGCTCGCTTCGGCGAGCTTCTCCGCCGTCACGCTTCCCTCCCGCAGCTTCTCGGTCAGTACGGCGCCGTCGGCGATTTTGGCCGAGTTGACCGCGCCGTTCGCCAAATTGATCGACAGGATCGCTCCGCTCTTGATTTTCTCGCTGACGATCGCCTGATCCTGAATGAGATCGGTCGATATGCTCTGGGGGTGCAGATGCTTGGCGACAATCGAGCCTTCGGCGATTTTCATCGAATCGATCGTCTTATCGGCCAGCTTCTCCGACGTGATGCTGTTGTCGATCAGCTTGTCACCGCCGATCGACTTCGCCTTCAGCTTCTTGCCGGAAATCGTCCCTTGGACGATATGTTTATCCTCGATCGATGCCGGGGCGATTTTGCCCGAGGTGACGCTGCCTTCCGCCAGCTTCGCGTTGTCGACCGCGTAGTCGGCGAGCGAATCGCGGCCGATCGAGCCGGGTTTGATTTTCGTGCCGTCTATCGCGCGATTGGCGATTTTCTCGTTCGTCACGGCCTCGTCGACGATGTCGTCCGTATACACGACCGCCACATTCTCGTGCTGCGCCCGCTCGAACAGCAGCAGGACGGGGGAAATGTCCGACGGCTCCGCGAACACTTCGACTTGCTCGACGGGAGCGGTGCGCGAGCTTTGACTTGGCGACGGCTCCAATTGCTCGAGCTCTTCCTCGTACGCCTCCTCGGCCGCCGGGGGCGCCTCCGGTACAAGAACGGAAGCGACGGCAGCCTGCTCCTCCGGCGGTTCCCCGCCCGCCGATTTCTTGGCGGCCGGCTCGCTTTCGTTTTTGACCGTCTCCGGGACATTCGGTTTTCTACGCGGCGTTTTCGTTCCCTTATCGTCGTCCAGCCAGTTCAGCTCATTCGTGTTCGCGTTGTAGATTCTTTGACCGGATTGTTTACCGCGTCTCGAACCTTCGCTTGATCTGTTCTTTTTCATCCGGGTCACCTTTCTTCTCAGGGGTAGTCATCTGTAACATATGCGTTCACCCAGATAGAGGTCACAAATGCCCGGAGAAATTGACAGGGCCCATACCTTTCCGCCATTGCACCATTTTTGTCCCGTACCTGCATATGACCAGAACCAAAACGCCCGGACGAGTCATAAACTGTACCATTGGCAAAGGAAAGGAGGAGTTCCATCTATGCCTACGATCAAAAACGTACCCAATCGGATGTATGAAATGTGGCTTGCGGACCGCAGCCCGGGTTTCTTCCCAGGCGGTCACAGCACGGCCGGCAGCCTCACCGGCGGTCACCGTACGAAGGGTCATCATTCCACCGGCGGCCATCGTACGAACGCCCGTCCTACCGGCGGACATCAGACCCCCGGCAGCTTGACCGGGGGCGCCAACCGCCATGCAGGCAGCCTTACGGGAGGATTCCCGAATCGGAATATTACGGGGGGCATCCCGAACCGGAATATTACGAGCGGCAAACCGAACCGGAATATTACAAGCGGCAAACGCACAAAAGGCGCACACAAAAGCAAACACCGCCCGATCAAGCGGCGGAAAAAGTGCGGATGCGCGTGCCGCTGCGGCCGCCGCAAATAGATTTTCATTCCGATTGGCGGACTCCGACCGGGCGCCTGCCGTCGCGCCCGCCCCATCCTGCGCATATCGTATCCACGACAGCCTATCCGATACGGGTAGGCTGTTCTCCTGGCAGGAAAGGCGGAGACGAAGCATATGGCACTGGCCGAGTACAACATTCTCATCGGGACGAACGAGAAAAACACGATGAAAAAAAACATATGGAGCGGAACATTCGTGAAAGGTCACCTGGCCCACGAAGGAAAACTGGTTCCGATCCGCATCCGATATCGGGGAGGCCATACGCGGACCTATCCGAAGAAATCGTATGAAGTCCGCCTTGACGGTAAAACGTATCATTTCAACGCCGAGTATGACGATCCGTCGATGATCCGCAATGCGCTTTCTTTCCGGTTCTTCGTATCGATCGGCGTACCGAGCCCGTCTACCCGTCACTGCACGCTCAGGATCAACGGGCAGAGCGAAGGCGTTTATTTGTTGATCGAAGCCGTAAACCGGACCTTTTTCCGACGCAGAAACATTGCCGTATCCACCCTTGTGTATGCGGACAACGACAGCGCGAATTTCTCGCTTATCAGTCCCGAAACCGGCAGACGCAAAAAAACGCTGTTCGACGGATACACGCTCGTCATCGGCACCGCTGCCGGCCGTTCGAGAGTGCAGAGCTTTATCCGCAGCCTTCACCGGCTTAAAGGCACGCGGCTGCGCGCTTATTTGAACCGGAGGCTGGACATTGCGAATTATTTGCGTTGGCTCGCCGGCGCGGTGCTGACGAACAATTACGACGGGTTCGATCAAAACTACGCTTTGTATGAACATAAGACGTCGGGCAAATACAGAATCATTCCTTGGGATTACGAGGGCACCTGGGGCCGGAATTGCTACGGCAAGCCATGCGCGAGCGATCTGGTGCGAATTACGGGCTACAATGCGCTAACCGAAGCGCTGCTAGCCGACACGACGGTCCGGAAGCGGTATGCCGGTCTTCTTGCCGACATCGTGCAAACGAAATTTACCGAACAAAACATTATGCCGATTGTAAAAAGCATGCACGGCCAGATCGCCGACAGCATATACCGCGATCATACCCGGAACTGGCCCATTCGGGTCTTCGAAGGGGAGCCCGAGCTCATTCGGCGCTACATTCAAGAACGGCGCGAAATCGTACGGAAAGAACTGGCCCAATTATGACCATGTGCACGAAAAAGAAGCGGCTCTTTCTCCACGGTGGAGAGGAGCCGCTTCTTTGCCGTGCCGCCGTTTACCGGTTCGGCGTTCCGGTTTGCTTCAGGTTGTTGTACAGCTCGTGCAGCCGGTCCGCCGTATGCTGCCAAGTGAAGCTGTCCCGCACCCGCTCTATACCGTTCTCGCCCAAGCTTCTCGCGTACTCCGGATCGGCCAGTACCGAGCATACGTGCTGAACGAGCTCTTCGGCAAGTTTGTCCGGGGCGGCCAGCAGCCCGGAACGGCCATGCTCGATAATTTCCTTCATTCCGCCCGACGCGGCGGCGATTACCGGAACTCCCGACGCCATCGCTTCGACGTTGACGAGTCCGAACGCCTCCTGTTCGTTCGAGGGGACGACGACGGCATCGGCGAGACGGAACCATGCCGGAATATCGTTGTGCGATACGAAAGGCACGAAGCGGACGTGTTCCTTCACGACCTGCGCCATTCGCCGCAGCCGCCGTACGTAAGTGGTTTGCCGGTTCGAGCCGTAATAGGCCCCGCCGATCAGCAGCAGTACGGCATCCGGCTCCATCGCCGCAATGACGGGCATAACGGCGACGAGATGATGCACGCCTTTTATCGGGATGAACCGCCCTGCGTAAACGATAATTTTTTTGCCCGACAGCCCCAGCTTGCCGAGCTGCTCCGCCCGTTTGGCCTGCTCCGTTTCCGACCATCGGGACACGAAGCGGTCGGTATCGACTCCGAGATGGTTCACTACGACTTTCGGGGCGAGCGATTCGTCCTCGGAAACGACCCGCTCCTTCAAATAATGGCTGTTCACTACGATCGCATCGGCGGAGTGAAGACAATCGCGGAGAACGGGCGCGGAAATGTGCGGCTTGGATATGAATGAGGTCGAATGGAGCGACAGCACGACCCGCTTATCCGGATGCCGTTTCTTGACGAAACGGGCATAGCGGGGGCGATTCTCCACCTGAATGATGTCCGGCCCCTCTCTTCTCAGCACCCTTGACACTTGACCGATGTACGGCCTGGCGGGCGGGCGTATGAACCGGATGCCGCCGCGCTGCTCCCGGATCGGCAGCCGTTTCGTTTTTTTGCCGAGCACGAGGACATCGGCGTATCGTTTCAGTCGTTCCCCGACCTGCATGGCAACGAGCTCGACCGAGCTGCTTCTCCCCGAAGGAACGGCGAAGGTGCCGGGCGTAACGATCGCGACCCGTATACGGGACAAAGGCGTTCACCTCCTTTCGGTTTACGGCGCCGGCACTCCGGTCTACTGCCGGATCGTGACGGGCGTCCCGATCCGTACCCGGCGCTCCAGCTGCAGGACGTCCCGGTTATACATGCGGATGCATCCGTGCGATGAGAGCTTGCCGATGGAAGAAGGATCGTTCGTGCCGTGTATGCCGTAATGTTTCTTGGATAGCCCGATCCAATAAGCCCCGAACGGCCCTCCCGGATTGGGGGCTTTGTTGATCACTTTGAACTCCCCCTCGGGAGTGGCGGTCAGCATCTTGCCGATGCCGATGGGGTACGACTGGACGACGCGATCGTCCTCCAGCAGATGGAGCATGCGATCCGATAAATCGACGATGATGCGGGTTTGCGGCATCTTGCATCTCCTCCCGACCATACATCATATGCGGGCAAAGGGCGGGCTGACATCCGGCGGCGGCACGAATCGATAAGTTCCCCGCGATCCGCAGAAGTTGGCTGCCCGATTTCCCGAACAAGAATAAAACCGCCTGCGGCGCACAAGCCGGTCAAGCCGGCCCGTGCGGACCGATTCGCCATGCTATCGTGCTTCAGACGGTTTTGGACTCGGCCCTTCCTAGCAGCCTCGGAGCTTACTTCTCTTTCGAAGTGCCGGCTTGTGCGGTTTCCGAATCGCCTTTATTGCCCGGCTGCCTTCTTTTCCCGTTATTGTTCGCTTGGTTGCGGCCCACGTGACACCATCCTTTCCTTCCCGCTATAGACATGCCCTGTTAGTATATGGAAACGAAAGCCGATTATACGCCGCCGCGCTCGCGTCGAACCGCCCGCGCCGGCCTGTCCGGCATACGTACGCTTTCGCCTAACCGCACTCGTCCAGTCCGGGACTTGCACTCGCGCATACGGTATACGGGAGGTGAAGAAGCAGCCATGGACCAACGATTTATCGGCATTCTCGTGGGCGACTCCTGGTACCGGCGAATCCCGAACGGCCGTACGTACCACGAATCGCTGCCCTGTTATGAAAAAGCCGGGAAGCTTCACGGCGTCACCCCTTGCTATTTCCGGCTGAAGGACATTCATCCGGGGCAGCCGTTTATTACCGCGTACGTCAAGACGGAAGAAGGGTACAAACGATGCCGCATACCCGCTCCGGCGGTCATACACAACCGGACGCTGTATACGAGGAAACGGCCGAAGCTCGCGATCCGGCGTCTCGTGGAGGACGGGAAACGGATTTTCAACGAATGGAACCGGTACGGCAAAGGGTACATTCACCAGCTGCTCATGACGGAACCGACGCTCCGGCCTCATCTGCCCCATACCCGCGAGGCGACCCCTTCGGCTATCAAGGAAATGATGGCCTTATTTCCGAGGCTCATCCTGAAGCCGAACAGCAGCAGCATCGGCATGGGCATCATGAAGCTGGAACGGACGGAGCACGGGTGGCTGCTGCACGGAGCCGCCAAAGGAAGGGCGATCGCCTTCCGGGAAACATTGCCCGCCGTCATCCGCCGCAAGCTGAAATCACGGCCTTATCTCGTGCAGCAGCTGCTGCCGCTCGCCACCTATAACGGCAGGCCGTTCGATCTTCGGGTATCCGTCCAGCGCAACGAAACCGGGGATTGGCAAATAACCGGGATCGCCGCAAAGGTCGCCAAGCCGGGCGCATTCCGGACAAACGTAGCCCAGGGTGGCGTCGTATATACGCTCGATAAAGTGCTCGAAGCGTACCCGAATTTGCATAAGGAAGCGGTCCGGCACGGAATCAGCGATTTTTCGCTGCGGGTGGCGTACCACTTGAGCCGGTTTTTGCCGCAGCTAGCGGACATAGGACTTGATGTCGGCTTGACGGAGCACGGTTTTCCTATGTTTATCGAATGCAACGGACGCGATTTGCGTTACAGCTTCCAGCAAGGAAATATGCCGGATACATTTCAGCAAATTTATTCGAATCCGGTCGGCTTCGCCAAATATTTACTCGAATCGGGGGATCGTTGACGATATCGTCATAACCTGAAGGCCGCGGACACAGCGAATATACCGGTCGCCGCGGCCTTGCGGCTTATCCGTTCTCGGCTTCGCCTCTCCGCTTGAACCGCACCTGCAGGCCGAGCCGCTTCATTTCATCGAAAAACGCGGGACTTGTCTTCGATACGCAACCCGGGTCGCTAAGACGGATTCCCGGCACTCTCGCGCCGATCAGGGCCAGCGACATCGCAACCCGATGGTCGTCGTACGTATCCAGGACGGCTGCGCCTCCGTCCGGAACACCCGGATGCACGGTCAGCCCGTCCTCCCGCTCCTCCACGGCGATGCCGAGCCGGCGAAGCGATTCGCACATCACCGAGATCCGGTCGCTCTCGTGATGACGGATATGCGCCACGTCCGTTATCGCGATCGGTGCGTCGGCGAACGGCGCCATGGCCGCCAGCGTCATCGTCTGATCGGACATTTCTCTCATGCTCACGGCAAATCCCCCGCGCAATCGCCCGGGCCCCCGCACCTCGATTCCATCCGACCCTTTCCGTACGGCGCACCCCATCCGCTGCAAAAGATCCGTGAATCCGATATCCGGCTGCAGCGTATCCGGATTCAAATTCGCGATCCGGACGCTTCCTCCCGTGAGCGCCGCGTAGGCCATATAGTAGCAAGCCGTCGACGCGTCGGCTTCGATCGAGACCGTTTGCCCCGAGTACCGCTTGGGCTGCACCTCTATCCGTTCGAACCGTTCCCCATGGGTTACCTCGGCGCCGAACCGCCGCATCAGGTCGACGGTAATGCCGACATACGCATGCTGGACGATGCCTCCCGGCACGATAATCTCCGTCCGACCGGCGGCATAAGGACTCGCCAACATCACTCCGCTCACAAATTGGCTTGAGACCGCTCCCGATATTTCGACACGTCCGCCGCCGAGCCCGGCCGCCTCGACGATAATCGGCAGCCGGCCTGCCCGCTCCTCGTAACGGATGTTCCCTCCAAGGACGTTTATCGCACGAACCAACGGCTCGATCGGCCTGACGGTCAAGCTTGCGCTCCCCGCGAGACGCCACTCGCCCACCCCCGCCGCAAGCGCACCCGGCAAAAATCGCGCGATCGTTCCCGCCGCTCCCGCATAAAGCACGGCCTTCCGGTTCGGCCATACTCCCGAGGTCCCTTCGATCCGCACTTCTTCATCGGTTACTTCCATTTGAACGCCAAGCTTGCGGAGCGCATCGATGCACCAGTACGTGTCGTCGCTTCGCAGAATATTCCGGACGATCGAACGGCCCTCGGCCATGGCTGCCATGATCAGTACCCGGTTGGACATGCTTTTGCTGCCCGGAGCGGTGACGCTTACCGCTTCCGGAGGCCGCCGCGGCGGATCGAGCCGCGCCTCCTCGACGTCGTGCAGCGCCGACCACGGCGACCTTGCTTCGTAATCCGGTTCCTTTCTACTCATCGCCATTACTCCTTTACCTGTTGTTCTGCGGCTGTCCGCTTGTCTTTCATTATAAAGCCGGATAAGATATATAGATAATTGATGTTTTGTATCCATCACATAGAGGTGTTCTATATCAATGAGCGTACTGGACCATTACAAAGTATTTCACCGGGCCGCCCTTAACGGCAGCATTACGAAAGCGGCCGAAGACCTGTACATGACCCAGCCAAGCGCCAGCTATGCGATCCGGCAGCTGGAGGAGCAGCTTGAGGTCAAGCTTCTCGTTCGAAAATCGAAAGGCGTGGAGTTGACGGAGGAAGGGCGGGTGCTGCTTCGTTTCGTGGAGCAGGCGTTCGGGCTTCTGCAAGCAGGTGAACGGAAAATCGGGGAGATGAAATCGTACTTGTCCGGCGTCGTGCGACTCGGCGCGAGCGATTCGCTGTGCAAATACGTGGTGCTGCCGTTTCTCGAATCGTTCCGCAACCGTCATCCCGGCATCAAGATCTGCTTGACGCACGGCAAAAGCGAGGATTTGCTGAATCGTCTGCATGCGGGCGCGATCGACTGCGGCATCGTGCATATGCCGGCCGGAGAGGCGGCCCGCGTAACGGCGCAAAGGACGATCCGCGATTGCTTCGTCGCGGGGCCTGCCTACGCACGTCTGGCGGAATCGCCGGTCTCGCTGCGGGAGGTTGTACGTCAACCGCTCATCATGCTGTCTGCGGAGAGCCGGACCCGCACGTTTCTGCGGGCGTATCTGCAGACGCATGGGCTTGAGCTTGAGCCGGAAGTCGAGCTGGGAAGCGTCGATCTCAGCATCGAATTCGCCGCCCGCAACATGGGCGTCTGCTTCGTGACCCGCGATTTCGTCCATAAAGAGCTGGAATCGGGGGCGCTGCTGGAAATCCGCACCTTGGAGCCCGTACCGGAACGGTCGATCGGGGTCGTCTCGGCCGATGCCCCATCGCTGTCTCTTGCCGCCTCCTTGTTCGTAGGCGAGCTGTCGGACCATCTGATCGACTCGATCTGACCGCTTCGACGCGACTCGCTGCGGAAACGCCAAAAAGCACTCTCGCGACAACGGGAATGCGGCTTATGTAATGATGTTCGGTTTACTTTCGTTATTTATCGGATTTTTTACCGCTGTCGTACTTGGCCCGCTTCTCCTTCAGCAGCCGGAACATTTCCAGGCTGTCGCGCAGATGCTCGGCTTCTTCCTCCGTCAGCTCCTCGACCTCACCGCCGAAATACATTTTCGCCTTGCCTCCGGCCGCAGCGGCTCCGCCCGCTTCTCCGGTAAGCAGCCAGTCGATCGATACGTCGTACAAGACGGCCATCTTCTGCAAGATCTCGTTATCGGGCTGGGATTTATCGTTCTCGTACTTGGAAATTGTCGTAAAATTGAGGCCAAGCGTATCGGCCACATGATGCTGGGTGAGCCGCTTGCTGTTTCTGGCGCTTTTCAATCTCGCACCGAAAGTCATGATTTCTATCACCTCTGACATTCAGTATAAGAGATTTGAATTTTCTTCAATATATAGTTGAAGATTATTCAATTGATAGTGTATAATTTGAAATATAAGCTATGGAAAGAAGTTCTTATTCATCCAACAGTTAGGGGGAATCATTAACGTGCTGCCCAGTTACGGCATTCCGATCATTGTAGCTGTTGTCGTTCTCGGCCTTATCGGCTTTATTTATTCGATCCGCGTCGAGATGCGCTACCGGGAGAGGATGCGCAAGGAAATGGAAGAAATTCGACGCACGAAGCGCACCTGAAGCAAAATACCGCTTGACAAAACGCTCTGCCGGGCTATGATGGTATACGGCCTGCGGATAGCGCCTTCTTCCGAAGTAACGGCCCCGCAGCCGCTTACGTACCGCACCCCGCATGGGTGCATATAATCGGGAGGTTGAGCGATGCAGCAATATTACAGCCGACGAGCAAGCGAATACGAGCGCATTTATCACCGCGACGATCCGGTCCGCAGCAAGGAGCTTGCCGATCTGGAACGGGAAATGACGAACGCCCTGCAAGGCCGCCGCGTGCTGGAGGTCGCATGCGGTACCGGATATTGGACGGAGCGGGCGGCCAAGTCCGCCGACCACGTTACGGCTTGCGACCTCACTCCGGAGACGCTCGATATAGCCGCGTCCAAAAGCTTGCCTTCGGCAAAGGTCCGTTTTCTTCAAGCGGATGCTTACGCTTTGGAACGAGTACCGGGAACGTATGACGCCGGATTAGCCAACTTCTGGCTCTCCCATGTGCCGAAGGCGAGAATCGGCGAATTTGTGACCGGGCTTCACGCTAGGCTCGACTCCGGAGCGGTCGTCTACATGGCCGATAATTGCTATGTAGAAGGTGTCGGCGGCGAGCTGCTTCACAAAGATGGCGAGGAGGATACGTACAAGCTCCGTACGCTCGCGGACGGCTCCCGTCATGAAGTACTGAAAAATTATTATAATAGCGACGAACTAACTGCGCTGTTCTCTCCTTACGCCGCCGACCTGCACGTTCGAGCCGCGACCTGCTTCTGGTCGGTCCGCTACCGGTTGCGGTAACTTGGACGGGGATCCGGTCCGTATCATCTTCCAGACTGATTATTTTCCGACTTCTTCCGATTACGGTGAAACACGTAATAAGTATACGAATGAGGATTCCGCTCATCCGTAACCCCCGGCTCGCGGAATATTTCGGTCCATTCCGCACGGTCCCATTCGGGGAAGTACGTATCCCCCTCGAATTCATCCTCGATGACGGTCAAGTACAGCGTATGTGCATAAGGCAAAAACAGCCTATAGATTTGCTCCCCGCCGATCACGAACAGCGGGGTATTTTGTTTTCCCACATACCGTGCCAGCGCCTCGTCTACCGACCTTACAACCTCGCAGCCTTCCGCCGGGAACTGCGGGTCGCGCGTCAGCACGACATTGGTCCTTCCCGGAAGCGGCCGCTTCATCGCCTCATAATTGATCCGGCCCGACAGCACGGTATGTCCCATCGTGATGCGCTTGAAATATTGCTGCTCTGCCGGCAGCCGCCACGGAATCGTATTGCGGAAGCCGATAACGCGGTTCCGATCCATAGCCGCGATCATGGCGACATTCGGCTCCGTTATCTCTTTATCCCCCGATGATCCAATATGCATATGTAAATTCGCGTACCCCTTCCGTTCAAATGGCAGCCAAGTTGAAATGAAACAATGATATCATATTACCACATTTGAGCGTTAGGACTGCATGGCCGAAACAGCCCATTTTCACCGCTTGACGAAAATAAAAAAATGGTTTATCTTTAAATTAAGATTTATGAAATCAAGATATAAAACGCAACAACATTTATATAAAGGAGAGATTGCATATGACAACGTTCCGTCCGATCGAAGGCATTTTTAAAGGAGCGCCCTTCCACATGGTAGGTGACGGCTTCCGCGTAACCAACTACTTCCCTTCGGGAAATAACTTTCAACAACGTTTCAGCCCGTTTATCTTGATGGATTACAACGCGCCGTTCGAATTTCCGCCGAGTGCCGAGGTGAAGGGCGTAGGAGCCCACCCGCACCGCGGGTTTGAAACGGTGACCATCGCCTACGAAGGCTATATCGAGCATCACGATAATAAAGGCAACCACGGCGTAATCGGCCCCGGTGACGTACAATGGATGACCGCGGGCTCGGGACTGCTGCACAAAGAGTACCATGAACGCGAGTTCTCGAGACGCGGGGGGCTGTTCCAGATGATCCAGCTATGGGTTAATCTTCCCCGCGCGAACAAAATGAATGCGCCGAAATACCAGGAGCTGCCGAAGGAACGAATGGGCAGAGCGGAGCTGCCGGGCGGCGGAGGAACCGTGCGCATTATCGCAGGCGAATACGACGGGGTGAAAGGTCCCGCGCAAACGTTCACCCCCGTTCATCTGTTCGACATTTCATTTAACCGGAACGGCAAAGCGGATTTCGAGCTTCCCGCCTCCTTCAATACGGCCGCTCTTGTACTGCGCGGTTCGGTCAAAGTAGGCGAAGACAAAGTCGTCCATGAAAATGATTTTATATTGTTCGGCAACAGCCCGGGACGCATTCTAATCGAAGGGTTGACCGACGATGCGCTTGTGATCGTGTTGAGCGGCGAGCCTATCGCCGAGCCCGTAGTCCAGCACGGCCCGTTCGTCATGAACAGCCGGGAGGAAATTATCGAGGCGTTCCAAGATTTCCAAGCCGGCAAAATGGGGAACCCGGATTTCTGAAAAATAGCAAAGCAAAAGGGTCGAGCAGTTCGTGCTCGACCCTTGCTTTTTTTTACGCTGGATCACGCGGCTTCTGATTTCGACGCGGTGGCGGCAGCCCCGAACCTCCAACGATACAGTGCTGCAACAATTACGATCATCACGGATAAAACGACGAAAATGTTGCTGTATACGTAAGCAGCTTTATTCGTCACAACCGGATTGAGAGCAAAGCCGGCGGACTCGCGGTCAATCATTTTCCCGATCAGGCTCATGGCGATCGCTCCGGAAATGAAGTTCAGCATCGAGAACAGCCCCATGCCTACCCCGGTCACCTCCTTCGGCAATGTCCGCGAGATCGTATTCGACATCGCGATCTGCATAAAAGTATGCCCCACATTCCCCAATATGAGAATGATCGCAATCAAGTAGGGGGAAGCACCGACCATAGTCGATAGGAGAGCGAAGCAAACAAGGATCAGTCCGGAAGCCCTGTACACGAGTGCGGCATTGCCTCGCTCATCAGCCAGCTTGCCGCCCTTTCGACCCATTACCGCGGCGGCAATCGCCGCCGGGAACAGCACGAAGCCGATCGTACCGGGAGACAAATCGTTTAAGGCGGCCAAAAATTGCGGTGTCATAAACGTCATGCTGAAGCTGAACGCCGCCGTGATGAATGCCAGAATCAAGCCGATGGAGAACTTTTTGTTCCGGAACAGCTCCAGCCGAATAAACGGATCGGAGACCGTCCGGATTCTCGCGAAAAAGAACACCAGCAGAACAAGCCCCCCAAGGAGCGGCATCCAGCCCCCTTGAGTAATCGCAAGCAAAAAAAGCGCGACTGCGGCGGCGAGCAGCCCTCCGCCGAGAAAATCGATCCGTCCCGCGTTCCCCTTCCCGTCATCCAAATATTTGCGGAAAAATGGCAAAGTGAGCAGCGGGAGCAGCGACAGCACGAACAATAGACGCCAGCTCCCGAAGCTCGTAATCACCCCGGCAACGACAGGGCCTAGCGCATTGCCTAGCGCAAGGCCGACAGCCGACGTACCGAGTGCCCTCCCCCGCTTCTCAGGCGGAAAATAGCGGATCGGTATAATCATGGCTGTTGCCGGAAGTACGGATGCTCCGGCGGCCTGCAGGATGCGCCCGGCAATGATCATCCCGTATTTGGCGGAGAGCAGGCCGACGACCGAGCCGAGCGCGAATAAAGTCAATCCGTACGTCAGCAGATCCTTCAGGCGGTATTTGTCCGCAAGCTTCCCGAACACGATCGATCCCACCGCATAGACGACCATATACCCGGTCATGATCCAGCTCACCTCCGAAGGCAGAAGCCGAAACTGTTTGGCGATCTCGGGGAGCGCGACGTTGAACATGGTGCCGTTCATAACCGAGAATAATAAGGTAACGACAAGTACGCGAAGCAGCTTGTCGGCGTTTTTCAATGCCGCTTCATTCATCACTTTCCCTCCTTGTTCGCTCAGCTTGCTTCCGGCACATAAACGGCTACAATAGAAATAGCGGAAGCGATATAATGAGCATACGATATAATGAGTATGCTCATTATTATATTATTGAGGAAGCTCACTAATGTCAAGGAGGGTGCTTATGTTTCCCCATTCGGATTATCCTGCGGCGATCGACGTTATTCACGTATTGGTCAGGGCAACCCATTCCATCCAAAGAGATTTTGACGCGCAGTTGGCCGCACTTCAGATTCCTTACCCGATCTCGGGGCCAAGACTGCGTCTCTTGTCAATCGTTGCGGAATCGGGGCAAATCCGCATGAGCGATTTGGCGGCCAAGTTAGGGATTAAAGCCCGCACCGTAACCGACTTCGTTGACGCGCTCGAACAAGATAATCTGCTTGTCCGGGTACCCGATCCGACCGACCGGCGTGCCACTCTAATCCGGCTTACAGAGCTTGCCCAAACGAATATTGACGACGTTCTCGCGCTTCAGGCGGAAATAGCGGAGAAACTGCTTGGAAATTTATCGGCGGAGCAGCGTAAACAGTTTTTCAGCCTTCTGCTTCACCTGATTGAGAACAAAGATATGTCCGACCCTTGTAAAGAAGCGCTGAAATAGCGGACTATACCCGTCGTATGCGCGCTACAATCAGCATTAGCAAGGGTAGCCCGAATATGTTGATTGGAAACACGTAACGGATCCAGACTTGATTGGCGAATTCCATTACGGAGAGGACGCTTCGAGGCGCCACCGAAATCAGGAGCAGGGAGATGACGACAGCGACAAGTAGCGCATTGCCGTTCCGAACGTTCAGCAATTGCGCGGTCCCGTAGCTTGTAATAAGCAGATACAGGGACATCTTCACAAACACGCCTCCTCCCTCCGGTTCTACTTTTTTCCTTCAGTCTGTTCACAAGCAAGCCCGTTATTCTATAATGAACGAGAATACACGCAAACGACGGAGGCTCTCATGAAACACGAATTATTCGATATTTTCGACGAGCACATGAATCATATCGGCACCGCCACACGCCAAGACACGCATACGAACGGCTATTGGCATCAGACGTTCCACTGCTGGATCGTGACACGGGGGAACGACGGACCGGCGCTGCTGTTCCAGAAGCGGCACCCGGACAAGGACACGCATCCGAACAAGTACGACATCACGTCCGCAGGACATTTGCTTGCGGGAGAAAGCGTGGAGGACGGCATTCGCGAGCTGGAGGAGGAGCTTGGGCTTAACGTTCCTTTCGCCGATTTGACCCCGATCGGCACGCTCCCCGTCGAGATGCGCTACCGGGAGTTGATCGACCGGGAGTTTTACCACACGTTTCTGTACGAAGCCGACCTTCCGCTTGATCAGTACCGGCTGCAGCCGGATGAAGTCGTCGGACTCGTACGGGTCGATGCGGCGGAAGCGTCGCGGTTATTTGCAGGCGAGAATGAAACCGTACCGGCGAACGGCCTGGAAAAAGGAGAAGACGGCCGACTCGTTCCCGTCAGCCGCCTTCTTCGGCGCAGCGATTTCGTGCCGCACGGAGAGACGTATTACCTGCATATCCTCGATGCGGTCAAGCGTCACTTTTTATAAAACAGGAACAGCGCGGCAACGAGCAGCACGATCCCGACTATCCGCTGCCAGTCGATCGGGATCGTCTTCCCGCCGATCAGGCCGAAATGGTCGATGATCGTGCTCGTCAGCAGCTGTCCCGCGATAACGGCGACCATGGCCGAGGCGACGCCGATTTTCGGCACGGCGAACACCATGCCGACGATGTACAGCGCCCCGAGCAGTCCGCCGGTCAGCTGCCACTTCGGCAGCGAAACGATCTGCAGCACATTGCCTTTGCCGAGAAACATCATGATGAGAAACAGCGCCACCGTCCCGATCAGAAACGAAGTAAACGCTCCTTCAAGCGTGCCCACCTTCCGCCCGAGTACGCCGTTCACTCCGGCTTGTACCGCCGTAGCCGCTCCGCCGAGCAGCACAATTAACGTCATGATCCAGTTCATAGATGAATTGCTCCTCTCCGCTGCCTTCCATTGACTGGCGCGATCATCGCTGCCCCGACAATAGCTTCTTAGCGCTTACGATCTGTACGCACAAGCACAAAATTTCGATCGCCGTCTTCAGTTCGGCCGTCGTCGGATACGAAGGCGCTATCCGGATATTGCGGTCTCTCGGGTCATGACCGTACGGGAATGTTGCCCCCGCCTTGGTCAAGGTGACGCCCGCAACGGCTGCCATCGCCACTACTTCCTTGGCGCACCCGTCCAGCGTGTTCAGGCTGATGAAGTATCCGCCGTTCGGCTCGTTCCACGATGCGATTCGTTTGTCGCCGAGCTCCGACTCGAGCAAGCTTATTACCGTATCGAACTTCGGCTTTATGATAGCGGCATGCTTGTCCATATGCGCCCGGATGCCGTCCATGCCGCCGAAGAAACGGACGTGCCGGAGCTGATTGATTTTGTCCGGCCCGATCGTTTGGACCGAAAGCTGCTTGCGGATATGGTTCAAATTGGCGGCGCTCGCAGCCATGGCGGCTACACCCGCGCCCGAGAAGCTGATCTTCGACGTGGAGCTGAATAGAAAGACGCGATCGGGATTCCCCGCCGCCCGGCAAGCTTCGAGTATAGGCTTCAGTCGGTCCGACCGGTCGCTCAAATGATGGACCGCATAAGCGTTATCCCAGAAAATCCGGAAATCTCCGGCTTTCGTGCGCATGCCCGCCAGCCGATCCACAACCTCGTCCGAATAAGTAATGCCGTCCGGATTGCTGTATTTGGGGACACACCATATTCCTTTGATCGATTCGTCTTCGCCGGCAAGCTTCTCGACTGTATCCATATCCGGTCCGTCGTGATTCATGTCCACTACGATCATTTCGATGCCGAACAGCTCGCATATGGCGAAATGTCTGTCGTACCCGGGACTCGGACAAAGAAATTTGACCGCCGGGAGCTTTCCCCAGGGGGCGACACTGCCGAGCACTCCGTGCAGCATCGCTCTCGATATCGCATCGTGCATCATCGTCAGACTGGAGCTGCCGCCTACGATGATTTCGTCGGCTTGGACTTCCAGCATTTGCGCGAACAGCCGCTTGGCCTCCGGTATTCCGTCAAGCCCGCCATAATTTGCGGGTGTCCGAGCCGTCCTCGGCGTTCATAACGTCACCGGCTTTCAGCGCATCAAGCATGCCCATAGACAAATCCAACTGCTCCGGACAAGGCTTGCCCCTCGACATATCCAGCTTCAGCTTCCGATTTCGGTACTCTTCATATATAGCTTGCCGTTCCGCTAAGAGTTCGTTCAATTCGGCTGCGCCGAGCGCATTCCAGTCGTTCATTTTGGTCAGCCTCCCGTATTGGTATCCCCTGATGGACTATAGCCAGATTAGCAGTTGTCGGTTGCGGGTTCAAGGCTTTCAACAAAAAAAGCCGCGGCTATGCGCGGCTTCCATCCGAACGAAACTTCCTATAAAAACCGATTATTCCCCAACCGCTTTCAACCAGGTCGTAGCCATCAGCATATCGCCAAGCGTTGTCATATGTACGCCGTCCGTCGTCAACGATTTGCCCGTTCCCCTCTGAAGGAAGTCGATAAACGCAGTATGCGTAGGAACGAGAATCGCATTGAATTCGACGGCCAGCCGGTTGACGATTTCAACGTAAGGCTTGAGCATCTGATTACCGGTGGATTCCGGGTTTTCCTTGACCGCTGTCGGCTGCATCAGGATGAACCGGCAACCAGGCACTTCCGCGATCGTCTGCTGAAGCAGGGAGCGGTATACGCTCTCATACCGGTCGGGATATACTTGTTCGGCGTCCGGGGAGTCAAGCTGCCGCCATACATCGTTGATCCCGATCGATACGGACACCCAGTCCGGCTTATGGTCCAGCACGTCGAGCCTCCACCGTTTCTGCAGATCGATGACCCGGTTGCCGCTCGTTCCTTCGTTGATGATTTCTAGAGACAGCTCGGGGCGAGCCGTGACGAAGTAGTCGTGCAGCACCCGGACATAGCCCGCGCCCAGCTTCAACGGATCGGTTTTTCTACCTTTGTCCGTTATGCTGTCGCCGATGAATACGATTTTATTGCCTTTGCTGAATGTCATGAATAGGCCTCCCAATCGGAATTGTTCTATTATATAGAACGTTGTTCTTATGTTCTTGTATGGAGAATTACGTTCCCCGTAAATCATACTACTTGCCGTCCGTTCCTTCAATACATATTGGAAAATTTTCTCCTGTAGCGACCCATACATCCATAGAACATCTGAGACTCCCTAGGCCGCCTTGCGCTCAGATTCCGTTTTCAGGAGGCTGATGCTTTTCCAAGGGGAAGACTGTATTTGAATAACGGAAAACCCATTACAAATACTAATTCGGAAATCTGACAATGAGTTTGAAAGGAGACCGGTATGACGGAAAAGCACAATGATTATTTCGCGCCTGTAAACAGGAAGAACGAACAATACGATAACCGCAATATCGTGGAAGACAATAAGGACCCGATCCAAGGTTCCGAAGAAGACGCCATAGCCGCGATTAAAGGCCATATCGAAAAACAAGACCAAGAAGGTCTGTAAACCGGGAGGAAGTATACCATATGGACAAGCAAACGAGACAGATCGGAACCGAGCAATTGGAGCAAACGGTCCGTGCTGAAGATTTGGCAAACCAAAACGAAATCGAAATCGACGGCCCCGTTCATGCCAAACAAAATCACAAATTGGACAATTCCAAAAATCGAAACGAAGAAATGATGGAATCTGGCTGAAGAACGTTTCGAGGTGCTGTACCACGATTGTTATGAGGAGTGGCTGTTATCGCTAAAAGGGTAACGGAAAATCCGGGATCGGGACGCGGGATTTCGGCCAATCGATCCGAATAGGTGTCGACGAGTAACTGTGGTAGTCCGGCATGACCGGACTGTCTTTTTTTTGAACTCCGCTCTCCGACACCGGAAATCGGAACATCCGCTCCCTTTAAACGGGGACGTGGTTGAATACGATGTCGCGGCGACGCAACATATCCTTCGGGGTCATGCCGGAACGCAAGCGAAAGTCCCGGTTGAAATGCGGCTGGTCATAGTATCCGCAAGCCAATGCCAGCTCCAGGCTGTCAACCTCCGGTTTGCGGCGAAGATGTTCCACCGCCCGTTGGAATCTGACGACTCCGGCATATTGCTTCGGCGTCAAACCGGTTTCCCGCTTGAACAGCTGAATAAACCGTTCTGCGCTGAGGTTCGCTAAGTCCGCCATGTCGCGAACAAGGAAAGCTGCGGGATTTTCGGCTAACACTCGCAGTCCGGCGGCGACGGCGGAATGGCCTCTCGGAATATCGATCTGCCTGGCCAGACAATCGATAAGAAATTGTTCCACGCGCTGAAATCGTTCCATCGGCACCGACAGCTCGGAAAGCTCGCACCGCAGGTTGACTGTGTCCGGATGCTTTATCGCTTCTTGCAATGGAATATCGCCGTCCTGCAGCACCGACATCCAACCGCCCAAGAACGGATGAGCTCCGCCTGGCTTGAATTCAATGCCGAGACAAGCGTTCTGACACGCGGTATTCAACCAATAACGCGACGTCTTGGGCCCGGCTGCGATCGCTCCCGGCATCTGCTCATAACGATCGGGCGTTCCTTGCCCGTAAATCCGGAGGCGGTCATGGCGCAAATTAAAAATCAGGCTCGTATGGGCATCGGGAAGCTTATATTCCAGTTCATGCAACGGAAGATAGCCTTCGCATATCCAATATCGATCGATCCATTTCCGCAGCGCCGGCGACGGCCTGCACAGATGCAGCTGCATGAGCATCTCCCTTCTCGGCTGGAGGTACGAAACGACTTCAATTTTTTACAATACTTTTGAGGCAAATCATCTTATGATATAACCAATTCTAAGCCAAATGGAGGGATTTGTCATGGAAGCATCGTGGAAGCCGGAAGGATATCACAGCCTCACCCCGTATCTGATCGTCAATGGGGCAGACCGTCTGATCGAATTTCTTAGGGAAGTGTTCGACGCGGAATTGCTCGAACGTCATGTTGATGCGAAAGGCGACGTTCGCCACGCGTCATGTAGGCTTGGGGATTCCGTGGTGGAGCTCGGCGGAGGTTCCGACGAGAACTTCTCGTCAATGCGCAATGCGCTTCACGTCTATGTGGAGGACGCGGATGCGACGTACGTTCGAGCGCTTAATGCGGGAGCGCGGTCCTTGTACCCTCCGCAAGATCATGACTACGGCGAACGCTCGGGAGGTGTCGAGGACCCCTTCGGGAACCATTGGTATATCGCAACATGGGCTAATAAAGGACAAGAGTAGCAGCAAGGGGAGTCCATCCTGCAATGAGGATGGACGGACGCAGGTGGCAGGCGGGTAAGAGCTGCCGAGCGAAATAACAGTCTTTGGCGGCTCTTATTCAATTGACAGCGAGGTCTTTATTTCCAACACAAGCGGGCTACGACGGCTCGCGCCGGAACGTCTTGAAGGCGCTCCATAGCAGGAGACTTATCAAGTAAAGCCCCAAATAGCCGCCGAACGCCAAAAACCAGAAGCTGTCGAACAGCCGGTGCACCTCCGTAGAGTAGACCGTATCGTGCCGACGGATGTCGAGCACCGCAAATGCGGAAAGAATGCCGAATCCGAATGCGCTTACGACCGCAGCAGCGTCAGCCAACAGCCCCAATTGCCCCGACAAACGGCGCAGCACGACAATAAGTACGGGTATCAGTATCGTGCCGGCGACGATCCATGCTTTCATCTTGTCCACCTGCCTCCATCGTTCTATCCCAAGCATTGACAGAAGCCGGGCAAAGGATACGCGGAAGGGGTGGATACCTTTCAGGTATCGATTGAATATATATACCTCATTTGAACGAGCCGGGTCCCTCTTGTTATCGTTTTTTCGGCCCCATCCCTCCAGAACCCGAACCGCTCGTAGAAGTTCCGCGCGCGCTTGTTTTCCTCAAGCACCCATAAGGATACATTGGAATATCCGAGTTCTTTCAGCCGTTCCATTCCCCATCCGAGAAAGGCTTTGCCGTATCCTTTTCCCCAAACGTCTTCGATCATATAGATGCTCGAAATCTCGCCGTATGAAGCATCCAAATCGTCGTCGCGGCATTCCCCTACTACCAAAACACCGGCCGCCGCTTGATTCTCCATCAGTATGGCGATTTTCTCGCAGCCATTGCCCAACGTTTCCCGATAGTACGTTTCCCGGGTATCCGCAGTAACCCGCATCAAGTAATGATCCGGAATAATCCCTTTATAGGCGCTGCGATAAGCCTCCGAGTGTACGCGCCCCAAATCCCGGCAATCGCCCAGATCGGCCCATCGAATTACGAGTTGACCCACTGGCAGCCCTCCCTCGTCATAAAATATTGCATTCACCTACTTTCCAGCTAAGTGGGAACCCTACTACTGCGAGCATAACTCTTTTTTGCGCCTTCGTCGAATGCTATGATGGAGATGGAAAATCCCGGATCGGACGGACGGGAAAGGTAACGAAAGGAAAGGGACCGCCATTGAACAAGCCCATACGCCTTTATTACATTAGCTTTGTCCTCTACGCCGCCGTAATCGGCCTCCTCCTATGGATGGCATCGGCGAATACAGTGCCAGACATCTACAAAGGCACGCCGGCGGACCCTGCAACGTTTATGACTGCCGAGCAGTTAAAAATGAGCGAAGTATATTCCGCCCAGCGCAACTGGCTGTTCTTCGTGTCGTATCCGTGGGAATGGGGCATCTATATCGTGCTGCTGTTCGGCGGATTTGCCAAGCGCTGGGAGGAGAAGCTGGAGCATACCCGCCTTCCTTTTGCGGGACGCCTTGCCGCCATCGTTATACTCATTAACGCGATTGCTTTCGTCGTGCGGCTGCCGCTCCGGTTTACCGGTTACACACTTTCGCGCAGCAACGGCATCTCCACCCAACCGTTCGCGGGATGGCTGCGCGACAAGCTCGTCGCCTTCGGCATCGATACGCTTATGATGCTCGTCGTCGCAGCAGTAGCTTATTGGTTCATCCGCAAGGGAGGCCGCTGGTGGCTGAAGCTGTGGCTGCTGTCCATCCCGTTTACGCTGTTTCTGATGTACATTCAACCTGTCGTGATCGATCCGCTGTACAATCGGTTTTCCCCGCTGTCCGATTCCGCGCTCGCGCAAAAGATCGAGCGTTTGGCCGCCGATGCCGGCATTCCGACGGAGCGAGTGTTCGAGGTCGACATGTCCACGAAGACGAACGCGCTGAACGCTTACGTCGACGGAATCGGCCCCAGCCTGCGGATCGTCATTTGGGATACGACGCTGAAACGGTTGAACGACGACGAGATTATGATGATCGTGGCGCATGAGATCGGGCATTATAAGATGCACCACCTGGAATGGAGCGTGCTGGGAGCGGTGGGCGGCTCTTTGGCGATGCTATGGCTCGGAAGTATAATAATTCGCATCATCATCCGCACCTGGGGGCATAGGTGGGGGATCCGGCAGATCGGTCAGGCAGCCTCTCTTCCGCTTATTCTGCTGCTGCTGTCGGTGCTCTCCTTCGTCTCGCTGCCGTTCTCGAATGCGGTATCCCGGCAGGCCGAGAGCGCGGCGGACCGCTATGCCGAGCAGCTGATCGGCCGATCCGCCAGTGCGGTCAGCATGCAGCAGATGCTGTCGGTGGCGACGCTTGACGAGGTGAACCCGCCGTGGTTCGTCCGGCTGTTCCGCTCCACTCATCCAAGCGCCATGGAAAGGATCGTCGATGCTGAAGCTTTCGAGAACAGAAGCAGGTAAAGCGGCCATCTTCGCCGCGGCGGGAGTTTATACGTCGCCTACGTTTATGGAGGATATTCTCGCGGCTGCCGTTCAGCTGCTGGAACACAATACCCGGCTGCAGGTCGCGCGCTCGGGGCTGTCGTTCCCATATGGAGATTGGAGCTGCGGTCTTCTCAAGCAAATCCGCCAAGTTCGCCGGGATATGTCGATAAGGCGCGGAGCATTCGAGCGGTCGATCGGCGGCCGCAGCCTGATCGGGTCGTTCGGCGACTTGAGCGGCGTCGATGCGCTGCTCCTGATCGGCCATAGCGGAGGCGGCGTCGCGGCCGTACATGCGGCATCGCTGCTCGGGGCGCGGCTGCCCGGGCTCGACGTGCACATCGTGCAGATCGGCTGCCCGCGCTCTGCCGTTCCACCGGAGCTTCAGGCCCGGGTCCGCTACCTATATGCCGTCCATCCCGCGACCGGGGCCGCGAAAGATCCGATCTGCCGCATCGGCAGCTGGGGAGGCTGGGAGAGAAGCGGGCTTGGCGTCCCGCGCTGGAATCCGCTGAAGCTCGCTCCGGGACTACGGGCGCCCGTTCCGATTATCGGCGGGCATGCCGACTATTTCCGCGATCGCCCCCCGTTTCGGAACGAGGACGGCCGCACGAATCTGGAGCTCGTGAACGAGCTGCTTCTGGCGGGACTTATAGACATATAAGCCGCTGCGTCACTATGTCCGAGAACAGCTCCATGCCGTCCGTTTTGGCAATATGGATCACGTCCGACAGCTGTTCGTTGTTCGGGAACATCAGCAGGTTCGGCCGTTCCAGCACGCGGGCAGGCTGAAACTTCACGTCGTCCCGCCCATCGAAAATAGCCGCGTAAAAGATCCCCGACTCCACAAGATCTTGAAAAAAGTGGCTGCCGTAAGACAGCTCCGGCATAAATCCCGCCTCGACCGACGACACCTCGCATATGACGGACATGTTGCTAAGCTCCGAGAAACGTATGGGGACCCCGAGCGAAGGCGTAGTCGTCCCCCATCGGCCCGGGCCGATCAGCATCACCTGCTTCCCTTTCAGAGCCGCATTGATCACGCCGATCTGTCGGGCTACCGCATATTTCCCTTGCTCGGTGCACGCCAAATAGGGCTCGGGGCGGACATAGACGACATAGTCGATAGGAAGCCGCACATTACCTCCCATAAAATTCCCTTTAATCTCGAAGAAAAGATTCCGCTCCCGATCCGCCGTCGGCATCTCGACGGACTTGCCCAAGCCCCGCGTCTGCAGCGGACGGCATTGCAGCAAATTGACCTTAAACTGGTCGTCCTTCGTAAAATTCGCCGTAAACTCAATATCGACCGGATAATCGTAAACGCGGGACAGCAGCGCCAGCATATCCCGCATCAGTCCCGGGAATTCGGAATGCTTGAGCAGCTTCTGAAAATCAAGCAGGTGCGGCGCACTGCGGTCCGAATAGCCGAGCTCGCGCAAACGCTGCATCGTTTCATAGTCTTGCGTAGCGAACAGCTCTTTGTCCGCCTTCAAGTCAACGGCCAGGACGTCCTCCAGCCGTCTGCTCGTCAGCGCGTTTTCTTTCAGGGAAAGAACATCGACGTCGTGCTGCGAATATTTCCGGTAATCTTCCGCGTGCATGAGCGGACTGCGCTGCGGGTTGTCCAAGCTAACGATCTTCACGTAATCTCCGACCGTGCGGTCCACCGCCCTCGTGCCGAGCCCGAACACGAGCCGAAGCATGCCCGCGTCCATATCGATGCTTTTGTCCCATACGTACAGATTGGAGGAGTTTCCCACACCGGCAAGATGAGGAAAAAAATGATCGTCATAATGGTCCCCGGATACGCGCTGCACCAAAATGGCCATCTGCTCGTCCCGCTCGAACAGCCCCCGGTTCATCCGGTATTGCAGCGCATCTTCGTTCATCGTGCTGGCGTACACGGTGCGGATCGCCTGCTCCAGCGCCTCGAATCGTTCTTCCGGCGTGCCCTGATTGGCGCAGAAGACGCTCTCGTATTTGCCCGCAAAGGCGTTGCCGAAATTGTCCTCGAGCAAAGAGCTGGAGCGGACGATAATCGGCGATTGACCGAAATATTCGAGCATTTGCATCAATTTCTCCCGGATCTTCTCCGGAAATTTGCCGCGAAGCAAGTTTTCCTTCAGCTCCGGCGCGTGGCGGAAATAGCCCTCCGGCGTTCTCTGCTTCGTCCGCAGCTTCCACCAGCCGTTCTGCACGATGTACGTATAATACACGTCCGTCCCCAGGTAGAACGAATCGTGGGGCTCCATATAGGGGGTGAACCGGTCCCCCCCTTCCCGCTCCAGCACTTTCCTCGCGACGAGCATCCCGACGCTTTTGCCGCCGATAAAGCCTGTTCCGATCTCGCGCGAGGCGATCGCCAATATATCCTCCAACGTAAAATAACGGTCGCAAAGCTCCGACATTCTCGATTCGGGACCGATCATCATCGACATGAGCAGCCGTTTCGTCTCCTCCCGCTTCTCGGGTGCGAGCGCCAGCGCCTCCGTCGCCTTCTGGAACAAAATATCCCAATAGTCGAGCCGTTCCCCGCCGCGCTGAATGCTGGAGAAAAGCTCGGCCGTCTCCGTGCTGGCCGTAATGCAAACCGCCTCCTCGCCGCGGATCAGATGCGGAAAAAACATCGTAGGCGAATAGCGGTTCCATACTTTGAGCGGATGAACGTAATAGCTGCCATCGACCTGGTACAGTTCGAGCAGCAGCTGCGTCGTTTCGCGAATACTGGCGATCGTGCCGTACGTATGCGCGTTGCGGATGATCGCAAAATAGGCGACGGTGTCCAGCTCGTACAGAAAAGGGCACGCCACCTTGAAAAAATTGCCGATCATCAAATCGGAATGCCAATGCTGCAGCAAATCCGTCAAGCTGTCGAACACGTAAAACGCCTTCCGGCCTTCCTGCTCGATCAACGTGTGCACCGCCGTAGCGAAGCTTTCGAACCCTTTCTCCGCCTCGACCCGGTATGTCGCGTCGGCATCTCCGTCCTCCAGAAGCGGCTCATGATCGCCGAACCGGACATAGACGAGCTTCCTGTCGTCCCGCTTCGACTGTTCGGCGAACCGCTCCACCATCCGTTTATAATCCGCTACGGTGTCGACCTGCCATACGACATTGTCGCCGAGTCTCAGCTTGTCGATCGCCTGATCGATGCCGGGCATCCCCGTGCTTGCCTTATCCCGAATATTCATCCGAGTCCGCTCCTTCGCTTCGTTTTATGATACCTCTATCATAAAACATTTCCGCTTCCCTTCACCACTCCATGCGATCGCGGGAAGGCTAGGAGTTTTTGCATTTCGATCAATCAGATGCTGCGATTCCGCTGCCAACGTACAACAAAAAGAGCCTCTTTATCGCAAAGAGGCCCGTTGCCCATCCCATTCAGCCGACCGCCCTCACAGGCTCATCGTACCGCCTGCTTCGGATTTGGCCGAAGCGTTATTCAGCTTTTCCGCCCAGATGCAATACCCCATCCCCACATAGGCCAATCCCCAGAAAAAGGCGAACCATTTGTTATCCTCGACGGGAAGAAATGCGCCTAAGATCATTAGCACAAGCAAACCCGCCACCCATCTGGGAAACACTTTCGCACGGAATGTAAGAATAGCGAATACCAGCGTGCCCCCCATGAATCCGATCATGTTGATCATCCGGGAAACAGTAATGAGCACACCTTCCGGATTCGTTGCGGGATCGCCCGAAGCGAACGCGGACCATACCATCGCCGTCGTGATGATATTGCCGATAATGATCGCGAGCGTAGTGACGAAGCCGGTCACCCCAGTTTCCCGCGATTGTACCATATAGGTGGCGATCGTTCCGACCGACATCAGGACGCAGGCGATAAGCCCGAACGTCAGCTCCTGCACGCTGTCCGTCCCCCAAATGATCGAGGTCGGCGTCATTCCGATCCGCGCGATCCCCGCCAGCAAACAAATCATGCCGAGCGCCTTCACCACTTGCTTCTCGTTCATTCCCATCATCCTCCACAACTGAATTAAACCGCTGCATTTATCGTAAAGGAAAGGAAATTCCCGGCAACAGAGAACGGATTCCCGGCTGCACGGGAACTTTCGGCGCTTTTTCTCGGGAAGTCCGGGAACGGATTCGGGAAATATGTCCCGCCCTATGTTCAGCATGCGGGGAAGAAAGCTATAATAATGGGAAATAAGCGATAGGAAGGCGGACCAGAGCATGATGCCGGAAACTCCGAACAGGCGCGGCCCGGACGTCCGCAACGCCGGTCAGGCGGACTGGAGATTGATAGGCCTGCAGTCGTTTGTCGTCGTTTTCGTCCTGATTACGATGGTCATGTATGTTGGCAGCATTCCCGATTACTATGTGAACCTGACAGCAACGTGCATCACGGACGGCTGCGGGAAATCGGTCCCGGCGATGCCCTTGCCCGCGAACGGGCTATCGTTGTCTACGTATGCCGTATTGTTCGTGCTGATCGACGTATGCTTTACGCTCGTCTATTATTTGTCGGCCGTTATATTGCTGTGGAAAGGATTCCGGGAACGCGTCGGTCTGCTCGCCGCTCTGGCCATGGTCGCATTCGGCACCTCGTTCCCTTCCTTGACCGTCGTCGCATCCGTTGGGACTGGCTTTGCCCATAGCTGGTTCATGTTCGTGTCCATGCTCGGCTGGATCACGATATCGCTGTTTTTCTTCGTTTTTCCCGACGGAAGGTTCGTGCCCGGCTGGTCGCGGCTTTTTTTCGCCGGAATCGTTGTAGTCGATGTCCTCAACCTGCTATACGGAGGGCGTATGTGGGAGCCGCTTCATATCCCGGCCTATGTTCAACTGGCATGGTACGTATCGTCGACGGCCATTCTCATCTACTCGCAAATTTACCGGTTCCGCAAATCGTCCTCGCCGGCGGAGCGGCAGCAGACAAAATGGGTCGTGTACGGGGTCTCGATCGGTTTTATCGGGTTCAGCGGCATGAGCTTCTTGTTCGACCCGAAGTTTCATGACGGTACGGCGATTACTTACGTCTATTTGAACGCGCTGCTCAACTTGGCCTTGACGGCCATACCGGTGACTCTCACGCTCGCCGTTTTGCGGAGAAGACTGTGGGACATCGATCCGCTCGTCAATCGGACGCTCGTCTATGCCGCATTAAGCGTCTCCGTCGTGCTGCTGTATACGGCCGCCGTGCTGTATTTGGGCCGGTTGTTCCGGACCGGCGACAGTTTTATCGTTTCGCTGCTAGCCACGGCGGTCGTTGCCGTCGCTTTCGCTCCGTTGAAGGAATGGCTGCAGCGTCATATTAACCGGCTGATGAAAGGCAGACACGACGATCCTTACGCCGTGCTGATCGAGCTCGGCAACCATCTGATCCGTCCGCTGCCGCCGGATGCGATGCTCGATGCGGTCGTACGGACGGTCAAAACGGCGCTGCGCCTTCCTTATACGGGAATATCCATCGGCGTGGGCAGCCACGATACGATGGTCGCCTCCGATGGGGAGCCGGCTGACGATCCGCATACGTTTCCGATCATTCATCGGGGCGAGCAGGTCGGAACGCTCTATTTGGCAAGCCGCTCGCCCGGGGAAGCGTTCTCGTCCGAGGACGGCAAATTGCTCGACGTCTTGCTGCGGCAAGCCGGTCCGATCGTGGAGAACGTCAACATGACGCTCGGCATGAAGCTGCTCGTCCAAGATTTGCAGGAGTCGCGGGAGAAGCTTATATTGGCCCGGGAAGAGGAACGCCGGCAAATACGCAACAATTTGCACGACGATCTCGCCCCGAGGCTGGCGGCGCTTGCCCTGAACGCGGCAACGGCGCAAAAATACGTCGAAAAGCAGCCGGCCGCGGCGATTGAAATGCTGGCCGAGCTGAGACAGGTCATCCGTTCGACCGTCGAGGAAATCCGCACGCTCGTTCACGAATTGCGTCCGCCCGCCCTGGATGAGCTGGGGCTTGCGGGCGCTATCGAAGCGAAAATCGCCGAGCTTAACAAGCCTGCCCTGGCACTTGCCGGCGATCCAGCGGCCGACGCCCTCTTCATCCGGTTCCATACGCCGACGCCGCTTCCGGCCGTGCCTGCAGCCGTAGAGGTAGCCGTCTACCGGATCGTGACCGAGTCTCTCGCAAATGTTATCAAGCATGCCAAGGCAACTTCGTGCACGGTGCAGCTGGACATTTCTCCGTCCAAGGAGCTCGTTATCGACATAACGGATAACGGCGGCGGCATCCATACCAGGACCAAAGCCTCGGGAGACAAAGGTGGCATCGGCCTCACTTCCATTCGGGAACGGGCGGCCGAGCTCGGCGGCCAATGTACGATCGAGCGAATGGAGAAGGGCGGTACGCGAGTTTCGGCCATCATTCCCCTGTAAGAAAAGCTTCTAATCGAAGCCTTTTCCACGATGAATGACCCTGCGTAAGAGGTAGCTATTCTTAGTACAGAAACTTACAATTCGCTTTAACGGGGCATTGCTTCGCAGCTGTATCACTTTAGCGAACTTAAATTTTCTGTATCGATAAGAAAAACGTCTATCGACGTACTTCAAGGATGAGCGACCGCCTCTCTCACCCCAAAAAGTGACGCTATCCTTCGAAGGTTGCACCGGGTACTTTTCGGGGACCCGAATTCCGGAAGTTTTTCTTGGTAAAGAAAGTCTTACTTCGCTTTAACGCTTCAGCGAAGTTAATCTTTCTTTATCGTTAAGAAAGGAGCGCTGCCAGATGAGGATCATTATCGCGGACGACCATCCCCTGTTTCGTAAAGGGGTGCGAAATTTGCTTGGAACGACGGACGATCTGGATGTAGTGGGAGAAGCTTCGTCCGGAGACGAGGCGCTGGAGCTGGCCGGAACGATGCAGCCGGATTTGGTGCTGATGGATATCCGCATGCCCGGACTGAACGGAATCGAAGTTACGAGGCTGATCAAGGAGCGCTACCCGCGAATCGAAGTGCTCGTCCTGACCATGTTCCGGGACGATCAATCCGTCTTTACCGCCATGCGCGCCGGTGCGAAAGGATATGTGCTCAAAGACGCGGACGAGGACGAGCTGCTCCAGTCGATCCGGATGGTAGGCGGCGGACGGGCCGTGTTCAGCTCGGATATCGCGGAACGGATGATCCATTATTTCTCCGAGCGTACCCCTTCGGCGGATACTGCGGCGCATCCGGTCTTGTCCGAGCTGACGAAGCGGGAGCTGGAAATATTGGAGCGGATCGCCGAGGGCGACACCAACGCGCAAATCAGTGCACGGCTGCACATCAGCGTCAAAACCGTGGCCAACAACGTATCCAATTTGCTGAACAAGCTGCAGGTAGCCGACCGGAATGAAGCGAGGAAATGGCTGCAGCGAACGAAGGACGATTAGAAGAGGGGCTCCAACCCATTTCGGTCTTCCCCGCGTTATCCGATCCGCGCTTTTACCTGCTGCAGCAAAATAAACGATCGAAGCTTATGCTCCATCGGTTTCGGAAGATGGACAAACTCCGCCCCGTATTTCAGCCCGGTGTCCGACGTCTGCACATGCAGAATTCGGATATGGCAGGAGAATTCGAACCCGAGGTCGATTTGAATGCCGTAGACGAATTGCTCCAGCAGCCTTAGCGATCCGGCCACGGCGAGTCCGATCCCGCCCGCGGAAAAGTCATGAATGAGGCAGCGGACGGACTCCTGTGCCTCTATTTGATGTTCGCCGGCATTAAGTACGATGCTTGCCGGGATGTTAGTCGCGAGGCGTACGTTTCTTCGTTTCCACAAAGCTTTGCTTTGCAATTCCGCCGGGTTCAATAAAAACATGGCGTTTCGATGAATGGCGATAATCGTCGAAATATGCGTCGTCATCCCGTCCCGCGCATAAATGTTCATTTTCACCTGCTCACCGACAGCGTACTTATTCGTCTGCACGCATTCCACTTCAATAATATCGCCTTCCATAAAACGGATCGTACCGGTTTCCACGTACGTTTTGTTTTCCACTACGATGCTTGCGCCCGCCGCCCCCGCTTGATCGTACATCCACTGCAGTCGTCTTTCCATTCGGCATCCCTCCGCTGACATGACATTGATGCTTCTTCTCATATGGATGATTTTACCGGACAAACGTTAACCGGCTGTCAATGGAGAGTAAAGTCGATGTCATTTTTTCGGGTTTTGACGAAAAACAGACCGCCCCTATGAAAGGTAACGGTCCGTCTTATATCATGTTATCGCCTCTCGAGCGGTTTGCACTATACCGGCCAGCTTTCCTTCTTGTAAGCCATATCCCAGAACATATACTCATAGCGGCTGCTGATCAGAAAATGGCGCTCCATCCGTTCGCGGTCCGCTTCGGTTACCGTATCGGCGATCGCGTCCAGCCGGTCGATCTGCTCCTGCACGAGCTGCTTGAACCATTCGCCGCCATAGGCCGCGATCCATTCGCGGTAGATCGGCTCGTCCGGCGTCGCGCCTTGCAATCTCTCGCCGATCTCGTAGTACAGCCAGTAGCACGGCAGGATGGCGGCGATAATGTCGCCCAAATGGCCCGTGTAGGCCGCGCGGAACATGTGCGAAGTGTATGCGTATGCGGTCGGAGCCGGCTGGAACGAGCTCCTCTCTTCCGCCGTAATGCCCAGCATGCCGGAAAACTTCTCGTGCAGCGACAGCTCGGCGCCGTAAGTGCCCTGCACGTGCACGGCCATCCGGTTCGCGGTATGCAGGTCCGTCGCTTTGGCGGCGCCGAGCGCCTGCACTTGCGCGAAGCAGGACAAATAGTAAGCGTCGTTCAGCACGTAATGCTTGAAGCAGTCAAGCGGCAGCGTGCCGTCGGCGATGCCCGTTACGAACGGATGGGCGAAGCTCGCCTCCCAGCTCGAATCGGCCGCCTCTCTCAAACGTTTGGAAAACAACATCGTTATCTCTCCTCTCCCAATATCCGGCTAATTAACGTACATCCGCGATCGGAAAATACGGCAGCAGCATGCCTGCCGCATAGGCCGCAGCACATACAAGCGCCGTTCCCGCGACGAACGCGGCGTCCGCCGCGGAAAATCCGATTTCGTAATAGAAGGTGCGCCGGCCGTTGCCCGCAAACCGCTTCGCTTCCATCGCCACCGCGATTCGTTGGGCGCGGCGTATGCTCTGCGCCAGCATCGGTACGGCGTAAGCTTTCATTTTCCGGTACAAGCCGGCAAGCCCCCGCTCCCGCCCCACTCCCCGTACCGCAAGAGCATGACGCAGCGTCTGAAATTCTTCGATCATGATCGGCAGCAGCCGCATCGCGGCCATGAAGCTGTAGGCGTATTTGGGCGGAACTTTGCACTGCTGCATCAGCGAATAAAACAAATAGACGGGACGTGTCGTGAGCGCGAACAGCAAACCGATAAACGCGAAGCAGAGCGATTTCATGCCGACCTGCATGCCGCGGAAGAAGCTTTCCTCCGTCACATGGACGATCCCCCACTCCAGCCACGTCGTTTCGCCTTTGCCGTAAAAAATCATCGACGTCGACGAGGACACGAACAGCAGCAGCGCCGGCAGCGCGTACAAGACGAGACGTTTGCCGGGATGTCCGCTGCCCGAGAACAGCACGAGGACCGCGGCGGCGGCGGCGTTCAGCATGACGCTCGGATTGTGCGTAAACAGCACGAGGAAGAACAACGCCAGAGAGACGAACAGCTTCAAGGAAGGATTGACCCGGTGCAGCCACGTTTCCCGGTATGAAAACTCTATGTGCACGACGCGGGCTCCTCCTGTCGTTCATTTCGTTTATTGCGGTCGTCGGCAGCCGTTGACGAAGACGAAGCGGCCCATTCCCCGGGGGACAGGTCCGCGTGCAGCCTGCCGTCGCGAACGTCCCATACCCGCGTCGCGAAGCGGCGCACGATGTCGGGATCATGCGTCACCATCACGATCGCCGTGCCTTGCCGCCGCCATGCCTCGAGACGTTCCAGCAAGGCGAACGTGTTTTTGGCGTCTTGGCCGAACGTCGGCTCGTCGAGCAGCAGAATGCGCTGCTCCTTTACGATCGCCGATGCGACGCTGAGTCTTCTTTTCTGGCCGAGCGACAGCTGGAACGGATGGTTCTCCTTGCGGTCGGCAAGATCGAAATCGGCGAGCAGCTCCTCTACTTTCGCCTTCACCTCGGCTTCCGGCCGCCGCTCCCGTCTCAGGGAGAAAGCCACTTCGTCGTACACGGAATTCGTCACGAACTGAAACTCCGGATTTTGAAACACGAAGGCGATCTCCCCGGACAGCTCGCGGTATTCCTCTGCCGGTCTTCCGTTCAAAGCATACTCTCCCGCCGTCTTGAGAAGCTTCATCAATCCCAGCAGCAGCGTGCTTTTCCCGGCCCCGTTAGGACCTACGACCGCGATCCACTCTCCGGCCGACACGGCAGCCGACTCGACGCGCAGCTTCCGTTCTTTCCCCCGGAATACTTCGAATCCGGACATCCGGATCAGAGGACGATCATCAACCGGAGGCGGCGATGGCGGCGAATAACGTCCGCTCTGCACGTAATCTTCCCATACGCCGGGGTACCAGATGCCATCCTCGACAAGACGATGCCCGTATTCGGCGAATACCCGCTTCGCCGGGCCGTCGGCCGTAATTTCTCCCGCACGGTTAAACAGGACGACGCGGTCGATGTAATCGACGATGTGTTCGATTTTATGCTCGACGATGACGACCGTCCGCCCCTCGCCCGCGCTCCGGATCGTCTCCCACACTTGCTCCGTCCCTTCCGGGTCGAGCAGCGCCGTCGGCTCGTCAACGAACAGGACGTCCGGCTCGAGAGCTAGCGCTCCGGCGATCGCGAGCCGCTGCTTCATGCCTTGCGACAGCGACGCGATCGGCGTATGCAGCTGATCGAGCTTCAGTCCAACCTGCTCGAGCAGCGATTCCATCCGCTCCTGCATCCGCTCGCGGGGAACGAGCAAATTTTCCAGCACGAATGCCAGCTCCTCATCCACGTACGGCATGCAAAATTGCGTGTCCGGATCCTGAAACACGTATCCCCATCGTTCCGGAACGATGATCGAATCGGCCGCTATGGGCACGTCCACCGCACCCGGTATAAGCCCGGTCAGCACCTGCAGCAGCGTAGACTTCCCGCAGCCGCTCGGACCGAGCAGCAGTACGCGTTCTCCCCGTCCAACCGCAAACGACAAGTCCCGAAAAGTAAGCGCCGGCGCGCCGGGAAACTTCAGCCTCAACTTTACGACTCCCGCCGCAGCGTTCATGATGCATCACCTTTCTTCAGTCATTCAGAGAGCGCCGGTCCGCTTCGGATACCGGACGCACGATCCGGGTTACGCCGGTCGCTTCAAGCGCCTTGACCAAATAATAGGCGAATCCGCCCGTAATGACGATACAACCGATGAAACGGAACACGAAGTACAGCGTCAAGTTCCAGCCCTGCAGCTCGAGCAAATAGCCTTTGTACCAGTCCATGCCGAGCGAGCCGATGCCGGCCCCGATACCGGCGAGGCAAGTAACGGCAAGCGAGTAAGAGCGGTATGCGAACAAGGCGAAAATAATTTCGGCGCCGATCCCCTGCATAATGCCGTACGTGAGCGCTTCGACTCCATATTGGGAACCCGTAATCAATTCCCCGGAAGCGGCGGCCACTTCGGCCAGCAGCGCTACGCCGGGCTTGCGGATAATCAGAAAGGCTACGGTCGATGCGATGAACCACATGCCGTATGTAAGCTGCTCGGCTTGCAGCCCGAACACTTTGACCAGATCGTAGACCGGCCCCCATATCCGGTAAATGAGCCCAAATACGACCGCAATGACTACGGTGACCAAAATATCGGTCAATTTCAATCCTTTTGACTGCTTAAAAACGGTTGACAATAATATCCTCTCCCATTATCGATTTTCGTCCCAGGGTTCGTCTCCGCAATCGGAACAACAAAAAAGCCCACCCTTCATAGAGGGTGGACGCGCATTCGAAAAAGTTGGCTTCGAACGGTATGGTGTCCCACTTCCCTACGCTGGCATCATCCAGATCAGGTTCGAAGGGTCTAGGATGCGCGAACATCCAATCTCAGCCCATGGGGCTCCCCTAGTGACAAACTTATCTTAACACGATTCGCTCTTTTGTCAATACGGCTGTGACACGATAATACCCGCCGATACCGCCTCGGCCATTCGGACCGGAGCGGACAAGCTCCGGCAAACCGTCGTTTTTTTACCAATTAGTGACAAACGAATGTGAACTATGCTATCATTACGGATGAGTTTCATTGTCGCCCGACTCTCCAGCCGTCCGCGACGAACGGATACGAATTTCGAAGGAGCCGCAGCCCCATGGAAGAAATCGTTCGGTTGAAGCAAACGATGCTCGACGCTACGCACGAGTTGATTTCCGGATGCCGCTTTTGTGTGCAAATCGCTTCCGACTCCGATGATCGTACACCGGTACACTGCGTCAAATATTCCGGCTGCGCCATTCCGGTGCAGACTAATGTTGCCACCTGCCTATCCTGTCAGGAATACAAGAAAAGCCTGCCGGCGAAGCCTGTCCGATGACGCGGCGGGTTCAGCAAACCATCTCGAGCAGCCGACCGCGGCTGCTTTTCCTGTTTTCTTCACATACATTCAAACACGGGAATGTCGGTTGCTTTGCGGCCTTATCTATGTCAAGATAGGGAATATGTCTCTTGCGACCCGGGCTGCAATGCGGAGGCCAGCTTCACTTTTGGGGGCGCTTTTTCGGGGGTTCCCCCGAAAGTACTCGGAATACGCTTCGAAGGCCAGCTTCACTTTTGGGGGAATAGAAAAACATGAAACCTTTATTTCGACTGTTGACCGAGCTTTCTTCGCGGAAATGGATTTCGCGCATAACCGGAGCATTCGCCAAATCGGAGGCAAGCCGGCTGCTTATTCCCCGATTCGCCAAATCATACGGAATTCGCATCGACGATGCGGAAAAAGCGATTGCGGAATACCGGACGCTGAACGAGTTTTTTACCCGCCGCCTGAAGCCCGGACTCCGGCCGTTCGACAATAACCCGGATGCGCTGTTTAGCCCCGTCGATTCGCTTATTACAGGCATGGGTCCGATTCAGGCCGGCACGCTGCTGGGCATTAAAGGACAAGACTACACGGTGGAAGAGCTGCTGAACCGCTCTCCGCGAACGGTGAACTACCGGAACGGGTTTTATTTCGTCCTGTACTTGAGTCCAACCGACTACCACCGTATTCACGCGCCGGCAACCGGTACGATCGTCGAGAAGGAGCACGTGAAAGGGAAAGTGTATCCCGTCAACGATTTCGGATTGCGCCAGATGAAACGGGTTCTGAGCAGAAACGAACGGCTTATCACATATATCAATCACGAATACGGGGAAATCGCCGTCGTCAAAGTCGGCGCGATGAACGTCAGCAGCATCCGATACGTCGATCCGCTGCCGGATCGCTTGGAGCGCGGAGACGACCTCGCCTACTTCGAATTCGGCTCAACCGTCGTGCTTTTGACCGAGAACAACATTTTCGAGCCGCGCACCGATTTATCCGTCGGCTCCAAAGTCAAGATGGGCGAGTCGCTCGGCACGCTGCGCAGCAAATAATAGGTCCCTACGAGACGATAAAACCTCCACTTACCGCCGAAAAAGCGGTGTGGAGGTTTTTGGTGTGCCCTAAAGCAGCCAAATAGCGGCTGTAGCGCGATTTCCGAACACAGCATGCTGCCGTATGTTCTACGCCATACCGTAAGCTTGCTCGTAAAACTTCCCTCTGACCCGAATGACCAGACTCGCCGCGCCGTTCGTCTCGTTCGGCAAGTTGGCGGTCAAATTCGTCGCCGGCCCGGTTCCGTTGCGCAGCTCGATTTTCAAAGCGGTGGAGTAATTCGCCAGCCGGTACGGAACCGCCTGTGCCGAGAAGGAGCCGGGTCTCGCCCACAGCCCGGTGTCGGCCGCCCTCGATTCGGCAACCGTCACCTCGATCTCCTGATAATCGGCGGCATTGTCGATCGGCGCGCTCGTGTACAGGTTGTATTTGGACTGGAACGACTTCTCGCCCAAGAAGATGCCCTTGGAGAAATCGTCGGCGGAGCCGGGCACCGGAGTCGGCGTCCATTGCTTGTAGCTCCAGCCCGCTTCCAATATGGCGTAGCGGAACAGCGCCTCCGCATCCTTCGATCTCGCGCTCGCTTGCAGGGCGTACGGCTTCGTCACCCGATGCTCGATGACGCCGCCGTTGTTTCGCAGCTCGATCTGGAATTCGTAGTCGAGCAGAATGATATGGCCGAGACGCCGGAACGGCGGTTCGATATACGCGCCTTGGCAGTTCTCGATCTCATGGTATATCGTATTCGTCCGGCTGTACGGGAATTCGCAGGCGATCAGCCGGGGCTGGATCGTATGCTTCGTCGCGCGGATCGGGCCGCTCTCCGCCCGGCAGTTCACGAACGTCGGCCGGATCACCCGGTCGAGCACGATCGATGCGCTTTCCCGCGTCTGGATCGAGCAGTTGACGAAGCGCGGGTTGTTAATCCGGTAAGGCGAGCCGCTGCCGATAAAGCCGTCGATCTTGATCGGCGTGCTGTCCGGCTCGATCCGGCTTTGCCAGCCGGCGGCGAAGCCGTTGGAATGGTGATCGGTGCCGGAGAAGAAGCAGTCGGACACGAACAGATGGGACAAGCCGAACTGGCCTTCCGTTAATGCGTCGCCCGTCGGCGGAACGAAGCCCGTCTCGTCCGGCGGATTCCCCTCGTCCCCACCCAATACGGCCATGCCGATTTTTCCCTGGAACAGGCAGTCCTTGATCGTGGCATACTCGATCGCGCCATATTCGCCGGTCGCCGCCAGCCTGCCCGAAGCGTCCAAATACAACCCCGCCTTCTGCCAATAGCCGACGACGGAAACCCGATTCAGCTTCACGTGATCGGCATTGTCGATCCACACCCCGACATCGAACATCGCATGCTCGTCCGTCAGTTGGGTCGTAATGCTCCCCTGCCCGTCGCGGATTCGGAAGTGCGACAATATTTTCAGATCCGACAGCTGCGTTCCGTCGGCGTCGCTCTCGAACCGGACGGCGCACGTAAAGCTTTGGAAATCGGCGTGATTGCTTGAAAACGTTTGCGAACCGTTGCCGAAAAAGGCGAGAACGGTACCGTTCTCCATGTCCAGTATGCTGCTCGGAAGCTCGTTGCGGCGTTGCCCGAATGTGTACCACGACGAGTTGCCCGAGCCGCGGACGAACGTATTGCGGGGAACCGTTATCGTATCGGTCAGCTTGAATACGCCCGGCGGGAAAAACAGCGTCTTCCCTCTCGCCGCCGCAAGGGCGGCCCGGACCGCCAAAGTATCGTCCGTCACGCCGTCTCCTTTCGCTCCGAACCAGCCGGCGTGCATATTGCCGTCATACCGCCGTTTGAATCGCGCTCCGGCAGCGGAGACGAGTACCGTCCCCGTATTATCGGGAGTGACGGTATCGGCCGCGTCATACATGAACGGGCCTTCCCGGCCCGGATCGGTCACGTAATACAAGCGGCCGGCCTCCGGGCTTTGCTCCGCCCGCAGCTCGGCGATCGTGACGGACAGCACGCAATCTCCGGTCAACGGGTGTTCCGGATCGCCGTACACCGCACTGGATACACTCGGTTTCTCGCTCTTCGCCGCCTCTCCGACTTGTCCGGCGAGCACGCTCATCGTCGTCAGCGCCGCACCTGCCGCGCCGATCGCCGTAAGCAGCCTGCGCCGGCTCATCGTCCGGCCGCTCCAGCCCTCCTCTTCCTTATTCAGCTCCTTCGTCGCCCCTTCCAGTTCTTGCTCGCTGCCTTTCCGGTATTCCTCACCCATCACCGTTTCCTCCCCGATATTGGTTTGGCAGTTATTTTCCCGAACATTACCCGTTCCCGGACGGGAAACAACGTTCATGAGACACGCTTATCGCATACGAACCATATCCCGGCGAATCAGCCGAACGGTATAAAGCGCCTCTCGAGCAACACCTTATTACAATACACGGAACATGTATATGTCCGATTTCTGCTGTCGGCTTCCTTTACCTTACATCGCGGCATACGCGGTTTTTGAACCGATCGACCGTTTTTTACATCGGATTCGGCAGACATCCGTTTCACTATACAATTAATGTAAAAAATGTCGTATAATGAACTCATGATGAAAGGAGGCTACGACATGTCGCCGTTGGCCGCGAAAATAATCGCCGTATGCGTGATCGCCGTCCTAATCCTGATCGCAAGGATGCTGTTCAAAGGTACTCTGAAAGGGGAGGCCGGCGCCTCTAACCTGCTGTTTATCGCATTCGTACCCCTTTATGGCATCGCGCTTCCCCTCGTTCTTATTTTCCTGTTCAAAGCCATTTACTATATGTTCGTATGAGCGACAAAACGAAAACCAATCCGCGTACGGATCCTTTATTGCGGTTTCATCACGCCGGAGACGTGACCGTGAAGCCCGGCCGCAAGCTCGGCCCTCGCCACCTGCACGACTACGAGCTCGTCTATTTTCCAAAGAGCACCCGCACCTTGTATACATCAGCAGACGTTACCTACGCCTTCGACGGCCCGTTCGCGCTCGTAACAAGACCTGGCGAGACGCATAACTACTTGTTCGATCCGGCTGCCCCGACGCGCCATCTGTTCGTCCACTTCGACCTGGAGACCGATTGGATCCGCAGCCGGTATCCGAAGCTGCTGCTCGAAGGGGCGGCTCCGGTGTCCGTCGCGGACGGCTCGCTCATCCCCCAGCTGATGAAGCAATTGCTCTACTCGTTTCACCACCGGCCGCCAAGGTGGCAGCCGACGGCGGAAATGCTGCTGCTGACCGTAATGGAGGAGATGGAGAGCACATTAGCACCGGGCAGCGGGAATCGCGATCCGGAGATGATGCCTCCGCAAATTACGAACGCGCTTCAATATATCGAAGCGCACGCGAACGAAACGATCGAGGTCGATCAGCTGGCGAAGATGGCCGGCTGGTCGCACGAGCATTTTACCCGCACGTTCCAGCGCCATGTCGGTCATTCGCCGAAGGAATGGATGACGAAGCGACGAATCGGACTTGCCGCCCAGCTGCTGCTGCAGCGCCCGGACAGCATCAAGCAAATCGCCCGCGCCGCCGGCTTTGCCGACGAATATTATTTCCACCGCCTGTTCCGGCGGATGACGGGCATGACGGCGACGGAATACCGGCGCAAATACGGCGATCCCCGGCTGCGGGAGATGGCGCCTCCGGACGATTGGGGGCGGTTTTACCCGCTAAATCATATCTTCGTTCTCCGCTCGGCGGACGAGGAGTAGGATGCAGATCAAATTTATCCATCATTCGTTCGTCTCCGTATATTGTGAGCATCCCTTCTCTCCTGCACAATGAAGATAACTTGAGGAGGGGGAGAGCATGCACATGGAAACGGAAATTACGAAGCAAACCGGGCGATACGCGACGACGATCGACGAATATGTAAGCTATCGGCGGGACGGCTTCCTTGTCGTCAAGCAGCTTTTGTCGGAGGAGCATACGCAAAGGCTTCGGCAATGGACCGACGATATATACGAAGGCCGGATCAATTTGGACCATCTTTCCCGCGCGCACGCCTGGATGACGGGAGAGCAGAAGCAGGAGCGGCTCGCCTCCGCGCGGCTGCACATGCCGCATCGGGAGAATGCGACCGCGGAATGGGGGCTGCTCCATCCCCACGTGCTGGATGTGCTTGAAGCGTTGATCGGGCCGGACGTGCTGGCGCTGCAGTCGATGATGTTTTTCAACCCTCCGGGCAAAGGCGGCCAAGGCTGGCATCAAGACTCGTTCTACATTCAAACCCAGCCCGACTCGCTGATCGGCGTCTGGATCGCCCTCGATCGGGCCGATGAGCGTAACGGCTGCTTATGGGTGGCGCCCGGCTCCCATCACGAGCCGATTTATCCGCCCGAGAACCGGAACCATTTCGTCCACGCGGACGACCAGCATATCGAAGGGCTGTTCGCGGCGACTCATCCGAGCCATATGGATGATTCGGTCAACAATCTTTCCAAGGTAGCGGCCAAATACGGCGACGCCGTACCGGTTGTACTGGAGCCCGGGGACGTCCTGTTTTTCCATTCGCATTTGCTTCACCGCTCATACCGCAACGAGACGACCGACCGGTTCCGGCGCGCGTACGTGACCCACTATTGCAATGCGCGCTCGTGGGTGCCTTGGAGCGGCTCCAACGAGAATCATATATTGGCGCGCGGACGGACGCATTTGCCCTATGCGAGCCCGCTGTTCGGCACTCCGGTGCAATTGTCCCGCACCGCGGAAGGCGGAAGCGATAACGGCACGATGGCGGTGGCGATGCCGGACGGCGGTATGGGAATTATGGAGATGTGACGCCTGGGCCATCGGCGATCCGAGCCGGATAATATGCAGCTATAGCGCACGACATATCCAATCCAAATAACCTTCCCGGGGGCGCGAAGCCTTCCGGGAAGGTTGTTCATATTCAGCGGACCCGCCAACGCGCCGAAACTGCGGATGCTGCCGCCGGTCCAATTCGGCAAGCCCGCAGTACACCTTCTACGGCGCTCGCCAGCATCCGAACTGGAAAATATGCAGCTAAATTTGGCCATAATCCGAAAAACGAACATGCTAAATGGAAATCATGTTGTTAATCGGGCTTGATCGGGTCCGATAAGCCGTTTTAACCCGAATTAGATGGAGTTTTTCCATTTACTGCAACTATATTCGGTAAAACCGGGAAAATAGATGGAGCTTTTCCAGTTAGCGCACACTCGCACGGTATCGTACCAAACTCGATGTACCGAAACCAAACACCCCTTCCCTGCGCCAAGAAGCGGCCGGGGAAGGAGGTGTGCATGCGCGGACCGGGAGTCGTAACGCTCCGCAACAGCCCAGCCTGCCTCGAACGTGGCGGGCACTTTGGCGTAATGCAACGTACGCGGCTCCGCGCAGCCGCAGCAGCGGCGCGTGCTGGCGGCGTTGTTCGGCATATGCGGCCGTGCGGTGCTCGCCGCGCCATTCGGCGTCGCGGAGTTGCGGCGCGCCGGCGCCTAGTACACGAGCGAGCGGAAGTTGCGCACCGTGTGGAACGTGATCAGATTGCCGTTGTGCGCATCCCGCGCGCGGGCGTCCCCGGAACGGCTCGCCACGTACAGGTCGTCTCCGTCGATCGCCATGCTGGCGTAATGACGGGACTGCCTCGGCGTATCTCCGGCCGCCACCAGCGCCGCGAAGCACCAGTCGATGCAGTTTCTGGAGAAGTGAAGCTGCAGCCGATGCCGCTCGTTGTTCGGCAGGTCGAACCTCTCCTTCGGCAGCCGCTCCTTGCGGGTCATGCTGTCGGTCGATTGGGAGCTGAGCAGCCAATACAGCTTCGTTTGCTCATCGTACAAGATATGGAACTTCATCTGGCCGCCCGGGCATGGGACGAATACGGCCTTCTTCCCGGACGGAGTCGTTTCCAGCATCGTCGTCATTGAGCCGTCATCATGCTCCACAACCTTAGCGATCGCTGCATATCCCGTCCCGCCCGTATGGGCTCTCGCCCACAGATGGAACGTTTTCCCCGACGGGTCATGCCAGTAATGGTCCGGGTCGGTGAACTGGACGACGTTCGTCTCCAGCCAGCCGACGACCGCGCAGTGAAGCTGACCTTTCTGGAAGTAAGGCGTTTCCGTGAAAAACGGCACGCCGAAGTAATCGAGCCGCTCCGAAGGGAACGCCTCGATCGCCGACAGCCGGGAAGCGTACGTCCAACTGGCCGGATCGGTCAAATCCGCATCGGCCCGAGCCCGCATCAGCACCGGCTCCATTTGGCTGACCGGCCAAACGGTATGATCGTTCTCGCGAATATTTTCCATGACGAGATAGACGCAGCCATTGGCGTAATGCACGTTGCACGGCGCCTGGTGCCAATCGCCCTCCGTAGTGAGCAAGGACGTCTCGGACCACGTTTCCCCTTCGTCTTCCGAGCAGATGACCATAATATTGACGCAATGGCCGAGCACGTACAGCTTGCCGCCCGAGACGAAAGGCCGCGCGTGCAGAAACGGGAAGTCATGCGTATGCTTCCACGTCCGCCCTTTGTCGTCGGACACGTACACTTTGCCCTGCGCGATGAAGCCGTGGCGCGAGCCTTTCGGACCGGGCAAGTCCGGCACGCCTTTGCCCCCGATGTCCATCGTCAGCACGAGCCGGCCGGAAGGCAGCGCCAAGATGGCGGGAGAGTATGCATATACGTTTTGCGGGTCCGGGGATTCGTAGACGGTTACGAAATCGTCGGCCACCGGTTTTACGCGAAATGGTTCTGTCGTATGAATCATGTAAGGTTCACCTCATATATATAGATCGGGCAACGCCTGCCGGCGTCCGTTTGCGAGCAGTCATCCTTTGACGAACCGGTCGTAGCCTTTCTGCTTGATTTGCATCAGCTCGTCCAGCCCCATCCTCTTCAAATCCTGCACATATTTGTCCCATTCGGCTTCGATGCCGCCTTCCACGATCCATTTCGCCTCCATCTTCCGCACATAGGTCATGACATCGGTTTCGAGCACGCTCAGCCGCTTGTTCTCGTCCTCGCTCATGTACAGCGTCGGATAGACGCGCTCCTCCGGAGCGATGTGCGGCTTATATAGCTCATAGAAGCTGCTGCGGTACTTGTCGCTCTCGCTCTGCTCCAGCTTCTGCAGCCATTCCTTCGAGGCCATCAGCGGAATCGAGGTGGAAGGCGTCGTGGCCCCGATCCAGCTGCTCATATCTTGGCCTTTCGGCGGATTGACGATTTCGATCGTGCCTCCCGGCTTCTCCAGCAGATGCGTGCCGAACGGCCCGTACTTGAATTCGAGCACCGACAGCGGATCGTTCATCGTATCGACGAAGCGCATCGTCGCCTCGGGATATTTGTTTTTGTTCGTAATGGAGAAATAGTTCAGAATAATCCTGTTGTCCTGCCTTCGCCAAATTTGATCTCCGTGCGGCCCCTTCAAGGCGGGTACGGGCGCATAATCCTTCAGCAGCTCGTAGCCGAGCTCGTAGACGCCGTTAAACGAGGCGATCAAGCCTACGGCCGCCGGCTCGCTCTTCGTCTTGGACAGCAGCTGCTTAACATCCTGCGTAAACGTTTCCTTGTCGAACAACCCTTCCTTGAACAGCTTGTGCAAATATTGAACCGCTTCCTTGTAAGCGGGCGTTACAGGCTCGAATACGACCCGCTTGCCCGTATCGACCGAGAATCCGGTCAAGGCGTCGATCAGCCCGAACGCGCCATACAGCTCGTAATAGCCGTTCGTAGTCGTGTTATGGCGGAACGTGGCCGGTATTTCGTCGGCTTTGCCGTTGCCGTTCGGGTCGTTCTCTTTGAACGCTTTGAGCACCCGGTACAGCTCGTCGGTCGTCTCCGGGATGCGGAGGCCCAGCTTTTCCAGCCATTTCTTGTTGATCAGAAACGTATTGCGGTACTGGAAATATTGCTGATCCTCGAACCAGGGCACGGAGTAAATGTGGCCGTCCGGAGCGGTCGCCATCCTTCGGAGCGTCGGATTTTGGTCCAGCACCTTCCTGATGTTCGGCGCATATTGGGCGATCAAGCCTTCGAGCGGAATCAATATGCCTTGCGAGCCGTAATTGACCACGTCCTGCATGTTCAGTCCGGTGAAGAAGGCGTCGGGGTAGTCGCCGCTTGCGAACATCAGGTTCTTTTTCTCCTTCCAGCCTTCCGCCGGAATTTGCTCCCACTGGACGTCCACGTTCGTCTTCTTCTCCAAATTTTGCAGGGTGATCATTTCGTTGTAGTCTTTCTGGTAATGCTGGCGGTATACCGGGATTTTCAACCGGATCGGCGTATTGACGACGGGCAGCCCGACGGCATTGAAATTCGCATTCGGCGCGTCGGACTCCCGAGAGGCCGGGTTCGCTTCCTCCTCTTTGCTGCATGCGGACAATAGCAGCGACGCCGTCAAGGCGCCTGCGATGATGCGGTTTTTTGCTCTCTTTTTCATGCGAACCCCCCCTTTTGTATACATGGCTAGCCTTTCAAAGACCCGAGCATGACTCCTTTCACGAAATACTTTTGAACGAACGGATACAGCGCCAGCATCGGGACGCTGGCTACGACGATCGCCGCGTATTTGATCGAATCCGCCGCCGAACCGCCCGCTCCAAGCTCCATATTCAATGTCTCCTGCACGTCGCCCCGAATGAGCATGTTACGCAGAATGAGCTGCAGCGGGTATTTGCTGTCGTCGCGGAAATAGATCAGCGCCCCGAAAAACGAATTCCAGTGGCCCACCGCGTAGAACAACACGAGTACCGCTACGATCGCCTTGGACAGCGGCAACGCCACTAACGCGAAGAAGCGCAAATCGGTGCAGCCGTCCGTAATCGCCGCCTCCCTCAGCTCCTCCGGAATCGAATGCTGGAAGAACGTCCGCGCGATAATAAGGTTCCAGACGCTGACCGCGCCGGGCAGAATGACCGCCCACATCGAGTTGAGAAGCCCGAGGCTTTTGACCAGCAAGTAGGTCGGGACAAGTCCTCCGCTGAAAAACATCGTGAATGTGATCAGCATCATGACGGCGTTGCGTCCAAGCAGCTCTTTGCGCGACAGCGGGTATGCGCCCATAACCGTTACGGCGACGTTGACGGCCGTACCGACCGTCATGTAGAGCAGCGTATTGCCGTAGCCTCGCCATATGGCGCCGCTCCCGAGAATGCTCCGGTATCCTTCCGTCGTCAAGCCTACCGGGAAGAGCCGCACTCCGCCGCCGTTCACGTCGAGAGGATCGCTGACGGACGCGATCAGAATGAAATAGAGCGGATACAAAACGACGATCAGCAGTACGGTCAGCAGCGCCATGCTGAACCATTCGAATAAACGATCCGACCGGGACTGTCTGTTAACGGATTGCCCTCCTTTACCAAAGACTCGTATCCGTCAGCTTCCGGGCGAGCCGGTTTACGGTGACGAGCAGGACGAAATTGACCGCGGAATCGAACAAACCGACCGCCGCCGAGAAGCTGTACTGCATGCCGAGCAGCCCCGTCTTGTACACGTAGGTCGAGATGACTTCCGACGAATCGAGATTGAGCGAGTTTTGCATCAGATACGTTTTCTCGAAGCCGACGCTCATAATGCCGCCAAGCTGCAGCAGCAGAACGATGACGATCGTCGGCATAATGGACGGAAGATCGATATGCCGGATCCGCTGCAGCTTGCTCGCCCCGTCCATGACCGCCGCCTCGTGCAGGCCGCGGTCGACTCCCGCCAGCGCCGCCAAATAGACGATCGCGCCCCAGCCGGCGCCCTGCCATACACCGGACAGCACATGCAGCGTCTTGAACCATTCGGGCGAGCCGAGGAAAAAAACCGGATCTCCGCCCAGCCGGACGATCCATTGATTGATCATGCCGCTTCTCGGCGACAAGAACAGCGTGAGCATCCCGACGATCACGACGGTCGATACGAAATGCGGTGCATACATTACGGTCTGGACGAACCGTTTGAAGGCCCGGCCGTTCAACTGGTTCAGCAGCAGCGCCAGCGCGATCGGAACCGGGAAGCCGACCGCCATCCCGTACAAGCTCAGTCCGATCGTGTTCCGGATCAGCGTCCAGAACGGGTAGGAGCGGAAAAACCGTTCGAAATGCTCGAAGCCGACCCACGGGCTTCCCGCGATGCCGAGCGGCGCATGGAAATCTTTGAAGGCGATCTGCACGCCGTACATCGGGATGTACTGAAAGACGACGAAATAGGCGATCGCCGGCAGCAATAGCAAATACAGTTGGCGCTGCAGCTTCAGTTTGCGTACAAGCGCTCTCGCGCTCCCCGTCATGCCGGTGTCACCCCCATAGCCGCCTCTGCTTGCATGCAAATGAGCCGACCTGGTACTAACGATAAAAAAAATAGCAGAAACCGTAAATGCACTGTTTCTGCTGCCGATGCACCACCTTTTACAATAAGGCGCGATCAAAAAAATGGCTGATCCAATTTGAACGAAATTTCGCGTCACTACGCTACATTTGACAATCAAATTGGTCTATTATTTTTTGATCGCGCCAAGAGTGTCAGGACGCTTGTCGCATGGATATCGATAACGCAGCGGTTGACCGAATCGTACCCGGATTCGCAGCCGGTTACAAACAATCGTCATTTATGGTGCATCGTGCGGAATTCGCCGGGCGTGATGCCTTCGGACTCCTTGAACTTGCGTATAAAGCCGGACACGCTACCATAGCCGATATGCTCGACGACATCCTGCAGGTTGTCCGCGCCGGCGCGAAGCAGCTCCTTTGCTTTCTCCATGCGCAGCGCTTGAATGTGTTGCGTGACGGTTTGACCCGTCTGGTCTTTGAAATAGCGGCTCAAATACGAGGAAGACATCTTGAACTCGTCGGCGACCTGCTGCAGGGACAGCTGGTTGGACCCGTAATGCTCCCGGATGTAGGCCATCATTTTGCCCGCCAGATCGGTATTGCCGCTTTCTTTGCGGTCCGCTACGATGCGGCATATGTCCTCGGATATATGCTTGACGAGCACGATCAGCTCTTCCACCGTCTCGAACTCGGATAACGACCAAACGTCCGGGTACTGCCGGGCCATATCCGCATCGTCCCACTCCAGCTCGCCCAGCATCGACAATATGACGTGGATCAGGTCGAAGCACATGCATTTGACGAGAAACAGCGGCAGCTGCCGCTCCCGGATCGTTCCGATCGTCCTCTCCAGATGCTCCTCGATTTTGCCGGCGTCGCCTTGGTACATGTACAGCTTCAGCTGGTTCCAATCGCTCTTCGAATAGTCCGCATGCGGAAGATCGGCTTTCGACACGATATCGGCGAAGAAGATCACTTTGCCGTTGCCGGCGATGAGCCGGTAATCGACGGCCCCGCACGCCTCGATGTACGATTTGCCGAGCTCGCTCCATTGCCCGTATGCGGTCCCGGCCCCGATGGTCATCTCCGTGCGCCATTTGTCGCTCAAGGAACGGTGCGCGTCCAGAAGCAGCCGCTTATGCTCCGTCCCTTCCGGATCGTCGGCACCCATCATGAAGATGAGACTCGAGCCTTCGAGGCTCTCCATGCCGTACACTTCCGCATCGTCCGGAAAGCTTCGCTCCAGCTCCTCCAGCAAGGAGGAACGGTCGGACGGCTCGAGCGCGAAGCCTCTCGGGAACTGCACTACCGCTACCAAATGATACGGCTTCGTCAGCCGCAAATGCGCCAGCGCAAGCTTATCGGCCATATCTCCGTCGTCGGGCAGCCGGCCGCGTATCAGGTTCAGCAGCGCGTAATGCTTCATTGCCGGCCTGCTGCTCGAAATGCTCCGGTTCAGCTCGTCGTTGCTGTCCGACATGAGCGTCAGCGCGGAATGAATCGATTCGATTTCGCCGAGACCGGCGAATTCCCGGTTCGCCTTGCTCTCGGCAAACCGCTGAAGCTTGCGGATCGGCTTGTAGCTCAGCTGCGTGGCGAAGAAGACGAATACGCCTCCGAGCACGATCACGAGCGAAATGGCGTACAGCGTTCTTCGCTTCGCCAATTCGACGTTGTGGAGGACAGTCTCCTGGTCGACAAGCGAGATGAACGTCCAGCCAAGACGCTCCGAGCGGACGTCGTAGACGAAATAGTCGCGGTCCCTTAGCCGGATCGTCTTCGTGCCGTCGTCCGCCTTCACCTTGCCGCCGGCTTGCGTCAAGCTTTTGGCATCTTCCGGAGCGATTCCGTTCGTGGAGACGATCAGCTCGTTTTTTTCGTTCAAAATAAACGTGTCACCCCAGTCGTCTCCGAACTTCTTTTGCAGCAATGATCGGAAAGCGCTTTCTTTGAGCAAAAACGCGACCGTTCCGTAAGGCGTCGGATTGTTCGGCGGCAGCGGCATGACATAGGTGACCATTTTTTCCGTCGTGCCGCCCGGGCCCGTCACATTCTCCGCTCCCCTTATGTAAGGGTATTTCACCGCCTGCATGTCGCGCACGAACTGCTCGGGCTTCCAGTCGGGAAACGCGGCGATTTTGTCGGTAAACGTATGCACGTCGTAAGTGCTGTACGGCGTATACAGCGTATCGTGGCCGCGGAAATAGAGCACTAGCTGGTCGATGAATTGATTCGCGCTGACATAATTGCGCAGCTGGGCGATCGTATTCAGCTCCGTAAACGGGCTTTTCGTGACGTTGAACGGCGTCAGGTTCGTATTGCCGGATATATGGAAAGCGATATTGTTCAGCTCCGTCATATTGACGTCGACCGTATCCTTGACCTGAGACAGCAAATTCATGTTGCTCTTGGTCACTTCCTGCTCCAGCAGCTGGATGAAGAAGTTATAGGCGATCAGTCCGATGATCAGCACGGGAAGCAGCAGAACGATCGAATACGATATGATATATCGGTAGAGCAGCTTGGAGTTCAGCTTCCACCTTGCCATGTCCGTCCCCCTTCTCTGTAGTCGGGTGTTTAACTCCGCTCCATTAAACACCAGCCTTCTCTATGAGGCATGGTTCGCTTTAAGCCATTATAACAGACGGCATGTGCCCCATAAAGGGAAGTTTTGTTACGTTATGAGCGCGTCAAACTTTAGACCAGCAGGGTTAATTCCCTCGGACAACCTGCCATGCCTCATTCGGCAAACATCCGGTCTGCCACAGCTCTCATCCGTGCGATTCCTTCGATGATCTCCTCTTCGCTCACGTGCGCGAAGCCGAAGCAGGCCGCCGGGGCGGGCTTCTCCACATAATAGCCCGTTCCGTCCGACCATAAGACGCCTTCGTTCCGGCATTCCCGGCGAAACGCCTCATAGAACCCGGCCGACCGTTTCCACCGGGCGAACAAGTGCAGCCCCGCGTCACTCGGAGCCGGGGCGAACAGATCCGGCAGCTTGCGGGCAAGCTCGCCGCGCAGCAGCTCGAACTTGCGGCTGTAGACACGCCCCATGCGGCGCAGGTGACGCTCGTAGTCGCCGCCGTTCATGAAGGCGGCCAGAGCCCGCTGCTCCAGAATCGAGGTCGGGTGCGGCTCGAACAGCTGCCTTGCCCGGGCGAAAGGCTCGCATAGCGCCGACGGCAGCACGGCGTAGCCGATCCGGAAATGATGCATCATCGTCCGCGTGAACGTGCCGATGTAGACGACGCGGTCTTGGCGATCCAGCACCTTCAGCGGCTCGATCGGCCGTCCGCGATGGCGGAACTCGCTGTCGTAGTCGTCTTCGACGACGATCGCCCCGTGCTCGTACGCCCAAGCGAGCAGCCGCTGGCGGCGCTCCAGGCTGAGCACGGCGCCTGTCGGAAACTGCCGGGCCGGCGTCACGAAGACGAGCTTGGCGTCCCAATCCGCGGGAACGAGCCCGTGCCCGTCCACCGCGGCCGCGATCGGCCGGCCTCCGGCCGCGGCAATCGCCGACAGCGTTCCGGGGTAGCCCGGATTCTCGACGACGGCCGCTTGCCCGGGGTCTATAAGCAGCTGCGCGATGAGCGCGATCGCATGCATCGAGCCGTTCACGATCGCGACGGACGACGGATCGGCATCGACGCCGCGCGCCCGCTGCAGATGGCGGCATATCGCTTCACGAAGCGGCATATGCCCCAGCGCGGCGAACTTGTCGCCGTAATACGAATCGGCCATCCCCCGCACCTGGGCGAACAGCATGCGGTTCCAGTCGGAAGCCGGGAAATGACGGCGGTCGCTGTAGCCGACGGCGAAATCGATCGCCGGCCGCGGTCCTTCCTCGGGCTTGCGCGTCGGCAGCTCCGCCACGCGGCGCCCCCAGGCCGACAGCTCGCAAGCCGATTCGCGCACGGGTCGCTCCTCTTTCCCCGGGAGCCCGTCGCGGCGAAAGGCGACGTAAGTGCCCCGCCCGACCTCGGAGGCGACATACCCTTCCGAGGCGAGCATCTCGTACACGAGACTGACGATGCCGCGCGACAGCTTGTACAAGCCGCCGAGCTCGCGGCTGGACGGCAGCTTCGCGCCGTACTCCAGCTTGCCCGAGGCGATCATATCTTTAAGCGCGTGGTACAGCGCCGTGTTTTTATGCGGGTATCGCTCCAAATAGAGGTTCAGAGGCAGATGAAAGTCGGGCATCGATTAGTCTCCTGTCCTGTCCGTAAGTTGGCGTTCATTTGTGTGGCTCGTTGGATTTGCTTGGCTTGGTAGCTCGGGTGCGGCTCGGTGGCTTGGGCGTGGCTTGGTGGGCGTGGCTCGGTGGCTCGAGTGACTTGGCGTGGCTCGGCGCGGATTGGCTGCTTGGCTCCCTTTGCAGATGAAGCTGAACTGGAATTCCTGCAGCTAATTTTAGCTTTTATCGCTTTTCTGCAGCTTTTACTGCAAAACATAAAGTTATTTTCATCAAATCCGCCTGGTTTCTGCAAAACCGAATGATTTACATGTATGTTTGAGACTGTCGATTTACTTGCCTAAGAGTTAATCAAACACGCTGTTTCGGGTATTCAACCGTCAACTAGGTGGGAGATCTCAACAAAACTTCTTAATTCGTACCGTCTACGGTACACTGTTTCGGCTTTAAACTGCTAAATGGGCAGACTTATCCCGTGAGGGGG
>NZ_VCRA01000010.1 GCF_005938385.1 Paenibacillus mesophilus
AGATTGCTCCGCCTTTCCAGAAGGAAGGATGCCCCTCCTCCACTTATTCGGTATTAGCTATCGTTTCCGATAGTTATCCCAAGCTTACAGGCAGGTTGCCTACGTGTTACTCACCCGTCCGCCGCTAACCCCGAAGGATTCGCTCGACTTGCATGTATTAGGCACGCCGCCAGCGTTCGTCCTGAGCCAGGATCAAACTCTCCAATAAGGTGTTGCTTATTAGATGAGCTGATTGCTCATTACTTGACTAGCTTGTTGCGGTCTCTTACGAGACCTTCACTTGCACGCTCGTTGTTCAGTTTTCAAGGAACAATCGATGACTTTCGTCATTTTTCGCCGTTTTGCGGCGACCTCTTTAATATATCACAGCTACCCATGTCTTTGCAAGCTTTTTTTAAAATCTTTTTTCAAACCCGCTTTTCGATGGCAGCCCTTTTAAAGGGGCGAGATATAGAATACCACGCCTAATAGACAGTGTCAACTCTTTTTGCAGTTTTATCGAAAAAGAAAAACGGGCGCATTGCAGCACCCGTTTTAAGCCGTTTAGATGACTTCTTGAATAAAAAGCTTCCGATCGACGGCCAAATTAATAATCGTCCCGTTCACATTAACCATCGGACGGGTCGGATTCGCTCTGTCGGTGAAAATGATCTCGCCTACGCTGTTATCGCTAAGACGGACAATCGTGCCGTTGTGAAACTGCGTCACTTTATTGATGAACGTCGATACGATAATCGGATCAAGCTTGCCGAACGACTCCTTCTGCAGCTGCTCCAATACAAGATATGGCGACTGTGCCTTCTTGTAGGTGCGATGGCTCGTCATAGCATGGAAGATGTCCGCTACGGCAATCACTTTGGCGTACGGATGAATTTTATCTCCTTTGACGGCAAGGGGATAGCCGGAACCGTCTTCGCGCTCGTGATGCTGCAAAGCGCAAAGCTTCGAGCCTTCGTTTAGGGCCGGGATATTTTTCATAATCGAGTATCCATATAGCGTATGCCTTCTTACTTCCTCCACTTCCAATACCGTTAGCTTGGACGGCTTGGATAATATGGCGCGATCGACCTTCGCGTTGCCTATATCGTGAAGCAACCCGCCAAGCGCGATCGGCATCCAGTCCTTGCTCTGGAAGCCGTGCCAGCGCGCCAGTATGAACGACGTAAGAGCGACCATGATGCTGTTGTGATATATATACTCGTCCGTGCTGAGCATCCGCGGAGTGAACGTCAAAATGTTGTAATGCTGGATTTTGGCAATCAAATGTTCCATGCCGTTGCGAATGTCCAAAATCGGAATCGTCGGACTGGACATCGCATCCTTGAACACTTTTTTCAGCAGTTGGATCATCTTGTCGTACTCGGTATAAAACTGGATGAGCCCGGTATCTTCCGCCTTGAACTCTTCCGACTTATCCGTCGCTTCCGGATCCGATTCCTTCGCCTCGATCGAGACGGAAGGAATCAGGAAAGCTCGTAATATATCATATTCTCTCTGGGTGACGTGAAAGCCTTTCTTAAATAACACGTTGCCCAACTTCGTAATGACGTCTTCGACGATTTTATCGCCTATCTTCAACTGGGAGACGGAAACGATCGCCATCAATTTTCCCCTGCCTTACGTTTACGATTACCGAATCGTACCGCCGTTCATTCTCCTTCTTCCAGCTCGGCCGTCTCTTCGCTCTTCTCCACGCGCGTAACGGTTGCCACTTCATCATCCTCACGGGTATTGATGAGCTTGACGCCTTGCGTGTTGCGGCCCATCGTATTGATTCCCGCCATGCTCGTGCGGATGATGGTGCCCGAAGCAGTAATGATCATGAGGTCTTCCTCGTTTTTGACGACTTTCAAGCCGACGACTGGTCCGTTTTTCTGGGTGATGTTCAAGGTTTTAATCCCTTTGCCGCCCCGCGATTGGATTCGGTATTCATCCATCGGAGTCCGTTTCCCGTACCCTTTGGACGTAACGATAAGAACGTCGTCATTCAAATTTACGACATCCATATCGATTACCGCATCGTCGTCGGCAATCGTTATTCCCTTTACGCCGGTAGCGGAACGTCCCATCGGGCGTACATCGTCCTCCGAGAAGCGGATCGACATGCCCTGCTTCGTTCCCATAATGATTTCCTGCTTCCCGTCGGTCAGCTTCACGCCGATCAGATCGTCATCCTCACGCAGATGAATGGCGATCAAGCCGGCTTTGCGAATATTGGAATAATCGTCCAGCGGGGTCTTCTTCACGATCCCGTTTTTCGTCGTGAAAAACAAATACTGCTCGGAATCGAAGTTTTCGATCGGAATAACCGCATTTACGGTTTCTCCCTGTTCGATCTGGATCAGGTTAATTATCGGCGTCCCTCTGGCCGTCCGGCTCAGATCGGGAATTTCGTACGCCTTCAACCGATATGCCTTCCCTTTGTTCGTGAAAAACATCAAATATTGATGCGTATTCGAAACGAACAAATGTTCGAGGAAGTCATTATCCTTCGTATCCATGCCTACGACGCCTCTGCCGCCGCGCTTTTGGCTGCGGTACGTTGTTACCGGCAATCGTTTGACATAACCGGAGTGCGTGATCGTAATAATGACATCCTCGCGCGGAATCAAGTCCTCGTCTTCGATGCTTTCTTCGCCGATCGTAATTTCACTGCGGCGCGCGTCAGCATACTTCTCCTTGATCTCCCGCAATTCTTCGCTGATGATGCCAAGGATCAGCTGCTCGTCGGCGAGAATCGCTTTGTACTCGGCGATTTTCTGCATCAGCTCGGCATACTCCGCTTCGATCTTCTCCCGTTCCAATCCTGTCAAACGCTGCAGGCGCATATCCAGAATCGCTTGCGCCTGTTCATGGCTCAAGCTGAACCGGCTCATCAGACCTTCACGCGCTTCCTCGGTCGTTCTGGAAGAACGGATAAGCGTAATAACCTCGTCCAGATTGTCCAGAGCGATACGCAATCCTTCGAGAATATGGGCCCGCGCTTCAGCTTTCCTGAGTTCGTATTCCGTCCGGCGGCGAATAACTTCCTGCTGGTGCTTCAAGTAATAATAAAGCATGTCCCTTAGGTTCAGCACCCTAGGTTCGCCGTTAACGAGCGCAAGCATAATAATTCCGTAGTTGGACTGCATCGGAGTATGCTTATACAAATTGTTCAGAACGACGCTTGGATTAACATCTCGTCGCAGCTCGATCACGATGCGCATGCCCGTACGGTCCGATTCGTCCCGCAGATCGGTAATGCCGTCTATTTGCTTGTCGCGAACAAGCTCGGCGATTTTCTCGACTAATTTCGCTTTATTTACTTTATATGGCAGCTCATAGACGATTATGCGCGCCTTGTTGTTCGTCTCTTCGATATTGACTTTGGCACGCATAGTAGCGTGGCCGCGTCCGGTCGTATAAGCCTGGCGGATACCCTCGCGCCCCAAAATATAGGCGCCCGTAGGGAAATCCGGGCCTTTAATCGTCTGCATCAGTTCCAGCGGCGTTACGTCCGGATTGTCGATCAGCATCTGTACGCCGTCGATGACTTCTCCCAAATTATGAGGCGGTATGCTGGTGGCCATGCCTACGGCAATCCCGTACGATCCGTTCACCAGAAGGTTCGGATAGCGGGCCGGCAGCACGGACGGCTCCTGCTCTTCGCCGTCATAGTTCGGGACGAAATCGATCGTTTCTTTTTGCAGGTCGCGCAAAAGCTCGGTCGATATTTTCGACAGACGCGCTTCCGTATAACGCATGGCCGCGGCGAAATCTCCGTCGACCGAACCAAAGTTGCCGTGACCGTCGACGAGCATGTAACGGGTCGAGAAATCTTGCGCCAAACCGACCATCGTTTCATAGACGGCGGAATCGCCGTGCGGGTGATATTTCCCGATAACTTCGCCGACGATCCTGGCCGACTTTTTATAAGGCTTGTCCGGAGCCATGCCCAATTCGGACATCGCGTACAAAATACGACGGTGAACCGGCTTCAGCCCGTCCCGGACGTCCGGAAGCGCGCGGCTGACGATAATGCTCATCGCATATTCCATAAACGACGTGCGCATTTCTGTGCCGATGTCGATATCTCTCACTTGCGATTGGTTTTCTTCAGCCATGGAAACCTCCTAGAAGCTGGTACTCTAACAAGCTTGAAAATCACAAAACTACGAAACACTTATACGTCCAAATTTTTCACGAATTTCGCGTGCTGCTGTATAAAATCTCTTCGCGGTTCGACGTTGTCGCCCATCAACGTATCGAATACGGCATCCGCCTCGATGGCGTCCTGTATGCTTACTTGCAGCATCGTTCTGCTGTCCGGATCCATGGTCGTCTCCCACAGCTGCTCCGGATTCATTTCACCGAGACCTTTATAACGCTGGATGTTCGCTTTGACGCCTTCGCCGAATTCCTGCAAAATTACATCGCGCTGCTTCTCGTTATAAGCATAACGCACCGTTTTGTTCCGTTCGATCTTGAACAGCGGAGGCTGTGCAATATAAACATAGCCGGACTCGATAATTTGGCGCATGTACCTGTAGAAGAACGTGAGCAGCAGCGTCCGGATGTGCGCTCCGTCAACGTCGGCATCGGTCATGATGATGACTTTGTGATAGCGCGCTTTGGCGATATCGAAATCATCGCCGATCCCGGTTCCGAGAGCCGTTATAATCGCGCGAATTTCCGCATTGGACAAAATTTTGTCGAGCCGCGATTTTTCTACGTTCAAAATTTTGCCCCGCAGCGGCAATATCGCTTGGAAGTGCCGGTCTCTGCCCTGTTTGGCCGATCCACCGGCAGAGTCCCCTTCGACGATATACACTTCGCTGATCGAGGCGTCGCGTGACGAGCAATCCGCAAGCTTGCCCGGCAGAGAGCTGACTTCAAGCGCGCTTTTGCGCCGGGTCAATTCCCGCGCTTTCCTGGCCGCTTCCCGGGCTCGTGCGGCTTGGATGCCCTTCTCTATGATTCTTTTGGCAATTGCCGGATTTTCGTTTAGAAATTCCTCGAATTTGTCCGCAAACAAAGACTCTACGATGCCCCGCACTTCGCTGTTGCCGAGCTTTGTCTTCGTCTGCCCTTCGAACTGCGGATCAGGAATTTTGACGGAGATGATCGCGGTCAATCCTTCCCGAACATCGTCTCCGGTCAAGTTGGAATCGTTATCCTTGATCGAATTCGATCTGCGGGCGTAATCGTTCAATATGCGGGTCAAAGCGCTCTTGAACCCGGATTCGTGCGTTCCGCCTTCGTGGGTGTTGATGTTGTTCGCGAACGAATAAATGTTCTCGGTGTAGCTGTCGTTATACTGCAAAGCCACTTCCACTTGAATCATGTCCTTCTCGCCTTCGACAAAGATCGGCGGCTCGTGAACGACTTGCTTCGTCCGATTCAAATGTTCGACATAGGAAATGATCCCGCCATCGTATTTAAACGTGTGCGATAGATCGTGGCGTTCGTCCGTCAGTTGGATCTCGATCCCTTTATTCAAAAAGGCGAGCTCGCGGATCCGGGACTGCAAAATATCATAATCGTATTCGGTCGTCTCGGTAAAAATTTCGGGGTCCGGCTTGAACGTAACCGTCGTTCCCGTCTCTTCGGTATCGCCGATTACTTTGACATCGTATTGAGGCACGCCGCGCTCGTATTCCTGCATATGAATATGGCCGTGAAGCTTGACTTGAACGGTCAAACGTTCCGACAAGGCATTTACTACGGATACGCCTACACCATGCAAGCCGCCGGATACTTTGTATCCTTCGCCGCCGAATTTGCCGCCTGCATGCAGAACGGTCAGCACGACCTCGAGCGTGGAACGTTTCAGCTTGACGTTTTCCCCGACCGGAATACCCCGGCCGTTATCGATTACGGTTACGCTATTATCTTTATGGACGATGACCTGGATCATCGTACAATATCCCGCCAACGCCTCGTCGATGCTATTATCTACTACTTCCCAAACCAAATGGTGGAGCCCCCGGACGCCGGTAGACCCAATGTACATCCCCGGGCGCTTTCGTACCGCTTCGAGCCCCTCGAGCACCTGGATCTGGCTTTCGTCGTATGCGTGTTGGTTGACAGTCATTAGCTAGGTCACCTACTTCTTTGATTTGAAAAATTCTCGATATCGCTCATCAACAAGCTGCTGGTCCGTTTTTTCAATGTCGTGGAGGAAATCGGGGAATAGTATACTTTCGTTTTCGTGACAACGATCGATTTGCATTCCTCTTCGCCGATTACTTCCCAGTTTTTTTCCTTCTGAGCGTGCTGGACGAAACTTTTCGATATTTTCGAAGACTTCTCGATCGACAGATCGAAGATGGCGATCAGTTCGGACGCACGAATTATTTTTTCTCCGCCCAGATGAATGAACATGACGAATCAGCTCCCTCTTTCGATTGTTGGCGAGTGTTAGGAAAGTACCAATTGGCCGTTTCGCACATGAAAAATGGAGGCGTTCTCCAGTCGGTTCATCTGAAGGCTTTCCACGCCGGTCGTCGTGATGAACGTCTGAACTTTTGTCTGGAACGTCTCGAGAAGTTGGGTTTGCCGGTATGTGTCCAATTCGGACAATACGTCATCGAGCAGAAGAATCGGATATTCCCCGACTTCCTCCTGAATGAACTCGATTTCCGCGAGCTTTAGCGACAGTGCCGTCGTCCGCTGCTGCCCTTGCGAACCGAACGTCTGGACATCCTTCCCGTTGATGAAGAAGGCAAGATCGTCCCGGTGAGGGCCGTATAAAGTCGTGCTGCGGCGTAATTCCTGATCTTTAGCCTGTGATAACTTTATCATAAATTGCTCAAATAAAACAGATTCTTCTACCGAGTCGTCATAAGTGAAGGAAGGCTTGTATTCGATCACAAGCGTTTCCAAACCGTTTGTAATGCCTCGATGGATAGATTCCGCCCATATTTGCAGCTTATTAATAAAGTTTTGACGTTTTTTCATAATTTTAATACTTAGCCGTACGAGTTGTTCATTCCAGACTTCCATCAGCGCTTCGTTCGAAGCCCCCTTGAACGATTGCTTCAGCATATTGTTGCGCTGAACGAGCACTTTCTGATATTGGGTCACATCGTATAAATACGAGGGCTGCACTTGACCGATCTCCATATCGAGAAAACGCCGCCGTATTCCGGGAGCGCCTTTGACGATGCTCAAATCTTCCGGGGCAAACATCACGACGTTCAGAGCCCCTATGAAGCTGCTAAGCTTTTTTTGCTCCAAACCGTTGATTCTGGCTAATTTTTTGCCTTGGTTGGTAAAGGTCAGGTCGAGCGTGCACGGGCCGTATTTTTTATCCAGCTCGCCGCGGAGCAGCGTACGGTCCGCTCCCCAGCGGATCAATTCCTTGTCTTGATGCGTCCGGTGCGATTTGGTCAAGGCCAGCACGAATATCGCTTCCAGCAAGTTCGTTTTGCCCTGGGCGTTCGGACCGACGAATATATTGACGGCTCCCTCGGTGGCAAACTCGACGGACTCATAGTTGCGATAATCGCGCAGCGCCAATTTTTTCAGATACAAAGAAGCAGCCTCCTAGCTAGCGCCGATCGACTACAAACGAACCGCATCCCGGTACCGATATGCGGTCTTTCGGATAGAGCTTGCGCCCTCTGCGGTTTTCCGGCTCGTCATTGACGAGAATCTCCGTTTCTTTGACGAAAAACTTCACTTCTCCTCCAGTGGAGATGCAATCCGCCAATTTCAGAAATTGTCCGAGCGTGATGTATTCCGTAGTAATCGTTATCGTTTTCACGGCATATTCTCCATATCGGGTGTCAATTTGTCGTCCGGTAAGGCATGATCAGGTGCAGCATGTTGGAATGGTCCTCGGGCTTCATGATGATCGGCTGCATCGGACCGCGGAAGCAGATCTGGATAAAGTCGCTGTCGATGACCTTCAGGGCGTCCAGCATATATTTGGAGTTGAATGAAATACTGAGCAAGTCGCCTTCCAGCTTATGCGTTTCAATTTGTTCGGTAACTTTGCCGAGCTCGCTCGAGCTGGACGATACTTCGACCGTTCTTTCGTCTTTCAGCGTCATTTTGACAATATTCGTCTTCTCTTCGCGCGAAAGCAAATAAGCGCGGTCGATCGCGTCCGCAAGCTTTCTCGTATCGATCGTCAGATGAGTTTGGAACGATTGCGGAATGAGCTTGGATGTATCGGGATAAGCGCCGTCCAAAATCCTTGTATAGAACTGGATTCGATCGATTTTGAAAAGAACCTGATTATTCGCTACGACGATATCGATGGGCATGTTCTGGTCGGGAAGCAGCTTGTTGAGCTCGTTCAAGCTTTTGCCGGCAATGACGATATTATGAAATTCAATTTCGCCTTCGGCTTCAATCTGTGCTTCTCTAGAAGCCATACGCAATCGATCGCATGCGATCAGCTTCAGCCGGTCATGGCTGAAATTCCACAGAACGCCTGTCAATATAGGGGAAGTTTCGCTTGTAGACACGGCGAAGGTCGTTTGTCTGATCATCGCCTTCAACAGATCGCTCGATACGGAGACGATATTGTTTTCCTCCAGCTGGGGAAGAAGAGGATATTCTTCCGGATCGAGACCGACGATTTGGATTTCTGCCGTCCCGGAGCTGATCCACGTGATGAAATTGTCTTTCACTTCGATCGTGACGTCGGAAGACGGGAGCTTCTTGATAATCTCGGTAAAAAACTTTGCGGGAAGGACAACGCTTCCGGGTGTGACGATTTGAACGATTTCGGTTCCTTCTTTTTCGATCGGTATGGTGCTTTGAATCGATACTTCGGTATCGGATGCGGTGAGGGTAACTCCGCCTGCGTCCACATCTATTTTGATGCCGGTCAGGATGGGGATCGTCGTCCGGCTGGAAATCGCTTTGGATACGTGTTGAATCGATTCGTTCAAATGTTCTTTCAAAATATTCAACTTCATAAATTTCAACTCCCGGTTCTAAATGGTTCCGACTTACGCATAAGATGGGAAACATAGTCATGATTTCGTTCGGTCACAAGGATGGGATCGGTGCGAACTGTGCTTCGCTATTTATGCATAAGTATATATCTTTTAAAGTGATGGTAGTAGTAGGGCCCCTGAATATGTGGATATGTGGGCAAGTCCCTTGAACAGTAAAGCCTATCCACATGTGAATAGTTTGTGCATAGGCTCCCGTTTATTAAGAGGACGGATTTTTGATTTTCTCGGTAATCGACTGAATGATTTTATATAAATCCGGATCTTGCTGGATCGAGGAGACGATTTTCTCATGGGCGTGGATGACGGTCGTATGGTCCCGCCCTCCGAACGCCTCGCCGATCTTGGGAAGCGAATAATCGGTCAGCTCGCGGGACAAGTACATGGCGACTTGCCTTGGGAAGGCGACCGCCTTCGTCCGTTTGCGGGCTTTGAACTCCTCGAGCTTCAAGCCGTAAAATTCCCCTACTTTTTGCTGAATGTCTTGGATCGTAATAATTTTCGGACGGCTGGACGGAATGATGTCCTTCAGCGCTTCGGCCGCCAGATGGGTCGTAATGTCCTGATTAATGAGAGACGAATAGGCGACGACGCGGATCAGCGCGCCCTCGAGCTCCCGGATGTTCGTATCGATTTGATTGGCGATGTAAACCATGGCTTCGTTCGGAATATCCAAGTTCTCCGCTTTCGCTTTCTTGCGCAAAATCGCAATACGCGTCTCCAGATCGGGCGGCTGGATGTCGGTATTGAGACCCCATTCGAAACGGGAGCGTAGCCGGTCCTCCAAGGTCGGAATTTCTTTCGGCTGGCGGTCGCTCGAAATGATGATCTGCTTGCGCTCCTCGTGCAGCGCATTGAAGGTATGGAAAAATTCTTCCTGCGTTCCTTCCTTGCCGGCAAGAAACTGGATATCGTCGATCAGCAGCACGTCGATTTTCCGGTACTTGTTGCGGAAATCTTCCCCGCGGTTGTCACGGACCGCGTTAATAAATTCATTGGTGAATTTCTCAGACGATATATAGAGGACGCGAGCGCCCGGATTGTGCTCAAGCACGTAGTTTCCGATTGCGTGCATCAGGTGCGTTTTGCCAAGCCCTACGCCGCCGTACAGAAACAACGGATTGTACGTCTTTGCGGGAGCTTCTGCCACGGCAAGCGAGGCCGCATGGGCGAAACGGTTGCCCGAGCCGATGACGAACGTGTCGAACGTATATTTGGGATTCAAAATGTTGTAGATGCTGCCGTCTTCCTGAACGGGAGCCTGCTTGACGGGCTGCGGCGCCATTACCTGAACGGGCTTGACCACCGGCGATTCGGTGTCCTGCAGCACAAACTTGACTTCGACATCGCGGTTCAAGTATTCGAAGACGGTTTGGGCAATCATCTTCTTATAACGGCTTTCCAGCCAGTCCCTGGCGAAATCCGTCGGGGCGCATACGATCAGCTGCGTTTCGGTGAAGACGGACGCTTTCGTTGATTTCAGCCAAGTGTCGAAGCTGGGTTTGCTAAGTTTTGATTGAATAACGGACAACACTTGTTGCCATAAATCGTGGGTATGACCGTCCACAGTTTGTTCACTCCTTAGATTCAATGCCGGTCGGACAGGGGAGCCATGCTATGTTCATATTTATAGAAGAATATGTCGGATATTATCCACATTGGTCATAGGAATGGGAATATTGTAATTATAGGAAGGGGGAAATTGTTCACAAACTTATCCACAACCTGTTGATAAGCGGAGAATTGCATAAATTGTTCACAACCGAAAACAATATCATAATAGCAGAATTGGCGCGTGTTTTCAAACATTATCCACAATATCTAGACCTTGTGCGCAAAAGTTGTTAACAGCACTACATATTGTTTATACATTGTGTAAAAATCGACAAAATCCGTTTTTGGTCGCCAATAAGTTATGCACAAGTGGATAAAGTTTATCGAAAAACAGCGATTCTGGATAACTTGGGGGATAGGTGCAGGACCGCCGCGCAAAAATTGCAAGAAGCTGCCGAATTGACTTTTGCGGGCGAAAATGATTTAATGTATAGAGGCGTCTTCGGAAGATGATGAACATGGAATAATGCAAGGAGGTGCGATAGATGGGTCCGACATTTAAACCGAATGTGAGCAAACGCAAAAAGGTGCACGGTTTTCGCAAAAGAATGAGCACGAAAAACGGCCGCAAAGTATTGAAAGCCCGCCGCCAAAAAGGAAGAAAAGTTATCAGCGCGTAACGGAAGGCCACTTCAAGGTGGTCTTTTCTTTTTATTGATAAAGTTTGAAAAAAAAGAGCAAGGGTCGTAAAAAAAGCGTAGGGATCGCATATCGGCTTTCGTTTAAAATACCGAAAATGTGTCAACGATAAAATCCATATGCGCTTTTTACGGTACCGTTTGCTCAACTCGAATAGAAGGCTGCAAATTCTGTGAATTTACAGGGTAGTTGGTGAGTCTGATGCAGAAGGAACTGAGGCTGACCCGCAGGGAAGATTTCAATAAAGTGTACCGCCACGGCAAATCGGCGGCTAACCTGCAGGTTGTCATATATTGTTTGCCGAATCCCCGGATTGAACGTTTTCGGATGGGAGTGTCGGTCAGCAAGAAGCTGGGAAGCGCCGTAGTCCGAAACCGGATTAGGCGCATGATGAAGGAAATCGTTCGTCTGAATGCGGACAAGATTCGGTCCCACTACGATTTTATCGTAATAGGCCGGAAGCCGGTTGCCGATATGGACTACAAGCAGCTCGAGAAAAGCTTGCTGCACGGCCTGAAAAGGGCACAGCTGTTAAGGAATCCGTTCTAGCCGCATGCTTGGCTTGTTATCAAAGCGAGCTGCGGATTTCCGTACCAAGAATAAGCAATCGCCAAAACACGAATGTACTTCATCGAAAGGCTTCGAGCAGAAGCTTTTCTTCTCGTTAAAAAGTTTTCTTTGGCACCCAACATGTGGTATAGTTGATGTTGGATAGGAAGGCCGTTTACCATCCTCGTGTTAGTTATGCTTTTTGATGGGTTCGGTTTGCTATAGATGTACGTATAGACAAAGATATTTGGGAGGAAGCTTATTTTGGCCCGTCGTCGAATACAACTCGCCCTGCTGTTTACAGCATTCCTGCTCGTCTTGTCGGGCTGTAGCAGCATGTCTCCACAAGCGAATCCGATCAATCCCAGTAACGGGATATGGGACCGATATTTCGTGCATCCGCTTTCTTGGCTGCTTAACTGGTTTGCGGACTTGATGTGGGGACAATACGGATTGTCCATCCTGGTCGTCACGATCATCATCCGTTTCCTGGTGCTTCCGCTTACGCTTAAACAATATCGAAGCTCCAAGGCGATGCAGGCGATCCAGCCCGAAATGAAGAAAATCAAAGATAAGTACAAGGACGATCCGAAGAAGCAGCAGGAAGAAACGATGAAGCTGTTCCAGAAAAGCGGCGTCAATCCGTTGGCCGGCTGTCTGCCGTTGGTCGTTCAAATGCCTATTCTGATCGCGCTGTACAACGCGATCGTTCGTAACGACCTGATCAGCAGCCATTCTTTTCTGTGGATGCAGCTTGGCACTCCGGACCCTTATTACGTGCTTCCGGTATTAGCCGCGCTTACTACTTGGGCTCAACAAAAAGTGATGTCGACTCAAATGACGCCGCAAATGCAAAGCCTGATGTTCATATTCCCGGTTTTGATTTTCGTCATGTCGATGAACTTCGCTTCGGCACTGCCGTTGTATTGGGTATACAGCAACTTGTTCACAGTCGTGCAATCTTATTTTCTATACGGTAGATCAAATCAAAAGGGTGGCCTATCGAAATGAAAACAATCGTTGTCACGGGAAAAACGATCGAGGAAGCTATAAAATCCGGATTGAACCAATGGAACGTTCCGGAAGAACGGGTGAAGACGAGAGTGCTGGAGCAGCCGTCCAAAGGGCTGTTCGGCCTTATCGGCTCCAAAGATGCAAAGGTGGAGCTCGAGCTGATTCCGGATGCTTTGGAAGAAGCCGTCGCCTTTTTGGAAGACGTATTTCGTACTATGGACATCCAAGTGAAAATCGATCGCGAACAAACCGATGACGGCGTACAAATTAATTTGAACGGCAAAGAAATGGGAATACTGATCGGTAGAAGGGGCCAGACGCTGGACTCTTTGCAATATCTTGTCAATATTGTGGCGAACCGTTATGCCACTTCCCACATAAGAATTGTGCTGGATGCGGAAAAATTTCGGCTGCGCCGAAGGCAAACGCTCGAGGAGCTGTCGGACCGTCTCGCCCTGCGTGTGATCCGGACCCGTAAGGAAGTCGTGCTGGAGCCGATGTCGGCGCAGGAGCGGAAGGTGATTCATTCCCAATTGCAGAACCATCCTCAAGTAAAGACGTTCAGCAAAGGGGAAGAGCCGAACCGGAGAGTCGTTATCGCAATCAGATAGGAGAAGTGGAGCCGGATGAGGGATTCGACCGCCAGTTGCCATGCAGTTGCTTCGATTGCCGGCCGGTACGCTTCACTGCGGCTTACAGCGCTAAACTTGCAATGACTCCGCGGGGCGGAAGTCATTGCTTTTGTTTTTCCCGGCACTAAGAACGGTGCGGGAACGTAAAGGTGGGTGGATGATTTACAATGACGGATACAATTGCGGCAATCTCGACTCCGGCGGGGGAAGGGGGCATTGCCGTTATTCGCGTAAGCGGACCGGATTCGATTATGACGACGGACCGCATCTTTTCTTTCAAAGGCAGCTTGCCTGATGTCGCATCGCATACGGTGCATTACGGGCATATTATTCAGCCCTCTACGGGTGAACGTATCGAAGAAGTTTTGGTAACGGTCATGAGAGGCCCCCGTTCGTTTACGACCGAGGACGTTGTCGAAATCAGCTGTCACGGCGGGATTATTTCGGTCAAAAAAGTGCTGAATTTGGTGCTGGAGCAAGGTGTCCGTTTGGCCGAGCCGGGAGAGTTTACGAAGAGAGCTTTCCTTAACGGACGAATCGATCTTACCCAAGCCGAAGCGGTTATCGATTTGATCCGCGCCAAGTCGGATCGCGCTTTCAAAATCGCGTTAAAGCAAGTGGAAGGCACTCTTTCGAAGCAAGTAAAGGAACTTCGATACCGGCTCGTCGAGCTGATGGCCCATATCGAAGTGAATATCGATTATCCGGAGCACGATGTCGAAGAGCTGACGAATGCTTATATTAAAGATAAGTGTACGACTGCGATTGGCGATTTGGACCGGTTGCTTCGTTCGGCCGAGCAAGGGAAAATTCTTCGCGAAGGGATCGTAACGGCCATCGTAGGCCGCCCGAACGTAGGGAAGTCCTCCTTGCTGAATGCACTTGCCCAGGACAATAAAGCGATTGTGACGGATATTCCAGGTACGACGAGGGACGTCATCGAAGAATACGTGAACTTGAACGGCATCCCTCTGAAGCTGCTCGATACGGCCGGATTGCGGGAGACGGAAGATATCGTCGAACGAATCGGCGTGGAACGTTCGAGGAGCGCTCTTGGCGATGCGGACTTGATATTGCTCGTTATTAACCGCAACGAACCGCTTCATGAAGACGAGAAGCAGCTGATGGAGCAAGTGAGAGACAAACAGAGCATCGTCATATTGAATAAAAGCGATTTGCCGACGGCCGCCGATCTTTCTTATATGGAAGCGCGTTTCCCGCCGGAGAGGATCGTCTTGATGTCCGTGAAGGAAAACGAAGGATTGGACCGGCTCGGAGAAGCGATCGCAAATTTGTTTTTCGGTGGACAGCTGGAAACCAACGATATTACGTATGTGAGTAACGTTCGTCACATTCATTTACTGAATAAAGCGAAGCGTTCGCTGGAAGAGGCGCAGGATGCGGCCGATCAGTTCGTGCCGATCGATATGATCCAGATCGATATTCGCAATGCCTGGGAAAATCTCGGAGAGCTTGTCGGTGATTCGGTAGGCGAATCGTTGATCGATCAAATTTTTTCACAGTTTTGCCTCGGTAAATAACAATAAGAACATATGTTCTGAATGCAAAGGAGGTTTTTGTAATGAGCTATACAGCTGGTCAGTTTGATGTCATTGTAATAGGAGCCGGACATGCTGGCTGCGAGGCGGCTCTGGCATCCGCGCGCATGGGCTGCGATACGCTGCTGTTGACGATCAATCTGGATATGGTGGCTTTTATGCCGTGTAATCCTTCGATCGGAGGTCCGGCGAAGGGACATGTCGTTAGAGAGATTGATGCGCTCGGCGGAGAGATGGGGCGCAATATCGATAAAACGTTTATTCAGCTGCGCATGTTGAATACGGGTAAAGGGCCGGCCGTTCATGCGCTGAGGGCGCAAGCGGATAAGTTTCTGTATCAGCATACGATGAAGGAAACGATCGAGAAGCAGGAGAAGCTTACGTTAAGACAAGGCATGGTGGAAGAGCTGATCGTCGAAGACGGGGTGTGCATCGGTGTTATTACGAAAACCGGTGCTCAACATTTCGGTAAGGCGATCGTTCTGACAACCGGCACTTATTTGCGCGGGAAAGTGATTATGGGCGATTTGATGTATGAGAGCGGCCCGAATAATCAGCAGCCGTCGGTTAAGCTGTCCGAAAGCTTAAAGCAGCTCGGGTTCGATCTCGTTCGTTTCAAGACGGGGACTCCGCCGCGCGTTCAAAAGGAAACGATCGATTTCTCCAAAATGGAAATTCAGCCGGGCGACGAACAGCCCAAATATTTTTCATACGAAACGGAGCCGTTTGCAAGAGAACAGCTGCCTTGCTGGCTTACTTATACGTCCGGCGATACGCATGAAATCATTAACAACAATTTGCACCGGGCTCCGATGTTTTCGGGTGCGATCGAGGGGACAGGACCGCGTTATTGCCCTTCCATCGAAGATAAAATCGTTCGTTTCAGCGATAAGCCGAAGCATCAAATCTTCCTGGAGCCGGAAGGCCGCCATACTTCGGAATATTATGTCCAGGGCTTGTCGACCAGTATGCCGGAAGAGGTTCAGCTTGAAATCTTAAGATCGATTCCCGGTCTGGAACGCGTAAAGATGATGAGAACGGGCTATGCCATCGAGTACGATGCGGTTGTTCCGACCCAGCTGTGGCCGTCTTTGGAAACGAAACGAATTCAGGGTCTGTTTACGGCAGGTCAGATCAACGGTACGTCCGGTTATGAAGAGGCGGCTGGTCAAGGAATTATGGCAGGAATAAATGCCGCACGAAAAGTTCAAGGAAAGGAACCGGTTATATTGGATCGTTCTCAGGGATACATCGGCGTATTGATCGATGATCTCGTTACGAAGGGAACAAGCGAGCCTTACCGGCTTCTTACTTCGCGAGCTGAATATCGTCTTCTTCTCCGGCATGATAACGCTGACTTGCGTTTGACGCCTATCGGATACGAGATTGGGCTCATTTCTCAGCAGCGGTATGACAAGTTCCTGCATAAGAAAGCGGCCGTTGCAGCGGAGATCGATAGACTGAAAACGACAAAGCTTCGACCGGAACCGAATGTGCAGCAGATGCTGACCGAAGCGGGAACAGTGCCGCTTAACAATGCGGTTGATATGATCACGCTGCTGCGCCGGCCCGAGATCACTTATAATCAATTGGTGCAGCTTGCTCCGTCTCCATTCGACCTGGATGATGAGATGAAAGAACAAGTGGAAATCCAGATCAAGTATGAAGGCTATATCGAGAAGCAGCTGATTCACGTTGAACGTCTAGGCAAGATGGAGAAGAAGAAGCTGCCTGAAGATTTAAATTATAAGGAAATCCATGGTCTGGCAAACGAAGCAAAGCAAAGGCTGTCGCAAATACGTCCGATCTCGATCGGTCAAGCATCAAGAATTTCCGGAGTTACGCCGGCGGACATTTCGATACTGCTCGTTTATTTGGAACAGTACAACAAAATGGCTGCTGCAAGAGGATGATACGATGGACGAAGTGAGAAAAGGCTTTGAAGAGTTATTGGCGGAGAAACAAATCGTTTTATCCGAGAGGCAGTGGAATCAATTCGAGATTTACTTCCGCGAGCTGGTGTCGTGGAATGAGAAAATGAATTTGACCGGAATAACAGAGAGAGAGCAAGTGTATATTAAGCACTTCTACGATTCGCTCTCTCTTTCTTTTTTTGTGCCCATGTCCGAAGTTGTGACGTTAGCGGATATCGGATCGGGGGCGGGTTTTCCAAGCATTCCGCTGAAAATCGTATATCCGCATCTCCGAGTGACGATTATCGATTCGCTGAACAAACGGATTCAATTTCTCGATCATCTCGTAAAATCGCTTGAACTCGAGCACGTTCAATGCATTCATGGAAGGGCGGAAGACTTGGCGAGGAAAGCCGAGCTAAGAGATTCGTTCGATCTTGTCACGGCCAGGGCCGTTGCCCGTATGAATGTACTGAACGAGTTTTGTCTTCCATTTGTCAAAGCTTCCGGATTATTCGCTGCGATGAAGGGGTCTGACCCCGATGAGGAACTGCAGGAGGCTGTATTTAGCTTAAAGCAGCTACGCGGTGAGACGAAGTCGGTGTTTCGATTCGAGCTTCCAGTGGAACAGTCTACGCGGCATATCATTTTGATCCACAAAACCGGCAGCACTCCGGCAAAGTATCCGCGCAAAGCGGGTACTCCATTAAAACAACCGCTAGTTTAAATAAGTGATCTTATGAAGTATTAAGCCCGAGGTATTGTTTCACGTGGAACATTCACAAATGTTTATTATAGTCAGGCAGGAAATCGCTAATATTTGGAGAATTAATATAGTATAAGTCCGTTCAAGTTAGATTGGTAGGATGACTGCGAAGAGCCGCGGAATCTGGATGGGGAACCCTCGGACAAGGCTTTCATTGCAACGAAAGGAATTGGGTGATTGGTTTCCATATGAAAGAACAAATCTCCAAACTATTCGGGTTCTCGGAGCGAACGAACCAAGATGAAGTGAAAAATATTGCCGTTCGAGAAATCGTGCCGAGTCCATATCAACCGAGAACTATATTTGACGACGACCGTATTGACGAGCTGTGTCAAACCATTAAGACACATGGTATCATTCAACCTATCGTGGTTCGAATCCGGAATCAAAAGTACGAAATTATTGCCGGGGAACGAAGATGGAGGGCAGTCAAAAAGCTCGGTTTAGATACGGTGCCGGCTATCGTTAGAGAATTTAACGATGCACAAGCGGCATCTATTGCTCTAATAGAAAATTTACAGCGTGAAGGACTAACCGCGCTGGAAGAAGCGATCGCTTATCAGCAATTGATGGAGATACACGGATTAACGCAAGAAAGCTTGGCGCAACGGCTAGGTAAAAGCCAATCGACGATAGCTAATAAAATTAGACTGCTGCAGCTTAGCGAACCTGTGAAGCAATCTCTTCTTGAACGGAAAATAACAGAGCGTCATGCAAGAGCGCTCCTTGCATTGGATAGCGAGGAGCTCCAGCTTAAAGTGTTAAATGACATCATTACAAAAGAATTGAATGTTAAGCAAACCGAAGCAAGAGTGAATTATTATAAGGAAGCTGCGGCCATAAAGAAGAGCAAACGAATATCGTTCTCGAAAGATATTCGTTTGGCTTTGAATACGATTCGTCAGTCGGTGGAAATGGTTGCGGGATCAGGACTGCAAATTAAGACTGACGAGAAAGATCATGAAGATCATTATGAAATCGTGATTCGCATCCCAAAAAAACATTAAATGTTCACGAACAACCATCAAGCTCCAATAATTGGGGCTTCTTTTTGTTCCAGGTCTTTTTTAAAACGGGTAGACGTGTTATCATATATAAGTTAGAGATATTACGGGGGATTGTCGGAGTGGAGTACACGGCAGTGCTGTGTATGCATTATTGATTGAGGTGAATATGTTGGCGAAAATAATAGCCGTTGCAAATCAGAAGGGCGGAGTAGGGAAAACGACAACTTCCGTTAATTTGGGTGCTTGTTTGGCCACACTTGGAAAAAGAGTGTTGCTAGTCGATATCGATCCGCAAGGGAATACGACAAGCGGAGTAGGAATCAACAAAGCCGATGTCGTGTATTGTATTTATGATGTTATTATTAATGATGTTCATCCGAAAGATGCGATTGTAGATAGCGCAATAGAGAATTTGAAAGTCATACCGGCTACGATCCAACTGGCAGGCGCAGAAATTGAACTTGTTCCGACCATATCTCGTGAAGTACGATTGAAGAAATCGTTGCAGCTAGTGAAGCATATGTTTGATTACATATTGATTGATTGTCCGCCATCGCTCGGTATTTTGACAATTAATTCATTGACTGCCGCCGATTCTGTGATCATTCCGATACAATGTGAATACTACGCGCTCGAAGGGTTAAGCCAGTTGTTAAATACGGTCAGACTCGTGCAGAAACATTTAAATACGAGCCTTCAAATTGAGGGTGTATTGTTGACAATGTTTGATGCCAGAACGAATTTGGGTATTCAGGTTATTGAAGAAGTGAAGAAATATTTTCAGCAAAAGGTGTATCAAACGATTATCCCTCGCAATGTCCGCTTAAGTGAGGCTCCCAGTCATGGGCAATCCATTATTACTTATGATCCACGCTCGAAAGGTGCGGAAGTATATTTGGAATTGGCGAAGGAAGTGATCTCCTATGAGTAAACGCCTCGGAAAAGGATTGGACGCTCTTATCCCGTCGCTTCATGTAAGCGATGACGATAAAGTAATCGAGATTCCTTTGAAGGAGCTTCGTCCTAATCCATATCAGCCCCGAAAAACGTTTAATGAAGATTCGATCGGCGAATTGGCGCAATCGATCAAGGAACACGGAGTTATACAACCGATTATCGTCCGGACCGTATTAAGAGGATATGAAATAATTGCAGGGGAACGGCGTTTTCGTGCATCCCAACAATGCGGACTTGAAAAAATACCGGCTGTTATTCGGAAGTTTTCGGACCAGCAGGTTATGGAAATTGCACTCATAGAAAACGTACAACGCGAAGATTTGAACGCCATTGAAATTGCAAATGCGTACCAAGCATTAGTCGAACAATTTCAATTCACACAAGAAGAGTTGTCCGTTAAGGTTGGGAAAAGTCGTTCTCATATTGCGAACTTTCTGAGGCTGCTGCAGCTGCCTGAAGATGTGAAGCAACATGTTTCACGTGGAACATTATCGATGGGTCATGCAAGAGCGATCGTCGGTGTGAAGGACGATAAAACCAAAAAAGAGCTCGCCAATATGACAGTGAAAAATGAATGGAGCGTCCGCTTTCTCGAGGATTATATTAAACAGATGGAAGAAGAGAAGCAGCCGCAAAAAGATAAAGCCAAAGAAAAGAGAAAAGACCCTTATATCGATCAACTGGAAGAATCGTTAAGAGATCGTTATCGGACGACAGTGAAAATTAAACATCAGAACGATAAAGGTAAAATCGAACTGCTCTACTATTCAAAGGATGATTTGGAACGATTGCTGGACATATTACAGGGCAAAATAAGTTGACGACGTCACGAATGGCATACCAAAGCTCATCTCCAAAAGGGGTGTGATGTGGTATGCTTTTTCAACGGTCCTGAATGGAATAGGTTCCATGTACGGGATTATGACGGCCGAACCAGAGTAGGGAGCTGATGCATGAATGAATATTAAATATTTCGACAATGCAGCGTCATCTTGGCCGAAGCCGCCCTCCGTGTTGGAAGCGATGACTGCGAGTATGCAAATAGGTGCCAATCCCGGAAGAGGGAGTCACCAAATGGCTGTCAAGGCGAGCAGAATATTGTTCGAGACACGAAGCGTAATTGCTAAGCTTCTGGGAATTAATAATCCGAATGACATATCTTACGCACTTAACACGACGATGGCGCTTAATCAAGCGATTAAAGGTTTTGTGAAAAAAGGCGATCATGTTATATGCACAAATGTCGAACACAATTCCGTGCGAAGGCCGTTGGAATATTTGAAGACGGAAAAAGAGGTTCAGGTTACATACGTTGAAGCCGACCCTAAAGGACAAGTGAAAGTCCAAGACGTCGAGAACGCATTCCAAACCAATACTACGCTAGTCGTATGCAATCATAGCTCCAACTTGCTAGGTACAATACTCCCGATTGAACAAATAGCCGAAATTGTCAAAAAGAAAGGCGCCAAGCTGCTCGTCGACGGTGCGCAAACCGCCGGCATTATCCCGATCCATGTGCAGCGGATGGGAATCGACATGTTTGCTTTCCCAGGTCATAAAGGATTGCTTGGGCCACAAGGGACAGGGGGGCTCTATATTAGCTCGGACCTGGAACTGAAGCCGCTGCTACATGGGGGGACGGGGAGTCAGTCGGAATCGATCGTGCAGCCTGCGGTAAGGCCGGACCGATACGAGTCCGGGACGCAAAATACGGTAGGAGTGGCAGGCCTGAAGGAGGGAGTCAAATTTATCCTGAATGAGGGTGTAGAGACAATCCATAATAAAGAATGGGAGCAAATCCAGAGGCTGATGGAGGGGCTAAAGTCCATCGAAGGCGTTCGCCTGCTGGGGCCGGATCTGGGCGAGCCAAAGACCGGAATTGCTGCATTTGTGCTTGATAAAGCCGATTCTTCGGAAGTGGCTTTCATTCTGGACCAAAGCTTCCAAATTGCAGTTAGGGCCGGATATCATTGTACGCCGCTAGCTCATGAGGCGGCCGGAACGATGGAGACGGGAGCAGTCAGGGCAAGTATCGGATACTTTACGACAAATACGGAACTAGACGATTTTATTGGTGCGGTTCGGGAAATATCAAAGCATTACCGACAAATGGTTTGATGAATCTCCAGCCAAACGATACAGAGGAAGAAAGGAAAAACCGAGCGTGAACGAATGGGTGGAATTGTTGCTCGAACCGACCTATTTACTTATAATCGCACTGTTCGTTATTATTGTACTAGGCATTGCAATTCTTGCATTGTGGGTTAAGCTGAATAGGCTTAGAAAGACGTATGTCAAAATGATGGACAGTATGAACGTCACCGACCTAGAGCAAGTATTGACACAGCTAAAGGAAAATGTAGAGCTGGCGGCTGCTAGAACGGAAGCGCAAGATGTCCGATTGAATGCGATGGAATCTGCGATGAAGACGATGAACTCGCGAGTTGGAGTAAAGCGATTCAATGCTTTTGGCGATTCGGGATCGAACATGAGCTTTTCCGTCGCCTTACTGAGCGAACAGCAGGATGGAGTCGTATTGACCGGGATCCATAGCCGCAATGAAACGTATATGTATGCTAAACCGATCGCAAGAGGAAAATCCGACTACAGGCTGTCACCGGAGGAGGAAGAGGCAATCAATCAATGTGCTCAGCCTGAGCCGAAGTAATGCGTCTCGCTAGCATAAGAGAGCGGAATATGGAGCGAGAAATAATTTCTGACATTCTCATGACGACACTCAGTCTTGTATTTTGCAGCACAAAATATTCCATGAAGCCGCCGACGTTGACAATCCCCGTTACATGCATATTGCCAAGGGGAGGAAGTTCTTTTTGCACACCAGCTCCCGGCTTGACCGGACCGTCGGCTACTGTTATGCATCCGACACTGGAAACTTGGCCAAGGCATGCATCGATTGCGACTACAAATGGGGAATCATACAAACGTTCGATTTCCGATATCGATTCGTTCAAATTCATCGCATGTACCGGCTCGTCCAGCGTGCCGAATAAATGCAGTCCGCTGTAGTGATGCTTTTGCAGGTGAGTGCCGATTAGCGGTCCAAGCGAATCGCCGGTCGATCGGTCTGTGCCGATACATACGAATACGATTTGTTGACGGGCAGGAACTTGGGCGAAATATTGATACAAACGCTGGGTCAAGGAATCTACGACATCCGGGTCGCTGTAATTGAATCGGTAAGAAGCGGGATCGTTTTTATTGAATAAACCGAGCGAAAACTTCATGGACGTTCCTCCCAGAGCTTGTTAATGTTACGTTGTCGTTCATGTTGGTCGATTTCTTGTTTTCTACTAGTATACGAAAAAGAGATCCTATTTATACGTGTGCAAAAGAGAGAATCGGAAACATTTGGACCGTATAAGAAGCTGAAGTGTCGACTTAGTTTGTAAGGCGGGGGTTTGAGATGGAAGAAACGTTGCTGATAGCATTCGATTCAACCCAGCAGGCGTTGAGAACGGAGATGCTGCTTGAATATGCGGATGTGGAAATCGATATACGGCCGACGCCGAAAGAAATAACGGCAGGCTGTGCCTTATCGATCGATTTTCCCGCGGAGCAGTTGGATACCGTGGCAAGCATAATACGAGACGAAAAAGTAGAAATTCGCGGAATTTTCAGAAAATTAAACGGCGGTTACGTTAAGATCGCGTTAGCTTGAATCGGGAGGGGAAACGTTGGATAAACATAAAGCCATAACCATGCTGCTGGATGTAAGCGGATGGGTTCAATTTAAACAAAATACGTGGGACTATATTATTAATCCGGATAATTGGACGACATGGTTAACGATCTTAATCAAAGTAGCCGTCATTTATATTATGGGACGTATCGTCAATGCGATTACAAGACGGGCTGTTGCGCATATGGTGCAGGAGCGAGAGAAGAGCCCTCTCAAGTTCGATCCGAGAAGAACGAAAACAATCGGAAAGTTAATCGGGAGCTTAGTTTCTTCAACGGTCAGTTTCTTTGTCATCATATTGATATTGTCTCAATTCGGATTTAACTTGGGCCCGATCTTAGCCGGCGCCGGAGTGCTCGGGCTTGCGATCGGATTCGGAGCTCAGAGCTTGGTTAAAGATGTGATAACCGGATTTTTTATTATTTTCGAGGATCAGTTTGCGGTAGGAGACGTTATTCAGACTGGGAATTTCAAAGGTACGGTCGAAGAAATCGGCATTCGCGTAACCCGTATCCGCAATTGGACGGGAGAAGTTCATATCATCCCGAATGGGCTTATAACGCAAGTAACGAACTTCTCGAGCCATAATTCGTTGGCTGTGGTCGATGTGACCGTAGCCTATGAAGCGGACCTGGAGAAGGCGCTGCAGGCGACTAAGGAGACGGTTCGGCGCGTCTATGAGAGCAGCGATCTTATTGTGAAGGAGCCGAGCGTGCTAGGAGTGCAAACGGTGACCAATACGGATGTAACGCTGCGTATATCGGCGGAATGCCGTCCTAACGCCCAAGCGGAAGTGATGAGAGCGCTCAATGTAGAATTGATGAAGGCGTTGGACCAGCTCGGCTTTAAGAAAATAGGCTGACGGAACGAAGAACGGAGGGAACCGGTTGGAGAAAAAGAAATTCGATCTCGGAGACGTCGTGCAAATGAAAAAACCGCATCCCTGCGGAACGAACGAATGGGAAATCATTCGCATGGGCATGGATATTCGAATCAAATGTGTGCATTGCAAGCATAGCGTACTAATCCCTCGTGCGGAATTCGAGAAAAAAATGAAAAAAGTGCTGAAATCGGCCTCGCCGGTGGACGAACTAAACGACACGGAAGCGCCATAAAAAGAATTGAATGTGAATGGACAAAACCCCTTGCGGAATTATAGGATAGTGTGCTATAATTCTTCTTGTCCTCATTTTTTAGAGGCGGGCCAACACGGAAAGGTACCCAAGAGGCCCAAGGGGGCTGACTCGAAATCAGCTAGGCGTCGCAAGGCGTGCGTGGGTTCGAATCCCACCCTTTCCGCCATACATACGAAGCGAACGGCTCAGAGATGAGTCGTTTTTTTGTTTGCTCGGCATTATTTATAAATAAAAAAACCGCTGTTCATTCAATGAGCTCTAGCGGTTTTTTTATTATATATTCACATGTGTGTAAGTGACTAAACCGCAACTAAATATGAAGTTATCCACATGTGGATAACGTTAAAAAAAGCAACAGTAAGGAACTACTTGTTGCTGTCGGTGAAGTATTCCATGATGTCGTGGAATGTACTCTCGATATTCTTTTTCTTTGGCAAACTGATTTAATGTATCCAGAATGGCGACAACGGTCGATTTGCATGGAACCCATCCCGTGTCCCTTTTCCCTAAGTCATACTCTAAAAGTAATAGTTAATGTGAAATACGTCAATAAATCTAGTATCATTCAAGACCTTACTTATTATTTTGAACATTTTATAATGAACCGCTCGGACGAAGTCGGGGCAAGTATAAAGCGCTGTCTTTGGCGATTCGGGATATTTTTACTCGACGGGAGTTACTTGGGTCAACAACTTAGAAAATGAGCGCAGTAGGATTGTAAGCAGTTCGAAAGAAAACAAGCCTTCTCGCCAAGAGAAAGGCTTGCGGATACCAAAAGTCAGTCGTTTCCTTTCTTCGTCCATTTGCGGTCCTTATTCGTTGTCTCCGGGAATTTCTCGCCTTGCTCCAGATGAATTTGTTTCGGATTCGTGATGCCCATATGGAAATCGTTCTCGCCGATCTCGATGTAGGTTCCGCTGTTCGGCGCTTTAGCGCCTGGCTTAAACTCGGTTTGTTCTCCCATAGTGTCACCTCCCGGCCAAGGTTGAATGGCGATACTTCCTTTAGATTGCATAAGCGGGCACCAAAACATGCCCGGAGCTGAAGTCCATTTTTTGCAAATGAGTTCTTTCAAAATAACCGGCCGTTTCGCTTGTGTTGCCCGGTTTGTTTTGATATAGTTATATGGTGCGAGTTTTGACAGCAAAGCCCGCTCCTTGCTTCCGGCAACCCGGAAGCCGCTAAGTCCAAAGGGAGGTGAATATTCATGCGCAAATACGAAGTGATGTACATCATTCGCTCTGACATCGAGCAAGAGGCTGTTCAAGCGACGATCGAGAAATTCCAAGGCATCATCAACAACGGTGGCGAAATTACAAAGCATGACGTAATGGGCAAGCGCCGTCTTGCGTATGAGATCAACAAGTTCCGCGACGGGATTTACGTGTTGGTGCATTTCAACGCGGGTTCCGAAGTCATTACGGAGCTTGACCGCGTAATGAAGATTTCCGACGAAATCATTCGTTACCTGATCGTCAAAGACGTAGCTTAATCGTTGCATGTATGTGATGTAGTCGATCGTTAGGGAGGGATTTCGATTGTTGAACCGTGTTATTCTGATCGGCAGGCTTACGCGCGATCCGGAGCTGCGGTACACGCCGGCAGGCGTAGCCGTTACGCAGTTCACGATTGCGGTGGACCGACCGTTCTCGAACCAGCAAAACCAGCGTGAAGCCGACTTTATCCCGGTAGTGACCTGGCGCCAATTGGCGGAAACTTGCGCGAATTACTTGCGCAAAGGCCGATTGACCGCAGTGGAAGGCCGGATTCAAGTACGCAACTACGACAACAACGAAGGCAAGCGGGTATACGTGACCGAAGTGATAGCCGACAACGTGCGATTCCTGGAATCGGCGAACAGCGGAGCGAACCGTGACGAGTTCGGCGGTGGCGGAAGCAGCGGCGGCGGCAATAGCGGTGGAAGCGGTGGAGGAAACGGCGGCGGCAACCGATACGGCGGAGCTCGGGACAATCAGGATCCGTTCTCAGACGACGGAAAACCCATCGATATTTCCGATGATGATTTGCCATTCTAGGCAGAAAGGAATGAATCTCGCATGAACAACAGACGTGAGGGTGGAGAAGACCGCGGCGAACGCAAGTTCTCCAAAAAAGGCGGACGCAACAAGCGCCGCAAAGTTTGTTACTTCACAGCTAACAAAATCACTCACATTGACTATAAAGACATCGAAACGCTGAAGAAATTCATCAGCGAGCGTGGCAAAATCTTGCCTCGCCGTGTCACTGGCACTTCCGCGAAATATCAGCGGATGCTGACGATTGCCATCAAACGCTCTCGTCAAATCGCTTTGCTGCCGTATACGACGGAGTAGAGCTCCAATAAGCAATAAAGAGGCAGGGCGGACACGCCCTGTCTTTTCTTTTTCATTAGGCAGGTTACGTAATTAAGAGAAAGTTAAGAATTACGGCTCATTCTCCTTAAGGTTTGCGCTGTACAATTAAGGCGTACCTACTAAGAGAAGATGAAAGAGGCTGGACCGGATATGACACAAGCTGAAGAACAAATGTTCCAACATGTATATAAGCAATACCAAGTACCCCTGTACCGCTATTTGGCACGCAGAACGGGAAATGATAGCGACGCCGCCGATTTGGCTCAAGAAACATTCGTTCGCATGTACGAGAAGCGGGTTCAGCCGGAAACCGCGAAGGCATGGCTGTTCAAAACGGGCTATCATTTGTTCGTCGACCAATGGCGCAAAAAACGGAGATCGGTTCATGTACCGCTAGAGTCGATACCCGACATGCCGGTACTGGATATATCGCCCGAAGGGGCGGCCGTAGGAGCCGAGCTGCGGATGGAAATAAGGCAGGCTCTGAACGAGCTGAAGCCGAGAGACCGCCAGGTGCTCTTAATGCTCATACAGCGGGGGCTCAGTTACAAGGAAATCGCGGAACATATCGGGGTTACGGAAAATGCGATCAAAACGTTAGTACACCGAGCGCGCAAACGGATGCGCGAACTGATGGAAGCGAGATGAGAAATTGGATATAACGTAGAAGGCCACCCGGTTCGGGTGGCCTGTTGCATTTTACGGATTAATGTACGCGGTCCGGCTCTGCCCGACGTATTGCACGTCGAAGCCGAGCCCTTCGGCCATCAGGCGAAGAGGAATGTATGTTTTCGTCTCTCCGGCGCTTTCGTGGGAATGGGGAGGCGCGGACTCGATCTGCTTCGGAACGCCATTAATGACTATCGTAGTCGAGTCGATCGTGAGAGCGACGCTTTTGCCTTTGTAGCGGACGGTAGCTGTCTTGGTCGAGTCTTCCCATTCGACGGTTGCTCCGAGTCCTTCCGAATACTCGCGAAGCGGCACGAACGTACTGTCTTGGATCAACGCCGGCAAATGCACCGTATCGATCGTGCGTCCACCTACGACGACCGTAATCGGATCGGTTTTGGCCATATTGCTCCGGTATTCGCCCCAGATCGATTTCGCGAAAATTTCGGCCATTTTTTCGTAGCCGCTTTGGTTCGGATGAATGTCACGAACCGCTATATGCGAGTACAAGCCTTCGTTGCCTACGAAAGCCGCGGCTACGGGAACGGCAGTTACATTGAAGTTGTTTTTGCGGAACGACTGCTCGACCTGCTTCAACGTCGCCGTGAACTGATCTTTCAGTTTCTGCGCCTTCGGGTACTCGGTCTTCATTACGGCCGGGATCGGAGAGTATTGGTCGGCTACATAGACGCGGACGTTTTTGTTGATCGTGAATATGTTTTGGAGTACGGAGGTCAAATTATCGGTATAGGTTTTCATCCAATTGGCGGAGAATGCAGCAAGCCCGGCGTCGTCCATCGTGGCGAGCTCCGTTACGATGCTCGTGCCGATATCGTTGCCGCCGATTGTAATGGTGATCAAGGTGGCAGCCGCAATATCCGCCTTTATTTTCGGCATATCGCTAACGACTTGATCGGCCCGCGGATCGGGCAGCTTCGGCTGAATGTCGGCGCCGCTCACTTTCTTGCCATCGACGACTGCTTGCAGCATCGTCTTCAGGCCGGTACTGGTCAGCCCTCCGATTCCATAATTTGTCGCGGTGGCACGACCGTGCAGAAGCGCTTGCTCGTACAGGCGATCGGAATAGCCGTAAGGCACGGAGGCCGTTGTCATCCCCGGCTCGAATCCGATCGCGAGGGAATCGCCGAAGACAACATATTTTTCCGTGGACGGGGAGCCGGCGTCGGCAGCCAGGGCAGTTGGCGCAACGAGGGCAAGCAGCAGGCAGAAAGTCAAAACAAAGGAGAACAGTCGTTTGTTCAAGGGTGTCCCTCCCGTAATCATATCAATCTTTTGTACAAACAATTCGCTTTCGCCGGGGGATTCACCTTCTTTACGATAACTGGAAAATCGTGTTTTTTGCGGCAGTCCGGCGGACGGGACAGTCCCTGTCGTTTGTGCTATAATTTGTATCATAGCCGAACAAATGGAGCCGTTGTCTGGGAGCTGCGGAATCGGAATCGGAACAACCTGATTCATTAAGAGGTGACGTTTTGGTAAACAAGCAGGCTTTGCTTTGGAGCCTCATTCTTGTGGTGCTGCTCCTGCTCATTTTTACTCCATTGATCATGGTGGCGATCAGTTTGGCCATGATTCCGGTGGTCTATTTATTTGTCAAATTGGACACGAAACGATTTGTTCTTTATTATGTACTGTCACTGTTGGTCGTTTATGCCCTGACCGCGGCATTCGGAGCGGGTATTTTGGGCACGATCGCCTCGATTTTCTCGTTGTTTCTTCTTATTCCTAGCATCGTGATGGGAATCATGTACCGGAGGAAGGCATCGGCGCGTTCGGTCATCACGGGCGGGTCTGTGGCGCTTCTGGCGCAGCTGCTTCTGTTTCTGCTGCTCCTTACGCTGTTCGGGGTCCATGTCACGGATGAGATGCGGGAATTCGTCAGAGGCAGTCTGGATACGTTCCCGTCCGAGTTCAAACAAATGCTGCCGGCTAACTTGATCGAGCAAGTGATCGAGATGATGATTCAACTGCTGCCGTTGTATTTGATCGGCTTGTCGTTCTATTACAGTGTCGTAACCCACTGGTTGGCGCGGAAGGTGCTTAACCGCAGCGGGGAGTCGATTCCGGGCATGAAGCCGGCCAAAGAGTGGATGCTTCCGAAGTCGTTCGTCTGGTATTATTTGATCGCGCTGGTGCTAAGCTTCATTTTCACCGAAGTGAACGGTTCGCTGATTGCGATGGTGCTGCTTAACGTCATTCCGCTCCTTATGTTCGCCTTTGCGATCCAGGCGTTCGGATTCTTCTTCTTCCTCGCCGAGGCAAGGGGATGGGCCAGAGCGGCGCCTGTTACGCTTGTGATCGTATCGATGCTGCTGATGCCGTTTCTGCCGGGATTTATGCAGCTGCTTACTTTACTCGGCTTGTTTGACGTCGCTTTCCCGATCCGAGGCAAGTTGAAGAAATCATAGAAGTTTAGGAGCGAGCCGTATGCCGAAGTTTTTGTTGAATCGATGGCACGGACTTCATATTTATTGGTCGTCGATCGCGATCCTTCTTCTGTCGATCGCGCTCTTCTTTTATGAGTGGGTGCTCGGTGCCGCGGGTCTCGTGATCGGGGGAGTGCTGGCTTATTACACGCTGGCTGCGGAGAGGGCTTTCCGCAAAGGATTGAATCAATATGTCGGGACGTTGTCGCATCGGATCAAGAAAGCGGGCAATGAAGTGTTCAACGAGCTGCCGATCGGCATCGTCCTCTACGACGAAGAGCGGATGATCGAGTGGCATAACGGTTTCGTCGGCAAAATGCTGGAACGCGAATCGGTGATCGGGGAACCGCTGCACGAGATATTACCGGGTTTGAAGGGCAAGGACGATAAAGAAAGCAAGCTCGAACTTACGATCGGCAAACAGATTTACCAGGTGCAGGTGAAGGCCGAGCATCGTCTTCTGTACTTCCAGGACGTAACGGCGCATAAGGCGTTGTCCAAAAAGTACGAGGAAGAAAAAATCGCGATCGGCATCGTCATGCTGGACAATCTGGACGAAGCTACACAAGGAATGGATGACCAGAGCCGCAGCGTCATGCTGGCGAAGGTGACGGGCGAGCTGACCGGATGGGCCCAAAAGTATGGCGTTTACCTTCGTCGTACCGCTTCCGACCGGTTCCTCATTTTCATGAATAACAAATCGCTCAAGCAGCTGGAGCAAACGCGGTTCGAAGTGCTGGACGACGTACGCGATCTGACGATCGAATACAAGCTGCCGCTTACGCTAAGCATCGGGGTAGGCGCGGGGTCGGAAAGTCTGATCGAGCTCGGGCAGCTGGCGCAAACGAGTCTGGACATGTCGCTCGGACGCGGCGGCGACCAGGCGGCGGTTAAAGTCGGACAGCGGCTGTCGTTCTACGGCGGGCGATCGAATGCAGTGGAGAAGCGTACGCGCGTAAGGGCACGGGTCATTTCACACGCGCTGAGGGATTTGATTCGCGATAGCGACAAAGTGGTCATCATGGGTCACCGTATTCCCGATATGGACGCGATCGGAGCCGCTATAGGGGTACTAAAGGCCGTCCAAGTCAGCCAGAAAGAAGGGTATATCGTCCTGGAAGGGATGAACCCGTCCATCTTGAAGCTGATGGAAGCGATCAGAGAGGAAGAGAAGCTGCACAAATGGTTCATTACACCGGAGCAGGCGATGCAGATTACGACACCGCGAAGTTTGGCGGTCGTAGTCGATACGCATAAAGCATCGATGGTCGCCGAACCGAGGCTTCTGCAGCAAACGCACCGCATCATGGTGATCGACCATCATCGGCGAAGCGAGGAATTTCTTAATGATGCCACGCTCGTCTATATGGAGCCGTATGCGTCGTCTACGTGCGAGCTTGTAACCGAGCTGCTGCAATATTTCCACGACCGGCTGTCGATGGATGTGCTGGAGGCGACGTCGTTACTGGCGGGTATTGTAGTCGACACGAAAAGCTTCTCGCTCCGCACCGGCGCGCGAACGTTCGAAGCGGCTTCGTTCCTGCGGCGCAACGGGGCCGATTCCGCGCTCATCCAGCGCATGCTGAAAGAGGACCTGGAGCAGTATATCCGCAAGGCCGAAGTAATCAAGCACGCGGAAATCATGTACGACCATATTGCGGTGGCGGCGACGGCAGCGGGGCGCAAATATTCCCAATTGCTAATTGCGCAAGTAGCCGATACGCTTATCAATATGACGGATATTATGGCTTCATTCGTAGTCAGCGAGCGAACCGACGGGTTGATCGGCATTAGCGCCCGCTCGCTTGGGCAGATCAATGTCCAGGTCGTTATGGAACGGCTCGGAGGCGGCGGTCATTTGACCAACGCTGCGACGCAGCTGGAAGGAACCGTGGACGATGCGCTCGCGAAGCTGAAGCAGGTTTTGAAGCAGATGAATGAAGAGGAGGGGCTGTTCGAATGAAAGTGATTTTTCTGAAAGACGTGAAGGGCCAGGGGAAAAAGGGAGAAGTCAAAGATTTGTCGGAAGGATACGTCCGCAACTTTTTGCTGCCGAAAGGGCTTGTAGCCGCGGCTTCCGAAGGGAACGTCAAGCAGCTGGAGCATCAGAAGCAATCGGAAGCGAAGCGCAAAGATAAGGAAAAGGCGGATGCTCAAGAGCTTGCTGCCAAGCTGGGCGAAATGATCGTCGTCATCAAGTCGAAAGCCGGCGAAGGCGGCAGATTGTTCGGTTCGATTACGAGCAAGCAGATCGCGGAGGAGCTGGAGAAGAAAGGCATCCATCTCGACAAGCGCAAAATCGAAATGAACGATGCGATCCGTTCCCTCGGAACGACGACCGTGAAAGTGAAGCTGTATCCGGAAGTAACGGCCGAGCTTCGGGTTCAAGTGTCGGAAGAATGAGCGGCTTCCGCGAAAGAAGGAGTCTGGCATGAACGGGGAACAGTTACTCGAAAACCGCATTCCGCCCCAAAACCTGGAGGCGGAGCAAGCGGTACTCGGAGCGATCCTGCTCGAAAGCGACTCGCTGATCACGGTCATGGAGCGGGTCGGCAGCGACGACTTCTACCGAACATCTCACCAACATATATTTGGTGCCATGCTGGAGCTCGCGCAGCAGAACGAGCCGATCGATCTGATTACGCTGACCGCCAGGCTGCAGGACAATCAGCAGCTGGAGGATATCGGCGGCGTCAGCTATTTGAGCCAATTGGCCAATGCGGTACCGACTGCGGCGAACGTGGACTATTACGCGCAAATCGTGGAAGAGAAGTCGATGCTTCGCAGACTGATCCGTACGGCGACGCAAATCGTATCGAGCGGATATGCCGGCGAAGACGATGTAAGCAGCTTGCTTGGCGATGCGGAGAAGCGAATTCTGGAAATTTCGCAGCGCCAGTCGGGCAGCGGGTTCATATCCATTCGCGATGTGCTGATGGAAGTGTTCGAGAAGGTCGAGTTTCTATACAGCAATAAAGGCGGGGCGAGCGGAATTCCGTCCGGCTTTCCGGATCTGGACCGGATGACGTCCGGCTTCCAAAGGTCCGACTTAATTATCGTAGCGGCGCGCCCATCCGTAGGGAAGACGGCGTTCTCGCTGAATATCGCCCAAAATGTCGGCGTAAGGGCGAAGGAGACGGTAGCCATCTTCAGTCTCGAGATGGGCGCCGCGCAGCTCGTCCAGCGGATGATATGCGCGGAGGCGAACGTCGATGCGACACGGATGCGTACCGGTCATCTGGAAGGCGATGATTGGGAGAAGCTGACGATGGCGATCGGTACGCTGTCCGAAGCGAACATTTATATTGACGATTCTCCGTCCGTAACCGTAGCCGATATTCGGGCCAAGTGCCGCCGGCTGAAGCAAGAGAAAGGTCTCGGCATGATCTTGATCGACTACTTGCAGCTTATTCAAGGCCGGGGCAAGGCCGGCGAGAACCGGCAGCAGGAAGTATCGGAAATATCCCGGACACTGAAGCAGATCGCGCGTGAGCTGAATGTGCCGGTCATCGCGCTGTCGCAGCTTAGCCGGGGCGTAGAGCAGCGGCAGGACAAGCGGCCGATGATGTCGGACTTGCGGGAATCGGGATCGATCGAGCAGGATGCCGACATCGTGGCGTTTCTGTACCGCGACGACTACTACGACAAAGAGTCCGAGAAGAAAAATATTATCGAAATCATTATTGCCAAGCAGCGGAACGGCCCGGTCGGAACGGTGGAGCTCGCCTTTCTGAAAAACTACAACAAGTTCGTCAGTCTGGACCGCACGCATCAGGAGGCTGCCGCCGGAGCGGGCTGACCTGGCTATAAGCTTTGAAAAATGGCTTCACTTTTGGCGGATTCATAGGTATATGAATAATTTCCGAACAATTATACGGTCATCCGTGTAATTGTTCGTTTTTCATTGACATTACATAGGAGGACTGCTACACTGAAACTGCCGCCTTCGCTATTGCATTGCGGTGATCTCGGTGTGTCGTCACACCATAACTGGGGGTATGCGCATGTCAACCGTAGTTGTAGTCGGATCCCAATGGGGCGATGAAGGAAAAGGCAAAATTACCGACTTTTTGGCCGAATCGGCTGAAGTAGTCGCTCGATATCAAGGCGGGAACAACGCCGGACATACGATTTTGATCCAGGACAAGAAGTACAAGCTGCATTTGATTCCATCCGGAATTTTCTATACGAATAAAATTTGCGTGATCGGCAACGGTATGGTTATCAACCCGGCCGCGCTGATCGAAGAAATCAACTACATTCACGAGAACGGCTTCTCTACGGACAACCTGAAGGTCAGCGACCGCGCTCACGTGATTATGCCGTATCATCTGCTGCTCGACGGGTTGGATGAAGACCGCAAAGGCGCCAACAAGATCGGGACGACGCGCAAAGGGATCGGTCCGTGCTATATGGACAAGGCCGCCCGCAACGGCATTCGCATCGCGGACCTGATGGACGCGGAAGAGTTCGAGCGTAAGCTGCGCCACCTCGTAGCGGAGAAGAATACGCTGATCGAGCAAGTATACGGCGGTAAAGGGCTTGACGCCGATTCGATTCTTACCGAATATTTGGGCTACGCGGAAGTGCTGCGCCGTTATGTAACGGACACTTCGGTAGTTCTGAACGATGCAATCGATCAAGGCAAACGGGTATTGTTCGAAGGCGCGCAAGGCGTTATGCTCGACATCGACCAAGGCACGTATCCGTTCGTTACTTCGTCCAACCCGACGGCGGGCGGCGTATGTATCGGTTCGGGCGTAGGTCCGACCAAAATCCACCAAATTATCGGCGTTGCCAAGGCGTACACGACGCGCGTAGGCGACGGTCCGTTCCCGACCGAGTTGAATAATGAGACGGGCGATTGGATCCGCGAGAAAGGCAACGAATACGGTACGACAACCGGCCGTCCGCGCCGCGTCGGCTGGTTCGACAGTGTCGTCGTTCGGCACGCAAGACGTGTCAGCGGGATTACCGGCTTGTCGCTCAATTCGATCGACGTGCTCTCCGGACTGGACACGGTCAAAATTTGTACCCATTACGAGTATCGCGGGGAAAAGATCGATTATTACCCGGCCAGCCTGAAAATGCTGTCCGAATGCAAAGCCGTATACGAAGAGCTGCCGGGCTGGAACGAAGACATCTCCGGCGCAAGATCGCTCGAGGACCTTCCGGAAGCGGCAAGACATTATGTGGAGCGCGTCTCCCAGCTGAGCGGGATTCCGATCTCGATCTTCTCCGTAGGCCGCAACCGCGAGCAGACGAATCTCGTCCGCCCGGTATACGCGTAATCCTAAATTAAAGAAGCAAGCCGCGCTTTTACGGCCACAGGTCGTGAAAGGCGGCTTTTTTTCGTATACCATTATAAATTTCAGGGTCCCCGCAAGGTATCTGGATAAGCACCGGAGCTTAGGCTTCACTATGTGGGGTTAGTTCGTTTTTCTTTTGTTCCGGTTTCAAGCTCCCCGTTTCCGTCAATACTGGTGATACAAGGAACGCTAGGGAACTTTAACGGAATAACGTTTCTGGTCGTCAGTCAGGGCGGTAATTCCGTTAAAGCTCCTAATCGTCAGAAGGTGGGAACGGAAGCATGAAATTTTTAAGCTGGCTAAGCAAAATGATCGCAACCGTGTTACTAGTCGCAATCGTATCCGCAGCAACTACTTTTTATGTCATGCATGCGTATGTACAGCAAATGTTGAAGTCCTATGAAGCCGTATTGCCGATAAATCAGATTGATCTTACCGAATTTGTTGCAAATTTGTGGAACGGGTCGAATATAGTAGATCAAGGGGGTACGCCGCAAAAAGGAAAGGAGAGGGCGCCGCAGCCCGATTCCAGCACAGGTGTTACACCTCCGCAAGACGAGGCCGTTGCCGCTTGGTCGCAGACCGGTACGGAGGAGGGCCGGGGAAAAGATAAAGTGGTGATCAGTGCCGAACAATTCCAGAAGAAACGCGAAATGCTTTCGGAGGAAGATAAGGTTACCGTTTTTTCGATGCTCATTTCTCAACTGCCGCAAGATGAGCTTCAGCACATATCGACAAAACTCGAGGACGGTCTCACAGCTACGGAGCTTACGGAAATCGAGAAGATCGTGGAACGATACTTGCAGCCGGAGCAAGTTGCAAAATTGATGGATATTGTGAACAAATACTAGAAATGCCAGTTGATCCGATAGCGCCCAATTCCGTTCGTTGTAGATGCCGCCTGCCTTCACGGTCCTCTCTACTGCCTTTACCCACAGAAAGTTGAAACTGATAGACGGTCTGTGGTAAAGTAAAAACATTGGTGTCGGCTTTTGTTGCCGAATGTTGCCAAGTTTCGTAAAAAACCAATGTAAGGAGAATCTCATGAAGTCATTCAAGGGTAAAGATTGGGTCATGGCCGCGCTTGAGAAGACGAAGCGCATGTTCTCCAAGGCTCAATACGAAAGCTTGACTGAAAAAATAAGGGAACGACGGCCTCTACATCGCACAGAGTCGCTGCTCCGGACGTATAAACTTCGCTTGTTGCAAGGCGTAGGCGCCTTGGGATTGTTAGCTTCCATTTCAGTCGGCGGCAATGAATACGTTCAGCTGCACACCTATGAGGTGTATCACGTATATGTCGGCAATCAACTGGCCGGTACGGTCAGCGATCCGAAAATTGTCGAAGAATACATTATAGGCAAAGTAAAGCAGCTCGAAGAGGATAACCCGAATGTACATATGGTGCTAAATTCGGATGAGGTCGCCTATAAAGCTGAAAAGGCTTACAAAATCCAAAGCGATAACGATGCCGCGCTTTCCAATCTGGATGGAATGTTGAAGGCGCATGCCGTCGGCGTGCAGATGGTCGTAAATGACAAGCTGGTCGGTATTGTGAAGGATAAAGAGACGGCGGAAGACGTGCTGAGCCGGATCAAAGGGAAATACGCTCCTCAGAAAAAAGACGGACGCGTATCCGTGTTGTCGACAGCTCCCGAACCGCAAGTCGGGGAGTCGGTCATCCAATCGGTCGATTTTATGGAGAAGATCGACTTGAACATTACCGAGATTAAGCCGGAAGACATCGCGAAACCGGATGACTTGGTCGTGAAATTGGAAACCGGAGATGTCGCCCCCAGCAAGTATACGGTCGTCAAGGGAGACTGCGTCGGATGCATCGCCAAGAAATTAGGCATCTCCAAGCAGCTCATTTATGAGAAAAATCCGTGGATCCAAGACGATAAAATCAAAATAGGCGATGTACTCGACGTTACGATGCTGAAGCCGGCGCTTACTGTGAAGACGGTGGAGAAGGTAGTCGAGAACCAGGAAATGCAGCACGAGATCATCTACGAGAAGGACGATACGATGCGGGCCGGTCAAATCCAAACGATCAAGCCCGGCAAAAACGGCATGAAGAAAGTAACGTTCCTCGTGACGAAAGCGAACGGCTATATGATGGACCAGGAGCTGGTTGATGAGGAAATCATCGAACAGCCGGTACCGGAATACGCCAAGAAGGGCACGAAGGTTATTCTCGGCGAGGGCAGCGGCAAGTTCATCTGGCCGGTCGTCGGCGCCAAGCTGTCGGATTACTTCGGTATGCGTTGGGGCAAAATGCACAAAGGCGTAGACATTACAGGAAACCGCAACATTATCGTTGCCGACAACGGCGTAGTGACGTATACGGGAGACAAAGGCGACGGTTATGGCAACAAGGTTGTCGTCGATCATAAGAACGGATACGTCACCGTGTACGGTCATCTGAGCAAAATCGAAACGACCAAAGGCAAAATCGTCGAGAAGGGCGAGAAAATCGGCGTGATGGGCAGCACCGGCGATTCGACCGGCGTCCACCTGCACTTCGAAATCCAGCGCAACGGCGTTGCCGAAAACCCACTGAAGTTTTTGTCGCGTTAATTCTTCTTACTATACGAATGAAACCCATCAAAGGTTGCAGAGGTGTGGAGCTGAACGAAAATTCGGCCTCACGCCTCTTTCTTCTCCCTGCAATATTTTCCAGGGATATTTTACTATTACCCGATTCATTGCGATTTGAAACGCCATGTATGGTAATATAGAGGAAAGAAACGAAAAGGGGCGGTGAAGGCGAATGTACGGAAAAATATTGGTCGTGGACGACGAACTACCGATCGCGGAAATATTGAAATTCAACCTGGAGAAGGAAGGCTATCAGGTCGTATGCGCATTTGACGGCGGTGCGGCGGTGGAGCTCGCCTTCTCCGAGGATCCGGATCTCATTCTGCTCGACATCATGCTCCCGGTGAAGGACGGCATGGACGTATGCCGTGAAGTGCGCGCCAAGAAGGATACTCCGATCATTATGCTTACGGCCAAAGATTCCGAGGTGGACAAGGTACTCGGGCTGGAGCTCGGTGCAGACGACTACGTGACGAAGCCGTTCGGTACGAGGGAGCTGCTGGCACGGGTGAAAGCGCATTTGCGCCGGCAGAGCAAAGCCGCCCAAAGCCAGCAGGAAGCGGCCGAGCCGGCCGGATTGCGCCTTCACCGGCTCACGATCGATACCGATATGTATTTGGTATACAAGGACGGCCAGACGCTTGACCTGACGCATCGGGAATATGAACTGGTCTATTACATGGCCAAAAACAGCGGCAGGGTTATGACGCGGGAGCATTTACTGCAAGCGGTGTGGGGGTTCGAATATTTGGGGGACGTCCGAACGGTCGATGTGACCATCCGTCGCCTGCGGGAGAAGATCGAAGACGATCCGAGCCGCCCGGAATACATTATGACGCGCCGCGGGCTCGGGTATACGATGCGCAACCCGAAGGCGGGAGGCGCTTGAATTGAAGGAAATGCGTCTCTTCCAAACGATTCAAAGCAAAATCATCATCATCTATGTGCTGCTCATTCTGATGGCGATGCAGCTGATCGGCGTCTATTTCGTCCGCACGATGGAACGGTCGTTTATCGATAATTTCACCGATTCGTTGAACAAGCAGGCGTATTTGCTCGCCAATTTCTCCGAGCCGTATTTGATCGCGAGCCAAGATGCCGGGCCGTCTGTGGAAGGGAAAAAATCGTACGCCGATCTAAACGAAATCGTCAACAATCTATTCAACATAAGCGACGCGGAAATCCAGATCATTGATGCGAACGGACTCGTACTGACCACTTCCGTGCAAAGCAAAGCATCGCTGATCGGGCAAAAGAACACGCAGGCCGAAGTCGTTTCCGCGCTGCAGGGGATTAAGGATATCCAGTCCGAAACGATCGACAGCGACGGCCACCGGCGTAAAGTGGTAGCTCAGCCGGTCAGCGAAGGGGCCAAGGTGCTGGGTGCCGTCTATATCGTGGCATCGATGGAGTCTCTGTACGGGACGATGAATCGGATTAACAAAATATTTCTGTCCGGGACCGGAATTGCTCTTGCGTTGACCGTGTTCCTGGGTGTCATTATCTCGCATACGATCACGAATCCGATCAAGGAAATAACGAGGCAGGCGTCTGCGATGGCGGACGGCAATTTCAATCAGCAAGTTTCGGTGAAAGGGCCGGACGAGATCGGGCAGCTTGGCAATGCGTTCAACCACATGACGAACCGGTTGAAGGAAGCGTTGTCGTTGAACGAAGAAGAGAGGGAAAAGCTCGCTTCGGTTCTCGCGAATATGAACGACGGTGTCATCGCCACGGACGATCAAGGTACGATCATCGTCGTAAACCGTCAGGCCAAGCAGATGCTTCGGATCGGCAACGAGGACATTACGGACCGCAACGTATCGGAAGTACTGGGTATCGGGGAGGAGAAGATCGGGCAATACGTGCAGGGCGAGCATCAAACTGCAACGATTCAGATAGCGAATGAGGAAGAGGGGGATTTCGTAACGCTGAGAGTCGTCTTTACCCCGATTCATCGGAGAGGCGAAGGGATAACGGGAACGATCGCCATGCTGCACGATATCACCGAGCAGGAGCAGCTTGAGAATGCGCGGCGCGAGTTCGTCGCCAACGTATCGCACGAGCTGCGTACGCCGCTGACGACGATGAAGAGCTACCTGGAGGCGCTGGACGACGGAGCGATCGAGGATCCAACGCTGGCGCACCGATTCGTCGGCGTCATGCGCAACGAAACGGAAAGGATGATCCGGCTCGTCAACGATCTGCTGCATTTGTCCAGACTCGATTCGCGCAAAGCGTTGATCAGCAGAGTTCCGACGTATGTGCCCGATATGCTGGAGGAGGTGGCCGACCGGTTCTCGTTCCAGCTCGATCAGAAGGAAATATCGATCGAGATTGCCGTCGACCCGGGCATACAAGACGTTTTGCTCGATCGCGATCAAATCGACCAAGTACTGGATAACCTCGTATCGAATGCGATCAAATATACTCCGGAAGGGGGAGCGATCGCGATCCGCGCGGGCAAGACGGAGAAGGAATGGTTGGAAATCGCCGTGCAGGATAATGGGATCGGAATTCCGAGGAAAGATTTGGCCCGGATTTTCGACCGGTTTTACCGGGTGGATAAAGCCCGGTCGCGCAATATGGGCGGAACGGGACTCGGGCTATCGATTGCCCGGGAAATAGTAAAAGCGCATGGCGGAACGATTTCGCTCGATTCCGAGCTGAATCAGGGAACCCGAGTCACTTTTGCCTTGCCGGTTCACAGAACGGAAGGTGAGGCGGTATGATCGAGAAGTTCAAATCCGCGATTCTCGCGTTTCTCGTGCTGGCCAGCTTGCTGCAAAGCTATATGCTCATATTCAGCTCACCACGCCAAATGCCGACCAATCAAGCGGAGTATGTCCAAACCGATCGGATCGGTACGCAGATGACGACCGAGGAACTCATTTTCCCCGAGCAGATCGTGCTTCATACGGGGAAACAGACGCATATGGCTCTGTATCCGAACCATTTGCATTTCAAAGAAATTATGAAAATGCTCAAAGGACGCACGTTCGATAACTTCAGGCGGTCCGGAGTCGTTCAAACCGGCTTGGATTGGGAGGAAATACGCAACAAGCAAGCGGGCGTGGAGGTGCGGTTTCAGCGCGGAGGCGTTCCGTTCAGCATTCTGAAAAGCGTATTCCAGCTCAGGGGCGATCTTCCGCTGGATACGGAAGGCGTCAACCGGATCTGGATTTATGTAAACCGGGATGCCGACGAAGTGAGGACGTTTTTTCAGTCCGATTACAACACATATGAGGCGCGGGCCGATCTAAACAATAAGAACATCGAGCAAATGGTCGGCTTCGGAGAGCTTCTGGTCACGTACCATATCAAGGACGACTTTTATTTGCCCGATCAGCCGCTCGAGGTTGCGAACTATAAAATCGCGGTAAATACGATGCCGATCGACCAGCTGCAGAAGACGCTGTTCGTGGACCCGCGCAACACTCGCAATTTTCGTAAAAATGACGGTTCGGAAATGTATACGGACGGAAAAAGAGGGCTGCAAGTAAAGCCCGACCAGCTGTGGATGAGCTATACCGACCCTATACCGGCCGTCGACAGCCGCAACGACGTCAGAGAGAATCTGAACGCGGCCGTACAGTTTATTAACCAGCATGGCGGATGGAACGGCAGCTTCATGGCCAAATCCCTCACACAGTCGCAGCTCGTCGGGCGGCAGCAGTTCACGTTCCGCCAATATTACGATTCTTTTCCGATCATCAGCGATCGCAGCGATAATTTCGGCTTGATCCGAACCGTGCTGCAGAACCGGGTCGTAGCGAACTACGAGCGTTCAATGATGATGCTGGACAACACGAAGGTGGAGCGCTCGCTCAAGACGATCGAAGGCGGCAAAGCGCTGGACGATCTATTGAACGCGTATGCGCGCAGAAATTTGATCGTGGCGGTAACACCGGCTTACCAGCCGATCGTCCGGGATAAGCTTATGGAGCTGAATCCGGTATGGGCTGTGGAGCTGCGTGACGGGACGTACGATATTTTAAGATAATCGGAGCCGGGAAGGGCGAGTGAGGGTGCGATGGACTGGAGCAGAGCGAAGTCGATATTCATACTGTCTTTCCTGGCGCTGAATTTGCTGCTCGGTTACGAGCTGTGGATCGGGAAATGGAACGTCATCGGAGATTCGAAGCAAACATCGGCGGATATTGCCCAGGAGCTGGACCGGATTATGATCAGCCGGGGAATTAAGATGACGGCAGTCGTACCGAAGGAAACCCCGAAGATGCGGGAAATCACAGTGAAATGGGTAGATGACGAAAATTACGGAAAAAAAATCAATCTGGCCGAGCCAATCCGCTATAACTTATTCCTAAGCAAAGGATCGTTGAAAGATTTGGGTAACCGGGCGATCCCGAAAATCGAGTCGTACGCCTACGACCGGGTTACGAGCAAGGACGGCCTGTTTATGATGAATCAGCTCGTAGGGGAATATCCTTTGTTCGACGTCAATCTCGAGCTGTTCGTGACTAACGGCGTAGTGACCGGATACCGGCAATCGTACGTGGAGGTGGACTCCGGCTCGGAAGGGAAAGAAGAGAAGAAGGTGATCTCGGCTCATACGGTGCTCCGGACGCTGGCGGAAAAATATTTGCAGAACGGTGCCGTCGTGACGGATATCCGGCTCGGGTACCACGGCCAGTTTTTCGAGACGGAGCAATGGTCTGCGCTTCCGACGTTCCCTACATGGCGGGTAGCGCTTGAGAACGGGGACATCTACTACGTGCAGGGCTTCCGGGGAGATGTGGAGACTGCGGCGCGCACGACGAAGAAGCCGTAGAAAGTTATGATAGCGACAAGAAGTTGGGACAAGAGGGGATTTCGGATGACGATGCGGTATACGATATTGGCGAGCGGTTCGACGGGGAACTCGCTGCTCGTGGATAGCGGCGAGTCGAAAGTGCTTGTGGATGCGGGACTAAGCGCCAAAAAAATCGAGCAGCTGATGGAGGAGCGGGGTGTGAAAGGGTCGGAGCTGGACGCGATCCTGATCACCCACGAGCATTCCGATCATATTAAAGGAGTCGGCGCTCTGGCAAGAAAGCACGATTTGCCCGTGTACGCCAATGAAAAAACTTGGGAAGCGTTAAATAAGCATCTGGGAGAGTTGGCGGAAGAGAAAATCAAGGTGATGGAGACGGGGAGCGTCGTCGAGTTCGGAGCGCTCCAAGTCGAATCTTACCCGATCTCCCATGACGCGGCCGAGCCGGTCGGTTATTGCTTCCATGACGGGGAGCACAAGCTGAGTCTGGCTACCGATCTCGGCTACGTCAGCGCGAAGGTTAAGGAGAAAATTGTCGATTCCGACGCGGTCATTCTGGAGTCGAACCACGACATCGAGATGCTGCGGATGGGAAAGTATCCATGGAATATCAAGAGACGCATCTTGGGCGATACCGGCCATCTATCCAACGAGGCGGCCGGCGAGGCGCTGTGCGACATCTTGTCCGGCCAGACGGAGACGGTGTATTTGGCCCATTTGAGCCGCGATCATAACTTGATGGATTTGGCCAAACTGACGGTGAATAATATATTAGAGGACCGCGGAATCGAAGCGGACGGGCGCAAGGTGGAGCTCAAGGATACATATTTCGACCGTCCTACGAGATGGGATAGGTTGGGTCGGGAGTCATAATCCGGTCCAGCTCGGTCATTCTCGTCTCGATTTCGCCCCGTGTCAGAATCCCTTTCTCGATTAGCAAATCCATAAGAGTCGTGACGAGCAGCGTGTTGCGATAATGATCTTCCTTCAGATCGGCGAGCTTGGCGATCCAGTTGACTTCCTGCATATGCGAGTGGATACGATTCATATACTTTTCTCTCCTTTTCCAGTGAAACTGGCTCGAACTTTCCGCGCAAATCTAGTAAAATAAGGGGAGCGGCTCTCTTATTGTTAGTATAGGCCGATAGAAGCGAAAACATTCCTCTTTTTTCCGGTTGGAAATCGAGTGGAAATAGAGTGAAGGGACCCGAGAGGAGAAGCGGGCATGAGCTTGTTTGATGACGATTTTTACACGACGAAGCTGCCCCGAAGAACCCGCTGGACGCACGATGGATCGGAGTTTCCATCCGTCAGACGGAGCAAGAACAGTACGGCCGCGGTCGTTACGATCGCGGGAGCGGCTGCTGCTCTTATGCTGGGGACTCTCCTGATCGGGATTGGATCGCACCGGGATAACCCGGATAAGCTTGCGGCCGTTCCAGTGATGTCCACCGGAAACAGCTATCAGTTTATGGAAGACCAGGTTGTCCGCGCGGTCGAGCAGGTGAAGCCCGCGGTGGTCAGCATCCTGAGCGCCATCAAGGAAGAAGGCGCCGGCAATGCGCAAAGCCTGGGTATCGGCTCGGGCGTCCTATTCCGCAAAGACGGGGACAAGGCGTATATCGTGACGAACAACCATGTGGTGCAATCGGCTTCGCAGATCGAGGTCATTTTGGCCAATGGAGAGCATCGCAAAGGAAAGCTGAAGGGCAGAGACATGATCACCGACTTGGCCGTAGTCGAGATCGATTCGTCCGGCATTCAATCGTACGCTGAGTTCGGCGATTCGGAGAAGCTGAAAGCGGGCCAGACGGCGATTGCGATCGGCAGTCCGCTCGGACTTCGTTTCGCGCAGACGACGACCGTAGGCGTTATCAGCTCGCCGCATCAGAAGGTTCCGATCTCTTTTGCCGGAGACGGGAACTATGATTGGGAGATGGACGTCATTCAGACGGATGCGGCCATCAACCAGGGCAATAGCGGCGGTGCCCTCGTCAATCTCGAAGGCAAGCTGATCGGCATCAACAGCATGAAGGTGGCGGAGAAGGGCGTGGAAGGACTCGGGTTCGCCATCCCGATCAATTCCGCCAAGGAAACGATCGACAGTCTGCTCAAATACGGCAAGGTGAAGCGCCCGTACATGGGGCTCACAACCGAGCCGCTCCGCGCCTATAAAGGAACGGAAGTACTAAAACTTCCCGATTCGGTCAAGAATGGTCTTATCGTCATTGATGCAATCGGCCCAGCGAAGACGGCGGGGCTCGCTACCAACGACGTCATTACGGAGCTCGACGGCAAGCCGGTATACGATAATATCACGCTGCGCCAATATCTGTACGGATCCAAGAAAATCGGCGACAGCATCAAGGTGACGTATTACCGCGCAGGCAAAAAAGCGACCGCCACGATCGAATTGGGCGAGAAGAAAGAGGACTAATCGATGTTTGTCGTATGCAAGGAACATATCGAAATCGCGATCGACCAGTTTGTCGACGAATACGAGGAAGCGCCGGACATTTACGATTTGAAAGACGTGAAGTTCACCGCTTGGGAGCCGCCGGCAACTTGCGAGCGGTGCGGGAACAAGCCGCAATTTTTGGTCATATGAACAGACACGGGGGCCTGCGAGGGCTCCCTTTCTTTCGTTACGGGGAGTATATACAGCTATAAGAATGGAGCGGGATCAGCATGCAAATTCAAATTATTGCGGTAGGGAAGCTTAAGGAAAAGTACTGGACGGACGGCATCGCGGAATATTCGAAACGGCTGACGCCCTATGCCAAGCTCACGATTACGGAGGTGCCGGAAGAGAAAGCCCCCGAGCGCATGAGCGAATCGGAAGAGCAGCAGGTGAAGCAGAAGGAAGGAGAGCGCATCCTCGCCGCGCTCAAGCCGGATACTTACGTTATCACCATGGCGATCGGCGGACAGATGTGGACCTCGGAGGAGCTGGCCGACCAGATCGACCGCCTCGGCACCTACGGCAGGAGCCACGTCACCTTCCTCATCGGCGGCTCGAATGGACTGTCCGACGAGGTGCTGAAGCGAGCGGACGCGAAGCTGTCGTTCGGACGGATTACGTTTCCGCATCAGTTGATTCGGTTAGTGTTGGTAGAGCAGGTTTATCGGGCTTTTAAGATTATTCGGGGGGAACCTTATCACAAGTGAGGGCGAAAAATTTGGTGTTAAGGGGAGACGATGTAGCCGTTCTCGTCTAAGCAAAATTGGCTTTCCGCTTCGCCTTCCAGTTCAACACTTAGTTGGTTGAAGTAGTCCTCGACCTGATCGAGGAGTGCCGCCGGAAGTGCCCCAACCCGGCATCCTCAATGGCAAAGGGTGCCTCGTTCGTGATAAGATAAAGGATACAACGATCAAAGGCAAGCTGCTGAAGGTAAATGAGGCGAACCGAAAATAACAATGACGTAGAAGAGAGAGTGATTGTTCATGATACAAATAACGGTTCCGACTCCGGATGTCAAGATTTACAAACAGAAGGCCCCTGAATTAAGCCATATTTACGGGTTTACGGATTTCATTCTGATTCCAAGGGATAAAGCGGGGATCTTTATGTTCTATAATGATAAGAATGAACTCCTATTCGTTGGCAAGGCACGGAAGCTAAGACCCAGAATTAAGAAGCATTTCGAGGATACGGCATCGGTTATCAAAGAGAAGCGGGAGGAAGTGAGCAAAATCGAGGTTTGTTTAGTCGAGGATCCCGTCCATAGAGAAATATACGAGACGTACATTATCAACGAATATAAGGCTAAGTACAATGTAGATAAGGTGATATACAAATAATAGACAGGGCTCCTATTGCCCAGGGAGCCATGAAATTATAGGATAACGTAAAAATGCCTTTAATCCACGTTCAGCGGGTTAAAGGCTTTTTGATATATATGCCGAGCTAGAATGGTAAGTTGGTTGCGGGGGCAGGATTTGAACCTGCGGCCTTCGGGTTATGAGCCCGACGAGCTACCGGGCTGCTCCACCCCGCGATAGTATAACTAAGCATTGTGATCTTTAACGTTGATCAGGTCTTTCATATTACAGCAATTCGAGCCAACATGCAAGCTCTTTACACCAACTGAAAAGATGTCGCAGCTAAGAATATTTCAATAAAATTTTTTTGTAATGTAGAAATCAAAATAACCGATACGTCATTATAGCGAAACCAAATTCCAATACGCATTAAAGGGAGGAGCTTTTGCATGAATTACACTTTGATGTTTTACGAGAGCCAGGAAGACTTTGCGGCAAGAACGGACCCGACTCGACAACAACAATACTTGGCAGGCTGGACGCATTATGTGCATGCTTTGCGGCAGGCTGGAATTGTGGTATTCGGTTCGGGTCTCTGTGCTCCTGAGACGGCTGCAACGATGAAGCGGCGCGGCGGCGAGATGGTGGTTCAGGACGGACCGTTTCCCGAAACGAAAGAGCAGCTCGGCGGGATATTCGTGATTGATGTTCCGGACTTTGAAACGGCACTGGAATGGGCTGCCCGAGGGCCCGTTGATACGGTTGAGATCAGACAGAACATTCCCCCTTTGAAGTAATAGGCTATGGAAACTAATCAGGTCATTGAAGCAGCGGCACGTGATGCTTACGGTCGATTGCTCTCCTATCTGGCTGTAAATTGGCGGGACCTGCAAGCTGTTGAGGATGCCCTTGGAGATGCTTTTCTTGCCGCGCTAGAAACTTGGCCCAAGGTTGGCGTTCCGGATAAGCCTGAAGCCTGGCTAGTTACGGCCGCCCGAAGGAGGCTTATCGATCGTGCCCGACATACCCGTATTTCCGAAGGTGCGCTGCCGACACTCCTGGCGATGTCCGAGGATGCACAGCGTCTGAATTCTTCAAGCGCTGCTTTTCCGGACGAACGCCTAAGGATGATGTTTCTTTGCACACATCCGGCCATTGATCCTGCGATGCGCACGCCGCTTATGTTGCAGACCGTGCTTGGCATCGATGCAGCTCGAATTGCGTCTGCATTTATCGTCAAGCCCTCTACGATGAGCCAGCGTCTTACTCGGGTAAAGGCAAAAATCCGTGCCGAACGCCTCGTTTTTGAAATGCCTGATGCGGAAGAGATACCGGGTCGTCTCGATTCCGTTCTGGAAGCCATTTATGCTGCTTACGGGAGCGGGTGGGACGAGGCCGCTATTGCGGATTCGCCTCGCAGGAGATTGGCAGAGGAGGCCATTTATCTGGGAAAGCTGCTTCTTCAATTCGCTCCCCGCGAACCGGAGGTTTACGGTCTGTTGGCGCTCATGCTGCACTGCGAGGCGCGCCGTGAAGCACGGTATGACGACGAGGGGAACTATGTCCCCCTCACTGAGCAAAGTTGTACGCGTTGGGAACAAGGCTTGATTATGGAGGCGGAGCGTTATCTGCATACCGCTTCGCAAGCTGGCGGAATCGGGCGCTTTCAACTCATGGCCGCGATTCAATCGGTGCATGCTCAGCGTTTATGGACTGGGAGCACCGAATGGGAGGCGATTGCTCAGTTATACGAGGGCCTCATTCGTATGCACCCAACACTGGGCGCGTTAGTCGGTCGAGCTGCCGCGGTCGCAGAGGCTTATGGAACGGAACGCGGCATTATCTTGCTGGAAGCTATTCCATCGGAAGAAGTGGCGGATTACCAGCCCTATTGGGCGCTTGCCGGTTTTTTGTACAAGCGGATGAATCGAATAGAAGATGCCCGTTCTGCTTATAGCCGATCTATCGGACTATGCACCGATGGTTCTGTTCGACAATTTCTAAGCCGCCAAGCTTCTGCGATATAAATGTGGCATCGATAAAAGATCTCAGGAAGGCACCCCCGTTTTGGGTGCCTTTTAAACTTGCCGTTATAGACAGCGCGGAGGACCGTATCATAAGTAACGGCAAGTTTTTGTGGGACTGTGTAAAAGTTGATTTAAGACATTCAATGCATATATCCTGCGTAATTCCAATGATATCCTTATCCTAGATCAGATGCGCACCTGATGAATCCTAATTTAAGAATGGAAAGGGAGCCAAAAGATGGGTAAGGACAATATCATTAGATCGATGCTTTCTGCGAAGGTAAATATGACGCCGAATGGATTTATCGCTGATCAATTAAACCCAGAACAGTTTACGGATTGCCACGAATTGTTTTTTGACAAAATCCTGGAAATTCATTCTTCCGATATAATGGGAGTAGAAGGCTATGGCCAGTTTAATGAGGAGTGTAAGACGGAATATAGGACCTGTAAGGAATTTCTGATCGAGACATTCGCAGAAGATAGAGAGGGATACTGGTATAATTGGAAGGAGATGTTCGAGACAACGGTTCTTGAGCGTGAATTCTTCGAAAAATACCTGCAGGAAATGAAGGACAGAATCCCGTATTGTGAAGGAAAACGTTATTTGGTGTATAACAATACGTTCTTCGCCAATATGATCACGGATGGCAACATGACGGTCGGGTTCCCTGACTGGAGCAGATCCGGCATCTGCGATTTCCTTCTCGATTTCGCCATTATGGATTTGAATAAGCCGTACTTGCACATTCCGGAATTGTTCCTCGAGTATTGCAAGAAAAGGGACATCGTCATACCGGATTTCCAAGAGAGATTCTTATGTATGGCTTATTACAAAGGGATCGATGTCTTGCGTTGGCATGCATCGATTGATGACACGGAGTCCTGTACGTCCATTATGAAGTCTATCAGTGAGCTGAAAGATCGAATATACGCCTTATAGATGGTGATAGGATGAAATATGAAAATGCCAGCGATATAATCCCCGAGGAACTATTGAAAGAAATCCAGAAATACGCGGCAGGGAAACTGCTTTATATTCCCACCGGGGAGGAAAAGAGGGCTTGGGGCGCAACGTCCGGCTACCGGGATCAACTGCAGAAGCGCAATCGAATGATTCGCAATAAGTACGCCCATGGGCTCACCGTTTCGGAAATTGCGGACGAATACTTCTTATCCTTGGATTCCATTAAGAAAATTATATATTCGAAGAGTAATGATAAGGATTTAATTTATTCTCCGACACTAGAATCAGCTGTACACTATGCGAATGCCGGTATGATCGAAGAGTGGGTCCAATGCTATTTCCTGCTTACCCGCAAAACTGCTCCCGTTGTACGGGATCTCATGGAGGGAGATTCTCTCTATTTCGGGGTGGTTAAGTTTCCACTGCGTCTCATTCAGCGTGAAGAATGTGAAGTCGGGGAGAACCTTGCAAGCGAAGGCGATGATCATGTATCCGCGCATCCGCCGCTTCTTATTTACTATGAGGAAGGGAAGTTTGTATGCACCACGCAGCAGGAGTTGTTGGCTTCATTAAAACAACGAAAAATCAATGCCTATCCCACCATCATCGTTTTGAAGGGAAATGCTGAGTATAAAAGATTCATGAAATACTATGGAAATATATTTATTTATGTGGAAAAAGTATGATTTGATGGGCCTTCCCGCAAAGGATGGCCCTAAAACATGCCGAAGCAGCAACGATAAATTCCCTCATCAATCCAGGAAACACATTGGTAAGTAAATTTTCGTTAAGAAACGCGATAAATGTACCGATGAGTAGAGCGGTTAACACTGCTCCCCTCTTCATTCCTCTTGCCTCTTGAGCCCGTTTGTCCATCTTCTACCTCCCGATTGTTCATTACGTTCCGTCCATTGTATGTATATTCAATATCCCCCGATCGACCTGAGGGCCGGGCAACTCTGCAAGTTAATCAATCGAATAAGCCGAGTTTTCGTATTGCCTTGACACCGAATCGCCAGCCTGTCGCGCAGATTATCCTACACCATCACTTTCTAACAAGGAATAAAAATGATCGCGGTCTTCGTCATCGAATTGGCCAAGCGTCCGTATCCTGACAAATTCATGTCCGCCATACATGTCAATCTCCTCGCCGTGCCTATTGTAGAGCGCGATCATATTGCCATCCCGATCCAACTCCATGTACCCGTAACATTGCGCTTCAGGCGCTTCACCGTAAAGGAGCATAAATCTGATTTTGTCCACTCTGTTCATACAGCTTCTCCTTCTGTCTTTAGTAACCTGAAGAAAATTTTACGTGAAACCGGATGAATTGGAAAAAGCGATATCGCTCTCCATACTCGGACATTCATTCTTATTTCGAAAGCATAAGGGGGGATCCCCCGCTATGTCGCTTATTCGCACATTATCTCTTGACGTGATGAGGTTTGGGGATTATGATAACGTGCCGGTCAACTCTACAAGGTAAATCAATAAAAAAGCCGACTTTACCACACAATACTGCCTTGCTCTACAGTTCCTGTAATCGACATTTTGAATCGGAGAAAAAGATGCGAAAAAGGGACATTGATTCCAAAAAAAGGAGGTTGTCTATTAATAACGCTTGCACCTTACGCAACGTAAGGTTTTATAATAGAGCTACCGGTACATCGTAAGCGCTAAAGTGAGGGGATGGTTAATGAAGAGAAAGTGGAAGATCGGCGATCTTGCCAAGCTGACGGGGCTTACCGTACGAACTTTGCGGTTCTATGATCAAATCGGGCTGTTCTCTTCGTCTGGACAGACGGAATCCGGACACAGACTGTACAGCGAAGCGGATTTGTCGCGCTTGCACCAGATTTTATCGCTTAAGGAGCTGGGGTTATCTCTCGAGGAGATTAAATCGGCCCTAAATGGCGGGCATATCAGTCCGCTGGAGGTCGTCAACCTACAGATCAACCGCATCAAAGAGCAGATCCAATTGCAGCAGAAACTATTGGAGCAGCTTGGACATGTATCCAAGCTTATGCAGGGCAAAGGGGAATTGACGGTAGAAGACTTCACGAGTCTTCTGCAAGCGATGAAAATGGGATTTGAGAAGCCGGTCATTGAGCGGCGAGCGATTTGGGAGCGACATTTGGATTTGTTGGGAGACTTTCTTACCGAAGAGAGTGGAATGCCGAAACCTGAGGAGGAAAACTAATGAACGAACGATTCGTCAAGCATGCAACCTTCGTCGTCGAGCGGACCTATGCCGCTTCGCCGGAGCGGGTTTATCAAGCCTGGGCCGACCCGGTTGCCAAAGCCAAGTGGTTTTCGAAGCCGGACATTTTCGAGTTTCGGGTTGGGGGTCGCGAGTACAGCAGCGGCGGGCCGCCGAAAGGGCCGGTCTTTACCTTCGACGCCAGTTACCAGGAGCTTGTTCCGGGGCAGCGCATTGTCTATACGTACACTCTGGATTCGGATGGCACCCGCATCTCCGTCTCGACTACAACGGTCGAGTTGATCCAGCTGGAAAGCGGCACCAAGCTGATTTTTACGGAGCAAGGGGCGTACTTAGACGGACATGATACACCGGAGGTGCGGGAACACGGGACAAACCTCATGATGGACGCACTGGGCAAGGTAGTGGAAGGGGAGGGGTAAGCATGGCGATAAGCGATACGGAAATCATTTCTTCACGCGAGTTCGACGTACCGCGGGAGCTTGTGTTTCAAGCTTGGACAACCCCCGAGTTGTTGGCCCGATGGTGGGGGCCGCAAGGCTTCACGAATACGTTTCACGAGTGCGATATAAGGCCAGGCGGCACGTGGGCGTTCACGATGCACGGACCGGATGGCGCAGTATATCCGAACCATAGCGTGTTTGTGGAAATCGTGCCGTTTGAGCGCATCGTGTTTGATCATCTCTCCGGTCACCAATTTCGGGTAACGGCTACATTCGAGAATGTGGGGGGCCGCACCAAAGTTACGTTCCGTCAGCTTTTCAAGATCAAAGAGGAGTTCGAAGAAGCCAAGGCATACTGCGTTGAAGGCAATGAACAGAACTTCGACCGACTGGGCAAGGTGCTCGCGGAAATGGCCTCCTAGTGTGGCAATTTTGCGCCGATCGGATTCGGTCCAATAAAGAAGCCCTTCCCATTGGGAAAGGCTTCTTTTCGCTTATGTTGCCGTGTTATACATACCTGCGGATCATCTCGGCCAACTGACCGGCAATGTAGTTTGCTCCGGAAGCAAGCTGATTGCTGTCGAACCGCACCTTTACAAAATGCTCATCCGCATCAAACGCTTCGGCGAACAAGCCGGCTAATCCGCGGGCCTTGCGATCGATCTGCAGCAGCAAGTCGACCCCGTGCTCATCCGGGTAAAAAATGATTTCCAATTCGTCGAGCTGGCCCCTGAACTGCGAAGCGGGAACAAATTCGAATTCTTGAACGAAGGGCAGTCCGCTTATTCTGCCGTAATACGGTGCGTATTCGCAGGTCACCTCGCGAAGCCGGAAACCGAGCTGATCGACCGCCTCCAAAATAATCGAGGAATTCGGGTGCGGCCTTACTTGCAGGCGATCCTGATCCTTCGGATCTATCGCTTCTTTAATGTCAAGTCCGGTTTGAATCCAGACGGGTGTTCTCCCCATCGTCACCGGCGTAATTGCCGGAAGCTGGAACGAAACGGGGAATTCATAGACTTGCTCCGCCTCTACGGTAAACTTCCCGGCCAACAAGAATTTGGATACCGGCGCTTCGACGGTCGTCTTCGTATCGTTCTGTTCCTTCAAATAACGAGTCATGACGAAGGCGTAGACGTCATCGACCTGCTGATTCACACGGCCCCCCTGAATTCGGACGACGCCGCTGATCGTATCCCCTGCGTTCACCACATCTTGATGGAGCATGAGATCTACTGTGGCCGCGCCGATCCCGACGCTCGCCAGCATTCGTTTGAACATGGACATTACTGCAAGCCTCCTCCTTGTTATTTACATATTCACTGATACGTTGAGGGAATAGAGGAGGTTTCATGTTTACGTGGTGCGGCGTGCATTTGAGCCAAAAGAAATGGGACTAATAGCACTAAAGTAAGAGGTGCAACAAAGAAGTAAAGAAATGGTTATTCATTCGGTAGACCTATTGTCGCAAATGGCCTAAATCGCTAACCTTTACTTAGGTATCTAGAGACTATGGAGGGAGAGATTTACCCGTTGTTAGAGGTCAGGAACTATAAAATAGTAACATGGGCTGTGAGCGTTGTTATGCTGGCAGCCGTACTGTTGCTTGTTGCACCTTCGGTTGGAGGGGCAGAGAGCAAACGTATTGAGGTATACACGGATAAACAGCCGGTTGAGTTTTCCATTGATCCGCTGCTGGAGGACGGCACGACTTTGGTGCAGCTTCGCCCGTTGTTCGAGTCGCTCGGCATTGAGGTTTCCTGGAATGGGGAAACACAAACGGTCAGCGGCAAGAAAGAGGGGCGGTCATTTTCACTGACGATCAACAGCAAAACAGCGCAAGTCAATGGACAAACGGTTACTTTAACCAATCCGGCAACAATCGTTGATGGCCACACTCTGGTCCCCTTACGTTTTGTCGGGGAAGCGACAGGTGCGGTTGTCGGCTGGAACAGCGAGCAGCAGACGATCGGGATCTACAGTGAAGAGTTCATCAAGATTTTCGGACTTTCCATTACCGCTGCGCAAGAAGAAGTGAATAAAGGCGTTCCGGCTGTTGCCCAAGGCACGCTTCATGGTTTTTATGCAAAATGGAAGATGGATTTGACGGGAATTACATACTGCTCCACCCTATGCTGGGATTATTATTATTTTATCAATGATAAACAGGTCGCAACCGTTCTCCCCGATGGCGGACTTGATGCGCTTGACTGCGGTAAAGATCAATGTCTGACCTATGAAATCAAAGGGGACCGGCTTGTTCTAAGCAATGGCAAAACTTATTCTCTCAAGATCAAATCGGATACGGAACTGGAAATCGACGGAGATACCTATACAAAATATATGCCGGCCGGCCGGATGAAGCTTGAAGGCAAATATGTATCAAGCAGCTATTCGTCCAGCTCGCTTGGAAGTGGCTTGGCAAGCTCCTATACGTATATTTTCAATAAAGACGGTACTTTTTTCGACAACAGATTCGTAGGTCATACGACCGATGGCTCGGCTGGAGGAGATAATTCGGGAGTTTCCACAACCGTTCTTTCGGACTCGGAAAAGTCGGGAACTTATACGATAGTCCATTACACCCTATTGCTCAATTATAAGGATGGAACGACCAAACAGCATATGTTTTTCTTGCCCGAACAGCCAAACGTTAACATGCTGCGCATTGGCGGCCGTGATTTCCTGATCGAAGAAGCAGATGGAACGAATGGGAGCACCGGCTCTCAGGATAAAGATAAAGAACAACAACCTTATCCGGATCTTCTGACGACGGAAAAAATTGCCCAAAAGCAATTGCTCTTCACCTGGCAGCCCAAAAGAAGCAAGGAACTGAAACATATAAAAATTACACTGGAAGGGTACCAATGGGCCAAGCTGACTATCGATCCGGCGTACATCGATTCTTTCAAAGGGTATGGCGATAATGGCATCATCGCCTTGACGGCCAAATACCGTATCGAGAATGAGTCGGATCAAACCGTTCATGTAAACAGTTTGAAAGTGACGATTGAACTGCCTGATACCGGCATACAGGCTGTAAGCGGGCTCGCGCCGAAAGTGAAGGATGAGTTGAAACCGGGTGAAAGCGTCGAGAAGATGTCGGTCATTTTGCTGCCAACGGATCGTTTTCAAAGCAGTAAGGATTTCGAGCTTGCCTTCGGTCCGCTGAATAATCTCGAGGGCAAGGACGTGTTTCAAGACGAATGGCTTGGATTTAATGTTTGGAAAGATTCGAAATAGCTTGCTTCTTGCCGGTTCGTTCGGCAAAGCAAATCAAGAGCAGTCCCTCTGAGGCTCAAAGCCGTCGAGGGACTGTTTTTTTACCTTACCTGCTTTAAGAAGCGGATCTCGACTCCTGGCCTGGACTCGCCTTTTTCCTCACCAGGACGCCACCAAGCAGGAACGTCCCGAGCGAGAGTGCGAGGCAGATTGCGGAGAAGATTCCAATCGACGAATATCCCCCGAGCTGGACATAGAGCAAGCCGGCTATCCAAGCGCCGAGCGTGTTCGCGCCGTTCATCGTAGAGTTGGCCAGACTGGAGATCGTTCCCCGGATGGAGGCGTTCAGCGAAGTGAGCACCCCCATGACGATCGGAAAGATAATGCCAAGCGTCGTGAAAATGATCAAATAGACGATCGTCACGACAGGGAGGCTTGCCAGATGGGGCATAACCGTGTATAGAACTACGAGCAGCGACATTCCTGCTATGACCGCGTTCGCATTGCCAAGCTTTCGAGTTGCATAAGAGCTAACCATGCTGCCCAGCAGGGTGCCGAACCCGAGGAACATCATCACGGTACCGATCTGCCCGATCGGGAGCTCGAAGCGATCGGCCATCCACTTGCCAACGAAGGCGAAAGCGGTACCGCTCCCCAAGTGAAGAAGCAGGTAGGCAAGGAAGCCGCTTCTGGCCTTGCCGCTCATGATGAGCGGGATATATCGGCTAAGGATCGACGTCCGACCGTTCTTATGCGCATTGGGCTTCATGTCGGGCAGCAAGTAGAAGGCGACGGCGGCTAACAGCAGCGAGGCGATTCCAATCGTCCAGAACGGGACGGGCCAATAGGCGGCCGCGAGCCAGCTCCCGATTGGCACTCCGAGCGCCTGAGCGGCGGCAAGTCCCGCGAATGCGATGCCCATCGTCCTGGCGACGCTGGATGCCGGCATGACGGCCGGGATGGAAGCCCACACCTGGGGAGCCGTGAACGCCGCGCTGATGCCGGCGAGGAGGCGGAACAGGCACATCGTCCAGAAGCTGTCCGCGAAGCCGCACAAAATCGTCGAGACGGAAAATCCGAGCAAGCCGCTCAGCAGAACGGTTCTGCGGTTCCAGCCGTCGGACAGAGGCCCGGCGATCAAGGCGAAGACGGCCGAGCCGAGCGTATAGGCGCCAATCATCCATCCGGCGATTCCCGTCGATACGCCGTATTGCTCCTGCAGTGTGGGGAGCAGGGGGGAGATCAGGAACGTATCAGTTCCGATCATGAACATGATGAGGAAAAATAGCGCGGTATATTTGCGCACGGGTCGATCACTCCTATTGGTGTAGTGTTGCTTGTTGTGCTTATCGTAAGGCATAATAGTGACAGAACTTGTCACTGACTTTTTATTTATGAAAAGGAGGCGGTAGTATGCCCAAGTCCAAAAGGCTGATGGAGCTGATGATGACCGTCAACCGGAAGCGGCGGTTCAAGGTACAGGAGCTTGCCGACGAATTCGGCGTGTCCAAGCGCACGATTCTAAGGGATTTGCAGGAGCTGAGCGAGCTGGGAGTGCCTCTGTACTCGGAAGTAGGTCCGCATGGGGGCTATCAGGTGGTACGGGAGCGAGTGCTGCCTCCCATCGCATTCACGGAGGAAGAGGCCGTGGCGATGTTTTTTGCGGTGCACGCCTTGCGCCATTATTCCTCGCTGCCTTTCGAAGCGGAATCCGCCTCGGCGCTGAGCAAGTTCTATCTCCATATGCCCGGGGACGTCAGGGATCGAATCGACAGCATGAAAAACCGGGTCGATTTTATTACGCCGACCAGGCGGGGCGATGCCCCTTGCTTGGCCCTTCTTCTGGACGCGGCTGTACATCGGAAGGTGCTTGTCGTCGAATACGAGTCGAAGAAGGAGGGGGCGGGCAGCCGATGCATTCAGCCGGTCTGCATATATGCGAACAACGGATTCTGGTACTGCACGGCCTACTGCTTCTTGCGCCAAGGCTTTCGCGTGTTCCGGTGCGACCGGATTCGAGAAGCGGAATATGACTTGTCCGGTACGGAGCCGCTCGAGCTAAGCGACGTCCGTCTCAGCCGGAGGGAGGCTGCGGAGCCGAAGGAGCCTATTCGCCTTCGCGCGGAGCTGAGCCGATCCGGTGTCCAGCGCTGCGAGGCCGAGCTGTGGCTTGCTCCTATGCTGCATGTACGCGAAGACGGAAGCGGCTTGATCGATAAGGACGTGTCTCGCAGCGACATCCCGTTCTACACGGATTTTTTTATCGGACTGGGGGATGGTGTCGTTCTGGAGGAGCCGGAGGAATTGAAAGAAGCGATCCGGAGGAGGCTTACCGAGCTGCTGGTCCGCTACCGATAAATAGACATCACGTTTTCTGTTCTTGCTATAATGAAAGGAATGACGGAAACGAAGGAGTAACTTGAATGGTTACCACCCCAGGATACCGCTATCTCCATCTGGTATACGAAGATGATAATATATGGATCTGCTATGCGTATTCGGAAGCGTTATCCCGCGTCGTACTGTGGAAAATGGTGAAAGACGGGCCGCGCACCATGATCGAGAATGCGAAGCTGATCCATGAATACGAGACGCTCTCTCTGCTGCGGATGGACGGTGTGCTGAAGCCGCATACCTTGCTGCGGCAGGGGGGCTCCATGGTGCTTCTGTTCGATATCATTAACGGAATCGTGCTTCGTCAATATATGGCTGCCGGTCCGATCGAGCCGATTTATTTCCTGAAAATCGCGGTAAGGGCGGTTGAAATTGTCGAGGAGCTGCATCGCCAGGAGCTGCTGCATATGAATCTTCGGCCGGATACGATTTTGTTGGTGCCGGAGTCGATGCAGGTTTGTCTGACCGGATTCAGCGATACGGTGCCGATCCGGCAATCGCTGCATGCGACGCGGCTGGAAGGGTATCCGCCCTATATGGCCCCCGAGCGGACCAATGGAGCGCGCCAGCTGCTGGACGGCCGAACGGACCTGTACTCGCTTGGCGTCACTTTTTTTGAGATGCTTGCGGGAGAATTGCCTTTTCAGGCCAAGGAGTCGCTGGAGTGGGCCCATGCCCATATTGCCAAGCAGCCCCCCTCGCTGTCAGACAAATATGGTGTGCCGCGGCTGCTTGCTGCCATCGTATCCAAGCTGCTCGCCAAAGCTCCCGAGGGCCGCTACCAGAGCGCAACGGGGTTAAAGGGAGATTTGCAGCGCTGCCTGGACCAACTGGAAGGACAGGGGGAGCTGGAGGAGTTCCAGCTTGGCCTACTCGATAAGCCGATATGGAATTCGGATGTCGAGAGGGATGAGGGCAACTCGGAGCTGCAGCTCTCAGACGTTGTCCCGGTACCGGCTCGACTGCTGGATGAGGTAGCCGGCATCAGCCCCGCACCGATCAGACAAATCGGGGTTACGCCGTTCTCCGATAGCGGGTATACGCAAATGCTGGATCTTGCGGCCGTATTCAAGGCGTCGCAAATTTTTGCGTCGGTCGGTGATCCTCAAGAACGGGTTCGGCAGCTGCTGCTGCTCTTGTTGGAGCAAGCGGGCGCGTCGCGGGGGTGCTGGGTATCTCATCGACGGGGCCGATACATCGTAGAGCTGGCTGCAGCATGGACCCTCGAATCGGGATGGTCCTATGAATCCGCCCATGTTCCGCTGGAACGGTTCCCGGAAGCCAGCCATGAGATTATTCACGCAGCAGAGGCAAACCGGACGGTCGTTTGCTTGGGAGACGCGGCCGTGACAGGCAGCTTTATGAATACGGAATATGTCAGACGAACCGGGCTGCGGTCGGTCTTGTGCTGTCCGATCCCGACGGGCGAAGAAATTTTGACCCTGCTCTATGTGGAGAATCACTTGTCCGCCAATGCCTTCTCTACCGAGCGGGTCGGCGTGTTAAGAATGGTGGCGATGCAGCTGTTCTATGCGAACCGGTTGACCGCCTCGGATGGTCGAGAACTGCCGCCGCCTGTCGGTCTGGGCACCGAATCGGAGCTGACTGCCCGTGAGCTTGAAGTGCTGGAGCTTATGGCGGCCGGTCTGTCCAACAAGGAAATCGCGGCCCGGCTTGTCGTGGCGGCGGAAACGGTAAAGGCCCATATTCGGAATATTTTCGGCAAACTGGAGGTTAGCAAGCGGATACAGGCGGTAGAGGCCGGACGTATGCGCGGTCTGATCCCCCAGACCGGTCCGCTGTTGAAAGAGCCCCTAAACGGGGTATGACAAGATTACCCTCAACGTGTACATTGCAATTAATTCAAGGAGGGATGATCCGATGGCGGACCAGAACAAGTGTATTTAAAGCGTCTGGCCGCTGTCCACGGTGATAATTTGACCGGTCATGGCTTCTTGCTCCAAGGCGGCGCAGATCATGTGAGCAATATCTTCAGGTGTCGAAATGGCTTGCAATAAGAGATGGGGTGCCAAGGCATTCATGCGATCTTCCCTCCCCTTCCACCATCTTGTCTCCACGGCACCCGGAACGACACAGTTCACTCTAATACAGGGCGCCAGCGCGCGTGCCAACGACTTGGTCAGTCCATGCACAGCCGCTTTGGAGACGGCATAGGGAAGGGAGGAGCCTAGTCCCGTTTGACCCGCAATGCTGCCGACATTCACGATGGCGCCATGCCGTTTGTCTTTCATGTAAGGAGAGACGGCTCTGGAACAGTAAAACATCCCTTTCACATTGACATCCAACAGTTCGTTCCAGATGTCATCCGTTACAGCTTCAAGATCATCCATCGGGATGTGTTGTGTAGCACCCGCATTGTTTACAAGCAGATCGATTGATCCGACATTTTGTACGATGCGGTGAACCATAGATCTGACCTCACTGTCTTGGGAAATATCGGCTTGAAAAGCGAAGGCGCTCCCCTTTATCGCGCTTATCTCGCGCACGGTTGCTTCCGCATCGGCCTTTGAACGGGAATAGTTAATGACAACCGTTGCTCCCCGTTTGGCCAACTCGATCGAGGTTGCTCTGCCAATCCCGGTTCCCCCGCCTGTAACAAGCGCGACTTTGTGTAACAAATCCATGAGAATTTCTCCTTTCCTGACCTATAGAGACATTGTAGCTTTGATCAATGTATTTGTATAATTGAATTAAATGAACTTAAAGTTCAATATTATTGAACAATAAACCGGGAGAATAGGGATGGATATTAAAACAATCAAAACGTTTCATTCCATTGTGGAGCATGGAAGCTTTATACGGGCAGCGGAGGAACTGAATTATGCCCAATCCACGGTAACGATGCAAATCCAGAAACTCGAGAAAGATTTGGGGGTCCGGCTATTCGAACGGGGGAAGGCCGTTCAGTTAACGGAGGCAGGCAGAATGCTTCGGGAGCAGAGCAAGGAGATCGTCCGGCGAATGGAACAATTGCAACTAAACATGACGGATTTGCAGAGCGGAGAAGCAGGGTCCGTTCGGATTGGTGTAACCGATCCCACCGCCAGTATTCGTCTGCCTGATTTGCTTAAGAAATTTATGGAGCAATACCCTCGGGTCAAAGTGTCCGTGGCGATTTCCAGTACGCCTGCATTGGTGGAGCAGCTGCATCGCGACGATATAGATTTTGCCATCTGTTCCGTTCCGGATGCAGCGGCCGATTTTTATTTTCAACCGTTGTTTTACGAACCATTTACGCTTCTCATGCCGGAAGACCATCCGCTTGCCGGTAAAACGGTCATTCGTCCGAGTGATTTGCAAGAACATCGCTTACTGATTACATCCGTTACATGTCCATACCGCCAAAAGCTTGAGATAGCTCTGCGAGAGTCGGGCGTAATATCGGCAAATACGATGGAAATCGGAAGTATGACGGCCCTAAAGCACTACGTGGAAAGCGGGCTTGGCATCGCGTTGGTCCCGCAGATCATGTTGAATCCAATGCCTAATGGAACGATAACTCGTCCCATGGACGGCTCGCCGATTAACATGCTGATCGGCATGCTCTGTAAACCCGACTCCGTCATGAAGCCTGCAGCCGCGACATTATACCGGTATTTGGAGCGGGAGCTCACCCGGGACGAATTAGGAACTTTAACGGAATTACCGCCCTGACTGACGACCGGGGCATTGTGGACCGGCAAGTCCCGGTCGTCAAGGAGCAGGTACGTTATTCCGATAAAGTTCCTTATCATGATGACGGACCGCCCGGGCTCGCGAGGCTAGCCGTTTCTACCGTTGTCGGCTTCGGCTTTTTTCCTCTCCTTGCGCAGAAGGGAAGGCGGATTGCCGGTTATTTTACGGAACATCCGATTGAAATAGGTCGGATCGCAGAAGCCCAAATAGTTCGAGATTTCCTGGATCGTCATGTCCGACTGCAGCAGCATGTCGCGGGCGACGGAGATGCGCATTTGGTGCATATATCCGAGTGGAGTTTGGTTGAACACTTCCTTGAAGATGCGGATCACGTAGTTGGGCGATAGCTGGACAAGCTCGCACAGCTGTTCGAGCTTGATTTCCTCCTTATAATGCTGGAGGATGTAGTTCTCTACGCGGCGGGCGATCTTCATCTTGTAGGAAGAAATATTTTTCCGATCCAGCTCCTGCAGCATAGAGCCGAATATTTCCGATATCAGTCCGTGGCATACGAATTCGTGGTATGCGCTTTTGTCCATCCAGGCCTGATGCAGCGCGTGGAAGCGCTGGCGGAAATATTCGGCTCTGTTCGTCTTGAACAGCTCGTACCCTTTCCCGCATCCGTGGGGGGAGGACAGAAGCTTGGAAGGCTCATCGAGCTGGAAGTGGGCCACGTATTTCTGATGCGGAGGATGCGGACCGTTCGTGCCGGACCGGTACGGCCCCGGGCGAACGAACAGCATGTCTCCTTTGGTCAATTCGGTTTCGAAGTCGTCCAATTGAAATTGAAACGTGCCTTGCACGACAAAAATAATGACATGCCTCATCGATTTGATGCGGGATCTTCGCCAGTTCGGAATATTATCGTCGTAGATCACATTTTCCAATCGAAGCATCCTAAGTCCTCCCGGTTGGCCGAGTTCGTTGCTCTCTATGGATGAGTTTATGGGCGCAGGCGCAAAAAAGCAATCGAGGCTGTTGAGAAATTCTGCAATGAGAGGAAGCAGTGATGGCAAGGAGGCGGGGAATGTGCTCCACTTCCGTTAAAATCGAGTTGCTTTATTTGAATTTAAGCGGGTACAACTCGATTTTAAAGTCAGACGCTTCGCTTTACGCACATCTCCCTGCCCCCTCTTTGTATTTCAAAACTCTCATTTTGACTATCTCAACAAGCTGAATCCTCTTTACATGTTTTTAATAGTGATATCGTTAAGGAATTGGGATTTTCTTAATGGTGTTCCACGTGGAAATATCTAAAATAGAAAGTAAGCCGGACGGGAAGGATTCGGTTCGTAGATTAGAGGGGGAGCGCTTTCCGCAGTGGCTCGGGAACATGTATAGGGGAAAAAGTATTTACAAATTGTTAAGCTAGTTTGTTGTGGCTTACAGCAGTGGAGGGCAAATTGTGTTCAATCCTAATACTCCTGCATACTATCCGGCAAAGGTCACAGGCAACCGTGCACCCGGGGTGTTGCCCGAGGGGAGAAGGCTGCCCCGCGGTTGGACCGCCGTTCCGCTCGATCGTGGAGACGGGATTTTGCTGGAATGGGAAGTACCCGCGTCATCGGTGCAGCGCGCCGCCGGCGAGAGCAGGCTGCGAATCGCGGTGGCGCTCGATTATCGGAGCGAGCAAAAGGTAGAGGCGTTTCTCGCACGGTCTGGAGAGCGGATCGGCAGCTTCGATATTCGTTATGCCTATACGTTCCAGCCGTTCGAGATCGTGCTGGACGGGAAACGGACAGCGGACGCCGTTCGCGAAGGCGTGTTGCTGCGGATGGCCGGCGATGGGCAGCCGATATGGATATTCGATGAGCTGCAGGGCGACGAAGCGCGCAAGCTTTTTGTCCCCCATCTGCTCATCGGAGGCGGCGAACGGCGGATCGAGCCGTTCTTGAACAGCGTCGCCTCGCTGTCTTCCCTGCAGCCTTTCGGCTGGCTGGAAGGCTGTGTGCTCGACGGGCTGTACGCGCTGCGCCCGGCGGTCGGGGCCAACCATATCGATCCGGTAATCGAGAAGCATCTCGGGCAATATTTGAGCGAGGACGGGCGGCTGTTGTACGAAGATCTGCACGGCCAAGCGGCGGACGATAAGCTGACGACCATTGAAGCGACACTGCCGCTGGCGGTCATCGCCAAGCTTCAAGCCGACCATCCGGTCGTCCTGCGGACCATATCGTTCTGGGAGTCGCGGTCAACGGCAAGCCGCGGAGCGATCGTCGACGGAGACTCGATCACGGCGGAAGGCACGTATACGGTGGCCTACCCGCTGGCCGTCATCGGTTCGAAGCTGGGCCGGGCGGATTTGGCCGAGCGGGCGGTAAGCGAGGTCTTGCTTCGCCGGGATGCGCTGGCCAGAGGACAGCATCTGTACTTGCGGTATAACCGGAAGACCGATACGCATGTTTTCCGCAGCTGGTCGCGGGCTTATGCCTGGTATATGGTCGGCATGACGAGGACCTGGCACGAATTGAAGCGTTCCGTTTTTGGCCATATGCCCGAACTGGGCGAGCTGGAGCGGGAAATTCGGAGAATGGCGGATGTCGCCATGCATTGGGTACGGCCGGAAGGACTATGGACGGCGTTTCTGGACGAGCCGGATACCGGCGCCGAAACGTCCGGATCGGCGGGGATTGCCGCAGCCCTCGCGTTGGGAGCGGGATACGGTCTGCTTGAGAGGCATCACTATGACGCGGCGGCGAAGACGTTCGAAACGATTCAATCGTATCTGACGCCGGACGGCATTCTCTCGGGCGTCACCCAGCATAATGCCGGCGGGATCGAGCTGCAAACTTGCGGATACCGCGTACTGTCGCAGATGGGGATGGGGCTGCTGGCACAGCTGTATGCGGCCGTAGACGCATATAAGCATGCATAAGGTTGTCGGGGGGACGGGCTGATCCGCGTATCAGCCGGTTCTTGCCAAAGGAGAGAAGCATATCTCGCTACGGGTCGTAGTGACACTATGACGCGATTCGGGCTTATACGGAGCCGTGAAATTAGGAAAGCGCTTTAATTATTCTGGGTTATATTTTAAATTTACGGGGGGATCGAGATGAAGAACTATCGTGCAGGTGCAAGCGTTGTATGTGCGGCCATTCTGGCTGTATGGGCAGCGGGCTGCAGCGGCGGCACGGCGGAGCGAGCCGGAACGGATGCGACCGGCAAGCAGGCGGAAGCGAAGCCGCAGGAGCCGATCGAGATCGTATTGTACGGGGGGCAATCGAATTGGACTCAGGAAATGTTCGACGCCCTCTACGGGAAAGCGATCAAGCGGAAATTCCCTCATATTACGCCAAAGCTGATCCCGAACAGCGACACGCCGCTCGAACAGCTGATCACGACGGGAACGCCGTTCGACCTGATGCTCGTCACTCCGTCCGGAACGCGCAGGATGGTGATCGACTACAATCTGCACACCGATTTGACGCAAATGATTCAGGCGAGCAAATTCGATTTGAACCGGTTCGACAAGACGATCATCGATACGCAGCGCGATATCGCCAAGGGCGGGCTGTACGGGCTGCCTGCCTTTACCCAGTTCCAAGTGCTGTTCTACAATCGCACGATTTTCGACAAGTTCGGAGTTTCTTATCCGAAAGCCGGGATGACCTACGATCAATTGTACGAGACGGCGGTCAAATTAAGCCGGATCGAAGGCGGAGTGAAGTATTACGGGCTGGGCACGAATATATTGTGGCAATATCGAACAAGTCAGCTACCTGTAGCATTAGTCGATCCGAAGACCAACAAGTCCGTTTTCGACGATAAAGCGAAGACCGTATTCGAAAACTGGCTGCGCTTCTTCAGCATACCCGGATTCGTTGGGACGGATAGAATGGCGAAAGGCTCGGACCTGGAAAATATGTTCTTCAAGGATCAAACGTTGGCGATGTACCCGCATTACACGAACGTCGCCCGGCGTCTTCCCGATACGGAAATATTGAAATGGGACGTCGCGCCGATGCCTTATTACAAAGAGGCGCCGGGCGTTGCGCCTTCGGTCGATCCGTACTACTTGTACGTCATGTCTACGAGCAAGCATAAGCAGGCCGCTTTCGAGGTCGCCGCCTTCCTGACTTCGGAGGAGGTGCAGATCGAGTTGGCCAAGGAAGGCTTCACGCCGGCGATCAATACGCCGGAGGTCCGGGCGGCATTCGGCCAAAACAACAAAAACTACCAAGGGAAAAACATCAGCGCCTTCTTTCCCGAGAAGTTCGCGGCGGCGCCCCCTTTCTCGCCTTATTACGCGATCGCCGATACGAGCATTCAAGCCGTATTCGCCGATGTCGTCACGGGCAAAAAAGACGTCAATACGGCGTTGCGGGAAGCCGAGGCGACCTCGAACAAGCGGATCGAGGAGCAGATCGCCACAACCGGAGTGAAATGACGGGTACCGACAAGCGATCGGACAATTATGGGGAAGCAGTCAGTTATCCAGGCGGCCGGGAGGCCGCCTTACATTTTTAATGTGTGGGAAGGGGGATGGCCGACTATTTTCTTGTACATGTAGTTGAAGTACGTCTGATCGCAGTATCCGAGCGATTCGGCGATTTCTCCGATCGTCATCGTGTCGGTCAAGAGCAGCTCGCGGGCGGCGGCGATGCGGACTTCGTGCATGTATTCGATCGGGGGACGCCCCGTAACCTCCTTGAACACGCTGGAGACATAGGTAGGCGAGCGGTTGACGACTTGCGCCATATCGCTCAGGCGAAGCGGCTCGCGGTAATGCTGCACGATGTACTGCTGAACGCGGAGCGCCAAGTTCCGCCGGGAGGAGGAGTGGCTGTCGCCGAACCGTTCGCGGTGGACGAGGCCGAGTATTTCCATCAAGATGCCGCAGGCTATGAACTCATAACCCGGCATTTTGCCGATCCAGTGTTCGTACAGCATCGAGAATCTCTGCTTCAAATAGTCGCAGCCAAGCGGCCGGATATGCACATACGGCTCTCCCCGCAATGGATGACCCTCGATCGATAAATCCCTAAAATGTGCGGAGTACAGCTGGAGCGGTTCCGACTTATCCGCTTCCGCGGAGCGCAGTGTGCCTTCCGGAAAAAACAGTCCTTCCCCCTTCCGGACTACAACCGCCTCCTCGCCGATCCGATAAGCGGCCGCGCCTCTAATGACCAGAATCAATATATCGTGCTTGACCGTTTTTCTCGGTACCCGCCAATTGCCGTTAACGGCCTGCTGGAAGGCGATATTGTCGATCTTCACGGGTTGGAGGCCTCCTTCTTTTCATTCAAAATCGTAAAATCACTAAAAAAACGATATGATTACCAATCGTAATCGATAGGAGACCCCTTTACAATAGGGTATGTAAGAAAGCCGGATACCGAGAGGGGTAAACCTTAGTATGAGCAATCTGGAAATGAAAGTGATCGACGTCGACATTCATAATTCGTTGAAAAGCCACCTGGACCTTGTCCCGTATTTGCCGGAGCCATGGAAATCGCGCGTGGCGAGCTCGGGGCTCGGGCTGCCTGGACACGGCTATCAGAGCCCGATCGGGGTCATTCGCAAAGACTGTACACCGCCTTCGGGCGGACCGGCCGCTTCCGACCCGGCTTTTCTAATCGAGGATCTGCTGAAGCCGTACGGGATCGAATACGGTATTTTGACCGGAAACTTGATGGGGGTCTCGACGATGCACGATCCGGACCATGCCGCCGTCATCTCTTCGGCCTATAACGATCATTTGGTAGAGCATTGGCTCGAGAAGCATTCCCGGCTCCGCGGCTCGATCTTGGTCTCGGCTTACGATCCGCTGCTTGCGGCAAAGGAAATCGATCGGATGGCCGATCACCCGCGAATGGTTGGCGTCATTATGGGGAGCGGTCAACGCGCTTTGCTCGGTCAGCGCCAATTTCACCCGATCTATGAATCGGCGGAGCGTCATGGTCTTCCTGTAGCGATTCATCCGGGGACGGAAGGCGCCGGGGGATCGAATCCGCCGACGGCGTCCGGTTATCCGACAAGGTATTTGGAGTGGCATACCAGCTTGTCGCAAAACTATATGGCGCATTTGACCAGTCTCGTATGCGAGGGCGTGTTCGAGAAGTTTCCGCGTTTGAAGTTTGTCCTGCTCGAAGGGGGCATCGCCTGGCTGCCTCATCTGATGTGGAGGCTGGATAAAAATTATAAAGGGCTGCGCTCCTCCGTACCGTGGCTGAAACGGCTGCCGAGCGAATATATACGCGATCATTGCCTGTTCTCCACCCAACCGATCGAAGAGCCGGAAGATCCGAAGCATCTGATCTCCATATTCGACATGATCGACGCCGAGAATATGCTGATGTTCTCGAGTGATTATCCGCATTGGGACAATGACGTGCCAACGGAAATATTGAAGCGGCTCAGCCCGGAGGCGAAGCGGAAAATATATTACGAGAATGCGAAGAAGCTATACCAACTATAGAGCGGAGGCGAGCCCGATGGCTGTTCATTACGTAGCCGAAGCCGGCGATATTGCGGAAGGCGGGAGAATGATCGTCGAAGTAGAGGGGAGATCGATCGGAGTGTATCGCGTGAACGGGGAGCTGTATGCACTGCACAACAGATGTCCGCATGAGGGAGCGCCATTGTGCAAAGGGCCCGTGTGCGGAACGACGATGCCGTCCCGGGTGTACGAATACGAATATGGCCGCCGCGGCGAGCTCGTCCGCTGCCCTTGGCACGGCTGGGAGTTCGAGATCAAAACCGGCAAATCCTTGTTCAGCGACAAGGTGCGGACACGCTCCTACAAAGTGCAGGTCGACGAAGGCAAAGTCGGCATCGTCCTTTAAAGCCCGATGCAGCGGCGGCGCCGGATCGATGAAGACGAGCGCGTGCAAGTTATCTTTCCCGACTTCTCGGCTATACTACGAAGAGACTGGAAGGAAGGATTCCCCAAATGACGCTAATGGATGAACCATTCACGATCTTGCCCGAAGAAGCGGCGCCGCCCCATGCGCGGCAATGTGACCGTTGCGAGCTATCCGGCCAGCGGACCCGCGTAATATGGGGAGAAGGAAATCCGGACGCCCCGATCATGATGATTCTGGATAACCCCGGAGCCCGGGAAGACCGGCAAGGAATCGAGTTCCTGTGCGGGACGCGCGAGACGCTCCAGCTCGGCATGAGGGAGGCGGGCCTGGATATCGGCTCCGTCTACGTCACTTATTTGCTGAAATGCAGACCTGTCCGCGCCTATAATAAGCCTGCGGCGAGAGAGGCATGCGCGTCGCACCTTCTGCTGCAGTTGCAGCAGAAGCGGCCGCTTCTGCTATTCGGCTTCGGCAATGTCGTGGCGGAAGCGCTGTTCCCTTGGCGGGAAGAAGCCAGCGTGAAAGTGCTGAGGGGGAGCTGGCACGACTATCAAGGGATTCCGGTCGGATTTTCGTATCATCCGCTTGCCGTCCGAAGACGGCCCAACCTGATGAGGCTGTTCGTGGAGGATCTCTCCGCTCTCGCGGCGCGATGGAAGAAGACGCGGGAGATGTAGAGCGCAGTGAGAGGCGGGAGGGGCCCATAGAGCCGCACATGGAACCGAAACCGGACAAGTCCCCGCCTGAATAGGACGGGGACATTTTCAAATGGCTCCGGCCCGGTCGCGGATGGAGCGCTCTCTCTTGTTGTCCGGAATAACAAACGACACGGTCGTGCCTTCGCTCGGCTTGCTGACGATAGACAAGCCTTGACCGTACAATTGGATCAACCTCCGATTCGTATTGGCGAGCCCGATCCCGCGCTTATCTTCCATCGTTGGGCTGAGCAGTTGCAGGACCTTCTCATGATCCATCCCGACGCCGTCATCCTTCACTTCAACAAGCGTGAAGCTGCCCCCGCGAGCAATCCGAATGTGCACCGTACCTCCTTCGGGCCGACTAAGGAGGCCGTGCTTGACCGCGTTTTCGATCAACGGCTGTATCGAGAGCGGAGGAAGCATCAGGCTGATGTCGGATTCAACCTCCCATACGATACACAATCTGTCCTCGAACCGTTCCTTCTCGATGTACAAATAAGCTTCGGCAAGCTTCAGTTCATGGGAAAGCTCAACCAGTTCCCCCGTATTCAGAAAATCAAAGCTGATCCGGAGAAAGGATGCAAACGCATCGCCCAGATTTTGCATCTTCTCGGTGTCGATATCGCCGAGTGCCATAATCGAATTAAGCGTATTGAATAAAAAATGAGGATGAATTTGCGCCTGCAGGTAGGCGGCTTCCATGCGTAAACGTTCATTGACGGACTGCTTCAGCATGGTCAACGCTCGGATTCGGTATTTCAGCTCCAGAGCATCCACAGGCTTCGTGACGTAGTCGTTCGCTCCCGACGAGAATCCGGTATAGATGTCGGCAGGCTGACTGCGCGCGGTCAGCAGCAAAACCGGAAGCTCCGATACCGAGTATTGCTCTCTTACCTTCTGCGTCAACTCGTAGCCGGACATGTGCGGCATCATCACATCGGCAATCAGCAGGTCCCATTGCTGGGAGCCCAGCAATTCCAGCACCTCGCGGGCCGAATGAACGGTCGTGACGGTATACGGCTCCGTGGAAAGGATCCCGACGAGCACGCTCAGGTTGACGGGATCGTCATCCACTGCAAGAATATTCACTTTCCCTTCGTGCAGAAGCGGAGGGAATCGTGCGGACGTCGCCAATTCGCCGATTACGGTGTCCGGGAAAATGAATCCGGCTGGCCCATCGTCAGGCCCGTCCTTGAATGGGTCGAGATGAAGAGAAGGCTGCGACAATGGAAGCGTTGACTCGCCGGCGAGCGGCAGATTGAAGCTGAATACGGAACCCTTGCCCGGCTCGGAACGGACGGTCAATGTTCCGCCGTGCAATTGTACCAGCTGCTTGCAGATGCTCAGGCCGAGTCCGATCCCTCTTCCGTCGCTTACTCCGTAAGCCCCTTGCTCATAAGGGAGAAAGATTCGCGCCTGTGTTTCCTCGTCCATGCCGACCCCGGTGTCGGAAATATGGATGACGGCTTGTCCGTTCCCGATCTCGGCGGAAACGGTGACCGTCCCTTCTTCCGTGTATTTCAAGGCGTTATGCAGCAAGTTATACAAGATTTGCACAAGCCTTTTCTCGTCGGCCCACACAGGCGGCATCGATTCCGTAACATCCATGCTCAACCGGAGAGGCTTGCCGTCCGTCATAAATTTGAGCATGGCGATGACGGCCGGAGCGATCGATTGAATCTTCAAGGACTCTTGCTGCAATACGATGCGGTGCTCCTGAAGCCGCGCCACATCGAGAAGATCGCCGAGCATGTGCGACATGCGACGGCTGATCGTGATAAGCAGCTCCATCTCTTTCAGGCTGCTCTCGTGAAGCTTCACCTTTTCTTTGGCGACGACGGTCTCGGCGATATTCATAATGCCGTGCAGCGGCGTCCGCAGCTCGTGAGACGTATTGGCGAGAAATTGGTCTTTCCGTTTGTCGGCCATTCGCAGCTGATCGTTCAGCTTGGCGTTTTCTCTCGCATTGCGGAAATATTTCTTGAACCAGTAAGTGGAGAACCCGGTTATGGCCGTAATGATATCGAACGGATAGTATACGGTCGTAACTTCTTTGGCGGACTCCACTATGCTCCACGACAAATTGGATATGATGCCGGCCGCGGTCAGCAGCAAGAAGACGACGTCTTTGTCGGCCTGCTTCTTGAAAATCATCGTCCCTACAATATAAATAAACCAGGCGAACGCGAATAAATAAAAGGCAATAAATACTTTTAAATCGATGATTCCGTTTGCCCATGAAGCGGGTATGGCCATCAGGAATCCCGTAAGGGAAACGAGCGCCGCGGTATAGGCCCGAAGCCAAACGTTCGGTGAAGGAGCCGAAGCGAATCTTCTAAAAATAAGAAGAATAAAATAGTTTTGCCACAGCAGGAAGATCAGTCTGAGCTTGATCGCCCACGTATAATTGATCGGCAGCCATAACAAGAGCACGTTATCGTGACCGATCAGAACCGCTATCCCGACCGACAGTGTTAACAAACCCATAATGAACAAGGTCCGTTCTTGCCGATTGAAAACGTATAGAATGAAACCGTACAAACCGTGAAGCAGTAAAATGATAAACGTAACGAGTTGAAATCCGATCGAATACCAGCGCACGTGGTCAATCGCAGCCTGAGAGCCGAAACGTAAAGAACGCGTCACCCCGCCGTTAAAAGGCTCGTCGAAGTTGGCTGTACGAATAAGCAATTCGATCTCCGTCGCCCCTTCTACCGAGTAGGAGGATGTGTAAGAGACATTACTGGGCGTGTATTCATTCGCGTTCGCGGCGGGTTTGCCGACAACGCTCGTGAAAACCCCGTTTAGTTCTACCTCCGATGCAGCTTGAATTCCTTGAAACCAGAATGCGACAGGCTGCTTCAGCGGATCGATCAGAATGCGCAGCCGGTACGTCCCGTACCCGTACGAGGAGTCGGAATCTTGATTCAGCACGCTTCCCCAGTCTCCCGGCACCTGAATATGGCGGAACCGGTTTTCCTTCGACGGTATGTCTTGGCTGGTTAACAATTGTTCAGGGTAAAACCGCCACTCGCCGTCCATAAAGAAGGTGGGGGATTTCTCCAAATCCAAACCGCGCAGGTCGAGTACGCCACCGACAGCACGAGGGTGGTTCCATGTAGGAAAAGCTTCGGACCATGCCAAACGCAGGCCGAATAGAACGCCTAGAAATACGATCATTAAGACTGCATATGTAGAGGAGGTTTTAGTCAATATTCGCATCATGCGAACGAATTCGACATAAATTGCGCGAATTCCTTTATTTGGGTACCATCCGCTCGAGTTACAAAAAAAGACCGAATAAGCCATGTCGGCAAATTCGATCCCTATCTTCTTAACGAACCGCTGTTGGAGCCAACCAATCGAATGCGGGGATATTTCTTAATAGTCCGAATGCAAGGGTTGAGGTAAGCATTACAGCCATCATCACAGCACTTGTACGACGCATTTGTTTCTTATTGGCCATCGTATAAGCGATATACAAAGGAAGAAGGCATATCATCCAAGGGTTGTATCTAAACGCTTGATAAAAATCCAAGTTCAGTAAAGAAAGAGCGGTCCTCGTAATTCCGCATCCCGGACAGTAGAACCCTGTCAACTCGTGAAATATGCAGGGAACCCCAATGCCGGTTGCAGGTAACCATACTTTTATGTACGATACCCCTCCGGCGGCAAGCAAGAGCCCCCCGGCGAGTTTACGGTTCTTCATCCAATTCGGCGTAACCTTATACAAGTTTATTGACATCCGACTGTGCCAAAGCATACGCCACGATTCCCAAACCGAAGAAGGTAAGGACCAGGTAAAGAACCGAATTATCAGAGACCATCAAGCCTCGTTGGTGTTGGGCAGCTCCGACCTGTTTACCTATCTGATAAGACCAGACGTAGCTCCAAATGCCACAAGTGATTAAAGACAGAAGGAAATGCTTTCCTCCGGTAAACGTGTGGTCTCCACTCAGTCGGCCGACTTCATTGGTCAACACAATAAACCAGTAGATCCCGTAAATACCGCATGTGATTAATGTTAAAACGACTGCCATCCCGACACTTCTTTGAGTAATCATTACACACCATCCTGATGTTATAAATTTCGAAATAAATTGGCAAAAAACGACAAGAATCATTATATAAAACTATGAATGCGAGTACAAGACAAAAAATGACCGGACAGAGGGGATCTGTTCGGTCATTTTTGAATGTGCGCCGAGCAATAGGCAAGGAGGAAGCCGATCAACGTTCGGTCATTTTGTTCAGATCGGTGGCAAGCCCGTCCAGCTGCAGGAAGCTTTCCTTGATTCCGTTGATACGGGAATCCTGCATGGTCATGCTGGCCGACATCTCTTCGATAGCGGCCATATTCTCTTGCGTTGCCGCCGCTATAGTAGAGATTTCATCGGCTATTTTCATATATTGGCTGTACATATCGTCGGCGGACTGTTGAACCTGGGCGGACTGTTGTTCCACTTTCATCGAATCGGCCGAGAGCGAACGAATGACTTCCGCGACTTGCTTCGTGGCCTGCAGGCTTTCGACGATCGTCTGCTGTCCGATTATGACCTGGCTCGCAGCGTCGTCCGTCTTCACGCGAATGTTTTCCAAAATTGCACCGATTTGCTCGGTCGATTGCCGGGAGCTCTCGGCCAGCTTCCGAATTTCTTGGGATACGACTGCAAAACCTTTGCCGTGCTCGCCCGCCCGGGCGGCTTCGATGGCGGCATTGAGCGCCAGCAGGTTCGTTTGAGCGGAAATATGGTGGATAGTCGCTACAATATCGCCAATCTGCTTGTTCTGTTCGTTTAATTGTTTCATCAGTGCGGCGGAGCTATCGATCGTTTCGCGGACGTGGGCAATCTGCTTCATCAGCAGGTCGGCTTCTTCGCTGCCGCTCTTCGTCAGCTTCACGGAGCTCTCCGACAATACTCTCATCTCCGTCGAGCCGGCGGCAAGCGTTGCGGCCTCCCGCTCTATCGCACGAATGGATTCGCTGATGTCGGATATGCTCGAGGTCTGCGTCTCCATGCTGGAAGTCACCTCCGAGAAGGAGGAGGTTACCTCCAGCGAGATGGAGCTCGTCGAAGTCACGTTATGCTTCAGATTCGAGCTGAAATCGTTCAGAACGTGAAGGGAGGAGGAGATTTGATCGACGATCGCTTGCGCCCGGTTTTTCTCGGCTATCGCGCTCTCCCTTTGAACGGCCGCTTCCGTCTGCAGACGCTCGCTGAACTTCGTGGATGCCAGAAGCGGACCCGCCACCATCGCCAAATACATCATAATCGTAAAAGGAGAATTGTCGCCGAACATCGGTTCTCTATAAGGGCTCATGAACAAGTATATCGTCAAGCCGGTGCCCAAGATGGCCGAGAAGGCGAGTGCCCGGAAGTTGCTGTACAGCGTCATGATTCCCAAGTTCACGAAGATGAGGAAGTAAGTTGTAATAACAGGCCCGGTCATAATCAAGAGCAGCGTCAGAACGGTAATGATCACAGGAATGAAATACATGACATACTCTGCCAGCCAACGCTTGTAGGTCATGATCGTCGCCGTACCGCAAGTGATGAACCCCACAATAGCCAAGACGATGATGGAGTTGGAGGAGGCGCCGGTCAACAGGTCGACTGCGATGCCTAAGACCAGCATCCCCCATATAATGTTGACGAGCAGTTTATTTCTTCTGTGCAATGTGTCAGAAAGTGCCACGAATATCAACCTCTCCATGATATGTTGTTTCTGATACAACACTACCATGATTTACCTGCGTCATCAATTGGAGCAGATCAAGAACCGCTATGAACTTCGGACTCCGTATAGTAGAGTGCATTGAATATGAAAAAAAGGACGAACGCAATTCCATTAGGATACACTGCGTGAATAACGACTTGATCCACATTCGATTTAATCATATCAAGCAAATGTACGATCGTAGAGCCGAAAGGGAGATAGCTTACAATAGCGACACGTTCCGAAACATGATCCTCGACGCCCTGGATTGCCATCATATTCGCGAGGATGGCGATAATGCCGAGTACGACCGGAGGGATAAAGCTCTTGCCCACGATTCCGGCTGTCATCGTAAGCGGGATTAGCAGCGCGTGCAGTGCAAACATCCATAAATAAGCGGAGGTATAGGTCCGCAGCAGTTCTCCCGGAATCGGCTGATCGCCGAGCAAGCTTCCCGCCAACCAGATCATGACATAATTCAGAGCGAATATAATGACAGATAAAAGTAAAATGACGATCATCTTGGCAAGTAAAATCGTAACACGGCGATGAGGATAGACGAAAAGCTGGTTGATCGTATTATCGCTGTATTCCCGGACGACCACAAATCCTGCCAGCATCGATAACAGCATCGGCCCGATCATCACGTTGAGAAATAAAAGGTTGTTGATATAAAGCTCCGTCCAGTTCATCGAACCCAGTTCACCGAACGTGGTGATCAGCGCGGGCAGCACGGCGCCGATGATCGCGAGCCAGACGATGTTCGACCGTTTCAATTTCAACAACTCGGTATACAGCACATTAAGCACTACGACCACCCCCCGTCAGGCTGAGGAAATAATCTTCCAACGTTTCGCGCAGCATCGTAATTTCCGCTACGTCTACGCCGTTCCCGACCAGCGTCCGATTGATCGCAGCCGATTCCGACAACTGTTCGAACACCCTGACGATGCCCGGCTCGGGAACCGAGTAATCGCGGATGCCCAGCTTCTGCTCCAGCAGCATGACGGCATGGCGGTCGTTGCTTACCTTGAATTCCATGCAGTGTCTGTTTTTCATCTGCAGAACTTCTTGTTCGATTTCCTCTACTAATGTTCCGTTATGGATAATGCCGAGTATCGTTGCCATCTGCTGGACCTCGCTTAGGATGTGACTCGATACCAGAACGGCAATATTGCGCTTCGATGCCAGATCCATAATCAAATTGCGAACTTCCTTGATTCCGGCCGGGTCCAGCCCGTTCGTCGGCTCATCAAGAATAAGCAGCTCCGGGTGATGCAGCAGGGCACGGGCTATGCCGAGACGCTGCTTCATCCCGAGTGAGAAGCTTTTCACCCTCTTGTTGCGGACTTCCAGCAAGCCGGCCTGCTCTAACGATTGTTCGATGCTTTCTTTATTGCCCATGCCCATCATTCGACGGTGAATGTCCAAGTTCTCGGCGGCAGTCAGATTCGGATAGAAGCCCGGGATTTCAATCATCGAACCGATGCGTTCAAACGGCGCTCTGCGCCTCGGCTCCAGCTTCTGCCCGAACAGCTCGATTTGGCCGGATGTAGGTTGTATGAGTCCCATAATCATGCGGATCGTCGTCGTTTTGCCGGCCCCGTTCTGACCGAGAAAACCGTAAATTTCTCCCCGCTTCACCGAGATGTTAATCCCTTCGACCGCCGTACGATCTTTATACTTTTTCGTAAGGCCGTTTGTCCTCAATACGTACTCCACTTGCATTCAACCTCCTGGACGTTTTTGCCAAGCAAAACGGCTTCGTAAGCATTCGCTTTGGTTGAATGTTATTATACAAAATAGGCTTTACATCCCATTTAACCGTTTCTTACATTTTTCTTAAGTCGCCTTGGGCAAACAAAACGAAAAGCTTGTCTTCACATGAGGGATGCTTGCAACATGAATTTCGCCTTGCTGTTTCTCGACTAATTTTTTGACTATCGTCAGCCCTAGTCCGTTCCCTTGCTGGACAGCGTTTCTGGATGCTTTTCCCGTATACAGACGCTCGAAAATATGGGGCAAATCGGTCTCCGAAATTCCCCTGCCCCGGTCCCATACCTCTATCCAGACGCGTTCATGCTCTTCCCGGACTAGAATGCCGATCGTTCCGCCTTCCGCTCCGTAACGAATGGAATTGGACAGCAAATTGTTCATGATTCGTTCCAGACTTTGTCCGTTTCCCCATGCGTAAACAGGGCTTTCCGGGAACTGCAGTTTCGGAGTGAGCCGGGCGTGCTGAATCGGATGGTAGAAGGAGAGTACCGCCTCCTGCACTTTGTCGATCACATTGATTTTCTCCGTGTTCAGCGGGCTGTCGTCCGCTTCCAGCTTGGACAGCTCGAAGAAGTCCCGGATCAGCGTCTCCAGCTTGTTCCCCTTGGAGGAGATGACTTCGAGGTAATGCTGCCGCACAGCTTCCGTCAGGGTGGCATCTTTCTGCAAAACTTCCACATAGCCGAGTATCGCTGTCAGCGGCGTTCGTAAATCGTGGGATAGATGGGCAATCATTTTTTTACGTTCGCTTTCCAGCAGGTTGATCTTCTCCGTGCCGCGCTGGAAGTCGTCTATGAGCCGGTTCATACTGCCGCCGAGCTCGTTCAACGATTTCTCCAAGGTGGGGGTGCGAACTCTTTGGTTGATGTTGCCTAGCCGTATCTCTTCAATACGGGCGGTAATTAGCATCAGCTGCCGCTTGAGCTGCCAGTGCCGGATGACAAGCAAGCTGCAAGCGGCAAGCAAAATGGCGATAAGGTAGTTCAATTCGCAGCCTCCCCGAGCTTGTACCCGATTCCCCACACCGTCTGAATATATTCCGGCTGGGACGGGTCCGGCTCAATTTTCGTGCGGAGACGGCGGATGTGGACCATGACGGTATTCTCATCCGATATACAATCTTCTTTCCAGACGGCTTGGAAAATTTGCGACTTCGTGAAGACGCGGGTAGGATTCGAAAGAAACAGCTTTAATATGTCAAACTCTTTGGCGGTCAGCGTTTGTTTGCCGGTTCCGGTAGTGACTTCATAGGTATGCAGATTGATCGCCAGCTCGCCGTGGGCCAGTACGGAGGCAGGGTTATCTTTCGGATTGTTGTTGAAGTACATATATCGGCGAAGCAAAGCTTTCACCCTCGCGGATAGCTCACCAATCCCGAAAGGCTTGGCAACATAATCGTCCGCTCCGAGCCCGAGTCCGATAATTTTGTCCACTTCTTCTCCTTTCGCCGACAAGATCAGTACGGGAACGCTTTGGGTTTCCCGCAAGCGGCGGAGCACCTCATAACCGTCGATCCCGGGGATCATCAGATCCAGAACGAGGAGTTGGAAGCTGGTTTGAGCGATTAGGCCAAGCGCTTCTTCTCCGTTGTAAGCGGATGACGTCTCATAGCCTTCCTTTTGCAGACAGGCGGTCAGCAAATCGTGAATGTCCCGGTCGTCTTCGACAATGAGAATTTTGGAACGCATAAGGTTCACCCCACCATGTTTCGGATAAAGTCATCTTTATGGAGTCGTACCGGAATAAAACAGCTTGGTATGAAGCACGTCCAGAGCGTGTTCGATTTCTTCTAGTTCTTTGTCCGATGCATCCTTGATGCGCTGCAGGAAAAGGGCTTCTACGCGTTGAAACGCCTGACCCATGAAGGCTTCTCCTTCCGGGGTAAGACGGATGTATTGCTTGCGACGATCGTCGGTGGCGGCGTATTTCTCGCACAGCCGTTTCTCGCACAATTTCTTCAGCTCGCGGCTCGTATTAGGCATGGACATACGCTGACAATCGCTAATTTCGCTCGGGGTAACGGGCTGTTCGACCGCGATATATTCAAGAATACCGTATTGAACGGGGGTAATGGCGTCGGATTTCACATCTTTGGTCATTTCGTTCGTCACTTGATGAACGGAAGTAACGAACTTAACGATTTTCTGGAAAAACTGTTTTTTGTCCAAGCGGATCACCTCATCCATACGATACCAAATTCATTATCAATAAACAATTATCATTTGACAACTAAAAAATAGCTGTGTTACGATTTGATTATCAAATGATAAGTAATGGGGTGGCGTTTTGAAAACATTGGTCGTTTACACGCATCCGAATCATCAAAGCTTGTGCTATTCCTTTTTGCAAAAAGTAATGGAGGGAAGCGGAGAGAATCCGAATATCGAGGAAGTGAAGGTGCTGGATTTGTACGAGGAGCGGTTTAACCCCGTTCTGGTGTTCAATGAGCACAAGCGGAGAAGAGATATGCATGCCGATCCCGCATTGGAAAAGTACAGGGAACAGCTGCTATGGGCGGACAAAATCGTGTTTGTGTATCCGATCTGGTGGGGCCGGCCTCCTGCGATGTTGATGGGCTATATCGACCAAATGTTTGCTTCGGGGTTCGCTTATAAGGATAAGGGAGGGCTTCTGCCGGAAGGGCTTCTGAAAGGGAAGTCGGTTGTTTGCATTTCCACGATGAAGGGTCCGGCCTTTTATCCGTTGTATTGGCTGAATAATGCTCACAAAGTATTGATGAAAAAAGCTTTATTTCAATATGTGGGCATTAAAGACGTAAAGTTTTTTGAGTTCGGCAGCATGGAAAGTTCTAAAGGAAAACATGGCGAGAAATTAAACAAAGTATACCGTTATTTCAAAACCGTAACCCGGTAATAAATGCATAATTAACACTTCCATTCCAAACAATACACATATTCTGGAGGGCGTAGGGGCTGGAAGCTGCGTATGTATCGTTTCCTGAAGCAATGGAAAAAATCGTTCCGCCGCACAAAACGGCCACAGGAGCTGCCAAGCTTCTCAAAGCCCGGCAATGCCTTCAGCGATCAATTGGAAGCCAATCGGGCTATATTGGAGAAGACGTTCGAGAACTGTTCGGACGTAGTCATCCGGACCGTGAACCTGTTCGACGATCGCCCAGCACTGCTCGTATACGTGGACGGAATGGTCGATCGGCAGCTTCTCGATCAAGGCTTACTGCAGGCGGTGCCGGACCGGAAGCGCAGAGGCGAAGGAGAAGCGCCGCAAAGCCTGGTCGAACAATTGAAGCAATCGCTGACGGCCGGACAAGTCCGCACGACGGACACGATGGATGAGCTTGCGAGTGGCGTATTTGGCGGCGAGGCGGCGATTGTTCCCGGCGGCGAGAAGAGCGTGTTGATCGTCGGGATGGATCGGACGCCTTCGCGCAGTGTGGAGGAGCCTCAGGCGGAAACGGTTATTCGCGGTCCGCGCGAAGGCTTTGTCGAACAGATTCAGACGAATACGATCATGCTCCGCAAACGTTTACGGACCGCCCGTCTCAAGATCGAGCGGTTTACGGTGGGGGAGCTTACTCAGACGAAGGTCGCGATCGCCTACATCGAAGGGATTGCGGCCGATTCTGTCGTACAGGAAGTACGCGATCGCGTATCGCGTATCGAGATCGACGGAGTGATCGAATCCGGCTATATCGAAGAGTTCATTGAAGATTTGCCGTATTCTCCGTTCCCGCAGGTGCAAAATACGGAACGGCCGGATGTCGTCGCGGCCAATTTGCTCGAAGGCAAAATCGCGATTTTGGTCGACAACACGCCAATCGCGCTTATTGTGCCGATGACCTTCTGGGGCGCGCTGCAAAGTGCGGAAGATTACTACGAGCGGTTCCTGATCGGAACGTTTCTTCGTTGGATCCGGTTCGTTTTCCTTATCGTCGCTCTATTCCTGCCTGCGCTGTATGTGGCGGTATCGACGTTCCATCAGGAGATGATCCCGACCAATTTGCTGCTGAGCATTGCCGGAGCGCGCGAGGCGAGTCCGTTCCCGGCGCTGGTGGAGGCGCTGCTGATGGAAATTACGTTCGAAGTGCTGCGCGAAGCCGGCGTCCGGCTGCCGAGGCAGGTCGGCTCGGCTATCAGCATCGTGGGGGCGCTCGTCATCGGTCAGGCCGCGGTACAGGCGGGCATCGTCTCGGCGCCGATGGTCATCGTCGTCTCGATTACGGGGATTGCGAATTTTGCGATTCCCCGCTTTAATATGGCGATCAGTATCCGAATGCTGCGCTTCCCGATCATTATGCTGGCCGGGACGCTCGGACTGTACGGCATCGGAATCGGATTGCTCGGCATTTTGATTCACTTGTGCTCGCTTCGTTCGTTTGGAATTCCGTATTTTTCGCCGGTCGCTCCGCTATCGCTGGTCGAATTGAAAGACGTATTGATCCGCGCGCCTCATTGGGCGATGAAGCTGCGTCCCCAGGAGACGGGCTATCAAGAGTCGCTGCGCGTTCCGCAGGGGCAGCAACCGGAGCCGAGCCGGGGAAAGGATCAGGCAGGAAGGCAGGTGCGTGGACGATGATCCGCAAAGGGTCGCTCGGCGTCTTGATCGTCGCCATGACGGTAATTTGTGCGGCTTGTTGGGATCGCACGGAAATTAACGATATTGCGCTGGTGATGGCTTCCTCCATCGATCTGGATGAGGACGGCCGATATTCCGGCTCGCTTCAGATGGCGATACCGGCCCGCCAAATCGGCAATACGACGCAGAAATCGAAGCGGTATTTCGTGGAATCGGGAGCGGGGAACGGTATCCAGCAAATGATCATGGATACGCAGCCGAAGCTGTCCAGAAGGCTGTTCGTCGCACACCGGCGCGTGCTGTTCATCGGCGAGAGGCTGGCGAAGCACGGGCTCAAAGATATTTTCGATTATCACGGACGCAATCCTACGACAAGGCTACGCACATACGTGCTGGTGGTCAAAGGGGGAGAAGGGCACGACGCCCTCGATATCGAATATCCGCTTGAATTCGTGCCTACCGAAGCGGTACGGGAGATGGAGCTTATGGTCGGCAGTACGGCGGTAACGATGCGGGATCTGTTTGCCGCCGCTTCCGGAGAAGGGATTCAGCCTGTCCTGGGTGTAATCGAACTGAAGCCCGTCAAGGAGAAGGGCAAGGCGGGAGCCACAAAAACGTTCGATTTGACCGGCACGGCCGTGTTCAAAGATTTGAAGCTGGTCGGCTATTTGAACGGTCGGGACACGCAGCTTATGCTGTGGGTGACCGGAAAGCTGAAGGACGGTTCGCTGGCCGTAGAGCTGCCCGGTACCGAAGATACCGTAAACGTAAAGTTGACCGAAGCCAAACGGAAAATCAGTCCGAAGGTGGAGAATGGGAAAGTAACGTTCGCGATCCGTTTGGAAGGAAAAGGCACGGTGGAAGAAGACACCAGCCATTTGGATTTTGCCAATCCGGATAATTTGCACTTGGTAGAAAACGAGCTGGAGAAATTGATCGGCAAACGTATGCGGAAGATGATCGCGGATGTGCAGAAGACATACGATTCCGATATTTTCGGATTCGGCGAGGTGCTTCACAAGAAGAACAATAAGGCGTGGCGGCAGCTCAAATCGAATTGGAACGAAACGTTCGCGGAAGCCGAATTTACCATTGATACCGATTTCGTTGTCATACGCGCAGGCATGACGGGGCCCTCGCTGCAGCTGCGGGAGCAGGAAGTCGTCAAGTGACGGATACCGGGCCGGAAAAGTGCCGGGAAGGAGGACTGGGAAATGGAACAGAGGGTCGAACGGCTGACAAGCAGCGGGCTTGGAGCCGTGATGGTCATGTTTCTTGTCGGAAGCTCGCTGACAGTGCCGCTGGCCGCCGTAGCCGGACACGATGCTTGGATTTCCATCCTTCTCAGCCTTGCGCTATCCTTCGGTATCATATGGACGTATTCGACTCTTTGCCAGCTATACCCCGGCAAGACGATTATCGAAATCGGAGGCGAATTGTTCGGCGTTTGGATCGGTCGCCTGCTTGGCATTTGTTATGCTTGGTACGCGTTCCACCTGGGCGTGCTCGTGCTGCGCGCTTTCACCGAATTCATCTCGATGGTCGCCTTGCCCAAGACGCCGCCGCTCGCCATCTCCGCAGCAATGGTGGCGATTGTCCTTTGGGTGGCCTATATGGGCATAGAAGTGGTATGCCGCTGCTCGCTGGCTATCCTTGCCTTTGTTTTCTCGGAAGGAATCATTTCTTTGATCTTCATGGGAAAAGATTTTCAGCCCGAAAATTTGCTTCCGGTGGTCGACCGGGGCTGGATGCCGATTATGCAGGGCATGACGGAGCTCGTCGGGTTTCCGTTCGGGGAAACGATCCTGTTCGCGATGATCATTCCGCAGCTTAACAAGATCGAATCGGCAAGAAAAACGTTGCTATGGGCGTTAGTGGCTGCAGGCTCGCTCCTTCTTCTCGTCAATGTCCGCAATACGCTCATATTGGGCGAAATATCGTCGAAGCTGATCTATCCGAGCTACACGGCCTACCAGTATATTTCGATAGCCGATTTCTTCGAACGGGTGGAACCGATTGCGATCGTCACTTGGATGATGGGAGGATTCATCAAACTAAGCGTCTGCCTGATCGTGTGCGCCAAATCGATTTCGACAGTGCTGTCCGGCAAACGGTTCCGGACGTATCTAGTTCCGCTCGCTATTTTGATGCTGGAGGTTTCCCGCTCCATCTACCAGAACAATACGGAACTGATCCGGTTTGCGACCAAAGTGTGGCAGTGGTACTCCATGCCGTTTCAGATTATAATTCCGCTGCTCTTGCTGCTCGCCGCCTATATCGGCAAGCGGAAGCTAAGCAGCTCTTGAGCGTGTCCAAGCGCCGAGCCGGAGGTAACGGTCAATGGTAATCGTGAAAATCGCGTTGTTCCTGCTGCTGCTCGCCGGCTTATCTTACTTGCAAATAGCCTATGGCAAGGGGGAGAAGAAAGAAGCGGCCGCATACGCCGGATTGATGCTGGCGGCCGCGGTGATCGGGGCGCTGCTCATTGCCGGAGTCCGATTGCCGAGCCCGGCGACTCCGCTGCAGGCGGTTTTTGAGCCTATCGGCAAGTGGTTTTTTTCGCAATAATGAAATCGCCTTATATTTTAAAGGCGGCGACCGATAAATTGAGCTGCTCCGCAAGTCCGGCCAAAGACTGGGAGGAGCTTGCCGTTTCCTCCGAGGCCGCCGCGGATTGTTCGCAAGAGGAGGCGATCAGCTCCACCGATTGCAAAATAGTGGCCGACTGGGCGCTCTGCTGCTCGGTAGCTGCGGCGATCTCCACGATTTTACCGGACGCCTCCTTAATCATGCGCAGGATGCCTTCGAACGCTTCTCCACTTTTGTCCGTATGACGTACGGCTTCGGTAGTGGCAATGACGCTGTCGTTCATATTTTTCTGCATCGCTGTAATAATGGCTGTAATTTCCTTCGTAGCCTTGCTGCTGCGTTCGGCGAGCTTGCGGACTTCATCGGCTACAACGGCGAATCCCCTGCCTTGATCTCCGGCTCTCGCGGCTTCGATGGCCGCATTGAGAGCCAGCAAATTCGTTTGATCGGCAATGTCGTCGATCACCTCGATAATATGTCCGACTTTATCCGAATCCTTCTTCAAGGTCGCGATTTGTTCGTTTAATTGGGTAATCCCTTGTATCGTCTTATGAATGACCGATCCGCCCTCTTGGGCTACTTTGGACATATTCTCGGAAAGGCTCGCGGCGTCTTCCGCATTTCTCGAGATGGAGTCCAGTCCGAACGTCAATTCGCGGAATAATACGTTCATCTGTTGAGCCGATTGGGCTTGACATTGACTGCCGCTCGCAATCTCTTCGGTCGTTGCCGATATTTGCTGCGAGGCCGCCGCCACATGCTGCGCGGAGCCGAGAATGTTCCGGACGAACGTCTGATAATTGGAGATCATAAGATTGAACGAGCGGGACAGCTCGCCGATTTCATCCTTGCCGGCGGCCGGCAGCCGGGAGGTGAGGTCCCCCTCATTGCCGGCAAGCTCCTTCAGCTTATGTACAATCGTTTGCAGCGGCTTGATCTTGTAGAACAGCAGCAAGGTGGAGATCAGCATGACCGCAGCTACGATCACGATCAGAACGATCGTGAGGGCTAGGCACAGGTTGAATGCAGATTGGGCTTGCTCCGCTTCTTTCTCTGCGCGCGTGTTCATCATGTTCTGGAATTGGGAGATCGGCTCCATGATAATCACTTTGCTTCTCTCATACTGATCATCGAACATAAGCTTGCGGGCTTCTTCCATGCTACTGTTTGCAACCGCTTTCATGGCGGCTTCCTCGGTTTTTACCAACGTTTCCGAGTTTTGCTTCGCTTTCTCGATCAGGTCCAGTTCTCCAATAGGGGCCTGCAGTTCCTTCAATCGGGCCACTACGCGATCTCTTGTTTTCGTTTCGTTGACTTCACGCCAATAATTGTCATAGTAAGTTTTATTGCCGAACTGGACATATTTTCTCGCTTCGTTCGTTAAATAATCGGATGCATTCACCAAATCATATCCGAGCTGCTTGAACTCCGCCTGACGGGATACGGTCTCCCGGACGTCCATATAATTGCTGCGAAGCATTAGAACCGTAACGATTAGCGCAATGGCGATCACTACAAACGCAGAACCGATGATTTTGAGCAGTGTCGATATTTTCATTGACGCTCGCCTCCATGTAAAGGGGTACTTTCTTGAAGCCGTGCCTGTTTTCGTTTGTCAGTATCCGTACCCTTTCCGTCCATCCCTCCGTCGCATTGCGAGTTTGTAGGTTTGTGTCGAATTAGTTCTTACTACCTAATTATAGAAACAATAAATACCCGTGTAAACGGGGCGATCCTTAAGAAAATTGTAAAATTCAACCGTGTAAAAATCTCTTTACGGCCAAGAAGGAATTGAGCGGGGGGATCGATAATATATAGTACAAAACTGGTGTCAACTTGATTGACAAGGAGCATACCGCGATGATGCATCCGCATACGGAGCTGCGTTACATTAACGATCAAATCGGTTTCGGCGTATTTGCAACCCGCTTTATTCCGAAAGGGACTTTAACATGGGCATTGGACGATCTGGATCAGATTTTGGAGCCGGAGGCGGTGGAGGCGCTGGATGAAGACAGGAAGAAGCTGGTCCAGAAATACTCTTACCGGAACCAACACGGCAAGTTCATCCTTTGCTGGGATAATGGAAGGTATGTGAATCACAGCTTCCATGCCAATTGTATCGGAACGGCGTACGAGGTTGAAATTGCCATACGCGATATATATCCGGGGGAACAGCTGACCGATGATTACGGATCGCTGAACGTGGATGAGCCGTTCGATTGTTTTCCGGAGGAAGGAACCGATCGAACCCGGGTCATGCCGGGAGATTTGCTTCAATATGCGGATATATGGGATGCTCAGGCGCTGGACGCTTTCCGGCATTACAACGAGGTGGAGCAGCCGCTTGCTCACCTCATTCGTCCCGAGTTCAAGGAAAAAGTAGAGATCGCGGCGACCCGGCACGAGCTGGTCGATTCGATTCGTGTCATTTATTTCGAACGGGATTCGAGAAGTGCGGTCAGATGAGGGGCAAGATTTAGCAAGTCCCGGAAAAACTCGCGCTGCAGCGTAATAAACACGACCGGTGTCAACGTATGTATCGTAGCGGTACGGGGAATGTCGCGGAGCAAAGCGACTTCCCCGAAAAAGTCCCCGTCCGACAGCACGGCAACCCGCCGATCCTCACCCGTCTCATCCTTCTTCAGCACCTCGATTTTTCCCCTTACGATGACGTAAAACTTATCGCCTGGGTCCCCTTCGTGGATGATCGTCCGATTACTTGCATAGGACTCGGTCGCAAACAAATGGGACACGTCGTGTAAAAAAGCGTCGTCCATATCCGCAAAAATCGGAAACAGCTTGAGCCGTTCCGCCCGAACCTCCACGTGATAGCCGTCGTCGCTAAGGTCGAAACCGGTCTGCTTCAGCCACGATTGCTTGTAGCGTCCTTCCGGCAGCAGCAGCAATTGCTGATGGGAGCCTTTCTCGGCAATATTCCCTTCATGAAGCACGTAGATGCAGTCGGCGTGTTCGGCCGAAGCGAGGCGATGGGTGACGGATACGACGGTCCTTGTGGCGGTTAACCGCTGCAGCGTCTTGTTGATCGATGCTTCCGTAGCCGGATCGAGCGCCGAGGTCGCTTCATCCAAGATCAGGATGGCCGGATCGCGAATAATGGCGCGGGCGATCGCGATACGCTGCCTCTGACCGCCGGACAGCCGCCCGCCCCGTTCGCCGACATCGGTGTCGTATCCATCGGGCAGGCCTGTTATGAAATCGTGAATTTCGGCCGAACGAGCCGCGTGGATGACCTCCTCATCGGTTGCTTCGGGCTTGCCGAGACGAATATTTTCCCGGATGGAGGACCGGAACAGGAAGCTTTCCTGGAAGACGATCCCGATCCGTGAGCGGAGCGATTGCTGGGTAATTTGACGAATATCGGTTCCGTCGTACAGGACGGCCCCTTGCTGCGGATCATAAAACCTCATCAGCAAATTGATGATCGTGCTTTTACCGGAGCCGCTTGCTCCGACAAAAGCGGCATAAGTGCCTCTCGGAATCGTTAGGCTAACGCCATTCAGACTGCGTTGTCCGGGCGCGTAGCCGAACGTCACGTCACGGAATTCGATTCCCCGTTCGAACTGCCGGAGAGGACCGGCCCCCTCATTGTCGGATACGGTCGGCTGCTCATCCAGAAGCTCGCGGATCCGCTGCATCCCGGTCGTAGCTTGAATAAACTGGGGGGCGAGCCAGGTGATGGCCGCTACCAGATAGCTCAAGCTGATGAGAATGGCGCTGAAGGCAAGCAGCGATCCGATGGAGAGATAGCCGAAGAACGCCAGAAGGGAGCCGGCGCAAATGGTCATGAGGTTCAAAATCATCGTGCCCATGTTGGTCGTGCGGTCGATTAGGAAGTTGGTAAAGCTGGAGCGTGCGGATAAGCTCCCGTAGCGGCTCATGCGGTCGTTAAAGCGCCGTATGAACAGCGGCTGCAGCCCGAATGCTTTGATGACCGGCTGGGCGCTTACGTTTTCCTGAATGGCTGTGGCGATGTCCGCCTGCTCCTCCTTCAGTTTGTAGCTCGCATCGTATGCTTGCCCGCCGAACAATTTCGGTCCGATGAGACATAACGGCAGTCCGATTACGGCGAGAAGGGCGAGCTGCCATTGCAGAACGAAAAGCACGGCCACATTCAATAGAAGTCCGAGCACGGACAACAGCGCATAAGGAATCAGCATGATGAAGGTGTCGATGGAAATAAGGTCGTTATTGAACCGCGAAACGATGTCCCCGCCGCTCACGCGGTGATAATAGTCGGTGGACAGGCTCTGCAGCTTCCCGAACATCCGTCTGTAGTAATCCGTAACGATCCGGGAGCCCAATCCCGCGAACATGCGGTCGCGATAGATGCCGATCACGACCGAAGCGAGAGCGCCGGTAACCATTAGGGACAGCAGAAGGATGAGCAGACTGTACCGATGCGGAACGATGGCATAGTCGACCAGAAATTTGAAGCTGAGCGGCATGAACGTCTCGTAGGCCAGCTCGACGAGAAGGGCGGACAACAGCAGCGCGGTCTTCAGCTTGTATGGCATGAAAGAAGCAATAACCGATCGAACAAAGGAAAGCATAAAGTCCTCCTGCAGGTGCACGACTCACCGCACTCTCGATTTGTATTACTAAGCATACCAAAATCGGGAATACGGTGAATAGAACTTTTTCCCATTGGAGGACGCTTGGAGCTACATTCGATCCGATCGGAGTTCCGCCATAAAGTGATGGAATACCCGGGGAGTGCCGATGATCAGGAAGCCGAATAAAATGAGCGGCTCCATCTCCAGCTCCGCAGCCCCGTCGCCGCCCTCGGCGAAAACGAGCTGGGCGACCGACCACGTCACGAAGCCCAAATAGAGGAGGAGGCGGGCCGGCCGGTCGGGTCCCAAATGCTCGGCGCCGCCCAATCTGTCTTCGGACATCAGCATATCCCAGACTACGGCGACGGTGATGATCGAAATTTTGATAAATTGCATGACCCCATCGAGGATCCCGCTATCCAACTGGCTGTGAACAAGCATCACAATGATGATAAGCCACGGCAAGATTTGCAGCCAGACGCGCTTCTTCGTCCGGGTCATCAGCTGCCGGACGATCGAGTAGCTCAATGCTTGCAGCACCGTGTACATCTCGGCGACCTTCACTTCGCGATTAAACAATTGATCGAGCACGTAGCCGCAGCTTAAGAAAAACGTAGCGGTCAAAGCGGTAGCGGCCATCGGAGACGATTTGCCCCGAACGAGCAGCATCACGCTCCAGACGAGGAAGAAGATGGCCGTACCCGCGTCGAGCTCCCTCAGTCCGAGCCCCGGAACGGCGCTGCCGAACGCAAGCTGGCTTAGAGGAGCTAGGCCGATGCTCAGCAGCGCCCATGATCCGAGCAGGGCGGAGAACAAAGCAAATGGGCGTCCGCCCGGGCGAATGGCCAATATTGCGGCAAACAGGAGCCAAAGCGGTCCTATCGAACCGAGCAGAAGCGGTCCCGCCGCCTCCGTGTCGATTGCGCCGCCGCCCACGATCAGGATCAGTATGGCGCCTACGGGGACCGTCAGCACAAGGCCGGTTAAAGCGAGCCAATGCTTGAATTGAGGCGTAAATTCAAGCGCATGTCTTGGGGCGCGGACCGTCAGCCCGATTAAAGCGGCCGTAAAAAGCGCCATGGCGAGCCAGCTGCTGATCGAGCCCCATTCGCCCCTCCAGCAGTAGAACGCGATTTTCCCCGCCGAAGCGAGCAAGAGAGTCAGAACGACAACCCGGTTTCCGAGACGCGAACAGGCCTCGCTTATTTTTCCGGCGGCCACCTTCGACAATTCGGCCAAGTCCAAGCCGGACAGCAGGAGCAGGGTCATCGGCAGAAAGGAGGCTACGGCGATTAATTGCGCAATCCCGAGGTACAAGCTCCCGATAGCGCCCAACCCTTCGGGCCGAAGTCCGAAGGCTACCGCCAATGTCCAGGCCGCCGCTACGATAGCCGCGATAATCGCAAGATCTTTCAGACCCGGATGATGGGGCAACGGGTTGAAGCCCCGCCACAAGACATAGCCGAATGCGAGTAAGGCCGGAACCGCGATCCATGCCAAGGTGCCCAAGCCCCATCCCAGCACGAGCATCAGGCAAGAGACAATCGCGGCAACCGGTATCCGCAGCCACAGCGCACCGCGAGTCGCACCCGCCAGCGCATAGGTCATAGCGCTCATCAATAGCAAAGCGATCAGAAGGACGATGACGGGGGAGTGGCTGACCACTTCTTGACCGTCGATAAGCGTTAAAGAGATTCGCTCGCGGGTTAACCCGGACGCGTAAGTGACGATCATGGCGGCCGCCGCCTGAATAAGGCCGTACAGCACGAGCGACCGGTGATGGCGATCCAGGGACAACAAATGAATCGGCCGGGAGCTACCCGCCGGGGAAGGATTGCTGGACATCGTTTCTCGCGCCTCCTATTTCATATCCGCAATAGCCACTTCGTGCAAGGAAGACAACGCTTTCTTCAGCCGGTGGGCCTGGTCGTTGCGGATGCTGACCGTACATACTTCCGTTATGGCGCGGACGCTTTCCGTCATCTTCCGGTTCCGCTGCGTGTAGCCGAAATAATCGCCCTGGGCGAGTGTCCCGATCCTTCGTTCCGAATCGGCTTCTCTCCGGTATTGCTCGACCTGTCCGCTTGTGATCAGATGAATATGCTTGCCGATTTCCCCCTCGGACAAAATAACTTCGCCCGGCTGGAACACGTGATGGCTGATCTCATAATCATCCGCATCAGCTACGCTCATTTCCACGATATCCCTTCCTACCAAAGGCCATATGAGCCAGTCGGCGATTAACCGGAGCTTGCGGTCCCACGTCGGGATGTTATAGAGCAGCATCGCCCTCCAAAGCAGCCAGCACGGCAGTCCTTTGAATTCGATACCCTTCATTTCGCCGACGGCGGTGCGCCTTCCGATCGATACGGCTTGCCCCAGACCGCGATACGCGAACGGCAAGGGCGGCTTGTTCTCCGCCGCGCGCAAAATGTTCCGGGCGACGTGGGCGCCCTCCTTCAAGGCGTATATGCCGACGGGCGGACAAGTGCCGCCGAGCGGATGGGGGATGGAGGCGCAATCGCCGGCAGCCCAAATATTCGGGTACCCCGGAAGCTGCATATGGGCGTCGGTCACTACTTTGCCCCGGTCGTCCTTAACGATCGGCAGCGAATCGATAAGCGGCCCGGGACGCGTGCCTACGGCGCTTACGATGGTCCTCGCCGGGACGCGGGACCCGTTCGAGAGGCCCACTTCGTTCGGAGTCGCCCACACGACTCTCGTATCCGTCATCATCTCGACACCGAGCCGATCCATATGGCGGACGGCATATTGTACCAGCTTCGGATGTCCGTCCCCGTATCCGGAGGCTCCTTTGCCTCCGAAGAGCTCGGGCAGTATCGTCGGCCCCGGATGCACGAGCACGACCCGGCATTCTTCCCGCTTGATGCTCCGATATTCCCGTTTCGTCAGCAGACGGATATAATCGGCCAGCTCCCCGGCCACTTCGGTTCCCGCGTATCCGCCCCCGGCTACGAAGAAGGTCAGCAGCCGGCGCCGTTCCTCCGGATCGGGCTCGATATTCGCCAGCTCGAACATCGTCAGGATATGGTTTTTCAGCCGAAAGCAGTCGTCGTACGTTTTGAGCTTGAACGCGTGTTCGGCCAGTCCGGGGTACATGCCCACATTGTCGATCGTGCCCAGGCACAATATGGCATGATCGAATTCCAATTCGTACTGGCGGCCGTCCAAATGCCGGCTTGTTACGACTTTGCGGGCATCGAGATCAATCGCTTCGATCTCTCCTACATGGACTTGGGCAGGCGCAAAGATACGTCTGGCCGGGCTTAATATTTGTCCGGGGGCGATCCGGCCCGTTATCATCTCCGAGACGAAGCCGTGGAAAACGTGGTAATTTTCCCGGCTGACTACGGTTACGTCGAGCTCTCCGCTCAAAATCCCTTTTCTGAACATACGGGCCGCGCTGATGGCTGCGTAGCCGCCGCCGAGAATGAGCACGCGGGTCGGTCTTTTCATCGGTTTAGGCTCCTTTCCCTTCGTTTCCGGCAACCCCCCATACTTCGCGAAGCTCCGTAGGGATGAGGAACGGGGCGTGCTCATAGCCGGTCGCCGCGATGAACTGGCGCGTCAGCAGTGCGAGGCCGAGCCGGTTGACGGTACTGCCGAAAACACCCGAGTTGTCCGAATCGAGGAATACGCCCATTAACCCTTTAAATTTCATGATCTTCTGCCAGTTCGATCGCGGAACTTCCATCCAGTCCGCCAGTTCGTCACCGAGAATTTCCCGGATCAGAGCGGGGATGACGCCGTCGAACATTTCACCGGGGATGAGATCGGCGTGATATTCGAGCAAAGCCCGCGTCATCTGTACGCCTTCGGCCGAATGGCCGTGGTGGCGGCGGGCGATCGTCTCCGAGACGATTCGGCCTTCCGCAAGCGTCTTGGGTATAATATCCTCCCGGATGCCCAGCATGACGCCGACGACTCGCCAGAAGTACATGTAATCTTCGGCCTGTTCATCGGTAATCTTCATGCCTAGCCGGCGTAGCCCGTCGATGATCATGCTGGAGAAGGAAACAAGCGTGCCGAGCAGATCCTCCTGGCAAATCGGTACGCCGTACTCCGTTTCGTCCCACCTGCCCGTTTTCCTGACAAGGTTGCGGATAGCGGCATGCATCAGCCGGACTTTTTGAATCGCCTTGATTCCGTGTCCGCCGGGCTCCAATCCGCCCGGCGTCATAATAAAAATGACGAACTGCGCCGTCTCGGCTATTCTGCGGTAGGCGTTCTGCCCCAGGCGATAGCTGAACGTGAGCACCTTCACGCCTTTGCGCGCGGCATAACAATAGACAAGCGAGGAAGTCGACAGAAGCAGCGCCATCGCCAGCCCATGCTCCTGGAACAGCCGGGACGCGCTGCGCATCCGCTCCCAATCGACCCAATCCGGACACTGGGCCGTATCCTTCAGCCAATATTCCACATTGTCCGGCAGCGCCTCGGGGTAAGCTTGCTCGTTGCGGATCAGCTGGCGCAGAAGAGCGTTCACTTCGTCGATCTGGTCGTCGCGGAATAGTTCGCTCAGGATCCGGTCCGGCAGCACGTCTCCTTCCATGCGCAAGCTGTCCATCCATTCGTCGGTATACCGCATCTCATTTCTCTCCTTGGTTGATCGGTTCTTCCCCCTATTATCATGAAATCTCCTTACAAACGCCTTACAAAATCATTGCGGCCGCACGTCACAAATCGTTGCATTTTGGTGTGATCTTAATCACAAGAGGGGTGTCCGCACCTCGGATATACTGGGTCCATGCTTATTCTAACGAAAGCGGGGAAACGATCATGTTAAGCGAGAAAACGATCGAAATCATCAAATCGACGGTGCCTGTGCTGGAAAAGCACGGAACGGAAATCACGACGCGCTTCTATCAAATGCTGTTCGGCAACCATCCGGAGCTGCTGAATATATTCAATCATGCCAATCAGAAGCAAGGCAGGCAGCAGGCCGCTCTGGCCAACGCCGTGTACGCTGCGGCGAAATATATCGACCGGCTGGAGGAGATCCTGCCCGTCGTCAAGCAAATCGCCCATAAGCACCGCAGTCTCGGCGTGAAGGCGGAGCATTATCCGATCGTCGGACATCACCTGCTGGCCGCTATCCAGGACGTGCTTGGAAGCGCGGCGACGAAAGACATACTCGATGCTTGGGCGGAAGCTTATGGAATGATTGCGGATGCTTTTATCGGCGTAGAGAAAGGGATGTACGAGCAGTCCGAACGGCAAACCGGCGGATGGGCCGGCTTCAGGAAATTCCGCGTGGACCGGAAGGTAAGGGAGAGCGATGTGATCACTTCGTTTTATCTCATTGCGGATGACGGTGAGGCGATCGCTTCGTTCGAGCCGGGGCAGTACGTCAGCGTGAAAATGAATATTCCGGGGGAAGCTTACACTCATATTCGGCAATACAGTCTTTCCGATGCGCCCGGGAAGCCGTATTACCGGATATCCGTCAAGCGGGAGGACGGAATGGAAGATAGCGCGGCCGGGAAAGTTTCCGTTTATTTGCATGAGCAGGTCGAGGCGGGTGACCTTCTGCTGCTGTCGGCCCCTGCCGGGGACTTTACGCTGGACCAAAACGATACGCGGCCGCTCGTATTGATAAGCGGAGGAGTCGGTCTGACGCCGATGATCAGCATGCTCAATACGGTTATAGCGGCGCAGCCTTCGCGCCGGGTGACATTCATCCATGCCGCTCAGAACGGCAAGGTGCATGCGATGAAGGAGCAGGTCGAGGAGATAGCGGACAATCACGCCCAAGTAGCCGTCTTCTGGTGCTATAACGACCCGACGGACGAAGATATCACGGCTAACGCATTTCATAAGCGGGGATACGCCGATCAGTCGTGGCTTGAGGCGGTTATCCCGGATCGAGATGCGAGCTTTTACTTCTGCGGCCCGGTTCCGTTCATGCGGGCTATGAATAGCTCGCTCAAGGCGATGGGGATTCCGGAAGCCGACATCCATTACGAGTTTTTCGGTCCGGCCGGCAGCCTGGAGCCCGTTTCCGAACAGAAGGAGGAGGCGCTGTCCGGCAAGAACGCGTAACGGCGGAAGCGGGTTCCGTCATTCGGACGCGCACTGCGCTCGCAGCAGCCGGTTGACCGTTTCGCGCCTAAGCCCGATGAATTGCCCGATTTCATCCTGCGTAAGGATATCGGTTATCGGCACGGAGGATAAATAAGACTGAAACCACACTTGCAGCTTCCGCAGTTTCTCGGCGGGGGCTGCTTCTGTCAATTGGTCGATTCGCTGCTGCATCATTCTCAGCTTGTCCTGCAGCTGCAGCGCGATGGCGCGGTATTTGTGCGGATCTTGCTCCAGACTGCGGTACCATTCCGACGGGGGCAGCATCTCGACTTCGCTGGTCGCGAGAGCGATGGAAGTCCCGTAATAAGGGTTCGGGGACAGTAAAGAATGATGGGGAATGACTTCGCCGGGCACGATAATATTGACCAAGGTCGAATTTCCGTCCTCATGGATGCGCACGATTTTCAGCAAGCCTTGATTCAGACGATACAGCGGACCCGACTCCCCTTGACGAAACAACGTCTCCCCTTTATGAAGAATCATCATGAAACCTCCCTGCTTAGTTGCATACCGTAATATATCTGGCGAACGAGCCCTTTCTGGCAACGCAGCGATCTGCTATGATAAATCCAGCATTTGCAATCATCCCGTCCATAGGCTGAGTGGAAACGAGGACCGCTTTGCCGGCGATGCGGCGGGCGTGCCGAAGGATAAAGAGCTGTTCCTCCGGCGTAACCTTGGATACCAAGTTGTAGGGCATATCGACGATGGCCGAATCGTAGCTTCCGGTAATATCGGCAATGGACCCCAGCTCCACACGGCCGGTGAGCCCGAAATGTGCGATGTTCTCGCGCGCTCCGCGGACGACGAGCGGGTTAATGTCGCGTCCGACGATGTCGATTCCCATAGACAGAGCTTCGACCAGCACGGTCCCGATGCCGCAGCAAGGATCGATCGCCCGGATGCCCGGCGGGTGGGGAACGGCGATATTGACGATGGCTCTGGCTGCGCGGGTAGGAAGGGCGATGGAATAGCTTCGCGGTTTTTTCATATGGTGAAGCCATACGTACCGGCTTCTCTCGTAGTGGCCGAAATACCATCTGCCGCCCAAGGAGGCGATGCCGAACTGCCGGTCGGGGTGTCGGACGTCCGCTTTCCCGTTCATATGCGAACCGACTTCCCGCTCAATGGCGCGTTGCTCGGCATAGTCGGCCCGGCCGGGCGAGTCCATGTCGGATCTTTTCACGAAAATGACTTTGAACGTAGCTCCGGATAACTGCAGACCCGCCACCTGTTCCGTTATATCGGACAAGCTGCCGCCTTCGTAGATCACTTCGATCCGTTCTTTTATAAACGGGCTGCGGCTCGGGTCGATCCGGATATGGCTTAGCAGGATATGGGGCGGGGTGTCCGCAGCGAATAACGAGCGCAGCTCCAGATTGCATAAGGAGATCTCATCCTCGTGACAAGCGTATGTGTATAGAAAGACGGGATGATGCCGGGACGAATTCAACGGATAATCAACCTTTGCCATAATCGGAATGAAGTACACTCTCAAACAATACCCGTATTCGCCCGCAAAAGCAAAGGGGGGAAGGGCATGGAGCCCTATACTCGCAATGTAATCGATATTATAAAAGGAATACCCGTAGGCTATGTCATGACCTACGGGCAAATTGCCGGCTTGGCCGGAAGCCCGCGCGGGGCCAGGCAAGTCGTAAGAATATTGCATGCGATGAGCAAAGCCCACGGGCTGCCGTGGCACAGAGTATTGAATGCAAAAGGCGAAATCGCGATCATGGACGATGAGCTGCGGTTTATGCAGTCGATGCTCCTGAGAGACGAAGGTGTCCGTGTAGACGACAACGGCCGCGTGGAGCTGGCGGCGTACCGATATATGCCGGAACGTGAAAGCTGACGGATTAGCGGATATGCCGAAGCTTATCCGGGTTCCCTACGATATAGATGGCGGTCATGCGGTTGTTCTCGACATGAAACGAGAAGACGCTCAACGGGCTCCCGTTCGCATAAGTCACGATTCCGGCTTGACCGTTGACGTCGGCGATTCGGTACGAGAAGCCCGCCGGCGCTTTCTCCAGAATGCCCGCCAAAAACGCGGCCACCCGATCGGCTCCCATAATCGGCCGTACCGCTGCCTTCACCTTGCCTCCGCCGTCCGAATAAAGGGTCGCGTCGTTGGACAAAATGTTCATCAGCTTGCCGAGATCGCCGACCGTCAGAGCATGCACGAATTGATCGACCAGGTGGCTCACTTGCTCATTCAGCGTCTCCGGCTGCTTCGATTCGGCCTTGTCGGCTTCTTCCCGTACAAGCGGGAGGGTGCCGATGCTTCGTTTCGCGCGGCGGAAAATTTGCCGGCAGTTCGTACTGGTCTTGCCGACGATGCCGGCGATTTCGTCGTATTCGTACTGCAGCACTTCCCGCAGCAGGAAGACGGCCCGTTCCACCCAGGAGAGCTGCTGCAGGAGCAGCAAATAGGCCGTCGATATCGATTCATGACGCACGTACGCCTGAAGCGGGTCGTCGTTTCGCTCCGTTGCATCGTCCACGACGGGCTCGGGAAGCCATGGCCCTACATACAATTCGCGTTGCTTCTGCACGGAGCGGAGCCGGTCGATGCAGCGGTTCGTGACAATTTTGCACAGGTACGATTTCTCGCTTTGAATCTTATCGGGTTCAGCCGCCGCATTCAAGGAAATGAACGCCTCGTGCACGATATCCTCCGCATCCATTACGCTCCCGAGCATCCGGTAAGCAAGCGAAAATAACAACGGCTTATAAGAGGCATACAGCTGCTCCATATTTATCGGAGTATCCATGAAGACAACACCCTTTCATCCGATTTCCCCGAATATCCGTTAAATCGTCTTACGCCCGGTAAGCCGCAGATGCCGCGGCATATTCGGAAGAAATCTCATTTATAATGCGGCCGGCGGCTCGTCTGGCGCTTGCTGCGGCTGCATCGGCGAGCATCTCCCCGTGACTCGCCCAATCTCCGGCAATGTAGAGACCGCGAATCTCGGGAACGGCAGGTCCGGGCATCAGTTCGCTTTGACCCAGGTGCATATAATCGTGAACGACCGTCATATTGGGCAAAAATTGCTTCGCTACTACTTCCTTCTGCCAATCGGGGTGCAGCAGATTCATCGTCTGTTCCAGCAGCCGTTCGTCCGTCTTCGGATCCGAATCGCCGCTGCAGTTATATTTGATCAAATGCATTACCAGTGTATCACGGTCGCTCAGCTTTGCCACCCTGGAATGATTCGTGAAGAAGACCGGTTGATCGAGACCGATTGCAAAGTGGCGGTCGGCAACCGGAAGACGTTTCAGGCAAAGATCGAGGCAAGCGGCCATGACCGGGCGTGCTCCGTCTTTCCACCGCCGCAGCGAAGTGGGGTCCGCGTCACCGACCAGCCGATACGTCTCCGCAGGGGAGAGCGTACTGATCACCCGGTTGACCTGGATCGTCTCCCCGTCGGAGAACCGGAGGCCGCTCACGGCACCGTTATGCATAATTTCCGTCACGTTCTTGCCGCTCCTGATGGTCGCTCCGGCCCGAACCGCCAGCTCGCGAAGCTGGTCCACGATCGTTTGCCAGCCTCCGTTCACATAGAGAACTCCGCTCTTGAGCGAGCGCTGCACCTGCCGGATTACCGGTCCTACCGGCTGGTCGTCAAGCGCTTTGTTGTAAGTGGCCGTCCGGCACAGCGCATAGAAAATGTGGCGCACCATCGGATCGCGGATTTGCCGCTCGGCCCAGTCCCGCAAGCTGATGTTGGCCATTGCGGCGGCATCTATTTTACCCAGTCCGAGCATGAAGCGGCCAAGCTCTACTTTGCCCGGCCACGATAGAAGCCGGGATGAGAGCAGACGGGCCGGATTGCCCGGCAGCGGCCACAACCGGTTCTGCCAGATGGCATACCCATCCGCAGGAGGAGTGCCGCCTTCCAGCTTCACGCCGAGCTCCTGAAGGATGGAATAGGCTTCCCCCGCACGATAGAGCGCGTGCCCTCCAAGGTTGAAGCAAGCCCCGTCTTTGTTGATCGTCATCCCCCGTCCGCCCAAGCGATTCGATTTCTCCAGCACGATGACCGACTTATTCGCACGAGCCAAATCGATGGCCGCGATCAATCCCGAAATTCCTCCGCCAATAATGGCCGCATCATACGTTTGCATCTCGATCGACCTCCGTTAATGGTGATTTCATCTAACAGGACGATGAAGGATGCGATTCTGTGACATGTTGGATGCGGCAGTTTAACCATTTTTTTGTCAAAGCTTGAAGCTTGACTCTCCGCATGGGCGGGCATACAATGAAATTAGTTAAAAGGTATTAACTATTAAAAGATAGAAACAATATGCGGAAATCGCAAAGGAGGCGATGTTTGCTGGATAAGAAGGAACGACTGTCACAGCTGGTGTCCAGTCAAATGACCCATTTCGTAATCGGGTACGCCAAAATATTGGAAAACGATTTGACCGGTCCGCAATATTTCATCCTGCAGACGTTGGCGGAGGCGGGTAAGCGGAATTGCTCGGAGCTTGCCGGCGCATTGGATGTTACGCTTCCGGCCGTCACGAACTTGACGAACAAATTGGTCCGCAAAGGATATATCGAACGAATCGTATCCGAGACCGACAGGAGGAACGTCTATTTGCGGATTACGGATGCAGGCAGGGAAGTGGAAGCCCGGATGGTGGAGCGGTACAAGGAATTGGCGAAAGATTTATGGTCCGGCTTCTCCGAGGAAGAAATCGACTTGCTGATCGTTTCTTTCGAGAAGATGATCCGGAATTTTACCATCAAACTCTAGGAGGAATCGGCTATGGGAAGATTGCATAATAAAGTCGCTATCGTTACAGGCGCAGCGGGCGGTATGGGAAAAGCGGACGCTCTGCTGTTCGCGAAGGAAGGCGCCAAGCTGGCCATTACGGATCTGCAGCAGGATAAGCTTCAGGAAGTCGTACAGGAAATTAACGGTAACGGCGGGGAAGCGATCGGCTTCACCCACAACGTCGCATCGGAGGAAGATTGGATTCGCGTCGTGAAAGAGACGGTCGCCCATTTTGGCAAAATCGACATACTCGTCAACAATGCCGGCATTTCCAGCGCCGTTCCGTTTCTCGAGACCAGCGTCGAGCAGTGGGACAAGGTGATGTCGATCAACTTGACCGGGACCTTTCTCGGACAGAAGCATGTCATTCCCCACATGATCGACAACGGCGGCGGCTCGATCGTCAATATATCGTCGATCGCCGGACTGACGGGCGGCAGCGGAGCGGGCGCTTATACGGCCAGCAAGGGGGCCGTCCGGCTGCTGACCAAGGCGACGGCGATCGATTATGCCAAGCATAACATCCGGGTCAATTCGGTCCATCCGGGCTATATCGCCACCCCGATGACCGTCGATCTGTTCGCCGACGAACAGATGAAGCAGTGGTTTCTGTCCCAGACGCCGCTTCCGCGGCTTGGCAATCCGGAGGACATCGCGGCGGGCGTATTGTTCCTCGCTTCCGACGAATCGTCCTTTATTACGGGAATCGAGCTTCCGATCGACGGCGGCTATTACGCGAAATAACAATACTACTGTCGTTCGCGGAAGGCGGCTACGTGCCGGATGTAATTTCCGTCATGAGAATGGGACGCCCGGCCGATCCGGGCGAAATTGCCGGAGTCGTGGCTTTCATGGCTTCGCCCGCTTCCAGTTACATGACCGGTTCGCTTGTCACCGTAGACAGTAGTTATACATGTGTAGAGAACCGCCTTTCGCGAGAAGGGCGGTTTTTACGTTTTCATTTACCTGGAATTACGGCCTTCGACGCTCTCTGCGCAGCAAATAGATGAAATACGGAGCGCCGATGACGGCGGTCATAATGCCTACCGGCACCTCTCTCGGCACGACCACGATCCGCCCGAGACAGTCCCCGAGCAGCATCAGATCCGCCCCGATAAGCGCGGCCAACGGGATGAGCCATTGGTTTCGGCTGCCGACGATGCCGCGGGCGATGTGCGGAGCGATCAGACCGATGAAGCCGATCGCCCCGACCGCCGATACGGAAATGCCGGCGAGAGCTACGGCAAGCAACAGCAGCCAGAACCGCTGTCGGGTCAAGTTTAAGCCGAGCGAAGCGCCGGACTCGTCACCGAGCTGAAACACGTTCAGCTTCGGGAATTGGAGCCAGGCGACAGGGGCCAGCACGGCGATCCACGGCAGCAGCGACAGCACATCGTCCCAGCCTCTGCTCCATAAGCTCCCCGACAACCAAAGCAGCGCCATATTGATGTCGGTCGGATGCCGTACAATCAAGTATTGCGTACCGGCTTGGAAGACGGCGCCGACCGCGATGCCTACAAGAGCGAGCGAAGCGGGCGATAGGCTCAACCTCCGGCCTAGCAGCAGCAAGACGACGAAGGCGGCGATCGCCCCGACGAATGCCGCAGCGGGCAGCATGTAGCCCGGGGCTTCCGGGAACAGGAAGAGAACGGCGGCCGCCGTAAACCCGGCTCCCTTCGTAATTCCGATCACATCGGGACTGGCGAGCGGATTCCGCACCAGGCTTTGTACAATCACGCCTCCTACAGCCAAGCCGAATCCCGCCAATATACCGACAATGATCCGGGGCAAGCGGACCTCGGTAACAATAAAAGTGAATTTGCTTTCTTCTTGCAGCAAAATGGCCCATAAATCGCCGAAAGAAACGGGCACCGCGCCCAGACGGACGGATAATACGGCCAATCCGATCATGACGAGGAAGGCGACGGCAATCGGGAAAGCTTTTCTCATCGTTTCGCACCGCCTTGCCTGCGTGCCAAGTAAATGAAAAACGGAGCGCCGATAGCCGATGTCACGATGCCTACCGGAGATTCGAACGGGAACGCGATATACCGGCTGATCCAATCGGCGTATACGAGCATGGCGCCTCCAAGCAGCCCCGTCAGCGGAACGAGCACCGGGAGATTGCTGCCGACCAAAGCGCGGGCGATGTGGGGAACGATCAAGCAGATGAAGCCGATCGGACCGCATATCGCTACCGCCGATCCGGCCAGCACGATAACGAGCACGATGCCGACGGTACGTACGACCGCTACCCGTTGGCCCAATCCTGCCGCCAGCTCGTCGTCGATGAGCAGTAGACGGAAGGAAGGGATCATGAAGCCGATTACGAGCAGCCCGGCCGCGAAGAAAGGCAGTAACGTACGGACCTCGAGCCATCCGGCGTGGCTGACCGAGCCGACCAGCCAGAAGATCATGCTGTCCGTCGATTGCTGATTGAAAATAATAAGACCTTCGGTCAAAGACGACAGCAGAAAATGGATCGTAATGCCCGCCAAAGCCAATCGGACAGGCTGCTTCTGTCCCCCTCCCCCGGCCAAAGACCAGATCAGCACGGCGCCTGCCGCCGCACCTACGAAAGCGAACAGGATGGAATCGGTGATCGTATGTTCCGCGACGGCAATCAAGCCGAACACGACAGCAAGCGAAGCTCCGGCATTAATTCCGAATATATGAGGAGAGGCGAGCGGATTTTTCGTCACGAGCTGTGTCAGCAATCCGGCCAATGCCAGATGGATGCCGACGATACAGGCGGTCAGCGCGCGAGGCAAGCGCAGCGTCTGGATATACAGATGGGCTTTGTCTTGGCCTTGATAAGTTAACGCCTCATATAAGGTGTGCCACGATATTTGCGCCTGCCCCCATTTCAGACTGGCGACAATGCCGGCGGCAAGCAGCACGACAGCACTACAAAATAGGAAGAGCAGAAACCGTGTACGGTTCTGCTTCTTCGGCGGGATAGGGTTCGACATGCGGTTATTCTCCCAAGTATTTCACGAGATCTTCGGCTATTTTCTCGGAACCGAGCAGTCCTCGCGATAGCGACCAGTCGCGTCTTTCGACCGTAAACACTTTACGGTTCGCGACAGCGTCGATTTTTTTCCAAAGCGGGTTGCTCTCCCATTGGTTCACGATCGTCTCTTTCTCGGTCGGCATCAGAAACATCGCCTGCGGATTCGTCTCGACAAGCTGCTCCAGCGTCAGTTGCGGATAGGACGTTTCGTTTTTCACCGGATCGGTAAAGCCGAGCATGGCGAGGAGCGAGCCGGAATAAGAATGGTCCGAGTGGGCGAAGAAGCCTTTCGGATTGACGACGGCGGGCACTACGGTCAGCTTGGCGCGGCTGATTTTCTTCTTCGCCTCTTCCATCTTGGCCTGATGCTCGTCGAGCCGTTTCTTGCCTTCCGCTTCCTTGCCGACCGCCTTGGCAACGATGGCGTAGTTTTTCAGCATTTGCGCATAATCGGCTTGAAAGTCGTCCAGCACGAGAATCGGGGCGATTCCTTTCAATTGCTTGAAGGCGTTCTTGTGTTTATTCAAGTCGACGATAATGAGATCCGGCTTCAAGGAGCTGATCAGCTCGATATTCGGCTCATATCGCGAGCCGACGGAAGTATACTGCTTCAATCCGCTTTTGACGGAATCCATGAACAGATCGGCGCTGCTGTCGTCGGCAACTCCTACCGGCTGAACGCCCAGCGTCACGAGCATGTCGGTGAAGCTGAATTCCATCGCGATAATACGCTCCGGTTTCTTGGACAGCTCTACAGTGCCGAGCGCGTCTTCCAACGTAATTTTGCCGCCGGCTGTAGTCGGGGCGGACGGTTGGGCGCCTTGCGTCGATCCGGACGAATTGCCGCCGGCTTGCCCGCAAGCGGCGGCAATTATGGCAAGAATGGCGAGTATGGCAAGGCCGAACGATCTTTTGATCTTGTGAAACATGCTTCTTCCCCCTGCAAATGATTATTATTATCAACTAAACTGTATTTTAGCCGCATATAATCGTTTGGACCATATCTGATCTTAAGATTAGGCATGTTATATTATTAGATTTAAGATCGCTCATCCCCGAAGTGCGGCGAGACGTCGTTCATGTATTGCGTCGGCGAACAGCCGGTCTCTTGCTTGAACACTCTGCTGAAATGGAAGTAATCGGAGAAGCCGACGGTCAGGGCGATTTCTTTGGCCGGCAGACGGGTTTGCTGGAACATCTGCTTCGCTTTCTCGATGCGCAGCTTGCGCAAGTAGGCGGTCATCGTCGTCCCGGTACGCTTCTTGAACAGCACGGTATAATGCCCTTCGCTCATCCCGGCGCGGCGGGCGATCAGAGGCAGAGTAAGCTTCAGCATGTAATGCTCGTTCATATAGGAGAGCGTCTCCTCGATCGAGTCGACCGACGATTTCTCCTCTTGCTGCATGTGGGATTCATATAGAAAAATGAACAAAATTCGCTCCAATATCATCCGTTTGCGGAACTGCTGGGCCGCTTCCTCGTCTGCGGAACGGGGGTGAATCTCTTCGGTCGTCCGGATCAATTCGTCCAGCATGTAATGGATTTTGATCTCGCTTAGCGTGGCGAGCGGGCCATGCAGCGTCCAAGGGCTGTTCTCCGGAATCATACGGTAGGTGATCCGTACATATTCGGCTTCCTTCGTCCGCGGAACTTGGATGTCGTAGGAGCCGAACCGGGGATGGCAAGCGAAGCCTTGCGTGCAGACGACGGGCTCCATGCCGTGGGCCGCAATCGTAACATGTCCGCGGCGGACGACGATTAAGACGTGGCGGCCTGCCGGACATTCGAATGTGCGGGAAGAGAGGCGCGATTCGACTTGTTCGAAGATCGGAATGACCGAAACAAGCTGATGGAAACTCATGAAAGCCAATCCCTTCCTGCCTAAAGTTAGAAACCCCGCCATGCCGAGAGTCCTGTTCAACGATTATATTGACATACGTATTATCGAATGTACAAGCGCATTTTTACCGAAAGCTGAGCTATTTGCTCCGTCGGATGAACGATATGCCTAAACCTGCCAGTATTGCAATCCAGGCTTGATACGCGTAAGCGTTAATTTCCGCGGCGACGGATAATCCGGTCCACTCCAGAGTTCCTGCCATAATGCCGAATCCGATGATGACCGAGACGACCGTAATCCATAGTTTCATCAGGTCGGACTGATACAGGGCGATAGCGATGAGAACAACCCATGCTCCCATTGTCAGAAACCCGAGCGTTTCGCCGATCGTCACGCCCAAGTACATATGGAGCGCGTTAAATACGGTCTCCATAGCTTCTTTTTGCCCTGCTGTGACAGAAGCAAGCGTGTATTGACCGGCCAAAAAGTCCATTGCGAACAGCCATCTGGAGAATCCTAATATATGGAAAACGGCGCTTGCGAGGCCGATACCGGCTGCAATCATACTCAGGCTGCGGTTGGCCGCGCTCGTGAACCGGTAAAGCAGCGCCACAACCGGAATGATCAGCATACCTGACAACACCATGCCGCTCCAATATAGCTTTACCAGCGAACCTCCCGTCTCATACTTCTGCATAATGAGCTCGACCGGTTGCCTCAAAATGTCGGGATATTCGAATCGGATCATTAGCCCGGTCCATGATATGATAATGAGTAAAGGCATCAGCAGCAGTACGATTCCGGCCGTTCTGATTTCCATACGGGACATTGGTTCCTCACGCTCCTAGGTGCGGTTGATGAGTTTATTATAGGACGCGATTGTCCAGTTCCCCTATGATTGAAAACGTCAAAAAAGTGCTCTGCCGCGCAAAGGAGGATTCCGGAGTTGGGAAAACACGGCTTGTCCGTATCGCTGATTCATCCTATCGTGCACAGCATCGTGCGGAAAGGTTACAACCTCGAAGCGTTTTGCCGATATACCGCGTTCGATCCGAGTATTCTTCAAGATGCCGAGGCCCGGATCCCGGAAGAAGAGATGGATCGCCTGCTAGACGCCGCTTCGAGCTTTACGAATGACGATCGTTTCGGCTTGCGCCAAGGACAAACGATCGAAATATCCAATCTCGGCATACTGGGCTACGTTCTATTGAACTGCAGTACGATAGGCCAAGCATTGGACGCCTACCGGCGATATAATATCATTCTGTGCAGCGGGATCGATATGGAATGGGGAAAGGACGATCACGGCACTTGGATCCGGTTCCGGGTAGGTGATCCGGCGAGACAAGCATCGGTGCATGCGATCGAAGGTATGGTCAGTTCCTTGTATCACCTGCTGTTCAAGCTGAGCTGCAGGAAAATTCCCGTTCATCTGCTTCATTTTACTCACGATGCTCCGGCAAACGTTACCGTGTATCAGAACGCTTTTGGAACAGCGCCCCGGTTCGGGCAGGAAACGAATAGGCTCTACTGCGACCGTGAGGTTGCGGACTATCCGATTTTGCTGTCCGATGCCCGCATGCTGCGCACCTTCGAAGCTTATGCCGAGGAAGCGAGAAGCAGATTGCTTCATGGCCGCGCGTTGTCGGATCAGGTGTACAATTGGCTTATTCATAACATGCCTTCCTCTTTCCCTTCCGTACAGGATACGGCCCGACATTTCAAGGTGAGCATCCGGGCTTTGCAGGCGAAGCTGAAGCAAGAGGAGGCGTCCTATAACATTCTGTTCAACAAAGCCCGGATGGAGTTGGCTTGCCGGTACTTGCGCAACCCCGAATTTACAGTCGCGGAGGTAGCCTATTTGCTTCAGTATTCGGAACCGAGCGCTTTCCAGAATGCGTTCAAAAGGTGGACGGGGCTCCCTCCGGGGCAATACAGATCGGCATCGGTCCAACCGCAGAAGAGGGAACAGACTCCCAAGCCGTCCGCTCAACAGGACGGGTAGCGTTCATGCTACAATGGAACTAACAAGGACAAGAGGTGATCAGGCGACGATGATGCTGGACGAAGTAATGGGCAAGCTCGAAGCGATGGGATCGGAGCAGACGAAGCTTACGTTCCTGCGTCATGGGGCGCATGAGCCGCTATTTGGCGTTAAAGTGGGCGATATGAAGAAGCTGGTCAAGGATGTGAAGAAAGATCAGGCGCTCGCCCGGGCTTTGTTCGATACGGGAAATAGCGATGCGATGTACTTGGCCGGACTGACTGTCGATCCGAGGACGGCTACCAAGCAGATGCTTCAAGACTGGGTAACGAAAGCAAGCTGGTATATGCTTGCCGAATATACGGTCGCTTGGATTGCCGCCGAAAGCCCGCACGCGGTCGAGCTTGCCAAACAATGGATCGACTCCCCCGACGAAATGATCGCTACTTGCGGGTGGAGTACGTACAGCAACTATTTGACGATTACGCCGGACGAAGCGCTTGATAGGGAGGAAATCCGAGGGCTCCTTCACCGTGTGGAATCCACCATTCATCATGAGCGCAATCGGGTGCGGTATACGATGAACGGCTTCGTTATTGCGGTAGGCGCGAGTGTCGTGGCGCTGCATGAAGAAGCTTTAGCGGTTGCCGCCGCAATCGGCAAAGTGGACGTCCATGTCGGACAAACCGCTTGCAAAGTGCCTCTTGCGACGGAATATATCCGCAAAGTCGAAGAAGCCGGCAAAACCGGCAAAAAGAAAAAAACTTGCATCTGCTAAAAGGAAAGGGCCATCGGACGAATCCGATGGCTTTTGTCTTTGCTAGGGGACCCAATTTCAGGAAGTGTTACGAAGTATTATGATGTAGTGCTGTGCCCGGCGGCTGTATGTCAGGTTCAAAAGCATTGCAAGGTGTTACGAAGTATTACCGGATCCGATTCCGGTAAGGATTGCCCGGTAATACCGAAAAAATGAACATAAAGGAGGCTTTACTTTTATGCAGTATCATTTTTTCGTAGGAAACGACAACGGGAACAGCGAGCACGATTTGTTTATCGACGGCAGGCTGATCAAGCAACCGAACGTATATTGCGGGGTGGACAAGCTGCCCTGGAGCGAGGAGCTCCCGCCGGAGAGCTTCATCAAAAACTTGACGGAGCAGCTGATCGTGACGATCGATTCGCCTTCCGTGCGGCCGGGTATGTATTACATCGGGAAATTCGCTTTGGAGAGCGGAGAGCTGCTGGATACGCTGCAGATCGGCATTGACCAGAAATGCGATATGGATTTGCCCATTATTAATACGCTGGCGCAAATTGCCGCAGTCGCGGTACAGAACGCGTACGAGGAGAGCCAGACGGTCCCCGAGCAAATCGAAGTTCAGGCCGATATGGCAACGGCGCTCCCGGTTACCCAGCATTCGGACGAGACGGCGGCCAAGTTCGAGAGAAGATTTATGGAAGGCTCCCATCACGTAACGGTACATTTGAATAAGCTGCGTGTAGCGGTCAAGATCGTGTTCGATTACACGAAGGTGATTCCAGAAGCTACGCCGGTCATCTTCGCGCTCCAGAAGGACGCGGAGGGGAATTGGCGGAGCGGCGACATTTTCCGGGAGTTTGTAGAAACGTACGACTTGGGGAAATCGTTCAACGGCACTTATTTCAAGGACAAGCGGATTTTGCATACGGATATCGGCGACGGCTCGACGGAATACCCGATTACGGAAGGAAACAAATTTTTGCGCCAATTCGTTCACGGCAGCCATCACGGTGCGGGCTATGCGATCGAGGAGGCGCTCAGCGAGTTTAACCGTCTCGTTCATTTGCCGGACAGTCCGCGGCAATTTTACAGCGATGTGATCAAAAACCCGAAGCACAAATATTACGCGAGAGCTATACATACATTGAATCGCCCGCTGGAGGGGCAGGCGAAGCAAATTATTCAGAACATTCGGAAGCAGCTTACGAAGGCGCGCAACGAAATCGATATCATCTGCGTGTACGGGGGAGGAAGTATTTTGATGCGCTCCATCCTGTATCCGATGCTGAAGGAATTGTGTGACGAACGCGAGATTCGACTGCTCTATATCCCGCCGGAGCATGCGATCACGCTGAACGCCGAAGGACTGAATGCGTTCGTTCACGGCAAAATATACGAGACATTGAAGAGCAAGGCGAAAAAAGCCGGGTAAAGGGTGGATGCGGCTCCGGCTAAGGTGGGACAAGCATGAAAAAACAAAAGCGGCCAGGCGAAAATATTAGCTTGAAGACGAAAAAGAACGAATCCGACGCAGTCATGGACTGGATCAACAGCCAGTCCAACCTGATGGATTCGATCCGCTATTTGATCGAGAACGAGATCCGTCTGAACGGAGTAAGAAATTTACAACACTTTATTCCATCGGACAGACCGATGCTGGCAGCCGCATGGACGGCGTCCCGGCTCGAAACGGCGGCCGCTTCCGAGCAGGTGGCCGACGGAATGCCGGCTCATGCGCAGGATGCCGCACAAGCTCCGATAAATGAAGCGGAAAGCGGGCGGAACGAGGCCGATGAAATCGATGATGAGGACATCGAATCTTGGCTGTAGAGGCACTGTCGAGACGAGTATTACCGAGTGATGCAAAGCACTTCCAAGCGGTGCAAAGTAATATCTGGTAATACGAAGTGATGTGAAGTGTTACTAGGTATTACTAAGCGAAAGGTTCATGTCTTTCAATTTGGCATGTATGTTTTCACGGTCTCCAAGTGATACTACATTTGAATTTCATTGACCAAAGGAGAAACTCATGGCAACCAATCTGCTTTTCGTGTATTACAGCGCCTATGGCCATATTTATGACATGATTCAAGCGGCTGCGGCCGAAGCGAGAAAGCTGCCCGACGTGGAAGTGAAGGTGGCGAAAGCGGCCGAGTTCGAAATGGCGAAAAAGTATTTGTCTTCGCAGCCGCCGTATGTACAAGCTCAAGAGCTGCAGAAGGACGTGCCGGATGTAACCGCAGAAGATTTGGTTTGGTCGGACGGCATCGTCTGGGGGGTTCCGACCCGTTTCGGAGTGATGCCCGCCCAATTGAAGCAGTTCCTCGATTCATCGGGCGGCGTGTGGGCCCGCGGCGAATTGGAAGGCAAGCCTACGGGAGTTATCGTTAGCTCCGGCTCCATTCATGGCGGACAAGAAACGACTGCCGTCACGATGATGATTCCGCTCATGCATTTCGGCATGATCTATGTCGGCCTGCCTTATGGCGAGAATCCGGAGCAGCAGACCGCGGAAGGCATCGGCGGGTCTCCTTACGCCGCTTCCGTAGTAGCCGGGCCGGACGGCTCGAAGCAAGCGGTGGAACAGGAGAAAACGATGGCGGGCCGGCTGGCGGTACGGGTCGCCAAAGTAGCTCAAGCGTTGAAAAATTCGGATGTTCGGAAAAAATGAATCGGGACTAAAGAAGCGGCCCTCTTTGAGGGAGCTTCTTTTTTTTGCGACGTCAGGGGAAAGGGCAGGTTGACAATCCGAAAACCTGTAACTATAATGGTTACAGTATGAAGTCAATTTTACGACAAAAGGAGAAATGGAAGATGAAAATAGCAGTAATCGGAGCAAGCGGCAAAGCGGGAAGCGTGATTGTGAAGGAAGCGGTAAACCGAGGTCATGAAGTGACGGCCATCGTCAGGAATGCTTCCAAAATCGGCGATAATCGCATTGCCGTTATCGAGAAAGACGTATTCGGCCTTCAAGCCGGGGATCTCCAAGCATTCGACGCGGTGGTGAATGCATTCGGAGCGGCTCCCGGCCAGGAGCACCTTCATGTGGAAGCGGGAAGAGCGCTGATTGAAGCATTGAAAGGAGCACTGCGGACGAGACTGATCGTCGTAGGAGGAGCCGGCAGCCTGTACGTGGACGAAGCCAAGACGATCCGACTAGTCGATACGCCGGAATTTCCGAAGCAATATTATGCGACGGCGTCCAACCAAACCAAAAACCTGGAGGATTTGCAGCAATCGAGCGGAATCCGGTGGACGTTTATAAGCCCGGCCGCGTTTTTCAACCCGGAAGGGAAAAGAACGGGTGACTACCGGAAAGGGAAAGACAACTTGCTGCTGAACGCACAGGGCAACAGCTATGTGAGCTACCCGGACTACGCGATCGCGGTTGTCGATGAAATCGAAAGGCCTCAGCACATCAATGAGCGTTTTACCGTCGTATCGGAAGCGGAGTAAGCTCGCTGGAAGCGGGGGCGGGAGCGGGTGAGGAGCAGGAGCAGGAGCAGGGCAGGGGCAGCGGTTGTCCCTGCTTATGCTTGTGCGCGGTGCTTTTTGGCGATGTTAACTGGAAAAGCTCCCGTTATTTTAGCGGAAATTCGTACTCGGGACCACTTTTACTGGAAAAAGTCCATCTATTCTCTACGAATTCGCTCCACAGCCGCGAAAATCGTGGAATTACATACAGGTTTTCCAGTTCATCCTCGCCGTTTCTCATTTTGACGCGAGAATAGATGTATGTTTTCCAGTATGCAGTTTCGTTGAGCGGAATCGGCGGGAAGGCGTCTAGCAAAGCTAAAATTAGTTCAAGCAAAGCACGCTACTTCACGCCAAGCCGCACTCTATAGCTGAACAGCACATCCAGCGTCTGCCCCTGGAAGTACATTTCCGCCATGCTCCGGAACGCCGCGATATCCGTGTCCAGCTCTTTGGACCCGAGCTTCAGCACCGTCTGGACACCGCCTTGGCTGAACGCCAGGCCGGCATACCGGTCCGCATCGCATGTCTCCACGTTATGAAATACGATTTCTTTCGTAAACCGGAATGCGCCGCTGTCCTGCAGCTGCTTCAAGTGCTGATCTTTATTCCGTTTGATGGCTCTGTCCTCTTCTGTCGTAAGTGCGGCGATGACAGCGTCGGCTTTCTCGATCAGCTTGTTGTACGCCGATTCGAGCGTCCAATGGACCGTTGGCGGCCAGTCGCAGTCGTATGCGGCGAAAACACCGCCATCCGTCAGCACACGGGAAGCCTCCTTCAGCGTACTGACAGGTTCCATCCAATGAAACGACTGGGAGCAGGTGATCACGTCGACGGTGCCGGAGTCAAGCTCCAATCGATTCGAGTACCCCGGGATAAAAGAGATGGCCCCGGCTCCGTCCGTTTGCGCCAATTTCTCCCTCGCTTTGCCGATCATATCCGCATTCGGCTCGATGCCGATAATCCGGCTGGCCTGACCTTTCCAGACGAACGAGGACAGCCCCGTTCCGCAGCCCAAGTCGACGACCAAGGACGGTTTTTTGCCCAAATAGTTCGTAATGAGATCGACGACTCGCTGCGGCGCCTCAGGGCGATATTTGTCATACAAGCTTTGATAGCCTGTAAATCGTTCCACATTGCTGCGCAAATTGCCTTCCGGAATCATAGGGCATCCTCCGTTCAAAACGGTTTTCATTACCACTTCGACAGCGTAACCGGGGATTCCTGCGCAGCGGAAGGTTGACTTTGCACATTATACTAACTAAAATATAGTTAGCAAAAATAATGAAGTGGAAACCGCGAGCAACATCTGGCCTCTTTCAACTCGGTCAGCACTATATAAATATATGGAGGAAACCATCATGAAAGTAGCAGCAATCGTAGGCAGTATCCGCAAGGAGTCTTACAATAAGAAGCTAGCCCGCTATATCCAGAACCGGTACCAGGACCGCTTCGAATTGGACATTTTGGACGTTCGCAGCCTTCCGTTCTACGATCAGGATATCGAGAACGACCCGTCCGACGCGGTTAAGGAGTTCAAACGCAAAGTAGCCGAAGCCGACGCCGTCCTGTGGGTCGTGCCTGAATATAATGCCACCATCCCGGGCGTATTGGGGAATGCAATCGATTGGCTTTCCCGCGTAGACAAAGTGATGAACGGGAAACCGTCTTGGATCGTCGGAGCGTCGATGGGCCAGCTCGGTACCGTAAAAGCGCAATTGCATCTGCGCGACATTTTGTTCTCGCCGGGTATCTCGTCCCCGCTTCTTCCCGGAAACGAAGTGTACGTGGGCGCCGTTCATGAGAAAATCGACGCCGAGGGCAACTTGACCCACGAGCCGACCGTCAAGTTCCTGGACGGCGTCGTCGGCAACTTCGTGGCATGGATGGACAAGCTTTCCCGCCAATAATGGGATACGAAACACGGTATGACAGCGGATGACTCCTGTATGCGGGGGCCATCCGCTTTCCTGTTTTCCGACCGGCTCGCACTGCGTAAATCGTCCGTTTCGAGCAAAAGCAGGAATGTTTTCCGGAATGGGCGAATTTCCTGTATTAAGGAACTGTTACGTAAAGGGGCGAGGAGGAAGCCGGATGCGGAAAACGGTATTGACGAACGGGCTTACGATCGTAAGCGAGCATCATGAACATGCGTCTTCGACTTTGCTGTGTTATTGGGTAAGGGCGGGAGGGCATTTCGAGAAGGATTACCCTTACGGGATCGCCCACTTTCTGGAGCATATGATTTTTAAGGGAACCCCATCGAGAACGAAGGAGCAAATTCCGCAGGATATCGAGAATTGCGGGGGAAGATTGAGCGCGGCGACGGGCACCGATCGGACCCGGTACTATGCGTATACGCCATACGATAGGTGGAAAGAAGGCATCGCTCTTCTGACCGACATGGTATTTCATTCGACGCTGCCCGACCAGGAAATTACGCTGGAGAAAAAAGTCGTTTTGGAAGAAATCCACCGCGCCCGGGACAATCCGCGGGAATACGGAAGCCGCACTTTGTACCGGCTGCTGCGCGGGATGCATCCGGAGAGGGCCAGCAATCTCGGAACCGAGGAATCGGTCTCGGGGCTCACGAGAGACGACTTGCTGAAGTTCCACGGGCAATTTTACGGGGCGAGCAACATCGTGCTGGCCGCTTCCGGGCACATTCAGCACGACCAGCTGGTTGAATATGTTAGCAGCCTCGATATTCCCGTACGGGAACCGACGGCGATAACGCTCGGGAAGCTGCAGTCGTATGAGCTGGGCGGCCAAGTGATCCATGAGGCGAGAGACATCCGTCAAGCTCAGCTTCATTGGGGTATGTACGGCCCGGATGCTTACGACGAAGACAAATATGCCGGGTTCGTGGCGATGCATCTGCTGGGCGGAGGGCAGGCCTCGCGGCTGTGGAAGCATGTGAGGGCGGAGAAGGGGCTCGCTTACGAAGTATGGGCCGCGCTTAGTCCGATGGCTACGGAAGGGTTTATAAGCGGCTACGTCGGATGCGATCCGCTTCGTCTGGAAGAAGTGAAATCGATCATTGTCGAGCAGCTGGAACGGATGCGTCAGGAACGGATCGACGACGCGGAATTAGAGCGAGCGCAAAACGCCATTACCGGGAGGCATCTCATTGCGCAGGATAAACCGGAAGCGATTAATGCCAACCTTGCGGCTCAGCATTTGTACGGGCTGAATACCGATCCGCGGTACTTCGCAGGCCGTATTCGCGGCGTGACGAGAGACGACGTGCTGGATTTCGCTCAAAAATATTTGGGCCCCGACCGCATGCTGTTCGTCCAAGTGAGCCGGGAGGCGGATGCCGCCGCAGACGATCAAGGCCGGTCGGCCGTATAGCCCAAATAAATGAAACTTGGCCGCTTACGCGAATCCCGGTGCAACAGCATCGGCAAGTCGTGAGCGGCCGCTTGCGTTGAGGTTGTCGGCATTTTCGTATATGATGTTAGAGAAAATGTGATAGTTGCCGACAAGAAATCAAATGATAAAGCGAGTGAATTCCATGTACCCTAGAGATATGCAATATGCGATGCTTGCGGAATGGGACAAGCATGAACGTACGTTCATTTCCTGGCCCGTGCAGCAGTCGATGGTTTATCCGGATCAGGTGGAGGAAGTGTGCGAAGGCTATGCGCAGATCGTGAAAGCGATCGCCGAGTTCGAGCCGGTCACCGTAATCGCGAATCCGCATGACGCCGAGCAGGTGAAGAGCCGATTCAGCGAAACGAATGTGGATGTTGTGGTCATACCGCATAACGATGCTTGGTTCCGGGATAACGGGCCGACCTTTATCGTCCGGAACGACGGCGAATTGGCGGGAGTCAACTGGCGCTTTAACGCCTGGGGAGGCAAATATTCCCCGTGGGATTTGGACGATGCGGTCGCACCCCAGCTGCTGGAGCGTCTCGGCGTCCGGCGCTTCGACGCTCCGCTCGTCATGGAAGGCGGATCCATCCATGTCGATGGGGAGGGCACGCTTCTTACAACCGAGGAATGCCTGCTGAATCCGAACCGGAATCCCGATATGACACGGGAGCAAATCGAAGAGGAACTGAAGAAGTTTCTGAATATCAGCAAAGTGATCTGGCTGAAGCAAGGCTTGAGCGGAGACGAAACCGACGGCCATGTCGACAACGTTGCCTGCTTCGCGGCACCGGGCAAAATCATTTTGCAGGTTTGCAACGACCCCGAAGACGAGAACTATGCGATTACGCAGGAAAATTTGCGGCTGCTCGGAGAAGCGACCGATGCGGCGGGCCGGAAGCTGGAGGTTATCCCGATTGAGCAGCCTCCGAAGGCAACATACGAAGACAGCCGGCTTACGCTAAGCTATTTGAACTTTTATTTCGTCAATGGCGGCATTATCCTGCCGGTATTCGGCGGGGCGGCTGAACAAACCGATGTGAAGGCGGAACAAGCTCTACAGGCCGCATTTCCGGACAGGCGCATCCGCAAGGTGGATGGTATGGCCATTATCCGTGAAGGCGGCAACGTGCACTGTACGACTCAGCAGATGGCGGCTGTACGGAGCTGACTGCCGCATCCGTCAGAAGCCCGTCCAGAAGCGAGAAGGAGGGAATGGAACTTGAGAAAGGTGAAAGTAGCCGCGACGCAGATGAGCTGCACCGGCAATATCGAGGAAAATATAAGAAGAGCCGATGCGCTTGTAAGACAAGCCGCGGCGGAAGGCGCGCAAATCATATTGCTGCAGGAGCTGTTCGAGACGCCTTACTTCTGCCAGAAGGAGAAGGCGGATTATTACGTATATGCGACGGAACTGGAGCATAATAAAGCGGTCAACCATTTCCGCGAGGTAGCCAAAGAGCTGAAGGTCGTGCTGCCGATCAGCTTCTACGAGAAAAAAAATTACGCCCGCTACAATTCGCTGGCCGTCATCGACGCGGACGGCGAGGTGCTCGGTAAATACCGCAAGAGCCATATTCCCGACGGTCCCGGCTACGAAGAGAAATTTTATTTCAACCCCGGGGATACGGGCTTCAAAGTATGGAAAACCCGTTACGCCAAAATCGGGGTAGGCGTCTGCTGGGATCAGTGGTACCCGGAAGCGGCCAGGTGCATGGCACTGATGGGAGCGGAGCTGCTGTTCTATCCGACCGCTATCGGCTCGGAGCCGCAGGACGGCTCGATCGATTCGAAGGACCATTGGCAAATGTGCATGCTCGGCCACGCCGCGCAAAACCTGATGCCGGTTATCGCCTCCAATCGGATCGGCGAAGAAGGGGACGACGATTCGACGATCCACTTCTACGGCTCGTCCTTCATAGCCGGACCGCAAGGCAACAAAATCGCGGAAGCGGGCCGCAGCGAAGAAGCGGTGCTCGTCGCCGAATTCGATCTGGACCTGCTCGAGACGCAGCGGATCGAGTGGGGCATTTTCCGGGACCGCCGGCCGGACCTGTACAAGATCATCACCTCGTATGACGGAGAGACGATGCTGTAAGTTTCGAGATAGGGGAAGTCATAAGCAAGTGCTTAGGGCGCCGAAGGGCGTCCTTGTTGTTTTGTCCAAATATTTAACAATTCGGAAATGCGTTGACAAAATCCGAGTACATCAGTAAGATTTATTTTATTCGACTAATATCGACACTAAAAATCGATAAATGTCTGTTTTTGTCAGTTGTGCGTGTTTGGGGGGAAGACGATGATCCAATTGGTTGATTTATACAAAGAGTACAAGACGAAGAAGGGGACGGTCATAGGTGTCGACCGCGTCAGCCTGACGATCGGCAAAGGGGAAATATTCGGTATCGTCGGCTACAGCGGAGCGGGGAAAAGCTCCGTGCTCCGGTGCATCAATTTGCTGGAGAAGCCGACCTCGGGCCAAGTATCGGTCGACGGCGTGGATTTGACTACGCTGTCCGCGAACGGTCTTCGGCTGGCGCGTCAGAAGATCGGGATGATTTTTCAGCATTTTCATCTGATCGCGAGCAAGACGGTGTCCGAGAACGTAGCCTTCGCGCTTAAAGCGGCGGGAATGCCCAAACCCCGCATACTGCCGCGGGTAAACGAGCTGCTCGATCTCGTCGGGCTCGCAGACAAAGCGGACCAATACCCGGCGCAGCTGAGCGGGGGCCAGAAGCAGCGGGTAGGCATTGCCAGGGCGCTCGCCAACGAGCCGCAAGTGTTGCTGTGCGACGAACCGACCTCGGCGCTCGATCCGACGACGACGCAATCGATATTGGCGCTGCTCAAGCAGATCAACCGCGAGCTGGGCTTGACGATCGTGCTCATTACCCACGAGATGGAAGTGGTCAAAGATTTGTGCCACCGCGTCGCGATTATGCAAAGCGGCCAACTGATCGAGCAGGGGGACGTCTACGAGGTGTTTGCGAATCCCGTACAGCCGCTGACGAAGCAGTTTATCCAGCATGCGCTCGAATTCAAGCTGCCGCAGAAGCTGTGGGACAAGCTGGACCCGGCAGGCAAAGTGCTGAAGGTGCTGTTCCGCAATGATGTCGCCGAGCAGGCGGTTATTTACGAGCTGCTGAAGGGAAGCGGCATCCGCGCGAATATTTTGCACGGCAAGATCGAATATATCGGAGACAGGCCTCTCGGTACCTTCATTATGGAAGTGACGGGGGATTCGGAGCAAATCGAGGGGGCCGTCCGGTTTCTAAAAGGGCGAGGCTGCGGTGTGGAGGTGATGGCGAATGTCGATTGATTCACTGCTCCAATTGATGCCCGATATGCTCAAAGCTTTTTACGAGACGCTGTACATGGTAGGCATATCGCTCGCCGTCGCGATCGTGGTAGGGATCCCGATCGGGATTTTGCTGTTCGTGAGCGACAAAGGCTTGTTCGCGGAAAATCGCGCGCTCAATGGAGCGCTCGGGCTAATCGCCAACATCATCCGTTCCATTCCGTTCCTGATCCTGCTCGTCCTGCTGCTGCCGTTCACGCAATGGATGCTCGGTACGACGATAGGGCCGACGGCGGCATCCGTCCCGCTATCCGTCGCTGCGATTCCGTTCTATGCCCGGCTCGTGGAATCGTCGCTCCGGGAAGTGAGCAAAGGCGTTATCGAAGCGGCCGTAGCCGCCGGCGCCAAGCCATGGCTCATCATTCGCGAGGTGCTGCTGCCCGAAGCGAAGTCCGGCATCATATCCGGGTTGACGATAACGGCGATCAGCCTGCTCGGCTTCTCCGCGATGGCGGGAACGGTCGGCGGCGGAGGGATCGGCGATCTAGCCATCCGCTTCGGCTATTACAGGTACAACAACGAAGTGCTGTTCACTACGGTTATCGTCCTGGTCGTAATGGTCCAACTCATTCAATGGTTCGGCGATTGGGCCGCGCGCAAGGTCGATAAGCGTTGAGAAACTTATACAACACGTCGAGACAGAGAGGGAGAAGGGGAAATATGAGAAGGAAGCTTTCGCTATTTGCCATTTTTGCGGTCGTATTGGTGCTGCTGGCCGCATGCGGAAACAACCAAACATCCGGAGGCGCGGAGTCGTCGGGCAGCGCAGGCAAGAAGGAAGAGCAGAAGAAAACGGTGAAATTCGGAGCGACGGCCGGCCCATACAGCGATATGGTGACGAAGGCGATCAAGCCGCTGATGGAGAAGAAGGGCTACAAAATCGAGCTCGTCGAGTTCAACGATTATGTACAGCCGAACAAAGCGTTGGCCAACGGATCGATCGACGCCAACCTGTTCCAGCACGTGCTGTACTTGAGGCAGTTCGCGAACGACAACAAGCTGGATCTGAAGGAAATTATTAGTGTGCCTACAGCTCCGATGGGCTTGTACTCCAATAAATTCAAGACGCTCGATTCGATCGAGAAAGGAAGCCTGCTGACGATTGCGAACGACCCGGCGAACCTGGCCCGCTCGCTGCTGATGCTCCAGGACATCGGCTTGGTTACGATCAAGAAGGACGTGAACGTGGCCACGCTGTCCGAGAAAGATATCGCGGACAATCCGAAGGGCATCCAGTTCAAGCCGGTAGAAGCGGCTTCGCTGCCCCGTACGCTGGACAGCACCGCCCTTGCCGTAGTTCCCGGCAACTTCGCCCTCGCCGCAGGAATGGACTTGACGAAAGCTTTGAAGCTGGAAAACATGGCGGAAAACTACCGCAACATCATCGCTGTCAAAACCGCCGACGCGGACAGCCAGCTGGCCAAAGATTTGAAGGAAGTCGTTCAATCGAAGGAATTCGAGAAGACGATCGACGAGCAATTCAAAGGGTTCTCCAAGCCGCAATGGATGACCGGGAAATAATATAGGTGCGGATGTACCGGGAGCTGCCGAATTCGTTCGGCAGCTCTCTTTCGTTTTGTCGGGACAGTCAGAAGCTTTTGGCGATCATCAGGTACATAATGACAATGGGGAGCAGCGTGGTGACCGTGCCGAATACGGCCCAATACAACGATGCCTTGCGGTATTCGGAGGAGACGACGCCGGAGTCGACCGATTGCTTGCTGTGGCGAATCATGCCGCGCTGCAGAGGAATAAGGATGCCAAGCCAAAGGATGCCCGTTACGGCAAACAAAAGGAGCGACAGCGTCAGCCAGTTGAAGCCCGATTGGAACGAGCCGGAACGGACAGCCATCGAGACGCCCGACACGATAAGGAGAGCAAGCCCCGGCAGTGTAAAGACATAATCGGCGAGCATGACGTTTTTGGCCGCCTCGTGAATGACGACCGGATTTCGGGTGGCATCGGCGCGTATTTTCCAAAAAGCTGCGGTAATGATGTTGCCTACAAAGAGGAGAGCGCCGGCTATGTGCATAAAGAGAAGTAGATTCATAGACTAAAGCTCCTTCCGTTCGGTTGATCGGGGGTTCAGCGTATCGGCCATAAAGGCGGCGAAATCATCGGCGCTAAAAGCAGGGGTGCCGACTGGAATCGCCGACCTCATGCGCAGCCCGAATGAAATCAGCATAAACAGCTCGGCCGTCTTGTCCGCATCGATCGATTCGGGAATGACGCCATGGCTTTGCCCGGTGACGATCCATTGCTTGGACAGGCGAAACGACTGCTCATAGAACGATTGCAGTGCTTCCGCTACTGCAGGCTGCCCGCTTTTGCCGAGCAAATACATCACGATTTGATTGGTGACGTCTTGCCGATCTTCCAGCATCGACAGCTTATTCGTAATTTCCCGCAAAGGCCCCTCGAACTCGTTGTTCTTGTTCGGTCGGTTCACTTCCCCGACAAACCGGCTGTCGATCTCCTCGAGCCGCTCCTGCAAGAGCAGCGCGAATAATTCATCCTTCGTCTTCACGTAATGGAAAATCGCGCCTTTGGACAAGCCGGACCGGTCCATGATGTCGCTCATTTTGATGGTGTCGCAGCCTTTCTCGGCAATCAACTGTTTGACGGTCTCGAGCAGCAGTTGGAGAGTCTGCTGCCTTCGCTGTTCCTGTTTCACGTGAAACCCTCCTTTTTACTTCTTATTATATAAACCGACCATCGGTTTGTAAATTAAATTTGCTGCTTGAGCTTAAAAAACTTGATAAAAACGGACATCTGCCTCGAATACGGCTGTGCTAAAATGACGACATATCCCAATACACAATCCGTCTGGAGGAAACCAATATGGAAAATGAAGCGAAGGAACGAAACGTGCAGCCGCATAAGCGGAATGACGAAGGCTACAGACCGAATCAGACGCCCGCTGCGCTAAAAATAATCCAAGGAGGTCGCAACGACCTGCAGAACGGGGCTTCCGGGGAAGCGGAACGACTAGACGAGCCGATGGGTGTCGAGCGGTTCGTACCGGCGGTGCTTTACGATGGCGGCGTTATAGAGACGACCATGGACGAGCATGAGCCTGCGATACAATGGTGCCAAGAATATATGGGGTGGAAGGTGGCCCAGCAGGAAAACTGGAAGCCCGATCCGAAATCGGCTGTAGGACGGATGACGCATATGGGCTGGGGAATCTGGATTCAATCGGGTGCCGCCGCGGACAGTTCTCCATTCCCTCCGGCGAAACGCGAAGCTGTCGACCCGCACATCCGATGGTGCTGGAGTACGAGAAGCTTGCGCGATAAGCATAGCGCCTTTCGGGAGGCCGGGATTCGTGTGTCCGAGCTGTACACGGACCGCCAAGGCAGGGAAGCCTTCGACTTCTGGGCGATCGACGACCGGATGCTGCTCACCGCCGTTGAGGACCGTGCTCTGAAGGATGGCGCTTTCGCGGACTATAACGTGTTCCGGGTCATGGTCCGAGATTTGAAACGCTCTATCGAATGGTACGAGCACTATATCGGCATGGAGCTAGAGGCGGATCGCTCGGAGGAAGGGTATGCGGTAATGACGCTCGGGATCAACTACCATCCGGAAGGCCATTCGCGCTGGGTGCTGGAGGAATATCCCGGCATGCCGGGAACCGGGCCGGTAGACGGGCTGTTCCGGACGCGGTGCTTCGTCCAGAGCCGGGAAGATTTCTTCGCGTATCACCGGTTTCTGCGGGAAAGCGGCGCCTCCGTATCCGAGATCGGCGGATTCGTCCAGCGAGGCATGGTCCATTTCCACGTATACGACCCGGACGGCAATCGTTTCAATGTAAGCAGCATGTAGAGGCGGACTCCGAAACTTAAAAGGCTGTCGATGACGGGAATTCAATCATCGGCAGCCTTATTTTAGTCCGCTTCTTATCCGATCGTAATTTTGCCCTCCGGATAACGGAACAGCTCTTTCTCCACCTTCGGCGTTAATGTGAAGGCAAGCGTCACCGGCCCGAGCCGTCCGACGAACATGAGTACGATGATGACGAGCTTGCCGAACGTCGTCAATTGCGACGTCAAGCCCATCGACATCCCGGCCGTACCATAAGCGGACGTTACTTCGAACAGGATGCCGAGAAACGGGAAGTTCTCCGTCGTTGACAGCACCATGGCGGCGATCACGATAAGAAAGAAGGATAGCAGCGTAAACGTAATCGCTTTATAGATCCGGTCTTTGGCGATCCGATAGCGGAACATGACGATATCTTCTTTGCCGCGCACCATCGCGATCATCGCGCCGATCAGAATGGCGAACGTCGTAACTTTGATGCCGCCGCCGGAAGAACCGGGAGCCGCGCCGATGAACATCAGGATGATGATGAAAAACTGCGTCGCTTGCCGCAGCATGCCGACGTCGAGCGTGCTCAAGCCGGCCGAGCGCGCCGTCACCGACTGGAACATCGCCCCTAACGTTTTGCCTACAGGCGACAACGGCCCGAGTGTCGATGGATTCGTAAATTCGAACAGGAAGATGACCAGCGTCCCGAGCCCGATCAGCCCGCCCGAAACGGACAGCACGACTTTGCTGTGCAAAGTGAGCTTCTTGTTCCGGGGGTAGGACAGCAGGTCGGAAATGACGATGAACCCGATGCCCCCGAGCACGATCAGTACGATGGTGACCACGTTGACGATCGGATCTTCGACGTAATGGATCAGGCTGCCCGCCCGATCCGGGAACATCCCGAACAAGTCGAACCCGGCATTGTTGAAAATCGAAATGCTGTGAAAGACGCCGAAATAGAGAGCTTGGCCGAACGGCATCTCGAACGCCCAACGAATCGTCAAGATCAGCGCGCCGACCGCTTCGATAACGAGAGCGTACAGCAGCACCTTGCGGATGAGGCGGACGATCCCTTCCGTCGTCGTTTGGTTCATCGCTTCCTGCAAAATAAGGCGTTCCCGGAACGAAATCCGTCTGCGGAAGACGAGTGCGGCCAAAGTGGCCACGGTCATAAACCCTAGCCCGCCAATTTGGACGAGAAGCAGGAGCACCATTTGCCCGAATGCGGAGAAATCCTGACCGATATTATAGAAAGCAAGTCCCGTCACGCAAGTGGCGGATGTCGCCATAAACAAAGCGTCTATAAACGGCATTCCCGCCTTGACGGAAGAAGAGATCGGCAGAGACAGCAGGACGGAGCCGACTACGATCATGACGATAAAACCGAATGCCAGAGCTTGCGGCGGGTTGGGCCGGAACCGCTTTATTTTCGATGGGGAGTTACCGAACATAGAGACAACCTCGTATACGTTGTTTGCGATCTATTCTATAGGCCGGGGAATCAAAAGTAAAGAAGTTCGGTCATATATGGTATAATCGAAGGCGAACAAATGTTTTCGTGATATCAGCAATCGAACGCAGGTGATCCTATATGCCCGACATCGTCGAAATATCGGTGCGCCCGCTCGTGGAATACGTGTTCCGCGGCGGAAGCATCGAATCGGGTTTTCGTACCGGCTCTCCGCTGACGGAAGGAACGAAGGCCCATCGAAGCATTCAGCAGACGTACAAAGAAACCGACCGCAAAGAAGCTTACGTCGAAGCCGACGTTGAATACGGCGATATCGTATATCGGCTAGAGGGCCGCTGCGACGGGCTGTTGTTCAACGGGGACGAAGTGACTGTTGAGGAGATCAAGTCGACCGCCGGCCAATTGGAGCTGATTACGGAAGAAACCTACCCCGTGCATTGGGCCCAGGCCCAATGCTACGCGTACATGTACGCCAAAGCCGACGGAAAGGATCATATGACGATCCGGCTGACGTATGTCCACCGCAAGTCGGAGGAGCAGAAGCGATTCGAGCGTACGCTGACTTATGCCGAGCTGGAAGCTTTCGTGCTTATGCTGCTGCAAGCGTACGATCCTTATGCCAGGCTGCAGCTGCGGCATGCCGAGGAACGCGGGCGAAGCATCAAGGAGCTGCCGTTCCCGTTCGAAGCTTACCGGCAAGGTCAGCGCAAATTCGCCGGGGCGGTATACAAATCGATCGCGGAGCAGAAGCGGCTGTTCGCGAGAGCGCCTACCGGCACAGGCAAGACGATATCGACGCTGTTTCCCGCCGTCAAAGCTATCGGCGAAGGCGTGCTTCGACGGCTGTTCTATTTGACGGCCAAAACGACGACGCGGACTTTGGCGGAAGAAGCGTTTGCGCTAATGCGCTCGAAGGGGCTCCGTTTGCGGTGCGTGACGCTGACCGCCAAAGAAAAAATATGCTTTAAAGAAGAGACGCGCTGCCAGAAAGAGTTTTGCGAGTTTGCGGACGGCTATTACGACCGGATCAACGGCGCTTTGTCCGATTTGTGGTCCGGGGAAACGGCAATCAACCGGGAGGTCATAGAGGCGTATGCCCGGAAGCACCGAGTGTGCCCGTTCGAATTTTCGCTCGATGCGGCTTATGCGGCGGATGCGGTCATTTGCGATTACAACTACGTGTACGATCCGCGCATATCGCTGAAGCGGCTGCTCGATGAGCAGAAGCGGCAGACCGCCGTGCTGATCGACGAAGCGCACAATCTGGTCGACCGGGGCAGGGATATGTACTCGGCGGAGCTGATCAAATCCCCGTTCCTCGAGCTGAAACGGCAAACGAAAGCCCGCAGCCGCGCGCTTTACGATACGGTCAAAGCCGTTAATGACGCCTTCATCACGCTAAGGAAAAAAAACATGGAGCAGAGCGGCGTCCTGCTGCCGGAGGAAGAGCCGCAGACGTTCATTCCGCTGCTGGAAGCTTTCTCCGCCGAGGCGGAGGCGGAGCTCCTCGGAGCGCCGGAGGGCGAATATCGCCAGTTGCTTACGGATACGTATTACGCCGCCCAGCATTTTATCCGTACGGCCGGGTATTATGATGAGAAATATATCTCCTTCGCCGAGTTCGAGCGAAGCGAGGTCAGGATGAAGCTATTGTGCGTCGATCCTTCGGGCATGCTGCGGCTGATGGGCAAAGGGTACCGGTCGCAAGTGTATTTCTCGGCGACGCTGTCCCCGATCTCTTATTATCGGGACATGCTGGGCGGAGAAGCGGACGATTACACGATTGCGATCCCGTCTCCCTTTCGCAAAGAGCAGTTGGATGTTCTGCTGCTGCCCGTGTCCACGCGATACCGCGACCGGGAACGGTCGAAGGAGCCTATCGCCGCGATGCTTCATCAAGCAGCCCGGGAAAGGCCGGGCAACTATTTGGTCTTTTTCCCTTCGTACGAGTACATGAACGAAGTATATTCGCGATTTGCCGAGACTGAGTTTCCGGGAGATGTGCTTGTACAGCAGGGTGGGATGTCCGAGGAGGAGCGCGAATCGTTTCTGGCTTCATTTCGGAGCGGGGCAGAGAGGACGCTGCTCGGTTTCGCCGTCATGGGAGGCGTGTTCTCCGAAGGAGTCGACTTGACTGGGGACCGTCTGACCGGAGTCGTCGTCGTCGGAGTCGGTTTGCCCCAATTCGGCCGGGAGCGCGATTGGATCAGACAGTACTTCGACGGGACGGGGAGGAACGGGTTCGACTATGCCTACAAATATCCGGGGATGAATAAGGTGCTTCAGGCAGGGGGGCGGCTCATCCGGACCGAGCAGGACCGCGGGACGCTGGTGCTGGTGGACGACCGGTTTCTGCAGCCCGATTACAACGCGCTTCTGCCGGAGGAGTGGAAACCGGCGACGATTTTACGGTGAGAAAATTGAAGTTGGCACCCACTTAATACAACAATGGCTCTCGAACAACTCTTGTAGTAAATAAAATTAACTACTAGGAGGAGAATGACAGATGAAGAAAAAGATTGCGTATTTGGCGATTCTCGCCGTATTATCGTCAAGCATGGTTGGCGCAGCCGTATCGGCGAAGTCGGACAACGCGGGCAGCGAGGACAAGCAATCGAAAGCGGTGGTCGAGTCGACGGCCAATTCGGGCAATGGCAATTCGGACAAGGACGACAAAGCCGGGAAAGGCAATTCGAGCGTAACCGACAGTACATACGGTCCGGGTCAAGAAGCTCAAGGGTACAAAGGGCTGCTTAACGCAATCGAGAACGTGAAGGACAAGCCGGCGGGAGCCGTACTTGCCGATTTGCTGCTTACCCGTTACGACTTTGCGTTAACGGATGCGATGAAAACGGAGCTGCAGGCCATTCAAGAAAAAGACGCGGCGCTTTCGGCAGCAGCCGATTTGCTGGACAAGAAGGGCAATGTAAACGAGGCTGTCTATGTGCAGAAGGAAGCCGTTAAGGCGAACGTAAAAAATCTCGATTCGTACAAGAAGCTCGGCAAGCTTCTCGATAAAGTGGACAAAACCGGCGTGAAGCTGTACGTTAACGGCGAAGAGCCTAAGTTTGAAGTTCCTCCATTCATCCGTGACGGCAGCACGTTGGTTCCGTTTCGGGCCATTTCCGAAGCGCTGAAAGCGGACGTAAGCTGGAATCCGGAAGAACGTTCCGTCACGGTTACCCGGGGCGATATCACGGTGAAGCTGTTCATCGACAGCAAGACCGCCTATGTGAACGGCCAGGAAATTACGCTTGAAGTGCCGGCGGCCATTGTGGAAGGAAGCACCGTCGTACCTGTTCGATTCGTCAGCGAAGCTTTAAAGGCTGCGGTAGAATGGGAAGCCGAGACACAATTTGTGGTCATTTACGAACAACAATAAAACGAGACCGAATGAAGGTCGGAACGAGCCCACAGCGGCTTAGTCCGGCCTTTCTTGCTGTAAGCAAACGTGTTCTTGGGGTTGACGGCTTGCGAAAATTGTAACTATAATTGTTACATCAAATCGTTAGAAAGGAAAAGCCGACAATGAAGGAACAATCCGCTGTCGGACTGCGTGCGGCCCAAAGTCCGAGCCGGCTTTGGCTTGCTTTGGTGCTGGGCACGTTATCGGCTTTCGGGCCGTTCTCGCTTGATATGTACTTGCCCGCCCTGCCGCAGCTCTCCGACGAACTACATACGACCGCATCGCTTGCTCAGCTTAGTCTAACGTCCTGCCTCGCCGGGCTAGCCTTGGGGCAGCTGCTGGCCGGTCCCTTGAGCGACGTTCGCGGCAGACGCAAGCCGCTGCTCTTCGGGCTCGTGCTGTATGCGGCGGCCTCGCTCCTTTGCGTGTTCAGTCCGTCTATTTGGTCCTTCGTGGCGATGCGGTTCGTCCAAGGGGCGGCGGGTGCGGTGGGCATCGTGATTTCTCGTGCGGTGGTGCGGGATCTGTATTCCGGAACGGAGCTGACGAAGTTTTTTGCTACACTGTCCCTCGTGAACGGGGCCGCGCCGATTATCGCGCCTATTGCGGGCGCGCAGCTGCTGCAGCTCATGGATTGGCGGGGGATTTTTTTCGTGCTGGCCGCGCTCGGCTTGTTGACGCTGCTTGCCGTGCTTTTCGGGCTGACTGAGACGCTTCCGGCCGAACGCAGATCACGGGGCGGCTTGAAGCAAACATGGCTTACGTTCGGCAAAATAGCCGGCGACCGGTCTTTTATGGGCTACGCCTTGTCCTCGGGATTTGTGACCGCGGCCATGTTCGCTTACATCGCCGGATCGCCCTTTGTTCTGCAGAACATTTACGGGGCGTCTCCGCAAATGTTCAGCCTCTGCTTCGCGATTAACGGCGTCGGCATTATTATAGCCAGCCAAGTGACGGGCCGGTTGGCCGGACGGTTCAGGGAGTCGCAGCTGCTGATCGGCGGCCTCGTGATGGCCGTCTGCGGGGGAACGGCGCTGTTGATCGCGATATGGGCGGGAGCAGGACTGTACGGCATCCTTGTTCCTTTGTTCTTCGTCGTGTCGAGCGTCGGCGTAGTGAATACGGCATCGTTCTCTTTGGCCATGCGCAATCAGGCAAAGTCGGCCGGCAGCGCTTCCGCTCTGCTCGGCGTTATGACGTTTCTGTTCGGTGGAATCGTAGCGCCGCTGGTCGGGCTTGGCGGAGAGGCTACGGCGCTGCCTATGGGACTCGTTATTGCGGCCGGCGACATTGGGGGTCTTCTCCTGTTCATCGCGTTGATCGGGCTGAAGAAAACAAACCAAGAATGACAAATGTAAAGGTACATGAACCAACACCACCTGACATAAGTTGACATAATCACGTGAAAAGATTGTCAAGCGGCTGCCGTGGGGATATTGTCACATAATGTTCACAAATGCCAAAAATTGATTTTTCCTATTTATCCGTTGAGGGGTATAATAGGAGTCATATAGGGTTCGTAGCGATCCTGTCCCTGCTCTTGGAAATAGGAAGATTCGTACATCTACAGATCGGATACCCGAACTTTTGCGACCTGATGCGGCCTTTCGCGCATTCAGGCCGTACTTGTGAAAAATGGAACAACTGTCGGGCGTCCGTGAATCGTTTTCGCCATCATCTGACTTTTATGCGAAAGACGTACGTCAACCTTGCTTGAACAGGTATCGGGTTACTCGGCGGGCTTCTATTTCAACGCAAAGGAGGACTTTACACATGTCAGAAACAACCACGCAAGAAGCGGTTCTGGCTCCGGCTGCACGGGAGGATGTACTCGATCAATTGATGAAACCCGAGGTGCAGCAATCGCTGACGGTACTCGTCGAGAACATGCCGAAGCTGGCGGAGATGGTCACTCTCATGACGAAGGCTTACGATTTCGTTCAGGGCGTATCGACCGACCGCGTACTTATCGAAGATCTGAAGGGCGGCATGGACGAGTTCGTCAAGCCGATTACCGAGAAAGCGAAAGGGATCGCTTCCGCAGCAATCGAAGCCGGCGACCGTGCCCAAGCGGAGACGTCCACGATCGGGCTGTTTGGTTTGCTTAAAATGTTGAAGGATCCGCAAGTGCAGCAATCGCTCCGTTACGCGCAAGCGTTCCTGGAAGTGCTGGGCGAGCGTCGGAAGCAAGGCTAAAGTTTAAGCAACGCCGAAATCAGAACGGAGGATACGTATGTCGAAGCAAATAGTAATATTGGGCGGCGGGTACGGCGGTTTGCTGGCCGCGATGACCACTCGCAAATATATGACGGCCGAAGAAGCGACTATTACGGTCGTGAACCGTTATCCGTCCCACCAAATCATTACCGAGCTGCACCGCCTTGCCGCAGGCAACCTGGCGGAGAAAGCCGTAGCGCTTCCGCTCGAGAAGCTGCTGCGCGGTAAACAAATCAACCTGATGGTCGACACCGTGCAGGAAATTTCGCCGGATCAAAAGACCGTCAAGCTTGCAGGCGGCGCTTTCTTGAAATATGACGCGCTTGTAGTGGCACTTGGCAGCGAAACGGCTTTCTTCGGAATTCCGGGACTTCAAGAGCACAGCTTTATCTTGAAATCGGTAAACGACGCCAACAAGCTCCGCGCTCACGTCGAAGCACGCGTCGAAGCTTACAGCAAAACCGGCAACAAAGCGGACGCTACGTTCGTAGTCGGCGGCGGCGGTCTGACCGGTATCGAGCTGGTCGGCGAGTTTGCAGACATGCTCCCCGAGCTTTGCCGCAAATATGCCGTAGACTACAACGATATTTCGCTGTACTGCGTGGAAGCCGCTCCTTCCATTCTGATGGGCTTCGCTCCGGATCTGATCGAGCACGCTCAGAAAAGTTTGGAGAAACGCGGCGTGAAGTTCTTGATCGGCGTAGCGATTACGGAAATGCAGCCTACGGTCGTTTCCTTGAAGGACGGAAGCACGCTCGAAACGAGCACGCTCGTCTGGACTGGCGGCGTTCAAGGCAATTCCGTAGTAGCGAACTGCGGTATCGAAGTAAACCGCGGCCGCGCGACGGTTACGGAAACGCTGCAATCGACTTCGCATCCTGACGTATTCCTCGCCGGCGACAGCGCGGTCGTTATGAGCCCGGAAGGACGTCCGTTCCCTCCTACGGCACAACTCGCTTGGCAAATGGGCGAATTGGTCGGCTACAATATGCATGCTTATTTCCAAGGCGCGAAGATGGATACGTTCGAGCCGGTATTCTCCGGTACGCTCGGAAGTCTCGGCCGCAAAGACGCTTTCGGTACGATCGGCGGCAACAAGACGAAGCTGAAAGGCTTCCCGGCATCGTTCATGAAAGAAGCGAGCAACGTTCGCTACTTGTCCCATATCAACGGGCTGTTCTCGCTGGCTTACTAATCGTTTATCGCATAAGAAGAAGGATGCCGTCGCTGGCATCCTTTTTTTTCGTTTCAAATCGTCAAGTAAGTCAGAACGGACAAAAGAACCGATGTAATCGCCATGGCCGCAAGCGGCCGCAGCGCTTTGGAACGAAGCTGCTTCAGGTTGACATTCAGACCGAGTCCGACCATTGCCATCGACAGAAGGAGCGTCGTTCCAATAGAAATACCGCTCATGATGCGTTCCGGAGCCGGTATTAATTTGCCCCATACATAGCTGCCGAATACGCTCATGGCGATAAAGCCAAGCAGAAACCAAGGGAAATCCATCTTGGCCCCGGTCTGCATCGTCCCCGAACGTTTCTTCCAGGCGAGCAGCAACAGGCTGAGAGGAACAAGCAACAGCACGCGTCCGAGCTTGGCCAGCAGTCCGGTTGCCAAAGCATCCTGCCCGGCGGGAGCGGCGGCCAGCGCCACATGAGCGATTTCGTGCAGACTTACCCCCGACCAAGCCCCGTAGTCTACGGCGGACATAGGCAGAAAAGGACGGAGCAGAGCGTAGCCGACGGCGAATATAGTGCCCACTAAAGCGATCATTCCCGCGCCGATGGCCGTATCCTCGTCCTTTGAATTCAGGATGGGAGAGACGGCGGCGATGGCGGCGGCGCCGCAGATACCGGTACCGATGCCGAGCAGCAAGGTTACCGCCGAATCGGCTTTGAACCGTTTGCCTAACCAGACGGTCAGCCCTATGGCGAATGCGATCGTCGCCGCGTCCCGTACGAGCAGGCCCAGGCCGTCATGAAGCACGACCTCGATATTCAATTTCAGCCCGAATAGAACGATAGCGAGCCGCAGCAGGATTTTGGAGGAAAATTGAATGCCTTGGCGCAGCCGCTCGGGGTACCCGAGGAAATGGCGGTACGCTACGGCAAGCGCGATCGCGCAGGCGAGCGGTCCCATCCGGTCGAGTCCCGGAATATGAGCCGCTCCCCAGCCGAGCAGCGCGATTGCCAATGTAAATCCGACACCGCCGGACCACGTCCGGAACGTCGATGTACTCCTTTTGCCGCGCGAATCGTTCGAACGTTTCGAAATCGCGGAAGCCGGAGCCGGTTTCGTTAATGGAATAGTCATCATGCCCACTCCTGTCAGTTCGTACTGTACCTCCAGCATACGCTTGAAATTGCAATAAATAAAATAAATCATTATGATTAAAATCATAAGTTAACACTTATGATTAAATGCGCTTGCAAGGGAGAGGGGAGAATGGATCAGTCGCTGCTCGTTTTTATTACGGTAGCCGAGAAAAGAAATTTTACCCGGGCGGCGGAAGAGCTGCATATGACCCAGCCGGCGGTCAGCCAATATATTCAGATGCTGGAGAGGACGCTCGGCACGACACTGCTGGAGCGCAACAACAAGCATGTCCGGCTGAACAAGGCGGGGGAAATCGTTTATCATCATGCCAAAGAAATCGTAGGGCTGTATTCACGCATGCAGGGCTTGGTCGATGATATGATGCATCAAGCGAGCGGCGCTCTTGCGATCGGGGCGAGCTATACGTACGGCGAATATGTGCTTCCCCGTATTATCGCCCGCCTGCAGACGCAGTATCCGTTAATACGGCCATCGATCACGATCGGGAATACGAAGCAAATATCCGAAGGGATCGCGGATAACGAGTTGGATATCGGTATCGTCGAAGGGGAGCTCAAACACGAGAAGCTGCATATCGAGCCTATAGCCGAAGATCTGATGCACATTATGGTTGCAAGCGGTCATCGTTTCGCGGACAAGGAGACGGTTGAATATAAGGAGCTGAAGGAGGAGACGTGGATCGTCCGGGAGCCGGGATCGGGGACGAGGGAAGCGGCCGAAGCGATGTTTGCGCGGTTCGGCTCGCGGCCGCCGCATTTTATGGAGTTTGGCAGCACCCAGCTGATTAAGGAATCGGTGGAGGCCGGGCTGGGCGTGACGTTGCTCTCCCATTGGGCGGTCCGCAAGGAGATCGCGCTCGGCTCGATGCGGCGTCTGAACGTGATCGGGACTCCGGTGTCGCGCCGATTTTACCTTGTTACACCTAATACGAAGTTTCATACCCGAGCGAGCGAAGTATTCAAGGAGCTTCTGTTGAAGGACGGCTGTGCCCCGGAGTGAGAATTGGCTCCGCATATACCAAAAAGCCGCCATGAATCGCCGACATAAGGCGTTCAAGGCGGCTGTTGCTTTTCGTTCACTCTTACGAGCCGATCGCTTTGGCCACAAGCGAAGCGTAATATTCCGCGCCTTCGGTGTTCAGGTGTACGCCGTCTGCCGCGAACAAATTGTTTTTGTCTTCGCTAGCCGCATACCAATCGACCAGCGTTGTGTTCGGAAAGGACTCCGCGACTTCCTCCAGAGTGGAGTTGACCTCATCCTGCCACGGACGCGGGACCCGGGTATTGACGAGTACGATTTGATGCACATCGCCGAGCGAGCCAAGCAGCGACTCCAGCTTTTTCTTGGGAAAGGTGCCGTTGGTGCCCAGCTCTATGATGACGCGGCTGCCCAGACCGTTTTTGGATTTAAGCTCCTCGACGACGTCCGCCGCTTGAGTTAGCTGTCTGCCGACTTTGCCGTCGACGACGATACCGGGCAGAAGCTTCTGCAAATACGGCTCGGCATCCAGAATAACCGAATCGCCGATGACCGTGACGCCTTTGCCTCTGTCCGACGCTGCCTGCGGGGGAGGGCCGGCCGGATTATGACCGGCTGCCGGCGGACTCGGGTGGAGCGGGAGCGGCGGTTCCGTGACGTGGCCGGTCGGCTCAGGCTCGCCAGGCTCGGAAGTCGTTTCTGAATCCGGCTTCTGCTGAGGGAACGGAGGCGTTGTCGCCGCTACCGGTGCGCTAACGTAGGCTTCGCCAGGCAGCACCTTGACAGCACCGGCGCCGCCGAGGATGATGACCGCCAGCAGCATGCTTGCCATAGCAGCCAATTGCGGGCCGGGAGTACGTCGACCGGTCCATTTCCGGTTGCGCCATTTCATCCACAGCTTCCGTACCGCGCCATGGCGGATCGGCTGCTCGATGAACCGCCAAGAAAAAGCGGCAAGCCCGACGCTTGTGGCGATCTGGACGATGATGAGAACCGGATCGGCACCGCCGGTCTGAACGGCCGGCTTCGTTAGAACGATGACCGGATAGTGCCATAAATAAATGCCATAGGAGCGTATGCCGACCCATCGCAGCGGCTTCCAGCCCATCAGGCCGCCTAGCCGCGAAGCCGGGTGAGCAAGCGCCGCCACCACTAATGCGGCGGCTATGGACAGAACAACCATCCCTCCGCGATAGAGGAACGCGTCGTACTCGTTCGTCCATACGATCATGCCGAGCACGACGAGCAACGCCGCTCCGCCAACCGAATCGAGAGCGGCTCGCGATCGGGCGGAGAGACTCATAGGCAGCTTCCCGGAAGGCCATACAATCGCTAACGCGGCTCCGATGAGAAGACCGAACGCCCGGGTGTCGGTGCCGTAATAGACCCGGCTCGGGTCCGTTCCCGGTTCGTAGATGAGCGCCATGGCGAGCGCCGATACGGCCGCTCCCGCGGCAATAAGTCCGGTGAGTTGTCCGCGGCGCGGCGCATAACGGAAGCCTAGAGCGACGAGGAACGGCCACAACAAGTAAAATTGCTCCTCCACCGCGAGCGACCATAGATGGCCGAGCGGCGAGAGCGGCCCGAAGCTTTCGAAATAAGACACTTGACGGAATACGAGCCACCAGTTGCTTACATACAGAACGGCCGCGGCCAGATCGCCTTGCATCGCAGGAAGGCGGGAGCGGTCGAATAGCGCGATCCACGCGGCGACAACCGCAAGCATGACAAACATCGCCGGCAGCAGTCGTCTGGCGCGCCTAATGAGGAAAGGCTTCAGTTCGATTCGGCCGTTCCGCCGCCATTCGCCGGCAAGAAGGTTGGTAATGAGATACCCGGACAGCACGAAAAACACGCTGACCCCGAGCAGCCCGCCGGGTACCCGCCCCGGATCGAGGTGATAGACGATGACGGCGATAACCGCAAGCGCCCGCAATCCATCCAGCCCGGCCATATAGCGCCCGCTGGCGCCGCTCGGATTAGGCATGCCTGCTGCCTCCTTCACCGAATGCGGCGGTTTGTGCCGATACTCGCAACCGTTTGTTGCAGATTAAATCCGAACCCGTACTGCTCTTGCTGTCTTTTGTCCTTATGAGGTTCATGTGCGTTCGTTCCTTTCGCCTTCGTCCCACGGTTGCGGTATTTAGATCGCATTTCCTGATATAAATTATAGACGGTAAGCCGGATGAATAGGTTTGTTATTTGATTAAAATTGAAAAAAAAGCGACGGCAGCCCTCCTCGCGCGACAAAAAAGACTCCTTCGTCCCCGAGGGGAGGAAGAAGTCTTCCCGATAACTGATCTTCCGTTATTGCTTCAGCAAAAAAGAATTGCCGTCTTCGTCCAGAAACGTCGCGTAGGCGCCCCATTGCATCTTCTGCGGCTCCCCCTCGAAACGGACGCCGTTCTGCTTCATCGTCGCGTAGGTGGAGTCGATATCGTCGCACAGGAACACGATCGACGGCTTCATTTCGCTCCAATTCGCCATCATGCTCCTCGGATAAAGGACGAGTGCCGACTCGGCGCCTTTCGGAGCTACCTCCAGCCAATAAGCGTTCGGGCCCATCGGCGTTTCCCGCACGATTTCGAAGCCCGCTTTCTCCGTCCAGAATGTTTTGGCTTTCTGCTGATCCTCTACGTAAACGGCCGCAGTCGCAATTTTTGAAATCATCATTCGTTCCTCCTGTGCTGATGTTGTCCAGAACTACTGTATCATCCGGGCTTAGGGCTCGTCTTGTAAAAAACCGACATCCCGCGCTTCGCCCAAAGCGGCGAACTTCCGCTGCATCCAGCTTTTATATTCGGCCGGAGTAATACCCAAGCAAAGCTTGAAGTCTTTGGAAAAGTGGGCGTAATCGTAGTATCCGAAATCGAGCATGCATTGATGCAGGTCGATGATCAACGCCTCGTCCGGCTCTCTTTCCTCGTATCGCATCCAGCTGCTTGCCTCCCTTTTTACGCCGTTTGCAACCTATTATACACGATCCGGGGCGACCGGAAGAAGGAAGCCGCCCGTACCAACCCGACCCCGGACCGGGTCGAGACTACCCGCAAGTCTGTATAAAGACGGAATTCTCTATGCTATATTGGTAGCATGAGGCAAGCGTGATTACGAGAAGCTGCTGGGAGTTGGCGAACATGTGGAAGCGTTGGGGAGTGCCGGTTGTTATGCTGGCCGGAATGATCGTATGGACCGGATGCGGTTGGAATATGAAGGAAGAGCGGCGAGAGAAGGAGCTGTCGGCCAAATCGATCGAGACGCTCAAGGTGGATGCCGGATCGGGCGATTTGACGATCAAGGGCGACGACAAAGCGACATCGATTCATGCGGTTGCGGTCATCAAAAGCTCGGACGGCCTGAAGGACGAGTCGATCGTGTTTACGCTCGAGCCGGATGGCAAATCCGCGAAGCTTGTGTCAAAATTGAAACCTTCTATCGGCTTTAACAACCGGACGATGGACGTTACGGTAACGGTGCCGGCTAACATGAACTTGGATGTGGAAGACGACTCCGGCGACATATCGATTACCGATATCCGGGGGAACGTAAATATCGATGACGATTCCGGAGATATCGCACTTCAACATATACAAGGCAAGCTGGATATCGAGGACGAATCGGGGGCAATCGAACTATCGGATGTGATCGGAGACGCGAGCGTCGACGACGAATCGGGCGATATCGTCATCCGTGACCATACCGGGAATGTGAGCCTAAAAGACGAAAGCGGAGAGATCCGGGTGACGAACGTAAAGGGCGGCGTTACGGTGGAGGATGGCAGCGGGGATATTAACATCCGCGGCGTGGACGGCGACGTGACGATCTTGAGCGACGGCTCCGGCGGAGCGAAGGTCGAGGAAGTAAAGGGCAAATATTCGAAGAAATGAAGGCAAGACGGGAACAGGAGGGGCGGTATGCCTCTCCTGTTTCGCTTTAACGATAAGGAAAGTTTAAGTTCGCTAAAGCACTAAAGCGAAGTGAGACTTTCCTTACCAAGAGAAACTTCCGCTGTTCGGGGTCCCCGAAAAGTACCCGGCGTAATCTTCGAAGGATAGCGTCACTTTTTGGGGTGAGAGTAGCGGTCGCTCATCCTTGAAGTACGTCGATAGACGTTTTTCTTATGGGGATGTAGGAGCTGATTCCCGGACTCACCGGTTCAGCCGTTTGTAGGTATCGGAATCGCATATAACGAAGAGACGGGCGTCGTCGGGAATCGTTTCGTTCAGCCGGCGGTTGACGTTCAATTGCTCGCCTTCGGACAGCAAGGTCGCGCCTTCCTTCAGCAGCTCGTCGAACGCATCGCGGAAAGTGCGCCAATGCGGCCGCTTGCGGATCTCGTACAAGTCCCCGCTGTCCCGGCTTGTCAGCAGCTGCGACACGATTCGGGAAGCGCCCGGGTTGAACGCGGAGCGTACCGCGAGCCGGGACACGGTTTCGGATGCTACGATAAATTCATCTACCTTCACGTGGGTGAAATTGGGAATATTGTCCCGGTCCTTCACTTCCACGACCGTATGGAGTTGACTGAAATTCCGCTCGATCGCCGTTGCGATCAGAAGCGTCTTCCCGTCGATAAAGGAGTTGTCGCGGATCAGGCTATGGCTGTCCGTCGTCTCGTCGGCGAAGATGAACACGGCTCTTGCCTTGGACAGGTTGGCGTCGTCCAGCGTTTGCCGCTGCACCGGGTTGCCCTGGATGTAATGGACACGCTCGTGGGAGGCGGGATTTTTGGCCAGCTGGGCGATCAGCACGATATTGGCTTCCGGATCGCTGCTGACGATTTCCTGGATCGCGAGCTCGGCGTGCTTGCTCCAGTCGATGAGCACGAAATGATTCTCCCCTTTGTAGCGCAGCTTGCCCTCCTCCTTTTTGCGGTTATAGGCGAATATGAAGTCGACCGATTTGCTGATGACGATGGAAATGAGGCCGATGCCGAATATATACAGGAATATGCCGAGCATTTTGCCTGCCGCCGTCTTCGGATAAAAGTCTCCGTAACCGACTGTGGTGACGGTCGTCATGACCCACCAAAACCCGTTGAACGGATGCAGAAACGTCTCGGGCTCCAGTAAGTAAATCAGCAGGGAACTGAGCAGGAGCAGGAAACCGGCCGCCCCGAAGACGATACCATTGTTCATTTGAATCAAGCGCAATAGAAGCTTGCTGAAAAAAAGCATGCCATTCCTCCCGCCGCGCGTTCGTTCGAGAGGATTATATCACATATTCGCCTTCTGTTCTTGAGGGAATTGCATATCGTACAGTCTGCGGTATTTGCCGTTCAATTGCAGCAGCTCCTCGTGCTTGCCGCTCTCGGCAATCGTCCCCTGGTCCAGCACGACGATCCGGTCGGCCGACTGGATCGTGGACAGCCGGTGCGCGATGACGAGGCAGGTGCGTCCTGCAAGCAGCCGGGCCAGCGCCTCCTGGATCAGATGCTCGGACTCCGTGTCGAGGGAGGCGGTCGCTTCGTCCAGTACGATCAGCCGCGGATTTTTCAAGATCGCCCGGGCGATCGAGAGCCGCTGCTTCTGGCCGCCGGACAGCTTCACGCCGCGTTCTCCGATTTCCGAATCGTAGCCTTTCGGAAACGAGGAGATGAAGTCGTGGGCGTTGGCCGCTTTCGCCGCGGCTATGATCTCTTCGTCGGTTGCGCCCGGCTTGCCGTACATAATATTGTCCCGGACGGTGCCGTTGAACAGCACGATCTCCTGCGAGACGACGCCCATCTGCTCGCGCAGCGATTTCGAAGCGATATCTTTCAACGAATAGCCGTCGATCGTAATCGTTCCTTGCTGCGGATCGTAGAAACGGGCGATGAGATGGGCGACCGTCGATTTGCCCGCACCCGACGGGCCTACCAGCGCCGTTACTTTGCCCGGATTGAATTCCAGATTGAAATCGCGCAGCACGGGCACGTCATTGCGGTAGGAGAAGCCGACGCCGCTGAATACGATGTGGCCGCGGATAGGCGGCAGCGCGATAGCGTCTTCCTTCTCCGTCACTTCGGGCTTCGTCTCCAGTACTTCCATGATCCGCTCGTAAGCCGCGGCGGATTGCTGGATCGTGTTGAGGATGCGGCTGAAGTGCCGGATCGGGTTTTGCAGCAGCCGAAGGTAGGCGAGAAACGCCACGATCGCTCCGATCGTCAACTCTCCGCGCATCGTCTGCCAAGCGCCGAACACGAGCACGGCAACCATGCCGAGATAATTGAGCAGATCGATGATCGGCTCGTAAATGGCGCGCAGCCGTACGGTGCGGAGATTGGCTTTCATGTTCGTCTCGCTCCGTTCGGCGAAACGTCCCGATTCGTAGTCTTCGTTTGCGAACGACTTGATGACCCGAATGCCGGACAGCGTGTCTTGAAGATGGTTGCTAACCTCCGCGACCGATTGCTGCACGGTTTTGAACGAAGTGCGGAACCTTCCGCTGAATTTTCTCGTGGTCAAGATCATGAGGGGGAAGGTGGCCAGCATAAGCAGGGTAAGCTGCCAGTCGACATACAGCATATACAGCGCGATAGCCGTAAACGTGAACAGGTCGGTCACGATTTGCATCATGCCGGAGGAGACAAGCTGCTGCAGCATGCCGACGTCGCTGGTCACCCTCGACATCAGATCGCCGGTCCGGTTCCGGTCGTAGAAAGCCATATCGAGACTTTGCATATGGCGGTACAATTCATTGCGAAGATCGAATATCGCGCGCTGTCCGACGGAGGCGAGTGAGTTGCTGCTCAAGTAGCCGAACAACCCGAGCAGAACGGCCGTCCCCAGCACCCCAAGGGCTACCCAGGGGAGCGCTCCGTAATTTCCAGCCGGAATTACGTCGTCGATCGTGTAGCGGGACAATTGCGGAATGACGAATTCCAGCAGCGAGTTGCCGATCAGGCAAGCGAGCGCCAGCAGCATAAGCGCCCAACGCCCCTTGACGTGGAAAAACATCCGTTTGTACATATTCCGTATGGTCCGGTCCTTCAGCTTCCGCTTGCCTCCGTCGTCGCCTGCTCCGAACCGGCCCCTCGGCCCGCCGCCCGGCAATCCCTCTCTGGCCCATCCCGTTTCCATTACGATTCACGCTCCTCTTCCTTGGTAAAAGGCTCGCCGTCGGGACGTCTGCGGTCGTCCGGTCCGTATCCGCCTCTTGCCTTCCGATCATCTGGCCGCTCACAGGCAGCCAGCGACCGCAAGTCCTGCAGCGCTCCGTCCAGAAAACGCTGAACCCGGACGGCAAACTCCGTATCGACGGCCGCTCTCCGCTCGGCTTTCGTCAACAGGTGGAGGAGCTCGAAGCCGTCGGCGAGCCTCCGCTCCCGGGACGATACGGCGCATTCTGCGTCCCCCTGCGGCCGCTCTTTTCTGTCCCTGCCAAGCCACTCCCGCAGCGCGTTCAAACCCGCTTCCGTCGGACGATACACCTTCTTGCCGTCCGTATCGTCGGATTCAATCCAGCCCCGGTCTTCCAACATTTGCAGAGTCGGGTATATGGAGCCGGCGCTCGGCGTATATTGGCCGTCCGATTTTTCTTCAAGCGCTTTCATCATTTGATACCCGTGCATCGGTTCTGCGGACAGCAGCTCCAGCAGCGCATATTTCACGCTGCCGCGGCCGAAATACCGTCTTCCGGGACCGCCTCGTCCCCCGTTTCCCGGTCCGCATCGGCCTCCGTATCCCGGACCTCGCCTATCGTCCCATCCTCCTCGATCTCCATGGCGCATAGGGCTCAGCTCCTTTTAACCATATAATACGATATATCGTTATTGATAGTAAACGATATAATATCCCGATGGACATAGAAAAGGGCGCTTGAACGTGAAGCATGCAAGTTTTTTATCATGAGCGGGGAAAAAGAGGGTATATTTAAAGAAAAGGCTTTCTCGTTCAAGCCCGATATTTCCAACATTTTCATTTTCAAGAGGTTTTGAAAAAAAAGATTGACAATAAAGTGAATTCGGGAGTATTGTTGTGTACATAATTCCTACCGGAAATGTGGGGTATACCAAAAGGAGATGAGCAGGTTTGAAAAACAACTTATGGATTGCGCTTCAGACGAACTGGATCAGCCTCGTTGTCTCGATCGGGGTAATCGCTTTTCTGTACTTACTCGCCAAGAAAAGAGTCGGCTTCGGTACGCGGGTTCTTATCGCGCTGGGGATCGGCCTGGTGGCCGGCATTCTGTTCAACAGCTACAAGCTGGACTACAAAAGTGTCAGCACGATCGGGACGATTTACGTCAATTTGATCAAAATGCTGGTCATTCCGTTAGTATTCATTCTGGTGATCAACAGTATCGCCCAATTGTCCAATCTGGGCCAGCTGCGTAAAATCGGCGTGAAAACGATCTCGTGGTTTCTGCTTACGACGGGGATCGCCGCCATCATCGGGCTTATCGTCGCCCTGATCGTCGATCCGGGGTCCGGCATTCAGGCGGCCGTGCCGAAAGACTACAAGCCGCGGGACATTCCGACGTTCTCGCAGGTCATTCTCGACCTGGTACCTTCCAATCCGTTCAGCGATGCGGCCGGAGGCAAAGTGGTGCCTATCCTTATATTCGCCATTTTCATCGCGGTAGCGATCATTCACGTCGGCTCGAAAAAACCGGACGTCGTCGCTCCTGTGAAGACGCTGATCCAATCGCTCACGCAAATTCTTCACCAAGTCGTGAAATATGTCATCCGCCTGACTCCGTACGGCGTATATGCTCTCGTCGGCGCGATGGCGGCCAAATACGGCCTCGAGACGCTGACTCCGCTCGTGAAGCTGATCGGCGCTTCGTACGCGGCGCTCATTATCCATTTCGTGCTTGTGTTCGGCGGACTCGTCGCCCTGGTGGCAAAGGTCAATCCGATCAAGTTTTTCAAAAAAGCGTATCCGACCGTTGCCGTCGCGTTTACGACCCGGAGCAGTTATGCTACGCTTCCCGTTAACTTGGAAGTCATTACGAAACGTCTGCGCGTATCGCCGAGAATCGCCAGCTTCGTAGCTCCACTCGGCGCAACGATGAACTTCAACGGCTGCGGCGGCGTGTGGCCGGCCATCGTGGCGGTCTTCGTCGCCCGAGTATATAACGTTCAGCTCAGCGTATCCGACTATATCGTGCTCATTCTCGTCGCCGTCATCTCGTCCATCGGCGTAGCCGGAGTACCGGGTCCTGCGACCATTTCGACGACGGTCGTCCTGACCGCGCTCGGGCTGCCGCTGGAAGGAATGGGGCTGGTAATTGCGGTTGAATCGGTCATCGACATGGGCCGTACCGCCGTCAATGCCACCGGCACGACCGTCACCTCGCTTCTCGTGGCCAATGCGGAAGGCGAATTCGACCGCGAAGCGTTCGATCGAAACGAGGAAGACCCGCTTGAAGTCGGGGCCGCCTAAGCGGAGAACCGGACCTTCGTACAGGTCGCCGCAAGCCCCATGGCGGATTTGCTTTTGATCGTTTCCCGGTAGTATAGTGATAGTAACTATACAGGGGTGAAACGAATCGGATGATGGAAAGCTTCGATCTGTCGGGGTTAAATTTGGAAGACATGGAGCGTGTGTTGAACCAGTTCGAGGCGCTCGGGCCGTTTCCAGGTCTGTTCGCCGCGTGGCTGGAGTCGCTCTTTCCTTTTTTGCCGCTTGTGGCGATTCTGATCGCCAATGTGAATATATATGGGCTCGGAGAAGGATTTCTGCTGTCATGGATCGGGGTGTTCTGCGGAGCGGTCACCGTGTTCTGGATCGTACGCCGGTTCGGCGGGCGGCTGCGCCACTTCGTGGAGAGGAAAAGCCCGCGATCGACGCGGCTCATCCATTGGCTGGAGCGGCACGGCTTCATGCCGATATTCCTGCTCGCCTGCTTTCCGTTCACGCCGTCGTTTCTCGTCAATCTCGTATCCGGCATATCCAAGGTGCCGTTCCATACTTTTATAACGGCAACTGCACTCGGCAAAGGGGTCATGATTCTGATGGTGTCGTTCGTGGGTTATGATCTTGTCGCTCTGTTCACGCAGCCGTGGAAGCTGGTGCTGATCGTCGGGGTGTTCGGACTGATGGCGATTACCGGGCGAAAGATCGAATCGAAATATTTCAAATAGCGCGTACCAGAGCCTTCCTTCGGGGAGGCTTTTTGTTTTTTCCTAACCCGGCCAGGCGGCTGCCGGCTTGTTCAGAATTTGTTCAGCGTTCTTTGGTATGATGCGTGAAATAGGAAATTGTCGGGTGGAGGCGGGCGTGCATGGCGAAAATATTGGTGGTGGACGATGCGGCATTCATGCGGCAGATGCTCAAGGTCATACTGGAAACGGGCGGCCACGAAGTGCTGTGCGAGGCGGCCAACGGCATCGAAGCGGTGGAGAAATACAAGGCGTACCGGCCCGATGTGGTCACGATGGACATTACGATGCCGGAGATGGAGGGCATCGAAGCGCTCCGGTTGATTCGCAGCACCGATCCGGGAGCCAAAGTGATTATGTGCTCCGCCATGGGTCAGCAAAAGCTTATCGTCGAAGCGATCCAGTCCGGCGCGAGAGATTTCATCGTCAAGCCTTTTCAAAGCGGCCGCGTACTGGAAGCCGTTACGAAGGTGCTGGTCGGATATTGAAACTGCATCATGCATGACCGGTCGACAGATAGACAAGCCACGGACAGATCGATTGTTCCGCGGCTTTTTTTTGGCGTTTATAATCGTGCGTATGCGGGCCGGATTGCTTTCCGCGTATCCGGTGATTATAGTGAAGATAACAGACGGAGCAGGACAGGGACGGATAAAGGGGGCGATGACGAATGCAGTGGACCGGGGAACGGATTATTCCGAAGCTGCTGAAGCCGATGAACGGCATGCTGCTCGAGCACCTTGCCCGCTATTATTTCGCCTCCCCTTACGCAAGAGGAAGGGTGCTGGATATCGCTTGCGGAACCGGCTACGGCTGCCACATGGTCGCGAAGGAGCGGAAGAGGGAAGTGACGGAGCTGCTCGGAGTCGATCTGGACGAAGAAACGATCCGTTATGCGAGCCGCGAGTATCATCACCAGAAGGTGACCTATGTGCAAGGCGACGCAACGGACTCGCGTCTCCCGGACCGGCTAGGCTTATTCGATACGATCCTCAGCTTCGAAACGATCGAGCATGTGCAGGACGACCGCGCCTTCATGGACAATTTGCGCCGCATGCTGAAGCCCGGCGGCACGCTTGTCCTGTCGAGTCCGTTCGGGCGAGGGAGAGGGATGCCGACGAGCGAGCCGTTTCATGTGCACCAATTTACCGAGGAGCAGTTCCGGGAGCTGTTCGGAGGCTTTGCCGAAGTCGAGCTGTACTATCAGCGGGGCGTTACGTTTGAACAACAACGAAGGGAAGGGCTCCGGTATTTTATCGGAGTAGCGGTATGCGTGAAATGAACGGAGACGGCAAGAAGCGCGCCGGAATTGCGCCGGGGCAGGAAGTGGACATCGTGCTGAAGCAGGATCAGCGGACGGGCAAAACGACCCGGGGCATCGTCAAGGACATCTTGACGAAATCGCCGGACCATCCTCACGGGATCAAAGTGCGCCTGCAGGACGGACAAGTCGGGAGGGTGAAGCAGATCATATCCGGGCAGTCATGACGGTATGCAGCGGCCTGTCCGGTGTCAGAGAAAGGAGATGGAGCCGATGAGTATCGTCGCCGAGCTTTCTTCGCAGGTCGGAGACCGCACGGAGGAGGCGAACCGGGTGGCGGCGGAACGCTGTCTGGACCATCCGGAGCTGCTCGCGGAGGTGGCCGGGGCCCTGACCGGGAAAGACGCCGCCCTGGCGGGGGATTGCGCGGAAGTGATGACGAAGGTGGCGGAACGGAGTCCCGGCTTGGTCGTGCCGTATTTCGGACAGCTGGCGGGATTGCTGTCCCACAAGACGACGAGAGTGAGATGGGAGGCCATGCACGCACTGGCGCTGATCGCGGACTTGGCGCCGGAACGTGCAGCCGCCTTGCTGCCCCGACTGGAGCAGCTTGTGCGGAACGATTCCAGCACGATCGTTCGCGATTATGCGATAGACGCGCTTGGGCAAACCGCCAAAACCGGAGCGGATGCGGCGGAACGAGTGTATCCGCTGCTAATGGAGGCACTGACCGTGTGGGAAGGAAAGCATGCGGCAAGAGCATTGAAAGGGCTGCGTGAAGCTGTCGGACAAGCGCCGCAGCTGGCGTTGGAAGCGATGCGGATTGGGCTCGAGTATGCCGAGCACGCCAAGCCGACGGTGCGCAAAGCCGCCAAAGCGTTAGTTAAAGCGGCCGAGCGTTCGTAAGCTGGAGCGGATGTCCGCGTGCGGAGTTTGCGGAACAAAAAAAGAAAAGGAGCGAGACGATTATGAGCTTGCATAAACCTGATCCTGCCGAACACCCCGGTTATTTTGCCGCCTATATCGGACTTGTGCCGGAAGGCGATTTGACGGAGCTGCTGGATGCGCAGACGGAGCAGGTACTCCGGCTGTACGGATCGATCCGTGAGGAGGACGCCGGTTACCGGTACGGTCCGGATAAATGGAGCGTCAAGCAGCTGCTCGGACATGTGGCCGACACGGAGCGCGTGATGAGCTACCGGATGCTGTGCGCCGCCAGGGGCGATGTATCCCCGCTTCCGGGCTTCGACGAGAACGACTATGTCCGCGGAGCGGATTTCGAACGGCAATCGCTCACGAGCCTGCTTGAAGGGTTTGTCGCCGTGCGCCGCGCTACGCTTTCCTTGATCGCAAGCTTGCCCGAGCAAGCTTGGGGGAGAAGTGCCATGGTAAACGGCAATGCCATTACGGCGCGTGCGCTGGCGTATGTACTAGCGGGTCATGAGCTTCATCACGGCCGAATCCTGCAAGAGCGTTACGCCGCGGTTGTCGGCAAGCAGTAATACGCCTGGCTAGGATACAAAGCGAGCCGCCGTCTGACGGACAGGGAGTCCGTTACAGATCGGCGGCTTTCGTTTCGGCTTTCGCTCCTACCCGGACCATGGCCCAGACGGCTTCCAGCCCGTTCGAAACTTTCAGCGCGCCCAGCAGGCCGATCAGCGAGCCGCACACGAATACGGGGAGCGTCCAGACGGTCGGCAGCGGCGCAAAGAAAGGAATGAGCGCGACGGCCAATATCGGGGCCGCCTGAATCTTGATGAATTGGATGATGGCGATCGTCAATATGCACGTAAGCAGAAACGCCAAGGGGCCCGGGCTAAGCAAGTGAAACATGCTTCCTGCCGCTGAAGCGGCAACTGCTGCGGCAACGACTTTGGACGCTTCGTTCTTGTTCAGGCTGCGGCTGATGAAAAAGTAGCTGAACGCTCCCAAAGTCGGGTAGAAGCACATTTTCAAAATGCCGAAGTGCGAAGAAAGCCAATAAGCTACTAGCAAATAACTGCAAATGACGGCCGATTTGATCAACATGACGGTTTTGTCGTTCCTCCGGGCTGCATAATAAAGTAAGTCCATCGCATTTGACGGAAATAGTCACTGGGGCTAATTGTAAAGCAAAGGCAAGTTTCCGGTCAAGAGTGAAAATGAGGCGTGCGGCGTTTAGCCGGGCTATAGGAAAGCCCCGCATCCCGGAACGATCGTTTCGGATTGCAGGGCTTTTTCCGATTTTCTTGGTGTTAACCGACCCGCTTGAACTGGCTCGTATACAGCTCATGGTAGAAGCCTTCGCGCGCCAGCAGCTCGTGGTGGGTTCCGCGTTCGATTATTTCGCCGCCATGGATGACCAGTATTTGGTCCGCCTCGCGGATCGTGCTCAGCCGGTGCGCGATGACGAAGCTGGTCCGGCCCTTCATAAGCGATTTCATCGCCTCTTGGATATGCATTTCCGTGCGCGTGTCGACGCTGCTTGTCGCTTCGTCCAGGATGAGGATCGCCGGATCGGCGAGAATGGCCCGCGCGATCGTAAGGAGCTGGCGCTGGCCTTGGCTCAAATTGCCGCCTTCCGCCGAAAGCTGCGTATCATAGCCGTTCGGCAGCTTGCGGATGAACGCGTCCGCGTTCGCCAGCTTGGCGGCCGCTTCGATTTGTTCGTCGGTGGCGTCGAGACGGCCGTAGCGGATATTTTCGCGGATCGTATCCGAGAACAAATAAGCGTCCTGCAGCACGATGCCGAGCTGACTGCGGAGCCGGTTCTTATCCCACTCGCGCAAATTGTGCCCGTCGACGGTAACCGTCCCCTGATCGATATCGTAGAAGCGGGTGAGCAGGTTCACGATCGTCGTTTTCCCCGCACCCGTAGGTCCGACCAGAGCGATCGTATCGCCCGGCGTGGCCGTAAGCGTAACGTTCTTTAATACAGGTACGCCTTCCTTATAGCAAAATGTGACATTGTCGAAGCGAACTTCTCCGCGAATCGGCTTGTCGATGGCGGCGGCGGGACGGCCGTCATATTCGGTAGCCGTATCCATAATTTCGAAGACCCTCTCGGCTCCCGCTATGGCGGACTGGATCATGTTGAACTGGTTGGCCAGCTCGTTGATCGGCCGGGTAAACTGGCGGGAATAGTTCAGGAAGCTGACGACGACGCCGATGGTGGTGAAGCCGCCGATCGCCATCCAGCCGCCGATCGCGGCGATCAGCGCGAAGCTTGCGTTGTTGATGACGTTGTTGACCGGACCCATGAGACCGGACAATATTTGCGCGCGGATGCCGACGCTCCTCAATTGTTCATTGTGCGACCGGAACTGCTGCAGCGCCTGCTTTTCCTGATGGAACGATTTGACCACCTTCTGTCCGGTAACCGTCTCCTCGATATATCCGTTCAGTTCGCCGAGGTGCCGCTGCTGCGCCGTAAAATGCTTGCGGGTTCGTTTCGCGATCTGGGCCGTTACGAGCATCGTGAGCGGAATCGTGACAAGGCTGACGAGCGTGAGCCATACGTTCAGCCCGAGCATGAGCGTAAGCGAGCCGATTACGGTAAGGACGCTGTTGATAAGCTGCGACAAGCTTTGGTTGAGCGAATTGGATACGTTCTCGACGTCATTCGTCGTCCGGCTCATCAGCTCGCCGTGCGTCCGGCTGTCGAAGAAGCGCAGCGGCAGCTTCTGCAGATGCTCGAACATGTCGCGCCGCATTTCCCGTACCGTGCGCTGGGACACGCCGGCCATTACATAAGCCTGAATCCAGCTCATGGCCGCGCTCAGCACATAAATGCCGAGCAGGTTACAGCATAGCCATAAGAGACCGTCATAGTCTCTTGGAATAATGTAAAGATCGATCGCCCGTCCGAGCAAATAAGGGCCGACCAAAGCGAGCCCCGAGCCGAGCGCGGTCAGGACGATTACCCCTACAAGTCCAGTCCGCTACCGGCCGACATAGCTCCACAGCCGTTTCAGCGTCGGACCGAGCCGCTTCGGCCGCACCTTAGGCATCATCCCCCGTGCGCCGTGTCCCGGCCCGCCGCCCATTCCCATCGGGCCCGGCCCGCCCATCGGCGGCATCGGCTGCGATTGCGTCTGCACGCCGGCGTTACGGTTATGCAATTCCGCCATGGCTCATTTCCTCCTTCCCGAGCTGGGATTCGTAGATGTCCTGGTAGACGGCGCAAGACCGCATCAATTGTCCGTGAGTCCCGGTCGCCACGATCCGCCCTTCTTCCATGACGATAATGTTGTCCGCGTCTATGACCGAGGAAATGCGCTGTGCGATGAGGATCGTCGTGCTTGCGTTCATCAGCTCCTTCAGAGCCCGTTGAATGCGCGATTCCGTCCCGACATCGACGGCGCTCGTGCTGTCGTCCAGGACGAGAATCGACGGGCGGGCGAGCAGCGCGCGGGCAATCGAAATCCGCTGCTTTTGTCCGCCGGACAAATTGACCCCCCGCTGTCCGATCATCGAGTCGTAGCCGTCCGGCATCCGCTCAATAAATTCGTGCGCCTGCGCCGCCCGTGCCGCCGCCTCGACCTCCTCCTGGGAAGCATCCGGCCTGCTGAAACGGATGTTGTCGCGCACCGTGCCGCTGAACAAGATCGCCTGCTGAAGCACCATCGCCACCTCCCGGCGCAGGTGCTCCAGCCGAATATGGCGTATATCGACGCCGTCGATCCGGATCGAGCCGTCCGTCACTTCATAGAGCCGCGAGATCAGGTTTACCAGCGTAGATTTCCCGGATCCGGTGGAGCCGAGAATGGCAACCGTTTGCCCCGGTTCGGCCGTAAAACGTATGTCCTTCAGCTCATATTCGCCCCGTGCGGCATCGTATCCGAAAGAGACGCGGTCGAATTCGAGCCGTCCGTCCCGGATTACGCCGGTCTTGGCGTCTATGGCATCGCAAATTTCCGGCTCCGTGTCCAGTACTTCGCGGATCCGATCGCCCGACGCCTTCGCCCGCGATACGGACACCATCATCATGCCGACCATGAGCAGCGAGGAGAGCAGCTGGGTGACGTAATTAATAAACGCGATCAAATCGCCGATCTGAAGCGAACCGTTCCAGTTCAGGCCGGCGCCGAACCAAAGGACGGCGACGATGCTCGCATTCATGATGAACATCATGATCGGCATGTTGATCGCGACGATACGCGAAGCTTTGACGGCGATTTCGGTGAAATCGGCATTCGCTTTGCCGAAGCGGCTATTCTCGTAAGCGGAACGGACGAAAGCTTTGACGACGCGGATGCCGGACAAATTTTCCTGAAGCACGGTGTTGACGCCGTCCAGCTTGTTCTGCACCTTGGAGAACAACGGGAATGAAGCCCGGATCAGATAATATTGGGCAACGAACAGCACGGGCATCGCTACGACGAGAATAATCGCAAGCCTCGGACTGAGCACGAAGGCCATGATGCAGCTTCCAATCGCGAGAAACGGCGACCGGACCAGAATGCGCAGCGTCATCTGGACAAGGTTCTGCATTTGGACTACATCGTTCGTCAGCCTCGTGACGAGCGACCCGGTCTTGAACCGGTCCAGATTGCGGAATGAGAACGACTGCACTTTGCCGAACACGTCTTGGCGCAAATCCGCGCCGAAATGCTGCGAGGCGATACTCGAGAAGACGGTGCACCCGATCCCCCCTATGAGCCCGACAATGGCGACGCCGAGCATGAGCAGTCCGGTTTGCCGAATATAGGCCAAGTCTCCCGTCATCACTCCGTTGTTGACGATATCGGCCATCAGCTTCGGCTGCAGCAGGTCCATGAACACTTCGACGAGCATGAGCAAGGGAGCGAGCAGCACCGGGAGCCAGTAAGGCTTTAAATAATCAATCCAGCGGATTCGCGTTCTCGGCATCATTCGGCTCCTCCTTCGTTTGCCGGCTAATGATCTGCTCGTACTTCTTCACATTGTCGAACATGTGGATCAGCAGACGGCGAAGCAGCATTTTCTCTTCCGGCGTAATGCCTTCCAATACGCGATCTTCGCTCTTATGGAGCGCCGCCCTTACTTCATCGACGGCCGCCCGCCCTTTGTCCGTCAAATAAACGCGCGATACGCGCTGATCCTGCGGGTCGGGTCTCCGTTCGACATGGCCGTTCTTAACCATCCGGTTGAGCATGACGGTGACGGTTGCGGGTTTGACGCGCATCCGCCGGGCGAGCTCGCTCTGACGAAGCCCGTCGTTACGGGACAGCTCGAATAAAACCGGCGGTTGGCCGGGGTGCACGTCCTGATCCTTCAGCATGAGGTGGGAATTGTAGTGGTGCTGCCGCATAATGCCGGCCATCATGCGCATAAGAGACGTCTCGGCCGATTTCGGATCCATAACCATCCATCCCTTTCGTTAGTCGGCTAATATAATAGTTAGCGTAAAACGATCGTCATGGCGTGTCAAGAAGCATTTAGGGGAATCTCATTTCGGCCGGCTTTTTCAGGGCGGACAAATGTTATAATGACCTATAACGAGTCCACCTTGAGTTGGAGGAATACCTTTGTTTCGAATCATGATCATAGAAGACGACGAAAAGATCAGAGCAATCGTAGCCGACGCGCTGCGTAAATGGCAATACGACGTGATCGAGGTTTCTTCTTTCGACCGGGTATTGGACCAATTCGCGGCGGGACAGCCGCACTTGGTGCTGATGGACGTCAATTTGCCGATGTATGACGGCTTTTACTGGTGTCAGCAAATTCGTTCCGTGTCCAAGGTGCCGATTCTTTTCCTGTCCTCGCGCAATCAGAATATGGATGTCATCATGGCGATCAATATGGGGGCGGACGATTTCGTGCAGAAACCGTTCGACTTGGGCGTGCTTGTGGCGAAAGTAAGCGCACTGCTTCGGCGCAACTATACTTACCAGGATGAGAGCCTACAATTGGTCCACCGCCAGCTTATTTTTCACCTGTCCAACTCCTCCGTCCAGTATGGGGACCGGTCGACCGAGCTGTCGCGGAACGAGTTCATCATGCTGCAAACGATGATGCGCAATATCGGGAAAATCGTCTCCCGGGACGATTTGATGCAGGTGCTTTGGAACGAGGAGCAGTTTATCGACGACAACACGCTGACCGTCAACGTGAACCGGCTGCGACGCAAAATCGCTCTGCTCGGGCTCGACGATTTCATCGTCACCCGCAAAGGAATGGGGTATATCATCGAATGAGATTTTGGCGATTCCTCAAGTATGAGAAGCCGTATCTTTTCTTGTACGCCGTAGCTTTCGTTCTGACGATTATGGTGTTTGCCGCAGACCCGCAAATCTCATGGCGATGGCAAACGTTCTTCTATGCGCTGACGCTGGTCCTATTGTGGGCGGCGGCTTTCCTGCTTCATCGTTATATGAAGAATGGGCAGGCCATTCGCCGCATGCACGATGAAGATACCGTGCCGCTGTCTTTGGAGGCCGAAGCGTATCGGGAGGCGATCGAGCAGGCCGAGGTTAAGCACATCCGCGCCTTGAACGAGGTACAAGCCAAGCAGAAGGAGTACTACGATTTTATCGTCTCCTGGTTCCACGAGATCAAGACGCCGATCGCCGTTCTTCGATTGATGCAGCAAACGGAAGTCGATCCCGGAAGCTTGGCGCAAGAACTATCGCGAATCGAGCATTACGTGGACCAAGCGTTGTATTACGCCAAGCTCGACAGCTTCAATCAAGACTACGAGATCGTGAATTGCGATCTGGAGCAGCTGGCCAAGGAAGTCGTCAAGTCGCATTCCCGAACGTTCATCGCCAAAAAAATAAAAATCCGTTTGGACACGCCGTCCATCATCGTGCAGAGCGATTCGAAGTGGCTCTTATTTATCGTCAACCAGCTTATCACGAACAGCTTGAAATATACGAATGACCATGGGGAAATATCGATCTCGGCACGAGTCGCGCAGCAGGAGAAGCTGCTCGTCATACGAGACAGCGGAATCGGCATCGACCCGAAGGATTTGCCGCGGATCTTCAATCGGGGATTTACGGGTACGAACGGACGCACGCATGTGAAATCGACGGGAATGGGTTTATATTTGGCCCAGGAGCTGTCGAAGAAGCTGGGGCACTACATCACATGCGAATCCGCCGTCGGAAGCTTTACTGAGTTCACGATTCACTTTCCGATCAACCACGACCCGTATCTGTACATGCTGCAAAGAAACGGCCAAAATGCGCAATGACTGCTGCCGGTCACTGCGCTTTTTGACGTGCTTCTTAATGATTCTCGTTTACGATTTTATAATAAACGTTCGTGGAAGAGATGTAGAACAACAGATAGATCAGGAAGTAGACGCCCATGATGGCCAGAACCATGCCCGGAAGCCCAGGGAAATCCTTCACCGAATCGAGAATGTAATACTTGATTATAAACCAGCTGTACAGCATGCCAAGCACGAGCGGCGGCAAGAAAACAAACAGCAGCTGCTTGCGGATCACGCTTTTCATTTGCCGGTTTTCCACGCCGATTTTGCGCAGAATGGCATATTGCAGCCGTTCGTCCGTCGCTTCGCGCAGCTGTTTGAAGTAAATGACGCTGGCCAGCGCGAAAATTGCGATCAGAGCAAGAAAACCGCTTGCGAACAGCATCAACGACGAGCCTTCGATTTGCTTGGAGTACACGTCCGCGAACGAGGAGTAATAAGCACCCGGCGTTTGCGTGACGATCGCGTGCACTTGCTTCGATAGCTCCTCGGCGTTTTTTGCATCCCGAAGCCCGTAAATCTCAAACGATTTCTTGTCCGCATGATTTTGTAAGCTTCGGTACGTCTCATCGGAAATGACGAGCACCGCAGGCTTCTTGATCATTGAGGAAACCGGATTGGATGACCAGCCGAGGTACGCGTAGTCCTTTTTCTCGATCAGCTTGAATGTCGTTTCCGCATCCGTCTTGACGGTGAAGCCCGGCTGCTTGCCCGGTGCATATTGTATCGGAAAGTCCGTCCCTTGCGATAGGGCGACCGCTTCGTTCCCCTGCAGCTCTACGCCTTCCTTGTGGCCTCGCAGCGCGATCAGCTCGTTGTACGATTGCTCCGGCACGAGCAGGACGTCGGGTGTGAAATATTCGGGATTTTCAAAAGCGGTATTCATATCGGCCACGGGAGATGCGGCTAAGCCCTCATGCGTCAGGTGGAAGCGGATCGCATGCTTGGAGCTTTTGATCAAGTCGTCGATTTGGCCGTTTGTCGTACGATCCAGCGTGTGGAATGCTATGTCGTTGGGCAAATTCCGCTCTACCGCCTCGAACTGTACCTTATAATTGATCGTCATGAAGCAGATCAGCATCATGATCGCCGCACTGAACAGCGAAATAAACGTCAAATTCAAAGTGTTGCCCCTGATCTGGAAACGCAAAGAGGAGGTCCACAGCACCGTATTGCCTTCGTGATACGTTTTGCGGCGGCTTATCGACTGAAGCAGCCAGCCTGCGAATTGGCGGAAAAACAAGTACGTTCCGGCGATAATGCCGATCGTGACCGCAATCATGCTGAAATTCGCATAATCACTCCAGAAAATCGACCCTTTGCCGCTTGCGATCAATGCGAAGGCCATTCCGATCAAGAGTACGGATAGAATCGCCATACCGGCTGAAACCGGGATAGGCTTCTCCGTCCTTTGCCTGGCATGGAACAGTTCCGTAAGCTGCACCCGGTTTACCATGATATAGCTTTGGACGCTGATGATGACAGCGAGCAAGAAAAACACGCCCGCGGTCGAGGCGATCGATTGCACGGGGAACGCCAGCGAGATGACTTGATCGTACTGCATCAAATTCATGAGCAGCATGCCGAACAGCTTGGACATCAATCCTCCGAGCAGTACCCCCGCAGCCAAAGAAATCGCGCTTATAAACAGGGTCTCGTAAAAGATCATCCGCGTGATTTGCCATTCGTTCATGCCGTACAGCAAATACATGCCGAATTCTTTTTTGCGCTGCCTCATGAAGAACGAGTTGGCGTAAAGAATAAAGAAAATGATGAACATGAAGACGACAATCGAAGCGATGGACACGCCGGTTTGAAAATTATTGCGATTTTGCAGGGCACCCATAATATCTTCGTTATACATGAGGGACGAGAACGTAAACTGAATGATAACGCCCGTAATCATGGAGAATAAATAGATCGAGTAAAGCCGGAAATTCCGCTTGACGTTCCGGATCGTCAGATCGAGCAGACTCATCTCGGTTTGCCCCCCATCAAGCTCTGGGTTTCCAGAATGCGGTCATAGAACGTTTTCTGGACTTGAGCACCGGCGTAGATCTCGTTGACGATTCCTCCGTCTCGCAGAAAAATGACTCTTTTGCAGTAACTCGCCGCATAACTATCATGAGTAACCATCATGATCGTCGTACCGAACGTTTCATTCAATCCGACCAGCTGCTCCAATAGCTGCGTAGCGGACCGCGAATCGAGCGCTCCCGTCGGTTCATCGGCGAATACGATCGCCGGTTTCGTAATGATCGCCCGTGCCGACGCCGTCCGCTGTTTTTGCCCGCCCGATATTTCACTCGGATATTTGTCGACAATAGCTTCGATATTCAGCGCCTGTACGATGGGCTTCAGCCGGCTTTCCATCTCTTCCGTTCCGAATTTGCGCAGCGAGAGCGGCAGCAAAATATTTTCTTTCACCGTCAGCGTATCGAGCAAGTTATAGTCTTGAAAAATAAATCCCATGCGTTCTTGGCGAAATTGTCTCAGCGACTTCTTCTTCAGATCGAGCAAAGATTTCCCCTCCAGCCACACCTCGCCGCCGGAAAACCGGTCGATCGTAGACAGCACATTCATCAGCGTCGATTTCCCCGAACCGGAGGGCCCCATAATCGCCGTAAATTCTCCCGCCTGGATCGTCAAATCGATATTTTTGAGTACGGTTGTCGTGCCGTAGTTTTTGGACAAGTTTTTGGTTTGGATCACGTTTTGCATCGCAGTCTCCCATCCTTTCTATCCTGTACATTCACTGAATTTACAGTTATTCCGTGGTGTCGGCACGGACATAAGCGATCTATCCTTACTATAGACACGTTCCGGATTCGCATCCATAGAAGTAACGCGATGCAAAGTGACGTTTTTGTCACTAAGGAACTTTAACGGAATTACGGGCAAGCGCCGTACATTTGATGTAGGTAAGCCGTTAGGAGTAAGATAAGGGAGTATGGCATTCCTATGCAAGGAGTACGGAGGTGTCCGGAGTGACCACGATATCCATTCCCCAAATCGCGCCGATTGCCGTCGCCTTGGTCGGCGGCCTAGCGGTCGTCGCGGTACGTCTGAAGGCGTCGTCCAAGCCGACTTCGCTGAAAAAAATATTAGTTCCGCCGCTTGGCATGTCAACCGGCTTCGCCATGTTTTTGTTTCCTTTCACGCACATTCCGTGGTTGTGGGCCGCTGCCGCTTTTTTGGCCGGAGCGCTATTGTTTGCTTATCCTCTCATCTGGTCGTCGAAATTCGAAGTCCGAGGCGGGGACATTTATTTGGTGCGCTCCAAAGCGTTCGTTGTTATCGTTATCGGGCTGCTCATCGTCCGGCTGCTGCTTCACGATCTGGTCGAGCAGGCGGTCACCATTCCGCAGACGGGGGCTATATTCTTCCTGCTCGCCTTCGGTATGATTGTGCCATGGAGGCTGGCGATGGCGCACAGATATCGGGCTATGCTCGACAGCTTGACGAAGGAAAGCGGAGACGGCGATCAGCGATGAACGAACGGGTAAAAACCCGCCTTCCACGGCTTTATGGGCTGTGGTGCGGGTTTTTGCTGTATCTCTGAGCAAGTTTCCCCATTTGAAATTGTGAAACTTGGCTCCTATATGAAGCTTTAGAGCCGGCAAATTTCTTTCGGACATGCCGGATACGAAGGGCAGTTGCAGACGCGGCGCAAATCGTCGATACGGCGAATAACGATCCGGTTATCCGATACGGATATCGTGCCTTCCTCTTTCAGCGAGCTGAGCATCCGGTTGACGCTTTCCCGCGTGGTGCCGATCAGCTCGGCCATATCCGAGTTGGTCATTTTCAGTTCGATCCGGATGCCGTCCTTGTCCAGGGTACCGTACGTGTTGCTCATGCGGATGAGCGTGGAGGCAAGGGCGCCCGGCTTGCCGTATAGCAGCAAATCGCGGAATTTCGATTGGACGATCCGGTTCATCAGGCCGATCCATTTCATAAACTCCACCGCGAACTCTCCGTCCCGCCGAAGCAAGGCTTCCAAATCCCGTTCCTGTACGACTCCGATCTCCGCATCCTCGTACACTTCGGCGCAGTAGCTATGCGTCGTATCGCCGTAAGCTCCGAATTCCCCGATCAAATCGCCGCGTCCGAGCACGGATAAGATCAAGTCTTTGCCGTCTTCCGTCGTCTTCTTTGTCTTGACCCGTCCGGACTGGATGTAGTACAGCTTGCCCGCCGGCTCTCCTTCCCAGAACAGCCGCGTTCCGGCCGCAGCCGTCTTCATGGTCATAAGCCCGCTCCATTTGTCGAAATTGGTTTTCGATAAAAACGGTTTGTTCCCTTCGCCGGACGAAACGGATTTGGTTTTTTGCTCCATGCAGTGCGCCGTCATGAGGAGTGCCCCCTTCAACTTCTTGTTGCTTCTATCATACCGTCAGATCGCGTGATCGGATATCAGGGGATTTCCTGAACTTTCGGCTCGAATTCCCCTATGTTGTTGTGAGGAAAATCACACCTCCTGTCCGGTATAACTGGCCCGGACCGCTACATGAAGGGCTATAGGTGGATTGCGCGGCGATTTTCAGGGAATTCCCCGACATACAGGAGAGCGGCTATCGTTTACAATACATTTAAATGAAAGAACGGTAAGAGGGGCGTATAGAAGGGAGGGCAAGGGGGTGCCGGCCATGAACGCGGAAATGGTGAAGAGGCTGGAGCTTTTGCGCGAGCGGACGTTGTCCGATTTTGCCGCCGTCGCAGCCACCGGTCACGACGCGGATCGGATGATCCGCTGGATATGCGGCAGCGGGAATGCGAACGAACGGTTCATGCATATGAAGGAAAAGGCGGGAATGGGGATCGCCGGCTGGGTCGTCAGGCACGGAAGGCCGCTCGTCATACGCGGGACGGAGCCGGATGCCGAGAAACGGCGGCGGGACTATCCGATCATGCTGGCGGAGAACCTGTTGGCCGCTGCTGCCATTCCGATTCGGAGCGGTGCGGCTGTCGCAGGCGTGCTGCTGGTCGGCAGCCGAACGGCGCGGGATTATACCTCCGCCGACTTGGCGCTTTTGGAGCATGAAGGCGAACAGGGCATGGAAGCGATTGCTACCGGCGGAAACGATCAACAGGTTTAACCTATTGAGCGATTTCGCCGGTATTGTTATGATATAGGAAAAAGGAGGCGAATGGAGGATGGTCCGGATCATGGTGGTGGACGATCATGCGGTCGTTCGCTCCGGGTTAATGTCTTTGCTGGACGGCAAAGACCGGCTGCAGGTCGTAGGGGAAGCCGCCGACGGCGACGAAGCGATCGCGAGAGCGGCCCAGCTGCGTCCCGACGTGGTGCTGATGGATCTCAGCATGCCGCATGGCAAAGACGGCTTGACGGCGACGAAGGAGCTGAAGAAGGAGCTGCCCGACACGGCGGTCCTTATTTTGACGATGCACGACGACGAGGAATATTTGTTCCGGGCGATCCAAGCGGGCGCTTCGGGTTATATTCTGAAAAGCGCGCCTCACGACGAACTGGTGGCGGCGATCCGCTCGGTGGCGACGGGAGACGCCTATTTATACCCTTCGGCTACGAAACGGCTTATGGGCGAATATATGGAGAAGGTGAAAAACGGCGAAAACGCGGGCACGTACGAAGCGCTCTCCGACCGGGAGAAGGAAATCCTCGCCTGGACGGCCAAAGGCTACTCCAACAAGGAAATCGCCGAGCATCTGATCATCAGCGTCAAAACCGTCGAGTCGCACAAAAGCAACCTGATGGAGAAGCTTGGGCTGAAGACGCGGCCGGAGCTCGTCAAGTTTGCGCTCAAGAAGGGGCTGTTGCATTTTGAATAACGAACGCGGTCGTTACGGACGGCAATCGGCGGGCATCGGTCAAGACGCGCAGTTGCTGCTCGCTCAGCTAGATGGTCATATTGTGGATGATGCATTCCGCGAACGGGTGAAGCAATCGCTCGAGCAATTGTCCGATCTGAAGATGGCGCTCGACGAGTCCACGATTGTGGCCGTGACCGACAGAAGAGGGATGATTACGTTCGTGAACGATCCTTTTTGCCGGATATCCCGCTATTCCCGAGACGAGCTGCTTGGTCAGGATCACCGGATCATCAATTCCGGCCACCACGGCAAGGAATTCATGAAGGAGCTGTGGCGAACGATTTCGTCCGGCAACATCTGGCGCGGGGAAATCAAGAACCGTGCGAAGGACGGTACTTATTACTGGGTCAATACGACGATCGTGCCTTTCCGCGACGAACAAGGCAGGCCGTACCAATATTTGGCCGTGCGCAACGAAGTGACGCAGCTGAAGCAAGCGGAAGAAGAGCTGCAGCGCATGATGACGCGGGTGATGGAAATTCAGGAGGAGGAGCGCCGCCGGTTTTCCCGCGAGCTGCACGACGGGATCGGCCAAAGCTTGTTCTCGCTCCTTATTCAAATGGACAGGCTTATCGCCGAACAGAACAATCCTCAGCTGGAACGGCTGAGACTCGACGTTTCGGCGTTGATGGAGGACGTGAGGGGATTGGCGTGGGAAATCCGTCCGTCCGTGCTGGACGATCTCGGTGTCGTACCCGCCGTCCGCTCGCATATTGCCAACTTTGCACAGCATTACGGCATCCAAGTGCAGCTGGAATGCGATTTGCGCAAACGGCTCGACGTTCTTAAGGAAACGGCGATTTACCGGATCATCCAGGAAGCGCTCGCCAATATCGGCAAATATGCCGACGTCTCGGAAGCCTCGGTGTCACTCAAGGAGACGGAGGACGGAGTAGTGGCGACGGTGACGGATCGCGGTAAAGGATTCGGTGCCGACCGCAGAGGACAAGGCGTCGGATTGTTCAGCATGGAAGAACGCGCCCGCAGCGTCGGCGGAAAGCTGACCGTCGAATCTGCGCCCGGCGCGGGCACGACCGTGACGTTGACGGTGCCCGTCGATTGAACGTGGCGTCGGTCAGTCAAAACGAACGATCGGGGCAAGCTCGTTGTCCTTGATTACATCGGAAAGCACAGCCGCGATGCGGATATTCTCGGTCGGTACGCTGAGCGAGGGAAAGGCTTCGCCCGGCACCCGCAGCTCGGTCATATCCCCGCTCCAGTACGTCTCCCGGATCATATACTCGTCCTCCTGACGGACAAGCGAGATTTGGCCGGACGACTTGAGCGGGGCGGTCGTGCTGAACAGCAAATAATCGCCCCGCTTCACCCCGAGCGACTCCAACCCGCCGTCCCCGATCCGCAGCGCGAACAAAGCGTCCGAATAACCGATCAGCTTCAGGTGCGGCCGACCGGACAAATCGGTCGACTCCAAGTCAAGCGAAAACCATTTTCTCGTATAGCCGGTCGCCGCGACAGGGATTACTTTATTCGGATGCATCGCTGTCCTTCATGTACCCAAGCACGCCGCGTTCGCGGCAAAACAGCATTTTCGCGCGGCCGGTCGGTACGATATAGTCGATTCCCTCGCTGCGTTTAAACAATTCCTCCGCATGAAAATAAGCGGTCAGCTTCTCCGCCAGCCGATTCGATGTAACCTGCCGGTTATGACGAAGCAGCCGTTCTCGGGCGAATTCGGGCGTGACGCCGAACGCCGACGCGATCGCGGCAACCGCTTCGGATTCATGGCTCGGCAGCTCGCTTCGCAGCAGCATGAAGGTAGGCACGCAGAAGTGGTAGGCAAAATTGTTCGCCTTCGTCTCCTGGAAGCGGATGAACGATTCGCCCATGGCAAGCTGATTGCCTGCATGGTGCTGCACGTGGCACAGCTCGTGGCCGAAATCCTGCCACTGCTCCTGCCGCGACAGGCGGTTGTCGAGCACGATCGATTGCAAGCCGCCGCGATCGATAGCCTGGCTCGCGAAAGGCGCGTAATGGATCCAGATGCCGAGCTTATGGGCGATCGTTTCCGGATCCAAATGATGGGGCTCCCGGATGTCCATGGCGCGATACAGTCGCTCGACCGATTGCTCCAGCGCCGTGCACGGGTAGTTGTACATGAACGATGTCCCCTTTCTTCGATGGAATAATAGAATATATGTTCGCCTTGTGGCGGAAAAGAAAGCCCTCTATAGGGCGTGCTGTGATGATCGGGTATATATTGAACCTTAAGAGGTGAGCTTCTGCGGGCTAAAATTGCTGCTGTCCAAGGAGTAAATGTCCGCCTCGATCCCCGCGCAGGGGCAAGTTGGTGCGCCGGCGGCGTAGAGCTCCATGGACCCTGCCGAACCCGCGAGTGTACGAACCCTGCAAACCCTGCAAACCCTACAAACCCTGCAAACCCTGCAAACCCTGCAAACCCTGCAAACCCTGCAAACCCTGCAAACCCTGCAAACCCTGCTCCTGTTACTCTCCTTGCTTGTCACCGGGCTTCCGCTCGGCTTCCCTGGTTTTGATGATCTCCCATATTTTGCGAAGTTCTTCCCTTCGCTCCTCCGGTGCTTCCAGCAGCTCCTTGAACCATATTCCGAGCTCCGGGTCATCCGGTTCTGTCGCAGCGGTACGGTTAGGCGCCGGCGCGGATTGCTCGGCTGCCTCCTGCCCGACCAACCGGTCCAGGCTGACCTCGAACAGCTCGGCCAACTGCCGGAGCGTGTCCAGTGAAGGCTCGCGATACCCCGATTCGTAGCCTGCGTATGTGCTTTTGGCGATGCCGAGACGGGTCGCCACTACCTGCTGGGACCAGCGCTTCTGTTTACGCAGCTGCGTGATCGTTTCACCGATCATCGGGGCCACACTCCATTCGTTTCTGCCGATCTGACTGCTTGTACTTATCGATTCGAGCGAACTGCGGCATTTTGAACAAAGATCATGCTGCTACTCAAACATGAATGCACTTCGCTTTTCTTTATAATCGCACAACGCGAACTTTTTTTCAATATATTAGGAAGTATTTACAAAATAATGGTTGAAAAGTACGCGTAACGCGTACATAATAGCTATACAGGAACATGCGTTCCTATAATTCAAAAGGAAGATCGGACGCGTTTAGCGTATTCTACCCATTCGATGCAGGCTGGGTGGCGTGGGCGGAGCCGCTGGAAAGAAATAACGGTTTGGAGACTCTTATCGGCTACGATTCTCAAACATATCTTATTTTGTAAAAAACTTATAATTTACCCGAAATAAGAGATGCAAATAGCTCTTATTCGATCTTAGGAAACTAATCATGAAAGGGGCTGTAATTGATGAAAAAGACGACGGTGGAACAGTTGGAGTATTATCGCGACGAGGTGTGCGGCCGTTGCCCGGGGAGCTTATGGGGCGCGAAAAGCATTTGCCGGGTTCACCAGCGCTCGATCGGAGAAATCGAAGCATGTCCGCAGTGGGAAGTGAAAGAGTCGAGAGCCTCTTACCATGTACGCGATTCGGACAGGCACGTTATAAGAACCGAACAGATGGAACTCGTCGAGGAAGAACTAAAGGATTACCCGTGGATGGTCCGGGAAATCGAACGGCTGCGCGGTATATTGGAAGAGGTCGGATCGGGACTAACCGGCGTGTACGGCTTGGACGGCGCCTTGCCGAGAGGAAAAGGGGGTCACGCCGATTCGGTTCACCGGGAGGCGCAGAAGCGCGAGAAGTATTGGAACCGCATGAAGCAGCTGGAGGAGAAAGTGACCCGGATCGACTCGGCGGCCGAACGGCTGCGCGATGACCGTCAGCGGACGATTCTCGAATGCATCATGGAAGGCCAGCGGATGAACCGCATCGCCCAGCATATCGGAGTCTCCCGCCAGCGGCTGCACGAGCTGAAGCTGGAGCTGGTGCGATTACTGGCCGAGGACATTTTCGGCGACGACCGGAAAGGCGCATCCTAAGCAATTGAAGTTCGGCACAGACGGATGACATTTCGGACGGAAAGGACAAATGCAACGGAATTTGTGCGAACATATGTTCCCATTGTATACTCGAGACAGGAACACGAAATGAAACGAGATGCACCACATAGACAAACTAGCAGCAAGTCGACAACGGGAGAACAGATGGAGAAGCAGCTCCCATGAAAGCACAGAGAAGCTGATACGTCGACGCTAGTAGCGGAGATCAAGCTTCAACCGTTTCCCGGAAAACCGGCCGCCCCCATGGCGGTCTTTTTGTTGCCCGGAAATCGGAACACCCGAATGGAAGGGGGAACGAAAGATGATGAGAGCTGAATGCCAACCGGTCGCGCAAACAGAAAGCCAACATGATGCAGCCGTTCAAGCTGGGCCAGAGAACCCGGACGACGCCTGCCCTTACAAGCAGCCGGTCAAATGCGTGGCGTGCGTATGGGGGAGATGGGAGGCCAGCCGTCAGTTTTGCATGCTGCCGGTATGCATCAAAGAAGCCGTTCCGGATGGGAACAGCCGCGAAAGGGGGTGAGGGCGAAGGTTGCGGGTATACACAGAAAGTATACGGCCTAGAGATGGGCCGAATTTTGAAGGTCCCGGTAAGCAGGGGGACTATTTTGAAACAGCTACAACCGAGGTGGGACGAACATGCGTGCAGTAATTAAAGCAAGATTGGCGGACGAACTGTCCGCGTTAGCAGGACGTTGCTACGACTTGCACGAGCCGTCAAGCACCACCGTGAAGCCATACGCAACGGTAAAGCTGGTCGGACAGGAAGAGACGTCTCCGTGGATTGGGATGAAGCGTACGTACGAAATAGCTCTTCACGAAGAAACCGACTCAGCTGCCGCCCTGGACGAGCTGGCTGATCAAGCCGTTCAAGCGCTTCATGGAATCAAGCTGTCGGGAGGGGCATCCGCACGTGATTTTACATGCCAATACGAGGGACTGGCGGCTTCTGAGAGGGTCGATGATACATTACAGGCTCTTGTTCAAGTCCTGAGATTCTCTGTGTACGCTGTCGGGTCTGAAGAAAACCTGCCATCCGACGCCTGTCTACAGGCGCTATGCGATTGGACGGCGACGATTGTCAATTCCGAGTGGCAGGTGTACCGGCAGCGCTGGCCGCAAGATTACACGATTCCGGCAGTTTTGTGGAGGTTGGACCAAGTAACCACGGCAGATCGGGACGCATCCACAATCGAGCTCGGCAGAAATGTAGTCGGTCACGTCCTCGGGCGGACCGATGAAGAGCGGCTGGCAATGGTAGGCACGTTGGCCGAGAAGCTTGGAAGCACGACCAAGCTGCCAATCGAGCCCCTTGCGAAGCGGTTTATCGTACCGGTCACGGTCACCGCAGTCTATGGAGCGGATGGGTTAACGGAAGGACAGCTAACCGCAACACTCCGTCAAATTGTACAGAAAACGGTGCCCAACTGGCCGTTGATCGGACAAGTTCACTACGATGGCGGTTTCGGCTAGCCCGATACGCCGCCTTTATGAATAAAGGAGGGATTCATCCACATGGCCGTCAAAAAAGAAGCGCAGTCCCAGCCCGCAAAGGCAGAGCTTACGGGACGTCCCGAGTATACGCGGGAAGAACTGCTCGCGGGCGCCGAGACTTTATTCGCCGTCAAGCCCGAAGTGGTGACGGGCGCGCTGTTCGGCAGCGCGAAGGAAACGTACTCAATTGAAGAAATGGAGCGGTTGATCCGCCAATTCCAACAAAGGAAGGTGCAACGATAATGGCTGGAGGAACTTGGAGCAAAACCGAAATGCCCGTATTGCCGGGCATGTACATGAATTTTCAGGCTGCTGCGATTGCGGCGGTACAACCGGGGGCGCGGGGGATCGTCGCTATGCCGGTAAAGGCGAATTGGGGACCGGTCAATCAGTTTGTCGAGATTACCGGACTGTCCGCGATCGATGAAACCTATACGAGCAACGAATCGTTCGGAGCGACTGCTTACTCCTCCCTGAGAATCGCTTTACTCGGCGGCGCCAAGAAAGTGCTCGCTTACCGCATTGCCGGCACTGATGCGGCCAAGGCGGCTTGCCAACTGCAGGACTCGGACGGGACTCCGGTCAACATCATCAAGCTGGAAGCGAAATATGCCGGAGATCGCGGCAACCATTTCAAAGTAACGGTACAGGCGAACCCCGTGGACTCTTCGAAGAAGGACATCCGTCTCCTGGAAGATACGACGCTGTTGAAGACGTTCACCTTTACAGCAGGTACGGTTCAAGCGGCAGTCGATGCTATTAACCTTGATCCGGCCAATAAATGGATCGTGGCCACCAAGCTGGCGGAAGGAAACGGTCAATTGAATGACGGTAGCGGCTTCCCGTTCGTGGGTGGAAACTCCGGAATCGGCAGTGTCGTGGCCGGAGACTATACGGCAGCCCTCTCCGCATTCGAGACGCAGGAGTTCAATCTGTTTGCGCTTGACGGCGTATCCGATCCGGCGATTCGGACGAGTGTCGTCTCCTGGATCGATCGCGTACGTTCCGAAGGCAAAACCATTATCGCCGTTCTGGGGGGATCCTCAACAGACGATACGTCCGCTTCCGCAGTCAGTACTGCAACGGCGCGCAGTGCCGCGTTCAATCACGAAGCAGTGGTCAATGTCGGTACAGGCGCTGTTCTTGACAGCGTTAGCTTTAGCTCGGCGCAAATCTCCGGCTACGTGGCCGGTCTTATCGCCGGACAGAAGCTGAGCGAATCGGCAACCTATGCGCCGACTCCGTTCTCGGACGTTACTCGCCGATGGACGCGCAGCGAGCAGGAACAAGCGGCTGCGGGCGGCGTTTTCCTGCTTGTCCATGACGGCAAGAAAGTCAAGGCGCTCCGCGGCATCAACTCGCTTACGAGCCTTAAGCAAGGTCAGAACAATTCCTGGAAAAAAATTCGCACGCTCCGTGTAATCGACGCGATTCAAACCGATCTTATGGCTTCTGCGGAAAACAGCTACATCGGCAAAGTAAACAACACCGCCGAAGGCCGCCTTGCCTTGATCGGCGCGGCCAAGCAATATATGCAGTCGCTTGCCCAATCCGGCGTCATCGAGGCCGAAGGCTGGGACGTCTACTTGAATCCGCAGTACTACGGGCCAAACGCCGTATTTACGCCGGAACCGGATCAAGTGTACTTGAACTGGGAAGCTCGTTTGACCGATGTGATGGAACAAATTTTCGGCACGTTTATCGTGCACTAAGGGGGAACTGAACAATGGACGCAAGTCGCGTATTTATGGGAACGTATGGAAAAATCTTTATCGGTGGCGTTTGGCAAAGCAATTTCAACCATCTGGAAGCCAACGTGGAAATCCAGAAGAAGGAGCTTAACTTGGCCGGTGACCCTTGGGTTAGGCACAAGAAAGGACCGATGAAAGGAACGGGCACGATCAGCGGTTTCAAAGTGACGAGCGACATGATCGCCCGCGGCTTCGACAAATTCGAGCTGATCAGCAAGCTGGAAGATCCGGAGGCGTACGGCTATGAGACCATCACGCTCAAAAACGTCATGCTCGACAAGCTGCAGCTCGCCAACTGGACGGCCGGCGAAGAAGTGAAGGAAGAGGTTTCCTTCACGTTCGAGGAATACACGCTGAATGACCGCGTACAAGCGGTTTAACGTATCGATACGGGAGGAATACGACGATGATGGACGATCAAATTTTGCAAAAACTGCTCGACGCCGACAAGCTTCCGGAGAAAACGGTCACGCTGTCGCGTCTCGGCATCCCGATCAAGATTCGCGGTCTGACCGGCAAGCAGGTGTACATGCTGCGTGAGCGGTGCACCGAGCGTTCCGACCGCCGCGGACAGAAGTCCGAGCGGCTCGACGAAGAGCAGTTCAACGTCGCCCTCATCGCCGCAGCCACCGTCTCCCCTAACTGGGGGGACTCCCGGCTGCTGGCGAAATACGAAGCGAGTGGCGGCGAAGAAGTCATCAAACGCCTCCTGCTTGCGGGCGAGTTGTCCGCCCTCGGGGATGAGGTTCTGGATCTGAGCGGATTCAACACAACGTTCGACGAAGTAAAAAACTGATCGACTCCGGGGGGCTGGCGGGCATGCTCCATTTGATCTGGGTCAGGCACCACCTGCGCCCCGGAGCGTTCTGGCAACTGCCGCGCGGCGAGCAGCTGTTCCTGCTCGCCAGTATGGAGATGGAGCTGGAAGCAGAAGAACGGCAAGCCCGGGCGCAAATGTCGAGGTCGGGAAGGCGGTGAACAAATGGCGAATATGGCGGCTTTGGATAGTTTGGACCGATTGACCCGTTCGCATGATCGATTGAGGGAATCGGTGAATCGGACGATAGTAGCTTTTTACAGAGTTGAGCAGTATGCCCGGCGTGTGGCCAAAGCTCTTGAAAGTATCGGGAGCAAGCAGCAAGCGGCTCAGCCAAGGGCCGGTACTGCAGGGAAAACTGTTGTTTCAGCGGCAGTATCGATCAACAATGTGGCCGTTACGGTAGAGGCGGCTACTGAACCGAAGAAGGGAAAGTTTGACGACTTCAAGACGTTTTCCGAAGGTGTGAAGGCGCTTGCAGATGCTTTTAAAAGTTTTACTGAAGGCGTCAAAAACATTGTGGAAGCAATCAAAATATTCAAGGAGCTCCCCAAAGATTTTGCGACATCTCTTAACATTCTGAGGGAGTCGTTAGGAAAGTTTGCGGAGATTCCGGCGAAGTTCGCCGAGTCGCTAGGGAAGCTGGCGGAAGTGCCAGCGAAGTTCGCGGAATCGATCGGAAAGTTTGCGGAAATCCCGGCGAAGTTCGCCGAGTCGCTAGGGAAGCTGGCGGAAGTGCCGGCGAAGTTCGCGGAATCGATCGGAAAGTTTGCGGAGATTCCCGCCAAGTTCGCAGAGTCATTAGGGAAGCTGGCGGAAGTGCCGGCGAAGTTCGCGGAGTCGATCGGAAAGTTTGCGGAAATCCCGGCGAAGTTCGCCGAGTCGCTAGGGAAGCTGGCGGAAGTGCCGGCGAAGTTTGCGGAATCGATAGGAAAGTTTGTAGAAATCCCGGCGAAGTTTGCCGAGTCGCTAGGGAAGCTGGCGGAAGTACCGGCGAAGTTCGCGGAATCGATAGGAAAGTTTGCGGAAATCCCGGCCAAGTTTGCAGAGTCGTTAGGGAAGCTGGCGGAAGTGCCGGCGAAGTTCGCAGAGTCGATCGGAAAGTTTGCGGAAATCCCTGCGAAGTTCGCGGAATCGCTAGGGAAGCTGGCGGAAGTGCCGAAGAAATTCGCCGAATCGATCGGTTCGTTTGCGGAGATTCCAGCCAAGTTCGCCGGTTCGTTAGGTCAGCTTGCGGAGGTACCAAAAAAATTCGCCGAATCCATCGGCTCGTTTGCGGAGATTCCGTCGAAGTTCGCAGGCTCACTGGGCCAGCTGGCGGAAGTACCAAAAAAATTCGCCGAATCCATCGGCTCGTTTGCGGAGATTCCGTCGAAGTTCGCAGGCTCACTGGGCCAGCTGGCGGAAGTGCCGAAGAAATTCGCCGAGTCAATCGGTTCATTTGCGGAGATCCCGTCGAAGTTCGCAGGCTCGCTGGGCCAGTTGGCGGAAGTGCCGAAGAAATTCGCCGAGTCAATCGGTTCATTTGCGGAGATCCCGTCGAAGTTCGCGGGCTCGCTGGGCCAGTTGGCGGAAGTACCAAAGAAATTCGCCGAATCGATCGGCTCGTTTGCGGAGATTCCGTCGAAGTTCGCCGGGTCGCTGGGTCAGTTGGCGGAAGTGCCGAAGAAATTCGCCGCCTCAATCGGCTCGTTTGCTGAGATTCCGTCGAAGTTCGCAGGCTCGCTGGGTCAATTGGCGGAAGTACCGAAGAAATTCGCCGAATCCATCGGTTCGTTTGCGGAGATCCCGTCCAAGTTCGCGAAGTCTCTGGGTGAGTTGGCGGAAGTGCCGAAGAAATTCGCCGAATCCATCGGTTCGTTTGCAGAAATTCCGTCGAAGTTCGCGGGCTCGCTGGGTCAGTTGGCGGAAGTGCCGAAGAAATTCGCCGCCTCAATCGGTTCGTTTGCGGAGATCCCATCCAAGTTCGCAAAGTCATTGGGTGAGTTGGCAAACGTTCCGGCAAAGTTCGCTAAGTCGATTGCCTCGTTCGCGGACATCCCAGAAAGATTCGCCAAATCGATCGGATCTTTCGCAAAAATTCCGGATGAATTCGCCAAATCGATTGGGAATTTCTCCAAAGCTATCGACACGCTTGCCGCTGCGCTAAAAAATTTATTAAGTTTGTTTGGCGGGGGCGGAGGCTCGGGAGGTGGAGGAGCATCCTACGGAGGCTCAACGGATGGGGAAGGCAAAAAGAACCCCAAAAAAGGGGCAAAAGGCCGTACCGGCGCCAAGGGAGGTGCAGTCCCAAGGACTCCAGTGCCAAAACGTGAGGGTCGTGCCCCCGATTATGGCCGTTTTGAGCCCGATTCTGTAGAGACCAGTAATCGGAGTGTGAACGCTGCCAAGAAATTCTCTTTGAAAAATGTCGCGAAGGGTGCCGGCAAGCTATTAAAGGCGGGAGCAAAGACTGCAGCACCTTTAAGACTCGCATCGGGGGCAATGGAAATTGCTACTGCCGAGAATAAAGGTCAGGCTGCTACAGCGGTAGCATTTGGAGCGGGCGGAGCCGCCCTCGGAGCCGCGCTAGGAAGCATGATTTTGCCTGGAATCGGCACGGTCGCCGGAGGTATGATCGGCGGCATGCTGGGAGATAAACTCGGGAACTTTGTAGGGGGCAAGCTTTTCGGCAAAAAAACGTCCCCATCATCAGCCGCAGAACATAAACCGGGCCAAGTACCGGTCTCCACGAAAATTCCCGATACGAAACCCAACTTGGAACTTTATCCTTCTACCAAAGTAAACAAATCGAAGACAGCCGCAAATCGTAATGCCAGTTATGCTGGTAAGGGCAACATGGCGGCGGCTTCCGGCGACAATGCCTACAACATCTCCGTCGAAGGCGTCCAAGTCGTAATGCCCAAAGAAGAAATCGACGAAGAAAGCCTAGCCAGACGAATCGGCTGGGATATCGTCAACAAAATAAAAGCGTCCATGGATAATCAGGTGGTGACGGGATGAGCGCAATAACATATTCCAATCTGATGAAGCAGTTCGACATTACGCTGGAGGACGCGGCCGGACTGAAGCTGTGGTTTCCGGTGAATCCGTCGGAAATCAGCATTAAGCGGGACCGCAGCTACGAGACGTTCCAGATTATGAACTTGGGTGAGGTCGATTTTCCGCACGGGGAGAAAATCAAGGAGATCTCCTTCTCCTCCTTCTTCCCGGCGCAGTCCGACCTCAGCTACTGCCGTTACGAGAACATCCCGGATCCGCAATTGACGATGAACCAGATCAACACTTGGATGTCGGACCGGCAGCCCCTTCGCCTTATGATTGTCCCCTCCGAGGTAAATGTGCTGGTCATCATCTCTTCCCACAATAGTACATTCCGGCCCAATGAGCCCGGTGACGTTTACTTCGACTTGACGTTCCGGACTTGGAGAGATTACCAGATCCGTACGCTTGCCGAGATCGGAGGCGGAAGCGCGGCGACGGAGCCGCGGCCGGATTTGAAGCCTGTGCCGATCACATACACGGTGAAGCCCGGGGATTCGTTATGGGCGATTGCCAAGCTGAATCTGGGCTCCGGGAGCCGTTGGCGCGACATTTATGAGATGAACAGGGCCGTCATCGGCCCGAATTCCGATCTCATTTACCCCGGGCAAGAGCTGGTGATGCCATCATGAGCCTTGCGGAGCATCGTGCGTACGAAGTCGTGCTGGACAACCGCTATATGCTGGGCGATTTGATCGAAAGTATGACGCTGGAGGAATCTCTCGATGAAATCGCCTATCGGGCAACGGTAAATATGATGATGCCGGCCGATTTTCCAGGGATTCGTCCCGGTCAGGAAATCCGGGTATCGGGGATCCCCTATCGAGGTTCGGATATGGTGTACTTATTGAATCCGGGTGTCGTATGGGAATGCCAGAACAGCTATCGCGGCGCGGACCGGCTTGAGGTAACCTTGTACGACCGGACGATTTATTTGGCCAAATCCGATGACGAATATTTATTTCCCGCCGGACAAACCGCGTCACAGAGGCTGGAGAAATATGCGGCGGATTGGAACATCCCGCTTGGGCAAATACCCGACACCGTATACACGTTGAGCAAAAAAGTATATCGCTCGCAGTCCATCTATTCCATGATCGTTTCCGATCTCAAGGAAACGGCGCGCAAGGGCGGATGGATGTATCGTCCGCGGATGACGCCGAACGGGTTGGAGCTGTTTCCGATTGGCGGCAATGAAACCGTGTGGGCTCTGGAGCCAGGCGGCAATCTCGAGTCGATTACACAGCGGAGAACGTTAGAAGGCGCGGTTACGAAGGTAAAGGTGTTGGGCAAGGAAGACAATCCCGAGAGCGCTACGGAAATTCTCGCCGTCGAAACGAAGGAAACGGAGCTTTACGGCACGCTGCAGAAGGTCGTCATGGACAGCGACATCACTACGGTAAGCGAAGCGGTAACAGCGGCCAAAAGCTTTCTCGCCGGCATTCAGGAAACGTTGAGCGTGTCCGCCATCGACGTCAATACGATACGCGCGGGGGATAAAGTAGAGTTGGTCGGAAGCGGGATGGAGCTGATCGTCACATCGGTGAAGCACGAGCTTGGCCGCCCCGGAAAAATGAATCTCGAATTGGCCTCGTTGGACTATGTCAAAAGGAGGTGCTTTCTGGATGGACCCGTATAAAAAACTGGCTGCCGCCTTGGAAAGCCGGATGGCCGGACACGCCTCAACCGCCGTGACGGGTATTCCCGCAGAAATGGGTACGATGACCGCGAGCGGTCTGAAGCTCGATTCGTTCAAGCATGAAATCAAAGACTATTTGGTAGCCGACTGGGAAACGAAGCTGAAGCTTCCCGCCTTCTCGCTAACCGGAACCGTTACGGGTATGCCCGGCACCAGTACGTTTCAGTTCGAGGAAACGGAAATCGAAGGAGTAGGCTTGATGTTCAAAGAAGGCTTGAAGCCCGGCGACCGCGTATTGGCCGTTCCCGTAGCGAGCGGCTCCGAGGCGGTCGTCATTTGCAAGGTGGTGCGTTAGAATGCCGAATTTATTCCCATTATCCGGCGGGGGCGTCCCTACCGTTACAGAAGTCGACGGAACTGCAGGAGAGCGTGTCAAATTTGGACGCAGTTGGCGTTTCGACTTTGAGAAGGGAGATTTCGTCACCACTCCCACCGGTAAAATAGCCGCTAGCACCGATGCCGAGGCATGGCTGGAATGGTGCAAAAAGACACTGCATACCGAACGGTACACATATCTCGCGTATTCGCGCAATTACGGGCAAGAGTTCGATGAGTTGATCCCGCGGAACTTGACGCGCCGGGCGAATGAATCGGAGATTGTCCGTATAACGAGGGAATCGCTCTTGACCGATCCCCGTACGAACCGGGTGGACGGGTTTGCGTTCGAGTGGGAGGGCGATCGCTGCTATTTCCAGTGCGAAGTGACGAACGTACGCGGGCAAAAATCCAGGATTGACGGAAGCGTGGTGACAAGCTGATGGCGACATTGCCGAATTATTTGCAGGACCAAACGGAAGAATCGATACGCCAGCGCATGCTGGACAGCCTGCCCTCCGATCTAGACAAATCGGAGGGCTCTTTTATATGGGACGCCGTCGCCCCGGCCTCGATCGAGCTTGCCCAAGCGGCGATATGGGCGCAGGAGGTGCTGCGCCGCGGCTTTGCCGGCACGACGTTCGGGAGTTATTTGGATTTGCGCTGCGAAGAACATGGATTGACCCGACGCGCGGCGGTGAAGGCAACAGGGCAAGTAAAGCTTACCGGCAAAGTAGGCACCGTCGTTCCGACAGGGATACGAGTGGCGACTCCGGCGGATCGGGTGACAGGGACTTCGTCGGTGGAGTTTGTGACGAAGCAAGAAATTACATTGGATGGTACCGGCGCGGCGACGGTCGCGGTGGAGGCTTTGCAGGCCGGAGCAATCGGCAATGTATCCTCAGGGGCGATCAGTATTGTAGTTACTCCCGTACCAGGGGTGACGACCGTAACCAATGCCGCTGCTTTCGGAGGTGGAATCGATACGGAGACGGATGCCTCTTTATCCGTGCGTTTTCTACAGAAGGTGCGAAGTCCGTCCGCCGGCGGAAATAAGGCCGACTATATCAACTGGGCGTTGGAAGTGCCCGGGGTCGGGGGCGTTTCCGTCGTACCGGTTAGGGACGGTCCTGGAACGGTCAGCGTAGCCATTATTGGCAGCAACAATGAACCGGCTGATCAGGCTCTGGTGGATAAGGTGCAAGCCTTTATTGCCCCGTCGTGGAAACACGCAGTAGTCCCCGGAACGATGACAACTAGCGGGTATGGGGTTTCGATCGATTCGGGAAATGCGATCAAGATGGAATATAGCTCGTCCGGAAATGGTTCGGTTTCGCAGCAGCTACATGCGCTGCTTCAGCAGCCGGGCATATGGAAGGCCCGGACGAAGATGAGGGTGGACGGAATCGACGGCACCGATCCGTTGCTGCAAATCGGAGTCTGGAACGTCACGACCGAAGTCTGGACCAAAACGACGCCAAACGGAACCGAAGAGGCCGTAAAAACGGTTCGGGCCAACGAGCTTGACGTCACTTCTGCCGATTGGATGCAAAACTTTTACTGGAACGGTCAGGATCAAGTTGAGCTTCGTATTACTCGTCTGCAATCCGACTCGTCGACCGTCGTATGGATCGATTTCTGCGAGTTCCTCTCGACCTTTTCGAAAGTTTCCGGAGAAGGCAAAGCGCCTGTCGGTGCACGAGTTACGGTAGAGTCTGCAGCATCGGTTTTGATCAATATTTCGGCTACGCTTACGATCACCGGCGGGTATAACGAAGCCAGCGTGAAAGCGGCAGCGGAACAAAATATTGCCCAATATATCAAATCGCTGGCCTTCTCCGACGACAATGACGTTCGTAACATGCGGATCGGTCAGGCTATCCTTGATACGACAGGTGTGCAGGACTACGCCAATTTGCTCGTCAATGGCGGAACCGGCAACATTCCGGTCGGTATTCAAGAAGTGGCCGTGCTCGGGGTGGTGTCGTTCTCGTGAGCGCATTTCCAATAGCAAGTGATCGAGGTCGCAAAATGATGTCCTACCTGCCGCGATATTACGAAACTTCGCGCGTAATGGGGTCGGTCCTTCAAGCCGAAGGGACGGAGTTCGACAATCTGCGGGCAGCGTTGGATAGTACCCTCGATCAGTTTTTTGCGAGAACAGCTACGTGGAGCTTGGATGCATGGGAAAGAGAGCTGGGACTCACTCCGGCACCGGCTCAACCGATCGGCGAGCGACGGGACAAAGTCGTATCCCGGTTACGCGGAACGGGGACCGCGACGATTCGCGTTGTGAAGGATGTGGCGGAAGCTTATGACAACGGCACCATTGACGTGGTTGAGGATCATGCCGCATATACGGTGACCGTACGTTTTGTGGATACATTTGGCGTACCGCCTAATGTTAATAACTTATTGGACGCCGTTAGGGCGGTATTGCCGGCGCATCTTGATCTGCTCTATGAGTTCAATTACTTCCTCTGGAGCGATCTGGATGCCGGAAATTGGACATGGGATCAGTTCGATGCACTTAATCTCACTTGGGATCAATTGGAGGTGTACGGATAATGCCGGATGTAACACCCAAGCTTGGGTTGAAAAAGCCTTTAGCCAATGAAACTGTAACTCGCGCGGCACACAACGAGAATCTGGACCTGATCGATACAAATGCCGCTTCACAGGCTGAAGTAGACTCGCATAGACAGGCGGCAACGCTTGATCACCCTGATGGCAGCGTTACGGATGCGAAGATAGGTAACCGTACGATAGACGATACCGTAGCAGCTGCAAGCGGGGCCGATACGCCGACACGGTTGTGGAGCAAATTGGCGAATATGATCAAAAAGATCACTGGGAAGGCGAATTGGTGGGATGCTCCGGTAAAAACTATCGAGCAGTTGAATACGGATGTTGCGAATTTACGGGCTACGGCTGATGCGGCTTTGCCGAGAGACGGATCGCAGGCGATGACTGGTGATCTGGCTATCAATAAGAGTAATGCAAATATAAAGGGTACTGACCTGTACTTATTTGCATCTGGTAAGCAAAGAAGTTGGCTGTTGTCAAACGCCTATTATGACGGTACTAATTATCAAAGATATGCTACGGATCAGCCAGCAGCTGCATTATCCGCTGATCCAGTTACCGGTAAGCCTACCTTTTGGTATGGAGCGGCAGGAGCTAACCCGATAACCTGGACAGCATACGATGTCTTAATTACACAAGGTGGGCAAACAATCAACGGAACGCTTAAAGTGGCAGCACCGGTAGATAGCAACGACGTGGCACGCAAGGCCGAGATTGACGCTATTAGAAGCGATAAAACAAAGGCTTTTGTGCTAGAGGTTCGGACAAGCGATCCTGTGTCTCCCGAGATTGGACGGATGTGGGTTAGAAGCGATCTTTAGGTTCTATGCCTAAGACATTGATCGTAGGGAAGCAGTAGGTAGCAAAAATGTTTAGGTTTGTTAACTGTTTGTTAACTAAAATAGCTTTATAGTTATAGAGATTTTAGAGGAGGAAAATGTACATGGACGAACTGTTTGCGGTTTATAAAACTTACTTATAACACGCCCATAAGCGGGACGTAGATCGGTGTCCCGCTTATTTTCTATAAGGAGGTTGAACCATGGCAATAATAACGTTATACCCTGTACAAATGCTACACTATGACTATCAATATGAGGAAACTTGTGATGACAACGGTGAAAATTGTTATCAATATAATGAGCGCCTGTATTGGTACAATATATCTGGTAATCAAGCCCTGTCACCTTATATTAGATTCGATTTTAGCGGCTTACCTGCTACTATCACTAGTGCTACGCTCAAAGCTACTTGGACAGTAACGACTTCTGGTTATCTTGGAACCTCAGTTTATCTCTCAAAAGCTCAATATATACCAACTGCTGGATCAACAGTAAACGGTTATTGGGGTGCTCATTTTTATGATGATCAGTCTGGTGGCTCAAACGGCCCTGTTCCTGTTCGCTCAATAGAAGTCCAATACCCTCTTACGCAATTTGTGCAAGATTGTAAAAATGGGACTAGAGCTAACTATGGTATTAGATGGGGGTATTGGCCGGGATACCTTGAAGCAAATACGATACGTCTCGAAGTAGATGTACCTAATACCGCACCGGGACAGCCTGCCCCTCAATCACCTGCTCACGGTGGATGGTATAGTACAGGATCACCAGTAGTTAGTTGGATATTTAGCGATCCTGATGCTGGAAACTACCAAGGGGCTTGGGCTGTCCATATTATCGACAATAATACGAATGGAGTTGTTAGGGACACAGGCTGGCAAACAGGACAAGCGACATCATGGACGATAAGTCCTGCTCTGCCAAGTGGGACGTATCGATACCGAATCATTACTCAGGACCAAAGCGGAGCCGTAGGTCCGTGGTCATGGGAACCCTTGTTTTATGTTGATACTGTTTTGCCTACGACAACAGGGACGGACGGGACATCAGTTACATCTTCCACGGGAAGTTATCGTAAACACTTGTACAACGTCTCCGATAACATGGGAGTAAACCGTGTAGAGTTTTGGGACTATCATGCGCCTACAGGTGGCTGGATTCATCGAGGGGTAGGGACAAACGCAGGTGGAGGGACATGGTATTATGATTTCCCTTACCGTGGAGACGGGACATACCAAATAGACATCCGAGCGTACGATAACGCAGGTAATATAGCAGGAAATACCGTTTATACCTCTTATCACGTTATTGACCGTATCGCCCCCACTCCGGGGACGATAGACCCTCATTCCATTCATCCAACGAATCAGGGGACTGTAAGAAAGCATACGAAGAACTGGACAGATGCAGGAGGGGCCAACGTTCAATACGCACACGCCTACTGGATGAAAGAGGGCGGAGGGTGGAATGGGCCATTTGCCGCAAATACGTGGAACGACGGTCAAGCAGGGTCCGACTTCTTTTATGATTTCCCGTTAAACCAAGGGGACGGTCTGTATGCTGTACGTTTCTGGGTTTATGATGCCGCTAACAATGGAGCGTATTTAGATACAACATATCGTGTTGATACTGTATCCCCGACACAAGGGACAATCGATCCTCATTCGATTCATGCAACCAATACAGGGACGATCAGAAAGCATACGTTCAACTGGTCTGATTCCAATTCAGGTATCTCTTACGCACACGCTTACTGGAATAGGAATGGCGCGGGGTGGAATGGGCCGTTTGCCGCTACTTTCTGGGACAATGGACAACCGGGAGCCGATTTCTATTACGATTTTCCTCTCAATCAAGGAGACGGATATTACACCTGCCGTTTCCATGTCTATGATAACGCGGGACTTAATAACTCTTTAGACACATCTTATATAGTGGACGTAACTCCGCCTGTAATTGGAAATGTGTCTAATAATTATACTGTAAGCGTAGCTCCGGGCGGGACATTCCGAGTATGGGCCTACAATGTTACCGACCCTACATCGGGCGTATCGATAGTGAAATTCCCTGCGTGGCACGGGGACAATGGACAAGATGATCTTGTTTGGTATAACGGGACTAAAGACGGTGGATCGAATAACTGGTATTGTGACATCCCTATAGCCAATCACGGTAATAAAGAGGGACAGTACGGGGTTCACATCCATGCTTATGATAATGCAGGTAACGTAAATACCTCTTATGCTGTATACGTCACTGTAGACCGCACCGCCCCAACGTTATCGAGCGTAACATCAAATCAGTACTTTAACACCCAGCCCAATAGTACTTTTCGTCTGTGGGCTACCGGCGTAGTGGATAATATAAGCGCGGTTTCGGTGGTCAGGTTCCCTACGGCGCAATTCCCGGGTACTAACTTTATATGGCATGATGGTGTTAGAAACGGGGCTACCAATGACTGGTATTGCGATATACCGATCAGTAGTTATGGCAATGCGGAAGGTACGTATACGACACATGTATATACTTATGATAGTGTCGGGAACGGCGTTATGCGGGCCGAGGTCACAAACTTTGTTGACCGAACACCACCTTCATCATCGAGTCACTACATCGAGGGTTACAACAACTACGGTGCAACAAATGCATCGTCTGGAAATTTACGACTTGTTTGGTCCTATAATGACGGCACGCCACAGACAGCCTACCATATTGCAGGGTCTAACACTGCTTGGGCTCAATGGAATTATGATCCGGGTGAAATCTTTAGTGGCAACAATTATCACGATGTTCCGTTAGCAGGAATGCCGGAGGGACTGTGGCACTTTGCTGTTTATGTAAGGGACTCCGCTGGTAATTGGTCGGGTCCTGCAGGTGGCTATGCTATTTACGTCGACCGCGCCGTTCCTACTATAGCCAGCGTCTCCCCCCAACAATACACCAAAGAAAACTCCATTTGGATGGCTGCCTATAACGTCACGGACGGGCTTTCGGGCGTAGCATCGGTGAACGTTCACGCCGTACGGCCGGATGGTTCATGGTACCTGCTCGGTAACGCGGCCAAAAATCCGAATAATAACGATTGGTTATACCATGTACCAGATATTACGACAGAAGGACAATGGGGCTACGATTTCCGTGCAGTCGATAACGCCGGGAATAGTACAGCCCCTGTTCGTGCTTATGTTATCAAGGACACAACCTCGCCCATGATCACCAGCGTCCAAGGATATAGCTATACGAACCTGACTACTGGGACGTATTCGGTATGGTGTTACGGCATTGTCGAAGGTGGGGCGGGTTTAGATTATTTGGAGGTATGGTATTTAGTCCCGGGGGGCGCATGGACGAAAACATACGGAACTTTCAGCGGGAGTGATGGATACGTAAATATTCCTTTAGGCGCCCAAGGGGAATACATCGTCCGTTTCCACCCTTATGACAGGGCAGGGAACGGGAATTCGACCGGCTGGGAAACGAAATTTTTCGTCGACTCCCAGCGCGCTAACGATCCGAAACCTTCTGCCGTGTGGGGGACAACGACGGCGGATTTCGTCTGGAGCGTTTTTTCCGATCCGGCTCCTTCATCCGGCCGAAAATCGACACATATGTACCTCGGAGAATGGAACGGTTCCGCGTATGTCGGGACACCGCTCTATAACGGTACGAATATTGGGGACGTAACCCAGCTGCATGTTAGCAATCTGAAGCCGGGAACCCGATACCGCTATACGGTTACGTACCATGACAATGCAGACAACGAATCCGCCTTTACGTACAAAGAGTTCGTCACCAAAAAGAAAATAGGGACATATCCCGTTACAGTAAAAACCGGCCTTACCCTAAATCTGCCGCTGTACGATCCTAATTCCGGAGTAGTCGGTCCTACGCCGATGCGGGTTGTTACTTCTGCGGGAGTAGGGGTATTCGAGTTGGTAAGCATAACGGATCCTGCGGCAAGTCAGATGCGGTTAAGTACGGCGGCGGGTGTTAAAGCCATTTCGACTTAAAAATAGGGATGCGGTGGAGTTTCCCGTTTTCAAGGGAGCAGAGCAATCTGCTCCTTTTCTCTATAATTTCAAGCAGACAGGACGGTGGATCAAAGTGGGCGAACACGATATCTGCCAAGTTCAGATCGATACGTTAAGGGAAGATTTCCATGAGTTTAAGCGCGATGTTTGGGAGCATCTGAAGGAAGTGCGAGAGAGTCATAAAATTTACGCCGAGACGATTACGGTGCTGAGGGAGAATGTCGTTCGGCTAACCGGTCTTGCCGAGCGTCAGGACGATAAGCTGGAGGCGATTAACCAGGAGCTAAGTCTACTAAAATCAAATGCGAAAGAGTCGCCCGCGGCGGACGACCGGCTCTGGTACCAGCAGTTTATCGAGAACAAGGAAAAGTTTTTTATATACGTACTGGTCGTGTTGCTTGCCTTTTCTCTCGGCATAAGGGTGGAAGATGTCGCGAATGTGTTTGGGAGGATGTAGGGATGGCTGAAATGACGAACGATATTTTAATGCTCGCCGCTGTAGTTACTTCTTATGTAGGCATATTGAAAGCGTACGGAGTGCCCAGTAAGCATAATCATTTGTTCAGTTTGGCGATCGCGGCCGTCTTTGTGCTGGTGTCCGACCACATCCAACAAATACTGCTGACCGTATCGCTGGTCGGTTTAACGGCGAGCGGAGCGTATCACTACTCGAAAGGTCAAAACAGAAACGGGGATCGGGAAGATGCAGACACGAAATAGCGGCAATGCGCAAGGGATCGACGTTTCCAGATGGCAAGGCCGTATAGATTGGCAGGCCGTGAAACAGGCTGGAATTGAATTCGTCATGATGAAAGCTACGGAAGGGACCCAACGGGTCGATCCCAACCTGTATCAGAATTACCAAGGCGCCAAGGCCGCCGGCATCCCTCTCGGATTTTACCATTTCGCACATGTATCCAACGATCCGATTAAAGAGGCAGAGCATTATTTGCATACGGTTATCGGCCTGGATGCGGAGCTGTGGCATGTTCTGGATATGGAGCATGGTTCGCTTGACGGCAAATCCTTTATAAAATCTCAAGTCAGCGATTGGTCCAGACTATGGCTGAATAAGGTTCAAGCATGCACAGGCAAGCCGCCGATGATTTACACGGGCGCCTCTTTTGCCAGGACCTTTTTCGAAGCGGATTTAGGCTCTTATCCTTTATGGGTAGCCCATTATGGGACTAATACTCCGATGAGCAATCCGGTTTGGAGCCGGTGGACTATGTTCCAATACAGCGAAAAGGGGCGGGTAGACGGCATTTCCGGACATGTAGACCTGAATGAACTGGATGGACATCTCGGGCAGTATTTATTTCGAATCAAGGGAGAGGATCGGCGAGTGAAGTTTACGGATGAATGGCAGTGGGGTGTTTTGACGAGCGCATTGCATGGGTTGTATGAAAAAAGTGTTACCTGCGAGCTGGAGCGCCCGCTTGTGACGGACTACAAATGGGCGGCCCAGGCGTATAACCGGGAGATGACGTTGGACGATCTGGCGTGGCTCGCCATTGTGCTGATCGCAAAGGATAAAGGGGTCGATCTGCGGCAAGAACAGGACGGAACCATGTAGGAACAACCGGGCGGTCCGCGCCAAACACCGCACATGCTGAAAACCTCGCCTTCATTCCCTTCAAAATCTCTTAACAAACCGCACGATTCGCGATAACACTCCGTGGTTAAGCTATAGCTAAACATCATTAGTCCAAAGCCAAGGAGGTACGCGGTCATGGTTCAGAACATGCGATTATGGCTTGCGCCACTGTTAACGATCTTGCTGCTCGTGGCTCATGCGGCTGTCCAAAGGCAGACGGACTTCGCGGCAGCCGAAAATGCCCTCCCCTCCAGAGCAATTCCAACCCTCTCTATTGTAGAAGCAAACGATTTTCCCGGAAACCTCGTAACGGTCAGAGGAAAAGTCATTTCCACTCCCGCAACCTCGCCCGACGGCAATATTACGGCCTTCATCGAGGACGAAACGGGCACGCTGCGAATATCCGTAGAAGGAGCATCCACCGCATTGCGAAAGGGCTATAACGTTCAAGTGACAGGCAAAATCGGCGGCGACTCCAACATGATCGTATTAAAAACAAGAGCGTCCGAGATTGTTGTACTTCCTTGAAGAGCGATATAATTTGCAAGATCATTTACGATCCGCCGGGCTTCAAGTCCGGCTTTTTTTGCGTTTATGGCGACTGCGGGGTGATGAATTTGTTCACGCCTTTCTGTTTTCGGACTTCGGCTGCCCCATATTTTCCATTGTACCCGCCGCGACAACACAGCATATACTATAAATAGGATAGAATATGACACGTTTCTCCCTGAACGAACTGAGCTTCACGAACCGGCGAAAGGGGAATGCAGATGAATGCGATGAACTCCGCTATGGAAAATATCGGCCGATACGGAGCCAATAACTACAATCCGCTGCCTGTCATGCTTGTCCGCGGTGACGGCGTTTGGGTGGAGGATCCGGAAGGCAACCGTTACTTGGATATGCTTAGCAGCTACTCAGCGTTGAATTATGGGCATCGCCACCCGAGAATCGTTGAGGCACTCAAGGAGCAGGTGGATTTGATAACGCTTACATCCCGCGCGTTTCATAGCGAGCCGTTAGGTGCGTTCTATGAGAAGCTTGCCCGACTGAGCGGCAAAACGATGTTCCTGCCGATGAATACAGGCGCCGAAGCGGTGGAAACGGCCACCAAAGCCGCACGCCGATGGGCTTACGATAAGAAAGGCGTTCCTGACGGGCAGGCGGAGATCATCGTTTGCGAAGGGAATTTTCACGGACGGACGATTACGGTTACTTCCTTTTCATCGGCGCCGGAATACAAGCGGGGATTCGGACCTTTTACACCGGGGTTCAAAATGGTTCCGTACGGGGATGCGGAGGCGCTTGAACAAGCGATTACTCCCCATACGGCAGCTTTCCTCGTGGAGCCGATTCAAGGTGAAGCGGGCATTATTGTACCGAAGGTGGGCTATATAAGTGAAGCTGCGGAATTGTGCAAAAGGTACGGCGTCCTGTTGATGGCGGACGAGATTCAAACCGGCTTCGGTCGAACCGGCAAGCCGTTCGCTTGTGATTGGGAGCAAGTCGTGCCCGATGTGTACATTCTCGGCAAAGCGTTGGGCGGAGGCGTTTATCCGATTTCTGCGGTGGCGGCGGACAGGGACGTTCTCGAAGTGTTCGAGCCGGGCTCGCACGGTTCCACATTCGGAGGCAATCCGCTGGCCTGCGCTTGCGCGGTAGCGGCTATGGATGTTTTCGAGGGCGAGAGGTTGGCCGAACGATCGTTGGAACTGGGTGAATATGCGATGGCACGGCTCCGTTCCTTGGCAAGTCCGATCGTGAAGGACATCCGGGGTAAAGGTTTGTTTATCGGAATCGAGTTGGACCGCCAAGCAAGACCTTATTGCGAACGGCTGATGGGGCTGGGCGTACTGTGCAAAGAGACGCACGACACGACGATCCGTCTTGCTCCGCCGCTTACGATCACACGGGAAGAGCTGGATTGGGGCTTGGAGAGGATCGGGCAAGTTCTTGCAGCTGCAGCAGGCTGATCGATGGAAAGTGACTGTCTTTGCGGTAACGTTAGCGGGTGCTACTCTCAAGCTCGTCATGAAAGGAGCGTTCTGTATGAATCCCCGAATTTGCAAAAACGTTTCCATAATCGGTGTGCCGATGGACCTTGGCGCCGACCGGCGCGGAGTGGACATGGGGCCGAGTGCGATTCGCTGCGCGGGACTGGAGCAGCGTTTGGAGCAATTAGGTTATGCCGTGCAGGATGAGGGAGATTTGACCGTTCGGAGGGCGAAGGCCTATTCGGCCGTTCCGGAGTCGAACTTGAAATATTTGTATGAGATCGTCAGGGTCAACGAAGAGCTGGCGGATGCCGTATCGGGCCTAATCGGAGGCGGTCGGTTTCCGTTGGTTTTGGGCGGGGATCACAGCATCGCGATCGGGACATTAGCTGGGGTGCTCCGGCACAAGGATAACATCGGGGTAATCTGGTACGATGCACATGGCGACGTCAATACGGCGGATACGTCTCCTTCGGGCAACATTCACGGCATGGCGCTTGCGGTGGCGATGGGTTACGGGCATCCCGCTTTGGTCGGAATCGGAGGGAATCGCCCCAAAGTGAAGCCGAACAATGTTGCCATCGTCGGCGCTCGTTCGTTGGACCCGGGGGAACGGTTTTTTTTGAAGGAGAAGGGTGTGAGCGTATTTACGATGCATGAAGTGGATCGATTCGGCATATCGCGGGTGATGGAGCTAGCGTTGAATGCGGTGACGCGAGGAACGGACGGCGTTCATGTTAGCTTCGATCTGGACGGAGTCGATCCGAAGGACGCTCCCGGTGTCGGCACTCCGGTGCAGGCCGGGATCAGCTTGCGGGAGAGCTTGCTTGCGATGGAACTGCTCTCCGATGCCAATGTAGTCACAAGCGCTGAATTCGTGGAGGTCAACCCGGCTTTGGACAGCCAAAACCAGACGGCGAAAGCCGCCGTTGAGCTGATTACATCTCTTCTTGGAGAGAAGCTGCTGTAATTCGGCTGCTCTGCACGCGGGGTTGGACGGATGTGGTGCAAGTCTTGAATCGAAAAATTTCCATCTTGTAACGAGGAAGGAATTGTGAAATAATATTACACAGCGCGTTGATGTGCATGTATACAACAGGAATATTGGAAGCGCTCTCAACTAGTGTTAGGGAGGGATGGCAATTGACCAAATTTCGTATTGTATCATCGCTGGCATTCCTATCAGTCATCGCGAGTTCAGTCATCGGATGCAGCCAAGGGCAGAAGCAGGATAGCGCCACCACGAACGCACCCGCAGGCAAAGCAAGTACGACCGAGTACAAAGGAGGGCCCTCGGAGCTTCTGGTGCTGGATATCAACACCGCTACGACGGATGAGCAGTTTCAAAAGTTTTTTGTTGGACCCATACAAGCGAAGTATCCTCAGATCACTCTGAAACAGACGCGCGATCCTCTAGACAAGCTCATTGCAGCCGGGACGATTCCCGACATGGTCTTGGTCAGCAACCCTTCTTTGGCCACCGTGCTCGAGGCCGCGATCCCGGAAGATTTAACGGCCATGATCAAAACGTACAACGTTAACCTGGGACAGCTCGAGCCCGCCGTCGTGCAGCAGATGCAGAAGCTCGGAGAGCAGAAAGCGTTTTACGGGATGCCGTTTGCCATGAACTATGGCGCGATGGTTCATAATAGAGATATTTTCGATAAATTCGGCGTTGCTTATCCGAAGGACGTCATGACGTATGAAGAGGTGTTGGAGCTCGGGAAAAAGTTGACCCGCAAAGACGGCAATACGAACTATATCGGCGTCATGCCGCCCGACCTGAGACAGATGTACTGGCAGTACGGTGTGCCCGTGTTCGATAAGGCCAAGGGAAAGGCTTCCCTGACAACCGACAAGCATGCCCAAGTGTTCTCGCTTCTGAAGCAGTTTTATTCCATCCCGGGCTATCTGGAGAACGGGAAGCACATTCACTCGACCGACCTGTTCTTCAAGGAGCAGCGGATGGCAATGTATCCGAACTGGATTGCTTCTTATATCTCCTTCTTCGACAAGGCCGGAACGAAAGATGCTTTCAAATGGGACTTGACCGCCCACCCGAGCTACCGCGATCGGCCGGGCTTAGGGAAAGAGGTCGACTTCCATATGGCGGTCGTCAACAAATCGAGCAAATACAGAGAGGCCGCTTACCAAGTGGTGCTGAGCTTGCTGAGCGAAGACGTGCAGACGATGCTGAGCAAGGCCGGAAGATTGTCCGTGTTGAAAAACGAAGAAATCCGGAAAGTGTACGGTTCGGACAGCAACACGTATAAAGGGAAAAATTTGCAGGCGATTTTCAAGGTAACCCCTTCCCCACTGCCGGAGGCTTCCAAATATGATCCCAAAATCAATGCTATGTTGAATGCGGAAGTCAGCAAAAATGTGATGGTTGACGGCATGGATATTAATACGGCTTTGCGGAACGGGGAAGACAAGGCTAATAAGGAAATCGTTATCCCTTAGAACAAAGTCCGCGTCCGGTAGCGATATATAGAATTGAACCCTCTGTAGCCAATGGGCTGTAGGGGGTTTTTGCGATTTATTGAACTAATGGAGATAAAACTTGCGGGAGAGAACTGGTTGGAGGGTTCGCGTGAGATGGTTCCGTTCACATCGGCAGTTCCTCCTGTCCGTAGATGGAAAAGATGTAGTTATTTTTTGCGAAACGCCGCTTGCGCTCTCAGTTAGCTGGAAAAAGTCCAGTTATTTTTCCCGAATTGGCGAGGATTGCCATTATGGCAAGCAATAAGCTGCATGTTTTCCAGTTAAATCATTGAAACAGGCCTTAATGCAGCTTTTTACCTGCATGTTATCCATTTATTTCAAAGTGACGATGCTTCGATCTAAGGAATTCTTATCGATAAACCATTTCAATCTCGCCAAGGAGACGGGGCGATAGCGAAAATGGTTTACCAAGGAAACCTACCTCTAAACCGCGTTCGCACCTCTTCGAGTTGCTTCGATCCAAGGAATTCTTATCGATAAACCATTTCAAGATCGCCAAGTGATAGGCGAAAGCGAAATGGTTTACCAAGGAAACCCACCTCTAAAACTGCGGTCGCACCTCTTCGAATTGCTTCGACAAGAGGTTCTCCTTTTAGAATCCGATACGGATTCGCAAGAATTCCAACCACTAAACCGCGGCTGTACATCATCGAATTACTTCGTTAAAAAGGAATTCTTATATTTTCCCACAATTTTGTGTATGATATAGAGATATAGCAAACGAGATACATAATCGGAGGAAGGGAAGGCAAGCGGCAGAGATGGAAACGAAGACGGCTTCATCCAATTTCATTAAGACCATTATTGCGGAAGATGTGAAAGAGGGCCGGACGAGCCAGGTGATCACACGGTTCCCGCCGGAGCCGAACGGCTATTTGCATATCGGGCACGCCAAGGCGATTTGCCTCAACTTCGAGTTGGGAGACGAGTTTGGCGGTCGGACGAACCTGAGGTTCGACGATACGAACCCGGTCAAGGAAGATACCGAATATGTCGAGGGGATTCTGAACGATATTCGCTGGCTCGGCTTTGAGTGGGACGAGCTGCATTTCGCATCGGACTATTTCGAGGAAAATTACGAACGCGCCGTTCTATTGATCCGCAAAGGCTTAGCCTATGTCGACGATCAATCGGCCGAAGAAATGCGCATAGCGCGGGGAACGTTGACGGAACCGGGCAAAGACAGTCCATACCGCAACCGTTCCGTAGACGAAAACTTGGACTTGTTCGCGCGTATGCGGGCCGGCGAATTCCCGGACGGGACGCGGGTGCTCCGCGCCAAAATCGATATGGCGTCCCCGAACATCAATATGCGCGACCCGGTGCTGTACCGCATCCTACATACGCATCACCACAAGACGGGCGATGCCTGGTGCATTTACCCGATGTACGACTTCTCGCATCCGATCGGAGATGCGCTGGAGGGCGTTACACATTCGCTTTGTTCACTCGAATACGAGGATCATCGCCCGTTGTACGATTGGGTCATCCGCGAATGCGAGATGGAGCACGTCTCCCGTCAGTACGAATTCGCCCGTTTCAACATGACCAACACGATCATGAGCAAACGTTACTTGAAAATGATGGTCGACACGAAAGTCGTAGACGGCTGGGACGATCCGCGTATGCCGACGATTACGGGAATGCGCCGCCGGGGCTACACGCCGGAAGCGATCCGTAATTTGATGCGGGAAGTAGGCGTGGCCAAAGCGGTTTCGACCGTCGATGCGCAGTTTCTCGATCATTTCCTACGTGAAGACTTGAAGCTGAAGGCGCCTAGAACGATGGCCGTGCTGCAGCCGTTGAAGGTCGTCATTACGAACTATCCCGAAGGGCAAGTGGAAATGCTGGAAGCCGAGAACAACCCCGAGAATCCGGAGATGGGCAACCGGCTCATTCCGTTCTCGCGGGAGATCTGGATCGAGCAGGACGATTTCATGGAAAATCCGCCGCCGAAGTACCACCGGCTGTTCCCGGGCAACGAAGTTCGGCTGAAGCACGCCTACTTCATCAAGTGCGAAGAAGTGATCAAGGACGAGAACGGCAACGTCGTCGAGATCCGTTGCACCTACGACCCGGAGACGAAGAGCGGAAGCGGGTTTACCGGCCGCAAGGTGAAAGGGACGATCCACTGGGTGGATGCGACGCAAGGCGTTCCGGCGGAATTCCGGCTGTATGAGCCGCTCGTGCTGGACGAGAAGGTCGATATGGACAACTTCCTGGAGAGGCTTAACCCGAATTCGCTGGAAATCGTGAACGGATTCGTGGAGCCGAACATGACCGAGGTCGAGCCGCAAGAGAAGTTCCAATTTTTCCGCCACGGCTATTTCAATGTCGACTCGAAGCATACGGCCCCGGGCAAACCGGTGTTCAACCGCATCGTATCGTTAAAAAGCTCGTACGATCCCGGCGCGAAGTAACGATCGGATCGGTACAAAGTCAACGGGTCGCCCCGTCAGTGAAAGCTGGCAAGGGCGGCCCGTTTGTTTAACATGTCGCGACTGGCCGCCGTCCTGGCGGTCGGCATGCTGCTCGATCCCCGGCCGTCTGACGCCTCGCGGCAGCGGAACAGCCGCATTCGACGAATGCGGTTCGCTTTTTTGCGAACATTTCGTTCTCGCTTCCCACAGAGCAAGAAAGATTTCCGTGATATAATGGCAATATTGGGATACATTGCTGCGGGGAAAGGAACGTGGGCTATGCTGTTTGTATTGATCGCTCTGTGGGGCGTAGGCGTCGTGCTGCTCGTATCGGATGCACGGAAAAGCTCGATACGGTGGCTGAGCGGCGTCGCCTTCTGCGGAGGATCCGGGGCGCTGTCGGCCGTGATCGGGGACACGCTGCTGCCGTTTGCGCAGGAGCGTCATGCCGAAGACAGCGTGATCTCGCTTATGGAAGGGGTGCGGGTGCTTTCGTCGCTGATGCAATATTACGGACTGCCCTACACGTTCGTCATGTTCGCGTTCAGCTACAATCCGGCCTATATGACTCCGAGCCGCAAAAGATGGCTCGCGCTGGTGATGCTCGTACCGATCGTGGCAACGCTGCTGTTCGTCCGGCCGATTCACCCGATTCCGTTTCGGCTGACGGCGGCATGGGCGGTCCCCGCCGTGGGACTCGCCTCGCTCTGGATCGTCTTCAAGAGGGAGACGCATGCGACGTTGCGTCTGAACGACCGGCTGACCGGGCTTGCGATCGTGCCGACGGTGCTGCTCTGCTCGGTCATGAACTACGTCCTACCGAGCTTCGGATTTATTGAGATGTGGCGTTACAATACATGGATTATCGCGTTCGCGGTGCTCGTGTTCACGGTGGCGATTTTCAAATACGGCTTTCTCGGTATCCGGTTTCTGATCCAGACCCGGAAGCTGGATGTGTCGATCCGGGCCGTCACGTCGGGAACGGCCGTGCTGAACCATGCGATCAAGAACGACGTCGGCAAGACGAAGCTGTTCGGCGAGAAAATACGCGCTTATGCCGAGCGGACGGAGCAGCCGGAGCTGGCCGCGGATATCACGGTCGTGCTGGCGGCGACCCGGCACATTCAGGAGATGATTGCCCGCGTTCAGGATCAGACGCAGGAGCTGGCGCTCAGGCTGGCATGGAACAAACCCGGAGCGATGCTTGCGGCGCTGTGCGACCAACTGGCCGCCGAATCGTCGGCAGTCCGCATTCACCTGAACGTTCCGGAATCGCTCGAGCTGTACTGCGATCGTGCGCAGACGACGGAGATGTGGAATAATTTGCTGACAAACGCGATCGAGGCGATGCCGAACGGCGGGGATATTACCGTAAAGCTGTATGAGATCAAAAAATATACGGTCGCCGAAATCAAGGATACCGGTCCGGGAATGGATAAAAAGCTGCTGAAGCAAGTCATGGAGCCGTTCTTCACGACAAAGGGCGACCGCCGGATGAATTTCGGGCTCGGCTTATCTTATTGCTACCAGGTCATGAAAAAGCACGGCGGCAGCTTCGACCTGTTCAGCGAGCCCGGCAAAGGAACGACGGCGGTTATGCGGTTTCCGAAGAAAACGAGAAGGAGCGAGAGCGGATGAACGAGATTCGGGTGCTCATCGTAGAGGACGATCCGGATTGGCTACGGGGGTTAAGCTCCTACTTGGCGAGCGAGCCGGGCATCGCCGTCGTCGCGAGCGCGGGTACGACGGAGGAAGCCGCGAAAGCGATTCGGGAACTGGATTATGACATCGTCCTGATGGATATTATGCTGGCGGATGAGGTCGCCGGAATCAGCCTGGCGCAAGAAGTGCTGATGCGCGGCGGCGCGAAGGTGCTGATGCTGACATCGATGGAGCTGAAGGAGCTCATGTTCGATGCATTCCGGGCGGGGGCGGCCGATTATTTGATTAAATCCGACTTCGAACGGATACCCGCCGCGATCCGGGACGCTTACCGCAACGAATCTCCGATCAGCGCGGCAGCCGCCGCACAAATGCGCGAAGAGTTCAGGCGATTGAAGCAGCTTGAGCAGTCGTACAAGAAAAAGGAGCTGCAGGAGAAAATTACGCCCTCCGAGCTCCAGGTGCTCGAGATGATCGATAAAGGGATGTCGCAGCCGGCGATCGCCGACAAGCTGGTCGTCTCGATTCGTACGATCAAAGTGCACGTCGGCAACATTTTGAAGAAGCTGGGCGGGGGCAGCAGCAAGGAAGCGGCCCAAAAAGCCCGCGAGCTGGGTCTATTCGACGAAGAGGAGCGGAACCGCTAAGCGGTACGCCCATTTTCGCTCCTCCTACGGTCCGTCCCGATCCAGCTCCGAAGCCCGGGCCTTAACTTCCTCCAGACTGTCCTGCACTTCATCGAGCGGCAGCCGGCCGGCTTCCAGCGCATCCTCGTCCAAAATGAGCAGCCGTTCGTAAAATTGCTCGGCCTGCTCAAGCAGCTGTTCGTAAGCGGCTTGATCGGCCCTGTCGGCGCCGTAACGGTCGAGCAGGTCGAACAAAATATCCTCCGCATCGGCAAACCGCCCGACCGAATCATAATAGGTCCACAGCAATTGCTTCGTTTCGGCGGGCAGCTCATAGCCGCTTAGACGCGTGAGCAGTTCTTCGACTTGCCCATGAACGTCCAGCCATTCCGCGGCGTCATTCTCGCCCGCAGCCATGAGCGTCAAGTTCAGCGCTTTCAGATTCAGCCTGTAGGCTTCGTCGGGACGCTCCAATATGGCGCACAGATCGGCTTCTTCCTTTATCAAGCCGGCGACAATAAGCATTTTCTCCGCTGTCGCTTCCCCGTCCCGATTGAGCAAATCGGTCAGATCGCGCTCGGACAACGCCCGTATCAGATTCGGGTTCAGCCCGAATAGCCGCTTGTACGTTTCGCCGACAAGCTCCATCGCTTCCTGCGGCTTCATCTGCTTCTTTAACCCGAGCAACACCCCGAGCGCATTGCCGAACTGCTCGATCAAGCGCATGACATAATCGTTGCGGAACATGCGGCCGACGCCTCCCTCGCTTTTTACGTTCATTTCTACTACGAATTACTATACCATACGTTTCTCTCCCGGCGAATTTCGGGTACACTAGGGGCAGTACATCTGTTTCAGGAATGGAGGCGGAATGCCCCGATGATCATCGATATTTTCCAGGACACGGTATGTCCGTGGTGCCGGATCGGCAAAGCGAATCTGTTTCAGGCGCTCGCCATGCGCGGCGGAGAGCGTCCCCAGTTCCGGTTCCGGGCGTTTATGCTCGATCCGAGCGTACCGAAGGAAGGGCTTCCTTTCATGAACACGATGAAGAAAAAGTACGGCGAGCAATTTTCGCAGGAGGGCATGCTCGGCCGGGTCGTGGAGGCCGGGGCGGCCGCAGGGCTCCATTTCGATTTCGGCAAAGTCGAATATATGCCCAATACGCGTCTCAGCCTTCGGCTGATTGCCATTTCCCCGGACGAACCGAAGGCCGAATTGGTCGATGCGATTCACCGGGCTTATTTCGAGGAAGGCCGCAATATCGGGGAACGGTCGGTGCTGCTGCAAATTGCGGACGAGCTCGGACTCGATTCGGCGGAGCTTGGCGCCAGGCTGGACCGCGGCGAGGGCGAAGCGCAGGTCGAGGAGGACTTTGCGATGGCGAGGCGGATCGGCGTGTCCGGCGTTCCTTTCTTTATCGTCGGCAACAAGTTTGCGTTATCCGGAGCGCAGCCCCCCGAGTCTTTTCTGAAGGTGTTCGGGCGATTGGAGCAGTCGTCTTGAAACAAAAAAGGTCGTGCAGGGGTATCCTGCATGACCTTTTTTGTTCATTCTGTATCGTGTCCGGTTATAGCGGCAAGGGTCGATCGAATTCCCGGAGGAGCTCGTTAGCCCGCTCCACATCATTCTTGTGAACGTCCAACTTGACGGTGGAGCGTCCTCTGCCGGCAACGTCGGCTTGGGCGATCCCCATCCCTGCCGCCTCTTCGAATTTGAGCCGGCATTTGACATCGTTCGATTTCAGGTACGCATACTTGGCTTCCAGCTCGTTTCCGCTATCTCCGCTTCCGACGAGCAGCGTCTTCCAGCCTGCCCCGCGAAGGGCGATCCAAGCAATCAAGAGAAGCACCGCCAACAACATAATCATCCATTCCATGATCCAACACCGCCTTCATTAAGATTGTCGGTATGAGTCTCTGGCCAGCGATTACGGTCTGCGTATATAGGTTTCGGAAGGATTCGCCGTTTTTTGGGGGTATCCTTTAAATTTTTTTCTTGAATTTTGGAGAAAAGCACCAAAGCCGCAGTTCATTAAGGAACTTCGTAAGTTGTGATACAATAGGGGACACAAGCGTATCGGCAAGGAGCGGAGAATATGATTCGGATCGGACTCGCGGGCTGGGGGGACCAAGAGGCGTTGTATCCGCCCGGGACGGGAGCACAGGACAAGCTGCGCACGTACGGCAAAACGTTCCCGATCGTGGAAGTGGACAGCTCGTTTTATGCGATACAGCCGGAGCGGAATTATGAGAAATGGGCGCAGGAAACGCCCGGTCATTTCGGCTTCGTCGTCAAGGCTTATCAAGGGATGACCGGCCATCAGCGCGGCAAGCCTTCGCACGAATCGACCGAGGCGATGTTCCAAGCTTTTATCGCTTCGATCCGGCCGCTGCGCGAGGCGGGCAAGCTGAAGGCGGTGCTGTTCCAATACCCGCCTTGGTTCGACTGTACACGCAGCAATGTGGACGAACTAAGAAGCGCCAAGGAACGCATGGGGGAGATGCCGCTCGCGTGGAGTTTCGCAATCAGAGCTGGTTCGCGCCCGGGATGCGCCAGCGGACGCTCGAGTTCATGGAGCGGGAGGGCTGGGCGCACAGCATTTGCGACGAGCCTCAAGCCGGTGTCGGTTCGGTGCCGATCGTGGACGTGCCGACCCACCCGGAGCTGACGATCGTCCGGTTTCACGGGCGCAATGCGGAAGGATGGCACAGCAGCGGAGAACCGAATTGGCGGGACGTCCGCTACCTGTACCGCTATAGCCGGGAAGAGCTGGCGGAGTGGGCGGAACGGCTCGTACGGCTGCAGGAGGGGACGAACGAAATATGCGTCATTTTCAACAACAATTCCGGGGGAGATGCGGCGGGCAATGCCCTGATGCTCGCCGATATGCTCGGTCTCGGCTATCCGGCGCTGCCCGTATCGCCCGTGCAGCTTGATTTGTTCGACGACTAGCCGCAGTGATGGCACATTCGATTGTATTCAGATCGACGAGGGTATATTTATCCTATTTAAATAGCGCTTGAAAATCTAGCGGGTGCGACAATCGTAGAGGACTTTAAGTTAACTAAGAGCAAAATTGGCGATGTGAACCGATGTACCGCAAAAAACGATACTCTCAAAATCATTCACTCCGAGGGTGACACAGATGGTGACAAAGACTTCAAACTAAATGACGAATCGTCATTTGTAGCGACCACCTATAACAACTATTCGGATGAAGAACCGGTATTATCCTACATTGAATCGAAGGGTATGTTTTATTTGACCTCTAAGGTCAAAGAATATGTTATTTCCTATCATTTCCCCGAAGAAACTGAGTGGAGTCAGATGATGTTTGAGGAGTACAACGAATTTATAATTGATGGTATAATAAATTCACATGCTAATGCATTGGTATTTGATTATCTGAATTCGATTCTAGGAGGGCTGCAGAAATGAAGAATTATAAAGGACGCCCAGAAGGTAATATTCGTCGCGGTACCGCTGCAGTAACTCCAGTCGGTATCAGAGTCGCTGCAAGACCAAAGCGCTATGCTGTAGTAGTTCAGAGGGGAAAATTACTGCCGACAAATACAGTCAGCTTTGAACTCTCGAAAGATACGGTATTACTCACGCCGCCACAACTGCGGCGTTCTACGGCAAAGGCTATAGAGAATAAGCTTTCCCGAATGAAACAATTAAGAAAAAGCATTTCGGACATGCGAACAGAACGGACCTACTCGTGATGAGTAGGTCTTTTTTTATAGATTCAGAAAGTTAACTTCGCTAAAACGTTAAAGCGAAGTACGAGTTTCTGAACCAAGAAAAATTTCCTCTAAATCGCGGTCGCTTATCCTTGAAGTACGTCGATAGACGTTTTTCTTATTATTCAGCTACACGGAAGACTGCCGGACCGGATCTGACGCTGGACAGGAAAAAAGTGATTTGTTCGACGACTAACTATTTCCGTACCTTGGAAGAAGCGGCGGCTCCACATGGGTGGGGCCTTTTTTCATTTCGACATAATATCTAGTGCACATTTAACTCAAAATGGGGTTGACACTAAAATGAATCCGCTTTAGTATAAGAAATACTACATCGATAAATGGTAGATATGAATTAGTGGATAGAGACGTTAATAAAGGAGGGGGTTTTCGGCTCAAATGTATGATTTGTAACGACTGCGATATGCAATTTTTCATTCAGGGGGAACGGCGTTTCGACTTTTGATCTTGTTTATGAATGAGATGACACGTACAACATTGTTTGAAAGCGTTTTACATTTGGGGGTCACTACCCGAGCACATAACACAATCTGGGAGGAATGTTCGAATGAAACGTACATGGGCAATTGTATGGACGGCGGCGGCATTGGCCGTATCTACCGCATGCGGTTCAACCGGGGGGAGCGGCGATGCCGCCAAGCAGCCGGCCAAACCGGCGGCGAAAAGCGATGAGCCGGCGGAGCTTACGTTCTACATGACGAGCAATAAAATAGCGGAGGAAGCTTTCAACGAGCGGTACGGCAACAAAATCCGCGAGAAGTTTCCCAAATATACGATCAAGTATATTATGCAGGAAGATTCGAAGACGCTTACGAACCTCATAACGACCGGACAGACGATCGATATTATGATCAGCTCGATCGGTCTTACTTCGGCTTTTCTGACCGATTTGAATTTGCAGTACGACATCAGCGAGCTGATCAAATCGAGCGGCTACGATCTGTCCAAGCTGGAGCCGACCTCGGTGGAAATTCAGAAGCAGATCGCGAACGGCGGCATGTACGGATTGCCGGTAAGCACCTCGTCGGGAGCGCTGTTCTATAACCGCGATCTGTTCGACAAATTCGGCGTCCCGTATCCGAAGGACGGCATGACGTGGGATGACCTGTACGAGCTGGCCAAGAAAATGACCCGCAAGGAAAACGGCATCCAGTACAAAGGACTTACGATGGCGTTCCAGCACATGCTGTTCTTGAATCAATATTCAGCCGAGTTCGTCGATCCGAAGACGAAGAAATCGAGAATGACCGAGGAGCCGTTCAAGAAGGCGATCTTGAACTACGCCCGGTTCTATCAAATTCCCGGAAACGAGCTGCCGAACAACAAATTTACACTGTCGTCGCAATCGACTCCTTTCCTGCAAAACCATACGGCGGCGATGTACTTGACGCTGAACAGCCCGCCCAAAGACGAGCCGGCCTCCCCGAACTGGGACGTCGTGCAGGCGCCGTCCTTGCCGGAGAAGCCCGGAATCGGCATGCAATCTTATCCGAACTACTTCTATCTGACGAGCATGAGCAAAAACAAGCAGGCGGCCTTCAACGTCATGCAATACGTGACATCCGAAGAATTCCAGCAATGGATGGTTGCCAACGGCTCCACCTTCTCGTCGCTGAAAGATCCGAAGCTGCTCGATTCGTTCGGCAAAGACGCACCGTATTTGAAAAACCGCAATGTGAAATCGCTGCTTCCGAAAACGTTTGCACCTCCTACGGTAAAGTCGGCCTATCAGGCGTTGGCCGATAAAGAAGGGTATACGGCGCTGGAGGAGTACCTGAACGGGACCGACATCAATACGGCGCTGCGGAACGCATCGGAGCGGCTGGAGAAGGCGATAGGGGCCCAGCAAGGCAAATAAGCCGGCGGCACGGCTCCGTGCGGAACGGAGCCGGTGATCGACATCGGCATCGAAAGGATCGGGATACGTGGAGAACCTTACTTTAAGCAAATCGCAGGCCGAGGGAGGGGGCGTCGAGTTCGAGCTGATCGATCTCGGCCCCCAAGTTCATACGGTCAATACGCATAGGACGGCGTTCGGCCGGGATGCTTCGGGAAATACGGTTGCCTATACGACCTTGGTAGGCATTCCGGCCAAACTCCTCGTAACCGACGTCAAGACGGGCAAGCTTGTCGCGAAAATTCCGGTCGAGGATACGGTGAACGGCAGGACGTATGCGAACACCTATGTCCGGGGATTGGCCGTACAGCCCGACGGAACGGTTTATTTGGCGGGAACGCCCAGCTATTTGTTCAAATACGTACCCGGGGCGGATCGCGTACAGTTCGTCAGCGCCGTGAACGGCTCCCAGCTGTTCGACATGAAGAACGGTCCGGACGGTATTCTGATCGGAGGCACGTACAGCAAAAGCGAAGCGTTCGAATTCGATACGCGGAGCGGAACTTTGACCAGCTATGGCCGGATTATGGACAACGAATCGTATGCTTATTCGGTCGCCTACGATCCGGAACGGGACGACGCCTATTTCGGCATCGGCTCACACGTCCATCTGATCCGTTACAACCGAGGAACGGGCGTGAAAACGGAAATCCCTCTGCCCGAACCGTTCGCTTCCGGCCAATTCGTATTCGATATGACCGTCGCCGCAGGCAAGCTGTTCATGCGCTTCTCCCCGAGCGGGCTGATTGCGCTGGATCTGGCGACCGGGCGGTTCGACGATACGGTGGACAACGCTTCTTCCCGGTTAATGTCGCCCAAATCACCCGTCGAAGACAAGGTGTACTACACGAACAATGCGCAGCTCGGCTATTACGACGTTCAGACGAGCCAATATGTGCAGCTTCCCGTTCATTCGGGGGGCAACATAAACGGCTTCGCGTTCGTCCGGCTGGACGAACCGGACTATCCCGGATTTACGCTGGTCGGAATGACGACGGAAGCGAAGCTGTTCAAATACAATCCGGAGACGGGGCATTCCTCGCTAACCGCTCTCGATATCGAAGGCGAACCGACCGAGCTGCAGACTGCGGCGAAGGCGAATGACGGAACGATTTATACGAGCGGATATTTGTCCGGCGGCAACGCTTGCTTCGATCCATTCACCGGAGCGACGGTACAATATACGAATGAGACGCTCGGATACGGGCAGAAGCTGTCGGCGACCCAGACCGACCGCGTGTACAGCTACAAGGACAGCGTCTATTTCTCCGCGTACACCGGCATGAAGGTGTTCGAGTTCGATACGAAACGGCCGTGGAACGTCCAAGACAAGGAAGCGCCGAACCCGAGGCTGCTTTTCAGTGCTTATGACGTGAAGTATCAAGACCGGGGTCTCGCGGGGACAATTGCCCATGACGAGGGAAAGCTCATCATCGGCACGGTGCCGAAATACGGCATGCTCGGCGGGGCGCTCGTCATCTATGACCTGATAAGCGGCGAAAGAGAAGCGTACTGGGCTCCCGTCGAGCGTCAAAGCGTGACGGCGGTAGCGTACAAGGACGGCTTCATTTACGGCGGAACGTGTATATGGGGCGGTCTCGGAATGGATCCGGTCGAGACGGAGGCGAAGCTGTTCGTCTGGGATATGGAGAAGAAGGAGAAGGTGTTCGAAATCGTCCCCGTTCCGGGCCAAAAAGCGGTTACCGAGCTGATCGCGGGGCCGGACGGCATGATTTGGGGATCGGCCGAAGGCTATTTGTTCGTATTCGATCCGCAGACGAGACAAGTGGTCCATACGCAGCAGCTGATCCCGAAATCGTATACGAGTACGGTGTGGCGGGATACGCAATTTCAAATCGGGACGGACGGCAATGTATACGGAGTGCAAGGGAGCAAATTTTTCAGGATCGACGCCGCCAGCAAGCAAATGACGATCATACGCGATGCCGGCAAGCGGAATTGGCTCGCTCAGGACGATTTCGGCCACTTTTATTTGACCGAAGGCCCGAACTTGCTGAAGCTGACGATTCCCGGGCTCATCGTACGGCCTGTCGGAGCGGAGCTCACGGCCTCGGTATGCGAGCTGAGCCAGGGCTGCACCGCCGAGCTGTTCATTAAAGGTTTACTGGAGCAAGGGCGTACGGTGGATCATCTGGAGAGGCGCAACCCGATGCTGTTCAGCAGCGATCCGGCAGTAGCGGATTTCGAGAACGGCAAGCTCGTCGCAGGCAAAGCCGGCACCGCGGAAATATGGGCCCGGGTCGATCTGCAGGGGACGATTGTGGAGACGAACCGCATAACCGTGACCTCGAAATGATTTTGCGTAAGCTGGCGGAAGCGCTTGAAGAGCGGCACCGTTTTCGCTATGCTTACTAGAAAAAGGAAATCGGATAGCGAGGTAGTACAATGGCGGAGAAACCGAGCAGAAAAACATTTCGGGTCCGGCTGGACGAGATGGTCGACTTATTGCGCGAGGATATTTTAACGGGCCGGCTCGGCGTCGACAAATATTTGCCGTCGGAAGCCGAATTGGGGAAGCAGTTTCAGCTGAGCAACAACTCCGTCCGCAAAGGCTTGGAAGTACTCGTTCAAGAAGGACTGATCGAGAAAATCCCCAAGGTCGGGAATCGCGTTGCCGCCCCGTCCCCGGAAACGAATACGGTGATCCGGTTCGGCTATCACGAAACGATCGCCCTGGAAACCGGCATCGACTTTTTGCTGGACGAATTCCATAAGCGCTATCCGCATATCCAGGTGCAGACGCTGAAAGTGCCGACAAGCAATTATCTCGGCTTCTACAAAGAATATATGGACGCCAACCTGCTGGACGTCTTCACGATGAACGATTACAACTTCACCGTTCTGCAGGAAAACGATGCCGTCGATCTGCTCGAGCCCGTGGAGACCGACCCGCATCATTATCCGTTCCTGACCGAACCGTTCGTGGCGAACGGCGAGCAGCTGGTACAGCCGCTTATTTTTACCCCGCTCGTTCTTTGCTATAATAAGCGGCATTTTATCGAGAAGGACTTGCCGGAGCCGGACAGCGGCTGGACGTGGGACGATTTGTTCAACGCCGCCCGGCGGCTGGCCGTCGGAAATGAACGGTACGGCTTCTACTATCACATGCTGGCGCGCAACCGGTGGCCGCTGTTCCTGCTTCAGAGCGGCATGAAGTTTGTGCCGGACGAACACGGAACGTACAGGCTGGACTGCGAGAAGCTGATGGAAGGCTTGGACGTATGCAAAGATTTGCTGGGCATGGAGAACGTGTTTCCGTCCATGCTGTCGGCAAGCAATGCCGATGCGGAGGAGCTGTTCCTGCAGCAGAAGGTATCGATCATCATCACCTCCTACTCGTCGTTAAACGAGCTGAAGGATGCGGATTTTCCGTTCGAAATCGCGCCGCTGCCTTCGCTTCGCGAATTCCGCACCTTGATGATCGTCATCGGCCTGGCCATCAACCGCAAGTCCAAAGTGAAGGAAGCCGCGAAGCTGCTTGCCGACTTTTTGCGGTCCTACGAGTCGCAGTTGAACATACACCGCCATACGCTCAGCATACCGGCCAACAAGCGGGCAGCCGAATGGACGGGAGAGGACAAATTGCCCCGTCCGTCCCGCTATTATTTGTACCGGGAAATTATCCCGACCTTCCGGCTTGCCTCCGAATTGCAGCTGACCTCGAAGGAGCTGAACGCGGTGTACCGGGAGGCTAAGCTGTATTGGTCGGGACTGTACGACAGAGCAACCGTTTGCCGGAATATCGAGCGGGCTTTAAACGAGCTGAATCGTTCCGAGGTGGAAGCCGTTCCGTAGCCGATCAATAATCGGTCTTGAGTGCGGACCGCTTCCATAGGTCGAACGGGCTTGCGGCCGAAGCGTCCGGTTCCAGTCGGATCATAGGAAGAAGGCGCTCAGCAGCTGGCTTCGGAACTTCTTCATAGATCAAGCTGTCGTCGAAGCCTGCCGCAGCCGCATCGTCGCGGTCGAAGCCGAAATAAACGGTGCGCACTCTCGCCCAGTACAAGGCGCCGAGGCACATCGGACAAGGCTCGCAACTGGTGTACACGTCGCAATCGGTCAATTGGAAATCGTCCAGGTTGCGGCACGCATCCCGGATCGCCTGCACTTCCGCGTGAGCGGTCGGATCTTTGCCGGAGGTGACTTCGTTCACCCCCCGGCCGACGATTCGGCCGTCTTTTACGATTATGGCGCCGAACGGGCCTCCGCGCGTACCTTTCGCATTCTCGCACGCCATAGCGATCGCTTCTTGCATATACGCTTCCTTATTCATCCTTACGCCTCCCGAGTGTCGCCTCTTCTACTACTATTATCCTATGATCGGCCGACTTAATCGTGTCTTATTCATGATTTTCCCTCCATTGGAGCGTCTCCGTATCCCGAGGTATAAAATTGCAGCGGATTCGTCATAGTAAGACGGGAACCGGGCAATTCACGAAATGAACAACAGGAGGCCACGCATATGAAGTACGATTCCAGCCTGCAGTCGCAAAATCCGATCTCCCAAGCGCAAAATTCGGTGGAGACGGCGCATAACGCCGTATCCCAGGCCGAGACGCATCCGACGGAGCAGACGATAAGCCAAGCGGAGAACGCGATCGCCAAAGCCGAACGCTCGGTGGATCAAGCCGGTCTCAGCTATAATCAGGCTCCGGTCGAGCTCGCCGAGGAGATGCTCGCGGAAGAGAAGCGGGAGCTGAATGCCCTGAAGCAGAGTGGACAAGCAAGCAGCGAATCTTAATCCTGCTGCCGGATAAGGTACGAATACAGCGCCGGAACGAACGTTCCGGCGCTATTTTGTTTCGGGAGGGGATAGCCCGGCGGACAAATTGGTAACATAAGCATATTCTACTTGATGTTTCCGGGAGGGGGAAGATCATGAGCCGGGCAACGAAGCGCGGACCGTCGAAGGAGCCGGTTAAGGACGAGCTGTACATCGGCAGTTTGAAGAAAATGCCGTTAAGCGGGAATATCGAGGACGACGTACGGGAGCTGAACGGCATTATGGCCGAGAGCTCGGACTTCGTCATTCGCGAGTTCCGGATGGAGAACGGCGTCAAAGCCGTTATTTGCTATGTCGACGGATTGTCCGATACGGAGCTGGTCGACCGGGTTGCCGGCAGTTTAATGATCCACAGAGGAGACCGTGCGCTGCTGGAGGAAGTAAGCAGCCGGACATTGCCGGTAACGCAAATTTCCGATGCGGATAACTTCGGGGATATGCTGCAGCGTGTGCTGGGCGGGGATGCCGGGCTGCTCGTAGACGGGAACGATCGCGCGCTGATCATGGGGCTTCGCGGAGCGGAGCACAGGACCGTTGCCGAACCGGAGACCGAATCGTCCGTCCGCGGCCCCCGCGAAGGGTTCACCGAGCTGCTGCGTACGAATACGGCGCTGATCCGGCGCAAAATCAAGTCGCCCCGGCTGAAAATGAAGCCGCTCGTCGTCGGCAAAGAAACGAATACCGACATCGCGGTTGCTTATATCGACGGGCTGGCCGATCCGGAGCTGGTGAAGGAAGTGGTGCGCCGGATCGAAGCGATCCGGATCGACGGCATCCTGGAGTCCGGATATGTGGAGGAGCTGATCCAGGATCACGGCTACTCGCCGTTTCCGCAAATCATGTATACGGAGAGGCCGGACACGACCGCCGGCGCTCTGCTGGAAGGCCGGGTGGCGATCGTGACCGACGGGACCCCGTTCGTGCTGATCGTGCCGGTAACGTTCTGGTCGTTCTTGCAGGCGAATGAAGATTATTACGAACGGTTCCAAATCTCTTCGCTGCTTCGGCTGATCCGCATCCAATTCATGATTATCGCGCTTACGACGCCGGCCCTGTATATAGCGGTGACGACGTTCCATCAGGAGATGCTCCCCACGACGCTGCTGCTCAGCGTAGCGGCCGCACGCGAAGCGATCCCGTTTCCGGCGGTGGTCGAGGCGCTCATCATGGAGCTGTCGTTCGAAGCGCTGCGCGAGGCCGGGGTCCGGCTGCCGAAGGCGGTAGGCCAAGCGGTCAGCATATTGGGGGCGCTCGTGGTCGGCCAGGCGGCGGTGGAAGCGGGAATCGTATCCGCGCCGCTCGTAATCGTCGTATCGATTACCGGAATCGCTTCGTTCGCGATTCCGAAGTTCAACGCGGCCATCTCCGTCCGCCTGCTCCGGTTTCCGCTCATGCTGCTCGCTTCCGTGTTCGGGCTGTACGGCATCGTGCTCGGCGTCATGTTCATTATCGGCCATCTGGCCCGACTTCGCTCATTCGGCATCCCGTACTTGTCTCCGATCAGCCCGATGACGCTCAGCGATTTGAAGGATACGCTCGTTCGCGCTCCGTGGTGGCGGATGAAGCGGCGTCCGCTGTCTCTGGGCGTAGCGAACTTGACCCGATTGGGCGAAGAAACCGGAAGCGGGCATGGAAATAAACGGGCTGCGGGTGACCGGAATGAAACGGGGCGGAAGCAAGACAATGAAGCCTAGTCGTATGATCGTGCTCGCTGCCGGATTGAGTGTGGCCATGCTGCTCACCGGCTGTTGGGACAGGACGGAAGTGAACGATATCGCGATCGTGCTGGCGAGCGGCATCGATATTGACAAGGACGGCTATCGGGTGAGCATACTCGTCCCGCTGCCGGGAAATATGGGGGGAGCGTCCGGAGGCGGGGGCGGGAGCGGCGGCAACCGTCCGTACACGATCGATTCGGAAACGGGCCGGACCGTCCGGGAAGCCTATAACAAGCTGCAGAGCCGGCTTTCCCGCCGTCTCTTCTCCGGTCACCGCAAAGTGCTGCTTATCGGGGAGGAGGCGGCCAAAGCGGGGCTGGCGGAAATGATGGATATTGCCGGCAGAGTTCCGGAAAACCGGCTGACCAGTTATATTGCCGTCACCAAAGGAAAGGCGTTGGACGTGCTGAACGCCACGCCCAAGCTGGAGCGCTTCTCTGCGGAAGCGCTGCGGGAGCTTCTCAAGTCGGATGCGACGATTTCGATACAAGTCAAGGACGTAGTGTCGGAACTGAGCGGGGAAGGCCAAGACGCGCTTCTCCCCTACGTGGAAGCGGTGAAGACGGAAGGAAGCGACAAGCCGAACGAAGAGCTGCAAATAACCGGGTTCGCTTATACGTCCGGGGGCCGGATGAGCGGCATTGCCAAAGGGGATGCTGCTACCGGCATCCGCTGGCTCAAAAATTCGTTTAAACCGTATTTGGAGACGGTCGAAGTAGAAGGAGGCCTGGTGAGCGTCGCCTTCCGCAGAGGGCAAAGCAGCATGAAGCCCTATATCGCTGAAGGCAAGATTCACTACAGAATCAAGATCGAAGGCGAAGGGACGATTATCGAGGCACCGGACGGCCGGGATTACGAGAACAGAAATAATGTCGCGCTTCTGGAACGGCAGCTGGAGCATAAAATCCGCGATGATCTGCAGACCGTCGGGGACATCATCCGGAAGAAGCGGACCGATATTCCCGGCTTCGGCGCCATGCTCAGCCGCACGTTTCCCGGACGCTGGCGCAGCGATTGGGGGAGGAATTGGCCTTCGGACATCCGGAATATTCAGCTCCGCGTGGAGGCTAGTGTCAATGTGAACCGGACGGGCATGTTCTCGAAAAATATAAGCGTGAAGGAGCGGCAGAATGAGTAACGCACTGTTCGCGGTATTGTTGTGGCTCGGCATCGGACTGACCGTGGCGGTTCAATGGAAGCCGATGCGTAAGGTATCCGCCGCGCAAAAGTGGATCTATGCCGCCTTGGCCGCATTAAGCGCCGGCATGTACATCCTCTACTCGCTCGGCCTCGATTGGCCGATGCCTACCCGGCTCGTCTCCGACTACGTTGTTCCTTATATGGAGCGGATGGTCAGGGGGGGATGAGATGACGAAAGAACAAATTAGCGGCTACCAGCTTTTCATGCTGAGCACGATCCTTTACATGGCCGGGGCGATGGGCAGCCTGTTCAAAACATTGGCGGAGGTGTCGAAGCAGGATGCCTGGTTCAATTTCATCTTCTCGATGCTGTATGCCTGGCTGATCGCCTATTTGCTGTACAGGCTTGGCGCCGCCTACCCCGGCAAAAATATGTTCGAAATATGCGAGGCCGCCTGCGGCAAATGGCTGGGCCGGCTGGTGAACGTCATCGTGCTCTTCTACGTCCTGCATTTGCTTGTCCGCGATTTGCGCATGTTCGGCGACTTTATCGGAACGTCCGTGCTTCAGCGGACGCCGACCGAGTTCATCTACTTGTCCTCCGTGCTTCTTCTGATTTATTACGCTACCGGAAATGTGGAGGAGTTCACGCGGTCCGTCAACTTGCTGTTTCCGGTTATTTTGTCAAGCCTGCTTCTGCTGCCGTTTCTGCTTGCCAATGAGATGGACTTCAGCCGGGTGCAGCCTATGCTGGCGCAAGGCCCGGGTGCTATCGTGAAGGGAGGCGCGCTCAGCACCGGCTGGGCCGGCGAAATATTCGTGTTCGGGGCATTTTTGAACTATTTGGGCAGCTCCCGCCAATTTTATGTGTCGTTGAAATTCGGCATCGTCTCCTCGACCATTTTGCTGACCGTATTGATGCTGCTGCATATGACCGTACTGGGAGCGCCTACGACCGCAAGAGCGATGTACCCGATTTTCACGCTGTCGGAGCAGATCAATATTACCGATTTTATGGATCGGCTGGACGTCGTGATGCTCGGATTTTGGATGCCGTCCTATTTCATGAAAATGATCTTGCTCTACTTCTGCCTCATGGCCGGCTTGTCTTCGATGCTCGGCACCGGCAAAATGCGGGGAATCAATGTGATGAGCGGCTGGTTCGCTTTGATGCTGACGCTCGTTTCGTTCAAGAGCGTCATGGAAGTATACCGGTTCGGCAGCTATGCGTCTTTTCCGATTACGTTGATCGTGCAATTTTGTTTTTTCGCGTGCGTGATGACGGGGATGCTGCTCCGGAACCGCGGCAAACGGAAGCGGTCCCGCCTGCCGGGTGGATCCGCCGCAACGACGGCGGGCGGCTGGGCGATGATTGCCGTTGCGCTCGCGGCGCTGTTCATCGGGAGCTATACGGGGCATTTGTACAAGCTTTACGGCATAATCGGCGCTTGGGTGTACGCGGCGGCGTTGGCCGGATCGGTGACATTCAACGCGCTGGACTTCTGGAGGTCCAACCGGATCGTGCGAAAGCCCGCGGGCGGGCGACAGCCGTAAATTTATTGGGGATTGTCACGTAATGACCTGCATGCAGCCGACTCCCTCGACGGTTCCTTATTGCTTCCTCTTATTGCCATGTGATAGATTCAGATTGCATGGCTTTAAGTTTGAGAGAGAGGAAGCGGATGGATGAAGAGGGGAACAATACCGGTCAAGGCGCTCCTTTGGCTGCTGATCGTAAGTTTGGGCTGTGCCTTCGGGGGAGCTTCTCCCGTTTCGGCGGCGGACATGAACGAAATTCCGAACGTCATTCAACAAGTCACGTCGTCGGTCGTAGCCGTGATCGGGAAACCGGGAGAGGATGGGGGGAAGCCGTCCAACCGGTTTGATCTGGCGCATGGGACGGGCGTAATCGTCCGCTCAGACGGATATATCGTGACCAACGCGCATGTCGTCAAAGATATGAGCAATATCGTGGTCGTCACGTCCGACGGCAAGTCATATCCCGGCAAGACGACGCACTTCGACGAGGAGAGCGACTTGGCGCTCGTCAAAATCGAGGCGGCGGGCTTAAAGCCGGCGGTATTCGCCTCTGCAAGCGATGTGAAAGTAGGCGAGACGGTCATTGCGATCGGCACCCCGATTTCGTTCGCGCTGCGCAATTCCGTGACGGTCGGCATCGTCAGCGGCCTGGAGCGGGCGGTCAATTCGAAATACCAGCTGCTGCAGACGGATGCGGCGATCAATCCCGGGAACAGCGGAGGCGCACTCGTCAACATGAAGGGGAAGGTCGTCGGGATCAATACGATGAAATTCGCCGACTACTCGATCGACAGTCTCGGCTTCGCGATTCCGGTCGATACGGTGCAATACGTTCTGGATCATTTTTTTACATACGGCAAGGTGATGAGACCTTATCTGGGCGTGGAGCTGGAGGAAAGCTGGGAAGCGGTTGTCGGCTTGCCGACGGAGGAAGAGCTGCGGATCGCTTATGTCGATCCCGATTCGCCGGCCGCCAATGCGGGCATCAAGCAGGGGGACATCGTGATCCAGTTCGACCAGTCTTCCGTCAAGACGATTGTCGAGTTCAATGAATTGATGAAGAAATATTTGCCCAAGCAGACCGTGAAAGTAACGCTCAAATCCGGCGGCCAGACCGTAACCCGCGAGGTCGTACTGGGTGAGGAGGCGAACGCCGGCTCCGATTGGGTGCGGACGTCCGACGGCACCTACATCGATTCGGACCGGGGCAAGACGAGGATCGGAGACAGCCATTTCGGCTGGTCGCTGAAATATCCGGCCGGGCTGATTAAAGCCAGGCAGTCGGAAGAAGGGGACACCGTCATGTTCGCCGACTCCAAAGGGGAGTTCGCCCTGAACGTCACCGTAGAGGAGAAGCAGAGCGAGGACTTGTCTCCGGTCGGTCTGCTCCGCAAAGCGCTGGCCAAATCGGGCGATCTCGTTCTGGAGAAGCAGTACGTGGAGCGAAACGAAGGCTCTTACGCGAAAATTGTAGGGAAAACGTCGTCCGGCTCGTACTATGAGAATAGAGCTTTTCTGAAAGGGAGCAGCATTTATTACGTTCTGCTTTACGTGCAGAGCGAAGAAAACTACAAGAACAGCTTCAAGCAAAATACGTATCTCGATTTGCTGGACAGCTTCCGGCTGACGTTCGACACGAAGGACGACGCGTTGAAGGACATTTCCGTCTATAAGGACGGCGACACCTCCTATACGAATGAATACGGGCTGACGTTCGAGCTGCCGTCCGACTGGAGCGAGAGCGCTTATGCGGACGAGCCGACCTACACGAACAAAGACAATTCGGTGCAGGTGGCGTTCCGGGTCACTTCCGCGTCTTCCGGCGATACGCTGGATGCTTGGACCGAACGGGAGCAGAAACGGTTCGAGGACAGCTACGTGGAGGCAAGCCGCAAAGTGGGCGGCTGGCACGAATTCGAGCTCGGCGGGGGTGTTCCGGCGAAGGAAAACCGCTATTCTTCGGCTTTGGGAGAGGACTGGGAGTCCCGGCATACGATCTACTTCATCAAGGACAAGTACAAATACGAAATCGACGTGACGTTCTTCGAGGAAGACGGAGGAGCCGATCTGGAGGAGTTTCTCCGCAAGCTCAAGACGTCCTTGTCCATATCGAAGGACGATATGAATGCGAGACTCGGCTTCATCCAGGATGAGAATGAGCTGCTCGATCCGAACCGGACGATTACAGTGCGTAATGCGAAATACAAATACTCGGTGAAAATTCCGGAAACTTGGGAATCCGTATCCGGTTATTACGGGGCGGAGGGCGAGGCGGACGTCTCCTATATGTTTGACGGCGGCTCGTTCGAGATCGAAGCCGACGACCGCGGCAAGCTGGACGCTGTCGTAGAGGATTTGGAGCAGTCATACAAGAAAAGCGCCGAGAACGATAACAAGTTCAAGTATGAAGCGACCGAAGAGACGGTATTCGGTCAGCCGGCGCGAAAGTTCGCGATCGAGTACAAGACGAAAAAAGCGCCTTACAAGGAAACGGTGTACGTGCTCGCCAAAGGCAATATCGTCTATACGGTGACCATGCAATTGGATGATGCGGCCCATACCGAGGCGAATGCAAACCGGATGGAGCAGGCATTCGGGTCAATCGTACTGGACTGACTAATGGGTGCAGGGGTCTCCCGGAGCGATGAGCCCGGGGGAGTCCCTGTTTACGTCGATACAAGAAAAGAAAGGGAGGACTTGACGATGAAATGGGAAATTATCGACGCGGAGATGGTGTACAGCAAGGAGGAGGGCTACTTGGGCAAAGTGCGCTTCTCGCTGGAAGGACAGCGGTCCCGCTATGAAATAACGCTGCAAAGCAAGAAGGGCAACGAGTGGAGCTACAGCCTGAATTTCACGGAGGAGTCCGGCATCGAGGCGGAAATCGAAGCTGCCGAAGAACGGCTGGAGGAGGACGACGAGCTGTTCGACGCGTTGGTGGAAGCGGCGAAAGCCAAGCTGCAGTAATCTTAAATGGCTCAAACTTCTTTAGGCTGACAGGAGGACGCATAATGGGAACTTTTCGCGCTTTATTCGTGGAGAAGGAAGAAGACCGCTGCTTCACCCGGGTGGCCGCCATTACGGAGAAAGATTTGCCGCCGGGCGATGTTACGATCCGGGTAGCCTATTCCGGCGTCAATTACAAGGACGGGCTTGCGGTCCGGGCTGACGGGAAAATCGTAAGCGCCTACCCGTTTATCCCCGGCATCGACCTGTCCGGTACGGTAGAGCAGTCCGCCGACGAGCGGTTCCGGGTAGGTGACCGCGTCCTGGTTACCGGCTATGGACTCGGCGTATCCCACTTCGGAGGCTTCAGCGAAGCGGCGCGCGTGCCCGGCGATTGGATCGTCCCTGTGCCTGACGGACTGAGTCTGCGCGAGGCGATGATTATAGGAACGGCGGGGTTTACGGCTGCATTATCGATCGAGCGTCTGCAGGACAACGGCGTGCAGCCGGGACTCGGTCCGGTGGCCGTCACCGGCGCGACGGGCGGCGTGGGCAGCATGGCGGTTGCGCTGCTGGCCTCGCTCGGGTACGAAGTCGCAGCCGGTACGGGCAAACCGGACGCGGCCGGCTTCTTGCGCGAGCTCGGCGCCGCAGCCGTTCTGAACCGGGAGGAGATTGCCGGTGCGGTTCATAAGCCGCTGCAGAAGGAGCGTTGGGCGGGCGCCGTCGATCCGGTAGGAGGGCCGGGGCTGGCCGGGCTTCTGGGCGCCGTGCGTTACGGCGGCGCCGTGGCGGTCAGCGGATTGACCGGCGGAGCCGAGGTGCCGGCTACCGTATTCCCGTTTATTTTGCGGGGCGTGAGCTTGCTCGGGATCGATTCGGTCCGATGCCCGCACGAGACCCGCGTCCGGATCTGGGAGCGGCTCGCTCGGGAGTGGAGACCTACCGGCGGATACGACCGGCTGGTCGCGGACGAGGTCGGACTTGATGGACTGGAGCAGTCGCTCGCCTCGATTATCGGCGGGGAATCGAGGGGCCGGGTTTTAGTAAAAATAAGTTGAATTTTTGCCCGATTGCAGCGGACAGCCACTAGCCAGCATACTGGGATGTTGTGGTAAAATAGGACTATATGCTTAGCGATAAGGGGATAAGCGTCCTATGAAATTCCATGGATTTGTCGGACCTTTGCTTGCCGTTGCGATTCCGCTGCTGCTCTTCGAGTTTTTGCGGTCATGGTCGTCTCTCGACGTCTCGATGAACCATCCGCATGGTCACTTCTACATCGTCAGCTCCGTCGCGCTGCTTGCCACCATTATCGCTTTGATGGTTGGCATCGCCGGAAGCCGGCTGCGGAACATCGAGATCAGCTTCCTGTCCCTCGCCTTTATTTCGCTCGCCGAAATGTTCACCGTCCATGGTTTCTCCACGCCCGGACTTGTCATGAGCCCGTCTCCGCTGCCGGGAATCGCCGCCCAGCTAAGCGTTCTCCTTGCGGCTATATGGCTCTGGCTGTCTTCCTTGTCGTCGGATCATGTCTTGGTAGCACGATTGTCGCACTGGAAAAGCTACCTCGTCCCGGTCTGGACCGCAGCACTCGGGTTATTCGCCATGATCGGGATCCTTGTTCCCGAAGTCGTCAGCATCGTTCCGTTTAACCGCAATCCGATTAAGGCCGTCGTTGCCGTCACCACCATCGTGCTGAACCTGATCACGATGTACCGGTACAATCAATCGTACCGGTATTCCCGATTTCCGCTGCAGCTGTCGATCGTATACAGCTCGGGATGGCTCGTCGCCGCCCAGATCATTATGGTATCGGGCACAACGTGGATGCTCAGCTGGTGGCTGTACCATTTCCTCCTCCTGCTCTCGATGCTCGTCATGATCGTCGGGCTCGTTCTTCAATATGCATCGAAGAAATCGATCTCGGGCGCCATGAAGGCGTTGTTCACGAAAGATCCGATCGAAAGAATTACGAACAGCATCTCCCCTAGCGTGAAAGCGCTAATTTTGGCAACCGAAACGAAAGATCCATATACGGCCGGACATAACTTCCGGGTGACGATGTACGCGCTCCGGCTGGCCGAAGAAATGCAGGCGTCACCGGAGCAATTGCGGGCGTTGGCCCAAGGGGCTATCGTGCACGATGTCGGGAAAATTAACGTACCGGATTCGATCCTGAACAAGCCGGGCAGGCTGACCGACGAGGAGCGCAGCATCATCGAGCTGCATCCCGTCAAGGGCTACGAGTTGTGCCGCAATCTCGGATTCATGAAGGAAGAGCTGCAAATCATAAGATCCCATCACGAACGTTGGGACGGGACGGGGTACCCGGATAAGCTGCGGGGGGAACAAATTCCACTGCTCGCCCGGATCATTGCCGTAGCGGACGTCTACGATGCGCTTTCGTCGAACCGTTCCTACCGCCAAGCCAGGTCGCACAGCGAAACGATCGCGTTCCTGCACGATCATAAAGGGACCCACTTCGATCCGGATTGCGTGGAAGCTTGGATACGGCTGTGCGAGCGCGACCCGCAAGTGTATCAGTATCCGGCCAGAATGATTCAGGAAGGCGGCATGCCTGCTGCCGTGGCCGCTTCCGGCGGCGTTTCGATATGATGCGGGTGCAAGGCTGCTCGAGCGGCTAGCTTTTCTCGGGCTCATAGAGCCGGGATCGCACCTTGAACCATCGGAACAGGTGTACGAAGATCACCTTTAGAACCGCATAGCCCGGAACGGCGAGGATCACTCCCAAGATCCCAAACAGCTTGCCGGACGTCAAGATGACGAACAAAATCGTAATCGGGTGGATATGCAAATTTTTGCCCATAATTTGCGGCGAGATGAACTTGCCTTCCACCAGCTGAACGATCGTCCAGACGATGATCATCTTCAGCAGCATGAACGGCGAAGTGACGATGGCGATAATCAGGGCCGGTGTGATGGCAATCACCGGTCCCAAGTAAGGGACGACGCTCGTGCAAGCGGCGAACACGGCCAGTACGAGAGAATAGTCTAAGCCGATGACCAAGTAGCCGACATATAGCAGCATGCCGATACAGAAGCTGACAATAATTTGGCCCCGGATATAGGAGCTGATCTGACGGTTCATCTCCGACATGACTTTGTACGTTTCCCCGCGAAGCGAGGTCGGTACGAATTGCAACAAGTAATGGGGAAGCCGCCTGCCATCCTTGAGCAAGTAAAATAAAATGAGCGGCACGGTCAAGATCGACAGGATGACTTCGGTCACCGCCCCTACTACGGCGCCGATGCTTGTCCAGGCGTTATTTACGAATTTGGACAGCTGTCCCGTCACCCGCTCCACATAATCGGCAGGATTGAAGCTGAGCGTCTCCCTTGCTTGTTCCAGCAATCCGCTTCCGACGATTTGTTCGAATTGAAGCTCCACCTGCTTGCTGTATCTCGGGAAATTGTCGAGCAGGCTCCGAACCTGCCCTTGTATAAAAGGAACTACGATCGTGATCAGAAGCGCTATGATCGCGGCGATCAGCAAATATAGAATAAGGATCGAATAGACTCTCTTGACGCCATTCTTCTCCAGCAGATCCACGGCCGGATTCAGCAAATAAAAGACGATGCCGGTGAGCAGAATAGGGAGAAATACCGTTTTGACCAGTGCGACGAAGGGCAGGAACACGTAAGGAATCGTCGAAAATACGCGTATGTTCAAGCCGATCAGCAGCAAGACGAGCAAACCGAGCACGAACCGGTTGTTCATGATCAATCTTTTGAACCGTTCCGTCCAAACCTTATCGTTGTCCACGTTGTTACCATCCCCCGCCAAACCGATTTTGCAGCCTTCCGACGCGCTTTACAAAAAATCAATTGTTATGTTAAGCAGTAAACGCGAATAAAGATTAAATAATAAACTGTTTTCGGCGAATTATCTGACATTTTGTAGCCAAATGGTCCAATAAGACCCCGTGCGAACCTTTGATCTTCACTGACGTTCCTTTATAATAGAAGACATAGTTTATTCTCAAGGGAGGTGTACCTGTCCGCCTCAAGGTAAGGCGGGTAGGAAATTATTTGGATAGTGACCCTGGTCCGATAATCCTGAATTTGTCCTTGGCGTTAATTTTGGTGTTGCTGAACGGTTTTTTTGTAGCCGTGGAATTTGCCATGGTGAAAGCGAGAAGCAGCCGTATCGATGCTTTGGCCCTGGAGGGAAATATTAGGGCGAAATTCGCGAGCCGGATTCTGGGCAACATGAACGCCTATTTATCCGCTTGCCAGCTTGGCATTACGCTTACGTCTCTCGTTCTCGGTTGGTTGGGCGAGCCGACGATCGCGCGCATTATCGAGCCTATTCTGAGCAGAATGGGCATGCCGGACAGTATCATTCATATTATTGCCTTTATTATCGGATTTACTATCGTTACCTCGTTTCATATTACGGTCGGGGAGCAAGTGCCCAAGACGTACGCGATCCGCAAATCGGAAGCGGTCACGTTATGGTCCGCGATCCCGATGATAGTGTTTTTCAAGATCATGTATCCGTTCATCTGGGTTTTGAACGGCGCTTCCAACTGGATGCTCCGCAAATCCGGAATCGAGCCGGAATCCGAGCACGACGCGGTGCATACCGAAGAAGAAATTCGTCTTCTTGTCAAGGAAAGCCATAAAGGCGGCTTTATTGACAACACGGAGTTGACGCTCGTGGACAACGTGTTCGAGTTCACCGAAACCGTCGCGAGAGAAATCATGATTCCCCGTACGGAGCTTGCTTGCCTGTACGCGGATCGATCCTTCGAAGAAAACATGGAAATCGCCACTACGGAAATGCGGACACGTTATCCGGTGTGCGACCCTGATAAAGATAATATAATCGGATTTATCCACATCAAAGATATACTGAAATCGAGAGACGGTCTCGACACGATCCGTTCGATCGTCCGACCGATTATGAGCATCCCGGAATCGATGCCGATCAGCGCATTGCTGAAGATGATGCAGAAAAAACGGACGGAAGTCGCCCTGTTGATCGACGAATACGGCGGCACATCCGGTCTCGTGACGATGGAGGACATTTTGGAGGAGCTTGTCGGGGAAATTCATGACGAGTTCGACGAAGAGAGACCGAGCATCGAGAAAAAAGACGAACATACGCACTCCGTAGACGGTCTGCTTCACATCGAAGAGTTCAACGACTATTTCGGTTTGGATATCGAAACGGATGATTACGATACAATCGGCGGATGGGTATACTCGCAAGTGGAAATTCCGCCCAAGAAAAATCAACGCGTTGCATTCAAAGGCTATGAAATGATTGTAGAAGAAGTCGACCATATGCGCGTCTCGCGATTGGTCGTCCGCAAGACGGCCGAAGATAGCGAGGATGAGGTCGTGTCGGTCGTATCTTGATAGCGTTAAAAGTAAGCAGCTTGTGCTCCGGCACAGGCTGTTTTTTTGTTCCCCCGACCGAAGGCCGGGCGGCGCTATAACCTGCGACGGTGTCGGCCCGCTTGGCCGGAGAGGTAAAATGAAATCGCCAAAACCAATCCGAGGGGGAATGGAAGTTTGTACGGAATCGTTGTATCGATAGAGCTCGCGGCGGTGCTGCTGCTGCTTATCTTATCGTGGATAGCGGGGGGCAAAGCTTCGAAGCTCGTGTTTCACGGCTCGATCGATCGGCTTCGCATCCGGTCGCGCAAGCTGTTATGGTGGGCGGCATACGTCTCGGCGGCAGTCTGTGCGGTCGTAAGCTGCGTTGCTTTATTGGCCGTCCGAATGGAGCCGATATTTTGGATAGACCGGGCGGCGCTCCACATACCGCTTGTTGGGGTACCCGTGTTATTCGTCTGGTTCTCCTCCGTGCCGAAGCTTATGAACTTGTACAAGGATACGAAGAAGGAAGCGGACGGGCCCGTGAATGGCACGCTTCGCAGCCGGGCTTCGCAGGCTAGTCTTGTTGCGCCGTTTCAACTACTGGCGCTAGGGGCACTGACGACTTTCTATTTCGTACTGGTGCCTCCGGTTCCGTTTGAATGGCTTAATGTCGCGATCCCGGTGAGTTTATTTGCTATCCTGTGCTTCGCGTTATGGACGTTACACCGTAGGCGCTCGGAGAGAGCGGGCCGTTCTGACACCGCTCTAAAGCTGCGATCCTGGCCGGTTCGCGCATTGCGCAATGTTGGCGTACTGGTCATAGCTTCAGCCGTAGCCGCACCGTTTTTTATATCGGCGATGAACGCCAGCCGTTTACCGGAGGAGCTGGATATGGGAACCGGAGTGGCGGACTACGGCGGGGGAGTGATCCCTGCTGGCGGAGGGCACCTCGATCATACTGCTCATGCTGCGGGAAAACCGGCTGCGACGTCCGCTTCGACGGTTTCCGTTACCCAATTGACGGGGCCGCGAACGGGGAAGCCGGATCGGCAGTACACGCTGACAGCCGAGAAGAAGACGGTCCGGCTAAGCTCGGGCAAGGAAGTGGACGCCTGGACTTACAACGGGCAAATTCCGGGCCCCGAGCTCCGCATGAAGGAAGGGGAGCTGGTCGAAGTGACGCTGATCAATAAAGATATCGAAGATGGCGTCACGATCCACTGGCACGGCCTCGACGTTCCGAATGCCGAGGATGGGGTAGCCGGTGCAACCCAAAACGCCGTTATGCCCGGGGAAACGTATACGTACCGCTTTCTAGCCGAACAGGTCGGCACGTTCTGGTATCATTCGCATCAGCATTCCAAAGAGGCGGTTCAGAAAGGACTGTTCGGCGCGCTTATCGTAGAGCCGAGGCAGCCGCAGGCGAAAGATCTGAAGGATATTACGGTCCTTACTCATATGTGGAGAGGGGCGGGCTTCGCCATAGGCTCGTCCGATACGGTCGAGCGCATGACCGTTGCTGCGGGAACGCCGGTCCGGCTTCGGCTGATCAATACGGACGATTGGGTACGCCAGACATACACATTGATCGGAACCGAATATCAAGTGGCCGCCATCGACGGAACGGACCTGAACAAACCCGGAACTTTGCGGTATACTCGGCTCGGGCTGCTGACCGGAGGGCGGTATGACGTCACGTTCACGATGCCTGACGGTCCGGTATTTCTGAGTGTGGGAGAAGGAAAGAAGCTGGGACTGTTCATGAGTCCGGACGGATCGGGGGACCTTCCTTCCTCCCCGCCTACGGTGCCGTTCGAGCCGCAGCATTACGGGAGTCCCGCGCCTACCCCATTCGATGCGGATAGCCGGTTCGACCGGGAATTTACGATGATATTGGACAATAAGCTCGGCTTCTACAATGGGGTATTCTCTTCCTACGATACGATTAACGGAGCGGTTTTCCCGAATACGCCGATGTTCGTCGTGCGGGAAGGCGATCTGGTCAAGACGACCATCGTCAATCGGGGCTCGGTGGACCATCCGATGCATTTGCACGGCCACCATATGCTTGTCCTGTCGCGCAGCGGCGAACGGGTATCCGGAAGTCCATGGTGGTCGGATACGCTCGATGTGGCCCCGGGCGAAACGTACGAGGTCGCGTTCCGCGCCGACAACCCCGGCATATGGATGGATCATTGTCACAATTTGCAGCATGCCGCAGCCGGGATGACGATGCATTTGATGTATGAGGGCGTTACGACTCCGTTTACGGTCGGAAGCGCGACAAGCAATCATCCCGAATAAAGCCTTTACAACTTCTTCAAATGGGCGAAACATTCCGATTACACTTCTGAGGTATTGTTGTCCTAAAGACAACCTGGCGTGATGTCGGCGTACGCTTTGCCGCCGTATTCGCCTAGTATGGGAGGAATGTTTCGTGGGGAAAATGATCAACCGACGCACGTTTTTGTCGTATATGGGAACGGGAGCCGCCGCTCTGGCCGCCGCATCGGCCGGGCTCGGCATACTGGAAGGCAAAGTTTCCGCGGCATCGCCTACGGCGGACCATCTGTTCGGCTACAAGACGAATAAAGTAAGCGGCTACTTCCAGCCGATCGAGCCTTCGAAGGAAGATTTGCTGCTGCTTCCGAAAGGATACAAGTACGACGTAGTCGCCGCTTTCGACGATGTGATCAACCAAGCCGGCGAGAAATTCGGGCAAGGCTCCGACTACAATGCCTTCTTCCCGATCAACGGCTCCAATACGCGCGGTTTGCTCGTAAACAACCATGAATATACGAACATTTTCTCGATCGGACCGATCGCCGACAATGGCAGATGGACGGACGAACAAATCCAGAAAGATTTGTACTACCAAGGAATGTCCGTGATCGAGGTATATCAGGACTTCGACGGCTCGTGGAAAATGGATACCGGCTCGCAGTACGCGCGCCGCATTAACGGCTACAGCCCGTTCGAGCTGACCGGCCCGGCCCGATCGACGACGGCGGTAGGCGGGGCCTCTTCCGCGAAGGGCACGTTCGCCAACTGCTCCGGAGGCGTTACGTTCTGGAAAACGGTACTGTCCTGCGAGGAGAACTTCTCGGAGACGGCCGAGCGTGCCGGACTCGAGCTTACGCATTACGGCTGGGTCGTCGAGATCGACCCGTTTGACGGCTCATACGCGAAGAAGCATACCGCATTGGGACGTTTCAATCATGAGAATACGGCGATGGGCTTGACTGCGGACGGCCGCGTCGTCGTCTATATGGGCGACGACAAGAAGGATGCCTGCGTATACAAATTCGTCAGCTCCGGCAAGTACGTCGAATCGCTGGGCCGTGCCAACTCGGCTTTGCTGGAAGACGGCACGCTTTATGTAGCGAACCTGAAGTCGGGCAAATGGGTGCCGGTTACGTATGAGGCTATCGCCAAGCTGCTCTCGAATACGGGCTTTAAAGCGCCGGCCGGTGTCAAAGGAACGCGGGAAGAGCTGCTCGCCAAATTCAAAAATCAAGGCGACGTCGTAACGAACTGCCACGAAGCGGCGCTGCTCGTAGGCGGCACGCCGACCGACCGCCCGGAAGACATCGAGATTTCCCCGTTCGACAATACGGTATTTATAAGCCACACGAACAACGATACGCACGGCAACATTCACGGGCATATTACCCGCATCTTCGAGAAAGACGACGATCTCGGGGCAACCGAGTTCGACTTCGAAATTTTTATCGCCGGAGGACGTCAATCGGGCTTCAGCTCGCCGGACAATTTGGCGTTCGATTCGAGCGGCAACTTGTGGGTCGTTACGGACATCTCGTCGAGCAGCCATAACAAAGGCGTATACAAAACATTCATGAACAACGGACTGTTCGTCGTTCCGACACACGGTCCCGCCATGGCGCAAGCGATGCAATTCGCGTCGGCCCCCGTCGAGAGCGAGCTGACGGGCCCATACTTCACGCCGGACGAGAGCACGCTGTTCCTGTCCATCCAGCATCCGGGCGAGCTGACGACCGACCTGAGCAAGCCGACCAGCTTGTGGCCGCACCGTCCCGGCGACACGATCGCCCGCTGCGGGGTTGTGGCGATCAGCGGCTTTAAGCTTGGCTAAGATCTGCATGTGAATAAAGAGCCACGGAGATGCTTTCGTGGCTCTTTATTATGCGGAGGAACTAGTCTATCTTCTGCTGTGAATAAAAATGATAAAGAGAATAATGTAAATAGGTATCCCGACAAAGAGAGGCAGTCCTCTGTTTAGTTGATCCCAAGCGTCATTTCCGCCTCGCATGACTATCTCATTAATAACAAGAAGAATAACAGTAGTGAAGAATAATACAATATACAGTTTTATTGTCTTTTCTTTTCGCGAATTCTTTTTACATTCGGGGCAATGAACAGCACCTTTTGAATCCCGAACCATTCTGCATCCACAGAAACTGCATATCTCTTGTGTTTTATACACCGTGCATCTCTCTCCTATTTTTCGAAAATTCACCTAAATCACATCGTATCATAATCACCTTTATGCAATGTTTCCGTCTATATAGGGTCGAGAATATTTCTTTCTCTAATGGCTGTACACGAAAGTATCCGCCCGGTTCCGACCGTGCCGCGGATGCTTTTTTGCCGTTCATCTATGCTCGCCGCAGTCAGGCTGATACAATAAATACAAAGACGGATGGATCCTGCCATGAACAAGAAGAGGGGAGTACAGCTGCTATGAGCATAGAGAAATGGAGATATCCGGCGCGAACGAATCGGCTATATTTTCGCATTTTGTCGTACTTTTTGTTTCTGCTCGTTCCGACGCTGATCATCGGGGCGGGGATTTATGCCGCGAACGTGGCCATCTTCAAAGAGCAGACGATCGATAAAATAAGCTCGAATCTGATCTCCTCCTCCAAATCGATCGACAACGTGCTGCGGACGACCGAGCAGACCGGCATGAACTTTCTGATGAACGATACGGTGCAGCGGTATTTGGTCCCCTATAGCCAGCAAAGCGTCGACGAGAGAGAGAAAACATCGAGCATTATCAAGTGGCTCGCGTCCAACCGCAATATCGTGAGTCCGTATATCGACGACATGTTCGTCTATACCGACAGCGACTGGGTATACAAAAGCGACGGGATGGAGAGCTTTCATTCGTTCTTTACCCAATTCAGCCGTTTCGCCGATTACGGGGATCGGTATTGGGCGGATTTGCTGCGAAGCGATTTCTCCTTGCGCGTGCTGGAACCGACGGAGGTTCGCAAATCATTCAAGGACGGGAGCGAGCGAGTCGTCCCCTTTGTGCTGAGCCAGTACATTGCCGGTAACCGTGTCGTCCTGGTCGCGACCGTATCCGCTTCCAAAATCGATCAGTTCCTGATCCAGAATCGGGTGGTCGGTTCCAGCGCTTTCCTCGTAACCGATCAAAATCACCGGGTCGTCGCCGGCTCGTCCGAAATGCTTCAGCCTTCCGTCGTGAAGCTTCTGACCGACGCGATGAGCGATACGGATAACGGCAATGCGGAACTCAAGCTGGATAAGCGTCCTTCAGTCGTCACTGTATACCGGTCGGAGTACGGCTGGAACTATTATTCGATTACGCCGACAACGGAATATACGAGTTTAGCGAGCGGCATTTTATCTTTGATCAAGTGGATGTCGGTCATCCTGATCGTGCTCGGCATCGTATTCTCTTTCATATTCAGCAACAAGCTGTACAATCCGATCCGGAATTTGATCGATGCCCAGCATCGAAGGGAGAAGTTTTCCGGCGAGTTTCTGGAGAATGCCTTTACTTACGTCCTGAACGGCAACCGGCTAAGCAAGCATGAGGCGCTCATGCAGGAAATCGGCTTCGAGAATGGACAATATGTGTGCGTCGGCATCAAGTTTCATTTCAAGGACGCGTTCTATCAAGACATTCAGGACACGGATCGGCTTCTCGTTCTGGAGAGCATGAAGAAGATCATTCAAGGCATTCTGCAGCGGCATGTGTCCGCTTATGTAATCGACGTCCAGAAAAACTTATATGCGGCCATGGTCAATCTCAAAGAAGAAAAGGACCGCTCCGCGCTTGATCAAGCGCTCGCGCTTCTGATGGAGACGTTCAACTACGACACGAAATATTGCAGACTCGTCGTGGGCGTAGGGAGAATATACGAGCATATCGGAGATCTGGCCAAATCATACGGCGATTCCAGAATCGCACTGGCCAAGGCTGACGAGAAGATCGATTGCCAGATTATTGATGCCTCCCGGTTCCCTCTCGAGCAATATTACCAGTTCGGATTCGTGGAGGAACGAAAAGTGCTCAATGCCCTGCGCAGCGGCGATATGACGGTGCTGGAGGCGGAGATCCGCGCGATCGTCGATGTGAACCTGGAGAAAGGCACGTCCCACTGGTATATGAATTTGCTGCTGGTCGAGCTGTACAATATCGGGGTGAAATTCCTGATGGAGAAGGGCATCAGTCCGGAGCGCATGTTGACGGAAAGCGACCATCAGATTCTGGTGGGCAAGTCGTCTCAACTGCTGGACTTGCAGGAGCATCTTGCGCTGCTGCTGCGCTTCTGCCGGGAGATCGTCGAGTCGGCGACGACGCAGGAAGATAACAAAGCGGCCAAGATCGTCATCCGGATGATCGATTACATCGACGCCAACTATATGAACGATCTGTACTTGGAGCAAGTCGCTTCGGAAATGAATTTGTCCGCGAAGTATATTTCCAAGCTGTTCAAGGAATCGACCGGGACGAACTTGACCGAATATATCAGCATCAAACGGATCGCGGAAGCGAAGAAGCTGCTTATGTCGACGGCGATGAAGAACGACGAAATCGCGGAGAAGGTCGGCATCGTAAGCCGCTCCACTTTTTTCCGGCTGTTCAAAAAATATGAGGGCATCACCCCTCAAGATTATAGAAAAATGCTGCAGGACGGCATCGTTTCGGAAGAAGAGCCGATTTGAGACTGTGAAGGAAAACTGAGACTGAAGCCTGCGGCGGGAAATTGGGACTGTTTCCGGCACACTGGCAATAGAAAAGGGCAAGGCGTGCGGCTATGCTGAGGGGGAACGGAAATACGGCGCCGCCGATACGGAAGGAGGAGCAGAACGCGACGGGCCTATTGCCGGGAAAATAGAGAATCGGGTTCTTCCATAAAGAACCAACTCGATCTCTCGTGTGTGATTAACGGAATGGAGGACAGGAAGGTGGACAGCACACATCTTGCCGGAATACGTACCCGCAATTGGAAGAGGCAGCTGAACAGAAGCAAGTATTTGTACGCCATGTTTGCTTTGCCTGCCGTATACTTTGTATTGTTTCATTTTATCCCGATTTTCGGCAATGTCATCGCATTTCAAAATTACAACGTCTTCAGCGGCTTTATCAAAAGCCCGTGGGTCGGCTTCGACCATTTCAAGGTGTTTCTGTCCGACCCGTATTTCTGGAAGCTTGTGCGCAATACGCTCATGCTCAATTTGTACGGACTCGTCTTCAATTTTCCCGCGCCGATCGTGCTGGCGCTTCTGTTGAACGAGCTTCGTGCCAAGTATTTCAAAAGACTGGTGCAATCGGTAGCTTATTTGCCCCATTTCCTGTCCACGGTTGTCGTCTCCGGCATGATCGTCAATTTCCTGGCCGTCGACGGCATGCTGAACCGGCTGATCGAATGGTTCGGGGGCGAGCAGGTGCAGTTTCTGATCCAGCCTTCGTGGTTTCGGACGATCTATACCGCTTCGGACATCTGGCAGCAGATCGGCTGGGGCACGATCATTTATTTGGCCGCCTTGACCGGCGTAGACCCGCAGCTGTACGAAGCGGCGAGAATGGACGGAGCGAATCGGTGGAAGCAAATGGTTCACGTTACACTGCCGAGCTTGATTCCGGTTATTACAATTATGTTCCTGCTCTCGATCGGCAATTCTCTCTCCGTAGGCTATGAGAAAATATTGCTGCTCTATAACGGCGCCACGTACGAGACGGCTGATGTCATTCAGACATACGTGTATCGCAGAGGCTTGCTCGGAAGCGATCTGAGCTTTGCCGCGGCAGTAGGAGTGTTCCAGTCGGTCGTAGCGTATATACTCGTCATCGGCGCGAACCGGCTGACCAAATCGCTGGGCGGAACGAGCCTATGGTAAGGAACGGTGGTGCATCGATGTCCCGCTTCGGCAAAAGAAACGTTTCGGTATTCGATCTGGTCAACATTCTGATTATGATCGGCGTCATATTCGTCATGCTGTATCCGCTGTATTACATGGCGATCGTCTCGATCAGCGCAGGGGGAGCCGTTACGCGCGGGGAGGTCGGGTTCTACCCGATCGATATGACGTGGAAGGCGTACGAAATCGTCTTCTCCAGCGCTCCGATCGTGCAAGCGTATCAGAATACGCTGCTGTACACGACAGTCGGCGTGGCGATCAATTTGGCGATGACGGCGCTTTGCGCCTACCCGTTGTCCCGAAGCCACTTTTACGGCAAAAACGTGTTCGCTCTATTGATCGTATTCACGATGTTTTTCGACGGAGGGATGATTCCCCGCTATTTGGTAGTCGACAGCCTCGGCCTGCTCAACTCCTTGTGGGCGATCGTGCTGCCGCCGGCGATCAACGTCTTCTATATGGTCATGATGCGGACCTTCTTCCAGGCGATTCCCGACGCTCTGATCGAATCGGCACAAATGGACGGGGCGAACGATTTCAAGGTGTTCCGGACGATCGTGCTGCCGCTCTCGGCGCCGCTGATGGCGACGATGACGTTGTTCTACGCCGTCGGGCATTGGAACAGCTTCTTCTCCGCACTCATTTATTTGAACGAAAGCAGCAAATTCCCGATTCAGATGATCTTGCGCAATATCGTCATTCAGGGCGATATGTCGGCTCAATCAACGGAGCTCAGCGGAGTAATGGGTATGCTGGTGGTCGACCAAAACATTAAATACGCGGTCGTCATCATCGCCATTTTGCCTATTCTGGTGCTATATCCGTTCCTGCAAAAATATTTCGTCAAAGGATCGATGGTCGGTTCGCTGAAAGGTTAAACGAGATAAGCAGAAGGGGTGTTACTATGGCTGCAAAGAAACGGTTATATCCGGTGGCGCTCAGCGTCTTGCTGCCCGCCATAGCGGTGATGTCCGCTTGTTCTTCCTCGAACGGGACGCAGAAATCGACGGATGGGGGCGCCGCATCCGACAAAGGGCGGGAGCCGCGAACGATTACGGTCATGAGAAGCGACAGCTCGATCCAGCCCGTCCTGAAGGACTCGCCGGCGCTCAAGCAAATTTTGGCCAAAACGAACTTCAAAGTCAATATGGAGGGCGTACCGAGCAGCGATTACGAAGCGAAGAAAAAGACTTTGATCGCCACAAACAATATCCCGGACGTCATCCATGTGACGCGCACCGATATTACGACTTATGCGAGTACCGGGATATTCCTGAATTTGACCCCGTACCTCGACAAGTACGCGCCTAACTTGAAGAAAAGGCTGGAAGGCGACCCGGAAGCGAACAAATTGAAGATCGACGGCAATTTTTACGGCTTTCCGATCATGGCCAATAAAGCGGTGGCGGCCAACGTAGGCAACTTCCCGATGATCCGCGCCGATATTTTGCAGGAGCTGAACTTGAAGGCGCCGACTACGTTCGAGGAGCTGTACGAGGTGCTGAAGGCGGTCAAGAAGGCGTACCCGGATTCGTATCCGTGGACGATGCGCAGCGGCTCGCAGTACAACTTGCGTTTTCTGGCGTATGCGTTCGGCAGCGGCTTCTCCATCTACTACGAGCCGAAGCAGGATAAATTCATATACGGCCCGACCCGTCCGGAGTTCAAGGAAGTGATCACGTATTTGGCCAAGCTGTATAAGGAGAAGCTGCTCGACCCCAACTTTACGAACTTGACGGCGCAGCAATGGCAGCAAAATTTGAGCTCGGGCAAATCGCTGTTTTTCTATGACAACTACACGTTCGCCGTCAACTTCAACGCCGCGCTGCAGCAGGTCAATCCGAAGGCGAAATTCGATATGCTGCCGATCTTCAAGGACGCGGCCGGCAACAAACGGAACTATATGGACAATCCGTCCAGCTTCAATTCCTACGCGATCAGCAGTAAGGTGAAAAATCCGGAGGAAATCGTCAAAATGTTCGACTGGATGTATTCCGACGAAGGCGCGGATATTACGAACTTCGGCGTGCCCGGCGAGCATTTCACAAGGTCCGGGGACAAGGTGACGATCAGCAAAGGCTTGATCGACCAGTTCAAGGATAAGCAGGACCCGTACCGGGCGATGCAATCGTTCTTGGGAACCGGGCTGCTCGCCTTCAGCACGTTCACCGACGATACGCCGATGCTGACCATATCTCCGCCGGAGCTAAAGCAATGGTCGGATACCGTCAAGCAGCAGAAGGACCGCAAGGAAGTCGTCGAGAAGCCGCTCGATCCGCCGTTCAACGAGGAGGAGCGGGAGAAGCTGAAGCAGCTGAATTCGAAGGTTGACACCGTCGTCACGCAAAATATCGACAAGTTCATTCTCGGCAGCCGTCCGCTCAGCGAGCTTGACGCTTTCGCGAAAGAGGTAGCGGCTAGCGGGGCGACCGAGATCGAGGACATTTACAATGCCGCATGGAAACGGATGAAATAACCTATGGATATTCGTTTGTTGACAAACGGCGATATTCAGGAAGCGATCGGGCTGGTCGATCGGACGTTTCGCAACGACGACCGCCCGTCGCTTGCGGTGTCGTCGCCCAAAGTGTTCTCCGGCAGTCTGGGGCAGGCGGTTGGCGGGTATGTGGAGGGAAAGCTCGTCTCGTTCGCCGGATTGGTCCCGTCGATCGTACGGGTCGGGGAAGCGCGGCTGCTGGTGTATTCGTACGGGGCGGTATGCACCGATCCCGACTTCAGGGGCAGAGGCTGCGCCAGTCTCATATTGGACTATGCGAAACGGCATATCGACAAAGCCGGCGCCTCTCTGCTGCTCGTCTCGGGCAATCGATCCTTGTACACGGACGCTGGCTGCCACCGGTTCGGCGCGTTTCGTAAGCATACGCTGTCGGTGGACGGCGCGGAGGCGTTCGCTTCCCGGCTGGCTCCGGGAGTGAGGTGCAGGGCGGCGGACTTGGCGGATTGGTTCCGTCTGCGGGAGCTTTCGGCGGGCATAGATGTGCGTTACGAGCGGAGCGTATGGGACTTGGCGGATTTGCATGCCGCCGCCGCGGTAACGTCAATGCAGCGGATGGAGCAGACGACACTGATCGCCGAGCGGAACGGGAAGGCCGTCGCGTTCTGCGTACTGGCCCTTAAGCGCGACGGAGTCGATTACGGAGCCCGCAACAGCTATGTGCTCGAATGGGCGGGCCCGGCAGTGGACGTATGCGCGATCGTGCAGTATGCCCTCGCGAATGGGCTGGCGGACAAACTGGACATCACCGTCGGCTGGCAGGAGAGGGAGATGGAGAGGCTGCTGGATGGGATCGGTACGGCCGCGGACGAAGATAATTCGGGCACCGTCCATATCGTGAGCCCGGCCAGATTGTTCGAGCAGCTTCGTCCGAATTGGGAGCGAACTGCCGGCGCCGGAGGTGAAGTGCCGACAGTTCGGGGCCGGCCGGACGGCTCCTGGTCCGTTGCGATTGGCAGTCGTGAAAGCGAAGCTTTGGATTTGGCGTCGCTGACTGCGCTGCTGTTCGATCACGAGCCGGAGGGACCGGCGTCGGACCGTGAATGGCGCGATGCGGCAGCCCGATTCCTGCCTGTTCCGTTTCCCTATACGAAAGGCTTGAACTACGTGTAATGGAGGAGTGCGCTCGTGAAGACGGTTATTGTATATAAAGAAGCGGGCCGGTACGCGGGCTGGCCAGCCAACTACGGCATATGGTCGTGGGGCGACGAGATCGTAGTCGGCTACACACTTGGTTATCATAGTACGGAGGGCGGGTTTCACGCCCGCGACAAGACGAGGCCCTTCGTCGCCATGCAGGCGCGCAGTATGGACGGAGGGGAAAGCTGGAAATCGGTCGAGACGCCGGTTCGCACCCCGGGCAACAAAGGATTGTCGGCGGGAGAGCATTCCGCATCGCAGACGGGGGAGACGGACGGGGGGAGCGAGCCTGTCCCCGTAGAGCGGCCGATCGACTTCGCCCACCCGGATTTCGCCTTGATGTGCGCGAGGCAGGATTTGACGGGAGGGTCGCGATCGTGGTTCTACACGTCGCACGACCGCTGCCATTCCTGGGAAGGGCCGTTTGCGCTGCCGATGATGGGGCAGATCGGGCTGGCGGCACGCACCGACTATCTCGTGTCCGGCCCGGACGAATGCCTGTTTTTCCTTACGGCGCCTACGGCGGAAGGAACGGAGACGGGCAGCCGCGTATTTTGCGCACGGACGCCGGACGGCGGCCGGACGTTCGAATTTGTTTCATGGATCGGTCCCGAATCCGGCAATGGTTTCACGATTATGCCGGCCAGCGTCCGGCTGTCGGATACCGACATTTTGGTCGCGACGCGCGAGCGCAGAGTGGGCGACAACAATGTGGCGGCGAATTGGATCGATCTGTACCGCTCGTCCGACAATGGGGCCACTTGGGCTTATGTCGGTCGTCCGGTGGCCGACACGGGGCATGGCGGCAATCCGCCGACGCTGACCCGGCTCCACGACGGCCGCATCTGCATGACTTACGCTTACCGGAATGCGCCCTACGGCATGAGAGCCAAGCTGAGCTCCGACAATGGGCTCACCTGGGGCGAAGAAATCATCCTGAATGCCGAGGCGGGCAGCCACGATATCGGTTATCCGCGTACGGTGCTTCGTGACGACGGGACGCTCGTGATCGTCTACTATTACAACGACGAGTTGGGTGGAGCGTGTTATCTCGCCGCCACATTGTGGAAGCCTTAAACGTTTTGAACAAAGAAGCATCCTCCCTGGTTCCCGGTGAACCGAGCGGCGGGTGCTTTTTTCGTTTTGGACTTAATTGACAGTGCGGAGATGGTTTGAAGAGGGGGGACAAATATGATAAACTTCAGTCCTGAAGATTGTTTAATTTTTAGAAAGCGTTTACAAAATTTGCTATTAATAAATTATGCATCGTCATCCATTTCCGAACGGGGAGGTCAGCCGCATGATTCGCCGCCGCAAAAGCGTATTTTTGACGCTGTTGTTATCGTATATCCTCATTCTGATTATACCGGTCACCGTGTCCGCCATCCTGTACACGAATATGGAGAACACGATGGTCCAGAACGCCAGCCGCTCCAACTTGGCGATGCTCGAGCAGGTGCGGCAGATCATGGACAATCATCTGCAGGAAATCGACCAGATGGCGGTCCAGATCGCCACGCATCCGAAGCTGCAGACGTTATGGACGATTGAGGAAAGCGAGAAATATATCCAGTACGAGGAAGCGGTCAGGTCGCTGCGCAACATTCGCAACGGGACCGGCTTTATCAACGACTTCTATATTCATTTGCGCAAAGGGGATATTATTTTGACCCCTTTTATCAAGACGGATGCGAACACGTTTTATACCAATCTGTATCCGTATGCGGACAAAAGTCTGGAGCAAGTCCGCGAGCAACTGCTGTCGGGCTATCATTTCAAAACGTTCTGGCCGGTTACCGGGATCAAAGATATTTCCACCACCAAGAACGTAATCCAATGCGCGGTATCGCTCCCGCTCGGGGAGAAGGAAAACGTCTGGGGCACGCTGATCATGAATATCGAGGATCAGCAGTTTTTCAATTTGCTGAAGCAAATCGAATGGGTCAACAGCGGTTCGATGTACATTATAGACGATAAAGGCCAAGTCCTTCTTTCGTCCAGCGGACGGTTTGACCTGCCTGCAGGATTAAGCGAGGAAATCGCCGCGGGAAGCGGCTATCAGTCATACAAAGCGGAAGGAACCGAAAGCATTCTGTCCCATACGACAGGTCAAAGCGGCTGGAAATACGTGTCGCTCGTACCGGAGAAGGTGGTACTGGAGCGGGTAAACGAAATCAAAGGATGGGCACTGTCGCTGCTCGGACTTGCCGTAGTTGTCGGGGCGATCGTCGCTTACTGGATGGCTTACCGGAGCTACAGCCCGATCCGCGATATGATGTTCGCCATCATGAACGGAAAGCATGCGGATAAGCCGGCGCTCGTCAACGAATACGAATTTATCAAAAATTCGATCGCCGAGACGCTCGCCGAAGGCCAGGAGATGCGGCAAAAGCTGGAAGGGCACATTCCCGTCGTACGCACCTATTTCTTGTCGCGGCTGTTGAAGGGCCAGGCGGATACGGCGTCGCTCAAGGAGCAGTCGCTCCAATTTATGGGCGTCCGCTTTCCGCACGATCATGTATGCGTCTTGCTCATCGAGGTGGACGAGAACAGCGAGTTTCTCGTCGACGGCAGCGAGCGGGAGTGGGCGCTTACCCGGTTTATTTTGTTCAATTTGAGCAGCGAGCTGATCGGGGACAGGGGTTATGTAACGGAAACGGACCGCAACCGGCTGGCGCTTCTGCTGAGCTTGCCGGATGCCTCGGAGCAATCGGCCCAGGAGCGCGACGATATCATTGTACAATTGAAGCGGCTTATCGAAGAACGGTTCCGGATGAGAATAGCGGTAGGCATCAGTTCGATCCGCTCGGGGCTGGCGGAGGCCGGACGGTGCTTCGAGGAGGCGCTCGACGCGCTCGATTACCGGATTATACACGGCGTGAGCTCGCTTATTCACTTCGAGAGGATACAGGACAAAGGCGGAACGTTCTATCACTATCCGATGGAAACGGAAGCCCAGCTCATGAATTATATCAAAAGCGGGGATTATAACAGTACGGCCGGGCTGCTGGACGAGCTGTACGAGCAAAATATCGTATCCCGCGGGATGACGCCGGAAATGGGCAAATGCTTGTTTTTCGATTTGCTCAGCACGATGCTGAAGGTGCTGAACGCGCTTAAGATCGACGAGCAGCAGCTGTTCGGATCCTCCGATCCGGTCAAAGCCATCGCGAACAGCTCGTCGGCGGAGTCGATGCTCCGCAAAATCAAAGAACTGTGCCAGATTGTTTGCGACAGCGTGAGGGAAGCGCGAACCGATCAGGGCGAGAGACTGAGTGTCCAGCTGAAGCAGTATATCGACGACCATTATGCGGATCACGGGCTGAGCCTGACTTCGATCGCCGATCACTTCGGCATGACGCCGCAATACGTGTCCGGTTTTTTCAAGAAGCAGAACGGCGAGAATTTGACGGACTATATGCTTGCGGTCCGAATACGCGAAGCGAAGAAAATGTTGGAAAATCCTGCGTTGACGGTCCTCCAGATCGCCCAGCAAGTCGGATATGCCACCGACATAGGGTTTATCCGCGTGTTCAAGAAGCATGAAGGAATAACGCCCGGGAAGTACCGGGAGATGCAAAACCAGGAGCAAGGATAGGCGCTGAAAGCCGCTCCTGGCACGGGATCTGAAGATCGGTTCGTCATGGTGAAAAACGGTTGGTGCCGGATGTGAAGTGCGGTTTGCGGTCTGGAAGAACGGACGGTAGGCAGCTTCCCCGGCATTTTCTATAGTTAAGGAGCGGGTACGACTCGCACAAGATTTTAATACGGAAGGGGTCATCGAATATGGTGAAAAATATGAAAGTGCTTACAACCACGGTGATTGCAACATCGATGCTGGCAGTATTAATCGCAGGCTGCGGCGGCAAAGAGGAGCCGAAGAAGGAAGCGGGAACGACTCCCGGCAATTCCGGCGGAGCGGCATCCTCGGCTGATGTGAAATATCCGGATTCGCTGACGTATTGGGTCAGCTTGAACGCGAACGCCGGCGCCACGATGAAAAGCTACGGTGAAATAGCCGCTTATAAAGAATTGGAGAAAAGGACTGGAACGAAGGTCGAATTCCAGCATCCGCCGACCGGACAGGAGAAAGACCAATTCAACCTGATGATCGCATCCGGTAAGCTGCCGGACGTCATCGAGTACACGTGGGGTTCCGCTCCGAAAGGCGCCGACAGCCTGATTAAAGAGAAGCGCATTATCCGACTGAACGAGCTGATCGAGAAAAACGCCCCGAACTTGACCAAGGTGCTGAAGGACAACCCGGAATTCCGCAAGCTGATTACGACTGACGAAGGAAATATTTACGTCATGCCGTTCCTGCTCGGCGACGAGATGCTTAAAGTCGTCCACGGTCCCGTGCTGCGCAAAGACTGGCTCGACAAATTGAATTTGAAGATGCCTACGACGTTATCCGAATGGGAGACCGTATTGACGGCGTTCCGCGATCAGGACCCGAACGGCAACAATAAGAAGGACGAAATTCCGTATTACTTCTCGATCGACGATTTGGACACCAACCATCTGTTCGTCGGAGCGTGGGGCATTGCATCAGGGTTCTACAACGAGAACGGCAAAATCAAATACGGCCCGATCGAGCCGCAGTTCAAAGAATTTTTGGCTACGATGGCCAAATGGTACAAAGACGGCTTGATCGACAAAGACTATGCGACTACCGACGCGAAGCTGAAAGACGCCAAAGTGACGAACAATCAGCTCGGCTCATTGTCCACGTACCCGGGCAGCGGCATTTCCAGGTATACGCTGCTGGCCAAATCGACTACTCCGAGCTTCCAGCTGGTAGGGGCTCCATATCCGGGCCTCAAGGCCGGAGACAAGCCGCTTGGCCAATATACGATGCCGTTTACGGGAGTCGGGGCGGCGATCTCCGCATCGGCCAAAAACCCTGAGCAAATTGTCAAATGGCTCGACTACAAGTACGGTCAAGAAGGACATCTGCTGTTCAACTTCGGCATTGAAGGCCAAAGCTACAAGATGGAGAACGGTTATCCGAAATATACCGATGTCATCATGAACAATCCGGATAAGCTGCCGATTACGCAAGCGATGGCGAAATATTTCATCGCAAGCTGGAGCGGCCCGATCGTTCAGGACAAACGCTACATCGAGCAATATTTCACGATGCCGGAGCAGCGTGAAGCCGCGCAAACTTGGGCGAAGGCCGAGCATTCGAAAACAATGCCGCCGATTACGCTGACCGCCGAAGAAAGCTCCAAAACGTCTTCGATCATGAACGACGTTAAAACGTATCGCGATGAAATGATCAACAAGTTCATCATGGGTTCGGAACCGATCGCAAACTTCGACAAATTCGTTGCAACGATCAAGAGCATGGGCATCGACGAAGCGATCAAAGCCCGTCAAGCCGCGCTCGACCGTTTCAATAACCGTAAGTAACATTCCATTGCCAGCTAGCCGGATCCGCGAGCATGGGCGCGAAGAATGGACATTCTCCGCGCCCGGCGGTTCCCTCATATCAAGCCCATAGATTCAAGAAATCAGACAGACAGGAGGGCTGCGTAATGTCCGTTGTGTTGAAGGAAAAGCCCGACGCTGCTTTGAAACCTTCGGTCGACAAAAACGCATTCAAGTATCGCGCCATCCGCGACTTGAAGCTTAATAAATATGTTTATTTGATGCTCATACCGGTAGTGGCCTACTATATCGTGTTTTATTATGTGCCGATGTACGGGCTGCAAATCGCTTTTAAAGATTTCTCCCCGGGGCTGGGCTTGTGGGAAAGTCCATGGGTCGGCTTTCAGCATTTCGAGAGCTTCTTCAACAGCTATTATTTTTGGCGGCTGCTGCGCAATACGCTGCTCCTCAGCTTCTACGAGCTTCTGTTCGGCTTCCCGGCCCCGATCATATTGGCTTTGCTGCTGAACGAGCTTCGCAGCGTCGTATTCAAACGGGCCGTGCAGACGATTACGTATATGCCTCATTTCATCTCCATCGTGGTCATTTCCGGGATGCTGGTCGATTTTCTGGCCCGGGACGGTCTGATCAACATCGTGCTGTCGTGGTTCGGCGTCGAACCGATCGCTTTCCTGGGGGAAAGCAGCTGGTTTAGGACGATTTTCGTTTCCTCGAACATTTGGCAAAGCGTCGGGTGGGGCTCGATCATTTACTTGTCGGCGATGTCCGCCATCGATCCGTCCCTTTACGAAGCCGCAAAGGTGGACGGGGCATCCCGTTGGAAGCAGACGATGCACATTACGCTTCCGGGAATTATGCCGACCGTAATTATCCTTCTCATTCTGCAGATCGGTACGCTCATGTCGGTAGGCACCGAAAAAATATTGTTGCTGTACAACAGTACGACTTACGAGACGGCCGATGTCATCGGAACGTTCGTATACCGCAAAGGGATTTTGGAGTCGGATTTCAGCTATAGCTCCGCGGTCGGCTTGTTCAATTCAGTCATTAACTTCATTTTGCTCATATCGGCCAATGCGATCAGCCGACGCACGAGCGATACGAAGCTTTGGTAAGGGGGGACGGAGCTCATGATCAAACGAAGCTTGGGAGAACGCGCATTCGACATAACGAATGTCATCCTCATGACCGGTTTGTCGGTCGTCACCATATATCCGTTCCTGTACGTCCTGTTCGCTTCCTTGAGCGACCCGGCATGGGTCGTGCAAATGCGGGGACTGATCTGGTTTCCGCACGGCATCAATCTGGAGTCGTATAAGCTCGTATTCGCGAATCCTTCGATATTGACCGGTTACGCCAATACGCTGTTCTACGTAGTAGTAGGTACGGCGCTCAACATTCTCATGACGTCATTGGGTGCTTATGCCTTATCGAGACAAAGCGTCATGTGGAAAAATCCGATCATGTTCCTGATCGTATTCACGATGTTTTTCAGCGGCGGTCTCATTCCGACGTACTTGCTCATCAACAACATAGGCTTGCTTGACAGCCGTTGGGCGTTGATCATCCCGAGCGCGATGAGCGCCTACAATCTGATCATCATGCGGACTTCGTTCCAAGGCATTCCGGTCAGTCTCGAGGAGTCGGCGAAGCTGGACGGCGCCAACGATTTCACGATTTTGTTCCGGGTCGTGCTGCCGCTGTCGATGCCGGTCGTCGCGGTCATGATTTTGTTCTATGGCGTCGGGCATTGGAACTCCTGGTTCCCCGCTCTCATCTATTTGCGGACGCGCGACTTATACCCGCTGCAGCTGATCCTGAGGGAAATCCTCATCACGAACAGCACCGATTCGATGATGACGGGCGTCGGCGGCGGCGACAAGATGCCGATCGGCGAGACGATCAAGTATGCGACGATCATCGTGGCGACGATCCCGATTTTGCTGCTGTACCCGTTCCTGCAGAAGTATTTTGTGAAAGGCGTCATGATCGGCGCGATCAAAGGCTAGCGGACGCGGCGGACATGGCGCGCAGCAACTTATCGGAGTACCGGGAAAGCCCCTTCGGGGGCTTTTTGCCGTTCTGCGAATTGATTTAAGACGGGGAAGGAAGGTAAGATGGAGGAGGACAACGATCGGTCCGGCAGGAGAGGAGAAAGCATGGAACTGTTCGCAAGAGGTCCGGGAGAACGGGTCTTATCCAGACTTCTGGGCATATTCGGCATCCTGTTGTTCGGTTGGATGCTTTGGTATTCGCATGCGAATGCCGCAACCCATTTCACTTCGGACTGGGTGGTCCCGCTGCTCGTGCTGGCGGCCGCTGTCTTGGTGCTGCTGCTCGGCAGTATACTCGGCCGCTATATAGGACCGAAGACGTTCGCGGCCGTGCTGCTGCTGCTTACCGCGGCGCTCCGTCTAGTCTGGATTGTGGCGATCGAGACGAAGCCGGTGTCCGACTTCTTCGATATGCATTCGGGAGCGCTAAGCGCAGCAAGAGGGGATTTCTCCTTCGGCACGAACGAGTACTTCACCCGCTGGGTCTATCAGCTCGGCTTCACCTTATACGAGTCGCTCGTCATCAAGCTGTTCGGCAGCTCCCTGATCGTTCTTCAGCTGTTCAATATTTTGTTTCAGATGGGTACCGCTGTCGTCCTGTACAAGTCGGCGGCCAAAGCGTTCGGCGAGAAGTGCGGGAGAGCCGCTGCGCTGCTGTATGCGGTCTACGTTCCGAATATTATTATGTGCTCGGTGCTGACAAACCAGCATATTTCCGTGTTCCTGTACTTTCTAGGCTTATATGTTCTCATTCGCAAAAGGTTCGTCGGCAAATACGATTGGCTGTTGATCGGACTGTGCTTCGGGGTCGGCAATCTGATGCGGCCGCTAGGCAGCTTCTTTTTGGTCGGGTTTGTTGCGTATATGGCGTTGTTCCTGCTCATGCCCCGCATCCGCGAACGGAGCTGGCCCGCTCTCGCCGCCAAATGCATCGGCGTTATCGCGGTATATTGGCTCGTCCAGCAGGCGGCGAGCTTTGCTCTCGTGCAGACGGGAGTTACGCCGTATCCGTTAGCGAACCGCGAGCCTTACTGGAAATTCATGATCGGCCTTAACCCCGCTACGGTCGGCGGCTGGTCGTACGACGATACGGTTTACGTGCTGCAATACCCGATCGGCGAGGAGCGGAACCGGGTCGAGCTGGAGCTGCTGAAGGAGCGTTTGGAGAACAAACGGCAAGTTGCCGCTCTGTTTGCAAGCAAGACGAAGGTGATGTGGGGCGCGGAAGATTCGGCTCCGATGTGGAGTTTGCCGGAGTTGGACCGGCCGTCGCTATATAAGCGGCTCGTCCAAGCCGAGCGGATCGAGTACATCCTACTCGCTTTTTTCGGCGTGGTCGCCATGACGGTTATCGCATGGCGCGGCGTTAGCGCCGAAGCGTCCTTCTTCCTGCTTCTATTGCTCGGCTATGCGGCGCTGCACGTTGTCATCGAAGTTCAGACCCGGTACCGGTTCGATATTTTTCCTTGCGTGATCATCCTGCAAAGCGTCGGCATATATGCGCTGCTTGGCCTATTCAGGCGCAAGGAACGAAAGAGAGGCGGATAGGCGTTGTACAAAATTATGATTGTTGAGGACGACGACAAAATCGCGGCGATACTCGGCGGTTATTTGGACAAATACGGATATGAGCCGGTTCGCGTTACGGATTACCGCAATGTGAAGCAGGCGTTCGTCGAGCTTGCGCCGCATTTGGCGATTCTCGACATCAACTTGCCCCAGTTCGACGGATTTTATTGGTGCCGGCAAATCCGTACGATCTCGAACGTGCCGATCTTGTTTCTATCCGCCCGGGTAGGCGAGATGGACCAGGTGATGGCGATCGAGAACGGCGGAGACGACTACATCACGAAGCCGTTCCACCTCGAAGTCGTGATGGCCAAAATCAAAAGCACGCTGCGCCGGGCTTACGGCGAATACGCGTCCGTGCAGCAAACGATGACGGACATGATCGATATGGAAGGGTTGACGCTCGACCGGAGCAAAGGGACGCTCGAATGGAACGGGCGGAGAACGGACTTGAGCCGCAATGAAGCGAAGCTGGCCGAGGTGCTGATGCGGCAGGCGGGGCATATTGCGACGAGAGAGCAGCTGCTCGAAGCGCTCTGGGACGATGTGACGTTCGTGGACGACAATACGCTCACCGTCAACGTCACGAGGGTGCGCAGGAAGCTGGAGGAGATCGGAATCGACCGGGCGATCGATACGGTTCGCGGGCAAGGCTACCGATTGCTCGTCACGTGGAGGGACGCGCCTTGAAATTCAAACATTTCGCAGCGGACCGGATCGGCTACTTGGCCGTTTACTTGGCGAATCTGCTGCTTGTGGTGTTGGTCGTCGAGCTGGACCTGCTCGGGCAGCATGTATCCTTAAGCCGGGACAATATGCTCTACATCGCGCTGCTGTCCGTCGTCGGGATTACGCTTTATTTGGTTGTCGACTATATCCGCAGCCGTCCGTTCCGTCGGCAGCTCGACCGCCTGAGCGCTTCCGATGCGGAGCTGGAAGACGCGCTGCTGCTGCACGGTGCCGTGACGCGGGAACAGCAGGCGATGCAGCGTATCGCGGTGGACAGCTACCGGAAATATATCGAGCGGCTGGATCATTACAAGCATCAGCAGGAGCACCATCAAACGTTCGTCCGCCAGTGGGTTCATCAGATGAAGACGCCGGTATCCGTGATCGATCTGCTCGTCCAGCAGGCGGACCAGAGCGGCGGGGAACAGACGAAGGCGCTGCTCGCCAGCATTCAGGAGGAGAACGAACGGCTCGCGCACGGCTTGGATATGATGCTGCATACGGCCAGGCTGGAGAAGTTCGAGCTCGATCTTCACATCAAAAGGGTGGAGCTGATCCAGGCGGTGCGAAGCGTCATTAACGAGCACAAGAAGGCGTGCATCCGGTATCGCATTTTCCCGAAGATCGAGACGGACGCCGATGCGGTATGGGCGGAAACCGACGAGAAATGGATCGTATTCGTGCTGAACCAGCTCGTGACGAACGCGATCAAATATTCGAAGCCGAAGGAAGGCGTCAAGACGCTGAACGTGTCGATCCGGGAAACGGAAGGCGAATGCAGAATGATCGTGAAGGATGAAGGCATCGGGAACGCCGAGCAAGATTTACCGCGCATATTCGACGCTTTCTTTACCGGAGAGAACGGGAGACGCGTGGCGGAATCGACCGGGATGGGGCTTTATTTGGCCAAGCAGGTGTGCAGCCGGCTGGGACATCGGCTCGAGGTATCGTCCGTGCTCGGAGAAGGAACGTCGGTGACGTTGATCGTTCCGCGGCAGGCGGGGATTCATGCGCTGCACTGAATGAAGCGGGGGCAGCCGTTGATGGACAAAAAAAGAGGGCGGATGCCCTCTTCGGAGTTGCTCCCCTCAGGAACTGTCACGTAATAACGAATCTATTACGTGACAGTTCCTTACTCGGGAAGCAGCCCGCTGTCTTGGATTTCCCGGTGAATTTCATCGGTGAAGCGATCCAGGCAGTTGCAAAAATAGTCTCTGCGGCAGATCGGGCAAGGTACGGTAAGGAGTCTTGTGATGTTGCTGATTTTCCAGTCGGGATTTTTGTCGTAAAAAATCCGGCACTTTGATTTGTCGGCAAAGGTGACCAAAAACTGGAAATGCCCCAGCTTTTCGTTGGAATCCGATTGTTGAAGGTCGGTTACATAAAATTGTTGCATGTTATCACCCTACAATTCGTATGGTCTAGACGGAACGATTAATAGTATACCATATTTACATGCTGTGCAAACGGAATCTTTGCCAACTCGCGTACATAACCGCGAGTTATTTGCCGTAACGAATATGACAACATTGTAAGGTTCGCTCCGCCGATTGAAAGCTTTATCGATAGAGGCCGGCCGGGTCGTTCGGGTAAACTGGAAACAAGAAGCGGGTTCGACACATCAAGTCAAATGGAGGAACGAACGATGACCACCGTCTTGAAGGCGCAGGCGCTATCGAAACTGTACGGAGCGAATAACAGCAAGGTGACATACAGGGCGCTCGACCAATTTAATCTGGAAGTTGGCCTTGGGGAGTTTGTCGGCGTCATGGGCCCGTCCGGGAGCGGCAAAACGACGCTTCTGAACCTGCTGTCCACGATCGACAGGCCGACATCCGGCCGGATCGAAGTGAACGGCACCGATCCGAGCGTGCTCCGAAACAAGGAGCTGGCCATGTTTCGCCGCCGGCATCTTGGGTTTATTTTCCAGGACTTCAATCTGCTCGAGACGTTGTCGATCAAAGAAAATATCGTCCTGCCGCTCGTCCTGGACAACGTAAAGGTCGAGGAAATCGAGAGCCGGCTGCGCGAAATCGCCGATGTGCTCGGCATCGCCCATATTATGGACAAGCGGACCTACGAGGTGTCCGGCGGACAGCAGCAGCGGGCGGCGATCGCGCGCGCGATCATTCACCGCCCCGCGATCGTGCTGGCCGACGAGCTGACCGGCAATCTCGATTCCAAGGCGGCCAAGGACGCGATGGAGTCGCTTCGGAAGCTTAACGAGGAGCGGGGAACGACGATTTTGATGGTTACGCACGACCCGTTCGCCGCAAGTTATTGCCGCCGGATCGTCTTCATCAAGGACGGCAAGCTGTTCTCGGAAATTCGCCGGGGGACGAACCGGCAGGCGTTCTTTCAACAAATTCTGGACGCGCTGAGCGTGCTGGGAGGGAACTTCGATGACGTTTCGCAAGCTCGCCCGGAGTAATGTGAAAGGCAATTGGCACCGGTACGTCGCCTTTTTCCTGAGCAGCACGTTTTCGGTCATGATTTTTTTCATCTATGCGGCGTTTCTGTTCCACCCCGACGTGATCAGCGGCAATATTCGCGCCGCCGACAAAGTGCGGCAGGGCATGATTTTGTGCGAGTACATCATCGTCATCTTTTCCTTTTTCTTCGTGCTGTACTCGATGTCGGCTTTTTTGAAGTCGCGCAAGAAGGAGTTCGGGCTGCTCAGCTTGTTCGGCATGACGAACCGGCAGATCGCCAAGCTCGTCCTGTATGAGAACACGCTGATCGCGCTGCTTGCCATCGCGGCCGGAATCGGCTTCGGCGCCTTGTTCTCCAAGCTGTTCTTCATGGCGCTTGCGGAGCTGCTGCACGTTGACAGCCCCATCCGCTTCATCCTCGCGCCGAAGGCGATTTGGATGACGGTCGTCGGATTTTTCGCGCTGTTCGAGCTCATTACGCTGTTTACGCTGCGTACGGTCGGCCGCAGCGAGATCGTCGAGCTGCTGAAGGCGGCGAAGAAGCCGAAGAGCGTACCGGTTTCCTCGAAATGGCTGACGCTGCTGTCCGTCGTCTGCCTTGCCGCCGGGTACTATATGGCGTTTCAGGCGAAGCTGCACACGATTTTGATCTACATGGTGCCGATCCTTGCGACGGTTATTGTCGGCTCTTATTTTTTGTTTACTCAAGCAAGCGTGGCTATTTTGCGGCGTCTGCAGAAAACGCCCGGCTTGTACTACCGGCATACGCACCTCGTTACGGTGGCGCAGCTTGTGTTCAAGATGAAGGATAATGCGCGCACATTCTTTATGGTAGCGATCTTAAGCGCGGTTATTTTGACGGCGTCGGGTACGTTCTATGTTATGTACTTGGATACGACCAACAAAATGGTCGATTCATACCCGCAATCGTTCGGGTATACCGAGCGCGGAGCGGCGACGCACGATATGATTCATCCGGACGAGCTGAAGCGGCTGCTGACGGAGAAAGGGCAGGAGATCGCTTATGAGGTGAGGCTGACCGGTATGCCGGTGCCGATCACTTTGACGCAGATGAACAACCGTCAGACGGAAGCGATGCTCGTGCCGGAACAGGCCTATAACCGGATCGCGAAGCAGTTGAACCGCAAGACTTTGCAGGTAGAAGCGGGGCATGCGTACTACGTGTTCCCTTACAAGGAGGTAGCGGTCGAGTTTTTCCCGAAAGGAAGCAGGCTGGAGACGAACGCGGACGGCAAGCCGCTGTCGGTTGTCGTGGACGGACAAATCAACGGGGGTATTATCAATTCCAACGTCGATTATTCCGGAATGCTGGTCGTGGACGACGCCGAATACGCCGAACGGAGCAAAGGAGTTCCGGACAGCAGGCTGATGGCTTATTACGGCTTCGAAACCCGGAATTGGACGGAATCGTTGACGGCTTCGCAGCAAATCGCGGGCACGATACCGGAGAAGGAGCGGGAGCGGTTCGAATCGCGCGTGGGACCTTATTTGGACTATAAGCAGTTCAACTCGTTGACGCTGTTTATCGGTTTGCTCGTAAGCGTACTGTTCTTCGTCGCTTCGGGAAGCATGCTTTACTTCAAGCTGTTTACGGAAATCCAGGACGACCAGGCGCAGTTCAAGGCGCTGACCCGAATCGGGGTGTCGGATGAAGAAATCCGCAAAATTACCGGGACGCAGATCGGAATCGTGTTCTTCCTGCCGGTGGCGGTCGGCATTATCCACGCGGCGTTCGCCTACAAGTCGCTCGGCAACATACTCGGTACGACCGTATGGCATTACGGGCTGACCATAATGGGGATCTATATCGCCATGCAATTCCTATACTTCGCTTTGGCGAGAAGAGCCTATATGAAGCAGCTCGGCCAGGGGTAATCTTTAGAGGAACGTGCGGGTACGGTACGGGCAGCAATCCCGGGAAAAGACCGGGGTTTCCGCGGGAGAAAGGACGGCATCGGGCTTAAGCTGCATCGCTTTTCCCGGCTCCGGGGAGTAAGATGGGAGAGAAAGATGTTCCCCGGATGGAAGAAAGGACTGGCTCATGGTTCGTTCGTATTTGCTGCTGCTGTTTTGCGTGACCGTGTGGGGGAGCAACTTCGTGTTCGGCGCGATTCTCGTCGACAACTTCCCGCCGATGCTGCTGGCCGTTACCCGGCTGTTTCTGACTTGTTCCGTATACGTCGTGATGGCGGCCGCATCGCGGCGGTTCGAGATGCCGACCCGGCAAGACTGGAAGCTGCTCGTGCCGATCGGCTTGATGGGCGTTCTCATCAATCAATCGTGCTTCTATATCGGCATGCAGGACGCGGATCCGACGTCCTCTTCGCTGCTGCTGTCCTTGTCGCCTATCGTGATCGGGCTGTTGGCCGCCGCCTTCTTGGGGGAGCGGCTGACGCTCCGTATGGCGGCCGGGTCCGTCGTGGCGGTCTCCGGCGTTTTTTTCGTCGTGAGCAAGGGCGGCTCTATCCATTTGTCCGTCAGCGAGCTGTGGATATTCGGCGCGATGCTGTCATTCACGATCGCAACGGTTTTGACGCGGAAGCTGCTGGAGCGCCGGGATGCGTTCTTCGTAACCGCCTACTCTACTATCATCGGAACCGTTATGCTCGTCCCGGTAGCATTCGCCCGGGACCGGGTGTCGGACATGAGTACCGATCCATGGGCGTGGGTGATGCTCGTCGTCACCGCGCTTGTCATGCAGGTCGTCTGCGGACTTATTTGGAACCGGCAAATGCTGCGAGTAGGTGCCGGACGTGCCGCCGTATTTCTTAACCTGCAGCCGTTCGTCGCGATGGCGCTCGGCTATGCCGTATTAGGCACTCCGGTGACGATCCGGCAAGGGATCGGCTCGCTGCTCATCATCGGGGGAGTGCTGTTCGCCACGTACCGGCGAAAACAAGAGACGGAGCCGAGAGAGAGCAGCGAATCCACGAGCGTTACGGCGTAGAGCAAGTATTGCCGATTTTATTTCATCTAAAATGACCGCTCCGATGCGACGCTCCGTCTGCCGCATGCTCGCAAAAGCTGCGGAACAGCGTCGGACCGGCCACCAGTTCCTCGTACGTTCCGCTCTCCGCGATGACGCCGTCGTGCATGACCAGGATGTGGTCGGATCGTTTTGCGATCGAGAGTCGGTGCGTGATAAAGATCAGGGTGCAGCCTTTCAGGCTTGCCGTCAAGCTGCGCAGCAGCCGATGCTCGGTTCCCATATCAAGCGCCGAAGTCGCTTCATCCAAGATCAGGATGGACGGCTTGCGCAGCAGCGCGCGGGCGATGCTGATCCGCTGGCGCTCTCCGCCGGACAACTGCAGCCCTTGTTCCCCGACTCGGGTGAACCAGCCTTCGGGCAGCCGGGATATCCACTCCTCCAGTTCGGCTCGCCGAACCGCTTCGCGGACGGATTCCAGATCGGCCTCTTCGCTGCCGTAGACGAGATTGTCCAGAATCGTGCCGCTTCGCAGCATCACGTCCTGCGTAACGCAAAGCATATGTCGGCGCAGCCAGGCGGGATCGATGAGCGGGAACGGGATGCCGCCCAAGCTTACGATTCCGGAGGAAGGCTCGCGCAGTCCGAGAAGCAGGTCGGCGAGCGTCGACTTTCCCGATCCGCGGTGTCCTACGATGGACACGACGGAGCCCGGGGCGATCCGGAAGCTGACGTCGTGCAGCGAGAGCCTGCCGCTTTCGCTCTCGGCGTACCGGAAAGACAAGCGGTCCGCCTCCAGCACGGCCGGTCCTTCCGGTACGGCTGTGCCGCCTTCCCCGCCTGCCGGATAAGCGATATCCGCCACCCGGTCGATGGCGGGCAGCACTTTCATGGCCGCCATTGCCATTCCGATCAGCGATACGCCGAACGGCCGCAGCCAGTTATAGACGGCCACGAAGGCGACCAAAGATCCGACGGTCATATGCCCCCTCAATACGAACGATCCGCCTATCGCATACATCACTACGAGAAAGCTCCCGTTCAAAGCGGCATTCGCGATTTGAATGCGGTGTTCGGTGAGCGTCCCGAGCCGGGTATGGCTCCACTCCCGGCGCAAGCAGTCCCGCATCGTACCGAGCGCGCGGGCTTCCTGACCGGCCGCTTTAAGGAAGGCGGCGGCGGATACGATCTCGCGCACGGTTTCGGCGACTTGCGAGTTGTGCCTCGCCGTCTCCGCCGATCTCCGCTTGACGCGTCCGCCGAGTACGGTCATAAGAGCGGCTTGTCCGGCCCACAAAAGCAGCACGACAGCCGCCAAGCCGGGGTGCAGATAGAGCAGGAGCGCCGAACCGACGGCGATAGTGACGACATGGAAGCACATGAATCCGATGTTCCCGTTCGCCAGATCGCCGATGGAACGGGTGTCGTCGAGGATGCGGGTAATCAGATCGCCCGCCCGGCGGCGGCGCAGCTCCGCAAGCGGCCGGCGTTGAAGGCCGTCGTACAGCTCCGCCCGTCCTTGTCCCGACAAGCGGATCATGAATCGGCCGAAATAATCCTCGGCGATAATCATCGCACTTCCCGTAATCGGGGCGGCCACCATGCAGATGGCCACAAGGACGAGCCAATTCCAGTCGCGGGCGGGAAGCACGCTCTCCAGCACGTACTTGGACATGAGCGGGGGGACCATATAGAGCAGGCTGCCGATCACATTTTTCATGAAGATCAGGAGCAGATTCAGCCAGCGCGGCCCAAGGTGCTTTCTTATGTAAGCGAGGACGGTTGTCCGGTTAGCGGGCAGCGGCAAGTTTGCGCGCAAGATCGGGACCTCCTTCCGATCCGTAGTCAAGGTTTTGTCCGGAAAGCCCGTCCGAATCCAGTTCGCGTTCCCGGCGCCACAGCTCGGCGTATAAGCCTTGCCGAAGCAGCAGCTCCTCATGCGTGCCTTGCTCGACCAGCTCTCCCCGATCCAAGACGAGTATACGGTCGGCCATGGCAGCCCCGCGCAGACGGTGGGTGACGCTGATCCGCGTGATGCCGCCGGCATAAGCGTGCAGCGCCTCGTATACGCCGGTCTCGGCAGCTTGATCCAGCGACGAGACGGCCTCGTCAAGCAGCAGCATATCCGGCTTCTTGACCATTGTCCGCACGAGCGAGAGCAATTGACGCTGTCCGCCGGATAGCTGCCCGCCCCCTTGACCGATCTCGGAATCGTACCCCTCGGGAAGCGTCGATACGATGTCCGAGGCGCCGAAAGCTTGCATCCATCGATCCAGCGTATCCCGGTCCGAGTCGGCCAAATAAGTCAAATTGCGCGATAAGCTTCCACTGAACCAGGCTCCATCCTGCATCACATATCCGACGCGGGAGCGCAGGTGCGCGGCATCCAGCTCGCAGAGCGGAACGCCGCCGATCTGGATGTCGCCGCCGGTAGGCTCCCGCAGCCGCACGATTAGCTGCAGCAGCGTGCTTTTGCCGGCTCCGCTCGGCCCTACGATCGCGACGTGCTCGCCGGGATGGATCGTGAAGTCGAGGCCGCGCAGCAAGTCGCCTCGTTCTCCGGCAACCCGTACGCCGTGGAACGAGATCGGAAGCCCGCGGTAATCGGGGAGCGGGCGCAATCCGTCCTGCAGTCCCGGCTCGACAGGCAGCCGCGAATATTCCAGGATGCCGTGAACCCTCACTTTAATATCCGCGAAGTTTACATACAGCCCGAAGAAAGAACGGACAGGCGCATTGAGTGCCGGGATATAAGCGATAATCGTCACCAATTGGCCTACGGTGGACTCTCCCGCGACCATTTGCCACCCGGCGAACAGAAAGACGAGCGCGGGCGCGAGCGAATCCGGAATGCGCGGAAACGTGCGGTACAGGCTGTCGACGATGCTCTCTTGAAACTTCAAGTCGGCCCATCGGCTTTGTTCGGCTGCGACCGACTCGTACTCCCGGCGCTCGGTTCCGTACAGCTTGATCTGCTTGACCGTCTCCAGCTTCTCCAGCAGGCTTTGCCGGAGCCGGGAGTCGTGGGCCGCCAGCTCCTTGCGCGCCTGTCCCCGCTTACGCCCGAAGATGTGAACCGGAATGAACAGAATGACATAGGCGGCAACAAGCACGACCGCAAACGGCCAATTCCAGCGGCTGATGACCGCAATAGCCAAGCAGGCAAGCAGCAGCTCCTGGACGAAGCCCGGAATCGTGGACAAGCCGAACTGCTGGATAACCCGCGTATCCTGTGTCAAACGCTGCAGCAGCTCGCCTCTGGCCGTCCGGGCAAAGAAGGACGAGGAAGTCCGCAGCACGGCGGATAGCGTATGCTCGGTCAGCTCGTACGACAGCCGGATCATCGTTTTGGCCGAAACGTAAGCGCGGAAGGCGATGCACAGCTCCATCGTCAGAAGCGCGGCCAACAGGAGAGCGGCGATCCCGGCCATTCCGTCCCCGTCATAGAAGGTGATCGCGTCCATCAGCCTGCCGATGAGCAGCGGAGCTGCCGCACCGCACGCGGAGGCAGCAGCGGTCAAGAGCGCGACGAGCACGACCGACCGTTTGGAACGGGCGAACTGTTTCGCGAAAAAAACAAACCATTCGGGAAAACGCAACTGCAACTGCATCAGCTTCAACGTACATTCACCGTCCCGGAAATTGGAAAGTGCCATTATCGTAGCAGTCGAATTTCGCAAGGGTCAAACGGTAAAAACAAGTGTTCGCCTTTTTCGCCGAAAGCGAATAGACGATTCTGATGCCGGACAAGGACATTTTCAGAAAACGAAAGCTCCCGATTTCTCATTCGTTCTCCTCTTTTCGGTCGAACGGACGTCCCCGTCGCCCGAATCACTTTTAAGCTTTACAGGGAGCGGAAAGGTCTTCTATAATAAGCTTGTGGAGACGAGTTCCTTTTTTTATTTGTTATTATGGAAAAATACTTCGAAGGGGAACCGATGCCGGTTCCGATTCGAGAGGAGATACAAGGATGCAAGCGGACGCGAATATACGCGGTCTCGATACGGAGCAGGTCAACCCGCGCACCCGGAATCTGGACCAATGCTCGACCCTCGAGCTGCTGACGCTGATGAACGAGGAGGACTGGCGCGTTCCGGCAGCCGTGGCGGAGGCGCTTCCCGCCGTGGTGGCGGCGGTGGAATTGATCGCCGGGGCGCTCCGCGGCGGCGGCCGGCTGTTCTATGTAGGCGCCGGCACGAGCGGACGTCTCGGCGTGCTCGACGCATATGAGTGCCCGCCGACGTTCGGCACCCCACCCGAGCTCGTACAGGCGCTCGTGGCGGGCGGCGTGGCGCGGGACCGGGCCGACGAATCGGCCGAGGACGATCCCGCGCTGGGCGCCGCCGACTTGGCCGGCCGCGGGCTCACGGCGGCCGACGTCGTCGTCGGCATCGCCGCGAGCGGCCGCACGCCGTACGTCGTCGGCGCGCTCGAATACGCTCGCTCGGCGGGAGCGTCGACGGTCGCCTTGGCGTGCAGCCGCGGCTCCGTGATCGGCGCGCTCGCCGACCGGGCGATCGAGGTGGCGGTCGGGCCGGAGGCGCTGACCGGCTCGACGCGTCTCAAGGCGGGCACGGCGCAGAAGCTCGTGCTGAACATGATCAGCACCGCGACGATGGTGAAGCTCGGCAAGGCGTACGGCAACTTCATGGTAGACATGCAGCCGAGCAACGACAAGCTTCGCCAGCGGGCGAGAGGGATCGTCGCGATGGCGACCGGTGCCGACGAGGCGGCAGTGGAGGCGGCGATGACCGCCACGGGCGAGCAGATGAAGGCGAGCATCGTTATGCTGCTGGCGGGCGTATCCGCCGAAGAGGCGTTCCGGCGGCTCGAGGGGGCCGGGGGAATCGTGCGGGAGGCTCTGCGGGGCTGAACCGTAATTTGCAATAGCGGAACTGCAGTACCTTATTCCCTGTTAAAAGCCGTGGCGCGATGCCAATAAAGGAACTGCATTCCGCTATTTGATCTTGTCGGGGCAAAGCCGCCCGATTCACGGTCGGTTAACGGAAGCCAGTTCCTCTAATCTTCGGGAAATACCGGGAAATCACGGAATAGCGGAACCAAGTTCCTCTATTCCGATCGTGCCGTTAACTCAGACGAATCGGAGGAACCTGTATGGCACTCATGCGCATAACGGGATCGTGGTTCGATTTCTATCACCCGAATCCGTATGAAGGAGATTGTTGGAATTCCACGACGCAGCGCTTTACCGAGGCGGACTGGGATTCGAAGCTGGCGGAAATGGCCGAAGCCGGGCTCGATACGCTGGTGCTGCTGAACGTGGCGCTGCACGGTAAAGCCTTCTACCCGTCGGACATTTGGTCGTACCGTTGGGATACGGTCTGTCTGGACCCGCTGGAGGCGGTCCTTGCGGCCGGCGATCGGCTCGGAATGACGATCTATGTGGGCAACGGCTTCTACACGACGCCGATTATGGGCAGCTTGTCGACGACCGGCGATACATCGTCGCTGCGGTTCGATTTCGCCAAGGAATTGGCGGCCCGGTATGGGCACCATGCTTCGTTCGCAGGCTGGTATTTGCCGGTGGAAGCGGCGATTTTCACCCACTTTCCGGACCATTATATCGCCTACGCCAACGAAATGGCCGACTTCCTGCGCAAGATCGGGCCGCAGAAGGTGCTTATCGCGCCGTACGGCACACGCTCGGTTACGGGGGATGACCGTTTCGTCGCCCAGCTTCGCTCGCTCGAGGTCGACTACATCGCTTATCAGGACGAGATCGGCGTCGACCGGACGACATTCGAAGCGGTGGATGCGACGTTCGCCCGGCTGCGCGAAGCTCATGACCGTGCGGGCAAGCCGCTCTGGTCGGACCTCGAGCTGTTCAAGTTCGCCGGAAAGGTGCTGCATCCCGGGCCGTTCGAGCGGGTGCGGCGCCAATTGGAGATTTTATCGAAATATTCGGATAAAGTGCTGTGCTATCAATACTTGGGCATGATGAACAAGCCGGGCAGCCCGGTTCACGCCGGTCACGAAACGTCGGTGCGGCTGTACGAAGACTATATGGCTTTCCTGCGCGACAACGGCTTGTGGGGCGTTGACGCTGCGGGGCAAGCCGGGACGGAGCGGAATCGATGAAACGACAAGTCGTATTCGGAGTCGATATCGGAGGAACGAACATCAAGTCGGGGATCGTCGACCAAGAGGGAGTCATCCTGCACGCCGACAATACGCCGACGGATGCTCAAGCCGGGCGGGATTCGCTGCTCGACAAGCTGTACGACATCGCCCGCCGCTACAAGGAGCGGGCTGCGGCTGAAGGCTGGGACGCGCGCGGCATGGGCGTGGCGACGGCCGGGTATGTTCATGCGCGGGAAGGGCGTATCGGCTACGCGACCTCCAACTTGCCGGGCTGGACGGGCGTACCGCTGCGGGACAATATGTCGCGCGAGACCGGCCTCCCGGTAGCGCTCGTCAATGACGCCCATGCGTTCGCGATCGGGGAGGCGTGGATCGGTGCGGGCAAATCGCTCGAGGGCTTTCTGTGCGTAACGCTCGGTACGGGCGTCGGCGGAAGCTGGGTGACGAAGCACGGCGGGACGTATTTCGGCCGCGACGGTTATGCGGGCGGCTACGGCCATATCGTGATCCGCCACGGCGGTCAGCCGTGCAACTGCGGCTTGAGCGGCTGCTGGGAGCAGTACGCTTCGGTACGGGCGCTCATGCGGCTTGCCGCCGAAGCCGGCGTCGACGAGACGCTTACCGGCGGCTCGGCCAAGAAGCTGTTCGAGCTCGCCCGCGAAGGACACCGGACGGCGCTTGACGTGATAGACCGATATGCGGAATACGTGGCGATCGGCATGACCAATCTGATTCATATCTTAAATCCCGAGTCGATCGTCGTCGGCGGGGCGGTTACGGCGCAGGGAGATTTCCTGTTCGACCGGATTCGCGCCCAAGCGGAACGGCAAATGATGCCGGCCTACGCGCCGGTCCGTATCGTGCCCGCCGCGCTCGGCGAGCAAGCGGGCTTGGCAGGCGCCGCTAAGCTGGCGTGGCAGGCGGCCTCGCCTAGCCACTGATCGCATTTTCAAGAAACTAAGGCGGAACTGCTCCCGGGCGTTCCGCCTTTACTTGTTTTGGAGGCGTCGCTGGCAATAACCGGGTTTTCCAATAGGATCTCTTATGAGTTATGATAGAGGGACAGATTCGAAAGGATGATGGAACATGGCCAACATTGCCGACAATTTGACCGACTTGATCGGAAATACGCCTTTACTGGCATTGAACAATTATGCCGGCCGAGAGAGGCTCGGGGCGAAGCTGATCGCCAAGCTGGAATATTTCAACCCGGCGGGAAGCGTCAAAGACCGGATCGGGTATGCTTTGATCAGAGACGCGGAGGAGAAAGGCGTGCTCCGTCCGGATTCGGTCATCATCGAGCCGACGAGCGGCAATACCGGCATCGCTTTGGCGTTCGTGGCGGCGGCGCTCGGGTACCGGCTTATCATTACGCTGCCCGAGGCGTTCAGCGTCGAACGAAGGAAGCTGCTGAAGGCGCTGGGCGCGGAGCTCGTGCTGACACCGGCTTCGGAAGGCATGCAGGGGGCGATACGCAAGGCGGAGGAGCTGGCCGCCGAAATCCCGCATGCGTTCATTCCGCAGCAATTCGGCAATCCGGCGAATCCCGACATTCATCGAAGGACGACAGCCGAGGAAATATGGCGGGATACCGACGGGGAAGTCGACATATTCGTTGCCGGGGTCGGAACGGGAGGCACCGTATCGGGAGTCGGGGAAGCGTTGAAGCGGAAGAAACCGTCCGTCCGAATCGTTGCGGTCGAACCGTTCGATTCCCCAGTGCTGTCGGGCGGCAAGCCGGGCTTCCACAAAATTCAAGGCATCGGCTCCGGCTTCGTGCCGGACGTGTACAATGCGGCAGTCGTCGATGAAATTATCAAAGTATACAACGAGGACGCTTTCGAAACCGCACGCAAGCTGGCCAAGACGGAAGGGCTGCTCGTTGGCATTTCGTCGGGCGCCGCCGCTCATGCCGCAACGGAGATCGCCAAACGTCCGGAGAACAAAGGCAAAACGATCGTCGCTCTTCTGCCGGATACCGGTGAGCGTTACTTGTCGACGGCGCTGTTCCAGGATGAATAGGTTTAATCGAGTTTACAAGGAAGAACCTCCAACCCGCCTGCGAAGCGGTTTTGGAGGTTCTTCTGCATAGTTACTTACTGTCCGTCTCTTACACCGGAGAGATAACCGGCCAATCCAATTCCACGCCGGCCCGGACAAGCCGGGCTTGGAAATCGCGAAGATGCGGCTCGGTATTGCGCACCTCGCGGGGCGTGAGTCCGTTGTCGAGGCAGTAGGCGGCCAAATATCCAGCCGCTTCGCCGATGTTCCACTCCACCGGATGGAGCCGGTAGCAGCCGTTGGTCAGATGCGTCACGCCGATATTTTTGCAGGCCGGCAACAAGTTGTCGACCCTCACCGGAATAAGGCTGCCCAGCGGAATTTGGAACGGGCTGACCGGAACGTAGCAGCCTTCCCGCCCGCCGGTCGTCGGGTGAAGGTCGATGCGGTAGCAGCCGACGCCGACCGAATCGACGAACTTCTCGGCATCATCCCGTCCTCTGGCGGCTGGGCTGACATGCTGCTCCAACACGGTGAATTCGGCGCGAATCCGCCGCGATTCGCGAATATACGGCGCTTTGGCCATCCCGTCCTCCGTGCCCAGCACATCCTTGCGCAGCCGCAGGCCGGGATATCCTTTGCCGCCATCCGGCCGGGGAGCTTCCGTCTGCAGCCAGTAGAGCAGGCTGCGGCTCAAATTTTTCGCCCGCTTGATTTGCCGCTCCCGCTCCGTCTCGTCCACGTCGATAATGCTGCCGAGCCAGTAATCGTTCTGCGGCCAATTGACGAGCGTAATATCGCTATCGAACGTCCCCGGCACGAAATTGGACTTATCGGTCGAGCGGCGGTAGTCCCACAGCGGGAATATGCCGGGTTCTCCGGTCTTGAACAGGCTGTACGATTTGAACGGGCTGAAGCTGGAGGTAGCCCAGCTGAGCAGGCGATCCTTCATGAACGGAGCCTGGTAGGTGAGCCAAAACTCATACTCGTCCGGCTTCGCGATCGTATGGTCTTCGCCTTCGCGGTAGTCCATGGCGAATACGACCGTGAACGACTGGATGTCGTCCGGCTCCGCATCTCCCTCGAGCGCGCTCGGCTCGCCGGTTTCGGCCTTCGATTCCGCGCCTGTCACGTATTCGATGCCGGCCAGCGGCAGCAGGTCGCCGCATTCCGTTGCATCCAGCACATAGGGGGCATGCAAAATCTGTTCTTCGCCGTCCGGCGTGTGCCGCACCGTTACGCTAACGACCCGATTGCCGTCCGTCTGCGCGGCGACCGGCTTGCGGTTCAGCAAAATCGTGACGGCCCCGCTGTGCACATAAGGCGCCATCATCTCGTTCAGCACGGCCAGCGCAACGCGCGGCTCGACGCATAAGCGGCTGACGATAGCGTTGCCCGGGTTAAGGCGGGGGTTGGCCGTCGCTTCAGGTGTCAGCGGGAAGTTGCGCTTGTAATAGTCCCGCACCTTATCGCGGAAAGCGCGGTATGTGCGGGTGCAGCCGAATTGCTCGATCCAGCGGTGCTCGTCGGGAGGGACGGCCTGGCTCGTCACCTGGCCTCCGATCCAATCGGTTTCTTCGGTCAGGATGACGCGCTTGCCGGCTTTGGCCGCCGCCATGGCCGCCGCGCAGCCGCCGAGCCCTCCGCCGATAATGAGGATGTCGCTATTCATCACCTGTGACATCGGATCACTTCCTAATTGGATTGCTTCAGCCATTGGCCGAGTCGGTCCGCATATTTTTGGGTAATGAACTGAGGCCGTGTAATGGCGCCGCCGACGACAACGTATTCGGCTCCGGCCTCGAGCGCCTCGACCGCTTCGGCAGGGCTCCAGATCCGACCTTCCGCGACCAGCGGCTTCTTCAATTGCTTCGCCAGCTGCCGGACCAGCTCCAGATCGGGACCTTCCTGCTTCGGGCTGTACGGTGTATATCCGGACATCGTCGTGGAGATGAGATCCGCTCCGAGCGATTCCGCGAGCAGCCCTTCCTCCAAAGTCGAAATATCGGCCATGACCGCCACGCCCGCCTCATGGCAATGGCGAATCAGCTCGACGACCCGCTCGGCGCGGTCTTCCCGGTTCGTCATATCCATGGCGACGACGTCGGCGCCTGCGTCGATAATCGCCTGCACGTCGACAAGCTCCGGCGTAATGTAGATGTCCGAGCCGGGAATGTCGCGCTTCAGCAGTCCGATAACGGGCAGCTTCACCGCAGCCTTGATCTCGCGTATATCGTCCGGTCCGTTGGCGCGGATGCCGATCGCTCCGCCCTGCTCGGCGGCAAGCGCCATGCGCGCCATCGTTCCTTGCCAGTACAGTGGCTCGCCCGGCAATGCCTGGCAGGACACAATCAATCCTCTTTGGGCAAATATCGGTTTCATGGGATGAACACTCCTTGATTATCTGGATGAGTAATGAACGGTTACGCCTGCGAGTGGTCCAGACCGATTGCGCACAGAAGGCCGGCAAACGTGGCCGCCTTGCGGAACGTAGTCGTAACCGGAGAACGCTCGGGGTCATCGTTTTTGACTTTGGGCCGGAAGTAGGAGATGCCGTCGCGGGTCAGGCCGTCCTCGACTTCCGCAAGTCGCCTTGCAACATAAGCCTGCGCCTGCTCGATATGAGGGACGCGGGAGAGCGCGAGCGTGATTTCCGGCACGTTCGCCCAGTCGCGGCACCACCATGGCGCCTCGTTGCTGTCGTTCGGTCCGTCGACGAGCGCCTGGAGCACGGTTTGCACCGCTTCTTCCTCGATGTGCTTCCACCTTTCCCGAAGCGGCTCGGACAACAGCGGAAGCAGCGGGGAAGCGAACGCGATAATCGTCACTTGGTACGCCACGCTGTTCCCCATTCCGACGCTGCCGTCCCAATTTTCCGTGTACGGCCACCAGCCGGGGGTGTGGCGTCCGAACCGGTCGGCCACGTGGGCCACTGTTCGCTCGATCTGCTCGAGGTAGACTGGGTTTCCGGTCAGCTCATAAGCCCTTCCGAGCGTATGCGCGGCGTAAATGTCGCCGTTCAGCACGTCGTGCATGCGGGCGTTCGGGTTTTTATAGATGGCGCCGGGATTTTCTTCCGCCACCTGGGTCAGCAAATAGTCGGCGGAGCGGATCAGACTCGTCTTGGCCGATTCGTTGCCCGTAGCCTTATACACGTGGTACAGGCTGTTGGCCGAAGCCCCGATCTCGGCGATATCCACGGTTCCGGACTCGCCTTTCTTGACATAATAAGGCTGGCCGAACGCGCCTGACGGCAGCTGCCGCCGCATGACATCGTCTATTAACCGGGCGGCGGTATCCGAGCCGGCAGCGCCGGCAAGCTTGGATTCCAGCACGTACAGGCAGGCGGTTTGCGCCGTCGTGCAGCAGCTCGCGCGGTCGCCGAGCTCGTCGTCCAATACGTATAGCCGCCCGGCTTCGTCATGCCGCAGCAAGCCGTCCAAATACGCTTTCAATTTCCCGGCAAGCGAAGGGATTTGCTCCATAGGAAATTTCTCCTCACGTTTGAAGTCATCCTATCCATATTAAGAAATGAACTACCTTGAGTATAACATACTTTGGAGAAAAGTTCCCTTTCATAATAATATTATGAAGGAAAAATTCATCCACACACCGGCATCGCTTGAAATAAGCGGGAAAAGAAACTACAATGAAGATACAGCGAATGGAGCATATCTCCCTTTTCATGACTGAAAATAGGATAATATTTCCTGCCTCACTCCGTTCTCTGCTTTTCCGGTTCCTGACATTGACACGAAGCCGAGCCTATACTACAATTTCGACAAGAAACGACGCAGCTCCGCTCAAGTTACGAATGGGGACTGCTTCTTTTTTTGCAAGCGGATTATTTTTCGGGGGTGGGTACGGTGGCAGGCAAGTTCACGCGGCTGTTCAAGAACACGACGTTCAAGCGGAAGCTGTACTTGTACTCGCTCCTCTTGTGCCTCGTACCGGTGCTCGTTCTCGGGACGTTATCTTCGACGATCGCTTCCCGGATGGTGCAGGAGGAAGTGGACCACAATCATCAGATCATCCTGCGGCAAATCCAGTTCCAAGTCGACCGTTTCCTGCAGACGCTGGAGAAATCGTCCATCGACTTGGCCAACAATTCGATCGTCGAGAAATCGGTCCAAGCGGGACCTTCGATGCAGCATCTGGACATCTCTTTGGAAATGATCGACCTCGTTCAGCGGCAGCGCAATTTCTCCGAAATTCCTTACGATATATCGATTATATATAGCCACTACGGCAAAGTGTATTCGAACAGGGACGGCCTGATCGGTCAAAACGACTTCGCCTACGCGGACATCGCCCGGCAGCTTATCGCCAAATATAACGGTCCCGTCGTCATCTCGCCGCGTACGTATCCGAACCAGGACGAGCTGCTCGTCATCCGGTCCGTGCCGCTGTTTATTACCGACAAGGCCGACGGGTTTGTCATGCTGCACATCAAGTCGAACAAGCTGAGTTCATTCGTGCAATCGGTACAACTGGGCGAACGCCGGCGGCTGCTCGTTCTCGATGACAAGGGTACGGTCGTGACGAGTCATAACCCGGAAGAAATCGGCACGCGAATCAATTCGTCCGAGCTGTACCGGTATTGGAGCGACCCGGATGGGTCATCCGGACAAGTCGAGCTGGACGGGGTATCGTATCAAGTATCGATGGAACGTTCCGCCTTTAACAATTGGACGTATTTGGCCTTGACGGAAAGCTCTCTGCTTACGGGCAAAGCGAAGCGTATTCAAACGCTCACCTGGACGATCGTGGCCGCGCTCGTCGCGGTCTGGGTCAGCATAGCGCTGCTCGGGACGAATCGGCTGTACAACCCGATTCAGCGGCTATCCAATAAATTTTCGGGCGCAGCCCGCAGCAATACGCCGCCGCGCGACGGTCTGGAGGCGCTCGATTCGTTCATCCACCATGTCGTCATGACGAACGACCGGCTGCAGCATCGTCTGAACGAGCAGCTGCCTTATTTGAAAGAAACGGTGTACCAGCAGCTGCTGAGAGGCGAGATGGACGACCGCGATATCCACGACAAAACGGAGCAATACGGCTTCCCGCTGAAAGGAAACTGGTTTTGCGTCTGCCTCGTCGACGTCGATGAATTCGGCCGTTTCCGTGAAACGTACCGCGAGAAGGACCGGTCGCTCATGCTGTATGCGCTGCGCAAAATGTGCGAAGAGCTGTGCGAGCAGGAGCCCGACTTTTCGTGCATTACCGCCGCTCCTCTTCCCGGGCAGGTCGCGATCGTCATCGGTCTGGACCGGATCGACGACGACGCCGAACGCAAGGTCAAGGAAATGGCGGCCCAAATCAACGGCAAGGTGCGCCATTATTTCCAATTTACCGTCACGGTCGCCTTAAGCCGCCCGGGCAAAAATTACCGCAGCATCAGCGAATCGTACCAGCAAGCGCTCGAGCTGTTAAGCTACCGGCTGCTGCTTGGCCATAACCAGTTCATTACGAGCGATGAGCTCAAGCCGTCGGTGCAGCAGTCCCGCACCGCGATCGTCAAGCGCCTGAAAAAAATCGTCTCCTGCATCGCCCAAGGCGATCTGGAAGGAGCCGACGCCGAACTGGCGGAGATGATGCGGGAAGTTCCGCAATATGTGCAAAATTCGGAGACGGTGCTCGGGTTGTTCGCCTATTTGATCGGGGAGATGGATGTTACCCGCTCGATCAGCGCAATTCGAAAAACTTGGATTTCGACTGGCTGAACGGCAATGAGAACCAAGGTTACAAAATCGTAAACGGGTCCGTCCAAAGAGAGCTTGAAGAAAAAGGAATGGCACCTATGAACTACTTGCCGGAAAGGACCATGTGGGCGCCCAGCGACGATGCGAACGGCTACTCGAAGGAATACACGGTTCCGCTGCTGCGCGACGTTGCCGCCCAATTCGAGACGATGCACAAAGGCTTGAAGCATTATGTGAATCCGGTCAACGCCGTCTTCTCCGAGACAAGAGCAACTAAAGATTCGGAGCTCAGCAAATTCCTGTACACCGAGCAAACCAAAATGATATTCGGCGAAAAACCGGTTTCCGATTGGGACAAAATGGTGAAGGATTGGATGGATAAAGGCGGTTCGCAAGTGCTGAAGGAAGTGAATGACGCGTTGAAAGAATCCGGCTACAGCTCCGCACAGTGGAAATAATGATTAACGGGTTAACAGGACTCCCTTGACTAAATTCGCAATGATCGGATACAATAAAGTCAATCGAATCAAAGGGGAGTAGCTACTACAGCAAAGTCGTCATTACGGGACTAACCACGTCCTCGGCTTTGTTGGCAACGTCACCGTTGTTAGCAAGACCTTTGCCGAATAGGTAAAGGTCTTTTCCGTTTTGTATAAAACGGCCTTTACCAGCCAGGGTAAGGTCGTTTTTATTTTGCTTGTGCAAATCAGATGAAAACCGGCTGTGTTGCGCACAATATAACAAACGGCGCTTGTCCGACAAACCAAAGGAGGAATCAGGATGGATTGGTTTACCGGGGAAATGCTGTCCGCACTTTTAATGATCATCGTAATCGACTTGGTGCTGGCGGGTGATAACGCGATCGTGATCGGTATGGCCGCACGAAACTTGCCCAAGGAGCAGCAGAAGAAAGCCGTCATCTGGGGGACCGTCGGAGCCGTCGTAATCCGGGCCGTCGCGACGCTGGCCGTCGTTTGGCTGCTGGCCATTCCGGGATTGCTGCTTGTCGGCGGATTGTTCCTGGTCTGGATTGCGATCAAGCTGCTTACCGAAGAGAAAAACCATGACAACGTCAAAGCGGGAACTACGCTCGCGGCCGCGATCCGGACGATCGTCATCGCCGACGCCGTAATGGGCATCGATAACATTCTCGCCGTAGCGGGCGCCGCTCATGGCAGCTTCGCACTAGTAGTTGTCGGACTAGCTATCAGCGTTCCGGTCATGGTATGGGGGAGCACGCTGGTACTCAAGCTGATCGAGAAATATCCGGCTACGATGTATATCGGAGCCGCCGTACTTGCTTTTACGGCCGCCAAGATGATCGTCGACGAGAAGTTCATAAAGGCGTTCATCGGCGAAGGATTTTTGAAGTGGACGATCGTTGCCGTCATCGTCGTCATCGTAATGGCTATCGGTATGGCCATCAAGAAGGACCGTGCGAAGAAAGCCGCTACTTCGGTAGCCGGCGGACACGAGCCGTTTAAAGCATCTTAAGCCAAAGCGGTAAAAAGCCCGGCGGACCAAGTCCCCGGGCTTTTTACCGCTTTGGCGAGCAAGCCGCTTCTCAAGGAATGGCCAACTTGCCCTTTTCGTTCAGCGACGCCATATCGTTCGCTTGGATCAGCCCCTTGGAGAGCGTGTACAGCGTATCGCCGATATACAGAATCCGCTCGACATTGCGGTTGCTGTTGTACCAGTTGCCGCCGGCTTTTTGTTTATCTTCTCCGGTCAAATGCGTAATGGTCGTCTTCAGCTTGAAGCCGTTCGTCAAATCGAGCCCGTAAACGTATGCGCCTTGGAAAGAGAACTGGCCATATGCAGTCGCGGAGTCCGGGCTGCCGGGCGTTTTGTTCGGAACCTGCATGACCGTAACCGGAAACGCCAGCAGATTGCGCTCTTTGGAGAACAGCAGCGCCTTGTGGTTGCGCAGCAGCTCCGACTCCGTACCCCGGTCGCCGATGATTTCTTTGAACTTCTCTACCGGATTCGTCACATCGGTCACATCGAACAGCGAAATTTTCATGCCCTGATAATAAGCGATCGTTCGCCCCGGGTTGGACGTATCGCCTTTAACCGGAATTTCCACCGTTTCTTTGCCGAAGCCGATCAGATGGTTCTCGTCGTACGGGTGCAAATAGTCGCTGTATCCGGGGATTTTCAGCGCGCCCAGCACGGTCGGCGCGGCCGGGTTCGTCAAATCGATCGCGAAGAGCGGGTCGGTATTTTTGAACGTAACCATGTATGCGCGGTTCCCCATAAACCGGACGGAATAAATTCGTTCCCCGGGAGCGATGCCTTCCAGCTTGCCGAGCGGCTTCATCGCTTCATCGAGCGTATACAGGTTGTTTTTGGACGTGTTCTCGTCCATTCTCCACATGTCGCCCTTCGTGGTAGCGATCCGGAAAATGCCGTTATGCTCATCCATCGAGAATTGGTTCAGGATTGTGCCGGGCACGTCGCCCTGCGTCACGAATTTCGTCTTCCCTTGCTCCAGTCGGAACTTGTAGACGACCGTTTTCGTCTCATAGCTTGGCGCTGCGATCTTGCTCGTCAGCGCGTCTGCACCCGGAGTGGCGGCAGCTCCCGTATCGGTTTGCGGCGCGTTCGCCGGCTCTGCCCGAAGAGGCACGTATTTGCTGACGGATGCGTACAGATTGTTTTCCGAGGCGAATACGTTCTGCCCGGAGCCCAAGTAAGCGGAGACGTCCATCGGCTGGTCGGCCCGGTCCAGATTGATGCCGCCTATGAGCATATAGTTCGATTCGCGCGAATCCGGGAAATAACGGATGTCCCTGTAGTCGAGCGGAATCGATTCGCCCGATACCGCCGAATCCCGGTAAGCGGGAGCGTTCGATTTGGCCTCGTCGACCGTCGACCCGTCGGCCGGTTTGACGGTGTACAAGCCTGCGCCTTTATTCGCGATCAAATAGAAGGCGGAGCCGATTTTGCGCGACGATACGTAATTGCCGTCGAGCTCGACCTCGCGAAGCTGCTTCGGCGCCGTTTTGTCGGCGATGTCGTAAATGATCGCTTTGACCGTAGTGAGCACGGGGCGTATCGGCACGACCAATTTTTTGGTCAAAGCGGAGTTGTCCGCCGCTTCGGCCATCGGTACGGGAGCGGAGCCGTCAAGGTTCCGGCTCGTCGAGCCGATAACGATCAAATATTTGGAATCGACATACAGCTCTTTCGGCCGGAACGATTTGCCGTCGAAGCCGATGATGCTGGCTACTTTCATTTCCGTTGCAGGGACGGCTTGGGTAATGACGACCCGTTCTTTATTGACCTGATACAAGTAGGCCCCGTCCGTCTTGACGACATCCGACTCGTCTACGCCTTCGACCTGCGTGTTCGTCGCGGAGAAGTCGGCGGACGCCGCCGACGCATTCGACTTCATCGTCGCGGAGGAGTCCGCTTGCGGGGCGATCGGGGCCGTCGAGCTTGCCTGCTTTTCTACTTTCGCGTTCAACTGGACATCGACTGTGGCACCAACGCCTGCTGACGAGCCGGCAGATACGGCGGCCCCGTAAAGAGGTTGTCTCGTTTTCTCCAGCATCGCCTTCAAGTTCTCGTAGCTGCCGATCGTCGGCAAACTCTGCAGATGATCGATCGCGGCAGTGCGAGTATCCCCGTTCCAAGTAACCAATGCGTCGAAAGACTCCCCGATAAATCTCAGCGGCACCATCGTCACATTGCCCATTAAGCGCGGAGCCGCTTCCAGGCGGATCGGCTGGCCGTTTTTCACCGCTTCCGTGGAACCGATTGCAAGACGAATTTCCGAGGCGCCCTTGTGCAGCTTGACCGACTGGGCCCCTTCATCCCAACTGACCGCCGCCCCGAGCGCCTCGGCGATATCGCGCAGCGGGACAAGGGTAACCCCGTCCGCGAGAATAGGGCTTCTCTCGGCGGTGAAAGGCTCGCCGTACAAGGTAATCCGGATATCGCCGCCGACTTCCGCCGCCGCCGCGTGCACCTCAGATGTGGCTACTTGTCCGGGTGTTACAGTCGTGGACATGGCCAGCAGCAGCATGGCGGTGAGCATCGCTTTTTTCAATCTTCATTCCTCCTGCCTTTGGATCGATTTGGTTTGTACGTATATAACGCGACGGAATGGGAAATTGTTGCAGCGTGAAGAAAAGTATATGGAAGATGAGCGATTCCTGTATGTATCCGTTCGGAACCGCGTGATACGATGAAGAAGAAGACAAGGACCAACCGGCTGCAGCCATGCGCGAACGATAACGGACCGATCCGGACGGAGTCATATTCGGTACGCTTGGCGGTACTCGGAAGGGCTGATATGCATTTTTTGTGAGAATACCCGGCTGAAATAAAAGCCGTTGCTGTATCCGCACAGTACGGCGATTTCGTCCAAGGTGAGACGGTTTTCCAGCAGCAGGGAACGGGCTTTGTCCAGCCGGAGTTCGCTCAAGTAGTCGCTCGGGTTGACGCCGTACATTTTGCGAAAGCGGCGGCTGAACTGAACCGTGCTGAGTCCCATCGACGAAGCAAGCTGATTTAGGCTGATTGTTTCGAAAGCGTTTTCTTTGAGAATGTCGCCGACCTTTCTCATCAGCGGGTCTTCGAGAACCGGGCGGGTTTCGCGCCGATGCGTCTCCCATTCCCAATCGAACTGCTCCCACAGGTCCCGGAATAGAAACTGTCTGCGGGCAACTGCGGGCGGATCGTTTCGCCGCTTGAGCATGGCGATATACCCGTAGGTGGAGGAGAACCGGTACTTGTCCCGGATCGAGCTTTTTCCTACCGGATTGGGCGACAGCTGGTCTTCGGCGCGAATCTCTTCCGAGCCGTCCGTCCAGGAGAAGTAGATCACGAGAAAGGTGGAAGGCCGCAGCATTTCCCGCTTGAGTACGACATTCGGCGGACAGAGCAGAAGGTCGCCCTTCTCGGCGATGCCTTCGCGCTTCCCGATTTCGAAACGGAAGCTGCCGCTCTCGACGACGAACAGCACCCAGTGAGGGCTTTGATCCTCGCTTTTCTCGAACTGCGCTTTATTGCTCCACCAGGTAACGGTATGAATGGTGGGAGCGAGCTCTTTCGGACGATATACCGGCATGCGCGTGCACCGCCTGTTCGGAATTTTCTTTGATATTACAATAGCGGAATACCGCGCGAAAAAAAAGAGACGATTTTCGGAATACGAAGGAGAGATTCGAAATGAATGGAAACCGGAATGCGGACAGACAAACGATCCGAACGCAGCTATTCGTCGCCGGAGGAGGAATGTCCGGGGTGGCCGCCGCTCTCGCCGCCGCAAGAAACGGAGTGCGGACGGTGCTGTGCCAGGATCGCCCGGTGCTGGGAGGTAACGCCTCTTCGGAGATCCGCATGAACGTGAGCGGCTCCTCGGTCCGCGGGAGGGAGCTGGAGACGGAATCGAGGGAGAGCGGCATTGTCGAAGAGATCATGCTGGAATGTGCCGTGCGCAACCCGCAGCGATGCGCCAATATGCTCGATCTGATCCTGTATGAGAAATGCAGGGAGGAGCCGAATTTGACGCTTATGCTAAATTCTTGCGTAGTCGGGGTCCGGATGGAAGGCGACCGGATCGTATCGGCCTACGTGAACCGGGAAAGCACCGAAGATTTTTACGAAATCGAGGCGGAGCTATTCGCGGATTGCACGGGCGACGGGCGGCTCGGGTACGAGGCTGGCGCCAAGTATACGACAGGCCGGGAGTCTACCGCCGAATACGGGGAATCGTTCGCTTCCGACGACCGGGACGCTTACCGGTTAGGCTCGTCGCTGCTGTTCACCTCCAAAGACATGGGGCGCCCGATGCCGTTCGTCCCGCCGAAATGGATACGGCGGTTTTCCGAGGAGGATCTGCGCTTCCGTTCCCATCCGACCTGGGAATACGGCTATTGGTGGGTCGAATACGGCGGCATGAGGGATACGATCAAGGATAACGAGTCGATTCGCGACGAGCTGCTCGCGATCATGCTCGGGGTTTGGGACCATATCAAGAACAGCGGGCATCATCCCGAATCGGCCAACTGGGCGCTGGACTGGTTCGGGTTTCTGCCCGGGAAGCGCGAATCGCGCCGGTTTATCGGCCAGCATGTGCTGAGGCAGAGCGATCTGGAGCAAGCGGTCGATTTCGCCGATGTCATCGCTTATGGCGGATGGTCGATGGATATTCACCACCCGGGGGGAATCGAGGCGACGGGAGAAAAGCCGAATATTCATCCTTATACGCCGTACATGTATGGGATTCCACTGCGGTCCCTCGTCAGCCTCAATATCGTCAATCTGCTGTTTGCCGGACGCAACATATCGGCCACGCATGTGGCTTTCTCGAGCACAAGAGTTATGGCTACGTGCGCTCTGATGGGAGAAGGGCTCGGCACGTATGCCGCGATCGCGATCCGGGAAGGCAAGCCGCACGACGGCTGGCGGGATGCGGAGCTTGTGGAGAGGGCGCAGCAGCAGCTCATCCGGCAGGGTGCCTATTTGCCGGCAAAACGGCTTGCGGACCGAAATCTTTCGGCAGAGGCGGCGATTGTCGCTTCGTCCGAGCAGGAGAGGGGCAGCGCGTCCCAGGTTGTCGACGGACATACCCGCTCCGTTCACGGCCCCAGGGGCGTAAGGCCGGATTTGACCGTACCGGGGACGCACCGGTGGATGTCCGACACGGCGGATAAGGCGCCGTGGCTGGAGCTGCGCTGGGACCGGCCGGTGGACGTTTCGCGCATCGTCATCGTACTCGATACAGGGCTTCACCGCCATTTGGCGTTAACGCATTCGGACGGCCACCATTCAAGAATGGAGTGGGGGCCTCAACCGGAGACGTTGAAAGACTTCCGTATCCTTGCCCGGTCCTCGGGGCGTTTCGAGGAAGCAGCCGTCGTTCACGACAATTACCGCCGGCAGCTGGAGTTCGACGTGAGCTTGACGGGGATCGATTGCCTGCGATTGGAGGTGATCGCGACTAACGGGCTGGACCATGCGCGGATCATGGAAATCCGCTGCGAGTAAGCAACGTTTTGCGGGGTAAGGAACTTTAACGGAATAACGTTTCCGCTCTCTGACGACCGGGACTTGCCGATCCGCAGAGCCCCTGTCGTAAGTCAGGGCGGTAATTCCGTTAAAGTTCCTAATCAATGAACAATCGGGGGGATTGGCATGAGACGGAAACAAGGTTTCATCTACGGAATCGCACTGCTGTCGGTTTTCGCCGTCTTTATCGCGGGGTGCGGCAAGACGAATGACCCGGCGGGGAGCGCTGAAGCAGGCAAGGAGAACGGAGCTGCGGGCAAAGTAAGCGATGCGCCCGTCACGCTGACCGCCGCCATCGACGCGGTTATTATCGACAGTGCGCTGGAGGCGTTGATCAAGGATCAACTGAAGAAGAAGCATCCGAACATTACGCTGAATATTGTTCAGCCGGCGAAAGGATCGACTTTGGACGAGTTGATCGCTACCGGGACGGTTCCCGACATCGTGTTCACTTACAGCGGCAGACTGACGTCCTATCAAGACAAAGGCATCCTGTACGATATGAACGAATTGCTGAAGACCCATAAGTTCGACTTAAGCCGCTTCGAGCCGCAGATGATAACCGACACGAAGGTCGGTTCGGCGAACGGCGAGCTGTACGGCATCCCTTACAGCCGCAACTTTCACGCGTTCTATTATAACAAAGACATTTTCGATAAATTCGGGGTGGCGTATCCGCAGGACGGGATGAACTGGGACCAAATTCTCGATCTGGCCAAAAAAGTAACGCGCAACGAAGGCGGAACGCAATATCGGGGTATCGATCCGGGTAGCGGCATATCGTGGATCTACCAGCCGCTCGGGATCGAGGCGGACGACTATAAGACGGGCAAGGCGACGCTCAATAACGACAAGTGGAAGAAAGTGTTCGAGCTTGTCAAGGCGATGTACACGATTCCCGGCAACGAGCAGAAAGGGACCGCCATAGACAACTTCCTGAAGGAAAAAAACTTGGCGATGATCATGTACACGAACATGTTCTCCCAATTGGAAGTCCCGACGAAGGAAGGGTTCAACTGGGACGTCGCTCAATACCCGAGCTATCCGGAGCGGCCGAACATTTACGGAAACGCCAGCGTCAACATTATGACGATTACGAAGCAGAGCAAATATAAAGATCAGGCGCTTCAGGTCATCAGCGTGGCGACATCCGACGAGGTGCAGCTGGAAAGCTCGCGGCAAGGGCGTATTTCCCCGCTGCTTAAGCCGGAAATTCAGGCGGAGTACGGTAAAAGCCTCGACATTTTGAAGGGCAAGCGCATCCAGAGCATTTTCAAGAGCAAGCCGGTTCCTTATCCGAACTCGTCTCCGTACCGGTCCAAATCCGAGGCGATCGCGGTCAAATATTTCAAGGAGTATTTGGCCGGAACAATCGACGTGAATACGGCTCTAAGCAAAGGGGAAGATGAAATCAACAAAATGCTTGCGGCCGAGAAAGCGAAATAAAAACGCGCGAAAGCCCCGTCCGTGAAGGAGCAGGGGCTTTCGTTTTCTTAGACTTACTTCGCCGCATCCGCCTCGATCGTCTTGTTCATCGATTCCTCGGCTTCGCGGAGCGCCGTGTTCACATCCTGCTTGCCGGTCGTGACGTTGACGAGAGAGCTGAATATTTTGCCTGCGGCGGTACTCGTGTACGTGCTGACGAACGAAGGGGCGGCGAACTTCTCGGGCAGCATCGCCTTCGTGTTTTTGCCTTTGTACATGGCCGACTCTTGGCCGAACGCCTTGCGGACGGCGTCGCTTTTCAGCAGGCTGAGGAACAAGCCCTGCTTCGATTTCTCCAAATGGAACGGCTCGGTGGACAAGTAGGACAGCACCTCGAACGCTTCGTCCGGCACTTTGCTCGTCGCGGTAATGAAGAAGTAGAACGGATACGCTTGCGGTCCTATGCCGGGAGCTTCCTTCAAGGTAGGGAAGGAGGCGATGTCCCAGTTCATGCCCTGCAGCTCCGCTTCGGTATGCATCGTGCTCACCGGCATCCACATGGCCGCTCTCTTATCCTTCGTAAACATGTCGCGCTGCTTGCCCACCTGCATTTCCGCATTGGTCCAATCGTATCCCGGCAGCGTGTAGAAGCGCGAGACGTCCGACATAAACTTGTTCCATTGGTCGTTGTTGAGGGTGGCCTTGCCGGTTTTCGGGTCGATCATGTTCAAGGACAGCTGGTTGCGCATCGCCAGGTGGGAAGGGGACATGACGGTTCCGTAGTACTGGATTCCGCCGTCCTGCCGCGTCAGCTTGCGCGAAAGCTCGTACGTATCGTCCCAGGTCATGCCGTCTTTCGGATACGGAACCCCGAATTTGTCGAACAGGTCTTTGTTGTAATAGATCGTGGCCGGAAGCGTATACATCGGAACGCCGTATATTTTGCCGCCTCCGATCTGCTTCAGCATGTCGACGCTGGTCGCCTCGAACCGGTTCAGATCGAAGCCGTTTTTCTGGATGAGCGGCGTAATGTCCCGTTCCATCTTGGACTTCAGCAGGAAGTTGTAGATTTGGCCGATCGACATGAACATGATATCGACTTGCGTTCCGGTCGTCACGAGTTCGGTGATTTGATCGGCTTTTCCGTTATACTTGATGAATTTCGGCGTAACGTGCGGGTATTTGGCCTTGATCGGGTCCCCGAACTCCTTCATGAATCGGGCCTCATCCCAGTCTGCGCTCGGATGATAGAAGACGAGGTCGATCGGCTTCGCCGGGGCGGCCGCCTTGGCGTCGTCCTTCGGTTTCGCGGTGCCGTCCGGCGCGGAGGAGGATTGGCTTCCGCAAGCGCTTGCGAGCAGAAGCGCGGCGATCGTACAGGACATTATTATGTTTCTACTACGTTTCATTGCAGTGACCCCCTTATGTTCATGGCTTGCATACACAAAGCATAGCATGGGAGGATATAAGCGTCTTGCCACCAACGTGTCGACATGGCCGCGCCGTTTATCCCATATTGCGGTTATGCGGGCGTCCCCGTTTACGCCTCGATCGCCCCGAACGCTTTCCAGGTTCCCGGAGTACCGGCTGCGACGCATATCCAGCCGAGATGACCGGCGGCCGCCGGAGCCTCGTTATAGATGACATCGCCGATATTCCAAGTACCGGAAGCGGGAGCCGAAGCGCCATAACCCTCTTTTTTCCAAAAGCCGGATGCATTCGTCTTGACCGCGACCCTTCCACTGTCCGCAATCGATACTCTGGAGCCGATACCGCCGGCCATGACGGGCAGCCGGATCGCTTCAAGAGGCACGGACCCTTCGAACAGCAGCTTTTGCGAGGCATTGTAGACCCCTACATAATCGGTAATAGCGGCCGGATTGACCCCGTCCTTCAGAGCGAACGTATTGTGGAAGCATTTATAAGAATAGTTGCTGCTCGCCCTGTCCCGTATAAAGATGAAATCGGTAATGGTCGGAGCCGCGTCCGTCTGCATGATGACATTGTTCTGGATCGTGCAGTCGCTCTCCAAGGAAGGGGAGAGATAAAGCGGAACCTTGTTGCTGAACTGGGCCGTGCTGCTGATCGTTGTCCCGCAGTCGACCAGCTCGTTGTTCGAGATCGTCAGCCCTTTCACTTTGCCCAGATCGAAGAAGATGCCCGATGACGGACAATTGACGATTTTATTGCCTACGATCGAGAAATTGACGGCAAGATTCGTCTGGTTGCCGTTCTCGTAGCTCGAGATTGCGCCGAACGATTTTAAAGGAAATTTGCTGATGTACGACGTATCGACTTCTCTTTCATACCGGATCGTATTGTTCGTGATCGCCAGATTCTCGTAAGAAATCGAAGTGGCGCCGCCGTAGATCGAGATCGCCCTGCAGGCGCCGACAACCGAACTGAAATTATACTGATTCGGGTTCATGTTTATCGTATTTCCCGTGACGATCATATTTTTGAAGCCAACCGTCGCATTGGCGGGGCTCAACGACTGCGACCAGATCAAAATCGCCTCTCTCGATACATCGAATGTATTGTTGGCGCAAATCTGGTTCACGTTCGTCCCGGATTGGGAAATTCCGGTCAAATTCGCGCCGATCTGAAAGTTGGAAATCGTGTTCCCCGTCAGTACGCAGCTGGAAGAATGGGTTTCTATGGCCGTTCTCGGGGCGAAAGCCCAACTGGCGCCTTCGAAGTGGCAGCCGGTTATAATCAAGGAGTCGCACGTCGAGTTAATAAACGACTGGTCGAAATCGCTCCCGTTGCCATTGCCGCCGGACAGCCAAGTGCAGTTCGTTATTTTGACATGCTTGCCGTTACTCGTCCCTTTCGGAAAATAGAAGCTGACCACGCCGTCGGCATTGCGGATCGTGCAATCAGTGATGACGATCTGGTTATATCCCGCCGTAGACGAGTAGTTGCTGATCGTGGCTCTAAGCTTGCCTTCATACTCCGCAACGGAAGCAAGCACGTTGTTCTGGCGGTTGTGGTCGAACGACAGCGAGTCGGCGTGAAAGCCGGCCAGTTCGACGGTAGTATTGGCAAGGCCGATGATGCCTCTGTAATTTCCCGCGCCGTTCTTGACCTTGATGACGGAGGAAACACCCTGGCCGCATATGGAGAAGGTTGACTTGTTGGTAATAGAAAGAATATACGCGGAGGGGCTTGCAGGAGATACTAGATAGGTACCGGCCGGAAAAAACACGGCCCCGCCCGTAGGCGTCTGATTGAACGCCAGCTGGATGGCCGCCGTATCGTCGGTCGTTCCGTCGCCGACGGCGCCGAAATCTTTGACGCTGACCCATTCGGCCAATTTGGCAGTGAGGGTGCGGACCGGCCCGGTGGAATGTTGGTAGGTGACGTCCGTAGAGGGGATCGTCGCCTCGACGGCATCCACCTTCGTCAGATTGAACAGCCCTCCGGTTACCGCGGCTACTCCCGCGATTCCTACGGAAGCGAGCAGCTTTCTGCGGCCGATCAGCTTGCGGCCCGTCTCTTGCGGAATCCGCACGGCGTCGCCGTTCCCCTCGTCTCCTCCGAATTCCGCTGCTTGGCCCTTCTCGGACCGTTTGTTCATGTCCATTAAAATCCCTCCCGATCTATACTCTTATTTAAAAGCGCTTTCACAAAAAATATAGCACGGCCGCCGATACGCGTCTTGCTTCGTGCGTGTCGACATCGCCGTGCCGTTTATCCGAAATTGTTTTCTTTTTTGCGCGAGTGCTGCCTGTCAGACGAACTTGCGGAATTGCTCGGGCGTCATCCCGACGAGACGTTTGAAATTGCGGGAGAAATGGGTCAACTGCTTGAATCCGACCTGGAAGCTGACCTCCGTTACGGTCCGTTTCTTATCGAACAGGAAGAGCAGCTTCGCCTGGCTGATTCTCCGTTTGTTGATATATTCGAATACGGTCATGCCGGTCAGTTCCTTGAAAATTTTCACCATATAAAACTTGCTCAGGTGGACGTTGTCGGCGACCCGCTCCAGACTCAGCTCCTCCATGTAATGCTGCTCGATGTAGGAGAGGACGTTGCGGACGTTGGCTTCTTTGATCAAGAGGGGCGACTGCTCGGCCAGATCCGCCTCGCTGCACTCCCAGATGAACAGCAGCAGCTCACAGAACGCATTGCGCAGCCGGTTGAAGCCGAGAGGGCCGGGCTGCTGCGTAAACCGGTCCAGCTTCATCAAAATGTGCTCCACCTCGGCTCTGCGGTCGCCCGCGAGCCGCCAACGGCGGTTGCGGATCGTGCGGAAGGGCAGCAGCAAATCGATGGAGCCCGGGGATTGGACGAACGGCAGTGTACTGACTTCGTCGAACCGGATCATCGTGCGCTCGCACGATTGCATGCCGATCGGGCCGTGCTGGCTCATGCCGTTCATGATGAGAAGATCGCCGGGCGCAAGCTCCATGAACGTTTCGCCGACCAAATACGTACAGCCTCCGTCGTGCACGTAATAAATTTCATACTCGGGATGACTGTGGAACTTCGAAGCCATCTTGTAATCTTTGCGGTAGGCAAATATGTCGAGCAACGAATAGTGGTGCTCCATCCGGTATGCTCCTCTCACGCCAGTCGGCGAGTCGGTCCCTTAGGAGACCGCTTACATCCTTATTGTAAAATAACGCGAACGAACGTTCAACGACATGCCGAAAAAGCCGTCCGCATCGTTCCGGAGAACATACGGACGGCTTCACCGCGCAGCGCGGGAAGGTCAAACTTCAATCCACTCCCGGCGAAGGGCGAACAAATCTTTCAGCTGGTCGGTCGACAGCTCGGTAATCCACTGTTCTCCGCTGCCGATAATTTGGCGGCTCAGCAGCGACTTGCGCTCGATCATTTCGTCGATCTTCTCTTCCAGCGTCCCGAGCGTAACGAACTTATGCACCTGCACCCGTTTCGTCTGGCCGATTCGGAAGGCGCGGTCGGTCGCCTGATTCTCGACGGCGGGATTCCACCAGCGGTCGAAATGGAAGACGTGATTGGCGGCGGTCAAGTTCAGACCGATCCCGCCCGCCTTAAGCGACAGCAGGAAGATGCCGCAGTCGTCCTCGCCCTGGAACCGGGCGATCATCCGGTCACGCTGCTCTTTCGTCGTCCCGCCGTGCAGAAACATGACCTCTTCGCCGAGTTCCTTCGCTGCTGCCCGCTGCAGCAAACGTCCCATTTCAACAAACTGGGTGAATATGAGGCACCGGTCGCCTTCCTGACGCAGCTCCTTCACCATGTCGAGCAGACGTTCGAGCTTCTGCGAGCGGCTGCCCCGGTCGGCCGAAGCGGATGTTTCCTTCGAATAGGTGGCCGGGTGATTGCATATTTGCTTCAGCTTCGTCAGGACGGCGAGAATAAGCCCGCGCCGCTCCATCGGGGGCAGCCGGTCCAGCCGGTCGAACAGATCGGCGATGACGTTCTCGTACAGTGTCGCCTGTTCCACCGTCAACGACACGTAAGTCTTCGACTCCATCTTTTCCGGCAAATCGAGCTCGATCGCCGGATCGTTCTTGACCCGGCGGAGCAGAAACGGCTGCGCCAGCCGCTGCACCTGATCGATCAGCTCCTTGTCCTGCGACTTCTCGATCCGGCTCGCATAACGCTGGTTGAACGCGCGCAGATTGCCCAAGTATCCCGGATTGATGAAGTCGAAGATCGACCACAACTCGGTGAGCCGGTTCTCGATCGGCGTGCCGGTCATGGCGATCCGGTGATCCGCTTCCAGCTTGCGGATGGAAGTGGACTGCTTCGTATAAGCGTTCTTGATATTTTGCGCTTCGTCCAAGCAAATCGAGCTCCAGCGGACCCGGCTCAGCTCGGCTTCGTCCAGATGCGCCAAAGCGTAAGAGGTGAGCACGAGATCGCAGCCTTGCAGCGCATCGGGAAAAGCGTCTCCCTTCACCCGGTTCGGTCCGTAATGCAGCCGTATATTCAATTCAGGGGCGAACCGCTTCAGCTCCTTCTGCCAATTGCCGAGCACCGATGTCGGACAGATGAGCAGGGAAGGCGTTTGCGGCGGCTCCTTCTCCTTGACCGCGAGCAAATACGTAATCCACTGGATCGTTTTGCCGAGGCCCATATCGTCGGCGAGACAGCCGCCCAGGCCGAACCGGCGCAGAAAGAGCAGCCAGGACGAGCCGAGCACCTGGTAATGCCGCAGCGAGCCGCGGAATCCTGCAGGCGGCTCCAGCATAGGAACGGTCTGGGCGTTCTTCAGCTGCCGGATGAAGCCGCGCAAATGCTCGTTCAACTCGACTTCGACGCGCAGCATTTCCGCGTAGTCGCGGGACTCCGCGTCCGCTTCCGCCTCGTCCTCGCCGTCGCGCGCGCCGAGCAGATGCATTTCGAGCACGTCGCGGAACGAGAGCCCTTTTTTCTTGCGCACTTGCTTGATCCACTGCTGCACTTGCTGCAGCACTTCCGGGTCCAGCAGCACCCAGCGGCCACGGATGCGCACGAGCTGACGATTATTCTCGACCAGACTGCGGAATTCGGTCTCGGCGAGCTCGGCATCGCCGATTGCCATCCGCCAGTCGAATTGGACGATACCGTTCAGTCCGAACAGCGATTCGCCGGAGGAGCCGAAGCCCGGGCGGATTTTCGCCTTCAGGCGGGGCTTCGTCCGGCGCAATTGCTCCCACCATGCCGGGAGCAGCACCGTTTGGCCGAATTCGGCCAGCATGATGCTCTTGTCGGTAAGGAAATCCCAAGCCTCGGCATAGTCGATCTCCGTCCGGATGGTCGGCGCCTCGTCCGGCCCGGCGGAACGTAGCCACGGAATGACCGCGACCCATCGTGCGACAGACTGTCGGATGCGGGATACGTAAGGTAGCCATCCAGCAGGGCAGTCGCTGTCCGGATAGCCGGACGCGTCGCACTCGACGATCCGGTTCGGCTCTTCCCGGTCCTGCAGCACGATCGCGAGCGACCAAGTTTCTCCCTGATCGGGTTCGGACAAGCGCAGAGCGGGCCGGAACGGGGCGTCGTCCGGATTCCAGCCGATAGAGACGAGCCAATCGTCCTCATCCGTCCACAGCACGTCGGACCATGGCTGGAGTGTGGCGGAAGAGTCGTCTTCCGGTTCGCGATCGCTTCCGGCTTGGACGTCGGGAGAACCCTCGGCAAGCCGGTCCGCAGCGTCGTCCGCATCGGCGAAAGCCGCCCCGGACCTGGCCGCACGCCGCCTTCGTTCCTCGCCGCGCAGCACGATATCTTTGTCCGGGTACCGCTCTTCCATGATTAGCTGAATCCAATCGTCCCAGAAAGGCGGCAGCGGTTCCCCCGACCCGGTCATGCCGTAGTCGGCGCCTTTCAGCCGCCAGCCCCAGCTCCCGGCTTTCCATTTGGCAAAGTCGGGGATGAGGGTGCCGTCCCGGAGCGCTTCCGCTATGACGAGCGACAGCTCGGAGAGCGACTGTGCGTCTTCGCTCCATATCACCGTCGCATGGCCGTTCCAGGATGGGGAGACGATGTAGCCGGGCGCTTCGGCGGCCGGAAGCAGCACGCCTTCCTTGCCGTCCAGCTCCAGACTGTCGATGAACGTCCCATAGAAGGACGGCTCGTGCCAAGCGAACAGCAAAGACTTAAGGGCGAACGCATCCAGCGGGCGGCCTCCCTGCTCGGCCCGCAGCCAAAAAGAACCGGACGTCATCCATCTGCAGTGAACCGTGATCGGCGCTTTCGTCATCGTCATCGAAGCAACTTTCCTTTCGTCAGTTCCTCCCGGAAAGCGCGCAGCCGCGAGTATTGCTGCGACAGCTTCCGCAAAAACAGCTCGTAGCGCTCCGGTTGGCCGGCTTGAGTATACAGCGAGGCCAGCTTCTTCATGAGCCGGATCGCTTCCTTGTAGGCGGTGCGGTTTTTTTGCAGGATGCACCGTTCGATGCTCTGATGGTACAGCGGGAAGACGAGCGTCGGATCGTGCGTCTCGGCGGCGCGCAGGTCGGACGGGTACAGCTCGAATACGGCGACACGCTCGGCCAGATGATACTCGGCCCAATCCCGGAATCTTCCCGTTTTCACGAGAAATTCGGTGTATACGTAGTAGCTTGCCGGCAGCATCGACACGAGCGCACGCGCCCATTCGTCCTCGCGCCCGAGAGGTTTGGACGCCTCCGCCGCATACGAGCACAGCTTCTGGAACAAATCCCGATCGGTCTTCCTGCACTGCGGCAGGAGCCATTGGAGCCATAGCCACAGCCGCTCCCATTGTCCGGTACGGCGGAACTCGCCCGCATAGAACAGGCCTTCCTCCGGATGGAAGGACGCCGTTTTGCCTAACCGGCTCCAAGCTTCCTTGTCCAGTCCGGTCAACACGTCAAAGTGGGCTCTCGCTTTCAGCAAGTCGTCTCTTGCCGATTCGGTTAAAGGGGCGAAATCGGCGAGAATCCGCTCGAGGCGGGCGGCTTCTTGCTCCATCCACGCTTCCTGCCGGAGCAGCCGGGTCCACAGCAGCCGGTATACGTCCAGCCAGCGGACATACGGAACGGCCGGTTTGGCCGTCATCGCCTCGGAAGCGAAGGCGCCCAAGCTGTGAAGATGGTCGGGCCAGCGGCGGGCCGTCTCCACGGCATCGATCTCGTCCGCGGTTTCCTCCAGCCGGCGTTCCAGCATTTCGGCCGTTTCTCTATAGTTCAGAAGGCGGGGAGCGGTTCCCTGTCCTCCTGCATCGTAGTCTCGCTCGAGCTTCTGCAGCGCATATAACAGGCCCATGGCCGTCAGCAGCTTCTTCGTCCCCGGCAGCCACCAGGTAGACGGCCGGATAGCCGTCTGCACGGCCGCGCTGTAATACTCCTCGATATCGTACTTCCACTGGTTATGCCGTTCGGAGAAGGCGGCGAACTCGCGCTCAATATGGGCGAACCATTCCTCCGGCGCGGCGCTTTCCTTCAAGGAGACGGTGGCGGGCTGAGCGGAAGGGAGCAGTGCGGTTTGCCGGTGAAGCTTCGAACCGCTTCGGGCGACGCGGGGTTCTTCCTGCCTCAGCTTCCAATCTTTTACGAAAAAATCCGGCCTGGCGTATGCCGAATAGGCGTAAAAAAACACGGCAGCCATATGCTCGCAGCACCCTTCATAAGGACAGCTGCATTCGCTCAACCCGAAGAAGTCGAGATCCAGCTTGACGTCGTATACCTCGCCGCCTTGAACCTTGGACACGATGGCCCGGCCAGGCAGCACCTCGGTATTGTACACGTACCCTTTCTGCTGGAATTCGAGCCCGCGTTCGACGGTATGCAGCTCGAAGTGGCGGCGTATTTCTTCGCCGAGCCGTTCGAGCTCTTCACGGGTAATTTGCGTTTTCAGCATAGGCTTCCATCAGCTCCGATTCGAAAATCCCGTTATTATCGTTCGAAAAATGATTATTGTAAGCTTTTATTATACCACAGTCGGCCTTGGGCCGCCTTCATAAACCATGCAGTGGAACTCGTCGGGTCCTGTAGGCGTATTCCGGACATAGGTGTCGCGGATCGCGAAGCCTGCCTTGAGATACGCACGCTTCGCCCTGACATTGGCGGTTAATACCTCCAGATCGATTCTGTTCTGCGGCTGCCGCTGCATGGCCCGGCCGACGATAGCGCCCGTGAAGGAAGGTCCGAGTCCTTGTCCGCATAAATCGGGACGCAGTCCGAGGCCGAGACGCGTCCATCCGACCAGCGGAAAAAACTGAGCGAACCCGCACAATTCCCCGGTATCGTCCAGAACCGCTTCGAACTGTTCCTTGCGGATCCCGGGATCCCCGAATTCCTCGGAACGCGCTTCGAGCTCCTTCCAAGGGGACCAATTGAAGACGGAGTAGGGTTCGGGATACCGCCATAAGCAGATTTGTTTGCCGTGCTCCTCCTCCATCGGAACGAACAGCCACTTTGGCTCGGATTGTTCCATTTGGCTACCGCCTCCTTTTCATGTATTCCCATTGTACCGAAAAGTTTACGGAAAATGGGAACCATTTTTCAATTAAGTGCGTATATATCGTTAGCTTGGGTATGAAAAGGAGGGCTTCGATGGCCAGACTCGAGTATAGGCTGTTCGATGAGCAACGCGGATTTCCGGTATTGTACTACTACGATTTTATCGATAAGGACGAAATCTCGCTGCGTTTCGCATGCGACTATTTGGTAAAGGACCGTGTCGTATACGAGAAGACGTCATGCGCGATCGAGCCGAGGACGTACGTCATTTATGTGAAGGTGGCGGAGGACGAACAGGCGTCGACGGTCGGGACGGGGCTTCCGGGCTTCCGGGGAGGAATTCGGATCGAGCTCAGGGAATATAGGGAAGGGACTTCCCACTACCCGGTCATTCACGTGTACCAGTTCCAAGACGATGACGACGCGCTGCTTCACCTGCAAAGCGACTTTTTGATGTGGGACGGAGTCGAATGGGAGAAGACGTCGGCGGAAGTCGACGAAGACCGGAAGGTGTACGTATATTATGCGGAGCCGGTGTCCTGATGTTCAACACGAAACGGCAAGGAGGAGTGGCTTTGGGCGGGGAGAGCGGTAAAACCCGCAAGCTTGTCAGTTTGTTCGTTGCGGCGGCTTTGATCGCCGCGCCCGGATGCGGCAGCCGCCAGGCGTCCGCCGGGGACTGCTGGGACAGAAACGACGACGGGTATTGCGATGACGACGGCAGTGTGGCAGGCGGCGGAGGCGGAAGCGGCTATTATTATGTGAACGGAAGCAAAGTATACCCGAGAAGCGGCGTGTCGAAGTCCGACGGGAGTTATAAAGCTTCATCCGGCATATCCAGCGGGGTGTCGAAGGGCGGCATCGGCAGCTCATCGGGGTCCAGCAGCAGCTGATGCCGCAAGGAAAGGGAGGAAGCCTGTTGGGTTACGAAGCGTGGAGGGAGCGGCTGTACGGGCCGCTTCGCGAAGAAGGGCTGTTCACGTGGGACCGGATGTACGACGAAGAATACGCGCTCGCGACCATTTTGCCGATCTCCGAACGGGAACGCCGGGAAATTGCGGAGGCGACGGAGCGGCTCGGAGCGGTATTTACGCGGACGGTTCGGATCGTCAGGCAAAGCGGGGAAGAGCTGTTCGAAGAGCTCGGGCTGCCGGAGGCTACCTGGGGTGCGGTCCGTATCGCGGTATCCGAGCAATTGCCGACGGTAATCGGGCGATTCGATTTTGCTTGGACGGATGAAGGGCTGAAGATGCTCGAATTCAATGCCGATACGCCTACCAGCATCGTCGAAGCGTACCATGTGAATGGCCGCATATCCGCGGAGTACGGAATGGCCGATCCGAATGAGGGGATGGCGGCGCATATCGGGGAAGCTTTCCGTGAAGCGGTGGAGGCATACCGGCTTGACGGATACCGGACCGGGAGCATCGTCTTCAGCGCCTTGGACTGGCATGAAGAAGACGCGGGAACAACCCGTTATCTCATGCGGCAGTCGGGGCTTGAAGGAGCGAGGTTCGCCGCGCTTGCCGACTTGCGCCTATACGAAGGCCGGCTGTGTCTGCTGCGGGACGGCAAGCATGAGCCGATCGATCTGCTGTACCGGCTCCACGCCATGGAGAAGCTGGCCGAAGACCGGGATACCGACGGTTACCCGACCGGGTCTCATGTGCTCGACCTCATCGCGGAGCGCAAGCTGGCCGTGTTGAACCCGCCGTCCGCGCTGATCGCCCAGACGAAAGCGCTGCAGGCGCTCATCTGGAACTTGTATGAAGCCGGCGAATTTTACGACGAAGCGGAGCGGGAAGCGATTCGGTCCTATATGCTGCCGACCTATATGGAGAACCGTTTCGAGGGACGATGCGCTTATGTGACGAAGCCGATTCTGGGCCGCGAGGGCGGCGGGGTCACGCTGTATGAAGCCGACGGAACGTTTCTGGAGCGCGATGGTGAGGCGCTGTACTGGGAGCAGCCGATGATTTACCAGCAGCGCGTCGAGCTGCCGACCGTAACGGTTCGCCGCGAGGGAGGTACGGCTGGTGCAAGGCTGCTCTGGGGCTCGTTCTGGATCGGGGGTCGCGCTTCGGCCATCGTGGCTCGCGCCGGGGGACGCATAACCGGCAACCTCGCTTATTTCGTCCCTGTCGGAATGGAGCGATCCTGAACGGCGGGACACGGGGCAAATGGAACGCAAGATGCTTATGTCCGCTGGGCATGCGGAATAACTGTAGATTCAGCGAATTTACAGGGTAGATGCGGGGAGGATTTACATGAACGAGCAGTTGGCCAACTTGTTGAATTTTATTACGTATTTGGGAGTGACGCTGCCGATACTGCTTTTCGGCATTTTGGCGTTTATGGTGACGACTCCTTATAACGAATACAAGCTGATCCGGGAAGGGGCCGACACGGACGATCCGCGCAAAATCAACGCGGCCAAGGCGGCCGCCCACGATTTGGGAGGCAAAGTGATCGGGCTCTCTTTGGTGCTGGCGTCGGCGGTGTTCCATTCGGTTTCTTTGCTCGACTTGGCGATGTGGGGCATACTGGGCATTATATTCCAAGTCGTCGTGTTTTATATTTTCGAGCTCGTTACGCCGTTCCGCGTCGTGTCGGAAATTCCGAAGGGCAACGTAAGCGTCGGTATTTTCGCATCCCGTCTGAGCGTGGCGACCGGGCTTCTGATGGCGGCATTAATCAGCTATTGAAGAAGAGGGGAAAAATGGCTATCCGCCATTTTCTTTTGATGCTTTGGACCTATCCATACCCGTAGAAAAGCGCGGCTCGGCATGGTATGATAAGGAAAATGCTTAATTCACGGAGGGATAGTCGGATGAGCTTCAATATCGCCGGAAACCGCGTGGAAGGGATCATTGTTCAGGCGATTTCGTCGGGAAAATCCACGGCCCAGCAAGTTGTGCAGCAGCAGATCAATGAAGTCAAGAACGATCCGGCCAAAAATATGCGGGAAATGCAGCAGCCGTCCGGATTGAGCAGCTTTCTGGACATTAAAGTATAAACGATCGGAAGACGCCGGGGAACGTTCCCCGGCGTTTTTGGAAGCAATCTTGGGTACCTTAAGAGGTACCGAATACCGCTTCGCCACGGGGCTCCACGGATGTGGGGTCTTTTGCAATTAAGGAGCGGTCGGCGTTTCGGGAATCGAGAGCGGACCGCCTAATAAAAATAGCGAGGAGCGATCTCGGATGGGAACTATAGTAGATTTTAGCTGGCTGCTGGAGCATTTGAACGACTCGAACGTCATCATCGCCGATTGCCGGTTTGCGCTGGGCCAGCCGAATACCGGAAGGACGGCCTATGAGAGCGGGCATATACCGGGCGCCGTCTATTTCGATCTGGAGCGGGATTTGTCGGCGCCGATCGGCGAGCACGGGGGGCGGCATCCGCTTCCCGACGTCGCTTTGTTTGCCAGAGCGCTCGGACAAGCGGGCATCGACTCGTCGAAAACGGTCGTCGTATACGACGATCAAGGCGGTGCGATGGCTTCGAGATTATGGTGGATGCTGCGCTATGTCGGGCACGACAAGGTGAAGCTGCTGGACGGCGGGTTCGGCTCGTGGCAAACGGCCGGCCATCCGGTCTCGACGGAAACGCCGAAAGTGGCGGAGACCGTATTCCGCGCAGTACCACAGCCGGACATGCTGCTGTCGATGGAGGACGTGAAGTCGCGACTCGGCGCAGCCGGCACGACGATTATCGATTCGCGGGAGCCGAGACGGTATTTGGGGCTCGAGGAGCCGATCGATCCGGTGGCCGGCCATATTCCCGGAGCAGTTAACCATTTCTGGAAGCAATCACTCGACGAGGCGGGCCGTTGGAAGCGAGCGGAAGGACAGCGCGAGCGCTTCGCCGGGCTGAATCCGGATGAAGAGATCGTCGTCTATTGCGGCTCCGGCGTAACCGCCTGCCCGAACGTGCTGGCTTTGACGGAAGCGGGCTTCACCAATGTGAAGCTATACGGGGGCAGCTGGAGCGATTGGATCTCTTACAGTGAGAACCCGATTGCGACGGGAGAAGAGTAAGAGTCGAGAGGCTTCAACAGCAACAGTTATTTTTGCCAAAGTATTCAAAATGCACACCGGCATCACTGCTTCCGAGTACAGAGAGCTGTTGTTACGCGGAACATGGAGAAAAAGCCGCAACTCGCCGATAGCTGAACGATCAGTCCATACTCGCATGCCGACAGGAAACACTGTCGGCTTTTTCACTTCCCGTGAAAATGATGAAGCAGGGGGGATATTTTTTTGTATCACAATATTCAACTCGTTGAACTTGGGGCCGGAAGCCGCTCGCTGCAACGATTTTAATATATTGTGATTGAAAAGATTGCCGATGATGGGGTAGGTTGAAATTGTTCCGGCGTCCGGGGCCGGGATCGATATGATGAAGGGAAGCAATAAGGGGAGATGGTCCGATGAGAATGAAGAGACGTTTTACAATGATTCCGTTGTGATCTGCTTGACCGGTACGGGACCCATCTCAAAGAAAAACATCGGTCTAACGGTAAGGGACGAACAGCGGCGTTTTTTTCATGCGACATGGTGGGCCGAAAATGGCTCTGCGGCAGAAACAAAGCTTCATGGGTAAAATTAAAATATAGGACAATAAAGGAGTATAACATGATAAACATTTCATCAAAACGCGAATGCTTTTTCGACGACTATTTGATTGACAATGCCAAAACGACAGCAGAATTCCGCTTGCATGAACCGACTCGCCGCGATATCGCAATAAACCATGATGCACCGTGGGAGGGCGACGGTTGCAATTACCACAATATTTTACATGACAACGGAATATACAGGATGTACTATCTTGCCTGGCAGATGTTTAGCCCCGACAAAAAGGATCACACGACGAATGGTATTCGTGTTTGTTATGCCGAAAGCCGCGACGGAATTACATGGACAAAGCCTGCGCTCGGAATCTGCGAATGGGAAGGCTCGCGCGAGAACAATATTATTTTGGACAAAAATACCAACAATTTTGATAACTTTATGGTCTTCCGCGATGATAACCCTGCCGTTCCCGCGTCCGAGAAATATAAAGGCGTTGGAAAATATAATAATCCGCAGTTTGGGCAGCGAATTGAGCTGCGAATGTTCACAAGCCCCGACGGACTTCACTTTACAATGGGGGATATTATCACTACACAAGGATATATGGATTCTCTCAACGTTGTTTTCTGGGACGAGCTTGCGGGGATATATCGCGGATATATACGCGGGTTCCACAATATCATAGGCGACGACTGGAACGCCGGAATACGCGATATACGTTACATTTGGTCAGAAGACGGCAAAAAATGGAGCGACTCCGAACCGATTTGTTTTGGAGACTCGGAGGATTATCCGCTTTATACAAACTGCGTTTCGCCGTATGTCCGCGCACCGCATATGTATATAGGTTTTCCGTCGAGATATGTGGAACGCCCCGAATGGAGCGGCAGTTTTGAGCAGCTTTGCGGAAAAGAAAAACGTCTTGAACGCATGAAGATACACAAGCGCTACGGACTTGCGGTTACGGACTGCGTATTTATGGTTTCCCGCGACGGTTTAAATTTTACGCGGTATGATGAGGCTTTTATGCGCCCCGGTAAGGAAAACGGTTCGAATTGGGTTTACGGCGACTGCTTTCCGGCACGCGGGCTTATCGAAACGCCTCCCCTTGTAGAAGGCGAACCGCCCGAGTTGTCGTTATACAGTTATGACAATCATTGGATGGGTGTGCCGGCACAATTGTGGCGGTATACCATACGCTGCGATGGGTTCGTTTCGCTGCACGCTGGTTATACCGAAAAAGTAATAACCACCAAGCCGTTTACCTTTACAAGCGGTGAGATGCGGATTAACTTTTCGACATCGGCACGGGGTTATATATACTTCACTTTGCGGTCGTCCACGGGAGAAACACTTGAAAGCTGCGAGATTTTCGGTGATTCCATTGACCGAGTAATAACCTTTGATAAGGGTGAGCTTGCAAAATTTGCAGACAAAGAAGTAGTATTGACCGCGCGGATGCGCGACGCGGATTTATATTCGATAAGATTTGCTTGATTTCTTCGTCGAAAAGAACAAACCTACGCGATTGTGCGAGGAGATTCGCAAGGTTTGGCTGCCGAAAAATCTTGCGGCGATCCCGCTGCAAATATTCGATATCGATTGTATGAACCTTTCGTTCAGCAAAATATATCGCACAACCGTCGTACCGGTGGAATAATCGTATAAACAGGGCCGTCTCCAAGTTATTTTAGATGAGGATCGAGACGGCCCTGTTTGTTGTAGGCTCGCTACTAAGTAAGTAATCGACAGTCTCAAAACAGCCTATCGAAATGTCATATGCTGCTTGCTGGACTTTTTGGATGAGGGTGGGAAGCAACTGATCGCCGTTCGCATGATACTAGGCGGTCGCCTTCAGACCGTACTATGGCCACAGGTGGATGACATGCTGTGTTCGACATTTAACGGTGATGTCGCGCAACCTTACAAGAGTGTAAGAAATTGTCATCTAGATCAATGGTATCAACCTAGTTGCCCCTATAAACTAATTCATTGATAGGATTATTTTTTAGGGGGAGTTGGCGTGAGGCTTTTTGAAATGCTGCTATTCTTTTCAAGTGCTTGTTTGTTGGCACTCCTGTTCATTTTCAATCAACGTATCCGAAGATCAGCTTTGCTCCTGACAAGCGGAGCCGGCTCCATTTTTTTATTGATACATTTGCTTGTCGAAGGATACAGGGTTCAGCTTTTATTTTTATACGGATTTACGATCCTGATGCTTATGCTTTCGCTTACAGACGTTTTCATAACGCAGAAAGCCGTTCGGCCTGCCTCGCGAATCCGTAGGGTGCTGGGCCGCCTTTTTATCGTGATTGGGCTAATCGCAACGGCATGCTTCCTCTATGTGTTTCCCGTATTCGACCCTCCGGCGCCAGTCGGCGAGTTGAAGGTAGGCACGCAAGTCTTTCATTTCGTCGATCCAAGCCGGGAGGAGACATTTGGCAAAACCGCGACAGGCAAGAGGGAATTGATGGTTCAGGTATGGTATCCGGCTCAAGCTGGCACCGGCAAGTACGCTCCCATTATCCCCGATACCCGGATTTTACGTTATATGGCGGCGAACTACGGCCTTCCCGGGTTTACTTTTCAACACCTGAAGTACGTATCCAGTCATGCTTATTCGGGGGCCGAACTCTCTTCGGCACAGACTTCATACCCGCTGATCCTTGCGAATCCCGGCTTCGGTTCCTCCAGGTTCCTCCACACGTCGCAAGCCGAAAATCTCGCGAGTCACGGATATATCGTGGCAGTGATCGACCACACCTACAATACATTTGCAACCGAGTTTCCGGACGGTCGAATCACGACCAGCACAACCAACGACTTATTCTCGCCCGACCATGATTACCGGACGGAAAGCGGAAACCGCGACAAGTTGGGAAAAGTGTTAACCGACGATGTGGCGTTTGCGCTGGACCAATTCGAGCTGATCCAATCGGGGCACATTCCAAGTCAGCTAAAAGGGAGGATTGATCTCGGCCATGTCGGGGTGTTCGGTCATTCCATCGGCGGAGCGACGGCCTATGACGCTTCTTACGACCCGCGTATCGCGGTTGGAATAGACATTGATGGAGGGCTTTATCGACTGCGTGACAGAGAGGGTCTGCGAAAGCCGTTTTTGTTCATGAACTCGGAAAGCGGATTCGAAAACTTAAAAATGGTGATGGATAACCGGGTCTACACGGATGCAGAGCTTAACCGTATGGGCAACACAAGAGAGTGGATGGATCAAGTAACGGAAGACAAAAAGTTAGAGCTTGAACGGATGCGCGAAACGGTTGCCGCAGGGGGACAATTCCTCTATATCGACAATACGGAGCATTTGAATTTTTCCGACGTACAGTTCATTTCTCCGATTTTCAAAATGCTCGGCATTACAGGAAAGATTGCGCCCGAAAGAGCGAACTCCGTTATCAATGCCTATATGCTGGATTTCTTCGATATGTATTTAAAAAATCAAGGCGGAATCTTAATGAAAGGACCCGATAGCCGCTTTCCGGAGGTGAAGTTCGTAACCTCGCTATTATAATTACGGAACAGGCTACCGATTTTGCGGCAAAAGAAGCTGGAGCGATTGGATCAGCTATAAGGACAATCGATCGTTACGGGGGAAGAGTAAAAACGGAGGAACCCCACGTGGGACGCGGGCTTGGGGGCTGTGACGGGTTGCCGGGAGGCAGGCTGTAGCAGCCTTTTTGACTTCCGTTCAATGACTCGCAAACCCAAGTCGAAGAAAGCAGTAAGGTTCCGCCGCAGATGCCGGACATAGAGTGTTTTTTTGCCAAGCGGATTGCCGGGGATTTACATAAATCACCAAATGACGACAAAATCGGGTCTTTCGGCTATAGATCCACTCGGCTATTGACTGAATGGTGAAATAATTTAAGGTTAATGTATGAGAAATCCCCAGATGATCCAGATTGCACCAGGCGAATCCGACCGATGTTTTATCTACGGGTTGGTCCATCTTTCGAGCATTAATGGGAGGCTTTGGTCACGATAGTTTATTTGAAATCCGAGAGGAGGGTGCCGTTATGGTGACAGCCAAAAAAACCGGATTGTTTCTCGCCATGATGTTGCTATTGATGGCCATTTGGCCGGCGCAAAACGCTTTTGCCGCCCAGATTACACGCTTCTACATTTTGGATGCCGGTTCCACTTTAATCGCGGGCAAAGAATACTACCCTGTCATTGAATCAGACAAAGCGTTCACAACTTCGGTCGAGTATGTCAAATATGAGTACAGCGCCGATAACGGCGCAACCTGGATCGACCTGCCGATTACCGTCACAACGGGTGCATTATGGTACAAGTATTTTGTACTGCCGATCGATCCGGGACTGGTATCGGTCAAAATTCGCGCCAGCGCCTACTTCTCGCCGTTGATCGGGTCGAAGACCTACTCCGAGAAAATAATCGGGCCTTATAAAGTTTTGCAGCCGGGCGACCCGACCGATTTGGTTGCCGTACCGAACAAGGATGGTTCCGTCACGTTGACCTGGAACGATCGTTCGAACATGGAGTCCTACTACCAAATCACCCGTTCCGGTCCGGACGGAACCAAAGTCTTTACGATAAAAGATACGATGGAGCGAATCGGCCCTCTTCGTTACCTCGATACGCAAACGAATCCTAATAAAAGCACGATATACCATTATTCCGTTGCGCCGATTATCGAGAACAATGACTTGCCGGAATACCTTCGGCCTGGAACCTTAAATGTCATCGCGATTACGACGGTGCCGCTCAAACCGTCCGCTTTGCTCGGAGTCGATCTCACCGCACCGATTTCGACCATTGGAGCCGATTATAATTTCCTGAAATCTTACGCGAACAACGTCAGCGACCTTATTCAGATAGCCGTATCTGGCGTAAAGATGAACACAACCGCCATGTCCTTGCGAGTTGGCGCGACCGGGACACTCACAGCGAAGATTTCGCCAACCAACGCGGCCAATCAGAAAGTGACGTGGAGCAGCGACAACAAAGAAGTAGCCGATGTTGACAACAACGGCCGCGTAGCCGGCAAATCGCCCGGCACCGCGCGAATAACCGTGAAGACGGATAACGGGCAATTTACCGCCGTTTGTGTCGTAACGGTGAGCGGATTTTCCGATATGGAGCTGGTCCAGCCCAATCTCGGAGCAGATATCCGTATTATCGATCCCACGATTGTCCGGGTTCATCCGGACGAACAGTCCGAGCTCGACCTAGGGAAACTGCAGCAACTCATCTTACAGCGCGAAACGGCATTGAACCTTGCGAAGAAATTGCAGCTGGAGCAGGAAAACGGCGCCAAACAAATCAGCGGCAACACAGGTGGCGGCCCGGATAAAATCGCTGTAAGTTTTGTTTATATCAGCGATGAGGACGTGACGTTAGTCACGGGAACAAGCCGGAAGCTTACGGCGATCGTCGCTCCCGTCGACGCGACGAATCAGAACGTTACCTGGAGCAGCGACAATCCGCAAGTGGCCGACGTCGACAGAACCGGAAACATTACGGCCAAATCGCCAGGTAAGGCGACCATTACCGTAACTACGCAGGATGGCGGGTATACGAATGCATGCGTCGTAACCGTCGTGTCCGGTTTGACGGATATTGACGGTCACCAAGCGAATGCGGAGCTATCGCTGGCGAGGGCGCAAGGCATCGTCAATGGATATCCGGACCAATCGTTCAAACCGGACGGTACGATAACACGCGCCGAATTTACGGTTATGCTTATGAACGGATTGAAGCCGGAATCGGATGGCGGCGATCTTCACTTTACGGATAAGAACAGCATCGGAACGTGGGCGGTTCAGCAGGTAGCACAAGCGGTAGACCTAGGCATTATCAGCGGTTACGACGACGGCACTTTCCGACCGAACGCGAATATTACCCGCGCGGAAATGATTACGATGGTCATGCGGGCATACGGTATGGGGACGAACGAGGCGAAACAGACCGGTTACGCGGACGACGGCGAAATTCCGAACTGGGCGAGAGCCGCGGCCAACACGGCCGAAGAAACCGGTATCATCATCGTCGGAGGCAAGCCGATCGAAAAATTCGCGCCGCAAGCGCTATCGACACGCGCGGAGGCTGCCTCGTCTATTGTACGCATGCTGATGCTCAAAAAAATGTAGAGCAATCCTCTCCCACATCTCCTCGCGTTGGTGGAAGCGGGCATCCCAAACGTCAAGCTGTATGGTTGGAGCGATTGGATTAGTTTTGAGGGGAATCCGATTGCGACTGGAGAAGAGTAAGAGCTGAAAGGCCGCGTCGGACGCGGGTCGGAGGGCTGTGACAGGTGGTGAGTAGGTGACCTGTTGCGGCCCATTTTGGGCTTTTCATTCAACAGCTTGCAAACAAGAATTGGTTGAAAACAGTTGCAACAACCACGCGGAATCAACATTGTAAAAATGCCACGTCGTCGCCCATGCTTAAGAAGAGTTTTGTCCGCATTACAGCATGCAATTTTCTACAGATAATATCGAGGAATTACGTTCAGAGTTAATTAAAAGCGGTGTAGCCGTCGGTGAGATTATTCCCTATGGAGGTGGAGGTGAACCTATAATGATGTTTTGCGATCCGTATGGGAATCGGTTTTGGGCAGTAGAAGAGAAAACAATAGATAGGGTAAAACAAGCGCGTGCATTGATCGATCAGAGCTTATAATGATAAAAAATGACACACCGCTTCAGAAAGAGTATGGTAAATTTATGACATAGGGACTTCAGGGCAAGGAGGTTTTTACTTGAATCCAAATACGAAGCATGATCGAAATTTCGATGGGTATAAGCCCAGCGTCATCCCCAAAGCTTTACAAGTAATTAAAGGATATAAGGAGGATGATCGGAATATGGAGAATAGGAAGACGAGCAATGCTCCGGTTCAGTTAGTGAGGCTGGAAGAGAGAAAATTTGTCGGAGTACCCATAACCTGTTCCTTTCAAAACGTAGCGGGTATTGGCGAGGCCAAACGATTTTTCGAGGAAAGCCGAAACGAGATTCAACACGTGGTGAAGGCGGATGAGTATGTATGTCTTCATTTCGCTAACGAAGTTGTGTTCACATATTTGTATTGCATGGAAGTTTCTGTACTGGATACGATTCCAAGCGGCATGATCGGGTTTACGGTGCCAAGCAGCCGATATGCAAAAGCAAGATCCAAGGACGAAGACCCTTACAGACTTATACATACCTATTTAAGCGAGAACGGAATGGAGAGCAATCCGAATTTGTTTGCTCTTGAAAGTTTTCGATTCGGGGAAGAAGAGAGCAAATATAGTGCCGACATTTTGGTTCCGATTCTGGAAACAAACAGGCTGAAATGATAAGGGGGAAGACGTTGAGGACGGACATCTATAACTGGACGCCTTTATCCGTGCCTGAAATAGTCGCGATTTTCGCAGAAATCCCGGTAACATGGTATATCGCCGGAGGCTGGGCATTGGACTTGTATTGCGGCAAGCAGTCGAGGAAACACGAGGATATAGACGTAACCCTATTGCGCGATGAACAATTAACCGCACTCCAATATATATCGAAGGAATGGCAGCTATACAAAGCCGAAAAAGGAAAGCTAGCTCGTTGGGAAGAAGGGGAGTTTCTCACCGTTACTAAGGATATATGGGTCACTAAAGACAATAGCTCTCCATGGGCTTTCCAAATCATGCTGGTAGATGTGAATCAAGATTCCTGGGTTTACGGCAGGGAAAAATCTATCCGCAGACCGCGAACGGATGTAATAGCACGGACCAAAGAAGGTATCCCGTATTTAAAACCAGAGATTCAGCTTCTGTACAAGGGCGGCAGTTCGGAAATCAGAGAAAAAGATCATCAAGACTTTCTCACGGTTTATCCGTTACTAACACCGCAGGCGAAGGAATGGCTTAAAGCTTCGTTAAACAAGCAATTTCCGGAAGGTCATGTCTGGGTCGACTATATCAATGAGAATTGAATTAGAGCGTGCAAAATTTAGCCGCAGCAAGGGGACTCGCTGGGCTTTTTTGGTCGTTGAAGTTCATCCGGAATTCCGGATTGACCTTGCACCAAGTGTAACCCTTATACTGGGCTTACAACGAATGATGGGGGATGGTGCAGGTGGAGTCGGTAAAATTCGAGTTTGACGGCGGCGACATGATGCTGCAATGGGACGAATATGAAGAAGCGATACAATGGTTCGATCGGCACATGGGCTGGACTTTTCTGCACGAAAATTTGAATGATCGTTCGAAAAGGGCGGCTTTCGTCATGCCGGGCGGCGGACATGCCAACTTTACGACTTGGGCGAATGAGGAGCACCAGAGCCGTTATGACGGACATTGCCGAGTGTGCTTCCGAATTGCGGATCTGGATAAAAATCTCGAATACTTCGAGAAACATGGTATTCGTTACGGAGAACGAACGACGCTTCCGGACGGCCGCGAGACATTCGATATCCAAGCAGGCGGCGGTTTGAGATTAACCTTGATCGTCCACCCGGAATGGAACGGCAAATTCCCGGATTCGCGGATTATTTCGTTCGATTCGACACCGATCCGCCTTGGCGTACGAAACATAGATCGTGCTGTACGATGGTACCGGGATCATATGGGCATGGAGCGTTCGGCATTCGCTGTCGGAGAACAGTTCGCTCTGCTTCAAGCTCATCATTCCTACGAGGGCTGTATCGACTTGGCATGGTTGGAGCAAATCCCCGAAGATGAGCCTTACCGGGAGACGAATCCGGCGGCGCGCTTGTACTTCCTCGTGCGAGGGGCGGACAATTTCATTCGTTCACACAGCCGATTTATCGAACTGGGCGCAACAACTTCGGAGATAAACGGCGATCCGTCAAGCTGGGCTTCGTATTATGTGTTCGATCCGGACGGTAATCGCATCAATGTATGGATATTTTGAAGAAAAGCAGGGGGGCCTGCCTGTGGGCATGACTGTCCAGGAATTCTCTATCCGTACCGGGCTGCCGCCAACTACATTGCGTTTCTACGATCGCAAAAATTTGCTTCCCCCTGGCGGCCGAATGGACAATGGATACCGCGTCTACACGGATGATCAAATTGCCCAGGCGCTAATGATTCATTCCCTCCGTCGAACGGGAGTAAGCTTGCAAGAGATTCGCCGGTTTATGAGCGCGGACAAGCAAGAACAAGCGGGATTGCTTGCAGGGTGGCAGCGGGATTTGGAAAACCGCCTTGCACTCATGCGCTCGGCTTCGCAATATTTAGGTGGCCTCCAATCGGCGGGGCCGGTTATATACTTGGTTAGCTGGGATGAGCCGGGGGTCGTCGTGTGGTTTGAGCATACGGTCGAGAGGTGTATCCATCCATTCGCAAAATGTATCGAGCAAGATGCCGCGACTGTAGCCGAATGGGGGGTCGGACCTGTGACGGAATGCTTCGTCAGGGTCAGGCAAGCAAGAGGGAACCGGATGGTCGGCGAAGTCGGTTTCCGGTTCCATCGGGGCGCTATCGAACGTATTCCAGCCGGAGCGGTCACCGAAATGACGGAACCGACCTTATTTGCGGCCATGGAAAGTACGGCGGAAGATAGTACCGAGTGCTTCAGGCTTCTGCGGATGCTGGAACGGTACGGGTTCACTCCGTTGGGTCGAGCTCTCAACCGGTATACGCCAGGCCATCTTGTATCTTATCGTCTGATGATTCCAATCGGTCCAAGCGCACGGCTGTGAATAGCGGTATAGCAAAAACCCACCTTCGGCTGCTAACCTAGAGGTGGGTTGTACGCGTTCTTATAACACCTGCTCCAGAAAACGGACGGCACGCTCGCTCTGCGGCCGGGTGAAAAATTGCTCCGGCGTCGCCCGTTCGACGAGCTTCCCGTGATCGAGGAAATAAACCGTATTCGCGGCTTCTCTGGCGAATTTCATCTCATGGGTGACGATCAGCATCGTCATGCCGCTGTTCGCAAGGCTGCGAATGACATTCAGCACCTCTTTGACCATCTCGGGATCGAGCGCCGAGGTCGGTTCGTCGAAGAGCATAATATCGGGCTCCATGGCGAGGCTTCGGGCAATCGCGACACGCTGCTTCTGTCCGCCCGACAGCCGCGAAGGATAGCTGTCCGCTTTTTCGGCAAGACCGACTTGTGCGAGCAGCTCATGCGCTTTGGTTCGCGCGGCTTCGGCAGACATCCCTTTGACCTCGATAGGGGCGAAAGTAATATTATCCAGCACGGTCATGTGCGGGAACAGGTGAAAGTGCTGGAACACCATGCCGATCCGCTGACGAATGCTAGCGATATCCGTCTTCGGATTCGTCAGCTCCACTCCGTCTATGGCGATCGTACCGGAGGTCGGAGTCTCCAGCAAGTTCAGGCAGCGCAGGAAGGTCGATTTGCCGGAGCCGGATGGCCCGATTAGAGCGACGACTTCTCCTTTCTCCACCTCGGTCGAGATGCCCTGGAGCACCTGATGTTTGCCAAACGATTTCGTTAAATCCGTTACTTTAATCACTGCGGCGCAGTCTCCCTTCCAGCATGCGAGCAAGAGATGTGAGGACGAGTACGAGCACGTAATAGATCGCGGCTACGAGCAGCAGCGCTTCGAAGGCGCGGAAGGTGCTGGCTCGGACGACATCGGCACGGCGCATCAATTCGGTCACCCCGATGACGGACACGAGCGAGGACTCCTTCAGCAACGCGACAAATTCATTCACCAGCGCCGGCAAAATATGGCGAAGCGCCTGCGGGAAAATAATGCGCACCATCATTTTGCGGTACGGAATGCCGAGGGCGATCGCAGCCTCCCGCTGACCTTTGTCCACCGCCATAATGCCACCGCGAATCGTCTCCGATAAGTAAGCTGCCGAATTCAACCCGAAGGCTAGCCCTGCCGCGAGCAAAGCGGGAATATCGAAGCCGGTCAACTGCGGAGTCGCATAATAGATAATGGTCAGCTGGACGAGCAGCGGCGTTCCGCGGAATACCGAAGTATAGGCGGTGGCGAACCATTGCAGCGGCTTGATGCCGGATATTTTGAACAGGGAGAGGACGACTCCCCAGCATAGTCCCAGCAAGGCGGAGACGAGGGTGAACAGCAGCGTCACATAGACGCCCTTGAGAATATAAGGCACATACCCTTGCAACACGCGAAGATCGATATTCAGACCGTCGGCTTGCTCCGCAGGGGCGGCTTCTTTACGTTCGAACCATTTATCCACGATCTGCTGCAGCTGTCCGTTTGCCTTCATCTGTCCGAGCACGCGGTTGAAATCGCCCACGAGTCCGCTCTGCTTCGGGAAAGCGATCGCATAACCGTTATCATTCCCTTCGGCAGGCAGGAAGTTCATGACGAGGCCGGGGTTCGCGCCTACCATTTCGATCGCGACGGCATCCTCGACAATGGCGGCGTCTATCCGCCCGGAGTTCAGCTCTTGAATGAGGTCCGCGATTTTATTGAGCTTCTTCAGCTTGGCTCCGGCGATCGTCTCCGCGAACAGATCTTGAATCGAGCCGAGCTGCGCCCCGACGAGCTTACCGGATAGCTGGTCCGCCGTTTCAAATGCGTGGTCCTTGCGGGATACGATCGTATTGCGGGCGGTGTAGTAGCTGTCGGAGAAGGCTACGCTCTGCTTGCGTTCATCGGTAACCGACATGCCGGACATGACGAAATCGACCCGCCCCGCCTGAAGGGCGGCAATCAGGCCATTAAAGTCCATGCTGGCGATCTCCAGCTCATACCCGAGCTGCTTCGTAATCGTCTTGGCGATGTCGATATCCATTCCGACAATTTCGCCGTTCTTTTTGGCGTCTACGCTTTCGTAAGGCGGGTAGTCGGGCGAAGTCCCCATGACGAGCTTCTTGGCCGCTTTTGGCGGTTCGCTTGCGGCGGTCACCAATGGCGCAGCCGATCCGAACGTCAGCAGGAGAAGCGCGAAGACGACGAGCAGCGGGACGTACATGCGTTTTGACGTATTCCTGTTCATGATGTCCTCTTTCTCTATGTTGTGTGATATGAAATTAGCATAACCTCAAGTATAAGCGATTCATAAGGGGATGTGAATAAATGTGTCCGGGAGGGGGTGTTCCAAATGTTTCCTTGTCCTGAAGCGAAACGGTATGATAAGTTGAGTTTGACGGCAGGGAAGGGGAGCGGGGATGGAGATTACGATTAGGGAGATAACGGCCGGAGACCCGACAAGCGATATCCGCTTTGACAGCAGTTTCACCGTCGACTCTATGCTTGTCCTCTCTGTAATACACCGGAGAATCGGTTACACTGTGAAGCAGATTCCCGCCTACGAGAAAAGCTATTTGGATGAGGAAACCGAAGAGAACGACGATATCTTGTATTCGGATTACATCGATAACCCGGATCAAATCATATACTTGGCTTTCGTCGGCAATCAAGCGGTCGGCCGTATCCAATTGAGACGGAATTGGAACAAGTACGCCTATATAGAAGATATTGCGGTAGATCGGTCCTATAGAAAACACGGCATAGGCCGAAGGCTGATCGAACAGGCGAAGCGATGGGCCAAAGCCGGCGGGATGCCCGGAATCATGCTGGAGACGCAGAACAATAACGTTCGTGCATGCAAATTTTACGAAAAATGCGGTTTTGTATTAGGCGGGTTTGATTTGCGGCTGTATCAAGGGATTCATGCACAGAGTGACGAAATTGCGTTGTTCTGGTACTTCGTGTTCGAGCCCCAAAAATAATATTCGCATGCTTGCACGGAATGGGCTGATTTCATCGTCTGTAATTTCGAAAGGGGGAAAGCCATGCATTCGGACGAGCGGTTTGCCTGTCGTGCCCGGAACGGCGATGAGGATGCATTCGTCGCTTTGTTCCGACTGTACCATAACGTGGTGATATCGGTCGCTTACCGGATCGTTCGCGATGGGTATGCGGCTCAAGATATTGCACAGAAGGTTTTCATCAAAGCATTCCGCAAGCTGAGTGCTCTGGAAAACAGTCATAAAGCGTATTCTTGGCTGTATACCATGACGAAGCGTACGGCAATAGATTGGCTCCGTTATCAAAGGCGGCAGCCGTCTATACTGCATGACCGGTGTGATGTTGGCGCCGATCCGTTTCTTCTTGAAGACGATTACATACGCAAGGAGCAAAAGCTGTTGCTAGGAAACGCCTTGTCACGGTTGGACCGGCCTCACCGGGCGGCTGTCATCCTTCACGACCTGCGGGGCTATACCGCCAAAGAAATCAGCGCGATGACACAAGAATCGACGAACACGATCGACAGCAGAATCCGCAGGGCGAGACAGAAGCTGAGGAAGGAACTGGCGCCGCATACGGCGGATCGAATTGTAGTTCCGGTGAGAACGCCTTGGCTGGATCGGCGGACGGCGTCGCCGGTACATAATCCGGAGTTCGAGAAGCATCTAGTAAAACATTCGATCTTGGCTGTGATGCTGCATATGAAACGAACCGCCGGTTAAGAACATAGACCGAAGAAATGAGGGTGGGGAAATGGAAAACGCAAAGAATAGCCTTGAAGTGAAGCGGGTGGAGCTGCCCGAGCTGCTCATGATCGGCATTCCGGTAAATGTATCGTTCAAGCATGGAGATTTCGGCAAAATCGGACGCAATAAAGCGGAGTTCAAGCGCAGGCTGGACGAAATCCCAAACGCCGTGAACCGGGATGAGTTTTACGCGCCTTGGTACAATTGCGAAGTGATGTTCACTTACTTCTATTGCTTGCAGGTGAGCAGCTTGGATCATATTCCCGAAGGCATGATGGGCTTCTCGATACCGGCCCACCCGTATTTGCTGGCGGAGTACGACGGGGTATATCCATTCGAACCGGACCCGTATGCAGTGATTCAACAATATCGGGAAGAACATGGCATGAAGGTTAACAAAGAGGCGATGATACTGGAGAAATATACGTTTGCGCGCGACGGAGTCGAGGGGAAACTCGCAATTGCCGTGTATGCGCCGATCGAATAAGGAGCAATACGGATAGCAGAGGGGCTTATGCAGGTTGCCGCCCGGCAGCCCGCGTAGCCCCTTGGCGTGGCGTATACGACCAGCTATACGATCGGTGTGTACGGGACTATGCTGCTGCTTCCGGTGTTGGCTGAGATCGTAATCCGAACGATACTTAGAATCCCGCGCGGGATCCATCGTTTAGAACCGGTGTTACCGATAAAATAACGTCAGCGGACCGTCGCGGGTCCGCTTTTTGATATATAATTGATATATTTCAACCAGGTGAAGCCCGGCCAAGTCCGCGGCGCTCAAGGAGGTTCATGCAATGATCGATATTCATTGTCACCTATTGGACGGGATTGACGATGGGGCCAAGACTTTTGAGGAATCCGTGGAAATGGCGCGTCTTGCTTATGAAGACGGGATAAGGCATATTATCGCCACACCCCATTTCTGCAGCAGCTTCATGACCGAACGAACCGTTCAACTGCATAAAATCGCACGGTTGCAGCGGGAGCTGGACCGGCAAGGGATAGCTGTTACGGTCTCCCCGGGCAGCGAAGTGAGGCTGGAGAGCGCGGCATATGTTTACGAGCATGCCGACCGGAATCATTTCTTCTACTTGGATGCCGCCCGTCGCTTCGTGCTGCTGGAGCAGCGATGGTGCGGGTATAGCGAAGATACGGAGCAAGTGGTGAAATGGTTTTTGGAGCAAGGGACGACACCCATTATTCCGCATCCGGAACGGCACCCTTTTTTCAGGGATAACGCACAGCTGTTAACAAACCTGATTGCTCTCGGCGCTTGGACGCAAGTGACGGCTGATAGTCTGCTCGGGAAAAACGGCACAGAAGCCGAAGCGTTCGGACGTTGGCTCCTTAAGCACGATCATGTGCATACGTTGGCGACCGACGCTCATAATACGGTCCGCCGGCCGAATCTGTCTGACGGATTCCGCGTTGTGGCAGAGACGGCGGGAGAACATCGCGTACAGCAAATATTGGAGTGTATGAACTCTATTGTTGCGGTGCAGAACCGGAGTTGATCGGGGGAAAAACTGTGAGTCTGCTGCGTATGAAAGACATCTATTTGCCTGTTACGGATCTTGAACGCTCGATAGCCTGGTTTCATCGTATCTTCGATGTGGACATCGAAAAGCGCCAAGAGAAGACAGCCCAAATCAACTTTGGAAATCATAGCGGTATTATAGTAACGGAGTCGATTCAGCTTAATGATTATGCGCATATTCCATTTAATTTAGAATCCAGTAATATGGTCAAATCGCTGTCCAAGCTGATCCAAAAAGGGGTAAGGGTATCCAAATCGTCCATTACGGACGGTTTCCACTGTTTTGATTTTTTTGATCCCGATGGGAATAGAATCGGGCTTGTCGGCAGTGAAGTCCCCGGCCATATCGACCAAGATGAGAATATCGCCGTATGTGCGACGTTTCTGGCTGTGAGAGAAATCGACAAAGTCATAGACTGGTACGGCGATACTTTCGATCTTGCCTTCAGACGATGGACGTTTACGGGTGGAGCCGGGTATAACAGCGATACATACGAACATGATTATACGATTAAATATGCGGCTTCCAATTTTCCGCAATGGGGAGGAATAGCTCTCGCAGAAACACCCAAAATGTCTCGGTTATTTAGCAGGGTATACACAATCCAAGCTTCGGATGCTTGCGAGTTATACAGAAAGCTGCAGGCGAAAGGGGTGCAGGTAAGTAAGCTTCAAGAAAATAGCGATAACATTTTTTTCGAATTTACGGACATCGAGGGTAACAGGGTAGGGATAATCGAGGTGCTGTCGCATTGCCCAAGCGTCGACGGGACGGCGTAGCATCCGGACGACAATCAGACCGGGAGGCTTCCCGGCCTGATACAACTACTCTTACTGCTCTCCAACCTCCTCGATCGGGATGACTACCTCGAACGGGGCGATGATCTTGTCATAGCTGTAGTCCACGATCGTGAACGTCAGCGGGCTGACAAAATTCGTATCCGGAGTTTTAAATTCATACCGGCTGCCCCCGTCATTCGTACCGCTTTGACCGGAGCTTCCGAGCAGTCGTCTGCCTGCGGCATCGGTATCCGGCCTCAGGATGATCGGTCGCAGGTCGGTTTTCGGGTGATCCGGCTTGTCCATCGTGAATACCAGTTCGTAAGCATCCGGCCAGAAACGGCTCGTTACGACGGTGATATCCTCCAGTTTCAGCCGGTCGGTCGGGCTCTGAAGCAGCTGTTTCTTCTGCACGTCGACCGTTACTTGAAGCCGGTTCTTCTCCAATGCGCGCACGCGGGAGGCGTACAAGGTCAACGACCGCGGTGTTTCGAAGTACATGCTTTCAAAGTAAACCGCCCGAACATCCGACGCAAATTCCGGGGAAACGATCTCCATGTCGAGCTGCGCCCACTCCCGACCTGTGTCGTCTACGAGCCGCAAATCGTCGATGCCGAATATTTGCTTCTCATTCTGCGCATCGAATTCGTAATCCAACTGAACGACGGTAGGATACAACGTCGCCTGGCGGAAATGAATCCGCTGCCCGCCGACCGTGACCGTCTGCCGGATCGGCAGCGTCTTCCGCTCGCCGTAAAATTTCTCGCGATCCACCGGCAGCTCGACGACCCATTCGCCCATCAAAGGAATGCTTCTGCCGAGCTGTACCGGCTCGGCGCTCATCCCGGCCTTGAGCTTGATACGGGACGGGAGCTGCTGCGGGGTATTGAAGCGGAACTCGCTCTTGCCTTGAATCGTGTTGCCCTTCCGCATCAGATCCGCTCCCGTCGGCCATACCGATTTGTCGTATCGGCCGACGACCGGTAATCGGTTATCCAACCCAAAACTACCTTCCTGCGCATCGTAGAACTCGATTCCCCCCAGACTTACGTCGACGTATTTCTTCTCGTCGTAGCGCAGCGTGTAGAACAGCACGACTCTCCATTCGTCGGCGATCATGCTGTCTATCGTCAAGGTGATGCCGTCCCGATCCGCCGAAGCGGCAACATGCTGGATATAATCGTGCCGGGCGGCCAATTGGATGCTGCGGTCTGCCCGCACCTTCTCCACCAGCTGCTGCAGCAGTGGAATGTGGCTTAAGCCGGAAGCCACGACCGGAGAGAAACGGATCATCCCGATAAGACCGATCAGCAGCACCAGAACCGCCGCGGTTCCATAGTAAACCGAACGTTTGACCGCTCGTATAAGCCTGTATCGCCTCCGGAATGTTCGCCCTTTGCTTATACCTGCACGGATATAGTCCACCGCCTGATCGGGCACGCGAATATCCCCGGGCGGTGAAAGCATCTCCTCCACCTTCCGCATATCCTCCATCAGAGCCCGCCCTCCTTTCCCACTGTGCTGCGCAGCGTCGACAGCGCTTTATGCAGCCACGATTTTACCGTCCCGACCGGACAGTCCATAATATCGGAAATTTCCGTCAAAGTATGACCCTCGTAATACTTTAAAATGACGACCTGCTTCCAACGCGGGTCCAAACGCTCCAGCTCTTGCTCCAAAATATACTTGAGTTCGCGGTGTTCCTCCGTATAAGCGATCTCGGGCACGTCCTGCGGGGTGAACCTTTTTTTTCGCTTCAGCTCATCCATGCAAACGTTCAGCATAATGCGGACGATCCAAGTGGAGAAGAACTCCGGTTGCTTGAGTGTACCGAGCTTGGCATAAGCTCTGCAGCTTGTTTCCTGAAGCGCCTCCAGCGCATCCGGCTCATTTCTCAGATAGATCCATGCAATGCGGTACAGCTTATTCATATGAAGCTGCAGCAATTCGAAGACCGCCTGCTCGTCTCCATTCTGGGCAAGTCTCACCAACCTGGGCAAATCCAAAGCTTCTCCTCCTTCCGGCGCTCTCGCGTTCCAATATTTGTTAGACTGCGCAGCAGGCCAAACGGTTTTACGCGATCCATAACATTCAACCTGTTCGGGTTCTTCCCCGATATGCTACTATGGAGGGGATTACTACGGATATGTCGGCCGAATATTTCGCCGAGCTGAAGGAAACGACGAATCGTTTGGTGGAAGAAACGAAAGGCCGACCTATCGAAGAGCTGGACCGGATGATGACTCGATTGAGCGACCGCTTCAGAGACTACATTGCGGAGTATGAGGATATTGAAGCGATATGCCCGTCCGGGGAGTTTAAAGCCCGGTACGCGGATTTCATCCAGCACCTCGTCAATCACGGGACGTACCATCGGGGGAATGTCACTGCCATGCTCAGACAGCTTGGGCATCCGGGTACGCCGACCGATTTTGGCTACTACTTGTATATTTGTAACCAATCATGACGATATAGAGGCCAGCGGGAAATAGCGTGAAATGCGGAATTGGAGGGCTGTAACAGGTTGCCGGCAGGCTGCTTGTTGCAGCTCTTTTTCAAATTCAACGGCCGGTCAAGCTTCTTGTTGTTCGTTGCCAGATATGTTACAACAAATAATAATAATAGCTATTTCTTACATCCATGCAAGGAGGACTGGCAATGGATTGGAATTATTACGATACGTTCATCACGATCGCGGCGGATTGTCCTGCCGTCACGGGAACGGTGCCTCCCGACAAGAAGGATGGCAAGACGAAGGCGGGAATCGAATTCCAGTTGGTTTACGAACATCCGTACGAATACACCCAGGAAGATCTTCTGTATGAAGTCCATGTCCGGCACAAGGGAATTCCGCAAGAGGAGCTGGCTGCGAAGGGAACTCAAATCAGGGATGAATTTTTCCAGAAGCCGATGGCCTGCTTGAGGGCATCGATGCTGCCCAAGAAATTCGGTTGGGGCATTCATTTTAATAAGGAAGGGAAAATGGCGCTCGTTCCGATGGAGTCGGACCTTTATCAGCAGTTCATCGAAAGCGGCAAAGGAGACGTTAAGCTGCTGCCGGCGATGCGGAACAGCCGGGGGAAGTAGGGGAATCGGTGCAAGAAGCACAGTCAATTGCGATAAGAAAAACGTCTATCGACGTACTTCAAGGATGAGCGACCGCTACTCTCACCCCAAAAAGTGACGCTATCCTTCGAAGATTACGCCGGGTACTTTTCGGGGACCCCGAACAGCGGAAGTTTCTCTTGGTAAAGAAAGTCTCACTTCGCTTTAACGCTTTAGCGAAGTTAAACTTTCTTTATCGATAAGAAAAAGCCGGGCGATGCCCGGCTTCAGGCTGTTTATAAAGCCTAGTTTTTCGAGCTAGTCTGGATCAAGAATGTATAACTCTGAGACGTCTCTAACCAGAAACAGAAAAGATCGCCCTACCTGGCTAGCTTGGCCAGATGG
>NZ_VCRA01000011.1 GCF_005938385.1 Paenibacillus mesophilus
CTGTGACTGATTCGTTCGATCTCTTCCGGACTCATTTTCATCAGTGGTCCCCTTTTCCATTTGAACTCGGTTACCCATTATTAACCAAGTTTTCTACGTTTGAAAAGGGGGGACCTAAGTAGTAACACCCCATTTCACTATTACCAAACTTAAGTTCAGTAATAGTTACTCTAGGTTCATAGTTCCTCCAATTACCGAGAAGTGGAGCCAAATAACGCAGAGAAGTTCACTAATAAACAAATTTGGTTCATTGAATGACGAAAGGGTCTTTGGAGTAGAAGTCATTACGAAATAGCCCCACTCCCAACGCGCTAACGTATGGGGTTGCACTCAAAAGGACCGTCCGGGAACCGGACGGTTTTTCTTAGGTGAGTTCGTTGCCGCAACTGAACGGTAGGCTACTGACCGAGATCGGCTTTTATTTTGAGAACGATTTCTTCATCCGCTTCCCGCAGAGCGGAGTTCAAATCTTTTCGGCCCGAGATCACGTCGGCGAATTTCTTTTTCAGCACGGCTCCCGCATCATTCTCATACTTGGAGACGCGCCGAACGCTGACTATACCCCCGATTGCCCTCAATACTTCTTGCGGGTGTTTGCCCGTTTTCGGCAATGCGAAAAAATGCCCTGTCGGCAAAACGGGCTCGTTCGCTGCCGGCTCTTCGAACGTCGGGAGCGTCACTCTGCCGCCGACAAACAACTGCTGCGGAAGGGGCGGGTAGATGAAGTTGCCGGCCCACATCGCCGTATCCTTCTTTTGAATAAATCTGGTCTTGCTCGTATCCCGACTTTCGCTTTCCGCTTCCCCTCCGGGTATTTCGTAAAACGGCTGGAGAACCGAGAGCCATCTGGCCCACTCCCGAAGTTGGTCCGATTCGTCAACGGATTGACATACGGCAATTGAAGGGACAGTTTGTCTAGAATAAAAGAGCGGTCCGCGAGAAAACCGCGATATTGCACGCTTCCCTCGACGCGCGACATGCGAACGGCCAAATCCATCGTCCGACTCCAGGATATCCCTTCCTGAGGGTAAGGGACGGCGAATTTGTCGAACAAGTCTTTATTGTAGTAAAGCGAGGCGCCTCCTCCCGGCGGCAGCAATCCGTAGACACCCGTCGTTCCCAGCAGCTTTTCCGCACCGTTCAGCGGGTCCGGGATCGCCTTGGGAAGGCGGCCGGCGCGGATCATCGCTGCAATTTCATCATCGATCATCTGTTTCATAACCGGCTGAACATCCGTCAAAACTTCCATATCGAGAATGGCCTCGAGCTCTGTCAGCGGAGCAAATATCAAATCGGCATGCTCGGTTGCAATCAATTTGTCCCATTCGGCATTAGCGGGATATGGAAGCGCTTCCACAACCAGATGAGGGTGCCGCTTAAGGACAGGCTCGGAGACAACCGCTCGGAACGTATCCGCTGACATGCGGCTCATATCCAGAACACGCAGCTTTAACGGTTCCCGGTTGCCAGGCTCCGTGCCCGGTGTCTCAGAGGATTCGTTGCCGAACACGTTTTGCCCATCCCGTTTCACCGTCTCGGTGCAGCCTGTTGCAAGCACGGCAAACAGAAGACTATATGCCAATAATGTGAAGCGCGCTTTATACGCTTTTCCGGGTATGGACGATTGCCTTGTCAAACCATTTTCCCCCTTTTATGTCAGTTCGTTGTTATCAACTTAGACGACGGGAGGGGGAAAATAGTTTTACCGCACATTAGTAAATCAGCTTCCACAGCAGCAGACTGAGCAAACAGCATATCCACGAGACAAGGCCGAAGACGATGACGATGCGGTTTTCCGACCAGCCGTATTTCAGACTGTAATGGTAATGGATCGGCGCCATCCGGAATATGCGGAGCTTGGTCCGCTTGTAATACCAGACTTGCAGGATGACGGACAGCTGCTCGGCGAAATAGACGAGAAACAGCAGCGGAATCAAAATCTCGACCTTCTCGATCATGGCAAGGAAGGCCAGCGAGCCGCCTATGGCCAGCGACCCGGTATCGCCCATGAACGCTTTCGCCGGATAGATGTTGTAGATGAGCAGCCCGAGCAGGCAGGCGATCATGGTCAAGCAGAACAGCTTGACTTCCGGATAATCGGATATGACGAAGAAGAAAAAATAAGTCGGGATCGCCACGACGATCAGCAAGCCGTCCAAGCCGTCCGTAAAGTTGATGGCGTTGGCCGAGCCGACGATGAACAGCGACATGACGGCCAAATAAACGACGGGCGCAAGCGCAAGTTTCCAATCCCCGAAGACGACGATATCCGTATGGATCGGCACGATTTGAAACAAGACGGCGATTAACGCGAACGTGAACAAAAACTGCAGCACCAGCTTCATTTTGCCCGATGCGCCGCGCGGGTCCTGATAAGCCGCTTTCTTGAAATCGTCGAGGAAGCCGACGAGTCCGAACAAAATAAATACGGCGCACAAGTACAGGCTGAGCGGACTGGGCGAGAATAGGCTTATGATCAGCACCCCGAGCAGAAAAATGAGTCCGGCCATGAGCGGCGTTCCTTTTTTGGCCTGATGGTCCGCAGGCAATTCGGCCCGGATCGGCTGCGTCAGCCTGAGTGTCCGCAGTCCCCGGATGAGGACGGGCGTAAGCAGGGCGACGGAAGCGAAGGAAAGGGCGGAGATGCCCAGATGGGTCATTTCCATTTTCGGTTTGCTCCTTTTCGATGGTTTGTACCAGTATAGTTGCGGTCTAAGGACAAATATGACAGCTTCCCGGATTAAAGGGGAAAAGGCCGCCCGGCAAAGATGGAGCTTTTGCGGTCAGCCTTGCGTGTCGTTACTGCACAATCGTCAAAATTTCATCCACTTCTTTGCGGGCGAGCCTACCGGGCTGCTCCGACGGATGCCCGAGGGCGATGACCATGTTGATTTGGCGGCTATCGTCAATGCCGAGATAGTCGCGGAGGCGATGCTGCGCAAGCAGCACCGGACCGGTCATCGGGCAAGTCGCGAGACCGCGCGCGTGCGCCGCGAGCATCAAGTTTTGCGCGGCCAGACAGCTGCTCTTGATGCCCTCTTCGGCCCAAACCGCATCTTCAACGAGCGCGATCGGGTCGAATATTCTTTCGCGGAATTTGGAGTTGTACGGCGTAGCCAGCAGCACGATGAGCACCGGAGCGTCCGAGAAAGCCGTGGCATACGGGCCGAACGATTTCGTAAGCAGCCGCGCTTCCCTGCCGAGACCTTTCCCTTCGGCTTCCGCCGCGCGCTTGTGCAGCTCGTCCCATGTCATTTGCTCGATGTCCTTGATCTTATCCCGGTTCATGACCGCGACGAATTCCCAAGTTTGCGAGTTCGTATCGCTAGGCGCGTATCTTGCGCAGTCGATCAGTTCTTTGATGTCCTCGACGGAGACGTCTTGATCCGTAAATTTGCGGACGCTGCGCCGGTCGAGTACGATTTGTTTGAAAGCTTCGTAGTTCATTAACAATTCCGCCTTTATCACGTAATCGGTCGCATGGAAGTGATTAGCCCAATAGTTTAAGACCAGGTACTAATTCCTTTACCATTATAGCCGATCGATCCGCCACTGTCACCCCGCAACGTCCCTTTTGCGAAAAATTGTCCAAGCTAGCGCGATGAAGACGGCGTAATAAAGGATCAACATCGTAATGGAAAAGCCGAGCGTCATGCCCTCGAACGGAGGCTTGCGACTGCCGAAATACATGCCCAGATCGGTGTTGGCGAACAGGATGTACTTCGCCCACTCCTTCTTCAAGGCGATCAATATGGTCATGACCGAGCTCGAAGCGAACATGATGACGAAGGCGAGCGAGATGGCGAGTGCGCTGGAACGGAAGACGGTCGAGATCATGAAGGCGAACGTGACGTTGATCGTCAATTCGACGAGCCGAAAGCCGTATTCCCGCAGCACTCCGCCCATCGTTAACGGAATATCCTTGTTCCCGGCCGTCCCGAAAAGAAGAAATCCGATGACGAGCGAAGAAACGAACAGAAGCGCGAGAAGCGCAAGCATGAACAGCAGTACGGCGATATATTTGGACAGCAGCACCTTCGAACGTCCGACCGGCCGGATCAGCAGAAGCTTGATCGTTCCCCATGTAAATTCCCCCGCGACGATATCGGCTGCGATCACGACGGAGAATATGAACACGAGCATTGTCAGAGAAGACACATTGCTCATATAGGTCAAGGCGGAGATGGAACCGTCCGGCCCAAACGACTTCATTAGAACGGCGAACGTGATCGTGACGGCAAGCAGCAGCGCAGCCATAACCCAGGTGCGGGGGCGGCGGTAAATTTTCATATTTTCGTTCTGGATCAGATTCACCATGTTAGACAATTTGACCACCTCTCGTCAGTTCGAGGAATTGATCCTCGAGCGTCTTGGAAGCCGCTTTGACTCCGTACACCCGAACACCGTCCTGTACGAGTTTGCCGACGAGAACGGGTATATCCTCGTAGGCGACGGTTACGGTAAAACCTCCCGCCTGCACATTCAGCACGGCGTCAGGCATCGCATCGGCCGCCACCTTGGCGGCGCGGTCCGCCGGTTCGGCGACGAACGACACTTCCACGGCACCTTCGGAAGGTGCGACCATATCCCGGACTTGGCGCACGTCTACGAGCTTGCCGTTCTGGATGACGGCGACGCGGTCGCACATCAGCTCCATCTCGGACAGCAAATGGCTCGATACGATGACGGCCGTTCCTTCCTCTCTGGACAACCGGCGCAAATAATCGCGCAGCTCGCGGATGCCTTCCGGATCGAGACCGTTCGTAGGCTCGTCCAGAATAAGCACGTCAGGCTTGTGCAATATGGCTTGCGCGACGCCCAGCCTCTGGCGCATGCCGAGAGAATACGTCTTGACTTTGTCGTGGATCCGGTTCTCCAGCTTGACGAGCGAGACGACTTCGTCGATTCTTTCGCGGGTGACGCCGGGAATCATTCTGGCGAAATGGATCAGGTTCTGGTACCCGCTCAAAAATTTATACAGCTCGGGATTCTCGACGATCGCTCCGACATGCTTCATCGCTTGCTCGAAATGTTTGTTCACGCTGATTCCGTTGACGAGCACTTCGCCCTCGCTCATCGACATTAGACCGACCATCATGCGGATCGTCGTCGTTTTGCCCGCCCCGTTCGGTCCGAGGAAGCCGAACACTTCTCCTCTCGGGACATCGAACGTTAGCCGGTCGACGAGCGTTTTGCCGCCTATTCGTTTCGTTACGCTGCGCAGCTGCACAACGGGTTGTTGTGACATGATTCATCCTCCCGATAATGTGGGTAGGCAAATTATACCATACGACCGACTCCGCACCAAAACAGGTCGACGACATCGGAGGGGGCGACAGGCGAGAAGAGCGGGGCGGATGAGGCGTCCCCGGCACTCCGGCCGCCGAGCATCATAATCGCCGAGAAGGCGTATGCGTATAGAAGAGGATCGCCGGAACGGATCGCGCCGGCCTCGATCTCCAGGCGAAACGCTTCGGCCAATACGACGTGCACCGAATGTTCCGCCTCGCGGATTGCCGCCGTTTGTGCGGCCGTCAAAGAGGATGCCGCCTCGCGCATCAAGCTTTCGAAATCGACGTGAGGGGTTCTCATATGAGCTTCCGCCACGGCCGTCAGCCTCTCTCTCATGGAGCCGGGGGCGGCGAGAATACTTTGCGTGATGCCGGCGATATTCTTCATCATCCGAATGACCGCGGCCGTGAACAGCTCCGCTTTATTCGGGAAATAGTAGTAAACGGAAGCTTTTGTCACGCCGCTGTCCGCCGATATTTGTTCCATGGATACGCTGTCGTAGCCGTACTGCATAAACAGAGCGGAGGCGGTCTGCAATATCGTGGCTTTGACGACGGAGGGCTCGCTTGTTTTGGGGCGTCCGGGCTTTTTCTTGACGTTTGGCGGGGTCGGTTTCATCGAACGTCCGCTCCTTTGCATTAACGTTTTGTGAACTCTTTTAAATGTCGGTTGTGAAATTAACCGTTCGGTATATATAATTGACTTATACTTTGAATGTATCCGAATAGCGGTGAAATGTCGAGTCCGTACAACCCGGGGAGGTCCGAGAATGAGCAAGACGTTGGAGAAGTATGGGAAAAGCGTGACGGGTCCGCGAGGCAAGTGGATTACGCTGGTTTTATGGATCGTCATTACCGGCGCACTGAGCGTGCTGCTGCCTACGGTCAATTCTCAGGAGAATAACAATGCGGCCAATTTGCCGGACTCCTACCCGTCGGTTCAGGCCGAGGCGGTAGCCGAGCGCGAATTTCCGAATGCGGATGGAATACCCGCGCTTATCGTCTGGCATCGCGAGAGCGGGATTACGGACGACGATTTGAAAATGGTTCAGAACATGGCCGAAACGTTCACCGCCAAGCCGCTGCCCGAACAAACGGCATTGCCTCCTTATCATCAAATGCCGCTTCCGGCGCTGAAAGGTCAGCTGTCCGACAACAAGAAAACGCTCGTGACGCCGATCCTATTCTCGAAGCAGGCCGAGTCCGACCGGTTAAAGGAAAACTTCGCGGCGATTCGGCAGCAGGCAGCAGGGCAAGCCGGCTACGATCCGTTCGCCGAGGAGCTGTCTTCGCAGAGGCTGATCGCCAGAGTGTCCGGCCCGGCCGGCATATCGGTCGATGCGACCGCATTGTTCAAAAACGCGGACGTTTCGCTCTTGATCGCCACGGTACTGATCGTGCTTGTGCTGCTGCTTGCCATTTACCGTTCGCCGATTCTGGCGTTCATTCCGCTCATTGCGGTAGGCTTCGCTTACGGCGTAACCGGCCCGATTCTCGGCTTCATGGCCAAGGAAGGGTGGATCGAAGTCGATTCCCAAGCGATCTCGATCATGACCGTGCTGCTGTTCGGCGCCGGTACCGACTATTGCTTGTTCCTGGTCGCGCGGTTCCGTCAGCTGTTGACCGCAGAACCGGACAAATGGACCGCCTTGAAGCAGGCGATCTCCGGCTCGTCGGGAGCGATCGCCATGAGCGGCTTTACGGTCGTGCTGTCGCTTGCCGCTCTGCTGCTGGCCGATTACGGCGCCGTCAAACGTTTCGCCGTTCCGTTCAGTCTCGCCATTCTGATTATGGCGATCGCAAGCTTGACGCTCGTTCCGGCGATGCTCGCCATACTCGGACGCGGATCGTTCTACCCTTTCGTGCCGCGTACGGCCGAAATGATCCGCGAGCGTGCGGTGAAGAAGGGAAAGCCGGTTCCGCAGCCGCGCAACCGGAGAACGATCGGCGCCCGCTTCGCCGACCTGGTCGTCCGCAAGCCGTGGACGGTTATCGTCGTCACGGTGCTCGTGCTCGGAGGGGCGGCCTCGTTCGCGCCGAGCGTCAATTATACGTACGATCTGCTTTCCTCTTTTCCCAAAAATATGCCTTCCCGGGAAGGGTTCGCGCTGATAGGCGAATCGTTCTCTCCGGGCAGCCTGGCTCCCGTGAAGGTGATGGCCGATGCGGAAGGAAAAACGGCCGAGTGGCAAGGAGCGCTCAGGAAGCTGCCGTATGTCGACGAAGTGTCCGCTCCGCAGAAAGGGAAGCAAAACCCGAACATCGTAGCCATGGACGTGCAGCTGAACGTGAACCCTTACGATAACGAAGCGATGGAGCATATCCCCGAGCTGCGGGCCGCCATGGAGGCCGCTTTATCGGATGCAGGCGTATCGGGCGTGCATGATCGCGTGTGGATCGGAGGCCAAACGGCGGAGCAGCACGATACGAAGCGGGCGGGAGACCGCGACGAACTGCTGATCATCCCGGTCGTCATCGGCTTGATCGCGCTGCTGCTGCTGGCCTATCTGCGCTCCGTCGTCGCCATGCTGTATCTGATCGCGACCGTCGTGCTGTCCTACGGTTCCGCGCTCGGCCTCGGCTGGATCGTGCTGCATTTCTTCATGGGAGCGGACGCCGTGGCGGGAGCGATTCCGCTGTACGCATTCGTGTTCTTGGTCGCGCTGGGCGAAGATTACAACATCTTCATGATTTCGAGCATATGGAAGAAACGCAAGGAGAAGCCGATAACGGAAGCGATCCGCCAAGGCGTCAGCGAGACGGGCGGCGTCATTACGTCGGCCGGACTCATCCTGGCGGGGACATTCGCGGTGCTCGCGACGCTGCCGATTCAAGTGCTGCTCCAATTCGGCATCATTACCGCCATCGGCGTCCTGCTCGATACGTTTATTGTCCGCCCGTTTCTCGTTCCGGCTCTTACGACCGTCCTGGGACGCGCCGCTTTCTGGCCGGGAGCGGGTGCGACGCGTACCGCGGATGGGCGGCGGGAAATGGCGTAAACGCGCATCATATCGACCGAACCGAACAAGCCGTCCCCCGTGGGCGGTTTTTTGTCGTACAAAATTGGAGTAATGAGCGTTCGGTGCAAGTTCGAATGTACGGACCGGGAACCAAAATTTACAAAATCTTATTTTGAATAGAAATATCCATATCTATTATGATGAAGCGGTGGAAAAATCCAGTTTTGTCAAATCATCAGGAGGAACCCGTATGAAAATTCATTTCCTTGGTACGGCTGCCGCGGAAGGGTGGCCAGGCGTATTTTGCCGCTGCGAGCATTGTGCCAAAGCACGGAGGCTTGGCGGGAAAAATATCCGTACAAGGTCGTCGGCGATCATTGACGATTGGATCAAGATCGATTTTCCGCCGGATACGTACTATCACGTATTGCGCGACAATCTCGATCTGGCGGCCATCGAGCACTTGTTTATTACCCACACCCATTCTGATCATCTGATGGCCGACGATTTGGAGAAACGGACGCCGGTTTGCGCGCACGGGGTGGAGCAGCCGCTGCATATTTACGGCCACGACCTCGCTCTGCACAGTATTGCAAATGCGATCAATATGAGATCGAAGTTGTACGAGCTTCACCTCGTTCATCCTTTCCAAACGGTGCGGATCGATGCCGATACGCGAGTGACGCCTTTATTGGCTGATCACGACAAGCGCAAACTGCAAACATGTCTGCTGTATTTCATCGAAAGGAACGGAAAGTCGCTGCTGTATGGCCACGACTCGGGCTGGTTTCCGCAGGTGACATGGAGCTGGCTGGAGCGGCAAACGTTCGACGGAGCGGTATTGGATTGCACGAACGGACCTCTGCCGGGTCGCAGCAATCATCTGAACATTGAAGCCGTGTTGGAAATACAAGAGATTTTCCGCAAGAAAGGAATGCTGCGCGACAGCGGGAAAGTAATCGCCACTCATTTCTCCCACAATGGCGGTTTGCTTCACGATGACTTGGAGCAAGTGTTCTCGCCCCACGGAATCATTGTCGCATACGACGGCATGGTGCTTCATTTGTAACGTTCGTACGTCTTTTGAATGGAAATGTAAGTGCATACTAGGAGGCGAGTGTATGTCATTCGAACAACTTGAAAAAGTACCTCTCAGCCGGCGGACATCGACCTTACGGTCGTGTACGGCTCTATCCCTCGTGTCGCTTCTGCTCGTCGCGGGCTGCGGAAAGGCGGCGGCTCCTGCCGCTTCCGTCCCGCCTGCGGAAGAGAAGCATGACCCGGTAAAGGTGACGATCGGAATCAAAGCTTCCGGTTATTTGACCGAAGCGGAATTCAAACGATACATAACGGACCCGGTTCAAAAAAAATATCCGTGGATTACGACGGAAAGAGTCATCTACACAAATAACAATTTGACCGAGATCGTCGCCAGAGGAGACACTCCGGATTTGATCGTGTCGAACAACATCAACGGGTTTCCGCAATTGGCCGAGCTGGGGCTGCTCGATTCGATGGACGATTTGATCAAAAAGCACGGGCTCGATCTTAAACGGTTCGAGGACGGGGCGCTGGACGCGATCAAGCTGGGCTCGAAGCGCCAGGAGCTCGTGGCGCTGCCTTACTCAAGGAGCTTTGCGGTATTGTACTATAGCAAAGAAATATTCGACAAATTCGCCGTGGCGTACCCGAAAGACGGCATGACCTGGCAGCAAGCGGCCGAGCTGGCCAAGAAAGTGACCCGGCTCGATAACGGCGTCCAATACCGCGGCCTTGATCCGAACGTCGCGGAGCGTCTCGGCGCCCAGCTGTCGCTCGCGATGGTCGATTCCAAGACGAATCGCACGCTCATTAATACGGATCCGTGGAAAAAGGTCGTCAGCCTGATGGGCGATATTTACAGCATTCCCGGCAACGGCTCCATTACCGTCAAAAGCGCGGGCGCCGAGCTGCTCGGCAAGAAGAAGACGCTGGCGATGCTCCCGGAAGGAAACATTTTGTTCGGCTTCGGCTTGGACGAGTCGCCGGACATGTGGGATATGGTTACGATTCCCGTCTGGCCGGAAGCCCCGAAGATCGGCATGAGCCCCGACGAGCAAATTATGGTGCTGTCCAAGACGAGCAAGCATAGAGACGATGCGATGCGCGTGCTGTCGGTCGTTCTCTCCGACGAAGTGCAAACCGATATGTCCAAGAACGGCAGGACAAGCATTATGAAGGACCCGGAAATTCAAGCCGCCTTCGCTCAAGATTTAGCGTTCATGAAAGGCAAAAACATTCAGGCGATATTCAAGACGCAGATGGCCAACTACGAGGCGACGCTTTACGATACGGCCGCCAACAACGGACTGGCCGCGGCCGTGAAAAGCATCGTAACCCAAGGGAAAGATGTCAACACCGCCCTCAGGGAAGCGGAAGAATCGGTCAACAAAAAAATTGACGAAACGCTTCGCAAATAAGGACGGTACATCGTATGGAAGTAATGGAAGCGTGCATGATTTCCAAAACGGGAGACCCGCAAACGTGCGAAGACCGCTATTGCGTTACGGAGCATTATGCGTGCGTGATCGACGGAGCGACCGACGTGTCGGGGAAACGGTATGGCGGATTAACTTCCGGCCGGATTATTTCCGGAGGGATCGCGGAAGCGATTCCCACACTGCCCCCGGATGCGGAGCTTGAAACGGCCATGCGGACGATCAATGATCATCTGATCCGTTTGTACAAGGAACGGGACATGTACGACGCGATATGCGAGAATGCTTTCTCGATTCCGTCGGCGGCCATGGCACTGTACAGCCGTAATCGCCGTACCGTGTGGATGGTCGGAGATTGCCAGTGCATGATTGACAAGGAACTGTATACGAATCCGAAGATCATAGACGAGATTACCGCCAATGCTAGGTCGTTATTTCTGGAGGCGGAGCTTCAGCAAGGCAAGACGGTCGAGCAGCTGCTTATGAAGGATACCGGCTTCGAGGCGGTCCGCCCGTTGATCGCGATGCAATATTACATGCAGAACGCCAAGAAGGAGACGCCGTACGGCTATGCCGCCGTTACCGGCTTCGACTTCGAACTGGGCATGGTCAAGACGGTTCGCGTGAAGGAGGAAACCGAGTTTCTCGTGCTCGCTTCCGATGGGTACCCGAAGGCGAGAGCGACGCTTTCGCAGTCGGAAGACGAGCTGCGCTACATTTTGGACAACGATCCGCTCTGCTTTCGCGAATATAAGCTGGCAAAAGGGTTGGTGGCCGGCAACGTCTCGTTCGACGACCGGACTTACTTGAAGCTGAAATTGACTTGATGATAAAACGGCAGCCCTTTCCTCGGTTTTCCGGGAAAGGGCTGCCCTGTGTTCATCGGCGATTTATCATCGCTAATCCCTTAAAGCAACCCAGCTGTCGTATTCATGAATGGCATACCCTGCATAAGAAGGATGGCCCGAGAGAGTTTGAACGACCGTATTCAGCTCGCTCATCAGCTGCGCTCTGCCTTTGTCGTAGAAGCTGGTGTTCGCTTCGTAGTTGTTCATCGTCTCCATTCCGATGATGACCGGCTTGCCCGCCGCTTGGTGCAGCTCTTTCTCGACGGCTTTGATGATGCCATCAGCGTTGTCGATGTAAGCCATCAGCGTAATTTGATCGAGTCTTCCGTAGAACCAGTCTATAAGCGTCGTCGTGCCGCCATTGCCGTCCGGTACGAGGAACCAGTCGAGCCACACCGGGAAGTCGGCGCCGGTCGTCAAGTACGAATCCGACTTCACTTCCTCGACGAAGCCGCTAAGCGTATCCATCCAATACCCGATCATCGTTTCCTGATCGGTGTTCCACTGGGGAAGCACATACGGCTCCACGTCCAGATGGATGCCGCTGAACCGTTCCGCGGAACGGGAGCTGTTATTGTAAGCCTTCACCCAATAAATAAACTTGTAAAGCTCACCTTGCCTGTCCGGAAGCGCCCAATAAGGCTTACCGCCCAGCGCGTGGATTTCGATGCCGCGGCTGCCCGCTTCTTTAATAAACGTGCGGTACACATCGACGGGAATTTCCTCATCGACCTGGAGATATACGAGATTGACGCCGTTCTGGGTCAAATAATCGAGCGTCTTGTCTTTGTCTCTCCAGATGGCGTACGTATTCCACATCCACGTCGCAACGGTGGAACGTTCCTCGGCAGTCGCCGTTTTCGAGCCGCCGGCTTGTGGGGGGAGGAATACGAGAGCTTGTACGATCGCCAAGCATAACAGCAAAGCTTTTGTGCCGAAGCGGGTTGTTTTCATGGTCACAGATGTCTTCTCCTCTTTTCTGAACAAATAGTTCCGCCGGCAAAGGATCGACCTTGCCGGCTTAGTCAGTTACCGTGTGCAAACAAACGTACCGGAATCGATCAGCTCCATCTTCGTATCACATTTCGGCTCCTCCTTTACCTCGGTATACTCGATGCCGTACTCCTTCAGCCGGTTTTTGTTGGAGAACGCGTAAGAGAAATGGGCGGTCACCGGCTGCGCCGCTTGCTTCAGCGCCTGCAGCTGGCCTTTCAAAGCTTTGTTCGACTCGGACTGCAGATCGAAGTAGGAGTACGACACCATGGCGACATTGACGAACAGAACGGCTACCATCAGCCAGCTGACGCCCCGGATCACTTTCCGTTCCTCGAAACTGAAGCCGAGCAGCGCGATGATGAAAGGCAGCAGCCACAAGTGCGGGACGTAGCGCGCCCACCAGGCCGCGTAGTTGATAAATACGGAAGCGAACAGGATGACGAGCAGCCCCAGCACGACCACCGTTCGCGGAATGTTGAACAGAAACGCCATGATCAGGATCAGTAAGGAAAGCACAAGCACGCCGCTGAAAAGCGGACCGAAACCGCCTATCGCTGTATCGGGAATCCCGTAATATTTCAGCTCTTCCATGCTGAACGTAAAAGGCAGCTTCAGCGTCGTCGCGTCCCGCTTCGTACTGTTTCCTTCCGACTGCGAGAAATAGGAGACGGCCGCCTCTTCGAACCGGTTCATCGTCATGAAGCTGGTCGGGGTGAACGCGGCGACTACGTCTTTGGCGTCTTCGCCCGCCAGCGGATAGAACGGATTGTGATACTTCATCGTATTGGTCACATACGGATTGAAGCCGAGAATGGCGACGGCGATAATCGTGCTGGCTGTCATCGCGATCAGCATTTTTTTCAGCAGTCCGTGCTTCTGCGTAATGTACAGCGCCGCTACGAGTCCGATGCACATAATCCCGACATAGGCGATCGCCGTAAATTTGTTGTTGATGGTAAGCATCATGCAGAACGAATAAGCGGCGATCAAATAATGGTTGTACCGGATATAAATCAAGACACTGAGGGCGACCAGGCAGATGAGCAGCGAGCCGAGCTGTCCGTCGACGTAGAAGCTCAAACTTTGGTAAATGCTGACCGGGTTGCAGGCGAGCAGCAGTGCAAATATGGCGGCGAGCCCCCGTTTCTTCGGGAGGCACGCGGCCAGGGCGGCAAAGCTCAGGAAGAACGAGCCTGCGATAAGCAGGAAGTTGAACACTTTGCTCAGCTCGATATGGCCGGTTACCGCATACAGCGCTGCCGCCGTAGTCTCGCCGGCTTTCGCATAGTGGTCGATCCAGATCGCGTAAGGTACCCCTTGTTCTCCCAGCGTCTGGTAGAAAGGATTCCAACCGTCGGCCATCCGGAGAATTCCTTCCTGGTGATACGTTTGTCCGTCATAGCTCAAGTCGTAGAAGGAGCCGCTCACGGCAAGAAATATAAAAAACAACGCGGAAGCGGTAATAAAGCTGATGCCGAAATAAAGCGGGCGGTGATCCGGGAAATAAGCTTTCGCCGCAAACCAGACGAACGCCGCCGTCACGGCCAACGCGATAAACAGATTGGCGGCGGTAATCTCGACATGCACGAGAAACAACAGCGCGGTTACCGCAAAAGTCGCGGCAGTAAAGACCAATAGGGATAAACCCGCGAGCAAGCTTGTGTTCTGTATTCGGTCATTCATCTCTATCTCTCCTTACTCCTAGAAAAAGTTATTGCACCCCCAAGGATGCGATCCAGGCAACGAGCGTTCCGACGGCCAACCCGCCGGCGATTTCGATTCTCGAGTGCCCTTGCTTTTCTCTCAGCTTCGCCGCCTCGCCTCCCGGAGTCCGACTCGACAACACGTTGATCCATCGCGAATTTTCTCCGACCGCCCGTCGCACGCCTGTAGCATCGATCACGACGATCATCGTGACGGCAACGCCCAAGCCGAACATCGGACTGTCCCACCCGGCGGCGAAGCCGATCAGCATCGTGACGGATGAGACGACGGAAGTGTGCGTGCTCGGAAATCCGCCGTTACCGATATGCTCCCGCGCCTTCTTGCCGTGCCTGATGGAATTTATCGCAAATTTCAAGCATCCGGAGACGACCCAGGCGATCATCGGAACGACGGCGAATAAGTAGCTGTAAACCTGCTGCATCATGCGTTTTCCCCCGTCTTCGGTTCATGGTTCAAGTTCTCGATATGAATACGACTCCCAGCAGCACGAAGCCGATTCCCACCCATTTCCCGGCCGTTATCGTTTCGCTGAACAAATAGTAACCGGCGAAAGCAACGACCACATAGCCGAGGCTGACCATCGGGTAGGCTACGCTGATGTTCATTTGTTTTAACGTGAGCAGCCAGAACAAGGAGCTTAGCGCGTAGGAGAACAGTCCCGCCAGCACGGGCCAGGAGCTGAACATCGTTACTAGGCTCGGCCCTTGGTTCCACAGCGGCTTCGGGTTCATGAGCCCCCATTTCATCAATAGCTGTCCGGCGACGCCCAGCAGAACGGACGACAGCAGCCACACGAATTTCATCAACATTCCTCCGTAATACAAAAGTTGAACTTCAGCTTCATCTCGGTTTTTTGGGGATTACTCCAAATAAATCAGAATAACGACAACGGAAAAGGCGTACAGCATAACCGTTACGAGAATGTGGCGGTCCTCGAACAGCACCTTCTCCGGCTTGCCGCCTTTGTTCTCCATATGGATCAAGTACAAGTAACGGAACACCCCGTACAGCACGAACACCAAAGTCCACATCAGATGAATCGTATGGCCGGAAGTGAAGGTGAACAGGGCGTAGCTCATAATCGTCGCCGTCGTCACGATGCTGTTGAGCTGGTTAAGCAGCTCGATCGAATAGAAATCGAGCACTTTCCGGTGCGCTCCTTTGTCGTTTTGCAGCGCATGCACCTCGTGTCTCCTTTTGCTGATGGCGAGGAAGATGGAGAGCAGCAGCGTACAGATCAAAAACCAAGGCGTAAGCGAGACGCCGATCACAAGACCGCCGCCGATGGCGCGCAGCACAAACCCGGAAGCGACGATCAGCACGTCGACGATAACCACATGCTTCAATTTGAACGAGTAGCCGACGTTCAGCACAAAGTAGACGAGCAGCAGCAGGCTGAACAGAGGGCTGAGCGTTAACGCCGTCGTCAAGGAGAAGACGAGCAGCACGGCGCCGAGCAGCAAAGCGGCATAAGGATTAATGGCGCCCGAAGCCATCGGCCGGCGGCACTTCTCGGGATGCTGCCGGTCCGCTTCGCGATCGACGAAGTCGTTCAAAATATAGACGCAGCTCGATACGAAGCAGAACAGGAAGAAGCCCACGATCGAATGGAACAGCATGTCCATATCGGATTTCTTGATCGAGAAAATAAGCGCTGCGAATACGAGCAAGTTTTTGGTCCATTGCCGGGGGCGAAGCTGGATGAAGTACATGTACAAGGAGTAGGGAAAGGGACTCGCTTTTTTCCCTTTGGCGCCCACGTTCGAATTCGGCATGTTCATCAGTCAACCATCCTTTTCTCTCAAATAAAAGCTGGGATACTCCTCTCCGACATAGTCCTCTCTAGTATTGGGATTGAACTCAATAAAGAACACCACGTTTGATTATATAGAACAAATCGTTCTTTATAAAGCACTAATGTAAGGAGGAAACGTGCATTTTCAGCAGGAAAATGGGGGATATCGTTCTTTTTATAGAATTTTGTCGAGATTTTGCTGTTTTTGTTTTTGCGAAATTTGGGTTATACTCATAATTGGTTCTTAACTGAGAACGATTTGCCGGATCGACTCTATCGGCGAACACCCTTCGAAGGGAAAATCTCTTATAAGGATGTCATGAGGGAATGATAGGGAAGCGAGTGAAACAGCTGCGCCTCGAGAGGGGCATCTCATTGTCGGAATTGGCGGAGTGTGCCGGAGTGGCCAAGTCTTACCTGAGCATGATCGAAAGAGATATCCAAACGAACCCATCGATTCATTTTCTTGAGAAGATCGCGAAAGTGCTGAGAGTGAACGTACAATTTTTGCTTTTATCCGAAAGGGGGGATAATCCGCACAGGTTGCCGGAAGAGAAGGAGTCGCTGCCTTCCGAATGGATTCAACTGATTCGCAGTGCGATCCGATCGGGGGTGAGCAAATCGTCGATGGAGGAATTCATCGCATGTCAGCAGAGGGAAATGAGGAGCAAGCATACGACATAAACGCCGGCCAGGGCGAAAATCGGGTTGTGCAGATGACCCGGAAAAAAAGAGATAGATAGATGATTCGGACTAGGAGGGAAACCGTATGACCGAGAACGCTTCGGACATTATCGTTCTGGCCTATATTTTGGTTGTGCTGATCGTCCTCGTCTTTCTCGTATTATTCGGTCTAAGAACGAGGGCGATTTGGCTGGAACGTCAAACCGTACTGTATTTGCACAAGCATCAAGATTACTTTGACTATATCAAATCGCATTTGCATGAGGAGGCCCCGCTGCGGAAGCCGTCCGGAGAGCTTACGAGAACCGAGCTCAAAGTGATTCAAAGCAAGCTGTTCGAATGGATGGAGAAGATCGTCGGAGCCGAGCGGGACAAATTGACCGATCTGTGCAGCGATCTCGGCCTCGTAAAGTTGAATATGCGGCGGCTGCGCAGCGAAATTCATTGGATCCGCTTGGACGCGGCTTATAATCTCGGCGTCATGCAGGCGAAGGAGTCGGTTCCGATGCTGCAGCAGCTTCTTGCAGAGGAGAAATACGGTTCGCCCGCTTTCGTTATCGCCCGCGCCATATCCAAATGCGCCCAAAGCGAGGAAGATGTGGACCGGATGGTCCGCTGCCTGGCCCGCTTCCGCAAGCAGTCGCACCGGCTCGTCGCCGAGGTGCTGGCTTTGTCCCGGATGGAATGCACCCCGCTGCTCATGAGCTACTTGCAGGAGGAGGACGAGGAGCTGGTCAAAATTGCTTTGACCGGCCTGCAAAATCGCACGATTCCCGGCGCTTACGACGTATTGTCGCGGTTCGTGCATGCGGGCGACCCCGAGCTCCGGTTATTGTCCGTACAGGCGCTCGTCAGCCAAGGAACGCAAATGACCGCCGAGCAGATGAGAGAGCTGATGCGGCATGAGGACGACGATGTGCGCGCCGCGGTCGCCGAAGCTTTCGGCCGGCTCCGGATGGTCCATACGGTCGATCTGTTGAAGGAGGGCTTGGCGGATTCCGACCGCCGCGTACAGGTTGCCAGTGCGAGAAGTCTCATTCAGCTGGAGGATACGGGGTTCCGGGCATTGTGCGAGGTGGCCGTGCACGGAGAGCAAACGATGCAGGCCAGCTTGGCTGATGAAGTCATCCAGGAGGAATTGGCGAAAGGCGCGCTCTATTACGACGATTTCGAGCAGGCGGTTTGGCACAACCGCAGGCTTCGCATTTACCGGCAGTTTTTCGGCGGCCCCCCTCCCGCGGAAGTTGCACTCGGCTTCTCGAAAGGAGATACGGCATGAAACAATTGCTGCTGGGCTATGCGCTGTTTTCGCTATATTCGGTTATTGCCGTGTACGTGTTTTATTTGATCATCATGCTGCTCTCGCATAAACGGATCATCGGCATCATCAAGGGGGTCAAATACGCCAGGTACCGCGAGCTGTCCGGTTCCGAGCAGGTGCCTCCGGTATCGATTCTGGTGCCTTCCTATAACGAGGAGCTGACGATCATCGAGAGCGTCCGATCGCTTCTGAACTTGGGATATCCGACCTATGAAGTGATCGTGATCAACGACGGATCGAAGGACGCTACGCTGCAGGTGCTGATAGACGAATTCAATCTGATCCGCAAGACGAACTATATCGCCAGGCAAGAGCTCGAAGCGATGCCGATCAAAGGCGTTTATTATAATCCCCGCTATCCCAAGCTCTACGTCGTCGACAAGGAAAACGGCGGCAAGGCCGACGCTCTGAACGTAGGCGTCAACGTATCGCATTATCCGCTCGTGGCGACGATCGATGCGGATTCGCTGCTGGAGAAGGACGCCTTGATCCGACTTGCCTCCGTCTATATGGAGAACCCCGAGGAAACGATCGCGATCGGGGGCAACGTGCGGGTGGCGAACGGATGCAAGATCGAGAACGGCAGCGTGACGGAAGTGAATTTGCCGCGCAAGCTGCTTCCTATGTTCCAGAACATCGAATATTTGAAGTCGTTCCTCGCCGGCCGGATCGGCTGGAGCGCCATCAACGGGCTCATTATCGTATCCGGCGCCTTCGGCTTGTTCCGCAAAGACTATTTGATCAAGGTCGACGGCTACCGGGACGGGTTTCCGGGCGAAGACATGAATATTATCATCAAGCTTCACAAGCATATGCTCGACCATAACCTCCCGTACCGGATCGCGTATTGTCCGGACGCGGTATGCTGGACGCAGGCGCCGGAATCGATGCGCATTTTGCAAAGCCAGCGCAAGCGGTGGTCGCGGGGCAATATCAAAAATATTTTCAAATACAGCAGCATGATGTTCGTTCCCAAATATAGGGCGGTCGGACTGCTGTCCATGCCCTATACGTTGATTTTCGAAACGCTCGGACCTTATTTGCGAATTACCGGCTACTTGGCGCTGTTCGCGTACATCTCGCTCAATATGGCCGACTACAAGATGATGCTGCTCATTATCGGCGTAAGCCTGCTCGTCGAAATTTTGTTCAGCTGCGGCGCTTTGCTGATCGAGGAAATGGCGTTCAGACGGTATCCGAAGTTCAAGGATCTTGTCAAAATGATGTTCTACTCGCTGCTCATGACGCTCGGCTACAACCAGATTAACGTGTATTGGAAAATTCTCGGACATATCGATTATATCCGCAATGACGACTCCTGGGGAGTCATGGTCCGGACAAGCTGGAAAACCGAAATAGCCGGAACCGGCAACAGCCCGAAGCTTCCGCAGACGAACCCGCAATAACCAAATCCGTTTAAGAGGTGACTAAAGTCATGTCCATGCAACTGCTGCAAGAAAAGATGGAAACCGCACCTTTGTTTTATCGCCTTAGCCGGGTGCTGGTGGAATCGGCCGAGACGGCATGCGGCCTAATTTTCGCGAAGTGTACGTTAAGCGAAGCCCGGCTTGCACGGTTGAAGGAGAAAATTTCCGGCCCGGACCCCGAAGCGCAGTTTTACTACGCCTCGAATTACGGGAGGCTGGCCATCCTGCTGCCGGACAAGAAGCTGAGCTATACGCACTATGTTTCGTTGTCGGTCAAACAGTATCTGCAGGACGGGAACATTCCGGGCGGCGGCCTGCTCATCACGAGCTTTCCGGAATGCGGAGTCCCCAAGGAAGCGGATGTGCAGGCGATGCACGATATGATCGCGGATGAAGCGGACAACGACAACCCGATTCTGATCTACAATCAGCCGGAAGCGAAGACGAAGCAATCGACCATTCTCATCATCGACGAGGACGCCACCGTTGGCGAATTGCTCCATTCGCGGCTCCGGATGAAAGGTTACGAAGTATACACGGCTGATAACGGTCTGGACGGGCTGCGCCTGTTCAAATCGCTGTCGCCGGATCTCGTCATAACGGAGCTGTCGCTGCCCGTATACGACGGCTACGAGCTGATCCGCAGCATACGCGGGGAAAAAGAGCAATACGTTGACTGCAGCATTATGGTGCTGTCGGACAAAAGGATGGAACGGGATATTAGCGCCTGCTTCGAGATGGGCGTGGCCGACTACATGACGAAGCCCTATTCCCCGGTGGAGCTGGAAGCGAGAATTCGCCGACTCCTGCAATAGCGGATTAACGACGACGATACAGGCTTTGCCGTGCAAGGCCGATAGGAGGAGGAATGGGATCTTGAAAGCAACGGAAAGAAGCGGGGATTTGACCGGTCTTCGCCAGGAACTTCTGCACTTTATTTCGGAAGCCCAGAGCAATCGCCACAATCCGTCCGGGTCGCTTGCCAGCTATGTGGGAGAATTGAGAGACATTTTGTTGAAGCATATCGACGCCGGAGTGTATGAAACGTGAAAAAATTCGACGACTATCCGAAAGCATTCAAGAAGATGGTCCGGTACATCCGGCAGGAAGCGACAATCGAACAAATCCGCGGCATGGAGACGATTTTCACCGACACGGTCGCTTGGCGCAAGCTGGCGCTGACGCCGGACGGCGAGGCACGGGACCGCAATTGGAGCAGGAAGCCGCGATAAGTAAGGAGAAAAGTTGCCATTATGAAAAGGAACATAAAGCTGCGCCTAAGCTTGACGATCGTCGCCGTTCTGCTTGCCGGTTATTTCGGCTGGCAGCAATTTCGGCCCCTCAGCGCCGGGAGCGCCTCCGTAGAGAGCGCGAAGCAGGATAACGGAATGAACGTCAAATTCCGCACGCAGGGCGATCAGATCGAAATATTCGAGGGCCAGAAGTGGCAGTCTTTCTTCGCCAAAGGAGTTAATGTCGGGGCTACGGTGCCCGGCCACGACCCGGGGGAGCTCGCGATCGACAAAAAAACGTTTTTGCGCTGGTTTGACGAGATCAAGCAGCTGGGCGCCAACGTCATCCGGGTGTATACGATCCATGAGCCGGTGTTCTATGAAGCTTTGGTCGAATACAACGAGGCGCATGCCGATTCGCCGCTCTATTTCATCCAGGGAGTATGGTCGCCCGAGGCGCAAATGATCAAGACCCATGACGCTCTAAGCCCCCTTGCCACGAAAGAGTTCAAGAAAGAGATCATTTACGCGGTCGGGGCCGTATACGGAGATGTCAGCATTACGAAGGAGAGAGGGAAGGCAGACGGCAAATACAGAGCGAATGCCGGACCTTATTTGCTCGGCTGGAGTATCGGTACGGAATGGGATCCGCCGATCGTGGAGGCGACGGACAAGGCGAACGCGGGGATGGAGCCGTTCCGGGGCGCCCATTTCAAGGCGAAGGACGGGGCGACGCCGTTCGAGAATATGCTGGCGGAGATGCTCGATACGCTGGCCGCGTTCGAGAGCAAGCAGGGCTGGCAGCATCCGCTGGCGTTTACGAACTGGGTATCGACCGACCCGCTTGAGCATCCGGGGGAAATCGACCGCGCCGAGGATCTGGTCGGCGTCGATCCGATGCATATCGAGCCGGTGGATTGGCCGGCGGGTTATTTCGCATCGTACCATGCTTATCCGTATTATCCGGAGTTTTTCCGCAGCGACGAGACGCTGAAAAACATCAAAAACGACAAAGGCGAAATCGACACGTATAAAGCTTACCTCCGTCTGCTGAAGCGACATCATGACGGCATTCCGATTATGGTTACGGAGTTCGGCGTTCCCGCCTCGCTCGGAATCGGGCATATTACCGGCCTCGGCCGGAATCAGGGCGGACATACGGAGGAGGAGCAGGGCAAAATCAATGCCGATCTGCTGCACGAAATCGTTCAGGAAAACTATGCCGGCGCGATCCTGTTCATGTGGCAGGACGAATGGTTCAAGCGGACGTGGAATACGCAAGATTTCGAGCAGCCGGTCGACCGGCGCAAATATTGGCTGAACGTGCTGACGAACGAGAAATTGTTCGGCATTACCGGAATGTATTCGAGCAAGGACGGTCCGCTCTTGATCGACGGCAGCTTGGACGACTGGGAGAAGCTCAAGGACAAGAAGAAGTTCGATCCCGGCGTACCCGGCTGGAACAACATGTGGGTAACGCATGACGAAGCTTACGTATACATTGCCGGCGAGCTCGAGCAAGAGTTCGATCCGGAGAGGCATCTATTGTATATCGGAGCGGACACGCTGGAGGGCGGGAACCGGCATTCGAAGGAATTGGGCAACCGGACGCTGAGCGAAGGCTTAGAGACGCTCGTCACGATCGGCAAAACGTTGGAAAGCCAAGTGAGCATCGCCTCGAATTACGACTTGACGACCCGGCTGTGGGGCGGAATTAACGGGATGGCTCCCGTAGTCGAAGAGGAGTTGATCGACGACTCGGGGGTGTTTAAACCGTGGAAGCTGATCCTCGACATGGAATTCAGCCCGCCGGCAGCCAAGTACTACCGCCCGTACAAGGATGTTGCGGCAGGCCAGCTGAGACGCGGTACGACGGACCCGTCTTCTCCGGATTACAATTCGCTCGCGATGTGGCAGGCGAAAGGGAACGTCATCGAGATGCGAATTCCGTGGATGCTGTTCGGCTTCGCGGACCCGAGCTCCTTGCTGGCGGTCAATTACGAAGAGAAGGGCGGCAAGCTGCAAACCCAGAAGGTGGACGGAATCCGCCTCATTCCGTGGATCGTGGACAGAAGCACGAACGAGATCAAAGGTTTGGGCGACGGCAGCGGCGTAACGGATGTGTCCCGAATGCCCAAGTATAAATGGAAGCCGTGGAACGAGGTCCAATACCAGGAAAGGCTGAAGAAGAGCTACGCGATCATGCAGGAAGCTTTCCGGAAGATCGGCAACGGCAACTGAAAATGAATATCACGACAGGCTTACCCGCCAAGATTTCGACGATCATGGCGGGTTGTTTTGTATAAACGATGGAGGGATATGGATGGCAACTGCAAACGGGGTGATCCGCACGGGCATAACGGTTCTCGCGGCGGCCTCGCTGGTCACCGGCTGCTTATCGGACAAGCATGATGACGGCAAGAAGACGCAGGAGATGAATAGCAAGCAGACGGGCTCCGGGACTGGAGGCGAAGGCAAGTTCGTGCTCGGGGAAACGCCGCTTGCCTTCAGCTTGTTCGGCAACTATGACTGGTATGCGATGCAGCCGTGGGGAGGAGATCCGGCAACGCGTTGGATTAAGGAACACAAAAAGGTAAGCGTTACCAATATTCCGTCCGGGGGCAAAGCCGCGCAAACGTTCAATTCGATGCTCGCTTCCGGAGGATTGCCCGACGTGATTTTCACCGAACGGGGAGCTGACGTGGAACGGCTCCGCAAGGCGGGCAAGCTCGTGGCGCTCGATCCGTACTTGGAGAAATATCCGAATTTGAAAAAGTGGGCGGGGGCCGCTACGCTCAATTTGCTCCGTTCGGAGGACGGCAAGCTGTATTTGTTCCCGAATTGGCATGCGTCCGCTCCTACCGGCAACGGGGGCTACAGCATCAACAACAAAATTTACGGGGAGCTCGGTTCGCCGAAGCTGGAAACGTTCGACGATCTGTACCTTTATTTGCAGCTCGTCAAGCAGAAATATCCGGATGTCGTTCCGTTCGAGGTGACGATTAAGGGGCAGGGGATCGACGTATTGTATTCCGGCTTCGCGAACGACCATCCGACGATGTTTCTATCCCAGTTGGCGGTACCCTCCGGGGATCGGCTGACGTCCATTTTCTCCGACCCGGTCTATAAGGAAACGATGCTGTTCGCGAGCAAGCTGTACCGGGAGAAATTAATGTCGCTGCAGCCGCTTACCCAGACGCTCGAGCAGGTGAGAGACAAGGTCACCTCCGGGAAGGTGGCCGTTATGGCGGCCTATAACGTCACGGACTTGACGCGCCGCGGAAACTTGACCCAAGACGCCTCGGCTTCGGGAGTCGGGTATAAGCTCATTTGGCCGCTGCGCAAAGACGGGGTGGACCGCAATAAAGTGTGGCCGACCCAGTACGATTCGACCGGCTGGAACGCTTCCGTTATCACCACGAGCGCGGCCAATCCCGAAGGCATCTTCGCATACTTGGACTGGCTGACCGGCGAGGAAGGGCAGCGCGTATTGAACTTCGGACCGAAAAGCTTGTACTGGAGCGAAACCGACGAGGAGGGTCTCCCCGTTTTCAAACCGAACTATTACGACGAGATCGGGGAGGTGAACCGGCTGCTCGGCGTATGGGATACGTTTCAATGGGCCGGGAACTCGACTTATATGAGTAAAGCTTGGGAGAGCGTGGAGAAGCAGCGCCCTTCGAGCGGAAACGATTCGAAGCCGAAGCAAACCGCGATCAGCCTGCAGACGTCGTTCAATGCGACCGAATTCGTCAATCTGGAGCCGGATCCGACGTCGGAGGAGGGCAAGATCGCCGAGAACGTGCGGGGCATTTACGACGAAGCGAAGGCGAAGATGCTGAACGCCCGGAACGACGCGGAAGTCATCGCGGTGCTGGCGCAGGCGGACAAGGAGGCGACCGCGGCAGGCTATGGGAAGCTGCTGCAATATATGACGGCCAAGTGGCAGGATAATAGACAGAAGCTGGGCTTGAAGCCGGGTGGCTGAGTCATAGTAATTGGACGGGATAACCGTTTAATAACATTTAGATAATACTTACATTTCTTTAGGTTGATGGAAGCTCCAAAGGATGAGACGACCTTTTGTCCCATACGGATTGTGCCGTCCTCGTTCTTTCGAGGGGGCGTCCGATTAACCGAATATCGCGTTCGCGGGACTATTCTCTTAATTTTATGTAAACAGTCCAAATGATCTATTCTTTTGCCTGTTTCTTTCCGTATAATTCCATTATAACATCATTCGGTCTACATCCGGGAGGAACAGCAAAGTGAAAAGCAAAATAGCGGGGTGTTTCGTATTGATCGCCATCGTACTGTCCATGTCCATGTCGTTTGCCGCTTACGGCGAGGAAGAGAGCGTCTGGCAGGCGAACAATACCGCTTATTTGAACTCTTATTGGTTCAGCGGGGTCATCCCTTTGACGGACGAGCAGATCCGGGAGAAGGTACTGGAGTTGCGGAAATACAGCATCAAATACCAGCTGGCGGATATCGGGGTGCTCATCTCGAGCGGAAACGCCCGCAACGGCACGCTTTCGGAGCAAGGGTACAATCAATTGGCGCGGTGGATCAAAATTTCCAAGGAAACGGCGCCGGATCAGCGCGTTATCGTGCTGGTTAACGACGGCAAACGGACGATATGGAAAAACGGCAAAAAAGTGGCCAATCCGAACTTCGGGAACGCCGTGTACAATACGAATCTGAGAGCGGTCGCCGACAAACTGATCAATCAAGGCGTTGCGTATAACGGCAGCGTGTACAAAGCGGACGGCATCCAGCTCGATATCGAAGGATTTCTGCCGAACGACCCGGTCTTGAAATCGACGGCGCAATACGTACGGGCCGTTCTAAGCGATAGCGTCATCTATTCGATCGCTTCTCCCGCGGATTCGGCCGTATGGTCGGATGCGTACGTCAGCGAGATGGCCGGCATATTCAACATGCTGAACCCGATGATGTACGATCAGATGGGCTATGGTTCCCCCGTTACTTCTCCCGAGACGTACCAGCAATTTTGGAAGGCTACGGTCGTTCGGTACGCCCGTGCGATTGCGCACAGCGGCAACCCGGGTACGATGCTGAATCCGACGATGCCCTCCTATGAGAAGAAGATAGCGGAAGACGGTACGGTATATCACGATCCCGCCGTCGAGAACATATACAATGCCGCCATAGGGTTAAAGCTGGCCAGAGACCAACTGGCTCTCGAACGCGCGGGCGACCCGAGCATCAATCCGAACGGCGTGCACGGATCCGGCATTTTCTGGTGGAGCTCCTTTATTATGATCGAGCCCGATCCGAGAACCGGTTATAATTACGCGCAGGACCGCCAGTGGTGGCTGGAAAGTTGGGTGCAGCAACAATAAAGATAGGTCAGAGCCGTCCGGTGCAGGACGGCTTTTCGCATGTTTAGGAATTTTGCGAAGCCAATTTCTGCGGATAACGGGGGCTCCCCCGGAAGGAATAGGAATAATCAACGAAGCAGATCTTCACTTCTGGGGGATTGGTTCTTAAGTTTATAATCATGCGTTCGGGAAACAATAGAAAAAGTTGGGAGCTCAAGTCGGAAGAAGGTCGGGTCATGAAATTTTTCAAAAAAAAAGCTAACGCTAATCGCTTGTCCATACATGACGCCGAAAACCGGCAACCGGTTCTTGCCGAATCGCTTAAGGCCAGTCTTTCGGAAAATATTCAGCTAATGAAAGAAATTGTCGGGTACAGCGGCGACATCGTGATCAGGGAATTCAGAATCGGCCCCGGGGGGCGGATTCGGGCCGCCATGTGTTATACCGATGGGCTCGTCGATATGAAGTCCGCTCAACAGCATATTATGGAAACCCTCATGGCGGACCCCGATTATAGCGATCCAAATCTGCTGCAGGACATGAAGGAACGCATCCTTTCCGTAGGAGACATTCAGGACGTAACGGAGTTCGGCCCTTTATTCACTTCCCTCCTGTCGGGCGGCGTTATTCTTTTGCTGGACGGATATTCGCAAGGTTTAATAATCGGCATGAGCGGATGGGAAGGCCGCAGCGTGACCGAGCCCGCTACGGAATCGGTCGTGCGCGGGCCGAAGGAAAGCTTTACGGAAAACTTGCAAACCAACACGGCGTTAATCCGAAGAAAGATCAAAGACCCGAATTTATGGCTCGAACGCAAACAAATCGGCAGGGTGACGAAAACGAGCGTGGCCGTCATGTATATTCACGGCATCGTCAATGACAAAACGGTAAAAGAAGTGCGCAGTCGTCTCGATCGCATCGATATAGACGGCATTCTCGAAAGCGGCTATGTCGAGGAATTGATCCAGGATGAAGCCTATTCGCCGTTTCCGACCATCTATAACTCCGAACGTCCGGATGTTATCGCTGCCGAGCTTCTTGAAGGGAAAATTGCCATTCTGGTAGACGGGACGCCGTTTGTGCTCATCGTACCCGCGTTATTTATTTCTTTCTTCCACTCTGCGGAAGATTATTATCAGCGTGCCGACATCAGCAGCTTCATCCGCATCCTTCGTTTCGTGGGTTTCTTTATCGCGCTGCTCGGTCCGTCGATCTATATCGCCATCACCACGTTTCATCAGGAAATGCTGCCGACACAGCTGTTGATCAGCTTGGCGGGTCAACGGGAAGGCGTACCTTTTCCCGCTTTCATCGAAGCGCTTATGATGGAGGTGACATTCGAAATATTGCGGGAGGCCGGTTTGCGGATGCCAAGGGCAATCGGGCAAGCGGTGTCGATCGTCGGAACGCTCGTCATCGGCCAGGCGGCGGTTGAAGCAGGCATCGTTTCGGCCGCCATGGTCATCGTCGTCTCGATTACGGCGATTTCCAGCTTTGTTTTTCCTGCCTCGAACATGTCCATCGCGATCCGTATGCTGCGGTTTCCATTAATGGGACTCGCCGCTTCCTTTGGCATTTTCGGAATTATTATCGGGATCATCGCGCTTGTTTTGCACTTGTGCAGCTTGCGCTCATTCGGAGTCCCCTACATGAGTCCGTTTGCTCCCGTTATCGTCGACGATCTGAAAGACACCATCTTTCGGGTTCCTCACTGGGCCATGTTCACTCGTCCCAGACTGGTCAGCCAGAAGAATGTCCGACGCGGACGAAATAAGCCCCCGAAGCCGGATACCCGGTCATAAGAACATTATGGCTGCCGGTAGTCATGTCGATCGCTCAATAAGGTGGGGTGTTTATGGTACGAAATCTGCTCTTATTGTTTCTATCCGCCGTCCTGCTCGCAACCGCTACGGGATGCTGGAATCGCCGGGAATTAAATACGCTTGCAATTGCAGTCGGACTTGGCATCGATCGAGCAGGGGATAACTACAAAGTATCCGTACAGGTCGTCAATCCGGGACAAGCGGCTTCTCGAAAAGGGGAAAGTCTTCGTTCTCCCGTTGTCCTATACCGGGCCACCGGAGCTTCCATTATTGAAGCGATGCGCAAAATGACGAAGGAAAGTCCGCGAAATATTTATTCGTCCCATGTGCGGGTCGTAGTTCTAGGAGAGTCGCTGGCGAGAGAAGGGATCGGGGAGGTGTTGGATTTCATGTCGCGGGATCATGAGTTTCGCACCGATTTTTACATCGTGGTGGCGAGAGACGACGAAGCGGCAAACCTCCTGTCCATCATGACCTCGTTGGAAAAAATACCGTCCATCGAGCTGTTCGATTCCCTGGAAACTTCGCAGAGAACTTGGGCACCCTCGGTTAAAGTTACATTGGACAAGCTGATTTCCAGCTTGACCACCGCGGGCAAACACGCCGTATTGACCGGCGTCAGAGCGACCGGAGACGTCGAAGCGGGGAAAACGGAAAAAAACATCACTTCCCTCATACAAAAAAGCCGGCTGAAATCGGCAGGATTGGCGGTATTTAACGGCGATAAACTGATCGGCTGGCTGGATGATACCGAAAGCAAGGCTTATAACTTTCTAACCGATAATGTGGAAAACACGATAGGATATGCGAACTGCCCGGAAGGAGGCAGATTTTCGGTGGAGGTCATCCGGTCGAAAACGATCGTCAAAGGAAAGCTTGCAGGCGGCGCGCCGGCGATAGATGTGAACATTCGAACGGAAGCGAACGTGGGGGAAGTCGCGTGCCGTATCGATCTGACCAAAGCGAATTCGATCGAGACGCTCGAAACGATCGGCGAGAAGACCGTAAAGGAGTTTTCGAAGCGACGATCAAAAGGGTGCAAAACCAATATAAAGTGGACATTTTCGGATTCGGTGAAGTGTTCCATCGCACGGAACCGAAAGCCTGGAAAAAGGTAAGGGAAAATTGGGATGCGCAGTTCGCCGATCTCCCGGTAAACGTGAATGTCGATATCCGAATACGACGTCTAGGCACGATAAACAATTCTTTTCTGGAAGAATTAAAAAATTAAGGAGCGTTTCCGATGTGGAAAATTAGCGGGATTCTTGCGGTAACAGCCGTAATCGCGATGCTGGAAGTTCCTTCTCTTTGGAAACAAAAATTAGTGAAGGAGCTGTGGGTATTCGCCATTCTGCTTTTCGTAGGGGCGGGACTCAGCTTTGCGCTGATCATGCATGTGACCCTTCCGAGCCCGCTCGATTTTCTTACATGGATTTACAAGCCGATCAGCGATGTCTTAAAGAAATTTTTGAGCTAAGGGAGTCCGGAGCGGATGCTGGAAAAAGGTAAAATCAATATTCGCCAATTTACGATACTGGTCGCCCTTCTGACCGTTGGCGATTCCATCCTCATCTTGCCCGCCGTTCCCGCTACGGAGGCGAAGCAGGATGCATGGATCTCCGGCATCGTCGGATTGCTCATCGGACTGCTTGTCGTCTATTTGGTCGGAACGGTCGGTCGGAAGTATCCTGGCTTGAACTTGATCGAATACAATGCCAAACTGTTGGGAACATGGGCCGGAACAGCCGTTTCCATCGTTTTCTTGGCGTATATCTTCTATAATGCTGCAGGACTTGTAAGGATTATCGGCGATTTTATGACTACGCATATTATTCCGGAAACCCCCATCGATGCTATCCATATTTTGTTTCTTAGCGTCATCGCCATGGGCTTGAGGCTTGGACTCGAGGCCGTCGCCCGAGCCGGAGAAATCTTTTTCCCCTGGTTTGTGCTGCTCTTTCTCGGGCTCGTCCTGTTTCTAATTCCCCAGATTGATCCCAAACAAGTGCAGCCGGTTTTCGCGGAAGGAATCAAGCCGGTTTTACGGGGATCCCTATTTTCCGCCTCCAACCCCTATATGGAGCTGGTTGCGTTTTTAATGATTTTTCCTTACGTCAATAGGACGGAGAAGATTCGAAAATATTTTGTGTCGGGTGCTTTGCTCGGAGGTATCGTTCTCGTGATCATGATCGCCTTATCCGTTCTTGTGCTTGGCTACGATTATTCATCCAGAAATATGTATCCGAGCTATACGCTTGCCAAACAAATCAGTATCGGCCGTTTTATCGAAAGGCTGGAAGCGATTATGGCCGTCATGTGGATCATTACGTTATTTATCAAAACGTCAATATTCGTATACGTGATTCAACTCGGTCTTGCACAAGTGCTCAAATTGAAAGAGTTTCGCGCGCTCGCCCTGCCGCTCGTTTTTATTATCGCCGCTTCGGCTACTTATTTTTCCCCGAATATAGCGCACTTTAGTCAGTATACAACGGCATATTGGCCTTATTTCGATATGACTTTCAGCATAGGCATGCCTTTGCTGCTCCTTGGCGCGTATGCGGTTCGCCAGAGAGGAGAAGGGATCTGAGATGCTGCAAAAGGGAAAAATCACCATTCGTCAGTTAACGATATTCGTGATGTTATATACGGTCGGGAGCGCCATTCTGATCATTCCCTCTATTCTTGCCGCCAAGGCCAAACAGGATGCCTGGATCGCCGCTTTAATCGGGATCGGTCTAGGTTTGCTTGTTATTCCGGTGTACATGGCTCTCGGGAAACGATTTCCGAACATGACCTTCGCCGAATACAGCGAAGTGATTTTAGGAAAGTGGCTGGGGAAAGCGACTTTTGCGATATTTTTCTTTTATGTGTTTATAATCGCTGTATTAACGCTTCGCAACATCGGGGATTTTTTGACGACTCAAATTATGCAGCAAACACCGATCCAAGCTATTCACATTTGCGTTATGGTCGTTGTCATTATGGGGGTTAAGCTGGGGCTTGAGCCTTTGGCGCGCGCCGCGGAACTATTTTTTCCGTGGGTCATCCTGCTTCTGATGATGTTGTTTGTGCTGCTGGCCCCACAGGTGGAGATGAAGAACATGCAACCCATCCTAGAGGAAGGGTTCTTTCCCGTGCTGAAAGCAACGATCTCCATTTTCACTTTTCCGTTTCTCGGGACCGTCACTTTTCTTATGATCTTACCTGCGGTGAACCGGATCGAGAAAGCCGGAAGAGCCTTATTTACGGGTATGCTTCTCGGCGGGCTCGTTCTTACGGTTATTACGGTACTGAGTATCACTGTGCTCGGGGCTGATCAAGTGGCCCGGAATAGCTTTCCAAGTTACGCGATAGCGAGAAAAATCAACATCGGTAACTTCCTGGAGCGTATCGAAGCGATCTTGGCCATTATCTGGATTCTAACGATCTATTTTAGATTGAGCATCATGCATTACGCGCTTGTTCAAGGCATAGCCGTATCGCTGCGTCTCCGCTCGCACCGGTTTTTGACGATCCCTTTGGGTGTTATAATCGTCGGGTTCTCCATATTTACGGTGCCCAACAGCACCTATTTGGCTACCTTTAATAAAACCACTTTGCCGCTATTCGTATTTACCATCGGCCTTTTACTGCCGTTGCTGCTGCTGCTTGTCGCCGTCTTGCGTAAGGTGAGTCGGGCGAATTAAAGCCCGTGCTTCCGCGCAGCGGCGCCGGAAACGCGGGCTTCACTTTGTAGGACAGGGGGGAGCTCTGGAACTTCTTGGGGGCTTACTGCAGCACGACCGTGTCGCCTTCCTGAAGTCCTTCGAGAACTTCCGTCTTGTCGGCGGTTTCGAGTCCGACCTTGATCGGGCGCTTCACGACGCCTTGAGGCGTCTCCAGCATCACGTAATAGCCGTCCTTGTCGCGCTGCACCACTATCGTCGAGACGGTGAGCACGTTTTTCTTGTTATCCGTTTCGATCATGGCCGTCAAGGTGAGCCCCGCGACGAGATTCTCGTGGGTGTCCAGAGAAATGACGACTTCGAACTGCGCCGGACCGGAATCGTTCGCATTCGCGGCCGCTTTCGGAAATTTCGAAACTTTCTCCACTTTGCCGGTCAGCTTCGTCTGCTTCAAAGCATCGATGTTCACCTGCACGGACATGCCCGGCTGGATGCGGAACACATCGTATTCCCCTACGGAAGTCGTCATTTGCAGCTTGGAGACGTCGACGATTTTGCCGACCGCTTCGCCCTCCGTCACCTTCTGCGGCTTGGTCGTTCCGGCGAGCAGGAAAATGCCCGATTCCGGTGCGGTCGCCTCCGCCTGCGCCAGCTTATTCCGCTTCGTCTCCAGCTGGGCACCCGAGATCGAACGGTTCACCTGGTCCAGCTCCTCCTGCACATCAATGGAAGCCGTCTTCGTGAAACGCTGCAGCGCCTCGCCTTCGTTCGCGGCGATCTTCTCGCCGGTTATCGCGGCGGCGGCCTGTTCCGCCGTCTTCAGCTTCGCCTCCAGCTCCGATTTGCGCATATTCGCCGTCTGTTGGGCGATTTCCTCGCGCAGTGTCTTATCGTCCAGCTTGAATAACGGATTTCCTTTGTTGACCTGCATGCCGTCGCTTACGGTCCATTGCGTTACGTCCGCCGAGAAGGGAGCGTACACGATCGTTTCCTTGACATAGGATGACTTCCCCTTTACCTCGACTGTGTTGGACAAGTCTTGCTTCTCCGCCTTGAATGTAAGCGAGCCGCCGCTCGGGCTTACTTGCGGCTTGGGCGCCCCGGGGTGGCTTTGCACATACAGCAAACTGCTTATGGCGAACAACAGAACGACGATGGCGACGTACAGCCACGTTTTCTTTTTACGCATCATGCTTGCTCCTTTGTTTGACGTCACGGAAAGTTTAACTTCGTTTTATGTACGAGTCGCTATTCTCGCTTGATAGCGGTCAGCGCGTCGGTTCTCGAAGCTTTGATCGCCGGGAATATGCCGGACATGATGCCGGTCAGCATGGCGAAGAACAGCCCGAGGGGCAATATCCAGAAGCTGATGAACAAAACCTCGGCGTCTTGTCCGGATTCGATGCTGCCGGTTTTGAGCAGGATGACGTTGATCCCCCATACGACCCAGTACGCGAACAAAATGCCGGCCAGCCCGCCCATTACGCCGAGCAGCGCCGATTCGACGACGAACATGTTGCGGATTTGCTTCAGGTTCGCCCCGAGCACCTTCATGATGCCGATCTGGCGCCTCCGTTGATGGGTCGACATCGTCATGGCCACGATGATCGAGATGGAAGCGACGAACAGGATGAATAGCCCCGCCCCCCCGAAAATGATCCGCACGATGACGAATTCCTTGCTCATGCTTTCCTGCCGGCTCAAATTGTTCATCGTCCGCAGCTTGAGCGATTGGATCAGCTTGTCCGTCTCGGCGACGTTGGCCGCCTGATCGACCTTGACCTTGACGTTGTTGAAGTGGCTTTCCGCGCTGGCCGATAAGGAGCCTTTTCCGGTGAGTGCAGCTTCCGCTTCGCGGATTTGCCTTGCCAGCCCCGGCGAAATATAAGCCGTTTTTTCCGAGAAAAAAACGCTTCGGTCCGACATGCCTTCCGAACGTTTCTCGATGGCGACGACCCGTACGGGAAATTCAAGTGTCCTTGAGGTACCGTCCGTCATTTGGACCGTCTTGAGCAGACGAACTTGCTTGCGGTACAGCGGATAAGGGACGATCGGCGGCTTCTCCCGGCCCTGGATAATATCCTGCTCCAGTTGGGCCTGCTGCCTCCGGGCCGAATCGGTTAGTGAAGTTTGCCGGTCTCGCAGCCCTATCGTCGCCGTATAGCTGAGCACGATCACATTGTCTTGATCGACAGGGGCTCCCTGCTGAAACTCCAGGCCGAAATCGGTCAACGATTCCAGATCGGTCGAGGTGACGTTCAAAAAACCGGTCTTCGACTCGTCTACGACGAATTGTAGTTGGCCGACGTCTTCGAAGCTGGCGGCCGTTTTCACATGGGGGAGCGATTTGATCAAATTCAGCTTCTGCTTCGTAATGCCGAAATCGTCGACAGCGCTCGTTTGAACTGCCCCGCCGCCCCGGTTGTTCATGACGGTAATCTCGTCCGTCTTCAAATAGTAGCTCATCTGCTTGACGCTGTAATGGGAGATTGATTCGCCGAAAGCGAGCGCGACGACGATCGAGGCGGAGCCGATCGCGATACCCATGACGCACAGCAGCGTAACGACCTTACGGCGCCGCAGCTGATCCCAGCCGAGTGCGATATAATCGCGGAATCTCATCTTGATCCGACTCCCTCCCGCCGATCGGCATGCTCGCCGGTTTCGTCTTCGGCGTCGACCAGGCGGCCGTCTCTCAGTTGAATGATCCGTTTCGTCCGTCGGGCTACTTCGTGCTCGTGCGTTACGATGACGAAGGTGATGCCGAGGTTTTGGTTCAGCTCGATCAGCAGGTCGATGATTTCCGCTTCCGTCTTCGTGTCCAGGTTGCCGGTCGGTTCGTCGGCAAACACGACGGCCGGCTCCGTTATGAGCGAGCGGGCGATGCTGACGCGCTGCTGCTGGCCTCCCGACAGCTGCGACGGGAACAGCTCCGTCTTGCCCGCGAGACCGACGCGCGTAAGCAGGGCAACCGCCTGATCGCGGCGGACTTTGCCCTTCACGCCTTGGAACACGAGCGGCAGCTCGACGTTCTCGCGCACCGTCAGATGGGGAATCAGCTCGTACGATTGAAAAATAAAGCCGATGTGCGTACGCCGGAACACGGCGAGCTCGTTCTCGCTCATTTTCTCGATCGGCCGTCCGGCTATAAGAATGCTGCCCTCGGTCGGCTTCATCAGGCCGGCCATCAAATTCAGCAGCGTCGATTTGCCGGAGCCGGAGCTGCCGAGCAGCGCGACCATCTCGCCGCGTTCGACCCGGAAGTCGATGCCGGCGAGCACTCGGGTCGATTCCGTTCCGTTCAGGAACGAATGGGAAAGCTGTTGAACGACTAGCACGATACCCCTCCGTATGGTTGGTTGGCCTGGCGAACGGCCCATGACCGAAGCCGTCCGCGCGGACAGCTTCGTTTACAAAACCAATCATACACGATGGTACTTAACAGTTTTTCAAGAAATAATGAAGTTTTTCTTAATTGTTCAGGAAGTGCCTAGCTGCGATCGATCGCTTGGATGGATGGAGGCGAAAACTAAATCCCGGGAAGTAAAGAGGTTGCGTTGGGAGCGCTGCCAAATATTAATGGCACGATTTTTGCGTCTTTTCCTGTATGATGATAGTAAGCATGAAATTGAGGCTAGGCAGGTGCAGACAATGATGATGAACTCCACGCTCGGCCAGACGCTAACCCAGCAGCAACACTTGTCGCCGCAGCTGCAGCAGTCGATTCACATTTTGCAAATATCCGCGGCGGAGCTGGCCGATTATTTGCAGGAGCAGTCGATGGGCAACCCGCTTCTCTCCGTCACCTGGCAGTCGCCTGGAGAGCGGAAGCGCAAGTCGGCTGCCGGCATGCGGCCGGACATCGGCGACGACGTTCTGAGCCGGGTCCGCAGCACGGCGGATACACTCGAATCGGAGCTGCTCGGGCAGCTGCGGATTAGCGGAATCGACGGGCGGCATTTGCGGATCGCGCGGTATTTGGCCGGCAATGTGGACGAAAGTGGGTATGTGGCCGTCGGATTGGAAGAAACGGCCGCCATTCTCGGGGAACCGCTCGAGGAAATAGAAGAGGCGCTGCGTCAGCTGCAGTCGCTGGAACCGGCGGGGATCGGAGCCAGAGATCTCCGGGAATGCTTGCTGCTGCAAATAGCGGCAGACTCCGACGCGAACGTATGGGCGTCGGCCGTCGTAAGCGAATGCTTGGCGGATGTCGCCGGCGGCAGGCTGAAGAAGATCGCCGGGAAGCTCGGCATTACCGGAGAGCAGGTGAATCAGGCGATCGATTATATTCGCGGCTTGGACCCGAGACCCGGGCGAAGGTTCGGCATTTCGACCGGCACATACATTCAGCCCGATGCTTACATCCGCAAAATCAATGGAGATTACACCATCGTGCTGAACGAATCGCTGCTTCCGAAAATGTCGATCAACCCATACTATGAGAATCTGCTCCATGATAACGATTGCAAAGAAGCGAAACCGTTTCTGAGCGGTTCCATGCAGTCCGCCAAATGGCTCATCCGCAGCGTCGAGCAGCGGAATGCGACGTTGTACCGCGTATTGGAAACGATTGTCGAGAAACAGGTCGATTTTCTGGAGCAGGGTGTTCAGCATTTGAAACCGATGAATCTGAAAGCGATTGCGGATCGTCTGGACGTGCACGAATCTACGGTCAGCCGTGCCGTCCGGGATAAATATGTACAAACGCCGCAAGGACTGTTCGAGTTGAAATATTTTTTCACGACCGGATTGCCGACTGCTGGCGGAGACAGCACATCCGCGGAGACGATCAAGGCTAAGATCAGACTGTATATCGACGGCGAAGACAAAAGAAGTCCGCTCTCCGACCAGCAAATGGCCGATATGCTCGCCGCCGAAGGCATCCGCATATCCCGCAGGACGGTAATGAAATACCGCGAGGAGATGCAGCTGCTGTCGTCCCGTTTAAGGATGGCCGGCACAGCAGCAGCCGGCGGACGGCCATAAGGTACAAATGAACACTACCGGGGTGGATATAACGGCAGCGAGTCGAAATAGTGTTCAAATGTACCTTAAGTGCTCGGTTGATGTGCGATTTGACCGAGTACCGGAGTACATGGATAAGCATAAGGTATAAATGAACATTAACGGAGTAGAATACCGCCAGCGAGCCTAAATAGCGTTCAAATGTACCTAAAGCTAGTGCACCCGCAGGCCTCCGACATACACCCGCGGCACCCGGCTCCCGATCGAGCAGACGACTTCATAATGGATCGTGCCCATCAGCGCGGCTGCTTCACCGGCGGAGATGCCTCCGTCTCCACCTTCTCCGAACATTTCGACCTCGTCGCCGATTCGCACTCCCGAAACCTCCGTGACGTCCAGCATCGTTTGATCCATGCACACCCTTCCCGCGAATGGAACGCGATGTCCGTTTACGAGAGCCGCTCCTTTGTTGGACAGCCGTCTGGATAACCCGTCCGCATAGCCGATCGGAACGGTGGCGATAAGGGTATCCCGATCGGGAACGAACGTGCAGCCGTAGCCGACGGGCTGGCCTGCGGGCGTAAGCTTCAAGTCCGAGACGGTCGTCATGAGGCGCATGGCGGGCCGGAGCGGATAGGAAGGCAGCCGGGTATGTTCCGAAGGATACAATCCGTACAAGGCGATGCCTACGCGAACCATATCCAGATGCATGGACGGGTAACGGATCGCTGCCGCGCTGTTGCAGCAATGCTTCAGCGGCACTTGTATCCCGTCTTCCGCAAGTGTGGAGACAACCGATTGGAACGCGCCGAACTGCCGCATCGTATATACCGGATCCTCCCCGTCGGCGTCGGCGAAATGGGTGAAAACACCCTCCAGCTCGATGTAACGGGCTTGCATCGCCTTCCGGGCCAGCGCAAGTACGGCTTGCGGGTCCGATAGGCCGATCCGGTTCATTCCCGTATCAACTTTGAGGTGAACCCGGGCTCGTTTATGCAAAGCTTCCGTCCAGCGTATCACCTCATCCAATACTTCATCGGAGAACACGGTCAAGCCGATCTCGTGCTCTACAGCCGCCCGGACGGAGCCGGGAGGCGTATACCCGAGCACCAGCACCGGGTGACCGATCGATGCCGCTCTCAATTGGAGCGCTTCGTCCAGGAAGGCGACGCCCAATATGTCGGCACCCGCCGTAATGGCGGCACGGGCGACTTTCACGGCTCCATGGCCGTATCCGTTCGCTTTGACGACCGCCATTAATGCCGTGCTCCTTGGTATGTTTTCTTTAAACCGTTTCGTATTATGTGCAATCGCTTCCAGACTGATTTCCGCCCAAGTGTGGCGGTACCCGATCGGCGGCCGTTCGCCGGTAATGGATGGCGTCATCGTATTCTCCCGCGTAGTGGATTTTCATATAGGGTAAGTATAGTTCCCGCCGACGGGGGTGTCTTCGTTAAGGCTAACAAATTAGCACGTCCGGGTTTGTCGGTCATCACAACAAGCGTATGCCGAACAGCGCGCTGCACATTTCGCGGACCGCTTTTTCTATATTGTCCCATGTCCTATTTATACCTATTCCGCATCTTATTTCTGTTGTCTACAATATGTCTATAATCGGTATACCGATTGTATATTATGGAAAGTCCATTTATAATTGGGCTTAAGCATACTATGTAAGCGGATGCAAAAACTTGTACCGTATCGGCGAAGCATACGTTGTTTCGGTGGATATTTACGCCAACTCCGATATGAAAGTTCGGAATTTTCCTGTTATCCACTTTAGTATAACGCGGAAAAGGAATGCGACTTGTTGGGAGGTGATGCGTGTCGGGGTTTGTGCTTAAGAGTAGTGGAAAGCTGAAAGGTGAACGTATCGCAGGGGGCACTGATTCGCAGAAGCAGCCTCAACGTCCGCATTATTTATGAAAGCGCTAACAATATCATGCAGCGGTCGCGCGGGAGTATGAACGGACCATAAGGGAGGATTACGGATGTCGGTAATTTCACGCAATGTCAAGGTGACAACAATGCTGCTGGTGTCAGCGGGGATAGCGGCCGGATGCGGCGGTAACGGCGGGGAGAAGGCAGCTGCCGTAGTGGAAAAGAAAGAGCCTTTCGAGATGTCCCTCTATGCGGCGGGTGTAAGCGTCAAGGAATTTGACGACAGGTTCAGAAAGACGCTGGAGGCGAAGTTTCCTCACATTACGTTCAAATACCGGACGAACCAGCCGGGCGCTACGATTACGGAGTTTGTGGCTCAGGGGGATATTCCGGATTTGATCAGAACCGATATCCCGACGCTGAAGACGCTTTACACCGATTTGGGAATCGCTTACGACTTGCGTGATATGGTCAAAAAGTATAAGTATGACTTGACCCGGTTCAATCCCGTATTTACACAGGAAATTATCGATGTTATGGGTACGGGTGTCATGTATGGCCTTCCCGTCCCTCCCTACTTCCCGCAGGTCATGTATTACAATAAAGATTTGTTCGACAAGTTCGGGGTCGCGTATCCGAAGGACGGCATGACGCTGGACGAAACGTATGAGCTCGCCAAGAAAATGAGCAGAGCGGACGGCGGCACGGTGTATCGCGGATTCAGTGCCAACACGATGGCGTTTTTGCGCGACAACCCGTTCTCGCATCCGATTCTGGACCCGAAGACGGATGCTCTGGCCGATCAGGAAAGATGGAAGAGCTTGTTCACGACGCTGAAACGGTTCTACGATATTCCGAACAATGCGATCGGCAAGACGGTGGCCGAAGAGAACAATGCGTTCGCCAAAGGCAATGTGGCGATGCAGATCAACCAGCACAGCGTTTATCTCATTATCCCTCCGGAAGTCAACTGGGACCTTGTCTCTGCGCCGCTTATAGCGGGAGCGCCGAAGATGATGGGACAGCGGGGACCGGCATACTGGTCCATTACGAACCAGAGCAAGCATAAGGACGAAGCGTTCCAGGTCATTATGGAGATGCTGTCCGACGAAATCCAGATGCAGGATTCCAAGAACGGCATTCCGACGACGCTGGCGAGCAGAGAGATAATGGCCGCCCTGGGTAAAGATCACCCGGTTTACAGCAAGAAAAACATGAAGTCGCTTACATTGTACCCGCCGATTGCGGCAACGCCGAAGCGCCAGTCCGGACTCGTGGACGTCGCCCTCGGCACGCAGCAAAATACGATGTCGGGTCAATTCCAGAAGTTCGCCATGAACCAGATGGACCTCAACAGCGTCATAAGAGAGGCTGACGAGCTGATCAAGAAAGAGGTTCAGAAGGAAAAGGAGAAAAAGGGCGTTAAATAAAACCGGGTGCCTACTGCAAGGCATGGGTATAGGAGTCGGGGAGGAAGGACCGTTGACCGGTCGCCCTCCCCGATTTTTTGTCCGAAGCGAAAGGGAGGCCTTGCTTGTTGAGATATGGGCTGAGGTGGCATATCATATAGAGGATAGGTAACCGATACTGCATAGTTACAAGGAGGAACGGTTAGTGGAACTGCGCCCTTACCGGCAATCGGATCACGAGCAAGTGGTAAGTCTGCATGAGCTTTCGCCCCGGGATGCGGGTGATCATCAAGGAGCTGGACAGCCGGACGATGATCTGCGCGATATCGCAGCGGCCTATACCGCCGACGGCGGCGAATTTTGGGTCGGCGAGATCGACGGCAGGATCGCGGCAACCGGCGCTTTCCGCCAAACGCCAAGCGAGACGGCGGAAATTACGCGGCTGCGCGTTGCTCCGGAATATCGAGGCCGAGGCTATGGCGGGCTCATGCTGGACAAGCTGGAGGAGCGGGCGAAGGAGCTCGGATACGAGCTGCTCCATCTGGAGTCGCCCGAAGGAGAAGAAGCCGCCCGGAAGCTGTTCGATCGTGCGGGGTATTCGATGCATGAGAGAAGAGTGGTTGACGGGGATGTTCGCCTGATGTATTTGAAATGGCTCGCTCCTCCGGAGGCCGCGAAAGAGATGACTCCCGAAGAGGAGGCGGCGTTTTATGCCGATTGGGACGTCTCGCAGGAAGTAACGGAATATGCGAAGAAGCTGCTGCGGGAAGGGGCGACGCCGGAGCAGGCGATGGAGCGGGTGCTCGCATCGGAGCTTTACGCCGTTTGGTGCGGAAAGAAACGTTGCTTCGCCGTGGGGTACGACTCACTGGAATTGTATGAGGATTTGCACAGCTCGGTTAGGTCGGATCAATATATCGGGTCTATCGAGGAAAAAGCGGCCGCCCACTTCGACGCGGCAGCGGCAACTACGTCTGAACCGGCCCCGGTCTCGGATGCGCCGGAAGAGTCGGACGAGCCCGTATTCGCGGAAATGGGAATGCGCATAAAGCCGTCCCGGCTGGCGGTAGAGATGGCGGCGTTTTCCCGTGCGGTCGGGTTGAGCCGTCCGATTCGATACATCCATTTCCTCGCCTTATTCTCGGGAGCGACAATTGTAGGGATGGAGCAGGAAGAGCTGGACCGTTTGGTGGCGAATAAAGATTTGGCCGTGGAGCTGGCCCAAGCTTTTGCCGATTTGTACGGGGATGATACGGCTGGAGAGTCTGTGGAGCGGGTTCAGGGATAGCCGCGCCACGGGAGCCGGCTATCGCGTCGGACGCTATGCGTATAGCGCTCCGGCGGCTGCCGGCTCCATCAGGCGTCTCACAAAGCTTCAAAGATTAGGGGCGATGCCGGATTTCCTCCATCCCGTACATGTACGGCCGCAAGGCGGGCGGGATATAGACCGAGCCGTCCTCCCGCTGATGGTTCTCGAGCAGCGGGATGAGGATGCGCGGCGAGGCGACCGCCGTATTGTTGAGCGTATGACAGTATTGCAGCTTGCCTTCCGTATCGCGATACCGGATGTTGGCGCGTCGAGCCTGGAAATCATGCAGGTTCGACGACGAGTGCGTCTCGCCGTAGCCGTTCCGGCTCGGCATCCACGTCTCGATGTCGTATTGCTTGTAGTTTTTTTGCCCCATATCCCCGGTACAGACGGCTACGATCCGATACGGCAGCTCAAGCAAAGCAAGCAGCTCCTCGGCGTTGGCCGTAATGTGCCGGAGCATCCGCTCCGACTCGTCCGCCTCTCCGCGGCACAATACGACCTGCTCCACCTTCGCAAACTGGTGTACCCGGTACAGCCCGCGCACATCGCGGCCGGCCGAGCCGATCTCGCGGCGGAAGCAGCTCGAGACGGCCGCGAGCCGGATCGGCTGCGACACGTCGACGACTTCGTCGGCATAATACGAGACAAGCGACGCTTCCGACGTACCGACGAGCCATTTGCCGTCGCCCGGCAGCTCATAGGTCTGTTCCCGGCCTCCGGGGAAAAATCCCGCTCCTGTCAAAGTGTCTTCGCGCACAAGCAGCGGCACGTCCATGGGCGTAAAGCCTTTCTTCACAAGCAGATCGAGAGCCAACTGCTGGACAGCCCGATGCAGATGCAGTCCGGCTCCGAGTAAATAGTAATTTCGGCTGCCGGCCGCCTTCACGCCGCGTGCGATGTCGATCAGGCCGAGCGACTCTCCCAGGGCGACATGGTCAAGCGGCTCGAAGCCGAACGCGGTGGGCGTCCCGACGCGCTCGATCTCCACATTGTCGGCGTCCGAGGCGCCGATCGGCGTATCCGGCGAAACGACATTCGGCACGAGCAGCATCAGCTCCTTGCAGCGGTCATCCAGCGTCTGAAGCCGCGGCTCCACCGCCGCAAGCGACTCGCCGATCTCCTTCGCCCGCGCTTTGAGCCGTTCGGCTTCTTCCCGCTCCCCGGCGCGCATGTGCCGTGAAACCTGCTCCGACAGCCGGTTCCGTTCCTGCCTCAATCGTTCGACATCCGCCAGCGTCCGCTTCCGTTCGTCGTCCGTGCGCAGCAGCTCGCCGATCGGCACGGTCAATCCTTTCCGCTCCGCCGTCTCCTGCAGCAGTCGTTCATTTTCCCTAATAAATCGGATGTCCAGCATTCGGGTCCACGTCCTTTTCTCGTAAAATGACAAAAAGCGCCCTTCGTCGTTTGGGACGAGGAGCGCTTGGACCCGCGGTGCCACCCAATTTGGCCGGTTATCCGGCCCGCTTGGTTCCGCGGTAACGGGGCGGTTCCCGGTAAGCTTAGAGGACGCTTGCATCGCAACGCAGGCCGAAGCCGAACGAACGTATACGAAAGACCGCTCATGGAGACGATCAACGCGAAGTCCCGGTCGCAAACGCCTCGGAGTTGGATTCTCGTCATCGGCATAATGCGCATGTTTAATTGTGCAGTAGTATACCGCACCCGGCGCGTTCTGTCAAACGGGAGACGGCACACGCGGCCCACGAGTCGTGAAACCTGCCGCACGTTCCGAGCGTATATATATCGGCCCGATAATCGGCGGGCGGTGTGACGAAAATCGCTTGCGGAACCGCTGAAAGCGGGGCATAATGAGGTAAAACTGGTCCCCCGAAAGCGAAGATAAGATTCGCGGCGTAATCCGAGTACTTTTGGGGGAGCCCCCTGATGTCATCATAGGAAAGAGGTGCAACGCCCCATGAAATCGATAACGGTTCAAGACTTGGTCAATCGCTTCCATCTGGAAATCCTTGCCGGCCATACACAGTTGCACCGGACAATAGACAAATCCCGGGTTCACCGGCCGGGGCTCGAATTCGTCGGCTATTTCGATTTTTTCCCGCAGCAGCGTGTTCAGGTGCTCGGACGTAAGGAAATCACGTATTTGCATAAGCAAACCGAGGAGGAGCGCGATTCCAGAATCGGACATGTCGTACAATACCACCCGCCGTGCTTCGTGGTGACGTGGAATCAGGAGACGGAGGGGCTTCACTACCTGATCACGCATTGTGAGAGAGAAGGCATCCCGCTGCTTCGTACGCCGGAATCGACGACGAAATGGATCGGCATGGTCGATGCGTTCCTGACGAAATCGATGGCGCCGGAAATCCAGGTGCACGGCGTATGCGTCAACGTGGCGGGGATCGGCATTTTGCTGCGCGGCAAGTCCGGCATAGGCAAGAGTGAAACGGCGTTGTCGCTGATCCGGCGCGGTCACCGGCTCGTCGCGGACGATGCCGTCGTTCTGAAGAAGTTGGGCCCGGAAACGATTCTCGGCACCCACGACGGCAAAACGAAGGAGTTCCTCGCGCTTCGCAGCGTCGGACTTATCAATGTGGCCCGCATTTACGGCCGGGGCGCATTTCAGGACGAGACCCGCATCGTGCTCGACATCGAGCTGACGCAGTGGAAAGAGAACGAGCTGTACAACGCGCTCGACGTGGAGCCGCAATTTACGACTTATATGGATGTGAAAATTCCTCATATTCAAATTTCGCTCCAGCCGGGACGCGATGTCGCCGGTCTGGTCGAAGCGGCGGCCAATAACTGGTCGCTCAGGCTGCAAGGCTACAGCGCAGCGGAGGAATTCATGCAGCGGATCGAAGCTTTTGCGCAGGCACAGCAACAGCAGCAGAAGCATTGACGATTGTTCGCATCCCCATACCGGCAGCCCTGATCCCGTTCCGTAAGAACGGGATATTTTTTGTCTGGAGATGTAGACGTCCATTTTATTCCCGGATGTTCGAGCAGAAGCGGCAAAAGTCAATATTGTACAAAAGCAAACTTCAATCGTCGGCTGAAAGGGCTTTCATAACGAGCTTGTCCTGCGCCATCTTATGAATATCCTCTAAAGACTGGAGGACGAAAGACGTGTACTGTATGGGTGTAACGCTATTTCAACAATTGAAGGGGGATTGTGATGAAACATTTCGGTCATACCGTTCTTATTGTTGTCTTGATTGCCGTTATATTGAGCGGCTGCGGCAAAAGTGCCGGCCCGGTTTCGCCCTCCGGGGACGAGAACAAACCGATCGTTGCCGAGCCTGTTACACTGACGCTGTACATGCCAGCGGCTTTTCCGATCCAGGAGTATATCGTAAGCGCGGTCAAGAAGAAATATCCCCATATCACGCTTCAGCCCGTAGTGCGGGGCGCCGGCAAGCTGCCGCAGGAGCTCGTCTCGGCGGGATCGTTCCCGGACTTGATCTACCAGAGCACTCCGTGGTATGCGGAGCTGCTGGATCTGAATTTGCTCCATGACCTGAACGAGCTTGTGAAGAAGAATAAGCTCGATCTTGCCAAGCTCGACCCGCTTGCACTGGACGCGATCAAAATGTGGGGGGCGAAAGGAGAGCTATATGCGCTGCCGTTTTACCGGAATTTCGGGGTTTTGTATTACAATAAAGATCTTTTCGATAAATTCGGGGTGTCCTATCCGAAAGACGGCATGACGTGGGAGGAGGCCGCCGAGCTCGCCCGGAAAGTGACGAGGACGGACGGCGGAACGGAGTACCGGGGATTGGATGCGAGCGGCACGTATGAAGGGGTTTCCCAAATGTCGGCCAACTTCGTGAACGAGGCGGGGAAAGCGAATCTGCAAGCGGAGAGCTTCGTCGCGGCGCTGAACAATTTGAAGACGATTTACGGCATTCCGGGCAACAAGAGGGGCAAGAACATGCAAGATTTTTATAAAGGAACGGTTGCGATGTCGGCCTTCTGGAACGTGCTCGGCAATTTCGAAGATATGTACAAAAAAGGAACTCCGATGAACTGGGACATGGTCGCGATGCCGACCTACAAGCAGGCGCCGGGAAGATCGTATCAGGTCGATTCGCACAATTTGAGCATCTCGACGCTAAGCAAGCATAAGGAAGCGGCTTTTCAGGTGATCGCCTATTTGACGTCCAAGGAGGTTCAAGCCGAGATCGTCAAGGACGGCTACGTGTCCGCCCTGACGGACCCGGAATTGGAGAAGACGTTCGGATCCAACATGCAATCGCTGAAAGGGAAAAACATCCAAGCGATCTTCAAGCTAAAATCGGCGCCACTGTACAAAGTGACGAAGTACGATCCGACCGCGCAGGAGTTTCTCGAGAAAGCATTGAACGAGGTCCTGACAGACGGAAAAGACGTGAACACGGCGCTAAGGGAGGCGAACGAGAAGGCGAATCAAAAAATCGAGACGGTCAAAGTAAAGTAATACGCGGCAGCGGCAGTCCGGGACATTATTCTAGCGTCCTAGACTGCCGCTGTTTCTTTGTGCGAATCACTCCAAACAAAATAACAAACGAAGGCGAACAATCGGGCATTCATCCTTTTGGTCCCGACCGCTATGATGGAAACGAATCGAGTTAGAATATTAGCCGAAATCAAGCACGAGGAGGGATTGGCCATTGAAGCGAAGCTTGCCTAACAAGATAAGCAGAAGAAAATTGTTGACCTTGGGCGCGGCTGGAGCAGTTGCGTTTACAGGGACTTTGTGGAGCAGAGGCACTACGCTGGGAAGCAGTGTGACGAACAACGTATACGGAAATTCAGCGGATGGCAAAGAAGGCAGTGACCGCAACGCGGCAGGCATTCGCCGGATCGCGGAAGAAGTCGTACAGGAATATGCGCAGGAAGTTTCAGAGCAGTTGGCGGATAGAGCGACATACGTGGATCGAGTAACCGATATGAAAGCGATACTTGGCTTTACAGAAGGTGAAATCGTCGTCACTTTAGGTTATTACGAGCCTGGCGACGGAGGCGGGGGCGAATATGTATTGGTCAACGATCCGTCATTGGTTGATGACGGCGGTTCGGTTCACCCTATGCAAAATGGGCTTAAAGCCAAGCTGATCGTAAAAAATAGTACGATTAACTTAAAACAATTTGGCGGAAGTGCCGGCATTCCGAACAATGTTCCCTATATCCAAAGCTGTCTGAACTATTTGGATTCATTGGGTGGAGGCTATCTAGAGATTCCTCAAGGAACTTATTACGTAGTTGCCTCAACCCGAACAATCATTCTAAAATCCAACGTGACGATCAGAGGGGTACACCGCGACTTATCCATCATCAAAATTCACGGTTCTACGGGGGATTGGGGAGAATTATTTACCCATCCCGTACCGAATAAACTGCTGCGAAATATTGCGTTCCAACATGTAACTATGGATTGCAACGTCGATAATGCCGTGACGAGTTCCGCAACGTGGAAAGCTCACCGTACCTTTATCAATGGCGGAGAGGGTTACAATTACTTGCTCGATAACGTTAAATTTAAAGGAAACGGCGTATGGATCATTAGGGCGGATATTAACAACAGTACACTGCGGAATTGCGAGGTCGTCTATGACTTCACCAACTTTCCTCTCTCGTGGTTCGATATTTCCGCTTTTTGGATTGCCGGTGAAAACAATCATATCGAAAACAATTTATTTTACAGTCAGAACTTGACGACATTCACACCGGAGACTTGCATCGAATTTCAAGGTCATAACAGTCATTGCAACGATAACATCTGTCTAGGGTTTACGAACGGGATATTGGTTACGCCGTCTACTTCCTACGATAATCAGCTCATCCAACTGGAAGCGGGCGGCCGCGGCTGCAAAATTTACAACAATACGATCGAATCCTCCAACAAAGGCGTATTCATATGGCCGATGAACCTGCCAAGCGGTTACTTGGAAGATTTGCGGGTGTATAACAACAGCATTTATATTAACGATCAACAGCAAGGTCATCCGGAACCTAACGCCGGTATTGACGTGAAGCTGCAAACGCCGACATGGACACAAACTACGCCTTTGAAGAACATAAGCTTGTACAACAATTATATCGAGTATAAGTCCCGGACCGTTTCCGACAGTCTTTACTCGGGCGATGCCGGTATCAAATTTTATATAAACGTGACGGCGAGAGGGTTGGACATTCGCAATAACACCATTGTCAACTGCGGAGGAAACGGGATCGCGCTTCATATGGATACGGGAAGCAACAACTGGATCAAGCAAGTTACGATATTGGACAACTTATTCCAAAACACGAAGCTGCCTATATGGGTGAACCGTAACGTATCGGAAGTGCTTATCAAAGGCAACGTATTCAAGCAAGATGAAATGTACGCTACGGATACAATCAATATGAAGACGACTATAAAAACGCTGAATAATGCTCATCCTTCGAATGCCGATTTCAAAATAATAGGAAATGAAGTCAGATGTGCAAACGGAGTAAAGCCGTATTACCCTATCTTTGATTTGTCCGATATCGATAACAATTCGGGATATAAATATTCGAGAGGCATGGTGCTCGAGAACAATACGCCGGAAACCAGCATGATCGTGGAACCGCCTGCCGAGCTGGGCGCCGTCACAACGGTAGCGAAAGGGCAGTACATTCGCAGACTGGACGGCAAATTATATAAGACGAAATACAACTATCCTTCCACGATAGGCAGCTTAAAGGGAGGTGACGGAAAAACGGATGTTACGATTGTGAGATGGATATCGACTTCGAAGCTGGAATTATCGGATACGACTAACATTAAACCAAATCAGGCGCTGCAGCTGGATTGGCGAATATTGTTCAAAAGCGCCGTGTTCTATGTAGAATCCATAACGGGAAATATCGTAGAAACGTCCGCGGGATTGGGTGCGGCTCTTAATACGGGCATTACGGCGGATCAAGTGGCAGGTTCCGTATTGACCTACTATACGGATTTGATAGAGGTTAAATAGAGCAGTGGATCGAACCGTACAAAATAACAAATCAAGCCGAACATTCGGGCATTCATCCTGATTGCCCCGGCGATTATGATGGATATGTGAAAAGTTTATGAGAACATAGGGGTGGGTGTAGATGCAGCATGCAACGGCACAAGAAAATTTGCTGCCGGGCACATTGGATTGGCAAATGACGCGGTTCCGATTCGATTCCGCGGATACGGTTCAAACGTCGCTGATCGCCGGGCTAAGGTCCTCGACGATAGAAGGATACGCTTCCCGCACGAGCGTCTATCCGGGAGAAACGATTGACCTTATGGTGAGCGTCCAGCCCGCCTGCCGCTTTACGATGGACGTATACCGGCTTGGGTATTACGGCGGAACCGGCGGCCGGCATATGTGCAGTCTCGGTACGTTCGACGGCGAACCGCAGCCGGTGCCCGTAGAGACGGTGGAGCGGCTGCGGGAGTGCAATTGGCGGCCCAGCACGACGCTGCAGATTCCGGACGATTGGGTGAGCGGCGTTTATTTGGTCAAGCTGACGAGGCAAACGCACTCCCGCGCGCAAAGCTATATCATCTTCGTCGTGAAACAACGGAAGAAGGCGGACGTTCTCGTCCAAATGAGCGACCTGACGTGGCAAGCCTACAACAAATGGCCCGGTTTGAACTCAATCTACGACGACGGAACGCCGCAGCTATGGTATATGGGGCCTAACGTCAGGGTCAGCTTCGATAGGCCGTATTCGAAATATTGCCAAATTGTCGATTCTCCTTTGTCCTGCGGCTCGGGCTCGTTTCTGCTGTGGGAATTTCCGCTCGCTTATTGGCTGGAGGCGGAAGGGTACGATGTCGCGTATTGCTCGAATCTCGATCTTCATGATGACCCCGGCTTGCTGGAAACGTGCAAAGTATTCATCTCTGTCGGCCACGACGAATATTGGACCAGAACGATGTATAACAATGCCGCCGCTGCGAGAGATGCAGGAGTGAGCTTGCTGTTCCTTAGCGGGAATTCGATCAATCATGACGTTATTCCTTACGAGAATCAGATTACGGGGGCACCTTTCCGCGCATTCGCCCGCAAAGAGCGGTTTCTGGACGAATACGAGCTGATGGGAGCTACGACCTTCGGTCCGGGATATGGCGATTGGACGGTATCGAATCCGGACCATTGGGCGTTCGAAGGGACCGAGATGAAGGAGGGCGACTGCATTCCGGGCTTGGTCGGCTGGGAATACCACGGTGCGCCGTTCAAGCAGATCGAAGGGTTGGAAATGCTGGCGCATAGCGAATTGGTTGGCGTAACTCCGCCTTCGGCAAAGCAAAAGCACGCCAGTCCGAGAGTAGGAGACGGCAAGCATGCGGCCGTTATATACCCGGGACCGCTCAACAATTGGGTGTTCAACGCAGGCACGATCTGGTGGGCGCAAGGGCTGAGCAATCCGCCGGGCCATATTCCTGCAAAAGGCTTCTTCGGCCGTGTACAAGGCCCCGATCCGAGGGTGCAGCGCATTACCCGCAACTTGCTCGCGAGATGCATCGGGAGGCAGAGAGACTAGAATAGGAGCGGGTCGATCCCGCGCAGGTTGTTTTGCAATCGCTTTCTAAAAGTCCGGTGAAACTTAGCGGAGGGTCTGAAATGATGCTGGAGAAGCGCCAGCGGTCGCATTTGTTTCCGGATTTTTACCGATTAAGGGCTTATTGAATCAAAAAATCTGGGAACAACGGCGATCGGAAGCATATTTCAGACCTGCAGCGGAGTTTACCGGACTTTTATATTAGCTTTCTATGAGCCAAGGAGGATTGCCATGAGAAAAGAATGGGTTGTAATGCTTGCCGCTATAGGGGTGGCGGCGACTGCCGCGGGCTGCTCGGGCGGCGGCGGGAAAGAAGCCGACCGGTCGAATACGGCTCCCGCCAAGCCGGCGGAAGTCCAGAAGCCGCTCGAGCCGGTCACGTTAAAGGTGCTTGCACCCGATTCGTATCTGAATGCAGCCGATTTCCAGGCGCTTGTTGCCGAGCCCGTCAAGAAGAAGTATCCGCATCTTACCGTCGAGAAGATTACGGGAAATTTGGTCGATCTTCTGACTGCGCGAACGCAGCTTGACTTTTGGGTCTCGTATAACGGCGAATTGTCGAATCATCTGGATCGGGGCATTTATACGGATATTATTCCGCTCGCCAAAAAACATAATTTCGACTTGAACCGGTTCGATCAGGCGGCGCTCGATGTCATCAAGCAGTATTCGGACAAAGGGGAGCTGTACGCGCTTCCTTATGCCGAAAACGTAGTCGGCTTGTATTACAATAAAGACCTTTTCGACAAATTCGGGGTCGGCTACCCGAAGGACGGGATGAATTGGGACGAAGCGATCGAATTGTCCAGAAAGGTGTCCCGCCAAGAGGCCGGCATCGTGTACTCCGGTTTGCAATCCACGGGGCTTTCGCTGATTTCCCAACTGTCGCTCCCGTATATCGATCATAAAACCGAGAAAGTGCTTGTAAATAGCGAGCCGTATAAAAAAGCGTTCGAGCTGGGTAAGACGATCTATTCCGTCCCGAACAATTCGCACTTCGGAACGCTGCAGGCGATGTACGACCGATTCATGAAGACGAAGACGCTCGCGATGATATCGCCGCAGGGCAACCTGTTCTCGATGCTGAAGGATGTACCGGACATGAATTGGGATATCGTCCAGAAGCCGTTCTACAAGGAGCTTCCGAACATAAGCGGCTGGTACAATCTTCATCTGATGATCCCGACCAAGATAAGCAAGTATCCCGACGACCAATTGCGGGTGATGGAAGTACTGTTCTCCGATGAAGTGCAGACGGCGATGGCCAGGAAGACGGCGAGAAAATCGGCGCTCAAAGATCCGAAGTATGTTCAAATGTTCGGTGCGGATATGGTGGAGTTGAAGGGGAAAAATGTAACGGGCATGTTCAAAGGCAAATCCGGCCCGGCTCCCCAGCTGTCGCGGCATTTCAGCAAAGCTACATCGCTCATGGAGGCTGAATTCGCAAACGTAGTGAAGGATGGCAAAGACATCAATACGTCGCTTCGCGATCTGGAAGACCAGATCAAGCAGTATATCGCATCGCAAGGAAAATAAGCCGTAGCTTTGAACGAACATGCCGGCCCGGACTGCAGCGGGCTTGCGTGTTCGTTATTTTTTTGCATGACAACGGTTTGGGTACGTATGCTAGAATGGAAGCACAGGTTCACCATGAGAGAATAACGGGGGCAGGGGAGCTTTGATGCGCGGTTTGAAAGAGTATGCCAGCGAGTATGCCAAGATGGCGTTCTACAAGCCATCGACATTAGAGAAAGCGATCGGCATTTGTCCGATATTCGCCGGTCGAATGGTAGCGAAGCCCCATTATCAGACGATACCGCGAACGTACCCTTACTTTATCATTCAATTTATACTGGACGGACAGATGATGTATAGAGCAGGCGGCGAGTCCGTGTTTCTGGACAAGGGGGACATGTTCTGCCTGTTCCCGGACGTGATCGCCCAATATGGCGTCATTCCGGAGAAGCCGCAGCTTCAATTGACCTGGTTCGGCTTGGAAGGGGAAGGCGTAAGGGCTTTGCTGCAGAGCGTGGGATTGACGGAGGAGCAGCCGTATATACGCAAAGTATGCATACCCGGCATGCCGGGTATGCTGCATCAGCTTCTGGACGAATTCCACCTGCTGAAGTCGGGCAAAGGCAGCTACTACCGGTGGAAAAGCAAGCTGTACGAAATATTCGACCATCTTGCCGCCTCCAACCCTTCCCGTCAGCTGCAGGCGCGGGAAAGAAATTCGTATGAATGGGTTAAAGACAGCGAAGCCTTTATGGGAATGCATTACACCGAGGACATTACCGTTCAGGATGTGGCCGATTACGTCGGGATTCATCGCTCCCACTTCACCGTGGCTTTCTCCAAGCTGTTCGGCATTTCGCCGGGGCAATATTTGCTGCGGCTGCGAATGACGAATGGGGCGCGAATGCTTGAGGAAACCGACTTTTCGATTACCGAAATCGCGCTCTCCCTCGGATACTCGGACATATTCGCCTTTACCCGGGCATTCAGTAATTATTACGGAAAGTCACCCAGTCTGCATCGAATGAACCATCGGGTGCAGAACGACAGCCCCGGTTCGACGCCGGAGCGATAAACCGGATCGTCTAGCCGGACACTGGATTGTCAGCCGGTCGGGCAGCCGGAGATATTCCCGTCCGTTTCTCCTCGATTTGATCGGCCACATATTCGGCAAACGCCAGCGAGCAAGTAAATGCGGGCGATACGGCATTCAAAATATGGATCGACCGGTCATCGCCCTCCAGCACGAAATCCTGGACCAATTCAAGCGTAGCTTTATCGAGCAGCTGGGCGCGGATTCCCGGCTGCATGAAGTCGCCGAACGACCGGGCATCCAGCTCTTTAACCATCCTGGACGACAATCCGATGAAGTTCGATTTGCGGTACTTCTTGATTTCCTCATAGGCAAGCCGGCGAAAATGAAACGAATTCGTAACGAACAGCTTCGCCTCATAATAAAGGATTTGCAGAAACTCGCCGATCCGGAACCGGTGCCATCCTTTATAGTTTTCCCGCCAAAAAGCCGGAATGGCGGTCGGACCGATCTTGATGCCGCCATCGACCGTTTTCGTAAAATGAACACCCAGGAAAGGGTTGTTCAAGTTGGGTACCGGATAAATGTTCGTTCGGACGTCGGTTTTGTTTTTGGCATATTTCAAGTAGATTCCTTTGAAAGGAATAATGGTGTATTTGGTCCCGAAGCCGAAGTCGTGTGCGATCCGATCGGCATACAGCCCGGCCGAATTGATGAAATAGCCGAAAGTGAAATTGGTTTTATTCGTCTTAACCGTATGCTGGGCATGACTGATGTACCGAGTTTCGAAAAAGAAGTCTACGCCGTACGACATCGCTTCCTTCTTCAAGCATTGGCACACCTGTACCGGATCGACCGACGCGGTGTTCGGAGAATACAGCGCTTTCTTGTACGTTCTCGCATTCGGATCGATTAGGGCGGCTTCTTGTTCGTTCACCCAGAGGAGCTCGACGCCGTTCCGCTCCGCACGCCTCTTCAGCTCCTCGAGCCCTTTCAACTCCGACTCGTCCGCCGCGACGACCAGCTTGCCGCAATAGTTGATGCTCAAGCCGTGTTCCTCGCAGTATTGCTTCATGGCGCGGTTGCCGTCGCGGGTAAATCTCGCCTTCAGACTGTCCGCCGTATAATAGAAGCCGGCGTGCAGAACGCCGCTGTTCCGTCCGCTGGCATGGCTCGCGACGTCCGGCTCCTTCTCGATCACCGCAATCCGGGCGTCCGGCTCCCTCAGCTTCAGCTCTCTTGCAATCGTCAGACCGATAATACCGGCGCCGGCGATCAAATAATCGTACCGCATTTGGACTATCCCTCCATCATCGCCGGCTTGTCTCGATCGTTCCGCGAGCTATTGCCGGTTTCTGCGAAAAGAAATGAAGTCGACCGGTTTTCCTTGCGACTGAACGGACTCCACGGACAGCGGGAATACGGAGCTCCAGGACACCGCATCGTATACGTCGATCAAAGGCCGCCGGTTCTCGGCAATCGCCGAGGCGAATTCGTCCAGGACGAAGAAATCGCTGCCGCCGTGTCCGGTCTGCTCGATTTCGTTCCGCCACTTCCGCCACAGCTCATGCTCGAACGATTCCGAATAGTTCCACAGCGATTCCCATTTCGCCTTCGGCTCTTTCGGGATGTGCGGCGAAAAGCCGGGAGAGAGACCTTTGATCCAGACGATAGGGTCTTCATCCTGATGCCTTCCCGCCAAGAAAGCGCCGTTCGCCCCTTGCAGGCCGTAATGGGTTGCATTCATCGGGCGGGCGGACTTCACGTCGTACCGGAGTTGGATCAGCACGCCTTTTTTCGTTTTGATCAGCGCTACGGCGGAGTCGCCCTGCTGCCAATAGTCTCGATCGGCCCCGGGGTGGTTGTCGCCGAACAGCTCGCGGAAATAGTGATGATTCGCTACTTCCTTTGATACGAGAGAGGTCATCGATTCGAACTCGTCTCCGCCTTCTTTGTTCACGTTCAGCCAATGAGCGATCGGACCGAGCGAATGCGTGGGGTACACCATTCCGTTGAAATCTCTCCGCAGACGCCCGCGCCAAGTCAGAGTTCCTTCCGCATCATGCATCAAATTCCGTACGTCGTGGATGTACGCGCCTTCGGCGAATGAAAGCTCCCCGAATACACCGGAATGGGCCATCCGGGCAACCATCATATTGGAGCGGGTAAAGACGCAGTTCTCGGCCATCATATAAGTCAGGCCGGTTTGTTCCACCGCTTCCACAAGCGCCCAGCTCTCTTCGATCGTAGTCGTTGCGATGACTTCGCACAGCACATGCTTGCCTGCGCGCAGCGCCCGAATCGACTGATCCGCATGCAGAGTGAACGGGGTCGCGAGAAAAACCGCATCCACGTCCGGACTTTCCAGCAGACGCTCGTAGCTGGAAAAGGTGAGGAGGTCGGGGCGCTCCTCTTTCCATTTGCCGACCAGCTCTTCTCTTTTGTCGCAGAAGGCGACGAGTTGTATTTTGTCGGACAAGGGAGCGAGCACTTTGAGAAAGGCGGAGCCCCTGCCGCCGCCAACGATAGCGAGTCTTACCGGATTGCGCGCCAAATGTTATACCTCCTGACTTTTTGATCGATATGGTTTGTTCCGCCCCTATCATAAACTTTTTCCGCCGCGGGATGAATGTCACATTGTTCGGTCGGGATTGTCATTTTGTGCGCTTCGGCTCCGGTCGTCCGCTATAAGTTGACAAACCTTATGCCGAACTTTAGTCTAACAATAAGTGAATCGAACGAAAAGCGAATACAAATAAACACGGATATGCGCAAATTATGAGGAGGTTCGTTCATTGCTGGCAGCGGAGAGGAAAATACGCATCGTCGAATATGTGAAGCAAAATCGCGTCGCTTCGGTCGCGGCGCTTGCCCAGGCGTTCCAGGTTCATGAGGCGACGATACGCCGGGACTTGGCGGAGATCGAGCAGGAGGGGCTGCTGAAACGAACGCATGGCGGCGTTATTGTCGATCAGGGGGCGAACAGCGAGCCGTCCTTCACGGAACGGGCGCACGAGCAGCTGGAGCAGAAGCAGCGGATCGGCAAACGGGCGGCCGAGCTCGTCGAGGACGGGGACCACATTATTTTGGATTCGGGAACGACGACGCTGCATATTGCCCAGCATCTCGTGGACCGTTCGAATATTACGGTCGTAACGAACGATATGAACATCGCCGCGGAGCTGCGCGACTCCAAGGGCATTTCCGTCATCGTGACGGGAGGCTCGTTGTATCATTCGAGCTACATGCTGAACGGGATGTTTACGGACCATGTGCTGTCGACGCTCCATGTGCAGAAAGCGTTCATCGGCACGCCGGCGATCCATTCGAAGTACGGCCTCACGCACCCGGAAGCGCAGCTCGTGCCGACGAAGCAGGGAATGATCCGCGCCGCGCAGGAAATTATCGTCGTGGCCGACGATACGAAGATCGGAAAAGCTTCGCTGCACGCGGTCGCTCCGATTCACGCGGTCCATACGTTCATTACCGGAGCGGAAGCGTCGGAGGCGCAAATCAAGCTGTTTCGCGACGCCGGCGTCAACGTGATATCGGTATAAAAAGTGCGGCCCGATTGCCGGAATCGGGCCGTTTGCTGTTTGCGGCACGTCCGCCTGTATCGATTAGCCGCCGAACCTTTTGCGGAAGTCTTTCGGGCTCATGCCCAGCGACGCTTTGAACACGCGTCCGAAATGGGACAAGCTTTCGAAGCCGACGCTTTCGGCTACCTCCGTCACGTTCATCTCCCCGGCCGCGAGCAGCTTCTGCGCTTCCTTCAGGCGCACGAGGTTGACGTATTCCACGAACGAGAATCCCGTCACTTTATTGAAAATGCGGCTCAAATAATGCGGATTGATATGGAACAATCCGGAAAGCAGCGTAAGCGACAGCTCCTCCGCAAAATGATCGTTTATATAGGCGGCGACCGAAGCGACGCGCTCGAACATCGGATTGTCCGGCTCGGTTCGCGACAAGGCGTTTGCCTGCTCTCGTATGCACCGGCCGGCGAACAGCAGCAGCTCCATGAGCGTGATTTTGATATAAACCGGAGATTCGGGCGACTGCAGCTTGCTTTCTTCGAGCAGTCTTTCGAGCAGACTTTCGGCAACCGCCTGCTGTTTGATGTTCAAGCGGATGACCGGCTGCTCGAATACGGACCGGTGGTCCCAGCCGGAGCTTTCGAAGATCGGATCGAGGAAGCCGTCGCGATAATGAATCAAAATCCGTTCGTGGCCGTTCGTTATATTTTGCGTTTTGTGCAGCACATGCTTGTCGATCAGCACGAGGTCTCCGGGCTGGACCCGGTACGTCCGGTCTTTGATAAAGTAATACCGTTCTCCCGAGCACATGTAATAGATTTCGTATGCGTCGTGGTAATGGTTGAGCGGCATATTGAACGGAGCGGTCCGGTGCGCCTTGTGGATGGAAAAACCTTTCGGCACCGGGTTCAACCGTTCGCTGGACGGTTCGCGCATTGGTGAGGAGGCCTCCTTTCCGGTGATTGCCGAGCTGCATGAAGACAAGAAATGTATAGGAAATGGGCGGATTCAACAAGAATCAAGTAGATTCTGTACGTATTATTACATTTAATCATAGCAGAGATAGCGAAGGATGAACAGGCGGGGTAGAGGGCGTATCGTATTCGATTTTCGTCCGCATCCACTTCATCCACGCTATTATAGTTCAAATTTTTTTGAACTAAAATTAACTATGTATTCTATCATTCCTTACACTATAATGTATTGTGGAAAATAGCGAAATTTGTCACTTTGGGAGAGGAAGGCAGCAGGGTATGGGACTTAATTGGAAAGGAACTCGATTTGGAGGAAGAGGGGTTTCGCTGTTATTATGCTTTGTTTTGGCTCTTGGGGTTCTTGTGCCGTTTGGAGGACAGCGCGCGTCAGCTTCTATCGATTTTGAGCAAGTTGGCGGGGATATAGGGTCACCCATGACTCCGGCATTGTTTCCATCAATAATGGAATACAACGGCGAGCTGTATGTTGCGACGTTATATTCAGAACTATCCAATCCGACGGTGAGAGTGTTCAAGTATACCGCGCCAACATGGACGGACATATCCGGAGCCGGTCTTCAAGAATCACCTCAAGTATTACCAGTCGGGACAGGCATGACTCCCAGATTGGTTGAACATAATAATGTGTTATATGCTTACTGGACGGAAGGAATTGGACTTAACGCGAAATTACGGGTGAAAAAGTATGAAAATGGAAACTGGCCCTTGGCGGACGGCGGGACAGGATTGAGCGTTGATAGCAACTCAGCCACTTCAGGCGCGTATATGATTAGCTATGGCGGGGCGTTGTATGCATTTTGGAATGAAACTCTGCTGGCACCCAATACACAAGTTCGTGCCAAAAAATTAGTCAACGGCGTATGGGAATCTGCGGACGGTGGCGTCCCGCTGGGCAATTTGATCATTGGCGGGACCTCATCGCCGATCGCTGCTGAAGTTTTTAATAATGCTTTGTACGTGGCATGGACAGAAGGCGTTAATCTACGAGTAAAACGTTTGGGTAACAACGGCTGGGAGTTTGTGGACGGAGGCGTTTTAAGCGGTACTGTGCCGAACGTCACAGCTCCAATCTTGCGCGCGCTTAACAACGAACTTTTTGCAATGTGGCTGGACGGTCCCCAACTTAAAGCCCAAAAATATGACGGATCAGATTGGGTAGCCGTAGAAAACGGGCTGAATCCGGTCATAAATCCGGTCATAATTCCGGTCATGAATCCGGTCATGGTAACCGCAAACGGAACTTTGTATGCCGCATATTATCAAGTGGTGCCCATGCCCAACCGGCTTTTTCCAAGCATAGTCTTGAAGCGATACGATGGCTCCGCATGGGTAACGGAAAGCGATACTTTGGAATCCCTACCCAATCCGTTTGATATGTTCGTGTATAATAACGAACTGTATATCGCTTATAACAATATGTTTTCGCTGCAGGCGCGAATCGTTAAAGCGCCCAACACGCGCACAATCAGTCCGACAACGGCCGAATTCGACAAGAAGGTTCCGGCAAACGTTTCGTTGACGATGTCGGCGTACGGATACGGACTGACGAGCATCACCGACGGTGCCACTCCGCTATCAGGAACCGATTATACTGTGAATGGGACTGCGGTGACGATCAATTCCTCGTACTTGTCTTTGTTGCCGCTCGGACCAAAGACGCTGACGTTCAATTTCGGCGTAGGTACGCCGCAGACGCTGACCGTTACGATTACCGATTCTACCGATCCGCAAATCACGCCGACAACCGGCACGTTTGACAAAAATGTAGCGCAGCAATCACCGTTGAATGTGACGATGGCTACATATGGGAAAACGCTGTCGAACATCGCCGATGGCTCGACGCCTCTTGTGCAAGGAACGCATTACAACGTCAACGGCAACACCGTTACACTGAATAGCTCCTATCTGGCAAGCTTGCCAGTCGGCACGAAAGTATTGACGTTTAACTTCAGCGCTGGCGCGCCGCAGACGAATACGATCACGGTAATCGACACAACGCAAAACAGCATTATCACGCCGACAACCGGCACGTTTGACAAGAACATCGCGCAACAATCATCGTTGAATGTGACGATCGCTACGTACGGCAATACCTTAGCGAACATTTCCGATAGCTCGACGCCGCTTGTGGAAGGAGCGCATTACAACGTCGATGGCAATACCGTTACACTGAATAGCTCCTATCTGGCAAGCTTGCCCGTCGGCACGAAAGCATTGACGTTCAACTTCAGCGCAGGCGCGCCACAAACGTACACGATTACGGTAATCGACACGACGCCAGGCCCGCAAAACAGCATCATCACGCCGACATCCGGCACGTTTGACAAAAATGTAGCACAGCAATCACCGCTGAATGTGACGATGGCTACATACGGGAACACGCTGTCGAACATTACCGATGGCTCGACGCCGCTCGTTCAAGGAACGCATTACAGTGTCAATGGTAATACCGTTACACTGAGTAGCTCCTATCTGGCAAGCTTGCCTGTCGGCACGAAAGCATTGACGTTTAACTTCAGCGCAGGCGCGCCGCAGACCTATACGATCACGGTAATCGACACGACGCCAGGCCCGCAAAACAGCATCATCACGCCGACATCCGGCACGTTTGACAAAAATGTGGCGCAACAATCGCCGTTGAATGTGACGATGGCTGCAAACGGGAACACGCTGTCGAACATTACCGATGGCTCGACGCCGCTCGTTCAAGGAACGCATTACAGTGTCAATGGTAATACGATCACGTTGAACACTTCGTACCTTGCAAGCTTGCCGGTCGGAACAAAGACGTTGACGTTCAATTTCAGCGCAGGCGCGCCGCAGACCTATACGATCACGGTAATCGATACGACGGTAGGCCCGCAAAACAGCATCATCACGCCGACATCCGGCACGTTTGACAAAAATGTGGCGCAACAATCGCCGTTGAATGTGACGATGGCTGCAAACGGGAACACGCTGTCGAACATTACCGATGGCTCGACGCCGCTCGTTCAAGGAACGCATTACAGTGTCAATGGTAATACGATCACGTTGAACACTTCGTACCTTGCAAGCTTGCCGGTCGGAACAAAGACGCTGACGTTCAATTTCAGCGCAGGCGCGCCGCAGACCTATACGATCACCGTAATCGATACAACGGTAAACCCGGTTCCTAATGCGCCTGTGCTGGTATCGGCTGTTGCAGCCAACCGGCAAGTAACGCTATCTTGGACTCCGGTCAACGGAGCGACCGGCTACAAAGTGTACCAAACGGTCACATCGGGAACATACGGCAGCAGTACTCCAATCACAGTTGGAGGATCGGTATACGGCTATACATCAACTGAATTAACGAACGGAATAACGTACTACTACGTCGTGAAAGCAATGAACAACGCCGGCGACAGTGTAGCGTCGAATGAACTGAGCGCCAAGCCGTTTAGCGCAGTCGTGTACCCGTCAGGCAGCGTGACTCCTAACTCGGGCGTCAACGTGCTGGTCAACGGCAAGGCCGAGCAAACCGGCACAGCGACGACAACGACGGTGAACGGTCAGTCGGTGACGACGGTCGCGATTGATCCGGCGAAGCTGCAAGAGCGGTTAGACGCAGCCGGACAAAATGCGGTCATCACGATCCCGATTACCACGACATCGGATGTAGCAGTAGGCGAACTGAACGGACAAATGGTTAACAATATGGAGAAAAAGCAAGCGGTAATCGAGATCAAGACCGATAGCGCGACCTACACTATTCCGGCCGAGCAAATCGACATCAATGCGATTTCGGCGCAACTGGGACAAAACGTAACGCTTTCCGACATCAAAATCCAGATTGAGATCGCCAAGCCGACGGCAGCGGAAACGACCGTTGTGCAAAATGCGGCAAAAGCAGGCGAGTTCAGCCTCGTACTGCCGCCTCTGGAATTTACGGTGCGAGGGGTGTACAATGGCAAAACATTCGAGATCAACAAGTTCGACGCCTATGTAGAACGGACGATTGCGATCCCGGACAATGTAGACGCTTCGAAGATTACGACGGCCATTGTGGTTGATCCGGACGGAACGGTACGCCATGTGCCGACGCAGATCGTCAAGATCGACGGCAAGTATTACGCTAAAGTGAACAGCTTGACGAACAGTATTTATTCGCTCGTATGGCATCCGATTACGTTTAAGGATGCAGAGACGCATTGGGCGAAAGACACCATCAACAACATGGGCTCGCGCATGATTGTAAACGGAGTAAGCAATGGCATGTTTAACCCGGATCAAAACATGACGCGTGCGGAGTTCGCAGCGGTTATCGTACGCGGTTTGGGACTGAAAGCCGAAAGCGCGGCAACGTCGCCGTTTAAAGATGTGAAGAGCAGCGACTGGTTCAGCGGAGCGGTGCAAACGGCGTACGCGAACGGTCTGATCGGCGGATTTGAAGACGGCACGTTCCGTCCGCAGGAGAGCATTACGCGCGAGCAGGCGATGGTCATTATCGCCAAGGCGATGAAGATTACGCAGCTGCAAAGCAAGCAAGGAAAATCTCCGCAAGAGTGGACGCCGTCGACCAGCGACTTCACGGACCGCGCAGCGATTGCGGATTGGGCGACAGCAAGCGTCGAGGACGCCTTGAAAGCCGGACTCGTAACCGGCCGCAACGGCAGCAAGCTAGCGCCGAAAGATACGGTAACCCGTGCGGAGATTACGGTACTTGTACAGCGGCTGCTGCAAAAGTCGCAATTGATTAACTGAAACTAATTTGATAGTGACTAGGGCTATTCCATAGATCGTCAAAGACGGTTTATGGAATAGTCCTTTTTCCAATTTTTGCGCCCGCCGCTTACCCCGCCCTGCCTTCCCGAACAGTGTCCTTACGCTCCGGCGCTTTCACGCCGCGCTTGCCGGTACCGAGCAGGTTCGTCCCGAGAACACCCGCTACGATAAGAACGGCCCCGACGATATGGTATACCTCCAGCCGCTCCTTCAAGACGAACACTCCCGCCATCACCGTAATAAGCGTCGCCAAGTTGTTGAACGCGCTAACCTTATAAGCTTCCAATCTGGACAAGGCATAATTGGACAAAAACGAACTGATCAGCGAAGACATGACCCCCAAGTACACGATGGACATTGCGAACAGCGGACTGCCGAACGGCTCAAAGTAAGTCGACAGCGTCCCCTCCGAGACGTGCCGGGCGAGGGACATCGCATTGAAGGCGATGAAGCCGATCAGCGACATCATGAACGTCATGTCGGTTACCGGGAGTGACTGCGCCATCTTCCGCGCCAGCACGCCGTAGCCGGCCAACGAAAGGGCGGCCAGCGCCATAAGAGCGATTCCTGCAATGGAAGCCGCTTCGAATCGGGTTCCTTTCATAACGAACAGGTAGACGACGCCCGCGATCGACAGCAGCACCGACAGCTTCTGCCACGTGCCGGGACGCTCCTTTAGCAAGATGACGGCCATGATCATCGTAAAGGCGGGTACGATCGCCTGCACGATTCCGGCTTCCGAAGAGGACGTATACGAGAGGCCGAACGTCTGGAGCGTGAAGAATAGGACCGGATAGAACAAGGCGAGCGGCAGAACGGTCAACAGCCGGCGGGGGCGGATCCTCAGCCGAATCCATCCGCAGCAGACGGGAACGGCAGCGGCAATCAGCGAAATCGTAAACCGGTGTGCTAGCGTATCGAGCGGGGATGCCGCCGTCAGCGCGAATTTGACGAAGATGAACGAGAAGCCGATAACGAAAGCGTATAAGACGACAGCCGCATAGGCTGTGCTGTTCCGGTTTGCTGTCATGGTACGAGTCCTCCTCTTTGAATAAGGTAAACATGCCGGCTGTGCACGGGCCGAAGCTATAGCCTTTATAGTATAGGGTCCGCCTATTTGCTACAATATGAAAAAAAGCCGTCTGTATCGATACAGATGGCGGCGAAGCAGGTGAAGCCGGTGCACAAATATATGCGGCTGTTAAACGAATTGGAGCTGCTGATCGACGGCGGCCCTTATCGGGAAGGCGACAAGCTGCCCTCCGTTCGGGTACTCGCCGGGCAATACGGCTGCAATGCCGGTACCGTCGTACGCGCTTTGAACGAGCTGGAGAGAAGGCACTTGATCTACTCGGTGCCGAAGAGCGGCTATTATGTGGTCAAGCGGGGAGCCGGAAGCGGGACCGCGAAGGCGGAGACATTGGATTTTGCCGCATCCTCACCCGATCCGGATGTGTTCCCGTATTTGGATTTCCGGCATTGCATCAATAAGGCGATCGATACGTACCGGAACGAGCTGTTCGTATACGGCACGTCGAAGGGACTTCCTTCCTTGCTGCCGGTTATCCGGAAAGACTTGACGAACCATCAGGTGTTCGCCGCGGAGAGCCGGATCTTCATTACGTCGGGCGTCCAGCAAGCTTTGTCCGTCCTTGTGTCGATGCCCTTCCCGAACGGCAAGACGAAAATCGTGGTCGAACAGCCGGGCTACCATTTGTTCGCGGATCAATTGGAGACGCATCGGATTCCGGCGATCGGCATACGCAGAACGGCGGAAGGCATCGATATGGAGGAGCTGGAGCGGATATTCCGCACGGAGGACGTCAAGTTTTTTTATACGATGTCACGCTTCCACAGTCCTCTGGGATGCTCTTATTCCGAGGCAGAGAAGAAGAGGATCGCGGAGCTGGCGGAGCGGTACGATGCGTTCATCGTGGAGGACGATTACTTGGCCGATCTGGAGACGAACGGCAAGTCCGACCCGATTTACGCTTATGACGCCGCGTCCCGCGTCATTTATTTGAAGAGCTATTCGAAAATCATATTCCCGGGCTTGCGCGTCGGAGTCGCCGTAATTCCCGATCCGATGGCCGAATCGTTCGCCCGGTACAGACGGCTGCTCGATATCGACAGTTCCATGCTGTCGCAGGCGGCGCTGGAAATCTACATGAAAAGCGGAATGTTCGAACGCCACAAGCAGAAAATCCGTGATTCGTGCACGAGCCGGTCCCGCCTTCTCGCATCCGCTCTGCTGCGTCATGCGGGTCAAGGAAGGGAGACGTTCCGTTACACCCCGGCACGATCGCCTGCCGTTCATACGCATATCGTGCTGAGCGGCAACGTATCGGTTCCCCGGCTTGCCGCCCGTCTGAAGAAACGGGTGATTATCGTGGAGCCGATCGACAAGCATTATTTGACGGATTATCCGAAGGAGCCGATCTTGAAGCTGAACGTCTCCAATGTCAAGGAGAGCGATATCGAAGGCGGGATCGATGCGATCATGGAGGAGCTCGCGAAGATGGTGCAGCAGTGAGAGAGGGGCGGCATGGACGAAGGGGAGACGGCTCACGCCGATCCCGCGATATCCGAAGCCGCGCGCCGCTGCCGGCGGGGAATGTGCCACAAGGCGATCGCCGCGAAGATGGCGGCGCTGCCGATGTAGGCGGGCACGAGGCCGCCGGCCCAGCCCGCGAGCGCGTAGGAGGCCGCCGGGCCGATGGCCGAGCCGAGGTCGGTCGCGACCGAGTAAGCCGTCATGACGGCGACGACGGAGGCGGTGCGGGCGGCATCCGAAGCGAGCGCGTCCATGAGCGTGGAGACGGCGGTGCCGGCGATCATGACGAGCAGCACGGCGGCGAGCCACAGCGCGAACGGCAGCGGCCACGGCATGAGCGCGAACCCGGCGGCGGAGGCGAGCAGAGCCGTGACGAAGAGCGGCAAGCGGCCTCTCGGGCCGTCGGACAGCCGCCCGAACCACGAGGCGAGCAGCGGCTCGGACGTCCAGCGTACGGCTTGGAGCACGCCGGCCAGCGCGGTACCGGCCAACGCGATGCCGAACAGCGCCTGCACGCCGGAGTAGTTGGAGTCGATTACGAGACTGAGCGTTGCGGTCAAAATCGACTGCAGCACCGAGAGGACGAGTCCGGTTGCGATCGCTTTCCTTACCGCAGCGGACTTGTACCAGACGCCCGGGGCCGCGCCGGTTTGTGCGGCGGCTGCGGAAGCGGTTGTACGCGGAGATTCCGCGCGGTCGCGCTTCGGCATGAACAATCCGATTGCGGGCAGCCCGGCCAAGGCGAACAAGCCGAATGCGAGAGCGACGGGAGCCAATCCGAAGACGGGGGCCAGCAAGCCGCCGAGCAGCATGCCGAAGAGGCTGCCGATCCGGGATATTCCGTTATACCGCCCCATCCAGCGGCCGCGGTTGGAATTGTCCGAGTAGGCGATGACGGACAGGAATCCGCCCATCCGTAGTAGCGACCACGCAATTCCCCAGACGGAGCGGAGAACGAGCCAAGCGGCGAAGCCGTGGAACAGCCCGTATCCGGCCGTCGTCAGCGCTCCCAGCAGGACGGCGACGACAAGTCCGATGCGCAGCGGCATTTTATTGTACAGCCAGCCGATAAGCGGATTGAGCGGGAGACGGACGAACCGGTTGACGGACAGCAGAATGCCGACCTGCCATAAGGAGTCGAGTCCCGCTTCTTTCCAATAGATCGGCAGCACGACATAAAGCATCGAATCGCCGAGCAGGCAAAATGCCGTCACCACGGCTACAAGCGTGATCGGTCTCTTGGTGTTTCCGTGCGTACTCGTCATCTGCAGCACATCCTGTCGTGAGTTTATGGAAAATGTTTGCCCGCACGGCTTCGCTGATAATAATGCGTAATTAGAAAACCGATGCAGGCGAGCAGCCCGGAGGCCGCCGCGACTCTGTACGTGACCGGCAATCCCCATACGTCCGATACGAAGCCGCCGACGATTCCACTCGATAAACCGGCGAGACACGACCATACGATGTTGAAGATCGCTTGTCCGGTCGCCCGGAAATCGTCCGGAATGAGCTGCTGGATATAACGGAGCGCGGTGACGAGAAAGATGCCGAACGTGATGCTATGCATCAACTGCAGCGGGATGATCCAAATCGGGTCGGAGACGATGCTGACGAGCGCGAAGCGGACCGCATAAAAGAACGATGCGACCATGAGCAGCGGCAGCTCCTTGAACCGGTGTCCGTTTTTGCTCAGCCAAAAAAACATCGGGACTTCGCTTAGCGAGGATGCCATCCACGCCCAGCCGATAACCGTATCGCTCGCCCCCATCCCGCGCATCGTCAGAGCCAGGAAGCCGTCATTCGTCCGATGGGCGAACGACATCGTGAATATGAGCGCCAGAAACAGCAGCAGGCTCGGCTGACGGACGATCGTGAAGAAGCCGGAAAACTTGACGGACCCGCTTCCGCCTCCGACACGGTCTTTCAAGAAGAAAGCGAGAACGAGCGACAGTGTTATCGTCCCGAGCGCAAACAGGATCGTATGCTCCACGCCGACGCTATGCAGGACGCTGCCGAAGACGACCGAAGAAAATGCGAAACCGAGCGAGCCCCAAATCCGGAAGCTTGCGTAGCTTTTGCCGCTGCGACGGATCGACAGCAGGGTGAGACTGTCGTTCAAGCCGTTGATAGGCGTATGGAAAAAGTTATAGGCTGTCATCGCGACATAAATCCAAGCGATTGCATCGATTTGGGTCAGTACGATCGTAGTGAGCAGCTGCCCGCACAGCATGACGATTATCATTTTGCGGATCGTCTGCAGCTTGTCGCTCGCGAATCCCCAGAACAAGTTGGCCGCGATGCCGATGAACGGGCCAATCGAGTAGATCGCCCCGATCTGCAGGTTCGAATAGCCTTTGGAGCTGAAGTAAAGTGGAAAAAAGGAGACCGTCAGCGCCATCGTCATATAGAACGCGAACGAAAACGACCGCATGACCGTCTCGTCCCTCACCGTAGGAACCGCGGCATCCTCCGGGACGAAAGCCGGACCGGTTTCCGGCCCTTGCCGTCGCGTGCGGCGTTCGTTCGCGCTCGGAGCTTGCCGCTCCTTCAATTCCGTAGTCATGATTCCCATCCTTTATTTAAATTGAAGGCTGCGCTCTGCGTCCTACTCCGGGCGATGAGAAACGGATCGCATACAGGACGACGGACAGCTCCGCGGCCAGTCCGAGCGATTGGGCTAGAGCGCCGATCATGCCGTTCCAGCCTGGCGTCGCCGTTATGCATACGAACAGCGAGATCAGCGTCAACGCGACGTTGGCCGACTGGGAGAACATCATTACCTTCGTCTGGCCGCGCAGCATGATGATGCCGTTGCAGAAATCGAGCCAAGGGTACAGCAAGGTCATGATCATGAACACGCGAAGCGTGTGCAGACTCGCCGTCATGAGACGCTCGCTCGTGCCCATTACGTGCTGCATGAACCATGGCCCGACGGGAGTATAGCCCAATATGCCGATAAGGATCGTCGGGATGAATCCGCACGTGAAGGCGAACCGGATGGCGAGCGACGAATCTTTGCGGTAAAAGTTAAGGACGATCTGGTGCATGTACGAGAAGAAGTTTTGAACGAGCTGCGTCAAGCTGGCCGCGATCGCGAACGAAGCGATCGCAAGCTTGATATCGGCCGTCTTGCCGAGCATCGCATTGATGGCCGGGCCGATGATGACGGCGATGAAGGAAGAGAACAGCAGCGGGCGGTAAAATTTTAAAATTTGCCCCGTCTTCTCGATCTCGTGTCCTTCTTTCTTCAGCGGAAGCGTGCGGGCCAGCTTGCTGCCTTCCCAATAGCTGAGCGCCGCCTCGATCGCCATCCCGACGAGGAAAATGATCGCGCCCACTTCTCCGCTCGTCACCCGGTTCGTATGGATGAAATACATCGACACCGCGTACATGGCGGCGAGCCGGAAGGCCATCCCGATCGTCAGCCATTTTGTGCGCATATTGCTTATAATGATGCCGTGGTACAAGCAGCGGATTCCCGAGAAAATGCTGACGAACATGAGAATGCGGTATACGTCGATAATAGCCAGAAGCATCGTGTCATCGACGCCGAACAGATGCGAAAACAGCAGCTTTCCGACCGCCGTATAGGAGATGATCAGACCGGCCGCGAACATGCCGATCAATAGACAAACCGCCACTTTGGCCATCGCCTTGAACGATGTCCGGTCGCGTACGAGCGCGGAGCACGTTTGGCGAAGCAAGATGGCGGGTCTCTCGATAACGGCCAGCATGCTGAGTCCGATCGCGTAGCTGGAAATAATGACTTCGGGATCGGAGGAGCGGGCAAGCGTACTGTTGATAATGACGTGGGATATTGTGACAAGACTGGCGGAAACGCCCAGCGGTACAAAAAAAGCAAAAAGCTGCCCCATGGTCAGCTGTTGTTGTTTCGGATCCGTCATTTTAAGTTCTCTCCAGACTTTCCGCGCGTCGGACTGCACCTGCACGTATGTAGAATTGTAAATGGTTTATGAAGTATAGTATAAAACGGTTCGGCCATATCGCAAAGCAGAAATTGTTGTCATGTCCGCTTTTTTTTCGGGCTTTGCGGCGAATATGGCTTGGCGGATTATCCCGCCGCATGTTAAATTAAAGTTCAAGAGCCGCGTCGGGAGGCTTAAGCCATGAAATTCGAATTTGTATACGACGAGCGCCTCGGCATCGAATTGCCGCTGCTTCACGAGGAGTGGGAAGCGCTGACCGCAGCGGAGCAAGCGGCGCTGCTTCACGATTGGGAGAAGATCCGCGGGCGCATCCCCAATCGGATTCAGCAGCTCGAGCGCACGATCGTAGAGAAGCAAAACCGGTTGAACGCGGAGGATGATTTTCCGCTGTCGTGCAGGCTCAATACGGAGATAGCCGAGCTGGCCAGCTGCATCACCGATCTTCATCTGTGGTTCAGGGCCGATCAAGATATGTCGGACAAAGGCCATCATTAGGAAGTTGGAGCCGTTTGTACTATAATAGGGGAATCAAAGCTTTGGAGGAAAAGCCGCAGGTGAAAATGACGTTGCGACTCGGCCGAACGGTTCCCCGAAATCCGGTTGCTCTGATGCATCGCATGTACAAATACGTGTTTCCAGAAGTAAGAGACGAGTTGAAACGGTGGCGGCATACGGCCGATCTTATACCGGATCCGGAGCTGCGCAGGCAGGCATTGGGCAGCTTGACCCACAAAGAATTCCATTGCAAGGGCGGGGCCGTCTACGCCGCCGCCAATTTGCCGATTCGCCATGTGCTGATTCCGCTTATCGTCGCGTTCCAGACGATAAGCGATTATCTGGATAATTTGTGCGACCGCAGCACCTCGCTCGATCCGGAAGATTTCCGGCTGCTTCATCGGTCGATGCTCGATGCAGTCGATCCCGAGGCGCCGGCAGCCGACTATTACGCCCTGCGCAACGAGCGGGACGACGGCGGATATTTGCGCGAGCTGGTGCAGACATGCAAGTCCTGCATTGCGAAGCTTCCGTCCTACCCGCTTGTCCAAGATGGCGTCAAGGAACTCGTCGGGCTGTACGGCGACCTGCAGGTGTACAAGCATATCCGGCATGATTTGCGCGAACGCGAGCTGCTCGACTGGTGGGAGAAGCACCGGCCGCGGTTTGCGCATTTGCGGTGGAACGAATTTGCCGCCGCAACCGGTTCGACTTTGGGCGTCTTTTATTTGTTCTTGGCCGCCGCGGACAATTCGTTAACCGCCAGTAGGGTGGAAACGATCCGCCAAGCTTATTTTCCGCACGTTTGCGGACTGCACATTTTGCTCGATTACTTGATCGATCAGGAAGAGGATCTTGCCGGCGGGGATTTGAACTTTTGCGGCTACTACGAGGACGGCGAGACGACAGCGCAACAAATCGCGCATATTGCGGAGCTGGCGCGCCGCGACATCGCCCGTCTCGAACATCCGCGGTTTCACCGGATGATCATCGAAGGCTTGCTGGCGCTTTACTTGTCCGATCCGAAAGTAAGGGAACAGGAGCACGTCAGGCATATTTCCAGGAAGCTGATGAAGGGCAGTCCGCTTATGCGCGTCTTCTTCTTCGCGAACAGCATCTGGATACGCAAATCGTCCGATTGACCATCGGTCGCTGCAACAAGTTTTTTTTAATTGGAGAGGGGAATACGATAATGACAGTAAAATCGATAGCGGTATTGACGAGCGGCGGCGACTCCCAGGGGATGAATGCGGCCGTGAGAGCGGTCGTGCGCAGCGCGATTTTTCATGGTCTGGAAGTATACGGAGTACAGCGCGGATATTCCGGCTTGATCAATGACGACATCCGCCCGATGGATCTGCGCAGCGTGGGGGACATTATCCAGCGCGGAGGCACGATTCTGCAGACGGCCAGATGCAAAGAATTCACCACTCCGGAAGGACAGCAGCTCGGAGCGGACAACCTCCGCAAGCGCGGCATCGACGGCCTTGTCGTAATCGGCGGCGACGGCTCCTACCAAGGCGCCAACAAATTGAGCAAGCTCGGCATTCGCGCGATGGGACTTCCGGGCACGATCGACAACGATATTCCGTTTACCGACTGCACGATCGGGTTCGATACGGCGGTCAGCATCGTCGTTGACGCGATCAACAAGCTACGCGATACGATGAGTTCGCACGAGCGTTCCTCCATCGTCGAAGTGATGGGTCGTCATTGCGGCGACATCGCCCTGTACGCGGGCCTCGCGAGCGGAGCCGAGACGATCCTCGTCCCGGAAGTTCCGTTTGACCTCGACGAAGTCGCCAAACGGATGGAAGGCAACTTCCAAGTAGGCAAGCGCCATAGTATCATCGTCGTCGCGGAAGGCGCCGGAAGCGCGCAAAGCGTGGCGGACCGGATCAAGGAGCTCAATGGAATCGACGCGCGCGTCACGGTGCTCGGACATATTCAGCGCGGCGGAACGCCAACGCACAATGATCGTATTCTCGCGAGCCGCTTGGGAGACTTCGCCGTCCGCAGACTGCTCGAAGGCGATTCGGGGAAAGCTTGCGGAGTCATTAAAGGACAGCTGGTTGCTACCGATATCGATACGGTCGTCCATACGAAGAAGCAATTCGACCGCGATTTGTACGATCTGGCCCTGCGCCTTTCGCAGTAAGGAATCGATAGTGAAGCGTGCGCACCTTAACCATAGGCCGCATGCTTTTTGTTTTGTTTAGGACAGGGTTTGATCTATGGCAACATTTGTCGCTTATGATATAATGTCTAGCATAAACCGCAATCGGATTTACAGCCGAATCGTACAAGCGGAGAGTCGGAAAAGGAGACGGTAAACCATGTCTAATGCATTTGAAGGCGCTTACCAAGGGGAAAAGGCGATTTGGCTCCGCCATGGGGCATACGAGGCGGCGATTGTCCCGGACATCGGCGGCAATTTGGTCGCGTTTCGCGACACGGAGAAAGGATTCCGGTTTTTGCGCGAACCGGAAGCGGATGGGATGGAAGCGTTCAAACAGCGGCCGATGGTCCACGGCATCCCGGTGTTGTTTCCCCCGAACCGTTATGAGGACGGGAAGTTTCCATGGAACGGAACTACATACCGGCTGCCTGTCAGCGAACCGGCCAGAGGCAATCATATACACGGATTTTTCTTCGATATTCCTTGGCAGGTCGACGATTTCGGCTCGGACGAGCTGTCGAGCTACGTCGTCGTGGCTCAGCGCGTGGACGAGTCGCATCCCGCGTATGCGTCGTTTCCGCACCGGTTCACGATCAAGATCCGGTATTCGCTCAGCCGTGAAGGATTGAAGCAGGAAGTGGGCGTGCGCAACGACGGAGGCGAGCCGATGCCTTGTGCGATCGGCTTCCATACGACGCTCAATGCGCCTTTTGCGCCGGGAAGCTCTCCGGCGGACTGCGTGCTCCGGATGACGATCGGCGAGCGGGTTGAAATGAACGAACGGATGCTCCCGACCGGAACTTACTTGCCTCTTGACGCCGACGAGCGGCGCATGAAGGAAGAAGGGAAGACGCCTTATTTCGCCAGAATGGACAACCATTATACGGCGGTGCCGCAGGGCGGCCGCAACGCGATGGAGTTGACCGACACCCGCTTGAACGTCAAGCTCGTATACGATGCGGGCACGGCATACCGGTTCTGGATGATCTACAACGCCGACGCGGCCAGCGGCTTCTTCTGTCCGGAACCGCAAACCAATATGGTCAACGCGCCGAACGCTCCTTTCCCGTCCGAGGAAACGGGAATTGTGACGCTTGCTCCGGGAGAAGTGTGGCAGGAAACGAGCAAAATGTACTGCGAAGGTTGACGGAGGCCGTTGCAAAGAGCCCGGGATGCTCAAGATTGAGCCGCCCCGGGCTTTCTTATTCGTTTAATGCGGCGACTACGGCGTACGAGTTCTCAGTATCACTTCGATCAATACTTCCGACGGTGGATTGCCCTTATAAGCGTACGCGATGCGTCCCTGCTTGTCGATGACGTATACAATCCGCTGCTGCAGAAAAAGTCCGAGTATTTTGCCGACATCGTACAGCTTCCGGATACGCTCGTCCTTGTCGACCGCGATCGGGAAATCCAGACCGTGACGCTCCGCGAACTTCAAGTGGTCCTTCATCGTGGCCGGATTGATTCCGATGACGACGGCGCCGAGCGCGTCGTATTCCTTCTTCTTGTCTCTGACGGCGCATAACTGGGCCGTACAGCCGGGCGTATCGTCCATCGGGTAAAATATGAGCACGATCGGCTGCTTGCCGAGCCAGTCCTGAAGCCGGATCGGGCCTTCCGTACTGTCCGCTTCGAAGAGCGGTGCTGGATCGCCGATTTTCAACATGCAATTGTGCCTCCGATCTGCATCAGGCTTATGACCTATCTTTATTATACTACCAGCGTGCGGGCTTAAGCCAATCTGACGGGCCGCGGGAGGGGAAAAGAAGTGGACACGGCTTTCGGAACAGGGTAGAGTCAATAACGGAAACGGTTCGCAAGCATTTATCGTTAGGAGGAAGAAGCCTATGTTTTTGTTCAAGCTCGAAATCGAACTGGAAGACCAAACCGTTTATTTGGTCACGGCCGCAGAGTCGGAGGAGCAAGCGTTCGACGGCGTAGAGGCGCATCTTGTCCGTTACTTTGTCGGCAATCCGGCCATTAAAGATTGCGCTATCGTAGAGAAGAAGCGTCTGGAAAAAGGGGCGGGGTACGTCATCGAAACGGGCAGCCGTCCATGAACTTTGCATTCACATTCGATTGACTTCCATAATATAATTAACTAAAATGTATCTTAATTATGGGAGAGGGGAATCGATGATGAACGTTGCCATTATTGCCGGAAGCAACAAGCAAGCGTCCACGAGTACGAAGCTTTGCCGATATATTGAGAAGCTGCTGATCGAGAGGGAATGCGGCGTAACGCTGTTCGACCTACATAAACGCCCTGTTCCGTTATTCGCTCCCGACAACCGCAATCCGCCCGACGACAACCTGGCGGCGCTCAAGGCAACGATGCTGCGGGCCGATGCGATCGTATTAAGCACCCCTGACTACCACGGTTCCATATCCGGAGTGCTTAAAAACGCGATCGACCATCTCGGCTTCGATCATTTCGACGGCAAGGTCGTGTTAGCGGTTTGCTCGACCGGCGGCGCCGTAGGCATTAGTCCGCTGCAGCAAATCCAGGTCATGGTGCGCGCCGTTCACGGCATCAATTGTCCGGAATGGATTTCGATCGGGGGAGAGAACCGGCAGTTCGATGCCGATGGGGATCCCGTCGTCGTGCAGGTGAAGGAACGGACAACCCGGGCCGTCAACTATTTTCTGAAAATGGCTCATTCGCTCCGCAAATCATAAAGCAGGCAAAGCCGCTTCCAAGCCCGTGGGCACGGAAGCGGCTTTTGTATAATGACGTTTCGAGATCCGTCACGGTTTTTTGCCACGGAATTCCTTGTAGAACAAAAACGCTCCGGCAATCAGCAAGGCGGCTCCCCCGACAGCGGCATTTACCGTAAACAGGCCGTCCCACCAGCCGCCGAAGGCGGACAGCGAGCAGAAGAACACGACCGCGCCGATAAAGCCGAGCAGCAGGCTGCCTCCGTTCGCGTTCGGATAAGTAATGGGGCCCTGGAACGCGTAACCGTGGCGGATCGCCCGATTGACCGCGTCGGTCTGGTGCACCGCATCAAACACGTTGTAGAAGTAAAGCACTGGGATTAGCAGCGACAGCAGCGTCACGGGCAGCACATTGAACTCCACCGGTCCTTCGGCGAAAAACACGATCGACACAATGTTGAGCACGAGCAACAGCATGATCGACATGCCCCGAACGACGGCACCCAAATACATTTGCCCGGTACCGGGAATCATCATGGACAACACCGTTGCAATAAATTTGCTCTTCAGCGGCAGCTTCTCTTCCGGATACGCCATCATCGGTCCCGGATGTTCGCGTCCGTAAGGCGCCGCATGGGGATGATGCGGTGTTCGCACGTCGAAAAAATTGTCTTTCATAAGCGGACCTTCTTTCCGTCGATTCGTATAGCTACAGCTTACCCTTAACGTGATACGGGCGAAAACAGACCGGGGACGGTATTCCTACTAGCCTAAAGTCGGGTGTGCCGGGAAATGGCCCCGGCCAGGCCTATCGTAGATTCCGAGAATTAAAAAAGCGCCGCTTCAATGAAGAAGGGCGCCTTTCGAATATTCGGAAATGCTGTACTTGACGATATCCAAAGCGTCTTCCGCCTCGAGCGCTTCAAGCCCGTATTTCAGGACGATGTCGATGTCGAGCTCGGAAGATTTCAAGCAAGGGTACATGTCTGGCGTTAATTTCATGACAATCCTGGATAATTTGACCGTTTCCATAAGCATCACCTTTCCGCGTTTTTTTTGAATCAATCTTGCGACGATCGTACAAAAAAAAACGAAAAGATCTGAAGTTGTCAAGCCGTTTAAACCAGAACCTATGAAATTACAAGTCCATTATATCACAAGTTCATCCCATTGTATGCGGTTTACAACGATTTCCATCGCCCATTATTTTCAATCCGAAACGGGTAACGGTTCTTTCATACCAGCTTGCGGAATTCCCCGATTACTTCCACAGTCTCGACGATATTGACGAACGCCCGCGGATCGGTTTCCTTGACGATTTTACGCAGCTCCGCGAGCTCGTATCGGGTCGTCACCGTCATGAGCATGTCGTGGGGAAGATGGCTGTAGGCGCCTTCGGTTTTGATGAGCGTGACGCCCCGGGGAAGCTTGAGCAGCCTGTCGATCATCCGGTCTCTGCAGCCGGTTACGATAAATGCGGTCACTTTCACGTGGCGGATATGGATCGTGTCCACTACTTTGCCGGCTATGAAAATCGACAGCATCGACCGCAGCGCCGGATCCCAGCCGAGCACGAGGCCAAGCGCCAATACGACGGCGCCGTTCAGGGCGAACAGCAGCATGCCGAGCGGAAAGTCACGCCTGCGTGTCAAGATGGAGCCGACGATGTCGAGTCCACCCGACGAGCCTCCGGTCCGCAGCGATATCCCGGAGCCTAAACCGATCAGCACGCCTCCGAATACAGCGCCTATGATCGGGTCGGTATTGAGTGATTGATCGGGTACGAGCTGCATAAACCAGGTCGTGAGCAATACCGACAAGATACTGAGCCAGACGAAGCGGCGTCCGATAACGACCCATCCCCATATCAATACGGGCAAATTGATCAGGAAATAAAGCAGCCCGATGTTCCAGCCGGTAAAATAACCGATCATCATCGATATGCCGGACAAGCCGCCGCTCAGCAGCTGATGCGGAATCAAGAATAGGTTGAAGCCCACGGCGATCAGCATCGCGGCGAGCGCTATACGGAGCAAGTCGAATATATCGCGAAATCGGATCATGATCGTCCCTCCAATGCTATCATTATTCCCCAAAATGTCAGCTGTTAAGGACGACGACAAAAAAACAGCCTCAGGATGGACCCGGGGCTGCCGTTATGATGCCGATTATCGTTTCTTGCCGACGCTGCTCTTCGAGCTGAAGCTCCCCGTCCGGTTGGACGTAGTCGGTTTGCTCGTCGATTTGGTCGACGGAGAGGAGCCGTCGTTTTTGCGGACGCTGCCGGAGCTGGTGGACGACCAGCTTCCGGTGCTCGAGCTGCTCGATTTGCTCGAACTGCTTGAACTGCTTGAACTGGAGCCGCTTGAGCCAGTACTGCTCGAGCCAGTGCTTCCTTTAGCCGCCGAAGAGCTGCTGGAACCGGAGCTTCCCGTAGCCGGAGTAGAGCTGCCGGCAGGCGTGGAGCCTTTGGACGTAAACGAACCGGTGCGATCGCTGGTAGTCGGTTTTTTGTCGTCGTTTGATGAAGCGGATGAGGACGAGGTCGTGCTTTTGGCCGGAACGGAAGTCGAATAGCCTTTATACGGCGTTGAATATTTTTTGTAACTGGAATCGTACCAGCTATTGCCGAAAATCGACTGGATCAGAGAAGCCGCGATATAACCTTCGAGAAAGGACGAATCGTAATTTTGCTTGGCATACTCGATCGTGTCGATTTCGATTAATGTATTGCTCGGATTATCCGGACTTTTCTGCAGGTTGACGACCCGGTTGTCGTATAGCAGAAACATTTGGTCCGGGTCTTCCTTGCTCATTTCCGCCGGTTTATCCTGGTCGGATAATTCTTTAGCAACCTCGGGAACGGTCTTGCCTTCCGCTTCGTATACTTTGGCCGCCGATTTCCCTTTGCCGGCCATATCGACGAGCGGGTACGTATCTTTGACGTAGTTGGCCGCGTTCGCGCAACCGGACAAAAGGGCGACGACGAGCAGCATGGTGACCCACGTCGTCCAGCGGTACCAACGCTTCATGTTCAATCACCCCGCATTATTTTTTGGATTTCATAATCTTTACTTCGCCGGAGGGGATGCGTGTTCCTACCATGCCGACAAAATTGCCGTCCTGCCATTGCAGGAAGAAATGCTCGTTCTCATCGGCAAAATATCGCCACACCATAACTTCGTCGTTGCTGCGAAAATCGGTGTTTCCTTGCGTCTGCGTTCTGTCCGTACGCTGATGCTCGAGCGTATAGGTAGTTTCGCCGTCCAGCTCCAGCCTGGTGGGCACATCGTTCGGATCGTCGAGGCCGCCTTCCAGAAAACGGCACATAAAGCAATCGTAGCTCCGTCCTTTTTCCACAATCAGACAGTGAATGTCTCGGCCGCTTTGCAAATAATAAGCATATCGGTGAGGCGCGAAACCTCTGTCGGAGTAAGTGACTTTGCCGGAGATGACGTATTCCTCCAAATCGACGTTCATGATGTCGCCGACGGAAGCGCCTTCCAGCGGCGGTATCGTCGACTGGGGAGCAGGTTGCGGTTCTTTATGACTGCGGAATATGTTGACGATTCGTTTCATAATGGACATGGGGGTTCGCTCCTTTAGCTGCGATCGTTTCTTCGCGACGGTCGCTGTTCACTAAGATGTTATACGGCGCTGACGACAATAGGTTTCGCGCTGGAAAAACAATTCTCGACAAACGCCAAACGTCTCCGCTAAAAAACTGGAAATGAGGTCTTGAACTATGATATGATATACAAGATATTCTTAAGTTCGGCTGCGAATGGCATGAGTTGGCGATGGTACCCAAACTCACACCTTTTCTTGAACCATAAAGAAAGTTTAAGATCCGCAACGCTTTCTTTAACCAAGAAAAACTATATCTAAATCCGCGCTCGCTCATCTGTTTGAGTGGACGTCGATTTACGTTTTTCTTTTAACGAGATCGGATCCGCAAATGATCCCCGTATGAAACGGGTTTAAGGAAAGAGATACTAAACCATCGGATAGAAAAGTCGCGCTTAAGGGTAAATCACACATTAAGGGATCCAGATACCCTAAGTAAAAGGAGTAGAAACATTTGAAATTATTCAGCGAGTTCGGCTTGGACTCGAAAGTAGTCCGGGCTATTACGGAAATGGGATTCGAGGAATCGACGCCGATCCAGGAAAAAACGATACCGCTCGCCCTCGAGGGTAAAGACTTGATCGGTCAGGCGCAGACCGGTACGGGGAAAACGGCGGCATTCGGCATTCCGCTCATTAACCGGATTGAAGTTACGGAAGAACGGATCGTTGCGTTAATCATGTGCCCGACGCGGGAGCTGGCGATTCAAGTCGCGGAAGAAATCGGCAAGCTAGGCCGGTTCAAAGGAATCCGTTCGCTGCCGATCTACGGCGGCCAAGATATCGTGAAGCAAATTCGCGCTTTGAAGAAAAAGCCGCAAATCATTATTGGAACGCCGGGACGTCTGCTCGATCATATCAACCGCAAAACGATCAAGCTCGATCACGTCAATACGGTCGTTCTGGACGAAGCGGACGAAATGCTCGATATGGGCTTCATGGACGATATCCAGTCGATCCTGCAGCTCGTTCCGTCCGAGCGCCATACGATGCTGTTCTCGGCTACGATGCCGGAAAACATCAAACGTCTTGCGAAGCAGTTCCTGAACGAGCCGGAGCACGTTTCGGTTATTCCGAAGCAAGTAAGCGCGCCGCTCATCGCCCAATCGTATATCGAAGTGCACGAGAAGCAAAAGTTCGAGGCTTTGTCCCGTCTGCTCGATATGGAATCGCCCGAACTGGCCATCGTCTTCGGCCGTACGAAGCGCCGCGTAGACGAATTGTCCGAGGCGCTGCAGAAGCGCGGTTACTCGGCGGAAGGACTGCACGGCGACCTGTCGCAAAACCAACGCGACAACGTCATGCGGAAGTTCCGTGACGGCAGCATCGACGTTCTCGTCGCTACCGACGTTGCCGCACGCGGACTCGACGTATCCGGCGTAACGCACGTCATCAACTTCGACTTGCCGCAAGATCCGGAAAGCTACGTTCACCGGATCGGCCGTACCGGCCGCGCGGGACGCGAAGGCGCAGCCTGGACGTTCGTAACGCCTCGCGAAATCGACCATCTGCACTTCATCGAGCGGGTAACGCGCCACCGCATTCCCCGCAAACCTTTGCCAAGCATGGCGGAAGCGATCGAAGGCAAGCAGCGCGTGACGGCAGAGCGCGTGCTCGAGATCGTGAATGACGAAGGATTGGTCGAATTCAAAGGAATCGCGATTCAACTGCTGGAGCAGTACGATTCGGTCCAGCTTCTTGCCGCGGCGCTTAAGCTTCTGACCGGCGACAAGAAGGAAGTGGAAATCGAGCTCACGCCTGAAGATCCGCTTCGCGCGAAGAAACGCCGTCCAGACGTACGGAGCTCCGGCCGCAAAATGCCGGGCTCGTATGTCCGCGACGGGCAAGGTCAAGGCGGCGGCGGTTATCGCCGTAGCGGCGACCGTCCTTACTCCTCCGGTTCCGGCGATCGGGGCCGTCGCGACGGCGGCAGCCGTGGCGGCTACGGCGGACGCGACGATCGCGGCTATCGCGACGGCGACCGCGGCGGACGGAAAACCGACGACCGCAAGCCGAAGAGCAACTCCGAGTTTGTCAATATTTGATCGATAAATAAGATGAGGCCTGCCGGCAGCGGCGGGCCTTTTCTTTTTCGGCTGCATAGTTTCCTTCCGTGGTACGGAGCGGGGCTCGCTTTTCTTTTGCAGGATATAATAGTATATTAGAGGTAAGTTAAAGTCAGACAAGGCTTCTCGGAGGAGGATTTCAGCTTGGAATTTCGCGGACTCATGGGCGGTTTATACCGGATATCGGAATGGATCATGCGGCTATCCGTCATCAATGTGCTTTGGGTGATCTGTTCGTTTCCTTTTTTTTATTTGGTGTTGGCCGGTCTGATCGCGGCTTCGCAATCGATTGACTTTTGGAAGCAATCCGCGGTTATGATCGGGATTGTGACACCGTTTACGCTTTTTCCGGCTACGGCCGCCATGTTCACGGTCGCCAGGAAATGGGTTACCGGCGACGAGGACGTACCGTTGTTCAAGACTTACTTCCGCGGCTATAAGGAAAACTACAGGCAAAGCATGTTCGGCGGCCTTGTGTTCGTGCTGTTCGGCGCGATCATCTACATCAACTATACGTTCTATATAGGGCAATCCGGCACGCTCAGCCTGCTGTCCATTTTATTTATCGTGCTCACGTTCGTCATGTTCGCGGCGATGTTCCATTTCTTCTCGATCATGGTTCACTTCCATATGAAGTTTTGGCAAATCATCAAAAACTGCTTATTGATCACGATCGGCAATCCGGTTATGACGATTTTCTTGATTACGGTTAACGGCATCGTCATCTACGTCAGCGTTACTTATTTCACGTTTTTGATCCCGTTTTTTATGGGAAGCATTATGGCGACCGTATCCTTCTTCACGTTTCACCGCATTTTCGACCGGATGAAGATGTTGAACGAGAGCAAGCAGGAAGAGGAACAGGAAGAGAATGCGGAGGAGTCCGGAGAGGCGCTGGAGAGCACCGAGCGTACGGCCGTAAAAACGGACGACCCGAAGACGAATTCCGAGGCGGACGGCAGGAAGTCTTTGGACTGAATGGGTTATTGCGACAGAGCAGCCACAATAATTTGGCGGACTTCAGTTTACTTTTCCGATCGTTCCGCCTATAATAAACATAACGCAACAGACAGTTACAACAACAAAATCATCCTGCGATGTACGTCTCGATTTTCTACTGTTTTGAACCAATGGATGTTTCTAGGGAGTCCTATCATTGCACGCCAGGCTGTCATGCCCTCAAAAGGGACTTCAAATCGGCGGCTGCGGACACCCACCTGCGAGAGCGGGTTTGAAACATGAGAATCGGACGGCATATGCGGGTTTTTTGTTGTTTTTTCGATGACCGATCAAGGCAATTTAAGAAATAGAACCGGCTTCCCGAGGGAGGCCGGTTTTTTGCCGATTAGGAGATCCGCTACAATACTCTCGCTTTGACCGTCTTGGCGTATTCCGTCGGCGTCATGCCGACCGCCGTCTTGAAATGGCGCGAAAACGTATGGATGCTGTTATAGCCGAGCTGTTCGGCGATTTCGGTGAAGTTGCATCGTTCCTCGCGGATCATCAGCTTAACTCTTTCGATTTTCAAATTTTTGTACGTTTTCATTACGCTCTGACCGAGCCGCTCCTTGAACAGGGCGCTTAGCCGGGATTGTCCGACATGGAACCTCGCGCACAGCTCCTCCAGCGTCAAATTGGAGTATACTTGCTCCTCCATGAAAGCGACCGTTCGCTTCAGCAGCTCGTCTTCGCTGCGTTCCGCCGCCGCCAGAGACAGCCGGTTCGATTGCGGCAATGCTTCGCCTCTGGCGGCGAGGCTGAGTAGCAGAAGCTCCAAATGGATCCGCAGCAGCTGCTCGGAGCCGAACGGAGCATCGTCCCGCTTGATCAGATCGTGAATTCTCGGCAGGTCGAACGGCGGGCGGTACGAAGCGAAGCCGTGCTTCATAATGCCGGCCATCCAGTTCCGTTCCTGATCGTTTAAGCAGAACAGTTTATTTTCGAAAAGCTTCATTGCCTCCGAGCGGCTTTCGAAGCATACGACGATGACGTTGGGGCCGATTTTACGGTTGGCCCAGACGGAATGGAATTCGTTCGGTTTATGGAAAATGACGTCTCCTTGCTTCAGTACGAAGCCGTCCGAATCGGCGGTCACTTCGATTTCCCCTTTATCTACATACAGCAGCTCCCAGAAGTCGTGCGCTTCCCCTTCGAAAATAAAATCTTTGGCGAATTCGAAATAATGAAGCGAGATCAGGTGCGTAATGCTGATCGCAGTTTCCAACGGAGTTTTAATAAAATCCATGCCCGCCTCCTCCGCAATTGTTCATGAAGTCCGATTGGTCTTACGTCCATCTTAGTGGATAACGGTTGCCGAGGGAAGTGCGCTCCGGTAAAAATGTTAAATATTATGGCAGTTTCGGTAAAGATTTCGGAACGGGGAATCGTTACGATGGGAATAAGCAGGCAATGGAAGGGAGAGGAAGCCGATATGAAGAAAGGAATCAACCAATGGTCGTTTCCGGCCGATATGTCCGCGGCGGCATGCATCCGGCTGGCGAGACGTGCGGGCTTCGACGGCATTGAGCTGGCGCTGGCCGAGACTGGCGAGCTGAGCGTGCAGAGCAGCGCGGAACAAATAGCGGAGCTTGCCCGAATCGCCGACGGCGAAGGAATCGAGATTTCGAGTCTGGCCTCCGGTCTCGGCTGGTCTTACGGCTTGACAAGCCCGTCCAAGACGAACCGGGACAAAGCGATCGATATCGTGAAACGGCAGTTGGACGTCGCCGCGCAATTGAAAGCGGATACGATTCTGGTCGTACCGGGCGCCGTCGGCGTCGATTTCATTCCGGACTATGAAGTGACCGAGTACGACGTTGCCTATGACAATGCGCTCGAGGCGCTGAAAGGATTGGCCGGCGAGGCGGAAGCGTGCCGGGTGTCGATCGGCGTGGAGAACGTTTGGAACAAATTTTTGCTTTCCCCGCTCGAGATGCGCGGCTTTATCGACAGCATCGGTTCCGATTATGTGGGGGCGTATCTGGATATAGGCAACACCGTATTGACCGGTTATCCGGAGCATTGGATTAAAATATTGAACAAACGCATCAAAAAGGTGCATTTCAAAGATTATCGCCGAAACGGGGCCGGGCTGTCCGCATTCGTCGATCTGCTCGCAGGCGATGTCGACTATCCGCTCGTCATGTCGAAGCTGGAACAAATCGGTTATGCAGGCTACGTTATCGCGGAAATGATCCCGCCTTATAAGCATTATCCGGAACAAATCGTCTACAACACCTCGGGTGCAATGGATGCGATACTCGGCAGAACAACGGAAAGGGCGGAATCGGTATGATCAAGATCGGTTTGATCGGTGCGGGGTTTATGGGCTCGATGCATGCCGCCTGCTATGAGGCGCTTGCGGGCCGCGGAGATTTCAAGGTGACGGCCGTTGCGGATGACGATCCGGACAAGGCGGCCAAGCTCGCAGCCAAGTTCGGAGCGGCCGTCTATCCTTCGGCCGAAGCGCTTATTCAAGAAGGCGACGTGAATACGATCGATATTTGCTTGCCTACGTTTATGCATTTCGAAACAGCGTCGGCGGCCATGAGGAAAGGCTGCAACGTCTTTGTGGAAAAGCCCGCATGTCTGAACGAGCGCGAAGCGGAGCAGCTGCTGGCGCTGCAGCGCGAGACGAAGACGCAAGTGATGGTAGGGCAATGCATCCGGTTCTGGCCCGAATATATGGAGCTGAAACGGCTAGCATCCGATAACGTATACGGTCGTCTGCTGATGGGCGTATTCAAGCGGGTCAGCCCGAGGCCGGGCTGGGCATGGAACGGCTGGCTGCACGATCCGGAGAAGAGCGGTTCGGCGGCTCTCGATCTGCATGTGCATGACGTCGATTTCGTCCGTTCGCTGCTCGGCGGCGATCCCGACCGGCTAACGGCGGAAACGGTGGCAAGACAAGGTGCCAACGGGCATATATTCAGCTTATACCGGTATGGGGATGCGGTCATTTCCCTCGAAGGAGGCTGGGACTACCCCGAGACGTTCCCGTTCGAGATGGCGTACCGGGTCAGCTTTGAGAAAGCGACGGTCGTGTTCAGCTCCGCTGCGACTCCGGCGCTTCGCATCTACGAGAACGACGGCAACATCATCGAGCCGAAGCTGGATGAGCTATCGATATCGGCGGGCGACGGGGGCGGCAACATTTCGAGCTTGGGCGGCTACTACAACGAGCTGCATTATTTTCTGGAATGCTTGTCCGCGGGACGGGAGATCGCCAACTCGACGCTGCAGGACGGTTGCGATTCGCTCCGCTTGACACTGCGGGAAATCGCATCCGCCTCGCGGCCATAGGATGAGGGAGGGAATACCGATGAACGTGCTGGCTGTCGCTTGCCATCCGGACGATCTGGAGATCGGCTGCGGAGGCACGCTTGCGAAATACGCCTCGCTTGGACACAACGTGACGATGGTTCATGTGGCCAACGGGAACAAAGGACATAAAGTGATTCAGCCGGACGAGCTGCGGCTCATCCGGGCGAAGGAAGCGCAAAATGCGGGGGCGCTGATCGGGGCGACCGTCATCAGTCTCGATGTCCCGGACTTGCTTGTGAAGTCCGATCAGGACGAGCTCATTTCCAAGCTCGTAGACGTAATCCGTCAGACGGAGCCGGATGTCATTATTACGCATCCGCCTGAAGATTATATGAAAGACCATATGGAAGTGTCCAAGGCGGTGTTCGACGCAAGCTTCGCCGCATCGGTGCCGCATTACGAATCGAAAGTTCCGGCGCCGGCGAGTGCCAAAGTCCCGCCGATCTATTACATGGATACGCTTGCGGGCGTCGGGTTTTTGCCGACGGAGTATGTGGACATTACGGATCAAATCGAGACGAAAATCAAGATGAACGCGGCTCACGAGAGTCAAATCAAATGGCTCTATGAGCACGACGGTATCGACTTCCTCGATTTCGTGCGGACCGTATCGAAATTCCGCGGGCTGCAATGCGGCGCCGCTTATGCCGAAGGGTTCGTGCAGTGCAAAGCGTGGCCGAGGCTGACTACCGTCCGGCTTCTGCCTTGATCATTGAATCGTCGAGAAAATCAATAAGAGAGAGTTGGAATGCAAAAAGGGTCGGGGAGATGCATGGAAAGCGAAGCGGCTGACTTTAAAATCGAGTTTTAACCCTTTATTTTCAAATAAAAAACTCGATTTTAACGGACGTGGAGTGCATTCCCCGACCCTTTGCCTTCGTCGCTTCCTCTTTTTGCAGACTTTTTCAGCCGCTACGAAGGAAAACTTCACTTTTGGGGGACTCTTTTCGGGGGCTCCCCCGAAAGTATTCGGAATAAGCTACAAAGGACAACTTCACTTTTGGGGGTGCAAAATGGATTTTAATTCTACAGTCAAAGGTTCGCTGCTGGAGCGCTTTTATCCGGCAGGATGGGATATGGCGAAAATCGACCGCTGCTGCGATCATCCGGCGGAAGCGGCAACCGAGCGCCAGCCGTTCTGGAATCGCGATTTTACGCCGGTCGTCTGCGAGAACGTATACGACTTCGATATGATGATGGGACACGAGATCGCCCAGAACATCCGCAGGACGAAAGAAGCGGGGAAAAAGCTGGCGATGATTTTGCCGGTCGGGCCGATGGGAATGTACAAGTGGGCCGTCTATTTTTTGCGGGAGTGGAACGTCGGCTGCTCGCACGTATACGGCTTCAATATGGACGAATGGAGTGATGCGGACGGTAATACGCTGGAGTCGTCGAATCCCGGCGCGTTTCAATATGCGATGGAACAGGCGTTTTACGGCCCGCTTGGCGAATTGACCGTTCCTGCGCAGCAGCGTAACTTCGCGACGAAGGACAATTTGCCGACCTATGCCGATAAAATCGCTTCGTTGAAAGCCGAGGGAGCCGAGCTAATCACCGTATTCGGCATCGGACGCATGCTGCATATCGCCTTCTGGGAGCCGCATTTTGCCGAAGAATACGACAGCGTGGAGCAATGGCGCAGTGAGACGCACCGAATCGGCGCACAACTGCACCCGCTGACGATCGAGCAGAACGCGATCACCAGCTTCAAAAGCCGGACGACGCTTGTCCCTTGCCGGGCCAACACGATCGGTCCCGGTCTGTTCCTGCAATCCGACCGGATCATCGGGGGCTGCGACGGAGCTCTCGGCCGGGGCATGCAGTGGCAAGGCATGTCGCTCTGGATTACGCTCAGGCACGGACCGGACATGTGGCTGCCTTCGACGTTTATGCCGACGCTGCCGGGCAAGCTGTTCTTCCTGTGGGAATTGGCCGGGCCGTTAGTCGCGGAAGTGAACTGACCTGCAGAGACAGCCGAATTACCCGATATCGGCTGCACGAATGCCCGAATAGAAAATATGGAACACCTTCATACTAACAAGAAATGCTGCCCTAAACAGCTATAGTTGGATGGAGGTGTTCGTTTTGTCGAAAAACGTATGGAAGCGGATGGCCGCCATTCTCGTCGCGATGGCGCTAATTGCAACGATTGTTTTCTCGGTCGCGCCCAAGGTCGGCTCGACGTTCAGCAACGTAACGTTCGGCTACGGGGCAAGCGGCTCGGACGTATACGAGCTTCAGGGCCGTCTCGCTTATCTGGATTACTACAGAGGACCGATCGACGGCAGCTTCGGCTGGCAGACGGACCGCGCGGTTCGCGATTTCCAGTACAAATTCGGCATGAAGGTCGATGGGGTCGTCGGACCGAAGACGAAGCTCATGCTATGGAATGCGACCAAAAACTGGAGTCCGGGTACCGCAGGCGGTGCTGCGGGCGGCGGCGCCGGAGGCGGAAACGTATCTTCCGGTCCGGTATCGCAGTTCAGCAGTGCGGATATCAGTTTGATGGCAAAGGCCGTATACGGGGAAGCGAGAGGCGAGTCGTACACGGGACAAGTGGCGGTTGCGGCCGTCATTTTGAATCGGGTCAGAAGCGCTTCGTTTCCGAATACCGTATCGGGCGTCATTTTTCAGTCGGGAGCTTTCACGGCCGTAGCCGACGGACAAATATGGCTGACACCGAACGACAGCGCATATAATGCCGTACGCGATGCCATCAACGGCTGGGATCCTTCCGGTGAAGCCTTGTATTATTTCAATCCGGACACTGCTACTTCCGCCTGGATCTGGTCCCGGCCTCAAATCAAACGGATCGGCAAACATATTTTCTGCAAATAAAGACGTCATGAAGTTGATTTAATGCATCATATAAGCTTGTTTTTTTCTTATATTGACACACTAATGCGGGTTGATGATAAAATAAAGGGAGAGGAGAGTACGTAACAGAGGGGGAGACGGCGTGGAAAGAGAGCTTGCTCTGGAGGTTGTCCGCGTAACCGAGATGGCTGCACTGTCGGCTGCGCAATGGATGGGAAGAGGGAAGAAAAACGAAGCGGATGCGGCCGCGACGACCGCCATGCGCATGATGTTCGATACCGTATCGATTAAAGGAACGGTCGTCATCGGCGAAGGGGAGATGGACGAAGCCCCGATGCTGTACATCGGAGAACAAGTCGGCAGCCTGCAAGGTCCCGAGGTCGACGTTGCGGTCGATCCGCTCGAAGGTACGAATATCGTTGCCCGCGGGCTGGATAATGCCATCTCTGTACTGGCGATAGCGAACAAAGGGAATTTGCTGCATGCGCCGGATATGTATATGGAGAAGCTGGCGGTCGGTCCCGAGCTCGTCGGCAAGGTCGATATTAATGCTCCCCTGGAAGAAACGGTACGAATCGTTGCCGCGACGCTCGGCAAAAATTTAAGCGAGCTGACCGTCATGATGCTCGACCGCGACCGTCACGAGCAGATCGTCAAGACGCTTCGCAAGGTGGGAGTCCGAATCAAGTTTATTACGGACGGGGACGTTGCCGGGGCGATCGCTCCCGCTATGCCGGAAAGCGGAATCGACTTGTTCGTCGGATCCGGTGGAGCGCCGGAAGGCGTTCTCGCCGCCGCTGCGCTGAAATGTTTGGGCGGGGAGCTTCAGGGCAGACTAATGCCCGGAAATGCGGTGGAATACCAGCGGTGCGTGGATATGGGGCTGCAGGACCCGTATAAAGTATTGAGCATGGACGATATGATCGGCAAGGACGATGTTATATTCGCGGCTACCGGGGTTACTTCGGGCAGCTTCCTGCAGGGTGTCCGGTATATGCCGGGCGATCGCGCCGAGACGCACTCGCTCGTCATGCGGGCCAAGACGCGGACGATCCGTCACATCCGCACGCTGCACTATTTGCCCAACAAGCATATCGTGAAGGTGGCTGCGGAAGGGAAATAACGATAGCTGAATGAAACGGATGAGCAAGAACAAGCCTTCGAGCGTATGAGGACGCTCGAAGGCTTGTTTCGTGCTGCAATCCGAATCGAATCGGCAGCAAGCATTACTTGTTCAAATCTTCAATCGAATCGATGTCCATGTACTTGGGCACGACGAGGCCGGTTTTGGTCCCGTTCAAGTTCGGACCGAGATCTTCGACCTTGTCCTTGTATTTGTTCAGGTAATCCTCGTGCGTCGTCGGCAGCCAAGCGGCAACCATCGCGTCCGTATCGCCGCCGGCGACTCCCGCCCACATCGGCCCGGCTTCTACTTGCAGAGCGGTAACCTTGTAGCCGAGCTTGCTTTCCAGCACGTATTTCATGACGTTCGTGCTCGCGATTTCCGAATCCCAGGCGACATAGCCGAGCTTAAGCGGTTTGCCTTCCGCTTTTTCTACCCCTTCGACCCATTTGCCGACTTTGTCCGCGTTGGCGTCCACCCAATCTTTGGCGGCCTGCTCCGGCTTCTTGCCGTCTTGAACCGCTCCCATCACGACCGCCATATCGTCCGGCGTCCATTCGAACCGGTCCAATACCGCATAAGCGGAAGGATGCTCCGTCTTTAATCCGAGGCGCGCTATCGTATGAATTTGTTCATCTCCGCCGAACGCGTTTTTCGGATCTTTCAAATATTTCAGCTCATATTTGGCGAACATCCAGTGAGGAGTCCAGCCGGTTACGATAATGGGCTTTTTGTCCTTCATCGCTTTGTCCAGCGCGGCGGTCATGGCGGCTCCGGACCCTTCCACGAGCTTCCAGTCCTTCAATCCGTATGTTTCCATCGCCTTATTCGTTGATTTCATAATGCCGGCCCCGGGATCAATCCCGATAATTTGCCGGTTGACTTGCTCCGCCGCCGATTTAGAGCCGGAGGACGGGGCTTTGCCGCCGGCCGTACCGCCTTCGTCGGAAGAGCCTTGGTTGGAGCAGCCCGTCATAACGGCCGCCAGCGTAAGAGCGGCGAGTACGAAACGTTTCGTTGTAATTGCACCCATCTATTATCGTCTCCTTTATCGCTTGGATTTCATCATGCGTTGTGTAAAACGATCCAAAATAATCGCCACGATGACGACGGCCAGACCCGCCTCGAAGCCTTCGCCGATTTTGAGCTGCGTTACGGCGCGGTAGACGGATGCTCCGACGCCTTGCGCCCCGATCATCGAAGCGATGACTACCATCGACAGCGACAGCATGATCGTCTGGTTGATCCCGGCCATAATCGTCGGCCAAGCAAGCGGCAGCTCGACCTTCAGCAGCTTCTGGGCCGGCGTCGAGCCAAAAGCGTCGGCGGCTTCTCCCAGCTCCGAAGGTACTTGACGTATGCCCAGATGAGTCAAACGGATGGTGGGAGGCACGGCGAAAATGACCGAAGCGATGACGCCGGGGACGACTCCCAACCCGAAAAACATGACCGCCGGTATCAAGTAAACGAAGGCGGGCATCGTCTGCATAAAGTCCAGCACCGGCGTCACCGTTTGCGCGGCCGCCTTGCTTCTGGAGCATAAAATGCCGAGCGGGATCCCGAATACGACGGATATGAAGGCCGACGAAAGCACGAGAGCGAGCGTATCCATCGTTTCGTTCCAAAAGCCCAAATTGACGATCAACAGAAGCCCGATTACGGTTAAGGCGGCCATCCGCCACTTCCCCAGCTTGAATGCTATCGCCGCGAATATCGCAACCAGCAGCAGCGCGGGAATAGCGTGTAGAGCGGTCGAGAAGCTTTCGACCAAACCGTTAATGACGAATGAGAGGAAATCGAACACGCCCGACAAATTCGCGGAGAGCCAGTCGACGAAGCTTTCCACCCAGTGGTCAAGAGGTAATTTCGGGAACATCGGCGTTCACCTCCCTCCCGGGTATTTGACCCGCTAGCGCTCCCAGAACGGCCCCGCGAACGATAACTCCCATAAGCCGATTGCTTTCGTTAACGACGGCAACGGGAAACTTGGATGTGCCGCATATTTCAAACAGATCGTTCAGCAGCGTCTGGGGAGCTACTTGCGGGCCGTCGTGGTTGACGATATCCGCGATTGTTTTGTTCGTTCGAATCGCTTCAACCGCATCCTCCGCCGAAATGACGCCGAGCAGCGTTTTGGACCGGTCCACCACGAATAAGTTGGAAATGCCCCTCTCCCGCATCAATTGAAGAGCGACACGGGGACCGCGGTCCGGGCCGATCGTCTCCGGCCTCCTCATCACATGCTCGGCCGTCAGTACTTTGGATAAGTCCGCATCCTCCACGAACCGCTCCACGTATTCGTTGGCCGGATGAATCATAATTTCCTCCGGAGTTCCGACCTGCACGACGGCGCCGTCTCGCATCAGGGCGATCTTGTCCCCGATGCGCAGTGCTTCGTCCAGATCGTGAGTAATAAACACGATCGTTTTCTTCATTTTCATCTGCAGCTCGAGCAGCTCATCCTGCATGCTGCGGCGTATGAGCGGGTCCAAAGCGCTGAACGCTTCGTCCATCAGCAGCACGTCCGGCTCGCTCGCCAGCGCCCTGGCCAGACCGACCCGCTGCTGCATCCCGCCGCTCAGCTCATCCGGCATTTTATCCGCCCAGTTGTCGAGACCGACGAGCCTCAGTGCCTTCTCCGCCTTTTCTTTGCGCTCTTTCTTCGGAATCCCTTGAATTTCCAGCCCGAATTCTACATTGGACACGACGCTGCGGTGGGGAAGCAGAGCGAATTTCTGGAAGACCATCCCGATCGTCTTGCGGCGTACTTCGCGCAATTCGTTGGCGTTCATATGCATAATGCTTTTATCCCGCACGATAATGTCGCCGGAAGAAGGCTCGATGAGTCTGTTCAGCATGCGTACGAGCGTCGACTTCCCGCTGCCTGACAAACCCATGATGACGAATATTTCCCCTTCCCCGATTTGCAAGCTGACCCGGTTGACGGCGAGAACGAGCTGCTTTTCTTTGGCCAGCCGTTCTTTCGTCCAGCCCTCCTCCAGCAGCTTGGCCGCATGATGCGGAGACGACACGAACAGCTTGCTGACTTCTTTGAGCTCGATGATTGCCATTTCGCAACACCCCTTTTCCAAATTACCGAGTAAAGCTACCGGTATATTGTATACCTAAACCGGACAAAATTACAACAATAAAAACTTTATATATAGAACGTACAGAGAATACTGTACAAACAATTCTGCCGAATGCTCCGGAATGCTCCCGCATTCTCCCGGACACGTTTCTTTACATTCCGAAACGGTTCTCATAAAATAACAGGTAGGCAGTATGCGCTTGGAACTAGGAGGACGAAAACGATGCAGCCGTTTGACGGGTTGTCCGAACAACATATAGAGAAGATTGTAAAAGCCCGGAAGCGTGTAATCGAGGCGATCGGCAAAAATATGGATTTGTACGGCGTCACGCAGTCTGTCGGCCATTTATACGGTATGTTATTTTTTTCGGAGAAACCGATGACGCTCGATGAAATGGGCAAAGAGATGGAAATGAGCAAGACGAGCATGAGCACGGGCGTACGCATGCTGCTTGATTTGAAGATGGTTCACAAGGTGTGGGAGAAGGGTGCGCGCAAAGATTTGTACGAGGTCGAGCCGGACTGGCATCAGACGTTTACCGACTATTTCGGAATCGAATGGCGCAAGGCTGTCGAAGCGAACGTGATTGCGCTGAAACGTTCGGCTCAGGAGCTGCGACTCCTGCAGCAGACGGAGGAAGGGAACGAGAAGCTGAACGAGCTGCTGTCCCGCGACTTGGACAAAATCGAGGGCGCCTTAAGCTACTATGATTGGCTGGACCGATTGATCGATACGCTGGATTCCGGGAAAATTTATGAGCTTGTTCCGAAAGAAAAGCCTTAAAGTCTGTAGCGGCACTCTTCTCGTATGAAGGGATGCCGTTGTTTTTTTTGTACGCCAAAAAATGCGGAACCATTGTGGCATTTATTCGTCCGCACTGGTAAACTGGAATGGAAACGATCAGAAACGAAATCGAACAATCTCAATCGACCCATAGTAAAAGGTATAAATAAGGCAGGAGGACGCGGATGTTTGCGGAGGAACGATACTTGCGGATTATGGAGCTGGTAAACCGGGAAGGCAAAGCGACGGTTGCCGAGCTTAGCGACGCGCTGGGGGTATCTCCGGTGACGGTTAGAAGGGATTTGGAGAAGCTGGAGGAGAAGGAGCTGCTGATCCGAACGCATGGCGGAGCGATGGCGCTGCATTCCCGGGTAAGCGAGGTGGCCCACGAGAAGTCCTTCTCCGAGAAGGAGGAGGCGCTGGCCGCCGAGAAAGAGCGTATCGCCGAAGCCGCGGCCAAGCTTGTGGGCGACGAAGATGCGATATTGCTGACGGCGGGTACGACCAATATGATGCTGGCCAAAAAGCTTGCGGGCAAAAAAGGACTGAAGGTCGTCACGAATGCCGCCAACATCGCGGTGCAGATCGGCAATTACGCCGACTTCGAGATCATTCTGATCGGCGGGAAGCTGCGCCCCAAATCTTATGCCCTCGTCGGGCCGCTTGCCGAAAGCGCGCTCTCCCACATCCGGGTGGATAAATTGTTTTTGGGGGTAGACGGTTTCGATATGGCGGAAGGGCTGACGACGCCGAATTTGTCCGAAGCGAATATGGACCGCAATATGATTTCCATCGCTAAGGAAGTCATCGTTGTAGCCGATCACAGCAAGTTCGGAAAGGTGTTTTTCTCGCATGTCGCCCCGCTGTCGGTCGTCCATACGGTCGTTACGGATCGGGAGCTTGACAGTAGAACGTGCGATCAAATCCGCGATCTCGGCATTCAGCTGATCGTCACTTGATAGTCGGCTAAAGCTTGCAAAAAAAGATTTGTCACGCGAATAAGGATCAGTTACAATAGAAAAAGAAACGAAACGAAACCAAATACTCAAAAAAGTAAGCCATCCGGGAGGAATTATTCATGCCATTAGTCTCTTCTACACCGATGCTTCAAGCAGCGCGCGCCGGCGGATATTGTATCGGCGCCTTCAACGTGCATACACTGGAAATGCTCCAGGCGGTCGTGGAAGCCGCCGTCGAGACGGATTCCCCGCTCATCATTCAGTCGACGGTAGGCACGGTTAAGCATTTGGGGCCGGAATATATCGCGGCGGCGGCGACGGTGGCTTCGAATATGAATCGGATTCCGATCGCCCTGCATCTGGATCACTGTACCGAGTTCGATCTTATCGTACGCTGTATCCGTGCGGGCTATACGTCGGTCATGATCGACGCCTCGCATTCCCCGTTTGAAGAAAACGTCCGCCAGACGCTGCGAGTCGTCGAAGTGGCCAAGCCGGCAGGCGTGAACATCGAAGCCGAGCTCGGCAAAGTAGGCGGCGTGGAGGACGAAATCGTCGTTGCCGATAACGAAGCTTTGATGGCGGACCCGGACGAATGCGCTAAATTCGTCGAACTGACAGGAGTGCCGACGCTCGCGCCGGCGATCGGAACCGCGCATGGCATCTACAAAGGCGAGCCGAAGATCGATTTCGACCGGATCGGCAAAATTGCAAGTCTCGTGGATGTTCCGCTCGTTCTGCACGGCGGCTCGGGTATTCCGGAAGAGCAGGTGCGCCGCGCCGTTTCGCTCGGTATGGCGAAAATGAACGTCGCTACGGAGCTTAGAATCGTGTTCTCCGATGCAATCAAAGCGATCTTCGCCAAAAATCCGGAAGAAAACGATCCGCGCAAATATATGGTGCCCGCCAAACAGGCGCTCAAGGAAGCGGCTATCGAGAAAATGCGGCTGTGCGGCAGCTTCGGCAAAGCAAAAGATTTCCGTTAATAGCGGCACAAACAACGGAAAGGAAGCGTCGGCGAAAATGGCACTCATTACAACGGTTACATTAAATGCGGCGATCGATAAGACGTATGTGCTGGACTCCTTCCCGCTCGGCAAAGTATCGCGGGTTTCCGAGATGATCAGCGTACCCGGAGGTAAAGGCATCAACGTGGCACGCGTCGTAAGTCAGCTTGGCGGATCGGTAAAAGCGACCGGTTTCGTGGGAGGGAGCAACGGCGATTATATCGTCAAGGAGCTCGTCAAATCGGACATCGACAACGATTTTGTACAGGTTGAAGGAGAGTCCCGGCTTTGCTTGAACATGATCGACAAAACGACCGGAACTTCGACCGAGCTGTTGGAACCCGGACCGGTTATTAGGGAACGGCATATCGAGGCGATGAAGCAAAAAGTGAAACATCTTGCCGCCGGTTCTTCCATCGTTGCTTTTTCGGGAAGCCTCCCGAAAGGGGCTCCATCCACGCTGTATGCGGAATTAGTCGCAGCGGCGAAGGCGCAAGGAGCGAAAGCGTTCCTCGATACGAGCGGAGAGGCGCTTGTTGAAGGAGTTAAAGCGAAGCCGTATTTCATCAAGCCGAACGAGGATGAGATCGATAAGCTGCTGGGCAGCAAGCCGGACGGCGAATCGAATCTGCATGCCGGGATTAGACGGCTGATGGATGAAGGCATCGAATGCGTCGTCGTCACGCTCGGAGCAAGCGGCTCCATAGCCGGATTCGGCGGACGGTTATATCGAATCCGGGCGCCGCGCATCGAGGCGATTAACCCCGTCGGGAGCGGCGATTCGTTCGTGGCCGGGATGGCGTTCGCGGTTGCCGCCGGCGAGCCGGTCGAGCAGGCGCTTCGGCTTGCCACCGCTTCCGGAACGGCGAACGCGCTGAACGCTCAAGCGGGAGACGTCCGTCTCGAGGACGTCCGACGACTGCTCGCGGAAGTGCAAATAGAGCCGATCGTTTGAATACTCCGCCGGTCAATTTGGGACCGGCTTTTTTCTCTGTTTAGGAATAACCACTTTTGGGGGATGCTTTTGAGGGGGCGCCCTCGAAAGTACTCGGAATATGCTGCGGAGATTTGCTCCACTTTCGGGGGAATGTTTTTTGGGGGTTCCCCCAAAAGTACTCGGAATAAGCTTCGGAGATTTTCTTCACTTTTGGGGGATGAACTAATATTTCTTTTTCTTGCGTGAAAACCGTGTTAATATGGAATATAGTGCGAGAACGAGAAATACGTATCGAACCAGGGGGGATTCGCTTTTGTTGAAGAGAATGTTAGTCGGCCTCATCCGCAGTCATGAAGTAACAGGCGACAAAGCTAGAGATCCGGCGCTCAAGACGAGATACTATAAGCTTCCGAAGGACAAGCTTTGGGAGGAAGTCATATCGCTCTTGAAAAAGCTGCCGAAATACACCCTTCTGCACGAAGTGAAAAACGTCGGGGAAATTGTCGTCACCAAACGGACGATAACGGGCCGGACTCAGGATATAACGATAACTTTGTTCTCCATGAACCCGGTCAAATCGGCGATCGATATTTATTCGGCGTCCCGGGGCTCGCTCGGGGATCTCGGATCCAATTACAGAACGATAATCGAGCTGTTCAATTTATTCGATCAGAAGCTCAGCAACTATAAAACGGACAAATAATCGGCCTGAATAAAACAGCGGCGAGGAATCGGGATTCCTGCCGCTGTTATTCATTTCGGCGACTTTGCGCTTATTTCAAGCCTTTAACGGCTTCCAGAGCCGCTTCGTAATTCGGATGCTCGGTCATTTCGCCCAAGTATTGAACGTATTGAACCGTATCGTTTGCGTCCACGACGAAGATGGAGCGCATCAGCAGCTGCAATTCCTTGATCAGGACACCGTATGCTTGTCCGAACGATTTGGACTTATAGTCGGAGAGCGTTTCGACTTTATCGACGCCGGCGGCGCCGCACCAGCGGGATTGCGCGAAAGGCAAATCGACGCTGATCGTCAAAATGACGACGTTGTCGCCCAAGCTGGCCGCTTCTTCGTTAAAGCGACGGGTTTGTTGATCGCAAACGCCCGTGTCGAGCGATGGCACGACGCTGATCAGCTTGATTTTGCCCGCATAATCGGCAAGCGTCGCTTCCGTCACCAAATTTTTATTAACCGTAAAGTTCGGAGCTTTGTCGCCGACTTTGATTTCCGGACCGACCAGCGTGATCGGATTTCCTTTAAATGTAGCGGCTCCAGCACGTTCTTGTGTCATGGAATAATCGTCCTCCTACCGAATGAGAAAGTTTGGCAATCACCATCTCTCATTATATCGGAACGGCGTAACCATTGTCCAATGAATTGGGGTACGAATTGGAATATGCGGCATGAAAAAGCGCCCCTTGAAGCGGGGCGCATATCGATTATTTCACATCGTCGCGTTCGCGATTGCGGCCGAACAACCCGGCCAACCCGACCAAACCGAGCAAGCCGAGCCAGCTCCAGTTCGTATTATTGGCGTTAGTCGCGTAAGAACGATAATTTTTGACAGTATAGCCGTCCGTACCGGTTCGATGGGTGCCGTAAGGAGAGTAACGGTGTGTTCCGTCGGTACGGGTCGTTCCATCCGTGCGGTTGCCGATTGGAGCTGTATTCGTATCTGTGGTGCCGACGGCATTGGTCATACTGTTCGAATCGGTCGTATGGGTCGCGCCATAAGCGCCTGGCGTAGTTGCGGTTGTACCCGTTGTGGTCGTACCTGTTGCTGTGCCATCAGCTGCAGTACCCATTCCCATTGCCGGAACTGCCGATAAAGTCAAAGCTGCGGCCAATGCAAGAGAAGCTGCTGTTTTTTTCAAGTCGTCAACTCCTGTTCGAAAGTGTAGTAGTTGATTACGTCATTAGGATGAGCAATTAAGCCGCATGTATGAGTTCCTCATGTTGAGCATAACGGGACAACTTACCGGTATCGGTTCATTGCCCCTGAATTCGGGATCGGCTGCGGACATAGACGCCGTCGCTCGTACCGGCCGCATAAACATCGGCGAGCTGTTCGCGGGTTTCCGCGAGACCTTGGGATAATTCGGACGACCCGTTGTAGTCCGAAGCGTCGAAGGAGTGTCCGGCTACTTCCTCGGCATGCTCGGCCAAGCTTTCCTTTGCTTCATTTGCCATTAGAGATTCCCCCTTTCCGTCATCAGTTTTCCCGCGGGGGCATACGCTTTATACGAAATAAGCCCAATGTATTTGGCTTACCGGTGCGCTTGTTGTATGATAATTAGGGTAAGGGAATAAGACTCGATGTTTGTCCGGAGGAGACAAGATGCTTTTTTTGCGGTACGAAAATTTCAGGCAATATTTACGTTGGTACCCGATAACGTCTATTATATTGTCCATACAACTGATCATGTACGTCTGGATGGAGATCGATGGCAGTACGAGGGATAACTTGACATTGATCCGATTCGGAGCGCTGGAGAACGAATTGCCTTACTCGGGGGAATATTGGCGGTATTTCGCCTCCGTCTTTCTTCATAGCGGATTCGATCATTTGTTGTTCAACAGCTTCTCGCTGTTCGTATTCGCTCCGCCGTTGGAACGGATGCTCGGGAAATGGAAATATTGCCTTTTTTATTTGGGCAGCGGGTTTATCGGCAATTTGGCTACCGTTTTGTTTTTCAGAGGACCGGAAACGGTCGTATCCGTCGGGGCGTCGGGAGCGATTTACGGTATATTCGCCGCATATTTGTTCATTGCCCTCTTCTTCAAGAAGGCGCTTGACAAGCAATCGTCCTCGACGATCATGACGGTCGTCGTAGTCGGGTTTATTTACTCGTTTCTCATTCCGCAAGTCAACTATTTCGCGCATATCGGCGGCTTCATCGGCGGATTTTTGTTGTTCGCCCCGCTCTTGCGCAGGTAATGCTGGAGGATGACAACTTGGAGCTAAGACAGCTGCAATATTTCGTTAAAGTGGCGCGGAAGCAGCACGTGACTCAAGCGGCAGAAGAACTGCATGTCGCCCAATCGGCCGTCAGCAGGCAAATTCATCAGCTGGAGGAAGAGCTCGGCTTGCAGTTGTTTGCGCAGAAAGGCCGGAATTTGCAGCTTACGCCGGTCGGCAAGCTGTTTCTGAGCCGCGTGGAGGAGCTGCTGACGGGGCTCGATAGAGCGGTTGGGGAAATCAAGGAGTTTCTGGACCCGGAGCTTGGCGAAATATGTCTCGGATTCCCGCACAGTCTAGGGATCTCGCTTGTGCCATCCGTCGTAGCGGACTTCCGCAAAGATCATCCGAACGTCAAGTTCCGACTGAAGATGGGGACATTCTCCAGCTTGATCCGCGATGTCGTGCGGGGCGAAGTCGATATGGCGTTCATATCGCCATTTCCCGAGAACAACGACCAAGTATCGGGCGAAATCGTGCTCACCGAAGAGCTGTATGCCATTTTGCCGAGCAGTCACGTGCTGGCGGATTACCACTCGATCCGGCTGGAGCAGCTGAAGGACGATTCGTTCGTCCTGTTCAACGAAAATTATTCGCTGCGCACGATCGTATGGGAAGCTTGCCGGAAGGCCGGATTTTCGCCCATTATCGGCTTCGAGGGCGAAGAGACGGATACGATCAGGGGACTCGTCGCAGCCGGTATGGGTGTCAGCCTGCTTCCCGAGATGGCGCTGACCGAGATCAGTCCGTTAATGCCGGTCAAAGTAAAGGTAACGGAGCCTCATGTCACGAGGACGATCGGGCTTATCCGGAAATCGGGGCAGAAGCTGCCGATTGTTGCGGAAATGTTCCAGCAATTTTTGTTCGACTATTTTCATTTACGGTAAATGGTACAAAAAAAGCTTCCGGACCGGGACGAACCCGTCAGGAAGCTTTTCTTGTTTGACCCCGGATCCCATTATTCCTCGCGCCGGCTGTTGAAAATCATAATATATTTCAACAATTCGAGCAAAGAAATGAGAGCTGCGGCCACGTAGGTCAGTGCGGCGGCATTCAGTACTTTGGCGACTCCGCCTTCCTCTTCGTTCGTAATGTATCCTTCAGACACCATAACTTCCCGTGCCCGGTTGCTGGCATTGAATTCGACAGGCAGCGTAATCAGCTGGAACGTAACGGCTGCGGAGAAGAATAGGATGCCCAGCAGCAGCAGCCCCGACATGTGGAAGAAAAATCCGGCAAGCAGCAGCAATGGCGCGATACCCGAAGTAATGTTGACCAGCGGGAATATGCGATGACGAGCGACAAGCATTGGATAATGCACTTTATGCTGGATCGCGTGCCCGACTTCATGGCAGGCAACCGCTACGGCGGAAATCGATCGTTCATAGTAAACCGGTTCGGACAATCTTACGACCCGATGAACGGGATCGTAATGGTCGGACAGCGCTCCCGGCACCGGTTCGATCGGGACGTCGTGCAAACCGTTGCTGTCCAGCATGCGCCGCGCGGCGTCATAGCCGGTCATCCCGCTCGAGATCGGCACTTGGGCCCAACGGTTGAAAGTGCCCTTCACGCGGAACTGAGCCCAAATGGATATACCGAAAGCTATAAAGATGAGGATGTCCATAGGGTGAAATAACATGCGGCTTTACCTCCTTATACGGATTGTTGCAGATGTCTTACATAAAGGGGCCTTTACCGAGAAGAAGGAGAAGCGCTTCGATGCAAGCCGCGCTTTGCGTAGCCAGCGTGTTGAACGCGTATTTCGCCTGCCGCGGTTTCATCTCGTCCAGCAGCGGGCCGAGCTCCTTCACTTCGCGCTCGAGCTGGCGAAGATGCAGCTGCAAGGATGTGAGTTTTTCTGCCACTACCTCGTCTTGACTTACTTTATTCCATTGATCCAGGCTTGCCTTTATTTCATCTAATGTGTATTTTTCCTTCTTCATCGTTTCTATACGTTTCAAACGAGCCAAGGTTTCATCCGTATACAGGCGATAATTCGTTTTTGTTCGTATTTCCGGAAAGATGAGACCAAGCTTCGTGTAATAATCGATCGTCCTCGCGCTCGTCTCCGATAGACGGGCCAGCTCCCCGATTCGATACAGCTTCATAACCCCATTTGCATTCACCTCTATTATGGACGGATTTTGAGAAAAATGAACATTTGAACGTGTCTAGCCTCATCATAAACTAAACGAAACCGTACAGTCAAACGTCATACTTTTGAACAAACGTACTTACGAGTGTTGAAGATAAATTTAGTTATTGGAGGCAGGAAACATAACATTGTTCCGCTAAAAACGAACATTATAGGCTTGTTCAAACTATAACGTTTGGATATATCACATTAAATACAAAAAAACGTTGTCATTTTTGGAGCATGCGCGTATAATGGCACTAAAGCATTCGTAAAATGTTATATAAACTAACACAAAGGTGGTTTTGCAATGAAGAAGGTCCTTTTTCTATGCATGACGATGCTGCTCGCTTTTCCGGCTATGGCGCTTGCGGCCGATGAGCCGTCGTCCGGACAGCTGCACTTGGCCGTTGACTCCGTCTGGGTCATGCTCGCGGCTATTCTGGTCATTTTCATGCAAGCCGGTTTCGCTTTGCTGGAGGCCGGGTCGACCCGGATGAAAAACGCCGGGCACGTGGCCGGCAAAACGATTTTGACGTTCGGCATCGCCGGTCTCGCGTTCTGGGCTTTCGGCTTCGGGCTTGCGTTCGGAGACGGCGGCAGTTTGAACAAATGGATCGGATTCGGGGGCTTCTTCTTTAACGGTACCGAGGAGCAGGCGGCCGAATCGTTCGCTTCGTTGTCCGCTTCGATCGTGCCGGGCGCGATCAAGTTTTTGTTCCAGCTGGCGTTTGTCGGCGTAGCGCTCGCGATCGCTTGGGGCGGCTTCGCGGAACGGGCCAAATTATCCGTATACTTCGTCTTCGGCGTATTGTTCACCGTCGTCATCTATCCGTTCGTGGCGCACTGGATTTGGGGCGGAGGCTGGCTTGCCGAGCATGGCAAGCAGGATTTCGCGGGCTCGACAGTCGTCCACCTGCAGGGCGCGACGGCGGCTTTGGCTGCAACGCTGTTGTTGAAACCTCGCCTGGGCAAATATAATAAAGACGGCAAGCCTAACCTCATTCCGGGTCACAACCAAGTATTGTCCGTACTCGGCGTCATCATCCTCTGGATCGGCTGGTTCGGATTCAACCCGGGCAGCACGCTCACAGCTGTAAACGACGGTTTCTTCGGCTTCATCGCGATGAATACGAATTTGGCGGCTGCGGCCGGCGCGGTAGCGGCTCTGCTCGTCTCTTGGCTTTATTTCGGCAAGGCGGATATTCCGAGCATGCTGAACGGCGTCTTGGCTGCGCTCGTCGCCATCACGGCCTCGTGCGCATTCGTGGAAACTTGGGCCGCCGTCATTATCGGTCTCGTGGCAGGTACTCTAACCTTTTTCACTGCTCAATGGTTTGAGAAAGCGGGTATTGATGATCCGGTGTTCGCCTTCTCTGTTCACGGTATCGCAGGGATTTGGGGCTCGCTGTCAAACGGGTTTTTCGCTTCCCCGCGTCTGGTCGAGATCGTGGGCGTCGGCAAGGAAGGGCTGTTCTATGGAGGCGGCTTTCACCAATTGGGCGTTCAGGCGTTAGGCGTCGCGGTATCGTTCGTTTTCGTCTTCATTCTTTCGTACGCAATTTTATGGGTCATGAAAAAAACGATGGGACTTCGAGTCACCGAGGAAGAAGAAATCATGGGTCTCGACATCAGCGAGCACGGATCGTACGGTTATCCGGAACAAATGAAAAAATCCGGCAACGAAACGATAGTCGTGTAGCGTTGATCGAATCCCGGGGGTGGGATCGGACAACATGGAGCATTCTTGGATGGAACGATTCGACGTATCGATCTATAACGCCGTCAGCACCGAGCAGCTGCGCGGCTTGAGGGACCGGATGCATTTCGAGCTCCGGCCCTCCTTGTTTGACGACGTCACCCAGTGGAACCAAAGCGTCAATGCGGCTCATGACCGGTTGATCGCCGGGACGATTGCGCTGGCGGAACAAACGCTCAGGCTGGAAGGATTCGGCGTTCCTCCGGTCCCATACGCCTTCGTGGCGGTCGGCAGTGCGGGCCGCATGGAGCAGACGCTGTGGAGCGATCAGGACAACGGGATCGTGTACGCGGAGCCGCCTGACGGCAAGGCCGAAGAAGCGGCTGATTATTTCCGCCTTTTCTCCGATCGGGTGCACGGTTGGCTTCAATCGGCGGGCTACCCGCCTTGCCCGGGCAACGTATTATGCACCAACCCCGCCTGGCGCAAGCCGAAATCGGCGTGGAACGATATGATCCAGGGGTGGCTGGATGACCCGCAATGGGAGAATGTCCGATACTTGCTGATGATCGCGGATATGCGGTGCCTATATGGAGACGAGGAGCTCGTCCGGCAGCTCCGTTCGGCTTACATGCTGTCTGTTGCGGAGAATCCGGCGATGCTGGACCATATGCTTCAAAATACGCTGTATCACAAAATTACGATCGGCGTGCTGGGCAACATTATTACGGAGCGGTACGGGGAAGATGCCGGTGCGTTCGACGTGAAATACGGTGCGTACATTCCGCTCGTGAACGGAATTCGTCTTCTCGCTTTGGCGGACGGGATTTCAGAATGTTCCACGCTGAATCGTCTGAAGGCGCTGCAAGAAGGCGGCAGCTATGCGGAAGCGGAGATCGACCGCTGGCGCGAAGCTTTCGAAACGGCGCTGGAGCTTCGTTCCCTCGCTCAGCACGAGAAGGAAGGCGTTCTTTACACGAGCAGGGGGATGGTCGATCCCGAATCATTGACGAAACAAAACAAACGGCGCCTGAAGCAGTGTTTGCGGACGGGAATCGAGCTGCAGCAGACCGTCCGGAGAACCGTCGAGAAAATCGCGGACGGAACGCCGAGGAAGCGGGGCGGTTCCGGATGAGAAGCATGTCCAAGCTGTGGAGTTTATACAAGCTGGGAGGCATCACCCCGGCTGTCACCTCAATGTTTGATCCGCAAAGCGCGCAGCAAATGGCATTTATCCGTTCCGTCATGAAGGAGCAGCGTAAAAACAGCATGTACGATATCCCGCTGCAGAAGCTGGATACGGTCGTCTTCGATTTGGAAACGACCGGATTTTCCCCATACAGCGGCGATGAGATTATATCCGTCGGGGCGATCGGGATGACCGGCGATCAAGTGCTCGTCCAACAATCGTATTACAGCCTGGTGAAGCCGGAGAAAACGATTCCCGATGAAGTCGTGCGTCTGACCGGCATATACAATGAAGAAGCGGCAAATGCCCCGGACCTGATTACGGTGCTGAAAGAATTTTTGGAATTTGTCAACCATCGCGTGCTCGTCGTGCACGGCAGCGGCCATGACAAACATTTTCTGAATTCCGCATTGTGGAAAACGTCGAAGGTTAACTTGTCCCACCGGTTCATCGATTGTCTCATTTTGGCTCAAAGGCTCGAACCGAAGCGCGGCAGCTACGATTTGGATACGCTCCTTAACTATTACGGCATAGAAGTGAACGGCAGGCATCATGCGCTCGGCGACGCGGGGATGACGGCGCAGCTGTGGAAATGTTTGCTGAACGAGACGATGCGCAGAGACGTGAATACGCTGGGGGATTTATACGACTTCCTGAGTCGTTAATCGAAAGAGTAAGCTATCGGGCATAAGATAATGACGCCTCGCCGCGGATCGACGGTACGCCGGTAAGCCCGAATATCCGGCCGATCCGGACCGGCGAAGGAGACGATCCAATAGCTGATTTCTCCGGGCAAAGAACCGGCAATGTCTTGTGCGGAAGGGTGGCCCGATGTCCGGGGATGCGAGTGGAAGACGCCGACCAGCTTCAGCTGCTTCCGTTCGGCTTCATAGAGAGAATAAATCCATTCCCGGGCATCGAACGCGAATTCCGTTGCGGGGCTGGCGGCCGCATTGCCGATAGGGGTAAAGCACGTAATGATGTCGTTGTCGGCGCCGGCCGGGCCGAATAGGGCGCCGCACGCTTCCTCGGGCAGCCGGGTACGGCAGTAGTCGGCCATCCGCTCCCATACGGATCGATCGATACGGATCAAGCGAAACCGCTCCTTTTCATGATTCCAATTCTTTCATTATAATGGCAGCGTGATCCGCAGCGCCACCGACACGCGAAAAGCCCGCAATTGCGGGCTTTTCGGCATTAATTCACTTGCCGGTCCGGTTTGATCAAGAAGAACACAAGGCCAAGCGCGACGAGCGACAAAGCTGCGACGGAAATGAATACAATCCGGTCCGATACCCCCATCATCCATCCGAAAAGCGGCGGCCCTGCCGCAACACCAAGAAAACGCAGGCAGCTGTACAGCGAAGTGATCATGCCGCGCTCTTCTTTCGTGACGGAGCCGGTAATCATCGTATTCAAGCAAGGAAGCAGCAGGCCGGTTCCGATACTGCTTATCGTCAGCAGGGCGATGAAGACGTACAAGTTTTTGAAGAAAAAGATCGTCAGGGCGAGCGAAACGGTCATGCATATTAATCCGATATTCATCAGCCATCGCATCAAAATGCCGTTTTTCTTAATGACGCTGCCCGTTATATAAGAAGTCGTAACCATGCCGAGTAGCGGGATGGCAAGCACGAAGCCTTTGATGACGCCGTCGATGTTGTAGGGCTCCTTCTCCAGTACGTTGGACAAATAAAACAACACGCCGAACAAAATAAAAAGTCCGAGCGAGCCGGCGAAAAAAGATGTAATGAGCCAGCGGCCCTTCTTCTTCAAGGTCGAGCCTACTCCTTGTATATAAGCCTTGAGCTTTTGCGGCTCCTTGTCTTTCTTGGGCTCCTTGATCAGCCATATGACGGCTGCAAGCGAAAGGCCGCAAAATACGGGGAAGGCGAAAAAAGCGGCGTACCAGACGATCAAGGCAAGCAAGGAGCCGATAATCGGGCTTAGCACTTTACCCGCCCCGTTAGACGCTTCCGTTAGTCCCAGCGCTTTGCTCTCCGTAGCCCCTTTGTACATATCGCCGACGAGCGCCATCGCAATCGGTGCGGTACCCGCTGCGGCGAGCCCTTGAATCGTGCGGGCGATAATGATGACCGTGTACGATTTCCACACCGCTCCGAAACCCGCCAGTATGCCGGCTGCCCCGTATACGATCAATGACGGGATAATGATCGGCTTCCGCCCGAACCGGTCGGACAAATACCCGAGTACCGGTATGAATAATCCGGCTGCGAGCGAAAATAAAGTAATAACAAGGCTGCTCTGAAATTTGCTGATGCCAAGCAGCTGCTGCATGTCGGGAAGTACCGGCACAAGCATCGAGTTTCCCAACACGAGCACCATCGGAACCGTCGCGATCGCGATAAATTCCCATATTCGGCCTTTCGAGCCCGAATCGTCCTCCGCTTTTTCTTTAGTCCCGTTTTTGCCCGGATCGTCATAAACGTCGATGTCGCTTTCGAACGAAATCGTCAGCTTTCTCGATTTTGTTTTTTCCATCGTAGTCTCCTCTTGCCTGCATGTTGTAACGTTAATATGACCGACCGGATTCGCAGGCATACGATCGCCTTTTGCCAAAATGTACTGAGGAAGGAACAAGGGAATGGAAATTGCTACGAAAAGACGATAATATAGAGGTAAAGCGCAATCGAATATCAGTCGGAGAAGGGAACAACCTATGAAGGGCATAATCATGAAACGCAACGTATTGGTCATCTTGGCTATAGTGGTGCTGGCCGGATTTGCCGTATATCAAAACTTCGTTATGAAGGACCGTCAGGCATCTGCGCATAAGGAAGCGGCGCCGAAGCCGAACTATATGGCCCCCGGCTTCAAGCTGACGGCGTTGGACGGCAATGTGTACGAGGTAGGGGGAACGAGGGATAAGCCGCTGCTGGTCAATTTCTGGGCGTCCTGGTGCGGCCCTTGCGAGCTGGAAGCTCCTGATTTGAAGCAAATGTACGATAAATACAAAGACAAAATCGATTTTTATGCGGTCAATATGACGGCAAGCGACCGGATGGACAATATCAAGTCGTTTGTGAAGCATTTCGACTTCAAATTTCCGATTTTGCTCGACTCGGAAGGCAAGGTCGGCGAGCTTTACCGGATCAGCGGCATCCCGATGACGTATTTGGTCGACAAAAACGGCGTGATCAAAGAAGGCTTCAGCATTCTCCACCCCGACGAACTGGAGAAAAGAATCAAGCAGCTGATCGAGTCGTAAAGGGTCCCCCTAAGAACCCCCTAAACACCCAATTAAAAAAGCTGCTCTGAACTCGTACAAGTTCAAAGCAGCTTTTTTACGCTGTGCTAATTCGCCCTTAATGGTTGACTAATCCGAGTCTTTCGGAAAGACCCGCTTGCTGTTCCACGCGGGTTTTGCCGATCAGCGCATACCGGATGCTGTCCAGCATCGCTTCCCAGCTTGCCTCGATGACGTTCTCGGAAACGCCGACGGTGCTCCACGAATTGTCGAAGTTGGTGGATTCGATCAGCACGCGCACTTTGGCGGCTGTAGCGTCCTTCTCGTTGATGACCCGGACTTTGTAATCGGACAAATGCATTTGTTGAATGTCGGGATAATATTGGACGAGCGCTTTGCGGAGCGCGTTGTCAAGCGCATTGACCGGTCCGTTGCCTTCCGCCGCCGTATAAACCGTTTCGTCGTGCACCTTCAGCTTGACGATCGCTTCGGATGAGATGGCGTCGCCTCCGTTCTTGCCTACGATCAGCTTGAACGATTCCACCGTAAAAATGTTGTCGATCCCGCCGAACGCTTGGCGCAGCAGCAGCTCCAGCGAAGCGTCCGCTCCTTCGAACTGGTACCCTTGGTGCTCCAGCTCCTTGATTTTCTCGATAATGTGTTTCGTCTGGTTCGTTTCGTTGCTCATGTCGAGACCCAGCTCCTGCGCCTTCGCGAGCAGATTGCTTTGTCCGGCCAGCTCCGAGACGAGTACTCGCTGCTTGTTGCCGACGAGCTCCGGCACGATATGCTCGTACGTCTTCGCATGGCGCATAATGGCGGATACGTGAATGCCGCCTTTATGGGCGAAAGCGGCCGCGCCGACGAACGGCTGGTTGACCGGCATGTTAACGTTGGCGATTTCGCTGACATAGCGGGCTACGGACGATAAGCTTTGCAGCTGCTCATCCGAAACGCAGCTATAGTCCAGCTTCAATTGAAGATTCGGAATGACGGAGCACAGGTTGGCGTTGCCGCACCGTTCGCCGAAACCGTTGATCGTGCCTTGTACTTGGCGGGCTCCGGCTTGAACGGCCGCCAAGCTGTTGGCTACGCCAAGCTCGCAATCGTTATGGGCATGAATGCCTACCGGCGTCTTCAGCTTGCTGCATACGACTTTCACGATGTCGGAAATTTCGTTCGGCAGCGAGCCGCCGTTCGTATCGCACAGCACGACCCAGTCGGCACCGGCTTCCTCCGCCTTTTGGATCGTGGACAGGGCGTATTCGGTATTGTTCTTGTAGCCGTCGAAGAAATGCTCCGCATCGTATATGACTTCCAGTCCTTGGCTTTTGAGGTAACGGACCGAATCGTAGATCATGTTCAGGTTTTCTTCGAGCGTCGTTTGGATCGCGGTATGAACGTGGAAGTCCCACGATTTCCCGAAAATAGTCGCTACCCGAACGCCGGACTCGACGAGACGGTTCAAATTCGGATCGGTTTCCGCTTTCGAATCTTTGCGGCGGGTGCTGCCGAAAGCGGTAATTTTGGCGTGGGACAAATTCAGCTCATTCGACCGGTGAAAAAACTCGATGTCTTTGCCGTTGCTGCCCGGCCAGCCGCCTTCGATATAATGAACGCCCAGCTGGTCCAGCTTTTGGGCGATTTTCAACTTATCCTCTACGGAAAGACTGATTCCTTCTCCTTGAGTACCGTCGCGCAAGGTCGTATCGAAAATGATTACAGGGGTTGCCATCAAACGTCCTCCTCACATTCATAAAGCGTAAGCCGCGTTGCATTCTTATCATTATAACATCAATATGAACGGATGTTGAAGTGTTTTCGCAAAAGTCGTATGCTTGGAATGAATACGCGCATGGAGGTATTAGGTCATGGCCGTGAACAAACGAACGGATAGGTTATTCCCGTCATGAATGCCGGATCGAGTCGCGACGACCATTACCCGCGGAACGGCCGGGTCATTTTGCACATTGATATGAACGCGTTCTACTGCTCGGTGCACGAGGCGGTCGAGCCGGATAAATATAAAGGCAAGGCGCTGGCGGTAGGGGGCAACATCGAGCTGCGCAAAGGCATAATCGTCACGTCGTCCTACGCGGCAAGGGCCAAGGGCGTCAAAACGGGGATGCATATACGCCAAGCGCTCAAGTCGTGCCCGGAGTTGATCGTGCTGCAGCCGGATTTCGATTTGTACCGGCAGTTTTCCCGCCGGTTTATGCAAATCGCCTATAATTATTCGCCGCTGGTCGAGGCGATGTCGATTGACGAATGCTATATGGACATTACCGGCTCCAAGCAATTCGGCACCCCGCTTGAGATTGCGTCGCTGATCCAGAGGCGCATTCTTGAAGAGCTGCATTTGCCCTGCTCGATCGGGGTCGCGCCGAACAAGCTGCTCGCCAAGATGGCGTCGGATATGAAGAAGCCGAACGGCATATCGGTGCTCCGCAAGCGCGACGTACAGACGCTGCTCTGGGGCAAGCCATGCTCGCACATGTTCGGAATCGGAACGCGTACGGGGGATAGGCTGCGCAAGCTGAATATTCATACGATCGGCGACTTGGCAAGTACCGACGAATCGGTTCTGACTAAAAATTTCGGCGTGTACGGAACGTGGCTGAAGCTGGCCGCGAACGGCATCGACGATTCTCCGGTCAATCCGGAGCGGGAGCAGAGCAAATCGATCGGACACACGACGACGCTGCCGAAAAATTTGACCGAAGCGGCGGATATTTCACGCGTTTTTCTCAACTTGTCCGATCAGGTCGCGCGAAGAATGCGCAGGCAGAAGCTGATCGCCGGCACGATCCAGATCACGATCCGCGACCCGGATATGAAGACGATCACGAGGTCGTATACGCTGCCTAGGCCTACGGAGAATGCGGACGAAATCCATCGGGTATCGGTCAGGCTTTTCAACGAGCATTGGGGAGTGGGTAAGCCCGTCCGTTTACTCGGCGTAACGCTGCAAAGCTTGCAGCCCAAGCAGTCCGCGGCCATCCAGCTCGACTTGTTCGATTATGAGCAGCACCCGAAGAAGGAGCAGCTGAACGTCGCGATGGACCGCATCCGCGATAAATACGGGGAAGATGCGATACTTACCGCAGGCATGGTCGGTACCGACCCGTCCACGTGGATTCGCAACCATAAGCGAAGGGGAACGTCACTGCAAATGGATCATCTCCGCGAAAGGGGATTGGACGATTGATGGAACGGAAGACGCCGGTCATCGGATTTGCCGGCTTTTCGGACAGCGGGAAGACGACTCTGGCCGTTCAAGTGGTCGGGATACTCCGCCGCGAAGGCTACAGGGTGGCGGTGATCAAGCACGATGCCCACGGTCATTACCGGGAAGTACCCGGAACGGATTCGAGCCGATACGCGGAAGCGGGGGCGGATGCCGTAGTGGTCGTTTCGCAAGGCAGGACGATCAAGTACGAGAACCTTGAGGGCGCAGGATTAGACGATGCGATAGCCGGCTTGACCGGATACGATCTGATCATCGCGGAAGGATTCAAATCGGAGTCCCATCCGAAAATCGTCGTATTCCGCAACGCGGAGCAGGCGGAGGCGATCCAGATGATAAGGCCCGATATTGTGGCATTTGCAGTGAAAAGAAATGCGGAAACGTCCGCAATTGCCATGAATCCGGCATCGCCTGTTCCGGTTCTGGACATCGACGATCCCGAAGCCGTCGCGGCATTCGTGCTGCGTCATTTTTCGTATATCCCATAAGGAAAGAGCTTACGTAACCCCCAAAAGTGAAGAAGGCCTACGAAGCCTATTCCGGGTACTTTTGGGAGAGCCCCCGAAACGCAGGCAAAACGTTTGAACTTTATAAGGTTTTGTATTATAGTGGACAATAGAGCTATTACATTGAGGAGGAATTATTCATGGCAAAGTACACCTGGGTAGATAAAGATACATGTATCGCATGCGGAGCGTGCGGCGCAACTGCCCCTGATATTTACGACTACGATGACGAAGGTCTCGCTGAAGTCATATACGAAGGCGACAATAACACCGGCGTAACGGAAATCCCAGAAGATTTGTACGATGATCTGCAAGACGCCTCCGACGGCTGCCCGACCGATTCGATCAAAATTGCCGACGCTCCGTTCAATTAAGAATAGATCGACAAAACGAACCTTTTCCGGCAGCGGGAAAGGTTTTTTTGTTGTTCTAGGATTTTGGGGGGATAAGAAATGTTAATTATTTCACGGTTGACAATTCTATCGTTGCTATAAATCGACATGCGGCATACAATAGATTCAGGGGTAGGGGAAAGTGTGTCTTTTTTGCGTTTTTCTAGTGTTTTCAGGACAAGAAAGTCCTGCAGGGGAGGAAACGGATGAGCAAAAAGAACTGGAAAACATCGGTCATCGCAGCTCTGGCCATCTTTTTATTCGCGGTACTTACATACACGACCGGGACGGGAGGAACGTTCCATTACATCGAGAACCCGCTGCGGGACGCGCTCGGAGCAAAGTTTGTATGGCAGCGCGAGCCGGATACGAAAATCAAGATCATCAAGATCGATTCCAAATCGCTCGACGCCATCGGTCAATTTCCATGGGACCGTTCCGTTTATGCGAAATTGATCGACAAGCTCGAACAAGGCAAAGTAAAGGCGGTCGGGCTGGACGTCATGATCCCCGAGCCGAGCAAAGATCCGAAGCAGGATCAAGCTTTGGCCGAAGTGATGGCCAAATACAAAAACGTAGTGCTTCCCGTCAATTTCAATTTCCCCGCGAAGCAGAAGGCAAACGATATGCTGGAGTACGACCGCATTGAAGTTCCTACCGCAGCAATCAACGCTCCGCAAAGCCAGCTTGCTCACGTTAACGTATTCTCAGACAATGATGACAAAGTAAGAAGGCTGATCGTCGGACTTCCCCAGAAGGACGGAAAGGTTATAGAGGCGTTTAGCGTCAAGCTTGCAAATTTCGCTCTGGGCGATTCCGAAAAAGTAAGATGGGACGAGAACGAACGGAAATGGTACCGCGGTTCAAAAGTCATCCCTGTCAACGGGAGAAATCAGGTCATCACGCAATATTACACTTCGCCGCGGCAAGAAAAAGATTTGTTGACAGGCTACGATTCGTTTTCATTCAGCGATGTGCTGAACGGCAAAATCGACGCGAACGTGTTCGAGAACGACATCGTGCTGATCGGTCCGTATACGACCGGCCTGCAGGATGAATATATGACGCCGATGAGCAATGCGATCAAAATGTTCGGGGTCGAAATCCATGCCAATATGGTTCAATCCATATTGGAGAACAAGTTTTGGAGCGAGCTTGAGAAGCCGTACGGAATCTTCATTCTCGCGCTAATCATTTTGCTCGGGGCGTATTTGTTCGAGCGCTACAAGGGAAAAACGTCTTTATTCCTTTTCCTGGGCTTGATGGTCTTTTATATGCTTGTTTTTGTCGTCGCCAACGAAGCCTTACATACTTATTTACCGATCTTCTATCCATTGCTGGCCATCATTCTGATGTACGTATGGTCCATTGTAAGCCATTACTTGGCGGAGCGCAGGGAGCGCAGCCGCGTTACGGGTATTTTCGGCCGTTTCGTGCCGAAGGCGGTCGTCGACCAAATGCTCGCTACTGGCGAGGAAGTGAAGCTGGGCGGCGAACGAATGGATATATCATTAATATTCGTAGACATCCGTGGTTTTACGACGCTTTCGGAGAAATTGGAGCCGGAGCAAGTTATTCAGTTTCTGAACGAGTATTTGGACGTCTGTACGAAAGCGATATTCAAATTCAACGGCACGCTCGACAAGTTTATCGGAGACGGCGTCATGGCCATATTCGGGGCTCCGATCCGGTTCGACAATCACGCCGAGATGGCCGTGCGCGCAGCGCTCGAGATGAAGAAGCAGACGGCGATGCTGGAAGCCCGTTTGATGGAGAAGCTCGGCTTTACCGTAAGATTCGGCGTCGGCATCAATTGCGGACCGGCTATCGTAGGCAACATCGGCTCGGAGGAGCTTCGTCTCGACTATACGGCAATCGGCGATACGGTCAATTTGACCGCCAGACTCGAATCCAACGCGAAGCCCGGACAAATATTGATCAGCGACAACATTTACGAGCGTGTCAGCCATTTGTTCGAGATCGAAAGCATGGGCGAGATCAAAGTAAAAGGGAAGGAATTGCCGGTAACGATCTACCAGGTTCACGCCGAGAAATCGGATTCATGATAGAAATAGAGATTCCAATTGTGCGAGGGAGAAATGGGAGAATGAAGAAGCGTTCCTTATTGTCATTAACGTTATGCCTGACGCTCCTGTTCAGCCTGATGTCGAATATGCTGGCCGGCGCCGCGTTTGCGAAGGAAAGCCGGGCGGCGATCGTCGTCAGCGTCAAGGGAGAAGTTATGGTAACGAAAGCCGGGGGTTCGGCGGAATACCGCGCTTTCGAAGAGATGAGCTTGAGCCAGGGCGACCATATCCGCACTCAGGACGGCTCGAGCATTGTTCTTCAAGTGGTCGATCAAGAGGATGAAGTGACGATCGGCCCCAATACCGAAATGTACATATCTTCGTTGATCGAATCCGACGAAGGAAGCAAGAAGTCGAAGCTGAAAATGTGGGCGGGATCGCTTTGGTTCAAAGTGAAAAAACTCGTGAACGCCGACGATGAATTCGAGCTCGAGACGCCTACAGCGGTTATGAGCGTACGCGGATCCAACGGGTATATCGAATCGATGTATGGCCAGCTTTTCGCGCTCATGACTTCCGGCGTATTGGAAACGACTCCGACGAGCGGCGACGGTTCATCCGGCTCGACCAACATAAGCCCGGGGCAGCAATACCAGCAGTCGGACGATCAATCGGGCGATCCGTCGGATAATGTTACTCCGCTCGATATTAAATCGTTTGTAGCGAACGCGACCCCCGAAATTATTTTAGCCCTGTTGCAATCGATCCAAGATATTCGGGAAGAAAACGAACAGTTTGTGCAGCAGTTGGGCGACGGATCGAAGCAGGTCGATTCGAGAACCGGTTTGAAGCTCGACACACCCGAGAAACAGCAGCAGTTCGGCAGCAACTTAACCAACTTGCTCGCCAATATCGCGAAGGAAGCGATGGATTCGAATAAGCTCCCGGCGAGTGAAATCAACGAGCTTATCTCGAAGGCGAATGAGAATACAACGGGCGAGCGGATCGACTTGAACAATGTGAAACCGTTCGATACGTCCGTCGGTCTTGATCCGGATGTACAGAAGGCGAAGCAGGAGCAAATGCAGAAGCAGCAGGAAAGCCGGGATGCCGCGAAAGAACGGGATAAGCAAGAGCAGCAAGACAAAGCGAGTCAAAACCCGGGACTTGCCGATCGGTTGGCATCAGAGCGTGAGCGGCAAGAACAAGGCAACAACAACGCGCGGACCGAAGAACAGCAGCGAACGAATCAAACGTTCCAAGAACAGCAGCAGCAAACCAACACCGGCAACACCGGAGGCAATACGACGACACCGGGCGGCGGAAGCAATACCGGTACGGGCGGATCGACCGGAGGCGGCAACGATGGCGGCATAGGCGGCGGCGGTGGCGGCGGAGGAGAGGAAACGGACACGACACCTCCGTCACTCGTAGTCGCACATCCGACAGTTGATCTTACGGTAAACTCGGCTTCGCAAGACATTTCCGTATACGCCGAGCAGAACGCTTCCGTCAAATTATTTAAAGATGGTGCGACAACACCGATCGAAACGAAAACGGGTCTGGGCGCAAGTACGCTGGTTACCTTTACGGTTACCCTCGTCGAAGGTGCCAATACGTTCACCGTGACGGCGACGGACGCCGCAGGCAATGCCACTACGAGATCGGTGAAATTCCAGCTGGATACCGTGAGCCCGTCGCTTACGATCAGCTCTCCGGCGAACGAAGTAACGGTTGTAAACACGAAGCCGCAAAGCATCGTGCTGCAAGCCGAGCAAGGCGCGCTGGTAAGCTTGTTTAAAGGGGAGGCGGTTACGCCGGTTGAAACGGCAACAGGCCTTGGAGCGACGAACATCACCTTTACCTTGAACGACTTGGCCGAAGGCGAGAACAGCTACAAGGTGACGGCAACGGACGCCGCCGGCAACGTGACGGCGAGAAGCTTGAAATATGTATTGAATACGTCGGCACCGTCGCTTGCGATCAAGCATCCGACCAAAGAAATGAATGTAGTTCGCACGAAACCTCAAACGATCGAGGTAGAAGTCGCACAAGGGATCACGGTAAGCTTGTATAAAGACGACTCCGCAACACCTTTGGACACGAAGCAGGGCAGCGGAACGTCCAACGTCGTATTCACGATCGCCGATCTTGCGGAAGGAACGAATACGTTCAAAGTAACGGCCCAAAATACGGCGGGCAATACGGCGTCTCTGACCGTGAAGTACGTGTTGGATACGCTCGCGCCTGCTCTCGAAGTGAGTCATCCGGCAAACGAAGTAACCTATGTAAACAGCAATCAGCAAACGATCGTCGTGCAGGCCGAAGAAGGCTCCGTCGTGAAACTGTTTAAAGGAACATCCGCCGTCCCGGTCGAGACGACGACGGGCAAAGGCGCAACCGGTATTACTTTCACGTTGAACGATCTGATTGAAGGAACGAATATGTACAACATTACCGCTACAGACGAGGCAGGCAATGAAACGACCAAGCATGTGGCGTATGTATTGATGACGGGAGGGCCGTCGCTTGCGATCGTTCATCCTTTCTCGACCGAATCGGATAAGACGTTCTACACCAGCGTGAGCACGGAGAAGATAAGAGCACAAGTGGCTCAAGGAATTACTGTGAGGCTCTATAAGGGCGCGGATCTGAATCCTATCGACACAAAGACGGGCAATGTTTCGGAGCCGGTCGAGTTCATGAACTTGGGTCTTACGGAGGGGCTGAATACTTACAGAGTTACAGCGACTGACGGCCTCGGGAACGTATCGGAGAAAACGGTGAAGTACTATTTGGATACGGCGGCACCGGCATTGCAAATAAGTCCTAGCGGATCCATCCAGGTAAATTCCAAGCAACAGAGTATCGTTGTTCAGGCGGAGACTGGCGCAGCCGTAAGCTTGTATAGAAGCGGTTCTATGACAAGTCCGCTCGCGTCCGCTACCGGTCAGGGAATGGCAACCAGTATCACGTTCACGTTGAATGATTTGGTGGAAGGAATTAACAATTACGTCGTAACGGCAATGGATGCAGCTTTCAATATATCTTCGCATCCGATCACGTTCGAAGTTGATACTATTGCACCGGCCGTTCCGACTGTGACGGCACCGGCAAGCGGCCCGACGAATATGAAAAAACCGACGTTTAAAGGAACGGCGGAACCGGGCTGCCTTATATCGATTACGTTGGACGGCGGCACTTCTTCGCCGATCACCACCTATACTAACGCCTCCGGCGAATGGAGCTTTACATCGCCGTTCGACTTCAATTTGGGCAATCATACTTTGACGGTGAAAGCTACTGATGCTGCGGGCAACACTAGTCCGGCTTCGAGTCAGATTGGTTTTGAGATCGTGCTTCCGCAAGTGAGTTTGGTAGTATCTTCGGACAGTGTAGAATATGGTCATGATTTTCAAGTCGAGTTCCGGTTGAACAAGTTTATCGATAAGACGTTCTATGCAATTGAAGTTCAGCTGGAGTATGACAACATGAGCACAATTGGTGACATAGTTAATCCTGAAGAGTTCATTTTCGATTCGACGAACAGCGTTTCCTCAAGCTCGCAAATAGGAGAAGGGCCTTACACCTTCACTTATGTGGCAACGAAATATTCGGATTCAGCCGATACTACTAATTTGGATCCGATCCTTTCAAATACTGCACTCTTTAGGCTTTTCATGACGACTGAAGGTTCCGGAGAGGCGACAGTCAGAATCAAACGCGTGATAATTGTCGACAAGGCTGCCCAAATAGTTGCTAGCTACGATAACGATATTGCCGGCTCTCTTGAACTTATTGATTCGAATAAAACAATTCCGATTATTGGCGGCGGGGTATAACAGCCATGAATGTTATGAGAATTTTCAGATCACAATTGTTAAGCTTACTGATGCTGACCGTGGGGCTTACGCTCCTGGTCGGCATCAGTAAAGCAACAAACGTTCAGGCTTCGGGTTCGGGCTGTACCCCTCCTGTTACAGCTTCCGTTTATATCTCCGTCTACGGAATTGGCGACAACCCCGGTTCCGTTACTTGTGTAGCCGGTAGCTCCGTGGTAATAAGCAGTGTATATGCCAAATATGATATAACTTTGCACGTATCGGGTAACGAAGGTAAACCGGCTATCATCGTACAAGGCGGCAAAGTAAATATAAGCTCGGCTGACGTTTCGAGTGGAACTGTTACGTTCAGTAATGTGGAATATTTAAATGGGAGCGAGCTTCGTTTTGCGCTAGTGCCGGATAGAGAATGGAGAGGAATGTTCTACAAGCGGTCAGATGAAATCCTGTTTCAGGAAGGCGATTACGGAGACTTAGAATTTGCCGTTCCCTCAGCATCGCAGTTTGATTTCTACGTATATAGAAGTGGATTCGATGACATTAAATTGGTTGGCCCCGATAAAACAGTGTTGGGAAGTTCGGCAATTGTGGAACAACGTGCTTTTGTCCCGAATGTTCCAATTGCAGCCGGCAGCCGGATATACGCATTACTAAGCGACGGCGGTAAAATAGAAGAAGTGAATATGGTCGGCGTAAAACCCTTGGCCGATCCAGAGACATTCAAAGTCATTTCCAATGCCGGCACTTTGCAGTACCGAACGAATAACGCCTCCATAATGCAGGCATTTCCGAGTGATTTTTCGAATGTCTACGTATTAGATCAACCTGCCGATAATGTTTTGGTTTATTACGGGGATTCCCTTAATTACCCTCTAGTTAACGTGACGAATGGGGTAGATGAAAGAATAGTAACCGTGTATGATTATTATAATACGACGGTTATCGATCCGGAGCTGTATTATACGCTGACCTTGAAAGCTGTAGATGGAACTCCGATACTTACGAATCGACTTTTGTACGCATTTGAGCCACCTGAAATGGAAGGTCCTCCTTTAACTCCTCTAACGACGCATATGTCGGATAGTTTGGGCAGAGTGACGTTTCTTGGGGGAATGCAAACGAACGTGTTCGCGATTCCTTTCGACCTAGAATGGAATCCGGGGGAACCGCTTCCGTCCGATCTAGTATGGACAGGTGATGTCTTCTTCCCGAACCCGGGAGTACACAATCAAGCGGAACTACCCGTTCTGCCTTTATTTCGACCGGGGGCGGGTGGAACGGGTTCCTCCGTATTCGGACTTCAGGATTTAGTGTGGATCGCGACGCATGGACACGTAATGAGAGATGCGGAGTTATTTCCTGAGGAACTAAAATTTTTCTTGGAACTGCTCGTTCCGTAAAAGTAATCAGCAAAGGAGAAGCCGATGAAAAAAACAATGAAACTAATAGCCGCGCCGCTGCTTGCCGCCACGCTGATCCTGAGCGGCACGACCGCCTTCGGGGCCGGTATCGACAAAGCGGTAGTCGGCGGAGAAGGTCAGATCCTGTCGCAAGTGTCGACGACGGCAGGCAAGGGCGATCTGGGCGAAACGAACGGGAAGGCGGCGGACTCGACGTTCCGCGCCCCATGGAGCCTGCTGCCGCTTCCCGACGGCTCGGTCCTGATTGCCGACGCTCGGAGCCATTTGATCCGTAAATTGTCGGGCACGGATGTCACTACATTCGCCGGCATTACGATCAGCAAGGACGCTTACAATTATCCGATCGGCGGATTGCTGGACGGCACATCCAAAACATCCGTCTTCCAGCAGCCGAAAGGGCTCGCCGCCGACGCCAAAGGCAACATCTACGTCGCCGACGAGAAGAATCATGCGATTCGTAAAATCGATGCGAACGGAAATGTAACAACTTTTGCAGGGAACGGCGTATTCGGCAGCAAAGACGGCAAAGGAAAAGAAGCTTCCTTCAAGCAGCCCCAAGACGTTGCGGTTGCTGCCGACGGAACCGTATACGTAGCCGATACGCTGAATCATACGATCCGTAAAATTACCGCGGACGGGACCGTCACGACGTTGAACGCACCTTCCAAGAGGGTTGTGGAAGTCGTACCCGGCCAGCTTGTTCCGGCGGGCGATTACGCGGACGGCGCCTTGGCATCGGCGAAGTTCAACGAGCCGTCCGGCCTTGTCATCGACGGCAAAGGCAACCTGTATGTGAGCGATTCCGGCAATCAGAGCATCCGGTATATCGATTTGGCCGCCGGCACGGTTACGACCGTAGCGGGCAGCAATACCGTGAAATATGCGAAATCCGAGCTGTATGTTTCGGGGGATTATGCCGACGGCGCCGCCGCCCAGGCCAAGTTCAGCTTCCCGAGAGGGCTGGCGCTTGCGCCTGACGGCGGTCTGCTGATCGCGGACAGCTTGAATCATTCAATCCGTTATTTGAAGGACGGCACGGTCAAGACGATAGCCGGGGAGAAAAATACGTACGAGGGCAGCGCAGACGGGACGGAACGCAATGCGGAGCTGCATCATCCTTCGGACGTAGCGGTACTCGGGGACGGCAGTCTGCTTGTGGCGGATGCATACAATAACAAAATCCGTAAAATCGCATTTTATGAGCTTCCGGCGGGCATTACGGCGGATGGCAACGTAAAAGTTGTATACGGCGGTAAAAAAATCGATTTTGACGCCCAGCCGGAAATCAGCAACGGCCGCACGATGGTGCCGGTGCGGATCATTACCGAAGCACTGGGCTTCGAAGTCAAGTTCGACGAGAACCCGCAGACGACTGAACGGACTGTCGATCTGAGCAAAAACGGGACGACGATCCGTTTAACGATCGATAAGGCCGAAGTGAAGAAGATCGTGAACAATGGTGCGGCCACGACAAAAGCGATCGATGCTTCCCCTTACATCAAAGAAGACCGCACTTATGTGCCGGTCCGCTTCTTCGCCGAGGAGCTCGGGTTGGACGTGCAATGGGAAAATGCGACGCGTACGGTCATACTGCGCGATAAGCTGACGAAGTAGAGCAGCATACAGCCGAAAGAAGCCTGTCCCGTTTCGACAGGCTTCTTTCTTTTTTTTGTCTGATGGATGAGGTGTTCCGTCCGAAGCACCATTTTCGCATGATCCCTTCAAAACGCCGAGGAAGCGGCCGATATAAAAGTAGTAAATGTTGGAAGGCCGTCGATCGGCCGATGTTCCTGCGAAGAAAAGGGGGATGCGGGTGGATAAACAACCGGAAGATCCTCAATATTTGAAAGACTATATTAAAGAGCACCCGACGAACAAAATGGCTTGGTATTTATTAGGCCGGCAATATGCGGCAAAAGGCGAAACCGGCAAAGCCAATTACTGCTTCGCTCAAGCGGGCGAGGTGTACCGGGCGTTCGAGGAAGGAACCGTATTCGGAGCGCCGGACGAGAAGGAGAAAGAGCAGGAGGCTTCGGATGACAAAACGAACGCAAAAGGACGGGAAACCCGCAAGCCGGGAAAATGGAAAACCGCCTTACTTGTCCTGCTCTTGCTGCTCGGCAGCCATATTCCGTATCAGCCCGATCGTCTGAAGAGCTCTGCCGCTGAAGCCGCCGAGGCAAGCGGGACGAACGGCGGTACCGCTGCCCCTAGGTCCGATGCGGCAACCGCGTCCTCAGCCGCTTCAGGCAGCTTGGATGTCGTCTATGCCGTGTCCGGCGATTCGGCGGCGAATCGGACGAACCAGATCGGGGAAATGCTGCGACGCTTTCAAGACAAATCGCTGATTCGAGCCGAGACGCTGCTGCTTGCCGAGCCGGAGTGGATCAAGGAACGGAAATGGCTGCTGTGGCCCGTCCCCGCCAAGCCGATCGTGACGGTTCAACATTCGGACACGGCGGCGGGAACGCATCTTACGTATTACGATGCGAAAACTTGCCAATGCGAGCCCGCTAACCGTGCCGTACCCGCGGCCAAATATGCCGAATGGCAAAACGAGCAGCTGCAGCAGCTGATCGTCCGGACCGCAATATCGACCTTCGAAGCGGCGAACGGAAAAACGCCCGACAAAATCGAGCAGATGGTCCGCAGCTATCCGGACAATTGGATGGCCGGTTATACACCCGCGATGAAAGCTTATTTCGACCGCTACCTTGCGGAACGACAAGGAGGACGTGCCGCTGCGGGAGGCGAGCAGCCCGCATCCGCTCCTTCCGGCGCTGCACAGGCAGGCAATGCTTCACTATTACCGGCGGCGGAAGCGCTGCAGCAGCCGCTTCGCATTCTGGTAGACAAAACGACCCATACGCTGGCGCTGGTGAGCGGAAACGTGCTGCTGCGCAGTTACCCGGTGGGGCTGGGGGGAGAGCGGACCCCGGAGGGCGAGTTTACGATTACGGAGAAAGTTCGTAACCCGAACGGCCGCGATAACGGAACGTTCGGCAGCCGGGGAATGACGCTGTCCGATACGCTGTATGCGATTCACGGCACGAATCAGCCTTCCAGCATCGGCAAGGACAAATCGCTCGGCTGCATCCGCATGCTGAAGCCGGATGTCGAGGAGCTGTTCGACATCGTGCCGAAAGGAACGAAAGTGGTCATCGGGCAAAATTTGCTGATCCCGGCTGAAACGTACCGCTCCGATGCGCCTTTGCGGGTACCTTCCTCAACGGACGAGACGAACCCGAACAAAACGTACAAATGGTTGGACTAAAGCATGGCAAATAGTCCCGTAGACGAGAAGAGGATCGTCGCAGGGATTCGGGCACGACCAATGAGACGAGGAGCGTTCGCGGAGCAACCCGTTCGACTGTCCGGTCGGATAGGACGGATTGCTCTGTGGGCGCTTTTTGTGCACATATTAGAATCTTTAAGTTCTTCACCGTACTAAAGCGGAATATACCTTTACGTGTCACACTCTTCAGGTGAAAGCTTTATGGAGAGAGAAAGAGACGGAACTTTCATTTCCTTAATCGGTTCAGAAAGAGAGTAAGCAGGAATAAGCGTTTGGGGCATGGGCTTTTGAAGTAGAAGTCATTTCGCAGAAGCTCCGAGAGGGAATGGGTATTGAAGCGGAAAGTTTGGGTGTGAATTTGGCATGGACCTCGCCAAAATCACACTCAGGCCGCCTTTGAAGTCGTGTTGTTACCGCCAAGTCTAATCAAGACAACACGACTTCAACAGCGGTTGGAGCTCGATGCCCATTCCCTCCCAACGCGCTAACGTATGGGTACGCACACCAATGGACCGTCCGGGAACCGGACAGTTTTTCTTATTGTGGATAACGGTGGTTCCCCCAGAAGTAACAGGAATAAGCTACGAAGCAGATCTTCACTTCTGGGGGTTTTGTTCAAATTCAGGGGTTCCAGATGAGAAGGACGATCATCAGCAGCACGATCGCGCCGATAATGGAGCCGACCCATATGACCGCTTTCTTGTTAACCGTATCCTTCCGCCTGCGCTGCATGTAGCTCGGTTTCCGGTTCGCCATAGGACAATCAACCTTCCTCCCGATAATACTTTTTCAGAATATTATAACAAATCGCCCAGACTAATGAAAGGGTTTGCAAAGCGGTCCATATAGCGAATGCCGAAACTCGGCACTTTCTTTTTCCCTCAGAAACGGATAAACTGATCGATAGAGTCTACGACAGAACGGAGTGTACTTCCATGCTTTACCGTAACGTGGCAAAACCCGTATTGTTTCAGATGGACCCGGAGAAAGCTCATCACGTCACGGTGGACGGGCTCGGGGCGGCGAGCAGGGTGCCGGGCATGACCGCACTACTGAACTCGCTATGGGGGGTGACGAGCCGTCCGGAGACGACGGTATCTTTGTGCGGGCTGACGTTTCCGAATCCGGTCGGCTTGGCCGCCGGGCTCGACAAAAACGCCAAAGCGGTGCGCGGCTTCTCTTCGATCGGCTTTGGCTTCATGGAAGTCGGCACGGTAACTCCGCGACCGCAGACGGGCAACGACAAACCGAGATTGTTCCGCCTTCCATCCGACGAGGCGCTGATCAACCGGATGGGCTTCAATAATGTGGGTACGGAGACGATGGCCGTCCATTTGCGGCAGGCCGGCCCGCAGCGCATCCCGATAGCGGTCAATATCGGCAAAAATAAAGATACGCCGAACGACCGGGCGGAAGAAGATTACCGAATCTGCATCCGAAGGCTGTACCCTTTCGGCGACTTTTTCGTCGTGAACATCAGCTCCCCGAACACGCCCGGACTTCGCAATCTGCAGCATGGCGCCGAGCTGCAAAGCCTGGTAGCCGCTGTAAAGGACGAGGTGGAGAAGCAAAGCGCGGCGATGAAGCTGCCTATCAAGCCGGTATTCGTGAAGATCGCACCGGACGTTACCGGCAAAGAGCTCGATTATATGGTCGAGACGCTTGCGGCGAGCGGCGTATCCGGCGTGATCGCGACCAATACGACGATTGGCCGCGAAGGGCTCAGCCACTCCAATGCGAAGGAGACCGGAGGGCTTAGCGGCAAGCCGTTGACGGCCCGTTCGACGGAAGTAATCCGCAGCGTATACCGGCTGACCGGCGGGAAACTGCCGATCATAGGCTCGGGGGGTATTTTTACCCCACAAGACGCATATGAAAAAATACGGGCGGGCGCCAGTCTCGTTGAAGTGTATACGGCGCTTATCTATAAAGGGCCCGGCTTGCTGCGCGAATTGAACGAAGGTCTTCTCGGCTTGCTCGAGCGCGACGGATTTACGCATATTTCCGAAGCGGTCGGCGCAGACGCGAAACGATGACAACGGTTCGGGAGGCGTGCGTATGGACAGCAGGGATTGGAAAAAGTTTTTGATTCCATACGATCAGGCGGTCGAGGAGCTGAAGGTGAAGTTCAAGACGCTCCGGACGGAGATGAAAGCCCGGGAAGAATATGCTCCGATCGAATTTGTGACGGGAAGAGTGAAGCGCATCTCGAGCATATTGGAGAAGGCGAAGCGGCTTCAAGTTCCGATGGACCGGCTCGAGCAAGGAATCGAAGATATCGCGGGCATCCGTATCATGTGCCAATTCATCCAGGACATCCGGACTTTGTCGGAGCTGATCCGGCAGCGGAAGGACATGTCGGTTGTCTACGAGAAAGATTATATTACGAATTATAAAGAGAGCGGCTACCGCAGCTACCACATCATCGTGGAATACCCTGTACAGACATCGCTCGGGCTGAAGACGGTGCTGGCCGAAGTGCAGATCCGTACACTGGCCATGAATTTCTGGGCCACGATCGAGCATTCCCTCAGCTACAAGCATCGGGAAAGGCTGCCGGAGGACGTCAAAAACCGGCTGCAAAGAGCGGCTGAAGCCGCCAATGCGCTCGATCAGGAAATGTCCAGCATCCGCGACGAGATTATGGACGCGCAGAAGCTGTTCGAGGACAATTCGAACTTGGTTTCGAAGGTGCTGGGCCACATTCAAGACTTGTATTACTACCATCGCGTACGGGAAGCGGCCAATTTCCAGCTGAAATTCAACGAGCTATGGGAAACGGAAGAAATTATGGGAATGCGCGCTTTGGCGGTTCAGGTGGAGGAAGCGGTGCTTCGGGCCAAAAAAACGGATTCGTCGTTGTAGCCCGGCAACCACTTTAAACGAACAGTACCGTATTGTGATGTTCAAGCCCCTCTTCCGGCCCCGTCCGGAAGCTGCGGGCTCATTTTGTTCATGGAGGCGCGGGGATGATCGCATACGATATGCTGTACGTGGAGTTTTTGTATTACTTCAATGTGGAACGGGATTATTTCGAATGCCACGAGGTGATGGAGGAGCTATGGATGGAGGAGGGGCGCAATCCGCTTCATCAAGGACTGCTTCAGGTCGCGGTAGCGTTGTACCACCATCGCAACGGCAACGTGGGAGGAGCGATCAAGCTGTTCTCCCAAGGGATCGAGAAGCTGGAATTTTACCCGAAGATTACGCTCGGCATCGATCTCGGCAAGCTGATCGCGGACTCGGAATCTTATTTGGACAAGCTGCTCGCGATCGAGGAGGAGCCTTTCGAATTTTACGATCTCGATATCGCGATCGTCCACAGCGAGCTGACCGCGATGGTCGAGGAGCTGAAGGAGTTTCCCCCGGTGAAAGGATCGTAAAAGCAAAAAGCGGCGGTCCCGATCCGGGATCTCGCCGCTGCCGCTGCCGTTATTTCTTCTTGGCATCCTCGAAAAACTTCTTGAAGTCGTCGGCCGAATAGCCCGGTTGGCCGTTGGAGCTGATGCCGCCTTCCATGCGAAGAACTTCCTTGCCGCCTTTGTAATAGACGATCGTAGGCGTGGCGGTAATTTTGAACTCGTTCCAGCCGGCTTCGTACTCCCATAGGTTAAGCTGCTTGAGATCGACTCCGGCCGTTTTGGCGATCGGGTTCAGCACGGGAGTAGTGACGATGCAATGAGGGCAAGTCGTCTGGAAATAGTAGACGAACATATCCTTTTTTGCGCTCAGATCGTTTTTCAGATCGGCCGGCTTGATGATGTTCTGGTAATTCGCGTCGTTCAGCTGCGCCAGCGTCTCCGGCTTCAGCTTGGCGGCGTCGACTCCGTACAGCTGCTTCGACTTCTCGTTCGTCGCCGCATCGATTTTGCTTGCGCGGGCTTCTTCCTTGGTCTTTTCGCTTTGATGATTTACAATGAAAAGAAGGACGAAAAGTCCGACGATAATCCCTAAATAAATCAACAACTTCTTCACGATTTCACCCCGGTTAATAGTTTGAAATAACTTATTCTACCCGTCCCCCTTCGTTTCCTCCCGGAGGCGGATGGGAATTGTTGATCATTTTTTGAACTGAACGTTTGATAAGAGCGGAGCGCAGCATACGATGGCCAAATTGCCCGACCTATTTTTGAAAAAGATGGAGCAGCTGCTTCAAGACGAATATCCCGCTTTTCTAAGTTCATACGAGCAATCGCGGCTGCAAGGGATCCGGGTGAACGGGTTGAAAATGGAAGCGGAACGGTTCCCGGGACTGTCGCCGTTCCCGCTGTCACAGGTTCCGTGGGTGCGCGAAGGCTTCTATATCCCGGAGACCGAGCGGCCCGGGAAACATCCGTATTACCATGCGGGCTTGTATTACGTGCAGGAGCCCAGCGCGATGGCCCCCGTCGAGCTGCTCGACGTACGCCCCGGCGACAAAGTGTTGGACCTATGCGCCGCTCCGGGCGGCAAAACTACGCAAATTGCGTCCAAGCTGCAAGGACGAGGGCTGCTGGTAACGAACGACAACCAACCGGACCGGGTCAAGGCGCTCGTCAAAAACGTAGAGCTTTACGGCGTAACGAATGCTATCGTATTGAACGAGACGCCGGAGAGGCTCGCTCCCGTATTGCCGGATTACTTCGATAAAATATTGGTCGATGCTCCTTGCTCGGGAGAAGGGATGTTTCGCAAAGACGACAGTATGGCGAAAGGGTGGGACGGACTTTCGCCGCTTCGTTATGCAGCCATGCAGCGCCATATTTTGGCGAAGGCCGCGGACATGCTGAAGCCCGGGGGACGGATCGTTTACTCGACCTGTACGTTTTCCCCCGAAGAAAACGAGCGGATTATAGCCGATTTTGCCGCCGAACATCCCGGGTTTCGGGTTGTGCCGATTCCGGCGGAGCACGGCTTTGAGCATGGACGTCCGGATTGGACAGGTTCTGGCCGTTGCGAGGACGGGCATTGTCAAGAGACAGCGGGAACTGTCAGGCTCTGGCCTCATCGGCTGAAGGGCGAGGGGCATTTCGCCGCCGTACTGGAACGTACAGGCGTTCGGATCGGTCCCGAATCGGTAAATGTGTCGGCGCAGCCGGTGAATCGATCCGAGTCCCGCATGCCGGAAGGCCGAATGAAGCGGACATTCGGGGAGAAAGAGGGCCGGATGGCGGGTAAGCACGGCGCTAAAGGAAAAGGCATGAACGGGGAGCGAGGCGGAACGTCCCGGCTTGAAAGCGGATCGTCTGCGGACGGGAGCGAGCTGCTCCGTTTGTTTGCCGAAGCGAATCTAACCGCCGGATTATCCGGCAAAGTCAAGCTGCATCGCGATTACGTATATATTTCTCCCGAGGAAGCGCCGGACCTGGACGGGCTGAAGGTCGTCCGTCCGGGCTGGTTCGCAGGGACTGTGAAGGGAGGACGATTCGAGCCATCGCACGCGCTGGCTATGGGGCTGAAGCGCGGCGCCGATGCCGTACGCTCGATCTCCTTCGAGTCCGGCGACCTCGACGCCGTCCGCTATTTGAAGGGCGAGACGCTGCAGCTTTCCGAGGAACGGCTTTGCCTGAATCGTCCGGGAATGCCCGCCAAAGGCTACTGTCTCGTCTGTGTCGACGGTTATCCGCTCGGATGGGGCAAATGGATGGACGGTATGCTGAAGAACGAATATCCGCCGGGATGGAGGTGGTCCTGATTGGGCAAAAAACAACGGGTCGATAAAATATTGGCGCATATGGGGTACGGCACGCGAAGCGAAATCAAGCGTTTGGTCAAGCAGGGCGCGGTGGAGGTCGGAGGAAAGACGGTCAAGGACAGCGGGCAGCAGGTCGATCCCGAGCTGGAGACGATCACGGTCGACGGCGAACGGGTCAAGTTCCGCGAATTCGTCTATCTGATGCTGAACAAGCCGCCGGGCGTCGTCTCGGCTACGGAAGATACGCGCGACCGGACGGTGGTCGATTTGCTCGCGGATGAATATATGACGTTCGAGCCTTTTCCCGTCGGACGGCTCGATAAAGATACGGAAGGGCTGCTGCTGCTGACGAACGACGGCAAGCTGGCGCACAATTTGCTCTCCCCGCGCAAGCATGTGCCGAAGACGTATTTCGCCGAAGTCGAGGGCAAGGTCGACGGAACGGATACCGCCGCGTTCGAGAAAGGCGTGGAGCTCGACGACGGTTATGTCACGATGCCGGCCAAGCTTGTCATTCTGAAGGAAGGCGATCCGGCCGAAGGACGCGTATCCAAGATCGAGCTGACGATTATGGAAGGCAAGTTCCATCAAGTGAAGCGGATGTTTCAGGCGGTCGGCAAAAAGGTCGTCTACTTGAAGCGGATCGCGATGGGCCCGCTGCTGCTGGACGAACATTTATCCGTAGGACAATACCGCGAGCTGACGGAGGACGAGCTGGAGCAGCTGAGGGGACACAACGGCAAATAACGAGGCCGGCTGCGGAGAGACAACCGCGTTGGATGGGGGATGACCTGGGACGATGAACTATAAGCTAATTGCGCTTGATGTGGACGGCACCTTGTTGAACGATCGGTACGAGCTAACAGAGGCGACGAAGCGAACGGTCCGGGACGTGTACGAAGCTGGGGCTACAATCGTGCTGTGTACGGGACGATCTCCGGTGAATACGCTGCCGCTGATGGAGGAGCTCGGGCTGGAGGGAACGCTGATTACGCACAACGGAGCGGCTACCGTTCGCTCGACCGACAAGCGGATCGTACACCAATTTCCGTTCGCAGTCGATCAGCTGTGCGATCTCGTGCAATATTGCCGGGAGCGTCGGGTGCATCTGGACGTGTGCACGCCGTTTCATTTGTACGTCGAAGGGGAATTGGGCGAAGCGGAAGCATCGATGTACCGCAAATTTATGCTGGAGCCGATACGGATGGACGATGTTCTTGCGCTCGGCGAAGCGCCTGTCAAATTTACCGTATTCGGCGATAAACAAACAATGAACCGCGTGGAGGAAGATTGGCGGAATATGCGGCTGCCGTTGACCGTGCTGCGCAGCGGGGATTATTTTATAGACATCATGCACCCGGAAGCGACGAAAGGGAACGCACTGAGACGGTTGGCCGATTCGCTCGGAATCGAACGTTCGCAGGTGATGGCCATCGGCAATTATTTCAACGATACGGAGATGATCCGGTTTGCCGGTCTCGGGATCGCCATGGATAACTCGCCCGAAGAAGTGAAGCGGGAAGCCGATGCCGTGACGGCATCCAACAATGAGGACGGGGTTCATCTGGCGCTGCGGCGGTATTGTTTGGGGGATAGATGAGAAAAAGGGATTGGCGCCATAGATGCGCCAATCCCTTTTTCCTTTGTTCAAGGACGTGAATTAGTACAGAACAGGACGGGATACGATTACGAGCAAAATGTACAGCACGAGAATAATGGCTGTGGAAGTTACCAGGCCCCCAACTCCGGACATTCGAATTCCTCCCTCGTTAATAATGGTACCAAAAGGGTTGGTTTCGTTCCCTGTAATCAGTAGATGAACGGACGGGATACGATGACCAACAGAATGAACAGTACGAGAATAACGCCGGTCGACGTAAATACTCCTCCAACACCAGACATTTGCGATTCCTCCCCATTTGAAGGTATTTTCCGAATGCGCCGGCCCTTATGAGGCCGTTTCTCGCGTCGTGTTTCTTGTTGATTCCGCATTCGGCATACACCATCATATTGAGATGAGCGCACATCCGATTGGACATATGTCCCGGCGCATAGAAAATGGGCTCATACAGGATAATAAAGGGGAAGTTGGAATTCATCCCGAAAGGAGAACCGTGTCCATGGCAGTGATTACGTTAAGGCCCGATCTGAAAACGTCCGGCGGGGAAGTGACCGAGCTGCTTCTCGACGGTCGGTTCGTCGGAGCGGTGACGCTCGTATACCGTGAAGGCGGACGTATATCCGGTTCCATTCAGCTCGATCGCGAATCGCTTTACGGCAGCCGGAAAGCAGAAGCCGTGAGCGCCGCCCAAACCTATGTGGAGCATCTGATGGACGCACTGGAAGCCAAAGAGTGCGAAGTGATCGTAACTTGCAGCGGATACGACCATATTATTACAGCCGGGCATCAAGTCGGGGTTATCGAATCGTTCGCGGATGAATCGGACTATTATGAACAACTATCCGGTGAAGAGGACGACGCGCATTTGGACGATATCGATCCGAATGGCCTCGAAACGATGGAGATGTACGGCGGCTTGCAAGAACGCGAGTACGAGCTGGTCATTGTAGGGGAAAGCCGCAGCCGGATCGAATACCACATATACGATCGCGATCAGGAATGGCTGGCCGAAGCGTTTGTCCGGATACGCGGTGCCGGCGTAATCGCGGAGATCGAATGGAAGATCGAGCCTTCGGAGGAAGAGATCGGGCATGTTACCGATTTGCTCGTCTCCGATTTCGACCCCGATGAAGTGGATACTTTCGTAATCGATATGATATTCGACGGGGAAATCATCGAAACGGTCGAGCTGACCCACGAGGATTTGCTTGATCCGGACGATTTCGCCGCCGATGCCGATGAAACTTACGGCTCGGATGAAGAACGGAGCTATTCGGTCATCCTTGTAAGGGATGACGGGGATACGCTGACCTACGACTTGTATGAGCGGTCGCAAGGCGGACTGCCGATCGGGCAGGCTACGGTTGATGTCAGCAGCCGCGAGCTGACCGGTTTTATTGATTTCCGCGACTCTGGCAGCTCCTCCGACAGCGAGTTTATCGGTTCGCTGCTCATGCGCGAGCTGGATAAGGAGAAGGATTACGAGTCGCTTAATTTGACGATGCTCGTCAACAATGAGCCTATCGACGAAATTTTGTTCGAGACGGAACTCTATCACTGAACGTATAAAGACGGACCTCTCTTCCGGAATGAAGAGAATGTCCGTCTTTTTTGTGCTTGTCTTACCCCATTCTCCGGAGCCCTTTGGGGAAATGGTTTTTCAGCTGTCCTCCGCTTGCTTTCCCCCATCCCAAAGGATATCCTTCGACGGTAACAAGCGTCCAACCGGAAGCGCCGTCTGCCGCCGGAATCGTCTCTCCCCTCAAATAAGCGTCCAATTCCGGCGATTCCGCCTGCATCGACATCACGCTGCGGCACATGCCGGCGTTTACCGCCATGGCGAGGGAATGCGCCGGTTCGGCGCGCCCTTTCTTGATATGCGCGAGATGAAGTCCGGGACGCAGCGTTTTCAAACCGTTCAGATCGTGCGCGTAAATCGGATCATGTCGGGCTGCGGGCAGCCAATACAGCTGTTCGCCGAAAAGCGCCGGCTCGCCGGGCGGCAGGGCGAACCCTGAAGCGATCTCGCCCAGCAAATCGTCGGCGAGCCGCATCGCTTCGCGTACCGTTCTGTCGGACGTATCGGACGGCCTGCCGCGATCCCGATCCCGTCCCCGTCTTCCGGATGTGCTCCGATCCGTCTCTCCGGAGCCGTCCTTGCGCAGCAGTGCGACGAAGTGACCCTCTCCGCGAACGAGATGGGGCCAGAGACGCTCGGTTCGCAGCACGGTGAAAGAGGGATATTTGGCTGTAAAGGCGGCGAGCACGTCTTCGTTTTCCGACCGGTTGAATGTACATGTGGAATAGGCCATCGTCCCTCCCGGCTTAAGCATCGCTGCGGCGGAATCGAGAATATCCAGTTGGCGCTCGGCACACATGCGAACGTGCTCGGGAGACCATTCGCGGATCGCATTCGGGTCTTTGCGGAACATGCCCTCGCCGGAGCAAGGCGCATCCAGCATAATTTTATCGAAAGCACCGGGGAATTTCCGAGCCAGCGCATCCGGGGCGGCGCTCGTTACAACGGCGTTCGGGACACCCATCCGCTCGACGTTCTCGGACAATATTTTCGCCCGGGCCGGATGAATTTCATTCGCTACGAGCAGTCCCTGGCCTTGAAGCGAGCCTGCGATCTGCGTCGTTTTCCCTCCGGGAGCCGCGGCCAGATCAAGCACGCAATCGCCCGGCTGCGGATCGAGCAGCTCCGCCGAGGACATGGCCGACGGCTCCTGGATATACAATAAGCCGGCTTGGTGGTACGGATGCTTGCCCGGCTTTGCCGTTTCGTCGTAATAATAACCGTTCGGGCACCATGGCACCGGCGACAGCCGGAACCGCTCCTTCATCGACCGGATGAACGGATCGTCCGGCGATAATTCCCCGAGCTTCAACGGATTAAGGCGCAACCCGTATGTCCGGGCGTCGTCATAGCTTTGCAAAAACGGATCGGCTTGTTCGCCAAGCTGATCGCGGATTTGCTCGATAAATGGTTGCGGCAGCGTAGTCATGGTCGTCTCCTTCGTATGTATCTTAATAAATCGGTTTCGTTCCGATGCGCGTTTCGCGGATGTGGACTCCTGCTATTTCGCCGCGGCGGCCATGCTTTGCGTATACTTGACGACTTTGTTTTTGCCTGTCGTTTTGGCTTTGTACATCGCTTGATCGGCTTGGGCCACGAGCTGCTCTGCGGTTACGCCTTCCCGCGACTTGCTGTATCCGACACTGACCGTCACGCCGACTTCGGATTCGATGCGGGCCCGCACCTTCTCGGAGAATTTGGCCATATCAACGGACGAATCGGTGACAAGCACGACCATCTCTTCGCCGCCGAACCGTCCCGCGATGCCGATCTCTTCGCTTTCCTCCATGATGACGCGGGCAACGGACTTCAGCGCCTCGTCGCCGGCGTGATGGCCCTGCGTATCGTTAAGCTTCTTGAAGTTGTCGATGTCGCTGAACAGCATCGAGACAGCATAGCCGTAGTTCATATACTGTGCCGTCTTATTCATCAAATACCGCCGGTTGTACAGACCGGTCAAGCCGTCCGTAATCGCCGTACGGTAGCTCGCTTGCATCAATTCGACGATCCGTTCGAACAGCAGCACGAACAAAATAAAATAGTAGACGAGAGGCACATAAAGCTCGGTCAGCGTGAGAGCGGCAAGAGGTCGTTCCAGCATATAATGGTTAATCAAGTGTGATAAATGGATGATAAAAAAGAGGGACAATCCGATTTTGTATGTAATGGTTTGCCCGATCCGGTTCGGCAAAACGATGAAGAACGCAAAAATGAGCAGCAGCAAATACAAGTCTAGGCCGATCCGCTCAAGGGCGGCGAGCTGCTCCGGAGAGCCTTCGAACAGCCTGTGGACATTGGCACGGAACAGAGCGAGAAGCATCGTGACAAGCAGAGAGAAATAAAAATAAAGGTGATGGCGCTTTTTTGTGGAATTATAAAGTTGAAAGATCGCCCGGTTGATCATAATGAAAGCAACGACGTGCAGCGTTTGGGCCGTCAAGTCGCCCCAAGCGTGCGGACCGTCTTCGGACAGCGACATGCCGAGCCTCATCGCATAATGAGCGATAAAAACGGCTACGGAAACCGTAAGCGATAAATACGCTTTGCGGCGACGGCTTGCAAACAGTCGGACCGACATGACGAGAATCATGCCGAGCATGACGAGTATGCCGGTATACGAGTAAAATCGGGCGTAAGCTCCGATAAGAAGTTCCGAAACGTTCAAAGTAGCCTCCGTGATTCGAGTCGATTCGACTCCATTATAACATCAGAATGAAAACACAGCGATGAATCGTTCTGCCTGATGTTTCAACAATAGCCACCTTTAAGGAAGAACTCGGCGACATCTTCGAGAAGGCATCTTCAAAAGCTATTGTTATAACATCAGAATGAAAACACAGCGATGAATCGTTCTACCTGATGTTTCAACAATAGCACGGCGACATCTTCGGTTAAGCATTCATACGAAATGGGAGAGACGAACGAATGAACATCCTGCAAGCCCTTTTTTTTCCTCCGGAGCAGCCCGGGGGCGTATCGTCGATGGTACCTTACATTCAGGAATCGTTTTTGGATAAAGGCTGGGAGATGGAGCTGTTCTCACTGCCGAGACGGGTACGCTCGAAAGGAACGGAAGACGTCGCGTTCGAGACGTTCGACTGGCATCCGCTCGCCGGCAATCCGGTCGTCGATAAATATATGCAAACGTATAAGGACTACGTCTGGTGGACGCGGATGCGCATCCGCAAATCTTACGACCTCATTCATGCCCATCATCCGATTGCCGGCCTTGTTATGAAGCAGCTGTTTCCGGACACCCCTGTGCTCGTTACGATCCATTCGAGCTATGAGAAGGAACTGATTCTGAACGGTAAAATCTCTGCAGGGGGGCCGGAGGAAACGTTTCTGACGTCCTTATACGGCGAGCTGGAGCATAAGCTGGACGGGATCGTTACCGTCTCCCAATCGTTCAAGCGGTACTTGTCCGGCTACGTCCGCAATGGCGAAGCGATCGGCGTCATCCCGAACGGGTTCGACGAGAGAAGGTTCCGTCCGGTCTCGCACGACAACGCGGTTCCCCAGCTCATCTCCGTATGCCGTCTCGTTCCGGCGAAAGGAATCGACGTGCTGCTCCAAGCTTGCTCGGAGCTGAAGAGAAGAGGACATCCTTTCGTACTCCATCTGATCGGTGACGGGCCGACTCGCGAAGAGCTGGAACGCGTAGCGGTGGAGCAGAACATTTATGACGAGACGATATTTTACGGCTATATGCTTCATCCGGAAGAATTCATGCCCTTCTTCGACATATTCGTTCTTCCTTCGAGGGCCGAGGCGTTCGGCTCCGTCTTCGCCGAAGCGGCGCTGTGCTGTCTGGCTCTTGTCGGCACGGATGTAGGCGGGGTAGCCGAGCAGATCGAAGACGGCGTCAACGGACTGCTCGTTCCCGTCAATGACCCGCCGGCGCTCGCCGACGCGCTGGAGAAGGTGATGTCCGATCCGGCATTCCGGTACCAGCTGGCCCGCTCCGCATGGCTGAAGGCGAAGAGCACCTATTCGCTGAGCCGAGTCATTGGCCAGCTTCAGAAGCTCTACAGCTCGCTCAGCCGTGCAGGCCTTTCGGAGAACACTTGACAGGCAAGCATCACGGGAACCTCGCCCACTCGATCCGAAGATCGATAGGGGCGAGGTTTTTTATCGATAAAGAAAATTTAACTTCGCTAAGCGTTAAAGCGAAGTGAGACTTTCTTTACCAAGAGAAACTTCCGGTGTTCGGGGTCCCCGAAAAGTACCCGGTGTAATCTTCGAAGGATAGCGTCACTTTTTGGGGGGAGAGTAGCGGTCGCTCATCCTTGAAGTACATCGATAGACGTTTTTTTTATGCGTTCGAACGTTAACGCATGCCGTAAAAAAGGGAACGCTTGTACGCGTTCCCTATCCTTTGTACAATGGAGTGGGAGCAAGCATTATTGCCCGTTGTGCCGGGGAGGTATGTTCGTTGAAAGCTTTTCGGTTTATTCATGCGGCCGACCTACATCTGGACAGCCCTTTCAAAGGGTTGTCCGGATTGCCGTCCGCCATTCGCGAGCCGTTGCGGGAGTCGACGTTCGATGCGCTGACACGGCTCGTAGAGCTCGCCATATCCGAACGGGTAGACTTCGTCCTGGTCGCGGGAGACGTATACGATGCGGCGGATCGTTCGCTGAGGGCGCAGCTGCGGTTTCAACGCGCGGTGGAGACGCTCGCGGAGAGGGGGATTCCGGTATACGCCGTACACGGCAACCATGACCCTGACGATGGCCGCAAGGCGGCGCTGCGCTGGCCGGACTCGGTCCGGTTCTTCTCTTCGGCAGAGGCGGAATGCTTTGCCGTAACCGACGCGCTACGCGGCGACTTGGCCTGCGTGCACGGCTGGTCGTACCCGTCCGCTTCCGTGACGGATAATCCGCTGTCCCGCTACGGGAGTCCGCGTCCCGGCTTGTTCAATATCGGCCTGCTGCACGCCAATGCGGACGGCGACCCAGACCATGATAATTACGCACCTTGCTCGGTAAGAGAGCTGGTACGCTCCGGAATGGACTATTGGGCGCTCGGCCATATCCATACGCGACGCGTGCTGAACGATAGTCCGCCGGTTGTATATCCCGGCAATATACAAGGCAGAAGCGTCCGCGAGACGGGGGCGAAAGGCTGCTATATCGTCGACGTTGCGGATTCGGGCTCCATATCCCTCGGTTTTCGCCCTGTGGATGCGGTGCGCTGGTTTGCGGTCGATGTTTCCATCGAAGGGATGACTGGCGAGCAGGAGCTGCGCGACCGGCTGGAGGAGCGGATGAGGGATTGCGAAGCGGAGGCGGAGGGACGTCCGTCTATCGTCCGGTTTCGTCTGCAAGGACGCGGGCCGCTTCACCGGACGCTGAGCCGCCCGGGGCCGGTCCGCGAGCTGACCGAGGAGTTCCGGGAGCTGCAGCGGAGAAGGGCGGAGGCCGAGGAAGGCGCGCCTTTCGTATGGATTGAATCCGTGAACGTGAGAACGGCCCCGGAGTTCGATTTGCGGCTTGCAGCGAGCCGCAACGGTTTTCTCGGAGACTTGCTGCAGCTGTCGGACAGACTGGCGGCAAACGGTGCCGAGCTGCAATCGTTTTGCGAGCAATCGCTCGCTCCGCTGCTCTCGCATCCGAAGGCCGGGGCGCTTCTGGCCGGCATGCTGGGTGAAGAGCGCGCGGAATGGCTGAAGGCGGCCGAACAGCTGGCGCTTGGGCTCGTGGCCGAAGAGGAGGGATGGGACGAATGAATATCCGGGACATCCGGATTGACGCCTTCGGCTCGGTACGCGACAAGCGGTTTGTGCCGAAAGGACCGATTACGCTGTTTCACGGCCCGAACGAAGCGGGCAAAAGTACGATAATGGGATTGATCCGGGCCGTATTGTTCGGTTTGCCGCCCCGGTCCGCCTCGGCCAATTTCTATGAGCCGCGTTCGGGCAGCTTGTACGGAGGGTCACTGACCCTGGAGCTGAACGACGGAACGGCGTATCGGGTCGAACGGACATTCCAGGTCGATTCCAACGGGCGGGGAAAAAGCGGCGGCAAAGTCAAGGTGACCCGTCTCTACGATGAGGGCAGCGACGGTACTTCGCGGCAGCCGGGAGCCGCGGGTGCAGATAGCGCTGCGCAGCGGGGAGACGCGCAGGACGAGGCTTTGCTCAAACAGATTCTCGGAGGCGTCCAAAGCGAGCTGTTCCGCAGCGTTTTCGCGTTCGGACTGAGCGAGCTGCAGGAGCTCGGTACGCTGCAATCGGACGAGGTGGCCGGATTTCTGTACAGCGCGGGCTGGGGAGCGCAGGGAGGCGCCGTCGTCTCGGCGGAACGCCGGCTTGCGCAGGAGATGGACAAGCTGTACCGGCCCAAGGGCAAAAACCAGGAGATCGCCGTACTTGTCAGACGGTGGGAGGAAGGACAGTCGGAGCTGAGGCGCAGCAAGGAAAAGCTCGCTCAATATGTCGCCTGGGGAGAGCAGTGCGCACAGCTGGACCGCGAAATCCGTTCGGCCGACGACTCGCTGCGGGATGTCAGGGAATCGGCAGCGAGGAGCGAAAGGTGGCTCAGAGCCAGAGATCACGGTTTGCGGCTGCAGACGGTAGACCGGAAGCTGAAGGAGCTGCCGGACTTTGCAAGCTTTCCGCACGACGCCATATCGCGCTTCGAGATGATGAATGCGGAGCATGAGCGGTTAAGCGGGGAACTGCGCGAGAAAGAAGCGAAGCTGGCCATACTGGAGCGTACGCTGGACTCGATGACCGTAGACGAAGCACTCATCGCGGAGCGTCAGAAGCTGGAATCGATGCTCGAACGGGCGGGAGTGTATAAGGAGGCGCTATCTTCGCTCGGCGGACTGAGGTCCGAGGCGGATGCGGACGAACGGAACGCGGAGCTCTCGCTGGAGCGGCTCGGAATCGGGTGGACGGCTGCCGACCTGATGGCGTACCCGCTCCCGGTGTCCGATCGCGAAGCGGTTAGGGCGGCCAAATCGGAATGGGACGAGCTGCGCAAAGAGGAGGCTTTGTCCCGCGCCGACGCCGGTCGGGCCGCCCTCGAGCGGGAAGAGGCCGAGAAGATCGCGGCTGACACGCGCGCGGTATACGAGGAAGCGGCGAGCTTATCCGGGAACGGCGGAGCCCAATGGGAGCCGTCCGCCGAAGCGATGCGGCGCAAGCTCGTTCAGCTCGGCACCGACTTTACCGAATGGAGCAGACTGCGGCAGGAGCTGCGTCATTTGCGCCAGCGTGAAGAGGATTACCGGCTTTTTCACGAACCGGTGTCAGGCGCACGGTCCAGAAGCAGGCAGGCGGCGGAACGAAAAGGCGGCGATGGATGGAATCGGCTGCTGCGTCCGGCGCTGCCCGCCGCGGCCGCAATGATCGTTCCGGTTCTCCTGTGGCTGCAGGGCGCGGAGGTTATGGCTGCAGTCACCTTGCTGCTGTTCGCCGGGGCCGCCGTTTTACTATGGCCTCGCAAGTCGAGCGATACGGATGGCGACGGGCGGGGACGCGGTCAGCCGCTTCCTTTCTCGGACGAGAAACAGTCGCTGGACACGCGGCTTCGTCAATTGGAGCGGGTTGTTCTCGAAAAGATGCGGACATGGCGGCTGCCTTTTCCCGAGCACGCCGCGACGATGATCGGAAACGGCGCCGCTCCCGAAGCCGTGCTGCCGGAAGGTTGGTTATCCGAAGCGAGCCATGCGGCCGAGCAATGGCTGGAAGGGCGAAGCGAGCTGGAGCGGCGGGAGAAGGCGATGGTGGAATCCGCGGCTGCGGCCGACGAGGCACGGCGGAGAAGCGCGGCGGCTTCCCGCCGGCACAAGGAGACGGAGGAGCGTCTCGCCCTATGGAAAGCCGACTGGGAGAGCTGGCTTCGCGAGAGGGGAATATCCGGCGGCATGGGACCGGATGGCGCCTTGGAGTGGCAGCTTGTCGCGGAGCAAGGGAAACAGCTGTTGCTGCGTCGCGAGGCCGTTTTGCGCCGGATAGCCGCGCTGGAGGCGGAAGCCGTATCGTTCGAGCAAGAAGTGGAGGCGCTTTGCCGTTCGGTCGGCGAAGAGCCGATCTATGCGCTGAAGCGCCGTAAAGCCGAGGCGGATGCGGAGGCTGCGCGACGATCGGAGCGTGCCCGGCTTGCCTCGGAGCGCGAGCTGCTGGCGGCCGATGCGGAGCTGTGCCAGGGGAAGCTGGCGAGCGTCCGGTCCCGGATCGCGCAGCTGTGGCGGGATGCGGAAGCGGACACGGAGGAGCGATTCCGGGAGCGCTGCCGGCAGTGCGAAGAGAAGGCCGCCCTCGCGAAGGAGCGAGAGGAGCTCGAGGCTGCGCTGGATTCGATGCTCGGCTCGGAGCTACGCCGCGAAGCGGAGCTCTCGCACCTTCGCCCGCCCGAAGAGCTGCGGAGCGAGCTTGCACGGCTGGACAAGCTGCAATCCGAGACGGAGCGGCTGCTTGACGGGCTGAGAGACCGGCGGGGCCGGCTCCGCAACGAGATGGAGAAGCTGGAGAGCGGCGAGGAGCACGCCGAACGGCTGCAGCGGGTTCAGGACACGGAAGCGGAGCTTGGACATCATTCCAGGCGATGGGCCGTTCTGGCGCTCGCATCCGCACTGTTCGACCGGACCCGTACGCTGTACGAGACGGAGCGTCAGCCTGCGGTTCTGCGCAGAGCTTCCGGCTATTTGAGCGCGATGACCGGGGGACGCTACGTCCGCATTATCGCTCCGCTCGGCGAGAAGAAGCTGGTAGCGGTCAACCGCGACGGGGAGCCGGTCGATTCGGCGAAGCTGAGCCGCGGAGCGGCGGAGCAACTGTATATGGCGATGCGGTTTGCGCTCGCCGACGAGACGGCCCCGGACGCTTCGCTGCCTTTTGTGATGGACGACGTGTTCGTCAACTTCGACGAAGAACGGCTTCGTCTTTGTCTGGGCATATTGCCTTCGCTCGCAGAAAAAAGGCAGCTGCTGCTGTTTACATGCCATGAGCATGTCGTGCGGGAAGCGTCCAAAGCGATACCGCAGCTGCAAGTGATCCGGCTGTAAAGCTTGTCAACCCGCCCGCCGTACCGCGTCTAAGCCGGTGGGCGGGTTTTTGTTTAACGTCTATTCCGAAAAGTAAGTTATTAACCGGTCGATTTACAGTATTGTCCAGTGGCAATAAATGAAGTCATGTATAATACATATCTATACAAATAGACAATTCAACTAGGGAGACAACGAAAACGGGAAGGAGGCGATCGTTACGGGCAAGCGATAGCGGAATTTTCAAATTGTTCTTCGAAAGCGGTTTCATGAAGGCAAACCATCCATTAGGAGGTCGTTTCAGTTGAACAAACTTCGTATCGCATCATCGCTGACATTCATCGCAGTCGTAGCAGGCTCCCTCGTCGCGTGCAGTCAGGGGCAGGAGAAAGAGAAGGCGGCTCCCGAAGGTACCGTCAACAAAGCTAGCACAACCGATTACAAGGGCGGCCCGGCCGAGCTCCTGGTACTCGACGTAAACACCGGCACGACGGATGAACAATTTCAGAAGTTTTTTGTGGAGCCGGTCCAGGCGAAGCACCCTCAGATCAATCTCAAAAAAACTACGGACGCCCTCGACAAACTGCTCGCTGCAGGAACTCCCCCCGACATGGTACTGGTCAGCAACGCATCTTTGGCGACCATTCTCGAAGCGAATATTCCGGAAGATTTAACGCAGATAATCAAGACATACGGGATAAACACGGCACAGCTGGAGCCGGCCGTTTTCCAGCAAATGCAGAAGCTCGGGGAGCAGAAAGCGTTTTACGGGATACCGTTCTATATGAATTACGGCATTATGGTCCACAACCGGGACATCTTCGACAAATTCGGCGTGGCGTACCCGAAAGAAGTCATGACCTATGAAGAGCTGCTCGAGCTGGGGAAGAAATTGACACGCAAAGACGGCGGGACGAACTATATCGGCGTCATGCCGCCCGACTTGCGGCAGATGTATTGGCAATACGGGGTGCCCGTATTCGACAAGGCAAAAGGCAAAGCTTCCTTGATAACGGACCGGCACGCCCAAGTGTTCTCGCTGCTGAGGCAGTTTTATGCGATTCCGGGCTATTTGGAAAACGGCAAGCACAGCCATTCGGTCGACTTGTTCTTCAAGGAGCAGCGGATGGCGATGTATCCGAACTGGGTCGCCGCCGTCGTCACCTTCTTCGACAGAGCGGGCACGAAGGATGCGTTCAATTGGAACGTGACCGCCCATCCGGGCTACAGCGACAGGCCGGGTCTCGGGAAGGAGGTCGATTTTGCGATTGCCGTCGTAAACAAATCAAGCAAGTACAAAGAGGCGGCTTATCAGGTCCTGCTCAGCTTATACAGCCAGGAGGTGCAGACGAAGTTCAGCAAAGCGGGGCGGTTGTCCGTATTGAAAAACGATGAAATCCGGAAAGTGTACGGCACGGACAGTCAAATCTACAACGGGAAAAATTTGCAATCGATTTTCAAAGTGTCCCCTTCGCCGCTGCCGGACGCATCCAAATATGATCCGAAAATAAACGCCCTGCTGATCGGGGATGTCGTGAAAAGCGTCATGGTGGATGGAACCGACATTAACACGGCACTGCGGAATGCGGAGGATAAAGCGAACAAAGAAATTGTAATTCCGTGAGACGAAGGAATTGTAATAATTGTCCCGGCCCAAAAAAAATCGCCCTGTCGGCCTGCACACCGACGGGGCGATTTATTCCAATAGCCTTAACCCCAGAACCCCCGCTAACGCGCAGGCGATTCCGATCATCTCCTGAAACGACCAGCGTTCTTTCAGGAATATTCGCGCATAGAGCAAGATGAGCAGCACGTTCGTGGCGACGACGGCCGACACCAGCCCCGTAATGCCGTGCTGGAACGCAGGCAGGATGAAGATCATGCCGGATATGTTCGTCAGTCCGACGAACGCTCCCCAGCCAAGCGTTGCCCGGATAGACCAGGTCGAACGACCGGTGTCCGCCTGCGGACTCGTCTTCCCAGAAACGGAACTTGCTGTCGGTGCCGGTGCCGCTGCCGCGGATATAGATGCCACGGCAACCTCGCGCCGCACGCTGCCGGAGGCCGTACGCTTGCGCAGTCGACCCAAGCCCCACAGCATAAAAAACAAGACCGACCCGGTCGCGTACATGACGAACAGCGTCGGCAATTTGTCCGCATGCCATAACATCGCCTGCTTGGAAGCTAAGTCGGTAATCCCGAACGTCACCATCGCGAGCAGCGCCCATTGGATGCCCTGCAAGTTGCGCCATGACAAATCATTGGAATAACGGATAATGACGATGCCCGCGACGATGACTAGAAAAGCGGCCGCCTGCCATACGTTCAGCGTCTCTCCCCAGCGGAGAAACGAGATGACCGCGACCACGACGGGCGTAAGTGCGGTGAAAACGGCGACAAGGGATGCTTTTCCGACGGAGAAGCCTTTGTACATGGAGGCGTTGGAGACGAAGGAGAAGGCGCCCATCACCAAGCCGGTCCATACGGCAGGGCTCCACGTCTGGCCCAGCATGATCGCCGCCGCGATCGAAACTACGGCTCCGGATAAGTACACCCCGAGCAGCATCAAGTTCCGCTCGAGCGGCTTCTGCGATGTCCATTGATATAAAATTCCTCTGAAGCCGAAACAAACGGCGGCCAAGGAAGCGTAAGCGAGCCACATGGGAGTGAGCCCCCTTCCGGGTATGAAATACGTGGGTCTGACTACGTACTATATTCCTTGTAAGCGTTTCCAGTCAACTTGTTTTTAGGCTGTGGTGCACGAGGACGGCGATCGCTGCCGCTGCAGTTACAGCATTTATGCAATTTCCGAAAGACACGGGGGAGCGTCTATTGTACAATGTTCCTAAGGAAAGAAGGCTTAGCATGGCCCCCTAAAAAGAGGTTCCGGCCTTCGAACGATGTTTCGAAAGTGCAGACGAAGGACGGAACGAAAGCGAGGATCGGAGGGATTCGATGGTTGAGGAGCGCCGTAAGCATCCGGCGAAACGCGAGCTTACATACCGGGTCGGCTGGAAAAAAGGAAAGTTCGAGGTCGGAGAAAACGGCCGGGTGACCGCATCGGAATCGGCGGTCGTATTTATGGAGAAGGCGCTGTGGCATCGTTTGCTTGAACAGGCGGTATGGCGGAAAGCGCCGAACGTACCGTTGGGCGTTCTGGCTTATTTGCTGCTCGCGCTGCCTGTCATCAGCTTCGGCTTGACTTGGCTGCTTGTGCGCATGCTGTCCAACTCTTGACGGAAATCCGGTTTGAAGGGAGAGATTTGATGTATATCGCTTTAGCCATATTTGCCAGCCTGGTCGGTTTGTTCGTTACGGGAGCCGCCGTGTTCACGGCGTGGGCGTTCTATGCCTCGCGCAAAAAGGCGGTAGAAACGGATCGGCTCGAAGGGAAAACGGCCGCAGCAGCCGAAGGAAGTCCGCTTGGGCGGTTTCTGAGATGGACGGTCGTCGATTATGCGGCGTTGTTTTTGTTCGGGTTCGGCACCGTCTTCTTGCTGACCGACCTGGTCGGCGTGGCCAAAGACCGCGATCAATTTCCGATGTATCATTACGCGTATTTGCTGTGCGGAATCGTATTTTCTTTTATGGGCATGCTGTTTACGTTCGTCCGGCTCGCCCTGGTGCTCCGGTTAGCGGGCGGATCGGCTGCGGCTCATCATCATCCGCACAAACCAGATCAGACCGAGCATGCCGAATAACGGGTAAAGCGTCGACAGAAGCGTGCTGAAGCCGATTTGTCCGATCAAATAAGTGCCGGTCAAAATGGCGACGATGACCGGTTTGGCCGGCCAGCCGGTCCGCTGGCGTATTTGCAGCGTTAATCCGAACACGTTGGCGATATAAGTGGTGAAAATTTCGCTGAAGATGACAAGGATGAATAATAGCTGCACACCGCCGCCGAGTCGGGCGATCAAGCGGCTCATCGGGATTTCGAACTGGGTAATGCCCGGCATTTGCGATGCGAGCGCAAAATGTCCCGCAAGAAGCATGGCGGTTACCATCGCTCCTCCCAGCACACCTCCCCATATGACGGCTTTTCGGTCTTGGACGGATGCACCCAGGGGGACTAATACGGCTTGGGCCGTCACCAGATTGTACGATACGTAAAGAAACGGGGCGGCCCAAATATGCAGTGCCGGACGATCGCTCGTCAAGGCGAGCCAATTTCCCGCATTAGGCGAACCGACAGTAGACGTAATGATCAGTGCGCAGAACAGTACCATGAGTGGAACAACGACCGTATTGACCGCTACAATCGCTTGCAGTCCTCTGGCAATGACCAGGTAGGCGAATAGCAGGGTAAGCAGAAGTCCGGCTTGATAAGACAATTTAAAATGCTCGTTGAAAACGGAGCCTCCTCCGGCCAGCATGACGGTGGTAATGCCGAACAGCATCGCCAGCGTGAACAAGCTGAACCATTCCCCGATCTTAGGTCCGAACAGGTGCTTGTTCAAATCTTCGTAGGAAGCCGCTTTAAGCGACCCGGCAAGGAGCATCATCCGCGTACCTAGCCAAATGAACATTAACCCGGCAAAAAGAATCGTTGCGGTTGCCGCGGCACCATAGCGGGTGAAAAACTGCAAGATCTCCTGCCCGGTTGCAAAGCCGGCGCCGACGATCGTTCCCGTATACGTAAAGGCAATTTGCAGCGCTCTTCCCCATGTCGCCAATCGGCTCACCCCCTATGTACAAACAGGCTATAGTACAAGGGTATGTGATCCGGTGTCCCGTCATGACAATCGCTGCCGGCGCGAAAAAACCTCTGTCTCGAAAGAGAAGAGGTTTTTGTTTGAGCCGTATCGAATTTATTTGCTGCCGGCAAACAGCTTGATCGATTGAATCGACTCCGTTTTCGGATCGATATCCAGCTTCAAGATGGTGCCGTCCGCCTTATAGTGCATCGCGTAAGTCGTATTCGTATCGGGCTTGCCGAGCGCCGACTCGGCGTCCTTCACTTTCTGTCCGAGACGCAGGCCGTTTAGTCCGGGGTTGACATCCTTGGACGTAATCTCGATAAATTCGACGGTGCCGGAGGCGTTGAACCCGACGGAGAACCCTTCGTATTCGCAAACCGTGACGGAATCCTGCTCGTCGTCCATTTCAAACTCGGATACGGGATCGTTGAACTTTTTCTTCACGGCCGTTCTCGTATCGGTTAGACGGATTCCCATCAACGATGGCTTCTTCGCGGTATAAGCCTCGACGGCTGCAACGCCCGGTTTGCTTTCGGGCGGCTTCGTATCCGACGATGTCTCGACTTTCTTGTCCGCAGATGCGGCAGGCGGCGACTTCGGAGCTTCCGAAGGCTCCGTCTTCTGGATAGAAGGTACAAGGGCTTCCTTCTGCTGCTCGTGTACGGCAGATGCAGGGGGATTCGTCGCTGCAAGCTGCGGCGGTGCGCTCGGCGCCCCGTATCGCGGAGCCGAAGCGGATGACGGAGCGGAAGGCTGGTCCGCCGCAAGCTTCGTTGTATTGCATCCCGTACATACGGCACCCAACATTACGGCGGCGACCCAAAACCGGACGTGTGGACGTGTGATCATCATAGATCTTCCTTTCACCGTATTTAAAACGGAAACAATACTATTGCGGCTTTCCGATAATAAAGCTTATTATAGCTTGAATGGAGCCGGGTTTTCAAACCGCTCCTCTCATTACCCGCAATCAGTCGCTTTCAATCGGAGCATTTACTAACTAAGACGGATTTACACGGCAAAAAGTTGCACGATTTTCAAAAAAACAAGGGGAAATTTACCAATTGGTGCTTGCCGGACAACCGTTCTCTTGAATGTGCAATCCGGAATATGGTACGTTAAATCAATATCTATGTTAACGGAGGACCAACAATGGACATCTTGAAGCAGCTTATTATGCAGCACGGCATCGTCATGTCGAACCAGACGCTTCAGCTGGACGCGCTGCTCAATCATCAGGTCGACCCGAAGCTTATGATGGAAGTCGGCAAAGAATTCGCCCGGCGGTTCCGCGAGCAGCCTATTACGAAAGTGTTGACGATCGAGTCGTCCGGGATTGCCGTCGCCTTTGCAACGGCGCTGGAGCTCGGAGTTCCGCTCGTATTTGCCCGCCGCAAAAAAACATTGACGACTGACGGCGACGTCTGGTGCGAGAGGGTACCTTCGTTCACGAAGGGGATCGTCACGGACATTCTCGTCTCCAAAAGCGTGCTGAGCGCATCGGATCGGGTGCTGATGATCGACGATATTATCGCCAATGGAGATGCCGCGCGCGGACTGATCCGGATATTGGAGCGTGCGGGGGCGGAGCTTGCGGGAGTCGGCGTCGTCGTGGAGAAGAGCTTCCAGGCCGGAGCGCGCACGATTCGGGAGCAGGGAGTCCGGTTCGAATCGATCGTGCAGATCAAATCGCTCGATAACGGCAAAGTCGAATTCGAGTAAGGAATTCCCGCGTATTTGCCTGCCTTGCAGCGACACCCGCTCCCATACATGTCAAGCAGAGCGCATCTCATAGCGGATACGTTTTTCCGTGACCGTTCCTAAGTGAGAGGAATTGGAGCCTTCCATCCCGGCCTTTTTTCCGATATAATGAATGAAGGTCGCTGGGAGGAGGTTACAATATGGGGAAAGAGCAAATGACAAGTGAGTTTTTGATGACCAAGTTGTCGGAATCCAAAGTACATTTCGAACGCGCTCTGGACTGCAAACATACCGATTTTGACGATCTGTACCCCTATATGATCGAGCATCCTCAGTTTTTCTGGTATAAACGTTACGTTGCTTGGTCAGAGCTGCTGACAATCGTCAAGCTGTGCAATGAGCTCGATGTCGATTGGAAGCCGGCTTTTACCGGACTGCAGACGGAGTATATCGAGAAACGCGTCATGTCGGGCAAAGTGCTGGACGAATGGTACGAGAAAAACGATTCCAAGGAGCATGTCGGTTAATACCGTCAATTATACATTGTGATTGGACCCGGATGTTACGGCATTGGGGTCTTTTTTTCTAGAACGGGGGGAATGGGGGAGGTTGGTTATGATAACGGACGAACAATTGGACGCTTACCGGATCGAAGGGATCAAGGTCCGTATCGTGCGTGACGCCGATCCGGTCAACGATGTCCGCGGTCTGGTCGTCGCATGGGACGACGAGTCGATTCTCATCCGGAGGCCGAACCGGAAAGTAGTGAAGCTGTCCCGCGGATACTTGGTGCAGCGTGCCGACGAGAAGCGGCCGGAGTCGTTTTGATGGAGAGAGCGGCGGACGCATGCATCCGCTCTGAGCCTTTTCCCGGACTATATTCCGAAATCGTTCGCACGGCCGAGGGAGAGTATCTCGCGATAAAATCGGATATTTCGCTGCTGGCGCTCAACTCCTCGATATGGGGAGGCGGCTTCAGTCGAGTGCGGCATCTCGTCAACCGTCAAGTTCCGAAATCGTACATGTGCGACGATCCGGAAGCGGAGATGGAAAGCTTCCTGCAATCGCAAGGATTCGATACCGGAGTGACTGCCGCCATGATGACGGCGGCTTGGATAGCTGATGCGGGGGAATGTCATCTGTCGCGCGATAACCTGCACGTGTCCGTTTGGGTGACGGCAGGCCTAAGCAATTCCGTTCGTGCCGGCACGACCGAAGGAACGGACCGGTTGTATCCGGGGACGATCAACACCATCGTAGTCGTGGACGGACAAATGGCGGAAGCGGCCATGGTCAATGCGGTCATCACCGCAACCGAGGCGAAGACGGCTGCACTGCAAGATTTGGGAGTTAAGGCGAGGAACAGCGGGCTGCTCGCTACGGGAACCTCGACGGATGCCGTACTGATCGCCTCGACCGGCCGCGGAGACTTGTTCCGTTATGCGGGAACGGCGACCACGATCGGTTATATGATCGGTAAAGCGGTCTATGACGCGACTATCCGTTCGGCGTCGGTTTATTTGGGCCGGACCGGCGGTTCCGCCGCTAACAACTAAAATGCTTGACTCGCGTTGTGTCCCGTGATAAGATAAATTTCGTTGACGCTTTCGGGCAGTCAGTATATAATATGCGGTCGTGGCGGAATTGGCAGACGCGCTAGATTCAGGTTCTAGTGGGGTAACAGCCGTGGAGGTTCGAGTCCTCTCGACCGCATCAAATCAAAAAAACCGGGAAGCCTTGAGATTCAAGGCTTCTTTTGTTTTCGTTCTTTCTTGAATGCGGGGAATTATGTTAATGCCTCAGATGATGCTTCATCAGGGCTTTATTATTTTTCGATGATAAACACCTTGAAACCAAACCTCTTTCGTATAAAATGTGTTACAATTGTATATATAAAATAATATACATGGTCAGGGGAAGCTAAGTGTCATTATTCATATGGGACGAAGAAAACATACAACACATAGCTCGTCACAATGTTGAACCGTTTGAAGCGGAAGATGCTTTGATGGACCCGGAGCGTATAAAATTTTCAGCTCACAGCGGCAACTTGGGTATTATTGGTTGTACAGAAGACGGAAGACGATTGGTCGTGATTTATATAAAGAAAGTAATGGGAAAAATACGAGTGATAACCGCACGGGATGCCACCGAATCTGAAGCCAGAGCTTATAGAAGGAGGAATCGATAACTATGAAAATTATCACTTCAAGAGACCAGATTCCGGAACATATGAGCGATGCGGAAGCAGCGGAATTCTGGTCGAACCACACCTTGAGCGATGAACTGTTGGAAGCTTCCATTATCGAAGAAGAGGATCGCGACTTGCCGAAAAGGAAATCCGCAACTATTTCCATTCGTCTTGACGAGGACTTGCTCCAGCGTATCCGCAATTTGGCTAAGCTAAGAAATAAGGGTTATCAGACACTAATAAAAGAATTTTTGATTGAACGCACCTATGAAGAGGAAAAGAAGGCTCCTCGTTTTAGAGAGGGGAACGCAGGTTCCTCTAAGACTGTTGATCAGCTGTCTTTGGAACGTCAATTGGAAATGGTGTTCGAAGAATTAAAGCAGGAGCTGTCCCAGTTGGTTTACGGGACCATTTATGTGCAAATCCGGAACAATCTTATCGGCAAGTTCGGTATTCGAACCCTTCCTCTGGAGGAGACGGATGATCAAGTCGAGGCGAAGACGCAAGGATTGACGGAATTTCAGCAGCGATCGTTACTGAAGCAGGCGATCGAAGCGCTCAAGTACAAGACGAACTGGACGCACGGCGAGATTCAGTTTACCTTCGCATTGCATCACAACGAGCTGTGCGCAAGTGTCCAATTTGAGTCGAACTACAACATGTCGAAACAGTTCATACAGAAATCGATCTGATTCTGGTTATGCATCCGGATTTAGATAAGTGGTTCCTTCAGATGATTCTGAAGGAACTTTTTGTGTTGGCATTCTTCCAACGGGACTATTTTGATTAAAACGTAATAATTACATTTAATTCGCTCCATGACGATTGACAATGTAAAATACTGTATTGTATACTCGCCATTAGTAGTAAAAATTACGATTAATATGACGATCGATTCCCGATTGGAGGCAGGTCGAATATGGCACATCTGTTGATGATCGAAAGCTGGGTAGGGGCAAGCGGCAATTTACTGCCGCCGCTTCTCAAATCGCTGGGGCACACTTATACCTTTGTTACCCGCAAGCCCGAGCATTACAAGAGTGCGCTCAGCACGGAGATGCACCCGGTAATACGGTACGCCGACACGGTGCTCGTTGCCGAAACGAACGATATTCCATGCTTGATCGAATTCCTGAGGCCCTTCCGCTTTGACGGAGTCATTACGGTTTGCGATTACTACATCGAGACCGTGCGGGAGGTGGCTGAAGCCTTTCACCTTCCATGTCCGTTCCCTGTGGAAGTCAAAACCGTACGGCACAAGCATCTGATGCGCCAAGCTCTGGACAGAGCGGGCCAGCCGAATCCGAACTATCGTCTCGCGCACAGCTGGGAAGAAGCTGCGGAAGCTGCCCAATTCATCGGTTATCCGCTCGTCATGAAGCCGGTTGACCTTGCTTCCAGCGCTTTTGTCAGTCTGATCCGGAATGAGAAAGAGCTGCAGGACGCTTATCGTGCGCTCGATGCTTTCCCGCTCAATTTCAGGGATCAGGAACGGGACTGCACCATTCTTCTCGAGGAGTTTATGAGCGGGGAAGAGGTAAGCGTCGAGAGCGTCTCTTGCCATGGCGAGACGACGATACTGGGTATTACGGATAAATCCGTTACGGGAACCCCTTATTTCATCGAGAATGGCCATATGTTCCCGGCACAGCTTAGCGACGAGACGCGTGCGGCGGTGACGCAATTTGTCCGTGACGCCCTGCAAGCGGTCGGTTATGACCACGGCATTGCCCATACGGAAGTGAAGATTACGGCTGATGGGCCTCGTATCGTCGAAATCAATCCAAGAACGGCAGGCAATTATATTGTCGAGTTGATCCGGCGCGTTACCGATATTGATCTGCTCGAAGCTTTCGTCGATTTGTCGCTGGGGCGCAAGCCGGCAATCGAGTCCAAGGATCGCGGTATTGCGAGTGCTGCCGTTATGTTCCTCGTACCTCCGAACGGCGGCAAAATTGCCAAGATGGAAGGGATTGAATCGCTCGAGTCGGATACGCATATCGCCCGTTTCAAGCTCGAGAATTGTGCGGGCAAAACGGTTGGAGCTCCCGTCGACAACGCCTGCTATCTGGGCCATGTGATCGCGCAGGATCCGGAAGGCCTGAACGCAAGAACGTATGCGGAAGAAGCGCTGAAGCGCATTATCCTTGACTTCGAAACGAGCGAGGTGTCCGGATGAGCTCCACCAAAGCGGGTACATTGGGCTCGGTAGCGGAATTACGGCAAGCCATTTTGGAAGGCAAGCTGGGTCCCAAGCCGGAGACGTTGACCGTAACGGGCGCATCTTATATTTATCAAACGACCCAGTTTCCGTCTTCCGCGACTAAATATCACAACTATTACTTGCTCGTGAGGGTGGAGGCCGCCTTCGGTGCTTATTCGCATACTTCGGACCAGTTGGACATGGAGATTGCGGCGCAGCTGTCGGGAATGCCGCTCGATGCGGCGCTTCGGGACAACAGGCTGCCCGTGCAAATCGCCGCCATGGATGCATACTTGGGCGCGGTCCAACCGCATCGCGAGCATTGCGCCTCGGCGGTCGAGATTTCCGCCGGAACGCCTATACATAAAGCAAAGCAGCGCGATGCGCTAATTGCCGATCTCGCGGACATTCAACCGTCCGAAGCTGTCGCCTTGATCGGTGCCGTTAACCCTTTGGTTGAAGCGATCAAACAGCGTGGCGGCATTTGTTTGCCTTGCGATTTGCAGCTGAAGGAAACCCAGTGGGGAGACGCCGTAGAGAAAGATATGGACATCGTTCTGGACCGGGCGGACCGCGTCATTTGCACGGGGATGACGTTAGGCAACGGAACGTTCGATTGTTTACTGGCAAAGGTCAGAGAGCGAAACCTTCCTCTGATCGTCTATGCCCAGACGGGCAGCGCAATTATGGCCCAATTTATCCGGCAAGGCGTCGCTTCGCTGGTAGCGGAGCCATTCCCCTTCACCCAGTTCAGCGCCTCCGCCTCGCAAGTCTATTGCTATACGAGCGGAAAGGAGCATGTGGAATGCCGATCCGTTTGAAGCTGGTCATTTTCTGTTCATGAAAGGCAGACGCATGCAGGTTATTGCGCAGACTGTATAGGCAAGTACACATCATAAAGCTGGGAGGTTCGCCATGAGGAATGCTTTATTAACTGCTCTCGTGTTTGTTTTACTTTCGATCATGATCGGCTGCACCGCCACGAACCCATCCGGCAAGCCGACCGAACAGGCGGAAACGAAGGACCTCGTGATTGTCGGTCAAGAAATCGCGGCAAGCTTGGACCCTGTCCAGCCGCTTACCTCCAGCTATTTGAGAAATGCGGGCGCGGCGGAGGCGCTGTTCAAGGTCATGGAGGATGGCCGAATCGAACCTTCTCTTGCAGAAAGCGCTAAAGAAGTGGATGCGACTACATGGGAGATCAAGCTGAAACCGAATGTCCGCTTCTGGAGCGGCAAGGCCGTAGATGCAAGTGCAGTAATCGCTTCGCTTGAACGTTCCAAGGCAAAGGATGTCCAGGCAAAGCCTTTTCTTGCGGATCTGACCTACGCCAAGGTTGACGATCAAACCGTGCAAGTCAAGACGGCCGTCAACAATGTGCCAGTACCGCTGAACCTTTCCTACTATCAGACGGTGATCCATAATGCGGAAGCGAAGCATGACGCCGTCAATACGATGGATTTGACCGGCATGTACAGAGTAAAAGAGTTCATCCCGAAGCAGAAGATGGTGCTGGAAAGAAACGAAGGCTATTGGGGCAAAAAGCCGAACATCCGGAAAGTCGTGTACGAAGAAGTGACGGATGGTCAAGCAAGGGTTCTCTCGGCACTCAGCGGCCGCGGTCATGTGGTGCTGAATATTCCTGTAACAAGCATCGCGCAATTCAAGGACAACAAAGGTGTCAAAATATCCGCGGCACCCGTTGCCAATACGCAAACGATCTATTTGAATCTGAAGAAACCTCAATTGGCCGATGTCTTGGTCAGGCAGGCGCTGTCCTGGGCGCTTGACCGCAAGGAGCTGGCGGTTCTTGGCGCAGAGGGGCAAAGCATTCCGGTAACGACATGGCTCGGCTCCAATCCCGCTTTCGCGGAAGCGAGAAACGCCGTGTACGCCAAGGCCGATCCGGCCAAAGCCGGCCAGCTGCTCGACGAAGCGGGATGGGCGAAAGGCTCCGACGGCATCCGATACAAAGATGGAAAGCCGTTAAGCCTGCGCTTGATGACCTGGGGCGGCGATAAAGCGCTGGGGGAAGCGCTGCAGAACCAGTGGACGAAGATCGGCGTTAAAGCCGAAGTCCAGCATGGCGACTACAGCTTGATCACGGCAGCCCGCGAAAAAGGGGAATGGGATGCTTCGATCGAGGCATGGAGCACCTTCGGCGGTCTGCACAGCTTGTTGTCCGGTCAGTTTGCCCCGAAGGGAAGCGCGAACTTCGGCGGATACGACGACGAAGAAACCGTTCAGTTGCTGGCAAAATTAAAGGATGCAGCCGATGAAGCCGCGCGGCGCCGGCTTGCGCTCAAAATCAATGAGCGGGTAGCCCAGCAAGCGCCAATCATCGCGCTGTACCCGCGCCCGCAAATTACGGCGGTCAGCGCTTCGCTGCAAGGCTTCGAAGAGCATTTCAGACAATTTGAGAATACCGTTCATGCAAACCTGTCTTTCCTGCCTGCCGGCTCGAAGTAAACGGATGTACAAGGCGATTATTCGAAAATCGGCGGAGGCCGTCATCACGCTGTTCATTGCGACTCTCTTTATTTTTGTGCTGATGCGTCTCGCGCCCGGCGACCCGATTGCCATCCTTCTGAATCAGACGTCCGAGGTCGCCATGTCCGATTCAGGGTCCTATCGGGAGAAAACAGCCGAGCTTCGAGCGGAATTAGGTCTCGACCGGAATGTATTCGCCCAGTATGCAAGGTGGATGGAACGGCTGCTGCATTTCGATCTGGGCGTATCCATTCATACCGGCAGACACGTCGGCGCCGAAATAGCGGCGAGACTTCCCGCCACCGTACTGCTTGCTGTATCCGCACTCCTGATCAAGATCGTGCTGGGACTGTTGTTCGGTATTATTTCCGCACGCAAGGCAGGGAGGCCGGTCGACGGCCTGATCCGATTTGTCTGCGTAGCCGTCGCATCCACCCCGGCCTTTGTCGTCGGTTTGTTCCTGTTATCCTTGTTTGCCGTAACCTGGGATGTCTATGAGATCGGCAGCGGCGCCAGCCTGACAAAAGTTTGGCTTCCAGCCGTTACGTTGGGCCTGCTCGGCGCACCGCAGCTGATACGCGTTGTAAGAGCGAACATGCTGTCCGAGCTGGGTCAGACTTATGTGCTATCCGCTTTGTCGAGAGGGTTGTCCAAACGGCTGGCAGCGAAGCACGCATGGCGGAATGCGCTGCTTCCCGTTATTACGATGATCGGCCTGTCGCTAGCTTCGTTGCTTGGCGGCGCGGTCGTGATCGAAACGATTTTCTCGTGGCCCGGTATCGGCAAGTACGCTCTCGACAGCATTCTGCTTAAAGATTATCCGGTCATTCAAGGCTATGCGCTCTTGAGTGTATCGATGGTGGTACTCGTTAATTTATCGGTCGATGTCGTGTACGCGCTCGCCGATCCTCGAATTCGAAATAAAGGGGAAACCGGAGTTGAATAGCCTGCTTCGCTCCAAATATCCGATCAGCCTTATTGCCGGCATCGTCCTGCTGGGCATCATTGCGATCCTCGTTCTGGGCGCACCATTGTTTACTTCCTATGATCCATTCGAGCAGCAAGTGTCCGAACGGCTGCAGCAGCCAAGCTGGAGCCATCCTTTGGGCACCGATCGCTTCGGAAGGGACGTTCTTGCCAGAACGCTCTATGGAGGGCAAACGACCTTGCTTTCATCCGTCCTGGCCCTCGGTACCGCTCTTCTGATCGGACTTGCTGCGGGACTAACGGCCGGCATGTTTCATGGCTCGCTGCTCGACACCATCCTGATGCGACTCATTGATGTGCTTTTGGCGTTTCCGTTTATGGTACTGGCTATGGTCATTGCCGCGTTATTCGGCACAAGCCTTCTTCAATTGCTGTTGGCGGTCGGTTCGGTGTGGTGGGTGTCATTTGCCCGTTTATCCCGCAGCATTGCGCTTCAGGCCAAGAACGAAACGTCCTTTGCCGCCGCCATCATACTCGGTGCCTCGAGGAGAGCGTTGATTGTCGGAGAATTGCTACCTCGCGCCATAAGCTCTATTCTGGTCCTCGCCACGTTCGAGCTGGGAACCATGATTCTGTCGATCTCCGCCCTGTCGTTCCTCGGGTTGGGCGCACAACCGCCAACTCCGGAATGGGGCAGCATGCTGGCGGATGGAAGGAGCCACTTCCTCCAAGCGCCGCATATTTTGCTCGGGCCCGCCCTGTTTATTATGTTGACGGTTCTGGCCTTTAATTTAATCGGCGAGGGACTGCGGGACCGCCTCGATCCGTATGAAATACCGGGACTATAGGAGAAGTCTAATGAGGATGAACGAACGCGAAACGATTCTGCAAGTCGATAATCTGCGTGTGGCGTACCGGCAAAACCGGCAATTCACGAGCATTCTGAGCAGCCTGTCTTTGGACGTCAAAAAAGGGGATATTGTCGCCCTGATCGGCGAGAGCGGTTCAGGGAAATCGACAATAGCGAAGGCGATCACGGGGCTGCTTCCTCCCTCCGCTCATGTCGGCGGCGGGACGCTGCGCATCGGCTCCGACGTCGTTGCGGAGCTTGCGGGCAAATCGACGGACTGGGAGAGCATTCGAGGCAGACGGCTCGCGATGCTTTTCCAGGATGCCCGGCTTGCGCTGAATCCGGTGCTGACGATTAAAGCGCACTTTCAGGAGTGTCTGCTTTATCATCGTATGGCGACCAGAGAGCAGGTCGTACCGATCGCGGCGCAATTATTGAACAAGCTTGGCTTTGCGAATGGGATCGGCATTCTTGACCGGTATCCCTTTGAGCTCAGCGGAGGCATGTGCCAGCGGGTCTGTCTGGCTCTTGCGCTGTGCCTGAAGCCGGCGGTGCTGATTGCCGACGAGCCTACTTCCGCATTGGATACGGTAAGCCAGAAGGAAGTTCTGGATTTGCTCCAAAAACTGCAGACGGAATTCGGCCTGACCGTTCTGCTGATTACCCATGATATCGCCGTGGCGAATGCAATAAGCAATCGCGTGATTGTGCTGAATCAGGGAGCTATTGAAGAAGAAGGCGATACGAGGATCGTCTTCTCCAAACCTCGCACCGCTTATACACGCCAGTTGCTTGCTTCCCGCTCCATCATGGCCGGATCATCCGGTATGCGGGCGGGAGAACAGACGGGCGAGCCTATCCTTGAGATCATTCAATTGGAGAAATCGTATGGCCCGAAGAAAGGCGTCCTTGACAATATCAACCTCAAGGTGAACAAGGGGGATATTATCGGGATTTTGGGACAAAGCGGCTGCGGCAAATCAACCTTGGCCCGATGCTTGACCGGTTTGGAGACACCCAGCCGTGGACGCATCCTGTATCGCGGTACCGATATCGGCCGATTGAATGGCAAGTACAGGCGCGAGCTAAGCAAGCATATTCAAATGGTGTTTCAGGATGCGAGAGCGAGCCTTCATCCCGGCCGTACTGCGCTGCAGCTGGTGCAAGAACCGCTCCAATATTTGAATGTCAAAGAGAAAAAAATGCGGGAAACATTGGCCGGGTTTTACCTGGAAGAGGTCGGGATTATGGGTGATGCGCAGATGAGGAGGCCGCCTCAGCTAAGCACAGGTCAATGTCAGCGAATCGCGATTGCCAGAGCTTTGGTACTGGGGCCGGATATCCTGATCTGCGATGAAGCGGTTTCCGCGTTGGATATGAACGTCCAAGCACAAATCCTGAGTTTGCTGCAGCAACTGCACAAGCAATATCATTTCTCGATTCTGATGATCTCGCATGACATCCGGGTTCTTCAATCCTTTTGCCACCAAATAGCGGTTATGGAGGGCGGCAGTATCTGTGAAGTCAGTCGGGGGGCTCAAATTCATGAAAGCGAACAGCCTTATACGCAAATGCTGCTGAAATGCGCTGGAGATTTGGAAGAAGGCCTTGCCTAGAGGAGGAGAGAGAATGATTGTCAACATCCTGGAGACGATCGGCAATACTCCGCTGATCACGTTGCCCAATAGCAACAAAGCGACCGAGGGCCAAATATTGCTCAAATACGAGCGCTTTAATCCCGGAGGCAGCATCAAGGATCGCGCCGCGATGTATATCGTAAGCGAGGCGGAGCGGAGAGGCTTGTTAAAGCCCGGGGGCACCATTATTGAATCTTCCAGCGGCAACTTCGGCATTTCCCTCGCCATGATCGTCGGACTTGACCATGAGCTTGGAGGTCCCGGAGTCTACTCTTCTTATGAACTCGGAAGTACTCGCCCATGGATATAACGATCAAGAAAGCTCCTGGTTGATCGATTAAAACTTTTGGGGGTTATCCGCATTTGAGCGCTCAGCGAGCTACAGCGTGGCCTTTTATTCGTCTCTATGGGCTGGCTTTCCTTTTTTTTAGCGCCAATTCGGTGTTGAACGTAATCGTGCCGCTGCGGAGCGAGTCCATGGGGGCAAGCAATGCGACGATCGGTTTTATTATGGGGACGTATATGCTGACCTGTATGTTTTTTCGCCCGTGGGCAGGTCATCTCGTAGGAAAATATGGACCGATCCGGGTGCTGCGCGTTCTGCTGATCGTGAACGGGACAGCACTGCTGCTGTACACGGTCACCGGACTGGAAGGATTCGTTGCGGCACGGCTCTTGCAAGGTATCTGTACCGCTTTTTTCTCCATGGCTTTGCAGATGGGCATCATTGATTCGCTCCCCGACGAGGAACGATCTCAAGGGGTATCCTTGTATTCCCTTTCCACGTATATGCCGACTATTGTTGGTCCTATAATCGCGTTTGGGATCTGGGAATGGGGAAGGATGAATGCTTTCACGGCAACTATGATCGCTATTGCGGTTACTACGGGCTTGTTCGGGTACAGCGCTTCCATACAAGCCGATTCTGTCAGGAAAGAGCAGCATTCGGACGTTGGGATGTTGAATGCGCTCCGTCGGATCGCTGAGCATCCGTACTTGCTCGTTTGCAGCTTGATCATGCTCGCCGTTTCCGTCGTGTTCGGGGCTGTGTCTGTTTTCATTCCCTTATATGTGCAACAAGTTGCATACGGCAATGCGGGTATTTATCTCATGCTTCAGGCGGGGGTTATCGTATATTCCAGGTTTGTGCTGCGCAAACGGATTCCTTCCGATGGAAAATGGCACCAACGATTCATCATCGGCATCTTGCTTCTGGCTGCTGTTGCGGCAGTGCTGCTCTCCCTGTCGGAGTCGGCGGGATTCGTGCTTCTCTATGCGGCTGCCATCCTGATGGGAATTGCGCAAGCTCTGTTATACCCGACATTGACGACCTACTTAACGTTCGTACTCCCCTCCGCCTCGCGGAATATAGGGATCGGTCTGTTTATCGCATCGGCGGACTTCGGCATTTCCTTGGGCGGCATCGCATTAGGACCGGTTGCCGACCATAGTTCTTACTCTGCGATGTATGCGGTTTGCTCCGGCCTTGTTCTGGCAGCCGTTTGCGTGGCAATGTTTTATAAAAGACAAATGAATCCGATTGCTGAGAAACGAATTTAAAGAAATCTTGAACTTCTTTTGAACGCAGCCTCCCGGCTTCTCATGTAAAATGGTACTAAGTTTTGTGCCGACGGGTCGTGTCGATCGTCCGGATCATGTTCTCATTATGGGAAGAGGAGAAACGAGCGTGGACAACCGAGGGAAGCGAACGTACGAACATTTGATGGGCAAAAGATTGCTGCGGGATTTGTTCAATTCAAAAGGCGTTTTGCTGATAGCGGCTGCAACCGTGCTCGACACGGGCCATGCGGACATACTGGAGGATCACGGGATGATGCTGACGGTACGGGATGTTGAGGATGTCGGGCACGACGCGTCGATGTCAGCTGAATTGCTGGCCGCGAGTCTCGACGAAGCGGTAGCGGTCGTAAAAGGCGTGTTCGAGCATATCCGGAACACGAGACAAATCCCGCTCGCCGAGCTCCGTACGCGAGTCATTCCCGTCATCCGGCATACGACCGATCGGCTGCACTTGTTTCAAATGTTCACGATGCTTCAGGCGAAGCACGATTATTTATACCGGCACAGCGTAGCGGTCGGAGCGGTTTCGATGCTGCTCGGGAAATGGCTGCGATTGTCCGAGGCGGAGCTGCTGCAGCTGACGACGGCGGCCGTTCTTCACGATATCGGCAAGACGCAAATTCCGGTCGAATTACTGAACAAGCCGGACCGGCTGACCGAGGACGAGTTCGAGACGATGAAGCGGCATACGCTGATCGGCTTCGAGATGATCAAGAAAACGGTCGGCACGACGCATCGGCAAGCGTCGGTGGCTCTGCAGCACCACGAGCGGATCGACGGCAGCGGTTATCCGTTCGGTCTCAAGAGCGACAAGATCGATCTGTTCAGCCGTATAGTCGCCGTAGCCGACGTGTTTCACGCGATGACCTCGAAGAGGGTTTACCGCGATCCTTCGCCCTTGTACGAGGTGCTCAAGCAGATGGAAACCAACGCATACGGAACATTCGATCCCGCCGTCGTCACGGTATTGATCCGGAAGTTCATGCAGGCGCTGATCGGATATGAAGTAATGCTGACAAACGGCACGAAGGCGAAAATCGTGCTCATTCACCCTCATAACCAGACTCGTCCGCTCGTGCAGTCGGGGGAACGTTTTATCGATTTGAGCAAAGAGTATTCCGTTCATATCGAACAAGTGCTTGGCGCTCGTGATGAAGCGGGCTAAATGTCTCCGGCAGCGCTGCGTATATGCCGCTATCCTTTTGGCGCAACCTAAAGTCGAAGGAGGGATAGGCAATCGAAACGACGCTGATCGAGACGTTCAAGCATTATTACTTCGAATACCGCACGGTTACGGACGCGGACAACAGCTTCACCGACGCGCTATCGGCATTGACTTATTCGGTGGTGGACCGGACCGGGAATATGGCCGAGGAAGGCGACCTTGACGGCATACGCAATCTGATCCGCGAATATTCCGAGATCCGGCTGTCGGCACAAGGCAGCAACGATTCGGTCAAAGAGCGGTTCGAGAAGGAGTTTATGCTGCGGGGAGGCCGGGCGCCGGATTCTCGGGTTCACTAGTCCGACAAGCAAGCCTCTCGTTTCGGAACGAGCTTCCGGAACGGGGGGCTTTTGTTTCGGGCGGATACCGTTTTGCGCTTTGCTCTCCGATTCGGTAAGATGGAGGCAACGACTGGAAACGGGGGAGAGGGAGAAGTGGAATTGAGGTTGTCCCGGTCCGCATTATGGACTTTGGTTGCGGCGAGCGCCCTCTGTGCGCTAATGGTCGGATTGCGGATCCTGTACATGGACAAATGGACGTACTATTGGCTCGTCGTTCCGAATTTGCTGCTGGCCTGGATTCCTCTTCTGGCTTCGCGATTCGCATGCAGAACGTTAACGGACGGCCGGAGGCCTGGAATCGCGACAGCCGCGTGGGGAATCGTATGGCTCGCCTTTTACCCTAACGCTTCTTACATCACGACCGACCTGATTCATTTGAGCTATGCCAGCACGAAAGAGACGCTCTACTACGATTTGTCCATGAATATGCTGGCGGCGATGCTGGGCTGGCTTCTCGGCGCCATATCGCTCTACGGGCTTCATGTCGAAATCGTCCTCCGTTCGGGTGCCCGGATCGGGGCCGTCTTTGCGGGGATTATCATCGTGCTGGGAGCCGTAGGTGTCTATCTCGGACGCGTGCTGCGATGGAACAGCTGGGATTTGGTGATCCGCCCGTGGCAAATCGTCTCGGATGCGCTGGAAGCGGTACGCAGTCCGGAAGCTTTGCTATTCATCGCCGCATTCGCGATGTTTACCGGCGCGATATACGCCGTATTTTACAAATTTGCCGATCCGTCCGGCCCTTTACTTCGCAAAGCGGGTTCACTATAATGGATTATAACTTTTCACGTTCGGCAAGCACCCCTTGAGGGGTGTTTTTGTTAGATGGTTGTAAATAACGATTCGAAGTAAAAGGAGTCAACAAATCATGATCGATTATAAATCCATTATGGCGGGCTTGGCCGCATCCGCGCTGCAAGGCGCGGACGCCGCTTCCCTCGAAGCGATGATCGAAGTGCCGCCGAACCCGGAGATGGGAGATTTGTCGCTGCCCTGCTTCAAGCTGAGCAAGACGTTGCGCAAGGCGCCGCAGCAAATCGCCGAGGAGCTCGCCAAGGCGTTTACGGCTCATCCCGCCTTTAGCCGGTCGGTGGCGGTATCGGGATATTTCAATGTCTACTTCGACAAGCGGACGTTTGCGGAGTCGGTATTGAACGCCGTGCGGGAAGCGGGCGAACGTTACGGAGCCGGCACCGTCGGAGCGGGGAAAACGATCGTCATCGACTTCTCGTCGCCGAATATCGCGAAGCCGTTTCATGTCGGTCATTTGCGTTCTACCGTGATCGGCAACGCCTTGTACCGCATACACCGGTTTCTCGGATATGACTGCGTCGGCATCAACCATCTTGGCGATTGGGGGACCCAATTCGGCAAGCTGATCACCGCGTACAAGCTGTGGGGGGACGAGCGGCAGGTCGAGGAAGGCGGCATCGAAGAGCTGATGCGGCTGTACGTGAAGTTTCACGATGAAGCGGAAGCGAAGCCGGAGCTGGAGGACGAGGCGAGAGCCTGGTTCGTCAAGCTGGAGCGCGGCGACGCGGAATCGCTGGAGCTGTGGCGTTGGTTCAAAGATATTAGCTATAAGGAATTCAACCGCATATACGATTTGCTCGGAGTCACGTTCGATTCGGACGCAGGGGAAAGCTTCTATAACGACAAGATGGGTGTCGTCGTCGATGAGCTGAAGGAGAAGGGGCTGCTGGAGGAAGACCAGGGCGCATACCTTGTCAGACTTGACGAATACAACATGGCACCGGCCCTTATTCTAAAGAAGGACGGCGCGACGCTGTACCATACGCGCGATATCGCGGCGGCGTTGTACCGTCATAAGACGTACGGCTTCGATAAAGCGATATACGTGACCGATTATGCGCAAAATTTACATTTCCAGCAATGGTTCAAGGTTATAGATCTAATGGGCTATGAATGGGCCGATCGGCTCGTTCACGTCCAGTTCGGACGGGTCAATCTAGAGGGCGTCAAATTTTCCACCCGGAAAGGCAACGTAGTGCTGCTCGAAGAGTTGCTGCGTCAAGCGATCGACAAGACGCGAGATATTATCGAGAGCAAAAATCCGTCGCTGGAAAACAAAGACGAGATCGCCAAGCAGGTTGGCGTCGGAGCGATTATTTTCAACGATCTGAGCAACAACCGGATCAAGGACATCTCATTCTCGTGGAAAGACGTCTTGAACTTCGAGGGCGAATCCGGGCCGTACGTGCAGTATACGTACGCACGCGCCCGCAGCGTTCTTAGGAAAGCGGGTTTGTCTGGCGCGGAAGCGGGTGTCGACGCCTCTCTGCTGGAAAACGCGGAAGCGCAGCAGGTGCTGAAGGAGCTGGCGGCATTCCCGGATAAAGTGCTGCAGGCGAAGGAGAAGCTCGAGCCGTCCGTCATCAGCCGTCATCTGATCGATATCGCGCAAAGCTTCAACCGGTTTTACCATGAATGTCCGATTCTCGTCGACGATGCCGCGCTGAAATCGGCGCGTCTGGCGCTCGTTCAGAGTACGTGCATGGTGCTGCGCGTCGGACTCGGCTTGATCGGCCTGCAAGCGCCGGAACGGATTTGATTTGTATTGCAGTAAAAGATTGGGACAGCCCAGAAGGTTATCTTAGATGACCTTCCGGGACTGTTCTTTTTTTGTCATTTTACAAAATTTACAATTTATTTAACCTAAATTTTAACTTATATTCGGCACGTCCGTACAGGAATATGGTGTTTTTTGTAGAAATAAGGAATATATCGTTCATAGGACTAAAGTCGTAGTCCTGGGGAGAGATGAGTTTGGCGCGCGGTTACGAAGTGCAAGGAGACGTGCAGCTAATGTTGCGGTATGAATCGGAAACGCCGGAGCACGAGGAATTTTTGTACGGTTTGTATGCGGAGACGCGAAGCGATGAACCTACCTTTTACGGTTGGCGGGAAGAGGACAAGGATGCTTTTCTAAGAATGCAGTACAAGCTGCGAACCCGGTCCTACCGGCTTCAGTATCCGCTGGCCGAGCAGCGTATTATTTTATACGAAGGAAATTGGGCCGGTGCGCTGCTTACTTCCGAGTCCGAGGATGCAATCTCGTTAATCGATGTGGCGCTTCTTCCCCCGTACCGAAACCGAGGCATAGGAACGGATATCATCAAACAAGTACAGGAAACCGCCACCGCCCGGCATAAAGCGGTCAAGCTTCACGTCCTGACGGACAATCGGGCGAGACGTCTGTACGAACGGCTGGGATTTATCGCCAAAGAGGAACATTTTCCTTATATGTCGATGACATGGAGGTCGCCAAACCAATGAAACGGGGGGAAGGAATGAATCGGGAGGCATGCTTGCAGTGGGTAGGTTCCGCTTTCCATGTGGAGCTGGGCGAAACGCGTCGAATCGGGCTGCGACTTAAAGAAGTGAAGGATAAAGGATCGAACGGGACGATCGAGCAGTTTTCGCTGCTGTTCGAAGGCGAAGAAGGGGACGTTTATTTGCAACAAAATAGTTACCGGATCGTACATGAGCATTTGGGCCCCCAAATATGGCTGATCGTTCCGATCGGGAATGAAAACGGACATTACGTATACGAGGCCGCATTTTCAATGATGAAATCCGTTAGAGAGGAGCAAGCCGATGAGTGACCAATATTTAGGCGAAATTCGATTATTTGCGGGGAATTACGCTCCGCAAGGGTGGGCTATGTGCAACGGACAGTCGCTGCCGATCAGCCAAAACGAAGCTTTGTACTCTCTGCTCAGCACGACCTATGGAGGGGACGGACAAAACTTCAATTTGCCCGACTTGAGAGGCAGAATGCCGATCCATATGGGCACCAGTTCGTTCGGTACGAAATTTACCGCGGGACAAAAGGGAGGAACGGAAACGGTCACCTTATCGATTGCGGAACTGCCGGCCCATAACCATCATATCAAAGCTTCCCAATTGCCGGGAACGTCAACCAGCCCGGCCAACAATTATTTCGCGGAGAGCAACATGAAGCAGTATACGCAGCTCGCTCCGAACAATACGATGGATGCGCGAACCGTCTCGAGCGTCGGAGGGAACGAATTGCACAACAACATGATGCCGTATTATACGCTGACTTATATCATCGCTTTGCAGGGCAATTATCCGAACCGTAGTTGATACTTCGGATTACTTGACAGGTCCCGGGAGGAGAAAAAGGTATGGCAGAACCGTTTATCGGAGAAATCCGTTTGTTTTCTTTCAATTTTGCGCCTACGGGCTGGGCCATGTGCAACGGCCAGATGCTGCAGGTCAATCAAAATCAAGCGTTGTTCACGATCCTCGGCAACACCTATGGAGGAGACGGTGTGCAGACGTTCCAGCTACCGAATTTGCAGGGAAGGGCGGTTATGCACCGTCAAGACGACGTTTACAAGCTTGGTTCCATAGGCGGTGAAGAAAATCATACGTTAACCGCGAATGAAATTCCGGAGCATACCCACGCGGTCACGGCGGGTTCGGACAGCACGCTGGTTCCGCCGAATGGAAATGTATGGGGAACCGATGCGGCTGTTCAAGCTTACACGAATGAGTTGAACTCGGAAAAATTGTATATGAACACGAGCGGCCTCGACGTGAGCGGAGGCAGCGCCCCCCATAACAATATGCAGCCATACTCCGTGGTCAATTATTGTATTGCGCTTCAAGGCATATATCCGCCCAAACCGTAACGAACAGGAGGAACGCGAGAATGGATCCGTATGTTGGAGAAATAAGAGTGTTTGCCGGAAAATACGCGCCGGCGGGGTGGCTGTTTTGCGAGGGCCAAATTTTGGATGTGCCGCAATATCAGGTATTGTATGCGGTAATTGGCAACGTTTTCGGCGGAAATGGTACTACGACTTTCGCTTTGCCAGACTTGAGGGGGCTTGTGCCGATCCATCAAGGTCAAGGAGATGGATTGACGAATCGGCATGTTAGCGATAGCGGCGGGACGAAGCAGGAGACGTTGACGATGGAACAAATACCGAATCACGATCATGCGGCGAAATGCCGGACGAATACGAACGGTAACGATCCGATCGGATCGATCTGGGCGACAGCCCGAAACCCGGTTAATAACTCGACGGTTTCTTTTTATTCGAACAAGGCCGATACGCCCATGAACCCGGATATGCTCACACCCGTAGGCCAAGGTCAAGCCCATAATAATATGCAGCCTTACATGGCGTTGAATTATATTATCGCTTATGAAGGGGTTTTTCCCGTAAAGTCCTAGGGTGCTAGAGAAGACGTTTGAATTTTTATTTCAAGAAAATGTCTTTTCGATCGATAGATTGCTGCGGAGTGGATGAGCGTGAAGAGTAGAGTTTCGTTGTCCTTATTGTCGGTGATGATATTTACATTATTTTATAGCGTTCAATTCCATGAACAAGTTGTTGCAACTTCAGGAACGACTTTTGTGGTCGCTTCCAAAGAAAGAACGAATAATTGCAGCACAACATGGGATCCAGTTTGTCCTTATTATAACAATTTAAATGAAAATGCTATCGGATACCTACTAGATGAACCTCCAACACAAACCATCCTAAGCTTCGATATTGCCGATATCCCGGCTACAGCGTCGGAAGTAACATTAGATATATTCATCACTTACGGTCCGGGGTACGACGACGGCGTCGGAGAATACTCTGGGGATGGAGAGGTAACGATCTCGTTACATGGATTCAACGATTACGATTCTATCCCTTCGCTAGATAGCAGCAATCAAATAGCTATTGAAGGGGATGGCGATAATGTTCCAACTACCACAATTACCTCCTCTGATTTGGCTAATTGGAAACGGATAGATGTGACGGACTATATCACTTCTCTTAGAGGAGGCGGTGCAACTACGGCAGTTTTCGCCATTCGGGAAGCTGACATGCCGGATACCGATAAACAGGAGCAAATTTTTGTTTCCTCCAAGGCCTCAGCGGCCGCTCAGGCTCCCAGGCTCACCTATCCTGCAGTGGACACGACCATACCAATAGTATCTGCGTATTCGCCACTGGATAACGCGATAAATGTAGCGGTAAATTCGAACTTGACGCTGACGTTCAGCGAGAGCGTCACGGCGGTAAGCGGCAAAAATATTGTGATCAAGAAAGCAGCGGACAACAGTGTCTTAGAAACGATCGCTGCAGACGACGCGAAGGTCATCATATCGGGAGCGACTGTGACGATCAATCCGACTGCGGTCTTGGCGCATAGCACCGGCTACTACGTGCAGATCGACCCGGGAGCGTTCAAGGATGCGGCGAACAACGATTACGCCGGCATCGCGGATACGACGACGTGGAGCTTCACGACGGCCGCAGCGCCGGATACGACAGCGCCAACAGTCACTGCGTATTCACCTTTAGACGATGCGATAAACGTAGCGGTCAACGCGAACTTGACGCTGACGTTCATCGAAAACGTAACGGCGGTAAGCGGCAAAAATATTGTGATCAAGAAAGCAGCGGACAACAGTGTCTTAGAAACGATCGCTGCAGACGACGCGAAGGTCACCATATCGGGAGCGACTGTGACGATCAATCCGACTGTGGTCTTGGCGCATAGCACCGGCTACTACGTGCAGATCGACCCGGGAGCGTTCAAGGATGCGGCGAATAACGACTACTCCGGCATCGCGGATATGACGACGTGGAGCTTTACGACTGCGGCAGCGCCGGATACGACAGCGCCAACAGTCACTGCGTATTCACCTTTAGACGATGCGACAGACGTAGCGGTCAACACGAATTTGACGCTGACGTTTAGCGAAAGTGTGACGGCGGCAAGCGGCAAAAACATCGTGATTAAGAAAGCGTCAGACAACAGCATCGTGGAAACGATCCTAGTGACCGATACCTCAAGGGTGACGGTGACAGGAGTGACGTATACGATTAACCCGGCTGCGGATTTGGCATACAGCACCGGCTATTATGTCCAGATCGATCCGGGAGCGTTCAAGGATGCGGCCAACAACAACTACGCGGGAATCGCGGATATGACGACGTGGAGCTTCACGACGGTGGCTGATACGACTGCGCCAACAGTGGTTGCTTATTCACCATTGGATAACGCGACAAACGTAGTGGTAAACTCGAACCTGTCGCTGACGTTCAGCGAGAGCGTCACGGCGGTAAGCGGCAAAAATATTGTGATCAAGAAAGCGTCGGACAACAGTGTCTTAGAAACGATCGCTGCAGACGACGCGAAGGTTATCATATCGGGAGTAACTGTGACGATCAATCCGACTGCGGTATTGGCGCATAGCACCGGCTTCTACGTGCAGATCGACCCGGGAGCGTTCAAGGATGCGGCGAATAACGACTACTCCGGCATCGCGGATACGACGACGTGGAGCTTTACGACTGCGGCAGCGCCGGATACGACAGCGCCGACCGTCACTGCGTTTTCACCTTTAGACGATGCGATAAACGTTGCGGTGGACGCAAACCTGACGCTGATATTCAGCGAGAACGTGACGGCGTCGAGCGGTAAAAATATCGTGATCAAAAAAGCGTCGGACAACAGTGTGGTGGAAACGATCGCTGCAAACGACGCGAAGGTCACCATTTCGGGAACGACGGTGACGATCAATCCGGCAGCGGACTTGGCGCATAGTACCGGGTACTATGTGCAGATTGACTCAGGTGCGTTCAAGGATGCGGCAAGCAACAACTACGCGGGAATCGCGGATATGACGACGTGGAGCTTCATGACGACCGTAGCGCCGGATACGACCGCGCCGACCGTCACTGCGTATTCACCTTTAGACGATGCGATAAACGTAGCGGTCAACGCGAACTTGACGCTGACGTTCATCGAGAGCGTCACGGCGGTAAGCGGCAAAAATATTGTGATCAAGAAAGCAGCGGACAACAGTGTCTTAGAAACAATCGCTGCAGACGACGCGAAGGTCACCATATCGGGAGCGACTGTGACGATCAATCCGACTGTGGTCTTGGCGCATAGCACCGGCTACTACGTTCAAATCGAAGCGGGAGCATTTAAGGATGCGGCGAATAACGACTACGCCGGCATCGCAGATACGACGACGTGGAGCTTCACAACGGCGGCTGAGCCGGATACGACCGCGCCAACGGTCATCGCTTATTCGCCTTTAGACGATGCGATAAACGTAGCGGTCAACGCGAACTTGACGCTGACATTCAGCGAGAACGTAACGGCGGCGAGCGGCAAAAACATCGTGATCAAGAAAGCGGCAGATAACAGTATCGTAGAAACGATCGCAGCAAACGATGCGACTAAAGTGACCGTATCCGATGTGACCGTTACGATCAACCCCGTGGCTGACTTGACGTACAGCACCGGCTATTACGTACAGATTGACCCGGGAGCTTTCGCGGATGCCGCCAACAATAATTACGCCGGCATTGTGGATACGACGACGTGGAGCTTCACGACGGCCGCAGCGCTGGATGCGACAGCACCAACGGTCACAGCTTATTCGCCTGTAGACGATGCGACGAATGTAGCAGTCAACGCGAACTTGACGCTGACGTTCAGCGAGAACGTAACGGCAGCGAGCGGCAAAAACATCGTGATTAAGAAAGCGTCGGACAACAGTATCGTGGAAACGATCGCTGCAAATGACACGACGAAGGTCACAGTATCCGGTACGACGGTAACGATTAACCCCGCGGCAGACTTGACATACAGCACCGGCTACTACGTACAGATTGACGCAGGAGCGTTCGCGGATGCCGCCAACAATAATTTCGCCGGAATCGCGGATACGACGACGTGGAGCTTCACAACGACCGCATCGCCACTTACGGCTCCACTTGCCCCGGCCCATTTAACGGCATTAGCCGGGGATGCACAAGTTGCGTTAAGCTGGGGCAGCGTACAGGCTGCAAACTACTACACGATTTATTACGGAACGACACCAGGTTTATACGGCGGAACGCCTCTAGCGACTGTAACGGGCACCACCTACGAAGCATTGAACTTGATCAACGGTGCGGCCTACTACTTTGCGATCAAAGCCGGCAATGCGGCAGGAAGCAGCCCATATTCCAATGAAGTAGCGGCAACCCCACAAGCGACGGTACCCCCGGCGCTGACGACAGTCCACATCTCCAGCAGCAATCCGGTGTCTGGGCTTGCTAAGCCGGGAGATTCAGTAACGTTAACCTTCACGGCCAACAAGGCTCTGAACAGCCTAACAACCGCTTCAATAGCAGGCAGAGCCGCGACGGTTACAAGTGTCGGCGACAGCGTCTACAGGGCTGCCTATACATTCACGGGAAGCGAAAGCGAAGGAATAGTCGCGTTCACTATCGATTATGCCGATATGGCCGGAATCGCCGGGCCTCGCGTGACGGCAACGACGGACATGAGCCGAGTCCTCTTCGACAAGACGGCGCCGTCGGGCACGCTTCGCATTAATGGAGGTGCGGCGTCGACGGGCGAGACGTCGGTCGTAATGACTGTAACCGCAAGCGACGGCAGCGGATCAGGCAATATTCGGGTGCGTTTCTCTAATGACAGCGTAGTGTGGAGCCCATGGGAAACCTTCACGGGAACGAAAGTATGGCAATTGACATCGGGCTTAGGCAGGAAAACCGTGTATATGGAGCTGCGGGATAAAGCGGGCAACGTTACGCCGCATGCGGTCACTGCTGTCATTGAATTGCTCGACCTTTCTTCGCCGTCGTCCGGAGGAGGAGGCGACAGCGATAACAATAGCAACAGCGGTCCGCCTTCTCCGCCAAATCCTCAGAACCCGCAAAAGGAAACCATTACGGTGGATGTGGAAAACAAAGGGAGCGGCAGCGGAGCCATCGTATCGACAGCGGTCATTAACCGGACTACCGATGCGGACGGCCGGAAAACGGATGAAGTAACCCTTACTCCCGAGCAGGCGGCATTGACGGTGAAACAGTTGGAGTCGGCCGGCTCCCAATCGGCGAGAATGGTCATTCCCGATCCGAAAGATGAAGTGGCCGAATTGAACGTAAAAATTCCGCAGGCGTCCACTTCGGTTCTGGCAAACGGAAACGTCGGTTTGGAAATTTTCACGAACAATGTGCGGATCGATATTCCGGGCAGCTCGTTGCAAGGAATGAAGGAAGATGTGTATTTCCGCATCGTGCCGGTCAAAGAAGAAGACGAACGCAAAGAAATCGAGCAAAGGGCGAAAACGGAGCAAGCGGTGCGAATCGCTGCGGGAAGCGGGTCCGCCCAAGTGGTGGGGCATCCGATGACGATCGAAACGAACCTGCAAAGCCGTCCCGTCACGCTCGTACTTCCTCTCGAGAGTGCCGATTATACCGAACAGCAGCAGCGGGATATGGGAGTGTTCATCGAGCACAGTGACGGAACGAAGGAATTTGTCAAAGGTGAAATCGTCCCATACGACGATACCGGCAAGCTCGGAATCCGGTTTGCGATCGCCAAGTTCAGTACGTTTACGATCGTGCATATGGAAGGCTGGGGCGCTTCGACGGCAGAGCGTGCTTTGCACAAAGCCTATATAACCGGTTATTCGGACGGTACCTTCGGTCCGGAGAGAAGCATTACCCGAGCGGAAATGGCCGCGATTCTCGCCAGAACGGTCGATAAGGCCAGCGATGAAGCGAAAGGAATCGCTTATAACGATGTTCCGTCCGGCTATTGGGCGAAAGAGTTTATCGACAAAGCGGCGAAGACGGGCCTTATGCAAGGCTATCCGGATGCAAGCTTCAGGCCGGATCAGACGATTACCCGTGCAGAGATGGCAGCCATCGCCGCCAAACTCCGGCACGATGTTCAGAGCTTGAATAGCGATTTCACGGATACGAACGGTCATTGGGCGCAAACGGCGATAAGCCGGGCGAAGTCAGCCGGAATCATCGACGGCTTCCCAGATGCAACGTTCCGCCCGGAGCAGCCCCTCACCCGCGCCGAAGCGGTAACGATCATCAACAGGCTTCTCGGCCGGGGGCCGTTATCCGGCACCGATGCGAAATGGCCGGACGTTCCCGAGCGGCATTGGGCGTACGAACATATTCAGGAAGCGTCCGTCGATCATGCATTCGTTACAAAGCCCGGCGGCGAACAGAAATTAACCGCGCCGTAAGCAACAAGGGCCGGTCATCGCATCGAAGCGATGATCGGCTTTTTGCTTTATCGTGAGATAACGCGACCTTAACGGCTTCCGAGCAGGAAAAGCCGGATTTTTTCAATCATTTTTTCCCTTTTCAGATGAACCGGGAACATATAATATTGGTGTTATGTACCAAATTAATTCCAATTTCCAGTTGCGATGGAGAGATGATGAGAACATTACCTGAAGAAATGGAAGCCGTACTGCGGCAAAACCGGATCGCAGAGGAAGACCTGGTTTACTGGATGGTGTGCGACCGGACGACGGATGGCCGATTCTCGGATACTTACCTGCTGCTCGGCCGGGATGCGCTGACGATTCTTTCGAGCGCCGGTCCGCCATCACTCGAGAAAGACTACAAAGGCTTCGTCAAATCGAAAAAGGAGAAAAAGCTGCCGAAGCCGATTCCGTCCGGACCTTGGACGAAGGAGACGATCGAGCTTGGCAAAGTGGCTTCGTTATCGGTAGTCAATCTGGTTGCTTCCGGGATGATGGTTATCAAGGGGGAGGACGGGGAGCAGCGCGTCGTCGCGGCCTTTACGAACGGGCATATGAGCAGAGCGGCGAAGCTGGCCTCGATATTCGGCAAGCTGAAGAAGAACGAAGAGCCCGATCCGCACGAACTGAACGAAGAGCTGGGGCAAGGCTCCTGCCCGAAGTGCGGGATGATCTATCCGGAGAAGGGCAGACAAGTTTGTCCGAAATGTATTAAGAAGCACGCCATTTTCACAAGGCTGCTTTCCTTCGCGGGGGCTTATAAAGTCTCGATCTTCTTCATCGTCCTGTTCATGCTGCTCAATTCGGCGACCGGCCTGGCCATTCCGTATTTACAAGGAACGGTGCTATTCGATCAGGCGCTGGGCGGGGAAGGGACGTTCGCCGGCAAGATCGGGCTCGTGATCCTGCTCATCATCGGTTTCCGCACGTTATCTTTGTTGTTCGGGATTTTGTTCGGGGCGATCAATGCGAAGCTGGCGGCCAACGTCTCGTTTGACTTGAAATCGACCGTATTCAGCGCGATGCAGCGGCTGTCGCTCAACTTTTTCCAGAGGAAGCAGACCGGACAGCTGATGACAAGGGTAAACAACGACGCCACCGAGCTTCAATACTTTTTCGTGGACGGCATGTCGTACTTTATCGTCAATGCGATGAACATTATCGGCATTACCGCTATTTTGCTTATTATGGACTGGAAGCTGACGCTGCTCTGCTTTATTCCGCTGCCGGTCGTCTTCTTCATCGTCCGGAAGGTATTCCCGAGGCTGTGGCGGCTGTCGTGGAGAAGGCACAGGAAAGTCAGCGCGATGAACTCGATCATCAGCGACACGATACGCGGTACGCGCGTTGTCAAATCGTTCGGCAAGGAGCAGAACGAAATAGAGCGTTTTCAACGGGCCAACATATCGTTCTCCGATGCGGAGCAGACGGTCAACAAGCTGGGCGGCACCGTATTTCCCGTACTGAACCTGCTGACGCAAATGGGCGGACTGCTCATCTGGGCGTTCGGCGGCTGGATGGTCATGAAGGATCAGTTTTCGTTCGGGCAAGTTTTGACTTTCGTGAATTACATGTATATGCTTTACGGTCCGATCCAGTTCATGAACAACATCGTCAACTGGTGGTCGCACTGCATGTCCGCGGCGCAGCGCATATTCGAAATTCAGGACGCCGTCCCGGAAGTCGCGGAGAAACCCGATGCGATTCATCTGGAGGAGTTGAAGGGCGATATTCGCGTATCGAACGTCGTTTTCGGATACGAGCCGAATAAAGCGATTTTGAAGGATGTCACCATACAGGCGAAGCCGGGTCAGATGATCGGAATCGTCGGACATTCGGGAGCGGGCAAATCGACGCTGGTCAATCTCATTTCCCGGCTGTACGATGTGAATGAAGGGGAGATCCGGATCGACGGCATTAACGTCAAAGACTTGACGACCGCATCGCTTCGCAAAAATATCGGGATCGTCTCCCAGGACGTCTACGTTTTCTCGGGCAGCATTGCCGAGAACATCGCCTACGCGGATGCCGATTGCACCATCGCCGATATCGTAAATGCCGCGAAGATAGCCAATGCCCACGATTATATCGAGAAGCTGCCGGACGGCTACGATACGATTATCGGCACCGGAGGACACAATTTGTCCGGCGGGGAGAAGCAGCGGCTGTCGATCGCGCGGGCCATTCTGCACAATCCGAAAATACTCATTCTGGATGAAGCGACCGCTTCGCTCGATACGGAGACGGAGCTGCAAATTCAGGAAGCGCTCGATTCGCTGATCAAGGGCCGGACGACGATCGCCATCGCGCATCGGCTGTCTACGCTGAGAAACGCCGATTACTTGGTCGTCATGGATCACGGGAAAGTGGTGGAAGCCGGTACCCATGAGGAGCTGATGAGCAAGGAAGGCGCGTATCACGGACTCGTGAAAAAGCACGACGAAGCATTGAAGATGAAAGAGGGGATCATCGCATGACGATGACGGCTGCGGTAACGGAAACCGATAACGGTCCGGACGGGAAAGAGAAACAGCGGCTTGCCGCAAGCGGGCACGAGGGAAATAACGAAAAGCAATCCGACTTGGCCGAGGCTGCGAAAATTAACTATTTGACGCCGGAGAGCGCGTCGTTCCGGAAGACGGAAGGCCGAATGCTCGCCGTGACGGTCGACGGCAAAGAGCATGACGCGGTTTATGTGCATTGTTCGTTCCCTCACACGGACAAACGGATCTATCTCTCGATCCGCACGTTCGAGAATAAAGAAATCGGGATGATCCGATCGCTTGACGACTTCCCGAAGGAGACGGCCGATTTATTAGAGGAACAGGTAACAATCCGGTATTTCGCCCCGGAAATAACGAAAGTGGTCAAAATCAAGGAAGAATTCGGCTACTCCTACTGGGAAACGGAGACGACGGCGGGAATATGCCGCTTTACGGTTCGCAGCGGCGGGGGGCACGTAAAGCTGGTGTCGGAAAACCGGCTTCTCGTCTCCGACGTAGACGGCAACCGGTTCATCATTCCCCATTTGGACCGGCTAAGCGACAAGGAATACCGGATGGTCGAAATGTGCATGTAACCGATTGCATCTTCAGCGGGGGAAAGCGGAGGTATAGATGAACTTAAATTACACGCTCTCGGAACGCGATTCAGCGGCGGCGCGGCAAGCCGTCGGAGAGCATATTTCTTACTGCGTGCCTGCCGACCTGTCGCTTCAAGGACAGCGGACGCCGGGATATTTCGTCATTGGGCATCAGAAGTGGGCTTATGTGGAACAGGGCGAGGTACGGGACAGCGGCGTCATTGCGGAAGCGCGCGAATACAAGATCGTCCCGCTTATCGGCAATGCGGTCCTAGAAGCGGCGGAGAACGATTCGAAGCGGATTGTCGTCCGGGTGACGATGCAGCATGCGGCCCGTTACGGATACATCGCCAAAATATTGAACGACATGGCCGCGAACAGCCCGGTCCGGATCTATAACAATGAGGAAGAGGCCGCTTGCGTCAAATGCGGGGGAGCGCTAATTCCGGGAACGCGGGTGTGCCCGAGATGCATGAACAAGGCCGCTGCTTTCAAGAGGCTGATCCTCGTATCCAGATCGCATTGGAAACGGCTTGGCCTCGGGCTGACCGTGTTGTTCGCCTCCGCCGGCCTCGCTTTATTGGGTCCGTATTTCCAGAAGCTGCTGGTGAACTCGGCTTTACAGCCGCCCGAAGGGCAAAGCGCCAGCGTCGAGATGTTTTTTGCCGCTCTTGCCGGAATGCTCGGGGTATTGTTGTTCGGAGAGCTGCTCGGCATAGCGAAGAGCCGGATTATGGCGAGCGTAAGCTCGGGAATCGCCGCCGATTTGCGCAAGATGGTTTATGATAAAATCCAAAACTTGTCGCTCGGCTTTTTGACGTCGCAGCGGGCCGGGGACATGATGAACCGGATCTCGTCGGATACGGACCGGATCCGCCACCTCATCCAGGAATTATGTACGACGGCGATTTTCCAGTGCATCATACTCATCTCGGCTGCTTACCTGCTCTTTCATGCGGATTGGCGACTCGCTTGCGTCGTTCTGCTGCCTGCGCCGATCGTTGCCGTGCTGCACGTATACATTTGGAAATACGTTCTGTGGAAGCTGTTTCACAAGCAATGGAGGGTTTACGACAAAGCGAGCTCGTTTCTGCATGACGTGCTGAGCGGAATCCGGGTTGTGAAAGCGTTCGGGAAGGAAGAGCGGGAAATACGCCGCTTCAAAAAGTTCAACAGCGATTTCGCCGCCGCTTCCTACAAAAGCGAGAAGCTGTTCAGCATTTTGTCGCCCTTTACGAACTACTTGATCCAGCTGGGACAATATCTCGTACTGATGATCGGCTGCAGCATGATTCTCGACAAGCAGATGACGCTCGGGGAACTGATCCAATTTACAATGTACGCCTCGATGATATTCGGGCCGATCGCTTGGCTTATGTTTATGCCGCGATGGGTGGCCAATGCGATTATTTCCGTGGACCGCGTATTCTCCGTCATCGACGAGCAGCCGGAAGTGCTTGATACTCATGCTTCCGTGAAGCATTCGATTCGCGGGGCGATATCGTTTAAGGACGTCATTTTCGGCTACAAATCGTACGAACCGGTTCTGAAGCAGCTTACTTTCGATGTGAAGCAAGGGGAAATGATCGGTCTCGTCGGACATTCCGGCTCGGGCAAATCTACGCTGATCAACCTCGTATCCAGACTGTACGACGTTACGGAAGGCAGCATAAGCATCGACGGCGTCGATATCCGGAACATCAAGCAGGAAGACTTGCGTTCGCAGATCGGGGTCGTGCTCCAGGAAACGTTTTTGTTCAGCGGGACGATTGCGGACAACATTCGCTATTCCAAGCCTGACGCTACGCTGGAAGAGGTCATCGAGGCCGCGAAGGTGGCGAACGCCCACGACTTCATCATTCGCCAGGCGGACGGTTACGACACGAAGCTGGAGGAGAACGGAAACAACATTTCCGGCGGCGAGAGACAGCGGCTTGCGATCGCCAGGGCGGTGCTGAACAATCCGCGCATCCTTATCCTAGACGAAGCGACGGCCTCCCTCGATATCGATACGGAGACGGCGATCCAGGAAGCGCTCAAGAGGGTTACCAAGAACCGGACGACGTTGGCGATCGCCCACCGGTTGACTACGCTGCGGAATGCGGACCGGCTGCTCGTTCTGGATAAAGGCAAGCTGGCCGAAATCGGGACGCACAGCGAACTGATGGAGCGGAAAGGGATTTACTATAAGCTCGTTACGGCGCAGCGGGGCATGGCGAAGAAAAACGGGCAGGCGGATAATGCCGTGAAGCTTGGATAAATTGGACGGGAACCGTCAGAGGGCGCTCTGACGGTTTTCCATCATCTTTTACATTTAGCGGGTCGGGGTCAAGACTCACATCCGATTCGAAGATATCGTAATCGTCCCCGTTCCGGCATTCTGGAATGAAGCCGTTTCCCCTCCGTTCAGCAGATCGTTGTTGACCGCGAAGTTTTGAGCGCTGGCCGCATCGGCTATATTCAGCCCATACCTCGGCCGGATCGTTCCCGAGCCTTTGCGGACCGTGTTCATCTGGATCATATTGTAACTGCTCTGCTCCATGATGAGCATATTGTCGTATGTGTTAGGAGCTTCCTGACTATTTCCGATGCATGTATTCGATAAAACTTGGTTGGACTGGGACTGACTTCGCAGCCACAAGCCCGCTTGCAAATTATCATTGCATATATTGCCTTGCAGCTTATTGTAAGAAGATTCCCATAGCTGAACCCCGTACCGGTTCCTGACGCACAGATTGCCGGAAATGTCGTTATACTGACAAGTCGCCCCTACCAGGCGAATGCCGAACTGGTTTCCGTCACACCGGTTGTCGGCCACGAGGCAGTACCGGGCGTGCGTAAGATTGATTCCTTCATTCTGGTTCCCCTTGCACACATTGAGCTGAAACAGGTTGTATCCGATATCCGTCGTATTCGTTCCCTCCACGACGATCCCCTTTGTCCCGTTGTCTAGCACCGTATTGCCGATGAACTGATTGTATTGGTTTTTGCCGGTCCGGTTGTTCCCGCCGATCCGGATTCCCATCTCGGTATTGCCGTTGCAGCTGTTGTACAGCACTTTATTATGGGAAGCGCCTCTAACTTGAATCCCGCGGCGATTACGGTCGCATGTGTTTCCTTCGAGCAGGTTGCCCCGGGCGTTGTCGTCGGTCGTGCCGTAGATGGCGATTCCGCTGCCTTGATTATCGTTGCATATGCAATTGACGACAGAGAAATCTTGAACGACATCCCCTTCATTCGGCTCGATATCAATGCCGCTCTGGGGCTCTACGCCGTTTGTTTTGTTGAAACGGCTGCCGAATGCGAGCCCGCCGATGCAGGATGTAACGGACATGCCTTGCCGCCGGTTGTTCTCGCACGTCACTTGCAAAATGTTGACATTCTCGCACGAGCTCCTATTGGACGCACTTTCAATCCCGATGTAGATCCCGTCGCCCCAGCAGTCCTTGATCACGATGTCCCGGATCGTGACGTTCCGGCTGCTGCGTATTGAAATTCCCATTCCATGCTCGCCGGTGGCGGCCTGATGCTCATACCGGTCACCCCAAATAGTCCCGCCCTGCACCGTTACATGGTCCTTATTTACAATATGGATAATATGGTACAAATTCGCCGCGTTCGGAATCGCTTTCAAAACGGCGCCGGGCGACAGCAGCAAAATTGTGTTGCTATTCGGCTTTAATGCCACGAGCGCATTGATCATGTACACTCCATCCGGCACCAGCACCGTTCCGCCGCTTGCGGGAACAGTGTCCAGCGCTCGCTGGATGACGGCCGTATCATCCGTGCTCCCGTCGCCTGCGGCCCCAAACCATCTCACGTTTAAGGGCTCGTCTCCGATCAACCGCTTGTACCGCGCGCCCGATGCGGAAACAATAACCGTTCCCGTGTTGTCTACCGACGCCGTATCTCCCGGATCGTACAGAAACCAGCCTTCCTTGCCGGAATCGGCAACAAAGTAAAGCGTGTTCGCATCGGGGGCCGGAATCGTCCTAAGCCCGGCTATCGTGGTCATATGGCACTTGGAGGAATACAGCGATCCGTTCGGGTTTCCGCCGCCCGCCCCGTATACGCTCCCCATCAATGTCGAGCCGTTCCCGCCTTGAGCCGCGAACAAGCTGTTATTCAACAGAATCGCAGCCGCACCGGTTGTGCCCAAAGAAGCCAGAAGCTTTCTTCTGCTAAGCTTGCTTTGCAGAGCAGACGGGCTTGCAATCTCCTCGCGCGCCGGATTCGTGAGCCTATCTTTTTCATCCAACATTTCGAACTCCTCCAATCGGTTTATTTTTTGGAGCTTCTTGCTTTCTTGATCGCCATGTTCGCTTTCTCCTCCCATTCTCTTCCCATTCTCCTCCACATCTGAATTCCCACGTATGATAGACCAAGTATTCTATCACTATCGTTTGTGCATTCCCTGCCGCCTCCCTTCCGAGCGGAACATACCGCTATCTTGACGGGATTTACTTCCGCATACGGTTATATGGCTTATGGTACCGTTTTCATCCGTAATCGTTCTATACAAGATCGAACTAAAAATTGATGTAATTCTATCCTCTCTCGGAAGCAAGACGAGGTTCGAAAAGTAGTGTGAATTACATTCGCCGAAATAAGACCTAAAATGGGAATTATTTGATTTTATGGAGCGTCCTTGATATCCTGAATTTGTAAGTCTATGAATCCGGAATGATAGGTATAGCCGGAATGGAAGGTGGAGGGATACCATTGGCAATGCGGATAAGCAGAGGAGCGGCAGCATTGACGGCAGCGGCGGTCATGCTTGCAGGATGCGGTGCCGGGGGCACGGAGGCCAAGCTGAAGGAGCTCGGCAAGGACGAGAAGGCGACGATTAAAGTAGTGAGCACCACGGACGAACGGATGTTCAGTCAGCAATATGGGCAATTATTTTCGGTAAAATATCCGAATATCGACATTCAGTACGTTTCCACGCAAGGCGTAATCAAGTACGGCCCGGACACGGACTTCAATAAGGAGTATGAGAAATTCTTGGACGAGCAGAAACCGGATGTTTTGATTCTATCCATGGACCTATATGAGAGGATGGCGGACAGCGGCAAGCTATACGATCTGGAGCCGGTTATCCGCCAGGACAAGTTCGATCTGTCAGGCATTTTGCCGGCGGTGCTCGACACGATCAAATCGCGAAGCGGCGGCAAGCTATACGGGCTTGCTCCAAGCTTCAATTCGCAAGCGTTGTTTTATAACAAGTCGCTGTTCGATAAAAACGGCGTCCCCTACCCGAAAGACGAGATGAGTTGGGAGGAACTGCTGGATTTGGCCAGACGGTTTCCTACGACGGGGGACGACGCGACCCGAGCTTACGGCTTTGGATTGGGAAATTTGGACAGCCTTTATCGGCTGGTGACGATGATCGGCACGACGAAAGGACTGAATTTCGTTGACCCGGACAGCCTTACGATGACGATGAAGACTGACGGCTGGAAGCAGGCGGCGCAGCTCGGGCTGGATGCATACAAATCGAAAGCCGTATACCGGCAAAATCCGAACCAGCAGTTCCGTGGCGGAACGATGGAGGACTTTTACAGGCAGGACCCGTTTATCGGGGGGAGAGTGGCGATGATGATCAGCGGCACTTATTATTTGGACAGCTTGCGTCAGGCGAAGACGGCGCTTCGGGACGATATGCCGCAGTGGGACCTTGTGACGGTCCCGGTCGATGCGGGAAATCCGGGCACTACCGCTTCGCTAAGCGTCAACCAAATATTTGCCGTAAACGCACAATCTCCGAACGTAAGAGCGGCTTGGGAGTTCGTCAAATATATCAATGACAACGAATATGCGCGGGTCACATCGAAGACGCCGGCGTTCGGCAGCATCACATCGCGGGCCTCTTATTTGAAAGATACGGAAGGACGGAATATCGAAGCGTTTTATAAAATAAAAGGGAACAGCGCAGCATTCAACAAAGCGATGGCGAACATCCCCCCGGCGTTCATCGGGCAATTATACGGAATCGCCGAGGCGGAGTTCAAAGAGGCTCTGGAAGGACGAAAAACGATCGACGAGGCGCTTCAGGCGATTCAGGAGAAAGGGCAGATCGAGCTGACGAAGGCGAAGCAAGCGGAGGAGCAGAAGAAAAAAGGATAGCCAAATTTGATGTATACGCAGCCACCGATTAGGAAATAATAAATACGGGCATTCGCGGCAAAAAAAGCTTGCATAAGCTGAACAAGAAACTGCCTGATTTGTCCTAATGAAATGGAGAAAAGGAATCATCTTGCAGCGAGTTTTGGCTTTGAGTTTCTACCATCTGTCTGAAGCGGCAAGGTGATTTTTTTTCGTAATGCAATGGCCGTTTAATCATTTGTTCAGCTTATATACAGCTTCCTGTTCGCGTACCGGGAGGTGAAGAAGCGCATGGCGATCAAAACCGACGACTACATCAAATATTTGACCGAGAAAGTTGTCGCATACATGGATATGCCTGCAGACGTGCGCAAGGAGCAGCGCAGCCTGTACAGAAGCACGAGGGAGCCGTGGCAGGTGCGCTGGTTCGGCATGGTTCCATTGTCCGTCCTGATCTGGTGGAAGCAGCGGAAACGCAAAAAAGAACACCCCGATCCGTAATACGGATTTGATGGGGTGTTTTCTATGGGAAGAGGAGGAGAAATACCGAAAGTTAGGAAAATGTGCTGATCCGCTGCCGATGAAAGGAGCCGTATTGCATCAATACGTCGAACGGAACATACCGTTCGCCTTCCTGCTCCAGACGGATGTACGGTGTGCTGCCGCTCCAGTCGTGATAACCGGTTACGGCCAGCGGTACAAGCACGGTCTTGCCGTACAGGTTGGCCGCAAAGGTGACGGATGGGCTTTCCGTGCCGATCATGGCGAGTAAGTCTCGCGCGGATGCGACAGGAAGCGGTGTATCGCTGATCCAGTACGTGTTATCGAAAGGATCGAACGGTGAAATCGCAATCGATCGGGCCAGCTTAGGAATCGCCTCCGGCAATGCGGCGGCGGGGTTGAAAGGTTGAAGCGGCTGGAAGCTTTGTGCGGACAAAGGGAGCCGCTCCCCGGTCTTCGCGTCCAAAAAGATCGATTCCCTCTCGTGCTGCAATTTCCAAACGGCGTGAAGCGGGCTGAAATACAGACGTTCGGGAGGGGTCGGGGAAGACTTCAAATAATAGGCCAAGTCGGTATCGGGATGTATGAGTTCAAGCTGTATCAAAGAACGATACAGCGTATTCATGCTGAAAAGGGGGTTATCGCCGGCGCCGTATTCGGTAAGTCTCAGCTTGCCGTCTTCCGTCGCCCCTACTACAAGATAGCCGATTTCCTTGCCGTCCTTGTGAAGAAGAACGAGCCATCCGTGCATCCCGGGTCCGAGCGGATAGCGGGACCATCGGGCGCCTTGCCAATGCCGGAAAGCTTCCTCGGCTGAAAGAGATCGGATCCAAGCCTCGATTTGAGTATCGAGCGATACGGTGTCATTAGAGTCGATCGTCCCGGGTTCTGAGGACAACCCTGTAAGGGGAAGCCCGTGCGGTTCAGCGGCCAAAGCCGATGGATGCGTTTCCATCTTTTGTTGCAGCGCCGCGCTGTCGTACGCGCGGAAGAACATCAACCCGACTCCGAGAAAGAGAGCCGCCACCGCTAGCAGCCATCGGTGCATTAGTCATCACCTGCCGTATTTGAATTCGGGGGCATCCGTTGAGGCGAGGGCGGTGTATATTAAGATATGCACTCATTGTAACGAATATGCCCAAAAAATGTTGTTGCTTCCTGTCAGACAGCCGGCTTTTTTTTGGCTGTTTTTTTGAGAAGTTTTAGCGGGATTCGTCAGTTCATGCCGTTCAAGGGCGTTTCAGATGAAAAAGACCGCCGTTTACGACAGAAACGCGGATTCTCGGCCGGTATTGCCAATCGAGCTCCTCCCGGCGCTTGCTCCATTGCTCCTCGGCCTCCCTTCTCGGCTCTTCCTCCAGCCCTTTCACGGCGTCTTCATAGTAACTGTCGACTCGTTCGAGCTCGTCTTTCAATCGCTGATGCGCTTTCGCGGCCCAATTGTGATCGTACCGTTTCAGCATTTTCTCCGCATGCTGCTCGACAATCGTGCGGGCCCGGGCCAGAGTGACGGCAGGACGCGCGATATATACGTTCGGCGGGAGCCGGGGGGTGAGCTTCTTGCCCGAGATCGTTTCGTGAAACGATTCATGCAGCTCGCCGGTCGATAAATCGACCCCGATCGAATGAAGCTCGTCCCGCTTCATGTCGCACTCGAGCTCGATCTTCATGTTGACGCACAGGTAAGAGTTGTAACCGGACGAGCCCGGGGCGGTCCGCGTGGCAGGATCGGGCTCCTCGAACAGCTGAACATGCTTGCCGGTCGATTTCACCGCATCGAACAGCTGCAGCAGTCGTTTGCTTCCGAACGTTACTTCTTCCCGCGGAATTCGGCCTGGTCCGAATGTGCCGGTGCCGCTCCCGCCTGCGGTTACGCCGAAATACCGGCCGAGAATGGAATCGCCCGATTGACCGAGCGGCTGACCGGATGGTCCAAGCACTTGAGGCGTCGCGGCGGACGGCTGGCTTCTTTCTTGGGCGGCTTTGGCTTCCGCTTCGGCCCGCACTTTGTCCGGATCGAAAATAAACGTAAACGTCATCGTCTCCGGGACGGCTCCCGTCCGCTCTACGAAGCCCCAGTAATACGAACGGTTCGTCAAGCGTTTGTCCGCCTCCGGCGAAAGCTTCACCGTAACGTAGGCGGGGTGCTTCTCGATGACGTGGCAGCCTGTCGCATCCAAATAACGGAGCGCGAATTTTTGGATTTGTTTCGTATTCAAGAGCTTACCTCCGCATCCGGTGCTATGGTTTGTCCGACGGCATTCAAGATGGCTCCGATATGAGCCTTCTGCCCGCGCTCCTGCTCCACTTCGTCGCGGATCGAACGGAACGAGTCGCCGAGCCGGTTGAGGTTAACACGCATGTCCTGCTCCGACTTCGATTCCGCCCACATTTTGAACAAGCTCGATTCGAGCGACGTTTTCTTCTCGAACCGCTCGAGAATCGTATCGAGCCCTCCGATTACCATTTCGAACATGTTGATCTTCTCGTGCAGCAGCGACAAAATGTGCTCCTCGATCGTACCGACCGTCGACAAGTTGAAAATTTGCACGTTTTCCGTTTGCCCGAGCCGATGAACGCGGCCGATCCGCTGCTCGACCCGCATCGGATTCCATGGCAAATCGAAATTGACGACATGGTGGCAAAACTGCAGGTTGATGCCCTCACCGCCGGCTTCGGTTGCGACCATCACTTGAGCGCGGCCTTTGAACAGGTCCATCATCCAATCTTTCTTACCCCGGTTCATCCCACCCCGATAAGGAACGGCGACAATGTTATGCTGCTTCAAATATTGGAGCAAATATTCTTGAGAAGCCCGATATTCGGTGAAGACGATCGTCTTGTCGCCTATATTTTGGATCAGCTCCAACGTTTTCTCGGCTTTCGTATTCGATTTGATGCTGCGGATCAGCTCGACGAGCTCCCATATTTTCGGCCTCAGCGGAGAATCCTCCGCCATTTTTTTGAACAGGTTGACCAGTGTCAGGAACACGGCGTCGCGGCTGCTGCATACTTCCCGCTGCAGCGTCACGAGGGACAGCATGCTGCCGATATCTCCCCGGGCATCCTGGTATCGGCCCTTCACGAAATCGCATACTCCGTCATAGAGCGCCTGCTCGTCGGGAGAAAGCGTGAGCGGGATGTTTTTGACGATACGCGAAGTAAATTGTAGCTCGCCGTCTCCTCTGCGGTTGCGGATCATCACTTTGGACAGCTCCTCTTGAAGCTTGTCCTCGTTTTTGGGCAGCCGCTTGTCCACGACGAAGTTGGCGGCGAAGTGGCCTTGACCGCCAAGCTGTCCCGGCTTAAGCAGGGTGATCAGGTTGTACAGCTCGCCCAGATCGTTCTGGACCGGGGTCGCCGTCAGCAGCAGGCAATATTTTTTGCGCAGCTCCTGGACGAACTTGTAGTTGGTTGTCTTTTTGTTTTTCAGCTTATGGGCTTCGTCGACGACGAGCATATCGTATTCCTGGTTCAGCACGATTTCGCGGTGCGGATCGCGCTTGGCCGTATCCATGGAGGCGACGACGACATCGTATTGGGTCCACATATATTCTTTCTTCTGCGCCACGGCGGGGATGCCGAACTTCTGGTTCAGCTCGCGCACCCATTGGAGCACAAGGGAGGCGGGTACGAGAATGAGCACTTTGCGGACGAGCCCGCGGATCAAATATTCTTTGATGATGAGTCCGGCCTCGATCGTCTTGCCAAGCCCGACCTCGTCGGCGAGAATCGCCCGACCCCGCATTTCGTAGAGCACCTTTTTGGCCGTATCGATCTGGTGCGGGAGCGGCTTGAGCTGCCGGATATGCGGCAAGCATAGGAGATCGTCGAAGCTCGCGATCAATCCGGCTTGCTCGGCTTCGCAGGCGAGCTGGTACATCGTCCAGTCGTCCCACGGACCGTTTTTGTGGACGCGCGCTTCCAGTTCTTCGAACCAGGAACGGTCGAAATGGATGTTCAGATGGTCGTTCAGGCTGCGTACGTGTTCCGTTGATGCCGAAATCATTCGCGTATCCTCCTTGCGTCTCCGCCACTTTCGGGGGCATAGCATCTAGTATTAACCAATTGATGGGGAAACATAACGAAGCCGTCGGAAGAGGGCGGTTTGCCGATATGGCGGGACGAACCGGCTTTCCGCTAACCGCGGTTTGACCGATTTTCCGTTTACTCGGAAAAATTCCCCTTTCCGAGACGGCTCGAATCATGTAAAATGGTGTAGGTAATCGGCAACTGAATACGGCGGATGAAGGTTCAAGGAGAGATTGCCTCTCACCCCGGGGTAAACGATGCGCGCATCGGACGGGGAGGGAAGGCGGCGCCGAAGGAGTAAGCCGCTTCAAGCGGTGAATCTCTCAGGCAAAAGGACTTGATCCGGACGCATCTCTGGAGAGCGTTCGACCCTCCAGGCCCACTATGCGGCCAGGACGGGAAGCGGACCACCCAAGGGGTAACTTTGCGGCGGCAACAACTTTATCGGCGCTTAGGGAACTCTCAGGTACAAGGACAGGGCAAAAGGACGTATGCTTGCTGCGGTAAGCGTGCTTCGTTTTGCCGTGTCCTTTTTGCGTCTCGCATCGCCGGAGTGAAAATGGCCGCATGGAGGAAAACTAAGTCAAACTCCCCCGGTGAACGGGGCGAAATGAATACCTTCCCAACGAGGTGAACGTATGACGTCTTTGAAGCAAACTCCGCTTTTCCCGGTCTATGCCAAGCATGGAGCGAAAACGATCGATTTCGGCGGATGGGACTTGCCGGTGCAATTCGGCGGAATTCAGAACGAACATGACGCGGTGCGTGAGCGGGCCGGTCTGTTCGACGTGTCGCATATGGGCGAGTTTTGGGTAACGGGAGCGGATGCGGAATCGTTTCTGCAGAAGGTCACGACCAACGATCTGTCCAAGCTGGAGACAAATCAAGCCCAGTACAGCCTGCTTTGCTATCCGAACGGCGGAGTGGTGGACGATTTGCTCGTATACAAGCTGGCCGGCGACCGGTTCATGCTTGTAGTCAACGCTTCGAATATCGAGAAAGATTTCGCGTGGCTTGAAGAGCACGTTGAAGGAAATGTGAAGCTGGAGAACGTATCCGACGATACGTCGCTGCTCGCGCTGCAAGGTCCGCTTGCGGCAGCGGTATTATCCAAGCTGACCGAAGCCCCGATCGGCGAGCTGCGAAGCTTTCGATTCTTGCCGGACGTAGTTGTCGACGGAGTGCACGCTCTCGTGTCGAGAACCGGGTATACCGGCGAAGACGGCTTCGAATTGTATGTAAGCGCCAAGGATGTCATCCGGTTGTGGGATGCTCTGCTGGATGCGGGCCGTGAGCATGGTCTGGAGCCGGTAGGCTTGGGCGCGCGCGATACGCTCCGCTTCGAGGCGCGTCTGCCGCTGTACGGCCAGGAGCTGTCCGCGGACATCAGCCCGCTGGAGGCGGGTCTCGGCTTCTTCGTGAAGCTGGACAAAGGCGACTTTATCGGCCGCGATGCGCTGGCCGCACAGAAGACGCAAGGCTTGCCGCGCAAATCCGTCGGCATCGAGATGATCGACCGGGGCATTCCGCGCGCGCATTATCCGGTTTATTCGCCGGATGGGGAACGCCTTATCGGCGAAGTGACGACAGGTACCCAATCGCCGACGTTCAAGCGCAACGTAGGCTTGGCGCTGATCGAGACCGCCTTTACGGCGAACGACACCGAGGTGCTCGTCGAAATCCGCGGCAAGAAGCTGCGGGCGAAAGTCGTGCCGACGCCTTTCTACAAGCGTCCGAAAGCTTAAAAGCAAGAAGGCGGGCGGAATAACGTTCAAATGTACCTTATTTGCTCCGAAACCGCCCGTTCGAGCTCGGATAGTGTTCAAATGTACCTTAATGAACGACCATCCACTCAACCGGTTCTTAGTGCAAGAAAAACATGCAGCAGCTTCATATCCCGAAAGGAGCATCAAGCGATGAAACACCGCTATTTACCGATGACCGAGCAAGACCGCAAGGACATGCTCGCGGCTGTCGGCGTCGCCTCCGTCGACGAATTGTTCGCCGACATACCGGCTGGCGTCCGCTACCAAGGCGAGCTGAACATATCCGAGGCACTGAACGAGCAGGCGATGCTTCGCCATATGCGCACGCTTTCCGGCCGCAATGCCGATTTTGACCGGTACGCGAGCTTCCTGGGCGCAGGCATGTACGATCATCATCTGCCCGTAGTCGTCAATCACGTCATCTCCCGATCGGAGTTTTATACAGCTTATACGCCGTATCAGCCGGAAATCTCGCAAGGCGAGCTTCAAGCCATTTTCGAATTTCAATCCTACATTTGCGAGCTGACCGGCATGACGGTCGCGAATGCCTCGATGTACGACGGCGCAACGGCGCTTGCCGAAGCGGGCGCTTTGGCGCACGGCGCGACGAAGCGCCGCCAAATCGTCGTATCCCGTGCGGTGCATCCGGAAGCGCGGGCTATTCTGCGGACGACGGCACGCGGATTGAACCTCGATGTGATCGAGGTCGGCTATACCGACGGCGTGACGAACCTGAATGAGCTTATGTCCGCAGTAGGCGCCGATACGGCCGCAATCATCGTGCAATCGCCGAACTTCTTCGGCTGCATCGAGGATGTGGCGGCGATTGAGCCGATCATCCACGGGGCGGGCGGTTTGCTCGTCGTAAGCTGCAACCCGATGTCGCTCGGCCTGCTTGAGCCTTCGGGCAAGCTCGGCGCCGATATTGTCGTCGGCGATACGCAGCCGTTTGGCATTCCGGCTTCGTTCGGCGGCCCCTCCTGCGGCTATTTTGCGGTATCCGACGCATGGATGCGCCGCATGCCCGGCCGGATCGTCGGCCAGACGGTCGATCGCGACGGCAAACGCGGCTTCGTGCTGACGCTGCAAGCGCGCGAGCAGCATATCCGCCGCGAGAAGGCGACCTCGAACATTTGCTCGAATCAGGCGCTGCTTGCACTGTGCGCTTCGGTTTATTTGTCGACATTGGGCAAGGAAGGCATCCGCGACGTAGCCGGCTTGAACATTCAAAAGGCGCATTACGCGGCGAAAATGATCGGTGCCCGCAACAAGCTTGAGGTTGCTTTCGCATCGCCGTTCTTCAATGAATTCGTAGTGAAGCTGGGCGACGACGCCGATGTAGGAACGATCAACTCCAAGCTGCTGGAGCATGGCTTTATCGGCGGCTACGACCTCGGTCGCGACTATCCCGAGCTGAAAGGCCACATGCTGGTCGCAGTTACGGAGCAGCGGACCAAAGAAGATATCGAACAGTTTGCCGACAGATTGGAGGAGCTGCTATGAGCACGATCGAAACGAAACTGGCGGAAGCGCAGGAACAGCGGCCGGTGAAGCACGACAAGGCTTTGATTTTCGAACTGAGCAAGCCGGGCCGGGTCGCTTACTCGCTGCCGGAATGCGATGTGCCCGAGACGCCGGTAGAAGAGTTGATTCCGCAGAAGCTGCTGCGCACGAAGCCGGCCGAGCTGCCGGAAGTATACGAGGTAGACGTTATGCGCCACTATACGGCGCTGTCGAGACGGAACTTCGGGATCGACAACGGCTTCTATCCGCTCGGCTCCTGTACGATGAAATATAATCCGAAAATTAACGAAGACGTGGCGAGATTCCCGGGTATCGCGAAAATTCATCCATACCAGCCGGAGGAATCGATCCAAGGCGCGTTGGAGCTGCTGTATACGCTGCAAAACGACTTGGCGGAAATTACCGGCATGGACCGGGTAACGCTGCAGCCTGCCGCAGGAGCTCACGGGGAGTGGACCGGCCTTATGCTGATCCGCGCTTATCATGAGAGCCGCGGCGAGACGCGGACGAAAGTAATCGTTCCCGATTCGTCGCACGGCACGAACCCGGCCAGCGCGACGGTTGCGGGCTTCGATACGATCACGATCAAATCTGACGACAGAGGACTTGTCGATCTCGATGCGCTCCGGGCGGCGGTAGGCTCCGATACGGCGGCGCTCATGCTGACGAACCCGAACACGCTCGGCTTGTTCGAGGAGCAAATCGTCGAAATCGCACGCATCGTTCATGAAGCGGGCGGCCTCCTGTACTATGACGGCGCCAACTCGAACGCTATCCTCGGCATCGCGCGTCCGGGCGACATGGGCTTTGACGTCGTTCACTTGAATTTGCACAAAACGATGAGCACGCCTCACGGCGGCGGCGGTCCCGGCGCGGGTCCGGTCGGCGTGAAGCAGAAGCTCGTCCCCTTCCTGCCGGCTCCGAATGTTGCGCGCAGAGCAGACGGCACGTATTATTTGGATTCCGACTATCCGCAATCGATCGGACGCGTCAAGGCGTTTTACGGCAACTTCGGCATCCTCGTGCGGGCTTATACGTACATCCGTACGCTTGGCGGCCAAGGCTTGCGCCAAGTATCCGAGAACGCCGTCCTGAACGCCAACTACATGATGAAGCGGCTCGCGCCCCACTATGACGTGCCGTTCGACCGGCCGTGCAAGCACGAGTTCGTCATGTCCGGCAAACGGCAGAAGAAGCTCGGCGTGCGTACGCTCGATATCGCCAAGCGGCTGCTCGATTTCGGCTACCATCCGCCGACGATCTACTTCCCGTTGAACGTCGAGGAATGCATCATGATCGAGCCGACGGAAACCGAGAGCAAGGAAACGCTCGACGCTTTCATCGATACGATGATCCAAATCGCCAAGGAAGCCGAAGAAAATCCGGAGCTCGTCGTAAACGCGCCATACACGACCGTAGTGAAACGGCTGGACGAAGCGCAAGCGGCCCGTAAGCCGGTTCTGAACTGTACTTGCGGTTAACGAACTTTGTAATTCCGGGTGAAAAGTAGTAGGATAAATAGAACAGCTTGCTTGTACACGGAGTACCCGCGGGATTGGCTGCGGGGCTCTTTTTTTATTCATATTGAAGTCTGCGATTTGCCGAGAGGGGGAAGAATCCATGCCGGAGACGGTCTGGAGATTTATAAAGTCGGGCAACGGCACGCCGGCCGACAATATGGCGATTGACGAAGCGATGCTGATCGCGCACAGCGAAGGGAAGACGCCGCCGACGGTACGGTTCTACGGTTGGGAGCCGGCGACGCTGTCGATCGGTTACTTCCAGCGGGCGGAGGACGAGGTTGATTTCGAGGAGCTGCGCAAGCAAGGAATCGGCTTCGTCAGACGGCCGACGGGCGGACGGGCGGTGCTGCACGATCGCGAGCTTACGTACAGCATGATTGTCTCGGAAGATTACCCCGACATGCCGACGACCGTGAACGAGGCTTACCGCGTATTAAGCGAAGGGCTGCTGTGCGGGTTCCGCAATTTGGGACTGCGCGCGGAGATGGTTAACCTTGGGGCGGAGGAAGAGAAAGCGAAGTATGCCTCTACCGCCGGATCGGCCGCCTGCTTCGACTCCCCGTCCTGGTACGAGCTCGTCGTCGAAGGGCGCAAAATCGCCGGGAGCGCCCAGACGAGATCGAGAGGGGTCATTTTACAGCATGGGTCGATCCTGCTCGAGATGGATGTGGATCAGCTTTTCTCGCTGCTTCGTTTCTCGAACGAACGGGTGAAGGAACGGCTGAAGCAGTCGTTCCATACGAAGGCCGTAGCGATCGGCGACATTTGCCGGGCGATGGGGAAGCCGACCGTGACGTATGCGCAAGCGGAAGCGGCATTTCATGACGGAATCGGCGAAGGGCTTGGCGTCCGTCTCGTGGAGGGGGAGCTGACCGAATATGAGAAGGAGTTGGCTGCCCGGTTGGCTGCGGAAAAATACGGAAGCGGCGAATGGAATTTTCGCCGCTGACTGATTTCGGCTTCGCGGGGAAGACCGGAATAGCGGAAATTTATGTCCTTATTCCGCTCACTTTTATGGTTTTGAAGCAATAGAGGAAAAAAATGATCTTATTTTGGCATTTAGCTGCCCGTCTACCGGGTGAATCGGGCTAAATGCCGGGAATAGGTGGATTTTTTTCCTCTATTTTTATGCGCCGGTAATTCCCGCTGCTTAAGGGCGTTTTTGCCGCTATGCCTAGACTGGTCGCTCCTTGCGAATCTGTTCCTTACGCAGACACGAACCATGCCCGAGCGCTACGCGGCGCGAGCGCAATCTCGCCGGTCGGAGACGGCCCGCACGGCTCGCCGTTCCAGAATTCGACCCATTCGCCGGCGCCGGCTCCCTGGCGAAACGGTTCGGGCAGCTTCTGCACACGGTAATCGTCACTGAGATTGAACAAAGCCAGCAGCTTTCGGTTGCCGCTTTTGGCCACTACGATCGGCAGATCGTCACCGTCATGCCCGAACATATTGACCGGTATGCCCGGAGATACCGTAACTTCAAGAATGCGGGCGAGCAGCTCGGTGCCGGTGGCGTTCAGCTTGCCGAGAGCGTCTCCGAGAATCAGGTCTCCGCCGGTAAGCAGGCAGGCGAGCAGCAGCGTCTTGGCTTCCTCGAGATTCATTTGGCGGCCGCTGCACCAGTTTGCGCCCGCGCTCCACGGATTTTGCCCTTGCCGACGGTTGAAAGCGGTATCGTCCGATGTTTCGCCGCAGCGGACTATTGCAAAGTCGGGATCGGTATTGCCGAAGGCGTCCTGCATCCACCACCGTGCCAGCATCGAACGTATATTTTGACGGATTTGGCTCCAATAGTTATGGATGTCCCCGGTCGTGCGATGCGCGTCCGCCACCCCTGCGACGGCTTCGTACGGCGCTCCGCATGCCAACAGGTAGACATCGTCGCCGATCGAGCCGCGGATGACCTCGAACAGCTTGCGAATCATCCCGGCATGCGACATGGCAGGGTTGGCGAACGAGGATGCGCCGAGAAGCAGCTGTGTAAAATCGCATTTGAAATACGTAAATCCCGCTTGGCGAAGCCGTCTGAACTGTTCTCCGATATGCAATACGACCTCGGGATGGGTAATATCGAGCTGGGCCATGCTGCCGTAGCCGAGGTTTCTCAAATACACATTGCCCTGCCCGTCGCTCACGAACCAATCGGGATGGTCCCGGTAAAGCGGAGTATACACGTTCACCATGAGCGGTGCCGTCCATATTCCCGGCTCATAACCGGATTGTCTGATTTGCGCGCAAAGATCGGCCAACCCATCCGTGAACTTCCACCCGCCGTCCCATACTCCCCACTGGCATTCGTACCCTTCGTCGACGACCATATAACGGAGCGAATCGCCGAACCGTTCTCGTGCATCCTTCGCATTGTCGAGAACGTCGCTCTGCCGGACCGCGCCTGCGTAATAATCCCACGAATTCCAGCCGGAGGCGCGAGGCTGGAAACGAAGCTTTCCGGCAAGCCTTTCGCGGGCAAACTTGGCGTACTGCCCCAACAGCTCGGCGCCGTCCCGGCCCTCCAGCACGATCAGGTTCGCCAGCGTTTCCCGGCGCCCGGGTGCGAACCGCCTCGGCGAATGAAGATGAATGCCGATACCGAACGCGCCGTCGCGATGCGGCTTCTCATGGAGCACGGGGATGTCAACGAAGCAGTCGCCGTAAGGCGGCAATGCGCCGATCAGAAGAGCGCCCCCGCCGTCGCGCCGGGATAATACGGTAACCATCCCGGAAGCGTCGGCCGGGTCCGACCATCCGTTCGGACGGTGAACGGGGCGAACGCCGGAAAGCTTGGAGAAATCCCGCGAATGGTATAGCTGCACATAGTCCCGGGCGTCCGGCCTGGGAGTAAACCATCCAGCGGGCCACTCGATGCAAATGCGCTGCAGGTGCAGCGTTTCCGGACCGTCGTTGCCGAGCGAGACGCTGCATACGCCCTTGTCATCGCTCTCCAAAGCTGCGGACACCGAATCCCATCTGTAAATCGTCCCGCCTTCCGCCACTTCCGCCGATGCTTGACTGTCGCGGTAAGTTCGATCCGCACAAATGACTTTGACGGCTGCCTTGCCGAAATGTACCGTTTCGTTTAATTTCATACGGACACCTTCCCGAAGAATGATTGACAGTAATTGCTGTAAGCCATATGCCGGTTAGTCTATTGGAATCATACGTCACGGCTTGTGCATACAGCCATAGACAATGATGACTTGGACATGGAGAAATGTAACCTGAACGAACAGACGGCGCCATGGATAAGCGAGGCGGGAACGGCAACAAATGGGAGGTCCACAGGAACCGGTTCTCGATGTACAATGATAGTCGATAAGATCGACAAGCGGGAAGGGTTGAACCAATGAAAACGGAACGATACGGTGTCGCCATCAATCCGTTCCCGAGACCCGGGGAGCTGACCGTACTATTCGCCGGCAGCAATCAAACTCCGCCGCTGCATCGGGTAGGACCCCATGTACTGGACTATCATCTGGTGCACTTGGTCGTCTCGGGCAAAGGCAGCTACACCTGCAGGGGGGAGCGGCGCGAGTTGAAAGCGGGAGATTGTTTTTTTATATTTCCGGGGGAGTTGTCCGGCTATTTGTCCGACGAAGCCGAGCCGTGGAGCTACAGATGGATCGGCTTCCGAGGGAAAGAGGCGGATGTTCTGCTCGGAGAGCTGGGAATTACCCCGGATGCTCCGGTAGCCGACGTTTCGGGAATGCACAGGCTGCAAGCCTTGTTCGGCCGGACTCAAACTACGCTCTCTACGGGCAGAGCGGGCTGCGATCTGAGAGCGGGAGCCTACTTGCGGCAAATATTCGCCGAGATCGCGGATCGGGCGGCGGCGCCGCATCCGGCGGGAACGGGAGAAAGTCCGGCTGACGCGGAGCTGAATCGAAGAATCGGGCTCGCCGTTCGCTGGTTGGTTTTGCAGTACCACAGGCCGGTTTCCATCGGGGAGCTGGCCAAAGAGACCGGGTATCACCGGGCGTATTTATCGAGAATGTTCAAGAAGGCGACCGGATGGAGCCCGGCGCAATATTTGCTGAAGCTGCGCATGGAGCGCGCCGTACAGCTGCTTCGGGAGCCGCTTACCGTATCCCAGATCGCCGCCTCCGTAGGATTCGCCGATCCGTTCCACTTCTCCAAGCAGTTCAAGAAATGGCACGGGTATTCGCCGACCGAGCTGCGGGGCATACAGATGGGGATGGAGCATTTCCAGCCTAGAGCCTGACAGCCGCAGCGTGCAGGGTACGGGTGCTATTGCAAACATGATAAAGACCGTTTCCTCTCCGGGAAGTCAGTGAACAACAAATGGAAATCATGCAGTAAAATTCGCTGAATTTTGCGATGTCGGTCGGTTTAACGGGAAAACCTGCAGCTATATTCGCCGGAATCGGGCCCAATTAGCAAATTCGATAAAAAATGCTGCAGGTTTTCCAGTTAACTACCCGAGGAAGCTAAGAAATCGAAAAAGTAACGGCATGTTCTCCAGTTGCGGGAGCGGGAACGGTTCAAAAGTGCCGGATCACGGCTCGGTACATGTATGCAAGGCACACTTAAGAAAGAACGGAGCGCGCATAAGCGGCTCCGTTTGTTTTTGAACGCTATAGAATTTATAAATTTTCGGACCTTTGAACGAAAAGAATAAATTGTATACCAAGAAAAACTTCCTCTAAATCGCGGTCGCTCATCCTTGAAGTACGTCGATAGACGTTTTTCTTATGCAAAATTATAGCTTCTCCTCCAGCCTTTCGAGAACGGTATCCAGATCGTCGAGCCCGGACCAATAGTAGCGCAATTCGTCGCGGATCGCCATCATTTCGCTCGTCGACCAGTTCAAGTCCGAGGACAGCCGGAACGTATGGACGAGCTCCCGGTACATGTGGTACCGGTAAGGCCGGCGTCCGGCTTCTTCGCCGATCCATTCGGCGGCGCGCTTCACGCTCGGCAGGTTGAGCGTATTGCGGCGGATGTGGAGCTGCGTTTCGTACGACAGCAAATAATCGACGAATCGTTTTGCGGCTTGCTTGTGCATCGACGTTTTGTTGATCGCGAGCCCGATGATGACGAGCATCGTTCTCAGCTCCTTCAGATGGGGGAGTGGCGCGACATCGTATTCGAAGTCTGCTCCCTTCAGTGCATTCAGACACGAGTAACTGGCCATGATGATCGACGCCTTGCCGCGCAAAAACAGCGTTACCGCATCGGAGTCGTTCTCCGACAGGTGGGACGGGAAATGTTTGCTGACAATATTCATACATGTCTGGAAAGCTTCCCGGATGAGCGGATCGCGCAGCTTGTACTTGCCTTCTTCATTTCTCTCGAACCGCACCCCGTTCTGCAGCAGGAAGATCGGCCAGCGGTTCTCCGACATGAGGTGAAAATAGAAGCCGAGCCGGTCATAGCCTGCGGACAGCTTGTCGGCGGCCTCGCTCAAATCGTCCCACGTCCAGCCGCTGTGAGGCTCGGATAGCTCCGCCTCGCGAAAATGCTCTTTGTTGTAGCACAAGACGACAGGCGTGAAGACGAAAGGGAGCGCATATTGGCGCCCGCCGCTCGAGAACGGGGCGCATAGGAACGGATACATATCGTCGCGGGCGGCGAGCGGCTCGAGAAAGCTTTTCTCGGGGGCGTCGCTGCGGACATATTCGTAATTGTACATGTTGAAGGTCAGCACGTCGAAGTACATGCTTTCGTTCAAATATTTCCCTATCCCATCATGATTGCGCGGATAGCTGACGGGAATCGGCTCGACCTGGATGTCCGGATTCTCTTCGTTGAACTTGTTTACCAGCTCCAGCAGCTGCACTTCCGCATCCAATGTCGGGTAGTAGCCGAAACGGAGCACTTCGCCCGTTGGCTGTTTTTTGCGGATGATGCGGGCGCCGATCCGCGGCACTTTCTCGATGAAGCCGTCGGCAACAAGCCGGTCGAGCCCTTTGCGCACCGTATTTTTGCTGATCGAATATTGTTCGCCGAGATCCAGCTCGGAAGGGAGAAACTCTCCTTCGGCCCGTCTCCCCGTCAAAATGTCTTCTTGTATCGTAGCCACCATTTCGTCCAAGCGGTTTCTGGAAGTCGTCCGTTTCGGCATGATCGTAATTCCTCCGGCTATTGTCGCCATACAGTCAAGGGCAGAGCGTACAATGATCTGATTGGTATACTTATAATTAAACATATCCGCTATTCGAACGCAAGTCCATCCTATTGAAGTGTGCTTCGGCATAAGAATCCCGTGATCGCTAGGGACGATTATTTGAATTTATGCGCCGAAATATTTCGTTGACAGATCGAAAAGTGGAAAATATAATCAAAAGTGAACCAGATGATTTTGTTTTATCAAATACAACCAAAATTCCTTGCATATTGGTTCACTTATAAACAATGGTTTACGAGTAGCACATTCGTCTCACCGAGGGAACAAGACTGGCACCGGCAACGGAAGCCGGTCCTTACCATAGCAATGCAGAAAGGGGACGCTTTATCCGGCAAGAGAGCAAGCTTCCGCTGACGCCGGAAATGATCGGCGACTCGGCACGGCAAGCCTGTTGTCCAAGTTTGACGCTTGGAGGCAGGAAGGGCAAGCAAGTTTTATGTAAACGGTTGCAAAAATGGAGACGAAAGGAATGGAGACGATGAAGAAAACGGTTGCGTATTCGGTTGTATCCGCATTTCTCCTGCTCGCGGGCTGCTCTGGAGCGTCCACGGGAACGAAAAGCCCGGAGGGAGGGGCGGCCCAGACGACGAAGCCGGCGGAGAAGGCGCCGGAACCGGTAACGCTCAAAATGTACGACACTCAGGTGTTTACGGATGACGATTTCAAACGTTTGATTACGGACCCGGTCAAGAAAAAATATCCGCACATTACGGTAGAGCGGCTGACGAAGCAAAACAACGCGATGGACAACGTCATCGCCACGAAGCAGCAGCTCGACCTTGTTACGGTATGGCATGGAGGAATACCGGCGGAAAACATGCTCGATTATATGGAGGATATGACGCCGCTTATCCAGTCGAACAAGTTCGATTTGAACCGTTTCGATCCGAAAGCGCTGGATGCGGTCCGGAAAGTATCGAAGGGCGGCTTGTTCGCCATCCCGTACAACGTCAATTTCAACGCGCTTTATTACAACAAAGACATCTTCGACAAATTCGGCGTCGCTTATCCGAAGGACGGCATGACGTGGGACGAAACGATCGACCTCGCGAAGAAGCTGACGCGCAACGAAGGCGGTGTACAGTACAAAGGTCTCGATCCGGACGGCCATGTCCGCATGATGTTCCCGCTGTCGCTCAATCTCGTCGATCCGAAGTCGGAAACGGCGAACTTCAATGCAAACGACTTGTTGAGGCGCGTATTCGAGATGGGCAAGACGATCAACGATATTCCCGGCAACGCGCAGCAGGGCGCCTTCCTGACCGTATTTCCGAAAGACCGGACGATCGCCATGCTTGCGACCAGCAATTTTACTTCCTTCTTCCGCGACGCTCCGGGCTTGAACTGGGATATGGCGCAGTACCCGAGCTACAAAGACCGGCCGAACACATACGGGATGTACGATTTGCACGTCATAGCCGTACCGAAGACGAGCAAGTACAAGGAAGAGGCGTTCAAGGTCATCGAGGTGCTCATGTCCGACGAGGTGCAGATGGAGTCCGTACGGGTTACCGGCCGCGTATCGCCGCTTAAGGACCAGAAGTTCAAGGACAATTTCGGCGCGGACCAGGCGGGACTGAAAGGGAAGAACACCCAGGCCATCTTCAAAAGCAAGCCGGCGGACGCTCCCGAGTTTTCCAGATTTTACAGAGACGCCAATGCAATCGTGTTGAACGAATACAAAGAGTTTCTTGCAGGCAAAAAAGACGTCAATTCGGCGCTTAGGGACGCCGAAGAGAAAGTGAACCAGGCGATTAAGGCGAAGCAGGGCAAATAGACGGATCCAATATATAGCAAACCGGAGGAGTTCGGATGAAAATCGTATTGTTGCAAAGCAAAGAACAAAGGGAACGGATTTTCCGGGAAAGCCATCTGGACGAGCTGCGGAAGTTCGGCGAAGTCGTCCTCAACCAGGCGAGCGGAATGCAACGCGAAGAACATATCGCTGACTTGATCGAAGGAGCCGACGTAGCCATTACGTCGTGGGGCAATACGTCATTGACGGCACGGGTACTGGACCGGGCGCCGCGGCTTAAGCTGGTGCTCCATGCCGCCGGTTCGGTGAAGCCGGTCGTCACTCCCGGGCTATGGGAGCGCGGCATTCGCGTATCGAACGCGACGGAAGCGCTTGGCAGAGGGGTGGCGGAAACGGCGCTCGGTTATACGATCGTTTCGCTCAAAGACATGTGGAGGCTGAGCGCCGGGATGCGGTCGGGAGGCTGGGGCCCCGTCAACCGCGTACGCGAAGTGTACGGCGTCACGGTGGGCGTAGTCGGCGCAGGGCGCGCGGGCTCGCATTACATCAAGCTGCTGCGCAATTTCGACGTTCGCATTATGCTGTACGATCCGTTCGTAAGCGAGGCTAGAGCGAAGGAGCTCGGCGCGAGCAAAGTCTCGTTCGAGCAGCTCCTGGCGGAAAGCGACGTCATCTCGATCCATGTGCCGTCGCTGCCCGAGACGCGCCATATGTTCAATGCCGAGAAGCTGGCGCTCATGAAAGACAACTGCGTTCTGATCAATACGGCGAGAGGCTCACTGATCGACGAGGACGCTTTGGTCGCGGAGCTTGCGAAGGGCCGTTTGTTCGCTTGCCTCGACGTGACCGATCCGGAGCCTCCGGCTCCCGGTCACCCGTTCCGTCAGCTGCCGAACGTCGTGCTTACGCCCCACATCGCGGGTGCGGTCAATAACGGGCTGGCTCGCATCGCCCAATCGGTGATCCGCGATTTGGACGCGTTCGTGCATGGCTCACCGTTAAGCGGCGAAGTGCTGGCGGAACAATTGAATCTGCTCGCTTGAGGCAAGGAAAGCCGCGAAATAGTCAAGAGTGCGATCCGTTGGCACGGCTTGGCCGTGCCTGACGGTCCGCACGGAGCTTGCGCTCCGATCGAAGGAAAGGAGGGGGTGCCGGGATATCAGCGTTTTTCGGGGACCGTTAAGTTTTGCTGTTTCAGTCGAACGGCAGTGCCCGAACGGCAGTCCGAATGTTCCGTTCGTTACTATTATGGAAGGCGGGGATGGAGAATGATGGACAAGGAGTCGAACGGCCAAGCAAACGAGGAGAACGTACAGGCGCGTCCGGTGAGCCGGCGCAAGGCACTCGTCGCGCTGGGCGCGGGGACGCTGGCGGCGGCCGGAGCCGCGATGCTGCTGCCGAAAGGCGTCGCCCTGGGGAAATCGGTGACGGGAGCGGTGTACGGCCACGGCAACGACTGCTGTGGAGCGATTGCGATGACGATAACCGAGCTGCGGTCCGATTCCGTGACGGCACTCGCGGGCTCGATCTATTATGTAACGGATGCAGGCCGCGAGGGCGAATTTTATTTCGACCCGGCCGATTCCGCGACAGCCGACGATAACGGAACCGTGTTCGTATCCGTTTCGGGCAAACGGTTCAAACGGTCGACGGGACGGTTTCCGGCGAATGTGTACAATGTTAAATGGTTCGGAGCGAAGGGTGACAATGCCGCGGATGACAGCGCCGCGTTCCAGGCGGCGATCGATAAGGCGTCGCAAAATTATGCGGTCGACAAAACGGGAGGCACCGTCTACGTTCCTCCAGGCAAGTATCGGGTTACGGGATTGACGGTGCGCAAGCCATACATTACGATCAAAGGTGACGGCTACGGAGCTTCCATTCTGATGAATTACGCTACGTACGCTCCGATGCTGGATATTCAGCAAGGCACGACGACGACGGTCTCGCTGCACAACTTCGAGCTGCGCGACCTGATGATCAAGAACAACGTCAACCGGCTTGCGGGCGACAATCCGCTCGTCTATGCGAAGCAGCTCGTATCGTCGAGGTTCACGAACGTCGTGTTCAAAAATTCGAATGCATTCGAAGGCGGCAGCGGTTACAACGGCTCGGGCTTGAAAATCGAGAATGGCTTCGAGCTGACGTTCACGAACTGCGCTTTCACCCATTTCCTGAAAGGCTATGGCGTAGATTTGCCGTGCCAGAGCCTGAACGTCGGCAATTACCATTTCCTCGACTGCTTGTGGATGTACTGTGCCCACGGGCTGCTGATCGGCCGGGGAAGCAGCTCCATGGCCAATTCGACGCTTATCTCCAACGCGAAATTCGTCGCCTGGCAAGGAGGAAATTACGTCAAGGACGGCAAAGTAAAATATGCCCAGACGATAGTGGCCTCGACGCCTGCGGCCAATCAGGTGACGCTGACGGACCCGACCCGCTTCGAGAGCGGACAGGTGGCGCTCGTCGGCAGCGAGAACCGGCTTACCCCCGCCTTGATAACCGCCGTGAGCGGCAGCACGATTACGCTTGACCGAAATGTTGCACCGGTGGTCGGCGATACGGTGCTCCAAGGGACGGTAGCGGTCCTGAGCGGATGGTGCGCGCAGGAAGTCAAAATGAACGGAGGCCATTTCGAAGGCTGCGACGTCGGCTTGTTGGCAAGCAACCATCTCGGCTTGATTACGATCGATAACATCCATGCCGGGAACAGCTCGAACATCGTCGTTATCGACGACGAGGTCAAATTTTTGTCGCTCGAGAACAGCCGCGTCTTTGCGACCGATACGAACAACCAGTGGCCGAACTGGTTTACCGCGGTCCGGATTACGAAGCTTGACAGCAATAATAACATCATTCTGCTCGATAACAACATCATTGAAGGCGGCGGCGCATACGTTTCGTACGCGGGCCGGGAAGTATGGAACCAAAGCGCTTACGAGCCGAAGGTTCGCATCCAGAACAGGCTGAACGGGGCCGTCTATACGGGGGCGTTCCATCAAACGTTCAGCGGCAACGTGACGATCGGCGGGACATGGAACGGACCGCACCTCATTATGGGGACTTATCATCTGTGGATCGATGCGACCGGCAAGCTGCGCATGAAGAACGGGGCGCCGACGAGCGACTCGGACGGCAGCCTCGTCTGACGGCGGCCAGGGGACTTTAGACGCCCGGCCGCCGATCATATCGGGATAAAGGATTGGGTGTCATGAGTGAGCGACAAAACCGGACGCTTCCGAGAGCGATGCGGATCGCCTTTGCGGGAGACAGCATCACATGGGTCGACGGTATGCTTGACGATGGCTTCGTCGGAGAAGCGGATGCTTACATACGCGAGACGTTCGCCGAGACGATTATGCACGACCGGCTGACGATCGCCGGGAATGCGGAGACGATCCGCAGCCGGAAGTTTTACGGAGAGAGCGCGGTCCTGCTGACCGGGGCGGGGAGCGGAGCATCGTTCCGGTTAACCGGCGACGAGTTGAGCGTCGTACAGGCGTCGGAACGGGGGAACGACTCGGCGGCGCTGATCGACTTGTATGTGGATGGCGAGCTGTACGACACGTTTACGAACTACAACGATGCTTCGTCCGGCGAGGAAGTCGTCCGTTTCGAAGCGGACGGAGAGACGGTCGCGTTCGATCTCGGCCGTCCGTTCACCTACGCGCACCGGGTCACCGTGAACGGTCGCGAAGTTTCGGGCGAGCTGAACAGCCGCGGCTACGGCGCGGCATTTCCGGCGAGTCTCGATTACAGAGTCATTCGTCAATATTCGCCCGGGCGGAGCGGGGAGCCAGAGGTTCGCCATGCGCTCCGTTTCCGCGAGCCGCCTGGCAAGGGTACGGTTATAGAGGCGGCTTTCCGGTTCGGAGAAACGGTTGCCTATGCGAAGACGACCGTAGGCGAAACGATGGAGCGGCTCGGATCGCCGCTCGAGAGCCGCTATGGCGAGGGCGGGGTGGCGTTCGATCCGGCGCGGCCGGTCGCGGTGAGCAGCGGGCTCGATTTTCGCGCGACTGATGAACGGGCTGTCCGGACATGGCGTTTCCCGCATGCCGCAGAGCGTACGTTCGAGCTGAAAATTCGCGGCTTCGATCCGCGCGGCGGCGAGGAGGGCGAGCCGTATTTCCTGCTTAACTTCGTGACGAACCGGTTTCATCCGATCATGAACGCGGGTATAGGCGGCTGGACGGCCAATTTGTTCAACAACGATCAAGGGCTGCGCAGTACGGGGCGGCTGTCGGCTTGGCGGCCGGACATCGTCTTCATCGGACTGGGCACGAACGACGATTGGGAGTCGGGCAACGGATTCGCGGCCAGTCGGCGGGTGGAAGGACTGAAGGAAGCGGACGTTCGCCGGCTGCCGGTTCTTTTCGTACGCAACTGCCGCTGCGAGGGGCCTGACCGATACAGCGTCGATACGGCGGAGCTGCTCATCGCGGATGTGGCCGAGCGAAGCGTAAGCATCGACGGCTCCGGCGCCGACTTCGACGATGTGAAGAGCGGAGACATAGTAGTAATCGGCGATTACTACGGGGATAACCGAAATGTGCAGAGCCGGCTCATCGTAAGCTGGGACCCGGTCTCTCGCACCGCTTTGTTCGACGAGCCGCTTGTGCCTACGGATGTTACTCCGCGGGTTAGTGGTTATGCGGGGCAGGCGGTGCGGATCAAGCGGGTCGACGGTTATGTCGCGGCATTGGAGCGGATGATCAGGAGCATCCGGAGCGATTGTCCGCAGACGCGCATCGCGTTATTCGAAACCGGGCTGAGCAACTTCAATACCCGGCTGCTGACGGGGTATCCGGAAACGATCAGGCTCATAGCCGAACGGAACGGCTGCGAGCGGGTGGATATCTACCGTCCGCTGCTGGAATGGCAGTACGAACAGCAGCGGGACAAACGGGCCTATATCGGGCCCGAAGAGGCTGTAACGTCGACCGGGGAGGCCGACTATCCGCTGCTCTCCTCTACAGGCAAAGATGTGGTGGAAGAAGCGGGCTATCAACTGCGCAATTGGTCCGTCAAGGTGAACGGGCGGGAACGGTACGGCGACGGCTGCCGCATCGAGGGCGGGTTCGCCATCGCATTCCGGAACGACCTCGAGCCCGGGCAGCTGACGATCGAGGACTGGAACGGAAGAAGCCGCAATCCGAAGATGATATACCGGTTCATTCCTTTGCGCCTTGTTTTTACGCGGGACGTACCGGAACGGGGCGCTCGAATCGAGGCGAGCGTTTCAACGGCCAAGTGGAGCTTGGACGACGCCCACCTCAACTTGTCGGGCGGCAAAGAAGTGTACGGACGGCAGGTGAAGGCCCTTCTCGAACGGATGGTGCCGGAAGCGGCTCGGAGCCGGGGTGATTGATTTGATTTCAAACCACTCTTGTGCTGCGTGCGAATAAGAGTGGAACCGCCGCACAGCAAATAAACGATTTCCCGGCTGCCCGGGAAATCGTTTTTTGGACGTATCAAGATGTTTAAGTTGGCTAAAGCATTAAAGAGAACAGCGACATTCTGAACCAAGAAAAACTTCCGGTATTCGGGGTCTCCCTAATAAATCCGGCTAAGCCAGCAGCTCCTTCTCCGCCCGGGTCAATTTGCGAACGACAATGGCATAGGAATGGTCGATCATGTCGCGAAGTTCATCGTCGGGCACCGTTCCGTCGATCACGACCGTGTTCCAATGCTGCTTGTTCAAGTGATAGCCGGGCTTGACCGCGCTGTACTGCTGGCGAAGCAAGTAAGCCGTCTCCGGATCGCATTTTAGCGCAATATTGTCGAATCCTTCATGGTCGGAGAGAAGGGCGAACATTTTGGAGCCGACCTTAATGACGAGCGGATCCGGTCCGAACGGGTAGTCCTCCCGCGCGCCTTTCTTGGTCAAGCAATATGCCGCGAGCTCCTGTTTGTTCATGGGCGGCCAGCCCTCCTTATCCGGAAAATGTTTCTCAGTTATGCGGGATAGTCGCCTCGAAGTCGTGCTGCAGCCGATGAGTAAACGGTCCCGGTTCTCCGCCGCCTACCGGCAATCCGTCGATTTGCACGATCGGCGTTATTTCCATAATCGTGCTAGTTAAGAACGCTTCGTCGGCTTTCCGGAGCTCCTCCAGCGTAAAGGGCCTCTCCCGCACTTCGACGCCCCGCTCGCGCGCAAGCCGCAGCACGACCGCTCTTGTAATGCCGTGCAAGATGAGATGGTCGGCCGGATGAGTATGCAGGGCGCCGTCTTTGACTATTATCAAATTGGAGGCGCTACATTCGGTTACGACTCCGTCCCGGTGCAGAATGACGTCGTCCGCTCCAAGCTCGGCCGCTTCTTGTTTGGCCAGTACGCTCCCGAGCAAATTCAGCGTCTTCAGATCGCAGCGCAGCCAGCGTATATCGGGCCGGGTAATGGCGGTGATCCCCTTCTCCATCGTAGGAGTCGGGCGCGGCGTATCGTTGCAATAAGCCATCATGACGGGTTTTGCTCCGGCCGGAAAAGCGTGCGAGCGCGGAGCGACACCGCGCGTAACTTGCATATAGATAGTGGCGTTCCGCGCTTTCTCGCGTTCGATTAACGAAACGAGAATGGCATCGGTTTCTTTCCGCGTGTAAGGAAGCTTCAAACCGATTTCCCTGGCGCTTCGTTCGAGCCGCTCGTAATGCGCATCGGCTTCATACATGCGTCCGCCGTATACGCGGAATACTTCATAGATGCCGTCTCCGAAATAGTAGCCCCGGTCCATATAAGAAACGGAGGCGGACGATTCGGGAACTAACCGGTCGTCGATCCAGATCACGGGCAATCACCTCGTCTCGCGGAATAACATTGCGAACAAACTGGTATGCTACGAAATATAGTATCAATGTAAAGAGGGGAAGTCAAAAATAATCCGACAAAAACAAGCTGCAGGCCGTTTTTTTTGATGCATATGAAAACGTTTTCCGCATCCGCCTAACGGACTGTTTTTGCGGGGGGCATTATTGCCGAAATACAAGAAATAATCGGAATATGTCGACAACTTGAAGGGGCTGTCTTGTCTGAAAAAAGGAGATCGATAGAGAAAAACGTCGATTTCGCGAAGCTAGTCCAACTTTTCCCGCCCAATTCCGATTCCGTCGCAATAGATACACAACATATAGTGTTGTATAATGAAAATCTCACCAATATATTGTGGCAAATGCACACAAGTTGCGAGCGGCTTTACATAGCATACACAAGTACAAAGTGGGACCGCAAGACGTACGGCTCCGGCTTGTACTAGACGTTAATCGCACTTATGCGCCTGAATTTATTATTCCGGGAGGGCTACCATTGGAGACGGTTCAAGTGAAGCGACTGGAAGGACTCAGTGAAAAAATATTTCTCGATCGATACGCGATGAAAGACCCCGATACGGAAAATACGGTCGTGGGCGACATGGTTCTCGTCCTGACGAAGGACGATCCGAAATTCCCCAGCAAGGAAGTCGGGGAAGTCGTTGCACGCACGGGCAGACAAGTTACGATTCGGCTTCGCAGCGGCGAACTGTTCGAAACCAGCATAGAGAAACTGACTTTGACGAAGGAGAAGACGCCGGAGCAGCTGTGGGACCGTTTGGCTGGAGCTATGGCATCGGTCGAGGCGACTCCGGAGAAGCAGAAGGAATGGAAGGACAAATTCCGCTACATTCTGGACGACTGGAGACTGGTACCGGGCGGACGTATTGCGGCCGGGGCCGGCGCAAGCGACGAGCTGACGCTGTTCAACTGCTACGTCATCCCATCGCCTCACGATAGCCGGGGAGGCATCATGTCCACCTTGTCGGAAATGACCGAGATCATGTCCCGCGGGGGCGGCGTCGGAATCAACCTGTCATCGTTACGTCCGCGGCGATCCGTTGTCCGGGGAGTAAGCGGCTCTTCGAGCGGTGCCGTTTCCTGGGGCGGATTGTTCAGCTATACGACCGGCTTGATCGAGCAGGGCGGCAGCCGCCGCGGCGCGCTCATGTTGATGATCAACGACTGGCACCCGGACCTGCTTGACTTCATTACCGTCAAATCGACGATGGGCCAAATTACGAACGCCAACTTGTCCGTCTGCGTCAGCAACGGGTTCATGAAAGCCGTGAAGGAAGATCTTGAATGGGAGCTCGTCTTCCCGGATACTACCGATCCGGAATATAACGAAATTTGGGACGGCAACCTCGACAAGTGGAAGTCTCTCGGCAAAAAAGTAAAGCAGTACCGCACCGTGAAAGCGCGCGAGGTATGGCATACGATTATCGAATCCGCATGGCGTTCCGCCGAGCCGGGCGTCGTGTTCATGGAATATTACAACCAGATGTCCAACAGCTGGTACTTCAACCCGATTATTTGTACGAATCCGTGCGGGGAGCAAGGATTGCCGGCTTGGGGCGTGTGCAACCTGTCCGCGATCAACCTGTCGAAGTTTTACGACGAAGAGAAGCAGGACGTCGCTTGGGACGATTTGGGCAAGACGGTCCGTTATTCCGTACGTTTCCTCGATAACGTCATTGACCGCACACCTTACCATTTCGAAGAGAACGAGAAGAACCAGAAGAGCGAACGCCGCGTCGGCTTGGGCACGATGGGCTTGGCCGAGCTGATGATCAAGCTGAAGGTGCGTTACGGCAGCCCGGAATCGCTTGTCTTTCTCGATAAATTGTACGGCTTCATGGCGAAGGAAGCTTATTTGTCTTCGGCGGACATCGCCGGGGAGAAAGGCTCGTTTACGCAATTCGACGCCGATAAATTTCTCCAAAGCGGCTTCATGAAGCAAATGACCAAGACGTTCCCGGAAGTCGGCACTTCCATCAAGAAAAAAGGGATGCGCAACGTTACCGTCATTACGCAGGCGCCGACGGGAAGCACCGGTACGATGGTCGGCACGTCGACCGGCATCGAGCCGTATTTCGCCTTCGAGTATTTCCGTCAAAGCCGGCTCGGCTACGACAAGCAGTACGTGCCGATCGCACAGGAATACAAGGACCAGCATCCGAACGAGGAGCTGCCGGACTATTTCGTAACGTCGATGAGCTTGTCGGCGGAAGACCATATCCGCGTACAGGCGGCGATCCAGACTTGGGTCGACAGCTCGATCTCCAAGACGGCGAACTGCCCGTCCGATTTCACCGTCGAAGAGACGAAGAAGCTGTATGAGCTAGCGTTCGACCTCGGCTGTAAAGGCGTAACGATTTACCGCGACGGCAGCCGCGACGTGCAGGTGTTGTCGACGGAGAAGAAAGAGGAGAAGAAGGAAGAAGCGAAGGCTGAAGCGGTGCAGGCGGTCAAGGAACAGCCGGCCGCACCGTCCGGAGATTCCACGGCGCTTACGCAGTTGTCCGACACGCTGTCCGCCGGCATCGACCTGCAGACGAAGCAAGTATTCGACAAGCAATACAAGAAACGCCCGCAGACGCTCCGCGGAGCGACCTATAAATTCAACACGCCGTTCGGCATGGCGTACATTACGATCAACGACATGAACGGCACGCCGAGTGAGATTTTCCTGAACGTGGGCAAAGCCGGCTCCGACGTGTTCGCGATGTCCGAAGCGCTCGGCCGCGTCTGCTCGTTGTTCCTGCGCTACGGCGACCATGGCGACAAAGTGCAGCTGCTCGTGAAGCACCTGAAAGGCATCGGCGGCTCCGGCGCCATCGGCTTCGGCGCGAACCGCGTCGAGTCGATCGCCGACGCCGTCGCCAAAGCGCTCGAAATGCACAGCGCCGACGAGTCCGAGCCATACATCACGGCGACTCAGGAAATTACCGCAACCGTCGAGAGCGTACCGGCGAAGCCGCACAGCCACTCCGGCAGCATCTCGACCGACCTGTGCCCGTCCTGCGGCACCGCCTCGCTCGTCAACAGCGAAGGCTGCAAAAACTGCACGAACTGCGGATATAGCAAATGCTCGTAAGAGAGGAGAGCCCGGGGGAACCCGGGCTTTTCTTTCTGTGATTTTTCATCAAAAGCTGTAAATATTTCATAATAAGTTGTAGTTTTTGTTTCAAAATAAACTGCAATCACTCTATACACTAAACTGCATAAAAATACGTTTGTATGAGTTGTAATTGTTAGCTTTCAATTCTTCAACAACCTCCGCGATTGTCAGACCGTAGCTTCTGATTGCCGACGCTGGAATCAACTACGCTAGATATGCAGTTGTCTTGTCGCCCTCCGAGACGGCTATATTGACATGCCTGCCAGTCGATTGCGTCGGGAGGGAAACCGTTCTTTTGAATCAGAACTGCCGGTACAAGTAGAACTAATCGAAGGGAAGCTACGACTTTCTGTTAACGCTTTTCTTGTCATCGAGCGCGACCAATACATCCTGATCGACACAGGAGCAGCGAATTCATGGGAGCCATCTATGGGCTTACTGCTCCAGGCATTGAATGAAGCAGGTGTAGCGCGCGAAAAAATAGAAACAGTTGCTCTCACACATACTCACGAAGACCACGTCAATGGGTTGGTAGCTGCCGATGGCTCAGACGCGTTCCCAAATCTCCAGCGGCTTTTTGTTCCCAAAGAGGAAGTTTCGCTGTTTGACAACATTGAAAGGCTATCTCGCTTTCGAGCTCGCCGGACGCCAATCGAGAATGGCTTCAAGCTGAGTGCAAGTATCACTGCATTCGAAGCACATGGCCATGAAATGTGTCATACCGCGTATGAGGTATCAAGCGGTGACGAAAGCCTGCTGATTTGGGGGGATATCGTTCACGTCCAGTCCATTCAGTTTGCCAGACCAGAGTTAACCTGGGAGTATGATACCAATCAGGCGCAGGCACGCGCTAGCCGACAGAGAATGTTTCGTCGGGCAATTCAACCTAACTACTATGTTGCAGGAGCACATCTCTCATTTCCTGGTGTGGGCGCAGTCACCTTATACGGGGACGCCTATATTTACACTCCCGTATAAGGCTATCGGAAGATATTCCCCCCTTCACAATGAGAGCTCGTTACAACCGGTCAAGTAACCGGTGTATTTATTTATTTATTTACTGGTGCCAAAGGGACAGAACTACTAATTCTAATGGTTCAAGTTATTCCAGATATGACGCGACGGCGGCTGAGGCATGTAAGGATAGGTTCATTTCCGTATCGCCGTTTGAACAGGCAAGGACAGAAATCACGGATCTCCCAAAACGTAGCAAAAAACACGCCTCAGAGAGACGTGTCGAGCTTGTTTTTTCCTTGAATAAAGCTGGTTTTGGCTAATGCCAGCGCACTGTATAAGCCCTGTCTAATTCCAGTTCCGAATGAAGTGTCCTGCAGCTATAAGCTCAAGTCATTGCACACAGTTCATGTCCGCAACCACAGTGCCTCCGAAAGCTTGAGCCAGGGCGGCACCGTAAGCGCCAGGTGAACATCCATATCAGGAGATGATGCGACAGAAACTTGAGGTTTTTGATCTGGATGGAGCGATATTGGTTTACCTAAACCATGTATGGGGACAAAGGGATAAGCTAAAGGTTGTGCACCCATGGCTTATTGAAGCAAGGAAAGAACTGCTTGCATCCAGTAAGCATCTTGCATGAGAGGCTGCCGGCGGAAAAACGTCGGCAGCCTCTGTTGTACCTGTAATAAAAGTCTAGGGAGTGGTTATATGTCTATTTAGGGGAATGTCTGGAACTGGAAAATCAACATTATCAAACGAACTAGACAAGAGAATCAACATCCCTGTTTTGCACAAGGATGATATTTACGATACGGTTGCGTGGATTTGTTACCGAACATGGGTTAAGAAATAAAATCTGTTCTGATTTCTGTATCGTTTTTTACAAACGGTCACTGACGGAAGGTCGGCCCACGCAAGCGGAATAATCCCCGCTCTTTCAATGATTATATCCTCGACAGGAGCGAGCAAGCCAACTGTGCGATCCGGGCGTATCCCGCTTCGTTCGGATGAAGGCCGTCGTCCGTCAGAAGCGGCAGCGTCAGCTTCGTAAAGCCGCTTTCTCTGTACAAATCCAGAACCGGAAGCGCGTATTGATGCCCGATGTCCCGAATCGCTTCCACATAATCAAGGAGTCGGCATCCCGCCGCGTTCACCGAGACGGTATCGAAGCCGTCCTTGTTCCGCTGCAGAGGAGTCCATAAATTCAAACGACAGGCGGTGTTGTTCGTCAAAATATGTTCGACAAGTGACCGGTAGGCTCCGTAAAAAGTATAAATATCGTACGAATCAGGGGTTCCGAGTGGTTTATCAAGCCGGAAGTCGTTCGTTCCCGCGAAAATCGTCACATAGTCGAGCCCCGGATCAATCGTTTTGCCGATGTGTACCGTCGCCCCAAAGTCCCGGTCTCCGCCGGCGGTCATCGAGCAGCCGCCCCTGCCGTAATTCAGTACTTCCCGAAACCCGAGCGCGCGCTGCACGAGCGACTGATACTTACCGGCGGAAGTAAGGCTATCTCCTAGCGTTCCCCACAATTTTCCTTCCCCATTCAAGGGCATCCCTTCACCACTCCCGCGATCTCTAATCACCGCTTGAATCAAGCCTACCACTTGGTAGGCGAATCGAACCTACAGCTCGTTTGCCGAGGAGGCGTTCAACACTCTTTCCTGCAGCTACAGACACGGACGTTTGCGCGAATCCTATGGGAATTGCCCGCGGGTGACGGGTCCGAATCTTTGTTACTGGAATGCGTTCGACACCTCAACTGAAGGGGTATGCGGTTTTACTCTAGTCTAAATCTAACATTTGCAGATGCTAAATCGATCGCCGCGGCTGTTGGGTTATACAATGTATAACGAACATTTCCAGCACTTGAAACACAAGCGGTTACAATTAACCCTTGCAAATCGACATCAAAACTAACACTAACTTTATCCCCCAATAGCGCATTTCCGACTGTTGTCGTCGCTGTATGCACTCCGTTCGCAGGGATCGACGGGATATCAATGGACTTAACTACGTCTTGATAAGATGCTTTATAGACAGAAACTTGCCAGTTATTACCGGAAATTAATCGAGCATGTACCATCAAAGCGTTTCTTGCGCCACTTATGACAAGATCACCAACAACACCGTTTATTGTGTAGCCATCTGTCGATTTTAAAGTTAGTGTTGCTCCATCTGTTGTTCCGTTGCTTCGTGTTCCAATAACACTAAAGAAAATATCAACATAACCGAATATAGTTCGCTTTGTTAAATCATCTTTTAAGCTTACAGTGTTAGTATTGCCGCGAACTACAACATGCTCTGTTTGACCAAGTGTTATTGATGGTGAAGATTCTCCTGCTCCATCATAAGCATTTCGTTGCTTTTTATACGTTGTACCGTCTTCAACAATAACAAACCCTGTTTTTGAATAAGTAGTCACATTGTTTTCAGTAGAACCAAGCGGAATTAAGCGCTTAAATTTAGACCAATCCCACGCAATAGGATTGCTGATAACATTAATACCGGTGTCTGCTGATGAATCTACTGTATTGAATACGTTACCCTCAAAATAAGCATTGCTAAGATTATTGTTTTTGGTAACTCCCGTTAGTGATACTCCGCTTCCAACTGCAATCGCATTAAACTCCGCTCCAACGGAATCAATAGAAGCGCTATAGAAGTTATTATTCCTAATACCGATCGCATTACCAGTTAAGCTCAATTTCTTGCATAAGATCAAGTTGGAATCTGATCCGTTGAATCGAATACCGCCACCAAATGCAAAATGAACAAGACCCGCCGTTTTCGTATAATCTTTAATACGGGGGTAAACTGTCAATTGCAGAGTCGAATTATCGTACCCCATGATTCGATAAGCTAATGAATCAACAATCACATAATCAGAACGTTCAAAACCAGCAGGCAACTCCACACCTTCATTCAATGTGATGATTGAGCGTTGCGACGGCGCTGCCGTTGTCGGGTTATCTGTGCGTGCTATAAATGTTCTTGATACGTGGAATCCTACAATCTGCACGCTTGTTTTGGAACCGCTAATCAAAGGTGTTACAATCTTCTTATTCACTACATCATGCGAGATAACAGGGTAGTAAACTGCACCGGTGATAACAAAACCAAGATTCTTATAGCTCTCATTGTTCAGATCGATACTGTAAGTAAATTCTGAAGTTGTTGCCGTATTCAATTGTGTTACAGTCAGTGATCTTTGAGATAAAGTTGAGCCACCGTATTGAGAGCGTACAGAACCCAAAGAGATACTATTGTTGTTCCCTGAGTTTCCTATTTCAATATTCCAAAACTTAAATCCAAAAGCTCGAAGATACCAGTTAAACTGTGCAGAAGATGAACTTTCGATAGCCAGGCCGCGATTCCAGGTTTTCATACTATATAGCGTAGCCTCGGTTGTAAGCATCAGCTTGCCTTCTGTTACGATATGATTACACTGGTTTAGTGTAAGAAGGTCCCCGCCCGAACCCTTGGCGTAAATCGTAGCATCAAAATGGATTCGATCTGTTTTTGGAGCATTAAGAACTATTGCTTGTGATAGATTGAAGTTACCTGAACAGTCTGCAGAAACACACTTGTTATTTTGAATAAAAGAAAAGAAATTAATTAATGCTGTGCTGTGATCAAGTAGCGGAGTATCGAGTTTGCAATCATCAATTTCAGCCTCGCTCATGAAGTCTTGAACGGTCACACTGACAATGGGATCATCGCATACGGAATTTTCGTTTCCCCCGTATACGTGACGTCTGACGGAGTTACCAGGATAAGGGGCACCCGAGACGAGACCGGCTGTCGCGACCGACGCGCCTACAGCGCCGATGCCTGCCGCGCCTAAAGCTGCAAGCAGTTGTCTTCTGCTCATCGATTCATTTGCCATTCGTTCCACCACCGTTTCGCTTTTTTTACTTGCCGGCTGCTACCGAGAAGCACGGCTTCGCCAAAGAGATGAAGCTTATCATATAAACTGGCGCTTCCAAGCTGCAAGGCTGTACTAATATCAGTGGCCGTTACATCTCCTTGCTAATCAACCACGCTTGTAACCGGATAGTTGAAATGATTCAGACGCTTGCTTGAGGGCGTTGAAGTTCCATCGACAATATTTTCGTTCTCTGTAGTCATTTGAAACACCTCCGTTAATTAAAACCGCCTTTATTGGCCGCTATTTTCCCGCCATTATTGCAAACCGAGTATAGCAAACACGAAATTATCGTGTACATGACATTACATAATGCAAGGATGGACTTTCATAACATTTTTTGCAGCGATATGTTTTTCATGAGATTTCATAACAGGTTCTCGAACTTGCTATCACTATTGAAGAAGGTATGGCATACAGGTAGAGAGGAGGAAGGGGGATTAAGTACGGAGGAACTGCGAATGTTCAAATTGCGCTGTGCAATGGAGGGAGGTAGATACGGGAATAAAAACCCCGCAAAGTGGAGTTTTGCTTCGCAGCTAATTCCAATTACTTTGCGGGGAGACCCCAAAGCTTATAGCTCTCTTTCTGTCCGAGTCAATCTATCGGGAGGCATTCTTTCGCCCTTCCCAGACTTGAAGTTGGCTGGAGAGAAGCCCCAATATTTGCTGAATGCCCTTGAGAAAGTTCCCGAATCCTTGTAACCGTTCTGTTCTGCCGCCTCATATACTTTATAGCCGGCTTCCAGCAGGGTTTTGGCCCGCTGCATCCGTATGGACATGATATAGTCGGAATAAGTGCGTCCGGTTTCCTTCTTGAACAGACGACTCAGGTGGAACGGATGAACCGAGAAACGTTCTGCCATCGCATTTAAAGACAAATCCTGGTCCGGCTCACGTTCCGCGTAGGCGAGTACTTCGCCGATCACGCGATGCTTCGTGCTCGGACGCCGCGCTTCTGCATACCGGACAAGATGGGTCGCGAGCTTCCGCAGCAGCTCATACCCTTGAGCTGATGTTTGAAGCTGGGTTAACGCAAGTGAAAGATCTGCTCTTTCACTGTATAAATCCGCTGTCGTCCATCCGTTTTGTGCCGCGTGCTGAACGAGCAGGTGGTACCCCTCCATCACGAGCAAAGGCCATGCGAAATCCGGCTTGCCATGCTTCATTTTCGAGTTCCACCATGCGGTTATCGCCGTTTCCGCAGCATCCGGTTCGCCTGTAGTCAACGCGGCGATGAACGTTCTGTCGGCCGAGTTTTCCACGTCGTGTTCTCCGCCTGCAGTCGCATCCGTTTCCGTAACGGGTTTTGCAGCGATCTTGCTCATGGGGATACGAATGACCTCGATGCATGTTTCGATTTCTTCCCCTTCGGCTTCCTCTACATACAACCTCACTGTTCCAGTGGTGCGATCGTACCGGTAACTGCGGACCGGGTCTGCCTTGACCCGCCTCGTCTGATCCTGTCGACGTTGTCCGTTGACCTTTACGGCAGCAGGTTTGCGGTCTGTATGAACGATCAGCTCGTAGCTTCGTTTTTGCGGCATTCCGGTATAGGCTCCTTCTCGCCGCGAAATGCGCACCGATATCGAGTCGGGGCTTTCTTCGCCTGTTATTCGCGTTCGAGCCAAGCGTCCTTCCACATATTCAAAGGTAGCGCCGTCATCCTCGTATAAAACGAACTCCCCATCAGCGTTGGGGTAAATATGTATGATCAGCTCCTTCGTTTCTAACTGACCGATAAAGTCCATCGGCGGCCATAACGGTATAATCGCCCCTGCGCGCACAAACAGCGGCCCGCCTACTTGAGGCGGTACGCGACAGTCTAACGACCGCGGTCCGCTGTAACGCTCCCCTGTCCAGTAATCGAACCAATTGCCTTCCGGCAAATAAACGTGGTCGGTATAAACGCCGACGAGTAAAAAATCTCCCAGCATAAATTGCTGACATAAATCCCGACAATTTCGGTCATCCGGGTACATGAGCGGCATTGCCCGCGTAATTGGCATACCGGTGCGGGCCGCGACATGCGCCGCCGAGTATATATAGGGAACCAGACTGTAGCGCAAACGGGCGTATCGTCTGAAAAGATCTTGCAACGACGGCTCCAAAAAATCCGGATGATGAAAATGCTCCAGGCTGTTAATCCTCGCCCATGACAACAAAAAATCGGCGTGAATGCCTTCCCGTGTGATCAAGTGCATATTTGTCGTCGTGTTCGCATGTCCGGAAAGACCATAATTTAAAATTGCCGTAATAGCATGACTTCCGTTATAAAACGTACCGGCCGTGCTTACGACAAATTGCTGCATTCCCAGATAACCTTTCTCCAGGTGAATGACCGGCCGCGTATTTGTCTGTTCGCGAAACCCGATGTGCATCTGCTTTCCAAGCAAAACAGGATACAAGTTATGTAACTCGTCGGAGGTCATTCCGTTGCCCCATATTCGCTCGGGATGTTTGGAGGCCAGGTTTGGGGCAATCAGTACGAAAGCGGATACCCCGTCGTTTACAAACTTTCGAAGGTGATCGTACCAGGCCTCATTCTGACCACCTTCCTCATCCGTCTTTTCGCTAGCGGCCAAGTGTTCCTCATGCACGGTCAGATCGTAATCGCAGCTTAAAGTAAGACTTAGCTTGAAACCTAGCTTGTGTAAAATGCCGATAAACGAAACCTTTCGCAAAAGATCGTTCGTACCGATCGGGAACCGTTCCGGATTCCAGCTTTTGTTGGTCGAATAATCGTTTGCTGTTCCCATCCAGTCCGTACTGATGCCGATCAGATCGCATGGCGTTTCCGACTTGCGAAATTTTATGGCGTCGTCAAGCACGGCACGGGCGTCCGACTTTTCACGGGAACAGAAGTTAAAGCCATACATCCAGATTGGCATCAGCTGCGGCTTTCCCGCAATATCCGTGTACGCATGGAGCAGCTCGGCAAAGCTTTCCCCTGCGAAAAGAAACATGTCCAATTCTCCTGTTTGTCCTTCGATGCTCAGCCGGTTGTAAATCTCGCTTCCGATATCGAATGTATGGGGGCTTATCGTATTCATCATGATGGCCCAGCCCCCGGTGCTCATCAGGAAGGGAATCGGGGCGCTTGCCCAATTACTGCTTTCAACCTGCATCGACACCTTTAAGCCGCGCCGCTCAAGCTGTTCGGGGGCGATGTTCCCTAGCCCGTACAAAGCCTCGTCCTGATGCAGCAAGAAATGCGCCCCAAAGCCGGTTGCCGCAGCGGAGCAAGGCTGACAGCTCGTTTGCAACCGCACATGCCCGTCGCCATCAAGCATCCGAAATTGTCCGTCTTTCCCGTCGATATGCAAGATCGCCTGTTCGGCATGAATCATTATATCGTCATCACAGGGTACAGAGTGAATAGGAAGCGCATGAAGGGGAATGTTTACAATTTTATAACGAAATAGGTGAGATTCCTGAAAACTCCCAGTATCGTTCATTCGGATCCGAAACGTGCCGGGTGCGATCGCTTGAACCCTCATCCATCTACCATTGCTCAGCGCAATTTGAACATTCGCAGCTCCCTCCATACGCATCCTCCTCATGTAGTATCTTTTGAAAGCTCTTTTAGGTTCGTTTCCAGCTCCCTCGGGTGATGGAAAACTTAGCAAGCTTCGAGAAACTGTTATGAAATCTCATGAAACACATAGGGCATCAAAGATGTTATGAAAGTCCATCCTTGCATTATGTAATGTCATGTACATGATATTTTTGAGTTTGCTATACTCGGATTGCAGCAACGGGGTACCGATTACAAACAATTATAGCAGGTTGGAAAAAAAGTGTATGTAGCGAAGACGGAACTACAATAACTCGTCAAGGAGGGGATCATGCTGTCAAACGAAACAAGGAGCAGAAGAGAAGCATGTGGAGAAGATGCAATAAGATTGGGTGTTATCGGATTGGGCAGCAGAGGCAGGGCGCTGCTCGGAAGGCTACTGAAGATGGAGGATATTATAGTTCCTGCCGTCTGTGATCTTTATGAAGACAGGCTACATCTCGGTATGGAAGCTGTAATCGCTGCAGGACGTGAGAAAGCGGAGGGTTACAAGGATTATCAAGAACTGTTGGCACGTGACGATCTGGATGGGGTGATCATCTCCAGTTCTATCGTAAGCCATGCACAACTGGCCATTGCTGCCATGAAAGCGGGCAAACATGCAGGAATCGAGGTAGGCGGGGCTGCCTCGCTGGAAGAATGTTGGGATCTGGTGCGAACTTCGGAAGGCAGCGGGAAGTCTTGTATGATTTTGTCAAATTGCAATTATGCAAGGAACGAAATGGCATTATTGAATATGGTAAAAAAAGAATTGTTCGGTGAATTGATCCACTGCCAGTGCGGTTATGAACACGACCTGAGAAGACAGGTTGTGATGGGAGAAGAAAATAAACATAACCGGTTTGCCCTGTATTCGCATCGAAAAGGGGATAATTATCCCATTCACGGGTTGGGTCCGGTGGCAAAATATTTAAATATCAATAGAGGAAATCGATTTCTAACCCTTTCCTCCCTTTCCTCCAAGTCAAGAGGGCTTCGTGACTGGGCGACCCGGAATCTCGGGAAAGATCATCAGCTGGCGCATCGCGAGTTCGCTCAAGGGGATATTGTGACGACAACAATCCAATGCGCGCATGGCGAGACCATTTTGCTTACGCTAGATACGACCCTTCCCCGACCTTATTCGCGGGCCGGAAGAGTTCAGGGTACGAGAGGGTTATGGATGGAAGACAATCAATCTGTTCATATCGAAGGCAGAAGCGCTACGGAAACCTGGGAATCTTTTCAAAAGTATCGTGAGGAATATGACCATCCTCTCTGGAAGGAATATGTTCAACTTGGCATCCGCGGCGGACACGATGGAACCGATTATCTTTGCATGAGAGCCTTTATCGAAAGCATCGCCAGGAATATTGCACCTCCGATTGACGTGTATGATACCGCTTCCTGGATGGCGGTGACCGTTCTAACGGAACAATCGATAGCGCTAGGCGGTCATCCTGTCTGCTTTCCCGATTTTACCAACGGCCGCTGGATCGACCGCAATCCTGGCCCGAAAAGTAAATATGGTTTGAATGAGATTGACGAGTCGCTATTTGAAAATTTCACCAAGTGAATTCGGTTATAGGGAGGAAAAACACCATGACAAAAATTCGAACAGCAGTCGTTGGGCTGAATATGGGACTCGGCCACGCTCGCGCTTATGCACTTTCGGACAAGGCCGATCTGCGCTGGGTTGTCGATTTGGATGAGAAGAAAGCAGCGAAAGTTGCTGAACAGCTTGATTGCGGTTATACAACGGATTGGGAGAAAGCCCTTGACGATGTAGAGGCGATCAGTATTGCCACACCACATCATCTCCACCTGCCAATGGGGTTAAAGGCGATCGCTGCTGGCAAGCATGTTTTGATGGAAAAGCCTCTGGCCAATTCGGAAGAACAAGCCTGGGAATTAATACATGCGGCAGAAGCTCGTCACGTCGTCCTCATGGTTGCTTATATTGTCCGTTACTTTCCAGCTGCACAGCGTTTGATAGAAGCAATCGCCAATGAGGAATATGGCAAACCGCTGAATGCAAACTGTTTTCTTGAAGGCTACTTGCCTCCGGCTCCCGATTCATGGTTCGCCAATAAAGAAAAGCTGGGCGGAGGAGTGCTTTTCAGTCACGGCTGTCATTATATCGACCTGCTGCAAGCTGTTCTGGGCAACCCGGTTGAAGTAGCGGGATTGGGTACGCGTCTTGGTACCGAATGGATGGAAGGTGAAGGAACCCATCATGGAATCATTAAATTTGAGAGCGGCGTATTGGCGCATATAACGAGCAGTTGGGGAATAAAGCACAAGAATCCGCCTGCTTTGCTGCAAATTCATACAACAGAAGGATGTTACGAGTTGAGCTTCAGATCAGGGCTGCATAAATTGGTGGTCAGAAAAGGCACGGAAGTCATCACATTGTATGAGGACCAACTTGATCCCAATCGTATTTGTCTGGCTGAAGTGGAGCATTTCCTGGATTGCATTCGGAGTGGACACAAACCGCTGACAGATGGCTACGAAGCAATGAAATCCCATCAAATCATATGGTCCATGTACAGGCACCAAGGGACGCCGATAAATTTGAAGATCACTTCACAGTAACATACATGGTCTAGTAAAAGACTGCAACAACTATTACAGAAAGGACTGTTGCTAAGTTGAAGAAAAGTATCGCCGTGTCTACTGCTTCGATAATGATTGCACTTACTGTAAGCGCTTGCGGAGGTGATTTCGACGGAAACAAGGAAGGAAGCAAAACCCCTGATCCGACTACGCCCCCGAGTCCCGTTACTCTCGTCTTTTTGGTGGATGGTGCGGCGATCACGGATGAGGAAATCGAAAAATTGGTGAAAGAGCCGATTAAAGCGAAGTATCCGCATATTACAGTTGAATATAGGGGAAACACGAGAGGAAATACAGGACTGGGAGAAATGATCGGAGCCGGAGACTTCCCCGACTTCGTACTGACGACGTATCCGAGAATTACGATCCATCGCGATTTGGGAACGACTTACGACCTTACGGAGCTCGTCAAAAAATATAAGGTGGATTTGACCAAATTTGATCCGCAGGCTTTGGAAACGGCCAGAATGTACGGCAGCAAAGATAAAGTATATGCACTCCCATTCTCTCTCAATTTCCTTGCCACGTTTTACAACAAAGACCTTTTCGATATGTTTGGAGTCGAATATCCGAAGGAGGGCCTGACCTGGGACGATACGCTTTCTCTAGCCAAAAGGATGACGAGGATGTCGGACAACGTTCAATACAGAGGGCTGTTTACTAACGGTCTGCTGGATCTCAGCACTCAGCTTTCCCTGGCCTACGTCAATCCGACAACCGGTAAAGCGAACGTACAAACGGAAGGCTGGAAAAAAGTATTCCAATTAGTGAAAGACATTAATGATATTCCGGGCAATATGGGCGGCACTGGTGATCACTTCTTAAAAGAACAGTCGGTCGCAATGGTTACGGGCTACGATGCACGAATTGCCGCTCTGGAAGCTTTACACGGCACGCCTGGACAATTCAATTGGGATCTGACCCAGTTTCCGAGCTACAAGGAGCGTCCGAACACGAGTTTGGCTTCTTCGGGTCATTTCCTCATCGTTTCGGCGTTAAGCAAGCATAAGGAAGAGGCGTTCCAGGCGATTCAAGTGCTTACGGGTGTAGAAAATCAAAAATTGATGACGAGTCGCGGACGATTCACTGCATTAAATGATCCAGAAATAAAAGAGATGTATGGAAGCGGCATGAAGTCGCTACAAGGGAAAAATGTGAAAAGCGTTTTCAAAAGCAACTTTGCGTCGCCGTTCACGGCCTCGTCGGTTGATGCACTCGTCCAGCCTTCTTTAAATGCGGCGATCAAAAAGGTTAACGAGGACATCATGGACATCAATAGTGCTCTTCGCGAAGCCGAAGATATAGCGAATAAAGAAATCGATGCGAAGAAAGGCAAGTAGGACCGCCAACCAAGCTTTCCAGCATTAGTTGTCTCGGCGATCCGAATGCAAACCGTTTTGCAAAACTTCGGTGATGTAACTTCAAGGAGGAGAAAAAAATGAAAAAAAGCTTGCCCGTACTCGTCTCAACCGCCATGCTAACCTCCATGTGGGCATCGATTGCATTCGCGGCCGAGCCGCTTACGACTGCAAAAAAGCTGGAAACTTTGATCGAAGCTGGCATCTTCGATAAAGACGGAACCGGCAATGGGGCCGAGCTTGATGCGAACGTGTCCCGGGAGCAATTAGCTAAAATCCTCGTTAAATTGAAAGGGCTGAAGGAACAGTCCGGCACGAGCTTTACTGACGTTGCTTCTGACCGCTGGTCCGCTGGATTCATCCAAGCGGTAACCCAAACAAGCCCGCTGTTGATGGATGGCGTTGCCGACAGCGTATTCGCTCCTTCAGGCGATGTTACCCTCGAGCAGCTGGCTGCCGTAATCGTTCGCGGACTCGGTCTGCAGCCTAACCACAGCGGAACCGTCGGAGGTAACGTTTCGGACTGGGCTAAAGGATATGTGGCAACGGCTATCGCTAACGGCCTCCTCGGCGAAAAAGCCGACTTCGCGAAGCCTGCCACCCGCGCCGAGCTGGCAGAAGCTTCTTATGCGGCCAAGGGTGTTCTCGACGGGCAAAACAAACCGGCTGCCGTTTCGGTTCAAGTAGCAATAGTATCCGGCATCAAGAAAGTAACGGTAACGCTCGATCGCGATGTTGATACTACAAAAGCTTCGTTTACCTTGACAAAAGGCGCACTTAACATTGCCCTTGATTCTGCGGCGACGATATGGTCTGACGACAAAAAAACGGCGACGCTGACCGTAAAAGACGCCAAAATCAACGAAGGGGATTACATCGTAACGCTTGGCGGACTGAATGCCGGCTTGATCGGTAAGGCCTCCGCATCGTTCAGAGCGGAGAACGAAAGTGTCAAGAAGTTGGAGTTCTCGGCTGCGAGCGACACGGTTGCGAAGACAAGAGGGGCGAATATTCCCTTCAAAGCGCTCAACCAATATGGCGAGGACACATCTTTCAATCCGACCGATTTTACGGTTACAACGCCGAACTTTGCCAGCACGGTGAAGAAGGATGCAAACGGCAATTTCTCGATCTCGATCAATACTTCAACGACACTGGACGGCAGCCCGGTTTTCCCAAACAGTACGGTCATTCCGATTTTTCTTTATGAAAACGCTTCCCGAGTCGCGATCGAACGAAACTACACGCTTGGCTTCGAGCCGATCATCCAGAAGATGGAGCTGGGCGCTGTGAAATATCCAACCGACAAAAGGACACTTTCGGTCGTCGGAGAAGCGGCGACGATTCCGGTAACGCTGTACGATCAATATGGCAATGCGGCAGGATACGACAGCAGATATCCGGATAACTGGCTGGTAAACGTACTCATTGCTCCGTACTCGGATACATGTAGGTGGGAATATGGAGATTTCAATAACGACAATGTTGGAGAGCTGAAAATTTCTCTCATAGGCCGTGCCGTAAAAACAGAAGACGTAGCGGTTAGGGCGCAGATCGAGGGAGCAATCGCAGCGACTAATCTGAGTATCAGCTCCGGGAAGCAGGTCGCAAAAATCCAGTTCGGCGCGCCGTCCGATTCCTTGTACGAAGCCGAGGAGAAAGACATTTTTGTGCCACTCACAGGCTTTGACGAGTCGGGCAATGAATTGACGCCTGACGAATTGGTCCAGGACGAGAACTACCGTAAAATCAATATTTCGGCAAGCTCTGTCAAAGGCCCCGGTAAAAATGGGCAAGTCACCCTTGTGAAGTACGGACCGTATAAAGGTCAACTGCATATTGCAGGGGCTGCCGAAGGGGCACGGGCGGGAATGAGCGCCATACTGAACGCGAACTTGATTTCGAAGACGGGCAACAACAGCTTCACTACGCTGCAACTGCCGATTCAGCAGGTGCGTATTCCAAGCAAAATCAGCGTTGTGACGCTGAACGCTCCAAAAACGGTCGGCGGTACCGCCGCATTCCAAATGGTCGTTCTCGACCAGTACGGCAAGCAGCTCGATAAACTTCCTGCGGTTCGGGAACAGGGCAGATCGGTTACGTATGATGTGTACGTGGAATACAAAGGGGCGGACGGCACCAGTGGCCAAGGGGACAACGATTTGAAAGCAACGAGGTACGACGGAGTCGTGTATACCACGAAGTCCTTACCGACTATTTATGAGGGGGAGGATGTCAGGAACTTCAACAAGGCTATCGTTTTTGGCGTTGCCGCAAATGGAGCAGGCAGCGGAGAAAAACTGGACTATATCGCCACAATCCGCAAGAGAGTGGAAGGCGGTAATCCGACTGTGATCGCGTCATCCGCGAGATCGATCGTTTACATCAATGGCTCGGAAGGCGATTTTACCTATACCGTTTCCAAACCGACTGCCATGTATGCCACGAGAGATAGTCAAGTGCTGACTACAGCCCAAGCGACGATTGATGGAGGAATGATGGACAAGCCGATAACAGTTTCGGCGAAGGACAGCTCCGGCGATTCTGTCGCATTAGTGAACAGCGGTATCGTCTCTGTAACTAGCAGCGTATACTCCGTTGCCCAAGGCAAATCGTCAAGCCCCGCCGGCGGAACGGGTTACGTTATCGGCTACACGCCGGGCAAGGCCACAATGGCCGTCGCCTATCGGACGCTCGGAGGTGGAACCAAGGTTGCCCAGGTAGATGTGGAAGTGAAAGCCGAACAGCCGGTCATCGGCAAAGCGACTGCGTCAGCCTTCAAATCCATGCGGTTTGCCGACATAACCCCTGGCTACAAAGCATGGCAGCTTATGGGCTTGTCGCTTGTCGACCAGTATGGCGTTATATACAGCGGCGCCAATATTCACGATTACTATAACATTACGGGCGTAATTTACACGGTTGAGACTGCCGATCCCGCCGACGCCGGTCTCATTAACGTTTCCAATGCTGACAGCAGGAGAGGAGATCTTACCATTTCCGATCAGCTTGCACCCGGAGTCCATTATTTCGCGCTTACGGCAGCATCCGGCGGCAAGTCCGCTTCGACGTACGTCAAGTTGACGAAATAGGTGAGGTCCGGATGACGTGGCGTATGCGATCAGCGTTTGGAAAAATACGTCGGTGATTACGTATCATCGATGCGGGCCGAGATCGCGATGGACGACATTTCGAATGAGATTAGGATAGAAGATATCACCAATGAGAAATAACTTGTAGAAAGGACTTATATAAATCAATGAGCAAAATAGTTTGTATGTCTCTTCCCTATATGAGTTACTCGATTGAAAGGGCGTTTGAAGGGATTTCTCGCGCCGGATATTCTTATGTGTCCTTCGGATTGCCTCATGCGGGAATGGAAGTGCCTGACGAAGATGACGACATGGCGGTCGGAACGTTGCGCGAGTTGCTGGACAAGTATGAATTGACACCCGTGATGTTGATCTGTAATAAACAGTTCAAATTCGACCAACCCCTCGAGCGGGCTTACCGGCGGCTGGAAACGGCGAAGGCACTGGGAATCAAGGAAGTTTTAACAGGAGGAACCACAAACTACAAGAAATATCCGGATGAGCTTCTTCCATTGCAACAATACGAACAAAACAATCGCAAATTTGTCGAACATTACAAGAAAATAGCAGAGAAGGCGGAAGAATTGGGCATCGTCATAACTTTGAAGCCTTATACCGGGAATACCGCTACTTCGAAGGAAATCAAGGAGACGATAGATCAGATCGGCTCACCGATCATACAGGCTTGCTATGATGCCGGCAATGTACAGTTTTATGAGGGAATCGATGCGGCGGCAGATTTTCCAAATATCGCACACAAAACGCATTCCATCATTGCCAAAGATCATCGCGGAATGAGAGGAAACCTCGATTTTCCCATTCCGGGAACAGGAGATGTCGATTTCCGATCGATATTCAACACCTGGAATAAATGTACTGGCGGAAATGGTTATGTCCTTGTAGAGCGTGTTGACGGACCATCCGATCCGGAACTCATCGACCAGCGGATTGCCGAATCGCGAATTCAACTGGAACAATTGCTTGATCATATTGTTGATTACGGGTTTTGAAATATAGAAAAGGACACGGAGCCTCTACGACCTTTGGTTTTAGAGGCTTTTTCACGTAGATGAATCCGGTTTCAACCATCTTTTTGGTTTTAGTTTGATAATGGGGAGTACACGGATTTCAATTCGATATCCACGATCACAACTTTTTCTTTTTGAACTCGATGGGCGGTACGCCCCAAAACTTGCTAAACGCTTTGGAAAAATTGGCGGGATCTTTGAAGCCATTCATGCCGGCAGCCTCGTGTACATTCAAACCTTCCTCGAGGTACATGCGCGCCCGGCTCATCCGCTTGGCCATGACGTAGTCGGAGTATGCTTGTCCTGTTTCACTTTTGAACAGACGGCTTAGATGAGACGGATGCATGGCAAACCGTTCGGCCATGCTGCTAAGCGATAAATCGCCATCAAGCTCCTGTTCGATGATCGATACGATTTCACGAACGGCAGGGTGCTTAACAGTTTGACGCTGTTTTCCGTAGTAGACGATCTGGTTTGCCATTTGCAGCAGCAGTTGAAGTGCTTTTTCCGGCGAATCCAGTTCCGGCGCTACAAAAAGCTTGTTTTTCGCTTCGCCGAACACATCTTCAGCAGTCCAACCGTTTCGCTCGATATGGTGGATCATAATGTGGCTGGCATTCATCCAATTTAAAAACCATGAATTATTTTTATTGTCGGCTGACCACCATTTTTCCAGCGCACTCATAGTGACCGAAGACTCCAACGACGACAAAGCTTCTTTCAAAACCTTCCAAAAATCGTTACCTTTCCTATAGTTGGCAGAAGAGTTATGCCGGAAAGTGGAAGCTGGTTTCGCCAAATAAGTGAATTCTATTTCTGTGGACCTTTCGTTTGTATCGGCTTCTGCAACTTTAATAAGGACTGTTCCGGTAAGTCGGTCGTACCGCCATCCCCGATGCGGAACGGTTTTGGCCCGTTTTGTCAAGTCGGGTAGCCAATTTCCGTTCATTGTTACTGATTCCGGTTTTATTTCCATATGAACGATCAATTCATGGTCGCGGGTGATCGGCATATCGGCGTATGACCCGGAACGACGCGATATCTGAATAGACGTATGCCCAAGTTGGGTTTCGCATTTCATATGAGTGACCGCAATTTTCCCCTCCTGATAGTGAAGGGTTGCGCCGTCATCTTCGTATAAAGTAAATTCGCTTCGTCCATGAGGATATATATGCCAGCTGATTGTTTGCACCTCGATTTGCCCAGTATGATCCATCTGCGGCCACATCGGAATGATCGTCCCGGCGCGGAGGAATAGCGGCCCTCCGGCTCCATCGGGAATCTCATATTCGATACTTTGCAAACCCTTGTAGCGATTGCCGTTCCAATAATCGATCCATTGCCCTTCCGGTAAGTAGACCTTGTTAGTAAAAACGGCTACAAGTAGAAAATCGCCTAACATATACTGCTGACTTAAATCCCGACATGCCGGGTCAGTAGGGAAGGCCAAGGGCATGGCGCGTGCGATTGGCATTCCGGTACGCGTTGCCGTATAGGCAGTGGAGTACAGATACGGCAGCAAACGGTATCTTACTCTCGCATAAGTTTGAAACAATCGTCGCAAAGGCGGCTCAAGAAAGTCCGGATGCTGAAAATGTCCGAAGCTGTTAACACGGGACCAAGGCAGCAAGAAGCCGGAATGAATCCCTTCTCGCGACGTTACACGCATGTTTGTCGATACATTGGTCTGTCCAGCCAATCCATAATTTAATAAAGCAACGATCGCTTTATGATTATTTTCAAAAACACCTGTCGTAGTCGTTATAAATTGCTGCATGCCCGTATAGCCTCGCTCAATTTGGATAACAGGCCGAGCATTTGTTTGATTGCTGAATCCCTTCGCCAAATGTTTGGCAAAAAGTAGCGGGAACAAGTTCTGCAACTCCCGGCTATGCATCCCGTTCTGCCATATTTTGTCAGGGCACATGCCCAGCGGACTTTTGTAGGATACAGCAAAGGCGGATACGCCGTCTTCCACAAGTTTGTGCAGAAGGTCGTAACAGGCGGTCAAAGTCGGATCGCAGTCGAGACTAAGGGTAACCCCAATTTTGAAGCCTTGCCTCCGCAATATTCCGATAATCGTAATTTGTTTGTTTTCTTGTCTTAAAACATCGGTAACACGGCTACGGCTCCACTGTTTGGCGCTTGACGCATCGTCCTCCAGCCAATCCTTGCCAAGACTGATCAGATCGCATGGTAAGCTTGTGTGACGAAACTTGATCGCGTCATCTAGCACTTCCCGGGCGTCGGCTTGTTCCCGAGAGATGAAGTTGAGGCCATACATCCAGATCGGCAGAAGCTGAGGCTTCCCGGAAACATTCGTATATTTCTCCAGCAATTCCGCGAAGCTTCCCCCTGTAAATAGAAAAAAGTCAAGTTCACCTTCTGCTCCTTCGATGCTCAGCCTATCGCGGCGTTCGTTGCCGATATCGAACGTATGAGGCAGAGCCGTATTCATAAGTACCGCCCAACCTCGACTGCTCATCAGAAAAGGAATCGGTGCGCTAGCCCACAAATTATCTTCCACCCGAATCGTCGCTTTTAAGCCGCGTCTCTGAATCGATTCCGGGGCAGTATTGCCCAATCCGTAAAACGCCTCGTCTTCCAGGAGGGAAAAATGAACGCCGAAACCGGGTTCCCCAACCTGCGGCCCTCCGGCAGAACGAACGATCTCTTCACCATCCTGCTTGATTATGCGAAATGAGCCATCCGCCGAATCAATTTCCAATTGAACTTGCCCGGACATGACCGTTATGCGCTCACCAGGTATATGGTGGATCACATGGCGATCACTGCTTTCGGGGAATTGCAAAATGCCTTGGCGAACAAGAGGCGTTTCCGCGAAACGTCCCGTTTGATCCAAACGAATCCGAAAGCAGCCATCTTCAACCGAATGTACCCTCATCTTGCCTCTATTGCCAAAATCGAACTGAATATTTGATTCCGAGCAACGTTCCATTTCCTTGCCCCTCCATCCAATGTTACGCCAATCGTAACATAACAAATTGAAGTGGTCATTAATCTGTCATGAGATGACATGAAAAAATCGTTATAAAAACACAAGTGACGTTATGAAGCGGCATGTACTCGGTCGCCCCTGTTTTTTATACTGGGGTGGAAATGCGAGGTGTTCGTGAAAGGGCGTGATACAGCAAGCGAAAAAACAACCGATTTTATTCATCCATGATCCGCGGAAATAATAGGTGAAAGGTGTGAACCGCATTGAATCGGAAGAACGCCAAATGGATGACGGTATTACTATGTTTTCTGCTATTTGTTACGATAACCTCTACCGCGTTTGCCGGCACTGGGATGGATGCAGGGGATGAGAACAGTAGCTGGAGCTCGACGGGGCAGTCCCTATTCGATTTTGAGCTCGACGGGGACAAGCCAAGTTCTGCTTCACGGCTTTTAACCGCGCCAAACGTAACGCTGGCCGACGAACGGACAGTCGCGTGCAGTTCTCGTAGTGGCGGACGGCGCTGCGGCGCTGGAGAAACAGGCCGGACAGGAAATTCAGAAATATGTCCCGCCCGGAGGTTGATCCGGCAAGAATCGGCATTATCGGCAACTCCGGCGGGGGTACCCAAGCATCGCTCGCTGTTTTGTTCGAGCCGCGTATTGCCGCCGCCGCACCGGGCACCTTCATCATGAACCGGGAGTCGTATCTGTTCGCAGGACAGGCGCAAGATCGAGGGAACGCGGCGGACGGTGGAACGGTGCAAACGGTTTTGGCAGATGTACGGCCGCGGCGAAGATTTGCTGCTGTTCGAAGACGAAGCTGAGCATATGTATACACTTCCATTGGCACAGGCGGCTGCGGCGTTTTTCTCCCGCCATTTGCTCAGCGAAGATCGGCATATCGGGCTTGACGGGCTCGTCGTCGAGGAAGGAAGTGAAGTGTGGTGTACGGCAAGCGGACAAGTGCGCGGCGATTTTGCCACGAACCGAGGCGTGTACGACGAAAACAGCAGCCGGTTGAGCTTGCTCGAGGAAGAGCGCTCCCGCCTGCCGGAGAGAACGGTTCAATCCCGGACGGCCTCCTGGCTGCGGGAGCAAGTGTGCAATCGCCGATTCGTGTGCGAGCTGAATCCCCGGCATAAGAAATTGGGAAAATGGGATGGGCTGGATATTCAGAGCAGCATATGGTGGTCGCAGCCCGGATTGTTCAGCCACGGATTTTTGTTCAGTACGACGGACAGTACGTGCTCCGAACTTTCGATAGGGATCTGGGAAGGAGGCACGACGCAGCTGCAGCCTTGCCTGGATTGGATTCGCGGTCAAATTTCTCGCGGCGCCGCTGTACTCGTGCTCGATCTGACCGGAACAGGGGCGCTTTCGCCGAACGCGATCAACCCGAAAGGGCTGCATGATACATTCGGTACACTTCACAAGCTCAATATGGATTTATTTTGGCTGGGAGACAGCATAGCGGCTATTCGCGTCTACGATGTGCTTCGAGCCTTGGTGTTCGCCCGCAAGCTGGAAAACGTCGATCCCGATCGTATATCCATTTACGCAAAAGGGCGGTACAGCATATATGCGGAACTGGCGTGTGCGATCGAGTCTCAGTATGCTTCCAGACTGACCGTCGAGGAGGAATGGGAGTCGGTTGGATCATGGGTTCGCTCAATGTTTTATGAATCGAAAGGAATAAGTGAGTTTGTGCTGCCGGGTCTGCTGAGACTCGGAGATTTGCCGAATTTGAGGCGGGCCAGACATTCGGGAAACTGAATCCGGCACCAAAGACAGAGGGAGAGAAAACCGATGACTGATTTTAGTAACCTGATCTATTACGCTCCGAGCAAGATGAGCGAAAACCCGCTGCTTGTAGAGGCGGATCTGTGCATCTATGGAGCGACCCCCGCAGGGATCGCAGCAGCGGTTCAGGCAAGCCGGATGGGGCTTCGCGCCGTCATTACCGAATTCGGCAAACATATCGGCGGAATGACTGGGAGCGGTCTGGGAAATACTGATTTTGGCCATAAAACGGCGATCGGAGGATTGGCTCGGCAATTTTACCGGGATTTGGGAAGCTACTATCGTACGGATAAAGAAGATGGCGCCGTATGGCACTTCGAACCGCATGCCGCACGGCTTGTTTTCCAGGAATGGTTGGACAGAGCGGAAGTCCCCGTATACTTCGAGCAGCATTTAGCCAGCGTAGAAACGCATTCCGGTAAAATTACGAAGATCGTGATGGAGAACGGGAATGTATTCCGTGCCGGGATGTTCATCGACGCCACCTACGAGGGCGATCTGATGGCACGTGCAGGGGTATCGTATCATGTTGGCAGGGAGTCCAACTCCGTTTATCGCGAAACGCGCAACGGCATTCAATTCGGATCGCACCACCATATGTTCAATGCGGCGATTGACCCCTATGTGATCGAGGGGAAACCCGATAGCGGTCTTCTTCCCGGGATTATGGACATCGTACCGGGTACGCAGGGACAAGGCGACCGCTCGATCCAGGCGTACAATTTCCGCATCTGCCTGACCCCCGTACCGGAAAACCGGATTCCGATCCCGATGCCGCCGGGATACGACCCGCAGCAGTTTGCCTTACTTGCCCGTTATATTCGGGCCGGCGTATGGGATTTTCCGCGGAAGTTTTACAAAATCCCGAACGAGAAGACGGATACGAACAATTTCGGCGCTTTCAGCGCGGATCATATCGGCGCGAACTTCGATTGGCCGGAAGGCGATTATGCGACGCGGGAACGCATTTTCCAGAGCCATGTGAACTACAATATGGGCTTGCTTTATTTTATTGCCAACGATGAAAGTGTCCCGCGGGATTTGCGTGAAGTCCGGCAGCAATTGGGGCTGGCCGCCGACGAATTTGAATCGACCGCCAACTGGCCGCACCAGTTGTACGTACGGGAAGGGCGGCGCATGATCGCCGAAGTGGTGATGAACGAACGGTATTGCCGCGGGCTGGAGACGGCGGAGGATTCTATTGGAATGGCTTCCTACACGATGGATTCCCATAACTGCCGACGTCTTGTGCTCGAAGGGTTTTGCGTAAATGAAGGTAACGTTGAAATTCCAATCCCCGGGCCTTACCCGATCTCGTACCGTTCCATCGTGCCAAGAAGAGAGGAATGCGCCAATTTGTTCGTTCCGGTATGCTTGTCCTCCTCCCATATCGCTTACGGGTCGATCCGGATGGAGCCTGTGTTCATGATTCTCGGCCAGTCGGCTGCTACGGCGGCGGCGATGGCGCTGGAAGCGGGAATTGCCGGGCAGGAGGTAAGCTATTCACATCTGAGGGAGCGATTGCTTCGGGACGGTCAAGTTTTGGAAGTTTGAAGTATGAAGCCGAATCTGTGTAATGGGATATGAAGGCGTCATGACAACAGTCTGCCGGAATCGGCAGACTGTTCCGTTCTCGGAATAGATGTTTCAGAGCGTCGTTGCCCTAATAAAAGATAGAGTTTACTATAGATATGCACCAGAAATGATGGTTCTGTCATATACCTGGTCTATCCTTGAAGTCGTTATACTGTTAAAGAAGGGCATGGGAGGAGGGCTGCTGGATGTACAAGCTTCTGGTCGTGGACGATGAACCGGCGGTCCGGCTCGGGCTGCGCAACTATGTGGACTGGGGGCAATTCGATATTAAGTTCGCCGGCGAGGCGGACGACGGGGATACCGGGCTGGAAGCCGTGGAACGGCTAAAACCCGATATCGTGCTGACGGATGTACGGATGCCGAATGTGGACGGAATTTCGCTTTCAAAGGAAATTCGGAAGCGTTTTCCTAATATGAAAATTGTGTTCGTGAGCGGGCACGACGACTCCGACTATTTGAAATCCGCGATGAAGGTGAGCGCGGTCGATTATATTTTCAAGCCGGTCAATCTGCAAGAGCTGCGGACAGTCATCGCACGAGTTGTCGCCGAGCTGGAGGAGGAGCAGACGGAGCGCCGGATGACGCAGCAGATGCAGGCCAAGCTGCAAGAAAGCATGCCGCTCCTGCGCGAGAAATTTCTCCTGTCGCTGATCCTGAACGGGGCTTCCCGGGGGGAGCGGATACAGGAGCGGCTGGATTTTCTCGGCCTCGTCTTGCCTTACAACGCCGCATACTGGGTCATCGTTGTATCGGTCGACCGGTTTACCGATATTGTGGAGAAGTATTCGGAACGGGATTTGCAAATATTTTGCTACGCGATTCAGAACGTTTGTCAAGAAGTGGTGTGTCAATATTTGCAGGGCAGCGTGTTCGAACATCGAAGCGACGAGTTTGTCGGGATTGTATACACGAATCAGGAGCATTCCTGTTCGATCGGGGCCGGACTGGCGAGCGCCGGTTCGGAGCCGAACCGATCCGATGATCCGGAGGAACTGCTGTTCGAGCTGGCGACTCAGCTGCGTGATCATTTGCAGCGCTTTCTTCGGATCAGCGTCACGATCGGGATCGGCGACCGTGTCTCCAGTTTGGATATGCTGGCCGGCTCTTACGAGCAAGCGAGAGAAGCGGCGGCCGGCAAGTGGTATTTGGGGCAAAATCAGATTTTAACGATGGACAGCCTCAATCTGGACAAGCAGGAGACGTTCGTTGAACGTTCGCACCGATTCGATTCGTCCGAGAGCGGCAAACTGATTTCCTTGTTGAAAGGAGGCGATTCCGATCAGCTTGGATCGGCGCTGGACGAGCTGATGGGTCGTCTGGCAAGGCAGCGTAGGGGCGGGCTGAAATACAGCCGCAACGTCATTTTGCAAATCGTGCTCTTGGCGGGACAGCTCATGCTGGAGCTCAATTTGGCGGACGAGGAGCTGGAGCGCCGGGAGTCGTGGTTGTGGGAAGAACTGTTCAAGCAGGAGACGATAGATGAGCTGCGGCAGCTGCTGGAGGCGTACCTGCAAGAGGTGTGCGGCAAGATCAGGGAACGGCGCAGCGGCCGGGCAAGCAATATTGTGGAGCGGGTAAGGGAAATTATAGAGCGCCGTTATGCCGATAACAAGCTCACCGTATCGGAGATCGGCCGCGAGGTGTATTTGACCGATACGTATATCAGCTTGCTGTTCAAGCAGGAGACGGGCCGGACCGTGAATGAGTGGTTGACGTTATACCGCATGGAAAAAGCGAAGGAGCTGCTGGCGAATCCAGCCTACAAACTATACGACATCTGTTATGCGGTAGGTTATGCCGATCCCAGCTATTTCAGCAAACTGTTCAAAAAGGTAACCGGGCTTACTCCAAGCGTCTATCGAGAAACGAGGAATATCTGAAAGCGGCGGTGATTCGTATGATTGATTTCGTTCGTCGTGCGGTGGGCTACGCCAGGCTGCAAACCCGTCGCTTCGGTATTCCCCGGAGCTGGTTGATTACCTTTACGCTGCTGATCGTCCTGCCCTCCATCGTATTGGTGTACGCCTACTCCCAGCGTACAGCTTCGATTCTGGAAGAAGAAGTGTCCAATTCAATGCTGCAGACCGTGAAGCAGGCGAGCAACAATTTGTCCTACCGGCTCGGGCACATCCGTGACATCGGCAATGCCGCTTCGATAAATCCGATGCTGCATCAGTTTTTAAAGGAGGATGGCGTTCCGAGCATCGAGTGGCAGCTTGATATATTAAAGGATTTGCGATATTTCGTGGAGACGGTCCAGACGAATACGGATGTCTTCAGATTGCGATTGTTTGTCAAGAACACAACAATGCTCGCGGAGGAGCGGTTTAACTTTTTCTCGCTGGATACTTTGAAGAACTGGCCGTATTACGACGACGTGCTGAACGCGAACGGGGCGATCGTCTGGACCGGTATTTACAAGCAGGATTATATCGGCAGCGGCGAAGTCTATATTATGTCAAGCGCAAGAATGCTGCATGATACCGAGCAATTCGGCAAAGTGGCGGCGGTGCTGGTGATCGACGTCTCGGAAAAGCTGGTAACGGATATTTTATCCGATATCGATCTGACTAAACCCGGCAACGTCTTCATTGTGGACCGTGACGGGACGGTTGTGGCGCATGCCGACAAATCGCGAATCGGGTCTCTGCTGGAAGAAAAAGTCCGCTCGGCCATACAACCGGGCGAGGAAGGCAAAGTGAAAATACATCTGAACAACAAATACGAATATGCGATGTACTCAGCCATTCAGCCGGCCGGCTGGAAAGTGGTCGTGCAAGTGCCTGCTGCCGATATTTCCGAGAAGATCAAGCTGAAGAAAACGGCCGGGATTGCCACGCTAGCAGGCGTGTTCACGCTGTTCCTGGCACTCGTTTTCGCTCTGCTGGCCTTGATCGTTCGCAGCATGAATCGCCGCTTACAGCAAGTGATTCGCGTCATCCGCACGGAAGGGATCGAACGGCTCGACGAACCGCAGTCGATGCCGGAGGGGAACTTCATGATGCTGGAGCGAAGCGTCGACATGCTGATGCGCCGGATACGTTCTTTGATGGAGCAAACCTACAAAGCCCAAGTGTTGGAGAGGGAGGCGCAGCTTCGCGCGCTGCAAGCGCAAATTAATCCTCATTTTTTGTACAACACGCTTGACACGATCAACTGGATTGCCATCGGTCACGGCAAACATGATATTAGCGAGATGATCGACGCTCTGGCGAAATATTTCCGCTTAAGTCTGAATAAAGGCCGGGATGTGATGAGCGTGGCGGATGAGCTGAACTTGGCTCAAGTGTATCTCGATATTCAGAAAAGCCGCTTTCTGAATTCGTTCGAATACCGGATTGAGCCGGAGCCGGATGTGCTCGAGTACACAGTTCCCAAGCTGACTATCCAGCCCATTGTGGAAAACGCCCTTCTACATGGCATTCACAAGATGAAGAACAAGTTCGGTACGATCCTGATACGAGCCTATCTTTCAGGGAATGAGCTAATTCTCGAAGTGTCCGACAACGGTATCGGGATGGAGGAGGAGCACGCACAGCGGCTGCTTGTCGAGCCTCAAACGATGGCGCGTGCGGAAGGCTCGGGAAGCTCTTATGGCTTGTACAACGTGAACGAACGGATCAAACTGTACGCCGGGGAAGCTTCGGGTTTGCGCATTACGTCTCGTTTGGGCGAAGGCACATCTGTGGCGGTGCACATCCGGCTCGATCTGATCGCAAAGCCATCGTTCCCGCCGTTCGGTTCAAATGAATAGCAGTTGGCGATTGAGAACCGGAAGGTTCTCTTTTTTCGCTTCCGGCACTTCTCGGAGAAAGGTTTATAGAAATCGACCAGAGATTGAAGCTTTGTCTCCTACAGCAAACCCGTGTTCGCCCATTATACTAAATGTACACACAACAGCATGTGTCGAACTGAAAATGGGGGTCACGCAATGAGCAGTCTGTCCACGGAGCTAATAGATTCGCGTTCTCGGGCTCGAAGAAAAGAAATGCGAACCTACAAATGGAAGTTGTTTCGCAACAATCTGGATATGTATGCTTTACTGATTCCGGGACTCGCGTTTCTTATCTTATTCCGCTATACGCCGATGTACGGGATTGTGATCGCATTTCAGGATTTTAACATTTTCGACGGGATTGCCGGAAGCAGCTGGGTAGGGCTCGACAATTTTCGCAAGCTGATGCATTCCGACGAATTTATGCAAGTGTTCAGAAACACGCTTATCATCAGTTTTTACAAGATCGTCCTGCTGTTTCCGGTTCCGATCATCCTCTCGCTGATGTTGAATGAAGTCGGCAGAATGTGGTTCAAGCGAACGATGCAAACGATTGTATACTTGCCGCACTTCTTGTCTTGGGTCATTATATCCGGCTTGTTCATCAACATTTTGTCGCCTTCGGGCGGAATCGTGAATGAGGCGATCAAATGGATGGGCGGTCAACCGATCTCTTTCCTGATCGACAACGACTTTTTCCGCGGAACGCTCGTATTCGCTTCAGGGTGGAAGGAAGCCGGCTGGAACGCCATCATTTTTCTTGCCGCGATTGCCAGCATTGACCAGGATCAGTATGAAGCGGCTTCCATCGACGGAGCCAGCCGAATTCAGAAGATGATCTATATTACGCTGCCGGGCATTGCCCCGACGATTGTGCTGATGCTGATTCTTCGTATCGGACATTTGCTTGAAGCGGATACCGAGCAAATTTTGACGATGTACAACCCGGTCGTGTACGAGACGGGCGACGTCATCGGTACGTATGTGTACCGGATCGGATTAGGCAAAATGGATTACAGCTTCTCCACCGCCGTCGGCCTCTTCAACTCAGTTGTTGCGTTCCTGCTCATTATGCTGGGCAATTTCATGAGCAAAAAATTTGTAAGACGAAGCATCTGGTAGGAGGTCCATACGATGAAGAGACGTACGATTCGAGATATCGGCCTGGATGCGGTCGTATACGGCACACTCGTGCTGATGGCATTCGCTACGCTGCTCCCGTTCCTCAATGTGCTGTCCAAGTCGGTCAGCGAGGAGTGGGCGGTAGTCTCGGGCAAGGTAGGGGTGTTCCCTGTCGGCTTTCAATTTGAGACGATGAAGTTCGTCATTACGTCGTACGAGTTCCTTCGCTCCTTTTCGGTATCCATATACATTACCGTAGTCGGAACTTTGCTTTCCCTGCTTCTTACGGCGATCTCGGCGTATCCGCTGTCCAAGCGGCACTTGCCCGGCATCAAATTCATTATGCTGCTGTTTGTGTTCACGATGCTGTTCGGAGGGGGCATCATCCCCAACTACTTGCTGATCCGCAGTCTCGGACTCATCGATAGCTTGTGGGCGCTCATTTTGCCGTCTCTTATAAGCGTTTTCAATCTGCTCGTAATCAAAAGCTACTTTGAGGGGCTTCCGGAAAGTCTCGAGGAGTCCGCCCGAATCGATGGGGCCCGGACCCTCACCATATTGTTCCGCATCCTGCTGCCGCTTTGCGGCCCGGTGCTGGCCACAATCGCATTATTTTATGCCGTCGGGTACTGGAACGAATTTTTCAACGCCATGATTTACATCAACAGCCCGTCGCTCAAGCCGCTGCAGCTTTATTTGCGGGATATCGTTTTGAACGCGGCGTCCGCTACGGCGGGGATTGATCGCACGGCGGATGAATTGATGAATCTGTCTCCGGACAATGTCCGGTCCGCCACAGTCATTGCATCTACGATCCCGATCTTGATTGTGTATCCGCTTTTGCAAAAATATTTTATCAAAGGTGTGCTGATCGGGTCCGTGAAGGGCTAGCGTTAGCGTACCGCCAGGGAGGGCATTAATTCCTTATTGCGGAAAGTCGATGAGGATTAATGAAATAAGGAAGGAACAGTTTCAAGATAATTGGGGAGGGGTTCAATTTGAAGAAGCTTTTCAGACAGACCGTGGGAATTTCGGTAACGGGAGCGCTGGCCATTTCGCTGGTGGCGTGCGGAGGAAATTCGGATCAAGAGCCGAAAAGCAGCGGCGCGCCCGGTTCGGAGGCATCCGCTCCAAAGCCAGAGCTGCGGACTTTGCAGGGATGGATGAAGGACGACTATAACAGGTATCCGGTAGCCAAGCTGCTGGAGGAGCGCACCGGTTACAAGGTGCAGTACGACATGCTTCCGCAGGATAACCCGCAAGAGAAACTGAATCTTCTGATCGCCTCCTCCGAGTCGTACGATGCGATCACTACGTCGGGAGTGAGTACGTACAAAGCGATGTACTCCGATTATGCCAAGCGGGGAGCGCTGGTGGATTTGGGGCCGCTGATCGATAAGTACGGCCCGAATATTAAAGCGGCAATTTCGCAAGAGTCGCTGGATGCGGTCAAGATTGACGGCAAAATATATGCCATTCCGAGCAAAACGCTTAGCAATGTAGCGAGCTCGTTTATGATTCGCCAGGACTGGCTTGACAAGCTGGGGCTCAAGATGCCCACGACGACCGAAGAGTTCGTTAACGTATTGAAGGCATTCAAGGAGCAGGACCCCGGCGGCAACAAGGATAAGAACATTCCGTTCTCCATTTGGGGAAACAGCCCTATTGAAGTCAATCTTGCAGGTGCATTCGGATTGTCAAGCACCTGGAACGATGTGGGCGGCAAACTCCTCCCGCGCGCATTGGATCCGAGCTACAAGGATTTTCTCGTCTATATGAATGATCTATTCAAGCAAGGTTTGCTGGACAAGGAGTTCGTCGTGAACAAGTATGCGACTGTAAGCGAGAAATTCACAAGCGGCAAAGTAGGCGTCATGCCGGTCGACTGGGGCAGCGTGCCTGCGCTGGCGGATGCACTGGCGAAAAATGTGCCGGGAGCCAAAATGGCGTATATACCGGCAATGAAAGGACCGCAAGGCAAGATGGGGTTGCCGGTGCCAACCGGATTCGACCGCCTTACCTTTATCCCGAAAGCGGCGAAGCATCCGGAGGATGCGATTAAGTGGATCAACGCCAAGCTGGAGCCGGATACGTTCCGCTTGATGACGATCGGCGAGGAAAACAAGCACTTTACGTACAAGAACGGCGCCTATACGCCCATATTGCCGATTTTTACCGATGAGCGTAACGTCGCGAATAACTTCATGTCTGGTTCGGACGAGAAAAACTATCCGTCCTACTGGCAAGCCCGCGTCCGCAAGGATCAACGCTTGTTCGATGCCTATGCCTTCTTGAATATCCAGGAGCCCGCCAATACGCGCATACCGGACCCGATCGGCATGAGCCCTTATTTGGCGGTTTACGCCAAAAATAACGAATCACTAAATGCAATGCTGAACGACCAAACGGTCAAGTTCATCGCAGGCGCCGAGCCGATCTCGAACCTGGATGCGTTCATCGCGAAATATAAAGCTGCGGGGGGAGATGCCAGCTATAAGGAAGTCAACGACTGGTACGCCACGTTGAAGAAGTAATCGCTTCGGCACAAGCATGCGAGGAGGGGCGGCGTGCGGTGGGAATTATGAGGCAGCATATACGCCCCCTCGGGTTTGCGCGGTTCGATATAGAAACTATCATGTCGTGAGCAAAGATATTTCGGCGGTAGCTATGAAACATTCTTGTCAGATGAAAGAATCCGGTGGAACCGAGTCAAGTCAGGCGTCAGCGCATTGCTTCGGGAGGTTTGACGATCAAAGTAGCCAAGTCATCGACTAAAAGGCCCGTATTTCTGCCAGCACACATTCGAAAAGGAAAGAAGGAGGACCTGCAATGAAATCGGTTCAAGTTGCCGTAATCGGCTGCGGAACGATTGCCAGAAGTCAACATATCAAGGCGTATATGGCCAATCCGCATGCAGAGATCAAATATTTTTGCGACACCCAAAAGGAACGCGCCGAGAAGGCGGTTCGCGATTTCGGCTGCGGCATCGCTGTCGCGGACTACCGGACCATATTGGATGATCCGGACGTCGAGGCAGTCTCAGTCTGTACTCCAAATAACGTACACGCCCTGATTACGATCGACTGCTTGCGTGCGGGTAAGCATGTGCTTTGTGAAAAGCCAGCTGCACGCACGTATGCCGAAGCGCTGGAGATGCAGCGCGCCCAGCAAGAGACCGGGAAGTTGCTCCATATCGGGGTCGTCAACCGGTTTCATACCGGTGTGAACCGGATCAAAACGATGATCGAGGGCGGCGATCTTGGCGAGCTGTATCACGTATATGCGAGCTTTCGGACGCATCGTTCCATTCCAGGACTTGGCGGGGCGTTTACGACGAAGGCGATTGCCGGCGGTGGTACGATGATCGACAGAGGAGTCCACTATCTGGACCTTGTCCTGTATTGCACGGGCGATCCGCGTCCACTGACCGTTTCCGGTCAAACGTTCAGCAGGCTGGGCAAAGACATCGCCGACTATGCCTATGTCCATATGTGGGCCGGACCGTCTATAAGGGACGGGACGTATGATGTCGAAGACTCCGTAACGGCATTGATCAGGACCGATGGACCGACCATTACGCTCCATGGCGCATGGGCGCAAAACATCGGCGTCGAAGAATCATACATCGATTTTATCGGTGACAAAGCAGGGGTTCGCCTGCAGTACGGCAAAGACTTTGTTGTGTACAGCGCGAAAGACGGCGCACTGCTGGAAACGATGCCGATATATCGCTCAGAAGATATGTTTCAGAACGAAATCGACAATTTCCTTACCTGTGTGCGAACAGGCGAACGGTCAACGAACAATATCGATTCCGTTATTGTGACGTCACAAATCATACAGGCTATATATGATTCCTCGGATGCACGACGGGAAATCGTCTTGCAGGAAGACAGCACGATATAGATATACAGTCGTCCTGATTCCGTACAAACGGATGAAGCCGATCCGCGATGGTAAAGCGTAAAGACTTAGTCAATAACGGCCTTACGTAGAGGACCGGGGCTTGCCGCAGGAATCACGAACAATAAGCTCCCCGTAGATTCAAATTTCGAGGGGGAGCTCCTCCGTATTCGATTTTACGTATGATAAAGTCGACCAGTGGCGGGATCGGTCCTGGATCGAACAGTTGAAGTGAATTGTTGGCAATGTCTTAAGCCGTCGGCAACTCATCTCTAATATTATCATTGAACGTATCCGAACAACCCATCGCCAAAACATGACCGGTAAACTTATGGGTTATAGTGAATGCTTATTTCCGCTATGAGCAGGGGGCTAGGAATATTTATTGAATAATTATACGGCGTGTGAATGTTGTCTCGAATAATGGATCTATTACCTTCATTTTATTTTGAAACATACCGCCTAAATATCAATGTTATTTAAGTTGATTGAACAAATTATGAAACAACACTAGCGGAGCAGCGCGATTTATAGTCACTGTTTTATAATTATTGGTGAAACATCACACCAAGGACAACGGAAAGCAGTTGTACGGCATGTTTGCCGAGATCTATGACCCGTACAAGGTTGAGCACCATGAATTTGGCGGGGTAAAACCAATGGATCCGTATGTTCGTCGTGAGGTTTTGTCACATCTTGGTTACAAGCGTCTCGATTTCCCTTATGTTCATCCATCTTGGAACAATGATGGAGAAGCTGTGACGGGACTCGACCTTTGTTTCCTTCAGGTGAGCGGTCATTTGAATGAACTGCCAACGGAGCTTATTGTAAACTTTTTGAAAAGATATTTTGCTGTCCTGTCGAACAAACCTAAAGCTTGGAACGAAATGATTGCAAATTTGCAACTGAAAGATACTGTTGCACTGATGCCGATTAAACGCAGACATGACGCAAAAAAAGGAAACAGGCGAATCCGGTATGCGGGTTTGCCTGTTTCCACGCTGCGTTAGGAATATTGCAATTCAAGCACTTTTTGATACATATGTAGGGGAGAGTAAGGCACATGAAGCAGGCGTACAGCTTGGTATCTCCCGCTCCGGTCAGTCTCTTGCGTCCTGGTATCCGATACGGTAATGATCACGCAGCGAACGGAGTTGGGGCTTTCGCTGCGATGTTGTTCGACCGACCTGCTTGTCATCGTGTCGGATCTTTCCTCTCCTGGTTTATCGCTTTGCGAAAGCGGTAAAGGGTACTACAGGAACACCGTTAGAAAGCGCACTTTGACCGGGCGCGGAAGGAACTAGGTGTCATGTTTGCATGTTTTTTGAAATGGGCATGGAAATTTTCAGCGAATGGATAACCGACATTTGAAGCGATATCTTTAACGGAAAGCTCCGTATTTTTTAGCAAGTCCATCGCTACCTTCATTCGGGTGCACAACAGCTTCTGCCGGAACGACATGCCGTATAGATCGTGCAGGATGCGGTTGAGCTGGCGTTGGCTGACATACAGCCGGCTGGCCAGATCGCTCTCCCGCAAAGGGCGGCTGAAATGCTCCGAAAAAAAGCATTCGATAATGCCGATCCTGCTGTCGGCCGTAGGTTGACTCGATAGTTCGCGGCGAGGCGCGGACCGGATTCGGGGCGAAGAGCGTATGACTTCCAGAATTAGCTGGGTGAACAGGCTTTGCAGCTTTGCAAAATAGCCAACGGGCCGGCTTTGGAACTCTTCCTTTGCCGCGACAATCCATGCTTCGATTTCCCGACTGCTTTCGGCTATGAAGAACGGGACATTCGCCAAGGCGTATAGCAGTTCACTGGTCTCGACAGTCGGATAATCGGGCTTGGGGATAGATAAGACGTCGTAGCGGAAAGTAAAGCACGATTTGTGCACTGCTTCCCTCGACTCCGCTCGTTTTTGGGAATGGTACATGCCCGGAGGAATAAGGCAGAAGCTGCCGCCCTGTATGGCGTAATCGCCATTTTCCGTGCACAGCGCGACGGTTCCTTTATGAACGAACTGTACTTCGTACGAGGCGTGGTTATGGTTTAATACAGGTACATCGCTGTTGGTGTTAAAAAATCCGGAATCGAGAAAAACGCGAAGCCGTATCGTGCCCAGTTCCGCCTTGAGTTCGAATTGTTCCGGGAATACCAGGCTCCCCTCGTGCTCGTCAGGCATGAGGATGTTCATGCAATCACCCCTGACCGTACATCCGTTTTGGATTTGCCCAAAGTTTATCATCTTTCTCATAGGTCGTAAAGGCGGTAGTGCTATGCTTTTCAGTCGTCATTCGAATAAAAGCGTCTGTACGGATCATTGTCCGGGGGAGTGGCAGAGACTCCATTAATTCGAGTCACAAGGGAGCCGTTATAGGGGGAGAAGACCGCATGATTACCGGTCAGATCGAAGTTGAAAGCGGAGACGAAGCCGTATGACCAATTGCGGCGGCAAAAGGTGAACGCTAAAGGTATGGCAGCCCAAGGCAAGACATTGAGTTTCCTCACCGTTTTGACGAATATAACGCCACGCTGCGCAGTTTGGCGGCTGAGCATCGATTGATCCTTGCCGATGCGGAACGCACTATCCGGAAATTGTGGTACAGTGGAACCGATCTATCCGGTTGATTTTATCGTGCGATCCACTTTAAACAGCAAGGTCACGACACAATATTTCAATGTTTGAGGGATTGTTTGTAGTTGAACGGACGAGATTTGAGCATAGAAGGCTGAGTGTGAAACCTTTGAATCCGACAAAGCGGGGTTCAAAGGTTTTTGGTTTTTACTGCCGGCAAAAACGGTCGGGCTATGCTTTTCGGTCATCATTCGAGTAAAAGCGTCCATGCTGATCATTGTTCGGTCAGGATGATCCGTCTTACAATAGCTGCATACACCAAGGGAATTGGGAAGTATGGAACGAGGTACCCAAGTAAGCAAGGGGGTCAAAGATGAACCTATCACACCAGTTACACCTCAAGGCAAACCCAGTTGGGAGGTCGCCGGTCACCATCGGCTCCCGCATCGAAATGTTTATCGACGATTGGCTGATCGAACGGATGTGCGGGACTCGGTTGAAGCTGAACCGGCCGGAGCGGAAGGAAGTCGTGCTCGTTCTCGATCAACCGTGGGAAGGTCCCCTGTGCACTTATTTTACAGTGCTGCAGGACGGGAGCAAAGTCCGCCTGTACTATCGCGGGTACATCCCGCCGGAAGCATCGGACGTGAGCGATGACCAACGGGTCTGTTACACCGAAAGCGAAGACGGCATTCATTTTGTGCGACCGGAGTTGGGATTATGCGAATTTCAAGGCTCCAGCCACAACAACATCCTGTTCGAGGGGGCGCTCGCCCACAATTTCACCCCGTTCCTCGATCGCTCGCCTTGGGCGAAAGCCGACGAAATCTACAAAGGCGTTGGCGGAACGGGTACCGCGGACCCGAGCCAAAACGACGGAACGCTGTATGGCTTGACCTCATCAGACGGCATCCGCTGGAAGCAGATGAAAGTCCCGCTGAACATGCCGAGCGGCGGATTCGATTCGCAGAATGTCGTGTTCTGGGATGCATCAACCGGCATTTATCGCTGCTATAACCGTTACTTCGACAGCGGCAAGTATCGCGCGATCCAGAGCTGCTCATCGGATAATTTCATCGATTGGGGCGAGCAGCGGCCGAACCAGTATGCCGAGGACGTACCGATGGAGCAGTTTTATACGAACGCAACAATTCCTTGTCCCGGCGCAGAGCACCTTTACTTGGCTTTTCCGAAACGATTCGTTCCGGCACGGAAAAAAATCGCGGAGCATCCGTACGGCGGCGTCAGCGATACCTGCTTCATGACAAGCAGGGACGGCGTACACTGGAACCGCACGTTTATGGAAGCTTGGCTTCGGCCAGGAAGAGACGATCGCAACTGGACCGAAAGAAGCAATATGGTAGCATACGGATGCATCGAGACAAGCCCTGAAGAGTTTTCGTTCTACGTCAGCGAGCATTACAGGTGGGATGACAATCGATTGCGTCGACTGGCTGTGCGCAAGCACGGATTCGCATCCGTATCGGCCGGGTATGAGCCGGGAGAAATGTTGACCCGCCCCATCGTACTGGAAGGAGATCGGCTGCTGCTGAATTACTCGACTGCCGCTGCCGGATCGATCCAGGTGGAAGTGCAGGATGAATTCGGACAACTGATCGAAGGACTGGCGCTGAGCGATATGGAAGCGCTTTACGGAGACAATTTGGCGGAAGCCGTACAATGGCGGACGACTGCCGATCTATCCGCTTGGCGGGGGCAAACCGTTCGTTTTCGCTTCGTGCTTCAAGATGCCGATCTGTTCGCCATGCGGATAGCGGGCGCTTCTTAAGAACTTTGCAAGCGGGACATGCGGAGTGTACTAACGATGTTGGAAACAACAAACTAGGAGGATGTTTCGATGAGGAAATACAGCAGCACATTTGCTTCGATCGCGGCGATCGCTTTGCTTTCGGCTTGCGGCGGCGGGGGAAGCAATGCGGAGGGACCCGCGAAGGAAGCCGACAAAACGACGCAGGAACCGGCGGAAATTATCATCTATACAATGGCCGGCGGTTCGGCAGACGATTTCAACAGAGATTATGGAAACTCTTTTCACAAAAAATTTCCGAATTATACGCTCAAGTTCATTACGGATATGACGGGAAATAACTATGAAAAGCTCGACAGACTGGCCGCGAACGGAACACATGTCGATCTCGTCTTTGCCACGACCGGGTGGCTCGAGAAGCAGCTGTTTCAGTACGGCTATGCCTTTGATATGACGGAGCTTGCCAAAAAAAATAAAGTCGATTTGAACCAATTCAATCCTTCGTACAGCGACATACTGGGAGGAAAAGCGTTTGGCGGCGGGATATACTATTTTCCGATGCAAGCCAATCTGCCTCTTCTCTACTACAATAAAGCGCTCTTTGATAAATTCGGCATTTCGTATCCGAAAGACGGGATGAACTGGGACGAGTTTTATGACATGTCCCGCCGAATGACCCGCAATGATGGAGGCGTGCAGTATGCGGGCTATATTCCGTCGACAAATTACTTGTTCCGCGGAAATCCCGTTTCGATACCGATATTGAAGCCAGGCACTACAACGCCTACGATCAATAGCGACGATAGATGGAAGCTGTTTTTCCAAAAGTTGATTGCCGACGCCGCCAATTCGGTCGATCCGGGCTACTACAAGGGACGCAACGATTTTAACGAGTTTTTCCAGGGCACTAACGCTGTAGTCACGATGGTCTCCGGCAACATGATCAGTTCCCGGACGCAGTTGGAGCCTATGAGCTTCGATGTCATTTCTTTGCCGACGTTGAAGGAATATCCCGGCATCGGTCCGCAGCCGATTACGACAGGGATAGCTGTGACGAAGATGGCTAAAAACAAAGACGCGGCGATGGAAGCGTTGAAGCATATCGTCTCGTACGACGTACAGAGCGAGTTGACCAAGCGCGGGATCGTTCCTGTCTTAAAAAGCGTTGATGTGCAGAAGCTCCTGGGTACGGAAAATTATTTTAAAGATAAAAACTGGAGCGCGGTGTTCTACAACAAGTGGGCGAACTTTACGTATACCGGCGCCATGGCCGTCGATCTGAACGGGATCTACACCAAATACGGCAACGCGGTGCTGCTTGGCACTTCGGATATTAACACGGCATTGCGCCAGGCCGAGGAGGAAGCTTTGAAAAAAGTCGAGGAACTTAAAACATTGATCGTGACGCCCAACGTATATTAGCAGTAGTACGGACAGCCCATCATGATCGTATTTACAGTATTGAAAATCAAGGAGGCTGTAAAAAAGGAATGAACCAGAATTGGACCTTTAACGAGTTCGATCAAAAGGCGGCGAATGAACTTCCAACTTGGCTGCCAGGAAAAATATTCGACATCCATGCGCATATTTACCGTCGTGCCGATCTCCATGCGACCGGACAAAGCTTATGGACGGAAGGCCCGGAGGAAACGGCCATCCGGAGCTGGAGGCAGCATCTATCCGCCTATATGGGGGAACATCGTTTAAAGGGCGGGCTTTTTTTCCCGGTCCCTATGGTCGGCTCGAACGAGCGCAGGCAAAACGATTATGTGATCGAGCAGTTGGAGCGGGAGCCGTCTAGCAGAGGCTTGATCCTCGTGAAGCCGGATGATCCGGAGGAGCAGCTCGTTCCTTATTTCGATCATCCGCAAATTGCCGGAATCAAAATTTACCATTTGTATAGTAGTGAAAAGCCCACCTGGCAATCATCGATTAAAGGATTTTGTCCGGAACGGATCTGGCAAATCGCCGATGAACGCGGCTTGGTCATTATGCTGCACATGGTGCGGGATAAAGCCGTTGCCGATCCGGATAACATAGAGGAAATCCGCGAATTATGCATGCGATATCCCCGCGCCAAGCTCGTGCTTGCCCATGCCGCAAGATGCTTTCATGCTCCCAATGCCGAGAAGGGGATCGGCAAGCTGAGAGGATTGGATAACCTATGGTTCGACACATCGGCCATCTGCGAACCGGAAGCGTTTAAGGTCATTCTTCAGCAGTTCGGTCCCCGCAGACTGATGTGGGGAAGCGACTTTCCGGTGTCGGAGATGCGCGGCAAAGCGGTTACGGTCGGAGATGGTTTCATTTGGTTGGAACCGGGGCTGTGCGATTGGGACAAAACGGCCCACTTGGGTCATCCGGTTCTCGTCGGCATCGAATCGCTGCGGGCGCTGCGGTGCGCTGCCGAGGATTTCGGATTAAATGAGGAAGATTTGAACGATATCTTTTACAACAACGCGGCCGAGCTTCTCGGGTTGGAGCAACCAGCTGCAGATCGAACGCAGCAGCTATACCGACATGCGAAGAAGCGTATACCCGGTGGGGTGCAGTTGCTGAGCAAACGGCCGGAAAATATGGCTCCCGACAAATGGCCGGCCTATTTCCGGGAAGCGAGAGGCTGTGAAGTATGGGATCTGGACGGAAAGCATTATTACGATATGTCCACGAACGCCGTCGGGTCCTGCCTGCTGGGCTATCGCGACGATGATGTGACTAAGGCGGTCATACGAAGGGTAAATCTCGGAAGCATGTGCTCGTTGAACGCTCCGGAAGAAGTGGAGCTTTCGGACATGCTCTGTGCCATTCACCCTTGGGCCGAACAAGTCCGGCTTACGAGGGGCGGCGGGGATTCGTGCGCGGTTGCCGTCCGAATAGCGCGTGCGACTACGGATCGTTCCATCGTAGCCATTTGCGGGTATCACGGATGGCACGACTGGTATTTGGCAGCTAATTTAGGCGAGAACGACGCTCTACGCGGGCACTTGCTTTCCGGTCTAAATCCGCTCGGCGTCCCCCGTGAATTACGTGGAACGACGGTTGCCTTCCCCTATAACGATCGAGAGGCATTGCAGCGGATCGTGGACCGTTACGGCAACCGTTTAGCCGCGGTGATCATGGAGCCGTGCCGGAATGGAGACCCGGAGCCCGGGTTTCTGGAATATGTCCGTTCGACCACGCGAAGCTGCGGGGCACTGCTTATTTTCGACGAGATTACGATCGGCTGGAGGCTGCATTACGGAGGAGCGCATCTTAAGCTCGGCGTGACGCCTGATATCGCCGTATTTGCCAAAGCGATGGGCAACGGGCATCCGATCGGCGCCGTAATCGGTACGGCCGAAGCGATGCAGGGCGTACAGGAATCGTTCATAAGCAGCACGTACTGGACGGAAAGCATCGGTCCCGCTGCGGCTCTAGCCACTATCCGCAAACTGGGCAGAGTTGACGCCCAGGCGCACGTCACGCGAATCGGTAGTCTGGTCATGGACAGCTGGCGCCGCCACGGAGCTCGTCACGGGCTGCCCGTTACGACAGAAGGGGCATACCCTTGCCTCGCTCACTTTGGCTTCCTGCATCCGGAGGCGGACAAACTGCGAACTTTGTATACGTCCATGATGCTGGATCGCGGTTTCCTGGCCGGAAACTCCATCTACCCGACGCTCGCCCATGACGAGCTTGTCGTCCAGCGATACGATTCAGCGATTGATGAAGTGTTCGAGGGATTGGCCGACGCTTTGAAGAAAGGGGAGGTGGACGATCGGTTAGATGGAATAGTTGCATTAAGCGGATTTCAAAGACTGATTTAAAAACATTGGGAAGTGGAGGATGAACCTATGTTGGAAGAAGGGAAAATGAGCAGACGCCGGTTGCTGGCGTCTCTATCGGCAGCGGGAGCTGTTACTTTGCTGGGAGCTTCGGCCTTTGCAAGCAGCAATGACCGCCATTCGGTTACAAACTCTGTGTATGGACCGGAAGATACGCCTGTATGTTGTCACGCTACATCGATTGCGGAATTGCGGGCGCACGCGAGCCCGGACCCGGCTTGTTTGTACTATGTGATTGATCGCGGAAAAGAAGGGCCGTTTTATTATGACCCTACGGATACCGTGTCGTTGGACAATACCGGTACTGTAGTCGTCTCGATAAGCGGCGCCCGGTTTAAGCGCATATGCGAGGACGGTTTGAGTGTGACCTGGTTCGGTGCTGTCGGAGACGGCGCCACAGATTGTACCGCGGCGTTTCAAGCCGCGATCGATGCCATAGGCGCCACGCCGAGCAGGACAGTGCGCATTCCGGCGGGCGTTTACAGGATCACGCAGCAACTCGAACTGAACTGGGATCAAAGCGTTCCCGTCGGCGAGCATCGACAATCGCTTTCGATCCTCGGGACGGGCAAAGAAGCGACGGAAATCGTCAGTGAAATTACCGGTGGAGGGTATGTTTTCAACCAGGACATGACCGAGCAGCAGGCTGCCAAATACCGTTTCGCTGTGGGGCTGAAGCTTCATGGATTCAAAATCAGAGGTACCGGCAGCGACTGCGGTGGAATTCGTTCGATCGGGGCTGTCAATCTCACATTGTCGCATCTTGCGGTTATCGGGATGCAAAGACACGGTTTTTATGTGCCGCATCGTGCGGATTTGGAAGCTCCGCTCGGAAATTTCGGGGCTGGTCCAGACGCCTACGCCAATGCGTATGTCTCGATTGAACACTGTTTGTTCCAAGCATGCGGCGGTTGGGGGCTCATGATCGAGCCATGGAGCTCGGCTTCCCTCATCGAGCATTGTCAGTTTGCGGATAACGGAACGGGCGGCCTCCGGTTGGCCAATGCCGTAAACAGAATTTTGCGTTGCAGCATTTCAGTAAACGGCGGCAGCAGCACAGAAGGCGGGATCTTGATCGAATACAACGCCGATGACGGACAAACGCCGCACTACAACTTGATCGACGGATGCGAAATCGATACCAACTATAATTACGGGGTCTGCCTCCGGGGCGTATTCGCCAATCGGATTACGAATTGCCGATTTATCGACAGAGAGAATTCGCTCACCCATCAATACTACGGTTCAGCCGCCATCGTAATTGGCGGACATGCAACCCGCGATACGTTTGGAAATTTCGTTGATGTCATCAATGTAAGGGTGTCCCAGCATACATCCAGTCCTGCATACACGATTGTCAAGTTCGAAGGTCGAGCATACGAGAACAGCATAACCGGCATGCGTTACGACCTTGGCACCAACACGAGCGTTGCTTTGGTGGCAAATGTAGGGACGGCCAATCTTCGCAATGTCGTGAAGGATTATGGGGGCAAAGATTTGTGGGAGGATCGGCCCTTCAGTAAAAACCGGGCGGCGCTCGCCAGATTGAATCCGTCCGAGCCCGCGGCTCCGACTGTCTCAAGCGGTGTAGAAAAGGATATCATTTTCGGTCTGGAACTGCAGGATTATTTTAATGCTTTTGATCCGGCGACGGGTTCTTTTAGCTGCGGCAATGTCAGCGGTATTTATCTGGTCCAAGGGTTTATCCACGTCAATGGGTTAAGCAGTGCCACTCACGTGCAGATTCGGTTAAAGCAGCGGATCGGAAGCGGCTCCTATTCAACGGCACAGCAGTTGAATGTGCCGGTGTCGGCGTCCGGGACTTCACCGGTGATGGTGCCGATCCAATTCATTATGAGCGCTCTCCAAAATTATCAGTATAAAATTACACTTCAGCATCAAAACACAGGCTCTTTGACCATCGAGAAGGATTCGGGACTAAGCGCCATCAGCTTTGTGAAGATCGGTTGATTGGAAAACGATATCTATTCGATTGATTTAAATCAAATAGTGGGGATTTGATGATAGTCTGATTGGCTTTACAAACAAGAGGTCAACTCGTTAATCTCGCAGTTCTGGAACGAGTCGCGTGGCTGAAAGTAGGACAAACTGTCTGACGTTTGGAGAGAAAACGGGTCTATAATCTGTTTCCATCTACTAGTGACAGCTACGCTGGTTCTGCCCCAATTGAGGACGACGTGATGAGACATAAAAAAAGATTGGCTTTACAATCGGAGTTAGGAAAAGGAAAAGCTAGATGCCGTATGGGGGAAGTAAAGCGTGGGATCGAGCGGGTCATAGGGTGAGTGAAAGGCGGTGACCTCCATCATGCCGGAATATGCAGTTATGTTCGGTAAGAATGAAAAGGCGAAATAACGAAATTCGCTCAGAAAATCTATGTGAGCTAAAATGGTTTTGATCATCAGATGCTGATGAGGGTTTATGTAGCCTTGAACAGAAGTAAACGTTAGGTGTTTCAGCAAGTATGATTTACTGCAAATGAATGGTTATTATACGGGAAATCCTTAGCTCCAGCGACACCATGTAGCTGGAGCAGAATGAAAAGGGGGAGATCAATTGCTGATCTCTCTTGTTTTTTCCTAAAACAAATAACTTCATAAAATATCAATTTTAATAAGTTAATATGGGGGTATAATGATAGATGGAATAAGGGCTGTAATCCGGAACGCGAATAACTTATTTTATGGGCTTTTTTAATCCCGTTCATTGATCTTAACCGGAATATTACTGTTGACGGGGGCGGTCATCGGGTTGCTGGCCGCTTCCGTGGCTCATCTCATGAACGATCGGCTCTTATTTGTTCATGTTCCATTCTTTCTTGTGGTAATATGAGGTTGTTCATAGAGCAGTGTCACAATTCTATGACCGATTTCACCAAAGGTGGAAAGTGAATGAGCCAAACTTACTCTTTGATCGATGTATTCAGTTATCGGAATGAAAGCTTCCTGTCCTCTTTTTTTCATACCCATTCCGAATATGAAATCTTATATGTACACGCTGGTCAATGTCGTTACTTGTTAGGGGAAACCATTCTTGATCTGGCGGCTGGCGATATGATCGTGATGAACGGGATCAGCTCCCACGGACCTTTAATGGACAGGCAAATGAAATGTGTCCGCACGATGGTTCGCTTTGACGAAACGGTTTTGAAGCCTCATTTAAACCAACCTGGACTTGTGGATTTGCTAAAACCTTTCCGGGATTTGCTTCATTACCGATGCCGATTGTCGGATCGGACCCAAAATGAAGTGGAAATGGTCTTTTCGCAAATGCACCGCTATTATAACCGACCAACCACTATCGAATTCAACCGGCTAAGGGCCTCGTTCATCGATCTGCTGCTTATTATTTATGAGCATAGCGAAGAACTGATGCGACAAAGAATCGCTGTTCCGGTAGAGAAGGAGCAGGTCGTCCGGAAGCTGCTGAATTACATCGAGCTCCATTACGCCAACGACCTGACACTTGACGAGCTGTCGGCCTATGTTCATTTAAGTAAGTATTACATGGTGAAGCTATTCAAGGAATTGACCGGTACAACTGTCTTTGAGCATTTGAATAAACGCAGAATCAATCAGGCGAAGCTGCTGTTCCTGGTCGACTACAAAATGTCGGTTACGGATGCTTGCTATGAGGTCGGCTTCAAACAGCCCACTCATTTCTCTCGCAATTTCAAGAAGATGGTCGGAATGACTCCCGAGCAGTTCAAGAAGTTGTGCCAAGAGCGCAACTAGAGATATATAAGGCGATTTTATCACCAAGCAACGATGTGAGAACAAGCAGCGGCTTATGCTATCTTTATATTCGGAAGCGCTTACCAAACAATAAATTCGGTAAACAGTCGCGGTGGTCATCGTGGTCTACTACCGGATTGGCAAAGGGGGAACGCGTATGAATCATGAAGGAAGCAAGCCGTTTTTGCATGCCGAAGAACGGAACGGGGAACGGGAAGCCGGGACAGGAAACAAAGTCAGCCGCAGAGAGATGCTGACGGCAATAGGCGCGGGCGGGATGGTTCTGATGGCCGGAGGATTATGGAACGGGAGCATGGCGTCGGCCGCGAATGAGCTTTCGGTCCGGAATTCGGTCTATGGTGGCGGGAGCTGTCCCGATGGGATCGGCTCGAATTGCGTGACGTACAAGTATGACGACAATCAGCAGGAGCGGACTGTGCGGGACAAGCTGCGGGAACAAGTTAGCGTAAAAGATTTCGGTGCCGTAGGAGATGGGGTTACGGATGACTCGGCTGCCTTTCAGGCAGCAATTGACGCCTTATCGTTAAATGGAGGAGGACGATTGCTCATACCGGAAGGGACCTACGCGTTCCCCGCTGTCAGCCCTTCGATTCAAGCGCCCAAGCGTACTCTCATCACTTCGAATCATATCCATATCGAAGGAATCGGATTGCCGACGATTCATATGACCGGCATTACGAAGTCGTATATCGATTCGATTAACGATCTCAATTCATCGGGTAGAGACGTGTTTGCCGTATTCAGCTTTATGGGGGTGTCGAACTGTTCGGTTCGCGGCATCCGCTTCACGGGTGAATGGGATGGCAGCGGCACGTTCCGCTATCAGTCGCCGCGAGCTAAAGCGGTTGGGTTTACGGGCTGCACGGACTGCGTAGCTGAACAATTGTACGGTTCCCATTTATTGGGCAACTTGGTCAATGCAACTCCGGCGAACTCTGCTCATAACGGGTTCTATAAAGTATGCAGCGGAATTCGGATTTCAAACTGCTATGCGGAATACTGTCTGGAAAACGGATTCAATTATATGGGCGACACCTACAATAGCGCCATTACCGATTCGACAGCCAAATATTGCGGCTCAGCCGGTTTTGAAGGAGCTACCGTCAATCTGACCATTACGGGTAATCTGTTCGCGAATAATAAGTATGCCGGGCTGTCTATCTCGGGCAAACATGTGGTGGCTTCTTCCAATATATGCACGGGAAACGGCGACGGTGGAGTTCCGACAAGCTCGACAATGGGCAATGGCATTTCGATTACTTATTTTGGAAATCTGCCTACCGGAGACATTGTTCTTGCCAACAATATCGTTAAGGATAATGGAGGCTTTGGCATTTATGTGTATCCCGGCGTCGCCAAAGTAATGATTGACGGCAACATCCTTTCCAACAACAGCCAAGGCAATACGTACAAAACGGGCATAAATCTTGTCGGAAGCGCAACGAGCCGCATTAGCGACATAGAGATTACTAACAACCAACTGCGGGACGATGTAGGCAATACAACCTATTTTATTAATATCAGCTATGCCTATCTAGTAAAAGTATCGAACAATCGCTGCGTGATGACGGGGAACAGTATGGCTTATGCCCAGGGGACGGCATCGGACTGCGTGTTCTACGGCAACCGCTCGAATCGGGCGATTATTGTGTCTCCGAGTGCGGTGGACTGCTATCAATACGACAATTTCGGAATCAACCCGAAGAGGCTTGCGCAGTCGACGGCACCTTCGACCGGTACTTGGCATGTAGGGGATTATGTGCAGAACGCTGTCCTGTCGGGTACAAATGCACCGATCGGCTGGGTGTGCGCGGCCGCAGGAACGTTCACGCCTAGTACAGCTTGGACCGCTAACCAATCGTATTCGGCAGGTGTTTACACGAATGCCAATTCCAAAGTATATCGAGCCGTAAAAAGCGGTATTTCCGGTACGACATCGCCGAGTCACAGCAGCGGTATCGCCGCTGGCGGAACGGTACTATGGGAATTTATATCCGTCTACAGCACCCCCGTATTCAAACCATATGGGCTGCTCCATGAGGTCAAGACCGGCAAAGTGGTTTACAGTGGGGATGGGTTGACGTCGATCTATCAAATTCCGCACGGACTTTCGACGGTTCCGTCCTGCTATCAGGTCACACCCGCTTCCGCCGATTCCGGAACCGCAGGTATCGCTTATGTAGAAGCCGATGCTGTGTATTTGAATGTTCATTTCTCGTCCGCCCCGACGGCAGGGGGAACTAATGTATCGCTTGTATGGAGCGCCGAATGTTGAATCGGGAATCAGATAATACAAGGGGGAATCGCCATGATCGTCGGTAAAATGATAAAAAGCGCAATGGTGCTCGCAGCCTTGAGCAGCGCCGTTGCCTGCGGACAGCAAAACAGCGATGGGGGAACGGCCGCGCAACCCGTGACAAAGCCGTCGGAAAAAAAAGAGCCCGTGACGTTGGCCTTTTATTGGCCTTTCGGTGTGGAAGAAACGTTTATGAAAGATTATGGGGAACAGATTCGGAAAAAATTTCCTAACGTCACCGTCAAGTTCATTCCCTATAAAGATGCCAAACAAATCGATGACCTAGTTGCAACTGGGGAGCAATTGGACATTATGGGAATCTCGATCGGCTCCATGGATGCTTATATGCTGAGACTTGGGCTGCAGAGCGATATTACGCCATATATTACGAAGTACAAGACCGATCTGAACAAATACGAGCCGACCAGCATCGAAATGTTAAAGCAAATCGGCAACGGCCAAATATACGGTTTGCCCATATTCGATTCGCCTTCCGCTGTATACTACAACAAAGATATTTTCGATAAGTTCGGCGTTGCCTATCCGAAAGACGGGATGACGTGGGATACGATGTACGAGTTGGCGAGGAAGCTTACGGTTAAAGACGGCGGGACGCAGTATTACGGTGCGTTAATTTCCGCTTCCCACTTGGCGCTGCGCAATCCGCAGTCGTTGACTATGATCGATCCGGTCAAAAATAAAGCGGTATTGGCAACAGACGGCTGGAAAAGCTTCCTGGACAATGTGACACGGTTTTACCAGTTGCCGGGTATGGATTGGGATAAAGCGAAGCTCCAAATAGCGAATCAAGGCAATATGTTCCTAAAGGACCGGACCGTCGCCATGTGGCTGCCGGTAAGCGCCACGTATACGGAAAAGGAATTGGCAGGCATGAACTGGGATCTCGCGACTTTCCCTACCGACGCGAAAAACCCCGGGGTCAGTCCTCAGGCGTATCCGTTCTATATGTTTGTATCGCAAACGAGCAAAAACAAGGAACCGGCTTATGAAGTGATTTCTTACTTGGCCTCCGAGGAATTTCAGCTCGAAAAATCAAAAAAAGGCCAATTTGTCAGTTTGTTGAAAAGCAAAGAAATACGACAGGTTTTCGCTCAAGATTCTGCGCTCTATAGAGGCAAAAACGCGAAGGCGTTACTGGCGGAGAAGAACGCTCCCCCGATGCAAGTTTCGAAATACAATGCGAGCGCGGGGGGCCAACTGTTCAATGCCTTTATTTCGGTCGTTACGGGAGTGCAGGATGCGAATACGGCGCTCCGGACCGCTGAGGAGACGGTGAACAAAACCATTGAGGCCGACAGTAAAAAGTAGGTTAACGGTCGAGGAAAAGAGCGCAGCCCGCCGACAGGGTCGACAAAATACGCACAACAAAGAGGCTGCTTCGTCGCGGGACGGGCGGCCTCTTTGCATCAGGTCAAGGACATCGACAAGCGCATCAACGGGTTACTTTCAGGTCTCGAAAGATTCTTTCCGCTATTGCTGAAATGAGAAACAAGGGCAGTGACTCCCGCGGTATCGGAGCCAAGCGTATAAACATCGCAGAGCGTCATGCCAGGTTGTTTGTAAATTCAGCTATGACAATGGCTGACTTCGTTTTAGCTGTGGGAGATCGAAGTTCTGGATGATCTCACAATCTTGAAATAATCCCAGACGGCATCTGAAATCGACTCAGTCCTTTCTGGGTTATTTTGTATGCTATATAGGTTAAATAGGGAAACTATGAGTCCTTGAACTGTCAGGGACTATGCCAAACAGGAACACCCGGCTGTAATTCGTGATTTGATAAACCAAAAAAAGAGAGTGATACTGTATGGAATGGATTCAACTGGAGTTTTTCGCGGGCTATCCGTTCGGGTATTACAAATTGCGTTATGAGCTGGATGGCACGGTCAAATACACCTGCGACGGAGAAGACATACCTTTCGCCTTGCCGAATGGCCATTTCTGGTTGGCCTCAAAGCGCGTTTACCAAAACCTTACGAAGCTGATTCTCGCCCGCCCATGGGAGCTTGAGATTGACCCACGTATTGAGCCAAATCATATCTGCGATGGATGGACGGATACGCTCACTTGGTCGATCGATGGGATTACGGAAGAACAGTCGTTTGTGGTTGGTCAGGGTCCGGCGAGCCTGCTCAAAGTGATGGAACGGATCCGGCGCCTTGCAATGGATGAGGAGAGAAATCTCCCCTTTTCCTTTCTCCCTATTCCGCATTCGTAAATCAATGAAAAACAGAGATCGTCCTATAACCGTCCTAGCGTCTTCATAGGAAAAATCGCTCGATACGGGATTGGATTTGATAAATTCTGATTCTTGAATCAAAATGAGATCAAGAGAGGGGCGATTGACGACCACGACAACAACATAATAATAAAAAAAACTGGAATTGTCGGACGACAAGAACATAGACCGATTCAAATCCGCATAACTTGTGGGTTTTTGATTTTAATCGGACAAGTTCTTGTCGCGGACGAACGACAAGAACTTGTCCCTTTTGTTGACGTGCGACAAGAACTTGACCCTTTTGCCGAAGTAAGGTGGAGACGTTCAGCTACCCTGAAATTCATAAGCACTGAATACTCAAAAATGGCAGTACGAAACTAAGTGCGGCTGATGTGTTTTTTAAAAAGCTGCGCCTTCTTTCTATTTAGGGTGGATGGAGATCTCATGAAGCCGCGGGGTTGGATATTGCAACGATAAAGCCTAGGTTCTCAAGCCTAAGCACAGATTGCTTAACGATCATTTCTTGCTGCCTCGTCTCAAAATAATTGGCACCCAGATCACGGTAATCTTCACCACGAGTTAATAGATAATAAGTGATTGTCATCATGGAGTGGGCAACTAAACGTCAGAAACCTCAATTTCGTTACTATTCATATCTTTCGTTCTATAGCCTGCTGCCCAATGATGTACGGATGATATGCCGGGAGTCGAAGCATGGGCGGCTTAAAACTACCTGATTTTATATGTGTAAACAGAGCAGGCGTGAGATATGGTATATAATGATGGCTGCATCAAGGACTCGATCATTTCGATCGGGTCCTTTGTTTGTGTAAACTGGCAAAACGTGAATCCATTAGTTGTACCAAAGAACAACAATTGCGAGAAAACGAAACGCAGCCGCGCGGGTTTGTGGGCTTCGATAGCTGCATCCACTGGGCTCGATATGGTTTGGAAGGGAACATATCAGTAACATCGGCTATAATATATGGAAAAAACATGGTTCTAACATTCAAACGATCCATTCTCGGTTATTGCAGAGGCAGTAGTATGGGTTCTCGGCTTCCATAGACTCGGAGAGACGGCAGCATCAATGAAACTAGTAACTTAATTTCCGTGGATGAAAGGGGAAACAGGAATGCAGATAGTGCTGATCGAGAAAAATTAGTAAAACTTATTCAGATGAAGTTGTACATGATTTAATTTCATACATTCGCCATCAAATTAATCGGGAGATGAGGCTTGCCGATGCCTCTAAAGTGGCGAATATGAGCAGGAAGCTAGTTTACCCAGTGAATATCGGCAACTGACAAAGTGAGGTGTCGTGAAACCATATGCATCCAGTCCTAGTGCAAATATCTCAAATTTGGACATACTTGTTTTACTCTTTGAAGAGCAGAGTCTTTGTTGTCCTCCTACTTTCCTCGCTTGTACCTCTGCTATTGATTGGTGGGACTTCCTATTACACAATCGCTTCCATGCTGGATAACAAAATTGTCAACAGTGTACAGAATCAGTTGAATTACACTGCTTTTTCATTAGAAAAGGAACTCAAAAGTTTAAACCATGTTGCCATGCAATTGTCTTTCGAACAAGAAGTCGGCAAAGATCTGAGTCGATATTTAGCCTCCGATTATTACGATAGATTCCAACTGGAGCAGGAGATAAAAAATTATATTTTTCTAATTACGTATACGAATCCGAACATAGGGCTTATCCATTATTACTTCTCTGATACCAAACAATCGGTATTTACAGATACAGGTATTTCACTTGACCTTCACCCGGATGAACTGCCGAAGCTTTACAGTTTCGGCGGGATTTCTTACCATGCCCTTCACCCTTCGATTGACATATTGTCCGATTCACTTGTCCTTTCTGTCGATCGCAGGATTTTTATTCCCGGATACGACAATTTGCATATTTATGTGGAGACGAGCCCGAAATTACTATCTCAACTACTGGGCGATAATCAATCCGGAATGACAACAGCCTATCTAATGTCGGATACTCAGAACCGAATCGTGTACAGTGAAAATGTGGTTGAGTTTACGTTCGGGTCCATACTCTCGCCTGAGAATTCAGGCTTGCCATTCCGTAAAACTCAGAACAGCTATCTATTTTCAGAAAAGTCGAGCGAAGGTTGGGGATGGACCGCCGTTATTCCGAAGGTTGAATATGACAAGGAGAAAAACAGCTGGATTCGGCAATTCGCCCTAATCGCAACTGTAACACTTATGGCGGCGCTAGGATTCGCATGGATGCTATGGAGAACCGTATACAAACCGCTTACGGGATTTAACAAAGAGATCCGGTTATTCCAGGTGGGAAGCTTACATTCTCCCTTGAATTATCCTAAGATCGCCGAATTCGATTATGTGCTTGATCGATTTGAAGAAATGAGGCAGCGGATCCGGCAGCTTCTGCTTGAAGTTGAACAGAACGAAAAAATGAAATCACGCTTAGAGGTAGAAAAGTTGCTGTTTCAGATCAATCCGCACTTTATTCATAATACGCTAGATACGGTTCGTTGGTTGGCGCGATTAAATGGGCAGGAACAAATTGAGAGGCTCGTCTCACTACTTAACAAAGTGCTTTATTACAACATGGGCAAAGGTGGAACGGCTACATTGGGGCGGGAAATCGCTTGCCTCAATGATTATGTAGCCTTACAGCAAATCCGGTATGATTTTAAATTTGAAGTCGATATACAGGCAGGGGATGAACTGCTGAATGTACCGATCCCCCGATTTATTCTTCAACCCCTTGTGGAAAACTCGCTTTATCACGGAATAGGGGACAACGGATTGATTATAGTCAAAGCCGGGTTTCAAGGTGAGGATCGTATTCGAATCGAGGTGAAAGACAGCGGATTGGGAATGGACGTGGAGGAAATCAGGCGGGTACTCGATAGCAGCACAGAGGAAAGAAGAAAGACCGGAATGGGCATTGGTATCCATTATGTGAACAGGATCATTAAAGTGCAGTATGGAGACCGGGCAAGTCTTACTATAAGGAGCGAACCAGGCATTGGAACTTCAATCGTTTTGCTAATTCCGATCATTGATGAACCCGAGGGTGCATAATTTTCCGCTAAAAGGTTAAGAATCATCCCCAAAATAGGGAATAGCATTGAGAAACGTCGTACAATACTGGAACAATTTAAGGATAATACTGACCTCTCGAAGGGCTTCCGTGTTCTAGAATAGATATAGACTCTAGAAACGATGAACGGGGTCTACTCTAAATTATAAGGAGGGTGTCCATTGATTGGAAAAAAGAAAGCGGTATCAGTACTTATGGCTTCTGTGTTGCTATCGACTGTTTTAGCAGCGGGCTGTTCAAGTAAGAGCGAACCACCGGCATCTAAAGGAAGTCGGACCTCCACGAATGCGGAAGAAAAGAGAATCAAGATGAGCATGTTTATGAATAACTCGGGTATCGCTCATCCTGAGGGAGTCGACCCAAGTAACAACCCTTATATCAACATTGTTGAGGATTATGCGAACGTTGACCTAGAGGTGGAGGTGCCGAACTATACGGACTTCAAAACAAAGTTCAATCTCATGCTATCTTCCGGTAACTTACCGGATATCCTGCATACGGTGTATGCGGACGAGACAAATCAGCGAGCAGATGAAGGTGCTTTTCTAGATTTGAAGGCCTTCTATGACAAATCACCGATCATTCAGAAGTACATAACACCTGGAATGATGGAAATGGCAAAATCGAGTTCAGGACATTTCTATCGAATACCTATGTCTTGGACGTCAGTACCGCAGGGAGAAGGCGTCATGGCACGCTATGATCTTGTCGTCAAATATAACGAGGGCAAATGGCCTGAAACTGTTGAGGAATGGATCGATCTGTTGCGCAAAATAAAAAAGGCTGAGCCGAATTCTTTACCAATGTCTAACCGGGTTGTGAACGAGTATGGGATCGCATATGGAGGCTTGCCTATCTTTTATTGGCATGGAGCGAGGCCAAATTCATATCGGATAGAGGGCGGTAAAGTCGTCAGTACCTTTACACTGCCGGAGTATAAGGCGGCCGTAGTAGTGATGAAGCAGTTATATGACGAAGGGCTTCTGGATAAAGAATTTGCAACAACCGACGGGGCAAAATGGACGGAAAAGAGAAAAAACCGAAACGTGTTGTTTGAAGTGAACACCGCGGATCAGATGATTCCAACCGGAGCCGTAAAGCTCCCGGAAGATGCACACAAAGAGACCCAGATTGCGCCTCCTCTCAAGAAGTATCCTTCTGTCCTGAAAGATACAAAGTATGTCCAGCCTAAGAGATCGTATCCCATTAATGCTCACGGCCTATACATTTCCTCGAAAACAAAGGATAAGGATCGGGCGTGGAAAGTAATTGAAGGATTTGCTTCAGATAAACTCCATGAAGCTATTTTCTGGGGGAAAGAGGGCGAGGATTTTAAAATAGAGAACGGTAAGAAATTACCGATCGATGGGCAAGGGCTCGCTAATGCAAATAAAAGATATGCTCTGCACCTCAGTCTAATTTTTGGTTTCAATGACAGGAAAGAATCCAGCATTGCAGCCGCTGAGAAAGCAATGGATAAGGACGAGTTCAAAAGACGAATGGACGGAATGAAAATGCTAGAAGATGCGGCGAATGCAACCGGCTTAGCGTTGGATCCATTTGTAGTTTTGTCTGCCGATACAGTAAGTAAAAAAACGGAATCGAATCAGTTCATATCGACGGCGACGATCGAAGCGATAATGGGAAAGATTACGTTGGAGCAGTTCGATCAAAAGGTCGAAGAATACAAGAAGAAATACGGGTTCATTTACGATGAATACACAAAATATATGAACCAAAACAAGGACCGGTTGAAAAAGCTTGGTGTTAAAGAAGTCGATTGGTAATGAACGTGTACCCGCATGAATCGAACCGGCGTCGTGCAGACGACGTCGGTTCTCCGTGGTTCCGTTCATCTTATAGCGAGCTAAGCATGTTGAAAAGGATGATACAGGGGGGGGATTAAGGCCGATGAAAGTAGGTATGAGTTCTGCAACAAGTAACATACGGCCAACCGTAAAACAAAAGCGGAGAGTGAATATGAAGACGCAGTTCGCACTTTATACGCTCCTTGCACCGACACTAGTTTTACTGGTTGTTTTTAAATATATTCCAATGTATGGGGTTTCTATTGCCTTTCAGGATTTTTCACCGTTTCGCGGTATCACTGGAAGTCCATGGGTTGGAATGAAGCATATCCTTACTTTTCTAACGGATGATACTTTTTGGCGAGTAATGGGTAATACGCTCATCCTTAACTTTTACGATTTAATCTTCGGTTTTTCGGCTCCGATCATATTCGCGATACTTGCTAATGAACTTGTTAACACTACTTTCAAGCGAATTACGCAAACGATATCGTATTTGCCGCATTTCTTGTCATGGGTCGTTGTTTCGGGCTTTTTCTACCAGATCTTATCGCCTAATGAGGGCATATTCAATTTGATGCTCGGCTGGTTCGGCATCGAGCCGGTCTTTTTTATGACAGAAAAAGAATTATTCCGAGGTATAGTAGTTTCGGCTGGGATTTGGAAGGAAGTGGGCTGGTCGGCCATTCTTTATTTTGCCGTCATTGCCGGAATCGACTCCAGCTTGTATGAGGCAGCTAAGGTCGACGGCGCCGGTCGACTCAGGCAAATATGGCATATCACGCTCCCGGGAATGGTGCCCATGATAGTGCTGCTGCTGCTTTTAAGATTGTCTAATATATTTGAGATCGGTTTTGAACGTTTGTTTCTACTACAAAACCCTCTAGTGCTTGAGGTTTCCGACGTTATCAGTACCTACGTATATCGTATTGGGTTACAAAATTCGCAATACAGCCTGACAACAGCAATCGGTTTCGTGCAGAGCATACTTGGCTTCCTATTGTTAATCACCGCGAATAAGCTGTCAAAGAAGCTCGTAGGCGTAGGACTATATTGAAAAGGAGGTGAAGAGATGCTGCACCGCTCGACATCAGGACGAATATTCGATGTTTTCAATTATTTGTTGTTTATTTTATTTTGCATATCTATTCTGGTACCGTTTATAAACGCAGTAGCGATTTCACTCAGCAGCTATGACGCAGCAGCGATTGGTAATATCGGACTATGGCCCAAAGGGTTCAACATAGAAGCCTACCATAAGCTTGCGTATAGCAAACAGTTTATACGCACGTTCCTGAATACCGTGTTTCTTACCGTCGTTAATACGGCGCTTGTCATCATGTTATCACTTGCCGCCGGGTATGTAATGGCGCATAAACATTTGGTGGGTCGCCGGTTAATATTTACTATTCTTATCATTCCGATGTATTTCGGTGGGGGACTCATCCCAACTTACCTGCTTGTCAACAAGCTGGGTCTGAATAATACTTACTGGGCTCTTATTCTGCCTGGCATCGTAAACATTTTTTATATTATCGTATTCCGCAATCAGATTAATCAACTCCCGCAAGAGTTGATCGAGTCGGCAGAAATCGACGGGGCGAGTGAAATGCGCATCTTGATCAACATCATCCTTCCGCTTGTTTTGCCCATGGCTATGGCTTTTGTCGTTTTTAGTGCTGTGGCTTATTGGAACGAGTGGTTTAACGTCTTGATCTACATTCGGGATAAGAAGATGTGGACGTTGCAATTTCAATTAAGGGACATCCTGGTAAGCGCACAGTTGATCGATGCGGAGATGGAGAGTTCACTTATTAAAGACGAGACGGCAATACATCCGAACAATTTAAAAATGGCTGCGTTAATGCTTACTATACTGCCCATTATCATCGTGTATCCTTTTGTTCAAAAGTATTTTATACATGGTCAGCTTGTAGGTGCAGTGAAAGGTTAATAGCGGGGTACAACGAGTAACCAGTTAATTGACCCCCTAAATTATGAGCGAGGTGATTCCATGTTTACCAAGTTGAAATGGCGACAATTGGTAGTCATGCTTTTGTTAGTTTGCCTTCTAGCAAATTCCTTTACTTGGCCCGGATTCCTTTCAGTCGCCCATGCGGCACCAGCCGACAACTTGCTTCTTAATGGAGACTTTGAACAGCTGGGTACCAACGGTAAACCTGCTGACTGGGCAGCCTTCCAACCATCAAGCATATTCGAATCGGTGACCAGTACGGTATATCACGGTAATCGCAGCATCAAGCTTTCAAGCACCGGTGTTAACGGGCTGCGAAGCGCAAAAATGGCAGTCACCCCAGGCAACATCTATACGGCAACAATCCACTCCTTCAATGAGAAGGGAGGATCTTCCTTATATATGGAGTTTTGGAATAGCAGCAATGTTCGGATTGCGGTCAAGACACAGGACAACAACTCAGTAGGGACATGGGTGCAACATAAGCTGATTATGCAGGCGCCGGCCGGGGCAGTAACAGCTACAATTTTGCAATACCAGGGCACTGGGAGTGCGGGGGCGGTCACTTACATTGATGATGCTGCTTTTGTAATGTCCAAACCGGTTAGTACCTCCTTTGCAGATTTGAATTTGACTACTCTTTCGCCAACTGTAACGGAAAGTACATATGGCGACGCGAGAGTAATCGAAAGTACTGAAGCGGGACAATTCGCAGTATTCGAGCTTCCGGTTGAATTGGGTGGGCAATATGAGCTGCGGATGGAAGGCGCTGCAAATACAGCCGGAGGCATTGCGGATGTGTCATTGGAAGGTCAATCCATTGGAACCATGAATTTTTATGGAAACAGCGGAGGCGAAGCCCAATCGATCACTACAACCTTGCATTTATCATCCGGCAATCACGAGTTGAAGCTGGAAGCGACGGGTAAATCGTCAGAATCCGGAGGGTATCGGTTATTGCCCAAAAGAATCTTACTTACCCTTAAACAATTCGATAACCTCATCGAAAGTGTAACCCTCCGAATATCGTCCGGAAAGTCCAGGCTTGCAATAGGGGATACGGACTCCATCGTGGTGAGCGGGAAGATGACGGATGGAGCAATTGGAGATTTGAAAGGCGCACAAATTCAATACGAATCCAGTAACTTAAGCGTTGCAACCGTTGATGGGACCGGCAATCTCGTTGCAATCAGTAAGGGCATCGCCACAGTCAAGGTCACCGTAACAAAGGATGGCGTTACTCATAGCAGCTCCATTCCAATTCGTGTGATGAGTGCGGCAAGTAAAGCGGACAATATCCTTTTTAACGGCGGCTTCGAGAAATCGACTAGCGGAAAGCCGGATGGTTGGGTGGCCTACCAAGATAATTCTGTGTTTGGAATTGTAAACAGCCCTGTCCGCACTGGAGGCCAGAGCGTGAAGCTCACTAGTAATGGCGCCAACGGTCTTAGAAGTGCTCCAATTAAGGCGCTGCCGGGTATTACCTATAAAGCTTCAACCTATTCGTACAACGTGAACGGTACCTCGGCTCTATATCTGGAATTTTGGAATAGCAATAATCAACGAATCGGTGTGAAGACCGCAGCTAACTCGACTGTCGGTAAATGGGGATATATGGAAAGTACTTTGGTTGCACCGCAGGGCACGGTTACTGCCACAGTCTTAATGTATCAAACCACCGGCAATATAGGGGTAACCTACTATGATGATGCAGAGCTTGTTGCTAACCCTAGCTATTATGTGTTCGGCGAAATGAAAGAATCGGGCCGATCAACGGGACTGACATCAAGTTCAACCGGTGATTTCCTGCTGCTCGAAGGCACCACTATCGGGCAGTATGCTGAGTTTGAGCTTCCGGTTGCGGTTTCAGGCCAATATAAGGTGCGGTTAAACGGAGCTACTTCCTCTAATGGCGGGATGGCTCAGGTAGAAATTGACGGTCAACCTATAGGGACTTTTGACTTCTATGAGCCTGGGGAAATAGGAGAAGGGGAGAAGCAGTTAGACGTAACTTATGCTCTCGATGCAGGTGTGCATCGATTCAAGCTGCAACTATCAGGAAAGAGGGAGGCATCCGGCGGGTATCATATGCTACCCATTCAAGTTTCTCTTGTATTGGATGTGCTAAACGAATATAAGAGCAAGCTTGAGGGGCAGGTTGCCGAGGTAAGCATCGGACTTGACATCGTGAAAGCTAACCTATTGCCTGGCGGCGCTTCCGCGGATATGTCTCTGGCAACGCAGACAGTACAATTGGACCAGAAGCTGCAGACGATATTGCAACAATTAGGGCACCCGTACATCAGTATGGAAACCATCTTTGATCTCATTGATGCTGCAGACGGTATGATTTGGGAAGTCAAGCGTCTTGCCAATTTCGTTGAATCCAGGAAAGCGCGCCCTACTGCGCCATTTGGACTGGCAACTTCAGATTCCATGACTCTCGTATATCCGAATGACCTTCCTTGCCAATGTTCAACGGGTCCAAGCCGCTTATCCTTGGCCGGAGGCGAATATGAGAATATCCAAGCCGCTGTCCTAGCGTATGATACGACCCTCCATAATGTGAAATCGATTGTACAATCCATTACCGGACCGGATGGAACGGCGGTTTCTTCATCCGTGCTGAAAGCAACGGTAGCGCCGCTTGGCTCGGTTTTGATAAGGCCGGCAGGTTATCCATTGCCAAAGCTAGTCAACAGCCCTGGCAATTACCACAGCTGGACTCCGGATCCGATCCGTTCGGATTTGGCTTCCGTGGATATTCCAGCCGGGACTATCCAACCCTACTGGGTGGAGATCCATGCTGCGAGTCATGCCCAATCTGGAACTTATCGTGTGACGGTGGTGTTCGAAGCCGATGGTATTGAAGGACAGACCTTAGACATAGAGGTAACCGTTTGGCCGTTTTCGATTCAGGAGCGACCGTTGTTACCAACCTCGATGTCTTCAAATCCAGTAAATATCTATAGTACTTATGGTCTTACCGATCCGGAAGAGAAGAAACAGATGTGGAATAAATATGTCGATTTCCTTGAAACCTATAAGATTGAGCCGGATTTGATTTATCGTGGTACCCCTCCAACTGTCGAGGAATTACGAAGAATTGACGAAAAATGGGGATTGAAGCAATTTAATATTCTGTATATTGACCCCCGTGTCGGTTTCGATTTAAGCAAGCCGGAGACGTGGCAAGCGCGTATTGATATGTTCCTGAATAAGATCGGTACAGCTTTGGCGGAATATGAACATGCCGGCTTTGCTGACAGGGCTTATGTATATGGCTTTGATGAGGCAACAGGGCAGTACGCGACCTTGGCGAAGACCATTCTAAAGCAACTCAATGACACATTTCCGAATCTCCCCGTTATGACAACCTATTGGGGAGACCCGACTTATGGTGAGGCGAGCGGGCTCAGTGGGCTATTCGATATTTGGGTGCCTTTGGTCGATAATATTGACCATAATGCACGGGTAAGGGCACAGCAGCGAGGGGATCAAGTATATTGGTATATCGCCGTAGGGGTGCGAAACCCGTACCCGAACTGGTTCAACGGATATCAGCCTAGTGATACCAGAGTCTTAATGGGACCTCTATCTTACAAGAGAGAGGTCGATGGTTTCCTTTATTACAATATTTCACGATGGAACAACTATCTTCCCATGTCTGACGGAATTCTAAGCAATTGGAACCCGAGAACGTTCCCGGGCGCCGACGGAGACGGATCGTTATTTTATCCGGGGCCGGAGGGTCCGCTAGCCTCGCAGAGGTTGAATAACTTCCGTGACGGTATGGAGGATTATAACCTGCTGTCGGAGCTGGAGCTTCGGCTTAACCAGACTGCAGGTGTACCCGATCATGTAGCTGCACAGGCAAGGGAACTGCTCCATACCGGCGCAGTAGCAGCTGACGAAACCCACTACACGAAGGATCCTGTCGTGTATCGTCAATGGCGTGAAGCGGTTGCGAACATGATTATCAACCTAGAGCCATACAAGGAGATCGTGTCCGTTACTTATACGGGTCAACGCGTTGCCGAAGGATCGACCCCTTTGCAGCTCGTTTCACAAGTGCAGCAAGGGCCGAACGGAACACCCGGGGATCTAGAAGGGCTGCCAATCCGTTTCACGATTCAATCGATCGGTGCAGATGGTTCGCGTACTCCAGTTACCGTACCGGATTTACAGAAGGTGTACACTACGGACGCTCAGGGCAAGGTAACCACCAACATTATGTTGCCCGCCGGCTTGTATGATGTTCGGGTAGATTTGCTGGATAACAGATTCTATCAAGCAGCAAATACTTCTGCAGACTTGGCAGTTACAAATTCAATTCGTCAAGAAGTGAATTTCTATGGGTTTATTCGATTACCTGCTGTCAGTATGTTCGGAGCTGTCGGAGAGAAGATGCATTTTAACGTAAACTTGGGTCTTACGAATGAAGAGGGATGGCGTATGCACGTAGAGCCGCAGGGTGTAGACTTGAACATTACTTCTGTGGATTGGGTGATCGCTTCAGGCAATAACGAATATTTGCAAGGCAAGATGCAATTAGGTGGAATCGAGTATACTGTGCGTGTGATGGTCAGCAATTCTGTCAGACCACAAAATGACGTTGTTACTATCCAAGTGTGGAGCGGCAACGGTTCAGCCGGAGCTCCACTAGTCAACTTAAGTGCGGATTTCAACTAGGTATGTGGGCTGGATAGAGCCCTAATTAGAATATAATGAAAAAGTTCTTCTCTGCGAAAAGAGACATACCTCTTTAATGTTGTTGAGGAGAATATGTCTCTTTTCGTTTCGAACTCTCTTCCAAATTTAAAAGGAAATTGGTTTGTACGGGTCGAATGTAGAACCCCAATATCAAGGCTTTAATAGAACTTTTCTGTACAAGAAAGAGATCCATCCTAATGCCAAGTACGAGTAACATGATTTAACATGAATGCCACAGGGGGAACAGCATGCTAAAAGTCCTGATCGTCGATGATGATAAATTGGTGCGAAAAGGTCTCATTTATACCATGCCTTGGGATGATTACGAAATGCAAGTTATTGGGGAGGCCAATAATGGAAAGAAGGCTCTCGAGTTTCTTGAGCAGTATGAGATTGATATTTTGGTTACGGATCTGGCTATGCCAGTGATGGACGGCATCGAGTTGATGCGCACTGTGCGAAGATTATATCCACATATATGGATAGTCGTTCTGACGTTTCATCAGGAATTCGATGTTATTCAGCAAGCTTTACGTATAGGAGCTATTGATTACATCGCAAAAGTGCAGTTGGAAAAAGAACAAATGGAGGTGGTGCTTGGCCGAATTGCAGATCGGATACGGGACGAAATGAACCAGACTGCCCGCCATAAGTCCATCAGTTCCAGCACGGCTGCAAAAACAAAGGCAGATGAGTTCCTTGTCTTCGTTAATCTTTACGGGCGGTCAAATTTCGAAGCACTACAATCACTGCCGTTCGTTCATACTAGATCGTTGATTAGTATTGGGTTCGGAATGTGGTTGCTAGAGAGCTTCGATACCAAAGGTTGGGAAAACAAGTCAGATACGCTAAGCCAGTATGGCCTTGAACAAGATTGGGCCATAATCTTGGTTACTGGAACGTATGCGAACACCAATCATGAATGGTATGCAAATCTGCGAGCATATAAAGAGCATTCGTTTTATTATGATTTTGAAAAGGGACGCAGCCTATACAACCTTTCGGGTGATATGCTTGTTGAACAAAGGCTGCAAATACTTTCCGAATCCGATATGATCGAGCTTCAGGAGAGTTGGACCTCCTTATTTTGGGTGATGGATGACACTATTTTCAACAACTTAATTTTAGAGACTGGAAGGCTTCAACCGCCCGTTTCACAATTGGAGAGCATATTTTTTTCAGCAGTGACGGAGTGGAGACGATTTGTTCCGGATCTATCCATTACCCCATTTGACACTATACATCCGTTTCCCAATTGGTCGAATAGGGTTGAATGGCTGCAGACGGTTCGTTGTAACCTGCGAAGGAAACTGAGTAATACTTATTCGGAAGAAGTGGTGCAGAGTATCGTGAAGGCGGTTTCATTTATTCGCCATCATTTTAACCAGGAAATGCGACTTGCCGAAGTCGCCAAAGTGGCGAATATGAGCAGGAGCTATTTTAGCCAATGTTTCAAGGATATTGTCGGTCAATCCTTTAACAATTATATCCGGAGTATTCGAATAGCCTATGCAAAAGAGCTGCTCCAGCAAACGGCAAACCCGATCTACTGGGTGGCGGAAAAATGCGGGTACTTTAACGAAAAATATTTCAGTAGGGTATTCTTCGATCAAGTTGGAGTATTGCCCAGTGAATTTCGGCAACTGCCGAAGTGAGGTGAACAAAACGTGCCGCGTCTAAGCGAAAAATATATACAAGTGGCCGATGCCCTTGTGATTCTGAAAATCTAACCCTTTCCATTAATATCGGGGTATCAGCATTCTCATTAATTCTGACGCCACACTCTACAGTATCGACACGTTTTGGCGAACGAACTACATTGCAGATGTGTCCGAACTGGTTGAGCTCTTAACACCGGAGACCGAGGACCGTGATCCTTCGGTGATTTTCCTTCCGGTGCTGGTAGGTATGGTCGACAATCATGCGACCAGACAGATCATGGAAAAGGCATTCCGGTCCGAGCGTATTCCAACGATGATCTATGTCGACGTGGGAGTCCACGGCGTTTCCCTGGATCGCTGGGATAATCCCAAGCCCGAAACAGGGAACGGAGGCCAGATTGTTGTTGGTTTGAAAGTTAACGGCACATGCTGCCTGGAGCCGGTAGGGACGCTTTATCCTGATGTTCTTTCGGATACCGAATCCCGTATACCGGGATGCGGCGAACTCATCCAGTCGGCACCACAGCGCTGTGCTACAAACAAGATGGCCGCGCAACTGACGAATAACATCTTGAACACTCTGTTACCGAGAAATCCATTCTGGTTCACTCGCTTACTCCCCAGATCAGGAAAAGCTCTTTGCTGAAGCCCGGAAGTTAAAGGCGAAACAGAGTGGTTCCTCTCAAAATCATATGACGATCCCTACACGGCAGTCAGACGCAGAATTTGAAGTAAGTGGCGAAGGCTACGGCGACGATGCAGACGAGGAAGAGTGGGGAGATGATGATGACGAAGAAGAGCGGGATGACGACGAGGATGTGAGCAACGAATGACAATCCCGGCGTGCTGGTTATCTCGGGAAGAACAGGTGCAGGTTGTTATAGCCCCTAGTCAGAATCGCTATTCGAAATACCCGACCACGAGGTTTAAGGCTGCACGGAAGGACGGCAGCCACGTCTTTATCGATCGGCAAGACATTCTGCTCGAGGAGGAAGAGAAGCTCATTGATGAGCTCTCAACGCGCTCGGAACGTTACAGCATCATTCTGAAGCAGCTCATGAAGCAGGGTGTACCCTTCAATCAGCCGCTGCAACAAAGAATGGCGAAGCGTGATGAGCAAATCTTGCTTCAATATTAGACAGGCCTATGGGTCAATGTCATTAAGTTAAGGCGAAGAGCCCAAAATTAAGAACAAGAGCAGGTTATCGAAAAGATAGCCCGCTCTTTTTTTGCACGAAAATAAAAAATAGAACTTGACAAACAGTTGGTAATGTGTGGCGAAGCCCCTTGAAAAACGAGGAGGTTACGCCAATGGATGAGTACGCGAATTCGCTAAAAGAAACGCTGACATCCCTCATACGAGAAATGGCAGCTGCACCAGCACCTTATGTCAAAAATCCTGAAAAAGATTTTACCCGCAAGAAAAAGCTGCCCTTTGACACGGTTATGCAACTCCTGA
>NZ_VCRA01000012.1 GCF_005938385.1 Paenibacillus mesophilus
ATCGCCAACCATCTGGCCAAGCTAGCCAGGTAGGGCGATCTTTTCTGTTTCTGGTTAGAGACGTCTCAGAGTTATACATTCTTGATCCAGACTAGCTCGAAAAACTAGGCTTTATAAACAGCCTGAACCGTCCGGTTCCCGGACGGTCCTTCGGGTGCAAACCCATACATTTGCGCGTTGGGAGGGAATGGGTACCCGGCTCCAACCGCTGCCCACAGTCGTGTTGTCTTGATTAGACTTGGCGGTAACAACACGACTTCAAAGGCGGCCCGAGTGTGATTTTGCCGAGGTTCATGCCAAATTCACACCTAGTGTGATTTTGCCGAGGTTCATGCCAAATTCACACCCAAACGTTCCGCTTCAATACCCATTCCCTCTCGGAGTTTCTGGGAAATGACTTCTACTTCAAAAGCCCATGCCCCAGACGCTTATTCCTGCGGATAAAAAGCGGAAAAAAGCTCACGGAAATTGGAGTTCCGTTATTTCAAAAACGAAGGGTTGAAATCGCGCTAAACGGAAGTTTGAGTTCCGCTATCGGACAAAATAAACATCGTTTTGTACTAAAACGGGGCAAATAAAGGAACTGAAAGTTCCATTTACGATGGTTTTCCCCTCTTTCTGAACCAATAGAGGAAATGAGAGTTCCGTTTCCCCATCCATCGAATCTTTCGCATGAAAGTGATACGCAAGGATATACCTCGCTTTAGTACGGTGAAGAACTTAAACATTCTAATATTCCAAGAAAGGCGAAATAAGAGCTGCTGGCAGCTCTTATTTCGCCTTTCTACTTCGTTTTCCCGCAAATAGAAGCGGTTTGGAGCTCTTATTCGGGTCACCGGACTGCTCTCAGCGTGGATTCGACGGAATAAGAGCTCCTATCCTCTCTTATTTGCGGGGCGATCGCGATTTTTGCTTAAATAGCGTATGTAAAACACTCTTATACAGCGGAAGAGCGGCGCTCGCGTATCCTTGCCGGACTTCTAGGCGAACGGCTCATACAGCCGCGGGACAATGTCCGGCCTGAGCCGCTTGTAGCCGTCGGCAATCGCCTGTTTATACTCCTCCATGTCGTTCAGCGTGCCGATCAAATAGACGTGACCGTCGGCATCGCCGGACACAATCGCTTTTTCCAGCGCCGGAAGCGAAGACGGGTCCGGACCAATGATCCGGCTGATGCGGATGCCGTGCAGCAGCGCCTCGCCGAGCAGCTTGTCCGCAAAGTCGCCTTTGCCGTACAACAGCACGGACGAGACGCCTTCCCGCGTCAGACGGTGCATGACGTTGAAGGCCAACACGGCGCTGCCGAACGAGTCCCGCTGTCGCAGAAACGATTTATACAACCGGTACGGTTCACTTCGCGTAACGAGCCCCTGCGGCCAAAACACGTCGGCCTTCTTCGGCCCGAATGCGGCCAAATCGAGCAGGTAATCGCCGCCGAGCGGCTGCCACTGGATCGGCAGCGGCTCGCACAGCCGGATGATTTGCACGCCGCCGAAGTTGTCCTGATGGACCAGGTCGCCGAGCGCCGACGCTTCTTCCGGCGTCGGCATATCGAGCACCCGGTGCATGATGCTGCACCACTGGCGAGCCTCGGCCCGCGCATGGAGCCGCGGCTTTGTCGTCTGCAAATGCGCGTAACAGCTTTGGAAGGCGAATACGCCTTCTTGGCACGCCTGCTTATAGCGGAACTGTTCGGCGGGAAGCGCTAGTTCCGCCAACACCGGCGCAATCCTCCCGTTCTCCTCCCTCTTGTATCGGACCGTCGAGCCGAACTCTCCCATCATCAGCTCCTCGATCAGTCCCGGGCTGCGCGCGAACCTTCTCGCGATATCGCCGTTGTCTCCGCCGCTTCCGATCCAGCAGCGCAAATCGGTGCCTTGCAGCACTCGTTCCGCCGCGCGTTCGGTTCCGACCGCGAGCAGATGGATCGAGGCGTGCGAAGCGCCTTCTCCCCTATAAGCCGCATCGATCGCGGCCTGAATCGTGCCGTTGAAGCCGATGTCGACCGTAAGCAGCTTGTCGGGACATCCGCACTGCTGCCGGATGTATTCGAGCAGCAGCTTCCTCTGCCGGGTTACCGTCTCGCGGCCACGAAGCAGAGCGGGCTCTTGCAGCATGAATTGCTTGAACGCTTCATACAGCGATTGTCCGGAGGGCAGTTGCTCTACTGAGCGCCTCTCCAACTGCTGCTGCGCCGGCGCTTCCGGCTCATGATGCATGTTTTGCTCCGACCGAGGCATCGCTTGTGTGCGCGCTTCCGATACGGGTACACGCATATGCCGTTCCCATTCCGCCGGCATCATGTCCGATCCGACGCCGAGCATCTCCGCCACTTCCCCGAGCGTAATAGGCCCCAAGCCCGCTACTTGCTCCAGCTCCCGCTCGCCGAAATCGCTCATCGAGGCAAGCAGCGTCGCTTGTCTCGATACGTAAAGCGGCTTGACGGACACGGCCATTCCGCGCATACGGGCGGCGTTCGCAAGTGCCGGTCCGAGCAGATGGGCTTCCCGCATGAGCGGATGAATTTCGGTACGCCCCTCGGCGGCGCACCGGTCCAGCACCCAATCGCAGAAGCCTTGCACGAACGGACCGAGCATGCCCGCCCCGAAACGATAAAAGAAAGGCTCGCGTTCCCCCGCCTCGGACAAAAGCGTCGCTCCGGCCAGCTTGCGGACCGAAGTCAGTTCGGGCAGCAGAGCTCCGTGCCGGACCGTCTCCCAATGAAAGGGGCTGTCGATCGTATCCGGAACTACCGCGTAATGGATCGCTTCGATGCCTCTTTTGGCCGCGCCGAGCACGTCCGCCGTTTCATTGTCCCCGATGTGTACGATCCGGTCGGCGGGAATATCCGGGAGGCGGGCAAGCAGCACGTCGAACAGCTCGCCCGAGCGCTTTCCGCAGCCTGCGTCGGAGGAAACGAGAACGGCGTCGAGCAGTCCGGCATCCAGCCCGTTGGCCGTCAAAATCGAGACGAGCAGGGAAGGGGACAAATACATGTCGCTCAGCAGGGCGACCCGGATGTCCCGCATGCCGCAATACCGGATCAGCGAGGCGATGTTCGGATTCACATAGCATGCTTCCCGCTCGGCCTCAAGCTCAAGCTCCAGCAGCACGTGCCGGTCTCCCAGCGCGGGCGGGAACTGCATGTAAATTTGCTCGAGCGTCACTTCCCCGCAGCCGGATTGCCGTATCTCCCGCTCCCGTGCCAGCCGTTCCGCGGCGATTCGCATCGTGCGGTACTCCGCAGGCGTCGTCGGCCTTCGCAGCGCCCCGCGCTCCGCCGCCTTCGCCGCCGCCATCTCGAACACGTCGGCCGGCCGCGCGCAGCAGCGGAACAGCAGCGTATCGAATACGTCCAGGCTGATCAGGCCGACGGAATCGATCCGGCGCTCCAATCGGCGCAAATAGGTATCTCGCTTCCATAACAGGTGATCGGGAGTATCCCGAAGTCCGGTCGTTGGCATCCATCATGCTCCCTTTGCGATTATTTCGCTTTCCGTTTCTTTAAGGATAGACTTGCGGGACGGGCGGAAGCAAGACGAAAGTTATTCCGTTAACGGAATCGCGCCGCTTGCGGCGAAATTGCGAATAAAGCAAAGAATAACCGCCGCAAATGGCGTTTGTCCCTCGTTATGCCCGAATAAGCCCGGCATGCCGCCGGCTTTGGCAGTGTTTACGCGCACCGTTGCTGTGGTATAGTGGAATTTGGGAATCCAACAAGAAAGTGGAGGGAACTGAAGTGCCCGCGCAGCAGAAAGCGAAATCGATTCTGAAGACGGTATTCGGCTATGACAGTTTCAGGAAAGGGCAGGAGGAGCTGATTTCCGGCATTATGGACGGCCGGGATGCGCTCGGCGTCATGCCCACCGGGGCGGGCAAGTCGATATGCTATCAAGTGCCGGCGGCCGCGATGGACGGCATTACGCTCGTCGTCTCGCCGCTCATCTCGCTCATGAAAGATCAGGTCGATGCGCTTAATCAGGCAGGCATTCCGACGACATTTATAAACAGTACGCTGACGGCGCAGCAATTGAACGCGCGCTTCAGAGATATTGCGGACGGCAAATTCAAGCTGGTGTACGTAGCTCCCGAGCGGCTGGAATCGGAGCGGTTCACCCGGTTTCTCGGCGAGCTGCATATTCCGTTCGTAGCCGTGGACGAAGCGCATTGCGTATCCCAATGGGGCCACGATTTCCGGCCGAGCTACATGTCGATCAGCCGGGTGCTGAATCTGATCCGCCCGCGGCCGGTTATCGCCGCTTTTACCGCCACGGCTACGGACAAGGTGAAGGAGGACATCGTCCGGCATCTTCGTCTGGACGACCCCGTCCGGGTTACGACAGGCTACGCGCGGGACAATTTAAGCTTCTCCGTCGTGAAAGGAGCCGACAAGAAAGCTTATTTGGCGGAATACGTCCGCAGCCGGCCGGGCGAATGCGGCATCGTCTACGCCTCCACCCGCAGGGAAGTGGAGGAATGCTGCAATTATTTGGTTAGGCTTGGCATCCGGGCCGGACGCTATCACGCCGGCTTGGCCGAAGAGGAACGGGCGCGCAATCAGGAGCTTTTCCTCTATGACGAATTGAAGGTGATGGTCGCGACGAATGCGTTCGGCATGGGGATCGACAAATCGAACGTCCGCTACGTCATCCATTACAATGTAACGAAAAACGTCGAGTCGTATTATCAGGAAGCGGGTCGGGCCGGGCGAGACGGCCAGCCGGGCGAATGCATCCTGCTGTATGCGCCCCAGGATGTCATGACGCAGAAGTTTCTGATCGAGCAGGGCGAAGGCGACGAGGAACGGAAGACGATCGAATACGGCAATTTGCACGGGATGGTCGAATATTGCCATACGACCGAGTGTTTGCAGCGGTACATCGTCCGTTATTTCGGCGACCCGGAAGGGCAGGCTTGCGGCCGATGCAGCAGCTGTACCGACGACCGCGAAGTAGCCGACGTGACGCTGGACGCGCAGAAGGTGTTCTCGTGCGTGGCCCGGATGAAGCAGCGGTTCGGCATTACCATCACGGCCAAAGTGCTTCGCGGGGCGAATGACGCCAAAGTGCGCCAGTTCGGATTCGATAAGCTGCCCACGTACGGCGCGATGAGCGCGCGCAAGGAGAAAGATATCGTGAACCTGATCAACGTGCTCGTAGCGGACGGATATATGAAGCTGACCGACAGCCAGTACCCGGTGCTGACGCTGACGGCGGAGGCGAAGACCGTGCTCGAAGGCAAGGAGCAAGTGTTCCAGCGGGTCGCTCCAGCAGCCCGAAGCGCTTCCCGGACCGTCGACGCCGGCGATGAATCGCTGTTCGAGAAGCTTCGCCTGCTGCGCAAAACGTTCGCCGAACGGGAACGGGTGCCGCCGTTTACGATATTCCATGACGCTACGCTGCGGGAAATGTGCGTAGCCATGCCGCGTACGGAGAGCGACATGCTGTCGGTCAAAGGAATCGGCAAGCATAAGTTCGACAAGTACGGGCGCGCCTTTCTGGATTGCATCGGGGAGCACGTATCGTCCGGATGAAGCCGCTGAGGGCGGGGGCCATGCGCTCTCGCGGCGTGCCTTTCGGCATGCATGAGGAGAGCAACCGGTTACTTGCGGCGAATATCGCAACGACTACGAATTCGTTCGTTTGCTGTCGCGGGCTTTGTAAGAGTCAATAAGAAACTGTCGATTAACTGGTGAGTTAAGGAGTGGAAAGTGAAAAGGATACCTTCTAAACAAGCTGTCTGAGCAAAAGAAGGTATCTTTTCACTTGGAACGGCCTGTTCTCACTTCACTAGCAGTTAATCGACAGTCTCTATAATCCAATCAGGAAGCAAAGGATGGGTGGTTAACCTATGGCGAACGACCAACAGACGGCAATCGAGAAAAAACGGTTCCCCTACCGTGTCGGGGACACGGACATCATACTGGGTGCCGACAAAGAGAAGCACGGCCTGGCTTCGCTCCGGAGACCGGAGGCCGGCTTCGATCTTGTCCGCGAGCCTTATTTCGCTTTGAACTTGTACCGGATCATGTTCGATCGGCGTCTTCAAGGTATCGCCCGCTACGAGCCGATCGTCATCAAATCCCAATCCGAGAGGGGCCTTGTCCTGGAATGGGAACCTACGGACGTTAATCCTTGCCGGATGGAAGCGGCTTACGAGATTGTCGACGAGTCGACGATCGACTTGACCGTTTCGATCGAAGCGTTCAAACCGATGTCCAAATACGAAATTACGGTATCGTCCTATTTCGATTTCGCCATGGAGCCCTATGCCATTATCCCGAAATGGCCCGCGAAAACGGATTCCGCCGATATGCTGCTGCACAAGGTGGAGGACCATCCGTTGATCAAAGGACATTACGTCTACTTGCCGCGCGATAACGAGGCGGGTCATACCCGGCTGGACGGACGATGGCTGAACGAGAAGACGGGGCTGCCGATCGCCCCTTTCGTAACCGGACCTTTCTACGGAAGAGCCGTTGCGGTAATGGGCACAGGCGATCTGCACGTCGTTCAGATGGCCGATCCGGCGGAATGCGGCGCGGTGGGCGTTACATATTCCAGCTTGGAGGAGAACGACAGCATCCGGAAGCATAACGCGCTCTATTTTACGCTGTTCGGCGGCGATCTTGCGCCAGGCGACCGGCGCACGGCCCGCATGCGGCAAGTTACAGTCGCGGGGGAAGCGGCGTTGGAACAGACGCTTGACCTCTACGAGAAGTTCATGGGGCAAGGGCGGTAATCTTGCGCGAATATTGGACGTACTCCCGGACCGCTCTTATGGACGAGTTAAAGACATCTCGCCTTATTGATGGAGCGAAAGCGGTTGATTTATAATAATTTCATAAACGTTTAGTACGCAAGGTCTCCCACTCGCCTGTCGGGAGACCTTTTTCTGCCGGAACGAAGGACGGGCGACATTGCGGGCAAACGGAGGGAAATAAGTGGCATACAAAGTGGCTATTGTAGGGGCCGGCGGCATCGCCGTCTCCCATTTGGAAGCGCTTCGTCAGACGGACGGCTTGAAAGCGATTGCTCTTGCCGATATTTCAAGGGAGCGGGCTGATTCGGTGGCGGCCGAATACGGCATCGCGGCCTATACCGATTACCGGGAAATGATCGAACGGGAGAAGCCGGACATCGCCGTCGTGACGCTGCCGCATTTTTTGCATAAGGAAGCCGCGATTTTCGCCGCGGCCCATGGCTGCCACGTGATGCTGGAGAAGCCGATGGCGCTGAACGCAGCCGAATGCGACGAGATCATCGAAGCGGTCCGCCGCGCCGGTGTCAGGATGATGGTCGGCCATACGCAGCATTATATCGCGCATAACCGGGCGGCCAAGGCGATTATGGAGGAAGGTCGTTTGGGTCAGCTGGTCATGATCAACGATGCGCGGCACGTACCGTATTACCGCGACACCCGCCCCGCCTGGTTTTTCGAGAAGGCGAAAGCGGGCGGGGGCATCTTCATGAATCTCGGCTCGCACTCGGTCGACAAAATCCAGTGGCTGACGGGCAGCCGGATTGCGCAGGTGAAAGCGTCGGTCAGCCATTACGGGACCAAAGGAGACATTGAGGGCAGCGGCATCGCCTGGCTGCGTACGGAGAGCGGCATCCCCGCGACGATCACCCAATCCGGGTACACCGTCGTCCCGCGCAACGAAACGGAGCTTATCTTTACCGGCGGGATGCTGAAGCTGGCCACCGGACAAGGCTTGTGGATCAGCGAGGAGGGCAAGTACGTCGAAGTGCCCGTGACGAAGGAGGCGCCGCCGTTCGTGCTGCAGTTCCGCGATCTCGTCCGCTATATCGAGGAAGGCGTCGAGCCAAGCTCCTCGATGGAATATTCGCGCAGCGTCGTAGCCGTAGTGGAATCGATGTACCGTTCAAGCGAGACGGGGACGGAGCAGCGTTTATAGGAGCGGGAGCCGACGAAGGAGAGGAGGAACGAACGATGAAATGGAGTCTTTGCTCGACGGGCAACCGGGACATGCCGGTGGAATACGTACTGAACCGGGTGCGGGAACTGGGACTGGACGGCATCGAGCTGTGGACCGGTCATATCGAGGAATATGCGGAGCGTCACGGGTCGGTTGACGGACTGGTCGAGGACATACGCCGTTCCGGGCTTCAGGTGCCCGCTATCAGTCCGTACGTGTCGTTCTCGAAAAGCGACGAGGAGCGCGCGGAAAACTTGGCGACCGTGGAGAAGGCGGCTGAATATGCCGTTCGCTTCGGGAGTCCTGTCGTCCGGATTTTTTTCGGCCATCTGCCTTCGCGGGATACCCCTGACGCGTTATGGGCGAAATCGATGGAAGGGCTCAAGCAGGCGCTTGCGATCGCGGACCGGTACGGGGTGAATCTCGGATTGGAGCTGCACAACAACACGTTCGCCGACCAAATCGAGCCGATTCGCCGAATATTCCGGGAAGCGGACCACCCCAGGCTACGGATGATTTTCGACGGATTCAACCTGTACCTGGAGCGCGTCGATCAGCTGGAAGCACTCGAAGCTTTATACGCTTATATGGACCATGTGCATATGAAAAGCTATTTCTGGAATCTCGACGCGCCGGAAACGCGCAAGCCGACCTCCGTATTCGACGGCGACGTCGATAACGTCAGCGTCTGCCAATCGTTGTACTCCAACGGCTATGAAGGATTCGTTTCATTCGAATATTTCGGACCGGACGGGGAGCAATGCGTGAAAGCTTCCGTTGCCGAGCTGCGCAATGCCGGATGGATGGCGGACGGCAAGAAAGACGTGCGGTAGCGAATGCATACGACAAGCCTCTATGCCCCTATGCTCAAGCCGAGACATGGGAGGCGCAGAGGCTTGTTTGCTTTCGTTGCAGAGGAGCTTAAGGCGGCATGATCAGCTCGGACCACCGCGAATGTGCAGCCGTACACTAGCTCGTGACGCGTCCGGCCTTCTTGTTCTGGCGCCAGCGACGCAAATATTCGCGATTGTATTCGCGGTAATATTCCCAATTGTCGACTTTCCACTGCTTGTTGTACGCGCTTACTTTCTCCAAATTCGCTTCGCGGTATTTCCGGCTTGCTTCGCGATGCCGTTTTTGCCGCTCCTCATCCGAATAGATCCGTTTTCTGGGCATAAGGTTTCCCCCTTGTCGATGTGCTTATGCAAAATGGGATGAAGCATTTCTTCTATGATACGTATTGTATCACAATGCATCGGCTTTGCCAATATTAATGTAACGAAGTGTATCCTAAAAGCAGGCCCCAACCGTTACGTTCTGGCTTAGCGGAAGCTTCAGTTCCGTTATTCTGGAAACAACGCGAAAAAACGGATGATAAGAGAACATTTTCTTCCGCTATAGATGATAAGGACGGCCAAAGTGGAGCGGGAATGTGGAATAGCGGAACCAAACGTTCCGCAGAGCTGTTTTTCAGACTGTCCGGAGGAAATAACGGAACTCACTGTTCCGTTTGTTTGTTATTTATAATTATTTTAAAATAGTATTGACTTTATTTCGTATTAAATTATAATAATTATAAACTAGTAATTAGTATTTGAAAGAAAAGAGGTGAGGGCGCATGTACGACGTCATCATTATCGGCGGAGGACCTGCAGGCTCCTCGGCTGCCATTTATACGGCAAGAGGGCAGTTGAAGACGCTCGTAATCGATAAGGCTCCTTATACCGGCGCCTTGGCGTTAACCCATAAAATCGCCAATTACCCCGGTGTAGAAGGCGAATGGACAGGCAAAGAGCTGCTGGAGAGGTTCCGCAGCCAGGCGCAGTCGTTCGGGGCGGAATACATCCAGACAACGATAACCGCGGTCGACGTGGAAGACGACGTCAAAACCGTATTTACGGCGGACGGCATCTACGAAGCCAAATCAATCATTTTCGCGACCGGCTCGAAAGGGCGCAACCGGATGCTGCCCGGCGAGGAGCGGCTGCTCGGCAAAGGAGTGAGCATTTGCGCCACTTGCGACGGGGCTTTTTTCGAAGGACGTTCGGTGGCGGTCATCGGCGATTCGGAGGAAGCGCTGGAGGAAGCGGCGGCGCTTGCGAAATTCGCCGAACGCCTCACCTTTATCGTACCGCGCGAAGAACTGCAGGGCGTTGATCATGTACCCGAGCTGCCGAAGACGGAGTGGCTGTTCCGTACGAAGCCGCTGGAGATCGTCGGGGAACGTCATGTGGAAGGCGTCAAAGTACGTACCCGGGAAGGGCAGGAGCAGCTGCTTGACGTCGACGGCGTATTCGTCTTCCTGTCCGGGAGCAAGCCGGGCACGGAGCTAATCAAGGATCAGGTTCCGCTCGACGACGACGGCTTCATGATTCTCGACGCCTTGATGCAGTCGCCCGTACCCGGCGTCTTCGGAGCCGGTGAAGTCCGCCGGACTCCGGTGAAGCAGGCGGTCGTCGCAGCCGCGGACGGCGCTATCGCCGCTATGGCGGTCGACAAATATATCCACAAAAGGGCGCAAGTATTGCCCCAATACAAATAAGGAACTGTCGCGTAATGACCTACCTTGTTACGTGACAGTTCCAATCGAGGAGAGATCGAGAATGACCGAAGCTATCGTGTATTCGAGCACGAACTGCCATTACTGCGCGCAGCTGAAGCAATATTTGAAAGATCAGAACATCGCCTACGAAGAACGCAATATCGATACGAATGCCGAATACGCGAAGCAGCTTGAGGGAATGGGACTGATGTCCGTCCCCGTAACCGTAATCGGGGAGATGCATATTCTCGGTTTGAACCCGACCCGGATCAAGAAAGCGCTGGCCGCCGCGGCCGTGCAATAATAGTCCCTAGTTTGCACCTATTCGCCCATACCATACACAAACCAGGAGGATAAACGAACATGACAGCAGCATTGGATACGAAAATCGCCCAAATGGGACTTCCCGCACCGAGCTTCAATCTCCCTTCGACGAAAAACGTGGAAACTTTGGCCGAGCCTGTAAAGCTGGAGGACTATAAAGGCAAGTGGCTGATGGTGTTTTTCTGGCCGTACGACTTCACGTTCGTATGTCCGACCGAAATTATCGCTTTCAGCGACCGTTATGACGAATTCCTCGATCTCGACTGCGACATCGTCGGCGTTTCCGTGGACAGCGTCTATACCCATCGCGCCTGGATGAATACGTCGCGGGACAGCAACGGGATCGGTCCGATCCGCTATCCGCTTGCCGGTGACGTTACGCGGGAGACGGCCGCGGCATACGGCGTACTCGATGCAAAAGAAGGCGTCGCGCACCGCGGGCTGTTTATTATCGATCCGGAAGGCGTGCTGCGCTACCAGGTCGTAAACGATATGAACGTAGGCCGCAGTGTCGACGAGACGCTGCGCGTCCTTCAGGCGCTCCAAGCCGGCGGACTGTGCCCGGCCAACTGGAAGCCCGGACAGAAAACGCTGTAAGGAACTTTAACGGAATTACCGCCCTGACTGACGACCGGGGCTTTGTGGACCGGCAAGTCCCGGTCATCAGGGAGCAGGTAATTATTCCGTTAAAGTTCCTAAGGCTGAATAAGGAGCCTCCGATCCCGCTGATTGCGACGGGCGGGGGCTTTTATGCATTTCACCGAATGTTCGCTGGCATTCGCCGCGTTGTTCCGGTATTCTGGTTGTATAGTCATACGCGAAGGGAGACAAGCAATCCGATGTTTCGCAACTATGTACGTTTGGGAGCCGTATTCATGCTGCTGGCGGTTGCGCTGGGAGCGTTCGGAGCGCACGGCTTGAAGGATAAAATCGATGCCGGCATGCTCTCCGCCTACGAGACGGGAGTGCAGTACCATATCGCGCATGCGCTGGGGCTTCTTCTGATCGGCCTTGCGGCGGACAAGCTGGGCGAATCGAAATGGGTGTCCCGCGCGGGAGCTTTCCTGGTCGCGGGAATCGTGCTGTTTTCCGGCAGCCTGTACGTCATGGCCGTCACCGGGATCGGCAAGCTCGGCATCATTACGCCGTTCGGGGGTGTCGCTTTCCTGATCGGATGGGCTTGCTTGGCTGCAGCGGCAAGCAAACGCTACTCTCACCCCAAAAAGTGACGCTATCCTTCGAAGATTACGCCGGGTACTTTTCGGGGACCCCAAACACTGGAAGTTTTTCTTGGTTCAGAAACTCGCACTTCGCTTTAACGCTTTAGCGAAGTTTAACTTTCTGAATCAACAAAAAAGACGGCCGGGAGCTTGTGCAATCAGCACACTCTCCCGCCGTCCCACACCCGTTATCAGAAGCCTGGGTAACCAAATCCTCCGTAACCGTACCCCGGATAACCATAACCGTAGCCTCCGCCGTATCCTCCGTACGTTCCGATAGCCAGCAGATCGAACAGAACGAGCGGAATAAACGCTTTCGTTTTCACCGATTTGCCTTTAGGCTGCTCCAAGACGAGCCGGTTCCCTTTCATGCCCCGCAGCGTGCCGGTCACGATCGTACCGTTTTTTCTCACCGCATAAATGTTCTTGCCGATCAGCTTCTGTACCTCTTGACGCTTGACGGTAGATTGCATCGGATGATCCTCCCTTTCGTCCAATCTACCTCATTTTATGCCGCCGCCTCTCCCCTGCTTGGACAAACAACCATCGGGCATGAAATTCGGCTTGTCTCAGATGGAAACGCCCACGTCCCGCACCGGCCGGTCGAAACGGAACAGTTCCGCGTCGGGATGGCGGCCTTCGGTCAACAGACCGGCAATCAATTGTGAAGCGATCATGCTGTATACGGTGCCGTTCCCGCCATAGCCCAAGGCGAAGTAGCATCGGGGGAACGACTCCTGCGGACCGATCAGCGGGAGACTATCATGCGTGCTCCCGAATGCCGCCGCCCAGCTGTACTCCGCCCGTAAATCGGGGATATGTGGAAACAATTGCCGGAGCCGCTCGACCAGCAAGTCCGATTTATGCCGCAGCATTCGCTCCCGTTCGGTCCCGCTGCCCGTCCTTTCATCGAGTCCTCCCGCCACGATCCGGTTATCGGCCGTTGTCCGGATGTATAGATACGGCCTCGCCGTCTCCCAGATCAAGCATCGGCCCGGCCATCCCGGGAAATCGTTCAGACGCCGGGTGGCGATGGCGAACGTGCTGCTCATGACGGCATTCGGATTTCGTTTCCATTCCTGCGCCTCGTAGCCTGCCGCGATAACGGCGTACTGCGCCCTAATGCGATAGTTCGGCGTATAGAATACGATACCTTCCTTGTCCGTCGTGTGTCGAATGACTTCGGTATGCTCGAATACCCGTGCGCCTTGCCGGGAAACGTACAGCAGTAAAGCGTTCACGAACCGGTACGGGTTGAATTCGGCATCGTTGCGGGAATACAGGGCGGCGGGCTTGCGGAACGAGAAGTGGTCCCCGATTGCGGATTCGTCCCAGTAATCCGCGTCGAAGCCGTATTTAGCCAACGTCTCGTACTCTTTCTTCAGGCCGGGAACATCCTCTTCGGTGCTTGCGAAATACAGACTGTCCCTGCGCTTGAACTGGCAGTCGAAATCGAGCATGGAGGAGATGCGCTCCAGCTGATCGACAGCTTGCCGGCATAACCGGTATACCCGGACACCCCGCTCCGGTCCGAGCGAGTGGATGTAAGAATGGAGCGATTTGTCGCTGGCCGCCTGCAGCATTCCGGTATTCGCGCTGGAAATGCCGGACACGGCCTTCCGCTTGTCGACCACGATCACGTCCAGTCCGCGGCTGACGAGCTCGAAGGCGCACAATGCCCCGCATTCTCCCGCCCCCACGACGAGCACGTCGCACGTCGCATCTTGTTCGAGCGCAGGGAAGGAAGGCGCGTACGGGAGACTGTCGACCCAATTCGATTTGCCGGTATGCAAGTCCATATCGTTACCTCGTTTATCATTGTTTCGGGCGTATTTATCGAGGAAGCCCGGCCCACATGGGGAAATTCTTATGTAGTATGTACGCCGATACCGGGCTTGCATACATCGATCGGCTCGCCGCCGTGATTTCGCAAAAACAAAAAAACTATCCGAAGCTCACGGCTTCGAGATAGTCCCTTTAACGTTCTCCTACATGACGATATCTTCGATTTCGTTCAAAGTGAAAGAGTACACCTTCTTCTCGTCGACGTGGTAGATCGTCAACTGCTGGCCGTCCGGGTCAAAATTCAAGACGCGGCAAGGGATGCTGAGCTTCACGCCTTTGCCCTTCACGACGACGATCCGGACGAGCGTCCCGCTCTCCTTCAGCTCCATCAAATGCTCCAAATTGATTCCCGAATCTTTGGCTTTGCCCGCAGAGGATGCTTCCGCGGAGCTTTTGGCCGGGGGCGCCGATTTTGCTTTACCGCCGTCCTTCGCGGAGGCGTTTTGTCCGGCTATCGCGTTCTTATTCGATACGGACTGATTCGGCGGTATGGCGAATGGCTGCCCTTTGCTCTCATTGACGGTTTTCTCGATCGTCTTGCCGAACTGCATTCCTTCCAGCACCCGGAAGTCGTCCACCTTGGGATGGTTCAATATTTGCAGAAGGGCGGCCAATGCCATTGTGTGGGTAGGCTCCTCCACCATAATCTCCACTTTGAACAAATGTTTTTTTTTCTCAAAAGTGCGTTTTTCTGAATCCATCTTCTCACGTCCTGATTTTTCAATAAGAAGGAATTGTTACGTGTTAATCATTACGTAATTGTTCCTAAGTAGTCCTTAGTATAACAAAAAAAAGCAATCGAAGTAATGTATGGTGCTTCCAGACGAAAAATAGTTTCGGGTGTGTTGCATCCGAATCGGGCCGTGGGCGATCGACTCGGACTAACCGGGGGGCAGCTGCATATGCTGGTAGGAACTACAGGCGAAGGGAGAACGGTTCGAACATGATGGAGGCGAAACCGATTGTGATCGAAGGACGCACGGTAATGGGTTATACCGTGGAGCTGCCGAAGACGACGCTGATTGCGATTGCCACCGATAGAGGGTATATCATGTGCGGCGCATTGGACGTAGCGCTGCTGAACGAAAGGTTGAAGGAACGGCAAATTATTGCGGGCCGGGCTACGGGCGTCCGGTCGCTCGCGGATTTGCTGGAGGCTCCTTTGGAATCGGTTACGCATGAGGCCGAGAAGCTCGGCATCGTTCCCGGGATGAAGGGGCGGGACGCGCTGCTTAGGATGTGAGGGCGGGGAAATTGGATAACAAAGGGGAAGGGGCCGCTGGGGGGCCGCTGGGCCCCTTTTTTTGCTTCATATTTTCTCGATTTCCTCCATAATTAATAAATTTTGTTTGTAAAAGGTAAAAATAAAGCCCTAATCGGCTCAAGGCGACGCTAATGCCTTATAGCAGCATTCTATCCGTTCCGCCAACATAGTGATGCTCCGTACCGACGTCAGAAATCTTCTTTGCCGGATTCCCGGCAATCGTGACGTTCGGCTCCGTAAAGGACTTCGTTACTACGGAGTTTGCGCCTATCCGGACCCCGTCGGCGATCTGGACGTTGTTAAGCAGCTTGGCGCCTGGCCCTATAAAAACTTTATTGCCTACTTTAACTCCGTCGGCAATATTCGTACAGTTGTACAGCTGGCAGTCTTTTCCGATCCTTGCATTGCTGTTCACGATAATCGTACCGTGATGGAAAATCGCCAAACCGGGGCCGAAGCTGTTGGGGTGTATAGTGATTCCCGTTTTTAAACTCAGTTTGTGATGTCTTACTTTGCAATACATTCGGATCAGCTTCCAAAATGGACCCCGTTTGCAATTGATCATGTACTCCAGCTTCCTTAGCGATCGTAAAAATATCCATACTTCATCGCCGACGAGTCGCGGACGTTTGCTGTTGAATTTTTTGATTGCTAAGCGATCGGCTTCCAAGTAATATTGATAATCCCGCTTGGACTGAATCATTGTCTGAAGATCCTCCTGTATGATGGATAAGAACCCTCGGGATGAGGGTTCTTATAACATAACCAGTCTGCTTTACGGTTTGAACATATTCACTTCGAAAGTGATGATTCGGTTGTACAGAATGTAGTGCTTCATGCTGGAGTAAGAACCATCGGGGCCTTTATCCAGTCCGAAGGCGTCAGGCCCTATCCCACGGGCTCTAGTTTCGAACCAATCCACAAAAGCATTCAATTTGGCGCTGTCGAGCTGATACATTTTAATATTTCCTTCCTCCATCGTAATTTTCAGGATGCCGCCGGACGATGAAGAAGAAGGAATGAGTGCGGAAGCTTCATTGGAGCTATCGCTTTCGTGCCCCATGCCGATTGCCGTTACAACATAATAATAAGTCACTCCAGGTTGAACGTTCGTATCGGTATAAGAAGTGGCTGTAATACCGGATGCGATGGTACTATAAGGTCCGCCGGACTTTGTGGCGCGTTTGACGGTATAAGTTTGTGCTTCATAGGCGCGTACCCAGGTTAATGATATTTGGGACGATTGAACCGCAGCAACCAGATTGGTAGGCTTGACCGATTGCAAGGCGCCGGAAATTTCTTTGGAAGTACTTTCGCCAACCGAGGTAGTCATGGAAACGATGTAATAGTAAGTAACACCAAGCTGCAGATTGCTTTCGTCGAAAAATAAGCTCCTGTACATCCAAGGCCCGGAATCGACCGTTCCAACCGTAGTATACGGCCCGCCGGGAGTCGTTGATCGTTTGATCGTATATTTGATTGCCTCCGGGAAAGGGGTCCACGTTATTGCTATGCCGGTTGGCGTGCTTTGAATATTTTCGATGGCAGGGGGCAGAATGGCTAATACTTTATTGGAATAATCGCTTTCTCCTGCCGAATTTACTGCCGATACGGTGTAATAGTAATAGGCCCGGGTAAACGGCCCCGTATCCGAATAGGTGTAAGTTGCCGAAGTAACCGTGTTTCCATATGTGGAGGAAGCTACGGTGCCGATTTGCGTGTACGGGCCTTCAAGCTGATCCGAACGTTTGATCGAATAACCGGTTGCGTTCAAGACGGGTGCCCACTTTATAGTGACTCCCGATTCATACACGACCGCGGTTACGCCAGTCGGCGGTTCCAATTGTCCGGACGGGGATGGCGCCGAGTAAACATAGCTTGCTTGCGCATAACCATAATAAACTAAGTCATTCTGAATGCCCCCAGCTACATAGATTCTATTACCAAGCAGTACCGTATCATGTCCTGCCAAAGCGGCAGGAATCTGCTTCATGGAAGTCCAAGCGTTCGTTGCCGGGTCGTAACATTCAACTTCACGGGTAGGTATGGAGTGTCTATAATAGGTATCCCCGCCAAATACATAGATTTTGCCATTTACCGCTTCAGCTCCGAATTGTGTACGCTCGATTTTCATATTGGCAAGATTAGCCCATTGATCCGCTGCCGGATCATAGACAAGAGATCTTTTGGAGGAGTACAAATAACCGAATTGCCCCTCATATGTTCCTCCCAGAACATAAATTTTACCGTTTAATGAGACGGCTGCCGTACCGGACAGGTTGATAGCCGAATTGTTTTTTGCACTCCAGGTGTCATTGGCCGGATCGTATTCCTGTACGAAAACACCGCTAAATACATAAATTTTTCCATTGAGGGCGGCGGCGCTCGGGTTGGTTACAGCTTTGGGAATAGGACCTTTAACCGTCCATGTATTGGTCGAAGGATTATATTCCTCCACGGCAGTGCCGGAGAAGGCATATATTTTATTATTGAGGGCGGCAGCGGCGAAAGTATTGGATTTAATACTGTTCATGCTTTGCTTGGCTGTCCAATTATTTGTCATTGGATCGAACTGCTCCACGACGGATAAAGCTCCTGAATTATTGCTTCCCCCGATTGCATAGATTTTTCCGCCGACTTCAACAACCTGAACGCCTGTTCGTGGAGTGGGCAACGGTGAAATGAGCTCCCATTCATTTTCTGCGGCTGATGCTTGGGCGGCAAGTAAGGTCAGAAAAATGGAAATAAACATGAGAAAGAAAATGCAAGATCGTTTTGCCTGTTGCATAATAACCTCCTAAAAGATACATTTTGTATTGAAACACCTACATTATATCAACTAATCAATAAAAAGATACAATTTGTTTCAAAAATAGTTGAAAAAAATCATTTCTTGTGGGGAAGTTGGGCCATAAGTCGGATGTTTTGTTTGGGTACGAAATGTATCATTTATAATGGACACTACTAACGAATGCTGGTAAAATAGTTGGAAAAATACGTATCGTATCAATGAGAAGGAGGCTGATAATCACGTGGAGAAAGGGCGAATGCCCGCGATTCGTGTCGCGAATGATCGCTTTTTTGCACAAGGAACTGCAGTTAACTCGGGAATCTCGTTTTCCATGAGAGGGAGCAGAAGCATAATGAGAAAAATGCTGATCATGCTATTGATTATCGGGGGCATTGTAGGTTGGACTAGTCCGACGGTTTTTTCCGAATCGTCCATGGACGATCAGAATGTACCGAATAATGGGTTTGAGAGCGTTTCCAATGGGGGTGCTATTCCATATTGGAGCCAACAATACGGAAGTTCGGGTTTTTCAATTGACACTTCTGTGAAATACGCGGGAAAAGCCAGTCTTAGGGTCGAGGATGCATCCAGGACGATGGCTTTTGGGATCGAAAGTGCGAAGATTCCTATTTTGGCCGGTGAATCCTATACCGCATCGGTCAAGATGAAATTGCAAAAAGGCGTCATGGCTCTATATCTCCGTTACTACGACGCCAATGATCGGCTGCTGTCCGCACAGCCGGCTCCCGATGCCCGCTTGGGGCCTTTGGAACAATGGATTACCGCTTCCGTTACCGCAACGGCGCCGCCCGGGGCAGCCAAAGCGGCAATCCTTTTGTATTCCTCGATAGAAGGCGTAACGATCGGGCATTTCGATAACGTAAACTTTCAACGCAATTTCAGCGTCATGAATGCGGGTTTCGAAGCACCGCGCAAATCCGATGGTACGATTGCCAACTGGCGTCAAGCACTCGGCAGCTCGGGCATTTCGCTCAGCCAGGCTATTCGCAGCACGGGGAATCTAAGTTTGCAAATAACCGATACATCGACAACCGAGGCTATTGCGGCAGAAAGCGAGAAAATTCGAATAACGGGAGGACAAATTTACCGAACACAGCTAAAAATGTTTATTACAAGCGGTACTTATTCCGTATATATTCGCTATTATGACGAGTATGGCAAAGTATTTCCACAGACAACGAACTATAAAGTATTCAACTCGCCGGCAAACGAATGGACCACGGCAACCGTCGACGTAACCGCTCCGTCGAATGCCAAAACGGCAGCCGTTATGATTGCATCCGGTGCTGCATCGGTAGGCACGGCCTATTTTGATGATGTTTCGTTTTCGTTAAACCAGCCATTAAAAATAAGCATCAGCGAGGCTCAGGATTTGGGCGAGCCGGTTCAAACGGCAATGGCCAGCGGCGCTGCGATCGGCGTGAATGCCGCGGGCCAAAATGAATTGTATTTCGTTGTTAACGGAAAACCCGGAGTATTTTATGCGATGGATGCAGAGCACCGCGAAATCCGCTTCTCGAAACCGCTCCCAGGCAATGAAGACACCGTATGGGGAATTACGATCGGTTCCGATAAGAACGTATACTTAACGGGAACGACGACAAATGCTCTCTACCGGTACGATCCAATCAGCGGCTCGTTCGAAAGCGTCGGAAATCATCCTGGCGACAAGTTTATTTTCGAGCTGGAAGCGAGCGGGGACGGTAAGATCTACGGTGCTTCGTATATGAGGTCGAAAGTATTCGAGTACGACATTGCCAAAAAATCGTTCAAAGATTTTGGTTCGATCGATCCGAAACAGGAGTATGCAAGATCGCTCTACGTGCATAACGATTATGTTTATGTCGGCATTGGAACGGAAAAACATTTGTATCGGATATCCAGGGCGGACGGCAGCAAAAAAGAGATTATGCTTAGGGACACGGGAACGAACGGGTTCGTCTATGCGATCAATGAAATAGAAGGGAAACTGCTTGTTTCTTACGGTCCAACCGACGTATACAATACGGCAACAGGACAGTTTATCAAGAAAATATCGTTCGCGGGAGATCCGTCCCCGGTGCCTCCGGCATCATCGGGAATGAATCCGAGTGTCCTATACTACTTCAATAAAGGAACTTTATATTCGGTGGACTTCTTCAAACCCGGATATCCGGAACGAACGGTCAAAAGCGGTATATCGATTTCCGATTCATTGCGGATGAACTGGATCGAGCTTTCGGACGGAAGAACGGTATTGGTGGGACTCACTCAAACACTGGATTATTTTATGTACAATCCTTCCGATGACAGTATCGAGGTTTACAATTCTATTGCTCCGGCTCAAGGTGTCATTATTCGAACTTTGGAGGCGGGGGACGATAAAAACTTGTATGTCGGCGGATTCAGTAAAGGTTTCAGCGTATTCAATCCGGATAAAAAAGTCGTAACGATGACAAATCCGTATATGGAGCAAGTTGAAGGAATCGGCATGTATAGCGGCAAAGCATTTTTGGGTACGTATGGATCGGCCAAAATATATCAGTACGACTCCGCACAAATAGACCAAAAAGCAGTTACGGCTGCCGAAAACCCGTCCTTGGTATACGATATCCAGAATAATCAAGAAAGACCGTTTGTCATTGTACCGGGACAACGTTCTCTGTATGTCGGAACGATCCCGGAATACGGGAAATTGGGCGGAGCACTAACGAGCTATAACGAGGAGCTTCAACAGTGGACCACGTACGAGAATATTGTGCCGAATCAAAGTATTACCGGACTCGCTTATTACAAAGGGAAAATTTTCGGAGGAACCTCGATTTGGGGAGGGCTGGGCATATCGCCAACCGAAACGGAGGCCAAAATATTCGTATTGGATGCCGCGACAGATAAAGTAATTCGCACGCTGACTCCGCAAATTCCTTATATCGATACGGCACCGAAAAAGATAGGCGGATTATCCGTCGGCCCGGACGGATTGTTGTGGGGGATCATTGACGGCACGATATTCGCAATGAATCCTAACACGTACGAGGTAGTAAAGAGCAAGATGATATACAACAGCACCTATGCAAACAAAACTATGCCGAATCGTCTTATTTGGGGACAAGACGGATTGCTTTATACGACCTTGTCGGATAGGCTGACCATTATCGATCCGGAAACACTGGCCTACAAGAGGGTTTTGGAGAACATCAGCAATGTTACTGTGATCGATAATCATGTTTATTATTCTTACGGCTCGCATTTGTATAAGATTACTACCAATCTGATTCCTTAAACGAAAACAATCCCGCAGAATCGTAAGTAGCTCCTGCGGGATTGTTTTAATTTCGGGGCCCCCGCAAAGTAATTGGAATAAGCTTCGAAGAAAGGCTTCACTTTGTGGGGTTATCTTAGTACTCTATAACCAATCCTACCAATATCTCGCCGTTACCCCCTGATCTGTAATCCGAAGACGTATCCATAGTAACTCCCAGATGAGTGCCTGCGGTAAATGTGAATTGTTCAACCGCGTATACGGCTTGCTTCTCATATCCGCTTCGATCGTTTCTTGTCAAGCTGATATTGGAGGAAGAAGCGTAGGGGGTCTGAGCAGCCTGCCAGTATATTTTCGTATATGGTTTGATCGTGATGGAACCGGCCGAAATTCGCGCTTTTTTGGAGATCGTAATTCCCACAAGGGAACCGGAGGAAAGGGCGGGGTAAGTGTCGCTTGTAGTTCCGCTCATGACGGGGTCCAGTACGAGGTCTTTTATGCCGGGAGCATTGGCGTTTTGTGTTTGAAACCACAATGTTTGGGTTCTGCCGCCCTTGGCGTGAAGATCACCTTGAAGCTCATAGCCGGAACTTCCTGTCTTCTTCACGTTCATTTCCATAGTTCGGACACCTTGATCGACTAAGCTTGCGGGACCGCCTCTGCGATTGGTAAACACGACGTTTCGCGCATTCGAGCTGTCCATAATAATAAAATTGTTTTGATCCCCGCCCAGAAATCTGCAATTTTCAAAAACGGCCGAATTGCAGCTCTTGATCCATACTCCGCGGTTTTGCGGCTTTGATCCCGTGCTGATGATACAGTTTTCGAAAATAACGCCCTGTACGATATTCGAAGGAGCCGCATCGATCAGGATATGATACAAGTCGCTTGAATCGTAGGAATTGTTTTCGAACCAGCAATGCGAGAAGCGGATTTGGTCGGAATATTTCCCGTTTCCGTAAAGCTGGAAGCCATAACTCGCATTCGATTCGATTACGCAGTTGGAGAACTCGGCGAGTTGCCCGCACTCCATGTAAATGCCGACACGGTTAACGCGGAATGTGGATTGATAAACTGAAAAAATAGTCGTGTTGGGACCGGTTATCATGAGGCCGTAATCGCCGTTATAGAATACGTTGCACTTGTTTAGCTGCGTTTGATTCGTGATATCGTAGAGGTGTATGCCCGCTTTGTTGCAAAATTTAACAGAAAGTTCTTGCAGCAAAACCGCTCCGGCCGTTCGAATTCCGATATTGATCTTGTTGTTGCCGTTTATCGTAATGTTTTCTACCGACAAGAAATCGGCCAGATCGTAAAGGTTTGCGCTATCTATATATTTGGAAACGCAGTCGATACCGATGTCTCCTCCGGTAAATTTGATTTCGACATTCGATATCGTTCTTTCGCCGTAGCCGTAAGAAGTGGAAACGCCGGTAATTTTAATGTTTCTCTTCGGTATGATTAATGTATTGGAACAGTTATAGGTTCCGGGAGGAAATACGACAACGCTTTTTTTATTGCCGATTGTTGAATTCAAGGCTGCTTGTATCGCCGTGTAGTCATCAGCTATGCCGTCGCCTTTTGCACCAAAATCGGCAACGTTTACAATAACCGCGTCTATGGTCATATGGCTCTCTCCTTTGAATTGGATTTAGCGAATCATACTCTTTTTCGCTCTTATCTATTTTATTCATAGTAGAGTTTGTTGGAACCATATCAGCCTATAGACAACATAATATTCCAGAAATTCCGGGCACGCCAAAATCAGCGCAGTAACGCTTACAACGCCGTAACGCGAGCAGATGCTGCAGCTGTTTGTACTCGGGAGCAAATGTCCGGAAAGTTATTGTTTCATCGATCTTTCAGCTCGTACGAATGCGATAAAACGTTTGGCTTCTTCCGCCGTTAATTTTCTGCCGTCTATAGTTAACGAAAATTTGTCCATAATCGTATCGTCGGAAAGCTCCAAACTGTCGACAAACTCTCGAATATCTTGATCCAAAACGGTCTGAGGATCATTCGTTCTGCCTAGCAAATAATCGAGAGTTATATCAAAAAAGTTCGCTATGTTACGAAGCGTTTCGTAATCCGGTTCCCTCCGGTTGGTCTCGTAATGGGAGAGGGCTGCGCGGGATATCCCCAGTTTACTGGATAGTTCTTCTTGAGTTAGACTGCGTTTTTCACGCAATTGTGCTATCCTGTCGCCGCATCTAATCATGATTTGTCCCCCTAATGTAAAGTCCGATAGTAACAGTATAACCAATGGACCTGTTTCAAAACAAGACATAGCATACAACAAAGTGAAGAAAGCTTAATAAGTTTTTCACTTGACTCCGATACGAAACGTATCTAGAATAAAGCTGAAGTGCAATGATACAAAATGAATCATTTTTTTTGACGAGAGTCATATATTGTCAAAGTGCCCGTTTAATAATTCGCCATTTTCTTAATATTTGTGTGGGTATCGTCTACAAGATTGCAAATGATAGTAGTTCTATACATGTTGGAGGGTGAAAATGGACTCAAAAAAAGAATTGGATATTTTCGAGATTATGAATTACATGGATATAAACCCGAAAAAAGTATATCAGTTTTTATCCAAGCTAAACAAAGAAAGCACGGAAAAACCTGCGGTGGAAACAAAAAAAATGGAAACAACAATCAGCCCTGAGGCAAATTAAAATAAGAATATACGTTACATACAACATTATAACAACTTTATTCTACTTGACATGATACAATATGTATCATAAAGTAAAAATACGATGATACAAAATGTATCAGAGGTATTGATTCTTAATTTAAGTTGGTGATTCGTCCATGCGCAGAAAAAATTTTCGTGTGAAGCCCCTGACGCCGATAAGTGCCGCTATACGAATAGTACGAATGAATGGGATATTTGTTCAAAGCAGGGAAACAACGGGACATGTTCATGATCTAGGACCTGATGGAATCAGGTTTGGAACAAAATTGACGTTCCCTCTTCACGTCGAATGCGTACTGGAAATTCGTTTGCTTATTGCACAGACGGAGTACCAATTCAAGGGGCATATCGTTTGGGGGGTGGAAGGGGAACACGGTAATCAATACGGAGTGAGATTGTTGCATTCCGGTAATAACAGAAGGCGGTTCGCACAGCATTTGTACGACTGGGCGTTAATGGAACGGCCTGCGGTTCGCCGGTCAATCGAACTCTACGAATTGGCGGTAAGCAAACGAAGCGATGTGACTCATGGGAGGTAGCATAATGGATCCGGGATTGAAAGGATATTTGGCCGTCTTACAAAAAAGGTTTTGGATGCTCGCTTTACTCGTCTGTTTCAGTTGTACGATCGCCGGCATCTACAGTTATTACTTCGTAAAGCCGGTCTACTCGGCCAAAGTGAAACTGATCGTCAACAAAGCTAATGAAGTTCAAGGTATAGGGAAAGTTTTGGATTTCGGGTCGGTCAATTCCAGTATGATGCTCGTTAATACGTACAAAGAAATTATAAAATCGTCGGCGATTATGGGGAAAGCAGTCGAAGCTCACCCGGAATTTGATCTTGATGCAGAACAATTGAGCCGGAAAGTTAAGGTGGAAGTCGTGACCAATACACAGGTGCTTACTTTGACGGTCATGGATTATTCTCACGAACGTGCGGTCCGAATGGTCAATTCGATTGCCGAGGCGTTTGGGAAGGAAATTATATCCATTATGGGTGTAGACAATGTCACCATTCTGGATAGGAGTAATATCGGCAACAATACAACTCCCGTAAATACAAATCCGAAACTAAACATTGCGGCGGCATTTATCGTATCGACGTTGTTGTCTGTAGCTCTCGCATTTGTAATCGAACATTTTGACGAGACCATCAGAACCGAGAGCGATTTGTCAGCCTTGCTGGAAATTCCCTTACTGGCTGCCGTGCCTCGTATTAAGCGCAAGGACACGAACAGCCGCCAGTTCAATTCAGTATCCAAATCAAGGAAGGCTGGGGAAGCATCCTATGTCGGCATTAACCAATAAGAAGCCTCTACTTTCGTATCTCAATCCCGTTTCACCGATTGCAGAGACGTACAGGTCGTTAAGAGCGAATATTCAATTTTGTTCACTGGATCAGCCGGTCCGAACGGTTTTGGTCACATCGGCCAAGGGCGGGGAAGGCAAAACAACAACGGCAGCCAATCTTGCTATCTTGTTTGCGGAAGAGAAGAAGCGAGTTTTGTTAGTGGATGCGGATTTGAGAAATCCTTCGCTTCATCATGTTTTCTCCAGAGCGAACCGTGTCGGAATTACGAACACATTGAGCGACCAATCGGATGTCCAAGAGGCGATTCAAGATACGTCGATCGATCGTTTGTCTTTATTGACAACGGGACCGATTCCGACAAATCCCGCGGAATTGTTGGCCAAGTTCCGGTTGGAAAAAACGTTTCGCGAAATCAAGCAAAGTTTCGACATCGTAATTGTCGATTCGCCTCCCGTTCTTCCGGTTACGGATTCGCTGCTGCTGTCTTCCCAATGCGACGGAGTCGTACTCGTCCTTCAATCGGGCAAAACGAAGCGGGAAGATGCGAGGAAAACGGTGCAAGCTTTGGAGCTGGCCCAGTGCAGGCTGCTCGGCACGGTTCTCAATAATAAAAGAACAAAGAGAAGCAAAATGTCCTTCATCTAAAGCAGCTTTCTTCAATGCGATGGATGGACGCTTCACAGGTAATGTCTACTGCACCTTTATCACTGTAGGCACTCGACCATGCTGTGGGCGGCAATCGCCTTAGACGTAGATCGTCAGTGGTGTGGTGTGAGGATGGGTTGAATGCCCTTATACGAAGATATGTTGTTAAAAGAATCCGCTGGATCGTTTTGACGGAAAGATCCAGTCGGTTCTTTTGATAATATGGAAGGTTCAGCCGAACCTAAAATGGAGGAATGTTATGAGCTTCAATAAACGATTGTCTGCGCTGCTCGTGACGGATACAGCTTTTGTAGTAGTCAGCGTACTAACATCGTACTTGCTTCACTACAATTGGATCGTCGCTGAACGGCTGTTCGAGTGGACCGTTTACACCGTCGTATCGGTTATCGTGTGCACACTGGGGTTGGCCTACTTCAAGCTGTACAACCGGGTATGGCAATACGCAAGCGTCGGGGAATTGTTGACTGTAATCAAGGCCGTATCGATTTCGTGCATGATCTCGTACGGGATCAGCATTGCTGTTATTGGGGAAATCATCCCTGCGGCGCTGCTTGTGCGGCACTTTGAAACTTTGCTTCTTCTGGTCGGAGGAAGCCGCTTTGCTTGGAGAGTGTATCGGGACTCCCGCTTAAGGAAAAAATCGGCACAGCGCAGAGCTCTCATTATCGGTGCGGGGGATTGCGGAACGCTTGTCGCAAAAGAGTTGAAATCCGATTATAACACTCGGATCGATCCGGTTGCTTTCATCGATGATGATGTTAACAAAAATCGGCTGCAAGTGCTGGGGATTCCGATTTTTGGGGGGAGGGAGAAAATTCCGGAAGCAGTCGAACAATTACAAATTGACGACATTATTATCGCCGTCCCCTCCGTCTCCAAAAAAGAGACATCCAAAATTATCGAAGTTTGCAAATCGACAAAAGCCCAGTTGAAAATCATTCCGAGAATCGGGGATTTAGTCAGCGGGAACGTTACGGTCAAAGAAATCCGCAATGTGGAAGTGGAAGATCTGCTCGGCAGAGAAGCGATTCATATTGATTTGAAAGTAATAGCCAACTACGTAACGAACAAGACCGTATTGGTGACGGGGGCAGGCGGTTCCATAGGTTCCGAGCTTTGCAGACAGCTGGCGCGGTTCAAGCCCAAGCTTCTGTTGCTTCTTGGACAAGGAGAGAACAGCATCTATGCAATTGAAATGGAGCTTCGGCGAACATTTCCGGAACAACAGATCGACACCTTAATCGCCAATGTACAAGACAGGGAGCGCATCGATGCGGTCTTCGCGCAATTTAAACCGCAAGTTGTGTTTCATGCCGCAGCCCATAAGCACGTACCTCTCATGGAGCGAAATCCGGCCGAAGCGATTAAAAATAACGTATTCGGAACAAAAAACGTCGCCGATAGCGCCGATAAGTATGAAGCGGAACGGTTCGTGCTCATCTCGACCGACAAGGCCGTAAATCCTACAAGTGTCATGGGAACGACGAAACGGATCGCAGAAATGTATATTCAAAGCTTAAAAACTTCCAGCAGGACTAAATTCGCAGCCGTCCGCTTCGGAAACGTGCTTGGAAGCAGGGGAAGCGTCATTCCCAAGTTCAAGGAACAAATTATGGCCGGTGGACCCGTTACGGTAACCCATCCCGACATGATTCGGTATTTCATGACTATACCGGAAGCAGTCCAACTTGTTATTCAAGCGGGCGCTATCGTCGATGGCGGCGAAGTATTTATTCTGGACATGGGCGAGCCTGTCAAAATACTCGATTTGGCCAAAGACTTGATCCGCCTATCCGGTTTTGAACCAAACGTAGACATCGAAATCACATATACCGGTATTCGTCCCGGCGAGAAGCTGTACGAGGAGCTGCTGACCAGCGAAGAAGGATTGACCTCTACGAAACATAATCGGATTTATATCGGTAAGCCTGCCAGTATTGAACGCGCGCTCTTCGAGACGGAACTGGCGCGGCTGTATAAGGTGATTGGCCGAGAGGCCGCCGAAGTGAAAGATACGCTTCGAATGGTTGTGCCTTCTTACCATAACGGTGCGGAGTCCAACCGGAAAGAATTAATATCCGTGGGGTAAAGATACATGTCGTTGAAAGCTGCCGCGATACAGGGTGTAAAATGGACGGCCCTATCTTCGATCCTGATCATCGGACTTCAGTTCGTTCAAATATCGGTCGTCTCCAAGCTGCTCGGTCCGGCTTCATTTGGCCTGATGGGGATGGTTATGGTCGTAATCGGCTTTGCCCAGGCGTTCTCGGATATGGGACTTTCCAGTGCGATTATCCAACGGAAAGACTTGACTCGAGAACAACTGTCCAGTTTGTATTGGCTTAATTTGATCAGCGGATTTGCCGTTTTCATGATCGTCTTGTCCATCAGGCCGATCATCATAAGTTTCTATAGAAGTCCGGAGTTGAACGAGCTGCTGATTTGGGCCTCGTTTATTTTTTTGATTACTCCGCTGGGGCAACAATTTCAGATGCTGTTTCAAAAGGAATTGCGGTTCAACTTGATCTCGAAAGTCACGATTGCTGCCGCAATCGCCGGAACGACTGTAACGATCGCCGCAGCCTATTCCGGATACGGCGCATTGTCTCTTGTATGGGGTCAATTGGTCAATTCTTCAGTCGCCTCGGTATCGTTCGCTTGTCTTGGCTGGAGGACTTGGCGGCCTAAAGCGATCTTTGCATTTCGCCATATTAAAGGATTCATCGGTTTCGGACTGTACCGTACCGGCGAATACACGGTCACGTACTTTAACAACAACTTGGATAACATTATAATCGGCCGATTGTTGGGGGCGGAAGCGCTCGGATATTATACGATAGCATACAACTTGGTTATTATTCCGCTTGCCAAAATCAATCCGATCATCAATCGCGTCGCTTTCCCCGTATTCTCCCAAGTACAGGATGATACGGAGAGATTAAAACGCGGTTATTTCCAGACGCTGCGGGCTATCGGACTGATCAACTTCCCTATTTATTTGGGAATGGCGGTCGTTTCGCCAACCTTGGTGATGGTTCTTTTTGGAGAGGGTTGGACTTCCAGCATTTTAATTTTGCAGGTGTTGTGCGGAGTCGGGATGTTGAGATGCATAGCCAATCCTGCCGGTTCTCTCGTGTTAGCCAAAGGAAGGGCCGAATTGTCATTCAAATATAATTTGGCCAAAACGGTTATACAAATTCCGTGCATATGGCTGGGTGCGTGGACGGCCGGTCTCGTGGGGGCCGCCGTTTCGTTTCTGTTATTAAAAATAGTGTACTTCTTTGTGAATTATTTGGTTGTTATCCGCGGTATGCTTGGGCCGTGTTTTCGCTCGTTTGTCTCGTGCTTTACCGCTGCTTTCGCGATGAGTACCGTCATGGCGGGTATGACATGGTTGACGGGTTCGTACTTGCCTGTCCATTCGAATGTTCTGATGCTGGGCGTCCAAGTTACAGTGGGAGCGATTATTTATTTGGCGTTGAATATTATGTTCCGCAAACAATCGGTTGATTTACTGCGCAGACCGGCAGTGCAGGCGGCACAGTCCAATGAATCGTAGCTATGGGGTGAGTCTGATTCGTAAAAAAGTGGTTCTGATCGCACCGTTTCCAACTTCGGATAAGCCTGCCAGTTATTCTTATGTGAAAACAAGGGTCGAAGCTTTGAAAGATACGCATGATATCTCGGTCATTCAAGTGAACATAAGCGATCGGGTGCAGAATGGCATAACCCGTTTGGATGAAGATGGATATGCGGTATACCGGATCGACGTAAAGTATTGGAATGTGCGCCACATCGGTTTCTTTTATCACCAATTGAAGATCAAGAAGGCGATGTTGGAATTGCTGCTCCAATTGAAGCCCGATTTGATTCACGTGCACTTCTCCCAGTATTACAGCTGGATTGCTCTGGAAATCTCCAAGAAGATGAAAATACAGCTTTACATTACGGAGCACGCCTCTCACTTCGAACAAAGCACAAGGAGATTTTGGGTCGGTCCTCGTATTCGCAAGGCCCTTCATGAAGCGGATAGACTGTTTGCGGTAAGCGATTCGTTGCGGCGGACGATGCAAAAGTGCGTATCTCGTGAAATAGAAGTAAAACCTAACATTGTGAACACTGCTATTTTTACTTTGAAACCGGAACATGTTCCTCGTGAGCCTATTATAAAACTAATAACGGTCGGGTCTTTGGACCATGGGGATAAAAAAGGTTATGAGCTGCTTCTCCGGGCTCTTGGCGAGCTGCGAAACGATTATCCTCACTTTAGGCTGCTTATCGTCGGGGAAGGACCGAATCGCGGGAAGCTGGAAAAGATGATTGGCAGCTATCATTTAAGCGACAATGTCCGTTTGACGGGAAGTATACCGAACGATCAGTTAGCCGGGTATTATCATGATGCCGATCTCTATGTCTCCAGCAGCAGAATCGAAACGTTCGGCGTAGTGTTAATCGAAGCGATGAGCTGCGGATTGCCGGTATTAGCCACGAAATCGGGAGGGCCCGAGACGTTGATTCGAACAGAGTCGGGGCTGCTGGTTGAGAAGGAATCGTGGCAATCCTTATATGAAGGTCTGAAGGTCATGTTGGGCCGCCTCGATTCCTACAAGCCCGAGACAATTCGTCAACATGTCGTAGACTTTTATTCGGTTGAAGTATACAAATCGACCATGACGAGAGTTTATGACGGTTTGCTTGCTTCGAGATGAAGTATAACTATAACGTTCAATAGGTGGTAGATTTGGAACATATACCGGCATTTAAAAAATATGACTACCCGGTACTGCAGCAAGACAAATTATCGCTTCCATTGGCTGGGTTAATCGAAGGAATCTATATCGTATTTCTTGCCGTCATATCGCTGGACTCCGGTGCTTACGATAAATTGCTGGGAAAGTCGATCGCTGAATTCGTTATGCCCTATATGATGTTATTGCTGCTGCCGTTTATGATGATGAGTCGTAGAGGCGCTTCATACCGCGGAACCGTATACCTGTTGTTTTGTTCTATCCTCGTATGGGCGTTGTCATCGGTAGCATGGTCCAATGTGAGATTTGATCTGGAGTTAATCGTATATCCGCTTTACATGACATGGTTATCGGTGACGATAGCCTATTTATTTACGTACGGCGTTACATTCCGGGATAGCCGTTGGGAACATGTTGCAACTCGCATGGCGTGGATGTTGACAGCGGTATTTCTGTACTACCTGTACAAGTATTCCTTGTTGCCCGGAGGAATCGGCGGACTTACCGAGCATAGACTTCAAGGGACACTGGGAGGGGCGGCAGTCATCCATTTTCTGATGATCCCCGTACTGGCTATTCATTTGGCGAATGCATCCATCAAAAACAGCAAATGGATTCAGTCGGTTTCATGGGCGGGGGTTTTCATAGTTGTCATGCTCATCATGTTAACCGGTTCGAGGGCCGGATTGCTATGTATGCTTCTGATGGTTGCCATTGTTTTCTTCTCGACGAAAAGGTCGGTTACTTCCTATCTGCTCACGGCTGCTCTTGGAGTGGGCATCTTTATCGCGATCAGCTCCCTTATTTCATTCGAGCGGCTGGAGAACTTGGAGGATTCATCCAGGGAGATGACCTATGCAACCGGATGGAAGTATGCGACAACCTCGCTTACAACATTCGTATTCGGCAACGGATACGGCAGCGTGTGGCCTTGGTATGCGGTAGAAACGGAAAAGTTGTTCGGGATCCGCTCCGAGATGCAATCTACCGAGATGGGCGTCACGCTTTATCACCCCCATTCTTTGCTGCTCGGGTTATTAACGGAACTGGGTGTACTATCGGTCCTGGCGTTTATAGGGATCGTTATCGTCCTTCTTCGTGTCTACTCTAGAGCGGGCAAGAGCAACGACCCGTTGAGACGATATTTGGCGCTAGGCATATTGTGCACCTTGCCAGCCACCGTGATGGATTTTTATTTGTTTAAATCATGGGACATGGCTGTCATCTGGTGGACTTTTTTATTTTTGGCGATTGCCGTCCCGAAGGAAAGGAAATCCGGATGAATATTTTACTGATCAGCTACCATTATTCTCCCGCTATGGTACCCAGAGCGTTCCGTTGGAATGCGATCGCGGAGCGTTGGGCTCGCGATGGCCATCGAATTGATGTCATATGTTCATGGAAACCCGGATTCACCCGGGAAGAGCAGATTCATGGTGTTCGTGTAATCCGCACGGGGGGGACGGTCTCGGAGAAATTGAGATCCAAATTACGTTCATCCGCAGAAGAGGGAAACCAATTGCCTGGAGCGGACTCATCGGGAAGAACGGCCTCAAGAAAAAAGATCGTACGAGTCCTTAAATTTGCCCATGATATGACTTGGAAAAAAATGTACTGGCCGGATTTTGCATGCCTGTGGCATATATCGGCATGGCGAAAAGCAAAACGGCTAATGAGCGATGCGCGTTACGATGCCGTGATTTCGGTATCGCATCCGTTTTCCAGTCATTTGACCGGCGTTCGGTTGAAAAAAAAGTGGCCGGAGCTTAGTTGGATCGTCGATATCGGTGATCCTTTCTATTTTCACTCGATGCCGACGAATAATCGGTTGTTATACAACGGCATCAATTACTGGGCGGAACGCGGGGTATTGAAGCGAGCCGATTATGTCGTATTGAATACGGAACAAACGAAAGAAATGTACAGATCTACATTTCAAATGGAGCCGTCAAAGATGCGCGTAAGTCCGCCCCTGGTTTCTACGCCAAATACAGACCTAATCCTTCCGGTACAACAGCCGGGCGAGCGATTGCGGTTCATATTTATCGGGACGCTCTATCGGGATATTCGTAATCCGCAAGCTTTGTTAAAGTGGTTCGAAGCTCTGTATCGAGACATGCAGGGAAACGTCGAACTTCATTTCTATGGAAATGTCGGCGACTGCGCGGAATATTTCGAGCCGTATGGACGATATAAGGACGAAACATTATTCGTTCATGGGCTGGTACCGCGTGAACAAGCGTATTCGGCGATGATCGGAGCCGATATTCTCGTCAATATCGGCAACAAAACGCCTGATCTGCTGCCCAGCAAGCTGGTTGAATATGCGAGCACCGGCAAGCCGATCTTCAATCTGGTCAGTATACCGGACGATAGCTCCGTTGAATTTTTCCGGACTTACCACGATGTCATTCATGTTCTTGAAGATGAGCTGACTGTGAACGCGGATATTAGGGGAAAAATTGTTCACTGGATTCATAATCGTCCTTCGTTCGAACCGAATCGGTTGAAACAATTCATGAACCAGTTTTCAGTGGAAACGATAGCCGAACAATATGAATCGCTGCTCATGTCTTCCGCTGCGGAAAGAAACCGGAATCGAGCCGTCCGGCCCACGGCTACTTATTGAAGGAGAGTGCGTTAGTTTGAATTCGCAACAGCACTATATATTGGTGGGGCCTGTTCCACCGCCAGTGGCGGGGCAGTCGCTCGCGTTCCAGATGCTTGTAGAGGAGTTCGAGCAAAGAAATTTGCCGCACCAGATCGTGAATTTATCGGGCAAGAAGGGCAGTTTTAATGTTTCTGTAGGGAAGAGGGCTCTCCAGTACTTCTGGATATTGCTCGATTATGTACGCAAAACATCCTTCGGCAAAAAAACGGTATACATCACGATAGCACAATCTCTCCAAGGGTTCTGGAGAGATTTTTTTATGATCTGGTATGCCAAATGTTTCGGCCATTCTGTCGTTTGTCATTTGCACGGCGGGAATTACGGCCACTTTTTCGATCATCAACCCGGCTGGATTCGGCGTCTCATACGGGCAACCTTGCTGAAGGCGGACCATATTTACGTATTGGGGGAACGGCTGCGCGGGATGTTCGACTTCGAGCCGCGTCTTGGTCCGAAACTGGATGTCGTCTGCAACGGTCTCCCGTTTATTCTCCCCGATACGATAGGGGCGAAGAAGCTGCCGAGCAATCCGGATGAACCGGTTGTGATTTTGTATTTATCCAATCTCATTGAATCCAAAGGATATTTGCATGTGCTGGAAGCGATCGATTTGCTGGTCAAGGACGGGGGACCAAAAGTCAAATGCTTATTTTTCGGCCGCTTCTTAAGCAATGTGGACGATATTCTTGTCCGAAGCGCCGAGCACGGTCGGGAATTATTCGAAGCTTTCGTGAAAGAACGCGGTTTGGAAGGGATTGTCGAATACAACGGGACGATACAGGGCGAGGAGAAGCTGAAGGTGCTGCAGCAATCCCACTTTTTCGTGCTGCCGACACAATATGACAACGAAGGGCAGCCGTTATCCATTATCGAGGCGATGGCATTCGGCAGTGTCGTTATATCCACCGATTATCGGGGTATCCCGGAAATGGTAATAGACGGGGACAGCGGGGTTCTCGTGCCGTTTGCCGAACCTGGCGCCATAGCGGATGCGATTAAAGAGTTATGCGGCGAGCCGGCTCGATATGAGCGAATGAGTCTCAATGCCAAGAAACATTTCAAAGCGAATTTTACTCGCGAAGCCCATTTGGAGAAAATCGTTTCTTTATTGGAGGGCACTACTGGCAAACGGTTGAATAACCGCCGATACGGGAGGATGACCAATGTTTGAAAATCGAACGTTATTGATAACCGGTGGAACGGGCTCATTCGGAAATGCCGTTTTAAAACGGTTTTTGAACACGGGTATAAAAGAAATCAGAGTGTTCAGCAGAGACGAGAAAAAGCAGGAAGATATGCGCATTCAATTAGGCAGTCCGAAAGTCAAATTTCATATCGGCGATGTGCGGGATTACGAGAGCGTTCTTGCGGCCATGCGCGGAGTCGATTTTGTGTTTCATGCGGCAGCATTGAAGCAAGTGCCCTCCTGCGAGTTCTATCCGATCGAAGCGGTGCGGACGAATATTATCGGTACTGAGAACGTATTGAACGCCGCAGTGCAAAGCGGTGTGAAAAAAGCGATATTTTTGAGCACCGACAAAGCGGTGTACCCGATAAATGCGATGGGACAATCCAAGGCGCTTGCAGAGAAGATCATGGTTGCCAAAGCCAGAACACTGGGCGAAGGCGATACGGTCATTTGCGGTACGCGTTACGGAAACGTAATGGCCTCGCGCGGGTCGGTCATTCCGCTCTTCATCAAACAAATCAAAGAAAACGTTCCTCTGACGATCACGGATCCGAATATGACGCGTTTTCTGATGTCGTTGGACGATGCCGTCGATCTGGTGCTCTACGCATTCGAAAACGGGGTGCAGGGAGATATATTCGTCCAGAAAGCACCGGCTTCGACGATCCTCGATTTGGCCGAAGCATTGAAGCAATTGTTCCGGACCGACACTCCGAATAAAGTTATCGGAACGCGGCATGGAGAGAAATTGTATGAGACTCTTCTGACCCGGGAAGAGTTGGCGAAATCGGTTGACCACGGAGAATATTACCGCATCCCTTCCGATAATCGCGATTTGAACTACAACAAATACTTCCTTGAAGGCGAGCATGCGGTCTCTTATTTGGAAGATTACAACTCTCACAATACGAAACGGCTGCAAGTAAAAGAAATCAAACAATTGCTGCTGAAACTGGAATATATACAAGCCGAATTAAAAGAAACGTTACAGGAGTCGCATATTTGAATCGGGAGTGTGGGGATGATGCCGGTCAACGTGTTGATAACCGGTTCCAACGGCTTCATAGGCAGGCATATGGTGGATCGGCTGCAGAAGCGGGAAGACGTTCGAATCGCGACTTTTACCCGGGGAGATGATTTGGAATCGTTGGAGACAAAGGTGAAAGAGGCGGACGTCATCTTTCATCTGGCCGGAGTGAACCGGCCGCAGAACGAGGCGGAGTTCGAAGAGGTAAACGCCGGCTTGACCGAGTACATGGCTGCCTTGTTGTTGAAACACCGGAGAGCGCCGACGGTTGTCATGAGTTCTTCCATCCAAGCAGAATCGCAGAATGCTTACGGAAGAAGCAAGAAGCAAGCCGAGGAGGCCATGCTTGCCTTCGCGTTGGAAAGCGGAGCAAATGTGTGCGTATACCGACTCCCGAACGTCTTCGGCAAATGGTGCAAGCCCAATTACAACTCGGTGGTGGCGACATATTGCCATAATATCGCAAGAGGTCTGGACATCACGATATCGGACCCGGAAAAAGGTTTGACGCTGGTGTACATCGATGACGTGATCGATCATTTTATCGACAGGATGGATACGCTGGGCAAGCCAATGTCGCACCCGTATTATTCATTGGACCGGACGTTCCAGATCAAGCTCGGTGAGCTGGCCGATAAAATTTACCGGATTCGGGACATACGCAAGTCGCACATTCTTCCGGATTTATCGGAACCGCTCATGAAGTGCTTGTATACGACTTATTTGTCCTATTTGAATAAACAGGATTTTGCTTACAGGCTGGAGATGAAAACGGATCATCGCGGAAGCTTGGCCGAGGTGATCAAATCGAATCAGTTCGGACAAATATTCATCTCCAAATCACACAAAGGTGTTGTAAGGGGAAACCATTATCATCATACGAAGGTGGAAAAGTTTTGCGTGATCCAAGGAGAGGCGATCATCCGTTTTCGCCATGTCCATGACGGAGAAGTATTGAATTATCAGGTATCCGGGGAACGGATCGAGGTGGTCGACATCCCGCCGGGGTATACGCATTCTATTGAAAATGTATCGGATGGAGAGTTAACCGTGTTATTTTGGGCGAATGAAATATTCGATCCGCAAGCCCCGGATACATACTATTTAGAGGTGTAACATGAACAAGATGAAAGTGATGACTATTGTCGGCACCAGGCCGGAAATCATCCGGCTTTCCAGGGTAATAAAGGCGTGCGATCAATATTTCGACCATATCCTCGTCCACACCGGGCAAAATTGGGACTACACGCTGAACGACATCTTTTTCGAAGAATTCGATTTGCGCAAGCCGGATTATTTCCTTGGAGTGGCCGGCACTCATCTAGGCGAGACGATGGGAAATATTATTTCCTCCTCATACGCCATTTTACAAAAAGAGAAACCGGAGGCGCTCCTCATTCTTGGCGATACGAACAGCTGCTTGAGCGCCATTGCCGCAAAGAGGCTGAAAATCCCGATTTTCCATATGGAGGCCGGCAATCGTTGCTTCGACCAAAACGTGCCGGAGGAAATCAATCGTAAAATCGTGGATCATATAAGCGATATCAATATGCCGTATACGGAGCATAGTCGTCGATATTTACTGAGTGAGGGAATCAAAAAGGAGCACATTTTTGTTACAGGCTCACCGATGGCCGAAGTTTTACATCATCATCGGGAAGCTATCGAGCATAGCGATGTGCTGAACGAATTACAATTGGAGAGCGGCAAATACATTCTAGTAAGCGCACACCGCGAAGAAAATGTCGATCTTGAGAAAAATTTCGACCGTTTGGTCCATTCTTTAAATGAGGTAGCGGAGAAGTTCAGATTCCCGGTTATTTATTCCACACATCCGAGAAGTCAGAAGCGGATTGTGGAGCGGGGCATTCGGTTCCATCCGCTCGTACGATCGCTTAAGCCTTTCGGTTTTTTTGCGTACAACAAGCTGCAAAAGCATTCTTTCTGCGTACTATCGGACAGCGGGACGCTTAGCGAAGAATCGGCCATGCTTCGTTTCCCGGCCGTGCTTATCCGGACTAGTACGGAACGGCCGGAAGTATTGGATAAAGGAGCTATTGTAATCGGGGGAATCACTTCGGAAGAAGTACTGCGCTCCGTAAGCATGGCCGTATCCTTGAGGGAGGAGCAGGCAGCTGTCCCTCTTCCAAGCGACTATTACGATTTGAACGTCTCGCTCAAAGTAGTAAAACTGATTCAAAGCTACACCCCGATCATTAACAGGATCACGTGGGGCAAGTATGGCGTGGAGTCGGAGCGGAGCGGTGTCTCCCTATGAATGTGCTATTTTTGATGATCTCGTTTCCGGAAACTGCAGCAGGATCAAATTTGTATACAGATCTTGCGCAGGAATTTCACCGAAACGGACACTGCGTGTGCGTGGCGACGGTATTGGAGAGCAAATTCGAGCGCGATACTTGTCTGCAGGATGAACAAGGCTTGAATGTGCTTCGCATCAAATGCGGCGATATGTTTAACGTCGGTCTTATAAAAAAGGGACTGTCGATGATTTCGCTTCCGGGAATATTCATAAGAGCGATCGACACCCACTTCAAAAACATGAAATTCGATTTGGTAGTTTACCCTACACCGCCTATCACGTTTGCCTCCGTGGCGAACTATATCAAGAGGCGGGACCGCTGTAAATCATACTTGATTCTTCGTGATATTTTCCCGCAAAACGCCCGGGATTTAGGAATGATGGCTGGAGGCCCCGTGTTCGCCTACTTTAGAAGGAAAGAAAGAAAATTGTACGCTGTTTCAGACCATATCGGCTGCATGTCGAAGGGTAACGTCGAGTATGTGCTGAAACATAACCGCGGGCTGCACCAAGGTAAACTGGAATTGCTGCCGAATTGGAAAAAAATAGGTTTATCTATCATCAACCCTGACACTTCAATTAAAGCAAAGTACGGCTTGGAGAACAAGTTCGTAGCCATATTCGGGGGCAATCTCGGCAAGCCGCAAGAGCTCGGTTTTTTGCTAGAATTGGCTGCCCTGTACCGAAATCATGATCATATTGCGTTTCTTATTATCGGGGACGGTACCGAAAAACAATGGCTTAAAGAACGGATTCGGGAATTGGCGCTGAGCAACGTGCATCTCAAGGAACGAGTCCCCACTTCGGATTACGACGAACTCGTGAGAGCATGCGATGTCGGGCTTATCAACTTGAACCGGCGGTTTACGATACCGAACATTCCGTCCAAAACATTATCTTATTTCGAAGCCGGAATTCCGATTTTGGCTGCGGTGGACCCTAATACCGATTACGGAGATATTTTGAAAGAGGCGCAAGCGGGTCTATGTTCGGTAACGGGCGAGTTGGACAAATACCGGGAAAACTTCGAGAAGCTATATCGAGACAGGGCGTTTCGGCAACGACTCGGGGCCAATGGTCGAAAATATTTGGAGCAGCATTGGACGGTCGAGCAAGCCTACAAAACGATTACACGACATTTAGTAAGCATATAAGTATCGATCTGTCAATTTAGATACAAAATGTATCGAGAGAGTGAGGAGAACCATGAACAAAAAAGTGTGCGTAGTGGGACTCGGTTACATCGGATTGCCTACCTCGCTAGTATTTGCAAAAGCCGGGTTCGAGGTTGTCGGGGTCGATGTCAGCGATTGGGTTGTCCAATCTTTGAATGCGGGAGCCACTCATATTATTGAAAACGGTATAGAGGAAGTTTTCGAGGAGGTCCGAAACGAATATAAGTTTAAAGCCCAAACGACTCCCGAGAGCGCGGATGCATTCATCATCGCCGTACCGACTCCCGTAAACGAAGACCATACGGCCAATCTGGATTATGTCGTTTCAGCTACGAAATCGATATTGCCCTATTTGAAGGCGGGAAACGTCGTCATCGTCGAATCGACCATCCCACCGCGAACTACGGATGATGTTGTCGCTCCTATTCTAGCAGAGGCAGGTTGGCAAGTCGGAAGCGAGATCTACTTGGCCCACTGTCCGGAACGAGTACTTCCAGGCAGCATTTTTCGGGAGCTGGTGGAGAACAATCGTATCGTTGGAGGATATAACTCCATATCCGCCGATAAAGCCGCCGATTTATACCGGACATTTGTCAAGGGAGAAATCGTGCTGACTTACTCCACATCGGCCGAGATGGCGAAGTTGATGGAGAATACGTACCGCGATGTCAATATCGCCCTTGCGAATGAGCTTGCCAAAGCATCGGTCGAGCTAGGTGTAGACGCGTTGGAAGTTATACAACTTGCCAACAAACATCCGCGCGTCAAGCTTCATTCGCCGGGACCCGGCGTAGGCGGTCACTGCATAGCGGTCGACCCTTATTTCATAATCGAGAAAGCGCCGTGGGCAACTCCGCTGATGGCTACGGCGCGCGAGATTAACAACTCGATGCCGTCATTCGTGGTCGAGCAAGTGGAGAAGATCGCCTCTCCATTCCAAGAGCTGCCGGTAGCCGTTTTTGGTTTGACTTATAAAGGGAATGTCGACGACATCCGAGAAAGTCCCGCTTTGGCCGTCGTTAATCTGCTGAGACAGAGAGGATACCAAGTGATGGCGCACGATCCTCACGTTCATCCGGACCATTGCCCGATAAGGCTATATTCCGCACAAGAAGCATTGAATGGTGCGCATTGCCTCGTCGTTCTCGCGGATCACAACGAATTCGCCTTGCTGGACGAGAATTTGCTGCGGAACATGCATACACCGGTCATCTTGGATACGAAAAATTGCCTGAATGTATCCGGAAGCTCGCGGGCTACGGTGTACAACTATGGGAATTTGCACAAAATCGGGCTGTTGGAGCCGGTGGCAGCTCGTTAAAGGAGCGTAAGAGGAGAAATATGAGACTAAAACGATGCTTTGATTTGGTCACTTCATTAATTGCCTTTCTTGTTTTGCTGCCGATTATGGCAGTCACCGCCATTTTGGTGCGCATCAAGCTGGGCTCGCCCGTTTTGTTTACGCAGGTGAGGCCCGGCTTGCACGCCAAGCCTTTTCGTATATACAAGTTCAGGACAATGGCGGACTTGCGCGATAAGGACGGTCAACTGCTGCCGGAGGAGCAGCGAACGGTTCCATTCGGTACTTTCCTTCGACGGTTCAGCCTTGACGAGCTCCCCCAGCTTTATAATGTCATCAAGGGAGACTTAAGCTTGGTGGGACCGAGACCGCTATTGATGAAATACGTTCCTATCTACAGCGCCGAGCAAGCTCGCAGACATGAAGTGCGGCCCGGTATAACCGGCTGGGCGCAAATCAACGGAAGAAACAGGCTCACCTGGGAGGAAAAATTCGCGTTGGACGTATGGTATGTGGATCATCGATCGTTTCTGTTGGATCTGCTTATCCTATGTAAAACCGTGTTAAAAGTGTTCCGTTCCGAAGATGTCAATCATTCTGGACACGTAACCATGCATGAATTCCAGGGGAATTCTCAAAAACGGGCAGTTGAACAGTGAAAAAAACGAAAAAGGAAATCGTGATCATTGGCGCGGGCGGTCTGGGTAAAGGAATAGCACAGCTAATAAAAGATATCAACCATTCGACAGATACGTGGGAACTGCTTGGCTTTATGGATGATGATGTAAAGTTGGCGGGCAAAGCGATAAACGGGTATCCCGTCCTCGGGAAATTGGAATTGCTCGGAGAACAGAGGTATCGAGACGTACATACCATTAGTGCGATCGGAAACTCCGAGGGACGAATCCATATCATCCGTAAGGCGCGGGGGATTAATCCGAGCATGCGAACCCCGACTCTCGTTCATCCAACGGCAGTCGTCGGAGACGAGACCAGTATCGGGGAAGGAACGGCCATAAGCGCCTACACGGTTATTGAAGCGGATAATCGAATCGGCGAGCACGTTTTGGTCCATTTTGGCAGTACAATTGGCCATGATTGCGAGATTGAAGATTTTTCTACGATATTGCCCGGGGCTAACGTTTCCGGGCGTGTTAGGCTTCGTATCGGCAGTTATCTCGGTACCAATTCCTCCGTACTGCCGGGAGTCGAAGTAGGTCCATACTCGGTTGTAGGAGCGGGAGCCGTAGTGGTTCGTTCTTTACCAGGGTATTGTACAGCGGTCGGAGTGCCCGCTAAGTTAATCAAATACGCGAAGAAGTAGCAGCGTATTATTCGAGGGAGTGGCTTACATGACAGCCGGCAACACAAAGGGGAAAATTTATCTTTCCTCGCCGCATATGGGCGAGTCGGAGTTGTTATACGTACAAGATGCTTTCGAGACCAATTGGATCGCGCCGCTTGGCCCGCATGTGGAAGGTTTCGAGCGGGAGTTGGCACAATATGTCGGTGTTAAGGGGGCGCTGGCATTAAGCTCGGGTACGGCCGCGATCCACCTTGCCTTGAAATATTTGAATGTAGCTGCCGATGATATCGTATTCTGTTCTACATTGACTTTTGTTGCTACGGCTAATCCAATTTTGTACTTGGGGGCTAAGCCCGTTTTTATCGACAGCGAGCCTGATTCGTGGAATATGTCGCCGCGGGCTCTGGAACGGGCTCTTCGGAAGGCTGAATCGACAGGTCATCTGCCCAAAGCCGTCATTGTGGTGAATTTGTACGGGCAAAGCGCGGACATGGATGAGCTCCTTCGACTTTGCGAGCAATATGACGTGCCTTTACTGGAGGATGCCGCAGAGTCGTTAGGGGCGACTTATAAGGGGCGTGCGAGCGGAACGTTCGGTAAATTCGGCGTATATTCGTTCAATGGCAACAAAATCATTACTACTTCAGGCGGAGGCATGCTAGTATCGGACGATACGGATGCCTTGGACAAAATCCGGTTTTGGTCTACACAAGCGAGAGATTCGGCGAAACATTATCAGCATAGCGAGGTCGGTTACAACTACCGTCTCAGCAATGTGCTGGCCGCTATCGGAAGAGGACAGTTGAAGGTACTGGATGAACGCATAGCGGCTAGACGTAAAATATTCGATACTTATTATGAACGGTTCCGCAATATCCCGGGAATTTCGTTTATGCCGGAAGCCTCTTTCGGCAAATCGAACCGATGGTTGAGCGCGATGACAATAGATCCGGCAGCTTGCGGCGTTACGGCATCCGAATGTATCGATTTATTGGCGGAACATAATATCGAGTCTCGTCCGGTATGGAAACCGATGCATCTGCAGCCTTTGTTCCAAGGTTGCGAGTACTATCCACATGAGGAAAATCACAGTGTCTCGGACTTGTTGTTTCATACCGGTATTTGCCTGCCCTCCGGTTCCAATCTGACTTCGAGCGATCTTGAACGAGTTATCGGTTCATTGGAACAAGGCTTAAAGAGAGGCATCGGTGTATGAGAATAATCGAGCGTACCCGCGAAGTCGACGACTTGATTCAAGAACTCGATGGATTTATATCGCAAGTCCAGCGTACGAAACATGAACGGCATGCAACAGTAAATCCATACGTCGAGCAATTGAAACATATCATGATGAGGTACATCAATAAAAGGGAACAGATATACGGGGAGGAACTACTATCCGATGAAAGTAAGAAAAGCAATTATCCCGGCGGCCGGGCTAGGAACGAGATTTTTGCCGGCTACGAAAGCCCAGCCGAAAGAAATGCTGCCGATCGTCGATAAGCCGACGATTCAATATATTGTGGAAGAAGCGATCGATTCGGGTATCGAAGACATCATGATCATCAGCGGGCGCGGGAAGCGGGCGATTGAAGACCACTTCGACAAATCGTTGGAAGTTGAAGAAATGCTGCTTAGAAAAGGGAAGTTGGAAGATTTAGAGGAAATTCAAAGAATTTCGGATATGGGAAACATTCATTATATTCGGCAGAAAGAGCCGCTTGGCTTAGGGCATGCGATATGGTGCGCGAGATCGTTTATCGGCAACGAGCCGTTCGCCGTCTTGTTGGGTGATGACATTATTCAAGCGGAAACGCCTTGCCTGAAACAATTGTTGGATGTGTATCATCGCTATCAAACGTCAGTTGTAGGTGTACAGAGCGTATCGCAGGAAGACGTATCGAAGTATGGAATCATTGCACCGAGCGGAACGATTAGCCCTAATGTCATATGCGTCGACTCTTTCGTAGAGAAACCGTCTGTTCAATCCGCTCCATCCAATTTGGCCATTATGGGCAGATACGTATTGCGGCCTGAAATATTCGACCTGCTGGAACAGCTGGAGCCTGGTGCAGGCGGCGAAGTTCAACTGACGGATGCGATCATGAATTTGAACAGGAGCCAGCAAGTATTGGCTTTTCAATTCGCGGGAAAACGTTATGATGTCGGCGATAAGCTGGGATTCATTAAGGCGACCGTAGATTTTGCGCTGCAACGCGCCGATCTTGTTCACGATGTCCGGCAATATTTATTCGAGATTTTGGAACAAGAGCGAGTCGGTGCGGCAACCTCTAATGTAAATTCCATGGTTTCCCGTTAGGGAATTCGGAGGAGAAACGATGCTGTTCAATTCGTTTGAATTTATTTTCGTATTTTTACCGGTCGTATTCGGTGTTTATTTTCTAATGAACAAATTAAAATGGATAACCGCTGCGAAAATATGGCTGGTCATCAGTTCGCTTACGTTCTACGGCTGGTGGAATGTCGTTTACTTGCCGCTTCTTCTGACCTCTCTTCTCTTTAACTACAGGATCGGTTCCTTGCTGATAGAACGGAAAGAGGGCAGGAATCGTAAAGCCGTATTGACTATCGGCATTATTTTCAATGTGTCGCTGCTCGGATTTTATAAATATTACGATTTCTTTATTTCGAATGCGAATGAGCTGCTTCGAACCGATATTCCTTTACTGCATCTGATATTGCCGCTTGGGATCAGCTTCATTACTTTTCAGAAAATCGCCTACTTGGTCGATGCCTATAAAAGAGAGGTCCAAGAACAAAACATTCTGGATTTCTCTTTTTTTGTAACTTTTTTTCCGCAGCTCATTGCGGGGCCGATCGTACACCATAAAGAAATTATGCCGCAGTTTTCCCAGTTGAAAAACAAAGTAATCAATTTCAGAAATATCGCAACCGGGTTATTTGTATTCTCACTCGGATTATTCAAGAAAGTAGCCATCGCGGATACATTTGCCAACTGGGCTACGAGCGGGTTTGATCATACTAAATCGTTAACGTTTTTGGAAGCATGGGGCGTATCGCTCTCATACACGTTCCAACTGTATTTCGATTTTAGCGGGTATTGCGACATGGCTATCGGGGCGGCTCTGCTTTTCAACATCAAATTGCCGGTTAACTTCAATTCACCATACAAAGCCTTGAACATTCAAGATTTCTGGAGAAGATGGCACATAACCCTGGGGCGGTTTTTGACCCAATATATCTATATTCCGTTGGGGGGCAGCCGTAAAGGTGCGACCAGAACCTATCTAAACCTCATGATCGTGTTTCTGATCAGCGGATTGTGGCATGGAGCCGGGTGGACATTCTTGTTTTGGGGAGCACTGCATGGCACCGCCATGGTTATCAACCGGTTCTGGCAAACCTTTAATATCAAGATGAACCGATTCATGGCCTGGTTCATCACGTTTAACTTTGTCAACATGGCATGGATATTTTTCCGGGCGCAATCTTGGGGCGATGCGATAAAAGTGCTCAAAGGGATGCTCGGCATGAACGGATTTGCAGTTCCTGCGGTAGTCGCCAGCTATATCACAATTTTGGCCGATTATACAGGAGAGTTCTTTATAGTCAGCACCAAGGAACTGGCGGGGATATCGCTGATGATCGTTATGTTTTTGTTCGTCGTTATTGCGGCGAGAAATTCGACGGAAATCCAGCGGACGTTTAAACCGAGTATGTTTTATGCGATCGTTTTTATCCTATTGACAGCTTATTCGTTGATGAGCTTGCAAAAAGTGAGCGAGTTTTTATATTTCAACTTCTGACGGGTGGTATGGAGTGAAGCTGAAAAAGAGATTGTATAAGAAGTGGGTATCCATTGTCGGAACCGGCGTATTGGCTGTATCCCTTTTAATCGGCGGCTTTAATTATTGGATCGACCCCCTATGGGTGTTTCAGCATTCGAATTCGTTCAATAATTCGCAGTTGGGTTTCAATGAACGCCAGCAGAAGACGAATTCGATCCAGTATCGACCTTTTCAATTCGACACGCTGATTCTGGGGAACAGTATCGTCACGTTTATGAACCCAAACGATTTAAACGGTCGAAGAGCGTTTAATTATGCCGTCAACGGTATGGGAATGGATGAGTACGATGCCTATATCGAGTATGCCAAAGCCCGGAACGGAAAGGAATTTAAAACGATCGTGCTCGGCTTGTCGTTCAGTATGTCCAGGCTTGATACCGACAACAAATTTGTGAGTGAAACCGAGGCGCCATCCGCTTATATCAGCCAATCGGAGGATCTATTTTACCGATTTAAAACGTTATTCAGCTTTAATACGCTCAGCTACTCCGTTAAAAACTTTGTATCGACTTTTTACAAAATGGATCAATGGCCCTACTATGATCGAAATCTGATTAAAAATCAGGGGATGGTCTCCGATAGTTTCAAAACGATGTATATTACTAGGCAAAAAGAGATTTTCGGCACGAATTGGGGGATGGAGGACGTTCGATATTTGACGAACGGGAAGCTGTTCGACAAGTGGAAAGCGAATAATCCGAACACGGAGTTTATCGTTTTTACGACCCCGATGTCCTATCCGCTTCTACAGCTGTTGGTGGAAAAAAACAGGTTGAAGGACTATGAGCTTTGGCTAAAGGACATAACGGAGCATTTCGGCAGTTTTTATAATTTCATGTACCCCAATACAGTCACGATGAATTTGCAAGACTATTACGACGGGTTGCACACGACTCCAGAAACGTTGAGATATATTGCCCAGAAAATCACGAACGGCAATAGCAAGGGACCGGATGATTTTGGAGAATTCGTAAACAAAGATCTCATTGATCAGCATATAAACAAAATCAGACCTCAATTGTTGGCACTAAAGAACTTTAACGGAATGACCGCCCTGACTGGCGACCGGGGCTTTGCGGAACGGCAAGTCCCGGTCGTCAGAGAATAGATACGTTATTCCGTTAAAGTTCCTAAAAGAACAAAATAGGGCCGTTACGTCTGTTGGGAATCCATAAATTCAAGGAAGGGAGAACAAATGGAAAAAAAACTAATACCGGAAATGTTCGTGCTGAGAAGCGTTGCTTGCTTATGTCTCGTATTCCGCAACAGCATGAATCGCGCTTTCCCGGAGTCGAGTTTGCTCGGCAATTTTTTTGAACTATTGCTGACGTTCGGAACTCCGGCTTTTATTTTCATTTCTGAAATGATTTTGGCCTATACTTCACGAGACTCTATCGACAAAGCATTCTGGTCCAAAAGGCTAAGATTCATCCTTGCTCCTTACTTTCTGTTCGGGGCTGTTTACGCCCTGATGAAATCTTCGCAAATCTGGCTTGCAAGCGGAGAGGTCACTTTCGAGACACTGATCTCGTTTTTGTGGCGGCATGTGCTCATCGGGGACTATCACGGGTATTTCATTTTGATCGTGTTTCAATTTTATGTGATGCATAAATATATGCAAAAGCTGGACACGGCTTATTCCCCTGCTGCTGTTCTGGGGGTATCTTTGTTGATTAATGTAGGTTACCTCGGATTTTTCAATTTTGTTCCTGCTCCCGGAAATCCGATCTTGCATTACGTCTGGGAGAGATTTTACTGGATTCCGTTCCCGGGTTGGTTATTTTATTTTGCAGCAGCCTATTATTGCGGGAGCCGGTATGAGAAATTCAAGGAGCTGCTTGCCAAATACGGCAAATGGAGCTGGGCAGCCGTCCCCGCAACAGCGCTCTTCTGTTTTATTTCGCTGCAGCAGCAATGGATACCGGGGGTATCCTCGAAACGTATCGATATGATCTTCTTTACGATTAGCGCGATTTTTCTGATCTGTTATGCGGTCATGCGGATACGAAAAATCCCCTCATTTCTTGTCGGAATTAGCAATTACTCGTTCGGAATTTATTTGTTGCACCCTATGTTTTTGGCGTTCATGTTTGTTCCTTTGCAAATGTTTCCGTCAATCCGATCCAATTGGTTCACCGTTCTTTTGCTGTTTTTGGGGAGTGCCGGCTGCTCCATCGTATTGACTTATATCTTAAACCGGACTAAGTGGGGACCGTATATTGTCGGGAAAGTCGGGGTGCGCAATTTGCATAAATCGAAGCAAGTGTCCACCATGCCTGCTGCCGGCAAAATGGGAATCGGATAAGGAAACCGAGAAAGGGGTGGATTCCATGGAAAGCAAAAGATGGAAACTCGTATTGTTCGGATCGATCGGGGTTGCGGTAGATTGCTTGGAATGGCTGCTTGAACAGCCGCAGTTTGAAGTCATAGGTGTTGTTTGCAGTCGCGAACCTAAATCCAATTGGCGTATGGAGGTTCGGGACCGCGATATGCAGCAGGAAGCCGAACGGTTGTCCGTCCCTATTCTGGATATGAACGATGTACTGAACCTGAATGCCGATATCGGCTTGAGCGTAAGGTTCCATCAAATTCTCCGCCAAGAGCATTTGGATCGATTCCGCAAAGGGGTGATCAATATGCACGGCGCGCCGCTTCCCGAATATCGCGGCTCGATGGGGAATATTATGGCCATTCTGGACGGCAAGGATTACTTCGGCGTCAGCTTGCATTTGATGGATCGCGGAATCGATTCCGGCGACATCATAACAGTGGAAAGATACCCGATTACAAAGACGGACACCGTCTATGATTTATTCGTCCGCAGCAATCGAATTGGCTTGCGGCTCATTCAAACATGGCTTCACGCAGTAATGGAGGATAAAGTCGTTTATGAAGACCAGGCCGCCGCATGCGAGCGATTGAATTATACATCCCGGACCTACGGAAGAAAAGATGCAATCAAGTATAAACGGATAGACGCCGCGATGAGTCCCGAGCGTATATGGGACATAACCAGAGCGTTTCAATTTCCCGGGCAAGAACCCGCATATTTGGAAACCCCATCTGGTAAAGTGCATTTGTCTATTCCTAAAAATGAAGCGGAAGCGAAAACTGCGACGGAGGCGGAATATGAATACATTGGTTCTAAACAGCGGTGATGCGGTGGTATGGAATCGATATATTTCTGAAATATGCGACGCTGATATCTACTATCGGGCTGAATATTGCAAAATATACGAGGAGAACGGAGAGGGACTTGCCCGGCTGTTCATCTACGAGGAAGGCGATTTGTTCGTATGTTATCCGTTCCTGCTCAGAAGCATTGATCATTTGCCGGCTGTTCAGGAGGCGGGCTTCCGAGAGCCGTTATATGACATCGTGACACCCTACGGATATGGAGGGCCGTTGTCCAACATCAACTGTGCGGAAGCGAGAAGCGGAATATTTCAACGTTTCTCCGAACAATTCAGCCGGTACTGCATCGATCAACGTATCGTATCCGAGTTTGTTCGCTTTCATCCGATATTGAACAACGTGGAGCACTATCAGAGCATAGACTCCATCTTCCTGCGCAATACGGTCTGTCTGAGATTGCAAGAGGATGAGGATATCATCGTAAGCCGATATAAGCCCGAGAACCGCAATCGGATCCGCCGGGCGATCAAAGAAGGATTGTCTGCCGTGTACTCTCCTCCGGATCGGATCGAACACTTGCTGAAGCTTTATTACAGTACGATGGATCGTAATCATGCACAGTCGTATTATTATTTCAGCGAGTCGTTTTTCGGCAATACCGTTCAATTTCTGAAAGGCAATATCGATCTGATCGAAATCAAGCATCAAGATCAAGTCATTGCGTCCTGCTTGTTTATGCACTACGGCAAATATGTACATTACCATTTGCTCGGCTGCGATCAAGAATACTTGAAGCTCGGGCCGATCAATTTGTTGATACACGAATTAATGCTGTGGGCTAAGCGCAACGGCTGCGAGTATTTGCATCTGGGCGGAGGGTACACGGGGAACGATAGTTTGTATCGCTTCAAGAAAACATTCGATATGAAGCAGTCCTTTGACTACTACATAGGTAAAAAAATTCACCTTCCCGACATTTACCGCAAGCTGCAGGAAAGCGTTCCGTTCGAGCTTGCGGGAGACGAATATTTTCCGATCTACCGTCATCCTTCTATCCAACAGCCCAAGCTGCTGAAGCGGGCATAAAGGCGGCAAATTTGGCAAGCTCATTCCTTTGAGCAATCAGAAAAGGAGGTATAAACTAAGGTTGGAACATTTTTCTTGCAAAGATTCGGTTTGTATCATAATATTGTGTTAGATACAAAATGTATCTGTTTCTTGTGAGCTAGTATCGTTTCCAAAGATCGATTGAGACGGAGTGTGCATTTTGTATGATAGAGTCGCCTGTTGAATTGGATATTAGCAAGATTTTGCGTCAAATCGCCATGGACTCTGGAAGAACGACACACTTTTTGGCAACCGTAAGCGAACGGGATAACGATCAGCACAAGAAAAGTTTCCTTGATAAACTCGAGCTGTTTTCAAATCATGCCAGGGATGAACAGTAAGCAAAGAAAAGGAAGCGGATGCCGGACGTAGCAATTCCGACAGCCTCTTCCTTTATTTCTCCTTCACTCGAACAATTTCCGTAAATTTTCCCCATAAGGCGCCGTAACAACGCCCTTCTCCGTAATAATCGCCGTTACATATTCGTTAGGGGTTACATCGAACGCGGGATTGTACACCTTGACTCCGTGCGGCGCGGTTCTTTTGCCGAAGCCTTGCGTTACTTCATCCTCATGCCGTTCTTCGATCGGGATCTCCGCGCCGGACGGCGTATTCAGGTCGATCGTGGACAGCGGGCACGCAACATAGAACGGAATGCCGTGCGCTTTCGCCAATACGGCGACGCCATAGGTGCCGATTTTGTTGGCGACGTCTCCGTTGGCCGCCACACGGTCCGTGCCGACGATGACCGCTTGTACCCAGCCTTTCGACATGACCATTCCGGCCATATTGTCGCATATGAGCGTAACATCGATACCCGCCTGCTGCAGCTCGAATGCGGTCAGCCGGGACCCCTGCAATACCGGACGCGTCTCGTCCGCGAATACTTTCACGTCCCAGCCCCGTTCTTTGGCCAGATAGAGCGGGGCCAGCGCGGTTCCGTATTTGGACGTTGCCAAGCCTCCCGCGTTGCAGTGGGTCAGTACCCCGATGCCGTCCTGCAGCAAGGTCAGCGCGTGTTCCCCGATCAGACGGTTCGTTTCCTCATCCTCGGCCTGGATTTGCTGCGCTTCCGCCAGCATAGCCGCCTTAAGCGTGCCGGCGTCCCCCGCTTCTCCGCTCCCAACGAGCGTTTCCGCCTTCGCCTTCATCCGATCCAGCGCCCAGAACAAATTCACGGCCGTCGGCCTGGACGTTGCCAAATATTCGGCCTGACGGTTCACTTCCGCCAGTACGTGGGCAGTGTCGCCGTCAACGCTCCGTATGCCGAGGTATACGCCATAAGCGGCAGCGATGCCGATCGCCGGAGCGCCCCGCACCTTCAGCTGCCGAATGCCTTCCCAGACGTCTTCCGCGGTCGTAAGCGGCAAATAGACGATCTCTTCCGGCAGCAGCCGCTGGTCGAGAAGATCGAGCCGGTCTCCCGCCCATATGACCGACTGCAGCTGCCGGGCGGCCGGAGACTGTTGATTTGTCGTTTGTTCCATGTTGCATGTACTCCTTTGATAGCCGTCAGCGGGCGAATTTTGTTGCGATCTCGATCAATTCGTCGAAAGAAACCGCGTTGCGGTGGTGTTTGATAAGCGCTTTACCGATCGAAAGCGCCAGCCTTTGCGCGCGTTCCTTCGAAGCGGCGTCCGGAATCGTATCGATGTCGGAGACGTGCGCCAAGCCTATGACGCGGCGGACGATTTTGCATCCGGCATAACCGATCGTATCGCGCATCAGCTGCTCCACATAAATCGATTGAAATCCTTCGGTGCGGGAGATGCGGTCTATGCCGCTGTCGTTCCACAACGAACGGAATTCCGCTTCGAACGTCGTCCAGACGTCTTTGGCCGTTTGCAGCAAATATTCCCGATACTTGGACCTGCTCTCCGCATCCGGGCTCCAGCCTTCCTGTCCGGCGAAATTAAGCAGCAGATTTGCGATGACGGCGCCGATGTCGAAGCCCATAGGGCCGTAATAAGCGAACTCCGGATCGATGACCTTGGTCGACGTCTCGGTGACGAAAATACTGCCCGTATGCAAATCGCCGTGCAGCAAAGCCTGAGCATGCGTCAGGAAGCCGTGCCGGAGTCTCGCAACCTCCAGATGAAGCTCGCTGTCGCTCCAGATCGCCTCGACTTCGTCGCGGATCGCGGCATCGAAGCTATTCGTATCCGCATCGGTATAAGGGTGATTGAAGATCAAATCCTCGGTTATTTTGCACAAGTCCGGGTTGATAAATTGTGCAAGCCGTAGCTTTTTGTCCTGCTGATTCATCCCCAGGTCGGAAGTGAAGAACAGCGTATGCGCCAGGAAGCGGCCGATATGGCCGGCGAATTCAGGATAGACGCGGCGTTCGATCAATCCTTTGCGCATGATGATATGGTCGCTCAAATCTTCCATGACGGTCAGTGCCAAATCGGCATCATATTTGTAAACGCGCGGGACAAGATCCGGGCAAAGGGCTCCTTCGATTTGCAGCGCTTCGCTCTCGATGCGCGCGCGGTCGAGCGAGAGCGGCCATGATTCTCCGACGACCTTCGCATAAGGGAGCGCCTGCTTCAAAATGATACTCGTTCCGGTTTCGGAATCGCTGATATGAAATACGAGATTCAGGTTGCCGTCGCCAATTTCACGGGACGACAAGGCGGCGCCGGACTTGAACAAGCCCGGAATCGTCCTGGCGTACTCGATGGCCTCCTGTTCGGTAAGCGGGTGATACTGCGTCATAACGCACCTCCGTCGATTGGTCAAACTCTTTCCTTAGTATAAGCGATAATGGAAGTCGGGGGAATACCAAGTTAACCAAGCAGAATAGTTAAAATTGAAGCTGGCTTCGGATAACCTCATCGTAAGCCGCTGTATAGCCGCATTCGCTTGTACTTCGTTTCAAAGCCGCCATATATGGGTACTATATCTGTACGAAGAAAATGATGCTATTCACAAGGAGGAAAGGCCGATGGCTACCGCTACCGAAACCAAATCCGTGGTCGAAACGATCAATAAACAGATTGCCAACTGGGGTGTGCTGTACGTCAAAATCCACAACTACCATTGGTTCGTGAAAGGAAAGCAGTTTTTTACGCTGCACGAAAAATTCGAGGAGCTGTACACGGAGGCGAGCAAGTGGTTGGACGAGCTGGCCGAGCGGGTGCTTGCGATTAAAGGCAGGCCGATCGCCACGATGAAGGATATGCTGGCCGAAGCGTCCGTCAAGGAAGCGGCGGGCGACGAGAGCGCCGATCAGATGGTCAAGACGATCGTCAAAGATTTTCAGACGATGATCGGGGAAATGCGCAAGGCGATCGAACAGGCGGAGCAAGCGGGCGACCATACGTCGGCCGACATGCTCACCGGCATCCAGAATTCGCTTGAGAAGCACGTTTGGATGCTCGAGGCGTCGCTCGGTTAAAAGTTTCGTTCGGCATTCAGGTTTGCTCCTGACTGAATTACATCGCTTTTGGACAAAAAAGGAAGAGGGGGCGATTCCCCTCTTTCTTGCGTTTTCTCGGCTATTGCCGGCCGATCGGTTTTCCTGCGGCAAATATTGGACGGCCGTTTGCTTTGTTTTCCCTACAAATCGTATAATGGTATGATGGGGGTGGTTCGATCTATGAGCAGGGAAACGATTGCGTTGAAAGAATGGGCGGTCGCGATCCGGGCGCTGGCGGAAGGGCGTCAAATCGTCTTGATGCGCAAAGGCGGCATCGTCGAGGAGACGAAGGAATTCCGGCTGGAAAGCCCATCGTTCTGGCTGTACCCGACTTACGAGCACCAGAAGCGGGAGCTTCTGAAGGAGGAGGCGCAGCCGAGCCTGGCGGAGACGCTGGAGGGCTGGAGTCCGCTTGCCGACCGGGCGGAAGTGGCGTGCTTCGCCGAAGTGGCGGCGGATATCGAGGTGACGAGCCAGGAGCAGCTGGACCGGATTCGCGACTATCACATATGGACCGACCGGTTCGCGGAGGAACGGCTGAAATGGAAGCGGCAGAAGCCTCTCCACGTACTGCTGCTGCGGGTGTACAAGCTCGATGCGCCGGTGCGCGTGCCGATAATGGAGTCGTATTCCGGCTGCAAATCGTGGTTGAGCCTTGAAGGGGAGTTCACCCCGGGCAGCATGAAGCCGGTGCTAGACGATGACCGGTTCGAGCTGCAAGTGAAGCGGATCGAGCAGTTGCTGGCCGATTGAGAGGTTATGCACAGAAGCTTTTCTTACTTATTAAATATAAATGTTTAACAAATATGTCGAATTGCCCTTTATTGATTTTAGGGGAACGTTTATAATAATATTAATTGTTGAGAATCAATGAGAATCAAATTGCACGAATTTCAATGTTTTATTGAAAATCATGTTAAAATGATTCTAATTACATGCAAGGACGAACCCGTACGCGGGCGGCTAGCCTCAGTGCATTTGCGGCCGGGACAAGAATATCAGTCGGAGGGAAGCATAAATGTCAACTGCACCAAAATTTATTATCGACGGTCTGAAAGCGTCGATCGAGGACAAAGAAATTTTGAAAGGCATTCATCTGGAAATGAACGGCGGCGAAGTGCACGCCATCATGGGACCTAACGGTACCGGTAAAAGTACGCTCGCATCGGCCCTCATGGGTCATCCGAAATATGAAGTAACCGACGGAGCCGTTACGCTCGACGGAGAAGACGTGCTGGAGATGGGCGTGGACGAGCGCGCTCGCGCGGGTCTGTTCCTCGCGATGCAGTATCCGAGCGAAATTCCGGGCGTGACGAACGCCGACTTCCTGCGCAGCGCGATCAACGCCCGCCGCGGCGAAGGCAACGAAATCTCGCTCATCAAGTTTATCCGCCAAATGGAAGGCAAAATGAAAGAACTCGACATGAATCCGGAGTTCGCCCACCGTTACTTGAACGAAGGCTTCTCCGGCGGGGAGAAGAAGCGGAACGAGATTTTGCAGATGATGCTGCTCGATCCGAAAATCGTCATTCTTGACGAAATCGACTCCGGTCTCGACATCGACGCCCTCAAAATCGTCGCCGCAGGCGTCAACGCGATGCGCAGCGAGAACAGAGGCTTCCTGATCATCACCCACTACCAGCGTTTGCTCGACTACATCAAGCCGGACTTCGTGCACGTCATGATGCAGGGCCGCATCGTGAAATCAGGCGGACCGGAGCTTGCGGAGAAACTCGAAGCGGAAGGCTACGATTGGATCAAGGAAGAGCTTGGCATCGTAGACGAAACGGTCGGACAAAACTGATTGAAAAATATGACCTTGGAGGAATGAAAATGAGCTCGCAAACCGTTCTTCCAATCGACCGCAATTCCGTAGCTGATTTGTCCAAAAGCCGGAACGAGCCTTCATGGTTGACCGAACTCCGCTTGAAAGCTTTGGAATTGGCCGGTTCGTTGGAACTGCCGAAATTGGAAAAAACGAGAATCGACCGTTGGAGCCTGGATGCCTACGGTACTTATAAAACGCCGTCCCCGCTCCAAAAGCTGGAGGACTTGCCCGAAGCGGCGAAGCTGCTGCTCGGGGAATCGACCGAAAACTTGATCGTACAGCGCGACTCCGGCTCCGTATGGAAGCATCTGTCCGACGAGCTGGCGCAGCAGGGCGTTATTTTCACCGACCTGGAGACGGCCGCGAAGGAACACGGCGATCTGGTTCAGAAGCACTTCATGTCCGTCGTCAAGCCGGACGAGAACCGGCTGACCGCGCTTCATGCGGCGCTCTGGAACGGCGGGGTGTTCGTGTATGTGCCGAAAAACGTCGAGGTGAAGCTGCCGCTCCAAGCGATCTTCTTCTCCGACGATGCCGACGCCACCTTCGCGCCGCACGTGCTGATCGTCGCCGATTCGCACAGCTCCGTCACCTATGTCGACAACTATTTGTCGGAGGACGGCAAGCAGTTCGTCCATAACGGCGTTGTCGAAGTGATCGCCAAGCCGGGTGCGCGAGTCCAGTTCGCTACCGTACAGAATTTGGGCGAAGGCTCGACCGGGCTGACTTACCGCCGCGCTATCGTGGAGAACGACGCACGCATAGAATGGATCGTAGGGGAACTGAACAGCGGCAATGCGATGGCCGACACCGACTCGGTGCTGAAAGGAAACGGCTCAAGCTCCGACGCCAAGATCATTTCCGTCGGAAAAGGCGACCAGAAGCTGAACTTGACGACCCGCGCGACCCACTTCGGCAGAAACACGCCGAGCGACATGATTACCCGGGCCGTTATGCAGGACGAGGCGACCGCGATCATCAACGGGATTACGAAGATCGAGAAGCGGGCGACGGGCGCGAACGGTCAGCAAACCGAGCGTGTGCTCATGCTTAGCCCGAAAGCTCGCGGCGACGCCAACCCGATCCTGCTCATCGACGAAGACGACGTCAAAGCCGGCCACGCGGCGAGCGTCGGCCAAGTGAATCCCGAGCATATGTACTACTTGATGTCGCGCGGCATTTCGCGGACGGAAGCGCACAAGCTGGTCGTATACGGCTTCCTTGCCCCGGTCATCAACGAAGTTCCGCTCGAGAACGTGCAGAAGCAGCTTCAGTCGCTCGTCGAAAGGAAGCTCGGACAATGAGCCGCCTCGGAGCCGAAATTCGCGACCAGTTTCCGATTCTTCAACAGGAAGTAAACGGTCATCCGCTCGTCTACCTGGATAGCGGCGCGAGCTCGCAGAAGCCGAAAGCGGTCATCGAGGCGATCAAGCGGTATTACGAGTACGATCATGCCAACGTGCACCGCGGCGTCCATACGCTCGGCTCCCGCGCTACCGACGCTTACGAAGGCGCACGCGACAAAGTCGCGGCCTTCCTAAACGCGAAGCACCGCGAGGAAATTATTTTCACGCGGGGAACGACGACGGCGATCAACCTCGTCGCTTCAAGCTACGCCCGGTCGGTATGCCGGGAAGGCGACGAAATCGTCTTGACCCCGATGGAACACCACAGCAATCTCATTCCGTGGCAGCAGGTCGCGAAGGCGACCGGCGCCGCGCTGAAATATATCCCGCTTCAGCCGGACGGTACGATCACGCTGCAGGACGTGGAGAACACGATTACCGACCGGACGAAAATAGTTGCCGTAACGTATGTATCCAACGTGCTCGGCGTGATGAATCCGATCAAGGAAATCGCGGCCATCGCGCATCGGCACGGCGCCCGCATTCTCGTGGACGGGGCGCAAAGCACCCCGCACCTGAAAGTGGACGTGCAGCAGCTCGACTGCGATTTCTACGCTTTTTCCGGTCATAAGATGTGCGGTCCGACCGGAATCGGGGCACTCTATGGCAAGAAGGAGTTGCTCGAGAAGATGGACCCGATCGAGTTCGGCGGCGAGATGATCGACCGCGTCGACTTGTACGAATCCACCTTCAAGGACCCGCCGGAACGGTTCGAGGGAGGCACGCCGATTATCGCGGGTGCGGTAGGACTCGGAGCGGCGATCGACTTCCTGACGGAAATCGGCATGGACCGTATTCACGCCCACGACGAGTACTTGGCCAAACTCGCCTACGAGCGGCTTTCGCAAATCGAAGGGCTGACGATCTACGGACCCCGCGACAACCGGACCGGAATCGTAACGTTCAACTTGAAAGACATTCACGCGCACGACGTAGCCACCGTGATCGACCAGGAGGGCGTCGCCATCAGGGCCGGCCATCACTGCTGCCAGCCGCTCATGAGGTGGCTGAACGTGAATGCGACCGCCCGGGCGAGCTTCTATCTGTACAACACGGAAGACGATGTGGAACGGCTAGCGGCCGCATTGAAAAATACCGAGGACTTTTTCAACAGCATCGGATAACCCTCGGCATTGTCTCCAAGCACTTATTCCAATGAAACGAGGAGGGAATCACCATGGCAAAGCAAATGCCGGAAATGGAAGAATATAAATACGGTTTTCGCGACGAGCATCAAAATATATTCCGTTCGGAAAAAGGCCTGACGCCTGAAATCGTAACCGAAATTTCGCGCATGAAGAACGAGCCGCAATGGATGCTCGACTTCCGCCTGAAATCGCTCGAGCAGTTCAACAAAATGCCGCTCCCGCGCTGGGGCGGCGATCTCGACGATCTTGATTTCAACGATATCACTTACTACGTCAAGCCTTCCGAGAAGCAAGGCAAAACGTGGGAGGAAGTGCCGCAGGAAATCAAGAACACGTTCGACAAGCTCGGTATCCCGGAAGCGGAGCAGAAGTTTTTGGCCGGCGTATCGGCTCAGTACGAGTCCGAAGTCGTCTACCACAGCATGCAGGAAGATCTGGAGAAGCAAGGCGTCATCTTTACCGATACCGATACGGCGCTGCGCGAGCATCCGGAAATTTTCAAGGAATATTTCGGGACGATCGTTCCGATTACGGATAACAAATTCGCCGCCCTCAACAGCGCCGTCTGGTCGGGCGGAAGCTTCATCTATGTGCCGAAAGGCGTGAAGTGCGAAATCCCGCTGCAGGCTTACTTCCGGATCAATTCCGAGAACATGGGCCAATTCGAGCGGACGCTCATCATCGCCGACGAGGACAGCTTCGTCCACTACGTGGAAGGCTGTACAGCTCCGATCTACAGCACGAACTCGCTGCACAGCGCAGTCGTGGAAATCATCTGCAAGAAAAACGCGCGCGTCCGCTACACGACGATCCAGAACTGGGCGCCGAACATTTACAACCTCGTGACGAAGCGGGCGGTTGCCGAAGAAAACGCGACGATGGAATGGGTCGACGGCAATATCGGCTCCAAGCTGACGATGAAATATCCGGCCGTCATCCTGAAAGGCCGCGGCGCGAAAGGCATGGTGCTCTCCATCGCAGTCGCCGGCAAAGGCCAGCATCAGGACGCGGGCGCCAAAATGATTCACCTCGCTCCCGATACGACGTCCACGATCGTGTCCAAATCGATCAGCAAGCACGGCGGCAAAGTGACGTACCGCGGTCTCGCTTCGTTCGGACGCAACTCGGAGGGCTCCAAGGCGAACATCAAGTGCGATACGCTCATTCTCGACAACGAGTCGACGTCGGACACGATTCCGTACAACGAAATCATGAACGACAACATTACGCTCGAGCATGAAGCGACCGTCTCCAAGGTGTCCGAGGATCAGCTGTTCTACTTGATGAGCCGCGGACTCAGCGAAGCGGAAGCGACGCAGATGATCGTCATGGGCTTCATCGAGCCGTTCACAAAGGAGCTGCCGATGGAGTATGCGGTCGAGATGAACCGTTTGATCAAATTCGAGATGGAAGGCAGCATCGGCTAACCTTCCGGCATTTCAATACGTGTCCGAGTGACTTCACGCTTGCGTGTTCAAGTCGCCCGGACACGTTTGTTTTTGGCAATAGAAAAACCGCCGAAGCGCTGTTCGGCGGCCGTCAAAGCCAAAAGGTTAAAACCCGTACCAATACAATGCCCCGGCGATGATGAGGACGAGGAGGATAATGGCGTACAGCGCGGTTCCGATAATCCCGCATACCAAGCCGGCGACGGCCATGCCGCGTCCTTGCTCACCGGTCCGTTTGATTTCCTTGAAGGAAAGCGAGGCCATTACGATGGCGATAATGCCGAAAATAAGACCTATATAAGGAATAATCAGCGAAAGAATGCCCAGCACCATAGCCGCGATCGATTTGCCGTTCGTTTTCGTCTGCTCGAACCGGGGCGGGTAGTTGGGAGCGTTAGAGCGGTTTAAAGGGGGTTGGTTCACGTTGCGGATAGCCTCCTAAGCATGGATTCGTGACCCCATTATACAAGGTCCGCACAGGGAATTCTATACATTTTTGTCGGACATGCCACTTATTGCATGCACGCGTCAAGGCTCGGGCTCGCATAAATCGTTCCGTACTTCCCCAACCTATCCTCAGGTGCCAATATATGATTGCGCGAGGAGAGATAGCGAGGATATGAAGAACAGACGGAAGTATTGGGCAATTTCGCTTCTTGCGGTAGTGATGGCCGCAACGACCGCTTGCAGCGGCTTTGGGGGAATGACCGGAAAAACCCGGCAGTCCGCTCCCGTGCCTCAGACGCCGCCTTCGGCTCCAGGAACGCCCGGAGCTTTGTCCGGCCCGAACGTCAACATGCTGAATACGGATGAAGGCCGCATCCCGATCGTGCAGCTGGACGGGAAATCGTATATTTCAGCGCAGAAGCTTGCCGAGCTGCTCGAATATCAGACGGATTGGAATGCCGCCGCCGGCAAGCTACGCATGGGTGACAATTCAGCGGAATTCGAGCTGACGGGAGGCAGCAATCAAGCCGTCAAGGAAGGGAACAACGTAGCTTTGCCCGATGTGCCGAAGGTGGCCGAAGGAGCGCTGCATATTCCGGTTGACGCGCTTCCTGATCTGTTCCGCGAAGACATTTCTTACGAGCTGCGAAATGGCGAAGTGGCTCTGCATCCCAGCCCGGGTACAATCAATCGCGCGGCCATCAACGAGCCTTCCGAAACGGAAGGACAAGCCGACGAATTGAGCTTCGGAGACGATCCGGCCGACCCGTTCAAGACGCCTTCGACACCTGCAGGAAGCGCGCCGCCGTTTGCCGACGAAGCCGAGGCAGTGTCCGCAATTCCGGCAGACTATGGCGATGCGATCCCGGTACTGAAAAACATCGACATGAACAAGCTTATTTCAACGGCCGAGCGATACATGGGGGTGAAATATTTATTTGGCGCCGACCCTTACGCGAAATCCGGCAAGTTCGACTGCTCGACATTTTCGCAATACGTGTACGGCAAACAAGGTATTTCGCTGCCGCGGACGGCGCGCGCGCAAGCGCGTCAAGGCGTATGGGTCAGCCGGAAAATGCTGCGCAAAGGAGATTTGATGTTCTTCTATGTGCCGGGGCGGTTCAAGTCCAATAAAACAGTCGGCCATGTCGGCATCTATATGGGCAACAACAAAATGATCCACTCGTCGCCGGCGCCGGACAACGGCGTGCAAATATCGAACATCAACAAAGCTTATTGGAAGAAGACGTTTCTGACGGCCAAGCGCGTCGGAACGTGAAAAACGAAGAAGGGCTATCTCCCGATCGTTCGAACGGGGGATAGCCCTTTGGCCATATCATTGGGATATTAGCTGCCGAGCGGATTCCAGGGTCCGGTTTGCGCCCCTTTCCACTCCGAGCCGTCCTCCCAAATTTCTTTTTTCCAGATCGGGACGATTTGCTTCAGCCTTTCGATCGCATACCGGCTCGCCTCGTAACAGTCGGCACGGTGCGGAGTCGATACGGCGATGACGACACTCGTCTCGCCGACCGGAACGGCTCCGATCCGGTGCGAGATCGCGCACCGGGCACCCGGCCAGCGGGCGCCGATTTCTTCCGAAATTTGCTCCAGCGTCTTGAGCGCCATCGGGACGTAAGCTTCGTACTCAAGCAGGACGGTACGCTGTCCGAATGTAGTCCGGCGCGTCGTCCCTACGAAGGCGATCGTGGCGCCGTGATCGTCGTCCGCCACCTTGGCGCATACTTCGTCGACCGATAGCGGCTCGGTCGTGATGCGATGCAGGACGGTAGAGTCGGCCGCCGATCCTTGTCCGCCGGAAACCGGAGGGATGAGCGCGATCTCATCCGACGGGGCAAGCGGCTCGTCGTCTTGAGCATAAGCCTGATTTTTCGCGATAAAGGAAGAACGGATCAGCGCGGCGGCGTCCGGTTGCGATGCAATCAGACGCTCCTTCAAAGCTGCGCCGGTTGCGGGACCGGCGTCGAGCGTCACGGTTATTTCGGACGTTCCGAGCTTGTCCGACAACCCCGCGAACAGTCTTACTGTAAGCTGTATCAATGGTTGACACCTCCCGTGCGGTTCAATCGTCTTTAGTAGTGTACCACTTTCCTTGCATGTCCGGCAAAAAAATGCATAGAATGAGGGAGATCTATACCCCATGCAGGAACTATTGCAGGCAAAATCGAATGTTACTAGATGACCACGCGGAAGGAGCGGACGTACGAGCATGGACGAACGGAAACTTGTTCTTCTTCATACGAACGATATACATAGCCACTTCGAGCGGATGCCCCGCATCGGAGAAGCGCTTCGGCAGCTGAGGAGCAAGCATGCGGCATGCAATCCGATCGTCATCGATTGCGGCGACCATATGGACCGGATGCGTCCCGAGACGGAAGGGAGCGGCGGCCTCGCCAATATCGCCGTGATGAACGAAACCGGGTACGATATGATCGTGCCGGGCAACAACGAAGGGCTGACGATGACTCCGGATAAGCTTGCCCTCGCTTACGGGGAGCGGCAAGGCTACTCGGTCGTTTGTGCCAATCTGCTCGATGCGAGTACGGGGGAGCCGCCTCACTGGATGGAGCCTTACCGGATATTCGAGAGGGACGGGCTTCGCGTCGGCGTAATCGGGCTGACGGCCTATTACCCCGATTTCTACTCGCTGCTCGGCTGGCAAATTCTCGACCCGATCGAGACGGCGGGCCGGCTGACGGAGCTGCTTCGTCCTCAGGTCGAAGTACTCGTCGTCGTCTCCCACTTGGGCATCACGCAGGATAAGGCGATGGCCGAGCGAATCGCGGGCATCGATCTGATTATCGGCAGCCATACCCATCATCTGCTGGAGGAGCCGCTCCTGCATGAAGGAACGTATATAGCGGCGGCCGGCTGCTACGGACGGTATGTCGGGGAATTGGATTTCCGGTACGATACGGATAGCGGGTCGCTGCGGCTGCACAGCGGGGCATGTCTGGATACGGACGGCTTCCCGCCTTCTCCCGAACTTGCGGCTTTGATCCGCGAGGAAGAACAGGCAAGCCGCGAGCGGCTCGGGCACTCCGTGGCCATGCTGGCCGAACCGATTGCAATCGACTGGAGCGCGGAGTCCGGGCTCGGCAATTTGCTCGCATCCGGAATTCGCCGGTGGACGGATGCGGAGATCGGCATCGTGAACGCGGGACAAATTTTGCAAGGCCTGGAAGCGGGCGCGGTTACGAAATACAGGCTGCTGGAAATATGTCCGCCCCCGATCAATCCGTGCCTGGTCCGGCTGCGCGGGGAAGAGATCAGGGTGGCGCTGGAAGAGGCGCTGCTGGAGGATTTCACCGGCAAAGCGATCAAAGGCTTCGGGTTTCGCGGCAAAGTGCTCGGTACGCTGTGCTTGTCCGGCGTTCGGGTGGAGTACGCCGCCGATGCGGATCCGTACCGCAAAATCCGCTCCATCGAAATTAACGGCGAGCGGCTGGAGCCGGATCGGGTATATAACGTCGGGACGATCGACATGTTCACGTTCGGCATCGGTTATTTGTCGCTCGGCCGCGGGGAAACGGTCGCCTACTATTTGCCCGAGTTTATCCGGGACGTGCTGGAGAAGCAGCTTGGCGACATAGAGGAGATCCGCTTAAGCTCGGTGCCCCGCTGGTATTCGGTGTGATATTCGGACTATTACGCACAATTGGGAGGAACGATTCGTGTTCGATTTATGGGTTGCGGTTATTATCGGCATTGTGGAAGGGCTAACGGAATTTTTGCCCGTTTCGTCGACGGGCCATATGATTTTGGTCGGACACTGGATCGGATTTACGGGAGAGAAGGCCGACACGTTCGAGGTCGTCATCCAGCTCGGCGCGATTTTGGCCGTTGCGGTCATCTATTGGAGACGCGTGCTGCGGCTGTTCGGCATGAAAGACCGGGAAGCGCGCTCCAAGCCCCGGCGGATCAATTTGCTTCATATCGCGCTGGCGATCGTTCCGGCTCTGGGGCTCGCCTTCGTCCTGCGCGACTATGTCAAGCTGCTGTTCATGCCGGAGACGGTCGTCATCGGTCTCGTTGCAGGCGGGATCTTTATGATTATCGGGGAGAAGCAGCAGCCGCGCATTACGGCGAACGACATGGATGAACTGACGTACCGTCAGGCGCTGTTCGTCGGCATCGCCCAATGCTTGTCGCTATGGCCGGGCTTCTCCCGTTCCGGCTCTACGATTGCGGCGGGGATGCTCGCTGGCGCAAGCAGGGCCGCAGCCGCAGACTTTACTTTTCTGATCGCGATCCCGGTCATGTGCGCGGCTACCGGGTACGAGCTGTTGAAAAGCTTCGGGTCTATGACGGCCGACGACCTCGGCTTTCTTGCCGTCGGGTTTATCGTCTCGTTCGTCGTCGCTCTCGTAGCGGTCGTTACGTTCATCAAGCTCGTAGGGAAGCTGAAGCTTACGTATTTCTCCTATTACCGCTTTGTGCTTGCGGCGGTAGTGCTCATTTATATGTATACGGTCGGTTTTTAAAAGGGGATAGGTCTAAAGTTCTTGCCGCTCTTTATCGTTGTCCGTTTCTGTCGAAAACTGATGTTTTTTGTTGCTCTTTTTTGGTTTATCTTATACAGTTATAGTAACGGAACTAGAATTTGATGGAAAAGCGTGGGACGATACATGAGGCTGATACCGATTGATCTGTGCCGCCCGGGCATGCGGCTGGCGAAAAAGGTGTTTAACGAGGAAGGTCTCGTTTTGCTGGCCGATCATGTGGAGCTGTCGCAAGGGATGATCCAGCGTTTGGGCCAATACGGTATTCCGCATCTATATATCGAAGATCCGCGAACGGACGACATCGTCGTGCAGGACCCGATTACCGAGGAGACGAGACGGGTCGCCATGGGGACGATCCGCTCGCATTTCAAGCGGATCATGATGGACTCGGCGCCGCGCCGTGCGGTCAATCAGCCTTTTATGGGCAAAGCGTTCAAAGAAGCGCTGACGATGATTATCGAAGATTTGAGCCAAAATCCGAGCGCGATGATCATGCTGACGGACATAAGCGTCACGGACCATTACTTATACCAGCACTCGCTCAACGTATGCATCTATTCGACGATGCTGGGCTTGTCGGCCGGGTACTCGCAGAACGATCTGGCCGTTCTCGGACTCGGCGCGCTGCTGCACGATGTAGGCAAGACGAAAATTCCGCTCGACATTTTACAAAAACCCGGGAAGCTGCTCGAATCGGAGTTCGAGGCGATGAAGCTGCATGCGGAATTCGGCTACAAGCTGCTGAAGGACGAGCCCAACATTCCGCTCCTGTCCGCGCATTGCGCGCTGCAGCATCACGAGCGGATGGACGGAAGCGGGTATCCGAGAGGGATCCGCGGCGCGGAGATTCACGATTTCGCGAAATGGATCGGTCTCGTCGACTCGTATGACGCGATGACGTCGAACCGGGTTTATCGCAAGGCGATGCTGCCTCATCAGGCGATGGAAGTGTTGTTCACCGGGGTGGACTCGCTGTACGAGAAGAGCAAGGTGGAGCATTTCCGCAACAAGGTGGCCCTATACCCGCTGGGGGCGACTCTTACTCTTAATACAGGGGAGACGGGGGTCGTAGTTGACGTCAACAGCCATTCTCCGCAGCGGCCGATCGTCCGGATTTTGGAAGATGCGGACGGGCAGTCGCTCAGGGAGCCGTATGAAATCGACATGTCCAAGCAGCTGTCGCTGGTCGTTGTCGGCGTCGGCGACGTCAAGCTGATGCAGCCGATTCAGGAACTTTAAACGGAATAACGTAATTCCGTTAAAGTTCCTGAACGAAATCGAATCGTCCCCGGCCGGAAGCGCGAATGGCAGCGCGGCGGCCGGGGTTTTCTTTTTGCGCGGCTTTCGGGTAAAATGGGTAAGATAAGGAACAGTCAGGTGGGGAAAGGCCAAATGAAACGTAATGATCCGACGGTTGTTCTACAGCCGCTGTCGCCGGAGTACGACCCATGGGATCCGATCCGGTCGCTGAGGCAATATGGACGCCACGTTCTGACAAGCGTGGAATTTACCGTGACGAATTTATGCAATATGCGCTGCGAGCATTGCGCGGTCGGAGACGCGCTGACGATGACCGAAGGAGCGCGCGTTCCGCTGGTCGAGGTGCTGAAGCGGCTGGACGAAGTCGAGCACCTGGAAACGATCAGCATCACGGGGGGCGAGCCCTCCTACCAGCTCAAAACAGTCAAGGATTATATCGTTCCTCTGCTTCGGTATGCAAGGGAGCGGGGAGTGCGGACGCAGATCAATTCGAACGTAACGCTGGATATGTCCCGTTACGAGATGATGGCGCCCTATTTGGACGTCATGCACATTTCGTTCAATTACACCGGAGCGGACCATTTTCATCAAGTCGGCTTCGCTCACGCCGGCCATCCGGTCGGACGGGATACGGCGGCGGGCATGTACGAGCGGATGATCCGGAACGCGGCGGAGCTTAGCAAGGGCGGCATGTTCGTATCCGCCGAATCGATGATCAATTTCCGGACGCACGACAAAATCGCCGACATTCACCGTCTGATCGCCGAGATGGGCTGCCGCCGGCACGAGGTGCATCCGATGTATCCGAGCGCGTTTGCGGCGGGGCTGCCGCAGCTTTCCTTGGATGAAATCCGCGCCTCCGTCCATCGGCTGCTGGACAGCCGCGACCCCGGGATCTGGATGCTGTTCGGAACGCTGCCCTTCTTCGCCTGCAGCTCCGCGCCGGCCGACCTTGAGCTCGTCCGCCGGCTGAGGCGCGAGCCGAACGTGACCGTGCGCAACGATCCGGACGGCCGCAACCGGCTGAACGTCAACCTGTTCAGCGGCGACATTTTCGTAACCGACTTCGCGGATTTGTCCTCGCTCGGCAATATGGCGAACGACAAGCTTGATGCGATCTTCGCGAGATGGCTCGAGCATCCGCTCAATCTGATGGTAAATTGCCACTGCGATGCGGCCGCTTGCTGTGGACCGAATCTGCTCGTGGCGGACGCCTATTACCGGGAAGTAGACTTCAAGCGGCGCACCGCCGTTGTTTGAACCGGCGAGTGCCGCAACCGGATAACAATTGACATGGCATGCACAAAGGAGGAATTCTCCGGCAGCCCGGAGAGCGGCCCTTGGACTATAACTGGAACGAACTGTTTCTGTATATGCTGCTTGTGCTTGTTCTCGTATGCTTGAACGGATTTTTCGTGGCGGCCGAATTCGCCCTCGTCAAGGTGCGTCAGTCCAGGCTGACGCAGCTGGCCAATGAAGGAAGCGGCAAAGCGAAGTATGCGCTGAAAGTAACCGGACGGCTCGACGCCTATTTGTCGGCGACGCAGCTCGGCATTACGCTCGCATCGCTCGGCCTCGGCTGGGTCGGCGAGCCGGCGATTTCCCGGCTTATCGTCGAGCCGCTGCTCGCCAAGCTCGGGTTTGCGGAAGCGGTCTGGAGCCATACGGTTTCGTTTGTCATCGCGTTTTGCGTCATTACGTTTCTGCATATCGTGCTGGGCGAGCTCGCTCCGAAGTCGCTCGCGATCCAGAAATCGGAAGGCACCTCCATGTGGCTGTCCGCTCCGCTCATGCTGTTCTACAAGCTGTTCATGCCCGCGATCTGGCTGCTGAACGGCGCGGCGAACCGGCTGCTGCGCCTGTTCGGCGTCGAGCCCGCATCCGAGCAAGAGGTTCATACGGAGGAAGAAATTCGCATTCTGATGAATCAGAGCGCCAAAAGCGGTCATATCGACAAGGACGAGATGGCGCTGTTCGACAACATATTCGAATTTTCCGAGCGGCTCGCCCGCGAGGTGATGGTGCCTCGAACGGATATGGACTGCCTGTTTACGAACGTATCGTTCGCGGATAATTTGAAAACCGTGTATGCTTCCAAGCATACGCGGTATCCGGTCGCGAAGGGCGACAAGGACCGGATCGTAGGCTTCGTCCATATCACCGACCTGCTTACGTGCGATCCCGTAGGGGAGCAGGACCTGAAGAAATTTATCCGCCCGATCCTGACCGTGCCGGAGTCGATGGAAGTGAGCCACGTTCTCCGGCTGATGAAGAAGAAGCGTTCGCAGATCGCCGTCGTTATCGACGAATACGGCGGTACGGCCGGTATCGTGACGATCGGAGATATTTTGGAGGAGATCGTCGGCGAGATGATGGACGAGCTGGACGAAGGTCGCGCAAGCATCGAGGTGAACGGCGGCGTAACGTCGGTGGACGGGCGGACGCTGCTCGAGGATATTAACGACATGCTGGGCATCCTGATCGAAGACGACGAGGTCGATTCGATCGGCGGCTGGCTGTTCAAGCAGCTGGAAGGAATTCCGCTTCAAGAGAAACGGGTGGAGCATGGCGGCTACGTGTTCGAGGTGGCGGAAGTGGACCGGCTGCGCGTCGTCAGGGTGAATATTACGGTTAACGAAGCCGCCGGGCCGGCCGTGGGTCCAACCGTGGAATAAAGGGGAGCGAAACAAAAATATGTCGATGAAAACGATCGTCATGATCGTGCTTGGCATCGGTTTTTTGTACGGATTGTTTACGATCGGGATGCCGTTTATGCTGGCGATCATGATCGCGATGTTTCTCGAGACGCCGATCGCCGCTTTGATGCGGGTATTCCGCCTGAACCGGATCGCTTCGGCCACTGTCGTATGTACGCTGTTTACGCTCCTGTTGTTCGGGGCCGTCTACTTGATCGGCGCGGGAGTCGTAGCGCAGCTTATCGAGATTTGGAAAAAGGCTCCGGCCTATCTGGAAGAGTTCGACCGCTATTTCCGGGATGCGACCGAACGGACCGAGCTGTTCTACAATTCGCTGCCGGCCGATGCGGCCCAGCAGCTGCAGACCGGTCTGGAGCATGGGATCACGATGCTGACCGACTCGCTCAGCAGCATTATCGGGGGCATATCTGGCTACTTCCTGAATGCGGCCAAAGCGGTGCCGAATTTGTTCGTCGCGTTCGTCGTCTTTATGGTCGCGCTCTACTTGATGAGCTACAGCCTGCCGATGCTGAAGTCCCAGTTCATCGGGCTGTTCGAAGAAAAGTCGCGGGGGAAAGTGGACGATGTGCTCGGCAACCTGCGCAGCTCGATCTTCGGCTTCCTGCGCGCCCAGTTGATCCTAAGCGCGCTCACGTATCTCGTTTCCTTGACCGGTCTGCTCATTCTTAGGGTCGAATACCCGCTCGCGGTGGCGCTTCTGATCATTATCGTCGATGTGCTGCCGATTCTCGGCACCGGCTCCGTTATCGTGCCGTGGGCGGCGTACGTTTTCATTAAAGGCGACGTTCCTCTCGCGATCGGACTGCTTGTCCTGTTTATCGCCATTACGATATTCCGCCGCATCGTCGAGCCGAAAATATTGGGCGATTCGATCGGCATCGGCGCTTTGCCTACGCTGGTCGGCCTGTATATCGGCTTTAAGCTGATGGGCGTCGTCGGCTTGTTCCTCGGCCCGATCGTCATTATGATTTACAAGGAGATGCGCAAGGTCGGACTGCTGCAGTTCAAAATCAAGCTGGAGTAAACGCTGCATGAGGCGGTTATATTCTGCTGCGAAGCAGATCTTTACTTTTGGGGATTCGTTGGAGAGGAGTATTCGTACGTGAATTTGTGGGATTTGTTCGTAGCGATTGTGCTGGGGATCGTGGAAGGATTGACGGAGTTTGCGCCGGTATCATCGACCGGGCATATGATTTTGGTAGACGATATGCTGCTGCACTCGAAGGAGCTGTTCCCGGCCTCCGTGGCCAACTCGTTCAAGGTCGTCATTCAGCTGGGCTCCATCCTGGCCGTAGTTGTCGTATTCAAAGACCGGTTCATCGATCTGCTCGGTTTGCGGAGACTGTCGGGCAAGAAGGTCGACGCGGCGGGCGGCGGAGGCCGTCTGAAGCTGGCTCAAGTGATTGTGGGGCTGATCCCCGCCGGCATTACCGGCGTACTGTTCGAAGACTATATCGACGAATATTTGTTCTCCGTGGAAACGGTGCTGGTCGGTCTTGTGCTGGGCGGCATTCTGATGATCGTGGCGGATAAATTCGGTCCGCGCACGCCGACCGCGAGCACGGTGGACAAAATTACGTACAAGCAGGCTCTCGGGATCGGCCTGTTCCAATGCCTCGGCATGTGGCCCGGCTTCTCGCGCTCCGGCTCGACGATATCCGGGGGCGTCATGCTCGGCATGAGCCACCGCGCCGCCGCCGACTTTACGTTCATTATGGCTGTGCCGATCATGGCTGGCGCCAGCCTCATTTCGCTGTACAAGCATTGGGACGCTTTTACGCCGGAGGCGCTGCCGTTTTTTATCGCGGGCTTCATCAGCGCATTCGTGTTCGCTCTGCTGTCCATCCGGTTTTTCCTCAAGCTGATCCAGAAGATCAAGCTTACGCCGTTTGCGCTGTACCGGTTCGCGCTTGCCGCCATTATTGCTTTATTCTTAACGATACAGAAATTTTAAGTTCGCTAAAGTGATACAGCTGCGAAGCGATGCTTCATTAAAGCGAACTGCGAGTTTCTGTACAAAGAAAAGCTACCTCTAGAACGCGGTCGCTCATCCTTGAAGTACGTCGACAGACGTTTTTCTTATATATTTGACGAACTGCTCTACATTTATCCATAAAAACAGAGATAGGGGACGCCTCGTTAGGCGTCCCTTTAGTTTGATATATGAGAATCTTTAAGTTCTTTATCGAGCTAATGCAAAAGGGGGATCATTTTATCGGAAATTGGTTGAACGAACCAAACTTCACTAATACTGAACTCTGTTGCGCTATTCGCTCACCTGATAGGAGAATAAAGCGAATAACGAACCAAATTTTACTATTAGCGAACTTAAGTTCAGTAATAGTAACTCTAGGTTCATTGTTCCTCCAATTGCCTAGAAGTGAAGCCAATTAGCGCAGAGAAGTTCACTAATAAACAAATTTGGTTCATTGTAAGACGAAAGGGCCTGACGAGTAGAAGTCAATACGCGACACTTCCCTAGTAGGTCGAGGCCGCGAGTCACGCGTCCCCCGTCTGTTTCTTCCGATACTCGGCCGGCGATTGTCCGAACGCCTTCTTGAACACTTTGCTGAAATATTTCTCGTCCTCGTAGCCGGTCATATGGGCGATCTGCACGATTTTGAGCGCCGGGTTAAGCAGCAGCGTCTTCGCCCTCTCCATCCGGTGGCGCAGCAGAAAGTCGCTGATCGTCTCCCCGAACTCCTGCTTGAACCGGCGGGAGACGTATTCCCGGCTCAAATAAAAGTGCGCGGCGACCTCCTGCACGCTGATGTCCTGATCGACCCGGCTTTGCAGGTAGCGGGCGATTTCGTAGATCAAATGGTTTTCCTGCTGCGTCACCTTGCGGACGAGCTCGGCCAGCCGTACGAGGCTGCCGGTCATTTCCTCCTGCCACAGATCGAGGGAAAGCTCTCCCCGTTCATTCAGCGGGATAGGCAGCACCGCCGTTTCGAGCGGAAGGCGCAGTTCCGCGTCGTCGCCGGGGAAAAAGTCTTTCACCCAGCGCGATTTCAGCACCTGGAACTCGTGTCTCCACAGCTCCAGATGCTCCATCGTGACGACGTCCTTCTTGCGCACCTCGTCGATCCACGAATGAACCGCCTCCTCGATCTTCTCCTTGCTGGAGCTCCGGATCGCCAGTCGGACCCGGTCCTCGAAATCGCTCATGTGCAGCTCCGCGGGATGCGGCGCATCCTTCGGATCGAACGCGCGGACCCAGGTTGAGCGCTTCAGCAAATTGCGCTGCCTAAGCACGGCATCAGCTTCTTCGTACGATTCCTTGACCCCTGCGGGGAACGGGTGAACGCACCCGAGCCCGAACTCCACCCGCGTATGAAAAGTCCGGCTCAAGCCGTCGTTGATCGATTCGAGCACGCGCGACGACCGCTCCGGGCTGCCCCAATGCAGCAGCACGATCGGGTGACGGTTGTTCCAGAAGCGGAAGGCGATGCCTTGTCTCGGCGAGCCGCCGTTTGGGTTCAGCAGCTCGTTGCAAATGTTCGTCAAGCTGAACAGCAGCAGATCGGTATGGGTCGCAAACTTGTCGCGCAGCTTGCCGTGCAGCGTATCGGTCGCGATGAGGCTCACCCGGCACGAAACGCCCTCGGCGAGCTCCGGAAACTCTTGGGCGAACGACATTTTCTCGGCGAAATAAGAGCCGGGCTCCCCGATCAGGTTCGACAGCAGCTTGTCGTAATAAACCGGGCGCAGTGAATTGATGCGCATCGACCGCGTCTGCGATTCGAGCCGCTCCCGCTCCTCGTCGTTCCAGTTGCGGAGCGCCTTCTCGGTAATGTCCAGCAGCTGCTCGGCGTCGATCGGCTTGAGCAAATAGTCCATCCCGCCGTATTTGACCGCCCCCCGGACGTAATCGAAATCGTCGTGGCCGCTGATGACGATCGTTTTGCACGCGGGCGCGTTTTCCTTGATCCAGCGAAGCAGGGAGATGCCGTCCATGTTCGGCATCATCATATCCGTATAGACGACCTGCGGGCGTTCCGTCTCGATCAAGGAAACGGCCGAGGCGCCGTCCGCCGCTTCCAGAACGGTATCGACGCCCAAGGCGCTCCAGTCCAGCAGCAGCTTGATCGCGTCTCTCACATGCTTCTCGTCATCCACGATTAGTACTTTCATCTTGGGCCTCCTTCCCTTCCGCCGGAATCGTCATCGTCACCTTGAAGCCGTGCGGCTTCGTTTCCTCGATGTGCATATCCGCCTTGTTGCCGTAAAACAATTTCAATCTGGATAAAACGTTGAGCAGCCCGATTCCGCCGCCGTCCGCTTCCTCCGATTCCGTATCGATCCCTTTGCCCGCCCTGCGCAGCAGCTGGCGCATTTCATTCAGCCGGTCGGGGCCGGGACCTTTGCCGTTGTCTTCTACCGATATCGTGATAAGGCCGTCTTCGGTAAAGCCGCTGCGGATCACCACAGCGCCTTCGGTTCCGGACGCCGGATCGAAGCCGTGCTTGAAATAATTTTCGACGATCGGCTGAAGCGTCATTTTCGGCAATTCCGCGTAAAGCGTGCCTTCGTCCAGCTCTAGCGTCAAGGCTACCTTTTCGTCAAAACGGCTGCGCTGCAGCTCCACATACGAACGGATATGATCGATTTCTTTGGCGAGCGGCACCGACGTTTCGGCCGTGTTCATGCTGTACCGCATCATTTTGCCGAGCGACGAGATCAGCTTGTAAATGTTCGGAGCGTTCATCTGAAGCGCAAGCGTCCCGATCGACTGCAAAGCATTGTACAAAAAGTGCGGGTTGATCTGCGCCTGGAGCGCCTTCAGCTGATTCGTCCGGTTCGCGAGCTCGAGCCGGTATTCCTTGACGATCAGGTTGTTGATATGCTGCATCATCGACCGGAAGCGGGCGGCGAGCAGACCGAATTCGTCCTTGCGCTTCATGTCGATGTCGACGTTCATATTGCCCTTCTGGATCGCTCCGATATAGCCGATCAGACGTTTGATCGGAGCCGTGAACAGGAAGGCGACGCCGACGGTCACGACGATCGAGAGCAGCGAGAAAGCCGCGAGCACGAACGTGTTGATGCGGGTCAAATCGCGGGCCTGCTTGTACAGCACCTCGTCCGGAATCCGCTTGACGATCGTCCAATCCAAATAATTCGTCTTCAGCTTATCGTACACTTGCACGCCCTTGAAGCCGTCGCCGTCCCAGAACACGCTGCCGACCTGCTCCGGCCGAGCTAGAAGATCGGACACCCAGCCTTCCTCCGGCCGGTTCCCCCATAGCTTCTCGTCAGGACCGTATATGACGTAGCCTGATGAATCCAGTATGTACAGTTGCTCGCGTTTCGTATCGTACAAGCTTTCGGCCATGGCGCGGAGCCCTTGCATATTGATGTCGACGGACAGGATGCCGAGCTCCTCGGTCAAAGGGACTCTCCGGATGCTGCGGTGCATCGTCATGACCGTCGCCGGCTCGATATATGCGGTCGGGGCGAAGCCGTAGTCATGGCTGCGGTGCGGAGGCTGCACGGCAACCTCGGCCTTGCCCAGCTCGGGTCGGAACGTTTGTGCGGATTCCGGCACTCTTTTGAGCAGGGCGTTGATCATCAAGTACGGCTGCTTGGCAAGCTCCACATACAAATAAACCTGATAGATGTCCGGCATCACATTGGCCATATGCATAAGCGCGCGGTACGTCTCCTTGTCGCTCAAGTAGTCGGTCGCACCGGTCTCGATGTTGGCGTTCAGCTTGGCGTCGTTGTACACCGCAAGCGTCGTCTGGTGGATCGTGTCCATATAATGGCGGATGTTTTCTCTGCCTTGAACGAGCAGCGCGGACGTGACCCCGATTCTCTCCTGCGTAATCGTCCGTTTCGTATACCAGTAAGTGAGGAAGATCGACGTAGACAGCGGCACGATGACCGCGGCCAGCAGGAAGGCGATCAATTTGTTGCGTATGCTTGTCCGGAACAAGGAGAGGATCAGCTCGCTTTCGCATGAGTCTTCGACCAACTTACGTCATCAGGTTCCACCTATTACGTCACGAACTTCCGTTTAAGGCGATCCGGTTCCTGTTTACAATATTTATAAAAGGCACTAGTTCAACCTATATAGAAAGAGGAGGTCGATACCATGAAACGGAGCAAAAGACTTGCAGACTTGTCGCTCCAAGCCGTTTTCGTCGGGCCGGCGGCGATTGCGTTCGTGCTGATCGTGCTCGTTCCGTTCGTCATGAGCATTTACTACTCGTTTACGGAATGGAACGGAGTGAGCTCCGACGTCAAGTGGATCGGCATCGCCAATTATAAAACCATCTTAACCGATGACAAAGCATTTCTCCACTCCTTCGGGTTCACCGCGCGGTTTACGCTGGCAAGCGTCGTGCTGACGAACGCGCTCGGCTTCCTGCTCGCGCTGCTGCTGACGCAGGCGCTGAAGACGCGCAACTTGTTGCGGACGATCTTCTTCATGCCGAATGTCATCGGCGGACTGCTGCTCGGCTTCATCTGGCAGTTTATATTTGTGAAAGGGTTCGCCACGATCGGCGAATTGACGGGCATCGGGTTCTTCAACCTGCCCTGGCTCGGAGACGAGACGACGGCCTTCTGGGGGCTCGTCATCGTCAGCGTCTGGCAAGGGGCCGGCTACTTGATGATTATCTACATCGCCGCTCTGAACAACGTGCCGAAGGACGTCATCGAAGCGGCGCGCATCGACGGGGCCAGCCGGATGCAGATGCTGCGGCAAATTACGGTTCCGCTCATTATGCCGGCCGTTACGGTCTGCTTGTTCCTGGCCATCTCCTGGGCGTTCAAAATGTTCGACCTGAACATGTCGCTGACGAAGGGCGGTCCGTTCGGCTCGACGGAATCGATCGCGCTGAACATTTACCAGGATGCGTTCCGCAACAATATGCTCGGCCTCGGCTCGGCCAAATCGGTCATCTTCTTCGCCGCGGTCGCTCTCGTGACCTTGCTGCAGGTCAGCTTTACGAAGAAAAGGGAGGTGGAGGTGTGATGGAGACCCGTTCGAACTACTCGTCCCGCACGCTTGTCCTGGAGCTGCTGGCTTTGGCGCTCGCTCTGCTGTTCCTCGTCCCGTTCTATTTCGTCATCGTCAACTCGGTGAAAAGCTTCGGGGATCTGCTCGTCAATTCCGCCGGCCTCCCGAAATCGCTGCACTTCGAAAATTTTTCCCGCGTATGGGAAATTACGAAGTTTCCTAAAGTATTCGCGAACTCGCTCATCATTACGCTCGCGAGCAACGTCGGACTCGTCGTCATCAGCGCGATGGCCGCCTACCGGATGGTCCGCGTGCCGAGCCGGTTCAACAAGCTGCTGTTTCTCGGCTTCGTCTCGGCGATGGTCATTCCGTTCCAGTCGGTCATGATCCCGCTCGTCCGCGTCGCCGATTGGCTGAACTTGATGGACAGCATTCCCGGACTCGTCATTTGTTATTTCGGGTTCGGGGTATCGCTTAACCTGTTTCTGTATCACGGCTTCGTCAAGTCGATCCCGCGCGAAATCGAGGAATCGGCGGTCGTGGACGGCTGCTCGCCGTTCGGCGTCTTCTGGCGGATCGTATTCCCGCTGCTGAAGCCGATGACCGTAACGGTCGTGCTGCTGAACAGCTTGTGGATCTGGAACGACTTCCTGCTGCCGCTGCTCATCTTGTCGAGCCCGGATTTGCGGACGATTCCGCTCGCGACGTATTCCTTCTTCGGGCAATATACGAAGCAGTGGGATTTGGCACTGGCCGGTCTCGTGCTCAGCGTTACGCCGATCGTGCTGTTTTTCCTGGCGATGCAGCGCCACATTATCGAAGGGATTACGGCCGGCTCGGTGAAAGGGTAAGGAACTTTACGGAGTAACGGTCAGTCATAGTGGTAATTCCGATAAAGTTCCTAAGCGGTTCACAAAATTCCACCTATTCGTTCATCGGCGTACGTGTCGGTCGCAGGGGCAGGCGGTTTACAATGCAGATAGAAATACCAAATCAAATTCGGGGCAACTTACAAAAAGGGAGGAACTTTAGATGAACAAACGTTTCGCGTTTCTCGGCTTGATCTCCGTCCTGCTTGTCTCCATCGTAGCTGCGGGATGCAGCAAAAAAGAAGAAGCTTCCGGAACCGGTACGGGCGGCGACGCCGGAAAGAAAAACGTAACGATCAAAATGTTCCAGTTCAAGGTGGAAATCGCCGAGCAGCTGGCGAAGCTCGCGAAGGAATACGAGAAAGAAAATCCGGGCGTCAAAATCCAGATCGACACGGTCGGCGGAGGAGCCGATTACGGCGCGGCGCTGAAGGCGAAGTTCAGCTCCGGCGACAAGCCGGACATTTTCAACAACGGCGGCTTCACCGATCTCGATCTGTGGCTCGAGCATCTGGAAGATTTGTCCGACCAGCCTTGGGTGAAAGACCTCGTCGAAGCTTCCAAGGAGCCGATGACGAAAAACGGCAAGCTGTACGGTCAACCGCTTAACCTGGAAGGCTACGGCTTCATCTACAACAAAGAGCTGTTCGCGCAAGCCGGCATCACCGAGCTGCCGAAGACGCTGACCCAGCTGGAAGAAGCGGCCAAGAAGCTGCAAGCGAAAGGCATTACGCCATTCGTGAACGGCTACGGCGAGTGGTGGGTGCTCGGCAACCATTTCGTCAACCTTCCGTTCGCTTACCAGTCGAACCCGAATACGTTCATCGACGGCTTGAATAAAGGCACGGCGAAGATCGCCGGCAACGAAACGTTCAACAACTGGGTGAAGCTGTTCGACCTGCAGCTGAAATACGGCAACGCCAACCCGCTGCAAACCGACTACAACACGCAAGTAACGACGTTCGCGACAGGCAAGGCGGCTATGACGCAGCAGGGCAACTGGACGCAGGTGCAGCTGACCAAGACGAACCCGAACCTGAAGGTAGGCTTCCTGCCGATGCCGATCAGCGATGACGCGGCGGCAAGCGACAAGCTGCCGGTAGGCGTACCGAACAACTGGGTCATCAACAAAAACTCCGCCGTCAAGGACGAGGCGAAGAAGTTCCTTAACTGGATGGTAACGTCTGACGTCGGCAAAAAATATATTACCCAAGAGTTCAAGTTCATCCCGGCGTTCAAAACGATTACGGCCGACGAAGCGACGCTCGGACCTTTGGCCGCGGATATTATGAAATACGTCAAGGACAACAAGACGCTCAGCTGGAACTGGTTCAAGTTCCCGGGAGGCGAAGCGTCGAGCAAGAAGTTCGCCGATGCGATGCAAGCCTATGTCGCCAAGAAGATGACAAAGGAGCAAATGTTCGACGAATTCCAGAAAACGTGGGACAGCTTGAAGAAATAAGGAAGCTTCCCAGGCGAAGCGTGAAACCCGGAGAGACGTGCTTTCCGGGTTTTTTGCCTGTTTAGGAAATTATGCGAAGCCAATTTCTGCGGATAACGGGGGCTCCCCCAGAAGTAATCGGAATAATCTACGAAGCAGAACTTCACTTCTGGGGGACTTGTTCCGTTCTTTTGCCGATAGCTGGGCGGATGAGGCGGATGAGGCCAAGCTTGATGAAGGCGAAGGAAAGAGGTATTATGGACGAAAAGGAGAGAATGAACCATGTCTGCGTTGCCAAATTGCCCGAAATGCAATTCTTCATACACATACGAAGATGGAAGCCAGTTGGTGTGCCCGGAATGCGCCCATGAGTGGATATCGGGATCGGAACCCGACAAAAGCGAAGATCAAAAGGTTGTCAAAGATGCGAATGGAACTATTTTAAACGACGGCGATTCTGTAGCCGTAATCAAAGACCTGAAAGTAAAAGGAAGCTCATCGGTTATCAAAATGGGCACAAGAGTAAAGCATATACGTTTGGTTGACGGAGATCATGATATCGACTGCAAAATCGATGGCTTTGGAGCGATGAAGTTAAAATCCGAGTTTGTCAAAAAGATTTAAAAGTTCGGCCTCTCGTCCCTTGCGACGGGAGTTTTTTTATCGATAAAAAATGGGTAAGTTCACTAAAAAACTAAAGCGAAACGAGGTTTACATAGACGCTTGTTCTATGAAAGTACCTTATGGGTAAAGCAGGAAACATGACTAGGCTATTGTCATACACTAGGGGAGAGGACTTTGCATGGCAGCCAATTCGTAAAGGAGGAATCAACTTGATCAACCCGCAACTGCGAACGTACCGTCCGTTTGTCGGCCCGTTCGATCCGTGTCCGCCCGTACGAGTGAAAACCTATATCATACCGCCCAACTTGACGATGCCGTTCCAGCCTCCGGATTTGCCGCAGTTTACCCCGAGTGAGGCGCTAAGGCTCGGAACGCTGTGGCCGGCCTATTACAGCCCCTACGAGAGCAGGAGATGTTAAGTGATGGAGAACACAGTCGACCCGAAATATTACGAGCTGATGTGCAGGCTGCAGGAGACGGACTTCGTCCTGATCGAGCTGACCCTTTACCTCGACACGCATCCCGACGATATGAATGCGATCCAGCAGTTCAACCAGATGGCGATGCTCCGGCGGCAGATCGCCTTCGACTTCGAGCAGCAGTTCGGTCCGCTGCTGCAATACGGACATAGCTTCAGCCGGTACCCGTGGGATTGGAAAAACGATCCTTGGCCGTGGCAAGTCTGAAGGCTGTCCGCCTTTGTCGGGCGCCCCGTGCGGCCGGCCTACACATAAACGGTACGACGAGCATAAGCGATGCGACCATGCGGAAGCAGAGCAGGGCGGAGGAACGGTATACATGTGGATTTATGAGAAGAAGCTGCAGTATCCGGTGAGGGTAAGCAAATGCGATCCGCGTATGGCCAAATTTTTGCTTGAGCAATACGGCGGGGCGGACGGGGAGCTGGCTGCGGCGCTGCGCTATTTGAATCAGCGGTACTCGATTCCGGATAAGGTGATCGGGTTGCTGACGGATATCGGAACGGAGGAGTTTGCCCACCTAGAGATGATCGCCACGATGGTTTACAAGCTGACGAAGGACGCTTCGCCGCAGCAAATGGAAGAGGCAGGCCTGGGCGCGAATTTTGCCAGCCACGACCACGCGCTGTTCTATCAGAACGCCGCCGGCGTGCCTTGGACCGCATCCTATATTCAGGCGAAGGGCGACCCGATCGCCGACCTGTACGAGGACATAGCGGCTGAGGAGAAAGCGCGGGCGACATACCAGTGGCTGATCGATATGACCGACGACGTCGACCTGCAGGACGGCTTGAAGTTTTTGCGAGAGCGGGAAATTATTCATTCGCTCCGTTTCCGCGAAGCGGTGGAAATTTTGAAGGCGGACCGGGACGCGCAAAAAGTATATTGAGTTGACGCTCATCCCGCCGGCTTGCGCCTGCGGGATTGCGCCTGTCAGAGGAATTTTCTCCATCTTGTATAATCGCGGGCATTCGGATTATAATAAGAACATACGTTCGTATTATAACGGAGGTGCTACAAGATGTCCGTGCAGATCCACTCGCGTACTATTTCATCACCGGACGTAAAGCAATTGATTCGCAACATGATGATCCTTCCCGTTGTCCGGTCCAACTTCGAATGCGACAAAAGGGTGTTCGAGAAAAGCAAGCTTTATGAATACCGCAGTCCGTATGCGGCGGTCGCCCAGCGCGCGATAACCAGAATCGACGCGGACGTGGCCAAAATCGGTTCCATATTCCGTACGATCGGACTGAGGCTGGGCGAAGAGGAAGGAGATCCCGCATGGATAACCCGGGTTGCGGATTACCGCGGAGAACGCCATGCGTTCGCTCTCCGATGGGGGACGTTCGAAGGCGAGCTGGAGCTGCTTACCGACTATTACCTCGGCAATCTTTCCGCTCGCGATGATGACCGATGAAGGGCGAACCCGGCAAATCGAGAGTCGTTTTCCTCGCGGACTGCCAAAGCTTCTATGCGAGCGTCGAGAAGGCCACGCGGCCGGAGCTTCGCAATAAGCCCGTCGTGGTGGCCGGCGATCCGGAGCGGCGCAGCGGCATCATTCTCGCGGCTTGCCCGATTGCCAAATCGTTCGGGGTGACGACGGCGGAATCGATCCGGGAGTCGCTCGCGAAATGTCCGCACTTGGAGATTGTGAAGCCCCGCATGCAGTACTATATCGACGTGTCCCTTCAAATCACCCGCATTTACGAACGGTTCTCGGATTTGGTCGAGCCTTACTCGATCGACGAGCAGTTTATCGACGTTACGGGCTCCCTCGGTCTATACGGCGGCGATCCGGAAGAGATCGCCAGGGCGATTCAAGCCCAGGTGTGGAACGAAACGAAGGTGCGGACCCGGGTGGGGATCGGGGAGAACAAAATTTTGGCCAAAACGGCCTGCGACAACTATGCCAAAAAGGTCGAGTCCGGCATCTACTATCTGCGCAAGGACGAGTTGGAGAAGTCGCTCTGGACGCTTCCGATCAACAAAATGTTTATGGTCGGCTCCCGGATGACGCAGCATTTCAACTTGATGGGGATTACGACGATCGGCGAGCTGGCGCGCATTCCGCTCGAGAAGCTGCAGGAGCGTCTCGGACGGAAATTCGGGAGAAACAGCGACATTAACGCCGAGGTGCTGTGGCGGATCGCGAACGGCCACGATGAATCGCCGGTATCGCCATACACACTTGTCGGGCAGCAGAAGGGGATCGGCCACATGATGACGCTGCCGGTCGATTACCGGACGATGGATGACCTGAAGGTCGTCCTGCTGGAGCTGTCGGAGCTCGTCTGCCAGCGCTGCCGCTCCAAAGGGCTGATGGGCCAAGTCGTTTCGGCGGGGTGCCAGGGGGCGGACTTCGACCGGCCTACGGGCTTTTTCCGGCAGATGAAGATGCCGCACAATACGAACTTGACGGAAGAAGTGTACGAGGTGGCATGCCGAATATTCGAGAAGCAGTGGAACGGCAAGCCGGTGAGAAAGGTCGGCGTGACGCTCAGCGACCTGACGTCGGATGAAACGTACCAGATGACCGTATTTCCGGACCGCGAGAAGAAGATGGCGCTGGAGCGGGCTACGGACGAGATCAAGAGCCGGTTCGGGAACACGTCGATCATGCGGGCTTCGTCGGTCACCCCGGCCGGGCAGGCGCAGCGCAGGTCGAAAATGATTGGGGGGCATTACAAGTGAAGAGAGCTGGCGGATGCAGAGGAGCTTTGGATGGGGACTGGGATAAGGCTCGGGCGGAATGAGGACTTTGGGAGTGCGGTCCTGCCGCCCGCATCAGAGGCGGCTGTAAGCAAAAGGGGCTTCGCCGAAGCCCCTTTTTGCTTGCTCACATGACCGTTAACCGACTGAGGGTTCGTTTGGGGACGGCGCGGTTTGGACCGTCTTGGTCAATTCGTTCTGCAGGGCGGATACGTATTTTTCGTAAGTTTCCACCTCCGACTTGGAAGCGGCGGCCTTGATTTGGTTCAAGTTTTTTTCCATGGCGCCAAGCACGTACTGCAAGTACTCGATTTTCTCGCTTTTTTGGATATCGTTATAGAAGAGGGCGTTTTTCGCTAAATAATCGTTGTTTTTGGACAATTCCATTTGAATTCGGAGATGCATTTTCATTTGGTTGTATTTTTTCTTTTCCGCGTCGTTTGCCGTCTTTATATCCGGAATGTTGAACGCTCCCATTTCCACGGCCTTTTGGGTCAGAAAGCTTTTTCCCACTTTGATGGGGTCAAGCAGCTCGAACGCTTTTCTTTCCAGTGAAATTCCGGCCCCCGCGGAAAACGATACGTCGTAACCGGTCTTTTCGGCAAATTCCCGCACGGGTAAATAAGAGGTGCCTGCAATCGTAATAGCTTTATGGTCCAACTTCTCTCCATTGACGCTTACGGGAAGCTCGCCGTCAATTACCGCACCTATTGCGCTTTTGATTTCTTCGGCGTAGACGGAGACGGAAAGCGATAAAAGAAGTCCGAACAGCGCTCCGATCATATACTTTTTCAATACCACCACTCCTTTTCTGATATGGGATAATTATACATATTAATCCTACCAATTGTCACTATTAATAGTAAAAAGTTGGGATGATCCGAAGCAAAAGGGACTCCAGAGGAGTCCCAAAGCTGATTGTTTAGGCAGTAGGTTCAGCATACTAAGGCGTCAACCGCGTCCGGTCTCTCGGAAACGCCGACGCTTCGCGTACGTTGGGCTGGCCGAGCAAGCGGGAGGTGAGGCGCTCCAGGCCGATCGCGAACCCGCCGTGGGACGGCATGCCGTAACGGAACAGATCGAGATAGCTGGAGAAATGCTCCGGGTTCAGTCCCCGTCCGCGCATCGAAGCGGTCAGCTCGGAGTAGTCGTGAATGCGCTGACCTCCGGTCGTAATTTCCAGCCCGTTGAAGATCAGGTCAAAGGAAGCGGTCAGTGTCGCGTCCTCCGGCGCGGGCTTCGCGTACATCGGGCGGATTTCGCGCGGGTAGCGCGTTATGAATACGAACGCCGGCCTATTCTGTTCGGACGCATATCGGCAGATGAGCCTTTCGCCTTCCGGGTCGAGGTCTCCCTTAGGGGACGTCTTGCCGTATTTCCGCAGCAAAATGCTTTGTGCTTCGGCTACCGGAATTCGCGGAATGTCGTGCGGCACGGGAACCTCCACCCCCAGCAGCGCAAACTCGGCCTCGCATTCGGCGGCTGCTTTCTCGAGCATATATCGAAGCATTTCCTGCTCCAGGTCCATCAGCTCTTCTTCCGAGCGGATAAAGCCCATTTCGACGTCCAGCGAGACATATTCGTTCAGATGGCGGGATGTGTTGTGTTCTTCCGCCCGGTAGACGGGGGCGATCTCAAATACCCGCTCGTACCCGGCGCCTACCATCATCTGCTTATAAAATTGGGGAGACTGGGCCAAATAGGCAGGACGGCCGAAATAGTCGACCGGGAACAGGTTCGAGCCTCCCTCGGTGCCGGACGCCACGATTTTCGGCGTGAAAATTTGGGTAAAGCCGCGTGCGGACAAGTAATCGCGAAAAGCGCCGGCCAGAGCGGCCTGAATCCGGAAAGTAGCGTGCACCTGCGGGTGTCTCAGCGACAACACCCGGTGGTCGAGCATCGTGTCCAGTCTCGCGCCGATCGTCTTTTTGTTGATTTCGAAAGGCAGAGGTGCCGCGGCGGCGCTTATGCAATCGACGGCGGAAGCTCTAACTTCGACACCGCCGGGCGCTTTCGGCGCTTCGACGGCGACGCCGGTTACGGACACGACCGACTCCAAAGTAAGCTGCGTTTCGGCCAATTCTCCCTCGAAGACGCATTGCACGATGCCGCTCCGGTCGCGCACATTGACGAACGCGAGCTGGCCCAGATTGCGGATGCCGTGCACCCAGCCTTGTACGGTTACCGGTTGTTCCAAATGTTCGGAGATCCGGGAGCAGAGCACACGGATCCGGTGAGACGCATGAGTTTGCATGAGAAACACTCCCTACTGTTCAATTTGATAGTGCGCAAAAAGAAGTTGTTGTTGTCATCATCATCATCATCGTCGCCATCGTCCATGTGCATCACCTCCCAAAAAGGTCCCCCGAAAGTGAAGTGCACCTTCGAAGCTTATTCCGATTACTTTCGGGGGAGCCCCCCTAAATCGCCCCAAAAAGTGAAGCGAAGCGTTGCAGCGTATTCCGAGTACTTTTCGGGGACCCCGAAAATCTTCCCAAAAGTGAAGCTAAGCTCCGGAAGCATAGTCCACCGAGAAGAAGAAAACACAAAGACCCCGTCCCCTAAAAGGGACGAGGTCCAAACCCGCTCGCGGTACCACCCTGATTATCGCGCTGCGCGCGCGATCGCTCGAACCCCGTAACGCAGGGGGTGCGTCCGCTCCTAATGGAATCGCGAAGCGATCGTTCAGGCGGAACTCGCCGGTGTCTTTCTTCCGGCGGCAGCCGCCATCCTCCCAGCCAAGGGACGGCTCTCTGTGCGCTGCGCGGTCGGGTTACTTCTCCGGTTCATCGTTTTGGTCGTTTGAAACATCATATTCATTTTGTGTCCGGTTGTCAATATATTCAGAAAAGTTCAACTTCGCGCAAGCTTGAAAAACTAGAGTGAGTTTCTGCACCATCTAAAAGGCTTCGATCAGAAGGTTTTTTAACTGGAAAACCGAGACTGTCGATTAACTCGTGAGTAAAGGAGTGGAAAGTGAAAAGGATACCTTCTGGCGAGTTTTGGATTTAAGAGCTTTCGACAGAAAGCTAGCTTCGTAAGCTTCACTATTCCAACCGCTAATCTTTGATAAATCAAGGACTTTAAAACAAGCTGTCTGAGTAAAAGAAGGTATCTTTTCACTTGGAACGGCGTGCTTTCGCTTCGCTTTCAGTTAATCGACAGTCTCAAACGTGCAGTATATTTTATCAAAATTGCTTTTTGGCCTCGATTTTTGACGAATGAAGCTGGAGGTTTTCCAGTTATTGCTCGCTGTTTGCTTATTTCTTGTTGCATTTACTGTAGGTTCTACATTTGGCGGGTGCATTGCTGCTTTGTCACAGACAGTTTTTACCGCTCTCGCGCTTTACAACTGCATAAAAAGAAGCCGGTTGAAGACAATAATACGCGGTACTAGAGGTACTATAATACAAATACCGAGGAGGACGACCGATGTACCAGAACCAGAACATCACGAATCAAATCCGCCAATGCGAGCAAACGATCCAGCAAATGATGAATCAAACGCAGCAAGCCACACAAATGTATCAGCAACTGCTGCAGCAAGAACAGCAAAACGCAATGCAGCTTGAGCAGCTGGCTCAAAGAGAGCATAAGGCAACCCAAATCATTCAAACCGCTTTGCAAGGACACCAAACGGCGATGCAGCAGCTGCAGCAAGTTTCCCAAATTTGCAAGCAGCTCGAACAAGCTGCGCATAGCATGGGCATGAATGCTTTCTATCAACAGCAACAACAGCAACAGCCGTATAATTTCGCTACTTATTCGGATTCGAACAGATCCTATCAGTGACGACTCCTCAAGCCAAAGGCAGGGGCTTCTCTGATCACTCCATCCCAGGACAGGAATGCGGGTGTCAATCGCGTCTGCCAAATAAATAACGATTAGGCGGGGGGACGGCATGAATGCCGTCCTCTTGCTGTATGTCGAGCGGAACTGTGGTGTCTTACCGGCAAAGATCATATGGATTCGGATAGCGGGCTGTGATATGATGACGATGAATAGTTTTGATCTTTTCATTTCATTTCGTTTCATTTACATGCCAAATCGAATGGATTTGAAGGAGGAGCTTTCTTTGTCAGCCGTCGAACCAACCTTCGCTACCCGCATCATCAGCTCGCTCGAGAAAGTATTCGCCGACGAGGAACTGCAAGCCGCCGAATTTCGCCGCGTATCGGCGCTGCAAAAGGAAACGGTTTCATTCCAGGTTGCCTACCGTTCCGCACGGCTCGTCAAACATTTGAAGCTGCGCGTCGAATCGGAACTCGCTTCCCGCGTAGTTACAAGAACGGTCGGGCTCGTGCCGGCCGAAATGCCGATTTACCACGATCACGACGATAACCTGCTTCGCTCCGTACCGGGATTGTATCCCGATCCGCTGCAGCCCGTAACGGAGTCCGAAGGCGTAACCGGATACCCGAAGCAGTGGCGCTCGGTATGGGTCACGGTCGACTTGAACAGTAATGTGAGTCCCGGAACGTACCCGATTACGATCGTGTTCCTGAACCAGAACGATCAGGAGCTGGCGCGCGAAACGTTCGAGCTGGACGTACTGGCCGCCGCGCTGCCGGAGCAGAAGCTGATTCATACCGAATGGTTCCATACCGATTGCCTGGCTACCTATTACGGAGTTGAAGTGTTCAGCGAGCGCTATTGGGAAATCGTCGAGCACTATGTGAAGACGGCGGTCGACCACGGCATCAACATGCTGCTGACGCCTCTGTTCACTCCGCCGCTGGATACGCAGGTGGGAGGCGAAAGGCCGACCGTCCAGCTTGTGGACGTAGAGAAGTCCGGCTCCGCCTACCGGTTCGGTTTCGATAAATTGAAACGATGGGTAGACATGTGCGACCGGAACGGCGTCCGTTACTTCGAGATGTCCCATCTGTTCACGCAGTGGGGCGCCAAGCACGCGCCGAAAATCGAGGCACGCGAGAACGGCGGGACGAAGCGGATTTTCGGCTGGGATACCGATGCTACGGGCGAGGAGTACAAAGGATTTCTGGCGCAGTTTTTACCGGAGCTGGTCGGCTTTATCAAAGAGAACGGACTCGGGGAGAGAGTGTTTTTCCACGTATCCGACGAGCCGCATACGGATCATATTCCGTGGTACGAGAGCGCGAGCAGCTGGTTGAAGCAGTTTGTCGGCGATTATCCGTCTATCGACGCCCTTTCCAGCTACGACTTTTACGCCAAAGGGCTCGTACCTACGCCGATTCCGGCCACCAACCATATCGAGCCGTTCCTCGAGAACGGAGTGCCCGGCCTATGGACGTATTATTGCTGCTCGCAGTACAAGAAAGTGGCCAACCGGTTCATCTGCATGCCTTCCGCCCGCAACCGGGTGCTCGGACTGCAGCTGTACAAGTTCCAAATCGCCGGCTTCCTGCATTGGGGCTACAATTTCTGGTACGCCCAATATTCCCGCTTCCCGATCGATCCGTACCGCAATACGGACGCGAACTTCGCGTTTCCGGCGGGAGACCCGTTCGTCGTGTACCCGGGAGAGGACGGCAAGCCGGTCGAGTCGCTGAGGTTCGAAGTATTCCGCGAGGCGCTGCAGGATTTGCGCGCGCTCACGCTGCTCGAGTCGCTGATCGGGCGCGATAAGACGCTCGCCTTGATGGAGCAGGGTGCCGGCGCGCCGATTACGTTCGATGTCTATCCGCAGGATGCCGCGTGGCTGCTTGATTGCCGCGAACGGATCAATGCGGCGATTCGCGAGCATTCCGCTTAAATGGTCAGCATGGGTCCCGGCCGAATTTTGTTCGGTGCGGGATCTTTTTGCGTGCGACGCTCCTCTTATTGACAGTGCCGGTTCACCGATGATAGCCAGATCTGCCATCTTTTCTTGGTTTCCTGCATGTACACAGGAAGCCCGTTATGATTAGATGGAAACGAGAATATCGTAGAAGAGGTGACCGGTCATGAGTTCCTGGAAAATCGGGGTTCAATTGTATACGCTTCGCGAAGAAACGGCGAAAGACTTCGCCGGAGCATTGCGCAAGGTGGCGGAGGAAGGATTCGCCGGTGTGGAGTTCGCCGGGTACGGCGGCATGGAAGCGGACAAGCTGAAAGCGCTGCTTGACGAGCTTGGACTGCAGGCGATCGGCAGCCATGTCGGCATCGCCCGTCTGAGAGACGCGCTGGACGAAGAGATCGCGTTCAACAAGACGATCGGCAGCTCGTATATCGTCTGCCCGGGACTGGGCAAGGAATACCGGGACAGTGAGTCGGCGTGGAAGAACACGTTCGGACTGCTCGAGGAAATCGGCCGCAAATGCGCCGAGCAAGGGATCGCCTTCGGCTACCATAACCACGCGTTCGAGCTCGAGGAGCGTGTCGGCGGAGAAACGGCGCTCGACGCTTTGTTCGGCACGGCTTCTGCAGATGCGGTGAAGGTGGAGCTCGATTCCGCTTGGGTGCACGCCGCCGGCTACGATGCGGTATCGTACATCGGCAAGTTTGCGGGCCGCATTCCGCTCGTCCATTTCAAGGATCTGCGCAAGACGGAGGAAGGCAAGTGGCTGACGGTCGAGCTCGGAAGCGGCGAAGTCGATCTGCTCGCGATCGCGAACGCGGCGGACAAGGCCGGAGCGGAATGGTTGATTTACGAGCAGGACAGCACGCAGAATGCCCCGTTCGTGGCGCTTGCGAACAGCATGAAATGGATCAAGGAAAACCGGTTGGCTTAATGCCTCCGGTTTTTTTGTTTCGATAGCGGAGCCGAATTCCGCTGAGTAGGCTACTTCACGGCTTGCTTCGTTATTAGCGGAACTACGGTGCGGTGAACTATAGATTTTATGCTACAATGGCGGCAATAAGATGTTTAGTGGATAGTAGTCCCGTTATGTTAATGATTCATCAAATTACTGCCGCTGGAGCGTGTTCTCCAGCGGTTTTCTTTACGTTAGGGCGAGCGATTCGGGGCATGGCGTAGTACGTTTAGCGAAAGCCCCTTATCGATCATCAGTGCCTCTTGCTCCTGCTGTGGCGGGCTGCCTTGTAGCATATCGAGTTTGTGAGCCGGTCTAAATCAACTATAAACTGGTTCATAAAATAATTAAAAATATTAATTGATTCTTAAAAATAAAAATTGACAACGATTTCAAACCGAAATAAAATGAAGGGGAATCAAAGAAAATGCAGGGAAATGCCCATTGACCTGTAAACTTTACTGATTTTATGAACCAGTTTTAAGAAGTAGAGGGCGGTCCGAGGTGAGGGGAGCGATAAACGATAAGACCATGGTAAACTAGAGGCAATACGAATGCACTGGGGAGTCGAATGAGCGATGAGACATAGACCGACGAAAGAACAATTCAACCGGCAATTGGAGCAGATGGTGCTTGCTTTGCGTAACGAAATTATAAACGGAGTTTATGCGCCGGGGGACTGCCTGCCATCCGAGAAAGATCTCGTAAAGCGGTTCGGCATGAGCAACAACTCGATTCGGACCGGACTTGCGCAGCTCGTGCGGGAGGGCTGGATCGATAAAGTACCGAGAGTCGGCAACCGGGTAGCCGCAGGACGGCCTCCCGTCAAGCTGAAGCTGCTGAGCAATTCGCTGCCCTTTCGCAACCTGAAACTGCAACAACTGCTGGACGGGTTTCATCGGCAATATCCATGGATCCAAGTAGAGACTGTAAAGGTCGTCGGGATCGACGGATTCTTCGAACAAACCGGGGGCATCGCGGGGGATTTATTGCTGCTCGAGAACAATCAATATTGGCAGATGGCCGGTAGAGGGATGTCGCGGCACTTGGAGAAGCTCGAAGAGAAGCCGGAGCTGTATCCGCAAGTGACGAAGCTGTTCGAGACGGACGAAGGGCTTTACTTGCAGCCGCTCATTTTTTCCCCGATCGTGCTCTGCTACAACAGGGCCCATTTCCGCGAATGCGGGCTGCTGGAGCCCGACGGCAGCTGGACTTGGGACGAACTGCTGCGCAATGCCGAGAAGCTGTCGGACGGCAAAAACCGGTACGGCTTCTGCTTCCATATCCCGAGCGAGAACCGCTGGCCGGTATTTCTGCTCCAAAGCATGGAACGGTTCGAGTGGGACGGCTCCGGGCTGAGAGACATTCGCGGCACGAAAATGCTGGAAAGCATGAAAATCGTCAAAAGCATCCTTCATAACCGAAAAGCACTTCCGCTCTATTTGTCCGAGGACAACGACGATATCGACCGGATGTTCATGGAAGGCAAAGTGTCGATGACGCTGAACAGCTATATCGGGTTGAACGGCTGGAGCGAGTCGGATATCGAGTACGACATTTCGCCGATACCGTTCATCCACGAATCGCGGACGCTTGCCATAGCGCTCGGAGTCGGGGTTAGCCGGAATACGAAGCACAGAGAAGAGGCGATGCTGCTCGTCGATTATTTGACATCGGAGGAAGCGCAGAGCTTCATCCGCAGCCATACGATGAGCATACCGAGTCTCGGGACGCTTCCTATCCATATCGAGAAGACGGCATTGTACCGCCCGTCCCGCTATATGATGTTCCGCGAAGTGATGGCATCGCTTCGGAAGATCGCCGATTTGAACTTGCCGTATGGGATGATCCGGGCTTTATCCAACCAGCTGAGAGCGTACTGGGCCGATCTGATCGACGAAGACGAGCTGTGCGACCGGCTGATTCAAGTTTTGTCCAAACAACCGGAAAAAGAAAAATGATACGCAAATCCATTCACGGGGGCTGAATCCATATGATGGGGAACAAAAGAAAGATAGGCTTGCTGCTTGCCGCCATGGCCGTATTCGCGACGGCCTGCTCCGGCGGGAAAACGCCGAGTACGGCGGCGCCCGAGGCGGGGAAGGACGCTGCTAAACAAGCCGAGCAGAAGAAAGAACCTGTCGAGCTGGTGTTCTACTCGCAGGTGGCCGATTACGACCAGACTTTCATGGATACGTTCGGTACGATGATCCAGAAGAAGTTTCCGCACGTTACCGTCAAGCATCTGCCGGCCGGCAGCAATAAAGTGGCGGACGTAGTCGCGAGCGGTCAGACGATCGATGTCATGTTCATGTCGATCGGCCAAGCCGATACGCTGACGACTTACAACTACCAGTACGATATTTCCGAGCTGATCAAGACGCGCAAGTATGACCTGTCCAAGCTGGAGCCGTCGGCGGTGGAGCTGCAGAAAGGCTTCGCGAATAGCGGCATGTACGGGCTTCCGGTATTTACGAATACGCTCGGGCTGTTCTACAACAAAAACCTTTTCGACAAATTCGGGGTGGAATATCCGAAGGACGGCTTGACATGGGACCAACTGAAAGATTTGGCCAAGAGGCTGTCGCGCTCCGAAGGCGGCGTGAAGTACAACGGGCTCGTCATGTCGTCGTCCGCCAACATCGTGCTGAATCAATACTCCGCCGCTTATCTCGACCCGGCTACGAAGAAATCGATTTTTACGACGGACAACTTCAAGAAAGCGTTCGAGCTGCTTACGAGCGTCGCGAAAATACCGAACAACGAGCTGACCGCCCAAAACTGGGCATTGGCCGCCCAGCAAAAAATGTTTTTCCAGGATCAAAGCGCGGCGATGCTGCTGCATTTCGTAGTTCTGTCGCTCTCCACGCTGAAAGACCAGTTCAACTGGGACATCGCCACATTCCCGCAGCTGGCGGATAAGCCGGGTGTAGGTCCGCAGTCGTATCCGACTTACTTCTACGTAACGAAGACGAGCAAGCATAAAGAAGACGCTTTCGATGTAATCGCTTACTTGACGACGGAGGAGTTCCAAAGCCACTTGGCCAAAAAAGGGATGCTGCCGATTCTGAAAGACCGGGTAGCGGGAATGTCCCAGTTCGGTCAAGACGTGCCTACGCTGAAAAACAAAAATGTGAAAGCGCTGCTGCCCGAGAAGTTCGCGCCGTCCGCGCTGACCAAGGTTGAAGTAGTGAAAGGGCAATCGCCGGGACATACGGCTTTCTTCGACGCGTATCAGAACGTCGTGCTCGGCACGAAGGATACGAATACGGCGCTGCGCGAAGCCGGGGAGAAGCTGGACCAGCAGTTGGCGAACGTATTGAAATAAAGCAGGGCGGCGATTGCTCCCTCCGGGAAGGGCCTCTCGGTGTTTGAGGAGGTTGTATGAAATGGGAAAGCCGTGGAAAGCAGTATGGATTGTTCTCGTTTCTTCCTTGATGATTCTAACTTCCGTCGGGGGTCAATCTCATATGGTGCGAATAAGTAACGGGGGTCGGGCGGATGCAGCGCCGGCCCCGATCCGGGTTGAAGCGGACAAATGGGCGATTGTACCGCGCCTCCGCACGGCGCCGGTCATCGACGGACGGCCGGATGAAGAGATATGGCGGCAGGCGGCCGTACTGAACGGCTTCGCGACCGCTTTCTACGAACAGGAGGCGCTTCATAAAGCGGAGTACCGCGCTGCATACGATGACCGGCATTTGTATATATCCGGAACGCTTGCGCGTCCGGCGGCCGATACGTTGGCGCAGATCGAGCTCGTCATCCGTCCCGCGGGCGAGAGGGAGGCTTTCTATGCCGTCCGAATACCGATCGAGTCCGCCCGGCCTCCCGCGATTCAAACCGTATGGAATCCCGCGATGTACGATATTAACGCTTCCGCCGATCAAGGCCGGAGAACGGTCGAAGCTTTCCAATACCGTACGGCTGCGGACGAGGCCGCCCTTCATGTGGAAGCGGCCATTCCGATTACGGCGATATCGCCGGGCGGTGTGCCGGACGGAACGGAGTGGAGACTGAACGTAATCCATGTACAAAATTTGTACAGCCGCCCGCTCGATTCGTGGGTCCCGATCCGGAATTCGTACCACTGGCATGACGGCGGACAGACCGCGCGATTGAACGGGGATGTGATCGGCCAGGAACGTCTGGGCAGTTTGTTTTTCTCCCGCGTACCGGAACGGCTCGCGCCTGCCGCCGGCGGGAATGCCGTGTGGAGCCCGATGAAGGCCGAGCTCGCCTATACCGGATTTACTGCCAAGCGGTTGAAGCTTTTGCTGCCCTATGCGGACGCGGCGGCGCGCGATATGCGGCTCCTCTGGAAGGAGCCCGGCGGCGATTGGAGTCAGTTGGCGATAGGGGCATGGGAGCGAGACGGGCTGTCCGCCGCGATTGCATTCCAGCATCCCGCGCCGAGGACAGACGGAACGTATCAGCTGATGATCGCCTTCTCGCCTGCCGCGTCTGCCGCGCCTGCCGGGACGAAGGTCGCCATCCTGACTTTCGACAGGGAGCACGCCATTGCCGCCGGAATTGCCGCGAACGAAAAAAGGGTTTCGCCGGATGATGTAGGCTCCGTTCCTTGGTCGGAGCCTTCGGAGAATGTCCGGAACGCTTTGGCGCTTATTCCGGAGCAGCCCGGCTTCCTGTTCGTCGGCTTGCCGGAAATGCCGGAGCTGTACCCGCAGTCGATGTATCAGCTGTCCGCAGACGGGCAAAGCTTGATCGCGCAGCGTACCGGCACCGTATACCCGAACGCCAAATTTCCGGAAAACAAGGAGCTTGTTACGACCAATGCGCTTGGCGAAACGGTGACCATTCCCTATCACGAGGATGCGGCGGGCCGCAAATATTTCCTGTCCGCGCATAAATGGTATTTGCAGAAAGGGCGGGCGATAGCGCAAACGGCGGCGATAGCCAGAACCGATCCGCTCGGTGCGGCGCGTCTGTTGAACCGGTTCGCCGATGCGTACAAAGGATACAATCCGACTGTCGATCGAGTCGGGGGCGCCAATCATATCAACGCTTCGGCGAATAAAGCTTCCGGACCGCCCTACGCGTATTGGGGAGGGGTGTGGGACCGGTGGTGGTACAACGATCTGAATCAAATGCGGCCGCTGCTGAACGCGTATGTCGAGGTGAAGAAGACCGATGCGTTCAAACAGTTGAGCGCCGCCTTGGGCGAAGATGTCGAACGGAAAATTGTGCATGACATGTTCATCCCGTCCGCCGAATACACGCTTACGCATGTAAACCGGTACAGCAATATGTCGCTGGAGCCTTGGACGGGACTCGTTGCGGTGGGCAAGGCGATCGGGGAGCCGGATTATATACATCGCATCGCCGAATCGCTTGAATCGTTTACGGCCCGGATGTTTCTGTCCGACGGGTTCTGGCAGGAGGTTACGCAGAGCTACCATCTTCAGACGGTCAACGGGCTGCAAAAGGTAACGAGCCTGCTGCGCGGCTGGAGCGACCCGGACGGATACATATCGCCGCGAACGGGTCTTCATTTCGATAATCTCGATATGGAGAAGCAGTTTCCGATCATCGGCCGCGCGATGGATATAAGCAGACGGCTCGTCTATCCGGACGGGAAAGTGCTGCCCGTGATGGACACGTGGGCTTATGATTCGGTATCCCAGCCGAAAACGGACGAAGGGCCGCTGCTATTGCCGTCGACAGGAATCGGCCGATTGACGGGCGGGAAGGGTCCCGGTCAAACGATGCTGTATATGGGCTTCCAACCGAAGTACGGCCATGTGCATTGGGACCCGCTGAATTTGAATTTGTATGCCAATCGGCAGGAGCTGCTTCCGGATCTCGGGTACTCGCACAATACGAAGTACCGGTGGTTTACGTTGTCGACGATGGGTCACAACACGGTCGTTGTCGACAGCAAAAACATGGTCAGCAACGAGCGGTCCAAAAACGGAGGCAATGTGGAAGCGTTCGTTCAAGGCGCCGGCGCTTTCCAGGCGATGCGCGCCAGCTATGAATCGGCATACCCGGGAACCGAGGAGTACAGCCGCGAGCCGTGGTATGTGCCGTTCCCGGACGGAACGGGAGAGCGGGGTTACGTGCTCGATTTGTTCCGGGTATCCGGAGGCAGCCGCCATGAGTACACGCTGCAGGGAGATGCGAATCGGGATGCCGTATTCCGGACGGATATGCAGCTGACGGACTATGGTCCTTATTTGCTGCCGCCGGGAACGAACGTAGTGGAGCCTGCGAACAACAGTGACAGCGGCCGCGCCGAAGGCCATTATCCGGGTTACATTCATGTGCGCAATGTGAAGCGGGCGCAGCTCGAGGGCGACCGTTACACGCTGTCGCTCATGACGGAGCAGGATGGCCAGAAGCGCACGAATATGAGCATAACCGGACTGCTCGAGCCCGGCAGCAACGAGTTGTATTTGGGTCGTTCCCCGTCGCTGCGCTCGGTCAGGGTTATAGGCCGGACGAAGGACAACAACGACGAAGCGGACAAATACGATATGCCGAAGCTCGTGCTGCGGCGGGACGGTACGAATCTGAAGAGCGCGTTTGTAACGGTGATGGAGCCTTATGTCGGAGAGCGCCCGCGCATCGAATCGATAGAACGGCTGAAGCCGGAGCAGGCGCCGGAAGGGGCCGTAGCCGTAAAGATCGCCTATGGCGATATCACCGATATTTTGCTCAGCAATCCGCATCACCCCGATCAGCCGTTAGTCGCGGGCGATGTGACCATGCGCGGGCAGATGGGGCTGATCCGGCTCGTGAACGGACAGGTCCGGGAAATGACGCTGTCCGGCGGGACGCTGCTCAAGAAAGGTGCTCGCGAGCTGACGGGTCCAGGTACGGTCGCCGGCTCGATCACCGATACTTGGCGCCGAGCGAAGGGCGATGCTTACGACGCTCTTGTAACCGACATCCCGGTGCCGCCGGAGGCGATCGGGCAATACGTGATCGTGACTCACCCGGATCGGAGCACGAGCGGGTTTAGGATCGGGAACATCGTGCAGGAACAGGGAAAGACGGCAATCGTCCTCGCCGAGCATGATCCGGGATTCGAGCTGCGTGCCGACGGAAGCTCGGAACAGATGTTTTATCCATCGAAGCGCTGGCAAGGCATTCATACGTTCTCGATTCCGAATCTGGAGCACGTCGTCGATTGAACCTACAGCAAGAAAGAAGGAGACAACTATGAAAACATATAGAGCGGCTATCGTCGGAGCCGGAATTATAGCCAAATTGCATGTCCGTGCCTTGCGTGAAAGCGAAAGGACCGTTTTTACGGCGATCGCCGACATTGACCCCGAGCGGGCGCGAGTGCTGGCGGAGCCGAGCGGAGCGGCGGTGTATGAGGATTACCGCCTTATGATTGCGCAGGAGAAGCCGGATATCGCGATCGTGACGCTGCCCCATCATTTGCACAAGGAAGCGACGATCTTTTGCATGGAGCAAGGGTGCCATGTATTGCTGGAAAAGCCGATGGCGCTCAATGCGGCGGAATGTGCGGAGATTAACGAGGTAGCTGCGAAATACGGCGTGAAGGCGTTGGTCGGACACATGCAGCATTTTTTCGCGGCGAACATCAAAGCGAAGGAAATCATCGAGTCCGGCCGGCTGGGACAGTTGGTCGCCATCAACGACAGGCGGCACCATCCTTATTTCCTGCCCGACCGTCCGGGCTGGTTTCTGGATAAGGCGCGCTCCGGGGGCGGAGTCGTTATCAATCTGGGCAGCCACTCGATCGACAAAATCCAATGGCTGACCGGAACGACCATCCGAAGCGTCAAGGCGAGCATGACTTATTACGGGGAAAGGGGAGACGTGGAAGGCAGCGCCTCCTTGTTCATGCAGACTTCGTCGGGCGTACCGGCCATGGTGTCGCTGTGCGGCTATAACAACGTTGCGGTCAACGAAACGGAGCTGCTCTTTACGGGCGGGCAGCTCAAAATCACCGGATCGCAAGGGCTTTGGATCGGCACCTTCGACCAGCCGTACGAGCCGGTATCGACGGAAGGATTCGCCGAGCCGTTCGCCGCCCAATGGAACAGTATGCTGGACTGTGTGGAGCATGGTATGGAAGAAGGAATCTCGGGCATATACGGTCAGTCCGTATGTGCCGTGGTGGATGCGGCATACCGCTCTAGCGAGACGGGGAAGGAGCAGGAGGTTGAGTCGTTTTCCACCACGGAGGAAGTATCCGTGAGATGATAAGTGCCGTTTATGAAGGATATCTAAATAGCGTCGGGGCCGCTCTGTGTTGGAGCGGCCCTTGTTCGTTCCCGCCCGTATGCGAAATAAGGGCGGTTTGCGGCTTCTATTGTCTGCTCTGGTGGGGATTTCGGCTGAATAAGAGCTGGTTCCTTCAAACGTCTAGTCTATTCCGGCTCGGCAGCCGCGCCGTACGAATGGCCCAGTTGTTCTTGCTGATAACGCTTCGGAGAAGTACCGTAATGGGCGCGGAACGTCCGGTGAAAGTAAGAGTAGCTGCTGAAGCCGGACAGCTCGGCGATTTGCTCGAGCGACATCGGGCTGTACAGCATGCGCTCCCGGGCGACCGACAGACGGATATGGAGCGCATACTGCATGATGCTCTGTCCGAAGCACGCCTTGAACAGATGGACGGCGCGCGACGGGCTGAGACCGGCGCTCCTAGCCACGTCCTCTAGCTTAAACGATTCCAGCGCGTGTTCTTCCACATAGTTGCGCATCCGCTGCGCCAGAAACGATTTGCCGCCGTCCGTCCCTACGGAGTGCTCGGTCATTTCACGGTCGACGATCAGGCAGAAGATGCGCATGTAATGCTCGGCGATTTCCGTATATTTTCGTTTGCTGCGGTAATGCTCCAGCACGATTTGCCGGCATACCGAGAGCAAATTGTCGTGAAGCGGAAGGTTCATGAGCCGGGGGCGCTTCCGTTCGGCCCACCATTCGTCGAGCCATCGGCCCCGGCAGAAGAAATAATAGTCGCCGCTGGCCACGACCGTATCGCCCGAGGGCTGCAGCTCGGCTTCGATGCGCAGCTCGTACGGATCGCCCGGCTTCAGCAGCAGCAGGTCTCCGGGCTCGACCGGGCGCAGCGTTCCGTCGACAACCGCCTTGCAGCGGCCCTCGGACTGGAAACGGATCAAATAGTTGGAGAGTCCCGGATAAGCCTCGGAGCGGAACGGCTTCGAATGGTACGAATACCCCGCGGTCAGCACTTCGCAATCCAATTGCTTTCACATCCTTTTCGATCCGGTACTGCTTACATTGTATAGGGAAGGCGGGAATGGGCGCAACAGGATGGGCAGCCTTGCGGAAATTTGTCGATGGCGATATAGAGGGAATAGGTAATTCGTAGCGAATGTACTATACCGATCCCATAAATCCATAAATCACCATCCAAAGAAAGTAGGTACTGCTCTGTGAAAATCATGTTGAAATGGGTTTTAGTATGTTTGGTATGGATTGTCGCTTTTCCTGCTGTTGCCCAGGCCGAGCCGACAGTTCTCCCAGCGGATGCGGATAAAGTGCTGCCGTTCTACAACGATGCCCGGGAGCCCGTGAAGTTAAGAGGCAGCGAAAGCTTCGATCTGAAGATCTTTCAGGGTGCGCCTTTACCATGGAATATGGTTAGAGATGCGGAAGGCACGATTTATTTTACGAATACGGAAGGAATCAGTGCGGTAAATCGATATGGCCATCTCAAATGGAGCTATAAAATCCCTTCTCCTCCGGGCGTCAAGTATGTCACCTTGGGACAGGACGGCACCATATTTGTATTCGAAGGGAAAGGAAGCTACCGCGGGACCGATTCGCATGGAATCGTATTTGCATTTAGACCCGACGGAACGGTTAACTGGGTATATCATTTTACGGATAGATCTACTTTGTTTCTTTCCCAGTATGCAGGAGACGCTAACGGCAATTTTATTGTCGAAACGGATCAAGGCTTGATCTCGATCGGAAAAAACGGGGTGATCAACTGGTCCAACAAGGACATATTGAAACTGTCTCCATTCGGGACCGACAACTTGCTCAGAAGCAACGTATCCCGCATTCAAGCCGACAAGCAGGGCAATGTATTCGTGACGACCACTGACGACGGGCTTTGGTGTTTGGACAGCCGGGGTAAAGTAAGGTGGAAGCTGTCGAATGAAACCGGCGGCAGCGTCTATGTCGCGGACGAGCATCTTTTTTTGTTCGGCCAAAAGGGCTTGCAGGCGTATGACAAGAACGGCCTCAAACAAGTCGCGAGCAGCATCGTCATACCGCAAAATATAGGCATACCGACAGACTTCAAAGGGTCCTATTATGTAAAAGGCCCGGACGGGATCATGAAGATTGACGGCAACGGCAATGAAATATGGTCTTATGCCATAAGGGAACCCGGCTATCGGGACGGAGGCAACATTACTACGGATTCCTTCGGCAATGTTTATTTTTCCAACAATGGAGGTTCGGTATATTCACTTGACGAGAACGGAAATGAACGTTTCGTTCTTTATATTCAACATCGTTCCTCTAACTCTTCCGATTTGCTTACAGACTCGGCGGGCACGGTGTATGTGTTATCCAAAGCATTCGGACTGGCGGCGATTTCCCCTAAAGATAAACCGATCCGAATTTGGAAGGACAATAACGAATTGTTTTTTACAAAGAAACCAACGGTATACAACGGTTCTACGATGCTGCCGATGCGTGAGCTTTTCGAATCTTTGGGAGCCATTGTGAAATGGGATTCGGAAACCCGAACCATTACGGCGTTAAAAGATGGAATGAGCATTTCACTCACGGTGGATTCTTATACCGCCTCCATCAATGGGAAACCGGTACAATTGGAGGCGCCTCCTGTTATCGTCGACGAATCGACCTGGGTTCCGTTACGGTTTGTTGGTGAAGCGCTTGGCGCTACTGTAGTATGGGATGAGAAGTATCGGGAAATTCAGCTTCTTGCCCAAGCACCGAATGAACCGTCATCGAATCCTCCGAAACCGATTAAGCAAGTTTTGCTTGCGGATGTCGAAACCGGCTTCTACACCGTTGCTCCGGAAGGCTGGAAGGTCGGCAGTTCTGCATCGGACAAGAACCTTTTTAGCACTGGTAAAGATCAGCATTTCCAAGTGGATGTTGTCATGAAGTCAGATCTAAATGACAAGTTAACATTATCAGGTTACACAGAGATGATAGCCGATCGTGTGGAGGGGAATATCGAGCAAGCGATCGTGAGCCCGATCTATGATTTTAAAACAAAAGGGTTGCTGAAGGCTAAACAATTCGGGGTCAGAGGCGAAGCTGGCGGCTATAATGTTCAATTTTTAATTACGGTGTATGAGAGTCTGGATAGCTACTATATGTTGTACGCGTGGACTGTATTAAGCAAATATCCGGAAATCCATCAAGAGTTCTCGGATATTGCCGAACAATTTAGAGTAATGGACACCGCTCCCCGGGTAAGTAAATCATAGAATAAGAATGAGCCTTGCCGTTCCGACGGCGGGACATTCGTTCAACCATACAACAGGCTGCCGATTCGTTCGGCAGCCTTGCCGCGTTCGCCCCCGATTTCCAACCATGGGTCGGAACAATCAACCGCAGGTTGGGAGGGTCAAAGTTACCTCGATACCTCCTTGACCGTCATTGCTCTATAATACAAACGAAAGGCCAAGGCAGAATGTTGTTTTCATAACATAGTCGAATAGAGGTGTCGGGAACATGGCGTTACACGAAATGGGAAAGCGGATTGTCCGGCTTCGCCATCAACAAGGATTGACGCAGGAGCAGTTGGGCCAACAATTGAACGTTTCCGGTCAGGCGGTTTCGAAATGGGAAAACGGGGATTCGCTGCCGGACACGGCACTTTTGCTGAGTTTGGCTCAAGCGCTTGAATGTACGACCGACTACTTGCTCGGCGCCGACACGACCGGCGGTGTCAACCGGCTTCTTCCGATGCTCGAGGGCGAAGTGCAGGGAATGGACCCGGGCGGGAAAATCGACTTGGCCTTTAAACTTTTCAAGCTGGTCGATGCGGTGATTTATGATGTGGGCAAATCGGCCGGATTTGAAACGAGTGTGTTGGGACACGGAATGCCTTTCGTACATGCCGGACCTCATATTACGGTTTGGTGGAAAGGGAAGTTTCTATGTATCGCTACCAAAGAGGCTCTAAAGGAGACCGAAACGATTTATCAAGAGGAGAAGCTGCCATTCGATTTATTTCCCGACGATTGGGATGCTTTGATCACAACATTCCTTACGCAGGGGACGCCTTTCGACTCGAAGACAGCAATCAAAGAGACCGATCTTCGGCATGCTGTTTCGGCGGATGCGGATTTGACGGGAATATTGGATGCATGGATGGACTGCGGAATTTTGCAAAAAGGGAGAGGGGGCTACCAAACGGGGGCGCGGGCGGAAGTTCTGCTCCGGCTGCTCGGCCTGCTGCTCCGGTCTACCGGTATGCCGGGAGTTCTCTCCGTCGGCAGCTCGAACCCGCCGAAGCGGGAAAGTGGAGAAAAAGGATCGTGAAATCACAAGCTCCTAAGAATCGTACACCAGCGTCGAACAAAACATGCTTAAGCTTGTACCGGTCTGCTTCTTGAACATGCGGCCGAACGTATGAACATCTGCATATCCTACCCGCTCGGCAATTTCTCCGATGGTTAAGCTTGTCGTAATGGCGAGCTCCTTGGCTTTTTGCACACGCACCCAGTTCAAATATTGCTTCGGGGTCAGTCCGAAGGCTTGTTTGAATTGTTGAATCAAGTAGTTTCGGCTTAACCGGGACGCCGTCTCCAAATCGTCAAGCGAAAGATTTTCCCGGTAATGCTCCATGATATATTGCCGAACATGCTCCAACCTGGTATTACTCCGAGGCGGGCTTGCTTTGCGTAAGCCTTGCGTTTCGGACACTTGAATCAACACGGATAAGAGCATATGCTGGCATATCATCTGATGATAGCCGTCCGGTTTCCGATAATGCTGGAGAAGTTGATGAAGCAGCTTCTCGACGGGATGATTACGGTACGAGCCCAGATGAGTAGAAGGCGTAAGAACCTGATCCAGCGGAAACATAGTTTGTCCGAAATGAAAGACGACGCTAATGCAGGAGTACCCATTGGAGGGTACTCCTTGGTTCGTATGGGTCTGATTCGGCCGGATCAGAAACAGATCGCCCGTTCTCACTCGGATGGTCTCATCGGTCAGGATGATATCGGTAACCCCGTCCAGGACGAACTCCAGCAAATACTGCTTCAGCGTTCTTTTTCGAACGGCCCAGTCTTTATCCGGCTGCTGGGAGTACCGATTAATTAACGTGATATAGGGCGGAAAGTAATATTGCTGCAGCATGGGAATCGTGTCTTCAGGCTCCATGGTGAACATATTCGCGGATGTCAAAAGTCATCCCTCCAACGAAGCTGGCTATATAGAAGAGTATACAGCCACGCACCCGGAAGAAAAAGAGATTTCGGCAACCCGACTATTGATTTTTACTAAATACTTGGAAAGGAGGCCGCTTATATAATGAAAGCGAGAGGTTAGCAAAGATAAAGGAGTGTGAAACCATGACTCTTATGCTGCAACCGGAAGACTACATGCCAAAGCTGCATAAGGATGTTGACGCATCCCGATATGGGATCGGATTGATCGGCTGCGGCTCCATCGCCAACAGCGCTCATCTTCCTGCTTATCGAAAAGCCGGCCTGCGGGTTTCGGCATGCTGCGACATTAGTGAAGCGGCCGCCCGCAATACGGCCGAGAAATTCGGTATACCGTTCTGGACGACCAGCGTACAAGAACTGCTCGAGCGTGAAGATGTCTCTGTGATCGACATGGCTATTCATCCGAGCGCCCGTGAAGAAGTGTTGAAGCAAATCGCAAAAATACCGCGTCCCGTTCTATGTCAGAAGCCCTTGGATATGACGTTGGACGGTGCAAAGCACCTTGCTTCGATTGCGGCTGAAGCCGGCTTTATGCTCGCCGTTAATCAACAAGCCAGATGGGCGCCTGTCCATAAAGCGGTTAAAACGCTGCTTGACCGGGGCGTCATCGGTGACATTTTGAATATTCAGCACGTATATCGTTCAAACCAGGACCGGGAAGGGCACTGGTTCTCCAAGCTGCCCAATGCGCTTATCGGCGATCACGGTATCCATTACTTCGATTTGTGCCGTTATTTCAATGCTTCACCTTCCGGCTCCGGCAATGATTGGTCGAGGATTCATTGTACGACGGCGATGATGAAGAAACAATTTGCGATCGATCCGTTAATTTATTCCGCCAATATCGAATTCGGGCCGGCGGGCGGACGCGCCCATACGATGGCTCACCTGTTCTTTAACGATATCGTGAGAAGTCCGCGTGCATTCGGATATGCATGGTGGGTGGACGGATCGGAAGGCTCCATATGGAGTACGGACAAATCCGTTTGTATGGCTCTAAGAAACGATCCGTCCACGGTTCACGAAACGGTCGTAAGCGGAAGCTGGTTTCCGGACGGATTCCTGGGATCCATGCTGGATCTGATCGAAGCCGTCGAGTTCGGCCGGCCTCCGCTTGTAACGCCGGAGGATAACTTCTCCACTTTGGCGATGACTACCGCCGCAATCCGATCGAGCCGGGAAGGGCGCGTCGTCGAAAGAACCGAACTGTTCCCGGGGACGGATGAACACGGGGTGCGAATATGAATCCGTTAGGTATTTTCGGTTGGATCTATAGCGGTCTTACTCTGGAGGAAGTGGCGAAGACGGTAAGCGGGGAAGGGTTCCAATACATCAAGCTTCGTTTGCGGGAGACTTTTATCGTATCCCCCGGCGAGAAACTGACTTTAAGCCGTGTGCGCGAAGTCAAAAAAATGTTGGATGCATACGGTCTGAAAGCGGCACCTGTGGCCGGTTACGTGAACATTGTCGACCCGAATCCCGAGTCACGGGAATCGAAGCTGTGTCTTTTTGAGGAGCTCACCGAGTACTGCCAGGAGCTGGGGACTGCCTATATCGCAACGGAAACGGGGAGTCTGCATCCCACGGAGCCGTGGGCCGATCACGAGAACAACCGCACCGAAAAAGCATGGAACGACATGCTGACCGCCCTGGAACGTTTGCGCGGTACGGCCAAGAAAAACGGAGTCACTTTATTGCTCGAAGGCTATGTAAATAATGTGATGGGGACCACGGAGTCGGCGAGCCGGGTAGTCCGAGAGCTTGGTTCCGATCATTTGGGTTTTGTGCTTGATCCGTTTAATTATTTCACTCCACGGGATCTGGAGGAGCAGGAGGCTGCCTTTACCCGAATATTCGAGGCTATTGCTCCTTATGCCTATGTGGCGCATGCGAAAGACGTCATATACACGGATAAAGGAATCGAGACGCCGAAGGTCGGAGCAGGGAGAGCGGATTGGTCCCTATATGCAGGCATGCTGAAGCGTGACATGCCGGAGCTTCCGCTAATCCTGGAGCATCTGAAGCGGGATGAAGCCGGGGAGTGCAGGAGGCTTGTCATGGAGGCGTTTGGGGAATAAAGGCGTTTTGCCGGGCGGCGGAAACGATTGACGGAGCCCTTGTTGCGGGCTCCGTTATTATTTCAGTCGACCGCGGCCCTGCCTGCGGGATCGGCAGCCTTCTCCCGTTAACGGGACGTTATTGTGCCTTCCAAGTATTCGATATGCCGGTTTACCTCGGTCCAGTTGGAGGCGCGGTACACGAATTTATTAGCGACGGACAAATTATAGGGCTGCTCATATAAAATAACCGGCCGATTGGCACGGGCAAACTCCTCCGCATAATGAGGACCGTCATCGATCAGCACATCTACCTTGGAACGTACGCATTCTTGGAGCTTATGATCGGTAAGTATAATGTTGTGGTAATGAAAGCCGTGGTGCTCGAGCCATTTAACGGTAACATCGCGAAAGAGAGACGGGCGGGCCGTAATGATGGAGAGTCGATGCCGATCGAACAATTGCCGCAATATTTCCGCGGCCATCGGATAAGGCGTCGAGTTCCAATGAATATCATGTCCGTATCGGCTATAAACGGCTTCGCGCTCCGCCTTGTCCCAGCCGTATAGACGGTATATATAAAAATCATTGACGTCGTCCGGCGTAAACGATAAGTTCGACGCTTTATTGTAATAATGCAAATGGGCCGAGGTCGCGTCAAGAACGGTGTTGTCCAAATCTACTCCGATATGCAAGCGTGTATCAGCTCCCGATCTCAAAACTTTATTCTCTATAAACGAGTATACCATACGTTCGGACGGAAATTTGTCGGAACAGCGGTATTCATTGTAGCTCGCAGGCGTCCGATATAAGAAAAAATGGAAAATTGTAACCTTTCGGTCTGCGCATGAATAAAGTTCTTTACAGGATTTCGTATATCTCCTATAATCCTAGTATGATTATCGGGATTATTGGACATGGGGGCATATCGCATGGAAATGGACTGGGGCATCTCGCTGCTCGGGATGCTGGTCGGCTTTTTGGTAGGATTGACCGGAGTCGGAGGCGCATCGCTGCTCACGCCCGTCTTGGTGCTTGTGGGCATTAATCCGACGCTGGCGGTCGGCACGGACTTGTTTTACAATTCGATTACGAAGCTGTTCGGCACGATTCAGCATTTCCGCCAGAAGACGATCGAGCTTCACCTCGTGCTGTACTTGGCCGCCGGAAGCATTCCGGGCGCGGTCGTCTCGATCGTGGCGCTACACCGATTCGGAGCCGCTTACCACAATCAGGAGCAGATCGTCCGTACGGCGCTCGGTATCATGCTGATCGTCGTAGCGGTGCTGACGATATCGAAGCTGCTGTTCGACCGTAAAGGGAAGGAGAATCGGCTTCAGGAAAAGCCCCTTGAGCAGAAGAAGCTGATGACCGTCTCGATCGGCTTCGTTCTCGGCTTTATCGTCGGCCTTACCTCGATCGGCTCCGGCTCGCTGTTTGCCATCGCGCTGCTGTATTTGTACCGGATATCCGCCTCGAAGCTGGTCGGTACGGACATCGCTCATGCGCTGCTGCTCGTTACGGCTGCCGGACTGATGCACGCAAGCTACGGCAACGTCGACTTCGGGCTCGCCTTCCAGCTGTTGATCGGTTCCATCCCCGGTGTATGGGTCGGCAGCTCGTTAAGCGCCAAGGTGCCGGCGAAGCCGCTTCGCGCCATCGTCGCTTCCTTGATTCTGATAAGCGGATTCAAGCTGCTGTAGGCTCGAAAAGACTATGATTGCAAAAAAATAAGAAAAGCTTCTAATAAGAAGCCCTTACCCCGATGAATGACCCTGCGTAAGAGGTAGCTTTTCTTAGTACAGAAACTCGCAGTTCGCTTAAACGAGGTATCGCTTAAGCAGCTGTATCCTTTAGCGAACTTAAAATTTCTGTATCGTTAAGAAACCTCCGGAGCGGAGGTTTCTTTCGTATGGCCGGGAGAGCGCTCACCCGGCCTTTATCATTTTCGGCGCATGCAATCAGTCGCGCTGCCCCGCCGGGTCGATCGCTTCGCGCACGAACCCGCCGCTTTGTTCCAGCAGCTTGACCGCCTCTTCCTTGTCGACTCCGGCCAAAATCATGACGATCGCGGTCTTGACATGTCCGTCGGCCTGCCGGTACATTTCGTCGACGACTTCTTCCGAAGCTTGAGTGGCCATGCGGATAATCCGTTTCGCCCGGTAAACGAGCTTCTCGTTCGTCGGCTGCAGATCGACCATCAAGTTTCCGTAAACTTTGCCGATACGGATCATCGCCGTCGTCGACAGCATGTTCAGTACGAGCTTCTGCGCCGTTCCGGCCTTCATCCGGGTCGAGCCGAGGATGACTTCGGGTCCGACAACCGCTTCGATAGTCAGATCGGCGATGGCGGCCATCGGCGTATTATGGTTGTTGCACAAGCCGATTACCGAAGCGCCCAGCGCCTTGGCTTGCTTCATGGCGCCGAGTACGTAAGGCGTTCGGCCGCTTGCGGCAATGCCGACGACCGTATCCTTCGGGCCGACTCCATGTTCGTTCATGTCAGCCGCGCCGAGCTCCGGATTGTCTTCCGCGCCTTCTACCGCATCCTTGACCGCGCGGAACCCTCCCGCGATAATCCCTTGAACCATGGCCGGATTCGTTCCGAAGGTCGGGGGACACTCGCTCGCATCGAGTATGCCGAGTCTGCCGCTCGTGCCGGCTCCGATGTAGAACAATCGTCCGCCGTTTTGAAACGAACGGATGATCATATCGGCGGCTGCAGCGATTTTCGGCGTCAAGGAGCTCAGCGCTTCGGCGATGAGGCGATCCTCCTGGTTAATCAGCTTGACGATGTCTTCCGTCTGCAGCTTATCTATTTGTTTGGTCCGCTCGTTCAACTGCTCCGTTGTCAATTCGTTTAGCAAATTCCTCATAAAAATGGCCCCTTTGGTTCGTATTGTCACAGTTGTCTCCATGCCAAGAGCGCGGCGCCGTAGGCCGGTTCTCTGACGGACGGATGGATCCTGACGAGCGGCGCGTGCGCAAGCAAGCTTTCCCGGAACGTTTCCGCGAAACGCTGCGAGTAGTTGAATATCGAGCCGGTCGTGACGAGGTCGCATTGTCCGAACCAGGAATCTTTGCGCACTAGCGCTGCAGCCGAGTCGGACAAATCCCGTGCGGCAGCTTCAAGGATGCTTCTCGCGGAATTGTCGCCCAAGTCGTCGGCGCGTATGCACAGCTCGGCAAATTTGGCGATGTCGTGCTTCTTGATATGAGGCTGGTAAATATAAGTGCGCAGGTCGGTAATGCCTTTGAATCCGTACGCTTCCACAATCATTTCTTTCAGCATCGTCGGCGGCTCGATGCCGTCGTGGCTGCGCATGGCGGTCCGCAAAGTGCGCAAGCCGATATCGTACCCGCTTCCTTCATCGCCGAGCAAATTGCCCCAGCCGCCGACGCGGAACCGCTCGCGATTATCCGTCAATCCGAAGGCGATCGAGCCGGTCCCAGAAATGACGATAATGCCGCGGTCGTCGCGTAAAGTCGCCATAAGGGCAATCTGTGCATCATTATTGATGAAAATCTCGAAGGCCAAAGCCCGCTCCGATCGGTAAGCTTCCATATAGTCGCGGAAACGTCTCCGCTCCTCTTCGGTGTCGACGCCGGACAAGCCAAGACAGACGGCCGCGCATGTCGAACCTTGCGTCTCGGGAATGGAAAAGACCCGGTCGAGCAGCCGGCCCATGTTCCGGGTCGCTTGCTCGAACGAAACGGCGTGAGGATTCGTAGAGTCTACGGTAAATCCGCCCCACTCCGTTCCGTCTTCGGCAAGGAGCAGCGCCTCGGTTTTCGTTCCCCCGCCGTCAATGCCAATTACGTACCGCAAATGAATTCACCCGCTTATTCCCATGAATGCGACTGGGTAGTTGATCGTTCCAAATATGCAGATAGGGTATTGGTATTTTCCTTGAGTATAAGGGAATGACAAGAGTTTGTAAAATAAAATTTATTGATATTAATTTATTGTTGAAATATTATTTCTTGGGCGCTATAATAGGGGCATGTGGACTGAGGAACAGCCATATGACAGTTGTACAGCCGGTTTTTGGTGCGCTACTTGGCCGTCAACGGGGCATGAAGAAAACGTTTTCGGAGTTTTATTTCATGAATAGTTCGAAACCGGGCATTCCTTTAGGATTCCCAAAGAAACATTCTGAATAACAAGCGGCGCATGATGCAAACTAATGGAAACTGTCGAAGCGAACCATTATGAAGGGGGAAACTAGAATGAAATTCAACAAATGGCTTTCCATCGCGATGGTAGTCGTAGTCGCAACAGCCGTCGCAGCGTGCGGCAAGAAAGAAGAAACGCCTCAAGCCGGCGGCGCGACGGGCGGGCAGGCCAATACGACGCCCGATACGGTCAAAGTATGGACTTATCCGGTACACGGTAAATATGAAGACGATATTAAGCTGCTCGTAGCCGATTTCAATAAAACATACCCTCATATTAAAGTGGAATACGAAGTCATGTCGTGGGCGGAAGGTCCGAAAAAATTCGACGTCGCCCTGAACGCGGGCAATCCTCCCGATCTGTACTTCGGCGGCATGAACGGCCAATATGTCAACACGGGGCTCGCGATGCCGATCGACAGCTACATGACCGACGAAATCAAGAAAGACTTCCTGCCGGGAACGCTCGACACGATGAAGTTCGGCGGCAAGCAATACGGTATGCCGTTGTACCAATCGCTGTGGGGTTGGGGAGCGAACAAACGCATTCTGGAGGAAGCCGGCATCGACTACAAGAAAATCCAAGAAAACGGCTGGACTTGGGACGAATTCCTCGAAGCGGCCAAGAAGCTTGGCAAAAAATTGCCTAACGGCACGCAGCAATACGCTCTCGTAACGGACGGAACGTCGATCGACTTCTTGGACATGATCACCCGCAACGCCGGATTGGTTGACGCTGTTGACGAGAAAGGCAACTTCATCTGGAACGACAGCAAAATTGCCGACGCCGTCAACTTCATCAATAAGCTTGTAAAAGACGGCATTCTGCCTAAAGAAACGGTTGCGCTGCAGCCTGCCAAACGTTCGGAAATGTTCTATGCCGGTCAAGCGGCGATTATCAGCAAAGCGATTCCTTACTATGACGTCATGATCGCAAACCGCAACAAAGATATCGACGCGGGCAAAGTGCAAGGCGAGAAAATCGAGTACATCCAGCTTCCGGTTCCGCATTCCGCTTCCGTTAAGGGCTACGGCGTAACGACCGGCGGCGGCGAAGGCTACGTAGCGTTCACGCAAAAAGGCGCAAATAACGAACAGCATAAGAAAAACGTGTTCCTCGTTATGGAAGCTTTGAGCGGCGCACAAGCAGGGAACTCGGCCAACGAGCTGTGCCTGCCGTTCGTACGGACGTCGCAAGCGAAAGCGTTCGAAGGCAAAGGCTTGGCGAAAGACATCAACTTCACCGTATCCAAAAAAATGCGTGAAAACCTTGCTCCGCAAGTAGCGCTCAGCATCGACGTGGACAAAGCGGCTAAGCTGAAGCAATACCGCGAGCAAGTCGAAAAACCGGTTTTCCAAGCGCTGCTGGCAGGAGAGAAAGCGCCTGAAGCCGCTGTGGAAGAGCTGAAAACGAAAGGCCAGCAAATGCTGCGCTAATCGCACAACGAGCGTGACCAGCAAACGCCCTATATGGTAGCATATGGGGCGTTTCTTAATAAACAGGCTAGTAAAGAGGTAAGTCCCCAGAAAGTAATAACAATAGCTCTTATCGAAGCAACTCAATGAAGGACATTCGTGTTCATGGTGATGCTATTGTTGCGAGAGCAGCAAGCTGCTCCGACGGAATAAGCTGCGAAGCTTATCTTCACTTTCTGGGGAATGATTAGGGGGGCTCCCCCAAAAGTAATAGGAGTTAGCTGCAGAGCTTTGCTTCACTTTTGGGGGTCAAAGTATGGGGTCCCCAGAAAGTAATCGGAATAAGCTACAGAGCTTATCTTCACTTTTTGGGGTATTTTAGGGGGGCTCCCCCAAAAGTAATAGGAGTTAGCTGCAGAGCTTTGCTTCACTTTTGGGGGTTAAAGTATGGGGTCCCCGAAAAGTAATCGGATTAAGCTACGAAGCTTAACGTCACTTTTTGGGGTAAAGTTAGGAGGACAGTGATGAATAACAAATCGGTTGGAGCGATACCGGGACCGAAGGCGCCGAACACGAAGTTCGTCCAGTTTTGGAAAGACTACGGCTGGGCGTACCTGTTCATTTTAGCCCCGGTGCTGCTGTTTTTGGTGTTTACGTTTTATCCGGTCATATCGGCCTTTCTGATGAGCTTCCAGAAGTATAACGTCATGCAGTCCAAATGGATCGGGCTCGACAACTACGCCTACATGATCAAGGACGACGTGTTCTGGAAATCGATCAAAAATACCGTTATTTTTACGATCGGCACCGTGCCGGTCAACATTGTGATCACGTTCGTTTTGGCGTTTTTCATTTTTCAGATGAAAAATTCGTGGCAGACGTTTTTCAAGGCGTCGCTTTACTTGCCGGCGGTAGCGTCCGGGGTAACGATTTCGCTCGTATGGCTGGCGATTTTCGATCCGACCGCTTCCGGTCTGATGAACCGCGTTATCGGGATATTCGGTCTCGATCCTGTCGTATGGCTCGGGCAGTCGAATAAGGCGCTTTACTCTCTAATGCTGATGAACATATTGGGCGCTCACGGCAGCGGCATTATCTTGTATTTGGCGGCGATGGGCGGAATTCCGAAATCGCTCTATGAGGCGGCAGATATCGATCACGCCAGCGGCTGGGCGAAGTTTTCCAAAATTACGTGGCCTCTTCTCAAGCCGACTACATTGTACTTAATGGTAACCGGCGTTATCACCTCGTTCCAGGTGTTTATCAGCGTATACCTGATGACATCGGGCGGACCGAACTACGCCACAACGACGATCGCTTATTTGATTTACCAGGCGGCATTCGTTTTCTACGATTTCGGGCTCGCTTCGGCGCAATCGTTCGTATTAGCCGGGCTTATTATCGTCGTGTCGGTCATCCAGTTCAAATATTTCTCGTCGGACATCGAATATTAAGGAGGCGGTCGCTATGTCCAAGCAGGCAAAGATCATATTTGTAAGCATCGCGGTGGCCGTTCTGCTGTTCTGGGTGCTCGTCACGATCATACCGCTGTATTGGATGGTAATCGGTTCGTTCCAGGATTCGCAATCTTCCGCTTCATTCCGGCCGCAAATGTGGCCGAGCGTATGGTCCATCGCGCCGTATGAACGATTTTTTACGAAGACGAATGCGCTTCGTTGGCTGTTCAACTCTTTGTTCGTATCGGCGGTCATTACCGTCACCAACTTGTTCTTCGCTTCTTTGGCCGGCTACGCGTTCGCGAAGCTGAAGTTTCCGGGACGTAATTCGATCTTCTGGGTACTGCTCACCACGATGATGATCCCGGCTCAAGTTACGCTAATTCCGCTGTACGTGTTGGTAATCAACGTGTTTGATTTGGCCGATACGTATACCGCGATCATATTGCCTTCCATCGTTACGGTAGGAAATATATTTTTGATGAAACAGTACATGTCTTCCTTGCCTACTTCGCTTATTCATGCCGCGCGGATCGACGCGTGCAGTGAGTTCGGCATTTTCCGGAAAATCATACTGCCGATGGCGAAGCCCGGCTTGGCCGTCTTGGCGATCTTCACATTCGTTGCCCATTGGAACGATTTCTTCTGGCCTCTCCTCGTTACGCAAACGGATCAGATGCGTACGATCCAGGTCGGACTGGCCAGCTTCCGTTTCGCGGAAGCGACGGATTATGGCGCTATTATGGCCGGTGCGACAATCGGCGCGCTTCCGATGATGGTGCTGTTTTTCTCGCTGCAACGATATTTCCTGCAAGGCATTACGATCGGTGCGGTTAAAGGTTAAGCTTACGAAGTCAGTTTTGCTAAAGCAAAACTTAAGTATCGCTTTCGAAGTCAGTTTTGCTAAAGCAAAACTTTTAGGAGGGAACAAGCATGGCAAGAGTCGAATTTAAAAATGTAGTCAAAGAATATCACGACGAGAAGCGGGGAACGTTCACGGCCGTAGCCGACTCCAATTTCGTCATTCAGGATAAAGAGTTCGTCGTCTTCGTCGGTCCGTCCGGCTGCGGCAAGACGACATCGCTGCGGATGATCGCGGGACTGGAACGCCAATCGAGCGGGGACATCATTATCGGCGACCGGATCGTCAATCAATTGCATCCGAAAGACCGCGACATCGCGATGGTGTTCCAGGACTACGCACTGTATCCGCATATGACGATTAAGGAAAACTTGTCGTTCGGCTTGAAAAACCTGAAGCGTCCGAAGGAAGAAATCGAGAAAAAGGTCATGGACGCCTCGAACATTCTCGGACTGACCGAAATGCTCGACCGCAAACCCCGCGAGTTGAGCGGCGGCCAGCGTCAACGGGTGGCCGTAGGCCGCGCGATCGTGCGCGACCCGCAAGTGTTCCTGTTCGACGAGCCGTTGTCGAACCTCGATGCGAAGCTGCGCATCCAGATGCGCGTGGAGCTGGCCGAGCTGCATAAACGGCTTGGCGCGACGATCGTATACGTTACGCATGACCAAGTCGAAGCGATGACGCTCGGCGAGCGGATCGTCGTCATGAACAAAGGGCGCGTACAGCAAATCGCCTCGCCGTCCGTGCTGTACAACCAGCCGCAGAACATGTTCGTCGCGGGCTTCATCGGCTCCCCGGCGATGAATTTCATGGATGCGCGCATCGCGAACGGCAAAGCGCATGTCGAAGGCGCCGCATTCGAGCTGAGCGAAGACATGCTGAAAGCTTTGAAAGGGTATGAAGGCAAGGAGGTCGTCCTCGGCATCCGTCCGGAACATATTTACGGCGAGGATTTCGCCGAGAAGATGGGCATTTCTAAAATCAACTCGATGCAAACGAGCGTGCAGGTGATCGAAAACTTGGGCGCGGAAACGCTGCTCTATTTCCGGATCGGCGCGCGCATGGTTACCGCTCGCGTAAACCCGGAGACGGACGTGAGGATCGGCCAGATGATGAACTTCGTGTTCGACCGCAGCAAAATGCATTTCTTCGACCCGGCTACGGAAGAACGGATCGTTTATTGATTGTATAGATTGACCCAGTCAAGCCGGACCCGCAGCAGGGAAACCGGCGCAATGGAGGGAGATCCGAGATGCGCAAACTAAGCGTCATTGTCGTCCAGTCGGCCAAAAAGGTGTTTCAGGACATTATACCGGTAGCGCTGCTCAGCATCGTGGGTGCGCTTGTACTTGTTCCGTTCGTCTTCTTTTTGCCGGTCGGCATCTCGTTGTTTTTGCTGCCGTTCATCTTCGTCCCGCTGTGCGCCGGGGCGCTGCATGCCACCCATAAGATGATGAAGGGGGAGCGGGCGAAACTATCGGCGTTGTTCGCGGGAGCGTGGCGCTATTTGCTGCCTTCGATCGTCTTCGCTTTCTTATGCTCGCTGTTCATCCTGATCATCGTGTCCACGTGGTGGTATTACGGAAGCAAGTCCGGCACGCTCTATTTCGCTCTTGCCGTATTCCAATCGTATTTCGTCGCGATGGTATTCGTCTCGCAGCTGTATACCCTCCCGCTGATCGTGCAGGAGCGGGTCGGCGTATTCGCGGCCATGGGCCGTAGCGTCAAGCTGTTTCTCGCTCATCCGGGCTATACGGTCGGAGCGTTTATTCAGCTGCTCAGTCTGACCGTGCTGCTTGGCGTAACGGTCGTAGGCTTCGGCTGCCTGTTCCTCGGCATGTACGGCATCTATTCGAATCTGGTGACCGCGAACCTGCTCAAGAAGCCGGAAGAGGAAGACAACGAGAGCGGCTCGGCCCACGCGAAAGAAGCGGAAGCCCGCTCGGGCGACCGTTTTGAAGCGGTATCGGCGATGGGACGGTAACTTTGTTTGCTTAGCGGAAATTTACGTCCTTATTTTGCTCTTTTTTATCGTTTGCAGGAAAATAGTGGGAAATTTTGTCCTTATTTCGGCGTTTCGGCGGACATTCTTCGGGGATCGGGGCAAAAAAGCCGAAATAGATGCGATTTTTTCCTCTATTTTTTCCGGAGCGGTGGATTTGGCTATATTAGGACGTTTTTGAGACTGTCGATTAACTGGTGAGTTAAGGAGTGGAAAGTGAAAAAGGATACCTTCTGGCGAGTTTTGGATTTAAGAGCTTTCGACAGAAAGCTAGCTTCGTAAGCTTCACTATTCCAACTGCTGAATCCTTATCAATCAAGGAGTTTAAAACAAGCTGTCTGAGCAGAAGAAGGTATCTTTTCACTTGGAACGGCGTGCTTTCACTTTGCTAGCAGTTAATCGGCAGTCTCCTTTTTGCCGCTATTTATTGATCCAATAAGGGTGTGGGAAAATGGGGAACCGGAGATGGAGCCACCCGAGTGTACGAACGGGAGCCGATCAGCTGCATGAAGCGGCCAAAACCGTATTCGCGGGAGCCCGCGTCGGCTTGGTTACGTGCGCGGCCGCCGTTAACAGCCAGTTCGTGTCGACCGTGGACAGCTGCGCCGAATTGAAGGATGCCGAGCTTACGGCCATGTTCGCGTGCGAACACGGCATACGCGGCGAGAGGCAGGCGGGCGTCTTGTTTGGAGACGAGACCGATCCACGCCTGGGAATCCCGGTATTCAGCCTGTACGGCGAGACGAAGAAGCCTACGGAAGCGATGCTTGCGCATGTCGATGCCGTGCTGTTCGATATCCAGGACATCGGCGTCCGGTTTTTCACTTATTTGGCGACCCTTGCGTATGTCATGGAGGCGTGCGCGCATTCCGGCAAAACGTTGATCCTTCTAGACCGCCCGAACCCGTTCGGCGGTTTTTGTTGCGAGGGGGGAAAGCTTGCGCCCGGCTTCGAATCGTTCGTTGGGATTGCGCCGATTCCTTTCCGTACCGGAATGACGATCGGGGAATTCGCCCTGTATATGAACGATCGGCTTGAACGCAAATGCGACCTGAAGGTGATCAAGCTTCAAGGATGGCGGAGAACGATGGAATTTGACGAGACCGGCTTGCCGTGGGTGTCGACCTCTCCGAATACGCCGACGCTGGATTCGTGCCGCGTCTATCCGGGGACGTGCCTGTTCGAAGGAACGAACGTATCCGAAGGGCGCGGAACGACGAGGCCGTTCGAGATGATCGGCGCCCCTTGGCTGGACGGCGGCAGGCTGGCCCGGGAGATGAACGGGCTGCGTTTGCCCGGCGTTCATTTTCAGCCGGTCTATTTTACGCCGGCGTTTTCGAAGCATCAGGGCGAGCTGTGCAGCGGCGTCCAATTGTATGTAACCGACAAAGAGACTTTCCGTTCGGTCGAAACCGGGCTGCGGCTCGTACATCAAGTAAGCAAGCACGATGTGGAGCGATTCGCGTGGATTCCGCCCTTCAAGGAAGGCCGGAAACACTTTATCGACTACTTGACTGGAAGCGATCTAGTGCGCACGATGGTGCAGGACGAGGCGGGGATGGAGACGATCGTTCGGCTCTGGAACGAGGACGCGAAGGACTGGAGACGGGAACGGGAGCCTTATTTAATATACAACTAACAGCATGTGGCATCATGATTCGCCAGAACTGGGGGAGAACGTATTGAACAGCAGCAGCGTAAACAAAAGTAATGCGGACTTGTCGGCGATGTCTTTGCGTCATAAAATCGGGCAAATGATCCATTGCGGCTTCCACGGGCACGAGCCGAGTGAGGAAATCGCGCAGCTGATCCGCGAGCGCCATATCGGTGGCGTCATCTTGTTCGCCCGCAATGTGCGCGACATTCGCCAAGTGGCGGCGATGAACGCCGAGTTCCAGCGGATCGCGCTTGAAGCCGGCGTGCCGCCGCTGACGATCGCGATCGACCAGGAAGGCGGCATGGTGGCGCGCCTGACGGAGGGCGTCGCCCTCATGCCCGGCAATATGGCGATCGCAGCCGGAGGGGAGCCGCAAGCGGCGTACGAGGCGGCCCGCGTAACGGGAGAAGAGCTCCATGCGCTCGGCATCAATCTGAACTATGCACCGGTGCTGGACGTAAACGTTAACCCGGGCAATCCGGTAATCGGGGTGCGCTCTTATGGCGAATCGCCGCAGCTTGTGGGCGAATACGGCGTGCGGGCGATCCGGGGCTTGCAGGAAGCGGGCGTGACGGCGACGGCGAAACATTTTCCCGGTCACGGCGATACCGATGTGGATTCGCATCTGGACTTGCCGACCATTACGCATGGCCGCGAGCGGATTTACGGGATCGAGCTTGCACCGTTCGTGCGGGCGATCGAAGCGGGAACCGATGCGATTATGTCGTCGCACATTTATTTCCCGTCCTTCGAGACGGAGAAGCTTCCGGTTACGCTGTCGCACAGCGTGCTGACCGGCCTGCTCCGCGAGGAGCTCGGCTTTGACGGCGTTATTATGACCGACTGCATGGAGATGAAGGCGATCGCCGACCATTACGGCACGGTTGCGGCAGCCGTCCTTGCGGTGGAAGCGGGGGCGGATTGCGTGCTGATCAGCCACCGCCACGATTTGCAGGCGGAAGCGATCGAGGCGCTTGTCGCGGCAGTCGAGTCGGGCCGGCTGAGCGAGGCGCGCATCGACGAGTCGGTGGGCCGGCTTCTGGCGATGAAGCGCAAGCGGGGCGTAACGGCGGACGCCGTGTTAACGGTCGCGGACGACGCGTACTATGCGAGCGAGGCGTTCCGCAGCGTCGGCAGCAGCGCGCATCGCGAGACGGCGCGCCGTATCAGCGAAGCGAGCGTCACGCTCGTCAAGGCCGATGCGGGGGCGCTGCCGCTGCGCCGCGAGCGGACGCTCGTGATCGGCGTCCAGGCGGTCGCGGTGTCGGAGGTCGACGAGTCGGTCGACCTGCCGGTCACGCTCGGGCAGGCGATCGCCGCGCAAGGCGTCGAGGTGGAGGAGCGGACCGTCACGATGGACCAAGTGAGCGAGAAGGCGGAGGAACTTGTCCGTTTAGCTGTGGCGGGCGGCTATTCGCAAGTCGTCGTCGGCACTTACAACGCATCGTTTCGTCCGGATCAAGCGGCGCTGGTTCGTTCCATTCTCGATGCAGGCGTCAAGCCTGTCGTCGTAGCATTGCGCAATCCGTACGACATCAAGGCGTTTCCGGACGTTCCCGCCTATGTGGCGGCTTATGAGTCGCGGCCGCTCGCGCTGCAGTCGGCTGCGAAAGTGCTGACCGGCGCAATTGAGGCCAAAGGCCGCACGCCGGTTACAATCAATCCGGATTATCCGGCAGGCACGGGAGGGTCGATCCAATGATTGCACAATTAGTAAGCAAGCCGAGCCGGCTCATTATCGGCCTCATGTCCGGCACCTCGCTCGACGGCGTCGATGCGGCTGTCGTAAGAGTGGAAGGGAAAGGGCTCGAGACGAAGGCGGAGCTGGTCGGATTTACGACGGTGCCCTACGACGATAAGCTGCGCGAGAAGCTGAAGGAGCTGTGCAGCGTCGAGCATTCGGACGTCGCCAAAGTGTGCGGCATGAATTTCTACATCGCGGAAGTGTTCGCGGATGCGGCGGAGCGGGCGGCGAAGGAAGCCGGATTGACGATGAACGACATTGATCTGATCAGCTCGCACGGACAAACGATCTGGCATATCCCGGTCGCCGACGAGCAAGATTGGTCGCTCGTCCGTTCGACGCTTCAGATCGGGGATTTGTCCGTTATCGCCAAGCGGACCGGGAAGCCGGTCGTAGGCGACTACCGGACGGCCGATATGGCCGTGGGCGGACAAGGCGCGCCTCTCGTACCGTATGCCGATTTCATTTTGTTCCGTGACGGGAAAAAGGGCCGGATTTTGCAAAACATCGGCGGTATCGGCAACTGTGCGGCGATTCCGGCAGGCGGATTGCCGGAGCAAATCGTCGCTTTCGACACCGGTCCGGGCAACATGCTGATCGACCAGGCCGTCCATACGCTGTCGGGCGGCGAGAAGAGCTATGACGACGGCGGGAAATGGGCCGCGCAAGGTAAGGCGGATGAAGCTGTCGTAGCGGAAATGATGAGCCATCCGTACTTCGCGATGCAGCCGCCTAAGACGACGGGCCGCGAAGTATTCGGCAAAGCGTACGCGCAGCAGTGGATAGGGCGCATGCAGGAAAAAGGGTTGTCCGCCGACGATATTGTAGCGACGTTTACCGCTTTTACGGCGCATTCGATCGCGCAAAGCTACCGGGATTTCGTACTGCCCGCAACGCCCGCCGAAGAAGTGGTCGTATCCGGCGGCGGCGCCCATAACGGAACGCTGCTGGCTATGCTCGCCGAGCTGCTGCCGGGACAGACGGTGACGACTTCGGATGCGCTCGGCATCTCGAGCGACGCGAAGGAAGCGGTAGCGTTCGCGGTATTCGCGAATAACTTCTTGTTCGGAACGCCTAACAATTTGCCTTCGGCTACGGGCGCTCCCGTTGCGACGATCATGGGCAAGCTTGCGCTGCCGGGATGAGACCGGCGTCTTATGGCCACATGAAAGCATGAAAAGGCAGGCAATATTCGTTGTATCCGGCTGCGGCAATCGATTAGCCCCCATTTTTCAAGGAGGAGCTGTTGAACGATGAAGGAATTATACTCCAGCGCCGCGGGCGTGAATATGGAGGCCGAACGGATCGAGGATGCGTTCCGACTGCTCGACGAAGCGGTGGAACGGGGAGATACGCCGGGGGGAGTGGCGCTGATCGGGCGTCACGGACGCATAGCCGGTATTCACGCGGTCGGAGTCGCCCATACGAGGGCTCCGGACGGCGGACAAATTGCAGTGACGAAGGATACGATATTCGACGTTGCCTCCTTGAGCAAAGTAGTCGGGACGCTGCCGCTTGTCCTGCAGCTGGTCGAGCGGGGACGTCTGCGGCTTGGCGATCGGGTGGCCGAATACATTCCGGAGTTCGCGGCGGAAGGGAAATCGGCAGTCACCGTCAAACAGCTGCTGACACATACGTCCGGGCTGCTGTCGCATAAAAACATGTACTCGCACGGCTGGTCGCCCGACGAGATCAAGGCGCACATTTTCGCCCATCCGCTCGACTATGAGCCCGGTACGAAGATGGTGTACAGCGATCCGGGCTTTATTACGCTCGGGGAAATCGTCTCCCGCTTGTTCGGCGAGCCACTCGCCGTCATGGCCAACAAGTACGTGTTCGCGCCGCTCGGCATGAACGACACGCGCTACCTCCCGCCGGAAAGGTTGCGGCCGCGCATCGCCGCAACCGAATATTACGAGAAGCTCGGCCGGCACAAATGGGGCGAGGTGCACGACGAGAACTGCTTCGCGCTCGGGGGAGCGAGCGGCCATGCCGGTTTGTTCTCCACGGCGGAGGATTTGGCCAAATACGCCATCATGTGGCTCGCCAAAGGGCGTTTCGGCGATGGCGGCCGGCTGCTCAGCGAGGCGTCGGTCTCGGCGGCCATCCGGAGCCATACGTCTGATCTGCCCGCGAACCGCGGCTTGGGCTGGGTGCTGAAGGGCGACCAGTGGGACGCCTCCGGCGATTTGCTGTCGCCTTCGAGTTACGGCCATACCGGCTTTACCGGCACGAGCATCTGGATGGATCCGGCGCTGGATTGCTTCGCTGTCGTGCTGACGAATCGCGTCCATTACGGCCGGGACAAATCGGTCGTTCGTCTGCGGAACTGTCTGCATAACGCCGTTGCCGCCGCTTGCTTGTCTTGATCGGAATGGCGATTGCCCGGAGAATAAATAAGACCAAAATTATCCAAATTAAACCTTATACCGAGTATAAGGAGGAGAATAATCCCGTATGGACGCATTTGACGACATCGACGTGGAACTGAAGGGCGGAGAAAACGGTAAGGATGCGAACTTTTTCGGAGTGATGGAAGTAGATTCCGATGTGAACGATGACGGCAATCGCGAGAAGGAGCTTGACGAATCGTTCGGGTCTTGGGTAAACGACAACGATCGGATCAGCCAAACCTTGAAGGATACGCTTCGGCCGGGCGAATAAACCAAATTGGTGTGAATAACGAGCAGACGGCCGCGGCCATTTGCTCGTTTTTTATTGGATATTTTCCGTTAAATCTTCCCGCCGCGCGACTGATTTCGATACTGACTGGGAAGCAGCCCGGCCGCGCTTTTAAACACCCGGGAAAATTGTGCGGCGGATGAGAAGCCGGCGGCGTAAGCGATTTCCGTCAGGGACATTTCAGGACAATTCCGAAGTATTCGCTTCGTTTCCGCGACACGCTGCTGAAGAACGTATTGATAAAACGACAAGCCTTTCTCGCGTTTGAACTGCCGAGTCAAATGCTCCGGGCTGACGTGGAACATTCTGGCCGCACTTTGAAGCGAAAGCTCTTCATGCAAATGCTTGTCGATATAATCGCAGCAAAGTCGGATCGGATCGAAGTCCGATTTACGGTCTTCCGCTTCCACGCTGCGATTTATAAAAACGGCCAGGCTGACGAGCTGGGAGCCCACGACTTGCTTCCATCCCGAATTTCGTTCCTCGATTTCTTCAGTAATCCGGGAGACGATCCAACGGACATTGGCGAACATTTCCGGGGATAAGGAGATTTGCCGAAAGGCCGCGCCGGACAGGGAGCCAAATTGCAAGGTTGGCATCAAATGAAATTCGGCTTCCTTCTGAACCCCGTTCTCATCGAAGCAGATGACCGCTCTCTTATACTGGCATGAAGTATCGATATAAAACTGATGGGGCACACGGCCCGAGAACACGATCAATTGCCCGGGGGACTGCATATACACGGTATCCCCGATCACGTAGGCGGCCTTGCCTTCAAGGGTCAAATTAATCTCGATGCCGGGCTGAACATGAAGCCGCTGCCTATGCTCGCGAAGAAGCTCCTGCCGCGCATAAACGGGATATAACTTGAAACCGTTCTCAACAAAGGGGTTGACAATTGGAGGTGCGTTAAGCAGCTCGCGATCCAGTTTCATGAAAACGCTCCCATCGTAGCGAATGATACGGGCTGAGCCCTAGTCTTCGGGTTCATTATAATTCAAACGATTGGAAATGAAAACGGTTAAACTCTCCATATCAATTTTTGCGGGAAAACCGATCAATTATCCGAAAGACAGCCGGAAGGAGCTGAAATTATACTTAAGCCATGTTCTTCTGTATACCTACGCACACCTGAAGAAACGAGGGGAATGGAACGAAATGGATACCAATTTGGAAATACGCTCCGACGTTGCCGTAATAGGGGGAGGACTCGGCGGCTGTGCAGCCGCGCTCGCGGCGGCCAAAGCGGGCAAAACAGTCGTGATGACCGAAGAGACGAGCTGGATCGGAGGTCAGCTAACGAGCCAGGCCGTCCCTCCGGACGAACATCCGTGGATTGAGAAATTCGGCTGCACCCGAACGTATCGGGAGCTTCGCGAGGGGATCCGCGATTATTATCGGAGACGGTTCCCCTTGACGGAGGCCGCCCGCCGAAAATGGAATTTGAATCCCGGCAACGGTCTCGTTAGCCGACTATGCCACGAGCCTCGCACGGCGCTCGCCGTACTGCACGAGATGCTGGCCCCCTACATACACAGCGGCCAATTGAGTCTTCTCACGGGACGCAAGCCGGTACGCGCGGAAGTTCAAGGGGACGTGATCAACCGGGTTACCGTACGTAATATGGGGACCGGGCTGGAGGAAACGATCCATGCCTCCTACTTTCTGGACGCAACCGAATGCGGAGATCTCCTGCCGATGACGGGAACGGAGTATGTAACGGGATCGGAATCGAAGAGCCAAACGGGCGAACCCCATGCCGTTGACGGCGATCCGCTGCCTATGGATATGCAGGCGTATACGTACTGCTTCGCTCTCGACTATCGGGAGGGGGAGGACCATACGATCGAGCGGCCGAGGGAGTATGATTTTTGGGCTTCGTATAAGGCGGACTTTTGGCCAGGCAAGCTGCTCAGCTGGGTCGGCTGCCGGCCGTCGACGCTCGAGCCCCGGGAATTCGGATTGTTTACGGAAACGTCCTCTCTATGGCGCTACCGTCGAATCCTAGATAAAACGAATTTTATCGAAGGGACCTTTTCAAGCGATATCACAATCGTGAACTGGCAGCAAAACGATTACTGGCTCGGACCCATTATCGATGTAAGCGAAGAAGAGAGAGACCGCCACTTGGAAAGCGCGAAGCAGCTCAGCTTATCGTTGCTGTATTGGCTGCAAACGGAAGCTCCCCGCCCGGACGGGAATAAAGGTTATCCGGGCCTGCGGCTGCGAAAGGACGTCGTCGGCACGGAGGATGGAATGGCCATGTATCCATATGTCCGGGAGTCCAGAAGAATCAAGGCCGAATTTACCGTACTGGAGCAGCATGTCAGCGCGGAAGCGAGACCGGACGGAAAAGCCGAATCGTTCGATGACTCCGTGGGGGTCGGCTGTTATCGGATCGACCTTCATCCAAGCACCGGCAACCGCCACTACATCGATATCTCGTGTTTGCCGTTTCAGATTCCGCTCGGCAGCCTGATTCCGGTCCGCATGCGCAATTTGCTGCCGGCCTGCAAAAATATCGGGGTTACTCATATTACGAACGGCTGCTACCGTCTGCATCCCGTCGAGTGGAATATCGGCGAAGCCGCGGGATATATGGCCAGCTTCTGCATCGATCAAAACCGGAGGCCGACCGAGGTTCGAAACGATCGTTCCGTATTGAAGCAGTTTCAACAATTGCTGACGAACGAAGGCGTCGAATTGAGTTGGCCCGAAATCAAATCCATGTAACCGTAAAGGGGAGAGAAGTCCGATGTCAGGGAAAACGAAGGTTGGCGTGATCGGAGCGGGCAACATTTCCGAGCAGCACATCAAGGCCTATTTAAGCAATCCGAACGTAGAGCTTTACGCCATCTGCGATCAGAATGAGGAGCGGGCGAAGGCAAAAGCGGCGAAGCATCAGGTGAATAACGTATACTTCAACCATCTGGATCTGCTGAACAATCCGGAAGTCGAAGCGGTCAGCATCTGCACTTGGAACAATTCGCACGCCCCGATCAGTATCGACGCGCTTCGCGCGGGCAAGCACGTGCTGGTGGAGAAGCCGCTCTGCATGACGGTGGAGGAGGCGCTGCGGGTCGAGGAAGCGGTCCGGCGGTCCGGCAAGGTGCTTCAGGTCGGCTTCGTCCGCAGGTACGGCGACAATACGCAAATTTTGAAGCAGTTTATCGACAACGGGGACTTGGGGGACATTTATTACGCCAAAGCGTCCTGCATCAGGCGGCTCGGCAACCCGGGCGGCTGGTTCGCCGACAAGGATCGTTCCGGGGGAGGACCCTTGATCGATTTGGGCGTTCATGTCATCGATTTGTGCTGGTACCTGATGGGAAAGCCCAAGGTAAAATCGGTCAGCGGCAACACGTACGCCAGACTCGGCAATCGGGCCAATGTGAAGAACCACGCTTTCTACAAGGCTTCGGATTATGATCCGAACCTCAATACGGTCGAGGATTTGGCGAACGCCATCATCCGCTTCGAGAACGGCGCATCTCTGGTCGTGGACGTCAGCTTCACCCTCCATGCCAAGCAAAATGAAATCTCCGTCAAGCTTTACGGAGAAAAGGGCGGCGCCGAGATCGAGCCGGAGTTCGCCGTTGTCAGCGAAAAGTACGATACGATTTTCAATCTGCAGCCCCAGGTGAACAAATTGACTTTTGATTTTGCAAAGGGCTTTCAAAATGAAATCAACCATTTCATAGAGGCCTGCCAAGGGCGCAAAGAGACGTTAAGTCCGGTCGAGGACGGATTGGAAATAATGAAAATGCTTTGCGGCATTTATGAGTCTGCTGCAAAGGGTGCCGAAATTACGATTCGATAAGGGGTGCAGTAGGGTGGAGCTTTCGCTCAGCATGTACAGCATGCACAGGACCGTTAAGGCGCAGGGTTGGAGCACGGTCGATTTCCTGCAGTTTTGCCACTCTGAAAACTACGGGCTCGTCGAGCTGCTGGCGCATTTTTGGAAGGACGTTCGCACCGAGCTTGAGGCCGTCGTATCCGCCGCGAAAAGTTTGGGAATCGGCGTGACCAGCTACGCGGTATCGAACAATTTTGTGAGCGAGGATCCTTCCCTAAGAAAGCAGGCCTTGCTGAAGATTACCGACGGCATCCCGATCGCGGCCGAGCTCGGGACGAAAGTGATCCGGGTTTTCTCCGGGAACCTGGCCGAAGGGATTCGCTATGAGGAGGCGAAGAGCTGGATTATCGACGGCCTCAAGGAAGCATGCCGCGAAGCGGAGGGAGCCGGAATGACGCTTTGCCTGGAAAACCACGGCAAATTGGCCGGCAAGGGCGTTCAGGTGAAGGAGCTGATCGATGAGGTCGGCTCCCCGGCGCTCGGGTCCACGTTCGATACCGGAAACTTTTTGCTCGTTGACGAGCAGCCGCTTCAAGCTTTCGCCGACTTGAAGAGGTATATCGGTCATGTCCACTTTAAGGATTTCAAAGAGCAGCCGAACGGACGGTATAAGTCGATCGGGATGCGCACCTACGAAGGCGTTCCGGCCGGAGAAGGCGATGCGGGCTTGCCGCAAATATTGGACCTTCTGGAGGAGTCGGGATATAAGGGAGCCTACGTCTTGGAGTACGAAGGAACCGGGAGCGAAGCGGACGGCATTCGTCAAAGCTACATTCGGTTTCAAGAGATGGTCCGCAATATAACTAGCCGGATTTAAAGAGAGGAGGATGCTGAATGATGCGGAAAAGGTCTCGGCTGGTCATGCACGGTTTGATTTGTTTATTGCTCGTATTGGCTGGCGGATGCGGCGGCAAGAGCGCGGAACAGGCGCAATCGGGAACGGGATTGCCGCCTCCGGTCCCGATTACATTGACGTTTTACAGCGCCCAGGGCAAAGTATTGGAGCAATTCGGGGCGCTTGATTTGCTGAAAGCCAAGTTTCCTCATATTACGTTTGAAGTGATCAACAACCAAGCCGGACAGGGCTATCCGGATTTGATCGCCGCCGGCAAGACGCCCGACATCATTTACGAGGCCAACAGCCTCATGAAGGATACGATCATTGCCTACGGCCTTAACTATGATCTCGATGAACTGGCGAAGAAGCATAAATTCGATTTGAACCGTTTTGAGCCGAACGTACTGTCCCAGGCCAAATATTCCAACAGCGAGGGGAAACTGTACGGACTCCCGTATTCGGTGAACCGGTATGCGCTGGTGTATAACAAAGACATTTTCGATAAGTACGGCGTGCCTTATCCGAAGGATGGCATGACATGGGATGAAGTTTATAGTTTGGCGCAAAAAGTAAACCGGGTGGAAGGATCGGAATTGTATCAAGGCTTCTCGATGAATACGCCGGCCAACTACATGCTGAACAACCAGCTGTCCCTGGACCCGCTGGATCCCAAGGAAGATAAAGCGGCCGTCAATACCGACGGCTTCAAGAAGCTTTACGAAAATTTAAAGCGATTCTACGAGCTTCCGAACGCAAACGTCGCCAACAACAGCTTCGTCGGCGGAAAGCTCGCCATGATGGTAGGAGCGGTGAGCACGGGGCAATTGACTCAATTCGCGCAGGCGACGCAGTTGAATTGGGATATGGTTTCGGTTCCGGTGTTTGCGGACAAACGGGATACAGGGTTTAAGCCGGCCGGCTTGTCGCTGTTCATTTCCCAAACGTCGAAGCATAAGGACGAGGCGTTTCGGGTTGTCGGCTATTTGACTTCCGAGGAGTTCCAGACCATCCTGGCAAGAAACGGGGGCGGGACCACGCTGGCCAGCGACAAAGTCAGATCTCAGGCCGGACAGGACGTCCCGGTTTTAAAAGGCAAGAATGCAAAAGCGCTGTATTACTATCCTTTCGCGCCTACCTCTCCGCCTCGGGCAAACCATCTAACCAATGTAAGCGTTAACTTTACGAATTCTTTTGCCAAAATGATAGAGAGCAATACCGATGTCAATACGGCACTCCGAATGCTGGAGGAAGAGGTCAACAAATCGATCGCCGAAACTAAGGCGAAAACAAAGTAGCCGTATGGAGGATGTCCCGATGAAGCCCATAGACGCGATTTCTCTCGTTCCGCTTGACTACCGGCCGTTCACGTATTACACGCCGACGCAGATCGCACGGATTGGAGGCTGTCGGATTCGAACTCCGGATCCGAGGCTGCTGGGGGCCTATTTCACTCCCGGCGACCGCGCGGCGGTCGCGGATTGGTGGGAGAAGGATGCGGCCGCAACGGAGGCGTCGGTCGTCGCGGTGCCCATGCTGGCCTTCGGCGGCTTGATCAACTCGCGATACAGCGGCGGCATTACGTTGGAGCAGGCGCACGAGAGCCTTGAAGTGATCAAACGAGTGAAAGACCGATATCCGCTGCACAAGATTTATGCGTTCGACTCGATTATGCGGCTCACGATCTCGCCGACAAGAGACTACCCGGGAAATTGGAGCGGTAAACTCCGCGAATGGTCGATATTGAAGGATAAGGTGGAGCGGATGGGGATGGATCATCTGCGGCCCGAATACGAGGCCGTCGGAGCCGTACTTCCCCAAGAGTTGATCGATGATTATTTGTATACCCGCGAGCGAAACTTAGCCGTTAATAAAAGGATGATCGACTGGGTTCGGGAAGGATATATCGATTTTCTCATCATCGGTCAGGACGATGCGGAGCCGTACGGACTACACAGAAGCGAGCGCAATAGGCTGATTGAATATATTAACGCTCATGGCCTAAGCGGCAAGATCAAAGTATTTCCCGGAGCCGACGTAATCGCTTCGCTGCTGATCGCAAAGCTGGCCGCCGATTCTCTCGGAGTGTCCCCCAAGGTGTATGTGGAATATTCGCGCACGCACGGGGACCGGTGGATTGCCCCTTATCAGGACATTCCCTACAGCGAAGTCATTGGAAATTATGTATCCGTCCTGGGCGGAGAAACGGTTGCCGGCGCGGAGCAGGCCGATCTGTTGCTTATGGCGAATACGGCGGGAAGCGAGACGATCGACTCGTTCGCAGACCGGGTTCAGGCGTTCATCGACGAAGGCCGCGCGGTTACGGTCGGGGATGACGCGCATGCCGGAACCGCCGATCCGGTATTGATCGAAGCGCTGCAGAAGCGGATCCGTTTTTCCGACTTGACGGGATACTCGGGCTGGAACATCGGGGTGTCGATCGCGCAGGCGTTTGCCAGATGGGCGCTGCTGCATACCGCCCGAGAAATGATGCGGGATCGTTTGCTGCAATCGGCGAAGTCGCACCTCGAGCTGCTGCTCGAAGCTTTGGCGCACGAGGAAGGATACCGCAACCATGTCCGCAGCGGGGCCGTCGCTTATGCAAGATCGCTGGGCGACGATCCGCAGCGGCTGCAGACCCGCTACGAGGAGATCAACGCTTACGTCATAGCCCATACGGAAGCCTTCGGGAACAAGTGGTACCAAACGCATTTTGCGGGGAAGGAGATCGTCCTAGGAAACGAGGGGACAAAGACCGTCCACGGGATGGTCGACCGTTTGAACGGCTGGCAGCTGCTTTTACCGTGGAATCGTACGGCGGAAATGGAAGTGTTTCCGGATCTTACGATCGTCGTAAGCTCGGAAAGCGAAGAGACGACGAGTCTGTGAATGATGAATGATGAAATAAATATAGCAGAAGAAAAGACGGTCTGGCGTTGCGTTGCAGGCCGTCTTTTCTCCGTTCCTAGGGAGTGATGAAATTAACGCTTGTACCGATCCGGAATTTGCCCCGGACTCGAATATGCTCGTAGGGCATATGCAGGTTGGCGATTCGCCACAGCATACGGTCGGCGGCACGATGTCCGGTTTCCCTGACCAGAATCCCGGGACTGGCGATGCTGTGAAATCGACTATCCTCGGTTTGGTCCAAACAGACGAGCGAGCACTCGTCCGGGATCCGGATTCCGAGCTTCTCGCAGCAGTCGAGCACCCGGTTCAGATCGTCGTGAATCGAGCAAAGCAGGGCGGTCGGCCGAAACGCGGTCCACTTCTCCCTAAACGCTTCAAAGAACGCCTCCTTCCCTGCGTACCGCTTGGTCAGATGCGCTTCTTCGCTTACGTCAAGCCTATACTGCGAAGCGATTTCTTGAAAAGCCGTCCACCTTAACCGATAACCGCGATGCGTAGCGTTGTCGCCCAAATACAGGATGCGGCGGTGGCCCCGGGCCAGGAGATGAAGCAACGACTGCTGGACGGCGTCGTATACGTCCCAAATGATACTGTCGGCTTCCGCCCCGATCGGAGGGAAGTTGATAAACATTTTCGGAACCGGCAGCCGGAGAATACAGCGCTCCCAAACATCGGGTAAACCGAAGGAGATAAACAGCCCGTCGGCATAAGAGAGCTCCATCTGCTCCAGCATCCGGCTGACGGACGTCTCGGACCGTTCCGGCCGAATGGGGATCTCGGTCAATTGCAGCACATTGCCCATTTGCTCCAGCCGATCGCGCAAGCTTTCCTCCATAATCCGGTTCATGGAGGTGTTGCGCACAGCATTCGCGCGGGTCACGAACAGAAATCGGCGCGGCTTCACCCTCAACCGGTCCACGCCCTCCCAAACCCGGTTCAATTGCTGATCGCGAGTCCGGTAGCCGAGCTTCTCGGCGGCTTCGATAACCGTAAGCCGGGTATCCTCCGACATGCCCGGCAGCCCGCGAAGCGCTTTCGATACGGTGTAAGCGCTCAGATTCAAGTGCTCCGCCAAAACTTGGAGTGTGACCGTTTTTTTCTTCGCCACGCTTCCCCCTCCTCCATTCGGCCAAACATTTTCGCAACTAAAACGAAACTTCGAATGAATACGGTTACATTATACAATAATCGTGAGAAAGCCGATAGCGAGAGGAGAAGCGATATTGGGATATAAAAAAACGCGGAAATACGACGTGGTCGTTTACGGGGCTACTCCAGGCGGGATCGGTGCGGCGATCGCCGCCGCACGCCGAGGCTCCAAGGTGGCGCTGCTGGAGCCAACCCGGCAGATCGGAGGGATGATGACGAGCGGCTTGGGCCGTACCGACATCCCGTCCTTGGAAGCATCGGGGTCTATATTCAGGGAGTTTGCCGGACGCATCCTTCGGTATTATTGCGGCAAGTACGGCGAAGACTCGAAGCCGGTAAAGGATTGCAATAACGGTCTTTACTTTGAGCCATCCGTCGCGGCCCGAATTTTTCGGGAAATGCTGGCCGCGGAGCAAGACGTATCCCTGCATATGGAGCAGCGGCTCGTTTCGGCCGCCGCGCCGGACGGCCGGCTCAGGTCCATTGTGACGGCCTTGCCGGAGGGCGGGCTTCAGGAATGGACCGCGAACGCCTTCGTCGACGCCGGTTATGAGGGGGATTTGGCGGCTGCCGCCGGAGCTCCGTATTGGCTGGGGCGCGAGTCGCGCGACGATTGGAACGAGGAGTTCGCGGGGACGTTGTATATGGATTATCATCCGGACAAGGAAGTGCTGAAGGGCAGCACCGGTGAGGGGGACGAACGCATACAAGCGTACAATTTCCGATTATGCCTGACGCAAAATCCGCTGAATCGGGTTCCGTTCCGACATCCGCCGGATTACCGGAGGGACGAATACGAGAGCTTGGTCGATGATGTGCGCAGCGGCCGGATCGGCTCCATTCGAGATGTGCTCAGCATTACCGTGGTTCCGAACGATAAATTTGACGCCAACAACCATCATTATTGTTTATGCTCCAGCGACTTGCCCGGCGAGAACGGAGGATATCCGGAAGGGGCTCCGGAAGAAAGAGCGCTTATTGCGCAGCGTCACCGCAACTACATGGAAGGCCTGCTTTGGTTTTTGCAGACCGACGAGCGGCTGCCGGAATCCTTCAGGCAGGAAACGGCCTCATGGGGCTATGCGGCGGATGAATTCGCGGACAACGGCTATTTTCCTTACCAGCTGTACGTCAGGGAGGCTCGCCGAATTCAAGGAGAGTACGTCTTCTCGGAAAATGACGCCCGGTTGTCTCCAGGGCTTGGACGGGCACCGATTCACGCCGACAGCATAGCCGTAGGCGCCTATCAAATCGATTCGCACGCCGTCCGCAAGCGGGAGCAGGAAGGACAGAACCGAACACTGGAGGGCTTTCTCGGCCTTCGCTGGTTGACCTCTGCCTACCAAATTCCTTTCGGGGTTATGGTTCCTCTTCGAATCGACGGCTTGATCGTCCCCGTGGCCGTTTCGGCTACCCATATCGGCTTCGGCACGATCCGAATGGAGCCGTGCTGGATGCAGCTCGGCTATGCGGCAGGCGTCGCGGCGGAGCTGGTCGCGCAAACGCCGGGCTCCGAATTCCGGACGCTGTGCATCGATCGTCTGCAGGAAGAGCTGCTGGCCGACGACCAGCGGATTTCGATGCTGAACGATGTGGAATGGAGCCACCCGTCACGCGCCGCCGCCGAATATTTTGCCGCCAAGGGAGTGCTGAAGGGCTACGAAGCCCGTCTGGAGGAGCCGGTAACGGTGCGGGATGCCTCCCTATGGCTGGCCCGCGCCCGTTCCTTGACCGGCGGTCGCAGGCTGCCGGCGCTCCCGGCGTCCGATCGAATTTTGCCTGCCGGGGAGGACATGGGCCCGCGGCATCCGCGTAAGGAGCCGCAGGCGGATCCGGAGGCCTATTGGAAGGAGCATCCTTACCTTCCCGCCCAAATGGCGACCCGCTGGCGCAAGGCGGCATGCCGGACGCCCGGGCAAACATGGCGGGGGACGGATGCGGCCGAAGGAAACGACGGTTTCGTAACGCGAGGCGATTGGTTGTCGGCGCTATATGAGGCATTAAAGGAAACGAGGCGAAACAGGCAATCGGTCGCGCAAATCAGGAATTAGGAGGAGTGCTTCATGTGGAAGCCAACATTCAGAGCGATAGTCTTATCCTCCCTGCTCGTACTGGGTTCCGCTTGCTCCAGCGGCAATCCCGGGAGCGGCAGCGGTGCGGATGGCAGTCCGAATCGGAATCCGGGGACCAAAGAACCGACGAAGACCCAGGAAGCTTCAATAGCGCCGGAGCGTGCAACCATCACGTTTTTCCAGACGCTTAACAACAGGGATCAGGCATGGTTTGACGAAACCTACGGCAATCTGCTCAAGAAAAGGTTTCCGCACCTTACGCTCGAATATATTCCGCTCGCCGAAGGCTCCAAGCTCCCCGATTTGCTGGCGGCCGGCAAAACGATCGATATGATGATCGTTCCGCTGTCCCATACGTACAGCATGTTTATGCAATACGAGCTGCAATCGGACATTTCCGATTTGATCAAGAAAAATCAATACGACCTGTCGCGAATCGAGCCGACCTCCATCGAAGTGCAGCGTCAGCTGTCCGGCAGCAGCGCCATTTACGGCCTTCCGGTTTCCATGACATTCGCTCCGTTATTTTATAACAAAGCTATTTTCGATAAATTCGGCGTACCGTATTTGCGTGACGGGATGATATGGGACGAAGTTTACGAAGCGGCCCGCAAGCTCACGCGCAACGAAGGGGGAACGCAATACCGGGGAATGGTGCTGAATACGCAGCTCAACGTCCTGAAGAACCAGCTGTCGCTGTCCTTCATCGATCCCAAGACGAACAAGGCTTTTACGGATGAGAGGTGGAAAGGTTGGACGGAATTTATGTCCGGCTTCTACAAAATTCCCGGCAACGAAGTGGACAGCACGACGAAAGCGGCGGCCGCCCAAATCAAAATGTGGGAAAAAGACCAAACGGTAGCGATTTACAATGCTCCGGGCAATCCGAACCTGGTCAACTGGAATTTCGACTGGGATATGGCCGCCATGCCTTCATTCAAGGAGGCTCCGAATGTCGGGCCGCAGGCCACGCCGTTATATTTTTACATTCCCACAATCAGCAAGCATCGGGATCAGGCTTTTGAAATCATCGAATATATGACGTCCGACGAAGTGCAAACGCTGCGCTCGAAGCAGGGGACCGGAACCGTTTTGGTCAATCCGGAGGTTCACAAGGTCTTGGCCCGGGACGTTCCCGGGCTGGCGGGTAAAAATATCGGCGCTTTGCTGCCGAAAAAATATGCGCCGCCTATGAATGTAAGCAACTACAACCTGTTCGGCGAGAGAAGATTTATTGCCGCCTTCGAAAGCATCGTTACCGGCCAAAAGGATGTGAATACCGCTCTTCGAGAGGCGGCCGAATTGACGGAAAAGGATATAGAAGCACAAAAGAAGCAGCAGTGAAATCGACCAGGAAAGGGTGGATAAGCAATGGCATACAACGTATTTAGTCTGCACCGGGAAGGAATCCCGAAGCTGCTCGCAGGTATCGAGACAAAAGAGCAGTACGAGGAGAAGATGAAAACCATCCGCGAGGTATGGCTGGATTACATCGGGGGGATCCCGGAGCGGGTGCCCGTACGCTATGAGGTGCTTTCCAAGGAGAGACAGCCCGATCACGAACGATGGCATTTAGTCTACGATTCCGTATACGAGGATAAAATTACCGCCCATTTGCTGGTTCCGTTCGATGAGAGCGGAGAGCCGATTCGAAAGCCGCGTCCGGCGATCCTTGCGCTTCATCCGACGAACGTGAAGGGAAAGAGCGACATTACGCTTCCGAGCGGCAAGGTAAACCGAATGTACGCGTTGGAGCTTGTACAGCGCGGGTATGTGGTTTTGGCTCCGGACGCCATGACCTCGGGCGAAAGAATATTCGAAGGGCGCGGCCATTTCGAAAGCGCCCCCTTCTATGAAAAGTTCCCGCAATGGACGACGGTCGCGAAAAATATCGTCGACCATATGCAAGGGGTGGATCTGCTGTGCAGCGTGGATTTCGTCGCAGCCGACCGGATCGGGACGATCGGCCATTCGTTCGGGGGATATAATACGTATTTTCTTGCCGGAATGGATCCCCGAATCAAAGCCGTCGTTTCGAGCTGCGGATTCAGTCCTTTCGCGCGGGACGACAGGCCGACGCACTGGGGACGAAGGGACCGCTATACGCATTTGCCTAGAGTGACGGACGATTTGGGCCGCGGCGTCGTTCCCTTTGATTTCAACGAAATCGCCGCGCTTGCCGCGCCGGTGCCCTTTATGAATTTCAGCGGTCAGAGCGATACGATTTTTCCGCATTGGGAATCCATCGGCGAGTCGATGAAGGATTTATACAGGGTGTACAAATGGCTGGGAGTCGGCGATCGTTTCATCTCGATTCTAGGGGCGAAAGAACACGATTTCCCTCCTGAAATCAGGAAAATGGCCTACGAGTTTTTCGATCAATGGCTAGGAGGCCCGAGCCATGCCGAATGAGAAGACCGCACGGAATCCGGATAAGAAGATCAGCAGACGGAAGCTGCTCGCTTCCTTGGGCGTGGCCGGAGCGGCCGTCGCCATGGGCGGAATGCACAGAACGGTGCTTTCCGCTCCCGCTTCGGGCGGAGCTTCGGTAGTGGGACACGTATACGGCGGGGGACAAGGCAGCAGCGGTCCGATCCATACCTTACTGAACGGGGAGACGGTAGTTGCAACGGCCCTTCAGGAATTGCGGACAAACTCCGATCCCGCGGAAGCCGCCGTCTATTTTGTGCGGGATAAAGGGCAGGAGGGCTGTTTCATCTTCGATCCGGCGGACGACCAAACCGCCGACGATAACGGGATGACCGTCGTGTCCGTAAGCGGGGCCAGATTCAAGCGCATCGTGTTCGAGGAAGCGGTAAATGTCAAATGGTTCGGCGCCAAGGGCGACGGCCTCTCGGATGATACCGCAGCCGTCCGGGCGGCGATCGGTTACTGCATAAGCGCCGAGGCGACACTGTTGTGGCCGTCCGGGAAATATGTAACGACGGCAAGCCTTACCGGGCTGCATGCGGTCCGTCATGCGGGCTCCGGCAAGATTGTCCGCGGAGCCGACAACTGGCCGGTGCAGCCGAAGACGGCCGAGACGAGGCGCCTATACGTCGATCCGGCAGGCAGCGACGCTAATGACGGGCTTTCGGCGGCCCAGCCGCTAGGATCCTTGAGTGCCGCCCGCGATCTGATCGAAGCGGAGACGGGACGAAACGTCGGCTTCCACCGGATCGTGCTGGCTCCGGGAATCTATTCGAAAGGCTTCGGGACGCTGCAATCGCTGGTCATGGGCGACAGGCCGATCTATATCGACGGACCGAACGTCGGCGGACATCCTAACGTTCCGACCGCCATTGTGGATATGGCCTCGACCCCGAGCGAAGAGGCGTTCGCGGCAGGTGTTTATACGTACTTGATTGTAAGCAATGTTAAAGTCATAAACGCTCCCTCGGGTACGGCTTTTTACGCTAACGGCGGAACGCTTTCCATGCAAAACTGCCATACGAAAAACTGCTTGCAGGCGGGTGTCGCGAACGGTGTGGGCAGGTTGACCGCAAGCGGAGGCCTTTTTGACGGAACGAACGATGCCGGCACCGTCATCCCGAATTGCCGGGCGTTTTTCGGGGGGCTCAACTCGTTCTTGACTTTGTCCCATACCAGCTTGTCGCGAGCCGCCCTTATCCAAAACTATCAGCGGGGAATAGTCGCGGCGGGAGCGACTGCCGGCCATTTCGACTATACCCGGATTCATGACTGCGGCGTCGGCATCGAGTTTACGCGCGGGTGCGGCGCTCCTAACACGCTTCGCATGCAGATTTACCGGTGCGGCGTCGGCGTGAAGGCCTACACACCTTGGTTCAACAACGGCATAGACTTCGGCGTCGGGACCGTGAACGCTTGTGCGATTCCGATTCAGGCATGGGGGAACGCTTCCGACCAAGGCTCGCTCGACAATGACGATGCGCGGTCACTCCGGCAGTACTCCACGAAGGATGTTCCGGCGGTCACCGGGAGCACATCGGAAAAAACGCTCTGGACGCCGGTCAGCTACAAGGGCGGATATCCGATTTACGGGGATACGGTGCGCTTGAAGCTGCGCGGACCTTGCGAGCTGAGCCAAGATGCCGTCCTGCGCGTCAAAATCGGAAGCAGCGTAATCCGCGAGTTCTCGGTACCGGCCGGAACGAGTTCGTGGGCGCTCGATGCGGATCTTTTCAATACCGGGGCTTCGGATGTACGGCATTATTGTTCGTTATCGACGCAAAACACGCATTCGGCCCTTTATGGCTCATCCGGCCAAGCGATAAAGGCAACGGGAAACTCCGCCGTCACCGTAAGCGTACAGCTCGGATATGCCGGAGACCGCTTTACCGTCGGGTTTGCCTGCTGCGATACGACGCTCTTCGGGTGATGCGTAGCAACCGCGGGCTTTGCGTGCTTGGGGTAGGGAATCGTCGGCTGCTTACCTACGGTAGCGGAGGGCCAATTTAGCGAGGATTAATGGAGTCGGGGAAACCCGGCTCTTTTTCTGTGTAATAAACGTTTAAGTTATTAAAGTTAAAATAATAAATTTAACTTTATATATTGCAAAAAACGTAAACGGGATCTATAATTGCTCGTATATACAAGAGAGAAGGAAGCGTGCGGCATGGTCACGATCAAAGATATCGCCAAAGCGGCGGGCGTCACTTATGTAACCGTTTCCCGGGCGCTTAACGACGAGCCGGGAGTGAGCGAGCAGACGAGGCAGGCTATAAAGGCGCTAGCCGAGCAGATGGATTATGTGCCGAGCCTGGCGGCGAAGAAGCTGGCTCAGCGCCAGCCGGACACGATCGGCATGATTTGGCCGAGAATAAAAGGTTTGTTCTTCTACGACCTCGGCTTCGAGATTCAGCAGGAAGCGTCGCGCCGCGGCTTGCAGGTCATCATGTCGATGGTGAGCGCGGAGGAGGCGCTGCGCACGTTCAACCGGTATTTCGTCGATTACATCGTTTATTGGCGTCCGGTCTGGAATCCGACGCTGGAGTTTTTGCAGGAGAAGGAGAAGTTTCGCGGCGAGATGCTTCTGCTCGGCGGCTGGAAAACCGATAGGGCGCACAGTATCACGATCGACAGAACCGGAGCGTTCCTCGATGCGGTACGTCATTTGGCAGAGCTCGGACACAGCAGCATCGCCTTCGTCGGGCAGCAGCGGGATCTCGACAAATATAACGGTTATATGCAGGGAATGGCGGAGGGCAAGCTGGATTACAGGCAGGAGCTTGTCGTCGACACATACGATCCGGCCTTTGAAACGAGATTTAAACGGATGATGAGCGCCCCCGACCGCCCAAGCGCTATGGTGATCGACTCGCAAGGAACGTTGTTCCGGACGAACCGGCTGCTCCGTCAACTGGACATCCGCATCCCGGAGCAATTGTCGCTCGTCGTGTATGACGACATTCCGGAGCTGGATTTTTTCGATGTACCGCTTACGACGATAGGGCCTTCGATCGAGCAAATGGCGAAACGCACACTTGACATATTGACAAGGGAGACGACGGATGACGGCGAACGGTGGCTGGATGAAGAAATACGCTGCCGATTGACGGCGAGAAGCTCGACGATTCCTTGGGAGGGGAAATAACCCCTCTTCTTGATTTGAAAGAAATCGATTTCTATTATTTTTATTTGAACTCCGGTTTGGATCCGCCCGTTTTCGCGAAGGGGGTGAGCAACGATTCGATCCGTATAGGAACGCGAAAGCGGCGGATGCAGCATACAAGGGGAAGCATGAAAAAGCGAAAGTTCACATGAAATCAAGGAGGCTATTCGATGAAAAAGAAGCAAAGCTGGAGCGCATTGCTGACGTTCACTCTGATCGGCGCGCTACTCGCGTCCTGCTCGGGAGAGGGAACGGGCGGTGGGAGCAAAGGAGCGCAGCCGCAATCGGAAGGGAAGAAGGCGGACGGCAATGTCTCGGAGAAGAAACCGGACGTCGCTTCAGAGCCTGCGGAGATCGTATTCTACTCCAACAACGGGGACCCGGTAGAAAGCTTCGATTACAAGTTCGGCAATTCGCTGCGCAAAAAATTTCCGAATTATACGATCAAGTACATTATGAAAGGACAAGGGACGAACTTGCCGGACCTGCTTGCCGCCGGCACCCGGTTCGATATTTTTTTCCAGACGATCGGCAATTTCGAGAATTATGCATTCACAAGCGACATCCAGTACGATATGACCGAGTTGATTGCAACACGCGGCGTCAATTTATCCCGCTTCGAGCCGACTATCATCGATGCGGTCAAGCAGGCATCCGGAGGCAAGCTGTACGCTTTGCCGATTACGACGACAAACATGGTGCTGTATTACAACAAGACGATTTTCGACAAGTTCGGCGTTGCGTACCCGAAGGACGGCATGACTTGGGACGAAGTGAACGAGCTGGCCAAAAAGCTGTCGCGTAACGACGGGGGTACCCAGTATATCGGCTATACCCATTCTCCCAACCATTCGATCCGGATGAACCAGCTGTCGCTTGGAACGACGGATTTGAAAACGGATACACCGACGATCAATACGGATGAGCGTTGGAAGAAGTTGTTCCAGACCACGTTTCTCGATCCGGTACAAGAGCCGAGCGCCCAAGAGTCTTTGAAGAAAACGAACAAAATCCCCGATGCGAACGATTTCGTGAAAACGAAAAACGTAGCGATGTTCGGCTACATGTCCCATCTCGTTCAAACATGGGAGGAGCAGTTCAAAGGAATCGATTGGGATTTCGTCTCGTTTCCGACCTTCAAGGAGCTGCCCGGCGTAGGCTCGCAATCCTACCCGAGCTACTTCGGCATTACGAAGATGGCGAAGAACAAGGAAGCCGCCATGGAAGTGCTCAAATATATGGCGTCCGACGAATTCCAGACGGAGCTTGCGCGCAAAGGCCTCATCCCGGTGCTGAAGGACCAGGCGGTTCTCCAGCAGCTCGGCAAGGAGTCTCCTTTCAAGGATAAAAACTGGAAGTCGGTGTTCCACAACAAATTCGCTCCGATTCCGGCATTGTCTCCGATCGAAGCCGAGCTGGCCGGGATATATACTACGTATGCGACCAAGGCCCAGATCGGCACGGTTGATCTGAACACGGCGCTTCGCCAGGCGGAGGAAGACGCAAAGAAGAAAATAGCCGAATACAAGCAGCGCAAATAAACGAATGAAGGCTTCACAAGTCGAAGGAGGGCGAAAAGCATGGCTTATCCGAGGAAAAGGCTGCCGAATCTCATCCTTATCGTCTGTTTGCTTGCGCAATCATTACTAGTATCGTTCGGCTGGCCGGAACGGGCCGGGGCGGAGAACACGAATCCGAACCTGATGCAAAATCCGGGCTTCGAGCAAGCTTCGGGTAACGTTCCGGAGCATTGGCAGGCGATGGGAGGCTGGGGCGTCTCCGGCGTCGCACTCTCTTCCCAAGCTCATTCCGGTTCCCGGTCGGCATCCGTCAGCTCAGGGACTTTGACGAATCCTTGGGTGCTGCAGAAGGTGCCGGTGGAAGCGGGGAGCACGTACGAGTTCTCGACTTGGTTCAAAACGTCGGGCGTACAGGGCAAAGGAGTCGTGCTGAAGGTGGAGTTTTACAGCAGCGAGGCCGGCGGCTCCGCCAATTGGGTATTCGAGAAATTCGGTCCGTACATCCGCGAAACGACCGGCGATTGGCAGCCGTACAAGTTCCGCCTGCAAGCTCCGGAAGGGGCGGTCGTCGCTGTCGTGTACTTGCGGCTATGGGGGACCGGGACGGTGCTGTTCGACGATGCCGCCGTGAAGCTGGTCAACTTGACGATGACGACCGACCAGATCGTCTACTACTCGGACGTTACGGAAGGCAAGGTGGCGATCCGCAACCGGTTCACGGACGATGTATATACGGGCAAAACGATCGGAATCCGGATAACGGATGCCGTCAATGGGACGGTGATCCATTCGGTGTACGGTCTGGCAGCGCAGCCGGACATGACGCTGACCTTCGATCCGCGCGGCATGAGCCTGAATACGCCGTACGAGGTGGAGACGGTGCTGTCGGCATCGGATCAGACCGTCATTGATCGCGCTTCGGCGCGCATTTACCGGTATAACCGACCGACGTCGGTGCCGGCTGGCGGACTTATAAGGGTGGACGGCGAGCCGTTCTTTCCGGTCATCGCTTATCATGCGAATGTGGAGCAGTATCCGCTGCTGCATGAAATCGGCGTCAATACGGTCCAAGGCGTGAACGCCGGGACGACCGCCGCGATCCGCCAGGCGATGGATTCGGCCCATGCGAATGGCTTGAAAGTATTGTTCCCGCTCTACTATTACATGAACATTACCCAAGATTTCGCGAAAATGGCGCAATACGTCGCGGAGTTCAAAGACCACCCTGCGCTTCTCGCCTGGATGACGATCGATGAGCCGAGCGGAAACGGCGTAACCGTGGAGCAGACGGCGGCCGCCTATGCAATCGTGCGCGCGCTCGATCCGACGCACCCGGTCTATACGGTGGAAGGCGATCGAAACGAATACGCCAACTACGGCCGCGTGCCGGATGTGCTGACCGTCGATTCGTACCCTTTGCCGAACAGGCCGATCGCGAACGTAGGCGACGATGTGCGGCGGGCGGCAGAAGCGGCGAAGGCGGGAAGGCCGGTATGGTCTATTCTGCAAACGTTCGCCTATCCGCCTCCGTCGGCGTGGACGTATTTGCCGACGATCGCGGAAGTGCGCAACATGGCGTATCAATCGCTGTTGGCCGGTGCGACCGGCTTGGGCTATTACGCGCTTAACGATCCGGGCTGGAGCCTTGCGGACTCGGCGCTGTGGCCGGGGCTGAAGCGGTTTGCGACCGAGCTCGGGCTGATGGCGGACTTGTCGCGGCTGACGCCTGCCGATCACCGGAATGAGGACGGCGTGGAATGGGCGGTCTGGGACAAGGCGGGAGAGCTGTATGTCGTTGCAATCAACAAGACCGATCAGACGAAAGCCGTTTCCGTCGCTTTACCCGAAACCGGCTACCATGCCGAGCTGCTGTACGGCGATTATCCGGCATCATACGACGATTCGACAGGGCAATTGAACGTTACGCTCGATGCCCGGCAAACGTCGGTGTACAAACTTACGCCTTTCAGGACAATGGCCGATCAGACCTTTTCGCTGCTCGGGCAAGCGGAAGAGCTGTCCTCGCACCCGCATTGGCGGAATAAAGTTTCGCGGCTGGCCGCGGATATGGAGACGATAGCGGAACAACTGGCCGGGACGGCGCCCGATCAGAACGGCATCGCAGCGGATGCGGCGAAAGCGTTCAAAACGATGGAGCAGCTGAAATCGTGGATAGAAGGACAATCCGATTCCGCGCTCGGCGGTAATCGGGACGCGATGACCAGCTTACTGAATCAAGCGATCGGGAAAATGTCGCCCCTTGCGGCTGCTCAAGTCGGGCTGCGGCTCGATATTGTGCCGGAAGAGGCGATCGGCGGCAATGAGGCCAAGGTGATCGTTCGGGCGGTCAACAGGGGGCAAACGGACGTAAATGATGTTGCGTGGACAGTCCGGTTCCCTGAGTCATTCCAGCTCCCTTCGGCTTCCGGGGCGATCGGTACGCTTCCGGGCGGTCAAACTTACGAGAAGGAGCTGACGTTCGCCATTCCGCCGGGGGTAAGCCAAGCGGTTTACAGCGTTGCGGGAGATGTTTCTTTCGAATATCGGAGCGTGCTGCTGCATGTCGGTGCGGCCAAAGGATTCGGCACGTCGCCGATGCTCGAAACGGCACTCGTACCGGCTGACGTAACGGTGACCGGGCCCGGAAATGTACCGTTCGGCGTACGTCTTACGAACCGGTCGGGCAGTGCCGTTACGGCCGAACTGCGCGCAGACGCGCCGGCGGAAATCGGCTTGAGCCTGCCTGCCGCCGTCCCGCTTCAGGCCGGCGGGTCCGTTACCGTACAAGGCTCCGTATACTTGAATTCGGCTAACGCGGCGGATGGCACCTATACGGCGGCAATACGGCCGAGCGTGGGCGGATACTCGTTCGATACGCAGCTGTTGACCGTTAACGTCAAACGAAACATGGTGAACAATCCGGGCTTCGAAATCGCTGCGGCTAACGGCAGCTCGCCTGCCGGCTGGAATATGGGCAAAGGCTACTGGGACGATGCCTCCGCTCACGGGGGAGTCCGTTCGGTTAAGCTTATTCCGGACAGCGCGAATGCCAACAATTTCATCGCCTCGTCCGCGATTCCCCTCGTTGCGGGCAAAAGCTACAAATTGTCGGGATGGCTGAAGCATGAAGCAACGTCCGGACAAATTTTGTTCGGGGTACGGTATGTGAACGCCGCGGGGGCTACGATCTCGTATCAGCTTCCGGTTGTTCCGGCAAGCGCGGATTGGACTTACCGCGAATTGCCGCTCGCGATCCCGGCCGGGACGGCGCAAGTTTATGTCTACTTCCGGATGAATCAGGCCGCGAGTGGGCCGGCGTGGCTTGACGACGTGTCGCTGGTGGAAAGCCTGACTCCTTAGGCGCAATATAGAGTATAATCAAACAAGCGAGAAGAGCTGGTTTCCGGCGCTGAGGCTGTTGAGGAAGTCAAAAAGAGAATCGAACAGTCTAAAAGGGGTTGGGGAGATGTGCGTAAAGCGAAGCGTCTGACTTTAAAATTTAGTTGTAACCGCTAAAAAATTTAAAAAAACAACTCGATTTTAACGGAAGTGGAGCGCATTCCCCAATCCCTTGCCTTCACAACCTCCTCTTTTTGCACACTTTCTTAACGAACTAAGAGCCGGTTTCCGGCTCTTTTCGTTTTTCCTGGGGTTCTGTGACGTTGAATTTTAAATTGTAATCGATTTCTAACAAAAGGATATGGTAAAATCGGGATGGTAACAACGTTAACCGAAGCAACCTTTGAACTTACTCGGATCAATCATTCCAAGGAGGCCGCGAACGATGGCGGAGCAAACGACTCAATCGAATCGGGTGGACGCGCAGAAGCTGGACCCGAATATGAAGCTGGAGCAGACGGGAGAATTGGGATTGAAATGGCTGTCGCCGAAGGAGCAGCCTTTCCGCTTGTCCGGCTTCCCGTGGTTTCATCAGGACGGAGTGTACCGGAGAATGCCCGTGCAGCCCAAGCACGAGCTGCCACCGGCGGTGAACCAGCTGGCCAATTCGACGGCGGGCGGACAGATCGCGTTCCGGACGGATTCGCCCCGTCTTGCCATTCGCGTGGAGCTAACGGGCAAAGCGAACATGTATCATATGCCCGCAACCGGACAATGCGGCTTCGACATTTATTTGGGAGAGCCCGGCGACCAGCAATATTTTGGCACGACGCGCTACGACCATACGCAATTGTCCTATGAAGTCGTTCTATACGAGTTCCCGAATACGGAGCTGCGGCATGTTACGCTCAACTTTCCTTTGTATCAAGGCGTGAAGGAAGTATCGATCGGGATCGCGGCAGGCTCGCGGATCGAGGAGCCGCTTCCGTACCGCACTGACAAGAAAGTGATCGTGTACGGGACGTCGATTACGCAAGGGGGCTGTGCGACCCGGCCGGGGATGGCTTATACGAACATTTTGAGCCGCCGCATTCCGCTGGAATTCGTGAATCTCGGCTTCTCCGGAAACGGCAGGGGAGAACCCGAAGTTGCGCGCGTGCTGACCGAGATCGAAGATCCCGCTCTGCTCGTGCTCGATTACGAGGCAAACGCCGTCGGTGTGGAGCTTATGAAACGGACGCTGCCCGAATTTATCCGGATTTACCGCGAGGCGCGTCCCGAGGTGCCGATATTGGTCGTCTCCAAAATCCAATATGCCCGCGAACGGTTCGAACCGGCGCTGCTGCAGCTGCGGCTCGATATGAAGAAGGTGGAGATGGACACGGTAGAGATGTACCGCAGCCAAGGCGACGCGAACATTCATTTCTTCGACGGCACCGCGCTGCTCGGTACGGACAGTTATAATGAATGCACGGTCGACGGGGTGCATCCGACCGACCTCGGCTTTCTGCGGATGGCGGACACGCTCACTCCGGTGTTCCGGGACTTGCTGAAGGGCGAGCTGGCGTAGGCACAAAGGAGGCCGAATTCGATGGCAGAGCAAACGGCGCGGTCTCAATCGAACAATCGGGTAAATGCGATTAAGCTGGATCCGAACATGAAGCTTGCGCAAAGCGGACAGTCGGGACTGAATTGGCTGTCCCCGAAGCAGCCGCCTTTCCGCTTGTCCGGCTTCCCTTGGTTTCATCAGGACGGAGTGTACCGGAGAATGCCCGTGCAGCCCAAGCACGAGCTGCCGCCGGCGGTGAACCAGCTGGCCAATTCGACGGCGGGCGGCCAGATCGCCTTCGCGACCGATTCGCGCCGGCTCGCGATCCGCGTGGAGCTGGCCGGGAAGCCGAATATGTATCATATGCCGGCAACCGGACAATGCGGCTTTGATGTATATTTGGGCGAGCCCGGAGATCAGCAGTACTACTGTACGGTGACAACACCCGACGATTCCAAGTCGTCCTATGAATTCGTACTATACGAAATTCCGCAAGCGGAGCTTCGCCATGTGACAATGAACTTCCCTTTGTACCAAGGTGTGAACGAAGTGTCGATCGGGATTGAGCCGGGCAGTTCGGTAATGGCGCCCCTGCCGTACCACAGCGGCAAGAAGGTGATCGTGTACGGCACGTCCGTTACGCAAGGAGGCTGTGCGAGCCGGCCCGGCATGGCTTGTTCGAATATTTTGAGCCGCCGCATTCCGCTGGAATTTATGAATATGGGCTTCTCCGGGAACGGCAAGGGAGAACCGGAAGTGGCCCGCGTCGTGAGCGAAATTGCCGATCCCGCGCTTCTCGTGCTCGAATATGAGGGGAATGTGGGGACCGTCGATCAAATGCGGCGGACACTGCCTGAATTTATCCGGATTTACCGGGAAGCACATCCCGAGACGCCGATATTGGTCATTTCCAGATTCAAATACGCTCGCGAGCGTTTCGAACCGGCATTGTCGCGAAGACGGCTCCACATGAAGCAGGTTGAGCAGGAGACGGTGGACTTGTACCGGCGGCAAGGAGACCCCAACATTCATTTCTTGGACGGAGAGGCGCTTCTCGGCACGGACAATTATAACGAATGCACGGTGGATGGGGCGCATCCGACCGACCTCGGCTTTTTGCGGATGGCTGATGCGCTCACCCCGGTGTTCCGGGAATTGCTGAAGAGCGAGCTGGAGTAGTACGGGGAGCCCGGGACTCAGTCCAGGGGCCCAGAGCTGCTGTGCGATGGCGGAGGCAAGCTGCTGCGTATGAGGCAATGGCAAGCTACCTTGCCGCCATCGTGCAGCACATTACACCTGAGCAAGGAAGTCCAGGCAACCGATGCCGAGACATTTGTATACTAGATTGCTGTGTTGAAGCACGGGCGTGAGGTAAGCTAACCTGAGAAATTCGGATTATTCCCCCTCGCAGGATTTGCGGGTAATCAAGGTCGACTCGAACAGCCGTGAGACGGGGGCGGCGATTTTGTGCGACATCAGGTCGACGACCATATTGACGCAAGCGTGAGCCATCTCCTCGACCGGCAAATGCACGGTGGACAATGGAGGAATGCTGAATTCGGATACGGCGTCGTCATCATGTCCGACAACTTCGACCTGCTCCGGCACGGACAAGTTCATCTCGTGAAGCGCGTACAAGGCGCCCACCGCCATCTGGTCGCTGATGCAGAACAGAGCGCTTGGCCGGTCGGCTCGGCTGAAAATGGCCGAAGCGGTCTGGTAGCCCCCGAGCTCCGAGAAGCTCCCGTATTGGATGTACTCTTCCTTCAACAGAAGCCCGCGCTCCCGGCACGTGTCCACAAAGCCGCTCATCCTCAGGCGAATGGCCGTCGAGGAAATATCCGGGACAAGCAGCCCTACTTTCCGATGTCCGCGCTTGGCGAATAAGTTTGCGACCTTTTGCCCGCTCAAGTAGTTGTCTACGTTGACGGAGCAGTATTTGTCGGAGCTGCGCTGATACAGGACGAGGGGAACTTTAATATCGGCCTGCTCCAAATACCGTTCGTCCTCCTCTGTCGGAAGCGCGATAATCGCCCCGTTAAATCTCGTTCCCGTTACGAGACTTTTCTCGGCTTGAAGCTGCGATCCGACGTAAGGCTGAATCAATATTTCGTATTCGCGGTCCAGACGATGGATCGCTTTTTGTATGCCGTTCAAATAACGTCCGATCAGCTGCGAGCGCGGGTCCATCGTCCAGAACAGGGCGATGATCGGAGCTACCGTTTCCCCGCTGCTGCGCAATCGTTTGGCCGATATGTTAGGCCGGTAATCCAGCTCGCGGGCGGCCGCGAATATCCGTTCCTGAGTGGGCGCGGATATCCGGAACTGGTCCCCTTTGCCGTTCAGCACAAGGGAGGCGGTCCCTTGCGATACTTTTGCGAGCGCGGCGATTTCTTTAATGCTGGCCATTCGTGCACCTCGGTTGATTGATATATCCTAATATCTTATATAGTGACAGATTGCAGCTGACCTTGCAAACGGGCGGAATCGGAAATATTTCGAACGAACCCGCCACAATTAGGATTGATTATGGATGGCGGATATGTTTTAATAATCTTGAAAAAACGTTTTAGCATAACGTTTTAGCAAAACAATTCATCAAACCGGGGTGGTACGTTTGGGATTCGATGTAAAGCTGCAGGAGTACGTATTTGCGGACGATGTGCCGTTTGAAAGCTGTCACGCGTCAACGTTGGTCGTGCTTCCGAACGGACATGTCATAGCCGCTTGGTTCGGCGGCACCCGCGAAGGGGCCGACGATGTGGCGATCTGGCTGTCCCGGCGCGGGGAAGAGAGCTGGACGGCGCCCGTCAAAATAGCGGACGAGGAGTCGGAGCCGCATTGGAATCCGGTATTGTTCCGGGACGGCGGCGGGAAAATATGGCTGTTCTATAAAGTCGGCAAAAAGATCAGAAGCTGGAGAACGATGTACATCGTCTCGGAAGACGACGGCCTGACCTGGAGCGATCCCTTGATTTTGGTGGAAGGAGACTCCGGCGGAAGAGGTCCTGTCAAGAACAAGCCGATCGTCCTCGAGGACGGGACGTGGGTTGCTCCTGCTTCGATCGAGCTGGACACTTGGGATGCGTTCGCGGATTTATCGTACGATAACGGGAAAACGTGGACTGCGAGCGGTCTTGTTCCGCTGCAGCATTCGGGAGAGATTGCTCCGGGCGGTCAAGTGCCTCCGGTGCCCGAAGCTTCCTTGCAAGGAAAGGGCGTCATCCAGCCGACCTTGTGGGAGTCCGAGCCGGGCAAGGTGCACATGCTGCTTCGCAGCACCTCCGGTTCGATCTACCGCAGCGATTCGGAAGACGGCGGGAAAACATGGTCCGCCGCCTATGCCACCGAGCTGCCCAACAACAACAGCGGAATCGACCTCGCCCGGCTGGACAACGGAGTACTGGCGCTTGTATATAACCCGGTCGGGGAAAATTGGGGCAAACGGACGCCCATCGTCATCAGCATCTCCCGCGACAACGGCTCGACATGGGGGGAAACGCTCGTACTGGAGGATGCTCCGGGCGAATATTCTTACCCGGCGATCGTATCGGTCGGCGAAGACGTATACGTCACTTATACGTGGCTAAGAAAACGAATCAAGTACTGGAAGCTGTCCGTTACGGGTTGATAATCGGCATCGCACGTGGTCGGCACGTCCGCTAAGCCGCTCACGACCAGAACGATAGATTTGACTGTGGCGAATCCGAAATCGCTGCAACTGTTCGATGTCGATTTGACGAATCTTTCCTTCAGCAAAATATATCGAGCGGCTATCGTGCCGGTGTAAAAAAAGCAGGGTCGAGCAAATGCCGGTGCGGCGTTCGCTTGACCCTATCTGATCAGGACTCTCCGACCCGGTTCCAGCGGTTCTCGTGCTTCAGCAGCAGCGGGTGGGGGTGGAAGGGCGCAGGCTCGGCGATGACGAGCCGGATTTTGCGAATCCACTCCTCGAACCCTTGATACGAGGCGAACCGGTTCGCATACGACCCGGACAGGCCAAGGAAGAACGGGGCTTTGTAATGCTCGCCCATGTACCGGAGCGCGGTGTCCATCGGCGTATACTTTTTGCGCTTGCGCTCCCAGACGTCGATATGTAGAGGGACGGAACCGTTAAGGCGTTCCACGCGGTCCCGCAGCGCGTCTTCCCGCTTGTACAGCGGGGCGGGGAAGCGGACTCCCATCCGTTTTAACGTTTCTTCATGCGGGACGTACAGGACGATGCGGGAGATGAATCTCCGTTCCGCCCACTCGGTCAGCTGGCGGATGCCGTCGATGCCGAGACCGCCGTCCGGGGATGCTGCGCCCTCCTCCTCTTCTTCTCCGATGTCGAAGCTGTCGTACATGAACAGCGTCCCTTTGGACGTTTCCTCCGGCGGCTCATAGCCGTATGGAACTTGCGTCGAGCTGCGGTCCAATCCGATTCCTCCCTTGGAAGCTATATCCATGCTTATCTATCCTAGTATGATTCACGGAACGCTTCTTCAAACGACAACGCTAAAAGTGCGGGTAATTAACTAAGCTCCGTTCATCATCACCGGACTATTATTGCGGGCCGGACGTTACTTTCAAACCTACGATGCCCGACAAGAGCAGCAGCAGGAACAGCATGCGCGCCCAATCCCGGGGCTCTCCGAAAAAAATCATCCCGACCACGACGGTACCGAGCGCCCCGATGCCGGTCCAGATCGCGTAGGCGGTCCCGATCGGCAAAGTTTTCAAAGACAACGACAGCAGGAAAAAACTGACGATCATCCCCGCTACCGTGATCGCGCTCGGCACAAGCCGCGTAAATCCGTTGGAATATTTCAGTCCGAGCGCCCACACCATTTCAAACAATCCAGCGACGACCAAATAAACCCAAGCCATCTCTCGCACCCCTTTTCTCATGAAGTCTAAAGTCCATCCGTATTCAGCGGGTGATTCCTTCCCAAAATATCGTCCATACCGACTGCAGCCGGTCGTGGAACAGCTGCGGCCCGTAATAAAACATTTGTACGAACGCTCCGTCCAGCAGGCAGTAGTAAGCGGCCAGCAAATCTTCCGTATCCCGGTTCTTGAACGTCCCGTCGCGGACGCCGGCTTCGAATATATCGCGCAAAAACGCCGATTGCTTGCTCTCCGCCTGCACGAAGCGCCGCTGCAGCTCTTCCTCCAGCTGGGCGGGCGGGAACAGCATGGACCGCTTGATAAACGCGGCCTTCTCCTCGTCGAGTAAATAGTTGCGGCACGTCTCCGATAAGATCCGGTACAGCTTCGCCTCCAGCGGCTCCGAACGAACCGACTCGATCAGCGCCTCCAGCCGCCGCGCATGCTCGTTCAGCACTTCCTCGTACACGGCGAAAAACAGCCGCTCCTTGCTCTCGAAGTGCGCATACAGCGAAGGCGTCTTGATGCCGACCTCCCCCGCGATCGCGGATAGCGGCGTTCCTTCGTAGCCGTGTGCGGAGAAGAGGCGCAGCGCGGCGGATTTGATCGCATTGGCAGTCAATTCCATCCACCTTCTTTCCTAACTAACGATAATTAGGCAATCGCAATCATATCAAATCTTGGACGAGCTTGCAACTTTCCATACCCGCTTGTCGTCAAATTGAACTGAGCTATTATTTTCCATTCCTACATAGGGGGCTGCCGGCATGAGACGATTGCAGTTGGGCATGTGGTATCAGTTCGACGCGGACAGATGGGAGCGGTATAGTCTGGATACATTGAACGGGCTGGAAATATGCCATTATCCGGATACGGCCGGCTTGGAGGCGGTGCGTACGTTTTGCGACCGAAAGGGCGGCGAGTTCGGCGTCCACGGCCCGATTCTCGGCAACCGCGGCTATAAGCTGCCGCTTCTGAATTCGCCCGATGCATCGGAGCGGGTCGAAGCGATGAAGCAGGTTGAGGAGGAAACCGAGCTCGCTTCCCGGTTCGGCGCCGATTATATTTTGTTCCACTATCCGTTCTATCCGGTGTTTCAACCGCCGATCCGGAAGCAGTTTCCGAGATTGCCGGACCCGTCTGCAAGATACGGGTATGACCGTTTGCCGCGAGCCGAATTCCGCGACGTGTCTGAACGGTTGTTCCACGAGCTTGCCGAGCTGCAGCACCGGTACAAGCAGCGTATATTGCTGGAGCACGACTTCTTCGGCGATTATGAGGATATTTTTATCGAGATGTTCCTGAAGCATCCCGAGATCCGGCTTGTCGCCGATACGGCGAGGCTGGATATTGCGAAGAGGGCGTTTCACGGCTTCGATCCGTACGAATGGATCGATCGGCTCGCCTCCTGCGTTTATTTGGTTCATTACAGCAACGTGCACTACACCGAGGACACGTACATTCATCATTTGCCTGTGCGGGAAGCGCATGACGGCGACGATAGTCATGGTGATGCCTATTCGTATTTGCGTTATTTGGCCGAGCGCAGCTCGTCGTTCCATCTTACCTTCGAGCACAATCCCGATCTGGTCGAGCCGGACGAGCTGGCGGCCCTATACCGGAGGGCGGCGGCCGTGTGCGGAATACCGGTGAAGCCGTAAGCTTTCGTTAAACTCATTTTTTCGTTTGTCCCCGGCCGTCTTCCGCGGTACTGTTAACGTATGGATGCCGCAAGATTACGAAGCATTGGGGGAGTGGGCATGTCTTTCAGCCATTACGGTACATTATGCACGGAAGTATACGATTTGACGAAGCCTGTCGGACATTCGCTCGGCGGGGACATCGAATATTACCTTGAACGGCTTCGCGGTTGCCAAGGCCGCGTTCTCGAAGCGATGGTCGGCTCCGGCCGCGTTCTTATTCCGCTTCTGGAAGCGGGAATTGCCGTGGACGGGATCGACGAATCTCCGGTGATGCTGGCTTCGTGCCGCAGCAGAATCGAAGACCGCGGATTGATCGCCGAGCTGTACGAGGGCCGTCTGCAGCATATGGATTTGCCGGACCGGTATGAAGCGATCGTGATTCCGGCAGGCTCGTTTCTGCTGATCGCGAGCCGGGAAGAGTCGATTCAGGCGCTGGAGAGACTTTACGAGCATTTGATTCCCGGCGGACGGCTTATGCTGGACTTGTTCCTGCCCGGACCGCCCCTGGAAGTCGGGAAAACGACGACTTCCACGTTTACGAACGTAGTCGGAGATACGATTACGCTGGAAGGAAAGCTCGTCGAGGTGGACTTCATCGAACAGATCCGGGTGTCGTACTTGAAATACGAGAAGTGGCGGGAAGGCCGTCTGGTGGACACGGAGCTGCAGCGGATGGCGCTGCGCTGGTACGGGATCGAGGAGTTCAGGGCGATATTGGAGAAAGTCGGGTTCACAGACGTAACCGTCCATGCCGACTTTCAGTACGGCAAAGGGCCGGAGCGGGGAAGCCGGAGCTTCGTGTTCGAGGCGGTGCGGTAACCATGGCCGGGGGAGAACGTATGGAGCTGTACCATTTCAGCGAAGAGCCGGATATCTGCATCTTCAAGCCGAGGCCGGCGGGCGCCTTTCCGGAGCTTGCGCCCGTCGTGTTCGCGATCGACCGCGAAAGGAGTCCGCATTATTTTTTTCCGCGGGATTGCCCGAGAGTGATTTACTGGAAAGCCGACTGGACGACGGACGAAGACGCGCGAACGTTTCTCGCCAATACGACAGTCGGGAAAATCGTCGTCGTGGAGAGCGGCTGGCTGGAGCGCATCCGGAATGCGAAGCTGTACGTTTATACGTTTCCGGGCGAGTCGTTCGAGCAGATGGACAACTCGGCGGGATATTATATTTCCAAGGAAACGGTAGAGCCGCTCAAGGTGGAGCCGGTCGGGGATTTGATAGGAAAGCTGCTGGCGGAAAATCTGGAGCTCCGGTTCACGCCGTCGCTTCATCCGATCCGCGACAGCGTCATCGCCTCTACGATGGATTTCTCGATTATCCGGTTTCGCAACGCTTTACCGAAGTAGAAACAAGCCTTCAATTCCACCGGTTGGTGGTGTTGAAGGCTTGTTGGTCATGATGAGTAAATCTGCAGGCGCGAACCGATTCGACCGCCTATCCAGCCGGGAGGAAGGCACGGAACCGAAGGGTGCGTTCTGTAGTCCGTACGCGCTTCGCCCATAAGCTCTTGGAAGTTCGGATACGTCACCTGATCGAGCAAATACGCCGAAACTTTGCTGCCGCGCTTCCGATGATAGTTCAGCTCCCGGATGATTCCCGCCTCGTTCTTGATGCCGATGCCGTGTCCGAACAGCAGGTTGCCCGGCATTTTGACCACATTTTCGCCTTGCCACTGCGGCGTTTTCGGATCGTAGTCCGGGTTTTTGTAATACAAGACGTCCCCGGCGAACGTCGGCTGCCTGCTTTTGACCGTAATGAGCGGCAAGTCGGAATCATGCTCCCACGAGTACAAGTACAGATTGCCGAACAGCCGGTCGAACGCCTCCGTACCGATCGTATCCAATACGGCCTTATACAGCACGACGACGATAGCCATGGCGCACTCGAAAGCGTACGCTCTGCCGTTCGCGTAAATATCCCGGATCGCGGCCGAAGGGCGGGCGTTCTGCTTCAGCCGGAACCCTCCGTTGTCCGTCCGGGTCCAATACTTGTCGTTGCCTCGCGATTTGCTGAACGAAGCGAAGGAGGCATTGCTCTTCTCCAGAGCGGCGGCCGCCTCCACGATAGCGGCCCTTACCTTCAGCTCGAACAGCAGCTCGTCGGCCGAGTCATAATAATATGGTGTAGAAGCGGACATTTTCTGGTCGTATACTTCTTTCTCCGTCCCGGACATGTTGGCCGGATTGATCGGATTGATGCCTTCCCGAATGATAATCATCGCTGCACACTCCTTACGTTTCGCGAGAACGGCTGCCGACAGCGGCTTTCGTATCAATATATGCGGAAGGAAGAGAGCGGTAGACCATCTAACGGGTCTGACCCGCGAGCATCAGCGCCGGTTCGCGCCGGTCATCGAGGCGATATCTTTGTTCGCTTGGTTCTCCGCATCCCGCAGCGCGGTGTCGGCATCCTTGGTGCCGGTCACGATGTCGGTAAACGCCTTGGAGAGCGGCGCGGCGACTTTCGGATGATAGGATGTATACGCGACCGGCTCCGCATAAGCGGCCGGGAGCAGCAGCTCCGCCTGTTTGCCCTTCATATCCGCATTGGCCGAACCGAAGGCGGCCCGGATCGACGGCAGCTTCAGCACCGACGGTATGCCTTGCTTGGACAGCTCGGTCTGCACCTCGTCGGAGGTCATCTGCATCATCGCCTGAAACGCCTCGTCTCTATGCTTGCTCGTAGCCGACAGCGCGTAATAGACGACGTCGGGCTGCGAGCCGACGCCCGGCCGATCGGGAAATTCCGGCAATGGGGTGACATCCCAATCGAACTTCGGCACAAATTGCGACCTGGGGTAGTCGGAATTCATCGAGACGAGCATCGCCAGCGTCCGGTCTTTGACGAATAGATTATTCTGGGCGGTGCCGTCCATAAGGGCCGGTGTCGCGTTGTATCCCGGCAGCCGAAACAACGGAATGAATGTATTCAAGTACCGTTTCCACGGCTCGTTGGCGATGGCTGCTTTAGGCAGGCCGGACCCGGTGTCGATCATGTTGTAGGAGTACGGGTTCAGCTGCATCAAGCTTCCGAGCGTCCGCGTGCCGAACCCCCGGTACATCGTGCCGCCGTCTTGGACCGTAAGCCGTTTGGCAGCGGCATAGGTATCGTCCCAACTCCAGCCTGCTTGCGGATACGGTACGCCGAACTTGTCGAACAAGCTTTTGTTGTAGAACAGGGCGAGCGAATTCACGCGGAACGGCAGTCCCGTAAGCTTTCCTTCGCCCATCCGGCGTACCGCTTCCAGTGCGCCTGAATCGAACCGGTCCAAATCGACGTTGTATTTCCGGACCAGATCGGAAATATCGCTGTCCCATTTCCGCTCCTTGAGCAGCGTCATCCCGGAGTTCGTCGTAATGAATACGTCGATATCGGCTCCCGCGGCGGCCGCATCGCCCGGCGTCGTCCCTTTCTCGTTCTGCAGGAAGCGGAACGAGACGTTTGGGTATTTCCGTTGAATGAATTTTCCGTGACTATCCATAAAGATTTCGTAGCTCGAGCCGGAGCCTACGTAATAGAACGTCAGCCGGACCGGAGGCCGCTGCAGCTGCTGTTGCTGTTGTGGCGCAAGCGGCTCGCCGTTCCGCTTCTCCGTAACGACCCTCGTCTTCTTGCCGTCGGAGACGATGCAGATCGTGCCGTTCTCCATCGTCGAGTAGACGGCGATTCCCCGCTTCGCGAGATCGCTTGCAAGCTTCAGGTTGGAATAAACGTTCGAGCTCATCACGACGAACTGCGGCGACACCGCGTCGATAAATTCCGGCGAGGAGGAGGTGGTGAGCCCGTGGTGGGCGGCGTGCAGCATGACCGATTTCAGCTTGTCTCCCGCCGACTTGACGAGCTCGCGTTCCCGCTCTACATAAATATCCGCCGGAAACAAAAAAGACTGGTCCCGGTAAGTCACCTTCAGCACCATCGAATTCATATTGACGGGCACATGGAGATCGGGACCTTGCACCGCGCCTGGAAGAACTCCTTTGGCCGGGCTGAGCACTTCGACCGACACGTCCTTCCCGAGCCGGAAGCCGGCGCCTTCCTCGACATAGGTAAACTCGACTCCCCGCTGGGCGAGCAGCCGGATGACGTCTTTGTAATAGCTTCCCCAGAGGCTGCTGTTCGTATGGATCATATAAAACTGCTTGACGGTTTTCGCGGCGAGTACGGAAGCGAAGCCGCCGATATGGTCGATGTGCGGATGCGTGTTCACCGCGATGTCGATCGTATCGATGCCGAGCCGGTCGAGGCCGGCGACGACCTGCTTGCCCGCTTCCGGCACTCCCGCATCGATCAGCATCGTCTTCCCGTCGGGAGACTGGATGACGATCGCGTCACCGGTATGAATGTCGCCGTTCGTAGACAAGTAGCGTATCGTCAGCTGTCCCGGGTACGCTTCCTTGTCGAACGGATCTTCCGGCCCCTTCGGTCCGGAAACGGTCTGATCCGGCATTTTCCCCGCCTCCTTCACTGAGGTCCGCGTACATGCCGCAGCCGCTCCGGCTATAAGAACGGTCAGCAGCGCCACGATAGCGATACGGACCGCTTTTCCCCCAGGGAGCTTAATCATGAAATCGGGGACAGCTTCGCGAACAGGATCGAATGATGAGGCAGAAATAATCTGAATTCATGCTCGCCGGAGGCGATTCGGCGGCTGTCCACCAATTGCAGGCTGTGCTGGTCGTCCAGCCGGTATTGCTCGCACAGCCATTCCCGCCGGCCGTCGAGACCGCTTATTCCTATCGTGTAATGCCGGGACGGGCCGTTCACGTTGGTGATCAGTGCGGCTGTCTCTCCCTTGTCGTTCGTCCCCGCCAAGGCATATACTCCGCTCAGGGAAGGGTCGGCGCTTGCCTCTACCCGAACCGGATGCTGACATAACTGCTGGAACGCATCGAGGGCGTAATACGCTTTCTGCGGAACGCCGTAATAATCGAACAGACCGCAGAACAGCGCCGTAGGCTGACCGTCGTAATAGTTGGCGACGTCGACGGGGAGATCCTGCAGCAGCGTCAGAACGGCGGCGACGAACGATGCGCCGATATGGCTCTTCATCCGCTCGAACACGCCGCGGCGGACGAATTCGTTCTCCGGCAGCCAGAGCGTCTTGAAGTCGCCGTCGAAATAGTTCCATTCGTTCAGATGGCTCTCCGCATGCGGGAAGCCGTACCGGTCTAGCTCTTCCCGCGCATAGCGCGATTCGTTGACGAACCGCTGAAGGTCGGCTCCGTAGATGTGCCACGAGAAAAAGTCCAACGGCACGGCATGATCTCGACAGTACGCCAGAAATTCGTCCATGAACTTCTTGACCTTCACGGACGTGGCGCCGTAGCCGCCGACCTTCAGACTCGGATCGAACTGCTTGATCGCCTTCGCGGCGACGCCGTACAGCTCGTAGAATTGCTCCCATGTGCCGCCCCACATCAGGTTCGTTTTGCCGACCGGTTTATCGGGCTCGTTCCATATTTCCCAGTATTCGATATTGTAGTGGAAGCCGTTCGCCCAGCCGTGATTGTAATGACGAATGATGCCGATGCATATTTGCGCCCATTTCGCGAAATCTTCGGGAGGGTCGACGTAATATTTCTCTTTCGTATGCTCGATGCTGACGCCCAGCCGGTATATGATCTTCGCGCCGGTTGCCAGGACGGTCCGGATATATTCGTCCGTAGTGGCGAAGTCGTAGCTCGCCGGGTCCGAAGGGTCTTTGCTGAAGTCGGGGAAAATCGTGTAAATGTCCACTTCGCGCGCATTGGGCCAGTTCGGATCGTGCAGTCTGACCAGCGGAATGCCCGCCCTTTTGTAGTAATGGGTCACGTCGAGCAGGGAGCCGTAGCAGACAGGGCCGTTGTTGACCCCGTGCAAAGGTTTGATTGCGCCGATCTCGCGGTTTGCATAAATTTGAATGTCCGCCATTGGTTGAGAACCCTCCGTATATAGTCTGGAAAGACCGAAAGCTGTATAAGCTTCCGGTCTTCCACCCGCTGCATGCGCGGGGATGATTTATTTTTGGGCTGCCGCGCCGATTGCCGCCTCGATGTCTTTGTTCGCTTTCTCTTCGGCTTCGCGGAGCGCGGTGTTCAAGTCTTTCTGTCCGAGAATAACGCTCCGGTACGCCCCGACAAGCGGTACGACCACCTTCGTGTTATGTTTCGTGTAGACGGTAGGTTCGGCGTACTTCGGCGGAATGAGCGCTTTGACGTTTTTGCCCTTCAGGTCGGGGTTTTCTGTGCCGAACGCGTCGCGGATCGACTGGCTTTTCAGAACCGTCGGATTGCCGATCTTGCTTCGCGCCATTTGCACATCGTCCGACAACATTTCGGCCATCGCGAGGAACGCTTCGTCCCGATGCTTGCTCGTCGCCGATAGGGCGTAATAGACGATGTCCGGTCCGGAGCCTACGCCGGGTTTCTCCTTGAAGACGGGGAAGGTGGCGGCGTCCCAGTTGATGTTCAAATTTTGGTGGGCTTTCGGGAAGTCCGAGTTCATCGAGACGAGCATCGCCGTCGTCTGCTCCTTGAAGAACATGTCGGCCTGCTTCGCGTCGGCCATGTTGGCGGCTGTAGGATCGTAGCCGGGAATTTGGAACATCGGGATCAGCTTCGATAAATATTGCTTCCATTGATCGTTGTTGATCGTCGCCTTGAACGTATCTTTCTGGATCATGTTGATCGAATGCTGGTTCAAAAGCATCGTATTGCCGAGCGGACGAATGCCGAATCCGCGGTACTGCACGCCGCCTTCGTTGCGCGTCAGCTTCTTGGCGGTTTCGTACGCGTCATCCCACGTCCAGCCGTCCTTCGGATAAGGAACGCCGAACTTGTCGAACAGGTCCTTGTTGTAGAACAAGCCGAGCGCGTTCGTCTTGAACGGCAGTCCCGGCAGCTTCCCGTCGCCGATGCCGCGCAATACGCTCAAGGCAGTCGGATCCAGCCGGTTCAAGTCGAACTTGTGCTTCGTCACGAGGTCGGAAATATCGCTGTCGAGCTTCAAATCTTTGATCGTCATCATGCTGGAGTTGATGGCGATGAAGACGTCGACATCCATTTTGGAAGCTACGATATCTTCCGGCGTCGTTCCTTTCGTGTTCTGTACGAATTTGAATTTGAAGTTCGGATACTTCTTCTGGATTTGACTGCCTTGTTCCTTCATAAATTCATCATAATTTGAATCCGCATACATGTAGTAAAATGTTAATTCCACAGGTTCTTTCGTCACTTCCGGCGGTTTCGCCTGCAAGTCGTCCGAGGCCTTCGCTCCGCTGTTTCCCGTCGTTCCCTGTCCGCTGCAAGCGGCGGTCATGGCGGCCAATAACATAACGCTGAGCATCTTCATCTTACCCGACATACGCAAATTCCCCCAATGCTAATAATGGTGTGCTGTGTGGCATATGTTTAGTATAAAGCGATAATGTAGTATTGTCTACAATACTACATTAAACATTTTGTAAATATTCGTGAGGGGGAGCTTATAAGGATTACAGGCGGAAAGGCGTTTCTGTTCGACGGCTCGTTCGGCGCTTACAGCCGCCATTCTTTCGTCAGCTTAAAGGAGCAGGCGGACCGCGAGGGGGAGCTTGCTCCGGGTATCGTGCTGGACAAGCAGGGGATTCCGGCGCGGGATGCGGACATATTGTACGGGATATTGTCGGAGGACCGATCTAACGGATCGTTCGCTCCGCTGGGCGGCATGAAAGGGCTGGGCATGGCGATGGGCATGGAAATGATCGCGGGCGCTTTGACCGGTGGTTTTTTCGGAGATGCGCCCGGCAAGCCATGGGGGGAAGGCGCCGTCCTGATGGCTTTCTCGCCGAAGCTGTTCGGCGCCGCCGGCATGGTGGAGCGGGCTCGGAGCTATTTGCGGCGATTCGACGGTTATCCGGGGCAGCATAGCTTTGCGATACGCAAGGCGGCGATGGAACGGGGGGAGCTTGCATATCCGGCCGAGTCGTTCGAGTCGTTGAAGCGGGCCGGCGCGAAGTCATACGTCGAGTATCGCTAGACTCGGGACGGGACGGTTTCTGGCCCCCCGCCCGAAAGGGACGGGGGGCCGCACGCTTGCGCGGTACCGCCTTATGTTCAAACAACGGCTGCCCAGTTCGCGATGTGCCGGTTGAAATAAGTGCCGATTTTCTCGACTTCCCTCATGACCAGCTCGATACCCTTGCTGTCTTGGAACCACGTTTCTTTGGATATGTTCCGCTTGTCGACGACGGGCGAGACGAGAAACTTCACGTCGGGCGGAAATACCGTTTGATACGTCAGCAGAGCGCGGCGGGCATGGAACGCTTTGCAGGACAGGATTACTTTGTTCGGGCGAATCCCGTTGTGCCAGAGCGTCTGCCAGGAAAATTCCGCGTTTTGAAACGTATGCCTCGCCCGGTCTTCGAGAAGAATCGCTTGCTCCGGAACGCCCAGCCCGATGCCGATGCGCCGAAGAAACTCCCATTCCGTCGTTTCCAGCTTCGCATTTGCTCCGCCGGAAGGGAGGATGTAAGGCGCCAGCCCTTGATGGTACAGAGCGGAGGCATGCTCCATCAGCTCCGGTACGCTGCCTCCCGGTACGAGAATGATATCGGCGGGCTCAATCGGCGTTTCGGCAAAGATGAATTCGGTGATACAGTCGAACGGGTGCGGCATGTGATCCAACCTTTCTTCTTGGGATGGGCTTATTCTAGCCCGACGCGTCCACCGTCTCGATCTTGACTCCGCGTGCTCTTATAAGGTCAAGCACTTCCGGGTCCGCCTCAGAATCGGTAATGAGCAAATGGGCGCGCTCGATAGGCACGGCCAGCATGAAAGCATCGCGGCCGACTTTCTGGTGCGGGGCCAGCACGATTCTGGAGCGGCAAGCTTCGAAGGCGGAACGGATGAATAGGGCCGTCTCGGACGTGCCGGTACTGATCCCCCGTTCGGTAATGCCGCCGCCGGTAAAAAAGCCGATATCGATCGCAAACTGCTTGATCCATTCCGCAGAGATCGGATCGGCAATCGTGCCCGATTGCCTGACTTTGCCGCCGATCAGAATGACGTCGCATTCTTTCCGCTGCTGGGCCGTCTCCGCGATCTTGATCGAGTTCGTCACGATTGTCAGCGGCAAATGATCCGGAATGCGTTGCAGCACTCCGTATTGGATGCCGGCTCCTCCGATATAAACCGTATCGTTCGCTTTCAGGCAGGCAGCGGCACGTACCGCGATGGCGTCCTCGTGGCTTCGAGGCCGGCCGTATCGCAGCTCGGGCGGCTGGGGCCCTTGGCGTACCTGCTGATGGGGGACCGCCCCGCCATGCGTCTTGATAAGCAGCCCTTGCTCCTCCATGACGGCCAAATCCCTCCGTATCGAATCGAGCGATACGCCGAAGCGCTGCGCCATATCCTTGACCTCGATCCGCCCGTCCTGCGCGAGCAGCTCGAGCATCAGCGTACGCCGTTCTTCTGCAAACATCGGCTATTCCTCCCCGAAGTGCCGTATTTGTGTGGTAGATTGATTTCAGTTTATTCCGTTATATGCTGTTTTTCCATGATATGAACCTGACATTTTGATGTTATATGCATGATTTTGCCGTTTTAGTAGTCGAGTGCACGGTCGAACGGTCATTCCCGAACGTTACCGGCGTTACGGCTTCCGGTAAGCTTTTCGGTGAAAACGGGTAATGCTGCGAAACAAAGCTTCACCGTCACCCGGCAAAGGATTGTCCGCATGGAAGTTCAAATACATGGCCCGGTACGGCTCGGGAACCCATATGTAGTGATGCACGTAGTCGGTAAGGCGGAACCCGCACCGCTCCCAGAAACGGATCCGGCGTCTGTTGGCCTCGGACGGCTCGGCTTCGACCTCGACGATGATGCCCCGGCAGTGCGCCTCGGTCTCTGCCCAATCGCGGATATGCGAAAGGAACGTACGGCCATAGCCTTTGCCTCTGGCCTCTTCCTTGACGGCGATATAATCGATCAGCAGCGCTTCGGCTTGTTTGTCTATTCCGGTTAGTGCCATGGCGACCATTTCGCGCCGATCGGCGGCCGTGTGCAAGGTGCACATGCCCTTGTCGAACATTCGTCGGATGATCTCGGCGCTTTTTCGGCCATGCTCCGGAAATGCCTTATTGTAAATGCGCTCGGCTTCCCGCCAAAGCGTCTCGTCCCACTCGTCAGTCGCAATATATTCCATATAGCAGCTACCTCCGGCTTCATCATACCAAACGAAACGGGAGAAAGCACAACCCGAACCCGTCCCCGCAAAGCCTGTTTCGCACCATCGGTTGTCACATTGCGTCGCGGCGGGATCGGGTCCTATCGGACTCGGAATCGGACTCGCACGGAAGGGCGGCAACTATTTGAGGAGCGGGGAGCTCATTACATGAAGGCGCGGCAATATCCGATCTAGACTGCGTTTCGCGCTGTACCCTGCGGTGAACAAGACGAGCAGCCGCGAATATGCTGTACGGGGGGGATCGCGATGAGCTTGATCCATATGGAAAGCGTCGGCAAGCTGTATTCGGTGGGCGGCGAAGCCGTTAAAGCGCTGGACGATGTTTCGCTCGATATCGAGCAAGGGGAATTCGTGGCGATCATGGGGCCGTCCGGCTCGGGGAAATCGACGCTCATGAATGTGCTCGGCTGTCTGGACGTCTCGGACATCGGGGTATACGCCTTGGACGGTCAAGAGATTCGGAGCACGCGTGAAAACGAGCTGGCGGAAATCCGCAACCGGAAAATCGGTTTCGTCTTTCAAAGCTTCAATCTGCTGCCGCGATTAAGCGCTTACGAGAACGTGGAGCTGCCGCTCATCTACCGGGGGATCAGGAGAAAGGAAAGAGAAGCTTTGGCGGACAAAGCTTTGGCTGCGGTCGACCTGCTGAACCGGAAAAAGCACCGGCCCGCGCAGCTGTCGGGCGGACAGCAGCAGCGCGTGGCCATCGCGAGAGCGCTGGCGGGCGATCCGCCGATTCTATTGGCCGATGAGCCGACCGGCTCGCTGGATACGAATACCGGCATCGAAATATTAAATTTGCTGAAGCGGCTGAACGGCGAAGGCCGGACGATCGTCCTCATCACCCACGATTTGTCGGTCGCGCAGCAGGCGCAGCGCATTATTCATATTTTGGATGGGAAAATCGTTCATTGACGGCTGTTAACGAGTCCATATAGCTGTAGATCATCCCGATCTGCCTTAGGGTGGATCGGGATTTTTATATAAACTCATTGGTTTATAAAAACAATAATAAAAATATAAATCACAAATTGTATTTTCTCTATTGAAATTCACGATATAGAAACTAAATCCTAATATTCAATTGACAAAATCGAGTTATGACCCTAATATTTAAGTTGAAAAGGGAATTAATGTAAACCAGTAAATTATAATAAATTATAAACCAATACTAAGCGTCAAGATGCTTGCCTGTTGAATGGTTTGCGCGCCAATGGGTTGCAGGTTCCCTTTTCAATACGATTACGGAGGGCGAAGCGATGAACGACGAACGGCACATCAACCGGAGGAAATTGCTTGCGGCAATCGGAACGGCAGGAAGCGGAGCGTTTCTGTACAATGCGCTCCAAGGCGTCGGGGGTGGAAGCGGGGTGGTTCAAGCGGTATACGGCGGGGAAAGCGGCGAAGGCTCGAAGAAGGGAATTGTGGCAGCTTCGATACAGGCTTTGCGAGAGATCGACCGTACGAAAACGATCGGGGTTACTGTGGCGGGATATTACGCGCCAGGGGACGGAGGCGGCGGCTTCTACGCCTTGGATGCTGCGGACACGACAACTCCAGACAACGGAGGAACCGTTATCGCAGCTGCTGACGGCGGGCGATGGAAATTGTCCGAGGCGGGCATCGTTTCCGTCAAGCAATTCGGAGCAACCGGCAACGGCGTTTCGGACGACGGAGCTTCAATCCAGGCTGCGGTCCATGCTCTAAGCGGCAAAAGATTGTTTTTCCCGAAAGGCGAATATGTGGCGTCCTCGATTGCGATCTCGGCCTCGATCGAATGCTGCGGGGAAGGTCCGGAATCGGTTATCAGGCAGAAAGCGCTGTCGAACCGGAATTTTATTCAGGTTAGCGGGAGCGGGACGCAGGTTTCCTTCTTCGACATGACGATCGACCAGAACAGCGGCAATCAAACGTACGGACAAGGCAAGTTTGCGCTAAACTGCACCGCAGCCGGCAACGGCGTGTCGCATCCGGCCATTCTGCATGTCGAACGCGTCCATATGACGAATACGTGCGAAGGGGCGATTCGTTTTCTCGGCGACAGGACGGAAGCGAACAGGGAGATGCTTCGCGTCATCCGCTGCCGGTTCACGAACGGCTCGGAAAGCAGATCGAATCCGGCCTACAACACATTCACGATCTATATTGCCGACGCGGCCACGGCTGCGATCGACGGATGTCACTTCGAGCATATTCCTTCGGCATCGGGAGAAGGCATTCCGGCCATCTCGATCGCCGGAACGAACGTATCGTCGGCGGAATATTCGAAGCTTTCCATTACCGACAATTACATAAGCGGATATGGACGTTTTACGAACGGCAGCGGCATCGGCGCAATCGATATGTATATTTGGTCCCGCAATGTCGTCGTGACCGGCAATCGGCTGGAGAACAGTCATGTAGTGCCTATCCGGGGCAAGGTGAACGCCGACAACATGATCATCTCCGGCAACGTGATCCATGGAGTTACCCAGCACATTCTGGCGAGCGGTTCCGGAATCAGTCTCGTGCCGGCCACAGTCGGACCGGTTGCGGGACGATACGTGATCGCCGACAACATCGTCAAAGGCAGCGGCTTCAGAGGGATCGAGATTACCGGGACGGCGGACAATAAGCCGTCGTTCGTGGAAGTGTCGGGCAATATTATCGACACCGCCGCCGATATCGGAATTTATATAGGGAACGTCAAGCATTTCACGATCGCGAACAATATGATTTCCGATACCGGCGGAAGCGGCATTACGTATACGCTGTGCGAAGGAAACGGCAAAATCGCCGGCAACCTGATCCGGGCTTCCGGAAGCACGGGGATCGGATACGTCGGAGCGCAGAAGAGCTTATGCTTATCGATTGAAGGCAACATGCTCGACTCGCCCTCGAGTCAAGGGATCGCCGCCGAAAATATCGGCGAGCTGCTTCTCCACGGCAATATCGTGAAAAACGTAGTCAGCGTCAACGGTACGCAGAGAGCGTTCCGTATCGGAGGAACGTCCGCGGTGGAGACGGCGAGCATCAAGAACAATGTCGTGAGCGGCCCTGTCGCAAGCGGAGCGGTCACGTATACGGGGGCGGGCGTTACGACGCTTCAAGAAGCCGGGAACAGCTGGAACGGAGCCGCTAAGTATGGTGCCGCCGCGCCGACGACCGGAACGTATGCGCGGGGAGATTTGATGTATCATACAGCGCCCGCGCCTGGAGGCAGCATCGGTTGGGTATGTACGGCGGCGGGATCGCCCGGAACATGGAAAGCATTCGGCACGATTGAAGCATAAGAGCGCCTTTTACGAAGTGAAGCATTGCGGAGGGGAAACCGTGGAGAGAAAAATAGCGTTACTGATGGACCGGGAAAATTTGGACTCGATTTTTGATGCGACACATAGGGAACGGCTTGCCCGGCTAGGCAGCGTCGTGACGGTGACAGAACCGGGAGCGCTTACTCCGGAACGTAGCGCGGAGCTGATCAAGGATGCCGACATCGCCGTCACCTCGTGGGGATGTCCGCCGCTAAGCGCGGCGATATTGGAGCAGGCGCCTGGCTTGCGGCTTATTATGCACGCGGCCGGGACGGTGAAGCGGATCGTGACCTCCGATGTAATCGACAGGGGCATTCAAGTAAGCAGCGCGAACACCGAGCTCGGCAGAAGAGTTGCGGAGACGGCGCTCGGTCTGACGATTGTTTCGCTGAAAAACATTTGGCAGCTTGCCCGGGATTCCCGCGAAGGCGAATTCGGCCGGAACCGGCACCGGGTGAAGGAAATGTACGATATTACGGTAGGCGTCATCGGCGCAGGCCAATCGGGCAGACACTATTTGGAGCTGCTGCGTCATTTCCGCGTTCGTCTTCTTGTCTGCGATCCGGGACTGACTGACGAGCAGATCCGGGAGATGGGGGCGGTCAAGACGACGCTTGCGCAGCTGATGCGCGAGTCCGACGTCGTATCCGTCCATGCTCCGGCGATTCCGGCTACGGACAAAATGATCAATGCTCCGCTCTTGAAGCAGATGAAGGACGACGCGATCTTGATCAATACGTCCCGCGGGTCGCTTATCGACGAAGAAGCTTTGGTCGCGGAGCTGAGCAAAGGACGGCTGTGGGCATGTCTGGATGTGACGAATCCGGAGCCGACCGCCCTCGACCATCCGTTTCGCAGCTTGCCGAACGTAACGTTGATCCCGCATGTCGCCGGGGTGGTGACGAACGGCTTGCGAAGCTTGGGGGAATTTACGGTAAACGAATTGGAAGCGTTCTCTGAAGGGCGTCCCCTGCAAGGGACGGTTCAGCTGGAGCGGCTTGGTATGCTGGCTTGAGCCGGTTCGATCAATTATATAGAAGCGGGAGGGTCTTCCTATGATCAAGAAAAGCTTATTCGCGGCGGCGCCCATTTGTTTGCTCGGGCTTGTACTTACGGCGTGCGGCGGCAACGAAACGCCCAGCGGCCCGGCGGCGGAGAAGGCGGAAACGAAGCCGGCCGAACCGAAGAAGGAGCCGTATACGCTGACGATTTTTACCGAAGGGGTTAGGCCGGAAGAATTTAACGCCAGATTCAGGGAGCGGCTGGAGAAGAAGTTCCCCCATATTACGTTTCAATACCAAATGTCGGGCACGGGCGCTACGATCAACGATCTCGTGGCGCAGAAAAAAATTCCGGATATTATGCGTATCGACGTTCCCGGGATGAAGGCCAAATATTTGGATCTGGGGCTCTCGTACGGTTTGGATTCGCTTGTGAAAACAAGCAAGTACGATTTGAAACGGTTCGATCCCGTGTTCATTCAGGAAATGGTGGCTGCGGGACGTACGGGCGAGCTATACGGGCTGCCGGTTCCGCCGTATTTTCCGCTCGTGCTGTATTACAACAAAACGTTGTTCGACCAGTTCGGCGTGCCGTATCCGAAAGACGGCATGAGCTGGGACGACATTTACGAGCTCGCCAAAAAAATGACCCGCAATGAAGGCGGCCAGCAATACCGCGGGTTCAGCGCCAGCGTAACGGGGATGCTTCGCGACAATCCGTACTCGCTGCCGATTCTCGATCCTGCGGAGGACCGGTTGGCCGATCCGGAGAAGTGGAAAGTGATGTTCACGAATTTGAAGCGGTTCTATGACATTCCGAACAACACGATGGAGAAAAACGCAACCGACGAAATCAACGCCTTCGGCAAAGGAAAAGTGGCGATGATGGGCAACCAGCACAACATTTACTTGACGATCCCGCCGGAAATCAACTGGGATATCGTGTCTTACCCGACACTCGAAGGCGCACCCAAGCTGATGGGGCAGCGGGGCCCCGCCTACTGGGCGATCACGCGGCAGAGCGAGCACAAGGAGGAGGCGTTCCAGGTCATTGCGGAAATGCTGGCGGACGAAGTGCAACTGGCCGATTCGAAGAACGGCATTCCGACTACACTCCTCAATTCGGACATCAAGAAAGCGCTCGGCCAGTCCCATCCGGTATACAGCCAAAAAAATATGAAGGCGGTTCATACGTACCCGCCTACAGCGCCGACACCGAAGCGGAAGCCGGAATTGACCGACGTGCTCGGCCGTACGCAGGAGGCGATCATTTTCGAGGCGTTCCAGAAGGTGGCAAGCAATCAGGAGGATATGAATACGGCGCTGCGGCAGGCGGACGAGAGGCTGAAGCAGGAAATCGCCCTGGAGAAAAGCAAAAGCAAATAAGGACCTGCGTGCGGGGATATTCCCTTGTCATTCCTGCGATCATCGTGTATTTTGTTTGTAACAAATCAAATGAAGTGGTGGGGTAAGATGGAGGAGCAGTCGGGCCGTAAACATTTCCGCGAGCGGATGGAGAGCATGGTGCGTACGATACGCGACGAAATTCGGACGGGGAAGCTGAAGGACGGAGATTTCCTGCCTTCGGAAAAAGCTTACGCCAAGGCTTATCAGTTGAGCAATAAATCGGTGCGGCAGGGGCTCGACATTCTCGTATCCGAACGGCTCGTGGAGAAAATTCCGCGCGTCGGCAACAAAATCGTCCGTCAGGCAGCCGAAGCCCGTACGACGATCAAGCTCGGCTACTATACGTCGCTGCTTGAACAAGCCGCTCTCGATACGCTGATCGAGCAGTTTCATGAGCGGCACCCGGACATCCGGGTGGAGCTCGTTCCGCTGCCCTCCTCCCATACGGTACAGGCTTTGAAGCCGCTGCTTCGCGCCGGCGACGTCGATCTGCTTACGATAAGCGCACCCGGGTTCGCCGATTTCGTGGAGAACGGCGAGGCGGAGGAGCTCGAGACGCTTGCGCCTGAGCCTCATGTTTATAAATTTTTGACGAAATCGATGAGCTGCAACGGGGAATTGAAGGCGCAGCCGTTCGTATTCTCGCCCTTGATCCTTTGCTACAACCGAGTCCATCTGCGCAAAATAGACGTGCCGGAGCCGGACAGCGGCTGGAGCTGGGACGACCTGTTCGAGTATTCGTCCAAGCTGAATGCGGATAACGAGCGGATCGGGTTCTACTTTCACTTCCCGTCGTACAACCGGTGGCCGGTGTTTTTGCTGCAGAGCGGCATGGCGTTTCACCGTGACGAGGAAGGCCGCATAGACCTGAGAGGGGACAAGCTGCAGGGCGCCCTGCGGATTTGCCAGCAATTGATCGCGAGGCAGAACCGGTTCCCGCTTCTATTGTCCGAACACGAGGCGGATGCCGAGAAGCTGTTTTTTGCCGGAAAAGTATCGATGATCATGACGACCTACTTCAGTCTCAACGCGTACCGGCATCAGACGCAAGTCAAGTACGACATCGCTCCGCTGCCGTACGGCGGCGATAACCGAACGCTGCTGCTCGCCATCGGCTTGGCCGTAAGCAGCCGATCCGAACGAAAGGACAGCGCCAAGCTGCTGCTGGACTTCCTGATGTCCTACCGCTCTCAGCTTATGATCCGGCAAAGCACGCTCAGCATTCCGAGCCTGAAGCCGGCTGCGGAATGGGCGGGCGTCGAGAAGATGTACCGGCCTTCGCGGTTTCACCTGTACCGCGAGATCATTCCTACCTTCGCTGTGCATAGCACCCTGAAGCTGAGCATAGAGGAGCTGCAATTGTTTCAGCGGGAAGCAAGGCTGTACTGGTCCGGACTGGAGACGGAGGAGGCGTTGTTGGAGCGGCTTGGCACGATGTTGTCGCGGACGGGGAGCGTCTGAATTGGGCGGCAAAAGAGTAATAAGGTACAAATGAACCTTATCGGCGTCGAGAACTTCGTTTGGCGTCGGGATAAGGTACATCTGTACCTTATTTGGCGTGTGGAAGTGGAAAAAGCGGGCAGGGCGGGCCAGCGCTGGAGAAATAAGGTACGGATGAACCTTATTGGCGGGGAAGAGGCTGCTTGGCGTTAGGATAAGGTACATCTGTACATTAAAGTGGCTCGTCCGCTTTTTCCTATATATTTCAATATGCAAGACTATGAAATATAATAAGGGCAAACCGACCGCGATGCTATGCCGCCTAGGCTTATGGAGAATAAAGAGGGGGATGCCGTGCTTCAAAGGGTATTGGCCGTATGTTTGATCGGCTTGATTGCAATCTCGTTTATTCCGCTATCCATCGTCTGGAATAACGATAAACGGATGAATGATCTGCAAGTGCGAAACGGCGTCATGGATTTATCCGAATGGAACTATGAACAGAATAAGAGAATCAAACTCGACGGAGAATGGGAGTTTTATTGGGACCGGCTGCTGACTTCCGACCGTTTCAAGCAAACAGGCGCGGACAAGCTTTCTCCTTCCGCCTTCATAAAAGTGCCTTCCCAGTGGAACGGCAAAAGAATCGACGGCAACGTTTTGCCGGCCCACGGTGTCGCCACTTACCGGATGGTGCTGAGAAACGTACCCTTCGACGGGGTATTTGCTGTGAAAAAGACGAATATCCGTTTCGCGAGTACGGTATATGCAAACGGGTATAAGCTTTTCGACGACGGCAAGCCTTCCGACAAGGAAGCGGGCTATCGAGCGGGGAACGTCCCCCAAATCGGCTTTTTCCCTTCCGGCAAGGGCGATGTGGAACTTATTGTTCAAGTCGCCAATTTCGATTATGCCAATTCGGGCATCCCGGCCTCCCTCTATTTCGGGGAGCAATCCGCGATGATTGCGTACCAGCAGAAAAGCAAGGCGCATGAATTAGGCACCTTCGCCATTCTCGCCACCCTTGCGCTTATATACGTCATCTGCTTTGCGACGGCCGCCTTGTATCGCAACAAAGACTATTCCTTGCTGTTGTTCGCCTTGTTTTGCATATTTTACGCGATTTATAACGGGTTGGTCGGCGAACGGGTTTTATTGATGTATATACCGGAAATTTCATTCGAGCTGATGTTTAAAATAAAGGACGTCTGTTCGATGGCCGGCCTAATCGTTCTGGCCCTCTATTTCTACCATTTGAAGAAAAATATGATTTCCTTGAGATATACGCAATTCGTAATCGTCGTACTGGGCATCTACGTGGCGATGGTGGCGGTACTGCCCATCCCGGTTTACCAGAAAGTCGAGCCGTTTGTGATCCTCGTATACGAGTCGATGATCTTTTGGCTGCTGTTCCGAACGGCCTTCCATCATATCAAGAGTGCCGGGAACGAACGTTTGAACTCTTTCCTGCTGTACTTGGCGATTCTATGCTTTGCGCTGTATTCGGTAGACTTGATCCTGTTCTCCTTCTCGCTCAAAGAAAATTTGTGGCTCGGGCAGTTTTACATGATCGCCTTCAATCTGATCATCCTCTTTCGGATCGTCCTTCGTTTTTTCGAGGCGTATCATACGGTCGATCGGATGAAAAATCAGCTTCTCCGGTTGGACAAGATCAAGGACGATTTTTTGTCCGATACGTCCCATGAGCTGAAGACGCCTCTGAATGCGATCGTGAACATTACCGATACGATTATAAGGGGGGTAGAAGGGCCGGTTACCGACAAACAAGCACACAATCTCGCCATCGTCATGGAAAGCGGAAGAAGATTGACGTATCTGGTCAACGAATTGCTCGATTATTCCAAAATGAAGCATGGCGATATCGCGTTGTATCGGAGCCGTATCGATCTGAAAGCGGTCGTCGATTCGGTGATCCACATTCATCTGTTTCTGCTCGGAGGCAAGCGGGTCGCGCTCGTCAACAAAGTACCGGATCATATCCCGGAAATCGATGCGGACGGCAACCGCCTGATCCAAATTTTGCACAATCTGATCGGCAATGCGGTCAAGTTCACCGAACATGGCGAGATTTGCGTCAGCGCCGAGGTAATCCGCGACAAAGTCGAAGTTCGCGTAGCGGATACGGGCATCGGGATTACGGAGCAAATGCGGGAGCGCGTCTTTGATGCATTCGAGCAGGCGGCAGCGTCAGGAACGGAATATGGCATCGGGACAGGTCTCGGGCTAAGCATTACGAAGAAGCTTGTGGAGCTTCACGGCGGACGCATACGGGTGGACTCGAGCCCCGGCCAAGGCTCGGTTTTCAGCTTCACGATGCCGTTATCCCCCGCTGCGGGAATAAGCCAAGGACAAGCGGATGAGAGTGAACGGCCGCAGCCGAAGCTGCCAAACGAAGCAACTATCGTTTATCCGCAATACCCTATCTATATCGCAGGCGAAAAAGAAGAGACCATTCTGGTAGTAGATGACGATTTCGCCAATCTGCAGACGATGATCAATTTGTTCAGGCTGGAAGGATATCCGGTCGTTGCCGTGAACCGCGGGCAAATGGCGCTGGATGAGCTGGCTTATAAACCGGATTTCTTCCTGATCGTACTGGATATCATGATGCCCGACATGTCCGGCTATGAGGTGCTGAACCGGGTCAGGGAGCGGTTTAGTTCCTTCGAACTGCCCGTGCTCATGCTGACAGCCAAGAACAGGGCGGACGATATGGCGGTGTCGATGGAAAACGGGGCGAACGACTTCGTCGGTAAACCGTTTGAAGCCGAGGAGCTGATGGCTCGCGTCCAAAGCTTGACTCGGCTGAAAGCTTCCGTGAAAACCGCCAAGGACGCGGAATTCGCCTTTTTGCGCTCCCAGATCAACCCTCATTTTTTGTACAACGCGCTGAATTCCATTGCCGAGCTTTGCGTAGACGAGCCTCGGAGGGCGGAGGAATTGACGCTTCAGCTTTCGCAATATTTGAGGAGCAGCTTCGATTTCAAGCAGTTGGATTCATTGACGACGTTGCAAAATGAACTGGGGCTCGTGCAAGCGTACGTTCATATCGAACAGGCGCGTTTTGGCGCCAGATTGCGGGTGGAGTACGATGTGGATGCGGATCTCGATACCCGGATTCCGCCTCTCATTGTGCAGCCTTTGGTGGAAAATGCCATAAAGCACGGCTTGATGTCTAATATATCGGGCGGAAACGTAATCATATCCGTTAAGGAAGTGCCCAATGCCGGAATTCGCATTGCCGTAGAGGACGACGGATGCGGGATGAGCGAACGGAAGCTCGGGGAAGTGCTGCGGCCGAATGCGGAGAACGCAGGCGTTGGGCTTTGGAATATAAGCCGGCGAATCAAGCTTCTGTACGGAAGGAGCATACGGATCGAAACCGCGGAAGGAAAGGGCACGAAAGTTTCGTTCGACATTCCGGTACCATCGGTAGGGCAGAAGGGAGGTTGAGCATGCTGCGAGCCATTATCGTGGACGATGAAGAATTATCGGTGAAACGGTTGAGGAGGCTGCTAGCGGAGAGCGGCGAGGTCGAAATTTGCGGTACGTTTATGAGTCCGACGGAAGCTTATCAGTATGCGGAAGCGAATCCGATTGACGTCGCGTTCCTGGACATTTCCATGCCGGAAATTAACGGGATGAGGCTTTCCGGACTGCTGCTCGACCTCGATGCTTCCATCGATGTGGTCTTCGTAACCGGCCATGATCATTATGCGGTTCAGGCGTTCGATATGGACGCGCTGGATTATTTGATGAAGCCGGTCACTCCGGAGCGGCTGTCCCGGGCGTTGGACAAGCTCGGAAGAAAGCGCCGGAGCCCGGCTGCCGGGCCATCGATGGCGGTCTACCTGTTTAACGGCTTGAAAATATACGGGGGGGATCGCGGTAAAGAACCACTCAAGATGCGAAGCCCCAAAACCGAAGAATTGTTCGCCTTTCTCGTCTGCAACGGAACCGTCAGCCGGGAAGAAATTGTCGATACGTTGTGGAGCGATCTCGAGCCGGACAAAGCATGGAAAAATTTGAACTCGACGCTTTACTATATCCGCAAAGCGTTCAGCGACACGAAGAATGAACCTATACTCACGGCGGACCGAACCGAAATCCGCATCGAAGAAAGCGGCATGTATTGCGATTTGTACGAATTCGAACGGCTGCTGAAGCAAATGAAAACCGCGCCTGAACAAAACGCCGAACTGCTCAAACAAGCGCAATCGCTGTATACGGGGGAACTGCTGAAAGGAAAAGCTTACGAATGGGCAAGCGCAAGAAGGCGTCAGCTCGAACGCCAATACATAGAGCTGCTGGAAGCCGCCGCCCGCATGTACTCCGTCCGGAACAAGCCGGACAAATCGCTGCATTACTACTGCGAAATTTTGAAATTGGATGCGATAAGGGAAGATGTCAATCATGAGGTGATCCGGCTCTATATCGAGCTCGGGAGGAAAAATGAGGCGCTGCGGCATTACCGGATGCTGGAGGAATTGCTCCAGCAAGAGCTGGGAACGAAGCCCGATCCCCGCATTAAAGATTTTATTGTGAACTATACGAATTAGAAGCAACCGGAAATGAAGAGCTCTGGAATCTGCCGGGATTCCAGGGTTCTTTTTTTGTTTATTCTCTGTTTATTGCGGATTTGTATAATAGGCTTGATTGTTGTCGAAGGAGTTGAGATTTTGGCGTTTGCTGTCGCAAATGAATACTCATTGTGGGAGGACTTCAGTTATGAATCGAAGGAGATTTTCCGATGCCTTAAGAAAATGGTATGGCATTGGATTGGTACTGCTTATTGTATATGCATGTTCGCTTCCCGTCCCGGCGCACGCGGCGGAAACATGGACGCAATATGGCAAAATAGGGCCGGTGGGAAGCTCGGACTTGGGGAAATTTAATTTTCCGCAAGGATTGGCGGTAGACGGCAGCGGCAATGTGTATGTGGCCGATTCGAGGAACAATCGCATTCAGAAGCTGGATGTGGCAAGCGGCACATGGAGCAGCATACAAGGACCCATATTAACACAGCTGAATGGTCCCGCCGATGTGGCGCTGGACAGTAGCGGGAATATCTATGTAGCGGAAGTTACTTCCAACCGCATTCAGAAGCTGGACATAGCAACCAATACGTGGAGGGCGTGGGGCGGGTCATCCGGCAGCAGCGTGGGCAAGTTCAATATTCCCATCGGGATAGCTGTGGACGCCAGCGGCAATGTGTATGTAGCTGATAGAGATAACAACCGTATTCAGAAGCTTCCGGCGGGCAGCGATACATGGGTCGTGATGAGCGGACTGTCGTTGAGCTACCCAAGCAGTGTAGCGGCAGACGGAGCCGGGAACGTGTATGTGCTCGATACCGGCAAACATCGGCTCCTCAAGCTGTCGCCCGCCGGTGCTGTATTGAAAACCTGGGGCAAAAGCGGCGATGCATCCGGAACAGCCTTGGGCGAGTTTAAGAGTCCAAGCAAAGTGACGGTAGGCAGCGACGGTAATGTATACGTGGCCGATACCGGCAACGATCGGGTTCAGAAGCTGAGCGTGAGTGCGGATACCTGGAGCGCTGTGGGCCAAAACGGGGCTGTCGCGGGAACCGGCTTGGGCGAATTCAATAGTCCGTCGGGGGTGGCGGTTGACAGCAGCGGAACCGTATATGTGTCCGATATGGCAAAACATCGCGTTCTGAAGCTGACCAGTGCGGCGCCGGTCGTGTTCGGTGGGGATGAAGGCCCTGTTTCGGGCAGCGCCTTGGGCGAGTTCAAGACACCTAGCGGAGTAGCGGTAGACAGCAGCGGCAATTTGTATGTGGCCGACGGGAACAACTTCCGTGTTCAGAAGCTGCCGGCAGGTGGCAGCACATGGAGCTCCTATGGCGCCGGCACCTTCGGAACGGGCGACGGCCAGTTTAAAAATGCAGCCGCAGTGGCGGTGGACAAGAACGGGAATATGTATGTAGCGGATATGAGCAATCATCGGATTCAGAAGCTGTCACCGACGGTCGGTTTCTTAGCCGCATGGGGCAATGGAACTACTGCGGGAACAGCTTTGGGCCAGTTTAAGAATCCGAACGGCGTGGCGGTAGACAAGAACTTAAATCTGTATGTGGCCGATACGGACAACCATCGGATTCAGAAGTTGCCTGCGGGCAGCAGCACATGGAGTTCATGGGGCAAGAGCGGCAACGCTTCGGGAAGCGCCCTCGGCGAATTTAATAGTCCGAAGGGGGTGGCAGTTGACGGCGAAGGGAACGTATACGTAGCCGACTATGAGAACAATCGCATCCAGAAGCTGACGGTATCCACGGGTGTATGGAGCGAGTGGAAAAAGAGCGGCGGCGGCCCGGGCAGCGGGCCGGGAGAGTTTAGAAACCCAAACGGAGTGGCGGTAGACGGCAGCGGGAACGTTTATGTGGCCGACCTCGCCAATAATCGGATCCAGAAGCTGACATTGGCTACAAATTCGTGGAAAGTATGGAGCAACACTACACAGGAAGGAACCGATCTGGGCCGGTTCAATAATCCAACCGGAATAGCGGTAGACAGCAACGGTATTATTTATGTAGCCGATAAAAATAACCAACGTATTCAGAAGCTGGTTATAACGGTTACCGCGCCGGACGCTCCGACCGGGGTAACGGCTACAGCCGGAAACGGCAAGGCGACGGTCAGCTTTACGCCGCCGGCGGACGACGGAGGAAGCCCGATTACGGGCTACACGGTAACGTCCAGCCCCGACGGGCTGACGGGAACCGGAACGGCAGGTCCGATCACGGTCACAGGGTTGACGAATTTGACGGCATATACGTTCACGGTTGTCGCGACGAATGCGCAAGGGGACTCGACGCCTTCCGGGCCATCCGCGAGTGTAACGCCGGCCGCCGAACCAGGTGCTCCGACTGGCGTAACGGCAACGACGAGCGGCCGCCAAGCGACGATCAGCTTTACGCCGCCGGCGGACGACGGAGGAAGCGCGATAACGGGTTACACGGTAACGTCCAACCCGGGAGGCTTGACGGCAACGGGAAGCGGCAGTCCGATCACGGTCACCGGCTTAACGTACGGCACGTCCTATACGTTCACGGCTGTCGCGAAGAACCGGATCGGCAATTCGGCGCCTTCCGCGCCATCGGCGAGCGTCACGCCGGCTGCGGCGCCGAACGCACCGACAGGGGTGGCTGCAACTGCGGGCAATGGCCAGGCGATGATCAGCTTCACGGCTCCGGCGAATGACGGAGGGAGCGCGATAACGGGTTACACGGTAACGTCCAACCCGGGAGGCTTGACGGCAACGGGAAGCGGCAGTCCGATCACGATGACCGGTTTGACGAATGGCACGGCGTATACGTTCACGGTAGTCGCCACAAATGGCGTGGGCCCGTCGGTGTCTTCCGCGCCATCGGCGAGCGTAACGCCGGTCGGCGAGCCGAACGCGCCAACCGGCGTTACGGCAGCAGCCGGAGACGGCCAGGCCACGATCAGCTTCACGGCTCCGGCGAGCGACGGAGGAAGCGCGATAACGGGCTACACGGCCACCGCAAGCCCGGGAGGAAGGACTGCGACAGGAAACGGCAGTCCGATCACGATGACCGGTTTGACGAATGGCACGGCGTATACGTTCACGGTCGTCGCCACGAATGGCGTAGGTCCTTCGTTGCCGTCGGCGTCGTCGGCCGCTGTAACGCCGAGCGCTTCGGCTACCGTACCGGGAGCTCCGACAGGAGTAACGGCAGTTGCGGGCAACGGCCAGGCGACCGTCAGCTTCACGGCACCGGGGAGCGACGGAGGCAGCGCGATAACGAGTTACACAGTAACTTCTAGCCCAGGAGGCTTGACAGCAACGGGAAGCGGCAGCCCGATCACGGTCACCGGCTTGACGAACGGCACGGCGTATACGTTCACGGTCGTCGCCACGAATGACGTAGGTCCTTCGGTGCCATCGGCGCCATCGGCTGCAGTAACGCCGACCGCTGCGGCTACCGTACCGAGCGCACCAACAGGAGTAACTGCAGTCGCAGGCAACGGTCAGGCGACGATCAGCTTCACGGCCCCGGCGAGCGACGGTGGGAGCGCGATAACGAGTTATACAGTTACCGCAAGCCCGGGAGGAAGGACCGCGACAGGAAGCGGCAGTCCGATTACGATGACCGGTTTGACGAACGGCACGGCGTATACGTTCACGGTTGTCGCCACGAATGGCGTAGGCCAATCTGTGCCGTCGGCACCATCGACGAGCGTAACGCCGATTGCTGCTGCAACCGTGCCGGGCGCTCCGACGGGGGTAACGGCAGTCGCGGGCAGCGGCCAGGCGACAATCAGCTTCACGGCTCCATCGAGTGACGGAGGGAGCGCGATAACGGGCTATACGGTAACTTCCAATCCGGGAGGCTTGACAGCGTCGGGAAGCGGGAGTCCGATCACGGTCACCGGTTTGACTTACGGCACGGCGTATACGTTTACGGTCGTGGCTACGAACGGCGTGGGCCCGTCTGTGCCATCGGCGCCATCGGCGAGCGTAACGCCGACTGCCCCCGCTGGCGAGCCGGGTGCTCCGATCTTGCAACTTGCGGGGGTCGGCGATGCTCGAGTACAGCTTGTCTGGAATGCCGTGGCCGGTTCGACCGGATATAAAGTGTACCAAAGCGTCACCTCCGGAACTTATGGAACCGAAATAGCGACCGTCAGCGGCTCGGTTTACGGCTACAATGCGACGGGCCTCGTTAACGGTACGACGTACTACTTCGTAGTGAAGGCGACCAACGCCGGGATCGATAGTGCGGCCTCGAATACAGTAAGCGCCATCCCGATAACCGTTCCATCGGCGCCGACGAATGTGGCAGCCGTTGCCGGAAACGGACAGGCGACCGTAACATTCACCGCTCCGGCGAATAACGGAGGAAGCTCGATAACGGGGTATGTGGTAACGACAGCGCAAGGCAATATTTCCGCATCGGGAACCGCAAGCCCGATAACCGTTACCGGTTTGACCAACGGGATAAGCTACACATTTACCGTAAAAGCAATCAATAATGCTGGAAGCAGCGCGCCTTCCGTCGAGTCCAACGCCGTTACCCCGTCGTCGCCATCCAGCGGCGGCGGCAGTGGTGGAAGCGATGACGGCGGCGGCAGTACGCCATCCCAGCCTGCTGCGCCTTCTACGACGCCTTCGAACGCCCCGGAGACTTCCAACACTGGCGTGGAAATACTGGTCAACGGCAAAGTGGAATATGCGGGAACGGCAACGACAACCAAAGTGGACGGCCAAACGGTCACCACCTTGACCGTCGATCAGAAAAAGCTGGAGGATAAGCTTGCACTGGAAGGCCGGAATGCGGTCGTGACGATTGCGGCGAACGCCAAGTCCGACATCGTGATCGGAGAACTGAACGGCCAGATGGTCAAAAACATGGAAGACAAGCAGGCGGTATTGGAAATCAAGACCGATACGGCGACATATAAGCTACCGGCGGCGCAAATCAACATTAACGCCATCTCGGAACAAATTGGAAAAACAGTGGCGCTTCAAGATATCAAGGTGCGGATAGAGATCGCCGCGCCGACAGCCGGGACCGTAAAAGTCGTCGAGAATACGGCGGAAAAAGGGAAGTTCTCCATCGTCGTTCCGCCGCTCGATTTCACCGTTAAAGGGATATATGGGGACACCGTATTCGAAGTGGAACGGTTCAACGCGTACGTGGAACGCACTATTGCAATTCCTGACGGAGTCAATCCGAACAATATTACTACGGGAGTTATCGTCGATCCGGACGGAACGGTGCGCCATGTACCGACCAAGATCGTAGTGATCGACGGCAAGTATTACGCGAAAATCAACAGCTTGAGCAACAGCACCTACACGGTTGTGTGGCATCCGCTCGAATTCGGCGATGCGGCGGACCACTGGGCCAAACGCGCCGTCAACGATATGGGTTCGCGCATGGTCATCGAAGGTACGGGGAACGGGATGTTCCATCCGGACCGCGACATTACCCGCGCCGAGTTTGCGGCGATTATCGTACGCGGGCTTGGACTGAAGCTGGAGCAAGGAACGGCGCCATTCGCGGACGTAAAGGCGGCCGACTGGTACGCCAGCGCGGTGAAAACGGCATATTCGCATCAACTGATCGACGGCTTCGAAGACGGTACATTCCGTCCGAATGACACAATTACCCGGGAACAAGCAATGGCGATTATCGCCAAAGCGATGGCGATCACCGGACTGAAAGCGAAGCTTCCGGTCCAAGCGGCAGACGCGGCATTTCGTTCGTACCTGGATGCGGCGGACATATCCGTCTGGGCGAAGAACGGTTTGGCCGACTGCCTGCAGGCGGGCATCGTATCGGGGAGAAGCGGCTCTGAGCTTGCTCCGAAAGCTTCCATTACGAGAGCCGAGGTAGCGGTTATCGTGCAAAGACTGCTTCAAAAATCCGAACTGATTTAACTATAGTCACAATTTAAAAGAGGGTTGTCCGATGACGGGGAACGTTGTCGGGCACCCTTTTTTTTGTTTAGGGTAGTACCTATGAAATATAATGAGGGCAGAGGTGACAGCGATGAAATGTCTGGAGCTTACCATTCCCGTACTGCCTCAGCTCGTCATGGCCGGTCATACGTTGTGGCCGCCCGGGACGAAGCATTTCGAGAGAAGCTTCGGCGTATACGACGTCGTCTTCGTTAAGTCGGGAAACCTGTATATAACCGAGGACGGCATCCCTTACGAAGCGAAGTCCGGCGAAGTGCTCGTGCTTGAGCCGGGTCTGGTTCATTACGGCCACAAAGCTTCCGAAGAGCCGACCGAAATGTTTTGGTTCCATTTTGTCCACAGCCCTCCCGCGCGTATCGTCGATAGCCGCGATATTCCGTGGAAGACGGTGCTTCAGCCGGGGACGAGCCAGGACGTTGCGCCTCCCATCCACGTAATGATTTTGCCTAAGCATGCTCCGGTCGATTTCAAGCTGTTCCAATCGCCGCTTGAGCGGCTGGTCGAGCTGCAGCAGATGCTTACGCTGGAGCACTCGCTGGAAATCCACTTTTTGACCATTCAAATTTTCTCACTCCTGCAGCATTCGATGTGCCGTCAGCTGGCCCCGCAGACGCGCGCGATCTCCGAGCTGGCAATCGAATTTTTGAAACGGACGATGAGAGAGCCGTTCCGCGCGGAGCGGATGGAGCGGGAGCTGCATTTCGATTACGACTACATGACGCGATGCTTCAAGAAATATACGGGGATGACGCCGGCCAAATATGTCCAGCACCTTCGCATCGAGGAGGCGAAAACGCTGCTGCACCGCACCGATCTTCCGCTTGCCGACATCGGCGAGAAAATCGGTATTCGTGATGTCAACTACTTTGTCCGGCTGTTCAAGGAGATGACGGGCACTACCCCGGTCCGGTACCGTTTGTCGGGGCGGGGATATGTCTAGGAGGAAGTCGATATGGTGCTATGGCAGGTCGCTTTGGCCCGTTTGAATCATGCCGCGGATGCGCTACCTTTATAGAGAAGGCGATATGAAGGGGGAATCGGAATGAAAGCGCTATACCACAAATCGGGTGCTATTGGGGCGATGATCGCGGTTGCGGTATCGACGGCCGGCTGCGGCGGCGGAGGGGATGCCGCGAAAGGCGCGATTAAGGAAGGAGCGGCTGGGCAAGCGCAGGCGCAAATCGTCGATATGAACAAACCTGTTACGCTCCGATTTTGGGCGAATCCGGGAAAAACGATTTTCGATCAAGAGGTCGGGAACAGGATCAAGCAGAAATACCCGAACGTGACGGTCGAGCTGATGGATCCCGGCAAAAAGTCGCTCCAAGACAGCCTGACCGAGCTCATAACGGCCGGAACGGTGCCCGATCTCATATGGCTTCCGAACGCTGCTTCCGTCCAGACGATCAAGAAGCTCGGGATCGAATACGATCTGAACGAGCTGATCAAGAAGCACAAATTCGACCTGCTGCGCTTCGATGCGGCTCTGCTCGAGAACGTGAAAAACCAAGGCGCCAAAGGCGAAATGTATGCGCTTCCGTGGCAATCCGGGCCGGCCGCGATGTTTTACAACAAAGACATCTTCGACAAATTCGGCGTCACGTATCCGAAGGACGGCATGACTTGGCCGGAAACGCTCGAGCTGGGTAAAACGCTTACCCGGATGGACGGCATCCAATACAGGGGCTTCGATCCAGGGTTGTACAACCATTTTCAGGAGGAGTACGGCATCTCCGCCTATGACGCCAAGACGAACCAGGCCAGCTTTACGACGAATCCGAAGTGGAAGACGATTCTCGAATTTTTGCAGCAGTCGTACCAGCTTCCCGGCAATTACCCGGCCGATAAGGCGATAGGGGCGGACCGAAGCGGCTTCATGAAAGACAAAAACGTGGCGATGCTGCCGTGGGCCGCATATTTCCAGCCTTTTCTCGACGCTCGCAAGGAGGGCTTGAACTTCAACATCGTCTCGCTGCCGACTTGGCCTGACGCGAAAGGTCAAGGAAGCGCGAGCGTGGGAGCATCGCTCACATTGACGGGGACGAGCAAGTTTAAGGAGGAAGCATTCGAAATTTTGAAGTTTCTGACTTCCGACGAGGTGGAGACAGCGAACAGCCGGATCGGTTTCGCCCCGGCGATCAACTTGCCAAGCGCCAAGGAGCAGTTCGGCAAAGAGCTGGCCGGCATGGAGGACATCCGCGTATCGTCGGTATTTTACAATAAAATTACGCCGCTGCCGATCGTGGATCCGCTGCTGGAAACCGTTTCGCAGAAGCCGTTCTTCGGCGCAGCCATACAAGCGGTCGGCAAAGGGCAGAAAGATGTCAACACCGCGCTCAGGGAGGCGCAGGAGACGGCGAATAAGGCGATTCAGGAAGAGCAGAAAAAATAAGATGCTTATATCCGCGAGGACTGCTTGCGGAATAACCGCAAATTCAGCGAATTTACAGGGTAGGGCAGGGCGGTCGGTCTACGGCCGCCCCGAGCATTTGAGGCGACGAGAGGCGGAACATGGGGATGAATTCGAACAGACGGTCCGTTCCGGACTACTGGGAGTGGTTTACGGAAGGCCGATACGGGGCGTTTATCCATTGGGGGCCTTATGCCGAGTACGGCCGGGGCGAGCAGGTGCTGTTCAGGGAGCATATGGATCAACGGGTCTACGAGGAGAGGGCGTGCCGCTGGAACCCGCGACGGTTCGATCCGGAGCAGTGGGCGTACGTCATACGGAAGGCCGGGATGAAATACGCCTGCTTCACGACCCGGCATCACGACGGTTACTGCTTGTGGGATACGCGGTACACCGATTATTCCAGCGCACGGCAAGCGCCCGGACGCGATTATGTGAAGGAGTTCACAGACGCTTTCCGGGCGGAAGGGCTGCGCATCGGCTTCTATTACTCATGGGCGGATTGGCGCGTCCCGGCTTTTTTCGACGGACCGGAGAAAGACCCGGACGGATGGGAGACAATGCGGCAGTACATGCACGATCAGGTAGTGGAGCTGTTGACGAGCTACGGGCGGATCGATCACTTTTTCTTCGACGGGGCTTGGCCCCGCACCCATGCCGAGCTGGGCAGCTCCGAACTGGTAAGAAGGATGCGCGAGCTGCAGCCGCATATTCTGATCAATAACCGGCTCGGTGCGGCGGGCCCCGGGCGGACGGATCATGCCGACGGCGGACAAGGAGCCGGGGAAAGAGCGGATATGGGGGACTTCGGCACGCCCGAGCATCGGATCGTCGCCGACCCGGAACGTCTCTGGGAATCGTGCCAAGTGACGACGTGGCGGCTGTGGGGATACGCGAGCGGCGAGCGTTGGCGGCCGGCCGATTATTGGCTCGATCTGCTGTGCGAGTGCGCGGAGACCGGCAGCGGCGGAGGCGGCAATCTTCTGCTGAACGTGGGGCCGCAGCCAGACGGACAGCTTCCCCCCGAATTCGTGGAGCGCGCGCTCGAGGTAGGCAGATGGCTTGAGGTGCACGGGGAAGCGATATACGGTACGGATGGCGGTGCTTTGACGGACTTCGTCACCCGCGGCCGGCAGACGATGAAGGGAAATTGCCTGTATTTGATTATCCGGTTCTGGGACGGTCAGCCGGAGCTGAGATTGGCGGATTTGACGACTCCCGTGCGCACCGTCACGCTGCTGACGACCGGCCAGCGTCTTGCGTTCGAACGGCAAGGCGACGACCTGCTCATCCGGGGCTTGCCTGCGGAGCGGCCGACCCGGCTGTTCCCGGTTATCAAGGTGGAATGCGAGGGCAGACCCGCGACGAATTCGTGGGGCAAGCAGCGGCTGTGGGCCGGAGACCCGGCGAGAATCGCCGACTGGGCGAGAACGCGCGGAACGTCCGTGAAGGCGGGCAGGCGCTAGCATATGATGGCTCGATAGCCTAAAGCCTCACCAAGTGGAACATGGCGTTCCGATAAGGTATAGTGAAGTTGACGACCGTCTGCGGCGGTCCGATACGTTACCGAACAAGGAGACGACGCCATGCTGTTCATCGACAATCGCGGCATTACGGATCCGACGCTCAATCTGGCGTTGGAGGAATACGCGCTCAAAACATTTCCATCCGATGAGGACTATTTGCTGTTCTATATAAACGAGCCGTCGATCATCATCGGGAAAAACCAGAATACGGTGGAAGAGATCAACGCCGCCTACGTGAAGGAGAACGGCATTCACGTCGTTCGCCGGCTGTCCGGCGGAGGCGCGGTATACCACGATCTCGGCAACCTCAATTTCAGCTTCATTACGAACGACGACGGCAAATCGTTCCACAACTACCGCAAGTTTACGGAGCCGGTCGTTCAGGCGCTGCGCAAGCTCGGCGTCGAGGCGGAGCTGACCGGGCGCAACGACATTCAAGTAGGCGAGCGGAAAATATCCGGCAACGCGCAATATTCCACGAAGGGCCGCATGTTCAGCCATGGCACGCTCATGTTCGACTCGGAGATCGACAACGTCGTATCGGCGCTTAACGTCAATTTGGAGAAGATCCAGTCGAAGGGCGTGAAGTCGATCCGCAGCCGGGTGGCGAACATTTCCGAGTTTTTGGCGGAGCCGATCTCGGTAGCCGACTTCAGACGGAAGCTGCTGGAGTCGATATTCGGCGGAGCGGTCGTACCCGAGTACAAGCTGTCCGAAGCCGACTGGGCAGCCGTGCGCAAGCTGGCCGACGAGCGGTACCGGAGCTGGGATTGGAACTACGGCAAGTCGCCGTCGTTCAACGTGCGGAAGACGAAGCGGCTGGAGGGCGTCGGCACGTTCGACGTCCGGCTGAACGTCGAGGGCGGCAAAATAGCCGGAGCCGCCATATACGGCGATTTCTTCGGAGTCGGCGAGGCTGGTGAGCTTGCGGACAAGCTGGTTGGCGTCAAGTACGACGAAGGGGCATTGCGCGAGCGGCTGGAGGACGTCGATTTGACCTATTATTTCGGCCGGATTACGAAGGAGCAGTGGCTCGAGCTGCTCATTTGAACGGAGCAAAATAGAGGCGAGACCCCCGTTGCAGTACGTGTCGGAGGTTTATTGGTCGAGCTGTCCTTTACAGCGGCTTCGAACGCGGTCGCGATCGGCATTTACGGGTCGATGAGCCAGACCGCCAACGGCTACGCCTGGATTGACGATTTGGAGCTGCACGAAGCGGCGAGCCCATAACGGGGCAGGTAAGATCGGGAGGACCAGCAGGCGGTGCGATACCGCGGCTGGTCCTTTCTTACATAGCGGAATTGTGTTCCGCTAAATCGGATATTTCACCGAATTTCTTATTTATAACGGAACTGTAATACGTTAAACCATTCAATAATGGATTCGCTGACGGCAAAAGAGTTGATTTACGGAATATAGTTCCGTTAATTTGGCGGCATACGCATTTTTACGGTCGATAGAGGAATACAGTTCCGCTAATTAAGCGATTCGGAAGCATACGATCGAAGCTCTTATCTGCAAACTTGTCGCCCTGTCAAGCAGGACAATCCGCTCCCGGTATCGAAGAAGATAAGGTAGGCTGCTTGACCTTGTATGTTGTCAGGCGGACGCGTTGTGTAAGCGATTTCAGATGAATGGAGGACAAACGATGGCCGAGCGGAAAATGCCCATTTACGAAGATTTCGTTGGCAGTGCGGCACCGCCTTACTTGGTGGGCACGCAGCGGTTTTATATCGATGTCAGGCTTTCGCGGCATACTTACTTGCATCATCACAATTACGCGGAATTGTCGTTCTTCTTCGAGGGATGCGGGAGCGAGACGATCAACGGGCTCAGCCATCGTCTCGTACCGGGCTCCGTCTCGTTCGTCCTCCCATATCAGATGCATATTATAAAAACCGATCCCGAACGGAAGCTGCGCAAATATTGCTGCATGTTCGATATTCAGCTGCTGTCCGAGCTGTTGGAGGATCGCTGGTATTCCAGCATGCTGTACGGAGTCGGCAAGCAGATTCCGTCGTCCGTCGAATTCGGAGAGTGCGAGATCGAGCGGATTCAAGGCGTATTCGAGCATTTGCTGCAGGAATACGAGGATGCCGACAATCCGGGAAGACCGCAGCTGATCCGGGCGAAGCTGAACGAAGCGCTGCTGCTGTTCATCCGCAAAGGATTGGCGGTCCGCGCCGAAGGCCGTTCTTCGTCCCCTGCGGCCGAAGATAAATCCCGGCTGTTGTGGCCGCTTCTGCAATACGTGCATACCCACTTTCACGAGAAGCTGAATTTGAAGGAGCTGTCCGACCGTTTTTATATGAGCGCGCCGTATATGAGCCGTTTTTTTAAAATGCATGTCGGCATGGGGTTCGTCGAGTACTTGCACATGCTGCGGATCGAGCGCGCATCCAGCATGCTGCTCAATACGGATATGTCGATCCACGAGATCGCGTTCGATGTCGGGTTCGACAACTCGCGGACGTTCTCCCGCGTATTCCGGGAGCTTAAAGGCAAGTCCGCCAGCGAATACCGGTTAATGAAGATCAAATAGGAGAAGCCGCAAATCGTGATCCTGCTCACGGTCTGCGGCTTTCATCGCCTCTTGCGCGCGGTCGGTTATTTGCCGGCTGCGGCTTTGGCTTTCTCGATTTCTTTATCGGCTTCCTCGGCCATCGTTCTCAGGGCTGTATTGATGTCCGTACTGCCCTTCGTCAGCTGGTACATCGTTCTTTCCAGAACGACCCCGGCCGTACGGTGGTAAGGCGAAGCCTCGAACGGGTCGGCCGGCTTGCTTTTCAGCAGGGCGCGGACGTTTTTCCCTTGCAGGAACGGCGTATCTTGGCCGTAAGCGTCTTTGACCGACTGGGTGTTCGTCACGGGGAATGCGAGCGCCTGCTTCGACATGCTGAGCTGCACCTCGTCGCTGGTCAGGTGGGCGATCGCGTCGAATGCGGCTTCCTTATGCTTGCTCGTGCTCGTCACATAGGCGAGCGTCAGCAGCGATTGCGGACCTACGCCGCGGCGATCGCTGAATTCCGGGTACGTGACGACGTCCCAATTGACGTCCTGCGGCGTTGTAGGCGGAATGTAGGCGTACATGGCCGCTATTTTGTCTTTCAGGAACAAATTGCTGACTCCGCCGAAGCTGCCCTCTTTCGACTCGTTGCCGGGAATTTCATAGAAGCGGGTCAAGTTTCGGACCAAACGCCCCCAGCGCTCGTCGGTATTATACAAAGACTTGTCGGTCTTCGGATCGACGAAGCCGAGCGACAGCTGGTTCAGCCATGCCGAATTGTAAAACTGCGTAATGAAGCCTCTGTACTGCGTGCCCCCTTCGGAGCGGGTCATCACTTTGGCCAGATCGTACACTTCATCCCATGTCATGCCGTCCTTCGGATACGGTCTGCCGAATTTGTCGAACAAATCTTTGTTGTATAGCAAGCCCATGACCGATTTTTTGTACGGCAGCGCATAGATGGCCCCTTTGGAAAGCACCTGCACCGCTTTAACGCTGCCAGGGTCCAGGCGGGACATATCGAAGCCGCGGCTCTTGATCATTCCGGTCAGGTCGGTTTCGAACTTGAACGGCGTAATAAGCCGATAATGATTGATGTCCGCATTCAGCATGACGTCGATCGGCTCTCCGGCGGCGATCATGCCGGCGATATGGGCTTCCGGATTCGTATCCGGCGAGGAGACATACTTGATCGTAATGTGCGGATATTTTTTCTGAATCGCGTTGCCGAACTGCTCCATGAAGATGGCCGGATCTTGCTTCGCGCTCGGATCGTAGAACGTGAGCGTAACCGGCTCCTTCGGTGCGTCTGCGGCTTTCCCCTCTTCTTTTTTGCCGGCGCCGTCCCCCGATCCGCATGCGGCCAAGCTTGCGCTCGCCGCGAGCAGCAATGCGGAGGTCAACCATTTTTTTGCAGCCATTCGCCCCCAACCTTTCTGTATCGATATATAAGATTGCTTGTAATAACTTTACCTGAAGCGCGGCCAAAATGTGCGACATTATTTATTGGCTTTGGGTCATATTTATACCAGTTTAAAACAGGATCATTTAACAATCGGCGGATCGCTTCGAAAAAATATTGCAATTTTTCAATAAATTCCGGTATTTTTTTCTTTCCAGGCGGCTTATAATGGGAACTACTTTTGGTTACGCTTTCACAAACGACGCCTTGAAGACGACGGAGGTGCGCTTCATGAAAGACACAATCGGCTTCTTTGCTTTCTCCTCGCTAAAAAACCGGCTGTTTCTCGTATTTCTGCTGCTTATTCTGCTGCCTTATTCGTTTCTTCATTTCCAGAGCGTCTCCCGGATCGAAACTTCCTTCACCCAGCAAATCATCCGCCAAAACACGGATCAGCTCGAGCAGCTGAAGCTCGCGTTCGAAGATATGCGCATCACCGCGTTTCGGATCGCCCTCCGGCTGGAAAAAGATCCGGCCGTCGCCGATCTTCTGATCGGAAATACGTCTCTCGGAGCTGAGGAGCGGCACAAACGGATGGAAGACTTGTGGAACGGGATCCGGAGCAATACGCTCCCGTCTCCTTTCGTCTATTACTCCATCATGGATCGGAACGGGATGGCCTATACGTCGTATGCCCCGAACAAACCGCTCAGCTACGAGCTTCAGTTGGCCAAGCCGGAGCTCGCGGAGCTGAAGGCCGGCAAACTATCGTACCTGTGGACGCCGAAGGAGGAGTCCGATCTGCAGCCGGAGGTCAGCAAAAGCCCCCGTCTGCTTACGCTATACTCCTCCTTCCGCGGCGGCGGCGGGGAACCAATCGGATTGATCCGCATCAGCATCGATTTCCAGGCATGGCTTTCGTCCATGGCGAGAAGCTTTCCGATCACGCAAGATTTTTATTTGCTGGACGATGCCGGCGGGATACTCGGCGGGACCGGCTCTCCGACGGAACCGGCGCTTCTATCGGAGAGCCGCGGCGAAGCGGGCTACGCGGAAAGCTCGCACCGGATCGAAGGCTCCTACTTGTACAATTCGATGCCGATTCCGGCAATGGGCTGGACGCTTGCGAGCCGTTTTCCGCTCCATCTGTTTTTCGGAGATATCGCGGAGGTGAAGCAGCGCGTGTTTACGACGTTTCTTGCGTTCACGCTCCTGTTCGTCATCATCACCTTCTTGATCTTGTCTACGCTGACCCGGCCGCTCAGGCTGCTGCAGAAAAAAATGTCCGAGGTTGCGGATAAGCAGTTGATGATCCACCTGTCGACCGGATCGTACAAAGGCGAGGTGCTCGCCTTGGCGAAGGCGTTTAATCAGATGGTCAGCGATCTGCACGCGCTGCTTCGCCGGCTGAAGGCCGAGGAACGGCAGAAGGAAGCGGTCCGCTTCCAGATGCTGCTGTCCCAGATGAATCCCCATTTTCTGCTCAACACGCTAAATGTGGTGAAATGGAACGTTCTCGGCAAAGGGGACGAGCAGACGGCCGCGCTATGCGTATCGCTCGGCAAGCTGCTGGAAACAAGCTTGAACGAGGAGACCGATCTGATCCATCTGCAGGAGGAGAGAGAGCTTACGGAGGCGTACGTGTCGATTCAGTCGTTCCGCTACGATCAGAAGTTCGAGATCCGCTGGGAGTGCGACGAACATCTCGACTATGCGCTCGTTCCGAAGCTCAGTCTGCAGCCGCTTGTGGAAAACGCGATTTTTCACGGCTTGTCGCAAAAAGAACGCGAAGGCGCGATCTGGATCAGGGCGTATGCCGAAGGCGGACGCTGCTGCCTGGAGGTGGAGGACAACGGCGTCGGATGGAACCCGGCGGCATCTCAGAGTGCGGCACGCAAAAGGAAAAGCATCGGACTGAGAAACGTCAAGGAACGGCTGGAGCTTCTGTTCAAGCAGGAAGCGGCTTTGGAAATTCATCCGCTTGCCGAAGGAACGCGGGTCCGCCTCTTATTTCCGCTGCTCGTCGCGGCGCCATATTCCGATGGAGGGGATAGCGATGTGGAAAGTGCTGCTCGTGGAGGATGAAGCATTCGTTCGGCGTTCGCTCAAGCAGTTGATCCGCTGGGAAGATATGGGCTTCACGATTTCGGGGGAGGCCGGCGACGGCCGGGAAGCGCTCGAGATGATGCGGAACCGACAGCCGGACCTTGTCATAGCGGATATTATGATGCCGGTCATGGACGGGATCGAGCTGATGAAGCAGGCGCGGGCCGAAGGGGTGGAATCCGCATTCGTCGTCCTGACCTGCATGAACGAATTCGAGTATGCCCGCCAAGCTCTGGAGCTCGGAGCTTCCGGCTATTTGCTCAAGCTGTCGATGAACGTGCAATCGCTCGCGGAAGCGTTGTCCAAAGTGAAGAAGGAGCTGACGCGGAACATGCAGGCGAGATCGCAACGGGTATCGCCGCCGTTCCAGCGCCTGTACCGCGATACGTGGCAATCCATATTCGGCGGCGCGCCCGGGGGAGGGGAAGCGGGCGGCTTCGATGCCGCAGGGCCAGACGAGGGGTTTGCGACCGTTTGGATCGGATCGTTTCTGCACGGCCCGGACCGGTTTGCCGTTGACGATATCCAGCATTTCGTTCCGGCGACTCCGGGCAGCGGGACCGTGATGCACTGCTTCACTTATTTCGGACAAACGACCGTATTCGTCTGGAATCCGGCAGACGACCGGGCGTGGAATAAGGCGGACGGATCGCCGCCATGGCCGGCGTCGTTCTCCGGTGTTGTAGACAGCCGGGAAATGCGCTCCGTTTGGAGCCGAGTGCTGCGGGCTTTGGACCTTGCCTGGTACGAAGGCCGATCCGGCGTTATTCCGATCGGCGGCACGGCCGAACCATATGCCGGCGAGCCCGATTCGTTGACATGGAGAACCGAGAGGGAATGGATACACAGCTTCGAGCAGCGAAGACTGGACGAATTCCGCGACCGGCTGCGCGACGGCTGGAACGTTATCGCGAAACGCCGTACGCCGATGGCGGTCGTGAAGGAGACGGCGATCCGGATCGACCGGATCCTGTCGCGTATTACCGGCCTAAACGGCACGGCCGACGAGGAGCTGGCCGCATGCACATCCCATGAGGGGCTTGCCCGGCTGCTTCTGTCCAACGCCGACCGGTATGCCGAGCGATGGGCTTCCCATGCGCACCCGATTACCGGCCATCCCGAGATCGACAAAGCGCTCGGCCATATTCACCGGCATTCGCACGAGGATGTGACGCTGAAGTCGGTCGCCGCGCTGGTCGCGATGGATGAAGCGTACTTCAGCGGGTTGTTCAAGAAGAAGACCGGCGTTACGCTCATCCATTACGTCCAGCAGGTGAGGATCAATCAGGCCAAAGGACTGCTCGAGCAGACGGAGCTTGCGATCGGCGAGGTGGGCGAGAGAGTCGGCTTCCCCAATACAAACTATTTCATCAAAATTTTCAAGAGGTGGACGGGACGGACGCCGAACGAATACCGGACCGGCGGGCGGTAGAAGCCGCCCCCTCCCGAGAACAAAAATTTGTTCTATCACATCACCAAATATGTTCCTTATATGGACAGCTCCGGGGTGGTATCGTTGTAGTACGGCCGAATTCAGTAAGCGGTTACAAACTCGGAGGAGAGGATGTGAGAACAAGTGCAGCCACAATCCTTGGATGCGGAACGGTCCGTTTCGCCGGCAGCTCGCGTACGGCTGCAGAGGCGGTTAAGAGCGTTTTGGGCGTACAAAGAATTTTATTTGATGCTGCTGCCCGGCGTCCTGTATTACTTGGTGTACAAATACGTGCCGATGTACGGGGTCGTGATCGCGTTCAAAGATTACGACATGATGGAAGGCATTCTCGGCAGCCCTTGGGCCGATCCGTGGTTCAAATATTTTCAGCAGTTTTACGAGTCGCCGTACTTTGCCCAGCTGTTGACCAACACATTCCTTATCAGCGTATACAAGCTCATTTTCGGCATGGTGCCGCCGATCCTTCTGGCGATCCTGCTGAACGAGTGCAAAGTACGCTGGTTCCGGTCGCTGATCCAGACGCTGAGCTACATGCCGCATTTTTTGTCCTGGGTCATCATATACGGCATCCTGCTCATGTTCCTGTCGCAGGATTCGGGTATCGTCAACCGCTGGCTTGTCGATTCCGGCTTCAAGGCGGTGCCGTTTCTCACCTCGACCGAATGGTTCCGCAGCGTCCTGGTCGGTTCGGAAATATGGCAAAACCTCGGGTGGGGGGCAATCATCTACTTGGCCGCGATAGCGGGCATCGATCCGACGCTCTACGAAGCGGGGAAGGTCGACGGCGCTAGCCGGCTCAGCATGGTGTGGCATATTACGCTGCCGGGCATCCGCCACGTGATCGTCCTGCTCCTGATCCTGCGGCTCGGCCATATGCTGGATGCGGGCTTCGAGCAAATTTACATTTTGTACAACGTTCACGTGTATCCGGTCGCCGATATTCTCGATACTTGGGTGTTCCGGACCGGGCTCCAGCAATGGAACTATAGTCTCGCTTCCGCGGTCGGCTTGTTCAAATCGATGATAGGACTAGTCCTAGTCTACATTTCCAATACGTTGGCGAAGCGATGGGGGGAGAGCATATGGTGAGAAACGCCGGGGACAAATGGTTTGTCGGTTCGAGCTACGCGCTGCTGGCGCTTGTCGGCCTGGCGGCGGTCGTTCCTCTCCTGTATGTGTTCTCGGTTTCGCTGACCCCTTTCGCGGAAGTGCTCAAGCACGGCGGCTACGTGCTCATCCCGAAAGAGCTGACGTTCAATGCCTACAAGAAGCTGATCGGCACGTCCACGATTCCGCGCTCGCTGCTCGTCACCGTATACATTACCGTAGTCGGGACGACGATCAACCTGATCCTGACGTCGCTGATCGCATACCCGCTCAGCCGCAAGCAGCTGCCGGGAAGACGCTTCTTCCTGCTGATGGTCGTATTCACGCTGCTGTTCAGCGGCGGCATCATACCGACGTACCTGGTCGTCAAGGCGACGGGGCTGATCGACAGCTTATGGGCGCTCATTTTGCCGACCGCCGTCTCGAGCTTCAACGTGCTGATTATGAAAAGCTTCTTCGAGCAGCTGCCCGAAGAGCTGTTCGAATCGGCGCGAATCGACGGAGCCAAAGAATTCCTCATCCTGTTCCGGCTCGTCGTACCGCTGTCGCTGCCCGTCATGATTACGGTCGGACTGTTCTACGCGGTAGGCCATTGGAACTCCTTCTTCAGCGCGATCATGTATGTGACCGACCGCTCGCTGTTTCCGCTGCAGGTTGTCGTCCGCGAAATATTGATGCTGACACAGCAACCCCTCGAGAACGCGGAGGACCAGGTTCCGACCGTCACGATGCAGATGGCCGCCGTCGTTTTTGCCAGCTTGCCGGTGCTTGTCATTTATCCGTTTTTGCAGAAGCATTTTACGAAAGGCATGCTGCTCGGCTCGATTAAAGGTTGATACCATGAGAAAGAAGGGGAACGGTATGAACGGAAGAAAGCTTTGGGTTCCGCTTGGAATGACGACTGTGCTGTTGGCCGGCTCGGTTTTGTCCGGCTGCGGTTCGGACAACGCATCGAACGGAAGCGGGAAGGGCGATGCCGCCTCGGGAGGGGCGCCGGTCAAGCTGCAGATGGCGATGGCCGCGTCCGGACTGCCCGCACCGGATGCCGACGATATCAAGAAGACGATCGACAAGAAGCTGAACGTCGATCTTCAGCTGACCGCAATCGCATCAGGCGACGATTACAAGAGCCAGATCCGGGTTCGCCTGTCCGGGGGTAACTTTCCTGATCTATTCTCGGTCGATTTCTCCGATGTGAAGGAATTCGCCGACAAGGGGCTGCTGCTCGATCTGACGCCGTACATGGATAAGGAATTGAAAGGCGCGAAAGACTTTGTAGTCGGACAGTCGCCGAATATATTGAAGAAGGTGACCGTGAACGGCAAAATGTATGCGGTTCCGCGTACCGGCGACGTTCCGTTCTCCTCGATGTGGGTGCGCAAAGATTGGCTGGATAAGCTTAGCTTGAAGGTGCCGACCAATCTGGACGAATTTATGGCGGTCGCGAAAGCGTTCACCGAACAAGATCCGGACGGCAACGGCAAGAAGGACACGTACGGCATTACGGGCGCCAAGCTTGACGGCTTCGCCACGATTTTCGGCTCGTACGGCGTCGGCCTTCCCGGCACGTTCTACCAGAAGGACGGCAAGGTGATGAATGCTTATTACGATCCCGCCATGCCGGAAGCGCTCAAATATATCAAATCGCTGTTCGATGCGGGCGTAGTCGATCCCGAGATTATGACGAACAAAGGCAACGTCGAAGTGCAGAAGGCGTTTCAGGGCAAAGCCGGCCTCATCTTCAAAGGCTGGACCGATATCGCCAAGGACGAATTCGTCGCGCAGTACAAGGCGATCAATCCGAAGGCGGATTGGGTGCAGATGAACCCGGTGAAAGGACCGGGCGGCCAATATGACGGCTCCTACGACTACGATCGTCCGTCCCGCTACTGGGTCATTCCGAAGGCGCTCGAGAAAGATAAGGCGAAGCTGCAAAAGGTGTTCGACCTGATCAACTACGTGTCCGGCAAGGAAGGCAACACGCTCGTCATGTACGGGCTCGAGAACAAGCACTACAACATGAAGAACGGCAAGCTCGAGCCGACCGAGCTGATGGCGAAGGAAGGCAACTACTTCAACCTGTATCAAATTACCGGCCGTCCGAACAAAGAATATTTGGCGATCAAATTCCCGAACCAGGCCGCCGCTACCGAGTTCGCGATCAAAACTCCGCGTATCTCTTCCTTCGACAGCTCGGTCATTCCGCCGACCGGCTTCAACAAAGCGGACGCCGACCGGTTCGCGGAAGAAGAAATGATCAAGTTCGTGACGGGCAAACGTCCGATCGGCGAATACGGCGATTTCCTCAAGACGTTGGAAACGACGTTCAAATACAAAACGTATGTCGACGAGGGTGCGAAACAAATCAAAGAGCAAGGCTTCGTGAAGTAACCGGGCGAAGCTATATCGGGAGGAGATCGAATGGGCAAGCAAACTTATGACGTCCTTGTGGCCGGCGGCGGTCCGAGCGGCATCGCGGCTGCAGTAGCGGCGGCAAGGCTCGGGGCGGATACGCTTCTGGTCGAGCGGTACGGTTTTCTGGGCGGTGCGGGAACGGCGATGATGGTGAATCCGTGGATGTCTTATTGGGCCTCCGGCGGCAGCAACGTACAGCTCATATTCGGCGTGCTGCAGGAGCTGATCGACCGGATGACCGAGATGGGGATGTATGGCCATCCGAAGCAGCGAACCGCGTTCGACCCGGAAGCGTTGAAGGTTGCGGCGGAGCAGCTGTGCCGGGAGGCGGGCGTCAAGCTGCTGTACCACTCCTTCCTCGGCGAAGCGGTCATGGAGGAGTCGGGGACGCGGATCGCTGCGGTCAAGTTCGCCAACAAAGCCGGACTCGTCGAGATGAAGGCGAATCTATACGTCGATGCGACCGGCGATGCCGACCTGGCCGCACTCGCCGGGGCCGAAGTCGAGAAGGGGCGTGAGGTCGACAGCCTGAGCCAGCCGATGACGCTTAACTTCCGGATGGCGAACGTCGACGTGGACCGTCTGCCGTCGCGGGCGGCGATTACCGAGCTGTACAAGGAAGCGAAGCGGCGGGGCGACATCCAATGCCCGCGCGAGGACGTGCTGTGGTTTTACGCGAACCAGCCCGGCGTCATCCATTTCAATACGACCCGGGTCGTCCGCAAGGACGCGACGAATCCGTGGGAGCTGACGGAAGCGGAGATCGAAGGGCGGCGCCAGGTGCAGCAGCTTGTCGCCTTCCTGAAGGCCGAGGTGGCGGGCTTCGAGGAGGCATATTTGCAGACGACCGCTCCCCAGATCGGGGTGCGGGAATCCCGCCGGGTCGTCGGCGAATACAGACTGACCGCGGAAGAACTGCTCGCCTCGTGCCGCTTCGAAGACGTCATCGCCCGGGGCTCTTACCCGGTCGATATTCACAACCCGGACGGCGAGGGCACGATATTGAAGCATTTGCCGCAAGGGGAATGGTACGACATCCCGTTCCGGGCGCTCGTGCCGAAGAAAATCGAGAACTTGCTCATCGGCGGCCGTCCGATCTCGGCCACGCATGAAGCGCATTCGGCGATCCGGGTGCAGCCGATCGCGATGGCGATCGGGCAAGCGGCCGGTACGGCTGCGGCGCTGTGCGCGACCGGGCAAGTGAAGCCGCGCGAGCTCGATGTCCGCCAGGTGCAGGAGGCGCTCACCCGGCAGGGTGCGGTGCTCGGTTTATCCGGAGACGCTGTCCCCGGAGCGGCGGGATAATAGAAGAAACGACAGGGACTGCCCGTATGCGATTCTTCGTGGCGGTCTCTTTCTTTTAGTTGCGAGATTTGGGAATGAGAGGGCGATATGATGGGTCTTTATGTCCAAGCATCCGACGACGAACCTGCATACACTGGCAGTATCTAACGGACGGGAGGTGGAGATCCATGGACAAACAGCTCCTTTCTTACGTCGGAGGCATTCTGGGCGGATATGTGCTTACGGAATTGCCCTTAAGCGGCACGTTCTTGTCCGGCGTTGAACAAATCATTGACGGCGTAGGCGTTCTTTCTATGATCCTGTTCTCGGGCACGCTTATTTACAAAGGCATCAAAACGTTGTGGGGCAAGTAATGTAGATGTAGTCGACCATAGTGACAACATAGAAAGGCGGCCGAATGGAATCATCCATCCGGTCGTCTTTTCTTTTCGCCGATCCTGTTATTTTCATATCTGGCGGGGAATAGTAAAAGAAAAGAAGGACCGAGAGCCGTTATGGCTTCGGTCCTTACAGGCTCTTCCGGGTGGATTATCCCCGGAACGGCTCGATTTCGTTGCCGAGCACCCAGATGCGCTGCAGCGCAAGGTCGGGGCTGACAAGCAAAACATCGGCCTGCTTGCCGGCTTCGAGACTGCCCGTCCTCTCGAAAATGCCGAGCTGGCGGGCCGGGTTGCCGCTCATATAGCGGCTGGCTTGCGGTACGGTTACGCCGACCTTGTCCGTGACGTAGCGGAGCGCGCCGATCATCGTCAGCGTGCTGCCGGCCAAGCTGTTGCCTTCCTTCAGCGTGGCGACGCCGCCGCTCACGTTGACCGCCAAGCCGCCCAAATCATAGATGCCGTCTTCCAAGCCTGCGGCCGACATGGCGTCGGTAATCATGATCAGATTGTCTTCCGTCTTCGTCTTCGTCAACAGACGGATGCAGGCCGGATGCACATGATGGCCGTCCGCAATAATTTCCGCGCGGATGCGGTCGTCGCTCATGACGGCGCCCACGGTGCCGGGATTGCGGTGATGCAGTCCGGTCATCGCATTGAACGTATGCACCGCTTGGTTGAGTCCCGCATCGGCGGCGGCGATCACCTGATCATAGGTAGCGTCCGTATGGGCCGCGGCGGCATTGATGCCGTTTTGGCGGAGCCAGGATATGAGCTCGAGAGCGCCTTCCGTCTCGGGGGCGAGCGACAGCTGAAGGATCAGGCCGGGATGCTTCGCAACCCATTCCTCGAGCCATTCTTTTTGCGGAGGCACGATGTAGGCCGGGTTTTGCGCGCCTTTATATTTTACGTTGATGAAAGGCCCTTCCAGATGGACGCCGACCACTTGCGCGTATGGCATGGCGCCCGCACGGTAATCGTCCACGACGTCCAATACTTTCGCCAAATGATCCTTCGGTCCGGTCAGCGTCGTTGCCACGATCGACGTGGTTCCGTGTCCGGCGTGGAACTTCGTAATCGTATCGAGCGATTCCCGGCTCGCATCCATGAAGTCGGCCCCGTATCCGCCATGCACGTGCACATCGACGAAGCCGGGCAACACCCAGCCGCCTTTGGCGTCGATCGTCTCCGCACTTGTCGCCTCGATTTCGGACGCTGTACGGCCGATCGACTCGATTTTTCCACCGGCAAGAACGATGAAGCCGCCTTCGATCACTTCGTTTTCGGTTACGATGTTTGCATTCGTTATGATTACTTTTCCGTTCATGCGTTTAAGAGCCTCCCGGATGCGGTGTCCAGCAAGACGACGACGTGTGGATGGGTTTGCAGCAGGGATGCCGGGCATTCGGTCGTGATCGGACCGGTAAGAGCCTTATGCACGATTTCCGCTTTGTCCGCGCCGCGCACGACGAGCAGAATCATTTTGGCTTTCAAGATCGTGCCTACGCCCATCGTGAGCGCATGCGTCGGCACTTCGTCGATCGAATCGAAGAAGCGGGCGTTCGCTTCGCGCGTTTCGTCCTTCAGCTTGACGATGTGCGTGCCGCTGACGAGCGCGTGGTCCGGCTCGTTGAAGCCGATATGGCCGTTATGGCCGAGGCCGAGCAGCTGCAGGTCGATTTGCTTGGCGTCTTCCAGATGCTGATTGTATTTGGCGCACTCCTGCTCCAAATCGGCGGCGTTGCCGTTCGGAATGTGCGTACGCTCGGGTGACAAGTCGACATGCCCGAACAGATGGTGCTTCATGTAAGCGTGATAGCTCTCCGGGTGATCTTCCGGAATGCCGACATACTCGTCCAGATTGAACGTCGTAACCGATTTGAAGCTGACCATTCCTTTGCGGTACGTTTTGACGATTTCTTCGTAAATGCCGACCGGGGTTCCTCCCGTGGCCAAGCCGAGCACGGCTCTCGGATTCGTCTGTACGAGCCCGGTAATGATGCCGGCGCCCGCTTCGTTCAATTCTTCATTGGAGCGGAATGTTAAAATGTTCATGACTATCTCCCTTTTTCTTTGCGGTATTTTTTGACCATCTGGTAGGAAAGCTCCAGCTTCGGCACGTAGTCGTCGAACGATTCGCTGATAAGGCCGGTAAACAAAATGTCGATGACGTGCAGCTGCGCGATCCGCGACGCCATATCGCCGCGGCGCATGCCCTCCTCGAGCGACGAAGTGTACAGCGGGATGTCCGCGAGGGCGGAAAGCGTGTTCGGTCCGAACTTGGTCAGCGACACGGTCGTCGCTCCGCGCTCCTTGGCGCACCGCAGCGCATCGATCGTTTCCGGCGTTTCGCCCGAATAGGAGATGGCGAAGGCGGTATCTCCTTCACTTAGGCCCGAGGCCGAAGTAATCTGCATATGCGGGTCGGAGAAGGCGGTCGCTTTCTTGCCGATCCGGATCAGCTTCTGGTAGAAGTCCTGCGCCACTACACCGGAGGTGGCCACTCCGTAAATATCAATTTGACCGGCGCCGCGAAGCGCGCCGAGAGCTTGCTCGAGCTGCTTCGGATCGAGCAGGCGGGATGTATCGGATATGGAGCGGATATGGTTCGCTTCCATGGCGGCGACTATGCTTTCCAGCGTGTTGCCGGCGACGATGTCCTGGTACGACTCGGCCGTCGGCTGCAGGGCGAGCTCGGTAGCCAGCTGCATTTTCAAGCCCGAGAAGCCCCCGGCGTGAAAGTTTTTGCAGAACCGGGACACGGTCGCGGCGCTCGTCTGGGATTGGTCGGCCAGCTCCGTTATGCCGAGGCGCACGACGAGCTGCGGATGATCGGCTATAAAAGCGGCAAGCGCCTGCTCCTTCGGGTTCAAGTTCGGCATTTGCTCGCGGATCGATCTCAATAAATCGGACATGACGGCGGCTCCTCACCTCTTTTGCCGACGAAAATAATTTTTGTATATTTTTATTCTACATGAAAATGATTTTCTTTGCTAGTAGGGAACGATACGGCCGCGGAAAGACCGGCACCCGCCCGGCAATCGGGTACGACTGCATTGACATAACGCCCCGATCATGCTTTGATAGTTATTATTTCCTTAAATAGACGATTGCAAAAGGAGACTGTCAACCATGAAACGAGCTTGTCCGGAAGCGATGCTGTTCGATCTCGACGGAACGTTGTTCCAGACGGAAACGCTGCTGCTTCCCGCCTACGACGCTGCGTTCGAGCAAATGAACCGGGAAGGAAGCTACACCAAAGGAACGCCGCCGAAGGAGCTCATCCTGAGCAGTCTCGGCATGCTGCTCGAGCACATTTGGGCAAGGGTGCTCCCGGATGCCGATGAACAAGTACGCCGCCGTGCGGACGAGCTGCTGCTGCATCATCAGGTGGAAGGGTTGAAGCGGGGGGACGGAACGTTTTACCCCGGGGTGCAACAAACGCTGCGGGCGCTTCATGCAAAAGGGGTCAAATTGTTTGTGGCGAGCAATGGGCTCGAACAATATGTAAAGGATGTTATCGGGCTGAAAGGGTTGGGTGAGCTGTTTACCGGACTGTACAGTGCGGGAGAATACCAAACCCGCTCCAAAGTCGATCTGGTCAAGCTGCTGCTCGAGCATCACGGGATCAAGTCGGCGTGGATGGTCGGCGACCGCTCGTCCGACGTCGAGGCGGGCAAAGGCAACGGCCTGCCCGTCGTAGGCTGCAAGTACGCCCAATTCGGCAAGGACAGCGAGCTGGAAGGCGCGGATATGATCATTACGGATTTTGCGCAAATACTCGAGCTGGTGGAGTAGGGGAAAGTTATCGTAACAATGACGAAAGGGGCATCTTCGGATGCCCTTTTCGTATGCGTTAAGCGTTTAATGCCCTATAGAAGAAAATAACAGCGTATGCCAACTCTTAGCAAAAAAACAGCCTGTGAGTGAGCATCTCGCTCTCGCACAGGCTGTCATTATTATTACGTTACATATGACCCACAGGGCCCGGCTCCAGGTTTCCGTTTTCCTTAGCGGTTTTGGACGGAAGCTCCATTCTCGCCTTGCCGAGCATCAAGACGAAGACGAGGCCGACGGCGATGATCAGGATGGACGCCAGGAATAAATACGAAATCGAACCGGCCAAAGCCTTTGTGGCGCTTTGAACGACTTCCGGCGGCAGCGTGTTTCGTACTTGCGGAATGAGCAGCGCCTTCGGATCGGAAAATTGTGCGGCTTGCGCCGGGTCTGGGAACACCGACTCGATCCGCGACTTATAGTCGACCTTCTGCAGTACCCCGAGCACGGTGACGCCGAGCGCCGAGCCGATCGTCCGGAAGAACGTAATGAGCGAGATGGCCGCCCCTTTATATTGTCCGGGCAATCCGTGCAGCACGGAAATGTTCAGCACGACGAAGTTGACGCCGATGCCGAGTCCGACGAGCACCATGTAGAGCGTAACGGTCCAGCGGGGCGTGTCCACGGTCATCGTCCCGAGCAGCGCCATCGCTCCGGCCAAAATGATCGTCGAGATCAGCATAATGTTCCGATACGACATTTTGTTGACCATCGGACCGCCGAGCACGCTACTCGCGACAACCGCAAGCATCATCGGGGTCAGCGTCTGGCCGGCCGCGCTCGCGGATTCGCCGTAGACGCCCTGAATGAATAGCGGAATATACGTCGCTCCGGACACCATAATAATGCCGTACAGAAAGCCGATTGCCTGACTGGCCGTGAACAGCCGGTTTTTGAACAGCTTCAGTTCGACGATCGGATCGGCCGTCTTGCGTTCGGCCGCAAGGAACAGCGCGAAACAGACGACGAATAGGGCGAACAGGCCGATAATTTGCCACGATCCCCAAGCGTACGTGTCCGAGCCGGCGAGCTCGATTGCGAACATGAAGCTGAGTATGGCGGTGACGAGCGTAGTGGCGCCGGCCCAATCGATCTTCTGCTTGCGGTGGGCGGCTTTCTCGCGATAGCCGAAATGCATGAGCGCAATGGCGACCAGGCCGATAGGCAAATTGATGTAGAACACCCAGCGCCAATCGATATAGTCGGTAATGTAAGCGCCCAGTGCAGGGCCGAACACGCTGGACAGCCCGAAGACGGCACCGAACAAGCCGTTCATCTTGCCGCGCTTCTCCGGCGGGAAAATATCGAAGATGACGGCGAAAGCGATCGGCATCAAAGCGCCGCCGCCGATCCCCTGAATCGCCCGGTAAACGATCAGCTCCGTCATGCTGCCGGCGATGCCGCAAAGCACCGAACCGATCAGGAACAGAACAAGCCCGAGCTGAAAAAACAATTTCCGGCCATAAATGTCGGATAGCTTGCCGAATATGGGCGTGGCCACGACGGTAGCGATCATGTAGGCGGAGAACACCCACACGTAATGCTCGAAGCCGCCGAGCTCCGTAATGACCGTAGGCATTGCCGTGGAGACGATCGTCTGGTCGAGCGCCCCGACGAACATGCCGAGGAGCAGGCCGGCCACGACCCAGTTGATTTTCGTTTGATTGCGGTCCATACATTCACCTCTTGGAATTAAAAGGAATTCAAAAAACGGTTCGAACTCTTACTATAATTCAATTGTTGCCCGGAATCCATATAAATTTCCGTTAAAATAAAAAATTACCCGCTTGCGCGTCCGGCAGGCAAGCCGAATCGAAGTGCGGTTGCCGCTGGCAATATTTATGGATTATGATAGCAGGGGGGCATTGAGCGGAAAGGAAGGCAAGCGGAGTGAACGAAACGATTCTTATTGTCGACGACGATCAGGCGATAGCCAATCTGATAGAGATTTATTTGCTCAACGAAGGCTACGAGGTCATTAAAGCCTGCAACGGCCGGGAAGCGCTCGATCTGCTGAAGCGCAAAGATCCGCGGCTCGTCATTCTGGACATTATGATGCCCGGTCTGGACGGGTTGGAGGTATGCCGGCAAATTCGGGCGGATCAGACCGTTCCGATTTTGATGCTTAGCGCGAAAACCGAAGATATGGATAAAATTATGGGTCTGATGAGCGGTGCGGACGACTACATGGCGAAGCCGTTCAATCCGCTGGAGCTGCTCGCCCGGGTGCGTTCTCTCATACGCCGCGCCTACGGGCTGAATGTAAGAGCGAATAAAGCGCGCAGCGCGAACGTTATGTCGTTCGACTCTCTCGAGATCGATAAGGCGACCCACAGCGTAACGATGGACGGCAAGCCGATCCATCTCACCTCGATCGAATTCGGCATCCTCTACATGCTGGCGAGCCAGCCCGGACGCGTATTCAGCGCCGAGCTCATCTACGAGCACGTGTGGAACGAGCCGTATTCTCCCACCTTTACGACGGTCATGGTTCATATCAGCAAGCTGAGGGACAAGCTGGAGAAGGATTCGGGGCAGAAATGGATTCATACGGTGTGGGGGGTAGGCTATAAGTTTGACCGGTAAGCAGCGTATGCCAAGAAGACAACAAAATAGCCGAAAGACGTCTGTCTTCGACTCGCTCACAGCCTATATAGAAAGACCTCCGATAATGGAGGTCCGTCAGTACCGCAAACGATTAACGGAAAGCGGAGACGGTCTTTAGTCCCGCACTGTCCATCATGTTATTGGGCATGATTGCCGAGCCGATAGTGCTCGGAGCACCCCACATTTTGCTCACCCGCTCTTCAAGCTCTTCTTCGCTGAGTCCGAGGTCGACGTTCTTGACGGCCTCGAGTTCCTCTTCCGACAACTGGAATCCTGCCGATTGGATAGCTTCTTCCGGATTTGCGATTAACTGTTGGCGGAACTGGTCGTCCTTCAGCGCATGCGCGACCAGCTTCGTCAAATCTTGTACGGCCATGGGAAAACCTCCTTATAATTGGATAAAATCGTAATCATCTTACTAAGCGGATCTTACAGAAACTTTACAGTAAGGGTGGCTTAAGGAATCATTTGATAATAATGAACAAAAAAGAGCCGGACATGGAATCCGGCCCGGCTTCTTATTTTTTTGATTCGGCTTTCTCGAAATACACGATTTCGCCCAGCCGAATGTGAAGCTTTTTTCCATGGGACTCCAGTGTTACATGATCGATGAATACATCTTCTAGCATGCCTTCGAGCTTGCCGGCGGTTGTTACAATGCAGACCTTTTGTCCTTTGTGCATCGTCAGATGCTCGATCATTTTCGGTTCTACACTTGTAATATACATAACATTTTTAGGTAATGCGCCACTATCTCTCGGCTGCTCGGGCTCGTTTCGGTAATAGGGTTGATTGGGAATAGGGGCATAAGCCTGAGAATAGCCGTAATACAAGGATCTGTTCACGTTATTGTTGCTCCTTTGCCATAGGTGGTAAACTCTTCTACACGATATGATAAATACCCATTTCTTGTGACAAATGATCAGTTACGGTGTTTCTGTCACCCTGTCGGCAATATACATGATTCATTGGAACTCTAAAAAACGTTGTGGCATAATGGGCTATGAGTCATGTCGGTCCCGTGAGAGTTGGTCGAGAGAATTTGATCGGTAAATTGTTTTACAGCCTCCGCTGGAAAATTATCGCTCTGTTCGTGATGAGCCTGGCCTTTTCGGCCTTAAGCCTGGTCGGGGTGTTCTTCGTCATATTCATCTTGAACGAGCTGAATATCCGCATCTTGTTCCAAATTGCCCGAGAGCTGGATAGCATGTTCGGAGCGCCGGTTGTCATCGTCGTGGCGGGCATTTTCTTTTTCGTCATCTACATTTTCGTGCTGAGCCGGAGGCGCATCCTGTACCTCGTGCGCATCACGAAAGCGGTGCAGCGCATCGCGAACGGGCATTTCGACGAGCGCATCCCGGTACGGTATAACGATGAGATGGGCGAGCTGGCCAGCAATTTGAACAAAATGTCCGAGCAGTTGAAAACATCGATCGAAGACGAACGCCGCGCCGAGCGGACGAAGAGCGAGCTGATCACGAACGTATCCCACGATTTGCGGACGCCGCTCACTTCCATTGCCGGTTATCTCGGGCTGATCGAGCAAGACCGTTACCGGGACGAGGTGGAGCTGCGTCATTACGTCCATATCGCCTATGAGAAATCGAAACGGCTGCAGGCGCTCATCGACGACCTGTTCGAATATACCCGCCTGACCGGAGGCGGTCTGTCGTTAAAGAAGTCGGACCTCGATCTGGTCGAGATGATCGGGCAGCTGACCGCCCAATTTCAGTACGAAATGCGGCAGGCCGGCATGGAGATCCGGCTTTCGTTCCCGAAGCACAAGGTCATGATCCAAGCCGACGGGGACAAGCTGGCGCGGGTATTGGACAACCTGCTGGCCAACGCGGTCAATTACGGCAAGGAAGGCGTCTATATCGACGTAACCGTCCGGATTCACGACAAAGAGGCCGTCGCCGAGGTGGTCAACTACGGCTATCCGATTCCGCCGCAGGACTTGCCGCACATCTTCGACCGGTTTTACCGCGTGGAAAAGTCCAGATCGGAGGATACGGGCGGCTCCGGTCTCGGCCTCGCGATTGCCAAGCAAATCATCGAGCTGCACGGCGGGTCGATACGGGCCGAGAGCGACCGGAGCCGGACCGTGTTCGAAATCAAACTGCCGCTCGGTGCGGCGAGCCCGGGCAAATAATGTGAAGGAAACCTTCGGGAGCAGCTTCCGGAGGTTTTATTATTTTTTTTGTAACTTTTCACGATTCCTGCAACCGGATTATGGGAAGCCGCATCTTGTTTAGGGGAGAGGGGGGAGCGGACTGGACGTCGTCGGGCAATTGAAGCGGCAGGACGAAGCGGCGCTGCAGGCGCTTATGGAGCAGTACGGCGATTATTTGCTCAGAACGGCCTTTCTGCTCGTCAAGGACCGTCATGCGGCGGAAGAAGCGGTGCAGGACACGTTCGTGACCGCGTATTACAAAATCGGGCAGCTGCAGAACCCGCTTAAGCTGAGAAGCTGGCTGACCCGAATCGTCGTCAACCGGTGCCGGATGCGGCAGCGGACTTGGGATTGGAGGCGGTTGTTTGCCTTTCCCCGGATGGAGCAGCTTCTCGAAGACGGTTCGGAGCCCGGTCCGGAGGAACGGCTGCTGCAGGGGCTGCGCAGCGAACGACTGACCGACGCGATTCAGCAGCTTGCGTATCCATACCGGGAAGCGATCACGCTGTACTACTTTAACGAAATGAACATTGAGGAAATATCGGAGCAGCTCGGATGCAACAAGAACACGGTCAAGGCGCGTCTCGCAAGAGGAAGAGCCCGCTTGAAGCGGATTTTGGAGGAGGGGGCGGACTACAGTGGAGACTCCTAAGGAAACGGTAAAAAAACGATTGGACGAAGAGCTCGGCAGCCTGCAGTTTACGAAAACCGACGGCGTGCTCGCCCGCACGCATCCTCGTACATGGGCCGAGCACATTCGCGCGATTTGGAACAAAGACATCGAGATTCCCGTCGTACCGAGCGGGGCGGCCGTAACCGTTCTGCTTGCGATGCTCGCCATCCATCATGCCGCGACCCCGGATCAAGAGAGCGCCGTGCCGAGAAACCGTCAGCTTGTCGAAGCAGGGGGCAATACGTATTGGAAGGATGACTTCGAGAAGGCGGTGGCGAATGCTGAAAATCAGACTAAAGGTTAAGCACCTTGTGTTGTCTATAGCTGCGGCCGGCGCTTTCGTTCCGCTGCTGACGGGCGTCATCGTCCCGCAGTCGGAACTGTACCTCACGCGCAAGCAAGCCGCGGCCGAAGACTTCAGGGGCCGGGAGGCGATCCGGGAGGCGATTGACGGCTCATGGATTACGGATAAGCAGAAATGGCGGCTTATTCGCGATTACATGATCGATTACACGCCCGACAAGCCGCGCGCCTCCGATTTCGATCTGTACGCAGGACCGGGCTTCACCCAAATGCATCATAACGGGAAAGAGAACCTGTTCGGCAGCGCCGAGAAGATCCCGTACTTGGAAAGCTATGTGGCCCGGGCCCCGGTGGACGGGTATTGGCTCGGGGCCGCGAAGCATCTCGCTTACTGCTATATGCTCGGAGGCGAGACGGAACGGGCGATCGCCGCCCTGGAGCAAGCGGCAAAACGGTTATCCGGGGAGCGGTACGCCAATATGCATCATGAGCTGGCTATGAGGGCGGCCGAAATTGCCGGGGACGCCGGGCGTCTGGAAAAGGCGGAAACGATGCTTGCTGAGCTGACATCGCGGCTCGGCGGCGGCGAGACGCAATGGAACGATAAAATCGCGGAGCTGAGAGCCCGGCTGATCGTTCGCGGCGGCGATTTGCAACAATCGCTTAAGCGCGTGCAAGCCGAGCTGGACGAAATGCAGAAGCGGCAGTCCTCCCAAGGCGATCGGATTCGTCTGGAGCAATCGATCCGGCTGCGGGAGCGGCTGGTGCTGGAGGCGGACCGGCAAGCGGCTTCGGCGTCCTCGGTTTCGGGAGCGGTCAAGCGCAGCGACGGTACTCCGCTTTCCCGAACGGGCGTTTATTTGCGGGAAGCACGCATCGTGAATCAGAGCGTTTCCGAGAACGATCCTTATCAAGCCGTGACGGACGAGAACGGGCGCTTTGCGTTCGACAGCGTCGTCCCGGGCAGCTACCAGCTTTATTTGGGACTCGATTTCGACCAGATCAGCGGCTGGACATGGCCCGTTGGCTTGGATGACTGGATCGATGTGGACGGCCGGAACGACGTGGAGCTGCCGGTCTCGCTGCAGCCTCTGATCGAGCAGCAGTCACCGGTCAACCAGACGACCGTAACCGGACCGACGATAGACTTCCAATGGCGGAAAGTAGAGGGCGCCGCCTACTATAATGTGAACGTCGGCATCGAGATCAGGCAGGGTACCGGCAGCACTTCGCTGCGTACGCATGTTACGGAGAACCGTCTTCGCATTCCGGTCGAGCAACTGTACGACCAGCAGTTCGGGCTTTCTTACGAGAAAGCCGGGGAGTGGTCAACGATCGATCCGGCAACGATACTCGGTTTTGCCGATCCCGGCACCCGTTTCTTCTGGAGCGTCGAAGCTTACGACGGGAATGACAAGCTCATTACGAGAAGCAACGGCTACCGGCTGGACGACGATTCCATCGGCAATCTTCCGTTTTTCTTCGTGCGGCAGCGAACGATGACGGATGCCGACAAGTTGACGGCGGAAGGGCGATTCGAAGAGGCCCTTGCGGCGTATAGGAAAGCGTTTGCGGACGATCCGGGCGATATTCACGCTTTGCGCATGACGAGCCGGCTGCTGTTTGCGAAAGCGGCGGTAACGGGTGACCGATCGTTCGCGGACGAGGCGCACCCTTATTTGGCCAAGCTGGCCGAGCTGTATCCTCGTCCCGGTTATGCAAGCCAGCTTATGCATTATTATTACGAGAAACGGGACTGGTCTGCATTTAACGGCATGTACGCCCTGTACACCCGGCTGTCGGAGCAGCCTCTCTCCTCCTACGAAACTTCGATTTACGCTACCGCATTGATGAAGCAAGGGAAGTATGCGGAGGCGTTAATCCCGTTCGAGAAGGCGTTGAAAGCGGACGGCAGTCACCGGTTTATCGGCAACTATATATCGGCGCTGCTCTATGTGGAACGGTCGGCGGAATCCGCCCTGCAGATGGCCGAAGCTTATCCCGAGCGCTCGTTCGGACCGCCGACCCGGGATTGGCGGCAGCTGGTGGCGTCGCTTCGAGCGGAAGCCGATGGGGCCGCCTCGTACTTCGAGGAATTGAACGGGAAGCTGGACTTGCATTTCCGGGGGCAAACGGACGATCTGCGCTCGTGGCTGGCGTCCACCGACAAGGCTGCCATGAAAGCGTTCATCCAAGCCGTCATGGGAGTGCACTAGCTTGTACTAGATGAGGCGTCGCCGGGAAACGGCGGCGCCTTTCAATTTTTCGCACGAAATGGAAAAAGTACAGTTAAAGGAGACGTTTTTCTCGATTCTCCCGTTGTTAACTGGAAAAGTTCCATCTTTTTTCTAAACTTTTGCCGAAATCGCCCGATTGCAGCGGAATTACATACATGTTTTCCAGTATAGTTTTCGTTTGCGCTTGTTACGGCCGATATTACCTGCCTATTTTCCATTTCGGCGGACCCGAAGTCTCGATCGTCTGCAGGATTTGCACATCACTGGAAGAACTTTCTTTGTTATAATTTAGGCAGGAAAGCGTACGAAAGGGGAATGAGATGAGTAAAGTCAGAACGTTGGGAATTGTTTTCATGCTGCTGCTGACGGTGACGCTTGCCCATTTGACGGCTTATGCGGCGGCATTGCCCAAGCAGACCGGGATTGTAACCGATCCGATCGGTCTTTTTACGCCGGGGGATGCGAAGAAAATCGCGGATAGCATGAAAAACCGCGGCTATGAAGTGAATGTGCTTACCGCGAGAGGATTAACCGAGAAGGCGGGGGAGCAGCTGGCGAACGACGCATACGACGGCTGGAAGCTGAAGCCGAACCAGCTGATGCTGGTTGTGACGGTCGAGCCGAACTTCGTCCATCTCGTGTACGAGAATGCGGCTCTGGAAAGCCGGGTGTCGTCGAGCGCCGCACGCAATGCGAAAGGCATCGTCGAGCGAGCCTTCGTACCGCTCGCGGGCAGCGGTAAAGTGGCCGAAGGCGTTATCGCCGTCGGAAACTATGTCAATGATCTGTCTTCGCCAGCCCCGTCGTCCGGAACGGGGAGCAAGGGAATGTCTGCCAAGACGGTGGCAGGCATTGCAATCGGTATCCTTGTTGTGCTGCTCGTGCTGCTAATGGTCAGGCAGCTGCTTTGCATGGCAAGGGCGAGAAAGCTGCTTGGCGAGGGAAAACGGGTGCTTGCGGAAGCGGAGTCCGCCATAAGCGGTCTGATCGTGTCGGATCTGCTCAAGGAATTGGAGATGGGCTTCATGCAGGGGGAGACGAAGACGCGGGTCGCTGCCCTGGAGCTGGAGGCGCTCGAGTTGCAGAAGCAGTCCCAGGAGCTGCAGGAACGGCTGGAGCAGCAGCGAGTCGCCCTCATGACCGCAGGCAAAAACGAACGCGGCGCCAGAACGGTCCGCAACGACATTCAAGCGCATGCCGAACGGGCCGGGCAAGCCCGCGCACGGCTGGAGGAGCTGCAGAAGCTATCGTCGGAAGCGAGACATTCCGTAGGACGGGTAAAGGAAAAAGCCGGCGAAGCGGGCCTTGCCGTGGAAACGCTGGGGAAGGAAACGTCCTACCCTCTATCCGTTCTGAAGCGGCAATTGGAGCAAGCGGGAACGACATTGGCGGAAGCCGATAATTTGGATGAGTTCGACTTCGTGCAGGCCGACGCTCTCGCACAGAAGGCGCAGGGCCTGTTCGATGAGCTTCAGGCTGCCGTGGAGCTGCTGAGGACGCTTGCAAAGCGTTACCCGGAATATATTCCGCGGCTTAGGTCGCGCGAGGAAGAGCTGCGCCATACGGTGCAGCGCGAACGTCTGCTGCTCAGCGACGCCGATCCGTTCCGGATTCTCCGGAGGGCGGAATCGGAACTGCCCGGGCTCGCGGCGTTTATCGAGGCGGGTGATGCAGCGGGGGCGAAGTCGTGCTCGGATGCGGTCGAGTCCGGCTTGCAAGAGGCGATCGACGTGGTGGCGGAGATGATCGCGAACCGGGATTATTCCGCCGACGTGGTGCGCGATATGGAGCATTTTCTTGGCGAAGCAATGGAGTTCGAAGCCAAGTTCGAGTCGGAGCAGTCGAAGCTCGCGGAGCGGTTTGCCGACGTTCACCTCGGGGAACAGAGTGCAAGACGGACGCAGATCAAGCAGGCGAACGAAGAGCTGGATCGTCTGCTCGCGGAAGTCCGAAGCGCGCTTGATCCGGGCGTGCAGTCGTACCGGCTTGCCCGTGACCGCAGCGAGCGGGCGAACCGGGTGCTCTCGGAGGCGCGGAATGTTCGGGAGCAATGTCTCGGTTACCGCGAAAGTCTGGAAGATGCGCTTCGTACCGCGATCGATCGTTTTGGCGAAGGCAAGCGCCGTTTCCATCAAGCGGCCGCCGATTTCCAACAGCTTCAAGTCCGGATCGATTCTCCGGATAAGATGATCGCGGATGGCGAGACGGCGATTCGGGTTATCGAGGGCGGCGTGCATAGCCGGACTGTCGACTTGTATCGGCTGGAGGAAAGGTTGCAATCGTTCGTTGCGCTGGCGGACAGCTTGTCCTCTCTGGTGGAACGCCTTGCCAGGGAGAAGGCCGAGTCCATGCGGCTTTACAGCCAACTGCACGCTGACTACACGATACGATTCGACCGGTATGGCAAAACGATCAATATGACCGGCTATACGGCGGCTTATGCCGGACTGAAGGGCGAGGTCGAACGGCTCATCGCGACGGGGCTGTTCGAGGAGGCGGCCCGGCGCATTACCGAGGGGCGGGGCATCATCGCCCAAATGGAGCAGGATTATTTGAGGCATATGGAAGAGGAGCGACGCCGGAACAACACGGGCGGAGGAGGCTCCTCGGGCGGCGGCGGGCGTTCTTCCGGCAGCGCCGGCTGGGGCGGCGGCTCGTCAGGCGGCGGGAAATCGTCAGGATCTTCGAAGTGGTAGCGGATTAACGAGAGGAGCGAGCGGGAATATGATCATCGATTCGCACAATCATCCGAACTATTTGAATATGAACTGCGATGCGATATTGGACAACATGCGGATGCACAATATCGACCGGACTTGGCTGCTTACGCTGGAAACGCCGGAGTTCGAATACTCGCCGGGCTACCACCGCATGACATGGGGGAACGGAGACGGGCCGATTCCGTTCGACAATTGCCTGGCCTGCGTGCAGAAGCACCCGGACAAATTCGTGCTCGGCTACGCGCCGGATCCGAGGAAGCCGCATGCGCTGGGCAAGCTGGAGGCGGCGATCGAAATGTACGGCGTCCGCGTCTACGGCGAAGTGATGCTGCGGATGATGTACGACAACCCGGACGCGGTTGCGGTTTTCCGGTATTGCGGCACAAGAGGGCTGCCCGTAATCGTCGAAGTCAATTACGGGCATGGCGGAGGCGGACCTTACGCGGCTCCGGGCTACTGGTACGGCGGAGGCATCGAAGCGTTCGAGCGGGCGATCCGGCAATGTCCGGATACGGTGTTCCTCGGACATGGTCCCGGCTTCTGGGCGCATATATCCGGCGACGATCTGTATGCGCAGCACAGCTACCCGACGGGGCCGATTGTGCCGGGCGGCAAAGTGACGGAGCTGATGCGCGCCTGCGACAATCTGTACTGCGATTTGTCGGCCGGCTCGGGGCTGAACGCGCTGACCCGGGATGCGTCTTTTACGAAGGAATTTCTGCTCGAATTCCAGGACCGTGTCCTGTACGGCAGAGATATTTGGGATAACAAGCTGCAGCAGTTTCTTCAGACGCTGGAGCTTCCGTCCGATGTGATGGATAAGATATATTTCCGTAACTCGCTTGCTCTCGTTCCTTGACAGACAGCGGACGCCGAAGCCGGTGGGACTCGATTTCCCAAGCGTCGCGCATTGAAGTACAATGGTCGTAGAAGGAGCTGAGCGACGTGAAAGACGAGATCATAGCGAGATTTGTTTCCTACGTGCAGGTGGACACCCAGTCCGATGACGGAAGTGCGACGTGTCCATCCACGCCCGGGCAATTGACGCTGGCCCGGATGCTGGTCGAGGAGCTGAAGGGGATCGGCATGGAGGAAGTGACGATGGACGGGAACGGCTACGTCATGGCTACCTTGCCCGCCAATACGGACAAGCCCGTGCCGACGATCGGGTTTCTTGCCCATCTTGACACGGCTACCGACTTTACCGGAGCGGGCGTCATGCCGCAGGTCGTCGATCGGTACGACGGAGGCGACATTGTGCTGAACGAAGCGTTGTCGATCGTACTGTCCCCGCGCGACTTCCCGGAGCTTGCCGGGTATGCGGGCCATACGCTCGTCACGACGGACGGCACGACGCTGCTCGGAGCCGACGACAAAGCCGGCATGACCGAGATTATGACCGCCATGGCTTATTTGATCCGGCATCCGGAAATCAAGCACGGCAAAGTCCGTGTCGCGTTTACGCCGGACGAGGAGATCGGCAGAGGGCCCCATCGCTTCGATGTATCCGCCTTCGGCGCGGAATACGCTTATACGATGGACGGCGGGCCGCTCGGCGAGCTGCAATACGAGAGCTTCAATGCGGCCGCCGCGCGCATTACGTGCAAGGGCAAAATCGTTCATCCCGGTACGGCCAAAGGCAAAATGGTCAATGCCGCAAAGATCGCGATGGAGCTTAACCGGAGACTGCCCGCCGAGGAAGCTCCCGAGCATACGGAAGGATACGAAGGCTTTTTTCACCTGATTTCCATTAAAGGGGACGTTGAAGAAACGAAGCTGCATTACCTGATCCGGGACTTCGACCGCGAGCGGTTTGCGGCAAGGAAGGCGGAACTGGAAAGCATCGTGCGGGAGCTCCGGGCGGTCTACGGGGAAGAGCGCATCCAGCTTGAAATCAAGGATCAATTCTACAACATGCGCGAGAAAATCGAGCCCGTCATGGAAATCGTCGATATCGCCCGGCAGGCGATGGAGAGCCTGGGCATCGAGCCGGTCATCCGGCCGATCCGCGGCGGAACGGACGGCTCGCAGCTGTCCTACATGGGCCTGCCGACGCCCAACCTGTTTACCGGCGGCGAGAACTACCACGGCCGGTACGAGTACGTCTCCGTAGACAACATGGTGAAGGCGACTCAGGTTATTTTGGAGATGGTTAAGCTGTTCGAGAGTCGGGCTTAACCACCGGGCTTTCGGGAAGCGGTACATAGAATAACACCCGGACCTCTACAAGGGGTTCGGGTGTTATTTTATTGGCGTGCGGCGAGATTTAGCGGAAATTTTCGACGTTATCTCGCTAGTTTGAGCCCTTTTCCAAATAATAGCGGAAAAAATCGACCTTATTTGGGGGTTTATCCGGCTTTCAGCGCCGTATAACGACCATAGTGGCGGAAATAAGTACAATTTCTTCCGCTATTTTTGTACCAACGTCAATTATGGCTCAGATAAGGACATTTTTTTCCGTTATACACCGAGACTCAGGTTGTGCGAACCAAAATTAATGTGCACTTAAGGTTACTTTAAGGATCGGGGGTTACATAAGCTTTATAATGTGATTATTCCAAAACGGGAGATGAGCTTCTATGAAAGCACTAAAACCGCTTCAGGCAGTAAAGTCCTTATTGTTTGGAATGATGATGGCGCTTGTTTCGATCGGTGCGTTGCCCTTTCTGATCATCCAAAGCTTCACGGAAACGTTCCTACCCTAATCCGATACAGCGGCTCTGCTTGCAAAACAACACCCGAACCTCCAAGGTCCGGGTGTTCTATGTTCTCCCTACTTTCCAAACGCATCAAAAGGTACTTCAAACTCAGGCATTCCCGCCGCATAAGGCGTGTACTCGTACTGTTCAAAATAAATGACGACCGCGTCGTTTTTTAGAAAAAACGCCCGCTCCGGCTCGATCGACTCGAACGGCGTGAGCATCGGCAAATCCAGTTCGCGGATGTGCGTGCGAATCACGTCGTTGATGATCGCCACATAGTCGGCTTTGCCTTTCGAGACTTCCTTCAGGGACAGCTGCTTACCCGTCAATAAGTCGAACGTGTAAGGCTGCCGAATCGTCAATCCGTGAGCTCCGCCCGTATAGATATAATAATCGACGTAAAGGCTGAGCCGATCTTTATCGTTGTAAGTGATCGTATAAGTACCTTCGTAGCTAACCGGCGGAATCGACAGCCGCTTGTCGCCTGCTTCGGCTTCGGCTTCCGCATTGGCGGCGGCCGCTCCGACCAGCTCGCCTTTGCCCCATTTGGCGTGGGTTTCGGCCTCTTCTTTCAGAAAAGCGTTTATCCTCCGCTGCACGTCCGCATCGGCATACCCGGCGAGTTGCGGGTAGTGGACCTTCAGCGACAGCTTGTCCCCTTCTTCCGCGATCGTACCCGTCTCAATCGTAAGAGCGTTCTCCTTGATCGTCTCGATGCCGATCACGCGCGATGCGGGATCATAGGAAATGCCGTAGCCCATTAATTCCAGCAAAAATCTTAACGGCATATAGACGGAACCGTCCTGCAAGATGGCCGGCAGTCCATGGAGCAGTTGCCCGTTCATCGAATACGTGCCGGTGTCCGCTTCCACAGTCAAAGTTCGTCCCCGTCCGCTCGCGGTAACCGTACGCGTCTCCGCGTTCCATCCGGTCGTGAGGCCGAGTCCCTCGTTTAACGAACGCAATCCGATGTAAGTATCGCCGTCAACGTTGGCGGTCGGAAGCGCGGCCGATTTTCCGTCGATGACTATCGTTTGCGAGACGATCGCGAGCGGGCTGTACGCTTCCGCCTGCACACGGACAGGCGATAGCCCGACGGCGGCCGGAGCGGTGACGATCATAACCCCCGCACAAAAAGCGAGCAGCGCGCCGCGTCTAGTCCGCTGCGCCGCATGGGTCAAGCTTCTTTTCAGCTTCATCTGTTCTCCTCCTTACCCGTACGGACCAAACGCCCCATACTTCCATTTACCCCAAATAGACGTACCTCAAGCAGCTCCGGTTCGATCCGCCCGATTCTCAAGTCCATCCCCAGAAGAAGCCGTCCCGGTCCCAAGCGATTTTGCCGTTATGCAGCTTCCGGAACGCTTTCTTCACTTCTTTGGACAAGGACGGATTTCCATTCTCGTTTACATAGACAAAGGCTTCTCCAAAATGGGCGCGAACGTGGGCGATCGCTTCGCTCTGGTATAAAATGCCTCTAAATTTAATCTCTTTCACCATCCATTCGGCAACTTCCTGTGCCGTAACTTCCATGTATTAATCGCTCCTTCTTCAGTTAAGCTCCGCTCGATCATTCCTTTATTGTAAAACGGGAGGATGTGCGACACAAGAGCATCGTCTCCATGCTGCGGCTTGAGATAACTTTAGGGAACGTTAAGAAAAAGTTAACGATTTCTTTCCTTACGGTTAAACATTGTCCCTTACAATGGGCTAACCGATACCGCAGGAAAGGATCGTAACGGAATGAAACGATTCGTTATTGGAGCGCTCTGCATCGCCCTTTGCTTCGCCGCCGCCGTCACTCCGGCAGGAAAATCGATAGCCTCGACCGTCTGGAGCCGGGTCAGCCGCTCCTTCGGCGGAGCGGGCCTAGATATTCAGGCCACGCATGCGCTTGTTATCGATGCGGCCACGGGAACGGTCCTGTTCGCCAAAAACGACAGGGAGCGGGCATACCCGGCCAGCACGACGAAAATATTGACCGCTCTTATCGCACTGGAGATAGGCAAGCCGGACGAGCTTGTAACCGTCGGGGCGGAAGCGAGGCCGGAAGATCCGGAGGAGAGCCGGGCCGGTCTGCGGCAGGGCCAGCGGTTAAAGCTTTACGATCTGGTGGAGGCGGCTTTGCTGCCTTCGGGCAACGACGCCGCACGGACGCTCGCCGTCCATATCGCCCGGAAGACGGCGGGCAACCCGAACCTTAGCACGGCCGAAGCGCAGGAGGAGTTTGCCAAGCTGATGAACAAGCGGGCGAAAAAGGCCGGAGCGACCCATTCCCATTTCGTGAATCCGAGCGGGCTGCACGACCCGGACCATTATTCGACGGCGCGCGATCTGGCGCTGATCGCCAAAGCGGCGATGGAAAACGAACGGTTCCGCCAAGCGGTACAAGCAACCGGCTACGAGGCTGTAGCGGTAAACGGCACGGGCGGAGCAGCCGCGAAGCTGTCCTTGTCCAATACGAACCAACTGCTTCAACCGGACAGCGCCAACTATTTCAAAGGCGCGAACGGCATCAAAACCGGGTTCACCGACCAGGCGGGCTATTGTCTCGTCTCGTCCGTTGCGAGGGACGGCAAAAAAGTCATTGCCGTCGTGCTACAATCCACCGGCAAGGATGTGTATCCCGATGCGGCCAAGCTGCTGACGCACGGACTGGGGAAGGCGGCTCCGGCGTCCGGCAAGCCCCGATAAAAACGACAAGCCGGAAGCAGGCGATATGCCTCTTCCGGCTTGCGGCGCTCTAGCGTCCCGACAGCTCTCTTCGCTTTCTCGGCACGGAAGTGCGCCTTCCTTTCTTCTTCGTCTCGGCGGTTCCGCTTTTGTGCTGCTTATACAGCCACAGAGCGTACTCGACCGGACGGGATATCGCCTTCTCGTAGGTCTCTTTTTCCCCGATGCGGGAAAACACTTCGCGGGCCGGCTTCGGATTCAGCTCGAGCAGCCAGGGGTGGCCGTCCGGATCGATCGCGATGTCGATGCCGAGCTCGCACAGCCGGCCGAAATGATTCTCGACCGTTTGGGCGACGTCAAGGCCGAGACGGTACACTTCTTGGCGGATCGACTCAATTTTGTCTTCGGACGAGAACCGGCGCCGAAGCAGATCGGCCATCGGGTGCGCCTGGCCGCCGCCGTGCAGGTTGGATGTGATGCTTGTTCGGGGACCGATGCGGCCTGCACAGCCCGTCACTTCCCACTCCCCGTTTCCGTTCTTCTGAACCAGCAGCCGGTAATCGTGCACGCGTCCGTCCGGCAGCTTGTTGCGGATGCCTTGCTGGATCAAATATTTGTTGATCAAGCTCCGGTTCGAAAGAAGTGCCGGGAGCATCTTGGCGGATACGAGCTTCGGAGCGACGATTTGCCGGTTCATTTCCCGGCCCTGCACGAGCACTTTCCCGTTCCGCTGCATGTCGAACCGCAGGATGCCGCGGCCTCCCGTTCCGTTAATCGGCTTCACGTAGACGCGCCGGTGCACCCGCAACTGCTCCAGCAGCTCGTCGTGATCGGTATATACGCGGGTGGACGGCAAAAAGGGGCGAATGCTGGCGGACTTCGCCAGAAACTGATGCATGCCCCATTTGTTCGAAATCGGTCGATTCATATAAATAAGCCGCGTGTACGTTTCCCGGAACCGGCGGAACGCTCGGAAGAGCTCCGATTCCTTGTACCGGCACCGGTCGTATATCAGCGCAGGAAACGCGGTCCACCCCCGGGTCCATTTGCCGGAGGCGGTGTCGTATAGATGCGCGTGAATGCGGTTTGTTTTCGCATTGACGTCGAGAGGAGTGAATACGAACGCCCGTAAACCGAGTTTGTTCGCCTGTACGATCAGCTTGCGAAAGTAGCTTCGCTCCTCCATATCGTTAATCGCTATGGTCATAATGCCGAGCGCTGGTTCCGCCAAAGTTGGATCACCTGCTTTATGGTAGCTTACAGCCCTGCGAACGGACGATGGGGAATATCCGGACGTTTAGGTCCGGATTCGCCTCGCATGTTAGGCTAATTCGTATAGCCTATCGGAACTCCGCCTGTTTTGGCCTGATTCGTCCGGATCAAGTAGAGGGAGTATTGCACGATCCGCTCCAACGATTTTTTGCGGATGTGCGGTTCGTCGAATTTCATAGGTTTGGAATTGGCTTCGAAAAACCAGATGCCGCCGTGAATGTCGACGCCCATATCCATCGACATTTCTCCGAGCATATAACCCGATTTCTTCTCGACTTGCCGGGCGATCGCAAGAGCGGCTCTGCGCGCCCGCTGCATAATCCGTTTGGCCCCCTCGGTGCCGAACCCGGCCGCTAGCAGCTTCTCCGGATCGTCGATCGAGCCTCCGCGCGGCACGTGCGTCGTGATGCTGAGCTTGCCGGCGAGCCTGGCTCCGATACCCGTAACGTCCCATTCCCCTTTGTACGTTTTTTGCACGAGCAGACGCAGATCGAACTGACGTTTTTTGTACTTGACGATCGTGACGCCCTGCTGGGCGATATAGTCTTCATGACCGATTTCTTCCTTGACTTTCGCCCATAGCAGCGAAAATTTCGGATACTTGTAGACGACGCTTCCTTTCGTTTCCTGAATGCTGAGCGCATACTCCGTTCTCCGGTCCAGCCGGCCGAAAACCCGTTCCACCTTCATGATGCCCTTGCCCGCTTTGCCGCTGATCGGCTTCATGTAGACGGACGAATGCAGCTTCAACAGTCCTTCGAGCTCCGTGCTGGCCGTCATTCTGCGAGTCGCCGGAATGTATTTGGCCGTCGTCTTCGCTTTGTTCAGCCATTCGAACAGCGACCACTTGTTGAAGAAGGTCGGGTTGAACAGCCGAACCTGCGAATGCTTCATAATAGCCTGCAGCGTATGCTGCACCTCGGGCAGCGCTTCGTCCTCGCGAAGCGGAATGCGGTTGTAGAGGACGTGCGGAATACCGATGATTTGCTGAGTAAATTGTTTCGCCACCGGGTCGTACATATATCCGATCATTTTTTTATGCTTCGGCTTTAAATCTTTGACCGTCACTACGCACACGGAGACGCCCATCTCCGAACCGGTCTTGATCAGGTCGATGAAATTGTTGCGGTTGCCCCGGAACAATTCCTCCGGATCGTCCATGGTCAAGATGCCGAGCAGCGGCCGGTGAAACGCCATTGAAGAGGTAATCTCCACTTACGCCTCCCTCCTCGCTCTGAATCTCCCCAAATACATGCTGTGCTCGAATATGAGTTCGAGCGAAGTTTTGCCTTGGGACTTCAAGGAGGGGTGCTTGAATATGGAACGTCCCGGTTTGGAATTGGCCTCGAACATCCAGATTTGCTCATCCTGGTCGATCCCGATATCGAAACCGAGCTCGCCCAGGATGTGCGGGCTGTTCTTCTCGATCGACTCGGCAAGCTTGATGGCCGCTTGCTTGGAGTTTTGCAGAATCGCGTCGGCCTTGCTGCCGAAAACGCGATCGAGCACCTGCTCCGGCGTCATAATTTGCCCGCCGTTCTTCACATGCGTCGTTACACTCCCTTTCCCGGCCTTCTTCGCCCCGATTCCGGCGACGACCCATTGGTTCTGGCCGTTCTTGTGCAGGTGGAAGCGGAAATCGATCGGGCAGTTGTCGATTTCGATCAGCCGGATCCCTTGCTGCACGACGTAATTGCGCAGTCTGCCGCTTCGCGCGTTCAGCAAATTCATCAAGCCGGAAAACTGGGAGAAGCGGTACAGCACGTTTTTGCCGCCCCGGCGGAAGCGGGCGAAGTACCCGCGCTTCGGATGATACGTCAACCGGTAAATGCCGATGCCGAGACTGCCTCCGGTCGGCTTCAAATAGACGAACCGGTGTTTATCCAGCATCTCGCGCACCCGCTCGGGCGTCGGGTTCAGATGCGATTCGGGTACGTGCTTGAACGCTTCCTTGTCGCCGTCGAGCAAGTTGTAAACATCCGATTTGTCGAAGAAGCTCCAGTTGAACAGCGGGATGCCGCGCCGGACGAACCGTTCCTTGAAGTTTTCGATCGACAGCGATTTTTCCGCCTTGCGGCTGGATAGACGGTTATAGACGACATCGGGCAGCGGGACGGTTTTGCGGATCCAACCGCTCTCGGTCGGAAAATATCCGACTACGGTATCCGTCGTCCAGTTCACGTCCGACGGCATAAAGGCGAAAAAGAACGATTTTTTGCTGCCCGGTCTAATGTAATCCTTCAACAGCGAGGAGCGCGAACCGAACGGCTGGGCGGCATTTGCCGTAGAAGCATTGGTTAATATCCCGACGAGCGGTCCCAGCTGGATTTCTCTCGGACCGTTCGATACGGCCATGCATGTTCCGCTTCGCGGCACGAGCAGCTGGTTTTTGACGGTAACCGGAATGTACAGATGGATGCCGGGTTTTTTTACGATTTTGATCGGAGCGGATACCGCCTTGCTTCCCATTTTGAGTGTCACCGGCTTCGTTCCCGTCAACTGCAACGACTTCATCAGCGCGGAGCTGACGTAGACCGTCCTGTCGGTTCGCGCCGCGAAATGGATTGTACACATTGTCAAACTCATGAAGTTACCCTCCTAAAAGGTTGCAAGAAGCTTGGATGGCATCGGAAGCGTCCGGTGAAGCGACCGGTCGTGCCGGCTCACAATCGGCCGAGGCGCTCGCTTCGGCTGTCGAGCATAAATTTGGCGTACAGCATCGGGTTGCGTATCGAGGCGAGCCGGACCCGCTCGTCGGACAGCGACGCGAACGCGGACCGCCCGGGCTTCGAATTCGCTTCGAGCACCCATACTTTTCCTTCCGCATCGATGCCGAGATCGACGCCCAGCTCCGCCAGACGGCCGTGGTACTGTTCCAGCACTTCGGGAACGCGCAGGGCGATATCGTGAGCCGTTGCCGCAATAGCCGCAGCTTGCGTCGGGCCGTACCTGTCGCGCAGAAACGGTACGGTTTCTTCCGCATGACCGCCCCCGTGCAGATTGGACGTCACGCTTCCCGGAGCGCCTTGACGAACCGCCATGCCGGTCAGCTCCCAGCAGCCTTTGCGGTTCTTTTGCACGAGTGCGCGGATATCGAATGCGTCCCCACCTTCGGTAGTTAGAGTCAAATACCGCTGAATCAAATATTTGCGTCCTGACGTAAATTGTCCGATCCATGCAAGCATACGGCTCTTGGAGCGGAATTGGAGCCGTACGGTCTCGTTTCTGTACGTCCGTCCTTTGGCGATGAACCCGTCCGGCGTTTCCGCAAGGTGAAGCACGCCTTTGCCCTGACTGCCGCCGTGCGGCTTCAGAAACAGCTCCCCCTTCTCGTCAAGCCAGCGGACGATATCGTCCTTATGCTCCAGCAGCTCCGTCTCGGGGACGTGAGGCTTCAGCGCCTCATCGCGCATCATCATCTGGTGGACGTTCCATTTGCCCTTCAGACCGTATCCGAGAAAGCGCGTTCCGCTAGACGCCATCAAGCGCCGGATCGGTTCCCGATAAGCGGCGTATACTCCGGGGTTCGAGTAGAAGCAGCGGTCGTATACGGCATCCGGAAACGGGAAAAAACCTTTTTCCCAACGCTTCGAGGCTGCGGCATAAGCGTATCCGACCACCCGGTTGCGGTCCCAATCCAGCCTGTGCGGGAAAAAAACAAATACGTCCAATCCGAGCTTCCGTCCGATCCCCGTCAGCCGCCGGTAATAATCTTTTTCCGCAAAAGGCGGTTCCCCGGCCTTCGGGCATACCATGATGCCGACGGTTTGCGCGTTCCGCCGCTCGTTTCTCGTTATCATCGGTCTCACCTTCGTTAAAATCCGGCCAAATAACGGGCGTACAGCACCGTTTGTTTGACGGAAGGGCGGGTTGCGCCTTCGGCAAGCGGCGTTCCGTCGTTTTTGGACGGTTTGGAATTGACCTCAAGCAGCCATACTTTCCCGTTCGTGTCGACGGCCAAGTCGACGCCCAGTTCCCCGAAATGCCCCTTCACTTGCGTCTCGATACCTTTCGCGATATCGAGAGCCGCTTTGCGCAGATGGGCGGCTGCGGAACGCTGCTGAACGGCGGTCAAATTCGTTTTGGCCAGCGCTTCTTTCACCCGGCTGAGCGATCCGCCGCGCGCCAAGTTCGACACAAAGTGATTGCTCCCGGCAATGCGCGCCACTACCGAAGTGACGCTCCACGCTCCCGTATTGTTCCGCTGGACAAGCGCGCGGAAATCGACGGGACGTCCGCCGGTTTCGATCAGATGCAGCCCTTGCTGGATTTGGTACCGCCGCTGCTTCAGCTTGCTTGCGATGGAAGAGAACACGGCTTCGATCGTAGGGAACGATTGCCGGATCGTTCCGTTCAAGCTTGTCGTCTGGCACGAATACGACTGATTGCCCGAGCGGCTGATCCGGATAATGCCCTTCCCCAGGCTGCCGGTTATCGGCTTCAGGAAGACGACCGGGTGGCGCGACGTCATCGATTTGAGCATCTGGAAATTTTTGAACAGGTATGACTCCGGCAAGTACCGGGTAAGCGAAGGATCCTGCTTGAGCGCGTCGAATACGTCGGTTTTGTCCAAGTATTTCTCGTTGAACACGGTCGTCCCGTAGCGGGATTTTACATCCTTCATGAAATGCTGAACGCTGGGATTGTTCTCCAGCTTCCGGGTCGTGAGCCGGTTGTAGACGACGTCCGGGATCGGAAAACCGGATTTGCGCCACCTTCCGTAATAAGTCCAGCCTTCGATATGCGGATGGCCGGAAGGGATATCCTCCACAGTGAAAAAATAGACGAATGCGCCATGTGATTGGCAAGTGTCCACCAGCTCTTTGCAAAAGGCGGTGTTCGATCCGAACGGACGATCCGGGGAACCGGAGTACACGCGGCTCATCATGACGCCGATCAGAGGACCGAGCTCGATCGTTTTGCTGCTCGCCTTATAGCGGATGCTGATTTGGGCGCCGTGATGGAGACCCAGCTTGCGCGCGAACGATTCGCTGATGCGGAGGCCGTCTAGATGAGAGGCGGAGACGACCTTCACCTGATGCTTGGATGCGCCGTATCGGAGCGTTACGGTTCCGCCGGACGGGATTTTGTGCGATCGTGCCGCACGCTCCCCGAGCACCAGCGTTTGATCTTGAAGCAGGCCGCCCATGCCTTGCACATGGATTGTCAGTTTCGTACTGGTCATGGTGTGTCTCCTTTAGAAGCGCCATCCTGCGATTTCTCGTGTTTCCATAGACTACTCACATCATATGAGGACATATATCCCTTGGTGAATGAATGGACGGGGAATGGCGGGAGGGGACTAGACGAAACGAACAGTTTTTTGCGGCGGGCTTGTGCGGGGGGAGGCAACTCGGAGGAGCTCAAAAGGGAGTGGGGACTGAGGCGGAAAGTACGGACAGCACGACTTCAACGGGCGGCTGCTCCCTCCAACGATTCCCCTGATCGCTTTTAGCGGAACTGTATTCCGTTAAGTTGGATATTTCGCGGCATTTCTCGGTTATAGCGGAACTATGGTACGTAAAACCATTCATTTTTTGATTCGATGGCGGGAAAAAAGCTGAATAACGGAATGTAGTTCCGCAATTTTGGCAGTGTACTTGTTTTAGCGGTCAATAACGGAATGCAGTTCCGTTGTTTATCGATAGCCGCCGTCCTATCCGGCAACCAGCCCTTCGATCCCTCATCAAAGGGCTTCGTTGAAGCCGCGAGTCCTTCGATCCCCGATCAAAAGGCTTCATGAATCCAAGCCCTTCGATCCCGTTCGAAGGGCTTTTTCGCATGCGCAAGGACGAATGCCGCAAGATGAGGACCGTTAACAAATTGTTCACCGTTTGCAGAGCCGCCGGGTGATCTAAATCACAGTTGCTTCCGCCGCGGACCGATACAATAACAGCATAAAGACGCTAATATCCGCGCGGACATGCGGATTATGTCCTTACTATCGGCCGTGAGAGAGAGGGGGTTATCCTGATGGCGAAATCGGCATCAGACAAGACGAACAAAGATCGAGCCGGGGAACACGGGAGCGAGCCGTCATTGAAAGGAACGTTTGCGGCGGTCATGCTGCTAGGCGCATTCCTGCTCGTATCCTGGCTCGGCGTATTCGTCCTTTATATGGCCAGAAACTAATGACGAAAAGAGGTTGACCCGCATGCATATTCACCGCTTGGAGAAAATTTGGCTGACGTTCGGCTTTTCAATGCTTGCCGTGTTCTTGATCGTCCTGGGCATTATGGCGTTTTCGATGGGACTTACGACTCCCGGCAGCCATCGCCATGCGATCGATCCCGCGAAAGTGACCGAGACGGCACCGTTCGATAAACCTATTCTGAAGAAGGTCGGGGACAACGAGTATGAAGCGATCATGACCGCATTCGCTTACGGTTACGCTCCGACTACGCTGGAAGTGCCCGCAGGTGCGACGGTTCATTTTACGATTACGTCCAGTGACGTCGTGCACGGCTTCGAAATTCCCGGAACGAATGTCAACATGATGGTGCTGCCGGGCGAAGTGAACCATATCTCGCATACGTTCAAAAAAGCCGGCGAATATTTGATCTTGTGCAACGAATATTGCGGCACCGGGCACGAATTTATGAAAACGACTCTTGTTGTGAAATAACGGACCGGTTCTCGTGTCCGTATAAAGGACGGCGATTGGAATGACTACGGCTACTATTACGGCTGCTTCTAAGGCAACACCCCAAACGGAACGGTTCGACCGCCGGGACGGATCTCTCGTGCTCGCCCATATTTTGTTCGCTTTCGCGGCGCTGTTCTTGGGCGGCATCGCCGGCGTTCTGCAAGGGCTCGTGCGCGGCGGGATGATCGAGCTGCCCGCGGGAATCGGCTATTACCAGCTGCTGACCGCCCACGGAGTGCTGATGGCGCTCATTTTCACCACGTTCTTCATTATCGGCTTTCTATACTCGGGGCTCTCCAAGACGCTCGGCGGACAACTGCTGCCGATATCCCGCCGGATGGGCTGGGTCGGATTCGGTCTGATGGCTCTCGGCACCGTGATCGGCACGGTCGTCATTCTGCTGAATCAGGCGAGCGTCCTGTACACGTTCTATGCGCCGCTCAAAGCATCCCCGTTCTTCTACATCGCCTTGGCGCATGTCGTCGTAGGCAGCTGGATCAGCGGGCTCGGAATGTTCTACAACTATCGGTATTGGAAGAAGACGAATAAAGGCAAAATGTCGCCGCTGTTCTCCTTTATGGCGGTCGCGACGATGATCATGTGGCAAATATGCACGATCGGGGTAGCGATCGAAGTGCTGTTCCAGCTCATCCCTTGGTCGTTCGGCTGGGTCGATACGATCAACGTGCTGCTGAGCCGTACGCTGTTCTGGTATTTCGGCCATCCGCTCGTCTACTTCTGGCTGCTGCCGGCCTATATATGCTGGTATGTCGTCATTCCGAAAATTATCGGCGGCAAAATATTCAGCGACGCGCTGGCCAGACTTTCGTTCATGCTGTTCATCTTATTCTCGATTCCGGTAGGGTTTCACCACCAGCTGATGGAGCCGGGGATCAGCCAGTTCTGGAAATATTTGCAGGTCGTGCTTACGTTCATGGTCATAGTTCCTTCGCTGATGACGGCTTTCTCGCTGTTCGCTTCGTTCGAGCTGTACGGCAGATCGAAGGGCGCGAAAGGGTTGTTCGGCTGGTTTAAATATTTGCCGTGGAAAGACGTCCGCTTCTTCGCACCGTTTATGGGTATGCTCATCTTCATCCCGGCCGGCGCGGGCGGCATTATCAACGCGAGCCATCAGATGAACGCGGTCGTGCATAATACGCTTTGGGTAACCGGGCACTTTCACTTGACCGTAGCGACGAGCGTAGCGCTTACGTTTTTCGGCATTACGTATTGGCTCATCCCGGCGATAACCGGACGCACGTTAACGAAGCGCATGAACGGATGGGGAATTGTTCAAACTATATTATGGTGCGTCGGTATGTTCTTCATGTCGGGGGCGATGCATACGGTAGGCTTGTTCGGTTCGCCGCGCAGAACCGCCTATACGACTTACGGCGACCACCCGGACGCGATCTTGTGGATGCCGTACCATGTGGCGATGGCGATCGGCGGAACGATTCTTTTCGTAGCGGTCGTCATCATGATCGCTAACATCGTAGGCTTGCTGCGCGCGCCGAAGGGCGACACCGAGTATCCGATCGGCGAAGTGGCGGAGACGGCGGAGAAAACGCCTGCCCTGCTTGAACGCTGGGGTGTGTGGATCGGCGTATGCGTCGTACTTATCATCGTCGCTTACACGATCCCGATCATGGATATGATCGGTAACGATGTACCGGGTTCGCCGGGGTATAAGATGTGGTAAAGATAAATAAGGCTGTCGCGCGAGTCATGAGGATGACTTCGGGACAGCCTTTTTGTTCGTAGCAAAGCTTCACTTTGTGGGGCTATCTTGTATCGGGGGCTCCCCCAGAAGTAATAACAATAGCTTTTATCGATGCAATTCGGCGAAGTACATTCGTGTTTCAGTTGAAGCTATTGTTGCGAGAGCAGCAAAGCTGCTCCGACGGAATAAGCTACGAAGCGGTTCTTCACTTCTGGGGGATCGGTCATCGGTGCATCTTCCGATACTGCAAAGGGGAAGCGAAAGCCAGCTTCTTGAACGTTTTGTAGAAATGCGCCAAATTGTCGAACCCGACTTCCTCGGCGATTCGGATGACGTTCCGGTTCGTATCGCGGAGCAGCTTCTGCGCTTCCATAATTCTGACGGCGGCAATGTAATCGACGAACGAGAATCCCGTCATCGTTTTGAACAACCGGCTTAAATAGTAGGGGCTCGTCGTAAACTTCTCGGCCAGCATGCCGAGCGTCAGCCGCTCCGTATAGTGCTGCGTTATATACTGCATCGCTTCGGTTATTTTCGGATGGAGCGATTTAGGGTCCGAAGCGGGATTCTCCAAGCGCTTCTCGTTGCAGCGGATCGCGAATACGAGCAGCTCCGCAAGCAGCGCCTCGATGCAGAGCAAATAATTTCTGCGCCGGTCGCGATATTCCTCGATCATTTTATGAAACAGCTCTTCGACGAATTTTTGTTCATGAACGGGCAAGGAAAGTACAGGCGAGCCGGCATGGAAAGGGGACAGCGGGTCCTGAAGCAAATGCTGCCTGGCGTCGAACAAATTCGTTTTGAAATAGACGAGCACTCTTTCCCGCTCCAGGCGGGAGGTCGATGTCGCCTTGTGCAGCTCGTACCGGTCGATAAACAGCAGATCGCCTTTGCACACCCGGTACATTTTGTCCTTTATAAAATAATTTTTCTCGCCCGCCATCGAGTAATAAATCTCGTATCCATCGTGAAAATGGGCTTCCTTCATATGATGATCGGAGCTGAATTTGTTGCGCGCGATTGTAAACGTTTCCGTGAATTTTTCCGCTCCGTCTTGCTGCGGCGAATGGTTCGACCTTTCCGGCATAGTACGGTCCCCCCTTACCTTTAATCATAGCAGTACGCTTTTCGGAATAGTAGCAAGATTTGCGATTTTTTTTGGAGCGATAGCAAAATAGCGGAAAGAACGTTCGGTGCATTCGCGGTATACTGATTTTTGAGTAAGCGCTGTCATAATCAGGTTAATCCATCTTCTTCGGGGGGTGTAACATGAAGAGAAGAGCGACCGTGTCCGTTATGCTTATCGCGATGGGCGCAACCGTATGGGTAGGCTGCAGCAGCGGGAAGCCGCCGGCGTCGGATGGACCGCAGGCGGTCCCGGCCGAGACCGCAGCACCCGTAACCTTGATGATGTTGGATGGAAACGGACTGAGCGATTCCGATTTCCAGGTGATGTTCGTCGACCCGATCAAGAAGAAATACCCGCATATTACGGTGAAGAAGACGGCTACGACGAATATCAACAACCTGATCGCGGCGGGGGAAACGCCCGATCTCATTACGACCCATAACGGAAACTTCGGCCCTTATCAGGATCTCAAGCTGATGTACGATTTGTCGGAACTGGCGAAGCTGTACAAATTGGACGTGAGCCGCTTCGATCCGGTAGTCGTTCAAGCAATGGCCGTGACGGGGCCGACGGCGCTGAACGCCGTTCCGTACGCGTTGAATTTCAGCGCTTTGTATTACAACAAAGATTTGTTCGACGCGTTCGGCGTCGCCTATCCCAAGGACGGCATGACCTGGGACGAGGCGATCGAGCTCGGCAAAAGAATGACGCGCAAACTGGGCGATACGCAAATTCGCGGGCTCGATCCCTACGCGGTCACGCGGTTTCAGCGCATATTGGGCAATACGTTCTACGACACCAAGACGAATAAAGCCACTCTGAATACACCGGAATGGAAATCGATCTTCGAGCTGTCCAAATTGATCATTTCGATTCCCGGCAACGAATGGACGGACGCCGAATTGAAAAACTCGATCAGTCCGGACACCAACTTCCACACGAAGCGAATATCCGCCATGTACGGCGGCAACAACATGACTTCGAAGCTGGAGGAGCCGACCAAGAACGGGCTGAACTGGGATGTGGCGCAATATCCGAGCCTGCCTTCCAGACCTAACGTATATAACGATATCGATGCGCATTTGACCTTCATCACGAGTACGAGCAAGCATAAGGACGAAGCGATGAAGGTGCTCGTCGAGCTCGTGTCGGATGAGACGCAAATGAATTTGGTGAGAAAGACGGCGCGGAAGTCGCCTCTCTCCGATAAAAAATTCGAAGTTGCCTTCGCGGCCGACCTTGAATTTGCCAAAGGGAAAAACCACGCGGGGATGTTCAAAAGCAAAATGATCAACTCCCCGGTACGTCCCCGGTATACGACCGAGGCGAGCAATTTACTTAAAACGGCATTTTATGATTATTACAAAGGCAAGGATGTCAACACGGCATTAAGAGAAGCCGACGAGAAGCTGAATCAGTTTCTCGCGACCGAAGCGGCGAAATAGTCGGATGGAACGAGAGGAGAGAAGTGGAGTGAAGGCGGATTGGAACCTTGGGGTGTGGACCCCGGAGACGAGTGGGGGAGACGTCCTCGCGGTAGGGAACGGCCGGAAGGAGGGCGCGGAGAAGACGGTGCGTCTTACGATCGGGTCGGATTGGCTTCCATCGCGCGGTTATGAACTGAAGAGCGGGGACGACCCGCTATCCGTATACGGAGATCTTCTGCCGCTTCTGCGCAATAGCGATCTGAATGTGATCAACGTGGAAACGACTCTCGGCTCCCACGGCCAGCCGATCCCGAAGGCGGGACCGAATTTCCGGGCCGAGGAAAGCGCCGTCCGATCGTTGACGGCGGTGCCCTTTCATATTGCCTGCATGGCGAACAACCATATTATGGACTACGGTCCGGAAAGCTTGCGGCGGACCCTCGAGGTGCTGCGCGAAGCGGGGCTGAAGACAGTAGGCGCGGGCCTTACCGGCGAGGAGGCGGCGAGGCCGCTGCATATCGAGATCGGAGGCATTACCGCGGCAATTATCAATTGCGGAGAAGGCGAGGCTTGCTGCTCTATCGATAACGGTCCTGGTGCCAACGGCTTTAAGCTTCCCGAGTTGACCCGGCAAATTCGGCATGAGAAGACGCGGTCGGATCATGTGCTAGTCATTTTTCACGGGGGGAGAGAATACGCGCCGATGCCTCCCGAGTATGTGGTGGACGGCTTGAGGGAAATGGCCGAGGCGGGCGCATCGGCGGTTATTGCCCACCATCCGCACGTGCCACAAGGAATCGAGATCCATAACGGCGTGCCGATCGTGTACAGCCAAGGCAACTTTGTATTCTGGCAAGACGATGACGCTTTCTATAAGCATACCGGTTATTTGGTTCACCTTGACGTGCATAAGTCGGGCATCTCCAAGCTGGAGATCAGTCCGTATGTCATCGAGCGAAATGGCCTGTCTCTAATGACCGGGCAGTTGAAAGCCGGATTTCTGCAGACGCTGCGCACCGTATCGGAGCTGCTCGCCGATCCGCATTCGGTACGTGCCGTATGGAACGCGTTCGTCGACAGCGTCGGCCTGACCGGGATGAAGCGCAATCTGGAGGCTCTACTGGCCGATATGGCGGGAAATACCGAGACGAGTGCAGCGAGGCTGCACAACTTGTTTTTTACGCCGGCCCACCGGGAGTTGTTCATGAACGGTCTGAAGCGGGCTTCGCGCGGAGAACTCGGCGATTCCCCCGAATGGGCGAAAACGCTCGTGAGTCATTGGCAGAAGTGCCGGTACGACGAGGGCGTGCTGCTGTGCACGGAGACTGGACATGACGGCGGGTATTTGGAAAGCTTGCTGCAGCAAGCGCATCGGAACGGTGTAAATTAATTCGTAGAGGTGATCCGGCATGCATTTCAATACGGAAGCTTATTTAACAAATATGGCGCAATCGAACAGAAGGCGGTTTGATTATCGTAAGGCATTGGCCGACGGAAGCTTGCCCGACTGGCAGCGCGAGTTTCGCCTGAGCCTGCGGGAGCTTCTCGGCATGCGGCATATCGATGCGTCAACCGTACCGCTCCATCCCGAGAAGGTGGAAACGGCGGAATACGATACATATACGCTCGAGAAATGGTATATAGCCACGGAGCAGGGGATCACGATTCCGTTCTATTTATTGCTGCCCCGCGGGAAACAGGGTCCTTTTCCGCTGGTGCTTGCACCTCATGGACACGGCCGCAGAGGCAAGGAAGTGTATGTCGGCCGTTTCGAGGACGAGAAGGAGCGAAGCGGCGCGCTTGAGGGGGATCGGGATATCGCCCTGCAGGCCGTCGAGGCCGGATATGCGGTAATCGCCCCGGACGTGCGCGGGTTTTGGGAAATGGCCCAGGAGGAGGACATGACTTCGGGCAAAGCGAACTCCTGCGAGTCGCTGCAGCGGAGCGCCCTCATGTACGGGCGTACGCTGATCGGCGAACGGGTGCACGATATGGGCAGACTGATCGATTACGCGGCCACCCGCAGCGAGATCGATGCGTCGCGCATCGCGATCACCGGCAATTCCGGGGGAGGCACCGTGTCTTTGTTCGCGGCCGCCATAGATGAACGAATTCGCGCGGCGATACCCGGATCGTACTTCTGCACGTTCGAGCGGTCGATCGTCCCTTTGCGGCACTGCGCGTGCAACCTGGTGCCGGGCATCTTGAATCTTGGTGAAATGTACGACGTGGCCGGCCTGATCGCTCCGAGACCGATACTGATCGTTCATGGACAGAACGATTTCATCTACCCGATCGAAGGAACGCGCGAAGCTTTCTCCCATCTGCAGCTTATATACCGAAGCATGAATGCCGCCGATCGCTGTGAGCTGTATGTCGGGCAAGGGGGGCACCGGTACTACAAAGAGCGAGTATGGGACTTTGTGAAGGAGCATTTGTAAGCGGAGGCGGGCTAGGCCAGGTTAGGGTAGGCGTTCTGCGGAGCGGCCTCGGTTTATGGGGCGATTGGGCAATAGGCAGTTGCTGATTGCCGGCTGGCCGTTGCTCGTGGCTGGTAGTTGGTTGCTGGTAGTTGGTTGCTGGTAGTTGGTTGCTGGTAGTTGGTTGCTGGTAGTTGGTTGCTGGTCGCTGGTGGCTGATCGCTGGTGGCTTGTCGCTTGTTGCTTGTCGCTTGTCGCTTGTCGCTAGTTGTCGTCACCGCACACGTTCGCGAACAGCGAACCGAATTTGCTTAATTGCGAACCTCATTTCACTGTTTGGGCCCATTTTATCCGTATCGATGGAATAGTGAACCTGAAGTAACTAGTAGTGAACTCAAGTTCAGTAATAGTGAAATTGGGTTCATTATCCGTTGAATTCGCACACTCAGCAAGCGATTAGCGCAATAAAGTTCGCTAATTACGAAGTTTGGTTCGTTCTTTTACCCGGATGTCGCGTTCTGTGAAGAAGGGGTTGTCCTTTAGTCGGTTGTGACTATGGGGACAGCCCTTCTTGCGTTCCCGGGCGTACTTTGCAGATGCACAAGCATAAAAAATGGGAGGTCGACCTTAAAAAATGCAACGAAGTCGTTCCGGGTAAGCGTTATACTTAACTAGAGGAACGGTGTTCATCAATAAAGAACAAGTGAGCGACAGGTGTAAATCATGAAGCTGATCGGGATCCGGAACCAGCAGCGACGGCTTTTGCGGTGATCAAGTTACTCCCTGTTGTATCGTACAAACCTTGATGAATGCGGTTTCAAAGAAAGTGCACGACTCTAAACTTAAGGGGAGATCGTATGTTCAAAAAATGGATTTCACTAACATTAACAGCAATTTTATCCGTATCGGCAATCGGCTGCGGAAACGGCGGAGCGGGCGAAACGGGCAAATCCGGCAATACGAAGGCAACCGCCCCGGCGGACGGCTTCGACGCGACGAAGCCGGTGACACTGAAAATCGTCGACACCGGACTGGTGACGGACGAGGAATTTCAACGTTTTGTGGTCGAACCGGTAAAGAAGAAATACCCGAACATTACGCTGGAGCTGATCCGTCAGAAGTATTCGGTCGATCGTTACGAGCTGCTGCTTGCCAAAGGCGAGAAATTCGACTTGCTGTTCGAAGCGAACCTGCTGTTTGACGATGTGATCTCGGCTAAGCTTGCCGACAACATGGAGCCCATGCTGAAGAAGCACAATATCGATCTCGGTAAAATCGAGCAGGTTGCGGTTGATTCGTTCAAGATCGCCAGCGGCGGCCAATATTTATCCGGCGTTCCGTTTACGAGGCATTTCAATGTGCTTTACTACAACAAGGATCTGTTCGACAAATTCGGAGTTGCCTATCCGAAGGACGGCATGACCTGGGACGAAACGATCGAGCTGGCCCGCAAAGTAACGAGAACGGCGGACGGCAACGTATACCGCGGACTTGATCCGGACCATCTGTTCCGCGTAGCCTCCTCTCTCGGCTTGGCCATAGTCGATGCGAAAACGGAGAAATCGGCGGTAACGAAAGAGAAGTGGAAGCAAATTTATGAAATGTACAAGACGATCTTCGACATTCCCGGATATAAAGAAAAATTCGTCAGCCCGGGCAACTACGGTGAATTTACGAAAGGGAACGTCGCGATGTTCGCGGGAATCAACCTGCTTCCGTATATCTCGAAAGTAACCGACAAGCTGAATTGGGATATGACCGCCTTCCCCAGCTTCAAGGAAGCGCCGGGCATCGGGCACGAATTCGACGGACACGGAATCGTAGTCACCTCGATCAGCGAGAACAAGGACGCAGCTTATAAAGTAGTGGAGGCGCTGCTTTCCGACGAAACGCAGCTCGACATGTCGCGAAACGCGAAAATGTCCGTTCTGAAAGATTCGAAAGTAAGGGAAGAATTCGGGAAAAACGTAGAGTACTTGAAAGGGAAAAACATTCAGGCCATCTATAAATCGACGCCAGCGAAATCCCACGTCTCGACTCCATACGACAGTAAAGCCCGAACGGCAATGAACAAGTACAACACCGAGGTGCTAAAGGGCACGAAGGATATTAATACGGCGCTTCGCCAGATGGATGAGGAAATCAACAAGATCATTGCCGAAGGAAAAAAATAATAGAGCGAAAGGATGAACGAATTTGTCTATCGATTACAAAGTAACGGAACTGGCCCCTGAATTCGTCAAAGTATATGAATCGCCCGATCCGGCGGCCATCTTCGCCTACAGTCCCGGTATTGCGGTCCTGCCAAGCGGCAGGATCGTCGCGACGCTGGATTTGGGGGGAGCGGGCGTCGCCGGGCTGCCGGGCCGCAAGGGCGAGCTTGAGCCGGGCAAGCCTTGGCAGGGCAAGGTGTTTACATCGGACGATGAAGGCCGTACTTGGACGCATCGGACGGATTTTCCGTTCATTCACGGAAGACCTTTCGTTGCGGGCAGATCGGTATACGTATTGGGCCATTGCAACGATTTGACGATCATCCGCTCGGATGACGACGGCGAAACATGGAGCGGGCCGGTGATGCTTACGGAAGGCGAGAAATGGCACCAGGCGCCGGCGAATGTCCATTACGCCAAAGGCAACGTGTACTTGGTCATGGAGAAAATGACTGATCCGGCCTACAAAGGGTGGGGCATTAGCGTCCTTGCCCCCGTGCTGATGCGCGCAAGCGCTAGCGACGATCTGACCCGGCGGGAGAGCTGGACGTTCGCTTCGACGCTCGGCTTCCGCGATGCGATCGATGAAGATGCGTTGGACGGCTTCGGAGTCCCTTTCTACAAAGTCGAGCCGGGAACGGTAGCGCGCATTGCTCCGGGACGGCCCGCCGTCCGTATCGGCTGGCTGGAAACGAACGTCGTACAGTTTACCGACCCGAACCATTATTTTCACGATCCGGAAGGGCGCACCTTCCATCTATGGATGAGGGCGCATACGGGAGGAACCGGGTTTGCCAACGTCGCGAAGGCGGTGGAGAACGAGGACGGTACGATCTCGACGATGCTGGAGACGGTGCCTTCGGGGAAAACGATCGCGTTCGTCCCGTGTCCGGGCGGCCAAATGAAGTTTCACATCCTGTACGACGAGACGACACGTCTGTACTGGCTGCTCAGCTCCCAGACGACAGACAGCATGACGCGGGCGGAGCTGCTGCCTCCGGAAAGGTTCGACCTGCCTTATAACGAAAGGCACCGCCTGCAGCTGCATTTTTCCAAAAACTGCGTCGACTGGTGTTTCGCCGGGCTCGTAGCGAAGACGGATCATCCGAAGCAGGCGAGGCACTACGCAAGCATGGCGATCAGCGGCGACGACCTGCTCGTATTGAGCCGCTCCGGGGACGAGCGCGCGGCTACGGCGCACAACGGAAATTTTATTTCTTTCCATCGTATCCGCGATTTCAGACAGCTCGTGTACTAAGAAGGCGATTCGATTCGAATCTGTTGAGGAGTTGATGGCAGATGACCGAGACCAACAACGAACAGCAGCCGGCCCAGCCGGAGCGCAAGGGCGCATTCAAAATGTTCAGCAGGAGAGAACTGCTCGCCTCGATGGGAGCAGCCGGAATTACAGCCGCAGCGGGAGGAATATGGCAGGCAAGCGCTTCCTCTCCGACAACCGTACAGCAGTCGACCTACTCGGTTCAGCAAGCGACATATGGCCTGGTTAACGTCAAAGATTACGGTGCTGCCGGCGACGGGACGAGCGACGACACGGCGATGATCCAGGCAGCGATCGACGCTTGTGCGGGTGAGGGCGGAGGTGTCGTCTTTCTCCCGCCGGGGGTTTATAAGGTAACCGGCACGCTGCGCATGAAAACGGCCGTAACGCTTGAAGGCGTAGGGGTGAGCGCTTGGGACCCCTTCTTCACCGGCAGGATGAAACAGCCGGCGCCGACGGAGCTTCGCTTCTGCGGCAACGGGGAGAAAACGAACGAGATCGCCTACGCGACCGATATGCTCCCATCCGGAGGCGTGTTGGACAATCCGGAGCCGCTCCCGAATCATGCCGATTCCCAATATAAGCTGACCAATTTCCGCAATGCGGATGCGACGGCAAGCTCCCCTGCGACGACACGCAAGTTTTCGGTCGGGATTTATTTCCCGAAAGGCTGCGAATATGCGGCTGTCCGAAATTTGCGCATCGTGCCGAATTTCAACGGGATAAGCGGCTACAACGACACGAATACGCTTGCGCTCGGTGACGAATGGGATGTCGGCGTGTTTCTGGACAATGCGCAGGACATTATGCTGCATAATGTGCAGATCGTCGGCTATTGGCGGATAGCGGCCAAGCTGCAGACCGTGGGCTCGCTCGGGAACGAGTACAAGAAAGCGGGTTCGGAGAGAAACCGGTTCTATGATTGCTTGTTCCAGGGGATGACCGGCGTTTGCGTGCGAGGGGGGGATACGTACCGGATTACCGCTTTCGGAGGCACGGCCGGCAACTACTCGATCGAGATTCCGTGGTGGAGCAGCTGCCCGGTTCCATCGGCGGGTACGGTGAGGCTCGCCGGAACGTACGTCAACTACACCTCTACGAGCGTGTCGGGAGACAAGCTTACGCTGCACGGCATTGCCGCCAATCCGGACCTTGTCGGGAACGTCGGAGACGGACTGAGACTTTCCCCGTTCAGCACGGGCTTTGCCGGGACGACGTATGTGAACTGCTATATTGCCGGGCTGGAGCATGCCTCCAAAAGAGGGGCGACGCACAACGGTCTCGGTCTCGGCGTCTCCAAAAACATCGAAGCAAGCGGCGACCTGCGCGGGCTGAAGTTTATTAGCTGCTCCGTTCTCGGGCTTGAAGATATTTTGCTTCATCTTCATGACGCGAACGACATTCAATTTATCGGATGCTATTTCGAGTCCATGGGAAGATATGACGGCACGCTCGGCGGCGGCAGAATGATTGCCGCGCCATACCGGAATTCATCCGGAGCGAGAGGGGCATATCCTTGCGGCCATACGGAGAACGTGCAGTTTTGGGCTACCGAATTTCACGTATCGGTGGACAAAGCGCCGAAATTCAAACGGATGTCGGGCGTTCGCTACACGGATACGGGCTTCTTCGCGCCGCGCTACGTGTTCGACAGCTTCGAAACGTTTCCGCTTACGGACGAACGGGATTTCATCATTCGCGGCCCCAAAGACCAGCGCATCAAGCTGCAAAATGCGAACGGCCAGACGGCGATGTCGATCACGCCAGGAGGCAATATCGAGCTGCACGGCAATTTGCTGGACATTAACGGTTCCTTTATTACCGACAGCAACGACGGCTACGAGCTGCGGGTCAAGAACGACGCCAAATTGACAATTTCTGCGGCCGGAGACGCCGATTTCTCGGGAGCGGTTAATCCGAAGTCGGATAAAGGCGGCAGCCTCGGAGGATCGGCCAAACGCTGGACGAACGTTCATGTATCGGACGGGGTCGTCATGTCGACGCCGGACGGAACGAAAACGTACAAGGTGTATGTTGACAACGATGGGGTTATAAAGTCGGTTTTACTATAGGGATTTGATGAAGGCGGTTTCAGTCAAGAACGAACTTATGATCGAGGGGGAGTTTTCATGCTTAAAAAGTGGATGCTGTTGACACTAACCACAATCTTTACGGCTTCCGTGGTTGGATGCGGCAGCACCGGCGGGGGCAACACAAGCGGGACGGGCGAAGGAAGCAAGACGATAGCCGATACGAAGTCTGACGGCTTCGATGCGACCAAGCCGGTGACGCTAAAAATCGTCGATACCGGACTGGTGACGGACGAGGAATTTCAACTGTATATGGTGGAGCCGCTAAAAAAGAAATATCCGAATATTACGCTTGAGCTGATTCGTCAAAAATATTCCGTCGACCGCTACGAGCTGCTGCTATCGAAAGGCGAGAAATTCGACCTGCTCTTCGAGGCCAATCTGCTGTTCGACGACGTAATCGCGACCAAGCTGGCCGACAATATGGAGCCGATGCTCAAAAAGCACAATATCGATCTGAGCCGATTGGAGCCGGTGGCGCTCGATTCGTTCAAAATTGCGAGCGGGGGCCAATATTTGTCGGCGGTCCCGTTCACCGGCCACTTCAATGCGCTTTATTACAACAAGGATCTGTTCGACAAATTCGGAGTCGCCTACCCGAAGGACGGCATGAGCTGGGACGAAACGATCGAACTGGCCCGCAAAATGACCCGAACGATTGACGGCAACGTATACCGCGGCCTTGATCCCGACCTTCCGTTCCGTACCGCCTCTGCGATCGGTCTTGCCATCGTCGACGCCAAATCGCAAAAATCAAATGTAACGGACGACAAGTGGAAGCAAATTTTCCAGATGTACAAAATGATTTACGAAATACCCGGATATAAGGAAAAGTTTTCGAATCCGAACAACTTCGGCGAATTTACGAAAGGAAATCTCGCCATGCTGGCCGGTTTGAATATACTGCCGTCCATCTCCAAGGTGGCGGATAAGCTCAACTGGGATATGGTTGCTTTCCCCAGCCTGAAAGAGGCTCCGAATACGGGACACGAATTCGACGGGCACGGCATCGTCGTCACCTCGATCAGCGAGAAGAAGGACGCGGCCTACAAGGTGGTAGAGGTGCTGCTGTCCGAGGAGAACCAGCTCAACATGGCGCGAAACGGCAAAGTTCCTCTTCTGAAAGACCAGAAGGTACGGGACGAATACGGCAAAAACGTTGCCTTCCTGCAAGGGAAAAATTTGAAGGCGATCTACAAAACGACGCCTGCCAAATCCCACATTCCCACTCCGTATGACAGCAAAGCCCGGACGATTATGAACAAGTACAACAAAGACATTCTGACCGGGACGAAGGATCTCAATACCGCCCTTCGCGAAATGGACGAGGAAATTACAAAAATGATCGCGGAAAACAAAAAATAGCACCGGCATGGGTTATCAAAATCCCCTTGTATACAGTCGGGCCCGGAACGATAGCGCGCATAGCTCCGGAACGGCCCGCTGTACAGGGATGCGGGAATGAGCCTGAAAAAATACGGATACAATGCGGGGGAAGATGATGATGAAGCAATATTGGATCAAGAAGAAGACTGCCGTCGCCATGATTGTTATATTGATTACTATTGTAATCGCTTTCCGGGAACAAACAGCGTGGTCTTCATTGTCTGCTTGCGATAACGGGAGCAGCGGGACCGCAGCGCAAGCTTACGATCCGGCCTATTCGCGCCAGCTCGTCTCGCAAATCGCCTTCAGCGACGCGTCAAGCGGACAGTTTCTCGGGTCGCCCAGCTTGGTGCGGGTCGATGAAACGACGCTGCTCGCTTCCCACGACTATTTCGGCGCGAGCGATCCGAACCGGAAAACGACCGTCTACCGTTCGGAAGACAACGGCGCTACATGGGCTGTTGCCGCCCAGCTCGATCCGATGTACTGGGGCAATCTGTTCGCCCATGACGGTGCCGTTTATTTGCTCGGCTCCTCGGGCAAGCCGTTCGCCTCGATCGTCATACGCAAAAGCACGGATGGGGGAATGACGTGGACGACGCCGTCAAATGCGGCCAACGGGCTGCTGTTCACGGCCAACGGAACGAACGGGACGTATGGCTATCATACCGCGCCTACTCCGGTAGTCCGTGCGAACGGACGCATATACCGGGCGTTCGAGGCGAGCGGTCCCCCTTATGATTGGCCGACCCATTTCAAGGCGTTCGTCCTGTCCGCGCCGGAAGATGCGGATTTGCTGGATGCTGCGAGCTGGAGCAAGTCCAATGAGCTGGCCTACAACCCGGTTTGGACGCCGGCATCCTGGAAAAGCGCCAAGCCCGGCTGGCTGGAAGGCAATGCGGTCACGGCCCCGAATGGGGAAATCTGGAACATTCTGCGATTCAATTCCGCCCCTACGGTCGGCAAGGCGGCGATCGTCAAGCTATCGGGCGACAACGAGACCGTCAGCTTCGATCCGAATACGGGATTTATCGATTTTCCCGGTGGAATGGACAAATTTACGATTCGCTACGACGAGGCGAGCAGACGCTACTTGACGCTGGTTAACAATAACACGTATCCGTCCAAACCGGATCAAAGAAATGTGCTTTCCTTATATGCGTCAAAGGATTTGCAGCAATGGGAATTCGTCCGGACGTTGATAACCGACGATTCCGGTTTATCCGTGCAGAGCTCGATCGCGAAGGTCGGGTTCCAGTATGTCGACTGGCAGCTGGACGGAAACGATCTTATCTATGTCGTCCGTACTGCTTATGAAGGTGCGGATTCCTATCACAACAGCAACCGGATTACGTTTCACAGGCTGGAACATTTCCGGGATTATATCGACTTGCCCAAAGGAAACTGGAAATTCGACGAATCGGTAGGCGATGCGGTATATGACAGCTCGGGCTTCGGGGTGAACGGCGCCGTGTACGGGGGCGGCAATTGGACCGACGGCTACAGGGGGAACGCGCTGGCATTGAACGGTACGGATCAGTATGTCGGGCTTGGCAACCGATTGGGCTCGGCGTTGGACGGGGCTTCCGCGATCACCATCGGGGGATGGATCAACAACCGTACGCTGCCGGCCTCGGGGGTGAGCTCGAACTGGTTGTTCGGTACGAACATCAAGGATCATAAGGCCGGCGCGGAAATGTATATGGTTGGCGACCGGATACGTGTCGGTGGGCGAAGCCAAGCGAACGAAAACTACAAATACCGGGATTTCGCTTATTCCGCTGTCGGAGAATGGCATCATGTGGCCGGCATCGTGGACTATGCGAACGACTCCATCCGGCTTTTCCTCGACGGGGTGGAGCAGACTGCCCTGGATAACAGCCATGTATCGTTTTCGTGCGGAGTGTATAAGGCAAATACTTCGTCTGTTTCGGATACCATAGGCAGAAGTCCGGCCGGGAACGGATTTTTCGACGGCTTGCTGGATGAGCTGAAGGTGTATGGAAGAGCTCTGACGCCGAATGAAATCAACGGTCTTGTGTTCGACGGTTTGAAAGGATACTGGACGTTTGCAGGCACGCCCGGCACGACTGCGGCGAACGCATCCGTGTTCGATATGGACGGGAAAATCATGGGAGCGTCGCAAGTTGCGGGCGAGCAGGGGCCGGGGCTGAAGTTTGACGGCACGATCGACTACGTCGATCTCGGCTACAAGGCGGGCGCCCAATTGAACGGTTCCCCGGCCATCAGCGTTGCGGCATGGATCAATGAGCGTGCGCTTCCCGACTCCGGAGGGAGGACGCTGTTCGGGACAAGGATCGACGGGACGTCTGCAGGATATGAATTGGTCGTTTTGTCCAACTCCATTCGGGTTGCCGGAAGAAGCACTCCGACAGATTCCTATAAATCATGGGACTTTCCGTACCAGCCTTCCGGAACATGGCGGCATATCGTAGGCGTACTCGATTTTGCCGGTAAAAAAATCCGGCTGTTCGTCGATGGAGTCGAGCAGCCATCCTCGGGCACCGTCAATTTCGAGAGCAGCTTCTACGAACGATACGTCCCGACGCAGCCGGATGCAATCGGGAGAAGCCCCGCGGGCACTTCTTACTTCACGGGCATGATGAGACATGTCATGGTTTCTGGAAAGGCGCTGACTGCCGCCGAAGTGGAGCATTTGTACAGAGGGCAGCTAAGCGCGCGGGACTGATCTATATCATTTGGGGGAGCATTTAAGGGGACTCTTTGGAGGGGGCTCCCCCGAAAGTATTCGGAATAAGCTTCGAAGGCTCGCTTCACTTTTGGGGGATCTCAGTCATATCCCGACAGTTTGTCTCATACGATGAGTATTAGTACAAGTCGAGGAGAGATTGCCGTGAAAGAATGGAAAAGCGTCGCTTACATGAGCTTGGCGCTCGGCATGCTCATTTACGCCGTCCCCCGTATCGAGATCGGTCAAGGCTTTACGCTTCCGACCGTGTTCGGCATCGTCTGGATCGGATTCGCCCTGCTCGTCGTCGCCGCGCATCTGCACCGCATACTCGGAGTGGACGAGGAGACGAAGAAAGAGATGGCACGGGTCCGCAAATTCGGCAGACGGCGGCGGGAGCAGTGGCTGAACGCGAAGCTGAGAATGCCGGAAACGAAAAGGCATTGAGCTTATAAAGTAAAATTTCATCAAAATAACATGAGATGAAAAAAAACTCCGTCTAAACGGAGCGTGACTTTACATGGGCACAGCGGAAGCTGGCCTTTTTTGTCTGTATAGAGTTTGTAATGTGGTAATTTTGTTTGCCTCGCCAACATTAGCGGGCAACCGTGCTGCGTCTGTCTTCCCTCGCGGAGCGAGGAAATATTTTGGACCAAGCCGCGCCGCTGTCGCCTTTTATCGCAAACTCGTTGCATGTTCCGATGCCGATGGCCGCCACACCTTGATCGGCCGAATTTTGGAAGCATAAGCCGTTCAACATGTCGCTGCTAGCCTGGAAATGCCGGCAGTTGTAACAGCTTGATTTCAGCTGAGGCGAAATGGATCTATAGCTCATTCTCGTCGTCCTCCAATTCCTTCATGGTGCCCTCGGTTACCGAATGAAGCTGGATCGCCCTGCGCGTAACCTCCTCGGCCATCCGTTTGATCAAATCCCCGTTATTAGGCTGGGTCGCCGTCACTAGTTGCGTGCTGTATCGATGAAGGACGGTTTGGATCGCGATTTCCCAGTTTTGGCGTGCAACCACGGCGCTTTCCATACGTTCCTGATCCTCCTGCCAATTCAAATCCCATTTGTATTGTATTTCCAGAATAAAGGATAATATGGGTAAAGAATAGTTGAATTGAGAAACCGGAATTTATATTTACAAATAGCGAAAAGTGTGGTATATAGTCATTGGTTTTACGATGAAAAGCTTGTATCGGTTGTCACGTACGGTTCGCGGTATTATACTAGATAAGTAATACAGAAGAGTACAGTTTAGTCGGGATGGGGTATAACAGAATGGATGATTTGCTGCAGGAAGCGGTTACGAAGCATGAGCAAATATTGAAATATATCGAGTCGCTGCAAATCGGCACCAAAATTTCGGTGCGCAAAATCGCCAAGGAAATGGACGTGAGCGACGGAACGGCTTACCGGGCGATCAAGGAGGCCGAGAATCAAGGGCTCGTCAGTACCCGGGAGCGGATCGGCACGGTACGCGTGGAGAAGAAGGCGCGGACGAACATCGACAAGCTTACGTTCTCCGAGGTGGTCAATATCGTGGACGGGCAAGTGCTGGGCGGGGCCGAAGGATTGGAGAAGACGCTGAACAAGTTCGTCATCGGGGCGATGCAGCTCGAAGCGATGGCCCGTTATATCGAACCGGGCAACCTGCTTATCGTGGGCAACCGGTATCAGGTGCACCGGTATGCGCTGGAGCACGGTTCGGCCGTGCTCATTACAGGCGGCTTCGACACGAATGAAGACGTGAAGCGGCTTGCGGACGATCTCGGACTGCCGATCATATCCACGAGCTACGATACGTTCACCGTTGCTTCGCTGATCAACCGCGCCATTTACGACCGGCTGATCAAGAAAAAAATTACGCTCGTGGAAGACATTTTGTCGCCGGAGCTCCCGCCGCGCACGTTAAAGGGGAGCAGCACGGTCGCCGATTGGGAGAAGCTGGTCGAGGAAACCGGCCACAGCCGCTATGCCGTCGTGGACGAATGGAACCGGGTTATCGGCATGATCGCCTCCAAGGACGTGCTGGGCGCGCCGAAAGAACAGACGATGGACAAGCTGATGACGCGCAATCCGCTGACGGCCGTACCGCAGACGTCGGTCACTTCGGCGGCGCATATGATGGTATGGGAAGGGATCGAGCTGCTGCCGGTCGTCGATTCGAAAGGCAAGCTGCTGTCCGTGATCAGCCGCCAGGACGTGCTGAAGGCGCTGCAGGTCATCCAGAAGCAGCCGCAAATCGGCGAAACGTTCGAAGATTTGATCGTGGTCGGCTTCGAGGAAGTGCGGGAGGACAGCGGGCATTTGTCGTACCGGGGCGTCATTACCCCGCAGATGACGGGCCGGCTCGGTACGGTGTCCGAAGGCGTCTTGACGACTCTGATGACGCAGTGCGCGTACCGTTCTTTGAAGACACAGAAAAAAGGCGATTTCGTTCTTGAAAACTTCACCGCCTACTTCTTGCGTCCGCTTCAGTTGGAAAGCCAAATCGAGATCCGTCCGCGCGTCATCGAGCTTAGCCGCAAATTCGGGAAGGTCGACGTGGAAATATACCATGGCGCGAACCTGGTTTGCAAAGCGATGCTCGCTGCTCAGGCGATCGATTGAGCGCTATGCCTACTCCTTGATCCGGTCGTACAAGCCGTAATTGCGGATGCCCGCGAACAAATTGAACAAGCCTAGCAGCAGCATGACGGCGCCGACGATAACCCTTACCGTCGAACCGGTAAATAGGAACAGCTGGATGATCGAGATGGAGATGAGCATCGCGCCCATGCAAATGTTCATTTTGGCGGCGTCCATTCCCCGCGCTTTCCTCGATTGCTGCCTCCGGTGACGGACGCTGAACAGGACAGAGCCGAATAAAGAACAGGCGAAAACGATAAGAAGGGCTCCATGAAGCCACTGCATGATGACGAAACTCCTTTCTACTAGTCCCCCGAAAGTGAAGAAGGCCTTCGAAGTGTAATCCGAATACTTTCGGGGGAGCCCCCTCAGAAAGAACCCCCAAAAGTGAAGAAGGCCTTCGAAGCGGATTCCGGGTACTTTTGGGGGAGCCCCCTCAGAAAGAGCCCCCAAAAGTGAAGCGGGCCTTCGAAGCAGATTCCGGGTACTTTTGGGGGAGCCCCCCAGAGATCCCCCGAAAGTGAAGAAGGTCTTCGAAACGGAAGTACTTTCGGGGGAACCTCCACGGGAACAATCGGTCCGGGCTCTTAACATTCATACTGTATCCGTTTTACCGGCAAAAATCAACGGAACCGGAACGAATCGGCCACCGAAGTTGCCTTGGACTTGATAAATACAATCAATTCGGTTTGGATGACGGCGACGCCGGTCGCTTCCACCTTGAAGACGTGCTCCTTGACGGTATACTGGTCGGAGACGATTTCCTGCAGCTTGCGGATTTCCGCGGCGCGCCCTTGCTCGGAGCCGGATACGAACGGCGACATACTTTGGCCTTCGTAGATCGGCTCCAGCTTCTTCAGCACATGCTGCTTCAGCTCCTGCTCGATGACCGGGTCGAGCGGTGAGGACGAGCCGCTTTCGTAGCGAACCGTTATTTTTTTGATGATCGACTGGCTGTTCTTGAACTTGTTCAAGTTCTGGATTTCTTTCTTCAGGTTGTCGTTCTCGTCCTGCAGCACGGTGTTGCGCTCCACGAGCAGACTGAAGTTCGTCTGATGGATGCTCATGTAGAGGGCGCTGCCTATCACCATCCCGGACAAAAAAAGCCCGATTCCCGACAGCCACCGCTTGAACGGCTCCGGCGGCGGGACTCTCAAGATTCGACGCTCCCTTGGCATATCCACTTCACCAGCACGGTGCCGATATGAGCTCCGGCAAAAGCGCTTACGAAGTACATGATTTGTTTGAAGGCGGGAGACAAATGCCCTTCCAAAAAGTTCGTCTCGATCACCCGGATCGGGTCGATCGTGCCTCCCACTGCCGCTACCATCGCCCAAATTTTGATGCGGCCTGCAATGTCGAGCATCTTGTAAGCGGGCGCCTGCAGCGTCATTACCGAACCGATCCCGGCGAGCAGGCAGGCGCCGAGCACGATGCCGAAGGCGACGAAGAAATCGATCGCAAGATTGGTCATAAATTCCTTCATCATTCACTCAACCCCTTGTACGGATGCTTCGCCTGCCGGTTTCGCCATTACCCAAGTCCCGCCCGCAAGCTTGGCCTCATGTTTCTATCACTAATGTATGGGAATCCCCCCGGTGAATATGCTACAATATAGAAAAGCGAACAAGAGGCGAACAGATAGGGGGGACGTGCCTTGAACGGGTTTGTACATCTGCACGTACATAGCGAATATAGTTTGTTGGACGGGGCTTCCCGAATCGAAAGGCTGGCCGGTCAGGCCGCCCGGCTCGGCATGTCCGCGCTGGCGCTCACCGATCACGGCGTCATGTACGGGGCGATCCCGTTCTACAAGGCGTGCCGGGCTAACGGTATCAAGCCGATCATCGGCTGCGAAATGTACGTCACGACCGGCTCGATGCGGACGAAGGCGACCCGCCAGGAGCAGCCGACCCATCATTTGATTCTGCTCGCCAAAAACGCGACGGGCTACCGTAATTTGATGCGGCTGTGCTCGGACGCGCACCTGCACGGCTTCCACTATAAGCCGCGTACCGACCTGGAGCAGCTGGCGCTCCATGCGGAGGGGCTGATTTGTTTAAGCTCCTGCCTCGGCAGTGAAATTTCGCAGCACTTGCTGTACGACCGGCACGAGGAGGCGAAGGCTGCGGCACTAAGGTTCCGCGGCATGTTCGGCGACGACTTCTACCTCGAGATCCAGGATCACGGCATGCTGGAGCAGAAAAAAGTGATGCAGGCGATGATCGCGCTCGCCCGTGATACCGGGATACCTCTCGTCGCCACGAACGATGTGCATTACGTGCAGGCCGAGGACCACGTCATGCAGGACGTGCTGATCTGCATCGGAACGGGCAAGACGCTGGACGATCCGGACCGGCTGAAATTCCATACCGAGCAAATGTATTTGAAAAGCCCGCAGGAGATGGCGCGCTTGTTCGCCCATGTTCCGGAGGCGCTGGACAATACGGTGCGAGTCGCAGAGAAATGCTCGCTCGAGCTCGAATTCGGCAGATCGATTCTGCCGGAGTACCGGCCGATTCCGGAGGGGCTCACGACGGAGCAATATTTGCGGCAGCTGTGCGAGGAAGGGCTGGAGCGGCGTTATGCGGCCAAGCCGGAATGGAACGATCCGGACTATCGGGCGAAGCTTGGGGACCGGCTTCGTTATGAGCTCGATGTGATCGGCAATATGGGGTACTCGGATTATTTCCTGATCGTCTGGGACTTTATCCGGTTCGCCCATGGGAAAGGGATCGTAACCGGCCCGGGCCGGGGATCTTCGGCGGGAAGCCTCGTCGCCTACGTGCTGCGCATTACGGATGTCGACCCGATTCGGTACGGGCTGCTGTTCGAACGGTTCCTGAATCCGGAGCGGGTAACGATGCCGGATATCGATATCGATTTCAGCGACGAGCGGCGGGACGAAGTTATCGATTACGTCGTCGATAAATACGGTACGGAGCATGTAGCGCAAATCATTACGTTCGGCACGATGGCGGCGAAGGCGGCCATCCGCGACGTCGGGCGGGTGATGAATTTGCCCTATCACGAAGTGGACCGCGCCGCCAAGATGATCCCGTACCAGCTCGGCGTTACGATCGAAGAAGCGCTGCAGCTGAATCCCGAGCTGAAGGAGCTGTGCGCGAAGCACGAAGGGACGGCCCGGCTCGTCGAGATGGCGATGAAGGTGGAGGGGATGCCCCGGCACGCTTCGACCCATGCGGCCGGCGTTGTCATCTCGCGGGAGCCGCTGACCGATTACGTGCCGCTTCAGGAAGGCGCCGGCAGCGTCGCTTTGACGCAATATTCGATGGAGCATCTGGAAGCGATCGGGCTGCTGAAGATGGATTTTCTCGGCCTGCGCTACTTGTCGATCATCGAACGGACGTTGAAGTGGATTCGCGAGCAGCAGGACGTCGAGGTCGACTTCCAGAACGTGTCTTACGAGGACCCGAAGACGTACGAGCTGCTCAGCCGGGGCGATACGACCGGGATATTCCAGCTCGAATCGCCGGGAATGAAGCGCGTCCTCAAAGAGTTGAAGCCTTCGACGTTCGAGGACATTATATCCGTCAATGCGTTGTATCGCCCGGGGCCGATGGAGTTCATACCGAAATACATTCATGCGAAGCACGGTCTTATCCAGGTCGAATACCCTCATCCGGACTTGGAGCCGATCCTAGGCGATACGTACGGCATTATCGTCTATCAGGAGCAGATTATGCAGATCGCTTCGAAGATGGCGGGCTTCCGTCTCGGCGAAGCGGATTTGCTGCGCCGCGCAGTCAGCAAAAAGAAGCGCGAGGTGCTGGACGAGGAGCGGGCGCATTTCGTGGCTGGGAGCTTGAAGCAAGGTTACTCACAGGCCGATGCCGACAAAGTGTACGACATGATCGTCCGGTTCGCCGATTACGGATTTCCGCGTGCCCATGCTACCGCCTACGGCGTATTGGCATTCCAAACCGCCTATTTGAAGGCGCACTATCCGGTGCCATTTATGGCGTCGATGCTCGCCTCGGTGATGGGCAGCCATCGCAAGGTAGCCGAATATGTGGACGAGTGCCGTAAGATGGGCATCGAGGTGCTGCCGCCGGACGTGAACGTCAGCGGAATCCAGTTTACACCGGCGAACGGGGCGATCCGGTTCGGCCTGGCCGCGATCAAGAACGTCGGCACGAATGCGATGGAATCGATTATCGGCGAGCGGGGGGAGCGGCCATATGCGAACCTGCTCGACTTTTGCCGGAGGGTCGATATGCGCGTCTGCAACAAACGGGTGATCGAATCGCTCATCCAGGGCGGGGCGCTGGATGAGCTGCCCGGCCACCGCGCGCAGAACATAGCCATTCTCGACGAAACGGTGGAAGCGGCGCAGAAGTGGAAGAAGGAACGGGAAGATTTGCAGCTTCATTTGTTCGGCTTTACGGAGGAGACGAACTGGACGATCGACATTCCTGAGGTAAGGCCGTACACGCCGATGCAGCAGCTGGAATTCGAACGCGAGCTGCTGGGCTTGTACTTGTCCGGCCATCCTCTCGACATCCACGAGGAGCTGATGACGGAGATCGGGGCCGATCCGCTGCACGAGCTGATTGATTATCCGGATAATGCGGACGTGGTCGTCGCCGGGATGGTGCTGTCGGGCAAGCCGATCTTGACGAAGAAAGGGCTGCCGATGGGCTTTATCGAGCTGGAGAACCGGATCGCGAAGGTCGAGGTCGTCCTGTTCCCCGAAGTGTGGAAGCAGGCTTCTCCGTTCGTGCAGAAGGGCAACGCGCTGCTTGTCAAAGCCCGGCTTCAGCAGCAGGATGAGGACGTCAAGCTGATCGCGGACCGCGTGCTGCCGCTTGACGGGCCCGACGCGGCCGCACAGGCGCGCGCCATTCGCCGCGAGCCGGCCGGACGCGGAGGCGCGCCGCAGGGTCGCGGCGGCCGCAACGCCGGCCCGCGCGCCCCG
>NZ_VCRA01000013.1 GCF_005938385.1 Paenibacillus mesophilus
AGTTTGCTCGTGCCCGCAGTTTTATCTCTACCCTCCGTAAGCAAGGCCTCCCGGTCCTCACCTCCCTAACCTCCGTTCTTTGTGGTGAATTTCGTTTTGGATGATTATGGAACCTAAGTAGTAACACAAATGAACGCTATTTGGGTGAAATCACCCGCTTCGGGGCAACATAGTGTTCAAATGTACCTTATTTAACGAGTTTGAGCCACGATTCGTAGATTATCGAGGCCGGCGGACGATAATAAGGTACATATGAACACTATCCCGACGTAAATCCCCGCTTCGGAGCAGCATAGTGTGCAAATGTACCTTATATGATCGACAAAAGCAGGAGCATCCTATCGCCCGACACAAACTTTGACATTATTGTGAACATGTTGTATAATACATACTTGTGTTATTGTGTCACCACGATCAGTTCCTCCAAACCCCCCGCGCCACTTCACAAATTCCATAACCCTAATGAATTTGACCGATTTCGTTGAACCTGATTCACACTGGCACGATCAAGGAATCGTAAGGATGGAAGAGAGGCAGGGCTTTCATTGTTTTAGGTATTCGTCAGTAATGAATGGCGCCATAAGTTTGCAGGAATCATAAGTCTCGAACGCATAAGCTTTCCGAACTTCGGTAACATAACACGACAAATAACGCCACTAGGCGGCGCCTGCCGCCGGGTGGCGTTAGTCCATTTTGTCCCCCTCCGGGCGTCACGCCGCTAAGCGGCGATCAAACCGCGTTGATCCGCTCCATCTCTTCCTTCGTCGGCATTCCGCCCTGCGCCCCGAACTTCCGGACCGACAGCGACGCCGCCTTGACCGCATATTCCAGCGCTTCCCGGAAGCCTCGTCCCGACGCCAGCCCGACGCTAAGCGCCGCATTGAGCGTATCGCCCGCTCCGGTCGTATCGACCACTTCCACGGGCAGCGACGGAACCGTATGCAGCTCGCCGTGCTCGTCCAAGCAGGAAGCCCCCGCTTTGCCCCGCGTAATGACGAGTCGCTGCGAGTAGGTTTGCTGCCACTTCCGCATCTGATCCCGCAGCGCTTCCTCCGTATCCGCAGCCTGTCCGCACAGCAAAGCGAATTCGGACTCGTTCGGAGTCAGAACGTCCGCAAGCCCCAGCATTTGCTCCGCGTCCGGATGCACCGGCGCTGGGTTCAACACGGTGCGCACCCCCGCCTCCCTGGCAAGCTCCAATGCGCGCCGGACTGCCGGGATGGGGGTCTCCAGCTGGAGCAGCACAAGGTCGGCCGATTGGATCAAGCTCCGGTGTCGTTCTATATATTCCGGGGTGACCGTCTCATTGGCGCCCGGGACGACGACGATGCAGTTGTCTTCCTTCGTATGGAAGATGGCCGCCGTTCCGGTAGCCGTCTCCGGAATGACGGTCACCGCTTCGGTACGGACGCCGCATCCCCTCATATTGTCCAGCAGCTGGCTGCCGAAGGAATCGCCGCCGACCGCCCCCACCATAGCCGTGTCGGCTCCCAGCTTGGCGCAGCCGACCGCCTGATTCGCGCCTTTCCCTCCGGGAACGTAATGAATTTGCTGTCCCGCGACCGTCTCGCCCACTTGGGGCATTCTTGACATCGTAAGCACGATATCCATATTTAAGCTGCCTACCACAACAATGCTCGGGTTGCTGCTCATCGCCGATTCTCCTCCGCTGTCCGACTCTCGTAAATAGAAGCTGCACTCGTACAGCTTAGATGTTACTCGAGAACCGCCTCGCTGTTTTATACGTTTTGGGCGTATTTTTTATAGGATATGGCTATTTCAAGTGATCTCGAACTCCATCTCCACCATGTTCGCTCTATCGAGATGCGGCCTGAAACCGCTGCTCTTGTACGGTGCGGTGACTGCCGCCCAGAACTTTTGCGCGGTTCTATTATTGTCGCATGTTTGGATCGTCCAACCGCCCTTGAACGTCGAGAAAACATGAACGGCCAGCATACGGCCGATTCCTTGCTTCCTATACTTCTTCAATATGCAAAATTCGCCGATCGAGTATATGTTGCTGCCGTCGGAACGCTTGTCGTACACCCGGACGAGAGCGAAGCCGGCTAGCTTGCCGTTAACCCGTACCAGAAACGGATAACGGTCGGCATCCGTCCAGTAATGGTCCAAAAATTTATACCCGTAAAGGCCATGCTCGTCCACATCGTAACCGTCATATTCGCTGTAATCGTATTGCGCCAGCTCCATCAAATTGCGGAGGATTGTCTTTTCTTCATAAGAAGCAAGCTTGATCTCGAGTTCCATGCGCGTTCTCCCTTCGATTTCCGCCGATACACGAATTGTAGCACGAAAAAAGCTGCTCCAGGACAGGCTGTATCGTTATAACGTTTTTTACCCGGAACGGCACCTCGGCAGAGCTACTGACGGAACTCTCTAGGCGATACGCCATACTTTTTGCGGAATGCCCGATGGAAATAAGAATACTGGTTGAAGCCGGACAAATCCGCCACCTGCTGAAGGCTGTAATCCGTAAATTTGATCAAATCGCATGCATGGTTCAGGCGAATGTCCAGCGCGTAATGAATGATGCTTTGGTTTACCGCCGTTGTGAACAGATGGGAAGCACGGGACTCGCTCAAGCCGACATGCTCCGCCACGTCTCTTACGTTCAGCCGCTCCAGAGCGTGATTCTCGATATAACGTTTCATCTTCTGGGCGATGACAGCGTCCCGGTTCGAATCGCCGTAAGATTGCCCGAGCTCCCGGTCGAACATGATGAACAAGGTTCGGAGCAAATAATCGACCGCCTCCTCCCAGTTTTTGCTCGTTTTGCGCATCTCCGCTTCCAGCTCCTTGCACAGATCGAGCAGTTTCGCGCCAAGCGCGATTTTCGCTTTTGTCGGCCGTTCCGCTTCGCTCCACCAGCGGTCAAGCCAACTGCCCCGGCAGACGAAGTAGTAATTGCCGCTCAGCACCTCATTCGTCTTCTTGTTCGGTGTAAACGACAGCTGGCATTTGTCCCCCGGCCGGAACAAGAACAGATCACCCGGAAACACGTTCTCCCACTGCCCGTTCTCTCCGATCATCGCCTCGCACTGGCCCTCCACCTGCAGACGGATGTAGTAGTTTCCGAACGGCCTGTTCGTATGCGTATGAAACGGTTTGACATGCTTGGAATACATCGCGTGAAGCACTTCCGTCGACAAAGCTCGTTCCGGGGTCGGCACGTTCATCCACTCCAATAGCAGAATAAGTGATGTTTTCAGTTGTCTACGATATGTCTATTATAGTACCCCGCTGCTATAATTTAAAGCGTATTCATCGCAATGTCACGAACCGCCCATCGTCATCCAATCATGTGAATCGCAACAGGTTAGTGTATCTGTAACAAGAAGGGGAGATCATTATGAAGATGCGGGGAAACGGAAAAAGGGCACTCGCGGCGACGGCGGCCCTATGTATGACAACCGTCTGGCTGGCAGGGTGCGGAAGCGGTACAAAAGAGGGGAAGTCCGCCGCGCCGCAAGCGCCGGAGCCTGTCACGCTGACGTTCTTCACGCCGGTCGGAGGGGCGACTCCGGAAAAATTCATGAGCGAATACGGTAACGCGATCCAGAAGAAATTTCCGCATGTGACGACCAAGTTCGTGAACGTCGATACCGCCAAAAAAATATTGCTGCCCGAATTGCTCGCGGCCGGCGAACAAATCGATGTCATCTACGCTTCTGTCGGCATGATCCACGAAAACGTGCTGAAAAACGGCTTGGCCTATGATATGACCGAGCTGGCCAAGCTCAACAATCTGGATCTGGGGAAATTCGAACCGTCCACGATCGACCTGATCCGGCAAATATCCGGCGGCGCCTTATACGGAATCCCAACCAGCACCGGATACGCCTCTATCGTCTACAACAAAGATTTGTTCGACAAGTTCGGCGAAGCTTATCCGGCGAACGGCATGACTTGGGACGAGCTGCTCCAGAAAGCGCGCAAAATGACGCGCAATGACGGCGGCGTGCAATATCGCGGGTTCGTCGCTTCGTTCAACCATCTTGCCTTGACGAACCAGCTATCGGCCAGCTTCGACGATCCCAAAACGGAGAAATCGCTCATCAACAGCGACAATTGGAGCAAACACGTTCAAAATTTGGCGCGGTTTTATGATATTCCCGGCAACGAGGTTACGACGACTACCGCCGCGCTGACCGCCCAGAACAACTTCTTCGTCAAAGACCGGGTGGCGGCGATGTATGCCAACGTCTTCCCGCTGACCTATCTCGATCCGGACAATGCGGCTACGAAAGGCATGAATCTGGACGCGGTCAGCCTGCCCGAGTACAGCGATAGGAAGGGCGTAGGCTCGCAGCCTTACCCCGCTTTCTTCAGCTTGACGAGCATCAGCAAGAAGAAAGAAGCGGCGTTCCAGGTCATCGCCTGGCTCGCGAGCGAGGAGTTTCAGCTTGCCCAGTCCAGAAAAGGCATCCAGACCGCCCTGAAAAACGATAAGGTACGCAGCGAGTTCGGCAAAGAATTCCCTTACTTGAGCGGAAAAAATGTGAGCGCTTTTATGCCGCCGAAGCCAGCCAGCCCGAGTGTCGTTACCCTTTATAATTCGGTCGCGGCAGCTTCCTTCATGACGACGGTGCATAAAATCGTCTCGAAGCAGCTCGATGTCAATACGGGGCTCCGCCAAGCGGAAGAAGAAACGAATAAGAAAATCGCGGAAATGAAGACGGCTGCCAAGTAAAGCGCCGGTAACAAGCGGATCCAGCACGAAAACCATCGCAAAAAACTGCGATGGTTTTTCCCGTTCCATATTTATGCGGCATGACCGCTTTACTATAGGTCTTGTTTATTTTCTTCTCTCTGCAATTCGCGCAAATAGTCGTCCAACCGGTCCAGCCTGTCTTCCCAGATGCTTCGGAACGATTGCAGCCATGCGTCCATTTCTTGAAGAGGCTGGGGCCGCAGCTTGATAATCCGGCGATTGGCGACCGGCTGCACCTCGACGAGACCGGCATCGCTCAATACGCGAAGATGTTTGGACGTCTGGGGTTGGCCCAGCTCAAGCCGCCCCGCGATTTCACCGACCGTGAGGGGACCGCCGTCACGGATGAGCTCGATTATGTGCAAGCGATTCGGTTCGGCAAGTGCGCTCAATGTTGCCGCATTCATAGGATCAACCCCCTTCATTTAAACATACCAAAAACGGAATATTCTTGTCAAGGAATATATAATCATCCGCATCCGGCATAGGAAAAAACCTCCCCTTCGGAATTATGGCAACAATTCCGTCAGAGAGGTCTATTGATACGATTGACGTTCCACGGATTGTCCGCGGATTAACAAGCGTCCGGATTCGGTTTGCCTTCCTCGTCCTTCGTGCGGAACGAGCTGCCGCACCCGCAGGTCGCGATGGCGTTCGGGTTGTGGATGGTAAACCCACCCCCCATGGCCGCATCCTTGAAGTCGATCTCGAGACCTCGCAAATATTTGGTGCTGTCCGCATCGACTACCACTTTCAGACCGTTAATATCGAGCACTTGGTCGGTGCTTTGTTGATCGTCGTCGAAGCCCATTCCATATGAAAAACCGCTGCAGCCCCCTTCCTTGACGCCTACGCGCAAAAACAAGTTGGGTACTTCCTCGGCCGCCAGCATTTCTTTGATTTTGTCGGTTGCTTGTTCCGTAATGGTGATCATGTCATTCCCTCCTTTTAAGCTTTGCGAAGCAAAGCTTGCTTCGTCAGCATATCCTTAAGTTCCCGTGCTTTCAGTATACTCCTATTCGGGCGTTGCCTCAAGGGGGGCGAATCCCCGTTCATTTCCTGCTCTGGCAGGCAGTCTACTGTTGCCCGCGCGATGCAGTAGGTTTATAATGTATTAGTCTAGTTTACGAATCGGGAGCAGTTCATCGCATTTATCACACTTATAGAAGGAGGAACAACTATGAACATAGCAATTACAACTCAAGATAAACGGATGGCGCAAATTGCCGACAAAGTGGAGAACGGAGAACGGCTTACCCTGGAGGACGGCGTCTTCCTGTACGAATCGGACGACCTTCTGACGATCGGCCAGCTGGCCAATATCGTGAACATGCGCAAAAACGGACGGAAAGTATATTTTATCGAAAACATGAGCCTTTATTTCACGAACGTGTGCGAAGACCGCTGCGCGTTTTGCCATTTCCGGCGCGATGAAGGCGAAGCGGGTTCCTATACGCTTACACCGGACGAAATACTAGACTATGTCGCGAAGCATTACCATCCGGGAATGCGCGAATTCCACATTACCGGCGGGCACAATCCGAATGTTCCTTTCGAGTATTACGTCAACTCGATCCGCATCCTGAAGGAAAACTACCCTCAGGTTACGATCAAAGCGTACACCGGTGCGGAGATCGACTTTTTCTCGCGCATCAGCGGCCTTTCCTATAAAGATGTGCTGCAGACGCTGTCCGATGCCGGACTCGGCACGCTTCCCGGAGGCGGCGCGGAAATATTGACCGAACGGTACCGGAACAAAATGAACGTGGAAAAGGCGACTTCCGAGCAATGGCTGGACGTACACCGTACCGCCCACAAGCTGGGAATACGGACCCATGCGACGATGCTGTACGGCTCCATCGAGACGAAGGAAGAACGGATTCGCCATATGATGCAGCTGCGCGAGCTGCAGGACGAAACGAACGGCTTTATGGTATTCATTCCGAATGCGGTCCAACCGGCCAATACGGGCATGGGCATCAAGCGGAGAACATCGGCGTTCGACGATTTGAAGACGATCGCGATCAGCCGCCTCATCTTCGACAACGTGCAGCATGTCAAAGCTTACTTCATCAATCTCGGCACGCAGCTCGCCCAATTGGCGTTTGCGTTCGGCGCTTCCGACGCCCATGGAACGATCGTGCAGGAGAGAATCAGCCATTCGGCGGGCGCTTTGTCTCCGGAAGGCTTGACCCGCGAGGAGCTTGTCCATATGATCAAAGGCGCAAACCGGATTCCGGTCGAACGCGATACGTTTTACAACGAAGTCCATGTGTTTGAGTAAAGGTTACGCTCATAATCTTCCCCGGAGCGTGACATTCTAATACAATATAAGACCCCGGAAAGGACCGCATCACGCATGAGTAGATTCGTTATTTTGGGCGGAGGGTACGGCGGATTGACGCTGGCTCTCGAGCTGCTGGAGCAAGAACCGCCTCACGGCACGGAGATCGTGCTCGTTGACCGTATGCCTTATCAAGGGTTGAAGACGGAATATTACGCTTTGGCGGCGGGAACCGTCTCCGAGGCGGAAATTCGGGTCGCGTTTCCGAGCGATCCGCGCATTATTTTGAAGTATGGCGAAGTAACGGGTGTCGATCTGGAGCGGAAGCTCGTTCTGATGGACAACAACGATCCGCTCTCTTACGACTGGCTCGTCATCGCCTTGGGCTGCGTCGATAAGTACCACGGCATCACCGGAGCGGACACATACGCGCACAGCATCCAGACGCTGTCGGGATCCCGTAAAGCGTATCAGGCTTTGAACGACCTGAATCCTTATTCGCAAGTTTCCGTTGTCGGCGGAGGCTTGAGCGGCGTGGAAATCGCCTCCGAGCTTCGTGAGAGCCGTCCGGATTTGAACATCCGCGTCATCGACAGGGGCGCCAGCATTTTGTCTTCTTTTCCGGATAAGCTTCAAGCGTACGTTAGGGAATGGTTTATCGAACACGACATCGAGATGCTGTCGCGTATATCGCTGAGGAGCGTCGAGCCGGGGGTCCTTTACAACGGGGATGAAGAAATTATTACGAATCTTACCGTGTGGACGGCCGGCATCCAGCCGAGTCCGATCGTGCAGCAGCTCGCCGTGCCCAAGGATAGCCAAGGCCGTGTGCTGTTGAATGCATACCATCAAATTCCCGATCATCCCGAAGTGTTCGTCGTCGGGGACTGCGCAAGCCTCCCGTTCAGCCCAAGCGCCCAAGCCGCGGAAGAGCAAGGCAAGCAGGTCGCCGAAGTGATGCATGCCCTGTGGAAAGGCCAGACGCCTCACCTGAAGGCCATCAAGCTGAAGGGCGTGCTCGGATCGTTAGGCAAAAAAGCCGGCTTCGGCATGATGGGCAAGAAGACGGTTATTATGGGAAAAGTGCCGCGCGTCTTGAAAAGCGGCGTGCTTTGGATGTCCAAGCATCATTTCGGTTAATACTCGGGCGTTTTCGCGCTATTCGTCCAGCCAGGCGAATTGCGACTCCCATTCCTTAATTTTGGCCATTATTGCCTCCAACAGCTCGTCCGGGGACGAAGCGGGAACGATCTCCCCGTTGACGAGCGCATAAGGCTCCATGTAGCATTGTCCGCAATTGCCGAGACAGCCGTACTCGATCACGTCCAGCTCCGGATTTTCCTCCAGCTTGCGCATTACTTCGTCCGTACCGTGATGCATATTATTCGTGCAAAACTCCACTATCGGTCTCATGTCCCTCACCGTCCGGTTTTCGGTCTTCCATCCAATGTCGCACCATTTTATTTTTGCGTATAATGTACTATAATAATACGAGAAGGGAGATGAGGCAAATGAGCCAGAACGTACAAGAAAACATGTACGACGAAGTGCTTGAAGTATTGGATAAATTGCGCCCGTTTCTGCAACGCGACGGAGGCGACGTCGAGCTGGTCGACGTGGAAGACGGAATCGTCAAATTAAAGCTTATGGGAGCTTGCGGAAGCTGCCCGAGCTCGACCATAACGCTGAAAGCCGGAATCGAACGCGCCCTCGTCGAAGAAGTGGAAGGCGTAGTCGAGGTCGTTCAAGTATTTTGATCGATATTACCCGTGCTTGTTGAAGAGCGGCTGTGCCTTGCGGCAGGCCGTTCTTTTTTGTTTACTATGGAGAAGCTAAAGCCCCATTCCTCTTGGAATGGGGCTGCTTCAATCGGGGCGTCTATCGGGGATTCACGCGGAGAACCGTGCGAGGCCCATTGCGCGGCCCATTGCGCGGCGCCCGGCGGGGACTATTTCTGTTCATTACGGGTTCCAGACGACGAGCGTGGCGGAACGGGCCGGCAGCTGGACGGAAAGCGAGCCATCCGTTCCTGCCGTCGCGGAGCCCGCAGCGGCTACGTGCGTCTTCGAGTCGAAGCGGAACAGCTGCGCCGCGCCTTTCAAGGCCGCATTCGATTTCACATCGGCTTGACGGACGACCGTGTCTTTATTGAACAACAGAACGTACAGCCGGCCGTCCGCTCCTTGAATCGTATAGGCGCCTACGGCGTCCGCGTTGCTCGACTTCGTCTGAACGCTCGTGCCGTTTACTTTCGAGCCGCGGCCGTCATAGTCCAAATACAGCTTGAACGCGTCCTCGATATAGGTGCCGGCCTTCATCGCGCCGAACCGGGTAGCGAGATCCACGCCTTCGCGCCCGAAAATCGCCAGCGCCTCGGCTTGGGCAATACCCGCCGTGATGCCGTCGCCGTTGCCGAAGTTGTATTCGGTAATGGCGAGCTTCGTACCCGGCATATACTTCTCGACCATTTCTTTCATCCGCGGGATGAGCCGGATCGGCTCCTGAATCCACGAATTGTCGATGAAATTCGGGTCGTACAGCGACTTCAGCGACTGGAATCGCCGTTTGGCCGCAGCCGGACCTTCTTCACCGGACGTCACTACATTTTCCTGCGGGTAGAAATGTATATCCAAGTAATCGACCAGTCGGATGCCGGTCGCCTGCTTGTAATCGTTCACCTTCTGCAAATACCATTCCAAGAACGGCTTGCCGCCGTGTGCCTGACGATCCGGTCCGTCCGCGCAATTGTCGGCCGAAGAGTAGAAGTAGGCGCACCAGCCCCAAGACGTTGGGCCGTAAATGTTCGCATTCGGATCTTTCGCTTTGATCGCGCTGCCGTACTTTTCCGTAAAACCCCAAATTTCATCGTACGTCGGAGGATTCGGATGAACGTCGCGATGCGTCACGTGCCAAATCTCCGGCTCGTTGTCCAACGCATAATCGTTGATCCGGTCGGACGTACGGCCTTTGAGGTGATCCATCCAGCGGGTGACGAAATCGGGTCCGATCCGTTTGGACGTATCCGACGGGTCGTTGTTCTCGATCAGGCTTCCGTCGAGGCGCACGCCATTGCCGGCGTCGGGCCGTTCATCCGCCCGGCTTTGCTGCGGGCCGTATTTTTTCTGGGAGAAGCCGTAATCGATCGCCCTTGCCTTCGGCGTCCATCCTATCGTGGGCACGGTCAGCAGAACCTTGCCGTTCTGCGCCAGCACCCCGTCGACGAAGCGGTCCGATGTGGAGCCGTGCGGAAGCTGCTCGGGATGATCGTTCTCGTACGGGTAGTTGATAAAGAACCAGTCCGAAGCGCGGTTCGCTACGTCCAGCTCCCAGTTGTACCGGGTCGTATTGTTGCCGCCCCAGCGCTGAACGGGAAACGCGAGCTTGGAGTCGTTCGGATGCATGTCGTTGAAATTGATGCCGTAAATGTCCGGATTGATTACCCGGCGTTCCGCCGTAGTGTCGATGCCGACCTTGACGGTAGGAAGCTCCGGCTGCGGCAGCCGGCCCGCCTGCGTGTTGCGCAGCAGATAGACGTCATCGATGTAGACGGCCGCTTGATTGCTTTCCGTAGCCGCTTGGAAGATGATGCCGTCGAACTTGCTGTCCGACAAGCCCATGTCGGCGAAATTGACGACGATCCGTGTCCATTGTCCGGCCGGAAGCTTGCCGTTCGGTACATAATCGGCCAAATCGACAGCTCCGAGCGGCGTATAATTGTCATACGCGTGCACCTTCAGCAGTTGCCCTCCGATCGTCCCGCCGTGGATCCAGAACTCGACTCCGTAATAGTCGGCGATTTCGCGCTTCGTCTCGCTGCCGAACCATACGCCGTCCCAGCCGTCCGGCTCGAACTTCACGGAACGGGTACCTCTGTGGACCTGCTCCGTATTGGCCAAATCTTTCTCGTGCCAGCTGCGGTTGAAATAGCCGGCAATCAAACCGTCTTCATACACCGGCTCCTGCGCGGTTTGCGCCACTTGGACGTAAGCCGATGCGATCTGAGTCTTATAAGTTGCGGTAATTTTGGCAATGCCCGTCGACTGCGCCGTCGCCAATCCTCCGTCGATCCGGACGATGTCGGGACGGTCGGACTGCCATACCGCTTCCGATACGATATCCGTCACTCCGTTATCCAGAAACGCTTCGGCGTCCAGCCGGAACGTCTCGCCGGGCAGCAGCACGAGCTGACTGGCGCTCATCCGGACTTCCACGATGGCGGGAGGAGCTACATATTTCTTGACGAGCGCGATATCGTCGAGATACACCGCCGATTGATCTCCGGCGTTTGCTCCGGCTAACAAGATGCCGTCAAACAATCCGTTCGGCAGCGATAGGTCGGCCAGCATCAGTTCGATCTTCGACCAGCCGCCGGACGGAATACCTCCGAGAAGCAGTTCGCCAACTAACCGTTCGGCCACCGGCTGCCCGCCGGCCATAAAGAAGAGCTTGACTTTCTGCCCGCCGGTCTTGCCTCCGTTGATCCATAATTGCAGCTTCTCGTAATCTTTGGTCGTGATGCCGCGATCGCTGTACAAGTACAATCCGTTGTCCGCGTCCGGCTCGAACCGGATCGAACGGCTCCCGGATCGGATCGTGTACGCTTCCTCCAGACTGCGCTGTGCCCAGCTGTAGTCGGTAAATTGCTTGTTCAGGGCGTCATCGAACACGTAAATACCGTTGACCGGCTCGATTGGAATGCCTTGGGGCGGAACCGCCGGTACGACTTCAACCGGCAAAACCGCTTCCGAGCCGCCGTACACGGCACGGATCGTCGTCGTCCCCGCGTTCACCCCGGTTACGAGTCCCGCCAACACGCGGGCTATCGATTCGTCAGCGGAAGACCAGGCGGCTTCGGCCGTCACATCGCGGCCCGTGGCGCCCGGTATGGCGGCCGTCAGCCGTTCCTGCCGCTGTTCCCCCGCCTTTACGGTTGCACTCTGCTCCCCGAAGCTCAAGACGACCGGCTGCGGCTGCTGGCCTCCAGGCTGTTGGCCCCCGGGCTGTTGGCCGCCGGGTTGCTGGCCTCCGGGCTGCTCGCCGCCCGCACCTTTCACGAACGCCATATCGTCGATATACACCGGCTCCTGCTCGCCGTCTCCCCACAGCTGGATGCCGTCCAGCAGCCCGCGCACTCCGATATCCTTCAGCTTCACGATCACTTCCGACCATTGTCCGGACTTGACGCCGCCCGGCAGCAGCGCGCTCAATTCCCGTTCGGCCACCCCCTGTCCGCCGAGAGACAGTACCAGCTTCAGCTTCTGGCCTCCGGTCGAGCCGCCGTGAATCCAGAATCGGAACGAATCGTAATCGTCCGCGTTCAAAATCCGGTCCTTATAAAAATACAGCGCCTTCCCGCCGTCCGGGTCCATCCGGACCGACCTGCTTCCTCCGTGCACGACACGCGTCTCGGCCAGCTCGGTATCCGCCCACCCGTAGCTGGCAAATTCGGCGGACAGCTTATCGTCATAGACGGTCAGCACCTGACCTTCTCCGGCAGCCGCCGCAGGCGCCGCTGTCGCGATTTGCGTCAGCAGCAGCGCTCCGGCAAGCGCCATAGCGGTCGACCGCCGTTTTGTCCGTTTCAACATCTCCCCACTCCTCTCAGATCCCGCCACAATATCCGGTTCACCGTCGGCGATCCTACCCGATCATCGTATAAGCGTCAGGACTTTCCGACAAGTGACGGACTGTCACCACTTTTGTCATAATGGCAATGACGCCTAAACAAACAAACGGTTTATTCCGATGCATATGAATAGATGAACGATATCGATCTTGCGAAAGAAGGTTTGCCGTTTCATGATCACGATCCTTATAGCCGATGACCAGACGCTGCTGCGGGAAGGTCTGCAGACAATATTGAATCTGGAGACGGACATCACAGTCGTCGCCGTCGCCGAGAACGGGCAGGAGGCGCTGGAGGCGGTTGCCGCGCATCGCCCCGCCGTCGTCCTGATGGATATCAAGATGCCGGTCATGGACGGCATAGAGAGCATGAAAAAAATCAAGAAGGACTACCCGGATACGATCGTTCTCATGCTGACGACGTTCGCCGAAGACAAATTCATCGTGAACGCGATGGCGGGAGGAGCGAACGGCTTTTTGCTCAAGGATATGCCGTCCGACAAAATCGTCCAGACGCTGCGCGATGCGGTCCGGGGCGATCTGATCATGCCCGCCTCGATAGCGGCGAAGCTGGCGTCCCGTCTGCACGTCTTCTCGGATCAAAGCTCCGACGCCTTCGACGAGGAGGTGCTGAGAAGACAAGGCTTGAAGCTGACCGAACGCGAACGCAAAATGATTCTCCTCATGCTCGAAGGGCATACGAACAAGCAAATATCGGGCGCCATGTTCATGAGCGAAGGTACCGTCCGCAATTACATCAGCGTCATTTATAACAAAATCGGTACGAGCGACCGGCAAGCCGCGATCGCCAAGCTGAAGGAGCTGCTGCTGCGGGATGCTACGTGAGACGATAGTCCGAAACGCCGTGAGCCGGGCCAAAACCGCCGTCATGCCGCTGCTGCTGCTTCTGATCGCATTTGCCTTCGTCACCGCATTTATTCCCGGGCTGGCGGACAGGAGCGAGAACAATCCGTTCATTCCCGATCAAGATTGGAAGCTCAGCACAATGGCTATCGGCTGGGAGCAGTATCGGGGAGAACGTCCGGCCGATACGGACCGATGGGAGCCGTTCGATAGCGAAGCTGTCGCAAGTTTGCCTGGTTACAAAGGGACGCTGTGGCTTCGCAAAACGATGCCGAACGCCTTTCCATGGCGGGACCCTTACTTGTTCGTCTGGGGCGTCAAGGGGATCGAGCTTTTTGTGGACGGCAAGAGCGTGTATGCCTATAACGCGGACGGGGTCAAGCGTTACGTGAATCCCGCCGTCCCCCTGAATCCGGTTCGTCTTCACGAGCAAGACGCCGGAAAGCAGATTATGCTCCGTCTGCCTTGGGATCATTCGAGTCTCCCGCACGTATGGAACTATGTAGGCGAGCGTACGGCCGTTCTCGCATACCAGCTGGAGTTCGACGCCCTGCTCCTGTTCTGCTCCGGCCCGCTTCTGATAGCGGCGGGCATTGCGACTCTGCTCTACCTCCGAAGGCCGCAAGAGCGCATCTTCCTCTGGTTCGCCTTGTTCGCTTTCTCGGCGGGTGCCGGACTGTATTGGCTAAGAGCGACGCCGATGTGGTTAACGGATATGCACGGCATATACTACTGGCGGGATTTGGCGATTCCGCTCGGCATTCTCGGCTTTGCCGGGTTTTATGCCGAGGCGCTCGGCAACATGCGGAGCCGTCTAAACAAAGCCGTAGTCGGCTTTTGGCTGGCCTATTCGATCGTGACGGCGGCCGCCGCTGCGACGGCTGTCGAGCTGTACCGGAAATTGCTTGTAGACTACTTGCCTTACTGCATAGTTCCCGTCTTTACCGTCGTTAGCGTCAGCTTGATCCGTCATTACCGGAAAGACCGCTCCCCGTCGGTCAAATGGCTGCTGCTCGGGTATGGCATTCTCGTGTTGTCGTTTCTCAACCACATCGTCTTCATCGCTTACCCGGCGATGTCGGATGCTATCGCCCGGTTTTCCCCGTACCTGCACGACAAGCTTTCACAGGGGCTGCCGTTCGGTCTGCTGCTTTTTATGGGATGCCTCGTCATGGTGCTCGTCCAGCGGTTTCTCGACGTGTACCGCCAGTCGAAGCGGTATGCGGAGGAATTGGCCGCCCAGCACGAGACGCTTGTCCGCATGGACCGGCTGAAAGACGACTTCCTGCGGACTACTTCGCATGAGCTGCGTACGCCGCTCCACGGCATCGCCGGCTTGACGGAATCGATGCTTGGAGGTGCCGCGGGCCCGGTCGACGAGCGGATACGTGACAATCTCCGGCTCGTCCTGTCGAGCTCCAACAGGCTTCTGCGGCTCGTCAACGACATCTTAGACTTGTACCGACTAAAGCATCAGGATATTCGCCTCCGGCCGGAGGCTGTCGATGTACGCCAGGTCGCGGGTATTGTCCTGGCGATGCTGTCCCCCGCCGCCGACCGCAAAGGACTGCGTACGGCACTCCACGTTTCGGACGATTGCGCCGCCGTATGGGGCGATCCGGGCAGGCTGGAGCAAATTTTGTACAATTTGATCGGCAATGCGATCAAATATACCGATTCCGGCAGCGTAACGATCCGGGCAGAGCGAGAACATTCCTTCGTGCGGATTACTGTTGAGGATACGGGCAGAGGGATAGCCCCCGATAAGCTGGACGCGCTGTATGAACCGTTCGCCGCAAGCGACGGCTCCGAAGGAGGTACGGGGCTCGGACTATCCATCTCCAAGAGGCTCGTGGAGCTTCAAGGAGGCACGATCGAGGCAAGCTCGGAGCTCGGCCGGGGCACTGTCATTTCTTTCGCGCTCCTCCATACGGAAGAGCGGCCGGCAACGGGCGGCTTGGAACGCGAACCGCCGGCCGAGGTGTCGCGGGTCGTATTCGAGGAGTCGTCTAGCGCATCCGATGAGTCAGCCATTGCCGATCCCGGCGCTATGGCGTATGAGATCGAAGGCACGGGAAGCGGCGATCCCCCGCTTCTGCTGATCGTCGACGACGAGCCGGTCAACATCCGGGTACTGCTAAATTTTTTGCAAAGCGCAGGCTGCCGGCTCCTTCAGGCAAAGGACGGCCCCGAGGCGCTCGCCCTGCTCGAATCGGGAATCCGGCCGGACTTGGTGCTGCTCGATGTGATGATGCCGAAAATGACCGGCTACGAGGTATGCCAAAAAATACGCGCTGATTGGAACGAAAACGAGCTGCCCGTCATTCTCATGTCCGCACGAAACCGGGTAACGGATCTGGAGGAAGGCTTCGATGCGGGAGCGAACGACTATTTGCCCAAGCCGTTCACCCAACGAGAGCTGTTCGCCCGGGTTGCCATCCAGCTTCGTCTGCTCCAGTTTCACCGCTCCCTCGAGCAGCTGGTGGAGCGCCGGACGAAGGAGCTGGAAGAAGCGAACCGGTCGCTCGCGGGCTCCGTGCGCGAAACCGCCGAGGCGCTGGCCGAGCTGTCCGTGCTGGAGGAGCGCAACCGGATCGCCCACGAAATTCACGACGTCGTCGGCCATACGATGACGGCTGCGATCGTGCAGCTGGAGGCGGCTCACAAGCTGGCCGAACGGGATTTGGCCCAATCGAAGGAGAAGCTCATGAACGCGCAGCAGCTCGTGCGCAGAGGCTTGAACGACATCCGCGTGTCCGTGCGGCTGCTGAAGGACGAAGGGACGGCGTTCGAGCTCATACCGGCGATGAAGGAGCTGATCCGCGATACGGAGGAGACGACGGGCGTCGTGATCGAGACTGCGATCGGCGCACTGCCGGAGCTGAACGGCTTGACCCGCCGCGTGCTGTATCACGCGCTGCAGGAAGGCTTGACGAACGGCATCCGCCACGGCCGGTGCAGCCGCTTCCGGTTCGAGCTGACCGTCGCGGACGAAGCGATCCGCTTCTCGCTCGTCAATGACGGTTTGCCGTACGCAAACGGGAAGCCAGGCTTCGGCTTGACCGCGATGATGGAACGCATCCACCTGCTCGGAGGGACTGTCGGGATCGGTCCGGCTTCCCCCGCTTCAGGCTGCCTGCTCTCCATTGCGCTTCCAATATCCGGTTCGCCGGCGTGACGGACGAAAAGCCGGTATTCGGGAGAAAGCTCCTGAATACCGGCTAACGTTATTCCAAAATAAGGTTGGTTTGGTGCACCCCGCCGTCAATTCGACCGGCGGGCATCGTTTTGCCGCTGCTGCGCGGCAATGCTGCGGATCGGATCGAAGCCGCCCGACACTTCCATCACGTTGCCGGTCAGAAAATCGGACTGCGGCATACACAGAAACGCGATGACGCGGGCGACATCTTCCCCGCTGCCGGGCCGGATGCCGGGAAACTCCTCGTCGCTCAGATGAGCGACCTCGGCGATTCCCTTTTCTTTGTTAATCCCCCGTATGTCGCCGGGACATACCATGTTAACGGTTACACCAAACGCCGCTTGCTCTTCGGCCAGCGTCTTCGTCAACGAAACGAGCCCTACTTTGGCGGCTGCATAAGCGGCCCTGTGCGGCCAGCCTCTCGCTTCCGAAGCTCTCCCGAAGCCGAAATGAATAATGCGTCCCCAGCGGCTGCTCCGCATTCCCGGAAGCACAAGCCGATCGAGCTGCATGACGCCGAGCAGATTGCCCCGCATCATATAATCGATTTCGTCGAGACCGTATTCGTCGAATGTCCGGCGCTCCCGCACGAAGGGCCCTGCATTGTTCACCAAAATATCGACATGGCCCCAAGTTTGCGCAATCGTTTCGATCATGCGGACGTTATCGTCCCGGCTTGCGATATCGGCCCGGACGGCCAGCGCCCGGACACCCTTCGCTTGGATCCGGTCCGCCAGCTCGTACGCCTCGTTCTCGCTGTTCACGTAGTTGATCGCCACATCGCAGCCGAGATCGGCCAGCGCGAGGGCGGTCCGCTTGCCGAGCCCCTTCGCGCTCCCTGTAATCAGCGCGATTTTGCCATGAAGCATGGGAGCTTCCTCCTTCTCTCCATCGTTCAATCGCGGTTACGCCTTCTTGCGTTCGTATACGTAGTCGAAAACGGTCGCCACCGTCTTGCAAACCATCTCGAAGCCTTCCGTCAAATCGTCCATATTGGCGCTCAAATTCTCGATATAGCTCCGGTCGGCCCGGCACAGGTCGATATGGAGCAAATCGTCGAGCATTTCCGTATTGACCAGATGAATTTCCATATTGCGCCGCTGGCGGAGTCTGCCCATCGGATCTTGATACCGCTCTTTAATATCGAGCAGAGGCTCGAGCAGCCGCGGCTCCGCATGGCGATGCTGCATTTGCCGTAGGACGGTAAAGTACGAAAACTTCTGCTTGACCCTCTCGGCCCGAAGACGCAGCAAATCGTTCAAGAAGTAGCCGAGCTTGTCGAGAATCGAGAACACCCGGATGAAGCCGTTTTTGTAAAAATAGACGTGCCTGCGGTAATCGTCCCTTTCCTCGGGCGACATGTTCTCTTCCAGCGATTGCGTTACGCCTTCCCGGAACTTGGCGGCACAATATACGCTCTGTTCCAGCTCGTCCAGCGCATTGGTCAAGCCGCGCGCCCACAGCTCGTAACGGGTATACTTGCCGCACTGCGGAGTTTGCTCGTCGATCAGCTGCGTAAGCAGCTTGCGATACAGACCCAGCGCGGATACGGCCTTCAGCAGCGAACCGGAATCGACGCGTTTCGGCTCGTCAAACCAAGCTCTGAACATTCGGTCACCGCCTTCGGTTAATCATACGATGCCGGCTTTCTCGGAAAGCTCTCAGGAGAAATATTCCTTCCAACGGTCGGAAACGAGCTTCACGATATCTTCGCGGGGAATGAGTTCGTCCGGATATCCGGGCTTCATCCGCGCGTCGATGACGATCGGCAGCTCGAAGCTGAGATGGTGCTTCTGCACCCGGCTTTTCGCAAAGATGTCGGTTGCCGGATTGAACCGGGTAAAGACCGTCCACAGAAACGGAGTTTGCCCGTCCACGATTGCCGTATCGTCGGCAAGCACGACAAGAGGCCATCGGCTTAGTTTGTCGCCATATCGGTCGACTATGCGCTCAGCGAGCCCCGGATCTTCCTCGTAGGCGGCCCCGGAGACGACCAGACAGCCGGCACAGTAAGGCTTCGCGTCGTTTATCCCGTCCATTTGGCCTTCTTCGTACGTATGAGGCAGCTCCCGCATCGGTTCCCCTACGCCAAGCAGCACGGCCTTGCTGCCGTGATTCAGTCTCAGTCCGGTGTAGTCTAGCGTATCGTGCGACGTGTTGTTGAAAATAAACAAGTCGGTATGAGGATCAAACCGCTCCAGCACGGTCGTGAGCAGCGAGCGGAAATCGGCCAAATCGACGGACTCGTCCGTCAAAATAAGAAACTTCGTCAGCGACAATTGCCCTTCCCCGAGAATGCGGAACGCCGAGCCGAGCGCTTCGCGCGAGTAGCTCTCCCGTACAATGGCGGCGGCGAGCGGGTGGAAGCCGGTTTCCGCGTACGTCCACAACTGCTTCACCCCAGGCATGACGAGCGGAAACGCCGGAGACAGCAGCCGCTGGAGAAATTCCCCCAAGTAATAGTCTTCCTGACGCGGCTTCCCGACAATCGTGGCTGGATAAATCGCATCTTTGCGGTGAAACATATGTTTAACCTGGAATACCGGAAAATCGTGCTGCAGCGAATAATAACCGTAGTGATCGCCGAACGGCCCTTCCGGTCTGCGCACATGCGGAGCGACTTCTCCGCAGATGGCGAATTCGGCCTCGGCGACGAGCCGGTGCCCGCCAAGCGGATTATCGGCCATCGGCAGCTTCTGCCCGAGAATGAGCGACGTCAGCAGCAGCTCCGGCAAATGCTCGGGAGCCGGCGCGATCGCCGATGCGATCAGGGCGGGCGGACCTCCGAGATAGACGGTTACGGGAAGAGGACGGTTCCGCTTCTCCGCTTCATGGTAATGGAAGCCGCCGCCTTTATGGATTTGCCAATGCATCCCGGTCGTGCTGCCGTCGAAAATTTGCATCCGGTACATGCCCAAGTTATGGTCGTTCCCGTCCGGATGCTCCGTATAGACGAGCGGAAGCGTGACGAACGGGCCCCCGTCCTCTTGCCAGCTGGTCAGAGCGGGCAGCTTGGACAGCGGATCGTTCCGGTCGCACACTTCAAGCACCGGAGCTTGCGAATGCGGCAGCGTCTTCATGCCGACCTTCATCAGATCGAACAATAAGTCCTTTTCGTTCCAGAGCGCTTTCGGCGTCGGCGGAATGAGCGTATCTTTGGCCTTCATCAACCGGTTCATAATCGCTTCCGGCTTCGGACCGAAGGCGAGATCGACTCTTCGGCTCGTGCCGAACAAGTTGGTCGCCACCGGGAACGGGCTTCCTTTCACATTCGTGAACAGCAGGGCGGGGCCGCCTTCTTCGATCACTCTCCGGTGAATTTCGGCGATTTCGAGATACGGGTCGACGGGAGCGGTTATAACCGCGACATCCCGCTCCGTCCGAAGCACGTCGATAAACGTGCGCAGATTCGTAAAATTCATTAACGTTCTCCCTTCATCGGGCAAGCCTGATTCTGAATCCCTCTCCCGCGTCATTAAGCGGAGCGATCCGGGCTTCCGGCCGGCCGGGCCGACCGCCATGCCAATACGCTCATATAGCACAGTACCCCGAACAAGCCGGATACGAGCACGACGTGCAGAAGTGCCGTTAGCAAATACCAGTCCGAGGCAAGCGTCCATACGACGGATGCTCCGCTGAATATTTGCAGAACGGTCAACAGCAGCGCCCAGTTGGATGCGGCGCGGAGCAGGCGCGAGGAGCCTTCCGGTCTCGATGCCTTATAAGCAATAATGGCTATAACGACAAATAACAATACTGCCGCGACCCGGTGGGCAAAAGCGATTCCCGTCGCCCCGTCCAGCGCGGGAACGACTTCCCCGTTGCACAGCGGCCAGCCCAGACAGCCGCCTGACGACTCGGTATGCCGGACGAAAGCGCCGACGTATACGACGATGTAGCTGTAAATAGTCGCTCCCCAAATCCACTTGCGCATGCCCGCTGTAATGTTCAACACTTCACGCGTGTTTTTGGCCGGAGCGCTGCCGGTCGGAATGGAAGCCTTGGCCCGTTGCGGCACATAAGCGCCAGTCCTAATGCCTACAGCGAGTAACAGCGATGTGGCGAAAGCTACCAGCGAGAAGCCGAAGTGAAGCGCCATAACCGCATCGGATTGAGGAAATATGACGGCAAGGGCGCCGAGAATCGCCTGCAAAACCGTAAAAAACAACGCGCCGAAAGCGAACAGCATCGCTTCCCGGCTGTGCCGCAACCATACGTAAGTCGCAACGGCCGCGCCGAGCACCAGCAATCCCACGATCCCGCTGACAAAACGATGGCTGTATTCGATCATCGATTCGATCGTATAAGCCGGTACGAATTTGCCGTTGCAGAGCGGCCAGTCCGTTCCGCAGCCATCTCCCGATCCCGTCTTGGTCACGAGCGCCCCCATCAGCAGAACGAGTCCCATCCCGATCACCGAAGCGAGCGACAATCCGTATAACCGTTTACCCATCGCGGATGCACCTTCTTTATAAGTCAATCGCGTTCCGATAAAGTCGAAAATTGCGTCAAACCAATTATAGCGATTATCTCCGGGCAAATCCATTTCGGAAATGTGAACGTCTGGGAACGGCGAGGCGTGCAAAAAAGTAGAAAGCCTTCCCGTTAAGGAAGGCTCTCTATCCGGCAGCCGCTCACGATGGCGCTACTCCTGCCATGGGAGGCGGCATTAGCGCAAGCGCTGCAAAAGGGTTGCTTTCCCCGAGCGCAAGGAGAGGGAAATCGAACGCCGTAACATACGTGGCAGAACCGGTAATCGCTGCTGACGAAGGCTTGGCCGTGACAGTCAGCGTAAGAAGCATGCCCGTATTATAAGGGAGCCCGTTAGCCAAACGGTTCAGATCGAATGTCAAGCTCCATCCGCTGCCGTCCGGATTTAGAGCGACGTTGGCCAGCGCCGTGTTCGCATAGGTCGCGCCCGTTACCGTGTTGTACACGGAAGCCGTTACCGACAAATCGTTGTCATAGGTCAGTCCGGTTACCGTCGGATAGGCAAAAGTCAGGTCGGCCTTGAAAGTCTTGTAATCCAAGCCCGATCCGATCAAGGTCATATTCAGTCCCGTGATAGCCGTCTTGGCCGCCGGTATCGTGAACGTGGCTGTCGCCGCTCCTGGGATTAGCCGTTTCGAAGACGGTGCCGCGTTGACGGTGACGACAAGCTGACGGGCGGATTCCGCAGTCGGTACCGGATCGAAGGTTATGATTTGATTTGAACTATTATAGTGCAATCCGCCGAGCACATACGGTAAGCCGTCCAATGTAGCCGATATTTGCAGATCTTCGGTCTGCACCTGGTTGGCATCGCTCAAATAATAAAGCCTAAATGAGTTCAGAGAACCGCCGGAAGTATCCGCCCCCGTTATTTTCGTCAGGATCGGACTCGTCTCCCTCAGCTGATTCCTGTCTTCAACCAATACTTCATTTTCCGATACGATCAAGTGAAGCACTTCCCAGTATCGCTCTTGTCCCAGGCCGGTCGGAACCATGTACGATTTGATCAGCGTTTCGTGAATACCGCTGCCGTCTCCGGACAGAGAGCCGACGTACACTTCGACTTTGGCGCCCGATCCTCTGAGCGAGCCTTCATTCCAGCTGTAGTTGTTCACATAGTAGTTGAATGTGCCGTATACGTTCCGGTTGACTGTCGTGACGGTGACGGTTTCCGTGCCGTTGTAATACGTATCGTCCCTGTCGAGTTTGGCGATTTCACCGTACGTGCTGGACGTGACCTTATTCGCATAATACAGGTGGAATATGCCGCCGTTGCCGTCCGGTCCGAGCAGATGAGAATCGAGATCCCTCGCCCCCGCTCCCCAAGTAAGCACGATCCGGATTTGATCGGGTTGCAGCTCCGATATGGCTGTCCATATGTAAGAATTGGTCGTGCTTCTCGATGCCGTGGCACTAAAGAGACTTTGCTCGTATCCTGCGGCTATCAATTTGACCGTGTAATCACCAACAGGCAAGTCGACGCTGAATTCTCCGGTTCCGCCGTCGACAGAGGTCGTAGCGACCACGTTACCGGTAGTATTATCCGCTCCGGCCCTGAATTCCAATGTCGCTCCGTGAAACGGGCTGTCGTTCCAATCCAGCACTCTGCCGGTCAGGCTCGACATAAACATCGCGTCGTGCAGCTTGATGCGTGAGAACCGAATCACTTTCCCTTGAGCGTCCGCTTCCGATAAGGCCAAGTACGTGTATCCGTTGGCCCCGAGAATGTCCGTACCCGGTGGCCCATAAAGCGTACTTTGGACCGTGGACCCGACGGAAGGGATGTCCGGGCTCGATGCGGTCAGCTCATAGTAGAGCTGGCTGCCGCTCTGCGGAACGTAATCGATCCGGATTGCCCCGAACTCGCTTCCGGGCTGAATTACGTAACCGGAGACCGGTTCCGGGTGTGCCGGCGGACGGATCAAGCCTAGGGCGGCTTTAAGATCGTTCCTCTTATCGGCCGTATTGCCGTCGCCGTTAAAATCCGGCACGTAGATCGACATCTGCCTTGCGATCGGCACGATATCCGCAATACTTACGGCGCCGGCTTTCACCATTATCGGCGGAAGCCGACGCGGAGCGCTGTGGATCGGCCCGGCTGTGCCGACGGCTTCCAAAATATGAACGCCTTCCGTCTGGAACGTTACCGCAACCGAATGATTCGGCCCCGAGCCCGTGCTTGAGCCGACGACTTGCGTTCCCTCCCGGATTTCAACGCCGCTCCAACCGAGCGCGGCCACCTGTACATATACCGGCTGGTTGGGCTGAACGCTAACCGTCTCCAGCGGGTACAGGAGCGCGACGGGAGGTGCCGAATCGGCGCTGGCCGCTTGAATACCGGGAATGATGGCGATACAACAAATCAGCATCATGATAAAGGCCCGATAGAAGCCACTATGTATACTTCTCTTGCTCGAATAAGGCATATGCCTCCGCTCCACCTCCTTCCAATCATTCCTATATGCATATAGTCTCATACTACCATAAGCCTTTGGAACGATACAGAAGGAATTGAACGAAATTTTATCGATTTTTGCTTATTTCTTGAAGCCGTTAGTCGCATTCCGTCGAATAGACAACTTCTCTACAGCATGTGCGACCTCAATTCGTCCAGCAGCAGCATCGATTGGTCCACAAACAAATCCCCGGCCTCCTCCTGCAGCCTGCTGTACGTTCGGAGCCTTGTTTCGTAGCCTCCCTGGCGGTACGCTTCCCGGGTGCACACGTACCCGCTGACCGATCCGTTCGTAAGCTGGTTCACGATCGTATAGGGGAATGGCGAACCTCGCTTGATTTCCAGACCGAATTCCACGAACAGTTCTGCCGGTACGCCGACGATGGCCAGATCCCCGAGTGCGATAACTTGAATTTCCGCTTCGGCACTTTCCCTTGGCGGTCTCCCGGACAGCTCCGCGATCTGCTTCGCGAACTTCACTTCCGTTGCGGGCGCCCCACCTTCGGCCGTCTGGAGAACTTGCTGCGCCTCGGCGATTTGTGCCTCTGTCGGCGTCCGAAACCGGACCGGAACATAGCCCGTCTTGACGGCGACGCTCAGCCGATCGGTGACGTCCGTTTTCTCGCGTACTTTCATCGCCTCGCCAGCCAATATGTTGCCCATTGCCGCATAGTGTCCCGGCTTCGCGGTAGGAAAGCGGCCGCTGACGTCGATATGGTTAATATCGCCGCTTGCGCCTTGCAGGAACAGGCTGACGATAGAGGGTCCCAATACCCGTTTCAGCGTACGGCTGAGCTCGCCCGGGTAATCGGCGCTGTACTCCGTTCCGCCTACGACGCAAGCATGGCACGAATAATTCGTTACGACGCCTATCGGGTTGCCTGATTCATCGTCGATGCGGACGACGACAACCTCCGGGTCGATCGGCCCGACCGGCTCGATAATATCCGGGTTGCCGACGCCGGGATTCATCCGTACGCTGCCGTCCTTCATCCGGAACCTGCGGTTAAAGGCGATATCCGCCTCGCGGCCGCGACCCCAGCCGATGCGGGCTTCCGAGCGTCGCGTGTACGCGATGACGACGGCATCCGCCGCCTTGTCCGCGAGCCACGTCAAATACGACTCGTCCACGGCGTTTACGAAGCTCGTTCGAATGGTCGGTCCCCCCGTATGCGTATGCGTCGCCGACACCATGACATGCTCCGCAGGAATTCCGGTGCTTGCGAATACCCGCTTCCTCACACTTTCGACGAGTCGCCGCGGAACATCGATCGCATCCAGCGCGACAATGGCGAAGACGGCGTCTTCCGTCTCGACTACTAGCGATTTCGCATTCAAATCGTCCTTCGTTCCCGATGCAAATCGGTCTCCGACCGAACCCGGAATCGGGCTTCCCAGCTTCGGCGTAATGACGATTTCGCTCATTCCGCATTTGAGCATCGATTTCACTTCCTTCTTTAGAGTTATGAGACTGTCGATTAACTGTTAGCGGAGCGAAAACACGCCGTTCCAAGTGAAAAGATACCTTCTTCTGCTCAGACAGTTTGTTTTAAACTCCTTGATTGATAAGGATTCAGCGGTTGGAATTTAAATCCAAAACTCGCCAGAAGGTATCCTTTTCACTTTCCACTCCTATACTCACAAATTAATCGACAGTCTCGTTACAGCAGCAAAATAAAGCCGCCAATCATCGGTACGAGCACCATCGCCGTTTTCAGCATGGAAACGGGAACACGCTTCGTAAATTTGGCGCCGACGAATGTACCGAGCATCGTGCCGCATACTACTTCCGCGAGCAGCGGAATATCGAGATGTCCCGCGTACAGAAAGCCCGCTCCCCCGGAGATCGCGATCGGAAGAATGACTAGCATCGTAGTCCCCGCGGCGTGGCGCGCCGACATGCCCATCACGGCCAATAAACCGATTTGAATGAACGGAGTGGAGCCGATGCCGAACAAACCGGACAATGTTCCCGTAACGACACCGATCCCGATTGCCTGCAGCCAAAATCTTGAGCCTTTGCGCCCCGATGCCGCGGCGGAGCCGGCAACCTTTTGCCCGGACACGATAAACATACGGAGCCACAGCGCGAAACCGGACAAAAACAACATGCCCGACGTAAACCATTTCAGCTCGTCGGACGGGATGTAGGCGGAATAGCGGGCTCCGATGACAGCACCCATCGCCCCGAAGCACCGCAGCCCCTATGCCGAGCGAAATATTGCCTTCCCGGTAATGACTGATCGTCCCCGACAAGGAGGAGAACGCCATCGCCGACAACGCCGTTCCAAGCGCGGTATGAATCGGATATCCGAAGCCAACCGTTAGGATGGCGATGATGAAGCCAGACCCGCCCGCACCTACAAACCCGAGGAGAAGTCCGACGGCGAATAGGGTCGCTACAATCTCTACAGTCATCGTCGTTCCTTTCCTGGAGCTCTTTTACGTTAATTAAACCACCGTTCGAACCATGTGTCTAATGTATAATTCTTATGATTTTAATGATAAAATGTAATCGATTAGTCGGATCGGAGGGAATCAAGATGGAATGGCAGCAGCTCGAATATTTCCATACGATCGCCAAGGTGGAGCATTTTACGCGGGCGGCGGAGCTGCTTTCCGTATCGCAATCGGCGCTGAGCCGCTCGATCTCGAAGCTGGAGGAGGAGCTGGGCGTCAAGCTGTTCGAGCGGAAAGGCCGGGGAGTCGTGCTCAACCGGTACGGACGGGAGTTTTATGCCAAAACGTCGCGAAGCTTGCAGGAGCTGGCGCAGGCGAAGCAGGAAATGATCGATCTGCTCGATCCCGAGCACGGCACCGTTTCGCTTGCTTTTCTGAAATCGCTCGGGGCGTCGTTCGTTCCGAATATGGTCAGCGCCTTTCTGGGTCGTTACCCGCGAGTACATTTTCAGCTTTTTCAGAATGCCACCGCGGTTATGCTGGATCAACTGGAAGCCGGCGACATCGACTTTTGTTTGTCCATGGTAACGGAATCGGGCCCGGCTGTCGAATGGCAGCCGTTATGGACGGAGGAATTATACGCCTTCTTGCCCGCCGGTCACGAACTGGCGAACCGCTCTCGCATATCGTTGCAAGAGCTTGCCGACAGCCAAGTGATCGCCTTGAAGCAAGGCTACGGTACCCGGACGATTATGGACCGGTTGTACAGGCAAGCTGGCATAACGCCCCGGATCTTGTTCGAAGGGGAGGAAGTCGTGACCTTGATGGGATTTGTCAGAGCGAAGCTCGGGGTTACTTTGCTTCCCGATATTAAAGGCGTGGACATGGAGGGAATTGTTCGCTTGAGCGTTAACGAGCCGGACTGCCGCAGGACGATCGGACTCGCTTGGAACAAGAACAGCTACCTGTCTCCCGTCGCCAAACGTTTCCGGCATTATCTTGCCGAGTACGCGGCGGGAATGGAAGGGAAAGCGGAGACATTGACCGGCCCCAGTTAGTGCAACGAAAATGGATCGCTGCGATGCGCATGCCCGATCGTAATGGAAATTGCGGTCTTTCCGACTCTTATTTGACGCTTGCTTCGCTCGTTTCCCGAAATAAGAGTCGCCAGCAAGGGTTGCAAACCACTCTTATTTTCGAAAAACAAAAGCCTTACCTGTCTCTACGTCAGGCAAGGCTTGTTTGCTATGTTGCGGCTGCGAGCGGCTTATTTCGCCGAAGCTTTGCTCGCCTCCACCACTTGATCGAGAAATTGCTCGATTTCTTCCCGCGTTTTGCGCAGCTTGCTGACGAATCGTCCGAGCTCCTCGCTCTTGCGGAAGCCGATAAAGCTCGGAATGCCGAGGATGTTGTACGTCTCGCACAAATCGGGCAGCTCGTCGCGGTCGAGCTGGATGAAAGTGAGGCGGTCGGCATACGCCTTCTCCACATCCGGCATAAACGGTTCGATATAATGGCAGTCTTTGCACCAAGTCGTCTTGAATACGGCAATCGTCGGTTTATCTTGGGAGATCGCCTCGTAGAAAGCTTGTTCCGTTTTGATCGGTTCCATTATGCTGCACCTCCGTCCGACCCGATAGCAAGGGCCGGTTTTTAAAGCCTGTTATAGCACGCAGCGCCTTGAATGTCAATGCATGCCGGGTCGTGAACAGTTATGGGAAACATTACATGCAAGTTATGTTTTACATTTTATAGAAAAAGTGATATCATACTAATATCAAAACAAAATCACCCCACAACAAAGGAGACTTGCATATGAGCGAGAAAAAAACTTGGCACGTAAACGGGTTTATCGGCATCTTATTCATCTTCGGCCTGGCCGCCTTGGCCGTCTATTCCTTCGTACAGGAGCGCCCCGTTATCGGCGTGCCGCTGATCGTTGTCGCCGTATTGCTGCTCAGCTCGATTACGGTCATCCAACCGAATCAATCGAATGTGATCACGTTCTTCGGCAAATATATGGGTACGGTCCGGGATGGCGGCTTCTGGCTCGTCACACCGCTGAGCAGCCGTCGCAAAGTATCGCTGCGGGTGCGCAACTTCAACAGCGTCAAATTGAAAGTAAACGATATCGACGGCAACCCGATCGAGATCGCCGCGGTCGTCGTATTCCGCGTAATCGATACGGCGAAGGCGCTGTTCGACGTGGAGAACTATGAGCAATTCGTGGAAATCCAAAGCGAGACCGCCCTGCGTCACGTGGCCAGCAAATATCCGTACGACAACCTCGACGGCGGCGGTTATTCGCTTCGCGGTAATACGGAGGAAGTCGCGGCGGAGCTGGCCAAAGAGCTGCAAAGCCGCCTTTCGGTAGCCGGAGTCGAAGTGATCGAAGCGCGTCTGACACACCTCGCTTATTCCACCGAGATCGCAAGCGCGATGCTTCAGCGCCAGCAAGCGTCCGCTATTATTTCGGCGCGGGAGAAAATCGTGGAAGGTGCCGTCGGCATGGTCCAAGCGGCGATCGCCCAGCTGGAGAAGGACGGTCTGCACCTGGATGAGGAGCGGAAAGCCGCGATGATCAACAATCTGATGGTGTCCATCGTGTCCGACCGGTCCGCGCAGCCCGTCGTCAACGCAGGCTCGCTCTATTGACGGTGCGCCATGTCCGGTAAAAAAAGCTTTCCGCTGCGGATCGATCCCAAGCTGTACGAAATATTGGAACGTTGGGCTGCCGACGAGTTCCGCAGCGTCAATTCTCACTTGGAATATTTGCTGCGGGAATCCGCTCACCGGGCCGGGCGGCTTCCCGGCGGACGCCAGCCGCCTCCGGCCCCTCCTACTTCGGACGAATAAAAGCGCAGCCCCTCGGGGCTGCGCCAGGCTGTTGAGAAAGTCGAAATGAGAAGATTGAAATACAAAAAGGAGGCAGGGAGATGTGCGTAAAGCGTAGCGTCTGACTTTAAAATCGGGTTGTACCCGCTAAAATTCAAAAAAACAACTTGATTTTAACGGAAGTGGAGCGCATTCCCCCACCTCTTGCCTTCATAGCTTCCTCTCTTTGCAGACTTTCTCAGTAGCCTAAAGCGCAGCCCTCCGGGCTGCGCTTTTATTCGTCCTTCACCTCACGATTTTATCGATCAGCCCATAAGCGAGCGCCTCTTCCGCCGTGAAAAATTTGTCCCGATCCGTGTCGCGCTCGATTTTCTCGAGCGGCTGGCCGGTCCGCTCCGCCAAAATCGAATTCATGACCGCCCGGGTCCTCATGATCCAATCCGCGCGGATCTTGATATCGGCCGCCTGGCCTTGCGTTCCGCCCCACGGTTGGTGAATCATCACCTCCGCGTTCGGTAGCGCCGACCGCTTTCCTTTGGCACCGCCCACCAGAATGATAGACCCTGCCGAAGCGGCCATTCCGACGCATATCGTTGCTACATCGGGCTTGATGAACTGCATCGTATCGTAGATCGCCATACAAGCCGTAGTCGAGCCTCCCGGCGAATTGATGTAGAGGCTGATGTCTTTCTCCGGATCGTCGGCGGCCAGGAACAACAGCTGCGCGACGATCGCATTGGCCATCTGGTCGTTGAATTCGGTACCCACAAAGATGATGCGGTCTTTCAGCAAACGCGAATAAATATCGTAGGACCGCTCCCCGCGGCTGCTTTGCTCGATGACGACCGGTACGTAATGGCTCATGGTTCCACCTCCTGTATATGTTGAACGGTATCGATTAAGGAACTTTAACGGAATATCGTACCTGCTCTCTGACGACCGGGACTTGCCGGTTCAAAGCCCCGGTCGTCAGTCAGGGCGATAATTCCGTTAAAGTTCCTAAGCCGCCATACGCGGCGAAGCGGAAGAAGAAGCGCCGCCGGCATTCCGCGCCCAAAATCCGGAGCCGACATAAATGACCGAACCCGCTTCCCCGGAGCGCCCCGGCAAAGAGCGCGATACGACCGCGGCCTCGCTGTCCGTTCCGGCGGCATTCGGTCCGAATGGGACGACGTTCCCCCGCTCCACGCCGGTTCCGCTTGTACCGCTATCACCGGATACGGACGTTTTCCATACGACTACGGCTTGCTCGTCGTTTTTCGCGTTTTCCATTCGAATCAATCCTCACCTTCGTCAATTTGCGGATATACCGCTGCCAGCACCTCATACGAGCAGGATTGCCCGGACTTGGCGTCCGCTGCCATTTTGCCGCCCGATCCGCCGTACTTCTCCGTCAACAAACGAAGCGCCTCCATGTACTCCTGTACGAAGGACTGCCGCTCCTCCTCGCCGGCGAGATGAACTGTCGCCGAGAGCGTCGCGCTGTGTACCGTCTCTCCCGCCTCCGTCCGCTCCATCAGCCGGATCGCGTCCCGCTTCATCTTCTCGGAAGAGTGAACGAGATGAGACAACGAGCCGTCCTCCTTCATCCGCCTGACCGTCTCCGGCTCGAACCCGAGCGCATCCGACAGCACGAATGATTTGGCAATCGCCTGATACAGCACCTCGACGAGGTTGCGTACTTGTCTCGAGCCCGTTTTGCGCACAAGCCCGACCTTCTCCAGCGCCTTTAAATGATAATTGATTTTTTGCGGCGTCTCCTGCATCAATCTGCCTACCTCGGCGGCCGATACGGGCTTCCGCATATGCGCCAATATTTGGGCGCGAAGCGGATTCAGCAAGACGACGGCCTGCTCGGGATCGTGGACGACAACCATTTCCAAAGGCTCTTGAACGTTCATCGGAATCTCCATATACAATTTATTGTTTACGTAAAAATATATTATTACGTAAATGATCTTTTGTCAATGGAATACAAATGATACCTCCGCTTCGAATTATTACTGGGGGACAAAAGAATCTCCGTCCCCGCCTCGGTTAAGATCTTGAGGTGGTTTCGGAGATTCTTTTCGTTATAAACTTCCTCTTACTCGTTGCCTTGGTCGGCTCCGTTATTCACGAACGTGTTGCCCAATCCCGAAAGAAAGTTCGTGCCTTTTTCCCCGTAGGTCACCACTCCGTATTCTTTGTTGTTGCGAATAGCGGAATCCTTGATGGCCGGACCCAGATCGGCTGAGAAATAGACGCCGCGTTTGGCATACTCGATGACGGTATGCTGCAGTTTTACATTTTTGCCGACGGCACTGTTTCCAAAGTGAATGCCTTCCCAGGCGCCTGCGCGTCCCAGATCGGACGTAAACTGAACGGGTTTATCCTTCGAGCCGACCGCGACGAGGCCCCCGCGCTCTCTCCCGCCGACATATAATCCCGTATCGGCATTCCACATGATAACGACTCCCGGTTCGATCGTTAACACCGGAGCGGCAGGGCCGTCAACAGTTAAAGAACGTGCCGCTTGATACGGAATACCTATATTTCGCCATATCGTATTGCTTGTGATCGTTTCAATCGAATTGGTGGATTCGATGAGAATGGCATCCGATTCGTTGCCTTTATACTCGCCGTCCGGCAAATTGTGCGTACCGGATATCCCGGTTATAATCGGCGTACCGCCGCCATCTTCGGACGACTTGGTGCCAATAATGCGAACCTTCCCGCTATCTTTTGCAAGCCGCGAGTTCCCTTGCAAATAAAGCCCGGTATACAGACTGTTTTTGATTTCTACGTCCAGCAACTTCAGTTCGATCGCCTGCGCCTCGCTTTCGACGGCAACCGCCCCGAACGGACCGCCGGCATATTCGATGCGCGCATGCTCCATGTAAGCTTTGCCCTTTACGGTCTGCTCGTAATAACGAACGCCCTGCCAGAAGCCCGGTTGAGCGCCTGCAGTATCCGCTGTCAGGGTAGCGGGGTTATTCTCTTTGCCTTCGATGACGAAGCCGCCTGGAGCCGTGGTTCCAACCGATATGGATGCACCGTTCTCGAAACGGACGACCGCGCCCGCTTCAATCGTTAGCACGGGGCTATCCTTGCCCGCTACGATGAAATCTCCTTTCACGAAGTGCGGACTGCCGCAAACGCCCCACGTTTCCCCGCCGGGCTTGATCGCCCCCTGATGAACTTGCCCTCCCGACACCGCGCATCCGCTGCCCGTTTTAACCACGGCTGTCTCCCGTTCGGCGTCGAAAGTCACCTGTGATCCCAGCGCTTCGGAAACGAAGCGAAGCGGCACATAAGTGCTGCTGTTGATCAGCATTGGAGGCACATCCAGCGTAACATTGCGGCCTCCCGCCGTTGCCTCCGTTCGATCTACCCACAGTTTGATGATTGTAGTCCCCTTGGTCGCCGTTACCGAACGTTCTTCCCCGTTCCATTCAATTGTGGCATTTAGCCGTTCAAAGATCGCTCTTAGCGGAACCATCGTTCTTCCGTCCACCAAATAGGCGGTTGCGTCCAGTTTCGCACTATCCACTTCCACTGCAACAGCCCTCGGCGTATCGGCATTTTCAGCAGCCGAGCCTATAGACGCCGCAGCCTGTATAGTCACCGTAGCCGCAATCAGCGCTGAAATCGTCATTTTTTTCAAAAAGCCTTTCATTGCTTGTTCTCCTCCAATATTTCCTTTTTTAAGCTTTTTCTTATTGAGGAATGACCCCGCCGGCTATACGGTCGCCCGAATTCCCTGCCGGATCGGTAATGCCGTCGTCTTCGGCGGCATGGATGATGACGGAACGTCCGAGAAGCGATTTCCCGGAATCTTTGTCGAGAGTGGCGCCTTCGATGTTGGCTTTCAAGCTCGCTTTGCCCTCTGCATTCGCCATTAGATTGTCCAAATCTCCCAAGTGGTGGCCTTCCCGATGATCATGGCCGTGCTTCTTGCCGTCCGGATTGAAATGGCCTCCGGCCGTCTTGAAATCGTTGCCCTCGAACGCCTTCTCATGAATGTGGAAGCCGTGTTTGCCCGGTGCGAGTCCGGACACCTCGATTTCAATCGTTACTCCCCCGGAATAAGGGGTCAGTGTGGCGATCCCGATCTCTTTGCCGGTTGCGTCATAGATGACGACGGAAGGCTTGCCGATGGAGACGGCTCCCGCCTTTTCGTCCCAATAAATGTTTTGCCCGGTCAGCTCGGTTGCTTGGCGGAGAGGAACATACGTGCTCCCGTTGTATAGAATGGATTGCGACGGTTTGCTTTGTCCGTTAACAAAAAATTTCAAGGAATCGAGACTTGCTTCGATTTGGGTCATAGGTGAAGCGGCTTGGGCAAGACCGGCGAAGAACACCGCGCCGCATAGAAAACCGGAAACACCCCATTTGAAGGAAGATGGTATTCGTTTCATTCATGACAGCTCCTTTTGCTCGGGAATAAACCTCTCACGATAATAGTAGAAAAGCGACGGTCATTCTCCTAGTGACTACGGTAATGCGAACGGTCATGATACTCGAGAATCATATTCCACGCGGCGGATTTTTCTATATAATCAAGTTAATCAGCTTTTAGAGAAAGAAGGGTGCACAATGCCGCACATTCGAATCGTCATTGCCGACGATCAAATCTTAATGCGCGATGGATTGCAAACCATTATAAGCCTGGAGAAAGATATGGAAGTTGTGGCCGTGGCGAGCAACGGAGAGCAGGCGGTGGAGCTTGTCCGGGACACCCGTCCGGATCTGGTGCTTATGGATGTGCAGATGCCCGTTGTTGACGGCATCGAGGCTACTCGGCGCATTCTTGCCGATTTTCCGGAAACCAAAGTGATCATGCTGACAACGTTTGATGAGGAAGAATATATTATCGACAGTCTCAATCAGGGAGCAAGCGGTTTTTTGCTGAAAGACCTGCAGGCAGACAAACTGATCGAAGCCGTCCGCGACGCCGTGGCAGGGCAACTGATGCTGCCCGGTTCGGTTGCAAGCAAGCTGGCCGCGCGGATATCGTTCCTTACTGCGGGTTCGCAGAAGCCTACCCATACCGGGCGACTGAAAAAAGAGGGCATCTCCTTCACGGATAGGGAGAAGCACATCATTCAGCTGCTGCTGGAGGGCAAGACCAACAAAGAAATCGCAAAGACGTTGTTTATGAGCGAAGGTACGGTGAAAAATTACGTCAGCGTCATTTACCAAAAAATCGGCACCAGCGACCGCGTCAAAGCCATTATGTGCCTGAAGGAGCTGTTCGCCTGATGAACCGCGCGCTCCGTTATGCGGCGTATGGGCCCCTTCTCGTTTTGATCATCGCGGTTCTTGTATCGGCATTGCGCAATCCGATTGCGAGTCAAACGGCTTTTCTCAACTTGTCGGCAATGAATGGCATTGGCTGGGAAATCCGCGTCGGCGATATTCCTGTCCGGGCTGCGGGCAGCAGCGGCGGCTGGCAACCGATCGGCATTTTGAACGAGCCTTCACTGGACACTTCTATCAAGGAAGATTACAACGGCTACTACTGGCTGCGGGCGAAATTGCCCGGAGAGATGAAGCTGAGGGATCCGCAGCTATTCGTTCAGGGTTACAACCACGTCCAGCTGTTTGTGGAAACCCGGATGATCTATGACTTTAATATGGATCCGATGGATTTCAAGGTAAGCAAATTCTTGCACTGGGGGTTTGCGCCGCTTGAACCTTCCGATGCTGGTTCCATGCTCTACATCCGGGTGCTCCAGAACGATTCCGATCCGCTGGCCGGCACTTTTCTATTGGGAGAAAAAGGACAGTTTTATGAAAATATGATAGCCCGTGACATGGTCCGGGTGATCTTCTGCATCATGTTCCTGCATATATCCGTAACGGCTTTCCTGGTCTGGGCCAAACGTCCGAAGATGATGTTGTTTTTGTATTTCGGTATTTTAACGGCTTGTGCCGCCTACGGAAGCATCGGGAGGGCACAGCTGCTGCTGCATGTTACCGGTTCTCCGCTGCTGGTTTATCTACAGAATGTGGCGGTTCCTCTCGGAGCGTTCGCGCTGTTCGGCTTCTTATCCGAGGTGTATAAGGGAAAGTTCCGCACCTTTAATCAAATCTCGGCATGGTTCAATCTGATTGTCGCGGTTGCGGCCGGAATATCCGCATTTGTGGATGATGGAACCTATGATTGGATTATAGAAAAAGGGTTTTTGTTGACAGCGCTGCTCTTGATGCCGGCCGCGATCGGTATCCTCGTCCGGAGCTACGTACGGGAACGCGACCGCGATACATTCTGGATTCTGCTCGGATGCTCCCTGTTCGTGCTATTTGCCCTTCTCCACTATGTCCAAGTGAATGTATTTCCTTACGATGAAGTGCTGATCCAGTATATCCCGGCTGCATTCTATTTCAGTGAAACGCAGATTGTGTTCGGCGCGATGCTCTTCGTGCTGTGTCTTGAAGCCGTGTTTATTTTTCGGTTCGACGAAACGCATCGGAAAGTCCGGTTATACGCGGAGGAGCTGGAGCGGAAGAACGAGAAGCTTCTAGAGCTGGACCGGCTGAAGGATGACTTTCTTGCAAGGACCTCTCACGAGCTTCGCACGCCTTTGTACGGTATGGTGGGGATGGCGGAAGCTTTGCTGGAGAAGAGAAACGGTTATTCCGAACCGGAGCTGGATCGCAGGCTTTCCGTCATGATCGCCAGCGGTCGCCGTCTGACTCGGCTCATCAACGATATTCTCGACCATTCCAAAATCAAGCATCATGATCTGTCGCTGCACAAGAAGCCGGTGGATGTCCGCCAAGTTGTCGAGCTCGCAATGGCGCTGCTGGAAGAACAGGCGAACGGAAAGGGGATCGCTCTTGTCCATACGGTGTCGGCCCAATTGCCGCCAGTTGCTGCGGACGAAGACCGGCTTGAGCAAATTTTCTTCAACTTGATCGGCAATGCGATCAAATTTACGATACAGGGGAAAGTGGAAGTAAGCGCGGAGGCGCGCGGCAATCTGTTGTTGGTAACCGTGGCGGATACCGGCGAAGGTATAGCTACGGAGGAGCTGGAGACGGTGTTTGACCCGTTCGTTCAAGCCGCGGCTGTCAGGCAAGCCGGTTATGCCGGAACAGGATTGGGATTGACCGTGAGCAAGCAGCTCATTGAACTGCACGGCGGGAACATCGAGCTGCAATCCGAACCGGGGGCGGGTACGGCATTTCATTTCTCGCTTCCGTTCTGGGAAGCTGCCGAGTCATCGGATTCAACAGCTGAAGTTGCCGCTTCAAGCGGCCATAGGCCCGTCCCGGAATCCCGGATTGCCGGCCCAAGTTACCGGGCCGCGGAGGACGGCGAGAGCGAAGAGAGGGATGCGGCCATACCCACGATTGTCGTTGTGGACGACGAACCGATCAATTTGGATGTCCTCGCCTCGCATCTGGAGCCGGAATACAAAGTGATCCGAATGCCGGGAGCCGCCGAAGCCTTACAATGGTTGGAAGAGCATCGAATAAAACCGCCGGAGCTTGTCATTACCGATATCATGATGCCGAAGATGAGCGGGTACGAGCTGTGCAAGCGTATCCGGACTTCATACCGCGATTCGGAAATCCCGGTTATTCTGTTAAGCGCGAAAAGCTTGTCCGAGGATATGGACCATGTGCTGCAAGCCGGCGTCAACGATTTTCTGACGAAACCCGTCTCCAGACTGGAATTGCTAACCCGTGTGCGGCTGCATTTGAGGGTAAGGAGCCTTACTCTTTCTCTGGAGGGAGAAGTGAGGGAACGCACCGAAGAGCTTGAAGAGACGAACCGGCAACTGCAGCTATCGATGCAGGAAACGCTTCAGGCAATGGAAGAAGTGGCGATTCTGGAGGAACGCAACCGCATCACCCACCGCATCCACGATACGGTCGGCCATACGCTGACCGCTTCCATTATGCAGCTCGAAGCCGTAAAAAGGCTGTTGGCAAGCGACACGGCCGCCGCTCTCCAGAAGCTTGTAAATGCGCAGGAAGTGCTGCGCGAAGGACTGGACAGCATCCGCCGCTTCCTTAGGAAGCTGAAGGAAGACGAGATGAAGAACGATCTGACGGAATCGTTATTGCAATTGATCCATACTACCCGGGAAACCGCAGAAGTTGAAATCGATGCGCATATCGGTTCGCTGCCCCTGCTAAGCGGACTACACAAAAAAGTCATTTTTCAGGCGCTGCAGGAGGGCTTGACGAACGGGATGAAGCACGGGGGAAGGACCTTCCAATTTACGTTGCTCTGCCACGAGAAAGTATTGGACTTTTCCCTGAAAAACAACGGGGCTCCCTATACTCCGGGTTCGTTCGGTATCGGGCTTGCGGCCATCCGTGAGCGTACCGCACACCTGGGCGGCACGTTGAAAATTTCGAGCGCTTTGCCGGACTGGGGCTGCGATTTGAAGATCAGGATTCCGGTGAACGGGAAGCATCAGACGATTTGATACGCCAAGCTGGCACAAAAAAAGAGACCCGCAAGCAACGGGCCGCGGGTCTTTCCAAAATTTATATTCAAAAAGGGGGTCGACTTTTATTATAGCCGGCTTACATTAAGGGCAGATGAAAGAAATATTTCATTTATGTTACAAATTCGCGTCGCAAAATTACACGATCTCAACCGCCCGCCGTACCGGGCTTCCGCTTGAACCTTCGCATGATCTTCTGCACCGGCGCGGGAAGCCTCGCGGCGTCCTCGGCGGTAACGACCTTCGTCAGCGCCAGCAGTGCGACGTAAACGACGATAACGACTCCCCCGACGATAACCGCGTCAAGCATATGGCTCATGCGGTAGCCGAAAGGCTGGACGTAATGATGGGTGACCCATTCGAGTCCGAAGCCGGCCGCGTACACGAGTACAGCCGTTACCGCCAAGCCAAACCATTTTTTCCCCAGAATCGTATAATCCACATGTCTCCGCAAAATAACGAGGTTCAACTGCGCCATGACGATGAAGCAAAGCGCCGTCGAGGCGATAATGCCGTAAATGCCGAACACCGGAGCAAGCAAATAGCTGCACGCCAGCTTGACTACAAGACCGATGCAGACGTGCACGATCAACGGACGCATCTGACCGATTCCCATCAGAACCGCGCCCGACGTCTGCATGACGATCTGGAACATCGCGCTTGCTGTCAGCAGTACGATAATGCCAGTGCCGTCGTCGTTGCCGAACATGAAAATATTGATCGGCCGCGCAGCCACGCAGATAGCCAGCACGAGCGGCAGCCCCGACAGGACGGAAATGTACAGCGCTCTGGACGCTTGCGAATTGACTAAAGCATGGTCTTTCCGCGCGAACGCGGAAGAAATGACGGGAACGGCCGACTGGCTCAGCGCGATGGCCAAAATGATCGGGATGCCCGCAAGCGACTGGGCCCGGCCGCCGAGTATCCCGAGCGCGTCAACCGCCGCCTCGTGAGACAAATCCGGCTGCAGCAGCCCGACCGTTATCGTCGTATCGATCGCGTTGATCAAAGGTACGGCCATCGAGAACAGTACGATCGGCACCGACAGCTTGAACAGCTTACCGTAAATATCCCGGTAGCTCATCAGCGCCGCCGCCGACTTGTTGCCGACATGGCCGCTGCGGCGATCCTCCCGCTTCAGCAATACGGCATAATACAGCATGACGAGCACGGCTCCGACGCTTCCCGCCACGCCTCCGAACGACGCCCCGGCAACCGCCCACGCTTGTCCCCAGCCGATTTGCAGCAGCAAGTACGCAAGGCCGATCGCCGCGACGAGCCGGACGATCTGCTCGATAATTTGCGACAGCCCGTTCGGGGCCATCCGCTGCCTGCCCTGGAAATAGCCGCGCATAATGGCGATGAGCGGGAACAACAGAAGCGCCGGCGCAGTCGCCCGAATGGCAAGCGTCGCGTTCGGTACTCCGGATATGTTCTCGTAATATGGGGCGGCGAGCACCATGAGAAGGGTCATGATGGCACCGGCCGCCAGCGCGAACTTGACCGCGGCCTGGTAAATCCGCTGCGCTTCCCCGTATTGCCCGAGAGCATTTCGCTCGGATACCAGCTTGCTAAGCGCGCTCGGAATGCCCGCCGTCGCCAGCACGAGCAGCATCATATAAATGTTGAACGCGTTCGAGAACGTGGCCATGCCCGCATCGTCCAGCAGGTGGACGAGCGGAATGCGCTGAACGGCGCCCAGCACGCGGGCGATTAACGCGGCCAGCGCCAAAATAATCGTACCTTTGACTAACGAATCTTTCGACAAAGAACTCGTACCTTCTTCCGCAAAAAATAATGACTGCTCCATTATACAACGATTCGGACGCGAACTCACCCTCTCCGCCGCGAAAAAAACAAGCCGGCAAAAAAAGAGACCCGCAAGCAACGGGCCGCGGGTCTTTCAACTATATATATTCAAAAAGGGGGTCGACTTTTATTATAGGCGCTCTTCATTAAGGGAAGATGAAAGAAATATTTCAGTTGTATTACAAAAACCGGCATTTATTTTGCCTGAACCCACATGGCGGGCGTAATCAATACCGGAGGTACGCTGCGAAAATCGGTTTCGAGCCTGTGTCTCGCCCGCTCCGACAAGGCCGGCCCCGAGACGAGCTTTACATTATCGTCGATCTGCTCGGGACGCTCGGCACCGATAACCAGGCAGCCGATCCCCTCGGTATCCCGCACGTAGCCCATCGCCAGCTCGGCGACGGACATCCCTTCCCCGTCAGCGATCTCCGCCAGCTTCTTCAATGCTTCCCGGGCTATCGTCCCGAGCGGCTCGGGCAAGCCTTCGGCGGAGCGGAAAAAGAGGCCCTGCAGGAAAACGCTGCGGGCGACGACGATTTTACCGTCCTCCCGGAACTGGTGAAGCGCGCCGCACTCGACCGCACGCCGGTCCCACAAGTTGAGCGGCAGCTGAATCGCCTCGTAAATGTCGTCGCGCAGCAAGCGGCCGCAATAGGCGAATTGCTCATCGGAGTTGGCACCGAGCGAAACGCCCGCCCTCTCGATCAACCCGCTCCTCTGCAACCGTTTCAGCAGCTCCGCCACTCGGCTTCCGTACGCCTCCAGAACGGCCGGATCGTGTATCATTAGCGCCGGGAGCGTCCGCAGCCGCAGCCGCTCCAAGATCGTCTCCACCCGCCCGGTTACTTGCTTCTCCAAGGCGGCCGAGTCGAGATTCAAGTCGGTCTTCAGCTTGGAAACGATAAACGGGGCAGGCTTCCCCTCGAAATAACGCCCCAGCTTCAGCTCCGCGTCGCCGTATTCGAGCGCCGTATCGAAGCAGTTGATGCCGTGCTCCGCGCAGCGGTCAAGCAGCGCCTCCGCGTCAACCTCACCGGTCCGGTTGGCGATCCCGTATCCGGTTATGCCGAGCTGCGCCGTTCCGAGCATCAGCTTGGACAGCCCCAGGCCGCCCGCCCCGGCGAAAGGCGTTTCGCCGTTTACCATCCGCTCCATCCCCCGTCGACGACGAGATTGTGCCCCGTCACATATTTCGATGCATCGGAAGCCAGGTAGACAATAGCTCCCTTGATGTCGGTATCGTCGGCCATTCTACCGAGCGGGGTGCGCTCGATATAATTGCGAAGGAATTCCTCCGCACGGATCTCGTTCGACGTACCGACCGGATTATACCCGCCCGGACTGATACAGTTGACGCGGATGTTGTGCTTGCCGTAGTAATTGGCCAGCCACTTCGTCATGCCGACCATTCCCCATTTGGCGTACGTGTACTCGATTCCGCTCGTCATGCCCGTATCGCCGTACACCGGAAAGTGCGGTCCGAGGATGCCTTGGATCGAGGCGATATTGATGATGTTGCCTCCTCCGCGCTCGCGCATCGTCTTTACGACAGCTTTGGACACCAACATTAACCCGAGCCCGTTTACTTGCTGTGCGGCCGACCAGCCTTCTGAAGTCGTTTTCTCGATGTCGTTCAGACCGGTCCGCGAAACGGAATTGTTCACCAAAATATCGATACCGCCATAGCGGGCCGACGATTCGCTTACGAACGACCCGATGCTGTCTTCGTCCGCCAAATCGAGCCGCACGCCGTACGCGCTATATCCGCGGCCGCGCAAACCGGCCGCCTTCTCTTCGCATTGCTCCCGGTTGCGGGAGGCGATCAACACAGTCGCCCCGGCTTCGCACAACGCTTCGGAAATATGGGCTCCGTACAATCCCGAACCGCCCGTGACGACGGCAATTTTGCCATCCAGCCGAAAAAGGCTCATTACATTCATTTCCGATTCCCCCGTTCCTTTGCTACGCTTGACTGATGTCCGACGGAGCCACCATAAACAACGGCTCTCCCTTGCGGACCGCGGGGGTCCCGGGAAGCATGACGACTACTCCATTGCGGGAAGCGCATACGTGCTGCAGCTCCGATCCGTCGAAGCCGAATATCGTTCCGATCCGCTCGCCTTTGCGGACATCCGAGCTTAAAGACACCGCCGGGATGAAGAAGCCGTCCGCCTCCGCGGTTTCCGAGCCGTCGAAATTGCCGTCCCCGTATATGCGCCGCGAAGCCGTCTGCTGCATATCGGCGGTCGACTCCGCTCCGGATTGCTCCGGAGAGAGCATGCCCAGATGGCGCATCAGCCTGAACGCGCCGTCATAAAACGATTGCGCATCATCGCGCCGTATGCGGCGGCCTCCATACGCTTCCGTGTATAACCACGGAACGTTCAGCGCAAGAGCCGACGAGACGCTTCGCCCCGGAGCGATTGTTTCATGCGCCCACAGCAGATCGATGCCGAATGCTTCCGCGGCCGCCCGGCTGCGCCTGCCGATTTCCGTGCCGTCATTATGGTAATAGCCGACAAGTGTGGATACGGCGTAATGCGTCCCTCCACTGTGCAGGTCGAGCATAAAGTCGGCTTGCGCGATAAACCGATGGTGCAAATGCCAAGCGATCCGTTCCGTCGGCGTCCCTTCCGGGTTGCCGGGAAACACCCGCGCCATATTGGCGCCATCCTCCGGCGATACGCGCGTCCCCCCTCGATAAGAGAGCAGGTTTGCTTGAGGAACGAGGATCAGCGATCCCTTCAGCCGCTCCGGCTGCAAATCGCGATACAGGCGCAGTACCGTCTCCACGCCTTCATATTCATCGCCGTGAACGCCGGCCAGTACTAGCAGCGTTTTGCCCGCCTCCGCTCCTTCGATCTGCAGCACGGGCAGCTCGAGAGGCTGCGCAAGCCCGATATCCGCGATCAGCTCCAAGCTCCGCTTCGTTCCCCGTGCCGCCGACTTCGCGTCGTAACGGTCGATCTCTATTCGAACGGCCATTGGTCGCTCTCCTTCCCAATCTTAAACTATACTGAGCGGCGGCAAGCCTTGGAGAAACCGGCTATGTGCCGCAGCTATCGCGTCTCCGCCGTTCTCGGTCAGTGCAGCTCCGTGTCCCGGATAAAGCTGCTCCACGTCGAGCTGCGCAAGCGCCGCGATCGTCTTCCGGTAATCGCCCATGGAGAAGTCCGGCGTTCGGATGACCGCCAACTTGCCCTCCGCGAATACAGCGTCGGCGGCGAACAACGCCTTCATTTCCGGACAGTAGTAACAAACCATGTCGAAGCTATGTCCGGGCGCGGCTATAACCTCCAGCGTCAAATCGCCCGAACGGATCGCGTCGCCGGCCTTTACGACACGATCCACCTTGCAGGGCGCAAGGCGGTACCAATCCGGATACGTCCCGGCGGCGCGGGCATCCGCGAGCGAGGTGAGCACCTCGTCTCCGCTCTCCACCATCCCTGCGGTCGGCTCCGCCGCGACGACCTCGACTCCGAAAAGCTCCCTCCATATTGCCGCACCGCCACCATGATCCGCATGGGCGTGAGTCAGAAGAAGCTTCCCTACCTTATCCGGCGGAAGGCCGTCCTCCTCCAGCCGGCGGAACATCAGCTCCGGCTCGATGCCGGAACCCGCATCGATCACGACGACTTCGGCCCCCGTATCGATCGCATATACGTTGCAATCATAAAAACTGCTTAACCCGTATCCGAGCCCGCCTCCGCCGATTACGCTCACCCGCTCCGTCAGTCTCATTCCGCCCCGTCCTCCGACGTAAGCCGGATCGGACGTCCCTGAACGGCCGATTCGCGCACGGCCCAAGCTACGCGAACCGCCTTCCAGGCATCGATTGGCTTCAATAGCTCGGAGGGACGTCCGAGCTTGACGCAATCAACGAAATGAGCCAGCTCGTCGGCGAGGGGGCCTCCTACTTTTCCATGAACCTCGTAGCCGGTCAAAAACGACGGATGCTCCGCCGCCGTACCGCCGATGACCTCCATGCCGCGCTCGGGATCTCTGATCGTCACGCTGCCGTCGTCGCCGGTTATCTCCGTACGTACATCCATGAACGAAGCGGCGCCGTCCGGAAGCAGCCAATTGTTCTCCAGAATGCCGATTCCTCCGCGCTCGAACTTCAGCATCGACCAAATCATATCTTCCGTCTCGTGCCCGGAGGAAGAGCGCACGGCGGTTACTTCGCATACGTCGTCATCCATGAGCCAATGCATCATATCGATGTCGTGAATACCAAGTATGAATATGGGCGATATGCGGTTATATAGATGAAAATATTTTTTTCCGTTATTGCGCTTCGCGTAAATCGAACGAATCGTCCCGGCATCTCCCCTGGCGATCCGCGCTTTGGCCGCGGCATACCGGGCATCGAAGCGGAGGATGTGGCCGACCATCAGCACGCGCCCATGCGCTTCGGCCGCCCGGACGAGGCGCTTCGCTTCTTCGGGAGTGGAAGCAAGCGGTTTCTCCACGAAAATGTGCAGGCCCGCCGCAAGAGCGTACAGCACCGGATCGACGTGCAAATGCTCCGGCGTAAGCACGTCCAGCGCATCCAGCGTTTCCGTATCAATCATCTCTTTCCAATCCGTATAACATGTCGCACCGGGAAACAGCGGCCGAAAAGCCGCAAACGCGTCCGGATTGCGGTCGCAAATCGCGACCACCTCGACATCTTTCAATTGCGTCCATACGCGGGCATGAGCGGAAGCGAACCTTCCGAGCCCGACAATCGCCAAACGAACGGCAGCCATTATGATCGCCTCGCTTTCCTTCTCGGTTATCGGTTATCGATCGCGTCTTGCGGGAGGTTCATATTCCCAGGTTATCCGCTTCCAGCAGCGGAACCGATTTGTGCGCGACCATTTCGAGCAGTCTTTTGCCGTCCTTGAAGCCGACGCCGCTCACGATACATACGGCGCGCTCCGATTCGAGTCCGCCCCGTTCCTTCGCGGCCCGGATCAGTCCGGCCAGTCCCGTCGCCGCCGCCGGCTCGCAGAAGATGCCTTCCTCCTCGGCAAGCATTCGCTGCGCCTCCCATATTTCCTCATCGTCTACCGCAATCGCGGAGCCGTCCCCTCGTGCCATAATGCCGAGCGCCACGGAGCCGTCCGGCGGATTGGGCACCTGCAAGCCCGATATTTGCGAAGTCGACGGGCCCGGGGAAGGAACGCGCTCGCATTCCTTGTACGCCCGCACGATATTCGAGCAGCCGGCGGATTGAACGGCGACCATATGCGGCTTATGTGGTATAGCCCCGATTTCCTTCAATTCGTCGAAGCCTTTCCAGATGCCGACGTACAACCCCGCACCTCCGGCTGGCGAATATACGGAAGTCGGCGGACCGGAGAGCTGCTCGGCCAGCTCGTAAGAAATCGTCTTGACCCCTTCCATTGCATAAGGATTGTACCGGAATGCGGTAATGGTCGATTCCCAGTCATATTCCCGCACCGCATCCACAATGCGGGCGAACACGCGGTCCCCGACTTCGGCGTACGTACCGAAGCCCTTCACTTTGCGCACGATAGCCCCGTATGCGAGCACTTGGGCAAGCTTCGCTTCCGCCATATGCTCCAGCACGAATAAATGGTAAGGGATTCCCGCCCCTGCCGCGTAGGCCGCGAAGGCCGCACCGGCGTTGCCGGAAGTCGTTCCCGCGCAAGCGGCCCGCCCGTTCGCCAAAGCCCACGAAACGCCGACCGCGGCGATCCGGTCTTTGTAAGATCCTGTCGGGTTGCCCCCCTCCAGCTTGAAGTACAGCTCCCCTACGCGGAGCCGCTTGGCGATTTTGCGGCTCGGGACAAGAGGTGTAGCGCCTTCTCCCAAGTAAAGCCGATTCGCCTCCGGAATGTCGGGCAGCATCCGGCGATACTTCCACAAGCCAAGCTGCGAATCGTCTTTCAATGTATCCGGACGGACGCCCCCGTACCGCAGCATGAGCGTCCCCCCGCAGTCCGGACATGCGTATAAACGGTTGTCGTACACGGTTCGACCGCATTCCCAGCAATACGCTTCCATATGTTTCCTCCATATATCTATAGTATGGTTAGACCATTAAAAACGGGAGAGAGCCCTCTCCTTGCATCTTACTGCTAACCTTTCATGTACCTGAGCAGCGGCTTCAGATGCTTTTCCATTTCCTGCTTCGCACCCGCCGTATTTTTCTCCCGAATGGCGCGGATCAAGTTGCAGTGCTCGAGCCACGATTTCTTCGAATCTTCGACTTTGCCGAGATGCAGCTTCCTGATGTTCGTGAAGAAGTCGGTCAATACTTCGCTCAGCTCGAAAAACGTTTCATTGCCGGTCGCGCGGAATAACGCGCGGTGGAACTGCAAGTCTTCCTCCATCGGCAGTTCGCCCTTCTCGATTTTGGCGGCCATCTCCCGGTTGCGGCTCTCGAGTAGTTCGATCGCTTCCAGGTCGTATCGTTCGATCGCCATCTCTACTGCACCCAACTCCAAAATGCGCCGCGTCGCGAGCAGTTCCCTCATCCTGCGGTCGTCCTGCTTCCAGCGAAACGATACTTGATCGAGCACCGGCTTTAGCGACAAGCCGTCGACGTAAATCCCGTCCCCCGTCTTGATTTTGATAAACCCTACCGTTTCGAGCGATTTCAACGCTTCGCGGACGACCGTCCGGCTGACGCCGAGCGATTCGATCAGCTGCTTCTCGGAAGGAAGCTTATCCCCCGCCTTCAGCTCGTTATCCAAAATATAGCCTTTGATCCGCTCGCTAACGATTTGGGACAAATTCATCCGTTCCGGAATTTCCATAACGTCCGCCTTCCTTCTGTTTCTTATGCCGCTATTGCTAGATCATCGTCGACGGTCCCTTGAACATGCCAGTAATCGTCCGATGGAAGGAAAACAACATGCGGATCATTCAATATGGTTAGACCATACTATGTCACTTACTACTATAGAAGTGCCCCTCACCGTTGTCAACTAGTTTTTGGCCGCTGCGGTCAGAAAGTGGACTGCATCCATTCGTCGCTCGAATGCGGCAGCGAGTTGCCCAGATGAAATCAAATCCCGACTTTCTTTTGCACGATTTAAACCATATTCACCATAAATTAGGTATGGAAGTTATTGACAAATGACACTTTTACATGTAGTCTAGAATTATGAATTACAAATAGTTACACGTAATTTTATAAAAATAAAACGGAGGTGTAACGAAAAATGACAGAAAAAGAGAACAATGAGGTTGATTCCGAAAATGGGTGGAAAAATGCTGAAGCCGCGGATGTGAACGATGAAGATGAGGATGAGGACGAAGACGAGGACGAAGATGAGGATAATCCCGGGAAGTCTCTGCTTCGTTTGGAGAAACAACGCGAGAAGCTGCGCAAGCTCCACCAATCCGGCATGCTTAGCGACAAGAAGCTGTTGTTTCACGAATCGCAGCTTGACCGGGCAATCCAAAGTATCTCCGCCGCTCAAGAATTAAAATCCGGCAAGCGAAGCAATGTCATAACGGTTCGTCTGGACGACGAGACGCTTCAGTGCCTGGATGACCTCATATCGGCAGGTGTAGCTCAAAGTCGCTCACAATCGGCATCTATGTTGATTAACGAAGGCATCCACGCAAAATCCGCATTGTTTCATGAAATTCGGCAGCATATCGAACAAATCAATAACAGCCGTCAAATGCTGCAGCAAAAAATTCTCGATTCCGGGTTCGGCAAAATCGAGAAATGAAAGGGACAAAAAATCCTGCCGGACGCTCTGGTCCAAGCAGGATTTTCTTCTCGCTTGTTAATTAATGAACCCGGCCTGCTGAAGGAATCGCTTCAGGACAGTCGCGGCTTGTGCTCTTGTAGTGAATTCCGCCGGAAAGAATGCTTGCTCCGTCTTCCCTGTCATGATACCCAATTCGACGGAAAGAGCGACGGATGCTCTGGACCAATCGCTTATCGAGGCTTGATCCGTATAAGCATTCAATATTCGATTTTGTTCCGCGGAAGCTTTCGTTGTCTTGCCCAAGAACGTTAACGCTCGTGATACCATGACCGCCATTTGTTCTCTCGTTACAGCCGCATCGGGCATAAATGTTCCGTCCTCATAACCGGCGATAATGCCCGCTTTCACCGCGGCTCCTACGGCCCCCGCATACCATTCCCCGGAAGATATGTCACGGAACGCGGCAGCCGGCTTCTGTTCGGTCAACCCCAGCGACCTGACCAGGAGTGCGGCGAATTGAGCGCGGGTCAGCTTTTCTTCCGGACCGAAGGTCGTTTCGGTCAATCCGTTGACGACCAGCTTCGACGCCAACAGTTGAATGTCTCGGCTTGCCCAGTGGCGCTCGATATCCGTGAACGATTTGTCCGATTGAACGATCCCGTAAACGCTATTTCCGTTTCTCATGATCTTGACCTTCGTTTTGCCGTCTTCGACGAAAAATAGCGACGGTACAAACGTTACCGTTCCCTTGGCCGGATCGTACATAATCGCAGTCGCTTTGGAAGGATCCATCGCTTCGTTCAACGGCAGCACTCTGGCTGCATAGGTGTTTCCGAAATCGGTTATTTCCTGTTGCTTTCCGTTTCCTTCCACGATGAGTTTGAAGTCGAGGGCTCCGCCGATGAGTCGAAGTCCCGATTCGGACGTTGCTTGTTTGATTCGTTGCTCTTCCGCTCCGCTTACTTGTTCGATCGAGACCGTTACTTTCACATTGTGAAGCTCCGTTCCGAAGTTCCGTGCGATCGAGTCCAGATCCAGCAGACGAAGAGGCAGTTCGAATACCGCCTTTTCCGTATGAATGGCAACTACGGCGTCCGGGGTTCCCGTCATGGCCGAAGCCAAAATGTCGGCGGGAAGCACCACGGCGGTGACCGGACCGGAATTCGCCGGAGCTTCAATTGAAACGGTTTGGGCTCCCCGGTCTTTGTTTTTCAACAATCCGAATGCATTCCCGAGCTGCTCTCCATCCAAAATCACTTTGGTAGCGGTTTTCCCGTCGGGGGTCGTTTCTTGGATGACGGTCGCCGCTCCATTACCCAGTTTTACGCCATTCGTGCCCTCGGAAGGTCCGGTTGGGGTGCCGGCAGGACCGGTTGGAGTAGTTGGCGACGGCTCGGCAGTGCCGCTGTTGGAGTTGTCGGTTCCTACTCCGGGGTTGTCGGTTCCTCCACCCGTGTTGCCGGTTCCTCCTCCGGAGTTGTCGGTTCCTCCTCCGGAGTTGCCGGTTCCTCCTCCAGAGTTGTCGGTTCCTCCACCCGTGTTGCCGGTTCCTCCACCCGTGTTGCCGGTTCCCCCACCGGAGTTGTCGGTTCCTCCACCCGTGTTGCCGGTTCCGCAATTATCCATTGTGCCCAAAGGAGAACCGGAGTCGGTAGTATTTGCCGTTCCTTCCGGTGACGGTTGACCAATATTCAGATTGTCGAAATAAGCGCGGGAGGTCGGATTCACGTAGGAATAAGAACCGTATGCTCCGAGCGAAATTCTCGCTTTGTATGTATTGCCTTCTTTCGGCAAAGTGAACTCTTTCCCATCGCTTGTGTCGGACATTTTCAGCACATATTGATGTCCTTCGATTAACGGCTCCCGGAACTCCAGTCCGATCGACGTCCATCTCGCAGCGGATTTGGAAATATACACCTCTTGATTTGCGGTAATGTCAGTCAGTACAAAATCGGATGCACTCACATACGTCGATTGGACGACGGTGCTGGCGTTCGCATAATTCGTATATGGCAGATCGATTTCGATCGCCGTAGGTTTATCGTTCAGCACGATGAAGTCCGCCAGCTTGCTTCCGGGCAACGATCCCGATTGGGCCGGCAGGGCGGTGAAATATTGATGGCCCGTTGTCCGCTTCGGACCGATTCTCCAGGAGTCCGGGCTATAATAGCTCAATCTGGTGTAATAATCGTAATAAGGAGTCCGCTCCGCGACCAGCGTTTGGCCGCAGGCATACAGCTCGATTTTGCTCGGTGCGTTGTTCAGACCGAGATCGGCTTCGACCTTCGCCATTTTGATCGGAACGTTCTTGTCGTCATATACGACATAATTTTCAAGCTCCGTAAGAGTAAGCGGCATCGATCGGTAAGCCGAATCGTAAACCGCTACCTTGACCTTCGAAAGGTCCTTGACATAGACGGAACCGCTCAGCTTGCCGGTCGCCTTATCGTAATTGAAGTAATTCAACGTCGACGCGGCAAAAGCGAGTACCGGCGCAAGCATTGCAATCAGCAGGCAAGCGGCCGTACAGAGACTGATCGTGCGAATGTGGCGCTTCAGATTCATGTTTCTCTCCTCCGTTATTTATTTGGAACTGCTTTATTTACATCATCCATGAAGGAACGATATAAATCTTCGTAAGGGGCGAGACGGATCGCCTCGCCCAGCCTGGCTTCGGCCAGACGATAAAACGCGGGATTTCTTGCAGCGTTGCCCATAAGCACATACGCTTTTGCGGATTCGTACCGGGTCGTGTGAGACCAGGGAAGCATTTTCGCCGCCTTTTCGAAAGACTGTTGCGACTCCTCCGGCGCACCTGATTCCACTGCGGCTATAGCCGCTCTTTTGTACAGATATCCCGTCCCCACCCATCCCGACCAGATCAGGAAGGCGGGAATGATTGCGGCCGCTATTCGATAAAATACGGTTCTGGATCGGCTATCCGGCGGCTTGGCCTCCAGCTCTTGATTGAAAGGCACCGCCATCAGACAAACGAGCAGTCCGAATAGAAGCGGAAAGCTGAAATCGAAATCAAAACCGGCATGAAGCAGCAGCACCGTGACGAAAAGGACGGCAGACTTCACTATGCGGACCCGGTCCGCGTTCATTTTCCAACTGCTCAGAAGTTCCCAGCATTTCGCATAGAACGCGATAACCAAAACCAGGAACAGGACAAGGCCGATCATCCCGATATCGAGAGAGATTTGCAGAAAATGATTGTGAACATAACGGACAAAATAGTCCTTGGACCGGTACAACGGCTGAAGCATGCTCCACCCGCCGCCCCCGGCGCCTCCCAGCCAATGGTCGGAAAGAAGGGACAGGCTGTCTTTCCAGTACACGAGCCGAATTTGCAGCTCGGACGTTTCCGGTTGTATGCTTTTGACGCGCTGCCAAAAAAACAGCGGATCCCGCCTTACCAGGGCGGCTATCAGGAAACCTCCCGCATGGCCGAGCAGCAACCGGGTCCAAACAACCGGTTTGCGGACTTCGCGAAACATAAAGACGCAAGCAATCATGGCTCCAACCCATAGCACCCAAACCGAACGGGACATGGTGAGCAGTAGCCCTGCGGCAAGAATCGCGCTCGCGATCAGAGTCGGATTTTTGCCGGACTGAACGAACCGGATTACCGCGGCCAGCAAAGCGATCAGCAAAAAGATAGCCAGAGCGTTGGCGTATTCGATCGTGGACTCCAGACGCCCGTTACGATCCATATGCCAAATAACCCCGATCGCCGTTACGATTGTCCCGCACCATATCCATACTTGGGGTAGCCGTTCGAACGATTTCCAGGATAACGTCGTCGCGATAAAGGCAAGGGGCAAAAGACCCGATATTTTGATCGCTTCGGAGATGGCTTGCTCGCGATCCGCGGCATAAAAAATCGACGCGCCGTACATCGCAGCCAGAAGCGCAAGTACGAGATGAAAGGAAGACAATGGGGGAAACGGATCTTTCAGCATCATCCGGATCCATAGAACCGTCCATAGGACCGATCCCATAACCATATATTCGTATTCGTAAAAATAGCCATGGAGCAGCGCCCCTGCCCCGAAAAAGCAGGTCAGCACACCGAATGGCAGCCTCTGGTTCAACCTTCTCCCTCCTCAGGAAAGCACAAAAAAAGCCTATACAGTTAGAGCAACCCGGCTATCGTCCCATTGCGTCACCAATGGATTAGACCCGTGGCTTTGCGTCTCCGTCTTTCGATCGGATTTGCCTTTGTTCTTCGCGGCTTCTGGAGCTGGATGAACGAATTATTAGTCTTTTGGCACTGTTCATATTACATACATATTCCAAATTGCGCAATCCTCTTGTCGAAATTTGTTAATTATTTCACATTTTTGTCGTATGAAAAGCACGGATATATCGAGAGAGCTTGCATAACTCAATACTGGCACCGGTTGACACCGCCCGCAAAACGGAATACGATGGAATAAAGTGGTCTGACCAATACTCATACAAAATAAGGAGCTCGGCAAACTGATGAAACCGATTGAGAAAGCGGAGCGATATACGCTAAGCAAGCTGGTTGTGCAAAATTTGAAGCAATATATGATTCAGAACAACATGTCTCCGGGCGAGAAGCTTCCCGCCGAACGGGAACTGTCGCAAATTATGAATGTGAGCCGGGCGATTCTGCGTGAAGCGCTCCGGTCGCTGGAAAGCTCGGGCATATTGGAAATCCGGCACGGCGAAGGGGCGTTTATATCCGCCAACAGCTTGAGCCCGCTGCTTGAGCAGATGTCGTTCGCGGCGGGTTTATCGGGCTCGGACGGCCGGGAGCTGCTCGAAATCCGCTACATGCTCGAAGCTGCGGCGATTGACGAGGTGATGAGGCAAGGCGGCGCATTTCCGTTCGAGGAGCTGGAGCGCTGGGGCGCGGCGGCGGCGCAGTCCGAACAAGCGCAAGCTTCGGAAGCGGATGTGCAGCTGCATCTTGCTGTCGTCCGGTCGATGCGCAACGATTCGCTGACGCCGCTGGCCGAGCTGTTCATACGCCAGGCGGCGGAGCGCGTCTCGGTGCGGGCCGATACAATCGCCGAACAGCACGACCGCTACGTTCGGACTCTCCGCAGCGCGGATGCCGAATCGGCTAAGCTCGTCCTTCGCGAGCATTTGGGAATTTAGCGTTTTAGGCTTGTTTTGCAGTAGTCGACTGTGTCAATAGGCTTTCGCTCACATACATTGGAATTGTGCATTCATGTAAAAGCGAAAGGAAGTTTGACAAACATGTGGGTCTATATTCCAGCGCAGTATGTGCAAGTACCGGACGATGAGCGTTCATTCGGATTGCCTCCTTCCGGGGGCCAAGGCGGGTCTCCATTTGGCGGCGGCATGGGCGTACCCAGCGGCATGGGCGTTCCGGGTGGCATGGGCGTGCCCGGCGGTATGGGCGTTCCGGGCGGTATGGGCGTGCCCGGCGGCATGGGCGTGCCCGGCGGCATGGGTGTACCGGGTGGCATGGGCGTTCCGGGTGGCATGGGCGTGCCCGGTGGCATGGGCGTGCCCGGTGGCATGGGCGTTCCGGGTGGCATGGGCGTGCCCGGTGGCATGGGCGTGCCCGGTGGCATGGGCGTTCCGGGTGGCATGGGCGTTCCGGGTGGCATGGGCGTTCCGGGTGGCATGGGCGTGCCCGGCGGCATGGGCGTTCCGGGTGGCATGGGCGTTCCAGGTGGCATGGGCGTGCCCGGCGGCATGGGCGTTCCGGGTGGCATGGGCGTGCCCGGCGGCATGGGCGTTCCGGGTGGCATGGGCGTGCCCGGCGGCATGGGCGTTCCGGGTGGCATGGGCGTGCCCGGCGGCGTGGGCGTTCCGGGTGGCATGGGCGTGCCCGGCGGCATGGGCGTTCCGGGTGGCATGGGCGTGCCCGGCGGCATGGGCGTTCCGGGTGGCATGAGCGTGCCCGGCGGCATGGGCGTTCCGGGTGGCATGGGCGTGCCCGGCGGCATGGGCGGGTCCTGCGGCACTGGCGGGTCCAGCGGCACTGGCGGGTCCAGTGGCACTGGCGGGTCCGGCGGCACTGGCGTGCCAGGAGGACAGAGCGACATCGACGCCGATCCGGCTCCTACTTCTCCCCCACCCTCGCAAATACCGCCGCAGCCGTCAGCGGGTACTTACGCTCTCGACCCCGGGGCTATCTACAAATGCAGAAACAAGTTCACGTATATTTGGCAAACGAACGGCGATTCATACTGGATGTACCTTACATTTGTCGGCCCTAAATCGATTAGCGGCTGGCGCTGGAACGGACGGTTCTGGATGAGGTATTCCGTCGATCTGGAGTACGTAGCCGCTTCCTCCTGCTAATAGATCAGCGTTTGCATCAACAGTTTCGGCTGCATACGTTCGAAAGCACCTTTTCATCATGAACCGAACGCCTCCATTCCACGATATGTGGATTGGAGGTTTTTTCGATATGTCAGAATCTTAAGTCCTTTACAGAACTAAAGCGTTTAACGGTACCTTTACGAGCGGTGAATCAAAGCACCGAGCCATGACTCGACTTATTCGAACAGGCCCCTCTCCATTAATCGCTTTTTTGGATAGTTAACTGGAAAACCGAGACTGTCGATTAACTGGTGAGTTAAGGAGTGGAAAGTGAAAAGGATACCTTCTGGCGAGTTTTGGATTTAAGAGCTTTCGACAGAAAGCTAGCTTCGTAAGCTTCGCTATTCCAACCGCTGAATCCTTATCAATCAAGGACTTTAAAACAAGCTGTCTGAGTAAAAGAAGGTATCTTTTCACTTGGAACGGCGTGCTTTCGCTTCGCTTTCAGTTAATCGACAGTCTCAAACCTGCAGTATATTTTATCGAATATGCTAGTTGGACTCGAATATGGTGAAATTAACTGGGTGTTTGCCCGTTATTGCTCGCTATTTGCTCTATTCTTGTTACTTTTACTATAGGTTTTCCATTTAGTTGGTATAGGCCGGTCAAGTATATAGGTTTGACAAGGGTATAGGGATTGGAGCGGAAAGCATCCCGGAAAAAACGGATAAACTAAAATGCCCCATAGACGGAACGTACGTTCTGTCATATAATGGATAAACATCTGGTCATTTCAGGAATTCATCCTATATTTGGGAAGCGAGGAATCGGTATGATCCGAGAAACGGAAGTGCCGCTGTATCACGACGGACGGACAGACGCGACTCCTGAACAAGCCGCCTACGACCCGGCGCGGTTAGCCAAGCTCGACGAGCATATGTCGGTCTTGATCAACCAAAATAAGCTGCAATGCGGCAGCTATTTGCTGGCGCGAGACGGGCGCATCTTCGCGCACCGGGCGATGGGCAAGCTGACTTACCGGGAAGGCGGCCCGGACTTGATGCCGGACAGCATCCGCAAGACGTATTCGGTCACGAAGTTTTTCACCGCCGTCGCCGTCATGCAGCTGATCGAGGAAGGCAAGCTGTATTTGGAACAAGCGGTGTCCACCGTGCTGAAGCCGTTCGATACGCCGCTGCACCGATCGATTACCGTGTTTCACCTGCTTACGCATACGTCGGGCGTATATCCGGACCCCGGCTGCATGATGGAGCCGTATCCGACCGCCTGGTTCGGCGGTCTGAAGGGGTACGACGATTGGGTTACGAATGCGATCTCGGGCCCGCTCTCCTTCAAGCCGGGCGAACAATACGCCTACTCGAGCTGCGGCTACGCCATTCTGGGCGAGATTATCGCCAAAGTGTCGGGCATCCCGTACGAGCAATACATACTCCAGCGCATCGTAGAGCCGCTCGGCATGACGCGGACGTTTTTCAAGGTGCCGGTTCATTTGCGCGATGAAGTATGCGTTACGAGCGACTGGCAGGTCGAGGAGTTGGATTGGGAAGAACGCGCGGACGGCCCTCCCCCAGCCGGAGGCGGCTTGTATTCGACGCTCGAGGATATGTGGAAGCTCGGACAAATGATGCTGGACGGCGGAACGTTTGGCGGCACCCGCATCCTGAGCCGGAAATCGGTCGAAGCGATGACCAAGAATAAGCTTTCCGGCGTCAAAACCCAAGTATGGGGAAGCAATGTTTCCGACTACCAGTTCGGGCTCGGCTTATTTCTGACCACGCCTACGATCGAGACGCCGGGAACGTACGGGCACGAGGGCTTCGGCCGGTGCGGTATCAAGGTCGACCCGGAGGAGCGGTTCGTAGCCGTATTTATCGTACCGACCGGGATTCAATGGGCCCCCGAATCGGTCATCGGAACGAAAGCCGTCATCTGGTCGGGCTTGCTGTAATCACGAATCGACTACGAAAAGAGGGATCGCTAATGGCAATCGAACAGCAGCATGCAAGCCCTATCCGTCTGGGGCATACGGACGCAAGCCCGTCCGAGGTCGGCTTCGACGCCGGACGGCTTGAGGTGCTGGACCGGCATTTCCAACAGTTGATCGGGGACGGAAAGCTCCAAGCCGCCTCGTATTTGCTCGCCCGCCACGGCAAAATATTCGCCCATAAATCGATGGGCCGAAGAGTCGGGTTCAAGGATGGCGGCGATCTGCAGCCGGACTCGCTGCGCCGAATCGCCTCCACGACGAAAGCGTTTACAGCCGTCGCCGTCATGAAGCTCGTCGAAGACGGCAAGCTGTATCTCGAGCAGCCCGTATCCGCGATTTTGCCGGAATTCGACACCCCCTTGCATAAAACGATCACCGTGTTTCACCTCCTTACGCACACGTCGGGCATTTGCCCGGACCCGGGCTACTACTTGGAGCCGTATCCGCGGGGCTGGTGGAACGCGAGCGAGCAAGACAATTGGATCAAGGGCGTCTTGTCCGGTCCCCCGAGAAGCAAGCCCGGGGAGTTTTACAACTATTCCAGCTCGGGCTACGGCATTCTCGGCGAATTGATCGGCCGCGTAACCGGCATGCATTACAACGACTATGTCGAGCAGTCGATTATCGAGCCGCTCGGGATGGACCGGACATTTTTCGATGTGCCGGAACAGTTCCACGACGAAGTATGCCTCGTCGTTCCGTTCGACGCGGAACGTTTGACGTCGAGCACGAAGCAGCCGGGCAAAATGCCGCGTGCCGGCGGCGGACTGCATTCGACGCTGACGGACTTGTGGAAGTTCGGACAAATGATGCTGGACAAAGGAGCGTTTCGCGGCAGCCGCGTCGTCAGCCGAAAAACGGTGGAGGCGATGACCCGCAACCATCTGTTCAAGGTACCGGCATACGCCTGGGGCGTGCAAATCCCGTCCAAAAACTACGGGCTGGGGCTCAATTTGTTTCTGGAGAGAGGCGAGCTGAAGACGCCGGCGACGTTCTCCCACGAAGGGGCGGGCCGCTGCGCGCTGCATATCGATCCCGTCGAGCAGCTGGTCGCCGTCTATTTCGTGCCGACCGCGCACGACGGATTTTTGCCCGAATCGATTATCCATCCGAGCAATATCATTTGGTCGGGCTTGCGTTGACATGCTGCGGGTATTGAAATCCGTCGCTTTCGTCACCTATAAGGAGTGGGCGGCTTATCGTTCGCATATGGCCGTCTCCCTCTTCGTAGGGCCCGTTCTATTTCTCGTACAGCTGCTCATCTGGCAGGCGGTGTTCTCTTCGAGGGATACGGTCGGCGGATTGAATCTTACGCAAATGCTGACCTATTACGGCATCATAACGGTCATCCATTATGCCATCTTCGATTTCGCCGACTGGAATTTGCAGATGCTGATCCGCACCGGCAAATTTCTCACCTTCCTGCTCAGGCCGGTATCGCACCGCTGGTTCGCCTTGTCGCAGAAGGCCGGCCACCGTCTTCTCGGCTTTTGGCTCGAGCTCGTCCCTGTCGCCCTTATTCTGTACTTCGGCTTTCATATCGACCTGATACCCGAGTATCCCGTATGGGCCGTCATATCCGTAGGCTTAAGCTTTCTGATGATGTTTCTCGTCAATTACTGCATCGGCCTCACCGCCTTCTGGCTGACGAACGCGCACGGGATACGCGGGATGTTCCATCTGCTGCGCGACATATCGGCGGGCGTCTTTATCCCGCTCACCTTTTTGCCGGAAACGATGCAAAAAATCTTGTTCGTGCTGCCGTTCCAATTTATCGTGTACGTTCCGACCCGGGTATTCATCGGCTCTTACGAGTTAGGGGGCATAACGATGTCGATCCCGCAAATCGTAGCCGTTCAGGCGGCTGCCGTCATCGTCATGTGGCTCGTCTCCGAATGCTTGTGGCGGCTCGGAATCCGGCATTTTACGGGGGTGGGAGCATGACGAACGGGCTTGTCGCCTATGCGGAAATCGTCAAAACGTCAATCGCGAGCCGAATGGCCTACCGCGGCGATTTCTGGATCAGCTCCCTGATGACGATCGCCGGGGAACTGGTCGTGCCGCTCCTTACGTTTCTCATCTATCGCTCGGGTGCTTCTTTCCCCGGGTGGAGCCTGAATGAGGTGCTGCTCATTCAAGCGGTGTTCCTGCTGTCCAAAGGCATCGCCTTTCCGTTCTTCTTCGGGATCGTCTGGAATACGCTCGACAGGGTCCGGGAAGGAACGTTCGATTTGCTGCTTATCAAGCCGCGCTCCGCGCTGTACATGGCGCTGGTCACCGGCTTTCAGCCTGACGGCTTAGGGCGTCTGCTAGGCGGCGTGCTGCTGGTCGGGGTGGCGGCTTGGAACGTTCCTGCCGCAGGAATCGTCGACTGGCTGTTGTTTGCGGTGCTGATGCTGCTGTCGGTCATGGTGCTGTTCTCGTTCGCGCTATTCATGTCCGGTCTGCTGTTCCGATGGGTCGGCAGCAGCCGCGTATACGACATATTCGATTCGGTCACATCGTTCGGGCTGTATCCCCGGACCGTCTTCTCGAAATCGTTCGTCGGTCTCGTGCTCCATGCCGTTCCGGTCATGATGATCGGCTTTATCCCGGCGTCCGCGCTGCTCGGCAAGCTGCCGCAAGACGTATGGATCGCCGCTGCCGTCAGCTTCGCCTTTTTCCTGCTCAGTCTGGCGTTCTGGCACCGGATGCTGGGCAACTATACGAGTGCGGGTGGTTAAGTCAAACATGAACATGCTGATCGAAGTACGCGAGCTGTGCAAAACGTATACGACGCATCAACGCGGCCATACGTTCAAGGAAGCTCTGAAAAGCTTGGTTTTCCGCAAAACGATCGAGGTGCCCGCCGTGAAAGGCATCTCGTTCCAGGTCCGGCAAGGCGAAATCGTCGGATTTCTCGGCCCGAACGGAGCGGGCAAATCGACGACGCTCAAAATATTGACCGGCGTGCTTCATCCGACCGCAGGCGATGTCCGAGTGATGGGATACGTCCCATGGAAGCAGCGCAAAAGCTATGTCGCCCGCATCGGCGCCGTATTCGGCCAAAAATCCCAGCTGCTGTGGGATATTCCGCCGCTCGACGCCTTTTATATGAACAGAGCAATCTACTCGATTCCGCAGTCCGAGTTCGAAGAAACGCTCGAAGAGCTGACGGAATTGCTCGACGTCCGGGACGTGATGCGCAAGCCGACGCGGCAGCTGTCGCTCGGGGAACGGATGAAATGCGAATTTATGATGGCGATGCTGCACCGTCCGCAAATCGTCTTTCTGGACGAGCCGACGATCGGCCTCGATGTGATCGCCAAGGACAAAATCCGCGAGTTCATTCTGAAGATGAACCGCAAAGGCGTCACCTTCATCCTGACGACCCACGATCTCGACGATGTCGAGCATTTGGCCGAGCGCGTCATCGTAGTCAATCACGGCGAAGTCGTCTTCGACGATACGATACAAGCGATGCGAGGCCATGTCGGCGGCGGGAAAATGATCCGTCTGCTGACCGCGGAGCCGTTCCCCGAGCTGCAAATACCCGGCGTTACCGTGGTGCGGATGCTGTCCGAGCATGAGGCTGAAATCGAGCTGAACACGGGCATTCTCAATATCAGCGAATTTATCGCGACGATGAACGGCATGTGCACGCTGCTCGATATGTCCGTTCAGGAGCTGACGATCGACCGGGTCATCAAACAATTGTATTTGACGCATTCGCCATGAAACCCTATACTATTATTAAATATTAACAATAATTATTGAGTGTTTCTTCAGCATAGGAAGGAAGTCCCCATGTCCCGCATATTGAAAGTTTCCGTAGACGAATTTCTGGAGATCGCCAAGGCGCTGTCCAACGAGTCGCGTTTGCAAATTTTCAAACAAATCCAGAAAGCCGACATGAACGTGAACGAAATCGCGGAAATGTTCGGGCTTCCGTCCTCGACGGCGACCGTCAGCATCAAGAAGCTGGAGGAAGCGAACCTGATCCGGACCGAGCTGCTCCCGGGCACCCGGGGCTTCCAGAAAGTATGCTCGGCCCGGTTCGACCAGCTTGTCGTGGAGTTGAAGAACGATGGAGGTTCGGCGAACGAGTCCGTCCGTTACGTCTCGATGCCGATCGGCCTCTATTCGGACTGCGATGTGCGGCCGACATGCGGGCTGGCCGGCGAAGAGAGCATAATCGGCTATTTGGACGATCCGCGCAGCTTCTACGAGCCCGACAAGGCGAAGGCGCAGCTGCTCTGGTTCAAGCAAGGCTACGTGCAGTACCAGATCCCGAACAAAGTCCCTTACGACGCGCGGCTGACCTCTTTGGAAATCTCGATGGAAATATGCTCGGAAGCTCCTATGTATAACTTGAACTGGCCGTCGGACATAACGGTATGGATCAACGATGTGGAGGTCGGCACCTACTTAAGCCCCGGAGACTTCGGCGGAGAACCCGGCCTGCTGACCCCCTCGTGGTGGGACATCCACAGAAGCCAGTACGGGCTGCTGAAGAAGTGGAAAATCGACGGAACCGGCGCTTATATCGACGGCCGGCAAGTGTCCGGCGTTACGGTAGACAACCTCGGCGTCCACGACGCTCCGGCCTTCCAGCTGCGAATCGGCGTCAAGCCGGACGCCGCCAACGTAGGCGGAGTCAATCTGTTCGGTGCCAAGTTCGGCAACTATGAGCAGGATTTGCTCGTCCGGTTCGATTTCAAGCCGCTCGGCAGTCCGGCAAAATAATTCGGCTTGTTCGAGTCGCATCCTTGTACATTCAATGCGCGGACATGATTGTCCGCCATCTTTACACCCATTCACTCAATTATTATTGTTTTATTTCAATAATAAATGAACCTAAAGGAGAGATAGCATGAGCAGCTTGAACTTGCCAAGAGCCGAGTATCCCCGCCCGCAGTTCGAACGAAACGACTGGATCAACCTGAACGGGCAATGGGAGTTCGAATTCGACGACCGCGACGAAGGAGAGCGGCAGCGCTGGTATGCGGACGGTCCGTCTTTTACGAAATCGATCACCGTCCCTTACTGCTTCCAAAGCAAGCTTAGCGGCATCGGGGATACGTCCGTTCACGACATCGTATGGTACCGCCGAAATTGGGACGTGCCGCCGGCATTTGTCGGCAAACGTGTCATTCTGCACTTCGGAGCGGTTGATTACGCAGCCAAAGTATGGGTGAATGGCCAACAGGTCGCTGTGCACGAAGGCGGGCATACGCCTTTCGAGGCCGACATTACGCTTGCGCTGACCGATAAGGATAATCGGATAGTCGTGCGTGCGCAGGACTACGCGAAAGATTTGGCTCTGCCTCGCGGCAAGCAGTACTGGAAGGATAAGTCCGAAGGTATTTTCTATACGCGGACGACCGGAATATGGCAAACCGTCTGGCTCGAAGCGGTAGGCGATACTTGCCTGAAATCGGTCCGGCTCACTCCGGACATCGACCGGAACAGCATACATATGCAATTTCATTTATCGCAGCCATACGCGAACGGCGCTCGCGGAGCGGGGACTCTGGCCGTCAGGACGATCGTATCGTTCTCCGGAGAGATCGTCGCGGAGGACGTATTCAGCATGCGGGGAGAAACGGAATCGCGCAGCATATGCCTGACCGACAGCTACGGTTCCGGGGTCGGAGGAGCGAGCCGCCGCTGGTGGACACCGGAATCGCCTAGATTGTACGATGTCGAGTTCACGCTCGAGAGGGACGGCCGGCCGATCGACCATGTGCGCAGCTATTTCGGCATGCGTAAAATATCGATAGACAACGGGAGGCTGTATTTGAACAACTCCCCATACTACATGAAGCTCGTGCTCGATCAAGGCTACTTTCCGGAAAGCCTGCTCACCCCGCCTACGGACGAAGCGATCCGCTACGATGTCGAGGCGACGAAAGCGATGGGCTTCAACGGCGCGAGAAAGCATCAGAAAATCGAAGACCCGCGGTATTTGTATTGGTGCGACAAGCTCGGCCTGCTCGTATGGGGTGAAATGGCCAACGCGTATACATACACGGAAGCTTACGCGCGGCGGATGACGAAGGAATGGCTGGAAGCGATCGAGCGCGACTACAACCACCCTTGCCTCGTCGTCTGGGTGCCTTTGAACGAAAGCTGGGGCGTGCCGAACATTTCCAACGACAAGCAGCAGCAAATGCATGCGCAGGCGCTGTATTACACGACGAAGTCGCTTGATTCTACGAGGCCTGTCGTTTCCAACGACGGTTGGGAGCATGCGGTTTCCGACCTGTGCACGATTCATGACTACGAGTGGAGAAAGCATGTGCTAACGGAGCGGTACGCCTCCGCCGAAAGCGCTGTGCAGTCCGAACCTGCCAGACGCCGCATATTCGCGCCAGGCTTCCGCTACGAGGGTCAGCCTATTCTCGTAAGCGAATTCGGCGGGATCGCCTTCAAGAAGACGTCGGGGGAAGGCTGGGGGTACTCCGGCGCGAAGGACGAGGCCGATTTCATCAACCGTCTCGCCGACGTAGTCCACCCGCTGCTGAACAGCCCCGTCGTACGAGGCTTCTGCTATACGCAGCTGACCGACGTGGAGCAGGAGATGAACGGACTGATGACGTACGACCGCAAGCCGAAGCTTCCTTTCGAGATCATCCGGCAAATTAACAACGGCAAGGTACCTGAGCCGCCATCGCCTGCGCAATAAGCTTGATCTTAAATCGACCTTCGCGATTCGTCGCGAAGGTCGGTCTTCAACGTTATTGCTTTCCCGTCACCTTAACCAGCTTCCCGGGCGCAAGCGGATGGCCGGATTCGCTTCTCGAATCGGTACCCGTCACCCGGACGTACACCCGGTTCTCATAATATCCGGTCGTGGCGGCCACTTGGAGCAGCTTCTGCGGCCAGTCTCCCCCCCACGTATAGCCGTTTCTCCGCTCTTCCTCGATATCCAGCACATTGCGCTTGATGACACCGTCGCGCCCGGAGAAGATCGGCAAATTCGTTCCGATCTCGTAAAATCGGTACCATGTCGAGGCGTTCGGGTCGGAGACGAAATTGGAGCCGATCGGCGTCTTCATATCGTACTTCATCCCTTTGATGCGCGCCTGCTCCAGCCAGGCGAGCGCCCCTTGTACCGCGTCGGCCGCTGCCTTCGGCGGATTCGGTATCGCCATCAAGTATTGGACGACCGCCACCGATTCGGAGCTCGCGATCGACGGATGCTCATAAGGCCGTCCCCCGCGGGGCTCGTAGGTGATCGGATCGTGCTGCGCTCCCCACGCCGTCGGTTGTCCGCCGACTTTGATCTGCGACTTCAAAATATAATCAAGACCCCGGTCGAGCGCCTGCCCCACCCGGCTGCGCTGCGTATCGTCAACCACGTCCGTATCGAACGGATAGCTTCTGTCGGCGATGAGACGAAGTACCTCCATGGTGCGCGTCATCGCGTTATCGTTATAAGTCACGTAGTCGGAATAGTTTCCTCTCGCGGGATACACTTGCGGCCATCCGCCGCTCGGAACTTGCATCTTCAGCAAATAGTCGACCGCTTTCCGGACGGATTGCTTGTATCGTTCGTCCTTCGTCTCGTCATACAGGATCGCCATGAAAATCATTTCATTGGTTGTAGCGCCGTTATCGATCGTACCGATCTCTTCCCCTGCCCGGGTAAACAGCTCGGTGCGCATTTCTTTGCCGTCCCACGGCCGGGCGTAGGCGGCCCCCATATTTTTGAACCAGCCGCCATGCTCCATCTGCCAGGTGAGCAAGCTGTCCGCTTGCGCGACATCCTTCGCCCGAATGCCCAAGTAATATTTAGCCGTCATCAGCTTGACGTTTTTCGGATCGCGGCTTTTCGCCGCCGCCCATGTCCCATCCGGTTGGAGCGTTTCTTTCAATTCATAGGAAGCGACGGTATGGTTCCGCTCATTCGTTCTCGTTTCCGTACGCGTTACGTTGAGAAAACGGTTCAGCTTCGGATCGAGCTCGCTCCACGTTCCCGTCGGGACCGCGAATTTCAGATCGTCCGGGACGAACGATGCCAGCTTCTCGCTGAATGTCACTTCCACCCGGTTCGGCCCGACAACTTCGGCTTTCACGATAGCGGGAATGCAGTTGTCTTTGCACCCGGCGTCTTCTGCCGATTGCTGTGTCCCCCACTGCGAAACTATGAGGACGGCCGCCGACAGCAGCGCGATTGCGGCCAATAGGCCGATCACAATCGTTTTGTTGCGTGTATGCTTAGGTATTGTTTTCACCCCGCTTACTTATGCACCGGTTCCGGGCTAGTATTCTTTATATAATCGAGAAGCGGCAGCTTCGCCTCCCGGATTCCTTGAACGACCAGCCCGGCCATCTCCGAAGCGCCGTTTTCGTTAAAATGCGTATTGTCCTTCGACCCTTCCGGGTAATTGGCGTTTTCTCCGGGTTCAAGCCATAGAAACAATTTCTTCGACGGTTCGTCGCCAAGCTGCTCCAACAGCTTCTTGCTGCTCGTGTGCAAATCGATAACCGGAACCTGCAGCTCCTTGCCAAGCTGGATCATGGCGGCGGGATACGCACCATGCGTCATGGCGAGCGTACCGTTCGGATTGAAATTTCTCCGATTCATCGGAGTGATCAGAACCGGAAACGCCCCCTTCTCCCGGGCTGCTTCGACATACTGCTTCAAGTATGATTTGTATGTCGTATAAGGATCGGTATGGCGCTCCTGGTCGGTTTTCTCGTCGTTATGCCCGAATTGGATGAACAAATAATCGCCTTTTCGGATCTCTTCCTTTATTTTTTGCAGCCGCCCTTCATCGATGAAGCTTTTGGAGCTTCTGCCCGATTCCGCGGCGTTTACGACCGTCACCCGATCCGTAAAATGAGTTCCGATAAACTGCCCCCATCCGGCCAACGGCGCCCTTTTGTCGAGATAGCTTGCAACCGTGGAGTCTCCTGCCAAATAAAGGGTTAACGGCGGCATAGTCGGTTTGTCCCCCCCTTTCGTTCCGCACGCCCCGGACAGCAAGGATAGCGCGAGAATGAGCATGGCGGTAAAGCCTTTGTTTCGCATCGTGCCCTCTCCCCCTTCATGAATAGTTCCAGACGATTTTGATCGATGCTGCGAGTCAATGTGGTCTGCCTCCCATTTCCCCGGAAGATCCGGAATTGTGAACGTTTGATCATGATTGATAGTAATCGATTTCTAAATAATTAAAAGAATACGTTTTCTTTAATACAAAACTCATGTAATACAGCGTCTACTTGTAATTGTATTATACGTATTCATATTCTGTAAATAACTAAAAAACGACTTCACCATTACGTGCAGTATCAATGTTGCGCCATTTCATCGAACGTCCATCGCCAGCCGCTCCGTGCCGATTATAACTTACTAAATTTGAGAAACCATAAAAAAATGAGTAAACTATAAATATCAAAGGAGGCGAATCCCATTGGCCGATCTGGCACAGAACATGGAAATAGGAATCAGTACATTTTTGGAAGCAACACCGGATCCGGTGACAGGTGCGGTCATCAGCCATGCCGAGCGGCTGCGCAATGCGGTTGAGGAGATCGTGCTGGCCGATCAGGTCGGTCTGGATGTGTATGGAATCGGGGAGCATCATCGGGCCGATTATGCCGGCACTTCGCCCGCTGTCGTACTGGCGGCCGCCGCAGCCATGACCAAGCGGATCAGGCTCACGAGCGCCGTTACCGTGCTATCCTCGGACGATCCGGTACGCGTGTATCAAGCGTTCTCCACCTTGGACGGCATCTCTAACGGTCGAGCCGAAATTATGGCCGGCCGGGGTTCGTTTATCGAATCGTTTCCCCTGTTCGGCTATAGCCTGGAAGATTATGACGAGCTGTTCGAAGAAAAGCTGGAGCTGCTGCTCGCGATCCGTGCCTCGGAAAAAGTAACTTGGCGCGGCGGTCATCGTCCGGCGATCGACAACCTCGGCGTTTATCCCCGGTCCGTTCAAAGCCCGCTGCCGGTCTGGATCGCAAGCGGCGGGAATCCGGAGTCGGCCGTTCGGGCAGGCATGCTCGGCCTTCCGATCGCGTTCGCCATTATAGGCGGAATGCCGGAGAGGTTCGCTCCGCTGGTCGACCTGTACAAGAAGGCTGCCGCACGGGCCGGACACAATCCCGAGACGCTGCCGATTGCGACGCATTCGCACGGATTTGTCGGAGAAACGACCGAGAAAGCCGCCGATTTCTTTTTCCCTTCGACGCAAGCCCAAATGAACGTAATCGGACGCGAACGGGGATGGCCTCCTTATACCCGTGAAGCTTATGACGCAGCACGCAGCCTTCGCGGCGCCCTTTATGTCGGCGACCCTGAATTTGTCGCGGAGAAGATCGTTTTGCTGCGCAAAAACTTGGGAGTGACCCGGTTCTTCCTGCATGTCAATGTCGGCACGATGCCGCATCGTGAAGTGATGCGCGCTATCGAGCTGCTCGGCACCAGAGTCGCGCCGATCGTGCGCAAGGAGCTTGCCCGGCACGGCGAGAAGGCATAATCCGATTCGTGGCCGTTAAAGCAACCCCACAAAGTGGTACTTTGCGGGGACCCCGAAATTATAAAACTCAAAATTGGGAAAGTAAAAACCGGAGGCGCGGCCTCCGGTTTTACTTCACGAATTGGACATAAGAGTCTTTGGCACCCAAAAGACCGTTATTTTGTCCCCGCAAGCTGCTACTGCTGCCGCTACTGCATCACTCTCACCCGCCAGTTCCCTGCCGGCAAGCTTACCGCCGATCCCGTCATGTTGGTCAGCACCACGCGGACAAGGTCCGGAGCGACTACCATAGCGCTTACTCCGAGACTCCCCGTGCTCGTATCGCTACCGGCCAGAGCAAATTGTCCGGACATAGCGCCTTGTACCGCAACGTCAAATTCCGCGTAACCTCCTGCGGGTATAGTTACGGCGCTCCAAACGAAAGCGGCCGTTAACGGAGCCGTATACGGATCATACCCCCGGTTGTCGAACGACGAGAAGTTTGTTAGGAACGACAAGCCTGAAGGCGCGGCTCCTAAATTATTATGAAGCAGCCTGATGTTAGCCGAAGGGGCGACCGTAAATTTCACGGTAGAGCTCTGCAAGTCGTTCGAGCTAATCGTAATGCCGTCGCTGGACCGTACGTTAACGCCGGCAAACGCGGCGCTTGAGTTGTCGATGCCGGCGATCATGTTGCCTTCGATCGTAGAATTCGCCACATTGTCCAACACGACGCCAAGGCCTCCTCCTTGTATCATATTGCCGGTAACGAGCAAATTCTGCAAATTAACGGCGCTGATCGTCCGCGTACCGCCCGGCGACGCCGCATTGCTGCTCAAAATATTGTTCGCGATCACATAGCCGGACGGCAGCGGCGATATATTGTTCGGCATTTGCAAGCCGATCAGATTGCGTCCCGATGTACTCTCTATTACGTTGCCTTCGATGATCAGGTTGTTCGCTTGATAATCCGCGCTTATTCCGCGTCCGGTGGAAGTCTCGATTCGGTTGCCGACCGCGAGACTGAAATTTTTCGTAGTGCCCGTATAGGCGACGACCGGCGAATAGGCGAAGGCGATGCTGGAATATTTGGCGGAGGATGTATTGTAGTATGGCTTGCTTACTCCTCCGTCCGGGGAGTCGTTCGCGTTTCTCAGCGTGTTGTTGATCACTTTTACTCCTGTGGACTGGAACATCGCGATATTGTTTTTCCCCGTATGCTCGACGATACTGTTCACAATCGTCAAATTGCGGTTCGAGCCGCCGGAAAGTCCGTCCTGGGCAATATGTTTGATATGTACGTTCTCGACCTTCGAATTCGAAGTAGTCGACAGCGTAAGGCCATTCTGATCGTAAATGCCGTTGCTTTCCATTCCGGTCGGCCCGGCCCATGTCACGTTGTTCCAGTTGCCGTCGATGGTCAGATTGGCGATCCGGATATGGCTCAGCGCTTTGGCAAGCGGTCCGTCAATGCCTTGATTGTTGATGACCGTGCGCAATACCGTACCGTTCTCGCCGTCCGCCATCTTGAGTACGGAGGCGCCCATGCCCGAGCCTTCGATCGTCACATTGCTTTCCTTAATAAGCAAGCTGTAATTGTAGCTCCTTGCCGGCGAAGACCGCTTGACGCTGTAAGTGCCCGGAGGCAGGAAAACGACACCACCGCCCGCAAGACCTGCCGCATCGATCGCGGCTTGTATCGCCGCCGTATCATCGGTTACTCCGTCGCCTGCTGCACCGTAATCCTTGACGGAATAAATCCGCATCGGATTCGGGTCGCTCCCGTATACCGCCTGCTGCACAACTTGTCGCACATACTCTCCGATTGCGCCGAATTCCTTGCCGCCCCGGTCGGTCGAGTCCGCGCGAGCCGACATAACCGGCAAAGACAAAAATAATACCGTCGCGAGAGCTATTCGGCTGCTCCATTTCCTTAACATGGTACCGCCTCCTTGATTTATTTTGTATATTTGACTGAACCATTGATGTCCTTATTTGCTTTTCTCCTTCTCTACTTCCTTCTTCAGCTTCTCGCTTATATCGCCCAGAGCCGTGTTGATATCCATCTCGTTCGTCGCGACCTTCTGGAAGTTGTTGGCGACAATATTTTGCTGCGTGCCCACGGGAATGTCGGTCAACCCGTTTTGGCGCTTTGCCGTCGGCGGTATCGGCTCATAGTAATTGACCGCATTCGTATTTTTTTTGCTGTATATCGGATGATCCTTTCCGAGATTCGCCGCGATATCTTTATTCGCAAGCGTAGTCGGAATGCCGTTCCGCGAGTCCTGCATTTGGACTTCGTCCGACAGCATCGTCATAATAGCTTGGAACGCTTCGCTCTTATGCTTGCTTTGCTTCGTAACGGACCAGTAGGCCGGGCCGCGCTGCGGCATCAGCTTCGGAGCGCCTTCCATCACGGGGGCGGATACGATATCCCAGTTCAGCTCGGGAGGCAGACTGACATAGATGCTGTACTGGTTCACTTGCATCGCCACGCTGCCTTGGCCGAATACGGCCCCTTCCTCGACCGCCGTCTTGGCAATCGTATTGTTCGGAATATCGTAAAACCGTTTCAAGTTTTCGAACAATTTTTTCCACACGTCCGGATTGGACAAGCCGTCCGCTTTCGGGTCGAGAATCGGCTGCGAATAAGGATTGTCTCTCAACAAGGCGATCGTGCCTGCGCTGAAGCCCCGATAGATCCGATCCCCGTCCACCCTCGTCAGCTTTTTGGCCAATTCGTAGATTTCATCCCAATTCATGCCGTTTTTCGGATACGGCTGACCGAATTTATCGAACAAATCTTTGTTGTAATACAGCACTTGGGGAAAGTAAGGCGGCACGGGCAAACCGTATAGCTCTCCCGTCTTCACTACATCGATGATTTCTTGCACGAAAACCGGATTAAACCGATTTGTCGAATATTTGTGAGCATTCACCTGCTCCCGCAAATCGTAGGCCAGACCGAGATCGATGTACGATGTTTTGAGCGACGGGATATCCGTACGGATCAAATCGGGAATGTCGCCTTGGGCGACGAGTTCCTGGATCGAAGACCCTTTATCGCTAGTTCTGTACTTGAACGTAATATGCGGGTATTTGCTCTCCAACGCTTTGCGAAACCTTGCATCGAACTCCTCCGGCTTGACCCCCGCCGCATATATCGTCATCGTGAACGGTTCGGCGCTGACTTCCTTCGTCCCGATGTCCGGCTTGGCGCCGTCATTTCCCCCTCCGCAAGCGGTCAGCGCGACGGTTCCCGATAAACATAAGCATGCAGCCATGAACAACCGTTTCATGTTTCCGTATTGCCCCTTTCCATCCTAGTTTTGTGTGCGTTCCCCCAAAATCTAATTCACATCTAAGTGCACAATAATGTGAATTAATAAAACTAATTCATTAATTAATTCACAAAATCATTATAATAACAACAAGTAAACGCTGTCAATTTATTATTTTATCAATTTAATGTGAATTAACGATATGAATACGAGACAAATCCTACTTCACATCGTTCCAGCCATGTATTTAGCAAGCAGAAATCAACATTACGACTTCCTCTTTTAATTTACATGTAGTTCGTATATAATAATACATATCAATTAGACCGAAGGTGAAGCTATGTCCGAGAAAGCCAGCCGCAAAACGTTTCGAATCCGTCTCGAAGCCATGATTCAGCAGCTGCGCAGCAGCATTATAGAGGGCACATACTCCGTAGGCGAATATTTGCCTGCCGAGAGCTTGCTCGCCAAGCAATATGAACTCAGCAACAATTCGGTACGCAAAGGACTGGAGGTTTTGGTGGAGGAGGGCTTTATCGTCAAGATCGATAAAGTCGGCAGCCGGGTGATCAAAGCGGCGGAGCGGGAACGGGTAACCGTGACCGTCGGCTGTACGCCTTCCATTGCGAGGGATTTGGAGTTTACGCGGCTCCTCGATGATTTTCACGCCCTGCATCCTTCGATCGCGGTAAAACCGGTCACTGGAACGGCAGACGGCCTGTTCTCGAACCGCACCTATATCGAATCGATAAAGGAGCAAATGGAGACCGGCGCGATCGACATCTTCACTCTCAACAACATGAATTTCAACGAACTCGTGGAACGCGGTTATACGGGGCTGCTTGAGGAACAGAAGGCGAATGCGGAGATGTATCCCTTCTTGAACGGAGCTTTTGCCGTTGACGGCACCTTGTATGTCCAGCCTGTAACGTTCTCTCCCTTAGTGCTGTGCTACAACAGGAACCATTTCCGCGAAGCGAAGCTTCCTGAGCCGGACTCCGGATGGAAGTGGGACGATCTTGTGCAGGCCGCCGCCCGGCTGACCGTACCTAACCAGAAGCACGGCTTTTACTTTTTTCAAGTGTCGGAAAACCGTTGGCCGCTTTTTTTGCTGCAAAGCGGACAATCTTTCCCGCGGGAAGGGGAACTGCCGGGCGATATACGAGGAACCCGGCTTATGGAAGGCATCTTGCTATGCGGGGAGCTGACACGCAACCGGGATATTTTCCCGAATTACTTGTCCGAGAGCAGCACGGATGCGAGCCGATTATTTCTGGAAGGCAAAATATCGATGTTGCTGGCTACGTACAGCAGCTTAAACGACTTTAAACATTCCGATCTCGATTACGATATTTCGCCCGTACCGTTTATACACATCCCGATAACTTTACTCCTCTCGATCGGCATGATCGTGAATAAGCATTCCAGGCAAAAAGAAGCGGCTCAACGGTTCGTCGACTATATGGCCTCCAGGAGAGCGCAAGACCTTATCCGCCGGCACACGATCAGCATTCCCGCCATGAAGCCGGCCGCAGAAGATCCGTGTCCGGAGGAATTCCGGCTGAACCGGCCCAGACATTATTCCTTGTTCCGCGAAATCATCCCTTCGTATCGGCTTCATTCCGAATTAAATTGGCCGGCGCGGGCATTCGAGTCTTTGCGGCATTTGCTTAAAATGTTCTGGTCCGGCCTGATCGACGAGCATACGTTAAACGAACGACTGACCTCTCTTCGACGCGTGGACTCAGCCGATTAATCTTAGGATGTCTCTAGCCGCCCCGGACCAATCCCGCTCCGGGGCGGATATAACCATAAAACAAAAAAACCGCCATAAAGGCGGATTCGTTGAATTAGATCAAATGGCGGAGCTGACGGGATACTCTCCACTTCGTTCCGAGACTGCGAAGCGTCTGCTAACGAAGCAAAGCTCCGACGAACCTAAAGGTTCTCATCCCGTGAAGGGAGATAAATCTAATGGCGGAGCTGACGGGATTCGAACCCGCGGTCTCCTGCGTGACAGGCAGGCATGTTAGGCCTCTACACCACAGCTCCGCATTGGGAAATAAATAAATTGCGGGGGCAGGATTTGAACCTGCGGCCTTCGGGTTATGAGCCCGACGAGCTACCGGGCTGCTCCACCCCGCGTCGTTAAAGATCAGCTTACTCACTATACTATGAATCGAGAAGTAAAGCAAGCTTTTCATTTGAAGTAAGATAGGCCCGGTGGGGGTCGAACCCACAACCTACCGGTTAAGAGCCGGTTGCTCTGCCATTGAGCTACGGACCTGCAAGTAGAAAACTATTGTAACATGCCTTGTACAGCTTGGTCAACCTTGTACAGCGAATATTACTTTACCACATCCGTCCGAAACTTTCAACATGTTTTTCGCCAGATTCATTTATTAATGTTGTAGACGTTGGCTGGCGTACGGATAAGCGTTGCTTTTATTTGTTTCGCTGCCTCTTTAAACGTTTGGGAGCAATCGCCGCACAGCCGGTTGCTGCGGATCGAAACACCGCAGCATTCGCAAGGATAAGTCAGGCGGCCATAGGTTTTTGCAATCTTGCCTTCCTTAATGAATTTATAGATGGACGTTACGGATATTTGCGTGGCCTCGCTCAGCTCATCGGTTGTCACGTTAGGAAATTTCCATAGGTGATCGATGCAATCGGCCAGATCCCGATCCATCTTCATGCTGCAGGTGCTGCACATATTCCGGAAATTTTTTTGGTAGATGGAGCCGCAGCCCGGACAATGATCTACTTTTAAATTCATCCCGATCTTCCCCTGACTATAAGTAAAAAGTCCTATATCCATTTTACTATATGCCTTTTCATCGAACAATGGGCAGCTGCCAAATGTACCTTTATTTCCCGCCTTTGCAACATTGGACGAAACAAAAAAGGACCCAAGAAAGGGTCCGTTTTCGGGTAAGCCTAATTTGAAGGTTCTGTTCAGTTATTGCACGCCTCGCTGCTGCTTCAGCAAATCTCTGATTTCGGTGAGCAGTATTTCTTCCTTCGACGGGGCCGACGGCGCTGCCGGCTTCGCTTCCTCTTTGCGCTTAAACTTGCTCAGCAGCTTGATCATCATGAAGATCGAGCAGGCGACGATAAAGAAATCGAGCACGGTTTGCAGAAAAGCTCCATACTTGATCACCGCGTCCCCGAATGTGAGATCCAGCCCGGTAAAGTTCAAACCTCCGAGCAGCAGTCCCAGAATGGGCATCAGGATATCGTTCACCAAGGAAGTTACGATTTTCCCGAAAGCGGCTCCGATAATGACACCGATGGCCAGATCGAGCACGTTTCCTTTTAAAGCGAATGACTTAAACTCCTTCCACATCGTGCAACCTCCTTAGGCATTTCAACTCTTAACCAAGATAATGAGTAATAGACGCCATAATGTCAATAGTTCGTCTGACGGAAAGAGACCCGCTTGCGGGCGGGCCTCTTGAATGGATAGGACTTTTGTTTTCTTTGTAGACCGATTACTTCTCCGTGGCAATATAGGCGTCGATCTCCTCGTTCGCTTCCCTGAGAGCGGTGTTGACGTCTTTCTTGCCTGCGGCATAGTCTTTGTACTTGGCCTCCAGTATGCCTCTTGCCTTCGTGAAGCGGGTCACGACGACATAAGGAGCCGGCTTCGTTTTCAGAATGGCTTCGATGTGCTTGTTTTTGAGCAGAGGATTGTCGGCCCCGAAGTTTTTGTTGATCGCTTCGTTCTGCAGCGCGCTCAGCATGATGCCCGACCGACTGAGTGCCGTCTGCACCTCGTCGGACGTCGCGAGCTGAATGACCTGCATCGCCTGCTCTTTATGCTTGCTGTTGGAAGCGATCTGCAGCACGAACGTTTGCACGACTCCCGATGTGTGCGGTCTCTCCGGGAAGCTCGGGTATTCCGCAATGTTCCAATCGAAGTCGGCGTCGTTCATACTGTTCAATACTTCAGGAGCGGCCAGCATCGCCACATTTTTGTCCTTGACGAACCGTTTGACCGTACCGCTGTGGCTCGTAATCTGAAAATCGTTGCCGGGTATATCGTTGATCCGTTTGGTCAGCTCGAATGCTTTGCGCCATGCGTCCGTATTGACGGCCGCTTTTAACGTGACAGGGTCGACGTACGGGATCGACAGCGAGTTTGCCACCTTCTCGATCCCTTCCGGATCGAGCCCTTTATACTGCACTCCGCCATCCATCCGCGTCAGCTTCTTGCCGATCTCGATCGCCTGGTCCCAAGTCATGCCGTCACCGGGATAAGGGACGCCGAACTTGTCGAAGATGCTTTTGTTGTAAAACGTCGCATAGTAATTGTAGCCGAAAGGCAAAGCCATCAGACTGCCCTTCTCGATCGTATCGGATTGAAGCCGGACGCCGTCCAGATTGGACTTGTCGAACCGGTTCAAGTCGATGCCGTATTTCTTGATATACGGATTCAAGTCGGTCAGCAGCTTGTAATTGCCGAATTGGTCCAGCAGGCTGCCCCAGCCTGTAATAATGTCCATCTCGTTCCCGCTTACCGCGATATTCGCGATCGGAACGTCGCTTAGCTTGACGACCTCGAGCGTAATGTGCGGGTATTTCTGTTTGACGGGCTGCACGAATAGCTTCTCGATGATTTCCGGCGTCAACGCGCCGTAATTATAAATTTTCAAAGTAACCGGTTCGGTGCTTACTTTCGTCTCACCTTGCTTGTCTGTCGTTGCTTTCTGCGATGAACTGCAGCCGCTTGCGAGCACTGTTGCCGCGATCAAGCCCAGTACGACTTTTTTCATGTTCCCGCCCCCGATATAGAATTTTGAAAACGCTTACAAGTTAGGTTGTACCGATTGCTCTGATAAGGTTATCTTTTACCGTCGATCCCGCCATCTCCCTGTGCTGTTCCGCTTACAGCTTCGCCGTGCCGCTCGATGAGCCAATCGGTTCATGCAGGATGCCGGGGTAGCCGCCGACTTTGTTCCCCCCCTGTTCCAAAAATGGATTCGATCTAACCTAAGTATAGGAAAGACCGGTTCCTCTGTATTGGTCCTATTCCGCCGTAAAATTGTGCATAATTGGAGAAATGATAGGCGATCCGAAACCGAATAACCTTGGTCCGCCGGAGACGAACCAAGGTTATAGGCTTGTTACCCGTATAGACTATTGCTTCTTCGGCACGATCGCCGGCAGTCCCGCGACGGCTTCAGGTTTTGCCGTCATGACCGTTTTTACCGGTTTACCCAGTTTGCCGTTATTGTTCAATCCCCACAGGCGGGCAACACCGCCGGCATCGAGGAAGCCGCTTGCTCCCCAGCCCGCCGCGATTTGTTTCGCCTGCACCCCTTCTACGCGCAAAGGAGCAGACCGATTTGTCGTCGTGTCGCCGTGGCCCAACTGACCATAACCGTTAGCGCCCCAAGACCATACGGAGCCGTCTGCCAGCAGCGCCAGACTATGTTCGGAGCCGGCGGCGATCGATGCGGCATCCTTTATGGCGGACACTTGACCCGGGATCAGCTTGTCCGCATTCGTTCCGTCGCCCAACTGCCCATATCGGTTTCCGCCCCAAGACCAGACGGTTCCGTCCTTCCGCAAAGCAAGGCTGTGTGTCAAACCCGAAGATACGGCGGCAACGTCGGTTAATCCCTTGACTTGCACGGGCGTTTGCCGGCTTATCGTCGTACCGTCTCCCAGCTCGCCGTCTTTGTTCAAGCCCCACGCCCAAACCGTACCGTCGCCCTTCAGCGCCATACTGTACCAGCCGCCGGCCCTTACCGATATGACTCCGTTCAAGCCGGGAATTTGTGCGGGAGCGAGCTTATCGGAGGAATCCGCCGTACCCGTTTCGCCGTGTTCATTCGTGCCCCACGCCCAGACTGTCCCATCCGATTTCAGTGCAAGACTATGCGTAAAGCCGACAGCCACTTGGACAATTCCTTGCAGGGCGCCAACTTGCACGGGAGTGCTGCGCTTCTCGGTCGATCCGTCGCCGAGCTGTCCGTTGCTGTTATACCCCCAGCTCCACACCGTCCCGTCGTCCTTTAGCGCCAAGCTGTGATTGCCTGCGGCTATTTGCACGACACGGCCCAAGGCGGTTATTCGCCCAGGCGTCTCGCGGAGGCTTGCGGTTCCGTCTCCCAGTTCGCCGAAGCCGTTATTCCCCCATGCCCATACGGCTCCGTCCGAATCAAGCGCGAGCGTATGCGAGCTACCTATTGCTAATAATGAAGCGTCGCTGCGGTAAACCGCATCGGTTACTTTATATACCGCTTGTACGACTGGGGGTATGTTCATGGCTGGAATGACGACCGTGCCGTATACTGTCTTCAAGACTCCTTGCGGAGCGTAAGTCGCCTGCGTGACCGCCGATCCCGCTACGCTTTCGGCCCATACATAAGGAGCGGTCGGAAGCGCCAAACCGAAAGCGAGCACCGTACCTAGCGCCTTCCGGTTCATTTTCAATGGCTTGAATGGTTTCAACGATCGTTCACCTGCCTTTCTTTTCGTAACTTGCCCATTACCCCGGTGCTGCCGTCTTCAGTTTCATGATGGTTAATCCGGCGCCGCCGCCGGTTTGAAGTGTGGCGATTCCCACCAAACCGGACAATTGAAGACTGATCGTCGACCCGGCTGACAAATTGACAATAAGCGAACTGGAAAAATGGTCTTTAACAGAAGGCGGAGCAAACAGGCTTTGAGTATTTGGCACGCCGTTAATGGAAAGCTGCGTACTCATAATCTGGGCAAAAGTTATATTGACGTAGTAAGATATGTAATACGTTCCTGCCGTGGTTACGGTAAACACTGTATTTAATCCGTTGGCGGTAACTCCGTCCAATACTTGGCCGTCAGGAAGCGGCAAATTCGTCCCGGCCATTATAAGGGTAATTGAAGAACTGCTGGTGTTGCCTGCAAAAGAGCCTTCGACGGCTGCTCCGGCTGCCCCGGCTGCTCCCGTCGCTCCGGTCGCTCCCGCAGCGGCCAACAGTGTGTAGCTTGGAGAAACACCCGGCACGCCGGGCGCCGCCGGGGCGGAGTTTACGACGTAAGTGCTGCCATTATAGGTTACGACTTGACCCGTCAAATAGATCGGTACTTGCGCCGGATTATAGGCGACGACGCCCGTTAAGCCGGCTCCGGGTGCCCCCGCGGGACCTGTTGCTCCTGTTGCCCCCGCAGGGCCGGCAGGACCCGTTGCTCCGGTTGCTCCCGTCGCTCCAATCGCACCTGCTGCCCCTGTAGGGCCTACCGCGCCTGTTGCTCCTGTCGCACCGGCAGGGCCCGAAGGACCGGTAGCTCCGGTTGCTCCCGTCGCTCCAATCGCCCCTGCTGCTCCCGTCGCTCCTGTCGGGCCCGCAGGACCCATAGCCCCCGTCGCTCCTGCCGCTCCAGCAGGACCTGTCGCCCCCGTCGCTCCTTGCTCGCCTGTCGCCCCGGTTGCACCGGTCGCTCCGGCAGGGCCCGTCTCCCCGGTCGCGCCTTTCGAGCCCCAGCCGGTATCGCCCTTCTCGCCCTTGTCACCTTTCTCACCTTTCTCACCTTTCTCACCTTTCTCGCCTTGCTCTCCTTTATCGCCCTTCTCACCCTTCTCGCCTTTGTCACCCCTGTCTCCTTGCTCGCCTTTCTCTCCCTGCTTGCCGTCTTCGCCTTGAAGCAGTTTGATTTGCGCGCTTCGCGAGTCCGCTACCGTCTCGATAAAGCTGGCCACCGCTCCGAAGTGCACTACCGTAATCAAAGCACCCTGCTTGATGTTGCCATAGCTTACCGTAGATTGGGTGATCGTGAACGTCTCGTTCTTGCCGTCCTGCTTCGTCACGACTACGCTGTTCCCGCTCGTCGATTGCACGACCCCGCGGGTGACGCTCTCGGAATTGCCGATCAGGATCTGATCCACGCCGCTCAGGATCGCTACGGCCTGCGCACGCGTAACCGGATCTCTCGGCTTGAACGTATTGTCCGGGAAGCCGTCGATAATGTGCAGTTTGGCCGCCTGCTGCACGTACGTCGCGGCCCAGGACGACGCGTCGCCTATATCCGCGAATGCGACTCCCGCTCCGGAACCGGAAAGCTCCGCCCCCTTATTGCCTATCGTACGCATGACAAGCCGGGCAATCCATTCCCGAGTGGCGATTTGGCGGTTCCAGCCTGCCGTCGGGGCGGCGCCCTCCAGCTCCTCCTGGGCGACAAGTATCCCTTTATCGAGCGCCAGCGCTACATATTCCTTAGCCCATTCGTCCGTCTGCAGAGGAAGCTGGGACGGCGGCGTCGGGATCGGCTGTCCGGCTACCCGCAGCAGACGGGCGACCATAATGACCGCTTCCTGGCGGGTGATTGGCTGGTTCGGATTGAGCAGCCCCGAATCGTCCCCCGTTACGACTCCAAGAGAGCGCAGCTTGTTGACGTCCCGCTCCGCCCATGCCGCATTCTGCATATCCGGAAATGCGGAAGCTCCCCCTCCGTTACCCGCCGCATCCCCATCGGCTGCATAAGCGATGCTGCCGAAAGCTTGACTGAGCAGCATAAACGCCATGGAGCCCTTCAACCATCCTTGTTTGCGATCCTTCACTCGTAATTCCTCCATCATCTATGAGAATAATTGCCTAAAACCCGTCATCGGATCTATCAAGCCTGCACACGCAAGCTTTCAAAATATTTCACGTTGGCCGCCACGCTAGGGTGATCGGGCGCAAGTGTCAATGTAATCTCGTGATGTTTCAGCGCAAGCTCCCGCTTGTCCATCCGGTCGTAGCAGACGCAAAGCTGCAAATGCGGGAGCCATGTCCAGCACGGCAAGTTGAACAGCCCCATCGAGCTTTGCGGCTTCTCCAGTCGGGTCGCCTGTTCGTACCAGTAAACGGCGGCTTCGTAATCGCGCTCCTCCATGAAATAAAACCCGAGCCTGCAGCAATGCTCCGCCCGCGGAAGCGAATAAGCGAACGCCCTTAATACTTGCCGCTTGGCCTCATTCATCCGGTTTAGCCGATAGAAGCATTCCGACAGCCTTTCGCAGGCGGCGAGGTTATCCTCGATCCATCCGTCGCCCCGTCCGAGAAACTGCTCGTATTTCTCGATCGCCCGCTCCCACTGCCCGTGATCGGCCAGCTCATTGGCGTAATAGTACAAATTCCGAGAAGTAAAAATTTCGCCCATGCTCTCCCGTTTCTCGTAGATGTTCAAATTGCGGGAGGAGTTCGTATGCTTCCTGTCGTGAGTAACGGCTACATCCGCATCGATGATACGGCCGGATACTTCCAAGTATTCGTGAACCGCTCCGATCCACCTGTACCCGTTGCTCCTCTTCACCAGCCTGTTGCGGCGCAGGCTGGACGATACTTGGCCCTGCTCGTCGAAGGAAAGATGGTAATTCATCGACACGGCATCCGCATCCCACGGCAGCGCGGCCACAAGCTCGCGAAACTTCCCGCCATCCGGCGGAAGCAGAATGTCGTCCGCGTCCAGCCATAATATAAATTCCTTCGTGGCGAGACTGAACGCGTAGTTTCTCGCTGCGGAGAAATCGTCCACCCATTCGAAATCGTGCACGCGATCCGTATAGCTGCCGGCAATTTCTTTGGTCCTATCGGTGGAGCCGGTATCGACGATGACGATTTCATCTACGAGCCCGCTTATGCCGGACAGGCATCGATCGAGCGTGTTTTCCTCATTTTTGACAATCATGCACAAGCTGACGGTGACGCGCCGCTTCCAATTGTGGAGCATGTCCGTGACATCGAATCCCCACTTATCTGCAAGCAAGGACCGGCTCGCCCGGAGCTGTTTCTCATACCAGGCCGGATCTTCCGGAAACAAGCTCGGAGGCGGCGTATAGTGGACATAGCAGTCGTCGGCGACGTACAAACCGCAGCCGTCCTCAAGCGCGCGGTAACACAAATCGTCGTCTTCGTACCCCTCGAGTCCGAACCGCTCGTCGAAGCCCCCCAAACGGTCGAACGCATCCTTTCGAACCATCAGGAGGTGACTTAACAGCCTCGGAACTTTTCTCGATTGTCCGATTCGAAGGTTGGCTAGTCCCACTGGCGCAAGACGGTCGTCTCCGGGCATCTCCAGCCTCTGCGGACCGCTAACTCCCTTGCTTATGGGCCCGACCATTGCCGCATCCGCATGCGCGTACATACAGTTGTGCAGCCGATCCAGCCACCCTTCCGTTACCGTGACGTGATCGCGCACGAATACGAGCAAATCGGCATCGGTATCGGCAGCGCCCCGGTTAAAGCCTGCGGCCACGCCGATCCGGCCGGCCGTGGCGATCAGCTTCGTCTTGGAGTCCGTATGCAGCCAATCATGGATATCCGGATGATTTCCGGCATTGATCACGATCAGCTCGTAATCGCCGTCAGTCGATAAAATGATCGACGACAGGCAAGGCTGAAACAGCGATTCGTGCTGGGCGAGAACAACTATCGCCGTTTTCGGCATCGTTTTGTTTTCCATACCGATTGGTTATCCTCCCGTACGACAATCTAAGTCTTAGGACCTATTTCGCACCCGATCCCTCATAAACAGATGCCGATAACCGGCACGATACTCCCACAATTCGACATATTGCGCATTAGTCACTGTAGCATACGGCTCTAAACCATTTCTAAACGACAAAAAACCGATAATCCTCAGGATTATCGGTTTATTCCCTGCCTTCCCCTATTCGGCGTTTCCACCTGTCATACCATTGCGTAACGTCCGTCGACGGATGCTCGTTCAATTCCTCGAGCAGCCGCTTGCACAGCAAGTCGAACTCCCGCGTAACAAGATCGTGATCGCCCACAGCCGCTCCCAGCTTCATCAATTCGAAGTAGCCGTACTCGACTAGCGGAAACCTTTCCCTCAATTCGCACAGCAGCCCGGAAGCCTCCTTATGCCGCTTCAGCCGCACAAGCTGTTCGGCGAGACTACGCGCGCATTCGAACCAAGACAACCGCAGCCTTTGCCGTTCCGGCTCGGCCCAGTCGTAGGGATGCTCCTCCAAGTAATCTCCCCGGTACAAAGCCAAGCTTTCCAGCGCACGATCGACTTGATCGGGCTGCCAGCTTCCGCCCGCGGGAAGCGCCCGCTCCCATTCCTCGACATCGTATAGGACGTCGCCCAGATCAAGCCGGTAGCCGTCTTCTATGCTCGCCAATACGGCTTGGTCCGAAATCAGCTTCAGCTGCTTGCGAATGATCGAGATGGATACGTACAAATTGGACGAAACTTTATCCGGATCATGATGAGCCCAGAACAAGTCTAGCAAAAAATCTTTCGGAACGACCTCTCCCCGGCGATAGACGAAATAGGCGAAGAGCTCCTGCGAGCGCGTCGTCCGCCATCCGGATACCGGTGACGTCCCTCCCGCCGCGATCAGCTCCAAGCGGCGGAAGCCTCGAACGTACGGCCGGGCACCAGGCTTGCCCTCAGGAGCCCCCCCTACGGCCGCCGGTGCTTTAGCGGCGAGGAAAGCCCGTACGCGCTCCCACGTTTTGCCGAGCCTTTGGCGCTGTACCGGTTTCACGACGTAGTCGAGAACGTTTAATTCATAGGCTTCCACCGCGTATTCCCGATAAGCCGTCACGAACACGATGGCCATATCCGGATGTATGCCGAGCAGGCATTTCGCCGTCTCCAGCCCGGTCATCTCCGCCATTTCCATGTCCAGAAAGGCGACGTCGAACTTGCTCGCCTCCGCCGAACGAATCCCTTCCTGCGGATTCAAGTAGGTCTCCAGCCGCTCGAACGTTTCCAGCTCCCCGACCATTTTCTTCATGCTGTCGAGAGCCAGCTGCTCGTCGTCTATAATCATGCAGCGCAAAAGCTATACTCCCCCTTTTCCGTTATCCGATGCCGCGATTCGGCTGTTCTTCCACCGCTTTGACCGGAATCCGCAAACTTACTTTCGTTCCCCCCGAAGGGAGGACATGGATGTCGAGCCCTTGGCCGAACGTATGAAGCAGCCGCCTATGCGTATTGTACAGCCCGATTCCGCCGGCCCCGGCTCCTTCCAGCAAAAGACCGATCCGCGCCGGATCGATGCCCGCCCCGTCATCGATTACCGACACGCCGATATGATCCTGACCCGACGAATCGATCGCGATGCGCAGCGTCCCGCCGCCGCTCTTCTTCATCAAGCCGTGCCGGATTCCGTTCTCCACGAGCGGTTGAAGCGTAAGTGGCGGGATGAGGAACCGGACTCCGTCTACGCCGTCATACTCCACCTTCAGCCGATCGCCGAACCGAGTCTGCTCGATATGCAAATAGTTGCGGACCAGCTCCAGCTCTTTCTCGAACGGGACGAGCGGCTCCAAGTTTCTTTTGTCGAAGCTGGCGCGCAAATATTCGCCGAAATGCATGAGCAGCTCCCGGGTCCGGTCTTGATCCACTTCGCTTAAGGCCGCGATCGTATTGAGCGTGTTGTACAAAAAATGCGGTTTGATCTGCGCCTGCACCAGGGCGAGCTCCAGCCGGATCCGCTCCTCGATCGATTTGCGCAGATGCATCGCGCCGTTGATTCGGGCGGAGCATTCGACAGGATCGATCGGCTTCACGACGTAGTCGTTCGCGCCTGCTTCGAACACGGCCGCAGCGTCCTCGGCACGACCGCTTGACGTCAAGAGCAGAATCGGCAGCTCGGTCCCGGAATAGCGCTGACGAATGTGCCGGCACAGCTTATACCCGCTCATAGCCGGCAAAGATACGTCCAGCAGGATGAGATCGTACGAAAAGTAACCTTGTGCAAGCTCGAATACGTCATCCGGATGGGACATGACCGTAACGTAATAGTGCTCGGCCTGAAGCAGCTTCACCATCATTTGCAAATTCGGCGATTCGTCGGAGACGACGAGGATTTTCCCTCTGTCGGAGCGGCCAAGCCCGGACGATTGCGGCGATAAAGGTGCTCCCCGACCTGCGGCCGCCGCGACATTCGGAGCCGCCGGCAGCGTCAGCGTGCATACTCTCCCGTTGTCTGCATCGGCTTGCTCCTCGATCTTGCCGCCCTGCCGCTCGGCCAGCTGCTTCGTCACGCGGGCGACGTGCGTCTCCGCCCGATTCGGACCCGCAGCCGTCTCCTGGAACGGGGCGAGATGATCCGTTTGCGCAAATATCCCCGTCTCACGGACCGTGATCGCGACTTCGTTCGCCCTCGACTCGACGTGCACCGTTACGGTTCCTTCCGCAAGCCGCAGTATCGCATTCGAGATCAGATGCGTCAACATTTGGATAAGTCTGCCCTCGTCCGCTGTCACGGCGGCGCCGTCCGGGACGAGATTGAGGATGCGGATCGGCTTGCCGTTCATAAGCGGCGACATCATCTCGACGGCCGCGGACACCAAAGGCTTGACGGATATTCGTTCGGCCTCGAACAGCAGCTTCCCTTCGTTCGCCTCGGCCAGTTCGAGCATATCGTCCAGAAGTCGGGACATGCGCCGGCCGATCGCCGCAATCGTCTCCACATCCCGGCGCTGCCTCGGCGTGAACTCCTTGTCGCCGTCAAGAAGCAGCGTATGGCATAAGTTCATCATCGTATGAATCGGGGTGCGCAGCTCATAAGAAGTATCGGTCAGGAAGTCGCTTTTCTGCTGATCGGAGCGGATAAGGGAACGGGACAGCTTTCTTGCATCGGCGAGAGCTCTCATATAGGTATCGAACAGCAGGAGCACGAGGCCGACCATAAAAACGATATATTCGAACGAAGGATCGAAGGAAGGCTTCCGCACGTCCGCCTCCATCAGCAGCTGATTCAGCGCCGCGGCCAGCACGCCGAGCGTTGCGATCATGATGAAGAAAGCATGGCGGTGCTTGCTCCAGACGGCTCGAAACAAGATAAAGAAGATGAAGAAATAGCCGACGGACGTACCGGTTACAGTCAAATATCCGATCCGGGTAAACAAGGCGGCGGGCGTCAGCAGCACGACAGCTCCAAAACCCGCGTACATAACCTGTAAATATTTGCCCGCCAGCTTCTCCCGCCGGTTTTGCGCCAGGATGGACGCAAGCGCCACGATGCAGCAAATGGTTTGGAGCGTTGCAAACATCTGCAGCTTGGTCATCCACTCGTAATCAAACTCCGGCCATAGGACATACAGCAGTTTCTCGCCGTGCGTCAGCAAATATTGCATGACGGAACCATTGAGCAGGGCGAAGACGAGCAGCTCGCGCCGGCGATGGAACAGCAAGTAGGCCAGCGCGGCAATAAAGCCGATTGTAAAAAAAACGATGGAGGCCGTCATATCGGCCCCGACCGAGAACGACTTCATCCGGCTGATGCTCTGCATATCGCCGAGCCATATCGACTGGAAGAAGCCTCCTCCCGCATAATAGGAATAATTGGCGGCGTGCACGACGATTTCCAGCTTGTTCCCTTTCACTTCGGTTCCGGCAATATAGGCATGATTTTTCGCTTCGTATCGGTCGGGTACAAGTGCCGGCGATCCGCTCGACCCTACTTTGTTCCCGTTTACGTATAAGTCGTGCGAGTTGCGAATATTGGTAACCCGTACGGCCAAGTAAGAAGGCGAATGCTCGGGAAGCCATACTTGCAGCCGGTACGTGCCGGCGCCGATGGCAGTCGGACGTTTGTCCGGGAACGACTTGTCCCATTTGCCCGGTACGTCGATATAGCGGACGGCCGAACCGCTGCCCGGCTGTCCGGGAGCGGCGAATTCATTCGGAACCCACTCCCACTGTCCGTCAAGCCGGACGCTCCCGTCCGCGAAAGACCATCCGGTCAAGTCCAGCACGCCTTGCCTGGCGGTCGGCCGATTGCCCGGCCCTACCAGCGGAGCCGCAATATTCCATAGCAAAAAGACCGCCAGCAGGACAACGATCAGCTTCTGTCTGTTATTCACTTTTGTCCGTTCTCCTTGTCATTCGCGAGGCCGGGCGCCCTCTATTCGCCTGTCCCCGGGCTTGTGCCGCTTTTGCCGAAATGTTCCTTGATATAGCTCGAAGGAGAAAGCCCGAACGCTTTTCGGAACGCGCGACTGAACGTATGGATCGAGTCGTACCGCATAATGGCGGCGATTTCCGTTATGCTGTAATTGCCTTCCTTCATCAGCTCGACCGTTTTCTCCCATTTGCGCTTCGCATAATAATGACGCAGACTTTCTCCGGTTTCCTTGGCGAACAGGTGGGACAAGTAGGACAAGCTGTATCCGAACGCGTCGGACACTTCCTTCAGGTCGTCGATTTTGAGCAGCCGGTCGTCAATATAATGAATGGCGGCGAACACCGCTCTTTTGGCCGAGTTTTCCCAGCCCTCCCCCGGGTATTTGGCTTCCCAGTCGGAGAAGAAGTTGCGGTACGTGAGCACCAGTATTTGTTCCAAATACGATTGAATCATCGTTTGCGAGAACGGGCTCGCGGAGCTCAATTCCTTAAGCACGCCCGCGAAAGGAGTCCGGATGTCCAGACGGTCTTTGCACCGCGGCGTTTGCTTGTTGTCGATCATCTCCTTGATCGCAAGCAGCGGACTGTCCTGGAACGAAGCCGTATTGAAATGGAAGCCCAAGTAAAAGTACCGGTACGGATCGTCCGCATCCGCCCCTCCCTCATGCTGCTCCCCCGGCGCGCCGATATAAAGGTCGCCCTGTCCGAGATCATAGCGGGCGCCGTTTGTGCCGAACCAGCCTTTTCCGGAGACGATGTACGAGATTTCGTAGCAAACTTGCGTATGGTTCGATAGGACGAATCCGGCATCGCAGCTTAAATCGCCGAACTGGTAAAGGGAAATCGCACCGTACTGGATCTGCTCCTGAGCATGCACGCAATCGAACTGAAAGCGTCTCTTGCCGGGGACGCTCGTAAATTTCGTAACGTTGGAAGGCGACATGATCACCGCTCCTCTCCTACCCGCATACAACTGTCACCATCATATCACATCAAGGATGAAACGGTTACACAAAAAGATGTTGCGTCGGATCTCCGCAAAGAGCCGCCCATAAGAAAAGCTTCTGATCGAAGCCTTTCGATGATGTGCATTCGTGTTTTAGCGGTAGCTTATTCTTGGTAAGGAAAGTCTCACTTCACTTTAACGCTTTAGCGAAGTTAAACTTTCCTTATCGATAAGAAAAACGTCTATCGACGTACTTCAAGGATGAGCGACCGCTACTCTCACCCCAAAAAGTGACGCTATCCTTCGAAGATTACGCCGGGTACTTTTCGGGGACCCCGAACACCGGAAGTTTTTCTTGGTTCAAAAAACTCGCACTTCGCTTTAACGCTTTAGCGAAGTTAAACTTTCTGAATCGTTCACAAACAGCCCGGTTCGAGGAACCGGGCCGCGCAACTATCTATATTCAAGATGAGGACGGAATAATGTCCGACAGCCGGATTTTGCGCACCTTCAGCCGGGCCAGACGCGAGCGGTCTTCCGGCTCCCCCGCACAATAGGCGAGCAGGACGGCGTCGCCGGTGAAGTGAATCGCGGTATAACAGTAGCCGCCCCGGTCCTCCTCCAGCTCGGCGGCGAAGAAATCCGTCCACGTAACCCCTTCGTCCTTGCTGATCGCCCCTACGAGCGGCGTACGCCCTCCGGATATTCTCGTGTAATCCCTCGTCTGGTAATGGGGAATCGGGTTCCAGACGGCCAGAAGCAAGTCCGTCTGCGGAATTCGTTTGAGCGACAGCGGCGAGCATGGCGAGGAGAACGGCGTAGGCTCCGCGGCACTCCACGTTTCGCCGCCGTCGGCGGAGTACATGCCGTATTGGCAGCCCACGTCCGTTCTGGCCCACGCAAACAAGCTGCCGTTCTTCAATTCGACCACGCCCGGCTCTTGAAGCCCGCTGATTGTGCGCGAATACGGCAGGACACAGTAGTTTCTCGCCTCTCTCCAAGAGACTCCGTCGTCATCCGACAAGTAGAAATGCGCGACGCCCCTGACGTCGAGCGACTTCCAGTCCGTCTTGCTATCGCCTCGGACTTTGTGATAGGCGGCCGGAACGACCAGCCTTCCGCTTGCAAGCCGGATGACCCGGTCGTTATTCACCACGTAGTAGCCGGGACCGGGTATGCAGCATACCGCTTCGCTCCACGTCTTCCCCTCGTCCGCCGATCGCCGCAGATGCAGCCTCATATCGTGCAGCCCGTACCGGATCAAATAAAACAGCCCGACATCCCCGTTCAGCATACGCATCAGCGTGACGCTCATCAGGTTCATCGCATCGTGCTCCTCCGGCCGGACGATCACCTCGTCCCCGGACCAGCTCTCCCCTTCGTCGGCCGAATACCGCGCGGCGAGACAAGCAAGCCCGGCGTCGCCGCTCGATTCTCCGATAAAACGGCTGTAAACGAACAGCAGCCGGCCGTCCTTCAAATCGAGAAAAGCTCCTTCGCTGTTGCGCGGATTTCCTTCTCCGGGACGAAGATCCAATACGACGTTCCCCTTTTTCTGCAGCATTCGTTTCTCATCCTCTTTCTCTCTATATTTGCGACTGATCCGTTCAACTGCTCCCGCAGCAAGCTACGCTTCGGTTACCATGTTTCCTTTTCTGGCCTGAAGCGTCGCAGCGGCAACCCCGATAACAATCAACAGGCCTCCAGCCAGCTGCGAAGCGACAATCTGTGTTCCGAGTATAAGATAACCCGCTATCATGGTGACCACGGGCTGCAAATAAAGAAACAGCGACGTTCTGCTCGTACCGACCTTGTTGATCTGCCGATTCCAAATCACGAAGCAGAGCCCCTGTCCTACCACGGATGTGACGGCGATAAGCAGCCAAACCCATAGCGGCTGGCCGAGATGCGCGAGAGATTCGTTCGTCAGGGAATACGGAATCAGCATGCAGGTCCCGATAACCGTCCAATATACGCTTGAGATGAAAGGGTCTCTCCGGTACATCCATTTCCTGATCAAGATATAAGAAACGGCAACGGAAACCATCGAGGCGAACGTATAGATCACGCCGAGCGATGCATGGAGTCCGGAGCTGCCTCCCACGGCGAAGTAAACTCCGGCGATCGAAAATACGGAACCGAGCAATAGCCGCCCAGTGAAAGTCTCTCCGAGAAAGAGAGCGGATAGCAGAGCAATCGTAATCGGCCCGAGCGCATAGATGAGAGCGGCCGTAGTAGCGTCGGCATAAGTCAAGCCGGCGTAATAAAAAAGCTGGCTTATAAAAGTGCCGAAAAAGCCAAGCGGCAATAAAAAGATCCAGTCCCGCCTGGTCAGCTTGATCAATCTTTTCGTTGAAGCCGCATAAACCACGAGAAACAGCGATGCGATTAGGAGCCTCGACGCACCGAGAAGAAGAGGGGGCATATCGGCAAGAAGCATGGAATTAATGACGATATTGCTCCCCCATACGGTGACGCACAGCAATAAGAGAACGTAAGAACGGAGCACTTCCGTACCGGCTTTCATGGTTATCCGGACTTAGATCAGCCTCAACTGCTGCATGCGGGCTTTCACTTTTTCTTGCCGTGCCGGATCGATCGGCTGCATGTAATCCGGGTGGAACGACCCTTCGAAGCCGAGCAAATTCATCGCATGGGTGAATCCCGGGAAAACGCCGACTTCCACGAACGTGTCGCGCAGCAGCAAAATATCGTCGAGGCTTTTGGCCGCCGATTCGCTGTCGCCTCTCTCTAGCGCCTTGTACATCGTCGAGGTGATGGCGGCGGTACAGCTGAACATGCCGTCCAAATTTTCGCGTACGCCGTAGCCGTATGCCGTGTCGAACAAGTCCAGTCCGCTGAACATGATGCTGAACTCCGGGTTGACGGACGGCTTCAGTCTCGACAGCACTCTCGCCGTAGTCAGATCGCCCGTCTTGATGCCGGCAATGTTCGGCACGGTCATCAGGCGAGCCGCCGTGTCGGCCGTAATTTTGCTTTGCGTCACGACCGCCAAATCGTACAAGTATACCGGATAAGGCGAATAGGACGCGAGCGCTGTGAAGAAATTGACGATGTCTCCTTGAGTCAACGGATAATAGAACGGCGTCGTCGCCACTACACCGTCTATGTCGAGTCCCGCAAGCTGCCCGATCCGTTCCTTGACGCGTCCGACCGAATTGTCCATAACGCCTACGAGCACGGGGCACGCCCCTTTCGCCGCCTCGACTGCGGCTCTAGCGATCTTCACCGGTTCGCTGTTCGCGATATACGGCTGCTGGCCCATCGAGCCCATTACGAGCAGCCCGGCCGCGCCTGCGTTCACTTGATCCTCCACATGCCGCTGCAAACTGGAAACAATGACATGCCCCGTGTCGTCAAGCGGCGTTCCTAATGCCGGATAAAAGCCTTGCTTTGTCATGTTTTCTCTCTCCCTATCTTGGCGTTAAGCCTTCTATATTTATCGTGCCGGTTACTTTCCTTGCTCCGTCGCTATACGCTTATCCGCCCGTTCTCCGGCTTCGCGCAGCGCCGTGTTCAAATCTTTGCCTCCCAAATAATCTTTGAGCGCCGTCGTCATCTCCGAGTTGCCTGTCGTCAAATACGGCGTTACCGTCAGCGGAGCGTACGCGCGGGGGATCAGCGACTTCACGTTTTTCCCTTGGAAGCCGGGCAAATCGGCGCCGAACGTCTGCATCAGCTTATCCGGATTTTTCGCTATCGGGAGAATCGCGGTCGTCCTGCCCATCCATTCCTGGTATTCGTCCGAAGCGATATAGGCGAGCACTTGGAAAGCGGCGTCGCGCGATTTGCTCATCTTCGTAATGTAGAAGTATTCGGGGGCCGCCTGGAAGCCTACACCCCGCTTTTGCGGCATATCCGGCGTAGACACCGCATTCCAGTTCGGCACCTGTTCGGCTGTCGGCTTGATCTGGCCGCTCGTGCCCATAAACATCGCGACGTTCTTGTCTTTCTGAAAGGCGGTAGCCGGCGCGACTGCGGGTGGTTCGTTGCCGGGAATTTTATAGAAGCGGGCCAAATTGTCGAACGCCTTGACGAAGCTGTCTTCCAGAAATTTCGCCTTATGCGTTTTCGGATCGAAATACGGGGCGGACAGTTGATTCGTGCCCATCGAGTTCTCGAACTGGAACGCAGCCCCCTTGTACACCGTTCCGGCGTCCGTCCGGGTCAGCTTCTTGGCCAGCTCGTACGTCTCATCCCAAGTCATCCCGTCCTTCGGATAAGCGACCCCGAATTTATCGAACAAGTCTTTGTTGTACAAAAACACGATGCTGCCGCTCGTCCACGGGAGACCGTAAATGCCTCCGTTCGCCAGCTGGCGCTGGATATCGATAAGCGACGGCTCGAGGCGGGTCAAGTCGTAATTGTATTTTTTGATCAAATCGCTGATATCGCTTTCAAGTTTCAGGTTGGTCAAAAATTGGGTCGTCGTGCCGAGCGAAGAAATCATGATATCGATCGGCGCGCCGGAAGCGATGTGCGAGGCGAAATAATTCGTCCCCTCCGCAGTGATCCGCGGGACATATTTCAACGTGTAGTTCGGAAATTTCTTCTGAATCTGCTCTCCGAACCGCTGCATGAACAAGTCGGGCTTCTCCCCGGCGCCGGGATAAGCGATGTATAAATCCGTAGGCGTATCGACCACTTTTTTGGCGTCTTGAGCCGGATCTGTCGATTTGCCCGTATCCTTGGAAGCGGAATCCGTATTTTGTTTCGTTCCGCAAGCGGTAACCAGTAAGCAAACGGCTGCCGTCAGCAGCAATGTTTTTGACCGCACATCACTCAACTCCCCGAGTTTTTTGCAAAGATCCCCTTTTCTTGCGCCGATCCGATCCGATCTAATGAAATGGAACCGGTTCCCTCCTTCCTGCCCCTTTTAGTATACTATGGTCTGACCAGTGTAAATGACTGCTGTCCTCACCCATTCTATGCGCGATTTTTCGGGCCGTACAACCTCTCCGAAATGATGGGCAGGCTAGTGCCGCCCGGATCCGTCAGCAGCGCATAAATCAGGAGCAGCCGTTTACGTAAGATGGTCATACCATAACATCTATTCCTTTCTTTTTAAGAATACAAATTATAATCGGGATCGTCAATACGTATTTTATCGAAACTTTCGAAACGGATAGGAAGAAGAGGCCCGCCCTCCGCAGTGACACCCTGCAGATCGGCAAGCCCCCTTCTTCGCGCTTCCTCGTACCCTTACTTCACCGTAATTTGCAAAGCCCCCGTTCGCTCCACACCGCCCAAGCTCACCGTTGTCGCAATCGTCGTCGTTCCTATGTTATGAGCCTTCAATCGGTCTTCATCGTTCACATTGGCAATGTTGGGATGATCGCTGTTCCACACGAAGTTATAACCGGATAAATCGGCCTCGCTGCCGTCCGCATACGAGCCTTTGACTTGCAAATGGACGGTTTCGTTTTTGGTCAGCTCCGATGCGGGCGATACGATCGTCACGTCCGACAAATACAGCTTCTGGCGGGAAAGCGGTATGACGAACGTGCTGCCGGCTGCGACGTCGTAAACGAACCCCTGATTCAGATCGGTAGCGCTGGCATACGCCCGTATAAGCGTAACGTCGCCGAGATCGAATTCATACTGATTCCCGCCGAGCGGTTGAACGCCGCGAATCGTATACACCGCATTGCGTTTCCCGTCATTTTGCACGAATACGGATTTTCCGACAAGACTATCCGGTGCTTGACCTTGCAAATCCAACTGCACCTTCAGCTTGTTGGAAAGCGACAGCTCTCTCGTGAAGTCGGCGATCGTTCCCTGCAGCCTGCCGACGCCGGCGCTCTCGTAAGCCGTACCCGGCTTGCCGATATAAGCGCCGTCGTTCACGTAAGTAAAGACAGGCATGCCGTCCTTCTCGGAGTAGACGCCGAGCGAGCCTTGGAAACGGATTGTGCCGTCGATGAGGAATGCCGCTTCCGGATTCGGCGAGCTGACGATATAGTCGGTCCGTCCGTTCGTCAGCTGCACCTTGACCGCACGGACGCCGTATACGTCCGCGACGACCGAGCCGGGAGCCGCCGTTACGGACGCTTCCTGAATGGCGCTCACGAAACGCGCGTCCTTGTAAGGCTCGATAACCGAAGTAAACGTGCTGTCCAAATTCGTGCCGCTTCGATGAGCGATCACGTATTTGACGCTGTCCGGATTGCCCGGCTTGTTCTGCGGAGGCACCCCGTCGGCAAGGGCGACGTCGCCCGTATTGCCGAGCATCGTCAGGCGCACGTGCACATCGTCGTTTTGCGGGGTAGCGTTCCAAGTATCGACTACGTCATAGTCGACGCTGAACGTGCCTGACGGGCTGTTGTCGCGCTGGACGTTTTTCAGCCAATGGAAGCCCGGCCCCGTATATCCGCTCCCGGTAACGCTATCGCCCGCCGGACGCTGTCCGAACGGCACGTCGGGTCCCGCATACGTTCCGGTCGGCTGCGCGGTCAGATTGAGCCCTTCCGTCGTCACCGGACCTTCCGCCGCGTGGAAGCTGAAATGGTGGTCATTGCCTCCTTTAACGCGGAAGAAATCGACGGCGTACGAATTGGTCTCGTCAACCTTCACGAGCGCGGACGTACGCTTGAACCGCTCGGCTTGCGCATAGGCTTTCGGCGCCTCGACTTCGATCCATTTCACCATCGGGCTGTCATCGTAATGGATCGGCGTTCCGTCCCACATAGCCAGCTGCTTCTGCTTGTCGATCATAACCGTATTATGGCTGATCGTATTCTGTACCCATTCGAACCGGTTTACGTCGGTTGCGTTCGCCTGCTCGGGATAGCCCAAGTCCGGCATCAGATCGAGTCCGAAGCCGTATAGCCCGAGGTTGAGCGCATCGCGATGGCCGTGGCCGCTCGTACGGCCGTAATACATCCACAGAGCGCGCCTCGTGTCGGAGCCGGTTCCGGCTTCGCCGTCCCTGAGTGCGGCGAGCCCGTATCCCGTCAAGTTGGTGCTGTCCAGATCAAGCGGGCCGTACTGCTGGATGACCGCCTCGATATCGCGCGCGACCTTGTTCGGATCGGTCGTATACACGTCGGAATGGATGCCGTCTGTTTTATTTCCGTTCAGCATGTAGGCCAGCTGCGCATAGACCGGATCGCCGAACTGCTCGAACGCTTCGATCGATTGCGCCTTATCCACCAAAATGCCCGGCTGCCCCGTTGTGCCGCTGTCCCCAATCGAAGGCGTATACCTTCCTAGCATAATGAGCGGGTACATCGCTTCGAACATTTTGCGGAACTTCACGTTCTCGTACAAATCCGCGTCCGGGTATTTATCGTAGCCGTCCAGAGCGTCGGCCACTGTCAAATAATTGCCGATCCACAGCCGGTTATAGCCCGGCCCGGCTTCGTTGCCGTGACCGTCCCGGTCTACGTCGTTCACCATGCTGAACAGCACGTTGCCGCCGGTGACGCGGCGCGGAATCGAATTTACGAACGTACCCGGCTGGAATACGTAATCCAGCCACTGCTTCGTCTCCGGCAGCGTATCGTGCACAACCGCCGCCAGCGCCACCGCGCTTTGGTGGAATCCGTTATTGCCGCGGATTTGATCCCAGAACATGCCCGGCGCGACTTGACGCAATATGCCGTCCTCGATGTTGCGGCGGATTTGGGCGCCGTTCTGCTTCAGCGGCAAATTGTACTGCTGGCCTTTCCCCTGCAGGAAAGATACGACATCAGGCGCGTCGAATGCGGTGAAGAACGCGTCGTAAGCGCCGCTAAATACTTTGACGAGCGAGGTTTCCCAGATCGACCCGACCACTTTGCCGTCGCCCGTGCCGCCGTGCGAATTGACGTATACGGCGTTGCTGAATTCGGCCACGTCCATGGAAGGGTACACGTCCGCGATCCGGTCCAGCAGGACGGCGCCCGCCTTGGCGTACTTCTCGTCTCCGGTGTAAATGTAGGCGCTCTGCAAGTTGCTCAGCGCCGAATTGATATTGGCCGTGCCGCCGTACCAGGCAAACCAGTGGGCGTAATACGCGATGAATGTATACCGTTTGTTCGTTGCAGGATCAACCCAGCCGTAGCCGTCATCCACGCCCCATGTCGGACCTTTATTCGGATACAGCGTGTTGACGAGCAGGCTGCGGTCGGCGATCGTCGGATCGAAATTGCCGTGAGCGTCGAGACCGCTGGCGTAATAAGCGCCGAAGTCATTCGTCGGGAACTTGTAGCCGCTGGCGGGATCGACAATTTTCCAAGGATCGTTCAGCGGATCGGCTTTCCACGGGTAATTGCCGTAGCTTTTCAGATCGCCGGATATCGGGCTGAAGTTGCCCGTCAGCTGGTTCGTGTTGTAGCTGCGAGGAATCGCCTGGGTCGGGACGAGCTTCCACAAATTGTCGTAGCCTAGCGCGGCATAAGCATCCGCCTTGGCCAGCACGCTGTTGCGCAGGGCTGCGGCCCAGTCGTACAGCTGCACGTTTTGCCGCGCGGCTGCCAGCTTCTCGTCGGTGTAGTACGTCCGGCGCGTCTTGCTGTTCGTTACGGCGCCCAGGTCGGTAAGGACGAGGCGGGCCGGATACATGGAAGTTCCGGTTCCGTTGCCGATCGCATTGCCTTTATGAGTAACGGTCAACGTAATCGTATGCAAGCCCGCCGTAAGCGGCAGCTGCTTGATATACTGATCGGGCCGCGGATATTGGCCCGTCACGCTGTAGAAGCTGTAGCGGGCCGACTTCACCCCGTCGATGGCGACGTCGGCCGTTCCGCCGTCGGTCGCGGTCATGCCGCCCAGCTTGATCATGTACGTTCCGGTACGCGGTACGGAGAATTCGAACGTCCGCGAAGCCGCTGCCAGCGTCGATTGGATTTTGACCCCGTATGTAGCCGTCGTCACCTTCGGCGCCGCATTCGGATCGCCGACAAGCGTTACGGCGGGGGTGCCGGATGCATTCCCGAATAAGTATACGGTCGTGTCGGGCATCGTGTAGTCTCTAAGCGGCAGCGGCGCCGCCGAAGCGATTCCCGGCAAGGCGGCCGGAGCCATTGAAGCCAGCAGCAAAAAACAGAGCAGCGTGTACAGTGATCGTCGGATCTTAATGCTCATCAGTTACCCTCCCGCTATCATTTGTCGGTTCTAACGGATCATGAGGCCGAATCTCGGTGTCCATGCTTCAACTACATGACAACGCTTACAACTTTTCTGTGAAAAACCACCTCCTGCAAATGGTGTTGATGTTACGTACTTGTATCATATATGTAGTTAACCTGTATGCAAAGGTTATTATACATCTATTCCGATCCGATTGACCAGCAAAAAAATGAGGCGTTCACCGATTCCCGCTGCAAACGATGTAGATGTGAAGTCTAGACCTTACGGAAGAGAAAGTTCCGCTATTTTCGAAAATGAAGGCCCAATAGGGCCGAAAGGAAGTTTGAGTTCCGCTAATCCGCCCTTGGGGGCGGTTAACCGCATGTTTCAGCGCCGATAACGGAACTGAATGTTCCGTTTGGCCTTCCGGACTCGCTTCCATGGCACCATAACGGAACTAGTTGTTCCGCGGCGGCCGATTAGCGGAATTGAAGTTATCGAAAATCGGCGTCGGTACAATACGATACGGGAGATTTGCCGGCAAAGCGCTACTCTCGCTTGATTACGCTGAACTGAACTAAAAGCGACAATAAGGAGAGTCTCACGCCCGCGTTTTCTGAAGTAGATTCCTAAGCATAATGGAACGGCGAACGGCGATGCAAATAGCGGTCTTTACCATATCATTTCCCTGTTTTTCCGGCTGACCGACGGAATAAAAGCTGACAGTGCCTCTTATTTTAGGTCATTTCCTTGATTCCGGGCAGTTTCGGATCAGGCCGGGCAGACCGGCTAAAGCGAACCCCCTGACTCCCATTCGGAGTAACAAGGGGGTTTTTGTGCGAAAATCTTGAGGCCGAACAAGCCGTTACTTCTGCAGCTTCAGCACGGTACTCCCTGTATAGAAGTCTCCCCGCAGCCGGATCTCCTCATAAGGCAGATGAGGGTTAGCGATCCGCCACAGCATCCGGTCCGCCGCGCGGTAACCGGCCTCTCGAATGAGCAGCATCGGCCGCGTGACGAGCGGCAAATGCTCGGTCTGCTCGTTCAGCAGGGCGATGAGCGAGCAGTCGCGAGGTATGCGGACGCCCATTGCCGTCAGCTTGTGGTAGACGGGGACGGTTTCTTCGTCAATCCCGCAAATGATGGCCGTAGGCTGCATGCGGCGGTAAGCCGCCTCGAATTGACGGAGCCAGTCGTCTGACGCACTGCGAACGATAGCATGTTCCTCCGGCGAGACGCCGCAGCCCGTTTCCTTCATCGCTTCGACGAACGCCTGCCAGCGGAGTATGAACCCCCGTTGGCTTTTCACGTCCCCCACGTACAAAATGCGCTCGTGCCCCATCCGGCTCAAGTGCCGGACCGATTGGAACATCGCCTCATAAACGTCCCAGATGACGCAGTCCACCTTCGATTCCGGCGAGGGATAATTAAGCAGAATGCGGGGGACGGGCAGCTTCAACAGCTTATCCTCCAGCGAATACACGCTCAGCCTGGGCGCGATAAAAATACCTTCGGCATACGGCAAGCCGGCCGTCTCCGCCCATTCCCCGAATTCGGTATCCTTGAGCCCCGGCGGCAGCAGCACCGGCTCCACCGTATGGCCGATTTCCCAAAACCGCTCGTGCAGCCCTTTCAACAGAAGCCGGTTATGGTTCAGCGATTGATCGTTCTGGACTAGCACGAACCGGCGTCTTACATACGGATACGGCGCTATTTTGTCGGCAAGGAGCGAATCGACCTGCTCCTTCGTCATATAGCCGAGCTTGCGGGCCAGACGTATGATTTTGCTGCGCGTCTCTTCCGACATGCCCGGTTTTCCTCGAAGCGCCTTGGATACCGTCTGTATCGTCAATCCGAGCTCGTCGGCAATATGCTGCAGCGTTATTTCTTTACGGGGCACGGGGATATCCTCCTTGTTGTCGATGGAATGGTTCTCCGTTTGTTTCATTTTAAACTAAATTTAAACTAACAGAAACCGCCCTCCGCTGTTACGATGGGGGTATTCGGTACAAGGGAGAGAGGATCATGGTTCAAACGATAGAAGCGGACATCGTCGTATGCGGGGGCGGACCTGCCGGAGTCGCGGCCGCGATCGCCGCCGGGCGCAGCGGATTCAAGACGGTGCTGGTGGAGAAATACGGCTTTATCGGGGGGATGTCGACGGCTGCGCTCGTCTATCCGTGGATGACGTTCCATACGATGGACGGCAAGCAGGTCATCAAAGGAATCGCCCAAGAAATCGTCGAGCGGCTGGCGGAGAGAGGCGCATCGCCCGGTCACGTGCGGGATACGGTCGGCTTCGTCCACACGATTACGCCTTATCATCCGGAATATTACAAAGTCGTTGCGGTAAACATGCTCAAGGAAGCCGGGGTCAAGCTGCTCCTCCACAGCTTCGTCGAACATGTCCGTATGGACGGCGAACGAATCGAATCCGTGCGGTTGTCCGGCAAATCCGGGCAAATCGATGTGCGCGGCAACGTATTCGTCGATACGACCGGCGATGCCGACGTCGCCTTCTTGTCGGGAGCACCTTGCCTGCAGGGCCGGGAAGGCGATAAGCGGACTCAGCCGATGACGATGAAATTCCGCATGCGCGGGGTCGATCTCGACAAAGTGAAGCGGTATATGATCGAGCATCCGGACGAATTTTATGCCAAAACGCCGTTCGGGGAGCTGGAGCAGCTGCCGCTGTCGGGCATTATGGGATTTTACAAGCATTGGAAGGAAGCGAATTTGCCGATTAATCGCGACGGTGTCCTTCTATTCACCGGACCGAACGAGGATGAGGTGCTCGTCAATACGACGCGGGTGCAAGGATTGGACGGCACGAAGGTCGAGGACTTGACCGAAGCGGAGCAGCTTGGCCGCGAGCAGGTGCTGATGGTGGCGGAGTTTATGACCGCTCATTTGCCGGGCTTCGAGAAAGCGTCGATTTCCACGGTAGGCACGCAAATCGGCATCCGCGAGACGCGCCGCATAGACGGCTTGTACACGCTCCAGGCCGAAGACGTCGTGCAGGGCCGGCGGTTTGAGGATACGATCGCGCGCAGCGGCTATCCGATCGATATTCACGATCCGTCCGGCAAAGGCGTCACGGCTGCCTGGGTAGAGGGCGACGGCGCCTACGATATTCCGTACCGCTGCCTCCTTCCGCAGACGGTAACCAATCTGCTCGCTGCGGGCCGGTGCATCTCCACCTCGCACGAAGCACTTGCGACGACGCGGCTGACGCCGAGCTGCATGGCGACCGGGCAGGCGGCCGGCACGGCGGCGGGGCTTGCGGTCAAGCATGGAGTCCGGCCGGCGGACGTCGACATCCGAGAGCTGCAGCGCGAGCTGGAAGCCGGAAACGCCGTGCTTCGTTGAGGCCGACCGCTGTATGAAACGCCGTGCCTTATGTAGCAATGGGCACGAGCCCTCCTTTTTGATGACAGCGAACCGAGTGCTTCGTTGAAGCGGACCGCTGTATGAAAAGCCGCGCCTTATGTAACATTGCGCGTGAGTCCCCCTTTTTGACGACAGCGAACCGAATTTCACTAATTGTGAACCTCATTTCGCTATCGCTATGCCGAAATGACGCTTTTCCACCAATAGTAAACCTGAGTATGCTATTAATATACCTATGTTCAGTATTAGAATACTCAGGTTCACTAGCTACCAGATAGTCCGCAACAAGCCGGGAAACAAGCAAATGAAGTTCACTAATCGTTTACTCAGGTTCATAGTCGCGAAAAGACCTGCAGCTCAACACTGCAGGTCTTCATACTTCTCGTCCATATCGAACTATGCGTTCCCCCGTCCCGATCCCGCCGACTCCAGCTCCCGCATATAGCGCACATATCGAGGAAACGCGAGCTCCGGCTCCTCGAGATCCGGATGCCAATGCTTCTCCCACTCGAACGTATACCAGCCGTCGTACCCGTTAGCCCGCAGCACCGAATGAATATCGCCGAAAGGCACATCCCCTTCGCCCATGAACCGGTAACGGAATTTCCCCGCTTCGTTCGCATCCGGGAGCGAATCTTTCCAGTGCGTATATTCGATGCGGCCGCCAAGCGCCTTCCAAGTCTCCTCCGGTCTTTCGCCGAACATCCGGTAAGGATGGTGGACGTCCCATAGCACTCCTACCGTATCGGGGGAAGTTCCGTCCAGCAGCGTGAGCACGTCCTCGCAGCGGGTCCAATCGTCGTGAGTTTCGATAATCAGCTTGACGCCGGCTTGGCGGAGAATCGGCTCCATCCGTTCGAGCAAGGAACGGGCGGTGTCTAGCCCGGCGGACCGGTCGGTGCCGTTCAGCCTGCCGCCGAACGCCCGGATATACCTCGTGCCGAACCGTCCGCACAGCTCCGCGTACCTCGCCAGCTCCTCGAGATTTTGCGCCTCCCGGGCTTGCGACACGAGCGTAATCGAGCTGGAAAAGCAGGTGACAGCAAGCCCCGCGGCCTCGAAACGGCTGCGCGTCCCCGCATAATCGGCGGCAAACGGACTCAGCTCATACACGTTCATATGGCCTTGAAGCCCGCGGAAATCGACTCCGTCAAAGCCGTATTCGACCGCTCTCGCGATAATCGTCTCCAAATCCCATTGCGGGCAGCCGAGTGTCGTAAAAGAAAGCTTCATCGCGGTTCCTCCCCTATCTCGTTTCCTTGCCAAAAACCCGCCGTGCTCCTTATGCGGAACAGGCGGGCGAATGGATTACTGTTGGCCTTTGATCGGCTCGAGCGGCTTCGCGTTGCCGTACGTTTGCCGTATGCCGTGACGGGGTGCTGCCCAATTCACCGCATTGGAAATAACGCGCAGCACGTCCTTGTTATAGTACGTCGGATACGTTTCGTGACCCGGACGGAAGTAGAATACTTTCCCGTTGCCGCGGTGATACGTGCAGCCGCTGCGGAACACTTCTCCGCCCTCGAACCAGCTGATGAATACAAGCTCGTCCGGAGCCGGAATGTCGAAATGCTCGCCGTACATTTCCTCGTGCTCGATCTCGAAATATTGGCCCAGTCCTTCGGCGATCGGATGCGCCGGATCGACGACCCAGAGGCGCTCCTTATCGCCTTGCTCACGCCACTTCAGGTCGCAGCTCGTGCCCATCAGCTTCTTGAAAATTTTCGAGAAGTGGCCCGAATGCAGCACGATCAGTCCCATTCCTTTCAGAACGCGATCGTGTACCCGGTTCACGATTTCGTCGGATACGTCTTTATGCGCACGGTGTCCCCACCAGATCAATACGTCGGTATCGTTCAGCACTTCCTCGGTCAGCCCGTGCTCGGGCTGCTCCAGCGTAGCGGTGCGGATTTGCACCCCTTCTCCGGCGATGCCATCGGAAATGGCGCCGTGAATCCCTTTCGGATAAATCGCGGCGATTTTCTCATTCAGCTTCTCATGCACGTTTTCATTCCATACGGTAACTCGGATCACAATCGTTCAGCTCCTTATTCATATAAAGTTGCCATCGTGTCGGTCGTGGATGTCTTATAAATGGATTTACTTTATGTACACCGCGTTAATTCGCGGATATCCATACGATAAACAACACAATCATGATCGCCTGAAGCACCAGCTTGACGACCGTACTGGACAAAAAGCCCACGAGAGCGCCTACTCCGACGCGGGTCGCCTGTCTCATGTCGGCGCCGGCGAACAGTTCGCCGATCCACGCCCCGAGAAACGGACCGGCCAACAGCCCGATACCCGGGATGACGAACGGCCCGATGAGGATTCCGATCGTGCTGCCGATGACCGAGGCCCGCGAGCCGCCGAACTTTTTGACGCCCCATGCGTTCACAATGTAATCGGCTATGAGGATGGCGGCGACTGCCGACGTCTGCAGAAACCAGAACCAGAATCCGAACTCGCCGAACCCGAAAAACAGCCCGAAAACGAAAAAAGCTGCATAGACGGCCAGAACGCCCGGCAAAATGGGAAAGATCGCACCCGCCATGCCGACGGCAAACAGCGCAACGATCAATATCCAACCAAGGATGTCCATCGCATGTCCTCCCGATGCGGCGGCCTATTCAATCGGCCAGCACGTAATCGCGAATGATTTTGGCTACCGCGTGCTCGTTGTTCGTTACCGTGACCAGGTCGGCCGCCGCCTTGAGCGCATCCTGAGCATTCCCCATCGCCACGCCGAGACCGGCTTCGCGGATCATCGTCATATCGTTGAGGCTGTCGCCCATCGCCACCACTTCGGACATGCCGATGCCGAGCAGCCGGCAAATTTCGGCGATCCCGCTCGCCTTGCTGATCCCTTTCGGATTGATTTCCAGATTGTGCGGGTGGGAGTTCGTAATCTCGTACCGGTCCTGCTCCTGCAGCCAGCTCAGGATGCGGGCCCGGTTCTCGTCGTGGTCCGTAAAGTAGCCGAATTTCAGCCATTGCAGCGAGTTCAGGTCATCGGTCCACGTTTCCTTGTTGAATACCCCTTCGACGGCGTACGCCCAAAACCAGGTGTCATAGCGGACCGCCATCGCATGCATGGCGCGGATCGACTCGACGTCTAGCGTATGGCGAACGAGAAGGTCGCCCGGAGCTCTGTACACCTCGCCCCCGTTGACGGCGACGATCGGCGTATTCAAGTTCAGCTTGTCCGTGTACGGATACACATTCTGTACGCCCCGACCGGTAGACAGCATGACGGTTATGCCCGCATCCAGCGCCTTGAACATCCAGGCGCGGTTTTCCTCCGAAACTTCATGCTCGCTGTTCAGCAGCGTGCCGTCCATATCAAGCGCAATCAGTTTGTAGCGTCCCATTCTGGTCCCCCAAAAGTGAAGTTATTCTTCGCAGCTTATCCCGAGTACTTTTGGGGGAGCCCCCATACTTGGTCCCCCAAAAGTGAAGACATTCTTCGCAGCTTATTCCGAGTACAACGCTGCTTACGATACCGTTACGCTTCTTTCGCGGCCATAGCCTTTCGCTTCCTGCAAATAAGTGGAATGCCATAGAGCGAATATGTATACGGCCCACAAGAGACGCGAATAATCGCCCTGACCGTTCCGGTGCAGCTTCAGCATCCGTTCCACTTCGGACAGCTCCAGAATGTGATCGATGCCGGAGGCCCGTATTTGATCGAGCAATTCGGCACCCCGAGTCCCTTTCAGCCAGTCGCGCAAAGGCACGGGAAACCCGAGCTTCGGCCGGTTCAGGATAAAATCCGGAATGATGCCTTCCATCGCCTTCCGGAACACATATTTCGTCGTCCCGCCGCCGAGCCGATAATCGGTCGGTATCGTCCGGGCAAACTCGAACAGTTCTTTGTCAAGGAACGGCACGCGCAGCTCGAGCGAGTGCGCCATCGTCATTTTGTCCGCCTTCATCAGTATATCGCCCGGCATCCACAAGTTCATGTCGATATATTGCATCCGCGTCACCGGGTCGAGATGCTTCGTCTTGGCATAATATTGTCCGGCGACTTTCCATGGATCCTGATACGTCTGGAGCAAGCCCCGGCCCGATCGAACGAGCGCGCCTTTCGCATCTTCCCCGAACAGCTTGGCGTTGCCGAGAAACCGTTCTTCGAGCGGCGTCGTGGCCCGCAGCAAATAGTTGCGTCCGGTCAAACCGCCGGGCAGCAGCCGGACGATCTGATGCAGCATCCGCTTAAGAGGCAGCGGCAGCCAGCCCAGCGGGCGAAGCGCCAGCGGCTCCCGGTAGATGCGGTAGCCGCCGAACAGCTCGTCCGCACCTTCGCCGGACAGCACGACCGTAACGTGCTCGCGGGCCAGCTTCGCGACATGATACAAGGCGATCGCCGACGGGTCGGCGACAGGCTCGTCCTGATGCCAGACGGCGCTCGGTACCGAATCGAAGAAATCGCGCTCGGTAATGATCTTAGCGTAATGCTCCGTCCCGATGGCGGCCGCCGTTTCCTTGGCGATGACCGTCTCGTTGTTCGCTCCCTCGAAGCCGACCGAGAACGTCCGGATCGGCTCGATCGCCCGCATGTGCGTCGCAATTGCGGTCGAATCGATGCCGCTCGACAAGAAGCAGCCCCTATCGACGTCGCTGTGCATATGATGGATGACCGAGTCTTTCAGCTTGGCCCGCAGTTCCTCCACGACATCTTGGAACGGGCGCTGCACCGGCGCGAACATCGGGTCCCAGTACCGGTTCAATTTCATCCGGCCGTCGGGCGTTACCGTAACGGTATGCGCGGGAGGCAGCTTCGAGATGCCTTCGAACATCGTGTTCGGCTCCGGGACGTATTGAAATGTCAAATATTGCAGCAGGCTTTCCTCGGCCAGCCGCCTCTCGAACCCTTCGACGGCGAGCAGGCTCTTGATTTCGGACGCGAACAAGAAGCGCTTGCCGTCATGGGCGTAGTAGAACGGCTTGATGCCGAAATGATCGCGCGCGCCGAACAGCTTCTTGCGGGCGCGGTCCCAGATGACGAAGCCGAACATGCCGCGCAGATGCTGCACGCAATCTTCGCCGTATTCCTCGTACAGATGGACGATGACCTCCGTGTCCGTATGCGTCCGGAAACGGTGCCCTTGCGCCAGCAGCCGTTCGCGAAGCGGCTGGTAATTGTATATTTCTCCGTTGAACACGATCCAGACGGATTCGTCCTCGTTGCAAAGCGGTTGGTGCCCTTCCTTCAAATCGATGATCGAAAGCCGTCTGAAGCCGAGCCCGATGCCCGGGTCCGTCCATACGCCTGAATCGTCGGGACCGCGGTGGCGGATCACGTCCATCATCGCATGCAAGGAAGCGTCGGAAATGTCTCTATTGTCGAAGTACATCATGCCTGTTATGCCGCACATCGGTACAATCCTTCTTTCTACATACGGGTGTGGCGGTAATGACCGCAACTAGAAATCAAGTATATCACACCTACTTTGCAAATTCACCGAATTTACAGTTTTCCGTCATGTCGAGCAAAAAGCGGCGAAAGATTTGCGGCAAAAATATAAGTTCCATCACTCGGCGGGAACGGCTTGCACCGATTGGTAATTACCCTAAAACCTTTCCTCGCAAAAAAAGCCGTCCCCTGCACACGAAATGGGCAGGAAGCGGCTTTTGGACAAATTTGATTTTCCCGGACTACGCTTAGTCTAGACGGATTTCCCGGCCGGTTTGGGCCGACTCGTAAATCGCGCTCAAAATTTTGATCATATCGACGCCTTGCTCCGGCACGAAGATCGGCTCCTCGCGTCCATGGACGACATTCACGAAGTGGTTGATGTTGTTTTTGTGTCCGCCCGAGTCTTTCGGCAGCTGCGGAATGACGTTGCACAGCGTTCCTTCCACCTCGGTAAACAGCTTCAGATCGTCGTTGAACAGATTGAAGCCGGCTTTCGTGCCGCGAAGCTCGACGAACCGTCCTTCCGCTTCCACGTTGGACGCCCAGCTGAACTCGATTTGCAGCGACGCCCCGTTCTCGAAACGGATAAAGCCCGTCGCCAAATCCTCGACGTCAAACGTACCGCCCGCCTGCTTGTTGCCGAACGCGCTGTGTTCCGAATCGGACAGATCGTTGCCTGCAAATTTCGTATACACGGAGCCGCTGACGGCTACCGGTTTCGGATTACCCATAATCCAGATTGCGAGGTCGATCATATGTACGCCCAGATCGATAAGCGGTCCTCCACCGGACAGCTCCTTAGTCGTGAACCAGCCGCCTTTGCCGGGAATGCCGCGTCTGCGAAGCCAGCCGCAGCGTCCGGTGTATACATCGCCCATATGCCCTTTTTCCACGTAATTTTTCAAAAATTGCGATACCGGGCGATAACGGTTGTTGCGCATGACCATGAGCACTTTGCCGCTCGCTTTGGCCGCTTCGGCCATTTTGATCGCTTCGTCCGGGTTGATCGCGTCCGGCTTTTCGCAGAAAACGTGCTTGCCGGCTTTCAGAGCGGCGATAGCGACTTCCGAATGATACAAGTTAGGCGTGCATATATTGATGACGTCGATATCGTCGCGCGCGATGACATCGCGATAGTCCTCGTACACGTCCTTGATGCCGTGTTCGTCGGCGATCTTCTGCGCCCCGGCACGGTAGGCGTCGCATACCGCAACGATCTCCGCTTCAGGATTCGCAAGCCAAGCCGGCAAATGAATGCCTCTGAAAATATTTCCGGTTCCCACGGCGCCAATCCGCAACTTTTCCATTCTGTTTCTCCCCCAAACGTAAAATATTGTTCCGATTTCATTATGAGTGCTGCCGGGCTTGATGACAAGCCATTCCGCTCCGGCTTCATCATAGATTCACACGAATCCACACATTTATTCAGCCGCCATATGATTTTACGCAAAAAACAGGAGCCATTGCGGGCTCCCGTTTTCCACTTGCTATCTCGTTAAAGCTAGTTGATAAAACCTACATGCTGCAGCATCCGCTTCAGGATGACCGCTACCTGCGCCCGGGACGCTTTGTCGGAAGGCGCGAACGTATCCGTCGCGGTGCCGTTCATCAGGTTCGCTTGCAATACTCGCGATACAGCTTCTTGCGCCCAAGAGGATACCTTGTCACGATCAGCGAAACGCGATAACGGTGAGGAGGCTTGATCCGCTCCGGCCTCTTTCTTCCCGGTCATAGTAAGAGCGCGGGCGATCATCAGAGCCATCTGCTCCCGGGTAATCGATTCGTTAGGGCTGAAGTTCTTGTCGTCGACACCGTCAACCAAACCTTTGCTCGCAGCCGCCGCCACGGAGCCCGCAAACCAAGATCCGGACGGAATATCTTCGAACGGTGTACGGTTCGTCTTTTCTTCTGAGATGCCTAGAGAACGTACGAGCAAGGCGGCAAATTCCGCACGTGTAATGGACTGATCCGGCATGAACCGGTCCGCGTCCGCTCCTTTTACGATCAGCTTGGCGGTCAGCAGCTCGATATCCGCTTTCGCCCAGTGTCCTTGTATATCCGTGAAGGTTCTCAGCTTCGTCTCTACGACAGAGTAGATGCTGTTGCCTTGCCGCATCATCTTCACTTCCGTCTGCCCGTTCGCCGTACTGAATATAGCGGGTACGAAATACATCTCGCCCGTTACCGGATCGATCCGTACGGCCGTAGCAGTCGAACCGTCGACAGTCGAAGTCAAGACAAACGTCCGGGTCACATACGTACCGCCGAAATCGTTCATCCCTTGCTGATTGCTGCCCGAACCTATCGTAATGGTGAATTCAACGGGTGCCGTAAGCAGCGTTACCCCGTCCCGCTGTGCTTGAGACGTGATTTGCTGAGCACTGGCTCCGCTCACCTGCTCCATCGTTACCGTTATTTTTACATCCTTGGGGTCGATGCCCAACTGTCTGGCTATCGTTTGAATATCGAATAGTCCGATTGGCAGATCGTAGCTTACGTTATTGCTTTTAATAGAAATGACACCATTTCCGGACGATCCGTTCGCCGCCGCATTCAACAGCGCATCCGCGGGAATTTGCACTTTAGCGTTTTGCGCATCCTTCATATCGATGACGACCTTCGTATTTTGCTGTCCGGCTTGCTTGAAGGCATCGGCCAGCTTGGACGCATCCAGCTCGGCTACGGCGTATGTTTTGCCGTTGGATGTTTCATTCTTGGTCTCCGGTGTATAAGTTCCCGGTGCCGAAGGTTGAGATGGTGTTGCGGGAGCTCCTCCCATGGCGCAGCAACCGCTTCCTACGGTACCCGTCGTCGACTGCTCCGCGCTGTATGTCTTCTGAACACGACGACTCTCCAGATAGGTGGATGCTTTCAGCGTTACAAAGATGCTTCCCGCCTCCTTGCCTAGCTGCGGAATGTTGAATGTGACGGACGCCCCTTCCGACACTTTGGATGCTATCGGATAGGCGATCGTATTATTTCGATATACTTTGATCTGATCCCCAGACCTCAAGCCGGTCACGGTTATCGTGTCGTTCGTGCCTTGCCCATTATTGATGACTTGGATTTGTTCGGCAGCCAGTGACGGAGAATACGTATTGTCCACAACCGGTACTTTGATGAGCCCGCCCTCCTTGCTGCCATCCCAAGCGAAGATGCCAATCTCCTTGCTTCCTTCAGGAATAACAGTGTCAAACGGGATTTGGGCTGAACTTAATGAGTTTGGAAAACCTTTCACCGATACGATCGGTTTTAATTTATTCCCTTGCGCATCCATGAAATAAAGGTTATAGCCTGTAACAAGCTTGGAATTGAAGGCCCATGATATCGCGCTTGCAAGTTCATCTTTATCCCCGTCTTCATCGCCTGAATATCCCAAACCTGCTGGAGTTGCTAAATTGGGGTCGTAAGGAAAATGCATCTCTTTTTCCCCGGAAATATTGTCGGAAATCGGTACGGCAATCAATCTCATTTCCACCGGAAATCGCTCGCCGAATATGTCTTTCATCATAATGCTTATAACAAAAGCATCTGCAGGGATGGTATGGTCCGGAATGGTTACTTCATACCGATCTTGGCCGGGAGCAACGACCGCCACGGGCTCGCCAACCGGACTTGCATATCGATCGAGATACTGAACCACATACTCTTTGAGTGGCGATTTCTCCTGCATGTCCGGTGCCCACGTCAGTTTGGCGCCCGATATTCCTCGAAGTGGATTGGCATCCGTAAACTGCACCTGGCTCGGTTGAGCGTACGGAAAATCCCATATCGTGCGAATGGCTCCGTAAGCACCTTCACCGGACGCATTTTTCGGAAATAGTCCAAGTTTAACCGCACCCGCAGGAATTACAGAGCTCTCCATAAAGATGCCATAATAATAGTTATTGGGATCGTATGATGGCTGAGGAACTTCCATAATAGGCTGAATACGCTCATTATCCTTGTTCAAATAATATAGAACATAGTCCGTGACCGAATCGGGCCCCGAATAAAAATGAATAAGTTGTCCTCCCAGACGTCCCTCCTGCTGATCTTGATCATAAAAAGTCATTCCTATATTGTATCCGGCAGGTGCACCCGGTTTACCTACGGCATCGCTTACCGGTTCAGCAGAGATATTTTCGACGAAAGGAGCGTAATGCACTTGGGTATCGTACGTTCCGTCACTAAATTTATACTTGGCCATCACATACTTGGCACCGGAAGGCGCAGCACCCATATCAACGTTCTGGAGCTCTCCGTTTTTACCGAATGGCGACTCTTTGACGATCTCTCCAAGCGGATTGCGATCCTTGTCGGCAAAATATAATTGAACCGTGACGGATCCCTGCCCATAATACGATGGAATCCATTGGAAGGTTGCGTCAATAAAGCCTCTTCGCGGGTCCTTGTCCCTTACGGCCACAGCCATAGAGTTAACGGTTGGGTAAGCATTCTCGACAATTTCTATACTTGCGGAAGTCCGGCTCTCCCCTACCGGGTTTTTGGAGAAGACACCCAAGTATTTGGCTCCGTCCGGTACGCGGGTCCCTTGGGGGATCTGATAGTAGCTTTTATTTTTATCCGCCGTGCCGAGCGGGTCACCCATTTTGTTACGCTGTGCGTCCAAAAAGTAAACAACATAGCTCGTTATGTACTTGGTGTTCTCGGGATATAGCCAGGACAAGCTGCCCCCGATTGATCCTCTTGTCGTATCCGTATCATTAAAGTACAAATTTCGCACCGTATAAGCCGGCACTTGATTTGCAGGATTTTGCTGAATAAGAGAATCGACGGAATTATACTTTACGGTCTTCTTCAGATTAGCGTAGTATAGATAAACATGTCCCGCATCGTCTACATAAGCTTTGGCCGCCAGATCCGGCAAATCCGTTATTTTGTTGAAGCTGTCTCTGTCATAGAGGGCGTTGCCCGTGAACACATAATTCCCTTTGGCATATATAATATCGTTTCCTATACCATACGAGCCGTCAGTGCCATAAGAACCATATACGGTGCCTGCTACCGAAGCGGATAGACGTTGATTCCCTCGATACAAATAATCCCCATCTTTATGGAAATTAGTACTTGAATTGCTCGAGCTGTTCGATTGATAGATTATGGCATAGGTATCGGTATTGATCTTATTGACACCATTGTAGTGATGGACATACAGAGTATGAGAATCTTGATCCACAAGTATATTCGTGGGGGAAGCGTATAATTGGTTATTCAGCTCGCTCAACTTTTTCCCTTGGCTGTATACCGCATCTACAACCCGTAGATTGCTGCCAAGATCGGTATAGAATAGTTTCCCGTTCCCGCCATCGATTTTATAGGGGCTGGAATTCAATCCGTACCGGTATACCGAATCGGTTACCGCCGTCCCGTACACCGTATCCAAGACTCCTATAAAGGATGAACCGGATAACGCCACGTACACTTGCCCGTTGACAACACTTAAATCAGTAGGAGCGGAGCCGATATGAATATCCTTCTCGACAACCCAGTCCTCTGTCCGAATATAAATCAACCGATTGCTCGACTGAGAGATGGCATATAGATACTTTCCGTTCGGACTGGCTGCCCAATTCGTCAGCGGTCTGTCGAATACAATCGTATCGTTGCCGGACTTGCTGTAGGAAATGGGACTTTTCTGCGTCAAATCAGGTCTGATTTTATGAATCGTTTTCGTGTCGTAGTTGAACCCGTATATAGCATCCGAACTGTCCATTAGCATTAGATTGCTGGTAAACGGGTGCGCGGTTATCGGCGTGAACGTCTCTCTGTCGAACACCATGCGATCGGATATAACGTATTTATTCGTTACAGCTACTATATTTGCACTGTAACCTGGCTCCGTCTCCTGATACCTTCCTTGCAGATCGCTAAGCTTAGATTTGTTCAACTTGTGACTGGCATAGAAGAGGTCCGAACCGTATACAATGACTTCCCGGTTCGAATAAGAGAAGCCGTACCCGTCATTATAGTTGTCTTTATCCAGCAAAGCGTTGGTGTCGGTCCGATAAGCTTTAACTTTGGAGCCCGACGTTCCCGAGTCGCCGACATACAGGATATGATTGCTCCGGTCTAAGGCGAAAGCCGCATAATAATGATTCATTCCCGGTACAACGGCATCTTGACCGGTCGACAGTTGCATCTGGTATACGCTCCAGGAATTGCTTGGGGCGTAGTAAAGCTTCTGCCCTTCGACGACAAGCCGGTCTGGCGATACCGAAGTTGCAATTTCCCGCGTAACCGACTTCTGCGCCAAATCGACGACCTTGATCAGCGTCCCGCCCGAAATCGCTACGTATAGCTTTCCGTCGTACAGATCCAGATCGGACGGCTTCGATCCTATGTTGATTTCCCTTTCCACCTGAAGGTCGCTTGTCCGGATAAACAACAATTTGTTGGCGTCCTTGGAAACGGCATAAATGTACCCGTTCGGCTCGTCGAGAATCCAGCGTGTCAGGTTGTAGCCGATCGATACACCGGGTCCGACGGGGGAAGAGCCTCCTCCCGCAGATCCACCTTCGCCGCCGGCCGAGCCTCCCCCCACAGATATGCTTCCGCCTCCGTTCGCCGTCTCCGCCCGTACAAAGGATGGAAAGACAGGCATCCAAACAGAGGTCAGTAGAACAGACAACAGGAGAGTAACTAATAATTTCTTTGGCTTGAATGATCGATATCGAAATCCGTTTTCCCTTAGCAAGTAACTACCTCCAGCTTCTGTATGTTTTATACTTCTTGCAATCGGCCGATCCTTATATCGGCAATTTTCCAAACCCGCTCTCTCTTTCTATTACGATTAACATGTTTTCCAACATATTCTATCAGGAACCGATCGAAAGTTATGTCGAATCATGTCATACATCTGTAATTTGTTATGAAAAAAGGTTCGCTTTGTAACCATATCCAGCCGCTTATCAGCCAAAAGAAACGTATCCGTCGGGAGATACGTTTCCAAACATTCGACAATATTCACATTACCCGGATGAACTCGCCATCGGTTAGAGTTTCTGAATCTGACTCAAAAGCACCTCGGACGTCAGCCATCTGCGGAACAGCAGCAGAAGCAGCAGCGGCGGCAGAGCCACTACGGCTGCATATTGCAATAAAACAGGGTCCCCGTATGGTATGCCCGTCTTGCCCCCGGACAGCGCAGTGCTCAAGAATAGCATAATCGGCGGATACATCTCTTTTCTGGCCAGGTAAACCAGCGACATGTAGTACGAATTCCATAAAGATGCAAATTGCAGGACGCCGAGCGCCAACAGCGGCTTCCATATTTTCGGTATGAACAGCATGAAGAATGTGCGCAGCTCCCCTCGTCCTTCAGCGGATTCCTTGGCTTTGAGGTCCGCATATTTGCTGTTGAAAATACTTTTCAGCACAATGACGGGAATGACCGAGAAAAAGCCGTAGAACAAATGCGGGAAAAACGTGTTCACCATTCCCAAGCTTTTGACCATCAAGTATTCGTGCATCGCCCCCGACCCCATTGTCAGCACGAGCAGCAGAAAAGCTTTGTACAAGCTTCGACCCGGCAAATCTTTCACCGTCAACGGATATGCGAGAGTGACGGTCATCAGCATATTTATGATGACAGCCGCAAGGTTTATACCCGTATATAACAAGAAATTGCTCTCGGACAACAGCTTGGATAAACTATGACCGGCGGAGCTCGGGTTCGTAAAAGGATACACGAACAACATGTAGAGCGGCACCGATACGACAAGCGCATATAGTACGGCTACTCCAATCCCGGCCAAGCCTTTGCCACCATGCGTGGTGCGAATAGCATTGGTTTGTCGAGAACCGCTGAATAAATCAGCGAGAAACCGGCCACGAACAACGAGGTAGGCGAGAATCGCAAGCAGCAGCTGTACGGCAAATTGGATTAACCATACCGCTCCCGCTCTGCTGATCTCCAGATTCATCAAGCCGGTTCTAACCATATATGTACTTATCGTATCTCCAACTTCATAAACCAAAGGACTATACAAGCTGCTGACAAGCTCGAAATCCGTGGACAGCAAAGCCGACAGTTGCAAGAGCATGAAGGCCGATATGGCCCGAACCGCAGGGAAGACGTTCATCGTAATAAAGCGATGATCGCTCGTCCTGTCATCCATACCATCTCTTACAGACGCCGCGTGTTTGGAATTAATGGCGGCAAGAGCGATCAGAATCGGAATCCCGCAAGTTTTCAGCAGTTCGACCATCACCAACAAAATCCGGAAATACCTTATATCTATCCATACTAACGCTTGAATATCCAACAGCGGTGAATGGCTCGGTGTAAATACGATTGTCGCGATGTAAGCGAAAATAAGCGTAGGTACAAAATAGGGAACGAGGAATAGTGTCGCGAAGGCAGTCCTCAGCTTCCCGGACGCCACGCAGCTTAAAGCAAGCGCAACAACGAGAGCCGTGGCGCCGCTCGCCGCGATATATCCGAGCTTGATTAGGAGCGTATTCGCGATCACGTTCCGAAACGACGGATCCCCGAATAAATGAATGAAATTGTTCATCCCTACCCATGGGCTGTCCCAAATACCTTTCGTCAAAATATATCGCTTGAAAGGAAGGATCAGGGCGATTACGAAAGGAATAATCTTGAACACGAATATCAGGAGCAGCGCCGGAATCACCAGCATGTAGTGCAGCTTGTATTTCCAAATACGGGCAAGCAAACTTTTCATATGGACTCCTCGGCATTATGATTTTGTATACCCTTCCAGTATTCGATAATCGTTGCCAATTCCCTTCCCGTTAAGAAACCTCCCTTAGGCTACAGGTCGAGCCGCAGCGCAACATCTTCTATTTAGTAAAAAAACCGGATTTCCCCGGAATAGAGGTGTAAAAGACTGCTATTGCAAACTTTGTTACGATTGGGCCCAGGCGTGTACTCGTGCACGGCAAAAAGCCGCGCTTCGCGCGGCTCTCTTCCCATCTATGCTATTGTTCAAGCTCAAACCGCGACCCGAGACCGCCGCTGCCGCAGCAGCTTCCGGACGACGCCGTGGCTCGGACTGAACAGGAAGGCGAGCACGAACAGCGCTCCCGCGACCGTCACCATGCAGCCTGCGATCGAAGCGTCCATTGCGTCCGCGATGAAATAACCGATCGCCGAGCTGGCTACGCCGATGAGCACGCTGTACAAGATCATGATGCCGAGCCTCTCGGTCAGCAAGTAAGCCGTCGCTGCGGGCACGATCAGCATGCCGACAACGAGAATGGCGCCGACGCTTTCGAACGAAGCTACGGTTGTCACCGATACGAGACCCATAAGCAAGTAGTGAAACAGCGCCACCGGAATGCCGACTGCCGCGGCCATGGCCGGATCGAATGCGCACAGCTTAAACTGCTTGTAGAATAACCCTAGCACGACTGCGCTCAAGAGCAGCACGGTACCGACCATCCATACCGCCTTCGGGATGTCCAAGCCGAGCCAGCCGACCGTATCCAAGCTGACAAAGGCGATTTCCCCGTACAGCACGCAATCCAAATCGAGATCGACCTTGCTCGTGAACATGCTGACCAGCAGCACCCCGACGGAAAACAAAGCGGTAAATACGACGCCGATCGAAGCGTCCGACTGCACGCCTCCTTGCTGGAACAGCTGGATCAAAAACACGGTCACGAGTCCGATGACGGCTGCGCCGAACAGCATCGCAACCGAGTCGCGCGAGCCGCTGATCAGGAAGGCGATCACAATACCCGGCAGCACGGAATGGCTGATCGCATCGCCGATCATCGCCATGCGGCGAAGCACGAGGAAGCTGCCGAGCAAACCGCAGGCGCCGGCAACGAGCGCTCCGGTCAACAATATCCACAAATCGTTGCTGTTCATGCCGTTCCCCCCCGTTCCAACGTCCGCTTCTCCATGTCGGCCTGTGCTTGGCGCTTCACCGATGCGCGCAGCAGCAGCTTCGAGACGACGCCGCGTTTCGGCGCGAACAGAACCGAAATAATGAACAAGCTGGTAGCCGCCAATACGCTCAGCGGCCCGGTCGGCAAATGATCGTCCGCCGTACTGATCAGCGTGCCGATCATACCGCTCAATCCTCCGAATAGGCCGGACAATACGACCATGACGCCAAGACGTTCCGTCCAGTATCGGGCCGATACGGCCGGAGTAATAAGCATCGCCGCCATCAGCACGACGCCGACCGCCTGAATCCCCACTACGACGGCTACGACTATGAGGAACATCATCAATTGGTCGAGAATGGCTACAGGCAGCCCGAGTCCGCGGGCAAAGCCCGGGTCGAAGCTGAGCAGCTTGAATTCTTTGTACATCAGCGCGCATACGCCGACCAGCAAACATGAAACGATCGCCATCGTAATGACGTCGGAACGGACCATCCCCGCCGCCTGCCCGAACAAAAATTTGTCGAGGCCGCTTTGGTTACCGCTGTCGCTGTGCTGGATTTGCGTCAGCAGGACGATGCCCAGTCCGAAGAACACGGATAAAACGATGCCCAGCGCCGCGTCCTGTTTAATGCGGGAATGGCGCGTAATGTATCCGATGCCGAACGTAGCGATCAAGCCCGCCACTGCCGCACCGATCAAGAAAAACAAAATCGATTTCGAGCCGGTAAGCATGAATGCGATACAAACGCCGGGAAGCGCCGCATGAGCCAAAGCATCGCCCATCAAGCTTTGCTTGCGCAGGTAGGAGAAGCTTCCGAGCACGCCGCTGCTTATTCCGAGCAGTACGGAAGCCATCAAGATCCACTCAACGTTCGGGTCCTGCAGCAGCTCGATCATTTTGCTCAACATACGTCCATCACCTCGGTGTCATAACGAGCGCATCCGGCGTGCGGTCAAGCACCGCCAGACGGCCGCCGTATGCGATTTGCAAATTGTGCGGCGTAAAGACGCTTTCCGTCGGACCGATATCGATCAAGCCTACGTTGAGCAGCATGACCCAATCGAAATATTCCTTCACCGTCGATAAATCGTGATGGACGACGAGCACCGTCTTGCCCTGCTTCTTCAATTCGTTCAGCAGCGTAATGATCGCTTTCTCGGTAGCCGCATCGACACCGACGAACGGTTCATCCATAAAGTACAGCTTGGCGTCCTGCGCCAGCGCTCTGGCCAAAAAAATGCGCTGCTGCTGTCCTCCCGACAGCTGGCTGATTTGTCTCCCGGCGTAATCGGCCATACCGACCTTCGCCAAGCATTCCATCGCGATGCGGCGTTCGTTAGTGCCCGGCCGCTTGAACCAGCCGAGATGCCCGTAACGTCCCATCATGACGACATCGAGAGCGCTTGTTGGAAAATCCCAATCGACCGATTCGCGCTGAGGCACGTATCCGATCATTTTGCGCTGCTGCGCATAAGACTGGCCGTATATGAGCACGTCGCCCCGCACTTTCGGGATGAGCCCGAGCGAAGCTTTGATCAGCGTCGATTTGCCCGCTCCGTTCGGACCTACGATGCCGATCAGCTTCCCTTCCGGAACTTCGAACGTGATATCGTTCAGCACCGGCTTTCTCTGATAAGCCACGGTCAAGCCTCTAACCGAAAACGGGCTTTGCTGATTGCGTCCCATAGCTGTTCCTCTCCTCTCTATCCTTTGTTTATCCCGTTATTTCAATGCGCCTACGATAGTATCGACATTATGCCGCACCATTCCGATATATGTTCCTTCAGGCGTTCCTTCTTCGCCCATCGCGTCGGAGAACAGCTCCCCGCCGATTTTCACTTCGTGCCCCTTCTCCTTGGCGCCGTCGACTACGGCCTGGATCGTCTTCTTCGGTACGCTCGACTCGACGAATACGGCCTTGATTTTATTTTCCACCAAGAAATCGCGCAGCTTCGATACGTCCTTCAGTCCCGCTTCCGATGCCGTGCTGATTCCTTGCAATCCGGTCACTTTAATGCCGTACGCCGCACCAAAATAGCCGAAAGCGTCATGCGCCGTTACGAGTACGCGGCTTTTCTCGGGTATGGTGGCGATTTTCGTCTTCGTCTCCTCATGCAGCTCGCGCAGCTTCTTCAAATAAGCTTCCGCATTGGCGCGGTAAACATTAGCATTGGCGGCGTCCACCTTGATCAGCTCGTCGCGAATCGTCTCCGTCGCGGTCATCCAGTTGCGGACATCGAACCAGATGTGCGGGTCGTGATCGGCAGTGCCGTCGTCCATTCCGCGAAGCGCCGATTTGTCGATATTGCGGGAGACGGCGACGGTCGGCTTCTTCTCGCCCTGCTTCTCCAGAATGGCTGCCATTTTCCCTTCCAGATGAAGACCGTTGTAAAACACGATGTCGGCCTCGGTCAGTTTGTCGATATCGCCCTTCGTCGCTTTGTACAGATGCGGGTCCACGCCCGACTTCATCAATCCGATCGCTTCGACCTTGTCGCCGCCGACGTTCCGGACGATGTCCGTAATCATGCCGATCGTCGCCGTTACCTTGATCTTGCCTTCCGCTCCCGAGAAAGCCGCCTTGGAATTGGAGCACCCGACTACCGCAGCTGTAGCAACAACAAGCAGCATCGCATACAGAAACCGGCGTACAGCCTTGCTTCTCATAAGTTTCCCGATCACTTTCAGTCAACCTCCCATTTTCTCGTCCTTGATGTCCATCCGGTCACTCTTCGTACATGCTTCCGATCCGAATCCTGATGTTATCGCTTTGTTGCCTTTGTCTTCAAAAGTTGTGTACGACCTGTTTTGTTGTTATAGACCTTCTTTTTTTATTATATACAAATAAGTTTCCCGAGTGCAACATTTATTTTATCGTCAATCGCAAAAAAAGCTCCCCCGATCCGCGACGATTCGTCGGCCGTTTCGGAGAAGCTTCTTCTTAAAACCTCACAATTGCTACGGATTCATTCCGGCATTCGGATTCGGCGTCCCCCGCAATCCGACAGTACGGTCATACGCGTCGAAAATTTGTCTGGCGATCGGCGCGGCGCCGTACGAGCCGAATCCACCCTCCGGCACGACGACCGCGATCGCCAGCTTCGGCTTGTCGGCGGGCGCGTACGCGATAAACACGGCATTGTCGACTTCTTTGCCCGCTACGCTTTGGGTCGACGTCCCCGTCTTGGTAGCTACCGGATACGGGAAGCCGTCGAAGCCGGATTTATTGACCTGCTCCATCCCTTTCTGCACCGCATCCCAATATTCTTTCGGGAAGCTGACCTCGTTCAGCACCTCGGGCTCCATCTTCTTGACCAGCTGCCCGTCGTTCGTCTCGATATGGTCGACGAACTGCGGCTTGAGTCGTTTCCCCCGGTTGCCGAGCATCGCCGTGAACTGCGCCAGCTGCAAAGGCGTATACCGGCCCAACTGTCCCCACGAGGCACGGGCCAAAGCGGATTGGGAGCTCGCCTTCTGCGCTTCGTGGAAGTAGTCGAGGACGCCTTCCTTCTCGCCGAGCAGACCGCTTCCGGTCAATACGCCCAAGCCGAATTGCTTCATGTAGCTGTCCCAAGTGTTCAAGCCGTTCGGGCGCGCGTACAAGCGTAAACCGACCATGTCCGTCATGTACGTATTCGAGGACTTCGCGATCGCGGAGATCGCATTCAGCGGTCCCCATGCTCTCCCGTCGGAGTTGCTGATCCTCGTCTTGTCTTTCCCGAATGTCGTTGATCCGCCGTCGTAATACGTCTCGTTAACGGTAATCAGCTTCTCCTGAAGACCGATCAGAACGGTCAGCGGCTTGATCGTGGAGCCCAAGTAAACGAGCGACGACGGGTGTTTCGCCCGCTCCTTCGGATCTTTCCAGTCGGCCGGAACGTCGCTGATCGTCCCGTTGCGGTAATACAGCATAATATCGTTCCACTCTTCATCCGTCAGCCCTCCGTACCAGGTCGAAGGATCGTAGTCGGGCATGCTGGCCATCGCGACGACGTTGCCGGTATCGACTTCCATCGCGACCGCATAGCCGGTAGTCGCATTCGGAGCATACGTGTACCGGTCCCTTCCGGGACTTTTAATATATTTCAGATGGTTTACGATCGCTTCCTGGGCGGTTATTTGCACGTCCTTGTCGATCGTCAAATACAGGTTTTGCCCTTTCTCCGGCGTCGTCAAGGACACTTTGCCGACGATCTTCCCTTCGGCGTTGACCGGGTAGCTTTTCACGCCGTTTTTGCCGCGCAGCTCCTCCTGGTACATATATTCGATTCCGTCGAAGCCGACGTACTCGTTGTCGAGATACTTCTCCGTCGGATCGGTGGACTTCGCCTTCTCCTGATAAAACTTCAATCCGTTCGTCGCGTTGCGGGCGCCGGAAAACTGCTTCAAATATCCGGTCAGCTGGACGGCGATCCGGTTGTTGTTGTATTCGCGGATGCTCTCTTCCTGAATGTCGACCCCTTTGAACTCGTCGCGGTACCAGGAAAAGTAGGCGATTTCCTGCTGCGTCAAGTCGCCTTTGATTTTGCGCGGAACGGAATAATAGCTGGGGTCCTTCGTCTTGGCTTTGTTCATATCGTATCCGACGTCCATCAGCTTCAATATTTCGTCGGCGGTCGGCTGCTGCTTCTTCGGATCGCCGTAGCTTTTGAACGACTGCTCCAGCTTGAGGGCCAGCTCGATGACCGAATCCCGGTTTTTGTTGCTGGCGTCCACCGTATAGTAAAGCGACTGGGTCGAGGTGGAGGTCGCGATCGGGTAGCTGTTTCTGTCGTAGATGTTGCCCCGGATCGGCGGAATCGAGTGCGAGCGGATCGTGCTGTTCGACTCTTCCTCGGAATACCGCTTGCCGTCGACGAATTGGAGCAGCGCGAGACGGACGATCAGAATGGAAAACAGCAAAAACGTACAGAAGAAAAAAAAGTTGAGCCGGAACGAAAAATGCCGGCGGCGGATTAGTTCCTTTTTATCGGGGTCTTCCATGTTCACGGGGAATGCTCACTCCTTACCCGAGCTCGCGCAGCGAAACGATGCCGTCTCCGGTCATATGGGCGTATCTCTTTATTTTGACGGCACGGATGCCGATTTGGTTCGGTGCCCAGATGTCGTTTTTGTCGTGATCACCGACGTACAGCGTTTCTTCGGGCTGTAAACCCGCTTGCTCGAGCGCGAGGCGAAAAATAGCCGGGTTCGGCTTCTCGAGGCCGACCTCGGTCGAGACGATAACCGGATCGAAATAATGCAAAATGCCTTTGTGGCGCAAAATATGTTTTAAAGTGGGCGCAAAGTTGGAAACGATCCCGAGTCTGTATCCGGAGCTCGTAAGCCGCTCCATCGTTTCAATCACGTCTTCGAACAGCTCATACTGCTCGGGCGAGGTGAACAACTCATAAAGCTCGTGGCTCCACTTGTGGATCGTCTCCTCCTCGTGCTGCTCCTGCACGCCCAGCCCGTTCAGTACGAACGTATAGATGCCGGCCCAGAACGTCCGGTCCGATTCCGGGGAGCAGAGCTCCGTACCGCTAGCCGGCTTCTCGTAATAAAACTTGCGGAACGCTTCGTCGAACAAGACGCCGATCGGCTCCTGCTCCCGGTGAAGCTCGCGTTCGGACAAATAGCGCTGCAGGATAGCCCGGGCGCCCGGAATCGTCAGCAGTGTATCGCCCGCATCGAATAAAACGGCTTTGATGCCGTGAAGTGAGATGTTCATGCCGTTCTCCTTGCCGATCAGAATAGCGGATTATAATGACTATTCCAGTGTATCATATTTTCGTCCCCGTATGCCAAAGACGCAGTACGACACATAGAAACAAATCCCCCAGAAGTGAAGATCTGCTTCGTAGATTATTCCTATTGCTTCTGGGGGAGTCCCCGTTTTCCACAGAAATTAGCTTCGCATAATTTCCTATACGAAAAAAGACGTATCCAAGCGTGCATGCCACCCGCCTGGACAACGTCCCCGATTTTCGCCGAAAAAATGCCTTCTGACGCTTATGGCTGGACCTATTCCATCCTTACGCCTGACGAATATGCGTCTTGTCGAAGCCGGGCGGATTAAACCAGTTGCCGCCGCTCGACAACCATGTGGAATCAAGCGGAACCCATTTGTTCTGTTCGGCCAGAAACACTTCGTTCCACGCATGCGGTCCGTACCCTCCCTGACCGTCGTAGCCGAGTCCCGTCACCACTTTCACATCCAGGCCGACCGAACGGGCCATTACCGCGTAAAGACGCGAGTAGTCGATACAGACGCCCTTGCGCGTGGCGAATGTCTCCTCCGGGTTTTGCTCCTTCCAGATCCGCTTCGTCTCGTACTGCTCGACCTTGTCCCAGTCGTACTGGACGCGGGTGCCGACCCATTGGTACAAAGCTCTCGCCTTCGCCTCGTCGTCTTCCTTGCCGGCCGTAATCGTCTTCGCCGCTTCCGCGATGTTATTCGGAATACGGGCGTCGATCACCTCGTATTTGCGCTGCAATATTTGGCTGAATTCTTGTCCGACCTGCTTGGCGAACACGGGCAGACGATCCACGAGCAGCTCGCCCCCGACCGGCGCGATCACCCGGGTCGCTCCCTGCATGTACAGATCCGATGCTTGTACATATTGCGCAAACTTCGATTCCGGATACAGCGCCGTATACACGAACAAGCAGGCGATCAGCAGCAGCGCCCGTCCGCAGCCGATCAGCGAGCCGATCGCTCCTCCGATGCCGCTGCTCATCCAGGACCGGCCTCGTTCTCCGGACGACTTGCCCAGTAGTCCCGTCGAGATCGCTACGAGCATCCAGAGCCGGACCAGCAGCGTTTTGCAAACGATATACACGATGACGAACACGATTCCGATCCGGAGCAAAGGAAAATCCCGTACCCCCGTTACGAACGTGTAGTACATTTGGCGGAATAGTCCCATGTCCTCATTTGGAATGCCGATTTGTTTGGAGACGAGCCAAGACTGCACCGCCGGTGAGAGCATATCGGACAGCTTCCATGCCACAACAACGCTGACGACCGTAGCGGCCCCTTCGACCGCGAACAGCATGAATCGTTGAGCGGAACCGGATGCGCCCCGGATCGCCCCCTGAAGAATGGAGGCGAGTACCGTACATACGAGAACGACCGAAACGAGGTTGACGGAAAACGATTGTAGCAGCGATGCGGAATCGGCCATGCATCATTCCTCCCTGCGTTTCAGCTTGGTTTAAGGTACTGCGGCGTAAAAGCCCGAGACTAGCCGTTCTTCTTCGCCGTTTCGATCGCTTTCTTCAAAGCTTCATCCAACGAAAACTCCGCCGATACGCCGGCGATCGTAATTTTCACTTTATCCGACCCGTTTTTGCCGTCCAGACGGATGCTGCCGGACGTAATCGTATACGTGCCGTCGCCGTTATCCTTATACTTGGCGTCTTTGCCCGCCAGTCCTTGCAATGCCTTTTCCTTCAAGTCGGCGACCGCTTCCATGGCGGTTGCGGCTACGTTCTCGCCGATATCTTTAAGCTGATCGGTGTAAGTCGAGCCATAGTAAATCAATCCGGCGACGATGGCAAGCACGAGAATCCATTTCAGCACCGTCTTGACGATCTTGATGACGACGAAAAGCGCGATGATGGCGATAACGACTACAAGCCATCGGTCTTGCAAAAAGGCGGTAAGCTGGTCCATGAAACGTTCATCCTTTCAATGGCGTTCAATTGGTCGGAAACTAATTTCTAGCTTATCATACAAAACCGTCCGGGAAAACCGTCTCCTCCGGGGTTTCCGCCGCGTGAAAGCCTTCTCCCGCCAGCGGTACAGCACCGAGCTCGAACCAGTGTCGGCCGTTCGATCGATTCATGACATTTTGTCCGTTCAGTCATATCGCCCCGGACATATACGTACAAGTATTGGTGAGGCACGCGAAAGGGGGGTTCCGATGAAAACGGCCATATGGCTCTATTTGTTCATGTTCGTCGCGTTTTTCGATTTGCACGCCCAATACCCGATTCTCACTCCGTTCGCCATCTCGCTCGGGGCCGCCCCGACCTTCATCGGCTGGATGATGGGCATGTATTCGCTGACCCACCTCCCCGGCAACCTGCTGGCCGGCTATTGGGTCGATCGTTACGGCAGCAAACTGTTCATCACGTTAAGCTTAATGCTTGCCGGGGTGCTGCTGCTCTACCAGTCCAAGGTCGGCGACCCTTGGCATCTACTGCTGATCCGTTCGATCAGCGGCTTCGTGCTGGCGTTTCTGTCGCCCGCCTGTCTCGCCATGCTCGCCAAATTGGGCAGCTCCCGCGTCCAGCAGGGCAAGCTGATGGCCGGAAACGGTCTGGTCCATACGCTCGCCTCCGTCATCTCGCCCGCCGCCGGCGCCCTGCTCGTCGCCAAGGTCGGGTTCACGACCGCCTTCACCGTACTCGGCTGGGCCTTGATCGTCATCGGCGCGTGCTCCTATTTCTTTATCCGGGAAACCAAATCCGCGGCGGCGGCCGGAAGTGCTTTGGACCATTCCCATCATGGCTTGACATTGCCTGCCGCGAATCCGGACATGAGAGCCGGCGGCGGCATTCCGTGGCTGTTCTATGGAATCCCACTCGGACTCGCCTGCTCGCAAGGCATCTTGTTTTTCGAGCTGCCGCTCATGAAGGCGTCCCAGCAGTCGCTGCTCACATCCGGCCTGCTGTTCTCGATGGTCAGCCTCGGCGCGCTATGCACGCTCAGCATGATGTTTCTGCACAAGTACTCACCGTTTATCCGGACCACGTTCGGCGCACTGGCGCTGGCCATCGCTTTTTTCGGGCTTGCCGTCGGGTGGCCCGCGCCGCTTGCCTTCTCGCTGTTCCTGATCGGGATGGCGAAGGGCGTCGTCTTCCCGGCCATGGCGACGCTGCTCGCCAGCGTATCGAGCGCAAGCCGATACGGTCGCGTATTCTCCTTCTTGGCCATTTCATCCTCGATCGGCGCGTTTATCGGACCGGTCGTGGCCGGTCAACTGCGGCATACCGTTTCCCCTTACTTCATCGCTTTCCTCATCATGATGCTGGCGCTTACGCTGCTTGCGCCGGGGAAATTCCGGACGGCGGACGCTCCCCCCGTCGCCGAATAGACAATTACCCATTTTGCCCGGTACGGGCGGATGCACAGGCGATGTGCCCGGTTCGGTAATACGATGTTATTGTCAAAGCGACAAATCGTCTACCGAGAAGGAGTGAATGATATGTCTCATTGCGAACCCGGTTACGGTGGTATTTTCACCTCCACCGCCATTATCCTCGTGCTTTACATTCTGCTGGTCATCGTCCTGCGCTCCGGCTGGTTCTGATCCGCGAGCCTCTTCAGCCAGCCTCATACAGAAAGCCGTCGACGCCGCGACGGCTTTTCTTCGTGTATTCGTTTAACCGCCTTAATAGTAAACCCGGTTAGAAGCCCTCTGCCGTACATAAAATCTCTTTATATGGCGCCGAAACCGTACTCGCTCGGACCGTCCGCCGACCGCTTCGACATTTCCCGGGAAATCCGCCACCGGCCGACTTGTTTGTCGTAACGACGATTGGCTATACTGGTGAAAACGACAAACCGCAGCGAAAAGTCGAACCGGAGGTGCCGATATGTCGATCGCGATCATCGTAGAAGGAAAAAACGACAAGAGCCGCCTGCGCAGGCTGCTTGACGACGAAATATTGATTTTGTGCACATACGGCACGCTGAACTCGGAGAAGCTCGAGCAGATCAAGAAAAAGATCGGGGATCGGGACGTATACTTGTTCACCGACAACGACCCTTCCGGGAAACGGATTCGCGGCGTGCTGCGCGACGCCTTCCCGGACGCGGAGCAAATTTATACGCGCAGAGGCTATGCGGGCGTGGAAGGAACACCGGACGAATACATCGTCCAACAGCTGGAGAAGGCCGGACTCGACGAGTACATCCGTTATCCGGAGCCGGGACCTTCTTTCTAGGCGGTTATGAACCAAAAACAACCCGCCCGCTTCAAGCGGACAGGCTGTTATGCGCGCGTTACCCTACGAACTGAAGCAAGTAGATGACGAAGGTGACGGTAAAAATGCTGAACACGGTCGACGAGAACACGGCCTGGGAAGAAAACTCCGGCTCGTTGTCGAATTCGACCGCGAGCAGGACGCTGCTGAGCGATGTCGGAACGGCGCACGACAAGATGAGCGCCTTCGCCAAATCGCCCTGAAATCCGAACGCGAGCACGATCAGGAACCCGAGCAGCGGTCCTACGCATAACCGCAGGACGTTCGATATGGCGACGTCGCGCAGCTTCAGCTCCCACTTCATGCTTCCGAGCTGGACGCCCAGCGTCGTAAGCGCCGTCGCGATAAAGCCTTTGGCGATATAGTCTATCGATATATAGATCGGATGAGGAACGGGTATATGGAAGCCGCGCATGATCAGAGCAATCGGAATGACGTAAATGATCGGCATCGACATAATCGTCTTCATCGTGTCCTTCAGCTTCTGCCGGTGCGCATTGACGGAATAAACGCCGTACGTATTCGGAATAAGGCTCTGCATCATCATAATAATGATCTGAATCGACAGCGTGAACGGATCGCCGACGAATACGAGCTGGTTGAGCGGAATCGCATAGTTCGCGCTATTGTAGAAAATAACGCTGTTGCGCATCGCGCTCCGCATGCCGCCCTTATACCCGCGTATCCGCATCACGATCTCGACGACGCCGATCAGAGCGAAGAAAAATACGACGAAAAACAACAGCACCTGAGACATAACCTTAAGCGAAAGCTCCGTCTGATACAGCATCTGGAACATGATCGCCGGCGAGAACAAGTAAAAATTCAGTTTCGACAACGTCTTGATATCGAGCCGGAACGCCCGCTGCAGCACGATGCCGAGCCCGATCAGCAAGCTGAGCGGCACAACATTGTTCAGAAGAATGTAGACGAAGTATGACACGTCGGCGCTACCTCTTTCAAGTAGTTTGAACGGCTCCTTATTGTTCCTTGGCCAAGCTCTTCACGGCTTCCGCCACAAGCCTGTAGCTCAGGTTGCCGTCGGTAGCGACAAAATATTTGCGGAGATTGCCCGCCCGGTCCACCAAGGCGACGGAGTTCGTATGCGCAAAGTTGCCGTTATTGTCCTTCAAGACGCTTACCCCGTATTGCTTCGCCAAATCGACAACCGTCTTGGAATCCCCCCGCAAAAACTTCCAGCCCGACGGGTCGGCCTCGAAGCGGGCCGAGTACTTCTTCAGCTGATCGACCGTATCCCGGTCGGGATCGAAGCTGATCGAATAAATGACGGCGTCCGTGCCGAGCAGGCTGCTCTTCTGCAGCTCCTGCTGCACTTTCGACAGCTCGTACGTCGTCGGCTGGCACACATCCGGGCAGGTCGACCAGAAAAAGTAGACGAGCCGGACTTTGCCGTTGTCGTCGCTCAAGCCGATTTGCTTGCCGTCGGTATGCTCGAGCTTGAAGTCCGCCGCCTTCTTGATCACCGGAAGCTTCTCCCCGCCTCCTTGCGATTTGTAATACCATCCCGCGGCCGCGGCCACGATTACGGCTGCGATCAAAACTTTGAACCAGTGCTTCTGCCAAAAAACGCCCACAATCCGTTCCCCCTGTCCCTTCTATAAAAGAAAAAGTTCCAGAAAAAAGAACAAGCCCGTAGAAGCTTGTTCCTTCCCTTTATCTAAAATCGATTAAGCGCGAATCGTATCGATAATCATCACGATAAACAAAAGCGGCAAATAGTTGATCGAGAAGACGAACATTTTCTTCGCCCAGTTGTCGTCGTCGTTCGTTTTGAACCCGGCCAGCCCGATAAACGTCCAGACGAGTCCGAGCGCGATAGCCGCGATCAAATAAATTTCGCCGACATAGCCGTATGCGTACAGCAGCAGCGAAACCGGAACGAGCATGACCAAGAAGCGGATCATGTGCATTTTGGTCACTTCGTTGCCGTGCACGACCGGCAACAACGGGAAGCCCGCCGCCCGGTATTCTTCCTTGCGGCGCATGCCGAGCGCCCAGAAGTGAGGCGGCTGCCAGAAAAACAAAATGCCGAACAAAATCCACGCGCCCATATCCACCTGATTCGTAACGGCGCAATAGCCGATAACCGGAGGCATCGAGCCGGAAATGGCGCCGATCGTCGTGCTGAGCGGCGAAGTACGTTTAAGCCATGCCGTGTATATAAAGACGTATACGAGCAGCCCGACTACGCCAAGCAGTGCGCTTAGCGGATTCACGAGCAGGCATAGCACGCTGAGTCCCGCGGCCCCGAGCACGATCCCGTACCAGAATACGATCCTCGGATCGACAACGCCCGTAGGCAGTGCGCGCTTGCGCGTGCGGGTCATTTTCGTATCCAAATCGCGGTCCAAATAATTGTTTAACACGCATCCGGAAGCCATAACGAGCAGCGTTCCGAGCATGGCGAAAATCAACAGTTTGAGATCGAACGTATCGCCCGAATTACCCCAAGCGACCCAATAACCGCCGAAAGCGGTAATGATGTTGGAGAACAAGATTCCCGGCTTGGCCAAGTGAACGAAATCTTTCCAAGTCGCTTTCCGCACGACGGCCTGCGCGTCTTGCGCCCCGGCGACCGCGGCTGCATCGATGCTAAGCTGTTTGTCCATATAGTGGCAAACCTCCTGAACGCTTCCTTACAACGCGCCTGACGGGCGTTGTTCACAACTTATCATAGCAACACGGACCGCTTTTGACAACAAACGGAATCCGTTATTCATAATTTTGTCGATAATGGTGTCACGTTTCCGACATACGCCCATACACTATAATGTAGGTTTCAGCCTATTGCCCTGGCGGGACGGGCAATACAACTTGAAGGAGGCTCATGATTATTATGATGAACATGAATCCTTACAAACCGGGCGCCGCTGCGCCGCAAGCGATGCCGGCTCCCCAACCGATGCCGGCGCCCCAGACGATGCAAGCGATGCAAGCGCCCCAGGCCGTACAGGCGGCGCAAGCGGCACAGCCGCCGCAATACTATTATTATCCAATGCCGCCGCAACCATCCGGCGCAGGCGCCCCCGGTTATCCGATGCCCGGATTCCCGATGCCGCCCGGCGTTGGTCCGACCACACCACCCGGCATGCTGCCGGCCGAAGAATCGTATATCGAGAACATACTTCGCCTGAACCTGGGCAAGATGGTTACCCTGTACATGACGTATGAGAACAACAGCGAGTGGAACGCGAAAATTTTCAGAGGCGTTCTGGAAGCCGCCGGACGCGACCATATCATTATAAGCGATCCGAAAACGGGCATGCGCTTTTTGCTGCTGATGGTCAACCTCGACTATGCCACCTTCGACGAGCCTTTGAATTACACATACCCGTTCCGTTAATTCCGTTAACAACATGAAAAAGCGATGCGTCCCCTTAAGGATGCATCGCTTTCTTGTTGCCGATCCTTATACGCCCACTTCCGCAGGTATCCGTTCGTAGGACAGCAGAACGCCCAACTGACCGCGCGGGTCCGACATAAACTTCTCGTAAGCCGAAGCCGCATCCTCGATCGGAAAGCTGCTCGTAATCATCGAGCCGATCCGGACTTTCCCGTCGGCCAGCAGCCTGACATACTCGGACATATTGCGCCCTTCCGTCCACCGGACATAGCCGATCGGATAGTCGACTCCCCCGCCCTCGTAGACGGGATCGTAACGACCCGGCCCGCCCGCCCGCGATATCAGAACCTGGGCTTCTTTGGAGAACAGGCGGTTGCGGTCGAATTCGGCCTTTACATCGCCGACGATTACGACTTTGCCCCGGTCTCTCAGCCATGTAAGCGCCTGATCGATCAGGCCGCCCGCTTTGCCGCCCGCGCAAACGAATACGGCGTCGGCGCCTGCGCCCTCCGACCGCTCTTTAATCGCTTCGGCCAGCTCCTCCGCATCCGCGCATGCCCAGCCCGCCCCGCTTGCGCGCAGCTGGTCGCACCGTTCCGGCAGCAGATCGAAGCCGATCACGCGAAATCCGGCGGCGCTGGCGATCTGGCACAGCAGCTGTCCGAGAATGCCCAGGCCTACTACAACCGCCGTTTCGCCGAAACGCAGATCGGATTGGCGGAGCGCATGGATGGCGATCGTCCCGTGCGCGACGAATGCCGCTTCGCGAATATCGACGTGATCGGGCAGCGGAACCGCCAAATTTTTCGGAACGGCGATTTTCTCCGCATGCCTGACGAACGGCGCCCCGTAGCAAGCTACACGCTGGCCGACGCGCAGCTTGTCGACTCCGGCTCCCGCCTCGCGGACGATTCCCGCGGAGCTGTATCCGAGTACGAGAGCCTGCTCGACCTCCTTGCTTCGGTTGATGATCAGCATTTCCGTACCCGGACTTATAGCGGAATATATATTTTCTACGATTACATAATTGTCGGAACACGAAGGTTCCGGCATGTTCTGGGTTTGAACGTTCCCTTTGCTCGACGTCACTACTTTCATGGTGCCCGCTCCTCTGGTTCACATCTTGTATATATAAACTAAATTATAGGCGGCGAACGAACGAGCGTCAACTTCTCTTTTGCCGGCTTTCCCGCTATAATGGGTACCACAACCGTGCAAGATTTTGGCCGAACGCACTTATCGGAGGGTTCCGATTCATGACCGAGAAACCGAAGCGCACCACTTTCCGGATCAGACTGGAAGAAATGGTCGTCACGTTACGAAACGATATCGCCATGGGCCGATACGGACCGGGCGACTTTTTGCCGTCCGAATTCCAGCTGATCGAACAATTCCGTCTGAGCAAAAACTCGGTGCGCAAAGGATTGGACAAGCTCGTCGAGCAAGGCTTGATCGAGAAAGTGCCGCGCGTCGGAACGCGCGTCGTCGTCCGGCCGGAAGCCCGTCCCCCGGCAGCGATCCGGCTCGGCTATCATTCCACGATGATTGGGCAGGCGAATTTGCATGCGCTGCTCGACCTTTTCCATCGCGCTCATCCGGATATGATCGTCCAGCCGGTACCGCTTCCCCAGCTCCGGCTGGCTGCGGAATGGAACGATTTTATGAGAACGGAGCCGATCGACGTCCTGACGGTCAACAACCAGCTGTTCGAGAGAATCTCGGAATTCGGACCGGTCCAAGACGTGCTCGAGCCCGTGGAGAAGGCGGAAGGAACGTACCCGTTCTTATTCCGCTCCTTTACCGAAGAGGATACGTTGTATGCGCAGCCGTTCGTGTTCTCGCCGCTTGTGCTGTGCTACAATAAATCGCACTTCCGGCAATGCGGCTTGCCCGAGCCTAGCGACAGCTGGACATGGGACGACGTAGCCGAGGCGTCCGGGCTGCTCTCGGCCAAGCTGGGCAGTTTGGGCTTCTACATTCATTATTTATCGCTCAACCGCTGGCCGCTCTTCCTGCTGCAAAGCAATCTCCGTTTCGAACGCGGTGCGGACGGACGGCTTGCCTTCGATAACGGCCGGTTCGGGGCCGCCGCCGCGATCGGGGCGGCGCTGCTCGCGAAGACCGGATCCATGTCCGCTTATTTGTCGGAAAGGGACGACGACGCGGAACGATTGTTTATGCAGCAAAAAGTATCGATGCTCGTCACGAGCTATTTCGGCCTCAATTCGCTTCGGGACACCGACCTGGAATACGATATCGCTCCGCTCCCCCACTCCGGACAAGCGTCGACGCTGCTGCTGCCGATCGGTCTCGGCATCAACAAACACGGCAAACAGAAGCGGGCGGCCATAGCGTTCGTCGATTTCTGCTTGGGCGAGGAAGCGCAGCTCCACTTGCGCCAAACGACCCTTTCCGTTCCCGCCCGGATACGGGCTGCGGAATGGAGGGGGGAAGACAAGCTGAACCGGCCTTCCCGATTTTTCTTGTACCGCGACATCGTTCCGACGTTTCGCCTGCACTCGGATATGAACATCAGTGGCGGCGAGCTGGAGCGGATGTGCGAGGAGCTGAAGCTGTTTTGGGCCGGACTGGAGGACATGGACACCGTATGCCGCCGGATCAGGGATAACGTCTGACAGGAGGACCGGACGGGCTTATATTTTCTCCGAGGCGTGCTTCGAAATAAGCGGGGCCGCCGTGTTTACATAGCAATATCATGCCTGTATAATCTCACTGTAGATTCCGCTCATGAGCGGCTGCGCTACATATTGGATACCTTATCTCAACTCGGCGGAACATCACGGACAACGAACTGGGAGGAATACAGCATGTTGAGTTTTGAGCAAAAGCTGGACAATTACGCGGAACTGATCGTGAAAGTCGGGGCGAACGTCCAGAAAGGACAGACGCTTATGCTCCAAGCGTCGATCGACGCCGCGGAGCTCGCCCGCCGTATCGTCAAGAAAGCGTACGAAGCCGGCGCCTATTCGGTCAAAGTCCGCTGGAGCGATGATGAAGCGTCCCGCATCGCCTACGACCTCGCTCCCGAGGAATCGTTTCTGGAGGAGCCGAAATGGACGGCGGGGGAGAAAATCGAGCTGGCCAAGAACGGCGCGGCGTTCGTTACGATTACATCGGCCGACCCTGATCTGTTGAAGGGCGTATCGCAGCAAAAAATAAAAAACGCAAACAAGACGACCCGCCAAGCTATGGCTCCATACAGCGAGCTGGCCAGAGCGTTCAAAATCAGCTGGAATTTGGCGACTACGCCTTCCAAAGCATGGGCCGCTAAAGTATTCCCCGAGCTTCCCGAAGAAGAGCAGGTTGCGAAGCTGTGGGACGCCATCTTCAAGATGGTCCGTGCCGATCAGCCCGATCCGCTCGGTTTGTGGGAAGAGCATATCCGGGAGCTGAAACGGAGAGCCGCCTACTTGAACGGTAAGCAGTATAAAGCGCTGCATTACACCGCACCGGGCACCGACCTGACGATCGAGCTTCCGAAAAACCATATTTGGCTCGGCGGTAGCAAACAAAACGAACAAGGAACGTGGTTCGTCCCGAACTTGCCGACGGAGGAAGTGTACACGGCCCCGTTCAGAACCGGCGTGAACGGCACGGTGTCCAGCACGAAGCCTTTAAGCTACAGCGGCATCATCATCGACGGCTTCTCGTTCACGTTCGAGAACGGCCGTGTCGTGAACGTAACCGCGGCTCAAGGCGAAGAAACGCTGAAGGGCTTGATCGAAACCGACGAAGGAGCCCGGTACCTCGGCGAAGTGGCGCTCGTGCCCCATCGCTCGCCGATTTCCGATTCGAACATTTTATTTTATAAAACGCTGTTCGACGAGAACGCCTCTTGCCATCTTGCCGTGGGCAGCGCCTATACGGCTTGCATCGAAGGCGGCGTCGGCATGACGCAGGAGCAGCTGCAGCAGAACGGTCTGAACGTCAGCATGGCGCATACGGACTTCATGATCGGTTCGGCGGAGCTGGACATTTACGGCATAACCGAAGACGGCGCGAGAGAGCCCGTGTTTCTTAAAGGGAATTGGGCATTTTAAGAAGTAGAAGGAGCTGTCCGGCCCAGGACAGCTCCTTATTTTATCGCAAATAAAGGATAACCCCCCATCCGGGGATTGACAAATGCTGGTGGAGACGATATGATTGAAACGCTTCAATGATATCGTTTTCACAAAATGGATGATTCAAGGAAGGCTGTTCATGAAGAAGAAAAAAAGCGCAACGATCGTGGATGTGGCCAAATTCGCCGGAGTATCGATCGGAACCGTTTCGAACGTATTAAACCGCAGAAACGATGTTCCGCTCGCGGAGGATACGATCCTGAAGGTCAACGAAGCGATCCGGCAGCTCGGCTACAGGCGAAATGCGATTGCCGCCCATTTAAGCCGCCAAAGATCTTACGAGCTTGGCATGCTGCTGCCGAGCTACGACGACTATTTCGTGAAATTCGCGGGCGAAGTCGAACACATCGTGCTTGAGAAAGGGTACCACCTTTCCGTCTTCTCCGCGCCCGATAAACCCGAGCTCGGCCGTAGACATTTGGAATTGCTGCTTCAGCGCCGGGTGGACGGTTTGTTCTGCCACGGTCTGGCCATGCCTCCGGATACGGCAAGAGCGATCGTTAAGGAAGGCACTCCGATCGTGCTGTTCAATGCATGGGGCTGGCCGGACGATATCGCAGCCGGTCTCGTCAATTTGGATGTTGCCTCCGCTTGCGCAGAGGCGGTGCTCCATCTGTACGAGCAAGGCTGCCGAACGATCGTCTACCTGGGAAACATGATCGCGGCGGCTACCGACGAGCAGCGGCGAATCGGATTCGAGGAGGGCATCCGCAGGCTCGCGAACGAACCTATCGTAATAGGCATGCTGGATAGCCATAATCCAAGCTGGCTGAAAGAACTGCAACGTTTCATCACCGGCGACCATCCGGTCGGCGTTCTCGGCTTCAACGATTTGACCGCCTTTCATGCGATGTCGAAGCTGCTCGAGCTCGGGTACCGCATCCCGGAGCAAGTGAAAATCATAGGCATCAACAACACGCCCGTAAGCCGGCTAAGCTTCCCCGGCATGACGAGCATCCAGAACCCTTACAAGCTTCAAGCCGAAGCCGCCGTTCGCATGATGATGGCGCGGCTCGAAGGCGAACCGGGCGAAGGCGCAATCGTACAAATTCCGCTACAATTAATTCCCCGCAAATCGACGGAACGTTGAGCGGCTTCTTTTTGGCCAATGTTGAAACGTTTCAACTATTCTTGAAGGAGGTGAATCCGAGTTCGAACCGACGGCATCAGCGCCGGGTTGGATAGCGGAGTTGCAATGGATGAATTGGAAGCGATTTCGTCGGGGAAGAAATGAAAGCGTTTAATACAGCGGGTACTGCCGCACCACCATGCAAACCGATCAAGGGGGAAAAACTCGTGAAACGTAAATTGATGGCAAGTTTGACTTTGTTGTCGCTCTCTGCAGTGCTCGCCGCATGCGGCGGAAACAACGGCGGCGGAGCCGCCTCCGGATCGGGCCCGGACAAAGCGAAGGATGCTTCGGGCGCTCCCGCTCCGCGCAAAGATCCGGTCGAGCTTTCGATCGTCAACGGGATGAGCAACATGACCGAAGAGCAGTTCATGGATGAATACGGCAAGAAGATCATGGAGAAGTTCCCGCACGTGAAAGTCAAATACGTGATGAACAATACGAGCAAATTGATACAAGACCGGATCACCTCCGGCGAGCCGATCGATATCGTCTTCGCCTCCAGCGGTCTGACCGACCAAAGCTTGCTTACCCCAGCCTTGCAATTCGACATCTCCGGTCTGATCAAGACCTACCAGTACGATTTGAGCAAGCTCGAGCCGACGACGATCGATTTTCAGAAAATGATCGCGAACGGGGGGATTTACGGGCTTCCGGTCAATACGAATACGGTCGCTCTGTTCTACAACAAAGATATTTTCGATAAATTCGGCGTTCCGTATCCGAAGGAAGGCATGACGTGGGACGATATGTACGACTTGGCGAAGAAGCTGTCCCGGCAAGACGGCGGAGTGCAATACCGCGGCTTCCTCATGTCGTTCCCGCACGTGTTCCGCCTGAACCAGCTGTCCGTCCCGTTCGTCGATCCGAAGACGAACAAGCCGACATTCGACACCGACGCGTTCAAGAGGCTGACGGAAACGTTCACGAAATTTTTCACGATACCGGGCAACGAAGGCACTACGGCTACTGTGCAAGGCTTGTCGACGCAAAGAAATTTGTTCTATAAAGAAAAAACCGCGGCGATGATCGCCGATTTGGGCGGAGCCTACACGAACCCGCTGCTGAAGGATATGAACTGGGACATCGTGCAGCTGCCTTCGTTCAAGGACAAGATGGGGCTCGGCACGCAAACGTACCCGACCTATTATTACATAAGCAGCTCGAGCAAATACAAAGAGCAATCGTTCGAGATCATTTCTTATTTGACGACAGAGGAGTTCCAGACGTATCAAGCGAGGAAAGGCTACGCGCCGATCGTGAAAAACAATGCGGAGATCATGAAGGTCGTAGGGCAGGATACCGATGTGCTCAAAGGCAAAAATGTGAAAGCGCTGCTGCCGGAGAAGTTCGCCTCCCCCGTCATGCTGTCGCAGCAATCGTCCGCAGTGGAAACCGCGCTGTGGAAAGCGTTGGAGAACATTGTACAGAACAAGTCGGACATGAATACCGCTCTCAGGGAAGCGATGGAGGCCGGAGACAAGGCGCTCAAGGAGCTTGAGGCGAAGAAGAAGTAAGCGAACATGTGAAAAGCTCGGTACCGCCGCCGCTATTTGGGGCAGCAGTGGTGCCGAGCTTCTTTTCTTTAAAAATAAGTATAGTTTTTGTTCACGATAAGCACGTTGATTCTCCACTGCATCCCTTCCCTGCTTCGGAAGCGGATTTTCGCGTAGCCGTCCTTCCTTTGCGTCACGGCCAAAATATCGGTGGCGAATTCGCCTGCCGCAAGCACTCGCTCCGGTTTCCAACCGGCGCCTTGCCCTTCGATCTCGATCTCCGTATAGGACGGGGCGTCCGCGTCTCCGGATACGAACAGCACATCGTACCTTCCTTTCGGCAGCTCGAGCCAAAACGAGCGCTCCCCGGTTCCGCCGATAAAATCTTTCCGCAGCTCGTCCGGCCCGCCCCGCTCCTCCGCGATCAAGCCTTCGGCACTTTCCCAACCGTGCCCCCGGAAGCGCGTAAATGCCGTCTCGGGCGTTATTCGCCGGAAATCTTGCCCCAATACGCCGTCCATATGAAACTGCTTCGGCAGCGCCTTGGCATAATCTTTCGCCGGGCGGTCGCCGGCCCCGAAGTCCAGCCGGTAAACGGCGGTACGAGATTCCCGGTAATTGCCGGAGTAGTAGTCGAAGGTGAAATGATCGAGCAGTTGGATATGGCGCGTGTCCCGGTTTTTGCCGAGAAATACTCTCCGGTGCGTATGAGCCTCATGAACCCGCGGATAAACTCCCGGATCGGACGGTATCATTGCCGGATCGGCTGCGGACGTTTCCGTATTCGGCGAAGCCGATTGCGGCACAATCCAATACTCCCCGCCTACGACCGTCTCGAATACGATGCGGTCGCCTTCCGTTCGGTGCTCCGCCGGGGCAGGATACGTTCCGTTTCCGTCCATCCGTACGACCGATACCGTCTCGCCGGAAGCGAACGGATAACGTACTACGGCCTGCTTGCCTGCCAAGCTTTTGATTCCGACACGCACGGCCCGGCCTTCTTTCCTAACGGCGCTAACCTCGAAAGCGCCTACGGCGAGCAGCCCCTGAAACTCGCAGTCGTCCCACCTGGCGTATGAGCGGTGCATCCTCGCGGCATCTTCCTTCTTCATGCCGATCCCCCGTTCTTGCTCGGGCTCGCCGTTCGGAATCGCCGGGAATACGTCGATGACGCCGTCATAGCTTTGCAGCAGCATTTCGTTAATGGAGGCTACCGTCTCGCCGGAGGCTTCCATTACATGCGGGTAATAAAGCGGCTCGTTCGTAATGTTGCAGTAGTTGATCCATCGTTCCGTCTCTTCGGCGAACAGCCCGTTGCTCCGCAGAGACAGGTCGATTCCTTGCTCGTACAGCAGACGGATCGCCGTATTGCCTTTGCCTAGCCTCGACGCCGCGCATGACAGCCAGCCGAACTGGAACACCCCGGTTTCCGTATGCTCCTCGACATAGCGCAGCGTATTCTCCGCTCTTCGGCGCAGCTCCTCCCCGCTGTTCTTGTCGATCTCGCCGATCGGATAAATCGGCATCAACAGCGACGGATGCCGCAGGTGCAAATCCTCAGGCGCCCATTCCGAATCCAGAATAACGTCCCCGTACGTTCCGGAAACGCCGGTCGGATAAGGAGCCAGCTTCTCCGCAAGAATCGCCCATTTGTTCCGGTCCTCTTCCGCTTCCCCGAGAATAACGTTCGCTTCGATTGCGATTTGCAGCAAATATTTGACCGTCGCGAGCGTGATGGTCGAGTTCCGCGTCAACGGCCCCTGCTCCGGCGATATATCGGGATATACGACGTAGTGCCCCTTGTCGGAATCGTACTGCAAATAGCCTTCGAAAAACCGCAAAATCGAGCGGAATAACGGATACGCTTTCTCCTTCAAAAAATCCGCATCCATGCTGTACTGGTAATAATGCCAGCAAAACTGCGCGCACCAAGGCCATATGCTCAAATACAGCGCATGCGGATAATCGCCCGCAACCCCTTCCAAGCCGTAAAACTGCTTGGCCATCTTCTCGGCCGAATCGGTGTACGTCAGCAGCGCGTCATGGAATGCTTCGGCCACTTCCAGATGGTTCGCCGTGTAGAGCGGCCAGAAGGCGGCTTGTATGTTGACGTCCCAGTACCACATGCTGCCCCACTTCGTCGGCTGCTTGATGTCCCATAGCCCGTTAAGCCCGCACGCCTGCTCGAACATGCGCCCGCCCTTCCCGCTGCTGCAGGCGATGGCGTACAAATTGACGTACCACAAATCTTCGAGCATTTTATCCGGCAGCATGACGGAGGAGCGCTTCCAGAAGTCGGCCCAATGGTCCCGGTGACGATCGATCAAGCCCCACACATTCGACTCGGCTTCGTCCAGCCTGCTGCGGGCGGTCTCGAGCAGCTCGGCGGTTTCTTCCTCCGTAACGACCGTCGTAATCAAGACAACGCTCTTCTCCGCATCGCGAAGCCGAATCGTCATGCCTTCCTCGGCGATTTCCGCGCTCCCTTTGGCTCCGGCCAGCCTCGTCATAACAACAAACGTAAACGGTCCGTACTTGTCCCGGTCTTCGCCGTCCGGGTAGAACGAGCCCGTGTAATAAAAGGTCGTATCGTCCAGCTGGTAATAGCTTGCGGATAAATTCTGGTATTTCCGGACCGGCAGCGTCATATGCACCGCCTCCAACAAACCGGAGTCGGTTTGCCCGACCTCCGTTACGATGCAATCGCTCTCCCATGTCACGATCGTGCGCGCCTCGAGCTTGTCGGCGCCTTTCTCAATCCGCAGCCCGACGGATGCCTGCTCCACGTCGAGCTGGAGGGTATAGTGGTCCGGCTCGGCCAGCCGACCCTCCGGAAGCAGTTGGATTTCGCCGGTCGGATAATGCGAGGAGCCGCCCGCCGGTTTTCCGTAGCGGGTTTCGTTCCAGCTGTAGCCTAGCGATTCCCTGTAGCTGAAGTACGAGTCTTGCGCAGGGTCTCGGTACTTGTCGGCCGCGAGCCGCTTCAGCTCGTCGAACGTCATGCCGGCTTGCTTCGAGTAATCGCGTCCCGACCCGCTGCGGGATTTACGGCTGTACCGGTGCAGCTTCTTATAGTACACCTCATAATGGTTCATCGCCATCGTCAATCGGTTGTCCTCGAAGTACACCATCCCGCCGAAATGTCCGTTGCCGAGCGGCAGTGCCTCGTTCCAGCTCGACGGAGCGTTCTCGTAAACCACCTTGTGCACGGAAACTCCTCCTCCTGCCTAATATATCGCCTTATTCACCAATATAGCTTCCAGTTCCTCGCCACCCGCATAAGCGCTTCGAAATAGTAGTAGTCTCCCCAAATGCAGCATTCGTCGATGCCGTTGCCGAGCGGCTTGCCATAAACCGCATGCAGCAGCACGCCGTTGGAATGCGGTACGTCTTTCGACGTATACGACTCGGCAAGCGATTTCAATATATGCAGCGAGGCGTTCTCATACACGCGTCTCCGTTCATCGACGAGAGGCAGATGCTTGGCCAGCTCGAGCATGCCGCACACGGCGATCGCGGCCGCGGAGCTGTCTCTTTCCTCGCCGCCTTCCGTAAATGTCAAATCCCAGTAGCACACCAGATCGTCTGGCAGCCGGTTTAGAAAGTAGTTGGCCGTTTTTTGCGCGATATCGATCATGGACCCGTCCCTGGTATAAATGTAGCTGAGCGGGAACCCGTATATCGCCCAAGCTTGACCTCTGGACCAACACGAGTCGTCCGAATATCCTTGCGACGTTTTGCCGTATTTCGGTTCGCCGGTCTCCACATCCATGTAGAACGTGTGGTAGCTGGATGCGTCTTCGCGGATCAAATAACGGGCGGCCCGATCGGCATGATTGCGGGCGGCCGTCTCATATTTCGGATTCCCGGTCATTTCCGACGCCCAGTACAGCAGCGGCAAGTTCATGCAGCAATCGATGATCATGCGGCCCCGCTGGCTCGGATTATCCAGGTTGCCCCACGCCTGAATGATGCCGGCTTTGTCGAAATAGCGCTCCATCAGCAAGTCCGCCGCGAGAAGCGCCGTTTCCTTGGCGAATTCGCTGCCGGTCAGCTTGTAGGCCGACACGCATGACAGCGTATACAAGAAGCCCAGATCGTGTGTCGCCGTATGCTTTCTTTCCTCCGCCCTTGCCCGGTAGCTTTCCAGCTGCCCTTCGGCCGCGCGGCGGTATTTCATATCGCCCGTTGCCTCATAAGCAAGCCATAGCATCCCCGTCCAGAAGCCGGGCGTCCATTCGACGTTGTCCCAAGGCATGTATACGTTGCCGCTGCTTGCCGGGGACGGAAACTTGTGCGCGAACGTGTCCAGATTGCCGTCGATCCGGGATAGGACAAAACGGATCGCCTCCTTGCAATCCGCCTCGGAGAATGTTGGAGCTTCCGAAAACAAGCTCGTGTTTCGAATCGGTTCATTTATGACGTTTGGCATGGCAGCCATCCTTCCTAAGAGAAATTGAAACGTTTCAACAATGTTCATAACAAAACCGATAGCAATCAAACGGTTACACGCTTCCCAAGTTACCAAATGCCCGCCCTATTGTCAACCGCCTGCTGCAATCGCACAGCTATGGGTTCGATATACTGGCAGCCTTCGGTCACGATTGAGGAATCTCCTCCTCCTTTATAGTGCCGCTTTGGCGGTAACGCCCGCCCAGCTCTTGAAAAGGCCAGCCGGTTTTAACCGGCCGGCCTCTTTGGTTCGGCCGGAGCCGAACATTTTGGCTGGAAGAGGAAGCTTGACTATCCTTGTCCGACATTGTACCCCTGCAGCGCTTTTCTTTCCAGCTCTTTAACAAACGCATCTTTTCCGTCCATATAAGCTTCAATGTCTTTGGGAAACTGTTTGGCTAGGCTTTCCTTTAAATTTCCGTAGCGGTTGGCTTCATCGGGATGCGCTCGGAGATAATCCCTTACCGCCAAATGGCGAATGATATGTTCCTTGTTATCCCCTTGAAACACGTGCACTTGATGCGTGCGGTCGTCTCCGCCTTTACGAAAATATCTTCTCCCCTCCATGCCGAGCTCTCCCATGCATTCGTAACCAAGGCGCTCCATTTGTTCATTGAACCTATCAACTTTTTCGATATCTTTCACAACCGGCATCATATCAATAATTGGTTTGGCTTTCAGCCCTGGAACGGAAGTGCTGCCGATGTGGTGAATGTCAATTAACTCGTCACCGAAAATATCTTTTATTTTTTGAGACTCCTCACTAAACTCCCGCTTCCAATTATCGCTGTATTCGGTTACCACAACATTCATCTAATTCATCTCCTCCTTGCCGGGCAAGCTCCGGAACTCGTCGACAACCATCCTTCGCTTTCCATTTTGACACCATCTCCTATATAGAGGCCATAGTACTAAACATTTATACTTAAAAAAGGATTGCCGGTGTTACCATAGCGCTTTTTATGCAATAATTGGATTCAGGCGTAATAACATCAGTTCGTTTGAGCAAGAATCGGTATTCCAAACTAACGCCAAATAAGCTGATTTCAGATCGTCTGAAGTCAGCTTATTGTATACGGTCTCCCGCTACTCCACAATCGTGATCACATTGCCGTCCGGATCATGAACATGAAAATATTTGCCGCAGGGTAAGTTGTCATAGCGATTGGTCACAGTTACTCCCTTTTCCAACAACTGTGCATAAAACGTTTCCGTGTCATCGGTACGCAGCTCGAAAATCGGCGCCGGCTTTCCGTTTCGCGTAAAATGCAACGGTGTCCGTTCTTTCTCTTCGTGCATCAGCACGGTCGGACCATATTCTCCGAATTGAATGATCGCATTGGCACCCTGCTCAAAACGAGTAGGCTCCCTTAGCAGAAGGACGCCCAGGTTCTCGACGTACCATCTCGCCGAAACATCCACATTCAGGACCGGGAGATTAATGCAAGCAAGCCCCGTAATTTTTTTCGTACCTAACGTTTGCTCCGCCAATTCAAACAGCTCCTTCTTACCCTTGTTTTAGCCGTGCGAAGTCGAAACTCACCTTTAATTTACCGCACATTTGTTCCTATGTAAATCATTACCTGTGCTGTTATAGCGAACATAGCGGAAAAGAATGCGCTTATTTCACCCGAATCCCTGCAAATGGGGTCTCCGAAGCTCAAAACTGAACGAATAAATGCAAAAATTTCCTTTATTTATTGGAAACGTGCGGAAAGTACGCGAATAACGCCGTTTTTTTCCGCTATCCACCTGCCGCAGAACAAAAAAGCCTAACCCCCTCAAGACTGCATAGGGCTAGACTTTTCCAACCGATCCGATCCTCCCGACTCTCCCCTACCCGCGCTGCTTCAAACGCGCCACATACTGCTTCGGCGTACACCCGTTATACCGCTGGAACAGCCGATAGAAGTGGGTGATATTCTCCAGTCCGACCATACGCGCCACTTCATTGACGCTGGCGGTTTTTGTCGCGAGATGCCGTTCGGCCATATGAATGCGTCTGAAGTTGACGTACTCGATGAACGGCGTCCCCATGACGTCCTTGAAATGCTTCGAGAAGTAGTTGTAGCTCATATTCAGCAGCTTGCATGCCTCTTTCATATCGATTTTGTCGGATAGCTGCTGGTCGATATACTGAAAAACGGGCTGGAGCGCGTATAGATCCGGTCCTTTGCGCACATCGGAGCGAAACGTATCATTTCGATAGAGGCTGAGCAAAATTTGTTTCACATGCAAACTGACAGCGAGTTCAAAACCGTCCGTCTGCGTTTGCATTTCCTTGAAAATGTGCCGCATGATCTGCCCGACCCGGCGTCTGACTGCGTCCTGTTGGCGGAAGATGACGTTCAGCTCGCTTAAGGGGCGATGATGCTCAGAAAAGTAATGGTAGTACGGGGTGATCGCCGGCTCGAAATAAGGCTGCAGCTTCACATGCATCACGAGATAGACCGCTTCTTCGCAATCGATTCTTTGGTTGGCGTGCAGTTGGTTGGAGCCGATCAATAGGACGTCGCCCTTATGCAGCCGATAGCTTTGATCCACCGTATGAAAGACGACGGAGCCTTTCTTGACGAAAATGAATTCCAGCTCTTTATGATAATGCCATCTCAATAGACCCAATTCCCAGTTGTTGCGCACTTCGATAATTTTGATCGCGAGCAAATTGCTTTGGTAATGGATCGGTTCCACATCTTCGTACAGCTGTATCATCCGCCCGCTCCTTCCCGCTGCACGTCCGCATACGCTGCATCGGATTGCAGGATGCGACATGCCGTCCCCCCTATGATGTGATTTCAATCTATCATATTAGGGGGCAAAAGGATACGGCTTGCTTCAGCGGCTTGCCGCTTTTTTCTCGGCGATCTTCAGCTTCGCCTGCTCGCTTGCATTGCGCAAAAACGTGTTCACGTCCTCTTCGCCATTGATCAGCTTCGGCTGGAGCGTATTCAGCAGTCGCGCGACTTCGAGATCGTACGGCCCCATATTCTGAATCGGCGGCGTATTGAGGAACAGCGCTTTGACGTTTTTGCCTTTCAGTGCAGGGTTGTCGCTGCCGAAAGCGTCTTTCAACTTCGGATCTTTCAGCGCAGGCATGCGGCCGACCTTGCTCAGCGCAAGCTGGCTATCGTTGCTCGTGACGACATCCATGACGCGGAACACCTGGTCTTTGTGCTTGCTGGTCGAGGTCATGATCAGCACAAGCGAATCGAGCGCCATCGACTGACCTTTCGTCTCCGCGAAGTTCGGATACGAGACCAAGTCCCAATTGAGCGGCGTCCCTTTGCTCATCAACTCTTTGACTTGACCGAACGTATACGTCGTCACGCCCGCATACATCGCCACATCCCGTTCGACGAAGAAGTTGTTCAGCTTCGTCACGCGATTTTCGGGCAAATCGTAGATCCGTTTGAAGTAGGTCGCCGCTTTTTTCCAATCGTCGCTTTCCAAAGCGGGCAGCGTCGTTTTCGGATCGGTATATGCGACAGCCATCTGCGAGGCGAACTGGGTGAGCTGGGACGGATACATCGCTTTATAGAACGTATCCCCGTCTTTGCGCGATACCCGCTTCCCGAGCTCGATTACATCGTCCCATGTCATTTTGTCGACGGGGTAGGCGACACCGAATTTGTCGAATATATCTTTGTTGTAAAACATCGCCGAGCTGTTGTACGAAAAAGGAAGCGCGACCATGTTGAATTTCGGCGCGTAAGATTTGAGGCTGTCGATGGTGACCGGCTCGAATCGTCCCAGATCCACTTTCTGCTCGCGAATGTAGCTGTCCAAATCCTGCACGATGTTCAAGCCGATGAAATCTTCCATATAGCCTTTCGGCGAATAGATCAAATCCGGCGCCGATCCGCTTGCGACCAGATCTTCCAGCTTGGTGCCCGGGGCGTTGCGCACCAGCTTCAGCGTCAGGTGCGGGTATTTCTGACCGACCGGCTTCACGAAATACGTTTGAAACTCTTCATCCGTCAAATCGCCGCCATAATAGTAGATGGTAAGTGTAACGGGTTCGTTGCTGATTTGTTTCGGCACCGCCGGCTGGGTCTTGTCTCCCTTGTCCCCGCCCGCGCCGGAACCGGACGAACATGCAGATAGAGCCAGAACCGGCAAGCACAAACCGAATACCAACGTTTTTTTCCAAAGCTTCATGGTCATTTCCCCCTTGTTATGTTCGAAACTGACTCCCGCGAATCCCGTAAGCGCTTTCGAATTGAATATTCGCACTCCCCCAAAAGTGCCCGGTGTTAGCTTTGAATGCTCCCTGCACTTTTGGGGGGGGCTTTTAACGTTAAGGAAAGTTTAACTTCGCTAAAGCGTTAAGCGGAGTGAGACTTTCCTTACCAAGCAAAACTTCCGCAAAGTCGCGGTCGCTCATCCTTGAGTTACGTCGATAGACGTTTTTCTTATCGATAAAGAAAGTTTAACTTCGCTAAAGCGTTAAAGCGAAGTGAGACTTTCTTTACCAAGAGAAACTTCCGCTAAACCGCGGTCGCTCATCCTTGAATTACGTCGATAGACGTTTTTCTTACAACTGAACCCACTGTTGTTCTACACGTGAACGATCTGCCGCAAATCCTACGAAGTGACCATTGACCGAATCGGCAAGTGTCGTCGTGGATATGGACGGCTGCTCTCCCCGGATGACGCGCAAGAAGTCGCTCACTAGCCGCATATCGCCGCCACCGTGCATGTTATCGGTAACATCGACATTTACGCGCTCTTCCCGGTAACCGTGTCCCGCCGACAAATCGAAATGGCGGATCGTGAACGAGCCTTCCTCCATGACGCCTTCGATCTCACCATGGGTGCCTATGAGATGCAGGCGGCGACCCGGCTTGGCCGCATTGCCGTTCAAGCTGAATGTTCCCGTGCACCCATCGGCAAATTCGATGTTGACCGCCTGGTGATCGACGACATCGTTATCGCTGGCCCATACGCAACGTCCGTACGGATTGTCGGTACGAAGAGATTCGCGCTTTTGTTCTTCTGTGGGGTTCTGGCTCAAATGCTCGATCCCGTGCCAAACGTACGTCCCCCACAAGTTTCGTTCCAAATACATCGCTTTGGCGGAGTACGCGCAGCTATCGACCAACGGACAGTCGACCAGGCATCGGGTACCCGCCCCTTCCGGTTTTTGCTCCTCGCGGAAAAACATCCGCCCCCCCATACTCGATACGCGCTTCGGTTGGACGCCGGCTTTCATCCATACCATCAAATCCAAGTCGTGACAGCACTTGGCCATCAGCATGGAAGAACCGCCGCGCTTTTGGCTGTTCCACTTGCCTCGTACATAAGCGCTAGCAATATGGTGGTAGCTCACATTTTCCGCAAACTGCATGTTGATCACTTCGCCGATGGCGCCCTGGAGCAGCCGCTTGCGAATCTCCGCGTAAAAAGGCGCATACCGCAACTCGTGGCAAATCATCACCTTGCGGCCCAAACGGTTCGCGGTTTCCAGCAGCTCGCGCACTTCTTTCTCGGATACGCCGATCGGCTTCTCCAGCAGCACGTCATAGCCGGCTTCCAGCAGAGGCAGCGTCGTCGCGACGTGCAGATGATCCATCGTGCCGTTGAATACGACGTCTGCAATACGCGGACCGGCAATCAATTGTTCAATCGACTCATAGCCATGCTCCGGCGGGAGCTTGTACGCGTCCATCGCCACCTTCCGCCGCACTTCGTCCGGCTCCACAACGCCTGCAATGTGCAGCTCGTCGGCATGCGAGACCGAATACGATGCATACAGCATGCTGCGGTGTCCGGCACCTACGATGACGGCGCGGACAGGTTTTTGTTTCAGAAGCGTGTTGCCTGTATCCCCTCGTTGTGTGTCGGTTCCATCCGAATGTTTCATTGGTATCGCCCCCTCCTAAAGAAGAGGATACCGCGGATCGCCGCCGTTCGGATATGACGGTTTTTAACGCGTTCTTATCCATTTTTACGATGAACGTTCAATCCTTCAAGCCATATCGCAATTAGTCGAAACGCGTGCTTTTCGTCCCGGTCCGTCATAGTCCTCTGTTCTCATTTTGGTCTTATAACGCCTGTGTTTACGAATTCTTAAGCTCCGATTTACATTGCGCTAACAGAGCGCTGATACGCTTTCGGTGAATCGGGAGGAGTTGATAAACACAGCCAATTGATTTTTCGGGATATTAAAACACTTTCAAACTCGGAAAGGATGGTTGAAATGAAGAAACGGTTTAAACGACTTGCCGGCGTCGTTCTGACATCGGCTCTGCTTGCCGCGAGCATGGCAGGAAACCCCGCCGCGCTCGCGCTTGGAAGCGATACTGGCGGCCAAGCTCAATCCGCAGCAGTTACCCAGGCCGTATATGCACCAGGCGCCCCAATCGCGCTTTCCGTAAAGAACGGCGATTTGTTGAAAGGAACGCGTACCGTCCAAGCCGAAACGTATAACCCGGCGGATCAAATCACGATTTCGATTGACGGCAGCCCGGTACCTGCGATTCAAGTGCTTCCCGCATCGCCGGAGCTCGTGATGGAAGTAGACGGGTTCGATACCGGCTATAAAAATGGGATTCTTGTCGGCGACCAGATCGTCAAGGTGTTCGACGCCAATATCAAAGGCTACCAAACGGTAAAAGTGCCGATTCCGACTCCCCTCCTGCAAAAAGGCGCCAATACGATTTCGCTCCATTCGGGCAATAATAAGTCTCCGACCGGTACGGAAGGCAATAACGACGACTTTTCGGTACGGAACGTTCGCTTGGCTTTATCGGACGGAACCGTGCTTCCTGTCGAGGACGTCAAGGTGAAGATCGGCGACGGTACTGTCGTGAACGTCAATCCGACCGACCGCATCACGCTTCGCGACGGACTCCCGCCGAACGATTTGACGGCGAGAGAAAGTGCGGCGTTCCGGTTCACCATCCCGAACGACCGGTTTCTGGCCAAATGGTATAGCTGGGATACGACGAAGGCCGCGGACGGCAAACATGCGGTTTCGGCTGACGCGCAAAGTCCGGACGGGAACAAGCGCATCTCGGCAGAAGTCATCGTCGACAATACGAAACCCGTATTCGAATCCATATCGCCTGTCGAAGGCAAAACGTACAAAGGCGACATCGATTTCACCGTTCAAGCCGCCGATGCCACATCGGGGATCGACAAAGTCGAAGCGAAGCTCGACGGCAAACCGATCGTGCTGCCTTCCCGGATCGCCGGAGTGGATCTCGCCCCTGGACTGCATCAGTTCAAGGTCGCGGCGACGGATAAGGCGGGCAACAAAGCAACCGCATCCGTTTCCTTCGGCGTCGTCGAAGAGCATCCGTATAAGCCGGAAAACCCGGACCCGCAAGACGGAAGCGTCAAACAGTCGATCAATCCGAAGCTCTCCGTCAAAGTAGTCGACCCGACCGGCGACCCGATGGACGTCACCTTTTACAAAGGGTATAGAGCGGATATGACGAACACGGCAAACAAAGCATACGTCCATTCCGCGGATCGCGAACCGCCTCTCGAACTGAATCCCGCCGGACAGCGGCTATTTACGGAAGAAGCTAACGAGGCGGTGCGGAAAAAGGACGGCAATTATTTTACGACGGACGACACGGAGGCATTCCCGTATCACCGGTTCGATTTGAAGCTGGAGAACGACTTGACCGCCGTGGAACAAGTCGAAGTCGTATGGCAGGGGCACTCGCTGCCGAGCCGTCAGGTGACATTGTATACGTGGAACCATAATACGCAGCAGTGGGTGGCCGGCGCATCGGGCATGGGCGAGCAAGACTTCACTTTGAAAGCGTCCGTGAACGTGGCCGACATGGTAAAGGACGGCGTGATCAACGTCCTGGTTCAAGACTTGATTCCTTCGCCGGATGAATTCGATTTCACCTTTGCCTGGGTAACGGATACGCAGTATTACTCGGAACGTTATCCTAACATTTATGACACCATGTCACAATATATCGTCGAAAACCGGGATGCCGAGAAGATCGACTACGTCATCCACACCGGCGATATCGTGGATGATTGGGATCAACCGCATCAGTGGGCCAATGCCGACAAGAGCATGAAAATACTGGATGACGCGGGCGTACCGTACGGTGTCGTATCCGGCAACCATGACGTCAATTTCAGCAAAGCCGATTATGCGGAATACTGGAAATACTTCGGCAAAGACCGCTTCAAGGACCGCTCCTATTACGGCGGCGAATTGGACAACAACCGCGACCATTACGATTTGATTTCGTCGAAGGGCAATGATTTCATCATTCTTTATCTCGGCTGGTCGATCGACCAGCAAACGGTGGATTGGGCGAACGAAGTGCTGCGCAAATATCCGGACCGCAATGCGATCGTCGCCACCCATGAGTACATCTCTCCGAACGGCAATTATTCGGGACAAGGACAGGAAATTTGGAGCAAGATCGTCGCGAAAAACCAAAATGTGTTCATGGTGCTGTGCGGCCATCACCACGGCGTCGCTTACAACGTCAAGCATGCGGAAGACGGACGAACCGTCATCGAGATGCTGTCCGATTACCAAGCCGGACCGGAGGGCGGGCAAGGGTATTTGCGTCTCCTCCACTTCGATACGGAGAATAAGCAATTGATCGTGAACACTTATTCGCCGTACATGAAAGACTACAATTTCTTCGACGAGAACGGCAAAGACGAGTTCAGCCTGCCTCTGACGCTGAAGCCGATCCAGAAACGGGTGGCTACGGATTATATCGCCGTGAACATGTACGGCAAAGAAGCAATCGGCCAAGATACCGGCGTAAAGAGCGGCACCGAGGCGAAGACGCATTGGCACAAGCTGGACAAAGATAACAGCTACTACTGGTATGTCCGTCTTTCCGACCGCTTCGGCGGACGCGCCAGATCGGATTTATGGGGCTTCGAGACGAAATAAACATCGGGTTCGCATAAGGAATACGGGGCCGGCTCATGAGCCGGCCCCTCATCTTAACAAATAGGGTGATACGATCGTGGCACGTCAAACGAGGTTTCCGTTCGGAAGACGCTGGATCTTTCTAATTATGCTGCCTGCAGTCGCTATGTGGATAGGGACTGCGCCGGTCGCGGAAGCGCATATGTCGACCGTCGGCTATTCGGAAGTAACCTTAAACGACAACTCCGTCCATTATTCCCTTTACCTGGATCCCCAGGAGGTCGGTCAATGGATGGACCTTCATTCGGGACAAAAAGTGTTCGTTCTGGATCCGGACGGCACGTCGAAGCCGGATTCGAAGCCGAACGGGATCGGTTGGGACCGGTCACGGCTGCAAAACATGGCCACCCGTTATTTGACGGTATTGGGCGAAGGAAAACCGGGCCGAATCGAGCTGGAAAACGCCACGCTTGCCAAGCGCGGAAATAACGAGTATATCCGCTTCGATATAGCCGCACAGTTTGGCGTCCCGATCCGGAACTACGAAATCCGGTATAATTTCTTCTTCGACGATCTCGATCCGTCGCATCAAAATTTCGCGAGCGTCCATGCCGGAGAACAAACGATCGAGAAGGTAATCGACCGGGACAATAGGGTGATCAAAGGGTCGACAGCGGACGTTTCCATGTCAAGCGGGAAGAGCACGATCGAAATCGCGCTCCCCGGCTGGCTGAATACGTTTTGGACCTATACGTATATGGGGATGCTGCACATTTGGGAAGGGTACGACCATCTGCTGTTCTTGCTCGGGCTCATACTGCTCCGTCAGAAAAAAACCGATTATGTTAAAATGCTGACCGCCTTTACGATCGGACACAGCATTACGCTTGCCCTATCCGCTCTCGACTGGTTCACCATTTCTCTGCGGATCATCGAACCGCTTATCGCGCTCAGCATCGTCTACGTGGCAGTGGAGAACATCTGGTTCAAGCGTCCCGCCTGGAGATGGGGAACGGCACTGCTGTTCGGCTTGGTCCATGGCTTCGGCTTCGCCGATATTTTGCGCGGCGCGCTTCCGGAACGATTCGTTTTGTCGTTGTTTTCCTTCAATCTCGGCGTGGAAATCGGTCAACTGGCCGTGCTGGCCGTTTTGCTGCCGCTTCTCTGGTTTCTCGCCAAAGTGCGCTGGTACCCGTCGTTCACGACCGGCATGTCCGGCATGATCGGCTGTCTCGGCTTGCTCTGGTTCGTGCAGCGAATTATCGGGGATTGAACGCGCCGTTAGCGCAACAGAGGCTGCAATCTAAGCCTGCAGCCTCGTGATTTCGGGCGCAATTCGCGGACACCTCCGCGGGGTCCGTACGATCATGATTCAGGCGATCTCATTAGCCTTTTTCAGTGTTATCGCCTTAGTATCTCTGTATATGGATAGAGAAACCGGACTTATCCTTCTTGCGGCAGGTTATATTGGCCACGATTTGGGATATTGCCCACTTACGGACCGGAAAGATTGTTCGGCGGGGGTATGAGGTCGAGTGGATATTTACTCCCCGAACAAATAACGAAACCTTTGTTACGATTACATGCTCAGGGTATACAGGAAATGGAGATGATATCGTAAATCGAGCCATTGACGATATGGGAGGATACACGATTGTGCTTTGCGGGCTAAAGGCGTTTCTTGAACATAACATAGTCTTGAATCTTGTAGCGGACAAGGCTCCTGACGCCAACGTTAACCGGTGAATGCCTTCCACCGCCTGAAGAGGCGGGGGCTTCTTGTTTCAACGATCTCTGCCTTTCCTTGGAGAATGGTCTTATAGGATCTCCACAAGCGTTCGATGCTTTCCGCATACCGTTTGGGGGCAACCCTCCCTACGGTGTGTGTTCTTCGATAATCCACCTTTGCATTTGGTGAAAAGCCCGCTCTTGGCGGACATGCGAATGGTTAATGAAAAATTGGGCGGTATCGGCATAACACTCATCCTTGATCAGATTTGTTATATGCAATATCTCGCATATCGGAATCCATTACACCCGATACCCGATCGCGCCCGCGATCTTGCCCAACCCTCCCAGGGCGATGCGTTGAATCCATCTGGGGGGACCCGCTATATACCCATCCATCGTCTCCCAGACAAGCCCCATCCAGAGCGGATTTCTCGGAATGCCCTTGGCAGTTAACTTCCCCTCGGCTTCAAGCCTGTGCAATAGCTTGAACATGCTCCAGTGCAGGCCGGGCGGACGAACTTCGTGGATCACGAGCAGCATGGCCGCGCCCTCATTCCAAGCTTGGTGAATCCGTTGGGGCTTAATATGAACTTGTTCCCCCGGTCCGGCGAGAATGGTCTGCCCATCGATCATGAAACGCATATTCCCTTCGACAATCGAGAACTTTTCTTGCAGAATCGGATGCGAATGCGGGCCATTCATGGCACCTTGGCGAACAATCGCATGCACCAGAATTAAATACTCTCCTTCGCGATCCGTGCCACAGTTTCCCAAAGTAACCGTGTTTCCGTTCAAGAAGGTCAACGTTTGACCGATTGCGTTTTGCAGGTCCTGCATGAGATATCACCTCTTGGATAAAAGTCAATCCGGCAAGTTCCCCGACCGCGTCCAACAGCCAGATGGGAAACGATCATGACCGGCATTACCGCTTTAATTGTTCCCTCATTAAAGTACAATCCCTTTGAAATGCCTGTTTCCAAGCAGTACGAACGATACGACATTGCGTACAACTGAAACATAGAATTACGATCCCTTTCCTTCGCTCTGACGGAACACCTTTAAAAATCCCATAAAGATCAAGATCGATCCGGCCACATTGCACAACAAGCGGAACCAGTGAACAATAATGAATTCGTTATAAGCTTGCTGCAAAACTTCGGCGGAATGCACGGCCGAACCTTCGATAAACATGATTTCATTGCGCGGCCATTCCCATATAACCGAGGCCGCACCTTCCGCGAACATCATTAGAACGCTGCCGATGATCAACATCCGGGCGTTATTAAAGCGCCAGCTAAACAAGATGGCTATTACGCCCGTTACCCAGCTGGCAAACCCGAGCGGCGGAAAATAAGTGTGAGGACTTGCGACCTTCATGAAGTTCATCGCAGTGTCCAGCGAGTTCGGAATATCGTGAAAAATATTCGGGTACACCATAAACGTATTCAGCAGCATGGAGCCCAATAGAATCCACTGTACCCAAAGGTGCGACATGACGGTCAAGATCGGAAGCTTTATTTTCATAAATCGGTTCCTCCTTGGAATTGGCTGTATTGTGCTTAACAGCTCTTATCATAACGGTTAGTTGTTGGATAAATATGTTCCGTTTCTTAAGCAATTCTTAAATAAAAAAAGCCCCGAGCTAATAAATGGTCGCTCTGGGACTAATGGAGATACTATTCTTTTCTGAAACGGTAGCCGACTCCCCAGATCGTCTCGATATATCGGGGATTGGACGCTTCCTCTTCGATTTTTTCGCGAATTTTCCGTATATGTACGGTGATGGTCGAGCTGTCGCCGACGGGATCCGCTGACCAGATCCGCTCAAACAGGTGATCTTTACTGAATACCATATTGGAATTGGAGGCCAAGAAAACAAGAAGCTCATATTCTTTGGCCGTCATCGTCCGTTCGGCTCCTTTGACGAATACGCGGCGGGATCGGGTGTCTATCGTAAGCTCCCCGATTCTGATCACATGATGGTCGCCGTCCCTTTGGATAAGCCGATTATACCGGGCGATATGGGCTTTAACGCGGGCAACCAGCTCATTTGGGTTAAACGGCTTCACGATATAGTCATCCGCGCCGCGGTCAAACCCGCGTATTTTATCGATATCCTCGTTCTTCGCGGTCACGATTAAGATCGGAACGTCGATGTCTTTCCGAATTTTTTTGCAAAGATCAAGACCATCGATTCCCGGAAGCATGAGATCCAGCAGGATGAGGTCGTACGTATGAGTCAGCGCTTTCTGCAGACCCGTTTCTCCGGTTAGCGCGATGTCGCTTACTATCCCGTAAGACTCCAAGTAATCTCTCTCCAGCTCGGCGATATACTGCTCATCTTCAATAATTAATATTTTCGGCATTGCATGCTCCCTCATCCCCCGGGTTTATTCAGACAGAATGAAATCGTCGTGCCGGACCCCATCTCGCTTGCCGCCCATATTCGTCCGCCATGAGCTTCGACGATTTGCTTGGCGATCGCCATCCCGAGTCCGCTTCCGCCGGTCGACGAGCTCCGCGCGGCATCCGTACGATAAAAGCTATCGAATATGTAAGGCAATGACTCCGGGGATATTCCGCTTCCATTGTCCTCCAGCTCGATCTTGACCCGGTCGGCCTCGGAGCTTAGCCTCACCTCGATCACCTTTGACTGCTTATCCATATACTTCAGACTGTTCTGAACGATATTTTCCACGACCCGCCTTAATTGAGCCCGGTCCGCCATGACGACATACGATTCGTCGCGGTTATACTTGAATATCGTTTGTCCCCCGTCCGGCTCGAGCGTATAGCTCAACTCTTCCAAGTAGTCGGCCAAAAAAGCCTGCAGATCGACTTCTTCCAGCAGCATAGGTACTTTATGAAGATCCAGCTTGGAATACAGAAACAGCTCGTCGATCATCTTCTCCATCGAGCAAGCATTTATGTATATAATCCGCGTATAATGCTCCACCTTATCCGGAGAGTGAGCCACTCCATCCAAAATCCCCCGTGCATATCCTTTGATCGAGGTCATCGGCGTCCTTAGGTCATGCGAAATGCTGGCGATCAGCTCTTTGCGATTTGCCTCGTATTTGGACTGAAGCTCCTTGGCTTCCGCCAATTTGCCCCGCATGTGCTCGAAGATGGACGCGAGTTCGCCAATCTCGTCGTTGCTGCTCACCGTTAAGGAGAATGTCAAATTGCCTTGCGCGATCTCCTTTGCCGCCTTGGTAAGCGTCCCAACCTGCCGCAGGATGCTTCTGGACACGACAGTCGTGATGATCCCATTCGACACTGTTATGGCAATGAGCAATCCCGTCACCCGGATCGTCGTGAACAGCTGAAGGTCCGCTTGAAAATTGCGCTCCAGGGCATAGAACAAAATATACCCGGCGATGAGCTCAATCAATAGAAACATGGCAAAAGGGACGATAACCATGGCAATATTGGATAAAATCAATTTCTTTTTAATGGACATCCGGCACCGCCTATGGAAGTCATGCGACTCATTCGTTTAGTAACGATTCATCATAGCGATCGGTTGATCCGCGCATCTTCTTCGAGTATTTCTAATCCTTCGGCGATCCATTCCTTCTCCCCGGACCTTATGCCCTCCAACAAGTAACCGACTTGATCGAAAGTAACAAAGTAAGATACTTTTTCGATGCGGGCATCCGGATCGGCCTGTTCTCTATAAGTCATCACTTGCCGGGTAAACGTCTCGCCGCAATCTTCCAACAGATACACATAATCGGAGTCGGGATCACCGATCGCCACATCGCCGAAATCGATTACGCCAGTTAATTCAGTCTTTCGCGAATCCATCAAATAGTGATCGGGCGACAAATCCCCATGAATCAGTGCCGGTGTATACGAACCATATTGCGGATTATGCAAATACGTTTGAAACCGTCGGGAGATATAGTCTCGCAAAGACTCGTGAAGAAGCGGGAATGCTTCTTTCTTCGCAGATTCCATAAGCTGCAGCACTTCGCTTTTAAGGTTCCGAATGGGAACTCCCGCCTGAATGGCCGTTTCGACTGGAAATGCGCTCAATGCGCTCATGAAATCCGCCAGTCGGCGTGCGAGCGTATCCCTTCCTTCATCGGACAGAGCGGACATCCCGTCTTCCCCCAGGATCTCGCCCGGGACCTTCCGGTAGCCGACAAAAGGGCGCCCGTCGCTTTGCCGTCCGACATATTCAAATTCCGGGATACCGACATGCAGCCGGCCCGCCAACAGCGGCAATAGCCGTATTTCTTTGTTCAATTCGTCCGCCCCTTGCCAGCTCTTGGGAAAACGAAAAACCCATTCTCCATTGACGAGGACCGCATAATTCCTGAAACCTTCGCCAAGCGACTCGACGGTTTGCATGCACAGCTCGGGAAACTGTCCCGCGATCGCCGCTTTTGCAAGCTGGAGTTCATTTTGTGCCATTTATGTTCCCCCTTATCAATAAGTTTCATAGACGAGATCGCCGCTCATTTCCAGCTTCCTATTAAAAAGGCGCCGTCTTTATCGAATGCGAGCTCGGACAAAGTCAACTCCGTCACATCTTCGTCCGGGTGCAGCAACGGATTGCGTCCGACGTCCAAGCTCCTCATTTCATTTCTACTATAGCTGCTAATTTGAATGTTCACGATCGTCCCGGCTAGCTTTATTATAACTTTCGCCCGAAGTATTGTATAATGACCTACTTCGTTCCCGGACGGTCCTTGTTATGCAAACCCATACGTTAGCGCGTTGGAGGGAATGGTACCCGGCTCCAACCGCTGCCCACAGTCGTGTTATCTTGATTAGGCTTGGTGGTAACAACACGACTTCAAAGGCGGCCCGTAATAAGGGCATTTTCAATATAGCGGAGGGATTGAACGATGACGAACGGAAAGCTTTTAACAACAAAGCATAACGGCCGCGGACGTCAAAGCGGGGCTGCATCCGCAGCCCCGTAAGCCTATTATAACTTCCGTTTACAGCGCCGGGACTTTGGCGAAATGATTGGCCACCTTGCGGATCGCCCGAACCGTCTCCTCGATGTCCTGCGCCGTGTAAAATTCGTTCACGTTCAGGCGGATGGCCGTCTCCAGAATCGCTTCCGCATTCGGGCACAGTCCTTCCTCGTACGTAATGCCCGTAATGTCGAACGGGAAATGACTGCCGAGGTATGCTTGGCGCTTCTGGAACAGCGGCTGCATGTACATGACGGAAGCGATATAGCCCGCCGAGTTCGGAATGCCTTCCGCCGCAAGCGCCGCGCTGAATTCCTTGCGCGTGCACGTCAGCTTCGATTCGTCGACGCGCAGCATGTAGAACCAGTACGTGCCGTAGTTGTCCGGTTCGACCTTATGTGGCTCGATGCCCGGGAGACCGGCAATACCTTCGCTGATCCGGTCGCCGTATTTGTGACGCTGCTCGCAAATCCACGGCAGCTTCTTCAGCTGCGCGATGCCGACTGCGCCCTGCAGCTCGGTCATCCGGTAGTTCGGAGCTACATAATGAAGCTCCTTCTGTACCGTATCGCCGAACCGTTTGAAGTTTTTGTCGGCGAAAGCGTGCGTCGTCAGGAAGTCCTGCTCGTCGCCCGAGTTGACCGTCACGATGCCGCCGTCGCCGGTCGACATATGCTTGAAATCGTTCGTGCTGAAGCAGCCGTAATCGCCGATCGTACCCGCCAGCCGGCCTTTGTATTTGGTCAAATAGCTTTGAGCGCAGTCCTCGATTACTTTCACGTTGTGTCTCCGGGCGATTTCCATGATCGCATCCATGTCGGCCGGATTGCCCGCCAGATGAACGACGAGAATCGCCTTCGTACGCGGAGTGATGCGCGCCTCGATCGATTTCGGGTCCATGTTGTATGTGTTCGGGTCGAGATCGGCGAATACCGGAATCGCGTTCTGGTACAAAATACCGATCAAGGTGCCTTGGTCGGTGATCGGGCTCGTGATGACCTCATCGCCCACCGTCACTCCCGCAGCGCCGAGCGCCACATGGATCGAGGCGGTCCCCGACGTAGTCGCGACGCTGTATTTTACACCGTACAGCTCGTTGAAATCGCTTAAAAACTTTTTCACTTTTTTGCCGAAATGGTAAAACAGCGTATTCTGCTCGAGCGCCTCCAGAAGCTCCTTCGCTTCGTCGAATCCGAACCGCTTGCCCGTTCCGAAAGGTGTCGTCTTCGTCTTCGGTCCGCCGTGTATCGCTAACGTTTCTTGGCTCATCGCTTCTATCCCCTTTACCTTGTCTTGCCTTCATTATAAGAGCGGCGGCGATCGGGTTACGCGCCAAATTGTGTAGGAAAACAGGTCAAAAATTGTTACAATGGGATCATTCGAACGATCGCGACGAGGGACGAATCGTATGACAACTTTCCCGATATTCCAAGACAGCTTGCGGCTGAACAAGTTCAAAAAAGGCGAACTGCCGCTATTTATTACGCATTATTCGATGGGCCACGGATACCCGAACCATCATCACGAATTTGCGGAGATGTCGCTCGTGACGGCAGGTCAAGGGACGGAAATCGTCAACGGCGTGGAGCATCGGCTGAAGCCGGGCAGCATCTGCCTGCTGCCGCCGTACCATCTGCATGCGCTTAAGCTCGACGCGCAGCAGCCGCTTCAAAAATTTTGCTGCATGTTCGACATGAACTTGATGTTCCAGCCCGAGTTCGCCGAGATCGGGCCTTGGCTTGTCAAGCTGTCCGACGAGATGACGCCGTTTTACGATATGCCCGACCAGCCGTTTCAGACAATCCGATCGGTCCTGTCCGCCCTCGGCGACGAATACGCCTCCGACTCTCTCGGCAAGCAAGGCTTTATGCGGGTCAAGCTGATGGAAGCGATTTATTTGTTTTTCCGCCATCACCCGGGCTTTGCTTCGCTCGATTCGGCCGTCGACCTGCATCCGGAGGAATGGGACTATGTCAAATATGTAAACACGCACTTCATGGAAGAGACCATCTCGCTCGAAGAGGTGGCCGGCAAGTTCGGGGTCAGCGTATTCGTAGTACGCAATGCGTTCAAGCGTCTGCTCGGCAAAAACTTTCTCGAATATTTGCATATGCTGCGCATCCGCCGTGCCTCAAGCCTGCTGACCGCCACCGACATGTCGGTTGCCGAAGTCGCCTACGATGTCGGCTTCTCTTCGCTGCGCTCGTTTACCCGCGTCTTTAAAGAAACGACCGGCATGAGCGCCACCGACTACCGGAAGCATCGGACCGATTCGGCAAAATGACCGGCTAGGAACTTTAACGGAATTACCTCCCATTCCGTTAAAGTTCCTTATTCGGGGCCCCCGTTAGCTATACCCTCCCGGCCGGGAAACTATGAAAACGAGGAAGTTAAGCTAAGAAAATCGTCCGGATAAAACGCCCGGACGGTCATGCAAACCAAACGTTAGTGCGTTGGGAGAGTGGAGTTATTTCGTAGTGACTTCTACTTCCAATGCCCTTTCGTCATTCAGTGAACCCAATTTGCTTATTAGTAAACTTCTCTGCGCTATTTGGCTCCAATTCTCGGTAATTGGAGGAACAATGAACCTAGAGTAACTATTACTGAACTTAAGTTTGGTAATAGTAAAATTGAGTTCGTTATTCGTTGTATTGGGCCATCTGGTGAGCGAATAGCGCAATAGGGTTCAGTAATAGTGAAGATTGGTTCGTTCAAGCCAATTTCCAAATTGCCCATGCAAAGAGGTCACCCTTTCGCTTTAGTTCGATAAAGAACTTAAACAATCTGATGTTTCAAAAAAGAAACCGCAGTATGTCGCTCGCGGCCGGTCATTCAACCAACCGGGAGCAACAACTGCGGTTCCTTTGCGTGCGGGCTGGATGAGCCCGATTAAGCCGCTTTCGTATGGAGGCGTATAGCCGGAGTGTTCCAAAGCTCGATCCATTTCTTGATGGCAGCGATCAAGATGATGACGCCAAGCACGAGCATGATGACGGACAGAGAAGCATTCAGTACGCTGTACCCCTTATTGGCCGGATTCAAGTATACGTTCGCTACCATCCAGTACCCCGCATACATAACCGTTACGAACAAGTAAGCTAGTGGAATGAGACAAGTAAGCATGTACCACCGTTTGTCGGCGATTTTCATAATGACGGTAGCCCCGACGATCAGTCCGATCGAAGCCATCAGCTGATTCGATACACCGAACAAGGCCCAGATCGAACCGATATCGCCGGACACGAGCAGGTACCCCCACAAGAAGCAGGCAAGTGCGCTGGCGAAAATCGTACCGGGCATCCAATCGGCCCGCTTCAGCGGCTTGTACAGCTCCCCGAAGAAATCCTGGATCAAATAACGAGCGACCCGCGTGCCGGCGTCGATCGCCGTCAAGATGAATACCGCCTCGAACATGATGACGAACTGGAAGAAATAAGACGACAAATGGCTGAACCACGGTATTTTCGTGAAAATGTAAGTCATGCCGACGGCAAGCGTCACCGCGCCGCCCGTTCTTCCTTCCAGATTGAGCCCGATTTTCTCGGCCAATTCGGGAAGATGGACGACGTCCATGCCGAGCGTCTTGAATACTTGCGGCGACGAGTTGATCGCGAAGTAGTCGGCCGGCTGCAGTGCCGTAGCGGCGATCAGCGCCATAATGCCGACGACGCATTCGACCAGCATCGCACCGAAGCCGACCGCTTTAATGTCGCTCCAGCGGTTGATCATCTTCGGAGTCGTTCCCGAGCCAACGAAGGCATGGAAGCCGGATATCGCTCCGCAGGCGATCGTAATCGAGATGAACGGCCATACGGGACCGGCCATGATTGGGCCTCCCCCGCCTACGAAGCTCGTGAACGCCGGGAATTGGATCGACGGATTAATAATAAAGACGCCGATAATAAGCGCGATGAACACGCCGATCTTCATAAAGCTGCTCAAATAATCGCGCGGTGCGAGAAGCAGCCACACCGGCAGCGCGGCGGCGAAGAACGCGTAGATCGGCAGGATGAAGCCGAGCGTACGGGTATCGAGCGTCAGCAGCTCGCCAAGCGCCGTACCTTGGATCGAAGGGCCGGCGAATACGCCGATCATGAGCAGGATGAATCCGAGTGTCGAGGCTACTTTCAAATTGCCGGTTTTGCGGTAAAGCAGCCCTACGCCCATAGCGATCGGGATCGTAATGCCGACGGCGAACGTGCCCCAAGGATTGTTCTCCAGTGCATGGAGAACGACCATCGACAGCCCGGCCATCGTGATCGTAATAATAAAGAGCATGGCAAGTCCGGTACAGAAGCCGGCGACGGGGCCGAGCTCTTCTTTCGCCACCTCGGAGAGCGATTTGCCCTGCTTGCGCATCGATGCGAACAGAACGACCATATCGTGAACCGCGCCGCCGATGACGGCACCGATCAAGAGCCACAGCAGGCCGGGCAAGTAGCCGAACTGCGCGGCCAGAATCGGTCCGACAAGCGGACCGGCTGCGGCGATCGCCGCAAAGTGATGGCCGAACGTAACCCATTTATTCGTCGGCACATAATCTTTGCCGTCATTCATCGCATGCGCGGGCGTCTGCTTGGCATCGTTCAGCTTCAATACCTTCGCTGCCATAAACGTGCCGTACAGCCGGTAGGCGATCATCAGAATACATATCGAGCCGATGACGATTGAAATCGCATTCATTGTCGTGCACCCCTTTTCGCTTATGTAAATCCGATTATAGATTTTGTAAACGACGGATGGCGGTTTTCACGCTACAATGCACGGGAAAGGGCTTAACTTGCACAAAAGCGGTGCTGAAACGCACAGGATACGCTACTTACTTGCAGCTTCAGAAGCCGAGCTGCTGCTTCAGCTCTTTCAAATAAGTGCGGCTTACGGGGATGGAAGCGCCGCCCCGCATAATGAGGTTGCAGGTGGAATGAAACCACGGCTGGATTTCCACGACGCCTTCCAGATTGACCAGATAGGCGCGGTGTACGCGCAGGAAGGAGCCGTGCTGCAGCTTGCGCTCGATCACGGTCAACGGCTCGCTCACCCGGTACACGCGGTCGTCCGTCGCGATGACCGTCTTGCCTTCTTCGAAACCGACGTACAAAATCCGGTCTACTGGAATGAGCATAATTCGGTCGTCTACCGAAATCGCGAGACGCTCCAATCGTTCCGGCTGCTTCGTCCCGCGAGCCGGTTCCGGGACGGTTCGGCTTCCCCGCCGTTCGATGCTTTTGGCGATTTTCTCGACCGTCCGCTTGATCCGGCTCTCCTCGAACGGCTTCAGCACATAATCGCTCGCGTTCAGCTCAAACGCCTGCAGGGCGTATTCATCATAAGCCGTCGCGAATACGATCTCCGGCCTCGACTCGCCGTTCTCCTCTGACAGCAGCCGGGCGATATGCATCCCGTTCTCGTCGGCAAGCTGGATGTCCAGAAACACAACGTCCGGCTTCAGCTCGCGAATCAGCTCGATGGCCTTCTCCAGCCGGTCCGCTTCCCCGACGATGTCCACCTGCCCGGTCCGGCGAAGCAAGTAAGCCAGCTCATCCCGCGAGATCGGCTCGTCATCCACGATCAAAGCTCTCAACATGATGATCCTCCCATTGCGATTGATGGATCGGCAGCCGGATCGTCACCGTAGTACCCGTCCCCGGACGGCTCTCGATGCGAAACTCTCCTTTGGCGCCATATAGTTCGTCTATTCTTTTGCGGATGTTGTAGAGGGCGGTTCCGGTACCCTCCAGCGATTCGACCGTTCTGGTGCCGAGCGATGCAAGCAGCTCCGCCGTGATTCCTCTTCCGTTGTCTTCGGCGACAAGGACAAGACGATCGCCCTCGCGGTAAGCGCGAAGCACGATGTGCGCCCTGCCGGTGTCCAACCGGGCGGGAAAAGCGTACTTGAGCGCATTCTCGACAAGCGGCTGCAGCGTAAAGGGCGGCACGCCGATCGGTTCGAGCTCCGGATCGATATCCATCTCGAGCGTATACTTGTCCGGGAAGCGCGCCTTCTCGATGGCGAGATACGCCTTCACATGCTCTAATTCTTTGTAGAGCGGTATTATGATTTGCCGCGCTCCCTGCAAATTGCTGCGGAAAAACACGCTTAATTGGATAAGCAGACTCCGCGCCTTCTCCGGATCGGTCCGGCATAAGGAAGATATCGTATTGAAGGCGTTGAACAGAAAATGCGGGTGCACCTGCGCCTGAAGCGCCTTGATCTCGGCGTCCTTCAACAGCTTCCGCTGCTTCTCCGCTTCGGCGAGCTCGAGCTGCGTCGAGAACAGCTTGCCGAGCCCTTCGGCGAGCTCCTTCTCGGCCCGGTCCAGCTTGCTCGGCCTTTTGAAATACAGCTTCAGCGTTCCGACCGTCGTCCCCTTCACCTTGAGCGGCAGCACGATCGCCGCCTGCAGCACGCAGTCCGGCTCGCTGCATTGAATTTGCTCGCGCGATGAGGCTTCCCTCGTCAGACCCGATTCCAGCACTTGCCGGGTGAGCAAGGTGGAAATGCTCTGGAGCGGAATATGATGGTCCGCCCCTTCCCCGATGTGGGCCATCACCCTCTGCCGGTCCGTAATCGAGATCGCGTCCGCGTTCGTCCATTTCAGGATGACTTCGGCCGCCGCCCGGCACGATTCCGGGTTCAGCCCTTGCCGGAAAAACGGCAGCGTCTCGTCCGCGATCGAGAACGCCTGCTGGGTTTGCAGCGCCCGGGTGCGCGACTCTTCGCGGACAATCGACTGAATGATCAGCATGAACAGCAGCGTGCCGAAGCCGTTGACGACGATCATCGGAAAGCCGATGACTTCGACGAGCGCCCAAGCCGCTTCGAAGGGACGGGCGGCGAGCAGAATGATGCCCATCTGCGCCGCTTCCATGAAGATGCCGATCGCGACGGCTTGCCAGAGTGCCCTTTTCTCCCATATCCGGATTCGCTTGCCGATGTAGCCGGTGACGATTCCCGCCAGTATGCTGGACAAACCGCACGATATCGCCGTAAAGCCACCGAGCGTAAACCGGTGAATTCCCGCGATAAGCCCGACGCCCGTCCCTACGAGAGGCCCACCCAGCAAGCCGCCGATGACGACACCCATAATGCGCGTATTCGCGATAGCCCCATCCGTGCCGATCCACGTCTGCCACGCCTGGGGCGATATCCAGCTGCCCCCTCGAATCTCGACGCCGGTGTAGTTGCTGATCACGCCGAACGCGCCGAATATGAGGATGAGACTTATTTTTTCCGTATAGCCATGCTCGTGATAGACGATACTCCGGAACGACTTCAGCCGCGAAAGCAACATCGCCACGATCAGTAAAATGCCGACCCGTTCCAGCATGAGAGGCAGCAAGCCGACCATGTTGTTCACCCTCTCCATAGAAAGCTGCTCATTGTATATACTCGTCCATTATACTCGTCCTTATGAGTTTTAAGTACCCCTGGCCCGAAGGTGTGAAGAAGGAACGAAAAAACTGCCTGATCTCCCGATGAAGCACTCGGGAAATCAGGCAGATTTGGGGTTATACAAGTTTCAGATATTGGTCTAGCGTTCGTTCCAGCGTATTGCTGACAAGCTTTATGAACGAGGAATTATCTCCGGTCACATGAGCTTCATCCAACGCCGAGTAGTATTCCGCCCGCTGCTCCTTCTCGATCACGATCGGGGGAAATCCGTTTTTCATCAATTCGAAGTTGAGCAATAGCCAGGCCGTTCTTCCGTTGCCGTCGATAAACGGATGAATTTTTACGAAATCGCTGTGTATAATCGCTGCCCCCGCAACGGGGTGCAGTTCGGGCGCTTCGCGCTCTATCCAGCTTGCGAATTGTTCCATCAACAAAGGAATTTGCAAGGCGTCAGGCGGAACGTGCCTGGCTCCGCTGATCAGAACATTTTCTCTGCGATACGTTCCGGCGTATTCATCATGGATTCCTTTCAGAATAAGACGATGTATGTTCTTGATCTGCCATTCCGAAAGCGGCTCGCGCCTCTGTACGATTTCCTCTACGTACAGAATCGCTTCTTTATGATTAATCGCTTCCAAATGCTCCTGTATGGTTTTACCGCCGACCGTTATCCCTTCAAGAGCGACCTTCGTCTCCGAAAGGGTCAGCGTATTCCCCTCAATGGCATTGGAATGATACGTCCAATAGACGATGAGATGCTCGCGAATGCTCCGGTGGGTGTGAACCGGCCAAGGTCTTTTCTGATCCAACATGCTCTTCTTATGGTCGATTTGCTCGAACATGCTTTCTCTCCCTTGGCTCACTTTCCCCCCATTATACCATCGGCAGTAACGATAATGCATCTCGCATATGCTGCTCAATTCGTCCATTGCCCGATCAGCTCGTCCGCGTACGCACTCAACGAATCGGATGCCGCTTGCTTTCACTTCGCCCGCAGGCGGCTCCCTACTCCGTCTCTTTATGTGTAATTCTACCGCTTCTCCCACTCGGCGATCAACGTTCTGATCTGCTGGTCCAACGGCCATTTGGCTTCCGGCTTGACGGAAGATTCGAACGCCGTGTTGTGGAGATGCTTGAGGAAGTCGCGCAAATGCTTGACCGCTTGATCGTCGCGCCGTTCTTCATGGTGGTGCACGGCCTGCCGCAGGGAGTTAGTCAATTGCGCCTGAACCGGTTGCGGAATTTGACCGGCGAGCGAGGCCCGCTGCAAGATCCCGGTGACCGTCTCCTCATCGGCGGGCAGCGTGTATTTCCACAGATTCGCATCGTTAGACATGTAGAGATTGCCGTAGAAGTCCTGCGTCAAGTAGTTCCCGGCACCGCTCTTGATTTTGATGAAATCCATCGTGTCCGGCTTGATCATGAACAACGTTTTTTGCCGGTTTGTGCCGTATACGTTGCCGTCCTTTCCGAGCTCCATGAATGCGTCCACCCATACCGTTCCGGTGCCGTAACGGCCCAGCTTCGCGGCTTTATAGACGATTTGCCGGGTTTGCGGATCGAACTTGAAGATTGTATCTTCCGCTACGCCCCAGATCATGCCGTCAGGTCCGGCCAGCAGGCCGCTTACCACTTTGCGCCCCGCTACCGGTGCGATCTCGAATACTTTGGCATTCGTCGCCGTATCGAAAACGAACAGCTTGCCTTCCTTCTCCGTTGGTCCGCTCGTTCCGAGGCCTCCGTATATCGTAGTCCCCCCGTATACGAGACCGTCCTTGTAGACCAGCGATACTACGCCCTGATTATGCACGATGTCCTTGAATACTTGCGTCTGCCGAGTCGGGACGTCGTATACTGTCAGCGCTCCGCTGAGCGAGCCGTAATCCGGTACGGAACCGACATATAGCTTGGAAAGCGAATCTACCCCGACCATCGCGAACGGCCGGTCCTGCCCATGATTCACAAGCTCGGCCACCCGGCGAGGATTCGTGGACGTCCAAGGCGCGGTCGGATCGTATTCGTACACCCTCGCGTTGCCGTAGGTGCCTATATACAGCTTGCCGTTTACGCTATCCACCGACTCGACTTGCCCGAACTGCTGCACTTCCGTAAACGTACCGTCTGATGGCTTGTATGAAGTAAAACCGGTGGCGCCCAAATAACCGCCGATATAGATATTGCCGTCGTAGCCGGTATGCAGGCTTTGGATCAGGATGGGCGAGCCGAAATTGTCCACCTTGGACGTGTCCAGCGTTCCCGTCTGCTTATTGAACTTCATGAACTGTCCTTTTTCGCTGAAGCCGATAAACGTATAGCCCGGCCATGCCGGATCATTCAGTTGAACGAACTGGCCGTCGAAGAAGTTGAACGCTCTCATCTGGGGATCCGGATATTCCACGGCGAACGTTCGTGTCGTAATATCGTACGAGCGTAAAATGCCCCCGCCGAAGTAAATTTTACGGTCGTCTCCCGGCATTGTCGCGAGCACTCTCGATCCCATGCCCAGGCCGTTCGGGTTATAGTATTCGACGGTTTCCGTCGCCGCGTCCACGATGAGCAGATGATCCGGCTTGTCCAGTCTGACGAACAGCTTGCCGAGCGCATAACCCATATTATAGGCGAAATCGTAATTCGCATAAGCTTGCGGGAGGAGCTGCTGCAAAATCTCCCGGCTGCCGCCGTTCGTCAGATCGAGCTTGACGATGCCGGCCGTCGACCCGCCGACCCCCGCATACAGTACGTTGCGGTCCGAATCGTAAGCGAGAGCGCGCACGTATTTCTCGGTCGGATGCACCCGGCCGAGGTCGCGCACCTGATTCGTCGCCGGATCGTATTCGAACACATGAGCGTTCGGGTACGTGCCGGCATATATTTTCCCGCCCGCTCCGGCGACCAATGCCCATATATGCGTCTCCGCACCCAACTGGCCCAAATCGACCAAGCTGCTGTCGCCCGGCGTATATTGGTACAAATGGCCGTCATAGTGGGTACCCGCATATATTTTCCCGTCGCTCGCAGCCTTGACGCCCCAGGCCCCCGTCACGCCGGGCATCGGAATCGTCTTCACCACATTCGCCGTATCCAGATCGATCACGGCGAATACCGTGCTGTCGTTCGCCCCCTTCACTACCGTGTAGGCGACATCTTTGCCCGACTCGCGACCTAACGCGGCGTCTTGATTAATAAAGTTCGTAATAGGCTGTCCTAAATTTTCGAAAGTACCGATCTCGATTACCTCCACCGTCACATCGTCGATATAGCCCGCCCCCTGCGCCGTCGATGCGGAATACAGCAGGACGGAAGCCGTTACTGCGTCGGCCGGAGCGGTTCCGGATACGCTCCCCTTCACGAATCCGGTTGACGGATCGACGCCGGCCGACGTATTTGCCACACGGACTCCGGCGGCATTAAAAAATTGCAAATAAATGGACAATGTGCCGCGCTCCACCTGGAACATCGCCGATGCGGAGTAGGCGGTTCCCGCGACAATCGGGAACTTGTCGCTGTCTATGCCGAGCGACGCGGTCGGGGAGGCGTCGTCGAGGCGGATGCTATAGGCGCCGCTTGCCTTCGCGGCACTTGTGACCCCGTAAGTGAGGGCCGTTACGCCGACACCGTACGTTTGCTTCCACCCCGGAATCACTCCTCCGACTACAGGCTGCTCGAAGCCGGGGTTTGTTACCGGTATCGTTGCGGGAGCGGCCGATCCGACTCGGTACGGACCGAAAACCGCGGCGATGCAAATCATTATGCCGAGGCAGAAGGTCAAGAATTTTTGGATATCCTTGCGGGACATGAAATCACGCCTTCCTCAATGGGATAAGTAAGGGTGCCGATTCTCGCTGTCGTCCGGGTTGTCATTGCTTTTATCGCAAAACTTGGCTAAGCGTTTCATTTCACCTCCTGTCCATTTTTGAGAGGTCATGACGTGATGTTCTGGTTCCTAATTGGTGCACAAACTAATTCTCTTTCATTTTAGAAAGCGCTTTAAATATTGTCAACTGGTTTATTTCCATTTTATCCATTTGTTTTTCTACGAAAGGAAAACAGCCACAACACCTTCCATTCATAGCATTTATTGATTTTCTTTCTTGCATAGAGTACAAAAACGACATCTACTTTTGTGGTTCCAAATAATAATCAAAAGGAAACCACGTTGCACCACAAAAAGTATTTGATAGAAATAAAAGCCTTTTGCAGCTCTAATTATTCGCTTATCGGGTCCATTTCCGTAAATAAGAGTTGCCCACACCTCTTATTTTGGGTCATATCGTGCTTTTGCGAAGATTCGGCTGCAAACAACGCTTACTTCAAAAAAATACCCGACCTCCAGGGCCGGGTTGAACTCGGTCATTACTAAATCTTCAAACATCCGCATACTTGGGGGACTGCACCGCTCCGAGTTCTCACAATCTCTCCTCTGTAACCGCGCACAGTAGTCGTCCCGCAAACGGAGCGGTATGCACGATTTCGCAGGAAACCATCCCGCCCTCGTCCCTGTAAATATTGTAATACATGCCGTGCTCCGCCGTACCTTCCAGCCCGACCGTCAGCCGCGACGTTGCCGGGTCGAAGTGCGCTTCCGTGATTCTCGTCCTCGCTTTATCTTTGCAATATTCGGATATTTGGTCGTAAGTGCGATGCACAATGTGCCAACCGTCCAGCTCCCGGTGAATACCCTCGATAATGGCCCGCCATTCCTCCGGCTTAAGCGCCGCGATCCGCTGCTCATGCGTCATTAGCGTCCCGAAAAAACCGCTGGATATGCCCAGCTTGACGGCGTCCGCTCCTCTTCGAATCGCTTTGCGGATATCGGTTGCGGCACTCTCGTTGTTGAACGTCGTGCAGCCTCCGAGAAATTCTCCCGGCCCCATCCCGGTGTCGGGGGTTTTGTACCCTCCCAGATGATGCGCCACCGCATTCCAGAACCGCTGGTCCGGGTCCATCGGGCCGTAATTGAAGCCTTGATGGCCGTATGGATACGGCTCCCAGGAGTAGCTGTTCGCATACCAATGAACGCCCGGCGGGATCAGCGCCATCATGTAGGTTTGTTTGCGATTGAGCAGGAAGGGCAGACTGTTCAAGCCGAGCTCGTCATAATGGATATTGACGGTCCGGGAAGGCGTAACGCCGATCGAGCCGTAGAACCGGTCCAGCCGAGCGAAATGCTCCTTCAATTGCCTGAACGTATACTCGCTCCCGTCATGCCGGATATAGATTTGATCGGGCTGAGGTTCGCCCAGCTCGTGGAAAGAATGCGCGCTGAATTCCGCCATCTTGTTATCGTGGCAATATGTGATCTTGGCCGCGCACTCGTCATCGATATCGTCGACGAACAAGCCGATGTTCGGCACCCAGTTGTATTTATTCAACACCTTCACGTAGTCGAAACGATCGTAAGATCCGACCGCATCATCAACCCGGCACACGGCAAACGGAGGCATCATCAGAGTGGCGAACGGCTTCCGGGCCACCCAAACGAGACATCGCCACAGCAGGTCGTCCAAACCGGCCGCATGCCCGAAATGCTGCCTCGTCCATAATACGGGCGAGAAGTACAACGCGGCTCGACGGCCTCTCCGGGCAGTGTCGCCCGCATCCTCCGGAATCGCGGACACCAACATCCGCCCGGAACTATCCTTCGCGACGGTAACGGCTCCGTGGATTATCCCGTCGGGCAATGAAGCCGCCACAGGCTTGATCATGCGGTGCATTTGGCCGCTCGTCTGCATTTGCGCTATATAGTGGGCATTGTCCGGAATGCGGATCTCGTCTATTTCAGCAGCCGTCATGGACGATCCCCCGAAGAACCGTTGGATGTCCGGCTTCGCCCGCCACAGCTCGCCGTCGAAGCTTGCTACGCCTGCACCGTTGTCCGAAGCGGCGACAATTAGCGCCCATTGCTCCTCCGTAAGCGAAGCGGCTACTCCGTTATGAGCAAGAACGATCGCCGCCGCTTCCACCATGTTAGAGGGTACTCCCAGCTTGCTTAAATCTTCCACGCGATAAGGGAGGCCGAAATGATTCAAAGCGGGCAGCAGCGCCATCCGGAACACCGCTGCCGAACATTCGTCGCCGTCATTTGTCACGAATAGTATTGTTCTATTGCCAGTTGACTGGTATCGCTCGTATCGCCGGATTACTTCCTCCATACCCCCGAACACCTCCGAATAGTTGAGCTTCTGACTTGTCGATGCCACCATTTTACATATCCGTCTGTCATTTAGTAATACTGTCCGTAGCCAAGCTCTTGTATTATATGTTCATTGTGGGGGAGCGCGGACAGCCTATCTTGCAAATCTTAAAGAATCTATTCTGGAGGAGTTCAAAAAAAAATTTATATTATCATATAAAAAATAATTTGCTGCGGACATATCCCTCTTTCGTATAAAGTTCCTATTACAGAAGCAAAAAAGCACCTGCTCTCCAATGAGAGCCAAGTGCTTTTCGTTATACTGCCTCATACAATGCTAATTCAATCCTCCGCCTAACTATTTTTACGGTAATCGCTAGGCGAGATGCCGTAATACTTCTTGAACGTGCTCGTAAACGTCGAAGAGTTCTGGTACCCCGTCCTCTCCCCGATCTCGGCGACGGACAGCTCCGTTTGCTTCAGCAGCTCTTTCGCTTGCGCCAGCCGCACTCTGTTCAAATATTCGATAAAGTTGATGCCGAACGTTTTCTTGAAATAGTTGGAGAAATATTTCGGCGACGTCTCCAGCTTCTCCGCCATATGATCCAAATGCAGATCGTCGCGGTAATGCTCTTCAATATACCGGGCGATCGACGACGGGTCGAGCTTGCTTTTTTGCGCCGATTTGCCGCCCGTTTCGCCGATGGTGCGGATCGATCGGATCAATGCGTCGCGGATATCGCCCGAATCGGCCGCAGCCTCCGTCTCCTCATGGAACGACGCTTCCAGCGCGACGATCTGCTTCGGCTCCGCGTCGCCGGCATCGAGATGCTTCAGCATGTCATACAGCATCGTCTTCGCTACCGAAACGAGCTGGTACCTGTGAATGTGCCGCTCCTCGTTGCGCGCGAAAATGTGTTCGACGATTTTGACGCACTCCTCGACATTGCCGATGACGAGAAAACGGGATGCCTTCTCGATCTCGTCCAGCGGGGCATATACGTTCCACGTATACCGGATCGTCTGAAAATCGATGATCGGATCGTCCGAGTCGATATTGCGGTACTCGAAGCAATCGGTCAAATCGCGGTAAGCTTTATGACAATTCGCGGATTCGGCCGCATAGATCCGACTGACCGCCACTTCCGTCGAGACGCCTTCCCATTCTTCACCCGCCTGCTTGACGAAGGCGCGCAGCTGCTTGACGATCGGCTCGCGATCGGCGGGACGCCGCGCTCCGATATGGACATAGCACTTCCCACCGCCGGTCGGGAATACGAAGACATGTTCCCTCGTACTCTGCAGTCCTTGCTGAATCGAAGCCGCGATTTCTTCCAGCCCCGGGGGATTCGCCGTCTCTTCCCCGTTCTTCTCCCTCAGCCGAAATTCGGCCAGAACGAAATAACCGCTTTGCGCGAATTCCGCGAAATATCGCTGCATCCGCTGCTCCGTTTCCTTCGGGGAAGCAATGCCGAGCAGCGCGTTCTGAAACGCCGCCTTGCGCATTTCCGCGCGGAACACGTCCATTTGCGTTTTGAACGATTCGTTCTCCTCCTGCATCTTGGCGATACCGGACCGGATCTGACGGTAGTCGGCCCCTTTCGCGTCCCGGATGCCGATCAGCTTGACGAGGGTTCGCACGGGTCTGTACAAATAGAGGCTCAGAAGCGCGGAGAGGATGACGGCGCAGGCGATCGCGATCATCATGATCTGGCGGTTGACGCCGGTCACCGATTCCATGCCGGAGAATTGATAAGGCGCCTTGTGGATATACATGAACCCGTTATAGTCGGACTTGAAGACGTTGTACTCGAAATCTTTGTTTTTCAGTGTCTCTTCCTGATTCGTTCCCAGGTTGAGATCGTACAGCATGTCGACCAGATTCCATTTGTCCTCGGTGTTCAGAATCATATTCCGATCCTGATCCATGACCATGAGCGACGTTCCTTTCATCATCGACTCCTGATTGACGTGCCGCAGCATTTTGTCATAGTTCAGGAAGACGAGCACGTTCAGCTCGGATATCTGGTTGCTGCCGATAATCGGAATCAGCTTGCGCGACACGCCGACCGGGGAATCGTCGGTATAAGCCTCGGCCGGAAACACCTTGAGCGGGTGCTTCGTCTTGGCAAGCGTTTTCCAAAACTCGGAATTGTACGAAGGGTTGACGAATTTTTTGCGCAGCAGATCCGGCAGCTGCATCGTCCCGGAAGTCGTAATCGCCAAATCCGAGCCCATATGGAACACGATCACTTCCTCGACATAATCGATGGAGGAGACGAGCGACCGGAGGTTCGAATAAGTCATGTACGCATCTGCCATATCGGCGTTTCCGTCGCCCGTCTTCCATGCGTTATAGGAAAGCATCTGGATCGTGTAAATGATATCGTTAATATTTTTGAAGCTGTCATCGAAGGCGCGGATCATATTTTTGACGACGAGCTTGTTGTTTTCGCTGACCTGGTTGTAAATGCCTGAGATCGAATTGCGGTACACCATATAGTTGGATACGAACATAATGATCGCCACCAAAAGGAGCGCAAAAAAGATTTGCAGCAGCCCTTTGTTGGCAATCATCCTCATCTTGGGCAACATCGCCCCACCCCCACCCGAGACCGTGAGATCATACAAATGCTGTCGTACCCCTATATTCGACAAAAGTAGACATTATCCCTTCTCGGAGCCGAGCATAATACCTTTGGCAAAATATTTCTGGGCAAACGGATAAATGAGCAGTACCGGTATCATCGATATGAAAATCGTGGCGTTTTTCATCGATTGCGGCGTTATGGTCGATTTGTCGATCAAGCTCGTCTCCTTGGCCGTATCGAAAAACAGCATATCCCGGAGTACGACCTGCAGCGGATACAGCTTCGCATCGTTCAAATAAATCATCGGAATGAAGAAGCTGTTCCAATGGCCCATGAAATAGAACAACCCGATGGAAGCAAGGGCCGGCTTGGACAGCGGGATGACGATTTGGAACAAAATCCGGTACTCGGATGCACCGTCGATCAACGCCGATTCGCGCAGGGAGCCGGACATCGACTCGTAGAAGCTTTTCAGAATAAGCAGCTCGACCGTCCAGATCGCATTCGGCAGCACGATTGCCCAAATCGTATCGATCATGTGCAGCTTCTGCACGATCAAATAGGCGGGAATGATGCCCCCGTTCAGAAACATCGTCAAGACGATCGCGATCATAAAAAATTTGCGTCCGAAAAATCCCGGCCTAGACAACGGATAAGCCGCAACGGCCGTCATCAGCAGGTTGATAAACGTCCCCAAGCCGGTATACAAAATCGTATTCCAGTATGCTCGCGGAATTCGCGGGTTTTCCAAAATTTGTTTATAAGCGTCAAGATTGAACCCTTTCGGCCACAAAAACACTTTGTTCTGAACAATATAGGCCGTGTCGCTGAACGAAACCGCTACGATGTAGAGGACCGGATACACCGTCACGATAGCGACCAGCGACAAGATGACGGCAAGCACCGCATCAAAAAGGGTAAACCGTTGCCCGAATGCGCCGCCTTTTACCATAGTCCTTTCCCTCCCGCTTTCTTGCTGATGACGTTCGTAATAAGCAGCATGACGAGAGCGATCAGCGATTCGAACAGACCGACTGCAGCCGCATAGCTGTAATTCGTTTCAAGCAAGCCTTTCCGGTATACGTAGGTGGAGAATACGTCGGCGACCTCGTACGTCATCGGGTTGTAAAGCAGAAGCACCTTCTCGTAGCCGATGCGGAACATCGAGCCCGATTTGATAATAAACATGATCAGAATCGTCGGCATGATGCTCGGAATCGTAATGTAGCGCATCATCTGGAACCGGCTCGCCCCGTCGACTTTGGCCGCTTCATACAATGTAGGATCGATGCTCGCGATGGCGGCCAAATAAATGATCGCCTCGAAGCCCATATGCTGCCATATTTCCGAAGAAACGTAGATCGTCCGGAACCATTCGGGCGCGGCCAGGAAATATTTCGATTCCAGCCCGATCGCCTTCAGCAGCTCGTTGACGAGCCCGTGTGTCGGCGACAAAAAGTCGATAATCATGCTGCTGACGATAACGACCGACAGAAAGGACGGCAAATAGCTGAACGTTTGCACCGTCTTCTTGAACTTGATGCCCCGTACTTCATTAAGCAGCACGGCGAAAATGATCGGGAACGGGAATGCCCACACCAGCGTGAACAAGCCTAACAGAAACGTATTCTTGAACAGCAGCCAAAAGTCCGGGCTATCGAAGAAGCGTCGGAAATGCTCGAAGCCGACCCATTCGCTTCCCATGATGCCCTGGTACACATTGTAGTCCTTGAATGCGATAACAAGGCCGTAGATCGGACCGTACCGGAATAAAATAAAGAAGATAATGCAGGGTAGAAACAAAATCAGCAGCTGCCTGTCCCGTTTCATATGACGAAACGTATTGACGAGACGGGAGCCTGGAACGCGCTTGTGCCCTTTGGCAAGCTCGGGTTGTGTCGTGTGCATGGGCTACCTCCTAAGAGCTTTTCGCAAGAAAAGCTCACTTCGTAAGCATAAGCTAAGTTTTGCGGAGCAAAACTCACTTCGTAAGCATACGCTGAGTTTTTCGTAAGAAAAGCTCACTTCGTAAGCATAAGCTAAGCTTTGCCGAGCAAAACTCACTTCGTAAGCATTCGGTTATGAAGGACACCCGGGAGTTTCCCGCCCGGGTGCCGAGTACCGAAACGATATTCGTTCTATTCCGCGCTGTTCGCACGGATATCCATTACTTCAGCTGATCGTACCGTTTTTGTGCGGCGTTGTAGGCGTCGATAAACTTGCTCGCGCCAAGCTTCTCGGCGTTTTGCACCCATTCGGTCCATTGCGCCTGGCCGAATTCCTTCTTCATCACATACTTCGTGGCGAATTCGTTGGCCGCTTTATCGAGCGCGGTTCTCAGGTCGGCGATCGTTTTCGTCTCGTCATCCGTAAATTTCAGAACCGGGTCGGCCGGCTCGAATTTTTTCGCGTTGTTGATCTTATCTTGGGCTTCTTTCTCTTTCTCTGTGAAGTTGAAGTATACGCTGCGTTTGTCGGGACGGAAATACATGCCTTCCAGCCACATGCCGTATTTCGTTTCCAGCGCTTTGATGTCCACGTTCGCTACGTCTTTCAGCTCGGGATAAACTGGCTTGCCGTTCTCCATCTTGAACGTTTCGCCTTCGATGCCCATCGTAACGAGCGAGGAGCCGGACGGGCTGGTCAAATAGTCGAGCAGCTTGAGCGCGATTTCTTTGTTTTTGCCGTTCGGCACGACCGTACCGAAGTTCGAAATTTTCGGCAGCGTCCGGATATTGCCCGTAGGTCCGACCGGATTGGCATAGCGCAGGTTGTAGTCCGGAACTTGCGACTTCACTTGGTTCGCGAACGAGTCGAGTCGACCGATCCAGTCGAACGTTACGAACGATTTGTTGTTCGTCGTCATTTTCGCCGTCCAGGAAGCGTCCGTATCGGTAATAAATTCGGGGTCCATCAGCCCTTCGTCATACAGCTTCTTCATGAAGTCGAGCTGGGCTTTGTATTCCGCCGACGTGTACACTTGCTTCCACGTCTTCGCCTTCTCGTCGTAGTAAGCCGGATAATCCGCTCCGCCGATCCCCCAACCGTAAGCCCAATCCTTGAAAATGTTTTCCTTCGTTTTGGACGCGTACGGGAACGATTGCGGATAAGCTTCCTTCAGCTTTTTGAGCGCCGCGTAGAACTCGTCCGTATTCGTCCATTCTTTAATGCCGTGCTTGTCGAATATGTCTTTCCGGTACAGGAAGCCGTGGTTGACGTCGCGGTTCAGTCCGTAGATCGGCCACGAGTACAAATTGTTTTTGTCGTCCGACCACGATTTCATGACCCAGTTGTTCTCCGAATTGTCTACATACAGCTTCTTGAAGTTCGGAAGCTCGTTCAAATACGAATTGATCGGAGTCAGCGCGCCCTGCGCACCCATTTTGTTGATTTCCGGGATCGATAAGCCGTGGAAAATGTCCGGGAGCTTGCCGGATGCGACGACTACTTTCATTTTGTCTTTAAACGTTTGCGAAGAATACGCTTGGATATCCAGCTTGATTCCGGTACGCTTCTCGATTTCCTTCACGACCATCGATTCGCCCAGGTTCGGGTTGTCGCTGACCAGCATCCACGTAAGCGTCGTCGGCTTGTCGACGAGCGGAAGCTTGAGCCCTCCCGTATCGCCGTAGTTGGCGGCTGCCGCCGGCGCTTTCGTTCCTTCGGACGTGCCGTTCGTACTTGCGCTTCCGCTCTTGCTATCGCCCGAACCTCCGCCGCAACCCGCCGCGACTACCGACAACGCGGTAAGCGATAACAATAACGATTTGACCTTCCCTTGACCCATGTCTGTTTCCTCCTTGTAATCGTTTCCCAATGTGCCATTTCCGTGCTCAGACCCTAGTATAGAAATCCGTTCGCCGCTCGTAAATGAAGCGTTTTCACTTCGTTCGCGTTTCTCTTCCTTTTCTACCCCGATCCCCGGGAAACGTTGCGGCACAAGGGATTTCCCGCATGTGGAAAATGCTAAAGCGGTAGAAAATGAGAAATTTCGGCGTCATTTCCGGGCTTCTTGGCCCGTGAAACATGCAAAATTTACGCGTGATCGCATGGGGTGAAAGCACCCTTCCCGGCTGACGCATCCCGGACGCAATAAGCACCTAGCGCCCCCCCCCCCATCGCGTGCGGTGTTCCGCAGTATGACGGCGGTCGGTCGACCGCACGCAACGGTGGCAGCGGCATTTACCAAATAACGGTCTCTAGAGACTCTTATCCACGAACAAACGAGGCGGATGAACGAATTAGCAGATGTTTGAGGCTCTTATTTTACCCGATTCATCCAATTGTAGATCATTTGCCGCAAATAAGCGTCCCAAACATCTCTTATTTATATAAAAACGTCCGCTGTCCCCGAAATAAGAGGCGCAAAAGACTTCTATTTCCTAGTATAATGAGAGAGAGCAAGACCGAAACGTCATTCGAACGATCGGCATATCCCTTTTTTCATATACAAGTTGAAAGCCCCGCGTCCGTTGACGTGGGGCCCTTTTATTCAGACTTCAGCTTATCAGGTTCAGCGTTAGAGTAGGATCGAAATAAAACATACTTTCTTCTTCGAATTCGGGGATGATCTGGATATAGTCGTCCGTTTCCAGAGAAGCCAAAGTCGTTTTTCCGATCATCAGGATGGTAAACCCGATATCGGTATCCAAGTTTACATTCATTCTGGAACCCTCAAGAATGGTGTCGCCGTTTTTAACGATATTTACAACTACAGCCCCCGGATTCTCGGTTGTAACTGTGAGTTCCGCCGAGATCTCATAGACGCCGGGGATCGAAACGGTGATCCTTTCCATGCCCGTCGACGCATCCGGGACGGTGTTAAGGAATGGACCTTCATCGAAAAATTGTATCGGCGTTCCCGCCACGATTTCTCTAGGAATCGTGTCTCCAAATAATGCTCCGTACGCCCGAGTTCCCCCCGAGCCTGTCGGTCCGGTTACGCCAGTCGCTCCCGTTCCCCCGGTTGCTCCCGTTGCTCCCGTTGCTCCCGTTGCTCCGGTTGCTCCGGTACTACCTGTCGCGCCCGTGCTGCCGGTCACTCCTGTAGCTCCTGTCGCTCCTGTCGCTCCCGGCGTACCCGTGGATTCCAGAAGCTGAACATCGTCCACGAACAGATCGGCAGAGCCTGCCGCCGGCTGCTTGCCGATAAAGAGCTGCGCCTGCGTCGCAGTCGCCGGTACCGCCGTAGACGTCAACTGATAGGAGGTAAGCCAGTTCGAATTCGTGCTATCCGGCAGCCGATTCGCGTAAAACGAATTGGTCAAGCCGAAGCCGAGAAAATTGAAGGAGGCGTCGTAGTAAGCCAGCGACACCGAAACGAGCGGATTCGGAGCCGCTCCGGAATCGGATAACGAAAGAAGCAGCTCGTACGTCGACCCTGGCTTCACCGGTACGATTTGCGACATATAAGCGGCGACCGCCCCGCCTTGCAGACGGGCGCTGAACAGACCGCTGTGGCTGATCGTCGAAGCGATGCTCGTATTCAGCGATACCCACGGAGCCAGCATCCCGGACTCGAAATCGCCATTGACAACAAGATTGTTGAAGGACATGTTGGGCTCACCTATCCTCTTGACCGATTTGCTTTTCCCGATCGGTAGATATATAGATAGACAAAGCATATACCAATATATTCAGCATGAATACGATCGTGCGGGTGTTATCCAGGGGGAAGCGTACCCAAATTGCTATGCATGCGGCGGCGTATCATAGCTCCCGAAGGCATCGTTTGGTAAAATTAGAAGGTGTGCCCGTGCAACACGATCATCCTTGCGGAGGTGTCCCCAACATGTTAGAGCAAACCCTGGTCATAAGAGTCGAAACCGAGTCCGATTATAACCAAGTGTTCCGATTGAACGTCGAGGCGTTCGGAAACCGGGAAGACGAAGCCCGCTTGGTCGAGCGAATTCGCTCGTCTGAGACATTTATTCCCGAGCTGTCCGTCGTCGCCGTACAAGACGGAGCGATCGTCGGCCATATTTTGCTTAGCGAAGCGGAAGTGGCGGACGGCAATGTACGCCGTAAAGTAATCGCGCTCGCGCCAATAGCGGTCAAGCCTTCCATGCAAAAAAGAGGAATCGGCGGGGCGCTGATCCGCGAAGGGCTGCGGCGAAGCCAAAAGCTCGGCTACCCGCTCGTTCTGCTGATCGGTCACCCGTCGTATTATCCGAAATTCGGTTTCCGGCCGGCCCGGTCCTTCGGGCTGGAGCTGAAGCAGTTCGAAGTGCAGGACGAGGTTTTTATGGCGGCCGAGCTTGAACCGGGCGCGCTGGGCCGAATCAAGGGCGATCTGCGCTATCCTTCCGCTTTTTTCGGGTAAAGCGAAACAGCCTGCGCTGACGCAGAAGCCGCTCCGTCATTGGCGAGACGTTCCAATTGTCCGGCGTTCCCGCCGCACGCCATTCGCGGATAATGACATCGTCGGCCGCTTTAATTTCGCATTCCTCCAACTTGTTCTTACTTCCACCGCCGCAAATCGGGCAAATCGAAATAACGCAGCATGCCGGGCATGATGATGCCTTCGCTGTCCAGCATGTCGTAATGGCGCGAGCGAACCAGCTCCGCGATGCTGCCGATGCCGTTTGCAACCTCCACCTGCTTCAGCCGGTCGTCCAATAGCTCCGCCAGTTGGCCGTACAAGCCGAATCGTCCATCCGCATACAGCCGGATATCGCCGTTCGTTCCGCCGCTTAACAGTTCGACGATATCCAAGGCGCGCAGCACGTCGAATGTCCGCAGAGCGGCCAAGCTGTCGCCTAGCCAATATAGATCGATCGCAAGCTTATGGATCGTGCCGAAAAAATCGTGCAGCCCGCTGCGGGCCGTAATGCTGTTCGGCATAACCGCCCCGTCGCCCGATACGTCCAGGACGAATACGGCCCGGCCGGTCTTGCACGTTTCCCGAATCCAGTCGAGACGCGGCTCGATGCTTCGCGTACCGCGCGCCCATAGAGCGATCGTGACCGGCGAATCGCTCTCCCCGCTTGCGGCGGATCGGAACATGAACCCTTGATTGAACAGCGACGTCTGGCTCCAATACAGCACGCTTTCAACGGCTATATCGTCGTCCGGCTTGCCGAGCGCGACTCTGCGCGGATTGAGCGGGCACGGCTTACGTCCGCCGTATACCCTCTCGCGCAGCCAAGTAAGCGCGCGTTCCTTTCTTGCCGCATCCGGCAAGGCGGAGGCGGCTGCCTCCAGCTCGGCGAGCCGATCGCCATTTTCTTCATGCACGGCGCGCGCATCGTCTCTATCGCCCCGCACTTGCCCGCTAGCCGTACACCACAGCAGCTCCGGTGCGATAGGCCGTATCCCTTCCCAAGAACAATCGGGCCGCCTGCCCAGCAGATGCTTACAGAAAAATTCGGCAGCTCCTTGCGCCATAGGAGGCGAATAACCGTGTACGCACGCGTCTTCGAAATATTCGAGACGGGCTTCCCCGCCGTACATGTCCCAATACCGCTTCGCTCTCTCCACCGTTCTGCGCGTTCCTTCGATCGGGAAGAAATCGTACTCCGCCGCCAAGACGAGGGCGGGACGCGGCGCCATCGCCATCAGGATGTCCTCGTGATCGAAGCCGATCTTCGTGAGTCCCGGCCATATTTGCTCCGCATCCTGCGCCTGGCCCGCATTCATGTACGACTCCCGGTTCATGATAAAGGCAGCCGGGGCGGCGGCGGCGATGCGGGGATCGCACAGCATCATCATGCTCGTCTGCGTCCCTCCGCCGGAACAGCCGGTTACGCCGATTTTCGCCGGATCGACTTCAGGGCGGGTGCATAAATAATCAACCGCTCGCATCGCATCGTGGACGAAGTAGCGGGCGATATTGTCGCCGAGCGGCAAGCTTTGTCTGCCTGCGTATTCATGCTCGCGCGTGGAGGCGGCGACTTCGATCTTCTTTGTGTCGCGGTCGTAATAGCTTAACCGCTCCCCTTGTCCGATCGGGTCCATCGTAAGCACGATCAACCCGGCGCGGACAAGGTGCTGCGAGACGGTCTGGTACACGTCCCCATGCTTGCCCAGCGGATTATGCCCGCACAAGTGCAGCACAGCGGCGGTTGGGGCGGCGATTCCGTCCGGTATGTACAAGTTCGCCGTCACATAGTGGCCCCGTCGCGACTCGAACATCACCTTCTCGACCCCATAGCCGTCGCCCCGCACAGTCCCTGTAATTTGCGGACGGAGCGGGGTATCGCTCGGCGGAAGACCGCCGAGCGACTTTATAAACTCGCTCCTTATCCAAGCTCTTCGCCGCTCAAGCTGTCCGGCGTCGGCAATCTCGTCTCTCGCCTGGTCTCCCGCGGTGAACGCTTCCGCCGATCGGCCGTAAACATGCTGCTTCAGCTGATCTTTCACATCGTAGATGGCCAGCTTGTATTGCTCGAAATCGGTTGCTTTCATGACTTTCCCTCTTTTCGGCGGATTCGGATCACCCTTCGGCCGGACCCGCTACTCGATGATTTTCTCGATTACGACATCATCCAGCCAGACCGATCCTCCGACGCTGTCCGCCATAACGCCGAAATAGAGCATGGCCTTGACAGCGCCCGGGGAGGCGGTAAAGGTCGAGGAGACGTAGGTCCAGTCCGAGCCGTAAGGCGTCGTCATCCCCGGTTCGTTCCTCACCGTCGCCGCAGCAGCCGAAACTTGCCTGATTCTTAGCTGCAGCGGACCGGACGTCAGTCCGTTTTTGACCCAGGCGCCGACCCGGTACCGCTGGCCGGTCACGATCGGAACGGAAGCCGCGTCAGTCGGATAGACCCGGTTGTACGTGCCGGTCGGGTCCACTCGCGCGGAAGCCTGGCCGCTATGCGATACGGTGCGGTCCCACACCGCGTTGTTGAATGTCCAGCCGACGGGCGAGCTGCCGGCCCCTTCTTCAAAGCCCGGATTCGATTGCAGATTGCGGTCCAGCTTGACCTCCATTACCGCCTCGGGGTACGCGACCGACCCGGCGCGGGGCGAGACGGATACGGGGTAGGAGCCGCTCGCGAGATGTACCGGCAAATAGACCGAGCCTTGAACGGCCGCGGTGCCATAGGCGGACAACGTTACCGTCTCCGGCAAGCTGATCGAGATTCCTCCTCCCGCACTGACGGCTGGCGCGATTGTCAAGACGCTGCCGGTCCGGTTCGTCAGCCTCCATTCTATTGGGTAGTTCCCTCCCTCGCTCGCCTTAAGTGTCACCGGGAGAAGTCCCGACACGAGCGCCGGCTCGATATTCCGTACAGCTTGCTTGGCCGCCGTGATCGTCACGCCGTTATAGTCGAAGCTCGCCGTCGCTCGGAAAGGATAGCTGCCCACCGCCGCAGCGCCCGGAATAACAAATTCGAATCTCTTCTCGGAGACCTCGTTCGCCGCAAGAGTGCCGACCTCGTAGTCTGCGGGCGGCAAGGCGAACGCTTCCGGATAATCTATCCGAATACGCATATTGTCCAGTGCCTTCTCCCCATTGTTGCGTACTAGAACGTTGAATTCGCCCGTTGCTCCCGTTAGCCAGTATCCGGTATCGCTTGTCAGGTCCAGCGCTGCGAGCGAGCCGATAACCTTTTCCGCCCGGCTTCCGATTCCGTCCGTTAGTTCCAATAGTGCTTCTTTGCTTTGTGCCGGTATTTCTTCCGGCCTCTCCAGTATCCATTCACGCAGCTTCTGAAGCCGCCTGACGGCCGAAGCGACCGAATTCATCGCATCGCGCATGTCGGGTGCGGAAGCGCCCAATTCATCCGCGGCCTGGGCCAATAAATCGGCCGCCGCTTCTATCTGCCGGCTCCAGAACGGATGAGCGTATAACGTCTTCCCCTCCAACAGGTCTGCCGACGCCTTTTCCAATACGGTTCCGAACGGGGTGATCTTGTAGACGGCCGCTTGCTCCGGCGTCAGCAGAACGTCAAGCTCGTTTCCGTGTCCGGCCAGCTGTCCCGGCGCGCCGTCGAACAACGGTTCGTAGAAAAAGCCGGTAAAGCCCAAAGGAATCGCAACGCTCTTGTCCTCTTTGGTCAAATTGACAGCGATGGCGTAATAATCGGATTGATGGCGCCATAATCCCCACTCGGCATCCTCTCCGTGCCCGCCCCTTGTTTTCTCGCCTTCCGTAACGAGCGAGGCGATCCATTGCAATTCCTCGCGGAACTGCTTCAAGTCATTCCACAGCGCCGTACTTCTGAGCGTCCAGCCCGGATCGTTCAGCGAATAATAGCCGAGTCCCGTCGCTCCGCCCAATACGGCCTGATACGCCATATTGCGAAACTCGCTTCGGGTAGGCTCCATCCCTTGCGGCAAGCCTTGGCCGGCATAGGTGCGGAATGTCTGCAGCACCGTCCACACCGGACGTTTGCCCTCCATCCGTTCCACCGCCGTCCGGGTATGCTCGCCAACGAGCGAGATCGGCTGACGGTGCAGCGGATAAGGATCTACGGCCAATACATCTGTGCCCTTCGACGATTCGATGAAATCTTGATCGTCCGCCTCTACCAGATAGACGGGATGGACGGGATCGAGCGACCGGATCAGATGATACGACGAAGCCAATTCCTCCGCGCCGATCCATTTCGCCGAAGGCTCGTCGATCAAATACCAGGCAAGCACGGCCGGGTGGTTTTTAAACCGGGTGACATAATTCTCGACAAGCCCGATATTTTCTTTAACCGTCCCGCCCGGGTACAAGTAGACGAGCGCCTTCAGCCCGTTCGCCGCCGCACCGTCCAGCTGGGCTTTCATCCGGTTCCAGTCCTCCGTCGCCTTCGTCTGTATCGTATTGATGCCCGCGGCGGACAAATACGGATAATCTTCGGGCTCGGCATGATAACCTATGACCGGAAAGAAAGGCTGTCCGCCCGACGTCACAATTCCGCCATCCGGCAGAGCGGTCGGCCGGTTCCAGCGGTACAGCGTTTTTTCCTCCCTCCCGAGCGTTTGACCGTTCGCATCCAGCAGGGACGCCTCCAGCGCATAGGGGCGGCCGACGGACATGAGCCTCGGGTCCAAAGTGAGCGGAACCGTTTGCGCGGCCGGAAGCGGAGCCCATTGATAGACCGAGGCGCCCGCCGTTTGATCGACAAGCCGCAGCCGCACGTTTTTGCCCGACATGATGCCGTCCTCGGGATCGACGTACAAGGTCGCTTCCATCTCCGTCGCGTCGGAGTAATAAAATTCCTGGTCCGTATGAACCGCAACCTGCGGCTTCGGCTTCACCATCGTGAGGGCGGCATTATCGAAATAGATCGTTCCGGTCCCGTACAGCCGCAAATAAAATTTCACGTAAGCCGCTCCCGGCGGGGCGGTCCGGGTCGCGGAGCCGTACCTCCATTCGCCGTCGCGAATCCGGTACGTATTGAAGTATGCGGCGGACTCGGCGGCACTCTTGCCTTCGGCCGTATAAAACTCGAATTTGAATCCGGCCTGCCCCGTCACGCCCATTCCTTTGAACCAGGTGGAGAACTCGTAGGTCGCGCCCCCCTCGACCGGAACGGTCTGCTGAATCCACGGCTTGTTGCCGGTCGTCGTCTCGATGGAGACGCCGTAGTTGCCGGTTTGCGCCGCCCCAGGAAGCAGCTTCGCCGTACTGCCCCATTGGCCGCTTATCGCACTCCAATACGTCGCCTGGTTCACGCTCGTTTGCTCAAAACCCGGATTCGCCAGCAGGTTTGCGGAATACGTCGAGCTTGCCACGCCGCCTGACGTCGGCGCCAAGCCCGGGGAGGCGTCAAGCCCGTAGCCTGACGCGGAACCGCCAAGCGCCGATGCGGGCGCCGCCGTCAGCAAGCCGATCGTCAATGTCAGCGCAAGCCGCAGCATGATGCTCGGAAGCATGCTTCGTCTCATGTCCGGATCACCCTTTCGCCTATTTCTTCATCTCGCTCTCCAAATATTTATCGGCCTGCTCCTGCGCGCTGCGGATCGCGCTGTTCAGATCCGTTTCGCCCGTTACGACCTTCAGCACGTTCGGCGTCAGGAACGACAAAATTTTCGTATCATAAATGCTCTTGTAGGCCATCGGGGCGAGGCTGTTGTAATAAACCGCGCTCCAGTTTTTCCCTTTATGCTGGCTCTCCGAGCCGATCGCTTTCTTGATGCCGTCGTCGTTCAGAACGGTCATGTAGCCTTGCTTGGAGTAATTCATCTGCATTTCGGGCGAAATCATATATTTGATCACTTCCATCGCCGCATCTTTGTTTTTCGATGTCTTCGTGATCGCGAACGTCTTCGGATTCGCCTGCGATCCGAGCTTCGGCTTGTCTTTCAGCACGGGAAGCGAGACGAGATCCCAATTGATATCTTTCACGTACTGAGGGCCGTCGAACGGAAACTGCGAGTTGAATACCATCATCGCCAGCTCCTGCGAGGACGTCATCTCCGTATAATACGGCAGCTTTTTCTTCGCCGTCGCCCATTCCTTATAGCCCGCCGTCGCGTTGTTCAGGAAATACGTCTCGAGCGCCATCCGCCACCGCTCGTCGGTCAGCACCGGCTTCTTCGTCTTCGGATCGTACAGCGGCATCGAATATTGGCTCATGTTGAGAATGTGGGCGGGGGAAGCCGAGTACCCCATATAGGACACGCCGCCTTCGCTGCGGGTCATTTTCCGGTTCAGTTCGCCCACTTCGTCCCAAGTCATGCCGTCCTTCGGATAGGGGACGCCGAACTTGTCGAATATGCCTTTGTTGTAAAACATCACCTGCACCAGATTCGTCACCGGCAGGAAATACAATTTCCCGTCGCCCATCGTCTTGATTCCGTCGATCAGCGTTGGCTCGAACTTGGTCAGATCGACGCCGTGCTTTTTGACAAGATCCGTCATATCGAATTTCATATCGAGTCCGAACAGCGGGTCCGGCATGCCGTTGATGCCCGCGATGATGATGTCGACGTGCTGGCCGGCCACGATAAGGTCTTGCAGCGTCGAGCCTTTCGTCGCCTGAATAAATTTGATCGTATAATTCGGAAATTTCTTCTTGATAAAGGAGCCGTACGATTGATTGAATACTTCCTCGCCCGCCCCTCCCTGGTCCTGAAAGATGAGCTCGACCGGCTCGGAGCTTGCCTTCTGCCCCCCGGACGGGGCCGTCGCGGCACCGCCGCCATTCTTTCCGTCGCCTGCATTGCTTCCGCAAGCCGTCATCAAGCTTGCTCCGACCAAACAGCCGATCGCCGTCTTCCATACTTTGTTTGTCATACTTGGCACCCCTTGTCGTTTTGTCGTGTTATAAACCTTGCAGGCCGGCCTATTTCCGCCGTTGACCGGCAAAACGCGCGACCCTTATAATGAGAGGGAACGGAAATCGATTACTGTATTTCCGTAAAAGTCAGGAGGAAACGCTCATGATGAAACGCGGCCTTTCGCTGTCGCTCAGGTGGAATTCCTTATTTGTCAGACTGCTATCTTCCTTCCTGCTGCTGATCGTCCTGCTGCTTTCGTTCAACCTGTTCTCGTTTGCCTTCTTCAAGACGAATGTCCATCAAGATATCGTGAGCTACAATATGCTGGGCTTGGCGAAATCGGTCGAAAGCTACGAGAAGCATTTCAATCTGATCGAGTTCAATCTGATGCAGCTCGGCATGAGCCGGCCGGTAGCGGCCTTAGGCAAAAGTGCGGACGCCTACGACTACAGCGTCGTTTCTCAGGCGATAGAGCAAATTCGGACTTTGACCGGCAATCCGCTGTTATTTCTGAACAATATCGTGATCTACGCGCCAAATCGCTCTTACTTTCTCGAGAAAAACGGCACCGGCACCACGTCGGAGCTATTCTTCAAGCAATACGCCAGCGCCCGTTACGGTGCGGACTTCTGGGCGAAAGAACTGTCGGACAACGCCTCCGCATTCCGGCTGTACCCGGCTGCCCGATTTTATTCCGATGTCCCCGTAAACGGCGTTTCCGATAAAGGAACGCTGTTCCCGATTGCGGTCCGGGCCGGATCGTATGCGATCCTTTCTTTTCTCGACGCGGGACAGTTGTTCGATCGCTTCCACGTGTCCCCGAATGACCATTTCCTTATTCTGGACCCCGCCGGCAAGCTTTTGTTCCAGAACGGCGATCTATGGGATACGGATATGCTCTCGCTTGCCTTTCAATCCGGAGAAGGCCAGCTAAGGATGGACGACAACTACTTGTTCTACAGAAAAGGCGCCGACACCGGCTTCACTTATGTCAATATCGTGCCGTTCTCGAATATTACCGCTCAAGTATCGCGGTTAAATAAGGTGCTCGCTTCCGTGCTGGGGGGCGCGCTTCTCATCGGCTTCCTCCTGTCGGTCGCGCTCAGCATCAAGTTCAACCGTCCGATCCGCAAAATGATTTCCGGCTTCCAGAAGCAAGGCTCCCCGCTTCAGACAAGGAGCAACATCCGCGAGCTGGACTGGATCAGCGACCAAATCGACGCCATCGTGCGTTCCGAGCGGGAAATCCGCAACCGCCTTGATCACAGGAACGACTTGCTCAAATCGTACGGGTATTTAAGCAAGGTGAAGAAGATGCACCAGCAGAGCCTGAACGAGCTGATCGACACCGACAAACCGTTCCGGCTCATCTTGTTCAGGATCACGTTCACGGACCGGTTCGACGGGCTGCCCGCCGCGGAACGCGAGAAAGCGTCCTATTATATCCGGGAGCTGATCGCCCTGCAGCTCGGCGAGAGCTTCGCCGAATCGACCACCTTGCAGGTGGAGCACGACCAGGTGCTGACCCTTTTGAGCGGCGACGCTTCCCATGACGGCATGATGACGGTACTCCGCCGTCTGAAGGAAGTTGCGGACCGGGATCAAGAGCTGTTCCTGTTGACGATAGCCGTATACCCGCAGCCGTGCCGGCCCGGCGAGCTCGCCTCGGCCTATGAGGAAGCGTGCCGCATGCTCCTGGATCGGCGTCTGGTCGCGGAAACGGAGATCGTCACGAAGCGTTCTGCTTCCGCACCCGATCTGCTGATCGCTCCGGCGGACGATCAGGAGCTGTCGATCCAGCTGCAAGCCGGCGAACGGGACCGCGCGCTCGAGCTGCTCGGCAAATGCATGCGCCGCCTCGAGGAGAAGGACGCGAGCGCCCACCGGTTCGGTTTATTCGCCCGCGAAATCGCCGCGAAAATCGAGAAATCGCTGCTTTTCTACCAGCTCGATACGAAGCCCTTCATGGATCGGCACTCGCCCTTCGAGCGGATCGGGAAATGCACCGGGATCGGCCGGATGGAGCTGCTGCTCACGCATATGATCGAGGAATGCTGCATGCTGATCCGGGAGAAGAAAGCGCGCCACGACCCGGTCAAAGATTTCGTGCTGGACTATATCGTCACCCATTATCGCGAGGATTTGTCGCTGGAATCGGTCGCCGACCGGCTGCAAATGTCGCGCAGCTATTTGTCCACCTATTTCCGCGACAAAACCGGCATGACCTTCACCGACTATTTGAACGCGCTCAGGATGAGCAAGGCCAAGGATCTGCTCAGCTCCAAGGAGGACATCCGCATAGGCGAAGTGGCGGCGGAAATCGGTTATCGGAACGTCAATTCGTTCATCCGCATGTTCAAGAAAATATGCGGTGTGACGCCCGGGGAATACCGCCGATCGGCGCTGCAAAATATGGACGGCCGCGGGTAGGTCCATTAAAGTCCATACATCGGCCTTTTAGGCCTCCTTATGGCGACGGCGCTCCCTTATAGCGGTCATACTGCCGCTGCCTCGCCTGAAGCACGCGGTCCAATCCGAGCGAAGCGACGGCGCGGCCGAACCGGTCCCAGTCGATTGCTTCCGCTCCGGTAATGTAGCGGGCCAACGTCGACTCGACATAAGCGCGCAGCGGAGTGCCGTACAGCTCGTCCGTTTCCTTCTCCTCGGGAGTGGGGAGCGTAAGCGGAAGCGATTCGACCAGATAGGGCCTGACCTTGCGGGCCATCTCCGCCCCGACCGGATCGGAATCGAGCATTGCCTGCGGCTGATGCGACAGCGGACCTTTATCCGCGCGAATCCACGGCAGCGTCGGCATCGCCCCGAGCGAGCGCAGCAATCGGGTCAAGTCCAGGCCGTCGGGATTGCGGGCCGCATAATCGGTAAATTTCGGTTTGCCGTCCGACATCGTGAAGGTCAGCCCTTCCACTCCGAAATTGACGAGCCGGCTGCCTTCCTCGCTCGCATAGATATAATCGAGCCACCGGATCGCGAGCTCCGGATTCGGACTGCTGGCGGATATGCCGAACCACGAGCTGACCGGGCCGTATATTTCATAAAATCCGCCGTGACCCGCGCCTCCGGGCGGTACGGTCATCACCCATTCGGCTTGCGGATCGCCGGCCTGGCGATTGCCCGACTCGTATTTCGGCCGCTGATTCAAAAATCCGTTAAGCGCTCCTACGCGTCCCCCCGCCACCTCGGACAGAAACGAATCCGTGGTTTTCGTCAAGAAATCGGGCGCGAGCAGCCCTTCGCCGTACAATTTGCGCCACCACTCCACCAGTTGCTTCGTTTCCTCGGACAGCCATTCGTACTTCACCTTGCCGCTTGCATCCGGGTAAAAACCGTCGCTGTAAAACAAATGTTTCCGGACAGCGCTTCCGAACAGCTTCAACCCTTTCAGGCCGAGGTCCGGCAGCAGCGGAATTTCGTCCGGAAGGCCGTTGCCGTTCGGATCGTTTTCCTTAAACGCTTTCAAGACGGTGTACCATTCGTCCAAAGTGGTCGGCTCACGCAGCCCGAGCCGGTCGAGCCAATCTTTGCGGATCATCAGCCCGTACGGATCGGTATAGGCGACGCCGGTCACGACCGATGCAAGCGCATACAGCTTGCCGTCCGAAAGCCGCAGCTTTTTGTCGATATCCGGATTGTCCCGCAAAAAGGCGGCTATGTTGGGCGCCTGCTTCGAGATCAGCTCGTCGAGCGGAAGGATCGTACCGTTGCCCGCTAATCTCACCGGGTCGCTCTCCGGGATATAGAAGATGTCCGGCAAATCCGTCCCCTTCGACAGCCTCAGCCTCATTGCGTCGCCAAACTGTCCCCTTGGAAGCACTTCCCAGACGATTTTGACGCCGGTCCGCTTCTCGACCTCCCGCCATACGGGCAAATCGTCCGTGTAGCTATTGGCGGTATAGTAGTTGTCATTGGTCGCGACCCGCAGCACGGGCTTATCGCCCGACGCCGGATGGGACCCGGCAATGGCGCCGCCCGCCTCTTTCTCGCAGCCGCCTATCATCAATGCCATAGCGGACACGATGGCAGCTCCCGCGATCGGCCCGTTCCTTCTCATCGGATAAGCCCCCCTCGGCAAAGTCGTTCGTTCGGATTCGATATGTCCTTATCGTACAACAACCCGGGACGATTCGCGACTCCCATTCCTCCTTTCCACGAACGTCTTGGCCGGGCTTCGTCGCCGCAAACGGACGGTGCCGGCTACATCAAATGTAACCGGCACCGGAACGGCTGTATATCGCATTTTCGTTGCATTTTCTCAGCAATGTCGTTTTTTCCAACGATCCGCATATAAACGAACGGTCGGCATATCGGGGAACCGGCACCTGTCGTGCATGATAAGTGCCTTCATTTCCGGTCGTCCGGAGCAGCCAGTAGCCGTTCCAGCCGCCGGACGGCTTCCTCTTCCGTCTCCAGCCCGGACCAATACAAATTCGCTTCCTTGTACAACGATTCGAGCCGCGCAATCGGCATATTCAAATCGCGGAACGTGCGGAAGGTGGGGATAATTTCCCGATACATATGAAACCGGTACGGACGGTACACGCTCTCCTCCCCGGTCCATTCCGCAGCGGGCTTCAGGCTTGGTATGCTAAGCGTCTTGCGGCGTATGAGCATCTGCGCTTCGCCGGAGGCGAGATAATCGACAAACCGTCTGGCGCTTTCCTTTTCTTTGCTATGGGTGCTTATCGCCAAACCGACCAGCATGAGCAGCGTTTTCGGCTCGTTCAAATACGGCAGCGGGGCGATATCGTACTCGAACTCCGCACTGCGTTCGTGGCGGTTCAACCCCATATAAGTGGTCAGGATCATCGACACTTTCCCTTGAAAGAACAATTTCTCGGCGTCGCTGTCCTCCTCCGACAAAAACAACGGGAACCGGTTCCGCAAATAAATCGTCCGGCACGCCATCAGGCTTTCCTTCAGTTTTCGTCCGTCCGTTTCAAATCCTCCAGCATCGTTCCGTTCGAAACGCAGGCCGTTTTGCATGAACAATACCGGCCATCGGTTACTGGACGGGAAATGGAAATAAAAGCCGAACCGCTCCCGCTCCACGGTCAGCCGGTCCGCGGCCTCGAACAGCGTGTCCCACCGCCAGCCGCTGTCCGGCTCCATCAAGCCGGCTTCCCGGAAATGGTTTTTGTTGTAGCACAGCATAAGCGGAGTGAATAGGAGAGGCCGCAGCTTCAGTTGCCCCTCTTGCGTGAACGCCTCGTTCAGGAAAGGGTATGTTTGCGAATCGGGCTCGAACGATTCCAGCTGCCCGAACCCGTCGTTTTCCCTGAAGCTGTCGAAGCCGTTATAGTTCATCGTGAAGATGTCCAATGACGATTCGTCAATCCGTTTCTTTACAGTGGAATAAACGTTCAATTCCGGCGACATGGCGATCAGCTCGACGCGAATGTCGGGATTCCGCTTGTGGAATTCGGCCACCAGCGTCTTCATCGCCGCTTCCTGAAGCAGCGATACGTGACAGCCGAACCTTAGAACGACCGTCTCTTCCCGCGCGCGTCCGGCGACTCTGTTGCCGACTCTCGGCACTTTCTCAATTAATCCTTCGGCTACCAGCTCTTCGAGTCCTTTACGCACCGTGTTGTTGCTTAATCGATACAAGCCGGCGTACGTCTTCTCCGAAGGAAGGAACTCCCCCTTCTGCAAAACGCCGCTTGCAATATCGCCGCGAATCGTCTCCACCATCGCTTCGAGCCGCAGCTGAAACGTTTTGCGGCTCGCTCTTTCCGACTTTTCCATAGCATGACCCTTCCGCCCGATGTCTCAATCTATGTACTAGCATACAGGAAGCGGCGAACCGCTTCAACAGCGAAGGCTCGCCCTATGTTCGGGGCGAGCCGTGTATAAGCTTGAGGCGTCCGCTAGTCCACAGCGGCGGCGAAACTTTAAGCCAATATGCTCATCTGTTCTTCCTTCACTTCGCCCCCAAGCGGCTCTCCGGCGATCAGCCGCCGCAGCTCGTCGATCGCGAACTGCCCGAGACGCTTTACGCCGTTGTTGACCGCGCCGGCCAGATGCGGGGTTATGATGCAATTGGGCAAACTGCGCAAAGGATGGTCGGCAGCCGGCGGTTCCGGATCGGTCACGTCTAGGCAAGCGAATAGTCGGCCTTGCCGCAATTCGTCGGCCAGCGCCCCTTCGTCCACGATCGATCCGCGCGCTGTATTGATCAAGATCGCATCGTCCTTCATCCAGCCGAGACGCTCGCGATTGAACATTTTGTACGTTTCCGGAATGGACGGGGCATGAATGGAAACGACATCGCTCCTTCGCAGCACCTCCTCCAGCTCCGCCTTGACCGCCCCCATCGCCTCGGCCTGTTCCGCCGTCAACACGGGATCGTATACGAGGGTCGTCACTTCGAAATTGCGCAGCAGCCGAACGTAGTGCGCGCCGGCCTTGCCGGCCCCGATTACGCCTACCGTTACCCGGTACAGCTCCCGGACGCGCCCTCTGCCTTCGCTCCATTTCCCGTTGCGCGTATCCTGCGACAGCCGCCACATTTCCTTGAGCGAAGCGATCGTCATCCCGAGCGCCGTCTCGGCCACGCCGATCCCGAGCGGGCCATTGCCGCTCGATACCCGGATGCCCCTGCTCCACAAGTCGGGAGTGACGATGCCCTTGACCGTTCCGGCCGCATGGATGACCGCCTTGAGCTCCGGGGCGACCTCCAATATGTCGCGGGGAAGCGACGGGCAGCCCCACGAGGTGATGGCATAATCGGCCCCTTCCAACAGCCGTTTCAATATCTCCGGCCGGGGGACGCCGGGCTGATCGTTTCTCGCGACGTCTCCGATGTCGGCCAGCTGCCGCCAATGCGAATCGTCAAAAATCCGTTGCTGGATGTTCGGCTCCGCCAGTATGGCAATTTTAACTCCCATGCTTCTCCACTCCGTCTCTTTGTATGTGTGCATTTCTACTGCTTTTCCCACTCGGCGATCAACGTTCTGATCTGCTGGTCCAACGGCCATTTGGCTTCCGGCTTGACGGAAGATTCGAACGCCGTGTTGTGGAGATGCTTGAGGAAGTCGCGCAAATGCTTGACCCCTTGATCGTCGCGCCGTTCTTCATGGTGGTGCACGGCCTGCCGCAGGGAGCTCGCCAATTGCGCCTGAACCGGTTGCGGAATTTGACCGGCGAGCGAGGCCCGCGCAAGGATTCCGGAGACCGTCCCCTCGTCCGTGGGCAGCGTGTATTTCCACAGATCCGCATCGTTCGACATATAGAAATTGCCGTACAAATCTTGTGTCAAGTAATTCCCGGCCCCGCTCTTGATGACTACAAACTCCATCGTGTCCGGCTTGATCATGAAAAACCTTTTGCCCACATGCGTCCCGTATACGTTGCCGTCCGTCCCGATCTGCAGGAAGGCGTCCGCCCAGACCGTCTGCGACGCGCCATACCGTCCCAGCTTCACCTGATTGTAGACGATTTGCCGGGTAACCGGATCGAACTTGAATATATAGTCTTCGGCCACACCCCAAATCAGACCGTCCGGTCCGGCCAGAAGCCCGCTGACCGCCTTCCGCCCGGGAGCCGGAGCGATCTCGAACACTTTCGTGTTGGTCGCCGTATCGAACACGAACAGCATGCCGCTCGTCTCCGTCGGCCCGCTCGTGCCGAGCCCTCCGTATATCGTCGTTCCGCCGTAAATGAAGCCGTCCTTGTACACGACGGATACGACGCTCTGATTGGATACGATGTTCCGGAATACTTGCCTTTGTCTCGTCGTGGTATCATATACGGTCAAAGCCCCGCTCAGCGAGCCGTACCCCGGAACCGTGCCGATATACAGCTTGCCCAGCGATTCTACGCCGGCAATCGCAAACGGACGGTCCTGCCCGTCGCCGACCAGCTCGAACAACATGCGCGGGTTGGAGCCGGACGTCCAGGGCGAGGACGGGTCGTACCGGAAAATCCGGGCGTTGCCGTAAATGCCCACATAGACGTCATCGCCCATGCTCGCGATCGTTTCCGCCTGGCCGAACTCGCGGTTTTGCAGAAACGTCCCCGCCTGCGGGTCGTAACCGCCGAAGCCCATCATATACGCGCCCGCATAAACTTTGCCGTCCGGGGCGCCATGGAGGCTGCGGATCAGCGTCGGAGCTCCCGCATTCATGACCCGCTGCAACAACGTTTGCTTGGTCGTCGGATTAAACCGCATGATCTGTCCGCCGTCGCCGGAAGCAAGCATCGTATAGCCGGGCCAGTCCGGATCGTTCAACTGCACGAATTTCGCATCTTGGAAGTTGAACGCCCGCATTGCCGGATCCGCAAACTCCGAAGCGATGGCGCCCGTATCCGCATTGTACGAACGCAGCTGGTAGCCGCCGAAATAAATATGCTGCGGATCCCCCGGCATGGTGACGACTTTGCTCGAGCCGAGCCCGATTCCGCCGTCCGGGTCGAAATAGTCGACCGTCTCCGTAGCCGTGTCGATCACGAGCAAATGGTCGGGCTTGTTCATCTTGACCAGCAGCTTGCCCAGCCCGTACCCCATTGAATAGGGGAACTGGTAATCGGCGTAATGCTGCGGAAGCAGCCCGGCCAATAGCTCCCGCTTGGCCCCAGTCGCCGGATCGATCGCGTACAGTCGGGCCGTCTGCCCGCCCGCGCCGGCATAAAGCGTATCCGTCTCCGGGTTATAAGCAAGCGAGCGGACATAATGCTCGACCGGATCGATTTTGCCGAGATCGCGGATTTGCGACGTCGCCGGGTCGTATTCGTACACGTGCGCGTTCGGGTAAGTGCCTGCATAAATGAGGCCATCCTTGCCTTCGACCAGGTCGAATACATGCGTTTCCTGGCCGAGCCGTCCCAGGTCATCCAGCGTATTGCTTCCCGGAACGTGACGGTACAGCCGGCCGGTATGGTACGTTCCGACATAGACGGAGCCGTCGCTTGCCGCAAGGACCGCCCATGCGCCGTTCACCCCCGGCATGCCGATCGATTTCTTCACTTCGGCGGTGACCGGATCGATCATCACGAATACCGTGCTGTCATTCCCGCCCTTGATGACGGAATAGATGACGTCATGGCCTTGACCGTCCGTGCCGATCGCGCTTCCGTTATTGATGACCGACAGCAGCGGAGAGCCCAAATTTTCGAAAGTTCCCATTTGCCGCATCTCCACTTGGACGTCATCCGCATATCCCGCCCCGAGTCCACCCGCCGACGAATACAGCATAACCGCACCCACGACCGCATCCTGCGGAGCGACGCCGAGCGCCTCGCCCTTCACCCACTGACCGCCGGTGCCGGAGACGGATTGATAGGCAAACCCGACCCGAACGCCTGCCGCGTTGTAAAACTGCATATAGATGGCGATCACGCTTCGCTCCACCAGGAACATCGCCGAAGCGTTATAGCCGGTGCCTGGCACGACGGGAAACTTGCCGCTCTCGACGCCCAGCGCCGCCGAGGCTGAGCTGTCATCCATGCGCAGGCTCGAGCTTCCGCCGTACTTGACGGCATCTGAAATGCCGTAGACGGCTGCGGTCACTCCCTGACCGTATAGTTGCCTCCAGCCGGGAACGCTCCCTCCCGAAGCCGGTTCCTCGAAGCCGCCGTTATAGACCGATACGGCCGGCGAGTCGGCATTGCCGATCCGAACCGTACCGGCAGCCGAAACGATGCAGAGCAGCAAGCACAGCCAGCAAGCGATAACGATCCGAAGCGTTGAGTTGACGAACAACATGGGCTTTACCTTCTTTCAAAATGAAGTGGGCCGCGCCGATTCCGTTTCGGCGCGCAATCCGCTTCCCGCAGGCCGTTCTTGTCCAACTGTCCGCCTTGTCTTTACTTGCTCTTCTCCTTCTCGACCTCGGCCCGCAGCTTCTCTTCCATTTCCCGCAGCGCCGTGTTGATATCGGTCTTGCCTTGGGCGACCGAGATAAACGTATTGGCTACGAGATTTTGCTGCGTCGCACCGGGTACATCGGCCAAACCTTGCTTGCGCTTTTGCGTATAAGGCGTCGGTTCGTAGAAATTGACCGCAGCCATATGTTTGGTGCGATACACCGGATCTTCCGTTCCGAGCACTTTCTCAATATTTTTGTCGGCGAGCGTTGTCGGAATCCCTTTCTTGGAGTCAGCGAGCTGCATCTCGTCGGAAAGCATTGCCACAATGACTTCGAACGACTCCTTCTTATGCTTGCTCGTATTGGAAATGCCCAAATAGGCCGGTCCTCGCTGCGGCGCCAGCTTTGGCGCTCCTGGCAATGTCGGATACGAGACGATGTCCCAGTTCACCTCGGGAGGTATCGTCAAATAGACGCTGTGCTGGTTCGGCATCAAGGCCACATTGCCTTTGGAAAAGGCGACGCTCTCGGCCGTATTGTTCGCTTCCACGACGTTGTTCGGCAGATCGTAAAACCGTTTCAGGTTGGCAAACAGCTGCTGCCATTTGGTCGGATCGGCCAGTTTATCCGCCGCCGGGTCAAGGATCGGCAGAGAGAATTGGTTGTCGCGCAGCGTATTGACCAGATTCGAGCTGAAGCCCCGGTACGTCACGCCGCCTTCCGTCCGGTTCATTTTCCTCGCGATCTCGTACACCTCGTCCCAGGACATGCCGTCCTTCGGATAAGCGACACCGAATTTGTCGAACAAATCTTTGTTGTAGTACAGCACCTGCGGGAAGTAAGGCGGGATCGGCAAGCCGTAAAGCGCCTGCGAACGCCCGGAATCAATCACTTCATCCATGAACACCTTGACGAAGCGTTTCGTATCGTATTTGTAGGATTGAACGTACTCGCTCAAATCGTGCCCGAGCTGCAAATCGAGATAGTTGGTTCGAATCGTCGGGACGTCAAAACGGATAATATCGGGAACTTCGCCCGAGGCGACAAGCTCCGGCATCGTCGTTCCTTTGCCGCTCTGGATATATTCAATCGTAATGTGCGGGAATTTCTGCGTGAGCATCGCCCGAAACCGGTCCTCGAATTCTTTGGCCGTCACCCCGCCGCCCCAAATTTTCATCGTAAACGGTTCTTTCTTCTCTTCGGTCCCTTGCCCGGACGGCTTTCCTTGCTCCTTGCCGCCGCATCCGGATACCAGTACCGCCGCCGCTACAAGCATCGCGGCCCAACTGCCCTTCATTCCCATAGCCCTTTCCTCCAGCTTCGCATTTTTCTGTCTGTTCCCCTTCATTTCCGGTCAGCCCGATTTATCGGGATACCTTTGCGGCTTGCCTCCTCTCTCTTCGATTTTTGAGTGTAGATCACGGATTGCACTTGTTCTGATTCATACTGGTTCTTTATAATTTCTACTTCATTTTAGGAAGCGCTTTATATTTTGTCAACTGGTTCATAATGAATAATCCAAAAAAACCTCGATGAAATAAAGTGAGTTTGTCATTAAACCTTGTAATTTCAAGGTTTGTATCATTGAATATACTAGGGTGCTTAATTATTACCGAAGCCCGATCCCATTTGCGCCGATGAAAAACATAAATATTCATCTTGAATTCTGGTTTTTATTATATTATAAGTGAACCAGTAAATAAATAAATTAACTCTTCCACGAAGCCGATAGCAATAAGAAAAGTCGTCCGGGATGACGCCCTGACGGTCCTATGGTATGTAAACCCAACGTGTTGTCTTGATTAGAATTCACAACACGACTTCAAAGGCGGCCTAGTGTGATTTTGGCAGGCTTCTTGCCATATTCACACCGAGTGTGATTTTGCGAGCTTCCCTGCCAAATTCACACCGAAACTTTACTCTCCCATACCATTTCCTCTTGGAGTTACTTCTGGAGTTACTTCTGGAGTTACTCTACTCCCAGAGACCCTTTCGCTTCAATGAACCAAACTTGCTTATTTATGAACCTCTTTGCGCTATTTGGCGCAACTTCTCAGCAATTCAGAGGATAATGAACCTGAAGTAACTATTACCGAACTTAAGTTCAGTAATAGTAACATTTAGTTCGTTATTCGCTGGATTCGCCCTTTTGACAAGTAAATAGCGCAATAGAGTTCAGTAATAGTGAAGTTTGGTTCGTTCCAGGGCAGTATCCGAATAAGGAAAACGTCTATCGACGTATTTCAAGGATGAGCGACCGCGATTTAGAGGAAGTTTTTCTTGGTTCAGAATGTCGCTGTTCACTTTATCGCTTTAGCGAACTTAAACATCCTGAAACGTTAAAAGGAAAGCTTCTAATCGAAGCCTTTTCGATGATGTACATCCGTGGTTTAGCGGCAGCTTATTCTTGGTTCAGAAACTCGCACTTCGATTTAACACTTTAGCGAAGTTAAAATTTCTGAATCGATGAAAAAGGCGGAAACGGAAAAGCCCCGGACCATGCGGCAATGCCGACGATCCGGAGCTTTCGTTCCATCCGATATTTAAATGTCTCAACCTCGATAACCGACGTTCTCGATCACAAGGGCCACTCCCTGCCCGCCGCCGACGCAGAGCGCGGCGAGTCCGTAGCGCTTATTCCGTCTCCTCAGCTCGTAGGCCAGCGTCAGTGCGACCCGTGCGCCACTCGCGCCGACCGGATGGCCGATCGCGATCGCCCCGCCGTTCACGTTCGTCTTGCCGCGGTCCAACCCGAGCTCCTTCTCCACGGCTAAATATTGGACGGCGAACGCTTCGTTGATTTCGACCAAGTCCATATCAGCGACGGTGAGCCCGCTTCGGCTCAGCGCCATTCGGGCGGCCGGAACAGGGCCGAGTCCCATCACGTTCGGGTCGACCCCGGCGATCCCCCATGCCGCTATGCGCGCAAGCGGCTTCCTGCCCCGAAGCGAGCTTTCGCCGGCAATGACGAGTGACGCCGCCCCGTCATTGATGCCGCTCGCATTGCCGGCGGTCACGGTGCCGTCCTTACGAAAGGCCGGCTTCAGCCTCGCCAGCTTCTCCGCCGATGTATCCGCGCGGATCAATTCGTCCTGCTTAGCCTCCGTGCTCCCGCCGCGAGTCTGTACTTCGACCGGGACGATTTCTTCCGCCAGTATGCCCGCAGCCGTCGCGGCAGCCGCCCGGGCATGGCTCGACGCCGCATATTCGTCCTGCTGTTCCCGCGTGATGCCGTACCGGTCGGCCAAATTTTCCGCCGTCACGCCCATACCGCAGCCGATATAGCTGTCCGTCAGCGTGCTCATCAGCATATCCTCGAGCTGGATCGCGCCGAGCTTCATCCCCCCGAAGCGGCTGACGAAATCGGCATGAGGCGACTGGGACATGTTCTCGGTGCCTCCCGCCAGCGCCACGCCGGACTCGCCCAGCCGGATGCTCTGCGCAGCGGAAATGATCGCCTGCATGCCCGAGCCGCACAGCCGGTTCACGATCATCGCCGGTACCTCGATCGGAACGCCCGCCTTCAAGGCGATATGTCTGGCCGTATAAGCGGCATTCGAATGGGATTGGATCACGTTGCCGTATACGACTTGATCGATCTCGCCCGCTTCCGCACCGGCCCGGCGCAGCGCTTCCGTCGCGCTGATCAGCCCCAGCTCCGTGGCGTTCAGCTTCACGAACGATTGGCCGAACCCGCCGAAGGGCGTCCTTGCCCCCTCCAAAATATACACTTGCTCGCTCATGTCGATTTCAGCTCCCTCTTAAGCTTGATCAGATGCATGAAATTCCGGTCCCGCCGTTCGACGGTGCTTACCCGGCTGTGCCCGTCCCCGTAATCGTAAAAGCCGCTCCCGCTTTTCACGCCGAGTTTGCCGTTATGCACATTGTCCCGGATCGGTTCAGGTGCCGTCAAGCCGTTGTCCAGCGTCGGAAACAGATTGCCCGCCACCTTCTCCCAAATGTCCAGGCCGCCGAAGTCGGTAATTTCGAACGGCCCGTTGATCGCCCACCGGAGCCCCGGCCCTTCCTTCATCGCCCGGTCGATTTGCTCCGCGTCCGCCACGCCGCTCGCGAGTAGATGGCACGCTTCCCTCAGCACCGCGGCCTGCAGCCGGTTCGCGATAAAGCCGGGGCAGTCTTTTTTCAAGACTACCGGTTCTTTACCGCAATGAACGAGCACGTCGATCAACCGGCCCGCCAAGTCCGTACGCGTGCCGGGAAGCTTCACAATCTCCACCAACGGAACGAGAAGCGCCGGATTGAAAAAATGCGCGATGACGAACCGTTCGCCGAACGGCTGCCCCTCAGCCAACGCTTCCAGAGCCAGCGAGGACGTATTGGACGCAACCAACGCGTCGGCCCCGAGGAACGGAGCGATCGCTTTGTATATCTCCCGCTTGATCGCGATATTCTCCGGTCCCGCCTCCAAGATCAGGTCAGCTCCCTGCACCGCTTCCTTCATCTCGTCCGTAAGCCGCAGCAAACTACTGACCCTCTCCCAAGCTTCACCTTCATTCGGCCATTCGCGGATATGCAGCCGACTGCTGCGGGCAATCGCCTCTTGCGCCTTATCCAGTGCCTGCCGATCCGGGTCGTACAGCACGACCGGTATCCCGAAGCGGGCGAACAGCTGAGCCAAACCGCTTCCCATCGTACCTGCTCCGAGTATGGCTATTTTATGGAACAAGTTGATTCCCCCCTACCCTGCCTATTCGCATAAGATTCTTATCACTGGGCCGTATAGCCTCCGTCGATTACGATCGCCTGACCGGTAACGCCTCTCGCCTTCTCGGAAGCCAGAAACACTGCATAATCCGCTATCTCGTCGACCGCAAGCAGCCTACGCTGAGGGACGAGCGGATAAATGACCTCCTCCAGCACGCGCTCCTCCTCGATTTGCCGGGTAGCGGCCAAATCCTTGAGCTGATTGCGCACGAGGGGCGTATCCACGTATCCCGGACATAAAGCGTTCACCGTGATGCCGTACGCCGCGCTCTCCAGCGCCGCCACCTTCGTCAGCCCGATCAGTCCGTGCTTCGCACTGTTATATGCCGCCTTCCCGGCGAAGCCGACCACTCCGTTGATCGAAGCGATATTGATCACGCGGCCGAAGCTCTGCCGCTTCATCGCCGGGAATACGTGCTTGATCGCCAGGAACGGGGCGGTCAGCATCAGCTTGATCATCTGCTCGAACTTGTGCGCCGGAAAATCTTCCAGCATCGCGACATGCTGCATGCCGGCGTTATTGATAAGCACATCGAGCGTACCGTAATGCGAATAGGCAAAATTCAGCGCCTTCGCAAGCTCGCTTTCGTCGGTCACGTCGCAGGGAACGCCTGCGCACTCCAGCCCTTTCGCAGCTATTCGGGAAGCGGCCTCCTCCACTTTGGCCCGATCGATATCGCTCAGGACGACTTTGGCTCCGTGCTCTGCGAACACCTCGCCGATGCGGAAGCCGATGCCGCCGGCCGCCCCCGTGACGAACACAACTTTGTTATGCAGCATGCGGTTCTCTCCTTATCAGTTATCGTCCGACAGGGTGTGTTGTCAGTAAGCATCCATTCGTACTGCGTTATGAATAAGCAGCGTCGGTTCAACGGTTGCCTGCACCTGCTCCACGGTACAACCGGACGCCACCTCGCGCAGCAGCAGCCCGCTTGCGGTCACATCCATAACGGCCTTATCCGTAATGATGCGGTGTACGACCTGTTGGCCGGTAAGGGGCAAGCTGCACCGGTTCAATATTTTGGGCTGGCCTTGCTTGGTCGTGTGCTCCATGACGACGATGACTCTTTTCGCCCCGTGGACGAGATCCATCGCCCCTCCCATCCCTTTGACCATGCGGCCCGGCACCATCCAATTGGCCAAGTCGCCGTCGCCGGACACTTCCATCCCGCCCAGAATGGCCAAATCGACATGTCCGCCGCGAATCATCGCGAACGATTCGCTGCTGTCGAAGAAAGCCGCTCCGGTTATGGCGGTTACCGTTTCTTTACCGGCGTTGATCAGATCCGGATCGACCTCGTCCTCGGACGGATACGGGCCGATTCCGAGCAATCCGTTCTCGGATTGCAGCATGACGTTCATCCCTTGCGGAATGTAATTGGCAACTAGCGTCGGTATTCCGATACCGAGATTGACATAATAGCCGTCCATCAGCTCGCGGGCCGCGCGTTTGGCGATTTTTTCCCGCAGCGCCTGAATGGGATCGTGTCCGTTAGCGTTCATTGAAGCGCTTACCCCCTCGTCGTCCGTTTTTCGATTCGTTTCTGCTGCGCGCCGACAACAATCTTTTGAACGTAGATGCCCGGTGTGTGGATCGAATCGGGCTCCAGATCGCCCACCTCGACCAACTGCTCCGCCTCGGCGATCGTCACGGTTCCCGCCGCCGCCATGACCGGATTGAAGTTTCGCGCTGTCTTCCGGTAAACGACATTGCCCATACGATCCGCCCTCCACCCGCGGATAAGGCTGAAGTCCGCCTTCAGCGCGGTTTCGAGCAGATAAGAGCGGCCGTTGAACTCCCGCACCTCCCGGCCTTCGCCTACAGGCGTACCGACTCCGGCAGGAGTGTAAAAGGCCGGAATACCCGCACCGCCGGCCCGAATCCGCTCGGCCAACGTTCCTTGGGGCACGAGCTCCACCTCAAGCTCGCCGGACAACAGCTGCCTCTCGAACTCCTTGTTCTCGCCGACGTAGGAGCCGATCATTTTCTTGATCTGCTTGCCGCGCAGCAACAGTCCCAATCCCCAATCGTCGACTCCGCAATTGTTGGAAATCACCGTCAAATCTTTCACGCCCGACTGCGCCAACGCCATAATCAAGTTTTCCGGAATGCCGACCAATCCGAACCCCCCGACCATGATGGTACATCCGTCCCGAATTTCCGACACCGCTTCGCCGAAGTCGGCGTAAACCGGCTTGCCCATACGATCACTCCTTTTTTCGAATGCTTCATGAAATGTATAAGCAAAAATTGTGCCAATGATGAAAGCTTGCGGTTTTCCCCCGATGGCGGGCTATGTTAAGCTGCGGAAATGTCATGATTCCATAATATCGGAAGATTCATTCCGGAATTTTGGAAAGTCTCCGGGAGAGGCGAGAACGAGTCGCACTCGTGCATGCTCGGGAGGGGTAACGCTCTTGACTAGTGCGGTCAGTTTAAATGTCCTTGCAAACAAAAAAACGCCCCCGCTTCATCGAATGATGAATAGGGACGTTCTTCGCCGCTTTGCGCTCATTATAGCTTAACCGAGAAGCGACTCGCAAACGCTCGGCGTCAAGCCTTCTCCGCCATAGCTGACCAACGGGGATATTTCGATATCGCGGCCCTTCAGCCGGTGCGCGGGCACCCCCGCTTGCTCCAGCCATCTCCGGTGCAGGTCGAACAGAAGTCGGCGGGCGCTCTCCGGGCTATCTTCGCCGTCTTTATTTTTGACCGGGGCGAACTCTTCCTCCCGGCGAATATTCAGCACGGTCATCCGCTCGATGAGAGGGAAAAAGTCGAAAATAAACCGCTCGAATTTGTATGCGTTCGGCCGCTCCGGAACGACCGGCTCGCCTTCCACGTTAACCGACTTGATCTTCTTGTGCGCCGCGTGATAAGCGATATCCGCCTCTGCATGCTCTTCCATAAAATCGGCGCGAAACAGATGAATCGAAAGGTTGCCCAAGCCGTAGACGAGCCGGCCGTTACGATCCGTTTCGACCATGAGCTCCTTCGGCACCTCCGTATATTCGACCACCGCCGGGCGGCCGTCGCGCAAGCATAGAATGCCGACCTTCTCCTCGGGGTGCGACTTCTCCGCCACTTTAGTGGCAATCGGATGATTGTAGTGCGCGGCGATGCCTACAAACAGCGGATCGGCGATTTGGATCAAGGCATTATCGACATTGTAGTAAAAGACCCACTCGACGCCTCTTCGCCGCATGTCCGCCAAAGCGCCGGATTGCTTCGCCGATCGAAACGCGTCCCCGTTCCCGCTCGGAGCCATGGCGATTTCGTCCTTCGCCGAAAGGACGATGCGGCCGTCCGGATCGAGAGCGGGCAGCACATTTTGCCGGAAAAAGAAAATGTCTTCCTTCGCATATCCGAAATATCCGGACGATTCAAAAAACTGTACGGTCTCCCGTTCGTTATCCGGACTCGTCATCACATACCACGGGATCGGCCGCCCCGCTCTCCGCGAAACATTCAGCAAGCGCTCGGCTTGCAGCTGGAACAACGATTTCCCGGACGGGAGCCCGATATCGTACGTTCCCTTCGGCCCCTCGTGCCCGAGACGGCTCCCTTGCCCTCCGGCCACGACAAACGCGCCGACTTTGCCTTGACGAAGCAGCTCCCAGCCTTTCCGGATGAAATGCTCCCGCTCCTGCTCGCCGAATGCAGCCGCGTCGTAAGCCTCGATCGGCGTTATCGCGCCGGATATCGCTTTGTCGGGATTCGCGGCTTCTCTCGCATGCCACGAAAGGCCGGCAATCGCGGCAAAATCGATCTGCTCGATTTGTCTAAGCAGCTTGGACTTCGACGATTCGGACAAAGTCTCGTAATAACGAAGCAAATGCTCTTGTCCGTACGAGCTTGCCAGTTGACTGAGTCGGTTATACAAATGATCCACGAATACCTCCGTCATTTACTCGTTATGAATATCGTACTGCTCGCACTTCTGGTACAAGCTGGATTTGCTCATTCCGAGCAGAACCGCCGCCTTCTGCTTGTCCCCTGCAGCCTCAGCAAGCGCTTCGCGCAGCAGCATCTTCTCATGCTCCGCCATCCGTTCCTTCAAAGTTTGCCCCGTCGCCGGTCGTTCCGGCTTATCCCGCTGTCCCGCGCTATCGTCGCCGGCCTTCAACCGCCCGCCTCCGGCCGAAGCGGCATTCACCTCCGCAGGCAGCGCCGACCGGCCGATCGTCGTCCCCTCCATCATGTACAAGGCGCGCTCCACGACGTTGCGCATCTCGCGCACGTTGCCGGGCCATTCGTAGCCGGTCAGCAAAAGTTCGCACTCCGCGTCAAAGCCGGACGCGCGGATGCCGGTCTCCTTTGTCAGCTGCCGCAGCAGCGCTTCGAGAAGAATCGGAATGTCTTCCCTGCGCTCCCGCAGCGACGGTATGTTTAGGGGCACCACATGCAGGCGGTAATACAAGTCTTGGCGGAACTTGCCTTCCCGTACGAGCTGCCCCAAATCGACGTTCGTAGCCGCAATCACTCTCGCATCGACAGGCTCCGGGCGGTCTCCGCCGACAGGCTCGATCTCCTTCTCCTGCAGCACCCGGAGCAGCTTGACCTGCTGGGGGAGCGACAGCTCGCCGATCTCGTCCAAAAGAATCGTCCCTTTATGGGCAAGTGCAAACTTCCCTTTCTTGCCCGATCGTTTAGCCCCCGTAAACGAGCCTTCCTTGTAGCCGAACAGCTCGGATTCGAACAGCGTCTCCGGAATAGCCGCACAGTTGACGGCGACGAACGGACCGAAGCGTCGGTTGCTTTCCCGGTGGATCGCATGGGCGAACAGCTCCTTCCCCGTCCCGCTCTCGCCACTGATCAGGACGGTACTGTCGCTTTTGGCGACTTTAATCGCGAGCGTCTTCAGCTTCTTGATCGATTCGCTTGCGCCGACGATATGCTCCAGTCCGTATTTGGCTCCTGTCGTCTCCCGGGCTTTGGCATCGTTATAGTGCAGATGGGATTGGATTTCCCGGTACTTCGAATTCATCTCGAACAGCCGGTCGATATGCTGGAACATGATTTTGCCGACGACGGCGATCAATTCCCCGTTATGCCAGATCGGGATGCGGCTCGCGATCATCCATTGCCCGCGAATTTGCTGAAGATCGGCGATTTCCGCCTTGCTCGTCTCCGCCACGATATGCAGACGCGTATTCGGTATAATCTCGGTGACATGCTTGCCGATCATATCGGACATCTCTACTTGCAGGAAGGAGGCGTACGCCCGGCTTGCGGTCAGCACGATTCCTTGAGGATCGGCGATGACGATGCCTTCATAGGCGTTTTCGAGGGCGAATTGATACAGCGCCAGCTCTTTCTCGGCTTGGGCCGCTTTCGCTTCCGCCTGCCGGATCAGCCGGTGCACCCAGCGGCCTTTGGAAATTTTCATACTCGGTCACATCCCTGCTGATTGGCGTTTGCGAGCCATACATGAGCCGAAGGCTGCTTTCTCCATTGTATAACGATTCACTCTGTATCGGTAAGAAAAACCCGTCGGGAAAAATGCCCGGACGGTCATGCAAACCGAACGTTAGTGCGTTGGGAGAGTGGAGTTATTTCGTAGTGTCTTCTACTCCCAAAGGCCCTTTCTTCATTAATGAACCAAATTTGTTTAATAGTAGACTTCTCTGCGCTATTTGGCTCCACTTCTCGGTAATTGGAGGAATAACAAACCTAGAGTAACTATTACTGAACTTAAGTTTGCTAATAGTAAAACTGGGTTCGTTATTCGCTGTATTCGACCACCTGATGCGCAAATAGCGCATTAGAGTTCAGTATTAGAGAAGTTTGGTTCGTTCAAGCCTATTTCCAAAAAGGGTCACCCTTTCGCATAGTATTTAAAAAAGACGCCGATCCCCAGCGCCTCTCTTACCAACTATTGACCCGTTTCCAAATAGAGCGCGGTCTCGCCGTCAAGCCGCAAATCCCCGGCCCTGCAGCTGTCCGTCAATTGCTCGGCCGTATGCGAGCCGATGATCGGGAATACGGGGAACGGCTGAGTGAACAAGTAGGCGAGCGCCACCGCCGAAGGCGTCTCATTCAATCGGGAAGCGACCTCCCGTACCCGATCGAGTCTGCCGAAGTTCGTATCGCTAAAGTATACTTTGCCTACAGACGACTGCTTGCGCTGATCCGCCTCGTCCCGCCCGTAACGGCCTCCGAAAAATCCGCCCGCCTGAGCCGAGAACGGAACAAGCGCCATGTCGGTCCGGGCATGGTACTGTCTCGTCTCTTCATCCAGCACGACGATCGTCTTGTCCGACATGTTGTCCGTATTCGGCGCGGCGAGACTCCACATGATCTGGCTGGCGCAAAATCCCGGCTTGCCCTTCCCGGCCGCGATCCGCTGCACTTCCTCGATTCTCGGAAGCGTCCAGTTCGAGCAGGCGAAGTGGCGGATTTTGCCGGCTTCGGCCGCATCCAGCAGGACGTCGAGTATTTCTTCCGCCGGCACATTCGGGTCGTCCCGATGAAGCCAGTACAAGTCGATGCATTCCGTCTGCAGGTTGCGCAGGCTGCCGTGCAGGTCGTGCATTATATCGTCGCGGGTCAGGCGGAAGAAGTGCTCCTTCGTCGGACATGCTCCTTTCGTACCCACTACGATGCGGTTCCGGTTGCTTCTCTCCTTCATCCACTTGCCGATCGTCTTCTCGCTGATGCTCTTGATTTCGCAAGCCCAGTCCGCGTAATTGTGCGAAGAGTCGAGGAAATTCCCGCCGAGCTCCACGAACAAGTCCAGCAGCCGGAACGATTCTTCTTCATTCAGTTTGCTTCCTATGGACGCGGTCCCCATACAGATGGAAGACGCGTTCAGCCCGGTATTCGGTATCGCCGCATATTTCAACGCTCCGGCCTCCTTCCGATTCAACTGCATACGCCCATCATAGCAGACAAAATCTGGTTTGAGAACCGTTCAACGATTGCCGGAACCATGTTGTTTCGAATACAGCTCTTTATAGTAGCCGTTCCGCTCCATCAGGCTTTGGTGGCTGCCGCTTTCGATAATCTCTCCGTCCTTCATGGCATATATCGTATCGGCATTTATAACCGTGGATAGCCTGTGAGCAATCATAACGATCGTTTTATCTCGGTCAATCTCATTGATCGATTGCTGAACCAGCTTCTCGCTTTCGTTGTCAAGCGCGCTCGTCGCCTCGTCCAGGATGAGCAGCGACGGATTTTTAAGAAACACGCGGGCAAGGGCGATGCGCTGCTTTTGGCCGCCCGACAGCTTAATCCCTCTTTCGCCGATTTCCGTATCGTAGCCGTTCTTAAGCGGTGAAATAAAATCGTGCGCATAAGCTTTGGTCGAAGCGGCGATCATTTCCTCGTCCGTCGCGTCCAGCTTCGCCATTTTGATATTGTCTTTGATGGAAGAGCTGAACAGGAAGCTTTCCTGCGTAACGATCCCCATATGATCCCGGAGGCTTGCCAGCGAATAGTCCTTAATATTGACGCCGTCTATCCGGATTTCCCCTTCGTTCGCATCATACATCCGGATCAGCAGCTGCAGCAGGGTGCTTTTGCCGCCCCCGCTTTCGCCGACGAAAGCATACGTTTTCCCTTTCTCAATCGTAAACGATACGTTTTTAATGACGGGGCTATGTCCGTTGTATGAGAACGAAACGTCCCGGAACTCGATGCGATCCGCAAACCGCTTGAATTCCACCGCATTTTCTTTTTCTTGAATCGTAGACGGAACGCGGAGGAAATCGAATATTCGTTGCAAAGCGACCGTACCTTCCGTTATGGCGGGAAAGGCTTGAACCAATGCGATGACCGGACTTCTCATTTTATCCACGTAGGCGAAAAACGCGATCAAGCTGCCGATCGTCAAGCTGTCGTCTATAACGAAAAGACTGGCGATCAGAACGACAATGAAGGGGGTCATGTCGCTTAACACGTTCACGGAAGCCAACATGATCGCATTCAGCCTGGCATGCTTATCCGTCAATACCTCGTAACGGTTCAAATGCCGGTCTAGCTCTTCTTTGTCCCGCTTCTCCGATGCGAACAGCTTCGATATAAACGCGCCTTGGATTTTCTCGAAAATAAACCCGCTTAACACCGAGCGGTAATTCATCATGCTTCGCGTTGTCGTTTTAAACCTTTTGGACAGAACATGGGCCAACCCGAATTGAAAGCCTACCAGCAAAACGGCCAGTACGGTTAGCTTGGCGTTTAACGTCGTCATGGCGGCGATGACGAACAGCAGCACGATCAGTTCAATCCAGACGTTCGCCATAACCGCCGTCATAAAACCTCTTACTTTCTCGATATCGTCAAAAAAACGAGTCCCGATTTCACCGCTTTTATTGTCCGCGAAGTACTTTGCATCCAGGGAGTGCACTTTTTGAAAAGCGTCTTTGCGAAGCGCTTTGATCGTATTGTTGTTGGCCCGATGCAGACAAAATTGTCGCACGTACTCCATCGGCGTCCGGATGAATAGGAACACGACAAGCATCGAGACGGCGATGAACAACAGCTGCTCCAATTTTTCCGTGCGGGTGAACGCTTCGTTCTGCAGCAAATGATCGAAAATGTATTTGATGATCAAAGGAACGGCGAGCGGGATCAGGAACCGGAACAAGCTCCCGACGAACGCCCATGCATACAGCTTCGTTTCCTTCCTCGCATAGGCCATAAACGGCTTTAATACCGATGACGCCGACCCGGTGCGATGAGGTTCGGACCCTTGTTTGGATAACGCTTTAGGGAGCAGCAATTCGAGTTTCATTTTATCCCCCATACAATACTTATGTAAGGTATAATGTAGACCGACTAACGTTCTATTCGGAACTTCCCCGGAACAATCTTTTGTCGATATAACCGATCAGAAGCGCTATACCGATTATGGACACGACGATAACACACGTATACACGATGATTCGAGCTATAAACCTGAACATTCGACTTGCTCCTCTATTTGGGTTCCAGCCGTTAACCGGCATTCGAATAGCAGCTGCTTACGGAACATGGACGACATAGGATGAAGTGAACACCCGGCCTTCTCTTTGAAACTGTCCCCATATTTTGTAAATCCCGCTCTTCGGAAATGTCGTCTCGAAAATCGCGTCAGGCCCCGTTCCTTGCCCGTCCAGCGCATGGACGTGAACATAACGCTCCCCGTCCTCGGTCAAAATGACCACATGCCCGATCGAGCCTAAATAGGGCTCGAGGTCGGCAACCGGCTGCCCGGTCGCACTGTCCGCAATCGAGAACTTCAGCGTCAGTTCTTTGTTGGCCTCCAGCTGATCGATCGAAAGCTTGACCCTGTTCCCCTCGAAAACGTTGTCCAGCTTCGCATCCGGGATGACCGGAGCCGGTGCCGCGCTTGCTCCTTCGACCCGCACCCAAGCCATTTTCGTCATGGAGCTGCCGCGGGTCGGCTTAAAATCGGCAATCAGCCTGTATTCGCCCCCCGCGGGGAAGCGATTCGCGATCTCGAACATGCCGTTCCCTTTATATTCAGGATGAATGTGATTGAAGTAAGATAAATCTTTGCTGATGACGATCAGATGAAGCAGCTTCTCGTGACTCACATCGAACTCGTCGATCCGGGCGCCGTCCTTCTTCTTGATTTCGAGTCGAATCCGCTTCTCCACGCCCGATCCGGACACTTGACTGCCGTCAAGCGTCCATTCCGCAGTTACTTCGTCCGTCAGTATCGTATGACTGACGGCGGATACTTCTTCGTTATCCCATGCCGGCTTGGACCCGCAGGCCGACAGGAGCACGGACATCAACAGGATGGACACGATCATCATTCGTTTACTCATATCGAAGCGCCTCGCTTAACCGGGTTTTGGCCGCTCTGGATGCCGGGGTAAGACTGGAAATCAAGCTGATCAGGATGCCGAACAAGCCTACGAGCACTATGATGATCCAGGAAACGGTAAATGTATAGCTCAAGGAGTTGATCTCCAGGAAAGTGGAGGTAAGATAGATCAATACTACGCCGAAGACGCAGCCGATCACGGTGGCCGTAATCCCGATGCCCAGCCCTTCGAATAGGATCATTCGGATCACTTGGCTGCGCGTAACGCCAACCGCGCGCATCATCCCCAGTTCACGAATCCGCTCCATAATATTCATGAGCAGCGTATTCGTAATTCCGATGCTGGAGATTACGATAGATAGGAGAATAAGAGCGTTGACCACGGAGAATGCACCTGTATACGCACCGCTAATGACCGAAACCGCATCTTCCGGCCCGAACATCGTTTCGATCCTTTCCCCGAATTGATTAAAGATGTTTTCCCTCAATTGCAGCGGGGTCGTATTCGGATCTTTGATGACGAGCGCATTCCGTTCATACTTAAGCCCGAAGCTGTCACTAAAATGACCTTTGCCCATAAAAGCGCCGTAACCGCCATGCTTCATCGTTTCGACAACCGCGACCACGGTGAACGCCTCGACGCCATGAAGCGTCGTAAGCTCAATCTTTTCCCCTATCTTGCCGCCCCACACTCCATAGGCACTCTTATCCAGAATGATTTCATTCTTGTGCAGCTGCTTGATCATATCGCTATGCTTGCTCCCTGACGCGACGAACAGCGGGAACCGATCCGCCCACTCTTCCCCTACCCCGTAAACGGGCAGCTTCCGTTTCTGATCGTGCATCATCCAGATGGCCGAATATTGGGGGTACGTTTGTGCCTCGGCCACGCCTTGAATGTTTCTCAGCTGCTCCAAATCCGTTTTCTCAATATGATGTAGATGGATATCCAGGTTTCCGCCGTAGGAGGAATAAATGACTCTTTCGAAAGTCTGGATGAGCGCGGAGTTCAGCGAGCTCACCATGACGACCATCGTAATGCCCAGACAAAGGACGACGGAAGTCATCGCCGTGCGGCCCCGATTCCGGTTTAAATTGCTCGCGGCCATCTGACCGCTGAAGCCGAACAGCAGCCGGTAGACCGGACTTAACAGAAAGACGAACATGCTAAACAAATACGGGAACACCAGAACGACACCGATCATCAAAGGGACGATTACGATCAAATGGTGGATGAAAAATCCCGACGCAATGAGCAATGCTCCGATGACACCCTGCCACTTGTTCCGGGACGCCCCCCCGGTCCGGTTTTCCTTCAACGCCTCGATCACCCCGACCTTGCCCGCCTGGCGGATCGGATACAGCGCAGCCGCTACGGGAACGAGCGTGCCGGCAAGGACGGAGACGGCAATGGCTTTGGCTAGCATGATGCTTCCGTCGTCCACGACGCCGAACACTCGGAAGATGAGGCTCTTTAATCCGATGGCGAGCCCGTATCCGAACAATAGACCGACGGCGGTACCGATGATGGAAAGCAGCAATACCTCGAACAAGACAAACGCCTGCAGCTGCTCGGGCGTGTACCCGATCGTCTTGAGTGCGGCGAATTCGTTCCTTCTCTCTTTAATGCTGACGTACATGGAGTTGAAAATGATAAACGCGCTCAGCGCTATCCCCAGCGCCCCGGCAAAATACAGCGCGAGAAAGAACGTATCCGCTTCTTTGAGGGAATCGAAATCAAGGATGACGGGCTGCATATAAATATTGCCGTAACGTTTGACGAGCTCATCCACCTGCCGCGCTGCAGCGCTCCGATCCGATTCGTGCGCGGACTTGATCTGCACGTTCTCGATTTTCCCTTGCAGCCCGAACCAATCCTGGACAACGCTCAGAGGTACGGCCACCGACCACGGATGATACTTGGCCATCCCCCAGCTGTTGGGAGCCATCAGTTCGCCTGTATACTTGATGATGGCGGATATCGGAATCTCTCTTCTCCCATTGTCCGTGTCGAAGGAAAGCGTGTCGCCGACGTCGGATTTCCATACTTTCGCCGTCCGGTCCGTAATGATGGCGCCGCCCGCCGTCAGGCTCCCTTTGATCACTTTGAAATCCGTAACCGGCGTATCCAGTTTGCTGTACCCGGTCAGATCGACTCTTTTCTGAATCGAGGAAATTTCCTCCTGTTCGAGATGCAGCTTCGTATTTTGCTTTAAAACCGCGATAGAAGCCGTTTGCTTCATGTTCTCGACTTCTTTATGCACCTCTTCCGAGAAATACGCTTCCGTACCGTTAATGTTAAAATCCGCTTTGCCGAATACCGCCTTCAAATACAGCGGAAATGCTTTCTTGGCTGAATCTACGGAAGCAATTACCGCAAACGTGGAAGCAACTCCGATGACAATGGACAATAGAGTAAGCAGTGTCCGCAGCTTGCGCCGCATTAAATTACGCCATGCCGTCTGCCACAGATTCAATTCCAGTCCCCTCCGTCCGGTCCATCCTGCACGACTTCCCCGTCCCGGATCATGATGATCCGATCCGCCGTTTTCGCCGCATGCCGATCATGCGTCACCATCACGATGGTGATTTGTTCTTCCTTGTTCAGCCGCGACAGAAGCTGCAGAACGCCTTCTCCGTTTTGCCGATCCAGATTGCCCGTCGGTTCGTCCGCCAGTATAAGGCGCGGCTTCATCGCGAGCGCCCTCGCGATCGCCACGCGCTGCTGCTGCCCTCCGCTTAGCTGCGACGGGAAGTGGGATTGCTTCCCTTCCAGATTGACGTCCTTCAGCAGCTGCTGGACTCTCGCTTGGATGTCCGCCTTGGGGGCTTTATTGGCCGCCATGGAAAGGCCGATGTTCTCGGCCACGGTCATCATCGGCAGCAGCTGATAATTTTGGAACACGAAGCCTACTTTCGTCCGGCGGAACAGCGTTCTCTGCTTCTCGTTCAGCTCGTTCAGCCGAACCCCGTCGACGGTAATTTGTCCGGACGTCGGAAGATCGAGGCCCCCGATCAATTGCAGCAGCGTACTTTTGCCCGAGCCGCTCGGCCCCATTATGGCGATGAACTCCCCTTTCTTGATGCGAATATCGTTTGGCTTCAAGGCGGGGAAATTACCCGCGTCCAAAGCGAACACTTTGGATACTTGGTCAAGGCTGATCATTTGTTTCGTCCTCCCTATTGATTGCGAATGCATCTGATTGGCATGAAACCATCATAATGCAGATCCGGACACGTCAACGCGCAAACGAATTACGTGCACACGCAAATATTTGCGGACTCCGCGCAATTTGCTTCGCTTTTTTTTGGGTATAGGCCGGAGAAATGACTATAACGGAACAATCCTTTATTTGCCAAAACAAGTAATGATACAATGGCCTTGGTAGAAGTAGGAATTTCGCCAAACGCATTCAATTTTCAGAGAGGTGATCTTGCGAATGAACGATTCGAAGCTGCACGAAGGTACGCCGGAGCAAGTCGGGATGCGGTCGGTGCGAGTGGACTATTTGGAGAACAGAGTGAAGCAGTGGGTTGAGGAGGGAGCGACGCCGGCTGCCGCTATGCTGGTAGCGAGGAAAGGGGTGATCGTTTCCCACAACGCCTACGGTCCGTTGACTCCGGATGAAGGGGCGCCGCGTTTGGAGAAAGATTCGTTATTTCCTCTCGCTTCGTTAACGAAACCGCTCACGGCCACTTGCATCATGATACTCGTTGAGGACGGGAAATTGGATTTATTCGATCCGGTGAATCGGTTTATACCCGAATTTATCGGGGAGGAGAAGGCGGCCGTCAACCTCCATCATCTGCTCACGCATACATCGGGCTTGCGCCCGGACGATGTGCGCGAGTTTGTGATCAAGCAGGAGCAGGAAGGGGTTGTTGTTCCCGAACCGGAGCCGACGTCGCATCCGAATGGGCATAAATATTTATATCTCGGCTATGGAACTCCGCTGTGGAAACCGCCCGGGACGGAGATGCGTTACTTGGATTATGGCTACCAGCTGCTAGGCGAAATTGTCAGACGTGTAAGCGGACAATCGCTGCAGCATTTTGCCGCAGAACGCATTTTTGCACCGCTTGGGATGAAGGATACGTTTTACACAGTCCCGGATGCGTGGTTTGGAAGAGCGGTCAGAAGAGAGGAGAGCTTGGTAGGGGGCAAATGGTTCGGCACACCCGCAGCACTGCGGGATCCGTCGGCTTCCGGGGGTGCCTATTCGACCGTGATGGATATGGCCATTTTCGGGCAAATGTTTTTGAACGGCGGTCGCTACGGCAATACGCGAATACTAAGTCCGATCACCGTACGCGAAATGGTGAAAAACCAAATTCCCGGCGTTCCCGCCACTTCCAACGGAATTGTTTTCAGAGAAGGCTCATGGGGCTACGGCTGGAACGTGCGCAGCATGAAGCAGGATGACAGCGGCTGCTTGCGATCGGCACGTGCGTATGATCATGGCGGAGCAGGCGGAGTCAGACTGCTGATCGAGCCTGAATATGATCTGCTGTGGGCGTATTTTCCGATTGTGACGGATAAGCTCTATACACGCAATTTATTCCATAACATGGTTATGAGCTGCATCGACGAGTGAACTCGTTCAGCCAAGGCTGAACATCGGGGAATCAGATGGAGACACACGAAATCCCGCCAAAGTGAAGAGAAGCTTCAAAGCTAATTCCGAGTACTTTGGCGGGGGCCCGACTCCACCTGATTCAAAGCCCGCCTATAGAGGCGGGGGTCTTAACCCGATAAAGTAATCAAAGGCCGGTATCCACCGGCCCCATCCTACTAATACAAATCTTCCGTCGGCAAAATCCCGATGCTTTTGGCTTTTTTGATCACTTCCACCCGCGACCCGACATGCAGCTTCTGGAAAATTTCCGTCAAACTGTACTCCAGGGAGCGCTGGCTGATCATCAACGTTTTGGAAATTTCCTTGTTGCTTTTCCCTTTGGCCAATTCCCGAAGCAGCTTTTCTTCATCGGGAGTAATCGTTGTTTTCTCGCTGTCCGTATCTCCGAGCACGACGATCTCCTGACGCCTCAGCTGCTTGAGCAGCTGCATCGGGATGATCGCCTCTTTGCGCGCGGCGCAGCGTATCGCTTGGATCAGCTGCTCGCGCGTGGACGTCTTGGCGATGAAGCCGGAGACGCCCGATTCCATAAGCAGATTGAAATGAGGGGCGATATCGAAGCCCGAATAGATGAGAATGACGGCATCGGGGACGTAGTCGAGCAGTTTGCGCGTCAGATCGGCACCGTTCATATTCGGCATGTATAAATCGAGCAGCATGACGTCAAATTTTTTCAGCCGCACCAAATCGGGCACGCGATACACATCCGTCTCGATCGTAACGTTCATGTCCGGCTCCGATTCGATCAGCATTTGGGTTCCTTCCACGACCGACCGATGATCGTCAACCAATAAGATTTCCATAGCGTTCACCTTTAAGCTGAGTATTTAGCGGAATCGAAATCGTCACGTGAAACCCGGCTTGCGGAGCGGATTTCAATCCCACTTCCCCTTCCAGACTGAGCACTCTTTTCTCGATGCCCGCAATGCCCATATGCTGAAACGAGCCTTCGAATGCGGACAAATCCATCCCGACCCCGTCGTCCGAATAGGAGAAATGTAGCCGGTCCTTTCCGCCTGTCAGCGCCATCGTCACTTTGTTCGCCTCGGAGTGCTTGGTCGCGTTGTTCAGCAGCTCTTGCACGATCCGGTATACGCCGAGAATTTGCTCTTCATTTAATGCACAATCCATTTGTTCCGCCGAAAATTCGATCTCATAATTGGAAAACATGCGCGTATACGAAAACAGGCTTCTCAACGATTCGGCAAGCCCCATCTTGAGCAGAAAAGGAGGTCGCAGCTCGTTGCACGTAATCCGGATCTGATGAATGGCGTCCAGCAAGCCCTCCTCGATGCGGATCAGCTCCTGCTTCGTTTCCTTGGCGAACGACGCGGACGATCGCAGCGATTCGAGCTTGCGGTACCATATAATCAAATCCTGCAGCACCGAATCGTGCAAATCGCCGGATAACGAGGTCCGTTCCTTCTCCGACAGCCGGAATAACAGCTTCAGCATCCATTTGGGCGTTTCCTTCTTGGTTACCATGTCCTCGAGCCGCTTCATCAAGTCTTCGATCAGATGCAGATTGTCATACAGAATCGTAACGTAATGGACGGCCGTCTCCAGCCATTCCTCCTCGATCGCAAGCATCTCGTGTTCCATCTCGATCCGTAAATAGACGGGCTGCTGCTTCTCGCCGATTTTGATCCATACGTCCGGCATGCCCGCGAGAGCGTGCTCCCGTCCTCTCGGCACTTCCTCGATCGATATCCGGCGCACTTGCAGCACGGCCTTGACCTCATCGATGAGCCGGTTTTCCAGCTCCGCTACTTTCATGACGTTGGCGAGATCGCTGGAAAACCGATTCAAGCTTTGCTGGAGCGATTTATACCTCTCCTCGCTGCGGATCAATTCCCTCTCTTCTCTTTTCCGTTCCGTAATATCTTTTACGATGCCATGGATGCCGTTCAGCTCGCCGGATAAGAAGATCGGAACAAACGTAATGCTTACGATCTTCTCGTCCTGCCCGGAACGGGTGAGCCGGCATTCTATATCCTTCGACTCTCTTTGCTGCATCACCTGGAAAAGCGCTTCATAGACGGACGGATGATCCTCGTCGGCAATTAAACCGATAAAGCAGCGATCGCTAAGCTGATCCATTCGGATGCCGGTTATCTTCTCGAAAGACCGGTTCGCATTGACAAAATAAAAGCCGTTCAACTCGATCGAAAAAACACCGTCCAAATTGTTCTCGAACAAAGACTTGTACCTTTGCTCGCTTTCCTCCAGCGCCAATTCGGAGCGCTTCTTATCGGTAACATCCATCATGATGCCGTCGATCCGTTCGATGGCGCCCGTATGATCCAAATACGGATGCATCGTGATTTTGATCCAACGGGTTTCTCCCGGATGAATCAATCGGAGCGTTTGGACAACGGGCAGCCCCTGATCGAGCTGCTGCTTCACTTCGTTCATAAGAAGGGAATCGTCGTCCGGGTGCATATGGGTATGCATAAGGATAGGTTTGGCGATCACTTCCTGCTTGGGCAGTCCGAATATTTTCTCGATGCTGTCGGAACAGAACGTCATCCGGGAAAAATCTTTATCCGTCGAAACTACCGCGGCGTTTACATTATCCAAAATATTTTCCAGCAGCTGCTCCGTCTGTTTCCGCTCGGTCACGTCTCTCGCGACAGCCACGACATATTGTACATTGCCGTCTTTGTCCAGAACGGGCTTCACTCTGGCTTCGACGTAAACCGTATGACCCTGCACATGGACAAGCCGATACTCCAAATCGACCGGCTGCTTGGATTTGACGGCCTCCGCATGAGATAACCGGACGCGGCTAACATCGTCCGGGTGAAGCATATCGAAAGCATCCATTCCTTCATACTCTTCGACGCTGTAACCCGTTAATGCCCGAATGGAGGGGGATACGTAGCGGACCACGGCTTCGTTATCGACCAGAACAATCGTATCCGACGTATTCTCCGCGACGATCCGGTGCTTCTCGAAAGGCTGTACGACAGTTTGACTATGCTCCATGATCGTATGCGCGCTCCTTCTATGAAGATTGATTGACCCGAGTTACGCTAAAGACTATTATAAAGGATCCCGCCCGGATCAGCGCGCAAAAAAATAGGGGAGGTCCGCAATTTCCGATCATCCGCAGCCAGCCGTATGGAGCGCATAAATATTTCCATGATAGAGATAATAATTCCATTCGAAGGAGTGAAACAATGGGAATTTGGTTTGGTTACATTTCGCTGGCCTTCACGATTCTAATCATTTGGTTTATGCCGAAGCGTATAACGAGAAAAGAAATATATATAACGTGGGGATGGTTAGCGGCTATAACGGTTTACTCGGACCTTGTTTTCGGACTCATTTTGGACCTCTACGATTTCGTGGAGCCCCAAATGAATTTCTTGGACCTGTTCCTTCAAGCAACGCTGCCTCCTTCGTTCGGCATTATATTCATAAACTTCATGCCAATAGAAAAGCGGCCATTTCTTGCGTATTTGGCCGCAGTGGTCTTCATTTCGCTATTTTTCGAGTGGCTTTCCCAACTAACAGGCTACTTGGTATATAAGGGCTGGAAACTTTGGTATTCCGCTCCGTTTTACTTGTTAGGAACGATTTATTTGAGGTGGCACTTGTCTTACTTGAGAAAACATGCCGAACCGCGCGATGGAGCTGTATAGAAGCGGCCGCCATAACCATAGCCGGAGCGCGGTTCGGACTCCCGGGAGACGTAATTCCGCTATCCTTTCGGATCGGATCGAGTTGAAGCCAAATATTTTTGACAAGTCCATTCTGATTCCCCCTTTATACCGCGCTGAACGAATAGGCGGTCTGCTTTTCCCAGTAGCTGCGAAATTTGCCGCCCCGCTGCAGAAGCTCGGATGGGGATCCTATCTCGGCTACTGCGCCGTCTTCAATAAAAACGACCAGATCCGCTTGTCGGACGGTTGACAGCCGGTGGGCGATGATGATTTTCGTGCAGGATTCCGCCCATTCGCCCAAATCCCGCTGGAACGACTGCTCCGTCTCCACATCAAGAGCCGATGTCGGTTCGTCCAGGATGAGAATCGGAGCGCGCCGCAATATGGCTCTGGCAATGGAAATACGCTGCTTCTGCCCGTGAGACAGCTTCAGCCCGCGTTCACCGACGCGCGAATCGTACCCTTCCGGCAGCTTGACGATAAAGTCGTGGGCCTGAGCGAGACTGGCGGCCCGTTCCACCTGCTCCCGGGACGCCGCAGCGCCGGAGAGAGTAATGTTATCTTCTACCGTGGAATCGAATAAATAGATGTCTTGGGACACCAGCGCCATCGAGCTGCGCAAAGAAGCGATCGAATAGCTGTTCAGCGGCATGCCGTCGATCTCGATTCCGCCTCGCTCCGGCTCGTAAAACCGGTACAGCAGCTTCAGAATCGTGCTTTTCCCCGCTCCGCTCGGCCCGACCAGCGCGACCGTCTTTCCTGCCGGTATCGTAAACGAAACGTTTCGGAGCGTCGGATGCTCTTCGAGGTATGCGAATGAGACCCCCCGGAACGCGATTTCCGGCGCTGCATCCGGCATCGGAATACCCGACTCCACATCTTCCTCCGGCAGCCCCATCACCTGATGAAGCTTATTGGCACCGGCAATAAACCGCTGCAGATTGTCGATCACTTCAACCACCGTCGTAAAAGGCTCGGCCACTTTATCCAGCAGCGTGATGAACGCGACCAGCCCGCCCGCTCCGATATGACCGGAGGCCATCATGACAGCGCCTACACCAAGTCCGGCCACATAGCCGATCTGACCCGGGATGTCTTTGCTGATCCCCCGGATGGACCCGAGCTTGGTCAGCAGGACGTTATAATCTACGCCTTTGCGCTGCAGATCGAGCATCTTGGCGTCGACGCGGTTTTCCAGCTGGTTCGCCTTGACCTCTCGGATGCCCTGCAGCGTCTCGCCGATCCGAAAGAAAATATCCCGCGTCACTTCGTTCTGCAGCCGTGCGGCGTTCATGAACCGCTCTTTCATTACCAGATTGCTCAGCAGTTGGAGAGGTCCGATAGAGAAGGCGATCATGCCGAGAAGCGGGTGGACGGTAAGCAGATAAATGCCCACAATAATGAAAGAAATGGGCAGTGCGATAAGCTTCTGAATATCCGCAACGAGAAAGTTTTTGACGATCTCGAGCTCGTTGTGCATCACATTGACGGAGTTGGAGCTGTGGGTTTGTTCATGAAAGCCGAGCGGCAGACGCTGCAAATGGTTGAGAATGTTACGTCGCATCTCGTACACGACCGATTCGTTCAAGTAAGACCTCAACCATTCGTTGCAGAATCGGAGCCCGATGCGGCACAGCGTCAATACCACAAAAGAGGTAAGCACAATGATGAGTACCTTCGCAGGCACATTCGGGGCATGGTCGAACAATCGTCTTCCCGCCTCCGCGAACAACAGGGACACGACCGTAAGTGCAACTTGCGAACCGATCGCTCCTGCGTAATGCAGCTTGTACTTGCCAACCGACTTTATAAAATGCAAGAACACGGGATCGCGAAACAATCCGAATACGGTACGTTTTGCCTTCTGGTCCAATGGAAAATCCTCCTGAGCAGCTGCAGCATGCTTTTGCCGCATTTTCCCATTATCGTAGCACAGCTTCTTGATGTGCGGGAACCGGAAAGCATGATTGAACGAAAATTCTAGGTCCGAACTCGATCAGGACGAAGCTATCCTTCACACCGATCACATTATTGAACGCGTTCCATGTAAAATGAACGCCGATCGGCAGCCATAACCGGACAGCTCCCGCAGCAAAGCCAGGAATACGCCTGCCAGAACAAGATCAAACAGATCGAACGGGTACCCAAAGTCATAACTTGCTCCGTGACCGTACCTTTCACTTTACCGCACCCATATTTTTCAGCTTCACCTTGACGGAAACGTTGATGTCGGCTTTCGCCATCTGCCCGCCCCAATCGTCCTGCACTTGCTTCCAGGCGTCGTACTGATGCGCGCGGGCATACAGCCCCAAGCCGATCGGATCGATTTGTTCGGCTTGAAATTTGCGCATTAAGCCGTCCAGCTGCTTCTTCATCTGCTCTTCGATCGATCGCTGCAGCTTGGCAGAATGCTCCCTTATGTCATATCGGAACAAGCGCTCCACCAGTCCGAACATCATGTGGACGCTGATATCGAAACGGAACTTGTCCTGCTCGTATGCAGTCCGTACGTCTACCTTCAAGCTGTTGACTTCCAGATTGAGTTGGCTCGTATCGATTGCGCCGCCGTCTTTCTCGGACGGAATGGAGAACATGAGCGACAAATCCCCTTTCGTACGCCGCTGCAGCATGAGCAGCAGAGCCGTTTCCTGGGAGCCGAGCGAACCGGTGTAATTCCCATGCTCGTCAAGCAGCGCCGTCCCTTTCACGACTACGTCCTTGTCTTTCTTCACCTCCGAAATCGATGCGGTCATCCCCTTCTCGAACTTTTGCCGGTGCAGCTCCTGCAGCGTAGTTTTGACCGTGATATTTCGGCGGTTGGCCGTATCGATCAGCTTGACCATATGTTGGGGAAGACGGGGCTTGTCCGGCGGAGAGAAGAAGATGACATCCGAAACCGCGCCGTCGACGGCTACCGCCTTCGCATTTACGGCGAATTTCGTATCACGGTATACGACATCGAGCAAAGAAAACCAGTCTTTCTGCTGCAGCAGCCGTTTCCCGATCAGCAGCAGCTGCACTTTGCCCCTCACCGTCAAGCCTGTAGCCAATGTGTCCAATTTCCCTCTCGATTCGCGCATCGTTATCGCCCTTACAGCGTATTCCTCGTTTTTCTTCTTCGCCTCTTTGCTGAACACCGGACTGGACAAATAGTAGACGATACGGTCTTGTTCGTCCATGTCGACGCCCAGCATCAATCCGAGCGTGATTTCCTCGAGATCGTTCCGATCGCCGCAGCCCGGCACGATTGCGAGCAATACCGCGAGGAGCATAATCGGCATCGAGCGCCTCATGCGTTTTTCCTCTTTCTGGCGGCGGGATGCATCCGCAAAATCATCCATAGAAAAAATGGGACTATAAACGCAAAAACCAAACCAAATTGCGAGTACGTTTTCTGCCACATGTCGTTCTCATTGAAGTTCGTCTCATACAGCATGGTGAACATCGAGGCCGCCAGCAAATACAGAAGCAGATGCGGGCTGTGGTTTTGCTTGCCCAGCAGCCGGGTCGTACAGAAGACACACCAATATAAATACGGAATCCAGGTCGTGGAAATGACGAACAAGTAGAAAGCGAGGAACACGATTTCCACCCGCTCCATAAACTTGAATTCGATCACTTTCAACACGCTGAGGGTCGGGTCGTTGACCGTAACAATTCCATCCGGGCCAAAGTAGGCGAAGCAAATCATCGTGATCGCTGCATATACGAGCATGGTCAACGTATTGGCTACCACAATGCCCATGGACGCCCTCTGCTTGTTCTGCAGAAACGGATACAAAAAAAAGGCGAGCTCGAAGCCTTGAAAGGAAGAAAGAGTCAGTTGTACGGTCTGGAGCACCGGCATCCAGCCCTCCTTCAGCAGCGGCAGCATATAAAGCCAGTGGCTTTGCCCGAGAGGAGACAAATATAGAAACGGAATCCACATCAATATGAAGAAAACGAACTCCGCATACCGTCCCAACACCCTAAGACCGTTCCGGACGATGACGTAAGTCGGGATCGCAAACAGGATGAACAGCTTATAATCCTGCGTTAGAGGCAACAGCCATGCTTTAATGAATAAAATCGCCCGCAGCATAATACTGAGTGCGATAAAGCCGAATGCGGCGGCAAACACAATCGCCGCCGCTCTTGCGGTCCATTTGCCGAAATACCGGGCAAGCAAATCGAGCAATGTTCCGTCCGGACAGCTTTTCATCACTTGAACGATCATTAAGCTTGATGCAACAGCGAGCACCCAACCGAGTACGATCGCGATCCAGCCGTCCGTACCCGATTTTTCCGCCAATTCGCGGGGCAGCTGAAGGATGCCGACACCCAGCTGGGCACCGTGGATGAACATAATGTATTGCATCAAGGTGATCTCGTTGTAGGCATATTTCTTCATCAGCTACCCCCGTAACGGCTTGAATCCAACGTCGCTTGCGACCGTTATTTGACGGCTCCCTTTTTCTTGATTTCCACTTTCACGGATACGTTAATATCGGATTTCGCCAACTCTTCTCCCCAATGTTCCTGTACTTGCTTCCACTCCTTGTAGTGAAACGCCCGCGCATACATTCCCAGTCCGAGCGGATCGATCCGATGCGCTTGGAACTTGGCGATAAGAGCCTTCAGCTTCATTCGCAGCTGCTCCGCGATGATCCGCTCCAAATCGATCGATGGATCATCGGCGAACAGCCGCTCGACCATATTAACGCCAAGAGACGCATTCAAGTCGAAATGAAACCGGCCTTTCTCGTATGACGATCTCGTATTGGTCGAGATCCGCTCGGCCATGAAGCTCAGCTTGTTCGTTTCGATCTTGCCTGTGCTCCGCTCGGCGTCGGGAATCGAGATCGTTATCGTCATCTCTCCGACCCGGCGACCCATCAGGATATGAAACAAGGCATTCTCCTCGATACCGAGCGGTAGCGCATACTTTCCTCGTTCATCCAGCAGCGCCGTCCCTTTTAGCTCCAACCCCTTCCCTTTCTTAATTTCGGATATGGAAGGGGTTAATCCCTTATCCGTGACTTGCCGGCGCAATTCTTGCAAGGTCGTCTTCACCGTCAAATTTCTGCGGTAACTCGTATCGATCAGCTTCGTCAAATGGAGCGGGAGACGCGGCTTGTTTTCAGCCTTTTCATAGATGATGTCCTTGACCGGGCCATCGACAGCCACGACTCTAGCTGAAACGGTCGATTTCTCTTCCCTGTAGAAGATGTCGAGCAGCCGGAACCAATCGTCGCTGGCCAGCAGCTTCTTGCCCAGAAGGACAAGCTCGATCTCGCCGCCTACCGTTAGGGCTGTTACCTTTGTATCGAACTTTTCCCTTGCTTCGCGGAACGTCATCGCTTTGACGCCGTACTGCTCCTCCTTGTCCTTGGCCTCTTTACTGAACACCGGGCTTGATTCGTAGAAGATCACGTTGTTGTTCTCATCCAGATCGATACCTACGATAAGAACGATCGTCAAATCCTCGAGATCTTTCCGGTCTCCGCCTCCGCACCCCGACAAGCTCAACGCCAGGAGAACGAGCAGGACAAGCCGACTCTTCCGGTTCATTTGCCGTTCCTCCCTGTGAATCGTTCGTGTATTCGCACATATACGTACAGACATAGCGGGAGCGCGCACGCGAATATCAGGCTGATCTGCTGCATAAGGCCGATCAGCTTCGCATTCAAGTCGTACGACGGTTCGAGCAGGAACGCATAGGCGATGAGCAGCACGAGCATAACCGCCACGGGCAGACGGATATCGCCGGTGCGAAACAGCCGGCTTGCGGAATAAGCGGCGCAAAACAGCTGAGGCATCCAGGTAGTCGAGATCATGAACAAATAAAAAGCGAGAAACAAAATATCGAAACGTTCCATAAATCGGAATTCTATCACCTTGAGCAGGTTGAGCGTCGGCTGACTGTACTGCGTAATTTCGTCGGGACTGAAATAAAGAAAACAGACGAGCGTAATGAGCAGGAAAACGAGAAGTGACAGCGTGTTCGCGATGACGATCCCGATTGAGGCGAATTCCTTGTTCCGCAAAAACGGATAGACGATAAAGGCGACCTCATACCCCGTAAAGGAAAATACGGTCGTGCCGACCGCCGACAAAATCGGCTGAACGCCATCCTTGAACATCGGGAATAAATGCAGTAGATAACTTTCCCTTAGCGGAATGAGCAAAAAAAGCGACAGTGGCACGAACATCAAAAAAACGAGCTCCGCATACCGCCCCAATACGCGAACTCCATTCCTCACGATCAAATACGTCGGAACCGCAAACAATGCGATCAGCATATACAGCGGCGTCCGCGGCAGCAGCCATCCGGAAATCATGATCCCCGCCGACATCGTAATAGCCGTCGCGCAAAAAGCGAAATACAAGGCAAGGCACACCGCTCCGGCTGTCCCCGCCCATCGGCCGAAATATTGCGCGAGCAGATCGATCAGCGTTCCGCCCGGAACCCGCTTCATTGCTTGAATGATGCATAAGCTCGCCGCGACAGAGGCGGCCCAGCCGATAAAGAGCGCCATCCAGCCGTCCGTCCCTCCCGCTTCGGCCAATTCGCGGGGAAGCGACAGCTGGCCGACGCCGACCTGGACTCCGTGAATGAGAAAAACAAACTGCTTCGTATTGATCTCGTAGTTCGCGTGCCCTTTCATTTCCCATCACCTTCGGGGCGATTCGAGCCTTGTTTTTTCAGTTGAACAGACCTTGAGCTAAGCGGTCGGTTGATCATTTTCCATAGCGGCAGCCGGACGAACGTATCTTTCCAATCGGCGAACCGGATCGGGGCGAGCGGACTGCCGTACGGCGTTCCGAGCGACTCGAGCGAGATCAGATGGCCGATCAAGGTCATCAATCCGATAATGATGCCGACGATCCCGAACATCGAAGCGATCAGCATCATCGGAAACCGGAGCAGACGTATGGCGGAAGCCATGTCATAGTTCGGAATGATAAAGGAGGCGATCGCCGTAGTAGCGACGACGATGACCATAATATTGCTCACGATCCCGGCTTGGACGGCGGCTTGACCGATGACGATCCCGCCGACGATGCCGACCGTCTGCCCGATCGGGGCGGGGAGCCGTACGCCGGCCTCGCGCAGCATTTCGAGCGTAACCTCCATCAGCAGCGCCTCGATGATCGGCGGGAACGGAACGCGCTCTCTCGATTCCCCGATCGAGATGATCAGCTTCAACGGGATAACCTCGTAATTGAAGGAAATCGCCGAAATGTACATCGCCGGCAAGAAGATCGCGACAAGAAAACCGGCGAAACGCATGAGCCTGATGAACGTAGCGGTAAGCCAGCGCGTGCTGTAGTCGTCCACGCTTTGAAAAAACGACGTAAACGTCACCGGTCCGATCAGTACACTCGGAGAACGGTCGACCACCACGGCGAATCTCCCTTGCAATATATGAGAAACCGCTGCATCCGGTCGTTCCGTCGTAATGAATTGCGGGAAAGGCGAATATGGATTGTCCTCGATCATCTCGGCTACTTCACCGGTATTAATGACGGAATCGATATCGATTTGCCGAATCCGGTCGGAGAACTCCTGAAGCACTTCCTTGTTGGCAACGTCGGACAAGTACATGATGGACACCTTCGTCTTCCCTCTTCGTCCGACGATAATCGTTTCCACTTTCAATTCTCTGTTCGGGATATACCGGCGGATCATGGCGATATTTTGGCTTCCGGTTTCGACAAACCCTTGATGCGCCCCTTTTAACGACGTTTCGATTTGCGGATCCTCGATGGCGCGCTGCGGCCATCCTTGCGTATCGAACAGCAGCGCTTCCTTGCGGCCGTTCACGAACAGGACGCTGTAACCTTGGAAAATGGCATTCTCGATATCCGGCCAATCGCTCAGCGCTTCCACGCAGCCGATCGTTACCGTGATATTCTCTGCCGTACCGGTTTCGTATTGAAGCGGGCGGAGTACGTTGTTGTTGATCGAGTTTTTATCGACCAAGCCGTCCAAATAGACGAGCGTCGCCTGATCCCCCGTCTGCTTGATGACGAACTGCCGCATAATGAGGTCTGGGGCTTGGCTGAATACGAATTTCATATGATACATATTTTCCTGCATATGTTCGCTGACCGGAATGTCGGCATGCCGATTGACCGGCGTCCGGCTCTCCGGACGGTTATGCCGCTTCTTCGCCGCCCGCAACCACTTCCCCAAAAATCCCACGGCATTCGCCTCCCCGGCCACATAGAGACAAGTTCCACATTATTACAAGCCAAATATAGGGTGCCTGCGAAACCGGACTATTATGCATCCCGGCGTGAGTTGTCGGTCGCAGCTGCTATTTCTCGCGCCCGACTCCTTTCTCGGCGAATAAAAGTCCCGGCAGACCGTCATCCCGAACGAGCAACGCAAAAAACAGGCAGCCGGATATGAACCAACTGCCTGCTCTCCGTTACTTTTTCGAGATTCCGTGCCTAATCCGCGAACAGCCCTTGCGGCAGCTTCGCTTCCCACGACGGCGGCGCCGTGACTCCCAGCGCGCGGGCGACGACGGCGGCCGTATCCGCAATCGTGAGCCCGGCTGGAACGGCCGAGCCCGGCTCGATTCCCGGGCCCGCCGCCACCCAGAAAATCGTCTTGTCCAGCGGGTGATCGCTGCCGTGGCGGGTCGGGTGCTCTCCGCCCCCTCCATGGTCGGTCACGGCGATGATCAGGCCGTCCCCGAGCATCCCGACCTCTTCGATCGCGTTAAGAATAACGCCCATATTCGCGTCCGTCTCCTCGATCGCCGAATGCTGTCCCGGTGTATCGTACCCGTAGCGATGACCGGCCGCGTCCGGCAAATCGAGCTGGACGAACATCAGCTTCAGATCGGGATGCTCCCGGATGTAAGCGGCCGCGGCGTGTGCCAAATCGCCGTCCTTCATGGACACTTTATGGACGCCTGACGTCGTCTCGATAATGCCGTGATTGATCGGATACCAGGCGCTGAACGAAGCGAGCCCGGCGTCGGGATAAGCGTCCCGCACGACCCGAAAGACGGAAGGGTACGGCGAGTCGTCCGGATAAGTCTCGCTGCTGACCTTTTCATTGGTCAGAAGGTGCTTATCCGGCTCTACCCCGTGCAGGAGCGTTCCCCAGCACTGCGCGCTGATTGTGGGCGAAGCGGTTTGGACGTCGAAGCCGGATGCCCCGTCGCGCATAAGCCGGTCCAAGTTCGGCGTATCGGCGTTTCTTACGAAAGTGCCCGCCCCGTCCCAGCCGATAATAAATACGCGTTCGATATGATTCATATGCACGACCTCCTTATTAAGCATTTCGCCGGCTGTTACACAATTTCCTTCAATTCGTAGCCCGGTTGCCGCTCCAGCGCTCCATCCGCTCCGCGAATTTGGGCGGTACGATACGCGGTTTCCCCGCCTGGCAGACGAGCCGCCCGCCCTCGGTCAACCCCGCCGCCCGCGGCGTAAGCGTCCGGACGAGCCTTTCCCTCCATATACGGAGTTCCGCCGCGTATTCCGGCCTCCCGGCCAAATCGCCGCACTCCCCCGGATCGGCGGCCAGATCGAATAATTGCTCCGTCCCGAGCCGGGCAAGCCATATATATTTCCATCTTCCGTCCGTCAAAAAGTGCATCTCCTGTTCCTCCGAATAACAGATACCATGCTCGCCGTGCAGGTACGCCCGCCAATCGGCCTGCTCTCCGCGCATTAGCGGCAGCATGCTCCTTCCGTCTACCGCCTGCGGAACAGCCGCCCCTACCGCCTCCAGTATCGTCGGCATAATGTCCTGCAGCCCGACCACCTTGCCGGATTCTTGCACCCCGGAGCGCCCCATCGACGAAGGCAGCCGGACAATCATCGGAATGTGGGCCGAGCCTTCGTAGCCGTACGTTTTGCGCCACATATGGTGATCCCCGAGCATATCTCCGTGGTCCGATGTAAATATAATGAGCGTATTGTCATAGACGCCCATATTTCTCATCTCGTAGAACAGCCTTCCGATCTGATGATCGATATGCGAGATGTTGCCGTAATAGCCAGCCCGCGCGCGATGAATTTCCTCGTCGGACCGTCTTCCTCTCCAAGCTTCGGGATGGACCGCGCGTACGTCGTGCACGCCCGCCCAATCGCCTATGTACGGTTTGGGCAATGTTTTGCGCATATACATCTCGAAGTAATACGGAACGGCATCGTATGGAGAATGGGGACGGGCAAACGACGTTTTCAGGAAGAACGGCTTCTCCGGATCGCGCTGCTGCAGGAAACGGATCGATTCGTTCACCGTCCAGTTCGTCGGATGCAGAAATTCGGGCGCGTGGTACGGTCTCGCCATCCAGGAATTCCATGTAATCCCGTGGTCGATATAACCGTAGTCCCCGGTCTTCCGTTCATCGAACCACCTTCTATAGTCGGACACGAAGCCGGGGTTGCCCACCCGTCCCGATTCGTCCAGCACGGTATGGTGAAACCCGTTCAAAGCTCTTTGCGGCTCGAAATGCATTTTCCCTACGCCGTACGTATGGTAACCCGCCTTCGCCAATTCGCCGGGAAGCGTATGCTCGAATCCTCCACCCATCCCTTTCGCCTTGCCTCCGCCCGTCGAATAGATCAGGCCCGTGTTCCAGGGGTCCATCCCCGTCAGAAGCGAGGCTCTGGCCGGAATGCAGGAAGGCGAGCAAGAATAGGCGTTCGTAAATAACGTGCCTTCGGCGGCGAGCGAATCGAGATAGGGCGTCTCGATCGCCTCGTTCCCGCAGCAGCTCAGCGTATCCCACCGCTGCTGGTCTGTCATAAGCAGCAGCACATTCGGCTTGTTCATACGGTCCTCTCCTTTCGATTGCACGATACTACCGGTTCTGTTTTTTTGACATATATTCCGGCACATCCTATATGCTATGATGGCATCATACCGGTTCGAATCTTGTATGGCGGGAAGGGGCCAAAGGCCATGTTTATCCTCAACGAATCGTTCTATCTCGATTATCTTCAGATCAAAGTGCGATGGATTCGGAGCATGTACAAGCCTGTAACCTATAAGTCCGACATGCAGTATCCCCATACGATCGCATGGCTCGTATTCGAAGGCTCGTGGCGGATGATCGTCCAAGGCAAAGAACAGACAGCCAAAGCCGGCGATCTGCTCCTCTTCCCTCCCAATACGCTGATCGGCCTGCAAGCCGGTGAAGGCTCGATCCGCTATTTATCGATGTGCGCGGATTTGAAAATCGGCAACCTCGACCTCGTTACGCTGTACGGCCTTCCCGCCTTGACGCCGCTTCCTTCCTCGGCGGAGCGGGAGAAGCTCGTATCGATATGGCGCCATTCGGTGCAGGCGTTCGATACGCTCGGAGAGCTCATTACCTCCAGGAAGCCGGCAACTGCTCCGTCCGACGCCAACACGCATATGATTCACACCGATGTTTCCTTGAGCTTCCTTGGCTTGCAGGGCCTTGTATACCAATGGCTGCAGCAATTTCTGACGATTATGAGGCACCGGCTGCCGGACGAGCCGCTCCGCTTCGATCACCGGGTGATGAAGGTGTGCGATTATATTCAGCACCATATCGACGAGCCGCTTCGTCTGGACGAGCTCGCCGGACACGTCCATTTGAGCGTCAGTCATCTCAGCCATTTATTCGTGAAAACGTTGGGGCTATCCCCGCTCGAATATGTGCGCAAAGCAAGAATCCAGCTGACCAAGGAGCTTCTGATGCACTCGACGCATACGATCAAAGAAATATCCGAGAGAATCGGCTACAAGGAGCAGAGCCAGCTGAGCCGATTGTTTCAGCAAAGCGAAGGGATGAGCCCGAATCAATTTCGCAATGCCGTTCATGCGTCGTTGTCGATCTAACAACTTACCGGGACGGCTACTTTTTCTTCTCCGCGTCTATTTCTTTCCGGGCCGCTTCCGCCGCGTCTCTCAGCGCCGTATTGACGTCTTTTTTGCCGGTTACGATTTCCTGAAACGCCGTATTCGCTTTGCCGCTCGCGATCCCGTTATATTTATCCTTATTCGAGATCGGAGCCGATTTTTCCGGGAAAAACGATTTGATATTTTTGCCGGCGTACGCCTTCTGGTTTTGCGCATAAGCGTTTTTGACGTCCGAGCTTTTCACGGTCGGGATCGTCCCGTCCTTGGACTGCTTCAGCTGGAACTCGTCGGAGGTCAAATAAGCGAGAATTTCGAACGCCTGCTCCTTGTGCTTGCTCATGCTTGCGATGCTGAAGTAGGCGGGCGACTGCTGCGGTGCGGTCCCCATCGCTTCCTTGAAATAAGGCATCGAGATGACGTCCCACTTGAACGTCGCGGGCGAAGTGAGCATCTGGCTTCCATAGTAGGCATACATGGCCGCTCTCTCGTCTTTCTCGAACAAAGCCATATGCTTCGTGAGCAGGTCGTTCACGTATTCATTGCCCGCGATCTGATAAAACCGGGAGAAGTTGTTCACGACCGCCTTGAATTTGTCGTCCTCGATCATCACTTTATCCGTCTTCGTATCGTAAGCGGGCACCGACAGCTGGTTATTCGTAAACATATGCGAGTACGACGTAGTCAGGCCGAAATATTGCACGCCTCCGTCCACGCGGGTCAGCTTCCGCGCCAAATCGTAAATTTCGTCCCAGGTCGAGCCTTCCTTCGGATAAGCGACGCCGAATTTATCGAACATATCTTTATTGTAGAACAGGTTGAACGTATTCGTCCGGACCGGCAGCCCGTACATCCCGCCGTTTGCATAGTCCTTCATAAATTGAACCGAGGACGGCTCCAGACGGCTCAAATCGTATTTGTATGTTTTGATCAGCCCGGATATGTCGTACTGCAGCTGGTAATTGACCAGCTCGTTGATCGTGCTCGTAGAGGAAATGATAATATCGATCGGCTGTCCCGACGACAAGAGGTCGGCCGTCTCGGTTCCTTTGCCGAACTGAACGAATTTCACGGTCACATGCGGAAATTTCTGCTTGATGTCGTTTCCGTTCTCGTTCATGAATTGCTCCGGCGTTCGTCCCGCATTGGGCGAATAAAACACGATCTCTACCGGCTCCTTGCGCGCCGGGGCTTCTCCCGCCGGCTGTGCGGCTTCCTTGCCCGCCGTATTGCCTCCACCGCCGCAAGCCGTCGCAAGCGAGGCAAGCAGGACTGCCGCCGTAACCGAACCGATGCTTTTCGCATAAACCTTTTTCATTTGCATCCCCCCTGGATTCGCCCTTATTCTCCCCGAAGCAAACCTTTCCTTACACGATAAGCATCCATAAATAAAACGCTTACAACTTAATCCTATCACGGGAGGAAGCCGGCTTCCCATGGCAAAACTGTTGCTCTTTTTGACATTTCTTACGGTCGTATGAATGGATGCAAACAAAAAAGCCCCGCGGCCGACCCTCTTTCCATACAGAGGTCCGGTTGCCGGGCTTATCACGTCGATGCCGCGTTAAATGGAAGGCAAAGCATGCATCTTGCGAAAAACCGAAGGATTCATCTTCGTATATTGGGTGAACATGCGGCTGAAATAGTAACCGTTATCATACCCGCACAGCTGAGCGATATGATCCAGCGTGTAGTCGGTTTGGATGATCAGCGACTTGGCTTTCTCCATCCGGATGGAGAACAAGTAACGCGAAGGAGATACGCCGAACACTTTCTGGAAGCGGCGGGTGAATTGAACGGGATGCAGGTCGAGCTGTACGGCGATGTCTTTCATCTGGACGTTCTCGAAAGCATGGTGCTCGATCCGGCTTTTCGCCGCCTTCATGAGAGGATCGTGAACGATATTGCCGTACTGGACGAGCGATTCCGCCTGCATGCAGAACAACGACCAGATGTCGCTGATGAAGTGGGTCGTCCATCTCCGGCTGTTCCAATCCCCCTTCCCGTATACCGCGAGCAAGTTCCGGTAATTGTTGGACAATCGATCCTGCTCGGGCGTCGTAAATTTATACCCGTAAAGATTGCGCAGCAAATGAACGATATGTTCCTCCTCGACCTCCCCGGCCCCCCGGTAACGAAATCGCGAGTAGAAAAACGACAGCGGATCGATCATCTCGCGGCAAAATTCCGTTTGCGGAGGACAGAGCACGATATCGCCGGCTGCGGCTACTCCGGGAATACTGCCGATCGTAAACGAAAACCGGCCGTCTTCGACGGCGATCATCGTCCATACGTTGTCCCGGCTTACAGAGGACTTGAACTGCGACTTCGCCTTCCAATATTCCGTCGGTCCGTAAATACAAAGCGGATACTCGAAGAAATCGCCCGAACCTCCCATAGCATCCTCCTCGCGGATTGGTTACCATTTTTTCTTCATCTTACCACGTCGGATCACAAATTAAGAGTGGTTTGGAAACGTTATCGGCCGCAAAAAAGCCTTGAAGACGAATGACGGTCCCCAAGGCTTCTATTCTTATTTTATCGCGGCCATTTCCTTCGTGGCGGCTTCAGCGGCTTCGCGCAGCGCGGTTACGGTATCTTTGGTACCCGCGCTTATATCGTTGAACGCAGCTTGCACTTTCTTCTCGAACAGGTCGTCGTATTTGGTTCTCGTCGACGGAGAAGCCCGTTTCGCCGGGAAAAACGCGCTCACGTTTTTGCCTTTGAATTTGCCCGATTCCTGGTCGAACGCTTTAATAATATCCGGATTGGTAACGATCGGCATCGACCCCGCCTTGGACTTCTTCATTTGGTATTCGTCGGACGTCAGATCGGCCAATATTTCGTAGGCGACGTCTTTGTTCTTGCTCGTGCTGGCGATATTCATATAGGTGGCGTACACTTGCGGCCCGATCCCCGGCGCTTCCTTGAAGTACGGGAGCGACACCGCATCCCAACTGTCGAATCCCCAGTTGCCGCTTTGGAACGCCATCATCGCCGTCTTCTGGTCTTTGCTGAACGAATCGGTAGTCGCCTTCTCATTGCCGGATATGCGCGCGAATCTCGTAAAATTGTCGATAAACAGCTTGAACTTGTCGTCGTTCAGCGTAGGCTTGTTCGTCTTCGGATCGAGGTACGACAACGATAGCTGGTTGACGTTGAACATGAACGGATATCTCGTCGCGAAGCCGTAGTAATCCGTGCCGCCCTCCGAGCGGGTAAGCTTCTTGGCGAGCTCATACACTTCGTCCCAAGTCATGCCGTCCTTCGGATACGGGACGCCGAACTTGTTGAATAGATCTTTGTTGTAAAACAAAGCGACAGCCGTATTGCTGATCGGCAGCCCGAAAATGCCGCCGTTCGCGAGCTGTCTCTGGAACTCGATCGCCGTAGGCTCCAGACGGCTCAAATCGTATTTGTTTTTCTTGAGCAGATCGGACATATCGAACAGCAGACCCGCTTCCATCAAGATAGGAAAGGAGAATACCGAATTGATGATCAGGTCGATTTTCTCGCCGGATGCGATCACTTCCTGCGGCATCGTGCCTTTGCCCGTGGCGATGAATTTGACTTTGACATGCGGGAATTTCTCGGTAATCCGCTTGCCCTCTTCGCTCGCGAGGAACGTCTCGAGCGTCGCGCCCGAGTTCGATGCATTATAGATGACGAGCTCGACCGGCTCTTTGCTTGCCGGCTTCCCCGGCTGCTCGGCGGAAGGCTTCGCTCCGTCCCCGGTTTTGCCGCAGCCGGCCAGTGCGACGGTCAAGGCGGCGCCGATGCAGACGGCCGACAAGCTTTTGCGTAAGTTGTGATTCATGTGACTTCACTCCTTCAGGTTATCGTTCCCAATCTGCAGCATAAAAGGATCGTCGATTTTCCTCAGCCAGCCTTGCAGCTGCCGCTCCAGCTCGAGGGCAACCGGATCGGTCCGCGCATCCTCGATTGGCCGGGGGTTCATCTGATAAGGGTCGTTCTCGTTATCGTACAAGAGCCGTTTCGCCCCAGCCGCTCCGAAAGGCTTGTCTACGACATACGTATAGTTCGCGGTCCGAACGCCCCGCCAGCCGTATGCATGGATATCCAGACCTCGGTTGCGCGCCGCCTCGTGTTCTTTCACCGAGCCTGGATAGTGGCAGATGAAGGTCGAAGTCGGCTTGTCCGCCTCCAGTCCCTTGAATACGTCCGATAAATCCCGGCCTTCGACCCGCTCGGGGACTGGAATCCCTAACAATCCGAGCAGCGTGGGTACCATGTCCGCGCTGTTGAACAGAACGTCCTCCCGGCCCCTTCTCAGCTTCCCGGGCCACCGGATGAAGAACGGGATGCCGATCGACTCTTCGTACCAAATGTTTTTATGCTCCAGCCAGCCGTGCGCCCCCATCGTCTCGCCGTGATCCGAAGTCAGCACTACGATCGTATCGTCTGCAATCCCCTCGTCCCGAAGCGACTGCAGCAGTCTCCCGAACTGGTCGTCCATCCCCGTAACGGCCGCGTAATACTGCAGAAGGTGCTTCTCCGCCTGCTGCTTTCCTTCGCCGGTCACATTGGGCCGCAGCACGAGCGAATCGTCATCGTACATCTGCCGGTATTTCTCCGGCACCATATGGAACGGCTGGTGGGGCGGATTCCACGAGACGTACAGGGCGAACGGCTTCGAACGGTCGCGGCGCTGAATGTAGTCGATAGCGACGTCTGTCTCGTGCGCCAGCGACCACTCCGACACTCGGATCATCTCGGGCGAATCTTTCCAGTAGTGCGGAGCCATATGGTTGTCATAAGCGCCGTACGAATACCAGAAATCGAAGCCGAACCGTGCCGGTCCCGGCGGCGTGTAAGCGTCCCAACCGCGCGCTCCGGATACCGGCTCAGGGGTTACGTTCTGCTCCGGTAAATCGAGATGCCATTTGCCGATATATCCGGTCTCATATCCCGCATCCTTGAGCATGCTGCCTACCCCGATCTCGTCCGGCTTCATCCGGATCGGCAGCCCCGTCTTGCAGTTCGACGTCACCCCCGTCGACAGCGGGAACCGGCCTGTCATCATCGTCGAACGATTCGGCGAGCATAGCGGAAAGCAGCTGATCGCCTGATCCAGCACAAGACTGTCTGCGGCAAATTTGTCGATGTTCGGCGTAATGACGGGATCTTCGTTACGGAAGCCGACAGCTTGTCTGCGCCATTGATCCGCGAATACGAACAGCACATTCGGCCGCCTTTGTCCGTTTCTCTCTTTCAATTTCAATCCCCCTATTTATGAAAACGCTTTACAAATCTATTGTAGCAATACGTCAAGTATAAAGATTTAGACAGATCGGTAATGGTTTTGGATTTTCCCGATATCACGCATGAAGAAGGACCGGAAGCCTGCTTGAGGCCGATCCGGTCCTTATCTTTCAAAAAGGCAGCTTGCTTATATGGAAAAACAAAAGCTTACTTTTTTACTGCGGTGGCCAGCGCCGCGTCGGCTTTTTCCTGCGTTTCCCGAAGCATCGTGTTTATATCGGTTTCACCGGCCCGGAGCCGATCCGCCAACGGATTGATGAACCCGAGCACGACCGTATCGTACGCGGTGCTGTTTTCACGCAGCTTGCCCGGCGTTGTTTTGAAAATCGCCGCCAAGTTTTTGCCCGCCAAATACGGAAGCTGCGATCCGAAGCCCGTCAATATTTTGGAATCGACCAGTGCCGGCACTCGGCCGTATTGGCTCAGTTCCGTTTGAACTTCATCGGATGTAACAGCTTGAATCACTTGAAAAGCTTGCTCTTTATGTTTGCTGCTCGCGCTAATCGCCAATGAATGGGCATCGACCTCTCTTCCCGTTCCCAAATTTTCTTTAAAGTTGGGAAGCCCGGCAACGTCCCAGCGGAAATCAGGATCTTTTGCGGCGGCGTTAATCGATGTGAGCAGCCAATCCGGCTGCATCGCCGCGGTTTTCGATCCGAACAAATTGGCTTTCGTCGCGCCGCCCGGAATCGCGAATGCGGTTTTATAAAATTCCAGTATTCGTTTCCATACGGCTGTATCCACGAGCGCTTTACCGTTCGGATCCAAGTAAGATACGGACAACGATTGAACGAATTGCGACAAGCTGGATAAGTTAATCCCCACGTACTGCACACCGTTTTCCTTTCGGGTCAATTTCCGGGCCAGCTCCAGCGATTCGTCCCACGTCATCAAGTCTTTCGGGTAAGGGACGCCAAACTTGTCGAACACATCCTTGCTGTAAAATAGGGCGCCGACGTTTTGCGCCCAAGGGATCGCGACCAAGCCGCCCTCCTCTTTTTTTCTTTGAAGCGAGGCGATAGCGGAAGGCTCGAACCGTTTCGTATCGAATTTATTCGACTTTACGAAATCGTCCAGACTATAGACGGTTTTGGCCAGCAAAAAATCATTGATATCTTTATTGCTGACGAAGATAAGATCGGGAAAATTGCCCGCCATCAAATGGCTTGCGATCGCATCTTGCGCCGTCCCCGAATTTTTTTTGACTAACTTCAGCGTAATGTTCGGGTACCTCTTGGCAACCGGCTTCACATAATACCGTTCGAACTCTTCGTCCGTAAGCGGGTTCCAGCTTAGGATCGATATCGTTACCGGCTCGTTGGAGGGCGCTTTAACAGTAGTTCCGCTATTTTTAGCGCTGTCTTGGCCGCTGCAGGAAACAGCGATCGAGGTTATGAATAGGGCCGATAGCAGAAGCTTGATCCGCATCTTTTTAGTATTCATCATGGCGGGCTCCCTTTCCCCGTTTTCGATTATATGGATTGCCGTTCAGCGTCGAGGTTGACGGCCTCGATCAAGGAATATTGCAGCCAATAATGGACGAGCTCCTTCGCCCATGCGGGAGAATCACCGAACGTTCCGTTCATGACCCGCTTCATCGCCTGGATATAAAGCTCTCTGTGTGCAGGGGTGAAAAATAAATTAATCAGATGGGACGTTGCTTTCAGATCGCGATTTCGCAGCCCTCCCGCACCGACCTCCAGCCTGCGGGCAATATGCTCGATGCCCATCCGGTCCATGAATGCGTTCCATATTTCCTGAATGGCGACCGGATTTGCCAAAAACCTTGTAACGCGCGTCATATCTTCGGCAAACTTCGCCCTCATATTCGCGCTCATCAAGCGAACGCCGTCCTTATGAACTTGATAAGGCGTTACTTCCAAGCCTGTTAGGACCGAGCCGGACAAATCCAAATGCACGATATACCCGGCATGCCTGTAAAACGCCGGATCCGTCTGCCAAAATACGAAATTGCCCAGGCTGTAAACAATCGGCACCCCGTGGTGCAGCTCGATCCCCTGCGGTACGTGCGGATGATGAGCGATGACCGCATGCGCCCCCATTTCGGCGATCGCCCTTAAATCATGAACGACATAGGGTGGCGGTGTCGGCGTATGCTCGCGTCCGCCGTGAAAGATAACGATAATGACGGCGTCCGTTTGCTGCAATTGGCGGATTTGGCTTTGTACGCGATGCAGCTCCAAGCCGTAGGCTCCGGGTCCTCCGTCGACCGAACGGCATTCCTCGCCCTCCGAGCAGTTGATAATCGCCACACGGGTCCCTTTTACCTCGGTGATAAGCGGCTTTTCCGCTTCGGCGCCGTTCATTCCGCCGCCAACGGTTTGAATACCCGCCTGTTGCAGCACTTGAATCGTTTCGGCCAACCCTTCGGCGCTTAGATCAAGAGTATGGTTGTTGGCCAAACATCCGATGTCGAACGGGACAGCCTTTAAAGCGTTTACGGTCCGCGCATCGGCATGAATCAAAAAGCGTTTGTCGTTCCCCCCTTTGGCGGCAAGCGGGGCGCCCCGATCGCCAAGCACCGTCTCCACATTAACGATCCGCAAATCGCTGTTTCGGATATACGGCAGAAGATCGCCGTATACTTGTTCGGGACGGTTGATCATCAGAGATTCCAGAATATCTTCTTCGCCCCAAATCTGTTTGGCTCCCCAATCGGCCGCAATCGTTATTCGCCACTGATGTTTTGCCGGATCGCCTTGCGCAATGTCCATCTTTCCAGTCGTCCAGTTCATAACCGTCATAGGTAGTTCGTTTCCTTTCGTTAATAAGATGGAGATTCACGCGCGTGATTTACTAAGTAAAGATTATCGGATTACCGAAATGCGAGCCTTCATTGCAAACTTGATCCCTATCAATAATACTTCACGCGCGTGATTTTTTAAAAAAGTTCCCCCGAAAATATACGAAATAAGCCCAAAACTTTATTTTGGGGGTTGTAAACAGCACCTCCTTGCTATTTATCGCACGGCTTACAAAAAATCACCCGCGTGCTGTATCGAAGTAACTCAAATTGTAGTTAATTTTGTTGACCTTGTCAACGACTTTTTTGAAAGTGCTTTCATAAGGATGATTCGTTCAGTGCGCGGTGTACATGGCCGTAGATTCACGGTCAATCAGTTCATAGTCCAACAATAAACTTGTTGAAAATCCTTTTTCGTTCGCATGGATCCGCTTCAATAGAAGCTCCGCAGCCTTCTCGCCGCCCTCGCTGAGCGGAAATCTCATCGACGTCAGCTGCGGAATCGTCACATCGGCATACAGGTCGTCAAATCCGGCCACGGAGCAGTCTTTCGGAATCGATACGTTTTTTTCTTTCAGCAAATGCATAATTCCTAGCGCGACGTCGTCATTGCATCCGATAAAGGCGCTGGCGTCTTTGACTCTGTCCCATTCCTGCATCAGCAGATCGTAAGAAAATTTCGTAAGGCTTTGATAATCGCTCGGTTTAACCGCGCTCTGTTTATCCCCGATTACGACGGGTTGAAGCCCATAGCTTTGCATCGCTTTTTTGTAGCCATCCATTCGTCCGGAAGAATACGTATTCGCGACAAAAACGATGTTTTTGTGCTGCAGCTTTACTAAATGTTCGGTTAATTCAAATCCCGCTTTGATATGATTGTAACGAATGCCGTCAATATCTTCATGGATAAAGCCTCGCGTAGTCGTATTAATGGCAATGCCCGTATCCAATAATCGGATTAAATTGTCGTCATCGCTGGGACTGGTTGCGCCCGACAAAAAAGTAACGCCGGATACGCGCTGCTGCTTGAGCATTTCCAATGTCAAGGTCAGGTTGTCGCCTTGCGGCTCAACATAGTATAAGATAACTCCATAGTGATGCTTTCTGGCGGTTCTTTGAAAATTTTGTACGAATGGAGCATAAATTCCGCTCTTCATCTCCGGCAAAACGATAGCAAGCACCGTATTCTTACCGGTCACAAGTCCGCTGGCGAAGTGATCTTTACGGTAACCGAGCTCTTCGATCGCCTGCTGCACCCGCTTGATTGTTTTCGCCGACACCGACCCTTTGCCGGATATCGCTTTGGAAACCGTTGTTCGGTCAAGCTTCAGATGATCGGCGATGTCTTGCATGGTGATGTTTTTATCCATTAAGTTTCCACCCGCTTGTGTTTCAAATATTGATCCGTTAATTCGACATTATACCAAAATAAACGGCAAAGTTCATACAAGCTAAAAGGAGCCCCCCCGGGCTCAATGTCATTAAGTTAAGGCGAAGAGCCCAAAATTAAGAACAAGAGCAGGTTATCGAAAAGATAGCCCGCTCTTTTTTTGCACGAAAATAAAAAATAGAACTTGACAAACAGTTGGTATGTGTGGCGAAGCCCCTTGAAAAACGAGGAGGTTACGCCAATGGATGAGTACGCGAATTCACTAAAAGAAACGCTGACATCCCTCATACGAGAAATGGCAGCTGCACCAGCACCTTATGTCAAAAATCCTGAAAAAGATTTTACCCGCAAGAAAAAGCTGCCCTTTGACACGGTTATGCAACTCCTGA
>NZ_VCRA01000014.1 GCF_005938385.1 Paenibacillus mesophilus
CAATTCGTAAGACCCCTGGTAGACGACCAGGTTGATAGGTTCGGGGTGGAAGCGCGGCAACGCGTGCAGCTGACGAATACTAATCGGTCGAGGGCTTATCCAACTAGCCCCGGTAAACCCCCGGGGCACTCGATTCAGCTTTAACTTGATTCGTTTCGCATTCAGTTTTCAAGGAATAAACCTTGAGCAAAATCGTTTGGTGATGATGGCGGAGGGGATCCACGCGTTCCCATCCCGAACACGACCGTTAAGCCCTCCAGCGCCGATGGTACTTGGACCGCAGGGTCCTGGGAGAGTAGGACGTTGCCAAGCGATCGATACAACCCGGAAGTTCTGCCTAACAGCAGGGCTTTTTTTTATCGCTGGATTCCGATCTTATACAAATCAGCCTCTTGGATTAATTTCCAGAGGTTTTTTTCATTGTAGTACGATACGCGTTTTGCGATTAAGCCATACTATTTTCATGATGCTGTAAAGGATCCATTCCGATCCGACCAAGCTTCGTAGAGAAGGAGGTGGTCTGCGATGAAATCAGTTGTTCGGCTAGGCATCTATATGACGCTAATGGCAAGCATGGTCGGATGTCAATTGTACGCACCGGTTGAGCTGGACGCACGTTTGCCTATTCCGAATGGAACTCCCCGAACGGATGTGTCGAGCAGCGATACAACCTCTAATAATAGGCTTGTTTCTTCGGCGCCGTACGGTTTCCTTCCTTCCTCGAGACCGAAAGTCAAAGGATTATATGTTAGCGGTTGGGCGGCGGGAACACGTAAGCTGGATACTCTGATCGAGCTGATCGATCAAACCGAGCTCAATGCACTGGTCATCGATGTAAAAAACGATTCGGGCCAAGTTACTTATGACTCTCAATTGCCTCTGGTGAATGAGTTCGGAGCGGATTCCAGGAAGATGATACCGGATATGAAGAGGTTGATTGCGTATTTGAAAAGCAAGGACATTTACACCATTGCGCGAGTAGTCGTGTTTAAAGACCCGTGTATAGCTTCGATTAAGCCGGAATGGGCACTTCATACGAAGGACGGGTCGGTATGGAGGAATAAGCACGGCGATTCATGGGTCGATCCTTATAATCCTCAAGTATGGAACTACGCATTGGGCGTCGCTAAAGAAGCGGTGGATTACGGATTTGACGAGATTCAATTCGATTATGTCCGGTTCCCCGATAACGGTCGAGCGGTAGATCTGGAAGTCGAATATTCCAATCCGAATGACTGGTCGAAATCGGCTGCGATCGCTCAGTTTCTCAAGCAAGCAAAACTCGAGCTGAACCAAAAAGGTGTTTACGTATCTGCAGATGTATTCGGCTTGACGGCTTCCGTATCCGATGACATGGGCATTGGGCAAGTGTGGAGCGATTTGGCAGCTGAACTGGATGTCATTAGCCCGATGATCTATCCATCGCATTACGGCAACGGTGTGTATGGAATCGAGCACCCGGATTTGCAGCCTTATGCTGTCGTACAGCAAGCGTTATCGGATGGTCTCCATAAAAATGAACAGCTTGCGAAAACGGGCATACCGTCTGCGGGGATACGTCCGTGGCTTCAAGATTTTACGGCTGCTTGGGTCAAACCGCATTTGAAGTATGGGAACGAAGAGGTGCAAGCCCAAATTCAGGCGGCCAAGGAGCTCGGTATAGACGAATATTTGCTATGGAACCCCGGCTGTACTTACACTTTCAGGTAAAAGTATGACAGAACGTAGACAGTAACCCGTAGAACGTGCGTTACATAGCCGGTTTGCCTTGACATGAAAATTAAGCTTTTGTTACTATTTCAATATTATATGTAAACACTGCAAGGCAACTATGAAGGAGGAACTTCTCGTGTGGGAAAATAAGTTTGCCAAGGAGGGCTTAACGTTCGACGACGTTCTGCTCATCCCCAGGAAATCGGAAGTGTTTGGGCCGCGAGAAGTAGACGTCTCCACCCAATTGACAGACAAGCTTAAATTGAATACGCCGCTGATCAGCGCTGCGATGGATACGGTAACGGAAGCCGCATTGGCGATCGCCATCGCCCGGGAAGGCGGATTCGGAATCATCCATAAAAATATGTCGATCGCCCAGCAGGCGGAGGAAGTCGATCGCGTGAAACGGTCGGAGAGCGGCGTTATAACGAATCCGTTCTCGTTGACACCGGAGCACCATGTTTACGACGCGGAAGAACTCATGGGCAAATACCGGATTTCCGGAGTTCCGATCGTTGACGCCAACAATAAGCTGGTAGGCATTTTGACGAACCGCGACCTTCGTTTCGTGCACGATTATTCGATCAAGATTAAAGATGTGATGACGAAAGAAAATTTGGTGACCGCACCGGTGGGCACTACGCTGCAGGAAGCGGAAATCATTTTGCAGAAGCATAAAATCGAGAAGCTGCCGCTTGTAGACGAGTCGAATACGTTAAAAGGGCTCATCACGATTAAAGATATCGAGAAAGCGATCCAGTTCCCTAACGCGGCCAAGGATGCTCAGGGAAGGCTTCTGGTCGGTGCGGCTATCGGTGCTTCCCGTGACGCAATGGAACGTGCCAGCGAGCTCGTAAAAGTAGGTGTGGACGTTATTGCCGTCGACTCCGCTCACGGTCACCATATCAATATTTTGGAAACCGTCCGCAAACTGCGAAATCAATTCCCGGACTTGGTCATTATTGCAGGAAATGTCGCGACGGGCGAAGGAACGCGCGATCTGATCGAAGCAGGCGCCTCGATTATCAAGGTAGGCATGGGACCGGGCTCAATCTGCACGACGCGGGTTATCGCAGGGATAGGGGTTCCCCAAATTACGGCTATTTACGATTGCGCGACCGTAGCCAAGGAATACGGCGTTCCGATTATCGGAGACGGCGGCGTGAAGTATTCAGGCGACATTACGAAAGCGATCGCGGCTGGAGCCGATGCTATCATGATCGGCAGCTTGTTTGCAGGCTGTGAGGAAAGTCCGGGTGAATCGGAAATTTTCCAAGGTCGCCGGTTTAAAGTATACCGCGGCATGGGCTCGATAGGCGCCATGAAGGAAGGCAGCAAGGACCGCTACTTCCAAGAAGGCGAATCGAAGCTTGTACCGGAAGGAATAGAAGGCAGAGTAGCATACAAAGGTCCATTGCACGATACGATACATCAATTGGTCGGCGGTTTAATCCAGGGGATGGGTTATTGCGGCACTCGCACCATTCGCGAGCTGAAGGAAGATACGCAGTTCATCCGCATTACGGGGGCGGGTCTTCGCGAGAGTCACCCTCACGATGTGCAAATTACGAAGGAAGCTCCGAATTATTCGATGTAATGTAAAACGACAGGCAGGGTGCATACGTGCCCTGCCTCTTTCATTTTACGGATTGTGTGGCGTTTTTGCGCGAAAGGCCGTTTTGCCTTTTGCCTCAAGGGTCGGTATGTTACAATAAAGAAAGGCTCTGTCGATGCGGATCAAGGATGTTTTTTATTCGATGATTCATTCTCGCAATGATTCCGGGGATTTTTCGGGGAGATGGAAACGTAATCTTTTTCGATTGGTCAATATAGGGTGAAAGGGAGCTGGGAGAAGAGTGTTGGGAGCAGGAAAAGTCAGTTGGAGCAAGTTGATCGTATGGGTATGTTGGATTACGGTATTGGCCAATACGCTATTTGTGCTGCAGCCGTCCAAGGCGCAAGCGGCCGACGCAGTCGATTTGAAGCTGGAAGCGAAGGCGGCGATTCTGATCGAAGCGTCGACCGGACAAGTTCTATACGAGATGAATGCGGACCAGCCTATGCCTCCCGCCAGCATGTCCAAGATGATGACCGAATATTTGGTCATGGAAGCGGTGAAATCGGGGAAAATAAAATGGGACAGCATCGTATCTCCTTCTCAATATGCGGTTGATGTAATTGGTTCCGGCCAATTAATCGGACCTGGAGAAAAATATACGGTTAAAGATTTGTTTGGCGCTATGTCTATTTATTCGGCCAACGACGCGACGGTTGCGCTGGCTGAATTTGTTGGCGGAAGCGAAGCGGATTTCGTCAAGATGATGAACGATACGGCCAAAAAGTTCGGATTCAACGAAAAATCTTTTTTTATTAACTCGACCGGACTGTCCCGAGCGGATCTGGGCAAATATGCGCCTCCGGGAACGGAGCCGGACACGATGATTACGGCCCGGGATGCGGCGACGCTGGCATATCATATCATTACCGAGCATCCCGAAGTTCTGGAGTTCTCGAGCGTTCCGTCGAAAAAGTTCCGCGAGACCGATAAATCGCCTATGATCAACTGGAACTGGATGCTCGAAGGCAACAAGGATAACCCGAACTTTAAATCTTATGTATATCAAGGGCTGGACGGCTTAAAGACGGGCCATACGCTTGAAGCCGGATACTGCTTTACCGGAACCGCCGTTCGTAACGGCATGCGTCTGATCAGCGTCGTCATGAATACGCCGTCCGAAGCGAAGCGATTCAGGGAAACGCAGAAGCTGCTCGATTATGGATTCAATACGTTTGAGATGAAATCGGTTATTCCTGCGAAAAGCCAAGTCGATTCGATGAAGACGATCCCTGTCAAAAAGGGTGTCAAAACGGAAGTGCCAGTCGTAACCGCCGACGCCGTCGATTTCGTCGTGAAAAAAGGCGAAGCGCCGCAAGTAACGATGGAGGCGGCACCGCTGCAGGAAGTGAAGAGCGCTCCGATCAGCACCGGCGATGTGCTCGGAACTGTTAAGGTGAAAGTTAACGATATAGAGAAAACGGTCAATCTGGTCGCCTCCCAAGATTTGGAAAAAGGAAGTTGGTTCCGTCTCATGATGCGGGGAATCAAAAACTTCTTCGGGGGCATATTCTCCGGTATTGCCGACGGGCTAAAAAACCTGTTCTAAATGGTTGACATGGGTTGTTAATTAAGAAGGCTTGATGTACAATGACTCTTTAGAAGAGGTTCATGTGTACAGGCTTGAACGGTATGGAACTACAGCTATTCATATACAGGAGGAATACAAGATGGAGACAGGAACTTGGACAGTTAAAAAAGGGATGGCCGAAATGCAAAAAGGCGGCGTCATCATGGACGTTATGAACGCCGAGCAGGCAAAAATCGCGGAAGCGGCCGGAGCATGCGCCGTAATGGCTCTGGAACGCGTCCCTTCGGATATTCGCGCAGCCGGCGGCGTAGCCCGTATGGCGGACCCTACCGTGTTGGAAGAAGTTATGAAAGTGGTCAGCATCCCGGTTATGGCCAAATGCCGGATCGGGCACTATGTAGAAGCACGCGTACTCGAATCGCTCGGAGCCGACTATATCGACGAGAGCGAAGTGCTTACGCCGGCGGATGAAGTGTTCCATATCAGCAAAAAAGATTTTACCGTACCGTTCGTTTGCGGTGCAAAAGATATCGGAGAAGCGCTTCGCCGCATCGGTGAAGGTGCAGCGATGATGCGTACGAAAGGTGAACCGGGAACGGGCAACATCGTTGAAGCCGTTCGCCACATTCGGATCATCAACTCGCAAATCCGCAAAATCCAAAGCATGTCCAAAGACGAACTGATGACCGAAGCGAAAAACTTGGGCGCTCCTTACGATCTCGTGCTGTATGTCCATGAGAACGGCCGTCTGCCGGTCGTAAACTTCGCAGCAGGCGGAGTGGCCACTCCTTCCGATGCGGCTCTCATGATGCATTTGGGCGCGGACGGAGTATTCGTCGGATCCGGTATTTTCAAATCGGATAACCCGGAGAAGTTCGGCAAGGCGATCGTTCAAGCAACGACTCACTATACCGACTATGCGCTGATTGCCGAAGTTTCCAAAAACTTGGGCACCCCGATGAAAGGGATCGAAATCTCCAAGCTGGAAGCGTCGCAGCGGATGCAGGACCGTGGCTGGTAAGCGAAGAAAGAAGGGTCAGCAATGAAAATAGGCGTTCTCGCTCTGCAAGGGGCGGTGGCGGAGCATATCAAGATGATCGAATCCGCGGGAGCCGAAGGCGTTGTCGTCAAAAGAACGGAACAGCTGCATGACTTGGACGGGATCATCATCCCGGGCGGGGAAAGCACGACGATCGGAAAGCTGATGCGGGACTACGGATTCATCGAGGCGGTCCGTTCCTTCAATGGACAAGGCAAGCCGGTTTTCGGCACTTGCGCCGGACTGATCATTTTGGCCGATGAAATTGTCGGTCAAGAACAGGCCCATCTGCAGTTGATGAATATGAAGGTTCAGCGCAACGCATTCGGCCGCCAACGCGAGAGCTTCGAAACGGAGCTTGCGATCAAAGGCATCGAAGAGCAGGTACGGGCTGTGTTCATCCGGGCTCCCTTGATCAAGGAAGTAGGACCCGAGGTCGACGTGCTGTCCGTGCATAACGGGGAAATTGTTGCAGCGAGACAGGGCAATTTGCTGGCGGCATCGTTCCATCCCGAGCTGACGGACGATTATCGGATGCACCAATACTTTCTAGATATGGTCAAAGAGGCAAAGACTTCTTCGGTTCAATGATATAACGCTCCTGCAAGAAGCACCTTGATTGGCTAAAGCCCGGGGTGCTTTCTTTTTTGCAAGAAGTCGTACCGGCGCGTCAAGTTGAATATTTCACCGATGTATAGTACATTATATTGCATAACTTTGTATACTAGTTCCCTTTTGGGAGGGGTTTTTGTTGTTCGACGTCAAGCTGTTGCGTAATGAGATCGAACGGGTAAAAGAAGCGATGTCCGCGCGGGGGAAATCGGCCGAAGAAATAAATCGTTTCACCGGTTTGGACGGAAAGCGAAGAGAATTGCTTCAGGAAAGCGAGCAATTGAAAAACCGCAGAAATACCGTATCTCAGGAAGTAGCTGCCATGAAACGCAGCGGAGAGAACGCCGATTTGCTTATTGCGGAGATGCGCGACGTGAATGACCGGATCAAAGGATTGGACGAAGAAGTCCGTGTGCTCGAGGACGATCTGAACAAGCTGCTTCTGTCCATTCCGAACATGCCCCACGCCTCCGTACCGGTCGGCAAATCCGAGGACGATAATGTGGAAATGCGCCGGGAAGGCGAAGTTCCTTCGTTTGCTTTCGAGCCGAAGGCTCACTGGGAGCTGGCGGACAAGCTCGGCATTCTCGATTTCGAAGCCGGGGCGAAAGTAACGGGTTCCCGGTTCGTATTCTATAAAGGGCTCGGAGCACGGCTTGAGCGGGCATTAATCAATTTCATGATGGATTTGCACAGCGATGCTCATGGCTACGAGGAAATGCTACCCCCTTACATCGTAAACCGGGATAGCTTGACCGGAACGGGGCAGCTCCCCAAATTTGAAGAAGACGTATTTAAAATACAAAATACCGATTATTTCCTCATTCCAACGGCGGAAGTCCCGGTTACGAACGTTCATCGGGATGAAATACTGCCTGTGGAGCAGCTTCCTAAATATTATGTCGCCTACAGCGCATGCTTCCGCTCGGAAGCGGGTTCTGCGGGGAGAGATACGCGCGGACTCATCCGTCAGCATCAGTTCAATAAAGTGGAGCTGGTGAAGATCGTGAAGCCCGAGGACTCCTACGACGAGCTAGAGACGCTGACGCAGCATGCGGAGAAAGTACTGCGGCTGTTGAAGCTTCCATACCGCGTTCTGACGCTCTGTACGGCCGATCTGGGCTTCTCTTCGGCCAAGACGTATGATTTGGAGGTATGGCTGCCCAATAGCGGCATGTATCGCGAAATATCGTCCTGCAGCAATTTTGAAGACTTCCAGGCACGCAGAGCGAATATGCGGTTCCGCCGCGATGCGAAATCGAAGCCGGAGTTCGTCCATACGCTGAACGGGTCCGGACTTGCGATAGGGCGGACTTTGGCCGCTATTCTGGAAAATTATCAGCAGGCGGACGGAAGCATACTTGTCCCGGAAGCGCTCCAGCCGTACATGAACGGAGTAACCGTAATCGGTAAAAAATAGACCTTGCAGGGCGCCCGCCTCGTATGATAAAATTCTTTGACGGGCGCCTATTGTGGAGAGGTGGTCGAGTGGTTTAAGGCTCTGGTCTTGAAAACCAGCGAAGGGGTAACTCTTCCGTGGGTTCGAATCCCACCCTCTCCGTACTAGCTTTCATGCAACGGGATGCAGAACCTTTAGGTTCGTCGAAGCCTAGAACACAAGCCATGAATCACGCGATTCATGGCTTTTTTTGTACGTTTCGCCATTCGCATAAAAGGGTGCTCACCTTCGCAAGTTAACGTAGCGGAGGTGTTTTTTTATGAGCAAAACAGATGTGCTCACGATCGATCAAAGCGAATTGACGGCGGCGTGGAAGCAAACCTTGCCTACCGTGCTTAACGAGTCGGATCAGGCGGAGGTACTGCCTGACGAGCATGACCCGAAATCATTGCGCATTCACATTCGAACCGCAGGACATTCCATGTATACGTTCGATTTTCAAGTTACGTATGTCGATTCTCGCGAAGTGAAGGTCGAATTGGTCGATGTGGAGAAAGCGGATCAAACGGTAGACGAGCGAAACGACGTCATTCAAAATTTGGTGGAAGATTATATACGCCACATCCATGAATGCGCCCAAGCTCTCAAGAAGATCACATCAAGCTGACGGAGGTCGGAACACGATGACAAGGCAGAAATCGGCCGATAAAAATTTGCAGAACGTAGTCAAAGATTTGGATCAGAATCCCGTTAATGCGTTTCATGCCCAACAGCTTCAGCAGGATACGAACGACAGGCAAAAACGGGATCGTCATAATCACGATACGACCACTGTCAAATAAGCGAGAGGAGAGCTGAATATGCCGAAGGATATACCTCAACCTGTAAATCCTCCTACGGGAGCCAAGCAACGAAACGCCAATAATGGCGGCAAGAGTGAGCCGCTGCCCGGATCGAAGCGGACGAAGCAGGCGAACCATACCCGCCATAACAACGGAGAAGGTTAAAAAAATAATAACGAAATCCGGGTATAACAATCCGTATCCCGGACATACTATATGTGACGGTGAAGAGAGAGGTGTGGTTCCGTTGAACTATTCAACTGCAACACCAAGTAAGGATCAATATACCGAACATTGAAGCGGAGGCGATGTGCTAAAGACACGTTAGCGTGTTCCTAACACATGGAGTTGGATTGTTGGCTGACAGCGATCCTCGTGACCGAAGCAGAAGGTAAGGGAAAATCGATTCATACAAACCTATCACCGTCAAAAAGGACCCGAAAGGGTCCTTTTGACGTTTGTGCGAAAAAGACCCGCCTGTAAATCCAAGCGGGTATCGAACATTAATCTTGTAAAGTCTTGATAAAAGAAGCAAGCTTATCTGCCAAATCATTCGGGCTTTCCATCATGCTCATATGACCGACCTTCTCCAACAAAATTTGCCGGATAGACGGACTTTGCACCGAAAACGTTTTGTCTGGCTTAATGATCTGGTCATTCTCGCCGGCAACGAGCACAACAGGACACGAGGCATGTTCCAGTACGGCATTCCGGTCAGGCCGTCCGCGCATCGCCTCTAACGTAAGTACGGCACCTTCAGGTGGCGTGGCATAGCCGACTTTCTTCGCTTCCTCCACTTTCCCTGACATCGATTCGACGTGCTCGGGTGCAAAAAGCTTAGGAATCAAGCCGTCGACGAACGGCACAACCCCGGAATCGAGTACCGTCTGTATTGCGTTAAGCCGGTTCTCCCTGCCCTTCTCGTCATCCGGATAGGCGGTTGAATGAATCAATCCGAACGCTGCAACGCAGTCGGAATGGCGCTCTGCGGCCGCCAATGTAACATATCCGCCCAGCGAATGCCCCAGCCATACGGCTTTGCCGATATTCAACTGCTTCAACAGCTGTGCCATGTCGTCAGCGAATGATTCAATCGGATAAGGTGTCTTAGGAACGCCTGACTGTCCGTGGCCGGGCAAATCCGGGACGATCAGTCTGCAATGCTGCTGAAGAAACGGGACGACAGCATCCCAATAAGACGAGCTGCCGCAAAAACCGTGAAGCAGCAAAACGGGAATGCCATCCCCCTCATCCTTGTAGGCGATTTCGATAGAGCGTTCGGTCAGTTTCATTTTGTTCATGAACATTCCTCCCGATATTTATTTTCTCCATGCTACCCAAAAAGAAACGGAAAAGCAAAGCCAACAAAAACAACGATGTGCGGAGTCCCGCTAACATCGTTGTTGAACAAAAAAAATTACGGGTGAACCACCCGTAATTTTTCTTCAATATCGGAACGACAGGATTCGAACCTGCGACCTCTTAGTCCCGAACCAAGCGCTCTACCAAGCTGAGCCACGTTCCGTCGATATATAATTCGTCAAGCGCGCCACGGCGGGATTCGAACCCGCGACGCACAGTTTAGGAAACTGTCGCTCTATCCTGCTGAGCTACGGGCGCAAGCACAATAACATGCAAGAAAAAGTATAGCATAAAGGTAGGCAAAAGTAAAGGTTATTCGTGTCCGGAAGTTGTCCGGCAGCAGGGGGAACCGTACAGTCATCGGCTAGACAGTTACGATTTATTTAAGGAACCCCTATGCAAGTTGACGAATTGCACAGGGGCCGTTTTGAACGATACAGAAATTTTAAGTTCGCTAAAGTGATACAGCTGCGAAGCATTGCCCCATTAGAGCGTACTGCGAGTTTCTGTACCAAGAAAAACTTCAACTATAACGCGGTCGCTCATCTTCGAAGTACGTCGATAGACGTTTTTCTTACTACTTATTTGGCTGGTTCAACTTTTCTTTAATCGCCTTGTCCATCTGCTCGTCCGCTTCCCGCAACGCGGTGTTGATGTCCTTGCCCGAGTATAACACATCGTTGAACGAATTGATGATGATCGTGGCGGCGGGTAGGTTTTTGAACGATTGCAGCAGGGCCAGCTTCAGCTTCGTAAAGGCCAGCACATTTTTAGAATCGTACCCGCTGATGTTTTTGCCGAATTGGTTTTGGATAGTCGAATCCTTCAGTACGGACAGCCTTCCGTTTCGGGACAAGTCCGTCTGCACCTCATCGGACAACATGACGGACAGCACCTGAAACGCGGCCTCTTTGTTTTTGCTTTGGCTCGTAATAGCGAACGTATAGGAGTCTACACGCTGCCCCACCCCTGGCACTTTCGTATTTTGCGGATAGGTGACCACATCCCAGTTGAAATCTTTGACGGCAAGCATACTTTTCAACGTGGAGGTCGAATCGGTCATCATGGCCAGATGCCCCGTATTGAATTCTTTAGCGTAATTCGTACCTTTCGGAGGGTAGCCCGGTATTTTGTATAAGCTGTACCACAAATTAAACAGATCCTGCCAGCCTTGCGTTTGAAAGACAGGCTTATTGGTTTTGACGTCGATCCACGGGAGGCTGACCTGGTAAGCTCCGCGGTACGCTCCATCCGGCCATAATCCCCAATACTGGACGCCACCCTCGCTTCTCGTCATTTTGACGGCCAGGTCCCGCACCTCTTCCCAGGTCATGTTATCTTTCGGATACGGGACCCCGAAGCGGTCAAACAGTTCCTTATTGTAAAACAATGCGAATGCTTGATTGTACAAGGGGAGGCCGGCTAAATAGTCCAAATCGCTGCCGATTTTGATGGACTGCACAAGCTCGGGTTGAATGCGGTTGACATCAAACTTATAGGTTTTGATTAATTCTTCCATATTGAATTGAAGTCCAAGTTCGACCAACTCGTTCATATTGAGCGGATAATTCGCGGCAATATCCGGAATCTCTCTGGCCGCCACCTGCTCTCTGAGCGATTGTCCTTTCTCCGCAATATCGATTCTCTTCACGGTAATATGCGGATATTTTTTCTTGACGGGATCCGATATATATCGTTGGACTTCTTCATCATTTATGGCTCCGCTGTGCGCGGCGATTGTGATCGTCACCGGCTGCGGGGCATCCGGCTTATTCGCCTCCTGCGTGTCTGCCGGTTTTTTCGCCGCACAGCCACCAGCCCCAACCGCGAGCAGCAAGGCGAGGATATTCATAACACTGCGAGTCTTGTTCAATAAGACCACCCCACATCTTGTTTTTTCAATGATTAAGAAAAAAAGACGCTTATACGAACTTCAAACGGAATGTCTGGATTTTCCAAGGCCCCAGTCGAATATCGAATGCATTGGCCTCGTGGGGAACGATTTTGCCGGATTCTTCATCCAAGGAGGCTTCCGTCACCTCCGTCAAGGGTTGGAAGCAGGTAAACAGAGCCGTGGCAGGAACACCCGACATGTTGTAGCAGCGTACGATCAGTTCGTCCTCTTTTCCGTTCTCCGGGCGCTTGATCACACTTGCGCAGATGTCGGAGCCGGACAGTTCGAAATAACTCTTCGGCTCGGCCGGAATGGAATTCTCGCCAACCTTAACAATCGAGGGGTGCAGATCGGCCTGAAGACATTCCTGCAGCCGGACCAGATCTGCAAACGAGGCGGAATCGTCCAGAACGGCAAGCGCATATTTGAACGTCAATCGGCCTGTAATCTGGCCGCCTTCTTCGCCGTCAGTCAGTCGGGTTTTCGAAAACGAGCGGAACATCGTCACGTGAATGGAGCCCCGTTCGTCGTCAGGAGCGGCGCATTCGTGAAGGCCGAATGCCGAAACGAACGCCAGTCCGGTTCCGTCACGTCTGCGTTTGCCGACAATGCCGCCCATCTGCTTCTCCGGAACCTCGCATTCTTTCCAGTTCTGCGTTTCCGTCCGAATCCCCGTATGCCGCTCGACAAAGGCAAACGGTTGGTTGGCAAAAAAACTGGACGTTGGCACACCCGTAGGAACGACCAGACGCAGCCGATGATCGCGGGCTTGATTGTCGATTTCGGTTTTGATATCCACATGCGCCGCTCCCTTGGAAAGCCCGATCAAAGAGTGAATGGTCAGCACGACTCGTTCATCCGAACGCCGGAGCCCATGCGGAAGCATTTCCATGGAACGGGGAACCCGAAGCTCATGGGTAATTCGAAAAACGGTGCGAACCGGACCGTTCTCCACGGTTTCGATCGTACAGGCGGCGCCGCGGCTTGTAATCTGGCGGTCTTCGACGGGATTGACGTGATACCATCCGTCGCCGATTTCCCCGTCGTCCAGGTAGCTCAACAGTTCATCGTAGAGGATGCCGTTTTGTTTGTCGTATAGGGCGATCGTACCGTTGTCGCGGATCGTCAGCTTGATCCATTCGTTCTCTGCTTCCCGTTCCTGTCGGGAGAGAGGCTGTAAATAACGGGATGGTTTTACGCTTGGGACGATTTTATATTGGACCGCGCCCATAGCTGGAACGTCCACTTCCATGGAAACGGTATGGCGGTCCGCGCTTCTAGCCTCAGCCCCAAGCCCTCTTACGGTCATCTGTTTCCTCATCCGGCACAATCCGTACGGAATTTCTTCTCCGCGATGATCATGAATGGTAAAGCTGTTTATCAACTCGTAACCGAAAGGCTCTTGATATTGAGTAGGATAGTTCGGCTCGAAATCGATGTCTACGGTGACCACGCTTCGCCGGGGGAACGGCAGCGGATTCCACAAAGTGAGCATTCTCGCGCCTCCGCTGCTTTCCGTATCGGGTTTGGCTGATTCCTTGCTCAGGATGGTCTTGATCACCTGCAAAGAAATTTCCTTCGCCTGATCGAACCGATACTGCATGTCACGGTGCACCTGATCGATCGAGCAACCGCAGATCGAGTCGTGCGGATGGTTTTGCAGCAAATACTTGTACGCGAGATCGACAAATGCCTTCTGCACGGGAAACCCGCGAAGCGCGGACAAAGCGGCCAGAGGCTCGACCCATTTTTCCAGCAGCACCTGGCATTCGTCGTTCGCTTTTTTAAGCGGGTAACGGCTCGACAACGTATGGGTGATCAAGTAATTGGATCCCGGCGCATCTTTGCCCGGCTCGTTCAGTTCTCCCGTTATGACCGGCATCTCTTGCCGATACGGTTCGAGCTGCTCGCCCATCCGTTCCAGATTCACATGGCGGACGTCCGCTTCCGGATAAAGGTCGCGGATCATGTCCAGATAATACGCCGTGTTCGGGCGAATCCGCGCATGATCTTGACAGTCCATGAGCAGACAGACGGGGATCGGGCTTCGTTTCAGCTCCCGTTCTATGGCGGTTTGAATCAACTGCTTCGTATCCTCCGGGGACAACCCTCTGCGTTCCGCCTCCATGAGCACGACCAGGAATGCCCCGTACGAGTTTGCATCCTGCAGCTTGAAGGTGATGCATTCGCTCCCGTCCGGCGATCGCCAACGGAAATGAGCCGGAGCGTCGTGCTCGTTGACCCCCCTCCCCAGCAGGGCATACGAAATGCCAAACCCGCTGAAGATTTGCGGCATTTGGGCAATATGACCGAAAATATCGCATACGTACCCGTACCTCCACGGTTCGACCCCCCATTCCTTGCAAATGCGCCGGCCTGTCAGCAAATTGCGGATCAGACTTTCGCCGGACAGCAAGTATTCATCGGGCATGACGTACCACGGTCCGATCACGATCCGGCCATCTTGAATGAGCCGGGCGAGCCGTTCCCGTTTGGCAGGTTCGATCTCAAGGAAATCCTCCAGCACGATCGTTTGGCCGTCCAGATGAAATGTGGCAAACTCCGGACGGCGCTCCAGCTCATCGATCATTTCGTTCATGACGGCTACAAGCCAGAAGCGAAAGCCTTGGAAGGATTCGTACCATTCCCGGTCCCAATGGGTACTGGAAAAGTAATAAATGGATGGTTTCGTCATACTGCTCCGTGCCTCTCTTTCCCGAACCGAATCGGTCAACCTAAATTTGAATTTGCTGTCGGGGAACTATTGATTATAATAGAACCACACCGACTGTACGTACTTCGATTTCCGTTCTTTGTCCTTACTCGTGTGAAGGAGTCGATCATCAATGGCGTATAAGCGTGTAACTCTTAATCAAGAAATCGTCATCGACAACATCATTACATTCCATTACTACGAGCTGTCCGGGTCGTACTACACGAAAGGCGAACGCCATGATTTTTGGGAATTTGTTTACGTCGATAAAGGCGAGCTTCTGGTGCGGACGGACAGCGGCAAGTTCAGGCTGCAGCAAGGCGAAATCGTCTTCTATAAGCCGAACGAGTTCCACGGGGGCGGCTCCGATGAGAAATCGCCGCCCAATCTGATCATTGTGACGTTCGACTGCGCTTCGGAAGCGATGAAGTTTTTCGAGAATATGAGATTCCGGATCAACGAACAGGAGAGGCTCCTGCTTACGCTGCTTGTCAACGAGGGGTATAACGCGCTTACTCCGCGGATTGACAAGCCTTTCAAACGGGTGCTTCACAAAAAGAAAAATGCGCCGTTCGGCAGCGAGCAGTTGATCAAAACTTATTTGGAGCAGCTCCTCATTCACTTTATCCGCAGGCTGAAACAGTCGGAAAGTATGCCGAAGCTTGCATCGACAACGAACGAAAACATGGAAAACGATTTGACCCGACAAATTATCGGGTACATGTCGAATCACCTGGAATGCAATTTCACGCTGCAACATATTTGCAGCCATTTTTCCGTCGGACGTTCCCAATTGTCGCGCGCGTTCAAATTGAAAACCGGTTCCGGCGTTATCGAATATTTCCACAATCTCAAAATCGAAAAGGCAAAAGCGCTTATTCGCCAAGAGTCTTACAATTATACCGAAGTCGCCGAACGATTGGGGTACAGCAGCGTCCATTACTTCTCCCGCCAATTCAAGCGGATGACGAATATGACGCCGACCGAATATGCGCGATCCGTCCGGGCGAGAATCGCCAACCACAAGCATACCTGAAGTGATCCGTAATCCCCCGGGGCTTGAGATCGTGAAGCGTTCACGGTGTTTAAGAAATCGTGCTGTAGATCGGAATAAAGCCGATAGAGCTCCCATCTTTGTCGAAAATTTGAATTTTTTGCGAAAGCGTTCCAAGTGTAGTGGCGGAAGCGGCTGCATTTGTACTGATGCTGGCGTTCGCCGTGGAAAATATTTTCGGCGTAGTTCCTGCGTCATAACCGATTTTACGAATCTTGACGTATTCAATCGTGTTCATGATACAGTTGATGTTCGTTTCGGTCCCGAAGCAGTAGATGCCGTAATTGGTTTGGTCTGTTATGCCTATGATGACATTTCCGACCAAATGGCAGTCCGAGCAGCCGGTGCTGAGGGCGATCCCGAACGAACCGCCGTAGATGTAACAGCCTTCTACAATGACCCGCTCGCAAACACCCAACGATTGGATACCCGCATTTGTCGTATTGTAGACGTGGCAATTTGCAATCAAAATGTCGGTTGCGGTAAACAAGATGCCTTGCGTTCCTGCCCCATTGATCCGGATGTTCTCCAGTGTCAAGCCGATAATCTTCCCGCCCTGTTGTCTGGCATACACCGACGGGCCCGAACCCGCTACCCGTTCCATCGTTACATTGGACACTCTGGTGTTCAGCAAAGCCCCTGGTACGGCGAGGGGGGTGCCGATTTGGATACCTCCCGTATTCGATGCGCTCCAATCATAGATGGTCAACCCGTCAATGAAGTTTCCCGTAACGTCGTTCGCTGAAGCGTTTGTAATGGCGGCCCCCGCTCCGCATTTTTTGGCCGTACAGCCGATAATTCCCGATAAGTTGGATTTTTCAATGACAAAGCCCGTATCCGTACAATTCAGGGCGATGCAGTTCATAATCAGGTTCTGCGTACCGCTCGTATACACACCGTCCGACGCTTTGCCGGCGACGCCGCAGTCTTTTAGAATGCAGCCGGTTACTTTGCAGCGGACCGAAACACCGCCAAGTGCGATCCCCACACCCGGTATACCATTCGCCCCTATGGTATTTTGTACCGTGCAATTGTCCACGGACGAATCCGTGCAGCTTGCCAGTAAAATCCCGACCGTTCGATTCGTTAAACCGGTCCGATTCCCCTGATTGGCATCCACGACCAGATCGGAAACCTCAATGCCGTTAAGCCCGTTGGCTGAAATCATCGTTTCATAGTTCGATGTGTTGGCCGCTTTAATTACTGTCGAGCTTCCGCATCCCATGATCTTAACGTAAGAGTAGGGAATAATGATAGTCGAGCTGACGATATAACTCGATGAAGGCAGAAACGCAACACCTCCGCTTGTCAGGCTACTGATAGCGGCCTGTATGGCTGCGGTATCGTCTGCACTCCCATCGCCTTTCGCCCCGAACCATTTGACATTGACCGGGCCGTCATAGATCCGCTTGAATCGATATCCGCCGGTACTGACCAGAACAAGGCCCGTATTATCCGGTGAAACGGAATCGCCGGGATCGTAGTAGAAATGTCCTTCCTGACCCGTATCGGTTACGTAAAAAATGCTCCCCGGTACTGTGGAGGCCATGGATCTGAGCTCCGCTATCGTGGCCAGGATAACACATTCGTCACACTGTGCCGACGATCCGTATACGGTCTCCGCAATGGAGCCCCTTCTGCTTGCAAATCCGATTCCGTCCCTCATCAGCGCTCCGGCGGCCATGCCGGCTCCGGTCATGCCGATGGCAGCGAGCAGCTTCCTCCTGCTGATTGCGGCGTGCTCCCCCGATTGTTGATTTCCCGCATCCGCAAATGAATCCAGTTGTTTCTGCATTGCATGTTCCTCCTCAAACGATGAACTTTTTGGAAGCGTTAACACAATGGTAAAAACTCGGACTGGACAACGATTACCGATTCTCTCCTTTCGTATGGAACTATTTACTATGATAGGGTGAATCCGGGAAAGCATCTTTATCCATCTTTCCGATTTTTTTGCACAATCGTGTCATCAATTATTGTCCGAAGCCGACTTACGATGACGGGCTAAAGACCTCGCCAAATAATCGTCCAGCGGCTCAATATTAAATTCGCGGACGAGATCCTGAGCGGAAAATTCGTCCGTTTCGCTGGAGATGAGTACCGAACCGAGGTAACCGGGGTCGGCAACTTTTACTTTCCTCCCGTATTTTTGCCTCATCGCCTCGAACTTTTGCCTGTTGTTATCAAGATGCGCCACGACAAAGTCCAAATTGACAGTTTCGCTCATAAAGTCATAATAGTTGGACGAAGACCGCACGATTTGGCCGACGGGAGAAACGATCGAAGCCGGCAACCCTCCCGCAATCGCCCCGACAAAATAAGCGCGGCACGAATATGCCCAATACTGCTGCATGAATCCGCCATGAAACATGGAAGGGAACAAGATCAGGTCCGGGCTTTCCTTGGCGTATCGGGTCCGCAGAGGATCGAAGTTGAGATCGAAGCAAATCGCGCATCCGACCCGGCCGAAATCGCAATCCATGATCGGGGCGTCTTGTCCGCACAGGATGCCATCTTCCTCGATTTCCACAATGACCGGGTGGTTTTTGTCATAAGTTCCGACTACATTCCCGCTGCGATCGATCAAGCGGACGGAATTACGCCAGGTCCCGTCGCTCAGCAGTCTGATCGAAGGATAGGCGATATAGCAATGACGCTCCTTCGCCTTTTCCGCCAGAAACTGCAGCATCCGGTCCCCGCGCTCGCGGTAATACATGCGCAAGTTCTCTCCTGTGCAGCCGGCTGGCATATCGCAGCATTCGGGCAGCACGATCAAATCGGGCCGGTCCGGCCAAACCTGGTTGAGCTTGTGCTCCAAATAATTCGTCACTCGTTTGACGGATTGTTCGGCGTTCCCGCTCGGATCAACGGGGCAATAATTGAAATTGAACGTACTGATGGTCACTTTTCGGGCCATACGTAAATCCCCTCGCTTATTTTAAAAGTGAATGAAGTTTGATCTCGTTGTTGTGCACATCTTACACCCGATTGGGAATAAATAGTAGAGGCATTTTTTCTCTTATTTAAGACACAGCAAATAAGATTTCATTATGGAAGCGCTGACATTAATATGCAATAATAGAACCAGCAAAGTTGACAATCTATACCAACCGGGAAGTTTGCGTTTTCCGGATAACCCGGCCCCGTATGCCGTCGTCCTCCTGAAGGGGAAGGTTGGCGGCATTTCCATTTTCGAATCAGGAGGATGGCTCCATGAGAACAAGCCAGTTTGCCGGTCTGCTTGCGATGATGCTGTTATCGGTGTTGGTCGTACTGTCCGGCTTCGGAACACCGCAGTCTCTTCTCGGGAAATCGTCCGAGCCTAGCGGAGCATTAGCTGAGACAACAGAGACGTCGGAAAACCTGCTTGAAAATCCAGGATTTGAAGCTGCCGCGCAACAAGGTGCAATACCCGGTTGGACTCCGGTCAGTCAAGGGGGAGCCGCGCTGTCGAGCAGCAAATATTACAGCGGCCGGCAAAGTCTCCAAATAGAGGATGCTTCGGATTTGAAAAACGGAGGGGCTTGGAGCGTCGTTATTGCGGCCCGGCCGGGCGACAAGTTCCGTTCGGAAGCATTTGTGCGTGTGGAGCAAGGGTCTGCGATTTTGTACATGGAGTTTGTCAATGCGGCGGGGCAGCATCACAGCTATGCGACCGCATGGACGAGCGGTCCGACGTCAGGCGGCTGGTTGCCCGCGAAGGTGGAAGGAACGGTGCCGGAAGGTGCCTCGGGGGTAAGGGTGCTGCCCTACTCGGGAGCAAAGACGACATGTTCGTGTTATTTTGACGACATTACGCTTTTTAAAAAAGGAGAGAGTTCGATGAAACAACGGTTCGGGCCGGTGCAAACGATTCCCGATGCTGTGCTGAACAAGCTCGGCCAATCGGCAGCCTTAGGGACGGGGCAAGACGGAAAAGCGGAGGCCTACTTTTTTGCCAACGGGGCACCGGGAACGTTCTACGCCTTGGACGCGGCGACGGGAGAGAAGCGATTCTCCCGGCAAGTTACCGGAGCCAGCATCGTGTGGGCGATGACTCACTCGTCGAATGGGAACGTCTATTTCGCAAGCTCGGAAAACGGACGGCTGTTCCGCTATTCCCCGAATGAACGGAACATAACCGATCTTGGGGTTAATCCTTCGGGCAGCTTCGTATGGGATATAGATGCCACGCCAGACGGCCGCTATCTGTATGGCGCGGTATATCCGCAAGGGAAAATGTTCGAATACGATACGCAGACGAGCGCCTTCAAAGATTTGGGGACGATGAAGCAGGGGAAAGAATACGTGCGCGGTCTCGGGGTAACCGACCGTTACGTCTATGCGGGCTTGGGCACGTTCGCAGACGCGGAGCCGCGCATCGTCGTCCGGTATGACAGGGAAACCGGGGCGAAGACGGACATTGTTATACCGTCAGCAAGCACGTTCATTAACGATGTCCAAATTTATGGCGGAAAATTGTTTATCGCTTCCGGGTCCGTATACGTAGTTGACGAATCGACTTTGAAGCCAGTAGATACATTCAGCTACGGCGGACAAATCTCGCCGCCTTATCCGGAGCAGCAAAGCCTCGTTTACTTTACGAGCGGTAACAAAATATTCAGCTATCGTCTCGATACCGGGATCCGTCAGGAAGCGGGGACATTGCCTTCCTTAGCCACTACGTCCATGAAGACGCTCGGCTGGGTACGTCCTTCAGCCGGACAGTTCGCCGGGAAAAGCGTACTTTCCGGGGTAACTTCGTACGGGGATAGCTTTCTGTTCGATCCCGCTTCGGGCAAGGCGGTCGAAGTCCGTTTGGATGTGGCCGGGTCGCCGGTGCAGACACATTCGATGAAGGCCGGTCCGGACGGGAAGCTGTATCTCGGAGGCTACCACCAGGGCGTGAGCGTATACGACCCGTCGGCAAGAAGCTTTCTCGTCCATCAGTATCATACGCTGCAGCCGGAAAGCGTCGGTTTCTTGAACGGGAAAGTGTATTTCGGGATGTACGGGGGAGCGCAAATATTCAAGTACGATCCGGCGAAGCCTTGGCAATACGGGACGGCGGCCGGAAACAACCCGTATCGCGCCTACGACATCCGGGAGCAGGACCGGCCTTATGTGTTTGCATCCGGCGACAACAAGCTGTTCGTCGGGACGATTCCGGATTACGGGCATCTGGGAGGCAAGCTGACCGTCTACGACGAAACGGCGAATACGTGGAAGGAATACGACAATTCCCGTCTGGTCCGCAATCAGAGCATTACCGGTCTCGCTTACCGCAACGGCAAATTGTACGGAAGCACTACCGTAAAGGGAGGGCTCGGCATATCGCCGACCGAGACGGAAGCCAAGCTATTCATATGGGATGTGGCGGCCGAACGGAAAATTGCGGAACGCCCGCTGAACCTTCCGGGACATAAGCCGCCGATGATCGGCAACCTTGCCTTCGGTCCGGACGGACTTCTATGGGGAGCGACGGGCAGCGCCATCTTCGCGCTCGATCCGGCTACGCTCGACACGGTTAAAAGCCGCGCCCTCTACTCCCCGGAGCTGGACAAATCGGGCAGCTGGCGGCCGTTTGATCTTCTATTCGGGGAAGATGGCTACATTTACTCGACGATCGGGCTCGCGATAACGGTCATTGATCCGAAGACGCTGGAGTTTGACCAATTGGCTCCGAAGGCCGGCGTAATCGCGCTCGGCAGCGACGGGAGCGTCTACTATTCGTTGTCGGGTAAAGATGTTTACCGGATTCCGGTCAAGCTGCAATCGGTCCACATCAACGGCTACAAACCGATTCTCCCTTTAAGCGGAACTTTATCGCTTAGGCCCGAGGGCGTACTTGCAAACGGCAAGCCGGCGGACCTCCAAGCTGCGACCGTACGTTATTCCACCAGCAATCCACAAGTGCTTACTGTAGCGGGGAACGGTCTGGTAACCGCTCACTCCGCCGGGGATGCCGAGGTCCGCGCGGAAGTAACGCTGGATGGAACGACAATCGTGTCGGAGTCGATGAAAATCAAAGTCAGCCGTTGAAACGAGCGGAGCACATAAAGCATAATCAATCGCGTCTCGCCGTGAAATGAAGCGTGTACAAGGGGGAGTATCATTGTCCGAGAACGGGAAGGAATTCGAACGCACGGACGGGAAGAAATCGATCAGCCGGAGAAAAATGCTCGCCATCATGGGGACGGCGGGCGCCGTCCTGACGCTAGGCGGATCCTCGGTCATATTGGCCCGGAAACGGATAGCGGAGGATCGCAGTGGAGGGAGTAGTCCTATGCCGAACACATTGGCTGAACTGAAGAACGCACCCGATTTGACCGAAGGCATGACGATCCGTACGACAGGCTATCATACGGCGGGCGACGGCGGAGGCGCCGAATATGTAGTGAAAGCGGATACGTTTCCGGCTGACGGAGGCAGCGTCATCAACTTGTCGAATGGGCTGCAGGCTCATTTGCTGTCGGTCGCAAGTGTCAACTACAAGCTGTTCGGCGCGGTCGGCGACGGCAAGAACGACGATGGGGTGCAGATCAAGAAGGCGCACGCCTATGCCAACAGGTCCGGAGTTCCGGTTGTGAACTTGTCCGGCGAATATTGGATCAAAGAGACGAATGCGATCAGCATCCTCACGAACGTACAGTGGGGGCACACCAAGTTCCATATCGACGAAAAGTTCAACTCGAAGTCGGACCCGCGATTTGTGGTAACGAGCCGCAAAAACTCGAGCCCGATTACATTGGATGCCGCGACCAAAGCGTCCTTCTTGGCGAAGCTGAAGCCGGGTACGGCGATTATACCGGAGCTTGCGTCCTACAAAAATTGCCTTGTAGTCGTAGCCGACAGCAATGACAAGATTGGCTTCCGTTACGGGGAGCAGTATAACGGCCAATCGTGGGCCAGGGAAGAGCTGTTCTACGTTGAGGAGCACGGGCGCATCATCGGCGATTTGGCATGGACATTCAAAAATTATACGAGCTTGACCGCTTATCCGTGCGACGACAACTACCTCGTCATTGACGGAGGAACGTTCTATATGTCGGGCGACAGCCCCGGCAAAAATTATGAGGGATACCGCCACAACGGCTTCGTCATCAAGCGCAGCCGGACGGTGATCCGCAATCAATGGGTCGGCCTCGAGCCCGGCAAAGCCGATGTTGCGCTCGATCCCCGCCAAGGCTTCTACACGTTCAGCTACGTATACGACGTTCTGCTGGAAAATGTAAGGCTCATCCCATGGGAGCAAAACAGGGGCGGGCAGGGCAAGGACGTTCCGGCCGGAACGTACGGCATCGGGGGTAACCGCATACTGGGAGCCACGTTCCGCAACGTTACGGCGGAAGGGAGTCAGGTGCACTGGGGCGTGTTCGGTACGAATCTGAACAAAAACTTCCGCGTCGAAGGCTGCCGGCTGAACCGGATCGACGTGCACTTTCATTGCTGGAACCTGTACGTGCGGGATTCGGAAATCGGCCGATTCGGGCTTACGGTTACCGGCGGGGGCAACCTGTTCATCGATAACACGACGGTGATGGGGAACAACTTCATTAATTTCCGCAACGATTTCGGGTCCAAGTGGGACGGTCATATCCGCTTGCGAAACTGCCGGCTTGTCGTATTGAATGTAAATAGCGACGCGACCGGGCTTCTGTTCAACCCGGCCGACTTCGATTACAAATATCCGATCGGCTACGGCAGAACGATCAAGGTGGAGGACTTCGTCTTTGATTTTACCGGGAGTCCGGAAGCCAAAGGCGTATGCCGGCTTATGAAAACTTCCGCATTCTCGAAAATGAAGCATGGGGAGCGGCTGTTCTTCCCGTACCGCATCGAATTCGAAAACGTTGCTGTGGCGGGAAGAGAGCAAGGAGTCCGACTGCTGGAAATCCGCAATCCGTTCGGCTTCGATTTGGGCAAGCAAGGCGGATATGACGGACAAAGGCTGGAGACGAACTGCCATATGCGGTTCGCGAATATACAGACGGAGAAGCTGCCGCCGCAGGCGTCGCAATCGACGACGCAAGTTCATTTCCTGCTGCAGGCGGCGGGTACCGGACAATATGAGGATGGAGCGGCGCTTTATCCGCGGATCGAGTTCGTGAATTGCGGAGATTTTTTCGGTCATCTGCAAGCCGGTGCGGCGGATGTTTCCTTCCAAGACTGCACGATTCGCGGACTTGACGCATACGAGGGCGGACCGATGCGGGGCAGACTATCGTTCGACCGGTGCCGGTTCCAGGCGTCCGTACAGGACGACGGGAAAAACTTCTGCTCGCTGGACGCCGCTCTTGGCACCAGTTTCGTCAACTGCATCGTGGAGGCTCCGCTTGTAGACGGGCAAGCAAGGCCGGATCTGCTGGCCCGGTACGGTTTTATCGAAATGAATCATACATTGCGCTTCAACCATCTGAATACGCGGCTGGCCAAGGAAATTACGGACCATTATGCCAAAGCGGGGACGCCGGCGGAGCCCGAATTTATAACGATGTTGAAAAGCCATCACGAGTCCGAAAGCATCCGCATGATCCGCCGCAAAGGGACCGGAGCACAGCGCCCGGACCGGAGCTTGCTCGGCTCGGAGGCAGGCTTCGGCTACTACGACACCGATTCGAACCAGATGGTCGTCTGGGACGGAAGCGGCTGGACGCTTCCCGTAAAGCCGGAGGAAGCGCTGCACTATTACGCCTCCGGTACCGCACTAACCACATCAGGCGAGCTCAAGATGAAGCGGATGGAAGGGCATCCGACCCAAGAATACAAGCTGCGCGCGAACGGCCGTGCAGTGGCGTATTCGGTTGATGCGACTCCGCAGAGAGCCGGGACGTTTACTTTCGATATTGTGAGGAACGGCGAGCCTTGGCAGGTCGGGCTCGGTGCGACGGGCGTGGAATCGTCCGGTTTGATCGAGCTTCCCGCCGAAGCCGCATTTACGGCAGGAGATCGTATCGGTATCAGGCTCTCGCTGTCCGAAGGGGCGGCGGACGATCAAGCCGGCATCACTATAGATCTAATAGTTCTTTACGACAGAGCTTGATTACTTAAGGTTCAATTCAATCGTTCATCATGATACCCCACATATAGATTTGGTCAGAAGCCCTGCTGCACGAAGGTGGAGCAGGGTGCTAACTAAACCGGCTTTCCTGCTTGGAAACCGAATGGAGGAGATCGAATGGATGAACAAAAGCAGATGGATGGGAATACTGTGGCGCCGGTCAGCAGGCGTCAGCTGTTGGCGGCGTTCGGGATGGCGAGCGCTGCGCTGGCGGCGCAATCCATACTCGCCGGACAGGCAGCGGCTGCAGCCCAGAACCCGACGGTGTCGGGGAGCACATATGGAGGGGGTGGCACGGTGACCGGGGCGACCTATAACGGAAACGGGCCGGGTTCCGGTTATCCGCCGGGCAAGGCTATGGCAAATGGACTCTACCATCTCTTGTACGAGACGGTCGCGGACATGAAGGCGGATGCCAGCCTGGTTGACGGTATACTCGCCAGCACGTCCGGTTATTACGAGTCCGGCGACGGAGGGGGAGCGGATTATGTGATCCGGTCCGGCACGCTGCCGGAAGACGGAGGCGGGGTCATTTCCTTGTCGGCGAACGGCTTGCAGGCTGTTCTGCTTCCCGGAGACAGTATCCGCTACAAGCAATTCGGCGCCGTAGGGGACGGTTCGAACGATGACGGCGTGCAGATCAAGAAGGCTCATGCTTATGCGAACGACCGCGAGTTGCCTGTCGTGAACTTAAGCGGCGAGTATTGGATTAAGCAAACGAACGAAATTGTCATCCAGACGAATGCGAGCTGGGGGCACACCAAGTTTCATATCGACGAAAGCTTCAACAGTAGGTCGAATCCCCGCTTCCGGGTAACGAGCCGCAAGAGCGAGGTAACGATCGCATTCGATGCGGCGACGAAGGCATCATTCCTCAGCCAGATGAAACCGGGCACTACCTTAATCCCCGAATTGGCACCTTACAAAAACAGTCTCGTGTTTGTCGTCGACAGCAACGACAAAATCGGGGTTCGCTACGGCTATACCCATAACGGATGGAACAGGGAAGAATTTTTTTATGTCGAGGAGCACGGTCGCCTGATCGGGGACATCGCCTGGACGTTTACAGGCTACACGAGCCTGATCGCCTATCCGTGCGACGACAATTATTTGGTCATTGACGGAGGAACGTTCTACATGTCGGGAACCAGCCCGGGCGTTAACGGGGCCTACCTCCATAACGGCATTTTGGTCAGGCGCAGCCGCACCATCATCCGCAACCAATGGGTCGGGCTGGAGGAAGGGGCGGTTGACGTTTCGCTCGATCCGAGGTCGGGGTTTTATTATTTCAACAACGTCTTCGACGTAACGCTAGAAAATGTCCGGCTCATTCCATGGGAGCAGGACCGCGAAGGAACTGACCGCGATGTTCCGGCAGGCACGTACGGCATCGGCGGGGCCCGGGTGCTGAACGCCACGTTCCGCAATGTTACCGCTGAAGGAAGCAACGTTCACTGGGGCGTATTCGGCACGAATCTATTCAAAAATTTCCGCATCGAAGGGTGCCGCCTGAACCGCGTAGACGTTCACTTTCATTGCTGGAACTTGTACGTGAAAGATTCTGAGATCGGCTACCGCGGCTTTACGCTCACCGGGGGCGGAGATTTGTTCATTGAGAACACGAAGCGGTTCGGCAGCCGGTTCATCGATTTTCGCGTAGATTACGGAGCCAAGTGGGACGGCAACATCCGGCTGTCCAACTGCCGGCTGGTCGTAACGAGCGGTACCGCCGAGGCTGTCGCGCTGCATTGTGTGCCCGCCAATTTCGACTACAAATATCCGATCGGATACGGGCGGTCCATCAAAGTGGAGGATTTCATCTTCGATTACACCGGCATTCCGAATCCGACCGGCGTATGCCGAATCATGAAGATCGCCACGTTTTCCAAAATTACGAGCACATCGGCCAGGTTGTTTTTCCCGCAAACCATCGAGTTTAGTGATGTAAGCGTCGTCGGTCGGGAGAAGGGCGTACGCATTCTGGAGATCGCGAATCCGTTAAGCTTCCACCTCGGCAAGCCGGGAGGCTACGATGCGAATCAGGTGACGCCTAACTGCCACATGCGCTTTGTCAATATCCAGAGCGAGAAAGTGCCGAGACAGGCGTCGCAGTCGACGGCAAACGTCAATTTTTTGCTGAACGCGCTTGGCACGGCTGCCTATGACGATCCGTATGCGCTGCACCCGAAAATTGATATGATCCATTGCGGCGATTTTTTCGGACATTTTAAAGGCGCGATTGCCGATGCGTATTTCAACCAATGCACGATCAACTGTCTCGATGCTTATGAGGGCGGGCCGATGCGCGGGCGCATCGTGTTCGACAACTGCCGGATCAAGGCGGACGCCGTAGACGACGGTAAGCTGCTGTACTCGCTGAGCGCCGTACACGGAGTATCTTTTGTAAATTGCACGGTACACGCCCCTGTTCTGGACGGGACGGAGCGGCCGGATCTGCTTGGCCGGTATGATTTTATAAACGTAAACAATACGTTGCGGTACAATCATCTCAATACCAGATTGTCCAAAACGCTCGTCGACTATTTCGCGGGCGCGGGCACGCCGGTCGAACCGGAGTTCTACGCGATGCTGAAGAGCCACCACGATTCGGAGAGCATCTCGATGGCCAAGCGCAAAGGGACGACAGCCGAGCGGCCCGCACCGGCCAAATTCAATTCCGAGAAAGGCTTCGCTTATTTCGATACCGACCTGGGGCAGCCGGTCGTATGGGACGGCACGCGCTGGGTGAATACGGCGAAAGCGGGAGATACGCTCCACTACTATACGGGAGACTTGCCGGCGGCCGCCCCCGGAACGGCTATGAAGCGCGTGGAAAGCCATCCTTCCCAGGAATACGTCCTCCCCCAGGCCGGGCAGCTTGCCAAATATGCCATTTACGTAAGCGCGCCGCTCGCGTCCGCTTCCTTTACTTTCGACGTATGGAAGAACGGTGCTGTCTGGCTGAGCGGAATAGCCGGTTCGACCTCGTCGTCCAACCCCAAGTTGGCAGCGTTTACAGGGGCGGCTTCGTTCAATGCGGGGGACCGGATCGCGATCCGGATCGCTTCGGTAGGCTCGGGATTGGCGGCAGGTACTTATGCGACGGTCGATTTATATGTCAACTATGCCAATTATTAAACGGCAAGGAGTGATGGAAGCAATACGGACAGGCCCGCATGATGACGTTTGCGATAACGAGATCGTGAAGGAATTAGAGGAGTGATCGAATTGATGAAGAGATTGGTCTGCCGGCTGCTTATGCTCGTACTGGTGTTTACGATGATCCCCCTGTATGCCGTAGAGACCCGGGCGGAGACGATGCCGTTATTGAACGGAGGCTTCGACTCCGGGCTTACGGGGTGGAGCAGGCTGCATGGGAACGCGACGAACATGACGATAACTAGCGAGCTCAAATTTTCGGGTGGATTCAGCCTGAAAATCAAAGATTTGGAGAACAACGGATCGTATGCCATGGTCAGCGACAAGTATCCCGTCGCGGAGGGCAAGCAGATTACGGCATCGGCCAAAATGTATTTATCGGGAGGCTCTGGATCGGTCTACCTGTATTTCTACGATTCGGCGGGAACGATGATCCACAGCGTATTCTCGAACAAAAGCTCCCCGCAAACGGCATGGTTCGACGTCACGATCAGCTCGGCCGTACCGGCAGGGGCGGTGAACGTAAGCATCGTGCTCGCCACGAGCATTGTCAATGTAGGTACCGCTTATTTCGACAACGTCTCGCTGTCCGCCTCGGTACCTCTTCCCAACGGCGGATTCGAGTCGGGATTGACGGGATGGACCGCAGCTTACGGCAGTGCGCAGCGAATGACTTCGACTGGCGAAGCGGCCTTTGCAGGTACACGCAGTCTAAAGATCGACGATAACTCGTCCACAAGCTCCTTCGGCATGGAAAGCGACAAATTCCCGGTCGTTCCCGGCCGGCAGTATACGGCCGAAGTGAAGGCGCGCGTAGAGAGCGGTTCCGGAGCTATTTATTTGCGCTTCTACAATGCCTCAAATCAGCAGCTCGATCAAAAATCGACGGGAGCCGGGGCGGCACCGGGTCAGTGGCGCAATGTCACGGCGACGCTGGTCGCACCGGAAGGCGCGGTTAAAGCAAGCGTCGTTCTGTACAGCGCTCTGGCCAATACGGGCGTCATCTATTTCGACGAGGTGAGCGTGTCGGAAATCAGCCTCATTCGCGGGACTGTGACGGATAGCTCGAACGGCTCCCCGGTAGCTTGGGCGGCCGCTTATCTTTACAACGCCGCCGATACAGGCTTCGCCACACCGCTAGATAAAGCGGTAACCGATAGTAACGGGAAATATACGTTCGGCCGGAGCATGGAGAATGGAAGTTACGTGGTCCGAGCGTCGAAAGACGGTTACTTGCGCGGGACGGCGGCTGTCGAGGTCGGTGGCAACGGTACCGGGGTCGGAGCCGTTTCCCTCGCGAAGGATACTGCTGCGGCAAGCTATACCGTAAGCGGACAAGTGTATTTGCCCGTTACAGCCCAACCGATCCCAGGAGCCAATATATCCCTATACGACGATGACGATCTTGCTTACACGACTGTACTTGGGACTGCGGTATCTGCGGCGGACGGCACGTTCACGATGGACCGGACGGTCCCGAACGGCAGATATTTGGCCCGCGCGGTCAAGGCGGGATATTACACGACGACGTTCCCGGTAACGGTAAGGGATGCCGATTACACGGAAGCGGCACTGCAGATGCCGATAAAAACAAGCCTCACGGTGCAAAGCATGCCGAAACCGCCGGCGGTGCATCCGCGAGTGTACGTAACGCCGGAGCTCGTACCTCAGCTGCAGGCGAAAATACAAACCGCCGCATTCCAGCCGATCTGGAGCAAGCTGAACAGTCTCAGCTACATTCCGGTTTATACGGGCAGGAGCAGCGGGGCATCGCTTGCGATCGAGCAGTACGCTTTCCCGGCAGCGGAAAACACCCGCTATGTGAAAGTTTTCGGCAGAGGCAATTCGACCAACCAATGGAATTCGATAACGGAAACGGAGATTTACACGCGCAATTCCGCCTCTCAATTGGTCAAGCTGCCCGTGCAGAGCGCTTCCTGGAGCAGCCAGGACCGCCAGTATGACGGCAACAACACGATCGACGGCAATCTCGATCAAGAGTCCAGATGGTCGGCGGAAGGCAGGGAGGAGTGGATCCAATACGACCTCGGGGCTTCCTCCGCAGTAACCGACATAGGCATCGCTTGGTATAGCGGCAATATCCGCACGTCCTATTTCGACATCTACGTATCCGGCGACGGACAAAGCTGGAGGCTCGTCGATCTCGGAATGGGCAAGGAGCCGGGCTTGTTGGATCCGCCGCCGGTCGGCCAATCCAACTATTCGGCCGCCCTCAAAAATGCGGTCGAGTACAACGCGATGAAATATTTGCTGACCGGAGACGCCGCCAGCGGCCGGCTGGCAATCCGGACGATTCTTAATTTCATGGATACCGCCGTCTACGCGGGGCTGGATACGTTCAGGCCGATCGGGGATACGATTCACGCCGCATCCGTTACGTACGATTGGTGCTACCCGCTGCTGACTGCAGAAGAGAAGTCCGCCTTCATCTCCAAGATGAAAAATCTCGCCGGACAGATGGAAATGGGGTATCCTCCGACCCGCGGCGGCTCGATTACGGGGCATTCCGGAGAAAATATGCTGATGAAAGATTTGCTGGCAGCCGGCATCGCGATATACGGCGAAGATCCGGAGATGTACAATTTGTCGGCCAACCGGTTTTTTAACGAATTCGTTCCGGCGAGAAACTTCTGGTATTTATCCGGCATGCACCATCAAGGCGATTCTTATGGCTTCGGCGTCCGCCTGATGCCCGAACTGTGGGCGCAATGGATGTTCGCCCGGATGGGGTACCCCGGAGTGTTCGTCGACGAGCAGCGCGATACGCTGTACCGCGGCCTCTATCTGCGCCGGCCCGACGGACAGCTGATGCGCGACGGAGACACGTCCTGGCAAAACTCCAGCGCGCCGGGAGCTTATTGGAAATATACGTCGGTCATTCCTTTGGCCGCTTCGTATTACAGGGATCCGTATTTGCAGGACGAGTTTCTGCGGCAGTATACGATGGGCTCGAATCCGCTCGTGGAAATATTGTTCATCGATCCGGAGCTTGCGGCCAGGCCGGTCGGCGAATTGCCGCTCACCCGCTACTTCGGATTCCCGTACGGGACGATGATCGCCCGCACCGGATGGGAGATGGATAGTCCGGGGACAAGGGCGTCCGACGTGGTGGCCGAGATGAAGATCGGCAACTACCAGTTCGGCAATCACCAGCATCTGGATATGGGCAGCTTCCAGCTTTATTACAAAGGCGGTCTCGCCATCGATTCGGGCATGTACCAGGGTGTGCACGGAGCCTATGGCAGTGAGCATGACAAACATTACTACAAGCGGACGATCGCGCATAATTCGATGCTCGTCTATGATCCGGCGGAGAAGTTCTACAGCGATTGGGCAAATGACGGAGGGCAGCGGAAGCTTCCGGAAGCGGGCAAACTGGACGATCTGCTCGGCAAAGACTACTATAACGGGATTGTGGAAGGCCATCAGTTCGGACCGGATCCGGACGCACCGGTTTTCAGCTATATGAAGGGAGATTTGACGGCCGCTTATACGGATAAAGTGGAGCAGTTCAAACGATCGTTCTTGTTCTTGAACATGAAGGACAGCAGTCATCCTGCCGCGATGATCGTATACGACAAGGTCGTCTCCTCCGACCCGAACTTCAAAAAATATTGGCTGCTGCACAGCATGGAAGAGCCGCAGGTTGCAGGCGGCACGACAACGATCGTGCGGAGTGAAGCGGGTTATTCCGGCAAGCTGGTCAATGAGACGCTGCTGCCGCAGGCCGGCAACGCCTTGATTGAGAAAATCGGAGGACCCGGTCGGGAATTCGAGGTTTTCGGAACGAATTATTTGCAGGAGCCTTCGCGGCCGGCTGGACAGCATACGGTCGAAGCGGGGGCGTGGCGGGTACAAATTTCGCCGCAAGCTCCGGCGGAAACCGACCATTTCCTGAACGTGATGCAAGTAATGGACAATGGTAGTACGGCACCGCTCTCGACCGACAAGATCGAATCCGAGCGGATGGTAGGGGCGGCTGTAGCCGATGTCGTGGCTCTGTTCAGCAAGTCCGGCGACCGGGAGAGCGGAACCGTATCGTTCTCGGTCTACGCCAGCCAACCGAAGCTGCAATTCATAGTCGCCGATCTGGCGGCGGGATCGTGGAAAATCGACGGCGGCGGGCAGCAAGTATGGGGAGAAGTTACCGCGGAAGGCGGCGTGCTCTACTTCAACGGAGCCCCGGGCGATTATACGTTGACCTATATGGGAGAGCGGGATATCGTTCCTCCGGTAACGGCAGCGCATATCGACGGCAAGAGCGGGCCGGGAACGTTCAATAATCGGGACGTGACGGTCACCTTCAGCACATACGAACTGTTGTCGGGAGTGAATCGGACGGAATACAGGCTGAACGGCGGAAACTGGTCCACGGTGACCGACTCCGTATACTTGACCGGAGAAGGCGTGCATGCGTTCGAGTATCGTTCCGTCGACGGCGCGGGCAACGTCGAGACGCCCCAGCAGGCCGTTATCGGGATCGATAAGACGCCTCCCGTGCTGATCTTGAACGGCAGTCCGGAGATGTCGGTGTTAATGGGCAGCACCTATGCCGACCCGGGTGCCAGAGCGGAGGATCAGCTCGACCCGAGCGTAGGCGGACGGGTAGAAGTTGCAGGATTTGTGAACACGGGCGTGCCGGGAACGTATCAGTTGACTTTCCGGGTGACCGATGCGGCGGGCAATGCCGCGCAGCCCGTCTCGCGAACGGTACATGTACTCGATCCTTCCGGAATAGCGAAAATCGGGTTTGATTCGAATTTATATTTGATGCCGATCGGAACCTCGAGAGGAACAGTTGTTACTGCTGTTTACGGGGATGGCCGCCGTTCGGATATAACGGCACTGGCCTCTTTCGCCTCTTCTAATCCCGGGGTCGCTTCGGTTGCGAACGGCGTCATTACCGCGGTCGGCAGCGGGGGAGCGGTCATCACCGCTTCTTACGGAGGCCATACCGCATGGGCGGTCGTAGGAGCAGGTTCTCCGATACACGGATTTTTCCGTGCACTGGAGGAGCTGATCCATAAGTATGCCGCGCTTGGGGAGCTGGACTCTTCGCTTCGGAGCCAGCTTGAGAACCGGCTGAAGCAGGCGGAGGATCAAGGGGAGAAAGGACATCCGGTACAAGCGCTCAAGCATTTGGGAGATTTCCTTGACGCTTTGCGGAAGCAATCGGATAAAATTTCCGTGCAAGCGGCGGAGAGGCTCGGCGCCGGCGTCAATAGCTTGATGCGCGAGCTGTCGGGAGCAGCCGACTGATCCGGCATCATCCATAATCGATAGAGAAGCCCTTTGCGGTTGTCCCGCAGGGGGCTTCTCCATGCAAGCCGGTCATAAAAAGATGCTGACTGGCTGCCGCCGCATCTGTTACGATGAAAGCATTAAGCAACCGGAGGGAACAACGTGGACCGTTTTTGCTTCGAGCCTGACCGATACCCCGAGGAGCCCGGCTGCTATCTGATGTTCGACCGGAGCGGGCAGCTGCTGTACGTCGGGAAAGCGGTCAATTTGCGCCGGAGGCTCTGTTCTTACTTTCAGTCCAAGCCGGATCGGCCGAAGGTGGCGCAGCTCGTCCAAGAAATCGCCGATATCGAAATCATGATCGTGCGAAACGAAAACGAGAGCTTTACGCTGGAAACCAATTTGATCCAGTATTACAAGCCGCCCTACAACCGCGCGAAAAAGCGGGAGAGCTCCGTTTACCCCTACATCGCCGTAACGCAAGAACCGGTGCCCCGCCTGCTCTCCGCCGACCGGGAACGGCAGGCTCCGCGCGCATCGGGCGCAAGCGGCGGGGAACGTTTGATCGGACCTTTTCCCAATCCTGTCTTCCGCAATTATGCGCTGGAATTCGTAATCGACAACTACAAGCTGCGCACGTGCGAACCGCTCCCGAGCAGGCTGTGCATGCGCTATTATTTGGGCAAGTGCGGAGGAATATGCGAGCTTAAGGAGACGGAGGAGCAGTACGACGAGCGTATGTCCGGCGTGCTCCAATTGCTCTCCGATCCGGGCGGGATGCCGGGAGAGATGGAGAAGGCGATGGAGGCTTTGTCCGAACGACTGCAGTTCGAGAAGGCCAAGGACATGTACGTCCGGCTGAACGCGCTGCGAAGCATGCTGGACGAGCAGGCGGTCAACGTTTCGCGGGACCATCATCAGCTGGCCGTCTTCTTCGGTTCGGGTCATCTGCTGGCCGCCCGTATCGAGTACGGAATGCTGCGTACAAGGTTCGTCTGTATCGCAGTCGATTCGGAGTGGGTCCAAAGACTCATTTTTCTGCTGCCGGACAAAGGCCTCATCGAGATTATAACCAACGACATGAGCATGGCGGAACCGTTGGTGCGATTGGCCCGAACCCGTCGGTTAAAGGTGAAAGCCGCTGTTCCGGCAAGAGGAAAAAAGTTACATATGTTGAACATATGCGAACGGAATTTAATATATCGTTTGGACTATTCGACAAAAACAAACACGAACTGCCATAACCCTTCATAATCACCCAGCGCGTTTCACCATGGGTTAAAAAGTTGCGTAGTATAGCGGGAGCAAGGTATTTCAGGAAAAGTGGAATCATGCTATAGTAGGGAAGGATAGTTTCAGGAAAATGCTTCCGTTTGGTTGGAAAGTGTCAAAACTCACATTTTTTCTGTTTCGTAATTCACAGAGGTTCGAGCCGGAAATATGGCATAATTAAGGTTACATAAGTCTCCGGTAGGATCTCTTATGAACTATGAGTGTGGAAAGGACTGCGACTATGCGCCTAATACCGGTCTACATGTGCCAGCCCGGGATGAGATTGGGCAAACCGATTTTCAATAGCGAGGGACAAATACTTGTCGGATACCAGTTTCAATTAACGCAATCGGTCATTACCAGGCTGCAAAAAATGGGAATTGACTACGTATACATTGAAGACCCGAATACCGACGACATTCTCATTGAAGAAGGAATCAAGGAAGAAACAAGACTGCACCTCCGAGCGACTTTGCAAAGCATTATGGAAGCCGTCTCCAGCTCCTCGTATGATTCCCGGTTTGGCAATGCCCAATTGTTCCGGTCTTGTTCCAGAAGCGTCGATATGGTCATGGGCGATTTGCGTTACGATAAGAACGACGCCTTTATGCTCATGAACATGCACATGTTTCCGTCCAATGATTACGCCCAGCATTTTATCCAGAAATCGATGAATGTATGCGTGTACGCGACCAAGATAGGCATGTCCGAAGGATATGTCGGGGACGATCTGATCGCCTTCAGTCTCGGCGCGCTGCTGCACGATGTCGGAAGCTTGAAAATTTCGCGGGAAATTTTAAACAAACGGGGAACGTTGAGCCCGTTCGAGTACGAGGAAGTGAAGAAGCACCCGGAGTACGGCTTCAAGCTGCTGAAGGACGAACCCGGCATTCCGCTCATAGCGGCCCACTGCGTGCTGCAGCACCACGAAAGAGTGAACGGAAGCGGATATCCGTACGGCTTGAAGAAGCACGAAATCCATTCGTTCGCCCAATGGGTCGGCTTGCTGGAAACGTACGATTCGCTGACCCACCCCCGCGCCCACCGCGAAGCACTTCTGCCTCACGAGGCGATCGAGATCTTGTACGGAGGAGCGGGAACATTGTATGATATCGATAAAGTGAAGTTTTTCCGCAACAAAGTATCGATATTCCCTCTCGGACTCAGCGTCCAATTAAGCTCCGGCGAGAGCGGCATCGTCTCCAAAGTCATGCCCGACTTCAAGCACCGCCCGGTCGTCAGGGTATTGAAGGATTCGAACGGAGCCGTTCTGAAGCAGCCCTACGAAATCGACTTGTCCCGCAATTTGAGCGTTATGATCGACCGGGTTGGAGAAGCAACGGCGAAATAAGCTCGTCACCGAACTAGAAGGAGTAGAATCGCTATGGAGCAGGTCGCCGAACTCATTCGCAAGATCCCGTTGTTTCAAGATTTAACCGACGACGAGCTTCTCAGCATATCGGCCCTGTTCTTCGAGCGGAAGTATAAGAAGAATGCGATCATCTTTTTCGAGGGGGATCAGGGTGAGGAGCTGTTCGTCATCAAGTCGGGAACGGTAAAGGTGTACCGCATCGACAATACGAAGCAAATCACTCTCGCCTTGTTCCGGAGCGGCGACTTTTTCGGCGAAATGTCGATCATGCAAAAGGACGGGACCCGTTCGGCCAATGTCGAGACGCTGGAGCCGAGTGTCATGTACACGCTCAAGCGATCGATGTTCTACGAGTATATGGGCCGTTCCCCGTCGCTTTGCATGAGGCTGCTGGAAGTTACGATGAACCGGCTTAGAAGGGCGAACGAACAAATTCATGACTTGACGTTTCTCGATGTCAGAACCCGTATCTTGAAGGCGGTCCATCAATTGTCATTGGAATACGGGGAGCCGAGGCTCGACTCGGTGCAAATTACCGTAAAGCTGACCCATCAGGAAATTGCCAATATGGTCGGAACGGTAAGGGAATCGGTGACAAAGGTGCTGCAGGAGCTCCAGGACGACCGGATCATTTCGATTCAAAATAAACAAATCCGGATCGAAAACATGGACGCGCTGAAGCGGAAAATCGTATATTGATCGTACACGGGGTGCCGGTCGGGGCATCTCGGGCTATTGTTAATTTTTTATGAAAGCGCTCGCAGAATCGACAAATTTCGATTATATTAATGGGATGAATTTATTCTTATATAGGATGTGACGCCGTGGACATTCAACAATCGATCAAACTGCAAATTATGAAGCGCAAAAACGGTGTCGTCTTCGTCGCCTTGACCGTGACTTGCCTGCTGGCGATGCTGAGCATCGTGGCGCTGGGCGGTGCCGCGAAGAGCGGAGGAGGCGATTCCTGGTTCGTTATGTCGTTGTTGGTCGGACTGCTCGTTATTTTCGGGCTGCTGCACTTTACGAACCGGTACCCGTATGCTCTTCCATATATAGCGATTATCGGCAACGCCGCCATCTCTTTCGTGACCGGCATGCAGAACGAATCTATAAGCAACGTGTTTGCCATTTATTACGGTCTGATCCTCGCCGCCGTGTATATGAGCATAGGGCCTACAGTCGTCAGCTTGGTAACGAGCAGTTCCCTTCTGGCCTATTTCGTCGTGACTCAAAACGAGGTTCCGGGGATAGCAGGCAACGAGTCGACGCTGTTCATCTACTACGTGCTGATTTGTGCGATGCTGATTATGCTGCTCGTCATCGCTACGCAAATGTCCAAGAAGCTGGAGTCGTTCGGCGTCGAAGCGGGGAAGCTGTTCACGCAGCAGAAGGAAGATAAGGAACGGCTGCTCGCCGGAGCATCGACGGTGTCTACGAACATGTCTTTGATCGCGAGAGCGAGCGAGGAGAACAGCGGATCGTTCGCGGAAATGAGCAAGGCGTTCCAGGAAATCGCCTGCGGGGCGAACAGTCAGGTCGACTCTACATTATCGATCAACCGGTCGGTGCAGGAAACGGGGCGGATGATCGGTGATATGCTCGACTCGCTCGCCGAGCTGAAGCGCAAGACGGAGGGGACGAGCAGGCGCAGCTTGGAAGGTGGAGAACGGATGGACACGATGTTCCGCGTAACGAACGAGTTTCAGCGAAGCATTGAAACGATGTCCCGAGAAATCGCCGATTTGACGGAGACGCTTCAGGAAGTGACCCGATTCAACGAATCGATCCAGCAAATCGCCCAGCAGACGAACCTGCTGTCGTTGAATGCCGGAATCGAGGCGGCGAGAGCCGGAGAAAGCGGCAAAAGTCTTCGCCGTAGTGGCGCAGGAAATACGCAAGCTTGCGGATATGAGCGGCAGATCCGCAGACGAAATATCGCAGAAGCTTGGCGTCGTATCGCAGCAGGCGGCTGCCACGAGCGTCAGCATGACGCGCATCGCGGAGCAAATGAAGCAGAACGCCGCCGTTACGCTGGACACCCGGCAGGCGTTCCAGGAAATCAGCGCGTCGGTTAACGAGTTGAACGAGATGGCAAGCGGCTACAACGACATGATGGGGGCGGTTCGCGGCGCGAATGATTCGATTCAGGAATCAACGGAGCATTTTGCCGCGGTAAGCGAACAATCGTCGGCGACGCTGCAGCAGCTCTCGGCGACACTGGAGACGCTGCATAAACAAAATTTGCAGATGCGGGAGCACATCCGCGAAACGGACGGCAAGATCAAGCAAATGGTGCAGTGAGTGGCGGTGTGATACAATCGAATCGAGGAGCGAGCCGGGGCCCAGGCTGGGCTGCCGGATGTTTCGCGATCATGCGGCTCAAGGAGGGTATGAACGATGAAGTATCGCAGGTTGGGCGGTTCCGGCTTGAAAGTGAGCGAGATCAGTTTGGGCAGTTGGCTGACGTACGGCGGGTATGTGGAGAAGCAGCAAGCTATACATACGATGCAGCTCGCATTCGATTCGGGCGTCAATTTTTTCGATACGGCCAACATCTACATGCGCGGCGAAGCGGAGAAGGTGGTGGGCGAGGCGCTCGGCGGCTATCGCCGCGATTCGTACGTCCTCGCCACGAAGGTATGGGGCCAGATGGGCGATGGCCCGAACGACCGCGGATTGTCCCGCAAACATATTATGGAACAATGCGAGGCAAGCCTGAAACGGCTCGGCATGGATTACATCGATTTGTATTACTGCCATAGTCCCGATCCTTCGACCCCGGTCGAGGAGACGCTGCGGGCGCTTGACGACTTGGTTCGGCAAGGAAAAGTGTTGTATGTAGGGGTCAGCAATTGGACGGCGGCGATGATGACGGAAGCGATTCACATTGCGGAGCGCAGACTTCTGGACCGGATCGTAGCGAGCCAGCCTCCGTATAGCATGCTCCGGCGGGATATCGAGAAAGAGATCATTCCGGTAGGGGAGAAATACGGGATCGGCCAAGTTGTTTATTCCCCACTCGCGCAGGGCGTACTGTCCGGGAAATATATGCAAGCCGGCGAAGTGCCGAAGGACAGCCGGGCTGCGAGCGAGCGCGGCGGACAGGCGATTCAACGATATTTGACCGAATCGAATCTGGATAAAGTAGAGCGGCTTCGGAATGTGGCGCAGCAGCTCGAGCTGACCTTGTCACAGCTGGCGCTTGCCTGGGTTCTGCGGCAGCCGGGCGTGTCCAGCGCGATCATCGGCGCGAGCCGTCCGGAGCAGGTGGAAGAAAACGTAAAGGCGTCCGGAGTCGTTATTCCGGCTGAAGCGTTGGCCGAAATCGAGGCAATCCTGCAGTAATAAAGAACTGGTGTAAAGAAAGAGTCAATGACGTTTGGCAGGGAAGCAAAAGCTCGACTAATGCGACTATGAAATGAGGGTAAGGCCGGCTCCCGGACGAAGGGTTCCGGCTTTTTTTGAAGGTTAGAATTTAGAGTTTCGGGGTCCCCGCAAAGTACCTGGAAAAGCCCCGGAGCAAAGGCTCCACTTTGTGGGATCGGGTTCAGTTAGCGGAAGCCTTGTTCCCCCGCAGGCCCCGGAAAAAATCGGTCAACAGGGCGGCGCATCGTTCCTGCAAGACGCCTTCAACAAGCTCGGCCCGGTGATTGAACCGATCTTCCTGCAGCAAGTTCATCAGCGTTCCGGCGCAGCCCGCTTTCGGATCGGGCGTACCGTACACGACCGTCTTGATGCGCGACTGCACGATCGCTCCCGCACACATCGGGCACGGCTCGAGCGTGACGTACAGCGTGCAGTCGAGCAGCCTCCAAGCGCCGAGCGCGGCGCTTGCCTCGCGGATGGCGATCATCTCCGCATGGGCGGTAGGATCGAGCGACGTCTCCCGCAAATTATGGCCGCGGGCAATAATTTGCCCGTCCTTTACGATTACGGCTCCGATCGGAACTTCCCGTACAGCCTCCGCTTTTTTCGCTTCCAAAATCGCTTCTTCCATCCACCGCTCGTGGTTATCCATCGTTTCGGTATCCTTTCCATCGAGTTATTCCCATGTGCACAAGTACGAACGTCCATTCTGTTAACATGCTGTGGATAACATTGTGGACAACTGTCTGAAAACTGTAGATAACATTCGCAATAATGGGGATAACGCCGCGGTTAAAGCTTGCCATGTCCCCAATATTGTAGGACAACGCTTCTCATGAATCAAGAAACTTCGTCGGGCCATGAGGTGAGCTGAGCTAGAAGGTCGATGCCGGGCCTTGAAACTTGCCCGAACTCGCCGCTTGAACAAGGAAAAACTCCTTTAGCGGCTGCCTTCGCCTAAGCGATCCGATGCAAACCGCACGGTGTGAACAAGCGGAATGCGAATATTCAGACTATGTTATTAACATGTGGATAACCTTTGGATATACTGAGGATAACATCCACAACATTGTGAACAAGATGTGGATATTGGGGGGATATAAGCAAGGCGGAGCCGTGTCGAAGCCCGGAATTCCGCGTGTCGCAGGCAGGAGCTGTCATTGTATATCGTTCGGTGGTGCTATATAATGATGGGAGTGTTCAGTTTGTTGATGAGGAGTTGTATCGTTTCATGGCATTGAAGGCAGGTATTGTCGGGCTTCCCAACGTCGGGAAATCCACTTTGTTTAACGCAATTACGCAAGCGGGGGCCGAATCGGCCAACTATCCGTTTTGTACGATAGATCCGAATGTCGGCGTCGTGGAGGTGCCGGACGAACGGCTGCAGAAGCTGGCTGATATCGTCGTGCCGAACCGCATCGTGCCGACCGCTTTTGAATTCGTTGATATTGCCGGACTCGTGAAGGGCGCGAGCAAGGGCGAAGGGCTTGGCAACAAGTTTCTGGCTCACATTCGCGAGGTGGATGCGATCGTGCATGTCGTCCGCTGCTTCCAGGACGACAATATTACCCACGTCTCGGGGAAGGTCGACCCGATCAGCGACATCGAGACGATCAATCTCGAGCTGATCCTGGCCGACATCGAAACGGTGGAGAAGCGGATCGACCGTTCGCGCAAAAATATGAAGGGCGGCGACAAAAAGTACGCCCAGGAAGTCGAAGCGCTCGAACGCCTCAAGGAAGCGTTGTACGAAGATAAGCCGGCGCGTAGCGTAGAGCTTACCGAAGAGGAGAGGCTGCTCGTACGCGACCTGCATCTGCTTACGATGAAGCCGGTGCTGTATGCGGCCAATGTCAGTGAAGGGGAAGCGGCCAATACCGACGGCAATCCGTATGTGCAGAAGGTGCGAGACTATGCGGCGATAGGGGGAGCGGAAGTCGTTCCGATCAGCGCCAAGGTGGAATCGGAAATCGCCGAGCTGGAAGGCGAAGACAAGGCTCTGTTTCTGGAGGAGCTCGGTTTGGCCGAGTCGGGATTGAACCGGCTCATCCGCGCGGCTTACAAGCTGCTTGGTCTCTATACGTATTTTACCGCGGGGGTGCAGGAGGTTCGCGCTTGGACGATCCGCAAGGGGACGAAAGCTCCGCAGGCGGCGGCGGTTATCCATACCGATTTCGAACGCGGCTTTATCCGCGCGGAGGTCGTCGGCTACGACGATCTCGTGAACAGCGGCTCGATGAACGCGGCCAAAGAAAAAGGGCAGCTTCGTCTGGAAGGCAAAGAATACGTCGTGCAGGACGGAGATGTCATGCACTTCCGTTTTAACGTATAATAGTTTGCAACTAAGTAAGGCACAGGATGGAGGTGAAGAGCGTATGCTGGATCGGCTACAGGCATTGGCGGACCGATACGATAAATTGAGCGAGCTGCTCTGCGATCCGGATGTCGTGAACGATTCGAAGCGGCTTCGGGAATATTCGAAGGAACAATCGGATTTGCAGGAGGCTTATCAAGCGTATACCGAATATAAAAGCGTCGTCGAGCAGTATGAAGCGGCGAAGGTGATGCAAGGCGAGAAGCTGGACGAGGAAATGCGGGAGCTCGTGAAGCTGGAGCTGGACGAGTTGACGGAGAGCAAAGAGCGGCTGGAAGCGTCTATCCAGGTGCTGCTGTTGCCGAAAGATCCGAACGACGACAAAAACGTGATCGTCGAAATCCGCGGCGCCGCCGGCGGAGAGGAAGCGGCGCTGTTCGCGGGGGATCTGTACCGAATGTACAGCCGGTATGCGGATGGGCAAGGCTGGCGCACGGAAGTGTTGGACTCGAGCATCAGCGATCTTGGCGGATTCAAGGAGATCGTCTTTATGATCAGCGGCAGCGGAGCTTACAGCAAGCTGAAGTACGAGAGCGGGGCGCACCGGGTTCAGCGTATTCCTACGACGGAGTCCGGAGGACGCATTCACACGTCCACATCAACCGTCGCGGTTATGCCGGAAGCCGAGGAGATTGAAGTCGAGGTTCACGAGAACGATATCCGTATCGATACGTTCTGTTCGAGCGGACCCGGCGGACAATCGGTCAACACGACCAAGTCGGCGGTACGCATTACCCACCTTCCGACGGGCATCGTCGTCTCTTGTCAGGACGGCAAATCGCAAAACTCGAACAAAGACAAGGCGATGCAAGTATTGCGGGCGAGAATATACGACAAGCTGAAGCAGGAAGAGGATGCGAAATATGCCGGCGAACGGAAAAGCAAGGTCGGCACGGGAGACCGCAGCGAGCGGATCCGCACCTATAACTTTCCGCAAAGCCGCATTACCGATCACCGGATCGGCTTGACGCTGCATAAGCTGGATCAGGTGCTGAACGGCGATTTGGAAGAAATTATTTCCGCGCTCACGCTGGAGGCGCAATCCGAGCTGCTGGAAAAAGGAGAGTAACGGTCATGAACGATGCGGGACGAGGAACCGCGGACAGGGAGCCCGAACGGAAGGGTGAAACATCCTATACCGGCCATCCGGGCCGCATCGCGGAGACTACGATACGGGAAGCCTGGCTGCAGGCTTCTTCTTTTTTGCAAAGCCGGGGAATGGAAGACGGGGCTTCATCCGCCGAATGGCTGCTGCAGCATCTGCTTGGAATGAGCCGGAGCGAATTTTTCATGAAATGGAACGACCCGTTTCCCGATCAGCAGCGCGAACGGTGGGCCAGGATGCTCGAGCGGAGGGCGCAAAGCGAGCCGGTGCAGTATATAACAGGGGAGCAGGAGTTTTACGGACTGTCGTTCCGGGTTACGCCCGACGTTCTCATCCCCCGCCCGGAAACGGAGCTGCTCGTGGAGAAGATGATCGCCGCCGGCAAAAAGCTATGGCCGCAAGGCCGTCCGCTCGTTGCGGATATCGGATGCGGCAGCGGGGCGATTTCGGTGACGGTTGCGGTAAAATGTCCTGGCTGGAACGTGACGGCTACGGACATCTCGGCCGCAGCTATCGGGGTGGCACGATACAATGCGGAATCGAACGGAGTAGGGGACCGCTTGCGGCTGTTCCACGGCGATTTGCTGGAGGCTTATATAAAGGAGCGGCTGGCGATCGATATGCTGATCTCCAATCCGCCGTACATCGAGAGCGGGGACATTCCGCATCTTCAGCCCGAAGTGCGTCTGCATGAGCCCAGTCTCGCTCTGGACGGGGGGCCTGACGGTCTTGCGTTCTACCGCCGCATTCTGAGGCAGGTGGAGGAGCTGCCGTCGCCTCCCGCCCTGATCGGCTTCGAGGTCGGTCAAGGGCAGGCCCGGGAAGTTGCAGAGCTGATCCGCGCCGGCGGGTATTGGGATGAAATCGAGATCGTACCCGACTTGGCAGGGATCGAACGACATGTAATAGGTTTGCCCAAAAATTAATAGATTCATAGGTTTAGGCCCCCTCGCGTCTGTCCATAATGGGTAACAGGAAGACGAAAGAGGGGGTTTCACTTATGGTCAAGAGACAATCATTCCGGTCCTATTGGATCGTTGCTTTTGCACTTATCGTCATGATGACCTGCTGGGAATCGAATCGTACGCAGGCGGCCGTCCTGGATTCCGCCATTCCGGAGGAATCGATCCGGCTTAGAATATTGGCCAATTCGGACGCGCCGAACGACCAACTGGTGAAACGGATTTTGCGGGACGAAGTGATCCGCCAGATGAGCGAATGGGTTACCGAGCCGGAAGGCATCGCCGCCGCCCGCAACGCGGTAAACCGGCACATTGGCGATCTTGAAGCGCTGGTAGGGAACGTGTTGGCGCAAAATGGATACGATTACGCATATACGGTCGAGATCGGTCAAGTTCCGTTTCCGGCCAAAATATACGGCAATAAAGTATATCCGGCGGGCGATTACGAGGCGCTGCGCATAACGCTCGGTAAAGGGGAAGGCCAAAATTGGTGGTGCGTGCTGTTCCCGCCTCTGTGCTTCGTGGATGGCAAAGCCGGTGTAGCCGTAGCGAAAAAGAACGCGGATGCGACCAAAACGACAAAGGCGTCCGCTCAAGCCGCTGCCTCCGCCCCGGCGGCAGAAGATGCTCCGAAAGTCGAAGTGAAATTTTTCCTGGGGGAAGTTTTGTCGAAGGCGGTCTCGTTCGTAAAAGGATTGCTCGCTTAATGCCATTATAATCGGATTTCATCAGGATGCGCCCCCGCGCATCCTTTTCATGTTCATGGATCCGCGCTATAATGGCAAAGATAATGGACGCGCGGGATTATCCCGCGGAACAGGCGGGAGCAGGGATGGGACGGTTATGACGAAAATATGGAAAGTGCAACCGGATGCGTCCTCGGCGCATCCTTTCTTGGCGGAAGCGGGGGCGATGATCGCGGAAGGCGATACCGTCGCGTTTCCGACGGAAACAGTTTACGGTCTCGGTGCAGACGCCGGGAATACAAAGGCGGTCGAAGCGATTTTCACGGCTAAGGGAAGGCCGTCGGACAATCCGTTAATCGTGCATATAGCGCATATCGGACAATTGAACGGTTTGGTCGAAGAAATCAATCCGATTTCGAGAAGGTTGATGGATGCTTTCTGGCCGGGGCCGCTGACCTTGGTGCTTCCGGTCCGGTCCGGAGCCGTTTCCCCTCGCGTCACGGCAGGGCTGACTACGGTGGCGGTACGAATGCCCGATCACCCCATCGCACTCTCGCTGATCCGTGCCGCAGGCTGCCCGGTGGCGGCGCCAAGCGCCAATCGATCCGGACGGCCAAGCCCGACTGTCGCTGCGCACGTGTACGGCGATCTGGACGGGCGGATCGGCGGCATCGTAGATGGGGGGGCGACCGGAGTCGGTCTGGAGTCGACAGTCGTCGTCGTAGAGGCTCGGGAAGGAAGTATTCGCGTCCTTCGTCCTGGCGGCGTAACCGTAGCCGATCTGCGGCGAGCGGTGCCTGGCGCGGAAATAGTCGTAGAGACGACGGCGGAAGAAGCGGAAGCGCCCCGTTCACCGGGAATGAAGTATGCGCATTACGCGCCGCAGGGGCGGCTTACGATCGTCCATGGGGATAAGGAGCGTGCTGTCTCGTGGGCGAGGGATTCGTTGGCGGAGGCGAAACGAACGGGCGAAAGGACCGGCGTAATGACGGTGGCAGAGCACACCGGGCTGTATGAGGCGGATCTCGTGATCGGCTGCGGGAGCGCCGGAGATATGAATGCCGTCGCCCAGCAGTTGTACGCGGCTCTTCGCCGTTTCGATGAAGCGGGAATTACTTATATTTTGGCGGAGGGGTACGAATCGTCGGAAGGAATCGGACTTGCCGTCATGAACCGGTTGAACAAAGCCGCCGGCCACCGCGTCGTCCGGGTATGAACTATTCATTGCCTGAATGTTTCCAGGATTGTCCGCATATGTTGATTAAGAACATGTGGACATGGGGGGAATATCATGGCAGCCGCAGCCGCAGCTGGGACGGGACAGTTAATCACGATCGTCATCATGGCCATTGCGCTTGGAATGGACGCTTTTTCCCTTGGGATCGGCATCGGGCTTAGAGGGATCCGGTTATTGGACATCGTCAAGATCAGCTTCATCATCGGAGTGTTTCATATCGTCATGCCGCTTATGGGCATGTTCATGGGGCATTATGTCGGCTCGCTGCTCGGAAATGTCGCGACCATGACAGGAGGCGCGCTCCTCGTGCTGCTTGGGGCGCATATGATATACAGCTCGCTCAAGGGGCCGGAGATGCCGTCGTTCGACCACCGCACGTTGTGGGGGCTGCTGTTCTTTGCCCTCAGCGTAAGCATCGATTCGATGTCCGTCGGCGTATCGCTCGGCTTGTTCGCTACCGACTTGTTATTTACTGTGCTCATGTTCGGTGCGTTCGGAGGGGCGATGTCGGTGCTGGGCCTGCTGCTCGGCCGAAAAGCCGGCAACTGGGTGGGAGAATACGGCGAAGCGTTGGGCGGGGTCATCTTGCTTGCATTCGGTATCCGGTTTTTGATATAAAAACTTCCATGAGGTACAATAGATGGTGGACATGTTATTCGGAAAGGGGAGAAACGGATGTACGAACATATTTTATTTGTATGTACGGGCAACACGTGCCGCAGTCCGATGGCGGAAGGATTGTTCCGTAAGCTGGCGGAGCGGGAAGGCTTAAGCTGCAAAGTTCGGTCGGCCGGCGTATCCGCTTGGGAGGGCTCCCCCATTTCGAAGCATTCGGCCGATATTTTACAAGGAAGAGGCATCATGGACCGGTTAAGTTCGAGTGCGGTTACGGGCGATTCGGTAACGTGGGCGGATTTGATCCTGACCATGACGACAGGGCATAAGGAAACGCTGATCCGGCGCTATCCCGAAGCGGTCGACAAAGTATATACGCTTAAAGAGTTCGCCGAGGACGATACGTCGGTGCTTGAAGCGATAGCCGACCGGCAGCGGCTTCATACCGAACTGCAGATCAAGCGTGCTCTCGGCCAGCGTATTACCGAGGAGGAGCTTCGCCAAGTCCGTCAGCTCGACTTCGGGATGCCGAGTTTCGACATCGCCGATCCATACGGCGGAGACCGCAAGATGTACGAGAAAAGCGCGGACGAGATTGAAGCCTATTTGATTAAGCTGATCCGCAAGCTGGGGAAAGCGGATAAAGGCTGAACCGAGTGCCTATGTTGCCGCGACCGTCTTTACAGCGGAAACCGAATGCGCTATGATGAAAGTATATAAATTCAGACCCGATGTAACTGGCGACAAGTGGGCGTAACCACAATGGAGCATCGGGAGATACGGCCGGTCGCCTGGGCAAAGAGCAGCGGCGTTTTCATGCAAAACGCGCCGCGCGCTCTTTTTTCGCTTTCCGGGGGTTATACTAAATACGGGTTGAATGAAGAGACGGAGGGAAACGAAATGAAGATTGCAATCGGCGCGGACCATGCGGGCTTCCGGCTGAAGGACGAAATCGTGAAGGTGCTGCAATCCGAAGGACACGAGGTGGAGGATCTCGGCTGCAATTGCGCGGACTCCATCGACTACCCCGACTACGCGCTTCCGGTTTGCGAGAAGGTGGCGGCAGGAGCTGCGGACAAAGGAATTCTCATTTGCGGGACGGGGATCGGCATGACGATCGCCGCGAACAAAGTGCCGGGCATCCGCTGCGCGCTCGTACATGATTTATTTTCCGCCAAAGCAACCCGCGAGCACAACGATTCGAACGTATTGGCCATGGGCGAACGTGTAATCGGACCGGGGATCGCGCTCGAAATCGTGAAAGTATGGCTCGAGACGGAATTTTCCCAAGGACCGCGGCATCAAAACCGGATCGACAAGATTAAACGGCTCGAAGATAAATACGCGCTTCATCCGTAAACAGATGATCGGATGGCGACTAGCGGAAGGAAGTGGCTTTCCGTGAGTGATTCTGAAGCAAGCGTGGAGCAGCTGGATCCGGCCCGGATCGGCACCGATGTCGAGACGGTGCTGCGCGAGTTGGTCGCGATCGGCAAAGTGTCCCGGGGGCAAATCGTCGTAATAGGGACAAGCACCAGCGAAGTAATCGGCCGACGGATCGGCACGGCCGGAACCGAGCAGGTGGCCGAACGGATATTTCACGCCGTGGAGACAGTGAGGCGCGATGTCGGATTTTATGCCGCCTATCAGTGCTGCGAGCATTTGAACCGCGCGCTGGTGGTGGAACGGGAGCTGCTCGGCAGTTATCCGCTGCTCGAGGAAGTCAGCGTCGTCCCGGTGAGGAGAGCCGGCGGCTCCATGGCAGCCTATGCCTATCGTCATTGGAAGGATGCCTGCGTCGTTGAAACGATATCCGCCCACGCCGGTCTGGATATAGGCGATACGCTCATCGGTATGCATCTTCGCCGGGTCGCCGTTCCGGCGCGTCCGTCTATCCGGTCGATCGGACACGCACACGTCAATATGGCATTCACGCGTCCGAAATTAATCGGAGGCGAGAGAGCGGTCTACTCTTCGGAGAAGGCCGGAGAAACGCACGGCAGTTGCGATTAAAAATTCCAATATCATTTTTATTATGCATATTATGAGCGGAGGAATCGTACAATGGAACATTTGCGCAAATCTGACCCGAAAATCGTGGAAGCTCTGGGATTGGAGCTTAACCGCCAACGTGACAAAATCGAGCTGATCGCATCCGAGAACTTCGTTAGCCAAGCCGTTCTGGAGGCAATGGGTACGGTGCTGACCAACAAATATGCCGAAGGCTATCCGGGCAAACGGTATTACGGCGGCTGCGAATACGTCGATATCGTGGAAGATATCGCCCGCGACCGCGCGAAGGAGCTGTTCGGCGCCGAGCATGTGAACGTTCAGCCGCACTCCGGGGCGCAAGCGAACTTGGCCGTTTATCTCGCCGCTTTGAATCACGGCGATACGGTGCTCGGGATGAATCTGGCGCACGGCGGTCATTTGACGCACGGCAGCCCGGTCAACGCTTCCGGCATTCTGTACAACTTCGTCGCATACGGCGTGAGCGAAACCGACTCCCGCATCGATTATAATGAAGTGCGGAAAGCCGCCTTCAAACACCGTCCTAGAATGATCGTAGCGGGTGCCAGCGCCTATCCGCGCATCATCGATTTCGAAGCGCTTGCATCGATCGCAAATGACGTAGGAGCACTGTTCATGGTGGATATGGCGCATATCGCCGGACTTGTCGCAGCCGGGCTTCATCCGAATCCGGTACCGCATGCGCACTTCGTTACGACGACGACGCACAAGACGCTACGCGGTCCGCGCGGCGGCATGATTTTGACCCGTAAAGCGTGGGGGCCTGCTATCGACAAGGCGGTATTCCCGGGTACGCAAGGCGGACCGCTCATGCACATTATCGCGGCCAAAGCGGTTTCGTTCGGAGAAGCGCTGCAGCCGGAGTTTAAAACCTATGCGCAAAAAGTCGTGAACAACGCCAAGGCGCTGTCCGAAGCGCTTCTGGCCGAAGGCCTCGATCTCGTCTCCGGCGGCACGGACAACCATTTGATGCTGGTCGACCTGCGCAGCATCAATTTGACCGGCAAAGACGCCGAGCACCTGCTCGACGAAGTCGGCATTACTTGCAACAAAAACGCGATTCCGTTCGACCCGAACAAACCTATGCTTACAAGCGGCGTCCGCCTCGGCACGCCGGCGGCGACTTCCCGCGGCATGGATGAAGCGGCCATGAGAACAATCGCGAAAATCATCGCACTCACGCTCAAAAATCCGACCAGCGAAGCGGCTCACAACCAAGCTCGCGGCATGGTCAAAGAGCTTACGGCACAATTCCCGCTTTATGCAGGGCTTACGTATTAATCCATAAGCTGAAAGGTAAAATGAATAATGCCGGTTTCCTGTTTCATCTGAGAGACAGGGAACCGGTTTTTGCCGTTGCGGGAATAAATGGCGGATCAGAGCGCGAAGAGAGGCGCTGACGCTGCAAAATCTTGCGTGCAACGCGATTGGGACAATGATATAATAGACAAGGTTCGCCTTCAGAGGGCGTACGCCATACGCAAGGAGCTTTCGGCGGACAGTCCGGCGGAAGTGAACCGGGAGGACAAGTTATGAGCAAGGTTTTCGTGTGCGATCATCCGTTGATCCAACACAAGCTTACTTACATTCGGGATAAAAACACGACAACGAAAGATTTTCGGGAATTGGTCGACGAAGTAGCCACGCTGATGGCATACGAGATTACACGGGAAATTCCGCTGGAGCGTGTCGTAGTGGAGACGCCTGTGCAGCCGGCGGAGTGCAAAATTATTTCCGGCCGCATGCTCGGCCTGATTCCGATTTTGCGTGCCGGGCTTGGCATGGTGGACGGGATTCTGAAGCTGCTGCCGGCCGCGAAGGTGGGACATGTCGGCTTATACCGGGACCCCGTTACGCTGCAGCCGGTCGAATATTACGTCAAGCTTCCTACGGACGTGCAAGAGAGGGAGCTTATCGTGATCGATCCGATGCTCGCGACGGGAGGCTCGGCCAATGCTGCTATCGACGTGCTTAAAAAAAGGGACTGCAGCCAAATCAAGCTGATGTGTCTGATCGCAGCGCCCGAGGGCATTCGTGCCGTGCAGGATGCACATCCCGACGTAGACATTTATGTGGCTGCCGTAGACGAATATTTGAACGAACACGGTTATATCGTACCCGGACTCGGTGATGCGGGGGATCGGTTGTTCGGAACCAAGTAATGAATTTCACTGTCCTTAAGAAGGAGATAGACCATGAGTCGTTTACGAGTGATGACGATTTTCGGCACACGTCCGGAAGCGATCAAGATGGCTCCGCTAGTTCTGGAATTGAACAAGCGAAGCGAGCAGATCGAATCGATCGTCTGTGTTACCGGTCAGCATCGGGAGATGCTGGATACGGTGCTGCACATTTTCGGCATTAAGCCCGACTATGATTTGAACGTGATGAAGGCCAGGCAGACGCTGAATGAAGTCGCGATCCGGGTACTGCAAGGACTGGAGCCCGTATTGAAGGAAGCGAAGCCGGACATTGTGCTCGTTCATGGCGATACGGGAACGACTTTCTTGGCCAGCTTTGCGGCTTTTATGCAAAAAATCGCAATCGGGCACGTCGAAGCGGGACTGCGCACTTGGAACAAGATGTCCCCGTATCCGGAAGAGATGAACAGACAGCTGACAGGCGTTCTGGCGGACATGCACTTCGCTCCGACGGATTGGTCTGCCGATAACTTGCGGCGGGAAAGCAAATCCGAGGCGTCCATTTATGTAACCGGCAACACAATAACGGATTGCATGCAGTACCTCGTCAAAGACGATTATACCCATCCGATGCTGGATTGGGCGAAAGGCCGCCGTCTTGTGCTCGTTACGGCCCATCGGTCGGAGTCGATCGGGGAGCCGCATCGCCGTGTGTTCCGGGCGATCAAGCGGATAGCCGACGAGTTCGACGATATCGCCATTGTGTATCCGGTGCACCTAAATCCGGCCGTCCAAGAGCCTGCCCATGAAATATTAGGCGGCCACGAGCGGATCCGGCTAATCGATCCGCTGGATGTTACGGACTTGTACAATTTTTATCCGCATACGCATCTGATTATGACCGACTCCGGGGGCATTCAGGAAGAGGCGCCTTCATTCGGTATTCCTGCACTCGTGCTGCGGGATACGACGGAACGCCCCGAGGGTGTGGAATCCGGCGTACTGGAGCTCGTAGGCACCGACGAGCAGCTTATCTACGATCGGGCCAAGACGCTGCTCAGCGATGCCGCCGCTTACGAGAAGATGAGCAGGGCGGCCAATCCGTACGGGGACGGACGCGCTTCAGAGAGAATCGTAGACGCCATCCTGCACCGTTTCGGCCGCCGCGAGAACGCTCCCGAAACGTTCCGCGCATAACGCGAAAATCGGCTTGCAAACCAGACAGTAGCGCTGTACGGTGTCTGGTTTGCAAATACCGGGAGCCGTTGGAGCACAAGGACTCTCCGAAATACGTTCACACAATGTTTGATATTATATCGATTGACAAACAAGATCATGCTTCGATACAATAATTGAGGATTAACAGGAGATCATGTATGCGAAAACGCAAATCCGAGAATAATCCTTGGAGAGCAGCAGGAATGGCCGGCGCCGTTGGGGCGGATTTGGCCATCTGTATTGTGCTGGGCTATTTCGGGGGCAAGTGGGTTAGTGTCCGGATGGACAATGAACCCATTTATATCGCGATCGGGGCACTGGTCGGTTTGTTCGTCGGCATATTCAGCGTGATCCTATTGATTCGATATTATGTAAAGGATTCCAAATGAACGATCTCGCAGGCTTTCTGAAAACGATATCTAGAAGCTCCATGGTTCTGTTTGCAGTCGGTGTGGTTCTGTGGGGTGCTTTGCCGTCTTATCGCCCATATATGTCCGGATTGCTCCTCGGTATGCTCGTCAGCTATATTAACGTGCTCTATCTGGGCATGAAGACGCGACAGTTGGGAGAACTGGCGATTCAAAGAGAGCGAAAGCGATTCAACCTGGGCTTTTTGACCCGGGCTTCGCTTGCCGTCCTGGCCGTCATGTTCGCCTATAAATCCGAGCATGTCGAACTGGTTACCACGATTATCGGGCTGTTTTATGGACAAGCGGCATTGTTTGTTACCGCTGCGATCGCTTTTTTCAGGAAATCTTCATGATTGTTATAAACTACTGGAAAGGGGTGAAAACATCCGATGCATGATTTTCCCGTGTTAAAGATTGGATCCTTAAATATCGACATTTCGAGCTTCCTGGCGATAACCGTTTCGTTTATTATCGTTCTGGTGCTGGCCCTTAAGGCTACTCGAAATTTGTCGGTTGACAATCCTTCCAAACTGCAGAACTTCATGGAATGGGTAGTCGAATTCGTTCATAATTTGGCGGCTAGCACAATGCCGCTCGACAAAGCCAAGAAGTACATTTCGCTGGGCATGACCATCATTTTGTTCATTTTCGTGTCGAACCTTCTCGGGCTTCCGTTCGGGATCGTGACTGAGCACGAGCATGGATTGACCCTGTTCGGGTACAAAATCGAAGGTCATGAATTCGCTTGGTGGAAATCTCCTACGGCCGACTTGTCCGTAACGAGCGGATTAGCCGTAGTTGTGTTTTTCCTGATCCACTATCTGGGCATCAAGAACAACACGAAGCATTACTTCAAACACTACTTTGAGCCTTTCTGGTTCTTCTTCCCGTTGAACTTGATCAAAGTATTCTCCAAGCCGCTTACGCTTGCCCTTCGTCTATTCGCAAACATTTTTGCGGGCGAGGTGCTGATTGCCACGATTTTGATGGCTGGCGTATTTGGAACTCCGCTCCTTATTGCATGGCAAGGATTCAGTTTGTTCGTCGGCGCGATTCAGGCGTTCCTGTTCACGATTCTGACGATGGTTTACATTTCCGAGTCTACCGTGCATGAAGAGCATCATTAATGCAAGAGTCCGTATTCGACCCCTTACTATAAGGGTTGGGATATAAATGAAAAACAAACAAACTATAATGAGGACCAATTTAAGGAGGATTTTACAATGAGTTTCTTGGCAGCAGCATTAGCAATCGGTTTGGGCGCTTTGGGCGCAGGTATCGGTAACGGTTTGATCGTCAGCAAAACGGTAGAAGGTATCGCCCGTCAACCTGAGCTCAGAGGCACGTTGCAAACGACCATGTTTATCGGTGTAGGTATCGTAGAGGTTGTTCCGATCATCGGCGTAGTATTGGGCTTCCTGCTGTACTTCGGCGCTTAAGTAATAGATTGGGTTAGGCGGGGAAGGCCCTATGCCGTCCGCGCCTTCGTTTTGACAACCCACTTGAGTACCAATTCGAAATACAGCCTTCAGAAGGGAGTGACCTGTTATGGCATGGCATTGGGAGTCGTTTGTATACGCGATCGTCGCTTTCGTCGTATTGTACGTTTTGTTGAGCAAGTACGCGTTCGGACCGCTTTTCTCCATTATGGAAAAGCGCAGGGAACAGGTACTGGATCAAATGAAGTCGGCGGAACAAAACCGCTCGGAGGCAGCCAAGCTGCTCGATGACCAGAAGAAAGCGATTCAAGACGCACGCAAAGAAGCGTACGAGTTGATCGAACAGGCTAGAACGACCAGCGTCCGTCAAGCGGATGAGATCATTCAACAGGCCAAAGACGAATCCGTTCGCATCAAAAACGATGCTTTGAAAGATATCGAGAGCGAGAAAAACAAAGCGATTATCGCATTGCGCAGTCAAGTTAGCGCGCTGTCGGTCATGATCGCATCCAAAATCGTAGAAAAGCAAGTGGATGAGAAATCCCAGCAAGAGCTGATTGACCAATACCTGAAAGAGGTAGGGGGCAAAGTATGAGCAAGGAGACGATCGTAGCGAAACGGTACGCGAAAGCGTTGTTCGAGGTAGCACGCGAACGCGGCAAGATCGCCGAAGTGGAGCAAGAGCTTCAAGCGATTGCCGATGCGCTTCAGGCGAACCCGGATTACGTCAAGCTGCTCGAACATCCGAATATCGGCGCTTCGGTTAAAGGAACCATGCTCAAGCAGGCTTTCGGAGCCAACGCGTCCGAGGAAGTGTTGAACACACTTCAATTGCTCGTAGAACGGGGAAGAGAGTCGATTCTTGGCGATCTCGTCACCCAATATTCCCAAGTTGCGAATGACGCTTTGGGGCTGGCCAAAGCGAAAGTATATACACCGCTTCCGCTTACTGCGGAAGAGTCGGACAAAATTTCTGCCGCGTTCGGGCAAATTACCGGCAAGAAAATCCGTATCGAAAGCTTCGTAGACCCGACTCTGCTGGGCGGACTGCAAGTTCGGATCGGAGATCGGCTGTACGACGGAAGCTTGTCCGGGAAGCTGCAAAGAATCGAAAAATCGTTGATTCAAGCTTAAAGCCAATGTTAGGGGTGAGTTTCGTTGAGTATCAGACCTGAAGAAATCAGCACACTGCTCAAGCAGCAAATCGAGCAATTTAACTCGGATATCCAGGTGTTCGATGTCGGTACGGTCATCTACATTGGTGACGGTATCGCTCGTGCACACGGCCTTCAAAACGTAATGGCGGGGGAGCTTCTCGAATTCTCCAACGGCGTTATGGGGATGGCGCTCAACCTGGAGGAAGACAACGTAGGTATCGTTATCATGGGTCCCTACACCGACATCCGCGAAGGCGACCAAGTAAAACGTACCGGCCGCATCATGCAAGTTCCCGTAGGGGAAGCGCTTCTCGGCCGCGTAGTCAACCCGCTTGGACAACCGGTCGACGGTAAAGGACCTATCGCCACTACGGAGTTCCGTCCGGTAGAATCGCAGGCTCCGGGCGTTATCGACCGGAAATCGGTTCATGAGCCGATGCAAACCGGTATTAAAGCGATTGACGCGATGGTTCCGATCGGCCGCGGACAACGCGAGTTGATTATCGGTGACCGTCAAACCGGTAAAACCGCGATCGCGATCGACACGATCATCAACCAAAAAGGCAATGGCGTTCTTTGTATTTACGTAGCGATCGGGCAAAAGCAATCGACCGTTGCCAACGTAGTTGAAACGCTCCGCCGCAACGGCGCGCTTGACTATACGATCGTCGTAACTGCAGGCGCATCCGAGCCTTCTCCATTGTTGTTCTTGGCTCCATACGCCGGTGTTGCGATGGGCGAATATTTCATGTTCAAAGGCAAGCATGCGCTCATCATTTATGATGACTTGTCCAAACAAGCTGCCGCTTACCGCGAATTGTCCTTGCTGCTCCGTCGTCCTCCGGGCCGCGAAGCTTACCCGGGAGACGTTTTCTACTTGCACTCCCGTTTGCTGGAGCGCGCAGCCAAGTTGAGCGATGCACTGGGCGGCGGTTCCTTGACCGCGCTGCCATTCATCGAAACTCAGGCGAGCGACGTATCCGCTTATATTCCTACGAACGTAATCTCGATTACGGACGGTCAGATCTTCCTGGAGTCCGACTTGTTCAACGCGGGTCAACGTCCGGCTATCAACGTCGGTATTTCCGTATCCCGTGTCGGCGGTTCCGCACAAATCAAAGCGATGAAGAAGGTCGCTTCCTCCTTGAAGCTCGATCTTGCCCAATATCGCGAGCTTGCCGCGTTTGCGCAGTTCGGTTCCGACTTGGATAAGAGCACTTTGGCCCGCTTGAACCGCGGTCAACGCACGATGGAAATTTTGAAACAAGGCGTGAATCAGCCGCTTCCGGTTGAGAAGCAAGTCGTTTCCATCTATACGGCGGTAAGAGGGTTCCTGGACGATATTCCGGTTCAAGACGTTCTTCGTTTCGACCGCGAATTCTTGGCTTACATGGACGCAAACGCCGCTCAAGTATTGGCAAATATCCGTGAAACCAAGGACTTGACTGCTGACAATGAGAAAGCACTCATCGCGGCGATCGAGAAGTTCAAAAAAGGTTTTGCTGTATCGGTGTAATAGAATGACTATCGCTTGAGCGGCCAACAAAGGCCGCGCAAGCGCGTTATAGAACGTAATAACTTTCTCTTCGGGAAAGTCTTAAGTTATGCTTACGAAGTCAGCTTTTGCTCCGCAAAAGCTCAGGTTATGCTTACGAAGTTAGCTTTTGCTCCGCAAAAGCTTTAAGGTGGTGAAAGCATGGCAAAAGGAATGCGCGAGATTAAAAGGCAAGTCAAAAGCACGCAAAACATGAAGCAAATAACCAAAGCGATGGAAATGGTCGCAGCCTCCAACCTGAGAAGAGCACAGGAAGCGGCACAGGCTGCGCGTCCGTACTCGGAAAAAATCAAAGAAGTCATCACCAGTATCGCGGCTGGCACGAAAGGAATTAAAAATCCGATTCTGCAAGCCAGAGATATTAAGAAAACCGGCTATTTGGTTATTACAACCGATCGCGGATTGGCGGGCGGCTTCAACGCCAACCTTCTTCGCAAGCTGATTCAAACGATTCGCTCCAAGCATAAATCGCAAGACGAGTATACAATCTTCGTAGTAGGCCGTAAAGGACGCGACTTTTTGAAAAAACGGGGTTTCCCCGTTATGGGCGAAGTTACCGGACTTGCGGACACTCCGAAATTTGCGGATATTAAAGTATTGGCCTCCCAAGCAGTCCAAAACTATGTAGACGGAAAATACGATGAGTTGTATCTCGTATATAACAAATTCCATAACGCCATATCCCAAGAGCCGGTCTTGAACCGTCTGCTTCCGCTGGAAATGTCGGAAGGCAAAGCAGTGGCAAACTACGAGTACGAACCGTCTCCGGAAGAAGTGCTTGATGTATTGCTTCCGAAATACGCGGAAACGCTGGTATTCAGTGCGCTTCTTGAATCGAAAGCCGGCGAATTCGGTGCGCGGATGACGGCTATGGGCAACGCGACACGGAATGCGACCGAGATGATCGCCCGTTACACGCTCATGTACAACCGTGCTCGTCAAGCTTCGATTACCCAGGAAATATCCGAGATCGTCGCCGGAGCAAACGCGCAAGGCTAACAAGCGTATAGCTTGTAATTTGCATGTTGATGTGAAGATTTTCTCATGAACTGACAGTGAAGCTTTCTTACGGGAAGCTTAGCAATTGCTTACGATGTGAAGCTCTTCTTATGAAAAGCTTCTTAGGAGGGAAAAAAATGAACAAAGGACGCGTTTTGCAGGTAATGGGACCTGTCGTTGACATCGAGTTCGAAAAAGGTCACCTTCCTGATATTTTGAATGCGGTCAAGATTGAGTCGAAACCGCAAAATCCGAACGATCCTCAGATCAACCTGACGGTTGAAGTCGCGGTTCATTTGGGCGATAACGTGGCGCGCTGCGTCGCGATGTCTTCCACGGACGGACTGGTCCGCGGCACCGAAGCGGTTGATACGGGTAATCCAATCAGCGTTCCGGTCGGCAGCGTTACGCTGGGCCGCGTATTTAACGTACTCGGCGATCCGATCGATAATGCAGGCGAAGTGAACTCGGGCCAAAAAGACCCGATTCACCGTCAAGCTCCTGCCTTCGAAGACCTGTCCGTTCAAGCGGAAGTTCTCGAAACCGGTATTAAAGTCGTTGACTTGCTTGCGCCTTATGCTAAGGGCGGTAAGATCGGTCTGTTCGGCGGCGCCGGCGTAGGCAAAACGGTATTGATTCAGGAATTGATCAACAACATCGCGCAGGAGCACGGCGGTATTTCCGTATTCGCCGGCGTCGGCGAAAGAACGCGCGAAGGAAATGACTTGTACCACGAGATGAAAGACTCGGGCGTTATTTCCAAAACGGCGATGGTATTCGGACAGATGAACGAACCGCCAGGGGCGCGCTTGCGCGTTGCTTTGACCGGTTTGACAATGGCTGAATATTTCCGCGATAACGAAGGCAAAGACGTTCTTCTGTTCGTCGACAACATTTTCCGCTTTACCCAAGCGGGTTCCGAAGTTTCCGCCCTTCTCGGCCGTATGCCTTCCGCGGTTGGTTACCAACCTACGCTGGCAACCGAAATGGGTCAATTGCAGGAACGGATTACGTCCACGAAAAAAGGTTCCGTTACATCGATCCAAGCGATTTACGTTCCGGCGGACGATTACACCGACCCGGCTCCGGCAACGACATTCGCGCATTTGGACGCTACGACGAACCTCGAGCGTAAAATTTCGGAGATGGGTATTTACCCGGCGGTTGACCCGCTTGCCTCCAGCTCGCGGATCCTGAATCCGGATATCGTAGGAGAAGAGCATTACAACGTCGCTCAAGGCGTGAAGAAAATTCTTCAGCGCTATAAAGAGCTTCAAGATATTATCGCGATTCTCGGGATGGACGAGTTGTCCGATGACGATAAAGTCATCGTATTGCGCGCGCGCAAAATCCAACGTTTCTTGTCCCAAGCGTTCCACGTCGCCGAGCAGTTCAATGGCTTCCCGGGCCAATATGTGCCGGTTAAAGAAACCGTCCGCAGCTTCAAAGAAATTTTGGAAGGCAAGCACGACGACCTTCCGGAAGCGGCGTTCCTGTTCGTAGGCACCATCGAGGAAGCTGTCGAAAAAGCGAAATCGATGCAATAAGCCGGTTGACCGTGTCATGCTGATGCCTGCTTTATCGTGGGCATCAGCATTGGCATACGATGAAGCTTTCGGGCTTGAAAGCTCTCAGGAGGTATTTGCGTGAGTACTTTTCTATTGGAAGTTGTTACGCCCGAGCGGAAAGTATACGCTCAGGAAGTAAATATGATCGTCGTAAAAGGCGTCTCCGGGGAACTCGGGATTTTACCGAATCACATTCCGATGGTGACACCGCTCAAAATCGCTCCTGTCACGATCAAGAAAGGCAAGGAGACGGAATACCTTGCGGTCAACGGCGGATTTATGGAAGTGCGCAAAGATAAGGTCGTTATTTTGGCCGAATCCGCCGAGCTTCCTGCCGACATCAATGTTGATCGTGCTCGCGCGGCCAAGGAACGGGCCGAAAGCCGTCTGAACGCGGCGAAAAAGGACGAGATCGATTTTCGTCGGGCCGAGCTTGCTCTGCAGCGCGCGATGAACCGTCTGGAAACCGCATTGAAAAAGTAATACTGATAAGCAGAGGAGCTGGTTCCTTTGCTTTTTTTGTTATCGGTTCAGAAGCTTTTCTTACCGGTAAGGTATGGAAATGAGTTGAATACAAATAATATATGATGGTTCGGGAACGGTGCCGGCTCACGTAATTGAGACGGATTAATGTCATAGACGCGAAACTTCGCTTTTGTTACCATGTACATTGGTCGAGCGTTTGGTACTACCGCTAACCCGTGGCATTGCATACTGGATAGACTGTGGTCGAGCATCTTGGATAGACTACAATTACCGTTTTTGTTAACGATAAGCAAAATAGAGGATCGAAACGGAACAGCTACGAAGGAAATGCATCAGGATTCGATCAGAGATTTTGCTTACCAACAAAAACTACCTCTATACGTGGCGCTGCATCTTGGATAGACTACAATTACCGTTTTTGTTATAATTGTGTGGGCAATATTAGAAAAAATGTGTGGTTTCATTAGAAAAACTCATAATTCCATGAAGAGGCGGGAGGCGATGGAATGGCAGTGTACAGCAACAATTATGTGCTCGTAGCCATCTTTATTGCGCTAGGCATTTTGTTGCCGATAGTCGCTTTGACGTTAGGAAGATTTTTGCGACCTAACAAACCGACGGAAGAGAAGCAAACGACTTATGAAAGCGGTAACGACCCTGTAGGCGAAAGCCACGTCCGGTTTAACATCCGTTATTATTTGTTTGCTTTGATGTTTGTCATTTTTGACGTGGAGACCGTCTTTCTTTATCCATGGGCCGTCGCTTATGATTTCTTGGGTCTGTTCGCTTTAATCGAAATGCTGATTTTCGTCGCCCTGCTCGTGGTGGGGTTACTTTACGCCTGGAAGAAGAAGGTGCTGCAATGGAGCTCAATCTAGAAGCGATCTCGCCGGAAGAGAGTCAGGAACTCGAACGGAACGTATTTACGACTTCTTTGGATCAAATCAAAGCGTGGGCGCGAAGCAGCTCGCTGTGGCCTTTAACGTTCGGGCTGGCCTGTTGCGGCATCGAGATGATGGCAACGGGCGGGGCGCACTATGATTTCGACCGTTTCGGCGTTATTTTCCGCACGTCACCGCGGCAGTCCGATGTCATGATCGTGGCCGGAACGGTAACGAAGAAGATGGCACCGCTGCTTCGCCGCCTGTACGAGCAAATGCCGGAGCCGAAATGGGTAGTAGCGATGGGCTCTTGCGCAACTGCCGGAGGGCCGTATATCAAATCATATGCTGTCGTCAAAGGCGTGGATCAAATCGTGCCCGTCGATATATACATTCCCGGATGCCCGCCGAACCCGGCCGCACTCATATACGGGATCAACAAGCTGCAGGAAAAAATTCGCTATGAGGCCAAGACCGGGAAGAGGGTGACAAACTCATGAGCGAAGAAAAAGACGATAAGTCGACTCAAGAAAGCGCAACCAATTCCACATCCGCAAAGCCCGAAAGAGTAGAGCGGCAAGATGCCGAAGCTGGGGAAGCCCTTTCCTCTGACAAAGCCGAAGCCAAAATTTCGGCATCCGGTTCATCGGATACGCCGGCAGCGGAAGCGAAAAGCGCCTCCGATGCCGAGAAGGAAGCGAAGATCAAAGCGGCTGCAGAAGCACGCGCGGCAAGAGCCGCAGCACGCGCCCAGAAGACGGAAGGGGAACAACCGGCCGCCGATATTTCGGCATCCTCTCCATCGGATACACCGGCAGCGGAAGCGAAAAGCGCCCCTGATGAAGAGAAGGAAGCGAAGGCCAAAGCGGCCGCGGAAGCACGCGCGGCAAGAGCCGCAGCACGCGCCCAGAAGACTGAAGGAGAACCGGCCGCTGACGCCGCTCCCAAGGAGCCGTCGCCGAATCAACCGCGGCTTGACCGCATCGTGCAATTGATCAAAGAACATGTAGCGGACAATGCCGTAGCGGAAGCAGTTATCAATGAAGGAGACCGTCACCTTCCTACGCTTACGATACAGAACGAACATTGGGCATCGGTCGCCAGTTTCGTCAAAAACAACGAAGAACTGCAGTTGAACTATTTGAGCAACTTGAGCGGAGTCGATTATGAGACCTACATGGAGACGGTATATTACGTCGGATCGCTCAAGACGAAGCATGATTATTGCTTTAAAGTAAAAACGAACCGGGAAGCGCCATCGATCCCTTCCGTGACGCCTGTATGGTCGACAGCCAACTGGAATGAGCGGGAATCGTTCGATTTGCTTGGCATTGATTATCCGGGCCACCCGGATTTGCGACGGATCATGATGCCGGACGACTGGGTCGGTCACCCGCTGCGCAAAGACTACGAACCGATTGATCCGGAGGTGTGACCTTTGATTCGGACCGAAGAACTACTGCTTAACGTCGGCCCTCAACATCCAAGTACGCATGGCGTATTCCGCGTCGTCCTCAAGCTCGACGGAGAAATCATTACGGAAGCCCAGCCCGTAATCGGATATTTGCACCGGGGGACGGAAAAGCTTGCGGAGGATTTAAGCTACACGCAAATCATTCCTTATACGGACCGGATGGACTATGTATCCGCCATGACGAATAACTATGTGCTGTGCCATGCCGTGGAGACTATGTTGAAGCTGGAAATTCCCGAGCGGGCACAGTATTTGCGCCTGATCGTGATGGAATTGCAGCGGGTTGCCAGCCATCTCTTGTGGTGGGGGACGTATTTGCTCGATATTGGCGCGATCAGCCCGTTCTTGTTCGCTTTTAAAGACAGGGAATTGATAATTAATCTGTTCAACGAATTATGCGGAGCGAGGCTTACTTACAATTATATGCGGGTCGGCGGAGTGAAGTGGGATGCGCCAGAGGGTTGGATCCAAAAGGTGAGTGACTTGGTTCCGTATATGCGTGAGCAGTTAAAAGTGTATGATGAACTAGTGAGCGGCAACGAAATATTCCTTGCCCGGATTAAAGGAGTCGGCAAATATACGGCTCAGGAAGCTATCGATTACGGATTGAGTGGAGCCAATCTGCGCTGCACCGGAGTCAAATGGGATTTGCGGAAAGATAAGCCGTACGGGATATACGACCGTTTCGAATTCGACGTGCCGGTCGGCCAAAACGGCGATTGCTATGACCGTTATCTGGTACGTCTCGATGAGATTCGCCAGTCGCTGCGCATTTTGGAGCAAGCGGTGGAGCAGTTCCCGGCCGAAGGCGAAATCATGGGGAAAGCCCCGAGAGTCGTCCGTCCACCAGAGGGTGAAGCTTATGTCCGGATCGAATCGCCGCGCGGAGAAATAGGCTGTCATATCGTGTCCAAAGGCAAAGACAAGCCTTACCGGCTAAAGTTCCGCCGCCCGTCGTTCGTCAATCTTCAAATATTGCCCAAGCTGCTGGTAGGTGAGCCGATGGCAAACATGATCATGATATTGGGAGGCGTCGATATCGTACTCGGGGAGGTGGACTGCTGATGCTCGAAATGCTGCATGAACGGCTGACATGGGCCAACTTTGGCATCATGTTCGCCATCGCGGTATTGTTTTTGCTGCTTATACTCGGCTATGTGACATACGCGATTTACTTCGAGCGGAAAGTGATCGGGTGGATGCAGTTCCGCCATGGGCCGACCCGGACGGGACCGTTCGGCTTGCTGCAGACGGTAGCCGACGTTCTGAAGCTGCTGCTCAAGGAGGATACGATTCCAAAGAAGGCCGATCGGGAGTTGTTTATTCTCGCGCCGGTACTTACCTTCGTACCGGCATTTGCCGTACTCGCCACCTTTCCATTTACGAAGACGTGGCAGTTTGCCGATTTGAACGTCGGACTGCTTTATTATGCGGCCTTGTCGGGCATATCCACAATCGGGATCGTGCTTGGCGGCTGGGCATCCAACAATAAATATTCATTGCTGGGCGGCATGCGCTCCGCCGCTCAAATGATCAGTTACGAAATTCCGCTTGTCATGTCGATGGTAGGCGTTATTTTAATGACCGGAAGCTTAAATTTGCGCAAGATTGTTGAGGCGCAGGGCAACTGGTTCTGGGAATGGAATTTCCTGCCGCAAATTATCGGTTTCGTCGTTTTCGTCATTGCAGCCATATCGGAACTGAACCGGACGCCGTTCGACTTGCCGGAAGCGGAATCGGAACTGGTCGCCGGGTACCACGTCGAATACAGCGGCTTCCGCTTCGCGTTCTTCATGCTGGCGGAATATGTATACACGTTCGCCATTGCCTCTTTGACTACTGTGTTGTTTCTGGGCGGCTGGCATGCGCCGGTTCCGTTCCTTGATTTTATTCCGGGCATCCTCTGGTTTTTGATCAAGATGTCGCTCTGTGTCTTCTTTATGTTCTGGCTGCGCGCCACGCTTCCGCGCGTACGCGTCGACCAACTGATGGGCATGGGCTGGAAAGTGCTGCTGCCGCTTGCTCTCGTAAACATTTTCCTGACGGCTATCGTAAAAGAAATATTGCGCTAATAACGAATATTCAGGACAGATCGGAGGGAATGCGAGATGAAAGGGATTGTCAAAGGACTCGGGCTGACGTTCAAAACGATGATGCAAAAAAAGGTCACTTATGCCTATCCGGACGTACCGCTGGAGCTGCCGGACCGCTTCCGCGGGATTCAGCATTTCGATCCGGAGAAGTGTATCGTATGCAATCAATGCGCCAGGATATGCCCAACCGACTGCATAACGTTGACAGGGAAAAAAAATCCTGATCCGGAAAGCAAAATGAAGCTGGTGATCGATACGTACGACATCAACTTCGAAATATGCATCCTGTGCGATCTCTGTACGGAGGTTTGCCCGACGGAAGCGATTGTCATGACGAACAATTTCGAGCTCAGCACTTACAGCCGGGACGATTTGTTCAAAAACATGGAATGGCTCCACGAAAACAACAAGAATATCCGCAAAGAAAACAATTCGGCGGCGCCCAAGGGAGGAGCCAAAAAAGATGCTGGCTAATATCGCGGACTTTTTCTCCAGCGGCGCCAATCTGATGTTCTTCCTGTTCGCCTTGCTCGCCATCGGCGGTGCGATCTTCATGATCAGCTTTACGAAGGTCGTCTCCATGGTCGTGTCGGTGGCCGTTACGTTTTTAAGCTTGGCGGGCCTCTATATCCTGCTGGAGGCGGAGTTTCTCGCTATGGCGCAAGTGCTCATCTACGCAGGCGGCATCTCCATTCTGATGATATTCGGGATTATGATGACCCGCCATCAGGGCGGGGAGGAGCAGGAAACGAAGCGCACGCTGCACAGTACGCTGCTTTGGATCGGAATACTGGGGTTGTTCGGCATATTGTTCTACGCGTTTCAAAAATCGACATTTCCCCAAGGGGAGTTCAACGCTCCCGAAGACAATACGCTCGAAATCGGCAAGCTGTTGTTTACCGAGCAGGTTATCCCGTTCGAGCTGATGTCGCTCCTGCTTACAGTGGCATTTATCGGAGCTATCGTGCTGGCGAAAAGGGAGGAAGAATAGGATGAGCAATACGATTCTGCCTTACTTGACGCTCGGAGCGATTTTGTTTTGTGTCGGCCTGTACGGTGCGCTTACTAAGAAGAATGCGGTCATCGTCCTGCTTTCCATTGAGCTGATGCTGAATGCCGCGAACTTGAATCTGGTCGCCTTCTCCAAGTTTGGAGTGACCCCGTCGTTGCAAGGCCAACTGTTCTCCTTGTTCAATATGGCGGTGGCCGCCGCGGAGGTGGCGATCGGAATCGCGATCCTTATCGCGCTGTATCGGAACAAAGGAACATCGAACGTAGATGACATGAACGAATTGAGGAAGTAACGGAGGGAAAAAGATGGAATCGTACGCACAAATCGCTTGGCTCGTTCCACTGTTTCCGCTGCTCGCCTTCCTCATTCTGCTCGCCGCAGGCCGCGGATGGAAGGGCGCCGGAGCATACGTGGGCATTCTCGCGACGCTCGCGTCCTTCATCGTGTCGGTGCTCGTATTCGTCGAGCGTCTCGGGAAAGGCGCGGAAGATTTCACGTGGAACAGTCTGGCATGGATCAAGCTTGGCGATTATTCGCTATCGATGGGATACGAAATCAACAATCTGAATGCGCTGATGCTCATCATCGTATCGTTGGTCAGCTTGCTGGTCAATCTGTATTCCAAAGGGTATATGCAGGGTGACGAAAGGATCTCGGTCTTTTACAGCTACGTCGCGCTGTTTACGTTCGCCATGCTCGGCGTAGTCATGTCCGAAAACATTTTGCAGCTGTACATATTCTGGGAATTGGTGGGGCTCGGATCGTTTCTGCTGATCGGCTTCTGGTATTTCAAGCCGGAGGCGAAGGCGGCCGCCAAAAAAGCTTTTATCATTACGCGGATCGGTGATGTCGGACTGTTTCTGGCTATTTTGCTGCTGTTCTGGCATATGCCGGGCCATTCGCTCGATTTCACAAGCATTCATAACGCCTTTGCGGAGGGCAAAATATCCGGAGGGACGGCGACGTTGATCGCCCTGCTTATTTTCGTGGGAGCGGTCGGGAAATCGGGTCAATTTCCTCTGCATACATGGCTGCCCGACGCGATGGAAGGCCCAACTCCGATCAGCGCCTTGATCCACGCCGCTACCATGGTTGCGGCCGGTGTGTATTTGGTGGCGCGGACGTTCGATATTTTCCAGGCTTCGCCGGTGGCTCTCGATACAGTTGCTTATGTAGGCGGGTTTACGGCCATATTCGCGGCGACAATCGGGACGGCCCAGAACGATATCAAACGGATTTTGGCTTACTCGACCGTCAGCCAGCTCGGGTATATGATGATGGCGCTCGGTGTCAGCGCAACCGTCTCGGCGGGCATGTTTCATCTGTTTACTCATGCCTTTTTCAAAGCGCTGTTGTTCCTCGCGGCCGGCAGTGTCATTCATGCCGTACATACGCAAAACATTCATGAAATGGGCGGTTTGTCCGCCAAAATGAAAATAACGACGTGGACATTCGGAATCGGAGCGCTCGCTTTATCCGGAGTTCCACCGTTCTCGGGCTTCTGGTCGAAGGACGCGATATTGGCGGAAGCCTACGCCGGCGGTCATTGGGTTTTGTTCGCGGTAGGCTTGGTAGCCGCTTTCTTCACGGCATTCTATATGTCCCGCTTGTTCTTCCTCGTCTTTACGGGCAAGCCCAGAGGAGAACACCACGCACATGCGCACGAGTCTCCGGCCGTAATGACGGTACCGCTCATCGTTTTGGCGGTATTGGCGGTAGTTTCCGGCTTTGTCATGACCCCGTTCAACGGCTGGTTCGGCGAATGGCTTACCGGTCATGCCGCTGAAGAGCATAATGCGGGATTAGTTATGGCGTTGTCTACAATAGTCGGTCTTCTCGGAATCGGGCTAGGGTATATGATGTATGTCAAAAACAGCGTGTCCCGGACGATCGTTACGGGCGGTGCGCCTTGGCTGTATCAGGTTGTGAACCGGAAATATTATATCGACGAGCTGTATGGACTTGTCATCGTTAAGCCTTTGAAGGCGCTGGGCTCCGTACTGATGCTGTTCGACCGATATGTCGTGGATGGCGCCGTTCGGCTGTGTGCGTCTGCGGTGACCGGACTGGGCAAAGTCGGCTCCCGCATGCAGAACGGGCAAGTTCAAACTTACGGTCTCGTTATGCTGCTTGGACTCGTGGCGCTTACTCTGGTGTTTGTCGGAAGGAGGTTATGGAATGTTTGGTAGTTGGCCTATTCTTTCGACAATCGCGTTCTCGCCGCTGCTCGGTATATTGGCGCTGCTGTTTATTCCGAAACATAACGGCCGCGCCCTGAAAACGACGGCTATTATCGCGACGTTGATTCCGCTCGTTCTCGCGGCGCTGCTGTACGCGAATTTTCAGCACGATACCGCGGACATGCAGTACAAGGAAGACGTCAACTGGATTAAGGTTCCGCTCAATAAAGAGATCAGCGATATCAAAGACGTGAAGGAATTTTATTATGAGTTCAACTATACGCTGGCGATAGACGGACTTTCCCTTCCGCTAGTCTTCCTGACCGCGCTCGTAACGGCAATGGCCGCACTTGCGTCCGTGCACGTGAAAAAAAGGTGGAAAGCGTTCTACATCTGGTTTCTGCTGCTTGAAGTCGGCATGTTCGGCGTATTTATGGCGCGGGATTTGTTCCTGTTCTTCCTGTTCTTCGAGCTGACGCTCATCCCGATGTTTTTCCTCATTGGAATTTGGGGGTATATCGAGAGGGAGAAGGCAGCCAACAAGTTCTTGATCTACAACGGGATCGGCTCGGCGATCATGCTGCTTGCTTTCTTCATCATTGTGAATACGGCGGGCTTTACGACGCAGACGATCGGAGACGCAACTTCCTTCTTCTATAGCGGAAGCTTGGAAGTCATTACGAAAAACTTGTTCCAGGATTCGGCGGCATTCGTTCACGCGGGTCCCGAGGTGTTTCCGGACAACCCGTTCTATATGAGCGAAGCGATGAAATGGACGCTGTTCATCATGCTGCTTGTAGCGTTCGGTATCAAGCTGCCGATATTCCCGTTCCATACGTGGATGCTTAAGGTGCATACGGAAGCGCATCCGTCGGTCGTCATGATTCACTCCGGCATACTGCTCAAAATGGGGGCATACGGACTTCTCAGCTTCGGCATCATGCTCTTCCCCGGACAGGCGAAGGCCGCTGCGCTTGCTTTGGCGGTATTGGGTGTCGTCAATATTTTGTACGGAGCGATACTCGCCTTCAGACAAACCGATTTCAAACTGATACTGGCCTATTCGAGTATAAGCCATATGGGAGTTGTACTGGTCGGACTGGCCGCGTTCAATGAAATCGGATTGAAGGGCGCGATCTTCCAGCTCGTTTCCCACGGTCTGATCTCGGCTCTAATGTTTCTGCTCGTCGGAAGCTTGTACGAGCGGACGGAAACGACCGAAGTCGGCAAGCTGGGCGGACTTGCTTCCTCGCTGCCGTTTCTGTGCGGCTTCCTGATGCTGGCGGGGATGGCTTCGTTAGGTATGCCGCTTCTCTCCGGATTTATAAGCGAGTTTCTGGCATTCCTCGGTCTGTTCGACAGTATGCCGATTGTAACCGTGATCGGAGCGCTGGGCATCATTTTCACGGCGGTCTATGTTTTGCGCGGGGTTCTGAAAGTAAGCTACGGTCCGATGTCGGGCTCGTTCAAGGATCTTCGCGACGCCAGATTGATCGAGGCCGTTCCGATGATTACGCTGGCGGCATTTATCGTGCTGATCGGAGTTTATCCTGCGGTGCTCAGCGAACCTATGCAGCAGACGGTCAGCGGCATCGACCAGTGGATTCATAACATCGGGAAGATGGGAGGGTAGGCCATGGATCAACTTCAACGTTTGACGGCGGGAGATATCGTCCATCTGGCGCCAGAGCTCTCCTTGGTCATCACCGCGGTCGTCTTGTCGCTTCTCGATCTGCTATTGGGGCGTTCGTTCAGCCGGACTGTGCTAGGTTGGTTGGCGCTTCTCGGAGTGGCTGTTTCTGCCGCATTCGTCATCGGGGATATTTCCACGCTAAACCCTGCGGGTGCAGCCACGCCGGTGCAGCCTATCACGCTGCTCGGGGGCAGCTGGCGAGTGGACGATTACGCCAATTTGTTCAAACTGCTGTTCCTTGCGGGCACGGCGTTAATCCTATTCATGAGCATCGGCAACGTGAAAGAGGACGAAATTCCCCACAAGGGCGAGTTTTTCTACTTATTGCTTCCGGCTACGATCGGCGCGATGGTAATGGCTTCGTCCGGGGATTTGATTACATTGTTCGTCGGGTTGGAGCTGCTCAGCATTACTTCGTATATACTGGTCGGTATGCGCAAGAAGCAGTATGCTTCCAATGAAGGAGCTTTCAAATATGTCGTAACGGGGGGAATTTCCTCCGCGATCATTTTGTACGGGATGTCGTTTCTGTACGGGATGTCCGGGTCGACGAATTTGGCCAAAATCAATCAGGCGTTAGGCGAGAATTATTCATCGTTCGAGCCTTTGATCTACGTAGCATTTTTCCTGTTGCTGGCGGGCTTCGGATTCAAAATCGCTGCGGCGCCGTTCCACATGTGGGCTCCCGACGTATACCAAGGCGCACCCGCCCCGGTTACCGCTTATTTGGCGGTCGTTTCCAAGGCGGCGGGGTTTGCCCTCACGTTTCGCGTCTTGTACAGCGTCTTTGGGCTGGGGCCGCTCGTGCAAACGAACCTCCACGCGGATTTCCTGACCGCTACAGCGGTACTGGCGGCTGTGGCAATGATCGTCGGCAATTTCGTCGCACTGCGTCAAAAAAATATGAAGCGGCTGCTCGCATACTCGGGGATTGCCAATGCCGGTTATTTGCTGGTGCCGATCAGCACACATTACGGCATGGTCCATTTCTCCAATTTCTCCGAGCTGTTCTTCTATTTGATTGCGTACGTGTTCATGAACATAGGCGCGATCGCGGTCTTTATGCTTGTAAGCGGTCCGTCGCAAAACGAAAATATTTCGGCTTTTGCCGGCTTGTACTACCGGGCTCCGGCTACGGCCGTCGCAATGGTGATCCTGCTGCTCTCTTTGGCGGGGCTGCCGGTTACCGGGGGATTTTTCGGAAAGCTGTACATTATGCTCGGCACCCTGCAAATGCATAAGTATTGGCTCGCCGCCGTCATCATCGGCACGAGTGTAGTCTCGTTCTATTATTACTTTGGCGTAATCCGTCAAATGTTCCTGCGCTCGGGCTCGGAGGAGACGGGGATCCAGTCATCCGTGACCGGTCAAATTACGATCTGGATATGCGCGGCGGTCACTTTGTTGACCGGGTTTTTCCCGCATGTGGTGCTCCGGTATATCGAAACGGTATTTAGCGTGCCGTTTGACTTTTTCATTCAATAGTGTACGATAATCTGCGAGAGCCTTTCCGACTATGGAAAGGCTTTTTTTTGTTGTGAAGGGGATATAAATTGTTCCAATATTCGTCGGTGGGCCGAAGGACCCGATTTTGATAAAATGGAAAGGAATGATGAAACGTGTGACGAAATCTATAAGTTCGGGTATAGAAAGGTATGACACAAAAAAAGAGGAATTTGCAATGCGAAACCAACGGAAGCGGTATGCGTGGATCCTGATCATCGCAATGATGTTGACCGCGCTCGACATAGAGTCATGGAATACAACGGCTGAAGCAAAAGGTGCGGCTGCGGATAAACTATCATATGGCGTGCCGGCTGCGGCGGACGCGACCTGGATCGTCAAGTGGAAGGGAACTCCCGATCCGGAATTTATCGTTACAAGCATCATTGAACGGGAGTACGACGCATCGAATACGGCAGTCGCTCGTCCGATGCCTGGTAGAAATTCCGCCGAATGGCTGGCTCAGTGGGAGAACTCTCCGCATGTGCAGTACATCGTTCCGAATAAAGAAGTAAGGATTTCCGCAGCGGCAAACGATCCGTTTCTTGATAAACAATCTTACTTGGCGCAAACCCATACGATCGAAGCGTGGAATCAAGTGAACAGGAATGAATCTATCGTGATCGCCGTTGTCGATACCGGGGTGGATCTGGATCACCCGGATTTGAAAGGAAACCTCGTTCCGGGAATCAATCTCATCCAGCCGAAACTGACGCCGAGAGACGACAACGGACATGGCACCAACGTAGCCGGAGTTATCGCCGCGATCGGCAACAACAACAAGGGAGTCGCCGGGATGCTCTGGAAAGCGGGGATCATGCCCATCAAGGCATTGGAGCCTAGCGGTCGGGGAGATGAAGACAAGCTCGGTGCGGGAATCCAATATGCCGTCGACAATGGAGCGAAAATCGTCGTACTGTCGGTTGGGTTGCTTCGTAACGATGCTTATTTGCAGGAAATTGTACAGTATGCGGAAGATCATAACGTACTTCTCATAGCCGCGACCGGAAACGACGAAGGACGCATTATCCGCTACCCCGCCGCTTATCCGAGCGTACTCGCCGTCGGAGGGATCAGGGAAGATAATACGGTCGAGGAGAGGGCCAATTACGGACCCGATCTCGATTTGGTCGCTCCTTGGTCGGTGTTTACGACAGCGGTCGGAGGGCAGTATGAGTACCGGGACGGAACGTCGATGGCCGCTCCCCAAGTGGCAGCCGCCGCAGCGATGGTTTGGGCCAAATACCCCGATATGAAAGTGCACGAGGTGCGAAATTTGCTGCGTCAGACGGCCGACGATATCGCGAAGCCGGGATGGGACGAGTATACGGGGTACGGGCTGCTGAGAGTCGATCGGGCTTTGAATGAGCCGTATAAAGCGGATATGTACGAGCCGAATGACAGTAGAGCCGACGCGAAGCCCTACTCGAACGGCCGGATGATTTCCGCGGAATTGACAGGCGGCGCTGATGTAGATTGGTTCCATGTCGATGTGCCCTATGACGGAATGATGACCCTGCAGCTGATGTCGGATTGGGCGGCGCCTTCCGCCGTGAAGCTAACGCACGCCGGCGGAGAGGGTGTTTTCGCCCATACGATTACGCCGGGTGTCCCGCTTGAAATCAGGGTGACCCAAGGAGTCAATCAAATCGCACTGCAGTTTGAAGACGGCAAGGAAGCTACGGCTTGGACGTACCGGCTGTCCAGCTCCTTCTCCATTTACCGCGATCCGTTCGAGGATAACGACCGGCAGTACAAAGCATACAAGCTGCCTCCCCGCAATCAAATCATTGTAGGAACTTTCGACCATGAAGGCGATGAAGACTGGTACTCGATGACATTCGAGCAGTCGGGAATCGTTTCAATCAAAGTAACTCCCGATACGAAGCGGATGGATCCCGTACTGACCGTTCAGAAGAAAGGCGAGCGAGCGATTACGGTAGATGACAATGACGACGGGGAGCCGGAACTGTATTCGCTCGAAGTGTTTCCGGGTACGTACTATTATAAAGTAGGAAAAATCATTTCCAATCCGGCAGTAGGGGAGTACGCTCTGGAAATCCGCTACGAGGCCAAGTATATCGATCCTAACGAACCGAATGACCGTTCTTATCAGGCAACCGTTATAAGTCCCGATACCGTTTACGAGGGCGTGTTCGACCGGTCGGCGGATGTGGACTACTACAAATTTACATTGACGGAACGCAGCCTGGTCTATATGTCACTCACGGATATACCCGGGAACCGGGCAATCAACCTCTCTCTGCAAAACAGTGCGCTCGGTCCGATAACCAAGCAGACGAACGCAGCGGGCAGCGAACGGATCGACCTGTCCGCTCCGCTGGATCCCGGCACGTATTATATTCGCTTGGGGACAGACGATGCCGTTCCGAACCATATGTATAAGCTGCTGATCCATACGGACGTTCTGATCGGTGAGTACGTGGATATAGCCGGACATTGGGCGCAAGCTGCGATAGTCGATCTGGCCGGGATGAAGATCGTGGAAGGCTATGGTACCTATTTATTTCACCCGGATCGTACCCTTTCACGTTCCGAAGCGGTTACGTTGATTGTGAAAGCGTTCGGCTACGTTAAAAAAAGGGATGTGGCGTTTCCCGATGTTCCCCCGACTCATTGGGCCTACGAACATGTAGCGAAAGCGATGCAAGCCGGTATCGTGCAAGGATATCCGGACGGCCGTTTCAATCCGGAAGGGTCCTTGAGCCGTGTCGAGATGGCGGTTCTATTCGCCAAGGCAATCGGGCTCGGCGGCAAATTACGCGGAGAAATCCCGTTCGCGGATATCGATTCCACCTACTGGGCGCTGCCCATATTGAAACAAATGAAAGCGGAAGGCTGGATTACCGGGTATGACGATGATACGTTTCGTCCCGATTTGCCTACGACGCGTGCGGAATTTGCCGCAATGCTAAGCCGTATCGTCCACCGGTAGCCGCCATTGCCAATATGAATAGGGTGAATTTACAAAAAGTTGGTCTATAAAATCACCCCAAGGAAAGGAAGACGGAAGATGGACGTCTCTGACGTACTGGACTATTCGATGGGCATGACGAGCCTCGTCTCGATCACGGTCGCGCTTGTATGCATCGGGTTTTCTTGGTGGGCTTTGCAGCAGTTCCGATTCGATTTGTTCCTGAAGCAGCCGAAGAGTGCGCCGGCCAAAATGCTGCAAGTGCTGTTGTCGATAGCGCTCGGCTACGAGATAGCCCGGTTCGTGCTCGATTATTTTAATTGGTCGCGTTTGTTGACAGGGATGTTTTAGGGTGAATTTACAGCGAAAAAGGTTGTAAAATCACCCCAAGGGTGAATTTACAGCGAGATAGGTTGTAAATTCACCCCTACGGTCAATTTAGTCGCCTTATGGAATAACATTGTCGGATGTTGTCAACAATGGTAATACACATGATTCATGCAGAAGAACTTTTGGAAACCGGATGTGCCACGGCTCCAAAATGGATCGTGGCTACGAAACCTTTAGCTGATGTGTATCGGCGACCACCATTTAACAGTTGTTAGGCCGATAGTCCGGATGCTAAACTGGACGTTGGGGCTTTCCCATGCTCCCAATGTCGGATACCGCTCAACAAACGCGGAGGGGGAACAAGATGAGCAAAATAATCGTCCGCGGTGGCAAACGATTGTCGGGAAGGGTCAAAATCAGCGGAGCCAAAAACGCAGTGCTGCCTATCATAGCAGCGTCGCTCTTGGCTGCGGAAGGGGAAAGCGTCATCCATGACGCGCCTCCTTTGGACGATGTGATGACCATCAGTCACGTATTGAAATCATTGGGCGTGCGCGTCCATTATCATAACGAGACGATTCGAGTCAATGCCGAACATATCTCGACCTGCGAAGCCCCGTATGAATGGGTGCGAAAAATGAGAGCTTCCTTTCTCGTCATGGGGCCTCTGCTCGCCCGCCAAGGTTATTCCCGTATCTCGCTGCCGGGAGGCTGCGCGATCGGTACTCGTCCGATCGACCAGCATTTGAAAGGATTCGAGGCGCTGGGAGCGGAAATCGACCTCGGACAAGGATATATCGAAGCCCGGGTCAAGGGAAGATTGCAGGGTGCCAAAATTTATTTGGACGTTGCGAGTGTCGGGGCTACCGAAAACATTATGATGGCCGCGACATTGGCAGACGGAACTACGATTATCGAGAATGCCGCGCGTGAGCCGGAAATCGTCGATTTGGCCAACTATTTGAATGCAATGGGAGCGCGAATCCGCGGTGCGGGAACGGGCGTCATCCGGATCGACGGGGTCGAGAGGCTGCGAGGTACAGTACATACGGTTATACCGGACCGGATCGAAGCGGGAACGTTCATGATCGCAGCGGCCATCTCCGGCAGTACGTTGTATATAGAAGGCGCGATTGCGGACCATCTGAGACCGGTCATATCCAAATTGCAAGAGATGGGCGTCTCGATCGGGGAAGATGAGAACGGACTGCTAGTCTCGATCGATAAGCCGCTGCGGGCGGTTGACGTGAAGACATTGCCTTACCCTGGATTTCCGACCGACATGCAGTCCCAAATGATGGCATTGCTAACGGTATCCGACGGGACCGGCATCGTAACGGAAACGGTATTTGAAAACCGCTTCATGCACGTGGAGCAGTTCGGCAATATGCAGGCGCAAATCAAGGTTGACGGGCGTACCGCTATCGTAAGCGGCAACTCCAAGCTGCGGGGCGCCAAAGTATGTGCAACCGATTTGCGTGCCGGTGCGGCGCTCATCTTGGCCGCGCTCGTCGCTGAAGGTGAGACGGAAATTACCGGCACCCATCATATTGACCGGGGCTATGTAAACATTGAACGGAAGCTTCGGGATTTGGGAGCCGACATTCGTCGTGTCGAACCGGCTGACGAAATCGAACCGGTAACGAGCCACGAAATGAAAATTTTTACCGTACAGCCTACATGGGCATAGACGATTGTTGTCGATGAGAAGAACCGGAATCACTCCAAGAGTGAAACCGGTTCTTTATTTGTTTATGGCCGCGGAGGGCTTCGGCAAAGTTCTATCCTCTCTAGTTCTCTCATAAGATTAAGGTAAGATTCGCTAGATACGCAGCAAACGACCCTTACTGAGATGGAGGAACCGATGAGAAACCGTATCTCCGCACAAGCCTGGATGCCCGCCGCCACCCTTATCGCCGCTTTGCTGATCGTTACACTGCTCATTCCCGGTATTCTAGTAAAGCGGATGTCCGGGAGCGACTCGGGCGGAAATGCCGTGCCGGCCGGGAGCGAGCTGCAGCAGCAACCCAAACAGCTGCTCGTTCCTATTTATTTGACCCGCGAGCAGAGAGTCGATCAAGTGCCGCTCGAAACGTACGTACGTAACGTGCTGGCCGCGGAAATGCCGGCGTTGTTCGAGCTCGAAGCGTTGAAAGCGCAAGCGATCGCCTCGCGGACTTATATCGTAAAGCGATGGCTGGACGGCGATTCGTCGCAGGTTCCGGTTCAAGGCGCCATAGTTACCGATACGGTGGCGCATCAAGCTTATCTCACGGAAGAGCAAATGAAGCGCAATTGGGAGGGGCCTGATTACGCGTCGCGTCTGGACAGGTTGAACCGGGCGGTCAATGAAACCAGAGGCATCGTCATTACGTACGGGCATAAACCGATTCAAGCCTCCTTCTTCTCGACAAGCAACGGATATACGGAAAATTCCGAGGAGTATTGGCGCGACCCTATCCCTTATTTGCGGAGTGTGCCTAGCCCGTGGGACAAGGCACTCTCTCCGAAATATACGGCGACGACGACGATTAGTTTGCAGGAATTCGCCAAACGTCTCGGCATCGACTCGGTACCCGCTATCGCGAGGAGCGGGAGTATCAAGGTGTTGTCGACTACGGCGGGCCATCGCATCAAGACGATAACGATAGGAGGAAAGACGTTTACCGGGCGCGAGGTAAGAGAGAAGCTGGAGCTCAATTCCTCGCAATTTACTTGGAAGATAACCGGATCGTCTATCGAAATTACGACATTCGGATACGGACACGGAGTAGGAATGAGCCAGTGGGGCGCGAACGGCATGGCGAAGGAAGGAAGAAGCGCGGAGGCGATTCTTAAATACTATTATCAAGGAGTGGAGCTGGAAAACGTATCGTCGTTAATCCAGCCGGGGGCTTGAATCTTTCCGAATGAATTAATTCTATCACCTCACGTATAAAACCTATTGAACTGGCAACAATGGTGACTGAGGTGATATAACATGAGTGATCAAAACAAAGAAAAAGAGTTGCAAACCGAAAGTGCTCCAAAATCGACCGATGGAGCCGCAAAATCTTCCGGATGGAAAAGACTGATGGCCAAAAAATGGGTATTCCCGGCGACTTACATGGCAGCAGCGGCAATTATCTTAACGTTAATGTGGGTCTACACGGATTCGGGCGTGAAGAACTTGTCCGAAAACGAGCTGGGCCTCGACGTTGCCAACACGCAATCCGTTACTGACGCCACGAACAAGCCGGGTGCGCTTGCGGTAGCAGCCAATGCCGAAACGATGCAATGGCCGGTGAAGGACCGTAACGAAGTCGAAGTGCTGATGCAGTTCTTTGACAGCAAGTCTTCCAATGAAGTTCGTCAAGCCGCTATGATCGAGTATGGCGACACGCTGACCCCGCACGTAGGAGTCGACTTCGCCCGTCAGGACGACAAACCGTTCGATGTGGTGGCGGCCATGAGCGGAAAAGTGACGAGAGTGGAGAAAGACCCGATTGTCGGTCAACTGGTGGAGATTACGCATAACGACGGAACCGTAACGATTTATCAAAGCTTGTCCGACGTGAAGGTAGCCAAAGACGTACAAGTCAAGAAGGGCGACGTCATCGCCGTCTCCGGGCGCAACGAGCTGGAAAAGGATATGGGCATGCACGTTCACTTCGAGGTTCGGCAAAATGGAGCCCCTGTCAATCCGGAGTCGCTTATCGGCGAGAAATAAGGTACATAACAGGACTGAAGCAGAAGGTGCGCCTTCTGCTTTTTTTGTCGTTTCCATGGATAAACGGGCGAATGGATCGCTTTACCGCAAAAATAATTGAACAGGCAAGCTTGTCAGGCTTGGAAACAAAGAATATATGGTCCTGCCCCTCATATAATGTACCAAACCAACTCGAGTAGGGAGGCGAGGGGCGTGCACGATTACATCAAAGAACGTACAATCAAAATCGGTCGCAGTCTTGTGGAGACCAGGCAAACGGTGCGCACGATTGCCAAGGAGTTCGGCGTTTCGAAAAGTACGGTCCATAAAGATTTGACGGAAAGGCTGCCCGAGATTAATCCGGAATTGGCGAATCAAGTGAAGCTGATTTTGGAATATCACAAGTCGATCCGGCATTTAAGAGGAGGAGAAGCTACGAAGGTGAAATACAAGCGTACCCGCCAAAAGCCGGCCGACCATCTGGTCACGGTCCGATAACCGGGCGCCCTGCAAGAAAGTAGTCCCGTCCCTCTCTGTGAGGTGTTGCCGCGTTGTTCAATTCGGATTAAACTTTGCGGGAAACAACGAATGGAAAAGAGGAGTTTTGAAAAAACTGTCGAATTAAGTATACTTATGTGTATGTAGGTATCGTACGGAATGCTCGCCAGCGGTGGAAATATCGCGTGGCCGCTATGGTTCCGTAATGTTCTCGGGAGGATGCAGGATGTTTAGCAAAGATATCGGAATCGATTTGGGTACGGCCAATGTGTTGATTCATGTCAAAGGGCGCGGCGTCGTATTGGATGAACCATCCGTCGTGGCGATCGAAAGCGAGACGAAACGGTTGCTCGCCGTCGGCGAGGAGGCCCATCGGATGGTCGGCCGTACGCCCGGCAATATTGTGGCGATTCGCCCCTTGAAGGACGGAGTCATTGCCGATTTTGAAATTACCGAACTCATGTTGAAGCATTTTATTTTGAAAATCGGCGGAAAGCGTTGGTTCAGTCATCCTAGAATTCTGATCTGTGCTCCAGCCAACATCACTTCCGTAGAGCAGAAGGCGATTCGCGAGGCTGCCGAACGCAGCGGAGCGAGGGAAGTATATTTGGAAGAGGAACCAAAGGCCGCCGCGATCGGGGCTGGAATGGACATATTCCAGCCCAGCGGCAATATGGTTGTCGATATTGGCGGAGGGACTACGGATGTCGCCGTGTTGTCCATGGGTGACATCGTAACCTCCTCTTCCATTAAAGTTGCGGGGGACAAGTTCGACGCGGCGATCATGAAATATATCAAGTCCAAGTACAAGTTGTTGATCGGGGAGCGTACTTCCGAGGATATCAAGCTCAAGATCGGGACCGTATATTCGGATTTGCGTAAAGAGGAAATGGACATTCGCGGCCGGGATATGGTTTCGGGCCTGCCGCTGACGGTGACCATTCGATCGGACGAAGTGAAGGAAGCGTTATTCGAAAGCGTATCTGCGATCGTTTCCGCCGCCAAAGTAGTGCTCGAGCGTACTCCTCCGGAATTGTCGGCCGATATTATCGATCGGGGCGTCATTTTGACCGGGGGCGGGGCGCTGCTGCACGGCATCGACCAGCTGCTGGCGGACGAGCTGAAGGTACCCGTTCTCATTGCCGACAATCCGATGAGCTGCGTCGTACGAGGGACGGGCATCATGCTGGATAACTTGGATAAAGTGTCTAAGAAAAAATTCGGGTAATTTTCCGATACATATAGTATGGAAAGCTCAGCTTATGCTTACGAAGTAACTTTCCTTGCGAAAAGTTTTCAGGAGGTCCCCCATGCTAAGAGGACTATATACCGCAACCGCCGGCATGCTGACACAGCAGCGCAAGCACGACACGATAACGAACAACATCGCCAACATCAACACGCCCGGCTTCAAGCAAAGCCGAGCGGTTTCCCGTTCATTCCCGGAAATGCTCATCGGGCTCATGGAAGGCAAGCCCGGGATGGAAGTGATGAACAAAGGCAGGCTGAATACGGGTGTTTTGGCGGAAGAGGCATTAACGGTCAACGTGCAGGGCGAACTCCGCGAAACTTCCAATCCGTTCGATTTCGCGATCGTATCCGACATCCAAGTGGACGGGCTTCGATTCGATGGCGGCAAGACGATTACGGAAGACGGACAGCGCATTTTTCAGCCGCAAGCTTTTTTCACGGTAGCCGCCGCAGACGGAGTGGAGCGGTATACGCGCAACGGCAAGTTCAGCGTTAATGAGCAAGGCGAGCTGAGGACAGCGGAAGGATTCCGCGTTCTCGGTGAGAACCGGCAGCCGATCATACTGCTGGATTCGGTTACGCAAATTCCGATTACGAATGTGACTGTAAATAAATACGGACAACTGCTTGATTCCATGAATGGACAAGCTCTGCTCGACGCACAAGGCAACCCGATCCGCATGCTTTTATCCCGGGTAGAGAATCCGATCCGCATGATTCCGGAAGGGTCCGGCCTGTTCCGCATGGAGCAGGGCGATGAAGGGACAGTAACGCAGGTGGCGGTTGCCGACAACGTCGAAGTGAAGCAAGGCTTCATGGAAGCATCCAACGTCGATCCGACTCAGGCGATGGTCGATATCATGATGGCTACCCGCATGTATGAGGCCAATCAGAAAGTAATACAAGCGTACGATAAAAGCATGGAAAAAGCGGTTAACGAAATTGGCAGAGTATAAGAGGAGTAGCGTATGAACCATTCGATGATCAATTCGCTCGTCTCCATGCAGGGGCTTCAACAGAAGCTGGACATCGTCGCGAACAATATGGCCAATATCAATACGACCGGCTTTAAACGGAAGGAAGCGACATTCCACGACGTATTGACTACAACGATGCGTCAGCCGGATACGTTTCAGCAAGTAGGACGGCTGTCCCCGCTCGGATTGACTCAAGGCTGGGGCGCCAAGCTTAGTCAGATTCAAACGCTGATGGCCCAAGGGTCGCTCCAGCAGACGGATATGCCTACCGATTTGGCAATCGAAGGAGATGCGTTATTCGAAGTAACCATACCTACCGTTGACGGGGACGGACAGCCGGGGCAGCGGACCGCATGGACACGCGACGGCGCCTTTTCCCTAAAGGCTCAGCCGGGTGACACGGAGAACGTCTATTTGACGACCCAAGAAGGACATCTCGTATTGGGGACGGACGATCAGCCGATTCGGGTACCGAATTATCACCGGATCAAGGTAGAGACTGACGGAACCATTATGGCCTATAACGATTTTCAGCCGGGAGAGCCGCCTGTACAGGCCGGAAGTCTGAAGCTGGTGCAAGTCGTACGTCCTCAGCTGTTGCAAAATATAGGCGACAATTTGTATACGATTCCCGATGCGATCGATCCCGCGCTCGGAGAAGTGTTACGGGTCGTAGCTTTCGACGGGGCAAACCCGGAAGCGGCAAAAGTAAAAGTGCAGCAAGGTTTTTTGGAGCAATCCAACGTCAATCTGACCGAAGAAATGACGGAGCTGATGCTGACGCAACGGGCGTTTCAATTAAACGCCAAGGCGCTTACTTCCGCCGACAACATGATGTCTTTGGCCAATTCACTTCGCGGCTAATTCGACGTTCGAGGAGGCCCGCAATGAATGATAAAGAAACGAATGTCCGTCCTAAACCGAAAGCGCAAGCAAGTGCCGCGCCAAAGCGGAAGCTGAGGCGTCGATGGGTCCGCATGCTGCTGTGGCTGCTCAAAGTGATGCTCGTTCCGGCTTTGTGCATCATAGCTCTGTGCGGCGGCCTGTGGCTCGGGTATGTGTATATTGGAGGTAAAGATGGGGCGGACGTTTGGCAATGGAGCACTTGGAAGCATTTGTTCGACCTTGTTTTTGCAAGTTAGGGTGAAATTACAGCTGTTTATTTGTAATTTCACCCTAGGATGATTTTCCGGGTATTTCGGAAATTCATCCCTAGGATGATTTTCTGGCTAACTCCGGAAATTCATCCCAGGTACCCCTACACGCTGCGGCTTCACACACTCCCCGGATCGGGGAGTTTTATTTTTGGGGTAACAACGGTATAATGGTTAGGTGTGGAAGTACGATCCGGGGGAGCGAAACGGGTGAACTTGCCAAATCTTTTGACGTTAAGTCGATTTGGGTTGATCCCGATATACGTCGTCTTTTTTACCGCAAACCAACTCAAGACGGCCTTTTTGATCGTCGTATTGGCGGGGGCGACCGATATATTGGACGGCTATTTGGCCAGGAAGCGGGGACAGATTACACAAGTAGGCGCCATGCTTGATCCGCTGGCCGACAAGTGTATGATGCTGACCGTAATCATCTCGCTGCTCGTATCCGGGATGATTCCGTGGATGGTGGCGGTTGCCATGTTTATTCGTGATGCGGGCATGATCGTCGGATCGGCGTTCTTTCATTTTCGCGGCAAACAGACGGTGCCGGCCAACAGCTTGGGTAAACTGACGACCGTATTGTATTATTTTGCTTTTTTATTTATTTTTTTCGATTTCTCGTTCGCGATCGCTTATCTCTGGTTCGTGGTCGGTGTATCGTTCGTAACGTCAATCATTTATATCATCTTGTTCCTGTCTTTAAACAGGGAAAACCATACGATGAATCAATAAGAAAACAGCTTTCGTAGTCAAACGTTAGTAAAAAGGAGCATATGTATAGGACTATATCGGAGTCCATATACTTATGCTCCCTTATATCAACCTTCACTACTGCAGATCGCGAAGGGACATTCACTAGTTTAAGTACATTCAGACTATTTTATGCAGGGGTCGAGGAAAGGGGCCGAGATGGATGATGGATAGCAGGCAAATTCAGGAGACGATACCGCACCGGTATCCGTTCTTGCTCGTGGATCGAATTTTGGAAGTGCAGGAAGGCGTACGTGCGGTCGGCTTGAAAAACGTAACGATTAACGAACCGTTTTTTGTCGGTCATTTTCCCGGATACCCGGTTATGCCCGGCGTACTGATTGCGGAAGCACTTGCTCAAGTGGCTGCCGTGGCGATGCTCAGCTCGGAGGCGAACCGGGGCAAAATCGGACTGCTTGCCGGCATTGACGAATTCCGATTCCGGGATCAAGTGAAGCCGGGGGACACACTCATTCTGGAAATGGAAATTACCCGGATGAAAGGAACGATCGGCAAAGGACGCGGCGTTGCCAAAGTAGGTGAGCGAATCGTGGCCGAAGGTGAGCTGATGTTCGCATTGGCTAATCCATGAGCGGCAAGCCCGAAAGATCGGCTATCATTTTGAGATTGGGAGAGATGAGTGTTGAGTCTTGATTATGCATGGGCACAATATGAGCTATGGCTGAACGATCCATTGATCGACGAAGAAACGAAGCGCGAGCTTGCATCGCTGCAAGGAAACGATAAAGAGTTGGAGGACCGGTTTTACCGCGATCTCGAATTCGGGACCGGGGGGCTGCGCGGAGTAATCGGCGCCGGAACGAATCGGATGAACCGGTACACGATTGCCAAAGCGACGCAAGGTCTCGCACAGTTCATTCTGCATCAGGCTCAAGGACGCTCTTCCTCTGTTGCCATTGCTTATGATTCCCGCAACCAGTCTCCGGAGTTCGCACTCGAAGCCGCTTTGGTTTTAGCTGGAAACGGAGTGAAGGCTTACGTGTTCGAGTCGCTCCGTCCAACACCCGAATTATCTTTTGCCGTACGTCATTTGGGCTGTTCGGGTGGCATCGTCATAACGGCCAGTCATAATCCGCCCGAATACAACGGATATAAGGTATATGGAAACGATGGCGGACAACTCGTACCTCACGATGCCGAACGCGTTTTGGCGGAAATTCATACGGTCGATGCGCTGTCCCGAATTAAGAGGATGGAACGCGATCAGGCAGAAGCGAAAGAACTTCTACAATGGATCGGCTCCGATGTGGACGAGGCATTCGTTCAATCGGTAGCGGGAGTAAGCTTGCATGTGGATACAGTAAAGAAGGTCAGTAGCCAATTCAACATTTTATATACGCCTCTGCATGGAGCCGGAAATTTATCCGTGCGAAACGTGCTCCAGCGGATCGGGTTTGACAACGTTCACGTCGTCCCCGAACAAGAGAAGCCCGACGCCAACTTCTCGACAGTGAAATCGCCGAATCCGGAAGAACGGGAAGCGTTCTCGATAGCGCTCGGAATGGCTAATGAAAAGAAAGCCGATATTATTATCGGAACGGACCCGGACTGCGACAGAATGGGTGCGGTCGTGCAAAACGATCAAGGCGAATTTATAGTGCTGAACGGCAATCAGTCCGGCGCAATCATGGCATACTACGTACTGGACAGCTTGAGGCAGCGAGGCGAGCTTCCGGATAACGGCGTTTTGATCAAGACGATTGTCACGAGCGAGATGGGTGCCGTCATCGCCGAAAGCTTCGGTGTCCATACGATCAACACGTTAACCGGCTTCAAATATATCGGCGAGAAAATGACGGAATACGAGAAAACGGGCCAATACCGGTTTTTATTCGGTTACGAGGAAAGCTACGGCTATTTGGCCGGCACGTATTGCCGCGACAAGGATGCGGTACTGGCTTCGATGCTCATCTGCGAAGCGGCCGCTTTCTATAAAAGCCAAGGCAAGACGCTGTACGACGTTCTGCAAGAGTTGTACGGCAAGTACGGATATTTTAAGGAGCAGCTGGAGTCCCGCACGATGAAGGGGAAAGACGGCTTGGAGAAAATAAGAGGCATTATGGAAGACTGGCGCAGCAATCCTCCTGCCGCCGTTGCTGGCGTATCGGTCGTCAGTGTCCAGGATTACTCGAAAGGGATCGATGGGCTACCCGCCGAAAATGTGCTCAAGTATACGCTTGCGGATGACTCGTGGTTCTGTCTGCGTCCTTCCGGCACAGAGCCGAAAATCAAAATGTATTTCGCCGTTCGCGGCACTTCCGGCGAGGTTGCGGGTGAGCGGCTCGAGCAGCTTCGCGTCGCGGTTATGTCCCGGGTAGATCAATTCCAATAGAAGAAAGATACCTCTTTGACGTGTGTCGTCCCGCACGAACTCGTGCCGCGCCGCGCATGTCAAAGAGGTTTTCCGGGTTTTCAACCAGGATTGCAAACATACGACACGTAACAAGGAGTGAATGGTTTGCTTCAGCGATATTTATCGGTGAATGAGCGAGGACGGAAGTGGCTGTGGTGGTTGGTCGTGCTCGGACTGATCGCAACGCTGCCGCTGGCGTTTAAACGGGTACAAACGGAACGATCCACGAAAAACGTAGAGATTGTGTTCGATTACCGCGACCTTCTGGAAGCGTCGGCTTATCGGCCGAATCCCGAATCTTATATTCAGGAAAAGCTGAAACTGATGAAAGAGGCCGGCATCGGCAGCATGGCCGTCTACGAAAGTTCTTTGGATGAATTGAAAAACAGCCGGCGCATTCAAGTCTATACGCCCCAAGAATATTCGTTGCTGACGGGAAAACCGTTAACTTCCGGCGAAAACAACACATATTTGTTGTTTACGAACACGGAGGCGCGGGACAAAATTCAGCCCATTATCGAGAAGACCTATAAGGAACGGTTAAAGGTGAACATCAGCTCTTGGTCTTACAACAATAGACCCGGGCTCATTATAAGCCTGCCTTATGAAGAGGCGAACACGAAGCCGCTCGAGCCGGATCCGATTACGATGGATATGCTGCAGAACCAAGGTTTTCGCCTTGTCGCCCGTATATCGAACCGGATGCAGCCGTTTACGGAGGAAGAGCTGGACGGCTTGTTTAGGAAGCTGAGTCAGCGCGATATCAAACGAATCGTATTCGACGGCAATGCCGTTACCGGCTATGACGAGGATCCGGAAGAAAGTCATGTCAAGCTTACGGCGGAATTAATGAAAAAATACGAGCTCGGCGGAGCGATTATCGACCGGCTGAAGGCGCCGCAGAAAGGGTTTAACGTTCCATTCGTGAAGGAGCTCGACTATAATGTAGTCCGCCTTTTCCCTTTGTATGAAACGGAGGCGAACCTGAAGCCAGAGGTTATAGCGGACAAGCTTGTGCTTGCCGTTAAAGACCGTAATTTGCGTATGCTGTTCTTAAATACGAGAGCCGCGAAAGATATGGATAAAGGGTATATCAACGATTATCTGGACAATATTATCGGCAGCTTGACCGGTCCTGAAGAAGCTCCTTCCGAAGGTGCGGTGGCCCGAATCCAGAAGCTGGGATACGATATCGACGAAGCGCATGCCTTCGTCATTCATGGGGATCCGTGGAAACCGTTAAAGCTGCTGCTGCTTGTTGCGGGAGCCGCCTTAATCGCGCTCACGATCGGATTGTACTTCCCTGTGCTTACATCGGCATCGTTCGTTGTAGGGGCAATAGGCGTGTTAGGACTCTATGTGCTGTCGAACTCTCTTGCGCTACAGGCTATGGCGTTCGGAGTCGGGGTATGCGCGCCTACCTTGTCAACGATTTTGGCGATTCGATATATACGTCAGAACAAAGGGAATAAAGGCGGGTCCGCTTGGGGCCGCGCGCTCGTCATATTCCTTGGAGCATCCTTGCTGACGATCGTGGGGGTATTATATGTCGTCGGTTTGTTGAGCGGTATCACTTACTATTTGGTGCTTGAACAATACCGTGGCGTCGCCTTGCTGCATCTGCTGCCGATTGCGCTTGTGGGCATATATGCTCTGCTGTTCGCCGATTCCATCAAGATAAGCGATTTGACAGCGCGTATAAAGTCGATATTGTTTGCCAAAATAACGGTATTATGGATTGTGCTCGCCGCGGTATTCGGCGGCGCCATCTACTATTACTTGACTCGAACCGGGAATGAAGGACAAGCCTCTCAGATGGAGAAGCTGTTCCGCACGTATTTGGAAAACGGCTTGGGCGTCCGCCCCCGGTTCAAAGAATTTGTGTTCGCGCATCCGTTGTTTATTTTCGCAGCTTATCTGTTCATGAAGCACCGGAACGCGATTTACTTGTTCGCCGGCGCGGTGATGGGACAGTTGTCGATTATCGACACATTTGCCCATCTGCATACGCCGTTGTACATTTCGTTTATTCGGATCGGACTAGGCATCGCATTCGGCATCGTCATTAGCTTGGCATACGTCGCGGTGTGGGAATTGCTCGCGAGAGGATGGCGCAGATGGGCACCCAGGTGAAGCGGATAGCTCTATCCGGTTATTACGGATTCGGCAATAGCGGGGACGAAGCGGTACTTCAATCGATCTTGTTCGCGCTCCAGGCTGAAGGGGAAAGGCAAGGAGTACGGATAGAGCCTGTCGTATTATCTATTCGGCCCGAGGAAACTTCCCGTATGTACGGAGTTTCCGCCGTTCATCGCATGCGTTTTTCCGATGTTATGAAGGCATTGCGCGAATGCGACGGGCTGATCAGCGGCGGAGGCAGCTTGCTGCAGGATGCGACCGGTTTGAAAACGATCCCGTACTATTTGGCCGTTTTGAAGCTGGCACAATTTTACCGGAAACCTACATTTATATACGCGCAAGGTATAGGGCCGGTCCACCGGCCGATGTTTTACCCATTTATTCGGAACGTTTTTAACAAATGCAGGTACATTTCCGTTCGGGATGAGGAATCTTCAACTTTGCTCGGAAAAATGGGAATCGACAGGAAACAAGTCGAAGTAGTACCCGATCCGGTTATGGGACTTCCCATGAAGGAAGGAGCGCTGCGTTCCCGGCATACAAAGCCGGTCGTCGGCATTTCGGTACGATTTTGGAATCGGGACCGTTCGGAACTGGACGGTCTTGCCAAATCGCTTCGTAAGATTGCTGAACGGCGGTCGGTCACGTTGCGATTTCTGCCTTTTCACTTGCCGGACGATACGGATGCTTCCCGATATGTGATGGAACGAATCGGCTCCATGTCCGAGGGATCGGATATGGACATCATCGAGAACGCGGTCCATCCGCAAGATATGCTAGCCGAAGTCAGTGCATGTGACCTGTTGATCGGTATGAGGCTTCATTCGTTGATTTATGCGGCCTCCCAGGAAGTTCCGCTGATCGGTATTTCCTACGATCCGAAGATCGACCAGTTTTTGAACCGGCTCGGAATGAAAGCTGCAACCGCTACGACCGGCTTCGATTCCTTGGCTGTAGCCGAGGAGGCTTTAAAGGGATTGGATCATCGCGAAGGCTGGATGGCTTCTACAAAGGATGCGATCGTCCGATTGAAACGACAGGCGCAGAAGCCCGCCGAGCAAATTGTCTCGTTTGTGAATTCCGCCAAGTAACAGCTTAAACAATTGCCCCGCAGAGAGAAGTCGAGCAACGGATTTCCGCTGCACGAGAATGTCCGAAAAGTTTGTAAATGGGATTGAAATTTGCCTAAAAACAACGCTTTTTGCTTTATTTCGCATTGGAGTTCCGTTTCGATTCGGGGTATAATAGGACCATTGGTCTTTGAGACAAAGATGTATGGGGGATTCGCAGACAGATAATGGGGGTGGGGACAGTCGGATGGAGTATTTATACTACGGCATCGGTTTTCTCGCAGCATGTGCATTAGCCGTCATCCTGACACCTGCAGTAAAGCGGTTTGCCTTCTTTGTGGGAGCGGTAGATAAGCCGAATCAACGCAAAGTACATACGCGCATTATGCCGCGTCTAGGCGGTTTGGCCGTATTTTTGGCATTCGTAGGGGCTTTTTTCGTCATCGCGCCGATGACGGACGATTTGAACTGGAGAGTCGCATCCGCCCTTCTGATCGGAGGTTCGCTGATCGTTTTGGTCGGAGCGTTGGACGATAGATTCGATTTGTCGCCGAAGACGAAGCTGCTTGTGGAATTGGTGGCTGCGATGGTTATCGTGTTCTACGGGGACATTCAGATCGATTTGGTCAATTTGCCGTTTGGCGATGTATTTGAACCGAAATGGTTGAGCGTTCCGCTCACGATTCTTTGGATCGTAGGCGTTACGAACGCGGTTAATTTGATCGACGGCCTGGATGGCTTGGCCGCTGGCGTATCCGGGATCGCCAATGCAACGATGCTCGTAATGGCCATCATGATGGGGAACGTTACGGTTATTCTCTTTAGTGCTCTACTGCTCGGAAGCATTATCGGCTTCCTATTTTACAACTTCCATCCTGCCAAAATTTTTATGGGCGATTCGGGCGCGCTGTTTCTCGGCTTTTGTCTGGCGACGTTGTCGGTGCTCGGGTTCAAGCAAATTACATTCGTATCGTTTATCGTTCCGATTCTGATTCTTGGCGTCCCGTTGTCGGACACGTTCTTTGCTATTGTGAGGCGGAAGCTTAACAAAATGCCGATATCGGTCGCGGACAAAAATCATTTGCACCATTGCTTGCTGCAGCTCGGGTTCGGCCACCGGAATACGGTGCTCGTCATTTACGGCGTTTCGCTCTTCTTCGGACTTTGCGCCATCCTGCTGTCGCAAACATCGCAATGGGTTGCGCTGGTACTCATTGCGGTTATCCTGTTCGTACTCCAAGTAGGGGCGGAAGCGATAGGGATCGTAAGCAAAAGCAAACGGCCCGTGTTGAACTTGTTTTTGCGAAGCAGGTCCAAGAACGTTTCCAAATAAACGCATATTAATGAAGAAATCCAACGAATCCCAGGCCGGAATGGCCGGGATTTTTTTTTGTCTTACTTTTTGCGCCGAAATCTATAAAATTTCGACTTGATTTGACCGATAACAAAACTACGAGAATCTTTTCATAGGGAGAAGTTTGCCCTGTTGGAATAAAGAGAGCAGCATGGAGAGGAAGGAGTAGAAAGGGGAATCGGAATTCATACCTTAATAGCTCAAGCGGCATGCAAAAAAATTCGTATAGTCAACACCCATTAAGGAGGAAACGGCTTTGAGAAAGACATATCGAAAATGGATGAGCCTAGTTCTCGTTCTGGCCATGCTGATGAGTCTGCTTCCGGCCATGAGCGCGTATGCGGCTACCGCGAGAATTACGATAAAAGGCGTATACGTCTCCGATACGCAGCCGACGGATGAATCGTTAATAACAAGATTGACGTCCAGTCCGGTCGACATATCGGCAACGATCGAGAACATCAGTGACTCGCAGCTGAGCGAGCTTTATTATGAAGTGACGAACATGACTACGACGAAAACGCCCGTTGTGGAAAAAACGAATAAGGCGCAAAAGTCCGACCAGTTCGATATCACTTTCAAAAATGTTACGTTTACGGAAGGTTTGAACAAAATCGTAATCAAGCTCGGTGAAACGAGCGTAATCTCTTCCGCTCCAGGGTGGGTTTATTTCACGCCTACAACTACGCTTACAACGATAAATATTAACGGACAAGCGTTTCAAGACGGCAAAATGTACCCGGAGAATCCGGCCCAATCTACCGTTCTGAATATTTCCGGAACCGCTCCGAATGCGACCGAGGTAAAGGCGTATACGGAAGGCAATCCGAATCCGATTAACGCGTATTTGAGCAACGGCGAATTTTTCTTTGTTGCCGACGATGTGAATAATTCGCAATCTACCGCCAACTTGCGTCTTCGTGCAGGGGATAACCCGATGACCATCATGGCCGTCAACAACACGAAGACGTATCAAATCAACAAAAATTTGATCTATAATAATGGCTTGCCCTTCGCGTTCAATGCCAAGATTAAAGAGCTTCCGACTCCGCCGGACCCAAGCATTGTCGCGAAGGACTTGATCAAAAATCCGACGGTTACGACTTCAAAGGTCAATATTTCGGCGCTTTTGAAAAACGATCTGACTACACTCGGAGATCTTCAATACAATTTCGTAGACGTGCTTGTCGGCGGTCAGAGATTCGGACCGTATAACTTGTCCGGTGCCGCAGCGGCTCCGAAAACGTCGGGCGTTGCTCCAAATATTGTGTATGAGGGACATAGCACGACGAGATTGTTTGTTTCCGGCGAAGCGTTGAGCAGCTCGATCAAATTGACGTTGACCGACAATGTCGGTGCCGTCGTTCTCCAAAACAAACCGCCCGAAGGCGTAAACTCGTCAAAAACGGCGGCCGTATATGACTTTCCAGCGGGGACGTTTCAAAAGGCTAAAAGCCCGTACAAGGTTGAGCTGCGTAACGGAGATGCTCCGGCGCCCGTATTGCATAAAGATCCATACTCCGTTACGGTTAACGCGCCCGCATCGCCATTGCCGCCGGTCGTAAGCACTACAGTACCGGAGATCGATGCAGTTTCCCCTGCCAGTCCGATATTTGCCAAAGCGGGACAAACTCCTATGCCGCAGCCGCAATTCGTTGTGGGCGGTGTATTAGATCCCGCGGACTTTGCGGTCAGCTATACCGATTTGACCGGCAAGCCGGTCGGTCAATCGGCGGTGGTAACGTCGAGTAATGACGGTACGAATACGACTCTTACTTTTGCGGGACCTACCGTTACGACGGAAGGATTATATAAGTACAAGCTGACTTACAAAAGCGTACCATTAACGGAAACAGCCTTCGAGATTGCGCGTAAAGATCCTGATTTGCCGACGGCACAAATTACCGGTTCGTTGAATATGACAAAGACGACTTCGCCAACGACGATTTATGTTGCGGGAACGAATTTGGGGACCATCGCCGGTGATATTGTTAATCCGCGGCTTGTCAATTTGAGCAATGCTGCCGATGTTATCCCTTTAAAGGTGTTCGAGGTTCGGGGGACAGCAATTTTGTTCCAGCCGATTGCCAACAATGCGGATCCATCGAATCCTGTTCTGGGGCAAACAAACTTGACATCAGGGGCCAACTATAAGATCACGTTCGAAAAACAGATGAGGTATCCGAACGGGGATCTGGTTACTGGTCTCATACCAACTGTTTCGACAGGAGATGTCGTAACAAACAGCGTTTACGTATCAACGGCAACGAGCCCGGCGAATGTCGACGCGGTTACGACTCCACAGGTACTGCTCTCCGAGGTAAATACGGCATCCTTTTCCGTTCAAGGAAACGGATTTACGGATTCCACGAGAGTGTCGGTCATCGTAGCGAATGAAGATGGAACGAACCAGCGCAGTGCCAGAATTGCTTCCGTATCACCTGACGGAAAAACGATTCTCGGCGATTTTACCAACATCTCGGGTATAAGCGCAGGTACTTATTTGTTAAGAGTTGCTTATAATAACGTCTTATTGGGTCAATATCCGTTCACGATCGCGGATCCGTCGCCGACCGGATTTACAACGTCGGGATCGACGATGAGCGTGACGGGCATCAATTTCGGAAGAGACATCTCCAAGCTGAAGCTCAGATTTGTATCCAACGATAATGCTTCCTATATATTGGAGGCTATGGCAACCGGGATCGTATCGGGCAGAACGGTTAACTTTACTAAACCGTCGGACCTGTCTAACGGGACTTATACAGTCAGCGTGCTCTACAATGACAACGTAGTAGGGAACCCGTTTGTATTTAGCGTCAGTGCGACAGCTTCGCAGCTGAATGAAGTTTCCGAATGGTCGCAGCCCGGAAAGTACAAGGTATTCAATTTCTCCGCCGATCTGGATATTCCGTCCGATCGGACGCAGTTGGTACAGTTTAAATTTTACAACACGATTACAGATGATATTCCGGTTACCGCGTATACGTTCAATTATGTAAATAATAGTTTGCCATACGTAGAGAGCGTGGATATGTTATCGGAGCGGGTAGTCAACAATATATCCGAGCTTCCGAAGACGTTCCGGGTGTTGGCCAATGCTCACACGCAAAAACTCAACTTGTACCTTGGGGAGTTCACGAACAATTCGAGCATTTATGCGACCGTTCCCTACGATACGGACAATCAACCGACAGATTCGACAACGGGAGTAAATTTACGCGTATTTACGTTTAGCCTTCCCGCTACAATCCCAAACGGACCGACGCAGCTAACGATCGTTCCAAGCTCGGATTCTACGTATGCGGATAAAACGAAGACGGCGGAAAATTTATCGGGCAAAAAGCAGTATGACTTGCTGATCTCGAATACGCCGTATTTGATCGTCAATAACATTTATAATGGCATGGTCGTGAAAACACCGGGTACGCAGATCACATGCGATCGCGGAGGATTGACCGGAAGCTGCGTATCGGGCCGCATCGTCAACATACCTAATGTAACGGCAGGCGGTGATAATCGAGTAGAAGTAACGCTGAACGGCATTGCCAATACCTCGATGCTGGTTGCTACGGACAATACGTTTACTTTATTGATTTCCGACCTGCGTGAAGGGAAGAACACGCTCGTCTTTAAAATTTATATCAACAAAGTTCTGGTTACGACTACTTCTTACGAGATATTTGTATTCAGCACCGACGCTCCGGAATTTATATCGGTGAATCCGGTCGAAACGACGGATGTGAAAAAATTTATAGCCGGAACAAATCCCGATACGTATGCGACGAGTGAAACAGCTGTTGCTTTCTCCGGTCAATTCGCTAATGCATCGGAAGTCAGGCTCACAGTCCGGACGAAGGATGCGAACGGGACGCCAGTCGTCAAATACGACCGACGCTATGGCAGCAATTACGGAAACATTGAACCACAAAGCAACAATCCAGGCTATTTCAACTCCATCGGATCGGGACAGTTCCGTACGAATTCGATACCGTTGTTGTCCAAAGGCGATACCATCTTCGAATTCTCAATTATGAATGCGTCGGGTATTACGGTGACGAAGGTTATTACTATTAACCGCGAGCCTCTACCTTATATCATCAAGTCCCCGAAACTAATCAAGAACGAGAAAAATGAGGATCAAGCCAATATCAACAGCAATTATGTCGAGGTGCAGATTGAAGCCGAGAACGCGACTTCCGTGTTATTCGGCAAAGAAGAAGCTGTTGTTCGCGAAGTGACGGAGAATGGCGTCAAGAAAAATCACTTTTTCTACGAAGTAACCGGATTGAAGGCCGGCAAAAATACAGTGAGGTTCACCGTAGTTCGCGGTACGGAGAAATCGAACGGCAGCTTCGTGCTGTATAATACGGATACGGCCGTTGAAGGAGCGCAATATAAAGCTCCGCTGCAATCGACCACGACCGTATTTGACGGCCAGCTTTCATTGAAATTTCCGAAAGGAACCAACTTCATTCGTAATGAGCCGGGAGCGATAAACCAATTCCTGACTTCGGACCGAAAAATTTTATACGGTATCGCCAGCAAAACGGACGGGCGCGTAGACAAAATCAAGCATCCTTCAGCTACGGACGGACAGATCGGCAATCCGAATCCCGTTATTGACGGCGTCGGCAAGCTGATGCTAACCGAAACGACAGGGCGCTTCCGCTCGGCCAGCAATTTGTTCTGGGTCGATGCCGGTACGATCAAGAAGAACGAAACGGATATGATCAAGGCATTAAACGGAAGCGGGCGGTTGCCTTACGACAAGGAAGAGTTTTATCTTAGAACGCAACAAGATATGGTTGTCCCGACCGAGCGCGGAACTCTTACCTTGAAGTATGACTCTTACATCCGGGATGATGCATGGAAGTACTTGAGCGTATATCATTTCGATATTTATGAGGACTACACGGGTATCGTTCAAGGTCGCTGGAAAAACCTCGGTGGCGTTGTCGATGCGGCTAAGAATACGATAACCGTACCGTTCGAGACATTCGGCTATTATCAAGTCGTGTATATGGACAAGAGCTTCGATGACGTGACTGGGCATCCTTGGGCTCGTAACGATCTGGATACACTTTACGCCAAAGGATATATGCAGAACAAGGAAAGCTCCAGCTTCGTACCAAACGATTCGATTACGAGAGGCGAATTCGCCACCATGCTCGTAAAAATATTTGACCTGCCTTTGCAATATACGGAAGTTCCGACTTTCTCAGACGTTCAAAGAGTAAATTTGCTAACCAAGCTGTACGACTATAAGTATATCGAGACGGCCGCGAAGGCCGGTATCGTGCGCGGAGCGGCCGGTGGCCGATTCATGCCGGATAACGCCGTTACCCGTCAGGATGCTGCGATCATGATTGCCAGAGCCGCCGATTTGAAGCTGCAATCGGAGTCCAACTTGGACAAAGTGTTGGCGAACTTGCGCAAATCATTTACCGACGGCGATAGCATCGATATTTACGCCAGAACGGCCGTAGAAGCCGTTACGAATGCAGGCTTGATCCAGGGTAAGGAAAACGTCTTGCTCCAGGGACAAACCAAAACGACCGTGCGGTTCGACCCGCTTGAAACGTTCACCCGGGCGGAAGCCGCTGCTGTTGCCATTCGCGTTCTGAAGAACCAGAAGAAAATACCGAAATAAAAGCGGGATAAGGCTGCCGGATCGGCTTCGATCCGGCAGTTTAATTTACGAAAAAATGGATGGAAACATGGAAAATACTTCGTAATGACGAATGTTGCAGATGCAGGTATACTTGGAATGTAGCAAACGATATACGAGCTGCTATACGCAAGGTTGGAAGCCCCAGAGGTTGAGCGCATCACATAGAAAAGTTTTTTCGAAAAGTCGCAACTTTTTTCGAAACGCTGCGTTTAATTAGGTGAACCGACAAACAACGCACAGCAAACACATAAGAAACCGGGCGCACAGTGGTACTTTTTCACAATTTATGCTTTACGGTATGAAAGCACCATTGTATAATGTTATAGTGGCGTCTATGTCTCTAGTTTTTCTACTTCGACAGTTTACTAGTTTCTGCGACAAAAGTTGCAGAGTCCAAATAGGAAGTAGCGCTCAAAACTCTGGGAAGGAGGTGAATTGGCCGATGAGTATGAAGAGCTTACAAATTAAATTAAACTCTCAAACATCGAATGATGATAATCGAGGAGGAGAAAAAAAGGTTATGAAGAAAAGCTTGTCTGTACTCGTAGCATCTGCTATGGTGTCGTCCATTTTCGCATCCGTTGCATTCGCAGCTGATTTGACGACCCAACAAAAATTGGATGAATTGATCAAACTGGGGATCTTCGACAAAGACGGAACAGGTAACGGTTCCGAACTGAACGCGAACATGTCCCGTGAGCAATTGGCAAAAATCCTTGCCAAACTGAAGGATCTGAAAGAAGTAACCGGAACTAGCTACACGGACGTTGCTGCAGACCGTTGGTCCGCTGGCTTCATCCAAGCTGTTTCCAAAGCAACTCCAATGTTAATGGATGGCAAAGCGACTGGTATTTTTGATCCAGCTGGCAACGTAACGCTTGAAGAACTGGCAGCTGTAGCTGTTCGTGCTTTGGGTCTGCAACAAAACACAACCGCTACCGTTAAAGGTAACGTATCCGATTGGGCTAAAGGTTATGTAGCAGCTGCAATCGCCAACGGTTTGTTGAGCGAAAAAACAGACTACACGAAACCGGCTATCCGCTCCGAGCTGGTTGAAGCTTCCTACAGCGCTCAACAAGCTATCGCAGCTTCGCAAAAACCGGCTAAAGCTTCGGTGAAATCCGCTAAAGCAACTGGCGTTTCGAAAATCGAAGTAGCTTTGGATCGCGACGTTGATGATAAAGTAGCAAAATTATCCGTGAAGAAAGGTTCGGTTGAAATTGCTATTGCTTCGACGACATGGTCTACAGACAAGAAAACGGCAACGTTGACGCTGAAAGATGCTAAAATCAGCGAAGGCGAGTACACCGTAACGCTTGGTGGTTTGGCTGCTGCCGATATTGGAACGGCATCCGCGACCTTCAAAGGTGAAAACGAAAAAGTAACGAAGCTTGAATTTGCTACGACGAGCGACACAATTGCACAAAGCACAAAAGCTCGCATACAATTCCGTGCCGTCAACCAATATAACGAAGCTAGCGCATTGAGCGCTGGTAACTTTACGGCTACGACTCCGGGCTTCAACAACAGCGGCATTACTAAAGATGACAAAAACAATTTCATTTTGACGATTGATACGATGTATCGTCCTGGGTCCACGACCGAAAAGCACAATCCAGGTACCGCTATTGTGCCGGTGTACATCTACGAGAACGATACGCGTTTTTCCGTACAACAGAACTTCAAGCTTGGTTCGGAGCCGTTCGTAACCAAAATGGAGCTGGGTGATGTTAAATATCCGTCTGGCAAAACATCCATTACGAGTTCTGGGGAATATGCTACGATTCCGGTAACGATTTATGATCAATTCGGCAACCCGATGGCCTATGACAGCCAAACAACGTGGACTTACAACAAATATACAATTCCATATTCGGATAAAGTAGATGTTAAATTCGAAGATTTCGACAACGATAACTTCGGTGAAGTGCGTGTGACATTGAGTGGTCGCGCAGAAAAAAGCGAAGATTATAACGTCACGTTGCAAATTGGCGGAGCAAACAATTCTAAAACAGTTAAAGTGGCTTCTGTGAAGTTGGCCACGAAAATTGTATTCGGCAATGAATCGGATTCGTTGAATGAAGGTGACGTTAGAGACGTATACATTCCGATTATTGCATATGATGAAGCTGGCAACGAATTGACAGCTGACGAAATTGTTGACGATGAGAACTACAATCGAATCAAGATTGATGCCAGCAATGTAAAAGGTACAGGTGCCGGTGAAAAAGTTGTTATCGAAAAATCGGGTCCTTACAAAGGTCAGCTCCACATTTCGTCCGTCGAAGCGAAAGCGGGATCGTACGCATTTATCAGCGCTTACTTGGATTCGAGAACAGGCAACAACAGCTACATTACAAAGAACATTCCGATCAGCAGAGCGCGTACCCCGGACAAGATTAGTGTTGTTACGGCTAACGCACCGAAATCCGCTGGTGGAGCATCAAACTTCAAATTGGTTGTACTTGACCAAAACGGCAAACAGCTTGACAATGTTGGTACCGTTTCTGAAAATGGTCAAAATGTAACATATTCTGTTTACGTTGATTACAAGTTTACTGACAAAAACGGCAATGTAATAACTGATACTAACGTAAACAACATCAGAGTGACTAGATTGGACCGTCTTGGCAAAGCATCCGATCAATTTGTAAATGCCGGTAATATTCCATCGGCTGATGCTAGAACGTACAAAGACAGCTTGGCTAACTTCAACACTACCTATCAGTTCCTCCGCAATAATACTACTAACGCGGCTCTTGCTAATGGCAGAGGCGAGAAGGTAGAGTATAAAGCCCAGTTGCGCAGATCGCTGGATGGCGGAGTAACGAATACGGTTATCTCGGAATCAATCAGAACGTTCACGTTGATTGACTATGATACAGCAGACTTGACTTATACGGTTACGAAACCTGCTACATTGTACGCTACGAAAGACAGCCCTGTGCTGGATTCGACACAAGCAACTACAACAGGTATTCAGGACAGACTTCCGAGCGTAACGGCTAAAGATAGCGCAGGCGATAACGTAATATTGCCGGCGAGCGGTATTTTCTCGGTAACGAGCAGCGTATACTCCGTAGCACAAGCAAGCACGGCTGGAGTACTCGGCTATACACCGGGCAAAACAATCTTGACTGTTGGTTATAAAACGCTGAAGAAGGAAGACAGAGTCGTTAACAATCTGGAAGTAGAAGTTAAGGGCGATGTTCCGTTTGTTAACGCTGTAACCTCGGATTCAACAGTGTCCATTTCCAAAGGCGAGAAGTACAATACTGGTGCTACGGGTGGTGGAACAGAATACACCAAAGCATGGCAGTTCATGAACCTGAAAGTTGCTGACCAGTATGGTATTTCTTATGCGGAAGACAATATCAGTGCATATGATAAGATCACTGGAGTAATTTACACGATTACGCCATCCGATCCTGCTAAAACTACAGGATTGAGCATATCTAACGTATCTAGCGATACTGTTAAAAAAGGCGATATTACCGGCCTAGGCGGTCTTTCCGTCGGAACGCACTACTTCACGATTACAGCTACATCTGGCGGCAAATCCGCATCGACGTATGTGAAGTATACTGTACCTGCTCCTGTTACACCGTAATTGATCATCTATTGATAAATAAAACAAAAGAAGGTCCCTCGGGGCCTTTTTTTGTTTTATTTACTTTAACAAATCTTCAGTTTTCCTGAAACAAAATGGAACTTCTTACGTCTATTACATATAGAAGTAATAGAGGAGGATGCACATGCGAAAGAAGTCGAAGTTCAAGCAGTTATCCGTCAAATCTTTGGTTCTGTTCTCTTTATTGGCGGCTACCGTGCCAGTCCATACATATGCCGATGGTACTCAAGTTACGGCTGAGCCTGTATTCGATGTTCCATCCGTAGGCTCAGTATGGGTCAATGACAAAAGTTATTTTGAGCTTAAAGACGCCAGATTATCCGTAGGCGCGGACAACAACATGGTTACTTTTACAGTGAAAATCGTTAATGGCGGGACAAGTGATATTCTGTTTATAGACTACTGGGTTCGCATGCAGTCAATCGCCGGAGCAAATTTTACGATCAATGTAATGCCTCAAGACAAAGATAAGAATGTTATTCCAGCCGGAGGGACGCAAGAAATCAAGTTTTACGCGAATGTTACTTCAGCGATTCAGTTGAAGGATCTCCAGTTTAAAATCATTAAATGGGATTTCTCTTCGGCTGAATATCAGAAAACGCTGGGAATACTACAAATTCCAGACAACTATACGACGGTGGCACCGGCAGGCTCCAAAGCGAATATCAAAATATCAAAAACGTCTTTGCAAGGATTTATTAAACGGGCAACGATCAGCAGCAATGAGGAAAACTTTTTGCCGTCGATCATACTGGAACTGCAAAATACGGATATCCGCAGTTTGAAGCTCCCTACAATGAACTACATGATTCGAACGTCGGACGGATTGTTGTATCCGCTGACAGCTTCCGGTGTAACTAACACTACGACGATCGACCCGCTGATGAAAAAAGAAATTACGTTAACCGGTAAGCTTCCACGTTCCATCTCCGATCAAAATTGGGAACTGGTTATTACGGAGAATACGACTACCGGAGAAACGACATCGGTTAATACCGCTTTCGCTGAATTTAAAATTCCGAATCCGACAGAAGATACTTCGGCAACGGAAAAAGAACAATCATTTTCAAATGAAAGCGGTACATATGTAGCCACCTTGGAATCGATACAAAGAGTTCCTTGGGAAGATGACGATTTGCTATCCGCCTCCATCTTATTGAAGTCTAAAGAATCGAAACCTTTGTCTATTCCGAATTTAACAGGATACATTGAATTGGATGATTCGGTAAAAGTGGAAGTCAAAGTGATTCGAACCGATAATGTAATCGGGCTTCAACCGGATAAAGAAGTCAGAATCCAACTGCTTGGTACGATACCATACACGTATGAGTACTCGAAAATGACCGTTCATTTGCAGGAGTCGGTAAAAAGCGGAAGTGGTACGAATAACACTACAGTAACGGATTTGGTTGCTTTTAAAGTTGATTCGGCAGTCGACAGCGTACCTGTTGTTAAGGCTGATGACCGCTATAAGCTTGGCGGGCTAGGGCGGTTGGCTGATTATTATATTCATGCCTTACATAATATAAGCGGCAAAAGCTCCGATTTGATTACAGCCCAAGTCGAGATTGAGAATTTGGAGAAAAGATCCAACGATTTATCCAAACTTGTCGCTCACTTTAAAGGAGCAGACGGGACTGTATATCCGGCGACAATCACAGAAATTAAAACAAAAATAAGTCCATCCGGAAAAGCGCTTGTTCATATATGGGCAAACGTCGCAAAGAGCAAGTCCCCGGAGATTACACAGTTGCTAATTGGAGAAGGAATTACTCAAGGAAAATATTCATTAGTATCGGAAAAGCCTGATTCTTATGTAAATGCAGTTGCATTTGATTTGCCGAAAGAAAAAGCTTTTACTCCGGATACCATTAAAGACATCGACATATTCCCTTACAAACTTAGTTTGAGCCGAGTGGGTACTTCTGTTAATAAAACAGAAATAAAAGTAGCATTCGATTACGAATTAGAGAAAAACAACCAATACGAAGTGAATACGGAAGAATATAAGTTGAATATCGAACTTGAGGATTTGGATGGGAAAGCAAGGATGGACTGGAATCTCGTTACGGAAAAAGAGGCGGATGGAAAAACAACGGGTGCTACCACATTGCAGATTGGCAAAAATAAAATGGAACTGACGAAAACCGATAACGATTTTATTTTTAAAACATCGTTTCTGAAGAAATACAAACTGAACTTATACGTCGTATTCCAAGGCCAAAAGCGCTTGGTTGCCAGCAAACAGCTCGACTGGTTTTATTTCTCAGACTAATCACCATTTTACACAAAGTCCTTTCGGTCCAATTTTCTTGGGTCGAAAGGATTCTCTTTTTACGGAGTCGAATGTAACAAGGTCAGGAGGCGAACAAATTGACGCAGAAACGGAAAGTGCTGCTCACCGGATTGATAGGGATAACGATGGCAGCGGGAATATTTGTTGGACAAGCGGTAATCGAATCCAAAGCGGACGGAGCCGTGCAACCGGGGTCGGCTGATGATCCCCTCGTAACCAAAAGTTATCTGGATGAGCAATTGAAGAAAGTAACCGGCGGACAATGGACCGGCTCGGGAAATACTGGAACCGGACAACCAAGCAGCACGGTGCAAGGTATATCCGAACAGCGAGTAAATGAGATCATTGCGGCTGAAATTGCAAAAGTGAAGCAAGAGCTGCAAGCCCAAATACCGCCCATTGGCGGAACTCAGACGCAGCCTCAACAACCGACGACTCCTACTACAGGAGCGGCATCGAATCTTGAAGTCATCAAACTGGAGGCCGGGCAAGTTTTATATGGAGGGATCGGTGCCGAGATCATCGTGCGATCCGGCAAGACTATCGCAGTAAGTAATAGCGACGGGATTCCGGATGTAACTGCAGGTAAGGATATCTCGGCCGGATCAGCAATCGAGAACAATCATTTGCTGATTATCCCGCGCGAGGGCCGAGGCATCAAGCCCGATCCTAAACAAAAGGGCGACATTTATGTGATGGTACGGGGAAGCTACATATTGCTAAAAGAGGATGGAACGAAAACGGCACCATAATTTTACCCCAATTTACAATAATCGATACGGGTGATCCGCGAACGCGGGGCCATACTACAGGTACACCAGATTCAAGGGAGGTGAACCAATATGGCCAGAAACAATCGTAAAATCGTACCGGAGTGCCATAAAGCAATTGATCAAATGAAGTATGAGATTGCTGCGGAGTTGGGTCTTCCGGTCGGCAGCGGAGTAGCGCAGTTCGGTAATGTGGAGTTTGCAACCGAATTGGGAAGTATGCCGTCTGCATCCATTAACGAAGGCTACTGGGGACATATCGCAAGCCGTGATACAGGAGCGGTAGGCGGCTCCATCACAAGACGGCTTGTTGAACAAGCGGAGAAGACGCTGTTTGGACTGTAATAATTTCAAGTCATTCATTTATTGACAGAGCTCGACAAATCCAGTAACATCAATATTTGAAGGTCGTACAATGCAACCTTTTCCTACAGGAAAAGGTTCGTTTTTTGCATGTCGATAATTAGAGATGCAGGCTGTTTCTCCGTGTAGAGTTCGTACTCATGATAAATAATAGTTGCAGGAGGTTGGATGGAATTATGGCATTGAAAAACGGTCGCCGTTTGTTTACATCGGAATCGGTAACGGAAGGACATCCGGACAAGATTTGCGATCAAATCTCCGATTCCGTGCTGGACGCATTTTTGCAAAATGACCCGAATGCCCGCGTAGCGTGCGAAGTATCGGTAGCGACGGGCTTGGTTCTCGTAATCGGCGAAATCAGCAGCTCGTCGGAATACGTGGACATCCCGTCCATCGTCCGGAATACGATCAAGGACATCGGCTATACTCGCGCCAAATACGGTTTTGACGCGTCGACTTGCGCCGTATTGACTTCTTTGAACGAACAGTCCGCAGACATTGCGCTTGGCGTAGACAAGGCTCTGGAAGCGAAAGAAGGCACGATGACGGACGAGCAGATCGAAGCGCTTGGTGCAGGGGACCAAGGTCTAATGTTCGGATTCGCTGTAAACGAAACGCCGGAATTGATGCCACTTCCAATCGCCTTATCGCATCGTTTGGCCCGCCGACTGTCGGAAGTACGCAAAAACGGCACGCTCGGATACTTACGCCCTGACGGCAAAACGCAAGTAACGGTGGAATACGAAGGAGACAAGCCGGTTCGTGTCGACACGATTGTCGTATCTACCCAGCATGCGGAAGAAATTACGCTCGAGCAGATCCAGAAAGACATTCGGGAGCATGTCATCAACCCGGTCGTTCCGGCCGAATGGCTCGATGCGGAAACCAAATACTTCATCAATCCGACCGGACGTTTCGTCATCGGCGGCCCTCAAGGGGATGCCGGCTTGACTGGACGCAAAATCATCGTCGATTCTTATGGCGGATATGCCCGTCACGGCGGCGGCGCATTCTCCGGTAAAGATCCGACGAAAGTCGACCGTTCGGCTGCTTATGCCGCGCGTTATGTGGCCAAAAATATCGTTGCAGCCGGGCTGGCGGAAAAAGTTGAAATTCAACTTGCTTACGCGATCGGCGTAGCGCGCCCGGTTTCGGTCAATGTAGATACGTTCGGAACAGGGAAAGTAAGCGAAGAGAAGCTCGAAGAAGTGATCCGCAATAACTTCGACCTTCGTCCGGCAGGCATCATTAAAGAGCTCGATCTTCGTCGCCCGATTTACCGCCAAACCGCCGCGTATGGTCACTTCGGACGGACCGACGTGGATCTGCCTTGGGAACGGACGGACAAAGCCGAGCAGCTCAAAAAAGAAGCGTTGGGTTAATCCCAGTCGAAACAAGCGAAACAGCACGCCACTCCTTAAGGGGTGGCTTTTTTGCTTTCGACGAAATTAGGTCGGATACCCCTTGAAAACAAAGGGAAGCATTCGAAAACTATAAGTATCGTCAAAAACCGACAAGAACTGGTTCCAAAGTGACAAACGTTACGGATTCCAGATAGGGAACGTAACTTTTTCGGGCAAAACAGAGTCTATACAGTTGAATAAAAATCATGGAGAGAGATAGAGAGATTTCGGAGAGGAGTTTCACCCTTGCTACAGCTTATAGGCAACAGAAACAAAAAAATGAAAGGGTTGGCGGCAGTCCTACTGGCCGTTTCGATCGCGGTTCAGCCGTGGTTGGCGCCAGATCCAGTCCAGGCCGCGGCAGCGGATGCACCCGTCACGATGACCGCACAGGAGCCGCTCACGTATGGAGCCATTCTCAAAAAATATGAGTGGAATTTCGAAAGAAATAAAAAAACGGTAACCGTAAAAGCGAACGTAGTGGAAGTAGATTTGAAAAATCCTTACGTGAAGCTGGACACGATCGCCGGTACGGGCGGGCAGCTCGCCAAAAAGCAAAGTGTGCGGAAAATGGCGAACGAAACGGGAGCCGTTGCGGCGATTAACGGTGATTTTTTCAACACGCAGGCGGAAGGGGTTCCTATGGGCCCGCAAGTTTCCGGCGGCAAGCTATTGGCCACCCCTCCGTATTTGGTCGGCTGGTATTCCTTCGCTTTGACGAAGGAAAATAAACCGATCATCGATATGTTTACGTTTCAAGGAAAAATCATAGCCAGAGACGGAGCGACTTATCCGCTCGGAGGAATCAACAAAACGTATTACTGGTACGAGAATGACGGCATTCATCCGGAAGGCCAACATAGCATGATCGATGGCCTATACATGTATACGAATACATGGGGACAAGTGAATCGATCCAATGACGGTGTCACCGTACCGACAGAAATATTGGTCCAAAACGGAGTCGTTCAAAAAATCCTGCGTCCCGGTGTACTGGAGACGGTAGCGCCAGCCGATGGCTATATATTGAGGGCGTCGGGCAAGGCCGATGAATTTGTTGCCCAGCATTTGAAAGTAGGGGACAGGATCACGGCCGATTATAAAGTGTTGGCGCAAAATCCGGCCATCCAGTATGATGCGGCCAACTTCAATACGATGATCGGCGGCCATACGATATTGGTCGACGAAGGCCAACCGGCCGAGTTTTCCCATGAAGTGAACGGGGTGAGCGGATATTCTCCCGTGGCCCGGACGGCAATCGGCTTTTCCAAAAATGAACAATACGCGTACCTGATTACGATAGATTCGGGCTTAACGCTGGCCGAGCTTCAGCAGTTTATGATCAAGGTCGGCGTATGGAAAGGAATCAATCTGGACGGCGGCGGTTCTACCCAAATGGCGACCAGACCGCTCGGCGAGTTCCAGACGGCGTTGGTCAGTGCGGATATCGGCTACGAACGCCCGGTTGTGAACGGAGTCGGCGTATATTCACTGTCACCGAAAGGACAGGTCCGAGATATCCAAATTCAAGGAGCCACGGCACTTTTTGTCGGACAGAAGGCTACCTATAGCTTGAAAGCATATGACGACTATTTCAACCCGGTGGCGGCCGATCAAATGCCGGCCAACTGGTCGACAACCCAGCCGATCGGTACATTCCAAGGCAATACGTTTACAGCAACGGCGGCGGGAAAAACACAGCTGACAGTCGTTTCAGGTAAGGCGACCAAAAGTATAGACGTGGAAGTAATAGGCGGTAAAGACGTCGCCAGTCTGAAGCTGAACGCTTCATCCACCTCTTTGTTGGCTAATTCGGTCTACACGTTGTCGGCAAGCGTAACTTCCAAATCGGGTGCTAAAGGAACCATCCCGGCCGAAGCGCTGCAGTTGGAATTCATCGGATTCAAGGGTCGGATGGAAGGCGGCAGACTGACGATCGACAGCATCGATAAGGATGCGACGGAAGGCCGGATTATCGCCCGCTACGACGGATTCTCGACGATGTTGACCATGCCTATAGTCGATAACCGGATAGTGGAATCGTTTGAAACCTCGAGTGCGGTTTCGTTTACTTCCACCGCAGGAGTGACAGGCAATGTTTATAGGGTATCCGGAATAGAAGGAATCGCCGCAGGCAGCAGAGCTTTAGGGTTGCAGTACGATTTCTCGCAAGGGACAGGAACTACGGCGGCGTACGCTTTGTTTACGGATGGATTGAAAATCGAGGGACAGCCGGAATCGCTCAGTGTCAAGGTGAAAGGCGACAACAGCCGCAACTGGGTCCGTGCGGAAATCAAGGACAGCGCCGGGAAAGTTCAACTGATCAGCTTGACCGAATTGGCAAATTGGTCCGACTGGAAAACATTGAGCGCGGATCTGAAAAAGTACAGCTTCACGTATCCGATTTCGCTTACGAAGCTATACGTGGCCAATCCGGAGAACGGACATGACGAACGCGAGCTGAAGGGGCAGATTTGGTTCGACGATATCGCATTCCAGTACCAGAAGGCGGCCGTCCAAACGAAAAATGTCGTTAAGCTGACCATCGATCAAAAATCGTTAACGGTTAACGGGAAGCAGCTCGTACTCGATCAGGCTCCGGTCATATACAAAGATAATACGCTTGTCCCGGTCCGTTTCATCGTGGAGGCCATGGGAGGACAATTGACGTGGGTCGACGGAGAGCGTAAAGTAATGATTATGAAAGACAATCACCTGATTGAGCTTTGGCTGGACAAGACGGAGCTTATCGCCGATGGAGAGGCCGTAACGGCCGAGGTTCCGCCGCTTCTCATGACCGAGCGGACGATGGTTCCGCTTCGCGTCATTTCCGAGAAGATGGGCTGGAAAGTAACATGGGACGAAAAGACCCGCACGGTGACGCTGGAATAAATTAGGTCCTATTAGCCCGATCCAAACCTGTCGAAATATGATAGTATAAGAAATAGTATGCCAGTTACGGGTAAAGGAGTAAGGGATAGCTTGCAATACGACGCGATCGACAAAGTGATTAAAAATGCGATTGGAGTCATGGAGTCCAGTAAATATCAGATGTTCGAAATATGTGAAAGCGCCCGTAGCGAGTGGGAGGCGCTAGGCAAAGAACTGCAGCAGGTGATGGATGAAGTCTCCAGGACGATCGACCAGGTTGACAAGCTCGAAGTCGAATACAAACGTTCCAGAATCCGGCTTACGGAAGTAAGCCGGGATTTTCACCGGTTCAAGGAAGAGGATATTCGGGTCGCCTATGAAGCGGCCACCCAGATGCAGCTCCAGCTCATTATGGCGAGGGAAAAGGAGCATCATCTGAGAGCAAGGCGTGACGAGCTGCAGAAGCGCATACGAAATGTGGACAAGACAATAGAGCGTGCCGAAGCGCTCGTCGGCCAAATGAACGTCGTGCTCAATTATTTGTCCGGCGATTTGAATCAGGTGACCCGTATTCTCGAATCGGCCAAAAATCGTCAGCTGATCGGCCTGAAAATCATACTGGCCCAGGAAGAGGAGCGCAAGCGGATCGCCCGCGAAATTCATGACGGTCCCGCGCAAGCGATGGCCAATATGGTGCTCCGCTCCGAAATTGCCGAACGTATGATTGACAGGCAGGAATATGCAACGGTCAAAGAAGAGCTTTCCGATCTGAAAGGAGCGGTTCGATTCGGTCTGGAGGAAGTCCGGAAAATCATCTTCAATCTGCGTCCGATGGCGCTTGATGACCTCGGACTAATGCCGACGCTGCGCAAATATGTGCAGGACTTCGAGGATCGAACGAGAATTCATACCCGATTCGAAGTGCACGGTGTGGAAGCGCGATTGCCTTCCGCGATGGAGGTGGCCGTATTCCGTCTCGTTCAGGAGGGGCTTGCCAACGTATTGAAGCATTCCAAAGCAAGCCACGCGGGCATCGAGATCACGTACCAGAAACAAATGGTGAAAGTTGTCGTAAAAGATAACGGCGTCGGGTTCTCCGTGGAAAAGCTGGAAGCCATGATCGCCAGAGGCAACTCGCATTTCGGCATCATGGGGATGCGCGAGCGGGTGGAGCTGTTAGGGGGGCGAATGGATATCGAGTCCGAGCCTAAGGCAGGCGCGAAGCTCACGATGATCATTCCGATCAGTCTGGAACAAAGAGAGGAGTAATGTAATGGAACAAAAGCGCAATGTGAAAATCGTGATCGCCGACGATCACCAGCTGCTGCGGGAAGGCGTCAAGCGCATACTGAATATGGAAAAAGATTTTGAGGTGGTAGGCGAATGCGGCGACGGCATCCAAGTGGTCGAGCTTTGCAATTCGCTTCGTCCCGACGTCGTATTGATGGATATCAACATGCCGATCGAGAACGGCGTCGTCGCGACGGAACGGCTGAAAGACTTTTTCCCGGAAATCAAAGTCATCATCTTGTCCATTCATGACGACGAGAGCTATGTATTCGAGACGCTGCGCAAAGGAGCCTCCGGATATTTGCTCAAGGATATGGAAGCGGAATCGTTAATTAACGCTATCCGGTCCGTCGTGGCGGGACATGCGTATATCCACCCGAAAGTAACCGGCAAGTTGATCAACCAGCTGCGGAGAATGACGTATCTCGATCCGAACGGAATCGCCGGAGGAGATCAAAGCCCGAGAGAAGCCGGGGTCAAATACATACACCAGCCGAACAGCCCGCTGACCCGCCGGGAAGCGGAAGTGCTTCGTCTTTTGGCGGAAGGCAAAAGCAATAAATCGATCGGCGAAATGCTGTTCATCAGCGAGAAGACGGTCAAAAACCACGTCAGCAGCATTTTGCAGAAGATGGAAGTGGAGGACCGGACTCAAGCGGTCATAATCGCGATAAAAAACGGCTGGGTTACGCTGTAAACGAACGAATAGCGCAGGAACCTTGGACATCATGGCGGCATATAATAGCGGTAAGGGAGGGAGCCGCTATGATAGTCGGGTTGCTGTCGATATTCGGAGCGTACGGATTTGCGATCGCAATAGTCCATTTGGTGCGGTCCCGGTTCCGGTGGAACCGGCAGAAACCGATCCATTACGTCCTCATTACAAGAAACAATGCGCTGCAGATCGAATGGTATTTACGCACGCTGCTGTTCGTTTCGCGGATGAAAGCGAGAATGATCCATATTGTCGTCATGGATGAACGGTCCGAGGACGACACGATGGCAATAGCGGAACGATTGGCAGCGGCAAGGCCCTATCAAATCGAGATAACCGAATGGGACGAATCGGCGCAATTGGACCAAATGATTACACGATACGAGAACGAGGAGGTCGTCCTCGTTCGGTTAAGCAACAAGCAGGAGATGCAGAACATTCCGCTATTTCAATAATTAACCGCTTACAAAACGGTGATGGGGGGACTCGGGTGAAAGTCCGTTTGTACGCCGCAGCCGTCCCCGGACGGTTAAAATGGCGTTTTACGCTAAATATCGATATCGATTTCGCATACTGGTTCGAACAGACCGGCGGGAAAGCATCCCTTCATCTGTTGGAACCAGTTTTGTCTTTGTCGGAGGCATGCGAGCTGTTGGCCGCGTTAGAGCGCGGTTCGAATCCGAATTTGAATCAGGTTTTGAGGGAATGGTCCGCCGTTTGCTCGGAAGCAGGTCTTCTGCTGGGTACGCCGGAAGTACGGACCGTAACGTATGCCGATTATGTGGCCCGGCGAAGAGCAGAGCCGATTGATGTGCAGGAGCTGCTGAAGATGGAACGGCTGCTGGCCGGTCGCTGCTTCTCCAAAGAAGAGCTGCTTCGGTTCCTGGAGCATCACGGGCTTGAAAGAGCAAGGAAGGCGTGGACAGGCTATTTGCAAGCGGCCTTATTGAGGGGACAGGTGGAACTGCACAATGGGGTAGAGAGCTTGCGTAAGCGTCGCTATTTCTGGTCCAAGCCGGAGAGGCGCTATAGATGCAGACGCTGCGGTACAGGGTCCGAGCGGATGTATCGCACAGATTGTCTGTATTGTACCGGAGAATGCTTGTATTGCGAGGAATGCATTACTATGGGGAGGATACAGTCGTGCTCTCTGCTAATATACGGTACTGCTCAGACTGGAAACGGCTATGTTTCCGCAAGGACAGCTTCGGAAACAGCCGCCATCATCGGCAAATGGGGCCTCAGTCCGGCTCAAACGGAAGCGGCGAGAAGCGGGCTGTCCTATTTATCGCAAGAAAGAGCCGGCGAACCCGGACGACTTCTGATATGGGCGGTTACCGGCGCCGGGAAAACGGAGATGATCTTTCCGTTCATCGACCGTGAACTGCTGCTGGGACGGAGAGTACTGATAGCTACCCCTCGTCGAGATGTCGTGCTAGAGCTCCAGCCAAGGCTGAAGCGCGCTTTCCCCGGAAGGACAATTGTCACGCTCTATGGGGGGAGTGAAGAGCGATGGGAGCATGGAGATATTACATTGTCCACCACGCACCAGCTCTTGCGTTTCCACCGCTGCTTCGATCTCGTTATTATCGATGAAATCGATGCATACCCTTATCATAACAATCCGATGCTGCAATACGCGGCCGAACGCGTCTGCAAAAGAACCGGGGCGTACATGCTGCTATCGGCGACTCCTCCGGCCCATCTCGTTCGGTTGGCGGCACGCAACCGGCTGGCCCACGTGAAGGTGCCGGTTCGCTTTCACCGTCATCCGCTTCCTATTCCGCAAACGCTGCAGATGAAGGAACTGATGAAGTGGAAAGGCAGCTTGCCGGGGAATGTAAAAGCGGCGATGCAGCGCTCAATCGACAGAGGGGCGCAGCTGTTCGTGTTCGTACCGAAAATTCGGGAAGTCGAGAAGGTGGTTGAAGCGATAAGGAGCCATTTCACCGAGTATGCCGTTGAGGGTACTTCCTCTCAGGACTCGCAGAGAGCCGATAGGGTGGTTCGCTTTAGGCAAGGGGACATCCGGATCCTTGTAACGACGACCATCCTGGAACGAGGAGTAACGGTTCCGAGAACAGATGTTTTTATTTTGCAAGCCGATTCGGCCACATTCGATTCCGCCGCCTTGATTCAGATGGCGGGACGAGCCGGCCGGTCCAAGGACGACCCGAACGGGAAGGTATTTTTTGCCGCTGCCGGTCGCACGGACTCCCAAGCCCGGGCAATCCGGCAAATTCGCCAAATGAACCGGCTGGCGAAGCGAAAAGGATATTTATTGAATCGGAACAACGAGGAGGAGGAACCAACTACTGCAAGTAACGACTCGACAACAAAAGGAGGGATATGATGATCAATCGTTTGTGGGAAAGACTGGTTGGCGCCGGAGAGTCACTCCTTGGAGCGCCGACAATGCTGTGCATGTATTGCCGGGCCTCGGTCAAGCGCTATGCGCTTCCGACGCTGTCTCTTTGCGCCCGCTGCGTGAATGTGATTCCGTGGATCGAGGTGCTGCAATGCGAGCATTGCGGCCGGTCGGAGCAATGTACAGACTGTACGAGAAGAGGCGCTTCCCGCCTGTGTTTGAATCGGAGTGCGGTCAAATATGAGCAGGGGATGAAAGAGTGGCTTGCCGCATACAAGTATCGCAGAAACGAGCGGCTGAACGGTTTGTTTGCCTCGATGCTGCATACGGCGTACAAGCGGAATGAACATGATTATAACCGGTCGGGGGCCATTCATTGGGTCACGCACGTTCCGGTCAGCAAGGAGCGAATGGAAGAGCGCGGATTCAACCAAGCGGAGCAGCTCGCGAAGGGCTTTGGAGTGCTGGCGGCCATTCCGACCGTACCGCTGCTGGCACGCCGGCGGGATACGGCCAAACAGAGCTACAAGTCTCGAGCGGAGCGACTGGACGATTTAAAGGATGCTTTTGCCATAGATGAAGCTGGAATAAAGATGATATTAAAAAAAACGGTCATGCGGCCGATAAACATAGTAATAATCGATGATGTGTATACGACAGGCAGCACCTTGCATCATTGTGCAAAGACGATAAGCGATCATGCGGAAGCGAACGTGTATGGGTTGACCTGGGCGAGATGATGTGGAACCGCTTCGGAAGAGAGGTGCGGGTCCAATTTCGAATATGGGTAAGGGGTGCATAGGCATGAATTTGTCCAACTGTCCGCAATGCGGAAAAGTATACGTCAAGAACAGCTACAACATGTGCCCGAACTGCTTGCGGGAGATCGAAGATCAGTATCGGAAATGCGTGGACCACTTGCGCAAAAACCGGAGCTGTACGCTCCATGAATTAAGCGAGGAGACCGGAGTACCGGTACGGATGATCATCCGATTCATTCGCGAAGGCCGAATCGCGGCGAAAGACGCCCCCAATGTACTGACCCCCTGCGAATCTTGTGGGGAGCCGATCAAGGAAGGCACGTTGTGTGCAAATTGCCGAAGCCAGTTGGCGAAAGACTTCAGCCATGCGCAAGAGGACGCCAAGCGGAGAGAGGAAAGGCAGAACGCTCTTGAATTCGGCAGTACTTACATGAAAGACCGCGACAAATTCGATAAACGGTAAATTGAACTAAACAATCGGATGAAGCCGTCCGATATATGCTATAACAGGAAATCGGAAAGCGAGAGCAAGCGAAAGTGCAGGTGAGTGATATGAAGATCAACGGTATTAACCGGGTCGGCGGAACGAATCCGTATTCGAGACAGGATGCGAAGTCGGCAGAGCTAAAAGGCAAGCAGGGGAAACGCAAGGATGAAGTGCAGATTTCCGCTGAAGCCCAGGAGCTGCTGGAGGCGCGGAAAGCGGCTTACGCCGAGCTGCGCAGCCAGAAGGTGCAGGAGTTGAAGCACTCGGTCTCTACGGGTACTTACCGGGTGGAGTCCGGGCAAATCGCTGAGAAGCTGTTACCGTATGTAAAATAATTGGGTAGAGGGAGCGGGTGAACGATAAGGATGGAAGCGATCATGAGAACGTTGGATCAACAAATCGAAGTTCACCGTATCCTGCTCGATTTAAGCGAACATAAGCGGAAAGCGATTATCGGCAATGAAGTGGAACGACTGATGCAGCTGACCCAGAAAGAAGTGAAGCTGATCCGGCTGGTCGACCAATTCGAAGCGGAACGCGGGGAAGCGGTGCAAGCGTATATGCGTTCCAGAAATATGTATGTTACGGGAGCCATTACGATCAACACGCTGAGCAAAATCGCCGTTCGGCTGGAAGAGAAGCAAGCGCTGTCGGAGAGGCGAAGCGAGCTTTTGCGCTTAATAGGAGAAATGAAGCAGGCGAATGATTTGAATCGACAGTTGATCCAGCAGTCGCTCGCATTCATCGATTTCTCGCTCGATGTGATTGCCGGGCCGTCCGATCAGGACGCGGTATACCATCACCCGCAGCACGATCAGCAGTCATACCAGCGCAGTTACTTTGACCGGAAAGCTTAAATGAGAAGGCTAGGAACGATATCGGAAAGAAGGGTGCGCGCATGAGATCGACATTCGGCGGCCTCGAGATAGCGAAGCGGAGTTTATTTACCCACCAAGCGGCGCTTACGACAACGGGCCATAACATATCCAACACGAATACGGCAGGGTATACGAGACAGACAGTGAAATTCGTTGCTGCGCGGCCTATGGAAGCCGTCGGGATGCAGCGGTCCAATATTCCGGGACAGTCCGGGCAGGGCGTCGAATTTTCGGGAATCCATCGGATTCGCGAGCAGTTTCTGGACGATCAGTTCATCAACGAGCAGAAGTCGCTCGGCGAATGGACGATCCGCAGCGATACGCTGGAGAAGCTGGAGAAAGTGATCAATGAGCCTTCCGATACGGGGATTCGTCAGACGATCGAAGGGTTCTGGAGCTCATGGCAAGAGCTGACCAAAAATCCGGACAGCATGACGAACCGCGTGCTTGTGAAGGAACGTACGATCGCGATGACCGATGCGCTTAATGATACGGCAACGAAATTGAACGACCTGTCGAAAGACTTGACGGAGAACATCGGTGTAAAGGCTCAGCAAATCGACACCATTCTCGGTCAGGTCGCCCGGCTGAACAACGAAATTTTTCGGGTTGAAGGGCTTGGCAACGATGCGAACGATTTGAGGGACCAACGGGACCTGCTCGTGGACGACCTCTCCAAAATGATAAACATTTCCGTGACGGAGCAAACTTCGGGATATAACATTACGATGGGGAACGCTTCGCTTGTCGAAGGAAATACGAAGCAGGTAGAAGTAACGCCGGCATATTTGGAGACTGCTTACGGCAACAACTTGCAAACCGGCGAAGTGTTCGGGATGATTTTGTCCAGAGATACGATCGTCAGATCGTATATAAATGAATTGAACACGATGGTCAAATCGATGGTGAGCAGTCCGGTGCAGGTTACGCTTCCCGCCAATACGATGCTGCCTGCCGGGGTAACGCTGACCGCAGTGGACGGTTCGACCGTGACCGGAACATTGACCGAAGAGAAGACGGTGACTGTTAACGGCTTGAACGGATTGCATCAACTCGGATACGATATGAAGGGCAACCAAGGCGCTCCTTTCTTCCAGATGACGACCGGTAACGAGGCTGCGACGATCAAGCTGAATCAGTCGATTCTTGATGATGTATTCACGATGGCTGCAGCGAATCGTACTTATGTGGATGCGGACGGTAATAAGAAGGTCGTACAAGGAAGCAACGAATTCGCACTGCTCATCGCGGGCTTGAAAAACAAAAAATTTGAATATACGGTGGGGCAGACCGGCACGGTGGACGATTTCTTCCGTTCCATCATCACGAAGCTCGGAATCGAGGGTCAGGAAGCTCACCGCCAAATGGCTAACCAACAAGTTCTTGTCGAGCATGTAGAGTCCAGAAGACAATCGGTCAGCGGCGTATCGCTGGATGAAGAGATGGCCAATATGATCAAGTATCAGCACGCGTATAATGCGGCTGCCCGTGCTATGACGACATACGACGAAATGCTGGACAAAGTCATTAATGGAATGGGTGTAGTCGGCAGATAAGTAGAATCCGGCGTACATCTTACGGAGGGTGAAGCGTTTTGAATCGTGTTACGCAAGGCATGATGAATTCCCAACTGCTGCTCAATTTGAACAACAATTTAACGCGCATGAACAACCTGCAAAACCAGTTGGCCACGGGGAAGCGGATCAATATGCCTTCCGACGATCCGGTCGGCATCAGCTTCGCGATGCGTTACCGCAGCGAGCTCGGGGCTACCGACCAGTTCCAGAGCAATGTGGATGCAGGGCTGTCCTGGCTCGACTTTACGGATACGATGATGAACCAATTGGGCGATGTGATGCAGCGCGTGCGCGAGCTTGCGGTCCAAGGAGCCAATGGCACCAACGACGACAATGCGATGATGGCGCTCAGCCAAGAAGTATCTCAATTGAAAAATCAGGTGCTCGATATCGCGAACAGCGAGTTTAACGGAAAGTTCGTCTTCAACGGGCAAAAGACCGATGTGCGGCCCTATCCCGATGCGCAGAACCTGTTTGTCGACACGGATTCCGGAATTATTAATTACGAAATCGGAGCCGGGGTCAAGCTTGGGATTAACGTAACCGGAACGCAGGTATTCGGAGAGCCGGGTGAAGCGGATAATTTGTTCAAGCTATTTGACGAATTCGCAGGCTATTTGTCGGAGAGCAAATATGCCGACATTTCTACGATGATCGGTAAATTGGAGACGCGGCTGGATAAAGTGCTGCAGATCCGTTCGAATATCGGCGCCAAAACGAACCGTATCGAGTTGGCCAAAGGCCGTCTAGACGACATGAGCATCAACTTGCAGACGCTCCAGTCGAAGACGGAAGATGCCGATATTGCGGAAGTCATCACGAACCTGAAGACGGACGAGAACGTTTACCAGGCGTCGCTTGCGGCCGGATCCAAGTTGATTCGCCCGAGCTTGATAGACTTCCTGAAGTAGGAAGGGGCCGATTTAGATGGATTTGCCTAGAATTCATTACAGGCTTCAACACGCCAAGCTGCACATCGATGCGGATTTGGGGAAATACGATATCCAGCAGCCTAGGCCGACGTTCGAGATGAAACGGATCGATCCGAAGCTCGATATCCGGCAGCCTCGCGGAGATTTACAGGTCGATGCCAGCAAAGCGTGGGATGCTCTTGCGCATGGTGGCAACTTGGAAATGATGCATCGCATATACTCGTCGGCCCGCAACGTGGCGATGGACGGAATCGCCCGAATTGTCGAGAACGGCAATAAACTGGCGGCGATCCATCTCGGCGGCGAACCGATCGCGGATAATGCGCAGGAGGGACTTGCCGGATTTCCCGAAATGGATTATGCCGGACCGGCTTCTTATGATAATGTCGATATTACATATACCGCGCGCAAAGCCGAAATTGAGGTTACTCCCGGTAGGATCGAATTCAACACGAAGGTTAACAATCCGATCGTCGAGTACAACAGAGGCAAGATGGAGATTTACATGAAGCAGTATCCGAATGTAGAGATGATACCGCCCCAAATCGATATGAAGGTGTAGATAGCTGTAGATTCATCGGACTTTTGCGATGCAAGGTTGCAAAAGGCTCTTGTGTCTATAGCTATTTGTGTTTTTGCGGCATTTTCGGTATTGTTCGAGTCAGAACGATTTTATGGAAACGGAGTGGGTGGATATGATTCTGAAGACAAGAGACTTCGGCGAAATCGAAGCGCAGGAACAAGATATTTATCGGTTTGCCGGGGGGATTCCCGGATTCGAGGATAGAACGGCCTTTATTTTGCTTCAAGCCGGGGAGGAGAGTTCCTTCTACTACTTGCAGTCCGTTGAGGAGGAGAAGCTGTCTTTTGTTTTGACCGACCCGTTCTTTTTCTTTCCGGACTATGAAGTGGAGTTGTCCGATACAGTCAAGGAAGAGTTGGAGATAGGAGACCGGGCGGAGGTGGTCGTGCTCGCCGTTGTTTCCGTTCGGGAGCGAATCTCGGATGCCACGGTCAACTTGCTTGCTCCCGTCGTGTTTAACAAAAGCAAGAGAAGCGGCAAACAGATCATCCTCGCCGGCTCCGGATATACGACGAAGCATAGGCTGATGCCGGACACGGGGAATGCGGCTCCGGCCGCTGCCGCCTTGAGCGAGGAGGAGTGAGCGTATGCTGGTGTTGACGAGGAAAAAGGGCGAATCGATTATGATCGGAGATTCCATAGAATTGGTCGTGATCGGAGTTGAGGGCGATTTGGTGAAATTGGGGATACGCGCCCCGAAATCTGTCGAAGTGTACCGGAAAGAATTGTACGATTCGATTCAATCATCGAATAAAGAAGCGACGGAGCGATCGGTTTTGGCACAGGATTTATCCGCATTTTTCAAGAAAGATAAGTAAATTGTGGCAATGTAGAGATATAAGCGGTTTTTGACGGGAAAATGGTCGAAAATCGCTTTATGCTATCCGCCTTGCTTAAAAATTGCTCTTATATTTTTGTCGTGAAAATTCGATATAAGTAGTAGGACTTTTCTATCGGGACCGGCCGGCCTGATAGAAATGCCTGACCCACAAGGATGTGGGAATTAGTTACTTCAGGGAGGAAGAAAAGGCATGAGAATTAATCACAATATCGCGGCATTGAACACGTACCGTCAGCTGACCACGAACTCTTCGGCAGGCGGCAAATCGATCGAGAAATTGTCTTCCGGTCTGCGCATTAACCGTGCAGGCGACGACGCAGCAGGTCTTGCAATCTCCGAGAAAATGCGGGCGCAAATCCGTGGTCTCGACCAAGCTCAACGCAACTCGCAAGACGGCATCTCGATGATCCAAACGACCGAGGGCGCTCTTAACGAGACTCACTCGATCCTGCAGCGTATGCGCGAGCTGGCTGCCCAAGCGGCGAACGACACGAACGTATCCGTCGACCGCGAAGAAATCCAAAAAGAAATCAACCAGCTGACTTCCGAGATCAACCGGATCGGCAATACGACCGAGTTCAATACGCAGTCGCTGTTGAAAGGTAAGAATGTTCCGGTTGTGGAGACGGCTGCTACAGTTGGTACGATTAAAGATGGTGTTGCTGGGGTAGCCGCAGGAGCGGTTTCGTCAATTACGACTAACCATAATAGCGTGAAGGCCTCTACATCTTCCTTGACGGTACAAGCCTCCTCTAGCCAATCGACAGCAACAACCGCAAACTTCACTGTAACAACAAGTAGTATTGAGGGGCAAAAAGCCACGGCCAACTTATCCAATGGTATGAATTTTACAGCTGCTGCTAGTGGAACAGCGTTAAATAATATTACCATTGAGATGAAGCAGGCTACAGCGGGAACGACTGCGACGTCGATGTCAAAGACAGGGAATATTTGGACGATTGAAGTCGGAACAAATGCTGACGGTACTTCTGTAGTAGCGAACAGAGGAGAACTGTATAACGCGATTATTAATTCTACCGATTATGCTGCTGGCAATAACTTCTCAGCGGACTTTACCTTGGCAGTACCGGACAATACTTCAGCCGCTTTAGCGCCATTTAGTACGGGCGTATCTAGCGGTGGTGTTGCTGAAGTGGTGGGTGAATATCAGTTTGATTTAGCAACTCAATTCAAGGAAGCTGGAGATACGATTACCTTTGGCGGAAAAACATTCACCGCAGTAATTGGTACAGCCGATGTAACCAAAGGTGAATTTTCCATTGGTGCGAGTGCTAGTGCTATTGATGTTCTAAACACACAAGCGGCAAGTTTAAAAGCTACAATTCTCCACGCAACACAGCTTGGAGGCAGATTCCAGGATGACACTTCAGTTGGGGCTACTATTAAGCTACAAGAAATAGCTGGACAGGCAACTGGTGTCGACGTTAGTTCACCTGTAGTCGCGGGCTCTGGTACTGACGATATACTACAGATATCAGATGCAAGCGGTAGAAACCTGAAAACGGTAACCATTGTACAAGCTGCTGCGGGTGGTGCGGCTGCGACAGCAAGTACAGCTGCTATCGCTGGTTTCGATCTAACAGCCGGTGCAAATGGTACAGATTTGAATGGTGTAAAAGTTAAATTTGACATCTCTGCCTCAACAATGGCGACGGATCTAACAACGAGCTGGGATTCCGAAAATGGCGTACTTACAGTTTCGGGGAATGTTAATAGTGCCGGCACGGTAAATGCTGCATTGCTATCTACAATTGAAACAGGAATAAAAGCAGCAGGTTTTGCCGCAGGAACAGGTTTGGCTGCCGCATCAGCTGGTCTTACCACTGACACGGGTGCCTCCGCAGCAACAAATCTGGCTGGTCAAACATTGACTTTCGCAGGTGGCGGTAAAGCGATTGTTGCCAACCAACTGCAAGTCGTAAATGAAAATGGCAATTTAACAATTCATCTTGCAGCTGATTCTGCGAGCAAGAACACAGCAGAAAAAATTCAAGAAGCGGTTAGAGCTTTGGGCGTTGAGGGCCAAGACTTCACTCAGTATACCGTTACATCTTCGGGCAATTGGGATACGCAAACGCTTGGTAACCGTTTAACAGATGACTCTTCTACATTTGTTGGCGGAACATTCGGCGTAGAAGGCGAGTACCAATTTGAAGTTACGACACCTTTCAAAGCTGGCGATATTGTCGATATCAAAGGACAAAAGTTTGTAGCTGTGGAAAGCGGTGCTCAAGCCACTAAGGGTCAGTTTAATGTTTCCGGCGGCGATGCAGCTGCACAAGCCCTAGCTCTAAGAGATGCCATTAGTTTGAATGATGCTCTTAAAGATTCATATCGTGTTTCTGGCACGGGAACAACTATTACTTTGAAAGAAACAACGGCTTCTGGTGTTGATCTTAAACAAACTGATCTCGCAGTACGTGGTACGGGTACTCAAGGCGAGTATGTTATTGAATCCGACGAACTGCTTGCAAGCGGATCGAGATTCAGCGTTGACGGGGAAGAAATTCTCGTAACGAATAAAAACCAACATGTTGGCTTCGACAACGGTACTGCTGTGAAAGTAGCTCAAACAGCTGCGGATCAATCCAAAGCTCTTGCTGACGCTATCAATACGAACGCCAAACTGAAAGACAAATACGAAGCTTCTGTCAACGACAAAGGCCAGCTCGTATTGAAACAAACGGATACTAACGCATCGGCTACAGCTCCTGCTGTTTCGACCAAAAACTCGTCCGAAGGCGACTTCCAAGCTACGTTCCAAATCGGCGCGAACAGCGGTCAAAGCATGACGATCACTGTAGGCGATATGCGTTCCGGAGCTTTGGGCATCAGCGGCGACGGCTCGGTTGGTACGGTGAAAGCGAACAACGGCTCCGTTGCTTCTTACACAAAAGTATCGAACGTAAACAGTGGCTCCGACAACAAAAACGTCGAGTTCGCCCTGGACGTAACGACGAGCGAAAAAGCTTCGGCTGCTCTGAGCGTAATCAACGACGCTATTGAGAAGGTCTCGTCCCAGCGTTCCCAATTGGGTGCGTTCCAAAACCGTTTGGAGCACACGATCAACAACTTGGGCACATCGTCCGAAAACCTGGTAGCTTCCGAGTCCCGTATCCGCGACGTAGATATGGCGAAAGAAATGATGGAGTTCACGAAGAACAACATCCTTTCCCAAGCCGCTCAAGCGATGCTGGCTCAAGCGAACCAACAACCGCAAGGCGTACTGCAATTGCTCCGTTAATCCGGTCCAATCTCCGGGGGACTCTAGTTGGACTAGAGTCCCTTTCTTTCTAATATGAACAACGAAGGCGAGGTTTCCACGTGTCCCCCGATTACGAAATCCGCGAACGGACCTTGGTCCTGGCCGATACTTGTCTGGAAGGCTTGACGCACATGCAATGGCAAATGCAGCAGGGCTATTATGAATCTTCCTTGACGTTGTATTGCGATGTGCTCGATGCTATCCATCATATTGAACGATCGGTTCATCTGTCTATCGAGGTCGATTACAGTGACCGAACCGACGGCTGGTTTGCGGTTCAGGAGCAGCTATGCGAGCGGTTGGACGAAATGGCCGAGGCTTTCCGGGCCCGTCGGTTTCACCTATTGCCTCCGCTTCTTGCCCGACTTGTTCCTGTCTATCGCTTATGGCATAACACCGTGCATCTTTACCTGAATCCAAATTACGTCGTGTGAGGGGAATCGCTGATGACCGTAAAAACAAAAACTAGACTTGCCCTAGTTCCGCAATATATGCGGAAATTCCAATGCATCGGCCCCAGCTGCGAGGACAGCTGTTGTGTCGGATGGCGCGTCAACATTGACGAATCTACCTATCGCAAATACCAGGATGTGGATCATGCCGATCTGCAGACTGATCTTGATAAATATGTGACCCGCAACCGCTCGAATCCGTCGGCAGCCAACTATGCCAAGATCAAAATGAAGGCCGGCGGAGCCTGTCCGTTTCTGGACGGAGAGAAGTTGTGCGGCATTCAGAAAAACTTGGGCGAATCGTATTTGTCCAACACATGCTCGCAATACCCTAGATCCAACAATATGACCAATGGACAATGGGAGCGGTCCGCGACCGTATCTTGTCCTGAAATTGCCCGGCTCGCTCTGCTGAACCCGGAGCCTATGGAGTTCGACCAAATTGAAGAAGATGCCGATGCACGGTTTGCCACGAACAAGGAGCTGCATACCGGCGACGTCAAATATTTGAATAAGCCTCAACGTTTCTTTTGGGAACTACGCATATTTACGATTCAAGTCTTGCAGCACCGCGCTTTCTCCTTGTCCAGCCGACTCATTTTACTTGGCTTGTTCTATCAGAAAGCACAGGAAAAGGCCCAGGCCGGAGAGGTTCAGAAGATTCCGGAGCTGATCGAAGAATTCATGGTCATGCTGTTCCAAGACTCCGTTAAGCGGCAGTTGGACGAAGTTCCGGTACAGACGGCGCTTCAGATGAAGCTGGCCAAAGAAATTATGGATCAACGGTTCGCCAGCGGGGTTAACAGCTCCCGCTATATGGAAGTCATTACTCATTTCCTGCACGGCATTCAGTTCACCAAGGAAACACCGGTCGAACAAATTGCCCAGCGTTACGCAGACGCCTACGAAAATGATTACTCGCCTTTTATGGCCGAGCATGAATATATACTTGAAAACTATTTGGTCAACTACGTATACAAGAACATGTTTCCTTTCACAGGCAGCAAGGAACTGTTCGATGCCTATGTCATGATGATCATCCACTATTCCATGATCAAGCTTCTTCTGATCGGAAACGCGGGTTTCCATAAAGGGCTCGATACGGATCGGGTTCTTCTCGTGATTCAGTCGTTCGCCAAAACGATCGAGCATAGCGACGTATATTTGAGGAAAATGGAAAAACTTCTGAAAGAAAACGGCTATACGACGATGGCTTATATGAGCATCCTGATCAAAAATTAACGTTTCACCCTAAACTATCGTCGGAATTGATCCGATGAATGTAGTAACGGAACTCGAAAGGGGAAGGAACCATGGACTCATCGCTTGGTTCAGTCAAAGGGGTTTCGGGTACGCCAATGTCGCCACCGCCGCATCAGTCTCAACCATCTGCAGGTGTTCCCGATTTACCGAAACAACCCGCTCCTCACACCATGACCCAAGAGGACGCCAAAAGAGCGGAAATGCAAGGCAAGCCGGTTTCCATGAGCGAGGAGCAATGGATTCGCGCGGTCGAGAAGGCGCTGAAGCTCGTGCAAGGCCCGATTACCTACTTGGATTTTTCTGTACACAAGTCGACGAAGGAAGTCATGGTTAAGGTAATGAACAGAGAAACCGGGGAAGTCATTCGCGAAATTCCCCCGGAAAAGCATCTCGATCTTGTAGCCGATCTGATGAAGATGGCCGGTGTACTGGTGGATAAGAGAGTTTAAGCAAAGCACGCTTCAAGACGGAATGGCAAGACCCGGTCTGAAAAGGAGTGAAAAGCAGGATGGTATTTCGAATTGGCGGGTTAGCTACCGGTATGGATACCGATTCCTTGGTCAAGCAGATGCTTCAGGCATACCAAACGCCGATAGACAAAGTCAAGCAGCAAAAGCAACTGATCGAATGGAAGCGGGACGATTATCGGGCGGTTAATACGAAGGTGCTCGCTTTTCGCGATGCGGCTTTCGATATGAAGCTGAAAGGCGCTTATACGACGAAAAAGGCCGAGTCCGAGAATGAGCAAGCCGTTAAGGTGTCGGCTACGAACCAAGCGATCGAAGGCGTATACACGATTAAAGTAAAAGAGCTTGCCACCTCCGCTACTCTGACATCGTCCGCAATCGGTAAAAAAAATAATCAGGCCAAAATGTCCGAGCTCGGCGTAACGGACCCGACATCCATTACGTTATCCGGCGATAAAGGCAGCGTAACCGTCATGATCAAGCCCACGGACACAATCTCCGACGTAATGGGCAATATCAATAACAAAACTCGTCTGACCGGAGTCAATGCGAGCTACGATGCGAGCCTGGACCGGTTTTATTTCACCAACCCGGCGACGGGGGAAGCGGCCAAGTTCGAGCTGAAAAGCACGAATGCGGATTTATTGGGCAACGTATTCAAGCTGTCCGGCTCCGCCGTATCGACGGTAAAGGGCGAGACGATTACGACAACGGTCAAGTTCGACAGCGTGCTGCTTCCCGTCATTTCCGCCGAGTTGACGAAAGACAAGTCGATCGACACACAATTTTTCCGCATAACCCGGGACGGCAAAGACTACGATTTCTCCATCAAGGCGGATACGTCGATAGGTAACCTTATTGACCAGATCAACGGTTCCGAGCTAGGTAAGACCGGCGTCTCGGCCTATTTGAACGGTGACGGGAAGCTGGCGTTTTTTAACGCCGACCAGTCCAAACAGCTGGAATTCGCCGAGGTTTCCGAAAGCACGACTCAGGACGAGATCAAAATTCTGGAACAGCTTGGCCTTCAAAACGCTTCGGGAACGAATGTTTTCACTAAAACGTCCGATCAAGACTATACAAAGTTGGAAACCAAAGGGAAAGATGCCGTCATCGAGTATAACGGCATTGAAGCCAAATATGCGACCAACAGCTTTGTCGTGAACGGCCTCAATGTAACCGCCAAGAAAGTAACGACCGATGCGGTCTCGGTTTCCATATCCGGGGATACGGATGCCATTTACGATAAAATCAAATCGTTCGTGGACAAATATAACACGCTGGTTGACGATATTACCGCGAAAACGAGCGAGGCCCGGGACCGGGATTATACACCGCTGACCGACGAGCAGAAGGAAGCGATGAGCGAGGAACAAATCAAGGCATGGGAAGCTAAAGCGAAGAGCGGGATGCTGCGGAGGGACGATGTGTTGAGAAACGCCCTGTCCTCGTTCCGAAACTCCTTAGCAAGCGTGGTTGGCGGGATGACCGGAAGCGAGCTGAAGCAGTTGACCCAGATCGGGATTACGACCGGGTCGTCGTATACGGAGAACGGAAAGCTAAGCATAAACGAAGAGACACTGCGAAAAGCGATCGCCGAGCGGCCGGAAGAAGTAGCCGCGATGTTCACCGTTGACGATGGCAATGCGAAAGCGGATGCCGGAGACGGATTCGCAGTCAGGCTTCACCAAAAAGCGACAGAGCTGATCGACAAGCTGAAATCCATCGCGGGAACGACCGACATGACGTACTCCCAGTATGACCAAGGCAAGCTCCTTAGTGATATTGACGAGCGAATCGAACGTTTGAAGGATCGCATGGAGGATGCCGAAGATCGGTACTATGCGCAGTTTACGGCAATGGAAAGGTACATCAATCAGCTGAACCAGCAAAGCAACTGGCTTTCCCAGCAGTTGGGCGGCTCCACTCAATCCAGTTAGGGAGGCATCTTTAGGTGAATAACACGTATTCCCAGGCCCGTTCAGCTTATGGAAAGCAGCCGCAAGCCGTAACGCAGGCCGCGGTGCAAGTACCGCCCCCAACGAACCAGGCCGTGCCTAGCCAGCTTAAGACTCCAGCGCCGCAGCAAAATCCATCGCAGCAAAGCAAATACTTAGAGAATACGATCATGACGGCTCCGAAGGAGCAATTGCTTCTGCTGCTATATAACGTTGCGATTAAAGCTTGCAAAGGAGCCAAAGAAGCGATTGTTCAAAAAAATTACGGCCAGGCGCACGAGCATTTGCTGAAAGCTCAAGAAATTTTGTTGGAATTGATGGTCACTCTGGATCAAAACATTCCGATCTCGGAACATTTGACCAAGCTGTACGATTACTTCATCGACCAATTAATCGAAGCGAACGTCAAAAAAGACCCGGCACCGGTCGATTTAGTTCTAAACTTTTTGGTCGAACTGCGCGATACGTGGGCGGAGGCCGCCAAAAGAGCGAGAGCCGGAGGTGCGGCGATACCTTCCGGTACGGTAGCCGCGCCGTCTGCCGAACCGGGCGCGCCCGTGCATGGTTAATCCGGTACGCGAACTGCTTGAACTGACCGAGCAAATGGCCGGACATGCTGATCATGCGACGGTAGAGCAGTTGGAGAAGTACATGAAGCGCCGGTATGAACTATTTACCTTATTGGAACTTATGGACGATAAGGAACGTCTCGATCTCATGCGAGCATTTCCCGGTCAATCACTCCAAGAGTGGGATTCTATCATAGAACGAGCGATGATTCGTTTCAAGAAAGAAGCGCAAGATAAGCTTGTACGTTTTCAGCAAGCCAAGCAGCAGCGGGTAGGATACGACGGTGCCGCGCTAGATACGAATAGCTTTTTCTTTGATCGGAAGAAATGATCGCGTTACAAGACATGCACAGGAGGCATGTCTTGTTTCATTTTCAGGGTTATTTTTGTATTTCACTTGCAACGATTCTCTAAATCTTGGCCGCTCCGAAGAATTGGGGGTTTTAGAGGTTCATGTCCCGATTTTCCGGTGTAACTGCGCAGAGATGGTTGAGCTAACATTGTGCACAACTGAACAACTTGCCTGTGGATAATGTGGATAACCCTGTTAATAACTAATGAAAACAAGCTTTCATAATGTGAGTTTTTTGTAAATAGCCAAATTTTCTCGCAATTCGCTCAAGCAAAAAAATGGCGGATACTGGGACTTTAGATATCGCTTTCACGTTGACACGAAGCGGTCCGGATGGTATAGTCAGGATGTGGGCACAGCCCGCAGCTATTTGAAGATGAAGGGAATGTTTTGCATGCAAGGTAAAGTTAAATGGTTTAACGCAGAGAAAGGCTATGGATTCATCGAGCGCGAAGACGGCGGAGACGTATTCGTACATTTCTCGGCAATCCAATCGGACGGCTTCAAAACCTTGGAAGAAGGCCAAGCCGTAGAATTCGACATCGTGGAAGGCGCACGCGGACCGCAAGCAGCTAACGTCGTAAAGATATAATCAACCGGCTAACGAGCCGCGATTGAATATATACGCTAGCAGCGAAGACTCCCCGGGAAACCGGGGTGTCTTTTTTGTTTGAAATTATGACGTGCCCGAACCTGCTGTTATATAGGTTTATCTTATATTTTCAGAATATACAAAACATTTTGAATTATTGTAAAGTTTTTTTGAAGTGGGCATTTAAATATGATATAATGATAGTAAGAAAAACAGCTGAGGACGACCCCCGGAAGGGGCGGATACCACGGAGGTTTTTCCCGATAAAGCCCTTCCTCTTTCGCTCCACCTGGCGAAAGGCGAACATGCTTTATCCACATGAAAGGAGCTGTTGGACAATGAACTTTACCATTCGCGGACAAAACTTGCTGCTCACCGACGCTCTAAAAGACTATGCGGCAAAAAAGATCGGAAGGCTGGAAAGGTACTTCGAAACTGCTCCCACCTCAGATGCGATCGTCACGTTGAACGTAATTAAAAATATGCAGGCCGTAGAGGTGACGATTCCGCTGCCGGGCGTACTGCTCCGCGCCGAGGTGCGAAGCGACGATATGTACGCTTCGATCGATTTGGTAACCGAGAAGCTTGAACGTCAAATCCGCAAGCATAAGACGAAGGCCAACCGCAAATTTCGAAGAGACGGCACCCGCTCATTGTTCAGGGAATCTTATGACGGCTCCACCGCAGTACGTCACCTCGACGAGGAAGACGACGATTTGGAACTGGTGCGCACGAAGCGCTTTAATCTAAAGCCGATGGATGTGGAAGAAGCGATCCTCCAAATGAACATGGTCGGCCATAACTTTTTCGTATTCGCCAACTCGGACTCCAAGGAAGTCAACGTAGTATATAAGAGAAACGACGGCAAATACGGCTTGATCGAACCGAATTAACACATATCTGAATCGAAGGCAACTCACATAGCATACCGAAAGCCCGATCCTGAAACGGATAGGGCTTTTTTACGTAGTAAGGAACTGATGCGCTTTTTTTGTAGAAAGCCGTAAGGAGGGTTCGCCAATGGAGAACAAATCGGCTAAACGAGGCGGCGGCTGGCTGTTGGGGGCGGCCGGGCTGTTTTTGCTCAGCAAAGCCAAGACGCTGCTAGCGCTGCTAAAATTCAGTAAGTTCGGCTCCGCTATTGTGAGCATGCTGGTTACGGTATGGGCCTACACGATCGTATTTCCGCTGCAGGTGGCGGTTGGCCTGGTTGCGATGATTTTCATTCATGAAATGGGGCACGTTGCGGCGGCCAAGCGTAAAGGGTTGCCGGTAAGCGCGCCTTTCTTCATTCCGTTCGTGGGGGCGCTCGTGATGATGAAGCGTCATCCTAGAGATGCGCTCACCGAAGCGTATATTGCTTATGGCGGACCCCTAATCGGGACTTTGGGCGCTACGGCTGCATTCGCTATTGGCTGGTATGGGCTTCAGACGGGTGGCGGACCGGGCTGGTATATATGGATCGTGATCGCCAAGATCGGATTTTTCTTGAATTTGTTCAATTTGCTGCCCATGCAGCCCTTGGACGGAGGCAGAATCGCTTCGGCGATCAGCCGGTGGCTGTGGATCGTCGGCTTGATCGGCGGGGCGCTGCTTATCGTGTTTATGCAGGCTTGGATTTTAATTATTTTCTGGATATTATTCGCCTATGATTTGTATAAAAAGTATATCCGCAAAGTCAAGGTGAACCCGGTCAAACATATTCTGAACTGGGAGACACCGCTGCAGCCTCTGCTTGACCAAGGGTATTTCATTCCCGGGGAAGAGCATAGACGCGAGCTGCCCTTCACGACATCCAGCACACTGGAAGGCGTACAGCAAATTACGGTAACGTGGGAATCGCTTGGACTTACGCATTCGGCCGATCTACCCGGCCAATCGGTCATCGATAAGGTCGAAGTGTTCCGGGTTGCGAGAAAGACCGATGAGGAGGAGCACAAGCTTGTCATAGTTGCGACGGTACTAGGCCATACTCATGAAAGCGAGACCTATTATGAGGTTCCGGCGAAAGCGCGGCTCGGGTACGGGTTCGCCTACTTCGGATTGATTGCATACATGCTGCTGATGTTGTGGGCGATCGGCACGATGGCTATCCCGGAATTGGCGTAGGGCAATTTTCACCACCAACCCGATTGTTGCGGCGACTGGCGCAAACTGTTACAATTTATGCAAACCGGTTTCGCGGACAAGCGGCCATATTCCATCTATCCATTGAGTTTGTTCCAAGGACGAACTACGTATAGTGAAAGGGGTTCTCGCATGCTAGGACTCGTAAAAAAAATATTTGGCGATACCAATGATCGTGAAATCAAACGCCTGCTTAAGACCGTCGAAGTGATCAACGGGCTGGAGCCGGAAATGAAGCCGTTAACGGACGAACAGCTCCGGAATAAAACGGTGGAATTCAGATCAAGGCTGGAGCAAGGCGAAGAGCTGGACGATCTGCTTCCGGAAGCGTTCGCCGTTGTGCGGGAAGCTTCTTTAAGAACACTGGGCAAAAGGCATTATGACGTACAGCTGATCGGCGGCATGGTGCTGCATGAAGGCAAAATCGCAGAGATGAGAACCGGGGAAGGCAAGACGCTCGTAGGTACGCTACCGGTCTATTTGAACGCGCTGACGGGCAAAGGCGTGCACGTCGTGACGGTCAACGAATATTTGGCCGGACGGGACAGCGCCGAGATGGGGAAAATATACGAGTTTCTCGGCATGACGGTCGGGGTTAATTTGAACAGCTTGTCCCATCATGACAAGCAAGCCGCCTATGCTTGCGATGTGACGTACGGCACGAACAATGAGTTCGGGTTCGATTATTTGCGCGATAACATGGTGCTGTACAAAGAACAAATGGTTCAGCGGCCGCTTTATTTCTCCGTCATCGACGAAGTGGATTCGATCCTTGTCGATGAAGCGCGGACGCCCCTTATCATTTCCGGACAAGCCGCCAAGTCGACCGACTTGTACTATTCCGCCGATCGCTTCGTGAAGCGTTTGACCGTGGAAGAAGACTATGTGGTCGATATTAAAGTGCGTTCGGTCAATTTGACCGAAGCCGGGGTAGCGAAAGCGGAGAAAACGTTCGGCATCGAAAACTTGTACGACCACGCGAACGTTACGCTTAACCATCATATTACTCAGGCTTTGAAGGCGCATGTCATTATGAAGCGAGACGTCGATTACGTCGTGCAAGAGGACGAAGTCATCATCGTCGACGAATTTACCGGACGTCTTATGGTCGGCCGCCGTTACAGCGACGGGCTGCATCAGGCGATCGAAGCGAAAGAGCAGTTGAAGGTACAGAACGAAAGCATGACGCTCGCTACGATCACGCTCCAAAACTACTTCCGGATGTACCGCAAGCTGTCCGGTATGACCGGTACGGCGAAGACGGAGGAAGAAGAGCTCAAGAAAATTTACGGGCTCGAGGTTGTCGTTGTCCCGACCAACAGGCCGATGATTCGTAACGATGCGCCGGATGTTGTATACAAGAGCGTAAACGGCAAATTCAAAGCGGTAGTGGATCAAATCGTGGAGCGCCACAAGAACGGACAGCCGGTGCTTGTCGGTACCGTATCGATCGAAAATTCCGAGCGATTGTCCGAGATGCTGAAGAAGAAGGGCATTCAGCATAAAGTATTGAATGCGAAGCACCATGCGGAGGAAGCCGAGATTGTTTCGAGAGCCGGTCAGCACGGCGCCGTGACGATCGCTACGAACATGGCCGGACGCGGAACGGACATTGTGCTCGGAGAAAGCGTTCCGAACCTCGGCGGGCTGCATATTATAGGTACGGAGCGGCATGAAAGCCGACGGATCGACAACCAGCTTCGCGGACGCGCCGGCCGTCAAGGCGACCCGGGCTCGTCGCAGTTTTACTTGTCGATGGAAGACGAGCTGATGCGCCGATTCGGTGCGGAGAACATCATGGGCATGATGGAGCGCATCGGGTTTGAAGAAGATCAGCCGATTGAGAGCAAGCTCATCACGAAGGCGATCGAGTCCGCACAGAGACGGGTCGAGGGCAACAACTTCGACACACGGAAAGTCGTCTTGCAATATGACGACGTCATGAACCAGCAGCGCGAAATCATTTACAAGCAGCGCCGTGAAGTTCTGGAGCATGAGAACATTAAAGAAATTACGCTTAACATGATTATGCCGGTAATCGAGCGTATCGTGAAGGCGCACACTCCTAGCGATCAAGTACCGGAGGAATGGGACTTGGCCGCGATTGCCGATTATGCAAACACGACCTTCCTGCAGGAAGGCCAATTGACGGCTGACGAGTTGTGGGCGAAGGAAAGCGATGAAATCGTCGAGCACATCCAAAACCTGGTGAGAGAGCTCTACGATCAGCGCGAGCAAGAGATGGGCGAAGAGACGATGCGCGAATTCGAGAAGGTGGTCGTGCTTCGTGCGGTGGACAGCAAATGGATGGACCATATCGACGCGATGGAGCAGCTTCGCCAAGGGATCCATCTCCGCGCTTACGGGGGCACCGATCCGCTTCGCGAGTATCAGTTCGAAGGCTTCGAGATGTTCCAGGAAATGATCGAGAGCATCCAGGAGGAAGTGGCCAAGTACATTATGAAGGCCCACGTCGAATCGAATCTCGAGCGCCAAGTCGTCATGGAAGGGCAAGCCGTCGATCCGAAGGGCGAGGCGGAGGGCAAGCAGCCGGCCAAAGCCGAGGATAAAGTCGGTCGCAACGATCCGTGTCCATGCGGAAGCGGCAAAAAATTCAAGCAGTGCCACGGTAAATAATCGTTTGTCGCGCGCTGCCTTCAATAAACAGCAGAGCGGTACGAGGAGAGCCCCCTAAGCAAGGGGGCTTCCCTATGCCGGAATAGGAAGAAAACAAACTTTAGAGGTGATCGTAATTATGTTGGAAGCGGATGTAAAGCAAGATTTACGAGAAGTGGCGAAACGAATCCAAGACCTTAGGGGGTCTCTTTGACTTAGATCTGAAGCTGGAACAAATCGGCAATTTTGAGGAGAAGATGGCTGCGCCCGATTTCTGGGACGACAACGAGAAAGCGCAGAAAGTGATCGGAGAGATGAACGCGGTCAAATCGGTCGTAGACGAGTTTCAGGGGCTTGCCTCCGCATACGATGATATCGAGGTCATGCTGGAGCTGGCCGAAGAAGAGGGCGACGAGAGCATGGCGGCGGACCTTACCGCCAGCATTCGCGAGCTGCATGCGAAGTTGCAAGGCTTCGAGCTGCAGCTGCTGCTTAACCAGCCTTACGACAAGTACGACTGCATTCTCGAGCTTCACCCCGGCGCGGGAGGCACGGAGTCCCAGGACTGGGCGGACTTGCTGCTGCGCATGTATCGCCGCTATGCGGAGAAGCAGGGCTTCAAGGTCGAGCTGCTCGACTACTTGCCGGGTGACGAAGCCGGTGTCAAAAGCGTAACGTTGTCCATTAAAGGACACAACGCCTATGGTTACTTGAAAGCGGAGAAAGGCGTGCACCGCCTGGTCCGCATCTCGCCGTTCGATGCTTCGGGCCGAAGGCATACGTCGTTCGTATCTTGCGACGTCGTGCCGGAGATCGAGGAAGACGTGGAGATCGAAATCCGCACGGAGGATTTGAGAGTCGATACGTACCGGGCCAGCGGCGCTGGAGGTCAGCACGTCAACCGGACCGAATCGGCCGTACGGATCACTCACATTCCGAGTGGCATCGTCGTTGCATGCCAGTTGGAACGGTCTCAGATCCAAAACCGCGAACGCGCGATGAAAATGCTCAGATCGAAGCTGTACGAGAAGAAGCTGGAAGAGCAGGCCAAGCATCTGGCCGAAATTCGCGGTGAACAATCGGATATCGCATGGGGCAGCCAAATCCGTTCTTACGTGTTTCACCCTTACAGTATGGTGAAAGACCACAGGACTCAGGCGGAGACGGGCAACGTGCAGGCCGTTATGGACGGAGATATCAATCCGTTTATCGATGCTTATCTGCGGCACCAAATTAAACCGGAATAAGCTTCATAATTATTCGGGGGAACGTTTATCCTACACAGTGTGTAGGATTTTTTTCCTTCATAAAGTCCGAGTAGACTGAAACGAGGAGGGCGTCGATGCGCCGCAAACATCCCGCCATACGGATCGGAAGTCCGCTGCATCAGGTGATCGAATACGGCTTGCTGCTGGCAGGCTGCCTGACTATAGCGCTCAGCTTCAATTTTTTTCTGAATCCGAATCAAATCGCCTCCGGTGGAGTGGCCGGCATATCCACTATTATACAGCAGTTGTTCGGCATCGAGCCCGCCGTCATGCAATGGGTGCTCAATATCCCGCTGTTTATTTTGGGCATGCTTTTTCTGGGCGGACAGTTCGGGTTGAAGACGGCGGTCGCCTCCGTCGTGCTGCCTTTATTCGTGCTGCTGACCCGCGACCTCGGACCGCTCACGACGAACGCGCTGCTCGCTACCATCTATGGAGGCATCGGGATCGGGGCCGGGCTAGGTATCGTGTTTCGCGGCAGGGGCTCGACCGGCGGGCTGGACTCGGCCGCCCAGCTTATTCATAAATGGACCGGGCTTGGTTACGGATTAGCCGTAGCCTTGCTCGATGGGGCGGTTATTTTGGCTGCGGGGGTTGTCTTCTCGCCGGAAAAAGCGCTTTACGCGCTGATCGGACTATTCGTGACGACGAAGACAATCGATATCGTGCAGATCGGATTCCGATACTCTAAGGTTGCGTTCATTATGACCAAGGAAATGGAGCCCATCCGCGACGCGATCTTGTTCGAGCTTGATCGGGGCTTGACTTTGCTGGACGGCCGGGGCGGTTATACGGGGGAAGACCGACCGACACTGATGGTGGTCGTCAGCCAAACGGAGGTGACCCGGCTGAAGACGATCGTCAGGTCGGTCGATCCGAATGCTTTTGTCATATTAACCGATGCAAACGAAGTGTTGGGGGAAGGGTTCAAGCTGCACGGCTGAGCTTGTAAAACCTATTGCAGTCGTGGACAATATTCCGTATGATCGATGAAGGGCTTTTAAAAAAAGAGATTGAATTATTATTCTCTTGAATGTATAATGATGCATATGTTTCAAGGGACGGCATCATAGGAAGAGCAAAGTTTCATCATGGGGAGGGTTTGCCATGGGAGGCAAATTACGTGCGGCTATCATAGGTTCGACCGGCTATGGAGGCGTGGAATTGATCCGGCTGCTGCTGCAGCATCCGGAGGTGGAGATTACGTCGGTCATTTCGTCTTCCAGCGCAGGCGCTTTATACGCCGAAGGATATCCGCATTTATCGGAAATTATTACGGAGCGATTGGAAGCTATTGATGTAGAGGCCATTAAAGGCAAGGCCGATGTCGTATTTCTGGCGACGCCGCACGGAGTCAGCACGGAGCTGTCTCCGAAGCTGGTAGATGCCGGCCTGAAAGTGATCGACGTGTCCGGCGATTTGCGGCTGAAGAGTGGGGATTTGTACGAGAAATGGTATAAGCATAAGCCAGCCGATCCGGCGTATTTGGAGCGCGCGATCTACGGCTTGTGCGAGGTGTTCGGCGACGAAGTGAAAGGTGCGGACCTGATCGCCAACCCGGGATGCTTCCCTACGGCGACTACGCTCGGCCTCGTGCCTCTTCTGGCCAAAGGTTGGATCGATTCCTCGACGATCATTTCCGACGCGAAGACGGGCGTTTCCGGAGGCGGGCGCGGGTTGTCCTTGACGTTCCATTATTCGGAAATCAATGAGAATACGCTCGCTTATAAAGTAAACCGGCACCAGCATACGCCGGAAATCGAGCAGACGCTCAGCCGTGTGGCGGGCCAGGAAGTGACGATGACGTTCACGACCCATTTGCTGCCGATGACCCGGGGTATTCTCGTGACGAGCTACGCAAAGCTGACTCAGCCGAGGACGGACGAGGAAGTGCTCGAGCTGTTCCGTCATTACTATGAAGGGCGCCGCTTCGTGCGAATTCGTCCGGCGGGCAAATGGCCTGCGACGAAAGAAGTGCTCGGCTCCAACTATTGCGATATCGGCGTTTCCGTAGACGGACGGACGAACAGAGTAACGGTCATTTCGGTTATCGACAATTTAGTAAAAGGCGCGGCCGGCCAAGCGGTTCAAAATTTGAACCTGATGATGGGCTGGGATGAAGGAACGGGCCTGGCGTTTACGCCTGTCTACCCGTAATTACCCTTAAAGTGAAGTAAAGCTTCTCAGCGTAGTCCGAGTACTTTACGGGGGACCCGGAGTTCACCCCAAAAGGTGAAGCTTCAAAAAAGTAAGTTTAATAGCCTCTGCATGTAGAAGAAAGATGGTGATGGTTGCGGTATGGCGCAGCATAACGAGTTTGTAGTAGTGGATAACGGTTCGGTTACGACTCCTCTCGGGTTTCGGGCCGGCGGGCTGCATTGCGGCCTCAAGAAGACGCAGCGCAACGATTTGGGCGTCATCGTATGCGACGTTCCGGCGGCTGCGGCGGGCGTGTATACGCTCAACGCGTTCCAAGCGGCTCCGCTCAAGGTGACGAAAGAAAGCATCGCCGTGGAAGGCAAGCTGCAGGTTATGTTAGTCAACAGCGGCAATGCGAACGCGTGCACTGGCAAGCAAGGAGAGGACGATGCACGGACGATGCGTTCGGAGGCGGCACGGATGTTCGGCGTACCGGATCATTACGTAGGCGTCACTTCGACCGGCGTTATCGGCGAGCTTCTGAAGATGGACAAAGTGACGGCGGGCATCGCCGGTTTGCCTTCGCGGGTTTCGGCCACGGATGAAGGCGGGGACCAATTCAGCCAAGCGATATTGACGACCGACCTGGTGAAGAAAACGATATGCGTCAAGCTGACGGTTGACGGCCGCACGGTACATATTGCAGGCGCGGCCAAAGGCTCGGGGATGATTCATCCGAACATGGCGACGATGCTCGGCTTCATTACGACCGATGCGGCGATTTCTTCCGCAGCGCTTCAGAAGCTGCTGAACGAGTCGACGGATACGACGTTCAACATGATTACGGTCGACGGCGACACGAGCACGAACGATATGGTCGTCACCATGGCGAGCGGCTTGGCCGGCAATAGCGAGCTGAACGAAGAGCACGCCGACTGGGAAGCTTTCGCGGCCGGTTTCCGCTACGTCGGCGAGGTGCTGGCGAAGGCGATCGCCCGCGACGGCGAAGGCGCGACCAAGCTGATCGAGGTAAGCGTGGTAGGGGCGGAGTCGGTTGAAGCGGCTCGTGCGTTTGCGAAGACGGTTATCGGTTCGAGCCTGGTGAAATCGGCTTGCTTCGGAGCCGATGCCAACTGGGGGCGCATCATCGCCGCGGTAGGCCGAGCCGGATATCCCGTGAATACGGAGACGGTAGATATCCGTTTGGGCGATATCGTGACGCTCGATCAATCGCGACCGGTGAAATTTGACGAAGAGAAGGCAGCGGAATATTTAAAAGGCGATTTTGTCCTCATTCATGTCGATTTGCATATGGGCGGCTGCTCGGCTACGGCTTGGGGCTGCGACTTGACCTACGATTACGTCCGCATTAACGCGGCATACCGGACTTAACCATCGATCATACGTAAGGGGCTGCGTATGGATTCATCGCGGCTCCTTAGCAGGTAAAGGAGCAAGTTTTGCATGAGCAACGGCTGTTTTGTAATGAAATGCGGCGGGAGCACGCTCGCGGCGCTGCCCGATGCTTTTTTCCTGGATTTGAAGAAGCTGCAGGAAGAAGGAACGATCCCAGTCATCGTCCACGGCGGGGGGCCCGCCATTTCCGACACGCTCGGCAAGCTCGGCATCGAGACGGAGTTCGTGAACGGCTTGCGCAAGACGAACGAAGCGGTGCTGGACGTAGTCGAGATGGTGCTGTCCGGCCAAATCAACAAAGAAATCGTCCGCAAAATCCAGCAGTCTGGGGCGAAAGCGATCGGCCTGTCCGGCGTGGACGGCCATTTGATCCAAGCCAAGCCGGTAGCCAACGCCCATGAAGTCGGACTGGTAGGCGACGTGACGAACGTAAATGCGGCCATTATTCAAGGAATCGTTGAAATGGGCTATATGCCGGTCATCGCACCGGTCGGGCTCGGCGATAACGCGCAGCGCTACAACATTAACGCCGATACGGCGGCAGGCGCCGTTGCTTCTCATTTGGGCGTAGAGCGGATGATCGTCGTTACCGACGTTCCCGGTATTATGAAGAGCGTGGACGGCGAGAAGCGCGTGTTGCCGGTAGTGACGGTAGCGGAGATCGAGCGAATGATCGCCGACGGCGATATTTACGGCGGGATGATCCCGAAAGTACGCGCCGCGATCCAATGCATACAAGGACAAGTACAAGAGGTCGTCATCGTTAACGGAACGGAGCCGGAAGTGCTGAGCAAGGTGCTGCGGGGCGACAAGATCGGTACGCGTATCCAACGGTAGACAGGCCTTTTCATCAGAACCAATACGAATCGAAATGGAGTGAGGACTTGTGAGCGAGCAACAGAGTGCGCTGTTCCCGACGTACGCCAGATTCCCGATCACGCTCGTCAAAGGGGAAGGCAGCCGTCTATGGGACGATAAAGGGAAACAATATCTCGATTTCGCCAGCGGACTGGCGGTCACGAACTTGGGCCACGTGCCGGAGCGGGTCAAGGAAAAGCTTGTCGAGCAGCTCGGCGAGCTGTGGCACGTGAGCAACCTGTTCCATATCCCGAACCAGGAGAAGCTGGCCCGGCTATTGGTCGATAACAGCTGCGCGGACGCCGTCTTCTTCTGCAACAGCGGGGCGGAAGCGAACGAAGCCGCGATCAAGCTGGCGCGCCGTTACAATGCCAAGGTGCTCGGCAAACCGCGCTATGAAATCATCACCTTCCACACGTCGTTCCACGGCCGGACGCTGGCTACGTTGACGGCGACCGGGCAAGAAAAGGTGAAGGAAGGCTTCCATCCGCTGCCGGAAGGATTCGTATACGCTCCTTACAACGATGCGAATGCATTGAAGAGCTATATAACGGACAAAACGTGCGCGATTATGCTCGAACTCGTACAAGGCGAAGGCGGCGTAAACCCGGCCGACGCGGAGTTTGTGCAGGAAGCCGTACGACTGTGCAAAGAGCACGATTTGCTGCTCATCATCGACGAGATCCAGACCGGCATGGGCCGGACGGGCAAGCTGTTCGCCTACGAGCATTACGGCATCGAGCCGGACATTTTTACACTGGCGAAAGGTCTGGCCAGCGGATTCCCGATCGGGGCGATGCTCGGCAAGGCGAAGCTGCGGGAAGCATTCTCCGCGGGCAGCCACGGCTCCACTTTCGGCGGAACGCCGATCGCTACGGCAGCGGGGATCGCTACGGTCGAGACGCTGGTCGAGGACAAATTGCCGCAGCGGGCTGCGGAGATGGGCGAATACTTCATCGCTCAGCTTAACGCCAAGCTGGGCGGCAATCCTCTCGTGAAGCAAATTCGCGGCAAAGGACTTCTGATCGGCATCGAGTGCACGCTGCCGGCGTCCGATTTCATACCCGCGATCCATGAAGCGGGGTTATTGGTTACGGGGGCGGGGCCGAACGTGATCCGGCTGCTTCCGAACCTGCTCGTTACCCGCGACGATGCGGACAAAGGGATCGATATTATCGCTTCCGTATTGGCGCAAAAGGCGGCCGCATCGGTCAATTGATCGAAGCCGCGAAATGTCGAATATTAAGCAATATGGCACATAATTGGGCGGTTCCGCGCGGAATCCGCCCTGCTTAGAGGGGGAAACACGATGTCGGAAACATTGCTGCAAGATATGGCGGCCAGTCTGAAGGGCCGCGATTTTCTCGGGCTGGTTGATTATAAGCCGGAAGAAATCCGCTATTTGATCGATCTGGCGATCGACTTGAAGAAGAAGCAAAAAGCGGGTGACAGCCACCAGCCGTTGAAAGGCAAAACGCTCGGCATGATATTCGAGAAGTCTTCCACCCGTACGCGCGTTTCGTTCGAGGTAGGCATGTACCAGTTGGGCGGCCATGCGCTATTTCTCAGCAAAAACGATTTGCAGCTCGGGCGCGGCGAAACGATCTGGGATACGGCGCAAACGATGTCTCGCTACTTGGACGGCATCATGATCCGTACTTACGCCCACCGTACGGTGATCGATCTCGCCCGCGGAGCGACCGTTCCGGTCATTAACGGACTGACGGACCGCTCGCACCCTTGCCAGGCGCTTGCCGACTACCAGACGGTACTGGAGAAGAAGGGCAAGCTGGAAGGGCTGAAAATCGCGTATATCGGCGACGGGAATAATATGGTACACTCCTTAATGATGGGAGCGGCCAAGCTCGGCCTCCACATGGCGGTGGCGTCCCCGGAAGGTTACGACCCCGATCAGGAGGTTGTGAAAAATTCGCGCGAGAACGCGGCGCTTACGGGCGGCTCTCTGCTTCTGACGCGCGATCCCAAGGAAGCGATCGCCGACGCGGACGTCGTCTACACGGACGTATGGGCGAGCATGGGCTTCGAAGCCGAGCAGAAGGAGCGGGAGATCGCGTTCGCCTCTTATCAGGTCAACGAGGAGCTGGCCCGTTATGCGAAGAAAGACTATTTGTTCATGCACTGCCTGCCGGCTCATCGCGGAGAAGAAGTGAGCGAAGGCGTCCTCGAAGGGCCGAATTCGATTATTTTCGATCAGGCGGAAAACCGACTGCACGCGCAAAAAGCGGTTATGGCCGCACTTATGGGCTGACGTTCAATCCAAGCCGGCTTGCGCCTTGCAGCGTAAGCCGGGACTGGCATATATCGATGAAGTTCGTTTAGAAAGGGAGACAAGAAACGATGGCAAAACAAAAAATCGTATTGGCCTACTCCGGCGGGCTGGATACATCCGTTATTTTGACATGGCTGAAAGAATCGTTCGACGCGGAGATCATTACGTTCACCGCCGATATCGGACAAAAGGACGAGCTGGACGGGCTGGAAGAAAAAGCGCTGCGCACCGGCGCTTCGAAAGCCTACATCGACGACCTGCGCGATGAATTCGCCCGCGATTTCATCTATCCGATGTTCCAGGCAGGCGCGCTGTATGAAGGCCAATATTTGCTCGGCACAAGTATCGCCCGACCTTTGATCGCGAAGCGCATGGTCGAGATCGCCCGCGCGGAAGGCGCAACGGCTATTGCGCATGGCGCAACCGGCAAAGGCAACGACCAGGTCCGCTTCGAGCTGACCGCTGCCGCTCTTGCACCGGAGCTTGACGTAATCGCCCCTTGGCGCATCGAAGAATTCCGCGAGCAGTTCCCGGGCCGCGCCGAGATGATCGCTTACGCCGAGAAGCACGGCATTCCGGTCACCGCTACGGCGTCCAAGCCTTATTCGACGGACCGCAATCTGCTGCATATCAGCTTCGAGAGCGGTATGCTGGAGGATCCGTGGTTCGATCCGAGCGCCGATTCGAACCGCGACATGTACGTGCTGAGCCGCGCGCCGGAAGAAGCGCCGGACGAAGCCGAATATATCGAGCTCGAATTCGAGCAAGGCAACTGCGTAGCCGTCAACGGCAAGCGGCTGAATCCGCTTGAAGCGATGGAAACGTTGAACGAGCTGGGCGGCAAGCACGGCATTGGCCGCGTCGACATGGTCGAGAACCGCTTCGTCGGCATGAAGAGCCGCGGCGTGTACGAGACTCCGGGCGGTACGATCCTGTTCACGGCCCACCGGAAGATGGAGTCGCTTACGATGGACCGCGAGGTCATGCATTTGCGCGATTCGCTTATTTCGAAATATGCATCCCTTGTATACAACGGCTTCTGGTTTGCACCGGAGCGCCATGCGATTCAAGCGCTGGTGACGGAAAGCCAGAAAAACGTGACCGGAACGGTCCGTTTGAAGCTGTACAAAGGCAACATTATGGGCGCCGGCGTGAAGAGCCCGGTCAGCCTGTACAACCCGGACATCGCGACGATGGAAGCCGATCCTTCCAAAGCGTACAACCAAGGCGACGCTACCGGATTTATCCGTCTGAACGCGCTCCGTCTGCGCGTGGCATCCGGCGTAGCCCAAAATGCAAACAAATAAACGGCTTATGTAACAAGGAGCGAGCGAAGGGCAAGGAGGCGCGCCGGGCACGTCTGCTTCATGCGGACGGGGAACGGAGCGATCCTTGCCTTTCGAGCGCAATCGCGACAATGCCAAGGAGGGAATGGATCACGTGTCGAAGCTTTGGGGTGGACGCTTTACGAAAAAAACGGATCAGCTCGTCGAGGAATATACGGCCTCGATCCTGTTCGATAAAGAGCTTGCGGAGGAAGACATTCAAGGAAGTCTGGCACATGTAACGATGCTCGGCAAATGCGGGATTTTGCCGGCGGAAGACGTGAAGAAAATTCAGGACGGGCTGCACGAAGTGCTGCAGAGGATCCGCCGGGGAGAAGTCGAGTTCTCGGTATCCGACGAGGACATCCATATGAATGTCGAGAAGACGCTGATCGACATCATCGGCCCGGTCGGAGGCAAGCTTCATACCGGACGGAGCCGCAACGACCAAGTGGCGACCGATATGCATCTGTATTTGCGGAAGCGGGTCGTCGAATTCGTCGGCATGCTCGTGAAGCTTCAGGAAGCGCTGATCGGGCAAGCGAAAGCGAATCTCGATACGATCGTGCCGGGTTATACGCATCTGCAGCGGGCACAGCCGATTTTGTTCGCTCACCATATGATGGCGTACGTGTCGATGTTCGGTCGGGACATCGAGCGGTTTCGCGACAGCTACAAGCGCGTGGACATGCTTCCTCTCGGTGCGGGTGCATTGGCGGGAACGACATTCCCGATCGATCGGCACTTCGTGGCGGAGCAGCTTGGCTTCGAACGCGTATACGAGAATAGCCTGGACGCGGTAAGCGATCGCGATTTTATCGTCGAGTTTCTGGCTAACGCGTCGCTCGTTATGACACATCTGTCGCGGCTGTGCGAAGAAATCGTGCTCTGGTCGAGCACCGAATTCCAGTTCGTCGAGCTCGACGATGCTTTCACGACCGGCAGCAGCATCATGCCGCAGAAGAAAAACCCGGACGTCGCCGAGCTCGTCCGCGGCAAAACGGGACGCGTGTACGGCAATCTGATCGGTATGCTGACTGTGCTGAAGGCGCTGCCGCTCGCGTACAACAAAGATATGCAGGAAGACAAGGAAGGCATGTTCGATACGGTACGGACGCTGCAGGGCGCACTACAGCTGTTCGCACCGATGATCGCCACGATGAAAGTAAACCGCGACCGGATGCGCCAAGCGGTCAACCAGGATTTCTCCAACGCGACCGACATCGCCGATTATTTGGCGGGCAAAGGAATGCCGTTCCGGCAAGCGCACGAAGTGATCGGCAAAACGGTGCTGTACTGCATTCAAAACCAAAAATATTTGCTGGACTTGACTCTTCAAGAGTTTCTGCAATTTTCCGAGCTGTTCGACGATCGCATCTACGAGGTGCTTCAGCCGGAGAACGTCGTTAACGCACGCAACGTTTACGGCGGGACGGCTACGACTCAAGTATCCGAGGCTATCGGACGCGCGGAGGAAGCCGTCGGCTTGAATAACCGCTGGTTCGAAGAGTACATGGAGAAAAGCAAATAAATAAACTTGGATCCGGTATACGCTTCAGGACATCTATGTACGTCATCCCCCATTCCTTCCAGGACCTTGATTTAGTACGATGAAATCAATCCGATAGGAGGGGGAAGGACCATTGTTGAAGCCTGCCGATAATCCGCTTGATATCCGGAACAGCATGTACCGGTTCGACCAGTTGGCGAAGCATCGTATTCCGTCACCTGAGCATGTTACCGAGGAAACGATAAAAACGTACCGCGAATTGGGATATGTGGCCATTGAACAGGTGCTGACCGAAGCAGAAGTGAAAGCGGCGATCGATTCGATCGACGACGTCATTCACGGGCGCATCGTCGGACCGAAAATCCAATATGTTCGCGGGAGGGGCGAAGTAAAGGACAAGATCGAGTTCGACACCGAGCAGGAACGCGAATTTTCCGTCCGCAAGCTGCACAAGTTTGTCGATCATTGTCCGGCGCTTCATCATATTTGCTTCCATCCGAGCATACTCAGTGTGCTGGAGAAAATGTTCGGCGAAGCTCCGCGTTTTTGCGAGGATCAGGCGCTGCTCAAGCCGCCGTCCGCCGACGCGGGAATCGAGAAGCCGTGGCATCAGGATATGGCGTACGGCAACTTTTCTTATACGAAGATGGTCGCGGGCGTATGGATCGCTTTGGATGAAGCTACGTTGGACAACGGCTGCATGCATGTCATTCCCCGGTCTCATAGGAACGGTCCCGTACCGCATTACGCGGTAAGGGATTGGCAGCTGTGCGACACCGTAGTCGATGTGCCCAAGGACGAAGCGGTGCCGTTGAAGCCGGGCGGCCTGATGATTTTTTCCGGACTGCTTCATCATGGGACGCCACCTAATTTGTCGGATCAACGGCGAAGAGCGCTGCAGTTCCATTATGCGCCGGAGTCAGCGAAAAAAATGTCGGCCGAGGAGTACAAAATCGTTTTCACGAACGAAATGACGAAAGCGGAATGTTGAATATCGATCGGCCAAAGGGAAGATGCGATCCGGGCGGGAGGATGCCCGGGCGCATCTTTCGTCCTATTATGCCAGGTCCGGAGGCGGCATCATGAACCATCCTTTGGAAACGGTTACGTTCAGCAACGGGGGCTCTTACGGGAAGCGGGAATGCTCCCCGGGCTGGTATTGGGATCACCAGAAGCCTTTTCACGACTACGATATTTTCTATGTCATTTCCGGCCGAGGCGTCATGACTCTCGGGGAAGAGACGTTCGAGCTGCAAAAGCAAAGCTGTCTCGTTATGCGTCCGGGCGATTTGCCGAAAGCGACGCAGGACCCGAAAAACCGGCTGACCGTCCTGTATTTGCATTTCAGGCTGTCGGGTGCCGAAGAGCTGACGTCCCGATTTCCATTTCCTCGCTTCACGCTGGTGGGGGAATCGTTTCAAGCGGAGAGTATGCTTTACCAGGCGATGGACGTGCTGGAGTTCCCGGTCCCTTTGCAGGAGCTTGAGTTCGACTGCCTGATGAAGCGATTCTTCGCCAATTTGTTCCGGCTGCATCTGTCCCCGCAGGAACCGTCCGGCTTCTCCGTCCGGCAAATGCAGAGGGTGCGTCAAATCATGGCCTATATTCGCGAAAGAAGCGGGATCGGTCTGGACCAGGAGCTGCTGGCCAGGGAGATGAACATGTCCGCGCAATATATGAGCCGTCTGTTCAAAGCCTGCACCGGGGAAACGCTAAAGGCTTTTATCGCCAGAACGAAGATGCAAAGGGCCGGGGAGCTACTCGTGCAGTCCCGGATGAGCGTATCCGAATTGGCCGAACGGATGGAGTACAGCGATGTGTATGCTTTCAGCAAAAGCTTCAAAAAAGTGTTCAACGTCTCTCCGACGCAGTATTTGGCCGGCACCCGGCTCTCGCAGCAAGTTCCGTCGCCGAGACGCCGGGATCGGTAGTTACCGTCCTTTCGGAAATACGGGAGCGAAGACGCCGTCCTCGATAATGGAACGGCCGCCGGGAGGCGCGTCTTTGCCGTCCGGCGCCGCATCGCTGCCGTGAACGGCGATTAAGGAGGGCTGAGGCTGGTATTTGTCTTGAGACAACCGCTCTTTGCCGACGACGACGCCGTTTTCTTTCCGGATTCGGAACGTTTCCACGACGTAGCCCGGTTTGCCTTGCTGCAATATCGATTGCTCCCCGATCTGGAGCGTCGGATTGCGCACATACTTGACCGGAGGCTCCAACGTCTGCAAAATATTCGACTCCACTTCGTACGTCACCGACTCCGGTGTCGTGCCGAACAGCTTGACGGTAACCCGGTTCGCGTCTGATTCCGTGCGGATCCATAGGTAGTGCTCCGTGCTGTTCGTAAACATGAAGTTGATATACCCGTCCGCGTAGGTGGCATCTTGTCCCAGCGGTACGTAGCTGACCGGAAGTGAATGGTTCCGCCGTTCGTTTACTTTGAGCCCGGCCAGAAGGACGGCGTTGTAAAGCGTGGTCGACACTTGGCATATCCCGCCGCCGATGCCCGGAACGAGCTTCCCGTTCAAGATGACGGGAGCTTCGCGATAGCCGACCTTCTGCTCGGTGGCGCGAATGATCGTGCCGTAGTCGAAACGTTCCCCGGGGGCGAGCAGTTTGTCATGAACCGTAGCGGCAGTCGCTTGAATGTTATGGACACGGCCTGGCACGCTTCCGGGGAAATAGGTTGTAAACTCGGATATTTTCCGGTTGATTCCTTGTGCCTTCAACATCTCGAGCGTCACTTCGGGAAGCTGCTCTCGCATCGGTACTTGAACGATCGTCGCGGGTGCGGGAGCTTTCGCGGCATCGGAATGGCCGGCTGCATAAAAAAGCTCATAGCCGACGGCGATCAGCCGCTCGGCCAATCGTGAGATATCGACGGTATGGGCCCGCTGTTCGGGCGTATACATGATTCGGTCGTCGGCCGTAACGGTCCGTTCCGCATTTTTGACAGGCGGATTCATTCGAGCGGGCCATGCAGCCGTTAATGTTTTGCGGAGCATGTCGTCCGACAAACTGAGCTCGAACGGCAGGACGGTGTTGCGCAGGTGCCATCTGCGCTTTGCTTTCGTGAGCCGGTCTCCTTCGAACAAGTAGTCCGCAAGCTTCGACAGGCGCCGTTCCTCCGCCGACAGGCCGAGCTGACCCAATGTGAATGTTTCTTTCTCCTGATCCCCCCCGATCATTTCGAACCGGACCGGTTCACCGTACAGCTGCGTTAATCGGGCCTTCAGCTCAAGTCGAAACTGCTCCTCCGGCATTCCTCCGACGCTCCATTCGCCTAACCGTACGCCCTGGGGAACCGTTCGTTGTCCGGAGTACCACCAAAACCATATCCACAGTGCGACAATTCCCGCAACGGCAATCAGCATCAGCCGGTTTGCAAGTTGACGATTCATAGGACCGCTCCTCCGGGAGGGTGCAGCCTACAGTGCAAGCATAAGCTTGGGCGACCTCTCCCCTTTTACTATATGCGGAGGGTTGTCTCGATTTGACACCTATATTAGACGCCGTAAACCGCGCGGCGCCCGTTGAAGCAATAACAAAGATGCTGAAAGAATATGTTGAATCGAAAAGTTTCATAGAGGATTTTCGTGGCAAGTGTCGAACTTCTATATGCTAACCTATTTCCAAGTTGCGCAAAGATTACGTCAATCGACGTATATCGAGGAAGAGCGGTTTTTTCGTCACCGATGGAACGGCGGCACTTCAACAAGTTGATCCATCGCAGATTGTAACAGGATGTGATCGCGTGATCGAAATGCAAGACGTATGGAAAACTTACCCGGACGGAACGCATGCTTTGAAAGGAATTAACGTAAAAATCGACGCCCACGAATTCGTCTACGTGGTAGGCCCGTCCGGTGCGGGCAAATCTACGTTCATGAAGTTAATATATCGCGAGGAGAGGCAGAGCAAAGGCCATATTTTCGTAAACGGTTTTAATTTGGAGAAGCTGAAGCAGCGCAAAATCCCGTACGTTCGCCGCAACATCGGCGTTATTTTCCAGGATTTCAGGCTGCTGCCGAAGCTGACGGTGTACGAGAATGTGGCCTACGCCATGGAAGTGATAGAAGCGCCCAAGAAGCTGATCAAGAAGCGGACGATGGAGGTGCTCGAATTGGTCCGGCTAAAGGACAAGGCGGCTTCGCTGCCGAGTCAGATGTCGGGCGGAGAGCAGCAGCGCGTGGCGATTGCCCGGGCAATAGTAAACAACCCTGCCGTTATTATCGCGGATGAGCCTACGGGCAATCTGGACCCGGAAACATCATGGGGCATCATGAAGCTGCTGGAGGAGATCAATTTCCGGGGCGCCACGATCGTAATGGCTACGCATAACAAAGAAATTGTCAACACGATCCGAAAACGGGTTATCGCCATCGAGAAGGGAAATATCGCCCGCGACCAGCTGAGAGGAGAATACGGCTATGAGGATTAGCACCTTCGCTCGGCACATTCGGGAAGGTGGCAAAAACGTCGTCCGCAACGGCTGGATGACGTTCGCCTCGATCAGCGCGATCTCCATATCGCTGTTTGTCCTGGGCATTTTTCTTCTGCTTGCGCTAAATGTCAACCGGCTGGCCGATCAGATTGAGAGCCAGGTCGAAATACGCGTTTACTTGGAAGTGAATACAAGCGAGCAGCAAAGAAATGCGATTCAGCGGGACATTGCCGCCATAGCCGAAGTGAGCAAAGTGACTTTCGTGTCCAAAGCGGACGGCCTTATCATATTGCGGGAGAAGATGGGGGCGGAGGGCAAAGAGCTGCTTGAAGGATTCGACGGGGACAATAATCCGCTGAACGATTCCTTTACGGTCGAAGTGACCGACCCGCGGATCGTCGGTCAAGTAGCGGAGCAGATCAAAGCGATCGATACGCGAAACAATCCGCCGCTTATTTATAAAATCAATTACGGCAAAGGTACGGTTGAGACTTTGTTCAGAATTACCGACATCGTTCGCAACGTCGGACTAGTGTTCGTTCTGCTGCTGGCTCTTACTGCGATGTTCCTTATCTCGAATACGATTAAAATTACGATTGTGGCCCGCAGGCGCGAGATCGGCATCATGAAACTCGTCGGAGCGACGAACGGATTCATCCGCTGGCCGTTTTTTATAGAAGGGGCATTGCTTGGCTTAATCGGCTCGGCCATTCCCGTAGTCGTGTTGCTGTGGGGATATGCGGAGTTTCTGAAATATATGCAGGTTCCTCTCGGCCTGATGCTGATCAAGCTGATCCCGCTTCACGAGCTTTTTCTGATCGTCCCCGCACTGCTGCTCGGAATTGGCGTCATGATCGGGATATGGGGAAGTTTGTTGTCCGTCCGCAAATTTATGAAGGTATAGCATTCGAATCGGAAAATGTCCAAGCCGGTTTCGGTTGGTCCGAACGCCAAGGAGGAGTATCACGTTGAAAAAGGTGAAAAAATCGCTGATTTTGGTTTGCGGATTGTCGCTGCTGCTTATGTCGGAGGTAAAACAAGGGTATGCTATGACTGACGCCGAAATCGATAAACGGCTAGGACAAATTCAAGCATTGGAAGCGAAAGCGGCCAAAGAGCAGCAGGACAGCGAAAAAATGAAAAAAGAGGTCGCGAACCGCAAAGCCCAAGAAGCGAACAACCTCCAAGAGCTGCGGACCCAGATCGAAGCACAGGGCGCCAAGCTGAACGAAATCTTGAAGAACATACAAGCGACCGAAGACAATGTGAAGAAAACGAACAACGAGCTGCAGGAAGCGGAGCACCGGGTGGAGACCCGCGACCAGCTCCTGAAATCGCGAGTGCGCCTCATGTACACGAACGGGTTCGTCTCGTATATGGAGGTGCTGTTCGAGTCGACCAGCTTCAGCGATTTCTTAGATCGTTACCAGGCGCTGAGGTCGATCGTCAGCCAAGATAAAGAAATATTGCAGTCGAACAAAAGGGACCGGGAAGCGGTGGCCCAGAAGAAGATCCAGGTGGAAGCGCAGCTGGCACAAATCCAAGTGCAATACGCCGAGAGCGAGCAAATCAAAAACGCGCTGGTGACGAAGGAAAAAGATAAAGAAGTGCTGATCGCAAGTCTCGCCAAGCAGGAGGAGCAGTTCGAGGAGCTGAGCGAGGAGCAGGAAGCGGCGTTGAAAAAACTCGCTGCCGAGAAGTCGAAGCTGTGGGCGGAGAAGAACAAAAACAAGCAGGCGGCCATGTATACCGGCGGGAAATTCAATTGGCCTTTGCCGGGACGGACGACGATCTCTTCCGGGTTTATTCACCGGATTAATCCGGTTACGAAGCGGAGCGAGAACCATAAAGGGATCGACATTCCCGCCCCTGCCGGTACGGAAATTCATGCCGCGGCCCCCGGTACGGTTATTATCGCGCAATGGGTAAGCGGATACGGAAATACGATCGTCATCGACCACGGTGGCGGTTTGCAAACCTGGTACGGCCATGCCAGAGGCTTGGCGGCCAAAGAAGGAGACCAAGTAAAGGCCGGGGATGTCGTCTCTTATGTAGGTTCCACCGGGCAATCGACCGGAAACCATCTGCACTTCGAGGTGCGCAAAAACGGCGATCCCGTCGATCCGATACCTTATGTAACAAAATAATTACTATTTAACCGGACTTCTTCATACAATAGGACGGTACGTTTAGACAAGCCAGTGAAGGCGGTGAAATAGATCATGTTCTGGAAAGGACGCAATCTGTACATTTTCGTGGCGTTCCTGCTGCTTGCGATGTTCGCGAGCAGCGTGCTGACGCTTACGATCGTCGGGCCTTTATCGCTGGCCCAGCAGGGACAAAGCGTATCCGGGAGCAGGCCTGGCGCAAACGGCTTTACTGCCCAGGAGATGAAAAAGCTGTCGACGACTTACGAATTGATTCAGGGCCAATATTTGCATGAGGTGGACCGGACGAAAGTGATCGACGGAGCCATCAGCGGCATGCTCCGTTCTTTGGACGATCCTTATACGACGTATATGGATAAGAAGGAGGCCGAGCAATTCAACGACATGTTGAATTCGACTTTCCAAGGAATCGGCGCGGAGGTGTCGCTCGAGGAAGGGCGGGTCAAAGTCGTCTCTCCCATTAAAGGGTCTCCGGCGGAAAAAGCGGGCATTCGGACGAACGATATTATCCTGTCCGTGAACGGGGAGAAGTTGGACGGGCTTTCGCTCTCCGAGGCGGTCATGAAAATCCGCGGCACGAAAGGATCGCAAGCGAAGCTACAAATTATGCGTACCGGCTCCGAACCAATCGACATTGTCGTCGTTCGAGACGATATTCCGGTCGAGACGGTTCACTCCGAAATGTTTGAAGGACAAGTGGGCAAGATCGAAATTCGCGAATTCGTGCAAAATACGGCGAAGGCGTTCAAGGAGCAGCTGAAGGCGCTTGAGGATCAAGGCATGAAGGCGCTAGTCATCGACGTCCGCAACGATCCGGGCGGCATGCTGCAGGCGGTCGTGGAAATGCTCGAGCCGTTCGTGCCGAGCGGCAAGCCGATCGTCCAGGTCGAGGATCGCAACGGCCAGCGCGAGCAGACGTTGTCCAAAGGCTCGAGCAAGCCTTATCCGATTGCCGTATTGATCAACAACGGCAGCGCCAGCGCATCGGAAATTATGGCGGGTGCTCTTCAGGAGGCGGCCGGGGCCAAGCTCGTCGGCGAGAAGACTTACGGCAAAGGGACGGTTCAAGTCACGTACCAGCAGGAGCTGGGCGACGGCAGCAATATCAAAATGACCGTTATGAAATGGCTGACGCCGAACGGCAATTGGGTACACCAGAAAGGGATCGCACCGGACATAGCCGTCGATCAGCCCGCTTATTTCAAAGCATCGCCGATGTCCAAAAAATCGACGCTTAAAGCCGATATGCTCGGCGACGACGTCAAAAACCTGCAGATCATGCTGGAAGGTCTCGGTTTCACTCCAGGACGCACAGACGGATACTATAACGATAAGACGGTTCAAGCGGTCAAATCGTTTCAAAGCGGGCACGACTTGCCGGCGAACGGCGAGGTCGACGTGAAGACGGCGCAATCGATCGAGGACGCGATTACGAAGCAAATCCGCGACCCAAAAAACGATGTGCAGTTGAAAACCGCTGTCGAGACAATGAGAAAGGCAATTAAATAATCGGTAGAGCAGCTCGTGCCGCTTAGCGGGATTTGCTGGAAAAGGTTGCGAAACGGCAGGAGATCGTCCCCGCCGCGTCGAACTAATGAGGGAAGGTTCGTTCATTCGGCCTTCCCTTTTCGTTTTCTTCGAACAGGCTAACGCCGGAGCGATCCGTTCCGGAATCGATAGACGCTACTATGAGAAGGAGCGGGTTCGATGGACGTCGCGGCACAATTGGCACGTCAAGTGCTATCGGCTTTGCTGCAATTGGCAGCGCAACCGTTTTACTATATCGGCATTGTCTTCGTCCTCCTGCAGTATCGCAGGCAAATTATGCTGGAGAGACAATTGTTCTCGACAAGACTCCATTCGATGCTGGATACGGCATGGAAGACGGTGCTGTTGGGAATCGTGGCGGGCATGGCCGCATCGTTCGTCATGGCTTTCGTAGGGGCCACCGTACCGTTTGGGGCCGTCGTATGGCTGTGGGTATTATCGGCATTGCTGGCGGTCGTTCAAGTCAGGTTCATTTGCTTGGCCTATTCCGTAGGGCTGCTCGGCATTTTCCATATGATTGTTCAGGCCTTCCCGGCTCTGTCCGATGTCACTTACATAGGCAAGGCGATCGATCCGCTGCGGGAGCTGCCGGTATCGTCCATGCTCGCTCTGGTCGGACTGCTTCATTTGCTGGAGGCGTTTTTCGTAGGCAGACAAGGAGCGGACATGGCCATGCCCGTATTCGTGGAAGGCAAGCGCGGGAAAGTGATCGGCGGTTATCAGCTCCAGCAATTTTGGCCGGTTCCATTGCTGCTGCTAGTCCCGCTTCAAGCCGGATCTTCTTCGGCCGCTTTGCCGTGGACGCCTTTGTTCGGGGGCGATATATGGTCGGCCGGCTGGACGTTCGCGGCGATGCCGGTCATGCTCGGTTTCGCCGAGATGACGACGACTCGACTGCCGCGGGCCAAGGCAAAGCGGAGCGCCAGGCTGCTGCTCGTCTATTCGCTCGCGATACTGGGACTTGCCGCTTGCGCCGAATGGGTGCCCGGGTTCGCCTTGGTCGGCTCGATCGCCGTCATCGCGCTTCATGAGGCGCTGTTCTGGTGGAGCAGACGGGAGGAGACAGCGAATCCTCCATTCTATGTGCATGACGGACAAGGGTTGAAAATATTGGGCGTCCTGCCCGGCAGTCCGGCACATGAGATGGGACTCGTACCGGGGGAAATTATTCACAAGGCAAATGGAATCAAGGTACGCACGAAAGAAGAACTGCATGAGGCGCTGCGGACGAACGGAGCATTCTGCAAGCTGGAGGTCATCAACACCGAAGGACACAGCAAATTCGTGCAGCGTGCTTTGTATGCGGGGGAACATCATTTGCTGGGGGTTATCTTGTCGCCGGACGATAAGGCGATGTACGTACTGGAGGAGCGCAACATCAACTGGTTTACGGCGGCGGAGCGCCGCAAGACGAGAATCGCCGCCGGCGGAGAGACGAACCGGACGCTGTAGTCGGATAGAAGCTTCGGAATATGCCGATGGATCGGGATTTTCCGAAGTTTTCTTTTTTCCGGGTAACGATTCGTTGACGGTGTCATAGACTTATAACTATATGAAAAACGAGGCCACCCCCGGAGGGATGGCCGTTGCTCGGTAAAATGATTAATGTTTCAACATGCGGAATACTTGCTCCACGTCTTTGTCTCCGCGCCCGGACAAATTGATAATAATGATTTGGTCCTTGCTCATAGTCGGCGCGAGCTTCTTCGCATGGGCAACGGCATGAGCGCTTTCCAAGGCAGGGATAATACCTTCGGTACGCGACAATTCCTTGAACGCTTCCAGCACTTCCTCGTTCGATACGGTTACGTATTCGGCACGACCCGACGTTTTCAGGTAGCTGTGCTCCGGGCCGATGCCCGGGTAATCCAAGCCCGCCGCGATGGAATAAGTCGGTTTCGGGTTCCCTTCCTCGTCCAGCAGCACCAAACATTTGAACCCGTGAAGGACGCTCGGTACGCCTTGAGTCAACGACGGGGCTTGGTCCGGCTCTACTCCGATCAGGCGAACGGAAGGCTCGTCCATGTAATGGGCGAAGGCACCGATCGCATTGCTTCCTCCTCCTACGCAGGCGAGCACCGCATCGGGCAAGCGGCCTTCCTTCTCCATAATTTGCCGCTTCGATTCTTCGCTTACGACGGATTGGAAATGCTTGACCATAGTCGGGAACGGATGCGGCCCTACCGCGGAGCCGAGCAAATAAAACGTATGCTTATAATTTTGCACCAAGTCGTTCAGCGCCTCGTCCACGGCATCCTTCAACCGTCCTTGCCCTTTGGATACCGGCACAACCTTCGCGCCGAGCAGCTCCATCCGGAATACATTCAGCGCCTGGCGCCGCGTATCCTCTTCTCCCATATAGATGACGCAGTCCATCTCGAACATGGCGCAGGCGGTCGCCGTTGCTACGCCGTGCTGTCCGGCTCCGGTCTCGGCAATGATCCGCTTCGCTCCCATCCGTTTCGCGAGCAAAATTTGGCCGATGACATTATTGATTTTGTGGGCGCCGGTATGGTTCAAATCTTCGCGCTTCAAATAAATTTTGGCGCCGCCCCAGTGGGAGGTTAGACGCTGTGCGAAGGTGAGCGGATTTTCCCGTCCGACATATTCGCGGAGATAATACCGGAATTCTTCGTTGAATTCGGGATCATCCTTGTATTTGTAAAATTGCTCGGTCAAGTAGTCCATGACTTCCTGCAGGTTGGGAGGAATGAAGCTTCCTCCGAATTCGCCGAAATAGCCTTGCTGCAATGATTGACTCAATTCGATCTACCTCCGTCGTCGGTTGGATTGGTTGTGTCTGCTTGTCCTGCTGCAGCCGCTACTAATCATGATACAATGCTTTGGCGATTCGGCGCTATAGCGAAATCATTTCAGCTCGATTCGCCCCGCAGCACGACGATTTCGACTCGCCGGTTTTTTTGCCGGTTCGTCTCGGAATCGTTGGGCGATACCGGTTTCGTGTCGGCATAGGCGGAAGAAATAAAGGTGCCAGGCGCAAGCTTGGCGGTGTTGACGAAGTAGCGGATCACCGAGACGGATCTGGCCTGCGACAATCCCCAGTTATCCTGGAACAGCGAGCCTGTGGCAAGAGGCAGATCGTCGGTATGGCCTTCGATGCTCACTTTGGCGTTCAGCTTCGGGAAGAGGCTGGCCAGCTTCTCCAAAACGGGATAGGCGCCTTGCTTCAGGTCCGCTTTGCCGAGATCGAACAGGAACAAGTCGTTGAGCGTAATCGCGATGCCCCTCGAAGTATCGCTGGCGGAAACTTGCCCCTGCAGGTGTTGTTCTTCGATGTATTGCCGGACGACCTTGAGCAGGTTTTGCAAGTTTTCTTCTTTCTGTTCCAGCTCCGTATCGACCGTTTGATCCGGACTTTGTTTCCGTGCGGAATCTTCCGCTTTCGGAACGCCCGGAATCGCGTCGCCCATGATGCCGGTTCCTTTCGGAATGAACGACGGGCCGTCGTTGAACTGAAGATGGAGCGCCTTGGACAACGATTCGTACTTTGCGATGTCCACTTTGCTCATGGCGTACATGATGACGAAGAAGATCATGAGCAGCGTAATCAGGTCGGCGTAGGTGATCAGCCAACGTTCGCTGCTGGAATGAGATGCGGCTTGCGGTTTACGTCTCCTCGCCATCGCGGTTCGCATCCTTTCCGGCTGCTCCGGCCGTTTCCAGTTGAAGGAACGAGGTCAGCTTTTTCTGGATCAGCTGCGGATTTTCCCCCGCCTGCAGGGCGAGCATGCCTTCCAGCATCATGTCCATCTCCGCGATATGCTCCTCGCCGCGGATTTTGATCTTGTTCGCAATCGGCAAATAGATGACGTTGGCGCTCGCAACACCATACAGGGTTGCGGAGAAAGCGACGGCGATCGCTCCGGCCAGCGTCTCCGGCTCGGACAAATTGCTCAGCACGTGAATTAGTCCCATTACGGTACCGATAATGCCCATCGTCGGGGCATAGCCGCCCGCCGCTTCGAATAGTTTGGCGTAGCTGCCGTAAAGCTTCTCTTTTGCCTCGATTTCCACCTCGAGAATTTGCCGGAGTAAATCGGGGTCGGTGCCGTCCACCACCATCTGCAGCCCGTCCCGCAAAAACGCGTTAGGATGCGCCTGGGCGCGGTCTTCCAGCGCCAGCACGCCTTCGCGGCGAGCTACTAATGCCATATCTACCAACTCCGCGATCAGCTCCTGCGGATCGGTTCTTTTTTCCCGGAACGCAAGGCTGATCGCCTTCGGGATTTGCTTGAGGTGCGATTTCGGAAAGCTGACGATGACCGCCCCGATCGTACCCCCGAATACGATGATGGCCGCACTGAATACGAGCAGTCCGCTTATATGGCCCCCATCCAGCAAAAAACCGCCGACAAGCGCTAGCAGCCCCAGCGCAATGCCGACTATTGTAGTTAAATCCATACGTTCCGACCCACACCCTTTGTTTGAAAATTTGCAACAATTCGGGAAAAGAGGTATAATGATGAGAACAAACATTCGGCAATCTTCATGTCATACCATATATCGGCCAGAGCCGAAAGGACCAATAGAGTCGAAAGACCCAGTGAGGGAGAAACGATGAGCGATATCGTACTTTCAAACAAACCGTTCCAATTGATGTCGGAATTCAAGCCGCAGGGCGATCAGCCACGGGCGATCGGCGAGCTTGTGCAGGGAGTGAACGAAGGGAAGAGGTACCAGACGCTGCTCGGGGCTACCGGGACAGGGAAGACGTTTACGGCGGCCCAAGTGATCGCGCAGCTGAACAGGCCGACGCTTGTCATCGCACACAACAAAACATTGGCGGCTCAGCTTTGCAGCGAGTTCCAGGAGTTTTTCCCTAATAATGCCGTGTCGTATTTTGTCAGCTATTACGATTACTACCAGCCCGAAGCGTATATTCCTTCCAGCGACACCTACATCGAGAAGGACTCCAGCATCAACGAAGAAATCGACAAGCTCCGCCACTCCGCCACCAGCTCGCTGTTCGAACGAAGAGACGTCATCATCGTGGCCAGCGTATCGTGCATCTACGGTCTCGGCTCCCCGATCGAATACAAGAACCTGGTGCTGTCGCTGCGTACCGGGATGGAGCGCCCGCGCAACGAAATTCTTCACAAGCTCGTAGACATCCAGTACCAGCGCAACGATTTGAACTTCGTGCGCGGCACGTTCCGCGTGCGCGGCGACGTCATCGAAATATTCCCTGCCTCCCGCGGGGAGCAAGCCGTACGCGTCGAGCTGTTCGGAGACGAAATCGAGCGCATTACCGAAATCGACGTACTGACCGGCGAAATTATCGGGGAACGCGACCATATCGCGATATTCCCGGCTTCTCACTTCGTAACCCACGAGGATACGATGAAGGTTGCGCTGGTCGATATCGAGCGCGAGCTGGAGGAGCGGCTGGCCGAGCTGCGCTCTCAGGGGAAGCTGCTGGAGGCGCAAAGGCTGGAGCAGCGTACCCGTTACGACCTGGAAATGATGCATGAGATGGGATTTTGCTCGGGAATCGAGAACTACTCGGGCCCGCTTACGTTCCGCGAGCGCGGAGCCACTCCGTATACGCTGTTCGATTATTTCCCCGACGACATGCTCGTTATCGTCGACGAATCGCATGTGACGCTGCCGCAAATACGCGGCATGTACAACGGAGACAGGGCACGGAAGGAAGTGCTCGTGGACCACGGCTTCCGTCTGCCGTCTGCGCTGGATAATCGGCCGTTGCGGTTCGAGGAGTTCGAGAAGAAAGTAAGCCAGGCGATATTCGTGTCCGCAACGCCCGGCCCCTACGAGATTGAGCAGTGCCCTACGATGGTGCAACAGATTATACGTCCGACGGGCCTCCTTGACCCGATCATCGAGGTGCGCCCGACCAAAGGGCAAATCGACGATCTGATCGGCGAGATCAACGAACGGATCGCGAAGGACGAGAGAGTGCTCGTCACGACGCTGACGAAGAAGATGTCGGAGGATTTGACCGACTATTTGAAGGAACTCGGCATTAAGGTGCGTTATTTGCACTCGGATATTAAGACGCTGGAGCGGATGCAGCTGCTGCGCGATTTGCGTCTCGGCACGTATCACGTGCTGGTAGGCATCAATTTGCTGCGCGAAGGCTTGGACTTGCCGGAGGTGTCGCTCGTCGCGATACTCGATGCGGACAAGGAAGGCTTCTTGCGCGCGGAACGGTCGCTTATCCAGACGATCGGCCGGGCCGCCCGGAATGCGAACGGCCGGGTCATCATGTACGGGGACAAGCGGACCGACTCGATGGAGAAGGCGATACGCGAGACCGAGCGGCGGCGCGGAGTCCAGATCGCCTTCAACGAGCAGCACGGCATTACGCCGCAGACAGTCCAGAAGCGGGTGCGCGACGTGATTGAGGCGACGAAGGTGGCCGAGCAGAAGGCCGATTATTTGGCCGATATCAAGTCGGAGAAAATGTCCAAGAAAGACCGCGCGTCGGTAATCGAACGTCTCGAGGCGGAAATGAAAGAAGCGGCCAAAAACTTGCAGTTCGAGCGGGCAGCGGAGCTGCGCGATGCGATATTGGAGCTGAAGGCGCAGTAAGTCTGGCGCATGTCGGAGAAAGGTTTTCCAGCAGGGTGAACGTTTCTCGCAGCCGACATGCGTGCTATGATGAAGGAAGGTACGGTTTCACCCCGGAAAGGATGATCCAAAATGGCACAAGACCGCATCGTTATCAAAGGAGCGCGAGCTCATAATCTTAAAAATGTCGACGTGACGATCCCTCGCGACAAATTCGTCGTACTGACCGGATTAAGCGGATCGGGCAAATCGTCGCTTGCCTTCGATACGATCTATGCGGAAGGGCAGCGGCGATACGTCGAGTCGCTGTCCGCTTACGCCCGGCAATTTCTCGGACAAATGGATAAGCCCGACGTCGATTCGATCGAGGGGCTGTCGCCCGCTATTTCGATCGACCAGAAGACGACGAGCCGCAATCCCCGTTCGACGGTCGGAACGGTAACGGAAATATACGACTACCTTCGTCTCATGTTCGCGAGAATCGGGCGTCCGCATTGTCCGGATCATGGAATCGAAATAACGGCCCAGTCGGTCGAGCAGATGGTAGACCGGATCATGGAATACCCGGAGCGGACGAAGCTGCAAATATTGGCGCCGATCGTATCGGGGCGCAAAGGCGAGCATACGAAGCTGCTCGCGGACATTCAGAAGCAGGGCTTCGTCCGTGTCCGCGTCAACGGCGAAATTCGCGATTTGTCCGAGAAAATCGAGCTGGAGAAAAACAAAAAGCATTCGATCGAAGTGGTCGTCGACCGGATCGTCGTGAAGAACGACATTCACGCCCGTCTGGCGGATTCGCTGGAGACGGCGTTGAAGCTGTCCGACGGTCGCGTTATCGTCGACGTTATGGAGCAAGAGGAGCTGCTGTTCAGCCAGAAGCTCGCTTGTCCGGAATGCGGCTTCAGCATCGAGGAGCTGGCGCCGCGCATGTTCTCGTTCAACAGTCCGTTCGGAGCATGTCCGGATTGTGACGGGTTGGGCGCAAAAATGATTGTGGACCCGGACCTTCTTGTGCCGAATCCGGCGCTCACGATAGAAGGAGGCGCTTTCGAAGCGTGGGCCGGCAGCACTTCGAACTACTACCCGCAATTTTTGGCTGCCGTGTGCGAGCATTACGATATTCCGAAGGATGTGTCCGTTTCCGAGCTCAGCACGGACCATATGAAGAAAATTTTGTATGGAACCGGCGGGGAGAAGATCAAGTTCCGTTACGAGAACGACTTCGGATTTACGAAGGAAGCGCTCGTTCCTTTCGAGGGCATCGTCCGCAATCTGGAGCGGCGGTACCGAGAGACCGGATCCGACGGCATCCGGGAGCATATCGAGCAATATATGAGTGCGAAGCCGTGCCAAAGCTGTAAAGGCCATCGGTTGAAGCGGGAAAGCTTGGCCGTTACGATCTCCGGCAAAAACATGGCGTACGTCACCCACCTGTCCATCGGGGAGGCGGCCACCTTCTTTCAATCGTTGGAGCTGACCGATAAGGAACGGACGATCGCCAATTTGGTGCTGAAAGAAATTGAAGCTCGTCTCGGATTTCTCGTCAACGTCGGGCTCGATTACTTGTCGCTCAACCGTTCGGCGGGAACGTTGTCCGGCGGAGAAGCGCAGCGGATACGGCTGGCGACCCAGATTGGCTCCAGCTTGATGGGCGTGTTATATATTTTGGACGAGCCGAGCATCGGGTTGCATCAGCGGGATAACGATCGGCTGATCCAGACCTTGGAGCATATGCGCAATCTGGGCAATACTCTAATCGTCGTCGAGCATGACGAAGATACGATGCTGGCGGCGGACTATATTATCGATATCGGACCGGGTGCGGGCATTCATGGCGGACAAGTAGTGGCGCAAGGGACGCCGGAAGAAATTATGAAAGACCCGAACTCGTTGACCGGACAATACTTGAGCGGCAAAAAGTTTATTCCCGTGCCGAGTCCGAGACGCAAGCCGAACGGCAAATGGCTTGAAGTCAAAGGAGCGAAGGAAAACAATTTGCGCGGCGTAAACGTCAAAATTCCGCTCGGCGTGTTCAGCTGCGTTACCGGCGTATCCGGCTCCGGCAAAAGCACGCTGATCAACGATATTTTGTACAAGGCGCTTGCCCGCGATCTGAACAAGGCGAAGCTGCGCCCCGGCGAGCATAAAGAAATAGCGGGGCTCGAGCATATCGAGAAAGTGATCGACATCGACCAGTCGCCGATCGGCAGAACGCCCCGTTCGAATCCGGCCACTTATACCGGCTTGTTCGACGATATCCGGGACGTTTTCTCGAACACGACGGAAGCGAAGGTGAGGGGCTACAAGAAGGGCCGCTTCAGCTTCAACGTCAAAGGCGGAAGGTGCGAAGCGTGCAGCGGGGACGGCATCATCAAGATTGAGATGCACTTCTTGCCGGACGTATACGTGCCTTGCGAGGTATGCAAAGGGAAACGATACAATCGCGAGACGCTGGACATTAAGTACAAAGGGAAAAACATCGCCGAAGTGCTGGAGCTTACGATTGAGGACGGCTGCGAGTTTTTCCAGAACATCCCGCGCATTCACCGGAAGCTGCAGACGCTGCTTGATGTAGGTCTCGGTTATATGAAGCTCGGACAACCGGCTACGACGCTGTCGGGCGGGGAAGCGCAGCGGGTGAAGCTCGCCGCCGAGCTTTACCGGCGAAGCACGGGCAAGACGATTTACATTTTGGACGAACCGACGACGGGGCTGCATATCGACGATATCGACCGTTTGTTGACGGTGCTGCACCGTCTGGTCGACAGCGGAGAGACGGTACTGGTCATCGAGCACAATCTGGATGTAATCAAGACGGCGGACTATTTGATCGACCTGGGACCGGAAGGCGGCAGCCGCGGCGGTACGATCGTGGCCGCCGGTTCGCCGGAGGAAGTCGTCCAAGTAGCCGCATCTTACACAGGCAAGTACTTGAAGCCGATACTGGAGCGGGATCGGGCGAGAACCGAACAGCAGAAGGAAAGTCAGCTGCAGGAGAATGCGGTAGTGTAAAGCCAATAGCCCGGGATGGAACGTCTTATGTCCATTCCCGGGCTATTTTTAAATGCACGCGGTTACTTTCCCGACAAGCTGCCTACCTCTTTATCGTTCCGTTCTGACGCTTCACGCAATGCCGTTACATAATCCGCGCCTTTGGATACGGCTTCGAGTGCGGCAAGCAATTCCTTATTGGCGATCCCATTATGTTTCGTTTTGAGGGTCGGTACGGCATATTTGGCAGGAAGCACCGCCTTCATATTTTTACCCTTCACGTACGGGAGATCGACGGCGAACTGCTTCATGACCGATGTATCCTTCAAGATCGTAATATTGCCGGAGCGAGCGGAGTAGTTCTGGAATTCGTCCGAAGTCATGTAGTTTAGCACCTGGAAGGCGGCTTCACGGTTTTTGCTAGTTTTGCTCAAGAAGAAGTAAGTCGGATACGATTGGGAACCGATCCCTTCCTTTCCCGGGAATACGGGGAACGAGGCAATGTCCCAATTCACGCTATCCTTATAAATTTTTTCGGCGCCGGTCAGAGTCAAGAACATCGCGGCCGTCTTGTCTTTATAGAACGGATTTTGTTGATTATCCAAATAGAACCGGTTGCCGGGCAGTCCGTTGCCGGCTATTTGGTAAAAACGGGCCTGATTCTCGAATGCCTTCTTGAAGCCGTCCTGCAGGAACAACGCTTTGCCCGAAGCGGCATCCTGGCTCGGTGCCTCGAGCTGGTTCAGCATAAGCCCGAATTCGAACGCCATCGTCAAGCCCTTGTATTGGCGGCCTCCTTCGGAGCGGGTCATCTTGCGGGTCAATTCGTACAGCTCATCCCAAGTCATCCCGTCCTTCGGATACGATACGCCGAACATATCGAACAAGTCCTTGTTGTAGTAGAGCGCCATCGAACGCGTCCAAGTCGGAAGCCCGTAGAGGCCCCCGCCCGCCAGCTTGCGTTGGATTTCCACCGTAGTCGGCTCCAGGCGATTCAAATCGAACTTATACTTGGCGATCAGATCGCTAATATCGTCCTGAAGGCCGTACTCAAGCACGGAAACGCCCGTTGATTCGACCACTATATCGATGGGCGTTCCGCCCGTAATCAGATTGGGCAAAGTTTTGCTGTCGACTTTCTGAACGATCTCGAAATTGAACTTCGGGAATTTCTCCTTCAGCTTCGTTCCGTACTTATCCATGAGCAGTTCAACCTTCTCGCCTGTCGTGTCGAAGATGACGAGATTGGCTGGTTGGGTAGTCGGATCGGCGAGCGGTTGAGGTTCTTTGCCGCTCGAACCGGATTTGCCGTTCTCCGTATTCGTTCCGCATGCGGCCAGTAATCCGATACTTAATAAGGAAAGAGCAGCTGCCCATTTCCGTGATCCCATAGTGAAAGACCTCCCTTATTTCCTTTTTTGGGGGGGAACGGTCTCGGGGAAGACGGGGAGACGAAGCTCCAAAGGGTTTAGCAGAAAAGGCTGCACCTTCCTGCGAAACTGCTCGGGGGAAAGCCCGACGAACTTTTTGAACAACCGGCTGAAATGGGCCATGCTTTGGAACCCGACTTCCCGGTACACCTCGTTAACGGCGCTGTTCCTGTTACATATAAACCTGATTTTGGCCTGATTGATTCTGTATTTATACAAATAGTCGATAATGCTCATACCGGTCAGCTCGCGGAATATGCGCGACAAATGGTGCTTGCTCATAAATACGCTTTTCTCAAGCATATCCAGTGTAATCCGTTCCGAATACCGCTCTTCGATCAGCGAAATGATCGTTTGTACATTTCGCTCCTTCTCGGATTCGTACGCCCCGCTGCCCTCGGTCGATCGTTCCATGTCGGATCGGCATTCGTCGTAAAAAATCCACAGCAAATCGAAGAATGCAACAAGAAACCGGTTGAATTCGATCGCCTGTTGGCAATAGTAGTACTTGTTGATCCGACGTAAAATATCCTCAACTTCTTCTTTCTGTTCTCCGCGCAGCCGGATTCTCCAGTTTTTCAATGTTTCGAACGGCCGAAGCGGATTGAGCGGCCCGAGCATCGGATGAAAGACGCGGACCATTTCCGGATAGAAAGAATACATCGAGCGCACATATTCCGCATCGCGCTGGACAATCGGACCGTGTCTCGTCATACCGTTCATAATAATAGCGTCGCCCGGCTCAAGCGTATACACCTGATCGCCGATCAAGTAATCGCACTTTCCTTGATGAAAGTAATAAATTTCGTATTGCGGATGTGTATGAAACGTTTTAACAAAAGGAGATTGCCATTGATAATAATATTCGTTGAAAAGCGGGTAATTTCGCGACAAAATCAGCTTCGTCTCCCTCCCTTCCCCCGGACGTTCTCGAATATTCCCGACTTCTCAACTGTATCATAGCGACATAAGCCGCGCTTTTCTTACGTTCATCTGAATGCGGTCTTAGTTGACCATGTTTGATATGTGGTCCGCCTGATCAGGCAGCTCGGGTTTGACCAGCCTGCGGTAGTTTTCCGGTGTCATGCCTACGCGTTCTTTGAACAGACGGCTGAAATGGGAAACGTTTTTGAAACCGGCCTGGAAGCATATGTCCGTAATCGAGCACTCCTTCTGCATATGAAGAAGCCGCTTCGCATGGTCGACGCGTCTACGGTACAAATAATCGAATATGGTCATGCCGGTATTTTCGCGGAAAATTTTGGACATGTATTGTTTGCTCAAATGGAGCTCCTTCTCCATGGCATCCAGCGACAAGTCTTCATTGAATGCGGTTTCAAGGAAAGCGATCATTTTCCGTACATTCCGTTCTTTGTCGGACAACGTATAGTTCAATGCTTTCATGGCCGGCTCGCATTGGGCGTACAAAACAATGAGCAGATCGGAAAAAGCCATGACCAGCCGATTGAAGCAAACCCAATCGGCACCGGGGTGAAATCGGGCGATTCTAAGCAAGATGGACTCGCATTCCGACATCGCCGAGCCCGTCAATCTCGTATGAAAGTGGCCGAGTACCTCGAAGGGCAGCAGTAAATCGATTCCGTTTACTTGTGCTCCGATCGTCCTTAGTACGGACGGATGAAACAAGATGCTCGTATGAAGGGTGCCGAAGTGCCCCTCATCCCGCTGTCCGTGCTGCTTCGTCCCGTCCGCAATCAGCAAGTCGCCGGCCGCAAGCGATAGCGTACTCTCGCCAAGCCGATATTCGCCATTGCCATCGTGAAAGTAGCGAATCTCGTAATGGTGCGGACCATGCAGCCTGACAGGTATGGGAGTGCCGCTGCGGTATCGAAAGTCGTGAAGCAGGACGGGACGCTGGGCAATCATGCTATCCACTCCTAACGGTAAGTTTTCACCATTTTACCACAACGGTTTGGGGTGGTATACCGTTTCGTAGGGACGCCCGCGAGTATGGACGATTAGTCGATTGCCCTATACTCCTGCTTCGTTATCCAATACGTTCATCTCCTTTTGGGATATACCAGAGTTAAAAGCCAGTGTACCAGACAACAGTCGGCGGTTCTTTCCTCCCATTCATGTATGTACCGGCTCATTTGACTGACATCGGCAGAATAGGCGAAGCAAAAGAAAGAAGAGGCGGCCTCAGATAAGGGAACCGCCTCTTGGAATCAAGAAGCCAATATTTGCGTCAATTTTTCCTGGAACGCCGGAATGCCTACGCGCCCAACGAACTGGTGGAACGTTTCTTCGGCGCTGCGATTTTCTTTGTAGAACAAAATGAGCTGGGCCAATACGGAGCCGACGTCGTCGCCTTTCACGCGGCCTTTGAGCGGCTCGTTGAACTTGGCGCCCGGACCGAGAATACCGCCGACGGCGATATCGAATGCGTCGACCATGCCGTCCGGCGTTTTAACGAGTGCGCCTTGCAGGCCGATATCGGCGATATGCTTCTGGCCGCAAGCGTTCGGGCATCCGATAAAGTGGATCCGAATGTCTTCGTCGAGCTCGACACGGCTATCCAAATACTCCGCCACGGTACGTGCGCGCTCTTTCGTTTCCACGACGGCCAGATTACAAAATTCGTTGCCGGTGCAAGAAACTGTCCGGCTCATGAAGGGTTTCGGTGTCGGTGTCAGACGCTCGAGCACCGTTTCCTTCAGCAAAGCTTCCACTTTGCCATCCGGCACCCCGGACAACAAAATGTTTTGCGAGACGGTCGTACGCAGCGTACGGTCGCCGTATTCGTCCGCCAGGCGAGCGAGCTCGATGAACTCATCGGCACTCAATCTTCCTACCGGTACGTTCAGACCGACATAGTTCAGCCCCGCCTGCTTCTGGGGATGTACGCCGTCGAAATAAGCGGCCTGCCAGCCTACGGTTTTGTCCTCGCCGCGGGAAGGCATGTCCCCGATCAGCTCGACCAGCTTGTCGCGGAACTTCTCGGCTCCCCAGTCGGCGACCAAAAATTTGAGGCGCGCATGGTGGCGCTTCTCGCGGTAACCGTAGTCGCGATAAATCGTCGTAACGCCGATTGCAACCTTCAGCACCTCATCCGGACGAACGAACATGTCAAGCTGCTTCGCCAGATGCGGCTTCGCGGACAAGCCTCCTCCAACCCATGCATGGAAGCCGAGCACTTCCTCGCCGTCGATCGTCTTCGTCGCCGGGGTAAAAGCAAGGCACTGGATTTCGGCGTGAGCGTTGTTATAAATATTAGAAGAGATGGACATCTTATACTTGCGGGGCAGGTTGGAAAAATCTCGGTTCAACAAGAAGAAGTCGTTGACTTCGTTGACGAGCGCCGTCGTATCCATCAGCTCGTCCTTATCGATGCCGGCAAGAGGATTGCCTACTATCGTTCTCGGGCAATCTCCGCAAGCTTCGTAAGAGTACAGCCCTACGGCTTCGAGTCTCTTGAAAATATCCGGCATATCTTCGATGCGCAGCCAGTGGTATTGAATCGCCTGGCGCGTCGTAATATCCATCAGATCACGTCCGTAGTCTTTGGCGATAAGCGCCAGCGCACGGGCTTGATCGGTGCTCAGTATTCCCGAGTTGATGCGTACGCGCATCATGAAATATCCGTCTTTCGGCTTTTGTTCGTATACGCCGGCCCATTTGAACCGGTTCTTCTCGTCTTCCGGAATAGAGTCGTAACCTTCCTTTGCATATTTCTCGATGATTGTCCGGATGACATCGAGCCCGTCCTTTTCCAGCTTGACCAGTTCCATTTTATTCAGCTTGGACGGGTCCGAAGTCCATATCGGTTCATAAGCCACTTGAAGTACCTCCCATAATGTGCATAAATCCGACAAAAAGAGTATGATAAGCTATGCTGATACTATCACATTTTGTAGAATGCGTAAATGCGGAGAGGTGCGTTTTGGTTCCGGTCGATTATCAATTGTTCTTATGAGTGATATAGGAATTCGTGATAAGAAAAGAATGCCGAATCGTTGTCGTCAAAATGGTGACAAACTTGTTAACAATGCAGAATTTGCTTGCAACGATTGACTTTGCACGATAACATAGATGAAGATGAGTATAAGTGTGAATATGCGAATAATTGTGCAATTTTCACACTAAGTGTGAATATGCGGTATAAGTGCAATTTTCACACCAAGTGTGAATATGCGAAAGTTGACGCAATTATCACACAACGTGACGTTTAACCTTAAGGAGGTCCCAAGCTATGTATTTGGCAGATGAAGCTGCTGCGGCAAGTGCATCCAACTTCCACACATTCGACTTTTTCATGATTGTATTCACGATCCTTTTGATCGTCGCCGTGGTGAGATTGGTCGGCGCAAAGGTAAAAAATAAATTCGCGATCGGATTTGCCGCATTCAGTCTGTTCGTGTTTATCGTATTGGACATTTTCATGGTACAAAGCTGGATGGGCTAAACGACATATAGCTCTGGAATGGAATAAGGAACGACATGAAAACACCCTTGCGATTGCAAGGGTGTTTTCATTCGTTAGCGTATCATTGCTCATTCGCTCTACCAGTTCAATAGCCCTCTATAAATACGCAGGACGACATCCGAATTCCCGCTGTACACAATGACCGCAGCCGTCACGAGCAGCTGCGTGCACACGCAGCGGAAAAAGAAGTAGCCGGACGATACCTTCTTTCGGTTGACGAGCGACAGCTTCAGAAGGCTTTCCAGAGCCATCAGCACGCCATGATACACACCCCAGAGCAAGTACAGCCAGGAAAAGCCGTGCCATAAGCCGATGCACACCATAATTACGATGGACAGGCCGGCCGCCGCGCCGCGGGACGAATATTTACGCGAGAAGATCATGAAGATATGATCGCGGAACCAATCGCCGAGCGTAGCGTGCCAATTGCGCCAATATTGGGTGAGCGTAGGCGACAGGAACGGCTGCTTGAAGTTTTCCGGAATCGTATAGCCCATCAGCCGGCCGAAGCCGATCGCGATATCGGAGTAACCGGAGAAGTCGAAATAGATGAGCGCATAAAACCATACCATTAGAAACAAGCTGTGGTACACTTGCAGATCGTGCTCCAGCACGTCTTTGAACACGACGGTCATGCCGGCCACGAGCACGACTTTCTTGAACAAGCCGAGTATGATGCGCTTGATCCCGGCTTCGAAATCAGCCGCCGTAACGGCGTAAGGCTTCTTCGCGTCGGCTATGAAGTCGCGGAACTTCAGGATCGGTCCCGAGGTGAACGTCGGGATAAACAGCAGGTAGTTGACGAAGTCGAGAAACGGCGCTTTGCTGTCCTTGCCGACGTAATAGGCGAAGTAATAAGCGTCGATCACTTTGAGTACGGTGTAGATAAGTCCGAATAAATAGATCGTATCAAACAACGGGTGCTCGAACAGCTTCATCCCGAACAGCCTGAGCGAAGAGACGGCCGCGACATTCGCGATGATCGCCGTGCCGAACAACAGTCTCCTTCCTCTAGGTGCGTAGCACATCCACACGTATCCCGCGTAGTTGACAAGTACATACACCGCCGAGAAGAGGAACAGCTTGCGGCTGAACAAGTATAGGAAGCACAGGTTGAACAAGAGCACGAGTATTCGTTTGTTGTGCGGCCATCGCCGTGTGAGCATCAGCACGAAGACCATACCGAGCAAGGCGGCCAAAGCGTGCAGGTTCAACAAATAAGACATGGGCGGGCTCCTTTAGCGAATGGGCGGTCGGTCAAAAGCCTTCGTAAATAAACAGCCCTTTGCCCGTAAAGCAAATGGCTACCAGAGCGAGCATGATCGCATACACGATCACTTCGCCGATTTTCCGAAAGATCGCAGCCATCGGTCCACCTCCGCAGTAAATTTCGGCGCGCCGGTCTCGCGGTTCAAATGGACGAGATCGTGAAATTCGTCCGGCTTGAAGGCGTCGGACAAGTCGAGGACGGGAATCGCGTTAATATTCAGCGCTCCATTGACCCGTTCCTTCAGCTGCTTCCAATAAGCAGGCTGCGGATAGGCGGCATCCGGATTGAGCGGCATCCATACGACCTTAAGGGGCAAGGCATGCTCCTTGGCATAGCCGATTACCCAATCGAGCGCATCCAGATTGTCGGCCATATCTCCAAGCTGCATCCAGCTGTAGTTGGCTTCGTAACGTTCCCAGTCTTTCTTCAGCTGCTCGGCTGTCTCGCGCCCGAAGTACAGCTCTTTGTCGATCCAACGGGGCTCGTACGTACGGAAGTCGATCTCTCCCTTGCGTATCCCCGCCCAGAAATTGCGGATCCATTCTCCGCCCGCATCCTGGAAGTAGTCGCGGTAATAGAACATGTAAGGGCTGTACGAAGGCTTGGACCACGGGAAACGGGGGTCTGTCTGCATCTTGTCCAGCATCGTGTGGACGTCGATACCGACGACGAGCTGTTCCTCGGGCTCATAGAGGCCGCGCCGTAAAATTTCGCGCAGATCGGTTATTTTGCCGTAAGACATCCCCATCTCCACGAGCGGGATTTGCGCCTTGTCTTCCATGTAAGCCCCGGTGACGGCCGAGTTGCCAAAAAAAACGGGACCGGAACGATCCCACTGGTGGTGAAACAACGTTTTCGTAAAATCGTCCTTCTCGAACCTCCGGGAGTTCGTCATCGGGTCCCGCCATGCGGCGAATGCGTCGATCAGCAGGAACACGATGACGAGCATCAGCACGAATCCGTTCTTTCTCACATGAGTCCATAATTTCACGCGAATCACTCGTTATCTTTTTTTGGTTTGCCAAGCGTGATACTGCTCGCGGAACGCCGCCGGCCAGCCTTCCTCGTTCAGGCCGAACTGGGCAAGGAAAGCGAACACCCACCGCTCGAGTCCGAAGCCGACACAGCCTGTAGTGGCGGGCCGTTTGCCGGTTTTGATATCAAAGGCGGTACCGAAGGCGGTGCTGTGAAAGTTGACGGAGCTGCAGGCGATCGATTTGTTGATATACGGAATCGTCAGCCGCATCTCGTACTTCATCTCCTGATTGCGCTGGAACGAAGCTTTCACCTGGAAATCGTTCGTGAAAAACGGGTCGTTCGCGTTCTCGATCAGGCAGTCGATTTCCCATTCCATGGCGAGCTGCTTCAGGTGCTCTACCGCCTTCATACGGTTGTCGCGGACGAACTCCGGTTTGCCGACGAAAATGATTTCCCGCATGCTGAAATCGAGCAGTCGGCCGAAGTCGGCATGGTTTTTCGATTCGTACCGGTGACATTTCGCAACTGCGGTCGCGACGATGCCATCCCCCTCCAGTGTCTCGCCTTGAAGCCCTTCGTAGCAATGATAGCACGTCGAAGGGTTCATCGCGAAGCGGGGCTTCGGCATATTCCGGTTCAAATCGAGCGGAGCTTCGGCTTTCCAGCCGCCTGATTGCCGGATCGATTCGGAGAACGATTCGATGACGTCCAGATCGTCCCGCAGATGGCTCAGGAAATGAAGATGCTCCGGGAACGAAGTGAAATGGTTCGTTTTATCAAGCGTAGACAGATGGATAACAGCCGGATACGACTCTTCCTTCGCTCCGAAGGCGTTCGCGATCCGCTGCACGAACGTGTCGTCGAAGAAGCGAAGCAGGCTCGAGAACGGTTCGCGGAAAATGAACAGTCCCGGCTCGAGCACCTTGATCGTCTTCGCTTCGACCAGATCGGCGATAATATCGCCTCGGTATGGCATCGCGCCGCGATGCTCGAACAGGATATGCTCCTTGAAGCCGAAGTCGCCCTTGGAGAACCGTTCGATCAGCCGCTCAACGCCGGCTATGATTCGTTCCCCGCCGTCCGGAGCGTGGTGGGTGACCGTCAGCGTCCCGTTCTCCAGGCGAATGTCGTCGATATGCTCGCTAACGAAGGCGGAGGCGTATTTGAGCTGTCCGTGCTGGTTCGGGTCGAGCCGATCCAAGGAAATGACGCAAGAGATCGCGTTATCAGTGTGCATGGCGTTACCTCCCCTTCTTGGCGGCGATAAAGGTAGAGATCTCCCTTATCGTGTTAAGCGGATACAGCATCAAATCCTGATTCGTCACTTGGATCCCGTATGTTTTCTCGATATGAGCGATCAGGGCGGTAGCTCCGATCGAGTCGATGAACCCATAGTCGAACAAATGGACATCGGTCGTGAAGTCGTCGTCACCGTCTTCGATTTCGTAGCGCTCCCGAATATGGCGCTCCAGTTCCAGCATAATGTCTTCCATCGCTCAAGTCTCCTTTAGAACAATCTGGTGGATTAATCGTTCGGCATCGTAACGGTAATGCTGGTCTTGGCCCCGAAATGGGTGACGGTATACAAGTTGTCCCCGGGATCCTTCTCGATCTTCAAGTCCTCTCCAGCAATATGCAGCGGCCGCGGCCCGTACAGCTTGATCTGCTGCATGCCGTCGGAGTCGAGCCGGATCGTCCAGGCGGTGCCGTTGTCCTCGATCCGGACGGGAACGTTGGAGCGGACGATATGGAACGGTTCGGCCCCCCAGTTGACGGAGACGCTCGTCAGACGGCGCAGGCCGAGTCCGACGTACAGCTTGTCCCCTTTTTTCGTAAAGGCGGGAGAGTCCGTTGCGAACGGATAGTCCGCATAGCGTTCACCCGGCTCGAATACGACGCCGGCCGTATCGCGGTATTCCCCGGCCATGCCCGGTACTTGATCGGTGTTGGCCGAGATGGACAGCGTCAAGTGCAGGCCTTTGCCGAATTTCGTTTTCAGCTTATCGATCGCATAGACGAGCCAAGGGCGCTCCACCCGGATATCGCTTTTCATCGTGGCAAGGAACGAGCGGGCCATTTGCGGCTCGGCCATAAAGTTGTAGTCGTAAGACGTCCGCAGCTCGTCGAAAAACCTTACGAACGTGTTCATCATATTCTGTTTATCCGGATCGTTGTACTGATATTCGATATGCTCGAAATAATCGATCGGCATGTCCAGCATCGCGAACGATCTATAAATGTCCGTCGTTCCGCCCTTGTCGTCCAGCTTGAACATGAAGCCGGGCGCATGAAGCAGCATTGGCGTCTTCAGACGGTCATCGTCCAGCAGGAAAGGGAAGCTCCAGATGAAGTCCTGGCCCCACTGCGGCTCTGTCGGGCTGTCGGACGGCTTGAAGCCGAAGTTGTACCAGATGTCGGCTTCATTCTCGTTGCGCAGCGTCTGCAGCCGGTCGGCCTGATTGATGCGCCAAGTATGCTGGTTCGTTCCCGTCTGGGTCCATGGCAGGCCGAGCGCGGCGAACGACTTTCGTTGCAGCTGCAGCTCCAGCTTCTCCTGCTCGGAGCTGAGGAAGCTGTGCACGTATACGTGCGGGACGATTTCCAGCTTGTTCTTGCCGGCGTAATCGAGAAACTCCTGCAGCTCTTTCTTGAAAGGAAAGGCGGGATCGTCGACCGGAACCGGCTTGCTGTACTGCAGCTGTCCTACGATCAAATCTTCCTTGCCGTCATGATTCAGGTCGGCCCAGAGCGGCACCGAGTACTGCCCGCCGACGAGCGCTTTCGTGCCCATCTGGTTGTTCGTCCGGCCTTGAATCGGTCCTTGCAGCAGCCAATTGCCCGCACTCCGGGTGTATACGAGAAGATCGCCTTCGCTATTGCCTATAACGAGATCGGGGATCTTGTCTCCATCCATATCGCGGACAGCCGGTGCCGCATAGGCGGCTTTAATTTGGAACAAAGGCCGGGCCTGGCCAAATTGCAGCGGCTTGCCGGGAATGCCGGAGTAAGCCGTGAGCTGCCCGTCCGCATCGCCGACGACGAGATCGATCGTTCCGTCCCCGTCGATATCGCCGATTCCCGGAGCCGAGTGGGAACCCGCCCGAATCGGCTGACCGTCGGACAGCAGAGGGACGGCGGAGGCGAAAGCCCCTTTCCTTTGCTGGAGCAGGGCGACGACGCTGCCATCCTTGCTTCCGACGACCAGATCGGTCAAGCCGTCGCCGTTCAAGTCCGCCGCCGTTACCGTCGAGTAGCCTGCAGTGCGGAACGTCTGCCCGTTCGCAAGCTTCAGCTGCTGCGGCGCTCCGAAGCCGTCGGGATAAGCGGTCCCCTCGGGTACCATTTGGGTGGACACTTGTTTCCCCGCGTTTTGGTAACGATATATATAGCCGTCGAAGCTGCCGACGATCAGATCAGCCAACCCGTCGCCGTTTAAATCGGCAAGGGAAGGATAGGCCCGGTACGGAAGCTCCAGCTTCATCCCCAGCTGGTTTTTGCCGGGGTACAGGCCGACCGTGAGCGGAATGTTCTCACTCGTGACGAGCGTGCCGCTCGAATAGAAGGAGTTCGGAAACTCTCCGACGAATTGCGGCTTCGCCGTCGTTCCCGTATTCAGATGGACCGTAATGCCTTCGTACCAATGATGCCAGTCGAACGACGAGCGAACGAGCGAGAACGAAGGGATTTGATTGTACGTTTTGAGCTGCTCCGCCCATGCGATCCCTTCTTTATGCTCGATCGCGGGAAGGGCTTCGAAATGGTTCTGATAGGCCATGGCCGGCCGGCCGTAAGGGCCGAATACTTTTTTCAGGCTGTATCCGAGCGTTTCCTTCGAGACGTACGACAAATATTCGTTGCGGAGCAGATGATTCGCCGCGGCGAAAGCGAAATGGAAATACGGCTCCTGCGGCAGCCCCGTCTTGAATTCGAAGTATAGCGAACGTCCTGGCTGCTTGAGCGACACATCGTGCTTGGCCGCTTTCGTCGGAAAGCCTTTGGTTGCGTCCATCCCGCTTTGCAGATCGAAGCCGGTAATAAAATACCGGTTCGGCAGGAAGGTGCTCGCCGCCAGCACGGTGCCCAGCCCGTACCGGTTGACCGTGTACAGCGCTTGCCCGTTCATCGATACGAGCGGCTCCGCCGTCGAAGGAACGATCGCGAGCCCCCAATCGAATCCCGGCATCATCGTATCCATATCGGTTATGTAGCCATGTGCGGTAAAGTTGTCCGCAAATTGCTTGAATACGTCTTGCATGCCTTGCAAATTTCCCCGTACTTGCGGGTAGTCGAACTTCGGCTTAACGGCCCCCTTGACGGGTGTGAGGTCGGCTGCGCCGAGAAGGGACTTGGGCAAATCGTTCAGCAGCTCGTTCTCTACGAACAAATGGCCGCCTTGCTTCACATAGGCTTCCAGATCGGGTATGGCTTCCCGCAGTGCGGGCGTTTGCTTCAAGGAAACGTCCAAATAAACGGCATCGTAAGACTGAAGCCGCTTCGCATCGAACGTATCGAGAGAAAGTCGGCTCACATCGGCATTTGCTACAATCGCTTGTTGGAAATTCAGATAAGCCGCCCGGTCGTAAGCATCCCCCCCGCTTGCGTACAGCAGCCGAACCCGCTCCTGCTTGTGGCCGAATACGAGCGCGAACACTGCGACTAGCAGCAGGAGCCCGACGAACCAGGCCGCTTTTTTGCGCAATGACAAGGCAATCCCTCAAAACTTGTAGAATAGTCGTTCCATGAATGTTTGAAAACATCGTCAACCTGTGTAAGGACTAGTGCCATTATAGCATTTCAGGCGTTGCTTGTTAAACATTTGACGACGGCGGCGGCAGAAAGTTGCCGATTCGTCTCCACTTTTGTCGATACATTCGATATAATTCGAGGCAAGAGTTCCGTTTGGAGGAGGATGCACCCATGGAGAAAAAAATGGTAGTTTGCTTGGGCGAGCTGTTGATCGATTTCGTGCCTCAGTCGAATGGGTTGCCTTTATCGCAAGTCGATACGTTTCATCGAGCGGCCGGCGGCGCTCCCGCCAATGTCGCCGCGGCGGTAGCCAAGCTTGGAGGCCGTTCGCGGTTTATCGGGAAGGTCGGCCGCGATCCGTTCGGGGATTATTTGCATACCGCCTTAGGGGAGGCCGGCGTAGAGCCGGCGCTTGTCGCAACGGACGAGGCCCGGACCGGACTCGCGTTCGTGTCGCTGCGGGAAGACGGCGAGCGCGACTTCGTGTTTTTCCGCAATCCGGCGGCGGATATGCTGCTGCGCAAGGATGAGGTGGAAGACGCCTGGCTGCAGGACGCGGCGATTTTCCACTTCGGATCGGTATCGCTTATAGCGGAGCCGTGCCGGACGGCGACGCTGGATGCGGCGAGACGGGCTAGAGCGTTCGGCGCGCTCGTTTCTTACGACCCGAACGTCAGGCTGCCGCTGTGGGCGAATGCGGATTTTGCCCGGCGAACGATACTCGATCAGCTGCCGTCGGCCGATCTTGTCAAAGTGAGCGAGGATGAAATCGGCTTCCTGTACGGTGGCGTCAGCATCGAAGAAGGCGCGCGGCTTATGCTCGGACTAGGCCCGAGCTGTGTCGTCGTGACGCTCGGCGCGGCTGGCTGCCGCGTATTTACGCAGACGGGGGACGTAACCGTTCCAGGCGTACGAGTGGAGCCGGTCGATACGACCGGAGCGGGCGACGGCTTCGTCGGCGGACTGCTGTGGGGGCTTGCGGATGCCGGAGTCCAGGCGGCCTCACTCGGCGAGGCGCTGGCCGACCCGACGTTTGCGGTCGACGCGCTCCGTTTCGCCAATGCGGTTGGAGCGCTCGCGACGACGAAGCGGGGCGCCATACCGGCGCTGCCTACGCGGAGCGAGGTCGTAGAGAAGCTGGGCGGGGAGGCGTAACGGGTGGCCGACGTCTTCTTTATATCCGACCATCATTTCGGGCACAAGCACATTATCGATTTCGAATCGAGACCGTTCGGCGATGTGGAGGAAATGACCGAGAAGATGATTGCGAAATGGAACGCCGTCGTAGGCGCGGACGACCGTGTCTTTCATTTGGGCGACTTCTCTTTTCTGAACAAGGAGAAAACAAGCGCTATCGTCGACCGGTTGAATGGGACGAAGACATTGATCATGGGCAATCACGATCGCGGAAGGTCCCGGTCGTGGTGGTTGGATGTCGGATTCCACGAGGTAAGCGAATACCCGATCGTATACGGGGGGTTCTTCTTTCTGTCGCACGAGCCGATGTATATGAATAAACATATACCTTACGTGAATATCCATGGGCACATCCATGGACAGAAATACGAGAGCAGCCAATATGTCAACGTAAGCGTGGAGCATTGGGACTACACACCCGTTACGTTTGAGGCAATCAAGCGCATGGTCGTGCCGAGCGAGGAGCAGTAGCGCCCGCCCGAATCGATCCAATTTGCTCCGATGGCATTACCAGCCCCTTTTCTGGTAAACTAATAGGATAAGGGGGGGCGGAATCGAGCCGCTCCATGCAAGCATTGGAGGAACGAAACTATGCGCGAAGACATTCGCATCGAACATATCGAGCTGCTGGCGCCGGCCGGCGATTGGGACTGCCTGAGGGCGGCTGTGGCGAACGGAGCCGACGCCGTCTTCTTCGGCGTGGACAAATTCAATGCCCGCGTACGGGCCAAAAACTTTACGATGGACGAGCTGCCCGACATTATGTCCTTTCTGCACCTGTACGGGGTAAAAGGGTTCGTCACGTTCAACATTCTTGTGTTCGAGGAGGAGCTGAACGACGCCAAGAAGCTGGTCGAGGCGTGCATCGACGCGGGCGTTGACGCGGTCATCGTCCAGGACCTCGGACTGGTCAAGCTGATCCGGGACATTTCCCCGGACTTCCCGATCCACGGCTCGACGCAGATGACGATCACTTCTCCGGAGGCGGTCGAGTTCACGAAGCCGTTCGATATCGAGAGGGTCGTGCTCGGGCGCGAAAATAATTTGAAGCAAATCAAGCAGATCGGCGACCAGGCGAAGCTGCCGATGGAAGTATTCGTACACGGAGCGCTGTGCGTATCGTATTCGGGCCAATGCTTGACGTCGGAAATGTGGGGCGGACGTTCGGCCAATCGCGGGGAATGCGCGCAAGCGTGCCGACTTCCGTACGATTTGATGGTAGACGGCGTGCAGAAGCCTATGGGCGATGTCGCATACTTGCTGTCGCCGAAAGATTTGGCCGCTCTGGAGCTCGTGCCGGAGCTGATCGAAGCCGGGGTGACCTCGTTCAAAATCGAGGGCCGCCTCAAATCGCCCGAATATGTGGCGAACGTTGTCGGCAAATACCGCAAGGCGATCGACAGCTATTTCGCGGGACGCGACCCGAAGCCGACGAAGGAAGAGCTGCGCGAGCTGCAGCAAAGCTTCTCGCGGGGCTTCACCTACGGGTTCCTGAAGGGGACGAACAACAAGCAGCTGGTAGAGGGCACCTTTCCGAAAAGCCGCGGCGTATACCTCGGCCGGGTGAAGCAGCTTCTGCGCGACGGCGTAATATGCGAGCTGGAAGCGCCGCTGAAGCGTGGAGACGGCATTGTCTTCGACGCCGGAGATCCGACGAAACCCGAGGAAGGCGGGCGGGTATACGATATCCGGCGCAAAGGGCAGAAGCTCGAGGGCGAGGCGATAGGAGGCTTGATCGAGATCGTGCCGGGGAGAAACGATGTCGATTTGAAGCGGGTGCGCGTCGGCGACCGGATATGGAAAACAAGCGATCCGCATTTGGATAAAAGATTGCGGCAAACGTTCGAGACGGATAAGCCGTACCGCGTATTTCCCGTAACCGTCAAGGTGACCGGACGGCTGGGACAGCCGCTTCAGTCCGTATGGACCGACGAGCGGACAGGGCAATCGGTGGAAGTGCATTCGGAGCTGCATCTCGTGCAAGCGGAGAAAAGGCCGATGGACCGGGCGCTGTTCGAGGAGCAGTTCGGACGGCTCGGCGGCACGACCTGCTTCTTGAACGGACTGGAGCTCGATCTGGAAGGATCGCTCATTATTCCGATGAGAGAGCTGAATCAGATGCGCCGCCTCGCGGTCGAGCAGCTGGAGGAGACCCGCCAGAAGCCGCGCAAGTATATGAAGCGCAGCGTGGACGTCTATGCGGATGCGCATCGCCAAGTGCCGATCGGGGCATTCTCGGCAGAAGCCGCGGGCGCTCGCACGCAGCAGCCGCGTCTGATAGCGCTGTGCCGCAATCTGGAGCAGGTGAAGGCGGTATTGACTACCGATGTAGAGTGGATTTACGCCGACTTCGAATTTATTAAGCAGTACCCGGCCGCTATGGAAGCGGTTCGCGCAGCAGGCAGGAAAATCGCTTTGGCTACGCCGCGTATCCATATGCCGGGCGAAACCGGGTATTTCAAAAATATGCTGAATCTTCGACCGGACGCCATGCTCGTACGGAACACCGGAGCGATGTATTTCTTCATGAAGCACCGCGCGGAGAGCAAGGACGGTTACCGGCCGGAGCTGATCGGCGATTTCTCGCTTAACGCGGTGAATCACAAGACGGTCGACCTGTTCGTCGATGCCGGCTGCAGCCGGGTAACGCCTTCGTACGACCTGAACATCCAGCAAATGATCGATTTGCTTCGTCGGACCGATCCTTCGCACCTGGAAATCGTGATCCATCAGCATTTGCCGATGTTCCATACGGAGCACTGCGTTTACTGTACATTCTTGAGCGAAGGAACGGATTTTACGAACTGTGGACGTCCTTGCGAGGATCATCGCGTTTCGCTGCAGGACCGAATCGGCATGTCCCACCCGGTCCGCGTTGATGAAGGATGCCGCAATACGGTATACAACGCGATCGAACAATCCGGCGCGGAATATTTGCCGCAGTTCCGCGAGCTGGGTCTCGAGACGTATCGGGTGGAGTTTCTGGAAGAATCGCCGGATCAAGTGCGCGAGGTGCTCGATCTGTACAGCCGTGCGCTGCAAGGAACGATCAGCGGTACAAGCGTATGGCGCACGCTCAAAGCGACGAACCAGCTCGGCGTTACGCGGGGGCAGCTCGTCAAGTAGACGGCAGCAAGAAGAGCGGCGGACGCCGTTCTTTTTTTTGCGCTGCTGCGACCTTTCGAGAGGGGAACCGTATAGTTTGTTGAATAAGGAACTTTAACGGAATTCAGGGCAGTAATTCCGTTAAAGTTCCTAAGTGACTACAAGGAAACCGCGGTGATTGTCGTTGGATGATGCGAGAAGGTGGATCGAACAAGGGGACTATGAGATGGCGGTCATCCGGCTGGAATGCGCCATGCTCGAAGGCTGGCGGCCGGACGCAGGATGGCTGGATAGGCTGCCGGACGAGGTGACGGATCGATCGCCGCTGCTGCAAAAAATGGTCGGGGAACGGCTTGCCGACGCGGGAAAGCTTGCGGAAGCGAAGGCGCTGCTGCAGAAAGCGGTTAAAGCGTTTGCACGCCAAACGTTCCAGAAGGAGCTGCTGTCGGCGTTCGCGTCGCTTGCCGCCGTCTATATGCGGTCCGGCGACCATTCCGATGCGGAGACCGTGATCCGTTTCCTGCAATCGGAATACGGGGGCGGAGAGGCGGAAACGGACGGCTGCGTATTGCTGGCTCTGGCCCGCGGAGCGCGGCTGGTCGGGGAGGAAGCGAGCCGAGCCCGTTTCTATGAAGGCGCCTTCGAATGGTTTGACCGTGCCGGGGATATGGAGAACAGTGGCCGGACCGCTCTTGAAATGATACTTGATCTGGGTCCGGCTCAAGGCCGTCGGCTGATCGAGCTGCAGACGATGCTGCGTCTCCGCTGCGGCAGCGACCCGGTCGGCGCTGTCTACGAGCGGGCATTCGGAGCGATGCTGCTTTTCTGCGAGCAGCGCTGGCCGGAAGCTTGCGACGCTTTTGCTATGATCGATAGGGCGAACCGGCTGCCGGTTCACTTGGATATGATCCTGCGCTGCTATGGACAGCTCGCTTTGCTCCGCAACGGCGGCGTTCCGGATGTCCGCGAGCTGGAGCGGCTGGAACAAGATAGGCGGAAGCTTGCTCCGGATGCGGCGGTACAGTTTCATGTTGCCCGGCTGGAATTCGAGCGGAAGCTGTTGGACCGTGACGAAGAAGGGGCGGAACACGCGCTGCGGCAGGCAGAGGTTTATGACAAGTTATGTGCGTCGGCATATGGTGATGAGATCCAAGCGATGAAGAAGGCTTTATCGGACGGTGCCGGGAAGGGTGAGCGCCAGGAAGCCGATAAACGGCAATGGAACGTTTCCTGCTTCGGCTCGATTCGGTTCTCGAACGGAACGGTCGAGGTTAAAGATATTTCCTGGAAAAGGAAAAAGGCGCAGGAGCTGTTCCTGTACTTGCTGCTGCAGCCGAATTATTCATGTCCGCGCGATCAGGTGGTGGATGCCCTTTTTGCCGAGAGCGATTTCGATAAGCAGGCCAATCAGCTGTATGTCACGATCCACCGTTTGAAGCAGGTGCTGCGGGACTCGCTAGATTGCGATCAAGCGATAACCGTCAAAGAAGGAATTGTCAAAATTTCGGGGCATTTCATAGAGCATGCCGATGTGGAGAAGTACCGTTCGTTGGTAAGGGTCGGCGACCAATTGTGGGTACATGAACGAGAGCTGGCCGTGGAGCTTTACGAACAAGCCATTCAGCTGTACGACGAGATTGTACCCGATCTGCCGTACGTGGACTGGCTTGACCAGTTGAGGGCGTACTATGCGGAGATGCAGGCTGGGACGCTCAAGAAGCTCGTACAGTTCGCCTCGGATCGCACCGATTACGAAACGGCCGAAGCCCGCTGCACCGAGTGGCTGCGAATGAGGCCGGCCGAGGAAGAGGCGTACCAGCATATGATCCGGATGCTGATGAAGCAGGGAAGAACGGCTGAGGCGAACCGCTGGTACCGCAAATTGGAGAAGGTTTGCCGGGAGGAATTGAATGTGAAGCCGCTTCCCGAAACGAAGCAGCTGCTGCGAGGTGAACGTCCTTGACCGGAAATGCCCGCCGGTTATATGCCCGTCTTGTTGCCGTCTATACGACCGTATCCTTTGTTGCGGCTTCCGCCATGGTGCTGTCCAACTGGTATGTCAGCGGATATTCGGCCGACCGGATCATCGGCAGCGGAATCTTTATCTTCGTCGCATTCTTCCTATGGATATTGCTGGCATCGGGATATACGAGAAACCGGTTGAAAGCGGTTGAAAAAGAGGTGAATGGGGGAGCCGACTCGCCACTCCTGCGATCGAATAGGCTTCCGCTATGGACCCATTTGATTAAACTGCCCGAAAACATATTTTGGCTGTTTCTGGCCGTTGGAACGATGTTTGCGCAAGTACGGCAAATTTATGTGCTAGTTGCTGTAGATGACCCGTCCCGGTGGCTGCATTACATCAAAAGCACTTTATTTAACGTTACCGCGATATCGGGTGTGGCCTTTGTATATTACGGCATATTACGAAGTATGCTGAGGAGCAGTCTGCCCGTTCTATCCGGTGAAGAGGCCCGTAGCTTGCGCTTTACGTCACTTTTGCGGCCGCTTACTATAGCGTTCGTCTGCGCCGTAATTTTTCCCCTGCTGCGGATCGTTTGGAACGCGGCGGAGGATCAATTGAACGGAAGGACCTTCTCGGATGTATCACTCGTATCGATTGCGGTAATCGCCGGAGCGATTTCTTTCGTCGCATACGCCATCTTGAGCTTCAGCTTCCTGCGCGAGCTGCGCGATATGATAGCGAAGCTGCGCCAAGCGGTTGCGGCGAAGCCCGGCGGGATGCAGGAGCCGATTCCGATCGTGTCCCGGTACGAATCCGGCCGCCTGGCTGCGGTCAATAACGAGCTGCAATATCGGAAAGTATCGGAGTATGACCGGCTGGAGAAAGAGAGACGGCTCGCCGCGGGCGTACAGCGGCTCATTATGCGCAGAGGCGAAGTTGTTCTGGGCCGATGGCGCATGAGGGGAGAGCTTCGCGAGGGAGAAGAAATCGGCGGCCATTTTTACGATTTGGTGCAGATCGGTCATGGACGGCTCGTTTTTGCCGTAGGCATGGTGTCCGGAGACGGAATGCCTGCCGCCCTGGTGTTATCGGCATTTGTCGGTATGCTTCGTTCCGAGGCGCGGGACGGCTCGATTGCGGATATTGCCGTCAGGTTAAATGCGAACTTGTGGAGAACGCTTCGGGGCAAGCATACGATTTCCGTTATTATGGGCATTCTGGATCACGATGACGGCCATATCGAAATGCTGGGAACCGATACGTGGGGCTTAACGGATGGTGCTCGGCCGTCAGGGACGTCCGGCGGAGGGGGTGCTTCGGCGCTCGGCCTTACCGCATCCGCCGTCTTTCGGACGGAGCGTCTCGTGGCGGAGCCCGGACGGAACATCCGCTTAGCCGTCGATCATTCGGGCGAAGGGGCAACGCTTTGGCTGAGTCTGGATTGCAACGAAAGGGAGGGCGCCATGTGATTCAGCATTCTTTGGCAGGCCTCTATTGGCGATTGTTCGGAGTATTCGTGACGGCGCTGCTCGTCTCCTGCGGATTTCTTACTTATAACAATATAGTCATCCTCCGGATATCCTTGTCCAAACTTCTGGCATTCAATATTCCAGTTATCGTGTCGACCTCTATCCTATTTGCTCTGATCTTGACCGCCGTCACCCGTTGGCGTCTCAAGCCGGTATGGCGCGAATTGGAGGGCGGCGGCGAATCGGGGACCAAGGAGTCGGCGACGCTGCGATTGTGGGGGTTGCCGAGCGAATTGTTCTGGTGGATGATGGCGTTGACCGCGTTTGGCTGTGCCTTCTACCATGCGGACGCGTTGTATGACTCGATACTTGGGGTCAATGGGTATGGGAGCCGAACGCTGATTCTTATTTTGCAAAATATAATGGCCGAAATGATGACGGGGCTTACATCGGCGATCTTGTTTTTCGTTCTGCTGAGAAGGGTTGCGAAGCGGTATTTGATCATGCTTCATCCGTCCCGGCTTCCGGCGAAGGCGCACGGTTCCTTTTGGCATCCATTGATATGGACCTATACGAGCTGCTCTATTCTTGTCGTATTTTCCGTGCTCCGTTTGCTTCTCCAAGGAAGCGCGGCCGAGATCCGGTTCGGCTGGCTTGCCGCCACATTCGCTATTTATTTTATGTTTTCCTTTGCGGTATACCGGCTTCTGACGAAGCAGTTCACCGATGAATTGCGCGAGCTGACGGAAGGCATCCGCGTTTTGCTGCAAGGAAACCGGGCGCGGCTTCACGAAACGGTGCCGGTGCTGTCCGATGACGAGGTCGGGCAGCTTTCGGCAGCTTTCAATGAACTGCAGACGATCGTCGCGGCGAAATACGAAGCCGTAGACAGAGAACTGGCGCTCGCTTCGGAAATGCAGCGCCAGCTGCTCCCCGGAACATCGGCCCGTGCGGCTGCATACACGGTCGTGTCCCGCTTCAAGCCGGCCAAAGAAGTCGGGGGCGATCTATACGATATCGTCTCGCTCGATGATTCGCGGACCGCGGTGCTCGTAGGAGACGTTTCCGGGAAAGGGATGCCGGCCGCCCTTCTCATGTCGGCCGCTCTTGCCTTATTTCGATCGGAGATCCGGGCCGGCGGTACGGCCGCGGAGATCATAACCCGATTAAACCGCAGCTTGTCGGATATGCTTCACGGAGATATGTACGTAACGCTCGGGCTGGCCTTGTTCGATGCGTCCGACTCGACAGTCCGTTATGCCAGCGCGGGGCATGTTGCCCCTTATCTGATCCGGGCGGAAGACGTGCTGCAAATTCCGGTCTGTTCGCTTCCGGCCGGAATCGATGCCGATGAAACGTTCGAGGATACGGTCCTTCCGTTTCTCCCGGGCGACCGGCTCGTGCTGTATACGGATGGAATCGTTGAATTAACGGATGAAGCGGGGGATATGATCGGTTTCGACCGGTTCGAGAAGCTGTTGACGGACATGGACCGAGATGTCCCCGTCGAAGCCCAACTGGAATGGCTGACCCGGCTTCTGCCGGAGGAAGGCTCTCCGGATGAGGACGACCGCACGCTGCTGATCATTGCGATGGATTCGGGCGGCGCCATTTGAACCGTGTAAGGGAATTGTAAGAAGTTTGAAGTACAATCCTGGATATGGAGGGAATAGGAGTGAGGCGTTCGGTACGGGATGAAAGAAGGTGTAAAGATGACGGATGAAGAATGGTTGGTCGGAACCGAGTGGAGCATCCCGAGCGAATTCGGTCAGGAAAAGCGGATTTCCGCGAACATGGTGCAGCTGTCGGGTACCTCCGGTCTTTTCGGCGACCGTTTGGACGATATGATTACGGCCGTTACCGAGGCTTGTCTGAACGCGCTGGAGCATGGAAACAAATTGGCGAGCGGTCAACAAGTGCGTGTGAAGGTGAACGTTTCGGTCAACAGAGCGGTGTATCGCATTTATGATGAAGGGCCGGGATTCGACTATACGCAATGGGATGAAGCGCGCCTGGCGGAGACGGTTGCGGAGAAGAAGCTGCACGAGGACAACCCTCGCGGATGGGGACTGAAGCTTATTTTATCGCTGGCGGATCGGGTCCGCTTCGGCAACGAAGAGGGAGCTTTTTACACGGAAATCGAATTTATCGACAAATAGAGGGGCTACCTGGATGGATACTCAGTTTCAAGTTCGGCTTCGGCCATTCGAACGCGGGGTAATTGTGGATATGACCGGCGATATGACGAAGCAAGCCGAGGAAGCGATGCTCGGGCAGCGGGCATGGGAAACCGGACTCGGGGCATCCGGACCGTATTTGATTTTGAATTTTACGCACGTTCCCTATGTGAACAGCGCCGGTATTGCCGTGCTGATCCGTATCGTCAGGGCGGGGATGAAGGGCGGGTTCCGGACATTCGCGTACGGCATTACGCCTCATTTTCAAAAATTGTTCCGGATGGTCGGTTTGACCGAATATTTGATGATTTACCCGGACGAATATTCCGTTCTGCAGCGGATCGAAGCCTTGGAGCAGCCCGAAGCAAGCCCGTGACCGGGGCGGAACGGTTGAAGAAGATCGGATACGTTTGACCTGCGTACAGCGCAGGTTTTTTTGCGTTAAACCGGTTCATTCTCTCTATTCATCGATAAAAGTGCGGTTCAGCTTGCCGAGCAAAAGGCCGAGCATGCGGCACTCCTCCTCCGACCAGTCCCGGAACAGCTTCGTGAATCGATCTATCCGGGCCCGTCTCGTCTCCAATAACTCCTGCAAGCCCAACTCCGTTATCTGAAAATGACTGGCTCTCCCATCCGTCGGATCCGGCAAACGCTGGATATATCCCTTCGTCTCCAAAGCGGCCGTTTGTCTGCTTACCGTCGAGATGTCCAACCGGAATTGCTCGGACAACGCTTTAACGCCTGTCGGGCCGCAGGAGTCTAGTTGATTCAAGAGCAAGTAGGCCGACCGCTCCAGCGTGCCGAGTTTTTTGTCCAAAGCTGCGGCGGTGGCCCGGCGGATCAAAGTGGCCAATTCCAGATCAATTTCTTCCAGACGCTTCTGTTCCATTTCTATTGCCAACCCTTTCTGTAACGCTCCTATGTGCTACTTTACTTGATTCTCCGCTTCAATGGCAACCTGGGCGGGAATCGAAAAAAGTTTGACATAGCGAAAAGAAGTTGTATAATACAATTAAATTATAGTTGTGCGATACAACTAAATATTGAATACCGGTTTTCCAGCAAGAAAACAATAGGAAAGCGGCAGAATGGGGGAACGACAGCAACGGTTGCATGTTGTTCAACAATGAATCGGGAGGTAAGGAATTTATGTCATCCGCAACATCATCGTACCAGGAGATACAGAAGCGCTCCGGCACATTCAGCCAGCCTTTGGCCGTATGGGCGGTAGCTTTTGCCTGTGTCATTTCGTTCATGGGTATCGGACTGGTCGATCCGATCTTGCCGGCAATCGCCAAAAAAATGGACGCTACGCCGAGCCAAGTATCGCTCTTGTTTACAAGCTACAATCTCGTCACCGGCATCGCCATGCTAATTACCGGGTTCGTGTCCAGCCGACTGGGGACGAAATGGACATTGATAGGCGGCATCCTGCTCATTATTGTGTTCTCTGCGCTAGCCGGCAATGCGGAGACGATCGGCTCCATCGTCTGGCTGCGGGGAGGCTGGGGACTCGGCAACTCTTTATTTTTGGCGACGGCCCTTTCCGCCATCGTGGGCTTGTCCACCTCCGGCACGGCCAAGGCGATTATTTTTTACGAAGCCGCTCTGGGGCTCGGCATCGCGGTAGGTCCGCTTCTCGGGGGCGAGCTTGGCTCGATTTCGTGGCGGGGACCTTTCTTCGGCGTCAGCGTTCTGATGGGAGTAGCATTTCTGTTCCTGCTCTTTATTATGCCCAATGTAGCCAAACCGAAAAAACCGAGCTCACTCGCTGCCCCTTTCAAGGCGCTTGCTTATCCCGGTCTGCTGACTTTAGGCGTCGCCGCGTTTCTGTATAACTTCGGCTTCTTTACTTTGATGGCCTATTCGCCTTATGTTATGGAATTGAACGAGCGAGGCCTCGGCTACGTGTTCTTCGGCTGGGGATTGCTGCTCGCCGTCACTTCCGTTTTTGTGGCGCCCAAGCTGCAGAAGAGACTCGGATCGGTTGCATCCATCAGTATCGTGCTCACGCTTTTTGCCATAGTTCTGTTGGTGATGGGCGTCGAGGCTTATACACCTGCAACGATCATTACATGCGTTGTCGTATCGGGTATTTTCCTTGGCATCAACAACACGCTCATTACGACAGCCGTTATGGAGTCCGCCCCGGTCGAGCGATCGGTCGCTTCAGCGGCATACAGCTTCGTCCGTTTCATGGGAGGAGCCATCTCGCCTTGGCTTGCAGGCAAGCTGGCCGAATGGTACAGTCCGAGAATCCCTTTCTATTTCGGCGCGGTTATGGTTTTGTTAGGCGTCGTGTTCGTCTTGGCTCGGCGCAAGCATTTGGCCGGGATCGATGCGGCGGTAGCGCACCATTGAGTTATGTTGAAGTTTGGAGTGCCGCCAGGCCCGCTTTCACAGGGGTTATGGCGGCTTTTTGCCATCTGTGGTAGTAGCACAGATTTTGTCGGTAGCGTTAAATGGAAAACGTACATTTAAAATCGGCGTTTTTGCCTTTTCGCTTGTTTTTACTGGATAACCTACAGTTATTTAGGCGGGTATCGCCTTTTTGGCTCGAATAGAGCAGGTTTTGATGCATGTTTTCCAGTTAAGTGACATCCAACCTGCTTCAGACGAAAATTAGCTGTATGATTTCCATTTCGTATCTGCCCCACTGTATGGAATAACCGGACTAAACGCTGAGGAAGTATAGAAGAAAGCCTCCAGAATCCAGAATATGATATAATTGATCGGTCGTTTCCGTCATGTTTAAATATCAAGTCTATGGAGAGCCGGCGGGACGTCATTTCCGGTTGGTTTTTTCAATGGCACACAAATAAGAGAGAAAGCCCGATATGAACAATCAGTCTGATCCAAATAAAATCCGCTATGGCATTATACGAAACGGTGGCTTCCTTGAACAATATGGTTCAAGCGGCCCGGGTCGTCCGAACGCGATTGGCGGCATATTTGAGCGACAAAGGTTGACAAGTTCGTTGCGTGGATCCCATAATAAATGGGGTCCTTTTTTTTTCCACCACGCCGCTGTCCGTTCACAATTTGGACACAAAATTTTAAGCAAATTTTCAGATTCGTTTAAGGTTGGCTTATTGTTGCGGCAGTATATTGTTGTTGGTTAAACTGGATATTGAGAACGTTTGCAACATGTTGTGATTTAGGAACTGTTACGAAATAACGAATTACGCGACAGATCCTTAGGTTGCCGTCACTGATAAGGAGGGAGTCAAGGTGCTCGAAGTCAAGCAGGTCAGCAAGCTGTACGAGAATCAGAGAGGGGTCCACAACATCGACTTTTCGATGAGCCGCGGCGAAATCGTCGGATTTTTGGGGCCGAACGGTGCCGGCAAGACGACCACCATGCGCATGATCACGGGATATTTGAACCCGACGCAAGGATCGATTGTCGTTGACGGATTATCGATGGGCGACCATCCCCGCAAAGCCCGCAGAAAAATAGGGTACTTGCCGGAGACGCCGCCGCTTTACCCGGAAATGACGATCACGTCTTACTTGAAGTTCATCGCCAATCTGCGCGATGTACCTGTTCGCGAGCAGAAAATGCGCATCGGCGAAGTCATCGAGAAGCTCGGCCTGCAAGGCCGCGAGAAGCAGGTCATCCGCAATTTGTCCAAAGGCTACAAGCAGCGTCTTGGGCTCGCGCAGGCAATTTTGCATAAGCCGGATTTGCTTATTATGGACGAGCCGACGTCCGGTCTCGATCCGAAGCAGATTATTGAAATCCGGCAGCTCATTCACGGGTTGGGGGAGAATCATACCGTTTTGCTCAGCACGCACATTTTGCCGGAAGTGAATGCGATCTGCAACAGGGTATTGATTATCAACCAAGGACGCATCGTGCTGGATGAACATCCGGATTCGATCGGCGGCTCGATGGGCGAATCGTTCCAGGTTCGGTTGGAAGTGAAAGGACCGAAGGAGGACATTATTCGCGAGCTAAGCGGTCTGTCCGACGTCGGCAGCGTGAAGGAGCTGGAGCGGGATCAGATGGTCGAATCGGAGTCGGTAGTGCTGCAGGTTGTCTCGAATGATCGGAAAGATATCCGCGAAGCGCTATTCTACAGATTGGCCGAAAGGGGCTATCCAATCCTCGAAATGAAACGGGAAAGCCTCAGTCTGGAAGACATCTTCCTGAAGCTGACGACGAGCGAGAAGACCGTCGCAGAGCAGGAAGAAGAGCCGGAGGTGGAAGCCCATGCGTAGAGCTCTTGCCATCTGCAGCAAAGAGCTGCAGCTGTATTTTTATTCGCCTACCGCCTATGTGGCGTTCGCGTTCTACGTATTGCTGTCGAGTATTATGTTTTATTTGAACTTTGTGCTAACGCCCACGAGTATTGTCGATGTCCGGCTTGTCGTAGGCAACACGACGTTCATTTACTTGTTCATTATTCCGCTGCTGACGATGCGGCTCGTCTCGGACGAATTTCGCCAAGGAACCGACGAGATGCTGCTTACGTCGCCCGCCAGCATTACCGAAATCGTCATGGGTAAATATATGGCCGCGATGACGCTGCAGCTGATGCTTGTCGTGTGCAGCTTGATCTATCCGTGGATTATGTCCGGCTTCGGCGATTTGAACCAAACGGTGCTGTGGCTCTCGTACTTGAGCATGTTCCTGCTCGGCGCGGCCATGATGGCGATCGGACTGTTCGCCTCCACGTTATCCAACAACCAGATGGTGGCGGGTATCGCCTCCTTCGTCATCTTGCTGCTGCTGTGGATTATCGACTGGGCCGGAGAAGGCTTCGGCGGCAAACTGAAGGAATGGGTTACCCAGTTTTCGCTTATCCAGCGGCAGACCAATCTGCAGAAAGGCATCCTCCACCTCGGGGACGTCTTGTTCTACGTGATGCTGGCCGCCGTATTCGTAGTACTGAGTATCCAAACGCTTGAACGAAAACGCTGGAGATAGGAGGAAGAGACGTGAACAAGTGGATAAGAGGAACGAACGCGACGGTCATCTCGATCGCCGTGATCGGGATATTTATTATCGTAACGCTCTTCCTGAATTCGATGAAGGGCATTCAATGGGATTTGAGCGAGAACAAAAAATATTCGCTGTCCGATCAGACGATCTCCGTGCTGAAGAAGCTGGACAAGGATATCAAAATAACGATGTTCACCGGGGGCGGATCGGCCGACGACAGCATCATGTACCGGGACATCCGCGATTTGCTGAACGAATACAAGAAGCGTTCGGACAAAATTACGTTCGAGGAAATCGATCCGAACCGGGACCCGGCGAAGGCGCAGGAGTACAAAATCGACCAGGCCGGTACGATTATTTTCGAAATGGGCGAGAAGCAGAAGAAGGTGTACAGCTATGAGCTGTTCATGTCGGGACAGGCGCAAGGCTCCTACAACTTTATGGGGGAGAGTAAATTCACGCAGTCGATCATGGGCATGATTACCGACGTGAAGCACCCGATCTACTTCCTGACCGGCCACAACGAGCTGCCGTCCGCCCAAATCGCGATGTTCCGCTCCTCGCTTGAAGGCGAGAACTATGCGATCAAAGATTTGAACCTGTTCAAGGAAGCGGCGATTCCGGCCGATGCGGAAGCGGTATTCATTCTCGGTCCGCAAACCGACCTCGATCCGAAGGAAGTCGCTTTGCTGAAGGAATACGTACAGGGCAAGGGCAAGCTGTTCATAGCGTTCGGCTATTCCAAGGACATGCAGAACATGAAAAACTTCGACGAGCTGCTCGCCGCCGTGAACGTCAAAAACGGCAAGGCCGTCGTAGTCGAAACCGGGCGGACGTTGTACAACAACCCGCTGACGATCGTACCGAACATCGAATTCCATACCATTACAAACGATTTGGCCGACCAAAACCGCGTAGTCGTGCTTCCTGTTGCGGCGGCTCTTTCGACCGAAGCGGGCAACCCGGACTGGAAAGCCAACGCTCTGTTGAAGTCGACGGACAAAGCTTATGGCGAAACCGATTTGAACCAGCTTACTTCAAATGCTTCGAAACAGGATCCCGCGGACCTGAAAGGGCCGATCGATATGGCTTACGCCGTCATGAACAAGGACAACAAGCCGAAAGCAATCGTCATCGGGAACGCCCAGTTCTTACAGGACCAAATTTTGGCCGAGCAAGGCAACCGCGATTTCGCCTTGAACAGCGTCAACTGGATGCAGGAGCTGACCGATCAGATCTCGATCCGTCCTCGTGAAGAAGCGGCGATGCAGCAAGCGTTCATTATGCCGAACAAAGCGAAAATGATTTTCTACGGAACCATTGTCATTTTCCCACTTGCGATACTCGCATTGGGCGGAGCCATCTGGTGGAGGAGGCGGAAAGGATGAAACGGTTCATTCCGACGATCATTCTCGTCGTCGTGTGCATCGGGGCGTTCTGGTATGCCTCCAGCCAATCGTTTTTCAAGAAAGAGGACGATGCATCCAAGCCCAAGCCGATAGTTACGGTGAAGCAAGGCGACATCACGGGGATCAAGATCAAGCAGGGCGGCGTGGAGATGCAGAAGAAGGACGGGAAATGGGCGCTCACCAAGCCTGCTGCCTATCCGACGAATGCCTATTCCGGCGACAGCTGGACCGGGGCGTTCGTGGCACTGACGCAGGATAGCGTGATCGACGAGAATCCGGCTGACTTGTCGAAGTACGGCTTGTCGAGTCCGGAGCAGGAGTTTGCTGCCACGCTCGCGGACGGCTCGTCCAAAACATTGCAGATCGGTTCGCCGTTGCCGATCGCGGGCCATCATTATGCCAAGCTGAAGGAAGCTCCGGCGGTATTCCGCGTGGCCGACGATCAGATCAAAGGACTGCAGAAAGATGTGGTCGAGTTCGTGGACAAAAGTCCGTTCCAGATGACGTACAACGAAGTGTCGGGCGTACAGATGGAATGGAAAGGAGCCGCCAAGACGCTGCAAAAGGTCGATGTGGCCAAACCGTCCAACGAATCGGCCTGGAAGCTGGGCGACAAGGAGCTGAAGGGCACCGACGTCGAGCCGATTCTCGACAAAATGCTGTTGATGTCTTCCGATCAGATGGTCAAAGCGGTATCCGAACTCAAGATGGATGCGCCTGAACTGAAGCTTACGCTCAAGTCGAGCAAGGACGGCAAAGAAACGACCTCCACTTACTTGGGCAAAGTCGACGGCGAGCAAATTTGGATCGCGCTTCAGGGCGGACCGTGGGCCTTCTCGGTTCCGGTCACCTCGATCCAGGAGCTGTTCGACAAAATCAAGGCGCCGGAAGCTCCGGCGAAATAGGTCCGCCCAAGGTCGTCGGCAGCCGGTCGCTGCACCAATGGTCCCGGATTTACTGACGCTGGCCGTTCACGGCGGTTGGCGGGCGCAATGAAAGCAAAGAGAAGGATCGCCGTCTTGCGAAGCGGCGATCCTTCTCTTTTGTCATTCACCGGGCATCAGATAGAGCGTGCTTTAAGTAAGGGGACGTCAGTTAGCTGACGGATCCCATTCGGCAATCAAAGTTCTGACCTGTTGGTCCAATGGCCATATGACTTCCAGCTTAACGGACGGCTCGGCCGCCTCATTATGAAGATGCTTGAGAAAGTCGCGAAGATGCTTGACCGCTTGATCGCGATGCCCCTCGCCATATTGATGCACGGCTTGCCGCAAGGAATTCGTCAGCTGGACTTGAACCGGATGCGGAAGTTGTCCGGCATCCGCAGACCGCTGGATGAATGCGGAGATCGTCGACTCGTCGACGGGCAGCGAATATTTCCAAACGTTCGCATCATCGGCCATATACAAATTCCCGTACGCATCCTGCGTCAAGTAATTTCCCGCCCCGTTCTTGATGACAGTGAACTCCATCGTATTCGGGTCGATGGTGAAAAACGTTTTCTGCCGGTTCGTGCCGTATACGTTGCCGTCCGTTCCAAGCTCGAGAAATGCGTCGACCCAAACCGTTCCGGTCCCGTAACGTCCCAGCTTGGCTGCCTTGTACACAACCTGCTTCGTCTGCGGATCGAATTTGAAGATCGTGTCCTCCGCCACGCCCCAGATCATGCCGTCCGGGCCGTTCAACAAACCGCTGACCACCTTGCGGCCGGGGACCGGCACCGTTTCGAACGTTTTCGTATCGGTCGAAGTGTCGAAGATGAACAGCTTCCCCTCGCTCTCGATCGGACCAGGCGTGCCCAATCCGCCGTATATGCTCGTGCCTCCGTACACGAGACCGTCTTGATAGACGATAGAGACGACCCCCTGATTGGCGACGATGTCGCGGTACACTTGAACTTGCGAAGTCGAAACATCGTAAACCGACAGCCCTCCGCTATGGTTGGCATAATCCGCAACCGATCCGATGTAAATCCGGTTCTGGTCTTCCACGCCGCGCAACGCAAAAGGGCGGTCCAATTTTCGGGAAGTCAAATCCACCTTTTTTCGCGGATTGATTCCTTCTACCCAAGGCTCGTCGGGGTCGTACTCGTACAGCCTGGAGCCCTGATACTTCCCGATATAAATCTTGTCGTTGAAACGGAGAACCGATTCGATTCCCGACATGGGCGTTTCCGACACTTTCTCGAACAATTGCGTCTGCGGATCGTAGATGTTCAAGCCATCCATATAGCCGCCGCCATACAGATGCCCGTCGGGAGCCGCATGCAGACTTTGCAGAGCGACCGGCTCTCCCGCATCGCGAACTTCCGTAAAGAGACTGTTCCCGGTCGACGGATTATACAGAAAATATTTGCCGAAGGCGGCGGGGGCGACCAACGTATACCCCGGCCATAGCGGATCGTTCAATTGCACGAATTGCCCGTCCTGGAAATCGGCTGCACGTAACGCCGTTTCCCGAATCGTTTTTGTCGCAGTATCGTAGTACCTCAGCAAAGCTCCGCCAAAGTAAATATGCTGTTCATTCCCCGGCATGACGGCGACATCCTGCGAGCCCATTCCCCGTCCGCTCGGATTGTAATACTCGACCGTTTCCGTCGCGGCGTCCATAATGAGCAACCGGTCCGGCGATAGCTTGATAAAGAGCTTGCCCGTTGCATATCCCAACCGATTGACGAACGTGAATGATTCCCCGGATTGCGGAAGCAATTGCGACAGCATGTTTTGTTTGGCGCCGCTGACCGGGTCTATTCGTACCAGTTCCGCATTTACCCCGCCGACGCCCGCGTACAACACTCCCCGCTCCGAATCGTATGCAAGGGACTTTACATATTTCTCCGTCGGATGCGCGCGCCCGAGATCGCGGATCGTCTGGCTTGCCGGAGCGTATTCGAATACATGGGCATTCGGATACGTTCCGGCATAAACTTTCCCGTCGGGGCCGGCCTCGATGGCCCAAATATGCGTCTCCTCCCCCAATCTCCCCAAATCTGTCAAGCTTCCGTCAGCCGGAACGTAGCGATACAAGTGACCGTTGAAGTGGGTTCCGACGTACACGGTGCCATCGCTCGCGGCGGTCACTCCCCACGCGCCGGACGCTCCCGGCATATCGATCGACCGAAGCACCTGCGACGTCATCACATCGATGACCGTAAAAAACGATTTGCCGTCGCTTCCATTGATCACTTCGTATATAACATCCCGGCCTTGCCCGTCTTTGCCGACCGCGCTGTCATGATTGACGACGGAATGCTGTGCGACGCCCAAATCGACGAAGCTACCCATCTTCTTTTCCTCCAATTCCACACGATCCACGTTGCCCGCGCCTTTCTCTTTTCCGGAAGAATAAAAGAGCACTGTGCCGGTCACGGCTTGTTCCGGAGCGATCCCGGATACGATGCCGGCAAACCATTCGCCGTTGGAGACACCGTACCAGCTTTGCGCATCCGTTATTTTTGTGCCGGCCGCGTCAAAAAAACGGATATAAATCGCCAATCGATCCCGATCGACCTTGAGCATCGCCTTAGCCGTATAGGCTAGACCTCCGACAACCGGAAACCGGTCGCTTTCGATTGCAACCGAAGCGCTGCCGGACATATCGTCCAGGCGAAGGCTGCGTTGTCCTTCGTACGCAACGGTGTCGCTTATTCCATAAGTGGCACTCGGATCGTTGCTGTTAAAGATGCGCTGCCAACCGGGTATTTCTCCATTCTGCACCGCCTGTTCGAATCCTGCATTCGACACCGTGATGGAAGCGGCAGCGGCAACGGCCGGACCGGACGTCCACATGCAACTGATGGACAACGAGAAAACGAGGACGCTCAACAAGGCCCATTTCGCCAATTTTGCTGCATTCATTCCCGAACACTCTCCTATACTGCCTGCGGCTCCTTCAGCCATCGATCGAGAAACAAGTACGCCAGATGGCGAATTTCCGGAGGAAAATCGTGCCCGCCGGAAGTCATCACGGCCCGGAAACGGTCTTCCGCCCCAAGGAAGCGGTACAATTCATCCAGTTCGGCCATACACGCTCCGATTTCTTTCCAATGGGGGAAGATGCGGTCCCGTTGTCCGAAATAGTAAAACGATGGCGTCGGAGCAGCCAGGGCTGCGATTTCGTGAAACTCGAACGGTACTTCATAGCGGCCGAGACATTCGGTAATTTTGGGCAAATGCGTATACCAGTCGCGAATGCCCCAATGCGTCGGACGATGATCGCCGTAGAACGGACTGAAGCCGCAGCTGCTGACCGCAGCCCGGATGCGTCGATCGAGACCTGCCAAAAAGTATGCATTGTAGGCGCCGAACGAATGGCCGATCGCGCCGATCCGGCTCACGTCCACATTGCCGAGCGAACAGAGTAGATCGAGCGCTTGCATATGATCGACGGCATTTTTACCAACGGTCGACCATTCCGGATGCTTTTCGTAGAACGGAGCGCTGCGGAAAGAGGGCAGTCCTTCATAGATGCGCTCTCCCGCCGTCAATGCATCCGGTGCGAGAACGACATAGCCTCTCGACACGAGCTCCAACCCGTAACGCCGATTTTCGTTTCCGTCTTTGGTAGCTACATTCGCTTTGCCAGACTCGTGCGTCGGATGAAGCGCGAGTACTGCGGGACGTCGGCCGAACCGGTCCGTTCCTTCGACGGAACCGTCAGGGACGAGCATATACGCGGGAACTTTGTCGCCCAGTACGGTATCGTAAACGAGATGAACCCGCGTATGGTCGTCTTCCTGCGTTTCTCCGACGACTTCGTACGATACCGGAACACGTTCGGGCAAGCCGCCGATAAATTCGAGCCATAACCGTTCGATCCGTTCCCGTTTGCGAAGCCAGCCTTGCTCGTCTTCCACGCCGTCCAGCAGCTTCGGCAATCCATTTTTGTTCAGTTCATACAAGTTATACCCCATCCCGTATGGCTCTCCTTTCCTATCCAATCCTTCCGTCACTTCGACTTGCTTTTCTCTTTCTCCGCTTCTTGCTTCAGCAGCTCGTCGGCTTTCCGCAACGCCGTGTTCACATCTTCCTGACCGAGAGCCGCTTTAAAAAATTCGTTCCGCAAAATCGTATCGGCAACGTTCGTATCGATCATTGCCTTTCCTTTCTCGCGCCCCGGACGCAGCGGAGCAAACTCGTAATATCCGACCGCTTTCATATTTTTCGTCTTGAGAACCTGGTTGTCTTGGCCGAGAACATTCATCATCTCTTTGCTCGCGACAGTCGGCAAAAAACCGTTGCGCGCGTCCCGCATCTGCACGTCATCGCCAAGCATCTCCATGATCACTTTGAACGCCTCTTCCTTGTGCTTGCTTTGCTTCGTGATCATCAAGTAGCCTGGCGGGAAAATACCGATTTTTTTCGGCGCCCCTTCCATGACGGGTACCGATACCATATCCCAGTTCGGAATCATGCTGAGGTCGAAATACGGAGAGAAAATATCCGCATGCATCGCGACATTTCCTTTCTGGAATGCCTTTTGCTCTTCCGTGTTCGTCGGGAGAATCTTGTTGTTCGGAAGCTGGAAGAAGCGAATGTAGTTGTCGAATATTTTTTTCCACGTATCGAAGCCGGACAGTGCGTCTTTCGCCGGGTCCAGCGTCGGGAGCGAATATTCGTTATAAGTGAGGAACGTGCTTACAAATGCGGAAAGCCCGCGGTAATTCGTTCCCCCTTCCAAACGGGACATTTTGCGGGCCACTTCGTACACTTCGTCCCAGGTCATGCCGTCCTTCAAATAAGGCTGGGCGAATTTGTCGAACAAATCTTTGTTATAGTACAGCACCCTCGAGAAAAACGGCGAGACGGGAAGACCGTACAATTCCCCGTTTTGCGAAGTCAATTGCTTGAACCCGTCGATAAATATCGGGTTGAACCGGCTCAAATCATAATCGTATTTCTTCACCAGTTCATTCAGATCGTACCCGAGCCCCAGGTCCAAGTAATTGGCGCCAACCGTACTGGAAATACTGCGGATAATATCCGGTATTTCCCCCCGGGCGACGTAATCCTTGATCGTATTCCCCGCCCCGCTCGTCTGCAACCAGGTCACTTTGATATGGGGAAACTTTTTGGACAGCACATCCTTGAAACGATTGTTGAACTCCTCTTCCGAAACGCCGGAGGCATGAATGTTCAACTCGAACGGATCGGGCGGTTTCACCCCTTTCCCGGGAGCGGCATCCCCGTCCTTCGAAGTCGTTCCGCCGCCGCTGCAGGCGGAGAGCAGCGCAACAAGCGACAAACTTGCCAAGCCGCTGATCAATCGCAACGTTGTTGCCAAGCTGATCGACCTTCCTTTCCACTTGTGAAAAGCAATACAGGAATCAGAACACAATCCGCATATTGTAAAGCGCTTTCAACTCCTCCTTTCATTATGAGTTGATACGTAACTGATATTTAAATTACAAGTGAAATATATTTTAAAAATCAATTATTGTCAATGACTATACAGTATTATTTTATTTAATACGTAATATGGGACAATTAGCACTTTATCGGAGCGAAATTAATATTTATCTAATATGTATATAAAGGACGTCCTTTATTTTGCGGCCTACAGTCGTTTGACAAGCATGTAACGATCTAATATGATCAATAATCATAGCGATTAATGAGGTAGATACCCGTATGGAGCGACGGCCGAGCCGCAAGCTGTTTCGTCCCCGGTTGGACGAAATGGTCACCTCGATTCGAAACAATATCATTACCGGGACGCTGGAACCGGATCAATATTTGCCGTCGGAGAAACAATTGGCGGAACAATACGGGTTGAGTGTCCAATCCGTGCGCAAAGGGCTTGACCTGCTCGTCGGCGAGCAATTGATCGTCAAAATCCCGAAGGTCGGAAGCAAAGTCGTCGATCCCGCGGAAAAGGGCGCTGTGACGATTCGCCTCGGATATCCGCCCACGCTGCCCGACGACGCCGACATTCACCGGCTGATCGCGATGTTTCATCGAGAGCATCCGAATATTCGCGTACAAGCCGTTCCGCTCGGAAACACCTCCTACGAGCAGTACAAGCCGTATCTCGACAGCGGAATGCTGGACGTCATCATTACAAACTACAGCAGCTACCTGCAATTTTCCGAGAACGGCGGTCTGGGCGACCTCGACGTTCTGGAACGGCAGGATGAGCTGTACCCGTTTCTGTCCGACGCCTTCACGGAAAACGGACAACTCCGGGTGCAGCCGTTCGTGTTCTCTCCGCTCGTGTTGTGCTACAATCGCGCTCATTTCGCGCAGCTGGGGCTTCAGGAGCCGAACAGCAGCTGGAGCTGGCAAAGATTGATCGAGTGCGCCGAGGCGCTCGACATTCCGAACGAGCGGGTCGGCTTCCGCTGCTACTTCTCCACCCCGAACCGGGCAAGCATACTGCTTATGCAGCGGGGCAAAGCGTTCGAGCGCGGCGATGTCGGGCGCATCAAGCTCTCCGGCACACCGATGATGGAAGCGATCCGGTACAGCCGGCAATTTTACGAACATATCCCGTCGCTGCCTAACAGCCTCATGGATTGGGAGGCACAGAAGATTCATATGTTCCGTCAAGGCAAGCTTTCCATCGTCATTCTCAGTTATTTCATCCTTAATCATTTGCGGGATTGCGACCTGGACTACGATATAGCTCCGGTTCCGCATTTCGGGGATGCCCTGACGGTGCTGCTCGTCATCGGGTTGGCCGTCAACCGCCATTCCAAGAACAAGGAAGGGGCCAGAAAGCTGGTCGATTTCATGGTTTCCGCCAAAGCCCAACTGGCCATCCGGCAAAACACTTGCAGCCTTCCGGCCCGGGTTACGGCCGCGGAATGGTCCGGTCCCGAAGTCGCTGCGATCAATCGCCCTTCCCGCTTTTCGCTGTTCCGGGAAATCATACCGAGCTACCGGTTGTTTACGGACTTGAACGTCAGGGAAAGCGAGTACCGTGAGTTGTTTGACGAGTTGAGGCTGTACTGGGCGGGGTTGGAGAACGAGGAAACGTTCTGCTCGCGTGTCGAGGCTATTACGCCGATGTTGTCGTCGACGCCGTAGCTGGTTCGTGAATGTAATGGGGAAAGAAAAGGGGCAGCGATATTCGCTGTCCCTATTGCTGCTCCTTCGCTTCCGGGGCGGGGCCGTTGTAGCCGCGGTCTCCGAACGGCTGAAGCTTGTCGAGCCATTTGTCCTCGAGCTTTTTCAGCTCTTTTTTCATGTCGAAATAGACGCTGTCCTTCCTCTCCAGTATTTCCAGCACCTCGATGGTGAAGGAATCACCGCCATATCGGGTCCATTCCTCCTGCAGTGCCCGGTTCATATGTCCCCCCATATCGAGCGTCATCCGTTTCCCGTTGATCGATTTGAAATTGTTGGTGCCAGCAATAAACACTTTCCCGTTTAATTTGTTTTCGAACTTGTAAACGCCACCCTCGGTCTTCATTTCTTTGTATTGCTCGACCAGTTCTTTTCTTCTGTTCATCGGATCTCTATCCTTTCAATTTAGATAGATAAATAAATTGTCCTTTATTTAATAAACATTTTATTATTTTGTTTATTGTAATGTCAAACAATCTTTTCTGGCAAACAAAAAAGAAGGGCAGCCGCGAAACGGTCTGTCCTTCTTCTTGATCGTTACCTTCTATGAGGCCGTACTATTGCGGCGCCTTCAGCACAAGCGATTGAAAGTGAGGGTTCCCCTCGCCCAAAGGCTCGGTGTTGAAATAGACGATTTCGAAGGTGCCGCTTACCGCCTTCAGCAAATTTTCATCGGAGTACATGGCGAAGAACCGTTTGGGCTCATAGCTGTCTTTCTCCCATATTCCCTCGGAATCCGGTCCGCCGTAAACGCCCATATAGAAAAGGCCGTCGGGCTTCAGCACGCGCCGGATTTCTTCCAGAGAACGCCGAAGCTCGCTCTTCGGCACATGCAGCAGGCAGTTTAAGCCGAAGACGGCGTCGAACGAACGATCCGGGAAGCCGAGAGCGTCGAAGCTGCGCACTTCCGCCTTCAGTCCTTTCTCGCGGCACAACCGCACCATTTCCGGGGACTGGTCGGTGCTGGTCACGTCGAGACCTTCCTGGCTGAAGAACAAGCTGTCGCGTCCCGGACCGGACCCGATCTCGAGCAGTGTCGCCGCCTTGCTTCTCTTCAGCATGTCCAGAAATTGTCCCCGCTCCCGCACTTTCCAGTCGGCGGCTTGCATATGGTTCCGTTCTTCGGCGTGGTTGTTGTAGGCGGTGATCAAATCCGGCGTATGTTTATTGGGCATGTGGATTCTCCTTGGGAGCGTCGGTTCGTTCGTATGTCACAAAGGTGTGGGGATGCAAGTTATTCTCGTCAATCGTCCCCGGCTGGCGGGCAACGATTTTCCACATTTCCGGATCGATCTCCGGAAAGTGCGCATCGCCTTCAAACTGCTCGTCGATGGACGTTACATACAACCGGTCCGCGATAGGGAAGAACAGAGCGTATATTTCCGAGCCTCCGATGATGAAAGGGCTCTGCGCTTCGGCGGCCAGAAGCGCCTCCTCCACGGTATGCGCCACCTCGCATCCTTCTGCGGAGTAGCTTGGATCGCGCGTCAATATAATATTCGTGCGGCCCGGCAGCGGCCTGCCGATCGACTCGTACGTTTTGCGGCCCATGATGACCGGATGGCCCATCGTCGTTTTTTTGAAGAAGGCCAGGTCGGCGGGAAGCCGCCACGGAAGCTTGTTATTCCGGCCGATGACCCGGTTGCGGTCCATGGCGACGATCATCGAGACGGGCTGCCGGCGGCTCATACGGCAACCTCGCCTTTAATGCGCGGATGCGGATTGTAGTCGGACAGCTCGAAATCGTCGTATGTGAAATCGAATATCGAGGTCACGTCGGGATTCAGCGTCATCTTTGGAAGCGGCCGCGGTTCGCGGGTCAACTGCAGCTTCACCTGTTCCAGATGGTTTGAGTAAATATGGGCGTCTCCGAGCGTATGAACGAAATGGCCCGGCTTTAACCCGCTCACTTGAGCCATCATCAACGTCAGCAGCGCATACGACGCTATATTGAACGGCACGCCCAGGAATACGTCGGCGCTGCGCTGATACAGCTGGCAGGAGAGCTTGCCGTCCGCGACGTAGAACTGGAACAGGCAATGGCACGGTGCGAGCGCCATCTGATCCAGCTCGGCCACGTTCCACGCACTGACGATCATGCGCCGGGAATCCGGGCTGTTGCGAATCTGGTCGAGCACTGCCGTAATTTGGTCCACTTCGCCTCCGTCCGGTTTCGGCCACGACCGCCATTGCCGGCCGTATACCGGTCCGAGATCGCCGTTCTCGTCCGCCCATTCGTCCCAGATCGTTACCCCGTTCTCGTGCAAATAATCAATGTTCGTGTCTCCTCGCAAAAACCAGAGCAGTTCATGAATGATCGAGCGCAGGTGCAGTTTTTTTGTAGTGAGCAGAGGAAAGCCTTGCTCCAAATCGAAGCGCATTTGATAGCCGAATAGGCTGATCGTGCCCGTTCCGGTCCGGTCCGACTTCTGCACGCCTTCCTTCAATATCGTTTCGCATAATTGCAAGTAATTGTTCATGATGAGATCCCTCGTCCTTCCTTGAATTACTTCGATTAAGGCGTTATTCTAATCGTTACAGCAAAGTAAAAGTTCACTTCGTGATAGTGGACTGCGACTTGTTGTACCAAGAAAACCTTCCTCTAAATCGCGGTCGCACTTCCTTGAATTACTTCGATTGAGGCGTTATTCTTATCGTTACAGCAAAGTATAAGTTCACACTCGTAAAAGTGGACTGCGACTTGCTGTACAAAGAAAACCTTCCTCTAAATCGCGGTCGCACTTCCTTGAATTACTTCGATTATGGCGTTATTCTTATCGTTACAGCAAAGTATAAGTTCACACTCGTAAAAGTGGACTGCGACTTGCTGTACAAAGAAAACCTTCCTCTAAATCGCGGTCGCACTTCCTTGAATTACTTCGATTATGGCGTTATTCTTATCGTTACAGCAAAGTATAAGTTCACACTCGTAAAAGTGGACTGCGACTTGCTGTACCAAGAAAACCTTCCTCTAAACCGCGGTCGCACTTCCTTGAATTACTTCGATTGAGGCGTTATTCTTATAATAACATATACCATAGGAAAGTCAGATACGGCTGCCGGGAATATCCCGCATTCCCCCGGCTTAGGTCCAGTCCGAATACCATCCTCGGTCCGTTTTGGATTCGGGGGAGCTCTTCTATACTAGAACTATAAGGTCGGGTACGGCAATGTGCCGCACCTGGAAACGACCAATCCAAATAAAGGTGATGCCGCTATGACTAAACTGTACCGGTCCCGTAAAGACAGCAAGCTGTTCGGTTTGTGCGGCGGGCTGGCCGAACTGCTTAATGTCGATTCCACGCTGCTGCGTGTCGTACTGTTGGTAACTACGTTCTTCACCGGGGGAACGCTTATCCCGATTTATTTCATTGCTTGCCTGGTCATACCGAAGGAGCCCGCCGATTCGTTCTACAATCCGAATTTCGGATATTCGAACCGGTCGGACTACCGTCCTTATTCGTCGAATTCCAGCTCGGAGCACAATCCGTACTATGGAAACAAATACGGTACTCCACATCAGCCGTACGGAAACGAACCGTACTCAAGCGGTTACGGTTCGAAACCTCCCGTGTACGGTCCGGGCTATCAGGCGCGGCCTCAACCGGGTACGCAGTCGGTACCGGGTCCATCGCCGCAAACCACGGCGCCTAGTCTCGATGAGATGATGCGGGATGTGGAGAAGAAGGCGCTGCAGAAAGAAATCGAAGAGCTTCGCGCCAAGCTGGCCAATTACGAGAAAGGCGACAAATAATTCCGCCGGCTCGCTACAAGAATGAAATCAACCATGGGACGTTTGCGCCCATGGTTTTTTGTTGTTTTGGCAGAAGAAGGTATTGCGAACGTACATTCGCTTTTGGTAGGATTGATTTGACACCCCTTTGACGCTCGCATAGACTGAGAATAGTTTTATAAACGAAGGGAATAACGCCCTATACTCGGAGGGTAACAAGGTTGAGAATCGATATGCGCCGATGGAAACACGTGTTCAAGCTGGATCCAGACCGGGAAATGGAAGATTCGGCGCTCGAGAGGATTTGCTTGTCGGGGACCGATGCCGTTATGGTCGGCGGGACGACCGGAGTGACATTCGACAATACGGTGGACCTACTGTCGCGGATCCGCCGCTTCGAGGTCCCCTGCGTACTCGAGATCTCGAATCGGGACGCGATCGTACCCGGTTTCGATCTGTACTTTATCCCGATCGTATTGAATGCGGGCGATCCGGACTGGATCGTAGGACATCATCACCTTGCCGTGAAAGAGTACGGCCCTATGATGCAATGGGAACAAATCGTGCCCGAGGGCTACGTTATCTTAAACGGGCAATCTTCGGCGGCGGCCGTGACGCATGCCCGTACGAAGCTGGACACGGCCGATGCGGTAGCATACGCGAGAATAGCGGAGCGTCTTCTTCACCTTCCCGTGCTTTATATCGAATACAGCGGGACGTTCGGCGATATGGAACTGGTCAAGCGTACCGCTTCGTCGCTTGACAGCGCCCGGCTTTTTTACGGGGGAGGGATCGACGGGGCGGACAAAGCGCGCCAAGCTGCGGAAGCGGCTCATACGATCATCGTCGGCAACGCCATTTACGAGAACTTGGACCGCGCTCTCGAGACGGTTCAAGCGATACAAGACGTAGAGAAAGGTTGTCTGTAACATGAACGGAAGCATCGATATCCATGCGGCGGTAGCAAAATTGAACAAGGAGCAGCGCGAAGCGGTCGAAGCGACGGGCGGTCCCGTGCTGATTATGGCGGGAGCGGGCAGCGGCAAGACGCGCGTGCTGACGCACCGGATCGCTTATTTGATCGCAACGCGGAAAGCGGCTCCGTGGAGCATATTGGCTATCACCTTTACGAATAAAGCGGCTCGGGAAATGCAGGACCGCATCGGTAAAATCGTCGGCTTGTCCGCCTCGGACATTTGGGTGTCGACGTTTCACTCGATGTGCGTGCGCATTTTGCGGCGGGACATCGAACGGATCGGGTACTCGTCCAATTTCTCGATTCTCGATTCGACCGATCAATTGTCGGTCATCAAAGCTTGTATGAAGGAATTGAACATAGACGCCAAAAAATTCGAGCCGAAGGCGATCCAAGCCGAAATGGGCTCCGCCAAAAACGAACTGATCACGCCGGACCGTTACGAGCGCAAAATCGGCGATTATTTTCAAGGCCAAGTCGCCAAGGTGTATTCGCTGTATCAGAAGAAGCTGAAGGCCAACAATTCGCTCGACTTCGACGATCTGATCATGAAAACGATCGAACTGTTCCAAACCGTTCCCGAGGTGCTCGATTTTTATCAGAGCAAATTTCAATACATTCATGTCGACGAGTATCAGGATACGAACCGCGCCCAATATATGCTGTGCCAAATGCTTGCGGACAAGCATCACAACATTTGCGTCGTGGGAGACAGCGACCAGTCGATTTACAGGTGGCGCGGCGCGGATATCGGCAACATTCTCAACTTCGAGAAGGATTATCCGGAGGCCCGCACCATTTATCTCGAGCAGAACTACCGTTCCAGCGCGAACATACTGGATGCGGCGAACGCCGTCATCAACAACAATACCGGACGCAAGCCCAAGAAGCTGTGGACGGACAAAGGAAACGGCAGCAAGCTGATCCGTTATGAGGCCGGCTCCGAGCAGGAGGAAGGCTATTTCATTGCCGGGGAGATCTTGAAGAGCTACAAGCAAGGCAAGTCTTACGCCAAGCACGCCATCCTGTACCGGACGAATGCCCAGTCCCGCGTAATCGAGGAAATTTTGATCAAGTCGGACATTCCGTACCAGATCGTCGGCGGCATCAAGTTCTATGACCGCAAAGAAATAAAAGACATTCTCGCCTATTTGCGGCTCATCTCCAATCCGGACGACGATATCAGCCTCCGAAGAATCATCAACGTGCCGAAGCGCGGGATCGGCGATACGACGGTGGACAAGCTGGCGGAAGCCGCTGCCGCGCGCGGCGTTTCGATTTTCGCGGTGCTGGATCAGGTGGACGCACTCGATTTGAGCGCGAGATTTCGGGCTACGCTGGCTGATTTTTACGGCTTGATCCGTAATTTGAATGCAATGATCGAATATTTGTCCGTCACCGAGCTGACCGAGAAGATGCTTGAAATGACCGGCTACCGCGAGGAGCTGCAGCGCGAGAATACGATCGAATCGAAATCCAGGCTCGAGAATATCGATGAGTTTTTGTCCGTTACGCTCGACTTCGAGAAGCGCAGCGAGGAGAAATCGCTGGTTTCGTTCCTCACCGATTTGGCGCTGATCGCCGATATCGACACGATGGATAAAGAGGATGACGGCAGCAGCAAGGACGCGATCATCCTAATGACGATGCACAGCGCGAAAGGCCTGGAGTTTCCGGTTGTATTCATTATCGGGATGGAGGAGGGCGTTTTTCCGCATAGCCGGGCTTTTATGGACAACGAAGAGCTGGAGGAGGAGCGGCGGCTTGCTTATGTAGGGATTACGCGGGCGGAAGAACAACTGTATTTGACGTGCGCCCGGATGCGGACGCTGTTCGGGAAGACCACTGCGAATGCGCCGTCCCGGTTTTTCAAGGAGATACCGGGCGAGCTGGTCGAATCTGTCGGGGGATACGGCGCCAGCGGAGGCGTTTATGGCTCGCGAAGCAGCTACGGTGGAGGCGGAACCTCGGTTTACGGTTCCGCCGGGCGGGGGGCCTATGGCTCTCCGGCAGGGAGTGTGCTGGGAGCAGCGGCAAGTTCGCCAACCCGTGCGGCAGCAGCTCAGCAGCGGCCGGTCGGTGGAGGTGCTGCGTCGTCATTTGCCAACGGCGACAAAGTCAGCCACGGCAAGTGGGGGACCGGCGTCGTCGTAGCCGTGAAAGGTACGGGCGACGATACGGAGCTGCAGATCGCCTTTCCCGCGCCGGTCGGCGTGAAGCGGCTTTTAGCCAAATTCGCACCGATTACGAAACAGTAGACAGAGGCGAACAAACTTTCTGTTTCCATATTTTCCAAGGGAATCGGTCATGCTATAATGATGACAGTATACAATGGCTGTCTTGAGATCATAGCCATTGTATACCGGGTACAATTGAATCGGCATGCAAGGGGGTCGGCTAATCTCCCGAGAGCATATGCTTACGAAGTAAGCTTTCTTCGAAAGCTCTCAGGTGATGCCTGTGGAGGTCTACCAAACTTTGACGCTAATGATCTCATTCGCGACATTGGTTGTACTGATCCTATTCTTCCACAAAAAGAAATAGACCGCCCTGGCTAGGGATGCGGTCTATTTGAACTGTTCTACCCGATAGCCGACAGCCTTTGTAGCGGTCTCGTGTGCCTAGGAGTCGGTTGCAGCCGGCTCCTTCTTTCTAGCTTCATTATATTCATTCCACATTATTCCTGCAACGGCAGCAATGAATTCATTACCGGATGACAATACTGATTGTGGAAACACTTCGCCAATGAGAGGATGGAGTCGAGCGGTGGCAGACACGATGGAAGAGATGAGAGGCCTGATCGGGGAAATCGAGAAGCACAACTATCAGTATTACACGTTGGACGAGCCGACGGTCAGTGACAAGGAGTATGACGAACTGTATGATCGGCTCGTCGCACTCGAGCGAGAGTCGGGTGTGACGCTGCCGAACTCGCCGACATTGCGCGTCGGAGGCGAGCTGCTGGAGGGCTTTCAGCCGCATCGGCACAAGGCCCGGCTGTGGAGCTTGGACAAAGCGCAAAATCACGAAGACCTGATGGTGTGGCACACGCGGGTGATGAAGCTGATCAACGACTATAACACCCGTAACCCTGAGAATCCGCTGCCGGCTCCTTCATTTGTAGTCGAACTGAAGTTTGACGGGCTTTCCCTTAACTTGACATACGATGGCGGGCAATTGGTGCAAGCGTCTACACGCGGCAACGGAGAAGTGGGCGAAGGTATTTTGCCCCAAGTGAAGACCATCCGCTCCATTCCGCTCGAAATCCCGTACCGTGACGGCATCATCGAGGTGCAAGGCGAGGGTCTGATGTTCCTGTCCGTCTTCGAAGCTTACAATAAGACGGCTGCCGAGGTGCTGAAAAATCCGCGGAACGCTGCGGCCGGTGCACTCCGGAACTTGAATCCGAAGATGACGGCGGAACGCAAGCTGAACGCTTTTATTTATAACATCGGTTACTCGGATGACATCCGTTTCCGGGATCATCGGGAAATGGTGCAGTTTTTGCGCGAAAACCGGTTTAAAGTGAATCCTTACGTGAAGTTTTACGACTCTATTGAAGAAGTGGGCGAAGAACTACGGAGACTGGAAACCGTAAGGCATGAGTTCGATTATCTCATCGACGGGGCCGTCGTGAAGATCAACGACATGCGCACGCGGGAAGTTTTCGGCTACACGGATAAGTTCCCGCGCTGGGCGGTAGCATTTAAATTCGAGGCCGAAGAGGCGACTACGATTCTCGAATCCGTATCGTGGGAAGTAGGCCGTACCGGGAAATTGACGCCTAACGCTACCTTCGAGCCCGTCGATATCGGGGGAGCTACCGTACAACACAGCACCCTTAACAACATTGGCGACATCGAGCGTAAAAATTTGAAGTTCGCACTCGGCACGGCCATTTTCGTACGGCGATCGAACGACGTTATTCCGGAAATATTGGGCAAAGTAACCGACGAGCAGGACGGCGGGGAAATCGTCTTTCCTACGCATTGCCCGGCCTGCGGCACCGAATTGGAGCAAAGAGGGGCTCATCTGTTCTGCCCGAACCGGGTGGACTGCAAGCCGCAATTGATCGCGCGTATTACCCATTTCGCTTCGCGTGATGCTATGGATATCGAGACGTTCAGCGTGAAGACAGCGGAGCAGCTCTATGATGAACTCGGCTTGCGCGATCCGTCCGATCTGTTTTATTTGCAGTTCGAGGATTTGATCAAGCTGCAAAGATTCGGCGAGAAGAAAGCGAAAAAGCTTCTCGAAGCGCTCGAGAAATGCAAAACTCGCGACTTGTCTTCTTTTTTGTATGCTCTCGGCATCCCGAATACCGGTAAAACGACAACAAAGTCGCTCGTCGAGCATTACGGCAGCTTGGAAAAGCTGATGTCGGCCACGGCCGATGAACTGATCGCGATTCCGGATATCGGAGGCATCGTGGCGGAGAGCATCGTAACGTATTTTGCGGATCCGGTCATGACCCACAGTATAGAACGGATGTTCGCGGCAGGAGTAAAGCCATTCGTTGAAGAGAAAGCTGCGCCTGCCAATACGGATCATCCGTTGTTCGGCAAAACCGTTGTGCTGACCGGCACTTTGACAAGCATGGGACGGGACGAGGCGGCGAAGAAGCTGGAAGCGCTCGGGGCGAAAGTGACCGGAAGCGTGTCCAAGAAAACCGATCTTGTTATTGCGGGGGAAAGCGCCGGCAGCAAGCTTGCCAAAGCGAAGGAACTCGGCATCCCGGTTATAGAAGACGAGGAAGAACTGCTCAAGCTGCTTGAAGGTTAACAATACTAGATTCGCCAAATAAGGCGCCGGCCGGTACGAGTTCGGGCGGCGCTTCTTGTTGTTTTTAACGGTTGAAAAGAAAATAATAAAAAGGTGTTGCAATTCGCTTTTAAACCTGTTAATATAAGTTCTTGTCACCGCATGATTCGCCAAAAGACAAGCCTAGAAACAATGTCTTAAGAACTATACGGATGACGCCAAAGTTCCTTGAAAACTGAACAAATGAAACGGACCATAAAGTCGGATTTTCGGCAGCGCAAGCTCCGAAAAATTCGACAACTAGTCAGTACGAATTGAGCAATCAGCTCTTCTTCACCCCAAAAAGTGACGTGAAGCTTCGCAGCAACACCGATTACTTTTCGGGGCCCCGGGAAACCGGGACCTTATTGGAGAGTTTGATCCTGGCTCAGGACGAACGCTGGCGGCGTGCCTAATACATGCAAGTCGAGCGAATCCTTCGGGGTTAGCGGCGGACGGGTGAGTAACACGTAGGCAACCTGCCTGTAA
>NZ_VCRA01000015.1 GCF_005938385.1 Paenibacillus mesophilus
GTGACTGATTCGTTCGATCTCTTCCGGACTCATTTTCATCAGTGGTCCCCTTTTCCATTTGAACTCGGTTACCCATTATTAACCAAGTTTTCTACGTTTGAAAAGGGGGGACCTAAGTAGTAACAATTTCGATCGCTACTTGCTGAATTCGCCCATTTGGCCTGTGATTAGCGCAATAGAGTTCAGTAATAATGAAGTTTGGTTCGTTCAAGTCAATATCCAAATTATATTTCGAAAGGCTCTCCGGGATTGCCGCCTTCGTTCAAACTGGATACTCCTCCATTTTGCGGAACAAAGTCGCTCTGACGATTCCGAGCAGCTCGCCCGCTTGATCCATCGGCTCGACTTTCTTTTTCTCGAGCAGCAGCCGGATCGTTTCCCTCTCCACCACGCGCAATTGAAGGAAGCTCCCATCGGAGTACCGCTCGCTCGTCCATTACGACGTTTTTCAAATAATCCGGCAACCAGACAATTTTGATACTTTCACGCACATGACAAAAAAGACTGCCGGAGCAAACTCGCTCCAAACAGTCTCTTTTACAAAACTTTCCGTTGCCGCTTACCCTTCCAGCAGCAGCGATTCCGGATCTTCAAGCAGTACCTTTACCGTGACGAGAAAGCGTACCGCTTCGCTGCCGTCGACGATGCGGTGATCGTACGAGAGAGCGATGTACATCATCGGGCGGTTTTCCATCCGGGTCTCGTCGAGCGCGATCGGACGCCACTGGATTTTGTGCATTCCCAAAATGCCGACCTGCGGCGTGTTCAAAATCGGCGTCGACAGCAGAGAACCGAATACGCCGCCGTTCGTGATCGAGAAGGTGCCTCCTTGCAGATCGGACAGCTGCAGCGTGTTGGAACGCGCCTTGTTCGCCAAATCGGCGATCGTCCGCTCGATTTCGGCGAAGCCGAGCCGGTCCGCATCCCGGACGACCGGTACGACGAGCCCTTCTTTTGCCGAGACCGCGATACCGATGTCGAAATACTTTTTCGCCAAAATCCGATCGCCGTCAATTTCCGCATTGAGCAGCGGGAACTTCTTCAGCGCTCCGACGACCGCCTTCGTGAAGAAAGACATGAAGCCGAGTCCGACATCGTTTTTCTCCTGGAACGACTGCTTGCGCCGTTTGCGGATGTCGAGTATTTTCGTCATGTCGACTTCATTGAACGTCGTCAGCATCGCCGCCGTGCGTTGGGCTTCGACAAGCCGCGTCGCGATCGTCTGGCGGCGTCTCGACATGCGGATCACCTCGATCGGCTTCGCCGGATCGTCAAGCACCGTACCGCCCGAGGAACGGGCCGGATTTGGCTCTGCCGCCTTCACGGCCGGAACCGCCGCTTGCGGTTCGGCGCTGCGGGGCGCCGGTGCCGTCACTTCGTTTCGGTGAATCCGTCCGTTCGGGTCGGCCGGAACGACGCTTGTCAGATCGATCCCCCGCTCTCTTGCAAGCTTCCTCACCGATGGCGATGCGATAACGGCCGCGGTCGTTTCGGGCTCGGCCGCAGGCGCCGGAGTCGGTGCGGGAGGTGTCGGAGGTGTTGCGGGAGCCGTTCGGAGCAGAACCGCGTCCTCGGCCAGCTGCGCGCCTGCTGCAGCTGCCGGGGCTGTCTGCCCGGCGGAAGGAGCCGCCGCGCCTTCGCTGATCGTTCCGACCACTTCGCCTACTTGCACGACGTCGCCTTCGCTTTTGCGGATTTCGGCGATGACGCCGGAACGTTCCGCATTGACTTCCAAGTTTACTTTATCGGTCTCGAGCTCCAGCAGCATATCGCCTTGGTTTACCGTATCGCCGACTTTCACCAGCCATTTGGCAATCGCGCCTTCTGTTATCGACTCGCCCATCTCGGGTATTTTAATGTCAGACATGAACTGCTCCTCCTAGACGTTCGGTTTGGAAAAAGTTGCGATCCATCGCGTTCGCGAGCAATTGCCGCTGCTCGAAGCTGTGTACGTTCTGGTATCCGCTCGCCGTACTGGACCGCTCGCGGCGGCCGACGTAGCGGACGATGACCCCCTCCGGCGCCAGCTCGCGGATGCGCGGCTCCATGAAGCTCCAAGCTCCCATGTTACGCGGCTCTTCCTGCATCCAGACGATTTCGCGCACGTTCGGGAAACGCCGGATGACGGCTTCGATTTCTTTCGCCGGGAACGGATACAGCTGCTCCGTCCGGACGATATGAAGCCAGCTCCAGTCCGCCGATCCGTCCGCTTGAATCGCTTCTTCCAAGTCTACGGCCACTTTGCCGCAGCATAACACGAGCCTTTCGACACGGGCCGGCTGCGCGCCTAAGCCCGGCTGCTCCAATATAGGCTGGAACTGTCCGCCGCTGAGCTCCGTACCCGGAGAGGCGACGCGCGGGTTCCGAATCAGACTTTTCGGTGCCATGACGATAAGCGGGCGGGCTTCCTCACTCTCCGTCCATGCAGCCTGTCTGCGCAGCAGATGGAAATATTGCGACGCCCGGGTCAAATTGACGACCGTCCAGTTGTCTTCACCGGCCAGCTGCAAATACCGTTCCAGACGGGCGCTGGAATGTTCGGGACCTTGTCCTTCATAGCCGTGCGGCAGAAGCAGCGTCAAGCTGGATTTTTGCCGCCATTTGCCGCGGCCGGCAGCCAGAAACTGATCGATAATGACTTGTCCCGCATTGGCGAAGTCGCCGTATTGCGCTTCCCATATGACGAACGTCTCGGGAGCGAAAACATTATAGCCGTATTCGAAGCCCAGCACGGACGCCTCCGACAAAGGACTGTTATGAATCGCGAACGATGCTTTCGCCTGGGGCAGCGCGTGCAGCGGGCAGAACGTGTCTCCCGTCGTCGAATCGTGCAGGACGAGGTTGCGGTGCGCGAACGTGCCGCGCTGCGAATCTTGTCCGCTGATGCGAATCGGCTTCCCGTCGGCCAGGATGGTGGCGAATGCAAGCGTCTCGGCCAATGCCCAATCGACCTTCTCTCCTTCGTCCAGCGCTTTGGCTCTTCGCTCCAAAATACGCTGCAGCTTCGGATACGTCCGGAACGAGTCCGGCCTTTTCAGCAGCTCGGCGTTAATGTCTCTAAGCTGCTCCAGCGGAACGGCCGTAACCGGAGGCTGGGCCGCCTCCTCGCGGACTACCGTAACGGAGCCGCGTTTCCCGCCCGCATCTTTATCGCCGCTGCCGAGCATTTCCTCGTAAGCTTCCTGCAGGCTGGCTAGCGATTCGCGTTTCATCGCCTCCACCTGTGTCTCGCTCAAGACGCCTTCGGCGATCAGCTTGTATGCGTAGAGCGTGGCAACCGTCTGATGATTGCGAACCGCTTCGTAAATCAACGGCTGCGTCGTATCCGGATCGTCCGATTCGTTATGGCCATAGCGGCGGTATCCGATCAGATCGATCAGGAAATCTTTCTTGAACTTCTCGCGGAATTCGCAAGCCATGCGGATTGCCGCTATACAAGCATCCGGATCGTCCGCGTTCACGTGAACGATCGGAATTTCGAAGCCTTTCGCCAAGTCGCTCGCGTAATAAGTGGAACGGGCATCGTGGCTCTCGGTTGTGAATCCGATCCGATTGTTAACGATGATGTGTACCGTTCCGCCATTGCGGTAGCCCGGCAGCCGATTGAAATTGAGCGTCTCCGGCACGATGCCTTCCCCGGCGAATGCGGCGTCGCCGTGCATGATGACCGCAGCGGCGATGCTTTCGTCCTGAACCGGGCTGCCCCGGCTGGTCCGGTCTTCCTGCGCCGCTCTTGTGAAGCCTTCCACGACCGGGTTGACGAATTCCAGGTGACTCGGGTTATTCGCCAAAGTGAGACGGATTTTATTCCCTTCGCTTTCTTCGACGGAACGGTCCGCGCCCAAATGGTATTTGACGTCGCCCGTCCAACCGTAGTTAATGCCGATGGAGCCTTCGGATGGAACCAAATCCCTGTTCGGGGAATGGTGGAATTCGGCGAATATTTTACCGTACGGCTTGCCCAGAACATGAGCGAGCACATTCAACCGTCCGCGGTGGGCCATCCCCATCAGTACGTGTTTGCCGCCTTGCCGCGCAACCGACCGCACGAGCTCGTCGAGCATCGGAATCAACGCATCGTTGCCTTCGACGGAAAACCGTTTCTGACCGACGAACGTCTTGTGCAGGAACGACTCGAATTGTTCGGTCTGAATGAGCCTGTTAAGCAGCGCGATCCGTTCTTCTCCGGTCAGCGCTTCGGACACCGCCGCGCCTTTCTCCACGCTCTTGTTCAGCCAATCGCGTTCGCGCTCCTCGTGCACATGGCTGAATTCGTATGCCGTAGATTGCGTATACGTCCGGCGCAGTCTTTCTATCGCATCCCACCCGGTTGCTACGTCCTCGGGCGCGTTCTCCCAGATGAGCGATGCGGGAAGAGCCAGCAGATCCTGCCTGCTTAACCCGAACGTCTCGGGTTCAAGCAATCGCGTATTCGCGGCCGCTCCCAATCGGAGCGGATCGATGTCGGCGGCGAGATGGCCGTATGTGCGGATGTTCCATACCAGTTTGCCGGCCGCCACCGCTTTGTGAAGAAGCTGCGGGTCGATCGTCTGGCCGGCGCTCCGGTCGGGAGCGGTTAATCGTTCTTGCTCCGGTGCCTGCTCGAGGGCAGGCGGCGCCCCCAATCGCTGAAACAATTCCCGGAACGAAGCATCGACCGATTCGGGATCGATCGCATATCGTTCATATTGTTCCTGCACGTATCCGAGATTGGGGCCGTAGTATTTGCGCCACAGCTGCTCCGTATTGGGATTCCCCGTATTCATCGATGTACCTCCTCATGCTATCGCACGGAGACTGGTGTCGTTCCGTGTAGTGCATACCTCTATTAAGACCAGTATAAGCGAAACAAATCATATTAAAAATAATCTCTTTTCGATCAATTCAATCTATTTTTGATATGGATTAACAAAAACGAAGCATGCAGCTTCCTATGCTGCACGATCCGTTTATTAGACTTCCCCATTCCATTCTTTATGAAACCGCTCCAAGTAATTTTCCATGAACCGGTGGCGATCTTCCGCGATAGCGCGCGCCGTGTCGGTATGAAGCAAGCCTTTCAGCCTCAACAGCTTCTCGTAAAAATGGTTGATGGCGGTCGTTTGCCCGTTTCGGTATTGTTCGCGTGTCATTTCGGAGCGCGGAGGCAGCTCTGGATCGTAGATCGGGTGGCCCCTCCAGCCGGCATACACAAACGTCCTCGCAATGGCGATCGCCCCTATCGCATCAAGCCTGTCGGCATCCCGGACCACTCGCCCTTCGATCGTCCGCATCGGCGCGGTCGGGCCGGCGCCGAATGATATCGTAGCAATTATGTCCATGACGTGGCTGCGAACGGATGGTTCGATCGACTGGCCGTTCAACCATTGCTCGACTTTGGTCAGTCCGGCTTCCTTGGACGGATTCATCTTCTCGTCGGCTACGTCGTGCAGCAGCGCGGCAAGCTCGCATACGAACGGATCGGCTCCCTCATCGGCGCACAGTCTGCGGGCCATCCGGACGACTCGTTCGATATGGGGCCAATCGTGGCCGGAACCTTCCCCGTCATGGACCGACTTGGCGAATTCGGCCGCCCGTTCCAATATGTCGTTATGCTCCATTTGACACCGGCTCCTCCGAAGCTTTCACACAAACGAAAAAAGCTCGTTCCGTCTCGGGAGTCGGAGCTTTGCGCGAGAAATCCGCGTACACGTTAATTTGCGAGAAGCCGCTCGTCTTCAGCAGAGCCTCGATTCGGGGGAGCGGATAAGCCCGCTGCACATGCGTTTCATCAATGCGCAAATACCGTGAAGCGTCCGGCTCATAAGAACCGTTTTGGGCAGAGGACGAATCCGCCCCGAACCATTCCGCCTCCCTGACGAAAATCGCCAAATCGTGCTCGATCTCGCAGCGCTCCTCATCGAGATCGCTCGTCCATATGTATGAAATATCGTCATCGTTCAGCGTAAAGGGCTGCATCTCCGCGTACGACCGCAGCTGGCCTTCGGTATGTACATCGAAGATAAAGGTGCCTCCGTCCTTCAGCCCCTCGAACGTTTGCCGGAACGTTTCGGCGAGATCGTCTTCTTCGGTCAAATAATTGATGCAATCGCAGCACGAAATGACCGAATCGACTTGCTCGGGAAGCTCCCATTCCCGCATATCCTGCTGCAGCCAAGTTACCGAGCCGCCTGCCGCGAACGGAAACGTCCTCTGCTGCTGCTCGGTTTTGTCTTGGGCAACCGCGAGCATATCGTCCGACAAATCGATGCCGTATACACGGAGCCCCGATTGCGCCAGCGGGATGGACAAGTTCCCCGTGCCGCAGCCAAGATCGACTACCGTTTCCGGCTTGCCGCTCGCTTCCCAGCATTGCCGGATGAAGCTGAGCCATCGCGGATAAGGCATATCTTCCATCAGTTTGTCGTAAATGTAAGCAAATTGCCCGTACCGCATGAGATCCCCCCGCTTAGCCCCCATTGTCCGATCCTTCGTTTGTTTTCCGTCGCGTAAAGTCGGCTCGATCGTTCGAAAGCAAGTTGTACAGCTACTCCCGCTTCTCCGCCAGATGCGTCCAGCTTCCTTGCTGGGTGACCAGCCCTTCCTTCATCAGCTTGCCGAGCGCCCGCTTGAACGCCGCTTTGCTGATACCGAATTTCGAGGAAATCACATCCGCAGGCGTCTCGTCGGAGTAAGGCATCGCCCCGTTCGGCCGCTCCCGCAAAAAGGCGAGAATGCGGTCCGCATCTTCGAAACGGCCGATCTGTTTCGGCTGACGCATCGACAAGTTGACTCTGCCGTCCTCGCGTACGAACACGACGCGAACGCTCACCCGTTCCCCGAGACGCAGCGGCCGTGTCCGCTCCTTCTCATGGACCATCCCGATCGCGCCGAAGCCGAGCACGCCCCCGTCGCATACGACGAACGTTCCCATTTGCAAAGGCTTGTAAACGATTGCTTCCACCGTGCTGTTTTTCCACGAATCCGGCGCACGGAACGCCAGCGCGGAAAGCTCCTTCTCCCCGGCCAGCTTCGCCGTCATTCTGCCTTGCCGGTCATGGTTAAGCAGGACATACACTTTGTCCCCCGGCTTCGGATGCAGCTCCTTCGATTCCGGCAGCTCCGAAGCGGGCAGCAGCAGCTGGCGTCCGAGCCCCATCTCGAGGAAGCAGCCGAATCTCGGATGAATATCCGCCACTTCCAGCAAACCGACTTCGCCGAGCCGAATGCCCGGCTTCTTCATCGTTGCGGACAGCCGATCCTCCGTATCGTGGAACAAAAACGCTTCCACTTCGTCGCCCGGCTTCACCGAGCCGACAACTTCGCTATAGTGCAGCAGCACATCGCGCGAGCCGTTGGTCAAAAAAAAGCCGTTCGGCGGCACTTCCCGTGCCACCTGCAGCTTCGCCACCGTACCGGCCTCCAATCGATCTCCCGGCGGCATCATACGAGCTCGACCACCTTCGCATCGGACCATAACCGCTCGATGTTGTAATATTCCCGTTCGTCGCGATGGAACACGTGGACGACGACGTCGCCCAGATCGACAAGCACCCACCGGGCCGTATCGAAGCCTTCCATGCCGCGCATCGTGACGCCGAGCTCGTCCGCTTTACGGCGCACCTCCTGGGCGATCGCCTGGACCTGCGTATCCGAGTTGCCGTGGCAAATGACGAAATAGTCCGCCACGAGCGAGATGCCTTTCAAGTTAAGCACAACGAGGTTGTGCGCTTTTTTGTCTTCCGCCGCTTTTACGACTTCGTTCATGATATGATCCGGCGATTGATTCATCTGCATTCCCCCTCCTGATATTCCCCAAAAAGTGAAGTGATGCTTCGCAGCTTAGTCCGAATACTTTTCGGGGAGCCCCGAAAGATTCCCCAAAAAGTGACGTGATGCTTACCGATCCCCGCCGTTCGCACCCGCGCGGCCGCTTATCTCGTCGATGAGCGCGTTCCGGGCCACGACCGTGAGAGGAAACACTTTCTTCCCTTTCTCCATAAGAAATCCGATCGTCGAATCGAAGCCGGCGATAAGCGCTCTCTCCAAGCTATGTTCGGCAATTTCCCGAATAATATGCACGTTCGGAAAATCGCGGCCCGGCTCAATATAATCGGCCAAGCAAACGATTTTATCCAGCAGCGTCATTCGTTCCCGGCCGGACGTATGGTAGCGGATCGCATCCAGTACTTCTTCGTCCCCGATCCCGTACCGCTTGCGGACAATTTCGGCGGCAAGCGGACCGTGAAGCAGTTGGGGGTCGTAGCGGAGCAGATCCGGGTCCAGCCCTTCCTCCGCATATTCCCGCCGCTGCTCCTCAATCGGCCAATACTTGCAATAATCGTGAAGCAGCGCCGCCAGCTCCGCCTTCTCCGCATCGCCTCCGAACCGTTTCGCAAGCTCGGCCGCGGAGCCGATGACGCCTAGCGTATGCTCCCATCGCTTCGACGGCATCTGGGCGCGCGTCTCTTCGATCATCCGTTCACGATTCATACAGCCCGTTCTCCTCGATGTAGAATAAGACCGGGTCCGGCACGAAATATCGGACCGATTTCCCGGCCTTGCGCATTTGCCGGATCATCGTGGAAGAAATGTCGACCTGGGGCATCGATGCCGGAATAACGCTGTTCCGGATCGACTCGGGAAGCGAGCCCGTTTCCGACGAATATCCCGGCCGGGCCAACCCAATGAACTTGATCAGCCCGGCGAGCTCGTCGATCCGCACCCAATTCGGCAAATACTGCACCATATCCGCTCCGATAATATAATAAAAATCGATGCCCGGGTACTGCCGCCGAAGCTCGTGAACCGTATCCACGGTGTAGGACGTGCCGCCGCGGCGAATCTCCAGCGCTTCCGCGCGGAAATGTCGGTTGCCCGCAATCGCCGCTTTCACCATCTCGAGCCGCTGCTCCGCCGACGCCTTGGGAGCGTTCGGCTTGTGCGGAGGCGTGCTTGACGGCATAAACCACACTTCTTCCAGTCCCGCCTCTTCTCTCGCCCGTTCCGCCGCCAACAAGTGCCCTTGGTGAATCGGATCGAACGTTCCTCCCATAATCCCGACCTTCATCATCCGACACTCCTTAAGGGAGCTCTATTTGCTTATGGTCCTTCGATTCCTTGTACAGCACGATCGTCTTGCCGATTCTTTGCACAAGCTCCGAGCCTGATTTGAGCGCCAGTTCCTTGGCGATATCGTCGCTGTCCTCCATGCAGTTGTTCAGCACCGATACTTTGATCAGCTCGCGCACTTCGATCGCTTCTTCGATATGTTTAACCAGATGATCGTTTACGCCGCCTTTGCCGACTTGAAAGATCGGGTCGAGATGGTGCGCGAGCGACCGCAGATGCCTTTTTTGTTTGCCTGTCAACATGTTGTGCTCTTTCCCCTTCTTCCCCCCGTATCCTGTACGGGGACCGCATGATTCTTATTGTGCAAAAGCTTCGAGAACCGTTTCCCGCATCGCAGCGACGGGCGCTTCCCGGCCGGTCCAATATTCAAAGGCGTACGCGCCCTGATAAATAAACATGCCGAGCCCGCCGTGCGTCCTGGCGCCCTTCGCCTCCGCCTCCCGCAGCAGACGCGTAACGAGCGGATTGTACACCGTCTCGCTTACCGTCAGCCCTTCGTGGAACCAGGATGTATCGATCAGCACCTCGTCCACGTTCGGATGCATGCCGACCGACGTATTATGGACGATCAAATCCACTTGATCGCGCACATCGTGAATCGAATCATACCCCATGCCTTCAGCCGCCGTGAACGGACGAACCGCTTCCGCCAGCTCTTCCGCCTTCGATACCGTCCGGTTGGCGATATACACGGCCGATGCGCCTTCCTTCGCCAGCGCGTAGGAAACGCCTCGCGCGGCTCCTCCCGCACCGAGAATGAGCACCTTTTTCCCGGCGACGCTGAATCCGGCTTCCTCCTTCAAGGAACGGACGTATCCGATCCCGTCCGTATTATGGCCGATCAGCCGTCCGCCTTCGTTAACGATCGTATTGACCGCCCCGATCGCCCTCGCGCCTTCGTCGATTTCATCCAAATAGTCCATTACTTCCAGCTTGTGCGGTATCGTCACATTGACGCCCCGGAACTGCAGTGCGCGTATTCCCGCAACCGCATCCTTAAGCTGACCCGGCAAAATGTGAAAAGCCGCGTATGCCGCATTCAAGCCCAATTCCCGGAATGCCCGGTTATGCATGATCGGCGATTTGGAATGCTTGATCGGGTCGCCGAAGACGCCGTGCATGACCGTACCGGTATCCATTTGCCATTGTACCATTATACGTTCCTTCTCCCCGTTCCGATATTGCCCATGACGAGTCACTCTCGTTCAGATCAAGCTGTCGCGCAGCGCGACCTTCACGCCTTTCGGCACATGGACGACGATTTGGGCTCCCGCATCGCTGTTGATCGCGATCCAGCCGAGCCCGGAGATAAGCACCTCGCCCTTGGTTCCTTTCGGAATGCGGTACGCATGCTTCACAAGAGGAGGAAGTGCCGCCAAGCCGTCCTTCGACGGAGGGGACAGCATCTCGCCCTTATGCTCCGCGTACAGCTCATCGGCCCGTTCCAGCTTCGTCCGGTGGATCGGCAGCAGGTTGGACGTGTAGCAGGTGAACGATTGACGCTCCCCTTGGGTAAAATCGAATCGGGCATACGCCCCGAAAAATAAAGTCTGCTTCTCGTTAAGCTGAAATACGGACGGCTTGATCGCTTTGTCCGGAAGCAGCGTCTGCAAATCGCGCTTGTCGACCAGCTCGGTCAAACGGTGCCCGTATACGATTCCCGGCGTATCGATAATATGCCGTCCGTCATCAAGCGGGATCTCTACAACATCGAGCGTCGTCCCCGGGTACGGCGATGTCGTCAATTCGGACTCCAAATCGCTGTAATCGCCGATCAGCCGGTTAATAAGCGTAGATTTGCCCACGTTCGTCGCGCCTACCACGTACACGTCCTTCGTTCCGCGATGATCGGCGATCGCTGCGACAACCCGGTCGAAGCCGATATTTTTTTTCGCGCTGCAAAGCACGATCTCGGCCGTCTTCAGCCCGTGCTCCTTGACCTGCTTCTGCACCCAGTTCAAAATCCGGTTCACATTGATCGCCTTCGGGAGCAGATCGATTTTGTTGACGACCAGAACGACCGGATTATGACCGACGAACCGGTGCAAGCCGCCGATCAAGCTTCCCTCGAAGTCGAACAGATCGACGATATGGACGACGAGCGCCTCGGTCCGGCCGATCCCGCTCAATATTTTCAGGAAATCGTCCTGATTCGGGGTGATGCTCGAAATTTCATTATAATGCTTAATCCGGAAGCAGCGCTGGCACAACACCGGATCTTTCTTCAAAGCCGCATCCGGCGCATATCCGAGCTTATCCGGCGATTCCGTCTGGATCGGAACCCCGCACCCGGAACAACGCAAGCCGCCTGCCATTGCCATGTTACGAGTCCTCCCATCCCATTAAGCCTTTGCGTTTCATCCACGACAACGCCGCTTTTTCGATACGCCGGTTAATTTTCGTAAAGAAGCCTTCGTCTCTAAGCTCGATCGGCAGTACGAGAATCGTGTACAAGCCGAGCCGGTTGCCTCCGAGAACGTCCGTTAGCATCTGATCGCCGATGACGACCGTCTGCTGCGGGGAGAGCGACATCATCGCCATCGCTTTGCGAAACGCCGAATTGCCGGGCTTCTTCGCCCGGAATATGTAAGGTATCGAGAGCGGATCGGAAAACCGGGACACGCGAAGCTTGTTGTTGTTCGAGACGATGACCACCTTGAAGCCGATCGTCTGCAGCCGCTTCAGCCATACGAGCAGCTCGGGCGTCGCCTGCGGGTGTTTGGCCCCGACAAGCGTATTGTCGAGGTCGGTTATAATGCCCCGTACTCCCGTGTCCCATAACGCCTGAACGTCGATTTCATAAATCGTGCGCACTCTTTTTTGCGGAATCAAATTTTTCAGCAAACGTCATTCAAGCTCCTTTGCTTGCCTATATACGACAAACTATACCATAGAAGTGTGTACCCTGCAAAAGGGGAACCCCGCTCCCGCTTTCACCCGGAAGCGTTCCGGCTCTTGCCGAGCTTGGCGATCGCGAGAAGCAATAGAGGCAGGAATATGCCGAACGTAATGGCATAGGGCGGCCAAATTTTCGAGTCAAACCAAGAACGGTAAGCGGTATCCGGATACTCGATGAGTGATAGTACGATCATTATAACCCAAACCGGGAACACGAGCGTACGTTCGCTCCCAAGCCGCAGAAGCTGAGCGACCGCCTTGATCCCGGCATAAAAATAAATGATCAGCTTGAAATATAGCGAAATGATCCATATCGTGGCCATAATAACCTCGATACGGGTCAAGATGTCGCCGATATTGATTTTCTTGGCCAGCTCATAGCTCGGATATGTTTGCTGTACCGTATATTCGACTCCGAGGACGGATACGCACACGACGGTCATGGCCAACAAAAACGCTCCGCCTACTAAAGTTCCAATATACAAGGCTTTAGCAGCCTTGGACGTGTCTGAGACCAACGGATAGACCATAAGCATAAAAATTAGCGGCATCGCGGAAAAGCTGACATAGTCGAGGACGGCACCCAGTATCGATTTCGCTCCGACGGCAATAACCGGCCGCAGCTGCTCCGCCTTCATATCGGGTATCGAGAAAACGATCAGCGATACGAACAAGACGGCGAATACCGGGAAAAGCACCTCGGCCGCCCGGCCGAGCGTCCCCATTCCCATCCGCATGCCCATGAAGACGACGAGCGCAAACAAAATGATGATGACTTCCATCGGCGTTTGCGTCATGATTTGCGCGGACATGAATTCTCCCAAATAGTACAGGAGCGAGGGCCCGGTCATGAGGAGCACCGTTATTATATAACAGACGGAGACTAGCGTACCGAGCCACTTGCCCAGCCATTTGCGGCTCATCTCCACCAGCGTGCAGCCGGGAGCTTCCCGTACAAGCGCCATATACAGCCAAACATAGCCAAGCGTCACTACCATGCCGATCAGGATCGCAATCCAGCCGCTCTGCTTGGCCGAAGCCGCCGAGCTCAAGGGGATGAACAAAATCGAGCTTCCGACCGTAAACAGCGCGGCGAACAGCATAAATTGGCGAGCGTTTACTTTGTCGTTATTCATCTCTCCCACCCTTCCCGAGCATCAGCTCAACCATCGGAAAATGATATCGCTGAATGGTTTGTACAAGTATGCGATCCAGTCCAGCGGATTCGGAAGCGGAACCCGGACGCTTTTCGCAACCGCCAGCGCAAGTGCGACGGCCAGCGTAACGGCAAACGTCCACATTTCCTTCTTGCTCCGTTTCCGCAGGAATGGAATTTCGATCAATACGATGGCGGCTCCCGCAGCCAATACGCCGAAAGCAGCAAGCATGAAGCTTACCTCCCTATTTTGTCCCTGAAAGAATTGCTTTGCGTACCGGTTCTCCTATTCTTGATGTCCAGCTTGACTTCTACCTCAATATCCGGGAAAATCGAGCCCCAATCGTTCTCCAACCGCTGCCATGCCTTCGGTTCGTCGCGATGGATCGTTTCGCCGAATCCGAAAATATCGGACCGGTATTTCTTCTGGGCCGTTCGAATGACTTTGTCCAGAAAAGAACGGACTCTTTTCTCGGAAATCTGCTCCAGCTCGGCTATCGTCCCGATATCGTTCAAGTCGACTTCGCAAGCAACCTCGCCGATGTTCTGCTCAATACGGACGTCCACTTCGATTGCCGGCTTCCCGTCTTTCATTTTCCCTTTCAGCCGAGTATCGGAGCGAATGACTTCAACGCTCATTTCGCCGCCTTTCGGACATACGAGCACGCCGACCGTGCTGCGGACTTTATTTATGATGAAATTGTATCCTTTGCTCTCGCTCTCATCCAGCCAGCCGACCAGCTTATCCTTTTGGAAAACCCCGATACTCGAGTATTTTATAGAAGCGTTTGTGTGCGCCGTTTTCAAATTATCTACCGACCTGCCCGCCTCTTCATCGCCGACCACCCGAACGCCCGTCAATGTAGCGGCCCTTCCCTTGCTCATTAAATCGGAGATCAGGTCGTCCAAATATCTCCCGGTTGTCGGAGCCCACGCCTTCTCGGAAGTCTGCAGCGTCTTGAATAGGAAATTGGCCGGTACCTTCTCCAGCGGCTGCAACACACTCATCGCCTCCTTCGCCTTTGATTCCCGGGCTATGATGACATAAAAATCGGTGCGCAGCTCGTGATCCCTTGCGAAAAAATCGAGAATGTTTTTAATTCCTTCCCTCGCCACCTCTTCGCTGATGATCAACGTACGCAAATGGGACGTGTAAATTTTACGGGGCGTACTCGTCGTCATACGCCGGAGACATTCGAATATGGTACGGCCCGATTCTTCATAGATCGTGACCGGGGAGTTATCGCCCCCGCCTTTTTTGGCCGCAATTTCCTGAGGATTTACGATTTGAACGGATACCCGGTACTGGTCCCCCTGCTTATCGATACCCATTCCGAGCGCGATAGCAAGATCGTTCAACTCCCGGCGGTTCCAGCAGCCGCTGAGCACGACAGTCATGCATAAGCAAACGATTAGTACGACTGTTCTCCGCTTCATGTCTTACCACCCTCGTTTTGCCCGGATGAGGACCGCTTCCGGTCGCCGTTCGAAGACTGCTGTCTTTTGCCCGCCGCCTGGGCCCCCAAATGCGAATACATTAGCCACCAAGGAACCCGAACGATGCTGTCTTCCTGTTCCGCCGCCTTGAACGGAGCGAATGGCGTCATATAAGGAACGCCGAACGATTGGAGATGGCATAAATGCAGGACGAGCGCGATCAGCCCGACAATAATGCCGAAAAAACCGAAGGAAGCGGCAAGTCCCATGAAGGCGAACCGCAATATCCGTATCGATATGCCGATCTCGAAGCTCGGGAATATGAAGCCGGTAATCGCCGTTATGGATACGATGATGACCATGGCCGGCGATACGAGCCCCGCTTCGACTGCCGCTTGACCCAACACGAGAGCGCCCACGATCGAGATCGAAGTTCCGACCGCCCTCGGCATGCGGATTCCCGCTTCGCGCAGCAGCTCGAAGGTGACTTCCATCATGAGCGCCTCGATAAATGCGGGAAAAGGAATGCCTTCGCGCTGGGCGGCGAGACTGATCAGGAGCGAAGTAGGAAGCATCTCCTGATGAAATGTCGTAATCGCGATATAGAGCGCGGGAGCAAGCAGAGAAATCAGTAACGCGGTATACCGGAGAATGCGCAGCAGACCGTAGTCGGATCGATGATAGTAATCTTCGGGCGATTGGAGATACTGCGTAAACAGTCCGGGAACGAGCAGGACGAACGGCGTCCCGTCCACGATTATGGCGACTCGGCCTTCCAGCAAGGCGGCTGCCGCTACGTCCGGGCGCTCCGTATTGTTAACCGTCGGAAAAACGGTGAATGTCTCGTCCTGTATAAACTCCTCGATATAGTTGCCTTCCAGCACTCCGTCTATGTCGATTTTATCGAGTCTCGTCTGAAGCTCTTGAAGCAGTTCCTCCTTGACGAGCCCATTGATGTACAAGAGCGCGACTTCGGTTCTTGTAATACGTCCGATATGTCTCGACTCGATCCACAAATTCGGATGTTTGATTCTGCGTCTGACTAGCGAAACGTTCGTATCCAGCGATTCTGTAAATGCGTCCTGCGGACCTCGTACGACAGTCTGGGAAACCGGCTCGGTCACCTGACGCCGTTCGCCGCCGCGCGTCTTGACGACGATGGCCGTCGAGGATAGGTCCGTCCAAATGACGGTTTCACCTGCCAATATACAGGCCTGGATGCCGGCGAAGTCGGTCTTATAGCCGACATCCCCTACCGTAATGAGAAGATGGCGCACGAAACCGTCGAATTCGTTCCGAACGATCTCATCCGCATGCTGAAGCAAAGATTCCATCAGCCGGAAGACGGAATCTTTATCGACAAGGCCGTCGATATAGGTAAATGCCATTCGGACTTCCCGTTCCTTGCCGATGACCAATTCCCGGACGACGAAATCTTTGCTGTTCCCGAAGCTATCTCTTAGGCGGGATATATTGTCTGCAAGGCTTGGATGTATATTCACGGTTGTCCCTCTGCTAATGATCTTTGTAAACCATTATTGACCAATCGGGTCCACATTATAATCGGGCGTATATCCAATCGGAAATAGGCAAAAATTGAGAAATGCAGTTGTGTCGGGTGTACGACGGGAATCGTGCCGTCATTGCAAGAAGGTGCAGCAGGGGGGAGCATTCTGGAGCGGGGAAACATATCGATTCGTCAATTTGCCATATTGTCCGCTTTATTTGTAATCGGAGACACGATCCTGTACGTACCAGCCAGCGTTGCCCGTCAATCGATGCATAACGCGTGGATATCGGGTCTGGTGGCGATGGCGGCAGGACTTTGTATCGCCGCATTGTTCGGATTGCTGGTCAAACGTTTTCCCGGAATGACATTAATCGACATCGGCCGGCAGACATTGGGTTCGTGGCTTGGTACAGCCGTCGGCATCGTGTTCGTCATGTTCTTCTTGATTGATTCGGGTACGGTATTATGGGAAGTCGGAGATTTTATGGTGACTCATACTATGCCGGAGACCCCCATTCAATCGTTTCTCATCCTCTTTATGCTGGTCGTTGTCATGGGCTTCCGGCTTGGAATCGGTACGGTCGTGCGCTCGGCCGAAATTCTTTTCTTTTGGGTTATCGTCCTGTTCTTTCTGCTTGTTATGCTGCTTACGCCCGAAATGGATACGAAACGTATGCTGCCGTTATACCAGTCGAGTCCGAATCCCGTGCTTCGGGGAGCGCTGCTGCTCACCGGCTACTATTTCGAATCGGTCATCTTGATCATGGTGATGCCGGCCATCCGGGGGAATCGGGGTATTGTCAGGTCTTATTTAGCCGGCACGGCGATCGGAAGCTTCATATTGACTTTGACGGTATTGATGTGCATTTTGGTTCTTGGAGCCCCATTGACGGAGATGCAGCTGTTTACGACTTATGTACTGGCCAAAAAAATAAGCATCGGCAGTTTTTTGGAACGGATTGAAGTCGTCATGGCTTCGATCTGGTATTTCACGCTGTTTTTCAAGCTGTACGTCTGCTATTACGCCACGGTAGTCGGTACGTCGCAGCTGCTGAAAATTAAGGATTACAAATTGCTGTCGCTGCCGCTTGCCGTCATCGTAGTTGTCACGTCGCTCCTGGTCGTTCCGAACATCGCCTATTTCAGCTTGACCATCCAGAAATATTGGTGGGCGTACACGGCCACCCTCGGATTCATCCTGCCTTTATTGCTGCTCGGAGCGGGACTGTTCCGTAAAAAAGAGGCGCCTAAAGGCGGAAAGAAGCGAAATCGACACATTCCGAATACAAATAGCGGGCAGGAGCGCGGCCAGGAAACGAAATAAGAATGTCGTCCCAACGGTAATGTTCCGTGACGTACAGCGAGAATAGTTCCGATTATTGGGTTAGAATCTATTTTCGACCAGTTGATGCTTCCGCGGGAGCAGCGTGGGGCGGACACGAAATCGAATGACATTTTTAAAACGGTCCGCCCAGCTTTTGACGACCTGTGGAATATATACGACCATCGCTTGTTGCCCGGCAATAAACTTCTCGAGAACTTGAACGGCATCCTTCGGCAGTTCCACACGGGCTGCTCCGGCCGCAACGCCCCACCTTGGCTTAATTCGGTTGTGGATATTGACGAGCTCCGATTTCCAGTGCTGTAGGACATTCGCATGGATGCCGTGTTCGGATGACAGTTCCGAAATCGACTTTAAAGTTTAATTGTCATCGTACCACCAGCCACCGTCACGCTAGCACTTGTAGGATTTTCATGATAAACGTCAAACGTATTCGCCGCTGTGACTTCAGCATACAATCTCGTCCCCTGCAATGGTTGATTTAGCGTAACATCAAGTTTATCTCCCGGTGTTATCCCTGTGATGGTAGCATTGCTTCTGATTTTCACGACTGCACCAGCCGCAAGTGCGGTTGAAGTGTAGCTTAGCGTTGTCGGTTTTGACTGGACTTTCTGCAATACAGCCGTCGAGCCGACAACTCCGCCTGTTTTCACATAGTACTTTACGGCAGCACCATCTCCAGCACCAAGATTATAAATATAATCTCCGGCATTCACTTTCAGCCCTATATTCAGCGTTGCTGAAAAATACTCTTTAAAACGACCATTCGCTCGAACTGAAACGCCACCCGATACTCCAGTTGTAACAGTGCCGACAACTTCATAAAAATGGTCGAGCTGTACAGGATCATTGATATGGTTAGTGTTATTGATCAAAAAAGTATTCGTATAGCTCGCATCGTTTACTACAATAGAGCCGACTTTAAAAGTGTGCCCATATGTTGAATTTGCTGTACTTGCCACACAAAAAGCATTACCGTGTTCATCAACAATAATTTCATCAATTCGGGTGTTGATCGCAAGTTCATTCCGCAATGCCGAACGATATATGGTGTTTGACGACGTAACGCCATATCGCTTGACAATCAGTTTTTTGATTGCAGTATTTTTAGGCAACTTGCCGCTATCTGTGCCGGTACCTCCAATTACGATCGGGTTTATCTTGCACTCCACGGCTACTAGCTCATCAATAGTCAAATTGTCGTTTAAGTTCCGGACATGCAATGCGCTATAGAAGTATCGACCTTTTGCAAACTTGACGCGAGTTCGTCCGCGTCCGTTAGCGCCATTGATCAAAATATTGGTCGTTACCCCGATATCTATCTTGCCAACCGCATCAAGATGATCAACGTCCAGCGATATATGTGCCAAATAATCTTCGTATGCTGGCGGGCTCGGTACGTTAGACAAATCCTCATGACCCAGGTACAACGCTTCTGGGATTAGTCCGACGCCAAGAGCATAAGTTGTGCCTTTGATTTTTCCGAATGCAAGGCCTTTCATGCCATGTGATCTTTCTGCTGTCGAGGCATATGCAAAAGCCAAATCTCCGGGTGTAAGCAAAACCAGCGCTTTGCCGCTAATTGTGCTATCCAGCATGTTACCGTCGATAATCTTAATCTCTATGTCATACCCTGCGGATATTAGGGCAATCGCCGAGTAATCATTTGTATTACAGGTCAAATTACCAGTCACAATCTCATCGATAATACAGTCATGCGGGTGTGTCGTCGGCTGCCACCCGGCAACATGTCTATAGGTTCCGTGGTCGTTATAGTGTTGCTGAAAGTTACCCCAATGAGCCATAAAAACGCGGCCAATTACGGCGCTATCATCGCATTCGATACGTTTGCCACGCACCAATGAAGCGCCCCCCGCCATAACAAAACCGTTGCAGTTAAAGTGACCTCCAACCAATTTGATCGTATCGAAGAAAAACCCTCGCACCATTGGCGTTATATTATTAAAGCTGTCAATTCGGACATGACATTTTTCACCCCAACCGGCTGTCGGGTTACCCATGTCAATGGTGAGGTGTCCAAATATTCTTACGTTAGACTGCGGCGCAATGCCAGAAGCTGTAGCACTGTTTGATGCCGCTCCGGTTTGCTTAATCGTAGAATTGCAACTAATCCACGTCAAGTTCGCTGGAACTGAAAATTCTACTGTAACTAAATATACTTTGCTTTTTGTTAATAGAATTGCATGATTTTGTGCCGCATAGTTTGCAGCCGCAATAAGGTCATCATCGAAATGTTCCGGCAAAACAAAACATTCAAGCGAATCCGCCGTCAAAAATGCGGGCGGCCCTTTGCGGCCGTACACTTCCCCGCTCACCGGTCCCCCGGCCGCGAACGACGTGCCTATCGTACCTCCGATCACGCTTCCCGCGGCCAAGGCCGCCCCGGCTATGCCGAGCGACGACAGCATCGCCCTTCTCGTGAGCAATGGCGGTTTGCCGCTGGGATCCAAACCCTTATCTTCTTCTATTTCATCCATTTTTCGCCGTTCCAGCATTTATGCCGCCTCCCGCTTAAATTTTAATTTGTATGCGGTTTCATTTGTCGGTAGAAACCGAAACCTCTCGTTACGTAAGAGGGGGAGGACGGGATTCGGCATTGGCTCTCCCTAATCGACCGGCTCGTCCCGGAGCTGAACCTTGGAGTACCATTGTCAGGACTGCCACAACAAGTGGCAAGTCTCTCGGACCTCGCCCGAACCGGTGCGCATCGCGATCCGGCAAACCCAGTCCCAGTTTCCCTCCCCGCTTTCGTTGTGATGTCGGAGCGTGGCCTTCCCCTTTACTTGCTCTTCTCCTTCGCAAGCTCCGCCTTCAGCTTCTCATCGAGCTGCCGAAGTCCCGTGTTGACATCGACCTTGTTCGAGGCGACATCGTGGAATGTTTGCGCCATCAAGTTCTGCTGGTCGGCCGTTGCCACGTTGGCAAGACCGGCCTTCCGCTTCGGCGAATACGGAGCCCATTCCTGGTAGTAAAATAGCGCCTTCATGTTTTTGCTGCTCAAATCCGGCCGGTCTTGTCCATACGCATCCTGAATGCTCTTGTTCGTAACGACCGGAAGCATGCCTTTCTTCGAATCGGCCAGCTGCACTTCGTCCGATACCATCGCCATTATGACTTGGAACGCATCGTCCTTATACTTGCTCGTCGCAGAGATCGACCAGTAGGCGGGGCCTCTCCATGCCATTTTCTTCGGCACGTCTTTCAGCGTCGGATACGTCACGATATCCCACTCGATCTCTTTCGGAATCGGCGCATATTGGCTGTATTGATTCGCCTGCATGGCGACATTGCCTTTGTTGAAGGCGTCGTTGATTTCCGCCGGGCGGGTGGCCGCGATCTGGTTGTTCGGCAAATCGTAGAACCGCTTGAGGTTGTTGAACAACGGCTTCCACTTCTCCATGTCGTAAAGCTGATCGGCGTTCGGATCGAGGATCGGGTATCCGTACGTATTGTCGCGCAGCATCGCCATAATATTGCCGCTGAATCCCCGGTACACGTTCGTGCCTTCCGTTCGGCTCATCTTCTTGGCGATCTCGTATGCGTCGTCCCAGTTCATGCCGTCTTTCGGATAAGGGACGCCGAACTTGTCGAACACGCTCTTGTTGTACGTCAGCACAAGCGGAAAGTATGGCGGATACGGCAGCCCGTACAGCGCGCCGGTCTGGCCGGCGTCGATCATCTCCTGAATGAACGGCGCGTTGAACCGGGTCAGATCGTATTTATACTTTTTGACCAATTCGTTCAGATCGGTGCCCAACTTCAAGTCCAAATAGTTGTTTTTCAAATTCGGCACATCGGTCCGGATCAGGTCGGGTATTTCTCCCCGCGCGACTAGCTCCGGCAGCGAATTGCCTTTATCCGGCGCAACGTACTTGAACGTAATGTACGGGAACTTCTTCTCCAGTACACCCTTAAACCGGTCGTTGAACTCTTCCTCCTTCACCCCGAGCCCGAATACGGACAGCGTAATCGGGTCTTTTTTTACTTCCGGCGTTTTTCCTCCATCCGCGATAGTTTGCGCCCCATCCGTTTTACCGCCCCCTCCGCATGCGGTGAGCGCGATCATCGTCAAGCCGAGCAGTGCAGCCGTACCCCTTTTTTTCATGGAAAATAACCTCCCTAAAATGGATGAAACAATCGTACCTGTTACCGGGCCAACCTTATGTTCTACCAAAACAAGCACATAAACGAACGTACGTTCCGCCCAACATGCGGCATCACCTCCCTTCTTTGGCTTAATGTCCAGCAACCGCTTGCAATGGAAAAATCGCTTATGACGCTTTAATCATAAGCCGGAACCCCGACCTGGGCCATGCATTTACCGTCCGTCTTTTTGACCATATGTGCCAATTGATGCGGGAGGCGTTTATGGTAAAATAAGAAAAAGCTGCTTTAAGTACGTTGGAAAAAAGGTGTCGGGGCGGCTATCGAACTTCCCGAATAGGACGGAGGGTGCGGATGGATATCGAGGTTACCTTTCCGAATATGACCAGCACCTTGCAGATTAGCGGCTGCGCGTTCGGCGTCAAGCCGCCGGGCTGGTCGTATCCGATGCATCATCATCATTTGTTTGAGATTTTGTACTGCTTCAGCGGCGAAGCGGTGCAGCTTTTGGGTACGAACGAACGGACGCTGCGCTCCGGAGACTGGATGCTGATCAAATCCGGGGTGCGCCACCGGACGGAAAACCGTTCCGATGCGCCTTATGCTTTTTTCAACATTCACTTTGACGTGGACGATCCTTCCTTGCGCAAGCGGCTCACCGTCGCCAATTATCGCGTTCTTGCGCGCGCCGATGCCGCAGCGGCCGGATTGCCGGAAATCGTCCGGCGCGTGGAGCGCCTGATGGCCGCAAAACTGGCGAACGATGCGAAGGGCATGTCTACGAATCCCGCCGCTTTGGCGATCGATCCGCTGCATAAGCTGGAGCTGCAGGCCGCGATCCTGCTTATCGTCACGGCACTGGCGGAGCACCGCACCCGGTCCGCGCCCGAATCCCGTAAGCCTCGCCTTTCCGTCGCATCCTTGTTGGAGACGGATACGGCGCATGCGATCGAGGAGCGGTTGCGGTGCATGGCTGCGGCCGATACCGACGAGTCTATCGCCCGGATCGCCCATGATCTGCATCTGAGCCGAAGCCAATTTACGAAATTATTTACAAAAGTGTACGGCATCCCGCCGCGCCAATACGTCAGCGAACTGGTCGTCAACCGGGCGAAACGGCTGCTCGTGACGACCAATCGTTCGATCGAGGCGATCGCGATGGAGCTCGGCTTTCATTCGGTCAGCCACTTTTCCCGTCAGTTCCGCCGCTGGACCGGCGTATCCCCTATGCAATACCGGCCGAAGCACGAGTGAGCGTCGTCCTTGCTTCATGAGGTAATCAGCAAATCTATGAGAAACGGGACGGGATTAACCCGCAATTGTCTTGTAATGCTGAAGGTAACCGCGACCTTTCTCCGGCAAGCCTCCGTATATCGCAAGATCGATTTCTATGTTAAATTGCTGTTTTAAGGCATCGGTGGAGTTCTTCATATTAATCATCATTTCAAGGACGTTTTAAAGGCGCAAATGAATCAGCTCATTCAACCCCGCATTAGTCTCTCCTTCATGGACGGTGTATAAAGTTAGAGCGAAAGAAGCGGAGTTTCGGCAGGGAAATGAAGATCGCAACCATATTAGACTGAGATATCGGCTTGATGGGGGGAAAAGGATAAAGCAGTTATTGTGGGCCAAGACGGAGCCATTATTTCCCGCGCAATGGAAAGAAGGCGGCAAGCCAAGAAGGGATACTTGAAACGCTAAAGGGGGAAAGGGAATACGCAGAAAGCGAATCGGCTGACTTTAAAGTCGAGTTGTTACCCTATTCCAATTTCAAAAAGACAACTCGACTTTAACGGAAGTGGCGCGTATCCCTTTCCCCCTGCCCCCATCCGCTTCATCCCTTCGAGGCTTGCCCGCCCTTGTGCTCTTGCGCCGTTGCCTCCCTGCCACGCAAACAGCCGCGACCTCATCAGTCGCGGCTGTTTGCGTGACCCTCATCGGCGGCAAGGGCAAGCCAAGAAGGAATATTTGAAACGCCAAAGGGGGAAAGGGAATACGCAGAAAGCGAAGCGGCTGACTTTAAAGTCGAGTTGTTACCCATTCGAATTCCAAAAAGACAACTCGACTTTAACGGAGGTGGCGCGTATCCCTTTCCCCCTGCCCCCATCCGCTTCATCCCTTCGAGGCTTGCCCGCCCTTCGCCTTTGCCTCTCCTGCCACGCAAACAGCCGCGACCCCATCAGTCGCGGCTGTTTGGGTGACCCTCATCGGCGGCAAGGGCAAACCAAGAAGGGATACATGAAACGCCAAAGGGGGAAAGGGAATACGCAGATAGCGAAGCGGCTGACTTTAAAGTCGAGTTGTTACCCTATTCCAATTTCAAAATGACAACTCGACTTTAACGGAAGTGGCGCGTATCCCTTTCCCCCTGCCCTCCTCCGCTTCTTCCCTTCGAGGCTTGCCCGCCCTTCGCCTTTGCCTCTCCTGCCACGCAAACAGCCGCGACCTCATCAGTCGCGGCTGTCCTCTTTCCCTACATTTCTTCCCGCAGCTTGCTGACCGTCCGAGAGAATGAGGAAAGCTCCTCCTCGGTAATGCGGGAGCCGCTGTACTTCGCTTTCTCGAACACGAACAGCAGCGAATCCAAATCTTTTTGCAGCCATTTGTCTTTGCCGATCCAGCGGTTCGCCATCTCCCTGGCCGTTTCATGCTCCGATCGGGAATATCCTTTCCGTCTCGCAAATCGGATCAAACGCTCGAATTCGAGTATCGCCTTCTGGTTCGCATCCAGTTGCCGTCCTATCGGAGCGAACCGGCGAAGCTTCCACAACATGTGGCGGTTCGCCCACAGAAAGGCGATCAAAATCGCCGCAGCGATGACGCCAGCGCCCCAACCGATAGCACGCGGCATGACACTGTCGCCGGACAGCGACGAGGCAGTTTCGTCGGACGTTGCCGGAAGAAGCTCGGTCGAGATTTCCTCCTCGGGAGCGAATACCGGAAGCGCGAAACCGGCGGTAGGCTCGAACGGGATCCATCCATAGCCCGGGAAATAAATTTCAACCCAGGAATGCGCGTCCGAGTTGCGGACCGTATACTCTCCAGCACCGTCCGGATCGATAAGCTCTTCGGGGAAATTGAGCATATCTTCCGCCATCGCGCTCGCGCCCGGAGTATAGCCTTTGACCCAGCGGGCCGGAATGCCGAGCGAGCGGGCCATGACGGCCATTGCCGTCGAATAGTAATCGCAATAGCCTTCCTTGATTTCGAATAGGAACCGGTCGACGAAATCGCGGCTTCTTCCTTTGCTCAAATCAGGCGTATTCGTATAAGGATAAGTCGAGTTCAAATAACGTTCAAGCAGCTTGACTTTGTCATACATATTCGTACCCGATGCGGTCACCTGCTGGGCCAATTCCCTCACCCGGTTCGGCAGTGTTTCCGGCAGGAACAAATTTTCTTCCAGTCCCACTCTAGTCGGCAGCTCCGCAGGCACTTTGCGAAGCTCCGTTTCGTCCACGATCGGCACCTTCGAGGTAATCATGTACATTTGCGGATACGGCACTCGTCCGCTCGGCATCCAGCGCAATTCACCAAGCCGGGAAGCCCATTGCAGTGCGGACATGTTGACGTTCGCGCCGCCCGTGGCGACGACCTTGTCGATCGCATATGCGCCGAACAATACCGGATAATCCTGCTCCGTTTGGCCCAGCACGGAGATCGTCTGCGTCACTTCGACCGTCTTGGCCAAAGTAGGGGCGAGTCTCGGGTCTTGCGGCAGCGACGTATCCGCCGTAACGGGAACGAGCGGGGTTCTCCGCTCCACGTCGCTCGTAATCCAGCCTTTTCCCGTATACAAAGACCGCGTCTCCCCGCGCCAATAGCTGCGATGCGAGGTGGAGATGGACATAACCGGCGTATAGTCGAACGAGAATTCGCCGCCAAGCGTAGAATCATTGCGGCTGTAGCCGGACGATGAATCGCCGCCGAGAACGGAGGTCGTGCCGAATCCTTTGTTGAAAAACGTAATTTGCTCGCCGCGGAAGTTTTTCCATAGCGTATACGGATCGGTCACGAGCGCCCGGACGTCCGGAGCGAGCGTGCCGAGGAAAACGACGAGCGAGACGAGAAACACGATCGGGAGCGAAATGTTCAGCGGATAATCCGAAAGGTGTGCCCAGCCCGACGGATTCCGTTTCTTCAAGCCGGCGAAGTGGCGGATAATCAATAAGAACAGTCCGCAGAAAATGAGAATAGCCACTTGCAGCCAAAGGACGAGGAAGCTGAACGAATCGCGGAAGGCAAAGGCGGCGACGGACAAGACGAGCGCAACCATGATGCGCCATTTCGCTTTCATCCACCAGAAGGTGAAAAGCGCGATTAGCCATGCACTCAAGGCAAACCAGACAAACGGAACGAACTGCATGAAATTGTCGCGGATCAGTAATCCCAGATCTCCCGTAAATGCGCCGAAATCGCGAATCGAATGAAACGGGCGGCCAACCGGCGCATAATCGAGCATCGTGCCGAGCACGTAGAAAATACCGATCGCCTGAAGCAGCCGACGTAATCCTGGGTGCAAGCGGGGGAACAGCTCGGCGACGAATACGACGAGCAGCGTCAGCTTCACGATGGCAACCGTCTCCGGGAGCCATACGTAATCTTCCTTTTGAATCCATTCCACAAACTGCAGCAGGAACAATCCGGTCAAGATCGCCGTCAGGCGTTCGTGCCAATCCTGCGTCAGCAGCCTTTTCCATAAACGCTGCTCCATCTATTTCCGCCCTCCCAACGCGAGCGCCAGCTCATCAAGCGAGGACACGGCATATCCCATCGTGCCGTTCGCCTGCATTTGCCGCTTCCAGCGCTCCTGTTCGGCAGTCGGAATGTCGCACGACACCCAAATATGGCAAGGATTCATTTGCCTTTGCTCGATCCAGGCGAGCGACTGCGTCATCGTCTCTCCGTATTGGGGAGACACGACCGTAAAGAAGACGCCCGGCATGAACAATCTGGCCCGGTCCCTCAGCACATCCATCAACGAATATTGACCGTCCGGCTCCACATCGATCAGATGGTTAACGATAACCTTCTGGTGGCTCACGCTCAGCCGCGGCTCGAAATATTTCGAATCTTTGCCCACCGACAATAGCCCGAGCGCCAAATCCCGGCTGCTCCCGTAATCGATCAGCGACGCCGCGATCGAAACCGCCAGCTCGAAATGCTCCTTGCTTCGGTAAGCGCGCATATTGCGGTCGAGCAAAATAACGGTCTTCGGCAGCGATTCCCGTTCGAACTCTTTCGACTTCCAAGTACCGGTCTTCGCCGTGGCGTTCCAATGGATGCGCGACAACCGGTCCCCGTAAATATATTCCCGGACGCCGTTGATTTGCGTCGTTTCGCGATGGGAGCGCGTCGTCGCCGAATGATGGTGCATGCCGCGGAACAGCTGATGCAGCTGCTTCCAGTCGCGGATATGCGTTTTCTGCGGCAGTACGCCGAACGTGTGGGGCAGCTCCAGACGCCCTTTGTGCCGGAACAGGCCGAAAATATCCTCGGTCGCGCAATCGGTATCGCCGAAATGATAAAACCCGCGCCGCAAAGGCGGTGTCCGGTAAGACACTTCCCCGCGCCTCTTCCAATCTGGGATCAGAAACGTCTCAAATACGTGCTCTTCTCCCCCTCGGCGCACGAGACGATCCTTGACGGAAACGTATGGAATCGGCCAGAAGCCGGGGACTTGCACCTGGATTTGCACCGCAAGCGACGTCCCCGCTTCGAGGACGGCTTCGTGCTCGGCATTGAGCAGAGTTCTACCCCCCTGCGTCTTGGATATGCCGCTCCAACGGCTCAAGCCCAAGTACAGGCAAAGCACCGCGACGATAATGAACACCATGAAGGCAAGCTTGCCGCCTTGAAACAACAAAAACAGGAAACTGAACGCGAAAAGTGACGCAATGCCCCAGAAGCGGGCCGAATATCTCGCTATTATACCCATCGTATGCTCACCCCGTTTCATTCCGTCCCCTTATTTCTCGAGACGGACGGGCACCCGCACTTGCCCGAAGATGGACTGGAGCACCGTTTCCACCGTCAAGCCGTCGATTCTCGCTTCGGAATGCAAGATCATCCGGTGGCCCAGCACGTAAGGCGACAAATACTTGATATCGTCGGGGATGACATAATCCCGTTCGCGGACGTAGGCCAAAGCTTTCGCCGCCTGCAGCAGCGCGATGGTCGCCCGCGGGCTCGCCCCCAGGAAGACGGAGGAATGCTCGCGCGTCTTCCGCGTAATCGTGACGACGTAGTCGGCGACGGCGTCGTCGACATGAACATCCTTGACCCGCTGCTGCATCTCCGTCACCCGCCCGACGTCGGTTACCGGCTCCAGCCGGTCGACCGGATGGCTGCTCGCTTGGGTGAACAGCATTTTCTTCTCCGTCTCGTGATCCGGATAGCCGAGGCTGAACTTCATCATGAACCGGTCGAGCTGTGCTTCCGGCAGGACATAGGTGCCCTCGAAATCGATCGGATTCTGGGTCGCGAGCAGAAGAAACGGCGAAGGCAGCGGATGGCGGTCGCCGTCTACCGTCACATGGCGCTCTTCCATCGCTTCGAGCAGGGCGGACTGGGTTTTCGTAGTCGCGCGGTTAATTTCGTCCGCAAGCAAAATATTCGTCATAACCGGACCGGGCCGGAATAAAAACGTCTCTTGTTTCGGATGATAGATCGCTACCCCGGTTATGTCGGTAGGCAGCAAATCGGGATTGCACTGGATACGCCGGAACTGCCCCTCGACGGATTTGGCCAACGCTTTGATCAGAACCGTCTTGCCGGTTCCGGGCACGTCTTCGAGCAGAACATGTCCGCCGGCGAGCGCGGCGGTCAACAGCAATTCGACTTCGGCGGCCTTACCCAGAATGCAGGATTCCAAATTTGCCTTCAGTTGTTTGATAATGGATAAATCTTCCGTAAATGGTGCATCCATCTCGTCCTGCTCCTCTCCATGATCCGTAGTTCCGTTCAATTTCTGGACTTCCTTTGCAGGGGCCTTATTTTTATTTTACAAGAATTAAAAATAGCCGTATAGCCCCTCAACCATTACAAATAGATTACAAAAGATGCGTTGTTCCACTAGAGGAAACGGCACAATTCGCCAAAAGGTTCGCCGCTTGGCAATATTATGTATACGCTTGCAGGACAAAAAGGTTTCACGCCGTTCCGATCGAAAATTTCTCCGTACAAATTCATTCATTACGGAACTTTCCTATCGAAAATTGGAAGATCCTGCTAGCAAAAAAAGAGGACCGGCACCCCTCACTGCGAGGAGGCCTGTCCCCTTCCGTTATTTCGGAACGACCTGCACGTTTCTTATATTGGATTGGCCTACGATAATTCCTTTGGAATCGAACAGCTTCACTTGAATGTCGCAGCTTCCCGATTTGAACGCTTCGGCCGGAACTTTGGCCGACAACGCGCCGTCGGCCTCCCGTCTCGTTGCGAGCGCCTTGCCGTTTGCATACAGCTTCCCGAGCGCCGGAATGTGACGGCCGGTTACGGCGATTTCCGCATCCGCCCCCGTCTTGCCTGCGGCGAGCGATACTTCGGCGATTTCGATCGGGCCTGTGCCGAGGAAATAATCCGGATTTATGATTTTTTCTTTCAGGTCCCCGTACGCATGGCGTTCCCCGAACAAGCTGTCGTATTGAAGCAGCTCGTACCGCTTCAACCCGCTCTCCTTGACGTTCAAGTACGAATCGAATTTCGGGGGCGGAACGACCGGTGCCACTGCGGCCAACTCCCGCAAAAAATCGGTGTAGTACGTTCCCGGAATGTTCGCTTTGTCCAGCACGTAAGAGCCCAGAAACGAAGGGCTCATATTCAGCGTTTCTTTTTGCTCCGGCAAAAAATTGGTCCATACGGCAACCGGCGTCCGATGCATTTTATCCGGGAAATCGGGATCGTTGTCGCCGGTAATCCATTTCGCGTCCTTGTACGCTTTATAGTCGTCGCCGAGATAAGGCAGATGGTCGCCGAAAAACGCGATGAGCGTTGGCTCGCTGGATTCCCGGTAATGCTCGACCAGCGTCCGGAGCATGTTGTCCGCGTCCTCCGCGCCGTATGCGTACGTTTCGAGCATCCCTTTCGTATCGGCCGGGATGTCTCCTTCGACTTTGAACGTGTTGTCCTTGAATTTGCCGGGATTGTAATGAAAATGATTTTCCATCGTGTTCGCGAAAATAAAATCGCGCTCGCTTGTTTTGCCCGTCTGCTCTATGATCATTCTCGCGACTTCGCTGTCCGCGATATAAGTTCCTTCGTATACCGGATCGAAAAACTCGAGCGGAATATATTGGGCGAAACCGAAGTTTTTGTACACCTTGTCGCTGTTGAAGTACCAGCGGTGGAACGGGCTGATCGCCGTCGAATAATATCCTTGCCGTGCCATAATGCTGGCAAGCGAATCGACACCGCGCGTAATGTGCTGGTTGTACGGGATCGTTCCCTGCGGCAGGAAACGCATCGAATTGCCGGTCAATACTTCAAACTCGACGTTGGCCGTTCCTCCGCCGTATTGGGGAGTGAGCAGCGTCCCCGTCGCCGCCGTCTGCTGAAGCTCGCGGAAGAACGGCATCGGGTCGCGGTTAAATGACACACCGTTCATTTGCGTCGGGTCCCACAGCGATTCGCTCAAGACGACGATTACGTTCGGCTTGACGCCGGCGGCCGTATCTTCGCTATCTCGGCCTGCCGGTCCGCTACTAGCGGCGACGATGTCGGCGATCGTCCTCTCATTGTAATCGTCCAGCTTCGTGACGCCCATATAATCGAGATTCATGACGGTTGCAAGCAGCCAGCCGTTCTCATCTACGTTCGCCGACTGGTCGTAGTTGATCGGACTGATGCCGAAGGCGGCTTTGATCGGAATCGGCTTATCCGTATACACGACGCCGATTAGCGCGATCGCAAAAACAGTCAATCCGACACGTTCCTTCCACTGGATCGTCTTGACGCCTGCCGAATACTTGTGGAGCAGCAGCCAGCTTACGGCGACAAATACGATCAAATCCAATATCAATTGCACTGTCACGATATTTTTTACATATTCCACCATATCCCCCGCTTCGCCCGTCAGAACAAAATCCCACGGCAGCAGCGGCATACCCAGCATTTTGGACTTTACCCCGGTTATGAGCGCCAGAGTAAACCCGATTCCCGATACGACCCAATACGACAGCCTCAGCTTTCCGGTTACAGCCGTCAATACGAGCCATGCCCCTAGTAAAAACGATCCGTTCAATAAAAGAGCAGGCAGATGCAGCAAGCTCCACTCCATAGCTCCCCAAGCTTGGTTCCGGCTCAAAGCTTCCATAAAGAGCACGAGCCAGCCCGACAATACGATTACCGCATACCGTTTTCCGATATATCCTCCTGCTGTTGCAAGCCATTTCCCCATCCGGTTCATTCTCCCAACCCATTTGCTCGTGAAAAAAAGAACGTAGCCATTATATCACGAGTACAAACAGGTGACAAAACTCAAGTTATGCCATGAATGAACCGTAAATGTAAAAAACTCCCCGGAAAAGATTCGGGAACCATCTTTTCCGGGGAGTTCAAAGAAAACTTTCAGCCCTTCGGCTTCACAAACGTTGCGGCGAGAAACGAGAAAATGATCGCTGCGGATATCCCTGCGCTCGTAACCTCGAATATGCCGGTTATGATGCCGATCCAGCCGTGAAGCTTGTACTCCTGCAGCGCACCGTGCACGAGAGAATTGCCGAAGCTCGTAATCGGCACGGTCGCGCCTGCCCCGGCAAACTCGATGAACCGGTCGTACAAGCTTTTGTTGCCGATCATAATCCCGTCCACGATAGCTCCGAGGACAACGAGCGTACTCATCGTATGTGCGGGGGTCAGCTTGAGTCCGTCCAGCATCAGTTGGCCGATCACGCAGATCGCGCCGCCGATGACGAACGCCCATACGAACTGCATCACATCCATCTCAGTCGCTCCTTCCGCGTTCGATTGCTACCGCATGCGCGATGCACGGAATGCTTTCCCCCTGCTGGAAAGAAAGCGGGGACAGCAGCGCGCCGGTCGCCACGACAAGCAGCCGGTTCATATGCCCGTCCCGAAGACGTTTCAGCAAATGGCCGTACGTGACGACCGCCGAACAGGCGCACCCGCTGCCTCCGGCTTGCACGGATTGGCGGTCTACATCATAGACGAGAAGGCCGCAATCGTAATAATTCGTTTGCTTGATCGGCACTTTATGTTTCTCGAACAGCTCGCAGGCGATCGAATACCCGACCGAAGCCAGATCACCCGTAACGATCATATCGTAGTATCCCGGCTCGATATCCAAATCGCGCAAATGTGCCTGGATCGTATCCACGGCCGCCGGCGCCATCGCCGCCCCCATGTTGAACGGATCTTTGATCCCCATGTCGACTACGCGGCCGATCGTCGCCGAAGTCACCCTAGGTCCTTTACCTTCAAGGCCCAATACCGCCGCCCCGGCCCCGGTAACGGTATATTGAGCCGTCGGCGGCTTCTGCGAGCCGTATTCGGTCGGATAACGGAACTGCTTCTCGACCGTGCAGTTATGGCTGGCCGTCGCCGCGATCGCATGCTTGGCCGCACCCGAGCTGACAATCAGCGAAGCGACCGCCAAGCTCTCCATCGAGGTGGAGCACGCCCCGAATACGCCCAAGTAAGGAATGGACAACGTTCTGGCCGAGAACGTCGCGCTTATGATCTGATTCATCAAATCGCCGGCGACGAAGCATTGAATATCGCCGTTGGTCAGCCCCGCGTTCTCCACCGCAAGCTTCGTCGATTCCTCGAGCAGCTTCCGTTCCGCCTTCTCCCAGCTGTCTTGGCCAAGCATCATGTCGCCATGGACGATGTCGAAATCGTTCGCGAGCGGTCCTTGTCCTTCGTCGGGACCGACTACGGTCGCGGTCGACATAATGACGGGAGGATTCGGAAACTTCCAAGTTTGATGTCCGACGAGCATGTCATTGCCCTCCCCAATCGAGCAGCATATGAATGATGCCGATGATGAAGGCGGCCACTGTCCCGAAGACGATAACCGATCCGGCGAGCTTGAACATATTGCCTCCCGTGCCGAGGACGAGCCCTTCGCTGCGGTGTTCGATAGCGGCCGAGCACATCGAATTGGCGAAGCCGGTAACGGGCACAGCGCTTCCGGCTCCGGCCCACTGGGCGATTTTATCGTACACGCCGAAGCACGTCAGCACGACGGAAATGAAGATCAGCACGGCTACCGTCGGGCTTCCCGCCGTCTTCTCGGTAAAGCCGAACCAATGGATGAACATCTCCGTCAACAGCTGGCCGATCAAACAAATCGCCCCTCCGCTTACGAAGGCGCGCAGGCAGTTTTTGGCGACCGGGCGCGGCGGCTCCTTCTTCTTCGCAAGCGACTGGTACTCTTGCTGTACGGGGGTGAGCTTCTTTTTTTGCTTTGCGGCCATCGCAGCCATTCGTATCTCTCCTTCTCTCGGATCAAATGTCCCGCTCGCGCCTTCCTACAGATCGGCGGTAAGCTGCCCATAGACGTCGACTTGGGCCATTAGACGTTTTCCCGGGTAACACCTATCTTCTCCAGCTCCGTGCTTAACCATCCGCGGCTGAAGCCGGCCGTCGCAAGCGGCTCGTCCTTGATCACGCCGTCCATAATGACCGTCTGCGGCGGCGGACCTTATCGTCCATAACGGCATCGCTCACACCGGCTCTTTCTGTCGAAGGTTTTGGTCAAGCTTATTATTCGTAATCACAACGATACCTTTTCATGACAGTTTTTTACAGATATGAGAACGCGGCAAACGGGAATAGTATGTATTGGCAAAGGAGGTGAACGCAAATGACAGTAGCATCGCAAGTCAAAACTTGTCTGGCCTCGCTGAAAAGCGCGCAAGCCAGCCTCGAAACGTTTGCACTGAGCACCCAAAACGAGGAAGCGAAAAGCGTATTCGAGCAATGCGCTCAAACGACGCAGCAAATCGTAGATCAAATCAACTCCCGCGTCACCCAATTGGAAAACGAAGAACCGCAATACAAAGGCTTCTAAATCGAACGTCGCCCCAGCAACGAAAACAGCCGCCAATGTCTTCCGACATGCTGACGGCTGTTTCTGCTTCTTATGATGGATCCCACCGGCTTGCTTATACGAACGACAGGAGTACGATGACGAGTAAAATATACAGAACAAGCACCAGTACGCTCCAAGAGATTTTCGGCATGGAACCCGCTCCATTCCTTGTACGGTATTCGGTATGAACATACCTTATACTATATGCGGTCATTCCGGTTCCGCCATGTACATTCGCCTATTGCCCTTCATACATTATATGCCGACCCGAACGGCCGATCTTTCCCAGCGCGGAACAGGGCAATGGCGTGCCGCCAATATCGCTTCCAGCGCCCGGAACGAAGACCGCTCCATATGCAATCTCTCCATATTGCGTCTCATAACCGCCAAGCGTTGGGGGCGGCCGATCAATGCGGTGACGACTCTCTCCAGCTCCGTTTCGTCCGAAGCTCTGACGGCTACCTGCGCCCCGGTCAGAAATTCGGCATTGTCTTCCTCCTGGCCCGGAAGCGGTTTGTACAGCACCATCGGCAGCTGCATTGCAATCGCTTCCGACGTTGTCAGGCCGCCGGGCTTCGTAACGACCAGATCGGCCGCCCCCATATATTCCTCCATATTCCGCACGAAGCCGGTCAGCCGAACCCCGCCGCCCGCCGACTCGTTCCGGAGTCGTTCTTCCAGCTTGAGGCGCAGCTTGTTATTGTGGCCGCATACGACGACGACTTGCATCGAGCCCGTCCGGGCCGCGCTTGTCATCAAACGGATCATCCCTTCATGCATCATCCCGTAGCCGCCTCCCATGAGCAGCAGGACGGGTTTGTCCGCAGACAGGCCGAGCTTTGCACGAAGGGCCGTTCGCTTGGTCCCTGCCGCTCCCGAACAAAACGGAGGCCGCACCGGGATACCCGTCACTTCGATCCGGCTGTCCGGAACGCCCGATTCCAGCAATCCCCGGCGTACTTTCTCCGAGCCTACGACGTACAGGTCCGTGCCCGGATGAACCCAGTAGCTGTGGTCCGTATGGTCCGTAATAACCGTCACGGTCGGGATATCCGTAAGTCCCGCCATTTTCAGAGCGGACATGGCCGCCGCAGCCAGCGGAAACGTACTGACGACAACAGTGGGGTCCACCTCGTCCAGAAGCTTGACGATCCGCTTCAATCCGTACCATCGCAGCCGCCCCGGCAGCGAGGTCAGCGTTGAGCCTTTCCGCGTATGGCGGAACAGGTAGCCGTACACGGAAGGAAATTTTTGCACGCCTTGATGAAAGACGGCTTTGCTGATCCCGTGCAGCCGGGGCAGCGTCCATTCCATGAAATCGACGATGACGGGCTCCGCATCGGGCTTAGCCAGCCTGCACGTTTCCAGCAGCGCTTGCGCCGCCTGTTTATGTCCTTCCCCGAACGGCCCCGATAACAACAATATTTTCCCATTCATTGCCAAACACCCGCCCTATCCAGCAGCTTATGGCTATATCATAACGCCGCGGAACGATATAAGATACAGACCGTCGCCGTAATCCATCCCGTACCTTGGTCCAGTTCCAATTCCTGGACCTATGATGCTTCAATTAGCTTCCTTACACGAATTATACAAAAAGAAGATTAACATTTATGCACCAAAATTCTAAAACTTTTCTTAAGGCTATGCTATAATGAATCACAATTGGATGCCGGGGAGAGGACGCTTGTGGAATTCGGAACGACTTCCGAGCAAGACGTGTTTACGGAAGAATTGCGTATTTTAAGAGCGGCCAAAACGGATGTGGCGAACGGAAAGACGCCGGAGCAGCGGCAGTACGAGCAGTTGGTCCAGCATTACGAGAAGCTGCTGAAGACGACGATGAAGTTGTCCCGCATAAGCGACATCCAAGGCCGGACTTTGAAGGAGCAGGAGCAGGATCTGAAGAATGCCCATGCCGATCTGCAAAACCTCGAGCAGTTGCGCAGGCAATTGATCTCCGATATTTCTCACGAACTCCGAACTCCCATTACCTCCGTGCAAGGCTACATCAAGGCGTTTCTGGACAACGTCATCCAGCCCGACGACATGTACTTATCGATGATTTATCAGAAATTGCTGACGATCAACCAGCTGATCTCCGATCTGTTCCAACTTTCCACTTTGAAAGCGAACCAGCTACCGCTACATTTCAAACGGACTTCGGTACCCCAATGGTTCGTATCGATTCCCGGTAAATATGAGCTGGAAGCGGACCGGCAACAAGTGACGCTTCTACTCGACCCCGTTATTTCCGTCGAGCACAGCCTGGGCATGAAGCCCGAAACCGCCATTCTGTTCATCGATACGGTGCGGATGGAGCAAGTCGTCACGAACCTTCTCGATAACGCGTTGAAGTTCACGCCCCGAGGCGGAACGGTGCGGATATCGGGCCGGCTGTCCAAAAGTCCGCCCGACGCTCATTCGTTGTTCAAGCCGGAGAAGACGATCGATCCGCCGTTCTGGTTCACGCTGACGGTGGAAGATACGGGCGAAGGAATTAACGGTAACGACCTTCCGTACATATTCGAACGGTTTTATCGGGCCGGCAGCGCGGAGTCCCGAGCCGTTTCGGGAGCCGGACTCGGACTTGCGATATCCAAGGAAATCGTCAACCAGCACGGAGGACAAATCGGAGCGGACAGCGAACCGGGCAGAGGAAGCCGTTTTCATTTCTCAGTTCCGGCTTACGATGGTACGGAGGCGCCATCGGACGCCGATCGGACCGTACCCGTCAATTTATAACGAACAGGATACTCCGCCGCGCTTCTTTACCTGAAACACTAAGATGGATAAACTTGTCTAGGGGAGGAACGATGCTTTGCTGCTTAATTTATGGTCCGTCCAGAACACGCTCCGCGATCACGGGATTTTGATCAGCTTTGCCGGCAAATTGTCCCAAGGCTTAATCGAGGAATACGGCGCCGCCGTCAAGTCGTATCTTGAAACGGAAGAACGGCCGCAAAACGAAATTTTTCATATTTTCTCGATTTTTATCGAACAAACCCAGAATATCAAAAACTATTGCTCCGTCATGCAGGAGAGCCGGTTCTACGATACGATCGCCCAATCGAGCATCGTCACGATCGGCAAGGCGGACAACGGCCACTTCATCTGCTCCGGCAATGTGGTGGACAAGGCCGATCTGGCACGCCTGACCGCCAGAATCGATCCGCTCATTACGATGGACAAAGCATCGCTCAAGCAATTGTATAAAGATAAGCTTCGTCAAGGGGTGCCCGACGGGTCGGACAGCGCCGGACTCGGACTGATCGACATCGCCCGCAAAGCGCGGGATCCGCTCGAGTATTCGATCACGGAGCTGGACGAACATTTGTCGTTTTTCACCTTAAAGGCGGTCCTATAGGAGTGAACAACATGCAACGTTACTTTATTGCCGAAACGAAAAGCTCCCCAACCGTCGATTTCGACCCTGCGGCAAATCTTTTATCGCTGGTAGGGCAATCCTATCCGGAGAACGCGTTCAAGTTCTATGAACCGATTCTCGAATGGGTTGACGGTTACTTGGCCCAATTGTCGCCGGACGACGAGGCGATTCTCGAATTTCAGATGCCTTACATGAATACAAGCAGCACGAAATGCCTCATGATGCTGCTGGACAAGTTCGACTTCGCCTATTCGCAAGGCAAACGCGTTGCCGTCCGCTGGATTTGCAACGCCGACAACGAGAGCGAATTCGAATGCGCCGAAGAGCTGAAGGAAGACTTGAGCCTGCCGTTCGACATCCTCACCAAAGAGGTCGGCTGACCATGAAACAGCCTGTCGCTTCCCGCCGCTCCTCGATCCGCAGCGATCCCTTGTACGATTCCGGGGTAGCCAAGGTGTCCGCCTTCGCGGCCGTCCTGCTTGTCGTATCGATTATATTGACGGGCATTCTTTCTTATTACATAACAAAAGCGCAATCGGTCAAAAAATTAAAAGAAAGCGATCTCGTCCATATTGCCGGTTCCATTACGGCCAAAATCGGCGGCAGCATCGACCGGGCCGCGGAGACGTCCCGGATGCTTGCGGAGGATCACGAAATAAGGGAATGGATTTTGGACGGGGAGAAGCGGGACGCGCGTGGCGCGGCGGTGTTGGACAAGCTGAAGCGGCTCAAGGATCAGTTCCGCTACGACAATTCTTTCATCGTAAGCGTCCCTACGGGCAACTATTGGTCGGAGGGCGGAACGGTAATCGACGTCATGTCGAAGAGCGATCCCGACGACATGTGGTTTTTCGACAACGTGAGAAGCGGCAAAGACATCCAGTTCATGATCGACTACAACGAAGAACGCAAAGATACGTCCGTCTTCGTCAACTCGCTCATGCGAAGCGGCGGCGATCCGCTCGCGATCGTCGGCGTAGGGATGAGCCTGCGCGAAATGTCCAAAAAGTTCGAGGAGTACAAGTACGGCAAACATGGCAGCCTGTGGCTGACCGATCATTCGGGAACGATTTACTTGTCGGACGAATTGAGTCAGACGGGGCGAAACATAAGCGAGTTCATGCCTGAAGGCGCAGCCGGACAAGTGATGAGCATGATGAATCGCGATCACGAAGTACTGGAATATAAAGGAACGGACGGCAGAACGAACGACTTGATTTTGTTCACGGTTCCATCCACGGAATGGACGCTGGTCGTTTCCGTCGACCGCGAGGAAGCGATATCGTTTCTAAAAACGATCCAAGCCCAGACGGCCGTCGCCGTCGCCATCGCCTTGTTCTCCGTCGTCTTTTTCTTCTATTATACGTCGCGCAAGCTGGCCGATCCTTTCAAACGGGCCGTCAAGCTGAATCAGGAGCTGGAGAAGCAAATCTCTGCGCGCACGAGCGAGCTTGCGGAGCAAAATGTCAAAATACTCGACAGCATCGATTATGCAAGCCGGATTTTAATATCGGCGCTCCCTACCGAGGCCGAGCTCAGGCAGGCGATACCGGATCATTTCGTACTTTGGAAGCCGCGGGACTTGGTCGGTGGCGATTTTTACTGGATCAAGCAAGTCCCCGAGGGACTGTTCATTGCCGTCGGCGACTGCACGGGACACGGTGTGCCGGGAGCGCTTATGTCGATCATGACCGTATCGCTCTTGGATCAAATCGTCGACCGTTCACAATCGAACGATCCCGGCATGATCTTGTCGCAGCTCAACCGTTCGATCAAACAAATGCTGAACCAGGAAGGGAAAGACGGCTTGACCGACGATGGCGTCGATATCGGCATGTGTCTGATCGCCGGGGAGCGGACGATCTACGCGGGAGCGGGATGCACGCTGTATGTCCGGAGACCCGAACGACTGGAAGAAGTCGAAGGAAACCGCAAGGCGATCGGCTACCGGAAGACGCCGACCGACTATGGATTCGCAAGCACTTCCGTGACGATCGGCCCGAACGATACGATCTATTTGACAACGGACGGACTCGCCGACCAGAACGGCGGCGACAAAAACTACTCCTTCGGCAAAACGCGATGGAAGCAATGGATCGATTCGAACGGGGGGGCTCCGCTGTATGAGCAGAAACGGCTGCTGATGGAGGAATTGGACCGGTATCGGGGACCCGAACCGCAACGGGACGATATAACCGTACTCGGATTCAGGCTCTCCCGATCTTGAGCGGCTTTAAGGATGGGATCCGCCTTCGTACCGGTATCCCATCCCTCGCACGCTGACGATAAATCGAGGCTCCGCCGGATTATGCTCCAGCTTCTTGCGCATGTTGTATATATGCACCATGACGGTTCGCGGATCGTCGTTGCTGTCGCTGCCCCACACTTGCTCGTACAGCTCCGAGGCAGAGAACACTTCGTTCGGATGACCCGCCATGAACGCCAGCAGCTGAAACTCCTTGGCCGATAGCCGCACCTCTTGCCCGTCCGCATGGACGGTCATTTTTTTCGGATCGATGTAGATCCCTTCCGCCGGAATCGTCTGCTCGGCGCGGGTGCCGGGTGCCGCCGTTTCATACCGGCGGTAAATCGGCGCTCTGCGCAAATTCGCTTTCACTCTTGCCACGACTACGGCCGGGTCGAACGGCTTAGGAATATAATCGTCCGCTCCGAGATTCAATCCTTTCACGATGTCCTCCGCTTCCCCTCGGGCACTCACGAACAAGATCGGCACATTGGACACGCTTCGTATTTGTTCGCATACATCCAGTCCGTCAACACCCGGCAATTGGATGTCGAGGAGAACGAGATTCGGCCGAGCCGCTTCGAACTGGCGCAGGGCGGACACGCCGTCAGTCGCTTCAACGGTACGGTAGCCGTGCTTCGATAAATAGAGCCGAAGCAGCTCGCGGATTTCATTATCGTCCTCGACGATAAGCACGGTAGCATTCTCCGCTAATTCCAATCGCATTCCCTCCCCATCATGCTGCATGCTCATGTCTACTTAATTCTACCATTTGGCAGAAGGATCGCCAAGGACCTATCCCGGTATCCAACAAATAGGGCACCGTCCTGCAGGCGGTGCCCTTCATGGTTATCGCTCCTCGGGGAACTCGGATCGACCGGAAACGATCCGTTCCCCGTATTTTATACGTTCCGCCATCCCCGTCAATCCTCCTTAGGGCGAATCATCTGCTCGGGACGGACAATCGTGTCGAATTGTTCCGGCGTAAGCAATCCGCTGCTAACCGCCGCTTCTTTCAACGTCAATCCTTCCTTGTGGGCCTTCTTGGCGACTTGCGCCGCCTTCTCGTACCCGATATGCGGATTGAGCGCCGTTACGAGCATCAGCGATTGTTCCATATGATGACGGATGACGGCGATATTCGGCTCGATGCCGACCGCGCAATTGTCGTTGAACGACCGGATCGCATCCGCCAGCAGCCGCGCGGACTGCAGGAAATTGTAGATGATGACCGGCTTGAATACGTTCAATTCGAAATTGCCCTGGCTCGCCGCGAAGCCGATGGCGGCATCGTTCCCCATCACTTGGCAGACGACCATCGTCATCGCTTCGCTTTGCGTCGGATTCACTTTTCCCGGCATAATCGAGCTGCCCGGCTCGTTCTCGGGAATCGACAGCTCGCCCAGGCCGCTGCGCGGTCCGCTCGCCAGCCAGCGCACGTCGTTCGCTATTTTCATCAGATCCGCGGCCAGCGCCTTGAATGCCCCATGAACATAGACAAGCTCGTCGTGACTGGTGAGGGCGTGGAATTTGTTGTCCGCGGACACGAACGTCTTGCCGGTCTGTCTGCCGAGCTCCTCCGCTACCAGCCCGCCAAATTTCGGATGCGCGTTAATTCCCGTTCCGACGGCGGTGCCTCCGATCGCAAGCTCGCGAAGCGACTCGGAGCTCGCCCGGATCATCGCCCCGGTTTTCTCGAGCATCCGGTACCACCCGCTGATTTCCTGACCGAGCGTGAGCGGCGTCGCATCCTGCAGATGGGTTCTGCCGATCTTGATAATATCCCGGAACGATTCGCTCTTATTCCGCAGCGTCGTCTTCAATTGTGCGATTGCGGGCAGAACTTGATCTTCGACGGCAATAAGCGCTGCGACGTGCATCGCCGTAGGAAACGTATCATTGGAGCTTTGCGATTTGTTCACATCGTCGTTCGGATGAATCCGTGCATCGCTCCCCTTTTCCTGCAGAAGGGCGTTGGCGCGGTTCGCAATGACCTCGTTGACGTTCATATTGGACTGGGTACCGCTGCCGGTTTGCCAGACGACGAGCGGAAACTGGTCGTCCCATTTGCCGGCTATTATTTCATCCGCCGCCGAGACGATCGCTTCCGCTTTGTCCGCCGCAAGCTTCCCAAGCTTGAGGTTGGCGAGTGCGGCGCTTTTCTTCAGCATGGCGAATACGCGGATCAGCTCGACCGGCATGCGCTCCGTGCCGATCTTGAAATTTTCGAAGCTGCGCTGGGTTTGCGCCGCCCACAGCTTGTCGGCGGGAACCTTCACTTCCCCGAGCGTATCTTTCTCGATTCTGTATTCCATGGCGATCCCTCCAAGTTATAACCCGAAAGGCGGGTTGCAGGTATTGGTGCTTCTTCCCCAACCATTGTTTCCGTATGACCGTATTTGCAATCTAAGTTCAAGTTTAAATGATAATAATTATCATTGTCAAATACATCCTATTTCGTAACGTGCATTAACCGAACCAGCCATAGCACAAAGAAGCCGCGGAAACATTTGTGTTTCCGACGGCTTCCAGCCGGTCCGTTATGACAGCAGCATCTGCTTCATCCCTTTGGGACGCATCGCCTTCAGCTGCTTCTCGTACAGCTCCTTGTACAAGCCGCCCTTGCGGAGCAGCTGCTCGTGGGTACCGGATTCGGCGACCTCGCCGTTATCCATCACGATAATTTGATCGGCCCTTACGACTGTCGCCAGCCTGTGGGCGATAACGAACGTCGTGCGGTTTTTCATCAAATTGTTGAGCGCTTCCGTAACGAGCTCTTCGGATTCGGCGTCGAGAGCCGAAGTCGCTTCATCGAGGATGAGGATGCGCGGATTTTTGAGCAGGGCTCTCGCGATCGCGAGCCGCTGCTTCTGTCCGCCCGACAGCCGGACTCCCCGTTCGCCCAGTACGGTATCGTAGCCTTTCTCCCATTTGGAGACGAAGTCGTGGGCGTTGGCCGCTTTGGCCGCTTCGTACACATCCTGCATCGGGGCATCGGGTCGCCCGTAGGCGATATTTTCATAGACGGTGCCCGAGAACAAAATATTGTCCTGAAGCACAACCGCTATTTGCTTGCGCAAATCGTATATGTCGTACTCCTTGATGTTGCGGCCGTCCAAATATACGGCACCTTCGTCCACGTCGTAGAATCGCGGGATAAAATTGATCAGCGTCGATTTGCCCGCTCCACTCGGACCGACCAGCGCGATCACTTGGCCCGGCTTGGCGTGGAAGCTGATCCCTTTGAGCGCGATTCTCGATTCGGTCGTCGTCGGCAGCGGGTCGGGCTGCGTCTTCGGCGGCAGCCAGTAGAACGGCTTGGGCGGCTTCTGCCGTTCGATAATATCCGGGTCGAACCCGACTTTCGGGTTTCTGGGCACGGGAAGCTCCGTCTCGTAAGTGAAGGAGACGTTCTCGAAGCGGATATCGCCTTTGCACGACTGGATTCTGAGCGGATTGTCGGCATTTTTCACATCGGGCTCGATGTCCAGCACCTCGAATATCCGTTCGATGTTCGTCATCGCATTCTGGATCGTCACGTTCACTTCGGCAAACCGCTGAATCGGTCCGTACAGCTGACCGAGGTAAGCGTTGAACGCGACGAGCGAACCGATCGTCATATGTCCCTTCAATACAAGCGCTCCGCCCACGGACCACGTAATCAGCGTCCCGGAATAACCGACCGTCTGGCTGATGCGCCCGAGCGTATTGGAAAGCAGCTGTGCCGACATCGCATGGTTCACGTGCTGATCGGATTGCTTGTCGAACCGGGCCAGCTCCGTTTGCTCACGGTTGAACGATTGGACGATTTTCATCCCCGATATGCGTTCCACGAGCACTCCCGATATGCGCTCCATCTGCCGGTTGACCGACCGCGATGCGAAACGGATCCGCACGTTCAAGTTCGTAAAGGTCAAGTAATAAATCGGAAGTATCCATAACGATAACAGCGCAAGCTTCCAGCTCAAGGAAAAAAGGAAACAGGCGGCGAAGATGACCATGATCAGATCGAATGCTACGTTGATGACATTGGAGCCGACCAGGTTTTGCGCCCCGTTCACATCGTTGATGACCCGGGACAAAATGCTTCCGACCTGCCTGCTGTCATAAAACCGTTGCGACAGCTTCTGAATATGCTCATACAGCTGCCTGCGAATCCCCGCCACCATCCGGTTCCCGAGCCGCGACATGACATTGTTGCGCACGAACGTCACGACGACGCTGAGCGCATACAGCGAGGCGAAAATCGTTACGACCCGCTGAAGCGTCCAACCGGAATCCGACTTCCCCATCCCCAGCACGTCGTCGATCAAAATTTTCGTCAGCCACGGACCGGTAAGCGGAACGACGAATTGCAGCAGGCCCAGGGCAACGATCGCCATCAAGTAATACCGGTAAGGCTTCACGAATTGCAAGTACCGGCGTACGAGCCTCTTGTTGTGTTGATCGATCGTTCCCTGTGAGTCACCCGCGTTTTTCACGCTGTCTCCCCCTTGAGCGGCTGTCTTGTCCGCTGCAAACTAATGTATTTAAGTTGTATATGTCCTGTTTATTATAGGAGCGAATCTGTGAAGATTGTGTGAAGGAAATGGATTTCTATTGCCGGCACCGATCAGAGCTTGATTCGGGCGCGCTCCGCATCGGACCGGAATAAGGCGTCCATCACGCGCGCCTGCGCCATGATGGACTGCTCGCTATCCGTCGCGGTGTCTCCGGCAAGAGCATACTCCGCGAACCGCTCGGCTTGCCGGCAGAACGGATCGACGCGGTCGGTCGTGAACGATTTCGCTTCCCCGTTCACCGTTACCTCCAGCGTAACGCTCTGCGCATTGGCCGATTGCTTGACCGAGAGCTCTCCCTTCGTCCCCGAGATCTGATAGCTACAACCGTAAGGCATATCGAGCGCCGCCGTCATATGCGCCGTGCCTCCGCCCGGGAACAACAGCGTTCCGGCGAAGCGGACATCGACCCCTTTCCCATCCCGGCGGAACATGCGCGAATCCGCGTATTCCGGCTCTTCCCCGAATTGGAAGCGGCTCCACGACACCAAATAACAGCCGATATCATATAAAGCGCCGCCGCCCCATGCTTCGTTCAGGCGGGTGCTGCTCTCGGCCGCCTGGAAGCAGAAGTTGCCGCGGAAGAAGACCGGTTCGCCGATCTGGCCGGCAGCAATCGCTTCTTTGGCGTATTGGTGCCCATCCATCGTACGCCATATAAAAGCTTCCTCCACGCGCACTCCGTGATGCTTCGCCAAAGCGATAATTTCCCCGGCATCCGTCGCATTCAACGCGAACGGCTTCTCCATCAGCACATGCTTGCCGGCCTTGATCGCCTCCATCGCCCACTCCTTGTGCACATGATTGAGCAGCGCGACGTACACCGCGTCGATGTCCGGATCGTCCAGCAGCTCCCGGTATCCGGCATAAGCCCGGGGTACGCCGTACGTTTCGGCCGCCTTCCGGCTGTTCTCGATCGTCCGGCCGGCTATGCCGAGCCATTCGCCGTTCTCCGACCGGTGCAGGGCCGGTCCTCCCTTGCCGACGATGTTTCCGGTTCCAAGCACGCCCCAACGCAATTTCTTCATCCATTATCCTCCTTGGTTTACGAATTGTTTGGTATTGCCGTCTGCTTCCCTTCCGCTCAGGAAATCGACCGTGCGGCTACTTCCAGCCCTTTGGGACGCATGGCGTTCAACTGCTTCTCGTACAGCTCGCGGTACAATCCCCCGCGCAGCAGCAACTGCTCATGCGTGCCGGACTCGGCGATTTGGCCGTTCTCCATCACAAGTATCATGTCTGCGCGCACTACGGTCGCGAGACGGTGGGCGATGACGAAGGTGGTGCGGTTTTTCATCAGACGATCCAGCGCTTCGGTCACGACCGCTTCGGATTCGGCGTCCAGCGCCGATGTCGCTTCGTCCAGAATGAGAATGCGCGGGTTTTTGAGCAGCGCGCGCGCGATGGCGAGCCGCTGCTTCTGCCCGCCGGACAGGCGCATCCCCCGTTCGCCCAGCACCGTATCGTACCCTTTCTCCCACGTCATGATGAAGTCGTGACAGTTCGCGGCTGTCGCTGCCTCGATCACTTCTTCCTTTGTCGCATCGGGACGGCCATATACGATATTGTCGTACACGGTTCCGGAGAACAAAATATTTTCCTGGAGCACGACGGCAATATGCTTTCTCAAATCGTGTATATCGTATTCCTTGACGTCTTTTCCGTCAATATATAAAGTTCCGCGGTCGGCATCGTAAAAGCGCGGAATGAAGTTGATCAGCGTCGACTTCCCGGCGCCGCTCGGACCGACCAGCGCAACCACCTGCCCCGGCTTCGCGTGGAAACTTATTCCTTCAAGCGCCTTGCGCGATTCGATCGTCGTCGGAGGCGGCGGCGTATTCGTCTGGGCCGGCAGCCAATAGAACGGCTTCTGCGGCTTTTGCCGCTCCACGAGATCGGGATCGTGCCCGGTTTCCTCGTTTTTCGGGAGAGGAACTTCCGTCTCGTAGGTGAAGCAGACGTTCTTGAACCGGATGTCACCCTCGCAGCTTTTCAACGGCAGTGCATTGTCCGCGTTCTTCACATCCGGCTCGACGTCCAGCAGCTCGAAGATGCGCTCGATATTCGTAATCGAGTTCTGGATCGTCACGTTGACATCGGCAAAACGCTGGATCGGTCCGTACAACTGGCCCAAATAAGCAAGGAATGCGATGAGCGCCCCGATCGACATATGCCCGTTCAGCACGAACGCGCCGCCGACCGCCCATGTAATAATCGTGCCGGAATAGTTGACGAATTCGCTCGTCCGTCCGAGCATATTGGACAGCAGCTGTGCGGCGAGCGAATGGTTGATATGACGCTCGGTCTGTTTATCGAAGCGGGCCAGCTCGGTTTGCTCGCGGTTGAACGACTGAACGATTTTCATACCCGATATGCGCTCCACGAGCATGCCCGAAATCCGTTCCATCTGGCGGTTGACGGCGCGGGAGGCGTACCGGATTCTCACGTTCATATTCGTGAACGACAAATAGTAAATCGGCAGAATCCAAAGCGAGAGCAGGGCCAGCTTCCAGTTCAGCGAGAACAGAAAAACGGCAGCAAAAATAACCATGATCAAGTCGAACGCGATATTGATTACCGTCGTTCCGATCAAGTTCTGCGCTCCATTCACGTCGTTGATCACCCTGTTCAACAGTCCGCCGACATGGCGGTTGTCGTAAAAACGCTGCGACATTTGCTGCATGTGCCCGTACAGCTGTCTTCGTATGCCCGCAACCATCCGGCTGCCCATTCTTGCCGCCACATGATTTTTCAGAAACGAAACGACCAGGTTCATCGCATACAGCGAGCCTAGCAAGAGCAGGACGCCCTTCAAGTTCCACCCCGTATCCTTACCGGGCAGCACATCGTCGATCAAAATTTTCGTCAGCCATGGACTTGCAAGAGGAACCGTATACTGCAGCAGTCCGAGCCCGAACATGACGTACAAATAATACCGGTATGGCTTGACAAACTGCAAATACCGTCTGACCAGCTTCTTCTTACTCGTACTTTCATCCGAACCCCCAGCGTTTTTCACGCCTTTCCCCCCTTGTGCCTTGCGCATGACTCCAACATTTTCCTACTCATTTTAATTGACGTACCGTCCGTTGTGAAGATTGCCCGAGGAGGGGGAGGGGCCTTATGGCGACAACACGGCCGATTAGCGATGCATTTTCCCCCATCTGCTCCAATATGCTTATTATTTTGCGCGGCCATGGCCGGATACGAAAAATACGCGCGCGAATAAACCCGGTCCGCGTCAAGCGAGCCGGCGCGCTTTTTCCGCCCATGCTGCCGCGGGAAGGGTTTATATCAAAACCTTCAAGGCAATAATGGTCCTAACATCACGGTGAAGGAATTGAGGCATTCGATGGATCATCATTCCAAGCTGCATCCCAGTCTGAAAGTCAATATAGATGATTTGAAAACAAGAACGGGCACGAGCGACGACCTCGTCATCCGTACGTTTCGTACAGGGCATGACGACCCGCGGCAATCGCGGGATATGGCCGTCGTATATGTCGACGGGATGACGGATGAGAAGTCGATCCACCAGTTTATTATGGAACCGCTTCTGTTTCAGGGGAATGCGCTTGCCAATGCCGGTACGGAAGAAGGCCTCTCGTTCGACCGGCTGAGAGACCGCATCCTGTCCGTGGGGCAAATCGCAGAGGCCGACAGCCTCGAGGGGATCGTAGATTCGCTCATGGAAGGAAAAGTCGTCGTCTTATCGGACGGATTCCCCCGCGCCTTCCAAATCTCCATGGCGGGCTGGGAACAGCGGGCCGTCAGCGAGCCTACCAATCAGACGGTCATCCGGGGACCCAAAGAAGCATTCACGGAAAACATTCGCGTCAATACCGCCTTAATTCGCCGAATCATCAAAAACCCCGATCTACAGCTCAAAAACCGGAAAATCGGCCGGGCGACGAAAACGAACGTGTCGGTCATGTATATAAAAGGCATCGTCGACGATACGGTTGTGGAAGAAGTGAACCGGCGTCTGGACGCCATTCATACCGATGCCATTCTGGAAAGCGGTTATATCGAGGAATTTATCCAGGACGAGCCGCGCACGATATTCCCCACCGTACAAAATTCGGAACGCCCCGATGTAATCGCCGCGGCTTTACTAGAAGGCCGCGTGGCCGTCCTGATCGACGGAACCCCTCATGTGCTGCTCGTTCCGGCGTTGTTCGTACAGTTTTTTCAGGCGGCCGAGGATTATTATCAACGTGCCGATATAAGCACGCTTCTTCGCGTGCTCCGTTACTTCGGCTTGTTTATCGCAACGCTCGTCCCGGGCTTATACATAGCGGTTACGACGTTTCATCAGGAAATGCTGCCCACGCAGCTGTTGATCAGCTTGGCGGCGCAGCGGGAGGGAGTCCCCTTCCCCGCCTTTATCGAAGCGCTCATGATGGAAGCAACCTATGAAATATTGCGGGAAGCCGGCGTCCGAATGCCGCGCGCCGTCGGACAGGCCGTCTCGATCGTCGGTACGCTCGTCATCGGGCAGGCGGCCGTGGAAGCGGGCATCATCTCCGCCACCATGATCATTGTCGTCTCGATTACGGCCATTTCCAGCTACGTCATCCCGGAGTTCGACATGTCGATCGCCGTGCGGATCACGCGCTTTCTATTCATGGGACTTGCCGCGGCGTTCGGGTTGTACGGCATCTTCGTCGGCATGATTGCACTGCTTCTTCACTTAAGCAGCTTGCGTTCGTTTGGAGTGCCGTATATGGCTCCCGTAGGCCCGATCATAATGAGCGACCAGAAGGATACCATTATGCGCGCCCGCCATCCGAACTTGACGACGCGTCCGAGTATGTTCGGCAGGCTGAACGTATTCCGCCAAAGCAAGTCTTCGGCCCGCAAGTCGAGAAGAGACGGCCGGCCATGATCCGTATGGGGTTGTCATTCCTTCTGGCCTCCTTGCTTGTACTGCCGCTTGCCGGCTGCTGGGACAGACGCGAGATGAACGAGCTGGGCATTTCGGTCGCCATGGGCATCGACAAAGTCGGGAATCAATATCAAGTTACGGTGCAAGTCGTACAGCCGGGAGAAGTCGCGCAGAAAAAAACGGCCAATGGCGCTTCCACCCCCGTCACGTTGTTTGAATCGAAGGGTCAAACACTGTTTGAAGCGATCCGCAAAATGACGACGATAAGCCCGAGAAAAATATACGCCTCGCATCTTCGAGTCGTGCTGTTCGGCGAGCAGCTGGCGCGCGAAGGGATCGAGGAATCGTTGGATCTGTTATCGAGAGACTACGAGCTCCGGACGGATTTCTACATTTTGGTGGCCAGAGGGACGACCGCGGCCAACGCGCTTGGCGTATTGACTCCTTTGGAGAAAATACCGGCCAACAAAATATACGAATCGATCGAAACGTCGGAGAAAGTATGGACATCGACAGCCGTTACGCTGGACGAGTTCATAACGGATTATGTCAGCGACGGGAAATCGCCCGTGCTAAGCGGCATTATGGTGAAAGGAAACGAAGCAACGGGGCAATCCCAACGAAATGTGGAGCGGATCCGGCCGGCGGCGGCATTGCAAAATGCGGGTCTCGCGGCGTTCCGCAAAGGCAAGCTGATCGGCTGGCTGGATGAAGAAGAGAGTAAAGGATACAACTATATTTTAAATCACATAAAAAGCACGGTCACCCATATATCATGTCCTCGAGGCGGGAAAATCGCGCTGGAAGTGATCCGGTCGGATGCCGATATTAAAGGCTACGTCAAAAATTCGATCCCGCATTTCGATATTGCATTGAGGCTTGAACAAAACGCGGGCGAAGTAACCTGCAAGCTGGATTTGACCCAGGAGGAGACGATTCACGAGCTGGAGGAAAAATCGGCGCAATCGTTGAAGAAGACGATCGTTCATGCGGTGGAAGAAGCCCGGAACAAGCATAAAACGGACATATTCGGATTCGGCAACGTCATTCACCGCGCTGATCCCGCGTCGTGGAAAACGTTGAAAGCGGATTGGGACGAGCATTTTGTGGATGCTGTCGTGCAAGTAAAGGTTGAAGTGAAAATGAAGCGGGTCGGAACGATTACCAACTCCTTCTTCGAAGGCCGGAAGGACTGACCGAATACGGGATGAATGCGGGAATCGCTCCGAATGCCGCCAATTTTGATGGAGGCAAGGTGAATGGGTAGAGCGTACAAGTTGATAAACGGTAAAATATCGGAAAGACAATTTATGGTGCTAGTCTTTCTATACACGGTCGGCACGACAATATTGGTTATTCCGTCCGGAATGGCAGCCGCAGCCAAGCAGGACGCCTGGATCGGGGCATTGGCCGGCGTCTGCCTCGCCCCGCTTATGATATGGCTGTACGCGGCGTTATGGCGGTTATTTCCGGACAAAACCTTTGTCGGCATTTGCGAGGCGGTTCTCGGCAAATGGCTCGGCTTGGCCGTGTCGGTGCTGTTTAGTTTCTATTCGTTCATTGGAGCCGCTACCGTTTTGTTTTACGTAGGCAACTTTTTTAAAACCCATTTCATCCCGAACACTCCGCCTTCGTTTACTAACATCCTCTTCGCAATCGTGGTAGTCATGGGCGTGCGGCTCGGGTTGGAGGCACTTTCCCGTACCGCGGAATTGATGCTGCCGTGGATCGTCCTGCTTTTCGTCATACTGGTGGCCACGCTTACGCCGGAGATCAAGTTCGAAAATGTCCAGCCCGTACTTGAAACGGGAATAAAGCCCATTCTTATGTCGGGGCTCTCGTTTGCGGGAACGGCCTACATGCCGGTCGTCTTTTTGTTTGCCTTGTTCCCTTGCGTCCAAAATCAGGATAAAGCCCGTAAACGGCTATTTACCGCAGCCCTGATCGGCGGAATGTGCGTCGTTCTGGTCACCGCGCTATGCATTTTAATATTGGGGGCGGATATAACGGCCAGAAGCATGTTTCCAAGCTACGCACTGGTCAAAAAAATCAATATCGGCGGCTTTCTACAACGTATCGAAGCTATACTGGCCGGGTTGTGGTTTATTACGACTTATATCAAGACTACGTTTTATTTCTATGGCTGGGTGTCTAGCTTTGCCGAGATTTTGAAATTGAACGAATACCGGTCCGTCACGATGCCGTTCGGAATCATAATGGTCGTCTTCTCGCTCGTCGTCTATCCCGACGTCGTGTATATGCAGAAATGGGACTCCACCGTATTTCTCCCTTATATTTTAACGATGGGCCTTTTTATTCCGCTGTTGCTGCTCGCGGTCGGACGGTTGAGGAAAAAGTAAAGTACGGGCTGCGCGGCCCGTACTTCCGGTTTTTGTTTTAAGCGTTATTTAGTAGAGGCTGCTGCTTGTTCGAGGCAATGCGGGAAATGCCGTCTCTTCTCTTATGATACAGCGTGTAAGAGCCGCCGATCAGAATGAATCCGATTATAAACATGATCCAGCTGCTTACCGGATCGCCTACCGCGATGCTGGAATACATGGCGCCTAGCAAATCGAATACGAGCCCCGCATAAGCCCATTCCTTGACCCGGGGAAAGCCGGGTACGAGGATCGCAACGATGCCAAGCAGCTTGGCGATCCCGAGAAACGGGAGCAGGTAGCTCGGGTAACCCAAATGGTCGAATAAGGCGACGGCGTCGGGTACGGCGAGAATATCCGGTATTGAGCCTCCAGCCATCAAGACGGACAACAGTCCGGTAAAGCACCAGTAAGAAATGACGATCTTCTTCATCCTTACATTCCTCCTCGATTGGGTGTTCTGCGGCGGTTTGTCAAACCAGCTTCTCCAATTGCTTCTCCAGACGATCGAGCGTCGATTTGGCGCCTTCGATAGCCCCGTATTCTTTGACTACTTTCTCCAGCTCCTCCGCCGATCGGAACAGGGATCGCATCGTAAGCTCGGTCCGTTTGCCTTGCTCGGCAAACGTTACGGTCACTCGAAACTGTTCGTCATTCGTACTGTCGCCATGGAAGTAAACAAGCCGTTCCGGTCTGGCGACTTCGATGTACGAGATTTTGTTGTCATAATCGACTCCGTCGGGACCATGCATAATATAACGCCATACACCGCCCGGCCGGACATCGATCTCCTGCACCGTGATCGTAAAGCCTTGCGGTCCCCACCAATGCGGCAAGTGCCCGGGATCGGTCCATGTTTGAAACACAAGCTCGCGTGGCGCGTTAAAGACCCGTTTCACGATAAGCTCCCGGTCGACTACGGATGCCGTTGCCTGATTGGCCGCATTTCCTTGATTCATAAGTTCACTCCTCCAATGGGTTAGGTTTCATTTCCATGAACTAAATATATCTTATAAGGAATATTCTTGTCAAGGAATATTGAAAAATAAAAAATGCGGCAGCCCCGGACGGGAAAATTCAGTCCTGGACTACCGCAGTTTCATCTCACTATCCGCATCCGTTAACTTAACGGTTCAAATCCTTGAGCAAGTCGTTTTTGGAGTCACAATGGAAACCGCTCCATGCCAAAAATCTATTTCCGTATGGATCGCTAAAAATAAACGCTCGTCCCAATGCGGCACCTTGTTCACCGATAATTTCCTCCACTTGACCGCCAGAGTCTTTAAGAGACTCATGAAAACCCTCAATATCAAGCACCGTCACGCGCAACAAATAATGCGGGTTTTCTCTGTAATTTGCTCCTGCATAAAAGATTTCTTTACTGTCCGTTGTGTTAGGCTTAAACAAAAGCAGCTTTTGATTTTCCGTAAATTTCAGATCCACATAGCCCAGCATGGGCGGGACAACCTCGCAGCCCATATAAGTCTCGTACCATCCGGCGGCTTCTTGAAGATTATGGACTGGAATTCCAATAGTTAGCTGCTCTATCCTTTTTGCGGTCATGAGACACCTCTTTTATTTGGTAGCGTCCTCGCTTCAGTCCAGAATGGTCGAACAGCCGCTATGCGTAAATGCTCGGTCCTTCACGGTATACGATCTCAAACGCCCAGTCCGGATACTGCCGGCCAAACTGTTCCAACGCTCCTACAAGCTCTCTCAAACCTTCGGGATCGGACTCGCGCAAGATGGCATAATCCAAAATCTGGATTCGCTTGTGTCTGGTTCCAGGCGCTCCCTCGACGACTTTCGCCAAAAATACATCCATGTCCACATTGAAGCAGCAATTAAGAAACTTATATCGCTCTTTCCAGTTCGGGCTGTCCGCTCTTGAACGATTCCGTACGACCATTGTCTGCAGATCCCAAATATCCAGCTTGTTGCCGTCCGGATCGTAAAGCTGGAACTGGAACCCGCAGCCTTCCCTATCCAATATGCGTTCTTGCACCCTCTGCCCTTGCTCAATCAATCGACGATGCATCTCTTCAACCCCAAATACGGATATCATCGCGATGGACATATGTTGTATTTCTCCCGTACCTGTATAAAAGTTCAACGTCCGTCCGGGCTCTAACGATCGATAAAAATAAAATTGTTGTCCCGTACGGGTCATGGGCTGCCCCGATTCATTCCCTTCAACACCCAGAAACTCCGTATACCACTTACGGGTAGATTCGGGATCGCTCGCCGGGAAAAATAAAGCAGCCACCCCCATGAAAGCGGGCACTTCATCGCGCAGCGGCTGTGTCACGGTACCCGTGCGCTGCCACACTTGAAACTTGTTCCCCTGCGGATCGGTATATACAAACGTCAGCCCGTTATCGTCTTCATTCCGCAGCGGCTCCAATTTCACATTGGCGGCGGACAGACGCTCGTACAGCTCTTCAATCGCGTCCGTTTCAAAACGAACCGCAAACATTTCATAGCTGTCTCCCGGTATCCACTCATCCGTCATGAAATTGCAGGTCAACCCTTTTTCTTCCGTTGTTTCCCAAAACAAACTGCAATCCCGCGTACCCGAGGAGTTGAAATGTTTCTTATACCAATTGTTTATAGCGTCCTTGTCATCTACCGGCAAATAAAGACAGCCTATCCGATTGAATACGGTTTTGTTTTTCGCCGAGACCTCAGACTCTCCTAACGCTTGCTTATTCATTCCATGTCCTCCCCTTCATATGAATCCCTTACAGTCGCAGACCCTCTGCCGATCCGATTAACAATATTCATGCGTTTCATTCGGCCCGGCCGCATAAGGAATGTATACTTCAATGCTATCCTCATGTGTAAACTCCAAATGGTAAGCATTCGGCGCACCCGGGGCCGCCTTCAGAAACCCGAACTGCATGCCCAGCCACCGGTACACCCTCGGGTAATCCGTCCTAAAATCATGCCTGGTCCGCTCGAACGAAAACACCGCGTAATGCTGCTCCGGAATGACTTGCTCAAGCAGTTGTTCCGGTACGGCGGCATCCTCCGCAAACTTACGGCATACAAGCAGCTTATGCTCCGTTACACCCGTGTACCGCTCAAGGATCGGGTTAATACAGAGAAGGCCCGGCAGCGCGCCATCAAGACCGGCTGTCAAACGGACAAGCTCCGAGGCGGCGTCGGACAAAGCGGATTCGGGGTCGCGTATATCCGCAGTGACCTCTACGCCTGCGCAACGAATCGCGGGGAGCTTGACGAATGTGTAGGAGACCATCTGCGGAAAATCCGGTCCGTTCACGTTCTCCGTTTCATTCAAGCCGAACAGCCCGCTCCACACCCCAAACGTGTTGCCGTCCGGATCGCGGAATTGGAACCAAAACGTACCGGCCACACCGATCTCGAGCGGATCCGCATCCACGCCCTCCCGGACCAGATGCCGGTGGAACTCCTCCGTATCCCGGACATGAAAATTAGTCGTACCCTGACCCTTTTTCGCCGCGTTTTTGTTAATCCAGCAAATGCGTCCGGGCGACATTTCGAGTGTTGCAAAGTTCGGATTGAAGGCAAGCACCTTGAAGCGGAGGCACCGGCAATACCATGCCAAGGCACTTTCCAGCTCCTCGACGTAAAACGTCGGAATGACGGAGGCGACGACCGGCGTAGGCGTCGCTTTGTGAATAACGGGCATGAACTCTCCTCTTTCTGCTCTACGGCTAATTTCGATTCCACTACTACGATGCCGCATGTACTTCGAAACCTGACACCGCTCCGAAAATAAATGTCGCAGTTGCATGGAAAAGGAAAAGGCCCACTCCATCACGAAGAGAACATAAGTACGGTTTTTGACTGAATGAGGAGGACGTATGATACCGGATTATACCCCCGATCTAACACCGGATGAAACCCTGATCGAACAAGCGCGGCACGGAAACCGCGAAGCCTATAACGAGCTGCTGGCCCGACACCGCGGGCGGGCTTTCGCCTGGGCAAAGCAGATCACCCCCGATCACCACCTGGCGGAGGATATCGTACAGGAAGCGCTGATCCGCGCCTTCTTGAAGCTCGGCACGATGACGGACCTGTCGAAGTTTCTTCCTTGGCTGAGAACGATCGTACGCAACCAGGCCATGATGAAGCTGCGGCGAGGCGGCCCGCATGCGCATGAGAGGCCATTCACGGCACTGGGCGCCGCGGGAGCGCATACGTCAGGCGATAACGAGCCCGATTGGCGCGATCTGGACACGGTGCTGCACCATTATGCGAAACGCAAGGGCGAAGCAGGTGGAGCCGTACCTCCGCATACCGGCGAGGAAGTTCCGCTTGCGGAGTGGCTGCCTGCGGTTATTAAAGCGCTGGGGCCGAAGGAACGGGAGGTGTTCGTAAAGCATTTTTACGAGCAATTGTCCCCGCAGGAAATCGCCGACTATTGGGACACGAACGTCAATACGATTCATAAGGCACTGTCCCGCATTCGCCGTAAAGCCGAAGACATTCGAATCGAATTGGACATCCGAAGCCGTATCCGGGCTCACAGCGATACACGCGGAGGCGGCCGAAAAGTCGTTCTGACGAAGCCGGGAATCAGGGAGGAGCCTCCGGTTCATCCGGGAGCCGCTTTTCCGAACGCCATCTACCATATCCTGCGCAGCATGGGCAGGCCGGTTACTTTGGCGGAAGTGACGGGCTTCTCGGGCTATGCATTCGTACTTAATGTTCGTCGCTCGACGATCGGCGCCGAAAGTCCGATGATCTGGGATTGGGATACGTTCATCTCCAACGGTCTGCTCAATCTTGGCTACCATTCGCGCTATGTGGACTATCAGCACTACAAAAATGCCGGTTCCAGCCCGCATAAAACCCGAAATTTTCTGTACACCCTCGACATGATCAGAGAGTCGATCGACAAAGGGGTGCCTGCGATTGTGAGCAGCGCAATCTCCTACGAGCTTGCTCTCGTCTACGGCTACGACGACGAGAAACAAGTACTGTATGCCGTCGACCCGCAGGCCTGCGAAGAAATTCCATATAGCAGCCTTTATACGGGCAGTCCGAAGATCGACAAAGCTATATCCCGAGAGCTGTACGCGTTCGTTCTCGACGGAGAATTGGACGAAAAACGCAGGCGCCCGGATCATAGGCTGCTTCGCCTGCTGCAGCGGGTCACTCGCCATGCCGAAGGAAACGACCCCACCTTCATGCCGTGCACGGGCGGCTTGCCGGCTTATGACGAATGGATCGCCGCCTTCGAGAAGGGGACGGTCGACCCGTTTGGCAACGCGTCCAATGTACATCTATACGGGTGGTTCCGGGAACAGTCCGTGTTGTTCTGGAGTGAGCGGATCGAGTACGAGTGCGGTGAATCCGGCGAACAGAGTAATGTAATAAAGGAAATCATGCAGCAAGTGAAGCGCTGCTATGAGGCGGTCGGCGAGTCGTTCGGAAAGCTGCGCGAGCTGTTTCCTTTCCCGCACGGGGGAGCGCCGCATGACCCGGCTTTCAGGCTGCAGGCGGTGCGGCTGCTCCGTCAGGCGAAAGCGGACGAGGAGAGCGGAATAGCGCATATTCGCGCCTTGGCAACAACACTCTTAGGAGAAGCCGGGGCGAACCGGTCCGCTCCCGTCAACCATATAACACTCAACCCGTTTTATTCCTTCGGCGGCAATCGTCCGAAGCCCGTGCCGGATACACTCGCGATCGGCTCGCTTGACGCCGTCGTCTGCATGTGCGGCAGCCTGAAGGAGAGCATGACATTTTACAGCCGGCTGCTCGGGATCGATGCGGCGCCCGAGCGGTTGGACGGGCCGGTCGGCTTCCTCCCGCTGCGGGAAGACAAGCTGCTCGTGCTGATGGACCGGCGGCTGGATCTGAACCATGCGGATTGGCGGCCTGCTTTCTACATCCGCGTCCCGGACGTCGACTTAGCCTATAAGAATGCCAAGGAGCAAGGATGGACGATCGTCAACTTCTTGGACAAGGGCGGGCTGTTCACGGACTTCTTCATCGCGGCCGACCCGGACGGGCACCAGCTCATCATCGGCAGCCATCCGCTGTCCCAGGCTTTCCCGCTCGCCGGCTCCGCTTCCGAAGGACATCCGCTTGTATGCGCCGCCGGTCCGCTCGCTCTTGCCGTTAAAGATCCTATTGCGTCTGTCCGGGCATACGGCAATCTGTTCGGACCCGAACTGGCCGGACAATCACTGCGCTTCCTGGATAAGTACAGCTCCGACGCTGCGGTCAGGCTGCGGTTTGAGGCGGCGGATGGCGAGCAGGCTTACCGGCTGATCCGGAATAAAGAAATCGCCGCCTCCCGAACAACGGAAGACAGCGATGCAGGTTTACGCGAATGGCTGGTCCGTGACCCGGACGATCGCCCGATTGCAATCCGGCTCATTCAACAGCAACTATGAGGCTACTGAAAAAGTCTGCAAAGAGAGGAAGCTCTTGAGGCAAGAGATGGGGGAATGCGCTCCACTTCCGTGAAGCGGCCCCCCCTATCGCAAACATTGCTTTTTTATTCCCTCTTCTTTCTTATTATTGCGACTAGCAGTATTAGCATTGGAAAAATAACGGCATAGGGCAAAGAATACGGAAAATCAATCTTTGAACCAAAGTTTATACCGTACGCTGCATCGGGATAGACGATAATGGACAACACAACCATGATCATGCCAAAAGGTAAATATAATGGCCTAGCCTCATTTATTTTGAATAACTCGGCAAAAGTCATCGTGGATGCATAAAAGCATACAGCCAACTTGAAGTATATGGTAATAAACCAAATACCGGCCATAATGACTTCTAACCTCTCCAGAAAATCGCCAATACTTATTTTTTTTGCCAGACTATAGCTGGGATACATATGTTTTGCCGTAACGTCGGCTCCTAATACCAATATGGATAGAAGGGATATAGCGATTAGCAAGACACCTCCTATCAGCGTACCCACCAGAAAAGCTTTCCTTGCTTTTTGAGAATGATTAATAAACGGGAAGAGCATTAAAAATACAACAAGTTCCATATAAGGGGTGCTTATTAATGGGATTGATGCTCGCAGTATCGGTTTAATCCCATAACCAAACACAGGCGTTAACTGACGAAAATCATATTCGGGCGGAAGAAGAATGATCATGATGAAAAAAAAGAATAGGACCCAAGGGAAAAATATTTCTGCCGTTCTGGTGAACGTTTCAAGACCGTTGCGAACCCCCATAATGATGACGACCAAAAAAAAAGCATGAATGTATTGGATCGGTGTATGGGGCATAACTTGGGTCGTTAAAAAATCGCCGATATTGCGAAGCACAAGAGCCCCGAGGATGAAAAAATAACTAAAATATAAAAAAGCGATGGATCCTCCCAACCACTTGCCCAGTACTACCTGACTGTAATGTACTAATGTCGATTTGGGAAATCGGGCAGTAATCAAATTGTACAGCATGACCATGAGCAATCCGCCAATTAAGCCCGCTATTGAAGCAATCCATGCATCTTGTTTGGCTTCTAGAGCAAGCCCGGAAGGCGCAATGAGAATCGAACTGCCTACGGTAAAAAGAATCGTTAATATGGTAAATTGATGGACGCCGATTTTTCCTTTCTCAAGCAATTCATACACCTCTATTCCAGCATTCCGAATAGGAACTCCTATCTTTCAAGCTTGGAGTTGTTCGTCGTTCCTAAGCGACGATTTTGCACGTCCACCTTGACCGTAACATCTAAGTTGGAAAAATGAGTGTCCCAATCCTGTTTCAGCTTCAGCCAAGACTTAGGGTCGGTATCTTCTATGGCATCTCCAAATCCGAAGATGTCCGCTTTATTCTTCTTCGCTTTTTTTATCGCGCTTTCCATGATTTCCGTCAACTTCTTTTCGCCGAGCTCTTCCAGCTTCCGCAGATTTTCGGCTTTCGTTAGTTCAATGTTACATTGCACCTCGCCTACATCCTGTTCTACATAAAGGTTAACAAAAATCTTCGGCTTGTCTTTAACGACCTTGCCTATTACCTTTGTTTCGGTACGTATAACATTTACAGCAACTGATCCTCCTTGGGGACAAGCCACATGACCGGCAGTGCTTTTTACTTTACCCATAATGTAATTGTACCCTTTGCTTTCTTCCTCATTTAACCAATCAACCAGCTTGTCGCGCTTAAAAAGGGCTACTCCCGAATATTCCAAAATCGCATCGGGTTCACTATCGCCTACATTTTGTATGGTTGGCCCTATTTCTTTGTCGCCAACGATTTTAATTCCGGTTAGAACCGTATCTTTTGTCGGATTGGATAAATCGGAGATAAACTTATCCAATTGCATGCTGACTGTCGGTGCCCATAATCTTTCGGAAGTTTGCAGCATTTTAAACATCTTGTTCGCAGGAATTTGTTCAATTTGCGTAACGATTCCGAGTACATCCTCCGCACTTGTTCCCTTGGCGACAATCAAAAAAAAATCGGAACGGAATTCATGATTTCTTGAAATCCCGTCCATCACTTTGGAAATGCCTTGACGCGCGAGTTCTTCTCCAATAATCAATACGCGAAGATGAGACGGAAAAATTTGTCTTGGCGCAACCACACTTAATTTCCTTATCGCTTCCGTAACGGTAGTATCGGTCGCTTTAAACGAAGTAATGGGGGATCGTTGGATTGCGCTGCCTTTTTTGGATGCCACTTCACCTGGATTCACGATTTGCGCGGTTACTTGAATATGATTTCCTTTTTTATCAAGTCCCATTCCGACCGTGAGGGCCAGATCGTTCAATTCCCGTCGATCCCAACAACCTGTAAGAGCTGCAGCAACTAAAATGACCAAGCCCCATACATAACTTCTTTTTTTCATAGCACAGTAAACTCCTCTACTTGCCCTTTCGTTCCGGTTTCGTGGTCGGGGCATTGTCCTCCCGAATCCTATTCTTCTTACTGATGAATCGAGGTCTCGAAAACAAAGCCCATTGAGGCAAACGAAGGATCGTATCCTTTTGGTCCGCAAGATTGAACGGAGCCATAGGAGACATATAGGGCACCCCAAACGATCGCAGACTGCATAAATGTTGAACGGTGGCGATCAATCCTACGGTTACTCCGAATAAGCCGAAGGTCGCCGCAAAAATCATCAATATAAACCGTAAAATACGGATGGAGATCCCCATATTAAACGAAGGAATAACAAAATTGGAGATAGCCGTGATGGCTACTACGATTACCATTGCCGGCGATACTAATCCCGCTTCCACCGCTGCTTGACCGATGACCAATGCACCGACGATGGATACCGCTTGACCTACCGTTTTGGGGAGTCTGACGCCGGCTTCACGCAGGATTTCAAAAGTAATCTCCATGATTAATGCCTCAACAAACGCCGGGAATGGAATGCCCTCCCGTTGGGCGGCCAGGCTGAACAATAACGAACTGGGCAGCAATTCCTGATGGAACGTCGTTACAGCGATATACAGTGAAGGCGCGAGCAAGGAAATAAAGAAGCAAGCATATCTCAATATGCGGATCAGGGTAGCAAATTCGGCACGCTGATAATAGTCCTCGGCAGACTGATAAAATTGCGCAAACAGGGCGGGTGCCAAAAGTACGAACGGCGTTCCATCGACAAGAATGGCAATTCGCCCCTCGAGCAGTCCCGCCGCAATCACATCCGGACGTTCCGAGTTATACAGAGTGGGAAATGGAGTAAAGGTTTCGTCTTGAATCAGTTCTTCAATATTGCCGCTTTCCAAAATTCCGTCTATTTCAATGCGTGCAAGCCGTATTCTTACTTCTTCGACGATCTTGTCATTGACAATGCCGTTAATAAACATAATCCCGACATTGGTTTGGGTGACTTCTCCGATGACTAAGGTTTCTAACCAGAGATTAGGGGTTTTGATTCTTTTCCGTATTAATGAAATATTGGTGTCCAAGGTTTCGGTAAAACCTTCTCTAGGGCCTCTAACAACAGATTGAGTAGTCGGCTCCTCTACAGCACGTTTATACCCTCCTGTCGTATTGGCGGCGAAACCGTATGTATATCCTTCGACCAGAATGACGGTTTCACCGGACAATATGGATTTATACAAAGCAGAGAAGTCATGAATCGGTTTTGTTTCCCCGATCGCAGGGATATGATTCTTAATCATTTCGAAATGATCTAGCAGCGGCATGTTTAATTGTTGCAGAATATCCTTGCTTCTCATGAGCAGGGGTTGTTTAATTTTTTCTTGAATATTGGCTGTATCAGCCATTCCCTCCATATAAATAAACCCGACTTTAAACAAACTTGACGGATCTAAAATAATTTCTCCCATGATCACATCTTTGCTGTTTCCAAAAGCTTTCTTCACTACACTAAAGTTTGCGCCAATATCTGAATGAAGTTGTTCCTTCGCTTCGTAGGTTTCCGGCTTATCTTTTACAGTCTTCCGTTTACGACTGAAAATCTTTTGAAATATTCCCATTCCTATCGCCACCAAAAGTTTTTTTGTCGCTGATTGAATTGGCTTCATTCCATAACACAGACGCGACCCGTACCCGCAACAATCCATTCCACGCCTGCATAGCTGATCCGCTATTCAGTTGAAATCTTGCTTTTCACTTCATCTTAACATCCCATAAGTGAACGCAAATTATGTGAATTTTTAACAAAAAAAACTGCCCGGATGGGCAGTCTAACGTTTCCGCGCTATGAATCGGAGTCTCAGTACCGCTTTTACAGAAAAAAACAGAGCCCCGCCTTCGGGACTCGATGTTGGCGCTTTTCAATTAATACCCCGGCCATTTGATGCGGTGTTTTAAATAGTACATGATGGCGGCACAGTCGATGTTAATAAACTGCAACGGATCGTTATGGATCCGTTCGGCCAGTTCGTCTATCGTGATCCAGCGGGGGTTTTGCGTGCGGTCGCCTTCTTGGAGCAAATCGCCTTCCGCCCTGCAAATAAAGTAGTAACCGACCGAATCGATTCCGCCTTTAATGGTCTGGTATGCGGCAAAGGGTTGAATACATTCGACAACGACTTTCGGATTGATCCCTTCCGTATCGATACGCGTATCTTCCCCTTCAATCCAAGTGACATCGAGACCGGTTTCTTCCTTCACTTCGCGGCGCAGCGCCGCGGTCAGCGATTCGAACTGCTCCACTCCGCCTCCCGGCAGCTCCAATTGTTTCGGTTGGTTCGGCTTGTTGCGCGTCTGAATGATGATTTCGGTTTTCCCATCGCGTTCACGCTCTACAATGGCACGGGCATTGACAAAAAACATTTGCGCTCACTCCCTGTTCAAAAATGAGGACATTCCCGCTCCGACTACTCGTTTGCGGGGTTATCCTTCGTATACCCGAAAAACGTCATGTTGCCGTTTTCGTTCTCAGTAATACTGTACGGGCGGATTTGGTCGGAATGTCTTCGAGCAAATCTCCCTTCCCCTACCGGATAGATCTCGATATGAAGATTGCCGGAGAATCTCGTAAAGTATAATTTTCCATGAATAAGTTCTACTTCGATCTTATCTTTCAAGTAGATTCCGCAGTACTCTTTGAGCTTACTTTCATTCATGGGAATCTCTTCATGTTTGGTCGGGGCATCTACATCTACTTGATGCAGAATATCCGAAATCCCGTTGCCCAGTCTGTACTGATTGATAGCCTCATTATTTGAAAGAATAGTGAGGCATATATCTTCATCGAAGTAATTCTGCATATAGGTGCTTATCCCAAGATGATCTCCCCCATGGGAATACCTGTCCGTGCCGTATACATGATGATGTTCAAGTCCATAGCAGTAATTGTTTATGTTCGTGCTGAAAAACCTGGTGTACGTTTTTTTCGACAGGAGTTTACGATCCCGCAAGCAGGTGTACCATTTGTACAAATCATCGCAGTTTGAAACGATGGCGCCTGCACCGATGCTGAATTTCTCGTTATAATACGGACTTTTTATCGTTGCATCGAAATCTTTCGAATAATTACTTGATTTGTTTTTAATAGGCTTACATCCGTCATCAACATCGCTGTTCCTCATATTCAAGGGCAGAAAGATGTTGTTTCGCATATAATCTTCATATTTCTCTCCAGAAACATTTTCAATAATCCATGCGAGCAAATTATAGTTGGAGTTATTGTAGTCATAGGCCGTGCCCGGCGGCTTTGCAGGCTTTTTATCGATATACCGCAGGAAGAAATCATTACGCGAATAGTCCGTTCTGTTGTATCCGGCAAAAAAATCGTCTTCAAAATTGTAATAATTATATAAACCGGAAGTATGCGAGAGTAAATGATGTACAGTGATCGTCTCGTCCAGCTTCATATCGGCAGGGAGGTACAATTGTGCAGACTTATCGATGTCCAGCAGGTTCTGTTCATATAGAAGCATAATCGCAAAGGCGGTAAACTGTTTTGACACGGAAGCGATTGAGAAGCGCGAATTCATATCGTTTTTAATTCCAAACTCGATACTCGCATAGCCGTATGCGTTTTCAAAAAGCACTTCGCCTTTTTGGATGACTTGAACAACGCCGTAAAAGTCCCATAGCTCCAAATATTTGTTAATGTAGGCTTCTAGTTTCAATCGTATTGATTGCATCAGTTCAAATCTCACTCCCCGCAAAAAGGCGGCCAATCGGATGAAGTCGGTTGCCCACAATGTCTTTATTTTGCAATCGCAATTGATCTTTCGATTATTCAAACAATATACTCTTCACTCTGCCGCTGGAGCGGTCCACTTCAAGCCAGTCGATAGTCGACGTATGCTCGTCATTCTGGTCAATGCGGACTAGCTCATAAATATGGATTGTGACGCTATTGGCATTGGAATGGTCGATCTCGGTTCTAAATATGGATCCGATGTTATCCTGATTCCTGAAATTTTCGGAGATAGAGGTTGACTCCTCTGCTCCGGTAACGATGTAGAAAGCCTCAGTTTCCGTCAGTTGAAACAAGTCGGGATCGCCTAAAGTCCGGTCGCCGTTATCGAATTTTTGCATTTGAAGTTCGATGAAACGATCAGCGTATTGTTTATTCAGAAGCTCATAAACCAATTCCTCACTCGCAGAAAGGGTTTCGAGTTTTTTGAAGAGATCGCGTTTATTATAGATCGATATCTCGCCAATAGGTTCAATGTTTTGCGTGGACTTATCGTAGATTGCCAAATATTCGACGACCACCAACGAACGGTTGAGACTGCTGCGGGATTGAACGAGGAGCGCCTCCTTCGTCTCGCTTACATGATAGGTGAATACATCCGTGAAGCCTTGCCGGTATGATTCATGTATTTGCAAACCGTCATATAACTTTGTCAGAAATGGGGCATCTTCAATGCCGGAGTTTTGCAAATAAAATGTCCCCTTAGGTTCAGCATTATTTCCTCCGAAGCCATAGCCCGGATAATCGATGGTTATGGAATTTTCCGTAAATGTCATCGTAACCTTGTCGTATTCCGGATCGGAGAACACAACTGCCGTGCCGTCGAAAGTGAAGTCGGAGTCGAGCTCGCCCATATTGTGGCTAAAGCCTTGTACGACCGAAACGTGCAGATGATAGCGTCTGTTGTCTAATTTGCTCACTACGGCCTTGCCGTAGTTTAACGGATTGGACCAGGGATATGAGAATGTGCCGGTGATGATTGTATCGGTCAAGGGAAGTGTCGGAGCAGGCGGTTTAGCGCTCTCGGGAGACGTCAATGTCCGAACTATTTTCGTGTCGGATGCCCAATCGATTTTTGCGCCAAGAGACGTGGTTATTCCTTCGCCGGTAGGAGTCGGTTGCGAACGGATCTCTGTCTCTTTTTCTGCAAAAGCTTGCGGCGCTGGAAACCCCACAGAAGCAATTGTTAACGCAGACGCCAGTTTCAAAGCGGTTGCTTTCATAATCATAGACAAATCAGATCTCCTTATGGATCATGTCGTTACAACGTATATATTCTTTTTCTCGGAGTAAATTCCTTCCTGTATTACGAGGGGGCGGGGACACGGTACGGGTAATTAATGAAGAAGCCTATTGCGGGATCGCAGTTTACATCTGATGGTATACCATTTAACATGCCTATTCGCAAACAAAGGCTGCCGACCCAAGCCAGCAGCCCCTCCCTTGTTGATTATTGAGCTAGCATCGAAGTCGCGGTCGAGCGTTACTTCGACCTTTTTCGCACCGGCAGCTTTGACCGATTGAATGGATGCTTTGGCTGGTTTCGCGGCGTTGTCGAGCGCTCGCTTGGCGCCGTACGTCGCTTCGACTAACTCGGAACGGAAGGCGGGCTTCGTATAGTCGGCTTCTCGCCGAGCAAGCCGCTCTCGACTGCCGCCGCTACATAGTCTTTGGCCTAGCCGGACATATGGCCTTCGATCAGTACGTCCAACTTTTCCTTCGTGGTCAGTTCGGTACATCAGTTGAGATCATTCCCCGCTGCTCCTGTCAGCGAGGGCGGCAAGCCATTTCAATCATTCAGATTTTGCTTTCCGTCTTCAGGAGCGACGTATCGCCCAGCATGGGACTATTAGGGGACGACAACCCCGTTGTGAAGATTTTGCGTTTGGGTCAACGTCCCGGATCCGGTCGCGAAAAATGCCGTTACGCCGCCCTGCACCATATTTTGATGCGAGGATATTTGCCCCAGCACCTGGACTCCCGTTCGCAGAAAATGTTGCGCGGCCGTTGCTCCGGCGATTCGAACCACATTCCCGTTCGCAACGACGTTGCTCACCCTCTCGAAATACAGACACCAGAAAGTCGTGTAGTTCGTATCGATCGTAGTCCGCATGAGATTGTTCGAGACGATCAAGTCGCCGTCATAATCCGAATAACCCGCCTCTCCGGCGTTGTAGCCTTGGAACATGACAAAAGCTTTCTTCGTTCCGTACAGCTCGTTACCGGAAATAACCGCTCCGACTTTGCAGTCGTTGCAATAAATCGCGCGATCGTTGTTCTTTAAAATATTGCCCGCAATCACGGCGTTTTCAAAATGCTGTACGAGCACGCCGTACGACGCAATATTCGAATCGGCGATCACGTCGACGACGTTCCCGGAAATCATCACATCTTTGATTTTCCCTACGGGAGCCGGTGAAAACCCGGAGTTCGAGCCTACCACTTCGATTCCGTTTCCGTAGATGTTTTTGACCACATTGTCGGACACGACATATTTGTCATAGATGCCGAAATACGTCCCTCTTCCAACGGAAATGCCGAATGATTTCACGTTCGAGTTCCCATTGAGCAGAACGCCGTCAATTAAATTGTTCGTGATCATGCAATTCCGCGAATTGGTCTTGCCCTTGATCGCAGCGTAGTAGGAGTCGACGAAACGGTTTCCGTCAATAAGCAGTTTTTCGCAGGATGCATAAAAATCGATTACGCCGATCGGACCGACTCCCGTCGTCGTTTGACGTCCGTAATGTTTAAAAAGATTGTTGCGAATGACCAAACTGGAAAACACCTCGACCGCAATGTCTGCCGTCGTGATCGTAATGGCACCGAGTCCGTACATCGAAATGGGCTCGTTTTTCATGAATGTGTTATCCGAAATGACCCCGTTGATATTGCCGCTAATGGCAATCACGCAAGTATCTAAATGTCCCGGGGCGTTTTCGTATCCTTTCTCGAAATAGTTGTCTTCGATCTTGACAAATAACGATTGGTTGAGGTCCGCTTTGTCTGCATCGTCGTAACCTATTAAAAAGATTGCATTCGAAGGCGTATTCAAAAATTTGCACTTCCGTATGGAAAGAAAAGACTTGTCGTTGACGTAAGCGCAATCCCGGGCCGACCAGTATACGATGCGATAATACAGCCGATTCAGTTGATCCGGCGCGGTTTGATTATCCTTATTCCCGTCGAAAATCATGTTTTCGAAAGAAACGTCGATTCCGTTCGTTTGGATATCGAACATGACCGTTCTTTGGCCGAGCGAATTGTTAAACTTGATTGTCGCGCTATCGTGGCTGAAGAAACGGATCGACTTGCCGATCGTCAAAGACGTGACCCTATACGTCCCGCTCGGGAAATAAACGGTAGAGCCTGCCGCGGCAGCGTCGATCGCGGATTGAATCGCCGCCGTGTCATCCGTCGAGCCGTCGCCTGTCGCCCCGAAACAGGTTACAATGATTACATTCGGATAAGGACAACAGTTGTCGGACGGATTCCCATAGACGCTTGCGGCCACGCCGCTTCCCTGCCGGGCAAATCCTACGCCGCTGCCGAACATAAGCCCCGTAACCGCGGCGGCGCTTGCCGCACCGAGCAATTTTCTCCTGCTGATTTTCACTTCGGATTCGTTTTGTTTCATAGGTCGAGTCCTCCTTGTTCAATGAAATCGTGCGCCTTCGCTTCGATTTATTTGCCGACTTCCGCGGCAATTAACTTGTCTGTCCGTTCGGCAGCTTCTCTCAATACGCTGTTGATATCTTTCCCTGCGCTGTATTCGCTCAGAGCCGTCAGCACTTCTTTGTCCGCGACGCCCTGATACCTCGTCTTCATCGTTGGAGCCGCGAACTTCGCGGGCAAGATCGCCTTCATATTTTTTCCTTTGTAGAGCGGTTGATTGACTCCAAAGTTTTGCATGACCTTGCCTTGATCTTTCAAGATCGAAGGAGTTCCGCCTTTGGCTTGCCACTCTTGAAATTCGTCCGATGTCACGTATGCGAGCACTTGGAACGCGGCATCCCGTTTTTTGCTCATGCTCGTAATGTAGTAGTAGGCGGGGTAAGACTGCGGCCCGACTCCCGGCTTATCTTTCAAGAACGGCAATTGCACCATATCCCAGTTCATATTCCCGAAGCCTGCGCCTCCGCCGCTCAACGTCATCAGCATGGCGATCGTCTGCTCCTTGAAGAACGGATTTTGCTGATCCGGCAGCGAAAATGTATGATTGGGCAGCCCGTTTCCAGGGACTTTATAAAATCTGGCCATATTTTCGAATGCCCGCACGAAGTTGTCCTGCGTAAACAGCGCTTTGTTCGTTTTCGGATCGAGGTGCGGAGCGGAATACTGGTTCAAGAACATCATGTGCTGGAAAGCGAACGTCAAGCCCCGGTAGTTGATTCCGCCTTCCGTGCGGGACATTTTCTTCGCGAGTTCGTACAATTCGTCCCAGGTCATCCCGTCTCTCGGGTAAGCGGTTCCAAAACGATCGAACAAATCTTTGTTGTAGAACAAGGCGCCGGAAACCGTATTCACCGGAAGCCCGTAAATGCCCCCGTTTGCCAGCTCCCGCTGAATATCGATCGTCGACGGCTCGAGCCGGGACAAGTTGTAATTATACTTTTTGATCAAATCGCTTATATCGCTCTGCAAGTTGTACGACAGGAGGGTAGCGGGAGTGAGTCCGACGGAGCTGAGGAAAATGTCGATCGTTTGGTTGGCCGCCATCAAGTTTTGCACGGCGCCGTTCACGAAGGTGATCTTGTAATTCGGAAACTTCTTGCGGATCTCGTTGCCGCCTTGTTGCTCCATGAATTGTTCCGCCGTCGCCCCGCTGGACGAGGCAAATACGAGCTCCACTTGTTCGTCAGCCGCTTTCTTTGCCAGTTGCTCCGGAGTGTCCTTACCTTCCGTCTCCGCGCCGATCTTGCCCTTGTTCCCGGTATCGCTTCCCGCTCCGCTGCCGCATGCCGCAAGCAGCATCGTAAAGGCCAACAATACGAAAAGCAGCACGTAGGTAATCGCTTTCATTTGTCGCTTCCCCCTATCGTTTTCTCCGCCGCGCCGGCACATGTACCGGCCGGGCGGAGTCGGATTCGTCCTTTTTTTTCAAGCCAGCATTTCCAATTGCTCGGGTTTCACTTCGCCTAGAAGCGGCACTCCTCTCACAAGCCGTCCCAGCTCTTCTACGGCGAATTGCCCTAACCGTTTGATCCCGTTATTGACCGCGCCGGCGATATGTGGCGTTAATATGCAGTTGGGCAAACTGCGAAACGGATGGTCGGGCGCCGGAGGCTCGGGAGCGGTGACGTCCAGACAAGCGAACAGCCGGTCTTTCCGCAATTGTTCGACCAGCGCCACTTCGTCCACGATCGACCCTCGTGCCGTATTGATCAGGATCGCGTCGTCTTTCATCATCATCAGCCGCTCGCGATTGATCAAGTGATAAGTCGACGGTATGGAAGGAGCATGAAGCGATACGACATCGCTTGCCGCCAGCAGCTCGTTCAGCTCGGCCTTAGCCGCTCCGATGCGGGCGATCTCCTCCGCCGAAATAAATGGATCGTAGACGAGGATGTCGACGGAAAATTGACGCAGGAGGCGGATGTAGTGGCGGCCGGCCTTCCCCGCGCCGATGACGCCGACGGTAATCCCGTACAATTCGCGAACGAGCTCTCTCCCTTGTCCCCATCCCCCCTCTCGGGTAATTTGCGACAACCGCCACATATTTTTCAGCGAAGCGATCGTAAGGGCAAGCGCCGATTCCGCCACGCCGACGGCTAATGAATCGTTGCAGCTGGTCACCCGGATGCCCCGGTTCCACAGCTCCGGCGTCACGACCGGTTTCACCGTACCGGCCGCGTGGACGACTGCCCGGAGGCGCGGAGCTCGGTCCAATATTTCTTTATTCAAATGGGTGCAGCCCCACGACGTTACGGCCAGATCCGCCCCGGCGATAATATCTTTGAGCGTTTCCGGAGCAGGCATGCCTTCCGTCCGATTGTAGACAACATCGCCAAACGACTCGAGTTGTTTACGATGAGTTGCGTCAAACAATTTCCCTTGTACGACCGGTTCCGGCAGTATGGCGATTTTCAGTTTCACCGCGTTCTCTCCCTCCTCTCCTCTATCATTCATAGCGCCTGCACCAAATCCATATCTTCCAGCATATCGGGCAAACGCCGCTTCCACCGATCCTTCGCCGACAAATCGAACAGCCGTTGTCCCGTCCGCCGCATAGCCATCACCGCCGCGATCCAGGCGTTCGTCCAGCCCGATTCTACGCACCAGGCTCCCCAGCCGAGATCGGCTGAGCTTCCCCAATATTCCCATTTACGGTAATCGAAGCTGCGCATCCAGGCGCCGTGCAAATACGGATGCTTCTCGGAGCGTAGTTGAACCCGGCACAAAAAATCGGCCAGCCGATCTTCCGTCGTCTTAAGCCGCTCATGTACCGCCGCCGCTTCATGAAAGCCGAGAAAAGCGAAATTCGCCGTATACAGCAGATCGCACACCGGATCGCCGTCGTGCTGGAGAAGAGCGGCTTCCCCCGTTCCGTAAGCTTCATTGGATTGGGGCGGGGGATACTTGCCGTTCTCAAGCGGTCCGATCTTCTCCGCAATGGCGCCGCATGGCTGCATCTGCCGCAGCAGCTCGCCGCTCATCCGTTCGAGCCAGCCGCGATGCTCGGCCGTATCTTCGACATGTACCAGAAACGATAACGGAAGCAGCATTCTGGCTATTTCCTGAGTAAGCCCGTTCGTCCATTTCCAGCCGTCCGGGTATGCTTCCATCGTGCTCCGAATCGCTTGTTTGGCTGTCGCAAGCAGCGGGTCGTAACCGGTTAAAGCGTACCCCCAAATATAGCAGGCCCATAAATAAGACTGGTAGTGCGGAGCGCAGTTGATAAAGTCCTCGCTCTTGTAATGCCGCCATCCGCGTCCTTCCGGAAACGATTCGGGATATCGCAAAAAGTTTCTGCGGAAACCGCTCGAACCTGATGTGCGCCAATTGGCCAGCAAGCAGCGCAGCAAATGATCGTCCCACCGGTCGTCGCCTAGCAGCCGGCTGACCGCCAGCCCGGCGAGAAGCACGCGCGCATTGTCATCTCCATAGAAGATCGGACCGCGGTCATACCAATTCACAAGCCCATACGCCGGGCTGTCCTTGCGATCGTGCAGAAAGGCTGGGGCGGACCAGACGTAATTCATGATTTGTTCGGCCGTCTTCCGCGAGGCCGGGTTGCCGTTCAACACCGCATCGTAAGCGAACACCATTGCGCTTTCGGCGGCACAGTCGGCGCGGGGAGAGGAGACGAGCCGCATCTGCCGGCCTTGATGGTCGATGTGCGACACATAACCTTCCATCGCTCCATTGCCTTTTTCCGTATGGAACAGTACGTGCTGCTCGAACCAACGGAACGACAGCTCCAGAGCGTCCGATTCGCATTCGGGGGGCAAAGCGTCCTGCTCGCCGAAACGGACCGAGACGTCCGGCTTCCACTGCAGCGGCGGCACTTGACTCTCCGGGTCGAGCCAGGACAGTAAAGCTCGCCAGACCGACTGCCACGCAGCCATCGGTCCGTACCTCCCCGTTACGAAATGGCTCAGCTTGCTGGCCCCTACCAAAACGGTCGTACCCGGCAACTCGAACAAAAGCGGATGCGTCTCTCCCGCCTCTTCCCGCGGCAGCCCGAATACGGCCTTGTCGTAACCCGCTACCCGCGTCAGCACGAGATGCGAGGTCAACCCGGTATTCCGAACGGGAAGAAACCAACAGCCGTGCAACGCCAAAATGGATAACGCTTCCACACCGGGTGCGAATCGATCGGAAGAGACGACTCCCCTCTCCCATAAAGCTTGCCGGGGCGAGCTTATTTCCAGCCCGGGTGCGCTTGAAGGGTATTCCGCATAGATACGCAGCCGCTTGTCGCGAATGAGGCGCAAATACCGCTCCTCCAGTTCCAGTTCCGCCTTCGGGTACGCGTCGGCCAGCAGCAATACGCCGCTTCCGGGCCGGGCATGCTCGAGCGCGGCGCCGATTTCGCCGAAGCGCGGACAATGCCGTTCTTGCCCGACCAGCAGCCGGTATAAATCGTTTTGCTCCGAACAATAAAACGTCAGATTCACTGTTTCGACAACCTCCATTTCATCTCATCCGAGCTGAGCCCTTATGTACATAGTCTGTTAGCATATTGTGCCTAGACATGAGTTGTATTTCATTTCTGTTTCATATAAATAGTAAATTAATAAATCAAAGGTGTCAATATGATTTTCTATTTCATATCGCACTCATGTCACCAGGTGAATAAATAATCCATATTTGATTGGGGCGACGAATCGGGGCACATCTCTTACGTTTTGGCTTGAAGGCAATTGCATGAACGAGGAATGGCGGGGATGGATCGCGGGTCACTGTCAAAACATGGACTTACGGCTACGAGAAATTTATGGCCAGAATCGAGAAAAAGGTTGAAGCTTTGTACCGTAAGCTTGTGCGAATATGGAGAAAAACCGTCGGTTCGAACCGAACCGACGGTTTTTTGGCGTACCGCTATACTCAAATTTCGAGTCGAATCATTTTTGCCGGGACCCCGGAAAATTTTTTAAAGCATTTGTTCGACGAATTCGGACAATGACGTCTCGTCGACAATGTCCGACCAGTACAATTTCAATTCCCTTTGCAGATGGCGGAGTCTATCCGTGGTCAGCCGCAAATCAGCAAGGGTCCGGAAAGTCGGAATGATTTCCCGGTACATCGTATAGCGGGACGGACGATACATCTCTTCCTCCCCGGTCCATTCCGCGGCTTTTTTCAATCCCGGAATGCTCAAAGTGCGCTTGCGGATATGGTACTGTGCTTCCGCCGAGGTCAAAAAATGAACGAGTTCCTGTGCCGCCGCCTTCTTCTTGGAGCGTCGGTTCACGGCAAGACCGACCGCGAGCATCATCGTTTTTTGCTCGTTATGATGGGGGACCGGGGCAATATCGAATGAAAACGGCGCGTTTTTCAGATGGTTCAAATTAAAGTAAGTCGTCATGATGACGGACACTTTTTCTTCCAGAAATAAAGACTTCGCATCTATATCATATTCTTCCGTATAAAGGGGAAAAAGCTGTCGATTTGCAACAATCGATTTACTTAGCCGAACGGCATCTATCCAACTCGTCGCATCCCGATTTCCGCTTTGCAGTAAAAAAATCGGCCAGCGATGCTCGGACAAATAATTGAAATAAAACCCGTATCGCCCGGGAGGCTCGGCCAATTGCGACGTTACGCGGACCAGGTCGTCCCAGCTCCAACTGCTGTCCGGTTCGGGCAAATCTTTTCCCAAGAAATGTTCGCGGTTGTAGCATAGAATCACTGGAGAAAACACGAGCGGGCATGCGTATATAACGCCCTCGCGCGAGAACGTATCTTGCAGGAACGGGTACGCCCCGGAATTAACGGCCGCAGGCTCCAGCAAATCCAGCTCGCCCCGCTCTTCATAGGTTTGCAGTTCTGTTTCTCTAATCGTCACTACATCCAGCATATCGTTGCCCATGTAATTTTTGACGATCTCGTTATAATTTAAAATCGACAATTGAACCGGAACCACTTTAATATGGGGATGCTTCGCTTCAAATTCGCTTACCAAATAGCTGATGTCGGCGATTCCATCCATACTGAGATGATACCCGAACGTAATCGTCACGCATTCCGAGCCCGGGGGCTTGACCACCATATTGCCCACTTTCGTTTTTTTGACGATCAAACCTTCCGCAACTAATTGTTCCAGCCCTTTCCTCACGGAATTAATGCTTAAGGAAAACATGTCGACCAGATTCGCTTCCGAAGGAAGGTACTCGCCAGTCCTATATTTGCCGGCGGCGATGTCATGCCTCAGCGTCTTGACCATGTTGTCCAATCTTTCCATGAACGTCGTACGGCTCTGTTTCTGCTTCTGCATCATATCTCTTCACTTTTACCTTTCATGTGATATAACTATTTCACTTGTATAAAAGCATACCACATTGCCGGCAAATTGGACAGAAAGGCACGGGGGATTCGAAGAAAGGAAATGCAATCAATTATAGCGGTAGTAACGATTTAACGGATAGGAGGCCTCCAATCCGGTAACCGGCGCCAAATGCTTCAGATGCGGCGAGGAAAATCTTTGGCGGTACTGCGTAGCCGTCATCCCCGTTACTTTCATAAAGGTACGGTAAAAGTAATGGACATTTTGAAAACCGACGGCATAGGCAATTTCGGAAATGTTCCACTTTTCATGAACGAGCAGCTGACAGGCCCGCTCGATTCTCCGCTTGACGATCGCTTTCTGCGGGGACATCCCCATATATTGAACAAATTTGCGGGTGAAATGCTCATGGCTCCATCCCGCTTCGCGGGCAAGCTGCGCGATCGTAATCGGCTCTTTCAAGTTGCGGTCGATATAGTCCAGCGCTTTCCATACGGGCAAGGAGTTGTTCGTGTCGGAGATCGCCGCGGATCTGGATGAACGCATGCCCTTCAACCCTTCCAACTCCGCCAATGCGGAAACGAGCAGCAGCTTGCACCGCTCTTCCCATAAGTAAACTTTTTTGTGCGAAAGGTACAGGATCTGCTTGATTAATAGCGGCACGAGCGTCTCTTCTACGGAATTCAGGCAGACGGATTCGTTGAGCTTCGGAAACTTTGGATATTCAACAGCCCCGTCATCCCAATAAAATGTGACGAAGAGATGCCGGACCGGCCGGGATTTGTCGAATTCGTAACTATGCATTTCACCGGGCGGCGTAATGATGACGCATGGCTTGCTCAATACGATCGATTTGTCCGCCCAAACGTACCGGGTTTCGGTACCTGTCGGAAAGTAGACGATTTGATAGTTCCGATGGCAGATCGGGCCGTACACCCAACCCGATTTCACGACAAAATCGCCGGACGTTATGAGCCGGGTCGCTCCGAATTCGAACGCGGAATGAATCAAATCGAGCGGCATGGCTTGCACCCCTTCCCGGTAAATGGTAATCGTACTATATCACGCTGCGCCGATCTTTTAAAGACCAAGGAAACCGGGATTTTGTGCATACATTTGATTCGGGCATGCCATTATGGCACGGAGTGCGGATTAAGACACAAAATATCGGATTCCGTGCATTTTCTTATTGCCCGATATCCGGTTAACTTGATGATAAGACAGTGAATATGAATCCGGGCTGTCACTTAAAAGGAGGATGTCCGCCATGACGGGACTTGTCAAAGAACAATTCGAACGAACTGGTTATTACATGATCAAAGGATTGTACACGGAAGAAGAGGTGGGCATGTATAAAGAAGCGGCACGCGAGGTTATGCGGCAAAAAGACGTCCGCAAGGAAGGCGTATATTTGGGAATGACCGCAGCCAGCCCGATTTTCAAACAAGCCGTCGCCCATCCGGTGCTGGTCGCCGCATTGAAACAAATTATCGGGGAACAAGTCATATTCATGAACGACAAGCTCGTATTCAAAGACGCTTCCGTTGACTTCGGCTCGCCTTGGCATCAAGACTATCCGTATTGGAAAGGGAGCCATAAAATATCCGTATGGATCGCGCTCGACGACGCTTCTCCGGAGAACGGCTGCCTGAGAGTCGTTCCCGGTTCGCACCTGTTGGGTGCGGCTCGCCACGGCGGCGATGCGACGGACGGGCTCGGCTTTCAAAATCGGCTCGAAGAAGCGGATATCTCCGGTCAAGATATTGTCGATCTGACGGCAACCCGCGGGGATGCTATCATTTTTCACGATTTGTTGTATCATGCTTCCTATCCCAATAGCTCCGGCAGGGACAGATGGGCTTTGATTTCCACCTACAAGGACGGGACGCAGGAAGATCCCGAATATGCATGGTCGACAGCGGCGTTTCAAGTCGGATAACAGCCTCCGACCAAATCGTGGTGTCTCGATCGGATTTTACGGCGGCCTTGACCCGTGAAATGGAAAACCTACAGTACATGTGACAAGAATTGAGCAAATAGCGAGGAATAACTGGAAAACCTCCATCTAAATTCACCACAATCGGGCTCAAAAAGCATATTCGATAACATGTACTGGAGGTTTTCCAGTTAAATACCAGAAATAGTGAATAAATTGAAAAATTAACGGCATATATTCCATTTACGGGAGCGAATACGGTTCAAATGAACCCCGAATCACGGCTGCTCGGGTACTTTTTGAGCGTAATAAAAGGGTACCCCCTACACTTTGGTTCCTTTTTCTTCAACTTCCTATTCGTCCTCTTTGAAGACAGGTTTAACCACAAGCTCGAACTCGAAGCGCTTCTCCTTCAAACGATACTTCTCCAGCAGCTGCGGACCGCAGGAATTGGAGCCTACCCCGCTCATCTTGTAGTCGAGGTGGACGACCGTCTCTTTGCGTCGGACCAGTTCGTGACCATGCTTCGCGGCCGTCAAATCGTCAGGCGTATAGTGGGAAGCGTTGAACGAAAAGCCGGCCGGGGACGCGAATTTCAGACCCATCCCCTGCTCATTCGAGACGATCGCCCATTCCGTCCCGTACCGGGAACCGTTCTCCTGCGGCATGATATACGGCTCGAACATGTCGTCGACGGTCAACAAGTATTTGCCTCTTCTGACACTCTGCCGCTTGTCGATATAGCTTTCATGCGGTCCGAGTCCGTAATATTCCACTTCCTCATTGCCTTGCGGCATGACGAGCTGCAGACCGAATCTCGGCAAATATTCGAGGTTTTCCCTGACCTCGACTCCGGCCCGGAGCGAGATTTCTCCCGAGCCGTCGATCCGCCATACCGCCAGCCCGTGAAGCAGCGGCAGCTTGAAGTAGCCGCCCAAGGAGAATTTCACGTCGATTTCCACCGCATTGTCTCCCTGTTTCGACCAAGAGCAGGCGTACACCTTCATTCCGGCGCGGTCGTAGCCTTCTTCGATCCACTTTCGTTTGACATACATATCGTTATCGGTCGGAGCTCGCCAGATGACGAATTGCGCGGGAGCATGCAGCATTTCGACTCCGTGCTTCGCGATCTGCACCCATGTCCCTTTCCCGAGATCGAACCTGTAGCGGAAATCGAAGCCTTCGACCGTGAGCACGTTTCCGGCTTCATTCGCATCCAGCGCACGCATGCCGGTTCTGGCTCCGGTATTCGCCGGCCCGACAGCGGGGAGCACGAACTGTTCGAAAGCAACCTCATATCCGAAATTCGCCCAGCAGGTCTGCTGCTTCAATCGGCACGATAAAGTGAGAACCCGGCTTCCCGACGTCGGTCCGGATAACCCGTAGGGAACCGTTATCGTTTGCGTACCGTGCGGCTTCACGTCGAGCTGCCAAATATCTCCCTGCGACACCAATCCGCCTTCTTCCTCGACGGCCCAATGCAGGACGATATGGCCCAGATCGATAAAGTCGTACAAGTTGGTCACTTTGAACTTGCCTTCCGCCAAATCGTCCGCCTCGATCCGGATCGGCGCGATCACTTTCTTGAGCTCAAGCAATCCCGTGTGCGGCTTCCGGTCGGGCGAGACGAGTCCGTCGATGCAGAAATTGCCGTCGTTCGGCTTGTCGCCGAAGTCTCCACCGTAGGCGAAATACGGCACGCCGTCCGGCGTTGCGGTCTTAATGCCGTGATCGCACCACTCCCATACGCAGCCCCCCATCAGCTTCGGATGCGCATAGATGGCCTCCCAATAGTCGGCCAGATCACCGGGACCGTTGCCCATCGCATGACTGTATTCGCACAGGAATAACGGCTTCTTGTTGTCTTCACTCACGGCGTAGTCCGTAATCGCCTGAACCGAAGCGTACATGCGGCTCTCCAGGTCGAGACATTCCACATTCGCGCTGCCCTTGTAGTGCGGCGCGGCCCCCTCGTAATGGACCGGTCTGGAAGGGTCCCTCTCCCTTGTCCATTCGGCCATCGCGATATGGTTGCCGTCGTACCCCGACTCGTTGCCCATCGACCATATAATGACCGACGGATGGTTCTTGTCCCTCTCGACCATCCGGACCGCCCGTTCCACGAAGGCCGCCCGCCAATCGGGATCGGCAGACAGCTTATGGAACGCCCCTTCGGTTCCGCTGTAGGCCAAGCTGACGCCATGGCATTCCAGGTCCGCTTCGTCGATGACATAAAATCCGTACTCGTCGCACAACTCGAGAAACCGCGGATCGTTCGGATAGTGGGAGGCGCGAATCGTATTCACGTTATGCCGTTTCATCAGCTCGAGGTCTTTCCTCATATGATTGACCGGTATCGTCTGCCCGAGCTCCGGGTGGGAATCGTGGCGGTTGACGCCCTTCAGCTTGACCGGTCGCCCGTTAATGCGGAACACGCCGTCGCGGATTTCGATCCGGCGGAATCCTACGGGGAACCGGAGCACCTCTTCGCCGCCATAAACGTACAGCTCGTACAAATACGGCTGTTCCGCATTCCAAAGCACCGGATCGGCGGCCTGCAGCTCGAGAACGCCATTCCCGTCCACTACTGCATCGGCGGAGCCGACGATATGACCTTTCGCGTCTCTCAGCTCCGCCCTTACGTCCAACCGCCCCGTCGTCGCAAGCTCCGCGCGGAGCTTCGCCTGCGTGAAATCCGCGGTCAGCTCCTGACGGTTGAACACGTCGCGGACGTGCGCCCGGTCCCTCGCCAGCAAATAGACGTCGCGGAATATGCCGGAGTGCCTCCACAAATCCTGATCCTCCAAATAAGTCCCGTCGCACCATTTCAACACCATAACGGCCATCCGGTTGCGGCCTTCGCGGACGTACGGGGTCAAATCGAATTCCGCCGGGACGCGGCTGCCCTGGCTGTATCCGACGAAAGTTCCGTTTATCCACAAATACAGGCAAGAATTGACGCCTTCGAACACGACATACTTCCGCTTGCCGCTCCAGTCTCCGCCTATTCGAAAGTCGCGGACGTACAATCCGGCCGGATTGTCATCCGGGACATAAGGCGGATCGTACGGAATCGGGTATTTGATATTTGTGTAATGAAGCTGGTCGTAGCCGTTCGTCTGCCAGCAGGAAGGCACGATCAGATCGTCCCACGCCTTCACATCCGCATGCTCCTCGTAAAACGTTTCATCCGCCGAAGCGACGCTGGAAACATATCGAAACTTCCAAGTTCCGTTCAAGGTCATATAGAAAGGGGAACGGCCTCTTTTGCCTGTCTTGGCGGAATCGGCATCCGCAAACGGAATGTAATGCGCCCTGGGCGCCTCCCTGTTCTGATGCAGAACGCCCGGGTTTTCCCAATAGTTGTCGATCCGGATCATCATCATCTCTCCTTGGCTCGTTAAGCGACGTTTTTGCTCTCCTTGCCCCATTATAGTTGTGTTATACTTATGGATCATAGCGGCCAAAACGGACAACATGCCGTACAAAAAGGACATAATGGGGAATCCGCGCATGAACCTTCTCGCTCTGCGAACGAATTTGCACCACCCCGCCGGGGAAGATGTTCCTTTCAGCGTCTACACCGTCGGTACGGAACGGCAGTCCGCCATAACCCGGATGAAAGGCTTTTCCGCGAACCAGCTGTTTCTGACGTTTTCCGGCTCCGGCATATTCAGGCCGCTCGGGCAGGACAAATGGGACACGATCGAACCGAATACGATGCTGTACATCCCTGCGGGTCTGCCGCACGAATATGTGCCGCAAAGTTCCGAGCCATGGCTGGTCGGCTATGTGACGTTCCTGGAGAAGCGGGGCGGCATGCTGGATGGATGGGGATTCGGAAGCGTCCCGTACAAGCTTCGGCTCGGGGACATGAACAGACTGATGGAGCTGCTTGAGGGCATATGGTCCAATTCCGGACCTCACTTTGATACATGGCGCTCCACGGAGCAGCTGTTCAGCTTCTGTGCGGAGTTGAAGAAGCAGGCGACTGCGTGCGAACCGCACCATGTAGACGGTCCGGCCAAAGGAGCCCGTTATCGCGACTCCGTGGACAGCGCCGTCCGATTCCTGCACGACCATTTGCACCGAGACTTATCGATGGCCGAGCTGGCTTCCCATGTCGGCTATTCTCCAAAGCATCTGAACCGGCTGTTCCGCCGCGACATCGGGATGACCCCGATGACTTATTTGCAGCGGGTCCGGCTGAAGACCGCGGCGCTGCTGCTGGCGGAGAATCCGGGTATGACGGTGCGCCAAGCCGCCGCCCATATCGGGATGGAGCCGGTGTACTTCACGAGGCTGTTCAGACGCGCTTATGGCACAACACCATCGGATTTCAAACAAAAACAGCCCGGGGGATAGCGCTCACCCGGGCACGCTCTATACCAGTATATGCTTCCCTTACGGACACTACTTGCCGGTTGCCGCGGCAACCGCTTTATTGATTTCTTCATCCGCCTGGGACAGCGCGGTATTGACGTCGATGGCGCCGTTCGCGTATTCCATGAATTTGGTCCGTACGATCCCTTCCGCTCTGCCCCGGTGCTGCGAGGCGATCGGATATTTCACCGGCTTGCTTTTGAATATGCTTTGCACGCTTTTTCCTTGAAACACCGGTTTGTTCAAACCGAACGCCCGCGTAATTTCGGCGCTCTTCAGCGGCGTCACCCTGCCCGATTTGGAGCTTTCCATCTGCACCTCGTCCGATACGGCCGTGGCTACGACCTGCATCGCCTGGTCCTTATACTTGCTCGTCTTCGTTACCATGATCACGTTAACGCTGGCATTGCCGTAAATGTTCGGCTTCTCCGGGTAGCTCGGATATTGCACCACATCCCAATCCAGGCCGTCCTTGGCGGCAAGCTCGAGCTCGCTCGCAATGCTCAGATCCGCGTACATGGCGACCGTTTTTTCCTTCAGGAAGTTGTCCTTCGGCTTGCCCGTCGTCATATTGCCCGGAATCGTATAAAACGCTTTCATTAATTCGAATACCCGCTTCCATTCGTCCGTACGCATCGTCGCCTTGTCCGTCTTGTAGTCGATCGCCGCGATGCCGAGCGGCTGCGACGCCCAAACCATATTGCCGATATCGAAGCCGCGGTATTGGATGCCGCCCTCGTTCCGCGTCACTTTCTTCGCGATATCCAGTACCTGCTCCCACGTCATGCCGTCCTTCGGATAAGGAACGCCGAATTTATCGAAAATGCTTTTGTTATAGTAAAGCGCATGGTACGCCAAGCTGATCGGCACTCCGAATATTTCGTTTTTCGTGGAGGCGATTTTGACGTCGTCGATGTAATTGAGGTCGAACCGGTTCAAGTCCAATTGATGCGTTTGAATAAGCGGGGTCATGTCGTAAAGCAGGTCCTTGCTTTGATAGGAAGCTATTTTCCCGTTGTAGGAAATCATCAGATCGGGGGTTTCGCCCGCGAGGACGAGTTCGTCCAACGAATTTTCTTTCTCGTTCTTGTATATTTTCAGCGTGATATTCGGATGTCTTTTCTTCAGCTCCGCCTGCATTTGTTCGATATATTCCGGCTCTATTCCCGAATCGAGAAACAGCACCAAGCTAACGGGATCCGAGCTGATCTTCGGCGCTCCCACCGTCTCTGTGCTCACCTTCTCCGTTTTGCCGCATCCGGTTGCGGCGGCTGCCAGGACGACCGTCAGGGCGGTCAAAATCGCAATTTTCGGTTTCATATCGATCCCTCGCTTATCGAGTAAGATTAGTATTGCAACATTTACATGTATAGATAAAGGAAGCAGACGCTCCGCACTTCTCACACGGAGCTTCGTTCCACGAGCCTCGCCGGCAAAATTTGATCGGACGCCGGATGCTTGTTTATTTTGTCGAGCATCACTTTCATGGCGATCTCTCCGACGATTTCCCTCGGGTAATGAATGACGGTCAGCGGCGGAGCCGTCTGGGAAGACATTAATATATCTTCCGAGCCCGCGACGGCCAATTGTCCGGGAATATCGACTCCCAGCTCGCTGCAAGCCGCCAAGATTCCCGCCGTCATTAAATCGTTCGCGCCGACGATTGCCGAGAATCGGCGTCCGGACCTCCATACGTGCTTGATCGTCTCGCACGCCGCCGGAAGCACCCCGCCGTCGCAGTAAAAGATGTTCTCTTCTGTAAGCGGCATGCCTTCGGCATCCATCGCTCGGCGGAAAGCCGACAGACGATGGCTGAGCGGATGGGCCTGATCCCGGATGGCCATATAGGCGATTTGATTGTGGCCCTTTTCCTTTAACAGACGTATGAGCCGGGAATATTCGAACACCCAGTCCAAATCGATGCAAGGTACGGCGGCATGACGAACGGCGGGAGTCGTAACCGAAACGAACGGAATGTTCTGCTTCTGGAAATGGTGCAGCGTATCCTCCTTCAGCGACTGCCCGAGCAGGAAAATACCGTCCACTCTTCCGTTCAGCAATGCTTTCAGCCGGCTTTCCTGCTCCTTATGGAACGTCTGGAAAAACAACACATAGTTATGCTTCGCCGCATACTCCTCGATCCGCAGCAGCAACCCGGCCTCATGCGGATTTCCCAGATGATTGATCAGAACGGCCAGCTGCTCCGTCTTCCGCATCTTCAGCGCGCGTGCCGCCATATTCGTCTCGTACCCCAGCTCTTCGATCGCCTGGAGCACCTTCCGGCGCGTCTCTTCCTTCACATAGTTGCTGTCATTAAGGACGTACGATACGACTGCAATCGATACGCCGGCTTTCTCCGCAACTTCCTTCCGCGTTGCCATAAGTTCCTCCACGGCTATGTATATACGTATAGATGATGATGTTGTTCGCTAACACACACAGTATATCATATCCGTGTCTTGCATAGTCGACCCCATAAGCAAATGGATTCCATTTCGCAACATGGTTCCGCTCGCTTCTGCAATAAAGCGCTTAACCTCCGGCGCATTATTGAATGAGCGCTTTATCCCCTCCATTATCGCCTGTATTTATACGTATAGATATAAGATATACAAGGCCGGTATTCCTTGACGTTTGTACAAAGGCCATGTAACCGTTGCCAACAACCTTTATCTATACGTATAAATAATTATATCCGCCCCGCCTTCCTACGTCAATATCGTGAAAAGCAAAAAAAATCGGGACGCTGATCGGCGTCCCGCTGTAGCTTTACCATTCCGCAACCGTTCCGTCCTCTTGGCGCCATACGGGGTTTTTCCACGTATGTCCGATGGCGGCCATTGCCCGCACTTTCTCTTCGTTGACCTCGATGCCGAGCCCCGGCGCGGTCAAATTGCTCACGAAGCCGTCCTTATAAGCGAATACCGAAGGATCCTTCAAATAGTCGAGCAGATCGGAGCCTTGATTGTAATGAATGCCCAAGCTCTGCTCCTGAATGAATGCATTCGGAGAGCATGTGTCGAGTTGGAGACACGATGCGAGCGCAATCGGACCGAGCGGGCAGTGCGGCGCCACGGCGACGTCGTAAGCTTCCGCCATCGCGGCGATTTTGCGCGTCTCCAGAATGCCGCCCGCATGCGACAGGTCGGGCTGGATAATGTCGACGACGCCTTGGGCGAGCAAATCTTTGAAGCCCCAGCGGGTGTACATTCTCTCTCCGGTAGCGATCGGACACGACGTATAACGGGCGATTTCCTTCAGCGCCTCGTTGTTCTCGGGAAGAACCGGCTCCTCGATGAACATCGGCCGGTACGGCTCCAGCTCCTTGGCCAATATTTTCGCCATCGACTTGTGAACCCGTCCGTGAAAATCGATGCCGATGCCGACTTCTTTGCCTACCGCTTCGCGGACGGCCGCGATTCGGGCGATTGCCGCGTCCACTTTGCCGATCGAGTCGATGTAATGCATCTCTTCGGTCGCATTCATCTTCACCGCCGTAAACCCGGCTTCCACCTGCTGCTTGGCCGCCTGACCCACATCACTCGGCCGGTCTCCCCCGATCCAGCAGTAGACGCGGGTTTTGTCCCGGCAAGCGCCGCCCAGCAAATCGTATATGGGCGCATTGTAATATTTGCCCTTGATGTCCCACAATGCTTGCTCGATCCCGGAGATAGCGCTGGAAAGAATCGGGCCGCCGCGGTAAAATCCGCCTCTGTACAGCACTTGGAACAAATCCTCGATGCGCATCGGGTCTTTGCCGATCAAATATTCGCTCATCTCCGTTACGGCCGCATGGACCGTATCCGCCTTGCCTTCCACGACCGGCTCTCCCCAGCCGGAAATGCCTTCATCCGTTTCGATTTTCAGAAACAGCCATCTGGGCGGAACTTTAAACAGCTCCATCTTCGTAATTTTCATCCGGATCGTCTCCCCTGCTTTGGATTCGTTTGATTCGTGCCTTCGCCCGATGTAGGCGCTTCCTGCGCCGTTTCCAAAAGACTCCTCGTGTCAACGCTTGTATTATAACCGATTCACGAGTATCGGTCTCTATATTCCTGCGGCGTCATTCCGAAATGCTTCTTGAACGCGTGATTGAACGAATGGGGACGCTGGTAACCGAGCAGCGCCGCGATCTCGTATATTTTGCTTTGGCCGTGCTTGAGCAAATATTCCGCCTTGTCCATCCGGACGCGGTGTACGTAGTCGCTCAAATTATCGCCCGTTTCCAGCTTATAAATTTTGGACACGTAGACGGGATGCAGGTGAACGTGGTCCGCGATCGATTGGAGCGATACGTCTTCGGCCATATGGTGTTCGACGAAGGCGCGAATGTCGTTGATAAGCGAGTCGCGGGAATCTTTCGTCTCCCGGTTCATATCGTCCCGTATCCGGTTCAGCGTGCCGAACGTCCAATCCTTAAGTTGATTCAGCGAGCGGAACGGGACGCCTTTGATCATTTTGTCGTAATCTTCTCCGATGAGCACGGGCAGGCTTCGACCGCTCTTATGAACGATATAGGCAAATGCGGAAGCGATGCTGAAGTACACCTCGAGCAGCTGCTCCTGGGATTCCGCGCCGACCTTTCCCAACTCGCCGAACAGACTGCCGAGCTTCTCTTCGATGGTGTCCCACCGGGCCGCTTCGAGCAGATGGATCAACGTAGGCGGCTCGTATAAGCTTGGCAGCGGCTGTACGTCCGTTCGCAGCGGATCGTCGTTCAGACGGACGAACAGCTCCTGCTCTCCCCCGATCGTCCGGCGGAAGGCGGCGACCGACCGGGTGTACAGGTCGGACAAATCGGCGGGGAACGTCCCCCACCGGCTGACGAGCACCGATATTTTTCCTTTCAAATAGTTGCTTACCGCCGTCTGCAGCGAGGATGCGGTCCTCTCGAACCATACGGAGTCGTCCGCAGTTCCGACGGATTCGTTTTTGCCGACCATGACGAACACCAAATATTCGTAAGCATCCTTCGTATGCCAGCTCTCCAGCCGATCCCCGAACAGCTCCTCGACCATGTTGCCGATCGCGTACTCCATGAGCGATATGCCGTGCGGGTCGTACCTGAGGAAATATTCCTCCAGGCGGATCATCATGATGGCGAACGTTTTGCCGATCACATCTTCCAGGCCGAGCATTTGCATTTTGTCCTTGAGCGCGGAATCGGCGAGCTTCCGTCCTTGCAGCAGGTCGTTCAGCAGCGTTCCCCTAAGCGTAGGCATATGCTCCTTCAGCGTATAAGCGAGCCGCTGCTTGGACACGACCTCCTCCCATTCCTTGCGGAGCTTCTCCATCACCCTCTGTACCGTATCGACCAAAGCCCGCTCGGTTACCGGCTTCAGCAAATAGTCCTCCGTCCGGTACAAGATCGCTTCCTTCGCATAGTTGAAGTCCGAGTAGCCCGACAGGAGAATACATTTCGTTCTCGGCCAGCGCCGCTGCACTTCCGCTATTAATTGCAGTCCCGTCATCCCGGGCATCTGGATGTCGGTAATGACGATATCGATGGAGAACCGTTCCAGCAAGGCGAGGGCCTTCTCGCCGGAGTAAGCGCCGTATACTTGCTCGATGCCGACCGCCGTCCAATCGATCGTCGTCGAGAACCGTTCCACGACATGGACTTCATCATCGACGATCAACAGTTGAACTATCGCTGCCGCCCCCTTCTGCGCCGGCTTCGCGGTTCCCGTCGCTTGCGCCGCTCCGTTTCCGGTTCCAGGTCAGAACCGCTTTCAATCCGCCGTCCTGCACCTCGTGAAAGGTCAAGCCGGAGCCTTCCCCGAATTGATAATAAAGACGCTGATGCACATTCCATGTCCCCCGCCCGATCCGATCCGTCATCGGCTGATGAAGACCGGCCAGCAGTTGGTGCAGCTCTTTGCCGGTCAAGCCCGTTCCGTTGTCCTGCACGATAATGCGGTTGAAATGCTCGTCCCGCTCGCCGGATATGGAGATGCGCCCGCCTTCCGTTCTGCGCTCGATCCCGTGAACGATCGCATTTTCCACCAACGGCTGAATGATAAGTCTCGGCACGACTTCATCCATCATCGATTCCGGCACGGAAATATCGTATTCGAGCCGATGCATCCGCATGTTTTGGATTTCCAAATAATGCCCAATCAATTCGAGCTCGTCCTTCAAGGTCACCTTCTGGTTGTCGACCCGCGTCGTATAACGGTAATATTCCGCCAAATGCTGCGCCATCGCCACCACGGAATCGCGGTCGTCCATCATCGCCGAATTGATAATGAAAAACAGCGAATTGTACAGGAAATGCGGATTGATTTGCGACTGCAATTGTTTCAAAGTCGCTTCGCGCGAACGGATTTTCTCGACATACACATCTTCGACGAGCACTTGAATCTGCTCCGCCATTTCATTGAACCTTCGAATCAAGTAATCGAACTCGTTTTTAGCCCGGTAATCGATTCTCGCGGTCATATCCCCGCGTTTTAATCTTTGCATGCTGCGGACCAGATTCATAATCGGGATTTGCACGTTACGGTACAGCATGAACGACGCCAGCGTGCTGAGCGCAAGCAGCAGTCCGACGGAAATATAGAACAGGTTGCGCGTCTTCGTAATCGGGGCGAGCACAAGGTCGACGGGAGCGTAATCGATCATGTACCAGCCTCCCAGCTGGCTGGAACGCACGTAGCTGACCAATAGCTGCCGGCCGTCGAGATCGACCCGCACTTGTCCCGATTCGTTCAAGGTCAACCCGTCCAGCGTCCCTTCGATCGCTTGCACCGTACTTTTGTCCGGCGTGCTGGTGAGGATAGGCTCGAGACCGGACTTGTACAGGAACGGATCGCTTTGCTTGTCCTTCTTGTACAAATCGAGCAGTTCATTGATGTTCTGCACCGGGAACCTGACCTGGAACAAGGCGGCGGCTTGGTTCACCCGTCTCGCGCTTGCCGGTTCGGCGATCTCGCGGATGAACGAGCCGGTCGGATGACCGCGCGACCGGTCTTCCTCGTATGTCCATTCGTGGCGGACTTCTTCCTCCCACGCCCACTGCGAGCTGCCGTTCAAGTAAATGTTGGACGACAGCACTCTCGACTGGCCCGGAATGACGACCGTCAAATCGTTGGACCACGCGCTGGAGACGCTCTGCAAGCCGAGCTTGCGCGTAATCAACGCTTGCTCGGCCAGTCTCTCCGGCGTTGCAGCCGCCGATGTTCCCGCCTTGTCGAGGTAATCCCGGAAATGGGGGTCTTGGCCCAAAATAACCGGAAACATCGACAAATTTTCCAGAACCGAATCGAATTGGTGCAGGAAAAACGTCAGCTGATTCAAGCCGGAGGATTGGATCTGCTCTCCGACGACGTCGCCCGCGATCCGATTCGAGAAGCTGTAGAGCGCGATTATCGGAATCAGCAGCAGAATGACCAGGATCAATATTCTCCCGAATATATTGATCTTGGCGGTCATAGTAAATCCCCCAAAAGTGAAGCTGGCCTTCGAAGTATATTCCTTCGGAGCAGCTTTGCTGCTCTCGCAACAATAGCTACAACGAAAACACGAATGTACTTCGCCGAATTGCATCGATCAAAGCTATTGTTATTACTTTCGGTGGAGCCCCCCATCAGCCTTTGACCGCGCCTGCAGCCAGCCCGCTCACGACATACCGCTGTGCCAGCAGGGCGATGATCAGCACCGGCAGCGTAATGATGCACGCCGCGGCCATCAAAGCACCCCAGTTGATTTCCGAATAGGACATGAAGTTGAATACGGCGATCGGCAGCGTCTTCGTCTTGTCTCCGGCCAAAATGATCGAGAACATGAAATTGTTCCACGAGAAAATGAACGAAAGCAGCGAGGACGTAATGATGCCGGGCCCGGAGATCGGCATAATGATGCGCAGAAACACCTGATGGTGGTTGCAGCCGTCGATCAGGCCCGCTTCCTCGATTTCCGTAGGCAGCGCCTCGAAGAACGAGATCATGATCCAAATAATGAACGGCAGCCCGACCAGCATATGGCTTAATATTAGCGCGGTATATGTGTCGACCAGATTGATCTTGGAGAACAGAATAAACCACGGTATAAGAAACGTAATGCCCGGGATAATCCGCGCGACCAAGATGACAAGCCCGAGCTTCTGCAGATGGTGCCTGGCGATCGCGTAAGCCGCCGGCAAACCGAGTATAAGCGACAGCAGCGTCGAGCCTACCGCGACGACAAGGCTGTTAATGATGAACTTCATGAAGTCGTACTCTTGGAATACGCTCGTATAGTTTTTGGTCGTCGGTTTGAAAAACAGGAAGTTTTCCGTAGACATGATTTGAGCCTGCGTCTTGAAGGAGGCGATCAGCATCCACAGAAACGGGAAAGCAAAGACGAACAGGACGAGGAGAGTCAGCAAGCCGAGCACCACGTTAAGGGTTTTGTTCTTCTTCATGACGCCGCCTCCAATCGTTTCCTCATCCAGATCATAAACAAAGTCAGCCCCATGACGAGCAGGAAGAACAGGACGAGCAGCGACGAAGCCATGCCCAGCTTGAAGTATTGGAACCCGAGCACGTAACCGTACAGGTTCAGCGTCTCGGATGCGAAGTTCGGTCCGCCCTGGGTGGTCGCATAGATGATGTCGAACGTCTTCAGCACGTCGATCAGCCGCAGCATGGCGGCGACCAGAATCGTCGGTCTTAACAGCGGAAGCGTGATGTTCGTAAACTTCTGCCATGCGTTCGCGCCGTCCACGTCAGCCGCTTCGTAAGGATCGCTCGGCAGCGTCGAGATGCCCGCCATGACGATGAGGGAAATCATCGGCGTCCATTCCCAGACGTCCACAATAATAAGCGAAGGGATGACCTGGCTAGTCGAAGCGAGCCACAGCAGCGGCTCGAACCCGAGCGACTTCAGCATCATGTTGGCCACGCCGATCGTCGGCTCGTAGATGAGCATCCATACGAGACCCATCGCGACCGGAGTCGCCACCATCGGCAGCAGAAACACCGTCTTGACTATATTTTTGCCGCGGAACTGCCGTGCCAGCAGCACCGCGATCGCGACACCGAGAACGACCTCGGCTGCAAGGGCCACAATCGTGAAGTAAAACGTCGCCCCTACCGCATGCCAGAAACGGCCGTCCTGCAACAGCGCCGCGTAATTGGCCAAGCCGACCCATTTCGGCGGCGTCGTAGCGGACATGCTCCACTCGAAGAAGCTGATCCGCACGGTATAGATGATCGGGAACAGCATCATGATCAGCACGAACAACACCGCGGGAAGCGTATAAATCCATTTCAAATTTCGATCAAACCAGCTGTACTGCATCGAAGTTTTCACCCTCTTCTAAAGAACGAATGGATGATGGTGGACAAAGGCCAGCCATCGCATGACCTTTCTCCACCATCATTTCGGTACTATTGCCATTCCACAAAGCCCCGGTCGTCAGTCAGGGCGGTAATTCCGTTAAAGTTCGTTATTTCGACTTGTCTTTATCGACGATCGCCTGGAGCGCCGCGTTCGCCTTGTTCGCGGTATCCTGGATGTTCGTCTGTCCGGCCATAACCTGCTGGACGATCTCGCCGACCGCATCGCGCGCTTCACCGACGCTGATCACTACCGGACGGTCGTGGTCGACACCGACCTTGGCGCTTTCTTTAATGATCGGTACTAGCTCGGCCGGGAAGCCTGTCGTACCTTCCGGCTTGTCCCATACCGACGCGCGCGCGCCCGGGTTGCCTGCTTGCTGCGTCTTCAACACGATTTCTTTGCTGGAAGCCCATTTGATAAATTCCCAAGCCGCATCTTTGTTGGCGGCCTTCGAGTTCATCGCGAGCCCCCATGACGTAATGCTGTACGGCTTCGAGCCGGCTTTGCCGCCCGGGAACATGGCGAACCCGACTTGATCGGCTACCTTCGATTTTTCTTTATCCGTTACGTTTTTATACAAGGAGTTGGCATCCGTCAAGAAGGCGACTTTCCCTTGGGCGAAAATGCCGAACGCTTGCGGCCACGACATGTTGAGCACTCCCGGAGGACCGAAATCTTTAAGCAGCGTGCCGTAAGTGGTGAAAGCCTTGACCGCTTCCGGCGTATTGATCGTCGCCTTGTCGCCGCTCATAAAATCCGCGCCTTCGGAATAAAGGAACGAGGATACCTGCGTTACAAGAGGGGAACGCTGTCCGCGCGCTACGAATCCGTACATTTCCTTGGAAGGATCATGCAGCTTCTTCACGGCTGCCGTCAATTCGTCCATCGTCTTCGGCACCTCGATGCCGGCATTTTTCAGCAAATCTTTACGGTAATACAAAATTTCCTGCTCCGTGATGATCGGGATGCCCGCCAGTTTGCCGTCCACTGTAACCGAGCCGACCGACGATTTGGAGAAATCGGCGAAGTCGTAGCCGGCGTCTTTTTTCGAATATTCATCCAGAGGGTGTACCCAGCCGTTTTTGTAGAACAGCTTCCCTTCCTGCAGCGGACGGTACATGAATACGTCGGGAGTCGCGGAACCCGCCGTAAACTGAACGGTAAGCTTCTGGGTAAGCTGATCCTCGAAGAAGCTTTGCACGTTCACCTTCAAGCCCGTCGCCGCTTCAAATTCGGGAAGGAGCGGCTTGATCGCATCGCCCCACGGATGGTTCGCCGTAACGAGCGTAATGCTTTTTCCTTCGAACGGCTTCGCGCCGGCTCCCGCTCCTCCTCCTTGCGTCGTTCCTCCGGCGTTATTTTTGGCGCCTCCTGCACATCCGGTAACCAAAGCCGCCGTCAATACGGCGGCAATGCCGGAACCGATCCAACGTTTCGATGTATGGTTCATGTTGACCCTCCAGTAATGTAATAATCGACCCACTTTCAGATTACCCGAACTTATTTTCTCAATATATAACTAATACTAAACATCGATAACAACACTTTAAGCATTTGTAACGGATGCAAAACGTGCCAGTTCGGAACGCGACATCTTTTTGGGCGAAAAAAAGAAGCCCGATAAGGGCTTCAGAGCAGGTATATAAATATATGAAAGCTTTATTGTCCCACGGAAATCGTACCTTTCCCGCTGTTAAGCAGCAACGATCGGATCGTTTCGGTCAGCTGCTCCAGCTGCCCAACCTCGATACGATGGTTTACTTTCAGCCCGCTGTCGTCCTTGACCCGGCTTACGGTCGTGATCGGCAAGCCGAGCTGCTGCAGATGGTATTTGGCGTTGACCGGGTAGTATTGCAGCTCGATCAGGGAAGCCACACCCAAGTAAGCTTGCAGCCTCTCTGCAGCGGCTTCATCGTTTTTCCATTGCTCGGTAAGCTGTACGTACAAGTCCGGATGGAAATTCGCCATCACGCCGCTGAAGCCGGCCGCGCCCAGCTTCAAAGAAGCGAGCAGGCTGGAAGAATTGGCGTTGAACAGCTTAAGCGCGCTTCCGGCTACTGCATCGATCTTCGCTTTCATCTGCTGCAAATCGCAGCAAGTGTCCTTCAAAAACGTAAACCTGCCCGTATCCGCACACCATTTCAACAATTCCGGAGACAGCAGCCTTTTGTACGGATAAGGACATTCGTATATGCCGAGCGGCACGTCCGGTATGGCGTCCAGCAGCCTGCGCGCGGCGTTCTTCCAAACCTCCTCGTCCTCTTCCTCCTTGGCCAGCCGGTTGCTGATCAAGACAACCGCGTCCACTCCGGTAGCCGCAATCCGCTTCAGCTCATCGACTTGATCTTCATAATCGTCGGAGACATGGCCCGATGCGATCACTTGAACACGCCCCGCCGCTTTCTCCTTAACGAAGCGGGCGATGCTTACTCGTTCCTCCAAAGACAGCTTGAACATCTCGCTGGATTGGCAGACGGCGAACAAACCGTGAACGCCCCGTCCGATGTACCATTCCACGAGCTGCCCCAAAGCAGCATAATCGACCTCGCCCTCCGCGGTAAACGGAGTAATCATTGTCGGCCATACGCCGTCCTTAATCGAATGATTCATAATTCGTTCCTCGATTCTCCAAATGATCGTCGCTAATAGTTCTGCGATAATGAACATTGTTCTTCTATTCTAGTAAAAAAATATGCAACTACTGTTCTTATATAAAGAACAATGTTCCATATCATTTACATTTATTTTATTACATCGTTCGTGCCATTACAACACTTTTTTGGAATCGCCGGCTTCGGCTCTTATACTTTTCCTTCGATCGATTGCACGATTCCTATAAGCTTCAGCGCATAATCCCGAATTTTGTCGTCATCGAACCGCAAGGAAGGTCCGGATACGCTGATGCCTGCGACCACTTGCTTCTTCTTGTTCAAGATCGGCATGCCGACGCATTTGATCCCGTATTCATGCTCCATGTTGTCGATCGAGTAGCCGCGGGAGCGGATCGCCGCCAGCTCCGCAAGCAGCGCTTCCGGTTCGGTAATCGTCTGGTCCGTATATTTCTTCATTCCTTTGGCGAATACCGCGTTCGTCACCTCGGCCGGCAAGAAGGCGAGCATTGCCTTCCCGATACCCGTACAATAGAGCGGGGCCTTGACGCCGAGCATCGATCGGGTCGACAGCTGATTTTTGGGCGAAGACGAATCCAGATAAATAACTTCGCTTTCGTTCGGCATGCCCAGATAAACCGTCTCGTTCGTATAGTCGGCCAGCTCCTGCATATAAGGAAGCATCGTTCTTCGAATGTTCATATTGCTCGAGATGACGTTCCCGAGCTCCAATATTTTGACGCCGAGCCGGTATTTCTCGTTCTCCGGATTTTGTTCCAGATAGCCTGCTTTCACGAACGTGTCGACAATGTTGTGGACGTTGCTTTTGTACAGTCCGAGATGCTCGCTGATTTCGGTAATGCCGAGTTCCGGACTTTGGATGGTAAAGCAGTCCATAATGCGCAGCGCTTTATATAAAGATTTTACTTTTATTTCTTCAGCCATCGTACCGACCTCTTTATTCATAATTTGGAAAATCGAGAAACGCCGTTCCGCGATCGGATACTCCGTTCTTCATCCCCTATTAGCTTTATCTTATCGCATTTCCGGGCGTTCCGCAAAAAAAAGTATTGATAACTGCCGGACCATCCCTTATTCTGAAACTAGATTATTATGAACATAGTTCTTTAATGAAGAACAATCTGCTCTTTCGAAGGGAGAATGTTGAACTTGAATCTAGCAACCCGAACGAAGTGGAACCAGAACGACCCGAGACAGCTGTTCCAAGCCGCAAATGCAGACAGCATCTGCAGCTCCGTCCATATTACGCGCCTTGCCCCCGGTGACGGAATTTTGACAGCAGACTGGAAAGACTATGATGCGGAGGAAGCGAAGCAGAGAGAATATGTCCTGCAATACCGGCTGCGCGACCAGACGGAATCGGTGCGGGTTTCGTTAAGCGCTTCCGCAGGCAGTATTACGATATCCGGTCTTGACAACGGGTCGGACTATGAAGTTGTCGTGGAAGGCATCGATCCGCAGAAACGCTCGGAGCCTGTACTCAGCCCGACCCGATTGTTCCGTCCGGGTCAAGTTCCGGGTAACGTCATCAATTACATTCATCCCGAAGATTACACGTACGGCTTCTCCGGCCGTTCGCCCGCGAGCCCGTCCATCGTCCGTCTTCCCAATGGGGATCTGCTCGCTTCCCACGATATATATTGGGGATTGGCCGGCCAAAATACGAGCCCGATCTTCCGCTCCAAAGACGAAGGCGCCACTTGGGAATTCGTAACGTTCTTATACCCGTGCTTCTGGGGAAAGCTGTTCCTGCACCGCGACCGGCTGTATATGTTGGCAACAAGCACGGAATACGGCGCGCTGCTGATCGGCCGTTCGGACGACGGCGGGGAGACGTGGAGCGAGCCGACCGTTCTGATCGAAGCGGGCAGCCGGGAAACCGGAGGACCGCATAAAGCGCCGATGCCGGTGATCGAGTACAAAGGCCGACTGTGGACCGGTATCGATTACGGATCATGGACGACAGGCTCCCATGCGTCGGGTCTCGTCTCCGTCCCGGCCGACGCCGATTTGCTGGACGCGTCGAGCTGGACTATCATGCCGTTCCTGCCCTACAGCCAAGAATGGCCGGGAACGTCGGTCGGACCCAACAAGGCCGGCCTGCTGGAAGGAAATGCGGTCGTTAAACCAGACGGCACTCTCGTAAACCTGCTCCGGTACCAGACGAACGGCTGCACGCCGAGCTATGGACGAGCCATTATGCTGGCCGCGGATGCGGATCGTCCGGCAGAGCCGCTCGTTTTCCATAAGGTGATCGATTTTTACGGCAACCTGTCCAAATTTACGATCTTTCACGATCCCGTTTCGTCGAAATATTGGTCGCTCGTCAATCGGGTTGGAAATCCGAACACCGCCGGGCAAAGAAACATATTGACTCTCGTCAACTCCGACGATCTTGAGAACTGGCATATCGTCAAAGACGTTCTCGACTACGACAGCAACGGCTGGCCGGAAGACTTCAAGAAGGTCGGCTTCCAATACGTCGATTGGATGTTCAGCGGCGACGACATTTATGTCGCCTCCCGGACGGCTATTAACGGCGCGCACAATTTCCATAACGCCAACTATTTGACCTTCCACCGGATCGACAATTTCAGGACGTTGGCCTAGTCCCCGCTTTCCTCTGGCTGCGAAAAGCTGCAAAGAAAACCGTCCGGGAGAAACGCCCGGACGGTCCTTTTGTGTGCGTACCCATATGTTGGCGCTGGCCAAACGATTGGAAAACCATCATCACTTCAACAACAACTCTTGCATGGGAATCCGGCGCAGCGCTGCTCAAAAACTTAAATTCAATTCGTTTTACATCATCCGAAAGAAGTCCTCTTCCTCTGCAGGGAGGGGATGAATTTCGGTTAGGCGAAGCCTAAATGAATTTTTTTGTCGAGATCCCTCGTGTTTTCTCTTGTAACATTTTCTATAATTGGGTGGAGTATTCGTGGTGAATAGGGTATAATGGGAATATATGTTCTCGTTTGGAGGGATGCATGTGCAAATGACCTTTCAGTTTCGCCTTGATCCGACTCCCGAACAGGAACAACTCATGAATCGAACGCTGGAATTGTGCCGGAAGCTGTACAATAGGGCTAAGGAACAACGCGAGACCGCCTACAAGCAGGAAGGCAAAACCATCACCTACGCCATGCAGCAGAAGGAACTGCCTGCCTTCAAGAAGGAGTTTCCCGAATACAAGAACGTTCATTCGCAGGTACTGCAGGACGGTTTGCAGCGTTTGGATGATGCGTATCAGCGTTTCTTTCGCGGTGAAGCCGGGTACCCCCGCTACAAGTCGGCTGACCGATACATTTCCTTTACCTACCCACAACCCGGTGCAGTTGAAAAGACGTTTGCCAAACCAGGGTATGTCTATCTTTCCAAAATCGGCGTTGTCAAAATGAAGGCCCACCGTCCCTTTGATCCTGCGAACGTGACGCAAATCAATGTGAAACGGTATGTGGACAGCTGGATGGTCAATATCAGCGTGAAAGTGTCTGATGCGGAAGCGGCGCAAACGGCGGAATCCGCTGTGGGCATTGATGTCGGACTGAACACGTTTGCGGCGCTGTCCGATGAAACGAAGGTGGACAATCCCCGGTATTTACGCAAAGCGGAGAAGCGGCTGAAACGGAAGCAGCAACTCCTTTCCCGCAAGCAACCTGCTTCCCGCAATCGGAAGAAGGCCAAACTTAAGGTCGCAAAAGCCCACCGGAAAGTCGCGCGGCAGCGAAAAGACTTTTTGCACAAACAATCGTACCGCATCGTCCGTGACCATGATCTGATCGCGGTGGAAGAGTTGAAGGTCAGGAACATGGTCCGCAACCGCCGCTTGGCCAAAAGCATTTCGGATGCCGGATGGAGACGATTTATCACTTACCTGTGTTACAAAGCCAAAAGACAAGGGAAACGATTCGCTCAAGTGCCTGCCCACGGCACATCGCAAACTTGTCTGTGCGGCGCGCCTGTGCCGAAGACATTATCCATCCGGATCCATGAATGCGAGTCGTGCGGACTGATTCAGGATAGAGACATCGTCTCGGCCAAGGTCATCTTGCAGCGGGCCTTGGACATACCAGCTTGATGGACCGAACACCGTAGGGAGGGTTGCCCCCGAACGGGATGCGGAAAGCATCGAACGCTTGTGGAGATCATGTAAGACCTTTCTTCAAGGAAAGGCAGAGATCGTTGAAACAAGAAGCCCCCGCCTCTTCAGGCGGTGGGAGGCATTCACCTAAAAGTCCAGTCACCAACCAGCTCAAATATTTTGGTTTCTGCGCCATCCATGTTACGGAACGTTATATAGGCTCCGCGTTGCGTTGTTGTTGCTATTGTTTTAGTGGCACCATCGAGTGTTATTTTCAAGCCATGCACAGAGACACCATACGTTGTATGAGTTGATTCAGGGTCAAACACAACTTTTCTTACAGAAAAGTCTCGATCAGTCCGTATTTCACCTACCACTGTGTCAGTAGTGGCTCTATATCGAACAGTTGAACACGCGCGAACAGTAATTCTTGGTGATGATTTATCTAATACGGTCTCACCGTCTAATTTAAATGTAGAACCAAAAAACGGAAACTGTGTAAGTGTGGTCAAGCCTGCAGCGTATAAGCTTAATTTTCTTTCTGAATTCGGTGCACACAAGTAACGCGACTCTTGACGATACGGCACATCGCCCTCATACAAAGCCAAATTTACATTGCAATTCTCATGAACATTTAATGTAACCTCAAATGCCCCAATTGTTTCATTACCAACAGTACCGTTATAAGTATGACGCATTGGGAATGCTGTAACCGATCTAGCGATCTCGACATTCTTTATTCGACACTTACAGCCGCCTTTAACCCAACCGTTTTGCAAACCCATGTAGAGCCTGCCGCCAACAATAACATTCTCAATATCTACAAACCCAGTAGAACCGGTTTTGGTGCTAAAAAAACCCATGCATGTGTTTGTAGTGTTGTACAGCTTCATTGTTCCGATGATACGAACTTCGTATCTGCGTTCTTGATAGTTAACGCAATAGAGTCCTGCGTACACATCTTGAATTGTCGGGGAATCGATTAGCAGATTTATGCATTCCGGCAATTCACCGCCGATCGCGCCATTTGGCTCTATATCAATTCCTGCTTTAGGAAAGGTGCCTATCACCCCGTCATAATCGCCAACTTTTTCAATGAATGGTCGAATGATGGATACATTGACAAATGAACGAGGTGAGATCCCGTTACGTCTCGCACCTGAAATATATGGCTCAAAGATCGTTACGTTCGTAGGCTCATAACCGCCCTGAACGTTGGCTAGTCTTCCGATGTCTATGCCATCCCCCCAACAATCCATAATTCTCGGTTTGTGGAAATAAATATTTTCACAATCAAGAATTTGAAGTCCATGTCCCCACTCACCAGTTGTCCCTGTATGTCGCAGTCTGTCCCCCTCTAATTTAGCGTTAATTACAACAGCATTTTTTACGTTGTAAGTCTTTATCAGCTGATAAACTGTATTTGATGAACCTAATAGTTTTAACCATCCGTTCTCAGTAAAACTTAGAACAGAATTAGATAAAACGCTTAGTATGTAAGTATCTCCTGAACCCACCGCGCCATAGAACACAGCATCAATGACAAATGGTCTACCCTTAGACGTTGCGTAGGCATACCCGACGCGTAATTGTGATTTTTGACTTACCTTTACATCTGGAGTAGCAAACCACGAAGCATAGTAAGCGGGCTGTAAATCCATTACCCAATTTGAAGCTACAGTCACACCGTTTTCTGCTTCAGTTGTGTCGGGTGTATACGTATAAAACTTACCAATCGAGCGAACAAATACTCGAACACCATCTTCAACATCAAGCGCAATCATTTCAGCAATATCTGCAACAGTTCGAGTTCCTGCATCGTTTTGAACTGAAATCGCTTCCAAATTGGAGAACGTTTCATTGATCGCACCGACTAGATTGGATTTTTCTGCCGTCTTTAAGGAAGATAAATCTCCAATTTGATCATGGGGATTTCCAGCGCCATTTCCGTATGTCGCTGAAGTTACTGATGCTGCCGAATTGCTCTGGCCAAAAACTTGCGTCACCCCGCCGGTTGCGGCGAACGCAACTCCTGTTGCACCGAGAGCAGCAAGCAAATCTCTTCGACTCCTTTTCCCGTGTGTGCTATCCAATCGTTGATTGTCCATCTTAAAACTCCACCTCTCATTTTGAAATGGCTCCCCTTTCGATGAATCGAAAGGGGAATATCGGGTTTATTTGGCGCCTTTGACCTCAGCCAGCTTCTGCTTGATTCCTTCCTCTGCTTGCGATAACGCCTGATTGACGTCGATCGTCCCTTGCAAATACTCTTTGAATTTGGTTATGGCTATGCTCTCTCCCTGGCTGCGGTATTGTGAGGCAACCGGGTATGGGACGGGTTTGCTTTTGAAAATACTTGGCAAATGTTTATCTTTTAAACCAGGGTTGGTTGAGCCGAGCGCTTGCTTGATCGCATCGCTGGCGAGCGGCGACAAACGGCCGCGCTTGGACAGCTCCATCTGCACCTCATCCGAGCTCATCGTCTCGATGACGCTGACCGCATCCTGCTGATGCTTTGTCGCTTTGGTCGCGATGACCGTATACACGCTTGCATTGCCGTATGTGTTCGGCTTTTCCGGATAGCTCGGGTATTGTGCCACATCCCAACGAAGCCCTTCCTTATCCGCTGCAACGAGCTGGTTGAGGATGTTTAGATCGAGCAGCATGCCGAGCGTCTTGCTTTTCATAAACTGATCCTTCGGAGATTGCGCAATCAACTCGTTGCCTGGAATCGTGTATATCGCCTTTGCCAATTCAAACACACGCTTCCACATGTCGTTGTTGATCGTCACTTTATCGTTCGCGTCAAGTGCTCCCACACCAAGCGGCTGCGACATCCAAATAATCGTGTTGCCCGGGTCGAGACCACGGTACTGCACGCTACCATCGGTGCGTGTCACTTTTTTCGCCAGCTTCAGCACGTCGTCCCAATACATGCCATCGGTCGGGTAAGGCGCACCGGCTTTATCGAAAATGTCTTTGTTGTAATACAGCGCATGGTAGTTGACGTTAATCGGCAAACCGTACAGTTCGTTTTTGTCGGACGCGTTGCGGACATCTGTAATGTAATTGGCGTCAAAGCGGCTTAAGGACATGTTGCGCGCTTTGAACAACGGTTCCATGTCGAACACCAGTTCCAAATCCCGGTACGATGCGAGGGCGCCTGTATAAGTGACAATCAAATCCGGCGTACTGCCGGACGCCATCAGCTCATTCAATGTCGTTCCTTTTGCCTCCGGCACATATTCAAGCTTAATGTGCGGGTATTTCGCCTTGAGACGCTCCCCGACAACTTGCTGGAATTCTTCGTCGAGCAAGGATCCGACCGCTTGGCCGGTAATGCGAAGCGTTACCGGTGACGACTGATTCACTTTCGTTTCTGCGGCGTTGTCTTCTTTGCTGCCGCATCCGGACAGTACTACGACTGTTGCAGCGGTCAGCAGTGCGATTGTACGTGCTTGGAATCGATTCATATGTTAAACCCCCTGGTTTTCAAAATGAAGCAACGCCGAACGAACCTCCCCCTCAACAAGCAGTTGCGCCTGCTGCTTTGTATAGGTTGACACCATTTCTTTCTGTCGCGTTGCATTCTCTACTCCTCGTATGGGATCCCATTATGCCGTGTGCACACATTCATCATAAATGAAACCGTAATCCTTCTCCTATACAGGAAAGATGCATCGCACATGCACTTGATTTCACCTCTGACAAAACGATATAATGGGGCGCAATAAACGGTTTGTATGAGGAGTCGACCTAAAAATGGAACCGTATACACCGGCGCAATTGAGCCCCCAACTGGTTCTTCTGGCGGAGTGGGTGCAGAAGGAAGCATTTCAGCATCAATCGGTAAATGTTCCCTGGTGGATTTTGTTCTATGTACTGCAAGGGCAGTTTCAGTATCAAATCGGGAAGCACGAAGGAGTAGCTGGCCCGGACGACCTGCTGCTTTGCCCGCCGCACACACTATTTCGTCGTCATATGATTCGACCTTCAACGTTTCTGCTCGTCAACTTCAACTGGTTTTCCCTGCAAGGAGAGCGGATCGATTCAGACCGTCAGCTGGTGCCCAACCCGGTCGGAAAATTTGTTATTCAAGATATGCAGCGGCTTGCCTCGACTCATCTCCATTTTCAGAAACTGCTTGATCGGATCGATTCGTTTGCATTGGAGCGTCGCAATTTTTTGCTGCAAGACTTGTGGCACCTATATACGTGGGAGTGGGACTGCGCCCAACGGGATTTGCGAGGACAGGCAGACGATCCGTTGATAAAGCGTGCAGAGCAGTTTCTGCGCTTTCATGCGATGGGGCGTTTGTCGCTCAAATCACTATCCAGCGAGCTCGGTCTAAGTGCCGTGCAGTTTACGCGGCGCTTCAAAGCGGTGTACGGCATGTCTCCAACCGATTACGTCACCAGCTTACGGTTAAGCAAAGTGCGGACGCTGCTGCTGGAAACCCATCTGACGCTGAATGAAATTGCGAGCCAGTGCGGCTATGAGAACGGGCTGTACTTAAGCCGTGTGTTTTCCCAGAAAATGAACATCAGCCCGTCCCAATACCGGCAAAGCCATCATATATAGAACTGAAAGCTCCATTTACGATGCATTTAGTACGGTAAAGAACTTAAACATTTTGATAGTTCAAAAAAAGCTCCGCACCCTCGGCATCCGAGGGTCGGAGCTTTCTTTTTTCGGTTACGTGTCAGGCATGGGAAATACGCGGCATCGGCATCGACTCTTTGCCGAGCTCGGCCCATATATACTTAAGCAGCAGCTCGGATTTAAGCGCCAGTGCTTCCGGCTCGTCCCACAAATTGCGCAGCTCTCCCGGATCTTCCCCGAGATCGAATAATTCGCCGTAAGTCTCGTTATAGTAGACCGTTATTTTGTATCGTTCGCCCACATACGTTTTCTGATGAATCGTCGTCGGCTCGTGACGGAACTCGCAGATCGCGTGATCGCGCGCGCGCTCGGCCTTGCCTTGCCATACCGCGCTTTGGTCGATTCCCGTCATGGCGCAAGGCACCTCGATGCCGGACAACGATAAGAATGTCGGAGCCAAATCGACAAGCGACTGGATCGCATCCGACCGCTTCCCCGCCGGCACATGACCCGGATAACGGACGATGAACGGAAGCTTGATCAGATCCTCGTAATGGAATCCGCCCTTGTACTGCAAGCCGTGCTGCCCGTAAAAATGTCCATGGTCGGTCGTGAACACTACAATCGTATTGTCGGCGAGTCCGAGCTCTTCGAGCTTGTCCAAAATACGGCCGATATATTTGTCCATCAGGCTGACCATGGCGTAGTAAGTTGCCACCAGCTTCTTCCGCTCGTCTTCCGGCAGCAGATGAGAGCGGTAGCCGTGAGTGCTGAAGCCCGATTCCTGCAGATGGCTGAAGTTCGGCTTCTCTTGCTGGGTCATTCCGAAATGCGGAGGATTCCGGTCATGCTCTCCGGGCGATAGCTCCGGTATCGTCAACCGCTCCGGATCGTACATCGTATCCCATGGCTCCGGGACCAAATAATCCGGGTGGGGATCGAAGAAGCTGGACCATAGGAAGAACGGCTCATCGTTTTGCTTGTATTGCTCCAGCAGTGCACCCGACCGCTCGGCAATCCAAGTGTTGTAATGATATTGCTCCGGAATGGCCCACTTGTGCAGCGTCCTTTCCATCGTACCGGTCGGCGGCAGGAAATAATCTCTCCAGTTGGCGCAGCCCTTCTCCTCCATCCAGATCGCGTAATGCTGCCCGACCAGAAATTCGTTCGTATGATTCCGCGCCAGCTCGATATGATCGAAGCCGTAGAACGGACCGTTGAACTTACGCCAGAAATCCAAGTCCTGCAAAATCCCGATCGATTCCAGAGAGGAATAGTTCCCGGTTGCCCGTGTCGGCTGAAAATGCGCCTTGCCGACAAGCGCGGTTTTGTAGCCTGCGGACTGAAAATCTTCGCCGACGGTATGCCGGTCCTCCAGCAATTTCGTGCCGAGCGTCCAGGCGCCATGCTGACTCGGGTACATCCCCGTAATAATGGAAGCGCGGGTCGGCGTGCAGGTCGGATTCGGGCAATACGCCCGCGTAAACGTGGTCCCTTCGCTTGCCAGCCGGTCGAGGTTCGGTGTCTTTAGCTCGGGATTGTTCATCCCGAGCGTATTCCAATGCTGCTGATCGCTCGTGATAAGCAAAATGTTCGGTCGCTTCAAGTGCGCTACAGCTCCTCTCGAGAAAGTTCAAGTCGATCTCCATCGGCCATATCTTCAATTTAGCTTGCATCGCGGCCGTTGGAAATACCATAATGTATTTATCAAAATGTAGGGTAAGGGAGCTTGCCGACTATGCGGGAGTATACCAGCGAATACGCGGACTATTGGTTCAACGTTCCTACCGGATTCGAGAAGTCGGGCGGAATTTGGCTCGTCAGAGCCGGAATCAATACGGCGAAAGCGAATTATGAAGCCGGACCGAAACAAATCGATTGCTTCGGCCTCCATTTTATGATTGACGGTTGCGCAGAGCTGGAGTATGACGGCCAATCGATCAGGATGAACAAAGGGGATCTATTTTGTTTATTCCCGCATATGACGTACAAATACCGCACCGTACCGGCGGCGCAGACGCCTCTACGTATGCTATGGCTGACGATGGACGGACCGCAGACGAGAGCGCTGCTGGAAATGTCCGGCATAACGCAGGAGCGGCCCTACCGGCTCAAAGCCATCAGCCGTTCCGTCCGCGACGCGCTGAAACAAGCCGAGGAGTATATCCGGGATAAGCGGGCAGGCAGACTGAAGCTGACCGCCTTTATCCTTCAGCTATTCGCCATGCTGGAGCTTACCGCCTCCAACGGCTCCAAGGAAACGTACATTGGTTATTCCGCCGAAGGGGAATGGATTGATTGGGCGGTCCGCTACTTGCGCCTGCATTACACTGAACCGCTTCGCATAGAGCAGCTCGCCCAGCTCGTAGGCGTTCATCGCACCCATTTCTCCCAAGCCTTCGCCAAAAAGTACGGCCTCGCTCCCCAGCAGTTTCTGCTTCGGCTTAGAATCGACCGTGCGAAAGAGCTGCTGCGCGATACGGGTCTGTCCGTAGGAGAGATCGCCCTGTCCATCGGCTATCCGGATTTGTATGCCTTCTCCCGGGCGTTCAAGACGCATACGGGCCAATCTCCGAGCGAATACCGCGACGGCTGACCGCCAGGAACGTTCGCCGCACGGCAAAGAAGAGCTTCCTTCGTTGCAGGAAGCTCTTCACCTATAATTGTCCATAAAGCTATTAATCCGGCTGGACGGCTGCAAGCCCAATTCTTTGCCGAGCCGGTCCCGCAGCTCTTCGTACAGCTTGTGAATGGCGGCGACGTTTCCCGTTTCGGCCAACAGCTGCAGCAGTTTGTCGTAATAAGTTTCCGAGTAGGGCTCCAGCGTGATCAGCTTTCTCCAAATCGATTCCCGTTCCTCGCCGGATGCGGACGAAGCGTTCCACTCGAGCATCCGTATGTAATCCGTCCGCACCTGCTGGCGCATCGGAGCCGACCACGGATAGTCCTCGTCCTCCAGCAAATCGCCCCGGTACAGGGAGAGCCATTCTTTAACGAATCCGCCTTCGTTCTTATCGGACAATTCCTTCAACCTATCGACATCGCTTTGAATAAAGTCGGTCCGCATCACATAACGCTCGTCGGCAAAGGAAATGGCGCTCGGGTAGCCGAGCTTCTTCAGCAAGCTTCTCAAATGATACAACGTCGTATGAAATAAAGGCTGCGCCCGCATCGCCTCGGTATGAGGCCATAAATCGCCCACAATCCGGTGGCGGTGAACCGGCGCTCCTTGAGCGTACCAAAGATAGGCGAACAGCTCCTTCACTTTCCGGGTACGCCACGATACGAGATGATGGCCGGCGTCGTATAACTCCAGACTGCCCAATACGTTCAGCCGCAAACGCAGAGGCCTGTCCCCTTCGGCCGGCATCGTTTCCTCCGAAGCTGCCTCTCCGCGCTGCGGCTCGCGCTTCTTGTGGAATCGGTCCAACGCTTTGAGCAGCCTGCTTTTCGATACCGGCTTCAATAAATAGTCCATCGCTTCCAAATCGAAGGCATTGACTGCATAATGCTGATATGCGGTTACGAACACGATGGTCAATCCGGGATTGACCGACAATAACCGTTCCGCTGCAGCCAAGCCGTTCATTCCCGGCATCTCGATATCCAGAAAGGCAAGGTCGGCCTCCAGCCGGGCCATCTCGTCCAAAGCGTCGGCTGCGCGGCTGAACTTCCCCACTACCGTCACACCGCCTATATCCGTAAGCATTATGTCGAGCAAATCCAGAGCATGCTCCTCGTCGTCGATCAATACGGCCCTTATCATGCGTTTCCTCCGGCATCCAAAACTTGACGATTCTCTATTCCATTATAAAACGAACCTCGCGAAAAAACCTCACATCTGCACGTCACATCCCGAGAAAGGACAAGCGGCGGCGGTTTCATAGAAAATAATGGTTTTTGCCAGCGAGCGAGAGCGGCGAAGCATATTTAAGATTCATGGATCAATCGCGTAATAAAGCCCATTTAACACTTGTTGACACCATTCTTTACCATAAGATAACATGTTTCTGATCATGATTGGTAGGATAGGCGAACTATTGCCTTTTGCCTAGTCCAACTATAACTTCGGAAACAAACGGACATAAATCCCGGTTCTTTACACGCGACATTTGACGGGACCGGACCGTAAGGAGCATTGCTATGGACGACGAATGGATTCGCAGCGCCAAGTTTCTCATCGTGGACGACCAGGAGTATAACGTAAGTTTGTTGGAGCGGATTTTGAGCCGGGCCGGATTTTCCAATTGGCGGTCGACGACGGATCCATTGCTTATCGATTCGCTATACGACGAGCTCGCTCCCGACATCGTTCTGCTGGATTTGCACATGCCGGTGATGGACGGATTTACGGCATTGAAGCTGCTTCGGAGCAAAGTCAGCGAGCAGCAGTACTTGCCGATTCTCGTACTGACCGCCGACGTCTCGAGCGAAGCCAAACAGAAGGCGCTGCACGACGGCGCGAACGATTTCCTGACGAAGCCGTTCGATAAAACGGAAGTCGTTCTCCGAATAACGAATTTGTTAAAAACGCGATACCTCCACCTGCAGCTGCATAGTCATAATTCGCAGCTGGAAAACCGGGTCAAGGAAAGAACGAAAGAGCTCGAGAAAGCGAAGTTCGAAATATTGGAGCTGCTCGGCAGAACTTCGGAGTACCGGGACGACATGACGGAGCAGCACACTCAGCGCGTAGGTCAAATGTCCGGCTTGATCGCCCGCGAGTTGGGACTTCCCGAAAGCGAAGCCGAGCTGATCCGGCTCGCCGCTCCGCTGCACGATATCGGAAAAATCGGCATTCCGGATCAAATATTGCTGAAGCCGGGCCGCTTTACCGATGAAGAATTCGAGCATATGAAAACCCACACGTCCATCGGAGCGAGCATACTGGAAGGCAGCTTGTTCCCGGTGCTGCAGGTAGCCCGGGTGATCGCGTTGACCCATCACGAGCGATGGGACGGATGCGGGTATCCGAACGGTTTGAAGGGCGATGAAATCCCGCTCGCGGGCCGAATCGTGGCGCTGGCCGACTTTTACGATGCATTGACCCATGAACGGCCTTACAAGAAAGCATGGACAACGGAAGAGACGGTCGAGGAAATCCGCAGCCGTCGGGGAACCCATTTCGATCCGGAAATCGTGGACCTTTTCCTCAACCTGATAGATCGGCGGGTGCCCGTATGAAAGACATAGCTTTCATGTTCCGCCTTTAGTTAAAGAAACGAGGAGTCGCCGATGCACAAAATATTGCTCGTGGAAGACAACGAAATGAACCGCGATATGCTGAGCCGCCGTCTTATGCGCAAGGGATACCAGGTGCTCGAGGCGATCGATGGCCGGCAAGGCATCGAGATGGCTTCGAATGAGCTGCCCGATCTCATCCTGATGGATATGAGCTTGCCCGAGATCGACGGCTGGGAAGCGACGAAGCGAATCAAGCAGTCGCCCGGCACGCGGCATATTCCGGTTATAGCGCTTACGGCCCATGCGATGTCGAGCGACCGGGAACGGGCGCTCGATGCCGGCTGCGACGACTTCGATACGAAGCCGGTCGATTGGAACCGGCTGCTCGGCAAAATGCAAGATTTGCTGGGCGGGTAACAGGTGCTGTGGCAAAGGAACAAATCCCCCAGAAGTGAAGCTGGCCTCCGACGCCGATTCCGTCGGAGCAGCTTTGCTGCTCTCGCAACATTAGCTTCAACTGGAACACGAATGTGCTTCGCTGAATTGCATCGATCAAAGCTATTGTTATTACTTCTGGGGGAGCCCCCGTTATTCACAGAAATTAGCTTCGCATAATTTCCTATGCAACAAAAAAGCGGACTCCCTGCACCAACGGAGTCCGCTTCTTTATGGGATTCGGCGGTTACCGTTCGACGACCACCATCAGGTAGCCCGGAATTTCCGGCAGCCGGATGCGCGCATATCCGTCGGCGATATCGTAAGGAATCGGCTTCCGGTCCGGAGCGGAATAAATTTGCTTGACGTCTTCTCCGCGAAGGCTGACGACGCCGCCGTGAACGACATTATGCTCCTCGATGACGTTATACTTACCGCGAAGCTCAGGGTAAGTCGTCTTCACGTGAACGATGTCCATCCCATCCTTCCGCGTGACCGCAACCCTCGCCGTCGACGGGATTCGTTCGCAACGGACGAGTGGATCGGGCATAAACTGCGCGATACAGTGCTGGAGCAAATATTTGTATTCCGGATAGGCGTTCTCGCCGTATCCGAGGAACAGCTGAAAGCCGATTTGATACACCCGTCCCGAACGCAGAACGGCAGGAAGGCCGGAAGCCTTCTTGGGCGGCGTATAGTAGTAACCATGGAAGCCGTCCCAATGTTTGTTCGAATACGCGTCATAATCGTCGGCTATCGTTTCGGCGCCCGGTTTCCCCTCCAGCATAATCCCTTGCTTGTATACGGCGTACGTGAAGTCCGGATCGAACCGCTCCGATCGTTCCAGCATTTTGAAGTAGGAAACGTTCCGCGTATCAGCCCCCTTGTATTCCATGTTCCAGGCGTCGATCGCGAACTTCGTCCGTCCGGCGTCCAACCCGGAGAAGCCGGTGCTTATGATCCCTCCTCCGGCGGCAAGATGACGCTCCAGCTTCTCCTGCAGCAACGGGGTTATCGTGATCTCGTCCGGAAGGACGATTACTTGGTAACCCGAGAAATCCCCTTTCTCCTCGACGATATTAAACGTATACTTCAGTTCCCCCAGCATGCGGGCGGCCGCATACAGCAGCTTCTGCCCTTTCGGAAAGCGGGGATTGTTCGCGCCCAGATCGCTTCCCGCAGGCAGGACGACCGCGATTTCGGCTGCGGCCTGCGCGCCGTCGGTCCACGGCTCATACCGTTCGATGTCGGCGTACACCTCGCCGATAAGCCGGTATACCGCCGGATCGAGTCCGTCCCGGGGATGCATATGATCGCCTACCGAAGTAGCGATCCCGTTGCTGATCGCATCCCAGCAATCGTATTCCAGCGAAGCCTTGCTCTTCAGCCCGCCGAAATCGCCCCAGCTTGCATGGAACCGTCCGGTCATGTAGAGCACCTGCTTGCCGAGCGTTCGGGTATAGGCGGCTTGCGCTGCGAAGTAATCGTAGCCCCACGCCCCGGGCAAACATTCGATTTCGATATGCGAGCCCATCCCTTCGCAATGAATATGGCCGAGTCCGTTCGGCAGCAGCAAAATATCGTCACCGGTAATTTTTTTGACGTCCCAGCAAAAATCGATCACCTTTTGCCTCGTAAACGACTGCACGGCTTGATCGTTCAAAGGATCTTGACCGCATGCCTTCAACTCCTCCTGGCATTCGTTCCCGTAGCACGGATTCATCACGAGACAGTCGAGAAATACGCCGTCGATCGGGTACCGCTCCACCACCTCCCGAATCATCCCGAGCATGTAATCCTTATATCCCGAATTGAGACACATAAGCCGGAAAAAATTGCCCGTACGGTCCCCCCATATGACTTGTCCGTCCTTGTTGACGACCGTCCATTCTCTCCGCTTGCGGGCCATCTCGTGATCGAGGCCGATATTGAAATAAGCCGCCACCCCGATCCCTTCCTTGTGGCATTCCTCCACCATTTCCCCGAGCATATCGCCTTTCATGTAAGGATACGGAATACCGATCGCCGTAGGATAGTAGGCAAAGCCGAGGTTGCACTTCGCGAATACGTTGATGAAGTCGACTTTGGCGTCTTTCAGCGTACGGGCGAATGACTTCGCGTCGAAATGCTCGGCAAAATCGGTTACGTTCGGCATCGTGTGGAAGTCAAGATGGACGGCTCTTTTTAAACTTCTCATTGGATGACCTCGCTTTATTATATAATATTTATTAACTTTATATAGAATATATCATATATATGAAGTCTGCGGATATAAAAAATTTGCGGCATTCCGACAGCCCGTTCATTCTCCGATAAAATGTACAAAATCCCGGCGAGTTCAGCACAATACACGGAATAGCGGCTTTAGTATACTAGCCCTGTAGCATCTTGCATTTATCCGGCAGAAGGGAAAGTGATTATGGCGGTAAGGCATGACGAAAAAAACGGGAAACGATTGTTTTTGTGCTGTTCGGACCAAAACGATATGTACCGCGCATTGCGGGAAGCCGGCATAGGCGTCGATCGATTCGACAATGTGGACGATGCGCTGCGGCAAGCTGCCGAAGAAGCCGGGTTGTTTATTATGTCCGACCGGTATCCGGCAGCGGGTCCCGTATTAAATGAAAGTCATCTACAAGTGATTGAAAGCAAACGTTTGAAGCTTTATGTGGAATATCCGCAATCATTCTCCGGTTTGACCGTCGGGAGCCCAAAATCGGCGAGCGGAGAGCGGGTCGTCGCCGCTTCGGACATGTTCGCGCCGCAAGCGGAGCCGATGACGATCATGGCCATGCACGGCTGCTGGTACGTTCCTCTCGAAATGCCGGACAAGGCGGCGGTTCATCTCGTTCTCGCACGCGTAACCGGCTATGACAAGGCGGTTTTCGGACTGCCGGACTCGGCCGTGCCGCTCCTCTACCAATTGCCAAATCGGGACGTGCTGATCGCTGCAAGCGCCTTAAGCCGCGTTATCGGTGGACGTTATGCGCCGCTTGCCGTCTGGCATACCGTTTGGAAGCGCATACTGACTTGGGCGGGTTATCCGCATGCAGCGGAAGCGTTGCGATGGGAGCCGGCCGTGCGCACGCAGTGGACCAAGGACGAGCCTCTGCCGCATGATGCGGAATCGCAAGCGCTTCTCCGTTCGATGCAATGGTTTCGCGGTCATGCGGTATATAGCATCGATTCCAATAAAGGCGTGATCGAAGGGTTCGAATCGAATATACGCAGCGACGGAAAGCAGCTCATGCGCGCATGGCTCCGAGCGGATTGCATCGCCGAGTCGGCGATGGCTTTTGCATTCGACTATACGGTTCACGGGAATCCGGACAGCAAGCAATTGGCGGAGCAAATGCTCGACACGGTTTGGATGGACCGCAGCTTTTACAACGACCGTCCGGGGGATTCGGACTACGGCCTTGTCAATTGGTACGACCGCAGGCCGGTGTTTTACGGCGACGACAATGCCCGTGTCATATTGGCAACGCTAGCCGCACGCTCCGTCTTGGATACCGATCGTTGGGATGAACGGGTTTCGGCTTGCTTGCTGGGCAACCTCCGTACTGCGGGCACCGACGGCTTCCGGCGTCCTTTTCTGGAAACCGGCAAATCGTTTGCAAACGGTCGCGATTGGAAGTTTTATGAAGGCGAGTCTTACATCCACTTGGCCCCCCATTACCAGTGCTATTTATGGGCTTGTTATTTGTGGGCTTATGCGATGACGGGCTGCGAGCCGTTTCTCTCGAAAGCGAAGAAGGCGATTCGCATCACGATGGAGGCGACGCCGTCTCGCTGGACATGGACGAACGGTTTGACGCAGGAAATCGCGCGAATGATACTTCCGCTGTCGCTGCTGGTCGAGATCGAGGACACCGAGGAGCATCGCTCCTGGTTGACCCGAATGACGGATATGCTGCTGTCGCGAATGGAGCCGTGCGGCTCGGTCCGGGATATTCTGGGGCCTCTGGAGAACGGCCGTTATCCGCCTCCGCGTTCGAATGAAGAATACGGCAAGCACGAAGCATCCTTGATGCAGGAAGAAGATGATCCCGTATGCGATCTGTTGTATACGGCCAACTGGGCGCTGATCGGCTTGCATGAAGCTTATGCGGCGACCGGAGACGTCAAGCTGAAGGAAGCGGAAGACCGGCTCATCTCCTTCTTGTGCCGGATCCAGGTCAGATCCGCTGCCCATCCTTATCTCGACGGCGCATGGATGCGCAGCTTCGACGATGTGAAGTGGGAATATTGGGGCAGCTCCGCGGATAACGGCTGGGGCCCGTGGTGCGTCGAGACCGGCTGGACGAACAGCTGGATCGCGAGCGTAATGTCCATGAGGAAGAATGGAACCCGACTGTTTGATAGGCGCGGGGCCGACTCTTTCCGCAGAACGATTCCGCAATTGGCCCGAGATATGGGGATAAGCGGAGCATAGCGGCAAAGAAACCTCCAAAACCTTGCGGTGATGGAGGTTTCGCTATGATGATTATTATGCCTTAGCCGTCGAAAAAGGATGGATCGACGTTCGCCAGACCCACTATCATGAGCATGTATACCGGGAAGAAGACAGCGGGCGGATCGCCCGCATTTTGGCTGAGCTATAGGCTTGACGCAAAAAAGCCGGGTAACCTCCGATTGGAGTTACCGGCTTTATTGATTTGCAGAACCTTCTATAACGCTTCCGGCTCATTCCTGTCCCGTCTATGCAAGGAAGCCATCAATCCCTCGTAAGTCAATCCGTACTTTTCCGCTATGTCCCGCGCGTAGCTGGTGCCTGCCGGGCGGGAACGGCTTATTTTGTAGCTCCGTCTGCCGGTATCCGAATGCTCCGCTTCCAGTTCGGCCGTGAGGCTGTCGATCCGGCCCGTATCCGAATCGGCCCGTTTATTCAAGTCGTCGATGCTCCTCGCCAGCTCGTGCAAATGCGTCGAGAACAGCACCCGGCAGCCCGCCGTACGCAAGCCTAGAAGCACTTGCTCGGCAATGTAATTCGCTTCCAAGGCGCTCGTCCCCGAGAACGTCTCGTCCATCAGCAGCAAGCTGTGCTCGGTCAGCTTCTGGCAAATCGTCATAAGCCGCTGGCATTCGTCGCCGAATCTGCCGGTCGCCTTGCGGTCGCTGTCGTCCGGAAAATGAACGAAGATTTGATCGACCGGACTCATCGACGCAGAGAAAGCTGGTACGAAAATCCCCAGCTGGAACAACAGCTGCGCGATGCCGACCGCCTGCACGAATACGGTCTTTCCTCCCTGATTCGGTCCGGTCAGGATGTAGATCATCCCGTTCGCATCGAACTTGATCGGATTCAGCACGACCTTGTTGGTCGCTCTCTCATCCAATATCTTTTGTTGATCCAGCACGATCGCGGGGTTATACAGGCCGTTGATCTCGAATGCTTTGCGTTCCTTCGGCTCCACACGCGGCTTGCATACGGGAACTCCGGCATCCCGCAGCTTGTTGACAAGCGATACTCCTCCCAGGAGAAAGCGGATCTCGTCCACGAGATTGATCAGAAATTTGGACTCGGAATACGTATAAGCCCGAACAACCGGCCGCCAGCTCCGGATCGAGGACTTAAACACCGTATTGAGCGCACTGTTGACGGCGGCCCGGAAGCCGTTCGTCTGTTCGTGCGTCAACCCTTTTCCTACGACTTCCAGCGGCGCTATACAGTTGAAAGGATCATTGCTGAAATCCATTCTGAGCAATTTGTCGATAATTTTGCCGGATTGGAACCTCGACTCATGAACGGCAACGACACCGGCCTCGTACGGCCGGAATTGTTCGTCCAGATTGACACCGACCGTGATGCTCTTGATACTTCTGATGCTGGTCGAAATTCTATCATATTCCGCCTTCAGATTGCGGAACGGCCCGCTCTCGCCTATTCGTTTCAGCTGTTCGGCCAAAGCGCGCAAGCCGGCCGACCGCAGCGTCACCCGTTCTTTTTGGAAAAAATCGTACAGCCGATCGATAAGACCGATATACAGCTCGATCTCGGAAATGCTGGTCAGCTCCGCCGCCGTATCGGTGGCTTGCACTTTATCGATCTGCTGCAGCTCCTTCATATCCTCGAGATCGGGCAGCAGCGTCTGCAGCAGCTTGGCCAACGGTTCGTTATCCATTAAATCTTCCAATACGTCGAGTCTATAAGAAATAACTTCGATTTTGTCGGTAAAATAACCGATCGGATTTTTCTGATGAGGCTTAAACCGGTTCGTATTGCGCATGACGCCGAATAACGATTCCGCCGCGAGCGCCGATACTAGTGTCGGCTCCGCTACGGCCGTACCGGACGCTCTTTGCATCCCCCCTTGCGGATACAGCAAGCTGAGTTCAGGCTTATCTGCCATTCCATGCTCCCCCTTCTCTTCAGAAAAATATGGCTTCCACTAATCCTCGAATCGGAGAGGCAAACAGGATAAATACGATCCATAGTCCCGCCGTCGAACCGTGAAGCAGCTTCATGGAATACCCGTGACCTTTCCAAGTGCGCGAGAACAACCAGTAAAAGTAAACGAAGCATATAAAGAACGGAAACGTGATAAAGATGAAAACACCCATGGAGAGAAGGACGACGGAGAGCAGCCAGAGCCAGTATTTCACCAGCTTTCCAACCATTCGAAAAGCCGGAGGGTTGATAAACCTAGGTTGATCGGAGCTGGATATCATATGCTGCACTTCCCGCTGCATGGATATCGCACGCTGCACTTTCCGCTGTATCATCCTCCGCATCATACCTTTCATCGCCGCACCCCTATTCCTAATAATGGCATTATATGTTGATCGTACCATATCCTTATGCACGTGTGAACTGATTTCTCCATGACGTTCCGGTAATGGGATACTTACCGCTTCCGCACCGGAACTCCCCACATAAACAGGATAATTTATGCAAATAATAGAGAACAAAAATGTGGAGATGTTGGCCGTCCTATGAGTAAATTAGCGCTGCTTCGCGAGCCTAAACAAAGAAAACTGCTGTTCAGCACCGGCATCAGCTGGCTATTCGACGCGATGGATGTCGGCCTGGTGTCGTTTATCGTTGCCGCCCTTGCCGTGGAATGGAAGCTCGGACCGCAGCAGATCGGCCTGCTGACGGCCACGAATTCGGTTGGCATGGCCTTCGGCGCGGCAGTCGCCGGCTCGCTTGCGGATCGTTACGGCAGGCGGGCCGTGCTTATTTGGACACTTCTAATCTTTTCTATCGCGAGCGGATTGTCCGCGCTGGCGGCGAGCTTCGCCATGCTGTGCTACTTGCGGTTCATCGCCGGCTTCGGCTTGGGCGGAGAACTGCCGGTCGCTTCCACGCTCGTCTCCGAATCGGTCCCCCTGCACGATCGGGGGCGTGCGGTCGTTCTGCTGGAAAGCTTCTGGGCGGCCGGCTGGATCGTATCGGCACTGATCTCCTACTTCGTCATTCCCGCATACGGCTGGCGTACGGCTTTCCTGATCGGTGCATTGCCTTCTTTGTACGCTCTTGTATTAAGACGCAGCATCCAAGACCCGCCCCGGTACACCGGACTGCGAAGCGCCAGGCTGTCTTTTCGGCGGCGCCTCGCATCCGTCTGGTCGGCCAAATACCGCAGATCGACCGTTACGCTGTGGATTTTGTGGTTCACCGTCGTTTTCTCTTATTACGGAATGTTCCTGTGGCTGCCGACGGTCATGGTGCTGAAGGGCTTCAATCTCGTCAAAAGCTTTCAATATGTCCTGATCATTACGCTGGCGCAGCTTCCCGGTTATTTTACGGCCGCTTATTTGATCGAGAAGCTCGGCCGCAAATTCGTGCTGGTCACTTACTTGCTGATGACGGCGGTCAGCGCCGTATGGTTCGGCACCGCCGGTTCAGAGGGAATGCTCGTTTTGGCCGGGATGTGCCTGTCTTTCTTCAATCTGGGCGCCTGGGGCGCGATGTATGCCTACACGCCGGAGCTGTATCCGACGGCGATCCGTTCCACGGGCGTCGGGCTTGCCGCCTCATTCGGACGGATCGGGGGCGTAATCGGTCCGTACGTCGTAGGTATGCTTGTGGCGGGAGGAACGGCCGTTTCCGCCGTCTTCCTGTTGTTTTTCGCTTCAATTGTACTGGGAGCGCTCGCTGTGTTAGGGTTCGGCCAAGAAACGAAAGGAATGGATCCCGATGCCCAATAAGGCTCATTGCCGACCTGCGGATCAGGTGCGAATTTTGTTGTACCCCGTTGTTTATTCTGGGGATTCAATGGTACTATTTACCTAATGATTGATTTTGAATCTCCCAGGTGATCCCTTAATATGCAGCCGTCAAAGGCCGATCGGATGCAACGAATCGAAAGGAACATGGCCGATGGCCGTAACGCCAAAGCTTCATCCGCTTTCGAAGCCGCCACGCGATATTACCGTTCGGCGTTGGACCGGATCACGGCAGAAGATTGGAGCAGCACATTCGAGCTTTGCTTCGAACTCGGCTTGAACTATGCCGAATGCTTATATTTGAGCGGGAGCTCCCCCTCCTCGGAGAAGCTGCTGGACCAGTTGCTGCTTCGCGCAAGAAATCGTTTGGAGCGCGCACGCGTACATCGCCTTCAAATTACGCTGCACGTGAACAAAGGGAAGTTTGCCGAAGCGATTACGCTCGGCTTGCAAAGCTTGCAGCAGTTCAACGTCCGCATCCCCCGATACCCGGGTGCCGGTGCGGTCTCCAAAGAGAGAGCCGCCGCCAAGAAGCTCGCTGCGGCCGACATCGTCCGGTTGACCGCTTTGCCGCATGCAACGAATCCGGACGTATGCGCCATCGCCGATATGATCATGCTTCTGGCGTACCCCGCTCTTCTTACCGATAAAGACGTCTACTCCGTCATGATCGGCAAAATGCTCAATCTTTCCTTGAAGCACGGCAACACGCCCGCCTCCCTTGTCATATACGGTACGTTCGGGCTTCACCTCTGCAACGAGCTGGAGCATTACGAGGCCGGATTACGGCTGCTTAAAGCCGCCTATGCGCTGTCCGAAACCGCCTCGCATCCGGCAATACAGGGGAAGCTTGCGTATATGCTCGGCAAAGCGTTGTGCCAATGGGAGATGTCCGGGGAAGCCAATTCGGCTATGCTCCTCCATGCGGTGCGGCAATGTCTCGAAGCAGGCGACTTCGTTTACGCCGGGATGGCGATGACCGACCATGCCAACGCGGTATACGTTCATGGCACGTTGGAGCCGCTGTACCGTCTCGCGCAATCGTATTTGCTTACGATGCTGGAAACGAAAAACTCGTTCCGCCTTATGGCGTTCTGCAACTATATGCAGCTTGTCAGCGATTATCAAGGACTGACGAACGACTTTGCGAGTCCCGCCATGGAACGGCTGAACAAGCATTCCATGCGCAGCATGATCAAGGGCAAAGAATACCGCCCTATTCAGTTTTTTCGAAACTACACATACCGGTCCCAAATACACTATATACTGGGCAACTACCGGGAAGCCATCATGGCTGCCGAAGCGGCGCTCCCCTACATTCCCCGTGCCAGGCTTGTCCCGCATCTGCAAGAGCACCATTTCTTTTACGCGCTGTCCCTATGTGCGGCATGGGATACGTTTGCGGATAGCGAGAAGCCGGCAAGACGCGCATCTTTGAAACAACTCCATGGTCAAATGAAGCAATGGTCAGCCGTCAGCCCGGCAAACTACTTGCACAAGCACGAGCTTATATCCGCAGAGTTAGCCAGAATCGCCGGCCGCGAGTCGGAAGCGATCGGCCTCTACCACAAGTCGCTGCTATCCGCCCGCGAAGCCGGGCATGTCCAATGTGAAGCGATCGCAAGCGAGCTGTTCGCGAAATTTTACTTATCCAAAGGAATCGAGAAGGTCGCCCGCGTCTATTTGACCGATGCTTATGAGAGCTACATGGAGTGGGGGGCGATCGTGAAAGCCCGCTCGATGCTGGATCGTTACCCGGGCCTCGCGCCGAAGGAATCGACCGTAACCGATAGGGGAGGTACGGAGCCGGAATTGCCTAGCCTTCTGTCCAGTCATGCTTCCGACGAACGGAATTTGACCAGCGTTCTGAAGGCGGCTCAATCTTTTCTGGAGGAAGCCGACCTGGAGCAGCTGCTGTCCAAGCTTATCCATATCCTGATCGAGAACACCGGAGCCGAGAAAGGCTGCCTTCTCGTGGAGAGAGGGGAACAGCTGCTTGTGGAAATCGTCATGCTGCCGGATAACGGCAATGCGCCGTCCCTCGAATCCGTTCCGCTAGAGCAGTATCCGCATTTGGCGGGCGACGTAGTCCGTTATTCGGCCTCCTTCCTGACGGCCGTCAAGCTGGATAACGCCGGTATCGACGAGCGGTTCCGCGAAGACCGTTACATACGCGATCAGCGGCCGAAATCGATCGCGTGCCTGCCGGTAACGAAGCCCGGCCATCCGAACCTGCTGCTGTATTTGGAACACAGTACGGCCACGCACGCTTTCGCGTTGAATCGGGAAGATGTGCTGCAGCTGCTCGCCTTGCAGACGTATTATGTACGGACAATGCTGCAATCGGTCGAGAAAACGGTCGTCTCCGCTCAGGCGGCCGGCGTCACCCCGACACCCGTACTTGTCGATCCGCTGACCGCGAGGGAGCTGGAAGTGCTGAAGCTGATGGCCAAAGGGCTTTCCAATCAGGAAATCGGCGAGCAGATCGACATTGTCGTCGGCACGGTCAAAAACCATATCAAAAACATTTTCGGCAAGCTCGGCGTCAGCAAAAGAATGAAAGCCGTAGCGCAGGCCAAAGAATGGAAGCTGATCCATTAATTATCCCCCGGAAGTGAAGACCAGCTTCGCAGCTTATTCCTATTACTTCCGGGGGAGCCCCCGACTAAATATTCCCCTGAAAGTGAAGATCCGCTTCCGAGGGAGCACTCGACAAAAAAATGCCGCATGGAGCGGGCTTAAGCCCGAACCAGCGGCATCTTGTTCTTTATTCGAAATAAGTAAACTCCCATTCGCCTTCTTCTGCGCTCCATTTGGTCGCATCGGTATATTCCGGCACATCGGTAAACTCAAGCGTGTATTCCACTTCTTCGCCGGCTTTCAGATTTACCTTCAAGTCGGTGAAGTAGTGATTAGCTACTTGCTTGCCGTCGCCGGCATCGTTATACAAGAAGATTTTCACGTCAACCTTGTTTACGGTATCGATGTTTTTGCCGCCGACGTTTTTGAACTTGCCGATTGCTTTCAGTACGCCGTTCTCGTAACCGACGCTTGTTACTTCGAAATCGAGGGCGGCTTCGGCGGCCGGCTCTGCAGCCGGAGCGGGAGCCGGAGCTGCTTGCTCCTCGATGTAAGTGAATTCCCACTCGCCTTCTTCGGCGCTCCATTTGGTAGCATCCACATATTCCGGCACGCCGGTAAACTCAAGCGAATACTCGACGGACTCGGACGGCTTCAGGTTGACCTTCAAGTCGGAGAAATATTGGTGGGCCGCCTCCGTGCCGTCTCCGGCGTCATTGTACAAGAAAATTTTCACATCGACTTTATTGACGGTATCGATCGCTTTGTCCCCGGTGTTCTTGAAAATCCCGGTAGCCTTCAAAACGCCGTTCTCGTAACCGACTGCGGTTACTTCGAAATCCATGGCCGCGTCTGCGAATGCCGCCGACGAAACTCCAAACAACGATGCGAAGACGAGTAGTGCGGCTAAAACGTACTTCATACTCTTTTTCATCTGTTCTCTCCCGCTTTCTTTATGATACCTGTTCAGGCTAGTATCATTGTAATGATTTAAGTTGCAGGGAGCATGTCTCTAAAGTAATAGAGAGGAAGAAAAAGATTGGATGCAACCAGGCAGCTCTTCGATCCGATCCAGCACGTGGGTCGGGATATAGGCGGGAGGAAACGGAGTCGTTACGGCGAGCGGATGTTCCGCTTGCAGCTTCTCCTCGCATAATTGTAGAAACAGTGCGCTCTCCGACCGTTTCTGCGGTTCGAGCGCCCTAAGCGGTTCGGACAAGCCGCGATATATCAATACGGAAGGGACTCCCGATCGGTTGGCCAAATAAACGTCGTGATCGAGCCTGTCTCCCACATGAGCGACAATTTGCCCGCTTTCCCGAAGTCCACGGAAAATGCGTTCATCCGGTTTGCCGCAGCCCGCCAGCTCGGGGGTGACGATCTCGTCGAACAATCCGCTTATCCCCAATTGCTTCATGACCGGATACTGAAATTTATAAAATCCGTTCGTAACGGTCGCAAGCGAGAACCCTTGCTCTTTCAGCTTCATTAATGTTGGGATGACCGTTTCTTCCAGCAAATATATTTTGGGTGCCGTAGAATGCTTCAGCACGAGCTGCTCCACATCGATGGCAAGATCGAGCTTCAGCTCGTCCAGCAGCCGCCGGACCATATCGTCCCAATCATAGGCGTCCACCGTCCGGTTCTGCCCCATGCGCCGCTCATGCTCCCGGATAAGCGCTTCGGTCGACCGGAACGGGCGCTGCAGCCGGTTCGAGATGAGCTCCTCCACTTCCGGAAACACCCATTTGCCGAACGGATTTTGCATCAAGGTGCCGTCCAGATCGAACGTAATCCACTTCTTCATCACTTGACCGCCCCCGTCGTCATTCCTTCGATAAATTGTCTGGATGCAAATAGAAACGCCAATATCATCGGAAGCGAAGACAAAGTCAAGCCGCAGAACAGCAAGTTCCAGTCCGTGTCGTATTCGCCGAACAGCGTCAGCATGCCGAGCGGGATCGTCCCGAGCTCCGTGCTTTTAATGAAGATAAGCGGGTAAAAGAAATCGTTCCATATCCGATCAGATCGACGATGCTGACGGTCGCCAAGGCCGGTCTCATGAGCGGCAGCACGATTTTGTAATACACCTGGAAATCGTTGCAGCCGTCGATCCGCGCGCTCTGGTCCAAATCTTTGGGCAGCGTCCGGAAAAACCCGTAAAACACGAATACGGCAAACGAAATGTGGCCTGCTACATAGACGATAATCAGCGAGCTATGCGTATCCAGCAGCTTCAGCTTCAGCATCATCATGTACAGCGGCGAGATCGCCAGCTTCATAGGAAGCATCAGCCCCAGCATGAAGAAGAACAGCAGGAAGCCGTTCCAGCGAAACGAATACCTCGCCACATAAAAGGCCGCCATGGACGATACGAGCAAGATGAGCAGCACGGATACGGCGCTTATGTACAAGCTATTCAGAAAATAGTCGGCGAAATGGACTTTTTTCCACACCGATATATAGTTTACCAATGAAAAGCTGCTTGGAAGCCCGAGCGGATGCGTAATAATTTCTTGCTTCGTCTTGAAGGAAGAGGCGATCATCAGAAAGATCGGGTATAGGGAAATGAAAGCGAAGAAGGACAAGACGATATACTTTCCCGTTTGTTGCAGCCGCAGCGCCATAGGCTACCTCCTGTCACAGATTTCCAATCAATGCTCGACTTCCTTCCGTTTGAAGAAATACATCGAAACCGCCGTAGCCCCGGAAATCAGCAGCAGCAGGATGACGGCCAGCGCCGAGCCCAAGCCGATCGATTCTCCTCCGCCTACCGAACCGAAGGCCAGCCGGTAGAAGTAAAGGCCGAGCACATCCGTCGAATAGTACGGTCCGCCTGACGAGCCTTGCATCGCAAAGATGAGCTCGAACGTTTCGAAAGCGCCGATAAACGTCAATATCGACATAATCATAATGGAAGGCATGGCGAGCGGAATCGTAATCTTATAGATCATCTTGAAGCCCGAGGCTCCGTCTATTCTCGCCGCCTCGTAAACTTCCTGCGATATCGCCTGCAGGCCGACGAGGAAAATCAGAACGGCGAAGCCGAAGCCGTACCAGCTGTTGACGAGGATGATCGCGTAAAGCGCCGTGTTCGGGTCTCCGAGCCATGGCTTGGCGAGCTCCTCGAGTCCGATGACCCGGAGCAGCGTATTTAACGCGCCGTAGGTCGGATTCAGAATCAAACTGAACAAGAAGCCGACTACGATGACGGAGAGCAGCTTCGGAACGAAGAAGATTGTTTTGAACAGCTCTTTCCCGCGAATTTTGCTGTTGATCAGCATCGCCAATATAAAGGCGACAACCAGCTTGCTCAGCATGACGCCAATAAAAAACACGATATTATGTCCGAGCGCCCGGACGAATGTCTCCTTGAACGGAGACTCGGTAAACAGCCGGATGAAATTTTGCAGGCCGATGAACGACCCTCTCGTAAGTCCTTTCCACGAGAAAAAACTGTTGAGCAGAGCCTGGAAAATCGGATAGATCATAAATGTTGCGTAAAAGAGGAGAGCCGGCAGCAAAAAAAGATGGACCCCATGTTTCGCGAACCGCCTTTTATGGTTGACTGGCGGCCTATAAAGGTTCGTTTCCTCCGCTCGTTCGATCGTATTACCCGGCATAGGCGGCGCCCTCCCCCCAATATCGTTTCGATAAGCAATGCTCTTTCCCGAGCTTCCCTTCGTCCAGCGGCACCGTCTCTACAGCGCCTCTCGAATCCGGAGAATGAATCATGCGGCCGTCCCCGATGTAGATGCCGACGTGGTGAATATGGCCCTTTCCTTCATCCGCTGCAAAAAAGACCAGGTCCCCCGGCGCAAGATGGTCCCGCGCTATCGTATCGCCATACCGGGCTTGGTCCGAAGCGTCGCGGGGAATCGCGATGCCTTGCGACCTGTGCATCATATAGGCGAAGCCCGAGCAGTCGAAGCCGAAGGAAGACAACCCGCCCCACAAGTAAGGCAGTCCCGTAAACTTGACCGCTTCTTCTGCGATGCTCCTCCCCGTATGGGCCGGCAACGATCCGCACTTTGCCGGATCGCGAGCGATCTCCGCTTCTTTCCGGCTGAGCAGTCCTTCTCCGACCGGCGTAATCACCCTTATCGCGTCGGCGGTCACCTCCAATAGGGGAAGCCGGGTTAAATAGCTGAGCTCCAGCTCCTTCGAGCCAAGCGTGAGCGTTGCCCGCATCGCCCGCACTTCGGCCCATGCCGCACCGACCGGTCGGCTTGGCGGCTCCGCCAGCTGACATTTAGGCATCCAGCCGGGATAGCCGTCTACATGCTTCGACGTCATCTGCCCGGGAATATAAACTAGAACCCAATCGCCCCGCTCCTCCCCGACGAACAGCTCCGTACCGAACAGAACCTGCGTCTGCACCCGATTGTCGTCGGACAAATTCAGCTTGTCCGGTACGGTCAGCGCGCCGATCCAGCCGCTTATATCCGCCGGGTTTTGCAATGCCGGTTCGTCCAGACGTCTCGGCGATTCCGGCGATGTCCAGACGGTTGCTACGGATACGGCCGCAAGCATCCTGGCGAGCGCACTCATAGCGCAGCCTCCGTCTCTCGAGGCACCACATTGCGAATGCCAAGCCCCGCCGCGCGGGGAAGCAGCATATTCGGCCCGTCGTACTCGACTCCGCCATCCACCGTGTCGTAGAGCAGCATAAGCGGCGCATCGAGATCCACCCGTGTAATATTTTTTTTGCTTGCTGCGAAGTGAGCCGCCGCGGTGACGGCAACGCGCGATTCGATCATGCTGCCCACCATGCATTCCATGCCGAACTGCTCCGCCATCTGATTGATGAGCTGGGCGTAATAGATGCCTCCGGACTTCATCAGCTTAATATTGAGCATATCCGCCGCACGGCGCCTAATGATGTCGAAAGCCTGAAGCGGCGAGAACACGCTTTCGTCCGCCATGACCGGCGTCTCGACGGCATCCGTAACGGTCTTCAAGCCGTCGATGTCATGCGCCTTTACCGGCTGCTCCACCAGCTCGATGTCGAGCCCCATATCCTCCATCCGGCGTATCGACCGGACCGCTTCCTTCGGCTGCCAGCCTTGGTTCGCATCGACCCGGATTTTGATGTCTTTGCCGACCCGCCGCCGGACTTCCCGGATCCGTTCGATGTCCCGCTCGATCGAATCTTTGCCGACCTTGATTTTCAGCACCGTAAACCCGTTTCTCGCGTAGGCCGCCGCATCGTCCCCCATCTCTTCGGGGGTATTGACGCTGACCGTGAAATCCGTCTCCAGCTTGTCCCTATAGCCGCCGAGAAACTGATACAACGGCATTTGAGCGCATTGGCTCACCAAATCGTAGACGGCCATATCGACGGCCGCTTTGGCGCTGCTTGCGCCCGCCATCGATTGATGGACGGACTGCAGCAGCTGCTCGTAGGCCAGCACGCTTCTCCCGATCAAGAGCGGAGCGAACGTATAGGCAACGGCCGCTTCGATGCTTTCCATGCTTTCCCCGGTAATGACGACGGTGGGAGGAGCTTCCCCCCAACCGGTCCTCCCGTCGTTCAATGTCATCCGAACCAATACCGATTCCGCCCGGGATACGGTGCGCAGCGCCGTCTTAAACGGTTTGACGAGCGGAACGGATTGGCGCATGACGTCGATGCCGCTTATTTCCATCGTATGTTCTCCCGGTCTTTATTTGGCTTGCGGCTTGAACCATTTGGCGGCGGAAGCTTGCGTATCCTCGGCCACTTTGTCGACCGTCAGCTTGCCGATATACATGCCCTGCAGCGAATCTTCGAACGTCGTCTTCGTCGTCGGCGTGCCTTGGCTGAAGTGGGTCAGCAGCAAGTACGGCGTACTGTTTTTCTCGCTTTGGGCCGCCATTTTCTTGAGCAGCGGGTGCTTCGGTTCGACTCCTTTAATCGGGCTGACCCGGGTGAGCGTGTCGCTGAACAGCTGGCCGAACTTCTTGGAGGCGACGAATTCGATGAACTTCGCGGCCTGCTCCTGGTGCTTAGAGCTTTTGGCAATGCCGTAGGAACCGTCCACCCACGTCGTAATTTGCGCCGGATCTCCTTTTTTGGCGGCGAAGCCGGGGATATAATCGATCGGGAAAGCAACCTTGTTCGCTTCGAACGTTTCCAGCCTGTGGCTTCCGTTTATGTACATGGCAGCTTTGCCGGTGTAGAACAGCGCCTGCGCATCTTTGTCCTCGATCGCGACGAAATCTTTCGGGAAATAAGCTTCGAGCTGCTTCATCCGTTTGATCGAATCGACGAATTTGGCGTCTTTGAAATTGACGGACCCTTTAAGCAGCGACTGGACGAACTCGTTGCCTCCGTAAGCGCTTGCACCGATAACCGTATGAGTCATCGACAGCAAGTAAGCGGCTTTGCCGGATTGGGCGATCGGCGTAATGTTTTTCGCCTTCAACGCATCGCTTACTTTAAGAAAATCGTCCCACGTCTCGGGAACCTGCAGGCTGTTGTCGTCAAACAGCTTCTTGTTGTAGAAAATGACCGCGTTGTTCAGCATGAACGGAATGCCGTATACTTTGCCGTCGCCGCCTCTGGCCGCGTCCAAATAGCTGCTCGGAATATTCTCGATCCCTTTCACCTTGTCCACGGCGGTCAAATAGTTCGCATCGGCCAGCGCTTTCGCCCCGTCGTAAGGACGCAGCTGCAGGATGTCCACGCCCGTCCCCGACTGCAGGGCGTTCGTCACGATCGTATTGTATTCCGTCGATTTGAAGGGCTTGAATTCCACCTTGATGCCCGGATTGTCCTTCTCGAACTCCTCGATAATTTTGGCGTAGCCGTCTTTGTCTTCCGGTCTCCAGCTGTACATGACCAGCTTCACCGGGTCTCCTTTCGGCTTCGCGACTTCCCCGCCCGACGCCGCTTTGGAATCGGTCCCAGTGGTAGCGCTTCCATTTCCGCAGGCACTAATGACGGAGGCCAGCAGCAAAAGCACGGAGCTGAAATAGAGCTTGTTCTTTTTCATACGATCATGCCCCTTCCTATCGATTTACAATTTCTTAATATGATTATATAAATAAAATATCATTTTGCAAGCGTTTTTAAGAAATTTTATTTCTTTACTTTATAGGTCTCCCTCAAAAATGACGTAAAAATAACCGAGCGATCGCCGCTCGGCATTATGTGTAAAAGGATTGCGTTTAGTTTTCGCCGCTTTCCGGAATACGCCGTATTCGCGGATCGGTAAAAATATCGAGATCGTCGCGGCTCGTGCTGGAAAATTCGGATACGACGGCTCCGTCCTCCCCAGCCTGGAACCAATGCAGCGTATTCGGCGCTATCGTATACTGTTCGCCGGGGTGAAGCACAATTTCGCAATAGACGGTATAATACGGTTCGCTTCCGGCAGGTACCTTCGCTTGAATGGTTGATGCCCGTTCCCCTTCGACATACAAATAAACTTTGCCCCATCTGCACCGGAACGTCTCCATCTTCCCCATATGGGCTCCGACCGTCGGATGCTTATGCTCCGGACAGGTTTGTCCCGGAAACAGCGCCAGTTCTTTGGCGCAGTACCGTTCGTTATTAATGTACGTGAACAATTCCAGTCCTTCGAGCTCCAAGTTCCCCAATCCGAATTCGGCGATTTCGATTTGCTTCTGATCGATCGGAGTGAGCACAATTCCGGCTTTCACGAACATGGATGCCGCGCGCTGCCTTGCAAGCAGCTCATCCTTTATGGATAACAACACGATCACTTCCCATCCCGCATTAAACGTTGTTTTTAAACATTACAATGTTCGTTTTCATCATAATTTTACCGGATGAACATCGAATTGTCCAGAAACAATCCAGCTTATGCGGTCGCAACCGTAAGAAATGGACGGCACCCTTCAGCCGATGAAACGGTGAATTTCCTCTATTATTTTGCGATACTCCTGAGTAAACAGGCCGTGCCCCGCATCGGGGAACAGGACCAGCTTCGAGCCGGCAATGCGCCCGTTCAATAGTTTGGCGTGCTTCGGAGTGAATACCCAGTCTTTCTCGCCGTGAACAATAAGAGTCGGCGCCGTGATCCGTCCGAGTCTTTCGTACGAATCGAAAGCTCTGCTGGCCCGTTTATGCATGTCCACGGTTCTGGGGTCCGGGGGGGCGTTCCGTACCCGCTCGACGAATGCCCGGATTTGTTCCGGATTTTGTTTCATGTACTCTTTGGAATAAAGCATGTTCAGCGTGCTCTGCGCAGAGAATCCGGTTTTTTTTCGCATCAGCCGCATGACCATCCGCCAAGTAGGCAGCACCCGGGTGACCCCGCAGGTCGTACAGCATAGGATCAGCTTCGCCACGCGCTCGGGGTATTCGATCGCAATTTCCTGTGCGATCATCCCGCCCATCGATTGTCCGAATATATGCGCCTTGTCGATGCCGAGCGCATCCATCAACCCGACGACGTCTTTGGCCATATCCGCTATACCGTACGCCACCTCCGGAACATCACTCCGGCCAGTTCCGCGATTATCGAGCATAATGAGACGGTTTCTTTCGCTTAGCGCGGCCTTGATTGACGGGTTCCACCAGTCCATGTTGCTGTCTTTTCCCATAATCGCGATTAACGGATATCCTTCCCCCGTTGATTCGTAGCATATGTTCACGCCGTTAACGTGCACTTTCTCCACTTCGTCCCACTCCCCCGCATCGTAATCTCACTCGCTTATGAACGACACCCCTTCACTATATTCCGCTTGAAAGGAAATGGCTTGTATGGACACCGCCAAGTCGTCCGTTTCCGTAAAAAATAGGTTTAGACAGTCGTGCTCCCCTATTTACATGCATAATAAAGTCGGATAAAATATACGTAAACACGAAATTACGTAATTTAATAATAATATTACAGACTGCTTCGTGTTAGGTAAATCCCAAAGGAGTGTGACTACGTTGAATCGAGACTATGGCGCCGAATTGGACGCATTGAAGGCAAGCATGGCGGAGCTCGAAAGGCTTGTCTTGCAAATGGCCGGCCCTGATGGAAAAGCTTCGGCCGGAGGAGCCGACCGGTTGGAGAAGGAAGTTATCCCGCAGGAATGCGGTGCGGAATCCGTCATTTACTTCTCGGGGTCTTACCGCAGCGGCGATATAACCGTACGATTCGAACCGCAGCAGCGGCATTCGGACGAGTTGCTCGGACTAAGCAGGGTCAAGGCGGCCAAGGTGCTTTCCGCACTTGGACATAAGCAGCGGCTCGATTTGCTGCTTGAGCTGTGGAAGGAGCCTCTTACCGGGGCGGAGCTTGTGGAGCGGCTGAATATGGGGACTACGGGGCAGCTGTACCATCATTTGAAGGCATTGACCGGGGCCGATTTGCTCGCCCAGGAGGAGCGAAGCGGCGGACGTTATACGATTCCGGCACACCGCCGGTTTCCGATTTTGCTGCTATTGTCGGCCGTATCGGATTTGATCGACACAAGCGACTATATCGATATGACGGAGGCGCGCAATGAAGCGCAAAGCTATTTGGGAGCCGCGACGAAGGATGGATACGACCTTCATCAGCTCCTGTGGGCGGTCGTCAGCAATTCGGTCCTGGAGCATCAGAACGGCACCTGCAGCGAGGTGGGCATTTATTTGCACGATGACGGCAGCGCAACCGTTGCGGATAACGGCCGGGGCCTCCCGACCCGCTTGCTGCCGCAAACCGGCCAGCCGGCGGTGCAATCCGTATTGACCAAGCTCGATCTGTTCGGCGATTCCAGCCAAACGTTCATGGCCCCCGGGGCCGAGAAAGGGATCAGCATCGCGGTCGTCAATGCGTTGTCCCGCGCATTAAGCGTTGAAATCCGGCGAGACGGCGGAATTTACCGGCAAGAATACCGGCACGGCGTTCCGCAATCCGGCCTGATGACGGTCGGCGAGACGAATGAGACCGGCACGAGCGTCACGTTCAGACCCGATCCGGAGCTGTTCTCGGGCCGGTTCGATAAAGCGAAGATTGAGGCTCGGGCCACCGAGCTGCGAGAAGCGTACCCCGGGCTGGGCATCCGTGTTCGGTAGGCTTCGCACTCGAACAAGGAACTGCGTGCGTGCAGTTCCTTTCATTTTGTAACCGGTGAGATTATTGGTAATGCTCCGGGACAAAAATGCTATATTTTACATATAAACGAGAGACATAGGAGGTTGACGAATGCCCATCGGTCCCTTTTTATCCGGAGCAAAGAGGGGTTTCATCCGATATGCCGCATATTTGCCGCTTCTCTTCTTACTTGGAATCTGCTTTCCGATCCTATTCGGAGATCGTACGGGGGCGGAAAACCTCCGGTTTACTACTATTGGAGAAGACAACATGTGGGAAGTTCATCTCGGAGACTTTGCCTCGGTTCAAGGGCTGCCGGTCCCCGATCCCGATGCTTCCTGGCAGCCTTTCGACGACCGGATGACGCCATTCCCGCCCATTCCCCGGCAATATGAAGGCATATACTGGATGCGCATCCCGATTCCGCAGCTCGGCGACATCCAAGACCCGCAGCTATTTATGCGGGGTTATAAGCATATTCAAATCTTTGTGGAAACCCGGTTGATTTATGAATTCAATATGGAACATCCCGATCCGAAGGTGAACAAATTTTTACATTGGGGACTTGCACCGCTCCAAAGCTCGGATCATGGCAACATGCTCTATGTCCGGATTCTTCAAACCGATAACGATCCGTTAATGGGCAGCTTCCTCTTGGGATCGCGAGCGGATGTTTACGTCAATATGATCAAGAGGGACTTGCTGCGAGTTATCCTCTGCGTCATGTTTTTGTTCCTGGCCGCAGTTTCCTTCGTTCTTCATGCCAATAGCCGAAAACATTCGCTTTATTTTCATTTTGGCGTTCTGGCATCATGCGCGGCATATGGGGCTATCGGGAGAGCCCAGGTGCTTCAGCTCGTTGCCGATTATCCGCTTTTCGTTTATTTGCAGGATGTTGCACTGCCGATAGGCGCATGCTCTTTATTTCTTTTTCTTGGCGGTATGTATGAGCGGCGGATTCGCGCCTTTTCCCGTTATGCGGCTTTGCTGATGGCTGTCTTCGTCCCCGTTGCGGGTATTGCGGCTTTTGTCGATGCAGACTTATACCGGTATATGGTCGCCAACATTTTTATTTATGCGGCTCTGGGCTCCGTCCTGGTCCTAATCGGCCTGCTCGTTGCCTCCTTTATTCGGCACAGGGACGCCGAAACGCTCTGGGTGCTGACAGGCTGCTTCTGGTTATGCTTGTTCGCCTTTCTGCACCATGTCCAAATGAGCTTGGTGTCCTATGATTTTATGATGTTCCGGTATTGGCCGGGACTGACCACCTATTTCAATGAAACGTTGATCATTATCGGCGTCATGCTGTTCGTACTCTCGCTCGGCGTAGTGCTCGTCCTTCGCCTTGCCCTTACTCAGAGGAAATTGGGGCATTATGCCGAGGAGCTGGAAATCAAAAACAATCAGCTTCTGAAGCTGGATAAGCTGAAGGACGACTTTCTTGCACGAACATCCCACGAACTGCGAACTCCCTTATACGGAATGATCGGTCTGGCCGAAACGTTAATCGATCATCCCGCGATTTCGGGCCATGAAGCAACGGTACACCGCATGTCGCTGCTTATCGCCAGCGGGAGGAGGTTGTCCCGTCTGATTAACGATATTTTGGACCTGTCCAAAATGAAGCACGACGATTTGCAAATAAACGTTCGACCGACCGATATTCGGCAAGCGGCGGATATTGTCGTCATGCTGCTGCAAGCGCAGGCTTCCAAGAAGCGGGTCCGGTTCGTTAACGGCATCTCATCGGGACTTCCCGCCGCTGCGGCGGATGAGGACCGGCTGGAGCAAATCTTGTTCAATCTAATCGGGAATGCCATTAAATTTACCGACGATGGAGAGGTGCGATTGGCGGCGGAAGTGGACGGCAATCTGCTGCGAATATGTGTGTCCGACACGGGAATCGGCATACCCCAGCAGGATCAGGCGACTGTTTTTGACGCGTTCGCCCAAGCGGGAAACTCACTTGGAGCCTTCGCGGGCACGGGACTCGGCCTCACGGTCACGAAGCGGCTGGTAGAGCTCCACGGCGGCACACTTTCGCTCCGTTCCGAGTCGGGGGCCGGCAGTACGTTCTGCTTCACCCTTCCTGTATGGAAAACGGAGCAGCGTTCCTATGCCGGGCCGGCGCTTCATGACGAGCAGAACGATCATTCGGGTATGTCAATCTTGCATCAGCCATCCTTGGATTGGAGAACAGTCGACTTGGAGCCGAACCCGGCTAATTCAAGCAAATATAAAATATTGATCGTCGACGATGAGCCGGTCAATCTGGAGGTGCTTGTCGCACAGCTGCAAACGGAGTATGACGTCATTCCGGTGGAAAGCGCGGAAGCGGCACTCCAATGGATGGCGGAAGGCGGCATACCGGATTTGATGATAACCGACATCATGATGCCCAAAGTAAACGGCTTTGAATTGTGTGCCCGAATACGCCAAACTTACCGGGACGTGGAGATCCCGATCCTGATGTTGACGGCCAAGGCACTTCCGGAAGACGTCGTGGAAGGTCTGGATATGGGTGCCAACGATTATTTGCCGAAGCCCGTTTACAAAAAAGAGCTGCTGTCGAGAATCAAGACGCACTTGAAAATATCCAAACTAACTCTCTCCCTCGAGGAAGAAGTCCGCATCCGTACGGCGGATCTGGAAGAAACGAATAGGCAGCTGCAAGCCTCGATCAAAGAAACGATAAGGGCCGTGGAAGAAGTCGTCAGCCTGGAAGAGCGAAATCGGGTAGCCCATGAAATTCACGATACGGTCGGTCATACGCTCACGGCAACTATCGTCCAGCTTGAAGCGACCAAACGGCTGCTTGTCAAAGACATTGAAACAGCCCGCACCAAGCTCGACAGCGCCCAACAATTGGTTCGCAAAGGGCTCGAAGACATTCGAAGCGTCGTTCGAATGATGCGGGACGATGTGCTGAACAACGATCTATCGGAAAGCTTGACCAAACTGATCGCCGACACCGAAAGCATTACGGGAATTCATGTCGACTGCCGGATCGAGCCGCTTCCCGTTCTGCCGCCGCTGCTGAAGAAAGCGGTCTACCATGCGCTTCAAGAAGGGTTAACGAACGGATTGAAGCACGGGGCAAGCACTCACTTTCAATTCCAGCTTGGTGTTCGTGAAGGCCGGCTGCATTTTTCACTATACAATAACGGCAAGCCGCTATCACAAGCCGCTTATGGGTATGGCTTATCCGCAATGCGCGAGCGGATACGAAATTTTAACGGTACGATGGAAGTTAAGTCCGCTTCGGATTCGGGGTGCGAATTAATCCTTACCGTTCCTCTTACTATGACGACGAACTAATCCTTCTTCAGGAGAGCAGCCTCGCTTGCGCCGTTCTCCTATTCGGCAAATATTTTTTTCAAGTACATAACAGCCTTCGTTCGATCGTTGACGCCAATTTTACCGTATATAACGCTGATGTAATTTTTGATCGTACCTTCGCTCATGAAGAACGTGTCGGCTATTTCCCGGTTCGTCTTCCCTTTTATCATGAGCGCAATAATCTTTTGCTCGCGCTCGGTGAATTCGGTCTGTTTGCTTGGCGCCTTACTCGGGTCGAAGAAGCGGCGGGATGTTCCGGATAGAAACGAGAGCCGGTTGGCGAGCTTGGCTGCAATCGAGGCGGGCATCATAAGCTGGCCCTTGGCTGCATCCCGAATAGATTCGATCAACTTGTCTCCGGGCATATCTTTAAGCAAGTAGCCCGAAGCTCCGCTGACTAGCGCCTCTACAATATAATCCTCGTCGGAGAACGTAGTGAGGATGAGAATGACGGTTTCCGGGAAATCCCGTTTAATCGCTTCCGAGCTGCGGATCCCGTCTTGTATCGGCATCTGGATATCCATCAAAACGATGTTCGGCCGGTGCTCCTTAACGAGGTTGTACACTTGCTCGCCATTGTTAGCCGTTGACACAACAGTCATATCGTCTTCCAGGCTCAGGATCGTCTCCAGCCCATCCCTCATTAGCGTCTGATCGTCGGCAATAATGATCGTTATCATCGAGCACTACTCTCCATATAATGGGTTTTTGGAAATTATATCACCGCTGACACTCTGCGTATAGTGCCAAAGTCCTCTTCAAAGGCCGCCGCAACAAATGACGAATCGATGACGCCGGTAACTAATCACTTCCGTTTCCAAGTGGTACGATGTAGTTGTTCCGATACACCGGTTTACGAAAGAATCGGAACCGGGTGACACAAACCATTTTGAAAAGCGAGGTGAATACGATGAAATTCGGCAAACGCATGATGACGGCATTCCTTGCGGTATCCATCATTACTTCCGTAGCGGCAATCTCCGTATCCGCAAGAACGAGCTCCGACATCACCATCTTGGAGCAATGCTACTGGTGGCTTACGAAATAATACGATCATTACGAGACAAAAGGAGCAGCTTACCGAAGCTGCTCCTTTTGTATGGGAGGAGACATTCCATGAACAAGAAGCTGTGGAAGGAAGCTGCAAACTGGTCATTATGTATCGCGGCCGCCATCATTATGGTGCTTCTTATGAACATGTACGTCATCCAGATGTACAAGGTGGATGGAGAATCCATGAGTCCGACCTTCAGAAACCATGAATATTTACTTATCTCCAAGTTGGACCGTTCATTCTCGCATCAAGATATAGTTGTCATTGATTCCCGCATCGATAGGAAGCCATCGTTTCTCGATCGTCTGCGGAGCAATTCGATTTTATCCGGGAACGTCAGCCATCTCTGGATCAAGCGTATCATAGGCATGCCCGGAGATGAACTCGAATTCCGCGATGGGGCACTTCTCCGCAACGGCAGCATTCTTGATGAGCCTTACCTTCGGGAAGCGATGGCAGGCGTGCCTGATGCCCGATTTATCGTACAAGACAATTATGTTTTCGTCATGGGCGATAACCGCAACAACAGTCTCGACAGCCGGATGATCGGACCTGTGCCCTTCTCGCATGTAATCGGGAAAACGGCTTTCCTAACCGATCGTGCCGATCGAAATAAGATCTTCCAGATTTCCCTCGGTTACCTTTTACTTTTTTTGCCATAAACAAAATATAACGTGATACCGGACATGATCATCAAAACTACGGAATATACCAAGGTTAATGCTTTAGTATCTGCCAAAGCCTGCGCATCCGTACTGTTCTTGATCACGATACCAAGCGGCTGATACAACGGATGATAGAGGAATACGGTCAAATCGTAATCAGCCAAAATTCCGTTGAAATTTAACGCAAGAACCGCAAGCGTTGATGGGAGTATGATGGGCAACAATACCTTCCTGAACGTATAGAAGGACTTGGCGCCCAAATTTTTCGCCGCATCCTCCAGGTTACTGTCTAAGCTGAAGAAGGACGCTTTCACCATTCGAAGGGTGAACGGAATGTGAACGATCACATAGGCCAGAAACAGCATCCAGACCGTTCCTACTAATATGGAGTTCCCGATAATCAGTCTTGGTACGTTAAAGGTGACGATAAGCCCGATTGCGATTAAGGTGGAAGGCAGCATCCACGGAATCAGAAGCGCATACTCCAAGGCAAAGGTCCATTTGTTATTAAACTTATGCAAAATTCGAGACGCTGCCAAGGCCAGAGCTACAACGCTTACTGATGCCGCAGCCGCATACACAATACTCACAAGGTAAGGCTTGAACGCCGACATGTTAGAGAACACTTGAATGTAATTGCTCAAGGAGAAGCTGTTCCAGTCCAGCGTTGCTGTAGATATGCTGTGTGCATCCGTAAATGAAAAGACCACAATAAGAACGACCGGAATGATATAAATGAGAAACAGGATGTACGCCAGAACATGTGCGGCGATATTGCCAAGCTTATTGTTGATCTTTTGTTTGACCAGCTCCGACTTCACTTTGGAAACGGACATGTAGTTACCTTTCCGTTCAAACCGGATCATGACGGTCAACAGAATTAAAGTAGCCAGACCGAGAATTAGCGCCAGTAGTGCGGCTAGGTCTCTAGATGACATACTGTTTGAGAAGGTTAGAATCATCGGCGTGATCGTCTGGAACTCTCTTCCACCCAAGATCAACGGAGCGGACGTTGCTGCAAGGCCTGTCAGAAAGATCAGAATCGTGAGAGCAAACATCGTGGGCTTCAAAACCGGAAGAACAACCCGCCATAAAATATAGAAAGTGGACGCACCCATATTTTTCGCCGCTTCTACGGTTTGAAAATCAATTTTCCGAATGGCATTGCTTAGAAATAGGACATGATTGGACGTGCATGCAAAGGTCATTACGAATAATACTGCCCAGTAGCCATGAAACCAGGTCGTATCAAAAGAAGGAAACAGACTGGCGAGTAGCTTGGTTACGAATCCGTTCTCGCCATATACGAATTTATATCCAGACACTAGTACGACACCGCTGTAGATTAGGGTAGTGAAATAGCCAAGCCTTAATACCTTCGCACCCTTGATATCAAAATATTCCGAGATCAATACTAATGTAACGCCAACAATGTTTACCGTAAAAACAAGGGATACGGCTAGAATAAAGCTGTTATACAAGCTTCTCATGGCTCGTTCGGATGACAACAGCTTCTCGGCCGCCTCGAATGAAAATTTGCCGCCTTTAAAAAAGATTTCATAATAAATATTAATGTTCGGATAAATCAGGAATGCAACGACGAACCAGGCAATCAGAGCATAAAAAATAAAGGCAGTGGGATTGATAGAGGCTATCGTTTTTTTCACTTTCTCTGCGTTCAACACACGTCCTCCTTCCCTTAGTACTGCAAAATATCTTTGCTTTGAATATATATAGTAATCTCGTCACCGACTTTATTAGGAGCAAGCCCGCTTTCCTTCTCGATAGTCTTCAGCAGCCCCCCGCCGGTAACTTCTATTACATATTTGCTATACAGTCCATAAAACTCTCTATCTACAATCCTCCCCCTCATTTGCACGGCATCTTGATCCGGCAGGGGAAGCAAGCTCACCTTTTCGTTGCGGATATAGGCTACTTTGTTAGGATCTATATATTCCTTCAATCGACTATTTTGAATTGTCTGCGGATCGATCTTGTTGATATCGCCTATGAAGTTACAAACAAATTCCGTCTGGGATTGATTATAGACTTCTTGCGGTGTGCCGACTTGCTCTACGATTCCATTGTTGAAAACGGCAATACGATCAGACAATGTTAACGCTTCCTCCTGATCGTGAGTGACATAGATGGTCGTGATCCCGAACTTCTTCTGAAGGTTCTTTAGTTCATTACGCAGTTGTACTCTAAGCTTGGCATCCAAGTTGGATAAAGGCTCATCCAGCGCTAGAATACTTGGTTTTAACACCAGCGCTCTGGCAATCGCTACGCGCTGCTGCTGGCCACCGGACAGCTCCGACACTTTTTTGAAAAGCTGTTCCTCCTTCAAATCCACCTTCTGGGCGATGTCCCTCACTTCCCGGTCTACCTCGGCCTTCGAGGATTTCTTGACTCGCATGCCGAAGGCGATATTCTCATAAACATTCATGGTCGGGAACAAAGCGTAGCTTTGAAACACCATGCTGATGCCTCTTTTTTCGATAGGCACATGGGTAATATCCCTGTCGGTTAGCATAATTTGACCGCTCGTTGGAGTAATAAATCCAACGAGGCTGCGAAGAATCGTCGTTTTCCCGCAACCTGACGGACCCAGAAAGGTGAAAAACTCACCTTCATTGATTTGCAGATTGAGGTTTTTGATCGCATGGAAATTACCGAATTTAATTTGTATATCTCGAAATGTTATCATATATACCCCTATGACCTTATTTTAATTTCGTAAAGAACAACTGCATATTGGAGCCTCCAATATGCAGTGTGTTTTTCAAAATGTCAGAAAGTATATTCTCCGCTGATTGTTCCATTTCTCGGTAAACGTGCCACCAAAAGGCGGAGAAACCGTTTAACCTTGTTTCACTTTGCTTATTTCATGATCTGCAATTCGATTTTCTCTACCCATTTGCCAATGTTGTTAGCAATGAAGCCCCAATCCAAAGGCTGTGCTTTCAAATTGGAATACAATGCCTTCACGGAATCATTGGCTTTAGCAGCTGCTTTCGTATTCGCAGGCATGGAGTTAAACTTTGCGGCAAATTCTCCTTGAACGTCAGCAGTACCCATCCATTCGACGAACCGCTCTGCCGTTGCCTTCTTCTTGGTACCGTTCACAATCGCCGCATGCTCTACAATCATCGGTACGCCGATTTGCGGACTTACAATACCCGCCTTCACTTTATACTGCTCTTCCTTCTTGCTGAGTGTACCTGAAACTACCGCGCCAAGAGGCGTTTTTCCGCTTGCCAGGTTAGCGTAGAAGTCTTCACCTTCAACCGCTCTCACGCCGTTGTCGAACAATTGCTTCACTTCATTCCAGCCTTCCTTGGAGATACCAAGCTCCCCCTTCGGATCTTGGTGTCTGGTCAGTATTCCGGCAACGACGAGTTGAGGCGTAATTTGTCCAAGAAGAGTAGGAGCTTCATATTTGCCTTTGAATGCTGGATTTTTATAAAGGTCCGTCCAATCCTTCGGTGCCGTTTCGGTTGTATAATTTTTCGGATTATAGCCAAGCAGAATCGCTTGCTTCACAAGTCCGTGATAGTAGCCCTCCGGATCGTTCAAGCCTGGCTCTACTTCTCCAGCCCATTTCGGAACATATTTGGTCAACACTTTTTCCTTCTTCAAGTTTTCATAGAGCATGTTGTTCAAGCCGAACACTACGTCTGCAATCGGATTATTCTTCTCTGCAATCAACCGGTTCGTTAAATTGGCTCCGCCTGCTCCGACAAGCTCAATCTCGAAGCCGGCGCTTTTCGCTTTCTCGATGATCCATTCGCCACGACCATCGGAATTCGCATTCGTATAAACAATCAGCTTCTCATTCTTCACCGGTTCATTCGCTGCCGGCGCAGCTGCGGAAGGCGAGGCATTTCCGTTATTATTGCCGCTACCGCAAGCAGTTACCGTGAGACACAGGATCGAGAGCAACGTCGTACTTATCATTTTTTTCATCATACTTTTTGACACTCCTTTGGTTGTAGGTTGATTTTTTATAAAAGCAAAATCAGTTGTATTTCTAGATGTGAACAATCATTCCGTCATAGGCCACAACGATCCCGGCAGGTTTGAATATTTCGTCAAATTCGTCGTGAAGCAGCTTGGAGTTATGACTAAAGTGCGTAGCGATGATGAGCCCTTCCTCTTTCAATATGTTCTCTTTCTGGAACTCGCGCTGAGCCTCTAGTATGGTCTCAATACACATATGATTTCGGTCGCGGGAGTTTCCCGTATATCCGTGGGTGCAGTCGAGTATCGCACAGTCCAGTTCCTTCCCTTTTAACCAGGCCCAGGTAGCTTCCGGAAACCAGCCGGAATCATGTCCGTACAGCAGCTTTTTTCCTCCCTTCTCGATCACGTACAGCAAACATGTTTCCATGCGGTCATGATCCGCAAGCAGCGGCGTAACCCGTGCGTCACCCACGGTTATCGTCTCGAATGGGCGCAGCAGATGGCATGCATAACGCTCCCCTACAAAACGGCCTATGGCGACTCGTGTATGGTGCATCACCGCATCATTGCCGTAGATATGCATCGGATGCTGAAGGTTGTGAGCAATTCCTGTCCTCCGACATTCCAAGTCATAGGCATTATAATGATCGGAGTGCGTATGAGTGACAAGCAGGTGCTCGATAGTGGTGAAATCAATGTTGTCGCGAAGCGCCTGCATATAAGAATCGGGCGAATAGTCGAATTTGATCACGTCGTCAATGATGGCCGAGCTTCGTGTTCGTATGTTTTTCCCTCCAAGCTCTCTTGCTTTGAGGCAATGCTCACAGCGGCAAAATGCATTCGGGAACCCCTCCGCAGCTGCGGTTCCTAGAAAATGAATTTTCACTACAAAACTCCTCCTGTCATTCCAAAAAGAACGGATTTTCTCTCTATGATCGTCGTTTGAATTTTGATCGTAATCTGTTTCTCAAGAGAATGGTTAACCCGCTTCATAAGCAGATTAAAAGCCGAATGGGTTAACTGCTCCGTATCCTGTCTGACTGTTGTAAGAGGAATCGGAGTTAAAGCTGCTAATTGAATATCAGAGAACCCAACGATAGAAAGCTGATCGGGGACAGAAATCCCGATGCGCAGGGCTGTGTATAAGGTTGAAATAGCCACATGATCATCCCCGCACATGAGGGCTGTGAGCTGCGGATTTCCCTTTATAAACTGTTCCTGCTCAGGGTCACTCTCGTTAATCCGGCTTGGATCGCAAGGTACGCTTCTAAAATGAATAGATTGGACCTTTACGGGAATCGCATGATCGAGCAGCGCCTGAATATAGCCTTGATACCGCTCCTCTCTGCTGGTAATATTATCGATCGCATTCGAAGTATATCCGATTTCCCGATGTCCCTTTTCGATCAAATACTTGGTCATCTGATACGAACCAAGGTAGTGATCGTGATATACGCAATCAATCTGAACCTCACGGAATATCCGGTCGATAATCACTATCGGAAATTGCTGTAATTTCAATCTCAGCACCTGATCACTGCATGTTTTGCGCCCCTGGGGAAATAAAATAATGCCGTCGATTCCCCCTTCAACAAGCCTCTGCAGGCAGTTATCCTCATCATCTTTACTCTTGCTGATTTTCAAAATAAGATCGCAATCGTGCTTTCGCACTTCCGACTCGGCTGCGGCAATAATTCTTGAAGTGTAATCGGAAAGATGGGGCACGATAAGTGCTATCTGCCTACAATGCTTCTCCTCTACCGGAGCCGGCTTTCTTTCGGGCGGAAGCCCTCCGTCATACGGCACACTGTCCTCCGGTCCGGATAGGAAGGTCCCCCTTCTCGGCAAACGATATACCATACCTTGCTCCGCCAACCGTTCTAGTGCCAGCTTACTGGTCATCCGGCTTACGCCGAACAGCTTCGCAAGCTCTCCCTCTGAAGGAACGGGGTCATGCGGTTGAAGCCTGCGGCTCTGGATGATGTCTTTGACCTTATCGGCAATCTGCAAATACAATTGCTGACTCGTTTTTTTTGATGCACGTACATTCTTCATCTACGATCATCCTTCGGTTTATCATAATCATTGACTCCTAATTGTAAGCGTTTTTACAAAATGAATGACTTCTTCACCGCGTAGGGCGCAACCACTGGCAACCCGGTAGTCCTAGTTTTTTTTGCTATTCTGCACATGGTATTGCCTACGTCAGATTCAGAGCATGGTCGCAAGCAACCTATTGCTTAGATGTGATCTAAAAGTAGCTTATATTATGTCACTGACATATTCAATGATATATAAATTAATATTTTGTAAATCCAATAAATACAGTCACTGATTTGACGAAACATCAGGATTTATATACCAATACATATCAATATTCATGTGCCATGCCAGCACTCCCGAGGAGCTATTGCAGCCTTAGGATATCTTCATCAACTGCTTGTCCGCTGTGCGGCGACATGACTCATATCCTCGACCGGACTTCCACCGGCTAGTTGTGCAAAGCCTGGCTAGGCGTACCAAAAAAGAAAAGCTTCTGATCGAAGCCTTCTCGATGATGTTCATTCGTGTTTTAGCGGTAGCTTATTCTTAGTAAGGAAAGTCTCTTTTCGCTTTATTGCATTAGAGAACTTAAACTTTCCTTATCGATCAAAAAGACCTGCCACCATGACAGGCCCCCACAATTGTTCTACTCACCGCTTCGCTTTATAAAACTCGTGATACAGCTTCATAAGCGCCCGCTTCTCGATACGAGACACGTACGAGCGCGAGATGCCGAGCTCCTTGGCGATTTCCCGCTGCGTCCGCTCTTCCCCGCCGTGCTCCAGCCCGAAACGGCCGACGACGACCTCTTTTTCGCGTTCGTCGAGAATATCCAGATTTTTGTATATTTTCGATTTCTCGATTTTCAGCTGAACTTTATCGACAACGTCGTCCGCTTCCGTGCCGAGAATATCGATCAGCGTAATTTCGTTGCCTTCCTTGTCCGTTCCGATCGGGTCGTGCAGGGAAACGTCCTTGCGTGTTTTCTTCAAGGATCGCAAGTGCATAAGTATTTCGGTTTTAATGTCATTAGTGGTCATGTCTCAAGAAAAATTCTAAAACGTATAAATCTCTACAGAGTCTTCGTAAACCCTGATTTCCCTCACGACCTGCCGGATTAAATCACGTTTCTCATCAAAGATAAGCTCCTCTTGACCTTTCGATAAGTAATATTGAACAGCCTCCATCATCACATTCATATTGTATTCTGTATTATGGGTATTGTTTAATAAGTTCGTCAATTCAAATAACTGATTGTTTAATGATTCTTCCCTCTGCGTTAACTCCTTCAATTCTTGTCTTATATCCTCTTCTGCAATACCATCTTCACTGGCAGCAAAAAGTTTAATCAATTTTTTTCGAGCGTTTTTAGTCTTCTCAATTTCTTTTTCAATCCTGGCAATTTCTCCTGCTTCAAAAGGCTCTTTAGTTTTTTCTTGTTGTAATGCCGCGGCTATCTCATCAGGATTATTTAACCATGATGCAACCTGTTCCCAAACTTGATCCTCAATCATTTGAGCTTTAACTCTACGTCCGCAACCTTTTGTTTTTGCTCCGGCAGTATTTTTTACATCTGTGTATTCAGGCACTTTTTTGCCCCAATTATTTGAAAGCCGTCCAGTCATCGTATTTCCGCAGTCACCACATCTTAGTAGCCCGCTCAGCAAGTAAGGATGTTTGCTTTTCTGTGCCCATCTCCGACGTGATTCAGATAGCAGCCTTTGAGCATGTTCAAATTGTGATTCTTCGATAATCGCGGGGCAAGGAATTAATATCCACTCATTCTTTGGCCTTTCCCTCATTGGGACCTTTTCTTCGTCTTTACGGTGCTTGTTACCAAGCATACCTTCCGTATTCCAACGATTCTGATAAAACTCACCAACGTAGGCTCTATTCATAATAATTTGTCTAACAACTTGACGATGCCACACCTGTGCCCCTCGCTTGGTTGGAACATTTTTACTTGTTAAGTATAATGCAATTCCATTTAGCCCTTGTACCAAGGTATTGGGTTGAGTAAACAAATCATAAATTAATCTAACGATTGCGGCTTCATCTTCGTCTACAATGAATCGTTCTGACTCTTTATCGTATCTATATCCATATACTTGGAAATCACGCAACACTTTCCCTTGCCGTGCTTTTTCTCTTCTCCCGCGGCTCATACGTTCATTAATTTTCGACTTTTCAAACTCGGCAATTGCTCCGCGCATAGAATAAAATAAATTCCCTTCCGGAGTTTTAGAATATTCACCATTTACAAAGATAAGCACAATTCCTCGTCTATCGAACTCATCCGTGATAATCAACTGATTCATCAACTTGCGTGACAATCGGTCGGGGTCTAGACAGATAATTTTTGAGATAATACCTTCTCTTACGTCTTCACGTAGTTTAGTTAATGCTGGTCGATCTAAAAATTCGCCGGAAACTCCGTCATCTATATATTCTTTAACCTTATTGGTCCCCGCCTTCAGTTGGCACTGACGAACCTGATCGTTCAGGCTGAATCCATGTTTTGCTTGTTCTTCTGTACTGACCCTGGCGTATATCGCGATCATGTTTCTCCCTCCTGAACTTCTCTCGGAGATAATCATAACAGGCAATGCGGATCTTGTCATTAGACTCACCTGTGATAAACTTTACATGCACCCGGCATCTCCTCCTAATGGAGGTTATGCGGATACGGCTTGGACAGTTGATAAAAAAATGATCTTTAACACTGCCACAAAACCTTGAAAGGCAAAAGCCGTTTAAGGTTAAGGACTGGACTTACTTTAAGCTGTGTCATATTCATCGGATTTGAAGAAAATCAGGGATTAGGGACTTGGCATTCTCATAAATGACAAAGCTAAGATATCGTCTATCTTTCTAAATCGGATACAGGAAATGGGAGTATAACCTACCATTTGCGATGATCCATTGTATGACTAGCATACAACGTATTCTCACTATAACTAAATCCAATCGCTCCAGTTGTCGGTTACATCAAAAACTATCTAGAATACTATAGGGTTACCGTATCCATCTTATAAACTGATGAATGCACAACATGAACAGAGTTTAGTTTCACTCCGAATAATTCTCGAATAATATGAATAGTCCAGTAATCCTCCAAATAGTAATAATAGTTATTTGGCAGTTTCATATCGTATTTATAATCGTCTTTCACCCATGATCGCTGGGCACGCTTATCTCTACTGTTCGGATACTCAGAAAAAACAAAATGCATAAACATTGACATATAATTAAGAATAGTGAGTTCTTGATTTTGAAGAGCTATAAGATTTCTCGATAATCGATTGAATTCATTCAATTCGTCGAGCAAAGATGAGTCCGAAACGTGCGCAACCATCTCTAGAGGAATTTCCTTATAATAATTTTCCTTAAAGTATACTTTCATTTTTTCCGATATCGATGGATGATAAATGATATTTACCATCTGAGTTTTAACATTCTCAATATCAGCGAATATTGAATGATAAACGCTGCCATCTCCGCTACTTGAATCTTTTAGCTTACCAAAGCTGCATACTTCTTTACGAGAAAAGTGGTATAGCAACTTTAAATATTTAGTGGCTGTTATTATCGTTCCATTTTTATTATTGCTCTCATCGAAATAACCAGATTCTATTAATACAATCTGCTTCTCTAAATCTTCATAGCCCATTGCACGAATTTCGTTTTGAATGGCTGGATAAGCTGGCATTTGAATGTCCTGAAGTTGAAGAACTGCTCTAATAAACACATTCCCCTCATAGTTTGCACGAGTACATAATCGATTGCTTACATCGCTGTAATTCCTGCTTATGTCCTCTTTTGTCCTGCTAACATTCCCGACTAATCGCTTGAACTCTCCAAAAAATACAAACAGAGGAAGCTTAGATGCCCAACGATTGATGTTTATTAATATGATGCGCATATCATCCTCTGTCAGTACCTGTCCTATTTCTTTGGCAAAATCTTTAATGGTTCCCTGACAATCAAGTACAACCTTCTGATAAGATTGATTGGCTGCAATTGGGAACACATATTTTAATTGATTATCATTAAATTTATTGTAAAAAAAATAATCCAGCGATTTTTTATACTTATTAAAGTGATAATTCGGTTCCAATTCTTCTTCAAATTTAATTCGATATAACGAATACGCTTCACTTTCTCGAATGAACGCGGCCGCCTCATTTATAGCATTCAAATCAGATAAGTTCTCATATGAATCTATACTTTGACGATAAAAAATATTGTCCCAAATTGCTGTTTCTGCTGCCACATCATATTTCTTTAGTAACATTTCAGCTAGTTTTGTCCCTTTTTCACTTAGTACATAGAATGTACTAAGCGCTTCTTCAAGTGCTTTCCTAAAAAGATCGATATTATCAGCCTCATCATTAAATTCAAAATCCTCAACTTGTTCAAAAAGCGGAAAGAGCGTATCTTCTTCAGCATCCTTATCGGCCTTAGCTAAAGAGTACAGATTCGTTATCTTCTCCTGACTTTTAAGTGCTTCATTGAAGAGCTCATGTTGTCTCTGAAGAATAGAGGCTTTACTTAAATATGAGGTTAGCATCTTACGAGACAGCAAGGTATTGCGAGACGGTAAGAACTTCAAAAGATTATTCAAGGAAATCGAGATAGCTGTATAAAAGTTCGAATTATTACTATCGTAAAAATTAGTTGTCAATATGAAACAATTATAAATAGCTTCATATTGTTTACCTGATTTAGCTAGACGATCAATTCGGCCGTAACGTTGCTCAATAGCTGAAGGGAAAGCAGGAATATGATAGTTAATCACATGATTATAGCCAGGTAAGTTGACACCTTGTTCAGCAATCTGATAACTAACAACGAGCACGGTCGGCAGTGTACTTTCTTTTGTTCTATTAGAATAATCTGCCAGTTCATAATTGTTACTCCCCGAAACGACAGCGAAGCTTTTACCCGTTGTCTCTGCCCGGAATTTCATAAAGTCAGCCTCTTCTAAAGCTTGTCGAAGTACCTTTGCTTCCTTCTCAATGAAACGTGTGAAAATAACAAAGCGTGCATCATGCTGTTCCTTCAAGCGTGTCTCTATAAATGCAACCGTTTGTTCTGCCTTTTGCCGCTGTGGAGTTCTGCTATCTTCGTATTTAATTCCTACTTCATGAATCAATGTTTCATGACGCTTAATGGCCATCTTATGAAATTCCCTTATTTGCAAGGATTGGATTGTATCTTTGAAATAGCGTGTAACTGGTGAAGTTATATCGAAGCTTGAACAAATAAGTGTTTCTTTTTCCTTGCCAATCGTTTCAATATTTTGAATCCAATTGTTTGGAATTTCTTTTTTAGTCATTTGCTTGGCGATATTAACATACGTTTGTAAGTCATATTTATTAGATTTAATAGGTGTCGCCGTTAAAAAAACGACTTTCTCAGTAGTTAACTGTTCAAGGGCTACTCTTTTCTTGGTGTCATATGACAAGAATAAGTGTGCTTCGTCAACAATAATGAGACCAAAAGCTTTTCCTGCGAGTTTCTTGATATGAGAATAATGGTTATTAATAATATGGACATGATGTGCATATCCCATATCTATAAACGGCAGTTTCAGATACCAATCACCTAAGAACTGCCCCTGATGTTCACCTGCAGAGAGCGCCTTTGTAGTAATAATTAACACATCTTTACGATTCTGTTCGATATAATCAAGTGCCATTAAGCCACTCGTAATAGTTTTACCGCTTCCTACTTCATCGAAAATATACATAGAATCGTGTTGTTGCAAGCGATCACAATTTACAAATTGTAATGGAAATAAATCAATTAGTTCAGGATTAACAAACTCTAGCCAATTACGTCCAACCAAACATATCCACTCCTAACAATTAAATGATTCCTAACAGCAGACCAGACGATACATGAAGTTGAATCGATACAAATGTTTAAAAAGGGGCAAGTCGAATATACGCATTCGTCGCCCCTGTTTGTCGATTAACTCATCCATAAGTTGTTCGGTTTAATTGTATTTCACATCACTATCATTCTGACCTTTCAGTTTCTTGCTACAATGTCATTACATAGGGTCAATGAATCGGTCAATTTTACGAACTCTGGTCAGTAGAAAAATTAAAGATATTCATCCTGTGATACAATTTTCACTTCTGGTTGAAGACAAACTGCAATACCTTCATCTTCATCTTTTCTATCATCGATAAGCAAGGCATAATTGCCATTGCGTTTGAACAATAAGATAACTGGGACAAACTGCTGAGAGGCATCTCCTTCAGAAAAATCAGTTAGCAGCTTTTCGACCATTTTTAAACGTTCATTCTTATGGTCACCAAAATCAACAATCGCCGCTTCCTGTTCTGCGGTAATACCATCTTTTTCAAAGTATGCTGCCGCTTTGATGATCACATTATAGTTTTTATTAAAAAGCGAAATCTCCGTTTCTGCTTTCCAACCGACGTTGAAGACAAGCTCACCAAACACTGAATTTATCATTAGGATTCACTGTTTCCTTTCTTAGCTTCAGATATTCCGCCGCTATGCGGGAAATTGGCATGAATTTCGTTAGGGACTTTCTGCATCGTTCTCATATCTCTACATTCGTGCCACGTGTAATTATTGTCTTTGCGCCATTGTGCAACTTCCTCGGGCGCACAGCCCTTCTGGTTGGCTAACTCGATATCCGCCTTATCGAAGTTATCCGAACGTTCGGTAGAGAACGGTTCAATCTCGACGTTGCCTTTACTAACTTCGCTAAAATCCGGCTCGCCGTCCTTATAGATAATCCCGTCTTCAATGCCGTATTTATCGAGCAGTTCCCCCATCGTGATGCCATCTGGGTTAGAACGAGTTCTTCCTTTCACTTCAGATGGGATATAGTCGCGATCAGGCAACCATTTGGAGTCGCCGCGCTCGCCTTCCCAGTGTCCATTATTGCCTTCAATCGGACAATTTCTGAGATTTTCACACACCAAACCTATTGGCTTATCATACTCGCTCATCGGTTTTTCAAACGTCTTGCCTTCCGCCATCTTGCCGAGCGGAGAGTCAGCAAGCCGCTTTTCCGAGATCTCTGCTACTTCCTTAAACGAAGCAATGCTCATAGTTTCGCCCCAACTTTCCCAATTGCCCTTTCTTTGACAAAATCGATCCATTGCATATAAATCCGTTCACGAACTTCCGATTCCTCCTGCTGGACGCTTATCTCCTTCATCAAGCACTGGCTTAGTGCAAGAGTTACTTCTTCGGAGGCAAGGGGTACGAACTGATTCACGAGTCTTGCAAGCTTCTCGGTCAACTCGGCATTATTAACGGAAGTAGACACGCAACTTTCGACTTGCGCACGAACACCAAGCAAGCCCGTAATGCGGCGAGAAAGCTTAATGAATTCGGAAGGGTTCCATATGGACAATTGCCCCTCTGATTGATACTCTAAGATTTGTTCCTCTACAAATTCCCTGTTGTGCGAGGATAAATGAAGCAAAGCCAGGCCATGTTCAATTTCGCTTAAATCGAAGTCCAGCCGTTCACGCACTCTACCCTGGATAAGTAACGACAGGAGCTGCGTCCAAACATTCTGGGGATCTGTCGCCTTCAAACGGACTTTGCTGTCGAACTGTTTTTCATCTATATTACATTTATTCACCTTAACCAACACAGGCTCTGCCCAATCATTCTGGTAAATTGCCGCAATGCCACGCTCCAGCTTTGATAACTCGTCAATCTGCTCTTCATCTAGATTCGCGGCATACCCTACAAGTTCACGATCGCTTCGTTCCGGCAATCTTAGAATAATTTTGGTGTTCGTGTTGCGAATGACGGACATATCCAATAACCCGGGCGACTGATCAGCGATAATAAATCCTTCTCCGTACGTTCTCATCTCTGCAATTGAATTGGCAAGCATCTCTACCGATTTACCGAGAAGATTGGAACTCTCAGCGGACTGCTCTGTAGATGTGCGCTTTAATAAAACATGTGCTTCCTCAAGCACAGTGAGATGTTTAAGCGAACTGTTCGTTTGGCCTGAGGTCATCCGATATTCGTTGAGCTTCATAACGAGCAGTCCCATGATGAGCGACTTGGTTTCCGTTGATCCGATTCGGCTCAAATCTACAATAACGTTTTTGTCGAACAACTCGGCATCAGTTAAATCATCGTTTGTGAAAATGAGACCATTCAATCCATTCGTTAGGGAGCGTACACGGGTGCACAAGGCACCGGAGTAATCACCCTTGCTGTCGGCGGAGTATTTGGACTCATTAATGACATTCTCGATTTGCTCCAGCAGATCTGTAAAGTTTGGAAATACATCGCCCTTCGGATTCTCGGAGGTGCTTAAATTCCAGCCTGCCGCAATATAGGAACGTTCCATCGCTTCCTTTAAGATAGCCGGCATTGCGGCATACATCGGCCAACATACGTTAAGCAATTCAACAAGCCTGTCCAAATGCTCCAAAACGTGAATATCGGGCGGGAAGCGGAACGGATTTATTCGAAGTAAATCCGATTTCTTAGGGTTAGTGCCATAAACCGATACATCGGCAAATTGCCCAAACACATTCTTGTACTCACCCTTGGCCGGCTCAACGACCAGAAACGGGATGCCATATACGTTCCGCAGCTGGTTAAGTATTTCATATACAGTGTTGCTTTTGCCGGAGCCGGTGGAACCTGTTACAAACGTATGCATGGCCATCGAATCTCGATCAAGGCGCACCTCTGTATTGGTTGGGCTTCCCATCGTGAACACATTGCCGAGAATAAAGCCATTCTCGCGATTGCGCTGATTATATTTGACAACTTCCTTCCCGAAATCAGCGTGTTCAATGACGGGAAATCCGCATACGGACTTGCGGGGAAGCCCCATCTGAATCGCGAGCTCGTTGCCGCTTACTAACGAGGAAGCTGTTACGGGAAGCATCGTCGATTTCGTCCGATACGCAAAGACAGGGTGGATAAAATTCGTAATGTACTCCCGAAGCATAGGAATCTGTTCGGTATGATGGCGTCCCCAGAAGTTAATCGCTGACGTTTCTACACCGGACTTCGCGCCCTTCGTCAAGGCCTTGTACGTGCCTGCCGCCATCTCCGCTGTTTCTTGGCTGTCTGACAAGAAATAGGCAGCGCATTCCCACATGCCGAGACTTTCGCATTCGTCAATGCGCTTTAACTGCTGATCAATCCGCTCAAGCGTGTTGATCAGCGTCTTGTTCTGCATGGTTAGCTGCATATTGTCAGAGGTTCCCGATGTTAAGCCTTTTGTCTTGGTATAGTTATCACTTGTGCCTTCATTCGTGGAGTCGGACATTCCGAACGTTTCGGCGGAAGTCTCGCTATTGTTCTCGCTCGTAGAGGTTCCTTTCGTGACCGACTTGGGATTGATAGCGCTTAAGCCAACAGAACCCGCCATGATTGCCCCAGCGGCAGCAAGGCTCGCACCGCCAGTCAGCGGAGCAGTAACAATGCTCGCTACGCCAAGCAAAGCTGTACCAGCTCCCTTCGCAATCATGGCGGCTGTATCGGTCTTCGTCTCGGACTCATTGATTGTCCAACTCGAAGAATGGCTTGTGCCGGTCTGGGTCGAGTGGTTGGTCGAATGGGAAGTGCCCGTTGTCGTTCCTCTTGAGAAAGCATCAGAAACATTCAAAGCGGTATTCGTGCCATAGCTAAGCTGCATATTCGCAAACGGCGAAAGCTGTGTATACACGTTTTCGTATGCATGGCGCGTTTCTGCCAACTGCTCGGTTGGCGTGCTCTTCGCCAATACGATGGCTGTATAGCGTTGCCCCTGCATGGCTAATACTAGCTTGTCGAGCCCTTGAATAAACCGTTCGTTATCGGTGAATTCGGCATCTTTATTGTTAGCGACGCAAGAAACAGCCGCGATGTTCTTCGACTGGACGCCCGACAGAACCTGCTCTGCAGCAGAGTCGAGAAGATCGTTCGTCTTAACGCCAGGGAACTGACCGCGCAGTGCGTTTCTTAACGTATCTTTGAGCGATTTCGTTGTCCGCTTGTCGTCGAGTGTGCGAACGCCCATATAAAAGTCGGTTCTCTGACCATCGCTGTCGGCAATAATGAATACACCGCAGTTCAGGTTTTGTACCGAATTGAATACAGAAGCAAACTTGTAGGTCGAGTACTCATCGTTTTGATAGACCATTTCGGTTATTTTAAACAAACGAATATCGCTAATTTGCTTCAGAATATCGGGGAGTGGAATAATATCAAGCTCGGTGAGCTTGGTTAAGTAGTTTTTGAGCACAATGTCGTCGACAAGCAAGCTCGCCTCGGCAAGCTGACTCTGCAGTGTATCATAGCTTGGGACATTGCTGGTTGGCGGGGCGGAGGTTATTAATTCGCTTTCGCTCTCGACATTCACCGCCACCGTTCTCTTCCCGCCAGTCAAGTCTATAAAATCACTCATAGGACTACCTCCTGTTTGTTGCGGCCCACACGACGGCACCAACGATGACCGCTCCTGCGGCAGCGCCTGCGACAAAGCTGCCTCCGGCAATTGCGGTGGCCGTACCGACGACGACTCCGCCTGCGACGGCTCCAGTTGTGACTCTGGTAGTGCGCAATCGCTTATTTTGCTTACCAATCCATTGCTGTTGCCTGGGACTGGGGGGCGACGATCGCCACGAGCTGCTGGATGGTTCGCGAAAGGTATAATTACCGTTATTAGCACCAACGATTCTGCTACTGCTACTGCCGGGAACCTTACTGATAACGCTGCCGCTTGAAGGTCTTGCTGGTGTATGTGAAGCAACCGGGCGTAGATGTCTAACGATCTCTTTGAGACGACCGATCCGCTCGTGCGAGAAATTGCCGACGACCTGAACCATTAGTTTATTCATGTAGTCGTCGTTCCAGGCGGTTTTATCGTCTTCGAGCTCTCGTCCATCGTGTTCATCATAAAGTCCCTCCATAGTTCGAGCACAATGTTCCATCTCGTGGAATTCAACGAATGTTGGGTCAACAAGTAGGCTGTCCTTCATCATAATTCGGATGCCTATGACATTCCCTGATGCAACGGCGCTTCTGAAAGCATTCGTAATCGCCATGATATTGTTCCCCCTAGATTTCCATAATTAATTCCACTTTGGCTTTGATATGCTCCAGCCAATTGAGCTTGCGTTCCGATTCTTTAATACGTTCATCAGCTTTCTCTTTATCGGTGGCGTAACCCTCCAGCTCAGCAAGCTTTTCCTTGAGCACACCGTCAAGCCTAGTAAACTCTTTATGGAAACGATCAGCGATTCGGTTGGACTGCTGAAGCGCATGTTTGCGAGCAGCCATACCGTTTTCGAATAAGCTCTGCTGTACAGAGCTTAGAAACTCTTGCGCTAGTTCATCGCCTTTAATGTAGCGGATCGTTTTGTAAATGTCGCGGTACTTGGTAACAGACTCGCTCTTAGGCCAAAATTTTACACTTTTAAACCAGCCTCTTGTACGCTCTTTGACTTCATAACTTTCCTGACCGACAACCCGATCTTCTTCGCGTACAAGATGCCTTGCCGAATAGTTTAGTCCCTGTACACTACCATTCATTATTTTTAAGGGATCAATGGATACACTATTGAGATCTTTGGTATCCATTTCATCAATTAATGAACGAAGCTTTTTCTTATATTCGTCCAACAAGGCATCTACTGTTTCTTCCAAGTCCGTTCGGATAAGGTCATCCAGATCCTCTTCAAAATCCGGCTCTAGCTTCTCTACGAACTTCGTCAACCGCACAACTTCGTCCTCGGCATCCTCGAGTGAAAGCTCCTGGCCTCGTGAATCGTCGATACGTTTTGTGATCCGGTTTTGGAACTTTTGTATTACTTCTTCTACCACTACTTTGGAAGACTCAGTCACCTTGGCAACCGCCTCTTCAACGTTCTTCTTAAATTTCTTCGCATCGTGTGCACTATCTATTTTCTCACGGATCAAATCAATCATTTTAACAATCCGCTTACTATCATCGCGGTTTTTAGCAAGCTCGCGCTTCGTTACTTCAAAACAGTCTACTTCATCCAGTTTGTGCATGAATATGTCGACAATATTTTTAATTTTGGCTGTCTTGGCATATTTCTGCACATACTGGCGAATCGCAGCCTCGATAGAGACAATGCCAGTGTGAATTAATGCTTCGTTCGTATCCTCGTTATCTCTGCCATTCCACGCTGCCTTCGTAGACGCAAGCTGGCCATTGATCTCACCGCGAATGCTTGGAGGGAGTGATGCATACGTTTCAAAGTGCAACGTTTCGTTGCGGTTCAACTTCTTAACCTTCATTTCTGTCTCATCAACTGTATCCATGTCCACATCCGCTCCGCTTGCCATCAGTCTAATGTTAAGCGCAGGCAGGGCGGACGCAGGGAATAGATTCGGATTTGCTATGCCATGGTTTTTCAGATACGAGCGTACGCGCTCTAACGTCTGACTTGTATCGCCATCTTCCTTTTTGCGATCATCCAGTTTATTAACAACGAAGATGAATCTGTCCTTCGACTGCTTGCCCCCGACACTCATACTCTCGGCGACGCGATTCAACAAAGCATTGTCATCGTCCGTCCCAAATTCTCCTGTCATAATATAGAGTACGAGCGACTTTGACGATTTGCCAAGAAATTCGCTCTGCACCTTCCTATGTCTGGGGTCACGCGAATTGTTCGGTCCCGGCGTATCAATGAGCACAAGCGAAACATCTTCCGACGAAACGAATGGAATATTTCCCGAAACATGGATGGCGGAAATGTTCTCGCTGGAATTCAAACGTTCCATGATCGGATAAGTTAATTTTGCATGCGTCTCAGCCAGATCGCCCTCTTTATTGTAAACCTCCGCCCCAAATGGTACGGCATCCTGCGTTATGTCCTTAATTCGCGTAATGATTGCCGTGCAAGCCTCTTGCTTGGATGGCATCAGCTTGGTGCCGAGCATCGCGTTAATAAGCGTGGATTTGCCAGCGCTCATTGTTGCCACAACACAAACCTCGAAATCGCTGCTTTTTGCATGCTGGAATGCACTTACGATTTCCACATCTCTGAGCTCATCGAAGGGACCTTGTTGAATTTCTTTGAACACCTCGTCGATAAGCGCTTCTTTATCCGACGTTTCTTTGGCAGGTTTTCTTTCAATCGTTGCCGTCAACTCGCCTCTTACATGTGATTCGGTGAATACATCGACCAAGTCCTCGTAGTCGAGCAGCGTGCCGTGGAACGTCACTTCAAAATTCGTATCATTGTACTCGTCAATAAGGATGCGCGGGAGTTCCTCGACCCATTCCTGCAATCGTGAGCCGTCGGCAGCTTTCTCGCCAAGCTTGCTGTTTTGCGCCAAACGTTTCCCCTCAACGGTAATTTCCGTTTCAAGCTTATATGGATTATACTTTACAAATACTTTTTTCATCGGTCGCTTCCCCCGTATAGTATGTTTTCCAGACCGTAAAGCCCGCATCTCACTGCAAGTGCCGATCGCTCGTCTTTAGCTGCCTGTACTGGAGTGGTGGATTCATCCAAGTAGGTAGACATGTCATACTCCGGCCTACTGAATTTTTTCACGTAGTAGTCATATGCATCTTGCTCATCCTCATTCATGGGCTCGCCATTCTGCTTCATTTTCAACAAGAATGCGAAGTAAGCAGATAACGGACATATGACTGGATTTTCAAATCCGAGATGAACAAGATCATGTTGGACACCCTCAATGCTTGCGGCAATTGAATCATCTGTGCTTTTGAAATTATCAAGTTTATTAAGCACAAAAATGACCTTATCTCCTGGCACATTTTCGGAAACGTATTTCAAGTAACGAATTTCCTCGTCTGTCCCGAGTTGGTTAGCGTTCAGTACATAGATGAGCTTATCGTATTGCTCGTCCAGTATCGCTTTACGGGTCCGTATGCCGTGCTCCCGATTGATAGCGGAATTTACACCGGGAGTATCGATCAGACAAATTCTACTTGGTGAATCCAAATGAACGAAAGAACGGAAATAGGAGGCGATATCACTGCTACCTGCTTGCCCAGCATCCATTAGATCGTCGTATGTCGCATTCAGATTAAGCCGCGGGGCGAGCAAGTAAATGGAGCCATCTTCAACCGGCTTGTTGAACAAGTAACACAGGTTCGCTGTGCAAGCTTCTTGCGATGTTCGAGCGACTTGCTTGCCGATCAGGGCATTGATAAGCGTAGATTTTCCGGCGCTCATATTGGCCGTAATCAAGATTCGCATTTCCTGTTGCGCTGCAAATCTTCGGTTTACCCGAAACTGGTGAATCAATCCCTCGGCAAAAAGCAGCTTTTGCGGGACCGCCTCATTGGTAAAAAGGGCAGATACCAGTATACCCAGTGCAGCGGACTGCCGTTTGTTCAAATATCCCAGCATGATCTTTTGTGCTTTCTCAATCGCGCTCTTATCTGCTGCGATAAGCGCAATGTCACACATAAGCCAGAGGCGATATTTCCACATCCATGGTCTTAACCAGTCATTTACCATTGAACGAATCATGCGTTCACGATTTCCATCAGTTAAGACAACTGCGCTCTCATTTCCGATAAGCATTGAATGGTATTGTGATAACCGAGCGCTTGCGTATTCGGCAAAACCTGCACATCGGTTCACAAGATATTCGAGTATGACATAGTATTGAATCTTAGTTTTTTTCTTCGCCTTCTTTAGCGGATGCGCTATCAAGCTGTGCGAGGTTACAAAATTATTTCGTAGAGTACTTTCCATTCGTAGTTAAAGCACCTCAACCTTCTCTCCCTGGCTTCGCATCCACATATCGACACCATTTCCATAAACCTCAACTGAAATCACATAAATTCCTTGATTTTCCGACAATATCTCTGCCGTCGGCAGCCTATCCAATACAGCGTCAATAGAAGCGCCGCTAAACTTAAACTTCACCCTGCGCAATTCACCTGAATACATGAACTGCACTCGCTTGCGAAACTCTCCGTCGTTGAACTTGTCCTTATAAGGCACTTTAAATTTGGTTCCCGTACCTTGAAACCTTCCAATCCTATCCACACGAAACACCGTGGGGAAGTCATGGCGATCATCGGACATAAATGCAACCAGATAGAAATAGTATTCTGAAAACATAATGGCGACCGGCTTCACTTCATGCTCCCGCTCCATACCGTCTTTACGGACATAAGAAATCCGGACTACTTCGTTTTGCGTTATGTACTGCGAAAGCTCCCATATTTTCTCGAGAAGCTTCTTGCCATGCCTCAATGGAACGTAATAAAACTGCTCGTTACGGATCATGTTCTCGACCTGCTTGCGGTCATTTGTCGTTACCTGCGCTAATAATTTTACAATAAGTGCGTCCAGCTCTTCCTTGCAAAACGCCCGGCTCTCAAGAAGGATTTTACATACAGCTAAAACCTCTTCGTTAGTAATCCACTCGCGCTCCATACGAACAAGGTAGTATCCTGATCGAAATCTGTCATATATGATGGATACCTCCCCATCCGCAAAACGGGTGTCAGCCAAATACACTCTTAATTCGTCAATGTCACGTTGAATCGTTTTTTCTGTTACCCCGTATCGCTTGGCAAGCTCTGCCTTCTTGATGAGTTCACCCCTATTGAGCAGTTCGTGCATATTCAACAGGCGAAACCCTTTATTACCCTTAAAATCAAGGTTCAAGCAAGCTCCCCCTTCTTCAACTCTTTTTCCAACTATATCACAACAAGATGGACATATATTGGGGTTAGGATGTATCCACTTAACTAATTTTCGGATTCACTATAGTTGCATAAACCCATGACATATGACCTAATTTTACACTTTTCGATATGTCGAATGTTGTGGAAATGTGTATAACGCATCGTAATGTATCAAAATATGTGCTAGTTGCGAAGTCATCCGGCGCTATTTGTTCGATAAGCAGAGGTAGCTCCTTGTCCCTGTTACATCATGTAAGTATGGAATTTGTTCCATTCCTGACGGTTCAGATTAACTTTTGGACTGAAAACCTCAACTATACTGGTTGTAAGAAGTTAAATAAATGCGCGGCCAATACTTCACCGCGCATTCGTTCATTGCCTGCACATTTTATGTTCCATTCAGGCTCAATAGTCGGATTGCAGCAAACCAACCAACTGTCTGATTCCTCGTTCAATCGTTTTACACTCAGGGTCCTCCCCATGTATTGGAATTTCTCCAACATACCTTCCCTCACAGGAAAGTGATTCTTGCTTGTTCTATAAATTGCTTTCTTTCGTATGAATCGTCCCTGGACAAATACTCCTCGTTAACTCTTTTATACAGGGAGTATTATAAATTAATGGGAGTTGTGGGAACGGTAATACATCGTCGTTTCTACTGATCCAATCAAACAACCAGTGTACTAATTGAGAGTAAGCATCATTACAGCAGCCCTCTCTTCAGATTTCGGTAAAAATGGTGATAGACTTCATGAGGGTGTAGATAGAACATCTCTTGCATGGCAGCACATGCCGAAATGATCATATCCGTCCCATCCGAATTAATCTCAAATTCAATCCCGCGGCAGGTTAAATAACGATACATCTCTTGTTTGTCAGCATAGCTGTCTTCCTCTGAATTGCGATAACGCTCTATCAAATCAAAGACGGATTTCTTGAAATCTAATAAATCTCTCCCCTCCAACTCCCCCTCTAATTGGCTAACACGCTCGGGATCAGCGAATAAACATTCAAACACAGCATCGTAGAACTTCTTGTTTCGACGGCAATTCTTTAGGTCTTCAATAAGCTCCAGGTTCATGAAGAATGACTCAACTTCATCCTGAAACATATCCAATAACGGGAATCGCGATCCGTATCCAAGGCTTTCTATCAAGCTGGTATAGTACCATTTCTGATCATCATAACCTCGTTTAAATTTGTTCCATGCCGTATTCCCATAGAGTGAAACATCTCGTCTAATAGAACGAAGATTATGCAGCTTGTCCGCACACGCCAATTGCCTAGTGGCAAGATCTGCACTTTTCAGGAATTCCAACGTATGTTGTTTTCGTTCTTCCCAAGATAAGTGCTTATCCGGTTCAGAAGCCCCCTGCACAAGCCTTAGTACCTCGGATCCGAATCGGCTGCGAATATCGTCCTCCGTAGTCTCCGTATCCTCCAATGTATCGTGAAGTAAACCCGCGATAATAACTCCCTCATTGCATTTGGCTTCAAGCAAAATCATACCTACCCCAAAAGGGTGGCTGATATAGGGAATTTCTGTTCCCTTCCTTAGCTGGTTTCGATGCGCATGTGCTGCAAATTCAATAGCAAAATCGATCTGATTCAAGCTTTGCACGCCCTTTCCCCATATCGTTCTTACGATTCAGGCAACTTTAACAATGCCTCAAATATATGTGATTTTATTGCCTCGGAATCACATACGGTAAATAGGGGAAATGCCTTTCCAATTGCTTGTTTAAGCCCCCAGTACCTATTGATTGACTTTGTTTTCGTCCTGCATCTCCATACTTGATCTGTTTCTTCAATAGTGAAATGGTTCTCTAAGCGATAAGGATCATGAAAAAGCCAGTGATCTGCTATAGAAGGCATTCGCTCCCACTTAGTCAAATCATATTGAAATCGAGATATGGAAATCTCCGGATAGTCCTCTTCCCCCTCTAAATCAATTTCCACGACAAATACATCTCCGTCCTTCAAGTCTGGGACATTATCGTTTCCGGCAGAATCCCCCTCTACTTGATAGACTTTGATAAAATTGCTAAGCAACCAGCCATCCTCATAGCTGTCTGACTTCCATCGAAGAAATTTGGGGGTTAGGGAAATGAAGCCGTGTTCTTTGCCAATGATGTCCATTTCGTTAAAGAGCAGATTTATATTTTTGTACGTTTCCCGAAGCACCTTAACTGATAAGCTGATATTCCCGCCAAAGTCATTTGTTGAAGACATAGCTATCCTCCTGTACGAAGACATTTATGGGCCAATTTAAAGCTCGTTGATTGTGTGATTTTCCTTTAAATAAATATGCGTTATCATGAACACTCACATTTTGAGTACCGGAAAGGAATCCCTTGAACCGCTCGAATCCTTTTCTTACGAGAAGATCCGATAAGTCTTGAATAATCATCCGTTGACCGGCATCCAATTGAGTTAGTTCTATGGATTTGAGCTGCTCCAATACGTTCTGCCAAGCTAAGAACCCTAAAGAGATATTAGGAGATATAATTGACCGCCCCATTATACCCGCTTCTACAGGAGTCAGAATATTATTCGGTGCCAAGAATATAAGATAGGCCTGGCGTCCTTGCCGAATATCTTCAAGCAGCCGGGAGTATCGAGCTAACTGATGGCAGCTTTCTTCGGGAGTAACGATTTCCTCTGTATCTTCATCGTCAGATGAAAGTCCACTATAATATTTCACTTCAATTCCGATAACGACATCGGAATGTTCCATGATCAGATCAATTTCTCCCTCTGTATGTCGAAACCAGAAATGCATTTGATAATCGTAATCTTGAATTGATCCAAGTAGCTTCCTCCAGTTTCGCCCTGAAGCTTGATCAGCCTTCTGGAACCGAACGGCATCCAATACGTGTTTCAAGCCTATATGAAAGGGTAAGTAGCGTATGGAGCCAAAGAAATCGCCGGTTAATTGATCTTCCAACCGGTCCGACAGATTGCTTCCGGATCGTGAAATTTTATTGTGAATTTCAGCAATCATGTCGTTTCTCCTCCCCCTTGAACCAGTTGATTATAGATCCAATCACTCAATAGGTTCGTGTCTCCCCCAGGTGTAAGCGCGATGGCACCCATCCTATATCTGTTGTGAAAATCAGGTCTGAAATAATTAAGTTCAGCATCTTGAACAGGTGTTAAAATAAACACGCTATGAACCGCCCGACTGTCGTTACAACAACGCAAAATCCCGTCTCTGTACTTATGCATTTCACCTAACGCTGTACCTAGATTGGCAGCAACGCGGTACTTCGGATCCAGCACATATAAGGTATCCCCTGCTTCGATGACAATATCAGGAATCATTCTCTGCGTATAGGTATAAAAGCGGGGGGAATTACTTTGAAATACACGTTGATACGAGAGCCGCATATCATTTTTCAACTTCACCATACTCTCGTTATGCTCTGCAAAATGAAGGAAGAGACCTTCCCTTGTCGTACGGAATAACCCGCTGCTATCTTCTAACAAGCCCTTTTCCCGAAACAGCTTAACAAGCTGCATATAGCACCATATCTCATATAAGGCAAAGGTTTCCCGCAGCGGATAATGATAGCTCATGCCGATGCGCTCGGCCCCATGCTTGTACAAACGATCAAACCAATGATAGCATTGTCGATATGAAGGATGTTTTCGGAAAACCTGCGTAATTCGAATGACCCCTTTGTAGGGTGAAACCTGCTTGAAAAAAGGATCTTGCAACCAATAACCAACTTTGTCCGCATAGGATTCTGCTCTAACCGCTTGTTCTTCCGGAACGCTCTTACCGTACATCTTCAGTAGATGCCTTAGCTCCACCAGCCAACGCTTTAATAGCTTGTTTTCATAAGTATTATAGCTATCCGTTCGGGTTGTAGATTTCACCGTTTCCGGTATATCGCTGCTAGTGCCTCGACCCCTGTTTTGTTCCATCCATGCCAAGGTTTTGGGTTCCACACTTTTGACACGATCCCGTCTCATCTGCCTCTCGCTAGCTTGAAGCATACGGATCGGTTGTTGAATGATACTCCAGATCATAGCAGTCAACAACGCAAACGACGATTCAATATAGCACCATTGTGCCAATGAAAGCTCACGAGAATGCTGATCGGCATCAATGCCCGCCTCAATATGCGAGTATTCAAAACAAAGGGATGCTTCCTTCAGAATATCGTTTAGCATAAGGTGATATTGCTCTTCCGTCATTTTCCGGCTATCGGGATAAATATAGGTTTCAAGCTGCACCCCGTTGATTTGAAAGTGGACTTTTCCGCTTTGAAAGGGGGTAGTCAGATGACCATAAGCCTCACCTTGCTGCACCCGGTGCGGAAATAGCGCCAAACCGCAAAAATAGATCGAGGGCAGCTGCCCCAAGTCGTCCATGATGTACTTCCATTCGTAGGATGTCGCTTCGGTCAGGTAGGCCTCCTCCAAGGCAACCCATACTTTATCGTTACTTCGGAGCAATAGTTTACCGCCAGAACTGTGTTGCTCCATATCGTAAAAGCTCCTTCTCCATGCGAATGATATGACTGCAGCTAATCGATTCTTGACCCAAATGTTCAGCAAACAAGTCTTTCAAATCCTTGAGCAACTCAGCAATACGATCATCACCCTTTAACTTCGGAAGCACCTTTTCCGAAATCACCTGATCCAGCATCGCTATTCTTGAGGTCTGATACTCAGCGTCCAATACCAGATGGCTGCTCAGCTTTTTCATCATCTCGCTCATCGTCCGGTATCCAAAATGAAGGTGATTAGGTGCCAATAGCCCATGCAGCCGCTTCAAATATGTAAATTCACTCTGAAGTCCGGTTCTGATCCCTTCGTCCATACGACTCCAGAACGTTTCCAAATCCACGTCGCTTAGAGTCATTACGAATGCACGATCCAATACTTTATCCGAGATGCTATGAGTCGTTTCATCAACATTGATCGTACCGATAAGATATACATTGGGCGGAATATTGATTTTGGATGGAATTCCATCCAGATCATTCCGGTTGTGCAGAGGGACTTCCTTATGCGACTCTACGCCGCTTAGGTAATCGCTTAAATAATACTCGACTCTCGCAAGATTCATTTCATCCAATACAATAAAATGTGGCTTTTCGCGCTCCTCATGCGCATGCAGGATGATTCGCAGAAACTCCGTCATCATATACCTGTTCTCAAATGAACTGTAATAACCGAACAGTGCCGTCCCATCGGTCCAGTCCGGCCGGACAGGTATGATGGACAAATAAGGATTATCGGCCTCATAAGATAAACCATATACTGCATTCGCATAGAGCTTAGCCAATTGCGTTTTACCGGTTCCTGAGATACCGCTAAGAATCACGAAATGCTTGTCGTCCAAAGCAGTCAAATTCAGATGCAGATCCCTGATCAAATCTTTAGCAAATGTTAAGGAACTGTTCTGAACGGCCTCATAAATAACAGGGAAATTAAAGGTACAGTTGTATTCTATAATCTCCTTCGAATCATCATCTATATGATCGCCATTTACGATGGAAGAGTCGTTTGTCGCATCTGTTTCAAGGAATTTGAATTTGCCACGGCCAGCTACGTGAGCAAACAACAACGCGGCGCACACCAATTTCCCTTTGATTTCACGGACATCCTCTTCGAAACGCCGCGCAGCGTTATTATACGTTCCGATCCGATAGCCATTTTGTTCCACTTCAAAATCATGCTGACTTAGTAATTCAATCGCTTCTTGCTTTAATTCTTCGTTATCCTGATTTGTTGTTCGAAATGATTTGAATAACCTCCATTCCTTAAGGCCTTCGCCAAGCAGTGCCTCAACGTTGGTATAGGTATGATTGTGGCCTTCCACATCAACTGCGAGCATGGGTCTGGATGAACCGGATCTCACCTCGTACTCTCTATATAATAAACAACCTTGAACGATCGTCTGCCCATCCCTCTTTAAGGAAAATTCTTGTTCTCTTTCACCTGATTTCTCATTCCCTGTAACTCCATATTGAATCTGATAGAACCTCCCGAACAGGGTTGCCGTGAAGGCCTCTTCAACAGAAGCTAGCAGGTCCATGATATGAGCGGCTTTAGCACTCTGTTCACTGTACTCCAATGAATATTGGCGAAATGCAGCCGTCTGCTCCCAGGTTTGCTTCAAATAATCAATAATTGAACTTACTTCAAACTCCCCTTCAAGGGGAAGCATCATCCCGATGTAAATCCATGGTCGAATTCTCGGTTTGATCATTTCTATGAGTGCCTGGCCGAGTACCGCGCGCTCAATTTCGTTCCTTGTAAATGATCCTGTTCTGGTGAATGTTCCGATCTTCGGATCCAATTCGTCAAGCATAGCATTTAGACGGTCACTTTTTACCAATTCATGAACTTGGTAGAAGCTTAGGTCTATTGTGACATACAGTCTTTTTTCAATGCCGTTAAACTCAAGAGTGAGCAGATTCACTTCTTTATTTCCAACCTTACGAACAATCTGGGCAAAGTACTTTCTACCAATACTTGAATCCTTCTTTTGCTCCGCATACTTAGGATTCAATGCATCATGATAGGTCGTAACAAGAGTCTGGCCGTACGTTGCAATCCTATAATCCTGACCGAGAAATTCAGCGGCTAATTGATCTATTTCAGATTTCCACAGTTGTTCCATGGAATCGTTCACCTTCTTGCACCGCTCCGCTGTATTATCTATATCGAATATTTGCTGGTATTGAGACAAGTTGATCATTTCAAGACTCCTTTGACTTTACGTTGAATTTAACCTTCAAATAATCCAATAGAACTAATCCCCCGGCCTTATGCAGCGGCTCATTCTGCTTCTCACAATGAAACAGCTGAATGCACGATGGGCAGCCGTCCGAACAACCACAGCTGCTAATGATCTGTTGGGCTTTTTCCAAGAGAACCCCGAATTTTTCCGCAACTACCTCGACTATTCCCGAACCGCCTCCTGCTTGGCTATCGTAGAAGAACATTCCGGGCATTCCAAACAAGGCTGAGCCAGAATAAAAAGAGGTGTGTTGAAAATCAGCCATACTGCACCTTACAATGGCTGGAATCGCGGATGCTAGAGCATGCTCAACCGCATGCAAGCTTCCTTCAAACAGATCCTCAAAGGTAACAAGTTCATGTTCCTGTAGCTCCTTAAGAAGTCCTCGGGTTGCATTCTTCCCTTCTTGATCCCACATCACCCAGAAAGCTTCAGTTTGAAAACTAACTGGATATGTATTCGTTAATTGAACCGTTTCGGGGGGCATCGAGCCGTGATTGTACACTTTTTTATATCCAAAAGTGCTGCGCTTCACGATGATATTTCCGATGTTGGCCTTAGTTTCATCATCACTCGTCACTAATGAATTGGTAATGTCATGAATCTCGATGCTGTCTCGTACAATTCCCCTAGTATGATAATCTGCTCTCACCGGTTCGACAACGACCTTCCGCTGTTTGTTATTGACCCACTTTACTTTATAAAAGGTACGATTATCAGACCCAAGAAATACAGCGTCAACATGATAATCCCGAATCAAGGAGCGCCCATCTACACCCTGAAACAAGATATCTTCGTTCCAACCATTTTTGGTCACAACCATATAGGTATCGCCCATTGTAAATAAGGGTTGATACCTCGGCGATTCCCCGTGATAAATTAGCTTTCCATCGACATTTTGCCACTGATCGTTATCCTCTATAACCACCTTGCGAAGAGCTGATGAGCGGACGTAATTCATAGCATTTATAACAATTCCGCCCTGCTCGTGTGCTGCATAGACGAGATGCTCCTTGATAAGCTTTGGATTCATGGTATTAATAGCCGCTGATTCAGGTTGTAGTTCAAAGAACTCTTTAGGATGACGAGCAAAGTATTGTTGTAACGGTTCTTCCTGAACCATCATGATGACCACACCGTCTCTACTGCGGCCTACTCGACCAGCCTGTTGCCAAAAAGAGGCCTGCGAACCAGGGTATCCAAGTAAAATACATACGTCAAGGCATTTTACATCAATGCCAACCTCAAGAGCACTAGTAGTAACTACTCCCAAAATCTCACCTTGCTCGAGCTTTTGAATTGTTTTCTCTTTGACTTCCTGAGTGAGGTAAGCATGGTATGGCAGAAATAACTCTTGTCGCTCATCTGTTACGAGTTCTTCACATTCATGCAGATATGTTCGCACGATCATATTTACTTCGCGACTAAGAAGCTGGGCTTGCCCACGACTGCTTGAGAAAATTATGATTCTTGGCCAGCGCCCACCTCTGTATACTGTGCGTAGAATCTCATATAAATCAGATACCGTTGCTCTTTTCTTCCGTTCATCATCGGAGAGACCTGGATTCCACATTAAAATATCTTTCTTCTTCATGGGTGTTTGTGCATTGGATACTTCATGAAACCCTTTGATTCCTCGCTTTCCCGTTAATTCCTCGACCAAGTACTTCGGATTGGCGATTGTAGCGGAGCAGGCAATGAACTGAACTTCTTTGTTACCCAGACGTTCACAAAGCATTCTCAATCTACGAAGAATCATCGATACTTTTGAACCTAACAACCCTGAGTATTGATGCAGCTCATCAATGACGACATAGCGAATATTTTTAAGAAAGCGCAGCAATTGAGGCCCTTTTCCCGTTTGTGAACTTGCACCTTGAAGAATCAAGTGTAGATAATGCACATTTGTCAACCAATAACGTCCTTCAGAGAACACTAAACTGGATGCTTGGTCTTTTCTCATGAGTTCCGGAACGTTACGCTGCCCATGGAGAATGCCTGCAGATATCTGTCGTCCGTTTACAGTGAACCGAGAGAAGCCATTAACTGAGAAGTTATTCGCTTGTTCATCTGCAGGATCGGCCCATTTTTGCAGATGTGCATACTGGTCTTCAACCAATGCTTTGAACGGTGCCAAATAAAGCGCACATGCATCCGAATCGGCAACTAACTGCTCCATGATGGGAATATTGTAGGCAAGCGATTTCCCTGACGCCGTTTTCGTACAAATGACAACATTGCGTCCTTGGCGGATATTTTGGATAGCCTCTCCTTGATGCTCATATAATTTCTCTATACCCATAACTTTTAGCTTACTCTGCATCCACCTGGGCATTGTGATTTGCTCTGCAAAAGCTCCCTGCTCGGCGCTAATCTCATGTAAGTGTACATCGCTTCGAATACGTTTTCCCAGCTCCAATAGGTCTCGGACAAGATTTTCACTATCAAAAGCATGCTGCAAAGGAAGTCTTCTATCTACAAGCATTTCCGCCTCTTCTGGAGTCAGCATGCCATCCAAGATTGAACTTCCGTCATTAAAACAATATACACCTGATTCACGATTATTGAACTCTAAGTTAGCTTCAAAAGGACGCCACTCAGAGGTTCGAACACCATTAGCACGTTGATAAATCTCTCGATAATAACCAAGAGGATCTGCCTTATAGCTGATTTGAACGAAGTCTCCGTAAGGCTTTTGGCCCCCACATGTTGAACAGATTATAGGCATGTCTTAATCGATCCCTTCAATCAACGTCTTCAGCAGTATTTTAGCCCCCGGTTTGAATAAATCAATATTTCCTTTACCAGGGAGTTGTACGCAACTAGGACACCCTTCAGCACATGGACAGCTTTGAATAAGCTCTAGCGCTTTTCGCATGACTTTTGGGATCTTCTCGTAAATGGCTTCTATAGTTCCAAGACCAGAACCGTTCTCTCCATAAAAGCCGATAACAGGTCGACTAGCGAATGCGGCCATTCCGCTTGCAAAGAAGCCAGTAAAATCATTTGTATCACAAATGATCATATCTGGAATAACCGAGGTCATCGCGTGTCCAGCAGCAAATAAGGATGCCTCAGCCAATGCATCTACTGGTCTGTTCTCGTCTGCCCATTCCTGGACGTTGTTCTTTAAGTGTGCCCATTGTGAGTCCGATAAGGTTAGCCACATCCCTTCCGGAGCAAATTTAGCTACATAGGGATGCTCCAGTTGAACCTGCTCCGAATCATGCTTTTGTCCGAAATAAACTTTCTTGTAGCCGAACACACTGCGTTTAATTTCTAGTTCACCGTATGCTATGTTGATTCCATCCATGTCCTGCTTTCGATACATGTGCAAAATATCAATGGCATCCCGATAAGTAGATTGGGTATGATAGGTTAACTCCTGAATGGGTAGAAGTATGATTTCTCCCTTCCTGCGATTAATTGAATCAACCCTGTAGGCGCGATCCCCAGGAGTCCAATAGATAGCTCCTTCATGAAAATCTCGAAATGCACTCCATTCGTCCAAACCGTCTACTACTATTTGATCTTGCCCTCGAATGGTTACACTGTAATTTTGCCCGGATATCGAGCGAAGGCTAAACTTTTTATCTGGTACAGCTTGCTCATCTGCTGCTGATGCCGAGGCAACTTGAAGTATCGAACGAATATAATCTTCATGTATGGAAGGGAACATGTTTTGTAAGTCCGCTGCTGTTATTTCCCGGCCTATCTCTTCTTTCAGCAAAGGAAGATGAAGAGAAAGCAATTTGTAATTGGTAGGATTGATTCTTACGACTTCTGGCGCCTTATGAATAAATTCAAGAGGATTCCGCATGTAATATTGTTGTAGTGGATCATCCTGCCAGATTAGAATGGCAACCCCCTCACCTTTTCGTCCGACACGTCCGATCTGCTGGGAAAAAGCCGCCTTAGACCCTGGATACCCTACCAGAACGGCTAAACTCAAATCACCAATATCGATTCCAACTTCCAGAGCATTCGTCGTAATAATGACATGTATTTCATGGGATTTCAGTCGATCAATAATTCTTTTGCGGGTCTCGTTGGGCAAAATCCCCGTATAGAAGGCCACTAGCTTCTCTCCCTCTACTTTATCCTTAGATAAGCGAAGTGGTTGACGCAGTACGTCCTTAATATATCGAGTGAACACCATCGTTTGACTACGAGAAGGTTGGAAAATAATGCTCTTAATCACCTTCTGGTCAACGGTCATAATTTGTTTTGCCATCGTAATTGCATCGGTAGAGGGTGCGCGGCGCACTTGTTCGCCAGTAGACATACCAGGATTCCAGAGTACAATATCTTTCTTCTGATGAGCTGAGCCATCGGTATTGATGAGGACAAAACCCTCAAGTCCTGTAAGATCCTCAGCTAACCTTTCTGGATTTTCAATCGTAGCTGAGCTTGTAATTATTTGGATGCGATGTATATTTCCAAGCTCTCGACAAACCTTAAGAAGACGCCTAAGCACAAGAGCGACATGACTTCCAAATGTGCCGCGGTACATGTGCATCTCATCAAGCACGATAAATTTGAGATTTCGAAGATAGTTCCGAATATGCTGACCCGATGCATATTTCAGCTTCTGCACCTGACCAAGAATGGAGTAATGAATCATGTCCGGATTGGTCATCCATATTTGGGCATTCTCCATAATACGCTGCCTTGGCCCATTCTCTGTATCTCCGTCTAATCGGCCAATATGAATAGTACGGTCTCCCAAGTCCAAATGAGTCTCAAACCACTCATCCAGAGAGGAATGATCTGAACTTGTACCCTTACCAAAACGTTTGATCTGATCCAATTGGTCATTAGCTAGTGCTTTGGTCGGAAATATGTACAACGCCCTTTCAGTAGGATGGTTATATAGATAGCTTATGATTGGCAAGTTGTAGGACAACGTCTTTCCGGATGACGTAGATGTAACCAGAACCACATTAGATCCTGATCGAACTGCGTCTGCTGCTTGTGCTTGATGGATATAGAGCTGCTTGATCCCCATACGAAGCAATGCTTCTTTGATCGGGTCGGGGGTGGATAAGGGGATGTCGGCAAAAATGGGAGCTTTCGCCGGCAACGTATGAACATAGATTTCGGCAGTTTCCTCGTCGGCCAGCTTTCTCAGCCTTTCCAACACTTCGTCAGATGAAAATTCTTGGCTAACTACGCCAGGTATTCTTGAGTCCTCGCAAAGTGGAATTTCTTCTTTCTCCAATGGAACGATAGCGCTACAGTTGGGGCAATAGATCCCCTCCACGAATCCAGTGTAATTTTCATTCACTGGAGTCCAGTCTGAACATTTTATACCAGTTGGGGTATACTCAAGCATTCGCTTTTCTCCAATATGGCTGATTTTATGTGAAATCTGAACTGCTTTAAGCATATTCGAGCATTCTGAACATTTTAGAAATGCCATAACTAACCCCTCCACACTATCATTGTTAATTTTATTAAATCATATAGATTGGTCGGCTGAATGTCATGGAATATATGTTCCCGCGGGATTATTTTCCTATCTGGGTATTTCGACAAAATGATCCTTTAGTCCTGTAAGTATGAAACTGAAAAAGACGATCGAAGTCGTCCCAGAATGTTTATAAATCCGAACTTGGCAACTTGATGTTTCGGTCGGGTGTTAAGTCATAGTCATTGCCTGAAATAATATAAAACACCAATAAGGATGTTGAATTTATTTCTAAAGTACTTGATCAAATCCCACAAAAATAATCAATCTGCATAATTTTCAAGATTAAAATAGAGTCTTTGGAGAATGCCCGTTGTTTTCACACTAATAAGAGTGAACTTTATCAAGAATGAAAGAGAAATCGATATTGGCTTGAATTTCTATGTAAATAATCTTGGGGAACAAGATCTTCTATGCAATTGGATCCATATTATTTTGAACTTTGGAATTGGAACGAAGCACAAACCATCTCGCCCCTGTACTCAACCAAATTAACGCGGTGATTGACTGAAGGTAATTAATAAAAAGTTGACTGTTGAGGGGTTCTCAACAGTCTGACTACAATCGAAAATCATTCATCGAATTGGAATTATCGGGACTTTCTCTAATAGTTTACTTGCGTCTGGAGAATTGTTGGAATTTAGAGCCCGGATTTATTTGCTATTTACTATGCATACTCTGGGGCCACAGTTCAGTTCTCTGTCAAGTCCTCTTATTTAATTCTGAAGAATACCCTATTTTAGAAGGGAAGATATGCACAATAGAATATTCCAATATTAATAAATTTGTTATGAAAGAGATAAGATAGTGTCATAATCTTTTTCCGAAATGACTTTTGTAGACTGTCTAAAATATAAACCGTAGTTTTTTTTATCAACTATAAAATCTAGCGATTCCTTTATATCCGAAATATTTACTTTATTATTAAAAATTTTAATGTTTGTTAACGGAGAGGAGAGCTTAAACAGTGTAAATAACTTACTATATGATTCATCTAAAATGGGTTCCAACGTATCATTTTCTTTGATGTCATCGGATAATTCAAAAGAACAAACAAATGATCTACGCCCTTTCCCTGCTAAGTATAAAATTACCTTACTTCCCTTATTTATTTTCATGATATTTGGAGCATTTTTTGAATACACCCAAATCTTTTTAGAAAGTAACTCTTTAATAATGTCTTCTCCGTTTAACTTCAATGAACCTAAATCCATATCATTTACAACGAAAATAAAGTGCATATTTAAAATCCCCTTTATAATGTCGAACAATTCTCAAATAACAAAAAGGTCAGTATTTACAACACAAGACTGTACTATTATTTCTGTTACTTATATCACTCTTGTCATGTTTGACAATGGGCTTTTTTAGCTAATTGCATAATTTAAACTATCATAATTACAAACTATCGACTTACTCCACTCCCAATGCCTTGAACACCGCATCTTCAGCACTCTGGTAGAAAATGATAATGAAGCACCCAATCAATTCTGAAGGTACCGTTCCAAGATCAACTGCAGACGTTATTGGAATCAGAACCTTCTTTGCCCCACTATCCAAGCAAACCTGTAAGGTATTTGCGAGTTCTTCGACTTTCATAATTGTACCACCGATACTCAAGTCTCCCAATATAACAGCAGTATTCAAAGCTGGCTTATTTAATGCTGCTGAACAGATAGCCACTACTGCTGGCAGAGTCAAACTCTTAGTCATCCCAATACCGTTCATATCCTGAATATGCATGAGGTAGTCCTTAGTGGTCGTACTAATCGAACCACTAATATTCTTTCCATTCGCCTTCAAGTAACGATACGCAGTATCGACAGCTTCTTTCGCTTCACGGTCCGAGCCAAGGCCGGTTCTTTCAAACTTGCCGGTTCCAGTGCTCATTTGCATCTCAATCTTATAAACGCCAATCATTCCGGACTTACCATGTGATACCGTATAAATATGTCCTGGTTTGCCCATTCCCTCTGGGATCAGCTTGCCACCGCCCTGCTCCGGAACAGATACAAATTCTTCGTTGAAGGTTTCCTGATCGATATACGAAAAATTCACATCGTAGAATTCCATGCCGCCAATCTTTTTGAGTTGTTCTTTTACTCTTCGGCGCATTTCCAAGGCAAACCGTAATATTTCTTCCACGTTTTCTTTGGTAAATTGTCCATCAGGATGAATCAATTTGATTAATCCCGATACCGTTCTTCTTACCGCTATAACATCCCGTTGATTCAGATTGTTACCTAACTTGAAGTATTTCTCAAATGCATCCCCATAGGATATTTTACGAAGCTCACGCATAATTTCCGCAAAGTAGTCGGTAATAAAACCATAATCATTCGTAAAATATTCAGGCCGATATTTCGGTATTTCCCAGCCGGGTAAATAGCAATGCATACGATCAAGGAATGCAGAGTCGTTGGCCATAGCATCAGGGAACGGATCAAATAAATGTGATGTCTTTAACACTACGTCGACACTCTGATTAATGTTGCCTACGAATGTCATGGAAGCATAGGCATTCTTTTCTTCCTTGCCTCTAGCGAATGAACCAGAAGCCATATAATCCTTCATGATCTGTACGCCGTCTTGATCTTTAAACTTGATACCGGCCACTTCATCAAAAGCTACACAATCCCACAAGCCAACAAGTCCTACTGTTTTGCTGCCCATGTTATAGAATAAATTGGCTACTGTAGTCTGACCACCGGAGACAAGAATACTATTGGGGCTAATTTCTTTGTAAATATGGGATTTCCCTGTTCCTCTTGGTCCCAGTTCGCACAAGTTGTAGTTATTTTCGATAAGTGGAATCAATCTGGCTAAATGCAGCCATTTGACCCGTTTATTAAATTGAGAAGGCTCCATCCCCGTGCTTCTTAGAAGAAGATCGATCCATTCATCATCGCTGAAATTGACTCTAGCTGCCTTGACCTCATCTATATCCAAACTAGGCATCTGAATTGGTGTCAGCTTGCGGATAATGAAAGGACATCGGTTTTTATCTGCTTCATCGTAAAAATATTCCATCTGGACAATACACCAGATTCCTCCGCAGAGCAATCGTTCATAGTCCGAAACATACGTTTCCGCGATTGGAACCCCTTTGATCCCGAGGTTGGAAAATTCTGATTCATAGATATCATTCTTATAATTTAATTTGACCGATATTTTATCAATGACTGTATAACTGCCGCGCTCACGTAGCTTTGAGATAATTTTCTGCGCTTCATCCGGGCGCACATAATTTTCAGCCAAAATCTGCTTGACATTAGCAACTCCTGCTTCAATCTCTTCTTCATCCATGGAGGAGCAATACATGCCAAGTAAATATTCCAATACGTAGACAGGTACGTTGGCTCCTTCTTTGATTCTCTTCGTTAGGTCTTTTCTAACGATTTTACCTGAGAAATGGGTTTTTAATTTTTCAATCATTTCTGATTGGTGCTCTGTACCCTGCTGAACATCTTCGCTCATGCTATCACCGTCCTACACGTTAAATCCAAAGTCATTGGCAAAGGCTATATCCATAATTACATCATGACGAAGAACCTCTAGATCATTTTTTTCGTCATATGCCACGAGATAGTATCGTTTCGATTTATCGTATTTTTTATTTTTAAAGTTAAACCGCAGACGGAAAATTCGCTTTTGCGGCTCTACATCTTTTTTATCAGCGATATAAATGTTCTCATTTGAGATCTTCTCATTGTCATCGGAAATGAAGGATATCTTATAACTGGTTCCCTTCACGACATCGCTGACCGGCTCGTTCTGTATGAAGTCCAGCGTAGTTATCAGGTTTGAGATTTTGTGAACCATACTAACCAGCGTTATCTCAACAGTGCGAGTCTCTTTATGACCTTTTTCAGTCTTAATATCCAGAACCGGAACAATCATTTCCTGAGGGGATGAACCACCATGTACATAGTTCTGACCGCCGCCTGCTACCTTGAAAACATTGGAACTGATTGGGAACGATACTATTTTAGTATCATTATTGCCAAGTACTCTACTTAAGGGCATAGATCCAATACCATCCCCCTGAATTTCCTTATCAGAGACTATAAATCGACGGTTAACAAATGAACCTTTCTCAGCGCAACTCACAATCTTGTCGCTCTCCTGCAGCTTGTCCCGCTTATAGATAAACCCGTGATCTGCAGTGACAATATAATGCGTAGCACTCACATGATCTGTTAATTGCTTAATAAGATCATGAATTTCATTCATCGCTTCTTCACATGCGACAAAAACTTCGTTCTCTGTATTGGGCTTATCGCCGCGGGCATCGATTTGATTGTGATAAATATAAATAACATCCATTCCAACAAATAACTGGCGGATTGCATCCCGTTTCATCGTCTTAATGTCATCATATTGAATGCAGCGGCTGTTAGGATTATACCTTTGTAGTACTCTCTCACGCTGTTTCAAATCATCGCAGGAAGTACCATCAACCAGTATACGGTAATCTTCCGTCATCTCTAATGATCTATGTGGTAAAAGCGCAGCCATACCACATCTTGTATATGACGGCATTACACTCAGCATGGATTCCAACTTGGCTGTGCATTTTTCATCATCCTGTAATCTTGCCCAGAGACTGCGGCCTGTCTCATATCGCAATGCATCGGATATGATGACGACTACACGCTCCTTGCTGTTGAGAATATATCGTGAATAGAAATTCCGCTGCAGCGGCAGTACCGTCATCAATTCATCGTTTAAAATAGCTGCATTCCATTTAGGAATGATCTTTTCAAGGTATTCATTTGTATAGATGTTCTCGATCAGATCACGCAGTTGTTCAAACGCAGTATTGTCCTTGAGCTTGTCTAAACAGGTATAGAAACACCGATAGTGGGTATCAATCAGATAGTCAGATTCACGATATTGATTAACAATCCCTAATAAATTATCCGGACATTTATAATTGCCTTCAAGAATTAAGTAATAGGCATGTTCCAGAAGCTGATACAGTTCCTTGTAGGTACCACCAAAATACATTTTACTCCGCTCCTCGCATATCAGCGGAATAGTCATGCTGTTCAGCTTAGCACCAGTATCCTCAACCAATAGCCGTTCGGTGATCCAGTTGATAAGCATTCGGTCGATAAACGCAAACGTATCACATCGCAACAAATCTTCTGGATCAATCGCTTCCAACGCGTTAGCTGCATTCAAACCCGCAGCCACATACTCAGAAAGCTCGTTATATCTGCCACGGTAGAGCAGGCTATTCATCAAATTGTCCAAGAACGCAATAATATTGCCGGATTTATAAGAAACAAAGCTCTTCCAGGACTTAGGAAGCTCCGCATCCATATATCGCTCAGTATAGGTAACAAACATGGTAACGACAAGCTTTTCAAGCGTTGGCTTCACATCAGAATAGCCAAACTGTTCTTCACAAAGCCTCCAGAAAGCAGGAAGAAGATCGTATTTCTCAAATTCTACAAGAAACTTATTATCCACCAAATCGCTATCTGTCAAAACGACACGAACAACTTCCTCAAAGGAAGCTGTTCGTGTCTTGCAGAGTGCGCTCATCAGTGCTATTTCGATCGTATCTCTAGTGAAATTCTCAATCTCTAGATCGTAGAACCGCTGCGTCCTATCTTTTGCCCCAAAGAACTTAATGTACTTCTGAATGACAGATTTATACTTCTCATCAATTCCAAGGTCAACCGTTAGCAAAGAAACACGATCGGCAAAAAATTCTTTGGAATACTTGATGGTATCTGCCAGATGATTATCCCGTACAACCGGCTTGGGGAACGGAGCATAAATCAGATAATTGGTCGATTGATCCAATCGCTCTAGAAAGTATTTTGAATAGAACTGATTGTCTGGCTCCAAATAATAAACCTTGGCATTAGACAATTCTAGTGTATGAATATCATCAGCGAACTCAGCTTTTTCGTCGTACCAGAATACCAGCTTTCGGGTACCACCGGAAAACTCAGCATTCAGCTTGTCGGCAATCTGTTTCAAATTCAGTTCAGCCATCCGACCAGCCCCTTTCATGGTTTGTCAAATCTTCGCAAGAATATCCAGCTTCTTGCGGTCTGATCCGGTCTGTATTTTATCATAATTTACTTTCACGCCATCGTCCAGATCAATAGAGATACGTACTAGAGCTAAGTGAGCGATCTTCTCATCGTATTCCTTAGTTTCCTTAAGCTGCTTGGTCAGCTTTTCTTTCCGTTTATTCGCCGCAGCCACCTCACGTGCATTACTACTATTATCAATAGTTTCCTGCATGCGGGCAATCTCTCTATCGTAGACACGTTGTATCAGGTGAAGATAGTCAATTCGTAAGTTGCCGATTGTATTCTCGTTATAGCGGTGCAAATAGATCAAAGCTTTGAACCCATCTTCCTTACCGCTGTCAAAGAGCCAGTAGATCGGACGTTTTTGGTAAATCTTGCAGTGATCTTTAAAGAAGTCTTTCAAGAAGTAATTGCGAATGACTTCTTTAGGTGTATTACCTTTGCTACCAAGTGCTTTAGCGATGAAGTTCAGATTTTCTTCAAATGTATCCACCCCAAATGATTTTTTCAGGAATGCGCAGAACAAACCGACAACATCATCCTCAAAGTATTCTTCATCAGTAATTGGAATGATATTATCTTTGTCCGGGATAAAAGTGCTGTATTTATTAACATCCCATTTACCACCGGCGTAGACCAGTCCTTCAACATCAAGGCTGTAGCGGCCAAACATGCAACCTATGGCATAGGAGATGAATGAACGGATGTCACGAGCAAGATCAGCTTTGCGGATTGTTATCTCTTTTTCTTCCATGCTTGAAGTAATTTCATTTTGCAATTTAAATGCATTGATAAACAACCGATTCAGAACTTCTTCATTTTCTTTCAGTGACTGAAACTGCTTAGTTGAAAATTGTTGCCATTCATTAAACGCACTGGTTATTGAAGAGGCAGTATTATATTTCAGCAAAGGATGGCGTACAAATCCCCATGAACATTCAAAAGCATCCCAGTCCTCCTTTGCTATACTTACGCAGTTGTCAACGATACTATCTACGGAGTCGCTATCACAGATAATCATGGGTGCTCTACTAACAGGACCAGGGTTGAAATCTAATGTCGGAGTAATTATGGAAAGAAATTCATTATAAACTTTAGAGTTCATACAAGCCATCAAATAATTCAAATTTTCTATGTTATAAGGAAATGCCATACAACCTTTGGAATCGAAAAGAAAGCCAGCCTCGCTTCTACGACAAGAGAAAGAGCCTCCTGTGGTAGTTGACCATGTTACTCCTTCCTTAAAGTGATACTGACGATTTCTAATATTTGAACCTTTAAAATTTGATAGTGTATTACCATCGTATTCCCAATTTACAACGTAATCGTTATTCCCATACCACTTTCTATAAGAGCCCCCTTTGTTATAAGGAACCCATTTCTCATGCCCATTTTGTAATTTTATTTTGGTATAATCCACCTCATACCAATAACGAAGAAACAAATCGTTATTTCCGGTGTCAAGACCTTTGCAACACTTTGCATAATCAGAGGTATACTTCTGTCCAAAACAATTTATCATTGTTTCACTTATCCAATAAGCAATAGGCTTTCCGGGGATTCTACAGAACTCACTTGTCTTTGCAATGTATAAAACTCTATTGTTAAGGAACGCATTTTCTTTTTCCAGCTGACTACCATATGTAATCAATCGAGAGTAGACGCCTCTGAAGTTCTCAACATAGTTTCTTCTGAGTACAAAGGTTGTGGTTTGTACGACTTCTCCACTAATATCTTCAAATGCACGTGCGCCTAAATGTAGCATACTCACCACATCTTCTTTTAACAACTTATCTCTAAGGGTCTCAAAGCTGGATAAAAACATCCACGAATGCTGAGTTATCATTGCAACGAAGGCATTTGATAGTGCCATTTCCCTGCAACGATCGATAAAGACAGCGTATAAATCAGCCTTACTGTCTGAATAGTGTTTTTTAACATAATCATTAAGCTTCTCGTTTCCATTACTTATGCTCATATATGGGGGATTTGTAATGACTGCATTATATCTTTGAGACATTACACTTGCAATTTCCACTAACAAGCGCAGCTGTACTTGAGTATTCTCTAAGCCGATGACATCTATAGTCAACTGCCCATCAAACATCACATTATCAACGAAGTGATACAGTAAATCCCAATCTAGCTCTATCGGATTAAGAATAGAACCGTATTCTTTTGCATCATGCATGTTATCTAGCAATTGCAACATCTGGTGAAGAGCAGACTTCTGCTCGCTATCATTCATATTATTTCCAAAATACTTAAGATGTGATCGATTAACCTCGTTGCTATCCTGAATGGCATAAATATGACAATTGGTTTTCCCATCTAAAATACGACGATTGTATTGCCTAGCTTTCATCATTACTCCAAAATAAGCCAGTTGATAGGCACGGTTGTCTATGTCCAAACCATAGAGATTATTTTCGATAATACTCCTAGCAGCGTCACGCTGACTATAACCATAGCTCTCATAAATCTGCATCAAGACATCAAAAGCGTAGACCAAAATATGCCCGCTGCCCATGCAGGGGTCTATTACCCTGATATCCTCAGGCTTGGTCGTTTTGTACTCGTTCTGAATCGCACCTAATTTTTCCTGGACTTCGGGTTCCTGCTCAGCTTCGTCTAAATAATACTTCCATCCGGCTTTCAGTTCGTTATTTGGATGGCCTTCAATCCAAAGACGACCCAGGCTGTTTTCAACCATATAACGCACAATCCATTCCGGAGTAAATAGCTGAGTGGCCGCGGGAATTCTTTCCTTGGTGATCTTGACGTTCTGCTTCAGTAAAGCAAATGTTTCATCCTTAGGTTCGGTATTATAATACTGATACAACCAACCAATGATCTCGACCTGGCCTTCTTTGTCCACATTAAAATCGTCTTCTGGAATATCGTGAACCAGTCGATAGACCACGCCATCCTTATCGGTAAAAGATACGTTCATTAGCAATTCAGTACAGTCATTTGTTTTCTCAAATAACTCTGGGAGAATGGCATTCAGAGCGTTGCACTGTTTGATAAAAAGCATTCGGAAAAGCTCATCTAGCTTGTTATCATTTTTCAATTGTATAATTCGCTCATTTTCATAAGAAGTAAACTCCAAGTCAGCTTCAAAGGGGGAGGTCACCAAGTCAGGTTCGATCTTGGAACTGCTCTCTGAAGATAATACCCTGATTCTGGATGGCAGGTAATCATTCACTTCCATGAATCGCACAGCAATAAGTCGGTTAAACCAAGTATAGGCAACCTCTTCAATTACGCTTTTATATGTAGTCTTATAATCTGACTCTTTTTCTTTTCTCTGTATGATTTCAACCAAATTTCTACGCTGTTCGATTTCCTCACCAGTGATAGAGTAAGGTTCTTTTGTACCGATATCGAAGAATTGAACGTCATTCGTTGATTGCGGCTGGGGATTTTTCATCCCTTTCTCCGTAATCCCCAGCAATCCAGCTTTGTATGTGATCTCTGCAATGAGCTTGTTTCTAGCCCATATTGCGAAGTTTTTAATAGCTGCTTTATTCATCTGCAGTGTCTCCTCTTAGAACTCAATATTGATGATTGTATCATCAGCCAATTCTCTCAGAATTCGTTCCCGTAGTGTGGCAATATACTTGTCAACATCCTGCGGGGTTTCAATTTGCCAGGACGCAGAAAGACTGACACTCTTGATGCTGATGTTCTTCCTTTTCTTAATCTTTGGCTGAGGTTTCGACTCTATATGCTCGTCGTTTCTTTTGCCATAGTCCGTCTTGGCTTCCTGTTCTTTTACTCTATCTAGTGCGATCTGTTCATCTTTCTTCGCCAGTTCATTAAGTAGCCGAACTTTCAGCGCATCTGCTTCCACCTTGATATTCTGCAAAGTCGCCACATTGTTGCTTGTTCTCGCCTTTTCCATAATTTCAAGAAAGAGTTGATGGAATCGATTGGTAAACAGGTCCTTGTATCCCTTGGTATCTAACTCATCAAATACACGTTTCCGTGCATCTTCTATTGCCGCGATCACTGGCGCTTCCATATCCTGCAGTAACTTCGAATAAAGCTCTGTAAATCGATCTAATAGTTCAGGCAACTTTGGAATCTCGCCGTATGGAGCTTCTTTTTTCAAGATTGCCTTAATTTCATTAACAACCTGTTCGACCTTCTCATCGACGATAAAGGTTTTACTATCTTCGTATATATTTATCAGTTTCAGAGCTTTTTCAAATACTGTCTTCTGCTCTCCGGTAAAGAAAGATTTAACGGGTTCATAAGCATCAGCAAAGTCAAAATAATCGTCCCGATCTGTGTGAAGCTTCTTGAAGAATTCCATTGGAAACTGAATTTGAATAATTGCACGAAGCATATTTTTACCTGAAGCTACAACCTTCTGTCCAGGAAACGACTTGCCTTGATACATGATTTCAAACTTCTCTAGCTCATTCAAAATATTCCTACTGTAATTCTGGAAGCTTCGCATCATCGCATCATCATCTTCATTGACGCTGGAGACGCCGAATAATTCCTTCATGACTTCACGAACAGCCTTTTTCTGGTTGTCGGTTGCCTTCTCACGCCGCTCAGTCAACAGCTTTTCTACAAATTCTCTTTTGGTAATGTAATTGATGATTTCTTCATCCGATTTATTCAGCAAAGTTACACTTGTTCCATTTACGGTGAAAGAAATATCACCGTTCTTGAATAGTTTGGCAACAAGCCATTCCACATCATCTTCCACAAAGCCATATGGAGCCTTCATAAAGCGATCCATCAAACCCTTCATGGAGGTCTTTGTGTGCATGGAGGAATTCCCTGCAATAAAACTGAGCATATCGTTTAAGGCGTTGATATTCGGTTCGGTACCGCCCTCCAAAGTAAGAGTAAGCTGGTTTGAACTCTTGAGCATTGCCCTAATATTCGCATCACCCATGGGAGCATCAATATACGGAAGTTTGTGATACACAGTGGATACAAGGCGTCCAAGAGCATCATTAATTCGAGACGCTACATCTTTTGAACCAATCTGCGCTTTATCACCATTCACATAGATCTCAGCATTCTTCAATGATTCAATCAAGAATAACTTCGCGTTTCCATTTCTTTCACGCATTTCTACTCGCTTGCCTTCTTTGATCTGATCGAACTTAACAAGTGTACTAGACGTGTTAAGACGTAAAAACTTCTCTATTTTTAGTGCACTCCTGATTTCATCCAAGAAGGCGGAGTCATTCGGCAGCACAACAAGGATTTCCTTCCCCTGTCCTGAAATCATACGCATGGTTATTTCATCAGTACTGTAGTCGGCATTAGGAGTGAGTACTCTTATCCCAATATCATTGCTCTGGTTCGCTTTATAAGGTCGATCATCTACGAACTGATTGAAAGCAAAACTGTATCGGCCATTAAACGCTGGATAACGGTATTTTTTATCACTGAATATATCTTCATAGATAAGCTCCGAAACCTTGCTGACAACTTCGGACATCTCTACATTCTGGCTTTCGATTTCACGGTTGATTTCTTGTTCTTCATCTGTCAGAAACACATATATGTCGCCATGCTTCTGAATGAGCATTTGACGTGTTAAAATTTTCAGTGCTTCTTCAACCTGCTTTTTTAATTCCATTCTATCCGTATCAATATCCGCAATCATCAAACTAGTGATATTCTCAATGTTAGCTGTAATTTCTTTGACGTACTTAATCATGAACAGCGTTTTAAGGACGTTAACAGCAAAACAGTCTTCATGCTTATCCGGGTTAATATAACTATTATCGATTGCGCGGCTGATAACTCCCTTATGACTGTGATCCAGGAATTGATGCAATGCATCGTAGAAGATATTAAATGGAATCAAAGTACCCTCAGGGCGATCCATCAGTTTTACCGCCGACTCTTTAAACAGTGAAATCATGGAACGCTCGCCCTCAGACAAATGCTTGCCTGAAGCTCCGTGAGTTCTTATAGAGGTCAGAACACTTCCAAGCAAATTAAACTGATAAGGCACAAAAGGATAGACAGCAGCAAAATCGCGTTCGTCAGCGTATAGTTTCTTTTCTATACCATCGTTGAATACAATTAGGTTCTTGATAATCGTGGTTTTCTGCTCATAAAGTAATCTTAGCATCTGTTCAGCAGTTGTATTTTTTTCCAGAATCCTCTTCTTAATAACTTCATCAACATTAGCTGACGAAAGGGAGAGGCGGGTATCAAATCGTCCTTGAATCTTGGAAAAGTCGTTACCCTTCGTCTTAGTAATGGAATCAATATCTTGCTGACTGGTTACGACAATCCAGACCTTGCCCTGACAAGCAGTTCCTAAGTCTTCGGTTACCGTTTGCAAATTAAGCATCAGCTTAGAGTCATCGCCTATGTATTGGCCTATCTCATCTACCAAAAATACAATGTGATGATTATTTCCCTTGCGGACGAGATATTCTTTCACCAAGCGGGCAAAATTTTCAATGCTAATCGTGTACGGTTCCGTCGCTTTCTCACACCAGTTACGAGCAGATGCCTCGCTCATAAAACCCATTTCATCCAACACTTCTACTATGCTGTCTTGAATAAAATCAAATTTGTGCCGGGATGTTTCCCACGGCTTGCCGAAATTCTCTTGAAACAGGTTCTTAAATTGTTCGTAGCGTTCTTCTTCTGCAAGCCGTCTTTCCAGATCGGCAAGAAATGGAATCGAGCCACAAAAACCTTGCATCTCGTTAAATACTTTCAGAAATACAGAAACAATGGCATCTTTGGACTGCTTTCCGGTCATTTCACTCTTGGAATCGATATTGAATAGGACGACATCGGTTGGCATACTTGCGGTCAACTTCATGTCTGCCAGTACCATTGGATCAATAATTTTGTTATCTTCAATGAAATAGTCGAGTGCTTTTTTTCCATGTACTTCTTTATTTCCAAGCAGGTAAGAAAGGATTTTCAGAAAATGAGATTTACCACTTCCAAAGAAGCCGGAAATCCAAACACCCATTTTATCAGTATGACCGTTAATCCCTTTCTTATAGCTTGAGAAAAAATCTGCAAAGTGTTTTTGCAGCTCTCTCGTCACAACATATTCTTCAAGTTCCTGTTTAATATTCTCTTCATCGCCTTGGCCAACTTTAATTACACCTTTAATATCCCGGTCAATCTCTCTTGCAAACATTTCTTTTATATTCATTGTACTAGCTCCTTAATCAACGAGCTTGAATGCTCTGTAATAGTTATCGTCTTTGATTTCTGAAAACAGGATCAGCTCCTGCCCATCATATTTACCAGGGAAAAACATGACCACCGGCACACGGTCAATCGCTTGATGCAAGTTATTTAATACTTTATGTGACCGAAGCAGTGGGTAGCATTTTCCAATTCCAGTCAAAAATACAACCGCATCCTTAGGAGTCCGCTCTTGAATATATTGAACTATTAGACTAGCATCATCATTGATCTGGAGAAGGTTTCCTACTGATTTTATGATGCGTTCAAGCCCTTTTTTCTTCTCGAACATAAAGCACTGTTCCATAAAGCCTTCCTGCTCCAGGATATCAATAACAATATCGTAAAGATCAAAAACCGCCAATTCAAAACCATCCGTTGACTTTGAATTTTTGGCTTTCATGTACTCGACTCGTTCCCTGACTATCAGTTCTTTCTCCGCTGGGTAATCGAATACATAGTAACCGACTTCATTACCAAGACCTTTGTTTTGACGGAAACTTGGCATTCGGATCATTCGCTCTGCAATGTCTAATCTTTCTTCCAAGCTAGTCATTCCTATCTCACCCCTGTCAGGGCATGAATTATTAATTCCATGCCATTGTCCTTCAGACATTGTTCCAGTCTATTATCCAATATTGGCTTCAGGATCTTTCTGCTTCCGGAAGCACGATCCGTTAAGCCTGCTTCCATTAATAGTGTCTTGTAACAAGTGCCTAATCTCTTGAGCGTGTATTCCGTCCATCTTGCGACTTTCTCACTCTGCAGTTGTTTATCCTTAAAGAAAATTCGGACATCGCTATCAACCAATTCATCACTTCCGATAATCAGCTTCTCTCGATAGACCTCATAAATAAAATCAAAGAACAGGCTGTCTGTCATCATGACTGCAATGAGCGCAATGATCTTCTGCGTGGAAACATCACTTTGTTCAACTAGCGGGTAAAATGATTGGTCTAAACTTTTCACACGCTTGGACACAGTGTTAAATATTTGAATGGCTCTTTCCTGTGTAGGCGCCGCAAAAATATTTTCCTCTAAACATAAAGTTTTGATTTCGTTCAGCGTACTTCCTTCATTGATTAAGTTAACGACCTTGCGAAATTCTGAAAACCAAAAGGACAGCTTGACCATTCCTGCGCTATATTCTCTATTTTTCATAATAGTTCATCGCCCGATGCTGCAAGATTACCGGTTCCGTTTTCTAGACTTTTAGTAATCTCAACGATGTCACCAATATCACAGGATAACACTCGGCAGATTTTTACGAGAACTTCCATTGAAACGAACTCATTGTTTGATAACTTCGTCAAGGTGTTAGGACTGATTCCTGTCACCTTCCTTAACTCCGTTTTCTTCATGCCTTTATCAATTAAAAGCTTAAACAACTTGTTGTAAGATACGCCCATAAAATGCCCCCCTAATACATGTATTTAAAATCATACAAGTAATAGGATACCACAATTTATAGGTTTTTATTAATTATATATAGGAATTTGCGATTTTTTCTCAAAAAACGACTATTTCAGTACTCCCGCTAAGCAAAGATTATCACATATCAAAGTCACTACTCTGTCAGGAAACATCTGTTCTATCTATCATTTTCTCTTATTAAACATGCCAAAATTGATTTGTTTGACTATATTCTCATCAACTTGGTTGTAGACAAGTAGGAATGTTTTAAATATTAAGCCTTTTCCCAATATATAAATACGATTTCCTTTCATACAAACCTCAAGCTTGTTTGCCTTCAATGCTTGTTGTTCCAATATACGGCTAACAGTTAATGGGATCCCATCCACCTTTTCCATATGACCGCAATAATAACATTTACCATCAGAATGACACAATTGACAATAAAATTGCTCGCAGTTCGAGCAACTAATCATTTCTTGTTCTCTTACATCCTTTAAGCAACGCTCGCAACGATGAGTATGATCTGTACATAGCGAATGTTTAGACAAATGTGATACATTGTGGCAATCCGGGCAAAGCTTTTTCGCACATTCCTTCAACTCTTAGAGTTGCAAGCTATACAATACTCAGCACCACACGATTCGCAGGCAACGAATTCTGTTGTACTCACTGTTTTCTCGCAGTGCGTACAGGATTTTGCATTGGTCATTACATAAGGTCTGTTTGCTAATTACAGAACTTAGAGCGCATTCCTTACATATAAAGCATTCACAGACTACACAGCTCTCGGACAATTCCTTCTGTTTCAACTTCCCACAAGTTTTACAGAGGAATGTTTGAGATTGTAGAACGATCCAATTGTCTGAGGTTACCGTGAATGCCCCTTCTCGATTGGAAGTGACACTGCAAAGCACGTTGAATCCCCGGTCTCCATCTCCATCCAAAGTCGCTTGACCGTAGGGACTTTTTACAAGTAGTTCTATTCTCTCTACTTGCTTTTCTAAAGCGAGTAAAGCGACGATCTCCAGTTTCACTTGATCGGAATCAACTTGATATTTTTTATTAAGCTGATCAATCAGGTTACCCTTTTCAGCAGCCAGTAGCTCAAGCTCATCTAACGCGGACTTGTTTCGTAAAGAACCAGACGTCGCTTCAATCTCAAGCTTTCGAAAATAAGTCTCGATCCGCGAAATTTCATCATTTAAAAATTGTTGTACTTCGGCTTTTTTCTGATGAGCGTAATCACCTGCATTAGATTTAGCGTGCTCTGTTAGTTTCTCAATAGATCTTTGAACCAAATCTATTCGCTTATCTCTTAATTCCATCAATGGTTCAAGATCTGGTACGTTAGTACTCTCGCATCTCTCGATTCTTCCGGAGTTCATATTCAAAGTGTAGTGTTCAAGCTTCTCTTCTAAAAAGAAGCCCTGCACTGTAATTCTGACCCACATGTGTAACTCCAACACTCGATCCTCACTGTTTATAAGCATTTCAAAATTGCAGTCACGTGAGAATTTGTTCATTATTTGCTGAAGCTTAGGCTTTATCGGGAATCGTGCCGATCCCATAGAGAAACTATTGTTCTTTCTTGTAACCAACTCTGCTAATTTTTTAACGAGAAAAGAGTCTTCTGACACTAGAAGAGCATTAGAATTGCCCATTGCTTGAAAACGTATTTCCGTCATCAAATAGGGTATATCTTTTTGAAGCGTATTGGGAATAATGAGCTGATAGCTCCTCCCATTATCTTGTTCGATGACAGAAATGTTTAACATTCTGCAGCTGTCCAAACGAATTGTTCTAATGACGACAATACCTTCATCTCATTCCTATCCCGATCTCGTCTAAAATTTTGGCCGATGCATTAGAATTCTTGTGCAATTCTTCCTTTGCTTTCAATAATTCCTCTCCAATTCCCCTAAGCTTTAGCTCCATCTCATTTGAATCTTTAGATCCAAGTATCAACTTACCGATTCTAACTTCTAAAGATTCTTTATAATCAAGGACAAAGCTAAGAATTGTGTCTAGTTCGCCAACTACCATCTCAAACAAATTTACTTTTGATGTCAATATGTACAAAAGGTATTCATCTATCGTTCCTCTTGTGGGCATCGTGTATATATACACTTCATCCTTTTGCCCAAAACGATGAATCCGACCAATTCGTTGTTCAATACGCATCGGATTCCAGGATAAGTCATAGTTATACATACGACGGCAAACTTGTAGATTTAAACCTTGGCCTCCCGCTTCTGTCGAAAGAAAAATTTGAGTTTCTCCACTTTTAAATGTTTGGATACTTCTTTCCTTCTCAACTGGAGTAAGTCCACCATAATATTGCGAGACAGTGATACCGAGTAGTTGAAATGAGTGTCTTAGCAATTCGATCGTCGGTAAATATTCTGAGAACACGATTGCTTGTTCTTGGTTTTTGCGAACATGTTCTAGCAGCCTTATAGCTTTGCTTGGAAGTTTTATTGTCTCACCAAGTGCAATCAGCTGTGAGCATAATTGCTTTTCCGCTTGAGTTTGAAGCTTCGGCATCATCTTATGCTTCAATGTTGGTATGACAGACTGTGGGCTGCTGCAGTTTTGTTTTAACAAAGATAGAAGCATCATAAGGAGCAGAGATTCAGGCATGTTATCCATCCCAACTTTAACAGAACTACTTAAATATTGTGAGAATATGTGCTTCGTAAAATCAACAACACCGTTGTAAAACTGCCGCTCCACTGATGTCATTTCGATATCCATATTCTCCACGCGTCTACGAGGCAATTCTACCAAAGTATTGGTTCGACGATTTCGAATCATCACCTGTGACAGCAATTTCTTTAGCTTCGCAACGTTTTTAGGTTGAAATCGATCCTGCATATATTCAGTTCGGAATGACTTCCTTGTCGTGAAGTAGCCCGGTTTTAAGATGTTAACTAAGCTATATAACTCGTTTAAGTCGTTTTGGACTGGGGTGGCTGACATCAAAATGGCATTCTTTCTCTTGATGCCAAACACAAATTTATAAGTTGCAGTTGCATGATTTTTTAAACAATGTGCTTCATCGACGATAATGAGGTCAAAATGTTTTTCATCGAGCATTGCCCTCCATGTCCTGAACCAACCAGTAACGGCAAAGATGAAATAAGAATTTGGTGGCTCTCCCAGCCATCATCTCGTACATCATAGAATGATATCTGAAATTTATCCCACATTTCGTTTTTCCATTGTTCAACGAGAGGTGCGGGTACTAAAATTAGTATGGATCGAATCATTCCGCGATGGAGGAGTTCTTTCATTATTAACCCGGCTTCTATCGTTTTGCCTAATCCTACTTCATCCGCAAGAATCGCGCTTCCGCGCGTATCCCTCAACACTTTTAATGCTGCTTCTATCTGCCACGGTTTCGGTTCAAAATATATATGATCCAGGCACCTTAAACGATCGAAGCCTTTTTGTAACTGTATCTCATGGGCCTGTAAATGAAGCTTAAAATGTTCCAAAGTTGCCCCACTTTTAAATAAATTCACTTCTTGTTTTTGTGATAAGGGGATTACTTTCATCGTAAATCCTCCATCTATGCTGCGTAGGTCTTAAGTATGACAATTCGACAAAGTGAACTTCTATCCCTTCCAATAACTACAATTGCTAAAACATAACAGTAATTTCTAAGTAGAATGTACGTTCCCTGACAATATAGGGACCGAATCATCTGTTATTATATTCCTACAAGTTGACGAAAGGGTGAAACTAACATGAATTACATTGTCTTTGATATGGAATTTACCGTTTTGCGAAAAAGTCAGTACTTGGCAGACATTTTAGAAATTGGCGCAATAAAGTTAAGTGATGAAGATGGTCATCTTTCCCTAATTGATCTTTTTCACACTCATGTCCGTCCAAATAATTATAAAACGATAACACCACTTACTACAGAATTCACAGGCATTACTCAAGAACAAGTAAATAATGCGCCTGCTTTCAAAGATGTCGTAAGTGATTTTACACGTTGGCTAGGAGATTCACCTTATTTCATGTGCTCATGGGGTCCGGATGACAAGCATCAATTAGTCAGACATTGTGCCTTACATAAGATCGAGCTGGATTGGATCCAAAATTATAATGACATCCAGCTCATGTTCACCCGTTTACAAGGAGCTGACCACGGTCAGCGGTTCGGATTGAAAAAAGCACTCGCTGCCGCTGAGATTGGATTCTTAGGCAGTCACCATAATGCTCTTGATGATGCTTTTAACACTGCAAAGCTTTTTAAAAAGATTTTCCCCCTTCTATTCCTTGAGAAAAACAGCGCGGCAACCGAGCAACATTATTCTACCTCTCTTGTTTATTCCACTGAGGATGGTTTGAATAAACCGTTTAGCCAATTAGCTGAATTGTTGGGTATGGCCATATGAAAAATAAAACCAAGGGGCTGTCCCAGAAGTAAGTTTCAACTCACTTTTGAAAACAGCCCAGTTGAAAAAAAGGGTGTTGATTTGAAAAATGGTGGCGCTAGGGATGCTATCCCTTCGCCACCTTGTTGTGTTTCCGATCAATTGCCGCCTGCTTGAGCAAATTATGGGCAAGCGAAAGCCATCCGACCTCAAGGCTTACCTTCGGCAAGCCGCGAAGCAGAAAGCGCCGGAATCCCCGGTTATTCTTCATTTGTCCAAAAACGCTCTCGGGCTCGATCATCCGTCGAACCGACAGCTCGTAGCCTTCCTCGCTCCGAAGTCTCTCCCGTGCTTGTTGCTTGTAGCGCTGGTACCTCAAGCTGACGCTGATCTCCCGGTTCCCTTGCGCTTTCGTGCAAGATGCTTTGAGCGGACATCCGTCACAGCTTGCGCTCCGGTAGTGCCTCTTCCGAATCTCGAATCCGCTTTCCGTCGTTTCCTTGCTCTCGTATCGAAAAGAAAGCTTATGCCCAGCCGCACAGGTCCACGTATCTTCGGCTTCGTCATACTGCCAGTTATCGATTTTGCTGATGTCTTTCTGCCATTTCTTCGACTTTTCCTTGTGGTAGGTGCTGTACTTCACCACGGCCTTCAGCTTTTCGCTTTCCAAATATGCGTAGTTTTCTTCCCCGCCATATCCAGCGTCCGCAATGACCGTTCCCGGCAGCCGACCAAGACTGGCTTTGACCTTCTCCAGATGAGGCTGTAAGCAGCGCGTATCCGTCGGCCGCTGATGCAGGCTGTAGCCGACAATAAACTGGTTTTCCATTCCGATCTGCACGTTGTAGCCGGGTTTCAGCTGGCCGTTACGCATGTGATCTTCTTTCATCCGCATGAACGTCGCGTCTGTGTCGGTTTTGCTGTAGCTATTCCGGTCACCAAGGATCTCCTGCTGGACCTCGTATTTTTGCAGGCGAGGGAGCAAGTCTTTACGGAGAACGCGTACCGCTTTTTTGAGCGGCTTATCCTTTGGCTTTGTTTGCAGCTTGGCTTCTAACTGCTGAACGGCAGCCTCCAGCTTTTCACTTGTTAGCGTTGAGGCTTCGCCAAGCTCGGGAAGATCTTGCCCAGCTTGTTCATGCTCCTCTTGCTTTTCGGCCACTTCGATGGTGGTGAACAACGTCCGTACCTTCTCCTGCAGCTTTGCCTTCTGCTTCACGACCGCCTTGCCCCAGACGAACGTATACCGGTTGGCGTTGGCTTCGATCTTCGTGCCGTCTACAAAGTAATGCTCAAGCTTGACGTACTTTTCCTCGACCAGGAACTGCAAAACGGAAGTGAAAACCGTTTCGAGTACATCTTTCATGCGCTCAGAGCGGAAGCGATTCAGGGTGCGGAAATCCGGGCGCTGTCTGCCAGCGATCCACATGAACATGACATTTTCGCGAACGGCTTTGGCGATCTGCCGAGAGGAGTAAATCCGCTGCATGTAGGCGTAGATGATGACTTTGGTGAGCATCTTGGGGTGATAGCTGTCTCGTCCGCCACCGGGGTAAGCGTCAGCAAATATACGGTCGCTGAGTCGGTTCACAGCGGCATTTACAACACGAACGAGGTGGTTTTGAGGAATGTCCTCTTCTAAATCCATTGGCAGGTAAAGTTGGTCCATGGTATATTGAATGTACAAAGAAACCGTTCCTTTCGTATGTGGTTGGGTGGTACCTCCATTTTACCAAAAAACGGTTTCTTTTTGTTATCTAAAGTGAAAAAAGAGGGGCTTCCCTTTAGGTCAGTGTTTGACCTTTTGGGACAGCCCCTTGCTGCTTTTAAGACACGTACGATCACTTCTTACCTACAACGAACCATAGAACATATGTTTCCTGACAATCTTTTGTCAATTTGTTTTGCTATCCTAATAATATCAGTTGAAAACTGTCGAAATTGTAGGAATTATCAAATAAATATCGAAATATTGTTGTAGATCTAAGAAATGGGGGTAAAGCCCAATTGTCTAATGAACTTTCTCTTCAGTCGTCCTTCCTTGCCCTTGTCAAACAATGCATCGATCTTGAAGCATGGATTGATGCTCATAATGCAGACCCTCGCACTCGGCTACATCAAGAATTCATTCACAACTTTTCGACTTCATGTAAATCATTCATAAAAGAAGCTTACGAAAATGAGCTTTATGTTCCCTCGACGGAATTTGCTCTTATCGGTTTCTTGAAAAAACCAGTCACTGAATTCGGTTCTGAGGCCATTTCACAACTTGCTTCCGGTTCACCTTTACCAGTCATAGACCCCGGTAATAATAGAGTCCACCCTATTTGGTATGAGCTTTTGAAAGAACGAGAGGCCTACGACTCTGAAGGAGCCGTTCGCTATTCTCATCTTATGAAATGCATTAATGAATTGCCAGTTGAAATTTGCTATAAAGCCCATCATGCTTTTATAGCTCTCCGAGATATTCTGAGTTCTTCAGATCGCCCCATGATTTGGGAGGTCCATGAAGTTGAGGATATGCTCGAACCATTCCAACAAATTGCTGTGGTTGCCGAAAATTTACGCTTTCTTTTCACACCTATCCCTTCCCATCACCAAGAAATCACTCTGTGTCCTCATTGCGGAGGGTCAATGAGTTATTCTAAAGATACTTACCATTGCATTCATTGGCGCTGTCAACACAAAATAGATGTTTTCCGCATAAATCAAGAACCTTTTCAACAAATAATCCGCGGCAAAACCAGATATATCACCCTTTCCAACTATGCTCATCGCTATATCCGTATCCCAGGCATCGAAGAGCGTCGCATTGCGTCACAGATTAATCTAGAGGAAGAAATGATTTCGTTACAACTAAATCCAGATTGCGACCGTGTAGATTTGTTGTATGAAGTGGATGGCGAACCGATTATTCAGGCTGACATAAAAGATTATTTGAACCCGTTCATTTTGGCAGAAGACTTGGCACAACAAAATATCCTTCGTAAAAAAGGAGAGCTCGAAAAGACGTATATCGTTGTCCCATCCGATACGATTCGGCAATCGGGACATACCGATTATATAAAAATCGTCCAGCAGATCCTTTCACCTGAGCATCTTGAAATTGTATCAGAGTACAAGTGGTACCAGGTTGTTCGAAACAGCTTGGCACTCTAGGTCTCAAGGGGGTAGATGATTCAATGCGCCACGAAAACGGAATGGTCAAACAATTTAATCGTGCAGTAGAGACCTTGCTCGATAAAGAAGGAACGCTCTATGCTCCAGATCAATCTGGCGAAAGAGAACGGACTGCCGCCGTTAAGCAATGGTCGCGAATAGCTCTTGATGTAGAATTTATTTTAACTGTTGCTTCCGCACTAAAGTATCGACCAGCAACACATGAGGTCTGGACCATATTAACGGGTCATAACGTATTTGGCCAACAATTAATCAGCTCTTGGAAACTTGAATTACTCGATAGTCTTCGGCAACGATACGGAGATACTTACGGGCGTGAGAAAACTTGGAAAGAATGTCTTGCATTTTATTCAAAACTATCTCCTGATTACCGTCTATTCTCCATATACGAATCAGAATTCCACATTCAAAGACCATCCATTGATTGGCTGCGAAATGAAATTGTAGGTGTAGAGAGAAAGTACACCCAACTCTACTATGAGTTAACTAATCTTGAACCAAATAAAAGCAGAGTACCGCATCATTCTCATTCCGTAGGAAGGCTTATCAGGAGAAATCCGAGGCTCTGGGCTATTATCAAGATTTTGACCCAGTACACAGCCTCCCCTATTCCCGAAGTTCGTTCAATTGTTCCTGGTGATTATGTAGTAAAAAGGAAGAAATACGATAGCTATGAGACTCTTTTCTCGTTCTATATCAGTCCGGAACAATTGAAACTTGCGGCTGCTGATGAACATTTTCCAATCCTATCCCCAAAAAACCGTAAAGCACGCTTAGTAAGACGTATTAAGGAAAGCGAGAGAACAGACCTCGCTCAAGAAATGGGAGTGAAATGGCAGCTTCAAGCTAAAAGGACACAAGTTCAAGATATCTATTACTCAGAAGGAATTCAGCATATTGTAGGAGGCGTTGGCACCGGAAAAAACTCCCTGATCGAAGAAGAATTATTCCGTATCTTCAAAAAGGAATCACTATCCATTCAAGCTGGATATATGCTTAGCACCGTTTCGCGTGCACTTGATGCACACGAAGCGTTAACTGGGTTCGGCATACCTAGCACGGTCATAATCGGAACAGGAGATCGTTCAAAGCACAACTCCGATTATATGATGAAAAAAATTAAAGGATGTAAGTCTATTGGTGAACTCGATGCCTTTGCCGAGACTCAAGCCGTAGCGAGTGACTCCTGTTTGCTTCTTACGAAGTTTGGTGACAGACTTCAAGGATTAAAGCGCAACACCATTCCATGTCAAAATCATGACATAAAGGTAACTTGCTACCCATCACATGATAGTCAAGACGAACTTAATGAACCCAGGGAAAAACGCGACCCAATTTGTCCTTACTTTACTTCTTGTGGCATGATGAAGGGTTTCAGGCAAATGACAAAACCTGGTGTATGGATTACGACACCATATACATTCCATCGCACAAACGTCCCTCGAATGTTGACAAACAGAAGCACCTCTATCGGAGAAGCAATGTTTGATAATCTTGACCTATTATTCATTGATGAAGTTGATGAGACTATGGGCATATTTGATAGTTTCTGTGCACAAGAGATTACATTGTCTGGAGATGCCAACGCGCCATTACCACGTTTGCAAGCCATTTTCTCAGAGCTTGGATTTAATCGTCAAGATAAAATGAGCCAACAAGCTTTCTCCTCCATGGTCATGGGAACGCTAGACACGATCAAACAAATTCATGTATTCAATCGATTCTTACAAATGAATAAGCCTTTTATTGAAGGTTTGTCCAGAAATACATTCAGTCTCTTTCAGTCAGCGAGCCAATTCCACAGCTTTTTTACATGGCGGGATGAGAATGAAGGAGCTGCTTCGCTTCGTTATTTTCTAAAACTGCTAGATGATGAATCTATTCACTTACAGCCTGTATCCGTTCCGGAAAAGTTGGCGCAACGGTTCCTGGATCTGATGAAAGATATCCCACGCATCAGTTCCGATGAAAACGATATGGACCGCTTAGCAGAGTTAGAGCAATCCTATTTAAAGATTCTGATCGATCAAGAAACAGAATGGTTCGGTACGGTATCCATAAATCTTCGCCGAAAAACGAAAGAACTGTCTGCTTATAAACGATCATGGCTCTATTTAGTATTTCTATCCCATCTACATGCTTTTGAAAAGCATATCAGACAATTGGTTCACGCCTACACATTCATCCAGGAGGATATCCCCTTTGATGAGTCGTTCGTTTCATTCTTTGGTCCCCGTAGTTCTCTTTTGAAATTGTTGCCGAAACCCTCGACCGGGGTTAGTTTGGGTTACCGAATCGTAAAAAAGCAAAGCCACAACGGTGGTTACGAAATTCGCGCAACTCGTTACCATGGAAACACTAGATTATTACTGACGGAATTGAATGCTCGTATGAAATCCATAAAACCTAAAAGGACTTTTCTGGATCAGCAATTTGTGAGAATTGAAGGCCCTTCCATCATTGCACTCTCTGGCACTTCCGTCGCAGATGAAAGTCCTCATCATCATTTGCCGATTCGAGTTTCGCAGACACTGAAAACAAGTAGCCCTGCACCTGTTATAGAAACATTCCTGTCTTACGTTCCGGACACAACAGAGTATGGAACTTTGGCCTATGTCAGCGGGCAGCATTCCTGTAATGAAGAAATTCGCGGTTTGAACAAGAAAAAGGCCTCTGGTAACATGAAATTGTCCTGAGCTGGCCAGCAAAAAAGGACAAATACTCGTGTTCCAGGAGGCTACAATGAAATAT
>NZ_VCRA01000016.1 GCF_005938385.1 Paenibacillus mesophilus
GAAGCCCCCCTCAAGATGAGATTTCCCAATTCGTAAGACCCCTGGTAGACGACCAGGTTGATAGGTTCGGGGTGGAAGCGCGGCAACGCGTGCAGCTGACGAATACTAATCGGTCGAGGGCTTATCCTAAAAGCTTTCCGGAGGAAAGCTACTTCGGAAGCAATAACTTGGTCCCGGTAAACCCCCGGGGCACTCGATTCCAGCTTCAACTCGATTCGTTTCGCATTCAGTTTTCAAGGAATAAACCTTGAGCACAATCGTTTGGTGATGATGGCGGAGGTGACCCACGCGTTCCCATCCCGAACACGACCGTTAAGCCCTCCAGCGCCGATGGTACTTGGACCGCAGGGTCCTGGGAGAGTAGGACGTTGCCAAGCGATCGACCATTCCCTGATAGCTCAGTTGGTAGAGCACTCGGCTGTTAACCGAGTTGTCACAGGTTCGAGTCCTGTTCGGGGAGCCATGCTTCCATAGCTCAGTAGGTAGAGTGCATCCATGGTAAGGATGAGGTCACCGGTTCGATCCCGGTTGGAAGCTTCTCCGCAAAGCTGCGGATACTCGCGGCCCGTTGGTCAAGGGGTTAAGACACCTCCCTTTCACGGAGGTAACAGGGGTTCGAATCCCCTACGGGTCATTTTTTCCATAAGCAGCATTTGATCACTGACATACATAGTTTGCTTCTTATGGGAAACCATATTGATGCGGACGCTTAGCTCAGCCGGGAGAGCATCTGCCTTACAAGCAGAGGGTCGGCGGTTCGATCCCGTCAGCGTCCACCATATCCATAACTATGTGCCGCTGTAGCTCAACTGGTAGAGCAACTGACTTGTAATCAGTAGGTTGGGGGTTCAAGTCCTCTCGGCGGCACCATGAACGAATTATTGGGGATTAGCCAAGCGGTAAGGCAACGGACTTTGACTCCGTCATGCCTAGGTTCGAATCCTAGATCCCCAGTTTTTTCTTTAAGCATGAGCCATTAGCTCAGTTGGTAGAGCACCTGACTTTTAATCAGGGTGTCGTAGGTTCGAGTCCTACATGGCTCACATTCCCTGAAGCGCGTGTGGCGGAATTGGCAGACGCACCAGACTTAGGATCTGGCGCCTTCGGCGTGGGGGTTCAAGTCCCTCCACGCGCATCATCTTCAAATGCGGACGTGGCTCAGTGGTAGAGCATCGCCTTGCCAAGGCGAGGGTCGCGAGTTCGAATCTCGTCGTCCGCTCCAATATAAGTTGTGCCCTTAGCTCAGCCGGATAGAGCGTTTGACTACGAATCAAAAGGTCGGGAGTTCGAATCTCTCAGGGCACGCCATTTTTCAAATTTCACATTGTCGGGACGTAGCTCAGCTTGGTAGAGCACCTGGTTTGGGACCAGGGGGTCGCATGTTCAAATCGTGTCGTCCCGATTTGCGGGTGTAGTTCAATGGTAGAACTCCAGCCTTCCAAGCTGGTAGCGTGGGTTCGATTCCCATCACCCGCTTCAAAGAAGAGACGGAAAGCCGAATATCGGTTTCCGTCTTTTTTGTTGATACGCAAACCGATATTCGCCATGCGGTATAGATCATCTGGGACAGGATGTAAGGACTGGACATTTTTGCACTTGAATTATGGCGGGGTTCCTACTAAGATAGAAAGGACATACTTTGCCCTAGGCCATTATGAATGAAGGCATTCGGTAATCGCTTTCGTGGAAGAAGAGGCCGATAAGGTCTTTTTTGTGTATATATGAGCTTGAATTGGATTATTTATCGCGTTAAAGCAGGAATGCCGTAAAATTTGTCGAATGTGTTAAGGATATGGAGGGAGTTACTATGACTGAAGCAACAATAGATGCGACGCAAGGCAATTCCAGCAATCAGCTGCTGCGCCGTGACGTTCGATTTCTAGGAAACATTCTTGGGGAAGTGCTCATTCATCAAGGCGGACAGGAACTGCTTAATTTGGAGGAGCAAATTCGCGAGATGAGCAAGACATTGCGGGCTTCTTCGGACCCGGCTCTGCTGCAGGATTTCAAAAATGTAATCCGCTCGCTCAGTCCGGAAGATCGGCATAACGTCGTCCGGGCTTTTGCGATTTATTTCCAGTTGGTCAACATTGCCGAACAGAATCATCGTATTCGCCGCAAACGGGACTATGACCGATCGTCCGGCGAGAAAATCCAGCCGGGTTCGATCGAGAACACGATTTCTGAATTGAGTAAACAAGACGTGCCTGCCGACGAACTGCAGGATATGCTGCAGCACATCTCGCTGGAGCTCGTCATGACGGCGCATCCGACGGAAGCGACGAGACGCGTAGTTCTGGAAATCCATCAGCGTATCGCGGAAGACGTAATGAAATTGGATAATCCGTCCTTGACGAACCGGGAGAGGGAGCAGCTGCGCGAGAAGCTTGTAAGCGAGGTACTTACGCTTTGGCAAACCGATGAGCTGCGCGACCGGAAACCGACCGTATTGGACGAAGTACGCAACGGCTTGTATTATTTCGACGAGACGTTATTCGACGTGCTTCCGGAAGTATATCAGGAGCTGGAACGCTGTCTGAATAAATATTATCCGGACTCGGACTGGGCTATTCCGACCTTTTTGCGTTTCGGATCTTGGATCGGCGGCGATCGGGACGGCAACCCTTCGGTTACGGCGCAAATTACGTGGGAGACGCTCACGCTGCACCGCCAGTTGGCACTCCAAAAATATGAACAACAGCTTGTCCAACTGATGAACCATTTGAGCTTCAGTACGAACATTGTGAAGGTAACGCCGGAGCTGCTTGCCTCCATCGAATTGGACAAGCAAAATATCCGGCTTAAATCCGAGGACGTCTGGCGCAACGATAACGAGCCATACCGGATCAAGCTGACGTATATGGTCGAGAAAATCGCCAACACCCAGAACCACGGCTTCAAAAACACGAAGGCGAAGTATTCGGCTCCCGAAGAACTGCTTGACGATCTCCAATTGATCGACAGAAGCCTTCGCAACCATTATGCCGATTACACCGCAAATATTTATATCCGTAAGCTGATCCGTCAAGTAGAGCTGTTCGGATTCCACTTGGCCGGGTTGGACGTTCGACAGCACAGCAAAGAGCATGAAGCGGCTATGAACGAAATATTGGCGAGAATGAACATTGCGGGCAACTACTCGATTCTTTCCGAGGAAGAGAAGATCGCCTTGCTCAGCCGTTTGCTTAACGATCCGCGTCCGTTGATGTCCCCTTACTTGGAATACTCGGAATCGACGATGGAAGTCATCAGCGTGTACAAAGCCATTAAGGCGGCACAAGCCGAGTTCGGGCAGAAGTGTATCACGACATATTTGATCAGTATGACGCAAGGCGCCAGCGACCTGCTGGAAGTGATGGTACTTGGAAAAGAAGTCGGCCTGTACCGACGCGAGTCGGACGGAACGGTTCGCTGCACGCTTCAGCCTGCGCCGCTTTTCGAGACGATCGAAGATTTGCATGCCGCTCCCGGCATTATGGACACCGTGTTCAATATTCCGGCTTACCGCGACAGCATACCGGATTTCAACAATATTCAGGAAATCATGCTCGGCTACTCGGACAGCAATAAGGACGGCGGCGTCCTTACGGCGAACTGGGAACTGCGCGTAGCGCTGAAAGACATTACGAAAGTGGCCAAGAGCCATCAAGTGAAGCTGAAGTTTTTCCACGGTCGCGGCGGTGCGCTCGGACGCGGCGGCATGCCGCTCAACCGGAGCATTCTGGCCCAGCCTCCCGAGACGATCGGCGGCGGGATCAAGATTACGGAACAGGGCGAGGTGCTCTCCTCCCGTTACGCGCTTAAGGGGATCGCTTACCGCAGCTTGGAGCAAGCCACTTCCGCTTTGATCACAAGCGCTTATTTGGCGAAGAAGCCGCTCGATACGGCCGACGAGCATGAGTACGAAGCGATCATGAAGTCGATATCGGAGCAATCGCAGACGAAATACCAGGATCTCATTTTCCGCGACCCGGATTTTTACCGGTTCTTCAAGGAATCGACACCGCTGCCGGAAATCGGCGAGCTGAATATCGGCTCCCGTCCGTCCAAACGTAAAGGCAGCGACCGTTTCGAAGACTTGCGCGCCATTCCGTGGGTGTTCGCCTGGACGCAAAGTCGGTACTTGCTTCCCGCCTGGTACGCTGCAGGGTCCGGTCTTCAGACTTATTACCAAGGAAACCCGGATAAGTTGCAGAAGCTGAAAGAAATGTACGAATCTTGGTCATTCTTCAGCTCTACGATAGACAACTTGCAGATGGCGCTTGGTAAAGCGGACATGCTGATCGCTCAAGAATATTCGCAAATGGCGAAAAATACCGAAGCAGGCAAGCGTATTTTCGAACAAATCCGCAAAGAATATGAATTGACATCACAGCTCATCTTGCAAATTACGGGCCAGAAAGAAATCTTGGATAACCAGTCGGTCATCCAAGAGTCGATCAAGCTTCGCAATCCGTATGTCGATCCGCTGAGCTATTTGCAAGTGCAGCTTCTCAGCGAGCTCAGATCGCTCGATGGAGATTCCGAAAACGGTGCGAACCTGCTGAGGGAAGTGCTGCTCACGATCAATGGCATAGCGGCCGGTTTGCGCAATACGGGCTGATCTTCTCGCCAGTTCATACGATGAATCACATAAAGTCGGGAGCCGATTCCAGTGGAGAACGGTTCTCGACTTTTTTCGTAAAAAAATGTAATCTTAAGAGAAGGCTATCCATACGGGAGAGTGAACAAATTTTGAAAGCGAAGGCTTCCCGTTGGCTCGCCGTCATGCTGGTACTGCTCGGTGCGACCAGCTACGGCATGCTGTCTCCGTTTATCAAGATGGCGTACGACCGGGGCTTCAATGATGTGCAGGTCAGTGCGAGCCAAATCACGATGGGAACCGCGATATTATGGTTCATGGTGCTGGTCAACCGGAAGGCGTGGGCGAATCCGTTTCGTCAGCCTTGGATCCGCATGGCGCTGATCGGGATATTCGGACTCGCGCTTACTACTTTTTTCTACAACAATACGTTATCCAGGTTGGACGCTTCTTTGTCGATCGTGCTTCTGTTTCAATTCACATGGATTACGATTGTGATGGAATGTCTCTACACACGAACGAAGCCGTCGCGGAATCAAGTCATTGCGGTCGTGTTCGTATTGGCGGGTACTTTGCTTGCGGTCAACTTGTCGTCGGGCGCTATGAGGGCGGTACAGCCGCTCGGAGTGCTCTTGGGGCTAATGTCCGCTTGTACATATAGTTTATTTTTGTTTGCGGCAGGGAAAGTAAAGACAACGCTGCATGCTAGCATGAAGTCTGCGATCATGCTTACTGCAGCGCTGCCAGTGCTATATATCGTGTACCCGCCGCATACGATTTTTTCCGCGAATGCCGGGACGCTGCTCGGATGGGGAATCCTGCTCGGGCTCCTCGGATCGGTGCTGCCGACTCTCTTCTTCAATATAGGGATTCCGGCAATCGGGAGCTCTCTTTCCGCCATGCTCGCTTCCATGGAGCTTCCGGTGGCGTTGACGGGGGCGTTGTTCATACTGGGTGAGCGCGTGCTGCCTTCGCAGTGGGCGGGAATGGTGTTGATACTTCTCGGTATCGTCGTGTCGGAAATCCGTACGTCCGCATCTGTACGGCCGGGTGGGGGCGGATGACGAGGATACGATGCCGGGATGGGAGGAATGTCGGTGAATTTTGTGGAAACGAGGCTGGCCAAGCTGGCCCGTAACGGCGACCGTCGTGCGTTCAGCGAGCTGGTCGACTTGTATAAGGATAAAATATACCACCTCGCTTACCGGATGCTGCACAATGTGCAGGAAGCGGAGGATGTGGTGCAGGAAACATTTCTGCGCGTCTATACGAATTTGAACCGGTATGACGATGCGCAAAAATTTTCCACATGGATTTATCGTATCGGCACGAACCTGTGTATCGATCGCCTCCGCAAGCGGAAAGCATCCTATTCCTTGGACGCCGAAGTGAATGACAGCGAAGGAAGCGACTGGTACTCGATGCTGGCAAGCAACGAACGAACCCCGGAAGGGGAATTGCTCTTGTCCGAGACGCAGGAGCAAGTGCGGAAGGCGATCGATTCGCTGCCGGAGAAGTATAAATCCGCCGTTATTTTAAGATATTTGCATGATATGTCGCTGCAGGAAATTAGCGAAGTGCTCGATATGCCGGTCACTACCGTCAAGACGCGGGTTCACCGCGGACGGGAATATTTGCGCGAACGGCTGGAGAAAGAATCTATCCTGTAAGCCGGAAAAGTTGAAACGTTTCCCGAGCTTGCACGTATTGTACATTACGATATACTATGCGAAGGAAAGCAAGGAAAGGAGTGGCACGAATGATGAACTGCAAAGAAGCCATCCTTTTAATGCACGATTATTTGGACGGAGACTTGACGGGACCGGAGGCGGCACAGCTGAAGAAGCATCTGATCGGATGCCCGAGCTGCCAGGAGCATTATTCGAAGCTGGAGAAGGCGGGAGCTCTCGTCTCTTCCTTAAAGCCGGTTACTGCGCCCAGCCACATGACGACCGCGGCTATTATGCAAAGCCTTCCGGCACCTGCCAAGCGATCGGCCTGGATGAAGTGGCCCCGCCGTCATCCCGCGGCATCGGTAGCGGCGATTTTCTTCATGGTCATGCTGGGCAGCTTCCTGACGATGTGGAATGAAGACACGCAGCTAGTCGTGCACGGTTCCGATCTCGAACAGGTCGTCATTAAAGGAAATACGGTTGTAGTGCCCGAAGGCCACACGGTGCAGGGCAATCTGATCGTGGAGAACGGACAAATCGAAGTAAGCGGCAAAATCAACGGCAACCTGGTCGTGATCGACGGCAACTATGCGCTCGCTTCGACCGCGCAAATATCCGGAGACATTACGAGCGTGAACCAGGCGGTCGAGTGGATTTGGTTTAAGCTGAACCAATTTGTATCGATGTTCGTCAAATAAAATCCGGGTGCTTGAGCGGACTAAGGTTCGCTGCTCGCATGCGGTCTTTTTTTTGTGAAACGAAGTATCGAGGCGTTTGGACGGTACGTTGCACATCGAAGATTTTGTCGGAATTCGTAGAAAGAATCCGCCCATCAACATTTAGGCAAAGCGAGGTTTTTTTCGGGAAATATGGTATGATTGTAGAACAGACAGAGAAGGCTCCGATGGGCAATGGGGGAACAGGCATGGAACTTTTGACCGAAATCCGAATTAAAGATATTATCGATATTCTGATCGTCAGCTATGTCATTTATCAACTGATTCTGCTCGTACGCGGAACCCGTGCCATCCAATTGTTGAAGGGCATCGTCGTCGTCGTTCTGGCCTGGGCGCTCAGCATATGGTTCAATCTGAATACGCTGCAGTGGATGATGAACCAGATGTTCACGTTCGGGGTGCTTGCGGTCATTATCATTTTCCAGCCGGAGCTTCGCCGGGCGCTCGAGCAGTTGGGGCGGGGGAAGCTGTTCCGGGGCTCTTCATCCGATGAAGAGCAGGACGTAACGAACCGCATTTCGCATATTTTGAAGTCGGTCAATCATTTGTCCAAACGCAAAATCGGCGCGCTCATCGTGTTCGAGCGGGAAACCGGGTTGAACGACTACTTAGAATCGGGCATTCCGCTCGAGGCTCACATCACGTCGGAGCTGCTGATCAACATCTTCATCCCGAACACCCCTCTGCACGACGGAGCCGTCATTATTCGCAAACACCAGATCATGGCGGCCGGCTGCTACTTGCCGTTGTCCGAGAATCCGTTCATCAGCAAGGAGCTCGGCACCCGGCATCGGGCGGCAATCGGCTTGAGCGAAGTGTGCGATGCGATCTGCGTCGTCGTCTCGGAAGAAACGGGACAAGTTTCGCTTGCGATCAACGGCCAGATCGTCCGCGATATCAAGGAAGAATCGCTCGTCTCGAAGCTGTTCGAGGAACTGCGCCCGAAGGCGAATGCGAAGGAAAAGACCCCTTTCTGGAAGCGGAAAGGAGGAGAGCCGAACAATGGATAAGTGGCTGAGCAACCCGAATGTGGTCAAGGTTATCGCATTGATGCTGGGCATATTGTTATGGGCGGTCGTCCATCTGGACGAAACCTCGACGATGGGAAGCGGCTTCTCCACCAAGCAGGAGCAAACGATCTACAACGTGAAGGTTACGCCGGTTTACGATGTGAACAAGTTCCATATCGCCTCCATGGACCCGACCGAGGTCATGATCCGGATGGAAGGCAAAGAATCGGCTTTGAAAAAAATAAGGACCGACCATTATCAGATCGTACTCGACTTGACCGGCGCGAAGATCGGGGAGAATACGCTCTCGCTCATCGCCAAAGATTTTCCGAGCGGGGTTAAGGTGTCGATATTCCCGCCCTATGCCAAAGTAGTGCTCGAGGAGAAGCAGACGAAGGAAGTGCCCGTGCAGGTCAACCTGATCGGCAACCCCGCCAACGGCTTCAAGGCCGGTCAGCCGGTAGCGAAGCCGAATAAAGCGCTGCTCACGGTACCGAGCGGGCTTATGGACGAAGCGATTACGGTAAAGGCCGATGTCAATATCGATAACGCCCAGGCTGCCATTACGAAGCAGGTGAAGCTGGTGGCGCTCGATAAGAATGGCAAAGAGCTGGCGGTTTCCATTAACCCTACCGTCGTCGATGTAGAGGTGCCGATTACGCAGCCGTTCAAAAAAATGCCGCTTCAGTTGAAAGTAGTCGGGGAGCCGGCAGCCGGATACAGCGTATCGCTGTTCCAGCCTTCCGTCGATCAAATTACCGTATACGGGCCGCAGGAGCTGCTGAACACGCTCGATTTCTACGAGGGACCGCAGATCGATTTGACGGGACTGAAGGCGGATCAAGTGTATACGCTCGATATTCCGCTCAAGACGAGGATCACGTCCGTCGACCCGCCTAAGGTCGAAGTGAAGGTGCAAGTCGTACCGTCGGATAGAAGGACGTTTACGCAGATCCCGATCACGATAATCGGTCAGAACAATAATTTCGACACCAAGATCAAGTCGCCCGAGAACGGCACGATGAACGTAACCGTAGAGGGAGCGCCGGCTACGCTGCAGAAGCTGAAGCCGCAGGACGTTCAAGCGATTATGGACGTCAGCAATTTGCCGCCAGGGGAGCATACGGTCAATGTAAACGTGAATTTGCCCCAATTCGTCAAAAAAGTAGATACGGAAACGAAGGCTATAGTGGAAATCACTCCGAAGACGCTTGAGAATGCGAATGTTCAAGCTCAAGGGAATAGGCGGCCGTAAACGAAACAGGATTCGCACGATGGGAACATTCAAAGGAGAGAAGATACAGAATGGGGAAATATTTCGGTACTGACGGAGTTCGCGGAGTAGCTAACAAGGAGTTGACTCCGGAGCTTGCCTATAAAATCGGACGGTGCGGGGGGTACGTGCTGACCCAGCATGCGGAGAAGCCGGTCGTTCTGATCGGACGCGACACGCGCCTATCCGGTCCTATGCTGGAGGCGGCGCTCGTAGCCGGGCTGTTGTCGATCGGAGCCGATGTCGTCCGCCTGGGCGTCATCTCGACGCCGGGAGTCGCTTATTTGACACGGACGTCCGGGGCCGATGCGGGAGTGATGATTTCCGCTTCGCACAATCCGGTGGAGGACAACGGGATCAAGTTTTTCGGCAGCGACGGGTTCAAGCTGTTCGACGAGACGGAGCTGGAAATCGAGCGTCTGCTCGATGCTCCGGTCGATGAGCTGCCGCGCCCGGTAGGAGGAGATTTGGGGACGGTCCGTGACGATGCGGAGGCCAAATTCCGTTATGCCGAATTTTTGAAAACTACAGTCAACCGTTCCTTCCAAGGGCTCCGAATCGTGCTCGACTGCGCGCATGGGGCTGCATACGAGCTGGCTCCCAAGGTGTTCCGCGAGCTTGGGGCCGAAGTCCACGTGATCGGGGCGGAGCCGAACGGCCGCAATATCAACGATCATTGCGGATCGACGCATCCGGAGAAGCTGAAGGAAGAAGTCGTGCGCCTGGGCGCGGATTTGGGGCTTTCGTTCGACGGAGATGCAGACCGGCTCATTGCCATTGACGATACGGGTGCCGAGGTAGACGGCGATTATATATTGAGCATTTGCGGCGACGCCATGAAACGGGAAGGAACGCTGAAGCAGGATACGATCGTAACGACGGTCATGGCCAACCTCGGTTTCTTTAAAGGTGCGGAGAAGCTCGGCATCAACGCTCTGCAGACGGCGGTAGGCGACCGGTACGTGATGGAGGAAATGCGCAAGGGCGGCTACAATCTTGGCGGAGAGCAATCCGGCCACGTTATTTTCCTCGATTACAATACGACCGGAGACGGCATTTTGAGCGCACTGCAGCTTGTCCGGACGGTCGTGGAGTCCGGCAGGAAGCTTAGCGAGCTGAAAGGCTTGATGCAGAAATATCCGCAGGTGCTCGTTAACGTACGGGTAGCGGACAAAAGCAAGCTGAAGGGCAACACCGTGATCGAGAACGTCATCCGGGATGTGGAGCAGCGTTTTGCCGGGAATGGGCGCGTGCTCGTTCGTCCGTCCGGTACGGAGTCGCTCGTGCGAGTTATGGCCGAAGGGCCGGATAAGTCTACAGTTGAAGCGTATGTCGCGGAAATTGTCGATGTAGTGAAGCTGCAGCTGGTGTAAGAGTAAAGCCTAGATACGAAATGTATCAAAAACAAGTCCTCCGGATGAGCTTCCGGGGGATTTTTGCCGTTTTGCGGCATCCTTTCATGATATTTGCAAGTTGCACTGAACGCCATTTTTGAATATGATGGTACTATCACTTTGGAATGGAAAGGTGGACAGAGGTTACGTAAGCGAAGCGCCTGCGCTTGCTTGCGGCCGCCGGATCGGATAAGGGCGTGCCGGATCAACAGCGAGCGGACGAGGTAGAGGTGTTCGGAACAATCGGCGGGGACCTCTCGGCAAATGCATCTGGCCGAAAGCGGAAAGGCAAAAGGTTCGGGCAACCGGGCTGACAAGATTTCCGCGGGATGCAAAGGTATGAATATAGACGAACTCGGAGCGGCATTCCCTTTCGACACGGAAACGAAGAGGGTTCTGTTCAATCCGGTCACTTGAGTATATACACGGTGAACTTGCTGCGTTCTTTGAAAACGGAATAGCACACGAAAAAATCGTACGATCGTACGTTTGTTTTGCCATGCGCAGCTTCAGTTTTCGTACGAGAGCGCACAAGTTCAAATTCATCCAAATTATCGGAGGTTATGAACTATGTGCGGGATTGTAGGTTATGTGGGAAAGCGGAATTCGCAGCGGATTTTGTTGGACGGATTGAAGAAGCTGGAGTATCGAGGATACGATTCGGCCGGTTTGGCCGTATTTACGAGCAGCGGCCTGGCCGTGAAGAAGGCGCAGGGACGACTCGCCGTATTGGAATCCAAGCTGGAGCAGGAGCCGCTCGACGGCACGATCGGAATCGGACATACCCGGTGGGCGACGCACGGGAAACCGTCGGACGTGAATTCCCATCCGCATACGGACAATTCGATGAAGTTCTCGGTCGTGCATAACGGGATCATCGAGAACTATATGACATTGAAAGAAGAATTGACGGCCAAAGGACACCGGTTCGTCTCGGAGACGGATACCGAAGTCATTTCCCATCTGATCGCCGATCTGTACGAGGGAGATATCGTAAAGGCGGTACAGCAAGCGGTCAAAAAGATGACCGGAGCGTTCGCGCTCGGCGTGTTGACCGAATATGAGCCGGAGAAGCTCGTTGCCGTCCGGCTTGCGAGCCCGCTTATTATCGGAGTCGGGGACGGGGAGAACTTTATCGGATCGGACATTCCGGCGATTCTTGAGTATACGCGCAACGTATACATTTTGAACGACGGCGAAATGGCCGTTTTGACACAGAACGGTGTCGATTTGCGTACGATCGAGGGGAATTTTATTTCCCGGGAAACGTTTTATGTCGATTGGGATTTGATGACGGCGGAAAAAGCCGGATTCGATCACTTTATGCTGAAAGAAATATATGAACAGCCGAAAGCTTACCGGGATACGATGGGCAGCCGGATCGAGGCTTCCGGGGAGCGGGTTGTCCTGGGCGAAGTGAAGCTGACGCCGCAGCAGATTTGGGACATTCATAACATTCATATTGTCGCTTGCGGAACAGCCTATCACGCGGGGCTCGTCGGAAAGTCGGTCATCGAGCAGCTGGCGCGCATTCCGGTGGAAACGGACGTAGCTTCGGAATACCGCTACCGGGCTCCGATCATCACTCCGAACACGCTCGTAATCGTCGTCAGCCAATCCGGGGAAACGGCCGACACGCTGGCCGCTCTTCGGGAGGCGAGAAGATGCGGTGCACGCGTCATCGCCATAACGAACGTAGTGGGCAGCTCCGTTGCCCGCGAGGCGGACGATGTCATCGTCACTTGGGCAGGCCCGGAGATCGCGGTAGCTTCGACGAAGGCATACACGTCGCAATTGATTTCCTTCTACTTGCTAGGGCTTCACCTTGCCCAGACGCTCGGTACGCAAGATGCGGCGTATATCCGCGAGACGATCCAAGCGCTGCAGAAGCTGCCGGAGCAGGTCGAGCAAATCTTAACCCACGCGGAAGACATCAAGCAGTATGCCGAACAAATCGCCGAGCACGACGATTTGTTCTTTATCGGACGCGGATCGGATTACGCGGTGGCTCAGGAAGGATCGCTCAAGCTGAAAGAAATATCGTACATCCATTCCGAAGCTTATGCAGCCGGAGAATTGAAGCACGGCACGCTCGCGCTGATCGAGGACGGCATTCCGGTTATCGCGCTGGCGACCCAGGAGCACCTGCTCGAGAAAACCGTGAGCAATATCAAGGAAGTAAAGGCACGGGGAGCCGAAGTGTTCGCGATCGCCCTTGAAGGCAATCATGAGATTGCCAAGTCGGTCGATCTCGTCTTCGAAATTCCGCGTACCGTTTCTTTGCTCGCCCCGGCACTGTCGGTCATTCCGCTACAGCTGCTGGCGTACTACGCCTCGCTCGCTCGCGGGAATGATGTCGACAAGCCGCGGAATTTGGCGAAGTCGGTTACGGTGGAGTGAGGGTTGGGAAGGCGGACACGACGACGTTGTCTAGATGTTTAATTATCAGCTACCCACGGTAATAGGGTATTAAAGCTATCAAGGATTATAGCAAACAATTAAATCTAATGGCTTCGCCCTTTGTTATAGGGCGGAGCCATTAGTCGTTTTAAGGATAATCCTCATCGGTTCGTGATGGAAATTTTTATAGTGCGAACGTATATTCGCTGGCAGGCATCTGATCAAATTGATCGTAGACGAAGTTGGAACGAGCCCCGTGTATACGAATCTGAAGGATGAGGTCGTGGGGGTAAAGGAAGGTCAAGCGATCTATCAGGCCTATGACTTTGAGGATTACAAGTTGAAGGTCAACCGCTATATCGAGAACCATCGGGATCATCTGGCGATTCATAAGCTGCGCAACAATATTCCGCTTACCGCTTCCGATTACGAAAGTCTGGAACGGATATTCACGGGAGAATTGGGTACGGTGGAAGACTATCAGCGGGAGTTCAAAGATACTCCTTTCGGGTTGTTGGTGCGCAAGGTTGCGAAGTTGGAGTATGACGCGGCAATGGCGGCATTTTCCGCATTCATCAGCGACCAGTCGCTTACGCAGGGACAGATCGTCTTTGTCCCATCGATTACATTGCACAGAACGGTTACATTGAGAATGTATCCGAACTGACAAATCCGCCCTTCGACAAGCCGCAGAGCTTTATCAAGCTGTTCGACGGTTTCAAGCAAAGGCAACTCGTCGAAGTGGTCACGCAGATTAAAGAGAACGCTGTGAAGATTGTGGGATAAATGACATCAAGCAAGACGACCTGCCTAATTATCGGCAGGTCGTATCTATTTGACGTAATCCCATTTACTACCGGCTTGTCATTGAAGCCTCTTCAATTCTTCATCCGTAAAGTTTCTGACGGCTTTGTCCTTCGAAAATTTATCCGTGTTGTAGGATTTGGACTTGTTTTTCGGGATGGACAGGCTCTCCCAATCGGTTTTCTTCAGTAATTTGGCGGCATAAATCATTTGCCCGATGTGATACGGGTAATGGGCCAGCTGCCGGTTGATCGCCTCCATGACGGTATGGCCTTCATTGCGGATATAAATGATTTGCGTTAATTGATCGGGGCGGATGGAATCGAGCGCTTGGAAGAAGCAGGTCCAGCCTTCATTCCATTTTTTCAGCAGCTCTTCTTTATTGGAAATGTCGTTTTCGAATTCGGCGTCCCGATCGCGCCATGATTTCTCTCCGTCGGATGTCAGGAAATCGGTCCACCTAGAGCATATTGCCCCACAAATGCTTGACGATCGTTACGATGCTGTTGGAATCGTCATTCAGAGACACGAATAATTGCTGTTCCTCCACTTGGTCCATCGCTTTCTCCCCAAGCGTTTTGTAGTACAGAAATTGCTTCCTGACGCTGTCCAAGTAAATTTGGTTGCTGTCCATTCGAATCCCTCCCTTTGTTTGCTCCATCTTAATGGAACAAGTTGCACCTGTAAAGACGCGCCCCTTCTGGAAGAGAGCCCCAATCAAATGACTTCTAAAGTCCTTGGCAAAAGTAAAAAGCAATAAGCATGGACGGGACTAAAGTCACTATGTCCAGCAGCCTGTCTTCTATATAATGATACTAAATGTATCAAATAATGGATGCATACTGTATCTGGATAGGGAGCTGCGAATCGATGAACCGTTTTGGCAGGAAAGTATGGAAACAAGCAATTGCGGTACTGTCGGCAATTACGTTACTATTGCCGGAGCTTGGGGTCGTATCGGCCGCAAAGACGGAGGAGCGGGACGTATTCGGCAAGCTGGTGGCGAATGCGGTGATGAACGCCGTATATGGCGTTAAGTCAGGTAATCCTTCCGGCCAGGCGGTTGGAACGCCGGGGGTGCCGTTGTCATGGAACCATTTGACGAAGCTGGATCGAAATCTCGTTCCTGCGATTTATCAACCGGATCAGCAGGAGCTGAATCTCAGCGGCGACGGTCGATATGTGGCGTATAAACGGATGGACGTTACGCTGAACCCGGTTCAGGTGTACCCGGTCATTGCCGTATACGACCGTGTGACCGGCGCCACGGACACCATCAAATTTCCGGATGCCGCACAAACGGACGATATGCTTCATTACGATATGAGCAGCGATGCGCGATATGTGGCCTTCTCGTATGCGTCCGGTCTTATCGACCGGACGACGCGAGTGTATTTGTTCGACCGGGTGTCCCGCGAGTTGAAAGCGATAACGAGCATAACCGGAACAGCGGATTCGGATGACAGCGACCGCGTGTCGATCAGTGCGGAGGGTCAATATGTCGCATTTGATTCGAATGCGAAAGGACTGGTGCCGGAAGATACCAACGATTATCGCGATGTATTCGTCTATAACCGGGAGAATGGATCGCTTGCGCGGATCAGTGCGCGGGCCGGTATGGAAGAGGACGATTACGGCGACAGCGAAGCGCCTTCGATCAGCGCCGACGGCCGTTATGTCGCCTTTCACACGTATGCGAGTCTTGCGGATGACGATGGAGGGCAGCGCGACATTTACGTATACGACCGTCAAAAGAGCAGCGGTGCGCCGTTCGAGCGGGTGAGTGTCGGAATGAGCGGGGCGGAGGCGAACGGTGAAAGCGTCCTTCCGTCGATTAGCGCCGACGGTCAGGTGATCGCGTATGAATCGGATGCGGATAACTTGGTTGCCGGAGACTTGAACGGGAAGAAAGACATCTTCGTCTATAACCGGACGACCGCCGCTACCGCTCTTGTCTCGAGGGGCCCGGGAGGGCTCCCTTTCAATCGCGATAGCCTCCATCCATCGATTAGTGATGACGGTCATTACGTTGGATTCCATTTGGATTATGCATGGGTGTCTGATACGGACAACGACCCCGGCAACGATAAAGAGAATGATATTCCGGAGGAAGCATACGTCGCGGATGTTGCGGCGCAAACGGCTTATCGGGTAACGGCAGGAATGTCGCCTTACCGGCTCGTGAATCCGAGCTTGTCCCCGGTTGTCGGAGACGGAGGAAAGCTGGTCGTCTACAGTTCGGAATATATCGAAAATTTTGGAGGCATGGCGGAGGATCTTCAGCTTCCGGGCATCTTTATCGCGGCGCAGGGAGCGGCACCCGTATGGCCGGCAGGCGGAAAGCTGGAAGCGGCGAATCGGACGGCTGATAGCGTGCGGCTCGTATGGACGGATGCAACGGATGCGACCGGCATCCTCGGTTACCACGTTTACCAGGATGGCAGGAATATCGGCTACGTTCCGTTCGGAAGCAGCGGCGGCAACACGTATATCGCAGCAGGACTTCTGCCTGGAGCGGAGCCTGTTTTTCAGATCGAAGCGGTCAATACGGCGTATCTGGAGAGCTACGGCGGTCCGACCTATAAACTGGGAAAGGGCGGGGGCGAGAATCCGGCCGGTGACCTGCGCCTGACGTGGGATATCGACGATATGCGGAACGGGATGGCTATTCCCGGTAGCAAGCTGAGCGTGACCGCTTACGGCGAACCGGGGAAGCGCGTTACGGCCGAACTGGAATACGCCGTATGGAAGGACGATGTCTCGCAGGAGACGCGCAAGACGCCGCTGACGCTAGCGGAACGCGCCGCATCTCCCGGCACTTACGACGCCCAGTGGAGACTGGCGGAGGGCGTCAGCCAAATCGTCTCCCTGAATGTGTTGCTGACGGATCCGGCTAAGCCGGGTACGGTGCAGGAGAAGCCGGCACAAGGATTTCCGATTCAAGCAGCGGGGATTGTCGAGCTCGCGTTTCAAAACGCGGACGGCGTCAATCTGGCGGGCAGCGTGCTGTCCATGCTGAATAGTCAATACGGGGAACAAGTTTCGGTCTTGACCGGATCGGGCTCCTTTACGATAAGCGGCATGTATCCGGGCGAGGACTATTCGTTGGTTCTTCGATCACCGGATTTCCGCCATACATGGGGGACGCTGGGACAGGTGCAGGCAGTGGCAGGGAAACGCAAAGTTGTAAGCATGCAGATCGAGCAGCCGGCAAAGATCAGATTCCAACTGCTCAATCCGACGGGAATGCCGGCATACGGCGTTCGGCTGGAGCTGTTCGACCTGAAGCAGGAATTCATCGATTCCTTCTACATCGGCGCTGATGGCTGGAGCGGGTGGCTTGATAACATGAAGGCCGGGGAAACGGTCGTTGCCAAGTTCGACATCGGCGAGATGCTGATGGAGCCGGTTCCGAGTCAAAAGATAGAGCTGAAGCCCGGACCGAACGAAGAGGTCATCAGGCTGAAGGCGCCGGGCGAAGGCATTCTGCAAGGCTACGTCAAGTCGCAGAACGGGCAAGTCGTCCCCAATGCGCTCGTCACGTCGGTCCAAACCTACCGGGGCCAGCAGGTCGTCCGCAAAGCGCGGACCAATCTGGAAGGCGCGTACCGGATGTCGCTGCTGAAGGGCGAGGCCATGATCGAAGTATACGAGTCATCTTACGAGTACAGTACGAATGGCGGCATCGCGGCACAGGTGACGGAAGGCCAAACTACGGAGATGGACATTCCCGTCTATCAGCCGAACAGGGGAGTCGTCAATCTGGAGGTACGGCTTAAATATCTCGAGGATACCGACTTTGGCGAGCCTGTCAATATGGAGCAAATGGGATTCTATACGCGGGTACAATCGAAAACGGGCTGGATGTCCGGATATTTTCACAATGCGTATCATTTCCAAGGAGCGCCGGGCGATCCGGTTTCCGTGTGCGTGACAGGCACGATTCCCGCTTACATGACCTCCTGCACGGAAGTAACGCTCGATTCGAATGCGAACGCGACTGCCAAGCTGTATTTGGAAGAGAAGGGTGCCCGAATCCAAGGGAAGCTGTCCGAGGTGAGCCGGGGGACGGTATCGGGCGCGCTATACAAGCTGATGGACAAAGGCTATAGATCGTCGTCGTCCGCTTATATCGGTGAAAACGATTTTACGCCGGACGGAGCATTCAGCATAAATGTGCCGGAGGCCGGCTCCTATGTTATGGAGCTGACCCGACGGCTTGAAGGCAGCCCCGTCCGGTACGAGTATGCGACGGTTCAGTTTACAGTAGCTGACAAGCAAATTTTGCCGATCGGTACGGTTTCCTTCAGCGGCAAAAAAGTGTTCTCCCCTTATAACGGCAATTATTATGATGCGATGAACAGCCGCATTGCACCGGGAGCAACGGTATCGTTCAGAGCCGGCTATAAGAACGGGGGCGAGTCGGACGCGAACGACGCCAAACTGCTCGTCGACATTCCGGAAGGGACGGCGCCGGTTAAAGATGCAGCGGGCCGCATAGTCGTCACCGGGCTCCCGGCAGCAGGCGAGGCGGTACTCGACGGTCGGACGCTGATCATTCCGATCGGGACGATTGCGAAGAAGCAGTCCGGGACGATCGGCTTCCAGATTAAGGCCGACCCGGCATTCAACAAGAGCGAAGTGAAATCTTCCGCACGCATCCACGCCATGATTGGCGGAGTGCAGGTAGAGGAAACGATTGGCAGCGTGCTGCTGGATGCGCCGCTAGTGACGTTGGAAGCGCCAGACCGTGTGTTCGGTCCGACCTTGGAACTTAGCGGGATCGCTCCGAAGCAAAGCGCGGTTAAAGTATACGACGGCAATGAGCTGCTGGGTAGTGCAGCGGCATCAAGCACCGGATTTTGGACGCTGCGGGTGGAACTCCCCGATCTTGGCGATCCGGGAACGCATGCGATTCGTGCCGAGACGGAATCGAACGGGGTGAAGCTGCAGTCCCCGGTCTCTTATGTCAGCTACGACACGAAGAAGCCGCGGCTGCTGGAAATGGCCATGGCCCAAGCTCCGGAGGGCAAATGGGTAACAATGGACATCCGTCAGGGCATTTCTAATCCGCCATACACCGTCGTACCGGGGAACCCCTTCCAGTTCGAGCTGAAGTTCGATAAGCCGGACAAGGTCGACAACGTGTACATTTACTTGGACGGTCAGGCCGGCGAACCGGTCAAGGCGGTAAGGGACGGAGGCATTTTCCGCGCGTTGACGCCAACGAATAAAGGAGCGCTCGGCGATATTTATGTCGACTACGATACGAAGCCGGAGCCTATCGAACTGAGCGGCAAGTTCCCAGCCATGGATGAGGTCCGAGCCTCGCTGCCTCTGACGATGCGCGACTTTAAGGTTGAGGTGGTTTCTCCGTTCGAACTGAAAAACGGAACCTATTCGGGAACTGTAAAAATGACGTTCCCGCAACTGGACAACATGACGGTAACCGTTACCCTTGCACTGGAACCGAATGTCAGGTATTCGGCGACGGCCGAGGAGATCGGTCAGGTCGAACGTTCAGGGGTACCGATGTACAACAGCTCCTTCGGGCTGACAGAAACCGAGGACGGGTTCAAGTCCGTCTCGAAAGGTTATATGCCGATGAGCGTACTTTTTCCGCAAGGCGTTCCTACGGAGTTGAAAGGTTCGCAATCGTCGCGCGAGGTAACCGCTCTTGACGCCGATCCGGCCTTTGCGGCTGTGGTAACAGAGTCGTACGTGCAGTTTGGTCCAGGCGGATCGGAGTTCGGTACGTTTAATTCGATCAAAAGCCAGTACGACGGCATGACAGGATTTGCCGGTAAGATCAACAAAATCACGTACAAGGTTCAGGCGAGCGGACTGGATTGCCTCGCGGAGCTGCCGAGAACCGTCAAGCAAGCGGGCAAAGCGACGGTCGCGCTTGTCGGCGGGGAAGTAGCCAAATTCGGGCTGGGCGTATGGACGGCGGCGATGGGGCTGTCGGGAGCGGGAGCGGTGGCGGCTGCCGGCACCTCGGCGGTGGTCGGAGCGAAGATCGATAACTACGTCGACGAACAGATCGACCAGATCGGTACCGGCTACAATCAATGTTTAAATGAAGACGTGGATTCCAAGAAGCGCAAACGGTATAAAATCGCACGTCCGCGCTGGATATACGATCCAAGCGGTTATGTCTATGAAGCAGTGCCGGAGAACCGGCTGTCCGATGTAAAGGCGACGGTGCTCTATCAAGACCCGGTCGGCAAGGAATGGACGGTGTGGGATGCGCGTCCGTATGGGCAGGTGAATCCGCATCCTACCGACGATCAAGGCAAGTACGGATGGGACGTGCCGGAGGGCAAGTGGAAGGTCGTCTGGGAGAAGGCCGGCTATGCAACGGTGACGAGCGCGGAGTTGGATGTCCCGCCGCCGCACACCGAGGTAAATGCCGGGATGGTGTCATGGGAGGCTCCCAAGGTGCTGACCGTTACGGGTGTGACCTATTCCGGAGGCAGCCATGTGGACATCGGGTTGAGCAAGTATGTGAAAGCAACGGCCTCGGCCCTTTCTGAGCGGGCGGTAACGGTGACGGGAGCTGACGGCCGTACAGTGGAAGGGGCGCTTGCTTTCGTGCAGCCAACCGACAATCCCGCCGACCCGGGCGGGGAGAAATTGTCGCGAGTCGTCAGGTTTACGCCGAAGGCTGCCCTCTCTGCGGGCGACGGCAATCGCGTCAAGGTGAGCGCTGGATATTTCCAGAGCTACTCGGGCGCATGGATGAATGAAGGATATGCAGGCGCATTCCCGGTCAGTGTGCGTGACGAGAGAGGGCCGGAGGCTGTCAACGCGAGCGTCGAAGCGGAAGGTATGATCGTGCGGCTGACGTTTGACGAGAAAGTTGCGTTGGTCGATTCATCGAAATTCGCGTTGAATGGCAGCGGGGATCTGATTGCTTCCGCTGTGAAAGCTTTGGGTGCGAGCGAAGACAGGACGATCCTCCTAACCTTAAGCGAGCCGCTGGCCACCAACTCGTCCGGGCAATTGACAGTAGGAACCGGAGCCGTATTCGACGCCGCCGGCAACGGTTCGGTGCAAAAGTTGCTGCAGGTCGCAAGAACCGTATCGACGAGCGAGGCGCAATTGGCTTCGCTTACGGTAGAAGAAGGCGTATTGTCGCCTGCCTTCCACCCGTCTACATTGGCGTACACCGTAGCGGTACCGCCAACGGCAGAACAGCTCCACGTAACCGCAACGGTGTATGATCCAAGGGCTAGACTCATAATCGACGGCGCCGAGGCGGTAAGCAGCAAGCCGAAGGCGGTCATGATTCCGGATAACGGCAATATCGCCGTGCGAGTAACCGCTCCGGACGGCGCGGCCGTTCGGGAATACTCGATTCGAATAAATCGCACGACAACCCCTGGCTCGACTTCCGGCTGGCCGGTAGAGCCTATTCTAACTAAAGTCGAGTCGTTCACCGGCAGCAACGGCGGATCGGGACTGCGCGTAACGCTGCAAAGCGACGCGATTGCGAAAGCTCTTGAAACGAACACAGACGGGAAAAAGCAGTTGACCGTCGAGGTGGAGAAGCAAGCCGACGAATATGTGCTATTGCTTCCGGCCAACGCGCGTGACGAGTTAAACAAGCACAAGGCGGAAATCATCTTCAGAACAACGATGCTGCAAGTCTTACTACCGGCAGCCGTCTTTCAGAAGGTAGAGCTTCCGGCGGGAGCTTCCCTGCAAATCGGCTTCGGCGCAATGTCGGACACGGAGGAGAAAGCGGCTCTAGAGGCAGCGGCCCGGCAGAGCGGGAATGCTTTGAAGCCGGCCGGGAAACCGGTCCATGTGAGGCTTGAAGCCGTAATCGGCCAGGAAGTCTCCGCATTCACGCTTGGGTCCGCTTATCCGATGATCGTAGAGTTGCCTGTAAATTCCGCACGACAGGAAGCCGTGTACCGCCTTGACGGTACGGGTAACCGGTGGACATACGCATGGAGCCAGAGCAACGCAAGCCATAACGGCAGGTCCGCGATTGAAGTTTTGTCTACCGGTACTTTAGCGGCATTGGCGTATGCGAATCCTTTTACGGATACTGTGGGCCATTGGGCGGCGGAGGATTTGGATTGGATGGGACGGCGGCTTCTCGTGAACGGGGTTGCTCCCGGATCGTTCAAGCCGGATCAGCCGGTAACGCGCGCAGAATTCTCCACATTGCTCGTAAGGGCGCTCGGATTGAACGCTTCGTCTGAAGCTGCAATACATCACCGTTTTGCCGATGTGCGCAAGGAAGCGTGGTATTATGATGACGTGGGGGCGGCGGCCGAAGCGGGACTGATCGACGGGGTGGCGCCGGATCGATTCGAACCCGATGCGCTGATGACGAGGGAGCAGATGGCAGTCATGATTTGGCGGGCGTATACATACCTCCATGCGGTAAAAGGGAGAGAAGCGAAGCCTGATCAACTGCACCGGTTCGTGGATCGTGAGAGCATAAGCGAATGGGCCGCTCAGGCCATCGCCTTGTCTTACGAATCGGGTCTCATTCAGGGAACGGACACGGGCGCCTTCGATCCGCACGGTAAGGCGACTAGAGCGCAAACTGCCGTAATCGTAAAGCGGCTGTTGCAGTCAACGAAATAGGAATACGAGCAAAAGCCCCGCGGCAGCCGCTATTTTGACGGCTGCTTGCGGGACTTTTTGCTGACGCGCTTCGATGGAAATACTGCGATTTTATTAAAACTAGACAGAAAACCAAGGCGTTTGGCATCAAGTTATAAGAGGACGTTAAAGGAGGAGAAGAAAAATGAATAAAGAGCACAGGTGCGAAATCAATGATTGTACTAAAAGGGATGAAGATAATGGCATACCGGTTGAAGAGCTTATAAAACATTATCAAAGTTTAAATTCATAAAATCGGAGGTCATCTTATGGTTGTCGGTGTGAAAGAACTTGTATTAGGCATTCCGGTCACAAAATCGGGGAACTCCGATGAATATGAAAGGCCATTGAATGGTATGTAAACGTTTTAGGATTTGAGCTGGTTTGGAAGATGGGAATTGCCAGTCTCAAACTGGCATCCGGACAAGAGATTTTGCTTTTTGGCGAGGAAGACGATGAAAACAGTTTGTGGTATACAGGGAATATTAAACAGAACCCCCATTATAGCATTCAACTTATTACAGATAACATCGAGCAGTTGCGATCCGATTTAATACGCAGCGGCGTGTCGGTTGGTGAGATTACCGTTGGCGTTGTAGGCGATAGACTGATGATGTTTTACGACCCCTACGGAAACCGTTTCTGGGCAAACGAACCCAAAAAACGGAGATAAACGGAAAATATTCAAACGCAAAAACCATCGCGACAATCGCGATGGTTTTTGTTTTCAGCTTTGCGCCAAGAAGGCTTCGAGCTGATCGAACGTTCCGACGAATCCTTGCTGAACCATAGGCTTCATACCCTCGAAGGCCTTCAGTTCGTCTTCCGTCGCGTTGATTGGGCCGCCTCGGAGGGTAAGCGTCGTTTTGCCTTCGTGCTCGGTTAACGTTAATTCATTGATGATCTCCAAAGGCCAGACGGGGCTGAATGGCGCACGGACCGTGTTGCCTTCCTCGTCGGAAAACGATTGGATGAAGACAAGCTTCTCCGGCGGTGTAATTTCCTGATAAACAAATTTGCCCCACATGACGAATCCTTCAGGGGAGCGCTGGCTGCCAAGGAACATGCCGCCCGGACGGAGATCCAGCTTGGAAATTTCCAATGCAAAGCCTTTCGGTCCCCACCACTGTGCCAGACGTTCCGGTTCCGTCCACGCTTTGAATACGAGCTCGCGGGGAGCGTTGAACACACGGGTGATTACCAATCCGTTGGTTGTATCGAATTCGGACATTATTAATTCCTCCTCATTATGGGTAATTCTTAATATAACCAAAAGTTTAAAGAGAGCTGGATGCTTGGACAAGAATGTTGGCCAGCATGTCATAATCGGCCGATTGCCCGTCGCGAATTTTGACCCACTTTCTTTCGGGAGGGCCTTCGAACCCTTTCGGCAATTCGAGATCGGCGACGTTAAAGATCATAAAGCTGATCGCATCCTTGGCAGGCGAGATTACCGCGGCGTACTTCCCGTTTTTCAGAAAATGCGGCTTCTTGTATTGAACGCGTTCTTCTACGTCCGGTATGGATTGATGGACCATCTGACGAAGACGATTGCATACTTCAACCTGCCAGGGTTGATTGATGCTTTCGATAAAGGCGGTGACTTCCTGATTCATGGATCGCTCTTCTCCTTCCGTAAATGGATTTATTTGTATTGCAATACTGGATGCCTCGGTTTCATGAGCTTAATATACCATATTGGGAATATTCCTGTAAAGGAATTTATGGTGTGGAGACCCGATTTATAAAAAACAATGTTCCGATTTACTCCCATAAGAGGGACATTGCAACTTTTTAAATATTTGGGGTGTCATAGTAATAAGAGGATTTTATGGAAGGAGGTGAACATCATGAAGCTATTTGTTACCTCGATTTCCACATTCATTATTGCATTGTTTATCGCATCGGATTGTTCAGCTAAGCAGCAGCCTCAGTACTTGATGTCGCTGGGTGGAATATTGAACAACGTTACAGAAGTATCAGCTCCGCTCAAAGAAACGGTCGAGACGGCCGTGAAAGTGGTGGAGCCGGTAACAAGCAAACTGCCCGAGGTGGCAGCTCCGCTCAAAGAAACGGTCGAGACGGCCGCGAAAGTGGTAGAGCCGGTAACAAGCAAACTGCCCGAGGCGGCAGCTCCGCTCAAAGAAACGGTCGAGACTGTCGTGAAAGTGGTAGAGCCGGTAACAAACAAACTTCCCGAAGCGGTAGCTCCGCTCAAAGAGACGGTCGAGACGGCCGTGAAAGTGGTGGAGCCTGTAACAAGCAAACTGCCCGAAGCGGTAGCTCCGCTCAAAGAAACGGTCGAGACTGTCGTGAAAGTGTTGGAGCCGGTTGCCGATACTTTGCAAGATGTGACAGCTCCGATTCAAGAAATAGTTCATACGGCAGTGAAAACAGTAGAGCCGGTCGTCAGTACGCTGGTTGAAACAGTAGCTCCAGTTACGGATACAGTGGAAAATAGTATATGGAAAGCAGTAAAGCCGACCGCCGAAACGCCGGTGGAGCCTACAGCTCCATCTTCGGTATCGATTCAACCATACGTCCAACCCACACCTGATAAGCCAATAAAGGACGAGAAGGCTGCGGATCATAATGTATCTGCCTATGCGGAGCGGGTAAAAGAGACCCCTTTTTCGTTGCAGCCGCAATTCCCGTCTTCGTCCCCGGGTGCAGTTGAGGAGCTATCACCTACAAGCGATCCGGAAGCACCGCTGACGAATGACGTAGTCGAGAGTCCGTCCGCAGCAGTACCTGCATCAACAGTTACGACTCAAGTCGTACGTTTAGAAAAAAAAGTGCCTCAACCGCATACGCTCATAACGCCTCCGGCGGTCGGTGACAGGGAAGAGACTCCAGACTCAACCCTACCTGAAGTCGAAGTGCAGGGAACGGATACGCCCACCATCAATGACTTTACAGCTCTCCATCCGCAGAAACAGGGAATTACGAGCTCCGAAACTGCAGCACCTGTCGTTGAACAGCCGGCTCAATCCTCGCGAAAGATCGAGGAGCGCAAGCCGCTGAGCGGTTCGAATCCGGCTGCTCCCATCACGGAAAATCCGCCGGCTGTCTTACAAAGTGCGCAGTCGTGCCCGAATTATAGTAAAATATCGGGCCCCGCTTCTAGTTCCTCCGTCTTCGGGATCCTGATTGACGATGTGCAATCCGGTTTGAAGTGCCGTATTCTGTTATGGGTCCGATCGATCGAATTGTATAAAAAATGGTCCAATGCTCCGCCGGGTCATCCGCCCAAAGCATCCTTTTCTCGAGCTTCGTGAACGAATCCAATCGGGAAAAGGAGTGTCATGCGGTATGCAAAGCTCCAAGTCTTTCATTCAACTGACGGATCATCAGAAACGGGTCATTGCCAAATCGCTTATTTTATTGGCCCGGAATATTCACAACCATTACGAAGCGGAGATGTACGCTTGGCTCGCAAAAAAAATAATGTCCGTGGAACGCTGCATCGGTTTGGACGGCCAAGAAATGGTTATGATATCGTTTGCGTTAAACAAAGAGGCGGACCGCTGCAGGAGCAAGACGGTCGCCAAAGTATACCGGACATTGTCGCAGGAGATCGCGGAAGCAAAGAAAAAGTTTCACTGCGAGGCTTATGCGGAGCTGGCCGCCCGGTATTTGATGTAAAGAGAGTCTTTACAAGTCCGAGGTAAGCCTATATAATTAAGTCCGAATTCAATACCGGAACCACTAGGAGGAGCCTGCCACTTGGGGGCTCTTTTTGTCGTTTTCGGGAAATAGGGCAATCTATACACGACTTGTCAAGTAACGGGAGGAATTATGGATCAGCAAGCGATACTCGCTATCGGCATCTTTCTAGTCACATACGGTTTGATCATCGCGGAGAAAATACACCGCACGATTCTCGCAATGCTCGGCGGCGTATTGATGGTCATACTGGGCATCGTGGATCAAGAATCGGCGATTCACCATATCGACTTCAATACGCTGGGTCTGCTGGTCGGCATGATGATTATTGTAAGCATTACGGCGGAAACCGGTCTGTTCAAATACATCGCGATCCTTTCCGCCAAAAAAGCGAAGGGAGACCCGGTGCGGATCATGCTGGCGCTCGCGCTGATCACGGCGTTCGGGTCGGCTTTCCTCGATAATGTGACTACGGTGCTGCTCATGGTTCCCGTCACTTTCAGCATAACCCGGCAGCTGCGGGTAAACCCCGTCCCGTTCCTTATTACGCAAATATTGGCTTGCAATGTAGGGGGAACCGCTACGTTGATCGGCGATCCGCCGAATATTATGATCGGCAGCGCGGTCAAAGAACTGACCTTTATGGCGTTCATTACGAACCTCGGCCCGATCGCGGTCATCATCTTGGCGGTGTATGTGCCTCTTTTCGTATGGCTGTTCCGGGGACGGATCCAAACAACGGAAGAGCTGAAGCAAAGCGTCATGCAGATGGACGAGAAAGAAATTATTACGGACCGTACTTTATTAATCAAGAGCCTCACGATTATGGGGCTTACGATATTGGGCTTCTTCCTGCATCAGTTGTTCCATCTGGAGTCGGCGACGGTGGCATTGGCCGGAGCTTTCCTGCTGCTGCTGTTGACCGGGGAGCACGCGATGGAAGCGGCGCTGACGAAGGTGGAATGGACGACGATCTTTTTCTTTGTCGGCTTGTTCGTCTTGGTGTCCGGGCTTGTCGAAACAGGCGTCATATCCAAGCTCGCCGAGCAGGCGATCAACTTGACCGGAGGCGAGCCGGTCGCGACTTCCATGCTCATTTTATGGCTAAGCGCTATCGCTTCCGCTTTCCTCGACAATATTCCGTTTGTCGCGACGATGATCCCGATGATACAGGAAATGGGGAATATGGGGGTTGCGAACTTGGAGCCACTCTGGTGGAGCTTGGCGCTCGGGGCGTGCTTGGGCGGCAACGGTACTTTGATCGGAGCAAGCGCCAATCTGATCGTTGCCGGCATGTCGGGCAAGGAAGGATATCCGATCCGATTCGTATCCTTCATGAAGTACGCTTTCCCTCTTATGATTTTGTCTATCGTCATCTCGAGCGGATATATTTATTTGCGATACTTGATGTAACGAAAACTAGGGAGGTGCTTCGATGAAGCTGAGCTATGATTGGGATGCGGGTATTGTCCGCATTCAAGAGAGCGGGAACGGGGACGATACGGAATTTCAGATTGAACTGGTGCAGGATCAGCCGTATGCGGCGGCGATGAGGCGCGTGCAGCAATTTTTCGAAGACAACCAGGTACACACGGATGTCCTGTTCTACTTGTATCCCGGTCATAAGTACCGGGTCATCGTCCGCAAAGACTATTACAATGATTTTCTGCTGGAATTGTTAAAGCATCGTTTGCTGCGGTCGCTGGAGTGGAACTAAGCAAGCTTATTCGATTACCCGTCCGGTGAGCGAGTGTACCCGGATTAAGCTTGCAGGTCCGCCATCCGCCGTACGGTTGAAGGAGACGACGTAAATGAGAGGGACTCCTTCCCGGTTCGGGAGATAGCACGCATGTACAGTGGCCTCCTCGGCCCGATACAAGCCATGAACGTAACGGGAAGCTACAGCTGCCGCCTCGTCTCCGGAGACCGCCGGATACATGGGGCGGTTCAACCTTTTTTGCTCCAGACCGGCATGAACCGTCCCTTCAACCCGGCGGATTACGCCGGACTTGTCCATCTCCACGATCAGCCCGTCCCCGCACACCGGCTTTCCGTACAATTGGCGCTGCATGACAACGATGGTTTTGTCGGAGCGGTCCCGATCGACGTAGGTCACCTTCATATTCTCGTCTACCCGCTTCAATCCGTAAACCGATTTGACCTTCTTCAAAAACTCGAACGAGATCCACTCGGGAGTATGGTTGGACGGCTTAGTCAATTGCCCGCTCCATATAGCGGGTGTTTTTGTCTTTTCGTTCCATTCGACTCGCATAGTTCCGCCGCTTGCCGCATCTATTTGCTCCATTACTTTTCTGGCGGGCTTCAACGGGTCGGTATGCGCCAAAACATCCTCTAAAGCCGGATGCATCCAAGTCAAAGCAAACATTAGCAGCCATTTATTCACATTCACGGACATCGCCTCCCAGCTATTACATTTTGGGCCTGAAAGCGATGTTTTTATTCCTGCATGATTGACAGTTTGGAGAATAAGGTGTATTTTTGTGAATATAAAATAAAATGATTCACAAGATCATTTAGAGCTGAGGATTCCTATGCCGAAAAAATTTAACGAGCAGGAAAAGCAATGGATACGACAAAAGCTGCTGGAGGAAGGCAAACGGAGCTTCGAAGCTTTCGGGCTCCGAAAAACGAGTGTGGAAGATTTGACCAAAGCATCGGGGATCGCCCAAGGCTCCTTCTACATGTTCTTCGGCTCGAAGGAGGAACTGTTCTACGAGCTCCTGCTGACAGAGGAAGCGGTCATTCGGGATAAGCTGCTGCAATCGATCGGCGAGGATCAAGCCGTTACGAAGGAGAGCATCCGGCGGTTTATTATGGAATCGTTTCGTCTTATGTCCGAGAATGCCTTGATTCGGAATATGTTTTTCGAAGGGGAACTGGAGCAGCTCGTCCGCAAGCTGCCGAAGGAGCTGCTTGAACGAAATTTCACGGAGGATCAGGACGCCATGATGCACGTTGTCCGAAAATGGCAGAAGGCAGGCATTCTTAAGGAAACCCGGCCGGAGCTGATCGTCAGCATGTTTCGCGCGCTTGTGCTGTTGTCGCTGCACAAGAAGGAAATCGGCGAAGCCGTTTATTCGGATACGATAGCCTTGCTGGTGAATGTGCTGGCGGAAGGATTGTTCGTTAACGTCACGAAGGAGGGCAATCCCCTATGATCGAGGTCGAGCGGCTGCAATTTACGTATCCGGGAGCGGCGGATCAAACCTTGCGCGGTCTTAGTTTCGCGATCGGACGCGGTGAAATATTCGGATTTCTCGGCCCTTCCGGAGCCGGGAAAAGCACGACGCAAAAAATTCTCATCGGCGTTTTGAAGCAGTATGACGGGCGGGTGCAGGTGTTAGGGAAAGAAATACGCGGGATCGGGCCCGATTACTATGAGCGCATCGGCGTAGCTTTTGAATTCCCCAATTTCTATAACAAGTTTACCGTTCTGGACAATCTGAACATGTTCCGGTCGCTGTATTCCGTCCGGACGGAGGACCCGATGGAGCTGCTCGGCCAAGTAGGGCTTCAGGATGCCGCAAGATTAAAAGTGTCTCAGCTTTCCAAAGGGATGAAAATGCGGCTTAACTTTTGCAGGGCGATCCTCCATAACCCGGATATTTTATTTCTCGACGAACCTACGTCAGGACTTGATCCCGTCAACGCCAAGATCATGAAGGATTTGATCCTGAAGAAGAAAGCAAGCGGAACGACCGTGCTGCTCACGACTCATAACATGCAGGCGGCGGAAGAGCTTTGCGACCGCGTAGCGTTCATCGTCGACGGCCAAATCAAGCTGATCGATTCGCCTAGGGAGCTGAAGCTGCGCCAAGGCAGCAAGCGGGTTCGGGTCGAATACCGCGATGGACAGCAAAAAGCGGCGGAGGAGTTTCCGCTCGATCGTATCGGGGAAAATGAGCGTTTTCTGAGGCTGATCGGCCGGTATCCGATAGAAACGATGCATTCCCAAGAGGCAACGCTGGAGCAAATCTTTATCCGGACAACGGGGAGAAGCTTGCTATGAGAACGATGACGGCGGTTGCTTATGATATCCGGTTTCAAATCAAGCACGGGTTTTATGGCGTCTATGCGCTCGTGTGTGCCATATATGTGCTGCTGCTGCGTTTTCTGCCGCAAAGCTATAAGGAGAAGGTTGCGCTGTTATTGACCTTCTCGGACCCTGGCGCGCTAGGATTGATTTTGGCCGGAGGCATCGTGCTGCTCGAGAAGGACCAAGGCGTTCACGACAGCCTGTTCGTCACCCCGCTGCGGCTGCGGGAGTACTTATTGGCGAAGGCGTTCTCTATATCGGTCATATCGTTGTTCGCGGCTTGGGCGATTCATATGTTCTCGACGGGAATGCCCGCGGCTCCCTTCCGTTTTTCTATAGGTGTGCTGCTTACTTCAAGCATGTTCACCTTTTTGTCGATCGGAGTAGTGGCGCGCACACAGAGCATTAACGGATTTATACTGCTGTCCCAGATGTATTCACTGCCGCTTGCCCTTCCGCTGCTTGGCTTCTTCGGCATCGGGCCGGACGTCCTATACCGCATCTTTCCTACGGAAGGCTCGCTCGTTTTGCTGGAAGCCGCTTACCGCTCTGTCACGGTTGCAGAGACGTTGTACGCAACGGCCTTATTAATCGTTGGAAACGCGTCGTTTTATCTCTGGGCGCATCGATCGTTTGAACGGAAAATATTGCTGCGCATAGGCGAAGGAGGGGCGAAAGGATGAAATACCGGGCTCTGCTCGTGAACGACGGCAAACAAATGATGAAAGATCCGATGCTCATGGCCAGCTTGCTTGGCCCGTTGGCCGTTATCGCCTTCGCGAGATTCGGATTTCCGCCGCTTGCGGCTTGGGTGGAGGGGCGGTATGCGTTTGATTTGACGGACTATACCGGCTTTGCCGTCAGCTTCCTGCTGACTACGGTTCCGCTGCTGCCCGGAACGATGGCGGGGCTGTTGATGCTGGATGAACGCGACGAGAATATGGTCGCCTACTACGGAGTAACTCCGCTTACGCGAAAAGGATATTACAGCTATCGTCTATTTCTGCCGAGCTTAATGGCATTGCTTTTGACCGGATTGTTTCTCCTGCTGTCGGGAATGGCCGAGCTTCGGACGGAAAGCGGGTATGCGCTCCTGCTGTTCGCATTGGAGGCGCCTTGGATCGCTTTATTGCTTGCCGCCGTCGCCGCCAATAAAGTAGAAGGGCTTGCGCTATCCAAGCTGTGCGGACTTCTATTCGCAGGCCCGGTTGTCGTTTCTTTCGTCCCGGAGCCGTGGCAGTACTTGGGAATCGTAATCCCTACATACTGGCCCGCCAAGAGCTATATGCTAGGAATCTCGAACGAGACCGTTCTCTCGTCCATCGTGTTTATAGCCGGCTTTCTCTATCATACGGCGCTGCTCAAGCTTGCCGTTCGCGCTTTCTTGAGACGGATGGACTAGTGGCTTGCAACGGTACATTGATCGGAGCAAGTGCCAATCGGATCGTTGCCGGCATGTAGGGAAGCTTCGATTACCCGTCCGGTGAGCGAGCGTACTCGGACAAAGCTTTTGCCGGAAATCTATCTTGCTAGCACTTTTTGTGCTACTGAAGCTCGTCTCTTGTCCCTTCCAGAATAAATGAACTTACATATAGTAGGATTAGTTATCCTTGGAAGGAGGAGATCTGTTTGGCTATTAGTATCATTAATAAAATCCAAAATCCGGGCTTTGAAACCGGAACGTTTGCCAACTGGACCGTCAGCAACGCAACGATCGATTCTACCAACAGCCATTCGGGAAATTTTAGCGCACGATTGACGGGCGGGGCAGTAGACGCTTTCGTCTCGCAAACTTTCTCCATTAACCCCGGCGAAAATTTCGAAGCAACCGTTGCGCTGGCAAGGCTCGGGCCGGCGTCAAGTCCTCCGGTCGGTATTTCTGTTCTCTATTATAACGCAGCCTTGTCGTTCCTAGGAATCGGCTTGAATACGTTCATTCCTGCCGGTCGTCTTCCCGATAATAACGAGGAAGATTGGAGCGAAATCATTCAAATTACTGCGTCTGCTCCTGCCAATGCTGCCATAGGGCAAATAACCGTCTTCAAATCGGCTTCGGCTGGCAGCGCCGATGTTTTGGTGGATGACGTTTCGCTCTTATTGTTCGAAGGGTCGTCAACACCAACACCATCACCCGACCCTTGCTTCCAAGATATGAGGACGACGCTGCAGCAGCTTCAAGGGAAGTTAATTTCGGTCACGCTCTCGGGTTGTTGCGAGGATAGTCTGTTCGGGCGCGTTTTCCGAGTCGACGATGGAAAAATGATTCTGGTCGGGACCTTAGGAACGCGCATTATTCCGATTTGTTCGATCAGTTCCATCGATTTCGGGCCGTTTGCTTATGTCGCCGTTTCTGCCGATGATACAGTCGCGGTCATTAATACCGCCAACAACACGGTCATCGCTTTGGTCCCGGTTGGGGATATTCCGGCAAAGGTAGCAATTACGCCCGATGGGTCGCGGGCTTATGTCACCAATAATCTTAGCGGCACTGTCTCGGTCATTGATACCGCCACCAACACGGCCATCATTGCGATTCCGGTCGGATTTCTTCCTCAAGGGGTCGCAATTACGCCTAACGGGTCGCGGGCTTATATTGCCATTGTCGGCAATGATATTGTCTCGGTGATTGATACAGCCTCCAACTCGGTCATCACCACGATTCCGGTTGGGGACGGCCCTTCGGAGATAGCGATTACGCCGAATGGGGCACGAGCTTATGTGACTAATCGTAATAGCGATTCGGTCACGGTGATCGATACCTCCACCAACACGGTCGTCGGCGATCCGATTATGGTCGGGGACGGTCCTCAAGGAATCGCGATTATGTCTAACGGGGCGCGGGCTTATGTCGCAAATGCCGAAAGCGATACGATCTCGGTGATCGATATCGCCTCCAACACGGTCATCGCCACAGTTTCGACTCTGGATAATCCTCAAGGGGTAGCGATTACGCCCGATGGGAAATTCGCTCTTGTCACAAATGCCGGTGACGATAGGGTCTCCATGTTCGATACGTCCACCCAATTGCGCGTCTTTCCTCTTGCAGCTATCGTCGGGGATAACCCTATAGGGATCGCGATTACGCCCGACGGGAGCCGGGCTTATGTCGCGAATTTCTTCGATAATAACGTCTCGGTGATCGATATCGCTACCAACTCGGTCATCGGTGCTCCGATCCCGGTTGGATTTTTTCCTGTAGGGGTCGCGATTACGCCGCTCACGATTTAAATCAAAGGAGGGGAGCCAATCCCGATGAAAAAAGAAGACGTCATCGCTTTGATTCAAAAAGAAGTAGAGGAAAATCCGCAGGTAACAAGCATCGAGATATCCAAAAAATACGGAATTCCCTTCTACACCGTTGAAATAGTTAGAAGCAGGCTGGCAAAAAACGTCATGAGGTAAGGATCGATTGCGGAAGCAGCCGGCCGCCCGAAGGATGGGGGCCGGCTGCTTAAATTCGTTTAGCGCCTCTCTGCCGGGCCTCCTACGAAAGCAGGCTCGTTCGAGTCGAGCCCGAAGGCGGTGTGAAGGGCGCGAACGACGTCATCGTTCCGCCCGGCATATCGATTTGCTGGTCGTGGCCGATTACGACCCTTCGAGCCGGCAAGCGGCTGCCGGGACCGGCGAGTCGTTCTGACCGGACACCCGGTCCCTGTTCAGCCCCAGGCAATGCTGGGGCTGAACAGGTAGTGCCGTAAGGCATGCTATTTAAGTTGAACTAAAGCTACCATGAGAAAGCAAGTGCAATGGAGAAAGGGAATTACCTTGTAAGCGAGTTTTGGCTTTGAGTTTCTACTATCCGAAGGCCAATACATGGTCCCCCAAAAGTGAAGTTTGCCTTCGTTGCATATTCCAAGTACTTTTGGGGGAGCCCCCTAATTCCGAGAAACTCAAAACAACCTGTCTGAAGCTGCAAGGTAATCCCTTTCGGAATGGAACGGCTGCCAATAAATAGTTCAACTTATATAAACGATGCCTAGCTTTTAAACCGTTGTGTAATATCGAACAGATCTTGAGACATTTTGGTCAAAGCATCAACGGCCGAGGAAATTTCCTCCATCGTAGCCAATTGTTCTTCCGATGATGCCGCTACACTCTCCGTGTTGGAAAAGGCTACATTCGCGATGCTCTTCATATTTTGCAGCGATGCGGCAACCTGCTGCGTGCTGGCCGACATTTGTTCGGAGGCGGCGGAAACCTCCTGGATTTGATCGGCTACCTCCTGCACGGCGTGTAAAATTTTGCGGAAAGCCTCCCCCGCCTCGTGCATGACTACGGTACCGTTCCGGACTTCCTGATCGCCTCTGTCCATAGTAACGATCGCGTGATCGGTTTCGATCTGGACTTGGCGAATAATCGTTACGATCTGCTCCGCCGATTGCCTGGACTGTTCGGCGAGCTTCCTGACTTGATCGGCTACGACCGCGAAGCCGCGTCCGTGCTCGCCGGCTCTCGCCGCCTCGATCGCCGCATTCAACGCCAATAAGTTCGTTTGCGCCGATATATCCGTGATGGCATCGACGATTTGTCCGATTTCGCGGGAGCGTGCACCCAATTGTTTGACCACTTGAGCGGAGTCGCTAACCGACGCGCGAATCAAATCCATTTGATCGATCGCTTTTTGAATCGCTATATTTCCGTCGTTCGCTTGCTTCGACGCCTCGACCGAAGTTTCCGAAACCTCGCTTGCGGAGTCGGCAATCCGTTTGATTCCTTCCGCCATTTCCTCCATCGCTCTGGCACTCTCTTCGGTCGATTGCAGCTGCGCATCCGCACCGCTTGCTATGGCCTGAATAGCCGATACGACTTGGTTAATGGTTTGATTGGACTGCTCCGAGCTGGCCAACAACTGCTCCGAGCTTGCCGAAAGGCTTTGGGATTCTAGGCTGATCTTCACAATAACTTCCCTCAGCCCGTCGATCATTTGATTAAAGTCCGTCGTAAGAAGCCCGATCTCATCCTTCGATCGATAGCTGCCTCTTACCGTTAAATCTCCTTCCTGCGCCCTTGCCATCAATTGTTGGATGTGGTGAACCGGGCGAGTGATGAAGCTGGTAATCAAATATCCGGCAGCGGAGCACACGACAATAGCCGATACTGCGATGAGAATGATCACCGTCGTGGCGTTTCGGAAGCTTGCGATACTGTTTTCATAAAACGATTTCGCGTCTTCCTCGTTATACTTGACCACTAGCCCCAGAGCGTCGATCATTTCCGCTCGTACCGGCTTGAACGAAACGGCGTACGCTTCATAAGCCGCCGCTATGTTGTTTGCGGCTACCAGGTCATCGACTTTTTTCCTCGCTTCATTGCTCTTCGGAATCAGATCCAAAAATTTCTTGTACTCCGCTTGTGCCCGCTCCGACAATTCAATCTGCTCCAGCTCTTTGCGCGTTGCCTGGTTCGTCGCCTTTGCATCCGCGATCTGCTTCTGGATCTGCTTGATTAAATTCTCATCCTTCGTCACGAGCAGCTCCGTCTGGTAAAGGTCGATCTGCGAATTGCCGAATAACAGCTTGTCGATCATGCCGTTCGGGATCAGCTTCTTCTCATACATGGCACGGGCATTGTTCCCCATCGATTGCATGGCGACCGTCCCGATGGTCCCGATCGCAAATAAGAAAAGGATCGCCAATCCAAGCATGCTGAAAATTTTCGTTCTGATTTTCAAATTTTTAATATAATGCATGACTAAACGCCTCCTGCTAAAGTCTTGCCCGCGGCTATGTTCCCACAAAAAATCCATCCCCAAAAACGGGGATGGATTACGATCCCAATTTCCGGCAACCTGGCTGCCATAGAATGAATCATTCTTTAGGCCCAATGGCTTTGCGTCCTCTTCTTTCGAAAAGTTTGCTATTGTCACAATTTGGAGTATTATGGTTTTGGTCATTAATTCCAATGCAAGTGTATATGATACCACTTTCCCATTTCAAGCTGTTTTTTTTAAAAAAATATATTGATTTTTGTCGAATAGCTGCAAATGCCCGGAGTACATGTCGAATTATGTGAATTTCTATACAATTATTGACAAGTTTTTCGAAAGCTTATATGCTGTATCCGAAATCCAAAAACAACCATGCGGAAGGATGTGCATCATGAAACGTCTTTGTTCAAAGCTGTCATTATTTAGTTTGATCATCGTTATTTTGCTAGTTTCATCAGGATTTTCCTCACAACTTACCAGCGAAAAGAAGAATCAGCCCAAAGGCAAAAAACCGTATAAGGTTGCCGCGTTGTTTCCTGGAAAAGCTCGAGACGGCGGTTTTATGGAGGCGGGATTGAACGGACTGCTGAAAGCGAGAGACCAATTGGGAGTCGAAATCTCTTACGTGGAGCAAATCAAACCGGAGACGGGGGCGATCACGGAAGCGTTGCGGGAATTGGCCGAAGGAAAGCCCGATTTGATCGTTTCCCATGGCGGACAAGCCAATGCGGCCGCCCAAACCGTTGCCAAGGAATTCCCGAATATTAAATTTGTCGTTACGCAAGGAAGCGTCACCGGCAAAAACTTGTCCAGCTATCAAGTGCTGCAAGAGGAGTCGGCATGGCTTGCCGGAGCGGCAGCCGGCATGTTGACCAAAACGAACATCGTCGGCCATATTTCGGGCGTTCGCGTAACGCCGGGATTGCTCGGCAGAGCCGCTTTCGCCGACGGCTTGAAATATACGAACCCGACTGCCACCTTCTTGACCACCTTTAACGGCAATCAAGACGATCCGGCCGTGGCAAGAAAAGCTGCGGAAGCGGAAATCGCGGCAGGCGCCGACATTATTTTCACTATGCTGAATGCCGGAAGAATCGGTGCCATCGAGGCGTGCCGCGAGAACGGCGTATTCCAAATCGGCAATGTGCGGGATTGGTACGCCGACGCTCCGGACGTATTCATCGCATCGGCTATCGCCGATTCCAGCCAAACGGTCTATTCCGCGATCAGCGATCTCGTAGGGAAAGATTGGGAGGGCGGCGTGATCAAGAAGATCGGCATTGACAATCCGGACGCCGTTCGTTTGGCTCTCGCTCCTACCGTTCCTCAAGAGGTAGCGGACAAAATCGCAGAGTTGTCCAAAAAACTCGCCTCCGGCGAAATCAAGATCAATTTGACGTATGACGGTCCTGAATTTGAAGTAAAGTAATGGCTGCAGCCGAAAAGGAGCCAGGTCGCCGTTGTGCGGACTTGGCTCCTTTATGTGCATTTGCCGAAGCAAGCCGGGTCGTCAATCAAACCAGCCCTTCTTCCGAAACCAGGCATACATCCCGAAGCCGATCATGAACATGGTCCCGAGCACGGCAAAATAGCCCCAATGCCACTGGAGTTCGGGCATAAAATTGAAATTCATTCCGTAGATGCCGGCAATAAACGTAAGCGGCATGAATATAGTCGTGATGACGGTCAATGTTTTCATAATCGTATTCATCCGGTTGGAGCTGAGCGAGATGTAGTTGTCTCTCAAGTCCGCGGTCATCTCGCGATTCGCGTCGATCAGCTCGGACAGCTTCAGCAGATGGTCGTAAATATCGGTGTAGTATACCAGCTGTTCCTTCAAACCTTCGACCCGATCGGAGCTAACGACCCGGTACAGCAAATCGCGCATCGGGAATATCGTTTTGCGCAATTTCAGCAGCTTCGAGCGGATTTCGAACACATCATTCATCAAGGTGGGGCTCATGTTGCGTCCGCCGCCCGTTTCGATCTCGAGCAATTGATCTTCGATCTGGTAGACGGCGGGGAAATATTCGTCCACAAGATTGTCCATAACGGCATACATCGCATACAAAGGCCCCCGCCCCCACACGTTATTCTGGGTCGTAATGCGCAGCCACGCATCGTCCAGCTCCTTCAGCTCCTTGTGGTGGAAGGTGACCAGGAAATGGCTTCCGACGAACAGGTCGACTTCCTGCGCAGACAAATTCGTCTGGTCGAGAGCGTGCAGCACGAAAAAATGAACGTTCTCGTAATGATCCAGCTTCGGCCGTTGCAGCAAATGGAAGCAATCCTCGATGGCCAAAGGGTGGAAATGAAAATGTTGTTCCAAATTCCGCGCTTCCTCTTCCGTAGGCGCGTTGAAGTCGACCCAATACCACATGACGTCGGGCCCGTTCAGTTGATCCAGTGTAATATCGGGTATCGGGGTTAATTGTCGGGTAACGGCGAATATACGGAGCAAAGGACATCCCTCACAAACTGCATTTCCCCTAGTATACCTTGCCGAAGACAACTTTCCCAATCGGACAAAATAAGTGATTACTCACTTTACAAGAAGCGGATCCGCCAAGTATAATGGCTTTGATAAATGAGTGAGTGATTACTCACAAAAAGGAGCGTGCGCTCGAATGTCCATTACGACGGCTAACGAATCTTCCCGTTCTCCTGCGGTCGATCTTCGCGATCTTACGAGAACATTCGGCAATCGTCCCGTATTGAACGGGATTACTATGCATGTCGAACGCGGCGAGCTGTTCGGCCTGCTCGGTCCTTCGGGTTCCGGCAAAACGACGCTGGTCAAGCTGATTACCGGTATCGACAAAGCCGACGGTGGCACGGTAAGGCTGCTCGGCGAACCGATGCCGAAGCTTCAGATGCTGCAGCGGCTCGGGTATATGGCGCAGTCGGATGCGCTGTATAACGAGCTGACGGCGAAGGAAAACCTGCTGTTCTTCGCCTCCCTGTACGGATTGGCGGGAGCTCGCCGGAACGAGCGGATTCAGGCGGCGATGGCCGTCGTCGATCTGCTCGATCATCTGAACAAGCCGGTTGCCGCTTATTCGGGCGGCATGAAGCGACGGTTGTCGCTCGCCATCGCCTTGCTGCACGAGCCGGAGCTGCTCGTGCTGGACGAACCGACCGTCGGCATCGATCCGGTTCTCCGGCAATCGATCTGGAGAGAGCTGCTCGCTCTGCGCGAGCGGGGGACGACCATCATTTTGACGACTCATGTTATGGATGAAGCGGACAAATGCGACCGGATCGCGCTCATCCGGGAGGGACGTTTGACTGCGGTAGACAGTCCTGGCGCGCTCAAGGAAAAGAGCGGGACAACGAACATCGAAGACGCGTTCATCGCGCTTGGGGGAGGTGGCGGAAGATGAGAATCCGAGCGCTCGCCATCCGGATTATTCGGCAGTTTGTACGCGACAAGCGGACTTTGGCGCTTCTGTTCCTGGCACCGCTGCTTGTGCTGACTTTAATGCACTTCGTGTTCGACGGCCAGGCGGTCAAATTGGATATCGGGACGGTATCCATCCCTCTGCAACTGGCGGAACGGCTGAAGAACACGGAAGCGAACGTGACTTCGTATGCGGATGCGGTTCAGGCTAAGCAGGCGTTGGAGCAGGGAGATCTGGACGCGGTACTGTCGATCGACGGCGGCAAGCCCGCCATTGCGCTCGAAGGCAGCGATCCTTCGATCAATAGGGCGGTCATGCTCGTGCTGCAGCGGGCGATGCAGGCCGATATGCCGGCCGTGCAGCCGACGGTCACTTATTTGCACGGCAAAGAGTCGATGTCCTCGTTCGATTCGTTCGGCCCGGTGCTGATCGGCTTCTTCTCCTTCTTCTTCGTCTTCCTGCTCGCGGGAGTAGCGTTTCTGCGCGAGCGGACGACCGGAACGCTGGAGCGGCTGCTCGCCACTCCGATCCGCCGGTACGAGGTCGTATTGGGGTATTTGGCCGGCTTCGGCTTGTTTACTTTGCTGCAAGCCGCCCTGATCGCGTGGTATTCGATCGGTGTGCTCGGGTTGTATATGGAAGGGTCCATCTGGCTCGTTCTGCTCATGAACTTGCTGCTTACATTGACGGCATTGACGCTCGGCACTTTGCTGTCCTCTTATGCGGGCAGCGAATTTCAGATCATTCAGTTCATTCCGATTGTCATCGTCCCGCAGGTGTTCTTCTCCGGGCTGTTCAACCTGGAGGCGATGCAGCCATGGCTGCAGAAGCTGAGCTACGTAATGCCGCTCTATTACGGCGCTGACGCAATGCGCGGCATTATGATCAGAGGGGAAGGCTTCGCCGACATCCAGCTCGACATCTATATATTGCTCGGATTCTCCGTCGCGTTCGCGCTGCTGAACGTCATTGCCCTGAAGAAGCAGCGGGCGATTTAACAACCCGGACGGAACTGTGGTATGATCGAGGGAAATGGTCGCAAAGGCAAGTCCGCAAGGGAGTTGGCACAAATGAATAGCGAAATCGAGCCGTGGATGGAAGAGCTGCTGCAAGCCGGAACGGCCGGGAATAAAATGACCGAGAAGCAGAAGCGGATATTCGAATCGGCCATCGAGGTGTTCGCGGAGAAAGGCTTCGCCGCTTCTTCGACGAGCGAGATCGCCCAGCGCGCCGGGGTGGCCGAAGGGACGATATTCCGCCACTACAAAACGAAAAAAGAGCTGCTGCTGTCCATCGTGACGCCGGCGATGGTGAAGCTGATCGCGCCGTTCGTGCTGAGGGAGTTCGGCGAGGTGCTCAAGAAGGAGTACGACAGCTACGACCAATTTCTGCGGGCGATGATCGAGAACCGGATTGCGTTTTTGCAAAAAAACAGGAGCCTGCTTAAAATCGTTGTGCAGGAAATTCCGTTTCATCCCGATCTGCAGGAGCAGTTCAAGACGGTCGTCTTGTCGCAGGTTCTAGACCGGCTCGGGCGGGTCATCGATAAATTCAAAGCCGACGGCAAGCTGATCGATTTGCCGGCGACGACGATTATGCGTCTTAGCGGTTCCGCGATTATGGGGTATGTGCTGACCCGCGAGTTTTACGGGATGCGGGAAGGCGCGCGGTGGGAAGACGAGCGGGAGCTGGAGGCGACGATCGCTTTTGTCATGAAAGGCTTGACGCCTTGATTGCCTATGGGGAGGGGAGTGCGGCTATGAGCGGCGAACAGTTGTTTGTCGGCGGCATGCTGTCGGTAACGTTCCGGCAACTGCAGGTAAAGGAAATTGTGGAGCTGACCGCCAAGGCGGGCTTGCGGCTTATCGAGTGGGGCAGCGACGTCCACGTGCCTCCGGGGGAAAGCGGCATTGCCCGCGACACGGCGCGGATGACGGCGGAGGCCGGACTGCAAGTATCCGGCTACGCTTCTTATTACCGGGTCGGGGACGAACCTGAGGGAGAATTCGACCGGGTATTGGAGAGCGCTCTGCACCTCGGGGCGCCGTCCATCCGGGTATGGGCGGGCCGAGTAGGCTCCGCACAAGCGGACGAGGAGCTTCGCGGCCGTACGGTCGAGGATGCGCGGCGTATTGCCGAACGGGCGGCGGCGCACGGGCTCACCGTCGATTTCGAATTCCACAACAACACGTTGACGGATACGGTCGATTCAACCGTGCAGCTGATGGAGCAGATCGCTTCTCCCCATGTCCGCAGCTGCTGGCAAGCGGCGTTGGATGAGACGCCGGAGATACGGTCCGAAGGGCTGCGGCGCATACTGCCGTGGCTGTCGACCGTTCATGTGTTCCACATGGTTGCAAGAGAACGGCTGCTTTTGCAGGAAGGCGTGGACGAATGGAGAAGCTACCTGGACATCATGCGGCCGCTCAGGCAAAGAAGAGCCGTCTTGCTCGAATTCGTGCGGAACAACGAGCCCGAGCAATTTCTGCGGGATGCGGCGGCTTTGAACGGGCTGCTCGAATCGGTCAATCGGTCTGGATAATAGAAGAGTGCAGTCTATCAACGAAGAACACCCTCGATCCGAATGCGGAGCGGGGGTGTTTTGGCGTGGAATAGGTCGGGTCTGTTCGGACCCGATACGGCAGCAGTTACACCTGGCTTTGGAGCGTCGAACGGTAACCGTTGTGCCTGAACGAGCGGGGCGTCTCGCCGATCTCTCTCTTGAAAATCGTGCAAAACTGCGCGTCGTTGGAGAACCCGCACTCCATTGCGATCGAGGTGATGGACAGCTCGGTATAGCGCAGCAGGCTGCGCGCTTTCTCCAACCGCCTCTCCATCAAATAATGAATCGGGGAGACGCCGAACTTCTTCTTGAACAGGTGGCGGAAATGGTGGTAACTGTAACCCGCCATATCGGCAAGCTCTTCGACCGATATTTTCTGATTGTAGTTCTCGTCCATGAACGTGCGGGCATACAGCAGGTTGTCGTCCGGACGGCTCGACTCTCCGGTCGTGACGGAGCGCAGATGCTCGATCATAATTTCACTGATCCGCATATTGAGCTTCTGGGCGAAGAAGACATGCTTCTCTTGCATTTCCGTTCTCATGCTCTGGAGCAAGCCAAGAATGGGGGAAGCGGACGAATCCTGAAACAAGCCTTGCTGCAGCGGCGGCAGCTCGCGGCTGGCGAGACTGAAGCCAATGAATATAACTTCGGTATCCAGAGCCCGCCTCTCGTCGTGCGGCATACCGGGAGGGATGACCGTATAGGTATGCGGTTCATATCGGTATTCGACATCGCCAAGCCGGGTAGAACCCGCTCCAGTCACATAATAAACAAGCTCGTAGCAGCGATGGCGGTGAATCGGCATGTACGTGTGAATCGGCCGCAAACCGTGAAAGATGAAATCCATAGAAGCGAGCATCGAACGGTCCCCCTCTCCATCCGTACGAGGATAGCCAAATCGTATAAATACATCGCCGAATCGTGAAAATATGCGGCGGCTTTGTAGGTGTAAGATGAATGTGAGTTTCAAGAGCATGGGCAGATGAAGCCATTCTAGGAGGAATAGTACCGTGATCGATTTCCCGAAGTTGACCCAAGAGAAGCTGCTGCAGCGGCTGACCCATCCGAAGCGCAAAGTGCGCATGGTGCTCGACACCGACACGTTTAACGAAATCGACGATCAGTTCGCTGTCGTGTACGCGATGAAATCGCCGGAGCAGCTGCAGGTCGAAGCGTTCTACGCGGCGCCTTTCCATAACAAGCTGTCGACGGGGCCGAAGGACGGTATGGAGAAAAGCTATGAGGAGCTGCTGAAGATCCGCTCCCATCTCCCGGAAATGTCCGGTGTCCCGATTTATCGCGGCTCGGAAAGCTACTTGCCGGGGCCTGAAACACCGGCGGACAGCGAAGCGGCCCGTAACCTCGTAGAGCGGGCTATGGCCAGTCCCGATGATGATCCGCTGTATGTCGTGGCGATCGGAGCGATTACGAATGTAGCCTCCGCGATATTGATGGAGCCGCGGATTATCGGGAAAATCGTCGTCGTATGGCTCGGAGGGCATGCCCTGAACTGGCCGACGGCGAAGGAGTTCAATCTGTTCCAGGATTTGCACGCCTCCCGCATCGTCTTGAACAGCGGCGTCCCGCTCGTGCTGATCCCTTGCTTGGGCGTATCGTCGCATCTGCTGACGACGTTGTCTGAAGTGAGAGATTACGTCAAGGATAAAGGATCGGTCGGCGCTTATTTGTACGAAACGTTCGAAAACTGCGCCAAGGATCATGCAGGCTATTCCCGGGTCATCTGGGACATGTCCGCGATCGCTTATTTGATCGAAGGAGCATGGCTGCCGAACGAGCTCGTGCACAGCCCGCTGCTGTCCGAAGATTTCCGTTGGAGCTTCGACGCGTCGCGTCACTTTATCCGCTACGTTCATTATATTCAAAGGGATAAGGTTTTCCAAGATTTGTTTCGCAAGCTGGGATAGGCGTTCCGCTTCAAGCGCCGCAGTGCAAACCCTCGTACGCCATTGAGAAGGCGTACGGGGGTTTTTGTTTTTTTTCGGGTACCCGTGAACAGTAGAACGACAGTTAAATGCCGGGCCGCAAAAGCAGAATGGCATGCAAAATGAAAAACGGAAAGATTGATACAATGAATGGGAACGCATGTATGGAAGGGAGGATCGAAACCGGCATATTGGAAGCGTTAACATCATGAAACGTTAACAGGGTGAATAATGAAAGCCGCTTATACGGAATTTTCGATACGGAGGGGTAGTCATGTTAAAACAAATGAAAGCGATTGCAGCAACATCCGCGATCGTCCTTGTGATTACTACGGGATGCGCCGGCAAGCAAGAGGCCAATACCGAGGTGAAGCAGCAAGCGGATATTACGAAGGAATCGTTGGAGTTGGTTTTCTTTTCCAACAGCGCCGATTCGGTAGAAAGCTTCGACGAACGGTTCGGGAATGCGATTCGCAAGAAGTTTCCGAATTTCACGATCAAATATTTGCAGAAAGACAAGACGAACACGTTTCAGAATTTGATATCCGCCGGGCAGCCGATCGATATTTATTGGGATTCGGTCGGTTACTTCGTAGGCGGAATACAGGAATCCGGCATGCAGTACGACATGACCGAGCTGATCGGCAAATCGAAATTGGATATGAGCCGTTTCGAAGCAAGCGACATCGATGCGATGAAGCAAATGTCGGGAGGCAAATTGTACGGATTGCCGGTCGTGACCAATACGTTGTCCTTCTTTTACAACAAGGACTTGTTCGACAAGTTCGGGGTGTCTTATCCGAAGGACGGCATGATGTGGGACGAAGCGCTGGAGATGAACAAGAAGCTTACCCGTTATGAAGCTTCCGTGCAGTACATGGGGCTCGCCGTATCGTACGGTCATATTATCCGGCTGAACCCGCTGTCGCTGCCGCTCGTCGATCCCGCCACGAACAAAATAGCCGTCAACAACGAAAAGTGGAAATCGATCTACCAAAACGTCTTTGTGCGCCCTGCGGAAGCGCCGGGCTACAAGGAGGAAGTAGTGAGCAAGAAGGCGGTACCCCAAACGAATGAGTTTGTGAAAACAAAAAATTTGGCGATGTACGGCTTCCTGACTTCGCTTGTATTTACACAGGACGTATCCACGCTGAATTGGGATATGACATCGTTTCCGAAGTTTAAGGAGGCTCCCGACCTGGCCCCGCAAAACTACCCGACCTATTTCTCGATTACGTCGACAAGTAAGCATAAAGAGGCCGCGATGGAAGTGATCAAATTCCTGACTTCGGACGAAAATCAGATGTCGCTGTCGAAGCTCGGCAACATGCCCGTAGTGAAAAACGAAACGATTCGGAAAGCGTTCGGACAAGATACGCGGCATGCCAACAAAAACTTGAAGTCGGTTTACTACGCCAAGAGCTCGGCCATTATGCCCAAAACGATATATGACGATGTCGTGTTCCCGATATACGGCAAATATTACAAGGACATCGCGGGAGGGACGATAGACATCAACACCGCCTTCCGGAATATGGAGGAAGAGGGCAACAAAGCGATCGAGGATTTGAAAAACAAGTTGAAGAAATAGCTGGGCGGTCGGCCATGTGCCGAATGCCGGACGGATGCCGCGCATTACCGCCGAGGGGCTGTCATGAGCGGAATGTCATGATGTGCGATCCGTTGAAACTGTTCGGGCGTACACCCGAATTCCTGCTTGAACAAGCGGCTGAAATGCGACAAGTGCTTGTAGCCTACCCCGTAGCAAACGTCGGATACGGAGATGCCCTTGTCCATCATGAACATGATTTTGGCTTGATTCAATCGGCGCATTTTCAAATAGATGAAGATCGTCATGCCAGTCACTTCTTTGAATATTTTGGCCAAGTACGTTTTGTTCAAATACAGCTCGCTTTCCAGCAGCTCCATGTGCAGATCCTCGGTATAATGCGCCTCCAAGTAGGTAAGCATCCGCTGCACATGGAGCTCTTTTTCGGTCATTTTGCGCATCGACTGGCCGGGAGAGGGGCAGAACTGCTGAATGTAGTACAGCAAGTCGAGCAGGGCGAGCAAAAAACGGCGGAAGGAGACCGGATCGTTGCGTCTGTACAGGTCGTTCATTTTATAAAGCTGTCGCTCTACCTCGTTCCGCGCTTCGCCCTTCAGATGAATAATATGATTGCCGAGCAGTCCGATTGTCTCGAAAGCGCTCGTAAAGATGGAATCGTTAAGGACTCCGCGCAAATAAACGGGGTCGAAATGCATGTTGGTTCGCAAGTAGTTTTGAGGGTCCGGATTGGGGCTATGCAGCGTCATGCCGTCCATCAGAATAAGGTCCCCGGGACGCAGCACGTGGATGTGGCCGCCTATGATGTACGTACAGTACCCCTGGTGAAAGTAATAAACCTCGTATTCCCTATGCGTATGGAACTGCATTTTGTACGGGGTGTCGAACCTATAAGCAAAGCGGACAGGCATTTTCATGGAAATGGAAGGCATGAGGGGACCTCCTTTCGTCAGGCGCAGTGAATCCTGCCCCCTATGAGCAAGACTACTGTTTTCTAACAATTACCATATCACACCCTCACACGGTCCCTCCACAAAAAACTAGCCTCTTTTCTTTCTGCTCCAGATGTACCCTGTCAATCCCGCGTAGAAAAGCACAACTACAATGCTCATATCGCCGGCGATGTACTTCGCCGCCTCGGTCTGATGAACGGAAAGGCTCGCCAAAATCATCCAGACGTGTGTTATGGGTCGTATGCAGCATCGAGGAAGTCCAGACGCTTCCGGTACGCAGACGCAGTTCGCCGATTACGGGAGCGAGGAAGACGGTGCTCGCCAAGGTCAGAGGCAGCAGCAGCCATACGTCCTCGTCGGCATGATACGCTTCGGTATTCAGGTATAATCGGAAAATGCCATACGCCGTGAATAAGTCCGTTCAGCAGCATCGCCTTCTTCTTGCTCATGCACCCCATCATGACCGGCAGCAAGTAGCCGCGCCACCCCAGTTCTTCGCCCATGGACTGCGTAAGTACGGCTTGAATGTAAGAGACCGCGGTAACGAAAGGGAATATGGCCCAACTGTAGCCTTGAAAGTCGCCGCCGACGACGAGCGAGGATAACCCAGCGAGCCACACGAGCCCGAAACCGGCGGCAAGCGGAATGATCGGGACGACAAGGGCATAAGTCCAGCCTTTCAAGCCAAGCTTGTGGAGACCGAGTCTTTTCCACCCTTCTTTCGTGTATCCATAAAAGTCATCCTTTCCCTTTCAGCAAACTTTCAGGTAACGCTCAGGCCCTGTTAAGGACGCTCCGGGCATCGGGCTTTATAGTTAAGGAAGAGGCAGAACAAACGTCAACGCTTGGGGAAGGAAGAGGAGCATGGCAATGAAACGTGTTGTCAAATGGGCTGTCGCAGCCGCTGCGGTCGTCGTTCTGGGCGGCGGAGGCACTTACTATTTCGTCAAATCCGATCGTACGACGAATGCGGCTCAAACTGTGGAATCGACGGCGAAAGTCCAGAAAGGGAACATCCGGCTCTCCGTCTCGGGCACTTCACAGTTTTCCACGCAAAATTTGCAAAACATCGCGGCCACCGCCGACGGGACGATCAAGACGATGAATTTGACCCGGAGTCAAGCGGTCAAGCAGGGCGACATCTTGGTGGAAATTTCGAACAGCACGTTGGAGGCGAGTTTGAAGGATGCGCAAACTACGCTGGATACGCTGCAGCAGGATTTGGACGATTTGCTCAAGCAGAAGCAGAACTTGAGAATCGTCGCTCCCGCGGCAGGCAAGCTTGCGCTGGGGAATTTGGACATAGGCTCCTCGGTCAGCAAGTCGGGGAAGCTCGGCACCGTTTCCGTCGTTTCGAAGCTGACGGTCAAGCTGCCCTTCTTATTGGAAGAGGCGGCGCAATTCAAAGCCGGGGACGGCGTCGATCTCGCATTCGCGGGCTTCGCCCTAACGAAGACCGGCACCGTTCAATCGGTGGGCCAGACGGTGAAGGCCGACGCCTCCGGCAACCGGCTTGTGGAGGTGACTGTCTCGGTCGACAATGACGGGACGCTGGCGGCGGACTTGGAGGCCACCGGTACGGTTATCATGAACGGCCGGGAGATCAAAGGAAAAGGAAGCGGCAAGCTGGAGGCGCTGCAGACGGTCGTCCTTTTGTCCGGAACGTCGGGTACCGTATCGGAGATGAAGAAGAAGGACGGCGACACCGTCCAAGCGGGCGATCTGATCGCGGTCGTCGTCAACGATACGCTGGACGATTCGATTGCGGACAAGCGGGCCGGCATCGAGCGCCAACAGCGGACGGTTGATTCCGCGCAGCAAAAAATCGACGATCTCACTCTGAGAGCGCCGTTTGACGGCGTATTCTCCACCGACTTTGCCAACCAGAAGGCGAACGTACTCGCCAATTATCCAGTCGGGGCGACGGTGACGTCGGGCAATTTGTTCGGCGCCGTAGCCAGTCTGGACGTCATGACGCTGCCGATTCAAGTCGACGAATTGGACTTGACGAACATCAAGCCCGGCTTGAAAGCGGAAATTACGGTCGATGCGATCGCGGGCAGAACGTTTCAAGGCGAAGTGCTGCAGGTGTCGACGGTCGGGACGACGACCAACGGCGTCACTTACTACGATGCGGTCATTGCTGTAGATAACAAAAACCAGCAGCTGAAATACGGAATGACCGGAACGGCGCAGGTGATCATTCAAGATAAACAAAATGTGCTGACGATCCCGATCGAGGCGGTCCGGCGGCAGCGCGGAACGACGACCGTCACCGTGAAGCGGGCGGACGGAACGAACGAAGAGAACGTGGCGATCCAGACCGGAATCCAGAGCAAGACGGCGATTGAAGTAACCGGCGGCTTAAATGAAGGTGACGTCGTCGTTCTTCCGAAGAGCCGGACTACTTCGACAACGAACCAGCAACAGCAGATGATGCAAGGCTTCCCCGGAGGCGGAGGGTTTCCGGGAGGCGGCGCGGGAGGTGGAGGATTTCCCGGAGGCGGGGCCGGCGGTGGCGCTGGAGGTGCTGGAGGCGGTGCTGGCGGAGGTGGCCGATAACGATGAATATGATCGAATTGAGCGATATTTGCAAAACATACGGTCGGGGTGCCGAAGAAATCCAGATTTTGAAGCACGTATCGATGACCGTGGCCGAGGGCGATTTCGTCGCCATCGTCGGACCGAGCGGTTCGGGGAAATCGACGTTGATGAACACGATTGGTCTGCTGGACACGCCGACTTCGGGTACGTATACGCTGGACGGAGTCGCTACCGGGAAGCTGAACGACAGTCAGATGGCCGGCGTCCGCAATAAAAAGATCGGATTCATTTTCCAGCAGTTCAACCTGCTCCCGCGTCTCACCGCCTTGGAAAATGTGGAGCTGCCGCTCATCTATGCAGGGCTCGGCAAAAGCGAGCGCAGGGAGCGGGCAAAGCGGATGCTGGAGTCGCTCGGCATGGGGGCCCGGATCGACCATAAGCCGAACCAGTTGTCCGGGGGGCAGCAGCAGCGGGTCGCCATCGCCCGGGCGCTTGCGGGCTCTCCGTCCTTGCTCCTTGCAGACGAGCCCACGGGGGCGCTGGATTCCAAGACCGGAACGGAAGTGCTGGAGCTGATGATCCAGCTGAACGAGCAGGGGAATACGATCGTGCTCATCACGCACGACCTGCTCATCGCGGACAATGCCAAACGGGTCGTATCGATCCGGGACGGCGAGATTGTGGACGACAAGCGTAACGGCCCTCTGGTCAAGGAGGTGCAGCGGGCATGAATCTATTGGAGCTCGTGACGATGGCCGTCCGTACGATAACGGCCAAGCCGATGCGCACGCTTCTTACGATGCTCGGGGTCATCATCGGCGTAGCGTCCGTCATTACGCTCGTATCGATCGGGCAAGGCACGACCGAGCAGATCGAGAAGCAGTACGAGAGCTTGGGCACGAATCTGCTTGTCGTAAACTTGCTCGGCAACGGCCGCGCCCAGCAGCTCAACTATAGCGAGCTGATGGAGCTGGAAACGCTGCCCGAGATCGAATCGATCGCCCCGACCGTAACGAAAAGCAATGCGAGCGTCAAGTACGATCGCGAAGCGGAAAGCTACAACGTAATCGGCACGAACGACCGTTATTTCAGTCTGATGAAAACCGAGATGGAATCGGGGAGAACGATCGCCGAGGCCGATGTCGAATTCCGCAACCAAGTGGCGGTGGTCGGCAGCGAGGTAGCGGAGACGCTGTTCGGAAAGGTCGATCCGGTCGGTCAGGAGATCAATATTGACGGAATCATGTTTACGATTGTCGGGAAGCTTGCGCCGAAAGGCTCCAGTATCGGGGGCGCGTCGCCGGACAGCTCCGTCATCGTGCCGATCGTGACGGCAATCCGGACGTTCAAGCTGGGACAAATTCGGACTGCCTACCTGGAAGCCCCGGAAGTCGATCAGCTCGCGGCGGCCCAGACAACGATCACGCAGTTTTTGACGAGCAAATTCAAGAGCGCCAACGGCTTCCGCATCTCCAACCAGGATGAGCTGATGAATGCGCGCAAGGAAGCTTCCAGTTCGCTTACCAACCAGCTGATCAGTGTGGCGCTCATTTCCTTGCTCGTAGGCGGAATCGGGATTATGAACATTATGCTCGTTACGGTCAGCGAGCGGACGAGGGAAATCGGCATCCGCAAATCGATCGGTGCCCAGCGCCGGCACATCCTGACCCAATTTCTGATGGAGGCAACGGTCATAAGCGGTTTGGGAGGCTTGCTCGGTCTGATGCTGGGGATCGGAGCCTCGCTCGGCTGGCCGATGCTGAATCCGGATCAGCCGACGAAGCTTTCCCTCGATTTCGGCCTGTACGCTCTGCTCTTCTCCGTAATGGTGGGCGTCATCTTCGGCCTGTATCCCGCTAACAAAGCATCGCGATTGAAGCCAATCGATGCGCTTCGATTTGATTAAGAAGCGGCGGCGCTAAGTTTGCGCTTGTATCGCCGTTTCGTGGACATGGAGGTCATTCGTGCTATGACAACAACAAGAACAAGCGGCATGCTTCGCAACATGCGAACGGCAATTCTCATCGTCGCCCTGCTGTGCTTTGCGCTAGCTCCTGCAGCGGCGCAGGCGGGCCAAGAAGGGATTTATTTGAGCGATTCGGTTTACTTTACATTGGATAAGGCGAGGCTGTCCGAAGGCTCCGACGATTCGATATTGCGATTCGCGGTCAAGCTGCACAACGGCGGCAATACGTCCGTCGATTACAACCTTTACGGCATTCGCGTGACGGACGATGAAGGCTTCGGCTATGCGGCACAGCTTGGCGGTACACAGAGCGCGCGGGTGCAGCCCGGCAAAGACCAGGAGTTCGCGTACGAGTCGCGGGTGCTGAAGGGACTTAAACCGGAAAAGCTGCGCGTAACGGTATTTACGTGGAGCTACGGCTCCGGCATTGCGATGACGGACCTTGGATCGTTCTCGGTTGCAAACGCTATGCAGGCATCCTCCGAAACGGTTCAGGAAGCGGTGGTCCCGCTGTCGCCTATGGACAGCTCGCTTCCCGCCGATTCCCGCGTTGCCTTCCGCATCGGCAGCGAGTATACCGTCTACGAAGACGGCGAATGGAACATTTATGCCGACCTGATCGCGGACAATTTGGGCGATACGGGCGCCACTTTGCCGGCTGGCTTGAAGATGCGGCTGGAAAATGCCGGGGGGCAAACGATGACGGCAACGGCCATCGACGGTGCCGACAAATCGCTCCTCCCGGGCAAGCCGCAGCGGGTAGCCGTTCGGGCGGGCATTCCCGGTTCCGATTCGGCCCAAGGCTGGTCGCTGCAATTTTATTACATGAACGGCGACAAAGCCGCCGTGCTGGACAGCCTGGAGCTGGGAGCAGGTACCGTTTCTCCGGTAACGGCGATCGGCGAATCCCGCCCTTTGACGGACAGCCAAGGGCAAGAGATCGTGTCGCTTCAGGTCTTATCCGCGATCGTATCGCAAAGCGAGGACGGACAGTGGATCCGTACCCGAATATCGGCAAGCAACAACGGAAGCCGCGTCGTAGCCGTTCCGAGCTTGTCGGCCAAGTACCAATCCGCCGCCGGGGGAGTTACGGTTGCAGCCACGGATTCGGACACGCATGCAGCGTATTTGTCCCAAGGAGAGACGGAAACGTTCTCGTTCAGCGCTCTGCTCCCGAAAGGGATGACGGCCGAAGAGCTGCAATTGGCACTGTTCGAGACGCGGAACGCTACCGGTAGCACAAGCGGCAGCAGCGCGAGCGGCAATACGGGCAATGCGGCAAGCGGAAATTCGAGCGCGAGCTCTTCTGCGGTTGGCGGATCGTCCGGTTCTTCGTCGACTGGCGCCGCTTCGGGCAATAAGGTGCCGGTTCTGCTCGCGGGGCTCGGCAAAGCCGAGATATACAATCAAGGAACCGGGACGGACTATTCGCTTGGCGACCGGATCGAGCTGCCGCTCGACAAGAAGCTGGATGCCGCCATAACGGAGCTGAAGCTGTACGACAATGAGAATTATGGATTCAAGACGGCGGTGGCGAAGCTGAAATTGACCAATCTGGACAACTCCGCCTTTGCTCTCCCCGGACTGTCGCTGGACATCGTCAGAGAGAACGGCCTCGTGTACACGGGGACGCGCCAGGCGAACGTCATCTCGCAGCTCGCGACCAACAGCAGCTATATGGTCAGCTATTCGTTCATCATACCGGAAGCGGAAGAGGGGCAGACGGTAGCGCTTCGGCTGTATAACGGCACCGATTCGATACCGCTGAACAGTGTAAGGCTCGGCATCGAGCCGGAGAATACGGCGGATGACGTATGGGACGCTTACCCTTACAAGATTACGGTGAACAGCGGCGATCTGCTGGTCGGCCAGTTGGGTACGACATTCTCGTATACGTTGAATTTCAATGTCGCGCTGGAACGCCGAGACCAGATCGTCACGGATGCATCGGTGTCCAAGCTGCAATTCGAGATCGAAGATTCGTCGGGGCTTGTCCTTTCGACCCAGACGCTTCCGTTCCAAGGGACGACCAAGCTGCTGGAAGGCGACAACAGTATCACGTTTACCAATTTGAAGCTGAATCAATTCAACTCGACCAACTACGTGAATGTGTACGAAGTCGTGGATACTCCTAACGGGATCGTGAAACGGAAACTGGGAGAAATCCGGTGACCGGATGAGGAACGGCGTGGCCTTTGGCCACGCCGGTTTAATTGTGCTGCGCCTCGAAATTGCTTTTGCCGCTGGCTTAATCCTTGTACCTTACGACAGTCCCTGCGATAGAGTCATACACCGTTTGTTTATTTTTGCCCCATATTGGACTGATCAAGTAAATGATCGCCAGACCGTAGACCGTTCCCAATAATGAATAAATGAAATAATCCGGGTAGTCGGAAGGAAGCACCATGTGCCAAATGGTGAAATGAGCCAGCTCCCAAGGGACGAATTTAAGGGCGGACCGAAAAAGCGAGGGGACGAGTCCGATCGGTAAACCGTTAGTGCCGGTCACGACAATCCCCATTTTACGTTTACCCCATGTTGCATGCGATTTCGACCCCTCACACAAAGCAAAATAAAGATATACCGGCAGTGTTATGAATAGAAACCCGGTGAGCTCCGCCAACAAGGGAGTTGTCGTAAACAGCGGAGTCACCAGCGGCCGTGCAGGAAAAGAGACTCCGATCAGCAGGATGATGTAGCCCAAGATGAGGATATAGTCCCACATAAAGGCGATTATGCGGGTGCCAAGCGATACGCTCCTCGGATGTTTATGTAACCGGTCGTCCACTGTTATCAGCTCCCGTCTTCAAATATGGCACTAGAAAAGGTTTGACACTTCCAATCAAGTGGATGTAAGATATATTCAATTCAATAAAACAATTGAATAGTTGAGGTGTTGAGCTTGGATCGCAAATGGAAAGATCAACTTTACGAGCAATTTGCCCGCATCGGCAAGTGCCTTTCAAGCCCTAAACGTTTGGAGCTTATCGACTTGCTGGCACAAGCCCCTAAATCTGTAGACCAGCTGGCCAAGAGTACCGGCATGAGTGTCGCCAATGTATCGCAGCATTTGCAAACGCTGCTTGAGTCCAGATTGGTCCGATTCACCAAAAAAGGAAACTATGCGATTTATGAGCTCGCCGAATTGGCGGTTGCCGACTTTATGGTTTCCTTGCATCGGCTGAGTGAAAAACAATTGGCCGAGATTCAACGGTTAAAGACCGATATTTTGCGACATCACGAGAGCGTGGAATGTATCGCCTTGGAAGAGCTCATGGAACGGATGGAAAAAGGCGAAGTGTTGTTGTTGGACGTAAGGCCGGAGGATGAGTACGCAATGGGCCATATTCCCGGTGCGATTTCCATCCCTATTGAAGAACTCGAGAAACATCTGGCATCTTTACCGGTCCATAAGGAAATTGTGGCTTACTGCCGAGGCCCCTATTGTCTCATGTCCGCCCAGGCGGTTCAAATCCTGAGAAGCAAAGGCATTCAAGCGTCTCGTCTGGAAGAGGGCGTACACGAATGGCATCATTACGCCATGCATGCTCACCGATGAAGGATGATAGACGGTGACCTTCTAAAGCTTACCCAACAAGTCTGGAAAGGTGGTTCTTGGCGTGACGAATGAATCCCATAGTTACAGTATAAAGGAAAGACATTTGCGAAAATACGTGGATTCGCCGAATATGCAGCAACGGCTTTATAAACGTACGCTGCTTATCGTAGTCCTGTCACAAATTTTTGGCGGGGCGGGGCTTGCGGCAGGAGTTACGGTTGGAGCGCTGCTTGCCCAAGATATGCTGGGAAATGAAAATTTTGCAGGTGTCCCTGCCGCGTTATTGACCCTTGGTTCAGCAATGGCCGCCTTCCTGGTCGGGCGTCTTTCCCAGCGTTACGGACGTCGCTCGGGGCTCGCGATAGGATTCTTCGCAGGGGGCATCGGCGCGATAGGGGTGGTGTTGGCTGCTGTAAGCCACAGTATTGTACTTCTGTTCGCTTCACTGCTTCTCTACGGTGCCGGAACGGCTACGAACTTGCAAGCACGGTATGCCGGTTCGGATTTGGCAAAGCCGACCCAGCGGGCGAAGGCAGTCAGTATTGCCATGGTTTCTACTACTTTCGGAGCCGTTGCAGGACCGAACTTGGTGGATGTAATGGGCGGATTCGCAGTGTCGCTCGGCGTTCCGGCTCTGGCCGGTCCTTTCATGCTGGGGGCCGCGGCTTTCACCCTAGCCGGTTTTGTATTCTTGATCTTTCTCCGCCCGGACCCGTTCGTTGTCGCGAAAGCGATCGCCGAAGCGCAAGACCGAAGCGGCCGTCCGGACGTGCAAGCGAATGCGCGGACAACTAACAACCGTGGAATCATTGTCGGGGCTACAGTCATGATCCTGACTCAAATCGTTATGGTCGCCATTATGACGATGACGCCGGTACATATGAAGCACCACGGACATGGTCTCGGCGAGGTAGGATTAGTCATAAGCATTCATATCGGCGCGATGTATCTTCCCTCCCTCATTACGGGTATTCTAGTCGACAAGATCGGCCGGTTTGCCATGTCGGTCGCCTCCGGCGGTGTTCTGCTTGCTGCCGGTGTTGTCGCAGCCATTGCGCCCGCCGATTCCATGCCGTTGCTCATTATCGCCCTCGCGCTGCTGGGACTCGGTTGGAACTTCGGCTTAATTAGCGGAACAGCTCTTATCGTGGATGCGACAACTCCTGCAACTCGAGCCCGCATGCAAGGAACGATCGATGTCCTGATCGCTTTGGCCGGAGCATCGGGCGGGGCGCTTTCCGGCATTGTTGTAGCTCACTCCAGCTACGCAACCCTGTCTCTAGTCGGAGGCTTCCTCTCGCTTCTGCTGATTCCGGTCGTCATATGGTCTCGTAAGGATCAAAATGTGGTATCGGATGCTAAGCCTTACAATAGAACCGTATAGTGAAAAAAATCCCTAAAATTGCGTTATATTATCGCCGTTCCCGACATATCCTTTCACGTGCTCAGTGCAGGATAGTGAAGGAGGATGGGTTTCAATGGACCAGTCGGCCTTATTCGAACACCGGTTTTGGCTGCAAATTTTGGGGGATCACAGCCGATTTATTTATAACAGTCTTTCACCGAAGGAAAACCGCGATATTCAAATAGCACACCAGTTTATCCAAGCATTCGATCGGCTGCTTCAGCTATCACGAAACGCGAATACGGAAGCGGACTTGAAATCAATAAATGATCAAGCCTATACGCTCACGAACGAACTTAGGACATTCAAGCTAAATTTGCTGGAAAGGGCGTTATTGGGGAAAATCGCGATCGGGCTGCCGCCTACATTTCTGAATCATATGGTCAATGAGTTGGAGGAGTACCTGCGCATATTAAAGGAACTGGTGGCGGGTAAGCCCGTCCCCCGTTTTCATGCTCTTCATCATGATCTGTTATGGCTCTCGGATGCGGCCGGACATGCGGCGGCGATAGCGGCGGATTTGGATGCGGTAGAGAAACGGCTGATTCAGAAGAGCCAGCAGTTCGAGGTCCACTTCCAACAATTTTATATAAAAAGTGTCGAGATGGTCGGTTATATGAGAACGCAGCTGCGCGATTTTCCGGCATTCCGGAAGTTCCATACGGACATCGATATCGAGATGAAGATATTTGTCGCATTTCTGAAAGAGCTGGAAGAGATGGAACTGTCGGCCGAGGTGCTCGACCGGATCAATCCGCTTATGCCGGACCATATGATGAGAGAGGAATGTTACTATCTCACCAAGCTGGCTTCTCTCGGGCTGGTTCCGGATCCGAACTGCAATCCGGACAAACCGAGAATAGAGGCGTAGGTTAGGTGAAAAGAGCGGAGAACAAAGCGTAAAGGTTGATATCCACGATCAGCTATCGGGCGGCTTGTACGAATCCCCAAAATCACTGCCTGAAATATAAAAATGTATGTTAATGAAGAGGAAAGCGTGGCCTGCGGCCACGCTGTTTTGATGTTTGCATCAACTTTTTGTAGAAGGAGCAAAGGAATGTATGTATAATATTGGAAATTACTATTCAACGAGGAGGAAATTATCTTGTCCAATATGTCCGATATAATTGCGAAAACGACCAAAGAGGATATTATTAACGGTTCGTACGATCGCCCCGCCGGCGTCAGCCTACTAGCGATCTTGACCGGGCTTGGAAGCGGAGCTTTGCTTATTTCCCAACTGCTGGTCTTCACTAAGCTCACCGAGGCATCCTCCACGCTCGGAATGTCGACCATGCTGCTGCAAGGGGGAATCGGGTTTTTAGGTCTGCTCGGCTTAGCCGCGACCGTCGGAATGTGGCTCGGGAAAAAATGGGGCTGGTGGCTTACTTTGTTTTACTTTGCCTATGCCGTGGCGCGCAACATTAATGTGATGATTTCCATAGCAAGCTTAACCGAACAATGGGGAATACCCAGGCAGGGAGTCGGAATGACTTACGCCAAATACGGGATAAGAGTGTTGTGGAACGGCTTCCTGCTGTTCTACTTGTGCCGCGAAAGCGCAACAACCTTTTTCGGAACGACGGAAATTAAGAAGTGGAAAGCATTGCTGATTGTATTTGCGCTCTGCGCGGCGGTCTTTGTGATCGGCTCGTCGCTGCAAGAATAAGCATTAAGAATGAACGGTAATTTATTAATCCGGACCTGAAAACGTGTTACTCAGAAGCGGCGCGGCTTGTGGCCACGTCGCTTTGCTATACCCTTGTCCGACGGATCGATAGCCTATATGGAAACATTTTCTAGCAATAGTCCGTCTATATAGATTGGAGGTGTCGGATGAAATCATTTGTATCTATCCTATTGGTGACCGGCTTGGTTTTCTTAGGCATTGTTATGTTTCTGTGGTATCAAATTTTTGATAATGAGATCGGCCCGTTTGATGTAAACGATATTTCCGCAACCGAATCGGATATCCAAATCGCAACGGATTTAACTATTGGCAAAGGGACTCGCCTCATGAAGACCGTAACCGAAGAGGGTCAAATTTATGCTTTATTTGAAGTGCATCCCTATGAGGGGGAGATTGGGATCGCGACTTTTTTACCAAAGTCCAAGAAAGATAGGTATAAATTCGATTCGGCCAGCCATTCCAAAAACGTGATTCAAGCGAAAACATTACTTGCAAGCGGAAACGAGGGGGTCGTGATCGGGGTAAGGAGAGGCGCTTCGTTACACAAACTGGTCGTTAAAAGGGCTCACGAAACTATAGAGAAAATAGTAACTAAGGAGCCGGACTTCCTCGAAATAGTCCGCTTCAAATCTTCTCTTGCCGCCGATGAAATAACGATATTCGGCTACGATGAGCTGGGACAGGAGCGAGCCAAAACAACGATTGTGCGCCAATCCCGTTCTAAGAAACAATGATAATTGCGTTATACTCTCTTACAAATCGAACAAATGTTTGGTATAATTCAAGGAGGGTTTACAATATTTTGAAATGTAATATTTGTAGACGGGTGAGTGATAGAAGTGAGTGAGTCCGGAGCTCCGATACAGGCACAAGTAAATGGTTATTTTATTTATGTCCGTAACTTGGAAAGCGCAATTGTCATGTACAGCAAGCTTTTCGGTTACCCGGTCAAGGAAGAGGAAATGTTATTCGGACATCTGTATTTTCTGCCAAACGGTGTCATCCTGGATTCCGATGAAATGAAGGGCAGGCCGATCCCCGACTGGCTGCCGGTATCATTGAAATTAGGCTCGGACAATATTGATTCGGCGAGGAATTACGTGCAGGATCTCGGCTTTGAAATCATTAAAGATATTAACCGAGGGCCGAAGGTGTCATGGTTCCTCTTCAAAGATCCGGACGGAAATACGTTGATGATGTGTCAGGATCATTAAAGCGGCGAAATCAAGGCTGTTCCGCCTAATTCAGTAAGGCAAGCTACCTGTTACACCCCCGGGTCATATGATGGTTGTAAATAATTGGAGGGGGGTGTTATTATGGCTTACTACCCATACCACCCATACAGTCATTACCACCATCATCCTGTACACCCGTATCATCATCACGGGTATCATCCGCACTATTATCACCCGTACGGGTACGGTGGGCATCACCATCATGGAATGCATCCTTACGGGCATCACCACACCGGACATCATCATGGGCACCACAGCGGCATGCACAGCGGAATGCACAGCGGCACGCATAGCGGCTGGCAGGGTGAATACAGAAAAAAATAGCTTTCAGGCCGGGAGAGGGGCAGCCCTCTCCTCGTTTCTTTTCTCGAAAGGACATGCAATCACGAGGATGTCGCCGAAAAAACAGTCGCCCCTTTCCATTGTATGGTAAAATTAGGTGAAAGGAGGACTCTGCAATGAAGGAATGGATCGGTGCGGCGGCTGTTTGTATGAATAGCCGGAAGCAGCTGCTGATGGTTCAAGGCAAAGACTTGATCGAATGGGCCGTCCCTTCGGGAGGCTTGGAAGAAAACGAAACGCTTGAACAGTGCTGTGTACGGGAAGTCAAAGAGGAGACCGGGTACGACGTCGAGGTTGTGAAACATATGTTTGTCAAAAGCAAGGAAACGTCCAGCGGAATAAAGGCAACGACGCATTATTTCGAAGTGAAAGCAGTAGGGGGCCAAATAAGGATCGAAGATCCTGATGGTATCATTCATAATGTCGGATGGAAGTCACTGGATGAAGTGATGGAATGTAAGCATGCTTATCCCGAGGACAGGGATTTATTGATTACATACTTAATAAATAGGGGGCAACCATGAAACAGACGGGCCATCAGCAAGTCGTTGAATACTTGAGCAACCTCCAGCATCCATTGAAGCAGGAAATAGAGGAAGTTCGCAAAATCATATTAAGTGCGGATCCCCGCTTTACCGAGCATATAAAATGGAATGCGCCCAGCTTCTGTATCCAAGAGGAAGACAGAGTCACTTTTAATTTGCAGGGGAAAGGCTTTTTCCGGCTTGTCTTTCATTGCGGAGCGAAAAGTAAAGACAACAAAGGAAAGGAACGGTTGTTCGAAGATCCGACAGGGCTGTTGGAATGGGCGGCCGTTGACAGGGCGATCGTAAAATTCACCGATATGCACGATGTGAAAGCGAAGAAAGAAAAGCTGGAAGAAGTGATCGCGAAGTGGATCGAAGCAGCGGGTTAACCTATTTCGAAATGGCAAAAAAGGACGGTCGCTCGACCGTCCTTTGTATATTACAGTTAGCTCGTCACCGCTTGACCGGATGCACCGGCCGCCTTGTCGCCGCTCCGGGAACCGCCTTTGTCGCCGAAACCGCCCTTGCCGCCGGGCCCGCCTTTCCCGCCGCTGGGGAAGCCGCCGGGGAAGCCGCCTTTCAGCTCGCCGTTGATGAATTTCGTGGCGTTGTCGGTCAGTACGGTTTTGCGCTGGGTCGCTTGCTCTTGGGTCAATTTGCCGTCTGCAAGCAGCTTATCCACTTGCTCGGATGGGGCTTTCACCAGCAGGGCGACGACGGATTGAACCGTTACGCCTTTCTCGCTTGCAATTGCAGCCAGCGTTTTGCCGGACTTGATCGCGGTGTGCAGCTCGTCTTTGGTTGTGCCGAGAAGCGTGGCGAGTTCGTCGGAAATTCCAAAACCGCCGTGCATGCCGCCTCTTTCTCCGGGCCCGCCTTTCCCGCCGCCGGGGAAGCCGCCTTTCAGCTCGCCGTTGATGAATTTCGTGGCGTTGTCGGTCAGTTCGGTTTTGCGCTGGGTCGCTTGCTCCTGAGTCAATTTGCCGTCTGCAAGCAGTTTGTCCACTTGTTCGGATGGGGCTTTCACCAGCAGGGCGACGACGGATTGAACCGTTACGCCTTTCTCGCTTGCAATTGCAGCCAGCGTTTTGCCGGACTTGATCGCGGTGTGCAGCTCGTCTTTGGTTGTGCCGAGAAGCGTGGCGAGTTCGTCGGAAATTCCGAAACCGCCGTGCATGCCGCCTCTTTCTCCAGGCCCGCCTTTCCCGCCGCCGGGGAAGCCGCCTTTCAGTTCGCCGTTAACGAACTTGGTGGCGTTGTCGGTTAATTCGGTTTTGCGCTGGGTCGCTTGCTCCTGAGTCAATTTGCCGTCTGCAAGCAGTTTATCCACTTGCTCGGATGGGGCTTTCACCAGCAGGGCGACGACGGATTGGACGGTCACGCCTTTCTCGCTTGCAATTGCAGCCAGCGTTTTGCCGGATTTGATCGCGGTGTGCAGCTCGTCTTTGGTCGTGCCGAGAAGCGTGGCGAGTTCGTCGGAAATTCCGAAGCCGCCGTGTCCGCCGCGCAATCCGCGGACATCTTGTCCCGGCGCTCCTCGCTTACCTCCGAACATTTTCCCGCCTTGATCCTGCGGCTGTGTCTGTGCTTGTGCGTCAGTCGAGGCGGCGCTCACATAGTGGTGCGCCCAGAGGCCTCCGCCGAGTGTGAGTGCCAATGTCATCGTGCTTGCAACTATCGTTTTTAAACGTTTCATGGTTGGTTTCCACCTTTCGCAATTTGTTGTATGTTTTGTGATATGTAGCTCCTGGAATGTCGTTTGGCTGTGTCTAAGGGGGTGTCACCTCCTTGTAGCTTTATAATAGACCGCGAATCTTAAATGGAGGTGAAGATGGGCTGAACGTTTGCTGAATGTTGCAGGCGGGGGCGCCTGTGTTTGATAAGCGTATCAAAACGCTGTTTCGGAGGCGGCCTCGCATGAATCCGCCACAATCGGTAAGCTTTTGACGGTTTTCCGTATCGGATGGAGGAACGGGTCCGGGAAGCGCTGCTGTTCGTCGATTTGGCGAAGCCGGCGATACAACGGGAGCAAACCGGTTTGGAAGCTCCATCGGCGACGTGGACGTATGAATTAACGCTATGAACAAAATAAAGCCGGCTTCGCTCCTTGCGGGGAGCGGGCCGGCTTGTCGCTTGTATCGGAAATGATGCGGCTGGCGACGGATTTCTCTATTCGACGATGATTTTGGCCTCCATGCTCGGATGCGTCGCGCAATAATAAATATACGTGCCCGCTTTGTCGAACGTGTGGCTCCATGCTTGCTTCGGTACGATGTTTTTGCTTTCGAACGAGCCGTCCAAAGCGCTTACGGTATGAATTTGCGAATCGTCGTTTACCCAGGTGACCGCAGTCCCTCTTTGGATCCGCAGCTCTTTGATCGAATAGGCCGATGCGCCGATCGAAATTTGCGGTTGAGCCAAGTCCGTCACGCTGTCGACCGGATCGGAAGTCGGCTGTGAGCCGGCCACGGAGTCATGCGAGCCATGACCTCCGCCCGCCGAATGACCGTGCACTGCAGTTTCCGCCGCCTTGACGCTTGTCATCGTATGCAAACCGCCTGGGTAGACGCCGTTGTTCGTGTTGTCCGTAATTTTATGGCTGTGAAACGGGAATTCCCCGCTCTGGGTGAACTTGATCAAAATATCGTAGCGCTCGCCCGAGCCGATATTGATCGTATCCTTCTCATACGGGACCGGCAGCGGGCGCCCGTCGGTGGCGATCACCTGAAAGTGATGGCCGTGCAGATGGAACGGGTGCTCCTCGTAGCCGGAATTGATTAACCGGACCAGCACCGTTTCCCCTACCGTCCCTTCGATGAAGGAGTCGGGGTCTTCCATTAAGTTCGGAAACGCTTTGCCGTTAATGGTCCAGTACCTCGGATGAAAATCGGTTCTATCGTAGGCCAGGCCGTTCTCCACCGCATGATGCCATACCGGATCGATTTCGTTCAGGTGGAACACGTATTCCTTGTCGTAGGAAGGTCCCCCCGTCCATGCCTGCTTGGCGCCGTCCTTCGCTTTCACGATCAGCGAGCCGTGCATCCCCATTTGCAGATGCTCGATCGTATCGACATGGCAATGATAAAAATAGGTGCCCGCATGAGTCGCCTCAAACCGGTACGTGAAGCTTTCCCCCACCTGAATGGCGGGCGAGGTATGAGGAACCCCGTCATTCGCCTGATCCGTATCCAGTCCGTGCCAATGAATCGTATGCGCGAGCCGTTTGATGCCTTCTTTTGACGGGCCGATATTGGTCAATGTTACTTCTACGTTGTCGCCTTCGGCCATTACGAGCGTCGGCGCCGGATAAACGGCCGATCCCTTCTTGTTCTCCAAGCTGTAGCCCCAAATGTAAACTTGTTCGCCGTCCGGCAGCGTCAAGTAACCGTCCGTAGCGTACAGTTCAAAATGCTTCAGGCCGTCCTGGAGTGTCCCCGAAGAGGAAACGGCATGCGTCCGCCCCGGCTGGAGCAGCCCGATCATCGTCATCGAAAGTAACAGGAGCGGCAGCAGCCGACTGAAGAATCCTCTTATTCTGATCATAGTACCTCCCTAACCAATTACCCCGCATAGAGAAAAGAGAGAAGCCCAAAGCGGCTTCTCCGAGTTGTTGAGAACGTGTGCAAAAAGAGGAAGCAATGAGGACGAGGATTTGGGGAATGCGCTCCACTTCCGTTAAAATCGAGTTGCTTGATTATTATTGTCGCGGTTACAACTCGATTTTAAAGTCAGACGCTTCGCTTTACGCACATCTCCCCAACCCCTCTTGGATGTTCCATCCTTTTTTGACCTTCTCAACAGCTTGAGAGAAACCAAATGCGGCTTCTCCGAGCTTGTATCCTCACCGTTGCCGAGTTAATGACCGTGAGCGGCCCCTGCAGCTGCGGCCGGTTCTTGCGAGCTTGAGCCGGCTTGCACTTCCACTTCCATCGAACGAGTCGCTTGGTCCCAGCCGTACCAGCCGCCAAGAGCGCCGACCAGCTCTTGGACGGGTGCGAAGCTGCGGCCGTCATATATAAAGGGCTGCGGATCAAACCCGTACACGAGCTGCTTGCCGTTCACGATGATCGGCACACCCGACGCAGGCGCTAACGAATCCGGAGCGGAGTAAGTCCCGCCGATGTTGAGAATGACCGCGCCAAGGGCATCGTCCCATGCAGCGCTGCCGCCCAACGCTTCGGCAAACGAGTCGAGGCCGACATATACGTGATTGTTATGAACTTGCGGAAGCGTGTAGTCGTAGGCGAGAGGCTTCCCGTTAACGGTTACTTTGACCGTATCCATCGGGGCTACGACGATCGTGCCCGTCATTTTGTCGCCGGAGTGCAGATAGCACTCATACGTATAAGTTCCGGCTTTGGTAAAGGTCAGCTTATAGGACTGCGACGGCATCATAACGCCGGAGTTCGTAAAGCCGGTTCCGTCGAACGCAGTTCCGCCCGACGGCGCCATGAATTTCGGATTGAACGCGCCCCCTTGCAGGAAGAAGCTTTCCTCCGCAGGCTTATTGAACGTAATAAAGTGCATTTCATAATGGTTGTCGTTCAGCCACTCGACCGTATCGCCTTCCGAAATGAACAGCGTTTCCGGCAGCATCCGGTTCACCGAAAAACCGCGGTGGCCGACTCCCAGCTCCATCTTGTATGTAAAGGAGCCGTCTTCCTTGTGGGCATATTGGGCTTCATGCTTCGCATGCCGCAGCGCATCCGCCTGCTCGATCAAATCGTCCGTTTGGGCTTTCGAAGCCGCAGCCTGTTGAACTTTGGTAGGAATCGGCTGTCCTTTCGGTATGACTACTACCGTACCGGTCATAAGCGGATGCAGGATGCAATAGTACGGATAAGCGCCGCTCGCCGTAAACGTGACGCTATACTTCGCACCCGGCTCCATCATGCCGGAATTGAGCAGCTTCTTGCCGTCCCATTTGACTCCGGTCGCGCCGGGCGCCAGGTTTTTCGGATCCTCCGGGGACAGCGGGGCCGCTCCCGCCAAAAACGTAACCGTATGAGGCGTAAACATGGAGCCGTTCGTAAAAGTAACAGTATCTCCTTCATGAACATAGACGACACCCGGGAACATGGCATCGAGACTGACTCCGTCGGCAGTTGCTTTGCCGACCGCTACGTCCCATGTTTCCGCTACGCCCTCGCTCGCGGCATAAGCGGTGCCGAACGACAAAACAAATGCAACGACCAGGGCCCATACAAACGCTTTTTTACTCAACTTCGGTTCATCCTCTCTTCTTCTCGACATGGACTTCATTCGGTTACTATAGGGGAGCGGTCTTACAAAAAACTTACCGATTCCGCTCCTTTTTTCGCTCCGGCAAAGGATTAACGGCATGAACAAAATAGAGCCGGCTTCGTTCCTTGCGAGGGAACGAGCCGGCTTGCCGCTAGTAAAAAACGGGGCTCCCCGTTTTCACTTCCGAGGGATTTTTTTATTTGATCTACTTGTGACGCCCGGTTTTCGGATGGGGGGCGTTTTGCGCACGAAAGCGCGTTGGGGCTCCCGTTTCAACGGGAGACTCGTTGTGGCCGCTTTCGGCCCGAGCATGGACCCGAAAGAATTAAGCATGTTAAGAATCGGGCCGAACTGCTGGAACATTTTCATCATTTTCTGGATTTTCCCCATCGTGGAAATGATTCCGTCGATTCCGCCCATCTGGTCCAGAAACGGTAGGAAGCCTCTGCTCTCCGTGCCGGGGGCGGCAGGGCCCGGGGAAAGAAGGCCGCGAATGTTAGGCTGATTCAAGTAAGGGGCGGAGGCTCTTCGGCCCGTTCGACCCGGCGATTGTCTGCGACCCGCGCCGCCCTTCGCCATAGCCGGTTTCTTTTTGCTCATCGCGCATTCATTCCTTTGCATATTGCGTATGATTCACTCTCTATTACTTTATGTAGCGACACGCGCGAGCGCTTGAGCAAACGCACAAGTATACGAACAATCGTGGGAGCCGATACCGGTTGAAAGGGGCATGCAGCAGGAGTTGGAGGTGCGGGACCGAATCTGTAATACGTTAGGCGAAATCATGTACCATTACGGAATAAGGAGGCGGCCGTATGTGTCCGATAGGAGAATGGGAGCCGGCTGAACCGGGCGTGAAGCGGAAAATTTTCGAGCCGGGAAGCTCGATTATGATGATGGAAGTGCAGTTCGAGGAAGGGGCGGAAGGATACGTCCACAGCCATCCGCACGAGCAGCTTTCCTATTGCCTGAAAGGAGCGATCGAATTTACGATCGACGGGGAGAAGACGGTCGTCCGGGCTGGGGAGACGATCTTTATACCCGGCGGCGCCAAGCATGGCGTGAAGGCGCTCGAGCCTAGCGCGCTGCTGGATGCTTTCACACCGCTGCGGACCGACCTGCTGAAGCGGGGATAACCGGTATAGGACAACGCTTTTGAGAGACATTTGCCGAGATGCGCTTCTTGCGTATCCGGCTTTTTTTGCAAACGGCTGAAACTTTTTTCAACGCTTTTGCAACATTATCCGAAACATTCCCGTTTATGTTCATGAAACCAGCTGGAACAATAGACAGAAGGGAAGTTGAACTCAACATGAACAAACGGATGAAAAAAAGCATCGCCGCACTATTCGCGCTATCGATTTCCGTAACCGGAGGGGCGGCTTACGCCGCCAACGATAATGTGCCTCAGACGACAGCGGCGGTAGTGATTTCGCAAAGCATCCTGCAGCAAATCCAAATCGCGATCGACAATGAAGCTCTCACCGCTAACGGCTACATAAAGGCGGACGCCAAGGAACCGATGATCCCGCTTCGCGACGTCGCCGAGACGCTCGGCATCAAAGTTACATGGAACGAAGCGGACCAATCGGCCGAGTTGAGCAAGGGCGCGCTGTGGACAAGCGTGAAGCTGGGCGAGGATCGCTACGTATTGAACAAAATGTACAAGTCGCTCGGAACGGCCCCCGAGCTGACGGACAGCAAGACGTATGTGCCCGCGTCGTTTGTAAGCGAGATTTTACATGCTAACGTGAAAATCGAAGGGAGCACGGTGTCCATCACGTCCGAGCAGCAGCGCAAAACGGCATCTACCAAAGGCGTCATTACCGTCGTTTACGACAACGAAGGCAGACAAACGGTCCGGATCAACGGAATCGGCACGGACGGCCTCGTATTGAATATAGGAGCCGAAACGGTGTTCGAAAAAGCAGACGGCACGAAGCTTGGCTTTGCGGATCTGGCTCTCGGCATGGAGATCGAGGCGGAGCATTCGCTCGCGGCTACGCTCAGCCTGCCTCCGCAAACGCCGACTTACAAAATTACGGTGCCGGAGCAGGCGGAAGCGAAAGGAATCATCGGCACGGTGGGCTTGATCGAAGAAGTCCGCACGGGGGATGACGGTACGACGAGTATTCGGATCAAAGGCATGGGGCTGACCGAGCAAACGTCGTCCGAGGTCGTGCTGCGGCTGACGGATACGACCGAGCTCATCAACGTGAACGGCGAAACGGTAGAGAAAAGCTCCCTCGAGAAAGGGGCCAAAGTGATCGGCTACTACAACGGCGTGTTGACCCGAACCTTGCCACCGATCGGAACGGCTTGGAAAGTCGTCCTGCAAGCCCCGGCCGAGGACGCTTCCTCGCAGGTGAAGTAAGACTACGGGAAAAAAAGAAGCTCCATCAGTCGCCCTGTGCGGCTAATGGAGTTTTTTTGCGTGCACAATGAATATAGGGCAGCTCGCATTCAACGGGAACGTCATGTATAATTCAAGATAATCCTACAGGAAAAGAGGGATTGAAATGGGCGAGATGCCGGCATCGATACCTAGGCCGCTGGTCCGAGCCAACCAATGGGTTATTGTCATCTCGGTTATATTGGTCTGGATTAACGGAGTTTATTGGATATTGGCCGTACCGCTGCTCGCGGGGGCGATGGGCGTGTTGCTCGACTTCAATCCGATCATGAGGTTCGCCAAACTCTTTCTGCGCAAGCCCATGACGGCTTACATTCTGGAGGAGAAGGCTGCGCAAAAATTTAATCAGCTGATAGCTTGCGGTTTCCTGCTGCTTGCTTTGATCGGTTACGCGTTCCAGTGGCCGTTCGTCGCTTATTTGTTTTCGGCTATGGTCGGAATAGCGGCTTTCGTGGCGATTATGGGCTTCTGCATCGGATGCTTCATTCGCTATAGGTGGCTGATGTACCGGAAGCTTCGGTAACCGCACAACATTCGCAATTCCGGGCCTGCGCGGCTATGCCGCGCGGGCTTAACGGCGTTAAAGCTTAAGCAAATAAATAAGCGCCGTATCGATCAGAGCGATCGTCAAGAAAACGGCGGCGAGCGTAGACCGCCCTGACGCGTACAAGGCCGCCGTAGCGGAGCCGAATACGCACAGCTCCAGCAAGACGCGTACCGGAACGGCTACGGGAAACGACGCTTTAGGAGCGACAAAAGCGCCCCAAACGACTGCCGCTGCGAGCGGGGCGCCGATCCCGAGCGCAAGCTTCATCGGCAGTCCGGTTCCGCTGCGGAAGCCCCAGTAGCCCAATGCGCCCAAGGCGGCGAGCTCGAGAAGAAATCTGACGGCTACGACGGCGTATTGAACAAGGATCATCGCCGCACCTCATTCACCGGTCCGCCCGAGCGGATCGCATGGAGTCCAGCAAGGAGCGCATCCAGCAGCAGGCGAAAGCTTTTGTCCAGATCAAGGGGCATCCCGAAGCCGCCCTTCTGTTCGAGCGAAGCGAAGCCGTGCAAGGCGCTGCGCAGCCCGCGAATGGCGTGCAGGGCGTCGTCGCCCTCCAAGCCGTAGCCCTCCATAAGACGGACGAGCAAATCGACGAGCTTCTTGCCTGCCTGTACGACATCGGGAGCATGGGGATCCGGAGCGCGCAAGGTCAGGTCGTACAGCCCGGGACGGGAGCGGGCGAAGGCAAGGTATGCGTTCCCGAAAGCGCGGATGGCATCGTCGCCGGAACGTCCGACGGCAGCGTCGGTCAATTTCCCGTGAAGCAGTTCCAGGCCGTAGACGGATAGCTTGGCACGCAGGCCGGGCAGACCGTCCACGTGGTTGTACAGCGAAGGGGTGCGGACGTTCAGCTTTTTGGCGAGCGTCGCCAGCGACAGTCCGTCGATTCCTTCCGTATCCGCGATATCCGCGGCGGCTTGCAGCAGGGTCGGCAAATCGAGTCCGATTCTCGGCATGCTCACACACTCCTTCCCATTATAGTTTCGCCGAACAGCTTCTCCGCATCCCGGATAGCCCGGTCCATGGCGGCAAGAGGCTCCGTCAGCATGCGGCCGTGTCCGACCGCGAGCAGCGACGGGTTGTGTTCCCGCAGTCTTCGAGCGCTCTCGAGCGCCGCTTGCTTGTTCCAGGTGGCCATGGCGGGGAACGGGAACCATGGCTTCATCCGTCCCGATACCGCGACTCCGCCTCTCGTCTGCATCGCGTCACCGGCGATCAAGGTGCGGCTGCGCGTATCCAGGTAAGCCATCGAGCCGGGCGTATGTCCCGGAGCGGCGACAGCGAGCAAGGAGCCGATCCGGTCGCCGTCCGCGAGAAGGATGTCCGCCCGCGTTTTTACCTTTGTGGGGACGGAGCCGCGGATCGGCGTATCCGGCTCGCCGGGATCAAGCGAGACGTCGCCGGCCAGCAGGCGGGCATCCCGTGCGGAAATATGGACCGGAACGTCGGGGAGCCGCTCCTTGAGCGTATCGAGCGCGCCGATATGATCGTCGTGCGCATGAGTCAGGACGATCCGCGTAATCGGCTTGCCGATGCGCTCGGCAGCTTGCAAAATCGCTTTGCTGCTGTATGGCAGGGCCGCGTCGATCAAGGTCAATCCGTCGCGCTCTTCGATCAGATAACAATTGACGGGGAAAAATCTCGGTAAAAACGCAAGCTGATATACATTTCCTTGCTGGACCATTTTCATAATAAAGCACCTCGTTCGCCTTTAACTAATATCGTTAGTTTTAATATAACTAATGTTATTAGTTTTTGCAAGAGGGTTTTTAAAAGAAGCGTATGAATACGATCTGGAGAAATAGAAAAGAAGGCAGGAACGGTTAGCCGTCCGCTGCCTTCGAAATGTTACCTCAAACTCGGGAATACGCGCCGGATCGGCATGACGATCAGAGTGACCGCGATCGCTTTTACCACATCGCCGGGCAAATAAGGGAAGCTGCTCATCGTCAAAGCTTTGCCCAACGATACGCCGTACTTATGAGCGAACCAGGGGACGCCGGACACGTACAGAAGCAGCGATCCGAACAGTTCGATGACGAGAAAAACGGCAACGTAGGACAGCCAGCCGTTTCCTTTGATCTTGCCGACGAACCAGCCGATCAGCAGGGCGCTGACCGGAAACATCCAGATGAAGCCGCCGGTAGGCCCGAGCAGCAGCCCGAGTCCCCCATTGAGGTGAAGCAGAGGCAAGCCGAGCGCAACCAGAAAGACGACCATGAATATGCTGAAAAAGCCGTAAAATGCGCCGAGTATCGCTCCGGCCAGCATGACCGCCATGTTCTCGAGCGTTATCGGAACGGGAGAAAACCCGACGCGGATCGTGGCCAAGCTCATGACGGACATCAGGGCGCCGAACAGGGCGCTGAACACGAGGCCTTTCACGGTAAAAAGCGGGCGGTTCGAATTCATAAGGACATACCCTTTCTTGAAACCGATTTGATATGTTACCATAGTCGAAGTTACAGGATGAGGACAAACCTGTCAATCGGTTTTGAGAGAGGGGCTGTCGGACGGTGCGACCATTGTGGATGCTGAAGGACGCCGATATATCGCTGCAAGCTCCGGGAAGCCCGGAGACGGTGCTGAGGCGGCTGAACCTGCGCATCGACGAAGGAGAGTTCGTGGCGGTAGTAGGCCGCAACGGCAGCGGCAAAAGCACGCTGCTGCGCGCGTTGGGCGGCTTCGCGCAAGTAACGCATGGCGAGATCGCAGCCGACCCGGAAACGATGCGCAGCGCGCGGACGGTGTTTCAGAATCCGGACGCGCAGATCATCGGCGAAACGGTATTCGAGGACGTATCGTTCGGGTTGGAAAATTTGGCGGTACCTTCGGGGGAAATGCCGGGGCGCGTTACGGAGGCGCTTGCCTCGGTCGGGCTGCGTGTCCGCGGAGACGAGCGGGTGGAGCATTTGTCCGGGGGGCAGAAGCAATTGCTGTGCATGGCGGGAGCCGTCGTAACCGGGACGCGCATTCTGCTGCTGGACGAGCCTGCCGCGATGCTCGATCCGTCATCCAAATCCGCTGTGCTGTCGGTCGCCAAGCGGCTGCACGAGAATGGGACCACGGTCGTATGGGCTACCCAGGCGATGGATGAAATCGGCTATGCAGAGCGGGTCATAGCGCTTAAGGACGGGGAGGTGGCGTTCGACGGCACGCCGGAACGTTTCCTCTACGGTGACGGGGAGAGCGGCTCGTCGTGCCCATGCTCGGCGCTCGGCTTCCGGCTTCCTTATGCCGTTGCAGCGGCGCATCGGCTGCTTGCGGCCGGACTCCCGCTCCGCGGGCGTCCGGTACGCGGAGAGCAGCTGCTGAAAGTGGTGTCGGAAGCATGCCAATAACGGTGGAACGATTGAGCGTTATCGCGGACGGTGCGGAACGACCGCTGCTGGACGGGATTTCTTGTACGTTCGGCAATGGGGACATTACGCTTATCGTGGGCCGCAACGGTTCGGGCAAGTCAACGCTGCTCGATGCGCTCGGCGGGCTCGTCGCCTTCGAAGGAAGCGTGCGGATCGACGGTCTCCCTTTGATGGCCGCAAATAAGCCGGAACGATCGGGAATCGGCCGCATCGGCCAAGTATTCCAATACCCGGAGGCGCAGCTGTTCGCCCGCACCGTACAGGGAGAGTTCGATTATTCGCTCCGTTATTTGAAGCTGTCCCGGCGGGAAGCGGAGCGAAGAACGGATGAAGCGATGCGGGAGATGGGGCTTGCGCCCGCCATGAAGCAGCAATCCCCCTTGCTGCTTAGCGGCGGCGAGAAGCGCCGCGTCGCTCTTGCATCGACGATTGCGACCGAGCCCGATTGGCTGCTGCTGGACGAGCCTACCGCAGGTCTCGACCCGGAGGCGGTGGATCGGCTACTCGGCTTCCTGCTGCGGCGCAGACGGGAATCGAGGGGCGGGATCGTCATCGCGACGCACGATCTCGACCTGCTGCTGCCGGTCGCGGATCGGGTCATCGCGCTGAAGGACGGATGCATCGCGGCCGATATGTCCGCAGCCGAGCTGGCCGTCCGCCCGGACGTATGGGAACGGGCGAATATCGGCATGCCGCTGTCCGTAGCGCTCGCGGAGCAATTGCGTAGCTTCGGTGTGGCGGTGCCGGCAAAGTTTCTGACGCCGGAAGAAGCGGCGGGATTGACGGCCGAGCGGATGATCGCGCCGCCGATGAACGACTCGGCGGTGGTGAAGCTGCAAAGTGCAGCCGAACGGAACGGGGGGCTGGAGCGAGAGAGGCCGTGTCCGGAGAGGCCGCAACCGGTAAAGGTATCGACATCGTCCGGAAGCAGCCATTACATCGAATCGCTCGATCCTCGGACGAAATGGCTGTTCTACATTTGCTTCTCCATAGGGCTGCTCGCTCAGCGGGATTGGCCCGGCGCCGCCTGCGGTGCCGCGATTACGGCTGGATTGACGCTGCTGTGCCGGGTACCTGTGCGAAGCATGCTGCCGGTATTGCGGCCGTTTCTGTGGCTTTTGGCGATATCGTCTGTCGTTTCCGGCATCGGCATCGGGGGAAGCGCCGGCGGAGACGGTGGTATAAGGCTCGGAGCCGTATCATTTTCGGTTTCGGCGGCGCTGACAACCACGCTGGAGCTGGTCAAAATCATTCTCGTCATGGTCGGCGGCATTTTGCTGTCGGCAACGACGACTCCTTTCGCCATGAAGCGGGGGATTGAACGCATGTTGTCCCCGCTTGGGCGGATCCGATTTCCGGTAGAGGCGATCTCGCTGACCGCCTCTCTGCTGCTCCGCTTTATTCCGGTGCTGCGGAGGGAAGCGGGCCGCTTCAACCGGATCGCCAAGGCGCGCGGCAAGCGGGTGCGGCGCAGCGGGACGGTCCGGCTGCGGGATTTGCCCGTCATGATCGTGCCGCTGCTGCTGTCCCTGCTGCAGATGGCGACCGATTTGTCGCACGCCCTGGAAGCGCGCGGCTACACGCTGAAAGGGACACGCCGGACGGCGGCTGTAACGCTGCGCATGAAACGCCCGGATTGGCTTGCTGTCGCCGCGGGCGGCGCGCTTCTTGCGCTTATGCTTGCGCTGTCGGTGCGGACGTAGCCGGATCGGATTGCAGACCCGGAATATAGGATTGGCGAGGCGTTAGGCCGTCGCAAGTGAGCTTCGTTTGATCCGGATCGACATTAGCGCTGCCAGCATGCAGACATACCCGGCCATCGTAAACGCGAGGTCGTAGCTGCCGAACCATTCCCGGAGAAACCCGGCCTCGAAGGCGGCGGCAGCCGCACCCAGCTGATGGGCGGCGACGATCCAGCCGAACACGATACCCGCCTTCCCGGTCCCGAACCGGTCGGAGGCAAGCTTCACGGTCGGGGGAACGGTCGCGATCCAGTCGAGTCCGTAAAAGACGGAGAACAGCGTAAGCTCCATATATCCCATGTCCAGCGCCGTCGGCAGGAAGAGGAGCGACAGGCCGCGCAGGCCGTAATACCAGAACAACAGCCAGCGACTGTCGAACCGGTCGGACAGCCAGCCGGACAGCGTAGTTCCGATCAAGTCGAACACGCCCATGAAGGCGAGCAGCCCCGCGGCCGTTACTTCCGGAATGCCGAAATCGCCGCAAGCGGGAATCAGGTGAGTGCCGATCAGCCCGTTCGTGGTGAAGCCGCATATGAAGAAACTGCCGGCCAGTAGCCAGAACGTTCCGCTCTTCATAACCGAGCGAAGCGTGAGCAGCGGCTGGAGGAACAAATTGCCCGCGAACGGGACAGGGCGGACCAGCTCGCTTGCGCCGAACGGAGGCAGACCGACATCGGCAGGGTGGTTGCGTACCCACTTGGCGACGACCGGAATCATGAGGCATAACGCCGCAGCGGCGGCCCATACGGCATACCGCCATCCCGCGGTTACCGAGATGCCCGCGAGGAGAGGCAGAAACAGAAGCTGTCCCGTGGCCGCGCTGGCTGTCAATATACCGACGACGAGCCCTTTCCGGTGAACGAACCAACGGTTCGCGACCGTGACGCCGAGCACGTTCGCCATAACCGAGGTGCCGAGACCGACCACCACGCCCCACAGCACATTCAATTGCCACAGCGCATTCATAAAGGTCGACAGCAGCAGTCCGGCCGCCAGCAGCGCGAGCGCCGATGTCATCATTTTGCGTATGCCGAACCGTTCCATGCAAGCCGCCGCGAACGGCCCCATCAGCCCGTACAAAACCAAGTTAATCGATACGGCTGCGGAAATGCCGGACCGGTTCCAGCCGAACTCCTCCTCGAGAGGAAGCATCAGCACGCCCGGCAGCGAGCGGATGCCGGCGGCGATAAGCAGAGCCGCGAACGTCACGGCGGCGACGATCCAGCCGTAGTGCAGCTTGCGGGTGCGATTCGGCGTTTCTGTTTGTAGATTGTCCATGTGGGGTTTCTTCCTTTCATTTCTGTTGAATATAAATGTATTAAAAAATATTACAGTTATAACCGGACTGTATGTGCCGGCTCTGCTCGCGCAAAGGTATAATCTGATAACGGGGTGGAGCAGGAATATCCTTCTGTGCGGAAGGATGAGTTCCTTTACACTATCATGAACATCGCTCTATTCCCCGATTTCGGACCGGCGCTGCACGTTGTCCAGTACGTCCGCGATCGTAAATTGACCGAAGTACTGCTCCATCTGCCGTTCGGCGGTGATGAACAAGCCGTCCATGGAGCATTCGATATGGGCTCCGATTAAGCATTGCGGATTGGGGTTGGGCCATTTCGGCTTGATCGAGCCTTCGGACGTTAGACGGTACAATTCGGCCAAAGTCACTTCGTCCGGCTTGCAGCCGAGCAGAAATCCTCCCTTCGCGCCTTCCTTCGACCGGATATATCCGTGCTTTCGCAGCATACTGAGCACCTTGCGGACCCGAACCGGATGGACGGAGACGCTGGCGGCGATATGATCGCTTGTCGCGAGCCGGCCTTGGACGTGCGCCAAATAAGTTAGACTATGGACGGCAATGACGAAATCGCTGTTCAACTGCGCTCCTCCTCCGTACTTTTCGTTATTTCTGTATTATGAATGTTTACAGTTATTTTTGTCAATCGGCAAAAACAAAAAAACCTTCCTCCGGACAGATCGGAAGAAGGCTTCTTCGGCTAAGTATCAGAAGCGTGCGGCGACTTCGGCAGTTTGCTTGATCCCGGCTTCGATAATCGCTTCGGCACGGTCCGGGAATTGATTGTGACCTTCCGTCACGACGATTTCCAAGTCCGTGATGCCGAAGAAATTCATTTGGTTTCTCACATAGTTCACGGACATTTCGATGCCGGCCATCGGTCCTTCGGAATAAACGCCGCCGCGGGCGTTCAGGAGGGCGACCTTCTTGCCGCCGGCCAAGCCGACCGGTCCTTGCGGTGTGTATTTGAAAGTTTTGCCGGACTGATTCAAATAGAACAAGTAGGTGAGCAGCTGTGCCGGAATCGTGAAATTCCACAGCGGAAAGGCAAGCACGACTTTGTCCGCGGCGAGGAACTGCTCCAAATATCCGTTCGCGACGCCGGCCGCCTTCTTCTCTTCGACTGTCGGTTCATAGCCGTTCGCCAGCTTGTATAGACCGGTCATCATCGTAACGTCGAAGTAGGGAAGATCGGATGCGAACAGATCCAGCTCCGTTATTTGATCTTCAGGGTGGGTCTCCCGGTACGTCTGCAGGAAGGCGTTGTACATTTTGACGCTGACCGATTGTTCTTGCGGGCGATTGTTGGCTTTGACGAATAATACGTTGCTCATGGTGCTTTGTCCTCCTTGTATGTGCTCCCGATTCCAAGCGGATCGCCTGATAGGGAGAATTTACTGTGATAATTCTTTCACAGTTTATACCGTTAACTGCTATCGTGTCAAGCTCAGTTTAAGGCGAGTTGTTCGGCTTCGCGAAAAGCTCTACAATGGACTTATGGATGCTGCAAAAAAACCGGAACCGCACCCGATAGGGGACGCGGCGGATGGGTAAGGGAGTGACAACTATGAGTACGGCGAATCGGGGGATACCGATCGGGCCTCCTCGTTTCGGTATCGCTGTTCACGCGCTTGTCTGGTTGACCCAAAGCGGCGGGGTGTTATCCAGCGGGTCGATCGCATGCCAAGTCAATTCGCATGCCACCTTTCTTAGAAGAGTGCTGCAGACTTTGGTGCAAGCGGGACTTGTCGAGGCGAGGGAAGGGCGCGACGGCGGCTATATATTGAAGAAGCCGTCGGGACAAATTACTTTGGCCGACGTATACGTTGCGGTGCGAGCCGACGGCTCGGATTGCGAAGAGAATGTCGATTGCGGCGAAGCCGGCCAGCAGCTGGACTTGGCGCTAGAAAAAATATTGTCCGGTGCGGAGCAGCATACGATCGAATATTTGCGGCAGTATACGATCGCCGATGTGATGGCGCGGGTCGAGTTTTTCGCTGCCGGGCGCGAGTGCGAGGAATGACTGCAGAGAGCATGGGCACCCGAAAAAGGAAGTCTTCTTCAAGCGTCTCGTCCGAAGAAGGCTTCCTTTTTGTGCGCGGCAAAGGCTTATTAAGGTGTTCCGGCCGCTTGCAGACAGGCAGTTCGATAATCTGCATCATGAACCATTACAGTCAAATTCACAATCCGAATGTTCTGTTTTCTTGCGGTTGATTGGTATATGATAGAAAAAAATCGCATATGGAAAGCGAGATGAAGGACAAGTGAAACTGACGATTTATTTGGCGGGGGATTCCACCGTCTCCAATTATCCGCCTGAAAAAGAACCGATGATGGGATGGGGGCAGCGTCTGGGCCAATATTTCGACGACAGCGTGGTCATACGCAATGAAGCGATGGGCGGCAGAAGCTCGAAAAGCTTTATTGACGAAGGAAGGCTTGCCGCGATCGAGCAGGCGATCGTGCCCGGAGATTACTTGTTGATCCAGTTCGGGCATAATGACGAGAAAGCCGACGAAGCCCGTCATACCGATGTGTTCGGTACCTATGAGCAGTATTTGCGCCAATATATCGGGGTGGCGCGTGCGAAGGGGGCGACGCCCGTCCTGATTACGTCCACCGAAAGGCGGTACTTCGACGAAAGCGGGAAACTGAAAGACACGCACGGCGCGTATCCGGCGGCCATGGCGAGGCTGGCTGCAGAAGAGCGTGTTCCGGTAATTGATCTGCAGGCCAAAAGCCGGAAGCTGCTCGAGGCGATGGGCGACGAGAGCTCGAAACGTTTGTTCGTATGGCTTGCCCAGGGCGAGCACCCGAACTATCCGAAAGGCTCCTGCGACAATACGCATTTCAACGAACAAGGGGCAGCCGAAATGGCCAAGCTTGTCGCGGAAGGAATACGGGAAACGGGTCTCCCGCTCGCCGAACGATTGATCGGAGTGTCGTAGAATTTCATCCCTGCTAATACGATTACATAACCCTACTAATAAGTGGAAATGCTTCTTTATGGTGGTATTGCGGTTGGCAGCTTAGAAGACGTACATAAAATTGAAAAAATTGCAGAATAACATGGATATACAGATTTGATACATGGATCCAAGATCCCTTGAGCCAGGACAAGAAGCTCCAGTTTGATTCTCATAACCAAACTAGGCTTGAGCGCCATCCGATCGGTAATTTGCATTTCTTGATGAAATGTATGCTAATTCATGACATAATAAATAATATCTTTGGACGACAGGAAGCACCTGATCGAGCGGCATGAGCCGTTTCTTTCAGGTTCTTTTTCGTTCCAAAAGTTCAGAAAAGGGAGAGGACTTTTTATGTTCATGAACTTAATTGCTGGTGAACAAGTGAGGCCGGAGTGTTATAAATATCAATAGGGCTTGTTACCGATTGGGATGAGGTTGCCGATAACAAGTCTTCTACAGAAAAGGAAAATGAGTGGTACGTGTCAGTTGCACAGCAAAATCTGAATAAGTACAACAGGTACAAATACATCATTAAGCTGCCGTGCAAAAGTAAGCACCATGTCATTACCGTCTCGTTCTATGTTTATCGGACTCCCATTCCGTTTGGAGAAGCTTCAGCCGGTGGCAAAATACAAGCAACAAGCACCATATAGGCGGAAGCGCACTTTATGTTTTGTAAAATTTCAAATGCAAGCGTGTGTATAAAAATGTGCATAAATAAACAAAATTCGCATCCCCGAAACGTATTGATTTTCATGCAAACGTTTGTTATGTTTGGATCAAGAAAGCAGAAGGAGCCATGCAAAATGGTCACGATCAAAGACATTGCGAAAGCAGCAGGCGTCAACCATTCGACAGTTTCACGCGCATTAAACGATGACTACCGTGTAAGCGTTAACACGAAAGAACGCATCCAGGCGATTGCCAAGCAAATGAACTACATCCCCAATTTGGCAGCGAAGCAGCTTGTGCAGCAAAAGACACACGTCGTCGGTCTTATTTGGCCACCCAAAGAAGGTCTCTTTTTCTATAACATGAGTGTGCAATTGCAGATGGAAGGAACGCAGCGAGGATATCGGGTTGTGCTGATCGCAGACTTTCCGGGAGAAGGGATGGCAGCGTTCCGGCAGCTTGGTGTTGACCACATCATGCTCTGGAATTGCTACCCGAATCTCCCGGTCAGCTTCTATACCGAGCGGGCGCGGTTTCGCGGGGAAGTGCTGGCGATGGCGGGACCAAGGGTGGATGGCGCACACATACTTGGTGTTGACCGGCAAGGTGCATTTGTACAGGCGGTTCGCCATCTGCATGCACTAGGGCATCGCCGGTTGTCTTATATCGGGCGTCCGACTCATAGAGACAAGCTGTCTGGTTTTATCCAGGGTCATGCGGAGCAGAACTTGGAGTACGATCCGGCATTTGTAGTGAGCGACATCAGTCCAGCATTTGAAGAGGAAGTGTTGGCGATGCTGAAGCGCAGCGACCGGCCAACCGCGTTGCTTGTCAGCTCCCAAACGGTGTTGTTCCGACTGTTGCGTATTTTCCGGCGCAGCGGCATACAGATTCCGGATGATTTGTCTGTCGTGGTGTACGACGATGTACCGGAGCTGGAGGAACTTGAGGTGGCGTTCACGGCGATCGGACCTTCTGCCCAGGAAATGGCCGTTCGTGCGTGGGATATTTTGACCGGGACATACGGCGAGGGAGAGGAACGCTATGTGGATGAAGTGATGCCGGCAAGACTTGTGCAGCGGGAATCGACACGGTCTTTGTAGTACATGATGGAGGGTGGCATGACACGAGGGAGGGAAAACTATGGAGTGAGGACGGGAAGACGGGATGTATAGAGCGGTACGGACATCGCAGTACGGCATGGAACGTCGCAAGCTGCTGGCGGCACTCGGCATGACAGGTGCGGCAGTGATGGGAGCATCGCTGCTGCGGCACGAGTCCAACGCAGACGGGGCAAGGATGCTTCAATCGGTGTATGGTCCGCCGGAAATCATTCAGCGTGGCAGCAGCTTCAATCACGTACAAATGAATACAGTGCGTCAAGGAACAGCGGCGAATCAGGTGCGGTACGGTCTGTCGATTGAGGATGCCGTCTGCGAAAGCAATGTGGTGACGAACAACGTTTTGACTCCGGTCAACTGGCTGAGCTGAACGGTGGAGGAACCGGTACAATGACAACTGCAGGCAACCACATGTAATATAGCCGAGTTGCTGCATGAGGTCTTCACAAGAAATGAAAGCGCTTTATTTTTTTATTGGGCTTGGCGTCTATATCAAGTTAAGGGGGCCTTTTCGTATGACAGCGAACAAGGAGAACAGAGCAGGAAAGAAACATCGGGTAGTCGTCGCGATTGGATTGGCAGCGCTGCTGTTGGCGGCGTGCGGCGGAGAGAAGGAGAATCCGGGAGGATCGGGTACGGACGGTGGCAGCGATCCGGCGCCAAAAGAAACACCGAAGCCGGTTACGCTGTATATGTTGCAGGACCGCGCGACGATCTCGGACGAGGAATTCGCCAACTTGATCGCCGCTCCGGTGAAAGCGAAATATCCGCATATTTCGGTTGAAATGGTGCGCGCAACGGGAGGCGTTCAAGGTCTCAGCGAAATGATTTCGGCAGGCACATTCCCAGACTTAATGTTTTCGACGTATCCGCAAATTCAGGTGCACAAGGAAATGGGAACAGCGGAAAATTTATCGCCCTACATCACCAAATACAAAATGGACCTCAACCAGTTCGACCCGGCAGCGATGCAGACATCGCGCATCTACGGGGGCAGCACAGACGTTTATGCGGTGCCGTTTTCGCTGAACTTCTTGGCTTTGTTCTACAACGTGGAGCTGTTCGATCAATTTGGCGTTAGCTATCCGACAGAAGGCATGACATGGGATCAGACGATGGAGCTGGCCAAAAAATTTTCCCGTTCGGCCAACGGCGTCGATTACAGAGGCATTATGATCCCCGGTGTGACGGATCTCGGCACACAGTTGACGCTGACGCGGGTGGACACGAAGACGAACAAAGCGCTGCCGGACCAGGAAGGATGGAGAACGATTCTGAAGCTGATTCAGGACGTCAATGCGATTCCCGGCAACAAAAACTCTACGTTGGACCATTTTCTGAAAACACAGTCGCTCGCGATGCTGCCAAGCTACGATGCGCGCTTTGCCGCTCTGGAGAAGCTATACGGCACACCGGACGATTTCAAATGGGACATCACCCAGTTTCCGAATCATCCCGGCAAACCAAATACGACGCTGGCTTCGTCCGGCCACTTCCTGCTCGCTTCCGCGCTTGGCAAGCACAAGGAAGAAGTGTTCCAGGTCATCCAACTGCTCACGAGTGAGGCGAACCAGAACTTGATTACGGAGCATGGCCGCTTCACGGGGCTGAGCAACGAGACGATCAAGAATAAGTATGGAGTCAATATGAAATCGATGCGGGGCAAAAACATCAAGGCAGTGTTCAAAAGTGCCTTTGCGCCGCCGTATCAGCCGACCGTTTATGATGAGCTCGTTCACAAAGAACTGACCGCGATTGCGAAAAAAATGATCGAAACCGGGATGGATGTCAACACCGCACTGCGCGAAGTGACGGAAGCCGGCAACCGGGCGATCGAGGCGGATGTCAAAGGAAAATAACCGGGAAGCAAGGCAGAACGCTTTTTTTTGCAAATCAAGCGAAGCAGACTGACAACAGAGTGGCCCCCTCGCCTCCGCGTGATTTGTAGTGTAATGCTTTCTCTGTAACTCAAGCATACAAAAAAACGCCCAAAAGCCAACGGATTTTATTCCGTTTGTGCCTTGAGCGAAGCGAAAGGAATGGGTATAACGATGACAAATGGGAACAAACACGACATGCAGACGCACAACGTTCAACAAGCAGACAATCTGATTAGCAGACGGGCGTTACTGGCAACACTCGGTGTCGCAGGAGCAGCACTTGGCTCGACGGCGCTGCTCCTGCCCGGCTGGGCAGAGGCTGCTCCCGGCGGCTCCGTGAACAATGACGTATACGCGAAGGGACCGGGTGGTGTGCCTGGGCAAATCGACACAATCATGACCCGGCTCAACAACATGTGCGCGATCAACATCAAAGATTACGGAGCCGTGGGAGACGGGACGACGGACGACACGGAGGCATTCCGCAACGCAGCGTTGACTGGCAAACCGCTGATTGTGCCGAGAACGGATGCGTTTTATAAAGTCAGCGGCACGGTTTTCATCCGCAATTCGATCTATGGCATCGGTATGCCGGAAATCCGCATGGAGGGCGCGGACGGCACCGTAGGGAAGCGACTGCTGGCGATTGCCTCCTACAAAGGGAGCGGCCTTCATGTCACCGGCCTCCATCTGAATGGCCAATATATCGGCGGTTCGGCAGGGGAGCAGTCTCATTTGCTGCGTGTCACCGATTCCAGGCATGTCTACATTCATCATAACCGATTCGACTCGGCCTACGGGGATTGCATATATTTCGGCTCGGACTACCTGGGTCCGTGCGAAGACGTGCATGTATACAGCAATATGCTGATCGATCCGTGGCGATGCGCAGTATCGGTCGTATCCGCGCGGCGAGTCTGGGTGCGGGACAACGTGATACTGGACGGATTCGACTATGTGGCGTCGATCGATATCGAGCCGAATCGCACTAACTCAGGCTCGGATATTGTGGAGGATGTCTGGATCGAAAACAATATTTACGATAGCGCGGGAGTGTTTGTTAATTCGTACAATCCGAACGCGGCGTTCAAAAACAAGCGACTGACGATTCGCGGCAATCAAGGGCAGGCCCGCTATTTTTTTCGCTGCAACGCCGGAGACGTCGGCAATACCGAGGATGTCAGCATTACGGACAACATCTTCTACGGCTCAGTGGGGGACGCGAGAATGTTTACGACTGGACGCGTCCGAAAGGGGCTGGAAATCCGCGGCAATCGCGATGCGGGGACAGGCGGAGCGGGTTGGAACATTGCCAATGCAGAAGCGCCGGTCATTTGCAATAATACGATTGAAGTGAATCGGTTGATCGCCATGTCCGTGCGAAACTGCAATCGCATTCTCATGTGCGGTAATACGATTAAGTATGTGTATTCCAGCTACGGCGCGATACGGATTTCGGGTCCGGAACCTTCCACAGGTCATGTAATCTCGCACAATGTCCTGGTCGGCTCCGATTACGGCATTCGGTTCGACACGATCGTCACCGACACAGTTGTGAGCGGCAATTCGATCGAAGCTGCCCGGCAATGTATCTATCTTGCTCCGGAAGCGAGCGGTTCGGACGTGCGCATTATGCCGGACAACGTGTTTTCGGGCGCTGGCGCTCCGGTCGGCAATTACACTTATTTACGGCAAACGAGGACCCCGGAAGCGCTCGCCAAGGGCGTATCCGTATGCTGGGCGAATAGCGTCCCCACGCTCGGAGATTGGGTCCGGGGCTCTATCGTGTACAAAACGAATGTGTCCGCATCCGAATGCATGGGATGGATATGCGTGGCCAGCGGCAATCCGGGCACCTGGGAGTCTTTCGGCGTGATCGGTGAATCGCGGCTTGTTCTCAAGTCCCCGTCCGGAAGCCGGTACGCGATTACGGTCACGGATGCGGGCGCCGTCGTCACCAGTGCGATCGTCTGATCGGAAGGTTGACCGGCACAAAGGGCAGCAGGACGAAACTACGCGCTCAAGCTTGGCGCAATGTTCCGTTCCTGCCGCCCTTTTCTACGAAATGACACGGAGCCAAGCCCGATCGTACCGCCATTCCACCTCGACCGGGGCTTGGAAGAAATCGGACAAATAAGGGCCGGTGAGCACCTCCTGTGTCGGACCGGAACGGTATACCCTCCCGGAGCGGATCAGCAGCGCTTTCGTAAAGGCGGGAATGATTTCCTCGATATGATGCGTCACATAGATCAAGTTCGGCGCATCCGGCTCTGCGACCAGCTCCTGAATGCTCGACAGCAGCTGCTCGCGCGAGAAGACGTCCAGCCCGTTGCACGGCTCGTCCAGAATGAGCAGCTTGGGGGAGGCCATCAAAGCTCTCGCGATCAGCACCTTCTGCTTCTCCCCTTGCGAGCAGGAATGATAATGCCGGTCGTACAGATGGGATACACCCAGCTGCTTCATGAGACCGTGCACCCGGTCCATGTCTCCGTCGTCGGGCTTGTCGTACAGCCCGATCGTCGCATGCTTGCCGCTCAATACGACATGCTGCGTCCGGTCGTTCATATGAAGCCGCTCCTGCAGTGAAGAGCTGACCCAGCCGATCGATTTGCGCAGCTCGCGTAGATCGACGGTGCCGTATGCGTGGCCGAGCACGCTGACTTGGCCTTCCGTCGGCCATATATAGCCGGTAATCATATTGAGCAGAGTCGTTTTGCCGGAGCCGTTGAGTCCGAGTATGGCCCAATGCTCGCCGGATCCGACCTGCCAATCGATATTATGCAGCAGCGTTTTGTCTTCGCGTTTCCACGTGACGTTGCGAACGTCCACAACCAAGCTCATCGTTATCGCTCCCCGCTTCCGGATAGTCTGTACGGTTTTAAGCACGATTGTACCATATTCTGAGCGGGGCCGAACAATCGTGTCCGAAAAATCGTTGGCAAAGAAATCGAGGTTTTGGCAGTTTTTGAAACAGAGCCGCGTCAGTTTCGTGAGCGAACTGAATGCTGCGGAATGATCGCGGCGAACCGCTCTCTTGCGCTTCCCACACCCCTTGGACATTGGAACGATGCGATTCCGATGAGCCAAGGGGTGTATTTTTGCTGCGGGTAAAGTGGTTACTTGCATCAAGGTGGATAAATGAATCACCCTTGCCGGGTGGATAATTGATGCAGCGAAGCCCGCAATGTGGATGGGAATGCGCTATCCCGCGTGCTACATTGTACCCAAGCGGCGGTGTCGGATTTATGCCGCGGGCAGCAGGCCGCCACGATCACAACACGGGGGAAGGGATCGCTATCGTACATTCCATTTTGAAGAGCAGGTACTATTACTTGATGTTTCTCATTCCGTTCGTCTATTTCGTCGTGTTCCATTACATTCCGCTGTTCGGTATTTTAATCGCGTTCAAAAACTACAACGTGTTCCAAGGCGTGTTCGACAGTCCTTGGGTGGGCACGAAATATTTCCGGCAATTTTTGAGCGACCCGTACTTTTACAAGCTGCTCAAAAATACGCTGCTGATCGGCGTGTACCATCTGCTGTTCTCGTTTCCGGCGCCGATTGTGCTGGCGCTGCTGCTTAACGAGCTGAGGCATCAAGTGTTTAAACGGATCGTGCAGACGGTCAGCTACTTGCCGCATTTCCTGTCCACCGTCGTCGTGGTCGGGATCATCGTCAACTTTATGGCCTATGACGGGATTATTAACCGGTTGCTCGGCTTGTTCGGCGTGGAAGGCATCCACTTTCTGATGATGCCGGAATGGTTCAGAACGATCTATATCGGGTCCGAAATATGGCAGGGGATCGGCTGGGGCTCGATCATTTATTTGGCTGCATTAGCCGGGGTGGACCCCCAGCTGTACGAGGCGGCGACGATCGACGGAGCGAACCGGTGGAAGCAGATGCTGCACGTCACGCTTCCGGGGATAGCGCCGGCGATCATCATTCTGCTCCTGTTCAATATCGGGGCCGTGATGAGCGTATCGTTCGAGAAAGTGCTGCTCCTGTCCAACGGCTCCAATCAGGAGGCTTCCGACGTCATCTCGCTGCACGTCTACCGCAGGGGGCTGATCTCGAACGACCTCAGCTATGCGACGGCCGTTGGGCTGTTCAACTCGGTGCTGAGCGTCCTGTTCCTGACCGTCGCCAACCGGGTCAGCAAGAAAGTAAGCGAGACGAGTTTATGGTGAAGGAGGAGACCCGGTGAGAATCCGCCGAAGCATCGCATCCCGGACGTTTGACGCATTCAATCTGCTGTTCATGATCGGACTTATATTCGTCACGTTTTATCCGCTGTACCACATCTTCGTCGTCTCCATCAGCGACGGGCACGCCGTACTGCGGGGCGAAGTGAATGTTTGGCCGGTCGCCCCCAATATGGACACGTATAGCTTGCTGCTGCAAGATTCGTCGATACTGCGTTCCTACGGCAATACGATCCTATATACGGCCGTGGGCACGATCGTCAACTTGTGCTGTACGATTCTTTGCGCCTATCCGTTATCCAAAAAAGAGTTTTACGGCAGAAGCTTCTTTACGCTGATGATCGTATTCACGATGTTTTTCAGCGGGGGACTCATTCCGAGCTACTTGCTCGTGCAGAAGCTGCACCTGATCAATACGATATGGGCGCTCGTCTTGCCCGGGGCCATCAGCGCGTGGAACATGTTCGTCATGCGCACGTTTTTCCAAGGCCTCCCGAACGAGCTGTTCGAATCGGCGCGGATCGACGGCGCAGGCGAGCTGCTCGTGCTGTGGCGGATCGTGCTGCCGCTCTCGCTGCCGATCATCGCGACGATTTCGATGTTTTACGCGGTCGGCCATTGGAACAGCTTCTTCCCGGCGCTCATCTATTTGAACGAAAAGGCGAAATACCCGGTGCAAATCTTGCTCCGCAACATCGTCGTCATGGGACAAATGTCGGAGCAGAGTCAGGAGCTGAGCGGACCTTATGCGGCCGTCACGTCGACGAACATCAAGTATGCCGTCATTATCATCGTTGTCGCTCCGATCGTCGCGGTCTACCCGTTTATCCAAAAGTATTTCATTAAGGGGGTGATGATAGGCTCTTTGAAAGGGTAAGAGCCGGCGGCCTTTGCGGGCGAGGTTAAGCGTTTTCAGACAACAGGCAAGCTGATACAATGGAAAAAATGGAGGGGTACGATGCGAAGCAAACGAAATCAAATCGGATGGGCCGTGTTCTTCACTTTGTCTGCGGCGCTCATCATCCCGGGATGCTCGGGCAAAGAGAAGGGTGCGGCGGCTTCCGACCCGCAGGGCGCGAAGCAAATGACGCTGAAGCTGATCCGCTACGAGCACCCTTCGCAAGCGCTCAAGCAGGATACGCCCGTACTGAAGGAGATCGCCAAGAAAACGGGCGTCAAGCTCCAAGTGGAGGGCGTGCCGCAAAGCAACTACAACGAGAAGAAGCAAGTGCTCATCGGTACGAACAATATTCCCGATATTATATTGGTCGATCAGAACGACATCAACCAGTACGCCAAAACCGGCATATTCCTTAATATTTCCGATTACCTCGACCAGGCGCCGAATCTCCGCAAACGGCTCGCCGACAATCCGGAAACGAAAAAGCTGCTGATCGACGGCAAGCTGTACGGGTTCCCGATTACGGCGCAAAATCAGCTGTCGGCCGGAAAAGCTCCGATGATCCGCACCGATTTGCTGAAAAAGCTGAATTTGAAAACACCGGCAACGTACGACGAGCTGTATCAGGTGCTCAAGAAGCTGAAGGAAGCTTACCCGGATACGACACCATGGACGGCGCGAGGGATGGGCTCTTTTCTCGATGCGCTCGCTTTCGGCATGGGGGGCGGATACGGCATTTATTTCGATCCCGATGTGAAAGGCGGCTCCTACGTATACGGGACCAGCAAGCCCGCTTTCAAAGAAACGCTCGCCTATTTGAACAAGCTGTACAGCGAGAAGCTGCTCGATCCCGACTTCGCGGTGAACACGCAGCAGAAGTGGGCCGAGAAGCTGAGTACCGGCAAAGGGCTGTTTTACTTCGACAACAATACGTTCGCGGTCAACTACAATCAGGCGCTGCAGCAGCAGAACAAAGAAGCGATGCTGGACTTGATCCCGTACCTCAGCAACAGTCAGGGCAAAGTCCGGGGCTTCGCTTATCCGAAAGCCGGATGGGTTTCGGAATTGTACGCGGTCAGCTCCAAGGTGAAGGATCCGGCGGCCGTCGTCAAACTATACGACTGGCTGTACAGCGACGAAGGGATGCAGGCGGCGAACTTCGGAGTGCTCGGCGAGACGTACGAGCTCGCAGGCGGCAAGCCGAAAATGCTAGCAAGCATACTCGATAAATACAAAACGGCAGCCGACCCGGCGCGGGCGATGCTGTCCGAGCTCGGTACCGGATATTTGAGCTTGGCGCCGCATGTGGACGAGACGCCGATCATCCAGGTGTCGAATCCCGATCTGGTCCGCTGGGGAGAGCAGATCGACAAGGACCTGGGCTCGAAATTCCGCGCGCCGTCGTTGAAGCCGCCTTTTACAAACGAAGAGAACGAGAAAATCAAGCAGATCAGCTCCAAATTGAGCCAAATTACGGCCGACATCCTGAAGTTCATCATGGGAGTGAAGCCGCTGTCCGAGTTCGACGCATTCGCCAAAGCGCTTAACGACAACGGCGCGACGGAGCTGGAGAACATCTATAACGCGGCCCAGGCCAGAGTCCAAAAATAAGCGAGGGATGCGCCATGGCGGCAACGCCAATCGTCAATGCGTTCAATGGCGGCAAGCGACCGAAGCTTCACGTCGAAACCGTCTCCATCTACAAACCGGCAGGGGAATTCGCCTGGTCTTATTCGCACCATGCCCATCTTGCTTTTTTCAAAGGCAGCTATTACGCCATATGGTCCAACGGAAAAGTGAACGAGGACGACGTCGGGCAGCGGGTGCTGATGGCCGTCTCGGACGATTTCCTCCATTGGTCGACTCCTCGGCCTTTGATCGATACGACGCGGGGCGTCCATTCCGATTTGGTGCTGACCGCTGCGGGATTTCATCAGCACGAAGGGACTCTCGTCGCCTATTACGGGCAGTACGAATATAAGCCGGAGCATCTGGAGAACGGATCGCGCAAGGCCGGCGACAAAGGGCATATGAACACGTCCTTGTACGCCGTTACTACAACCGACGGCACCAGCTGGAGCGAGCCGATCCCGATGCACGTTCCGATCATCCCGAATCACGGACCGCAGCCGACACAGTCCGGCAGGCTGATCATTAGCGGCAATATTATGTTTCCTTATTCGGACGACCGGTCCGGGTTGACGGGATGGACGCCTTCGGGGCTGTACCCGCCGGAAATGGCGGCGACGATATGCGACGACTCGGAGTCGTTCTGGCTCGTGAAGGAAGCACGCGGCTGGCCGGTCGGACTATGCGAGGGCTCGTTCTACCAGACGGAAGAAGGCATCCTCCACATGCTGCTGAGAAGCAATTCCCGCAAGCTGTGGGTGACGCGGAGCGCCGATGACGGGGCTTCCTGGTCTCATCCGATGCCGACGGAGTTTACGGACAACAACAGCAAGTTCCACTTCGGCCGGCTGCCGGACGGAACGATTTATTATGTGGGCACGCCCGACCCGGAGCCGCGCGGCAGCCGCAACCCGTTAGTGCTGTCGCTGTCCCGCGACGGCATCCGCTTCGACCGTCACTTCATCCTGAAGAACGAACCGGGCGAGCGCAGCTATCCCGGCATGTACAAGGGCGGCGATTACGGCTACCCCCATACGCTTGTGCATGACGGTTATCTTCATGTTATTTACTCGGTGTGCAAAGAAAGCGTCTCGGCGCTGCGCGTGCCGATCGAGACGATATAGACGAGAAGGGTCGGGAGGAAACAACGATGAAGCGGATGAAACGGTTCATGCCGGCAACGAGACTGTTCTACAAAATTCTGCTGTACTTCTTGTCCCTCCTGATTCCGATCGTCGTTATCGGTATTGTCACGTACGCGAACTTCGTCGCCAAATACAAGCGCGATTTCATCGAAAATGCGAGGCTCAGCCTGCACATCTCGGCGGATCAGGTCGACGCGCATTTGCGGACCGTACAGGAAGCGGGAATCAGCTTCTTCAACGAGCCGTCCGTCAACCGGCTGCTCAAGCCCGATTCCCGCTATACGCTGGAGGATCGCAGCAATCTGATCGACATTCTGCACAGCTTGAAGCGGACTGGAGTCATTCTGACCGAGTTTGCCGAAGATTTGTTCATGTTTATCGACTACGACAAAGTATATACGACTTCCGGCATCGACGACTTCGACGCTTTTTTCGACCGGTCGGCGATGTATGAGTCGTTCGGCAGCGACTACTGGAAACGGACGATCGAAGCCGACAAAATCATCGAAATACTGGAGCCGTCGACGCTGCACGCAAGCGGGAAGAAGGTCGTGCCCGTCGTGATCAGCCGGATGGTGCGGGGCTACAATGCGGTTCTCGTGGCGAACATCCCCGTGCCGGTCCTGCAGAAAAAGCTCAAAGGATACGCGCCGTACCCTTCCACGCAATTTGTCGCTCTCGACGGATACGGCCGGGTCGTACTCGGACCGGAACAGACGGAAGGCGGGGAGACGGATCTGATCGGCAAGCTTGCCGGAACGTTCCATGCCGGCAAGACCGGGAGCTCGGAATTGTCGCTCGGCGGGACGCCTTATATCGCATCTTACGTACAGTCCGATCTGTTCGGATGGAAGCTGTACGCGCTGACGCCGGTGAGCGAGTTCAATCGTCAAGCGAGCGGCATATTGCGCATGATCGTCATGATTTGCCTCGTTCTAGTCGTGATCGGCTTGCTGTTCTCCTTCCTATTCACGTTCAAGCTGTATACGCCGATTCAGCGAATTAAGGATGCGCTGGCCGACGGAAGGGAGACGTACGACGAATCGGAGCCGGCCGTCAACGAATTTGACGAGATCGGCATCGGCATCCGCCGCTTGATCCGGCACAACATGAAGTTCGAGAGCGAGTTGAACAGCGTATGGCTGGAATATATGGATCAGACTTTGCTTCGTTTGCTGAAAGACCGGGAAACCCCGAACGAAGCCGAGCTGAACCGGCTTTTCCGGGACCATCTTGGCTTTGCCAAGGACCGGTACCGCTGCTGCAGCATCCATTTCCAGTTCAAGGACGCGTTCTACGAGCAGCTCCCGGACGAAGACCGGGTGATCGTCTGGAGCAAGCTGAAGAAGCTCATATGGAGCTTCTTGAGCGAGCATTTCCGGCTGTACGTGCTGGAATGCACGCGGCATCTGTACGTATGCGTGATCGAACCGGACGAAGCCGGGAGCGACGAAGCCGGGCTCCGCAAAGCGTTGGACAGCTTCATGCAGACGTTCCAATTCGATTTCCGGTACTGCATCGTTCATGTCGGGATCGGTCAAGTGCATCCGGGCGTCAAAGGGATCGCCGAATCGTACAAGGAAGCGATCATGGCGCTTCAGTACAGGGAGGGCAACCGGGATTGCGAGATTATCCCCTACGACCGGCTGGACATACGCCCGAACGTTCTGTATACGTTCACGGACGAGATCAAGCTGCTGAACAAGCTGAAGGCCGGAGAGCCGGAGCTGAAGGAGAAAATCGGCCAGTTCGTGCATCAGCAGGAAAACCGCAGCGCATCCTCCCATGCGCTCGGCGTCCTGATTACGGATTTGTACCGGACGGGGCTGCGTTTCGTCATGGAGCAAGGCTTGGAGCGGGAGAGGCTCATTGACGAAGAACGGCACCGGCTGCTCGGCGAATCCGGCGAATGGCCCGTAGACCTCGATGCGAAGAAGAAAGAGCTGTTCGATTTCTACGACCGGCTGGCGGCAGAGCTGAATACCCGGCAGCAGGCCTATAAGACGAACACGCTGATCGCCGCCATTACGGAGATGATCGAAACCGAGTACGACCGGGAGCTATACTTGGAAAGCATCTCGGACCGGTTGGGCATGTCCCCCAAATACGTGTCGCGCATTTTTAAAGAGAAGACGGGGATGAACATCACCCAATACATGAACATGATCCGCGTCAATCGGGCCAAGCAGCTGCTCGCCGATACGGACTTGACGATCGGGGATATCGCCGAGAAGGTCGGCATTCACAACCGCACTACGTTTCTGCGTATATTCAAAAAAACGGAAGGCGTCACGCCGCAAAGCTACCGCAGCTCGGAGGCGCACAAGCGCGGTACGGAGGCTTGACCCGAAATCGAATGGAGGAACGGATCGATGAACGTCGAGGATGAAAAGAACGGACAATCGGAATCGAAGGAGCTCCGGCCGGACAATGCCGATGAAGGAGCGGGAGCGGGCCGGCAGCCGATCGGCAGAAGGAAATTTTTGGCCGGAATCGGGATGGCGGGCGCCGCATGGGCAGCGGGAGAGATGCTGCTCGGATCGGCCAATGCCAAAGAGTCGTCGGTGGCCGGCTCGGTTTACGGAGGGGGGCCTCATCAGCCTCATCCCCTGATGGACGACGGGATCAACATTCGCGATTATGGGGCGAAAGGGGACGGAACGACGGACGATACGGCGGCCATCCAATCGGCGTTGAATGACGCTGACGGAAGCAACGTCTTGTTCCCGGCCGGAACGTATCGGGTCACGTCCACCTTGTCGGTCCCGCTCATCCGGCTGATCGGCGAAGGCAGCGGAAGGACGGTCGTCGTATTCGACGGGATGACCGGCTTGGACGGATTCGCTTTCCAGGTGGAGACGATCGAAGGACGGGAGGCCGGCGTCGAGCACATGACGCTCGTGAGCAAAGGGACTCACGGCCGCTATGCCATCGTTACCCCCAAGAATTCCTCGCTGTATTTTACGTACCGTACCCGCTATTTCTTCAGAGGACTGGAGTTCCGGGGGGAGACTCGGCAGTCGATTACTACGGGCTTCGTGTATGACTTCGGCTGGGAAAACTACATCCGACTGGGCGATTGCTGGGGTGCTTACATCGAAGAAATCGATGCGGTCGGCGCCTATGTGACGACGATCGATCCGCAGACGCAGCCGGACCACACGTTTCTGAACATGTCGGCCGCGGGTGCCGCGCTCTCGGTCCGAATAACCAAACTGACGACGCACGGCATCAAGAGGGGAATCGAGATCGGAGACCGTGTCTTCTTCTTTATTTCGCATATCGATATCGCGCATGCTTACGAAGGGATTTTGTCTACGGGTACGACCGTCTATTCCGAAGGACGCATCCACGACAGCTTGCTGAACGCCCAGCGGGTCGGGCTTTATTTGAACGACCGGGCGTGGACGTCCATTCACGATGTTGCCGTAAGCCGTCACAAGTCCGGGTTCGACCACGGCGGTGATTGGTACGGGTTCAAGCTGGAAAATGTAAACAAATCGTGGATCGGCAATATTCGAGTCCAGGCGGACGCGAGCGTGACCGCTTTTGCCGGCACGTCTTACGGATTTCATTTCAAGAACTGCGCGGGGCTGACGTGCGATGGCCTGATCCCCGGACTCAGTCTGAACTACGGCATATATCTCGACAACTGCTCGCTGCATACGTACGACGGCATTCAATTTCTCGGCGTATCGGGAATCGGCTTCAGCTTCCAGAACAATACGAGAGACTGCATCGTCGGCACGCATGTATTCTCTAACGGCTGGACGAAGTACGAATACGGCACGGTCGACAAGAGCCGGATTTCCATCGTGCAGAAAGATTTGCAGCTAGAGAGCAAGCAGCCGTTTCTCTACTTGCGGGAGACCGACGGAGCCGCCGATCAGAAAAATTGGAAATGGACCGCGAACAACGGGGCGTGCAACCGGCAAATTACGAACGACGCGGACGGAGGGACCGTCAATTACGAGCTCATAACCCGCTCCGGCATGTCGATCGCGCAGATCGAATGGCGGGCGAATACGCTCTACTTGAACGGCGCGACGGTACAGACGAAGCAGCTTAACCCGGCAAGCGACAACCTGTATGCGCTCGGCTCGATGACGAACCGCTGGAGTTCGATCTACGCCGGCTCTTCGACGATCGTCACCTCTGACGCGAGGGATAAAGAGCATATACGCGACAGCGACTTGGGCTTGAGTTTCGTAAGAGCGCTTCGTCCGGTATCGTACAAATTCAAAGATATCGAGACGGCGATCACGGAGCGGGCCGACGAAGCGGGCGGCGAGCAAGCGACGGTCGCGGGGACGGTTCGGCACCGGTTTAACCGGCCGCACTACGGTCTTATCGCCCAAGAGGTCAAACAGACGCTGACGGCGCTTCAGGTCGAGGACTTTGCCGGGTGGACAGAAGATAGTGCGACGGGCAAGCAAGGGCTGCGGTACGAGGAGTTCATCGCGCCGCTGATCAAAGCCGTGCAGGAGCTGTCGGACAAAGTGAACGCGCTGGAGACCGAGTTGAAATCGCTGCGAAGATAGAACGTGAAAGAGACTAATACAGCTAACCTTTTACGGATTTAAAAGAACGTCGTTCTTTATTAATGAACAAGAGTGGGCGAATAGCCTTAATTTGGCAGAGGGGCGGAAAACCATGATGATGAAAAAAATCGTCGTTCCGGCATTGATCTTGGCTGTTGCTGCGGGATGCAGCGGAGGTGCGGGCAAGCAGGCGGACGTCAAAAGCGCCGAACAAGCGGCTGTCGAGGATACGACGCCGGTCACGCTGAAATTGTTTATCGGCGTTCCGATTGTAGATAAAGATATCGAGACCTTGATCATCGAACCGGTCAAGAAAAAGTACCCGTACATCTCGATTGAAGTCGTCCGGTCGGGGAAAGGCACTACGATCGCAGAGCTGGTGGCGGCGGGGCAATCGCCGGATTTGCTGTATTCGTGGAACGGCGGGCTGCCGGTGTACAAGGAATTCGACCTGCTGTACGATTTGACGCCGCTCGCGAAAAAGGCGAAAACCGACCTCGCCCGCTTCGAGCCGACGATCATCGACTCGCTGAAGGCGATCTCCGACAAAGGCGAATTGTACGCGCTTCCTTTCTCGGAAGACCTGAGCGCGCTGTTTTATAACAAAGATATTTTCGACCGGACCGGAGTGCCTTATCCGAAAGACGGCATGACTTGGGAGGATGCAGCCGAGATCGCCCGGAAGCTGTCTTTCGTGGAGCGGGGCGTGCAGTACAGAGGGCTGGATATGGAAACGATCATGAGATTGCGGGGAGCCTTCGGGATTACGTATATCGATGCCAAGACGGAGAAGGCGTCGATCAATACCGATCTATGGAGGAAAGTATTCGAGACGGCCAAAGCGGTCTATGCCGTGCCGAACAACAAACCGGCCAATTTATTGGCGTACGGCTCGAAGCCGGCTTTTCTCAAAGATCAGACGCTGGCCATGATCGCGACGAACAATATGTTGAACCAGGGCCTGGAGGACGCCGGCAAGAAAGGGCTGCAATGGGATATCGCCCAATATCCGAGCTTCAAGGAGAAGCCGAACGTCAGCGGACACGTCGCAGCTCACCTCGTGGCGATTACGAAGACGAGCAAATACAAGGAACAGGCGATGAAAGTATTGGAGACGGTCACCTCCGACGAGGTGCAGACGATAAGCGCAAGGACGACGGCTAGAATATCGTCTTTGAAAAATACGGTGATTAAGAAGCAACTCGGAGCGGATATGCCGTTCCTGCAAGGTAAACATGTGGAGGCGTTTTTCAAAAGCACGGCGATTCCCTCTCCGATTTATTCGCAGTATGAAGAAATCAACACGGATGCCTATAAAATCGTGATGCAAAGCTTCAAGGACTACTTCGAGTTCAAAGATGTGAATACGGCCTTACGGGAAGCGGAAGAAAAAATCAATCAGTTTCTCGACGGCAAAAGGAAGTAAGGAGCGTCGACAGCGGCCATGGAACTGCAACCGACCGTCAAGCTGGATGTCGCATCGGATAGCCGAAGGAAAGAATTTAACCATAGAAACGAAACGATATTGACGCTGGCCGTTCCCGTCCATGCCGTGTTTATCGGCGATTCGATCACCCATTGGTGGGAGCTCGGCGCCTTCTTCGGGGGAAGCGGGCGTCTGCTGGTCAACCGGGGGATAGGCGGCGATGTCTCGGCGCATGTCGTCCGGAGGTTCGAGGCCGATGTGCTGCAGCTGAATCCGAAGCTTGCCGTCGTTTTGATCGGAATTAACGATACGGGCGCGATCCGGGAGGCGGCGGAAGAAGAATTGCCTTTGCTGGTGGAGACCCTTACAGAGCGGTTGGTCGCAAATGCGGCGGCGCTCATGAACATTTCCCGCGCAAAGGGGATTCGTATGGCGGTCGGATCCCTGCTTCCTACGAGCCACTATTGGAAAACGCGCAATAACGTCCGCAACCAGGCCATTATCGGGATCAACCGCCGGATCAGGCAAGAAGCGGAGCGGCAGCCGCATGTCGTCTATGTCGACTATCATTCGCGAATGGTGGGTGAAGACGGAGTCGCCTTGCGATCCGGGCTCTCCCATGACGGGCTGCATCCGCACGTGCTCGGCTACGCCGTTATGGCGGAAGTGTTGAAGGAGACGCTGCGGGGGCGCGGTATCGAACTGTAGGCGCATGACGAAAAGGACAAAGGAACTCTACAGGGTGAGAGTTCCTTTGTCTTTTGGCCTGCTAGCCGTCACGGCTTCCCCTTCAAATGCTCCACGATCAAATCGACCGATTTGCTCTTGATGTTCGGATAGTCGCTGATGATCCATTGGGGCAGCATTTCGAGCGAGATCGACTCGATCCGTTCACTTTATCCAGCCCTCGGAAAGTTTACACGCAGGACGCGCGTAGGATACACTTACAATGGGTGCGAAATGGACACTACGGATTTGTTGAGTGAGGTGTGCGTTCGATATGGATATGACCGAGAAAACAACACTGACTGAAGTTGTGAAAGAGCGAATCAAGAAATATATCATTGATAATCAACTGCCGCCCGGTGCAAAGCTTCCAACGGAAAAGCAGTTGACCGAAATGCTGCTCGTCAGCCGTACGGTGGTTCGTATGGCTCTGCAATCGTTGCAAATTTTGGGGATTTTGCGGATTAGAGCCGGAGGCGGGATTTTTGTCGATTCTCCAAAGCTGAATCCAGTTTTGGATCATATTTCTGTTCAGTGGATGCGCAGCAGAGAGAAATTGGCCGAGCTGCTAGCTACCCGTAAAATATTGGAACTGGGCGCCATTGAGATGGCGGTGCAGCATCGTGATCTGGAGCTGATCGGGCAGCTGGACCTATGGAACGATCGCATGGAGCAAGCAATTCGGCAGGGCAAGATTCCCATTGAGGAGGACTTCGAGTTTCACCGGGCGCTCTTTAAGGCGACGGGAAATCAAACCTACGTCGAATTGAACGAGGTAATCGGCGACTTTTTTCGCCGCCTGCGGGAGTTATTTTTCGACGATATTGAGAAAACCTATGTCTCGTTAAATGAGCACAAACAAATTACGGAGAAAATCAAGAAAGGCGATGCGGAGGAAGCCAAGGCGATCATGCGAAGGCATCTGGACCAAGCGCTCGAAATCTAGCAGATCGTTCCTGAATTAATGTTGCTATTAGGTGAGCGTCCGGGAGCTGTCTCCAAGCAGGCTTTCGTTTCCTCGGGAATGTGCGCTGGATTAGTGAAAAGAGTATTGACGTACATCATGTTGGGATGTATGATGTGTTCAGGTCTTATTGATAATCTGGTTAGACCATAATCTAGGTAAGCTTGCGAAAGGAGGGCTGTTGGCACCGGGTTGAAAGTGAGCTGTTCCGCTGTGCGTGAGGAGTTTTCGTTGTGGGAAATCGTCTGCCTCATTCGGATTCCACATTGTGAAAGCGCTTTTTTGAAAGGCATCAAGGAGAAACAAATCGATAGGCGAATCATTTATTTTTTATTTGGTCCGACCAGATTATAAGATAGAATACAGCTTAACGGAGGAAATCATATGAAACCAATACATTACGGTCTTTCTTTCATTTCCGGGTGTAACCCGGAAAATTCGGTGCGCTTTTGGGTTGAGTCGCGCTTGCGCGTGATCGACGAGAAGACGGGACGAACGGAGGATTACTATCAGTGCGGTTCGTGCAAAGCGGAGGACACGTTTGCTCCCAGCGATTTGTTTTATAGCGATAATTACGATTTTACTCCGGTTTTCGGTCCGCAATACGGTATTGTGTACAGACGCAAAGCTTACCTGAATCCGAATTACAAAACATGTCCGAAAGCATCCGACATGTGGGGAGGACAACTGTACAAGCTGAAGGAACCGGAATACTGCAAGCTACTGGAGTCGAATGAGGATATCCGTCACGCAACCCACGACGCCGTTCCGCTTGTGGCGCAGACCGAGCTGTACAACGCCGAGATCGGGTTGAGGGCGATTATGGAGTATCCCGTCAAGACGATGAATATTCACGACGGCAAAAATATGTATCAGGTCGATACGGGACCGGTTTTACTTATGGATCTGTCGGCGAATTGTGAACGGACGGTGGATGCGATCAGCTTGGCATACGTCGCGTTCAACGCTCCCGATTTTGCCGACTTCGTTATTGAGCAGCCGACACCGTTATCGGACGGCGATCAAATGGCGAGCCAAGTGTACCACTATTCCGGCATTGTCAGTCTGCCGGCCACAAACCGGCTGTTTGCCGTGAAATAATGCAAGAACTAATTCGGGGGCGATCGTATGATCGGAAAAAAATGGTTATGTGCCGGAACCCTATGCAGTTTAATATCTGTGCTTGTTGCCTGCGGAGATGATGCCGGGTCCGGTAAGGGTGCATCCTCAAAGCCGCCCGGTGACCGATCGAATGCTGATGCCGCGGCAGAGGCGAAAAAAGTGGCTGAAACGCCGACGGAGCTTACATTCGCTTATCCGGGTGTTTCCTTGGATCTTTTCAATTCCAGATTTGGCGATCAGATCCGCCAAAAATTTCCGAATTACAGGATCAATTATTTGTCGGGAGACTACGCCAACATTGTTGCCACAACTCCTTCGATTGATATCGTGATTGCTTCCGCCAGCGCGATGCCCGTTAATGTGTTCGGATATAAGCTGGAGAGTAATATTGGCGATTTAATCAAGAAGTACAACTACGACTTATCCAAGCAGAAGCAGGAGCCGATCGATGCGCTGCAGACGTTCGGGAACGGTGCGATCACCGGCCTTCCTTGGACCGTCGCCAATCTGGTTCTGCTCTACAACAAAGATCTGTTCGATAAATTCGGCGTGCCTTATCCGAAGAATGGAATCACCTGGGACGAGTTGTACGATCTGGCGAAGCGTATGACCCGAACCGACGGGGGCATTCAATACCGGGGACTGACCATGAACTTCAACCAGGTTGTGGGCTGGAATCAGTTGTCGGCGCCTTATTACGATACCAAGACATACAAAGCGATGTTTATGGAAAACGGCTTCAAGAGGGTATTCGAGAATGCAGCCCGATTCTTGTCCGTCACCGGCAATGAACCGCGGGACAGCCAGGGGCAGTGGTTGAATACGCGCAACCTGTTTTTGCAGGATCAAACAACGGCGATGCTCTTGGACAATAGCGGAGTCATTGAACTGGCGGCGAAAACGAAGATAAACTGGGATATCGGATCGTTTCCGGTGTTTGCCGATCAACCAGGCGTGGGACCCTCCGTTAATGCGGATTATGTGTTCATAACGAGCAAAAGCAGGAACCGGGATGCCGCATTCCAGGTACTCTCCTATCTCTCTTCGGAAGACTATCAAGCATGGGCGGCCAGCACGTATGCCTTTCTTCCCACCCTTAAGAACGCGGATCAAATAATGAAGCAATTCGGGCAGTCTATACCCGGCATTTCGAGTAAAAATATTCAAGCGATACTACCCAAATCCTTTGCGGCGATGCAAGTCATCACGCCTTATACTTCCATTGCCAGTCTGGAAATGGAACAAGCGGCGAAGGATTTCGTAGGCGGAAAAGACGCGAATACCGTATTGCGGGAAGCCGCCGAACGGGTGGACCGGAAAGTTGCGTCCGCCCAAGGGAAATGATCGCTTCCCGCCACAAGTTTGCCGATGACGGCAGCGGAGTGGAGGCGTTGAGCTTTTACTATGTATGGACCGGGGACGGAAACGGTCTGGCAGGCATGATTTTGCGTCAATTTGTTGGACCCGAGGCCGCCAAGCCGTCGGAAACGTCGTGCAAGTAAGCCGCGAACCCATGCGAAATACCACCGTCTCGCCTGCGACACGGTGGTATTTTTCATGAAGGCTACGCTGCGAAGGCTTTTTGAGCAGACGCGGGGCACCTATAGCCGCCTCAAGTATCCGACAAAGTACCAAGCCTCCGCGCTTTAAGCCACAAAGCCGCTACGATTCGTTCACCTATCCACAAAGCGGATTTGCTCTATTTTTGATCGGGGAGGGACGAGGTTGCGAGTCCCGATGATTCGAGAAGCCCACGGCTTTAGCCGTAAGGGAGTCGTCACTTATGCTTCCGCCAGTCAAGCTTGCTGTTCGCAAGCAAATGGCCGAAATCGTTGTCGAGCCGCTTCTGCTCGGCTTTGCGGGCTTCTTCCTCCCGCTTGCGGATGTCTTCCTTGCGCTTCTCCTCGGCCGCCTTCAGTTCGTCGCCGGTCGCTTTCAGCTTCTGCACGATGGAGGGGTCGAGCAAATCTTTCAACGTAGCCGGCTTGTCGGCGGGCGCAGGTGGCGGGGAGACGGGTTTTCTTGGTTTGGCCATTCGGGTTCACCTCGTTTTCTGTACCCATTATACCAGCTTTGCGGTCGTTTGTTCCAAGGGCGGGGCTATTCCCGCTCAAGATTAACGCTGTTAATGATTCACATCCGGCCTTACGGCGACCCTATTCCGGGGACACGGTGCGGGAAGTTTGACGGGGATGCGGAGCGGCTGGATGAATATGGTGTGAAGATCGGCCGATCCTTCAAACGCCTTACGGATTTTGTTCTATAATAAGGGCATATCCGATTGAACAGTAGGGGGAGAGCTGAATGAACTCAGCCGAATGGAAACGCAAGCTGATGAAAGGGGAGCCGGTTACGGTAGTCGCGTATGGCGACAGCTGGACGTATGGAAGCGTCGCCGAAGGATGGTATGAGGCGAGAGAGGCGAGAATGGATGCGGAGCTCATTCACGGTTCATGGGTTCTCCAGTTGAGAAGGCATCTGCAGAGCCTGAACCCGCAGGCGGTCGTCCATAATCGCGGCAGGGGAGGGTGGACGAGCGCCCAAGGGCTGGAGGCGTTCGAGCAAAACGTCGCCGCGCAGCAGCCGGACTTGCTGGTACTCAATTTCGGCATCAACGATTGGAAAAGGCCGATACCGCTGAGCGATTATCGGGCCAATATGGAGCGGATGCTGACCCGGGCGGAGGAGCTCGGCTGCGCATGCCTGCTCTGGACATCGGGCCCGTTATCTACTGAGTCCGGACAAACGTACGGCTGGGCCAGCCCGGTAGTCGACGGGGCATTCCCCTCTTCGTTCGACCGGTTCAACGATTCGCTGCGGGAATTCGCGGCCGCACGCGCTCTGCCGCTGGCCGATGCCGAGCGGGAGATCGAAGCGGAGTGGCGGTCGGGTACCGATATATCCGGCTGGTTTTATGACGCGATCCACTTTACACAGCAAGGCCATGACCGTATTTTCGGCTGTATCAGAAGGACGATCGAAAGCATCGGTTATCGATAGGACCGGCATATTCCGGTTAGGCTAGGCCGCGCGTTGGCGCGGCTTTTTCTGTTCGCCGCGCTCCGCATCGGAGGCACTATTTGAAAGCCAGCCGGTACATCCAAGTTCACGCCTGCTGCCCTTCCGCCCGCAAACTGGAAAAGATACAGTTATTTTCGGGAAAACGACGCGCGAAACAGTATGAGCTGGAAAAAGTCCAGTTATTTCGCGCAGATTGGAACGAATTGCCGTCTTGGCAAGGAAATAGCTGCACCTTTTCCATTTAAAACCACCAAACTAGCCTTTGGTGCTGATTTTACATGCATCTATTCCATTATAAACCGTGGTCCACACACGAAAATAATCATATTACGCAACGCTTTCTATCGATATGCCGCTCAACGAGCAGCCGATACCCGCGCCGGGGCGACGCCCCCATGAGCTCCACGGTCCTAATGTGGGGGCCTTATCCAAGGGGAGCAAAGTTTCTTTTTCATCTCCAAAGTGATAAAATAAAGGGACAATAGCTGAAAGCGTTTGCGCTGTAAGGCAGGGGGTTGCGCAGACGGTTATCCGCCTTATTCGTTTCGGACGGAAAGGAATTGGCGCATGGGGAAAATTAAAAAGAGATGGCTCATTGCATCGGCAGCGGCAGCGGCGGGTGCCGTTGTTATTGCCGCCGTCGTAGGGTCGCCTTTTTCATCCGGGGGGAAAAAGGACGGCGGCGCGGAAAACGATAAGGAGAAAATTTCCATCGTTATTAGCAGTTTAGGGTTGTCTTTTCCACCGGGAATCAACGAAAACGACAACGCGTATTTGAGTTATATCGAGAATAACACGAATTTGGATATCAACGTGTTCCTTCCGCCGAGCCAAAGCTACGAGGAGAAGCTGAACATTATTATGACATCCGGCAATTTACCGGATATGCTGCATATTGCGAGTAAAGTATGGCTCGCCAACTACGTGAAGCAGGGCAAGCTGGAGCCGCTGGACGATCTGATCGACAAGTACGGTCCCGCCCTGAAGAGCAAAATCCCGAAGGAAGCATGGGCGCAGGTTACGTTTGACGGACATATATATGCCATTCCGAGCTTGACCGAAGTCAAAGGGGTCGAGCTCATGTACGTCCGCAAAGATTGGCTGGACCGGCTCGGGCTGAAGCCTCCGCGCACGCTTGACGAGTATTACGAGGTTATCCACGCGTTCGGTACGCAAGATCCGGACGGCAACGGCAGAAACGATACGTTCGGACTGCTGTTGACCGAAAATATGGGACGTACCGCGCCTCTCCTCGGTGCGTTCGGTACGCAGCTTAACCAATGGCACGAGCGGGACGGCAAGCTGGTCTATTCCAATACGCTTCCGGGAATGAAAGAGGCGCTCGTCTTCTTTCATAAGCTGTACGAGGAGAAACTGATCGATCCGGAATTCCCACTGAACCGGAGCAAAAATTTGGAGGAGAAAATCGCGTCCGGCCAGGCGGGTCTGTTCTCCGCCACCTGGTACGATACGCGGGGGCCGATCGAGCTGAACCGCCAGCGCGATCCGAAGGCGGAATGGATTCCGCTGGAATACCCGACAGGTTCGCGCGGTGAGAAGGGCGTATACGCCTCCCAGCTTATCCGCGGATACAACGTCATCCCTGCAGGCACCGCACAAGCCGCCAACGTCGTCCGGATGCTTGATTTTATAGCCGGCAAAGGCCATAACGACTTGAAGCTCGGGTTCCAAAACGAAATTTGGAGATGGGAGAACGGCAAGATGGTCACCAATTTCGCCGAGCACGACAAACATTTGTACAGAGGCATTTATTCGGCTCTCGTGGACGTCGTAGAGCCCGACACGGATAAGCAGCGGCTCGATTCGCTCGGCGAGCATTTCCATCTATACGATAACCAGAAGCGGATCGAGAACAATCTGATCCCGAATCGGTTTACCGGTCTGCCTACGCCGTCCATGGGCAAATATATGTCGAAGCTAAACACCTCCATGCTGGAGACGTTTACCAAGATGGTCGTCGGGGTTACCCCCGTCGATGAATTTGAGAAATACGTCGAGCGATGGAAGCAGGAAGGCTTACAAGATATTACGCGCGAAGTGAATGCATGGTATGCTGAGACCGCCAAGTGAACGTACGGCGTCATATGAACGGAAACGGGGGTTTTGACGATACGCCTGCTTCGTTGGTTCAACCGGCTCTATCATCAAAACATCCAGCTTAGGTTGACCGTCTATTTTTTGTTTATATTGCTGCCGCTTGTCGCCGTCAGCCTGTTCTCCACGTTCCAATCGCGGGATATGCTCGTCGAGCAGACGACCGACCGGACGAAAGCGGCGCTTACGTCCTCGATGGACTATATCGATTTGACGCTGCAGAACGTGGAGGAAATATCCACTCTGATCTCTACGGACAACAACCTGCTCCGGCTGCTCGAGCAGTCCGGCTCGGAGCTGTCCCCGCAAGCGGTCGTCAACTTTACAGAGCTTCTGAAGCAGCTGTCCGGCGTGACGACGATCAATCATATGATTTCGCAAATATCGATCTATCATTCCCTCTCGAATATGATCGTCTCGACGACGAACGGAAGCAGAAGGATCTCGAACACCGCCCAGCAGGACTGGCTCAGGCAGATGGCGCGATTCAGCGGGAACGGCATCGTATACACGCTCCCGGACGAGCCGACTCCGAACGGAGAAACATTCGGCAAACTGATGGCGGCGGACGGCATTTCCCTCGTACGTTCGATGGATCTGTACAATACGGACCGGCAGCCGAATCTGCTGTCGGTCACGCTCAGCAAGTCGAGGCTGCTCGACCTATTCCGGTCTTTGCTCCCCTCGGCCAACGCGCAAATCTATTTGGTTACGCATGACGGGAAAATCATTACCGGCTCGGACAATGCGACGGAAGAAACGTTGTCCGGCAAAATGGCCGACGACAGCATGTTCACGATCGAGGTCAATTCGAAATATTACAAATGGTCGCTTCTGCTCATGCAGCCGCGCAAGGAAGTTTACGCGAAGTCGGAGAAGATGCAGCTGTATACGTATGTCATCATCGGCATCAGCGTGCTGCTTGCCCTGTGGATTTCTTGGGCGGTATACAGCGGCATCGCCTCGCCCGTGCAAAAGCTGATGCAGGGGATGAAGCGGGCGGGGAGCGGGAACTTTAACGTCAGGCTGGAGAACAACCGCCAGGACGAGCTCGGCTATTTGACGCAGTCGTTCAACCAGATGATTCTCGATCAGAAGCAGCTGATCGAATACGGCTATGAACAGCAGCTTCGGCTTGCCGTTACCGAATTGAAATTTTTGCAGACGCAAATCAACCCCCATTTTCTATACAACACGCTTGATTCGATCTATTGGGCCGCCAAAAACTACGATGCCGACGAAATCAGCGAGATGGTGCTGAACTTGTCGCGTTTTTTCAGGCTGAGCCTGAACAAGGGGAGCGATACGTTCACGGTGGAAGAGACGGTTGCGCATTTGCACTACTACGTACGGGTGCAGCAGCTGCGGTTTCTGGATAAATTCGCGGTATCCTACGATATTCAGGAGGAGAGTAAGCCGATTCCGATCATGAAGCTGCTGCTTCAGCCCCTCGTGGAAAACGCCATTCTCCACGGCCTGGAGCAGCGGGACCGCGGGGGCGAGCTGCTTGTCCGCACCCGGTTGGAAGACGGCTTCGTGTTCATGACGATTACGGACAACGGCGTCGGGATGAAGCCGGACCGTCTCGAATATATCCGGAGCGAGCTCGAGCAAGTATTCGTTGCCGATAAGCCGGGGATCTTGCTTCCGCCAATGGAGAGCGCCAAAGATTTGTACGGGCTCCGCAACGTGGCGTCGCGTATCCGGATGGTGTACGGCAAGCGGTCGCGGATGGAGATCGACAGCCGGGAAGGAGAGGGAACGACCGTTACGGTGCGGCTCCCGCTCGACCGGTGCAAGGAAACGTTTCAGCTTTCGCCCGAGCGGGCGGATACCGACAACGAGAAAGGGGCGGAAGGATCCGTATGAATTTGCTCATCGTGGAAGATGAAGTCCGTTTGTGCAACAGCTTGGTCAACAATCTCCCTTGGGAGCAGCACGGCATCGAGATCGTCGGAATCGCCCACAACGGGCTCGACGCCTTGGAGCTGATCGAACGCAAGAAGCCCGATCTGCTGCTGCTCGATATCCAGATTCCCGGCGTGGACGGGTTGACCGTAGCGAGAAAAGTGCATGAGCAAGGCACGATGACGAAGATGGTCATTTTGAGCGGGCACGATAATTTCACTTACGCGCAGAAGGCGCTCGAATTCGGCGTGTTCAAATATTTGCTGAAGCCGGCGGGCGATGCCGACATATTGGATGCGGTGCTGAATGCGGCCGACCAGCTCCGCAGGGAGCTTGCGCTGAAGCACAGCCAGGATGTGCTTCAGGAGAAATGGCGGCATAACTTGCCGAATCTGCAAAACAACTTCTTCGTCAACTGGCTGAACGGTAAATTCGTGGAATGGGAAATTACGCGGCGCAGCCAAGATGTGCAGCTGGAGCTGGAGCGGGATGCCAGATACGCGGTCGTCGCCGTCGACATGGATCCGGTATCGGAGCAGGAGACGAGGTTCTCGCAGCAGGATATGCCCGTGCTGCAGTTCGCGCTCGGCGGCATCGCCAAGGAGGTGCTGCCGGACAGCTGGGTTTGCTCCGATCCGGGAGGACCGACGGCGCTAATCTTCAAGGCCGCTGCGGATAAAAGCTCGGATGCCGTCATGCTGCAGGTGAACACCGACGTCGCGCGGCTCTTGTCCACGGTCAAGGAATGCCTGAAGCTGACCGCAAGCGGCGGCATATGCCGGACGACGGGAAGCCGCGAAGAAGTGCCGGAGCTGTACCGGCAGGCGGTCCGGGCGCTTCAGAACCGGATCGTGTACGGCGGGAACATCGCGATCCCATTCCGCGAGGAGCCGGGCCACAAGCCGGTGCTGCCGGCGGACGCGAACCTGGAGAAGACGCTGGAGATCGCCCTGCAGACCGGCGACGAGGATAAGGCGGCCGAGACGCTCGAGCAGTTGTGGGCGATGAGCGGCATGATGAAGGCGGAGTCGGTGGACGATATTCAGGAGAACGTGATGTTTTTCGGCGCGCTGCTCATCCGGATCATGCAGAAGCAGGGCTGGCCGTTCAAGGAGCTGGCCGGCGACGACTTCGCGCATTTTCTCCATCCGCAGGCGCTCGGACATAAAGAGCAAATTCACGCCATGCTGCTCCGGGTCGTACGGCGGGCGGCCGTGTACGTGCAGAAACAGCGCATGTCGGTCAGCCACCAGATCGTGAAGCAGCTGCTCGGGATCGTCGAAGAGGAGATGGATCAGGAAATATCGCTCCATCAGGTGGCCGACCGGCTGTACGTCAATTCGTCCTATTTAAGCAGACTGTTCAAGCAGGAGACGGGCAAATCGTTCTCCGCGTACGTCATCGAGCGCAAGATGGAACGCGCCAAGGCGGCGCTGCTCGACGGCGTGAAAATCAGCGAAGCGGCCAGCATGGTCGGCTATCACGACGGCAGTTATTTTACCCGCGTATTCCGCAAATATTGGGGGATGACGCCGGGTGAAGTTAGGCCGTAACGGTCGATGGCGGGCCGGCCGACGGAGAGATAGGTCATTCCGTACTGCTCGCAGACGGAACGCATCCCGCTGTGGGACAGCATGTTTCTGCCGTCGACGATTAAACCGTTCCGAACCGCCTTGCGGACCCGGCCCCAGTCGAGAAGCCGGAATTCGTCCCACTCGGTCAGCAGAACGATAGCGTCGCAACCGTCGATTGCCGAGTACGCGTCGCCGTGCAGGACGACTTCCTGCATTGGATATTGCCGAATCATCGGATCATAAGCATGGACGATCGCTCCTTCGGCCAAGCACATGCGGCATACCGTCAGCGACGGGGCCTCGCGTATGTCGTCGGTCATCGGTTTGAAAGTAAGACCGAGAAGGGCGATTCGGGAGCCTCTCATCGTTTGGAGGGAATGTTTCAATTTGCCCACGATGAATTGAGGCTGTTTGCCGTTGATCCGTTCGGCGGCCTCGATCAGCGGAAGCTCGCAGCCGACCGACTTGCCCAGCGCCTGAATAGCTTTCATATCCTTCGGGAAACAGGAGCCTCCGTAGCCGATGCCGCTCTGCAGGAAATGGGGGCCGATTCTGCGGTCCGCCCCGATACCGGCGGAGACTTCGTCCACATCGACGCCTAGCTCGTCGCTCAAGTTGGCCATCATATTGATGAACGAAATTTTCATTGCCAGGAAGGCGTTCGAGCCGTATTTGATCAATTCCGCGCTGCGTCTGTCACAATGATGGACCGGAGACGCTATACCCGCATACAGGTCGCTCATGATCGTCCGCGCCTCTTCGGTTTTGCAGCCGACGACGATGCGGTCGGGAAGCAGGAAATCCCGTACGGCGTTTCCTTGACGCAGAAATTCGGGATTATGAGCCACATCGATAATCCGGCTGCGGGCGATACCGTGACGCAACAAATCTTCCACACTGTCGCATGTTCCGACCGGAACGGTGCTCTTGATGACGAGCAGCTTTCTTCCGCCGCCGGATTTCGCGATGAGGTTCACGACCGACCATAGCTGGGTCAAGTCCGCTTCCCCGTCCGGAAGAGACGGAGTGCCCACGGTTATAAACAAAATATCGGATTCCTCTATCGACCAGGCTAGCTCGGTTGTAAACCGGATGCGGCCGTCGGTCAATGCCTCTTTTACTAGCGGCTCCAACCCCTCCTCGAATAGGGGCACCTTCCCGGATGCCAGCAAGCCGATTTTCCCCGCGTCCGTATCCGCACAGATCACTTGATGCCCCAAGGAAGCAAGGCACGCTCCCGTAACCAAGCCTACATATCCCGAACCGATTACCGTTATTTTCACAGTACCCCTCCCGCGTCAGGCCGAATGCCACTGATCTTTGGATTTGTCAGGAGCCCCCGTCAGTTGTTCGTATCGCTCCAGAAGGCCGTCGAAGATCGCATCCCAAGATTGGGACAAGGCGTACGATCGCGCTTCGCAGCCCGTCTTATGAAGAAGATCGGGGCTTTGCAGAGTGGAGGCGATGGTTTGGACGAAAGCTTTGCCGTCGCGCGGTGGACAGAGCCAACCGGTCGTTCCGTCTTGAACGAGCTCCTGCACGCCGCCGGACCTTGCTCCGACGACCGGAGTGCCCGATGCGAACGATTCCAGCACCACATTGCCGAACGTCTCGGTACTGGACGGGAATACGAACAAGTCCGACGAGGCGTACGCCTCCGCCAATTCCTCACCGCCCAAATAACCGGTAAACGTCGCGTTGGCCGGAGCTTTCTGGCGCAAGTCGGATAGAAGAGGTCCGCTTCCCACGAGCAGCCAATGCACGTCGGTCCGCAGCGGTTCCGGCAAACCTGTCATGATTTCCGCCAAAATGTCGATATCCTTCTCCGGGGCGAACCGTCCGACATACAGCAATATATACCGTTCCTCGATTCCGTACTTCTCCCGGACGGAACCGCTCCGTTTGCCCGGATGAAACAGATGGCAGTCTACGCCGCGCTGCCAAAGCTCGACGCTTCGGATTCCTTGCTCGAGTAATTGCGCCTTCGTTTCCCGCGAGGGGGCGAACGTCGCCAGACAAGATTCATGGAACCAGCGCATATAGCGCCACAGCAAGGGCGCCGCGAATTTCAAATGATAGTAGTCGAGATACCGGTCGAAGTGAGTGTGATACGAAGCGACATGCGGGACTCCGTGCTTTCTGCCGTAATGAAGACCGCATAAGCCCATATTGAATGGGGAGGCCATATGAATGAGATCGGGACGGAACCGGTGAAGCTCGCTTCGGATCGATGCATAGTTCGGAAGCGCGAGCCGGCATTCGGGATACAGGAAGAAGGGGATGCTGGAGAAACTGTGGATATTGCTTTGGAACAAATCTTCGTCCACCACCTTGGGCACGAATACCCGATAGGGCACGCGGCGATGCTCCAAGTGCCGGACCAGCCGCTTCAAGGTAAGCGCCACGCCGTTGACTTGCGGGTAATACGTGTCGGAGAACAGGGCGATACGCATGCGATCCCTCCTCATCAAAAGTTCAGGCTTCAACTTCACAATGCGGATGATCTGTCGGGAACAAGCTGCTACTCCTGGATCACTCTTCGGGTAATCGTCATTTCATGGCCGTACTTTTGCATCAGCGCCGGCACGCGGTCCACGATAAACCAATAAATATCGATGTGCCTTTGATTGGCGGGGCGCAGCGTTTCCTGAATCCGTCCGTTCAAAACGACGTCAAATACAATCATTCCAACACCTCCCCTGCATTCGGCTGTTCTCTCATTGTAGAGCCGTTTGTTTAACCGAGTATTAGCGCAATGTTGCGAATTGTTAAATTACGAAAACTTAACATAATCCGGACTTTGCGTTGATCCTTCCCCATTACACTGAAATCACGATCATAGAAAAGGTAAAGCGGGACCGGAGACTGGTGCCGGATTTAACAAGGAAAGGTGTGACCCTTCGATGAGCAAGCCGTTGGAAAGCCTGCAATTGCAGCGTGCCCCTCTTGCCGTCAAGCTGGCGGAGCGGACGGATGAAATCGAACAGGCGTTTCGTCTAAGGTATCAAGTATTCGCCGAGGAAGAGCGCAACGCGAATCTGTATAACGAATCCGCGATGGAGAGGGACCGTTTCGACGACTACTGCGATCATCTCATTGTGACCGACTTGGAAACGGATACCGTCATCGGCACTTATCGGCTGCTGCCCGGCCCCAGGGCTATGCAGCATGGAGGCTTTTATTCGGAAACCGAGTTCGATCTGTCCGGCTTCGGTGCCTATAAGTGGAAAAGCTTGGAGCTCGGCAGAAGCTGCATCGCGCCGGCGTATAGGGACGGCAAGGCGATTCAGCTGTTGTGGGAAGGCATCGCCGATTACGTCAAGCGGAGCAATTATTCGTATTTAATCGGATGTGCAAGCGTAGCCGCTCCAACGATCGGATTTGTAAACGAGCTGTACAGCCTGCTCGCGTCTGGCAACCTTATAACGGACCGTTTCGGAATACGGCCGCTGGAGACGCACCGGATCAACGAACTGCGGGCGGCGGATGTCGCCTTCAGCGAGAAGGAGCTGTACCGCAAACTGCCGCCGCTTATGAAAGGGTACCGGTGGCTCGGAGCGGAGATTGCCGGTGAACCGGCCTATGATCCTTTGTTCCGCACGGCCGATTTTTTCATCGTGCTCGAGACGGCCAACATGACCAGCCGATACAGACGGCGTTTTATGGGGTGAAGCGGAAGGGGGAGTTCGGTTGTATCGTTGGCTCGGAATCGTCTTGGAAGACGAACGAAGATTGCAGCGGGTCGGGTGGTGGCTGCGTTTCATTCCCCGCAGGCTATTGCTAGCTTTCTTCTTTGTTGCAAGCTTGCTCGTTTATGTCGGCGCCGCGTCGTTCAGGAAGAGCGTGATCCGGAATATGGCTCAGCTGCTTGATGCTCCGCTGCCCCGGATTCGCCGGTATTGCAGGTCGTATGTGTATAACATTATCGTTACACTTTACGAAATGATGATCGATTGCCCTGATCCCCGGCGGAATGACACGGACCGTTTCGAGACGGAAGGGGAAAGCCATCTGCGGGAGGCGTTGGAGCGGGGAAAAGGAGCCATCGTATTCGCTCCCCATATCGGCAATTTTTTCTATTATTATCTGCACCTTTCCCGGAAATATCGCTGCTTGACCGTCGCTACAGCCGGCAGCAAGGAGCTGCGGCCGCTGTATCTGAAGTTCCAGCAGTTGGGATGCAAAGGGTTGGACTATGATCATACGCCGCCTCTGGAACTGTTCCGGAAATTGCGCAACCATTTGAACGATAACGGAGTCGTCTTCCTGCTTGGGGATTTTTATCGGCCGACGTTTCCCGGGGCGAAGTTTTTCGGCAGGGAGACCAGAGGCCCGAGCGGAACGGCGGCGTTGGCATTGGAGCGCGGGACGCCTGTTGTTCCGTTCTTCGGCTGCCGGGTCAAGGGATTCAGACATCGGCTTGTGTTCGGTAACCCGGTTTATTTGCAGGAGCAGTTTCGTGCGGATCAGCGAGTGGAGGCGACGAATGCATTGAACGGGCTGTTGGAGCAATATGTGCTCGAGGTGCCGGACCAATGGTTTTACTGGTTTAATGTCGACGAGAGATGGGAAGTCGGTCGGGAGCGGAATGCCGGTATTACAGCCTAACGGGAGAGTGACAACAGATGGATACAGGCAGTCATTTGGTAATGGGGTTAACGCTTGCGGGACTCGCTTATTTGGACCCGGCCGTGGCGCATCATCCGGAATTGGCGCAGGCGGTTCTGATCGGTACGTTGGTAGGCTCGAATGCACCCGATTTCGATACCGTATTCCGTTTGAAAGGCTTCTCGTTCTACATTCGCTACCATCGGGGGATTACCCATTCGATTCCGGCGTTGTTCCTGTGGCCGGCGGTCTTATCGATTATTTTGTCTTTTGCTTATCAGTCGGCGGAATGGCTGCCGCATCTGTTTCTGTGGAGCTTTGCCGCTGTGGTGCTCCATGTATTCCTCGATCTGCTGAACGTATACGGAGTCCAGTGCATGCGGCCCGTGCATAAGAAGTGGCTTCATTTGGACGTATTGACGATATTCGAACCGTTTTTGTTTATGGTTCACGTATCCGGGCTCGTATTATGGCTCGTATTCGGGTACGACCCTGCCGGCGTGTTTGCATGGGTATATGCGCTAACCTTCGGTTATATCGGGCTGCGGGCGTGGCAGCATGCCATTTTGCTGCGCAAAGTCAAACGATTTATGAACGTCGAAGGCATTTATCATGTACTGCCGGATGTGATCGGGTACAGATGGAGCTTCGTCGTGGAGACGGAGAACGGCTTCTATGCCGGTAAAATCGTATTCGACCGCATCACGCTCGAACAGCAATATGCGAAGGAAGACGACCATGAAGTCGTCCGGGCGACGATGGGGACCGACGGGGTCCGGGCCTTTCTCGGCTTCGCGCAGCGGGTTCACGTCTCCTGGAGCGAGCTGCTGGACGGCTACGAGGTCGTCTGGAGCGACGTCCGTTTCTGGTACGACCGCAAGCTGCCGTTCGGGGTAGTCGTCCGGTTGAACCGGGATTTGCAAGTCGTCGATACGAGCCTCGGCTGGCGGAAGAAGGCATGGTCCCCTCCGTTTGTGTAGAGAGGGAAGAAAGGTAGCGGCTAACTTCGGTTAGCCGTTTTTTAGTTTGCCGGACAACTCCGAGCCTACTCCTGCCCAAATAGCAGCTTTTATGTCGAAATATGCGATCCCAATAGGCCGGTTTACACACACAAAGCCGGCCTTCGAAACATGCGGCAATTGCGCCATCGTGCATTAGTCGCAGCACCTTGTCACGAAAGTACCAAAACACGTAAAAGTAGTCCGGTACAGGAAACGACGCCGTTTGCTACACTTGAAGCATGACATAATGACCGACGGGACGCGCTTTCGGATCAAGCCGGTACCGATCGATCGAGAAAGGGGACAACAAGATGAAGCCGGCAACGACCGAACTATCGGCACCTGTGCCGAAAGCCCGGAAAACATACTTCCAGACGCTATGGTCGGATATTCGCAAAGACTGGGATTTATACGTGGCGCTCATTCCCGGAATCGCCTTCATTCTGCTATTCAAGTACACGCCGATGTACGGGATTGTAATTGCATTCAAAGACTTCAACATTTTCGACGGCTTGGCTGCCAGCCCCTGGGTCGGATTCAAGCATTTCGAGAAGCTGTTCGCTTCCGACAGCTTTATGCACGTGTTCCAGAACACGTTAATTATTTCATTCTATAAACTGTTTTTTCTGTTCCCGCTCCCTATCATAGTGGCCATTCTGCTGAACGAGCTGAAAAATATGGCGTTCAAGCGGGGCGTACAAACGGTTATTTATTTGCCTCACTTCTTGTCGTGGGTTATCGTAAGCGGTCTGTTCATCGACCTGCTCTCCACGAACGGGGGTCTCGTCAACAAAATCATCGTCGCGCTCGGAGGAGAGCCGATCCGTTTCTTCCTCGACAGCGAAATATTCCGCTCGGTTCTGATCGCGTCGGCCGGATGGAAGGAGACCGGCTGGAGCACGATCGTATATTTGGCGGCGCTCACGAGCATCGATCCGCAATTGTACGAAGCGGCCAAAATCGACGGTGCGAGCAAGTGGCAGCAAACGATTCACGTAACGCTTCCGGGGCTCGTCCCGATTATCCTGCTCATGTTCATTCTGCGTCTCGGCCATATTTTGGAGGCCGGTACCGAGCAAATTCTCGTTATGTACAATCCGAGCGTATACAACGTCTCGGATGTTATCGGAACTTACGTATACCGGGTCGGCTTGGGAGACCAGGACTACAGCTTCTCGACGGCCGTCGGCCTGTTCGATTCCGTCATTGCTTTCATTCTGATCATATCGGGCAACGCTTTGAGCCGGAAATTCCTGCAGCGGGGTATCTGGTGACGCATCGGAGAAAGGGGGATTCGCTATGAGTGCCGAACAGGCGTTGAATACGGGGAAAGTAAAATCCCGCGGAATCAAAACTTCCGTCGGCGAGAAAGTGTTTACCGTCTTCAATCACGTGTTTTTCATTTTGCTGGGAATTACGACGATCTTTCCGTTTCTGAACTTGATCGCGAAGTCGCTCAGCAGCGAGGCAGCCGTCATTTCAGGCAGTGTTTCGCTCTGGCCGGTCGATTTCCAGACGGGAACTTATAAATATGTTGTGCAAAACTCGATGTTTCTGAACGCTTTCAAAGTTTCTCTAACCATTACGATATGCGGTACGCTTCTGGCGCTGTTTATGACGACGCTGGCGGCCTACCCGCTCTCGAAGCCCCGGCTTCGCGGGCGCAAATGGTTCATTCTGATGTACATCTTCACGATGCTGTTCAGCGGCGGGCTGATTCCGACTTACCTGCTCATGCAGCAGCTGCATCTGATCGACAAACTGCCGGTGCTGTTCCTGCCGGCGATGGTCAACGTGTATAACATGCTGATCATCAAAAACTTTTTCGAAAGCTTGCCGGACTCCTTAGAGGAATCGGCTAAGCTGGACGGGGCCAGCAATTTGACGATTTTGTGGAGAATCATGCTTCCGCTGTCGATGCCGGTGCTGGCCACGATCGCGCTGTTTTTCGCGGTGCAATTCTGGAACGATTACTTCGCTTCGCTCATTTATATCAATTCGGCTCATCTGAAGCCGCTGCAGCTGTATTTGAAAGAGCTGTTCGTTTCCTCGAGCGACACGTTCCTCAGGGCGGGCACCGAAATCAACGTTGACGCGGCCATGAACGTCTCGCCGCAGGCGATCCAAGCGGCCTCGATCATTTTGGCGACACTGCCGATTCTGCTCGTGTATCCGTTCCTACAGAAGTACTTTGTAAAGGGCGTACTGGTCGGTTCCGTCAAAGGTTGACCGGGGAAACGCACAACGAAAGGGGTGGTCGGAAAACGTATTATGGCGAACGGGAGCTTGGCCGCACTTATGATGACATTTCGATGATTTGCACAGCTAAAGGGAGGTTCAACCTATGTTCAAAAAGACATTATCCGTACTATCGATCGCCACTTTGGCCGTTTCGGTAGCTGCATGCGGAAGCGCCAAAGATACGAAAACGTCCGGAGGGTCCACAGCCCCTACCGACAACAAGCAAGCGGAAGCGAACAAGCCGAAGCCGGAATTCAAGGCGCTCATTCAATACGGCCGCTTCGATCCGAACGCTGAATATACGGCCAAATATTTGAACGAGAAGACGGGCTACAAGACGACTTATGACATGCTTCCGGTAGAAAACTTCGACGAGAAGCTGAATCTGCTGATGGCGAACAAAGAGCCGTACTCGTTCATGATTTTGAATGCAACCCAATATTCGAAGCTGGCCGCTGCCGGAGCGCTGGAGCCAATCGATGAGTTGGTCAACAAATACGGCACGAACATGAAGAACGTAATCAGCCAGGCGTCTTGGAACGGTGCGAAAATGAACGGAAAAATATACGGCGTTCCGCACGGAGGAACGGGAGTAGTCAACTTGGGCATGTTCGTCCGCCAAGATTGGATGGATGAGCTCGGTCTTAAAGTGCCTACTACGCGTGACGAGTTCTATACCGTGCTGAAAACGATCAAAGAAAAGAAAAACGTCATTCCGCTTACCGGCGGCAAAGCCCCGATGGTTGAGCAGATCGCAACCTCGTTCGGCGTCACGACGACGTGGAACGAATCGAACGGCAAAGTTACGCACATGGTCGAGAATCCGGGAATAAAGCCGTATCTCGCCTTCATGAAGAAGCTGTACGACGAGAAGCTGATCGATCCGGAATGGTCCATCAACCAGTCCAACAAAGTGATCGAGAATTTCACGAGCGGCAAAGCGGCCATGATGCAGAACGGTTACTACAACGCGCCGTCTATCACCACGGCTCTCGCGAAAAATTTCCCGAATGGCAAAATCGGCATTTTGCCTCCCGTGAAGGGCGACAGCGGTAAAGCGGCTGCGGTAAGCACCGGCGGAATCACTTGGTATACGGCTATACCGAAGTGGGCGGAAAACAAGGAAGAGATTATCAAATATTTGGATTTGAAGCTGGATAAGGACATTTTCAAAGGTCTCACGATCGGTCAAGAAGGCGTACACCACAAAATGGAAAACGGCAACTATGTACCGATTCTGCCGAAATTTAACGACGATCTGAACAACGGAAGCGGCTTCCTGACGGGAGTAGACGAGAAAAATTACCCGATCTACTGGCAAGCGCGCGTTCGCAAAGATCCGGTGTTGACCGACGCTTATACGAAAATTCAAGAAAACGCCAAAGGCAGCACGGTCATCGATCCTCTCGCTTTCGCGCCGCCGATCGACGCCATCGCGAAGAACGCCCAGAAGCTCAACAAGTTCATGGAAGATACGTTCATCAAGTATATCGCCGGTGCAGAGCCGCTCGATAACTACGACAAATTCCTGGCTCAATGGAAAGCGGACGGCGGAGCCGACATGATCAAAGCGGCTAACGACTGGTACGCTACCACGAAAAAATAAGCAGAACCCTTTTGCGGGTTAGAGAAAAGAAAGACCGCCTTTCAAGCGCAGCTTGCGCCTGGAGGCGGTTTTTTTTCGGCAGCGGCCCCATTCCAGTTCTGTGATGAAGGCATCCGCACGAAATCCAAAAGAAACGGGTATCGGGTCAGCAATGCGACCAGTCCGATACCCGTTCTTTTCCGCGTACCCGAAACTATCGTTTTGCATAAGCTCCGCCTGTTTCCCGGCACTGGTTCTCAGCTCCCGGCGTCCGGCTCTACTTGTTCTTGTCCGTCTCGATCTGCTTGACGATCACTTCCTCCGCCTCGCGAAGCGCGGTGTTCAAGTCTTTGCCCTTCAGCACGACATCCTGCACGACGGTCGTCGCCAGGCGGGAGGACGAGGCGCTGAAATATTTGCTTTGCGGAGACGGCGAAGCGGGTTTGGTCGGCATCATGACCTTAATGTTTTTCCCTTTGTACATCGGCGCGTCCTGACCGAAGGCCGAGCGGATCGCATCGCTTTTCAACAGCGAGACGAACAGCGCTTTCTTCGATTTTTCCAGCTGGAACTGATCGGAGAGCAAATATTGGATGACCTCGAACGACTGGTCCTTATGTTTGCCGTTGCTGGCCAGGTACAGATGATACGGGTATACTTGCGCTTCTGTGCCAGGCATGCCTTTCCATGCGGGGAGCGCGGCGATGTCCCAGTTCATACCTGCCAGTTCTTCGGCCGTATGCATCGTACTCGCCGGTATCCACATGGCGGCGGTATGGTCTTTCTGGAACAGCTGCCTTTGGCCGGCCACTCCCAGCTTGGTCGCATTGGGCTCATAGCCGGGAATTTGGTAGAAGCGGAGCAAATTTTCCATCGCGGCCTTCGTCTGATCCGTCGTCAACGTCACCTTGAGCGAAGCCGGGTCAACGAATTTCAGCGTCGTCTGGTGGCGCAGCAAATAATGGCTCGGTGAAATCGCGAGTCCGTGATACAGCTGGCCGCCTTCCTTGCGGGTCAGCTTCTTGGCCATCTCGTAGACGTCATCCCAAGTCAAGCCGTCTTTCGGGTAGGCGACGCCGAATTTATCGAAGATGTCTTTGTTGTAATAAATCGGGGCGGGTGCGGTGTACAGCGGGAGCCCGAACAGCTTGCCTTCGCCCATCTGCCGCATCATATCGATGCTGGTCTGCTCGAAGCGCGTCAAATCGAACTGGTATTTTTTGACGTAAGGATCGAGGTCGGTCTGCAAGCCTGCGGGGAAAACGGTAGTAAAGGCGGTTCCGACCGAGCTGACGATGATGTCCAGCTGCTGGCCTGAGGCGACCAGCTTGTCGAGCGACCCGCTTGTGGTAGGCACGAACTTGGGGGTGACGTGGGGGAATTTCGCTTTGATCGCGTCGCCGTACTCCTTCATGAAGTAGCCTTCCTGGTTCCAATCTCCGCCCGCATGGAAAAATACGAGCTCCACGGGCTCGGCCGCGGGCTTCGGTACGTCGGCCTTCTTCTGATCCTTGCTTTCGCCGCCCGAGCCTCCCGGTTCGCCCGAACCGCAGGCGGTAACGACCAAGAGCGAAGCAATCGCGGCCGCACCGGCGACCTTCATCCAATTCCCGTTCATTCCTAACCACTCCCTTATTCAGCATGGTCGATCCTATGTTCGAAAAGGCCTAATTGCTCGCCTTATCAACAAAACCGTCAGCTATAAAGATTGGAGTCGAACCGCATGGAGGGGCGACAGAAGATCAGGTTGTCGATTCATGCGGAATATTGGCAGCGCTTACAAGATTACATTTAACATTAACGTATTACATATGATCTGCTTCACCCAAAGAATAGCAACGATTCCCGGGAGCGTCAATAAATAGACACGATTTGGACTTCCGAGGGGTGGCGGGCGGATGAACCTGCAAAGGGAAGCCGAAGCGCCTGCTTGCAACCGCAAGTTGCATCGGACAAACCACCCGTTCAACGAATCGTTTCATGCCACAGAAGCCCGCAGTGTGCTATCGTATTACTACCTGAACGATTGACGAGCGAGAGGATGAATGTGGATGATCGATGCGCAGCAGGTCGGCGGGAAAATAGCCGCATTGCGGAAAAGCCGGAACATGACCCAAACGGAGCTTGCGGAGCGACTGCGGGTAACCCATCAGGCTGTGTCCAAATGGGAGAGGGGGGTATCCATGCCCGATGTGCAGAACCTCGTTGATTTATCCGGACTGTTTCACGTTACTGTAGATTACGTACTCGGGGTATCCGATATAGGTGGGGACGCCCATGCCGCAAATGGAGAAGCGGCTCCATTAGTTAAGCAGGCGCTACTTTCCGAAGGTGAAATGGAGCGTGTTTGGAGCGAGACGCTGACGCTCATCCGGCGAGATATTTCCAAGCCCAGCTATGATACTTGGCTAAAACATACCGAGGCCTACTTGGAGGGAGGCCAGGTTGTCATTGTTTGCCGCACACCCTACCAGAAACAATGGCTGCACTCCCGCTATTCCGGACGGATTTTGCAAGCGCTGGAGCAGGTGACCGGGATTGACGATATTAAAATCGGCTTTCGTACGCGCAACCCGGGCGATACGGCCGCTTCTTTTCCTTTTCCTAAAGAGCGGGCGGAACTGCTGGATTAAGCATGGAATTGGAAAAAAGACTGACCCAAACGTATAAAACCATGCCCAAGTAGACCACCCTTAAGAGAGGAGGGAGGTGAACGGACATGGCCAAAGACGTACTGTGCGAAGTAAATTCCTGCAAATATTGGGCGACGGGCAATAAATGCAACGCGTCCTCTATCTATGTGGTCAGCCACGGAACTCAAGCAAGAAATTCCTCGGAAACCGACTGCAAGACGTTCGAATCGAAAATATAAGACGATTAGGTGGAAGAGGGGAGCTGCAATCTCCCCTCTTCTGTTGTCTTCATCCGATAGTATTGCCAAGAATGATAATTATTATCAGAGGGCTTTGCCGATTTCTTTTATCGGTTAAAACCGCACTTCTACACCCTTCTCCGCGGATTCGTAAATGCCGCAAAGAATTTTCATCATTTCTACGCCGTCTTCGACCGGGCTCAATGTTTCTCGCTCGCCTAGGCAGACGCCGATGAAATGGTCGACTTCATCTTGGAACCCTTTAACGAAATCGAAGGACAAGTTGTTGATTTGCGGTGTTACGTTCAAGATCGTATCGTATTTTTCCGTAACGATCGAAAGCTCCGGCTCGACCTCGAAGCCGCCCTTCTCCCCGAACAGCTTCACGGAAATTTCGTCCTTCTTCACATGCAGCGTAAAGCTGACGTCGACGAGCAGGGAAGCGCCGTTCTCGAAGCGGATGACCGCATTCGCCAAATCTTCCACGTCGTTGTGTTCGGCATTGTAGTCGGCCGCTTTGTAGTAATTCAGGTTTTTCACGTTGGAACGGTTGCCGAGCTTGCGGTACGTATTCCCGCTGATGCTCTTCACCTTTGGACGGCCCATCAAGTACCAGCACAAGTCGATGACGTGAACGCCCAAGTCGATCAGAGGACCGCCGCCGGAACGCTCGATGTCGGAGAACCAGCCGCCCGGATTGCCGAGTCTGCGGATGCAGGTAGCTTTGGCGTAATAAATGTCGCCGAAGTCCCCGTTGTCGATGTACTGCTTGACGATCCGCGTATTAGAAGCATAACGGCGCACGAAACCGACTTGCAGCGTTTTGCCGCTTTTGCGGACCGCTTCCTCTACAGCCAGCGCTTCCTCTACCGTTTTGCAGAGAGGCTTCTCGCACAGCACGTGCTTGCCGGCATTAAGCGCGGCGATGCTGATCGGAGCATGGCCGTTGTTCCACGTACATACGCTGATTGCATCGATATTCGGGTCTTTCAGCAGTTCGTTGTAGTCCGTATATACGTTCGGGATGTTGTACTTCTCCGCTTTGGCGCGGGCGCGCTCTTCGTTCAGATCGCAGATGGCGTACAGCTCGGCCTGCGGATTTTCCTTGTAGGAACGCAGATGGCTTTCGGATATCGATCCGGCGCCGACGACGGCGATTTTGACGGTTTTGCTCATCGGTTACACACCTCGTTTATTTGTTCATGGTTAAGTTCGTTGCAGGGCGGATCGGTTAGACCGGCCGGGTTACAGGCCAGGACAACTCTACGCCTTCGCGGGAAAGTAATTGCTGGAACTGCTCGAGCTCCGGCTTCGTATTGCGCACGGCGCGCGGCGTGACGCCTCGCTCTACGCAATAAGCGGCCAAATAACCGGCGGATTCGCCGATGTTCCACTCGACGGGGTGGAGACGGTAGCAGCCATTTGTAATGTGCGTAACGCCCAAGTTTTTGCAAGCCGGCAAAAGGTTGTTCATCCGAACCGGAATGAGCGCCCCGAGCGGAATTTGGAACGGCAGCGACGAAATATCGATGTAGTGGCGGTTGCTCGTGCTCGGATGCAGGTCGATCCGGTAGCAACCGATGCCGACCGAATCCGTGAACGTTTCCGCCTTGCCGTCTGGACGGCACGCCGTGGCGACATGCTGCTCGAGAACCGTGAATTCCGCCTTGATTCTGCGGGATTCGCGGAAGTACGGATACATCGCGAGTCCGTCCTCGGTGCCGACGATGTCCTTGCGCAGACGAAGTCCGGGATAACCTTGCTTGCCGTCCGGGCGCGGCGCTTCCGTCTGCAGCCAGTACAGCAGCGACAGGCTGAGCTGCTTGGCGCCTTCCAGATGCTTCGCGCGTTCTTCCTCGCTAACTTCGAATACGGGGCCGAGCCAGTAATCGTTCTGCGGCCAGTTGACCAGTGTCGCGTTGCCCGCATACGTACCCGGGGCGAAGTGCGACTTGTCCACGATTTGCCGGTAATGGAATAGCGAGTAGCGGTCCGTTCCGGGGAACAGCTCGTACTGCACCGTCTCCAGCGTATGCGGACGGACGCCCGACCAGCTCAGCAGCTTGTCCGGCCAGAAGTCGGCTTTGTAATTGCGCCAGAAATCGTATTGCGCCGGCCGGTCGATCGTATGGTCTTCGCCTTCGATATAATCCATCGCGAAGCAGTGGGTGAAGCCCTGCATGTCGAGCGGGTCCGCCTCGCCTTCAAGCGCGTGGGGCTCGCCCGTCTGCGCCTGCGATTCCGATCCGGTCACGTATTCCGCGCCTGCGAGAGGCAGCACGTCGCCGCATTCGGTCGCGTCGATGAAATACGGAGCGGTGAGCGTAATCCGCGAGCCGGTATCCCGGTTCAGCACGACGGCCGATACGACGCGGTCGCCATCGGTTTCCGCCGATTCGATCGCATGTCGGGTCAAGATCGTCAGTTGGCCGCTGTGCACATAAGGCGCCAGCATCTGGTTCAGTACCGCCCAGGCGGTGCGGAACTCGTGGCAAATTCGGCTCACTCCGCCGCTTCCCGGATTCAGTCTTTCATTCGCGCGCGCTTGCGGCGTCAACGGGAAATGATCGCGGTAATAAGCGCGTACTCCGTTGCGGAACTGGCGGTAGCTGCGCGTGCAGCCGAATTGCTCGATCCACGGATGCTCGTCCGGCGGTACGGCCTGACTGGTCAATTGTCCTCCGATCCAATCGGTTTCCTCTGTCATGATAACGGAGCGTCCCATGCGTGCAGCGGCCAAGGCGGCAGCGGTTCCTCCGGTTCCTCCTCCGATAATGACGATATCCGCGTGCAGATGACGGTTCATCGGTTCGACTCCTTTGCCGGTATTGTCCATAACATGATGTTGGTTCCTCCGCCAAAATCTATTATAGCGCTATGCAATAGGCATAGATAGTTTCATTGTAATGAAAAGCGGCGTGCAAACCTAGGGAATGAGATGACCTTTTTTGGTACTTTCGACGTTTTTTCGGCCGGAAGGACACCAATGCAAATTACTTTTCCGTCAGTGCCTTCTTCGAGGGCGGGAACCGGCGTATAATGGACAGACCAATAAATTTAGTTTCCGATGAGGATACGGGAATGGGAGGTTGGCGTCCATGGAAGTATGCGGCATCGAGCGCACCCGGCAACTGCTCGTCGTGGAAGCGCCGGATTATGTCTCGACGAAGGCTGTGCTGACATTATGGGAGTCGGAAGGCGCCGGCGGCTGGCGGAGGATCGGAGGTGCTCCGGCGGCCATCGGGAGAAACGGGCTGTCCCTGCTGAAGCGGGAAGGAGACGGAAGAACGCCTGCCGGGCGGTTCCGCATGGGAACCGGCTTCGGCGCCGAGCCGGCACCTGCGGGGGCGTGGTCGTACCGGATCGCGGGTGAGCAGGATTATTGGGTCGACGACCCGAATTCGGCCGACTACAATACATGGGTCCGCTACGAGGGAGATCCGGCACAACGATGGAAATCGTTCGAGAGGCTGGCGATTCCGCTATACCGGAAAGCGGCGGTCATCCGCTACAACGAGGACCCGATCGTGAGGGGGCGGGGGAGCGCGATCTTCTTCCACATCTGGAGCGGACCGGATTTAAGCTCCGCGGGCTGCGTAACGGTGGCGGAAGAGGAGGTCGTACGCGTGCTGGAGTGGATGGTGCCGGACGCGGAGCCGGCTATGGCGATCGGAACGCGCCAAGAGCTTCTCCGGCTTGCGCCGTTTGCGTTGTAGGCGGTTTGCCTGGATGCCCGGCTTGCCGATAACGGAACTCCAATCCGCTAAACCGCTGTTTTCGCATCGTTCCCGAAAAATAAAGGAACTTCTTTCCGCTATCTGAGGGGATTTCTGGCCGATAAGCCGGTTTTTCGTCAATTTACGGAATAGAGTTCCTTTATTTTTTCCTTGAACGATACTTTTACCTGAGTAGCGGAAGCTAGTTCCGTTACGATTCTGCGTATGTTACCGATCGCCCGTTCTGGACAGCTTTATCATTTGCAGGACGTCGACCGGCTTGTCGTTGCGCTCGTTGAACAGTTGGCCTTTCTTGACGTGGTCGATGTACAGCACGCCGTCCAAATGGTCGATTTCGTGCTGCATGCATACCGCGATATGGTCTTCGCCTTCGACGAACGTCTCTTCCCCGTTCCGATTCCATGTTTTCACTTTGACATACTTCGAGCGCTTTACCGTACCGTAAAATCCCGGTAGCGACAAGCAAGCTTCGAACCCGCTCTGCTCGCCGGACCGTTCGACGATGACGGGATTGATCAATTCGATCAGTCCGGTGCCGTAGTCGAGCACGGCGACTCGTTTCGCTATGCCTACTTGCGGTGCGGCGAGTCCTGCCCGGTTTTCCCCGGAGTGGATCGTATCCGCCAAATCGTTCAACAGCTTGATCGTGTTGGATGTTACGGAAGGTACGGGCTTGCATACTTGCCGCAGGACGGGATCGCCGATTTTGCGAATCATTTTTTCCGCCATACAATGTTCTCCTTTCGGTTATTCATTGCCGCTGTCCCTCTTATCCAAGCTCACCCAGAAAGCGGCGGAGCAAATTTTCGTTGCCGCCTACAAGCGTGTACCGGTGCGAGTTGCTGTCGGGATTTTCGAATACGCCTTCTTTAACCAGCACCTTGAACGTGACGTAGACCGGTAAACGCGGAGCTCTTTTGTAATCGCTCTTCTCCACGATCGTGTCGAGCTTGACGTTCAATACGTCGGATGTCTTCACATATCCGCTCGATTTGATCTGATGCAGTGCAGCGAGAGCGAGTTCCTTGAACAGCCAGATCGGAATGACGTTCGAATAGGCGGAACGGCCGCCCTCGGTTTGAACGCGGATTTTGTCCCCGATCCTTTCCCAGCGCGTGCGGGCAGTTACCGGCAAGTTATCGACGTCGGCCTCGTCGGCGTTATTCGTACCGGAGGTATCGTCCAAGCCGTTCAGGCGGTCCCATTCTTCTTTGAGCGCCATTATTTTATGGGCGAACGAGCGGATGTTCTTGGCATATTCGGTACGTTCCTGAATGCCCTGCCAATCGCGCTGCTTGGCGAGTTCCCCGATTTCATCGGCCAGTTCTTCCTCATAAGCGGTCATCCCTTCGGACAATTCGTCGAGCGACGAACTGACGGCGGTAGGATCGGGCATAGCGTTTGCCTCCTTGTAAAATATATTTTGTAACGAAATTATATAACGGTAACGAAATGTATTCAAGTACAAAACGGCAATTTGGGCGAAGTGAGAAAGGAGGACTGGAGTTGGGGAGCGGGATGCTCGTGTACGTTCGAAATATGATGAGGGAGAGGGCGTTAGTGTGGCAGAAACAAAATAGCGGTCAGTGAAAATGAAAAAACTCTCCGAAACTCTCCGGTAAACCAGAGAGTTTCGGAGAAGTCCGACTCCGGGCCACTTGTCTGACTTTGTACACCTTGCAATCAACTCGCAAATATCATGTTAAACTATGACGCAACGTCAGAGTCAACTCCCGGCAAAAATAAACTGGCATCATAACCTTCTCCGTCTGAACTTGGCGACAAACAGGCACGACAGCAGGAGCAGAACGAGCATACCGGCAGTCAGGAGCGCCTCGTTCCGGTTTGCGGCCGTATTTGCGTTTTTCGACGGAGTGTCCATGCCGGGCATACCGCCGCCCATGCCTCCAGGCCCGCCACCCATCCCGCCTTGACCGAATTGCCCCCGGCCGCCTTGGCTCATTTGACCTTGCTGCCCATTCTGGGGCAGTTGTCCGTTCTGGTTTTGCTGTCCGTTCGGAGCTTGTTGCCCGTTTTGTGGCTGCTGCCCGTTCTGGGCTTGTTCCGTATTCGCTGCTGCGGTTTGAACAACCGCGCCGGTTTGACCGGCTGGAAGCGTCATCGCTTGCACGCCGGCCCCGGCATTGCCGCCGGGCTGCTGCCCGTCTATCCCGCGGCCTTGCCCCGGGCCGCCGCCATTTCTGCCGCCGCCGAACCCTCCGGCGCCACCACCAGGGCCGCCCATCCCGCCGCCGCTGCCGCTTCCGTCGCCGGAGGAAGGAATCGTGCCGTTGAGCTGCTGCGCAAAATTTTGTACGCGGCCGGCATTGGAGGAGACAAGCTGCGTTACGGCGCTTTTATATTGTTCATACGTGTAAAACGCGGTAGGGTCTTTCTCGACGTAAGGAGAGATCAGCGCCGATAACTGTTGGACTTTCGTTTCGAATGCAGAGGAGGACAGCATACCTTGGAGCGCTTCTCGTATAATGTCATGATATTTTTCTTTATACTCCTCGACTTGGAGCAGCTTATCCACCAGAGGCCGTTCCGACAATGCGCCTTGTGTCGGTTCATCGATCAAGATCTGCGAAGATCCGAGCCCGCCGAATGACATATTGTAATCCCAAGGCAAAGCCGAGAAGATGCCGTCGTTTTCGTACAAATAATAGTTATGCTTGTTGGAGCCGAGATAGCTGTCCATATTGACCGTAATCGCGTTCAGCGCGATGAATTTCAGCATTTCCTCGACGTCCATCACGCTCTCGTAATCCGTTCCGTTGTTCAGCTCGTCCAGCATGTCCAGCAAAATGTCGTCGTTCAACGCTTTGGACTTCTGCACGAGTCCCGGATACGAATCCGTATCGGCCCCGAGCCATTTCAGCTCCGTACCGGTTCCTTGAACGGCTTTGTACAAGGCGCCGCTGCTGTTGCCGAAATTCCGTTCAAGGTAAGAATCGCCTATTTGCTCGACGGCCAAATAAAAGCCTTTAAGCTCGCCGTTCACATATACGTTCACGAAGGAATACTCCGGTGTGGGAAGGCCCATTTCTTTGGCCAGCTCGTAAGACAAATATTCGCGCATGTACGTGGCGTCGCTGTAATTGTTGTTCAGATTGATTTTGTCGATGCCGTAAAAGGTTTGGTTCGTTAAATATTCGTCGAACGAAATTTTGAAGCTGTACCGGTCGGATTCCGAATTGACTACGCTCCGCAAGCTCAGATTTCCTTTTGTCCGGATGCCTACGTTATCGAATTTGATTCCGTTGTATTCGATCGAGGCGGTTTTCAGCTCCTCGGCCGCGGCGTTGTCGAGCATATCCTGAAAATCTTCGGGAGCGATCGTGATTTTCACATCGACGACCTTGTCTTTGGGGAACACGTATTTCTCGATGTTGGCGGTGATCGCCGAGGAGGAAGCGTTGACGGCACCGGCGGCGGAAGAGCTCTCCGCGTTCTGGGAGAGCGACTTCCCCGTAAAACCGATTAAGAGCAAAGCGATGCAGATGCATGCCAGAATCGGTAAAGCTGCTTTGGAATTCATCTTCATCACCACCGATCGTTTAAGATGCGTAGTCGCCGCTGTAGCTGATGAGCACGGCGTTTTTCACTCCGTTAAGCTCGGATATCCGGTTGACGAATGCGCCTTCGTGATCTTTCAGACGTACTTCCATCGTCAGCTCGGTGTTTCCGTGCTTGACCGTTTTTTGCTTTATATTGTACCGTTTCACGAGGCTGCTCAATTTGCTGTGCACTTCTTTCTCGCTCTCGTCGCCGTCGCAGTTGACGACGAGCAAATACGGTGTCTCCACGGCCATACTTTTGATAAACAGCACGAGCACGAGTCCTACGATAATCGAGCCCGCGATGGCGAGGGTGAAGAAGCCGGCCCCGGCTACGATGCCGGCAACCGCAGACCAGAACAGGAAGATCAGATCGGTAGGGTCTTTGATCGGCGTCCGGAAGCGGACGATCGACAGCGCGCCGACCATGCCGAGCGACAGCACCAGGTTGGAATTGATCGCGATAATGACCATCGCCGTAACCATCGTCATGCCGATCAGCGAAACGTTGAAGCTTTTCGAGTACAGTACGCCGCTGAATATCCGTTTGTACAGGATGTAAATGAACAAGCCGATGAAGAAAGCGACGCCGAGCGTAATGAGTATTTTCCAGATGCTGATGTCGGACGAGAAGTTTTCCAGCACCGAATTTTTGATAATATCCGAGAAATTGGTAGTCGTATCCATCTTAAAAATCCTCCCAGCTGTTTTCTTTTAGAAACTTGCGGCAAATGACATATTTGGAGGCCGACTGCCGGACCAGCCCTTCATTCTGAACGGCGGCTCGGACATACTCGGGAATGTAGTCGTCGTATTTGACTTCGAAGATCATAAAGTCGTTGTCGAGAGCCCGCACCGTCTCCAAATCTTTATTAAACATATCGGTAGCATGCAGACCGGTCCGCAGCTCTTTGTCGAATGTAATGCGAACGTTGCCGTTGTCGCATACGTAGGGCTCGCGCACATAGTCGACGATCACTTTAGGCCGCAGAAGTCGATGCATCGCTTGGTCGTACATGTCCAGCAGCAGAGGCTTGCCGGGAACATTCAGTACCTCGTAGTCGCCTTCCATGATTCGTTCGTACATGGGCTTCGTAAGCGGTTCCTTCACTTTGGCGATGTAATCTTGCCGTTTTATTTTTTTCTCCAGGTGAATGATGCTGTCTTCCATGTTGTAAATCCGGATACGGTATTTGGCCCGATCGCGGACGCCGCCCAGCTTCTCGTGAAGCGCCGTATTCTGAATGTCGTCAAAGTACAAGCTGCGAATATGATATTCGCCCGACGGGCCGACATGCCGATCCGTCTCGATCAAGTGCCGGAGTCGTTGGCGGATCAGGAAATATTGATGATAGTTGATGAAAAATTTCAGTTCATTGCGGAACTTCAGCTTCGTATTCGAGTTCATGGATAACCCTCCTTCTTTTTCTATATCGCTGCCGCATCGCTTCGTTTTTTTGTTGACATGGCTAAGTATAAGAGGGGTTTATTATTTTTTTATTAAATTGAACTGAATGCGAACTGAAGGAAAGCCAAGAGGAAGCTGAAATAGCGGGAGGCAACCGGAGTATCGATGCTTAATCTGGAAATGAACCTCACATTTACGGGCGTCGCAATGCTTGGGAAAACAAAAAAACGGAGACGCGTCGCGTCTCCGTTCGTATGTAGTAGGTTGGTTGAGCACTGTTGAAGGCAAAACGGTTGAATCGGGCAAAGCTCCATGGTACAATGGAAAGTGATCGTTGCCAAGAGAGGAATGATTTCATCAGATGTTCCCAAAATAATAATATCACAAAAATCTGGTGACTGTCAAATCCTTTTTGAGCAAATATGGAGGACGTAAAGGAGCGGTGACATGAGCGCGGAACAAAATTGGCCGGAGGAGCAGTCAAGGGTGGATCGAATTGTCGCCATCATCGGCGGACGGCTGGAGAAGCTCGGACTGCAAGTAGGCGACCTTAGATCGGACATCGTCAACATCCGTAAAACGTTTTGGGACGACGTGACCGTCAACATGGAAGACGAATTCGAAATAGCCGAAACGTTCGCGAGCATGAAGCAGCAGGCGGAAGTGCTGTCGGAGAGAGAACGCGGCCATCGCCATGCTATGAGCCAGCTGAAGGCGTTGACCCGTTTGAAGCAAACTCCTTATTTCGGACGGATCGACTTTCTCGAAGCGGGCGAGCGGGAAGCCGCGATCGTTTATATCGGAACGAGCTCTTTGCTTGACGACGACGGATTTGATTTTCTCGTGTACGATTGGCGGGCGCCCGTATCGAGCCTTTATTACGATTACGGACCGGGAGCCGCGCAATACGAGACGCCGGGTGGCACAATCGAAGGCACGATCGAGCTGAAGCGGCAATTCGTTATCCGGGACGGCACGATTCGCAGCCTGTTCGACACGGGCGTCACAATCGGCGACGAGCTGCTGCAGGAAGTGCTGGGCAAGCAATCCGACGCGCAGATGAAGAGCATCGTTGCGACGATCCAGCGGGAGCAGAACCGGATAATCCGCAACGAGCGGGCGCGGCTGCTTGTCGTCCAGGGGGCCGCGGGAAGCGGCAAGACGTCTGCCGCTTTGCAGCGTGTCGCTTACTTGCTGTACCGGTATCGGGAGACGCTGAAGGCCGATCAGATCGTGCTTTTCTCGCCTAACCCGATGTTCAACAGCTACGTATCTACGGTTCTTCCCGAGCTTGGGGAAGAGAACATGCAGCAGACGACGTTTCAGGAATATGTGGAGCACCGGCTCGGAAGAACGTTTAAGATCGAAGACCCGTTCGAGCAGATGGAGTATACGCTGACGGCTATGGAAGAGCCCGGCTACCCGGCTCGGGTGGAAGGGATACGCTATAAGGCGTCGGCCGATTGCATGCGGCTGCTGGATGCGTATGCGGCTTACTTGGCAAAGGACGGCCTACTTTTCCGCGATGTGCTTTTTCGGGACGGGGTACTGGTGTCGGGGGAACGTCTGCGGGAAAAGTTTTACGAGCTGGACGCGTCGCTCTCGATTCCGAACCGGCTGCAGGCTTTGTCGGAATGGCTGCTGAAGGAGCTGCGGCAGCTTGCCAAGCTGGAGCGGCGCAAGCCATGGGTCGAGGACGAAATCGAACTGCTCGACAAGGATGCCTATATTCAAGCATTCGAGCAGCTTCAACGGAAGAAGCGGTTTTCTGCGGATACGTTCGACGATTATGCGAGGGAGCAGGAGCAGCTCGCCTTCATGATCGTTCAGGAGCAATTCAAGCCGCTGCGGGTTCAAGCGAAACGGCTGAAATTCGTGGACGTACGCGGCATTTACCGGCAGTTGTTCGCCGATCCGTCGTTCGCGGCGTCGTTAGCTCCCGGCCATCCGCTTCCGACGCTATGGGCGGAAGTATGCGGACAGACCGTCGACAAGCTGGACCGGGGCGAGCTGCCGAACGAGGATGCGGCGCCTTACATGAACGTTCTGGAGCGGCTGGAAGGCTTTCAGACGAATTCGTCGGTCCGCCACGTATTTATCGATGAGGCTCAGGATTATTCGGCGTTTCAGTTCGCTGTGCTCAAACGGTTGTTTCCGCGTGCCAAAAAGACCGTGTTGGGCGATTTGAACCAGGCGATCTACGCCCATGCCGGGGCCGGCACGGACGGCTTCGCGGCGCTTGCGCAGCTGTTCGGCGAGGAGGAGACGGAGAAGCTCGTGCTCACCCGGAGCTACCGGTCCACGCGCGAAATCGTAGAGTTTACGCGGGGGCTTATAGAGGGCGGAGAGTCCATCGAGCTGTTCAACCGGGGCGGGAGCAAACCGACGGTAACTGCTGTCGCGGATCGGTCGAAGCTGGCAGCCACCGTAGCCGATCGCATACGCCGGATGCAGGACGAAGGGCATCGCTCGATCGCGGTCATCTGCAAAACCGTCAAAGAAAGCCGCGAAGCTTACGCTGCGCTGAAAGAGACATTGCCGCTCAAGCTGATCGGCACGGAGACGAGTTCTTTTGAGCAGGGGACGGTCGTCATTCCATCGTATTTGGCCAAAGGGGTCGAGTTCGACGGTGTCGTTATCTATGACGCCTCCAGCGGAACTTACGGTCGGGAAAGCGAGCGGAAGCTGTTCTACACGGCTTGTACGCGGGCCATGCATGAGCTGCACGTTTGTTATATCGGTGAGCCGAGCCCGTTTCTGTCGGGAGCTTCGCCGGACAGCTATGAGGTCCGGTAGCGGCAGACGGTACCGGTGCGGGGGCGGAATTGGTACAATGGAATAGTGCCGGTATGGACGCGTGATCGGAATCACCGCGGGCGGCCGAACTGAATCGATTAAGGGGAGAAGCGGCCGATGATCAAGTGGGATGGACATTCTCATACGAAATTTTGCAAGCATGGGCATCCGGACGAATTGGAGCGGTATTTGGACAGGGCGGTCAAGCTCGGTTTCGTGCGTTATTCGGTAACGGAGCATCCGTCGTTGCCCGAGCGGCTGGTCGACGACGAGCAGCTGATGGCGGAGCTGGCGATGGATTTCTCGGAAATGCCCGCTTACTTCGAATACGTACGCGAATACAAGAAACGTTATGAGGGCCGGTTGGACGTCGCCATCGGGCTGGAGTTCGATTATTTGCATGACAATTACGCGTTTACCGAGCGGATCGCCGAGCCGTGGGCGGACGTGCTGGAAGACTCCGTCATGTCCGTCCATTACTTGCCCGGACGGGGCGGAATGCGCTGTATCGACTACAAGCCCGACGATTTCCGGGTTCATCTGCTCGAGTACTACGGTACGATGGAGAAGGTGGTCGACGAATATTTCGACCATGTCGAGCTTGCAATCGCAACAGCCGTCCGGCTGCCCGGTCGGAAGCGGCTCGGGCATATCGGCCTGATCGAGAAATTCCGGCGGGAGCTGCCGCCGGTCGACGAGGCGCAAATACGCGAACGGCTCGTGAAGGTGCTGCCGCTGCTGAAGAAGTCGGGCGTCGGCGTGGATGTGAACACGGCCGGTCTGCGCGTTGCTGCGTGCGGCAAGCCGTATGTGCCCGAGTGGTTCATCCGGGAGTGCATCGCTGCAGGCATCGAGTGCGTGTACGGCTCCGACTCCCACAAGCCGGAGCAGGTCGGCTTCGGCTGGGACTATTACGAGCAGGCTATGCATGGGTAATAAAGGGGGCTGTCTGCCGGTAAGGTTAAATTTGCCGGCAGGCAGCCCTTTGTCTATGTGGGGCGAGGTTTGCGGCGCTAAATGTTAATGGATCGAATTTCAGCTTTCGTCGAAAGGCGTTTTCGTGGAACCGCCGATGTACTCGTTGCCGCTGCTTTGATCAGTTGGGGCGTGAACCGGAGGACAGCAGTCCCCGTGCTTGCTCGGCAATGTCCCGCACGATGTGCGCAGCCGGCGTATCGCGGGTGAGCAGGCGAAGCGCCTGTCCAGTCCAGAGTGACATATAGTCGGCATTGTTCTGCTTCGCCGCAGCTTGACGCAATGGGCCGGTGGCGGTGTTATGGCTTGGAAAAGGCATAGGTGCGATGCCGGAACGCTCGGCATCTTCGATGAATCGATTACGGAGCGACCGCGCCGGCCGGCCGGAAAACCAGCGGGTGACGACGGTGTCGTCCTCCGAGCCCACGAGCAGCGCCTCCTTGTAGGCGGCATGGGCGCCCGACTCGGCCGCGGTCAGGAACCGCGTCCCGAGCTGCGCCCCTTGCGCCCCGAGGAGCAGCGCCGCGGCGAGGCCGCGGCCGTCCATCACGCCTCCGGCGGCGACGACGGGCACGTTCGCGCGGTCCGCAATTTGCGGGACCAGCGAGAACGTGCCTACCAGGGCCCCATAGGGGTGCCGTTCGGTATCGAACGTGCCCCTGTGGCCCCCGGCGTCGCTGCCTTGGGCGATGAGGACGTCGCAGCCCGCCGCTTCGGCGAGCCGCGCCTCCTCCACCGTCGTCACCATCGTCGTGACGACCCGGCCCGCTTCGCGCGCCGCCTGCCCGAGCGCCTCGGGGAGCGGACCGAACGCCGTGCTGATGACGGGAATCCCTTCCTCCAGCAGCACGGCGAACTGCCGCTCCAGCCGCTCGGGTGTCGGCGTCGGCTCCGTGCCGGCCCGGCCGGGTACGCCGAGCTGCGCGCCGATCCGGTCGATCACCGGCTGCACCTCGGCGTACCGCGAATAGTCGTCGCGCATCGGGGCGACGAACAAATTGACGCTGAACGGCTTGGCCGTCAGGCGCCGGATGGCGCGAACCGCTTCGCGGATCGCCTCCGGCTCCATATAGGCCGCGCCGAGCGTGCCGAGGCCGCCCGCCTCGGAGACGGCCGCCACAAGCTCGGGCGTCGTCGGACCTCCGGCCATGCCGGCTTGAATGATCGGCAGCTCGATGCCGAGCAGCCGGCAGAGCGGGGTAAATAACGGATCGTTGGACATGTGCGATCCCTCCTGCGTTTTTCGATTTTCCAAGTTGGTTATCTAAAAAGCAAACCGCCGGCGGCTGGACGACACATCTCTTGCTCCTCGCGCATTGACATTGCCATCTGCCCCCATTATACTGTGAGCAAGCCGCAGGAACAAACCGCGGCATAACTGAAGGAAGGGCAAGGTACCCGGTGCCATGGACAATGAATCCGAATCGTAAGGCAACTCAAATGATCATTCTCGGAATGACTCAAATTTGAATTGACCCGGAGATTGGATACGTCTGTCCATAAACCAAAGTACCCGTCCCATACGGTTGCCGTTGCTGCCTCATATGGCATGCGACCGCGACTTCGTATTCGTTATGCCTCATGCCGGTGCCTTAATGGCGGGCGTGCTTGCGTTGGCCGCAAGCCGCGGGTCGGCGGAAGGTAACATGTAACGGTGTATTTGGCTGCGCCTGCAGGCGCGTGGAATAGAGACGATCGAGACTCCTCTCCGGGTACGGGGAGGTTTTTTTGTATGTTAAGACTGGAAGCGAATCAAATCGAACGCCGGATCGGCGACCGGCTGCTGTTCCGGATCGAAGGTACGCTGCGCATTTATGAAGACGAGCGTGTCGGTCTGGTCGGCGTGAACGGAGCGGGCAAGTCGACGCTGCTCTCCGTATTGGCCGGTCTGGAAGATCCGGATGCGGGAGCGGCTGCGCGGCACGGTACAGCAGCCGTAGTTGCGCAATTCGACGATCCCGGCCGGCAGCGTTCCGGCCGCGTCACGGCACCCGAGGACCCCGTGCCGCTCGAATATGGCACGATGAGCGGCGGAGAGCGGACGAGGTGGAGATGGGAGCAAGCTCTGCGTAAGCGTGCGGTTATTTTGTTTGCCGACGAACCGACCAGCCATCTGGATGGCGACAAGGCGGCGGAGGTCGAAGAAGAGCTGCGCAAGTACGAAGGTACGGTTATGCTTATCTCGCATGACCGTGCTTTGCTCGATGCGGTATGCACCCGTATTCTTGAACTGGATGAAGGAGTCCTGCGCGAGTATCCCGGAAATTTTAGCGAATATTTGCGTTTGAAGGAGCTGCGGCGCGAGCGCGAATGGTTCGAATACGACCAATACGCCAAGGAAAAGAAGCGGCTTACGATGGCGGCCATCGAGAAAGCCGGGCAGGCGCGAAGCATGAAGAAGAAGCCGACCGGCAAAGTCGACAGCGAAGCGAGACTCGGGAAAGATCAGTTCAACAGAAGGAAATCCAAGGTCGAGAAAACGGTACAGTCGATTCAGAAACGGATCGATCAGTTGGAAGTGAAGGAAAAGCCAAAAAACAGGGAACAGCCCGTATTCGATATACGCTATCATGCACAGATTCACGCGAAGGAGGCGATCCGGCTGGAACGGCTGGAGCGCTCGTTCGGTTCGAGGCAGCTGTTCCTGCCGCTTTCTTGCAGCATTGCACCGGGAATGAGAGTGGGGATCGTCGGTGCGAACGGCTCCGGCAAGACGACGCTGCTGCGTGCGATCATGGAGGCGGAATCCGGAGTCCGGCTGGCCGCGGGCTGCAAGATCGGCTACTTCGACCAGCGGCTGGACGTATTAAGGGACGACCGCACGGTGCTTGAACAGGTGGCGGAGACTAGCGAATATCCGGAAGCGGCCGTACGAACCGCGCTGGCCCGCATGCTGATGAAGCGGGATGACGTATTCAAGCCTGCGTCGGTTTTGAGCGGAGGCGAGAAGGTCAAGGCCGTGCTGGCCAAGCTTTTCATGGCAGACCATAACGTGCTGCTGCTCGACGAGCCGACCAACTATTTGGACATTTTCGCCAGAGAGAAGCTGGCGCAAGTGTTGAAGGAATACCCGGGTACGATTTTATTCTGCTCGCACGACCGGCATTTTTTGAGCGAATTGGCGACGCACCTGCTTGTGATCGAGAACGGCCGATGGACGTTCGAATACGGGGGCTATGCGGAATACCGTGAACGGAAGCGAAAGCGGGACTCCATAAATCCGGCCGGATCGGGCAAATTGAGCGATGACAGCGTCCCGCCTGCAACGTCTCCGAATCCCGGGCCTGATACGGATTCAATTTCGATGACGCATGCGGAACGGGAAAACGAGATCATGCGGATCGAGATGGAGCTTGTCGGGCTGTTGGGACGATTGTCCGCCCCGGGCAAAAACGATGCGAAAGAAGAGCTCGACAAGCAGTACAAACAACTGACCGGGCGATTGAAACAATTAAAGGGACAGCGAGCCGCTAACTAACCCGGTCCGATTTTCCGGAAACTGCCGTTATGCATCCGAATGGCTTCTGCTCCGTATAACATACTAACTATGGAGACAGGAGTGGATGATCGTATGGCGCTGAACCCCGATGGAACATCTGCCTTCGAAGAAAATACCGCTTCCTTGCGGGAGCTGCAACGATATGCACAAGAAACCAGGCGGCAGTTGGAGACGGAGCTCGAGTCGATCGCCCGTTGGGAGCGGGATCAGAAAGATTTATGGTTTTGGGAGAAGCTCGGCCGCATTCCGTTCATGCTGCTCGATAAGCTGACGCCGCAGGCGATTCAGAAGAAGATCGGTCAAGCGATCGACGAATTGGGCGGTTACGTGCAGACGGGCGGCCGTTATCTCGTGTCGGAGAAGTCGATGCTTGCGTCATTGGAGCGCACGGCCAAAGAGGCGGGGTATGAGGGGGCTTCCGTTGCAACTGTGGCGCAAGCCGGCGAATTGCCGCTCGCGGTGATGGACCGGGCGGCGGATCGGCTGGCCGAGAGTCGCAAAAAAATCGCCGCGGTTCAAGGCGCTACTACCGGATTCGGAGGGCTATTTACGCTTGCGGTCGACATTCCGGCGCTGCTCGGACTGTCGCTGAAGGTGCTTCAGGAAACCGCGATCTGTTACGGATTCGATCCGAACGATCCGAGGGAACGTGTCTTTATCGTCAAATGTTTGCAATTCAGCTCATCCGATATTGTCGGCAAAAAAGCCGTACTCGAAGAGCTGGCCACCTACGACGGCGCGACGGATGGCAAACAGCTTGCGTCCCAGCTGCAGGGCTGGCGTGAAGTGATTACTACGTACCGAGATAACTTCGGTTGGAAGAAGCTGTTTCAACTCGTTCCGGTTGCAGGCATGCTTTTCGGGGCGCTGCTGAACAAAAGCACGGTGAACGACGTTGCGGAAGCGGGCAAGATGATGTACCGGAAAAGAAGAATCATCCGCAGACTTGGTCATTTGGAATAACACGCTCAAAACCCTCGTACCGCACCACGGCGATACGGGGGTTTTGCATGCATTTATTTTTATTTCATATGCGCGGCAATGGAGTGCATATCTTCCTTCAGGTTGGCCGAGGCTTCGGAAGATAGTTCGTATAGAATCGTCCTGCCGTTCGTTTCCTCCGCCCAAGCGAGCGTCTGGACGTTCCCGGTATGACTGAGGAAGTTGTCGGCATTGTAGGTATATACCGCATCGGCGCCGTTTACACTAAGCTTCTCAGCGGTTGCCCGACTCCCGGTCTTGATATTCATCGTGATGTTCGTACCTTGAGGGATCGTTTGCCAGCTGACCGTAATTTCGTGCCCTTTATCGGAGGTCAGAAGCAGATTCGGTACAAATACCCCCGGGAGCTTGGATTTCGCAGCTGTCCCGACCTGTACCCATGAGACTTCTTCCCCGTTCCGGTCGGCTGCTTTCTTTAATGCGCGTCCGTATTGGTCGGCCCATTCGGGTGCGACTCTTTCGAATTGCTGCTGTGTCCGGCCGCCGGCGACGGCGTAGCCTTCAGGAAGCAGCTGAGGCAGCTTCCACTCTGCGGTGTACCCGACCGCCTTTTTCCACTCGGTCATATCCCGGTACAATCGGGGCTTCGATACGCTGATCAAGGCGGGCAGCTTTTCCCGATCGAGCAGGCGAACGAATACGACCGCTTTCTCTTCTTCGCCGAGCTTGCTTCCGACTCCGTCCAGCGCTTTGATAATTTCTTCTTTAGACGTATGCTTTAAAGCGATGGTCGGGTCAATCGTCATTTCATAACGCATATTGTTTGTCGATATCGTGTAAATCGCATTGGACGCATAAGCGGCGCCGCAAAACAGCGTGAGACAAAGCGCAATCACCGCGGTTCGCCGGCCTACGGCAGTTTTGAAGCGGCGGACGGCTTTTGACCCGGCTGTTCCTTCTGCCCGTTCCTTGGCATAAGCGTCAAACCTGTGCATAATCCTGCTGTCGAGATCGCGGGGCGGACGTATCCGTGCGGCACTCTTTCGGTACCAAAGCTTCAGATCGTTATCCGTTGGCATGAACGGAATCCTCCTTTGCTAATTCGGGCTGCCGCACGAGGAGACGGAGCTTCTTCAAGGCGTGATGGTGCCGCGATTTGACCGTTCCCGCCGGGATGTTCAAAATATCGGAAATCTCCTCCACGGTACAGTCTTGGTAATATCGCAAAACGATAACGGCCTTCAGCCTGAAGGGCAGCTGCTCGATGTTGATTCTCAGCTCGCTGCGGTCCTCCTCGCGGAGTACTGCGACCGCCGCGTCTTCCTGCAGCTCTTCGATTTCCATGCTCTTGCTGCGCTCGAACAATCTGAACTTGCGCCACAGCTTCCGGTTCCAATTACGGGCTTGGCGGACGGTTAATCCGCTTAACCAGGAACGGAACGGCTTATCGTCGTTGTAGCTGGGCAGACTGCGGAGCAGCTCCATAAAGACCTCGCTGACTACGTCGGAAGTATCCTGTTTTTGATTCAGCAGAAAGTAGACGGTTCGATACACTTGATCGCGGGTCGATTCGTACAGCTGGCCGAACGCCTCTCGGTCTCCGTTGCCTATACGCTGCAGCAGTTCGTTTGGGGGTTGAACATTCATCAGGGGCCGGCCTCCTTCACTCTATATTGGTTCTATGACGGCGGCGGGTTCAATTTCCGGACGATCCTTATTTTGAATGTTCCGGTTTGCGGCTGGAAAATGTATTTGCACAGGCGTGGCGCATCGGTTAAGCTAGATTTGTGAAGTTCCATTTATAACTCAACTTTTGCAGAACAAATGCTGCTAAAGTTGGGTTTATAAGAAACGAGTGATTAAGATGAATGGCGGGCTTGTGGCGTTAAAGGCCATACTGGATCAATTGAAACCGTCCGAACGAAAAGTTGCGGATTATATATTGGAATATCCTAAAGATGTAGTCAAGCTTTCGGTACAGAAGCTCGCGGAATATAGCGGCGTTTCCGAGGCGACGATCATTCGTCTCTCGAAGACGATGAATATGAAAGGATTCCAAGAACTGAAGCTGCGCATTGCCGGCGATCTAAGCTCGAATTTGCCAAGCGGCACCTATGAAGAGATTAAGATGGGAGCGACCGTTGAGGAGATCATTCAGGCGGTAAGCAATAATAACAAGCAATCGATACAAGACACCGTATCGGTGCTTTCATCCGAGGAAGTAGAGAAGGCGGCGGAGGCGCTCTCCAAAGCCCGCAAAATCGATGTGTACGGAATGGGTGCTTCGGCTGTCATTGCGCAGGATATTCATCAGAAGCTGAGCCGGATCAACTGGTGGTGCCAAGCTTATGCCGATTTTCATGCGCAGTTGACGTCAGCCGTTACGTTGACGGAGAACGATGTGGCATTCGGTATTTCATATTCCGGACAAACGGACGAGATCATTCAATCGCTGACGGAAGCGAAGAAACAAGGGGCGACCATTATAACGCTGACCAAATTCGGTTCTTCCCCCGTCGCCGAGCTGGGAGATATCCGACTGTTCACGAGCTCCGTCGAGCAGAGTATTCGAAGCGGTGCGATGGCTTCGAGAATCGCACAGCTGAACGTAGTCGATATTTTGTTCCTTACGATTGCCAGCCGCCAGCAGGATAAAGTGATTCCGCTGCTGGACAAAACAAGGCTGGCCGTTAGCCGGACGAAGCGTTCCTAGCAAGTTTAATATTTCCATTTGCGAAGTGGATGCGAGTGTGTTATATTAGTTTTCGTTGTCTTTACGAAACGCTTCGAATGCTGAATGACTCTGCGCTTGCTTGGTATTTAAATACCCTCGCTTGGAAAAATGATGCGCTTGCGTTTTGAACGGCAACGTGGTAACATATGATTCTGTCGCTCGACTATGAAACAACTTCGAGTAGATGGTGAAAAAAAAGAAGTTGCAATGCAACGGTGAAATATGATATAGTAAATTTCGCTGTCGCAACACAACAAAATGCTCTTTGAAAACTGCACAACGAGTGAAAAGCAAAACACGCAAGTGTTAAGTATTGAGCAATCAGCTCTTCTTCACCCCAAAAAGTGACGTGAAGCTTCGCAGCAACACCGATTACTTTTCGGGGACCCCGGGGAACCGGGACCTTATTGGAGAGTTTGATCCTGGCTCAGGACGAACGCTGGCGGCGTGCCTAATACATGCAAGTCGAGCGAGGCCTTCGGGCCTAGCGGCGGACGGGTGAGTAACACGTAGGCAACCTGCCTGTAAGCTTGGGATAACTATCGGAAACGATAGCTAATACCGAATAAGTGGAGGAGGGGCATCCTTCCTTCTGGAAAGGCGGAGCAATCT
>NZ_VCRA01000017.1 GCF_005938385.1 Paenibacillus mesophilus
GTAACCTCCTCGTTTTTCAAGGGGCTTCGCCACACATACCAACTGTTTGTCAAGTTCTATTTTTTATTTTCGTGCAAAAAAAGAGCGGGCTATCTTTTCGATAACCTGCTCTTGTTCTTAATTTTGGCTCTTCGCCTTAACTTAATGACATTGGACATCCGTCCCGCCTTTTTGCCATATTCCGACTTACAAGACAAAGTAAAACGACACCCCGCGCCCGGTGTTCATTACCCCGTACCGGCTTTCATGCAGCTCCAGAATAAGCTTGACGATGGCGAGCCCGAGCCCTGTCCCCCCTGTCTTGCGGTTGCGGGATCGTTCCGTGCGATAAAACCGTTCCCATATATGATCGATCTGGTCGTCCGGTATAGGCTCCCCATCGTTCTCGATCGCAACGCGCACCCTGTCGTGCTCGCTATCGATCCGGACCGTGATCTCGCTGCCGGGAACGGCATGCCGGATCGCGTTCATCATAATATTGAACAGCACTTGCTCGATTTTGACCGGATCTGCGATAACCGATTGCTCATTGGCCGTGACGGTGACGACCTTCAACTGTTTCACGTTCAAATGATGCGACAGCTTGTCGACGATATCCTCCATCAGCTCGCTGACGGAAAACGTGGTTTTTTTCAGCTTGATCGACTTGGATTCCAGCTTCGTCAGCTCGAGCAAATCTTTGACCAGCTCTTCCATTTTTTCGGTCTCGTCCAAAATGACTTCCATATAGCGTTCTCGCTTGCTTTCGCCCACGCCGTCCTTCAGCCCTTCGGCAAAGCCTCTGACGATGCTAAGCGGCGTCTTCAGCTCGTGGGACACGTTGGATACGAACTCTTTCTGCATATGCTCGATTTGCCGCTTATTTTCCATGTCTTCCCGCAGCTGATCGTTGGCTTGCTGCAGCTCCTTCAAGGTGAGATCGAGCGACTCGGACAAGCTGTTCAAGCTGTCGGACAAGCTGCCGATCTCATCGTTGCGGCGCATCGGCGATTTTGCCGAGAAGTCCAGCTTCGCCATGCGCAAGGCGACGCTGTTCAGCGACAAAATAGGCTTCGACACGATTCTCGAGAACACGAGCGACAGCAATAAGATCAGGGCGAACCCGCCGATCCCGATATATACGTAGAATAGCTGCAGCGCATCGTAAGCTTCGCTGATTTGCTGAAGCGACGCGAAGGCGAATACGAGCTCGGTAAGACGCCCGTCTCTGATTACAGGCTGGATGGCGATGTAGCTGCGTACGCCGCTCCACGAATCCGCCCACTCTTCCTTCACCATATTTCCTTTTTGCAGCTCGGCGGCAAGCTCTTCCTTAAGCGGGAACCATTCCTCGAGCGCGAGCGAAAGCATCCCTTGCCGCATGTTCCACTGCTTCAGTCCGGGGAGCAGCAGCTCGGTAATTTCTCCGCTTAACCGCGTTTTTGGAAAAGGAGTCTCAAGTCCTTCCGGACCGCGAATTTCTTTCACGCCGGCTTTCTTGATCATGACAGGGTACAGCCAGTCACGGAGCGTCTCGTCCTCGAAAAAGCCTTCGACTTCGACCCGGTCCCCCCGCTTCAGCTTGGCCGCCTGCAATTCGCGCCCTTTGGCGGACCCAAACGGCGACAACGATATTTTGACCTCGTGCCCGTCCTCCTCGCGGATTACGATGCGAAACGGATTATCGTGCAATACTTTCCCTTGCGGCGTCAGTATCGCCAATTGCGACTTGTTCCGGTTTATGAACAGCGCGATTTCGCGGGATATGCGGGTATCGTCGCCCTTCATCTGCTCGTACTGCTCCCCGAACGATTTCAGTTTTTTCTCCAGCGCACTCAGCTTATGATGCTCGTAGAACCGTTCGAAGAATAGCAGCTGGCCTAGGAGGACGATCGCATACAGCGCCAGAAAAAAAGTCGCCGTAATCGCGAACAGCTTTACGATAATGCCGCGCCTCTTCATCGGTCTTCCTCGAATTTATAGCCGGCGCGGATGACCGTGCGAATATGGCGGGCTTCGTCACCGAGCTTGCCGCGCAATTTTTTGATATGCGTATCGACAACCCTCAAATCTCCGAAGTAATCGAAGCCCCACACGTGATCCAGTATCGTTTCCCTCGACAGCACGATACCGTCATTTCGGTGCAAGTAGAGCAGCAGCTCATATTCCTTCGGCGACAGGTCAATCCCGTTACCGTCTATGTCCACCCGGCGAGCGCGCTTGTTAATGACGACCCGTCCGAATCGGACATAGTGATCGTCTTTGCCGATCGTGCCCTCGACCCGTTTGATAAGCGTCTTCGCCCGGGCGATCAGCAGTCTCGGGCTGAACGGCTTCGTGACGTAATCGTCGGCGCCGAGCTCGAACCCCATCAGCTTGTCATCGTCCTCGGACTTGGCCGTCAGCAAGATGATCGGTACGTCGGATTTCGCGCGTATGCGCGTGCAGACGGTCCAGCCGTCCAGTTCCGGCAGAAGAATATCCAGTATGACGAGATCGGGCTTCATCGTTTCCAGCATATCCAGCGCCTGCTTGCCGTTCTCCGCTTCGTATACGTTCCACTGCTCCCGCTCGCAGTAGTCCGCCACAATTTCGCGGATCCGGCTCTCGTCTTCAATGAGCAGGATGTTTCGCTTCATTTCTCTGCACCCCGATTCCCGGTATTTCTACTCGTTGATCGAGCGTCGAAGCTCCAGCTCCAGTATAACCGATGTTTGTGTTTTTTGTATGTCCTGAGCGGAAATCGGGTCTAAAGAACACATGAAATACACACCTTTCTGCTAAAATGAGGGCACTCCAATGACGCGTCCCCGGTAGAAAGGATGTTTCCATGAACTTCATCATCACCTTCCTGCAAAAAAAAGATGTGCGGCGCTTCGCCATACTCGGCCTGTTTTGCCTGCTGCTCGTGCTGCTTCGCAGTATGCTCAACGTCATTTTATTGACCTTCCTGCTCACCTTCCTGATGGACAAACTGTGTTTCCATACATCCCGATTAATGAACAAGATCGTCCCGGTAAATTCCAAGGTGATTTTATCGTTGCAATATTTCATCCTTACGGCTCTGCTGATCGCAGGGGGCTTCAAGCTCTTTCCGGCGATGATTAACCAGACCGGCCAGCTGATCGATCTCGTCAAGCGTGTCAACACCCTGCCGCAGGAGAACGAATTGGCGGGTTATCTCGTTTCGTTTCTGAACTCGATCGATATTCAAGGTACGGTAAAGCACGGACTCGAATTTGTAATGAAGGTAAGCAACTGGGGCTTTCATTTGTTTCTCGCCTTGCTGCTGAGCTTCTTCCTGTTGCTCGGCAAAGAAAACGTAGTCCGTTTTACGAGGCAGTTCCGCACGAGCAAACTGGCCTGGCTGTTTAACGAGGTGGAATTTTTCGGCCGAAAGTTCATTCTCACCTTCGGCAAAGTGATCGAAACCCAGCTGCTCATCGCTTTTATCAATTGTGTTGCAACGACGCTGGCGTTATGGCTCATGGGCTTTCCGAACTTGTTCGTATTGGCGCTGCTTATTTTCGTGCTCGGGCTTGTACCGGTCGCGGGCGTGTTCCTGTCCCTTATTCCGCTATGCGCAATCGCCTACAGCATCGGCGGCATCCTGTATATCGTCTATCTGCTCGTCATCATTACGGTCGTTCACGCCGTGGAAGCCTATGTGCTCAACCCGCGTTTGATGGCGTCCAAGACGAAATTGCCGATGTTCTACACATTCGTCGTACTGCTGTTCTCGGAGCACTTCTTCGGCGTCTGGGGGCTGATCGTCGGAATTCCGACCTTCGTCTTCCTGCTCGACATTCTGGACGTTCAAGCGATCGGAAAACCGATTGCCCGTCAAGCGGAGCCGTCGGACAAGTAGCGTTTGAACCTGCAAAACGGATCCGGTTGAAAGCATACATGTTGGAGTGAAGTCATGAGTTTTGTCCAAGAAATGATTGCCCAATACGGATATACCGCGCTGTATGTTTTGCTGGCCCTTGGCATCGTAGGCATACCGATTCCGGATGAGCTGCTGATGACGTTCGTCGGCTACTTGACGTCCTTGGACCTGCTCGATTACCCGATTGCCTTGACGGTCAGCTTTATGGGGGCTATGACCGGAATGACGTGCAGCTACTGGGCGGGAAGGCACTTCGGCAAGCCGCTGCTGTGGAAATACGGCAAATGGGTCAAGCTGACGCCAAAGCGTCTCGGCAAAGCCGAGAAATGGTTTAACCGTTACGGACTATGGACCGTAAGCTTCGGTTATTTCATCCCGGGCATTCGGCATTTGATTTGCTACTTGTCCGGCGTCAGCGGAATGAACCAACGCAAATATTTATTATACGCCGGATTCGGCGCTCTTTTCTGGTGCTTGTGCTTTATTACGCTCGGTTATTTCGTAGGCTCGCAATTCGATTTCTCCGACTGAAGCGCTTAACGACCTGCGGCAACGAAAAAAGCCACTCTCACGAGTGACTCCACAGCCAAGCAAGCAAGGCCCAAACCGGTGCTACGAGCATGACTGCAAACAGTAAACCTCTAACGGCCGAGCCGTTCCGTTCCATATCGCATCACCTCTGTATCCGGGTGATACCAGTATATGCGCACCGCCGATCGAACATGATAAGCAATTCCCCTCGCGGGCAAGCCTAATATTGGGCATAAGCAAGCATCACGAGCGCCCAGACGGCATATGCTGTTGGTACTTACAGGTAGGATTGAACCATGTAGCGCAGGAGGTTGACAATGCTGAGACTACTGTATGAATACATCTACGTAAACATGTGGCTGCTCATGTTTCTTGCATTCATGTGGGCAAACGACGGTTATATCTCGTTTCTCGAAAGCTGTCTGCTTATTGTCGTCTCGATCACCGGAATTGTCATCACGGCCAAAAAGCAGCTGCGCCACCCCGAGCACCGCAGGTTCCGGGACTTGCATTGACGTTCGTCGCATGAACGGACAAAAACCCCGGATCTCCGGGGCTTTTTCGTTATGATCAAGTACGGAGCAAATATACAAGCAGCCCGTACACCATTTCCAGTTCCTTCTGGGTAATCCCCATTGCTTCCGCCTGTTCCTTGTAGGTGGCGTTCGGCATATCCGAAAGAATAGCCGCTAGCTTCGTTACCGCACCGTACGAAGTGCGTTCCAAGTCGGAATGTATCATTTTATACGAATTCGAACCGATCTTCTCGACCAGCCCGAGTCCGATCAGCTTGTCGATCCTTCCTTTGGCTGCATCGACGGAAGTATGTAATACTGTCGCCATTTCTTTCACGGATAAAGTACTGATCCCATCCTGATTTTGTTTGGCCCTCAGCAAAAAAATCAAGTCTTGGGCTTGCTCCGCAAATTGATTCAACTTTCCCGATATGTTTTCCGTTGCGATCATCCGACTCACTCTGCTCCACTATATTTTTGCTTTAAGCATACCATATCGGGGTATCTTCGTTCAATCGAGCACCAATTCGATGCCTGCGACGTCCGGGAAGTCGACCCAACAATATTCTTCGGCGTTCTCGATCTTGATTCGCTTCCGTTCCTTGTCCAGCTTCGTTATCCGGCCTTGGATCGTCTGGTGCTCCGAATCGCCCCGCACCGTAACGATGGCCACCTTCTCCGTAAACATGGCGACGGCCAATGAACGTATATTTTCTTCATACTGCCGGTCGGCCGTACTATCGATTGCGAATTTATTCATAAGAACAACCCTCCAAATAAGAACGTTTGTTCTTATATTATACGTAACACCTGCCGGATACGTCAACTCCGGATAAAGCACAAAAAACATTCCCCCCGGATTTGAATAGTACCGGGCCATTCCGGTGAATCTAGTCATTAGCGACTAAACGGAATGGGGAGTTCACATGACCACACGAGACGAGTATACGTACACCGACTTTCACGATAATCCGTCCCTCATCAGCGAAATCGTACGCCTGGAAGAACGATTGCAGCGGGAAACCGGACAGGACGTAACTTTAATCGCTTATTCGCCGGCCGACGCTTCCCCCGGCACTGGAACGTGCAGAGCCGGATTGAACGACTGATTCATGAGTAAAACGCCAGTCTGCCGGACATTCAGCGTCCGATAGCGCTGGCGTTTGTGCTTTTGCGCCATGCATATCACCTCAGATCGTAGTATGCACTTCGACCGCCGCAAAAAAATGACGGAGACATGCAACTTTTTCCTAGCCGGCATCGTTTGTAAGGTTGGAACGATCGATCGCATTCCTAATCCCAATGAGGCGGGTGATACTTAATGAAGAAACGTTTAACAATAGCGACAGCGGCCCTATTGGCGCTGCTCCTGATGCTCGGAGGAACGGTATATGCTTTCTCCGACACGCAAGGCGATCCTAACGAGGCGCAAATCGCCGCTCTGCAGAGAGAGGGCGTCGTGAATGGGGTAACGGAACAACTTTTCGCACCGAAAGGCAAAGTGACGATGGCTCAGGCAGTAGTCATGCTTGTCAAGGCATTCGATTTGAATATCGCGCATATCCAATTCATTAAAGAGCCCAAGGCCAGCGACATCTTTACGAAAATACCCGACGACGCGTGGTATGCTCAGGCTTTCCTCTATGCTTCTTTAAACGGAGTACCGATTCCGAAAGATGCGGATCCGATGCAAAACTTGACCAAAGAGCAGTACGCCGATCTGTTATTCCACGCTTTAACGGCTAAAGGCGATTACGCTTTCGTCAAAATGTACGTCGTCATGAAGGACGAGAAGGACGTAACTAAAGCGTATATGAACAGCATTCAGCATTTGCTGCTCGGCAAAATGACCGAGCTCGATAACGGATATTTTTATCCGAAGAATGAAATCACCCGCAGCGAAGCGGCCCGAATGCTGCATGCGGCCATCCAATTTTCCAAGGAGCATACTCCTTTGCCGAAGCAGCCTCCGATACAAGCGGATATTAAGCTGAACGTGACGAAAGTTAACGAAGAAGTGAACAAAGTGACGCTTGTCTGGGGCGAGAAGCCGAACCCAGGGTACCGGATCACCGTAACGGCCATCGAATTTAGAGAAGACGGCAACGCCGTGATCTCTTATGCCTTGCATGAGCCGGAGCCCGGCAAGTTTTACCCTCAGGTCATTACCGAAGCGAAGGTGGATACGTTCGTCGCCTCTTCTTATACGCCGGTGCTGAATAATCCGAAATGACTCGCATGCACAAGAAAAAGGACTCCCGGTTTCATGCCGGAGGTCCTTTTTTTCGCATTCGCTTCGTTAATTGCCCAACACTTTTTTGCCCCGGGGTTGATTGCCCCGCGAATCCGGCTCAAGCGTGATCCCGATCGTATCGAATTCCGCATCTCTCCGCGGCAAATCGTAGACGAGCACCCCGTTGCCTTTCGGATCGACCCAGAACGTCCCCGCGTTTTGTCGTTTGCCTTCATGGATCAGCCATACTTGATACGCTTCGTCGTTGCTCGTTGCGGCTAGACCGCTTGTATTCAGCACTAGCTTCTTCTTGTTGCCTTGACAGACGACCCAGCCGGTTCCCTGCGCATCCGCTCCCGAGCTTTCGGATGCGTTCAGCACATACGTCTGCTCGACGTAAAGCGGCTGCTCGATCGCATTGACAACGAACGAATCGTCGCTGTGCGCCGAATAAAACCATATGCAAGCAGCCAGGAGGATAGCCGCAACCGCAGCACCTAGTGCATATTTACGCCGAGGGCGGGGCGAGGCGGACGGCGCGGAGACAGTCTCCGGCACCCGAAGCGGGGACGGTTCGTCTTGCTCGGCGGTTGATGCTCGTTGGACGTGACTATTAATCTTCTCTACCCCGAAGATGGATTGCATCACTTCTTCCTTCAACCCTGCAGGAGGGTCCGAGCTGTCCGCAGCGCCGGGCAAGCTGTTCCACACTTCCAACATCTCTTTCCATTGTCTGGAGCAGGAAGGACAATCGGGCAGATGGCGCTCAAACGCCTTGCGCTCGGCTGCGGTAGCCTCGCCAATCAAGCAATCGATCAAATATTCGCAAGGAAGTCCGTTTCTCGTCTCCATCGTCATGTCTCCTCCTCCTGCAAGGTCAAATGCTTGCGCAACACTTTCAAACATTGATGAAGCCGGCTCTTGATCGTACCGAGCGGCTCGTTATTCATTTGCGCTATTTCGCTTAATGTGTAGCCTTCCCAGTATACCCGTTCGATCAGCTTGATCTGGTTGTCGGATAACAAACGGTATGCGTCGCGTATTTGCTCGCGCATCCCTATCCGGTTGAGGTTCGCCTCCGGCGTATTCAAACTGTCGTCCGGTATTTTCACCCATTGGTCCGGTTCGATCGCTATAGTCGCCTCATGCTTGCGCTGATTGCGGGTGTAATCGATACTCATGTTGCGAGTCACGGTGATGAGCCAGTTCACGAATTGCCCTTTATCCGGATTGTATCCTTTCTCCGTCGTCCATAAACGCATGAAAACAAGCTGTACGATTTCTCTCGCGGCTTGTTCGCTTCGAACCGACTTCAGGGCAAACGAATAGACCAGCTTCACATAACGGTCATACAACTGCTCGAAAGCATCGCGATCCCGTCCGCGAATGAGCCGCATCAGTTCTCCATCCGTTGCTTTATGCATGTTTTCCGGCACTCCCCGGCCGTTCTCATAACGACCTTACCCTAGTAAACGTAACCGTTCCAAAAACAGTTCAATCTTATCATGCTATATCCCGAGTTTTTTGGCAAGAAAAAAGCCCCGGGGCGGGGATGAGGGCGAATCGAAAGTACGCTAAGCAAGAACCTCCTCAGAAGCTGCCCGACTCTCATCGGGTAGTCTGAAGAGGTTTTCGTTCACTGTACTGCCGAGGAACGGACTCGAACCGGTACGGGGTTCAATTCAATCCAATGCAAGCTCCATTGGTTCGGTACAATGCTTGTAGTCGTTATTTGAATAAAAGGGAACGGCTTCTTCACTCGGCCAAACGATTATGAACTCAAGTTTCTTGTCCCTTCCCCATTGCCTGATTTGTTTCAATAGCTGGCTGCCTATCCCCCTCGAGCGAAACTCGGGAACCGTGTAAACGTTAGTCATGTAGGCAAATGGATTAGTGATACGTCCTGGCCGCGGCACCTTATTGATCAGGTCAATGTAGATATGGGCTACGATTCGGGAATCCACCTCAGCTACCCAAATGAACCATTTTCCACCGTCAATAACATCCTTAAGAAATAACTTGCACTCTTCATAGAAATCTTCATAGGACGCGACGATGCCTGGTGCATGCTCGTAAGTAAAATCCCAGCGCATTCGGATCAGTTGATCGATGTCCGTCTCGGTTGCCAATCGAATATTCATCGCTGTCCCCCTTGGTTCAAGTACTAACATTTAGACATAATCAATGCTTTTCGACGATTCGGGCTATAAACTCATCCTTGGTCATGCCAAATTGAATCTCATCATAGTACTTCCCATTCGTATAGATCATGTTACGGAGTTGACCTTTCCGCCAAAGCCTAACGCCCGATGCAGTCGGATCGATCGTTCATTGTAGCTATATACGTGCGTATTCACCTTCTGGTAACCCACTTCTCCTAATGCATGCACGGCTAAATAAACAAAGACAGCCTCTTGGGAATCAAGCTATCCTGAAGCAGGAAATCGTGTATGCGGCTATCTGTATCAACATTCTTCGGAACATTCGCTATACGGTTGAGCAAAAGCCACCTCAAGCACGCTATAGATTCAAAACGAGCCATATCATCTCCGGAAGTCGGAATCTCGAGTAAATATGTACGGATAAATTGCTGATACACTACCTCTTCGTTGTATATTCGAATCAGGAAACTGGCCCAAGAAAAATCATATCTGCGATCCCCAAGCTGCACATTCGTCCAATCTATGATCGTGTATTGAGTTGGACCAACGAGGACATTTCCCAGATTGTAATCGCCATGGATGATCGTGTTGCAATTCATGTTTACTGCTTTCAATTGGACAAACAACGCTTCTTCTATATCGGGATGCTCGTCGATGCGGGGAAAGAAGGTGTCAGACCCTTTTACTCGTGAGTGCGAGTTCTGCGTATTCGTCCTCCAGTATGGAATACTGAAAGGAATCGTGCCACTTTCCTTTGTGCCGCATATGTCCGCGCAAATGTCCCTCGTACTTCATGCCGATCTTCTCCATCACTTTGGCAGAGCCGATATTTTCAGGACGGCATGTCGCATAAATGCGGTGCAGTCCAAGATTTTCGAATCCGAACTGAAGCAGCGCTTTGGCTGATTCGGAAGCATATCCCCGCCCCCATCTATATGGATGAAAACAATAACCGATCTCGCCCTGTAAAGGTTCTGAAAGATGAATCCCGCAGACACCAATCAGTTGACCCTCTTCTTTTAACTCGACCGCAAACTCATAATCAAGTCGTGGCTGTCTGCGTTGCATTTCAATAGCACGATCAATAAACGACGCCGTCTCTTCTTCCGTATTCGGCCCCCAGATCATGTATTTGGCTACCTCGGTATTCGAAGCATAATCATGAACGGCAAGCGTGTCTTCAACCGTAAATTCTCTAATGATCAACTGCCTCGTTTCGAGTTGCATGATAACACGCTCCGCTCCAATAGACTGATAAATTTTCTAGTTTCCCTCTACCTTAAACCCATAAATAATCGGTAACTACTCCACCGCCATACCGTCACGAACTCCATCTGCTGGATTATATAGTCAAATTAAATTACATTATATTTCCAATTGAAGGATTCCACAATGGAAAGTTTGCCTATACTCATTACAAAGAGAATTACATGACCGTCAGAACATACATTATTTGGCTTGGTTCCGTTATTTAGAAAGCAAGGAATTTGGGAACACAACGTCGAATAAGAAAAAAAGTAGATGACAACCATCAATCTTCTACAAACGTCCTTTTCTTCCTAAGTTTATAGTGAGAAAGGCTTAAAACGACTTTGCAATCATTATAAACGGAGGAATTATATGAGCGGTATTGCCCGAACACCACAGCCACCTTATTATGCGGTAATATTTACTTCTGAACGAACAGAAGGAGATAATGGTTATGCTGAAATGGCGGATGAAATGGTGAAGCTTGCATCAATCCAACCTGGATTTTTGAGTGTGGAAAGCGTCCGAGAAGGTTTAGGCATCACTGTGTCGTATTGGGATTCTCTTGAATCTATCCAAAAATGGAAACAAAACGAGAGACATCTAATGGCACAACGTAAAGGAATGTCAGATTGGTATCTCCAATATAAAACGAGGGTTTGCAAGGTCGAGCGTGACTACGGATATGAAGCAACAAGTACGAATTGAATTTTTATTTAGCCTTAACAAAAAAAATGCCCCATTAAGGGACCCGCTTCTTATCAGGCACTAAACGATTGATCGGAGATGCTAACTCATGCTGATCTTTCCCGTCATCACTGGTTCAAGCCACATATCGTTTTGTCATAGTTAAATCGGTATGACGAGCATCTTTTGCAGTTCACCAACTCGGCTATTATCAAGACGAGCCTGTTATTGCATGTTGTTACTGCTTAATAATATCTTGCCCCAAATGATCGAGTACACTCGGCTCAATTTCATCGAACGACTCCTGACCGCTGGATAGCCTTTGTCCAGATGATCATCCCACGTACATGCAACTATTTCTTCACTTTGGCTATCTTTACGAACAAAATAAAACCTCCCCAGACACTGCCCGACTCTCATCGGGTAATCTGAAGAGGTTTTCGTTCGCTGTACTGCCGAGGACCGGACTCGAACCGGTACGGGGTCGCCCCCGCAGGATTTTAAGTCCTGTGCGTCTGCCATTCCGCCACCCCGGCGTAGCTTGTACAATCTATCAATCTAGTTAAAGATTGAATATGGTGGGCCCTGAGGGACTCGAACCCCCGACCAATCGGTTATGAGCCGACCGCTCTAACCAACTGAGCTAAGGGCCCTTCTTTGTGAAGATACAATTGCGGGGGCAGGATTTGAACCTGCGGCCTTCGGGTTATGAGCCCGACGAGCTACCGGGCTGCTCCACCCCGCGTCGTTGGAAAAAGCCGTCCTTCTTGAACAGCGACAAAAATAAATATACACCATAACCGAATAGTATGTCAACAAAAAAATATTGTATAATCAGCTCAAGCAGGTTATAGTTGATACCTCACTCCGAAGCGGCCTTTTTTGGAGCGGTACACTTCGACGGACTGCGGACATTCGTAACCGTAAATCCACCAATCCTCCTCCATCCGTTTAGCCAGACAGCCCGCTTGGAATTTGCTTTCGTACAATTTGACCCAATATACCCATCTCATGATGTGCGATCGTTCCTTTCCCTTATTGTTCATCTTCTAATAGCATATCCCATCTCCCCGTTTTTTTTACGGACTTCCGCCCAAAATGATATAAAAAAAACGTTCAGAAACTCGCACTTCGCTTTAACGCCTAGGCAAAGTTAAATTTTCTGAATCGTTAAAAAAATCCCCGGACGGCTCCGGGGATTGATGAAGGAGCGCATGTACCGCTCCGATTAGCCTGCGTTTTCCTCCGGCAGTGCGGAGGCTCTCCCCGCTTGCTCGGACCGTTCTTCGTCATCGCGCAGCCGATGTGCGATCCGGCTCGCCGCGGATGCGGCAATGCTCGCGACCAAATCGTCCAGAAATGTATGGACGCCTTTGCCGGCTTTCGTATCGAGTCGTTTGATGATGCCGATCTTATGCTTGTCCAGATGGCCGAACGTCGTAACCGCGATGCTTCCGTAACCGAAGACGGAACCGAGCGCCAGCGTCTCGTCGCAGCCGAACAAGCCTTCGTCCGCCTCTACGATCGATTGCAGCGGCTCGGAGAGCATCTTCTTCTCCGCGAGCTGGTCCAGCTCGATCCCGACGAGGATGGCATGCTGCAGCTCTCGTTTCTCCAGCACCGCTTTTACGCTGTCCAGACACATCTCGAGCTTCAAACCGGTATTGTAGGGAGATTGCATCTCATAAACGATTAGAGCGATATCCTCCAGTTGCACGCCGCGTTCGGCAAGCTTGCGCAGTGCGGCTTCTTTGACCTCTTTACTATGAACCCGATTAGGCATCGTAATCTCCCCTTTCCTGTCATGTACATCCCATTATAGCACGTAATCGCTTACCCGAACGCAGGAATTCGTCCATGCAGATATGCGTCTATAGGTGAAAAACCGGACCGCATGGAAGCGATCCGGTTTACTTGCGTTGCAGTTAACCTGCAGGCATCATCATTGGTTTGCCACCGCCAGGCATTACGTTGATCGGGGCGTTCGGATTTTCTTTCAATTGTTTCAGCGCGGCGTCCCCGGCTGTTTGCCATTCCTTCAGCGCCTCGCGCACCGTAGTCGTGCCTTCGATCGCTTTCTTGAAATATTGCATGCCCATCGAGTTGACTTGCCCGATGTTCTGATATTGACGGTACAGCTTGCTCATTTCATTCTCCGCCGGAATCGGCTTCAGCGAATAAAATGCTTTGACATTGTACTGCAAGCCTTCGCGCGGTTGAATATATTTCGCACGCGATACGAGCTGGTTGACGCTCTTCGACTTCAGTCTCGCCCAATCTTCGCCGTTAATGAACTTGATGAATTTCCAAGCGTCAGTAGGATTTTGCGCTTTGGCGTTAATGCCCATCAAGCCGTTCAGGAATACGTTGCCGCCTACATCTTTCGCTTGAGGATGCGTCGGAACCGTAACGATATCCCAATCGATCGGGGTGTAGCCTTTAATGTTTTGTGCGCTTTTATTGGCGCGAATGAGTTCGTTGATCGAATATTGCTGTCCGATCGTCATCGCCAGCTTGCCGCTCATGAACGTGTTGTTCTGGAACGGGTTATACGCGCCGTCCATCGAGGAAGCCCGTCTTACCGCATCCATCTTGCTGTAGTCGACCGGTTCCGGGAATATTTTTTCTTTGCTCAGCTGGATCATCGTCGTCCATACTTTCTCCCAGCCGTCGGAATCGACCGTCATTTTCTCCGCATTGTCGCTGAACATGCGCAGTTGCAGCGGCGCCGAATAAGTCCCCATCTCGTAGAACAGATTTTCCTTCGAACCGTAGCTGTATTGATTGAAGGAGAAGCCGTACACCCGGTTCTCGCCTTCGCCCTTCGAAACGCGGCGCGCCAGATCGAACATTTCATCCCAGGTCATGCCGTCCTTCGGATACGGTACACCCGCATCGTCGAACGGTTTCTTGTTGTACAGCAGCACCTGAGACGAGAACGTCGGAGCGAGCGCGAACAATTTGCCGTCGCCCACCGACTTGATCCCGTCCAGTACGGCCGGCACGATGTCCGTCATATCGAATTTATCTTTCGTAATATCCGTGTCCAGCTGCTTGAGCATATTATTCGAGATCAAGTCGGGCAGCTGATCGAAGTTCATCAAGATCACATCGGGCGGATTCGCGCTGTTGATGAGCTCCTTCATCTTCTCGTTCGGGTCTTCCCGCTTCTCTCCTTCGGGCCTTCCACCGTACCGGTATTGATCCGGGTTCATCGCGGATACGATCTCGATTTTAATGTTCGGATTGTTGTATTCGAAAATTTCCGTGAACTGCTGGCGGAAATACTCGTCTTCCTCGCCGTAATACTGCGTCGCGATGCGGAGCACCCGCTCCGTCTTGTCGTCCGCGCTTCCCGCCTTGTTGCACGCTGCCAAGATCGGCACGGTCAATGTAGCTACCATCGTAATGCTGGCTGCCGTTTTGAGCCATTTCGGTTTCGATTGTTTCATTCGGTCGTTCCCCCCAATTGATTCGGCGATTTGATCGTAATCGTCTTGCCGTCGAACTCCATCGATGCCTTGTTCGTAATGTTCAGCGCCTGCAAAAACTCCTTCGGAATTTGCAGCCGTCCCGCCCGGTCCAACACGACGTATTCCTCATGGCCTTCCTTGATGCTTTGGCGGGCTTCGGCTTCGTCTGCTCCGTCCCCGCCCAAGTTCGGATTCCGCTTCACGAACTCGGTGCTGGTCAATCCGTCCCGTATGGCCACTACCCTGTCGACCTTGCTGGCAAGCGTCAGGTCATGCGTGACGATGACGATCGTTACCCCGAGCTCCTTCGTCAGCCGACGGAAGATGTTCATGATCATATCCGACGTCTGCGTATCGACGGAGCCGGTCGGTTCGTCGGCCAGCAGCAGCGATGGCCTGTTGGATAACGATATGGCGATGGCGACGCGCTGCTGCTCCCCGCCGGACAGCTGGTACAGCTTATTGTTCAGGCGATCCTTCAATCCGACCCACTCCAGCAGCTGCTTGGCGTAGGCGCGGTCAATTTTTCCGTTCAGCATCATCGGCATTTCCACGTTTTCCAGCGCGGTCAAGTAAGGAAGCAGGTTGCGCGCGTTATTTTGCCAAATGAAGCCGACCGTCTTGCGTTTGTACTCGACCAGCTGGTCGTCGGTAATTTTCAGCAAATCCCATTCCCCGACGCGCACCTGGCCCGCGGAAGGACGGTCGAGGCCGCCCAAAATATTGAGCAGCGTCGACTTCCCGCTTCCGCTGTTGCCGATAATCGCCATCATCTCGCCGGCTTCGACCGATATGTTCAGTCCTTGGAGCGCGACGACTTCGATTTCGTCGGTTTTGTAAATTTTGACGAGCCCTTCGCAATAAATCATCGGTTACCGCTCCTCCCCCAGCTTGACCGCTTGATGCACTCTCAGCCGGCGGATATGCAGCAAGAGCAGTGTAGCTCCCGTCACCATCATGAAGGCGACGACGCCGTAAAGCTGATACATGTCCTTCGATTCGAATACGACCCTAAACGGCGGCACCTGCATCTTCGCGTTTTCCGCCGTTTGCAGAAACGGCAGGAACAGCACGCTGGTGAGCTTCCCGATAGCAAAACCGAGAGCAATGGATAAGCCTGCGGTGAACGCTTGCTCGAGCAGCAGCATCCCCGTCAACTGCTTACGCGACAGCCCCATCGCCCGAAGCACCCCGAACTGGACGACCCTGCTGGACAAATTGAAAAACCAGTAAAGTACATAACCGATCAGGGATACGAGCACCGAAACGAGGAACCCGAGGCTCAAAATGCCGAATACGCCGCCGCGTGACGGGTGTTTGCTCTGCGTAATCAGTTCGTTTCGTACATCTTTGTAGCTGACGAGCTGAATCCCTTTCGCCTGCATCGATTCGATAATCGGCGCGAGCTTGGCGCCGGGTTTCATTTTGAGCCAGACTTCGTATGGAGTTATAGGCGCCTGGTCGAATATGTAATCCAGATTGGCGATGAAAAACGGCGATTGGTCTGGGAATTGCGACGGCCAGTAAGGGACGATGCCAACCACGACAAATTCGACCATCTGCTGCTGGATCGCGATCGAGATCAAGTCGCCTGCTTTCAGCTGATGCTTCTTCGCGAACGACTCCGGTATGATGACCGCTTGCTCGTATGCGCCGAGTAGGTTCAAATATTGCCTTGGGTTTGCAGGAAACAAGTCGTTGCGGAACCAAGCCACTTCGGCGTAATCGACATTGTCTATGCCCATGACCGTACCTTGGCCGAGCGATTTGCCGGACACGACGATATTGCCTTTCGTCTGCAAAACTCTTGCGGCATGCTCTACGCCTTCCATCGTCCGGTACATCTCGAACGGCGGCTCCACGTACAGCACTTTCGAATTTTGCTCGCCTCCGCCGGAGCCTCCTTGACCGCCTTGGCCTCCTTGACCCCCTTGACCCCCTTGACCCCCTTGTCCTCCTTGACCTCCCTGGCCTCCGCCTTGACTTCCGCCTCCTTGACCTTGGCCTTGCCCCTGTCCTCCGCCGCTTTGCGAAGGGGCAGGCGATTCCGAGTACCCTTCCCATACCGTTTGCAGGATGACATCGGTGCCATATTGGTACAACGTACGTTCGGTCGAGTTGAGGTCGATCGTCCGTGCTGCGGATGAGTTGTATACACCCAGTCCGAGCGTCAGAATGAGCAGCAGCATGAGCGGATAATACGCTTTGGACGATCGGGACAGCTGCGTCAGCGTCAGGTAGATCGGCACGGGCAAAAAGGTTTTGCCGAGCCAGTTGGCAAGCCGCAGCAGCCAAGGGAACAGCCTCAGGAAAAACAGCCCGAGTGCGAAGATGGACAGCGCGGGAACGAAGAACAACAGCGGATGCACCTGCAGCTGGTCGTTCGTCAGTCCGGTTCTCGCCGATAAAATCTGATAGTTCTGAAACGAATAATAGCCGTAGCCCGCCAATGCGACGAGCGCGATATCGAGAAACCACCTCTGCCATATCGGCTTCCGGTCCGAACGTGCCAGCTGCTGCTTGTAGCTGACGATAGACGACCTTGCGAACGAGACGGCAGGCACGACGCTGGCCAGAATGGCAAGCGCAACGGCCGCGGCGCCGTACAACAGCGCCTCTTTCGTCACCCCGACGGGTACCGATTTCCGGTCCACGAAGGCCAGGAATCCATTGGACGAGCCGATGCCTTTGGCCATCATCCAGCCGAGCATAGGCCCGATCACGAGCGCGATGCCGCCAAGCAGAAGCCCTTCCAGCAAATAAACCCAAATGATTTGGCGGGTGCTTCCCCCCCGGCTGCGCAGCACGGCGATATCGCTCCGCTGGCGGTCGAGCGACTGACGCGCGTTCATCACGATATAGTAGAACACCATCGCGATCATCGGCGCGGCCAATGTGAACAGCATCATCTGCATTTGCAAGCTCTGCTTCTTGAATTCGGAAAGCATTTCTTTAAAGGAGAAATCGATCTTCGTTTCCTTCAGCTTCTGATACAGCGTAATGTCGAGCCGGTCCAGCTTGCGCGACAGATCGGACAGCTGGCTCGTCTTGATCTCTCTCAAGTCGAAGGCGTAATACCAGTTCGCCAAGTTGAGCGGAATTTTTTTCTGCTGCAGCAATTCTTTCTGGAAAACTTCTTCGCTGACGATAAAGCTATTCAGAAGACCTTCGAAGCCTTGATACCAATACGGATCGTTCTCCTGCTTCGGCTTGAACGTTCCGACGACTTTCACCTTCAGCGGCGCGATCCCGAGTCCGCCCGTCAACGGGTAGTTGAACTCGTCTCCGACGCGGAAATCGCCCCGGTACATCGCTTCTTCAAATACTACGGCTTCGATGACCCCGTTCTTCACCTGATCGGAAAACGGATTGCCGTTCGACATCTCAATATGGTCTGCCAAGCCGCTCCACGACGATATCGTCATCTGCCGCCGCTTGCTCGGGTCCGTCTTGGACGGATCGACCGGGGTTACCTGCGAGCCTCTGATCGAGTAAGTCTTCACATAAGTGGTTACCGGAAAACCGATTTGGCCAGGAATATCTTCCTTTATATATGTGTCGACATCCTGCAGCGATTCCAGGTCCGCTTTGTCCGAACCGACCGCCTGATACCGGATCAGCGTCGAGCCGGGCGGCAAGCCGTCCGTATTGTCGAGCAGCGTTTTGGCGACGACCCGCTTCAGGGAGCCGTCGGAGTACATCGGAATGCTGGTCGTGAACGAAACCGCGACAATGAGCCCGAGCAGCGTGCTCAGCGTCATCCAGCGGTTGTTCCACATTTTTCGGTACAAAAATCGGAGCATCGGCATCGGCGTTATCTCCCCACCACTTTTTGCCCCGGCTGCAGGCCTTTGAGGATCTCCACTTCGGTGGACGTTTGCTGGCCGATCTCGACGTCAACCTCCCGTTTGTTTCCTTTCTCGTCGACAACCTGAACGTAATTTCGTCCGGAATACGTACGGAGCGCGGCGGCGGGAATGACGACTGCGTTCTCCTTGCGCTGCGTTATGACCGAGATGCTGAGCGGCGTCCCGCGGTTCAGTCCTTTCGGGAACTGCTCGAGCTCGACGAGCAAATAATTGTCGATCGAATCTTTCGGTTTATTCTGGCCTTGTCCCGGCTGCTGCCCTTGTCCGCTGTCCTGCTTCGGAAGCGGCAGCTGCTTCACCTTGCCCTTGTGCTGCCCCGCCGAGTTGATGTCGACGACAACCTCCATGCCGACAGCCGCTTTCTTCAGATCGTCCGCGGTCAGCTCCGCAGCCACGGTCAGTTCGTTCAGGTCGGCGATGACAGCAATATCGTCGTAGGCTTGAATATTGTCGCCCTTCTTGACCGCAACCGAGACGATCGTTCCGTCAAACGGAGCGGTCAGCTTCGCCTTGACGATCGATTCCTCGAGCTTGGCGAGCTCTTCCTTTTTCAGCTCGAACTGGATTTTGGCCTGCTCCAGCTCCTCAACCGATTTGGATCCGTCATTTTTGCGCATGATCTCGATCATTTTCAGCTCTTCGCTGCGCTGCTGCAGCTTCTTCTGCCGCAGATCGCTCTCCAGCGTCGCAACGTCGAGCTCGGCGATCAACTGGCCGGCCTTGACGGCGTCGCCGGTTTTTACATAAATCTCTTTCAAACGCCTGTTCACATCCTGGGTGAAATAAAGCGTCTCTTCCTTCGTCGACATCAGCCTGCCGACGCCGCGCAGCTTCGTCTCGAGCGTCGTCGTCTTGACGGCGTATTCGGGCTTAGCGGACAGCTTGGGCGGCGTGATCGCGGGAAGCGTCTCTTCCTCGGCTTCCTTCGGAAGCAGCGAGCACCCGGAAACGGTCAGCAGCGATGCGGCTAGTACGATCGATACGACCACTCTGGATCGAATCGGCTTGAGCGGCTTGTTATGTATGAATGAATTTTCCGTCAACCATTTGATAGACATGGTCGGCTACCTCCAAAATCGTAGGGTCATGGGTCGTCATGCAAATGGTTACCTGCTCGGTCCGGATAATATCGCGGAACACCGCCATAACTTGCGCCCCCATCTGTGAATCCAGCTCGGCGGTCGGTTCGTCCGCGAGCAGCAGCGTAGGCCGGTGAGCAATCGCCTTCGCGATGGCGACGCGCTGCTGTTCGCCGCCGGACAGCTCGAACGGCCGATGATGCATTCGTTTGCCCAACCCGACCAGCTCCAGGCAATGCTGCACTCTCGGCTTCCATTGGGAACGGGGCACTCCCGCCATCCGCAGCGACAGCTCGACGTTTTCCCAGGCGGACAATAGCGGCATGAGCGCAAACGATTGAAAGATGAATCCGATTTTTTTCCTTCTGACTTCCGTCCGCTTATCGTCGTTCCACTCATGAAACGGGTTGCCCATAAAATAAATTTCGCCCTTGTTCGGCTGGTCCAGTCCTCCGATCATATTGAGCAGCGTCGTCTTGCCGGAGCCCGATCGGCCTCGCAGCATCACGAGCCGGTTCGGCAAAAGCTCCATATCGATACCTTTCAATACGTGAAGCTGCTGACCCCCGACTTGAAACGATCTCTCCACTCGGCTGACGGTCAATATCGGCTCTCGTGCGAGCGGTTCTCTCCCACCCGTCGGCACGAACTGCGGTTGCGAATCGTCGCGGGCATGCGCTTCGGTAGCGGCCGCACTTTCCTGCAGCGCCTCCCGGCCTATGACCGGCAAGTCCGCGGCGTCTCCAGGCAGCGGTTTGGTCGGCGTCGTTTCCCTATTTTTATTTGCGGTGACACGCTTTAGCCAGCCCATCCCCTGACTCTCCCTCCTATCCTTCGTTCATATAAGGTTCATACAAAGGAATAGACGTCGGCAAACCGAAAAAAGTTACATCGATTTCAATATTTTTGCAAAATATACCTACTCATTTTTCGGATTCGTCACGAAAAGCCGACGCTTTGCGATTTGTAAGTTTTTTGTAATGTACTTCTTCTAGAATGATGACAGAACATGCTAAGAGCAGGAGGAGTCCATCCGATGAAAATCAAGCAGGCGGCACGAACCGCGGCGGCGATCTTGGCCTTCAGTTGCTGGTCGACCGTCGTGCACGCCGATATACAGCCGTATATGGCCGAAACCGTCAAGCCTTATACAGCGGAATCGGTTGCGCCAAGAAATGCGGATTCGGTTGCACCGAGAAATGCGGATTCGGTCAAAGTGGAGACGATCACATACAGTGACGGCTCCAAGTATACAGGAGAGACGCTGAACGGGAAGATGCATGGCAAAGGAATATTATATTACGCGGATGGAACGGTTTATGACGGAATGTTCCGAGCGGGAGTTCCCGAAGGCAATGGCGTAACGGTTTGGAAGGATGGGACAAAGTATACGGGTTCCTTCAAGCAAGGATTGCCTGAAGGCGAAGGCGTTCAAACTTGGCCGGACGGATCGAAGTATTCGGGACAAATCAAGGGCGGCAAATTCGAAGGAAACGGGACGCTCGTGACGAAGGACGTATCTTATACCGGACCGTTCAAAGCCGGAGCGATGCACGGAAAAGGAATCGCAACAGTCAACGGAAAACGATACGAAGTTACGTACGACAATGGCAAGCCGGTATCTGCGGTACCGCTGGATGCTTCGCCGTCTCCGTCCCAGCCTTCCCAGCCGAATGCGGTTCAGCCATACAAAGCCGAGGAGGTTAAACCGTACAAGGCCGAGGAAGTTAAGCCGTTCAAGGCTGAGGAAGTTAAGCCGTTCAAAGCCGAAGAAGTCAAGCCGTTCAAGGCCGAGGAAGTTAAGCCATTCAAGGCCGAGGAAGTTAAGCCTTTCAAAGCTGAAGATGTCAAGCCGTTCAAAGCTGAAGATGTCAAGCCGTTCAAGGCCGAGGAGGTTAAGCCATATACCGCTGAGGAAGTCAAGCCACACCCATACCGGTTGGACGTCGTCCTTCAATTGGACAGTGTAAAAGCATACTATCGGCACAATCAAATCGATCTCCCCGCCCCTCCGATGCTCATCGGCGATGCGGTCATGATACCGCTCGACCTGGTGGTCGATCAATTAAACGCAACGGTCCAATGGAAGGACACTTGGGACGAAGTTACGATAACGTTCTACAATAAGCAATCAGCCGTTCTGACGATCGGTGACTCTTCGGCCGTCGTTAACGGCAATCGTACAGCAATGGCCGCCGCTCCCGCCATAATCGACAACAATACCTATATACCGCTTCATCTCTTGAGCGATATTGCTGATCAAGAAATCTACTACGTATGGGAAACCGGGCAAATCAGTCTCAATATCCCGCCCGGAGATATTCCGGACTTCATTGGGAACAGTACGCCAGAGAAATATGATAATACCGAAGGAGACGGCACTTCTGCGAACAAACCGCTCTTCGACTTGAGGGATGGACTCCAATGGCAGGAAGGCTTTTGGAATTACAGCAACATGTTCCCGAACTGGGGTGCGTTATTGAATCCGTAAATACCGTTTCAGACCGTCATCGCAGGATGGCGGTTCTTTTATTATTCCGACGCTGTTTCCGGTGCCCGGAAAAATCCCTAGTATTTCGGTCAGAAATGAGGTACAATATCCATACATAGTTTCGTGCAGCGGAAGGAGCTCGATGTCCCATGTTGAAGAAAAAGTGGATTACGATACCCGCAATCGCCATCGCAGCGGTTGTTATAGCTATTTACGGACAAAAGGACCGGGCGAACGTTGCGGAAGCAAAGCCGTATGTGCCTCAGCCGCTCATCGTTCTGAACGGCGACAGCATTATTTATAATGATGCCCCGGATTGCCATTAAGCAACATATAGAAGCCTCCATCCCACTTTCGTCGTGGTTTGGAGGCTTCTTTTTCAAGAGCATTAGATTCGCATTTCAGAACTTACCTGCAAAAGTGCATGTTGTTTAAGCTAATATCGGTTGTTGGAGCATTCTGCATGCAGAAATGCATCTAGATTCCCGAAAGCAACCAATATTATCCATTTACGCATCTTCTACCTGCACTTATGCACGTTTTAAGAGAAAAATCACTGAAAACGGACGAACAAGATTCACTTTTACATTTAGACTTGTACACGGAGGAAGTTATCAGCAAACCAAAGGGTAACAAACCAGGAACCCGTTACCGGTCGACCTGCAGCTAACATGCCCCACGGCACCTCCGCTTATTCCTCTACCTGCAGCCGGTAAAATTTCGCCGCGTTTCTGCCCCATATACCCTCCCGCACGACTTCATCCCAATTCGCCGGCAGCAAGGCCGCAAGCGCTTCGTATACCTGCTCATACGTTGCCGACAACAGGCATACCGGCCAATCGCTTCCGAACATGACCCGATCCGGTCCGAAGGAGTCGAGAACGAGCTCTACGTACGGCTTCCATTCCTCGATGTCCCATGCCGCCCCCTCAGTCTCCGGTACCAAACCCGACAGCTTGCACATCATATTCGGATAGGCGGCCAGACGCCGAATACTTTCTTTCCATTCCTCGAATGCCCGGCCATATACCGGTTTGGCGATATGATCGATTACGGCATGGAGCCCGGGAACAAGCTCCATAAGTCGGACGGCGCTGCCTAGAAGGTGAGGACGCAGCTGGAGGTCGATCGGAAACCGCTCCTCTTCGAGTCGACGCAAATGCCCGATTACCGCAGGCCGAAGCAGCCAATCGGCCGGCAAATCCTGTATCATCGGCCGTATGCCGACAAATCGCGGATGCCCGCGCAATTCGGCCAGCTGCTCTTGGAATGTCGGCGACTCGAAATCGAGCCATCCGACGACACCGGCAATGGTCGGGTATGCATCGCTCAAGGCGAGAAGATAACGCGTCTCCTCCACGGTGGGCGCGGCTTGCACGGCAACCGAAAATTGCATTCGATGATGCCGGATAATCGGCTCCAGCTGCGGCGGTAAATAGTCTTTGTACAAAATGCCTTTATCCGGCTGCAGCCAGCCGTAGTCGCCTCGCGCGGGCTCCCAGTAATGCTGGTGGGCGTCGATTCTCATCGTACTCCCCACAGTACGTCTGTATGAAAGTAGTTCGGGCCGGGCGAAGTCGTATTGCGAACGGAAATCGGCAGCACGTATACTTCGAGCGGCTTGCCGCCTCGGACGGCCTCCACTTCGATCTCATGGTTGCCGGCGGTTAATACAAGCTCCACGTACTGCTTGCGCGGCGCACGGTGATAGGCCGGCATGAACCCTAACGTTTCGCCGCATTCGATCACGAACTGATCGTCCAACTTCATCGAGATCGGACCGTTGGCTGCCGCAATCAACCGGATTTCTCTCTCGACCGGATTGTACATGCTCGTTCTCGCCCGGTAAACCCCGTCCCGCTCTTCTCCGACAGCGCTTCTCCAGTCCAAACGGTTACCCGGGATATACGCTTCTGCCTCGACTCCGTCCGGTCCGGTCAACGTCCATCGCGAAGCTCTTACCAGCGTGAACGCAACTCGCTGCTCGGCCCACGGGGAACGATCGTGGCTCCGTTTCCATACGAACTGCAGTCGGTTGACCGCCGCCACGGCTTCCGATGCGCGCACCTCCGCGTTCCAGCTGAAAGACTCGCCGGGCGCAAGCGAAATTCCGCATTCGGCGGGTCCTGCCCAGCCGTCGGGAAGCTCCAGCGCGACGCTGCCTTCCACAGTTACACCCGAGCGGTTCGTAAAGTCGAGCCGCAGCGCAGCCGTTTGCCCGGCACCGATCGAAGGACCGCTCGGACCGTAGTCGATAACGAGCTCGGCATCCGGACTTTGAATCGTGCCTTCCGGCAGCAAATAACGGTTGGCCGTCACTTTGCCGTCCAGCAGCCCCTGCAGCGTTTCCGCTCCGGCGACGTTTCGATTCCACGATGTTGGCAATTCCGAATGCACCACAATATCCGTGTCCCATGCGGCCAAAATTTGCTTGCCCACACGGATCGTACGCCGCGTCAGCTCGTCCAGATTTTTCGGCGCGGGGAATCCTTTGATCGGCGGACTGACGACAACCCGGTCACCGACCGGCGCGATCCATTTCTCCGGAAGTCCTTCCGGTCCGAGCAGCATGCCGAGTATCGCTCCGAGCGTAGCCGCGGTGCAGTCCGTATCGTAGCCGCAATTGACCGATTTCAGAATGGCGTCCTCGAAATTTTCGCCGTACAGCCACCCAAGCATCGTGAAGGCGATATTTTGCGGAGCGTCGGTAAAATTGTCGTTTCCGTGGTGCTTCAGGACAAGCTCGCGGGCTTCCGTCCAGCTATGGCCTTCCTTATGCCAGCGGATCAAATCTTTCAAGGCGAGCGCGGTACGGCAGTCGGCCGGAATATAGTTCAAGCCGATTTGGATCAGACGGTCTCTGTCCTTCTCCATGAAGATAGCGCTTTCGAGTGCCGCGAAAAACATTTCACCGTAAACCCCTTCGCCTCCGGCATGGTCCACGATCGCATCCTCATAAGCGTAACGGGCCGCAATCTCGGGAGCTCCCGGCGCCGCCATCGCCCATATCTCGGAGCGGATCGGAGAGCCCATGCAGTTCGTGAACGGGTTGTTGAACCAGCCCGCTACCGGAGGCACCATCCCTCTGCGCAGATTGGAGAGCGCGTAGCCGTATTCGTCGAACGGGAAAAAAACATGCTCCACCCACTCTTGCCCGAGCTCGCGCGAGGTGAGTCCCGGCCCGTATTGCTCCAAGGCGTGCAGCCATACGAGCTGCAGGTCGAGATCGTCGTTCTCGAGCGGTCCGTCCGGCAGCTTCGGATAGAAGGTCAGCTGCAGCAGCTCCTTCCTGCCCTCGACGGGCGCTCCGAGCGTTCCTCCGATATTTTTGCCGAGCCATCCGCCGTATACGACCCGGTAATACTCTTGTTCGTTCAATACGCTTGTCTTCACGCGTAAACCTCCTGCAACCGAATTGGAGATGATATAATGATTCCATTACGACTTCATTATAGAAACGGCCGCTCGGGCGATCCATGAACAAGGTTATGTTTTTACGAGAAAAAACATCGGAGGAAGTCATTCCATGTACTATTCCATGTCCCGCTTATCGATTCTGGACGTCAGATGGGCCGATCTGCTCGACACGCAAAAGAACGTTTCTTTCTACCGGGATCATTACAATCCTTATTACGAGTTGATCGTCGTAGCGGAAGGCACGGTCAATTTGCGGGCGGGCGATGAGCGCATGACGCTCTGCATGGGGGATTCGTATTTATTGAAGCCATGGGAGTCTCACGGAGGATGGGGGAACGACGGGACGAACGGCAAGTTTTTCTGGGTGCAATTTTCATGCTCGCCGGGCATGAACGAATTCATCCTGAATCGCGCTCCCGATCTTAATATTGTCCATGCCGAACGGACGGAATTAAGAACGGTGGAAGTAAGCCACGAGGATCTGCTTATTATCCCCCGCCTATACCGTAACCGGCACCGCTACAAGCTGCTCGACCTGTTCGAGCAGCTGCTCGAGACGATGAAGCGTCCGGAGGGCTACTTCCGATTTCAGGCCACTTTGCTGCTCGCCGAAATGTTCCGCGGAATCGCTACCGATTTTTTGGAGCAGAGCCATCTGGATACCGCTTTTCCGATCTCGTATATTACGTTCCGCAAGCTGGTCAACCAGCTGAACAACTCTTACGAGAGTGAGCTGACCAAGCAAATTCTTGAGCGGTGGATGGACCGGAAATACGAATATTTGTGTCAGGTGTTCAAAAAATATGCCGGCACGACGATCAACCACTATATCCAGCAGCTTCGCGTACAGCGTGCCAAACATTTGCTGCGGAATACGGACAAAAGCGTCAAAACGATCGCCATGGAAGTCGGGTATCAGGAGCCGTTCTACTTCAGCCGTTTGTTCAAAAAAATCGAAGGCGTCTCGCCCCAGCATTACCGGGAACAAGACGCCGCACCAGGGAAGCGTACGGTTAAATGAAGCAATCGGATTTAAGAGGAGCCGTCGCGGAACTGATTGATGTATTCGGTAGGAGTAACCCCCGTCATCCTCTTGAAGCACAAGCTAAAGTGGGGTTTGCTCGCGAAGCCCGCGTGACGGGCAACCGAATGCAGCTCTCGTTCTCCGCTCCTCAGAAGCGATTTCGCCTTCTCTATCCGGTATTCGGTCAAATAATCCCATATAGTCCGACCTGACTTGTATTTAAATATATGGTTGGCGTGCAGCATGCTCAAGTGAACCCCGTCGGTTATGCTGCGGATCGTAATCGGTTCCATGTAACGTTTCATAATGACCCGCTTAATATCCTTCGCTACTTGCTCGTATAAAGGCTTCTGCTCCTCGAAAAGCTGATTCCGGGCGAGTCTGATCAGCGACTCGGCGGAAGCGACGACATCCGCGCGTGCCGTCTCCGATTGCAGCTTATTCCACAAGCTCAGGAAGAATAGAGTCAGGCCGTTCACCGATATGCCCGCTTCCACATACAGCCGCTGAAGCGTACCGGACAACAGCACCATGAACTCCCGCACGTCACGGTCGGCCCATGGCGACTCCCGGCCGTTCATGCAGCGGTCGAACAGACGAGCAGCAGCTCGCGCATGAACAGTTCCTGATGGTGCGGCAGCGAGTCCCGGATTTGTCTCCGCTGGTAGTCCCGTTCCTGAATGAAGGATCGTTCCCGTGCCGCATTCCGGGCCGCGCGGACGACCGCCGCATACAGCATTGACTTGCTGACAGGCGTAAACACCTCATCGTCCGGCTCCCGTGGTAAGGCCTTGTTCGCAGCAGCGAAATCGTCGTCACCGCCTATAAAGATGAGCTGTACTTCGGAATATCTTTCTCTCATTCTCCGTCCGAGCATGAGGCCGTCCATCGCCGGCAGTAAGGTATCGATCAGCACGATGTCGGGACACGTCCGCTCCGCTTCTTGAAGCGCTTCCAACCCGTTGGAGAACACGCCGGCTACAAGTAAGCCCATGGAGCTCCAGTCCACCGAATACGCCCATTCCGTACGATCGCGCTCGTTACCGGCTACGATGAATACTTTGTACATGGCGCAGCTCCTCCCGGCAATATGACTGCTGTATTAACGATTCGACGATCGTCGTCCTATTTCCTTCGAGACCGCAGCTTACGTATTGACGTCCATCGGTCGCTCGTCATTTCCCCCTGATTTGTTGGCATATTGTCCGAGATTTCGATGCAGCGGCATCGTACAATGAGGGACAGTTACTGCCGATGCATCGGCAAGACGCGCGAAAGGGGAATTGACAAGTGGATAAACGATGGTCTGCCAAATGGATCATGGACGAGGCGTTCTACGGACTGAAGCCGATCGATTTATACCGCAAAGAGCTGGAGACGGCCGGCAATCGGGAGCACCGGGACGATCTGAGAAACATCCATATGCTGGCACGCAAGCGGTTCGAGCTGAAGGACGGCTTCGATAAAGCGGTTCTGGACATAACCGCGGACGATTACTACAAATTATACATAAACGGTCGAATCGTCGGTCAAGGACCCGCGCAAGGAAATCACTACCATTATTTTTATAACCGGCATGACGTCACTCCTTATTTGCGTCAAGGCGATAACGTCATTGCGGTGCATGTCTATTATCAAGGCCTTGTTTGCCGGGCGTACAATAGCGGAGACTATCGGCAAGGGCTGATCGCGGAGCTCGATGTGGATGGCCGCCTTGCGGTTAAGACGGACTGTTCCTGGAAAGTGGAGCGCGCCCGCGAATACGTGGACGGCGGGATTATCGGGTACAAAACGCAGTACTTGGAAAATATCGACAACCGGCTCAAGCTTACCGACTGGAAGGAACCACGCTTCGACGATTACGCCTGGCCGGAAGCCGTAGAGCATCTCGCCGACGACCACCGTTTGTTTGCCCAGCCTACACCGCCTTTATCGGTATACGAGGTCAAACCGGTCCGGATCACCCCTCTTCCCGGAAATGAAGGCTTCTGGCTCGACTTCGGAGAGGAGCGCACCGGTCAGTTCAAGATGACAGCGCACGGCGACCCCGGTCAGACGGTCGAAATCCGCTGCGGCGAGGAGCTCCAGGAGGACGGACGCGTCCGGTTCGCCATGCGCTGCAACTGCACTTACCGGGAAACGTGGACGTTATCCGGATCGGCCGATGACGAGCTGGATTTCTACGACTATAAGGCTTTCCGTTATGTCGAAGTGCTGCCCGCTCCCGGCGTTCGCCTCGACACGGAAAGCTTCGGAGCGGTCGTCCGCCATTACCCGCTTGACGACGGGGTTTGCCGGTTCGATTCGTCCGATGAGATGCTGAATGCGATTTGGTCCATTTGCAAAAACGGAGTGAAGTACGGCTCGCAGGAAAACTATGTCGACTGCCCGTCCCGTGAGAAAGGACAATATTTGGGCGACAACACGATCATCACGCACGCCCATGCGTACTTGTCGGGAGATCTGCGCTTGTTCCGCAAATCGCTGCTCGACTTCGTGCTGCTGTCGTCCCGCGTCTGTCCGGGCTTGATGGCGGTCGCTCCCGGACACTTCATGCAGGAGTTTATCGACTATTCCTTGCAATGGCCGTTACAGCTGCTGGAATATTACCGGCAAAGCGCGGATGAGCCGTTCCTACGGGAAATGCTCCCCCATGCCGAACGGCTGCTGCATTACTTCCGCCAATTCCGTCGGGAGGACGGTATTCTCGTCAACGTGAAAGACAAGCCGAATCTGGTCGACTGGCCGTTCAATATGCGCGACGGCTACGACTTCCAGCTCGCAAATCCGATCGGGGACGGATGCCATAATGTCATTAACGCCTACTACTACGGTGCAATGCTTGCGGTTCGCGACATTCGCCGAATTTTGCAGCTGCCGGACAATCTGTCCCATGAGCTGACGAGCTTCAAAGAGGCATTCCGGCAATCCTTTCTTGACGCCGAAGCAAAACGGTTTACCGATTCGGAAGTATCGAAGCACACGTCGCTGCACGCCAATGTGCTCCCTCTCCTGTTCGGCCTGACGGAGCCGGACGACCAGCCGGCGGTCGTCGGATTGATCCGGGAGAAACGGCTCGGCTGCGGCGTCTACATGGCTTATTTCGTACTGAAGGCGCTCGCTCGGGCGGGCGAGCACGAGCTTGTTTACGAGCTGATCCGTTCGGAAGATTTGCATTCCTGGAGCACGATGGTGAAAGAAGGCGCCACGACATGCTTCGAAGTGTGGGCGAAGGACTTGAAGCCGAATACGAGCCTGTGCCATCCGTGGGCCAGCGCCCCGATCCCGCTGTTCATCGAAGAAATCGCCGGCATTAAACCGGCCGCGCCCGGTTGGAAGTCGGTTTCGTTCTCTCCCCGCATTCCGGCTTCGCTGGGTAAGGTCGAGCTGGAATTCCGGGTGCCTGCGGGTACGATCCGGTTCCGGTATTCGGATGGGAAGCCCGAGCTTACCGTGCCGGAAGGCGTAGAGATCGTTTGATATGGAAAACGGACGGAGGAGCTGCCGCCGGGCAAGCTCCTCCACCATTGTTATCGTACAACATACTGACAGATCATGAGTGCATTTCCTTCGCAATCCTGGAAAGTAAAGCCGGAATGATCCCCGTAATGGCGGATCGGATCGACCGGTACGGCTTGATCGCTTAAGGCTCGATGAGCGCGTACGATATCGTCGGTATCGAATGTAAAGGCCGCTTTGCTTACCGGCACGCAGTCATCCGCTTTAAACAAATGCATCACGTACTTCCCCTCGACGGTCATCTCCGCGAAATGGTCATCGTTCGCCCCCAAGTCCATCCCGAGACGGCTGCAATACCAGTTCACGGCCTGCTCCAAGTTTCGTACATAAACCATAACCCCGATAATGTCTTTTTTGACTAACGGCTCCGTCATTCCATGTCCTCTCCTATTCCACGGATTTCATCCCGCTCCCGCTCGTGATCATCAGCATGTTGCCTTCCGCGTCCCTGAAATAAAACCAGACCTTATTCCGAAAACGGACCGCGCTTTCAACGCTTACGCCGCATGCAATCAGTCCCCGGTATGCATGAATAATTGCCGTTGCGTCCGTTTCGCGAAACGCCTTTACGAACGTATCCAGCAGCTCGGGATTCGCGCCTCCGCGATTGTCCCGCGGACCGGTTGCCGCAACATCTCCGAATTGATGAATAGATCGGTCTGCTGCTTTTTTCAATCGGATCCTCGCCCGATGCAGAGCCGCTTTTACCGCCGTCAAAGGCTGTTTGAGCATTTCGCTTGTTTCCCCCACAGTGAAGCGAAACACGTCGACGAGCAATATTAGAGCCGCCTGCCGCGGCTCCAAAGCGTCCATTAGCGATTCCAGCGAATCCCGCGCGTCGAACCGGCTCCATTCCGAGTAGCTTGGAGCGCTTTCCTCCGCAAGCCGCTCATGTCGTACAACCGATTGTCGGCTTCGGCAAATGTCGTACCAGGCATGAACGGCAACGCGGTACAAATAAGGCCTGGTTATATCCCGGTCCGGCCACCGCTTATACCGCTTGTACATGTTCAGCATCGCTTCTTGGAACAAATCGTCGCTATCCCAATCCGCAGCGGCAAGCTTTCTGCAGTAGCGGAGCAGATCGGACCGGAACGGGGCAATCAACTTCTCGAACTGGTCGCGGGTATCGGTTTCCATACTGTGTCAGCCTTGCCGGTACTTTTGCTTGTGAGCGAAATAGACCGAGTCTGGCGACTCTTCGACAATCCCGATCAAGTTGCCGTCCGGGTCGATACAATCGAAATATTTGACGACCCCGTCATCTACGATCGGGTGGACTTCGACGTTTAGCTCCTTAAGCATCGAGTGCGAGTATTGGATGTCGAACGATTCGAAGTTGTAATACGGAATTCTTGTCCCTTTGCCGTCATCGAATTGAGTCGGCTGCGGACGCTCCACCTTCCACAAGTTCAGGATCGTCGCCTCACCGGGAAAGGCGAGTCCCGTGCAGCAGTCCGATCGGTCGATTACCGTCAATCCGAAAACGCGTATGTACCATTCCGCAGAACGCCGCATATCCGTCACAGGAATGAAAATGCCGCTAACTTTGTCCACAATTTTGCTCATAGCGCCCCTCCTTCTTGAAATTTTCCCTTTCTACAATATAACTGGAAATTTGGCTGAACAGATACGGGGCATTCTTTTTTATCGCAAAAAAAGAGGCGGGCAGCAACCTCGCCTCAACCGGCAAAAGCCTGGCGTTTATTTCATCATTCTGATCTTGACGGCATTACCGCCGCACTCCCGGACTTGAAGGTTCAAAAACATGGACTGCAGCCGCAGCAAATCCATTCTCGCCTCATATTCCGTACCCGGCTTCGTAAGCCTCTTCTTGTCATAATATACTGCGAACAATCGCATCCTTCCTTCCATTATCGTATCGTTCACCGACCTTCTCCAAGCGTTTAATGGGCATATCCTTTTGAGCCGTTTCCTTAATCGGCTTCCCCGGCCGTTGCCGCTCGCAGTATGTACTGAATAACGGCCTTTGCGGCTTCACGACCGAATATTGCGGCGGACTTTCCAGCGTGTATAGCGGTGCGCGCGCAGCTTCGATACGATTCCGCGCGTATGACTCGCCGTGCCGTTTCGGGCTGCCGTACAGGTCGACCCTTTCGCGGAGGGTAGGGGGATTCGGATTCCGCCACCTTTTTTGCTTATCATTACGGGTATCGGATTCTCCGGTTTCATCATCAGCCGTTCGGCCGGACAAATCGTATTGAGGGAAATACGCCGCCAGCGTCTCTGCTAAAGTTTGTCTGGCCCGGTACACCCATTGGTCGACCTGATTGCCGGAGCAGTTCAAATGCACCGCCGTCTCCTTAGACGAATATCCTCTCCAATATCTCAGTATGATCGCTTTTCGCTGATTATGCGGAAGACGGTTCACCGCTTCTTCGATTTTTTCCAGCTGCACATCGCTCAAACCGCTGCGGGCGTCACCCTTCACCTTATTCAGCAAAGTTTCGACCATCGTCATATCGATCGGAATCGGATTTTCCCGGCGAAGCTTGTTTTTGCTTACATACGCGATCGTCTGGCATATCCAGGCCCGATAAGCATCCCCTTCCTTGTCGGGAGGGGTTTTACGCAGGACGATCTCGAACACGCGATGCGTAATGTCTTCGTAATCGCCGAATTTCAATCGCCGTCCTATCCGACCCTCCTCTTGCCTGGCTATGCGAAGCACCGCTCTCGGGAGCCACATGGTTCTGAAATGCTTCATGCTTTCGTTATCGAATCGTTGTTGCCGGATACTTTCGAGCAAGTCGTCAAAATCGATATACCTCATCCTTTCCTTGCCGGCTTCCGCGGCATAATTTCCCCTCACCTTTATAAATGTGTTGAAAAGCACGAAATCTTATCGCTTCCTTGCTATTTTTCAAAAAATAATATTTAAACCGCTTCTTGCTCTTACATTCGATAGTACCATATTGCGAACGAATGTTCTATCATCCGATGTGAATTCTGTGTGCAGATTGCGGGAATCGATCGTTTTCTCCAACAAAATGAAGATGAGCCCGTCCGAATACCGGAGGACTCATCGTTTTTGTCAATTTCGATCACGTGCCCAGCAGCCTGACCATTTCATCCAAGTGGCTTTCGAGCGTAATCGGATCGTATAATCCCCACTTGTGCTCGACAATATAGGCGCGTCCGTTCCGCACCGCCGGAAGTTTACGCCAATGCTCGCTCGTCACGAAGGCGCGCGCCCACTGTATCGCCGTCTCGTCTTCGGTCACCGCCAAAAAAATCCGGTCGGCGGCATAGTCCGCCACCGATTCGGGGTCGATAGCGGTCCACCGGAACGATTTATGCTGCCCCATCAACATCTTGACTTTATCCGGCGCATCGAAATGAAGCGCACGATATAACGTATGTCCGAAGTTATGCGCTCCGTATACGAACAGCTTGCGATGGACACCGTCATAGATGAAAGCCGCCACCGTCTCTCCGGCGTGTACGTAAGGCGCCAGCAGTTGCCTCGTCCGCTTCGCCTTCGCAGCGTATCGGCTGATCCAATTTCTAGCTTCTTTCCGTCTGCCCAGAAGCTCACCTATTTTCGTAAGCCGGGCAAATACATCGTCATGCCAATTGACTTCCACGGCGGGAGCGACCTTGGCGAACTGTTCGACCAACGGTTTCGGCGCAAAGCTCGGGAATAGGATCAGATCGGGCTTCAGTTTGAGCATCGACTCCGCATCGGGCGGCTCTTCGATGCCGTGCACGCCTCCCGCTTCGCGATGAAACGGCTTCAGCAAAGATCGGTTCGTTCCGACCGGCTTGATGCCGAGCGATAATAGTTCGCCCAAGTACTGCAACGAAACGATCCGCGGCGGACGGGCATTCGCTTGCGTATATTGCTTGGGAGAAATCCCGACCGTCTGCTTGAACCGGCGGCTGAAATAATATTCGTCCCGAAACCCGGCTCCGGCGGATACGTCCCTTAGCTGAAGGCCGGGCAGCAGCAGCAGCGACTTGGCCCGATTGATCCTCAGCTCGGTCAAGTAGTCGATCGGAGTCGTGCCTGTCAGCGATTTGAACAAAGCATTATACTGCCAGCGGCTGATGCCCGCTTCCTGGACAAGCTGCTCGATCGATATATTCTCGTGATAACAACGGTGCATGTAAGCAATCGTCCGTTCCACCGCTTGAAGCGCATCCGCCTTCGGTTCGACCGCACGGTTCTGCTCCACCAGGCTCGCTATCAGTTCTTGGAAACGGACGTTCCTTCTGAATGACTCCAATGCGCAATCGCTATAGCGATTGCAGTATATATCCTCGAGAAATTCGGTAAGACGCCAGAATGGCTGAAACGTTAGTTCGCCGGTAGAGAGCAATTCCCCGACTGTCTCTCGGGAACAAGACGACTGGCTCGGCGCCCCGGCTTCGAAATAAACCCGGTAAACGTCCAAATCGATCGGCTCGACCGCTTCCAATTCCATAATCGTGCAGGGGGCAAGTACGTAGCACTTACCTGAAAAGAGCGGTTGACGGATTCCGTCAACCGTGATCATGCCTTGACCTTTCATGGCTGCAAGCAGGCAGTACGTATTCTGCAATATTTTGTCCGTGCGCGATCCGGACGAGAGGTTCACGGCCTGAACGGCATACAGATGGAAGGAAGGCGGCCGGTACGGAAACGGCGCCGGTTCCTGCTCATTCGGATTCATCGGAAAGCCCACCCCGTAATTGAAAATCATTCTCAATACATTATAAAGCAAAGCAACGAAAAAAAGAAGCCTGTCTTGGATAGACAAGCCTCTTCCCTGTGATGCGGAATCACGTCGATTCATTATTTCATAAGCAGCTTGGGCATTTCGTCCAATAGCCAGTCGAGCGTAATCGGATCGTAGAACGACCATTTGTTTCCGACTACGTAAGCTTTGCCGTTTTTGACCGCCGGCAGATTTTTCCAAACCGGAGAATTCAAGAGCTCGTCCGCCGCTTTTTGGACGTCGGGATTGCTGTCATTCACAACGATGAAGATCCGGTCGCCCGCGTAGTCGGACAACGTTTCCGCCGATATCGTTTGCCAGAGCGCATCCTTGTTGCTCTCGAACAGCTTCGTCGCCTTCTCCGGTCGGACGAACCCGAGCGCATCATACATCGTGGACCCGAGCCGCTGATTGCCGTATACGTACAGCTTTTTGTCCTGGAACAGGACGAACGCCGTTGCCGTCTCCCCGGGCTTCACATAAGACTTCAACTGATCCCGCTTCTCCTGCGCTTTCTTGTTGTACTTGGCGATCCATTCCTCCGCTTCTTTCGTTTTCCCCATAATGTCGCCCAGCGTCTTCAGCCGGGTGAACACGTCGATCGTGTAGCTGACGACTACGGTTGGGGCGATTTTGGCCAAAGCTTCGACGCCGTTCGGCTCCAGAAAATCCGGCACGAGTATGAGATCCGGATTCAGCGACAATACTTTCTCCAGATTCGGGTTGACGCCTTGTCCCCCGATATCCTCTACGCCCTGCAGCTGTTCCTTGCTTAAAATCTGGGTGGCCGTCGCATAGTTTGTTCCGACCGCCTTGACCCCGAGTGCCGCCGTCTCGGCGGGAAAATAGTGCGAGATGATGCGCTGCGGCTTCGCGGGAACGGTGACCTCCCGGCCTTTCGCATCCTTGATTACCCGTGTCGCAGGCTGAGCGGGAGCCGTCTCCTTCGGCGCGTTCGCCGCCGTTTTATTTTCGCCCGCTTCGCCTTTCGGCGGTTCGGACTTCGCTCCGCAGGCCAGCAGCAGCGATACCATCATTACGATAGCGCATGCGAGAGATAAAGTTTTTACCATTCGTTGCAAGCAAGTCCCCTCCGTCATGATACTGATTCTCATTTTCAATACTTCTCCATAGTAAGCTACCGGGACTGCCGAGACAATGGATTATTTATTGAGTTTTTAGTATTATTTCTCGATTTGCGCCGGTTCTTATCGGAAAAAGAAAAACCGGAGCAACGGCGGCTCCGGTTCAGTACTCTATGCTCATGGGCTGGAATGTCGTTACGGATTGCAAAACCAGACTGACGTCTTCACGGGTGAACAGACCGTCTCCGTTCGCGTCAAGCTTGGCATTCACCGCCATGACGACATCGACTATATCGCTCCTCCCGTTCCCATCGATATCGAGGTATACGATCTTATTCGGGCTCTCGCTGTTGCCCGCATCGTCCTCGCTCCAATAGGATATCGTGTGGAAGCCGGACATATTCAGCGAAACGGTGTCGCCGAACTGCTTATTTCCGTTGTCCAGCCGGTAGTACGTTGCAACCTGTACCGACAAGTTATCTTGACCCTGAAGGCGCAGCACGGCACCGTCCGGCGTTACACGGGCCGTCGTTATAGGCGGCGTCTTGTCGATGATGACGATAATCGTGTTCGCCCCTTCGATGTTCCCTGCCTGATCCTCACTCCAGTATTCGACGGCATGTATGCCATCCACGGAGAGTGTCACGACATTCCCGCTCTGCTGAGACCCTCCGTCGACTTTATAGTAGGTAGCAGCGATTGCGGTCAAGCTATCCGACGGCGTGAGCGTTACAGTAACATTCCGGGAAACCGGTCCCGCAGGGGCATTATGCGCCGTTGCCGGCGGCGTTTTGTCGATGACCACTGCGGCGCTGCGCTGCGGCTCGACATTGCCTGCCGAGTCTTTGCTCCAGTATACGATACTGTACGCCCCTTCCGCGGTCAGCTCGAAACTATTTCCCGTCCTAATTTCCGAGCCGTTTACTTGATAATAGGTCGCATTGATCACCGAAACGTTATCGCTAGCCGTCAACGTGACCGTAACATCGTGTTGAACCGCTCTTGTCGGCGCATCGTCCGTCGTTAATGGCGGCGTCATGTCGATTGTAACGATAATCGTGTTCGCCACTTCGATGTTCCCTGCCTGATCCACGCTCCAATATTCGACGGCATGTACTCCTGCCGTAGTGATCGTCACGGTATTTCCGCTTTGCTGAGACCCTCCGTCAACTTTATAGTAGGTGGCCGCGATTGCGGTCAAATTATCCGACGGCGTGAGCGTTACGGTAACATTCCGGGAAACCGGTCCCGCAGGGGCATTATGCACCGTTACCGGCGGCGTTCTGTCGATGACCACTGCGGCGCTGCGCTGCGGCTCGACATTGCCTGCCGAGTCTTTGCTCCAGTATATGATACTGTACGCCCCTTCCGAGGTCAGCCCGATACTATTCCCCGTCTTCGCCTCCGAGCCGTTTATTCTATAATAGGTCGCATTGACGACCGAAACGTTATCCACTGCCGTCAACGCTACCGAAACATCGTGCTGGACCGCTCTTGTCGGCGCATTGTCCGTCGTGGCCGGCGGCGTCCAGTCTGCATAAATACCCGTTACCGTCGTACTCACCGAATTGCCCGCGTAATCGACCGCAGTGCCTGTGACGCTTTGATTTGCACCTTCCGTCATGACGACCGTGCCGGGGGTACAGCTCGATACATTCGACATTGCATCCGAACAATGGAACTGCACGGTGACCGGCGACGTGTACCAGCCCGCATCGTTCGGAGGGACTGCGGTTGTACCGGTAATCGCGGGAGCGGTAGCGTCCCTTTTCAATGTAACGGAGTTGGTTGTCGTTCCTGCGGCCGATGTTGCCGTACATGTAAATACCGAGCCTGGAGTATCGGCATTAATCGTTACGGGGCCGCATCCCGTCTGGCTTAGTATCGGAAAAGCCGGATTCGTCGTAACATTCCAGACTAGCTGCACATCCGAACGGTACCACCCTCCCGTCCCTTGCGTTCCGGAGACGACGGGTACGATTTGGGGCGGATTTTGGTTAGTCACGATAGCAAGGTTTCCGCTCAAAATCGTATTGGAGTCAAAATTTTTGCCGTAAATTTTGAATCCGTAAGCGTAACCCGCATGCACTTGAAGCTTTGATTGTCCGGAATAGGTGAAATAGTGCCAAACGTCGCCGTCGAAAAGGGTAACTTCGCGGTAATCGTTGTCCGGTCCGTAAGCGAATGCGTCAACTTTGGCGGAGGCCTGAAACCAAGCGTGGAGCCCTGTATAGATCCAGTTATAGTAGACCGACTCCGTTACGGTGGCGGTGGATGTATAATTCCAGCTTAGTCCGCTATGAACTTGAGATCCGGTAAACTGATAAGAAAAGTTCATGTCGCCTGTCGCAGCCTCAACGACTGCGGCCCGCATTCCAGGTCCGGATGCCGTCCAAGCTTGTTCGGTAATTGGGGACGCTTGCGCCGCGAATCCTAGCCATACCGCTCCCAACAGGAGCAGACCAAGAAACGATGCGCCCCTGCCTATCCATAATCGCAAACGCACCACCTCCTTTTTCAATGTTTTTCCATACAGTATAGTTCTACACATGATACGAAAGTCCTACATAACATCAAAAAAAATTAAGCCAATTTTGAATTGACATAACAAAAAAGCTGCCCGAGTTTCCGGACAGCATCCCGCCAATTCCTATCGTTCAAACCGTTGCTTTACGAAGCAGCAAATACGAAATCAGGGCATACAAGACTGCGCCTGCAAACATCCACAAGGCGAGTTCGAAGGCGGTGTACCCGATCAACCATCCGAAGATGCCGCCCCACCACCCGTAATACGTACAAACGAGCGTTCCTGCGGAGAAGAGCAAAATCGAGACGATGGAGCCGACCCACATGCCCGCTTTGCCGAACCTGCGGTACACGCTGGAGATGAGGAAGCCGAGAAAGTACATGTTCAGAAGGATCGAGAAAAATATCCATATTTGCGCGGCAGCCGATCCGTCATTCAAATAAGGCAGGTGGAAAAAGTGCACGTCGACGCCCCATCCGTTCGTGAGATTGCTTTCCACGAAAGCGAACAGGAACAAGGCGATCGCAGATAGCACGCTGACCCCGGCCACGACAGCCGTCGTCCCCCAGAAGAAGTCCGTTCTCCTCACGCTTAGACCTAGCGCAAACGGGAACGTTTGAACCAATATCAAAATACCGGCGACAAACATATAGCAATAGATGGACATAATGCCTCCCGTATAAATCGTCGTTTTGCCGTCCAGCAGAACACCCACAAAAATATTGACGAGAAAGCTGGAAAGCATAACGATCCAGGGCATGTAGATCAAAAAGAATTTGTCCCGCAGCTGCATTCTCATAACTCCATAGATCCGGTTCATTGCAACCCCTCCTCTTTATGGCCGGATGCGCCCTTCGTCAAATGAACGATCAGCTGCTGCAGCGATACGGGGGCGATCTCGAGTCCCAGCTCTTCGGCCTGCTTGCGGTCCGTGCCGTACAAATTGCCCATGACGGTGGCCGACACGAAGCCTCCGAACGGTTCCCGGTGAATCGTTTCTTTGCCTGCCGTGAACGAATCGACCTTCGCCGCCGGACCGACCACGTTAAACGCCCTTCCGCGTAAAGCGTCTGCATCCTCATCAATAATCAGCCTGCCGTTATCGATGACGATAATATGCTCCAATATGCGGCTCACCTCGTCGATCAAATGCGTGGATAATACGATCGTACGAGGGTTCGCGGCATAATCCTCGATCAATCGGTCGTAAAATAAGCTTCTCGCTACGGCGTCGAGCCCCAAGTATGGTTCGTCGAATATGGTGAGCGGTGCTCGGCTGGCCAGACCGACCACGATGCCGACAGCCGAAAGCATTCCTCTCGACAGCTTCTTCACTTTCCGTTTCAGTGGAAGGCGGAAATCTCCGATCAACGAGTAGGCGTAGTCCCGGTCCCAATTGACGAAGAAAGACTCCGCTACCTCCAGCACGTCGACGACGCGGAAATTGTCGGGGTACTTCTGACTTTCCTTGACGAAGCAAATACGGCTGAGCACATTGTTATTCTCATAGGGAGCTTCCCCGAATACTTTCAGCTCGCCGTCCGTGGCGAACAGCTGAGCGGTGAGCATGTGCATAATCGTCGTTTTCCCCGCTCCGTTTCTGCCGAGCAGTCCGTAAATTTTGTCCGGCTCCATCGAGAAGCTGATCTCGTTAACCGCCGTAACGTTCCCGTATGATTTCGTCACCCGATTCAATTCCACCGCATAGCTCATTTCGATTGCTCCCCTCTCCGTATCATGTCCGTCAATTGCTCCGCCGTAATGCCGAGCTTCTCCGCCTCGCGGACCATCGCTACGACGTACTGCTCGTAGAACTGTTCTCTGCGCTTCTCCATCAATACCCCGCGGGCACCCGTCGCCACGAACATGCCGATCCCTCTCTTCTTGTATAAAATGCCTTGATCCACTAGCAGGTTGACGCCTTTCGCCGCCGTCGCGGGATTGATCTGATAAAAGGATGCAAACTGATTGGTCGAAGGTACCTGCGACTCCTCCGGCAATCCGCCTGCAATAATGTCGTCCTCGATCCTCTCGGCGATTTGCACGAATATCGGGCGGCTGTCGTCGATTATCGAACCCATATGTCCACCACCAAACTGGTTAGTTACTTATGTAATTAACCATACAAGAAACGAACATACATGTCAACATTGGTTCGCCTAATTTCGATAAATAATCTATAACGCAAACAAAAAAAGCCCGAGCATCCCGTGCTCGAGCGTTCTTGCCATGTGCAGTTATGACGGCGAATATGCGTCGTTTTCCTCTCCTACAGTATCAAACGGACGACCCCTGCAACGAGCATCCCCGTCAAAAGAAGCACGATCAGCACTCCCGTCGTATTGAGCCGGCCGTGCGTTTTGCCAAACCTGTGGAACATACGCAGCCACATGCGCATTCCTCCCCCGTGGTCGTTATCTCACACATTTTTGCGTTCGAACAAGAAGACCGACATCGTCCACGATACGATCAACAGCGCCAAACCGCCGCCGACCGTCCATAGCGACAAAGTCGGCAAATCCGCATCGAGTAAGCCTCCGATAAACACACCCGCATTCACTCCCGCCCATTCCATCACTCTGAGAGCGAGCACGCCGGCACCGCCAACCGCGAAGATTACGATAAAATCGAGCATTTGTACGATCCGCGTGCCGAAGGCGAAAAACATCGGGAAATAGATGGAGTAGAACAACAACAGTACCGCGATCGCAACCACCATTGACTTCAGGTCGAACCACGGCAATTCCCCGGCCGGAAGCACGAAGCCGGCGAGCAGGCGCCATAGCGTGGTCAGGAAAAAGGCTAGCGCCATGAACATGAAAATGCCGACATACTTCGATGTGACGATATCTTTTCTTCGTACAGGGAACGATACGAGCATGCGTCCGTTATTGTTTTTCTCGTCCATCTTGCTTGCCATTACGATCAGAAAATGGCTGAATATGGCGGCGGGGATCGCCAGCGGCAATCCTTCGAAAGCGCCGAGCAGGAAGAAGAAAAATCCGACGAACAAAAAGCCGAGACCGATAAACCGCTTCTGGATGCGGAGATCTTTAATCAGCAGCTGCACCATGTAGGCTTCCCTCCTGCGTATAGACCAAAATATCGTCCAAGGTAGGCTTCTCCACGAGAAACGGACTGTCGAACGTATCCGCCTCGACGTGCCGCTTGGCCAGCAGCCCTTCGAAGCCGAGCGCCGTTTGCCGCAAGCCCCGGAATGGGAAACGGTCTGGCTGCAGCAGGCCGACGGGACCTTTCACGAGCACATAGGAATCGAGCAGCTCTTCCTTCGTCCCGCAAAACTTCAGCTCTCCGCGGCCCATATGGATAATATAATCGGCGATTCGCTCCAGGTCCGTGCTGATATGGGTCGAGAATAACACCGATTTGCTGCCGTCGCGGATATAGGCGCTCATCATCGTTAAAATCTCCCTGCGGAACACGGGATCGAGCCCAGAAGTCGGCTCATCCATGATCAGAAGCTCCGGTTCATGCGACAAAGCCGCGGCCAGCGCGAACTTCGTCTTCATTCCTTTGGACAAATCGCGTACTTTCCTTCGCTCCGGCAGTCCGAACTGCTGCAAATATTGTTGGAATGCGGTTTCGTTCCAGGTCGGGTAAAAGGAGGCGATAATCTTCTTCATTTCCCGGATGGAGAGATGGTTGTAAAAGAAGTCTTCATCGTACACGAATCCGATCCGACGCTTAATATCGCACTCGTACTCCCGGTAAGACCGGCCGAAGAGGAGCACCTCCCCTTTCTCGGGCCGGATCATGTTCATGATCGACCGGATGAGCGTCGTTTTCCCCGCACCATTAGGTCCGATCAGACCGGTAATATAGCCGCCTTCCACATGGAAATTCAGCTCCTGCAAAGCAAAATCTCCGTTTCTTATGTTGCAATTCCGGAATTCGATCGCTTTCATCATCCCTGCTCCTCTCCGTAGAAAAGATCGATTAAACCGATTACGTCCGCCTTCTTCAAGCCGAGCGCCTTGCTCTCCGCGGCGATTTGCCGGATACGCTCCTCCAGCTGCCGGTATTTCGCCTCCCGGATCGATTCCTTGTTCTTCTCCGAAACGAAGGTGCCTTTGCCCGCAACGGACATGACGAGACCTTCCTGCTCCAGCTCGTCATATGCTCTCTTCGTCGTGATGACGCTGATCTGCAAGTCGTGCGCCAAATTGCGGATCGATGGCAGCGGCTCTCCTTCCACGAGCTGACCGGACAAGATTTGCTTCTTGATCTGTTCTTTGATCTGTTGATAAATCGGTTCTCCCGATGCAAGCGATACAGAAAGGTTCATGGTGACCGCCTCTTTCAAATCCGTTTATAACTGTACATATCCGTATATATCGTATATGTACAGTATATATTATCGTTTCTTTTTGTCAACCTCTAACAACAAAAAAACCACATGAAGACGTCAGTTCGAACGTCATCCATGTGGATTATAAAAGCTCTCAGCCGGGCTGCGCCATTAGTCAAGCACAATACCGAAATAAGTTTTCAACGCTTCGTCGTACTCTTCTTTCGTCTGAGGGGTGAACGCCCGCACTCCTTCCGCCGTGAAAATACGGAACTCCTCTCCGGCAATCGTGTTGCGCCCCTCCTTCGTACGGATAGCCGCCATCGCGCCTCTTGTGAAAATCGAGTCCGGGGCATTCTCGCACCAATAGCTGGCCATCACATAATCATACGGCAACTGCGGCTCTTCGGTGAACGAGTACAGCCGGCACCATTGTCCATGCTTCCGCTCGCACAGCATCCAGCCAAAGTAAGAATCGCGTTCCAGCCGGTAAAGCTCGTCGCCCTGCGCATGCTCCAGCCTCTCGACCATCCGGATCGGCCGCCGTGGCACGATGCCGCCTACGCCTACATCGCACAAATAGCTCCCGTCTCCGGCTTCGACCTTCAACACATGATGGCGCCGCTTCGGAGGCGGATTCGGCTCGTCGCGCCAAAACCGGGCGAAATAGTCGGTGACCGTATATCCCAGCTCCCGCAGCAGCCAGCCGAACAAGGCGTTCAGCTCGAAGCAGTAGCCGCCGCGGCGGCGAACGACGATTTTGTCGTACAAGCTGCCGGTTTCCAGCGAAAGCGGGGTACGTTGCAAAATATCCAAATTTTCGTACGGCACCGTATGCAGGTGGCATTCCTGCAGGCCGGCGAGAGCTTCCGCGCCGCCGTCCAGCGGACCGTTGTAGTCGATCCGGTCCAAGTAGGCCCGTACTTCGGGTTTCAAGCTATCGCGATTGTCGGTCATTAGTCGACTCCTTCCCGGTACGTTCGTGACACCATCATAGCAAGCCGCCGCCGATTGAACAAGACTGTTTGTCCGGAAGGAGACGGTCTTTCGGCTTCTAAACCAATCCCCCAGAAGTGAAGATCCGCTTCGTAGCTTATTCCTATTACTTCTGGGGGAGCCCCCGTTATCCACAGAAATTGGCTTCGCATAATTTCCTAAACAAAAATAAAACCGGTCCCCCATTACGGAGAGACCGATTCCTCATCACGACAAATACTCGCCGACCTTCCTCCGTAAAAAACGGACCGATTCCGCCATCTCCTCCAACCCGTTCACCCCGTCTTCGACGGAAATCCAGTTACGGAAGACCGTATGGCGCAGCACGCCGAAAATACGGTCGTAGTCGTTCATCCCCTTGCCGATAACCCCGTGAGCAAGCGCTTCGGAATAGCCCTTAAGCGAGTAATGCTTCAGCGACTCCAGCGTATAGCCTTCCTTCAAATACCGGTCGCTCGCGTGCATCGTCAGCAGACGATCCTTCACCCTGTCCAGCAGCTCCAATGGGTCTTCTCCGGCCACGATCGCATTGGACGGATCGTAATTGACTCCGAACCAAGGGGACGATATTTGCCCGATGATTTCCATATAGAGGTCGGAAGCTTGCGCGAACTCCGGATATTGCCACAAGCCGTCCTTGTAATGGTTTTCCATGACGAGGTGGACGCTCCTGCGCTCCGCGTACGGAAGCAATGCTTCGATTCCTTGCACCGTCCACCGGATACCGTCCTCCCTGCTTACACCTGGGCGGTTCTGTCCGGACAATACCCGGCAGCTGCGGAATTCCGGCGGTCCTAGATACGCCATCACCTCGATCATTTCCTTCATCCTGCTCAGTTCGTTGTCGCGATAGGCTGGATCCGGATGAGTGAAATCGGGGGACGAGCACATCATCGAAATTTCCAGGCATTGTCGGGACGCCGCATCCTTGATTTGACGCAAATACGACTCATCCGTCCGTTCCAGAAACAACGGGTACAGCTCCAGACCGTCCGCCCCCAGCGTCCCCGCCTGCTCGATCCATTCGAACAGGCTCATCGAGCCGTCGACGAGCTCGTTCATGAATCCTTTCGGAAAAACCGCTATTTTCGCCGTGCCGCTCCCCCGCTTCAAGCCGGCTCCCCCTTTGCCGCCCCGGCATGGGGCAGCACGATCGATTTGGCATGGGCGAGAGAGTCCATCTCGTCGAACGCCCGCTTCCAATCGTCGATCGGATACGATTTCGTCATCGGCAGCGGATCTAGCTCGCCTCTCGCCATAAGCAGCAGCACTTTTTCCCACATCGGCCAATTGTGGCTGAACGAGCCTTGCAGACGGGCCGCCTTCTGAATGAGCGGATCCAGCGAGAAGCCAACCGGTGCCGGCCCCCAGCCGATTTTCGTAATTTGTCCGCCGGGCCTTACGAGGTCGATGCTCTGCTTCAGCGTAACGGAAATACCGACCGCATCGAGCACTAGGTCAGGGCCCAGACCGTCACCGTATTGGCGGATTTCGGCTGCAACATCGGTCTCCTCCGCTACGAGAACTTGATCGGCCCCGAATCGGCAGGCGACTTCCAGCCGGCTTTTGTCCCTGTTTGTTCCTACGACGGTAATTCTTCCGGGGGAATACAGCTTCGCCACCTGAACGGCCATCAGACCGATCGGACCGGGACCGAATACGACGACATCATCGCCAGGACGAATGTGCGAATGGTAAGCGACTGCATTGTAAGCCACGCATGCGGGCTCTGTCATCGCCGCCGCTTCGAAGGAGACGTTGTCGGGAATGGCATGGCAGATCGCCTCCCGGGAACGCAAATATTCGGCCATCGCGCCATCTTCCAGCACGCCGTACCCTCTCCTATCCGGACATAAATTATAGAGTCCGGTACGGCAGTAGACGCAGCTGTCGCATACATAAGCCGGCGTCTCGCTGACTACGCGATCCCCTACTCGGAACAGCGTAACGCCGGGTCCGGTTTCCACGACGATGCCGGAGTATTCATGCCCCAGTGTCACAGGGCGGTTGACCGGGAATCCTTGCGAATTATGGTACATATGCAGATCGCTGCCGCATACGCCTGCCGCCATCACTCGGATAATGATATCTTTCGGACCTTCGATCCGCGGCGCGGCGACGTCGCGCAGCTCTACTTTACCGGGTCCGTCCGCATAATTGACTACCGCCTTCAACCCGCTTCCCCCGCTTTCCGCCCGCTTTTCACTTCCGCCACGACCTGCCGCAAAATGCGGAACAGCTCATCGCGGTTCGTACTCGGCTTGAACACCTTCTTGTCGATCACGAGAGGGGCTCCCAGCACGACGAGCGGAGCGCCGTGCTTCGGCATTTCGGCCGCCTGCGCGATCGATAATCCCCCGACCGCCTGAACGGGTACCCGGACGGCACTGACCACCCGATGAAGATGATCGAACGGGGTTCTCGCCGGATCTTCCCCTCTCTCATCGAACCCGGTATGGACGATAATGTAGTCCGCGCCGTTCTCCTCAAGCATTAATGCGCAGGCGACCGGATCGGGGGCGGCCATAATATCTCCCATGACGGCGATGCCGTACTGTTTCGCCGCCCGGACGACCGCCCGAATCGTCGCGGGATGCGCCACGCCCATCACGACAACATGCGTGGCACCCGCTTTCGCCATCATCTCCGCTTCCAAATAACCGCCGTCCATCGTCTTCAAATCGGCCACGATCGGATGATGCGGGAACGCCTTGCGCAAAGCCGCGACGGCATGAAGTCCTTCGCCGAGCAGCAGCGGCGTTCCGGCTTCCAGCCAGTCGACGCCCGCTTCTACGGCAATCTCCGCTATTTCGAGCGCTTCTCTTATGGTTGTAACGTCCAGCGATATTTGCACGATCGGTTCCATCGGAACTCTCCTTTTCGGTTGTCCTATCAAATTAGGAGCTTTAACGGAAGTAGCGAACAAGATGCTCATATGCTTTCTGAATACCGAGCTGCTCTTTCTCGAGACTGCCTTTGAAGTGGTGATCCTCCAATTCAATACAGATGGCGCCTTTGTAGCCGGCACGGTCCAGCCCCTCCGCTACTTGATCCCAACGGATCACGCCGTCTCCGGGTATCGTATATCTCCAGAAACCGCCCGAATAGCTGTACTTGACGCCAAATGTCGGAGAGAGGATGCCGGAGGCGAACCGCTCCTCTGCAAGCATTTGCGTATCTTTGCCATGACAATGGTTCACCCTGTCGCCGAATTCGGACAAAGCGCGCAAATAATCGATGCCGAGCCATACGAGATGCGAAGGATCGTAATTGAGACCGAAATGCCGGGACGGGACCGCTTCGAACATGGCGCGCCACATCTCGGGCGTGCATCCGATCGTCGGGTAGTACGGAGCCGGTCCCGGCCAGCCTTCGATTGCGATATAAACTCCTCTCTGCTCCGCATGCTTCACAAGCTCGGGAAACGTGTCCTTCCACAGCTCGAACGTTTCGCGGCGGGGCATGGAAAGGTCTTCGGACACGAGGCACATGAACAAAAGGCTCGCTCCGATGGAAGCGATCTCATCAATCTGCCGCTTGATCGCGATCGACGCCTCCTCCCGTTTCCGGTCGTCCTTGCTAAGCAGCTCCTTGACTCCTCTGGCATCGACCGAGCCGATCTGCAGTCCGCTGCCGTCGCACAACTGTTTCATTTCCGGCGTCAACGCTCCGACATCCAGTACTTCAAGTCCGACTTTCGCAGCCCACTGTACCGTATGAGGGAAGCCTTGCGCAGCAAGCTGTCCGGGTATGCGCATTCCGATTTTCCGGCTGATTCGAATCCCATCCTCTCATCGTATCATTCCGGCGTATTCGTCTCCGCTCGCTCGCGTAAGCGTCTGTTTGCCCATTGCATATGCGGATCCCGCCGAACGTTTGCAGTGTTACCCCTTAAGGGTACGTCTCGATCGTATGCGGAAGTATTATTTTAATGATAAAGTTAATTTGGTATGTTGTAAAGCGTTTTCTTGGTAGTCACACATGGTATACGGAAGGATTAGTTCCGTTATTAGCGAAAAGGATACATAAAACCGACGTTTAAGGAACTTCCAGTTCCTCTATTGGCTCTAGAACACACCCTATTCGTGACCATTCGCCTATTTAGCGGAACTGGTTGTTCCCTTCTGCCAGTCAAAATGCCACGTTCGCCACAATAGCGGAACCGACCCTTCCCCTCAGGAAAAATAGCGGAAACCAAACTTCAGTTAGCAATCTGAACCGCCCGATTTCGCCTTTGACCAATGTTCAGGCCGGCCCGTTTGCATGATTACAAACAGAAAGACACCAAGAATAACTCCTGGTGTCCCGCCGCTTTCTCCTGATTACCGTTTCGATTAAATTCCGTAACCGTCCGGATTCGTCCGCCACGATTTCAGCAGCTCCACGTCTTCTTGAGGGATTTTGCCAAGCTTCAAGGCGACGTCTACAAGCGCCGTGTAGTTGGAGAGCGAGTCGTACTCGATGTTCGCTTGTCCGAAATTTTGCGCCGCTTTCTCAAGCTGGTAGCTGAAGATAGCGATGACGCCTTGAACGTCGGCGCCCGAATCGCGTACGGCCAACGCCGCTTTAACCGAACTGCCGCCCGTGGAGATCAAATCCTCGATCATGACGACCTTTTGCCCCGGCTTCACGACGCCTTCGATTACGTTTTCCTTGCCGTGGCCTTTCGCTTTGTCACGCACGTAAATCATCGGCAGGTTCAGCTTCTGGGCGACGAAGGCCGCATGAGGGATACCCCCGGTCGCTATGCCTGCAAGAACTTCCGCGTCGGGATACCGCTCGCGAATCATCTCGGCAAAGCCCAGTGCGATCAGATCGCGCACGGAAGGATGGGAGATCGTGATCCGGTTGTCGCAGTAAATCGGCGATTTCATGCCGGATGTCCACGTAAACGGCTGTCTCGGGCGCAAGCTGACGGCGCCGATCTCAAGCAAAGCTTCGGAAATTTGTTCGTCCAAGTATCGCAAAGTCATAGGTTGATCCTCTCCTTAACCGGTTATCGATTCGACGATTTGCTCAAGCGCCTGCCGCGGATCGGCGGCAGCCGTAACCGGACGTCCGATTACGATGTAGTCTGTCCCCTGCGCGAACGCTTCTTGCGGAGTCATGATTCGCGACTGATCGCCGACTGCCGAGCCTGCCGGGCGTATGCCGGGCGTCACCGTGGCGAACGATTCGCCGCACCGTTCCTTGATCCGCGTCACTTCGAGCGGCGAAGCGACTACGCCGTCCAGGCCGGATTGCTTCGCAAGCGCGGCATAACGAAGCACCGCCTCATCGATCGGACCGGCTATACCAATCTCGTCGTTCAGCGTCTGCTGGCTCGTGCTGGTCAGATGCGTTACGCCGATCAGCAGCGGCTTGGCTGCGCCCGGCCTTCCCGACATCGCCTGCTCGACGCCTTCGCGCGCCGCTTCCATCATCGCCCGTCCGCCTGCGGCGTGTACGTTGAACATGTCTACGCCGAGACGGGTTACGCTGGCCGATCCGCCTTTTACCGTGTTCGGAATGTCATGAAGCTTCAAGTCGAGAAATACGTTATAGCCCGCTTCCTTCAGCTTGAGGACGAACTGCGGCCCCGCCGCGTAGAACAGCTCCATTCCTACCTTCATGTAGCAAGGAATGCCTTCCAGCTGCTTGAGCAGACGTTCCGCCCCAACCGAATCGGGAAAATCGAGAGCGACGATGATCCGCTCCACCGGACTGCTTGTCGTTTTCATAGGCTGAAGCCCTCCTAAACGGGTTTATGGTCATATGACAGCCGGTCTCCGACATGCATGCTTTGTCGGAAAACCGGCTTCATGAAGTTCACACTATTCTTTTGCGAGTTACTTCCCGGCCGCAGTGAGCCCGGACGGCATCGCGCGCGACGAGAAGTTGATCGTATTGAGTACATGCAGCAAGGCGCGTACCGTATCGAGCGATGTCATACAGACGACGCCGTTCTCGACCGCTTCGCGGCGGATGCGGAAGCCGTCGCGCTCCGGCGTTTTGCCCTTCGTCAGCGTGTTGACGACGAAGTGCGCCTCGCCGTTGCGGATCAGGTCGAGAATGTTCGGCGAGCCTTCGCTCAGCTTGTTGACGCGTTCCACGCGCAAGCCGGCTTTCTCCAGCGCGTCGGCCGTACCGCCTGTAGCGACGATTTTGTAGCCCAGATCGTAAAACCCGCGGAACAGCTCGATCGCTTCTTCTTTATCTTTGTCGGCAATCGTCGCGATCAACGCGCCGGTCGGCGGAATTTTCATGCCGGAGCCGATAAAGCCTTTGTATAGCGCCTTGGCGAAATTCAGATCCCGGCCCATGACTTCGCCGGTGGATTTCATTTCCGGACCGAGCGTAGGCTCTACGCGGCGCAGCTTGGCGAAGGAGAATACCGGAACTTTGACGGAAACATGGTCGTCTTCCGGCCACAGCCCGTTCTCGTAGCCCATATCCGCCAGCTTCTGGCCCATAATGACGCGAGTCGCGACATTCGCCATCGGAACGTTCGTCACTTTGCTCAAGAACGGAACGGTCCGGGACGAACGCGGGTTGACTTCGATTACGTACACTTCGTCTTTGTAGATGACGAATTGGATGTTGACAAGACCGACCACTTCGAGCGCGCGGGCGATTTTGATCGTAATGTCGACGATTTTCTGCTTCAGCTCTTCGGAGATCGTCTGCGGCGGGTACACCGAGATCGAGTCACCGGAGTGGACGCCGGCGCGTTCCACATGTTCCATAATACCTGGAATGAGGACCGTTTCCTTGTCGCAGATTGCGTCGACTTCCACTTCTTTACCGAGCATATAACGGTCGATCAGAACCGGATGCTCCGGATTGATTTTGACCGCGTACTCCATGTAGCTGAGCAGCTCGGAATCGGAATAGACGATTTCCATGGCGCGTCCGCCGAGCACGTAAGAAGGCCGGACGAGAACCGGATAACCGAATTGCGAAGCCGTGCCGACCGCTTGGTCCACCGAGGTGACCGTACCGCCCGGAGGCTGGGCCACGTTCAGCTCGCGCAGCAGCGCTTCGAATTTTTTGCGGTCTTCGGCCGTGTCGATGCTTTCCAAGCTGCTGCCGAGAATGCGGACGCCCGCTTTGGTCAGCGGAGCCGCCAGGTTGATTGCCGTCTGGCCGCCGAATTGGACGATAACTCCGATCGGCTTCTCCCGCTCGATGACGTTCATGACGTCTTCGAAGAACAGCGGTTCGAAGTACAGTCGATCGGATGTGCTGAAGTCGGTCGAAACCGTCTCCGGGTTATTGTTAATGATGACCGCTTCATAACCGGCCGCTTGGATTGCCCATACCGCATGAACCGTCGAATAATCGAATTCGATCCCTTGTCCGATCCGGATCGGTCCGGAGCCGAGAACGACGACCTTCTCCTTGCTCGTTTCCAGTACCTCGTCTTCGGTTTCGTAGGTCGAGTAGTAGTAAGGCGTGGTCGCTTCGAACTCGGCCGCGCACGTATCTACCATTTTGTATACCGGTTTAATATTTTGCTGCAAACGGTAGGTGCGGACGTCCGCTTCCATCGTAAAGGAGTCGGCTCCGGCCAGCGTGCGGATTTCGGCGATAGCGCGGTCGGTGAAGCCTTTGCGCTTCGCTTCGAGCAGCAATTCATTCGTCAGCTCGCCCTCAAGCTCGGATTCGAACTGAAGCAGTCCTTCCAGCTTGCCGAGGAACCACCAGTCGATGTTGGTCAAGTCCTGGATTTGCTGAAGCGTGTAGCCTCTGCGATACGCTTCGGCGATCAGGAACAGCCGTTCGTCGTCCGGCTTGCGCAGACGCGTTTCCAGCGTTTCCGTATCGAGCAGGTCGGTGCCTTTCAAGAACAGGCGGTGTACGCCGATTTCGAGCGAGCGGATCGCTTTATGAATCGATTCCTCGAACGTGCGGCCGATAGCCATAACTTCGCCGGTCGCTTTCATTTGAGTGCCGAGCTTGCGGTTGGCGCTCGTGAATTTGTCGAACGGCCAGCGCGGTATTTTCGATACGATATAGTCGAGAGTAGGCTCGAAGCAAGCGTAGGTTTGTCCGGTAACCGGGTTTACGAGCTCGTCGAGCGTGTAGCCGATGGCGATTTTGGCCGCCATCTTGGCGATCGGATAACCGGTCGCTTTCGAAGCGAGCGCCGAAGAGCGGCTTACGCGCGGATTTACTTCGATTACGTAATATTGGAAGCTGTGCGGGTCCAGCGCGAACTGCACGTTGCAGCCGCCCTCGATGTTCAGTGCACGGATAATTTTCAGCGATGCCGAACGAAGCATTTGGTATTCGCGGTCGGAGAGCGTCTGGCTAGGCGCTACGACGATACTGTCGCCCGTATGAACGCCTACCGGATCGAAGTTTTCCATGTTGCAGACGACGATACAGTTGTCGTTCGCGTCGCGCATGACTTCGTATTCGACTTCCTTCATGCCCGCGATGCTGCGCTCTACTAGACATTGGCCGATCGGGCTATAGCGAAGACCGGAAGCAACGATATCGACGAGTTCCTCTTCGGTGTTGCAAATGCCGCCGCCCGTACCGCCAAGCGTGTAAGCCGGACGTACGATAATCGGGTAGCCGATCTCGTTGGCGAAATCTACCGCTTGCGGAACCGTCGTAACGATAACGCTCGCCGGTACCGGCTGCTCGAGCTCGCGCATCAGGTCGCGGAACAGGTCGCGGTCTTCCGCTTTCTCGATCGATGTGAGCTGCGTACCGAGCAGCTTGACGTTTTCTTTCTCGAGCACTCCCGCCTTCGCCAAAGCGACCGCCATGTTCAAGCCGGTTTGCCCGCCGAGCGTCGGCAGCAAGCCGTCCGGCTTCTCTTGGCGAATGATTTGCGAGACGAATTCCAGCGTAATCGGTTCGATGTATACTTTGTCGGCCATGTTCGTGTCGGTCATGATCGTGGCCGGGTTGCTGTTGATGAGGACAACTTCCATGCCTTCTTCTTTCAATGCTTCGCACGCTTGCGTTCCGGCATAGTCGAACTCTGCGGCCTGACCGATGACGATCGGTCCGGAGCCGATGACGAGTATTTTTTTCAACGCTTTATTTTTTGGCATATGCGAGTTCCCCTTTCCGTTGCGATGCGGCCGAACCTCCGCGCGCAGCTACGATTTCGGCTTGTCTCGGCGCGCGGGGATTTTGTTCCTTGAAGCTGTGGATCATCGTGATGAAGTCGTCGAACAAGTAGCTCGAGTCGAACGGTCCCGGGGCCGCTTCGGGATGGTACTGCACCGAGAAAGCCGGGTGTGTTTTATGCTTCAAGCCTTCAATCGTTTTGTCGTTGTTGTTGATATGCGTCACGATCAAATCGGTTCCGGCGATCGATTCTTCCTTTACCGTATACCCGTGGTTTTGCGATGTAATGTAGCAGCGGTTGGAGATCAAGTCCTTGACCGGGTGGTTGCCTCCGCGGTGACCGAACTTCAGCTTCTCCGTATCGGCGCCGCAAGCGAGCGCGAACAGCTGGTGGCCGAGGCAAATGCCGAAGATCGGATATTCGCCGAGCAGCTCGGCGATCATGGCCGCTGCATGCGGAACGTCCTTCGGATCCCCAGGGCCGTTCGAGAGCAGAATGCCGTCCGGATTCAGGCGGCGGATCTGATCGGCGGTCGCATCTTGAGGGACGACGACGACGTCGCAGCCGCGTTTCGTCAAATCGCGGATAATGCCGCTCTTCGCACCGTAGTCAACGAGCACGACGCGTTCCTTCGTTCCCGGGCAGCCAAATACGCTCTTGGTGGAGACGCGGGATACTTGGTCGGTAATAAGGCGGGTTGCTTTCAATTGCTCCAGCATCTCTTCCACCGGCCGGTTCGAAGTGGTGATCATCCCTTTCATGACGCCGTGATGGCGGATGATCCGGGTCAGCATGCGGGTGTCGATGCCGCTGATGCCGACGATGCCGTATTCTTTCAGCAGGCTGTCGATCGTGTACTGGGTGCGCCAGTTGCTCGGCACCTCTTCATGCTCGCGTACGACGAAGCCGTGGATGAACGGGCGGATCGATTCGAAATCGTCTCTCGTAATCCCGTAGTTGCCAATGAGCGGATACGTCATCGTAACGATTTGTCCGCAGTAGGACGGATCGGACAACACTTCCTGATAACCGGTCATTCCGGTATTGAACACCACTTCGCCGGTCGATTCGCCTTCGCTGCCGAATGCCTTGCCCGTGAAAAGCGTGCCGTCTTCCAATAACAATCTTGCTTGCATCCTTTTCATTCCTCCAATCGATTTGCTGCCAGTGGCGTTACTTCGGTGTCTAAAACGCTTCTCATGCTCTGTCATCTATTCTATCGGAGGTTATTCGCTCCATACCGTCTTGCCGGCCACCATCGTGAGCGACGGCCAGCCGAACAGCTTCCAGCCCGTGAAAGGCGTATTGCGTCCTTTGCTCAAAAACTGCGCCGGATCGACCGCTTTTTCCGTCTCCAGATCGACTAGCGTCAAGTCCGCTTCCCGTCCGACCTCGAGAACGCCCCAAGGCAGTCCGAACAGCTCGGCCGGCTTCGACGTCATCCGGTCCAGCAGGAATTCGAGCGTCCAGCGTCCGGTACGTACGAATTTGGTATACAGCAGCGGGAACGCCGTCTCGAAGCCGACGATGCCGAACGGTGCCATCTGTACGCCGCGCGCCTTCTCTTCCTCGCTGTGCGGCGCATGGTCGGTCACGATAATGTCGATCGTGCCGTCCTCTAGACCGGCGATTACCGCCTCGACATCTTTCGGCGTTCGGAGCGGCGGGTTCATTTTCCAGTTCGCGTCCATCCCCGGAATGTCTTCATCGGACAGCAGCAGATGGTGCGGGCAAACCTCGGAAGTCACTTTGATGCCGAACTGCTTGCCGTGCCGGATCAGCCTCACCGACTGCTCGGCGCTGACATGGCATACGTGGTAGTGGACGCCGGTCGCTTCCGCGAGCAGAATATCCCGGCCGACGTGGATCGCTTCCGACTCGTTCGGAATTCCTTTCAGACCGTTCTTGCGGGCGAACTCGCCGTCCGTGAACGCTCCGCCCTCGACAAGCGTATTATCTTCGCAGTGGGCGATAACCGTCATATTCATCGATGCCGCCAGCGCCATCGCGTCTTTCATCATCTGCGCGCTCTGCACGCCGACTCCGTCGTCCGTGAATCCGACGACGCCCGCTTCCTTCAGCGCGGAGAAATCGGTCAGCTCGCGGCCGAGCTGGTTTTTCGTAATGCACCCGTAAGGGAGCACCCGTACGATACCTTCGGTCTCCGCCTTGTCCAGCACGTAGTTGACCGTTTCAACCTTGTCGATGACCGGTCTCGTGTTCGGCATGCAGGCGATCGTCGTATACCCGCCGCGGGCTGCCGAACGCGTTCCCGTCGCGATCGTTTCCTTATATTCGAAGCCCGGCTCGCGCAAATGGACGTGCATATCGATAAACCCGGCCGAGACCAGCTTGCCGGCGGCATCGATCGTCTCATGGCCGCTCGTGTCCGGCGCTCCTTCGGCTGCGTCGTCGCGAATCGCCGCGATTTTGCCGTCTTCGATCAGCAGATGCTTTTTCTCCAGCCGGTTTTGGCCCCGCACCGGTACGCTTCCGTTTATAATCCAAGTTCCCATGGTTCGCCTCCTGCAATTGATCGGTTTGTCCTTAAGCCAGCGCCCGTTCGATAACCGCCATGCGGATCGGCACTCCATGGCTCATTTGCGTAAAAATTTTCGATTTCTCGTGCTCGACCAGCTCATCGTCGATTTCGACGCCCCGGTTTACCGGAGCCGGATGCATAATGATCGCATGCGGCTTCATCATGCCGGCACGCTCTACCGTTAGCCCGTAATGCTCCCGGTAATCCTCGGCCGATCGGATAAATCCTTTGTCATGCCGCTCCAGCTGCACCCTCAGCATCATGACAACGTCCGCCTGCAGCGCTTCGTCTATCGATACGTAAGGCGCATGCTCGCCGAGCTCCGGAGATTGCATATTGTCGGGCGCGCAAAATTTCACGTTCGCTCCGAGCTTTTGCAGTCCCCACAAGTTCGATCTTGCTACCCGGCTGTGCATGATGTCTCCGATGATCGAAACGGTCAGTCCTTTGATTTCCCCGAACGTTTTGCGCATCGTATATAGATCGAGCAGAGCCTGGGTCGGATGCTCGTTGTTGCCGTCCCCCGCATTGATCAGCGGCACTTTGATTTTCTCCGCGAGCTCGGCCAGCAGGCCGATCGGCTTCATTCGAATGACACCCGCGTCGATCCCCATCGATTCCAGGGTGCGGACCGTGTCGTAAATCGATTCGCCCTTCTCCACGCTCGAAGCCGCGGCCGAGAAGTTGAGCACTTGCGCACCGAGCCGTTTCTCCGCCACTTCGAAAGAGAAGCGGGTGCGCGTACTGTTCTCGAAAAACATGTTCGCGACGAATTTGCCTTCGAGCAGATGCGTCACTTTATTCGGCTGCCGCTCCCAGTGGGCGGCACGGTCGAGAATGCTTACGATTTCTTCCTTATCGAGCTGCTTCAGTCCGAGCAAGTGCCGTTCGAATGTCACGTTCGTTTGCGTCATTTTCGTTATCCCCTTTGCTGAATGATGACGACTTCGTCTTTGCGGTCCACTTCGTTCAGTCTGACCTCGATCTGCTCCAGCCTGGAGGTCGGCACGTTCTTGCCTACGTAATCCGGCCGGATCGGCAGCTCCCGGTGTCCTCTGTCCACGAGCACGGCCAATTGGATCATCCTCGGCCGTCCCAGATCGATCAGCGCGTCCATCGCGGCTCTGACCGTCCGTCCCGTAAACAGCACATCGTCACACAAAATAACCCGTTTGTCCTGAATGTCCGGAGCCTTTAGCGTTTGGGCGCCGCCGACCGCGTTCACGCGCACCCGGTCGTCCCGGTATGAGGTGATATCGAGCTCGCCTACCGGCAGCGGAACGCCTTCGATTTCGCGGATCCGCTCCGCGATCCGGTTCGCAAAGTAAATGCCCCGCGTACGTATCCCGATCATGATGCTGTCGCCTACGCCTTTATTTTTTTCAAGTATTTCGTGCGCGATGCGCGTCAAGGCGCGGCGAATTGCCGTTTCATCCATGATGACGAGTCTATCCGGATTCATTCTTTTCACCCCAAAAAGTGAAGTCGATGCTTCGTTGCTTATTCCGAGTACTTTTCGGGGACCCCGGATTATTACCCCAAAAAGTGAAGTTGATGCTTCGTTGCTTATTCCGGGTACTTTTCGGGGACCCCGGATCTGACCTCCCCAAAAAGTGAAGCTGATGCTTTGTTGCTTATTCCGGGTACTTTCGCTCCTTAAAGACGGGCACAAAAAAACTCCTTGCCCGTTGGCAAGGAGTTGGTTCCCGAATCGGAGCGCACGAAACTACATCCACGGAACCGGGACACACCCGTCTTCCGCGCATGACAAGCTTCGTGAAACGCATGTCCGTCACGATCACGCGACTTTCTCGTCGACCACCTTGCCAGCCTCACGGGACCAGCTTAAAGGTACTATTTAGTTCCTGATGATTATCTCACGTTCGACAAATGATGTCAATTGCGATTTGGATCAAATGTCGATTCACGCATATTAATTCTACTATTCGCTTAGATACGGCAAACTATGTTAGTAAAATGATAATTCTGGGTTGGAAATTCCCCCCATACCCGACCTTACCCCCGTTCGCCTCATTAGCCAGCATTTGAAGCCCATTCCCCAGCAACTAAGGTACATTTGAGCTCTATTTGGCCCAAGGTGCAGTGTATTGGCGAGAATAAGGCACATTTGAACCTTATCCCTTTTATTTCGCCCCACAAACCCTCGTTCGAAGCCGATTCCCCGACATATAAGGCACATTTGAACACTATCTGGCCAGTGGAGCAGGGTTTTGGAGAAAATAAGGTATATTTGTACCTTATCTGTCCTTCCCTTCCTTCCGCCTCGCCAGCCAGCCGCCAATTATCGCGCCGCGAGCTCCCGCCGACCGCGTTCCCCTTAGCATGCCGCCGCTCAGGATTGCTTGACCCATCCATTTATGCTATAAAAGGTTTATACGTTATTCGCAAAGGAGAACAGCCTCATGTCCGAAATGAACACGATGGAAGTTATCAATTTTATTAAAAACAGCACGAAAAAAACGCCAGTGAAAGTATATGTGAAAGGAAACCTCGATCAAGCCGCATTCGGCTCCGACATCCGCGCCTTCGTATCCGGTACGAGCGGCGTCATCTTCGGCGAATGGCCAGCCATCGCCCAAGCGCTCGAGGCGAACAAAGCGGTAATCGAAGATTACGAAATTGATAACGACCGCCGCAACTCGGCCATTCCGCTTCTTGATCTGAAGAATATCAATGCGCGCATCGAGCCGGGCGCGATTATCCGCGATAAAGTAACGATCGGCGACAATGCCGTCATCATGATGAACTCCACGATCAACATCGGCGCTTCGATCGGCGACGGCACGATGATCGACATGAACGTAGTCGTAGGCGGCCGCGCGCAAATCGGCAAAATGTGCCACATCGGCGCAGGCTCCGTCGTAGCGGGCGTAATCGAGCCTCCTTCGGCACAGCCGGTCGTCATCGAGGATGACGTGCTCGTAGGCGCGAACGCCGTTATTCTCGAAGGCGTCCGCATCGGCAAAGGCTCCGTCGTTGCCGCAGGCGCCGTCGTTACCCAAGACGTTCCGGAATATACCGTCGTAGCCGGAACGCCTGCACGCGAAATCAAGAAAGTCGACGCGAAGACGAAATCGAAAACGGAAATTATGCAGGAGCTTCGCCAGCTGTAATTACGATGCATCGATCCAAGAGCCAGGGGCCTCCCCTGGCTTCAATTTACGATTGGGACGTTTTCGGGCGTCGACACGATCATGAAGGAGGACCTATGAGTACGGCGATTCAAACGTTTATCGAGTACCGCCGCCAGCTTCACCTCATTCCGGAGCCCGGCTACCAGGAATTCAAGACGCAGCGCTTCCTGCTTGACCGCATCTCCGAGCTGCCGCAGCACCGGATCGAGATCCGCACTTGGCGAACCGGCATACTCGTAAAAGTGAAAGGCTCCGCTCCGGAACGCACATTCGGTTATCGCGCCGACATGGACGGGCTGCCGATCCAGGAAGACACCTCCTACGATTTTCGTTCGACCCATCCCGGCTACATGCATGCATGCGGTCACGACATGCATATGGCCATCGGCCTCGGCATACTTACCCATTTCGTCGAACGCGAAATGAAAGACGATCTGATCGTTATATTCCAGCCTGCCGAAGAAGGTCCGGGAGGGGCGAAGCCGATGCTCGAAAGCGAGGAGCTTCGCGACTGGATGCCGGATCAGATCGTCGCCCTGCATATCGCTCCCGAATACGAGGTCGGCACGATCGCCACGCGGCCGGGCATTTTGTTCGCCAACACGTCGGAGCTTTTCATCGATCTGACCGGCAAAGGCGGTCATGCGGCATACCCGCACCGGGCCAACGATATGGTCGTCGCAGCCGCCCATCTGCTCGTTCAGCTTCAGTCGATCGTCTCCCGCAACATTAACCCGCTCGATTCGGCCGTCGTCACCGTAGGCAAAATCGAAGGCGGGACGAAACAAAACATTATCGCCGAGAAAGCCCGTCTCGAGGGCACGATCCGCACGTTGTCCGCAGATACGATGCAGATCGTCAAAAGACGGATCGAGGCGCTGGTCGGCGGTACGGAAACGGCGTTCGAATGCACCGCGAGCATCGATTACGGCTCGAATTACCGGCAAGTGTACAACGACGAGACAATTACCCGCGAGTTCATGGAGTGGCTGGACCAATCCGCAAGCGCCAAGCTGATCGAATGCCCGGAAGCGATGACCGGAGAAGATTTCGGTTACTTCCTCGAACGAATTCCCGGGTTCATGTTCTGGCTCGGCGTAGATACGCCATTCGGGCTCCATCATGCCAAGCTCGAGCCGGACGAGCGGGCGATCCCGGTCGCGATCGATACGGTTACCTGTTATTTTCGCTGGAAATCGGAGCAGCCGCCGTTCGGAGGGAAATCGTCATGAGCAAAGCGGCGCAAGCACAAGCTTCGGCCGGCAAAGTAAGCATTATGGGCGTCCCTTTCTCGAAAATGACGCACGACGAGACGATTCGTCACTTGAGCGTAATTGCAAACCGCAAGGAACGCGGCATGTATCATGTCGTGACGGCGAATCCGGAAATCGTCATGTCCGCGGGCAAAGACGAGCAGCTGATGCGAATTTTGCAAGAAGCCGGAATCATTACCGCCGACGGGATCGGAATCGTACTCGCCGCCAAATGGAAAGGCGAGCCGATTTCCGGACGCGTTACCGGCTACGATATGCTGATCGATTTGTTGGTACAGGGCGACCGGGACGGCTGGTCGTTCTACTTCCTCGGTACGGACGAAGAAACGAACCGCAAAGCGGTGGAATCGATAGCGGAGCGTTTCCCGAACGTCCGGATCGCCGGACGCCATAACGGCTTTTTCGGAACGGACCGCGAGCCTGCGATACTGGAAGAAATTCGTGCGGCAAGCCCCGACTTCCTTATCGTTGCCATGGGAGCACCCCATGCCGAACGCTGGATTTACCGCAACAAGACGAAGCTGAACGCCACAATCGTCATGGGCGTAGGCGGAAGCCTCGATGTCATAGCCGGCAAGGTGAAACGGGCTCCGCAATTTTGGATCAAGCTGAACATCGAATGGCTGTACCGGCTGTTGTCCAATCCGACGCGCTGGCGCCGGCAGCTCGTTTTGCCGGTATTCGCGGCCAAAGCGTTTTTCGGCAGAAAACGACTTTGAGAAAATCGTTGCACAACGCAAAAAGGCGCTCCCGGATCTAGGAGCGCCTTTCCTATGCTTATTGCACAATAATGTCGATTCGTTCGATGATTACTTCTTCCTTCGGCTTGCTCATTTCTCCATATTGGCTTGCTTCTACGGGCGTAGATGCAATTGCTTTGACCACATCCATCCCCTCGATGACTTTCCCGAAGATCGTATAATCATTCTCAAGCCCTTCGCTATCCGCTCCGGTGCAAATGAAAAATTGACTGCCGTTCGTATTCGGCCCGGCATTGGCCATTGCGATAATGCCCGGCTCATACTTATGACCGTTGTTCAGCTCGTCCGCAAATACGTAACCGGGACCTCCTCTGCCGGTGCCCGTCGGGTCTCCGGTTTGCGCTACGAAGCTTTCGATGATCCGGTGAAACACGACGCCGTCGTAGAACCGGTCGTTCGCCAAAAAGACGAAATTGTTGACCGTTTTCGGCGCGTCTTTCGCAAACAGCTCGATCGTGAAGCTCCCTTTGTTCGTCGTCACCTTCGCCTGATACGCCTTCTCTTTATCGATCGTCATGGCCGGTGCCGCCGCGTAGGCCGCCCCGATCGAGATCGTGCTCGTCTCGCCGTTGTATTTGACCGGCACCCCCAACGCTTCGCTGACGAACCGGATCGGCACATAGGTCGTGCCGTTGTATATAAAGCTGCCCTGATTCGGCGTTTTCTCCACGCCGTCAAACTTGAAGATCAAATCTTTGAAGAACACTTCGATTTGCTGCGTACCCACCCCTGTAGCTTGAGCGGCCGATACGGACAGCAGCACACCGATGATCAATCCCATTACCAATCCCTGCAATTTGTTTTTCATTGCTTCCACCTTTTTCTGAATAGTAAGTACTGTAAATCAGCACTATCCATTATTCTGCTTTTGTGCGTAAAACCCTTCTTTCTGGACGATCGCATCGCACAAATAAAGCCTTGGCCCGCAGCATGCGGATCAAGGCTCTTCCTTAATCGACCGATTAAAACTCGTACTGCACCGTAACGTTAGTCGTAACTTTCAGCTCGCCCGTCGAGATGCTCGTCGGCGATGCGGCGTCCATGGCGGCACCTTTCGCTTCCGAGAACGCGATGTTGCTGTACTGCATCGGAACGGCTACGCCGCCGCCCTGATTGACTGCAACGATTCCTTTCAGCTCTTTGCCCGCATATTTGGCGATCGTTTCGGCTTTCGCCTTCGCGTTGTCCATCGCCTTCTGGATCACTTGCAGCTCGTATTCCTGACCTTTTTCCGTGCTGAACCGCACGCCTTCGATCTGGTTCGCCCCGGCTGCCGAAGCCGCATCGAGGAACGTGCCGAGATTATCGAGATCGCGGTAAGTCACCTGCAGCATTTGAGTAGCGCTGTAGCCTTTGATTTTCGGATCGCGCTCCGTGTACGTATATTCCGGTTGAACGCGGAAGCCGTTCGTTTGCACGTCTTTGGCCGCCAGCTTGTACTGGTTGAACAGCACCTCGCGCAGCTTCGCGTAAGCGGCGGCGTTTGCAGCTTGCGCATCTTTCGCCGTTTCGGCTTCGGTACGGATGCCGAGCGTCACGTAAGCTACGTCCGGTGTAATCGTCATCTCGCCTTGTCCCGTTACGGTCACGACGTTCCTCTGTGCCGCCGCCGCTTGTTCGGCCGCATATACTTTACCCGGACCGATACTCGGCACACTCTGCGCGTATAGCGCGGTCGTCAAAGCCATAGCCGCTATTCCTGCAATCAACCACTTCTTGTTCTTCGCGATACCCATCATTCCACTTCCCCTTCTTTCCCCAAAATGTTGTTCAACCTCTCGAACGAAGCATTCCGGGAAAATGTTGCAGGTAGAGGAAACATTTCGAAAAAAATTTAGCCAAGCCGCCCGACGAACGATTCCAGCTTGTCCATCGCTTTCTCCAGCACTTCCATCGAGTACGCGTACGAAATTCGGATGTACCCTTCCCCGTATACGGAGAAAGCGTCGCCCGGAACGACCGCGACCCGCTCCTCCTCGAGCAGCTTCATCGTAAAATCCATCGAGCTTAATCCGAAGCGGCCTATCGAAGGAAACAAATAAAACGCGCCTTCCGGCTTCTCGCCCGTAAGGCCGATCCGCTGCAATCGATCATACACGAAATCTCTTCTCGCCTTATACTCCCGTTTCATCGGCTCCGCGTCGTCCATACCCGCCGTCAACGCTTCAACCGCCGCATACTGGCTGATGGAGCTGGCGCACGTCACATTGTACTGGTGCACTTTGACCATATGTTTGGAAATGTCCGCGGGAGCAAACGTGAAGCCGATGCGCCATCCGGTCATGGAATGCGACTTGGATAAACCGTTAATGACGATCGTCTGCTCCTTCATGCCGGGCAACGCCGCGATGGAACGGTGCGGCGCGTCGTAGACCAACTCGCTGTATATTTCGTCCGAGATGATGAAAATCGGCTTGCCGCGCAGCAAATCGGCGACCGCCTTCAGCTCTTCCGCGGTCATTACCCTTCCCGTCGGATTCGACGGATAACATAAAATAACCGCACGGGTTCGTTCCGATAGCACCGGCTTGAGCACTTCGGCGGTCAGCTTGAAGCCGCTCTTCCGCGTATCGGCGTACACCGGTGTCCCCCCGCACAACCGGACAATCGGCTCATACCCGGGATATATGGGGCCGGGGATGACCACTTCGCTTCCCGGTCCGATAATGGTGCGAAGCGAGATATCCAGCGCCTGGCTCGCTCCGGCCGTGACGATGACTTCCTGCTCGGAATCGTAAGACAACCCGTATTTGTTACCGACAAAGTGCGAGGCCGCCTTGCGCAGCTCAAGCAGCCCCGGATTTTGCGTATATAGCGTCTTGTTCTGATCCAACGCCCTTTTTCCGGCTTCGACGATATGGGCCGGCGTCGGAAAATCCGGTTGGCCGATCGTCAGCGTAATCGCGTCTTTATACGTCGCCACAAGGTTCGAAATTTTGCGAATGCCGGATATTTGAATATTTTGGACCGCGGAATTGACCAAATGCTCCACAGTTGACTCCTCCCCGAATTACAACGTTCTCAGCACGTCGAGCAAATGATTCATATCGTCCGGGAGCGCCGCTTCGAACTCCATATAGTCCCCGCTCGACGGATGGACGAAACCGAGCACCTGAGCATGAAGCGCCTGTCCTTCGATCGGATTCCCCTTGCTTCTGCCGTACATCGGATCCCCGACAAGCGGGTGATCGATATACTTCATATGAACGCGGATTTGATGCGTCCGTCCGGTCTCCAGCTTCAGCTGAAGCACCGTATATTCAGCCAGGCGGTCCAGAACGATAAAATGGGTTACCGCATGCTTGCTGTTTTTGTCCGTAACCATATATTTTTTCCGGTCGCTCGGGTCCCTTCCGATCGGCGCGTCTATCGTCCCTTGATCGTGAGCGACATTACCGTGCACGACGGCCGTATATTTCCGCGTTACGCTGTGAGCTTTCAACTGCGCCGCGAGGGAAAGGTGGGCTTTGTCGTTTTTGGCTGCCATAAGCAGTCCGGAAGTGTCCTTGTCGATCCGGTGTACGATGCCGGGCCTCAGTATGCCGTTAATACCGGACAAATCTTTGCATTGATGAAGCAAGGCGTTGACAAGCGTCCCGGAATAATGTCCGGGGGCCGGGTGAACGACCATGCCGCGCGGCTTGTTCACGACGATGACATCGGAGTCTTCGTACACGATATCGAGCGGAATCGGCTCGGGCATAATGCTTACCTCGACCGGCTCGGGAATCGTCAGCACCACTTTATCGTCTGCCGCAAGCTTATGATTCGGTTTAACGGCCGCTCCGTTTACGGTGACATCGCCATTCTTGATCCATAACTGAATCTGGGAACGGGAAATTTGCTCCTCTATAGACTCGGTTACGTATTTGTCGATCCGCTCTCCGGCTTCTCCCGGCTGGACGATCCATTCCTGTATGCCGTCTTGCTCCTGCTCTTCATAGCCGTTCTCGTTATGCATGATCTTGCTCATGGGTCAGCCCTCTTCTTTCTTTGCGCCAAGTAAGCAGCGAATCCAGGAAAATAAGCGATACCCCGATTACGATGGCGGAATCGGCCAAATTGAATATCGCAAAATCGTAGTCGACATCCCATCCGAATATCGAGAAGACGAAACGAAAATGCAGGAAGTCTACCACTTCGCCGAACAGCGCCCTGTCGAGAAAATTGCCGCACGCACCGCCGAGCAGCAGGCTAAGCGCTACTTTCAGCAGCGTCTTGGACCGGTCTTTGCGCAGCTTCTGGATGTACCAGATAATCCCGACTACAATGACTGAAGTAACAGCAATGAAAAACCACCGCTGGTCTTGCAAAATGCCGAAAGCCGCCCCGCGGTTCCGATGGGACGTCAACTGAAAAAATTCGCCGATAATCGACCGGGACTCATACTCTTCCATATTGACGACAATGAGCCTTTTCGTAACCTGGTCGAGGATGAACACGATAAGCGAGTATACGTAATAAATCAATTGCAAACCTCCCTGACAATTGGTTCCGACAACTCGCATTGTAGCACAGCGGCCATATGCCCGTCCAATGCGGAAACAGGCTTCCAAAGCAAACTCGCTCCGGCTAATTAAGAAATAATGGCTCTCATATTTTAACCCGGATGGCAAACGATATGGTTACGGACTTTAGACGACATTGTTGACGGAAAGGGGATTGCAGTCGCATGAATGTACTCACCAACGAACAACGGGCGGCGCTAACGGAATTGCTGGAGCAGGAGCGGGATTCCCTGGAGCGGCGAATCCGGCAAAACGATCACTTCGGCTCTGCCGATCCGCTAAGCGCTACGACCGGAGAGCTGTCCTCCTACGACAACCATCCTGCCGATCTCGGATCGGAAGTGTTCGAGCGCGGCAAAGACATCGCCCTGAACGAGCATGAGGAGCATCATTTATCCGAGGTCATGGACGCGCTCGAACGCATGAAGGAAGGTACGTACGGAAAATGCGCCATATGCGGGACAGCGATCCCTTACGAACGTCTTCAGGCCGTTCCCGATACCGAATATTGCTTCGAGCATGTTCCCGACCGGGAAATATCCCAGCGCAGACCGGCAGAGGAAAAGCTTCTGGAGCCTCCATTCGGCCGGACAAGCATGGATGAGCTTACCGAAGAAACCGAGTTCGACGGAGAAGACGCCTGGCAAATCGTGGAGAGCTGGGGCAACTCCGACAGTCCGGCTATGGCGGAAGACGCGGAAGTGCACGACTACAACTCGATGTATGTGGAAGCCGACGAGAACGAAGGCTTCGTCGAGCCATACGAAAGCTTTGTCGCTACCGATTTGTACGGACAGCACGTTACCGTCGTCCGAAACCGCCAATACCGCGAGTATATGGAGCATAACGAAGGGGATCCGCTGCTGGAGCCTGATCCTTATCGCGATGTGGATTAACGGGCTTCATTAGAAGCCTAGCAGCTTTAGAAAGCCCGGCCTTCCAGCTGCACTTGTACGATTTTGACGATATCGGCGATAAAGTCCCCGATGATGGGCAAGTTCAAAGCGCCGAGCATACGCAATACGTATAGGATCGTTGCAGCGAAAACGGTAAATCCGATAGCGATGCCGACGCCGCGGGCAATTCCGGCGTACAGATTGGTGAATATGATTTTTCTGGGGCGATTGAGCAGCATCACATAATCGGCGATTTGCGTTTTTTCCATCTGATCGGCGATTTTGATCAATCTTTCGTTCATCGCCGTCATGACATCCGGTTCCGGCTTCTTCTGTTCAGGCATGACGATTGCCCCCTTTCTTTATCGGCGCGAATGCAAGTCATGGAGAGCCGGAATTCGGCTCTCCATGAGCATTGCTGAACCGCCTTCCATTTACACGACCGAAGCGCAGCGGGCGCACAGAGTAGGGTGGGCTTCGTCTTGTCCTACTTCGGGTGTGACGATCCAGCACCTCTCGCATTTTTCCCCTTCCGCCACTTCAACCGATACGGATAATCCTTTCAGCTTCATGGCCGATTCCGGAACAGGATCTCCGGGAGCGGCTACCGTTACCGCCGAGACGATAAACAGCTGGTCCAGATCGGACAATTCGCCGAGCAGCTTCGCCGTCTCCGCTTCCGGGAACAGACGGAGACCGGCCCCGAGCGAGTTGCCGATAACTTTATCTTTGCGGGCGGCTTCGAGCGCCTTCAACACTTCGTCCCGCACTTCCGTAAACCGGTCCCATTTGCGTTCCAGCTCCGCCTCATAGACGGACGAATCCGCCTCCGGCATTTCAGTCAGTTGGACGCTGATCTCGTTTGCCGCCGGCGTATATTTCCATACTTCGTCAGCCGTATGCGGCAATATCGGCGCAATCAGTTTAGTTATGACCGTAAGCGCCTCGTATAATACGGTCTGACACGCTTTTCGGTCCGGATCATTGGCGGCGCTGGCATATAGGCGGTCTTTGACGATGTCGAGGTAGAATGCGCTCATCTCGACAGCGCAGAAATGATGCACCGCTTGGTAAACGAGATGAAATTCGTAGTTTTCGTATGCCTTCAGCACTTTCTCCGTCATGCGGTTCAGCCGGATTAGCGCGAAGCGGTCAAGCTCGTTCATTACGTTTGCCGGCACGCGGTCGGCAGCAGGATCGAACCCGGATAAGTTGCCGAGCAAAAACCGCAGCGTATTGCGGATTTTACGGTATACTTCGGTAATTTGCGTCAATATATTGTCCGAGATGCGCACATCCGACTGATAGTCTACGGAAGCGACCCACAGTCTGAGAATGTCCGCCCCCAGCTTGCCGCACACTTGATTCGGATCGACCGTATTGCCGAGCGATTTGGACATTTTGCGGCCTTCCCCGTCGAGCGTGAAGCCATGGCTCAATATTCCTTTATATGGCGCTTGGCCTCTTACCGCAACCCCGGTAATAAGCGAAGAATTGTACCAGCCGCGGTACTGGTCCGAGCCTTCGAGGTATAGATCGGCCGGCCATTGCAGCTCGGAACGCGTCTCGAGAACGGCGGCGTGGCTGGACCCGGAATCGAACCAAACATCCATAATATCCGTTTCCTTGCGGAATTCGCCATGGCCGCATTGCGGGCAAACCGTTCCTTCCGGCAGCAGCTCGTGCGCTTCTTTCGCAAACCAGGCATTGGATCCTTCCTTCTCGAAAATACCGGCAATCGTCCCGATCGTTGCGTCATTCACGAGCGGATGGCTGCAACTGCGGCAATATACGATCGGAATCGGCACGCCCCATACGCGCTGACGGGATATGCACCAGTCTCCGCGGTCCGCAATCATGTTATGCAGCCGAATTTCGCCCCACTCCGGCGTCCAATCGATTCGCTTGATCTCATCCAGCATCGCTTGGCGGAACTTGTCTACGGAAGCGAACCATTGCTCCGTGGCCCGGTAAATGACCGGCTTCTTCGTTCGCCAGTCGTGCGCGTACTGGTGCTGGATGAAGCCCAGCTTGAGCAAATGGCCGGATTGCTCCAGCTTCTCGGTAATGAGCTTGTTCGCCTTGTCGTAGAAAATGCCTTCAAAGCCGGGAGCTTCGCTCGTCATGCAGCCCTGATCGTCGACCGGACACAGCACACCCAGATTATAGCGCTGGCCTACGGCAAAGTCGTCCTCGCCGTGTCCGGGAGCCGTATGAACACAGCCCGTGCCGGCATCCAGTGTCACATGCTCGCCGAGAATGACGACGGAGTCCCGGTCGTAGAACGGGTGAGCGCATGTCACATACTCGAGCTCGGCGCCTTTAAACGAAGCCTTCTTGGATACATTACCCCAGCCGATTTCTTTCGAAACGGCATCCAGCAGCCCTTCCGCGACGACATACTGCTTGCCGTCCGTCTCAACGAGCGTATAGTCGAATTCGGGATGCAGGCTGATCGCCAGATTGGCCGGAAGCGTCCACGGCGTCGTCGTCCAGATGACGACGGAACTGCCGTCCGGAAGCTTGCCTTTACCGTCCTTGACGGGAAATGCCACATAGATCGAAGCGGACGTCTTCTCGCGGTATTCGATCTCCGCTTCCGCCAGTGCGCTCTCCGAAGACGGGGACCAGTACACCGGCTTCAGCCCTTTGTAAATGTACCCTTTCTTCACCATATCTCCGAAAACGCGGATTTGCTGCGCTTCATACTGCGGGTGAAGCGTAATATAAGGGTCATCCCAAGCGCCTAATATGCCGAGCCGCCTGAACTGCCCTTTTTGCTTCTCCACCCAGTTCAGCGCATACTGCTTGCAATACTCGCGGAACTCGGGCACGCTCATTTTTTTGCGATCGACTTTGCCGCTGTTCGCGATCGCCTGCTCGATCGGCAGTCCATGCGTATCCCACCCGGGAACGTATGGGGCGTCGAAGCCGCGCATCGATTTGTAGCGGACGATGAAATCCTTCAATACTTTGTTCAGCGCATGCCCGATATGGATGTCCCCGTTGGCATACGGAGGACCGTCGTGCAAGATGAACTTCGGACGTCCTCGACGGCTTTCCCTCACCTTGCCGTATAAATCGATCTCGTCCCACCACTGCTGCATGTTCGGCTCGGCCTGAGGCAGGTTTCCCCTCATCGGGAACTCCGTCTGCAGCAAATTCAGCGTTTTGCCGTAATCCATTGTTATACCATCTCCTATACTTCACTTTTTGGGTGTTCGGGGCTCCACGAAAAGGAATCGGAATCCATTTCGAAGGCCTGCTTCACTTTTTGGGGAAACAAAAAACTCCCGTCCACAAAGGGACGAGAGACTGTTCTCGCGGTACCACCCTCATAAGCGGAGACTCCCGCGTCTGCCAGGCAGACGAAAAGACGCTCGCGCTCACTCGTACGATCTGTAACGGGATCTCCCGTTCTCTTTACTTGCCGGCGGAGCCGCACGTTCGAGAGACGCTCCCGGGTGATATTCGATTCGGCTCGGATATCGGGCTTGCACCGTTCCCCGACTCGCTGATTCCTCGTACCCGAATGTACTTGTCCCGGTCATCGCTTTATTCGCAATAAGAAAAACAACCGCCAATCAGCGGTTTATTTGTTCAACAGTATACCGGAACGGACTCGTCCGAGTCAACCTTGCGCCGATTGAGCCGATTGACCGTTAGGAACGCTCCAAACGATTCTCTTGCGTCTCTTTTATTTCGAGCGAATCCCACTGATCGGTGCCGAGCAGCTCCAGCTGAGCCTCGACAAGCGTCTTGAACCGGGTCCGGTAAATCGAAGCCTGCTTCTTCAACTCCTCGATCTCGAGCGCGATTTTGCGGGATTTGGCGAGCGACTCGTTAATGATCCGGTCCGCATTCTTCTCCGCTTCCTTCACGATTAGCTGAGCTTCTTTCTTCGAGTTGTTGCGCACCTCGTCGGCCGCTTCCTGGGCGACGATAATCGTCTTGCTTAACGTCTCCTCGATGTTGGCGAAGTGATCCAGCCGCTCCTGCAGCGCCGCAACCTGATTTTGAAGCTCCTTATTTTCACGAATGTACATTTCGTAATCTTTAATGATCTGATCGAGAAACTCGTTCACATCGTCTTCGTCGTATCCGCGCAGACGCCGACCGAATTCCTTGTTATGTATGTCCAATGGCGTTAAGGGCATTGGCGCACCTCCTGTGTATATTAACGGCGAAATATCGTTTCAGAACCCCGGTATACAACTTTCGACGGGAACGACGAAATTCCTGCAACGTCCTACACGAATTTGCCAATTTTAAGCCGGATTCTTCCTTTTTTCGTTTCGCCTTCAACCTCGATCAGCTTAAACCGGCCGAATCCTTGAAAGGATACGACATCCCCTTCCCTCAGCGGCTTGGAAGGATCCTCCTCGGGCTTCCAGTTCACTTTGCACCGGCCGGATTTGATCGGCTGAAGCACCTTGGCCCTGCTGAGCCGGTATACGTCGCTGACAATTCCGTCAAGACGAAGCGACGCCACGGATAAATTCATTTCTTCGAGCGTCTGGGACACCGCTTGCAGATGGTGAAGCGGAAGCGTCTCGGTCAGCACATGCACCCGGTGAACTTGCTGAAGATTCAAGTGAACATAGTCGATGATTTCGCTTGCAATCAGGCAATGGCAGCCGCTGTCGCCGACGTGAATATCACCGATCTTCTCGCGCTTGATCCCGACGCCTAGCAGCGCCCCAAGAAAATCGCCATGTTCCAGCTGCTCAAATCTGGAGTCTTCCGACGTGACGGAGAGCAGCCCGATTCCGGCATCGTCAGACCCGATGTCCCGGTACAGCGGGGCGATGATGGCGCGCTTGCGCTCGGCCCGCTCATACCCGCCGTCGAATCGGATCTGGACATCGCCGTACCGATTGGCAAGAGACTGTACGATAAAACCTTGCCTCGGATCGAGAAAATCGGTTTGTTTGACCGCATGATGACGGGCTGCCCGCTCGATCCATTCTTGGGCTTTATCGACGAACCGGTGCTCGTCGGGGTGAAAGTGGGAATAAAGGTCCGTCGCCACTACCGATCACCCGAACGCGCCAAGAACGTAAGCGACGACCGTTTGCAAACCATAAATGACAAAACGAAGCGCGATCAAGGCTACGATCGGAGAAATGTCGATCATCCCGCCGATAGGCGGAATAAACCGGCGAAACAGCGATAAATAAGGCTCCACCAGCTTGCCCAATATTTCGCCGATAAAGCTGTCGCGGGCGTTGGGCAGCCAGGACAGCAGCACATAAGCGATGACTAAATACGTGTAGACTGTCCCGAGCTGTCCGATATACCCGATAATGGAATCGATCGTTGCCGAACTCAATACATATTCACCTCTAGTTATCGATTAAATTCGTCGTGTTCGTGCAGCATTTCCGAGATTGCGCCTTGAATTTCGACCGAATCGGGCGTGCACAGGAATATGTTCGGCCCGATCTTCGTAATGCCGCCGTTCAAAGCATATACCGTACCGCTCAAAAAGTCGACGATGCGGATCGCCTGTTCGGTCCGCACGCGCTGCAGATTGACCACAACCGGCCTCCGCGCCCGCAAATGATCGGCGATCTCCTGCGTTTCTTCATAGGAGCGGGGTTCGTTCAATACAACCCGGACGTTTCGCTGGGAATGAATGCTGACGATATTTCCCTTATTAGATTTACGTGCGTCGGACGGAACGGTTTCATGTTCTTCCGTATCTTCCACGGTGCGCGTCTCGCGCTCGATCACTTCCTCTTCGTCCTGCAGCCCGACAAAGTTCAAAAACTTGTTCATTACTCCCATCACGATATCCTCCTTCATGCTCGATTTCGTTCGTACCGTTATTCATCCGCACCGCTTCAAGAACAGGATCGTTCGTGAATGCATGCTGACCGCTTACCCTTCCTTGCCGACCAACACGGTGCCGAGTCTGACCCATGTGGCCCCTTCTTCGATCGCTACCTCGAAGTCGCCGGACATTCCCATCGACAAATGTTCGACGGAATAACCGAGCGTTCCCGATTCGTTAAGCCGGTCTCTTAACTCCCTTAAACCCCGGAACACCGGTCTCGTCGCTTCCGCTTCGGCTTCGTATGGAGCCATGGTCATGAGGCCCGCGATGCGAATATTCGGATAAGCCGACAGCTGCTCCGCGAATGGAATTAGCTGCTCCGGCGGCAGTCCGTACTTCGTCTCCTCTCCAGATACATTCACCTGAATAAAGCAGTCGACCGAAATACCGAGCTTCGCGGCGTGCCGGTCCAACTCTTTTGCCAGAGACAGCCGGTCAAGCGAATGTATGTATGCGAACTTTCCGACGACATCCTTTACTTTGTTCGACTGCAAATGCCCGATAAAGTGCCAAACGGCGTCCGGCCCTATCGCTTCCCATTTGGCTTGCGCATCCTGCCACCTGTTTTCCCCTACGTGCTGCAGACCGCATTCAACGGCTTCACGGGCGGTTTCGGTCGATACGTATTTCGTGACCGCGATGACGTTCACGTCTTCGCGCTTCCGGCCGCTGCGTAAGCAAGCTTGCCCAATCCGCGCTTCGACCTGGCGAATTCGATCCTGCATACTCAACCTTGTCCAATCCTTTCCGTCAGCTTACCGCCTGCGAGTCGACGGTAAGAATATATCGCGTGCCCGACTTAGATCCGGACGCGCCGCCCTCGGTCATCCCTATAGGTTGAGCCCGATCCACGACGCCATCCTTCCGGTCGATCCGTTCTCCTTCCGATGGGAGAAGAACAAATCGGTACGGCAGCCGGTGCACATCCCACATATTTCGATATGCATCGGCATTATTCCTGCTTTTATCATAATTTGTCTGTTCAATTCTTGCAAGCCGAGCATATATTTGCCTTGCTGCGCTCCCGGCCGGTACGCCTTTCTCCGATCATCCTCGCTTGCACCAAGCTCCGTCAAACATTCGTCGATTCGTTCGATGACGTTTCCGTCCACCTCATAGCAGCATGACCCGATCGAAGGACCGATCGCCGCCATTACATCACGGGCCTCGGAGCCGTATGTCTCGGACATCGCCACAAGTGTCGCTTGCGCGATTCGCAGCACCGTTCCTTTCCAGCCGGCGTGCGCCAAACCGACAACCCGTCGGACGGGATCGAAGAAATATAGCGGCACGCAATCCGCGTAAAAGGAAGTAAGCCAAATGCCGGTTTCGTTCGTGATGAGCGCGTCCGTATCCTGGAACGCGTCTTCTCTCGCCGCTCTTCCCTTCCCCCGGTCCGTCCGCTGAACGACGGCCACTTTCCTGCCATGAACCTGTTCCCCGCAAGTCCAAGCTTCAAAAGGGACATTCAACGTTTCCGAGATCCTTCTCCGGTTCTCGAGCACATGGCCGATGTCGTCCTGGATGTGCAGCGCACAATTCAAAGACGAATACCTGCCCTCGCTCACTCCTCCCATACGGGTCGTAAACCCCGCGCTCAGCCCCGGATGGCTGCACTCCCAACGATCTATATGCAGCAAAGCCGGCCGACCCGGCGAACTCGTCAGTTGAAATGGTTCCATGCTTGTCCTCTCCCTTCGGATACCAGTATACCATATGTTGGACGGCTGCCCGAAAAGTGCCGACACATCCGTATCGGCACCAAGTACAAACCGGACCCGGCGATCGTCAGCGGTACGTAACCCTTTGATCGCCGGCTTGGTCCCCTTCCCCTTCAACACGATAAGCCTTTGCATCCTCCAGCTTTACCAGCACGACATCCATACCGATTTTCACAATATTCCGCCAAGGAATGACCACATCGGTCCCCCCGCCAAACATGCCGAAAAATTTGCTCTGGTTCGGCACTACGATCGATTCGATCCGGCCCTGGCGCAAATCGAGCTCCAAATCGCTAATTTGCCCCAGCTTTTTGCCGTCGACGATGTTGATCACGTCTTTCGATTGAAAATCCGATATTTTCAAGGCGAATCACCACATGTCGCAGAAGTTGGGAGCTCATTCGCTCTTCTTCATTATATGTGGCTGCCGGTCAAAATGTCCTGCAACTTCCTGCTGACAAGCCCGATATTTCGCAAACTCCCCCAAATGTGAAGTTATCCTTCACAGCTTATTCCTATTACAATACAAAAAAGCCGTTGATTTCGTTACCGTTCAACGACTTTCTTCCATCTATCAGCCGGATACGGCAAGACCGTTACGTCTTGACGTGCTTCTGCATTTGCGAGATCGCCGACTTCTCGAGACGAGATACTTGCGCTTGGGAGATGCCGATTTCATCGGCCACTTCCATCTGGGTCTTCCCTTCGAAAAACCGCATCGACAATATCATTTTTTCGCGGTCGTTCAGCTTCCGCATCGCCTCGCGCAGGGCGATCCCTTCGATCCACGAGACGTCCTTGTTGCGGTCGTCGCTTATTTGATCCATGACGTAGATCGGGTCCCCGCCGTCGTGGTAGATCGGCTCGAACAGCGAGACCGGATCCTGGATCGCATCGAGAGCGAAGACGACATCTTCCTTCGGCACGTTGAGCGCTTCGGATATTTCGTACACGGTCGGCTCGCGCGAGTTGGAATTCGTCAGCTGGTCGCGGATTTGCAGCGCTTTATAAGCGATATCGCGGAGCGAGCGGGATACCCGGATCGGGTTGTTGTCGCGCAGGTAGCGCCGGATTTCCCCGATGATCATCGGTACCGCATAGGTGGAAAACTTCACGTTCTGGCTCAAATCGAAATTGTCGATCGCCTTCATAAGGCCGATGCAGCCTACCTGAAACAAATCGTCAACGAATTCGCCGCGATTGTTGAACCGCTGAATGACGCTCAATACGAGTCTCAAATTGCCATTTACCAATTTCTCTCTTGCTGCTCGTTCGTTTCTCGTCTGAAGTTGTACGAACAATTCCCGCATTTCCGCGTTGGACAGAACAGGCAGTTTCGAAGTATCAACACCACAGATCTCGACTTTGTTTCGGGTCAACGTGAATACCTCCCAAGGAGAAACATTACTGTTAATTATCTCCCTGGAAGTTTTTTTTATGCGCTCCCGGACGGGAACGAATGTTCCGGAGAGAAGCATGGAAATCGCTTACAGCTTACTCTCCGTAAAGCAAACAACACAAAAAAAAGAGAAGCCGGAATCGCGCCTCTCCCTACACCATTTTATTGAATTCCTTGCGCAGCCGCTTAATGATCCGCTTCTCCAGCCGGGAGATGTACGATTGGGAAATACCGAGCAAATCGGCCACATCCTTTTGCGTCTTTTCCTCCCCGTCCTGCAAGCCGAACCTCAGCTCCATAATGATCCGTTCACGTTCCGTCAGCTTGTCGAGCGCTTTATGCAGCAGCTTCCGGTCGACTTGCTCTTCGATATTGCGGTATATCGTATCGTTCTCCGTGCCGAGTACGTCCGATAACAGCAGCTCATTGCCGTCCCAGTCGATATTGAGAGGTTCGTCGAACGACACCTCCGTGCGGACCTTGCTGTTGCGCCGCAAATACATCAGGATTTCGTTCTCGATACAGCGGGAAGCGTATGTAGCCAGCTTAATTTTTTTCTCCGGATCGAACGTATTGACCGCCTTGATCAATCCGATTGCCCCGATCGAAACTAAATCTTCGATGTTGATGCCGGTGTTCTCGAATTTCCGGGCAATGTATACGACAAGCCGCAAGTTTCGTTCGATCAGCATCGCGCGGATAGCCGAATCGCCCGAGGGCAGCTTCTCCAGCAAATATTCTTCCTCTTCGCGCGTCAGCGGCGGAGGCAACGCTTCGCTGCCGCCGATGTAATAAATTTCGTCGCTTTTCAGACCGAGCAGGAATAGAAGCCGGTAGTAGAGTAGTTGAGCCATCAGTTTCCATTTGAGCAGCATCTTGGTTACCTCCTGAGGGCTTTCGGAGAAAGCCAGCTTCGTAAGAGTATACTTGGGCTTTTCGAAGAAAAGCCGGCATCGTAAGCGTATTTAGTCCCCAAAAGTGAAGCTAGTCTTCGAAGCGTTTTCCGGGTACTTTTGGGGGAGCCCCCGGAAAAAGACTACGTTATAGACGAACTCATGCCTCCATCTGCACGAGCGTCGGGTGTATGATCGCCTGATAAGATCCATCGGCGCACAGCTTGCCGCCGTCTAGTCCGACCAGTACTTTGTCGTTTACGATTTCCGTTTCGTTATGGACAATCACCACCTTGTCGGGCTTTAGAGCAAGCATGAACTGCGTTCCTCGGTTCACCCCCCGATACGGAATAAGACGCAGACGGTCCTGCCAGACGAAAGATTCCGTGCCGATAGCCGCCACCAGCTGATCGACCTCGCATTGCCGGATCCGATTCAGCCATGAATCGGGCAGCACCTCGTTCCATTGCGCCGCTTCCACAACCATAACCGGAGTGCGCGTCAGCGGATCGTACAATTGGTTGCCCGTATCGATCAACCCGGTGCAGACCGCTACGAAATCCTCGATATGGACGCGTACCTCGGCCAAATATTCGGTCATCTCCCTTCTTCGCTTCGCGCTGACGAATACGGATTTGAACATCCACACGAGCGGCACGAACGTCAGCACGATAAACACAAGCCCGACCTGGAGCTGAAAGGCCAGTCCTCCGGATCTTGTCACCATAATGCCGTTCATGACTTCCCCCGGCGACTGCATAAAGTAATGAATGCCGAACATCCCGCCCGCTACGGCAAAGCTGACCAGATAAAAGGTTCCCAAATTCCGCAGAAACGTCTGCAATCCGCCGAAGCCGAAAGCGATTGCGATCATAGCCAGCGAAAATAAGCATTTCACAACGAATGTAAACATAAATGATAAGGAGGGCACCAGCATCATAAGAACATAGGAAGCGCCGAGCAGTGCGGATGCGCCTAAACGCCACAAGCTTGGCCGCAGATGCCGGATGCGGGCCGTAACGGACAAAATCGCCCCGTCGATCAACAAATTGGCTAGGAAGATCAGATCCAAATAAACGACCACCGGTTCCCCCTGCAGCGAAAGACGACGAAACACCGTAGCATGGAGAAGCCTGTACGCTCCGTGAAGCTGCGGCGGTCTCGAACCGTTTTCGAATCGTGAAATCGATTTAAGTATATAGTAAGCATATTTCAAAGTCTGTCTAAACTTGTCACCCTCGATCGTTTTTTTTAGCGAAAATTTGCCCGGACAAGCGTGTCTTTTCCCCCTTTTTTTCAGCGGGAAAAGAACAATTCCTTCGCCAATCCCGAACCGTTTCGTCTTCCGCTCGCAGAGCTTCGAAGTAATTCCCTGAACAGCAAAAAAAAGCAACCCGAATACCGGGATGCTTTTTCATTCGTATTTATTATATTACCTGCCTGTCGGGTTGTTTTTGCCGCGATTGCGCAAAAAGGTCGGGATGTCGAGCTGGTCGCCGGAAGGCTGGCTGCCGAACGGACGTACACCGGACGATTTGTCCGCGGATTCCCCCGGAACTCCGGACGAGCGGCGCTGCGGCTGGCTTGAAGCTGCGGACCTTTGCTCGAAGCCGGTGGCGATAACCGTGACGATGATTTCATCGGTCAGCTTGTCGTCGATGCCGGCGCCGAAAATCATGTTCACCTCGGGGTCGGATGCCGTGAAGACGATGTCGGCCGCCTCGTTTACTTCGTACAGGCTCAAATTCGTCCCGCCCGTAATGTTCATCAGTACGCCGCGGGCGCCGTCGATCGACGTCTCCAGCAGCGGGCTCATAATCGCTTTCTTGGCCGCTTCCGCTGCGCGGCTCTCGCCCGTCGCAACGCCGATGCCCATCAGAGCGGAACCGCGCTCGGTCATGATCGTCTTCACGTCGGCGAAGTCGAGGTTGATCAGGCCCGGAACGGCGATCAGGTCGGAAATTCCTTTGACGCCTTGACGAAGCACGTTGTCCGCCTCGCGGAACGCTTCGAGCATCGGCGTCTTCTTATCGATAATTTCGAGCAGCCGATCGTTCGGAATGACGATCAGCGTATCCACTTTTTCCTTCAAGGCCATAATGCCTTGGTCCGCTTGTCCGGCCCGCTTGCGGCCTTCGAACGTAAACGGCCGCGTGACGACGCCTACCGTCAAGGCGCCGCACTCTTTGGCGATTTCCGCGATCACGGGCGCCGCGCCGGTTCCCGTGCCTCCGCCCATGCCGGCGGTGACGAACACCATATCCGCTCCGCGAAGCGCGTTAATAATCAAATCGCGGGATTCCTCCGCCGCCTTTTTGCCGACTTCGGGGTTGGCGCCCGCGCCGAGTCCCCGGGTCAATTTCTCGCCGAGCTGCAGCTTGATCTCGGACTTAGCCGTTTGCAGCGCTTGCGCGTCTGTATTAGCCGTAATGAATTCGACGCCCTTCAGGCCGAATTCGATCATTCGGTTTACCGCGTTGCTCCCGCCGCCGCCTACGCCGATTACCTTGATTTTGGCCAGCGATTCCATTTCCACATCGATTTCAAACATACAAATATTATCCTCCCTCAAGTGCTCGTGTCGTTATCGCGAGAGACTAGGGAGCCGATTGCGCACTTGCGCCGCGCAACCGCTCCTAAATGAATTCGCTCAAGTAATTTTTGATCCGCTCGAACAATCCCGTTTTGTTTTCTTTGGAAGACGGTTTTTTGTTCGCGACCGGAAGCTTCTTAACTGCGGTGCTGGTGCGTTGGCGAGCAAATTTGGATACATAGTGGATAATGCCAACGCCGCTCGTATACGCAGGGTCGCGAACGCCGATAAAATCGGGAACGGCCATGCGCACCGAATTCTCCAACTCCGCTTGAGCGATTTCGAGCATGCCCGGCATCGACACGGCACCGCCGGTCAGCACATACCCTCCCGGAATGTCGGTAAAACCTAGCCGCAGCACTTCGGATCGGATCAGCTGGAAAATCTCTTGCACTCTCGGCTCGATGATTTGGGCCAATTCCACTTGGGAAAACTGCTTGTCCACGTTGCTGCCGATCCGGTTCACCTTGAATACTTGATCGGGCGCTGCATCCTCGATGACGGCACAGCCGAATTTGAGCTTGATCTTCTCCGCAATATCGAGCTGGGTTCGCAGCCCGATCGAAATGTCGTTCGTAATATACTCTCCGCCGATCGGCAGTGTCGAGGTTGCGGTCAGGCTGCCTTCCTCATATACGGCGATCGTGATCGCTCCCGCACCGATATCCACGAGCACGGTGCCGACCGTCTTCTCGTCCTTGGACAAGCAGAGCTGGCCTGCGGCAAGGGACATCAGAACGACGCCGGTTACGCGCACTCCCGACTTCTCCACGCAGCGCAGCAAGTTATGTATCGATGTCTTGGCGCCGGTAATGATCGTCGCTTCCACTTCCAGACGTACGCCTATCATGCCTCTCGGATCTTGAATTCCCTCCAGACCGTCAACTACGTACTGCTTCGGTACGACGCCGATAATTTCCCTTTCCGGCGGAAGAGCGATCACTCTGGATGCCTGCAGCACCCGTTCGATATCCTCCTCGCCGATTTCCCGGTCTTCGTTCGATACGGCCACCACGCCGTGGCTCGACTGTAAAGCGATATGATTACCGGCAATGCCGACGTACACTTCCGCTATTTGAATGCCTACCATCCGTTCGGCATGATCGATCGCATTACGTATCGATTGTACGGTTTGATCGATGTCTACGATAGCTCCCTTGCGAATGCCTTCCGAGTCGGCAGAACCGACCCCGATTATATTAATGGCGCCGTTGTTCAATTCGCCGATAATCGCTCGCACTTTGGACGTACCGATGTCCAGACTCACAATGATGTCATTGCTGCTCAACCCTTGGCACCTCCCAGTAATTCATATTGATTGGCAGACTTGCAAAAAACACCTTTGTACATATTCCACACGGCTAATGGTTTCCCTCTTTTTCAAACAATTTTTTATGTATTTTAGCCCTTGCAAATATTTCCAGCCGGGAAATGCAATTCCGGGAGCGTACACGATCCCATAATTACAATTCTACCATTATTTAAAAAGATTGAGTAGCTTTTTTTCATAGGCTGCAAGTCCCACCAAGCCGTCTCCGAAGAAAAAAAAGAGGCTTAGCGACGCCTCCTTTTCAACCTATTCGGATCAATTTCCTTTTTTCTGGGTATCTTTGGCATCTGTTTTTTGCCCGTTTGAAGACGTGCCGTTTTTCTTCGCGTCGGCGTCTTTGCCCGCTTCCTGTTTGCCGTAATATTGGTCGAAAGGAATGTGGGTATTCGCCTCCAGCAGCTCGAACACGCCGGAGTTTACATCCTTGTCCGCCATTTGCTCGATCATCTCGTCCAAATACAAGATTTTGTCGGGCAAATAAGTAACCGTCGTGTACACCTCGAATTGCGAACGGGTATACATTTTAATTTTGTCTTCGTACGTTTTCGTAGGCGCCGGCTTGATTTCCGATATTTCCGCCAGCGTCTTGTCCGATATTTTGCGGAGCGTCTCGCAAAGCTTCAATTTCCACGGGTTGCCTTCGTCCCATCCGGACAAAATCGGCTTGTCCACGACAATGCTTTTGTCCTTGACGGGGATCGCCATCCCGTTGGACAGCAGCATTTCCTTATCCCCGTTCGGATGGATTTGGAAGGCGACGCGAGGGTACTCGGCAACCGTGATCCGGATGGAACCTGGAAACTTCTTGCGAACCTCCACCCGTTCGACAGCCTGCAGCTGCTCGATACGCTTCTCGACCGTCGAGGTACGGAATCCGAAAAAGTTGTGTCCGTTCGCGATTCCGGAAGCTTGTCCGATTTCCTCTGCGGACAGCGCCGCATTTCCGACAATTTCGATCTGCGCGATTTTGCTTAATGACGAACGAAAAAAGAGGACGGCAAGCAACGTTACGAAAAGCAGCAGCAGGAAGAACAGCAGCTTGCGGCTGCCGCGGCGGCTTCTCTTCCTTTCCTCCCGGAGCACGGGCATTCTTTCCTGCAAAGCGAAAACCTCCGATCGCGGAAATGCGAAACCGTTAACGCCGTACATCCCCTCCTGGATCAGAAGGGGACTTGCGGTCGATTATTTTCACAGGTTAAGGAACTTTCAATTGACGGACGGGGCTGAAGCGCTCGATCTTGGCGCCCAGTCGCCCGAACATGTTCTCGATCCGGTCGTAACCGCGATCGATATGATGAACTTGCTCGACAATGGTCGTTCCGCTCGCGGCAAGACCGGCAATGACGAGTGCGGCTCCCGCGCGCAAATCCGTCGCTTCGACCGTAGCCCCGTACAATCGCGGCACTCCGCGTATAAACGCGCTGCTCAGATCGACCCGGATATCCGCACCCATGCGCGTCAGTTCGTCGACGTGCTTGAACCGGCCTTCGAATACGGTTTCCTTCATGACGCTGATCCCGTCCGCCAGCGACAGGAGAACCATCATCTGGGCTTGCAGATCGGTCGGAAACGACGGATGGGGCGAGGTGATGATTCGTTCCACGGATTTCGGCCGTGCAGAGCAGTTTACGATCATTATATCATCGCGCGTCGCGATTTGAACACCCGCGCGCTTCAAGACATGGATCACCGACGTCAGGTGAGGGGGACATACGTTCTCGAGCGTGACATTGCCTCTTGTAACAGCTGCGGCCACCATAAGCGTTCCGGTAACGATCCGGTCCGGGATGACCCGGTAAGCCTGCGGCGTGAGGCTCTCCACCCCTTCGATCGTGATCGTATCCGTACCGGCACCGATCATGTTCGCGCCCATCGAGTTCAAAAAGTTTTGCAAATCCTGGATCTCCGGCTCGCGGGCGGCGCCCGAAATCGTCGTGACACCTTCGGCCAAAGCGGCGGCCATCATTATATTTTCCGTTGCCCCGACGCTCGGGTAATCCAGCGAAACATCGGTTCCCTTCAACCGCTCCGCTCGGCAAGTAATCGTATTGCCCGATTCTTCGATCGTCGCGCCAAGCGCTTGAAGGCCTTTCAAATGCAAATCGATTTTGCGTTCCCCGATCGCGCAGCCGCCCGGCTGATACACCTGCACATGCCCGAATCTGGACAGCAGCGGTCCCATCAGGAAAATCGACGATCGCATCTGCGTCATCAATTCCTCGGGAACATGAGAGGAATTGGCCGAGGACGTCTCCAACGTGACAACGTCGTCCTTAAGCTCCGCCTTGCAGCCGAGAGCGCGCAAAATGTCCAGCATGACATGAATATCGAGCAAATCCGGCACGTTCCCGATCCGGTGAACGCCTGCCGCCATCATGCTGGCCGCCAGGACCGGCAGTGCGGCGTTTTTGGCGCCATGAATCCGGACGCTGCCGGACAATGGTTTTCCGCCTTCGATAACCAGCTTCTCCAATGTTATACCCTCCCGAAAGCCTGCCTTGCAAGCCGGGAACCGGAATAAGGGGCTGCCGCATACTGAAAAATTCCGTTAGTGCCGCAACAAATATCATGTTCTCCTAGTGCAAATCAATACTCCGCAGCGTCCAACCGCTTCATCGTTCGCCTACGACCAACACTTCGGGCGTGAGCGAGATGCCGAACGTGGTATATACGGTGCTGTGAATGTGGTCCATCAAGTGGAGGACGTCGTTCGCTGTCGCTCCGCCGGTATTGATAATGAAGTTGGCGTGCTGCCGCGATACTTCCGCTCCGCCGACGCGATACCCCTTCAGGCCGGCTTCCTCGATCAGTTTCGCCGCATAGTGATTGTCGGGGTTGCGGAACGTACTTCCGGCGCATGCCGCGGACAGCGGCTGCGTCAGAATCCGGCGTTCCTTGTTCGCGGCCGACGTCGCGGCGATTTTTTTCCGGTCGCCGTGCTCGAGCGCAAGCACCGCTTCCGTCACGATAGCGGCGCGGCCGTGCAGCCAAGAATGCCGGTAACGAAACTCCAGCTCTTCATTCCGCAAGCGTACCGTTTCTCCGGTTTCCAGCACAATCTCGGCTTCTTTGAGAATACGTGACATATCCGAACCGTGAGCCCCCGCGTTCATGTAGACGGCTCCCCCCACCGTGCCGGGAATGCCCCCGGCGAATTCCAGCCCGGTCAGCCCTTCTTTGGCCGCCTTGACGGACAGCGTAATGAGCGATACCGCTCCACCCGCCGTCACGGTGCCGCCGTCGAACCGGATGTGGCCCATGTCTTTGCCCAGCTTCACCACGACGCCTCGCACGCCTTTGTCGGTAACGAGCATATTCGAGCCCCGGCCGATCGTCGTAAACGACTGGCCATGACGATGCAAAATCCGGATCGTCTCCGCCAGCTCCCGCGTTCCGTCGGGAATGACCATAACGTCGGCGGGACCGCCTATTTTCCATGTCGTGTGCTCGGCGAGCATTTCGTCAAGCAGAACCTCACCCACCCGGGCAGAAACCAATTCCTGTATAACCTGTTGCATGGGGAAACCTCCTTCACGAAAATCGGGGACTGTAGTCGACGCCAGACGCCTGCAGACGCTGATTGGCGCAAACATATGTCCGAACACTTGAGAAAAACGGCCATTTTCCGCAGAGTGCTTTCCGCGGTATCCCGGTGTCTGTCACGGTTATAGTGTATAGTATGTAAGAGGGCCGGATGTGTGACAAACGCCTAGATAGACTGGTTCTCGCTTTGCGGCGCACAGCGGAAACGGCATGCTTGCCGACTTATTTGAAGCGGGCGGTACGGCCGATCAGGGCGATAATGCTCGATATGCTGTCCTGATTCGAGTGGTCCTTCATTTTATCGACATATTCCGATCGATGGTCGTATAGTTGGAAAACCTGCTCCGCAAGAACGTCCGCCGTCATCCGCTCTTCTTCCAGCACTTCGCAATAGCCCTGGGCGCGAAACGATTCGGCGTTGAGGATTTGGTCCCCGCGGGAAGCGTTCTTCGAGAGCGGAACGAGCAGCATAGGCTTGCGCATATATAGAAACTCGAAAATCGAAGTCGAGCCGGAGCGGGAAACGACAACGTCGGCCATCGCCAGCAGGTCGGGCAGCTCGGTCGTCACATATTCGAATTGACGGTAACCGCGAATGCCGGACAATGCCGGATCGACGTTGCCTTTGCCGCACAGATGGACGATCTGGAAACGCTCCAGCAGCCGTTCGAGGCCGCCCCGGACCGCTCCGTTAATGACGCGCGAGCCCAAGCTGCCGCCCATGATGAACAGCACCGGCTTCTGCTTGTGGAAATCGCACATGCTTATTCCTTTGGCGGCGTTTCCGCGCAGCATCTCGTCCCGGATCGGCAAGCCCGTCAATTCCGCCTTCCCTCCGGAAAATCGGCGGACCGTCTCGGGGAAAGTGACGCATACTTTGGAGGCGAACGGAATCGACAGCTTGTTCGCGAGGCCCGGCGTCATGTCCGATTCGTGGATGAGCACCGGCACCCGGTTCATCCAGCCCGCAAGCACGACCGGAACGGACACGAAGCCGCCTTTGGAAAAGACGGCGTTCGGCTTCAGCTTGCGTATGATCCGGTAAGCGTCCGCGACGCCTTTCATCACCTTGAACGGATCCTTGAAGTTTTGCAAATCGAAGTAACGGCGGAGCTTGCCCGATGATATCGAATGGAAGCGGATTCCCGCTTCCTCGATAATGCCGCGCTCGATGCCGTCGGCCGAGCCGATATAATCGACGCTCCAGCCTTGCTCCTTCAGCCTGGCGATCAGCGCCAGGTTCGGGGTCACGTGCCCCGCCGAGCCGCCGCCGGTGAATACGATCGATTTCATGAAGTTCACCTCGCATAGCGGGAAATATTCAACAGTACGCCGATGGCGGTCAGCATAAGCGTCAGGGACGATCCTCCCGCGCTAATGAGCGGAAGCGTAATGCCTGTGACGGGAAACATCCCGATGACGACACCGATATTGATAACGACCTGTACGGCGATCATCCCGACGATGCCTACCGCAAGCAGGCTGCCGAACGTATCGGGAGCCGTTATGGCGGTCCTCATCCCTCTCCAGACGAGAAGGGAGAACAGCAGCAGGACCGTGGCTCCGCCGATAAAGCCGAGCTCCTCGGCAATAATGGAGAAAATGAAGTCGGTTTGCGGCTCCGGCAAATAGCTGTACTTTTGTCGGCTCATGCCGAGACCCAGTCCGGCCAACCCTCCGGGGCCGATCGCATATAGCGACTGAATCGCCTGATACCCCGCTCCGAGCGGGTCCTGCCAAGGATCGAGAAAGGCGGTTATCCGCTTCAGCCGGTAGGGAGCGGCGGCGATCAGTCCGACGAATCCCGCTACTCCGATCAAGCCCAAGTATGCCAGATGGGAAATGCGGGCTCCCGCCGTATAAATGATAAGGAGCGAAGCCCCGACGAGAACGGCGCCCGTCCCCAAATCCGGCTGAAGCATAATCATTCCGAATGCAAGTCCCATTATGCCGAGCGGGGGCAGCAGTCCGCGCGTAAACCCAGTTATTTTCGACTGCTCCTCGGACAGCAGCTTGGACAGGAAGACGATCATGCCGAGCTTCATGAACTCCGACGGCTGAATGCCGAGCGAGCCGATCCCGAGCCAGCTGCGCGCGCCGCCTCGTACGACCCCTATGCCGGGGATCAGCACGATGACGAGCAGCGCGAAGCAGACGATAAGTCCGACCTTCGCATACTTTTTCCATACCCAGTAATCGACGTTCATCGTCACGAACATGGCCGCGATGCCGAGCACCGCAAAAACAAGCTGGCGTTTCAAATAGTAGTAATAGTCGCCGAATTCGTGAAAAGCGAGTACCGCGCTGGCGCTGTATACCATTACAACGCCGATCGATAAAATGAGCAGCGTGGACAGTAGGATCCACGGATCGGGGAACGAACGCATCTTCGACATCGCCGCATAACCTCCATAGACGGGGGAGGTTGTACCTCTCGTACAACTCCCTCTCTTGGGCTTGTTTGCAGCGACTATACCGCCGGGAATGGCGTATTGGGTGCTGCTGCGGTTTGCGGAGCATTCGGTGTGAACATGGGAAACGGAAGAAGTAGGTAGGCCAGAAGTGACAGACACACTCCACCCGCTGTTGAAATCGTGTTCTCTTGGATAGAAGAGTCGGTAAGAACACGATTTCAAAGGCGGGCCGTAAACTTTCCGTTGTGTCTGTTCACTTCTTTGGAGTTTCAAATTCCGTTTCATGTTCACCACGGCAGCTTGATAGCAAACCGCGGCCGCAGCCGATGCCATCCCCGGCGGCAGGTCGATGTAAACAAGCCTCTATTACAATTTATGCACCGACTCTTTAAACATGCGTCCCCGAATCTCGTAAGACTCGAACATATCCCAGCTTGCGCACGCCGGCGAGAGCAGCACGACGTCGCCCGGCTCGGCAAACGACCTGGCCGCGAGAACCGCTTCATTCAGCGTGTCGGCTGCGCTGTTCCCAGTATCGACCGTTTTTACCGCGCTAATCCCCGCTTTCTCCGCCAGCTCCGCAAATTTATGCCGCGTCTCGCCCAAGGAGACGACCGCCTTGACGTTTCGCTCCATATAAGGCAGCAGGTCCGAAAATTCCGACTTGCGGTCCTGGCCTCCGGCTATGAGCACGATCGGCTCGGCGAAAGACTCGAGCGCCTTGATCGTGGCCAGCGAATTCGTAGATTTCGAATTGTTGTAATAGACGATGCCGTCGCGGTCGAGCACGAATTCGAGACGGTGCTCCACGCCGCGAAACTCGCGCAGCGCCCGGACGACCGAGTCCAGGTCCGCTCCCGCCGACAAAGCGACCGCAACCGCCGCCATGGCGTTCTCGGCATTGTGCTTGCCGGGTATGCCGAGCTGTTTTGCCGGCAATATAACAATTTCCCGTCCCGTATGGTCTCTATAGACGATATGATGGGCATCCGTTAACGGTTCTCCGGGAGAGGTGAGCTGCGGCTCCATAAATACCCCCTGATCCAGCCGCTCCTTCATAGAGAAACGAACTAACCGGGCTTTCACGGTGCCCGCGATACGCCGGCATTCGGCGTCGTCCCAATTGAGCACGGCGACATCGTCCGCCTGCTGGTTGGCGAACAGCTTTTCCTTGGAAGCGATATAGTCTTCCATCGTCCCGTGATAATCGAGATGCGTCTCGCATAAATTCAATAGACAAGCGATTCGCGGACGGAAATGTACCGTTCCTTTTAACTGAAAGCTGCTCAGCTCCACGACCATCCGGTTCGCTTCGGTCGCTTCCGCCGCCGCTTCGCACAGCGCCCGGCCGATGTTCCCGGCTATGATCGGCCGAAGCCCCGCATGCTCCAGCATGTGGCCGATCCACGTAGTCGTCGTCGTCTTGCCGTTCGAACCGGTGATGCCGATAATCGGCGCTTTGCATATGTAGTTCGCCACCTCCACCTCGGTGACGATTTCGATGCCGAGCTGCTCCGCTTCGCGTACGGGCTGGATCGTATAAGGGATTCCCGGATTTTTGACGACTAGCGCCACATTCGGATGAATGAGCGTATCCGGATGACTTCCGCATAGAACAGAAATACCCAGAGCCGCAAGTTCATCGGCCTCAGGGCATAAAGATCGGTCTTTTTTATCGTTGACGGTGACGAGGGCGCCGTGCTCGTGAAACAGCTTCGCCACCGCCACTCCGCTTCTCGCGAGGCCCAGAACTACTACTTCCTTGCCCCGGTATAGCTCGGGATGATTCATAGTTTTGCAATCCCACCTTTACAGATTAAACAAGGCCAACCCCGCACAGACGAGACCGGCGAACCAGAACGTAACGACGATCCGCCATTCCGACCAGCCGACCAGCTCGTAGTGATGATGGATCGGACTCATCCGAAACACGCGTTTGCCGCGCGTCTTGAACGAGACGACTTGAATGACGACGGACAGCATTTCTATGACGAATACGGCGCCGACGATTAAGATAAGCAGCTCCGATTTGGTCAGCATGGCCACGGCCGCAAGCCCTCCGCCGATACCGAGAGAACCGGTATCCCCCATGAACACTTTGGCCGGATGGGCGTTGAACACGAGAAAGCCGAGTACCGCCCCTACCATCGAAGCCGAGAAGACGGCCGTCTCCATTTCCGAATGGACAAGCGCGATAATCGTATAGGCGCCGAAGGCGATGGCGCTCGTGCCGGCGAGCAAGCCGTCCAGACCGTCGGTAAAATTGACCGCGTTGGACATGCCGAGCATCATGATCAAAACGAACGGCACATACAGCCACCAGCCCAGCTCGATCGTATAGTCGGTGAACGGTACGGTCAGATCGGTGCTGTGTCCGCTCCGGTATAAAAGATAGCAGATGACCCCGGAGAAAAACAACTGCCCGAACAGCTTCTGTCGCGCCGTAAGCCCGAGCGACCGCTTGAACAAAATTTTGATATAGTCGTCCAGGAAGCCGACGAGACCGTATCCGAGCGACGCTACGAGCAAAATAACGGCATCGGCCGTATTGTCGGAAAACCGCAAAAACGCGATCGATAATGCGAGCAAAATGATGGTGCCGCCCATGGTGGGGGTTCCCGCTTTTTTCAGATGCCCTTGCGGACCGTCGGTACGTATTTGCTGGCCGAATTTGAGACGCCGCAAGATCGGGATACAGATCGGCCCCAAAATGATCGCAAGCAGAAAGGCGGCTCCCATTGTAAACAAAATCACTTTCATATCCATGACGGTCGGTTCCCCCTCCCTTCTACAGTTGTACGGCCACGAGACGTTGGACGGCTTCCTCCAGCCGCATTCCCCTGGAGCCCTTCACCAATACGATGTCCTGCGGCGCGGCGACGGACGCGATGTCCCGCACCATGTCCTCTTTGTTATCGTACCAACGGACCCGCCCCTGCGGAAAAGCTTGCGCGGCCGATTCCGCGATATGCTTGGAAAGCGGACCGTACGCGAACACATAATCGAACCGGTCCGGCAACAGCGCCGAGCCGATATCGCGATGAAATCGCTCCTTCTCGTCGCCCAGCTCAAGCATGTCGCCGAGCACGACGATTTTCCGCCGGTAGCCCGTAAGCTCCCGGAGCAGTTCGAGCGAGGCGAGCGTCGATGCGGGGCTTGCATTATAAGCGTCATTCAAGACGGTCAAGCCGGATACGCCCCTCATCCGTTCAATGCGCATCCCGGTCGGCTTCATCGAACGAAGTCCGGCGGCGATCTCCTCGTCGGCCAGACCGAAGTGCCGGCCGATAGCGACCGCCGCCATCGCGTTGACCGCATTGTGCCGGCCAAGCAGAGGGATCGATAGCTCGATTCCATTCTCTTCGTTAAGCGTGAACCGGGCTCCATCGTCTTCCATCGATACCCGTTCGGGCCGCAGCTCGTTATCCGGCCCTGCGCCGAATCGGACGCTGGTCATATGCGCCGGCTTGCGGACTTGCGGCAGCAGCTCCGATAGCAGCGGCTCATCTCCGTTATACGCGAACAGCCCGCCGTCCTTCAGACCGGACAATATTTCCAGCTTTGCCCGAGCGATGCCTTCGCGCGAGCCGAGACGCTCCATGTGCGCTTCCCCGATCATCGTAATGACGGCCGCTTCCGGCCTTGCGATCAGGGTGAGCAATTCGATCTCGCCGAAGCCTCGCATGCCCATCTCGAGCACAGCCAGTTCCGTACGTTCGTCCATCTGCAGGATCATGAGCGGCAAACCAATGTCGCCGTTCAAATTCCCTTCCGTCTTATGAACGTTGTATTTGACGGCCAATACGGCCGCGATCATATCCTTTGTCGTCGTCTTGCCGTTGCTGCCCGTGACGCCCACCATCCGGACCGGCAGCTGCTCGCGGTAGCGGGCGGCAAGCGTCTGGAGAGCGGCCAGAGCATCGTCCACCACAATCGCCGGAACGCCTTCGGGCGGCTCGCCGCGATCCTTCTGCCACAATGTCGCGCAAGCTCCGAGACGGAACGCTTCCTTCGCGTAATCGTGACCGTCGAACCGTTCCCCGATAATCGGGATATATAAATTTCCGCTGCGGATCGTCCGCGTATCTTTGGATACGCCGCGGACGACAATCGAATCGTCGCCGTGCCGCGGCGTTCCGGATACCATTGCGGCGACTTCGCCGAATGTGCGAATTATCACTTCGATCTACCCCTTATCGCTTCCTGGGCGACAAGCCGGTCGTCGAAATGATGCTGGACGCCGCCCACGATTTGGTATGGTTCATGCCCTTTACCCGCAATTAATACTACATCGTTCGGGCTTGCCATTTCAACTGCTTTATAGATCGCCTCTCGCCGGTCCGCCACGAGCTCGTAGCGGTCCCGCCCGATGCCCTCCGATTCGATTCCCGGCTCGATTTCACGCAGGATCGCTTCCGGATTTTCCGATCTCGGGTTGTCGGAGGTCGCAATCACATAGTCGCTTGCCCGGGCGGCGATCGCGCCCATCAGCGGCCGTTTCGACCGGTCGCGGTCTCCTCCGCAGCCGAATACCGTAATGATCCGGCCCAGGCAAAATTCGCGTATCGTCGCGAGCGCGTTCTCCAATCCGTCCGGTGTGTGCGCATAGTCGACAATGACAAGATAGTCGTCGCTGCCGTCCACGGTCTCCATTCGTCCCGGGACGACGCTCATCCTCTCTAAACTATTCGCGATGTCCGAAAGTGGAATCCGCTCGATCAAAGTTGATGAAATGGCCCCAAGCGCGTTGTAAACGTTGAATTTCCCGACCAGCTTCATCGTGAATTCCGCTTCTTCGCCGAATGCGGTTACGGTAAAGCGGGTGCCTTTCGACGACATGCGGATATCGGTGGCGCGTACGTCCGCATCGGGACCTAATCCGTATCGGACTACTTGCGCGCTCGTCAGCTTGGCGAAATAAGAGGACGCTTCGTCGTCCGCGTTGAGCACGGCATAGGAGACCGCATCGGGATCGTCGGTAAATTCGTTGCCGAGCCGCGAGAAGAACAGCCCTTTGGCCGCTCGGTATTGATCCATCGTCTTGTGAAAGTCGAGGTGATCCTGCGTCAAATTCGTAAACAGCGCCGTCCGGAACCGGCATCCCTTCACCCGGCCAAGCTCCAGCGCATGACTCGACACTTCCATAACCGCGTATTCCGCTCCGACATCGCGCATTTTGCGCAAGTTCATTTGCAGATCGGACGCTTCCTGCGTCGTCCGTTCGGCTTCGAACCATTCGTCGCCGATCTTCATGCTGATCGTACCCATCAGCCCGGTCCGGTAATTCCGGTCCCGCAGTATGTGCTCGATGAGCGTCGTGGTCGTCGTCTTGCCGTTCGTTCCGGTAACGCCGATCAGCTTCATTTCCCGGCTCGGGTAACCGTAGAAGCGGCAGGCGATGACGGCCATCGCGTACCTTGCATCCTTCACGAACAGCTTCGGGAGCGATACGGGAACATCCCGCTCCGCAACGAGCGCCGCAGCCCCCGCCTCGGCGGCTTTCTCGGCAAAATCGTGGCCGTCGCTGACAAGTCCGGGTATGCACAGGAATAGATCGCCCGGACGTACTTTACGGGAATCCGTCTGTATGCCGGTAACGACCGTTTGCCCGTCCCCGGTTATCCGGGACGAAACGAAGAGCGAAGCAAGCTGCTCTAGCCGCATGGAGCACCCTCCTTAGCCGATAGTTGTATTATTATAAGCCTTATCTATTATAGACCAATTCGAATGGAGCGCAATCAGGAATCCGGATGTTTTCCCATATAAATGCGGATCGTGGAGCCTTGTTCCACCCGATCTCCGGCTTTCGGCGCCTGGCTGATCACCTCGTCGCCGCTGCCGAACTTCTCGAGACGGAAATTCATGTTCATATCCTCGTAAATATCGCTGACCGTGTGCCCGATCAAGTCAGGCACTTCAACTAGCCGGGTTTCACCATAACGGTACTCCCGTTCCAGCTGATCTTTGCGCGGCTCGACCCCCATGTACCGGAGCGCATCGGACATGACGTTCTTGACGATCGGAGCCGCGACAACTCCTCCGAACTGAATGCCGGCCGGATTGTCCACCGCCACATATACGACGATTTTCGGATCGTCCGCGGGCGCGAACCCGATAAACGACACGATATGCTCATCGGGCGAATAACGGCCGCCTATTACTTTTTGCGCCGTACCCGTTTTCCCGCCTACCCGGTAACCGTCTATGAACGCGGGACGCCCGGTTCCTTTCGCCACGACGCTCTCGAGCGCCTCCCGCACCTGCTTCGAGGTCGATTCCGAGATGACTTGCCTTACGAGCTTAGGCTCGACAGACTTCACTTTCTCGCCGGTTTCGGGATTGTACCACGCCTTGGCCACATGCGGCTCGAACAGCTTCCCGCCGTTTACGGCAGCGGAGACGGCCGTAATTTGCTGGATCGGCGTTACCGATACGCCTTGGCCGAATGCGGTCGTCGCAAGCTCGACCGGTCCGACCCTCGACAATTTGAACATAATGCCGTTCTCCTCGCCGCCCAGATCGATACCCGTCTTCTGGCCGAAGCCGAATCTGCGGATATAATCGAACAAGCTTTCTTTCCCGAGCCGCTGACCTAATGCGACAAAGCCCGGGTTGCATGAATTTTCCACGACCTGCAAAAACGTTTGGCTGCCGTGTCCGCCCCTCTTCCAGCAGCGGAGTCTCGCGCCGCCGACTTCGATGAAGCCCGGATCGAAAAACGAATCCCGCTTCAGATCGACTTTCTTTTCTTCCAGCGCGGCGGCAAGCGTTATGATTTTGAACGTCGATCCGGGTTCGTACGTCATCCAGATCGGCAAATTGCGGTTGTACACTTCGCTTGGATATTCGCGGAAATTGGTCGGGTCGTAGGTCGGCCTTGCCGACATGGCCAATATTTCCCCGGTGTTCGGGTCCATCGCGATGCCGATCGCGCTTTTCGCCTGATGCTGCACCATCGCTTGATCGAGCTCCCGCTCCAAGTACGACTGGATATTTTTGTCGATCGTCAGTTGCAGATTAAGCCCGTCCTTCGGCGGCTGGTACTGCTCGGACGTGTTCGGCATCTCGCGGCCGGCGGCGTCGCTCAAGTAAGAGACGCTGCCGTTGATGCCCCGCAACTCGCTGTTATAAGAAGCTTCCACCCCGGTCAAGCCTTGATTGTCGATGCCGGTAAAACCCAATATGTGCGATGCGAACGAGCCGAAAGGATAGTACCGCTTGTTGTCTTCCGCAACTTCGATTCCGGGCAAATTCAAGTTTCGGACTTCCGCCGCTTTTTCCTCGGTAATTTTGCGGCCGCCCGGCCGGATATAGACGCTGGACTCCCGCTTCGTCAGCGATTTATAAATGTCCTCTTCGCTCATCTGGAGCACTCGGGCAAGCTCGGCGGCCGTTGCACGGGCATCCTTGACTTGCGCCGGTATGGCCATGATGGAGGGCGAGCTGACGTTATAGGTGAGACGAACGCCGCTACGATCCCATATTTCGCCTCTTTTGGCGGCGAACGGGATGTTGCGGCGCCATAAATCTTCGGCCTTCTGCGCCAGCTCGCCGCCGATCCACAGCTGAACATAGGCAAGGCGGATCGCTAGGGCGGCGAATAATATTCCGCTTGCGACAAGTGCGACAAACAACCTTCTTCTGACCGTTACGCTGGATACTTTCATGATGGGCCCCCTCCCCAAGAGCTTTCGATGAAAGCTCGCTTCGTAAGCATAGGCTGAGCTTTCGAAGAAAGCTGGCTTCGTAAGCTTAGGCTGAGCTTTCGAAGAAAGCTCGCTTCGTAAGCATTGGCTGTGCTTTCGAAGAAAGCTGGCTTCGTAAGCAGACGATAGCTAGTACGTTTCATATCATAGCTATTCGGGTACGGGAGGGGTTAGAACAAGCTTTCCAATAAGGATTAAGGTTTCGCTTTGGATGGGGAGCCCGACTGCGAGCGCGCATTCGACGTCTGCGGCGGTTTGCCCGCCGATGCCGTCTGCGCCGCGGCGGTCTGCTTGGCCGCATCGGCGATCGCTTTCTCCAGATCGTTCCACGGCACCAGCTGTAGCGTTACGGCTTGCTGCTCGCCGCTCGGGGCAACCGTTTGCGAAGCGACGTAGCCTTCGCCGCTCACCTGGCATTCCACCTTCATGAACGAGCAGACCGCAAGCGCATCGCGGAGCGACTTGCCTTGCAGATTCGGCAGCTCGACGCCGCCGGTTTCTTCCGTCAACAAATAGATTCGTTGGTTCGGGCCGATTTCCGTACCGCCCGGAGGGAATTGGGCGATTACACCGGCGCCTTTACCCAACACATCGTACTTGATCTTGCCGTCTCCCAATTGCTTTTTCGCATCGGCAATCGGCTTTCCGGCCACATCCGGCGTCGCGACCTTCTTCTCGACTCCCGACAATTCCTGGGTGACGTGAGCCGTTACATTCATATATCTCAAGCTTTGCGACATAATTTCCTTAAAGACGACCGGCGCTACGAGACCTCCGTTGTGATAATTCCCATGCAGATCGGGCTGATCGGCCAGCACGAGGACGACGATCTTCGGATCTTCGACCGGGGCATACCCTACAAAGGTAATAACCCACTTATCGTCGGAATATTTGCCGTTAATAACGATGTTGGCCGTTCCCGTCTTGCCGGCTACGCGGTATCCGTCGATGTAGGCGTTCCTGCCGGTCCCCATCTCCTTGTCCGAGACAACTTGCTCCAAATATTCGGTCACTTTGCTCGCCGTCTCCGGTGAAACGACTTGTCGAACGGCTTTGGGATCGACTTTCTGGATCGTTTCGTTCGTCTTCGGATCCAGCACCGCTTTCACGACATGAGGCTGCATCATCATCCCGCCGTTCGCGATGGCGCCGTAGGCGGCGATCTGCTGGATGGCCGTTACCGACACCCCGCCTTGCCCGTACGTTGCCGTCGCATAATCGACCGGGTACCGGAACCGGTCGCCCCAGCCGGTAATTTCTCCCGGCAAGTCGATGCCCGTTTTTTGGCCGAAGCCGAATTTTCCGATATATTGCTTGAACTTCTCTTCCTTCAGCTTCTCGTAGCCGAGCTTGACGAACGCCACGTTGCTCGAACGTTTGAGGCCTTCCAAATAAGTAATCGTGCCCCAGCCTTTCAAATTATGGTCGTTCAACGTCCGGTCATAAATTTTGATCGATCCCGACTTGAACTTCTCGTTCGGATCGAACAGCCCTTCCTCCACCGTTCCCGCCAATGTCACGAGCTTGAACGTGGACCCCGGCTCGAACTGCGAGGAGATCGCGTTGTTTCGGAAATCTTCGGGCTTTGCCTCCCAATATTTGGCCGGGTTGAAAGTAGGCAGGTTGGCGAGCCCCAATATTTCGCCCGTCTTCGGGTCCATGGCGATCGCCGTCATGCTTTTCGGCTTAAATTCGGCATACGATCTCTCAAGCGCCGTCTCTATGTACGATTGGATATTGCGGTCGATCGTAAGCTGCAGCGTTTTGCCGTCTTCCGCGGGTTCATAGCTCGCTTTGGCGTCCGGCAGCTCATACCCCATACGATCTCTCGCGGTGATGATATGGCCGGGCTTTCCTTTCAGCATATCGTTGTATGTCGCTTCCAGCCCCATGACCGCTTTGCCGTTTTTGTCGAAGTAACCGAGCACATGGGCGGCGAGGCTGCCGCCGGGATAATAGCGTTTCGGCGTTTCCTCCAGATACACGCCATGCGTATACAAGTTGCTCTGACTGTTGACGGGCTGCTCGAGCTTGAGCGCCGCGGCGATTTTGTCGGCGGTTTCCACGTCGATCTTCCAGCCCTCGCTCCGGACCTCCACCCACGTAAGCAGCGTGCCGTCCTCTTTCTTCTTAGTCACCTGCTCCATAAGCTCGGATTCCGGCTTGCCCAGAATGGCGGATAGCTGCTTGACGACTTCGCTTCCGTTCTTGAGCGTATCTATGATTTTCGGATTGACGATGACCGTGTAGGAAGGTCCGTCCTCGGCCAGCACCTGCTTATTGCGGTCGACGATCGAGCCGCGAACCGGCTGGATCGTCTTGTTGCGCTCCCACATTTCCTGCGCCTTCTTCAGCAATTCGGAAGCGTCCACGACTTGAACCCAATAAATTTTACCGATCAGGACAATAAAAAATAGGGTGAACAATCCCCCTATCAGTATCGTGCGCAATTTAACTTTCTTGTTCATAGTCCGGCCCTCTCTTGTCTACTCTTTCTTCATAGCGACCGAGTCTCCGCCCGCGGCACCCTTCTTGTCCGTCACCTGATTCAGATCCTCGTTCGGGACGAGCCCGAGCTGTTTGGCCTGATCCAGCAACCGTTTCGGGTCCTGGTATTTCGTGATTTCCAGCTTCAGCTTGTTGTTCTCGATTTGGAGCGCCTTGATCTGGCTCTCGATTTGCTGCATTCTCGTGTTCAGCTCATAGATTTGCGCATAACGCCATATAATCGCACCCGCAACCAAGACGCATACGATGACGGTAAACAAATACAACAGCTTCTCCTGTACCGGAATCGTTCTCCGTTTGACGACGACCTTCTTCTGTTCTTGAACTTTTTGTTTTTTGGGTGGCTCTTTTTTTTCGATCGCCAGGTTTCCGTTGATGTATGCCGACACTCGATGTCATCCTCCTCCGGGTGATTTCCCCATAACATTTGTCTGTTACCCTTCCAGCTTCTCCGCCACCCGCAGCTTGGCCGAGCGCGCTCTCGGATTCCGCTCCAATTCCTCTTCGGAAGGCACGATCGGCTTCCGGTGAACGAGGCGGACAATTCCCTTCTTGCCGCATACGCACATCGGAAAATCGGGCGGACACGTACACTTCTCCACGAGCTTGGCAAACGTATGCTTGCATATCCGGTCTTCCAGCGAATGGAACGTGATGACCGCCACCCGCCCTCCCGGCGCCAAACATTGGATCGCTTGCTCCAAAGCGTCCTCGAACGCGCCCAATTCGTCGTTGACGGCGATTCGGAGCGCCTGGAAGCTTCTCTTGGCCGGATGCGGCCCGGTGCGCCTCGCGGCGGCCGGAATCGATTCCTTGATCAGCTCGACCAATTGGCCGGTCGTTTCGATTTTGCCTCCGGCACGCGCCTCGACAATCGTCTTGGCGATTTTTCGCGAAAATTTCTCCTCGCCGTACTCGAATAAAATTCGGGCGATCTCCTCCGCACTCCATTCGTTCACGATGTCGGACGCCGTCAAGTCCGTATCGCGGTCCATCCGCATATCCAGCTCCGCGTCATGGTTGTAGCTGAATCCCCGCTCCGCTTCATCCAGCTGCGGCGACGATACGCCCAAATCGAACAAGATTCCGTCGACCTGTGGCAACCCGCCCCGTCTCGGTACAAAATCGAAGCCGGCAAGCTCGCTCTGCAAATAACGGAAGTTGCTCTTCACGAGAATAACCCGATCTCCGAAAGGCGCCATCTTCACCCGTCCGTTCGCAAGGGCGACATCATCCTGATCGAACGCGATCAGCCGGCCTTTCGGGCCGAGCTTCGAGGCGATGAGCGAGCTATGGCCCGCCCCGCCCATCGTACAATCCACATATATCCCGCCAGGCCGTATATCCAAAGCGTCAACGGACTCTTCCTTCAAAACCGTCACATGCTCGAACAAGTCTCGTCCTCCTGTAGTGGCTCATAATAGTGCTATAGATCAAAGTTGAAGTCGACGAGTTTCTCGGCAATTTCATTGAACGACTCTTCCGACTGCTGGAAATAGTTTTCCCAAACTTGCTTGCTCCAAATCTCCACCCGGTTGGAAACGCCCAGTACGACGCAATCTTTGTCCAGCTTGGCATACTCGCACAGCGTATTCGGAATATTGATCCGGCCCTGCTTGTCCAGCTCGCATTCGGTCGCTCCGGAGAAGAAGAAGCGGGTGAATGCGCGGGCGTCGGCTTTCATGAGCGGCAAGCTTTTCAGCTTCTGCTCCAGAACCGCCCATTCCTCCTTCGGATAGACGAACAAGCAGTTATCGAGACCGCGGGTGACGATAAATTGGGCTCCCAGGGCGTCGCGGAACTTGGCGGGAACGATCATCCGACCTTTATCGTCGATCGTGTGCTGATATTCCCCCATGAACATGCTCCGGTCTCCCCCTTTCCACCACTTTCACCCACTTTTCACCACTCGATAGTTTGTTATTCGTTGCCGGCAATGAAAATCCTGCCTCGGCAACTTAACTTTTTTTATAAGCGGACGATTGTTCCGTAAATATTCACAGTTTCTGAAAGTTTTCCTTCACGATTGAGACGACTCCATCGCAATCCGGTCCTTTTCCACTATTGCCAGATGTAATATTTTATATATAATAATGGTTAATTATATATAATAACATGCGAAGGGATCTGATCCGATGAGATTGATCAAACGCGCCGTTCATATCGATTTCCACACAATGCCCGCTATTCCCGATTTCGGAGCGAATTTCGACGCCAAGCAGTTTGCCCGCACGCTGAAGGAAGCGCGTGTCGAGTACATTAATGCTTTTGCCAAATGCAATATCGGGTTCGCTTATTATCCGACGAAAATCGGCGTCATGCATCCGCACCTGAAGTTCGATATGTTCGGCCAAATCGTCGAGGAGTGCGGCAAGCTCGGGATCGGCGTCACCGCTTACTTCAATGTCGGCTTGGATCATGAAATGGCACGCAAGCATCGCGAATGGACGATCGTGAACAAGAACGGACAAGTGATTTACGGCGACAGAACGGCCAATTTTTTCCGCAATATGTGCTTTCATTCCGGCTATCGCGATTATATGCTCGGCATGATTCGCGAAGTCGCCGAACAATATCCGGTCGAAGGCTATTTCCTCGATTGCATGGTCGTGAATCCATGCTATGGCAACGAGTGTCTGGAGGGCGTGCGCGAGCGCGGCATGGACCCGTTGAACGATGAGGACGTGCTGGCGTTCGCCAAAGAACGGCTGCTCGATTTCAGCCGGGAAGTCAAGCAGATCGTCGGTCCCGACAAGTTTCTGTACTTGAACGGCTTGCCTCATTCGGATACGGAGGGGCTGCGGACGCACGTCGAGATCGAATGCCTGCCGAGCGGCTGGAGCTACGATTTCTTCCCCGCTCAGGTTGCCTATTCGCGTAATTTGGGACAGCAAACGTTCTATATGACCGGGCGGTTCAACGTAAACTGGGGCGATTTCGGAGGGCTGAAGAGCAAGGAGTCGCTGCTTAACGACTGCTGGGATGCGATCGGCAATGCGGTTCCGACATCGATCGGCGATCATATGCACCCTCGCGACGGCCTTGATCCGGCGGTCTATCGGGTGATCGGAGACATCTACAAGGAGCTGGAGAAGCTCGAGCCGTGGACCGATCATGCGCGCGCCGCGGCCGATATCGGGATATTGACATGGGAAGGCGGCAAGCTCGGCGGCGCCCATAACGGCGCGGTGCGCATGCTCGGCGAGCTGCATTATACGTACGATATTATCGACGAGACGCACGACTTGTCGAAATACAAGGTGATTATTTTGCCGGACAATGTGCGGGTTACGCCGGTGCTGCAGCCTAAGCTGGAGGCATATATTGCGGCAGGCGGCGGTGTGATCAGCTCCGGGCACTCCGGATTGAATGTCGAAGGGACGGCTTTCGCGCTGGACGAATGGAATATGTCCTACGACGGCGAGGACCCGTGGAACAGTTCCTATTACCGTATGCTGGAGCATACCGACGGCGCGGTGCCAGACATGCCGTGCGGCATATACAAGCAAGGAATTTTACTGAAGGAGAAGGACGGGACGCAGCCGGTCGCGGACTATTACCAGCCTTATTTCAACCGGCAGTGGGACGGGTTTCACGGGACGTTCTATACTCCCCCGGAACGAAGCGCGGGCAGACCTGCGGTAGCCAGATCGGGACGCATCTATCAGTTCTGCTTCCGGGTGTTCACGGCTTACATCGAATATGCGGCCAACGCTCATAAATATACAGTCGCGCATTGCCTGCGGCAGCTGCTGCCGGAGCCGTTGATCAAAAGCGAGGGTATCCCTACGACCGCAAGGGTAACGATGACGACAAAGGATCATATGGACATGATTCACGTCAAGCTTACCCATCCCGAGCCGCGCGGCAAATATAACGTGATCGAGGACCGGCAAACGCTGCACGAAGCAGTCGTCTATGTCCGGGGCGGCGATGACGCGGCGGCGGTATACTCGGCGCCCGATCGGGAGGCGCTGGCCTATGAGCGGCAAGAAAACTATATTCGGATTCCGCTGCCCAAAATCGACGGATATGCGATGATCGTGGTCGAGCGCAAACAGGAATTGACATCCTCCGCAAAACAAATATAATGGAACAGAATTGTATATGATCCGACAAAGGTGACGATTGATGGTTCAATCTTTTAACAAAGACGCTTCCGACAAACAACATTTGAGCTCGAATATCGCTTCTTACATCAAACAAAAAATTATAGACGGCGAATGGAATCCGGGCGACCGGATCGTCGAAACGAAGCTGGCGCGCGAGCTGGAAATGAGTCAGACGCCGATCCGCGAGGCGGTGCGCCAGCTGGCGGGAGAAGGCGTCGTGACGATCGTCCCGAACAAGGGACCGTTCGTACGCACCTTCAGCGCCAAAGATATTTTTGAAATCTACTCGTACCGGGCCGTGCTCGAAGGAATGGCGATCCGGCTTGCCGTCGGAAACGCCTCGATTACCGACATCCGCCATCTGGAGCAGTTTTACGAGGAGATGAAGAAGAAGCTGCTCGACAGCTCCGTCGTGTCTTTATCCGAAGATTCGGGGTACATTCACAATTATATTTTCAAGCTGGCGAAGCACGCCGTCTTGCTGGAAATGTTCCAATTCATTTCATTCCGCGTTCGTCTCGTCAACCGGATCGTAGGCAGGAAGTACAGCAAGGAGCGAGAAGTGTCGGAGCATCTGGAGCTGATCGAAGCGCTCAAGAAAGGCGATCCGGACGATGCCGAGCGGGTGATGCGGGCCCACATTCACCGCGCCTACATGGAGTTCGTCGATATCGGCAAGTTCGACCATTCCGAGCTCGCCCAGAACGAATGGATCTAATAACAATCCCCCAGAAGTGAAGATCTGCTTCGTAGCTTGTTCCTGTTACTTCTGGGGGAGCCCCCCCCTCCCACCGTTTTCCGCAGAAATTGGCTGCGCATAATTCCGTAATCAAAAAAAGAAACCATGGTTCGCTTCATAGCGACGTCCATGGTTTTTTTGCTTGTGCCGCTTGACGCTTCATTCCTCACCCGGAGACGGACCGCTTTCGTCGGCGGACTTATTGAGACGTCTTATTTCCCGCGCTCTCTCCTCCATCTCCTTGCCGCGCTTTTTGCGCTTCCTGTAAATCCAATAAGCCGGTACGGCGATTACGGCCGCCACTACCAGAACGGGAAGCGCTGCAGCAAGTACGATCGCAAGTCCCTTGAAAAAGCCGAGCACGACTTTCGCGCTCCCGCTCATCGCGTTGGACAGCTTGGAGGCAAAACCGTCCTCTTCCTTTTCCTGCGCGCTATTCGTTTTCGCGATTTTCTGATAAAGTCGGATTTCTACGGTCGAGTATGCGACATTTTGCTCCAAATAGCGCATCCGGCCTTTGATTTGCTCGATCTGGGTTTGCACGTTCCCGATTTGGCTCGAGAATGCGACCAGTTCCTCGCTCTTCGTCGCTTTATTCATAAAGTCGAGCAGCCGCGCTTCTTCCGCCTGCTTCGATTTCAGCCGCGCTTCCAAATCGACGAATTCTTCGGTCACGTCTTGGCCTTGGACGCTGCGCTGGATCGATTTCGGCTTCATTTTCTCCAGATCGGCGATAAAGCCGGAGAAGCCTTTGGAGGGCACCTTCACCACCAGCGTGCCGCTCTGCTCGTAATCGGTGCGATTCTCGGAAAATTGGAGCAGGTACCCGCCGGACAGATGAATCAAGTTGTTGATATCCGTATTCGCACTGCCGTAATCGGCCACTTCCATCGTCACATTCGCTTTGTAAATAATTTTACGATCGACCGCCGCGTCCATTTGGGCCGCCACGGACGAACCCGGCTGCTGGGGAGGCGCTCCCGCGCCCACTTTCGGCTTCTCGGTCGAAGCCGCCGAATCCTGCTTCGTATTGTTCAGCGCGCTCGAGTCGGCGGTTGAGCTTGCCGAGCCGGTGAATGCAGCGGACTGAGGCGCGGATTCCGATGATTTCCCGACGCTCGCCTTGTCTTCGCCGGACGATCCGCAGCCTGCCATGACAGCCATCAGAAACAAGTACCCTGCGATCATGAGCGTCAAATACCCTTTTCGTTTCGCGCTCCGTTTCAAAACGATCCCCCCGTATTTTTATTTTGCAAAAGAGACAGCCGCTTGTTTGCGTAAACGCTGCCATTTCCTAAACGAAGCGAATACGGAAATAGTTGCAAGATTTTGGATTCGGACTGACTTATTTTCCAATTCCGCTGAGAGAAGACTGCCTTTTCTGCTAAATCGTGCATAAACCGCATGACGAAATGGGGATAACAACAAGGAGAACCAGTTCCGACCCGAAGGAGGTTTTGGCGTGACAACAAATTTGGTCTGGTTTATCGTGATCGTTTCCGCATTCGGCCTCGTTGCCTCCATAGTGCTGAACATGCGGCAGCAGCGGCATCAACATGACCGCGGCACGAATGATGCGACCGCCAAGCATCCGTTTATGGCCAATCCGATCATTATCGCTTATGTGCTCTTTCCCATAGTGATCGTTGTCGGGGCCGCCATACTGATGATGTATTCTTGACCGGAGGGGATCATGCCCATGGAGAAAAAAACATACTACGTGTCCGTACAGGCGGGGTCCGTGCTGGAAAATGAAGGCGATACGGCCTACGAGTTCGAAATCGTCGCCACCGAGCAAGATGTCGAAGATTTGATGGAACGGTTCGGGATGTTGAGCGATGCGGACAACTCATCGGCATTCCGCGCCCATCTGCCCGGGGTGCCGTATCATCAGGACTCCGTGCATGACAGCTACGACGAAACGTTGACGGACATATACCGCAAGCTGTACGATTTGGGCACCGAGGAAACGAAGAAGACGATCACCGGCATGGGTTCGATCGGCGAGCAGAAGCCGCCGGTCCATTAATCGCAGAAAGCCTCCGATCCGCATGTTTGGCGGTTCCGGAGGCTTTTTTCGATCTTATGGATTACTCGGGTGCTATATCGGCCAAACGGATTTTTCTGATTCGGAGTCTGGACAAGCAGGAGACGTCCTCCGCTTCGCCGGCGCAATAAGCGAGCAGCAGCGACTCGTCGCGTACAAAGTGGATCGCCGTGTAGCAGTAGCCCCCGCGGTCTTCCTCTTCGCGCTCCATCGCGAAATAATGGCCCCACGTTTTGCCTTCGTCCCGGCTGATGGCGCCGATCAGCGGCGTTCTTCCCGCCGTATGCTTCTCGATCGCGCGCGACGGATAATTCGGAATCGGGTTCCATACGGCCAGCAGCGGTCCTCCGGGCATTCTCTTCATCGACAACGGCGAGTCCGGCGAAGTGAAGAATGACGGCGCGGGGAGACTCCAGCTATCTCCGCCGTCCATAGAATACATCTCGTACTGGCAGCCCATATCCGTCCTCGCCCAGCCCCACAATACTCCTGACGCCAATTCCACTACTCCGGGCTCCAGCAGTCCCCTCTTGGACCTGGGAGCCGGAATGGCGCAATAATTTTGCGCTTCCTTCCACGTGGCGCCGTCGTCGTCCGACACGATGAAATGGACGACGCCCCGCGAATCGAATGCCCGCCAATGCTCGCCGTCGTCGGACCGCATCTTGTGATAAGCCGCCGGAATGATCAGTCTGCCGCTCGACAGCCGGACGACCCGGTCGTTGTTCGTTACATAATAGCCCGGGCCGGGGATACAGCAAACCGCTTCCCCCCAAGTTTTCCCTTCGTCCGACGAACGTCGCAGATGCAGCCGCATATCCTGGAATCCGTACCGGATCAAGTAAAACAAGCCGATGTCTCCGTTCTGCATCCGCAAGAGCGACACGCTCATGACGTTGCGGGCGCCATGATCATCGGGCTTGACGGCCCATTCGTCGTCCGACCAAGTTTCTCCGTCATCGGCGGAATAACGTGCCGCGAGTCCCGCCTTCGCCGTATCGGAGTAAGTCTCCCCATAAAACCGGCTGTAGATGAACAAAATCCGGCCGTCGCTCAAATCGAGAAATGCACCTTCGCTGTTGCGCGGGTACCCTTCCTTTGGCCGAATGTCACAAACGATTTTCCCCTTTTTCGAAAGCATGCTGAATCTCCTCTCGCCATTCGAATATTATGGTCCTACCATAATATATAAACCACTTTTTGGGCGCTGTCTACCCTCATTTTCCATTCAAAATAAAAACCGACGTGACAGGAGCCGTGACGAGTCGGCAGATACTTCTATCGCGGAAAGCATTGCCTCACAAAAAAACAACCCCCTACCGGTATCCGGTAAGGGGGCTCTTGCGAGTTGTTTCGAACGTATTAATGCTCGATCCAGCTCTCCAAATAAGCTTTTTGTTCGGCGCTGAGTGAATCGATGCCGAATCCGAGCGATTCGAGCTTGAAGCGGGCCACTTGCTCGTCGAGCTCGTAAGGCACGTTGACTACTTTATTGCCGATCGCCTTATATTGGTCGTTCACGTACTTGAGCGACATCGCTTGCAGGGCGAACGTCATATCCATAATTTCCGCAGGGTGTCCGTCGCCGGCAGCCAAATTGACGAGGCGGCCTTCGGCCAAAATGTACACCTTGCGGCCGTCCTTCAGCTCGTATTCCTCGATGTTGCGGCGTACGGTCCGCTTCGAAACGGACAATGCCTCGAGCTCCGGCTTGTTGACTTCGACGTCGAAGTGACCGGCATTGGACAAAATCGCTCCGTCCTTCATCACTTCGTAATGCTCGCCGCGGATGACGTCCCGGTTGCCCGTCACGGTAACGAAGAAGTCGCCGACTTTGGCCGCTTCGACCATCGGCATGACAGCGAAGCCGTCCATGTAGGCTTCGACTGCTTTGATCGCGTCGATTTCCGTTACGATAACGTTCGCGCCGAGCCCTTTGGCGCGCATGGCGACGCCTTTGCCGCACCAGCCGTAGCCGACGACGACGACCGTTTTGCCCGCTACGACGAGATTCGTAGTCCGGTTGATTCCGTCCCATACCGATTGACCGGTTCCGTAACGATTATCGAATAAATATTTGCAGAACGCGTCGTTAACGGCAACCATCGGGAACTTCAGCTGACCTTCCTTCTCCATCGCCTTCAGGCGAAGAATGCCGGTCGTCGTCTCTTCCGCTCCGCCCCGAACTTGTGCAAGCAAGTCTTGACGCTCGGAGTGCAGAATCGTCACCAGATCGCCGCCGTCGTCGATGATCAGATCGGGCTTCGTCTCGAGCGTATGAACAAGCAGCTGCTTGTATTCCTCCGGCGACGGATTGTACTTCGCGAATACGGTGATTCCGTCTTCAACCAAGGCCGCGCACACGTCGTCCTGCGTCGACAGCGGGTTGCTGCCCGTAATCGTCACGTCGGCGCCGCCGGCTTGTACGACTTTCGCCAAGTACGCCGTTTTCGCTTCCAGATGAAGCGAAATCGCCACTTTCAGCCCTTTGAACGGCTGCTCTTTCTCGAAACGATCGCGAATCCGGTTCAATACCGGCATATGGGCCCGTACCCAATCGATTTTCAAATGTCCGTCATGAGCCAATGACGGGTCGGCGATAATACTGTTTTGCTTGGCGTTTGTGCTCATTCTCAAAAAAAGCCTCCTCGACCGTATGATCAAAAATATACTATTCGGTGACTGCCGTCGCGGGATAGTGGCATATCCATCAATTCGCGAAGCCAGCCGCCGCCGTATTTCACCCAATATTGGAAAACGTTGTACACCCGTTCCTGCGGCTTGCCTAGCGGCATCACCGACATCCGGATACGCTCCCAATGCCTCAGCGCGGATTCGTGCTGCGAACGGAATGCATCGCCCGCCCGCGCTTCCAGAAAGTCGATCTGCTCGACGATTTTGAGCATGTTCGTCTCGCCCAGCTTGCGCAGTCCCGGGTTGATGCCCGATACCGCTTCGACTACCGGTCCGTACAGCTGCGCAAACTTCGCCTTCGCGTCCGTAAACAGCTCCTCCACTTGGAGCGAGCCTTGGGCTTCGAGCCATGCGTTCTGCTTCTCGTCGAGCCTGCGGATCACATCCTCGAATTCGAGACCGAACTTGGCCATCTGCTTCTGGATCGTACCTTCCAGCAGCGTGAATTCATAACGCGGCACGAGAATCGGCATTTGCAGGCCGAATAAAGCGAATGCATTCCGAAGGAGGCCCCAGTACGCCATCTCGGAAGGTCCGAGCACGACGGACAAAACCGGGAACAAATAGTCCTGCATGAGCGGACGCGTCATCACGTTGTTGCTCAGCCTCTCCGGCGAATGTGCGGCGAGTTCGAGCAGCTCGCCCTCCGTGAACGACACGGTTCCTTTCCGGTCGGTAAACTTTTCGCCTTGTCTGGTGAGCAGCAGCCTTTCCCCTTCGTGAAACACGAACAGATGAGCTTGCCCTTCGTTCAGCTCTACCTGCGCCGTGTAGCCGAGTCCTTCAAGGCCGCTTTTCGCCTCCAGCAGCGATCGGTTCAGTTCGCTTTGGCGGGACACGATGGAGCGGAACATGTCCGCTTCCAGCTTCCGCAAGCCCGGATCGTCGGAATCGACGAGAACGAGTCCGTATTCGCGGAACAGCCACGCCAGCGTCCTCGCAAACTGATCGGTCAATGTGTCCGAAGCGGCGCAAATCGATTTCAACCGGTCGATCAGCTCCGGCTTGAACTCCGTATTCATGAGCGTCTGTTCCAATTGGGCGACAGCGTCCTCCCAGCTTTCCGGATCGATGCTCCACCGGCTGACGGACGTTTTTTTGTCGGAGCTTTCGTTCAGCTTGATCTTCTGCACCGTAAGCGTTTCGGATAGCACGAACGTATGGTTCGCCTCTTCGAGATCGTGGTCTTCGCCGGCAATCCAGAACACCGGCACCACCTTCCTGCCCAGCCGTTCCGCCGACTTCCTCGCTTCCGTGATGACGGTAATCGCCTTGTACAACACGAGAAGCGGGCCCGTGAACAGTCCGGCCTGCTGGCCGCCGGTGACGACGAGCGTTTCCGGATCCCGAAGCTCCTCGATCGACCGGAGTGCCCGATCGGTATTTCCGATCTTCTCGTTATAGGCGATAAGCGTACGAACGAGACCTTCCCGGTCCGCCTGCGGTCTCGCTTCGAGATCCAGCCAAGCCGCCCGTTCCCGGTCGCTCGATTCGTTCCACGGATTGTGCTCGTAAAGGGAAGCCACGGAAGCAAAATCGTATATATAGTCCCGCGTGATCGGCTGCGCGGGTTCCCACCGGTAACGCTCCATTCGCATACGGCAACCCCTTTTCGTTGTCATGGCTTCTTATTTGCTTGGGTCAAAGCGACAAAACTACTTCGATTGTACACGTAAGGACAAGATTCGTCAAAGAGCGATCAGCCGCTCGTATGAATCATGCCCGCTTGACATCGATCGACTCATCCCTTGCCGCCTCCCCGGTCCGGAAAGCCGGCCCGCGGTCGCTCCGCTTCCCCGGAGGAAGCACCATGAGCTTCTCCGCTCATGTTCAGTCCGATGACCCCGGCGACGATCAGCAGAATGAAAAATAGTTTGCGCCAGTTGAAGCTCTCCTGAAACCAGTAAATGCCGATAATCGAAATGGCGGCGATTCCGACGCCCGACCAGATCGCATAAGCGGTACTGATTTCGATCTTCTTCAGCGCCATCATAAGCGAGGAAAAGCTTGCGACATAAAAGACGATCAGCAGCACCGACGGAACCGCCCGCGTAAATCCTTGCGACAGCTTCATCGACACCGTACCGGATACTTCAAGGACGATCGCCGCAATCAAATATATCCACGCGTTCATTTCGCTCCTCCTTGCCCTCCGGGCCGCTGTCCATCCCGGCGGACTAAGCCGTACATGAAGAGATCGACCGCGGTCATGATCGAGTCATATAAATTCAAGTTGCTGCGGACCAAATAAGACATCTCGAACAAGGCGTTAAACGCGCCGCGCATCGCTTGTACGGCTGCCGCCGTATCGACCTTTGCCGGTCTGTCTACTGAATGGTTATCGGCGCTCAAGACCCGTAAGGCAGAAAAAAGACCGCCTGATAAGCGGTCTCATCGCTCGGCCCCGTTAATGGAGCCATATAGTCAAGCATAGTGACAGGCCGCCCAATGGCCGGGTCTCGTCTCGACAAGAGGCGGTTCGATTTTCGCGCATTTCTCGGACGCCATCGGACAGCGTGTACGGAAATGACAGCCGCTCGGCGGATTGATCGGACTCGGCAAATCGCCGCTCAGCACGATTCTTTCCCGCTTGGCCTCGACGTCCGGGTCCGGGATCGGGATCGCCGACAGCAGCGCCTTCGTGTACGGATGCGTCGGATTGGCGTAAAGCTCCTCGCTCGGGGCGATTTCCACGACTTTGCCCAAATACATGACCGCGACGCGGTCGCTGATATGCTTCACCATGGACAAGTCATGGGCGATGAACAAATAAGTGAGGCCCATCTTCCGCTGCAGCTCCTGCAGCAGGTTGACGACTTGAGCCTGTATCGATACGTCGAGCGCGGATATCGGCTCGTCGCATATGATGAACTTCGGGTTGACCGCCAGCGCCCGCGCGATCCCGATTCTTTGGCGCTGTCCGCCGGAAAATTCGTGCGGGTAGCGCGTAGCGTGGTCGGGATTCAACCCGACCAAATCCAGCAGCTCCTCCACCCGTTTTTTCCGTTCGGCACGGCTTCCTGCCAAATGGTGAATATCGAGCGCTTCGCCGATAATATCGGTGATCGTCATTCTCGGGTTGAGCGAGGCATACGGATCTTGGAAGATCATCTGCATGTCCCGCCGCAGCGCCTTCATCTTCGAGCCGGACAGCGAGTAAATGTTCGTGCCGTTAAAAGCAACGCTTCCGTCCGTCGGCTCATACAACCGTAAAATCGTCCGTCCCGCGGTCGATTTCCCGCAGCCGGACTCTCCGACTACGCCGAGCGTCTCCCCTTGCTTAATATCGAAGCTGATGCCGCTCACGGCTTTCAACGTTTGGCCTTTCCCTACGTTGAAATGCTTTCTCAGATTGCGAATTTCCACCAACGGTCCGCTCATCTCGCCACCTCCTCGGCCAACGGGTGTCTCAACCAGCATCGGACCAGCTGCGTATCGCTGATCCTGAACATTTCATCGTCGTGATCGACGCAGATGCGCATCGCCTCGTCGCAGCGGTCGCAGAAGGCGCAGCCGGCGGGCGGCTTGATCAAGTCGGGAGGCGTGCCGTATATCGGAATAAGCGGCTCGTCCTTCTTCTGGTCAAGCCGCGGCAAAGAGCGAAGCAATCCGCGAGTGTACGGGTGTTTCGGGTTTTTGAAAATTTCGTGCTTCGTGCCGGTTTCCACCACTTTACCGGCATACATGACAATGACTTTGTCGCACATGTCGGCAACAACGCCCAAATCGTGCGTAATCAGCACGATCGACGTACCCAGATTTTTCTGCAAATCTTTCATCAGCTGCATGATCTGGGCTTGAATCGTCACATCGAGCGCCGTCGTCGGCTCATCCGCGATCAGAAGAGCCGGATTGCACGCGAGGGCGATGGCGATCATCGCGCGCTGCCTCATCCCTCCGGAAAATTCGTGGGGATACTGCTTGATGCGCGCTTCCGGGTTCGGAATACCGACCAGCTCCAGCATTTCCATCGCACGCCGGTTGGCCGCCTGCCCCGTCATGCTCTGGTGCTTGATCAGCCCTTCGGTAATTTGCCGGCCGACGGTCATCGTAGGATTCAGCGACGTCATCGGATCCTGGAAAATCATGCCGATATGCTTTCCCCGGATGCGCTGCATCTCCTTCTCCGACTTGGTCAGCAGCTCCTCTCCCATGAAACGGATCGATCCTCCCTTGATCATGCTCGGAGGAGACGGAATGAGCCGCATGATCGATTGCGCCGTGACGCTTTTCCCGCTGCCGGATTCGCCGACGATCGCCACCGCTTCCCCTTTATTTACTTGAAAGCTGACGCCGCGCACCGCCTGCACCTCTCCGCGGCGGACGCGGAACGACACGCGCAACTCGTTTACGTCCAAAATCGGTTCCATACACCCCTCATCCCCCACAAGTGAAGTTTCTCTTCGAAGCATATTCCGAAATTATTTTCTCATCTTCGGATCGAGCGCGTCCCTCAGCCCGTCCCCGAATACGTTAAAGGCGAACATGGTCAAGCTGATCAGTACGGCCGGAAAAAACAGCCGCCACGGCAAATACATCCACGACGACAACGAATCGGAAATCATCGTCCCCCAGGAAGCCGCCGGCGAATTGACGCCGAGACCGAGAAAGCTTAAGAAGGCTTCCGCGAATATGGCTTGAGGCACGGTGAGAGTCAGCGTAACGATGATCGGACCCGATGCGTTCGGTATGAGATGCCGGAACAAAATGCGGGAAAAGCCCGCGCCAAGAGACCGGGAGGCCAAAGCGTACTCGTGGTTTTTCAGAAGCATGATCTGTCCCCTGACGATCCATGCCATCTTGATCCACCCGGTAACGACAAGCGCCAGTATGATCGTGTACATGCTCGGCTCGAAAACGACGACGAACAGGATGACGATGAGCAAATACGGGATCGAATCGAGCACCTCGGAGAAACGGTTCATGACCTCATCGACTTTGCCGCCGAAGTACCCCATAATCCCGCCGTAAATGACGCCGATCAGCAGATCGATCGCCGCGGCGAACAAGCCGACCCGGAGCGAGATCGAAGCCCCCATCCAAGTGCGCGCGAACATGTCGCGGCCGAGGTCGTCGGTACCGAACCAATGCTCGGCGGACGGCGGCTGATTCGTATTTTGCAAATCGTTCGCATAGTAGTTGTATGGAGTCATCATCTGACCGAAAATGGCCATGAAAGCAAGCAAAATCAAAATGACGAGACCGGTCATCGCAAGCTTGTTGGAGCGGAGCCTAAGCCACGAATCTTTCCACGAGGACAAGCTTTCCCGGACGATCAGCTCGCTTTGCCGGCTTTCTTTGTCCAGCTTCCGAAACTGGTCCGGCGTGAATGTATCGGGCATGCCCGGGACCGAACGTTCCTTCATCATGCCTTCTCCTTTCCACCGGTCAATTTAATGCGCGGATCGACGAAGCCGTACGCGATGTCGGTCAAAAACCGCGAGCACATGAGCAGAGCTCCGTAAAACAGCGTCAACCCCATAATGAGCGTATAATCGCGATTTTCCACGCTTTCGACGAAATATTTGCCTAAGCCCGGTATCCCGAATATTTTCTCGATCACGACGGAGCCGGTAATAACGCCGGTGGCGAGCGGACCAAGATACGTAACGACGGGCAGTATGGCGTTGCGGAGAGCGTGCCGGACCGTAATGGTCATGCCGGACAGTCCCTTCGCCTTCGCCGTCTTGATAAAGTCGGATTGCAGCACCTCCAGCATGCTGGAGCGCGTTAACCTTGCAATAAAGGCTATCGGCATAAAGGCGAGCGCGAATGTCGGCAGCACATAATCGAGCGGCTCGTTCAAGCCCGCCACATTAAACAGCGGCAGCTTCACGCCGAACACATATTGAAGCAGCGTTGCCATGACGAAGCTTGGCACCGCTACCCCGAGTACCGCCACGATCATGGCGATGTTGTCGAGCAGCCTGCGATGGCGAAGCGCCGCAATCGTTCCGAGCAGCACTCCGACGGCTACGGCCGTAACGACCGCACATAAGCCGAGCCGGAACGAATAGCCGAACGCCCCTTCGATAATCTGGTTAACCGAGCGGTTTTGCCATTTCATCGACATGCCCAGATCGAGCGAAGCGACGTGCTTGATATAGTCCGTGTATTGGAAAAACACGGGCTTGTCCAGACCGTAATAAGCCATCAGGTTCGCCTTGATTTCGGGCGGGACCGCTTTTTCCGACAAGAAGGGGTCGCCCGGGATCGCCTTCATCAAAAAAAACGTAACCGTAGCCAATACGAATAAGGAGATGATCACAAATACGAATTTTCGCAGCAAATAGCGAGCCAACAAGGCGCACCTCCCGAGCAAAATGCGAAGCGTTACAGAAAGCTTCGTCAGCTTTTTTATTGGTTTACATAATACGAATATTATTGTAAACAACATTCGTTCCGGCTGTCCAACAGAAGCATTTTCCAGCAACGGTCGAAAGAAAAAAATCGGGATATAGTGGATGCCCTATATATCCCGATTGCAGCCTATTTCTCGATATAGCCGTTTATGAAGTTGACATCGCCCTTGTAGTCGACGAATACGTCTTTCACGTAATTTTTTTGCGCCCATATGCCCGTATAGTAATAAATCGGGGCGACCGGCATGTCGGCGATCATCATTTTCTCCGCCTGAGCCATTGCTTTCATCCGTTTGGCCTGATCGGACGTGGCGTAAGCTTCCCGGATCAGCTTGTCATATTCCGGATTGTTATATTTGGAGTTGTTGTTGCCGCCGCCGGTTTGCAGCAAATCGATGTACGTCATCGGATCGTTGTAGTCGGCGCCCCAGCCCGCCCGGGCAATTTGGAAGTTGCCGCTTTGGCGGTTTTTGATATAAACGCCGAATTCCTGAACTTCGAGCTTCACGTCGACGCCGAGATTTTGACGCCACATGTCCACGATCGCCTCAGCAATTTTTTTGTGGGCTTCGCTTTTATTGTAGATCAGCGTTACGGCCGGCATCTTGGAATAGCCTTTCTCCTTCATGCCTTCTTCCAGCATTTTTTTCGCTTCGGCCACATCGTCCTTGAAATAGTCGTCCTTCACTTCCTCGCGGAACGTTTTGCTTTCGCCACGGATGCCCGGAGGCACGAGCCCGTGGGCGGGCGTTTGGTCGCCGAGCGTTATTTTCTCGACGATCGATTTCCGGTCGATCGCGAGCGAGAAAGCTTTGCGCAGCTTGACGTTGTCGAACGGCTCGGCCTTCGTGTTGAACTCGTAATAGTAAGTGGAGGCAATCCCTTTGATTTGCAGATTTACCGCCTTGTCCTGCTTCAGCTTCGGCAGCTGGTCGACGGGAAACTCGTTCGTCGGACGGCCGGCCCAGTCGATCTGGTTCGTATTGTACATGTTCAGCATCGTACCGGCGTCATTCAATATTTTCATGCTTACCTGAGTCAGCTTGATATCTTTGGCCGAATGGTAGCCCGCGTTTTTCTCGAGCGTAAGCGAGTCGTTGTGCCGCCATTCCTTCAGAATGAACGGACCGTTCGTCACCATCGTGTTCGCTTCGGCGGCGAACGCCGGATTTGCTTTGACCGCCTTCTCGTTCAGAGGGAAATACGTATAGAACGAGACTAGACTAAGAAAATAGGGCGTCGGCGATTTCAGCTCGACCTCCAGCGTATAATCGTCCTTCGCTCTGACTCCGATCTGGGCGGCGTCGGATATTTTCTTCGTGTTGTACTCTTCCGCATTCTTGATATAGTACAGCTGGTACGAGTAGGGGGCCGGCGGCGTCATGGCCGGATTAAGCACTCGTTTCCAGGCGAATTCGAAATCGCTCGCCTTGACCGGATCGCCGTTCGTCCATTTCGCGTCTTTGCGCAAATGGAACGTATACTTCAAGCCGTCCTGGGACACGTCCCATTTCTCGGCGGCCGCCGGCTGAACTTCCCCTTTGCTGTCCATGCGCGTCAACGCATCGTAGATCGGCCGCAGCACCGTGGAAGAGTTATTGTCCTGCGCCAAGCCCGGATCGAGCGACGGAGGCTCGGATGCGAGCAGCATGCGGAACTTTTGCTCGGCGGCGCCCCCCGCACCTCCCGTGTCCGGCTTCTTGGTACAGGCAACCGCCATTGTGGCCATAAGCAGAACGGCGCTCATGAAAACGATTGCGCTTTTATTGAACCCCTTCATCATCATTCCTTCTCCTCCTTATTGCTTTCTATCGCCCGTTTACCGATAGGATTCCCGACAATTTCCGGATTATGTATCCTATTAACCCCACTATAGTGGAGCCCTGCTTCGAATTTTACTCCAAGTACTTTGTGTGGGACCCCGAAATTCATAAACTCTATGTATGCAAAAAAAGCCGCCTGTACAATCCTCAAGGATTGCAAGACGGCTTCGGGCGTTATGACAAGCAGATTATGCTTCTTACAGATCTGTATTACATGACGATTCCTCAGTCGTAAGCCAGCACTCTTTCAATGGCATGGGTCAGCTCGCGGTACACATCGGTTTCGACTTGCGAGCGGAGCTGCGTTTTGGCGAACATTTCGCCTTTCATGGTGGACACGTACTTGGGCGGAAGCTTGTTCAACGCAAGCGCCATAATGTCGCTTTGCTCCTTCTCGCCCAGAGCGGCCAGCTTCGGCTGGTGCATCATCAAATCTTTCAGGCAGTTACGCACAATTTCTTCCATCATGTTATGTACGTTCATGGTCCAGCACTTCCCCCGGTTTCTCATTAGTCATACCGACAGTATCGATTTGCCAAGCCCTATGATCATAAACAGCAAGTAAACCGCGCTTAACGTCAAAAATCCGATTCTCCACAGCAAACGAACGATCCGGGCATGATTGATTTTCCCTTTGACCCTGTATTGGAAATTGCCCAGCAATCCGTAACCGATCAAAAAAAAGAGCAAAATGAGGAAGAAGCCGAAGCCGCTGCCGAATAGATCTTGAAATAAGACCGACACGCAGCCGATCAGCAGAAGCGTCGTAACATCCATCGCCAGCTTCGTCGCCCGCTTGCCGTCTCTATGCCAGAAATAGCCCCCGATCCACAGTACGAAAAACCATAGAAACGGAACAGCTGCCGTAAATGCATAAATATGGATCAAAAAAGTAACGAGTCCGTTCAACCTGCACCACCCGGAATTCAGCATCTTCCAGAACAATAACCGCCGTTACCGCCCGGCTTCTTCGGCCGGCTGCGCGGCTTTCACCAGCTTGTAGATCGTATCGTGAGTCGGGGCCGGAATATTGCCCTTGCGCGCCGCGTCCAATATCGCCCCGTTGATCCATTCGATCTCGGTCGCCCGGCCTGCGGATACGTCCTGAAGCATCGACGATTCGTTGCGGGCCGTCTTGGCGCAAACTTCGAGCACTTGCTCCCATAAATCATCCCGGGTTCGCACCCCGCTGCCTTCCGCCGCGGCGATCCCTTCCCTCAGCAGCTCTTTCATCAGCTGTCTGCGTTGTCCGGTGGCGGGAAGCTCCCCGTTGCGGATTCGCAGCAGCGCCGTCAAAGGATTGATTACGGCATTAATAAGCAGCTTGTTCCATACGATCTCTTTCATTTGGTTCGACAGGAAAGTCGGGAATCCTGCTTCATTCATCGCTTTCTCCATCAATTTTTGCGCTATTTCCGCCTCCGGACGCGAATCGCCGCTTCCGTCTTTCCGATCCGCACAACCGATCCATGTCGTACCCGATCCGGTATGGACGACACGGCTAGCGGACTCCCTTCTCGCCCCCTCCGTCGTAACCGCCAAGTCTATGCACGCCGGCGGCACGTATCGCCCGATTTTGTCCACGTGGCCGATACCGTTCTGAAAGCAGAGCAGCCTCCCCTGTTCTCTCAGCAGCTTGCTTATGGTCAACAGCAGAGGTTCGGACAAATGCTTCTGTTTGACCGTTAACAGCACCCAGTCGGGCCGGTAGTCCGGCATATCTTGACCGCCTGTCGCATCGATCCGTTCGAACGATGCTGCCGGCACATGGAGTACCTTTGCGTTGTCGCCCTCTTGCAGCGTCAAACCGCTTTCGTTCAGTGCGGAAGCTTGCTGCTCGGTTCGGGTGATCAGAACGACATCCGCGCCTGCGGCCGCTAGCTTCGCGGTCACGAGCAAGCCGACCGAGCCGGCGCCAATGCATACGATTTTCATTTCCGGTTGACACCTGCCTTTGCCGCTACTATATCATATTTTCGCCCGACGTAAATAACCCCACAAAGTGGAGCCTTTCTTCGAAGCTTATTCCAATTACAATAAATTCTATATACGCAAAAAAGCCCGCCGTCTTGATTCCGGCAAGCTTTTCCCTTTGTGATCGCCTCTATTGGATATTGCTATTATTCGATGCGCTCCAAGTTTCCGTTCGCGTCCATTTTGAAGCGGGGCTTTTGTTCGTCTTCCTCTTCGGCAAGAAACGCAAGCTTCCGGGCCCGGTCCATAATTTGTATAAGCGCCTTGTAATCGTCGTTTACGACACGGTAGTCCGTCTGAACGTGATTCATTTGTTTATCGAGGTTGTCTTTGACCCGTCTCAGCTCGTCGAGCTCCTCGTCCTTGTCCTTCAATTCTTTTTCTAGAGCTTTGATATGCCGGTTCATTTCCTGATAGGTTCCTTTCCATTGGCGCAAAAACCGGATGACGGCATCGATCGAGATCGTCTCCTCGCTGAGCGGATCGTGCTTGCCCGCCGAGCCCGCCGATTCCCCGCCCTCCAAAGTCGCGACGGACGAAACGGAAGAGCCGACGGCCGAATGTTTGCGGTACTGGCTTCTTTTTTGCCGCTGCGCTTTGGCGATCGATATCGCCGCTTCGTATTTTTTGCGTACACAGCTGTTCCAACGGAAGCCGCATGCCGCCGCGGTTCTTCCTATCTTTTCCCCTACCTCTTCAAAAGCCGCAAGCTGAGTGCCGCCTTCGCGTATATGACGAAGCGTTACTTCGGCCAAAATCAGATCGTCTTCCTCGCTCCAGGCGTCTTGTCTAACTGCAGTCATGTGCAAAAACCTCCCAACAAACTGAAATCGCCACTACTTCACTCTATGCCCAAACTAGATTTCATAGAATCTATTTGATACTACTTGGTATTACCATTTTTTTGATCGCTCATACATGTTTTTCGGACGACAGGTTATGCTAGTACAAAGTCCGATACTCATCGTTACAAAAAGTTTGCTAATTCGTCACGGATATCCGTTTACAATTTGAAAAGCAAACGGGTATAATGGACAATAGGATTTTGTGTATACGCATCGTTTCAACAGAGAGGGGGAGTAAGGGTGGCTCGCATGTTCAGAGTGCTCGGCTTTTGGACGCTGGCAATTGGTCTGATGGCGCTGGCCGGCGACATGAAGGAGATGGCACTGCTGTTCTTTTTCCAAACCGCCGCTTTCGTTGTCTTGGGTTATATGAATTTGTCCGAACGTACGTATATTATGATTTTCTGGGGATACATGTTTCTCTCCTTCTTAGGATTTACGTACTGGTCCTTCTTCCAAATGGAGCTTTGATTCACCGGCAGCAAATAATCGCAGACAAAAAGGTGACCTTCCGGAGATTGTCCTACATAACCGGTCGGATCACCTTTTTTTCGTTTGCACGAGCACCTTGAACAACTCGCTCATCTGGTCGCTTATAAGAAGCTGCCGTACCGCGCGATTACGCTTCGCCTGCGGGCTGAACGGATCCCGGCCGTCGTGGGACGCGAGCATGTCCAGCACGCCTTCGTCGATTAGGAACTGCTGCTGCGTACGCAGCGACCATTCGGTAAAGCCCGCCTCCTCCCCGGCGCGAATACACGCCGTAAAGTCCACGTGAGCGGTCATGTCCTGCTCTCCGGGGTATGCGAACGGATCATCGTACGCCTGATGGTTGCGGTAGCAAAGAAACGTGCCCTTCATCCGGTGAGAAGCGAACAATTCCTCCGCCGTATCCCCATAATCGATCGTTACAAGCGTTCCATGCGCAAGCCGCTCTCCGACACGCCGTATCCAATCAGCCGCTGCGGGATTCACTTCTATAATCTGCCCCTCGCGGATCGCGATTCCTTGATTTTCGATGTACACGGCGGCGGGCCCGTCTTGTTCGAGTGGAAAAAGCTTTTTCGTAAACTGGCCTGTGCCATCGTCCCAGCCGACATGCCATTCGTGCAAGAGGCCATCCTTGCGCTCGATCCGGTGTACCGGAAATGCATCCAGCAGCTCATTCGAGAACACGACGACGGATCGCTCGGGAATCGGCTCGAAGCCTGCATTCGTATCCGCATGCCGGACGTTCGGGTGTCTCTCCAGCTCCGTCAGCTGGAGCCGGCGATGATAGGGGCTGACCTCATACATCATATAGTCGAGCCGCTTGTACAGCTCGGGATCACGTTCGGCGATCGTGTCGAGAATGAGTCCGGCGAGCCGCCCCGTTCCCCCGCCCCATTCTACGATCGTAAAAGTCTCTTCCGGTCCGGACAGCCGCCGCGCCATCCGAATGAAGCAAGCTCCGAGTATTTCGCCCATAATCGAGCCGATCGAGGCGCTCGTATAGAAATCCCCTTCTTTCCCGACCTTAGCCGAGTCCCGGTTGTAATAACCGAGCGTTTCGTGGTACAAGCATAATTCCATATAATCGCGGAACGGGATCGCTTTGTTCGGATTGCGGTTGATTGCCGCAACGATAACATCCGTCAGCGGGGTATGTTTTTCGGAAGAGTAGCGCATCTGGTCGAACTCCTTTGGAAGGATAGCCTCTCAAGCATAACAAATCGGCCGGCCGGTTTCCACTGGATGGGCAACTTGATGCGAGATAGTGCCGTTTGGAGTTAACAAACAGGAAAGAGTCCTTTCGGACTCTCCCTTGTCTAGTTCACGGCTTTGGTAGCTATATATTCGAGACCCCAGGCAAAAATTTTCGCCGATCCTTCGCCTTCATGGCGCATCGTCCAATCCGAATCCATCGGTCCGGCAATAAGGGTGATCCGTCCGCCGCTGCCGCTCCATTTGCCGGTATACGTTTTGCCCAAATCGAGCCATTCGTAAGTGCCGTCGGCATGAATGTCGATCCAGCTGGCGGACGCCCCCGGCATATAGGCGCTAGTCGTCGTCTTGGACCCGTCACCGTTGACGGTCGTTCCTGTCGGAGCGTATCCTCCCGGAACCCAAAGCTCCCATTTCCCCAGCAGTACGGTCGAGCTTTCCTTCCCTGCAGGCGACTCGGCCGCTTCTCCCGTATTGGTCGTATCCGGTGCGGCATTAACGTCGCCGATCGGGGAGAACGTGGAGGAAGGCCTCTCGGTATCGGTTATGAGTATAGTTCCATTGTCAAAGTAAACGAACATGTTCAGATGCTCGCTGACGAACCGCAGAGGAATGACCGTCGACCCGTCCTTCGTCATCGGCGCGGCAACCAGCTCATACGTTTTGTCGTTCACTATGGCCTGTTTGTTATGCAGCTGCATCGCGATGATTGCCTTGTCGTTCACGATCGTAATCTGCTGCTCTTCTTCGCGCCAGCCTACTTTCGCACCGAGCGCCTCGCTAATAAATCTTGCGGGAACCATCGTATTTCCTTCGTGAAGAAACGGGGATGCGTGCAGCTTATAGTCCTTCCTCTGACCGTTCTTCTCATAAATCACGGCGTATGTGCTGTCCACCGTCAAATAGATCGAGAGAGGCTGATTATTCGGCACTCCCGGCACTTCATACGTTTCCGACCACTGCTTTGTAGTCGAGGACGGCATGTTCGTTTCGTTACCCGCCGGCTTCGGCTGCTGGCCGGTACTCGCCGATGGTGCCGGCTGCTGCGATTGACCCGGTTGATCGGGTGCCGGCTTAGCCGGTTTCGGTTCGTCTTGGGCCGGCGGAACCGAAGCCGCTGCGCGTCCGACTTCCAATACATAAGAGAACGTCGCTTTCTTCGCCGACAATTGATCGATACGGATTTTGGCCATTTTCCCGTCATGCAGCCGGACCAAATAGACGGCTTTTGTCTCGATCGTTACCGAGTTCGTGAACCCGGACAAAGACCCGCTAGTCGCATCCGTCAGCCCATCTCCCTGCAGCTTCAGTATGCCTTCCGCGCCCATCGCCCCGTATTGATTGATGACGATATCGGCTTCTTTGGCCGATGCGGCTTTAAGCGTTGACAGGCTGAGCCCCCCTCTGTCAAGGACATCTCCGCTCCAATTGAGCGTATACAGATGTAGCGGGTCGTATGTGCCCGTTTTGACCGGGCTCCACTGGATCGTTTCCCCGCTCTCGCCAGCGGCATGGGCGGAACCGGCGGCAAACGCCCCTAGCAGCATAATGGCGAACAGGATCGGAAGCAATCGCTTCACGTCGTCTCACTCCTTGTCGGATTTTTATTAAGGTCGACTTGAATCGCCTTCTACTGTAATAAATCGTCCTTACATTTTCCTTACAAATCGAAGCTCCGCAGCGCCCGAATCCGGCTTTCCCCTCTCCGTCCGCAAGTTATCGGAAACGGCAAGCATAAATCGTCCGCTCCATCGATACATTTAGTATGGACAGGAACTGGACAGGACACGGGGACATAGGGGGGATAACCGATGCCGATACGACTGCCGCGCCTGGTCATCCTAGGGCTATGCTGCTTACTGCTTCATATCGGCGCCGCAGAGGCCGCCGCCGCCCCCGATACCGACGAGAAACGGCTGCTGCTGGAGAAAGGGTTGACGGTGTACGAGCTGGACCGGGAAATCGCCAGGCTGACGGACGAAGAGAAACGGTTAAACGCGAAGCTTGCGGAAACGGCTTCCCTGGTCGAACAAGCCGCCGTTCAAGTAGAAGAGCAGAAGCGCAAAACCGAGAAGGTAATCCGGTCGTATTACTCGGGTGAGCGAAATTCGATTTGGCTTGCCGCGCTGCACGCCCGCTCGATTCAAGATGCGATCTACGTGTGGGATCAGCTTCAACTCATTATCGAAGGTGACCGGAAAGCGATCGACGAGTATAAAGAACGATACGTTTCGTTCAAATCGATGAAAACGAAGCTGGAAGCGGACCGTCTGCAGCTGACGAGCACGAGAAGCGCCTATGTGGCGGAGAAAGACAAGAGGCTTCAAGCACAAAAGGAGGTTGAGCGGCTGCTCGCCTCCAATGCGGATCGCGTACGTTTGGAGAAGGAAATGGAGGAAATCCGGAAGCAGTGGGAAGATCGCGGCCTCCCTTTGTTCCGCCAATATTTCTCGGCGCTGTCCGAAGCGATGACGAAGCTGCCGGAGCTGTTCGGGCAAAACAGCAAGATGGTGTCGATGAAAGGATTGTCGCCGAAAGTCAGAATCGGGGACGAAGAGCTGAACCGGTTTTTGCAAGCCAAGAGCAAAGAGCTCGAAGGATTCTCGTTCTTGTTCGAGAAAGGCGCCATTTCGGCGGGGGGCATGTCCGGCACCACCTCTATTTCGCTGAAAGGCCGCTACGTTGTCGAGAATAAGCCTGCCAACGCCGTCCGGTTCGTCATCGATAGCTTGGCCTACAACGGATACTCGATGCCGGACAGCACCGCCAAGACGTTGGAGCGGCAGTTCGATCTCGCCTTTTATCCGAATAAGCTGGCTCCGTTCGTCCAGGCGACCGACGTGCAGATCGACAGCGGCACGATGACGATTTTGTTGAAATTCACGCTTTAGTTAACCCCAGTACGTACGAAACCGGCGCATACGGAACGGGTCATTCCGCTTGCTCCGGTTTCTTATTGTCATCTTACTTGGCGGCCGGACGTATGGCATTCCATTCCGCCGCGGTGCGATCGGCGAACGTCTTGAACGGCAGCTCGCCCTTCCAAAGCTGCTCCAGCTGCCCCTGCAAAGACGTCATCTGCATCGCAAGCTGCGGAACGGACGGCACTGCGTCGTCCTGATCGATCAAGGCTGCGACATGTTTGAACGCGGGATCGTTTCTGATGCCCGAAGCGTAAGCATTCGTCTGGGCCGGCAGCACGCCCGCCGCGTTCCAGAATTTGAGTGCGGCCGAAGCCGATACAAGCTCGCGGATCAGCTCGAACGACTCCTTGCTCGACTCCGAACGGGCCGAGATCGCGAAGCTTTTGCCGGAAAGCCACGGGCCTTTCCACGTTTCCTCGCCTTTGGGGAGCGGAATTTTACTCATCGTCACGGCCGCCGATTCGTTCTGTTTCCAATCGGAGAATGGGGTCAAGTACCCGGTCAGCTTGCCTTGGGCGAGCTGATCCCACGGTTTCCAGATGGCGCTTCTGGGCGGGAACGATTTCGGCAGCTGCTTCGTTTCTTCCGGTGCCGTGAACAGAAACGTCTCCAATGACTTCAGCACGGCCGGATCGGATAATTCGATGGGAGCCGTTCTGGAAACCGTCTTGGCCCCTCCCAGCATGCGGGCGAGCGTCACGAACGAGCGTCCGTTCGGAGCGTCGAAATAAATACCGTATTTGCCTTCCTCGATTTTGTGCGTCTGCTTATGTAGCGCAACAAGCTCATCCGATTCGGCGGGCGGCCTATCGCCCCACTCGTTCAATCTTTTCGCGTTATACACCATGACATAAGCGTCCAAATTTTTGGGGACGCCCCACAGGTAGCCGTTCCACTTCACCTGAGCGATCGCTTGCTCCATTTGTTCGGCTTGCAAGCCGCCCGTTAACATCGAGTCGACCGGAAGCAAATACCCGAGGGCGGCGAATTCGCTCACCCAGTTATTGTCCAGCAGCATAATATCGGGCGCTTCCCCGAGCTGTGCCGCCTTTTTCAATTTCGTATATACGGTTTCGTCCGGAATGTTCTCCAGACGGATATCTATGCCGGTGTGCGCTGCCTGATACTGATCTTTCAGCTGTTGCAGCAGCGCGAATTCTTTGGACTGCATGGACACGGCTATTCTGAGCTGTCTCGCGGCTTGGCCCGCTGCGGGAGGCGTCTCGACGATCGCGCTGCCTTCCCCCGCGCTCGGCTTCGTACGGTCGCTCGATCCGGTGAACAGAACGGGGATGAGCACAACGGCGAAGCAAGCCGCAGCCGCCAGCAGCAGCCAATTTTTATGGCGGAACAAAGTTTCCCCTCCTCTGTTTTGCATCGTTAGAAAAGGTTGCTAGTGCGAAAGACTTATTTTTATCTATACTATATCAAAAAAGCGCTTTCGTGAACCTTTTTTTGCGCATCCGAATTAACCGCCTCGACTGCCATGCTGTTGCTCCAGCAAGTCGACAGGCTGCGGCCGAATTGTTACAATGGGGAAAAATGCGATGCGAACGGAGGATTTTATGCTGAGATACGGTGTGGAAATGCAGCTGCCCGAAGGCAAACGCCCCGGCTATTACGCTCAATTCGTCAAGGCGCTGGCCGCAAAGGTGCGGATCGAGGACCGGGATAAAGAGCTGCTGATCGTAAACGGCGAAGAAGATTGCGAGGCGCTGCTCGAATTAATGGACGAGTACCGGTTCGAGTACGAGCAATTCGAATTATGGCCGCTGCCGGCGGAAGCTGATGTTACTCCGCTGTTCGTCGATTACGGCTTCGTGTCGGTATCCGACAACGCCTACTTGTACGGGCATCTGTGCGCCGTATTCAAGTTGGCCGAAGCGGGCCGGGATGCGGAGCCCGGGCAGGCGCTGGAGCAAATGCAGGAGCATCTGGTCGCCCGGATCGCCGGCGACGGCGAAAATCTGTATGCCGTAGACAGAGCGCTTACCGATTTGATGCACGGCATTGCCAAAGCGTACCGATGCAAGGTGGAATTTGTATACGGAGGGTAATAAATACCTTTCAATCATTGCAATCGTACATCGTCCTGCCTTCCGCTTCTAGCCGGTATTCGGTAGGAGAACGGTCGAACCACTTCTTGAACTGCTTCGAGAAGTACAGCGGATCGGCGAAGCCGACGGAGGCAGCAACCTGCTCTACCGTAAGCCGTTCCCGCAGCAGCAGCTTGGCCCGCTCCATCCGGATTTTCAGCAGAAAATGCATCGGCGTCATTCCCGTATACTGCTTGAACATTTTGGACAAATGCGTGCGGTTGTAGCCGAGCGACCGGGACATTTCTTCGATCGAGATCGGCTGCGAATATTGCACGCTGAGCCAGCGAATCGTCCGCTCCACCTGCTGCTCGATCGGACTTTGCTTGGCGCCCGGTCCTTCCGCCCGCTCCAAGTCGCCCTTCTCGTATTCCGCCAGCAGCATCCGCATCAAGCCGCCGCTTCTCATCTCGCAATTCGGTTCGCCCGCCTTCAAGATCCGCTCCATCTGATGAAATAGGACGGCCGCACGCTTATGCTTAGTCGGCTGGGCAACCGGCTTGTGGCGGGAAATGTCCAGCACGCTCAGCATCTCCTCCGCTCGGTCCCCTCGGAATCCGACCCACCGATAAGTCCACGGATCGTCCCGATCCGCCGTATACCGGAACAGCTCTGCCGGAAATATAAAGAAGCTGTCGCCTCTCTTCAATTCATACGTGCGTCCCAAGCACTGAAACGTTCCCGTTCCCGCCATGACGTGATGCACAAGGAAATAATCGTGTACTTGCGGCCCTACGTTATGCCCCGGCATCGTCCGTTCCCGGCCGCTGAAAATGACGGACAGTTCGCCCTTGCCGGGCTTCGGATTGACCGCAAGCGAGAAACGTTCCTCCATGTGATAGTACGCCCTTTCCTCATCAATATAGTACGCCAAAGCTTCTATGTCTATTGAATACGATGCGGCCCGACAAATCAAGAGCATTCGATGCGCACTCGCAGGAAGCCGCATTGTTCCATGCGGAACACGCTTTTCTCCATATTCATTTTCCTCCCGCGACCTTATAGTTTCAAGTAGATACAAGACAAGGGAGGATTATACCGATGCCTAAAATAACATTTATCGGAGCAGGAAGCTCCGTATTCGCCAAAAACGTACTCGGAGACGTCATGATGACTCCGGCACTGCAAGATTTCGAACTCGCGCTGCACGACATCGACCCGGTCCGCCTGAAAGATTCGGAGAACATGCTGAACAATCTGAAAGCGACATCCGGCAGCACGTGCCGCATCGTACCATACGCCGACCGCAAAGAAGCGCTTCGCGGCGCCAAATACATCGTCAACGCGATCCAAGTGGGCGGATACGATCCATGTACGATTACGGACTTCGAAGTTCCTAAGAAATACGGTTTGCGCCAAACGATCGCGGATACGCTCGGAATCGGCGGCATTTTCCGTAACCTGCGCACGATCCCGGTCATGCTCGACTTCGCCAAGGACATTCAGGAAGTATGTCCGGATGCGTGGTTCCTCAACTATACGAACCCGATGGCCGTACTTACGAATGCGATGAATACGGATGGCGGAGTCAAGACGGTCGGTCTGTGCCACAGCGTCCAGGTGTGCGTGCCGCATCTGTTCAAGCCGCTCGGGCTCGATATGGAAGGTGTGCAGGCGAAAATCGCCGGCATCAACCATATGGCTTGGCTGCTCGAGGTGACGAAGGACGGCGTCGACCTGTATCCGGAAATCAAACGCCTCGCCAAAGAAAGACAAAAAGAAAAGCACAACGATATGGTCCGCTACGAGCTTATGTTCCGCTTCGGCTACTATGTGACGGAATCGTCGGAGCATAACGCCGAATACCATCCGTACTTCATCAAGCGCAATTACCCGGAGCTGATCGAACGCTTCAATATCCCGTTGGATGAATATCCGCGTCGCTGCGTCCGTCAGATCGACAGATGGAAAACGATGCGCGAAGAGCTCGTCAACAACAAAAACTTGTCGCACACCCGGTCCCACGAGTACGCTTCCCATATGATGGAAGCGATGGAGACGAACAATCCGTTCCGCATCGGCGGCAACGTCATGAATACCGGTCTGATCACGAACTTGCCGAAGGAAGCTTGCGTCGAGGTGACCTGTCTCGTCGACCGCAACGGCATCACCCCGACGTATGTCGGCGATTTGCCGCCGCAGCTCGCCGCCCTGAACCGGACGAACATCAACACGCAGCTGCTGACGCTCGAGGCTGCCCGCACGCTCAAGAAAGAGCACATTTATCATGCGGCGATGCTCGACCCGCATACTTCGGCGGAGCTGTCGATCGACGATATCGTAGCGCTTTGCGACGATTTGATCGAAGCGCACGGCGATTGGCTGCCGAAGTTCCAATAAGTTAAAAAATGGAAGAAGCTGTTCCCGCATCAATAATCGGGAACAGCCTTTTTTTATCACTTCTTCGATTGCGGCACGATCGAGAACACAAGGGCCGAATTGTCCGGCGAGGACGCCTCCACCGTATAGTTTCCGATTGTGACGGACTGCGCCTCGAACGGCCTTTTCGTATCCATCTTGCCGTACATGGCGCCGAACCAATCGTCGAATTTGGCCGCATCGAACCCGAAGATCCGGTTGACGAACAGCTTGATCGGCTCGCGGTTGCGGGCAAGCGCCCCTTCCTGCATGCGCAGCGTAATGCCGTATGTATCATACTTCGGTTCAAGCCAAAGCGATGCTTCGTTCAGCGTCTCGCGCGAGACGGCGGTCGCCGACAGAGCCTTCGCCTTCGTGTCGGCATCCTTGAACAGCCGCAGCGTCGTTTCCTCCAAATCGTAGTTCGTTCCCCGCAGCTTGCCTGCTTCTTCCATAACCGCGTAAGCTTGCTTCATCGCTTCGTTCGGAAACAGGAGCCGCTTGTAGCTGCCGTCCTTCGTCGGCACGACGACCGAATATTGCTCGGAAGCGAGACCGGTTTGCACAATCCGCTTGCTTTTATCGGTAAGTCTTTCCACGATCGTCAGCGATTCCGCCCGCGTTACCGTCACGCCGACTCCGAAGTATCCGTTCGGGTATCCTTCCATAATCCCCTTCGCAAACGACTCGGCAATAAATTTTTGCTGCCGGCCGTTCGCGCTGCGCAAATCGCCGATCGTCGCCGACAGTCTTTTGCTGTAATCCTCGTCCTCCAAAAATTCCGTCTCCTTGAGCGCGTAATAAAGCAGCTCCGCCACCTGCTCGCGGTTCAGCTTCTGCTTGAAGTCGGGAAATTCGCTCGGGTCCATCAAATGCAAATCGCCGGCCAAATCGATGTAAGGCTTCGCCCAATAACCGATCGTGTTAGGCGCAAACGAGAAGCCGCGGTAGTCCTGACGCAGTATGCTCTGGTTCGAAGGACTCAAGCTCGAGACGAAAGACTCCTTCCAGCTGCGCTCCCCGTTCTGGTGCTTCTCCGTAAAGGACAGCAGCAAAATTTTCAGAAACTGATCCGCCGTTACCGGTTCGTTCGGACGGAACGTACCGTCCGGATATCCATCCAGAATGCCTTGGTCAACAAGCCGGTTAATCGTCCCCTCCGCCCAATGCCCCTGCGTGTCCGAAAAGCGCGCCTGCACTGCGGTTGCGGTTGTGGTTGCAGCTGCAGCTGCTGCCAGAGCGGTCCCCCCGGCCCCTTGTACCGTATAAGCGCAAGCCGTCAATGCAAGCGCCAGCAATACCTTTTTCACTCGATTCATCCGTAAGCCCCTCCGGTTGTCAGATCGTGTATAAGCACAACTAGAATCATATCGGGAATGCGAAGGAGTTGAAAACAGTCGAACGACCTAAAACGACAAGGCCGTGGAGCACGACTATACTGCTTCGAAATCCTCACCTCCTTCGGTATTTATTCGACTTTATTCGACATTTTTCTGCAATAGAAAAAAGTCCGCGTGTTATAACGCGAACTTCTTTCTTTATTTCACTTCTCCGATTACAGCAAATCCGCAGCCAGTTGGGCCAAATGCGACCGTTCCCCGCGCTCCAGATTGATGTGGCCGCTTATCCCTTGGGCTTTGAACCGTTCCACCACATAAGTGAGCCCGTTGCTGTAGGCGTCCAAGTACGGGTGGTCGATTTGCTCGGGATCGCCCATCAGGACGATTTTACTGCCTTCGCCGACGCGGGAGACGATCGTTTTCACTTCGTGCTTCGATAAGTTTTGCGCTTCGTCGATGATGATGAACTGGCCCGGTATGGAGCGTCCGCGAATGTATGTGAGTGCCTCCACCTGGATGCTGCCCATGCCCGCCAATATTTTTTCGATATCTCCCGCTTTCTTCGTGTCGAACAAAAACTCCAAATTATCGTAAATCGGCTGCATCCAAGGACGCAGCTTCTCGTCTTTCTCTCCGGGTAAATAACCGATATCTTTGCCCATCGGAACGACCGGACGCGCGATCAGCAGCTTCTTGTACTTCCGTTCGTCCTCGATCTTCATGAGGCCTGCGGCGAGCGCCAGCAGCGTCTTGCCCGTCCCGGCCTTGCCGGTCAAGGTGACGAGCGGAATATCGTCGTTCAGCAGCAGCTCGAGCGCCATCCGCTGCTGCACGTTGCGGGCTCCGATTCCCCATATCGGTTCATTGCTCAAAAATAACGGGTCCAGCCGTTTCGCATCCGCGTTCGCCTTCAGCAGCGCCGACTTGGATGTGCCGAGTTCATCCTTCAGAATGACAAACTCATGCGGATGGAACTTGTAAGGGTAATACTGGTTCATTTCGGCAACGGACAAGAAACGGGCGTTATAGAAGCTGTCGATAATGCCCGGATGGACATGAAGCGTCAAATACCCCGGATACAGATCGGTCGTCGACACGACCCGGTCCGTCAAATAATCTTCCGCCGTAATCCCGAGCACATCGGCTTTAATCCGCACGAGCGTATCTTTGCTGACCAGCACGACCGGTCTCGGTTCCGTCTTCTGCTGTTCCTCCAGATGATAGTTCAGCGCTACCGCCAATATACGGTTGTCGTTCGTAATTTCTCCGAACAAGTCCTGCAATTTTTGAAAGCTGCGATGATTCAGCTCCACCTTGATGCTTCCGCCGCGTTCCAGATCGATTCCGTCGTGCAGCCTTCCTTTTTCGCGGAGTCCGTCCAAGAGTCGCGAGACGGTTCGGGCGTTGCGGCCCAATTCGTCGGCGTTGCGCTTTTTCGCGTCGATTTCTTCCAGCACCACTGCGGGAATGATCACTTCGTTGTCTTCGAAAGCGAAGACGGCGTTAGGATCCTGCAACAGGACATTCGTATCCAATACGTACACTTTTTTCATGAGCGTCCCCTCCCGGCTTGTCGTCTGGCTATTGTTGTACATATTCGATGACGAAACGGACAAACTAACCATGGCGAATTCAGGTACAGATAGGAGCGATTCAGATGCGAAAAGTTGTTGTCCTCGCGCTGGCGATTGCAATCATGGGCGGCTGCACGCGTGCGCCGCGCAATGAAGCTTCCCCCATACCGGATGGGCAAAACGGAATAAAAGTGAAGCAGACGGTACCGGAAAAACCGGAGATCCGCAACAGGCAAGAAGTGACCGCACGGCTCGAGGGGCTGGCGTCAAGCATTCCCCAAGTCAGAAGCGCCAAATGCGTCATCATCGGCAATACGGCCATCGTCGGCATCAATGTCGATCCCGAGCTCGAACGCAGCCGCGTCGACGTCATCAAATATTCCGTCTCCGAGGCACTGCGCAAAGATCCGTACGGCGTGCACGCGTTCGTCACGGCCGACATCGATATGGCGGGACGCATTGCGGAAATTCGCGAAGACATTCGCCAAGGGCGTCCGATCGCCGGCTTTGCGGAGGAGCTTGCCGACATGATCGGCCGCATCGTACCGCAAATTCCGAAGGACATTACGCCGCAGGGCAATCCGCCGGCCAGAACCGACGATGCGAATCAGATGGGCGGCAAGCAAATGTAACGCCCGCCCATATGCCGAAAAAGACACAAAAGCCCGGTTCCGATGGAACTAGGCTTTTTTCATTGCGGCAAAAACTTGTCCGTCCAGCTTATCCGCCGCACGCTTGTCATACGTTCTCTCGTATTCGGGCTCGACGGAAATGCGGGAGCCGTAAAACATCGCGTCCCGAACCACTTCGACGCGCACGTCGAAGCATGCCAGCTTGAACGGAACGCCATCAAGCGCGTCCGTAACGATGGAGGCATGGCCATATACCGCGTTGACTTTGCCTTCGCCGAAAAACGTAAGCGTCACTTGCGGATGCTTCGTTACGTTGCTTACGATACGGGACCTTTGGTCGATTGCGAAACGGATATTCGTCAAGCTGTCGGCATATACCCACGAAATGGCGCTTACGCTCGGAAATCCGCTTTCCGCATCGATCGTGGCGAGCAGTACGAGCTTTTCTTTCTGAAGTTGCGACAGTTGTTGCTCCGACAAAGCGGTAATCGTTTCAGCCATACGTTCATCCTCCTGAAGTGCGGCTTGCTTCCAGTATACCATAAGGCGCGGCCTGTCAGCCATAGCCGATTGTGAGGGCATGCGTCGCGCGGAAGCTTGCGTTATTTGAGCTGTTCCTGCAAGGCGGTCTGGGCTTTCTTCAATTCGTCCGCACGGATGTTGATATACGGACTGTGCCATTCGCCTACGAGGTGAACATAGTTTATTTTATCGCGATCGATGCCCATATATGTCCGAATAAAGCTTTTGATTTGCGAGGACGGGATGTCCGTCTCGACGTTTTTCCCGGCCGCTTCGATGACGGAGCCCAGCTTGAGCAAGCCGTCGAACGATTTCAGCTTGCCGATCATCTCGCCTATAACTTGCTGCTGGCGCTCGTTCCGTTCGATATCGTTGGAATCGGCGGCGTTTTGGCAGTTGCCTTTCCGGTAGCGGACGAAATCGAGCGTCTGGCTGCCGTTCAGATCGTGGGTGCCTTTGGCCAGCTTGATGGACGTGCCATCCTGCTTATCCGTATAGCACATGTTCATGTCCACATTCAGCGTCAGCCCTCCGAGCTCGTCGACGATTTCCTCGAAGCCTTTGAAGTCGATTCTCGCGACGTAATCGATCGGAACGTTCAAATATTTGCCGAACAGCGCCTTCGTCTTCACATCCGCCGTTCTTTTGTCGTTGTGGAGAAAGGCGGCGTAGTACGAGTTCGCTTTGCTTTGCGAATAGCCGCTTGCTTTAACGAGCGTATCCCGCGGAACCGAGACGACGGTTGCCGTTTTGCGCTGCGGATTGAGCGATGCGATCATGATGACGTCAGTGTTCAGACTTGCGCTCTTCGGTCTCGTATCGATCCCGAGCAGCAATAAGGTAACCGGATTGGCGTTGACCGGTTTCGTGGCGGGAGTCGTATCAGCCGTTCCGGCTTGATCGAGCGCCGAATCGATTTTGTAATACAAATAGCCTGCATAAGCGATTGCGGCAATGACGATTACGATAATAATAAAGAGCAGCACCTTCATCAACGTCCGGCTGCTTTTCCGGCGGGTGCGGCGCTGCTTCGGCGGAGTCGGCGGCAAAGCGGCAGGCGGCATTGACCGGTCACCACTTTCTTAGGAACTTAAAGTGCCTTAATTGTATTTCGGGTTGGAATTGATATCGGCTAGAAGCTGCTCCGCGTGCTCCTTATCGTACATTTGCAGCTTCGGCTTTCCGTCCTTCTCATATCGGACGTGAATCATCGTATCGTCTTTGTTGGCAATATGTACGTTTCCAAGCTTATGGTCGTCCCGCAATATTTCCGCAAAAAACGATTCGGTCTCCTTCGCCGCGTTGTCGTCCGGTCTCGCATCGGCGACAAGTCGGATTTGCAGCCAATTGAACAAAGCATCCTCCAGCTTCATCTTACGGCTCCTCCTTAAGCATAATGACGCGCAAACCTTGCCCGTACCACCGGCGCATCGTTCCGAGCCATGTTCGGACGTTCTCCGGCAGATCGGTGGCGAAAGAAGCTTCGATCTCATCGAGCCGTCTCCCCGCCTCTTCCGGGGCCGGCAGCCTGTCCAGCATGGCCGAAGCGCAGTCGGACAAATGCAGCGCCTTCCCGTCGAATACGATATCTCCGGGGGCGGCCAACGAAAACGGAACGTGTTCCGTTCCGCAAGCGTCCGTATCTTCCTCCCCGGGGAGCAGGTGCGCCTTGAACGGAAGAAGCAGCTGCGGGCGAAAGCGGCTTAAAGCTTGCCGAAATTCGGCAAGCTCCTCGTCGGGCGAGCAAATAAACCGTTCGCCGCCCAGCGTAAACGGATCCGATGTCGAAATGGGAACAAGCCAAAATCGGGACAAACGTCATGTCTCCCTTCGCGCCGAACGGTTCGGCGAAAGATGGGCAATCGTCAATGCCGCTGGTCGGGCATTCATGCTTTACGCTTGCGTGCTGTCCGTTTTGCCCGATTGAAGCTCGTTGTCGGCCGTGTTACCGCTTTTCTGAACGTTCCCGCCTTTTTTGCGCGCTTCCCGATCGAGCTGCCAATAGCGGATCCGGACGGTCAGCATGAGCGCGACCGCCACCCCGAGACTGATGACGATCGGCAGCTGCAGGTCGAGCTGAAACAGCCACAGGATGCCCGCTCCGACCGCCATCGTCAAATAGATGACGATATCTTTCAGAAGAGGCAGCTTCCTCATGCGGAACACTTTGTTATAAACGTATACGAGAAAGACGAAAATCAGAATATACGTAATCAAAGGATGATTTTCGAGCCACTGCTGCACGTGCGAGCGCCCCCTTTGCCGGAACGGGCCGGGAGGCCGAAACGGTGTTACACGTTCGCTTCGGCCATTTTCCGGATTTTCTCCGCTTTCTCCCGTTCGCTTTTGTTCAATATTTTTTTGCGAAGACGGATCGATTTTGGCGTTACTTCGCAATATTCGTCTTCATTCAAATACTCGAGCGCCTGCTCCAGCGAGAAAATGCGCGGCGTCTTCAGCTTCACCGTATCGTCCTTGCTCGCGGCCCGCATGTTCGTCAGCTGCTTCTCCTTGCAGACGTTGACGACAAGGTCGGTATCCCGCGTATGCTCGCCGATAATCATGCCTTCGTATACGTCCGTACCCGGATGCAGGAACAAAATGCCGCGGTCTTCGATCGAGAGGATGCCGTATGTCGTCGCCACGCCGGACTCGAACGAGACGAGCACGCCTTGATGGCGTCCGCCGACATTGGCGCCGGCATAAGGTCCGTATTTATCGAAAGCGTGATTCATTACGCCATAGCCACGGGTAAGCGTCAGGAAGTGGGTGCTGTAGCCGATCAGCCCGCGGGCCGGAATGAGAAATTCCAAGCGGACCGTTCCCGTTCCGTTGTTGATCATATTGACCATTTCCGCCTTGCGCGTGCCGAGGCTCTCCATAACGGCGCCCATGCTGTCTTCCGGAACGTCGATGAGCAGGCGTTCGATCGGTTCCATTTTGATGCCGTCGATTTCCTTCACGATTACTTCGGGTTTGGATACTTGCAGCTCGAAGCCTTCGCGGCGCATGTTCTCGATCAGGATGCCGAGATGCAGCTCGCCGCGTCCCGATACGATAAACGCATCCGGGCTGTCGGTTTCGTCCACGCGCAAAGAGACGTCCGTTTCCAGCTCATTGAACAGCCGCTCGCGCAGCTTGCGGGACGTGACCCATTTGCCTTCTTTACCCGCGAACGGGCTGTTGTTGACGACAAACGTCATCTGCAGCGTAGGCTCGTCGATTTTCAGTACGGGAAGAGCTTCCGGGTTCGCCGGATCGGCAATCGTTTCGCCGATGTTGATATCCTTGATGCCCGACAACGCCACGATGTCGCCGGCACCGGCTTGCTCGATCTCGATCCGCTTCAAGCCTTGGAAGCCGAACAACTTCTCGATGCGCGCCTGCTTCACATTGCCTTCCCGCGTAATAACCGCAACGGGCTGGCCTTGCCGGACGATGCCGCGATTGATCCGGCCGATCGCGATCCGGCCCAAATATTCATTGTAATCCATCAGGGTAACGAGAAATTGGAGCGGCTGAGCCGGATCTTCCAGCGGATGAGGGATATGGCTGACGATCGTCTCGTACAGCGATTCCATGTTGCTCTCCTGCTTATCCGGATTCAGGCTGGATGTCCCTTGGAGGGCGGATGCATATACGACGGGGAAGTCGAGCTGCTCGTCGCTCGCGCCGAGCTCGATGAACAAGTCCAACACTTCATCGACGACTTCGGCGGGCCGGGCGTTCGGGCGGTCGATTTTATTCAACACGACGATCGGCGTCAAATTTTGTTCAAGCGCTTTGCGCAAAACGAATTTCGTTTGCGGCATGCAGCCTTCGAAGGCGTCGACTACGAGGAGCACCCCGTCGACCATTTTCATGATCCGTTCCACTTCGCCGCCAAAGTCGGCGTGGCCCGGCGTATCGACGATATTGATGAAAAAATCTTTATACGTAATGGCGGTATTTTTGGCCAAAATGGTAATGCCGCGCTCGCGTTCCAGATCGTTCGAGTCCATGGCGCGTTCCTGAACCGACTCATTCTCGCGGTACGTTCCGGACTGCTGCAGCAGCTTGTCTACGAGCGTCGTTTTGCCGTGATCGACGTGAGCGATGATGGCGATGTTGCGAATTTTGTCCCTTGCGTGCATAAATTCAGTGTTCATCCTTTCTGAGCCCCATAAAGTGAAGTAATGGCTAGCGAAGCCGATTCCGAGTACTTTCCGGGGACCCCGTTATTGATCCCCAAAAAGTGAAGTAATGGCTAGCGAAGCTGACGAAGCGGTGCTTCGGCTTTAATTCCGCAATCATGAAATAAGCGTCGGACTTGTGGCGCCGACGCTTGACACATATTGAATTATATAGATTGCGGCGTGAAAATGCAAGAAAACGGGCCAAAAATCGCCCGGCCAAATGATGCCTCCGCTTCAGACCGGAAGCGGAAGGTGCCATCATAAAAAAACCGCGATCTAGCAAAAGTTCACGGTCACGGCGTGCTCACCAGGAACGTCGTTTGTTGAAAATCATATAACCGCCCACCAAAATCAAGACCAATGCGATGAAATAAATCCCGACCGTAAACAAAATCGTCATGCTGAAGCATACGCCCGAGACGATCGCCAGTATGATGGCGGCGACGAATGTGCCGCGCGGGCTGTGCTTATCGAACAAGTAATACTCGTACAAGCCGACGGCTACGGCAAATATGAAGCCCGGCCACAAATACGCCATCAAGTTCCAGCTGAATATCGTGCAAAGGAAAAATATGATCGAATTCGTCACGAGGATGCCTCCCGGAATGAGCACACCCGAAGGCAAAACCCGGTTGAAGTACAGAACGTGAAACAGCAGACCGGGAGCAAGAACGAATACGGGCCAGAATACGTCCCAAAAAAATCCGAACACGCCCAGCTTGCCAAGCAGCAGGATTACGCCGACTGCTACGATGATTAGGCCGATAGAGTAGCGATTGTTGGTCAAATGGCTTTCCCTCCCGTTTCATCATTGGAGTCGCGGCGAATCCGCAGCCCCTTTCCCATTCATTGTAACGAAATTAGACAAAAAATGCTAGCATTCATGGAAAACAAGCGTTCGCCTCCCGAATGCGTCCAATCGCGCTGCACCGCTCCCGCTCAGCGCCCCCGGCGCTTCTTCGCGGCGAGCAGCCGGTTCAGCCGGTCCTCGTCGCCGGATGGCGCTTCCCCGCTGCGCGCGGCTTCGGCGGAGCGCTCGGCGGGAGCCGGCGCCGAAG
>NZ_VCRA01000018.1:0-374 GCF_005938385.1 Paenibacillus mesophilus
TCCCAATTCGTAAGACCCCTGGTAGACGACCAGGTTGATAGGTTCGGGGTGGAAGCGCGGCAACGCGTGCAGCTGACGAATACTAATCGGTCGAGGGCTTATCCAACTAGCCCCGGTAACCCCCGGGCGCTCGATTCCAGCTTCAACTCGATTTGTTTCGCATTCAGTTTTCAGGGAATAAACGGTGGACAGAACAGCAAGTCTGTACTGAAGATCGCTGCGACGCATGGCTGCGTTGCGACCTGAATATAAGTAAATCGTTTGGTGATGATGGCGGAGGGGATCCACGCGTTCCCATCCCGAACACGACCGTTAAGCCCTCCAGCGCCGATGGTACTTGGACCGCAGGGTCCTGGGAGAGTAGGACGTTGCCA
>NZ_VCRA01000018.1:384-130021 GCF_005938385.1 Paenibacillus mesophilus
CCATTCCCTGATAGCTCAGTTGGTAGAGCACTCGGCTGTTAACCGAGTTGTCACAGGTTCGAGTCCTGTTCGGGGAGCCATATGGAGAGATGTCCGAGTGGTCGAAGGAGCACGATTGGAAATCGTGTAGGCGTCAAAAGCGTCTCGAGGGTTCGAATCCCTCTCTCTCCGTAGCATTACTTCTCTGTTCGAGGGATTAGAACCCGACCAGAGGGGACGTCGGAGCAAGACTTCGGAAGCATAAGCTTCGCAGTCTCGAAGGCCATTAGGCCGAGAGTATCCCTCTCTCTCCGTACTTCACTTCAACATTACAATAAGGCCCGTTGGTCAAGGGGTTAAGACACCTCCCTTTCACGGAGGTAACAGGGGTTCGAATCCCCTACGGGTCACCATTTTCACTTTAAAAAAGTTTAGTTGCTTTTTGTTTGAATATTTGATATATTAAAGCTTGTCACTTTACAATATGGACGCTTAGCTCAGCCGGGAGAGCATCTGCCTTACAAGCAGAGGGTCGGCGGTTCGATCCCGTCAGCGTCCACCATATGTTCCTTATAACGACGCGGGGTGGAGCAGCCCGGTAGCTCGTCGGGCTCATAACCCGAAGGCCGCAGGTTCAAATCCTGCCCCCGCAATTAAATTCCAAAGCAGCACTAATAGGTCGTTGCCTTAGGAAATGTTTTATCGCGGAGCTGTGGTGTAGAGGCCTAACATGCCTGCCTGTCACGCAGGAGACCGCGGGTTCGAATCCCGTCAGCTCCGCCATTATTTGTTTCATACGGACAACCTCAGTCATTTGAGGCTCGGTAGCTCAGTCGGTAGAGCAGAGGACTGAAAATCCTCGTGTCGGCGGTTCGATTCCGTCCCGAGCCACCATTAAGTCACATCACACTTTTTGGCCTTGTATGTATGCCGCTGTAGCTCAACTGGTAGAGCAACTGACTTGTAATCAGTAGGTTGGGGGTTCAAGTCCTCTCGGCGGCACCAGATATACGGAGGATTAGCGAAGTGGCCAAACGCAGCAGACTGTAAATCTGTTCTCTGACGAGTTCGGTGGTTCGAATCCATCATCCTCCACCATTCATATTTCCAATATAGGGGCATAGTTTAAAGGTAGAACAGCGGTCTCCAAAACCGTTAGTGTGGGTTCAATTCCTGCTGCCCCTGCCAGAACAATATCATATGGCGGTCGTGGCGAAGGGGTTAACGCACCGGATTGTGGCTCCGGCATTCGTGGGTTCAAGTCCCATCGATCGCCCCATATTTTTCTTATTGGGGATTAGCCAAGCGGTAAGGCAACGGACTTTGACTCCGTCATGCCTAGGTTCGAATCCTAGATCCCCAGTTTTACTCTTAATGCACTAATGGGGATTTATCAGTTATATGCGGACGTGGCTCAGTGGTAGAGCATCGCCTTGCCAAGGCGAGGGTCGCGAGTTCGAATCTCGTCGTCCGCTCCATCTTAATTCGGCGCCATAGCCAAGTGGTAAGGCAGAGCTCTGCAAAAGCTTTACCCCCAGTTCGAGTCTGGGTGGCGCCTCCACCATTTTTTAAGAACAGCATATGTGCCCTTAGCTCAGCTGGATAGAGCGTTTGACTACGAATCAAAAGGTCAGGAGTTCGAATCTCTTAGGGCACGCCACTCGCCGGTGTGGCGGAATTGGCAGACGCGCGCGACTCAAAATCGTGAGGGAAACCGTGGGGGTTCGAGTCCCTTCACCGGCACTACTAACAAAAAGCTTATGAAGATCATCAGATCTTCATAAGCTTTTTGTGTTTTCAGCTGGATTGGTTTCATTCTGATGCGATATTATGGTAATCGATTTCTCCATCAAACAAATCAATGTATGTTTCGAAAAAATAGATTGACCCCGCTAAACAAACTATAATATATTATATATAATATTTACCCATTACTTTTTGCACCTAACTCAGAAAGTAGTTGATTCAAGATGGAGCGCAAGTTTTTATTGGAAAAGAAAAATATAAGTGAAGATCTTGTCGCTCTTATAAAGCGAAAGATTTTAGACGGCGAGCTAAATCCGGGAGATCGGATTGTCGAGATGAAGCTGGCGAGGGAGTTCGGCATCAGTCAGTCCCCGGTACGGGAATCCATTCGGCATTTGTCGGGCGAGGGGATTATTACGATCGTTCCGAACAAAGGGCCTGTCGTCAATAAGCTTGAGGCGAGAGATATATCCGAGGTTTATTCGCTTCGATCGTCGCTCGAAGGACTTGCTATTCATCTGACGACACAGCATGCGACAGATGTTGAGATACGGGAGCTGGCCGATTTTTACGATAATATGGGAGCGAAATTGAACGACGAATCGGTTCCAAGCTTGCTCAAGGATTCGTTATTTTTGCACCAAAGTATTATTAGGTTATCCAACCATTCGAGATTAATCAAAGTGTACGAGTCCATATCGTTCCAGATCGAGTTGGTTAACCGTATTCTTGGCATGGCTACTACGAAGCAAAAAGAATATGACGATCATCGCGAGTTGATTGAAGCGTTGTTGAAAAGAGATCCCGTTCATGCCGAACAAGTTATGCGCAAGCACATTTACCGCTCGTATACGGAATGCATGGAAGTTCTGCACAGAAACGAAACGAGCGTCAAGGACAGACTGCAGTCGATGTGGCAGAACGAAGACTTTATGTAATGCGGTTGTTTCAACATTGAGGAGGATGCAAGCCATGTCGGGAAAAGTCAGAGTCGGCATTATCGGGTTGGGGAGCTGGGGAGAATGCCATCTGGAGGCGTTCCATGCTTTGCCGCACGCGGAAGTCGTGGCGGTATGCGATACGAGGGCGGATCGATTGAAGCATGCGGAAGCCGAGTACGGCGTACGCCATTGCTACACGGATTACGAGCAACTTCTGGAGCGAGAAGATATTGATCTGGTCAGCGTAGTGACGTTCGAGAAGATGCATCTCGAACCTACCGTCAAAGCTTTGCGTTCGGGCAAGCATGTGCTCGTCGAGAAGCCGGTGTCTACAAGAAAGAGTGAAGCGCTGGAGATGAGGAAAGTCGCCGGGGAATACGGACGTTACGTGCTGCCCGGCCATCTTTTGCGGTTCGACCCGCGGTATGCGGATATGAAGCGGGCTATAAATGCCGGAGAAATCGGACAGCCTGTCAGCATGTATATGAAGCGGTCCAGGGAGAACAAGCTGTTTGCGACTTATCGGCGGACGCATACCGTCTATGAACTGACGATTCATGATATAGATCTGGCCATCTGGTATGCGGGAAGCCGGGTAAAATCGGTTCGTGCGCACGGCAGATCGGTTACGAATTCGGATGTTCCGGAAGTGCTGTGGGCATGCCTGGAATTCGAGAACGGGACACTGGCCCATTTGCACAGCAACTGGATGACTCCGGACAAGGCGGGCATCGCCATCGCCGATCAAATCGAGGTGATCGGGAGCAAAGGTACCGCTCATTTTGAAACGTCCAATTCCGGGCTGCAAATTTGGAACGGGAGCGGAAGAACGACTCCGGATACGAATATTCATATCAAGACGATGCATAAGCAAACGGCGGGCTCCTTGCGGGAGCAGCTTATTTATATTTGCGATTGCTTGAACCGCGGGATCGCCCCGGACTATATTTCGTTCGAGGACGCCATTCACGGTGTCGAAGTAGCCGATGCGATCGTTCAATCTGCCGACGCCGGTAAAGAAATCGTTATAGGGTAAGAGACCATATTCCGGGGAAGTGTAGATTATGAAATGGATGAACTTTTACAAAGACGGATCATTGAAAGCAGGCATTGTCGATCCATATGGGATTATCGATCTGGAGCAAGCCGTCCGTACTTATCCTTATAACCGGTCCAAGACGCTCCCGAAGACGGTTTCCGAAGTTATTCGTCTGGACACGGCTGAATACGAAGCTTTACACCGCTACATCGCCTCCTTGCCGTTGGATGAGCATGCGCCTTATCGTTTGAACGAATCTCGGATCAATTGGGGTCCGTGCGTGGATGCACCGCAAAAAATAATATGCGTCGGCCTTAATTACAGAAAGCATGCGCATGAAACGAACATGCCGATTCCCGAATACCCCGTGCTATTCAACAAGTTCAACAATACTTTAACCGGACACGGAGCCGTTATACTGATTCCCGCCGGCACGGCCAAGGTGGATTACGAAGCGGAGCTTGCCATCGTCATCGGCAAACCGGCGCGAAACGTATCCATAGACGACAGCTTGGATTACGTATTCGGTTATTGCGCCGCTAACGACGTGTCCGCACGCGACTGGCAGCTTCGAACCGGTCAATGGATGCTCGGGAAAACATGCGACTCTTTCTGTCCGTTAGGACCCTACGTATTGACCGCAGACGAGGCCGGCAATCCGAACGACCTGGAAATTAAAACGGTAGTGAACGGCGAAGTACGTCAGCGATCGCATACGTCGGATATGATTTTTACGTGCAGGGAAATCGTCAGCTACATTAGCAGGCACTTCACTCTGCAGCCGGGCGACGTCATCATGACGGGAACGCCGGAAGGGGTTATAATGGGCTATCCCCCGGAGAAGCAGCAGTACTTGAAGCAGGGTGATGAGGTCGCCATAGAAATCGAGAAGCTAGGCAAGCTTGTGAACCGATTCAGTAGGGAGGACGGCGCTCACGCTTGAAGCCGCCCCCTGACGGATTTCGCATATTCCGAAGGTGTCATGTCCACGATCCGTTTGAACGCCTTCGAGAAGACGTGCACGGAGCTGAAGCCGAGCAGAGCGGAAATTTCGGTAAAATTATGCGCTGCTTCCCGGATGAGGAGTTTCGCCTTCTCCATTTTCAAATACGAGAAAAATTCCATGACGGTTTGACCCGTATTGTGTTTGAACACGTCTTTCAGCACCGTCTTGGACACGTTCAGCTTCTCGCTTAGCTGCTCCAGTGTAATATGCGTTCCGATCGATTCGCCCAGCAAGCGGATCGTCTCGGTCGTCAAAGCGTCGTATTCCTTCTCCTTGGCAGGCCTCGTCAACTTGGGAGTTTCCTTGTGCCAGTCGTTTCGGCGGAGCAGATGGATGAGCAGCGTCTCCAAATGCAGCTTGACCAGCTGTTCCGCTCCGACCGGAGCGTCGGCCCTTCGGAGGAGCGGATAGTGAAACGGGAATTCGAACGCGGCGACTCCTTCTTTAATAACTTTGGCAAGCAGGTTTCTTTCTTCGTCGCGGAGCATGATGACCGTGTTCTCGAACCGCTTCATCGCCTTAGAGCGGCAATCGAAAGTGAGGACGATGACGTTCGGGGCGATACCGTTCTCGGCGTGAAATTTATGAAATTCGTTCGGCTTGTGGAAAATTAGGCTGCCTTGCCCCACACGGTAACAGCGGTCATCGGCCCACACCTCCAGTTCCCCTTTGTCCACGTACAGCAGTTCCCAGAAGTCGTGCGATTCCCCGCTAAAGACGAAATGCTTGCCGAATTCGTAATAATACATCGTAATCATTTTGTGGATGACGATTACGGGCCTGAGCGGCGTTCTTCGATGGGTCATACGGACATTCCCCTAGTCCTGCGATTTGGATATACGTTTATCATAGCTTATCGGTCGGTATCCTTAAAGATCGAATCGGCGGAAAAGACCAAAAGTCCGGCTTCCGGGACAAAGATTTTGGTGCCGGTTTATTTCTACAATGGGGGGGAATACGAAGGTGGGGGGAACGATCCATGAAGCTTGGCGTAATCGGCTACGGCAATCGAATCAAGCATGTCATTAAAAGCATACAGAAGGAAGATCCCACGTGCGTCGTGAAAGCGATCGCGGACATCCGCAAAGCAAGCATGCAGGCCGAGAAGGACGAAGGGATCGATTTGTACGATACGCCGGAAGCTATGCTCGCTTCGGAGCAGTTGGACGGCATTCTGATCGGAACGCGATGCTCGCTGCATACCGAGATGGCGCTTAAGGTGCTTCCTACCGGAATCCCGCTGTTCCTGGAGAAGCCGGTGGCGACTACGATGGAGGATGCCCGCAGGCTGAAAGCGGGATTTGAGGCCGGGAAAAGCAAAGTTGTCGTCTCGTTCCCGCTGCGGGTGACGTCGATGGTACAGCTTGTGAAGGAAATTATCGATTCCGGGAAAATCGGCACGGTCGAGCATGTGCAGGCGTTCAACAACGTACCATACGGCGGCGTGTACTTCCATAACTGGTACCGCGACGAGAACGAAACCGGAGGACTGTTTCTCCAGAAGGCGACTCATGATTTTGACTACATCAACTACGTACTCGGATATACGCCGACTGAAGTATGCGCCATGACATCCAAGCAAGTGTTCAAAGGGACGAAGCCGGCCGGAACGAAATGCGCCGATTGCGAGGAGAACCGGACTTGCCCGGACAGTTTGGTGTATGGACCGCAAAAGAACCCGGCTTGGGAATATTGCTCCTTCGCGGAGGATACCGGCAACGAGGATTCGGGAAGCGCGCTGATCCGTTACGATACGGGCATGCATGCATCGTATACGCAAAACTTTTTCGTTCGCCGTTCGGCCGGGGGCCGGGGAGCCCGATTTATCGGCTATAAAGGAACGGTCGAATTCGACTTTATGACGAGCGAAGTGAAAGTGATTCTGCACCATGCTCCGAGGGTGGAGACGCATCGCTTAGAGTCTTCACATGACCATTTCGGCGGCGATAGCGTATTGGCGAGAAACTTCATCGGCATCATGAAAGACGGGGCGGAGTCGATCAGCCCGCTCGATGGCGGACTGGCAAGCGCTCTCTTATGCTTGAAAGCGAGAGAGTCCGCACAGACGGGGACGTTTCAGAAGGTGGATTGGGAATAAGCCGCATGAGCGGTTATACGAAGAGCTGGTCGGACCAACGAGTCCGGCCTGTTTTTTTGTCCGCGGAATTTGAAGATTTCATAAAGTTTCATTAATAAAATTTTATACTTCCTTTAGCGAAAAGGGCGATTATTCAAGTATATAATGGTATTAAATAGTTGTTTTGCCCTATTCATCAGACTTTTGAACTAATGCGCGCAGCGGACAAAGCTAACGCGCTCATGGCAGGTGAACCCGGATAAATGCTTCCAACCTGGTCGGCAGAAAACTCATAAAGGACTTGGTGACGGGGAACGGTGTAGTTCTCATTCCGTGCGATACGATCTTGAATCGGGAACATGCCGAATTTATCGAGCGCCATCATATCCCCCTCGATTTACTGGAACTGGAGAAGCTGCCGCACCATACGACGAATGAATCGCTTATTTCCAAGGCCACGGAAGAAATCAAGGAAATATTCCACTATATGCGCCGCAAAGGAACCGTTCCGCTTGAAGAAGTGCAGCGCAGTATAATCCCGACCATACATCAGGCGGCGGAATATCCTACTTTGTACAGCGTATTGTCCGGCCTCCAGGCGAAAGACGACTACACGTACAGGCACAATATCGGGGTCGGCGTCATCTCGACGATGATTGGAAAATGGTTGAAGCTGAGCGAGGCGGATTTGGGACTGCTGACGATTGCCGCGACTTTGCACGATGTCGGTAAAATCCGGATCGACGATCACATTTTGAACAAGCCGGGAAAATATACGAATGAAGAATACGCTATCATGAAGCAGCATACCGTATTCGGCTATGAGATCATATGCAATACGCCCGGTATAGACCGGCAGGTGGCGCTTGCGGCATTGCAGCATCACGAGCGCGAGGACGGGAAGGGATACCCTGAGGGCATACAGGGAAGCGACATCTCTTATTTCGGCAAAATCGTGGCCGTGGCCGATGTGTTTCATGCGATGACCTCCAAACGGGTATACAAGGACGCCTCGCCGTTCTACCAAGTGATGCAGCAAATGATCAGCGACAGCTTCGGGAAGCTGAATCCCGTCATATGCAGCGTATTCGTACAGCGAATGATGGAAATGTCCGTAGGCAGCGAAGTGACGCTGACCGATGGCCGTATAGGACGTATTCTAATGGTCCATCCCGGCGATCCGGTCAATCCGTCTGTCTTGGTAGGGGACGAGTATATTGATCTCCGGAAAAACCACCATCTCCATATCGATCGATTAAACCAATAGGAAGGTGATCAGCATGGAATCGATGTCGCAATGGGGATTCGATCGTCTTACATCCGGGCTAATGGAACGAAGCGACGTGCTTCGCCATATTCTCCAGTCCATGTCCGACTCCATCATGATCGTCGATTCGGGCGGAGAAATCGTATATGCTTCCTCTCAGCACCTATGCATATCGGTGCCGTCCCATATAGCTAAATATATGGACAACGTTCATGAAAGGTGCCGTAAAGCTGTCGTTCGGACATTTTACCGGATCAAGAAGCAGGGCAAGCCCATATCCGTCCAATATGAATACAAAGCGGCCGGAGGGGGATGGCTGTGGGTCGAATCGACGGGCATCCCGCTGGCCGGCGGAAACGGCGAGGTCGGTTATATCGCCGTTCTGATGAAGGATATTACGCAGCGGAAGCAGGCGGAGGAGTCGCTCCGCGAGCTCGCGTTTCACGATCCGCTCACCGGATTGCCGAACCGGCGTCTGTTCAGGGAGCATCTGCTGCAAAGCTTGGCACAGGCGAAGCGGAGCCGCGGCTTGCTCGGGCTGATGTATTTGGATATCGACGATTTCAAGCTGATTAACGATACGATGGGGCATGAGGCGGGCGATGATTTTTTGAAGGCGTTCGCGACAAGGATCAAAGGATGCATCCGTGAAGTCGATATGGTCGCCCGGATGGGAGGGGACGAGTTTACGGTACTCCTGCCGACTGTCGACTCGGCATCCAACGTCGAGAAAGTAGCAAAGCGGATTTTTGCCGCCATCTCGGCTCCATGGGAGACACGCGGACATCAATTCAGCGCCACCGTCAGCTGCGGGATCGTCGTTTATCCGGCTAATGGGGAAGACGCGGCAACGCTGCTGCGCAATGTCGATACCGCTTTGTATAAGGTCAAAGAATCCGGACGCAACAACTACATGTTCTACGATCCGGCGATATTGAAATGACCGCTATAGAAAGAGCAGAAGCAGCCGTCGGGCTGCTTTTCTTTTCGATCGTGAAGCAGGGCTCCACTTTGTGGGGTCATCTTATAAGATAGTGTGATACAATGGTAAAAAAGCTTATGTCCGCGAAGACTTGCGGAATAACTGTAAAATCACGACTTTACAGGGTGAGCAAAGGAAGGGTGACGAGCCGTGGACGCCAAACTGACCGATCGTTTCGGGAGGGTGCACGATTATTTGCGTATTTCCGTTACGGACCGTTGCAATTTACGGTGTGTATACTGCATGCCGGAGGAAGGGATGGAGTTCGAGCCGGACGAGAAGCTGATGACGTTCGACGAAATCGCCGCAGTCGTGCGCGTGCTGGCGAAACGAGGGGTCAGCAAATTGCGGCTGACCGGCGGCGAACCGCTTGTACGCAAAAATTTGGAGCAGCTCGTCGCCATGCTATCGGCCATTCCCGGCATCGAGGACATCGCCCTGACGACGAACGGGATCTACTTGGCTCCGCGGGCGGAACGGCTGCGGGCGGCGGGGGTGACCCGGGTCAATATCAGTCTCGATTCGCTGCGTCCGGACAGGTTCGCGCTCGTCACCCGCGGCGGCGACATCCGCAAAGTTTTGGCTAGCTTGGAGGAAAGCATCCGGGTCGGATTCGACCCGATCAAGCTGAATGTCGTTTTGATGAAAGGGATCAATGACGACGAAATCGAGGACTTTCTGCAAATGACGACGGAACGGAACGTGACCGTCCGTTTTATCGAATATATGCCGATTGGGCACGATGACGATGGTTGGCGGAATCGGTATTTGCCGCTATCGGAGGTGCTTGCTCGATGCGCCGGCAAAGGCTGGACGGTCGAGCCTGCCGAGACGGTGTACGGAAACGGCCCCAGCCGCAATTATCGGATCGCGGGCGCGGCCGGCTCGTTCGGGCTCATTCACCCGGTCAGCGACCACTTCTGCGAGACGTGCAACCGTCTTCGACTGACCGCGGACGGCAATATCAAGCCATGTCTGTACTGGACGGACGAGTTCAATGTGCGCAAAGCGATCGGCGACGACGAGGCGATCGAGCGTCTCTTCTATCGCGCGCTGGATATCAAGCCGGAAAACCACGAGATGGCGCAGGCGCTGGTGAAGGCGGAGCAGTCGCATACACCGACCGCAAGGCGCATGTCGCAGATCGGAGGATAAGCGAGCGGTCAGCCCTTTCCGTTAAGTCAGTAAAAGATCGGCAGCGTGAAATACACCGTGCAGCCTTGGCCGGTTTCGCTCTCCGCCCATATTCGGCCGCCGTGGTATTCCACGATTTCTTTGGCGATCGCGAGTCCCAGACCGCTCCCCTTCTTGGAGTTGTTCCGGGGCGTTCCTTTATAGAAACGGTCGAAAATGTGCGGCAGTTCCTCATCGGTGATCCCGGTGCCGCTGTCGGCCACTTTGACGATCAATTCGTCCTTGAACGCCCGTCCCGGCCGTTTCTCGAAGCCGATGACGATCGTTCCTTGACGGGGTGTAAATTTGATGGCGTTGAATATCAAGTTGGCGAATACTTGATCCAGCCGGTCCGTATCGACATTCAAAACGACTGGCTGAGAGAGCGTGTCGCATACCTCGAAGCGGACGCCGCGAGCGGATACGTCCAGCTCGAACTTCTCCTTCACCAGCCTGACGAGGTCAGTCGTCAGGACTTCCCGCATCCGGAAGGCGGCCTGGCGCGACTCCAGCTGCGCCAGCTCGAACAAATCCTGTATGAGCCGGTTTAGAGTGAGCGACTTGGAATGGATGAGCCGTAAATATTTTTGCGTCTCCTCCGGGTCGGTGACGACGCCGTCGAGAATCGCTTCGATATAGCCTTGGATCGACGTAATCGGCGTGCGCAAATCGTGTGAAATGTTCGTCAAAAGCCGGATGCGGGACCGTTCGATTCTTTCGAGATCCTCGTTCATCGCTTCCAGCTGCTGCTTCGACTGCTGCAGCGAAAGCGTCCGCTCGGCGATTTTTTCCTCCAGGCCGTTGTTCAGCTCGGTCAGCTGACGGTTCAGCTCCTCCAGTTCGCCGGTGTGCCGGGTCGCCTCGCGGATCGCCCGCTTCAACGTCAGCAATGTTTTGACCCGGGTCAGCAGTTCCTTCTTATCAATCGGCTTCATCATGTAGTCGTTAATGCCGGCCTCGAATCCTTCGTAGACGATTTCCGGCTGCTTCTTGGCATACAGCATCAGGATGGGCAGCTCCATCAAGGAATAGTCGCGGCGGATCGTCCGGCACACCTCGAAACCGGACATCTTCGGCATGATGGCGTCCAAAATGATCAGATCGAACGAATTCGTCTCCCGGATCATCCGGACCGCCTGCTGGCCAGTCGTAGCCGTACTGATCGAATAAGATTCCGTGGATAATTGACCGTACAGCACCTGCAGGTTGACCGGCTCGTCGTCCACGATCAAAATATGCGGGCTTCGCTCCCTGGAATCGTCTTTGCGCACCATCTGCGCGAGCAAATTCTCGATTGCGTGCAAATTCTCGTCCACTTCCTCGATCGGCATCGTATATACGGTGCTTGAGGGCAGCGTGAAAACGAACGTCATGCCCTCGTGAGGCGATGTTTCGATAAGGAGCTCCCCCCCGTTTAGCTCGATCAGCTTCTTGGCCGTAGCGACAACAACTTCCGAATTCCCTCCCTGCATCCGGTCCGATGCAATCTTCTCGCGCAGAGCGGACAGTTCTTCCGCCGATAGCGATTGTCCCGCGACGGCAACTTCCACTACGACCGCCGTACCCCGCTCCCGGGCGGAAACGGCAATGACGCTCGAATGCGAATGATCTACCGAGAACGAAACCAAGTGAACGAGCAATTGCTGCAGATGGGCTTCGTCGGCCAGCACGAACGGAATATCGGGACCGATCTCGTTGCGAAGCGCGATGTCCTTGCCGAAAGCAAGCGGCTTGCTGGCGGAAAGGACAACCTGCGCCATTTGCTGCAAATCCACCGGCCTTTTGCGGATCCGCATCGTGTGCCTGTCGCGAAGCTGATAAAAATCGAGCAGGTCGTCGACGGAGGCGGCGAGCCGTTTGCCGCTGTTCGCGATGACCGACAAATTCGTCCGGTGAACGGCGCTTAGACCGGCGCCGGCCGCGCTTTCGAGCATTGTCTCGGCGATCCCTACGATCGTACCGAGAGGAACGCGGAGCTCCTGGGACGTATGGGTCAGAAACTCGTCCTTCAACCGGTCGGCGGACAGCAGCTTGCGCGACAATTCTTCGATTTTGCCGAACGACCCCGAGAACGTGCGGGCCAGCATGTACGTTTGCAGCACGACGAACACCAGAATGCCGTATGGGGAAATGCTGCCGGTGCGGATCAGTCCGTTGAAATACAACAAATCGTTGATCGTGCTCAGGGCGAATACGACGCTGGCCGCGAAGAAAGGAGCCGCTCCTGCGCGAGACCGCCGGATTGCCAGAGGCAGCACGCAAAACGTATACACGATGCCGCACAGGACGAATGCTTGAAACAAACAGAGCAGGTGCGTATACATATTGGCCGGAAACACGACAACGATGCCCACGAACAAGAAGGCGCAGTACTGAAAATATTTCATCCACCTTGCGGATACTTCCGCCGGAAACGTATGGTGCAAGAAGCGGATGAACACCGGGACGGCGGCCAGCATGCCTATGTATTCGATTTTACGGGAAAGCTCCCATGGAAAGCCGGGCCATACATGGATAAGCAGATCTTCTCCGACAAATAGCGAGCGGAAGCCTGTAACCAGGCAAAAAAGCCCGAAAAACAGCGCGAGCTTGTTTTTGTTCCGAAACAAGTACAAGCCGGTATGATGCAATCCGGCCAGCAGCAGGCAGCCGAACAAAAAAGAATCGAAAGCGATCCGGTTCATCGTTTTCTTCGTAAGCTGCCTTTCTTCGCCCAGCTCGATCGCATCCCAAATGCCGCCCTTGCGCTGGACGAAATTCGAAATTTGAATCACGATGTCGAGCGAGGAGCCTGCCGGTTGAAAGACGACGGTTCGCACCGCTTCGCCGGGCTTCATGCTGCCCGGCGAAGCGGCTACCGCACCGTTCTCCGCCAAGGGCCGTCCGTTGATCCACAGCTTATACGAGGAAGCGATCGCCGGAATACGCAGAGCCATCATCCCGTCTGAGGACGGAAGCCGAACGAGCAGACGAAACGTGGCGAACCCGGTCCCGGCGGGCGAGCCGGGTTCGCCGCCCTGCTTGTCCCACATTTTCGGAACGGAAGCGTATTCGTAGGGAAGCGGAACGCCGGAGATCATGTCGCCGGGCGCGACCAGTCGTTTCCAATAGGCGGTCCAGTTTCCGTTTAACCGGAGCGTTCCGTATTCGGAGAAATCCCATAAAGAAGCATCGAGCTCCCCATTGACCGCAAGCGGCTGCTCGGGAAGCGATTCCGTTCTGAAGGGCGAGTAGATCGCCAAGGTAAGAAGGAGCAGCACGAGAGCTGCCCCAAGCGGGTTGATCTTGCTTTTCATCGTTCTCCTCGTAACTGTGCTTGGTATAACTATATTAACACAAAATGGGAAAGACCGGAGAAAGGTACGATTCTCCGGTCTTTCTAAAGTGTGGCGATCGATCGTTTAGATCCACGCACGGCTAACGATAACAAGCAGAATGAAGAGAACCAGGATTACACCCGTCGATGTGAAACCGCCAAGAGCACTCATATGGCACCCTCCTTTCCAACCGGATAATATATCATATTCCTTTGCTATCTTGATGTTTGGACGTATGATAGGGTACAAGCGTTCATTTAAGAGTCGATCCCAGCCTTGACGCTAAGCCGGCAATCGTCGATGATGGAGATGGTAACGGAAAGGATGAGGCGCATGGACGTCATTCGTACGCTGAACAAGGACGAGCTGGATGAAAGCATTACGCTTTCTTGTTTCGCTTTTCAATACGAAGTAACGGCGGAGGAACGGGAAGAACGGAAGCGAAGGATGAACCCGGACCGGATATGGGGATATTTCGTTGACGGGAAGATGGCCGCCAAAATGCATATTCACGACATGAGCATGTACGTGCAGGGCAAGCCGTTCCGCATGGGCGGAGTCGCGAGCGTGGCGACGTGGCCGGAGTATCGGCGCAAAGGAATGGTGGCGGCGCTGCTGGAGCGGGGGCTTCAAGCGATGAAGGACGAAGGCCAGGCGTTGTCCTGCTTGCATCCGTTCGCCGTGTCGTTCTACCGCAAATACGGCTGGGAGCTGTATACCGATTACAAAACGTATGAGCTGACCTCGTCTCAACTGCCGCATACGGCCCACCCGGAAGGCAAGGTGGAGCGTGCCGATCGGGATTGGCGGCTTCTCGACCGGGTGTACTCCCGCTATGCGCAAATGTACAATGGGACGCTTGTCCGGGATGAAGCTTGGTGGCACCATACCGTATTCAAGCAAAAGGGGGGACAAGCCGCCGTCTATTTCGACGATGCCGGCGATCCGCGCGGATATATGCTGTATAAAGTGAAAAACCGCGTGATGGATATCGGAGAAATGGCATTTCTGGACGAAACGGCGAGAAGAGGGCTATGGCGGTTTATCGCCAATCACGATTCGATGTGCGATAAAGTCAAGCTGAAGGCGCCGGCCGACGACGATTTGCCGTTTCTGCTGCCGGACCCGCGTATCGTGCAGGAGACGATCGCTTATTTCTCCGCCCGTATTGTCGATTTCAAAGCGTTTGCGGAGCTGTATCCGTTCGAGGCGGGACGGGAGGAGCGTCTCTATGTGCGGCTGACCGATCGTACCGCCTCGTGGAACGACGGCCTGTTCCGCGTGACCGTCGACGGCTCGGGCCGAGCTTCGGTCGAGATAGCCGACGAAGGCGAGGCCGAAGGGGCGAACCTGGCGGCTTGCGACATTCAGACGATGGCGGCCATGCTGATGGGGTACAAGCGGCCTCGGACTATGCACAAGCTCGGCCGTTTGACCGGGTCAGCCGCGGAAGCGGAGCGGTGGGAACGGCTCGTGCCGCAGCGCTCGTCTTATTTGCCGGATTATTACTAAGTTAGAGGCGGCGAGGTCCGACAAAGAAATGGATTTGGGATAATTAGCCGTCGGCGGGTGACCGGCGGCCTTTTTGGTCGCAAAGCAGATCTTCACTTCTGGGGGATTTGTTCTCGGTCCGGACGAAAGGCCGGCGTCCGTTCAAATTTTTTTTGGCGGCGCACGATAGATTCTCATGATGGCCGGCATTGATCCAAGTATGGGGGCGAGGGGAGCGAACGCGTGTACGATAGGACGAACGAAGTGACGATCGGCATGACAAACGAAACGAGGAGCGGGAATCGGCACGAGGTCGTTATCGGCAGCCGAGGCCCCGGGGGCGTACACTCCGTGGAGGAGAGCGGGCTCGAATCGCTGCCGGAGGAGCGCCTCACGGAGATGGCGCGGGAAGGCGACCGTCAGGCGTTCGGAGAGCTTGTAAGGCGAAACCGTTCCGACATGTACGGCTGGGCGCGGTCGTTGACGCAGGACCACCATATGGCCGAGGACATCGTTCAGGAAGCGTTGGTCAACGCGTTTCTGCATGTGGGCAGACTGGCGGAGCAGAGCCGGTTCACTCCATGGCTTGTGCGGATCGTGCGCAATCAGGCGTATATGAAGCTGCGGCGGGGCGGACCGTACGCCAAGGAACGGCCGTTCTCCGGCCTGGAGCCGGGAGCGGGAAGTTCATTCGGCCGTGCCGGAAGTCCGGCGTCTATCGGAGCGAGTGGAGGCGCCTCGGAAGATTGGCGCGATATCGACCGCGTGCTGTTTCATTTGACCCGCCATTCCGAGCAAATGATCCAACAGTCGCGGGATCCGGCGGCGGCTCTTATGCGCAAGGAGACGCTGGACGGCATCCGGCAGCTGCTCGCCTGCTTGAGCGCGCGGGAGAAACATATTTTCGAGGCGCATTTTTTCCGTCACGTGACGCCTCAAGAAATCGCCGTCGTCTTGGATACGTCTGTCGCGAACGTATACAACAGCATATCCCGCGCGCGCGGCAAGCTTCAGCGCGAAAGGCTGCGCTTGCATATAAGCATGTACGTCAAGCAGCGGCGCGATGCAGGCAAGCCGAAATCGAAGCTTCTCGCCCCTCCGATCCTGTACAATCCGAAGGAGTGTTGACGAAATGGCGAACCGCCCCGATTACACCAAAAACTTCACGCATACGAACATAACCGACACCGGCTCGATGTATTCGATCTTGCAGTATACGGAACGGAAAGACCTCTCTCTTGTCGAAGTAGCCGGTTATACCGCCAATGCGTTCCGGATCATTATCGACCGCGAGCGGGTGAATGTCGCCGGTTATTCGGCTTTCGAATGGCCGATGCATCATCAGGAGCAGTTTGCGAACCTTGGGGTAGCCACCCGCTACGAGGGAGGGCCTACCGAAATACCGCCGACTCCGGAAGAGCTCGAACGGGCGCTTACGATGATCCAATGGAGTCTGGACCGGGGTGTTCCGCTTCTGGCCTGGGATTTGTTCGTGGCGGAATTCGGGATGATCTACGGCTACGACGACGAAGCCCGGACGCTTCGCTGCCGCGATATTACGAAAGACGGCGACCTGCCTTACGAGAAGCTCGGCCGCGGCCAAGTCCATGAGCTGTATGTAATGGCGGTGACGGAGGTGCGGCATGTCGACAAGCGGACGATGCTGCGCGGCGCGCTCAGGCTAGCGGTTCGTCATGCACGCGAACAAGGGTATAAGCGGGAGGACTCCAATTACCGCAACGGCCTGGCCGGGTATGACGCATGGATCGAGGCGTTCGGGAATGGAAACGTGGAGGTGTTCGGCAATTCGCTTCACGGCGTATACGTGTACGATCAGCGACAGTTCGCGGCGGAGTTTCTGAAGCGCGTCGCTGCGGAGCTTCAAGGCGAGACGGCCGAAGAGCGGACGTTGAAGTCGCTCGCCGAACAAGCCGCCGTCCGGTATGATAACGTGACGGATCGGCTGGGCGAATTCGTGGTTCGGTTCCCGTTCCCGAAGGGCGGCGATCCGAACGATCCGGAGCAGGCGGCCGCCGCTATCCGGCATTTGACGGAAGCGAGAGCGGAAGAGGAGAAGGGAGTCGAGCTGCTGGAGGAAATGCTGCGGTTATTGGATGAATCGGCCGTCAAGTAAAGCTGTATGAATGAGTGAGTGCCGGCGCAAGCGCCCGTATGTTAACATCATTTGATGAAAGTATGGAATCGAGAAGAGAGTCCGTTCGGTTGCCTTGCGGCAGCTGCGGGCTCCTTTTTTTTCTTTGAGCAGCGCCAATATCGGCTCGGTTGGAAGAAGGGAGGCGTCTAGCCTCCCCGGAACTGTTCCACGAACGAACCCGCTTCGGCTCCGATCACGAACATTCGCGGATTGCCGACGCGCCCCATCAGCATAAGCCGCGTGTCGTGCGGAGCGGCAGGATCCCACATCACATACAGCTCCGCGACTTCCCCGCGGTACCAGCCGTTATTGACATTCAGAGGAGGGTCTAGCGGCACTTTCAGAACGAAGCCGCTTGTCGGATCCAGCCGAAAGCCTCCCCAGGCTCCCCGGATCGAAGCGATCCACGTCTCGCCCATCCGGCGGAATACGGGTGAATTCGCCGCCGTACGGATCACTTCGCCGCGAGATACGTCGAAAAGCTGAACGGGGGGAGTCGTCGTCAGCCTGGGAGCCGACGGCCCCGACTGGAGCGGGTAATTCGCCGCTTCGGCGCGAGCATTGCCCTGCTGCACCGGCATAGGCCACAAGCAAAGCGATAGCGTCAAACATCCGATGACGGCGCGTTTCCATCCGAACATGAAGCTTCTTCCTTTCCAACTTCCGACTATTTGCACTACTGTTACCTTGTCACAAACGAGACCGCTTTATTCATGGTCCGGCAGACGGGAAACGAAGCCGTACCAACGGTTTCGGGCGGCGGGCGCTGTTCCCGCTTCCGTTCGCGGGACGTATGGCCGGTACCTCGAGACGGTCTTCGACACTCGACTTAGGGCCAGTGTCAAAAACCGTCGCGGGTCCGTTTTGGCCGGACCCCGATTCGCCTAAAATGAAGACATAAGCGAGAGAGAAACAAACGAAAGGCGGTGAACATGAATGAAACTGAACAGCAAAAGCGGCTTGGCGATTCTCCTTATCGGCTGCGGCGCACTGATCCTGCTTGGCAAGATCGGACTCGGCCTCGGCTTCCTGATGAGTTACTTGTTCCCGATCGCGCTTCTCGGACTTGGCTATTACGGGATTCGCAACGGCAGCAAATTTTTCGGATGGGTACTCTTCGTAATCGGCCTGTTCGCCCTGATCGGCAAGTTTTCCGGGTTGTTCGCCATCATCTTCGCGGCGGGGCTGATCTACTTCGGCTTCACGATATTGAAGAAGAAGCAAAGCATGTTTTAATCAAGCCGACATCGACTACACATATATTCGCAAACGACGAAGGAGGATGGAGCAATGAGCCTGATGAGGCGGATGAGGGACATAACCGTCGCCACGCTGAACGAGCGGCTGGAGCAGGCGGAAGATCCGGTCAAGCTGATCGATCAATATTTGGCCGCCCAGAAAGAGCAGATTATGCAGTCCGAGAAAGTGCACCGCCAGCTGATGGTTCACGCCCAATCGCTGCGCCAGCAAGTAACGTCGGCGGAGCAGATGAGAGACAAACGGGAACAGCAGGCGCTAATCGCCTTGAAAGCGGGCGAGGACCATGTAGCCAAGATGGCGCTTCAAGAGAAGCTGCTTCAGGAAGAGAAATACGAGCAGTTCAAAGAGCTTTACGATCAAAGCAAGCATTCGATCGTCGAGTTGGAGGAGCAGTTGGACTCTCTGAAGCGCGACTTCGACGAAGTATTGAGCAAACGTCAGTACTACATGGCGAGACTCGAATCGGTTCGGCTGCAAAGACGGATGAACGAATCGATGCAGGGCGGCATGGGCATCAACGGCCGCACGTTCCATCGGCTCGAGGAGCGCATCTCCGATATGGAGATCGAGACCCGTACCCTGAGGGACGTCCGTCAAATGGGAAGAGAGCTGGCCCATGCGGGAAGTGCGATGCAGCAGGCGCTCGATCGTGAGCTGTCCCAGCTGCGCACGAAGCTGGAGAAGGAAGGATGGTTGAAATGAAGAAGCTGTACCGTTCCCAGAGGGACAAGAAGCTGTTCGGCATATGCGGAGGCTTGGCCGAGCTGTTGAATGTGGACGCGACGCTGCTTCGCCTGGTCATCGTAGTGACGACCTTCTTTACCGGAGGGATTCTGATTCCGATCTACATCCTCGCGGCGCTCGTCATTCCGAAGGAGCCGACGTTCGAACAACCGCTGATGAGCCCGTGGAATCAATATGGCCCAGGCCAACAAGCTTATACCGCACCTCAAGGCGGCTACGGTTACCAACAAGCGCCTAACTTCGGAATGGCGCATAAAGCGAACGCGGTTCCTCAGCCTAACGAAAATCTCGATCATATGATGAAAGATATCGAAAGCAAAGCCATGTGGAACGAAATTCAAGAACTGAAAGCCAAACTGTCCAAATACGAGAAGGGAGACGTGTAAACAATGGGAGTATTCAAACGGATTAAAGATATGACGAAGGCATCGGTGCATGAGCTGTTAGATAAGGTGGAGGACCCGGTTGTCATGCTGAACCAGTACATTCGCGACATGGAGGAGGAAATCGCACAAGCCGAAGTGACGGTTGCCCGTCAAATTGCCAACGAGCGCAAGCTCCAGGAGCGGCTGAACGAGTCGTACCGCTTGAGCGCGGACCGTGAAGCGAAGGCGGCCGAGGCGTTGAAGAACGGTCATGAAGCGCTTGCCCGCCAAGCGTTGGAAGAGAAATTGTACTACGATCAAAAAATCGCCGAATACAGCGAAACGCATGCCCAATCGAAAGGTCAAGCGAGCGACCTGACGCAGCAGCTGCACGCCATGAAGGACGAGTACTACAAGCTGCGCAACAAGCGCAACGAGCTGGCGAGCCGTGCCGAGCTTGCCAAAGCGAAGAAGCAAATGGCCCAAGTGACGACGACCAATTCGATCGAATCGGGCAACGCCGCCCGCGGGTTCCACCGGATGGAAGAAAAGATCATCCAATTGGAAGTCGAGGCCGAAATCGCCCGTACGCCATACGTCCCGGCCAACGCCCTGCATTCGGTTCAATCGATTGACGCCGCTAAGCAGCAAAAGGTCGACGAGCAACTGCAGCGCCTGAAAGAAAAACTGTCCGTCAAGCCCGCAGCCGCCGAATAATTATTTTTGAAGCGGTCACCGAATTATGATATTCTAAGTTGGGAGCAAGGGCCATAGGGCGAAAATCCTTTCGCGCTATGGCTTTTCCCGTATGCCGTTCCGGGCACGCAAGCGAAACAGGAGAGGAGGTGCGGCAATGGGAAATCGCAACCGCAACACGGCAATCGTGCTCATCGCGGCCGGGCTGTTCATCTTGATCGAGCATTACATCAACTTTTTTACCATTGCCGCCCTGTTGTTCATCGCGCTCGGCGTATACAAAATAAGATCGTCACCGGACAAAACCGGGTATGTTCTGCTCGGCGTCGGGGTTATTCTGCTGTTCAGCGGACACTTCACTTTCATTTTGTCCGTCGTGCTCATATCTCTGGGCCTGTTCTACATGAAGTCGAAGCAGGCGCACCGTGACGATTCCTATACGCAGAAGCAGACCATTCTGGAAAGCTTCAAACGGGACAAGGAGCCGTGGGAGCTGAAAAACACGAGCATGTGGAACGTCGTCGGCGAAATCTACATGGACTTGTCTCTCGTCATGCTGGACCAGAAGGAAACGACGATCGTACTGCAGGGCGTATTCGGGGATGTCGACATTATCGTGCCGGAGTTTCTCGGCGTCAGCGTGAACGCTTCGGCGCTGGTCGGCCAAATCAATGCCGGCAACGAGAAGGAGACCGGGCTCGTCAACAAAGTGATCTGGCAGTCGCCGAATTACGAGACGAGCGATCAGAAAGTGAAGCTTCTCGTTTCCTACGTCGTAGGGGACATCGATATAAAAATGGTGTAAATTTTACTCTGAGGAGGATCGCACTTGGACAAAAAATTGACGAACATGATCTGGCGCAGCATGGGCGAGTCCATCCTCCTCAGCCTTTTTTTGTTCGGCACGGTCATTTACATATTGAATTATTACGGGTATATCCGGCCGTTTACGAATTGGCGGGAAGGCATTACGATCAGCCTCATTCTGATCGGGGTCGTAGCCATTCTCGGCGGCGCCTACGGGTATTGGTCGGGAAGCCGGACGACCCGGAGGCTGGAGCTGCTACAGGATGCGATGCTGCATCTGGAGAAGGGCAATCTTAACCGCCCGATACCGGACCTCGGGCAGGACGAAATCGGACGCATCGGCGAACAGCTCGGCCGGATCAGCACGAGATGGGAGGAGCAGGTGTCTTCATTGCAAAGGTTGTCTACGAACAACGCGGAGTTGGCGGAGAAGGCCAAGCTGTCCGCCGTCGTCGAGGAGCGGCAGCGGCTGGCCCGGGAGCTGCACGACGCGGTCAGCCAGCAGCTGTTCGCCATCTCGATGACGGCGACGGCGGTAGGCCGGACGCTCGACAAAGATTTCGACAAGGCGAAGCGTCAAATCGCCCTGATCGAGGAGATGTCTTCCGTAGCCCAATCGGAGATGAGGGCGCTGCTGCTCCACTTGCGGCCGGTTCATCTGGAAGGCAAACGATTGTCGCAAGGACTGATGGAGCTGCTGCAGGAGCTGCAGGCGAAGGTGCCGATCGAGATCGCGTGGGATATGGATGAAAGCATCAGGCTGCCGAAAGGAATCGAGGATCATTTGTTCCGGATCGTGCAGGAGGCGCTGTCCAATACGCTGCGGCATTCGAAGGCGAGCCAGATGGAGCTGAAGCTGCAGCGGCCGTCCGATAATGTCCGCCTGTCTATCCGGGATAACGGGGTAGGGTTCGAGCTGGACGAGAACAAGCACGCTTCTTACGGCATTCAGTCGATGAAGGAAAGGGTCAATGAAATCGGCGGCGCGATTCAGTTCGTGACGGCGCCGGGCAAAGGGACCCGGATCGAGATACGAGTGCCGATCTTGACCGAAGAGGGAGGAGAAACGACTGATGGAAGCGGAAATCAAAGTGTTGCTGGTGGATGACCACGAGATGGTGCGCATCGGCTTGGCGGCGGTGCTCGGAACCGAGGACGGGATCGAGGTGGTCGGCGAAGCGAGCAACGGGCTCGAAGGCATCCGACTGGCGCAGGAATACAAGCCGGATGTGGTCTTGATGGATCTGGTTATGGAAGGAATGGACGGGATCGAGACGACCCGCAAGCTGCTTGCGCAAATGCCGGAAATCAAAGTGATCGTGCTGACGAGCTTTCTGGACGACGAGAAAATGTACCCGGTTATCGAAGCGGGCGCATTCAGTTATTTGCTGAAAACGTCCCGGGCATCGGAAATCGCCCAAGCGATCCGGGCCGCCGTCAAAGGCCAGTCGGTGCTTGAGCAGCAGGTGGCCGCCAAGATGATGAACCGGTTCCGCCAGCCGAAGCCGGTCGCCGAACCGCACCACGATTTGACGGACCGCGAGATGGAAGTACTGCAGCTGATCGCGGCGGGCAAGTCGAATCAGGAAGTCGCGGATGCGCTGTTTATCGGAATCAAGACCGTCAAGTTCCACGTTACGAACATTTTGGCCAAACTCGGAGTCGAGGACCGGACACAAGCGGCCATCTATGCATTCAAGCATGGTATCGTCCAATAGCTCGACATCGACTCGTGAGGCAGCCATTATGGTCGGTTCTATACCCAATTACGCCACTTGGACTATTTCCATGTGGTTTTTCGGTTTGTCCGGCTTCCGTCCCGCGGAATAAAGAGGCGTGCAGCGAACGAAAGTTGACATAAAACTTTATATTATATACTATTGTATATATAATGTTGACTGAAACATGAAATCGTGAACAACGAAGGACGGAGCCGAAGATGGATCGACAAGTGCAGACGCAGCCGCTAATTATTCAGAAGCAAAATATTAGCGAAGAATTGGTCAAATATATCAAACAGCAAATTATTTCGGGAGAGCTGAACCCGGGCGACCGGATCGTGGAGACGAAGCTGGCCCGGGAGCTCGGCGTCAGCCAGACGCCGGTGAGGGAAGCGATTCGCCATTTGCACGGGGAAGGGATCATTACGATCGTACCGAACAAAGGACCTATGGTCCGCACGCTCGACATGAAGGACGTGTTCGAAATTTATTCGGTACGCTCGATGCTCGAAGGACTGGCGATCCGGCTCGCGACGCAAAGTGCTACGGAAGAGCAAATTGCCGGGCTGGAGTCGTTCTACGAGCAAATGAAGCAGAAGCTGCACGACGAATCGGTCCCCAGCCTGCTTCATGACTCGTCGCATATTCACCGGACGATTATCGAGATGGCGGGCCATTCGCGGCTCATGAACATGTACCAGTCGATTTCGTTCCAAATCTCACTCGTCAACCGGCTGCTCGGAGCCAAGTCGACGAAGCAGAAGGAAGTCGAGCAGCATCTGGAGCTGATCGAAGCGCTTAAGAAGCGGGATCCGGACTATGCGGAGCAGACGATGCGCAAGCATATTTTCCGCTCGTACCGCGATTTCGTGCAATTAAACGAAAAAAAGGACCAGCAGCTCGAGTTCGACGAGAGGCTGTGGCTGTGACGAAAGGGGCGCCGCGAGGCGCCTCTTCCGCAGTTCTATCGATTCAGAACGCATAGGTTCGCTAAAGTACCGAAGCTGCGAAGCTTTCCTTACAAGTCAATGGCCCCGAAAGATTTCCATGTGCCCGGAGTTCCCCCGGTCGTACAGATCCAACCCACGTTAGCACCGGGGGCCGGGTTCGTGTTGTATGCGATATCTCCTTGTTTCCATACGCCATCGACAGGTGCGGCCGTGCCATATACAAGTGCCGGCGCCATAGCTGCCGAAGCTCCGGTGAAGGTGTTGCCGATAAGCGCGGGCTGCGGCGAACTGCTGAGCTTGGTTATATCTCCGATGCCGGGATTCAGCGAAACATTGCCGATCAACGTCATTTTCTCGCGAACCTGATAAGAATATTGCGAAGCGTTCCTGGCTACATTGCCGATCGCGACGGCGTGCTGCCCGGATAAGACGAACGCGATGGTTCCCCCTTCCGCCGTGTTGAAAGCGTAAACCGGACTTTCCAATATCCCAGCAGCGACATGAAGGCACGTCTGCGCCGATGTCGTCTTCAATTTGTTTCCCGTAAAGGTAAAACCTTTGCCTCCGCCGGACAGCAAGGATACGATGATAGCTTGCTCGACGGCTTCGATTTCGTTGTTGTGAATGCGAACCCCGTTCGTATTGTTGGAGTTGGCGTCGGTAAAAATGCCTTTGCGCACATTGCGAATCCGGTTGTTTTCAATCGTTATGCCGTCCACATTTTTCGAGATAAAAATGCCTCCGCCTACCCGCTGTTTGTTCACGCCGTTAATCGTATTGCCGACAATCAATGATTGTCTTGTAAACGAAGCGCTAATCGCGCTTTCGTAATTATCGATCGCCTTGTCGTTGTTAAGATGATTAATGGAATTGTAGGCGATCGTATTGCCGTAATTCATATAACCTGCTACCGTGCCGTGATCATCGATGGCATGCGCTCTTTTCGTCACATCGCCGATATACCGGTCGGCCTTGCCTCCGCTGTAAATGGTGTTGAATGCGGCTACATTGTTATTGGCCCCTTTATCGAAGTCGATGTGGGTAAGCGTCTGACCGTCAAAAAGGCAGTGCGTCACCTTATTGTAGCGGGTCGCCCCGCCGGCGAATTCCAGCGTGTTCCAGGCAAACTCTCCTTTAAAATAGCAATCGATAAAGGTATGGCCTTCGTTGTAATGGACAAACTCGTCCGTCGGAATCAATTTTTCCCAGTTGCTGAGCACCCGTATGGCAAAATCCACACTGGCCGTTCCACTCCGGATAAACCGGCATTTGCGGACCGAGACGCGATAACAGCCGCCGATACCGCCACCCCAGCCGCTCTTCTCCTCGTCTTTGGCGATGAGCGCCAATTGCGGGCCGGATGGTTGGCCGTACTCATCGTTCAATCCCGGATCCAGGAAGGTTACGTTATCGATTACACAATCGCTGGAGGCATTGACAAGGACACCGTAGCTCAGATGATAAGCGGGAAGACGAGCGGAACCGTTCTGGTGCAGACATAAGTCTTTAAGAACGGCATACTGTACGCCTACCAGATCGATCATTCCGCGGTACAGGTACGCATTTCCCCAGCCGCTAGTACCGAATGCTTTAATAACCGATGCGTCGCCCTCTCCGTGCAGCATCACACGGGGAGCGATCACAAGCGGAGCGCTGATCATATAGGTTCCGCTTGGCACACATACGATACCGCCTCCTTTGGCGGAAACGGCATCAATTGCGGCCTGAATGCCCGCCGTATCGTCAGCCGTTCCGTCACCTTGAGCGCCATGCTCTCTCACATTTTCCGCGCACCTATGATCCAGGCGGTTGATGATGCTTGCGATTTGCTCCTGAACCTCCTCGCAGCACGATTTCGAGCCGCCTCTCCCGTAGACCGATCCGGTAACGCTTTCATGAAGAGGGGTCGCTTGGACCAAGCCCGGGGCTCCCAAAGCTCGCGAGCCTAAAGCAATGCCGGCGATGCCAAGGGATGCCAGAAGCGTCCTCCTGTTCATTTTCATGCTATCGGTCTGCTTTTGTTCCGATTGCTGCGATTGCCGATAGTCTGCTCCACCGTTCAAATTTACCGCCTCCTGGAAATGAGAACCGACTGGCGATTCTCTCCGATTCGCACTGCCGATACGTCCGTATGAGAGGTCATAGCATGTTGATTGAGATTATATACTTAAACGTTAACTCTGTAAATAATAAAAATGAACACAAACGCATGCAGCTTGATGAATGGATTGAAACGATTGTTTAAAGGGGATAGAGGATTCATCGGAGAATTTTCGCTAAGCAATTGACTCGAGATAACGTTTACGTGTATACTTCAGCTAACGGAATACATGTATGGTCATCACGACTAGGGGGGATGCCTATGCCCACTATCAAGGATATAGCGAAATTGGCCGGCGTCACCTTTGTTTCGGTATCCAGGGCGCTAAATAACGAACCCGGAGTGAGCGAGGAGACTCGCCGGAAAATTCTCGACATTGCCAGGCAAATCAACTATGTGCCCAACCTGGCGGCCAAGCGTCTGGTCGACCGTTCCTCGAACGGAATCGGCCTCATTTGGCCGAAGAGGGAGGAACCGTTTTTTTACCGTACGTGCAATCAAATCGAAGAAGAGGCCTCGGCCCGAGGCTACACGGTTATGGTATCGTTCGCGGAGCGGGAGGAGGCGCTTCGCTCGTTTCGCGAATTTTTTATCGGCAGGGCGATTTGCTGGCTGGACAAACGGTCGACTCCGGAGTTCATAGCGGCCAAAGAGCAGTTCCGCGGCAAAGTTCTGGAGGTTGGAGGCCGGGAGCGCTGGAAGCAGGAGAACGCGCATTGGCTCGATATTGACCGCAAAGGGGCGGTTAAGCAAGCCATGAGCCATCTGTTCGAGCTCGGACATACGCGCATCGCCTTCCTGGGAGGCCACTCCGATAAATGGTTGGGCTATACGGAATCATTGGTGGAGCTTGGGCTGGAGTTCCGTCCGGAGCTGAACGTTATGACTTTGGTCGGGAATCCGGACATGCCGCACAAGGTACGCGACTTCGTACACAATTACAGCGAATACGGTGCAACGGCGATCGTGATAGACAGTGAAGCACTGCTGCGCGAATTCGTCAAGATGGCATATGCCGAAGGCTTGCGCATTCCCGAACAATTGTCGGTGGTCGTATACGACGATGTGCCGGAGACGCAGTCGATGCTCCCTATTCCGATTACGACGGTAGGTCCCGATATCGTCGGAATGGCCCGAACGATTATCGATTTAATCACGGTTGAGGCGGATGCCGCCGAGGAAGGCCATTTTTTTCGCAAAATGATGGAAACTGAGCTGAAGGTCCGGGAATCGACCCGCTTATGGGGTTGAACCGGACTGCTGCTTTGCCGAAAAAAGGCAAAAAATTTTACTCTTTAAAGTAAACGTTAAACCTAAAAATAAATAAATAATGTCTTTATGAAGGTAAACGTATAATCAATCCGTGAAGGAGGGGATCAGGATGTGAATATTGGCAGGAGAAAGCTGGACTGAAGGTGGACGGGAACTCATGTTACTACAAAGTCAGACCGTAAATTGTATCCTTCAAAGTTGGAGCATTCTCGAAAGGGGACAGAAAATATGAAAAGGCTTACGATCGGGTTGCTGGCAGGGACGACGGTATTGGGGTTAGCCGCATGCGGCGGTTCGCCGGACGATACGAAGGGAGCCGAGCAGGGTAAAGGCGCGAAACCGTTACCCTCGGTGCAGACGGAACCGGTGGAAATAAACATATACTCCAACAACAATGCGTCGGAGCAAGTGTTCAACGACTCATATGGAAACGCTCTCAGAAAAGCTTTTCCCCAGTATACGATTACATACATACAGAGCAAGCAGGGGACGACGCTACCGGAGATGATCGCCTCGAAAACGAGAATCGATCTGTTCTGGACGTCGATCGGCAATTATGAAACGGCGTTGTTCGAGCACGCCTTGGAATTCGACATGACCGCCCTGATCCAAAAGCACGGCATCGATCTGAACCGGCTGGAGCCGTCGGTAATCGAGGCGATGAAGCAAATATCGGGCGGGAAGATGTACGGACTCCCGGTCGCCACGAACAGCCTCGCACTGTTCTATAACAAAGATATTTTCAATAAATTCGGCGTTCCGTTCCCGACGTCGAACATGACCTGGGACGAGGCGAACGAACTGGCCCGCAGAGTAACCCGGACGGCCGACGGCAAGCAATATTATGGCATCGCTTCTTCGCGGGATCATATTATCCGGATGAACCAGCTTTCCGTGCCCAACGTCGACGTCGTTACCAAAAAGCCGACGCTGCTGACCGACAGCCGTTGGAAACGTTTATTTGAAACCGTGTTCATTACTCCTGCGTCAGACAGCGGCTACCGCAGCGCAATGGCCAAGCTGAAAAACTTGCCTGCATTGGACCAGTTCGCGAAGGAGCAAAGCTTGGCCATGCTGGTATATCCGAATACGCTCCCGACCTCCGTACCGAAAGAGCTGAAAACGATGGACTGGGATATAGCCGCATTACCTACTTTCAAGGAGCTGCCTAATGTCGGGTCGCAATCGTATCCGGTATATTTCGGCCTTACTTCCCAGACGAAAAACAAAGACGCGGCGATGGAACTGCTGAAATTTATGGTAAGCGAACCGTACCAGAACGAACTGGCCGGAAAAGGTATACTGCCGATCGTTCAGTCCGAGGCGACCAAAAAGCAATTGGGAGCCAATACGGAGTTCAAGGACAAAAACTACCAGGCGATGATGGCTCGCAAGTTTGCGCCGATTACGCCTAAAATTCCAGAGTACGACACGGACGTATTCCGTACTTATCGGGATCAGGCTTATCCGCTGGCGCTCGGGGAAACGGATATCAACACGGCATTCCGCATCGCCGCCGAGCAGGCCGAGAAGGTTATTCAGGAGAAGGGCCGCAAGTAAGTAGACACGGAACGATCCCGGGAAACAGGCGTTGATATGTATTTTTTTTGGCCGATAGAGGAACGAATCGTTCCTCTATCGGCTTTTTACGAGATTTTGGGAGCGAATAGCAGAAATATGTTGTTCCGCGGACGAGTCGACTTCAGGTTCTGGGGAGAATGCTGCTGCAGCAATAATGAGATAAATGGATTGACGATATAATATATATTATATATAATGTTTAATACCGGGCATATAAAGCCGACAAGGCGACACCTGTCTTTTTACAACGAGCAACGTGCTATTTTTCATAGAGGCGGCGCGAGCGGACGCATTTTGACGCCCGGTCGCGCGGCTTAGGCGCAATCGACGCAAAGGAGACAACTATGGCATCTGAGGAGACGAAGGCAAAACACCCGGCTTTGACCATGCTGGAGGATATGATCCGCATCCAGAGCGTCAATCCCCATTTTGACGCTTCGGGGCAAGGCGAGCGGGCAATGTCCGATTATGTGGAACGACGCTGCAGGGAAGCCGGACTCAAGGTGACGAGACAGACGGTATTTCCCGGACGCGACAATCTGATTATCGAGCTGCGCGTCGGCAAACCGGATAAAGCGCTGTTGTTCGAAGCGCATATGGACACGGTTACGCTAGGAGCAATGCCGAACGCGCTAGAGCCCGTCTATCGAGACGGTAAGCTTTACGGACGGGGCGCGTGCGACACGAAAGGTTCGCTCGCCGGTATGCTTTACGCTATGGAGCGCTGCGCGGCAAATCCGGAGCTTGCCGGCGGCGATTTGATCTTATGCGCCTCGGTGGACGAGGAGCACGCCTACAAGGGGCTGCTTGCTTTCATGGAGCTCGATATTCCGGTGGCGGGCGCCGTAGTGGGAGAGCCGACGGAGCTGGGCATTACGGTGGCGAACAAAGGCTGCGTCCGGGTCGCGATGACGACGCACGGTAAAGCGGCGCACAGCTCGATGCCGGCCGAGGGCGACAGCGCTGTCATTCAGATGATGCGCGTCATTCGGTATATTCACGAGAAGCTCGAGCCGGAGCTCGCTACCCGCAGCCATCCGCTGTGCGGCAGCCCGACGATCGTGGTCGGCACGATTCACGGCGGTACGCAGATCAACATCGTTCCCGATCGATGCGTCATCGAAGTCGACCGGCGGCTCATTCCGGGCGAGCGTCCCGAAATCGTGGAGCGGGAGCTTGCGGAGAGGCTGATCCGGGAGCTGGCGCCCGAAGGTGTCAAGCTGACGATCGATCGGCTGCTGCTCGATTGGGCTCTGGATACGGCCCATGACGAGACGATCGTGACGGCCGCCCGCAAAGCGGCTGCCGAAACCGGACTGAGTGATCGGCTGCGCGGCGTCACGTACGGCTGCGATGCGAGCAAGCTGCAGGAATTCAAAGGCATTCCGTCGATCGTATACGGACCGGGCTCGATCGCCCAGGCTCATACGAACGACGAGTGGGTGCCGGTATCCGACGTGGAGCGTGCCGCTGAGTTTTATTTGCGTCTCGCGCAGACGTTTGGTCGTTCCTGAATTTGTAACTAAAGTTCCCTATTAACGATATCCGGAAGGTGGAGGGTATACATGGATGCTTTGATTGATCGGTCCGCTTTTATCGGCTTGGATCAGCGTACGTGGTTTTACGGCGGCGCCGAATCGCCCCCGCTCCACGGTATGCAGGAAGCGTTGCACAGCTATGTGACCAACCGGGCCAACGGTCCGGAAGGGCGGAAGCAGAACAGCGAAGTGGAGCAAGCCTGCAAGAGGAACATCGCTACGATGCTCGGAGGACGCCCGGAGAACATCGCGTTTCTGTCGAACGCCTCCGAAGCGATTTCGATGATCGCGGCCTCGTTCCGGTTTCAGGCCGGCGACAACGTCGTCATTAACGATCTGGAGTTTCCTTCCGGCGTGCTTCCGTGGCTGCAATTGAAGCCAGCTGGCGTGGAGGTGCGGGTCGTGCCGAGCCGGAATTGGCAAGTTACCGCGGAGGATTTGCTCGCATCCGTCGATGAGAACACCCGGATGGTCGTCACAAGCCACGTGAGCTATATGTCGGGAGCGAGAATCGATTACCGGAAACTGTATAGCGAATTAAAAAACACGAAGGCTCTGCTGCTCGTAGATGCGACACAATCGCTCGGGGTCGTCCCCGTCAGCATGAACGATGCGGATTTCGTCGTTTCCAGCTCTTACAAATGGCTGATGGCCGGTCACGGAGCCGGGATATTGGCGGTCAATCCCGAGCGGGCCGACCGGTTCGAGCCCCGCAATATCGGCTGGCGGAGCGTGGAGGACATGTTTAGCGACACCCGGTTCGAACGGTTTCGTTTTTTCTCGGACGCGCGCCGCTTCGAAGGGGGATATCCCAGCTACCCGACGCTGTATGCGATGAACTATTCGACGAATCTGCTGCTTTCCGTCGGCATCGAACGCATCGAACGGCACATTCTCGACCTGGGCGGCGAGCTGATCGAGAGCATGAAGCGGATCGGCTACGAGCCGATGACGCCCGAGAAGCCTGAACAAAGAGCCGGCAACATTTCGTTCGTATGCCCGGACGGCGAAGCGTACGCCGACGAGCTGGTCAAACATGGAACGTATTTATGGGGCGGAGACGGCCGGCTGAGGGCGTCGATCCATCTCTACAACAACTCGGAGGATGTGGCCAGACTGGTAGGACTATTGGCCGCCATGGCCAAGGACCGCGCTTCCTGAAAGCCGGATCTTGCCGAACGGAGGGATGTTATGGATATCGGGATCATTACCGGCTTGCAGCCGGACGGAAGAAGCTTCGAGGCGGTAAAACAGTTCGGTTTGCGCACGTGCCAGCTTGTCAGCTGGAATCCGGCTCTCGCGACCCGCGAGACGGCGGAAGCAGTCGTCCGCGAATCGGAGCAGTCCGGAGTTCGCGTATGCGCCATGTGGGCCGGGTTTCCGGGACGGATGGCATGGAATTTCAAAGAAGGGCCGGTCACGCTAGGGCTCGTTCCCGAGGAGTCGCGTTCGGAGCGGGTCGAGGCGTTGAAGCGCTGGGCCGATTTTGCGGTATGGATCGGCGCTCCGGCGATCATTACGCATTGCGGCTTCATCCCGGAGAACGTGACCGATCCCGCGTACGGCCCGATCGTCGAAGCGATCGGCGAGGTGGCCCGGTATTGCGACGACCGGGGCATCGGATTCTGGTTCGAGACGGGGCAGGAGACGCCGGTCGTGCTGCTGCGCACGATCCAGCGGATCGGGACCGGCAATCTGGGCATTAATCTGGACCCGGCCAACCTGATTTTGTACGGCAAAGGCAATCCGGTGGATGCGCTCGATGTGATCGGCCCTTACGTCCGCAACGTTCATGTGAAGGACGGCTTCTATCCGACGAACGGCGACGAGCTGGGAGAGCAGGTCGCGGTCGGGAAGGGCAAGGTCGATTTTCTGAAGCTGTTCGAAGGGCTTGAGGCGCACGGCTTCCGGGGCGAATGGATCATCGAGCGGGAAGGGCGCGTTGGCGAGGACGAGAAAAACCGCGATATTATCGACACGATCGACTATTTGAAGCGGCATGTAGCCGGTATTGGGGCATAGAGGACATAAATAAGGGACTAAAGGGGAGACCGCTGAACATGAAGGCATTGGTATGGACCGGCGTGGAGACGATGGAGGTCCGGGATACGGAACGTCCGGTATGCGGCTCGGACGATGTATTGATCCGCGTCGAGGCGGTCGGGATATGCGGGTCGGAAATCGAGGGCTACTTGGGGCACAACAGCTTGCGCGTGCCGCCTCTCGTTATGGGGCATGAGTTTTGCGGCACGGTCGTGGAGTCCGGCGGGGATCGTCCGATCGCATCCGGGCAAAAGGTTGTCGTCAATCCGCTCCTCGCATGCGGGGCGTGCCCGTCCTGCCGGCGGGGGCTGCCGCAGTTGTGCGCGAAGCGGGCTCTTGTCGGCGTCCATCGGCCGGGCGCGTTCGGGGAGCTTGTCGGCGTGCCCCGCTCCGCCGTCGTGCCGGTACCGGCCGACATCAGCCCGTTCCGCGCGGCGCTATCGGAGCCGCTCGCCTGTTCGCTCCGCGCGACGCGGCGGGCGCTCGAGCGGCACCCGTTCGCGGGCGTGCTCGTATTCGGCGCGGGCGGAATCGGGCTTCTGTGCGCGATGACGGCGAAGCTGCTCGGAGCGTCCCGCGTGATGATCGCCGATACGAACGCGAAGCGGCTCGCGATGGTCGCGTCGCTTGGCGTCGGCGAGACGGCCAATCCGCGCGAAGAGGACCTGGGCGAGCGCGTCCGCGCCGTATTCGGGGAAGGCGGGCTGGATGCCGTCATCGACGCGGCCGGATTTCAGCCGACGCGGGAGGCTGCCATCCGGCTCGTGCGGCCGGGAGGTACCTTCATGAATATCGGTCTCGGCATCGACGATACGGTGCTGCCGATCAACCATTTGATCCGCAGCGAGATCGACATCCTCGGTTCGTTCTGCTATTCGCAGCAGGACTTTCACGACGCGGTGCGCCTGCTGTCGGAAGGCCGGATAACCGAGGAAGGCTGGACGGAAGTACGGCCGCTGGAAGCCGGCGGGGAAGCGTTCGCCGAACTGGTTGCCGGACGGGTGCATGTAGGCAAAATTTTCTTGCAGCCCTAATCGAATCATTGCTTCGTGAAAGCCGCCGTCGGGCGGCTTTTGACGTTCTATCCCGATCCCGGTACAATAACGGTAACAAGGCGGAACGATTCGCCGCAAACAGTTGGGGGAACGGATATGAGCGGTACGCAATGGGTCGTGCTGGTCGTTTTTTTGGCGGCCACGATCTGGTTTATATGGATGATGAGCAACAAGTGGAAGAAGTAGCCGAACAGGAAATCATCACCATCCGTCCGATCTTTACATAAACTGATCCTATAAGCTTGCCAGACGCGACCGCCGGGCGGCCTGCAGCAGGCGGCAAAGGCTGCGAGAAAGCGGGATTGCAGCGGACGGAAGGATGAGGAATCATGATTCGAGCACGCAACCCTCGCCGGGACGACCGGATCATCCTTGATTTGGTGAAACGGGAGTTGTTTTCGTATACGCTTCGGACGATGCCCGACTTGCGTTGGGACGCTTCGGAGGTCAAACGGAGATTGAACGGCAACGTTACGTTCGTCGCCGTACCGGGACGGTTGAAGGCGGTCGGCTTCGTTTCGGTTAAGAAGAACGGCAAAGAGATGTTTCTCGATATGCTGGCCGTCGACCCGCACAGCCAAGGGCGGGGATGGGGCTCGGCGCTTCTGAGGGAGACGGAACGATACGCCCTCAGCCGGGGATGCAGCTCCATCCGGCTGTTCGTCGACGAGACGAACGGCAAAGCCCGGATGTTTTATGGCCGCAACGGATATTCGGAGCACCGGTATTATCCCAATCTGCATTGTATTGCAATGGGCAAAGCGTTGTAGCCATTAAGATATTCGTGCCCATATAGAAATCCTTTGACCGGCCGTCCGGGAAACCGGAGCATCAGGTCGATATTATGGCAGCCGTGGCTGAAAAGCCGGCCGCCACCCAATTGAAATACAATTGCTTTACAGCGATGGTCCAAGCTTTTGCCATTTTGGCCGGGGGGAGCATGGGATGGATAGTTCGAATCGTCCAAGATATGTTCTCGAAGAAGAGCTCGCGATACGCAAATTGGTTACTTTCTATTACAGGGAAATGTCCCGGCAATTTTATACGAGCGGGGAAAAGCACGACTTCTGGGAATTCGTCTACGTCGACAACGGAGAGCTGGAAGTGTTTACGGATTCGGGGCTCCACTATTTGGCACAGGGAGACATGATTTTTTACAAACCGAACCTGTTCCACGGCGGAAAGGCGTTAAATCGTACCGCGCCCAACCTGATCATCCTATCGTTCGAGTGCACCGCTCCGTGTATGGCATACTTCGAAGACAAATCGTTCCGTCTGAACGAACACGAACGGATGCTGCTTTCCCGGATCGTCCAGGAAGGACTGAAGGCGTTCGATCCTCCCATCAATTCTCCGCATTTGGCCGGATGTCCGAGCAAACGGGCCGGAGCCGCTTTCGGCGGAGACCAGTTGATCCGCAACTATTTGGAAATATTGCTCATCGAGCTCATTCGCAAAGGGGATACGGCCAAAACCGATGCCAAGCTTTCAACCGTAACCGAAGAACAGCAGGGTGACGAGCTCGTCTCGTCCGTCGTCGGCTATTTGCAGCATAACGTTGCATGCAACTTCAGCTTCGATCAGCTGTGCGAACGGTTTGCAATCAGCCGTACGCGACTGAAAGCGCTCTTTAGGGCGAAATACGGCATCGGTGCAATGGAATATTTCAACCGTTTGAAAATCGAGCAGGCGAAGCGGCTCATCCGCGAAGAAGCGGCGACCGTCTCGGAAATCGCCGAGCGTCTCGGTTACAGCAGCATCCATTATTTTTCCAAGCAGTTTAAACGACTAGTGGACATGACCCCTTCGGAATATGCCCGATCGATCACCGCCCGCGCGGAACGAATACGCGGCAAGCCGCAGGAATCGGCCGACAAGTCGCATTGACGAAGTCGAAACCAAAAGCGAAGACGAGAGCCTTGGGACGAATGCGGATGAAGCGCCTTCGATTTATCGGACGGTACGTTGCTTAATAACGAATATCGCAATTGTCGCCAGTCGCCGGGAGGCGACTTTTTTTTGTATAGGAAATTATGCGAAGCTAATTTCGATGGATAACGGGGGCTCCCTCAGAAGTAATAGGAATAAGCTACGAAGGAAATCTTCACTTCTGGGGGATTGTTCTTGCGATTAACCTTGCTGGCATTGCTTCGTAGATGTTCCTATTCAGGCAGTCGGTCAACCTCCGATCGAAGAGGACGAAATTGGCAAAAGAATAGACCGAAATGACAACGCTTTCTAAACGCTCAAATCTTATGATGAAGGTGTAACGAACCATTGATGGGAGGAATCTATGATGAATGAACAAAGGCCGGGACACGAGGTCGGTCGACAAAATTGTTCCATTGCGGAGCTAGACGGCGAAGCGAAGCCAGCTCCTTACCCGGCGATCAGCAGGAGGAAGCTGCTCGCCTCCATGGATTTGTCCGGTGCCGCCTTATTTTCCGGAGGAATGCTGTTTGCCCATGGCAATAAAGGATCCGTTGCCCAGAGTGTCTATGGCGGTTCGGGAATGTTTCCCCATGATGCCGACGAGATCGCCTATCAGCTAGCGGCAACGACCCCGGAGCGCTCGGTCGGCGATAAGCTGCGCGAGACGGTCAGCGTCAAAGATTTCGGTGCGACGGGAGATGGCTCGACCGACGATACCGCAGCGATTCGTTCCGCCGTCGATTTTGTCAACGCGACAGGGGGGACCGTATATTTCCCCTCGGGTACTTATATCGTAAACAACAAACCGAACATTCAGGTCCTCTCGCACGTGCATCTGCTAGGCAGCGGCGCAGGCGCCTCCGTCATCCGCAGCAACGGCAATTTGACCGGGCCGATTTTCAACTCGGCGGGGAGCCGGATTTGCTTCGATCGATTGGCGCTGGAGGCTCCGAATACGGTTAACGCCGTCGCCCTGATCAATATGAATGGCGGCGAGAACATTACGGTGCATCGCTGCACGCTGGACGGAGGGCATACCGCGATCTGGCTCAATCCGAGAGACGGGGAGATGTTGTCCGAGATCCGTATTACGGACAATACGATGGAGCATTTCAACTTCGGCGTCTATATCGGCTCGCATCATACGCAGCTTGTCGGAGGAACGATCAAGCATGTAATCATAGACCGGAATGTGATCGCCAAGGGGCAGCAGATCGGCTCCGGCGGCGACGGGATCAAGACGGTCCGGACTTGCCACAATCTTGTTATCACGAACAACTATATTTCCGATCAATCGAGGGACGCCATCGATCTGTTCGCCTCCGGCGATACGGTCGTCGTCTCCGGCAACATCCTGGTCAACAGCTTGGTCAAAGGGCTTGACATCAAGAGCGATCTGCAGAATTATCCGGAGAGCAAATACGGCTTCAACGGCAGAAGACTGACGATCACCGGCAACATTATCGACAACAGCGGATTGGCCGGGGTATCGATCAGCCAAAACGCCGCGAATGGGGATTACAACTATTTGATCGATGTCTCTCACAACCAGATCAGTCGAAGCCAGCACGAGGCGATAACGTGCAGCGGACGGTTCATTACGCTGTCCCACAATTGTATTTTCGAAAATTGTTTGGCCAGCGCCAGCTACAACGCCGTTCTGATCGGCAAAAACCTACCCCTCGTGCTGACGAGAGATATTACGATTCAGTCGAACATGATCGTCAACAACGGCTCCGATCAAGGACAAGGACATGCCCTGTACATAAGTGCCTACGTGGAGGACTGCCTGATCCAGGGCAACACAATAAAGAACGACCAGACCTTGCCGAACCCCAAGCAAAAAAGAGGCTTGTACGTCAACCAGCTTACCAAAAACATTCATGTGAAAGATAACCGGATCGCCGATCAGCTGACGATAAATGTAACCGTCGTCACGAACGCGGACCTGCTCGGGGAAAGCTCCGGCGCGAGCATCGGCAGCTTGGCCGCAGGGACCGGCGGGGAATATGTGTTGCTGTCGATGCCGAGACCGGGAGCGGTCATCCGGGCGGCTTTCATCGTCGCGGACCATATAGCGGCCAACGGCACCGACTATGCCGTATTCGACCTGCGAAAACGGAGCGGTGGCACGGTCACTTCGCTGAGCCAGCATTCGACCGCTACGACGGCCGTGACCGCCTTCTCAAAGACGTTGTTTCCGAACACGAAATACATCCCCGTCGCCAAAGGGGATATCATTTCGGTGAATATTACGCAGGCGGGGGCCGGTCAGGACATCAAGAACGGCTATTTCTTGATCGAGTATATCGAGATGTAAGGCGGCATGTTAATAGTCCCGGAGTCATATTCTTCCCGCCAATTCCCCCTCGTCAAGAGAACGAGGGGGAATTGGCGTTTCTTTCTTTGAAACTTTGGCACCTACAGCAGTGGGTACAGCCCGGCGATCGATTTGAGCTCCAGCGTCACTCTTTGACTGAATGGCGACAGAGGTTCGGACCATTCGCCGGACTGGGCGTCCGGATACGCGGAAAGCCGAGCCGGTCCGTTTGTCGTGCCGCGGTTTTTGCGCGATTTTCCGGCGCTTCTTCCGAGCGATGTGCTCGTTTTGCCTTTCGTCCGTTTCGATGTGCCGGCAGACGATACCGGCCCGGCGTTGTCGTTCAAAATCATCCTGCCGTCGCCGACTTTGCTGACGACGCCGAAATGGCGCGCTCCGTCGTTGAGCACGGCACAGATCGGGTAGCCGATGAAACGGCTGCATATGTCTTCATTAAAGGCGAATTGTTCATTCATCCGTTAACTGTACCTCCCTAAACATTTCTTTGTATAGGCTATTCAACGGATATTTTCCGCGCATGGTCGGATGCCTAACGGGTGAGCGCCTATTTTTTTGCCGCCGGATCGCTTTCATGTTCCGCTAGTTTCGGCTATGCTAGTAGGAGATGGAACCTTTTGGATAATGGGCAGCAATTGCGGGAGGGATCGGATGATGAACCGTCAAAGCCGACTATGGGGAGCTCTGCTGCTGGGAGCGCTGCTTTTGAGCGGTTGGGTCGCCTATACCGGGTCTACGAGAACTTCGTCTACGACCGTTTCCGGTATGGAGACGATGCTTCAAGCCGCCGACAGTTTGTATGCGCCGGCTTCCTACGCGGTTGTGCTGCAGCACTCCGGTCCGTACCGTACGGCTCGCGATGACGCCTCCTTCGCGCGTCTCGGCGATGACGCCGCACGGGAATTCGGTTTGACTGCCGCGAAGCCGGGTGCCGATGTGAACGGCCATCGCCTATACAGCGCTTCGGGCGAGCTGCCATCGGCTGCCGGAGGCCGGCTCGAGGTCGCTCTATCCGGCTGGGCGGACGGTTCGACAAATATAACCGTGCGCTGGGACGCCCCGGAAGGAGCGGAGAGAGACAAACTGCTGTCGTGGGCGCGCGACGCGGCTGCCCGTATGGAGCGGGTCGGTGTGGAAGCGCACTGGATGGTCACCGTCCGCGGCAATATCGGGGTGCTGTCCCCGGAAGCCGTGAAAGCGCTGAAGGAGAAAGTACGTACTGTATACAAAGCCGCGCCTGTCGAATCCTACACCGATTCCGGAAGCGAAATCGTGTCGTACACCAGTGCGCTTCTGGAACCGGGCGTCCGCAGCGCAGCCGGGAAGGTGAACCTGCAAGCCGCTTTGCACCGCGATTCCATCTATGGAACGTACAAGCTGACGGTAGCTTCTCCGATGATCGCGTCCGAGCTGTAGCGAGCCGTCCGTATTCGGTTAAACCTGCATTCTTGCAGGAAGGATAAGGGATTCCCATCTCCGTCCGGCACAGCTTAAACCGCCTCAAGCCATGGATTGTCTTGGTGCGATATGCTAAACTACATACAGAACGGCCGGGACCCTCGGGCCGTAAATACATAGGAAAGAATGATGGACCATGACCGATATCGCGGAACTTAACGATTACGGAGCGGATCGCACGCTCTTTTTCATCTTTGGCGCTACTGGGGATTTGGCACGGAGAAAGCTGTTCCCAGCTTTCTACAGCTTGTATCGCGAAGGCAAATTATCCGACCGGTTCGCGGTAATCGGGCTGGCCCGCCGCCCGAGAACGAACGAGCAGTTCCGGGAGGACGTCCGGCAATCGATTCAGGAGTTCGGCCGCTACAAGGGCGAAGAGGACAAGCAGTGGGAGAAGTTCGCCGACCATTTCCACTATATGTCCCTCGACATCAACAAGCTCGAAGCGTTCCAGCAGTTGAAAGGATTGGCCGATAAGCTGGACGATACGTACGACATCGGCGGCAACCGGCTGTTTTATTTGGCGCTCGCTCCGGAGTTGTTCGGCAGCGTCAGCTTCAATCTGCGCGACGGCGGTCTGCTTGAGACGAAAGGCTGGCGCCGGCTCGTCATCGAGAAGCCGTTCGGCTACGATTTGCCTTCGGCGGAGAAGCTGAACGAGCAAATCCGTCAAGTGTTCAACGAAGACGAGGTATATCGGATCGACCACTATTTGGGCAAAGAAATGGTGCAGAACATCGAGGTCGTCCGTTTCGCCAACGCCTTCTTCGAGCCTCTCTGGAACAACAAGCATATCGCCAACATCCAGATTACGCTCAGCGAGACGGTCGGCGTCGAGGAGCGCGGAGGCTATTACGATCATGCCGGAGCGCTGCGGGATATGGGGCAGAACCATATGCTGCAAATGATTACGATGATGGCGATGGAGCCTCCGAGCCGGATGGAGCCGGAAGATATACGCGACGAGAAGGTGAAGGTGCTCCGCTCGCTGCGCATATTCAAAGATCCCGAAGACGTGCAGAAATACGTGGTCCGCGGTCAATATTCCGCAGGGGAAATGAAAGGCAAGCCGGTTCCGGCTTACCGCAGCGAAGAAGGCGTCCCTTCCGACTCCGTGACGGAGACGTATTTCGCCGCGAAGGTGTTCGTCGACAACTTCCGCTGGGCGGGCGTTCCGTTCTATATCCGCACGGGCAAGAGACTCCCGGTTAAGACGACCGAGGTCGTCGTGGAGTTTAAAAATATGCCGGAGAACGTCTACTTCTCCAGGAAAACGAAGCTCGAGCCGAATTTGCTCGTGTTCCGGGTCAATCCGACGGAAGGCATCTATTTGAAAATGAACGCGAAGCAGCCGGGCTCCCAGTGGGGCATCGTGCCGATCGCGATGGATTTCTGCCAAAGCTGCGAAGTCGGCATCAACACGCCGGAAGCGTACGAGCGTCTGCTGTACGATGCGGCGCGCGGCGACTCGACCTATTTCACGAGATGGGACGAGGTGGCGCTCGCATGGAAATTCGTCGACCGGATCGAGTCGGCATGGCGCGAGCAAAGCACGGACCTGCACTCGTATTCGGCCGGAACGTGGGGACCGGAAGCCGCCGTACAGCTGCTCGCGAAGGACGGCTTCAAATGGTGGCCGGTCAACGGACAGCACGAGGGCGAAGTCGTATGGGCGACGCCGGTGACGACGAAGTAAGCGAAGCATTCGGGTAACGGAACGGAAGTTCGTTATTTCTGGGCAAATAGCGGACCGTTCCGTTATTTGTGTATTTCGGACATTTGCCGCAAAAGCGATCTTCCGTCCCATCATGTTCCAGGCATTCGACCGTTCATCCTTGCGTAGACGCCGGGAAACGTTTTTCATATAATGAATATCAGCGCCGCCTATTTTGGAACAATGGAAGTGAGCTCATGTCGAGACGCGGGTTTCTGAAGTGGTTGATTGCCGCGATCGCGGTAGTGGCGGGTTCTTTCTTCGCCATGTTCCAAATGCTGTCCCGGCTCGGCCGGTCCGATCCGCCCATGACGGCGGGGGATGCTACGGCCCCTGTGACGAAGCCGGAGTCGTCTTCGGTTGTTTCCGCGGAGCCGCTGCTGTCGCTGTTCGTTTTGAGCGATTTGCACGTCTCGATTTACGATGAGAGCACGCCGAGAAAATTGAACCATGCGCTGGACCAAATCGTCCATCTCGGGTCTCCCGTAGACGCCGTGCTGCTGGGCGGCGATTTGACCGATTACGGCATGGAGGCGGAATGCAAGACGCTGGAAACGATTTTGGCCGGCTACAAGCTGCCCCCGGTGTATGCGAACATGGGCAATCACGACTATTATGACGTATGGATCCATAACGGCGGGTTCAGCCGCGATACGCTGCCGAATGGCAAGACGGATGCGCAGTCCCGCGCCCGGTTCATGAAAATGTTCAACTATACGAAGCCTTATAAGGATGTCGCCATTAACGGCTGCCGGGTCATCCTGATGTCCCAGGAAGCGTACATGCAAGAAAAGCCCGAGGTAGGCGAGGGGGCCTGGTATTCCGACGAGCAGCTGGCTTGGCTCAAGGCGAAGCTTGCGGAGACGACCGGCGCCAAGCCGACCATCATTATTATCCATCAGCCGCTTCCTCCCGAAGGGCAGGACGGAGGCTCCCACCGCGTAGTCCGCGCCAAGGAATTCCGCGACATTTTGAAGCCGTACCGAAATGTGTTCGTCATCTCGGGACATACCCATCAAGATTTCGACAACGGGACGCCGCACTATACCAAAGAAACGTTCCACTGGTTTACAAACGCTTCCGTGGGCCGCACCCGCAATCAAGGCCCGACGGAAAGATCGCAGGGGATGTATGTGCAGGTTTACGAAGACCGGGTCGTCGTGCGCGGCAGGGAATTTTCGACGAAGCAATGGCTGGATTCGGCCCATTGGACCGTTCCGCTTGAACGCGCGAAAGTTTGACGATACCAATAATGCAAGATAGAGTGACTTGGAAGGGATAAGCACAATGAATCAAATCGCAACCAACATGCAAAACGAAGTACAGAAGCGAAGAACGTTCGCGATCATCTCCCACCCCGATGCGGGGAAAACGACTTTGACCGAGAAGCTGCTCCTGTTCGGGGGGGCGATCCGTTTGGCCGGTACGGTCAAAGGACGCAAGGCGAGCCGCCATGCGACCTCGGACTGGATGGAGATCGAGAAGCAGCGCGGAATCTCGGTAACGTCGAGCGTCATGCAGTTCGACTACGAGGGGAATAGAGTGAACATACTCGACACCCCGGGTCACCAAGACTTCAGCGAAGATACGTACCGGACGCTGACGGCGGCCGACAGCGCGGTCATGTTGATCGACTCCGCCAAAGGGGTCGAGGCGCAGACGAAGAAGCTGTTCCAGGTGTGCAGCAAGCGAGGCATTCCGATCTTTACGTTCATGAACAAGATGGACCGGGAAGGACGCGACCCGTTCGATCTGATGGAGGAGCTCGAGCAAGTGCTCGGCATCCGCTCTTATCCGATGAACTGGCCGATCGGCTCGGGCAAGCAGTTTTGCGGCGTGTACGACCGGGTCCGAAACCAGCTGGAGCTGTTCCAGAACGGAGACCACGACCATATCGAAGTTCGCAAAGTAAGCGGCTACGACGATCCGCTCGTGAGGGAGATCGCCGGGGATTACTTGTATGAGCAGCTGCAGGAGCAGCTTCAGCTTCTCGATGTGGCCGGCGACGAATTCGATCTGGAGAAAGTGCGCAAGGGCGAGTTGACTCCCGTCTTTTTCGGCAGCGCCATTAACAATTTCGGGGTGCAGACGTTTCTGGAGAACTTCCTGGAGCTGGCGCCGCAGCCACAGCCGCGCAACAGCAGCCAAGGCGAAATTGATCCGACGACGTGCGAGAAGTTTTCCGGATACATTTTCAAAATCCAGGCGAACATGAACCCGGCGCACCGGGACCGGATCGCGTTCCTGCGCATTTGCTCGGGCAAGTTCGAGCGCGGGATGGCGGTCAAGCATGTACGCGCCGGGAAAGAGATCAAGCTGTCGCAGCCGCAGCAATTCCTCGCCCAAGAACGGGATATCGTGGAAGAGGCGTTCCCGGGAGATATTATCGGGCTGTTCGATCCCGGCATATTCCGGATCGGCGACTCGCTCTCGCAGGGCGGCCAAGATATCGTGTATGACGAGCTGCCGACGTTCTCGCCGGAAATGTTCAGCAAAGTGTCGATCAAAAACGCGCTCAAGCAAAAGCAGTTCCTTAAAGGAATCGACCAGCTGACCGAAGAAGGCACGATTCAAGTGTTCCACACGACGAGCGGGTTCGATGAGTTGATTCTCGGCGTAGTCGGACAACTGCAGTTCGAGGTTATGGAGTATCGGATGAAAGCCGAATACGGCGTGGACATCTTGCTTCATAGACTCCCGTTTCAATTCGCGCGCTGGGTGGTTGACGACAAGCTTGACCCGGCGAAGTTCCGGATCAACTCGCAGCTCGTGAAAGACAAGAAGGACAATTACGTGGCGCTGTTCGAGAACGAATACGCGATGCGCAGCGCGATGGAGAAAATGCCTCAGGCGAAGTTTCTGGAAACGGCGCCTTAAAAAGAAGCCTTCGGGAACCGCTCTTGGCAGCGGACCCGGAGGCTTTTTGCTTGTTCGAGCGATAGCGGAACTGTAATCCGCTAAATCGAATATTTCCCGGCTATTTTTGTTATTAGCGGAACTACAGTGCACTAAACCATGAATTTCGTGCTGCCATGGTGGCTAAAAGGCCGAATAATGGAAAATAGTTCCGTTATTTTGCCGGCGAGCATGTTTTATCGGTCGTTAGCGGAATATAGTTCCGTTATACAGCCGCCGCCAACGGGTTTGCTTCGATGAGCGGGGCCGTCATGCGTCCGCTTGGCGTCCCGATTCGCCGGCGGTTACGTCGCCATCAAACGCCCGTTTCGGGAACGACAGCCGGAACGTCGTGCCGATGCCGGGTTCGCTGTCCGCTTCAACCGTGCCGCCGTGCGCTTCCGTCAGCTGCTTGACGATGAACAGGCCGAGCCCGGTTTCACCTTTTTCCTTGGAGCGGGAAGGGTCGGCTTTATAAAATCGGTCGAATATCCGCTCGCGTTCTTCCGGCGTTATGCCCATCCCCTCGTCGCTGATCTCGATGACGGTCCGGTCGTCCGTTTCTGCCGCGGAGAGCCGTATCGTGCCGAAGTCGGAAAATTGAATGGCGTTTTTGACGACGTTCATCGCGATCTGGATCAGCCTGTCGTAATCGCCGTGCCAAACAAGCTGCTCGGTACATTCCACCAGCAGTTTTAAGTTTTTTTGCGCTGCGAGCACGTCGAGTGTTTCCGCGACGATTTCGAGAATGTCTTTGGCCCTATAATCGGCTTTGTTCAGCGTGATCTGGCCGGTCTGCATTTTCTCGATATCGAGCAGCTCGTTGATCAGGCGGATGAGCCGGATCGTTTCTTTCTCGATAATGCCGTACGCCTTGTGCCGTTCTTCGGGGGTAACGATGCCGGTTTTCAAAGCTTCCACGATGCCGCGTACCGATGTGAGCGGCGTTCGCAGCTCGTGGGAGACGTCCGACAAAAACTGGCGTCGTCTCGTCTCTGCAATACCCAGCTTATCCGACGATTGCTGAAGCTGGACCGCCATCGCATTGAAATCGCGCGCCAAATCTCCCAGCTCGTCCGTCCGGGTCATGGCGATCCGCGTATCATACTGCCCTTCCGCGATCGATCCGGCCGCTTGCCGGATTGTCCGGACCGCCCTGCCCATGCCGCGCGACAGCAGGAAGACGACGATCAACGTAAGGACGAGCGCGGCACCCATGGAATAAAAAATAACCCGGTCCATATCCGTTATCGTTTCGTTCAGTCCCCGGATCGGCGATACGGCGAACAGCACGATTTCTTCTTTCTTGCCCTTCTGCTTCACCGTTCTTGCCGCCACCATGAGCGGATCGGCCGTTTGCTTCTCGATGGCGAACGTCTGGTCGTTCTGCACCGTCCATAATTGCTTGCGCAAGCTGTCGATCACTTGCTTATTGCGCAGAGGCTGAGCAAGCATGGAGTAATCTTTCTCCATCACTTCGCCGTTGCGGTTCATGAGGACAATCGAGATTTTGCGTTCGTTCAAAAAAATACGGAAGTTGGCCAAAGCCGGTCCGGCGTTTTCCTCCCGCTGCAGGATGCGGGCGATTGCGCGCGTCGAACCGACCAGCTCTTCACTTTTGTTCTTGTAGATGATCCGGTGCTTGGCGAAATAAGTAAAGGCGGAGCCGAGGAGCGCGAGGAGCAGCAGCGCCACGAGCAGATGGCTGAGGAATTGGCGTTGAAAAAAAGTGAATCGGAATCGTTGCTTGGGCATCCGCATCGGTGGTCAGTCCTCCAACTTGTAGCCGACACCCCATATGGTCACGATCCATTGGCGTTCGGGCGTTGCAATTTTGTTGCGCAGCCGCTTGATATGTACATCGACCGTGCGGTCTTCTCCGTAGTAGTCGAATCCCCACACCGTTTCGATCAACTGTTCCCGCGTGAACACTTTCTTCGGATGGCTGGCGAATAGGACGAGCAGCTCGAACTCCTTCGGCGTCAAATTGGCGATAGGCCGGCCGCCGATCGTCACTTCCCGCGATCCGGTGTCGATATGCAGCTCCATGTGCCGAATCCGGGTATGTTCGGACGGATCGTGTCCGGATGATTCGGGCCGCCCGGTAGCTTTATAGCGGCGCATGACCGCTTTGACTCTCGCCATCAGCTCAAGCGGGCTGAACGGCTTCGTCACGTAATCGTCGGCGCCGGACTCCAGGCCCGCGATCCGGTCTTTCTCATCGGTTTTGGCCGTCAGCAGAATGATCGGGGTATCGGAGATTTTGCGGAATTCCGCGCATAGCTCCAGTCCGTCCCGCCCCGGCAGCATCCAGTCCAGCAGGACAAAGTCCCAATGCTGCCCGCGGAATAGCCGTTCGGCTTCGCTGCCGTCATGGACGAACACGGCCTGCACGTTTTCTTCGTGGAGAAACAACCGGAGCATTTCGCAAACGGAGCGGTCGTCCTCCGCAACAAGCATTCTCACTTTGGCACCTCCGCTAGTAGGCAAGCTGATACGGTCTGTTTCTTGTATAGAAAATGATGCGAAGCCAATTTCTATAGATAACGGGGGCTCCCCCAGAAGTAACAGGAATAAGCTACGAAGCAGATCTTCACTTCTGGGCGATTTGATAACGATAAAGAATGTTTAAGTTCGCTAAAGTGTTAAAGCGAAATGCGGCATTCTTTACCAAGGAAACCTTCCGCTTAATCGCGGTCGCTCATCTTCGAAGTACTTCGATAAACGTTTTACTTATAAGCATATTCGGTTATGGGAGCGGTTGCAATACTTTGCCGCAAATCAAACAACCGCCGAAACGTCGGGGGATACGACGAACGGCGGCTGTTATATGCGGCGGATCGATAAGCGGCTTATTTGGCTCCGGCATCCAGCTGACTTTTTAAAGTAGCGGCCATGCTGCTTTGTTCCGCTTGTCCGCTATGCTCCCAAATCAATTCGAACAGGACTCCGAGTCCGGGCAGCGCCTTGTCGTCGCCGCCGATCGAGTCGTTGATCACTTCGATCAGCTCCTCAGCCGATTTGTCGTGAACGCGTTGAATGATCGCTTGCCGTAAGCTTAAAATCATGATGTGACCTCCGGTTTCGTCGTTCTCGTAAGTTAATATGCACACAACTGTCGGGGTTCATGTATGGTCCCGAAGGCTGGAATATGGTGCCGCGGTGTCGGTGTGGTATAATAAGAATCATAAAGGCTGCAGGAGCGGGTCCCCGAAAAGCATTAGGAATCGGCCTCGCAGCATAAGCTTCACTTTTTGGGGTACAGAAGGGAGCATGGGAATGAAAACGAAGCAATACGCCGTTATCGGAATGGGACGTTTCGGTTCAAGCGTCGCCATGTCGCTGTACAAGCTGGGCTACGAGGTGCTCGCGATCGACTCCAGCGAGCAGCGGATGCAGGAAGTTTCCGGCATGGTCACCCATGCGGTTCAAGCCGATTCGACCGATGAGGAAGCTTTGCGGGCGCTGGGCATCCGCAACTTCGATGTAGTCGTCGTAGCGATCGGTCAAGACATTCAGTCGAGCATATTGACGACTTTGATTCTCAAGGACTTGGGTGTTCCGCTCCTGGTGGTCAAAGCTCAAACCGAACTGCACGGCAAAGTGTTGAAAAAAATCGGAGCCGACAAAGTCATTTTCCCCGAACGGGATATGGGACTTCGCGTCGCGCACCATTTAATATCTCCCAATATACTCGATTTTATCGAGCTGTCCGACGATTACAGCATCGTCGAGCTGAAGGCGTCCGCGAATATGATCGGTCAAACGCTGCGTCAGCTGGATATCCGGGCCAAGTACGGGTGCAACGTCATGGCGCTTAAAACCGGGGATAAAATGAACATTTCCCCGAATGCGGACGATACGATCAAGCATGAAGATATTCTTGTCGTCGTAGGCGAGAACGATCAACTGCGCCATCTGGAACGGGCGTTTGCGGAAGTGGCCAAATAATGCGCCGACCGGAACCGATTCTTTCGATCCACAACCCGAGAGTCAAGCTATGGGCGCAGCTTCTGGACAAAAAAGGACGGGACAAGCAAGGCTTGTATCTGGTCGAAGGCATTCACCTCGTTCAGGAGGCGTTGATATATAATGCAGGAGTCGAGGCGCTGCTATATTCGGAGGAGCGCGGAATCCCGGCCGAGATCGAATCGTATGTCCAGGCCGATACGAAGCTGGAATGCGTGCCGGTCAGCGAGCAGGTGCTGGCCAAATGTTCGGATGCTCAGACGCCTCAGCCCGTTATCGCCATTGTCCGTAAATCGTCCCGGTCGGCGGAAACGCTGCTCGATATTCCGAACGGGTTGGTCGTGGTGGCGGACGGTTTGCAAGATCCCGGCAACCTGGGTACGATCATTCGCTCGGCCGATGCGGTCGGAGCGTCCGGCGTCGTATTGGGTCAAGGGACCGTGGACTTGTATAACCCGAAGACGGTCCGCTCCACGATGGGCTCGCTGTTCCACGTTGCCGTAGCGGAAGCCGATCTGCTGCCGCTGATCGCCAAGGCGAAATCGCACGGCATCCGGCTCGTCAACACGAGCCTGCAGGCGAAACGGACGTGCTATGAAGCCGATTTTACCGGAGCTACATGGCTTGTGCTCGGCAATGAAGGGAAAGGCGTCTCGCCTGAAGTGGCCGCACAGATCGACGAGCACGTCATTATCCCGATGAAGGGGCAAGCCGAGTCGCTTAATGTGGCTATGGCCGCGACCGTGCTGTTGTTCGAGGCTATGCGGCAGCGGGGATCTAACTAGATGGGGATATACATTTACAAAGTATAAGAAGCGGCCGATGGACATCATCGGCCGCTTCATAGTAAAAAGCATCCTTGCGGGATAGCGATTCCTGTGATTAGCTATGCGGTGCTGTAGAGCATCGGCTGACCAAACGCCGGAATTTGATAAACGATACAATCCTCCATGGAAGAATATAGCCGAATGCTACCATTAGGAACAATGCCATTAATGTTTGTGGATCCATGTCGGACAATTCGAAGAACAAACCGTATGATCACAATACCTACGAAAGCCGCGACGAACCCCCAGTTTTTCTTGGCATAGATCAGGTTGTCTTCTCTTATCTCGTATTCGGTCGTCCAAATCAGCGGGATTGAGAACACGATGCCAAGACCGAAAGCTGCTCCATAAGCCCAAGCCGGTAAATTTACGTTCGGGTCCAGCAACAGCGTCACTCCAGGAAGCATGAATAGAAGAGGGACTAATAACCGAATCCCGTTACCTCGTATCGGACGGTACATGCTTCTCGTTCTTCTCCACAATACCAATGCCGCTACAGCGGCTACCACTGCATAAAAAGCGCTTCCGTTCATTTTGCGGGCCACCTCATAGATGAAATATACAAAAAATAGACAGCCACTAATATATCATATTCCCTTTGGGAGATAAACCTAATTTATGTACTCGGTGTTGACGAAGGAGAGCGATTTGGTTACAGTGTTCATATACCCATACGGGTATATGTAAATCGTCGGATTGCTGCGGGTGTCACCGTCAACTGGTAGGGGGCCGTATGAATGCTGTTTAACCTGCCTGCTGCAATACCAGATTTTTTTTGCGGTGAAACATACCCCTATGGGTATGTAATTAAACAATCATTTTCGGGAGGTTGTAATCGATGACAGCTTTGCAAGCGGATCGGATTTTGGAGTGCGAGGGGCTGGCGTGTCCGATGCCGGTCGTCCGGACCAAGAAAACAATCGATGACATGAAAGCAGGGGAAGTGTTGGAGGTGCGGGCAACGGATAAAGGCTCGGTCGCCGATCTGTCGGGCTGGGCCGGTCGTACAGGTCACCACTATGTCGGCATGAAGGAGGAAGACGGGGTTTACCGTCATTTTATCCGGAAAGCCGAAGCTTCCGATACGAAAGCGGACATGAGCTATCCGCATACGGTAACGAATGAGCAGCTTCGGTCCGAGCTTGAATCGGGCGGAAGCGCAACGATCATCGATGTGCGGGAACCCGCCGAATATGCTTTTGGCCGTATACCGGGCGCGGTTTCGATTCCGCTCGGAGAAATCGAGACGCATATTGCGCAGCTTGATCCCGATAAACAATACTTTATCGTATGCCGTTCCGGCAATCGCAGCGATACGGCCTGCCGGATGTTGAGCGCCAAAGGGTTCAGACATATCCGCAATGTAGTTCCCGGAATGTCGCAGTGGACTTACGAGGTTGAGAAAGATTAAGCCCGAGAAGGAGGCGAATTTGCATGGCAAACGTGTCGTCGATTACGGCACAACAGCTGCATGCCGTTATGAATTCCAGCCAAGAGGCGTTCATTCTAGACGTTCGCAATAAGGAAGAATATTCCTCCTGGAAAATTGAAGGCCATACGACGAAGTCGATAAATGTGCCTTATTTCAACTTTCTGGATGAGGACGAGAGAAATTACAAAGATTTGCCGAAAGACCGGAACATCGTCGTCGTATGCGCCAAAGGGGGATCGGCGCAATTCGTCGCCGGGCTTCTGGCGGATAAAGGGTACATGGCCTCGGTCCTAGAAGGCGGGATGTTGGCGTGGAGCCAATTTTATTACCCGACGGTAGTAGCATCCCATTCTTCTTTGAAATTCATCCAGATCAACCGGTTGTCCAAAGGATGCTTGTCCTACGTTATCGTTTCCGAAGGTAAGGCGATGGTCGTGGACCCCGGTCACAATATCGAGATTTACACGGAGCTTGCGAAAGAGCATCTTTTCACGATCGAGCACGTTGTCGACTCCCATTTGCATGCCGATCATATCTCGGGAGGGAGGGCACTGGCCGAATTGACAGGGGCGACCTACTACATTTCTTCCGGAGAAGTGAAAGGGACCGACCTGCATTACGAACCGCTGGAAAACCACGCTTCGATCCGCTTCGGTCAAGCGGAAGTGGATGTGCTCGCCATCCCGACGCCGGGTCATACGCCGGGCTCCACTTCGTTTCTGCTGAACAATGCCTATTTGATGTCGGGAGATACGATTTTCGTAGGCGGATTGGGGCGGCCCGATCTGGGCGGCAAGCCGAAGGAATGGGCGGAAGATTTGTACGATACCGTGTTCCATAAAGTGAGCAGGTTGTTGGACGATGTCCTCGTTCTGCCCGCACATTATGCGGATATTAGCGAAATGAACGCAGACGGCATAGTCGGAGCGACGCTCGGCCATATCCGGACTAACAATGACATCATGATGAATGCCGATCGGGAATCATTTACCGAGCAAGTGGCCGGAGCCGCCGACACGGAGAAGCCGCCGAACTTTGAAGAGATCGTGGCCATTAACAGAGGAGAGCAGCATGTAGTGCCGGAACGCGCTGCAGAATTGGAAATAGGGCCGAACCGGTGCGCGGTACACCATCATTAAGCGGAGGAGGAATACGCAATATGGCACATTTGATCGTAGACGCCAAAGGGCTTGCTTGTCCGATGCCGATCGTCAAGGCGAAGAAAGGAATGGACAGTCTGGAAACGGGTCAAATTATGGAGCTGCAGGCAACCGACAAAGGGGCGATGTACGATTTTAGGGCATGGGTGAGCCAGACGGGGCACGAACTGTTGGAGACGAAACAGGAAAACGGGGTATTTATTTTTATCGTACAGAAGAGATGATTTTTTTTGGGCAAATCATATACCCATACATGTATAAGTAAATAGTCGAAAGGTGATGAGGATGACGGATAAGAAGGAAAAGACGACCATCGTTCTATTCAGCGGGGAATTGGATAAAGCGATCGCGGCTTTCATCATAGCGAACGGGGCGGCGGCGTACGACCATGAAGTGACGATCTTTTTTACGTTCTGGGGATTGAACGCGCTGCGCAAAGATTCGCCGGTACCGGTGAAGAAGGGTTGGCTCGAGAAGATGTTCGGGGCGATGATGCCGCGCGGGGCGGATCGGCTCGGTTTGTCCAAAATGAATTTCGGCGGGATCGGTCCCCGAATGATCAAGCACGTAATGAAGAAGCATCGTGCGCTGACGCTTCCCCAATTGATCGAGCTGGCTCAAGAGCAAGGCGTTAAGCTAGTCGCTTGCACGATGACGATGGAACTTCTTGGCTTGCAGGAGGAAGAGCTGCTGGACGGAATCGAATACGCGGGGGTTGCCGCTTATTTGGGCGATGCCGCCGATGCGAAGGTGAATTTGTTTATATAAGTTATAGAAACCCGCCCCTTCCGACTGTTGTTGTCTTCGCCATGGTTGTCTGCAATAATATACCTATACCGGTATGGATGGAAGGAAGGGCGTTCGCGATGATATACGATGATGACGTAAAGAAAAGATTGAAGCGGATGGAAGGGCAAATTCGCGGCGTATTGAAAATGATGGAGGAAGAGCAGCACTGCAAAGATGTGGTCAGCCAAATATCCGCGGTACGGAGCGCGGCGGACAAGGCGATTGCCTACATCGTCGCGGTCAATCTGGAGCAATGCATTCTGGAAGAAAAGGAAGCCGGCCGGGATACGAGTAAAATGGTCAAGCAAGCCGTAGACCTGCTTGTCAAGAGCCGCTGACGGAGAAGCGCCACTCCGAAATGGATAACATACAGTTATTTTCCGGTTACCGGCCTGATTGCCGTCAGGCTAATGGAAAACATACAGCTATTTTCGACATTTGGGCGTCTTTCGCCGATATTGAACCAAAATAACGGCATGTTTTCCAGTAAAAATCGCTTTTCGGCCTTGCTAGCCGGAATGAAATGGAGGTTTTCCATCTAGTTGCCGGAATAGCGGGAACTTCAGCTTGCGTAGACTTAGCACCGGCTGGCAAGCTTAAGAACCGGCTTTAGCGCCGACCAGCCTAGCAGGAGACGACGCGCTGCCGTTAAGTGGGATGCCGGGCTATAACTAGATTCATGCACCGGTTGCGCCCCGCGTTGTGGGGCTCAGGCTGTTGAGAAAGTCAAAAAGAGACTGTTTCAACAACTTCCGCCCCACATTGTGGGGCTATTTTTGTGCCCGGCATGAAATTGTATTGACTTGTTAAACTGTATGCATTACCATAACAGTATTCTCCTCGGAGAGAGAGGAGCTTCAGCCCGATGAACAGTGAATTTACCGTTGCGGTCCACAGCTTGGTCTTTCTTGCTTATTTGCCCGATCATATGGCCAGCAGCGAGCTGATCGCCCGAAACGTATCGACCAATCCGACGAGGATCCGCAAAATTATGAGCTTGTTGCGCGAACAAGGGTTTGTCAGGACGAAGGAAGGCGTCGGAGGTGGTTACATATTGAATTGTAACCCCGAGGAAGTCACGTTGGCCCAAATATACCGTGCGATCTCGTGCGGAGCGTTGAAGCCGAATTGGAATTCGGGGAACCCGGAGCATTCTTGTCTCATTTCCTCCAAAATGCATGTCGTGATGGATCATATATTCGACGAAGCCGAAGTCCATTACAGAAAATGCCTCGAGCAAACTACGATCCAAGACGTTTTGGAGCAGGTTAAACATTGTAAAGAACTTTAACGGAATTCCGCCCTGACTTACGACCGGGTCTTTGCGGACCGGCTAGTCCCGGTCGTTAGAAAGCAGTCACGTTATTCCGTTAAAGTTCTGAGTCTTCATTTTTTTTGCACTGTAATGTATCTAAAATGGATACAGTTAAGTGAATTCGGTAAAGGCGGTGCTTATGAATGGTTAAATTATCGGTTCTCGACGTTGCCCCGATTGTCGTGGGCGGTACTCCCGCCGAATCGCTGCGAAATTCGCTCGATCTTGCCCGGAATGCCGAGAAGTGGGGATATACCCGGTTCTGGCTCGCCGAGCACCATAACTCGCCGAGTATCGCGAGCTCCGCCACTTCGGTCGTCATCGGTCATGTGGCGGCAGGCACTTCCACCATACGGGTAGGCGCGGGAGGTATTATGCTGCCGAACCATGCCCCGCTCGTCATCGCCGAACAGTTCGGAACGCTCGAGGCGCTCTACCCCGGACGTATCGATCTGGGCCTCGGCCGCGCTCCCGGCACGGATCAGCGGACCGCATACGCGATAAGGGGGAGCCGGGGAAGCGACGGTCACGATTTCCCGGACCAGCTGGAAGAGCTGCGCGCCTACTTCTCGGGGACGATGCCCGTCAGAGCGATTCCGGGCGAAGGAACGTCGATTCCGATTTGGCTGCTCGGCTCCAGCGATTTCAGTGCGAGACTGGCTGCCCGGCTCGGGCTGCCGTTCGGCTTCGCCGGTCATTTCTCGCCGAATCAGCTGCTTCCGGCTCTGGAAATTTATCATCGCAACTTCCAGCCGTCCAAAGTGCTGGCCGAACCGTATACGATCGTAGCGGTCAATGTGATCGCCGCGGATACGGACGAAGAAGCCAAACGGCTTGCGACTTCCGGTCAACAGCTGTTCCTGAGCTTCATCCGGAACAATCCGGGACCGCTTCCCGCTCCGGTGGACACGATGGACGGTCTATGGACCGAGCAGGAGAAGGCCGCCTTGCAGCAAACGCTCGGCTCCTCCATTATCGGGGGACCGGAGACGGTCAAGGCAAAGCTGCAGCGATTCATTACAGATACGAGAGCAAACGAAATCATGGCGGTAGCGCACATTTACGATCACCAGGCCCGGCTGCGATCCTATGAGCTATTGGCCGAACTGATCAAACCATAATAGAGATAAAAAAATTCCGGATAGGATGAGTGGAACAATGGAGAGAGCTGCACAAGGACAAAAGCAAATGCTTTTGCTCATGATCAACATGTTTATCGCGATGCTTGGAATCGGGCTGATCATTCCCGTTTTGCCCGATTTTCTGAGGGAGTTCGGTGCGGGAGGCCAAACGGCCGGCTACCTTGTAGCGGCGTTCGGGATTACGCAATTTATTTTTTCCCCGATAGCGGGGGAGCTGTCCGATAAATACGGACGCAAACGGATGATCGTCTCGGGATTGCTGCTGTTTACGATCTCCAACCTGATCTTCGCCGCAGCCGGGCAAATATGGCTGTTGTATGTGTCCAGACTCGTCATGGGGATCGGTGCGGCGGCGATGATTCCGGCGATGCTGGCCTATGTCGCCGACATTACGACGGATGAGAAGCGCGGGAAAGGATTAGGTCTTCTCGGCGCTTCGATGTCGCTCGGCTTCGCGATCGGTCCGGGTATCGGAGGGTTTCTCGCCGAGTTCGGGCTTCGGGCGCCGTTCTACGTATCGGCTGCAGTCGGGGTGCTGGCGACGATCGGATCGCTATTGTTCGTGCCGGAGTCTTTATCGAAGGAAGCGCAGCTGGCCTCGAGACGCGCCAATATGAAGCGGGAAAATATTTTCAAACAATTCGGCAAATCGTTCAAGTCCTCCTATATCGTATTGTTGCTTCTGATCTTCTCGCTGACGTTCGGGCTTGCCAATTTTGAAGCGATTTTCCCGTTGTTTGTCGATGAGAAGCACCACTATACGCCGATGGATATTTCGATCATTTTTACGGTAGGCGCTTTGGCGGGAACGGTTATTCAAGCGGTATTCATCGGAAGGCTGATCAACCGGTTCGGGGAAAGGGCTCTGATCAACTGGACGTTCCTGCTGTCGGCAGTCACGCTGATCCTGATGCTGCTGTCAGGCAATTTCACGTACGTGCTCGTTCTGACGGTGTTGTTCTTTGCACTCACTTCCATTATGCGCCCGGCCATCAATACGCTTCTGTCCAAATCGGCAGGGGAGGAGCAAGGCTTCGTCGCCGGCATGAATAATGCTTACATGAGTCTCGGCAACATTTTCGGACCCGCCGTGGCCGGAACGTTGTTCGAAATCCATATTAATGCCCCATACGTGCTCGGGGCGATCGTGCTGCTCTTCAGTTTATATTTATCGATGTCGCGGGGCCGCGGAGCGAGACGGGAAATCGCCATGGCGAAATGATCCAGTACGCAAACTGCGCGTTTCTTGACTCGGCAATCGCCGGTGCCCTAAACTGATAGCAATGGCCATATCCGAAGGGTAAAGGAGCGTGCGCCTCTTGCAACGCTATACGAATAACGAAACATCGGCCGCCGGCGGTTCGACCGATCTTGCGGCGGATACGATGGAAGGGTTGGAAGAAGGCGCCTTCTGCGAAACGACGAGACGCGTTGTCATCATCAGCCCGTATCCGGCCTCCGTCCGGTCTCTGGTTATGGCGCTCACGATCCGCTGCTACGATGTGCTGGTTTTCCATCATGAGACCGATCCGATCCTTCCGACGATTCAGAGCGACCTGGTCATTGTAGACCGTACGAAAGCCGCCGCAGCCGATTCGGCGAAACCGGCATCGTTCGCCCATAACGCGTTGATGCTTATCGGCGATTCGGCCGAAGAAGCGGCGGCCGGCGCCGACAGCCTCGTATGGCCGTGTCCGATTCAGACCGCCTTGGCGAAGGTCGAGGAGCTGGCGAGCCGGAACGACCCGCTTCCGGTCCCGGAAAGTGCCGGCCAATGGTTAAGGCATAAAGACGTCGTGATGGATTTGAAACGGATAACGGTCCATAAAGCCGGCGTAAGAATAGAGCTTACCCGCACCGAGTTCGATCTGTTCAAATTGCTGCTGGCGAATGGCGGCGGCGTGCTGACCCGGCAGGACATGATGCGGCAGCTGTGGGGCGACAGCTACTTCGGCGGCAGCAATTCGCTCGACGTCCATGTCAAGAGCCTGCGGCACAAGCTCGGCGACGATCCGAAGACTCCTCGGTACATTGCGACCGTGCGGGGGATCGGCTACCGCATCGCCGATTGAAACCAGATCTTCACGAAACCTTCATGAGACCTTCATGAAGGTTTCATTTTGTGTTCATCCGTTCTTCATGATGCTTGGCCGAAGCGGTGGTATGATTGTTTCTATAAGGAGGGATTGTTATGTATAAAACGGTTATAATCGGCACAGGCCCTGGAGGGCTGACGGCCGCGATATATTTGGCAAGAGCGAACTTGAATCCGCTCGTTATCGAAGGGCAGGAGCCGGGAGGACAGCTCACGACGACGACGGAAGTGGAGAACTTCCCCGGATTTCCGGACGGCATCATGGGACCGGAGCTGATGGACAATATGCGGAAGCAAGCCGAACGGTTTGGAGCCAGCTTCCAGACCGGATGGGTCAACCAAGTCGACTTGTCCAAGCGTCCGTTTACGCTTACGGTGGAAGGGATGGGCGAAATTCAAGCCGAGTCCGTTATCGTCTCGACCGGGGCGTCGGCGAAATATATCGGCATTCCGGGCGAGAAAGAAAATATCGGCCGCGGTGTGAGTACGTGCGCGACGTGCGACGGATTTTTTTCCCGCAATAAAAAAATCATAGTCGTGGGCGGCGGCGATTCGGCGATGGAGGAAGCGAACTTCTTGACCCGCTTCGCGTCCGAAGTTGTGCTCGTCCACCGGCGTGGCGAGCTGAGAGCCTCGAAAATCATGCAGGACCGGGCGCGGGCGAATCCGAAAATCAGCTGGAAGCTGAACCGGACTCCGCTCGAAGTACTGACCGACGAACGCGGCGTAACCGGATTGAAAGTCAAAAACAACGAGACCGGCCTGGAGGAAACGATCGAAACGAACGGCTTGTTCGTCGCAATCGGCCATACGCCTAACACGAAGTTTCTGGGCGGCCAGTTGACGACCGACGACCACGGCTATTTGCTCGTCAAGCCGGGCACGACGGAGACGAACATTCCGGGCGTATTTGCTTGCGGCGACGTTCAGGACAGCCGCTACCGTCAGGCGATCAGCGCTGCGGGTACGGGCTGCATGGCGGCGCTCGACTGCGAGAAGTTTCTGGAAGCGTCCGAGCCGGCGGAAGAGCCGAATACCGTGAACGTTTGATGGTTTAAGGAGATGCTCGCTCGATAGTCTGATCCAGCCGTATTGGCTGGATTTTTTGTTTTTATTGGAGCAATGAGAGGAAGGCGTCATTTGAGCGGGGATTGGAATTCGATTTCCGTTGGCGTTTACCGCTAAATTGCGGGCCGCGTACCTTCGAAGTAGGTCGATAGACGTTTTTTAGGATGCGCAAATGCATAAGCGCATGTTGTCCGCGAAATTCGGGCAAGTTTCATCGATCTGGGTACAAATGTGCATTAAGATTGCCGTTGAAATGACCCAACCGGCCGTTTAGCCGGAATCAGCCTAGGGGCCTTTGCACGTAGCAGGGCCCGCGTCATCAGCCTGCACTTAGGCATGTAGGGATTCTTGGCAGCGAGCATAAGCGGTTTTGCACCTGAAAATAAGGAAAGGAACGAACGCTTACGCCTCATCAATCTCGACCCACCGGTACGACCATTCCTCGATTTCGCGTAGGGCCGGTTCCAGCGCGAGCCCTTTCTCGGTCAACGAATATTCGATGCGGACCGGCGTTTCCGGGAACACTTCGCGGTTGACGATGCCTTCGCTCTCCAAATCTTTGAGCCTCTCGGACAGCAGCCTTCCGCTGATCGGCAGAGCGGTTTCGATCGTGCAGAAACGTTGGGGACCGGATAGAAGCTGGTACACGATTAGACCGGTCCAACGCTTATTCAAGATGCTCATTCCTTTCTCAAACCGGGGACATAATAATGACGGAGGCTTGTTCACACGGTATCACCCCTTCGCGATTAATTAACTTGACATAAGATAATTACTATTATACACTAACTTACGAAAAGTAACACAATTTTAAAAATCTCAATTTTAAGATTGACAAACAACGAGCAATCCCATACAATAAGATTATTGTTACTAAACGTAAGTTAATAACTAAACGTAAGTTATTTTAAGGAGGAATATGACAATGGCAAAAACAGTTTGGGCAATCGATTCTACGCACAGCAGCATCGACTTCTCGGTGAAACACATGATGATCGCGAACGTGAAAGGCACTTTCCATACTTTCGAAGCGAAGGTCGAAGCCGATCCGGCCGATTTGACTACAGCGAGCATCGAGTTCAATATCGACGTGAACAGCATCGATACCCGCAATTCGGACCGCGACAATCATTTGCGCTCGGCCGATTTCTTCGAAACCGAGAAATACCCGCAAATCCAGTTCAAGTCGACGAGCATCGCTTCCAAAGGCGACGACGAATACGACGTTACCGGAGATGTAACGATTCGCGGCGTAACTCGTTCCGAGACGTTCTCGGTCACGTTCGAAGGCGCCGGCAAAGATCCATGGGGCAATGAGAAAGCAGGCTTCAGCGGCAAAGGCAAAATCAAGCGCAGCGACTACGGTTTGACGTATAACGCCGTATTGGAAGCGGGCGGTGTCCTGATCGGAGACGAAATCAAAATTTCGCTCGAAATCGAAGGCGCCAAACAAGCGTAACAAAACAAGGAAAGACGGCGATTCGGGTCTTGGGCCCGGTTGCCGTCTTTTTGCTTAGTAAAGGAAGGGGATGGACGAATGTTCTATGCCGTCGCGCTGGCCGTAGCCGTCGTCGATCAGTTATTGAAGATCGCGGTCAGAGCTTATATGGAGGTAGGCGAATCCGCCGCACTGTGGAACGGGCGCATCCTGTTGACTTTTTACGAGAATAGCGGAGCGGCCAGAAGCTCCTTTCAAGGATACGGACGGCTGTTCATCATCGTCGGAATCGCGGTGATAGCCGGTTTGCTGATCGCGCGCCGGAAAGGCCATTTGAAAGGGTTTATGCCGGAAGCCGGCGCCGCGCTGCTGATCGGCGGAGCCGCGGGCAACACGCTGGACCGGATCTTGTTCGGGAAAGTGACCGATTACCTCGTGATGGGCGAAGGGATTTTGAACGCTGCAGATTTGGCCTTATCCGCCGGCTCGTTGCTGCTGCTGCTCCACGTCATCGTTCAGGAATGGAAAGAAAGGACCGTCTACAGCCGGTTCGATTCGCGGTAGTGCGAAGGCGGCATGCCCATCTTGGCCGAGAAAGCCCGGCTGAAATAGAAGCCGTTGTCGTACCCGCAGCGGCGGGCGATATCGTCGAGCGTCCAGTCCGTTTCCACCAGCAGTGCCCGGGCTTTGTTCAGACGCAGGGCGGCTCCGTACGCTCCGGGCGTCTTGCCGTACGCCGAGGTAAACCTTCTCGTCAGCTGGACCGGGCTTAGTCCGAGCTCTCCGGCCAGCTCCTTCATGCTGAACGGTACGTGAGCCCGCTCCCGGATCAGCAGCTCCGCCCGTTCCATCAGAGGATCTTCGCGCACGCTCGCAAAGCGGCGGTTCGCATCCGTCTCCCAGCCATACAGCCGCCATATGTCTAGCAGCAAATATTGCTTACGACTCGCATATGGCTCTTCGTCAAGCTCCCACACCGATCGCAAATAATCGAAGTCGGAGGCGAGCCGCTGCACGTCGCGGATCGTCACTTTGCCGGAAGGCAGGCCGCTTCGCCCCTTATCTCCCGCCCATACATCCGGACTTTGCCCCGCAGAGTCGTCCCGTTCTCCGGCATGCAGCGAGAAGTTGAAGACGAAGAACGTCAGAGGCTTGACGATGACGCGCCGGAACGTCGTGAACGGCGGACAGAATACAAGGTCTCCCCGCTCGGCCGTCCCTTCCTCTCCATCGATTTCGTAACGAAACGAGCCCGATTCGACGGCAAACATCATCCAGGCGTGATGCGAATCGGTTTCCATTAGAAACTGTTCCTTATGCCGCCAGTAACGAACATTATGGATGAATGGAACGAGCTGTTCGGGAGATAGCGCGTCCATCGCTCATCCTCCTTGTCGGGATGAAATAAAGTATAAATCCATGATAACTTATTGAATGTCAAAAGCAAATCGTTTCCACTATCATGAAATTAGATACAAGTTCATGATAAAGGGTGAGAGAAGTGAAGCTGGAGACAATCGTAACGGATATCACTGTCGTCGGCGGCGGATTGGCGGGGGTGTGCGCGGCCATAGCTGCGGCCCGGCAAGGCCGGACGGTGGCCCTTGTGCAGAACCGGCCGGTTCTGGGAGGCAATGCGAGCAGCGAAGTACGCGTATGGGTGAGCGGAGCTTCGGCTACGGGCACTCACCGCTTTGCGAGAGAAACCGGAATTATGGGCGAACTGTTCGTCGAGAACCAATACCGCAATCCGGACGGGAATCCGTATTACTGGGATACCGTCGTGCTGGAGACGGTGCTCGCCGAGCCGAACATCGGGCTGTTTCTGAACACCGATGTGCATGAGGTCGAGGCCGAAGGATCCGACGATAACCGGCGCATCGTATCCGTTACCGGATGGATGATGGGCTCGGAACGCAAAATCCGCTTCGAAAGCCCGGTCTTCATCGACTGCACGGGGGATGGACTCGTCGGCTTCCTGGCGGGGGCGAGCTGCCGGATCGGCCGGGAAGCGCGGGCGGAATTCGGGGAATCGTGGGCTCCCGAAGTCGCGGACGACATTACGCTCGGCAGCACGCTGCTGTTCTATACGAAGGATGTCGGCCATCCGGTCAAATATGTGCCGCCTTCGTTCGCCAAAGACATTACGAAGACGACGATTCCGGAGCGTCGCATTATCCGAACGGGCGATTCCGGGTGTCACTACTGGTGGATCGAATGGGGCGGCGAGCTCGATACGGTCCACGAGAACGAGCGGATTCGCGACGAGCTGTGGGCAGCCATATACGGGATATGGGACTATATTAAAAATTCAGGCAAGTTCGATGCCGGCAACTTGACGCTCGAGTGGGTCGGAGCGGTGCCGGGCAAAAGGGAGTTTCGCCGCTTCGTCGGAGATTACATGCTGACCCAGAACGACATCCTGCGCCAGGAGCCGTTCGCCGATCGGGTCGCCTTCGGCGGCTGGTCGATCGATCTGCATCCGCCGCAAGGGATGTATGCCGAGGCGAGCGGATCGAAGCATATGTACTCGGACGGCATCTACCATATCCCTTATCGCTCGCTGTATTCGGTCAACGTATCCAATATGCTGATGGCGGGCCGCAATATTAGCGCTTCGCACGTTGCGTTCGGCACAACGCGGGTGATGGCGACGTGCGCGATCATGGGCGAAGCGGCTGGAACGGCTGCCGCCCTATGTGCCGGGAAAGGCGTTACGCCTCGCGACGTATATATGCATCATCTGGAAGAGCTGCAGCAGACGCTGCTGCGTCAGGACGCCTCCTTGATCGGGCTCGCGAATAACGATCCGCTGGACAGGGCGCGGAATACAACGGTGTCCGCATCCAGCACATTATCCGCGCTATCGGTTGAAGAGGCGGACGAGGCTTTCCCGCTAACATCCGACGTTGCTATGTTGTTTCCCGTCGACCCAGGCATCGGGCGGCTGGAGCTGCTCGTCGACGCCCAAGCGGGGACTGTGCTTGAAGTCGAGCTGTGGGACACGGACCGGGCGGAAAACTATGTACCGCATAAGCTGATCGTGCGCGATACCGTCGCCGTCGAGCCGGGGGAGCGGCAATGGATCCCGGTTAACCTCCCATGGCGTCCGGCGGCTCCATGCAATGCATTCGTTATCGTCAGGGCGAACGAGTCCGTTTCGCTATGGTTGTCGCACCGGCCGTTGACAGGAGTGCTCTCGTTCTTCCGTGGGCGGCAGCCGATCGTCGATCCGAAGCTGGAGGAGAAGCAGCCGTCGCAGCCGGTAGTCGAATGGAGCATGCGGAAGACGGTGCGGAAGCCGTTCTGCTTCCGGGCGGTCGACAAGACGGAGGCCTATACGGCGGAGCGCGTGATTGACGGGTATACCCGTCCTTACGGCGGCCCGCGCATGTGGGTGTCCGAACCGATGGCCGAAGGCGGGGAAGAGTGGCTGGAGCTTCAATGGCCGCAAGAGGTTCCGCTTTCCGAGGTACAGTTGATCTGGAACGACGACGTCAACGAATATTTGATCAATCTGCATTATATCCGCACATCGTTCGACGTCATGCCCGAGCTCGCCGCCGATTACCGGCTGGAAGCTTGGGTCGGGGGCGAATGGAGGATGCTTCACCGGGAGACGGACAATCGCAAGCGCAAAAAAACTCACCGGTTCGATTCGGTGAGCACCGCACGGCTGCGCATCGTCGTCGAGCGGACGAACGGCTGTCCCCGCGCGGAGCTGGTGGAAATTCGCGCTTATTCTTAATCGTAACCGTATGGATCGAGGGGCCGGGCAAACGCGATTCGCGTTCGCCCGGCCCCTGTTTGGATTGACGGCGGATCAGCCGTCCGACCTATTTGGGCTGGTGGCGGACATGGTCGCAAGTGCGGACAAAGCAGCGGCAAAAGGACCGTATACAGCGTTCGTCAAGTATAGTACTATAAAGTTAGTTTCATTTATCGGGATTGGGTTTCATTAGATGGAACATCAATTGAAGGAGGATGGCGCGGTGAACGATTCGATTAAAGAACAGGTCCAGCGGCAATTTTCCAGGAACGCGCAGCATTATGTTGCGAGCCCATTGCACGCGAAAGGCGGAGATTTGTCTTATCTGGTTTCCGTATCGGAAGCGGACGGCAATATGGAGGTTCTGGATATCGCGACCGGAGGCGGCCATGTGGCGAATGCGCTTGCCCCGCTCGTCCGTCGGGTGACCGCTTGCGATTTGACCAAAGAAATGCTGGAGGCAGCGGCCGCCTTTATACGCGGCAACGGCCATTCGAACGTCGACTTTGTCGAAGGCGATGCGGAACGGCTTCCTTTTCCCGACGGCGCTTTCGATCTGGTCACTTGCCGGATAGCGGCTCATCATTTTCCCGACGTTCCGGCATTCGCGGCGGAATCGTTCCGCGTGTTGAAGCCGGGTGGCAGACTGCTGCTTATCGACAATGTCGCTCCGGAGAACGGGATGTTCGACCGGTTCTATAACGAAGTAGAGAAGCAAAGAGATCCGAGCCATGTCCGGGCCTGGACAAAGACCGAATGGATCCGCCTGCTCGAAGTATCGGGCTTCCGGGTCGATTCCATGGTGCGCTTTCCGAAAATGTTTCAGTTTCGCGACTGGTGCGGCAGAGCGGGGCTTCCGAAGGAACAGGCCGATCTGCTGGAGAGCAAGCTGCTGCAAGCCCCTGAGGAGATGCGGCGGTTTTTCTCGGTCCAAGCCGACGAATCCGGCAATCTGGTCAGCTTCGGCGGCGAATCGGCCTGCTTCCGGGCGATCCGGCCGTAAATCGCAAGCCGCGAGGCGCACACATCGGGACATTCGCTCATATGTTACGGATGTAGGTTCGATCCATAACGAAAAGGACTGAAAGTCGTGTATACTTTTTCACTAGCGCTACTTCCTTATGCAAGCCAACCGTACAATAGTTCGAGAAACCCCTATAACCTTGTTGCGGGGCAAATCATCGGTATCCCTTGCGCGCCGCCGCCAATACCGGTTGCGGACCCTTACACGTTTCCTTCTTACCGGTCATCTGGGCAGGGAGGAATCGGCCAAGCGCAATTGGATCTGATCAACGAAATGCGCACCCTGTGGGAACAGCACGTGGCGTGGACAAGGATGCTGATCATTAGCATAGCATCCGACCTGCCTGACGAGGCGCTTGTGACGAAACGGCTCCTCCGCAACCCTCCCGATATGGCTGCCGTATTCAGACGCTATTATGGGGATGAGATCGCTTCGCAGTTCAACAAGCTGTTTACGGACCATCTCGTCATTCCCGCGCGTCTTGTGAAAGCGGCCAAGGCCGGCGACCAGAAGGCCGCTGCGGAAGAGGAGAAGAAATGGTACGCCAACGCCGACGAACTGGCCGCGTTCCTCTCCGGAATCAATCCGAACTGGTCCGAGAAAGCGTTGAAAGCGATGCTGCACGAGCATCTCAAGCTGACCAAATCGGAAGCGGTGTACCGGCTTACGAAGGACTACGCCGCCGACATCGCCGTGTTCGATGAGATCGAGAAGCAAGCGTTGGCCATGGCGGACGAGTTCGCGAACGGAATCGTAAAGCAATTTCCGGATCGATTCCGGAAGTAAAAGGCTGGAGCGGTATGCTGATGCATGCCGCTCCTTTTCAAGTAGAACCGCTGTGCGGTCCTGTTTCATGGTGCCATGCCGGTCACGATGGAATAGTAGTTGGTTACTTCAGGCATTCCCGCCAAACGATTTCCCGTTTACCCTAAAAAGTAATTTTTTTTACCATTAAACGCAATACTTATTTTTCCAGTATACAGTCTGGCCTAGACTTCAGCTTAGGACGGATTTTGTCCATAATCCGAAATTGCAGCGAGCGGATGGCGTTCTCGCTTATGCCGATTCGGCGCGCGCTCTCTCTAACCGATAAACCGCGGAAAAACCGGTATTCGATCAACCGGCGGTTTACCGGAGGCAAAGCTTGTATGGCCGCGCGGGCTTCGGCGCGCATTTCCGTTTGCAGCACGATCGATTCGACCGTTTCTCCGGCCAAATAGGGCAGCACGTCCTCTAGCGCTACCGGTGCGGGGATTGTTTTATTTTTGCGGTACCGGTCGATCAGCAAGTTTCTGGAAATCGTCTTCATGAACGCCCGCATGTTGTCCGGAGGGGTATGCCGTCCACGTAACGAGGAGATCGCTCTCAGAAACGCTTCCTGGGTTAAATCTTCCGCATCGAAGCCGTTTCCAAGACTTCTATAAAAATAGGCGTAAAGCTCTTTCCGGTGCTCGTTCCATATGTTCTCCCAATCCATCGTCGTCTCCTCGGTTCCGGTTGTCGTTACGCCAATAATGGCATGCGTTCGTGACAACCGTATGAACAAGCTCAAGCGTCAAAAAAGGGCCGTCCCGGTGCGAACCGGGCGGCCCTGTATCGGCGTGCTAGGCAGAAAGCTTCCCTGTCAGGCGACAAGGAGATGGATCGCGGCCAGCACGAGACCGATGAAGAAGCCGCAAATCGCTCCGTTTACGCGGATCCATTGCAGGTCCGAGCCGATTTTGTCCTCGAGCATCGCAATGAGCGTCTCGTTGTCGTATTTGCGTATATTTTCTTCGATCAGCGTACCGATCTTGTGATGGTTGCTCTCGATCCATTCGGCCAGCTTGTCCTGTATAAACGTCTCGATGCGTTCGATCTGCGCTTCGTCCTCCCGCAGCCTCGCGATCGCTTGCTCGAGAACGGGGGCGGCCACTTCCTTCGGATAAGCTTCCGTATGGATGTAAGCCAGCAGCCGTTCGCGCGTCTGCACGAGAAAGGCATTCAAATTTTCGGACAGGTTCAGTCTTTCCACCAGATCCCGTTTCCACTGCTCCAGCGCTTGTTTCGTCTCGGGCTTGGCCAGAACCGTTTCGAGCTTTACCCGGATCGTATCGGACAGGCCGACGCGGGTCGGGTTGTTTTCCTTGCGCAGCTCCCATATTTGCGACTGCAGCAGCTGACGGATCGTCTCGCCGAGCCGTTCCTCGCTCATGAAGCCCGCGAACGCGTTCAAGGCGAACGACATCAGCCCGCTCGTCTGAATGCTGCTGATGCCTTCGGCAGCCATCGCGCCCAACTGCCGGACCGTCGACTCGCGGTTGATATACTCCTCGGCGAAGTCGAGCACGAAATCGAGCGCCTTGCCGTCCCAGTTTCTGGCGAAGCCGTATTCGACCAGACCTGTCGCGAGCGCGGCGGTATCGACCTCTTCCAGCCGGCGGCCGATTTCCCGCTCCAGTACGGGACCGAGCTGTTCCAATGGGAACGAACGGACGACAAAGCCGCTCACGCCCGTTATCGCTCTCGTCCCCTCCTCCGTGCGGATGCGGGCTTCCACGCCGTCCAGCAGCCGGGTCGCGATCGCAAACTGCTTCAGCTTGTCGCGGATGCTCTGCTTGCTGAGCAAGTCGTTCTGGACGGTAGATACGAGCGCCTTCGTTACTTTCTCGCGGTTGTTCGGCAAGATCGCGGTATGTGGAATCGGAATGCCGAGCGGGTGGCGGAACAGCGCGGTTACGGCGAACCAGTCGGCGAGTCCGCCTACGAGTCCGGCTTCGAAGCCGCTGCGGAGAAACCGGACCCAGGCAATCGAATCGAACGGAATCGTAATTAAAAATCCGGCCGCCATTACCGCGAGAGATACGGTGGCTATGTGTCTCGTATTTCGTTTCACTTCTCGTTCAACCCCTGTATGTACGAATTGGGCAGGCCGGATGAACCGGGCCGTACTACGTTTTCCTTATCATTGTACTCTATTTGCGGAAATTCCAAAAATATAAATTGGGCTGCAGAAATGAATTGACATTTCATGGGGCCGGTTATACCATATGTATTGAAAATGAGAATCGTTATCAATAATAACAGACAGGGTGATTCGATGTCTTCTCGATTGCAGCAAGCCGCCGAGCCTACGACTCCGATTCGCTCGCGGCCGTTTTTTGCAACGGTCATTTTGATCGTTGGCCTCGCGTTATTGGCGCTGGGCCTCGCTTTCTCGATATCCGTCGGCGCGGCGGATATTAAGCTGTCCACCGTATGGGAAGCGGTGTTCAAGTTTAATCCGGACTTGACCCAGCACCAAATCATCCAGGAGCTCCGCCTGCCGCGGGCGCTCGCCGGCGCTTTGGTGGGCGCGTGCTTTGCCGTGGCCGGCGCGATTATGCAAGGAATGACGCGCAATCCGCTGGCCGATTCCGGGCTGCTCGGGATCAATGCCGGAGCGGGCTTCGTGCTTGCGTTCATCTTTGCCTTTTTCCCCGGATTGCCGTTTCGCTACTTGATTTTGTATTCGTTTGCAGGAGCGGCGATCGGCATGCTTCTCGTCTATGGCATCGCGGCTCTATCGAAGGGCGGCTTGAGTCCGGTACGCCTCGCGCTGGCCGGGTCCGCGGTCGGCGCGCTGCTGGTGGCGATCAGCGAGGGCGTCTCGATCTATTTCCATATCGGACAAGATTTGGCGTTCTGGTATGCGGGCGGCGTCGCCGGAACGAAATGGCTGCAGCTGAAAATGATGTTCCCATGGGTGGCCGGCGGACTGCTCGGGGCGATCGCGCTGTCGCGCTCGATTACGCTGCTAAGCCTAGGTGACGAGGTGGCGAGCGGCCTCGGCCAACGGACGGGCTTGATCAAGCTGGCCGGATCGGTGCTCGTGCTTGTGCTGGCCGGAGCGGCTGTCGCGGCGGTCGGCTCGATCGGCTTTATCGGCCTCGTCATTCCCCACGTTGCCCGTTATCTGGTCGGCGTCAATTACCGTTGGATCATCCCTTGCTCTTCGGTGCTCGGCAGCTTGCTGACCGTTATGGCCGATACGGCCGCTCGCATGATCAATCCTCCTTATGAGACCCCGATCGGGGCGCTTATTGCACTGATCGGCGTGCCGTTCTTCCTGTATTTGGCGCGCAGAGAGGGGAGGAACCTGTAATGGACATCACCTATCTGGAGAACGAGCGGAGACGCAAGGCGATAAAATATACGACCGTTGGGACCGTCCTCGGCCTGCTTATTATAACCGCGTTTATAATCAGCATGAACACCGGCTATATGCGGCTTACGCCGTTCGAAGTGCTGAAAACGCTGTTCGGCGCGGGAACGTCCAAGCAGCATCTCGTCCTGTTCGAGTTCCGTCTGCCTCGCATCGTCATCTCCGTGCTGGTCGGCGCCGGCCTGGCCGTCTCGGGATGCATTTTGCAGGGCGTATCGCGGAATGCTCTGGCCGACCCGGGCATCCTCGGCATTAACGCGGGGGCGGGCTTGGCGGTCGTTCTGTTCATCACGTATATGAAGAAGGCCGGCATCACCTCGGTATTTTTGCTGCCGCTTCTTTCGCTGGTCGGTGCCGGATTGACGGCCGCGTTAATCTTCTCGCTCGCTTATAAGAAAAATCAAGGGCTTATGCCGATCCGCCTCATTCTGGTAGGGATCGCGGTTGCGGCCGGCATCTCGGCCGCGATGATCGTCCTGACGATCAAGCTCGACCCGCAGCAGTATCAATTCGTGCAAGTTTGGCTTGCGGGCAGCATTTGGGGAACGAATTGGAAGTACGTAACGGCACTGCTTCCCTGGATCGTCATCCTGCTGCCGTACGTGTTCTATAAATCGCGCATATTCAACGTGCTTCAGTTGGGCGACCATGCCGCGGTCGGACTCGGGACGCCCGTCGAGCGGGAGCGGCTGAAAATGCTGTCGGCGGCCGTAGCCTTGGCCGCTTCTTGCGTCGCGGTCGGCGGAGGCATCGGCTTTGTCGGCTTGATCGGACCGCACTTGGCCCGCCGTCTTGTCGGTCCAAGCTACCAGGTGCTGCTTCCGGCGTCGGCTCTTGCCGGCGGGCTGCTGCTGCTCGTTGCCGACACGCTCGGCCGCTCGGTAATGCAGCCGTCGGAAATTCCGACAGGGATCGTAGTAGCGATCATCGGCGCCCCCTATTTCCTGTACCTGCTCGCGAAATCGAAAGCTTGAGCAATACCTTATTCAGAGATCCGTATCCTGTCGGCCGGTCCGCAGGGGGCGGATCTCGTCTTTTTTGCCGGACAGCCGCATACACTGGTACGGTCAAGGATGCCAACGGATCGGGGGAACACGCTGCATGTTGAGACGCGGATGGCGGAGCCGGCCGACCAAGAAAGGGAGACGGAAAGCATTTTTCATCGCGATGCTCATTTTCTTCCTGTTCTCGCTCCAATCGTTCATCTTCATCGAGAAAAACTTGCGTCCCCCGCTCATGCACGTCGCCATGCTCCGGGTGAAGCAGGTCGCCACACAGGCGATCAATACGGCAATCACCGAGCAAATTTCGCGCGCGCAAAGCTTCGACAAGCTGATCGATTGGCGGACGGACAAGAACGGTAAAATAACCGGATTCATGCTCAACTACGGGGAGCATATGAAAATAACGTCGGAAACGGTAAGCACGGTGCAGAACGTGTTGAACGGACTGAAGGACATCCCGGAGCATATTCCGGTCGGGCAGGCGATGGACAGCGCCATTATCGCTTCGTTCGGTCCGAAAATTCCGATCAAATTCACGCCCATCGGCGCGGTCAAAGTCGACTTGAGCACGCGGCAGCAGGATGCGGGCATCAATATGATTTTGGTGGAAGTGTATATCCGGATTACGGCCGAGGTCGCGATCATCATCCCGTTCGACTCGGAACCGGAAGTGGTGGAGACGGAAATTCCGATCTCGTACGTGCTCGTAGTCGGCGACGTGCCGATGTATTATTACGACAGCAAAGGAAACCCGAGCGGGAAAACGTCGTCCGCTCCGCCCAGCATCGCGATTCCGCAGATCAATCCGGAAGGAGCCAAGACGGAGACGGAGGCGAAGACGGAAGCGGGGACAAAAGGAGGCGCCGCCAAATGAAGCGGCACCCGGATATAGAAGTTTGGCTCGCGGAGAACGTGCGGCCGGAGCGGCTAGCGGCCGGCCGCCGACGGGGCAGGGCTCCGGTTCCCTATCCAAAACAGAACCGTGCCGATCCAGGCGCAAATGGAAGCGGCTATCAGGATCAGCGGCAAAGGAACGCTGTCCGCCATAAGCGAGCTGAGAATCGGCCCCAATGTGCCGCGGATGCCGAACAGCATCAGGTGCAGTCCGAACAGCGAAGCTTCCCGTCCGGGGGATAGGCGGAAAATAAAGGCGAGGATGCCGATATCCCATATCGCTTCGCCGATGCCTTGAACGAAATTGCCGATGATGACGGCGGGATAGCTGCCCCACAGTCCATACAGCATAGGGACGACCGCATAGGCGCCGATCCCGCAGAGCAGCGTATATTTGATGGGAAACCGGTCGATCGTCCGGCCGCCGATCAAATAGGTCAGCAGCAGCCCGGCGAAATAGGCTGCCCGGGCGTAGCCGATCTCCACGTTGCGCAGCTGCAGCACCTCGACCTGAATAATTTGGTACAGCGGACCCGCCAGCATGTTGCCGAAGCCGGAAAACATCGTAGCGGCGAGGAAAATGGCGAGCGTCCGGTCGCTTGCGACCAGGCTCCATTGATCGCGCAGCGAAAATCGCGGCCGCCGGGCCGCCGGCGGCGGATCGATCTTCGGCAGCTTCACGCTGCTGAACAGCAGGATCGAAGCGGCCCCGGCGGCCGCGGCGGCGATGAGCGGACCGGACGGCCCCGACATGTCCGTCCAGCTCCCGACGACATAGGCGAGCGGGATCATGAGCAAGCCCATCGGGACCCGTACATACCCCATCAAACGGCCGCGCAGGTCGGACGGGTACAACCGGGAGATCAACATGGCGTAGGCGGGCGCGTGAATGGCCATCAGCATCTGGAAAACGATGGCGGTCGCGACATATACCGACGGGTGAGGGACGAAGGCGGGAAAAAACAGCAGCAGACGTCCGAATAAGCTCGGGAAGACGACGAACGGCTTCGGGTTGTTCGTTTTCTCGATCCAGCTCGTCCATAACGGCGAGAATAACAGCCCGATAGGGGCTGCGGCCGACAGCAGGCCGACCTGCAGGTTGGACGCCCCTTGCTGGAGCGCGAAGGCGATAAAAAACTGATTGAGCACGACATTGAACAGACTGACCAGACCGGCCGCTCCAAAGTCGATTTTGGCATTGCGCCATACGTCGGGAACCATCCGCATGCCGAATTTGTAAACGGGAGTGTCCGGTTTCATAAATTTGCGCGCACCACGATTCGTCGAATTTCTTCGATCTAATCGTTGCAAATAATCGCCGAAAGCGCAATAGCCTTTTTCCATGAATAAAGGAACTCCTTTCCGCTATTGGCCCGGCTTTCGCGCCGAGCTTGCCCATCTGGGACAGATAACGGATCTGAGTTCCTTTTCGTTAAATCCTGCGGCTCCCTGTCAGGAGCCGCTTTTCTTTGGCCCGCGCAGCCGTTCTTCGCGCTCCCACTTCTTCAAATAAGCGAACGGGTCGAACGACCATTCGGTTTTGCCATTGTCCCGATACAAGCCGAAGTGGAGATGGGGCGGGAATTTTCCTTGCGTACCCGGCTTCCCGTACCCGGAGCTGCCGACCCAGCCCAGCACTTGACCGGGCTTGACGATATCGCCTTCCTTCAATTTCTTCTCGAAGCCGGACAAGTGGGCATAGTAATGGTAGACGTTGTTCAGGTCGCGCAGCCCGACGCGCCATCCGCCATACGGGTTCCAGCCTTTGATCTCGACGATGCCGTAGCATGTGCTGCGCACGGGGACGCCGTGACCCGCAAAAATATCGGTGCCCTCGTGCATCCGGTGGCCGCCCCAGCCTCGGCTCGCCCCCCAAGTGCTGCGGTACGAATATTCGGCCCCGAGCGGCAGAGGAAAAGCGTGCTCATGCAGATCGATCCGTCCGAAGGCGGCGTATATGCGGTAAAACTGTTCGATCCGCTCCACGCTTCGCTGATTGCGGTAATAGTTCCACAGCGCGAGCTTCAATTGATCTTCGCCCTTGCCGTATGTCAACAAGTAGGAGGCCATCGCCGACAAAGCGTCCAGATCGTTCGCGCGATCGGCTACGCCGTCTCCGGAGCCGTCCTTTCCCCTGCCCCCGAACAAGGCTATCGTCGCCGGGTTGTGATCTTCCTGATTCGGATTGGCGAATCCGGCCCAGTCGTGCTCCGAATAATAAATACCGATAAGCCCCGCCTGACGCGGTCTTTTCTTCGGATTGGCAATCGTCAGCGTTCGTTCGTACTGATCGATCGCGGCCAAATAGTTCCACGGGATGCCGGTAATGTCGCTAACCTCGTCGAATAGCTGCTTGCGCTCGGCGAACACGGTTTTCATATCTTTCGTCTCGACCTTTGCGGCTTGCTCTGCCGACGCTCCCCGGGCGGAGATCACGAATGTCGCGAGCAGCAAGCTGCATAAGGCCAGGACGGACGTCCGCCATAATCGGCCTGCACGTTTCAAGTTCGCTTAAGCCTCCTTTCGCCATCATGTCCATCTTCTATGCGGTTAGGATACGCATTCCCGCTTTTTGCTATTCCGGCCGGCCGCGAATTGCCCGATCCATTCATTTACATCCGGGGGATCGGTTTGATACGATTAGAAACAAACGAAAAACGGAAAGGGAGACAATGATGTTCGATCACCGGAACGAGCATGTCGACGAGCACATGGTGCTGCTGCAGGCCAATTTGGACGATATGAACCCGGAATTCAGCTCGTATGTCATGGACCGGCTGTTCGAAGCGGGAGCCAATGACGTCTATTGGATACCGATTATTATGAAGAGAGGCCGGCCTGGAATGATGCTGAACGTCTTAGTATCGGAAGAGCGGCTCGAGCGGATGGAAGAGATCGTATTCGCCGAGACGACGACGCTCGGGCTCCGTTACTTGAAGGCCGACGTTCATCGCCTTGGCAGGCAATTTGTCCGTGTAGCGACGGAGTGGGGCCCGATCACGGTCAAGCTGGGATTCCATCGGGGCGAGCTCGTCCAGGTGGCGCCGGAATTCAAGGAATGCGAAGAGGCGGCCAAACGGCACGGAGTACCGCTCAAGCTTGTATACGAGCAAGTTCGGCGCAACTATGCGGAAGGCAAATAACGATCGGGGTGAACTGACGAACAATGGCTGTTAACGAACAACAGATCAGAGCTGCCTTGCAGCAAAACGGGATCGAAAACGCGGCCGTCTGCATCCATTCTTCATACCGGTCGCTCGGCAAAGTCGATGGAGGCCCGGATACGGTCATCGACGCTTTTCTGGCCGAAGGCAATACGGTTATGACGCCGACGTTCTCCAACTCGTTCCTCGTCGCGCCGCCGCGGAACGGGAGGCCGGAGCGCAACGGCATCGACTATGAGACGGCTGTCTATGAGGATCACGACAAGGTATTTCATCCGGACATGAATACGATCGACCGGGAGACGATGGGTGCGATCCCCGCTGCGCTTGTGAACCGTCCGGGGAGAAGAAGAGGGAACCACCCGACCCATTCCTTTACGGCTCTCGGCCCGACTGCAGACAGCTTGACCGCCACGCAATCGCGCGAGCGTATATACGGGGCGTTGGAGCGGCTGATCGAGCTCGACGGCTGGGTCGTATTGATCGGAGTAGGGTTCGACCGGATGACGCTGCTGCATTTGGCAGAGCTGCAGGCAGGGAGGCGCTCGTTCGTCCGATGGGTGAATGATGGCGTCCGGAATAAAGTAATGTCGCACGTCGGCTCGTGCTCCGCCGGCTTCACCGGGTTCGATCCGGTACTGCTTCCGCTGACCGGCCGGGTCCGGGTAGGGGAAAGTTTGTGGACGATAGGGCGCGCCCGCGAGCTGGCCGGACAAGCGCTTGAGACGATTCGCTCGGAGCCGGAGCTGACGCGCTGCAGTCCCGATTGCATCCGCTGCCGTGATGCGATCGACGGAGGGCCGATTCTGTCGTAACCGGATTCGAGAAGCCGCTCGTCATCAAGCTTTACGAGACGATCGATACGCCGAACGGCGAGGCGAACCGGCTCGTAAAGACGCTGAAGCAGTAAGGGCCGGCCTCCGACAAACGAAAAACAGGCTTTCCCCGTGCAGATTGCTCTGCGGCAGGGAAAGCCTTTTGGTTTGATGGGTAAGATTTAATGCTTATGCGTGCCCGGTCCGCTTCTATGGTCGTGATTGTGCGGGTGATCGTGATGGTGGAGATGCTCGCCCGCATGTTTAGGCTCGTGCTTCTCGTGATGATGGCCGTGCTTATGTTCGTCATGATCATGATCGTGGTCATGATGACGGTGGTCGCCGTGCTCATGATGATCATGATCATGGTGGTGATGATGGCCGTGCTCATGATGATCATGATCATCATGGTGATGGTGGCCGTGCTCGTGATGGTCATGATCATGGTGATGGTGATGAGGGTGATGCTCATGAGCATGGGTGTGCTCCGCATGTATGTGCTGATGGGTCGTTGTCCATTTCGCGATGTACGAGTCCGCCGTTCCGACGACTACGCGCAGCACGTTGGGCTGGTTCGGCAAATCCCGTGTTCCCGCGCCATAGCCGATCGTCTCGACGACCATCGGCGGAAGCCCTTTGGAGAAGTCGTTCACGACAGCGGAGACGATTCCGGCTCCGGTCGGGGTGGTCATCTCCATCGCATAGTCGGTCGGCGCGATCGGAAGACCGCGCATCATTTCCAGCGTGGCCGGGGCGGGAACCGGGTACAAGCCGTGGTCGCAGCGCACCGTTCCCGAGCCGAGCGGGACGGGGGAGCAGTAGATCGTCTCGGCCTGCAGCGAATCGAGCGCCAGCGCGACGCCGATCACGTCGACGATGGAGTCGATCGCGCCTACCTCGTGGAAGTGCACCTTAGAGAGCGGTATGCCGTGGATTTTACCTTCGGCGATTCCGATTTTTTCGAAGATGGCTAAGCTGTAGGCGGTTACCCGCTCGTTAAAGCCGGCGGCCTCGATCATCTTGACGATGTCCGAGTAATGCCTATGATGCGTCGGCGGGTTGTTCGGATCGAGCGCAACGTCCATCTTAAGCGCGGAGATTCCTTTCTTGTTGACTCTTCTCCATTGCAGCTCGAACGGCTCGATGCGGATTTTTTGCAGCTCGCTTTCGACATACGCTCGATCGGCGCCGGCGTCTACAAGCGCGGCCAGCGCCATATCGCCGCTGATGCCTGAGAAACAATCGAAATATACGACTCGCACTGGGGATTCACGACCTTTTCGACATATTTTTATTGATCATTCCCGCACTGTAGCCGGCTCCGAAGCCGTTGTCGATATTGACGACCGTAACGCCGGTCGCGCAGGAATTCAGCATCGTCAGAAGGGCGGATACGCCATGAAAGCTCGCGCCGTAGCCTATGCTTGTAGGCACGGCGATGACGGGCTTCGATACGAGGCCGCCGACGACGCTCGCCAGCGCGCCCTCCATGCCGGCTACGACGATGATGACGTTGGCGCCGCGGATAACCGGCAGACGCCGGAACAGCCTATGGATGCCGGCTACCCCGACGTCGTATACTTTCTCCACATGGCTGCCCATGCATTCGATCGTGATCGCCGCCTCTTCGGCAACGGGCAGATCGGACGTGCCCGCGCATACTACTGCAACATAGCCGTCATGCATTTGCAGAATCGGCTTCTTGAACCAGGTAAGGGCGCGGGCGGCGGCGTGGTACGTCGATCCGGGGACGGCTGCGAGAACCGCTTCCGCTTTGGCCGCGTCGACGCGGGTTGCGAGCACACGGTCGGAATGCTCGGTCAGCCGCCGGAAGATGGCGACGATCTGCTCCGCCGTCTTGCCTTCGCCGTAGATGACCTCCGGGAAGCCTGTCCGTTTCTCGCGCTCGATGTCGAGCTGGGCAAAGCCGAGGTCGTCGACTTTGCCGTTTGCTTCCGCTTGCGCGATTTCCTCGATCTGCCGCTTCGCTTCCTCGACATCGAGTTCCCCGTCCTTCAACAGCTTCAGAACTTGCTCGAGTCGGTTCATCGGGCGGCTTCTTCCTTCACCGTTACGGGCAGCTCCTTCTTCAGCACGGCATTCATGCTGCCGGTCCGGTAGCCGGCCAGGTCGAGCGTCACGTACGTAAAGCCGAGCGAGGTGAATTTTTGGTGGATTTGTTCGTTCAATTCGATCACTTTCGCAAGCTCATCCGGCATCACTTCAATCCGTGCGATTTTATCGTGATGGCGTACGCGGACTTGCCAAAATCCGAGCGCGTACAAATAGTCCTCCGCCTCGTCGAGCTGGTCGATTTTGTACTTCTCGATCTTCGTCCCGTAAGGGATGCGCGAGGAGAGACAGGCGAAAGAAGGCTTGTTCCACGTCCGCAAGCCGAGCTCCTTGGACAGCTCGCGGATTTCCGCCTTCAGGAAGCCCGCCTCCTGAAGCGGACTGCGAACGCCCTGCTCGGTCTTCGCCTGCAGGCCCGGACGGTAGTCGCCCAGATCGTCTACGTTCGAGCCGTCTACGATGAACGGGTAGCCGAGCTCCTTGGCCATCGATTGCAGATGCGAATACAATCCGGTTTTGCAATGATAGCACCGGTCCGGGTTGTTCGCTACGAAGGAGGCGTTCTCGAATTCCTTCACTTCCGTCTTATGAAGACGGACGCCCATTTCTTCGGCAAGCTGCACCGCGGCGTTGAACTCGCGCGTCGGAAACGTCTCCGATGCGGCCGTTACGGCCAATACCTGATCGCCAAGCTCCTGGTAAGCCCGCTTCAGCACGAACGTGCTGTCTACGCCGCCGGAGAACGCGATCAGGACGCGTCCCATATCTCTAAGGATGGCGCCAAGCAACTCATCCTTTTGTCGAAGCGTCATTCCGGTATCCATGAAGTCCCCTCCCGGACGCCGCTTGCGGTTATGAATCGCCGCCAGCGGTCGTGTCATACTGCGTTTGCTTGCTAGTAAACCACATTTACAAGTGTATCATATCGACGTGACTCCCGAAACCGCGCGGCGTATGAAGGAACTTCAAAATATCCGTCGGCGGCCGCCCGGTCAATCTTTGAAATAATTCGGGAACTGCCCGCGCAGCCGGGGGAACTCCGAATCCAGCTTGCCCAAGTGATGCTCGAGCAGCCGGACAACGCCTTCTTCGTCCCTGTTTTTGAGCCGATCGAACAGCTCCTCGTGCTCCTGCACCAAGCTTTTCGTCAACACAAGCTCCTTCATCGCCAAATATCTGAACCGGTTCAGGTGCCCGCGCATATGGTACACGACCTCCAGCAGCGTTTCATTGCCTGCCGATTGAAGGATGCAGCGGTGAAAAGCTTCGTCCAGCCGGAGAAATTGAAGGACATCCTGCCGCTCGGCCGCTTCGCTCTGCTCCTGCAGCAGTGCACGGATTTGCTTCTCCGCTTTCGCGTGCCGTTCGGTATCGTCCCATTGCCGGGCCGCCAGCTTGAACGCGCTGCTCTCCAGGCTGAGGCGGACGAAGCGGCTTTCCTTCACCTTCAGCTCGGATATGTAGGTTACCCGCTTGTTCCGCTGAGGGAGCACATCGACGAGCCGTTCCGACAACAGCAGATGAAACGCATCGCGAATCGGGGTTCGGCTAATTTGCAGCGATTCGGCCAGCTCATTCTCGTAAATCGTTTGTCCAGGCGCAAGCTGCAACGTAATAATCGAATCCCGGATCGTTTCGTAAGCTTGCTCGCCCAAAGATTTACCGCTCGACACTTGAGACATGAAGTTCAATTATCGTTCACCACATTTCCGAATATAGGCTCAGTATACTTGTATACAGGTATACCGGTCAACAGCTTTTCATGGGAGAAGTCGATCCGACCATGTACGGAAATTCCGGCTTTCAAGATAAAGGAAGCGCTTCATTTCATTGTCCAACCGAACAAATCGACACCTTTTCCAACAAGTTGGAGCCTACATTTCCCCGGCCGGCTTCGCTACAATGAGAGCATAAGCGGCGGTCAGGCATGGATTGTTGCCCCTTTCGTGATATAATAAGCGTAATTCAATTAGAAAGCGGGAATCAACATGTCGACCAAACCTGTGCTTCGCAAGCCGGAATGGCTCAAAATCAAGCTGCCGGCCGGCGAAGATTACGATAACGTCAAACAATTGAAGGAAACGATGCGTTCCCGGACGCTCCATACCGTCTGCGAAGAGGCGAAATGCCCGAACATCCACGAGTGCTGGGCCAATCGGACGGCTACGTTCATGATACTAGGCGATATTTGCACGCGGGCGTGCCGGTTCTGCGCGGTCAAGTCCGGCTTGCCGACCGAGCTCGATCTGCAGGAGCCGGAGCGGGTGGCGGAAGCGGCCGAACAGATGGGGCTGCGCCATTGCGTCGTCACCTCGGTGGCGAGAGACGATTTGGCCGACGGAGGCGCTTCCATATTCGCCGAGACGATCCATGCGATCCGCAGACGTCTGCCGTTCTGCTCGGTGGAGGTGCTCATCCCGGATTTTATGGGGAACGAAGATTCCTTGCGCATCGTGATGGACGCGAAGCCGGATATTTTGAACCACAACATGGAGACGGTCGAACGTATGTCGGACCGGGTTCGCTCGAAAGCGAAATACGACCGATCCCTGGAGCTTCTTGCCCGTTCCAAACGGATGAGCCCGACGATCCCGACGAAGTCCAGCATTATGGTCGGCGTAGGCGAGACGTGGGACGAAATTTTGCGCACGATGGACGATCTGCGCGCCGTCGATTGCGACATCATGACGATCGGCCAATATTTGCAGCCGACGAAGCAGCATTTGCGGGTTGTGGAATATTACACGCCGGAGCAGTTCGCCCGGCTGAAGGAGGAAGGCATGAAGCGGGGCTTCCGCCATGTCGAATCCGGACCGCTTGTGCGGAGCTCCTACCATGCGCACGAACAGGTGCAATCGGCCCATGCCCATTCATGATGATCGACATTTCCGCGAAACCGGCGCAAGGAGGGATTCCTTTGATTCATATCGGTAGCAAGACGTATGAGCTCGTGCAGGAGCACAAAAACGGATACAATTTCGAAGCGTTCCGGGACCGTTTCAGCGAGGTGCTCGAGCGTTACGATTACATCGTGGGCGACTGGGGCTACAGCCAGCTGAGGCTGAAAGGGTTTTTCAAGGAAAGCAACAAGAACGGCAGCAAGGACACGTGCGTTTCCGGCATACACGATTATTTGAACGAATATTGCAATTTCGGCTGCGCCTATTTCATTGTGCGCAAAGTGAACGGCAAGATGCAGGGAGAGCTTCCCCCGCAGCAGCCGACCGAGCAGCAACCGCAGCAGCCGAGCGCGTCGAATCAAAGGCAGACGAGCCCCGGCACGGCTCAGCAGCAGCATCCACGACAAGAACGTCATGAGCGCCAAGAGCGGCAAGCGCGCCAGGAGCGTCAGCAGCCGACGAAATAACAAGGACACGTTTCACTCGGTCGGGAGGCGACAAGGCTTGTTGAACATTGCAAAAAGACGGTGGGTTGGCTGGGTGCTGCTCGGTGCGCTGGCCGCGGTCCAAACGGGCTGTGCGTACGCGAACGCGGCTCCGCAGGAGAAGCCGGAGCTGCTTAAGCCGGTCAAGCGGCAGGAAGACGTCTATGAGGTGAAAAGCGGGACGATCGCCAAGCAAATTCGCGGCACCGGCGTGTTCGTCTCGGCTTCCAACAAGTTTTACCAATATACCGTCGGCGGCCAGCTCGACGCGATGTACGTCAAGGTCGGCGACGTGGTGAACAAGGGCGATGTGCTGCTGCAGCTCGACCCGCGCGATTTGATGATGAGAATTTCGCAGCAGAAGCTCGTGCTGGCGAAGGCCGAGGACGCGCTCGCGGAAGCGAAGCGCGCCCGCGATCCGGAGAAGCTCCGGTTATCCGGCATGAACCGCGAGGTCGAGGAGCTGAAGCTGGAAGGTCTCGAGATGAGTCTCGAGAAGACGAAGCTGATCGCCGATCGGAGCGGCGTTGTTACGTTTCTTGATTTTATCAAGCCGGGCGACACGATCGCGTCTTATAAAGACGTTGTCGGGCTGTCCGATCCGCAGAGCATGATCTTTTTGTACACCGTGTCGGTCGGCGCCGATTTGACCGCGGTCGAAAGAGATATGGAAGCGGAAGTCGCATTCAACGGAAAGGTGTACAAAGGCAAAGTCATTCAAACGCCGAGAACCGCGCCTTTCACCGAAAACCAGCAGCAGAACGACCGGAATGCGAGATCGCTGATCATCTCGCTGGACACCGTCCCTCCCGATGCGGTGCTCGGCTCGCAAGCGGACTTGACGATCGTGACCGACCGCAAGGACAACGTGCTGATCATTCCGCGAGTGGGCTTGCGCTCTTATCAGGGCCGCAGCTTCGTCCATCTGAAGGACGGAACGAGCCGGAAGGAAGTCGATGTGGAGAAAGGGCTGGAAACGGCTACCGAAGTGGAAATCCGCAAAGGCTTGAAGGCCGGTCAGCAAATTATTTTGAACAATTAGGAACTACGGTTCCTTGATAATCGTGCAATAGTACCATATAACCGGACGAAGTTTTCCCGATCGCGGGAACTTCGTCTTTTTTTGTCGAAAAGATCATACCAAATTCATCATATTTCCAGTAAAATAATTCCTTGAAAGGGTTTACTCGAATGCGCGCCCGCTTTCGGTAAACGTATAGGAGCTGCTGCGTGTTGAGTGCGTATTACGCAGTAGCTCCTAGGTCCTAATTGCTTTGATTTCAACCTGAAGGGGGATATGGAATGATTGGGAAGAAGCAGGCAGCCACGCGGAAATTCCGCCTGAATTGGGGGTGGCACCGTTCGATCGGATTCAAGCTTTTCGCCGCTTTTCTGGCCAGTATCGTGCTGACGTGCGCCGCGGCGGGCTGGATCGCGTATCGGATTTCGTCCGATGCGCTGAAGCAGAAGGTGGGCGACAACATGCAGCAAGTCGTCCAGGACGCCGCGAACAATACCGACCGGTGGTACAAAGTGATGGAAGGTACGTACAACCAGTTGGCCGTGTACGCGGACAAAAATCAGTTTACGACGAAGGACCGGCGGAACTTGGAGCCGCAGCAGGAGCCGCTTGCAAGCGAATACAAGCGATTGATCGCGCAAATTAAAGCATTCGACGACGAAATCGCCCAGAAGACCGAACAGGCGGGCAAGGTGACGGAGTCGAAGGACCGGATCAAGATCACCGAGGATATCGCCCGGGCATCCCAAGGGAAATCGGCGATCATGCCGAGGTACAACGAGTTGAACTTGCCGAAGAGCACGCTCGACGGCGCGATCAACAACTACATATCCGCCTATGCGCTCACGAACGCCGATATGATCTATTCGATCGGTCTCGTGCGGTTCAACGGGGAAAACCAGCTGACCAGCATCAACGGCAAAGCGAAGACGCCCGACCTGTACAGCTTGCCGTGGTCGGAAGAGGCACTCAAGGGGAAAGGGAGAAACGTCTACCTTCCTCCGCAGAAGGGCTCCTACGTAATGAACGACGCCGAAACTCCCGTATTTGCGATCGCCAAATCGTTCTGGAGCCCGGAAGACCAGAAGTGGGCCGACGTGCTGATCGTGGAGTATAAGCTGAAGTTTTTTGAAGATTTGCTGAGGCCGATCAACTTCGGCGGCATGGGGGACATTCATCTGATCGGCAACGCCGGCAACAGCTTGTTCACGAACCGTCAAGGGATCGGGTTCGGCGATCCCGCCGTCGTCAAGCCGGTAGAGTCGACGAGCATCGTGTCCGACGGGGGCAAAGGCAACCAGCTTGTTTCCTCGAAGCTGCTGTCCAACATCGATTGGACGATTGTGGGCGCGATTCCGGAGGACAAGCTGCTGGAAGACGCGAAGACGATCCAGAACGGGCTCGCTTTGCTGATCGTAGGCGGCGTCGTGCTGGCTCTGCTGCTCGGTTGGTGGGGATACCGGACGATCGGCCGTCCGCTCATGCTCGCGGTGAGCAAAATGCGGCAGGCGGAGAACGGCGACCTGAACGTCCGTCTGCAAATGAAGCGCCATGATGAAATCGGCTCGGTGGGCGGGAGCTTCGACAGCATGATGGAACGGATCGGCGGCATCGTGGCCCAGACGGGACAATCGGCGGATCGTCTCATGCAGGCGACGGTCAAGATCAACGAGCTGGTGCAGCGATCCAGAGCCGCTTCCGGAGAAATTGCGGTTGCGATGAACGAGGTTTCCTCCGGCGCGGACAGCTTGTCGCGCGATGCGGAGAAAAGCACGCTGCTGACCGGAGAAATGACGAACCGTCTGAACGATGTGATCGACGTAAACCGCGATATGAAGGAAATTGCGGTGCAAGTCGAGCATTCGGGCAGAAGCGGCGCCGCGGCGATCGAGGAACTGACCAAGCACAACCAGGCGGCCGAAGGAGTCGTATCGTCGCTCAGCGAAAGGATGGAGCGTCTGCAGGCCGGCACGGAATCGATATCGGTCGTGCTCGATATCGTAGGGAACATCTCCAAGCAAATCAATATTTTATCGTTGAACGCTTCGATCGTGGCCGCATCGGCTGGCGAAGCCGGCAAGCCGTTCATGGTCGTCGCCGGGGAAATCCGCAGCTTGGCGAACCAGTCCAAAGATTCGATCGCTTCCGTGGAAGCGGTTATCGCGAACATTCAGACGGAGATGACCGAGACGAGCCGCCTGGTTGCCGATTCGCTGCCGATCTTCCAGCAGCAGAGCGATATTTCCAGATCGTCTCAAGAGATTTTCCGTCATGTCGAGTCTTCGATGGGACCGTTTATGGACAGCGTGCAGAAAGTATGGACTTCGCTCCAATTTTCCGTGGAGGCTCAATCGGAGCTGTCCGGGATGATGATGCAGGTAAGCGCCGTTTCCGAGGAATCGACCGCAACGACGGAAAACGTTGCGAGCCTTGTCCGCGATCAACACGAATCCGGCGGCGAGCTGGTGCGGATGGGCGAGGAGCTCGAGCAGCTGGCGAAGGAATTGAGACAATCGTTGAAGGTGTTTCAGCGCGATTGATTAGGCGGCTGCACACCTGACCGGGCGCATGCATAGGATGGGAGCGTAAATAATGAAACGGAGGGATAGTTTCATGATGAACGCACCCATCCCACAGCAGCAATCGGTGTATCAGGCGGAGCCGGCGCTTGTCCAGTCGGTGAAGAGCGCGCGGGACCGTATTCACGAAGTGGCGCGCCATTGCATCCACCGCCCGGTCCAGGTCCAAACGATGGACGGACATGTGCACGTAGGCGTCGTCGTCCATGTGGACGACAACCATCTATACTTGCGCGTCTCGGTTCGCGACGACCAGACCCGCGGATTTTTCAATCCGCTGTACCAGGCTTCCGTGTACAATGATGTCATTTTACCACTCGTACTGTATAATTTGCTCGTCATTACGCTCCTGTACACGTAGCCATGTAAGAAGAAGAGGCGTTCCGTGATGGCGGGACGCCCTCTTCCTTCCTTGCTTGTGCGGTGGACAAGCAAGAACTTGAATAATCCTATTAACATTATAGGAAAAGTATGATATGATACCGTCAATATGACACTTGAGGTGAGAGAAATGGCTGTTGAAACTTTTAAAGCAACCGCGCATTTGCAAGAAGGAGTAGTCGTCAAAGTCCGTTCCAGAAATTTCGAGCTGACGATCGACGAACCGAAGAGCCTGGGCGGAACGGACACCGGGATGAATCCGGTCGAGGCTGTTCTCGGCGCGTTAGGCGCCTGTCAATCGATCGTGGCACGGGTATACGCGAGAAAGTTTAACGTCCGGCTCGACGATTTTTGGGTGGAGCTGGAAGGCGATCTCGATTTGGACGGCTTCTTCAACAAGTCCGACGTACGCAAAGGGTATTCCGACATCCGCTATACGTTCCATATCAAAACCGATGCGCCCCGGGAACAAGTCGAGCAATTCATTGAATTTTTGGAGCGGACATGCCCGGTAGGAGACACGATCGCCAATCCGGTCAACCTCAAGCTGAGCGGCATCGTGATCGAGAACTGATACATACTCAAACTATACGAACCGCTCGAGCGTCGTAATCGACTCGAGCGGTTTTTGTCATCAACCGTTGCTTGGCTCGGCCGCAGCAGCCGGAGTCGCCGGAACGATATCCATCAGTTGAACGCCGACGGGCTGTATTTCATTCAAATGGACAATTTCCTGCTTGTACAGCGCCAATTGGTTGGCGAGCGCTTGTCGGATCGTATTGCCGTCATTCGTCTGCACCGCCTTGTCCAGCTCCGACCAACCCTGCATGAACGGGCTCATGGGCAGATCGGCCGCAATTGCGGATACGCTTATGGCGATAGCTGCATTCTTGTCGTCAGCCGCCACGCCGACAGCGGCACCCCCGATCAATTCGACCCGCTCGGCGGCAATTTCCGCCTTGGTCAGCTTGACGGCGTCCGTCGCAAACACTTTCGAGATCGTGACGGACTTATCCAAGCTCAACGCTTCGCTCAGCACGGCCGCCGGTTCCTCTCCGGCTTCGGACGTTCCAAGCTCGACTTCGCCGATAGGTAACGCCTTGATGGTTGCCGAGATGCCGCCGGCGTTCATTTTAACTTTGGAGCGTAATGCCTCGTGATACTGCGACAGCGTCTGCTGCCAATCGGATACCGTCTCCGGGGCATACGTCTCGGCCAGCTTCACCGGGTCCAGCATGCGGGCGGCGGACATTTGGATCGCCGGCAGCACTTTGTCCGTTTCAAGGGTAGTGTCGGCAAAAGCGGACGGGCTCGCGAAGGCAGAGAGCAGCAAGGTGGACAGCGCGATTTTGTGGAACAGTCGTTTGTGGTTCATTTCGATCAACACTCCTAATCGGGTTAGATTTGTTTTACAGTTCCCAGTGTATTGCCGAACGATGGCAAACCGTGGTGCAGATTGTGGAAAAACGATGGCATTGCCCCTCATGGCCGTACGCTCTGCTACAATAGAGAAGAAGCCTAAGTATGGAGGGCGTAAGGATGAACGAATATTGCATTGCCGTCGTGGACGACGATCAACCTATACGCGAGCTTGTACAAGCTTATTTGCTGAAGGAAAATTTCCGCACGGTCGGGCTTGCCACCGCCGAGGAGGCGTGGGAGCTGTGGAGGACGGCGCCGCCGGACATGTGGGTGCTCGACATCATGCTTCCGGGCATGGACGGCTACGAGTTTTGCAAACGAATCCGCTACGAAGCGGAAGTGCCGATCATTATGATTTCCGCGCGAGACAACGAGGTCGATAAAATATTGGGCTTAGAGCTCGGCAGCGACGATTATTTGGTTAAGCCGTTCAGTCCCCGCGAGCTGGTCGCCCGGATCAAACGGCAGCTACATCGGCTGCACAGGCTGAAGACGATCGACGAGAGCAAGCAGGAAGCCGCATCCGTGCTGCAGGTCGGAGGCGGCCAGCTGCAGTTGATGCTGGAGCAAAGGCGCGTGTTCTGGTGCGGGGAAGAAGTGGACATGACGTCCAAGGAGTTCGCCCTGCTTAAAGCGTTCGCCGAACGGCCGAACCGGGCTTTTACGAGAGACGAGCTGCTGACGCTTGTATGGGGAGACGATTATTTCGGCAGCGATCGTGCGGTCGACCATTTGTTGAAGCGGCTGCGCAAAAAAATCGAGCAGCTGCCGGTAGAAGCCGTATGGGGGCACGGCTACCGGCTGCGGACGGACATGGGGGGGACCGAGGATGAAGCTGCTAGTTCAGATTAATGTCGCTTTCGGCGTGCTGCTCGTGCTGGTTTTGTCGGTGACGGCGGTTATTTTCCACTATGTGCTGCTCGATCATTTCATTAAGGCCCAGAAGAAGGATATGCAGCAGATGAGTTCGACCATATCGATGAAGATGCAGGCGCTTCCCTTATCCGAGGCCGCAAGCGCCGCTGTTCCGGCCGTATCCGAGACTCCGGTGCTGGCTTCTTCGCTTCTAGCTACTCCGATTGCCGTATCCCCGCTGCTAGGCATCGATGCGATTATTACGGATAACCAGGCCAATGTCGTGTACAGCACCCTGCCTGGCGCTTCCGCGCAAATATCCGTCGCCAGAATCGAGGAAGCCGGCGTTTCCAAACTCCAGATGCTGCGCGAAGGCAAAGATGATAGGTACCTTGTCGCGACGAACGATCTTAGCGACGGGACGCTGACGCTGTTCATGCCGATGAGCAAAATCAAGGCGATCGAGCAGGCTGTGCTCGGGCGGCTGCTCGTCGTGCTGTGCATTGGCGGGATACTCGTGTTTCTGCTCAGTCTGATCATTACGCGACGGCTGATCAAGCCTTTGATGAAATTGCGCGGCGAGCTGCGGAAGGTGGAGAACCGGCGGTTCTCGGAGGTCAAGCTGGTAGAGGCCGGAGGAGAGATCGGCGATGTGGCGCAGACGGTGTACGAAATGGCCGAGGAGCTGGAAACGTACAGCCGTATACAGAAGCAGTTCATTCAGAACGCCTCCCATGAGCTGAAAACGCCGTTAATGTCGATATCGGGTTACGCCGAAGGGATACGCGACGGAATTTTTGAAGGCGAGAGCGTACGGAAAGGGCTGGACATCATCATTAGCGAGAGCGGCCGGCTGAAAAACATCGTCACCGAAATGACGCTGCTCGCCAAGCTGGAAGGAGAAGAGCATATTTTCAAGCTTGCGGAGGTAGACATCGTCGAGCTGATAGAAGAAACGATCGAACGGATCAACCCTCTGCTGGTCCAAAAAGGATTGACGATCGAAACCGCCATTGCGGGCGAGCTGGCCGACGCATTGGTTGTTCGGGCGGATCGGGATAAGCTGCTTCAGGCTTTGTTGAACGTCGTTTCGAATGCAACGCGTTATGCACGCCATCGAATCCTCATTCGCGCAGGCATGGGCAAAAACCAGATCGAGCTATCCGTCACGGATGACGGCGGAGGCATTCCGGACGACCTGCTTCCGCAGCTGTTTCATCGTTTCGTGAAAGGGAAGGAAGGGGAAACGGGACTCGGCCTCGCCATCTCCCGGGCGATCGTGGAGCGGTGCGGCGGCACGATATCGGCGCGTAACGATGAGGCGGGAGGGGCCGATATATCGATGCGCTTCCCGGCGGCGGCATAGTCCGGCCGAAACGATAAGCCCGAACCCGATTTGTCATTGCGACGGTCGGGTTCGGGAGTACGAAGCAAATCTTCACTTCCGGGGGATTGGAATTACTTTTTCAACTCGGCCTGAATGTCTTTGCTCATCTGCTCGTCCGCCTCGCGCAGCGCCGTGTTGATATCTTTATTTTCGAACAGGACGCCGTTGATCGCTTTATTCATGCTGGCGAGGAACTGGGTCGTCATATTGCCGAAACGAACCGGAGCCGGATTTTTCAGCTTCGTGAATGCGGTTACGTTTTTCCCTTGCGTGCCCGTTATGTCGGCGCCTGTCTGACTTTGGATCGCCGTGTCCTTCAACACCGTCAGGCGCATGCCCCGGGTCATCGCCGTTTGCACCTCGTCCGACAGCAGGACGGAGAGCGCTTGAGCGGCGGCGTCCTTATTCGGGCTTTGCTTCGTGATCGTCCACCAATGGGCGTTCATTTCCGCGCCGATGCCCGGCGCTTTTGCGTTTTGCGGATAAGTCACGACGTCGAATTCCAAGTCTTTGTCGGCCAGAAGCTCTTGGAAGACAGCGGTTTGGATCGTTCTCATCCCGACGCGCTTCTCTTGCGTCCATGCCTTGTTCCAATCCGTGCTGCTCGGCGGAGAGCCGATCGACCGGTAGAAATCGCCCCAGAACTGCAGCAAATCTTTCCAGCCTTGGGCTTGGAGCAGCGGCTGATTCGTCGTAAAGTCGGCAAAAGGAAGGCTTACTTGCTTGTAAGCGTCGGTGTAGGTCCGGGCGAGGCTCAAGCCGTAATATTGGATGCCTTGCTCGGATCTTGTCAGCCTCTTGGCAAGCTCGGTCGTATCGTTCCAAGTCATGCCGTCCTTCGGAAACGGCACGCCGAACCGGTTAAATACGCTTTTGTTGTAGGCGAGCACCCAGGTCGACTGGTAGACGGGGAGGCCCGGCAAATAGCTGAGCCCGAACTGGGGCTTGGGGGCATCCAGCAATTCCTGCTGGATTCGGCCCAGCTCGATCTTGTGCTTCTTGAACAGCTCGGACGCGTCGTACACGAGCTGCAATTCCAGAAGAGGCCCCATATTCGCTTGCTGGACGGCATATATATCGGGAACTTGGTTGGCGGCGACCAAATCTTGGATGAGCTGTCCTTTGGCGGTCGTATCGATCCTCTTCAACGTAATGTGCGGATATTTTTTGCCGATAGGCTCCACGACATATTTGGCAAATTCCGCATCGGTCCATACGGCGGCCGGCCCGGCGATCGTTAGCGTCACCGGCTGGGGCGGAGCTGCCGCCGGAGCGTCCGGCGATTTGGCCGCGGGGGCTTCCTTGCCGCCGCAAGCGGATAGGGCGAATGTTGCCAGCACTGCGGCGGACAGCGCCATCCATTTGGTTCTCCTCTTGGCCGAGGGGTCGTGTCCGTGTACCATTCGTTCTTCAATCATCGTGATTCCTCCTCACAGTCTTGTTGTAATAATTTAATCAATAAGTAAAATATTTACAATTTGGAGTTGAGAGGGGGCAGACGGGCACAATACCTCACCCGACGGTGCGGTCATCGTACGCCGGCGCGCAAGAAGACAACGTTTCCTGCAGCCTGTCGCATAGCTCCTCCTCTTGAATCAAATCGGACCAATAAGCCTTCAAATGCTTGATCAGCAGCCCGAACCCGGCCACCGACAAATTCAAATCGCTGTGAAGGCGCAGCGAGAACAAAAGCTCCCGGAACATGCCGTACCGGCTCGGACTATTGATTCCGGGCATTTCATACGCGGCTTCGGCCACTTCCTTGCATGCCGGAATACTAGTCGTCGTCCGGCGGATGAACTCCTGGCCCTGCACGGAGGCGATAAAGTCGACGAGAACGGCTGCCGCTTCTTTCTTGGAGCTGTTGATATGGATGGCGATGCCGCATATGACGGCCAGCGTCCGCGGCTCCGAGATGAACGGAACGGCGGAAATATCGTAGGGCACACTCGTGTTCGCGAGTTCGTTTATGCTCATATAGTTGTTCAAGATCATCGACACTTTTCCTTCGACGAACAAGTTTTGCACGTCGTTGCTGTTTTCCGACAAATAGAGCGGGAAAACATGCCGGTTATGAATGATCTGCTTGCACAGCCGGATGCTGTCCAGCAGCCGGGTTCCTTGGATCGACTTAAGCTTGCCGTCCTCCCAATCGAACTTTTCTCCGCTTTGCAGCAAAAATACCGGCCAGCGGTTTTCCGAAGGAAGATGAAAGCATAGACCGTATCGGTCCCCTCCGCCCGACAAGGCGGTCGCCGCCTTGATCAAATGCTCCCATGTCCAGCTCCCGTCCGGCTCGGGAACGTTCCGCTCGCGGAAATGTTCCTTGTTATAGCAAAGCACGATCGGCGAAAAGATGATGGGCTGCGCATATAAGGCGCCGTCCAAGGCAAATGCCTTCGTCAGAAAAGGGTAAATCCGCTCGTTTTCCTTCAGCGTCTCGAGGTTGTGGCTCTGCTTTGTTTCGACCAGTTCTTGAAACTGAAACTGATTTAAGATCATGACGTCCGCAGGCATACTTTTCGTACACTCGTTCATGATGCTTCCGAAGGCCGTTTCTACGCGGATCCAAGGGTACCGGAGATGGAATTCGTGCAGCAGCTTCTCCAGATTGATGTCGCGCAGCATCGAGGGCGGGCACATCATGGTCAGTGTAACGCGGGTGCGCTGCGTAACGATGCGGTTGCCGACGCTCGGAATTTTCTCGATAAGGCCTTCTTTGACGAGTGTGACCAAACCGATTCTAAGCGATTTGTTGCTGATCTGGAACCGCTCCGCCAAGACGGATTCGGAAGGGAGGAAGCTGCCGACGGGGTATCGTCCGTCGAGAATTTCGTCGCGCAGCGTCTGTACGACTTCCTCCAGCCGTTCGTGAAATTGTTGCTGTGTCGGTCTGCCCTTCATGTTCCCGACTCCTCTTTGCATAATATGAAGTAAGCGCTTGCAAATACCTCCGTCCGTTCTCTAGGCGTTCTGAGTTTAAAGCCCCCTTACGCGTTGCAATGTACATACCGATGTACAGACCCATGAAATAACAGAGCGGATGTTAGTAATGGTTAGTGGAAACGATGATGTAACCGCTTAATTCAACAATAGGGAAATCGCTATGTTGTGTCAATATGGATTATGTACATCGGAACGGGAATCGGGAGCGGGGGTATGAGGGGACGAAAAAACGGACCCGCGATCGCTAATGCGAGTACGGAGTCCGCCTTCTTTCAGCCGCCGATAACGGCCGTTTCCCTAACGTTTCAGAATGTTTAAGTTCGCTAAAGTGTTAAAGCGAACAGCGACATTCTGAACCAAGAGAAACTTCCGCTAAACCGCGGTCGCTCATCCTTGAAATACGTCGATAGACGTTTTTCTTATTCCACGATATCCCCGATGAACGCTTCCCGTACCCGGTTCCAGAACGGAAACGGGCGGTACCGTACGAAAGAAACTTTCCGGTCCGCGACCATGCAGCGTATCGAGATGAGGTCCGACAGCTGCATGTTCAGATGATCGAGCGTAAGTAATATTTTTTGCCCCTTCTTCGGGTAAATGTCGCAGTGATGATGCTTCGGCAGCACGATCGAAGAGCCCAGCGAGCGGTATACCCGGTTGTTGAGCGAGGCCATCTCGGCAATTTGCACCGCTTCGAGCGATGGATGCAAAATCGCGCCGTTCAGACTCCGGTTGTAGCCGGTGCTGCCGGTCGGCGTGGAGATGCAGATGCCGTCTCCCCGGAACATTTCGAACCGTTCGTCGTTAATGCGAAGCTCGGCGACAAGCGTCCCTTCGACGCCCTTGAGCGTGCATTCGTTAAGCGCCAAATACGTTTCGGTGCCCTGTTCGGTGACGATTTGGATTTCGATGATCGGGTATTTGACAACGCGAATCGGCTCGGCGGTGTCCGCCGCCATGTGACGAATAAGCGTGTCCAGCTCTTGGGGCTTCCAATCGGCGTAAAAGCCGAGATGGCCGGTATGGATGCCGACGAAGGAGGTTTGGTCCAGCCTGTCGGCATATAGATGAAACGCGTGCAGCATCGTGCCGTCGCCGCCGATCGATACGACGATGTCGGGACATTCCGGGTCAAGCGCCATGCCGCATTGCGCAGCCAGCTCGTGAAAGCGTTCCTTCAGCCGGACGGACGTATCGTCGCCCCGGTTCACTACGTTGTACTTCACACGTTATCCTCCTCAAAGCTTTGCCGTAGGCAAAGCTTGCATCGTAAGCGTCACTGAGCTTTGCCGTAGGCAAAGCTTGCATCGTAAGCGTCACAGAACTTTGCGTAAGCAAAGTTTGCATCGTAAGCGTCACTGAGCTTTGCCGTAGGCAAAGCTTGCATCGTAAGCGTCACTCGGCACCACAAAGCTATATACTCACCATCATAATCAATATTCCGGCTCAAAACAATGGCGGAATCGGCGCGTCCGTCTCGGGCCTTACATGCGGAGGCGGCGCAGCAGCGGACGGAGGCACAAATAGGCCGCATGCAGCACGCATAGTAGCGCGATCGTTCCGATGAACAGAATACCGGAGAGCGGGAACAGGACGGGCAGTCCCGCGTATAGACCGTTCTCCGCCGAGAATGCCGGCAGGGCATCCGAGATGGCGACTTTGGCCGGAGAGAGGGGCTCCCAGAGGACGAACACGGCTACGGCTGCCAATATGCCGTGCGCGAACCGCGCGATGCCGAACGGAGCATACCGCAAATCCGTCCGGTTGAGCAGACTGACTACTTGGGCATGAACGGACATCCCGCCCCATGACAAAATGAACGCGGCGATCGCCACTTTGCTTGCGAGCGTCAAGTGCGCGCCCGCTCCGGCCGCCGATTTGGCGCCCAGCGTCACTTCGAACAAGCCGTTCACGACGGCCTGCGACAGCTCCGGAGGTACGCCCGCGCTTTGCAGAACGGTATTGACGGCCATATATAAGCCGTTCATCACTTGGGACAGCGTCAGCACTTCTAATACGACGCAAAAAAATACGACAAGACCGCCGACGACCATTATGAGTCGGAGCGACGATTGCAGCGCGTCACGAAGCATCTCGCCGAACGTGCGGCTGTCGAGCAGACGCGCACGATGCATAGCCTGCATCGCCCGCTTGAACAGAAACGCGCCGGATGATTTCGGGGCGGCCTGCTCGAGCGGTCTGCTCCCGTGATACCGCATCAGGAAGCCGATCGCAACGCTCGTCCCGTAATGGGCGGCTGCAAGCACGACGGCCAGTCCGACGTCATGGAAGAACCCTACGGAAACGGCTCCGATCAAAAAGATCGGATCCGACGTCGTCGTAAAGGCGACCAATCGTTCGCCCTCGTCCCGGCTTACGAGCCGCTGCTCCCACAATTGGGCGGTCAGACGGGCGCCGACCGGGTAGCCGGAGGCGAAGCCCATCGCCATCACGAAGCCGCCGATTCCGGGAACGCGGAACAAAGGCCGCATCATCGGATCGAGCAGCGTTCCGAAAAAATGGACGATGCCGAAGCCGAGCATCAATTCCGCGATCACGAAAAACGGTACGAGAGCGGGGAACAATATGTCCCACCAGATCGATAACCCGCGTAGAGCCGCAGTTAGCGATTGAGCGGGAAAAACGATCATCATGGCGGCGACGGCGATCAGCCCTGCGGCCGTCATTGCCGTTTTCCATACGCGGGCAGCTAACAATAGAAACACCTCGATCGTACGAGTAGTCTCTACATAGTATGTTTGAGACACCGCGGACATGCAGGAGCACCGGGCGATTGAAACCGGATACATTTTTAACGGAAAAGGCTGATATTTCTCGGCGAATATGGTAAACTAAAAAAAAGTGAAAACGGAGTGATGCTAAATGATGAGTGTAGTCACAGGGTTAATTGTATGCGCCTTCGTTTTTGTCATCCGGGAAACGCTCATGGGTTCCTCCGAGGAAGATATCGAAAATTGACGAATCCGGTCTTTTTTCCGGTTAACAAGCATACGCGTGACGCCGCTCCTGAAAAAAGTTGGCGTCATTTTGTTGTTGTGTTGTATAATGTGGGTGACATAACTAGGACAGGTGACGGATATGAACGAACAGAAGAATAGTGCTAATTCCCTATACGAAGCGATCGGCGGCGCGGAGACGATTACGAGGCTCGTTCAAGCTTTTTACCCGAAAGTACAGGCAGATCCGCATATAGGTCCCCTCTTCCCGGACGATATCGATCCGGTCATGGAGAAGCAAAGGTTGTTTCTCACTCAATTTTTCGGAGGGCCCCCGCTTTACTCGGACATGTACGGTCATCCGATGATGCGTGCAAGGCATTTGCCGTTTCCGATCACTCCCGAGCGGGCCGATGCGTGGCTTTCCTGCATGAAACGGGCGCTTGCGGAAGCGGGTATCGATCCCGAACTGCAGGCCGTCGTGTTGGAGCGCCTGAAGGGGCCGGCCTATCATTTTGTCAATACGAACGAATAACCGGCGGATGAGCAGCCATGTTGCGGAAAGGAAGACAGACCATTGACGGAATTGGAACCCCTCTATTTGATCAAAGTAACGTGCATGTGCTGCGAGCAGTCGTTTCAAACGTCCCGGGTCCGCACGAGCTTCAAGAAAACGGCCAAGACGGATAGCGATTTCTGCATTCATTACAAAACGGTAAATCCCGACTTCTACGTCGTCAGGGTTTGTCCGTTCTGCGGTTTCTCGTTTACGGAAAACTTTTCCGACCGGCTTACCCCGAAGCATAAGCATCTGTATTTGGATAAGCTCGGGAAAAATTGGAACGGGCTGGATTTGACCGGGGAACGGGACTGGAATGAAGCGATGCAGTCCTACAAGCTGGCGCTGCTGTGCGCCCAGATCAAGGAAGAGAAGGACCGCGTCATCGCGGGGCTGCTGCATCATATCGCCTGGCTGTACCGGTACAAGGACAATAAGGAGCAGGAGAAGCGTTTTCTCGAATTCGCCCTGGAGTCGTATGTGAAGGTGTTCGAAACCGAAGGCGAAGATGTGAACAATGCACGCCTCATGTATTTGATCGGCGAGCTTCACCGCAGACTCGGCAACTACCAGAAGGCGGTGCTCTGGTTCGGGCGGGTCATCAACGACAAGAAAATTATGGATTCCGCGATGATCCGGGCGTGCCGGGAGCAATGGGTGCAAACCCGCGAGGATATGCTCGCCGCCAAGCTGGATCTTCCCGACGAAATGAAGGAAGGCGGTTCGTAAAGCCGTCCGCAACGTTTGATTCATGATTCGAGACGAAAGCTCCACGGTTGTGGGGCTTTTTGTTGTTCCACACGAAACACCCCATCCGGTTGTCCGAAGGGGGCTAGAAGAATGCGATCGCGGAATCGGCGCGTTCATGAAACGTGTAGCGGTTTTTGCCGCTGCGCTTGGAGTCGTACAGCGCTTGGTCGGCTTCCGCCATTAAGCGGTACAAGTCGTCTTCCGGATGATTGGCGGACGAGATTCCGATCGAGATGGAAATCGCTTTGCCCGGCTGGACTTCCCGTCCGGCGAACGGATGGGCGGCCACCGTGTTGCACAGCTTGTGAGCCAGGAAAGAAAGCAAGTTGCGGTCGACCGTATCGCACATGACAATAAATTCTTCCCCGCCGTAACGGGCGATATAGTCTTTCTCGCCGATCGCAGTGCGAAGCAGCTGACCGACCTCGCGAAGAAGATGGTCGCCCTGCAAATGGCCGAGCGTATCGTTGAAGTTTTTAAAATTGTCGATATCGATCATGAGAATGCTGATACGGCGCTTCTTGAGCGTATTGTCGGCGATTTCCAGGAAGCTGCGTATGTTCGGCAATCCCGTAAGCCGGTCCTGGTTCGCTTCCAGCTCCAGCTGGCGCTGAAGCAGCCAGTTTTTGTTCTCGTCGTTGTGCATGGCGATGAGCACGAGCAAGCAAAGCAATGTAATCGCAAGCATATAGACGTTCATCAGCAAATATTCGGACCATGGTGCGGGAATGATGAAATAGCCGGCCGCGGCCTTCACGGAGAACAATAGGGATGCGATTAGGAGTCCATCGGTCAATCGGATCGGATCGAAGCCCGTACGGTATTCCTTATGATGCACAAGCGAGCTGATCAGAGCGGGGAAGAGCAGTCCGTGCAGCAGCTCATAGAGCATGTATGGCTGATTCAGCCACATGCCGAAGGCCGCCGGCGGAATAACCGACAACAGCGCCACGGGCAGACCGAGCCTCAGTCCCGCCATAATGATCGGAATAAAGCGGAGATCCTGTTCGATCAGGTCGGTCGGAATCGGCAGCAGCATCATCAGAATGGAAGCAAGTCCGGTAAACAAAGGGACGAGCACCATTTCATTTACACTGCCCGTAACGCGGTTCTGCAGCTTCAATGCGATATAGCTTAAAGTAACCAGGGTGCAGGAGTTTGTTACCGGAATGAGGTATTCGTTCATTGCTATTCGCTCCTGAAAGGACTGCGTGCAGTTCCGTCGAAAAGTGTAGTATTCGATATCGGCTACGGAAAATCCTCTTTTTTTCCGTCCGGATGATTCGATACCGTTCAGCGCCGCCGGATCGGGCGGTCGCCGAGCAAGTAGTCGCGGTCCGCATCGACGGCCGTCATTTTCTCGCGGCAGCAAGGAAATACGATCAGCCGCTTGCGGCCTTCGCGAATCGGAGTCAAGTCGGCCGTGCGAAGCGGCAGCAGGACGTTCCTTTCGCCGCAATAGGGACATTCGATCAAATAGACGTCTTTCCCGATCGTTTCGTATGGCAGCGTATTTTCGAATGGAATCATGGGCGGGCTTACTCTTTCCGTTCCGTGGACGGGTCCGGGTTTCCGCTCGTCTCGGACTTGGCCATCTCGGCCAGCTTCTGGATCAAAATGTGCTGGGGCATATGCATGAGCCGCTCGATCGGCACTTTCAGCGCTTCGGCCAGCTTGATTGCGGTTTCAGGCGATATTTGCAACGGTCTCATCAGTTCGTTCCTCCGTGTTCTCATAAATAGCGCAAACATGAGGCGCTTTACCCATTATACATCAGAATGGCCGCCGCACGAATAATGTCCGTTTCATAATTTGACCGAAATATGGTTTAATGTTCCTATAACCATGTACAGGAGGGTGAGAACGCCATGCCACAGCCATACAGTGTCGTTTGGGATCTGGACGTCTTCTTTCCGGGGGGCAGCTCGTCCGCCGAGTTCGGACAATTTCTCGAGCGGATCGAACAGGAGGTCGAGCAGCTTCGCGGGTCCGTGCAGGCCGTATCCGGGCAAAGCGAGTCTCCCGGTATCGAAACGCTGTCCGAGCTGGTCGGACGGATGCAGAGCATTACGCTCATGCTGCGCGAAGCGGATTCGTTCGCGGGCTGCCTGGCCGCAGAAAACCAGCACGACAAAAAAGCGGTGCAGTTGAACGGGCAAATCGCCTCGATCGGCGCGGCTTTCTCTTCCGTTCTGACCCGGTTCGATCAGCTGCTCCGACTGATTCCGGACCCGGCCTGGTCCGCGCTGCTTGAATCGGATACGTTCCGCTCGATCGCCTTTCCGCTCGACGAACGCCGCAAGCTCGCTTTGGAGAAGCTTTCGCCGGAGCAGGAATCGTTGATCGGGGATTTGGCCGTGGACGGCTATCATGGATGGGGCGAGGCTTATAACACCGCGGTCGGCAAGTTCAGCATCGCGTTCGAGGACAATGGCGAAACCGTCCATTTATCGGCCGGGCAGGCGGCCAACAAGCTGCACAGCCCGAACCGGGATGTTCGGACCCGCCTATTCGCGGAATGGGAGAAGGCATGGGGAGAATCCGCCGATTATGCCGCCGACGCCCTGAACCGGCTTGCGGGCTTCCGTATCCAAGTTTACAAACACCGGGGCTGGGACCGGATATTGAAGGAACCGCTCGATATCAACCGGATGTCCGAGAAGACGCTCCAAGTGATGTGGGAAGTAATCGACCGGAACAAGGCACCGTTCGTCGCCTATTTGCAGCGCAAAGCGAAGATGCTCGGTCTCGAATCGCTCTCTTGGCACGACGTGGACGCACCGGTCGGTCAAGCGGCCAAAGAAGTGTCGTTCGACGAGGCGGCCGGCATGATCGTGGAACAGTTCCGCAAGTTCAGCCCGAAGATGGCCGAATTCGCCGAGATGGCGTTCGACAACCGCTGGATCGAAGCGGAAGACCGTCCGGGCAAACGTCCGGGAGGATTTTGCACGTCGTTCCCGATCAAAGGGCAGACCCGCATCTTCATGACGTACGCCAATACCGCTTCCAATGTCGCTACTTTGGCGCATGAGCTCGGGCACGCCTACCATCAGCATGTGATGAACGATATGCCGGCTCTGGCGCAGGAATACGCAATGAACGTCGCCGAGACGGCGTCCACGTTCGCGGAGATGATCGTTGCCGATGCCGCGGTCAAGCAGGCTGCCTCCGACGAGGAGCGGCTGACGCTGATCGAGGACAAAATTCAACGGTCCGTCGCCTTCTTCATGAACATCCATGCGCGCTTCTTGTTCGAAACGGAGTTCTACGAGCGGCGCAAAAAAGGACTGGTCGGCACGGACGAGCTGAACGAGCTGATGACCGATGCCCAAAGACGCGCTTACAAGGACGCTCTGGGCGAGTACCATCCGCATTTCTGGGCGTCGAAGCTGCATTTCTACATAACGGGCGTTCCGTTCTATAATTTCCCGTATACGTTCGGCTATTTGTTCAGCTCGGGCATCTATGCGGTTGCGCAGCAGGAAGGCTCCGGCTTCGAGGACAAATATATCGCCTTGCTCCGCGACACGGGGAGCATGACGGTCGAGGAGCTTGCCCGCAAACATCTCGGGGTCGATTTGACCAAGCCGGATTTTTGGCAAAGCGCGGTCGACTTGGCCGTCGAAGACGTAACGCAATTTCTGGCTATGACCGAATAAATTTTTTCGATTCCCCTCTTTCCCCCTTCGCCAAGGGGGAGGACTTGGGGTTGCACCCCAAGACCCCGCATGTTTACGTGTCAGTTACGGGGCCGTCTTCGGAACATCGTTAGTTTTTGGATCGCTTTTCGTCGAAGGAAGGAGGATCGTCGATCCACCTTCCTTCGACCCGCTTCATGCAGTGCTCTTCCTATACGTTGCGCCCTCTATTCGTTCCTTCTACTTTGTACGCGTAATTCAAACAATCGTTTGTAGAGGCGCCTCATGACTCTGTCATGAAGCTCTCTTTCGAGATCAAGTTCACTAAAAAGCGGCCATGCGGGCTTACGCCGGCACAACCGCTCTCTTTCCTTCCTTATAATCGAAAAATCTGGATCGTCCGCTGAAGCTGGCCGGCCGTTTGCATCATCTGCTCCGATTGCTGGACCAGCGCGTCAACGACGGCGATCTGCTCGTTCATGGACGCCGACACTTCCTCCGTACCGGCGGCGGACTGCTGCGTAATCGCGGCGATATTTTCCATCGTGGATGAAATCATCGTGGCGCTTTCGAGCATCAGATCGCTTTCTTTAGCGAACTGGGTAATCGTCTCGGCGATAAATTCGATGCTGCCCACGATCTGCGCAAAAATCGCTTCCGTCTCGCGGATAAGCGTCGTTTGCGTCTGCACGATTTCCTGGTTGGCGGCCATCTGGTGCAGGGCAAGCACGATCCCCTGCTCGATGCTGCGCACGAGGCCGAATACTTCCTTCGTGGAGGAGGTCGATTCCTCCGCAAGCTTCCGCACTTCCTGTGCGACGACCGCAAAGCCTTTGCCGTGCTCGCCCGCTCTTGCGGCCTCGATGGAAGCGTTCAGTGACAGCAGGTTCGTCTGCTCGGCGATTTCCGATATCGTCTTCGTAATGCGGGAGATGCCCTTGGCCTGCTCCGCGAGCTGGTCGATCGATTCGGAGACGGTCGTGGTCGCTTCGACGTTGCGCTTCATGCCTTCGTTTTGGCTGAAAACCGCTTTCTGCCCTTGCTCGACGAGCCGGATCATCACTTCCGACTTGTCGTTCATTTCTTTGGTGGAATGCGCGTAAGAGGTCACCTTCTGATCGATGTCTTTAATCGCCGCGGCAATGCTCGTAATTTCCTCGGTAATTTTGACCGATCCTGCGGCAAGCTCGCCCGCCGAGTGCGTCACTTGACTCATGACTTCCTTCAACAGCCGGTTTTTGTCGCTTCCTTCGCGGCTCGTATCGACAACGGAGCGGGTAATCGTCGTCGTTTCGTTCAAGATGCCGCGAAGTTTGTCGATCATCTGGTTGAACGTCTTGCCGAGCTCGCCGAGCGCGTCGTTCGAATCGACTTGCGCCTTCATGGAGAAATCGCCCCTCGCGATGTTGAGCGCGATGCGGGACATGTTCTCGATCGGCGCTGTAAGCGCTCTCTCCAGCCAGCCGACGAAAGGGATGCTCGCGCCCGCGAGGATGAGCACGGTCAGCAGCGAGCCGACGAACGAAGCGTCCGAAATCCAGGCCATGAACAGGATAACTAAAGAAAAGACCGCCACGATCGTATAGCAGCCGATCTGCAGCTTCTTTTTGAACGATAAAGCCTGGAGTTTGTCCATCATCAACTTGAACCCTCTTCCATATTTTGATAAGTACGATTATATCATGTCGAACTTTATCGGTCTATCGACTTATGTCAATACAGTGTCAAAACTTAGTCCCAATTACCCTAGAGGATGTCGTTCCGCATGCTTATAATAGTCGTACAGGCACCCCCATAAATCGGCAGGCCGTCCACGAATATGTGTGTGAGCAACGGATGGGAGAAATGAGGGATACGAATGTCACTGGCCAACTGCAAACATTGCGGGCAGCTGTACGTGCAGCAGAGATCGTCTTACTGCGCGAAATGCCAGGAGCTGCATGACGGTTATTACTTGACTATGCGCAACTACTTGAAGACGAATCCGCGGAGCACGGTTCTCGACATCCACGAACATACCGGCATTCCGATATCGAAAGTATTGGAAATACGCAATGAAACTTACGTTCCGTTCGGTCAGTAAGTTGCTGCAGCGCGTGAACTACACTTAGCGGCCCCCAAGCAGTGGGGTTGAATACAGACAAGCTTGTTCCGAGCGGGGGACAGGCTTGTTTTGCTGCGCTAACAAGAGAATATGGAGCTTGGCTGCAGAAATATGGCGAAAAAAGGGGAAATAGGTCCATCATCCTATAAAAGTGGTTGATTTTGTAAATTGTTGTTGAAAAATGTGTGAATTGTCAGTATAATGTGACTTAAGCACCACGAATTTACACCATAAATTCCAAATTTTGATAATGGAAGGAGGGAATTCATGATCGTCGATCAGCTGTCTTTGTCCCGGCAGCTGGACATGGTATTCAAAGAACTGCAACTAGAGCTGTCCGAGCTGTGTTCCGGGACCATTTTCGTTCAAATCCGCAACAATCTCATTGGAAAATTCGGGGTGCGCCATCTTCCTCTAGAAGGAATGGACGGCCAAGTCGAACCAAAGGCATCGGGATTGACAGACATTCAGCAGCGCGCCCTGCGCAAAATGGCACTCGATGCTCTCAAGTACAAGACGAACTGGACTCACGGCGAGATCAATTTCGATTTCACCGTACGTCAAAGCAAGCTATGCACGAGCGTTCAGTTCGAGTCGAACTATAATATGTCGAATTTGCTCGTGCGCAAATCGAACTAATCCATCCTCTTATCCCTTATTCCTACAATTCAATCGAAAAAAATCCGGCCTGACGCTTAGCGTCAGGCCTTTATGCTTGGGTCAATCGTGGGAGGAGCCCGTCTTCGCAGCGCCACGGCCGGTAGTTATCGGCAGTACGGACACTTGCTCGCACAGCTCCTTCTCGTCGATCAGTCCGGACCAATACTTTTTGAGCAGCTGCCTCAAGCCGTTGAAGGCGGACGTATTCAGGTTCAGCTCCCGGTGAAGCCGGTACGACGCCATGATTTCGCGGAACAAATAATAGCGGGACGGCCGGTTCATGCCTTCCTCCGGGTTACCCTTTCCTTCCGCCGTTGCCTTATGGGCGGGAAGGCTGAGCGTCCGTTCGCGGATGATCCGGTGAGCCCTGGCGGAGGCGAGATAATCGGACAGCAGCCGGGCTGCGTCCGCCTGCTTGGAGCTGGCGGAGACGGCGACGCCGATGACGTTCAGCAGCGCCCGCGGCTCGTACATATACGGAAGCGGAGAGATATCGTATTCGAGATCCGTGTCTTTGAAATCGTTGATCGTCATGTAGTTGGTCATAATCATCGACACTTTGCCCTGCTTGAACAACTCGTTCACATCGTCGCTGTTCTCGGATAAATAGCTCGGAAAAATGGCGCGGTCGGAAATGATCCTTTTGCACAGCCTTATGCTCGTCAGCATCCGGCTGTCGGCCAGCCGGAATGTGCCGTCGACGCCGGGCTCGAACCGCTCGCCGCTCTGCAGCAGGAAGGCCGGCCAGCGGTTGTCGGACAGCGTATAGAAATAAAGTCCGTGGCGAAGCCCGGGCTCCGTCAAAGCCGCAGCGTGAAGCATTGCGTCCTCCCATGTCCAGCTGCCGTCCGGCTCCGGTACCCCGGAATCGCGGAAATGGGCGCGGTTGTAGGCGAGAATAATCGGCGAGAAGACGAGAGGCCTGGCGTAACATTTCCCCTCGTGCACGAACGCCTCCTGGGAAGAGCGGTACAGGTGCGGATCGGCAGGAAGCGGCTGAAGCACGGATACGTCTCCATCGTCGATGATGCTCTGGAAATCGAGGTTGTTGAGCGTGAAGACGTCGATCAATCCGTTCTCCATATATTCTTTGACCGCGCTTAAATAGTTCGAGGCGGATTTCACCTGCAGCGGTTTGACGCGGATCGAAGGGTACAGCTTATGGAAATCGTCGAGCAGGGCGGAAAGGGCGATATCCCGTTCGATGGACGAGGTAAGCCCGAGCGTGAGCGCGATCGACGATCCCGGAGCGGAATCCGTCACTCGGCTGCCCACGCGGTCGAGCTTGACGATCAAGCCTTCCGCGATTAACGTTTCCAGCCCTTTGCGGACCGATTTGTTGCTCAGACTGAACTGTTCCGTCAATGCTTTCTCCGAAGGAAGATAATCGCCGGGGCCGTATGTGCCGTTCATGATGTCCGCACGGAGAATGTCGATCATGCGCTTCAGCCGGGAGTCGAACGATTTGCGGCTCGGTTTGTCGGTGTCATTCATGGGGAGCAACCTTTCCGGATGAGTGTGATGATAGTATCATATCGAATCCTGTCCGAAATGTACAGCAATCTGATGTATAAGATCGGCAGCGCGGAGCGGCCCAAATATAAATTAAATAATGATTGACAGTCGTTCCATGTCGTATGTATGATAAAAGCGAAAAATGTACATCAAGTTATACAGCAATTAGGTAATTATTTTAGAATCTTCGCAAGATGTACAGCAGTTTATCGAAGCTGCACGATTATTCCGGACAACGGAAGGGAGCCAAACACGATGAGTACAATTAAAGTGGGGATTATCGGCTGCGGAAACTTGGGTAAAACGCATGCCAAATGCATAGCCGAGCTGGAGGGAATGGAAATCGCGGCGTACTGCGACGTGTTCGAGCAAAGCGCACAGGCGATGCTTGAGCAATTCGGGGGACAATATGCGACTTCGGATACGGATCGCTTCTTTAACGACCCGTCGCTGGATGCGATTTACGTAACGACCCAACACGACACGCACGCGGAATATTGTATCCGGGCTCTGAATGCGGGCAAGCACGTTCTGGTCGAAAAACCGCTCGCCATGACCAAGGAAGATTGCCTCCTCATCGGGGAAGCCGTAATCCGCAGCGGCAAGAAGCTGTTCACGGCGTTCAAAATGAGATACTATGAGCTGCTCTGGAAAGCGAAGGAGCTGATCCCGCAGCCGGTCGTCGTGACGATGCAGATGATGGACAACCGCTGGGGCAACACGGCATGGCCGAACGACCCGGTCAGAGGCGGCGGCAACGTGCTCAGCCAAGGATGCCATTCCGCCGATATTTTGCGTTTCGTAGCCGGTGGAGAGCCGGTTGAGGTTTACGCCGCAGGAGGCAACTATTACCAGCCGACCGGAGTCGTCGACAATATGGTAGCCGTATTCCGGTTCGACAATGGAGCGGCCGGCAATTTGGTGCAGGGCGATTGCAATTGTCCGCCGTTTACGAGCAAATTTTTCATGCAGCTGTTCGCCGAGAACAAGGCGATTACAATCAACGACCGGCTGACGACGCTGACTTATACGGAAGCCGGTAAGGAGACTCAAGTGTTCAAAGGAACCGAATCCGGATTTCTGGAGGAGAACAAAGCGTTCCTTCGCTGTCTGCAGGAGGATACGCCTCCGCCGATCGACCACGTGGACGGCTTGTATGCGACTCTGATGGTGCTGCAGGCGTTCGAATCGTTGCGCAGCGGCAAGCCGGAGCCGATCAAATCGGTCGTGGAGCAGGCCGTATCCTCCATTCCGGGCAAGGTACAGGCATGATCCGGGTCGCGAAGACGAAGCATACGGTGCAAAACGAGCCGCTCCTTTCCCCGTTCGGGTTCAAAGGCGCGTACTTGTCCGAGCTGTGGCAGTCGGTCACCCTGCTCACGGGCGCCGACGGATCGGTCGGGATGGGCGTCGGCGTCCAAAGCGTGCTTTGGTCGGACGCCCGGGTATTCGTCCGGTACGGGGAAGTCGCAGGCAACGAGCTGATGGCCAATATGACCCGCAGTGCGCTTGCGGGTTTGGAGAAGGCCGAATTTGAGACTCCGTTCGAGCTCTTGGAGCAGCTTTTCCCTCAGGTGCTCGCCTATGGCAAGAAATCGATCGGCCTGCCCGATCTGAGAAGCACTTTCGCGCTGAACTCGCTCGTCACCGTCGATCATGCCGCATGGGGATTGTTTGCGAAGAACAAAGGGCTCCGTTTCGGAGAGCTCGTCCCGGAAGCTTACCGGTCGGCTCTGTCCGAGAAGCAGACGCGGCTCGGCAGCATCCCGCTTATTCCGTACGGCATGTCCGAGGACGATATCGCGAAAGTGCTGGACGACGGATATTTTTTATTGAAAATAAAAGTCGGCGCCGATCCGGATCAGGACGGCAGCCAGAGCAAAATGCTGGAATGGGATTGCCGCAGGCTGTCGCAAATTCACGAGATCGCCTCGCGGTACGAAACGGAGCATACGTCGAGCGGGAAAATCGCGTACTATTTGGACGCGAACGGCCGGTACGACGGGAAAGACCGCTTGCTCCGCCTGCTTGAGCATGCCGACAAGATCGGCGCGCTCGAGCGGATCGTCCTGTTCGAGGAGCCGTTCCCGGAAGAGGTGAAGACGGACGTATCGGACGTTCCGGTACGTCTCGCCGCCGACGAGAGCGTGCATGATACGCACGACGCGCTGGAAAGAATCGAGCTCGGCTACGGGGCACTGGCGCTCAAGCCGGTAGCCAAGACGATGAGCATGAGCCTGAAAGTAGCGAAGATCGCCCGGGATAAAGGCATCCCATGCTTCTGCGCCGACTTGACGGCGAATCCGGTTCTCGTCGACTGGAACAAAAACTTGGCGGCCCGGCTTGATCCGATTCCCGGCCTGAAGGTCGGCGTCATCGAGACGAACGGACACCAAAACTACCGCAACTGGGAGCGGATGAAAAGCTGGCACCCCCGCGCCGGTGCAGACTGGATCGAGGCGGACAAAGGGATTTTCCGGCTGAACGGCGGCTTCTACGAAACGGACGGAGGCGCTCTGGAAACAGGGGCCCACTATGAGGCATTATGCGAAGGAGGACAACCCGGATGACAAGTTTGCGCATCGGTCTCGTAGACCTTGATACGTCTCACCCGGTCAGTTTTATCCCGGTTTTGCGGGAAATGGGGCATGAAGTAGCGGCCGTGTATGACGGAGGCGTCATTAACCCTGAAGGCTTCGCGGAGAAATTCGCGAAGGATCACGGCATTCCGAAAGTATGCGCGACTGTGGAGGACATGGTCGGGCTCGTCGATGTGGCTCTTATTCACAGCTGCGATTGGGATCTGCACATCGAGCGCGCCAGGCCGTTCGTCGAGGCGGGCAAAGCGGTCTTTATCGACAAGCCGCTGGCCGGCAACGTCCGCGATTTGAAGCAAATCGTGAAGTGGGTCCAAGAAGGCGCCCGCATTACGGGCGGATCTTCATTGCACTGCTGCGTCGAGGTGCGGGAATATAACGCGCTTGGCATTCCGAAGGAAGAATGGGTGTACGCGCTCGCCGGCTGCGCCGTTGACGAGTTCAACTACGGCATCCACGCTTATTCGATGCTGCACGGCATAATGGGTCCCGGCGTCCGGCATGCCCGTTACCTCGGTACGGGAGGCGGCCAGCGCCAGATGGAGCTGACTTGGGATGACGGCAGACGCGGTATCGTAAGCGTAGGGAAAACGGCCGGATATTTGCCGTTCTATGCGAACGTCGTGACGCAGAAGCGCGTCGATTATATCAAGGTCGACAACGGGAAGCTGTATCGGGCGCTTTTGGAGACGATACTGCCTTATTTGGCGGGCGAAGCACCGGCTCCGATTGCGATCGAGCAGCTGGTCGAGGTGGAGCTGTCCGCAATCGCGGCAAAATTATCGTACGAGCAGGAAGGCGCCGCCGTCGCGTTGAATGAAATACCCGACGATTACGCCGGGTATGACGGTGCGGCCTTTGCCGTATCGTATAAGGAATTGAAGTACCCTAAGGCGAAATAATCGGAGAAACTGGGGGTACGCGTATGGATTTGGTTACGTACTATCTTGATCGTCCGATCGTGCTGAAACGAGCGGTCGATATCGCGCGTCCGGCCGGCGCCGCTAAGGATACGGCGCTATTCTACGTCCACGGGGGCGGCTGGCATGCGGGTGCGCGAGATGCGTTCCATCATCATCTGGAGCATTATTCGGCTCAAGGGTATTGGTGCGCGAGTGCGGGGTATAGGCTCGCTCCGCAGGCCAAATGGAACGTGCAGCTTGCCGATGTCATGGAGAGCTATGACCTTTTCGTTCATCAGCTCGCGGAGCAGGGGGCGGATATACGCCGCATCGTCGTTATCGGCAGCTCGGCCGGCGCGCATTTGGCTTCGCTGCTCGCCTTGATGGAGCCGGAGGAAGTTGGGGTGCCGGTACGTTTGTCGGGCGAGTGGAGGAAGCCGGATGGTTGCGTCTCCATCAACGGGCCGGCAACGCTGGAGGAATGGCCGGATATGGACGCGGCGATCCGGGTCGACATCGAGAAGGTGATCGGGGTTCCGTACGGGGAACCGACCGACCAGTTCGCCAAAGCGTCTCCGGACCGGTATGTGAAGCCGTCGGGACCGTCCTTTTTATTTTTCGTCGTCGAGCATGAGAAGTTTTTCCCGCACGAGTATATTTACCGGATGAGCGACAGCATCAAGTCGGCCGGATGCTCGTCGGAGGTCGTATACTGCGATGACGCGCAGCACGGCTTTTTCTACGGGGTGGCGGGTCCGCTGCAGAAGAAGGCGATGGTCAAACTGGAAGAATTCCTCTCGCGCCTATGATGCGGCCATACGATTTGCTGCTGCCGCCCGTCCTTTACGCCGTCGTTGGGCATGAAATGAATTTGTATTTCGACAACCTGATCGCGGGGGAAAGCTCGCGCTACGATTTCGACGTGCACGCCGGGATCGGCCGCCACCGCAACGATCGTTGGACGTGCGTGCCGGAACAGCCGGGCGACTACCCGCTGACCGTGGAAGTTTACTCGGAAGAGGGAGACCTATTGGCCGCGGCTCATACCGTCATCCGCGTAAAAGCGGCGGGCTCCGCCCCGGGGGGCGGCAGGCGCGTGCTGTTTATCGGTGACAGCACGACGGCGGCCGGACAGTATACGGGCGAATTGCTTAGGCTGTTCGCTACGGATGGCTCCGGGGTTACGCTGTTCGGGACGAAAGGTACGGCTCCCAATTCTTTTGAGGGCCGCGGCGGCTGGAAAGTCGACGATTATTTCCAGAAGGCGGAAAGCCCGTTCGTGTTCGAAGACAAATACGATTTCGCCCGCTACATGGCGGAGAACGGGTATGCCGGGCTTGACGACGTCTGCATTCATCTAGGTATCAACGATGCGTTCAACGAAACGGAAGACGTCGGCGTGGAAGGGCTGCTGGCCCGGAAAATGCCGATGCTGGAGCAAATGATCGAGGATATCCATCGTTTCGATGCCGGTATCCGCATCGGGATGATGCTCGTCATTCCGCCGTCTAGGACGCAGGACAGCTTCGGCAAAAACTACGGCGCCGGACAAAGCCGCAGACGGTACAGGCGCAATTGGTATTTATGGAATCGCGAGCTGATGAGCCGCTTCTCCGGCCGTTCCGGCATCGAGCTTATTCCGCTTCACGTCAATCTCGATACGGCGCGCAATATGCATACGGAAGTGACGGCGGCGAATGCCCGCAACGCGCGGCTGGAAGAATGCCAGAGCAACGGCGTGCATCCTGCCGTCGAAGGCTACAAGCAGATGGCTGACGTCTTGTTCGCTTGGCTGAAGGAGTAGAAAGGGTAAGAGCCGTTCCGTCATCATGATCGGATGATGCGGAACGGCTCTTCGCGTTCTTTCGCGATTAACCGCGATCTTCCCGATCGAACAGCAGGCCGCACAGCTCCAGGCTTTTGTCCACGAAGAGAGGACCGGCCTCGGTATCCAGAAAGCTGCTGTACAGCGTTCTTCTGACCTCATACCCGCCTTCCCGAAAAGCTTCCGGTGTCGGGATATAGCCGGCGTAGCCGTTCGTCAGCGTGCACATGCATGTGCCCTTGGCGCCGAACGGGGACTTGCTTTTGACGTCCAGCCCAAGCCGGACAAACAGCTCTCCGGGATTGCTGATCCAGACCGTGTCTCCTATGCGAAATGCGCTTATGTCGTAAGTATGGGTGTCCCACTCCGTATGCCCTTGCAGACGATCCCGAATTCCCGCATAAAATCCGTCAAACGCCGTCCCTGATCCTCCGAAGCACCCGTCATCGGTATGGTCGATCGGTTGAAGCGGGCGCTCGGCGATGGAGACTTCCGTATGAACGCAAGCCAGCGGGAGATCATCCCGCATCGTTATCGCTTCGCTCATACGCACCAGACGCTCCCCCAGCACGTCCGCGATTCGCCTAGCTTCCTCGAGACCGGACGTTTGCTTCGCATTCCGGTAATCCAGCCAATTCACATCGCCGCTCGCGCCGGCAAGAAACAGCACCGGGCACTCCGCCCCCAGTCCGGATTGCATGACCTCTTCCAGAAAGCCCGAAATATCGGAATGAAGCTGTCTTCCGCCTCCGGCGTTGTTATGAAGCGGAAAGTTGACGACAAGCCCAACCGTTTTGCCCGACAAATCTTCAGCCCGAATGAGAAACACATCCGGATCTACCGGTCCGTCCGAACGGCAGTCGCTCAAGCTGGCTTTGCCTATAAAATTCATGACGATTCTCCCGTCCGGCCGTTTCAGCCGACGGTTGAACACGAGGCTGGGCTCTTCGCCGACCGCTACGCCGATGCGTGCGGGAACGCGCGTTTCATCCGCCTCGACGATCGAGGCGACCAGCTGATCCTCCATAAATGGAATGTAACCGCTCCCCGCCGGCACGGATTCATCGTTCAGCGGAGTCACGACCGGCCCGTTATGCGTATGGGTCGCGCCGATCATGACAGCCTCCGCCGGTATCCCGAGCCGCTCCTGTACGCGGGTGCGAACGCTGCGGGCCGTTTCATTCGGGATTACGGCCACATCGACCGCGCAGAAAACAAGCTTTCGGCCCGCCGATTCGAGCACGATCGACCTCGCCATCAGCCGGGCCGCTATGCCGGTAGAGACAACCCGGACGATCGATCCGGCCAAATCGCTCCCCGAAGGGGGCGTGATGTCCCGTACGCCCGTTCCTGCAAAAGTGCCTGTTTGTCTATGACTGCCATCCATCCGTGCAACTCCTGCCTTTCTCCGCCTAATTTGATTTCTCTCCCGAACCAGGAGGGGTTCTCTGCGTCTACTTCTTAGCATAAGGGGTAATCGGACCATGCGCTTTGCACGGAAAGCCATATTTTTTGTCATTGCGATCGGCCGTACCAAAAGTACAACTTTCTTGTCGGATAGTCCAAAGATTTTCTCCGCCCGTCGCGTATATGATAAGGTTGGGATACTAATGTTTACGAGTGGGGAGTGGAGCGGTATGCTGCAATGCGGAGTGAGCGAGTTGGATATTACCCCGTCGCTCGGAAGTACGATGCCCGGTTATTTCAATGACCGGAAATCGACGGGGGTGATCGATAGGCTGTATGCGAAGGCGCTCGTCGTCGACCAAGATGGAAGCGCTGTCGCGTTTGTCGTGCTCGATACGATTCTGGTGCCGAGACGGGTAGTCGAGGACGTTCGCGAGAGAGTCGGGCGGCTTACCGCCATCCCGCCGGAGAGGGTCATGATTTCGGCGACGCATACCCATACCGGACCTGCGGTCGCGACCACGACTTTCTTGAATGCGGACGAGGCTTATTTGGACTGGCTCGCCGTGAAAGCGGCGGATGCCGTCGTACTCGCTTACAGGAGCAGGAGGGAAGCCCGCATCGGCTTCGGAGCGGGGCATGAGGCGGACATCGCCTTTCATCGCCGTTTCTTCATGAAGGATGGAACACTGCGGACAAATCCCGGAATCGGCAATCCGGATATCGACCGCCCCGCCGGACCGATCGATCCCGAGGTCGGGGTCATCCGGATCGACGATGCGGAAGGTCGTCCGATGGGCGTAGTTACCAACTATGCGGTACATACCGATACGGTCGGCGGGACGGAATATTGCGCCGATTTTCCCGGAGAACTATCGGCCTATTTGAAGAAAGCGCTCGGCGAGCAGACGGTCAGCCTGTTCATGATGGGGGCAAGCGGGAACATTAACCACTACAACGTGCTGAGCGGACGAAAGGAAGATTACGCGAAGCCGTCCCGCCACTATATCAAGATGGGTCGGATTCTCGCGGGCGAAGTGTTGAAGGTCAGGGAGAAGATCCGTACGTCCGATGAAGCGAAGGTAGAGGAACGGAATGCCTCGGTTACGCTGCGCTACCGTCAGCCTACCGAGGAGCAGATTGAGACGGCCCGCGCCAATCTTGCCAATTTGCCGGAAGGAAATGTGGAGCGCAATTTCGCCAAAGAACTGCTTGAGGCAGCTAGACGCGGAGAAGGGACGACGGAAGCCGAAATTCAGACGATTACGGTCGGCGACGTGGCCGTCGTCGGGATACCGGCGGAACTGTTCGTTGAGTTCGGGCTGGACATCAAGGCGCGTTCGCCGTACGGCTTAACGCTGATCAACGAGCTGTGCAACGGCATCGTAGGGACGTATGTATGCACCATGGAGTCTTATAGGCTGGGCGGATACGAGCCGCGGATTACAGCGGGCAACCGGCTGCAGGAGGAGACGGGCGACATGTTCGTGGAATGCGCGCTGAAGCTGCTCGGGGAGCTGAAAGCCGGCGAAGGAATGTGAGGCGTGCGGTAAGCCGCCAGGGCGGGCGGAAATAGATGACGGAAAAGAGGAACAGGCGATGTCTTCCGGGTGGGAGACCCGCCTGTTTCTCTTCTTTTCCGAAGTGCGGGCGTGTCATGGTATAATGAAACGCGCGGACATATGAAAACCCGGCAACGCTGGATGTTCCAGCGCAGCCGGGTTTTGGTTAAGTATAGTTTAGCGGGTGAATTGGCTTCCACTCAGTTGTTGTTCAGCGATTTGAACAAGGCGACGAGTGATGTGCCCTCCGATCGCGCCGGTGTCACGGGTAGCCATGTAGCCCATGTAACCGTCTTGAGGGATTTGAATGCCGAGCTCTTGAGCTACCTCGTATTTCATTTGGTCCAAGGCTGCGTTTGCTTGAGGTACTACGAGCTGATTGCTGGAACGACTTTGTCCTGCTGCCATATTTATCACCTCCGTTGATACGTATTATAAACAGAAAATGAAAAAATACTCGTAAAAAAATTGGAAATTTGGACCAATTCGAAAATGGGATTGACTGCAGAAAAAAAAGGGAGGGGGGGAGCTCATGTTCGACTTGCAAGTGAACCGGCTGTCGTTCGATAAAGGACTGCAAATCGTACAGGCCGACGTACGCCTCGTCATTGACGGAGAGGCCGTAATCGAGGAGCCGATGTGCGTCGATGTAGGGCTGCCCGCGCTTCTGCTGAGCGGCTTGGAAAATATCACGCCTTACCGGTGGGCCGGGGCCGGGGAGTGGGGGAGAATGCCCTTCTTCGTATGCGGCTGCGGCGATCCCGAATGCCGGGCTTATTCGTTCCGGGTCAAGCATGTTAACGGGGAAGAGGCGGAATGGACGCTGGTGGAGGAAGCGGAGGACGGATCGTATCGCGAACACGAATCGTATGCCGTATCGCTGGCCGAGTGCAGGCGGCAGTTGATCGGACTCGGCGATACGTTTCTCGACTTCGTCGCTCCGCTCGACTACAGGCCGTACTTTGCCGATACGGTTCCGGTCGTGCGGGAGCTTGTGGAGCGGCTGAAGCGCGCAGATTCAAGGGAATAGGCGTATGGCGCCCGCTCGTAAGGCACAAGGCCGGTCCCGAAGTTCGGGGCCGGCCTTGAGTATAAGGATTATAATTTCGGTGTCCCCGTAAAGTACTTGGAATAAGCATCGGAGCAAGTTTCCGCTATACGGGGTTATCTTAAGGGTTTAGCAGCTTTCGAATCGTTTCGTCCGTCTGCAGCAAAGTGTCCAGCTTCTGACAGTTGTTTTCCGGCGATTCGATCGTCCAGCCGGCCACCTTCGTGCCGCATACGACGGCGTCTTTCAGCGGAAGGCCGTGCATGAGCCCCATCGACGTGCCCGAGAAGAAGGCGTCGCCCGCACCGCTCGTATCTTGTACGACTACGGGGAATACGGTCTGCGAGCCGAACTCGCCCGTCTCGGCATTAGCGTATAAGGAGCCTTGAGCTCCCAGCGTAACCACGAGAGCGGATAGGCCGTTTTGCCGCATATAGGTAAGCATCGCTTCTTTCTGTCCGGCTTCGTCCAGCTCGTGAACCGGCACTCCGATCAGCCGCTCCGCCTCTACGTGGTTGCAAATGAAGCAGGTAAGCGAGCTCATCAGCTCGGGATAGTTCAAGATGACGTCCAGGTTGCCGGGAATGCCGTAGACCGGCTTCCCGTAACGGCGAGCGAGCTCCAGCACCGTCTTGGAAATGTTCGCGTTCAGATCGAGCTCCAGCAAAATATGCGACGAGGACCGAACGATTTCGTCCCCATGCTCGTTGATCGTGCGTTCCATCGTGGAGAGGTCCGGCATTTGCGAGATCGAGCCCGCCAATTCCCCCGTCTGATCGAGCACGGCGAGCCACATGCCCATCCCTGCTTGTTCGGCCGAAGCGACGTACCGGGTATCCGCATTCGTCCGGTTCAGCCTGTCCACCACTTCTTGTCCGAGTCCGGTCGCATCGACCGAAGAGACGAAATGGGTAGGAACGCCCATTCTCGCCAAATTTTCCGCTACGTTCCGTCCGACGCCGCCGTGCACGAACTGGATTTTCCCCAAGTTTCGCCCTGTCGGGATATAAGCGTCTCTGGCAAAGCCTTTGCAATCGATAAAGATGGTTCCGATGACCGCTGCCGCTAAACTCATTGTCGGTTTTCTCTCCCTTTAGTTTCTTTCAATATCGAGCGCTATCGTAAGCTCCAGCTCGTCTCCCGGCTCGATCGCGCGCATGCCGGTCAAGGAGGAGGGCGATTCCAGATTCGGTGCGTCGGGCGTCCATGTCAGCGGCTCCACGCAGATTGTATCGTCCGCTTCGCCTTTCGTGTATACGACCCATTGGGTAAAAGGCTCGCTGCCGCGATACCGGATCGTATATCCCGGCTTGGACAATACGGCTTCCACAGGGCGATCGCCGATCCGGAACGCCATATCCATGTTCTGCCCTTTCAGGATAACGCCCTCGTTCAGCTTCTCGTACTTGCCGAGCGGCAGTCGGTTTCCTGTTGCCAGCAGCTCGTCGTTCAGCTCCCAAATGTCTTCGACCGGGAGCTTCAGCGTCCACGATTCGGGTTCGCCGTCGAGCATGAACCACGTATGCAGGCCGAAGCCGAACGGGGCCGGCTCCGCGCTGCCGTTGCGAAACGTAAACGTCTGGATGAGCGACGCCTCGCGAATTTCGGTGCGCAGCCGAACCGTCAAATCGTGCGGATACTGGTCTGCAAGCTCGGGAAAGTCGGCGGTGCGGAACTCCGTCGTAATCGAAGCGGAGTCGCCTTCCGCCGCCGTGTCGGTCACCCGCCAAGGTCTATGGCGCGCGAAGCCGTGAATATGATGCTGGCCGTCGGCCGTGTTTTTCTCGAATCGGTAAGTCCTGCCGTTGAACGGAAACGATCCGTTCCGGATCCGGCTCGGCGGAATAAGGACCGGGATGCCGTAATGGACCGATTTTTGACGCAGGGCTTCCACGCTGTCCGGTGCGCGAAGGACGTCGCGTCCGGCGACTTTATCCCACAGCCGGTACACGTTGCTGCCGATTTCGGGTATGACCGATAAAGTATAATTGCTATTCTCCAATGTATAGACGGCGGTGCCGTCCCACTGTTGCTGACGGATTGTTGCCATGGCGCGCTCGCTCCTTTTTCGGATCGGAATTCACGCCTTCCATTGTAGCAAACGGATAAGGGGCTGTCATTTATCAAATTTGCCGCACCGTCGCGAGCGCTGCCTCATCACGCACCGAAATCGTAATTCGGGTACACGTATTGTTCTTTCGGCGGCTGGATTTTTACGATTTGCTCCGCTTTGACAACCATAATCTCCGAGCCGTCGAACTTCGTCGTGCCGATCGTGCCGGTGATCTCGACCCACTGGTCGCCGGCGTATAGTCCCGCGCGGTCCGATTCGACCAGCACGCCGAACGGGGCGGCGTCGGCGGAGCAGCATTGGACGGAAAAACGTCCGATCACGAATTGGCGGGCATTCATCGTTTCGTCCCGGTAGACAAAGCCGCTCAGCTTGACTTTTTTGCCGGTAAATTGGCGGGCGTACAGATCGAGTGTCGTCAATGTTTCGATATACAGCTCTTCGGGAACCGCAACGACGTCCTGCTTATACAGCTTGCGGGCGTGCTTGGCGAATGCTTCGGTATAAGCATCGGACGGGAACAGCAATTCCAGCCGGGCGTCGGAAGCTGCGGCAGCGAATGTAGGGGACGGCGGCGAAGATGAAGGTCCGGACAGAGGAGATGACGTTTTGACGGCTGCCGCACTGTTCAGATTCATTCCTTTTTTGGCTGCAAGCGCGCTGCCTAGCGACGTATCCGGCATCAGAAACCCGAGCAGCAGAGGACATGCGAACAATCCGTATACGAGTGTGCTTTTCCAGATCGGGCCGGAATGGGAATGATCGTGTCCGCAGTCGCAGCTTTGGCGTTTTCCCGAGAAGGCCGATACGGCGGTATACAGCTGGTAAGCTCCGGCGGCGTACAGCCCGAGGGCGGACAGCTTGACGTAGAGCACCATCCGCGGGGAGATGTAATACAGAATCCGATCGGATTTGACCAGATAGGCGATGTAGACGGCGAAGCCGAACAATAGCAGCGCTTTGATCGAGGGATGAACCCAAGCTCCGTGATTGCTCATACGGCGGTTTTCAACTCCAATCGGCGAAGGGGGTATGGGTGGAACGAAGCCGGGCGGTTACAGGAAAGTCAGCTCGATTACTCGCGAGCCGACCAGAACGGCGATGGCAAGAACGGCAGTCAGCGTCAAGATGAACTTGACCCGGAATACGGACAGCAGCATGAGCGTGTTTTTCAGATCGATCATCGGACCGAATACGAGGAAGGTGAGCAGCGATCCGGATGTAAACGTGGTGGCGAACGATGAAGCGACGAAGGCGTCGGACGTCGAGCAGAGCGAGAGGATGTAAGCGAAGCCCATCATGAACAGGTGGGAGCTGATCTCCCCTTGCCCGATCGCGACGAGGCTTTCCCGGGTGACGACCGCCTGGATGATGCCCGTGAGCATGGCGCCGAAAATCAAATATTTGCCCATCTCGAAAAATTCGTCGGAAGCGTGGCTTAGCGTCGATAGCAGCTTGTTCGGATTGCCTGCCGTATGAATATGGCCGCCATGTTCATACGAATGACCTTGACTAGCCGGGAGCTCCGGACGAAGCGGATTGCGTTTCACGAAAGCGTACACGAGCAAACCGAGTGCGGCCGCAACGAGGAAGGCGAGTCCCATTCGCGAGTAAGCCATCTCCGGCCGGGAACGGAATGCCATATAGGTGGAGGCGTATACGACCGGATTGAGCACGGGACCGGCCAGGATGAACGTCACGGCGATGTAGACGGGCATTCCTTTGCGCATCAGCCTGCGTACGATCGGAATCATGCCGCATTCGCACAACGGGAAGAGGACGCCGAGCGAACAGGCGAACAAAACGCCGAGTACCGGATTCCGGGGCGTCCATCGGCGCACCGTCTGCTCCGACACGAACACTTGCAGCAGAGCGGAGAACACCACTCCGAGCAGGACGAACGGAACGGCCTCCAAAATGATGCTGATGAAAATCGTTTTGAAATTGGCCCATGGGAAAGCGGCGATGAAGGCGCTCATATCCGGCATGTCCCGGATGAGGATGAGCGCGAGTATGCCGAGGCACGCGAGCCCGGCTCCGAAAGGACCGTTTCTTAGCAGCGTATGCAAGCCTATTCCTCCTAATCCGAAGACAAACTTTATTTAAACGTATGCGGACGAGGGGCTCGTTAGGACATGTATTTGTGGTTGAGGGGCATGGCCAAAAAGCCCGCCGGCGCCTATCGGCAAGGCGCTAGCGGGCTTACGGCCGTTATGACCGCCCCAACCTCATTTGCGGTCTTTATAAATTTCTCTCATGACGTGCCGCAGCTCGGGTACGATGATCTTCGTCATCGCCAGCTTGACCGCGCCCGAGGAGCCCGGCATCGAGAATACGGCGGTATCGCCCCGCACGCCCGCGACGGCCCGGCTTAGTATGGCGGCAGGTCCGATATCCTCGGCGTAGCTCAAATAGCGGAATATTTCTCCGAAGCCGGGCATTTCCTTGTCAAGCGAATCGCGCACCGCTTCATAGGTCGTGTCGCGTTTCGCGATGCCGGTGCCTCCGTTCAGCAGGATCGCTTCTATCGCATCGTTCTCGGCGGATAGGCGCACGAGCTCGCGAATTTGCTCGTATTCGTCCTTGACGATGCGGTAACCGACGATGGAATATCCGGCCTCTTCCAATAATTGGCGCATGAGCCGGCCGCTCTTGTCCGTCTCTTCCGTACGGGTATCCGATACGGTGACGATCATGCAGCGTACGGACGACGGCGCTTCGTTGCGATGCTCCTCTACGGAGCGGATTTCTTCGGACATATGGGGGACTCCTCCTTGAACGCGAATTCGTATAAGATGAATATACCCGCTTACGCGGTCTGCGGACAAGCGGTGCGATTGCCGGCTTCCCTCTATGGGCATGGCTTGCGGCCATTTCCGGAATTGACTGCGGACGGCTTTGCTGGTATTATAAGTGTTATGCTGTAATCATGGAAACACTGCGGACCGGACCGCAAACTTTGCGGCTTTTTGGCGTTCGACTTGCAAAGGAGGTGTATACGATGCGCGTTATCGTCACTTTGGCGTGCACCGAAACAGGTGATCGCAATTATACGACTACGAAGAACAAAAAAACTCATCCGCAACGGATCGAGATGAAAAAATATTGCCCTCGCCTGAAGAAATACACTATTCACCGCGAAACCCGCTAATTCGGGAATGGGCAAGCGATGACAGGAGCAAGTAGGCATTCGTTAACCCGCTGCAGAGAGCCGGTGTAAGCTGTGAACCGGTGCGGAGCGAACGTCCGAATGGGTCCTGGAGCATGATGCCGAACCTGCGCCGGTATTCTCGTCCGGCGTATACAGTAGGCAGAACGGATGTTCCCCGTTATCGGAGCGACTAAGGTTTTCCGGCTGTTGCCTTGGAGCGGCGGCGGAAAACAAATTAGGGTGGTACCACGGCCTCTCGTCCCTTGCGACGGAGGTTTTTTGTTTTATCCAAGTAAAAGGAGGAGTCGACCGAATGAAAAGAGTATTGTCAGGCATCCAACCGAGCGGTCAGCTGACGCTCGGCAACTATATCGGCGCGATGAAAAATTTCGTCAAGCTGCAGCACGATCACCATTGTTTCTTCATGGTCGTCGATCTTCATGCGATCACGGTCCCGCAGGAGCCGGCAGCGCTGCGGGAGCAGAGCGAAGCGGTGGCCGCCCTCTTCATCGCCGCGGGCATCGACCCGGCGAAAGCGAGCGTCTTCCTGCAATCCCACGTTCCGGCACATGCCGAGCTGGGCTGGCTCATGACGACGCTCGTCTATATGGGTGAGCTGGAGCGGATGACCCAATTTAAGGACAAGTCGGCCGGGAAAGAATCGGTCGGTGCAGGCTTGTTTACGTATCCGGCGCTTATGGCTGCGGATATATTGCTCTATAATGCCGATCTCGTGCCGGTCGGAGACGACCAGAAGCAGCATCTGGAAATAACGCGCGATCTGGCGCATCGGTTCAACCAGCGTTACGGCGATCAGTTCATCGTTCCCGAGCCTTACATTCCACAGGTCGGAGCCCGCATTATGTCGCTCGACGACGCGTCCAAGAAGATGAGCAAGAGCAACCCGAATCCGGGCAGCTACATCGCCCTGCTGGACGAGCCTGACGTGATCCGGAAAAAAATAAGCCGGGCCGTCACCGATTCGGGCCGGGAAGTCAAGTTCGATCCGGCGAACAAGCCGGAAGTCAGCAATTTGATGAGCATCTACTCCCACTGCGCGAATGTAAGCATCGCAGAGATCGAAGCGAAGTACGAAGGACAAGGCTATGGGCCGTTTAAGAAAGATTTGGCCGAAGCCGTCGTCGGCACGCTGGAGCCGCTGCAGCAAAGATACAAGGATATCCGCGCCTCGGACGAGCTGAGGTCTATATTGCGTCAGGGCGCCGAACAGGCTGCCGAAATCGCCAACCGTACCGTGCGCGAGGCGAAAGAGAAGATGGGCTTCGTAATGCCGTAACCCGAAAAACCCGTAAGCCGGAAAGTGCCGGTTTACGGGTTTTTTACCTATATGGAATTTATAAATTTCGGGGTCCCCGCAAAGTAATTGGAATAAGCTTCGAAGTAAGGCTCCACTTTGTGGGGTTATTTTCGTATGCTGTGGCTTCCTTATTTTGGCGGATTGCTTTCGTTTTTACGCCGAAGCTTCGCTTTGAGCATAAAGCCGAAGCCGATGAAAGCGACGGAGCCGATCGAGCAGAGCCAGACGGCCGCTATATTGCCGAAGCTGATTGCAGCCGCTATGCCTACCAGAAGAGCAGTGCCGATGACGGCGAACAATAGCGCGAGCGGACGGTTCATACAGAGTCACCCCGAGTTCTAGGATCGATTTCAAAAGTTTTATAAAATCGATGCATATTATTTGTTCTACGTAACATAATAAGCTTGCAAGCTTGCAAAATACATCAAAGACACAGTCGCAGATTTGAAAGGAGTGCACGTTATTATGGCAACTGGACAATCCCGCAGCAGCAACCAACTGGTAGTTCCTCAAGCAAACGCGGCTCTGAATCAATTGAAGTACGAAGTAGCTCAAGAATTGGGTATCCAAATTCCGCAAGACGGCTACATGGGTTATATGGCAACTCGCGACACCGGTGCGATCGGTGGTAACATCACCCGTCGTTTGGTGCAAATCGCCGAACAACAACTTTCGGGCGGAGCTCGATAACACCTCTTCTTTCGAATAAGCGTTTGAAAAAGCTCAAGGGACAAGCTCCCTTGAGCTTTACTAACGTTACAGAAAGTTTAAGTTCGCTAAAGTGATACAGCTGTGAAGCAATGCCTCGTTAAAGCGAACTGCGAGTTTCTGTACCAAGAAAAGCTACCTCTTACGCAGGGTCATTCATCGTGGAAAAGGCTTCGATTCGAAGCTTTTCTTATCGATAAGGAAAGTTTAACTTCGCTAAAGCGTTAAAGTGAAGTGAGACTTTCCTTACCAAGAATAAACTTCCGCTAAACCGCGGTCGCTCATCCTAGAAATACGACGATAGGCGTTTTTCTTTTTTTGCACGAAATGTCCTCAAAGCAGAGCCCCCGGGTCCGGGGGCTAGTAGGTGCTGATTTTCAATTTTTTCTCCACGCGTCCTTCGCTGAGCCAGCCGACATAGGAATCGATCGGCAAATATTGTTTATCCATCAGCACGACGGCGACGAACGGATATTGTTTGCGGTGGCGGTATCGTACATCCGTCCAACGGACTTCGTAGCCCCACCCGTGCTCCTTCACTTCCGCGCATGCGGTCGACGTGAAGTATAAGAACGCTTGCACGTCCGGATGGCTTTTCGAAGCGTCTACGGCCTGATGATCGTGGCAATGCGCCTTATCGACCCACCGCAGCTTGCCGTTGCGGAATTCTCCGAGCGTGTAGTCGTTCGGCGCCGTCCTTTTCACTACGTTCCACGTGTACAAATGGATGGTCGGTATCCATATATAGCGATGCCCCGGATCGTAATGCGGGTCCTGCAGCTTGATCCGGCGGCCGATTGCCGAATGCACGAGCGTGCGCCACGCGTAATAAATGGCGATGAAGCCGTAAAGCACCGGGAATATTTGGGCGGGCGAAGCCAAATGTACGGACCAGATGAAAATCGCGATCAAATGGCTCGAGAAGATGACCGGATCGAAAATGTGAATAATGTTCCACGAAATCCATTTCTCCGTGAAAGGCCGAAACGCCTGGGTCCCGTAAGTGTTGAACAAGTCGCTGAACACGTGAAATGCGACGGCTATAAATACCCACAGTGCAAGATGCGGTACGGAAACGCCACGAAACAAAACGGCTAGCACGAGCGTGATCAAGACGGTCCATATGGCTATGGCCGGCAAGCTATGCGACTTTCCGCGATGGTTCCGAATGTAAGACGCATTGCTGCGAAACCGTAAAAGCCCGTCCAAATCCGGCGCTTGGGAGCCGGCCACGGTGCCGATCAGTACGGCTGTCGCCAAGGCGGAATCCGAGGCAACGACGGGATCGACGTAAGCCAATCCGGCTAATCCGAGTCCGACTACAAGATGCGTGCCTGTATCCAAGTGTGTCTCCTCCTCATCGGTGTTCCTTGTTATCATAACACGATATCCGGTAAAATAAAAAAATCATTTCGAAGAAATTTCTCGGAAGTACGACCGCGGATCAGATGTAGATTTTTTTGGTAAAGAAAATCGTGTTAGCCATCAGATTAGGCTACCGAGATTTTCTTTAACGATAAAAAAATCATTTCGAAGAAATTTCAGGCGCTGCAAAGAAAGGTGAATCGAATGGGCATTGTTTTCGTCGAATATAAAGTGTTCCCGGAAAAACGGGAGGCATACTTACAATGGTTCAAAACGCTCACCATGGCCGAAACACGGCTGGAATTGTACGAAGGCTCCGATCAGCCCGATCTGTTCGTCGAGCTGTGGCGGGACTTCGGCCCGGACGAATACCGGGAATTCAAGAAATCGCGGCAGGAAAGTCCGGAATCGCCATGGGCGGAGCTTGCCGACTTCGTTCCGGGCGGTTCGGCCAAAGTCCATATTTGGTACTTCCAGCGGTCGGTGCGGTAGCAACGGCTCCGTATGTTTACGGGTATAGTATGGGAGCGGTTGTTGTCCGGTCACGGCTTTATTTGTTTCCGCACAAACCGAGCGCCGCTTTTTTGGAGAGTTTGGATCCATATATTGGAACCGGATTAGAAAATCCCCCAAGTCCCGCTATGATCGGATAGTCCATTATTTCCAGCATGTAAATCCATGGTTTCTCCCTCTGCGGTTATGTAAGCTTACACTTAGGATTCTTATCGCAACTGTTTGCCGCGAGCAAACCCAAGGGGGAGAAGGGATGGAGAGAAAGTCTATTATAGGGAAGCACATCAGACAGCACCGCTACTCCTACTTGTTCGGCTTTGCATTATTGTCCATTGCCAGCGTCCTGCAGCTCGTCATTCCAACGCTGCTCGGAGCGTTCACGGACAAATTGGAAATGTCGGAGCTGACTTACAAGGAGGCGCTGCAGTTCGCGCTATGGATGGTGCTGGCCGGTGTCGGGATCGCCATGTTCCGTTCTTCTTCGCGGATTTTTTTATTCCGGTTATCCAGACTGCTCGATATGCGCATACGCGACGAGCTGTTCAAGCATTGGGAAACGCTGTCCACCCATTATTTCAAAAACCGCCGGGTAGGCGATCTGATGTCCCACGCGATCAGCGACGTCAGCGTTATTCGCGAGGTTACCCAGAACGGGATATTCAACACGCTGGAAGCGGTCGTGCTGATATCGATTACTGTAGTGACGATGGTTACATCGGTCGATCCGCTGCTGACGTTTCTGACATTGCTGCCGCTGCCGCTGCTGAGCGTGCTGGCATACCGGTTCAAGCGGCGCATCCAGAAAGAATCGACGAACGTGCAGGAAGCGATCGGCGATTTGACGAGCCGGGTTCAGGAGTTCGTCGCGGGCATTCGTGTCGTCAAGTCGTTCCTGCAGGAGAAGGAGCAAATTCGTCTGTTCGGCGAAGACAACGGACATGCGGTCGCCATGAACCGCAAGCTGGTGAAATCGAACTCGCTGTTCGGGGCGCTCAGCTCCGCCGTCGTCGGCATCAGCTTCCTTGTCTCGGTCGTGCTTGGCGGCATCATGGTGCTGAATAACCGGATCACGCTAGGCGAATTCGTAGCGTTCAACTCATTCCTGTCGCTGCTGATGGGACCGATCGAGAACTTGGGCAAAGTCGTCAACACGATGCAGCGTGGCAAAGCTTCCGAAGACCGGCTGCTTGCCATACTGAATACCCGGCCGGACGTAGCCGACGATTCGAATGCCGATCCTTCCATTCAGTCGATCGGCGGGGAAATCGAAATTCGCGGGCTGTCGTTCTGCTACCCCGAATCCCATGAGCCCGCGCTGCGCGACATCTCGCTCAAGGTGCCGAAAGGGACGAGTCTTGCGATCGTCGGCAGAGTCGGGAGCGGGAAAAGCACGCTCGTCCATTTGCTCGTCAGACTGTACAACCCGCCGAAAGGAACCGTATTCATCGACGGGCGCGAAATAAGCGAAATTCCGCTGCAGGTGCTGCGCGGTCATATCGGGATCGTTCCGCAGGACCAATTCCTGTTCTCCACGACGATTCGCGACAACATCAGCTTCGACCCGAAGCCTTACCGCGACGAGGAAGTCGAGCAGGCGGCGAAGCTTGCGCAAGTATACGACAACATCGTGGAATTCCCGAACCAGTTCCAGACGGCGCTAGGCGAGCGGGGCATCTCGCTGTCCGGCGGCCAGCGTCAGCGCGTCAGCATCGCGAGGGCGATCATCAAGAAGCCTCGGATCCTCATCTTCGACGACAGCTTGTCCGCCGTCGATACGGAGACCGAGGACCGCATTCTGGAAGGGCTGGACACGATCATGGAAAATCGGACCACGATCATTATCGGACACCGCATCTCTTCCGTACAGTCGGCCGACCAAATCGTCGTGCTGGAGGAAGGGGAGCTTGTCGAGCGGGGAACCCATGAGTCGCTTCTGGCCCAAAACGGCATATACGCCGACATGTACCATAAGCAGCTTCTGGAAGAAGCGACGCGGCAGCAGGAGCGGGAATGGGAAGCGGAGAAGAAGGTCGCAACGGGAGGGAAAGCGGGATGAGCATACACGCGGAAAAAGCGGTCGTCGACATCAAGGACGGCCAACTGCTTAAGAAAATGCTCGCCTACGCGGTGCCTCATTGGAAAATGATCACGCTTTGCATCGGCCTTGCCTTTCTGATCGTCATGTCCGATCTGGCCCGCCCTTACTTGATGAAGATCGCGATCGACGATCACATCAACGGTCTGCACAAGCCGATGTATGCGGCGGAAGCGGGGAAGGCGGACCGGCTTCAGCCTTACGGCAAGCCGGTCATAATCGGCGATACCGCTTACGTGAGAATCGGCGCCGCGGAAGCAAGCGAGCCTGCGGCTATCCCCGATGCCGGACTGCGTAAAGCGCAAATCGTGGAAATCGGCGGCGCGCAGTTTTTGACCGAAGGCTGGCCCGATACGAAGGCTAAGCCGGAAGTGCGGCAGATCGGCGGTGCAACCGAGCTCGCAGTGGACGGACAAACTTATCCGGCCAAGGAGCTCGACGAAGATACGGTATCGAAGTTCCGTGAGCGCGATACCGGCGGATTATTGACGCTAGGGCTGTTTTTTCTCATTACGGTAGTCGGCGGTGCGATGCTGAACTACGTACAGACGAACCTGTTGCAATATACCGGACAGCACATCATTTACCGCATCCGCTCGCAGCTGTTCGAGCATTTGAGCCGGATGTCCGCCTCGTTCTTCGACCGCAACCCGGTCGGACGTCTCGTCGTCCGCGTCACGCAGGATACGGAGACGCTGAACCAGCTGTATTCGCAGGTCATCGTCAATTTGGTCAAAGACATTATCGTGCTGTTCGGCATACTGGTCATCATGATGCAGATGAGCCTGAAGCTCACCGCACTCATGATCGTAGTCATCCCGCTTCTGATCGGCATGACGATCTGGTACCGGATCGTCGTCCGCGAGGCGCAACGCACCGTGCGGCTGCTGCTGTCCCGGTTGAACTCGTTTCTGGCGGAAAATTTATCCGGCATCCGCATCACGCAGCTGTTCATCCGGGAAGAACGGCAGCTGGAGCAGTTCCGCCAGTTGAACGGGGAGCATTTCAAAGCCGGATTGCGCGGGGTTATCATCAACTCAATTTTCCAGCCTGCCGTAGGCTTTCTCGGCAATTTGGCGATTGCGCTGCTGATCTGGTACGGCGGAGGCTCCGTATTGGACGGAACGATTACGTTCGGTATCGTATACGCCTTTACTCATTACGTGCGTCAATTTTTCAACCCGCTCATGAGCTTGGCCGAGAAATACAACCAGATCCAGACGGCGATGGTCGGAGCGGAGCGGATCTTCGAGCTGCTGGACGAGAAGCCTTCCATCGTCGATGCGGAAGTGACGAAAGCAATGCCCAAGCAGGTGCGCGGCGAGATCGAATTCGAGCATGTATGGTTTGCTTATAATGAAGGCGAATGGGTGCTCCGCGACGTATCGTTCAAGATCGAGCCGGGGCAGACGATCGCCTTCGTCGGAGCGACAGGCGCGGGCAAAAGCTCGATCATTTCACTGATCAACCGGTTCTACGATATTCAGAAAGGGACAATCCGGCTTGACGGCATCGACATCCGCGATATTCCGCTCGAACAGCTTCGCCGGGCCGTCAGCGTCGTGCAGCAGGACGTATTCCTGTTCAACGGCGATATCGCCTCGAATATCCGGCTGAACGAATCCGGCATTACGGACGAGCAGGTGAGAGAAGCGGCGCGCATGGTGCATATGGAGTCGTTTATCCGCAAGCAGCCGCTAGGCTTCGCCACCCCGCTCGGGGAACGCGGCGTCAATTTGTCGCTCGGTCAGCGGCAGCTGCTGTCGTTCGCGCGCGCGATCGTGTTCCGTCCGCAAATATTGATCTTGGACGAGGCGACGTCGAATATCGACACGGAGACGGAATTGGTCGTGCAGGATGCGCTGAGGACGATCTCGAAAGACCGGACGACGTTGATCGTCGCCCACCGGCTGTCCACGATCCAGCATGCCGATCAAATTATCGTCATGCATAAAGGCAAAGTGCGCGAGACCGGGAACCATTACCAGCTGCTCGCGCAAAAAGGATATTATTACAAGCTGTTCGAGCTGCAGTACAAGGAACGGCGGCAGATGCCGGATGCGCGGTAATACCGCCCGTTCAAAAAAATCAAGAGACAGTCCCGGGAGTCGCGTTCCCGGGACTGTTTTGTTTGCGCGCGCCATATGCAGCTTTTTTTATTTTACAGATTCCGCTTGCCGGTGATAAGATTTACATAACTGACAAGAAGGAGCCGTAACCTATGCTGCAGAAGTGGAGTCTTCTGACCCGGCTGTTTGCGATCTATTCGCTCATTGTATTTCTGGTCATACCGCTTTCGTACGCAGTCTTGTACAATTATTACAAATCGGTCGCCTACCAGACGCTATCCCGGTCTTTTCATTGGGAAGCGACAACCTTGGCCGAGCGTCTGAGCAACGTAATCGCGTCGGCGGACAGTCTGGCCGCGAATGCGCTTTCCAATCCTTCGATCGAAAGCTGGATGAAGGAGACGCCCGACAACAATTCCAACAACAAGGTCATCAGCGTATTCAATAAGATGCGGATCGATCTGGATATCGATCCGGACAGCTTGAACCGCATATCGATCATGAAGGATACCGGTCTCTTCTTGACGTTCGGGGCGACTTCTTCCTACAACCGGGATCAGTTGAAGAAGAAGATTTCCGAGCTTGGCTGGTTCAATAAGCTGGAGAATAAGCCGCTCCTCGTTTTGCCCCCTCACCGGGACGACTGGGATTCGAAAGGCAAAATGATCGTATCCGTCATTCGCAGCGGAGTGCCCGGCACGGTGATCGAAATCCAAATTCCATACTCTTATATGGAAGCGGCGCTGTTCAAGGGCAAACTTACGGCCAACGGCAAGCAAGTGTTTCTTTATGACGAGAATGGTCAAATCATTTATCCGACTACCCCGCAGCAGCTTCCGTCGGGCGGGGACGTAACCGCGGAAAGCGCGATCGCCCATGCGGGCTGGCGGGTCGCCGTGACCCAGCCGATGGATTTGATGCTCAAGTCCGTTCGCGAAACCGGATATTGGATGGCGGCGATAGCCGGAGGGTTGTCGCTCGCCTCGCTGATCATCGTCTACTTCTTTACGTCCAGAACGACCAAGCCGCTCGTTCAGCTGAGCCATGCGATGGCGCAAGTGCCCGGGGATGCGCGCGCGAACGAGGAGCTGAAGAAGCTGCTCGCCACGATGGACACCCGTGAATCCCACAATGAAATCGTTCATCTGTACCACGCGTTCAGGAGCATGCTGGAGAGGATGGAGGAATCGAAGCGGTACGCGGTAGAGGCGCATTCCCGCGAGCTGCAGGCCCAGTTCGTCGCCCTGCAGGCGCAGATGAACCCCCATTTCCTGTACAATACGTTGACTCTGATCGGCATGCTCGGCATGGAGGACGGCAACGACGAGATTATGAAGATTACGAGCGAGCTTGTGCAGATGCTCCGTTATATTACGTACGACAGCCGGGAGCTCGTCACGCTAAAGGAAGAGGTCGACCATTCGCTCAATTATCTCGATATTATGAAGACGCGTTACCGGGATCATCTGATCATCGATGTCCATGTCGAAGGCGATTTAACGGCCGTTCGCGTTCCGAAGCTGTCGGTCCAGCCCTTCTTGGAAAATTGCGTCAAGCACGGCTTCGCCGGAAAAAAATACCCGTGGCGCATCGAGCTTCGCGTATCGGTCGCGGACAACGGCTGGAGCGTTCATATTCAGGACGACGGGGAAGGATTCAGCCCCGACTATTTGCAGCAATTCGCGGCAAACCGGGCCAAATTGGGGCGGATCAACCTGTATTCGGAAGGCGGGAGCATGGGCATGGTCAATACGTACACCCGATTGTTCCACACGTTCGGCCATAAGCTGCAGTTCACGCTATCCAACAATGAGGCCGGTGGTGCGTCCGTTTCCTTAGGCCTGGAGACAGGGGAAAACGCCGATGTTGAAAATATTGCTGGTTGACGACGAAGTGGCGATCTGCAAAGGGATGAAAAAGCTCATCATGAAGGCGGACGGTGAGTGCTCCGTCGTGGAGGAAGCCTATGACGGAGTTGAGGCTCTCGATATCATGAAGGAGTTCGATCCGGACATATTGCTCACGGATATGAGAATGCCGAGGATGGACGGCTTGCAGCTGCTGCGCGAGGCGAAGAAGCGGAAGCCGGATTTATTGACGGCCGTACTGAGCGCTTATTCGGATTATGAATACATTCGTGAAGCGATGCTGATGAACGCGTCGGATTATTTGCTCAAGCCGGCGACGGGCAATGATTTGCAGGATTTGCTGCAAAGGCTGAAGCTGAGGCATAGGCAGCTCATGACGGGCAAGGAGCGGGAAGCTCTGGAGCTGCTGCTGAGGGGAGTGCCCGCGGACAACTGCCCTTCCACTCTGCAATATTCCCGATATGCTCTGCTTCTCGTATGTGTCGGACCTTATATTAACGGGGTTACCGATATGTATCCCGGAGACGGACTATGGCAGTCCCCGCTGTTCGCCGATTGCTCGGAACGATTCAAGGAGCGGGACATCCGCGAGTGGATTTTGAATGGGGAACGGCCGAATGAACAGCTGATTCTGCTTGCGGCGGACGATCCGGATGCGGAATCGCGCATGCGGGCTTGCTTGGACGATCTGCTGGACCATATGAAGAGCCGGAAAAAGCCGGTGACGATCGTGGCCGCATCCGGTGTGGCGCTGCATCAGTTGTACGCCACGAGCAAGCGGTTGCGGAGGGAGCTGCTGAACTCTCTCGTATTCGGTAAGTCGCATATGCTGCATTTGAAGGAGATCACATTAAGGAAGCCGGATGCCAAGCGGAGGTTCGCCAAGGAAACGGTGAAGGTGATGGAGGTTATCGAGCAGAAACGGTATGAGCTGTTCGCTGATGAGCTGAATGCCCTGCTGTCGAGTTGGGAAAGCGGCGGAGCGACCCAACACGTCATCCAGCAAACGTTGTTCCGCATCCTGGCCGAGCTTGGAGATCCCGGCTTGGAGCGGCAGATCGATCTGGAAATGCTCGTCTCCCACTCGCTTAGCTATGCCGAGCTGAAGCACAACATTTCTTTATTGTTCCACGATTTGTTCGAATCTCCGGATTTGGCCGTCAAATCGGAGCAAGTGGATACGATCGTCGGACAGGTGGAGCAATATTTGAAGAAACATTTCCGCGAATCGATCACGCTGCAAAGCTTGTCGCAGGAGTTCGGGCTTGTACCCAATTATTTAAGCGTGCTGTTCAAGCGGGAAATCGGGGTTACGCCTCTGGAATATTTGCTGGAGTTCAGGATCAAAGAAGCGAAGCGGATCATGGACGAGCGGCCGCATCTGCTGCTGAAGCAGGTGGCAAGCGAGGTCGGCTATCAGGACCAGCTGTACTTCAGCCGTGTATTCAAGAAGCAGACCGGACAGTCGCCTTCCGAATATGCCCATTCCCGCGGGCGATAATCGAACAGGTTCCTTGGAAATTCCGCAGCCGCGGCAGGCTGCGGAATTTTCTCTTTTTTAACCCGGCAACATGAAATCGTCCATATACAACTGCGATTTGTCTATTTTCGCTTCATTCATCGCTCGATATGATAATACTGAAAACGTTATCAACAACGAGCGCGGTCATCTTACCATATGGAGCGTGTAACGAAATGTACCGACTTTATGACAAGTGCAGAGGTGCTCTGATCCGGGTGTTTCACTACTGCAAAGACAAAGACTTTATTTACCTCATTCCGTTCGTGCTGCTGTCGCTCAAGGTGAGGCTGCAATATTTTTATTTCTTGAAATCGCCGGGACAAAGCTTCCCCGAGGCCGCCGACTCCACTTGGTATTTGGAATACGCCCGTGCGCTGATCGCGGGTAAACGGATCGGCACGAGTATGGACGATCTGATGTACATGGGGTATAATTTCCTGCTTGCCCTGCTTATCGCCATATTCGAGAATCCGATTACGATCATCTTCATCCAAGCGGTAACGGCCGGTCTGTCCGTTATTCTCGTCTTCAAAATCGCCCGCATGCTGTTCAACCGAACGACTGCGATTATCGCCTCCTATTTTTACTGCTATCATACTTGGGGCATCACGCTGTGGTCGATGTACGTTTTATCCGACAGCTTCTTCATCAGCTTGCTGCTGCTGACCGTGTATTTGCTGCTGAAATCGATGGAGTCCGCCAAGAAGCTGTACAAAATACTGTTTGTCGCCTCATCGTTGTACTTGTTCGTATTCAAACCTACCGGTATCGTGGCGGTATTCTTTATTCTGGTATACGTCTTGATAAACGTTCCGAAACAATCGCTGGTCGGCTTCATCGTCAAGTACAGGGTGGCGCTCGTCTCCGTCGCGGCTGCCGTTTCCGTCGCCGGTCTGCTTCTCTTGCTCGGAGGCAAGCTGGATCCTCTCGTATCGTCGATGCAGTTCAATATCAAGAAGGTGCTGTATAATATTTATGCCAAGGGCTGGATTTATGACATGCCTTCGCCGCACGACCACCCGTTCAAGGCGGATTACAACATCAATATCATGAACAGCCTGACGATCAGCTTTATCGTCAACAACTGGGACCATATTTCCGTTCTATACGCCAAAAGAATGGTCGCCTTCCTCGGAAGGTGGGTATGGACGACGGATCTGTCGAGCACCGGCGGCATAGTCGCCTTTGCCAAGAATATGATCCCGACCTTCCTGTTTCTTACGGGAACCGTCGTCGCCATCGTCAGCGGGGTGTTCCGGAGAACGGCCGTCGTATGGCTGCTCGTGCTCGCCGTGTTTATGTTCTGCATCGTTTTCTTCATAGACGGAATGTACAGGTACAGGACGCCCAGCATCCCGTTTACTGTAATCATTGTCGCATACGGGGCGGAAAGAATCATTCATTTCGCCATTGTCTTGGTCAAAGCGGCATATATCCGGCTGCCGGCTCTGCTCCGTAAAAGGGACGACCGGACGTCCTACAGCTCGGGAGTTTGATGGCTAACAGCATACGTAACAAAAAAAGCGGAGCCCGGGGCCAATGTCATTAAGTTAAGCTCAAAGACAAGACCGGGAATAAAAATGGAATTGGAAACGGCATGGGAAAAAGCCCTGTGCCGTTTGTTTTTTTGGTGCCAGCAAGGAAAAAGCGTAC
>NZ_VCRA01000019.1 GCF_005938385.1 Paenibacillus mesophilus
AGGCGAAACAGTGTGCCGTAGACGGTACGAATTAAGAAGCTTTGGTGGGGTATTTCACCTAGTTGACGATTGAATACCCCAAACAAGAGTATTTGATTAACTTTTAGGCAAGTAAATCGACAGTCTCAAACCTACAGTTAAATTCTTTCGTTTTGTTCATTTAATTGATTTTCAATGATTTTAACCGCATGTTTTCCTTTATAATGAAGCCAAAACACCCATTTTCCCGAAATACCTGCATGTTTTCCAGTTGGCAGCGTCCTAACTCACAAAATGTCCCCTTGGCTCATGTCAACGTCAATGACAAAACCGAGGGGACATCTACCTTAGCCTAATATTCATTGCGGCGCTTGCGGAATAAACGAACGACAGCAAATATAGCGACGGCCCACAGTACTAAACTGATTATCGATAATACGGGGAATCCAAGGGAAAACCCGGAAAACGGGTTAAACAACGAACCCAGAATCGTACCGAGAGCAAGTCCTCCGAACAATCCGCCAAAAAAACCTCCGAATCCCGTTCGCGGAGCAGGTGTCGTTCTGGGCGTGGTCGGAGTGCGGGCCGCATTGTCCGGTCTCGCCGGAGTCGTACGGGCAGGTGTTCCGACTCCCGGATTATAGCCTTGTCTCGGCGAACGGAAGCTGCCGCGCTTGAACGGCTCGAACGTACCGGGTTGTCCGGTTTCCTCCTGTGATTGATATTCCTCCCCATATACGGCGGCCGGCGTATTTCCGAACATGAGCATGGGAATCAACACGAACATCATGATCCATTTTTTCATTCCGACTTATTACACCTCCATCTTTTAGCGTCTCCATACGATCCTTTATCCATGCAGCAGGTTTGTTAGATAGAGGTTTAATGCATCTATGGATCGAATTGTGTTCTTATAAAACCAATGGAGAGGTTAATGAAAATGAAATTTATTTTAATATTCGGACCGCAAGCGGTCGGCAAGATGACCGTCGGGCAGGAGCTCGAGAAAATAACCGGATTGAAGCTTTTTCACAATCATATGAGTATTGAAATGGTTGCCCCCTTTTTTAGTTACGGCACGGCCCCGGGGAAAAGATTAGTCAAACTGTTTCGTCAAGCGATATTTGAAGAAGTGGCGAATAGTGACTTGGACGGATTGATTTTCACCTACCTTTGGTCGTTTGACCGCCAGGCCGATTGGGACTATGTAGAGAGTGTTTGCCGCATATTCGAATCGAAGGGCGGCATTGTTTGTTTTGTAGAATTGGAAGCAGAGCTGGAACTAAGATTGGAACGCAATAAAAGCCCACACAGACTCTTGCATAAGCCTACGAAAAGAAATATCGAATTCTCCGAAAACGATCTGATCTCCAAGATGGAGAATAATCGGCTGAACTCTTACGATGGTGAAATCAAAAGAGAGAATTACATGAGAATCAACAATTCAACGTTGAGCCCGGACATGGTCGCCAGCATGATCAAGCAGAGGTTTGACTTATAGAGAAGTATATTGAACTGGCGGTGATTGAGAATCGCTTCATTCTTCTGTATAATGTGAATATTCGTATGGATGGAGGGATGAGAGCGTTGATGATGATGGCCGTATTCCTGACAGTTGTTATCAGTTAATCATGAACTGAATAACACCGGCGGCACGTTGGAATCCGAAAACCGTTATTTCGGGTTTTATTTTTCATGGATTCTTCATGCTGCTGACTGTCAAGGAACGGAATAGTCAACACGCTCTCTTCCAAGGACCCTGCAAGCGGGGCCTTTTTGTGTATGAGGAAGCGCGAATGGACTTTTGTTCATTTGCGCTTTTTTTGTACCCATAATCCCGAGTACGAAGGAGAAATGAAAAGTGGCATCGATTATTGCAACGGTATTGCCGGGGCTCGAACACGTTTTGGAGAACGAGATTCGGACTAAGATTACAGACGCTACCATTGAAACGATAGAACGAGGCAAAGTTTATTTTAATTCGTGCTTACCTACTGACGCGTTACTGGTTTTACGGACGGCAGACAACCTATACAAATGGATTCATCGGTTTCGGGTCGGCCCCCATAAGATTCACTTGGCCGGCATCGAACAGGAGATTTCCCGGATTGAATTATGTTGGCCGAATAGAAACCGCGCGAGACCCGTTAGCTTTAAAGTCAATGCAAGCCGTATAGGCAAGCATACTTATTCCCGGTTTGAAGCTGCCGAAGCTTGTGCACGAGGGATCGCGAAACGTGCCGCCACTTGCTCTCATGATCTTTCCGGAACACATGAAATGGAGTTTCGGCTTGATATCGTTCATGAAGAAGCGGTGTTCTCATTAAGGTTGACGGATGCCGCCTTCCGTTATCGGAGGGAGGAAAGAACATTCACTCACGCCGCTTTGCGTCCGACAGTCGCTCATGCTCTAGTCTGGCTATCAAGGCCTGGAGCGACGGATGTTGTAGTCGACCCATGCTGCGGTTCGGGTACGATCGTCTCGGAACGTCTTGCGTATCCGTATTTCCAAATATGCGGGGGAGATCGAGACGAAGAAGCCGTGACCGCCGCTCAGGAAAATGTCGGCATCAACGATCATGTACCGATTCAACTTTGGGACGCCCGCCGTCTCCCTCTCGATGCGGGACATGTAGATAAAGTGGTTACCAATTTGCCGTTTGGCCGACAAATCTCGGCGGATGAGCATATACCGTCATTGTATCAAGATGTCTTCATGGAGATGAAACGGGTGTTGAAGAAGAAAGGCTTCGTCTTATGCCTAACCGATGCGGATGCTGCGCTGCATGCTGCCGCCGAGCGGATCGGGTTCTCCTGCTCCAAGGAAGCGACTCTCAGCTTAAAAGGTCTTCATCCTTCCGTCTATTTGCTCAGAAACGAGTAATGCGGCTCAAATCGGCAAGTGATCTTTGTTATAATAAAGAGCCGGGCAAGATGAATATCGATCTTTTGTACTTTTCGAAAATGGCAAGTAGAGAGGAGATCCGCTCATTCAAGGATACAATGTTCTTATGGTTTATAGTAAAGATTTGGATCGGCTGCTCATGTGCAAAAGAGTAAAGGACCCCTATAAAGGACTAAGCAATTTGGTTGGCGGCAAAATCGAGAGCGGAGAAACGGGGATTCAAGCAGCTTACCGAGAGCTGTTGGAAGAAACCGGCATTACGGAAGAGGATATTTCTTTACATCATATCATGGATTTTACATACTATTTGCAGCATTGCTATGTTGAAGTGTATGCAGGCAAATTGAAGCGCGATGTTAGGGTCTCGGGGGACGAAAATGAATTGTATTGGTCCGATTTGAACCAAGATTTTTTTGACATGACCTTATTTGCCGGTGAAGGCAATATTGGCCATATGATTGAACAAGTGAAGATGAGTCGAAGTATCCTTCTTGATGAGTAAGCGTTGCCGCACATGCGGCGAGAAGCGATTGCTCTACATGTATCTAAAACGTGGCTGCCGATGCGGATCGGCAGCCTTGTTGCGTTAACGGACGCAACTCCGGCCGAGAGGAATTGATCTGTCCTTATGCATTGATTAATAATGATATATTATATATAATATATCATAGCTCAATATGAATTTATCATTTTTATCGGTTGCCTTGACGGTGTGATGCGTTAGGGGTCATTTGAAATGGTTGCAAATTGCGGAGGTGGGCGGATTGAAGAAAAGAGTAGCGGCCGTTATTACGGAATACTGGGACATTTGTCACGCAGACGTCATTTTGACGAAGATGCTGGACGGCTTTCGGATGGACGGACGACAGTATGCTTCGACTATCGATATCGTCGCCATGTATGTGGATAAATTCCCGCCTACAGACTTGAGCCGAGGAATGGCGGCCAAGCACGGTATTCCGATTCACGGAACGATCCGGGAGGCGCTGCTGGCGGGACAATCGGAATTTGATCTGGATGGCATCATTATTATCGGGGAGCACGGCGATTATCCCGACAATGAACTCGGTCAGACGTTGTACCCGCGCCGCCTTTTTTTCGAAGAATGTCTGAAGGTTATGCTGGAATTCGATCGGATCGTTCCCGTATTTACGGATAAAGGGTTTGCCGTCGTCCGGGAAGACATCGAGTGGATGTATAGACAGATCAAGCAAAACCGTATCCCTTTCATGTCAAGCTCCGTTGTGCCTTATTCCCCGCAGAGACCCGCCGAGAAGCCATTTCCGAACGGTGCGCCGCTCCGTAAAATGTTTGGATTCTGTTACGGTCCTGTCGAGCGCTACGTCTATCATACGCTGGAAATGATGCAATCGATTGCGGAAAATCGGGCTTGCGGCGAATCCGGGATTTGCAGGGTCAAGGCTTATAAAGACGGTGAGGCGATCGGAAGGCTGCTGTCCGAGGAGTGGAACGGAATATACCGGACGTTGGGCGGCTATATAAACCTTCGCAACCTCGACACATTTCCGAGCGAAATAAAAGATCCCGTGTTCGTCGAATTGAACTACAAGGACGGACTGAAGTCGGGCGTGCTTATGGCGAATCCCGAAGTCGTGACTTTTGCTTCCGCCTATCAAGTCGATGAGCAGGAGGCTCCGATATGCCGCGAGTTTCTGCTGCAAGGCGGCAAGCCTTATATTCATTTCGGCAGACTCGTGCTGGAGATCGAGAAGTTCATTCATACCGGGCGGCCGCCACACGCTGTCGAGCGATCTTTGCTTACGACCGGCGGTCTTGATGCATGCATGCGATCGTTGCATACCGGGGAAGCGATCGACACGCCTCATTTGATCGTTAATTATTAATACTTAGGAATAGGGAAGGCAGGGCCTAAATACGGCTCTGCCTTCTCACTTATCGTTATAATTGGCTAATCCACCCATATAATGCACGCATCCGCGAGAGAATCTGTTCCACTTCATCCTCTTGCAAATGCAAAGGGTTCAGCACCAGACTCCGCTTATCCGGCGATAGAGCAACGAGTATGGAAGGGGTCCCTTCCAACAGCTGCCTGCTCAGCTGCTCTGCAACTGCTGCGGGCCGATTCAGTTTCACATGAACGAGAGGGTAATCTTGACCGGTTGGCCCGGGGTAAGCCCGTTCGGCGTTCCAGCCCGCCTCGTTTAATCCGGTGCGCAAGCGGTCGACAAGCCGTTCGTAATGTTCGTTCATCGCTTCATGGTCCAGATTGACATATCGCTCTATTGCCGCGACCAAGCCGGCAATCTCTTCCTTACCGACCTTCATCGGCCTTGCGATCGAATTTCTGGCTCCCGTGTAGAGGCGGCATGCCGCCACATAATGTTCCTTCCCGACGATAAACCCCGAGCTTTGCGGTCCGCGCAGCGTCTTGCCGCCGGAGAAGATGACCAGGTCGGCCCCCATTTCCGTATATCGCCACAGGTTGCTGACCGGAGGCAGCTGTGCAGCTGCATCGACGACGACTGGAATGCCCTTCCGACCGGAGATTCGGATGACTTCTTCCAGAGCCAGCGCTCCTTGGGTGTATTGCGGAGTATCGAAATAGATGATGCAAGCCGTGCGGTCGCCGAGCGCCGCCTCTAACTGTGCGGCAGTTGTTCCCGCCGTATCGCCGATCTCGACCAGAGTCGCCCCGGTCTGCCGGATCGCGATGTCAAAGCCGTTGCGCTGGCATCGATGCATAACGACTTCATTTTTCGCGCCGTTATGCAGAGGCCACTCCCGCGCTTTCTCGGTATCCGCTCCCGTCATGCAGGCTGCTGTCGCCACAGACAGCGCCGCTGCGGCACCGCTCGTTATGACGGCCGCCTCATTGCGGGTAAGCCGGGCGATTTGCTCGCCCGCTTTCAGATGCAGCTGCTCCAGCGAGACGAAATGACGGCCCGCTTCCGCCATCGCGTCCGTTACTTCAACAGGCATCAGCGATCCGCCGATCATAGTGTAAGAGTCGGCGGCGTTAATAACGGTAGTCACGCCGAGCTTGCCGTAAAAAGATGACATGGCTTTGTCCGCCTTTCCGAAATCGTGTCGCGTTTTTGATTTATGCTTCTCCTATCATAGCATTTTTTTAACGTTTCAGAATGTTTAAGTTTGCTAAAGCGTTAAAGCGAACAGCGACATTCTGAACCAAGAAAAACTTCCTCTTGATCGCGGTCGCTCATCCTTGAAGTACTTCGATAGACGTTTTTCTTACAAATAAATAGACACGGTACTCTGCTTTTCATACCGGATCGTTCCAAGAGGCTTAATATTGAAAACTAATTGCCGGGCGGTTGGATGCCGCGCCAGGCACTTACATTGCATTGGCCATATTCATTATCACCCACAGCAACCATCGTGCCGTCCGATTTAAGGCCGAGTGTATGAGCGCAACCCACCGCAATCGCCACAATATCGCGCCAGCCACTTACATTGCATTGGCCATGCTCATTCCAGCCCACAGCCGCCACCGTACCGTCCGATTTAAGGCCGATGGTATGATGACTGCCCGCCGCTATCGCCACAATACCGTGCCAGCCGCTTACATCGCACTGGTCATGCTTATTCAACCCTACAGCCGCCACCGTGCCGTCCGATTTAAGCCCGACGGTATGTAGGTAACCCGCCGCTGCCGCCACTATGTCGCGCCAGCCGCTTACCTTGCATTGGCCATACCGATTATTACCCACACTCGTCACCGTACCGTCCGATTTAAGCCCGACGGTATGCCAGTCACCCGCCGCCACCGCCACCATATCACGCCAGCCGCTTACCTTGCATTGGCCTTCATTATTTCGACCCACAGCCACCGCCGTGCCATCCGATTTAAGCCCGACGGTACGACGCCAACCCGCCGCAACCGCCACAATATCACGCCAGCCGCTTACATCGCATTGATCATGCTTATTCCAACCCACTGCCGTCACCGTGCCGTCCGATTTAAGCCCGATTGTATGAGCATTGCCCGTGTTCGTCGCCATATGAACATTACCAGCCGCAACCGCCACCATATCGCGCCAGCCGCTTACATCACATTGGCCATATTTATTATCACCCGCAGCAACCACCGTGCCGTCCGATTTTAGACCAACGGTATGACGAGGACCCGCCGCTATAATATCTTTAGGCCACCGTTTCCCCTTTAACGCCGCTTCTTTCGGTGAAATGTAATCCATGTCTTACCTCCTCGAAAACAAGGTTCCGGTATGTTAAAGCAAAATGATTCCAACTTCAATCATACAACATTCATGCAAGATTTCATTTAGTGAAAATCGGGGAGGTCGCCGTTATCGCCGTTGAACGCTCCTTCAGAATAGCTCTTCAGAAGCTGAACGAGCAATTGGATAAGCAAATGAATGGCATATCCGAAATGATGAGATAAGAGTCATTTTTTTTATTCATTTTGTTCTTGCCGTACAGGGATTTAATGGTTTTTGTAGAATGTTATCGTCAATGGGAATCCAATCTGCGGCTAAGATTTGTTATCTGGTGAATACAGCTAAGTCCCGCCCATATTTCCAGATGGGATCAACAAATTATTTAGGTGGAGGGTGTCCGAATGAAACTTCGTGTAACCGTTTTACTAGTTTTGCTCCTGTCTTTGACAGGTACAGGAATGCTGTTCGCAGCCGACGAAACGATGAATAACGGACAAGTGATTGTCCAGGTAGACGGGAGGGAAATTGTGTTTCCGGACGCCAAACCGTATTCGGTATCGGCCAGCGTATACGTCCCCGTCCGGATCGCAGCCGAGAATATGGGGATTCCAGTGTTCTGGGATGCGAAAACCACATCCGTACGTATTGGGGAAGGCGCTGCTGCCGTAACGTTTATACCGGAAAAATCTGCGAACGGCAATAAGCCGTTTCTGAGAGAGGGCCGGGTATTTGTCGATCTTGCCTTCATCCAAGACAAGCTCGGGGCTACTGCTGTCTGGAATAAAGAGAAGAAGTCGGTAACCTTAACGACCAAGTCGAACGTGCTGAAGGGCGTTCAGCTGTTCAAGCAATCGATGGTTAAACTCACCGGGGAGCAAGTGATTTACGTCGATCCTTACAAGGTGGACGGCGAGCCGATGGATGGAGATATTATTTTTATTACGCATACGCATGGCGATCATTTCAGCTTGAGTGAAATCCGCAAAGTGGCCAAGGCCGATGCGACCATCGTATTCCCGGCGAAAGAGCTGGACAAAGTATCGGATGCCGGATTCGGGGATGTGGTCGGCGCAGTTCCGAATGAAGAGGGAACAGTGAAGAACATTTCGTATAAGGCGGTACCGGCGTACAATACGGAGAAGAGCAATCATCCGAAAGACCGGGAATGGGTAGGCTATATCATTAAGGTTAACGGAGCGTCGTATTATATGGCCGGGGATACGGATCTGATTCCGGAGATGGAGCAGATCGACGCGGACGTCGCCTTCCTGCCGATGGGCGGCACGTTTACGATGGCCTACGAGGAAGCGGCCAAAGCAGCGAATCTCATTCGCCCGCGCATCGTCATTCCATATCATTACGCCGATGTAGTCGGCACCCGGGATGATGCGCTGAAATTTATCGATTTGATTGAACCCGGCATAACGTCCATATTGATGAAAGAATAGAGGATTGCAAAAAACCGAAGAATGATGACACCGGAAGGCCTGAGAAATCAGGCCTTTAATTTTTTTATCATCACGCTCAAGTCCTTTCCTTGTATGGATTACTCAGCGTTTCCCGAAAAAATCTATCGATGAAAAAAATGGCAAAGCCTTGTACAATAATAGGGAAGAATGAATCATTTTTTTGTCGAATAGGAGCATCGTTGAGCGGGATAATCGCTTCGATTATAGGCTGGATGGGAGAAGAGCATGATAACGAATCTCAAAGACGTCGAATATGCTATCGCTGCACTGGAAGCAGCGTCGATCGTTTCGATTACGGATGAAAAAGGGGTCATCACCTATGTGAATGATCATTTCTGTGAATTAACAAAGTATGATCGGGATGAAATCATTGGATCGAGTCATAATACGGTAAACTCCGGATTCGATTCCCATGCGCACTTTAAGGGATTATGGGAAACGATCAGCCAAGGTCAAGTATGGAAAGGAGAAATGAAAAATCAGGCGAAGGACGGCAGCGAGTATTGGGTAAACTTGACCGTTGTCCCGTTCGTGAACGACAGCGGTGCGGTTTATCAGTATTTGGGCATCGGGACCGATATAACGAGACGCAAGCAGAATGAAGCGAAATTGATCGAAACGATGGAAAATTTGCGCGATATCGAAAATGCATTGGACGAATCTTCGATTGTCGCGATCACGGATGATAAAGGAGTCATTACGTATGTAAATGAAAAGTTTTGTGAAATTTCCAAGTATGAGCGAACGGAGCTGATCGGAAAGACGCACCGGGTGATCAACTCGGGCTACCATCCCAAATCATTTTTCAAGGAAATGTGGGACACGATAAAACAAGGCCTAGTCTGGAAAGGTGAAGTCAAAAATCGGGCCAAGGACGGCAGCGAATACTGGATGAATACGACAATCGTACCGTTTCTCGGCGACAACGGAATCCCCCGGCAATTTATTTCGATTCGTACGGATATTACGGATCGGGTTAAAGCGGAAACCGCTTTGGCCGAACGTACGGAACAGCTGGCCAAAGCGCGTGACGAAGCGATCCAAGCGAGTATGATCAAGAGCCAGTTTCTGGCCAATATGAGCCATGAGCTGCGAACGCCGCTCAATGCGATCATCGGTTACAGCGAAATGCTGCTGGAGGAAGCCGAGGAACTGGGCGAGTCGCTCTTCGCGGAGGATTTGTCCAAAATCAGTAAAGCCGGAAACCATCTGCTCGCACTGATTAATGACATACTGGACATTTCCAAGATCGAAGCGGGCAAAATGGAGCTCCATCCGGAGACATGCCGTTTGCCTGAATTGATTCAGGATGTGATGACGACGATTCGCCCACTTGTGGAAGGCAAGGGCAATAAGCTTCAAATGAAATGCGAGGAGCAAGGGGATATTACTACGGATGTTACAAAATTGCGCCAAATTCTCATTAATTTGCTGAGCAACGCCAACAAATTCACAGAGGACGGCACGATCACGTTTCAGGTTTTCATCGAATCCAGAGACGGTCGAGGTGGATACGCATTCCGCGTACAGGACACGGGAATCGGCATGAGGCCGGAACAGCTTGAGAAGCTGTTTCAACCGTTCACGCAGGCTGACGCTTCCACGACGCGAAAATATGGAGGAACGGGGCTCGGTCTTGCAATCAGCCAACGGTTTAGTCATCTGATGGGCGGCGATATCCGGGTGGAAAGCGAGTTTGGCACAGGTACGACTTTCACTTGTTGGCTGCCTGTCACGCCAGACGATCATCAGGGTTTGCCGCGTCCCCGGTTGGATGATGAGGAGCAGGCAGCGGATGAGGCTCGCCAGGTCAGCATCCTTCTTATAGATGATGATGCCTCCAATCGGGAGCTTATGGAACGTTATCTTGTCAAGACGGACTGGACGCTGGCCTATGCGAATAGCGGGGCGGAAGGGCTGCGATTGGCCCATAAGCTGCGGCCCAAAGTGATTTGCCTTGATATTCTCATGCCGGGCATGGACGGCTGGAGCGTACTGACAGCGTTAAAGAATGATCCCGGGCTAATGGACATTCCGGTTGTCATATGGTCCATGACGAGCGACAGACAGCCGGGTTATTCGCTTGGCGTCACCGAATTTTTAACCAAACCGGTCGAACGGGAACGGTTGATCAAGGTGATGGATAAGTATATCAACCAACGTGGCCTAATATCGGAATGACTATGATTTATGTTGTATGCAATAGAACATATTAAGATACATAAGACAAAAAGAAAAAAGGAGATACGATGACAGGGATAAAAGCAATGAATAAAACGGGATGGAACTTCGATAACAGTTATGCTCGTCTTCCGCAATTATTTTATTCGAAGCTTAACCCGACCCCCGTACGATCACCGGAGTTGATTATTTTAAACGATTCATTGGCAGAATCCCTCGGGCTGAACGTCCAAGCGCTGAAGAGCGAGGATGGCGCGAAGGTGCTTGCAGGCAACCGTATTCCCGAAGGGGCTTTGCCTCTTGCCCAAGCTTACGCGGGACATCAATTCGGTCATTTTACGATGTTAGGGGACGGCCGGGCTCTGCTGCTGGGCGAACAGATCAATCCCCGGGGCGAGCGGTTCGATATTCAGCTTAAAGGCGCCGGTAAAACGCCATTCTCCCGCCGCGGCGACGGTCGAGCGGTAATCGGGCCGATGCTGCGCGAGTATATCATCAGCGAAGCGATGCATGCACTTGGTATTCCAACCACACGCAGCCTGGCCGTGGCGGGGACCGGCGAGCCGGTCATCCGTGAAACCGAACAGCCCGGCGCCATTCTGACACGCGTGGCTGCCAGTCATCTGCGCATAGGCACGTTTCAGTTTGTTTCAAAATGGGGCAGCGCCCAGGATCTGGCGACGCTGGCCGATTACACATTGCAGAGACATTTTCCGGAAATCGGGGCCGATGAGAACCGCTATCTTCACCTGCTTCAGGAAGTGATCAAGCGTCAGGCCGAGCTGATCGCGAAATGGCAGCTCGTCGGCTTTATTCACGGAGTGATGAATACCGACAATATGGCCCTCAGCGGCGAAACGATCGATTATGGCCCTTGTGCTTTCATGGATGCTTACGACCCGGCTACGGTGTTCAGTTCCATTGACGTTCAAGGCCGCTATGCATACGGCAATCAGCCGTATATTGCCGCGTGGAATCTCGCGAGATTCGCCGAAACCTTACTCCCGCTTCTGAACGATGACGAGGCGCAAGCCGTCAAGATGGCGGAAGATGCGATTTCGAATTTCTCTGAGCTGTATCACCATAATTGGCTTGCGGGCATGAGGGCTAAGCTTGGAATGTTTGACGAGGAGCCGGAGGATGAAACCTTGATCGAAGACCTTCTCGGTATGATGCAGAAGCATCGAGCGGATTATACCAATACTTTCCGCGCGTTAACTTTCGATAAGCCGGAGGAGACGGCTCTGTACGGCACTTCGGACTTTACCCAGTGGCTCGAGAAGTGGCGGGCGAGACTCGACAGGCAAGAACAGCCAAAAGCCTCCTCGCATCAGTTGATGCGGAGCAGCAATCCCGCATGGATCCCCCGCAACCACCGGGTGGAGGAAGCGTTGGAAGCTGCAGAGGAGCAGGGAGACTACAGCGTGATGGAGAAGCTTCTTCAAGTTCTTTCAAGCCCGTTCGAGCACTCTCCCGAACACGCCGAGTACTGCACTGCGCCTGCGCCTTCCACCCGTCCTTACCGAACCTTTTGCGGAACTTGATCCAGACCCATCCAAGGCTGCCGCTTGATCGGCAGTCTTTTTCTTTTTTGCTTGAAACGATTGTTAGCGATGGAACGGCTTGATAAAATGGTAGTAATAATTGGAACTTCTTCATTGACAAGTATTGTGAGAAAAGTAAGGTGCGAAAGGGGAGCCGGTTCGGATGTGGACTCGCAAGGAACTGAAGGAAAGAGCATGGCAAAGCTTGCGCGCGACGTATTGGAAGGCGTTCTTGGTCAGCCTGCTGCTGGCGTTGATTGGCGGAGGACTCCCTAGCTGCTCATGGAATTCGGGAGGCGAAAGAGGATTCGACGGGGACACGGGCTCCATATTCGGCAGCGGGGAGGACATCGGGATATGGGTCACGATCATTGTCATTCTTGTATTGATCGGAATCTTCGTGGTGATCGCCGCATTCGCATTTCAGGTGCTTCTCGTCTCGCCGTTAATCGTCGGCATCCGTCAGTACTTCAAGCAAGCCGCCCAAGATGACGTAAACATGAATTATATAGGATATGCGTTCGCCAAGAACAATTATTGGTCCGTCGTCAAAGGGATGTTATGGAAAGATTTCTTGAATTTCTTATGGTATCTTCTCTTGCTTGTGCCTGGATTCGTGAAATTTTATTCGTACAGCCTTGTGCCGTATCTGTTGGCGGATAATCCCCGGATCGGTACGAAACGCGCGGTCGAGTTGAGCAGGAAGATGATGCATGAACAAAAATGGCGGACTTTCGTGCTGGATCTGTCCTTTATCGGCTGGTTCTTGCTCGGAATGCTTGCGCTCCTGCTCGGCATTTTATTTGTGCTGCCATACTTCAATGCAACGAAGGCGGAGCTGTATATAACGCTTCGGGACAAAGCGATTCAAGAAGGAATCAGCAGCAGGGAGGAGCTCGGACTGTAGCGGATTCTCCTTAGGAAAGGAATAAGAGCTATTTATGAAAAACTATCGACTGCTGGAGATCGAGTTTGAATATAACGGACAAACGCAAGTAATCACCCCGACCGTTGTTCAAGATGAACGCGATACGATTCTCATCGATTGCGGCTATCCGAATTTTATGCCTCTGCTTAAGGAAGCGGCTATCCGAATCGGAGACACTCTCGATACGATTACAAAGTTGATCGTGACGCATCACGATATGGACCATATCGGATCGCTCGCTGAATGGAAGAGGGCGTTCCCTCATATCGAGATCATCGCACACGAGTTGGAAGAGCCGTTCATCGACGGGACCCGAAAGTCATTGCGGCTGGAGCAGGCGGAATCGTCGTTGGACGCTTTGCCCGTTGAAGCGAAACCGCATGCGGAACAGTTTATTCGCTTCTTGCAGTCCATCGAGCCGGTTGCCGTTGATCGGACGGTTTCCAGTGGGGAAACGCTCCCTTGGTGCGGCGGTATTGAGGTCGTCCATACGCCCGGTCATATGCCCGGGCATATTTCTCTGTATTTGCCTGCAAGCAAAACCATGATAGCGGCGGACGCCGTCGTCATCGAGGAAGGTCGGCTCGCAATCGCGAATCCCCACTATACGCTCGATCTCGATGAGGCGATCCGTTCCGTAGAACGATTGCTCGACTACGACATGGAGCGGCTCGTTTGCTATCATGGAGGTTTATTTCAAGGCGACGTTAAACAATCGCTCCGACAACTCCTCCATACGTATAAGTTTTAGGAACATACACCGACATTCGAGCCTCCGACAAATTTTTGAAGTGTTTTTGAAATTTTTAAATTTATATTTACGTCGCGACAGTTATTTGATAATATAAACGCAACATTCAAATGCGATGAAGAGACGAGTAAATAAATGAATTCTTTCACAGAGAGCTCCGCCGGCTGAGAAGGAGTATAGAATTCATTATTGAAAAAAGACTCTGAGCAGCACATCGGATCCTCATTATTCGGTTGATGGTGTGCCAGGAGCTCCTGTTACAGAGCTAGAGTATAAGCATTGCGTTGCAATGCCGTACTCGAAGAGGCGGATATGGCGACATATCGGCGAATCTGGGGTGGTACCGCGAGCGTATAAATCTCGTCCCTAAGACTACACAGTCTTGGGGGTGGGATTTTTTTTGTCGCTAAGGAAAGTACTGCACACATGATTCGTACTGCTTGAATATCGAAGTAAAAAATGCCATTTACTCGGAAAGGAAATGATAGCATATGACACAAAAATTGAAAGTCGGTATTGTCGGAGGAACGGGGATGGTGGGACAGCGGTTCGTCCAGCTGCTGGATCAGCATCCGTGGTTTCAAGTAACGGCCATTGCAGCCAGTGCCGGTTCGGCAGGGAAAACTTATGAAGAGTCCGTACAAACCAGATGGAAGCTGTCCAGCCCGATTCCTGAAGATGTGAAGCGTATCGTCGTTCAGGATGCGTCGAAAGTGGAAGAGGTTGCCGCTCAGGTCGATTTTGTTTTCTGCGCGGTCGATATGAAGAAGAACGAAATCCAAGCGCTGGAAGAAGCGTATGCCAAGACGGGCACACCCGTTATTTCCAATAATTCGGCTCACCGCTGGACTCCCGATATTCCGATGGTCATTCCGGAAATTAATCCGGGACATATCGAAGTCATCGCCGCACAGAGAAAACGGCTTGGAACTTCGACCGGTTTTATTGCCGTAAAACCGAACTGTTCGATCCAGAGCTATGTGCCGGCACTCCATGCACTGTGGGATTACAAACCGACAACCGTGGTCGCATCGACGTACCAGGCGATCTCCGGAGCAGGCAAAAACTTCTCCGATTGGCCCGAGATGCTGGATAATGTCATTCCTTATATCGGCGGCGAGGAAGAGAAGAGCGAGCAGGAGCCGCTGCGTATATGGGGCAGCATTGTAAACGATCAAATTGTTAAAGCAAGCGCCCCTTTAATTACGACACAGTGTATCCGCGTTCCGGTAACGGACGGACATTTGGCTACGGTATTCGTATCGTTCGAGAAAAAACCATCGAAGGAAGAAATTCTCGAACGCTGGCTGCAATTCAGAGGTCGGCCGCAGGAGCTTGGCCTGCCGAGCGCACCGAAGCAGTTCATCACGTATTTTGAAGAAGAGAACAGACCGCAGACGAAGCTTGATCGCGACATTGAGCGCGGAATGGGAGTTTCGGCGGGTAGATTGCGCGAGGATTCCTTATACGATTATAAATTTGTCGGACTATCGCATAATACGCTGCGCGGAGCAGCGGGCGGCGCAGTTCTGATCGCCGAACTGCTCAAAGCGGAAGGGTATATTCAGGCCAAATAAATGCTCGCGTAGGGTCGAGCAGATAGACAGCAAGCAATCCGAATAATCGGGGCTTGCTGTTTTTTTGTTATGCTAAAATAACGATATTAACGAACGTTAATACTTTACAAGTTAACGTTCGTTCATTTATAATGCATATATTGGAATGAAAAATCATATTGAGGTGTAATCGAATGAAAACAGCGGCTATCAAACATTCAGTACCAAGCAGTCATGAAATCCGCTCCGGCGGGCGCATTGTTTTTTCTTTATTAATGCGCACATTATTGTTTTTCGTTTTCGGAATTGGGTTTGTAGGTCTATTTGCTCTCGTCGGCCATGCGGATCCTTTGAAAGCAGCAGAAAGATGGTGGCCTTTTCAAGCCATATTCGCCAATGCGGCAACGTTTCTCATTCTGAGATACTGGATCCATAAAGAAGGAAGCACCTACCGCAGCATGTTTAAGGTTCGGAAGGGCGAGCTTGGAAAACTCGCGCGACAGTTTTGTTTGCTTCTTATCGTCGGGTTTGCACTAGGCGGAATTCCTTTGTTCGCGTTCTCCTATTTGCTATTGGGAACCGTCGTGCCTCCGGATACGATGTTTCAATCGTTGCCTGTCTGGGCGGCAATCATCGCGTTAGTCGTATTCCCGCTTTCCAACGGTCTTGTGGAGACACCAACCTACATCGGGTATGCTCTTCCTCGCCTTTATAAGAAAACAGGCATCTTATGGGTTGCCGTTATGATGACCGGATTAGCGCTAGCCTTCCAACATATCGTGCTGCCTATGGTGTTTGATGTGCCCTATATGCTGTGGAGGTTTCTTTCCTTTATTCCTTTGGCCATTGCATTGGGCTTTATATTCAGCCGCACTAAGAAGCTGCTTCCGATTGCATTGGCGCATTATGTAATGGACTTGCAGCTTGGCGCACAAGTGTTCCTCGTTTCACTCGGTTAGCCGCTTTCTTTGCATGTGAACGATCGTTAATATATAATGGCGATAAAGGATGACAAGAAAGCAGGGTGTCGTATACGATGGATCATTTGTTTCCCGTTAAAGAATCAGGCCAGACGAAGCGGAGAATACTCGAAGCGGCTATCGATATGTTCTCGCAAAACGGATATTCCGCGGTATCGGTGCGCGAAATTACGAAGCAGGTCGGGATCAAAGAGAGTGCCCTATACAATCACTATAAAACGAAAGACGAAATTCTGGAGTCGATCTATCTGCTTTTTAAAAATATGCAGAAAAACAACGGGCAAGGATTCCCCTCGCCGGAGCAGCTGCAACAGATTTTGAAAGCCGTATCGCTGGAAGCCTTTTTGGAGCAAGGCTTTGATCAATTCATACGGGCCATCGAGAACCCGCTGCTTACGAAAATTTGGCGGATTTTAAATATTGAGCAATATCGGGATCAGCGCGCCCGGGAAATCATTTTGCAGTATATATACAAGGATACGATCGACTTCTTGACTTCGGCTTTCCAGATTCTGATTCCGAATCAACAGATCAAACCTTACGATGCAAAACTGCTTGCCATTGAATATCAATATCCGATTTTCGCCATGATGACGGAATACTTGCTGCTGAAGTTTGACGACAAAGAGACGGATGAATTGGAGAAACGAGTGAAAAGTCATATTCACTATTTTACGGAGATTGTGAAGCTGTAGTGTCCTCCTTAAAGGAAAATGCAACGCGAGAAGCCGGGGGCGTTCGGAATACGCTTTCCCGGCTTCTTTGTTGGGTAATACAATTCGCCGGTCAGCCGATTGGCCGGACCGCCACCGCATCCTCCAAGCCCATACAGCATGCGTCCAAATCCGTGACGCCCGCCCAATACAGCTTCAGCTCGCTGCGCACTCGTTTCATTGCTTCGCCCGACAGCTGCAGATCGGAATGCAGCCGGAAGCTGCGTATAATTTCCCGGTACAGCATAAATCTCGACGGCTCGTAAGGAGGTGCGGGGTGGTCCGGAGCAAGTCCCCGCTCCGCCGCTTTTTTGAGCGCCGGGATGCTTAGCGTCCTGCGGCGGATCAGACTTTGGTAGTCCATCGAGGTCAGCTCGCCGACCAGATGCTTGGCCGCCTCCTTCTGTGCGGATTTGGCCGCTACCGCCAGACCCACGACAAGATTGAGCGTAAGGTTCGTCCGCAGCGCAGGCAGCGGAGCGATATCGAACCGGAAGGGAGCATCCTTCAACAAGTTCAATCCGAAATAAGTCGTCATGATCATCGATATTTTCCCGCCCCGGAACAGCTCTTCCGCTTCTCCGTCGCTTTGGGACAAAAGAGAGGTCAAGCCTTGGTCGTTCAAAATGTCCCGGCTCATGCGGATCGCTTCCCGGACCGCCGGACCGGAGAAGTCGAAATGTCCGGCTGCCCCCTCGATTGAAGATTCTCCGCTTTGCAGCAGAAAGATCGGCCAACGGTTGTCGGACAGCGCATGGTAATAAAAACCGACCCGTTTGTGTTCCCGGGCGATTTCCGCCGCTACGCTTAGAAGGTCGCTCCACGTCCAGCTGCTGTCCGGCTCGGGCAGATCGTATTCGGCGAAGTGGTCTTTATTGTAGCCGAGTACGACGGGAGAGAAGACGAAGGGCAGCGCATGCAGCAGCCCGTCGACTCGGAACGCCGGCAGCAGGAACGGATACAGCTCCTCGGAAGGCTGCAGCGGTTCCAGAAGCTCCTTCAGCAGGCCGGATTCATGGAGCTCCCCGAAGCTGAGCTGGTTGAACATGGCGATGTCGATCAGACCGGATTCCAAATAATGGTGCATCAAATGCAGATCGTCGAATTTGAACGGAATCGGGATCAGCTCCACGCCTACATCCGGATGCCGCTGCCGGTACAGCTTCACCAGCTCGGATAAAGCCGCCTGCCTCCACATGGAAGGATAATAGCCCAAACGAAGAACGACGGTCGGCTTCTGTTCGGGCCGACTCACTTTATTGCCGATCCTCGGAACCTTCAACACGTATCCCTGCTCGACCAGCAGGTCCAGTCCTTTCCGGACGGAATGTTTGCTTATTTCGTACTGTTCCGCCAGCTCCACCTCGGAAGGCAGAAAATCCCCGTCATTCAGCTTTCCGCTCGTGATTTGTTCCCGGATGCCGGCTATCATGTCGTCCAGCTTCGACCTCAGTACAGATTGCCTCGTTTTCCGGCTCATTCCGGTACCTCCTGATTTTCTAGTACGTATCTGATTGAAACATGTCATATCGGTTGATTGGAATCATAAACTCTATTATAAATAAAAAAACGGCCAATGTCACTCGCGACACGAAGGAACTGTTGCGATCCGCACCATACATCGTAAAACGGCGGCAAAAGATTGGAACACGCGAATAGACGATTTTTTCGTTGACAGCGTTTACTTGATGTCTATATAATTCAATCAGATACGTATCACAAATGATTAAATCCTTTATTATTTCTTGCAAGTTCGTTTGTGGTTGTTACATCAATGGATTGGAGGGGAAACCTTGCGAGTCATCGTTGCCAAAGAGGGAATGATCCTAACCGAGTGCGAGCCCGAGCCGGTGCCCAAAACGGGCCATGCGCTCATTCGGACCGTCTGCTCCGCCATCAGTCCGGGAACCGAGCTGATGATCGCGCGAAGGCCTAACGAGCGGCCGGCCGCACTCGGATACAGCGCCGCCGGCTATGTGGCGGACCCGGGAGATTGCGGCGGATTGACGGCGGGACAGAGAGTGGCCTGTTACGGCGGCCCTTACGTGAGACATGCCGAATATTTATCGGTCCCACGCCATTTGGTCGTGCCGATCCCGGAGTCGGTCGGCTTCGAGGAAGCATCCTTTGTCGGACTCGGGGCTATCGCGATTCATGCCCTTCGCAAAGCAGCGCTCCATTTCGGCGAGACGGTCGCCGTCGTCGGACTCGGCATCATCGGGCAGCTCGTCTGTCAAATCGCCCACGCCGCATCTTATCAAGTCATCGCCCATGACCTGATCCCGGAACGAAGGAGGAAGCTTGCGGCGATGCTTCCTGCATGTACGGTTGCGGAGCGGTTGGACGAGATGGGTGCCCTTGTAGGAGCGAATACGGGAGGAGCGGGCGCGGATGCGGTATTGCTCTGCGCGAACAGCGCCGACGGAAGCTTGATCGATCATGCTTTGCGTTGGGTGAGGGATCGCGGCCATGTCGTTGTCGTAGGCGATATGAAAATGGATTTCAATCGCGGCCTGCTGTTCGCCAAAGAAGCGAACTTAACCGTCTCCAAGGCGGGAGGTCCGGGCAGGGGCGATGCGGCTTACGAGCTGCATGGCAACGACTACCCGATCGGCTTCGTCCGCTGGACCGAAGGACGCAATATGGGCGAATTTATCCGGCTGCTGGAACGCCGTGCGATCCAGGTCGAGCCGCTGATCTATGACCATTACCCGCTGCAAGATATGCAGGGCGCTTACGAGAAATACAAGAAGACGCCCGAGCAGACGATGGGCATGGTGATCCGGTACGATCCTATGAACCGATGAAGGGAGCAGCGCATTGAATCGAATAGCCATTGAACCGGTTGAAGTCAAACGGGCCGCCTTCCGCCCGGTCGGAACCGTCGAGGATCTGGGGGCGCCAATCCATAATTCCACCTCCCACGCCGCCGCCTTCGCGAAATCTGCTGAAGGCCGCACGATCATGTATTTGTCGCTGGACGGCGCGCATGGGGAAGACGCCCGGTTAGGCATCGTAGATTTGGACGAGGAACGGCTGCTCGAGGCGATTCGCCTTCCCGATGCGATGGGCGGATTTACGATGACCGTTGCAAATGATGACAGCGTATATGTCGCCTCTCACAATAAAGGGAATGTTTACCGGTATACTCCGGCGGACGGCAAGCTGGAAACGCTCGGAAAGCCGACCCCCGAAACGACGTTCGGGTATTCCCTGATTCCGGCAGGGAAGGATGCGGTGTTCGGAGGGACGTACCCGGGAGCGGTGTTTTACGAATACAGCCCCGCAGGAGGCTTCAAGCTTCATGGCCCGAAGCCGTTCGAGCCCGGCGAGCATTATGTGCGCAGTCTCGCGCACTGGGCCGAAGCCGGCGTCACCTATGTCGGAATCGGCTCCCATCCGCGGCTGAAGCGTTACGAGCATGCGGGCGGACATATCGGGGAGCTGCTTCCGGAGTCGTACTGGAACGACGAGTTCGTGTACGATCTGAACATCGAAGGCGGAAGATTGTTCGTCCGGCTCAATCCGTCCAACCGGATGCTCGTTTACCGTCTTACTCTCGACAGCCAAGGCCGGATAACGGAACAACTGGAGCGCGAAGTGCCGAACGTAGGCAGCCTCGGCGTATCCGAAGAGTATGAAGGCTGCGTCTACTACGCCTCGGCGGGTACGATTCACCGTTACGATATCGCAACAGGAGAAGCGGCATCGCTCGGAGTCGATACGACTATAGCCCCCTACAAACTAAGCTTCGTTCAATTGGCGGATCAAGAGTCGTTCCCCGGACGGACGCTGATCGGGGCAGGCTGCCGGATGGGCAAAACCCGTCTATTCAAATACAATCCGACGACGGGCGCGATCCGCATAACCGATCTGGACATTCCGGGCGTGCCGACGAATGTGCAATGCGTCGTCGCGGGGTCCGACGGTCACATTTACACGGGTGCGTTTCTGGTCGGAGGCACCTCCGTATTCGATCCGTCCACCGGACTTTTTACCGAATATAAAGGAGTCGGGCAGACGGAAAATATCGCCGAGGTCGGCGGCAAAATGTACTTCAGCGTTTATCCGCACGCCAAGCTGTTCGAGTACGATCCCGCCGAGCCCTGGTCGATGGTCCGGGGAGGAAGCAATCCCCGTCAATTGTTCAACTTGTCCGCCGAGGAGCAGGACCGGCCGTATGGGTTGACGACGGGCGGCGATGTGCTGTACATCGGCACCATTTGCGGCTACGGCAAGCTGGGAGGCTCCATCACGGCCTTCGATCCGCGTTCCGGCTCGCGCAAAGTGTATCGCAACCCGCTTCCGGATCTCAGCATCGTAACGCTCGTTCATCATAGCGGCAAGCTATACGGCGGGACGAACGTTTGGGGAGGACTCGGGATTAAGCCTGCTCGAACCGAAGCGGAATTGCTCATCTTCGATGTGTTCTCGGAGGAAGCAAGGGGGATCCCGCTGCCTGTTCCAGGATTGAAAGCGATTACGGCTTTGACGTTCGGAACGGACGGCTTGATATGGGGGATGGCGGAAGGATACGTATTCGCCTTCGATCCGGCGAGTGAGAGCTTTGTGCATCTGGCGCATTTGTTCCCGGATATCCGGTACGGCGAGCAGTCGATATGGAGGGACGCCTCCCTGCGATTCGGCAAAGACGGCGCTCTTTACGGAACCGTGCAGGGAAAGTATTTATTCCGATACGACCCGGCAGTAGCTTCCATGGAGACGCTCGTGGAAGACGGAGCGAGGTTTCTGGCCGAGGATCGCGAAGGGCGGCTCTATTTCTCGGACGGGAAGACGAGGCTGCGGCGGTATACGCTTCCGGGCTGACGGCAAAAAGAAGTTTCAGGGCTCCCCCATAAGCTTCGAAGACATGCTCCACATTTGGGGGACCAACACCATTAAGGGAAGGGAGAGCTTCCAAAATGAAATGGTCCAAAACGATGGGTACCTGCTTGTTGGTCTTCATGCTGGGACTCAGTACAACGGCAACGGGGCCGAAAACGGCGGAAGCGCAGGATGCCGCATCCGGCGTCTACGAGATGCTCGGGACACCGCTCAAGCGGGTAGTCGGCGTGGGAGGCGTGCCATTCGACGGTCCGGACGGGACGCCATATATCAGCGCCTCCGTAAACGGCTCTCCGGCACAATTCGTCTCCGTTCACGCGCTCACGCTTCAGGTTGACAAAGTAATCGAAATACCCGGAACGTCGAGCGCTCCGTCCATGACAACCGGGACCGACGGGAACGTGTATATCGGGACGACCGGCTCGGCCGAATTGTTCCGCTATGTGCCGGGAACGGCGAAGCTGGAATCGCTCGGCAAACCGATCGCGGGCGAGACGTATATTTACGGCTTGACGAACGGTCCCGGCGGCAAGCTGTACGGAGGCACTTATCCGGGCGGCAAAATGTTCGAGTTCGATCCCGCGACCGGAGCCTACCGCAATTACGGCACGCTCGTACCAGGCGAGAAATATATAAGGGCGACCGCATACGATGCCGAACGAGGGCTGCTCTACGTCGGAACGGGAACAAGCAACAAGCTGGTCGAATTCAATCCCGCGACCGGGGCCGTGTCCGCCAACTGGATGCCGGCGTCATTGTCCGTCGAGGAATACCCGAACAGCATCGATCTGAGAGGCGGCAAGCTGTTCATCCAGCTGAACAAGTCGTCGAAGCTGATCGTGATGGATAAGCTGACGAAGGCGATCGAATATACGCGCACAGGCGTTTCGTCCGATGTGATTTCGTCGCCGGACGGCAAGAAGGCATATTTGTTCACCCCGGGCGACGCGTACGTGCATGCCTACGATTTTGTCGCGAAGCAGACATCGCCCGTCTTCCGGTTCGGCAAATACAACGGCTGGAAATCGGTGAGAATGATCCAGACCGGTACTTCTCAGACGCCGGCTTATACGTTGTCCGCCTGGGCGGGCTACAATGCCGCGGTAACATACGATTTCGCGGCGGCGAAGCAGCGGGGGCAAACGATCGACGTGCCGGGTCAGCCGATCGAGATCCGTTCGATCGCGGCAGGACCGGACGGAAAGGTATATGCCTCGGGCACGCAGGGCGGTGTCGGCATCTATAATCCGGCAACCGGCGTCATGGAGCCGGTCTCGCTTAACATCAGTCAAGCCGAAGGCATCGCGGCTATCGGTGACGTGCTTTATTTCGGCATATATCCGCAAGCGCGGCTCGGGATGTTCGATACGTCGCGGTCGACGGGAACCGGCAATCCTGCCGAAATTGCGAAGCTGCCGGCCGACAGCTTGCAGGATCGTCCGTTCGGCATGGTCGGAGCACCGGAGCTCGGCAAGCTGTTCATGGGCACCGTACCCCAATACGGCCAGCTGGGCGGAGCGTTCGCCGTCTATGATCCGGCAACGAAGGCGCTGAACACTTACCGCAATCTGGTGCAGGATCAGAGCATCATCACGCTTGCCTACAAAGACGGCAAAGTGTACGGGGGTACCTCGATCTGGGGCGCTTACGGCGCGCCGGCTCCGACGGCCAAGGAAGGGAAGCTGTTCGTATGGGATGCGGCGACCGGACAGAAGGAGCTGGAAATCGTACCCGTGGCCGGAAAGCAGGCCGTTACTTCGCTGATCGTCGGTCCGGACGGCAACCTGTGGGGCTTTGACGAGGGAGTGCTGTTCATTTACGATCCGGCTTCCCGAAAAGTAACGGAAACGCACGAGGTCATGCCGATCCGCTATGCGGGAACGGTATGGACGGACGCGTTCATGGCGGCAGGCAAGGACGGCAACGTATATGGAACGGCGCGAGGCACGTTTTTCCGAATCGACGGCAAGTCGAAGAAAGTTTCGATATTGGACAATACGCGCCAATTTTCCAACCTGACGGCAGACCGGAACGGCGATCTGTACATGCGCTCGGGTATCGAAGGCAAAAGGCACGAGCTGTGGCGGTATACGAACCCCGATCTTGCGCTGGCCCGCATGAGTGAGCGGATCGAAGCCGCGGCTGCGGATGGTAGTCTAGGGCAACCGCTCTATATGCAGACCGGCAATGATTTACGCCAAGCGATCCATCATTGGGAAGCCGGGCGCCGGGACCAAGCCGTACACTTTTTGGCCAAGGCGGCCGATGGACTGAAGCAGGGCGGCAAATGGGCAAGCGAGCCGGTACGCAGCGGACTAGAGTCGGGGTTGAACGAGATCACCCTGCTGATACAAGGCACGGCAGGGAATTAATACGTCACCGAAAGGGTGGAAGAAATGAAAAGCAATACAATGTCGAAGACGGTACTTCCTTTCTTGTCGCTTGCTCTCGTTCTGGGCGCGTGCGGCACGGGAGGGAACGGCGACTCGGCGAAAAATACGGAGACGGCAAAGCCGGCGGCCGAAAAACCGAAGGAACCCGTTACGCTTACATTTTATAATCCGAACTCCGGGGATTTGAAGGAAGACTGGATGGCACAATACGGCAATGCCATTCAAAAGAAATTTCCTCATATTACGATCAATTACGTGCAATCTCCGGATACGAATCCGGCAGGTCATCTCGCCAATCTGCTCGCGGCCCAGGAGCCGATCGACGTGATCCTTAATGCGGATACGAACCATTACCGGCTGATCACGCCATTCAAGTTCGAATACGATATGACCGAATTGATCAAGAAGCACAACTACGATTTGTCCCGTCTGGAGCCAAGCACCGTCGAGGCGGTGAGAGCGCTTTCGAAGGGCGGCTTATACGCTTTGCCGTTCAAAATGAACGTCCTGTCTCTTATGTACAATAAAGATTTGTTCGATAAATTCGGCGTACCGTATCCGAAGGACGGCATGACCTGGGACGAAACGTACGAACTGGCCAAGACGATGACCAGGAAGGACGGGGAAACGCAGTACAGGGGCTTCATTACCCAATCGTACAACATAGCCTGGATGAATCAAATGTCGCTCGGCTTCGCCGATCCGAAGACGGATAAGCCGTTGTTCTACAGCGACGACCGGTGGGGGCAGTTCGTGCGCAACATTAACCGGTTCTACGAAATTCCCGGAAACGCGTTTGCGGAAACGACATTCCGTGCGGTCAGCAACGCTTTCCTCGTGAATAAAGTCGCCGCCATGTACGCATATACGATCCCGACTACAAAGCAGGACGTGAACTGGGATATGGTCTCGCTGCCGGAATTCGGCAATCTGCGCGGAGTAGGCTCGCAGGCGATGCTGACGCTAGCTTATGTCGCGAGCGTCAGCAAGCATAAGGACGATGCCTTCGAGGCCATCGCCTATATGACGAGCGACGAGTACCAGACGAACATTTCCAAGCAGGCACTAGGCCTTCCGGTCGTGAAGACGCAAGCGGTCAAGGACGCCTTCGGTCTGGACAATCCGAACCTGCAGGGGAAAAACTTGAAATCGCTGACGAAAAACAAACCCGCCGCGCCGTTCCAGCAATCGGCTTATCAAGCGATTACGAATAATCAGCTTGAAAAGGTTTGGTACCAGCTCGGCAAAGGGCAGATGGACGTGAACACGGCATTGCGGACCGCATCGGAAATGGCCGAGAAGGAAATTGCGAATCTGAAATCGAGCGGACAGTAATTGAACTGCACGCCAGACCACACGGGATTGGAAGTGCGGCAGCCTTGGACGAGAATTAAGTCCAAGGCTGCCGCCATTTTAATCAGGCTTCGGTTGAGGAAGTGTATTGTTTTTTTTCTCTCCTATATGCCGGTGGATGTCGATCAATTGATACCCTCTACCCGTGAACTCCTTGACGAGCCTGCTGTTTGCGATCAAATCCTGAACGGAATGGCTGTCGGATGAGATCAGGAACGGGATTCCCTTATGCGCCGATATCCGAATGACGGCTTGATCGGGAGTATTGTAACGAACGTTCAATTCCAGAATTTTGCCCGAGTGAGCGATCCGGTCCGTAATTTCCTCCATCGGAAGCTCTTCTTCCCGTATCCCGAAGCCCTTCAGCTCCGACAGCGGATGGGCGATAATATCCACACGCGGGTTATCGAGCATCCCGTAGAAAGCTTCGAGCCAGTTCCCGATGATCGATCCTCTGGGCAATCGACCCGCATCCGCCTTGGAGTAGTAGCCGTCCGGCTTCGGAATGCGATGAATGGAACCGAGGACGAGATCTACCAGAGAGTCGAAGGAGGGATCGGCATCAATATCGCCGTCCAGCGACACGACCTTCGCTTCGATCCCCGTGTAAAGCCGGATTTGATGCCGATAGTTCCGCTTCAGCGCATGAAGATGCGCGGCGTACGCCGGTATCCATGAGCTCGACTTCCAAACATGATCCGTGATGGCCATCGTTTCGTAGCCGATGCCGATTGCGGCTTCGATCATCTCTTCCGGCGTGTTTTTGCCGTCCGAATAATTAGAGTGCATATGAAGATCCATGAACATCGTAGAAAACCTCCTCCCAATAACGCGTCATCCGAGTTCCCCACTTGATCTCCAATTCGTCTTTGCGCGGCGGAATATCGAGCGCTTGCTTTACGGCAAGCGCCGGAAGGTTGATCCCGGCCGCGGTGCAGTGTACGATCGTTCCCTGTATTCTCGGGTTAATCTCTACGATTTTCGGCTCTCGATGCCGGTCCCGGCGGACTTGCACGCCGATGTTGCCATTCAATTGCATACACTTGACTACCGCAACTGCGTAATCGATAATATCCTGTTCTTTCGCTATCAAGCTCTTTGTCGTAATTCCTCCCACCGTAACCTCACGCAGCCTTGGAACGGCCACAACGGCCTCGCCGTGCTTGGCCAGCAGATCCACGCTATACTCCTCATACGGCAAGTACTCCATAACGAGGGTTTCCGGGATGTCGGCGCACCCCCCGATAATACGCAACAATTCTTCTTCGCTGATATGCGCGGAGCTGGGCTTCTCCCGGAAAAGCATTTGAAACCTGTCGGCGCTGTTATCCACGATATGAAACCCTCTGCTGCCGTCCGATACGACCGGCTTAAAGCATACCGGCCGAGCCGGGTAGCCAAGTTCATAGATCGCATGGATCAAACCTTCCGGAGTATGGACCGTCCGGAATTCGGGCACGGCCAACCCCATCGTTTGAAGCGCTTGATACAAACGTCCCTTGTGAATGACTTTTCGCAGCGATTCCGCCGAGGAAATCAATAGTCGAGTGCCAAGACGCAGCAGTTCATGTTGCGCCTCCGACAGCTTGATTAGTTCATCCGTGACGAGAGAAAAAACCATCCCGACTTTCTCCATGGCGCATAGACTCAGGACGAATGGCAGAAACGATTCCTCCGACGCCCGGGGACCGACGACATGCTTATTCGCCAAATGAAATCCAGCGGCTTCCGAATTGCAATCCATGCCTATAATCTCGACATCCATATCCCGGTTTAGGCGGAGAGACCGAATGACGCCGGAAGCGGCCGGAGAACCTGCTCCGGTAAGAAGTATGCGCACGAACGGTTTCACGATGAATTCATCACCAACCTCTATTTTCTTCCCACTATACTCTCTAACCGTCGTTTAAGCGCCTGACAGGCGACCAATTTTACTAGGAATAGGTCGCAGTACAGGAAACGCTCTTGATCTTTTCATAGGTTAGGATAGTCAAATCCATACCATACGACGAAGGTGTGATACGATTGGGTGCGCTCCTCTATTCTGAGCAACGTGCAATGGTTTTGGCTCCCCATGCGGACGATGAGACGCTCGGCTGCGCCGGTGTCATTCAGAAATATATCCGCCACGGCAGTCCGGTTCGAATTGTCATAGCTTCCTTCACCTTAAGCGACTCCAAGCGTTATCGGAAGGAACAAAGCGGTTACGGCACCTATAGCGGAAAGAAACGAATCAGTGAGCTAAAGGAAGCCATGCGTCTGCTCGGTGTTACGGATTATCATATCCTTTATCCGGATCAAACCGGCAAGCAGCTTTACGACAGCAGGCTCGACCGCATCCCTCGGGTGGAGCTGGTCGCAAAAATCGAACGCCACATAGAGGAATTCCGTCCGACAGTCCTGTATATTCCGTCCATTACGAAACATCAGGACCACGAAGCGCTTCATCAGGCCGCAATGGCAGCGGCGCGGCCGTATTTCTGGAGTGGCACCGTCTTGGTATATGAGACCGACGGAGAACTGATGTTTCAGCCGAATCTCTACGTTCCCCTTACGGAAGAGGCCATGAATCTCAAAATGAAGACGTTGGAGGCTTATCAGACCCAGATCGGCTCATTACGTCATCCGGTTCATCCGGATAGCCTCCTGCATAAAGCAAAGTTCCGCGGCAATCAAATATTCGAGGAATTCGCCGAAGCTTTTCAGATCATACGGCTCCATGGGTAAAATACGAGATTTCGATCTTGGGAGGGAATGATTAGTGAGTCTGTATGTCAATCGGATACAAGGGGTCTCGGTCATCACTTGCACAAATCGCCCGCTGTTCTTCAGCGCGCTGATCAACAACTACAGAAGGCAGCGATATAATCAGAAAGAGCTGATCGTTGTTCTGAACAAGGATAGTATGGATTTGGCCAAATTTCGCCGGATGGTTTCTTCCTTTCCCAATATTTCGGTCCACAAGGTTCCGGAAAAGTTTTCTTTGGGCCGGTGCCTGAATTATGGAATCGGCAAAGCAAAATATCCGATCATCGCCAAGTTTGACGACGACGATTACTACGCGCCCAATTACCTTATGGAACAAGTAAGGGCTCTGCGCCGAACCGGTGCCGATATTGTCGGAAAAGGAGCTCATCTGAAATTTTTTGAAGGGAAACGTCTGCTTGCCATTACAACTCCTTCGGAGAAAAACAAATTCGTGAATTATGTGGCGGGAGGTACGCTTCTGTTCGAGAGGCGGCTGCACAATCGCGTTCGTTTTGCCGATCGTACGCTCGGTGAGGATACAAACTTTTTGCAAAGAAGCCGGGCAAAAGGGTATAGGCTGTACGCCACCTCTCCTTATAATTTTGTCGGAATCCGGAGGGCGAATAAAAAAAGCCATACGTGGACCTTGAGTGACGACATCGTAATGAGAGGAAGCAAGTTTGTAGCAAGGACAATTCGCTACCGCAGGTGGGCGAGCCGGCCGGTCAAATAGCCGTTTGTCCGGTTCGGAAGCTCCGCGACGGGAACGATAGAGGCTGCCGGGGAATCGGCAGCCTTATTGCGTACGATAAAGAAAGTTTAACTTCGCTAAAGCGTTAAAGCGAAGTGCGAGTTTCTTTACTAAGAAAAGCTACCTCTTACGCAGGGTCATTCATCGTGGAGAGGGCTTCGATTAGAAGCTTTTCTTATTTCGGGAGGATAATTCGGATTAGTTTGATTTATACCCGGGTTATGTTTGGATATTTTTGATACTATGGAATGTGGCAAGAAACGATAATAGATTTAGGCAAGCGGAACGGAGGGATGAAAGCATGAGCGATAGGGGAGCAATGAATCCAACCGCACAGGAGCTGATGGTATTGCATGCCGAGGCGATGTTCACGTATGACCGGAACATGCGGCTACGTACGGTTAACGAGCCTTGGCCGGGCGAGAGCCCAGCCCCCCGGTTTTTTATGGGACGAACGATGGAAGGTTCGGCTCTTTGCCGATTTCGGTATGATGTGCCGGAGACGCTGGTCGAGCAATTGAATAAATTGTGCGCCGACGAACCGGTCATAAGAGATTTACGGACAAGGCCGAAACATTTCGACGCTTACATGAGCCTTCTACAAAGCGACCGCTACACGATGGGGCCTTGTTATCGGGTACCTGACGAAACCGTGCCGAACGCGCAGGTTGTCAGCATCACGCGGGATAACAGGGACGAGTATCTTCACGGCGGCTTCGAATGGTTGAAATCGGAAATAGATTATGCGCAGCCTTGTATGGCGCTCGTAAACGAAAACAAAGCCGTCTCGATCTGCCGAAGCGTTCGCATCTCACCCGGAGCGCACGAAGCGGGGCTCGAGACATTAAACGAATATCGCGGAAGGGGATATGCCGCCGCAGTTGTTGCCGGATGGGCGATGGCGGTGCGTGAAATAGACGGTATCCCGTTATACAGTACTTCGTGGGACAATCTTTCCTCCCAGAGTGTGGCAAGACAATTAGCTTTGTCGGTATACGGTGTCAATTTTACAATCCATTAAGTCGAGTTCTCTTTAAGAAGCTGGAGATCCATCGGGGTCCCGCAACCCCCGCCTAGCGTTCATTTGTAACCCCTGCGAATTTTTCACGTATAAAGATGTGAACATGATCCGACGACGAATTCGTTGTGGCATGAATTCACAACCGTTTCTGCCATTGGAGTAACCTCGTTCTCACTTCATGGATCCATGTTTAACACTAATAGAAGCAGAGGGAATCCGACGTATGAATGAGGAATATACAGATCATGCCGGAACCTGGTATCGGCTCGCCGAGCGGAAGGCGGCTCATTATTTTGCATCGTTATATGCGCAGGTGAAGGAAAAGGCCTATGTGCCGATATTGACACAAGATATTCAATCGTGGAAAAGAAACCATATTCATCATCGTTCACTGCTTTCCTTGTTGTCGCGGCGGAAGAGAAAGCCTGATTCTGCGGATTATCATAAATATATCCGATGGCTGAACGTTACGGGTAAACTGGATGATTACTTGGACCGCAGCGTTTCCTATATTTACATGAGGGATCTGGGCAAGGCATTGGATCATCCCGACACACGGAGCAGAATTCAACGTACCGTTGCCGACGTGAAAAATCTGTTGATTCGGTCCAGCGCAACAAACGGGGGAGACCAACCGGAGTATATGAGCTTGGCCGGGTTGTATCGGTGGGCCCGGAAGGAAGGCGTGGAGCTTGCCGCGATCTGGGTCATAAACAAACTGAAGGCCGTATCCTCCCATCTTCCGAAGGAGATGAATGCGGAGCAAGCGCTGCGCAAGCTGATCAAAATCATGATCGGGGTAGTTCTCCATGTGATAGAAGAGATGGACGAAGAAATATTGCCCGAGGAACGTGCCCGCAGACTTGATGAAGCGATCAGGCTTGGATACTCGTACGGGCTGACTTATCCTTTTATTGACGATCTTCTCGATTCCGGGGTCTTAAACGATCAAGAGAAAGCACAGTATTCCCGTATGATCCGTGCCGCGCTTCTCACCGGATCCGTGCCGGAAATAGGCGAGTGGACCGGCAATAACCTGGATTTGGTCCGTTACGTGCACTCGGAGCTCCGGGATGGTTACGAGTATATTAAGAGTCATCGGCAACCGGAGTCGCGGCATACCTTTTTCGAGCAATCGTATGTGTTTTTTCATTCTCAGGAGACGGACCGTGCAAAGGATCTTTCCAACGCGCATTACACCAACGAAGAGCTGTATGTGCCCATCATCATCAAATCTTCGTCTTCCCGATCGATCGTCCGTTCCGTCATCGGCGCTCCCGCGGATGAAGGCTTTGAACATCGAACATTTTACTATGGCATTTACAATCAGCTTGCCGATGACTTTGCGGATATGTTCGACGATGAGAGAGACGGGGCGTTGACGCCTTACACGTATTATTTGAAATACTATAGCGAGCGTCCGGATTTGATCAATCCGTTCGAATTATACTGGGCGGTCATCTCCCATTTGATCCATCACGTCTATCGCTCCGATGCGAAAACCCGCGAGGTGATACTCGATCGGGCCATCAACGGTCTAAAACGTTGCAAGAAACGGATCGGTAAGGAAAAATATAACGAAATTATGGAGATTTTCGCTTCCGGAAATCCGGAATTCAACCGTCTCATCCAACATCTGGTTCGAAAAGCGGACGATGTGGATTTCTTCGATAAGCTGCTCCGGGACCAGATGGTGACCGTGCTGAAAGAAGACCGCAAAGAAAAGGAAAGCTTCCTCGAAACGGTCGAAACCGTACGCCATCAGATCAACAAACTGCTGCACATTCCTAACGGCAACGGGACTCCATCGATGAACGAGTCGCTGGTCGATGCCGCCAATTACAGTCTCGAAGGGGACGGCAAGCGGATCAGGCCAATACTTGCTTGGGTCATGGGTGTAAACGAGTACGGACTGGCTCCTTCCGCGCTTGGGCCGCTTCTGAAATCGTTGGAATATATGCATACCGCTTCCTTGATCTTCGACGATTTGCCGTCGCAGGACAATGCGTCCACCCGCAGAGGGCGACCGACCTTGCATCAAGTCCATAATAGCGCCACCGCGGAATTAACCGGTCTGTTTCTGATCCAGAAGGCGATTGAGGAACAATCGTCCCTTGACGGGTTCGATGCCAAAACCGTGCTTGCCTTGATGCAATATTCGTCCCGGAAGGCGGCGGATATGTGCATGGGCCAGGCGATGGATCTGCAATCGAAGGGAAAGCCGTTGACGCTGGAGCAATTGAATACGATGTGCTTTTACAAAACGGGAATTGCGTTTGAGGCGTCATTGGTCATGCCTGCCATACTTGCTCGGGTGGAGGCGTCGGAACTTGCGGCTTTGAAGAAATTTGCCTATCATGCGGGCATTGCCTTTCAGATCAAGGATGACTTGCTTGATTCGGAAGGAGACCTGAGTTTGCTCGGCAAGCCCGTCGGGAAAGATGTCGACAACAATAATTCGACTTTCGTGACTGTCCTGGGTCAAGATGGCGCCAGAAAACAGATGTGGGAACACTACTGCCTCGCCATGGATGCATGGAAGGAGCTGCCCCGCAAAAACGCTTTTCTGAAGCATTTATTGACTTATATGATTAGCCGGGACTGTTAAGAGTGGTCATTCTGTGTTGGCAACATTGCCAGCACTTTTTTTTATGAAAAGGAAAGGAAGCGAGTGAGCTCACATTCCGCACCGTATTGAAGTCTATCGAACCAGATCGATAAACCGGCTTGCGGTAATCGACAGCGGCATATTGCGCATCGTCATGAACCCGACACGAGAGGGCGGCAGCCGTACGTCCAACCGTATCTCGAAAAGAGAGCCCTCCTCCAGTTCCTTCGCAACAAACTCCCGGGTCACGTAAGAGATTCCGAGTCCTTTCCTCGCAAACTCGATGAGCAGATCGACGCTTCCGACCTCGATTTGAGGTTTCAGCGTATAGCCGTAGCTTTGAAATAATTCCGTAATGGCCATTCGTGCCCGGCTATTGCGCGAGAATAAAATAACCGGGTGTTCCAGCAGCCTATCCAGTGTCAGAACCGCGTCCTTAAGCCCGGCATAACGGGCTCCCGCCACAAAACAATCCTGCAGCTGGATACTCTCTCTTACGTCAAGCTGCGGATCGACGATAGGCAGGCGGACGACGCCCAGATCGATTCTGCCTTCTTTCAAGAAAGCTATGATTTCCGGTGTCGTGCCATGATTCAGGTGAAGCCGGATACCCGGATGCTTCTGAAGAAAGTGTTCCAGGTACGGAAGCAGGTAATGCTTGAACAGCGAATCGCTTCCGCCGATCCGCAGCTCGCCGCTGTCCAAATTTTTAAGTGCGGCCATTTTTTCTTCGGCCAGCGTGATCAAGATATGAGACCGCTCGATATAGGAATATAGAACGGCGCCTTCATGCGTCAGCGATACGCCTTTGGGATTCCGGTAAAACACCGTGATGCCGAGTCTGTCCTCCAGCTGTTTGATGGCGTGGCTCACGCTCGGCTGGGTGAGGAACAAAGCTTTGGCAGCCTGCGTCAAGCTGCCTGTCTTCGCGGCCCAATAAAACACTTTGTACAATTCGTAGTTATTACCCATAGACATGGTCTATAGCTCCTGTGAAATATATTAATTACTTACATGCATACGATTCGTATTATAGTGGAACTGCGAGCAACAATCCAGAGTTTCCGGATCGGGAAGCAGCCATGCCGCAGCTGCGGACGATCGATCAACTATAGACTGCCGGGAGGAGAAAGGAAATGGAGCCGACCACGTTTATTTTGTTTGGAGCGACAGGAGATTTGGCCAAAAGGAAAATTTATCCTGCCTTGTATAATTTGTTTGTCGATAATTTGCTGCCGCAATCCTTCTTCTTGATCGGTCTCGGAAGAAGAGAATGGTCCGATGAGACGTTTCAGGCCAATGTCGAGCGGTCCATCCGCGAGTTTTCCAGACGCGAAGCGGAGGATCCCGCGCTCCTGAAACCGTTCTTGCGCCTATTCCGTTATTGCGTACTGGATGCCGGACGCCAGGAAGATTACCGGAAACTGCTGCAGATGATCGAACAACGGGAACAAGAGCTACGCCTTGCGCCGAACCGTCTGTTTTATTTGTCCGTCGGTCCGGAATTTTTCGAAACGATCGCAGCCAATATCCAAGAAAGCGGACTCGGTTCCGCGGACGGCTGGAAGCGTCTTGTGATCGAGAAGCCTTTTGGCCATGATCTGCAATCGGCCCGGGATTTGAACCGGAAACTGAACAAGGCTTTTGCGGAGCATGAAATTTTCCGGATCGATCATTATCTCGGCAAGCCGATTGTCCAGAAGCTGGAGGTGCTGCATCAGACCGATCCGATCCTTCGGGAATTGTGGACCGGCCGCCGCATTGCCAATGTGCAGATTACGGCGGGCGAAACCGTAGGTGTCGAGGAAAGAGCGGGCTATTACGATCATGCCGGCGCTGTCAGAGACATGTTCCAAAACCATATGCTGCAATTGCTTATGATGCTGGCGGTTCACTTTCCGAACGACAGTGCGGACGAGATGTCGCGCGTAAAGAAGAGAAAGGTGATGGAAGCCCTTAGACCGCTGCGAAAACAAGATGTGGTCGAGAGCGTGATCCGCGGGCAATACACGGCCGGAACGATTCAAGGAACACCGGTAACCGGCTATACTTCCGAACCGGGTATTGCACAACAATCGATGAACGATACGTTTATTGCCGCCAAATTGCGGATCGACGATTCCTTCTGGGACGGAGTTCCTTTCTATATCCGAACAGGCAAAAGAATGAGGGAGAAGTCCACCCGGATCGTGATCGAGTTCAAGGACGCCTTGATGCCATCATTCGCAGCAAAAAGCGGCAGCAAAGCGCCTAACCTTCTAGTCTTTGAGATTGGCCCCAAGGAAGGAATTTCGCTGCGATTCCATAAGAAGGATGCTCCGCATACCGAAGAGTTCGAGCCCGTTCATGTCGACTTGACTGCAAATCGCGGCGACGTCCAGGAAGCTTACGAAAATTTGATTTGCGATGCTTTGCGTGGAGACCCTAGGTTTTTCGCCCATTGGGACGAAGTCGAATTGTCTTGGGTATGGGTCCAACCGATTCTGGAAGCATTCGAGGACAATCTCGTTCCGCTTCGCTTGTATGAAGCGGGCTCCTACGGACCGGCTGAATCCGACGTGCTACTGGCGGAGGACGGCTATCATTGGTGGTTCGATACCAAGACAGAACAAGAATCCAACACAAAAGAAGGGGAACCTTATGCCTATCACACAAACTATTGATCAGTTGGCCGTCGATACGATCCGGACTTTGTCCATCGACGCCATCAACAGTGCCAATTCCGGTCATCCGGGGCTGCCTATGGGAGCTGCGCCGATGGCGTACGCCCTTTGGTCCAAGCTGCTGAATCACAATCCCGGTCATGCTAAATGGTTTAACCGCGACCGCTTCGTACTGTCGGCAGGTCACGGCTCGGCCTTGCTGTACAGCTTGCTGCATTTGTCCGGTTACGATGTGTCGATTGACGATTTGAAGCATTTCCGCAAGCTGAACAGCAAGACGCCGGGACATCCCGAATACGGGCACACAGATGGGGTGGATGCGACAACGGGACCTTTGGGACAAGGGATTGCAATGGCTGTCGGGATGGCGATGGCCGAAGCGCATTTGGCCGCGAAGTTCAATCAAGCCGGGTTCCCGGTTGTCGATCATTATACGTATGCGCTTGTCGGGGACGGCTGCTTGATGGAAGGGATCTCTTACGAGGCGATGTCCATGGCGGGACATATGAAGCTCGGCAAATTGATCGTCTTGTACGATTCCAACGATATTTCCCTCGACGGTGATCTGAACCTTTCCTTTGGGGAAAATATGCAAAAAAGAGCCGAATCGGCTCATTGGGAATATATACGGGTAGAAGACGGCAATGACGTTGCGCGTATTGCCGAAGCGATTGCGGCAGCCAAACAAAACGGATCCCAGCCGACTCTCATCGAAGTTCGGACGATTATCGGGTACGGCAGCAAAGTAGCGGGAACGAACAAGGCACACGGCGTTCCGCTCGGCAAAGATGAGGCGAAAGCGACCAAGAACGTATATGGCTGGCAGTACGAGGAAGAGTTTACCGTTCCGGAAGAAGTCAAAGCTCATTTCCGCCGGCTTATGCAAGAGGGCGAGGCCAAGGAACAACAATGGAACAAATTGTTCGCTTCCTATAAAGACCAACATCCATCGCTCGGCACGGAACTTGAGCAGGCGATCGACGGCTCCGTGCTGTTGGATGCCGCAGATATTGTTACGTTCGACACTTCCAAAGCGATTTCCACCCGCGTAGCAAGCGGGGAAGCTATCAACCGTTACGTGAAAACCGTTCCGTCCATTTTTGGCGGAAGCGCGGATTTATCGCATTCGACGATGACGGACATCGGCAAAGAGCAAACGTTCGCCGTCGACTCTTATTCGGGCCGCAATATTTACTTCGGCGTCCGGGAGCATGCGATGGGCGCGGCGGGGAACGGCATGGCTTTGCATGGCGGCGTAAAACCGTTCGTCAGTACGTTCTTCGTATTCAGCGACTATTTGCGTCCGTCCATCCGGTTGGCGGCGCTGCAGAAGCTGCCTGTCATTTATGTATTTACCCATGATTCGATTGCAGTCGGGGAAGACGGACCTACGCATGAGCCGATCGAGCATTTGGCCGCCCTGCGCTCCATCCCGGGGCTTACGGTCATCCGACCGACCGATGCCAATGAAACGGCTAGCGCATGGGCGTACGCTTTGCGGCAGCAAGAAGGCCCGGTAGCCCTCGTGCTGAGCAGACAAAATCTGCCTGTATATGAAGCGACCAAGGCCAATATCGACAAGGTGGCGAAAGGAGCTTATGTTCTGGCCGAAACGAACGATCAGCCGGATCTGATTCTGATCGGAACCGGATCCGAGGTTTCGCTGGCCGTCCATGCCAAAGCGGAGCTGGAGCGTGACAACATCTCCGTTCGCGTGGTCGCCATGCCGTGCAGAGAGCTGTTCGATCGGCAGCCCGAGGCTTACAAGCAAAGCATTTTACCAACATCCGTCTCGAAACGGATCGCCATCGAAGCGGGAATATCGCTAGGATGGGATCGTTACACGGGTCTCGGCGGAAAAGTATTGGCAATCGATACGTTCGGCGCTTCGGGACCTGGAAATGAGGTAATGGAATATTTCGGCTTCTCCATATATAATGTAGTTCGTCAGGCAAAAGAGTTACTGCGGTAACCAGCCCTAAACCAAAACAAACGGAGGTAGTACCCAATGAAATTTTTTATCGATACGGCAAACTTGGCAGACATCAAAAAAGCGTATAAAATCGGCGTCTTGTCCGGCGTTACGACGAATCCGTCGCTGGTTGCCAAAGAAGGCGTGAAATTCGAAGACCGCATTGCCGAGATTTTGCGGGAAGTGCCAGAGGTTGAATCCGTCTCGGCCGAAGTAACCCCGGATGCGGAAACCGCCGAAGAAATGATCGCGCAAGCGAACGAATTGATCAAAATCAATAATTATGACAAAAACATTACGATCAAGCTTCCGATGACGCTGGAAGGGTTGGAGGCTTGCCGTTACTTGTCCAAAAAAGGCGTGAAAACCAATGTGACCTTGATTTTCACCGTAAACCAGGCGCTGTTGGCCGCTCGCGCAGGCGCAACCTATGTATCGCCGTTCCTCGGCCGTTTGGATGACATCTCGGAAGACGGCGTTCAATTGGTTGCCAAAGTCGCGGAATTATTCCGTACGCATAACCTGGATGCGCAAATCATCGCGGCATCTGTCCGTCATCCGGATCACGTGACTCGAGTGGCGATGGCAGGCGCACATATCGCAACGATTCCGTTCTCCGTTATCGAACAAATTTCGAAGCACCCGCTGACCGATCAAGGGATCGCGAAATTCGCCGCCGACTGGAAAAAAGCGGTTCAATAAAAATAGGTTTGCTTCACCTGGAGCCGCGATTCTCGCGGCTTTTTTTTTGCACTCGGGCGAATCTTCGGCATGGAGATCCTGCAAGCAGATAGACTCGGACTATACCATCAAGTATGTTTATTCGGAGATCAGCGTAGCTGTGTGAAAAATTAATTAAAAACTATATATCGTAAGAACCACCGTGCTATTCTAGCATTACGGGAAGGGAAGACCGTTTTACATTGAAATGGCATAAGGTGGGAACTGACGTGGGGAAGCCGCAATCTTGGGAATCATGCGATGAGGATATCAGGCGATTTGTGTTAAAGCTCGTGGAGCGGTTGAGAAAGGAGCTTGACGATAGGCTGGAAGGCGTCTACCTTCACGGATCGCTGGCGACGGGCAGCTATTATCGGCCGAAGAGCGACTTCGATATGATAGTGGTTGCAGATGGCAAGCTGGAAGCAGGACTTGCCGAGTCGGTCGGCATCGCAATCGCGGAGGAGGCTGAGACGAGACCTACTGTCGGCAATGTCGAGCTTAGTGTCATAACGGCCGACACGGCTAGGCAAGTCCCGAAGGCGATGCCTTACGAAGTGCATTACAGCACGAATTGGCACGAGAAGATTATGAACCGCGAAGTGGATTACGACGGCGAACGCACGGATCCCGACTTGCTCTCCCATTTGACCTATGTGGCGAAACGCGGCATTTGTTTGTACGGCAAACCGATTCGTGAAGTATTCAGCACCGTCGAATGGCTTCATTTTATGGAGTCGGTCCTGGACGACTTTACTTGGATCGTTGAAGACGATCATATCGTGGAGACGCCGTTCTACGGCGTACTGAATATTTGCCGCGTATTGCAGCTTACGAGTGAAGACGGAGAAAACGTCTACAGCAAGGATGAAGGCGGGGAATGGGGACTTAGCCATCTGCCGGAGCAGTTTCATCCGATCATCCGGCAAGCGCTCGATATGTATCGTTCTTCGGAGCCCGTATCCGAGGAGCAGCGGAGGCGGGGCGGCAAGGAGTGGGACGAAGCCGCTCTGCACGCTTTCCGGGATTATGCCAAGTTCATAATGGATCGGAAGGGAAGGCATTAAGAAGACTTTCCGCGTTAAGGGGACGATCTCGATCGTCCCCTCAGGCTGTCGAGAAACCCCCGATTTTTTCAAGGGCGATTAAAAAGAACATTTTTCACATCATAACGTGGCTCTCAGATCGTTTTAAATCGATTTTTCTTGTTTGAGACGAGAGTCACCACATAAAAAAATAAAGTGCGAAATGCCCATTAGACTTTATCGACACTCTGAGGGGACGATCTCGATCGTCCCCTTTTTTTTTGCCGGTGCAGCCAGCAGACGAAACGGACAGCAGCTTCATTCACTGCCATTCGTTAATTTGCTCTGGATCAGTTTCACTTGTTTTTTTACCGTTTCTACGGATTTATGCAGCTTCTTCGCGATTTGCGTTTTGCTTAACCCTTGTTTCTTCAAATCATAAACTTCCCGTTCCGTAGGGGTCAATATTTTCAGCTTGCGTTCCTTACGAAGTTCGGCCGTCAGAACGCTCGAGACGTCGGAGTGCAGACTGACCTTCCCGGCATATGCCTCCCGTACCGCTTGGGGAATGTCCCTGTAAGACGTTTTGGTCATATAATTGACAGCCCCTAGATCAAACGATTCCAGTATGATTTCCGTATCTTCGCAGGAAGTGAGCATAATCAATTTATCTATGCCGAGGTCCGACAATTTGCTTGCAACCTGAAGCCCGCATAAATTATCGGCGTCCTCGGAAAGCTGCAAATCGATCAATACTACGTCTACGGTCGAATTAGTGATGCCGTCCGTCGCATCTTCCATCGTGAAGGCTTGTTTGACTACGGCGATATCGTTCTCTTTCTCGATATATTCGGTTAAATATTTCATCCAAACCGGATCGTCTTCCACGATCATAAGTTTAATTTTGACCATAAGCCACCTTTTCGTGATGAATCGGATGGGCTGGTGGGATTACGGAAACAGATCGTATTCTTTTCATCGGAAATGCCAATGTGAATGTGGTTCCTTGCTCCAAATGGCTTTTGACCGTAATAGAGCCGCCGTGCTTCTGCATGACGTTATAGCAGTATGTCAATCCGAGTCCGTAATTCCCTGCCTTTCCTTTAGTCGTATAAAACGGATCGAACACCAATACCCGGTTGTCCTTCTCAATCCCCTTTCCGCTGTCCGTAATATCGAGGTAAGCGTTCCTGCGCGTGCGGTATGTTTTAAATAAAAGAGTCCCGCCGTCGTTCATGGCTTCCAGGGCGTTGTTGATCAAGTTTACGCAAGTTTCCTGTATGTGCACGGGGTCTCCGAAAATTTGTAGGTCAACGTCATATTGCCGTACAATCTCGGTTCCCTTGGAATCCAGGTGAGGCTTGAGCAAATGAAGGGCTTGCTCTATGCAATGGGTAAACCAAAATTCGGATTCCTTGAGCTCCATAATGTCGAGTTTCTTCTGAATTCGCGAGGAAAGCTCCAATACATGCTTGGTCGAATGCAAGATAAAGTCAATATCCTCATGGGGACCGCTCCAATTTTCCGGCACGATGTCCTTTACCCGATTCGCCAAAAGGTCGATTTTGGCGATTTCATTTTTGATGGCATGGTTGAGCAGCATCGTTCCGGACGTAACGGCTCTCATCGTATGATCGCGCCGCTGCTTCTCCACCCGGACTTGGACGCCGAGGAAGCCGTATCGAATGGCTATGTAGACGAATAACAAAAATTGCACTCCGATAATCCAAGGATTGTAATTCCACACTCCGGCAATCCCGAACGCCTCCAGCAAAATATTCGTTACGAGTGCAAACGAAGTCATAGGCACTACTACGACGGAGGTCCATATTTTTTGGCGTTTGATAGCCGGCCGTTTTTCCCGCCATGTCGAATAGATCATCAAAATGTTGGACCAGACAATATAGGGTGTGACCCAAAGCGCCAAAACTTTATAATCGGCTTTGAATTCGGGATAAATCGGATACAGAAAATACATGGCAATGACCGGTATGAAGAACAGCAGCTTGCACAACCCTTTTTGCAAAGGAGTTCTTAAAAGATCCGAAAAGACAACGCCGAATATGAGAATCGAATAAGACGTTCCATAGTGTCCGACCGACGATAAAAATCCGTCAAGAAGCAGAATCCAAGGAGAACGGTCCAGCTCGTGGCCGAGAAGAACGGTTAAGCCGCCGCATCCTCCGCAAAAAGCCACGATGCAGGTCCAGCGAATTTTCTCGTTCTTGGGGTCTGCGAAAAAAAGTATCAAACAGATCAACCAGAGCGCAGCCCACAATACAACCATATCTCACACCTTTATCCTCTTATTTTTTGCTGCACGAACGATAGGGCGTCTCGCGCGATTGCTTTTCCGTGCAGAACGATTCCGGCATGACCGCAATTATAAACGTGCCGCGCAGGTCTATCCCATGCTTCCCACAAATAGTCGGCATCTTCGATATGGACATACAAGTCGTTTTTGGCCGAGATCAGTAATATGCGGTCCTTCTGCAAGACCGGAACGGATTGGCTCGGCTCCGTTATTTTCCAATATCGAACAAGATCTCCGTAATTCACTCCATGATGCTCCAAATCGGTTCTAATATACTTCCCCGGGATCGTATTCCAGATCGAGTAGGACAGCCGGTTGGCATAAAAAATGGAAACCATCGCATCGATCCGAGGCTCGACCAAAGCGGTCAAATTCGTAAGAAAGCCGCCTAAACTGACCCCGATCACGATGACGGGCCCTTTTTTATTCGCCTTGATCCAGCCGATCAACGTTCGCAAATCGATTACGGCTTGCCTGACGGCTTGTATCGTTCGGCCGATATCGGCACTGACCATATACTCTCCGCTATATAACGACAGATCCGGCTTCCTTTGAACGTGATAGGGGAGGGTGAAATAATACGGATTCCATCCCAAATCGTCCATCAGCTGTTTCTGGAACATGCTTTTGATCCGATCGAACGAGCTCATTCGCCAGCCGTGTACAAAAATGACATTAGGTGCCGCTTCATTGTGATTGATCAGCACCTCTCCCGCCGATATGTCGTTCAAAGGATCGTCGGTGGCAAGCAAGCTTCGGTATGAGAATGTCCCTGTATGATACCCATCTTTAAAGCGATGAAAATCGAATATGACATTAGACGGACCATCCGCATTGTAAAAGATTTCTTTTTCCATTGATTCCGACATAGCCGCCGGAGGCGCGGAATACTGAAAATGTTTGCTTCGGGTTTTATGAAGGATATGTAGAGCAAAACGGTCTATCGCCTTGGAAATGATAGATTTCATCCCCTTATTGGTTCTTCTAAAAAAGGTTATTCGATTCCCGGTACAAAGTCACGGCTCTATGTAATCATTTTTTCGACAATTCCAGTAGGCAATTGTTATTATAAACCTCATAAAATTTTCCAAAAGATAGATTATAACATTTAATCTTCATGGGTGAGAAGGGGTATTTTTTTGGCCCTCCCCAATAGCTGCCGAAGCTTATAACATGAATTTGTCGCATCAATTGTTTTTTGGATCTAACTTTATGAGGAGGACTGGAAATGATGAAGAAAAGAATCGTATACGTGTTGATGGGGCTGTTTGCGTTCGCGCTGCTTATGCTGCCGTTGAATTCGCCATCAAACCCGCTGCAAGCTTTTGCCTCAACGGCAGCCGCGTCGGAAAATAACGGAAGCGACTTGCAGAAGCTGAGCAGCCTGAATCATGTCGTCAAAATTTATGTGCCTTCTACGGTGAACGGAAGCATTCCGATTACGGAAGAAGCTCATGAGCAATTTGTCGACCAAGCACTCACTAAATTTTCGTCCCTGTTCGGCGGAGCGACGTCCATTGGCGGAAACGGCGGCTGGATCGACGAGAACAAGAGGCTGATCAAAGAAAAGGTTACGATCGTCTACAGCTTCGCCGATAAGCTCGACAATCAGTCGCTGAACGATGTCGTAGCTTATGCCAAGCAGTTGAAAAAGGATTTGACGCAATCGTCCGTTTCCCTCGAAGTGGACGGCAAGATGTACTTTATCGAATGAGCAATGCGAAATATCGGTAATCCTTGACCAAGGAAAGCCGATTTTTCTTTTGGGGGCCATATTGCGGAAAGGAGTGGGAGAAGCAGGTGAAATTGTATGCTTTATTTATCGCGGTAATCGTTCTTCTCGCTGTTACGGGATGCGGTCGGCTGGACTTGGTCGTCCAAGAAGACAGTTCGGGAGAGGGAAATTACTCGGTTGATCTGATGGGCAAAATCTCGGCCCAGCAAATAAAAGCGGAGATGGAGAAACAGATTCAGAAGGCCAATAAGAAGGCCGGCAAAGAAATCATTACGCTAAACAAGTTCGAGGAGAAAGACGGGAAGGTAAACGCGACAGTCATATTCGGTAATATTTCCGCGCTCGGAGGAGACGATTCGCTGCTTGTGACAGTCGACGATTTGAATAGAATTTACCCGGAGCCGATACGAAAATTGACCGATGTCAAACGGCAGACCGTCATTACGCCGGAAGCTATCGAAAAAATCGGGGACAAACCCGCGATATACCTGGATATGGACGAGGATGTCGAAATAACGGTTACCGTACCCGGAAACATTTTATACGCGGCGGGAGGAACCGTCTCGGATCAAAAGCCGCGAACTTTGCTGGCGAGTGGTGATTCTGTCGTTATTGTTTATGAGCCTTCGGGCAGGTCGGATATAGTCTGGACCGTTATGCTGCTCGTTGCCGCCGTTGTTCTATATTTCTTGTATAGGAACGGGTTGTTCAAGAAGATCTTGTCCGGACGGAAAGGAGGCGGCATTCCGAATGCGCAATAAGGGACGTCTGCGGATCGTTCTGCTCAGTTGTTGGCTCCTGTCCGGCTGCGTAGGCGGAGACGGGGAGTATGCCAAGCACATGGCGGAAGCCGATAAAGCGATGGAGAATTTGGACGTGGAGACCGCCATTGAGGAGTACCGCAAAATTGCCGAGATGGCCCCCGGAAAGTTCGTATACGGCGAGGGGCGGATCGTCATCGTCCGGCAGCTGTTGGAGGATGCGGAAAATTTGAAGCAAAAACTGGGGGATTTGAAATCGCGCGCCGAGAAAGTCAAGCAAGCGCTCGCCGAACTGGATATGCGGAAAGCGAAGGCGAAAGAAATCGCCCAGGTATACCACGAGCTGAATGATGTTCATTCCGCTCTGGAGCAGTTCCCCGCCGCCGGTTTGTACAAAGAATTGGGTGACCTGCACAATAAATTCGCGAACGACGTGAAGAGCGGCAAAGTCGATCCGCTCAAAAAAGAAATCGAGCATCACATAGGCAAGCTGGCTTTTGATACGGCCGAAAACAACGTTACGGCGCTTCGCGAGCTCGAAGACGGCATGTCGAATATTGTCGGGAATGCGGCGGCCGATTATTCGGCGAAGATCAAGTCGGAAAAAGCGAAATACATCGATCTGCCGGTTACGTATAACCAAAGAAATATAACGCTCTTGGAAAATGACGCCGGTAAAATAACGTTTCTCGGCGAAGGCGTCAAAAATAACCAACTCGCGCTAATCTACAAATATGAAGGAGCGGTTCGCTATGCGGCAAAGGAGCTGCCCCCTAAAATCCAAGCCGTATTCACCGACGGCAAATCCGTTACGAGTGACAAACTGACGCTTCGCCATTATCCCGATTATGCCATCGGTTATCAGTTTATATCCGATATCCCGACAAAGACTTTGGCGCGGCTCGATTACCGTTTCGGACTGCAGCCGAAGGAGGAGTATACTAAGGTCGATATCGGCGCTGCGGGTGTCAAGGAGACTTTGAAAGAGGTATTGGCTTTACCCGACAAAGAACTCCAATCGTCCATTAAAGCGACTAACGGCCAGATTACCCTCGAAATCGGCAAAGTAAAAATAAGCGCCAATTCCGTAGAAATTCAAGGAAAGATGACGGCGAGCGCGGATACGAAGCTGAAGGAAAAAGCCGTTCTGTATGTGCCGACACTCGACACGTATCGGGACTATACCATGAATCAAGACTTGTTCGCCGGGATAGCCAAGGATATAAAAGTCACTTTCGGGCTGAACGGACGACTTCCGAATGACGCCAAATACTTGAAGCTCCATATGGCGGGGATTCAGACGAATATCGATTTGGCATCCGGAGGCGAGTATAAGCCGGACAAAGAGCTTTTGGCGCAGCAAATTATGATACCCGACAAAGATACGCAAATATGGGAGAGATTTAACGGTTGGGACCGTAAGTTTCTGGAAGACGCCTCGGGCAACATATATGCCGACGGCATCGGTTTTACGGGTGCAAATTCATGGGTGAAAGAGCCTTCCGTTTCGTTATCGATGAGCGGGGAATTCAAGCGGTTGACGGCAAAAGTAGGGGTAGACAAGACGACCGTCGGAGAAGATTTCGGGACAAGCGACTTTAAGGTGATCGGCGACGGCCGTCTACTGAAAACCATATCGTTTGGTTCATCGGCCCCCGCTACCCTTGACCTGGATTTGTATGTAAGCGGCATCCGCACGCTGCAGTTTGCAGCGGTCCAAAACCCGAAAGCTCATAATGACGCGCAGACGTTGATCATCGGGAACGGAGTTCTCACTCCATAATAAATCGACCGCGAATAAGTAATCTTTTGCGAGACCATCCTTCCTCAGTTACGTACATAAGTAGTGATAAGTTGTTGTAACCAGATTCGAGGAGGATATGCAGCGATGGAATTGACCGACTTGACCGCGAGAGTAAGGCATACGCAGAAGAAGCTGCGGCTTCTTGCGATTTCGGGCGTACTGGATCAGTTTGACCGGGATATTATGAATTTGGACGACGAGAAGAGACGATCGAAATATGCAAAAATGGCAGCGAGCCCGTTCTCCTTTTTCCGAGGCAGCGCGTACTTGTTTTACTTCGACGTCAGCCGGGAATGGTTTCCGTACCACAGCTCGCCGGAACGCCCGACGTGGATCCAGGGCGATCTTCATTTTGAGAATTTCGGCGCGTTCCGCAGCGAGAGCGGACGGATCGTGTTTGACGTGAACGATTTCGACGAGGGCTACACCGGCTCCTATTTGTACGACATCCTACGCATGTCCGTCAGTATAGGGCTAGTGCTGCGGATGAACGGAATCGCGCCGAACTATCAGCGTGAAGCGCTTGAAAGCTACTTGTCCGCCTACGTGAAGCAGATACGCAAATTCGCGAAGCGCAAGGAAGATCCGCGAACGATTGCGTTCGATACGGATACGACGGAAGGGCCGATCCGCAAGCTGCTGAAAAAGATGGAGAAGCGGTCGGCGAGCCATTTGTTGGAAGACGTCACCGTCTGGACGGAAGAGGGCCGGCAATTCCGCTGGTCGGACGAAATTCAGCAGCCGACCGAAGCGGAGCGCGCCATGTTGATCGCCGGCTGGAATGATTACATAGCCAGCTTGGATCCGGAAACGAAACGTCAGGCCGAGTACTATAAGATTAAGGATATAGCCGTCAAACACGGCTCGGGGACCGCCTCCATCGGGTTGGACCGCTTCTATGTACTGATCGAAGGGGAGCGAAGCTCCAATGAGGCTCTGGACGATATTGTAATCGAGATCAAGGAAGTCCGGGGACCGGTACCGGCCTATTTTCTGCCCTACAACGAGTCGTTCTGGGACCGTTATGCCCATCAAGGTAAACGCGTCATCATGACGCAGCGGGCGATGCATCACGAAGCCGATCCGTTTCTCGGTTATTTGACGATGGATGGGCGTACTTTCTATGCACGGGAGCGTTCGCCTTTCAAGAAGAAGCTGAAAGCGGACAAAATCGCGGATATGGAGGAATGGACGAGCGTACTCCAATGCATGGGGCGAATCACTGCCAAATTGCATGCCCGTGCCGATGCCGACGTCGATCAAGGCCTATTGTCGCATCATAGCGAGGATGAAATCGCGGGCGCTATCGGGGACGATATCGACGGGTTTTGCGATTATGTGGCGAATTGGGCGCTGTCCTACGCCCATCAAGTGGAAGAGGATTACACGATGTTTTGCGAATGGGCCGCGGAGCTTTCAAGTAAAACCGGTTCGAAATGAAAGCGGGCAACGGATGCCGAACCTGTAACTCCGGCTGCTTTTCCTGAATAGGAGAGCGTCCGGAGTATTTTTCTATGTAACCCATTAGCCTATATCATTCAGCTCTTTCATTAAGCAGTTTAGTGTAGACGTTCTCTCTTGAGCATCTTGATGGTCAAATAACAGCTGCTCCAGAAACTCCCAGATGTCCTCCAATTTGCGTCTGTACTGATAAAACTGCAGAATATCGGGATTGATCGCAAAATGTTGATGGACTTTCCGATATATGTTCAAAAAATCATCATAGTAAGGCTGGTCGACCAAAAACATCAGATCGGCTTCAACGGGTGCCAATCTTAGGCCTTCCCAGTCAATCAAGATCAGCTCCCGATCGGATTGCATCAGATTCCAGTTGTGAAGATCGGTGTGGCACAGGGCCATTCTAATTTGACTGTTTTTCATTTCAGAATGCATCTCTAACGTTCCAATCAGAGTCTGTATTTGCTCAAGATGAGGATGTATCAGTGCCCTTACATCATCAGGAATCTTCTCATAATCTTTCTCCAAGAAGTTCTTCATCGTCGGCAGAAACGGAATAGTAAAGTCTTCCTTGATAGCACTCGTTTCAACCGGGATTTGTTCACTATACGAATGAAGCTCCGCTATGATTGCCGAAAGACTGCAAATCTGCTCCCCGGTCAAGTCTTTATCTCCGATAGTTTCACCCTCGATATATTCATAAAGCAGGTAGATTCCATCCTCATCTTCACATTTGTAAGCGCCATTCTTTGTTGCGACCGGCACTGGAATTTTCCCTTTCAAACCGCTATTTTGCTTGAGCCAAACCATGATCGATAAGAGCCGTCCATTTTGGTGTGGATGCTCTACTTTTTTCGTAAGCCTTCAAGAAGTATGTAGCTTTGCTGCTGTGCACTTTATACGCTAGTGCCGACCATCCGCCCCGCTGGGAGGAAACGCTCGTACTCTCCAGATCATACTGCTCTTTTAAAACCTCGCGTATCTTGTCCATCGTTTCCTCCTACTAAAAAGATGTAATGACCGAGTTAGCGATCATAGTCAACAAATTATTTTTTATATGGTAAATAATATCACATCGTAAATGCTTGTTCATTTGCACGAACAAAATTACCAATTCCGCGAACGAAATGACAATCCGGGAGGCAAAAAAAACGGTAAATTGCATAAATATTTTTGCAGCCGTTGTTCCTATGATAAAGAAGATTCGAGATGCAAGGAGCGATCGATCGGCAAAGTGGCAACGCTTCCAGAAAGCCGGACGACTCGGAAACGTTTCGGATCTATTTATGAAGCGGAGGAGATGGCTTGATGGACGAGCAATCGAAATCGGTGGACAATGGGGAAGACATGAAGAAGCAAACGGTGGCGGGCATGGTCAGCAGAAGAAAAATGCTGGCTTCGCTCGGCTTGGCCGGAGCGGCGGTAATCGGCTCATCGCTCGGAATCGCATACGGCAAAGAAGCGAATTCCGTGACGGAGACGGTATACGGGAAGAAGACGAAGCCGAAAGAGTTGATGGATATGGACTTTTGCGTTCCCTCAACCATTGCCGGGCTGCGGGCAGAAGGGAGTCCGGAAGCGGGCTTCGTTTATTACGTCACCGATCGGGGGCAGGAAGGATTTTTCTATTACGATCCGGCCGATACGGCTACGCCGGACAATTTGGGCACGGTGCTCGTCTCGACGTCGGGGGCGCGGTTCAAACGCATAGTGGAGACGGAATATGTCAACGTCAAATGGTTCGGAGCCAAAGGCGACGGCACGACCGACGACTTTAAGTCGATCCAGGATGCGATCAACGCCGTTTTCGCGATGGGTGGAGGGACCGTCTTTTTCCCGAAAGGCACTTACATCGTTTCACCTTACTTGAACAAGTGGATCACGCTGAGAAACAATGTAAATTTGTTGGGCGAAGGGATCTCCTCCGTCATCAAAGTCAAAGACAACGCCGGGGACTATTTCACGATCTTTTACGGAAGCAGCGGCGCGCCGCTCAAAAACGTGCGCATCAGCAAGCTGAGGTTCGACCAAAACCCGCAAAACAACCAAACGTGCTACATCGACTTGGATCGGAAAGATACCGTATATTTTTATCAATTCTGCATTATATCGTATCGATATGAAAACGTATTCATCGATCATGTCCAGTTCGATCCGACATGCGGTGTAAACTCGGTATCCTTGAACAGCGACACCGGCAAGCTCGCGTCGATTACGGATTGCTATTTCAATTTCGTCATGGCAAGAGGCAACGGCACCTACGACAATTCCGCCATCTATTTGAACGGCCGCAACCATACGGTGTCCAACTGTTTCTTCTACGCGGCTCCCGGGCAGAAGGCGCGGGGCGCGATCGAAACGCATATGGGCCAAAGCGTCGTATCCGGCAACGTCGTGGACGGGTACTATACGGGCGTTAATTTGCAGGCCGGGAACGCCGCCGACGAACGCTGCGATATGACGGTTGTGAATAATACGATCAGCAACGCCAATCAAGGAATCCAGATCGGTCCGTACAACGCCAATCCGGTGAAAAATGTAACCATTGCCGGCAATACGATCAGCCTGACGAATAAGGCGCATAAGCGAAATTTGACGATCGGCATCTCGAGCGCGGCATGGTCGAACGTTAAGACGCTTTTCGAAAATATTACGGTCGCGAACAACACGATCGTGTTCCAGGAGGAGTTCGAATTCCGTACGGAGCTGCAAAGCAATGCTTACGGCATCGGCTTCACCCATGATTCGGACCTCTCGAACGTAGTCATCAGCAATAACGTCATCAAAAACGCGCCGATTACCGGCATTTTCATCGGAAGCTTCCGGAATATCGGGGTCGTCTCGAATGTGCAAATTACGGACAACGTGATCGTAAACGCTGGGCATTACCCGACTCCGGCCGAATCGTACAGGTCCGGAATCTTATTGCGCTCGACGGTGAACGGCGCGCAAATAACCGGCAACCTCATCTCCGATACGTACGATGCTTGCAAAGGCATCTATTCTATTCGTGCAAGTGACACGGACGGAACGCTTACGGACGTTGCGGTAGACGATAACTTGATCCGAACGAAGCAAGGCGGGCTTTGGCTTCTCTTGGGCCAGTCGGTCATGACCGATCCGGTCCGCAAATTCGTCAAATTCGCTTCCGCCTATCCGCCTGTAACGGGGACCTTCAATCTGGGCGATACGGTGTGGGTCACCTCCGCAGCCGTGACGGACGGCAAAACGCCGGCCGGGTTCAAAGTCGTCGCTACCGGTACGGCCGGGACGTTGTCCGGCGTGACGGGAACGGGAACAGTCGGTAAAACGGCATTGACCGTAAACGACGCCTCCTCGCTTCGGGTAGAGCAATGGATCCGTATTGCGACAGGTAATCAAGTGCGGAGAGTCGTTCGCATCTCCGGCAACGAAGTGAGGTTAAATGCGGCGCTAACCGTAGATGTTTCCGCTCCCAGCGCGATCAGCTACGTCAATCCGGTACTCAAGCCGTTCGGCCGGATCGGCGATCTCGGCGCGATCGCGGATACGAGCAGCGCGACGCTGTCCGAGCTGGAATCGGAAGTGAACAAATTGAAAAAAGCGATGAGGGATTTCGGCATTTTCTCGCAGAATCCGTAAGATTCATTAACAAAAAAGGAAACGGCGCGCAGTACGGTGCCGTTTCCTTTTCCTTTTAAGTGATTCCAGCTCCGGTATCAGGCTTCCGCCTCCAAAATGCTCCGTTCCTTCGCTACACGTCTCGAACGCGACCGGGAGCGGGACATTCCGAGCGACAATGCGGCCGTTCCCGCCGCGACTGCGACAGATGCGGCCCCGATCCAACTGATGGCCGCGAGCGACGCACGCTCCACGATAATGCCTCCGATGCCCGCGCCGGCAGCCATTGCGAGCTGCAGCACCGAAGTGTTCAAGCTAAGCATGATGCCCGATGCTTCGGGGGCGAGCGTGATCAAATGGTATTGCTGCGTCGGGCCCGACGACCATGCCGAGAACGACCACAGCATTAGCAGAGGGAATACGAGCACCGCGGAATGGGCCGACAGCGACAGCAGCACGAGAGCCACTGCGTGAAGCAGCATCCCGCCGATCAATGTACGGGACACGCCCCATTTATCCGTGCCGATGCCTCCGAGCTTGGAGCCGACCAGGCTAGCGATGCCGAATGCGAACAGCCCTGCACTCACCGTTTGTTCGCTCATGCCGGTAACGGTGAGCAAGAAAGGCGAAATATACGTATAAGCGATCGCATAACCGACGATCCAGAAGAAAGTGATCGACAACGCGATGGCGATTTTCGGCTGCTTCAACAACATCAGCTGCTTGCGCAGCGGTACCGGCTCTTCACCTTCCGTTCGCGGAATCGTCATGGCGATAACGAGCATCGCGAGCAGACCGAGTAAGCCGATCCCGCCAAATATCGTTTTCCAGTCGTAAACGGCCGCGACGACTCTGCCAATCGGTACGCCGACGATCAGGGCGGTGCTGAACCCCATGACGAGAGTCGCGATCGCGCTCCCTTGGCGATCCGGTGGGGCCAGCTTGGAGGCTACGGTCAGCGCGGTCACGACAAATACGCCGGTACTAAGCGCCAAGATGACCCGGGAGCCCATCAGAAATTCGAATCCCGGCAGCAAGACGGCGATTCCGTTTCCGACCACGAATACGCCTAGAGCGTAGAGCAGCAGCTTCCTTCGCTCCAAGCGGGCGGTAACGGCCATCAGGAAAGGCGTCCCGAATGCATATGCGAGCGAGAATACGGTAATGAGCTGACCGGCGGCGGACACCGAAACGCCGATATCCTCCGTAACTTTATCCAAAATGCCGGCAATAATAAACTCGGACGTCCCGACCAAAAAACTGACGACGGCGAGCATATAAATTTTCCAAGCGTTCTTCATCGTACTGCTCCTCTCTGTATCCACAGAATATGATTTCTTGTACTTCTCCTATATTTCTAAAAGTATAGAAATAAAGACGAAAAAAAAGCTACTGCTGCTGCAGCAAATACGGCGCATATTTCAACGCCATGTCGCGGTTGACGCTGTAATAAATATACGTGCCGTCCTTGCGTAGATTCAGCAGACCGCAATCGGTCAATTGCTTGAGGTGGTGGGACAACGTCGAGCCGGCGACGGATTCCAGCTTGGTCATAATATCGGAGCAGCACAAATTTTGCTCTTCGGTAAGCAGAAGGGCGATTTTGAGCCGGGTCGGTTCCCCGAGCGCCTTGTATACTTTGACCGCTTGCCGTACTTCCGCGTTGTCTTCGACCATTATGCTCTCCACCTTTGCCTGCCAGTTTATTTCTATGTATTTCGAAATATAAAATAACACATCTTTTGGAGAATGTAAACAGCGGGATGTGGGGTGCCGGAACAGAAAGAAGCACCCCGGAGGGTGCCTCGGCACGATCATCTGCTTTTCTTCGGTCTATGCTTCGGTCGTTTGGGCCAGCGATGCGGCTGGACATGCTGAATCATCGCAAGAAACAATTCGCCCCACTGCCGCTCATTCAAGTAACAGACCGGTCGATGACGATCGATTTTCAACGTTTTCACCAGACGCGCAAGCTGCGGAGGCGTAAAGACGCCGGACATGGACTCGCCAAACGGCAGCATCGGATCGCGGAGCCCGTATGCGGCCAATGCGAGAAACCGCTCATGGTGGTGTTGCGGAATGACCGGCTCTGATATTCTGCTGACGGTTACAACGGCCGAATCCACTCGAGGCGGTGGGGAAAAATGGTTCGGCGAAACCGTCCGAACTAGCCGGATTTCATACCACATTCTCCAGCCCAGTATGCGCGGGTCGGTAATGGGAGTGGCCGTGAACCGTTTGGCCGCTCCTTTCTCTATAAGAAGCACGGCCCGCTGCAGCTTTACCGCCGCAGGCTGGCTCAATAGCTTTGCAAATATCGGAGTGGTGATGGAATAAGGAATATTGGCCACTACGCAAAACGGCTCTTTCGGGAGATGCAGTTGCAAAAAATCGATTTGTTTGATTCGAATATTGGTTTGATCGTTCAGCTTGCTAGACAGCTTTCGCACATACGTCGGATCATTCTCGACGGCGAGCACGTGTGCCGCTTTCGCTGCCAGCGGGAATGTGATAGCCCCGGTCCCGGCACCGATATCCAGAACTAGATCGCGAGGAGTGATTTTCGCCAGAGCGATCATTTGTTCGACGAGACGTTTATGGATCAGTAAATGCTGTGCGGAAAAATTGGACACAAAAAAACACCCCATTCATTCGTAATGGTGAATGAAAAAGGCACAGTACAAATAAGCCTGATCCTTTTACTTCAAAATAATAAATGGATAGGGCATACCCGATCTGTACCTTTCATTACCAAATGCGAATGAATGCGATGCAATACACGCGATAAAGCCTCCTTGAATGGAATAAAGGACTCGCCGTCTATACTGCACATTATATCAGCCGCCGTAAGGCAGGTACTATCCCCATTCTTTACTATAACTATATTTTCCGCAAATGCCGGATTCCATAATTTCTCATTGACACGGTGGAAGCCAACACGATATGATAGGGGCGAAACATAACTTAAACGTTTCAGTACCATTATCACTTAAACGTATAAGTGCTTAAACGATTAAGTCGAACAAAAGGGGGAAGCATATGTCCAAACGTTTGTTTATCGTCAGCGTGCTTGCCGTTATGTCCAGCGTTGCGGTTTTAACCGCATGCGGGAACAACACAACTCCGCCTGCAGCCCAAGAGCAGGGCAAGCCGTCCGAGGGTACCGCCAAGCAGGTAGGGCTGAAGCCGGAGGCGGGAGCGCAACTGCTCGTCTGGGAATCGAAAGGGCCCGAGCTTGATTATTTGAAAGCGGTCGCAGAACAGTTCGAGAAAGAGTACGGAGTCAAAGTGAAGGTGGAGTCCGTTCCGGCCATCGATTCTGTGAAAAAGCTGACGACGGACGGCCCGGCCGGCATCGGCGCCGACGTCTTCTCCTCTCCGCACGATCAATTGGGTAATGCCGTAATGGCGGGACTTGTGCTGCAAAATGACGTTTTCGACGAGAAGACGAAAAACGAATATATGGCGTCGGCCATAGAAGGCGTCAGCAACAAGGGAACGCTGTACGGGTTTCCGACGGCGATCGATACGTACGCGCTTTTCTACAATAAAAGCCTTATGCCGACGGCTCCGAAAACGTACGAGGAAATCGTCAAGTTTGCAGAAACGTACAACGATCCGAAAAACAAAAAGTACGCCTTCATGTGGAATGTCGGCCAACTATACCAATCCTACTCGTTTCTTGCCGGTTACGGCGGATACGTGTTCGGCAATAACGGCTCCGATGCGGGCGACATCGGTTTGAACAATGGCAAGTCTGTCGAAGGCGCAAAATACATTCGTTCGCTGAAAGCCATACTTCCATTAAACACGAATGACATCAATGATAACATCATCACCGGATTTTTCCAGGAAGGGAAGACGGCGGCCGTCATCAACGGTCCGTGGCTGCAGTCGAGCCTGACCCAAGTCAAATTCGAATACGGCGTCGCTCCTTTGCCGCTGCTGCCGAACGGCGAGCATCCGAAAAGCTTCTCGGGCATTCGCGGTCTGTACGTCAATTCGTATACGAAGTATCCGGCCGCCGCCAAGCTTTTCGCGAGCTACGCGACCAACAAGCCGAATTTGTCTAAACGATTTCAATTGACGAAGCAGCTTCCACCGAGAAAAGATCTGATGGACGATCCGATCATTACGAAGGACGCCAACGCTTCCGCTTTCCTAGAGCAAGCGAAGTACTCCGTTCCGATGCCGTCCATTCCGGAAATGGGCAACGTATGGGTGCCGGCAAGCACAGCGCTCGCCTCGCTATGGAACGACAATCAAGACCCGGGCACCGTCTTGAACAACGCGGTCAACCAAATCAAAACGGCAATCAAGACGAAGAAATAAGGCGGTTTTGCGTATGCACTCGAATCAAGGCGTTTGGCGTCACCAGACGAAAGCCGTTCTACTCTCTGCGGTATTCATCGGTCTCGGTCAGCTACACAACAAGCAATATGTCAAAGGCTTCTTGTTTCTGATAATGGCGCAGCTGTTTTTCTGGAACTACTATCCGATCGCCTTCAAGGGAATTTCCGGGCTTATTACGCTAGGGAAAGCGCCTACCCGAATTGTAGGAGGCCAGATCGTTCAGGGCGACCATTCCATCTTTATGCTAATCAACGGCCTTATTACGCTTGTCATCGTCCTGTTGTTTGCGGGCTTCTATGCGATGAACATACAGGATGCCCGGAAAAACGGAGAGCTTCGGGACGAAGGAAGCCGGGCTCCGGGGTTTATCGACTCGTTCAAAACGGCGAAATTTCGGCATCTGCCTTATTTGCTGCTGCTGCCCGCCGCCTGTTTCACGCTTTTCGTCACCGTAATCCCGCTCGTGTTCAATGTGCTGATCGCCTTCACGAACTATTCCGCTCCGGCCCACATTCCCGACCGGTCGCTGGTCGATTGGGTGGGGCTCCGAACGTTCGCCGATCTGTTCGCACAGGAGGCGTGGAGGTCGACTTTTCTCGGCATATCCGTCTGGAACATAGTCTGGGCGGCCGCTTCGACGGTATCGGTGTTTTTCGGCGGCCTGCTGCTCGCGATGATGGTGAATTACCCGGGCATCCGGTTCAAGCGGTTTTGGCGAACCGTCTTCATCTTGCCGTGGGCGGTGCCGCAATTTATTTCGATTCTCGTGTTCCGGGTGCTGCTCAACGGGTCGTTCGGTCCGGTCAACGATATGCTGGTAAAGCTCGGCTTCGCGCCGGTGCCGTGGCTATCCGATCCAACGATGGCGAAGGTGTCGATCGTGCTCGTCAATATGTGGTTTTCGACCCCGTTTCTGATGGCGTTGATGTCCGGCGTCTTGACGACGCTGCCTCGTGATTTGTACGAAGCGGCCGAAGTGGACGGAGCCTCGGGGCGGCAAAAGTTCGTTGGCATTACACTGCCTCTCGTACTGACAGCAACCGCGCCGATCCTCATTATGCAGTTTGCTTTCAACTTCAATAATTTCAATCTGATTTATTTGCTTACGGACGGAAGGCCGAACAACCCCGACTATTATTACGCGGGAAGCACCGATATATTGATCTCGTGGATTTTCAAGATGACGCTGAACCAGAGCCAGTTCAACATGGCTTCGGCCGTGTCGATCCTGATGTTCCTGTTCATCGCGGCTTTTTCCTTATGGAATTACAGGCGAATGAAGTCTACCCAAGAAGAGGATATGGTCTGAATGTCGAAGTTGAAAAATAAGTTGGTCGTAATCGGCATTTACACGGTTTTCGCGCTGCTGCTCCTGACGATCGTCTACCCGATCGTGTGGGTTGTCGGTACGTCGCTCAACCCGGGCACCGCGCTTCTGGTCAGCAGCATGTTTCCCGCCAATCCTACGATCGGCCATTATGTCGAGCTGATACGCAATACCGATTTCGTGTTGTGGTACGGCAATACGATCAAAATCGCGGTTTGGAACGCGTTGTTGTCGACGGCATTGGTGGCGGTGACGGCGTACGCCTTGTCCCGGTTCCGGTTCAAGGGCAGGAAGCAAGGCTTGATGGCTCTGCTTATTTTGCAAATGTTCCCGGGTTTCTTGTCCATTATGGCGATTTTTGTGCTGCTGCTGCAAACGAAGATGCTCGATACGCATCTCGGCATCGTTCTCGTCTACGCCGGCGGGGCCGTTTCGATGGGAACGTGGGTGATGAAAGGCCATTTCGATACGATTCCGCGAAGCTTGGAGGAAGCCGCCTTTTTGGACGGGGCTACCCATAAGGACATCTTTTTCAAAATTATTGTCCCGCTGTCCCTGCCGGCCGTTACGTTCGTTGCGTTGAACAGCTTTATTACGCCGTTCATGGATTTCATTTTGCCGCAAATCGTGCTCCGATCGTCCGACAAAATGACGCTCGCCCAAGGATTGTACAATATGGTCGCCAACGAGACGAACTCCAGCTTCACCCTATTCGCGGCCGGTGCCGTGCTGGTAGCGCTGCCGATTACGTTTCTGTACATGTATTTTCAAAAATATTTGATTGGCGGACTTGCGTCCGGAGCCGATAAAGGTTGACAGCGCCATTATATACGGATGGAGGGAGTAAGCCATGCACGTCGAAGCGATTTATCACCGGTCCGCGGACAGCTATTGTTACGCCTACGACGACCGTACCGTTCATATTCGGCTGCGCGCGAAAAAAGACGATCTGCAAACCGTCAAAGCGATATACGGAGACAAGTACGATTGGGAACATACCGCCAAGGAAACGCCTTTGTACAAAATGGCGACGGATGAGCTGTTCGATTATTGGCAGGCGGAGTTCGCGCCTCCGCATCGCAGGCTGCGGTATGCGTTCGAGCTCGTATCCGGCAAACGAAAGCTGTGGTATACGGAGCAAGGTTTTTCGGAAAGCAAGCCGCGAGATCCGCTTTCCTTTTTCGATTACCCGTTTCTATGGCCGAGCGAAATATTGAAGCCGCCGGAATGGGTCAAGGGGGCCGTCTTTTATCAAATATTTCCCGAACGGTTCGCGAACGGGGATCCGGCAAACGATCCGGCGGGTGTTCGTCCTTGGGAGCAGGACGACCCGGGACCGCACGATTATTTCGGCGGAGATTTGCAAGGCGTTCTGGACCGCATCGATTACATTCAATCGCTAGGCGTCAATGCCGTCTATTTCACGCCCCTCTTTGAGGCGAACACAAACCACAAATACGATACGGCGGACTATTTCAAGATCGATCCTCATTTCGGCGACACGGAGCTATTGCGAAGGCTGGTTCAAGCGTTCCACGATCGCGGCATACGCGTCATTCTCGATGCGGTGTTCAACCATAGCGGGATTCGGTTCGCACCTTTTCGCGATGTGCTGGAGAATGGACGGGAATCGGCTTACTGGGACTGGTTCCATATGAAGGACTACCCGGTTGCGACCGGGTCCAAGCCGTCGTATCATTGCTTCGCGTTCGAGTCGCACATGCCCAAGCTGAATACGGCTAATCCGGAGGTGCGCGCCTATTTGCTGGACGTGGCACGGCATTGGGTGAATGAATGCGATATCGACGGATGGAGACTGGATGTGGCGAACGAGGTTGACCACGAGTTTTGGCGGCAATTTCGGAAAGCGTTAAAAGCGCTCAAGCCGGACTTTTATATATTGGGCGAAATATGGCATGACGCGATGCCCTGGCTGCGGGGAGACCAGTTCGACGCGGTCATGAATTATCCGGCGACGGAGGCAGTACTCCGCTTTTTTGCCAAAGACGCCATCGATGCGGAAACGTTGTCGCATCAGATCAACCGGCTGCTGGCTAGCTACCCGCGGCAAGTGAACGAGGCGGCGTTCAATATTATCGGAAGCCACGATACTCCTCGGCTGCTCACCGTCGCGAACGATGAACGTAAAGCTATGCAGGCCGCCTTGTTTCAATTTATTTTGCCGGGTGCGCCTTGCCTCTACTACGGAGACGAAGTAGGGATGCGGGGAGGGGCGGACCCCGACTGCCGGAAACCGATGGTATGGGAGAAGCAGCGGCAAAACGGAGAGCTTCTCGACTTTTACCGAAGGCTGATTTCACTGCGCTTGGCGCACCCCGCCCTCCAGGAAGGATCGTTTGAATTCGTATACGCCCGGGACCGGCAGATTGTCGTGCGAAGAAAGCATGCAAGCGAGCACGTTTACGTTTGCTTTAATCATGGTGGCGCACAAGAGAGGATTCTGTTCTCGACAGATGGACAACTATCGCCAGTTCCGATATGGGGCAATGGTACATTCCGGATGGCCGATGATACGGTGACCGTAACGCTGCCTCCGTTCGGTTGGCTCGTATTGGCCGCTCCCGCCCAGGATGATTGACAAATCGGCGGTCGTATGATTAAATCGACTGAAACGTTTAAGCAGGGGCGGATGAACATGAAAAAAGCGACCATCAAAGATATCGCGAAGGCGGCGGAAGTTTCGATCGCTACGGTGTCCTATATTTTGAACGATGTAAAAACGCAGTCCATATCGGACGAAACGCGCGTCAAAGTGTTGAAAATCGCTCAGCAGCTTCACTATGTAACGAATCGGAGTGCCCGTTCCTTAAAACTGCAAAAAACCGGGTTGATCGGCATTTTGCTGTTCAAAGATTTGGAGCCGCACCCCTGGTCCGATATGAAGTACGTCAAAACGTTATACCGGCTCGAAAAGTTGTGCGGCGAGCTTGGGTACCATGTCATTTTTATGCAAATCGACGAAGGTGCACCGTCTTACGATATGATTCGGGAACGGAATTTGGATGGCGTCATCCTGATGAACGTCGATCAGCAGCGTTTTTCGACCATATCCCGATATTTCGGATTCGGGATTCCGGTATTCGTGATTGACAGCCATATTGAAGATACGTTGTTCCACAAAGTGATTCCAGACTTCGAGGGAAGCTTCCGGTTAGCGCATACGCTGCTCGGAGAAGCTCCGGAATTTCTCGTAATGGATGCATACAACGACACGGATTTGGTCGGCATAGTCAAACGGCTGTCGGGCGTGGATGAAGATCGGATTCACGTGTATGAGAGCCGACAAGGCTTGAGCGCGTTTTTATCCAAGTTTCCGGATCGTCCGGGGATCGTCGTCAATGAATTTTTGGCGAACGAAGTATTGCGGACTCACGACCGAATCGTCGCTCTATGCACCAGCCATTGTCCGGAAATGCTGCCGGAACGCGCAGCGAAAATATCGTACGAATTGAACGATTACAAGCACGTTACGGACATGATGGACCGGAACATTCACGACGCGGATTACAGCAATCCGGAAAAGTTCATTTATTTGTCCGTTTCATCGTGAAGATACGAATAGGAGGAAGTCACCCGGTGAATGCATCGCGGTTAATCGAAATCAAGCAGTTTCATTCGGCTATATTGAATAACGATCGCGATATGTACGTTTACTTGCCTCCCGGTTATGAAAGCAATGCCACGAAAAGGTATCCGGTTCTGTACATGCATGACGGACAGCACGTGTTCTTTCAAGATCGGAAGGGCGAATCGTGGGACGTCCATCTTACGGTGGACCGGTTGGTTGCGGAAGGGAAGATTCGGGAAATTATCGTGGTCGCGGTCGCTCATGTGGAGGACGCGAGAATCGCCGAATATATGCACGCGAATCCGGACGGGCACAACGTGTTCGATATGACGAATCAAGGCGAGTTGTACGAGCAATTTTTGCTTCGCGAAGTGAAGCCTTATATCGATACGCAATATCGGACAATGCCTGGCAAAGAGCATACCGCTCTGATGGGATCGTCCGCAGGCGGACTCGTGTCGTACAATATCGGTTTCCGCCATCCGGACACGTTCGGCATGATCGGCGCGTTGTGTCCGTTCTTCGTAAGCGTAGATCCGGCCACGATGGAGGACCGTTGGTTAAGCAAAGTGTATACGAAGAAAGAAGACTTGAAAATTTGGATGGACGTAGGGGATTCCGAAGGCTATACCGTTATGGAAAAGCATGTGCGCCATGTCGCCGATGTTCTGCTGGGTGCCGGTTACCGGTCCGGGGACGATTTCATGTTTTATGTCGCTGTCGGCTCCGGACATTCCCAGACCGATTGGGCGGCCCGGGTCCATGCGCCGCTTCTTTATTTTTTCGGCGACATCGGTAGGCCTGTGCGTATCGATCTGCACGGTCCCGAAGTTATTGGCCTGGAAGGGCCGCTGCGCTCGCTGAATCCGGTTGTGCACTACGATAGCGGTTTTATGATGACGGATTTATGCGGACGTTATGAAGCAGGCGACCCGGAAATCATGGAAATTGGCGCGGACGGCAAACTGCTGCCGAAGAAGGTAGGGAGAACGACCGTAACGTATTCCGGGTACCATTTGACGGCCAGTCTCGACATAGATGTAGTTCCGCACATTTCCGAGACGGTCGCTGTGGAGCTTTACGTGAAAGTGCCGGATTGCACTCCTCCGACGGACAAATTGTACGCCGGCATCGAGCTGCCGCCAATTCGGGAAGGGCTGTATGGCGGGACGTTCATGGTGCCGAGAAACGTTTCTTTCGTATTTCGCATTTCCCGGGGGCTTGGCAAGCATGAAACGGATCGAATCGGAAACGAAATTCCATACCGGACTTTTACTGCGGATGACGGCTTGGTGTTGAACTATGAAGTAGAGAACTGGGTGGATTCAGCGGCCGATCGCTTGCCGGGGGTATTGCGATGACGACCGGATCGAGCATTTTGCGAATCGAAAGCTTTTATTCCGCCAAGCTGGACAACCGGAGAGATTTATTCGTTTATTTGCCCCCGAGCTACACACATGATACGGCCAATAGGTACCCGGTTTTGTACATGCACGACGGACAAAACGTTTTCCACCCGGCATTCAACGGCTATTCATGGAACGTGCATGAAACGGTCGATCGGCTCGTTGCCCTTGATCGGATGGAAGAAATTATCGTGGTCGGCATTGCGAATATGGGGATGGAGCGGTCCGACGAATTTACTCACGACTTGGAAGGGGTGCTTTATCGATCCGATAAAGTTCCGATCCGGCCGAAAGGATTGGTATACGAATCGTTTCTGATCGACGAAGTGAAGCCGTATATCGATTCGCTTTTCCGGACAAAGTCGGGCCCGGAGCATACCGCATTGATGGGATCGTCGCGAGGGGGACAAGTCACTTACCATATCGGTTTCCGCCGGCCGGATGTGTTCGGGAAGCTGGCTATCGTTTCTCCTTATTTTTATTGCGTGGATCCCGCCGCTTCGGAAGAAGTTCCATTGGTGCATGTTTTCCGGCACAAGCAGCCGGTTTCCCGCATATGGATCGATTTGGGCGGACGCGAAGGAACGTTGGTGATGGAGAAGCACGTTCGCCAAGCGGCGGAGCAACTGCTGGAATTGGGTTACGCGGCCGACAAGCAGCTCTCCTATTATTTCGATCCCGATGCCGAGCATGTGGAGAAAGACTGGGCGGCAAGACTGGCTTCGCCTCTTATTCATTTGTTCGGGGACAAAGGGGATATCCAATCGTTGACATTACACGGTTGCGGAGAGGTCCGCCTCTCGGGTCCGGCATGCCGATTGAACCCGATCGCCGTCTACGAAGGCGGTGTGACGATGACCCCGTTGAGACCGGCTTATGCGGTAAAAGATCGTTCCATACTGGATGTGAGGGAGGACGGAACGGTCGTACCCAAACAGCTGGGGGAAACGGCCGTCACGGTCGCATACGGTCGCTTGGCGGCATCCACACGGATTCGAGTGAATGATTGACGTGTAGCCGAGACAGAAGAGAACCCACCCAAGGTCACGCGCCTTGCGGTGGGTTTCTTGCAGATATCACTCCAAAACCGGGATGGTGAACTGGACGACTGTTCCTAGACCGGGTTCGCTGCTGACGATTAACCCATACGATTCGCCGAACGTAAGCTTGATCCGCTGGTTTACGTTTCGGATGCCGATATGGTCGCCCGGCTCGCTGTAATCGTCCTTGAAGGCCGCGTTGAGTTCTTCCGTGCGTTCTCGGCCTATCCCCACGCCGTCATCGGCTATTTCGAACAATAGACAGCCGTCGCGCTTCCGTCCTGAGATACGGATGACGCCTTTCTCGCCCTTCGGCTTGATGCCGTGACTGATGGCGTTCTCGACCAGCGGCTGCAGCGTAATTTTCGGGATTCGGCATTGGCGGATCGATTCATCAACGTCCCATACGACGGAAAAGGCGGTTTTGTAGCGGACCGATACAAGGTCGATATAATGCCGGACGTGCTCCAGCTCCGTCTGAACCGGAATCAGGTTTACCGGTGTTTCGAGGGAAAGCCGTAGCAGCTTTGACAGGGAGGAGATCATCTCCGATACTTTGTTTTCCCCGCCGGTGAGCCGCAAGGCGTTCCAGTTGATCGTCTCGAGCGTATTGTAGAGGAAATGCGGGTTGATCTGGGACTGCAAGGCGATGCTTTGCGCTTGCTTCAGCAAGGTCAACCGTTTGCGCAGCTCCTGTTCCAGCTCGAGCCGCTCGTCGTGCGATCGGATCAGCGTGGAGGCGATTTGCCGGATTTCGTTCAGATGCGGCTCCTGCCTCTCCAGCTCGACCGTCATCCACTTGTCCGGATTTTCTACGATCGAGATGATTTTGCGGATCGGCTGGAACACCTTCGAAGCGATGATCAAGGCAAGGAGCAGGGCGACAGCCAATCCGGCCGCGAAGATGACGAGCACATATCGGCGCAGGTACGCATTTTTCTCCTGATACGCCTGAAGCGGCAATATGGAATAAAACGTCCAATCGTTATATTGGGAGTCGAGCGAAGCAATCGACTTTTTATTGTCATTCGTGGACAAGGAGTCCGTCAGGCGGCGGTTGATCATGGACAGGTCCCGGTTATACAGCACGGTGCCGCTTTTGTCCGTGATATAGATGTCCTCCAGATACGGATCGCCGACATTATTGATAAACTTGTCCAGCCGGTCCGTATCGACATTGACTACAATAGCTCCTTGCCGGTTCTTCACGTCGAGAGGAGCGGTATAGAAGAAGGAGAGGAAATGCCGCTCGGTCTGTTCTCCGACGTACTGCTTCGCCGTTCTTGCCGACAACCAGAAGTTCGATGTCGTTTTGCGGCGTTCATATTCCGCAATCCAGCTGCTGTCCGTGAACCATTGCGCGTCCCACAGACCGAGATTGGTAGACTGAACGAAACCGCTTGCATCCGAGTACAAGTAAACGGAATTGATAAACTGCCCGCTTAACTTGTATACCGGCATCATTTTTTGGCGGAGCTGGTTCATTTGCGTGTACAAAGCGGGTTCGGCCCTGTCCGGACGAGACTCGGAGAGAAACCGGCCGGCCGCTTGATCCGAGGCGATATGCAGGGCGAATTCGTCCACCTCGCGGACCGCCATATCGATCATGTCGCGCAGCCGGGAAAGGGCAATGTGATGAACCGTTCCGATCTCTTCCCGGATGATTTTGTCGTAGACGATATAGACCGCTGTGCTTATGCCGACGACCGGCAAAATCATCAAGCAGACGATGATTAGAAAATTGCGCAGGAAGATGCTATGAATGTTAAAATGCTTGATATAAAACCAAATATTGGACCGCTCCTTCATTGGCGGGTCTCCTAGGGCATCATATTGCGGTACTCCGTCGGCGTGCAGCCGGCGTATTGCTTGAACAGCTTGAAGAAATACTTCGTGCTCTTGTAGCCGATGATCGAGCTGATCTCGTATACTTTATACTGGGGTTGACGCAAATACTCCATCGCCCGGAGAATGCGGATTTCCGTTACATAATCGGTAAAGTTGCGGCCCGTCTGTTTCTTGAACAGCCGGCTGAAGTATACGGGGCTTAAGTAAACGTGCTCCGCTACGTCCTCAAGCGTTATGTCTTGATTATATTTCTCTTGAATGTAAGTTTTGGCCTTCTGAATGACGAGCGGGTCGAAACGGACCGGTTCCGGACCCGGGGACACGGACAGGCGGTCGTTCGGGACGGGCTCCGGCTCCGATGAGGAAGGGGCTGCCGGTACCAAGTCCATCAGCCGAGCATACGACCGGACTTCCTCCAGACAGGCATCCTTGCCCAGGACAGCGGAAATTCTGCTTTTGACCGTCGCGAAATGATGGACAACCTTCTCCTCAATATAGGTGATACCGGTAAACCCGCCTGTTACATCGATCGCGGCCATCCGGATGATTCCCGCCTCGCTGCGCAATGGGATATGCTGAATACAATCCTGTTCGTTTCTATAGGCTTGCTGGATGAAGCGGAAAATCCGGTTCGCTTCTTGGTCCGCGGTTCTCGGAGCCATATACGGTCCGTCATGCGGGATTCGAATGGAATAAAGGCAGCAGGGGGAGATGTCCGGGTCGACAGGAAGGCGGATGAAGTGCAGCCGGCGTCCGATCTCTTCCCGCTCGGCCAGCGTGCCTGCGGCCAGCTCGGCAAAAAACTGCCGCCGCAGCATGGATAGCATCTCCTCGTTCTGGTTCTTGATGTCCAGCGCCAGCTCTTTCTCCGCTTTTTCTTTATCCAGAGATGTCTTGACGTCGCGGAGCACCTGATGAACTTCACTCAGCCTTGTCGGCTTCAGCAAATAATGCGCGACCCGGTAGTTCAAAGCCTGCTGGGCAAATTCGAATTCCTTGTAGCCGCTGATCAGGATCATTTTTATATCGTACCGTTGGTCGTATACATACTTGGCCAGCTCCAGACCGGATACGAACGTCATCTTGATATCGCTCAAAATGACGTCCACGGGATGGCTCTGAATGAAAGAAATCGCGTCGCGGCCGTCTTCGAGCCGGGCAACGACGGTATACCCGAGTCCCGGCCAGTCGACCAGGTCGGCCAAGCCTTCCCGGATGTCCTCTTCATCGTCGACAATTGCAATTCGATACGACATGGCGCCCCTCCGGTTCTTTTTCTTTCTTCGTACGACCATTATGTTTGCAAAATGAAGGCGCTGTCAACGGATAATGTATTTCCGTGCGGAAAGGTCAATACAGCAGGACAATAAGTAGAAATAGTGGACTTGTCCTTCCGATTCATTTCTTTAATAATGGCGGGAGCAGGGCATGTTCGGCAGGAATTCCTCCTACTGCTGCACGCGTCGTATTGGGCGTTATTTTGCACCATAACTAGAAATTGTGCCGTTTCGGCGCCGCGAGGAGGTTGCTACAATGATGATGAAAGCGCTGTTATGCCGATGTCGGTTGGCCTGCTGTTCACTGCTGCTTGCCTCTGCAGCACTCTCGGGTGGCTGTACGTCAACGACTCCGGCCGAATCGGTCGTATCGGAGGATGCCGCCGGCTCCGCCTTGCCTATCGTGCCGCTCGGTTCGGTTACGCTTCGATATGCAGGATGGGACAATTGGTACGCACCGGCAAGCTTAACGTTGCAATTGCCTGTCTGGCAGGAGGTGGAGAAACGGACAGGCGTGAAGATCAGATGGGACGTTTCGCATAGCAGCCAGTATCCTTCGTCCATGCGGATGAAGCTGGCTGCCGGCAAGGAAGTGCCGGACATATTCGCTTTGCCGATGGATCTTTACAGTGCGATTGAAGCGGATTTGATCGAGCCTCTGGACGATTGGATCGAGCGGTATGCTCCGAACATCAAGCGGTTTCTGGCCGATAATCCTGCGGAGGCGGGCAGAATGCGCGCTTATGACGGCAAGCTGTACGCTTTGTCTTCGGTAACGACGGGAAGCGAATACCTGGACCCATTCGGCATCTTGATCCGGAAAGACTGGCTCGACAAGCTCGGGCTGCCTGAGCCGAGAACGCTGGACGAATGGTATACCGTATTCAAGTCGTTCAAGGAGCGCGATCCGAACGGCAACGGAAAGCGGGACGAAATTCCGTTTATGCCGCAAACCGGGTACCACGGCTTGGCGCTGTTCGGCAACGCACTGGGGCTTCATTTGTTCTACAGCAGGGGTTACTACCCGGACGGGTCCGGACACGTGCGCGCCGAATGGCTGACACCGGAAGCGGAGAAGCTGGTCGTCTGGCTGAACAAGCAGTATAGGGAGGGGTTGATCGATCCCGGATTTATGCACAGAACGGAGGAAAGCATCATTGCCGGCGTGTCGAGGGATCAAATCGGCGCGAGCATGCATTTCTTGAGCCGGCTCGGACAATTGGACAGCTTGTCGCGTAAAACGGCGTCCGCGAATGCGGATTGGCTGCTGACCCTTCCTCCGCTGGAACATGGTTACAAGCCTATATACGAGAAATATGGGCCGGTGAGCGGGAATTTCGTCCTATCCAAGCAGTCCCCGCATAAGGAGGTTGCGACCCGTTGGCTCGACTATATTTATGCCAGCGAGGAAGGCAACCGGCTGATGACGTTCGGAATCGAGGGCTTGACGTACAGGCTTGTAAACGGGCAGCCGGAATATACCGAAAACGTATTGAACAATCCGGACGGGTTGGATCCGGTAGGGGTTCTTCGCTCCATCGGCGCTTATCCGCCGACACCGTGGATCCGGTCAGCCAAAGGACCGCTTTCCCGGTCGCCTGCCGCTTTACTCGGCAGCAATTCGAAGGCGTTCGGGCTAGCGCAGCGGGTGAGAAGCATGATGGTCGATTCCCAGCCGTTTGCGATGCCGACACCGGAGGAGCTTGCTATAGGGAACGCTTTGATGCCTGCGATACAGACCTATGTGGACGAGTCCATCATCGCCTTTATTACCGGCGCCGAGCCAATTGATTGGGAGGCGTTCACAAGCAAGCTGAAGGAGCTTAAGATCGACACGATCGTTCAAGTGAAGCAGCAGCAATACGATAGGTTCATGCGAAAATGAGCGGAGAACCGTGGCGGTATCCATACGCGGATAATTAGGGTGTTATATTCGGATGTAAACCGCATTTACCGATGTTGAGCTTCGCTCATTTTTTAGCTGCGTAGTAATCGGTTTCTAAAAAATCATCACATTGTGCAAGCAAATCTCGTCGTGTTGGGAGGGGGGCTTTTGACCGGGAAAAAGTTTGGCTTGCCTCTTGTTGCGCTTATTGTGCTTGGAGTCTCATGGGTCGTCTACAATACGGCCGGCAATCTTTTGTCGACCGACAAGGCGAAGGAAGGGGAGAAGCCTTCGGCAGTAGCGGCGAAGCCTGTAACCGTATTTCTGGCCGGTGATTCGACCATGCAAAGCTATACCTCGAATAGAGCGCCGTTAGCGGGATGGGGGAAGATGCTCGACGTCCACTTCACGGAGAAAGGGACGATCCGGAATCATGCGATGTCGGGGCGCAGCTCCAAAAGCTTTATGAGCCCGGCCACAATCCCAATTATCCGGGAGGTATCAAGGAGATACGCATTTTAACGAGCAGGGTGCTGCCGAGATGGCGAAGCTGGTCGTACAGGGGATTCGGGAAGCGAAACTGCCGCTTGCCTCGTATTTGAGGGCCGATTAATCAGCAATATAGAAATCGATTACTAATAATAGGGGGAACTAACAATGTCAAGAAAAGCGGGAACGATATTGACCGCGAGTGTGATGCTGCTGTCTGTGCTGACTGCATGCGGCGGCACGGGAACGGTCGGGGATGGCGGCAAAGGAGGTAAGGAAGCAACGGGAGAAGGAGCGTCGTCAAATTCACAGAAGCCCGCGGAATCGGCAGCGGACAAACCGGCCGAGCTCGTTTTCCACAACTTGGCGGGCGGGGCCGAGGAGCAATTCAATCAGATGTTCGGCAACCTGATCCGCCAAAAGTTTCCGAATTATACGATCAAATTCATCCAATCCAAGCCTGGTTCAACCTTGCCGGAGCTGGTAGCGCTCAAGGAGCGTGTCGACATCGTCTACAACTCGATCGAATATATCGCGGAGCCGTTGCTCGGGACCGGCCTGGAGTATGACATGACGGAGCTGATCAAGAAGCATAAAGTCGATCTGACCCGGTTCGAGCCGACGATTATCGACGGCATTCGGGCGATCGGGAGCGGCAAAATGTATATGCTCCCGATTATTAACGGCAGGCAGGTATTGTTTTACAACAAAGGGGTATTCAACAAGCTGGGCGTTCCGTATCCGAAGAACGGGATGACGTGGGACGAAGCGTTCGAGCTGTCCAAGAAATTGACCCGCACCGAGGGCGGCGTAAACTATTTGGGATTGTCGGCATCGCCTGCGCATATATTGCGCACCAATCAGCTGTCCAAACCGTATCTCGATCCGAAGACGATGAAGCCGACCTTTTTGGATGAAGAGTGGAAGAAGCTGCTTCAGACGTATTTCCTTTCCTACGGCCAAAATGAATCGTTTGCGAAACGGACGGCGGAATTGAAGCGGCTGCCTTATTACACCGAGATGACCAATACGTATGAGCTTGCCATGTTCGTGTTTAACTCGACATTCCCTTGGGACGGGGCGGTTTACGTTAAAAATATCGATTGGGATCTCGTCAACATGCCGACGTTCAAGGATAAGCCCAAGGTCGGTTCGCAAGCTTCGCCGGGGTCGTTCGCGATTACTTCGGTCGCCAAGGATAAAGACGCGGCGATGGAAGTCATCAAGTTTTTGACATCGGACGAGACGCAGGCGGAGTATTCCAAAAAAGGCATCATGTCCGTGCTGAAATCAGACGCGGTTAAGAAAGTGTTCGCTACGGCCAGCGAGCATAAGGACAAGAACTGGTCCGCGTTGTACTACGACGACTTCGCTCCGCTGTCGTACAAGAGCGTGTATGAGCTGGGCATCGAGGGAATTTACAGGCCGCTTATACCGGATATCGCAACCGGCAAGGTCGACTTGAATACGGGACTGCGCAATATTCAGGAGCTGGTGGAGAAATATATCGCGGAACAGCAAAAGAAGTAGGGAGAACGAAACATTTACATTTTGGATAGAGGAAGTGATCGATGTATGGCGAACCAATCGGATTTATACGAAACACAAGTCGAATTGTCGTTATCGCGAAGAAAGGTACTGGCAACGCTTGGATTGACCGGATTGGCGCTTGCCGCGGAAGGCGCTCTTTTACCTGCCTGCTCCTTTGCGGCTTCCGATAAAAAATCGGTTCGTATTTCTGGTACCATGTCTACTGTGTCTACCGTGTCGGAATTGAGGAACTTGCCGACCGCCGACTTGTCCGATAATGAAACGATTCTCGTATGCGGGTACAGTTCCGTCAACGACGGAGGAGCGGGCATCTTTTGCTGGAACGCGTCGAGCACGGCTGCCGATAACGGGGGAACGATTATTTTGCCGACGGGACATACCGGTGCCGGCCGTTGGATTCGGCTCAGAGACGGGTCCCCGGTCAGCGTGAAATGTTTCGGGGCCAAAGGCGATTGGAACGGAACGTCGGGTACGGACGATACGGCGGCGATCCAAGCGGCGGTCCAGGCCGAACGGTTTCTTTATTTCCCTACCGGAGCCTATATCGTCTCATCGCCGATATCCGTTCCGAGAGACGGGACGCGGTTAGATTTTGCCGACCCGGTATCGGCCAAACTGGTTAAGCGATTCGACGGTTATGCGATTCATTTGGCCGGCAGCTACTGCTCGTTTACGAACATGTGTATCGATGGGCAAGGCGCAACATTTGCGGGTGGATATATGAATATCACCGGAGCCGGCTTCAACGCATCCATTTACAACCCGCGGTTATACGACGCCAAGGACGCCGGCATTTTGTTCAACGCTAACACGGGGCTGTTCTTTAAGGCGGAATCCGGTTACATTTCAACCTGGACTAATAACGGAACGAGTCTGAACTCGCCTTCTTTTCGTTCGACGGGGGCCGATACCCGCCCGATGCACCGGCATTTCTCCCAGATTGATACCGGTGGCGTCAATCTGGGGGATTTGACGGGAATGGAGACGACGATCATGACGGGATGCACCGCCCGCAACCTGGTATTTGCTACCGATACCAAGAAGGCGATCGTGACGGGCTGCCGTTTTACGACGGTCGGAACTCCTTGTATAGTGAAAGGGATAGACAACAGCATGACGGGGAATGTCATTGCGGGGGATATCGTGCTGGATGAAAGCTGCGCAAATAATGCGATCGGTCAAAATGTATCGCCGTTCAAACTGGTCGTGAACGGAAACCGGTGGCGCAACAGCTTCCATCATCGTTCCTGGAGCGACGGCCACCACGCCGAATGTTCCGGGGTGAAGCAGACGATATCGAATTGGGAAAACGAGACCCCGATTACCGCCGCGAACGTATCCAATGCCGTTTTGCCGGGTCCGAGCCATTTGCCGTTCCGATCAGCCTTTTCCATAACGGGACTTATCGCAAGAGCGATAAGCGGCGGCATTGCGTCCGGTTCCGTGACCGTCCATTTACGCGTGAACAATAACCCGACCGGGTTGTCCTTAACATTGGATCAAGCCGGCCTCGCCTCAGGGTATAAGGCGCAAACTTATGAAGCCGGAGCGCATGTTCTATTGGAAGCGGGAATTTATACGATGACTTATAGCACGTCGGCCGACTACTCGGGCGATTTGAAGATCGTGGCCGGGTTTGAGATCGAATCATGAGCGATTGGGGAACGTCATTGCGGATTTGGAGCTATACCGCGTAAGGATTTACGATATGGGCAGTTTGATCTGCCCGACTTAAGGGTCATGCGGCAATGCAGCGAAATAGCGATTAAAGCGGAAGAAGGAGCTCGTTTAATAGGGCTCCTTCTTTTCTATCACCGGCCCCTATGGTAAATTTTAACTAAACACTCGCTCGTTTCTTGGAGGTGAAGGAAATGCGTGCTCTTGCAGCCTTTTTAGCTGCATGCTGCTTCGGTGTATGGCTAGTTTTCCTTTGGTCCGACACTTCGTACGGAAAAGCATTGATCCTCCCCCCGGACAAAATGCTGGAAGAAGCGGATGTGATTTTTACCGGGAAAATCGTTAAATTCGAGCATGTTCCGCCTAAGAAAGGCGCACCTGAACCTGTACTGGTTAAACGTATCTACATCAAGGTCGATCAAATAATGAAAGGAGAGCTTGACTCGGACATTGCGGTGCTGGAGGAATGGAAGGGGGGCTTGGCTGTACACCAGAACTTTCCGGACTCCAAAAATGACAAGCTGTTCGTGATGCAGCGCAAGCGTCCCGATAATACGCTGATGAGTGTAGCGGATACGTATAATGTCGGTATTATCCGCGACGATCGGGTGGCGGAGGTCCTGGGCCTTTCCTCGGCGGGGAACTATGTCCCCGAATACAATGAATATTATTTGGCAAACAAAGCGAACGCGAAGAGACCGCCCCGATCGGTTCGCAACTTCAATTCGACCGGTTATGTGCTTGCGGCTTCTGCGATTGCTTTCCTTTTGACGTCGGGCATCGTATGGCTGAAAGTAAAGAGATAAACCTTATGAAAGGGCTGTCCTCTCAGGTTTTAACAAACCTATTGAGACAGCCCTCTTGTATTACAAGCCCTCCACAAAAAGCCGGCATATTCCTTTCATGAACCGGTTTTTGTCGTACCCGAGCACATCCCGGTGATACAAATATTGGTTCGGGCTTAACGCGACCAACAGCGTGTTAATGGTTAAAGTGATATCGATTTCGCGGATTTCGCCCTGTTCCACGGCGCGGACAAGCAGCGGATGCATCAGATCGTGCAGCCTTCGGAAGATCGGCTTTTGATAAAAGGAGTGGCTTTTCTTCTCGAAGTACATCGAATGGATCGTATGCAGCAAGGACGCCTTCTGGTCGATGAAATCGACGATCCGGTTTACGATGTCGGACAACTGCCGCATCGCCGGCTTTTCCGGATCGGCACCGGCCAAGCTCTCTTCGAGCGAATCCAAAAATGTATCTACCGTCGTTTGCATGAGGTCGCTGCAAACCTCTCCCAAATGCGCGTAGCGCCTATATAGAGTACCTTGGCCGACACCGGCCTCCTGGGCGATTTGGTACATCGTGACGCAATCCACGCCTCGGCTCTCGAACAGCTCATTGGCGGTAGCAAGTATACGCCGGCGATATTCCGTGTCGCGCTCCTCGCGGCGGCTTCCGGGCGATGCGGATTCTTTGGAGTCGGGCTGCAAGTCTTGCTCGTCATTGTGTCGTTTCACGGCGAAACCTCCTTACGAAAAGCTTTACGAAAGAAATAATTGACATTGCGGACAATTGTCCGTAATATGTTGTTTGCGGACAATTGTCCGTTGTCATTATACCATATACGAACGGATCGGGTAAGGAGGAGCATGCAATGAGTCAATCGTCAACAGCCGGAGGTTCAGACCCGGATTTTAAGGTATCCAGTATTATAGTGCCCCTGATTGCCATTATATTTGGGATATTCATGGTCATTCTCGACTCGACGGCGATGAATGTCGCGCTGTCCAAGCTCGTAATCGACTTTCAGACCGATCTGCCTACGATCCAGTGGACGGTTACCGGCTATATGCTGGCGACGGCTGCCGTAATTCCGCTCGCCGGATGGCTATCGGACCGCTTCGGAGCCAAGCAAGTGTTTTTATCCTCCGTCGTTTTGTTTACGATCGCTTCGCTGCTGTGCGCTACGCCGAACAGCGCGGGGATGCTGATCGCGTTCCGGATTCTGCAAGGGTTGGGCGGCGGGTTCGTCATGCCGGTCGCTATGGCTTACGTGTATCGGCTTAGTCCTCCGAATAAGATCGGTCAAGTGATGGGGATGCTCGGCGTTCCGATTTTGCTCGCTCCGGCGATCGGACCGATTTTGTCCGGCTGGCTAGTAGAATATCACTCGTGGCACTGGATCTTTCTGATCAACCTGCCCGTAGGCATCTTCGCCTTCCTATTCGGCTTGTGGAAGCTGCCGACTGTAGCTCGCAAAAAAGTGGCCGGATTCGATCTGCCCGGCATGATTTTGGGACCGATCGCCTTCGCGGCTCTTTCATATGGCGTCACGCAAGGAGCGGAAGGGTGGACGTCAAGCAAGACGCTCGCCGGGCTGATTATCGGTGGGGTGGCGCTGATCGGCTTCATCATCGTCGAGTTTCGGGCGAAAATCCCGCTGCTGGAGCTGCGCGTCTTCCGCTCCGTAGACTTTTCTTTCGGGATTTTCGTACAGTGGGTGCTGCAATTTTCGCTGTTCGGCGCTATTTTCCTGCTCCCGCAGTTTTTGCAGCAAGCTAGAGGGTATGGGGCATTCGATACCGGTCTGACGCTGTTCCCGCAAGCGCTGGCTTCTGCGGCGATGATGCCGCTGGGCGGGTATTTATTCGATAAAATCGGCGTCCGTTGGCTCGTCGTAGCCGGTCTTAGTCTCGTCTCGGGGGCGATCTACCAATATTCGCATGTGGACCTGACCACCGAAGGACGCGATCTGCTCATACCGCTTCTTATGGCCGGCGGGGGCATGGGCTTGATGATGATGCCGCTGAATTCGCATCTGATCAGCAAGGCGCCGCGCGATCTGGTGAGCCGGGTCACGTCTTTGACGAGCGCTATGCAGCAGGTCGTCAACTCTTTTGCAGTCGCGACCTTGGTCACGATTCTCTCCTCGCGCATGGCGACGCTGATCGCCGACAATCATGTGCAGGCGGCTACTCCCGCCGATATGCAGAAGGCGATGCTGGCTCTCGCTCCCGATGCATTCGGTTACACATTCGGCATCATGCTGGTCATTGCCATCATCGGCATTTTCTTGGGACTGTTCCTGCGCCGTGGCAGTGTGCAAACCCAATCCGTCGGCGGCAAGGAAGTCGGGCTCGAAGGAATTCACTGATTGCTAAGCGAACAGAAGGTGAGGCTGTACCTCAAGGTCATTGTAGACCTCGTAGGACAGCCTTTTTTTTATCATACGCATACCGCCGAGGCAGACAATGCTCCATATTTCCCTACGATAATCGGGATGTAACAGTCAGTTATCATTGGCCTATCAGTGTTGTGGGATTATATAACATTAAGCATAAATCATATAATGATTTTGAGTGGAATATACAAAATAATACTGGAGGCAGCGCACATGGTAATGCCGACTCATATTGTAGCGGTAAGCGGTATAGTAGAAAATGAACAAGGACATATCCTTATGGTGAAGACGCAGCATGAGGCATGGGTTTTTCCCGGAGGGCAAGTCGAAGTAGGGGAAAATCTAATGGACGCTTTAATTCGAGAAGTAAAAGAGGAAAGCGGGATTGACGTTGTCGTTTCTACCTTGTTTGCAGTGGTCTCCAACACATGCAGCTATAAATGGCATGACGGCGTTACGGATGTGCCTACCAAGGTGATGTTGGATTTCAAGTGTCATCCCGTGGGGGGACAATTGAGTACGTCTGAGGAAACTTCGGAAAGCGGTTGGATCGAGAAGGAGAAAGTGCTCGAAATGATTTCGGAACCGGCGATCCGTACGAGATATCAAGCGTATTTGGATTTCACCGGACAACCGCTTTACATAGAATATGTAACGAAACCTGATTTTGAACTCAAACTAAAACGGACTGTTTAATGTAGGAGTCAAAAGCGAAAAGATTGCTCGTGCGCAGAGAAGCTGCTTCTCTGCGCTTTTTTGCACTTTCGGCATACGTTTCTGTTTTTTTGTGGAGGAAAACAGCTATCCCTAAAAGAATAATGGGATAGGCAATAAGTGAGAGAGCGGAGGCTGATTCCAAGTATGGAAAAAAGCTATCGATTCAAACAAGACGAAATTGAAAAAATATGCAGCCGTTTCGGCACAAATTTTTATGAGAAAGTTCTGAGGAATCTTGCAGTGTATGCCGAGAAGTGGACGTTAACCTCTTTTCAATTGATCCCATCCTATTCTGCAAATGTAGTGTTTACGTGTGATTCCGAATGCTTCGGCAAGGCAGTGCTTAAGATCGGGAATCCTTCCTTCGGTGCGGTCGTTACAGAATATAACACGTTGTGCCAGTATAACGGCAAACGATTTTGCAAAGCATTCGAAGCCGATCCAGAAAACGGTGTCATACTCGAAGAGTGCGTGCAGCCGGGTACTCCTTTAAGGGATGAGTGCTCTCTTGCCGATAGACTAGCCGTCTTTTGCTCGCTATATAAAGACCTACATATTGCGCCCGCAAATGCAGAAAATTATCCGACGTATACGGGGTGGGTCGGCAGGATTACGGAATATATGAGCAAACGGCAAGATTGCAAACCATTATACGGCTATATGAAAAAAGCGGAAGAAATCTGCTTATCGGTTTCTTCCTCATATCGACAAAAAATGCTGCTTCATGGCGACTTCCATCATGATAATATTTTGCTCGGCCCTCATGGGGAATATAAACTGATCGATCCTAAAGGCGTGATAGGCGATCCCGTATTCGATGTTCCGCGATTCCTATTAAATGAATTCGGGGATGAAGTGACTCCCGACTTGTATAAGAAAATAACCGATATTATAAACATCTTACAAAGAAGCCTGAATATTCCAAGCGACATTTTAAAGCAATGCCTTTATGTGGAAACGGCAATGGGGGTATGCTGGAGCGTCGAAGGCGGTTCGACACCCGAGGAATATCCGAGTCTGATCCAAACGGTTGCGTTTGCAGAAGCGATTATGAAAGGATGATGACTTGGAGCGCGATGCAGTTCGATAACTGCCGGGCTATTTTCGATAAATGTAAGCGTTTCAAAAAGTGCAAAACAACGGACCAAAATGGCAAAGCATATGGCAACAAGTTTGATTATGATGAATTTGATATCAAAAAAAGCGCGAAGAAAGGGGGCGGGAGAGGGTGCAGCGGAAACTGTACCGGTATCGCGCTTTTTACTGAACAGATTTTCTTTCAAACGGAAACAGCACCGTTTTAAGCTCACGAATTGGAAATGAAAAGGGAGTGGCTTGAGTGAAAGGGAATCGAACGTTTGCATGTGCGGCTTTGGCGGTGCTGACGGCAATCGCGGCCGGCTGCTCCGGGGGACAATCGGCGGGGACGAACGAGAAGTCGGACAAAACGAACGAGCCCGCGTCCAAGGCGAGTTCTCCGGAACCGGTCAAGCTGAAGCTTCAGCCGGTCGGGGCCGGTTATTTGTACGAAGAAGATTTTCAAATGATGATCGCCGAGCCGTTGAAGAAAAAGTATCCGCACATAACGGTCGAATACGTCCTTCCAGCCAAGGGGACGATGATCGATGATTTGGTTGCGGCGAAGACGGTTCCGGACTTGCTTCTATACGGAATCGGCAACTATACGCAATATCGCGATTTGGGCATATTAACCGACATCACGCCGTATCTGACGAAGCAGAAAATAGACTTAAGCCGGTTTAAGCCGTGGACAATCGATAACATTAAAGATAACGGTAAGTTATATAGTTTGCCTTATGCGACGAATACGAACGCGATTTATTACAATCTCGACCTGTTCGATAAGTTCGGTGTCCCGTATCCGAAAACCGGCATGACTTGGGACGATATTATTGAAGTTTCGAAACGGTTAAGCCGAGTCGATAACGGCGTCCAGTATAAAGGATTTATGTATTTGAATAGTTATTGGCTCGGCTATCAGATGTCGCTGCCGTTTACAGATGCGACGAAAAAGAAGGCCGCGATCAATTCGGACGGGTGGAGCCGTGCCTTCCAAATGATGAAAGCGATCGACACCATTCCCGGCAACGAACGCGGCAGTCCGGTCGCCGACTTTTACGACAAGCGCATCTTGGCAATGGTAGGCGCTTACAACCTGGTGCCGACGCTCAAGCAAGAGAAGTACCAGACGCTGCGCTGGGACGTCGCCGGCTATCCGAGCTTTAAGGAAAAGCCGAACATCGCCCCGCCTGTTGACATACACCAGATCACGATATCAAACAGTACGAAGCATCCGAATGAAGCGATGCAAGTCATCGATATGTTGACGTCCGAAGAAGTGCAGCTGATCAGCGCTCGCCGCACCGGACGCGCATCGCCGCTGCTCAGCAAGCGGGTCGAGCAGGAGCTTGGCGCCGAAATGGAACAGATCAAAGGGAAAAACGTTAAAGCATTTTTCGAAACGCAGCCGGCGCCGAACGTCATGTTTGCGAACGAAGACATTGCGGTTCAGAGAAGCATCGACAAGTTCTACAAAGATTACAGCAGCGGCTCGATCGACGTCAATGTGCTTCAGCAAAAAATCGTAGAAGACGCTAACCAGGCTATCAGCGGTATGCAAAACAAATAACTAGGTATCGATGGCATGGAAACTAATAAGAAGCCGCTGCTCCTGTCGGGGTGGCGGCTTGATTGTATTGGCGATTTTATTTTTTATCATGTCAGTTTCCGAAAGGGCGGCGGCATCATACTCATTAGAACATCACTGAGCACTTGGGCAGGTCTATCTAAAAAGATGTTCTTAATCCGGATCGGAGGAATGAGTATGAATCAGGTAAGACTGGTTGCGGATTTGGCCAAGTCGAAGGAGTATTATAAGCATGCGCTCGGCTGCAAGGTGGACGGTTGGGGTCATGCGGAGCGGAAAGATCCGGATATGGGCTTCATTCTTCAGCAGGCCGAGCATCCGGAAGACGTGCGGCCAAATAACAAAGCGAAGCAAATCGTTTATCCTAATAACTGGGAGGGTCCGCCAACAGGATGGGATTCTTATGCTTATGCGAAATGGGAAACGATTGATGCACATATCGTGCAGTTTCGAGAAGCAGGCGCGATCATCCACTATGAAATAAAACATGAAGACCAGGGAGATATGGTATGGAAGGAATTCGCGATTCGTGATCCCGACGGCTACGTCATCGTCATCGGTGCAGGCAAGATGAAATAACGATAATATGGTTTATCGAAAAAATCGCGCTAACTCGTCTCCCCTCTGTTATAATGGCAAAGTAGAAAAGAACGGATACAAAATCGGGGTGCGAGAATGGGGTACGTGTTTTTGCTGCTGGCTACGCTGTCATGGAGCTTTGTCGGCGTACTGGTCAAAATCGCTTCGTCGATGGTGGACAGCTCCACCATTACCTTTTTGCGGTTTGCTCTAGGAGTCGTATTTCTGGGTATATTTCTGCTCATTCGGAGCGGGAAGCTGCCGGTACGATTCGACTTGAAATGGATATGGATCGGGGCGGCCGGCAAAGGCTGCAACTATTTTTTTGAGAACCTGGGGCTCTCGATCGGTTATTCTTACGGCAATATTCTGGTCGTTCCGATTCAGACGATCGTGCTGCTGCTCATCTCCATACTCTGGTTTAAGGAAAGACTGACTCCGCGCGGTTGGACGGCCGCCGCTTTGTGTATCGCCGGGGTTTTGTGCATCAGTTGGAACGGCAGGCCGCTTTCCGGGCTGTTTGGCGACAGCGCATCGTTCATTACTCTGCTGTTTATCATCTCGGCCGTAGGCTCGGCTTTTCACGTATTGGGACAAAAAATGCTCACCTCGCGTATGGATTCCGGCGAGATGAATTTATCGATGTTCGTGCTTAGCTCCGTGTTCATGGCAGCACCGTTGCCTTTTCAATTCGAAATGACGGGGGAGCCGGCAATCGGTCCGATAGCCGCTTTGCTTGCGCTAGGTCTCATCACCGGGCTCAGCTTCTATTGGTTCTCGCAAGCTTTACGCCTCGTTTCGTTCCCGATCGCCATTATCGTAAGCAACACGTCCGTACTATTCGGAATACTATGGTCGTGGGTTATCCGGCACGATCCGATTACCGTATATTTGATCGCGGGAGCGCTCGTATTCGCTATTGGCATGGTGATCTTGAACTGGCCCGCAAGGCAGCCGGCGGTCCGAAGCTCCGCCAAAGGAGTAGCGCCGACCGGCACGTAAACGTGGTATTATAAAGTAAACTTGTGTGGATGAATGGGAGAAGCGGCTCTCTATGTTCGAGAAAATAAAGAAGTGGGCTAAACAACTTAAAAGAAAAGTATTTGTGCTTTATTTTGCGTATAAGGACACTCGTACTCCTTGGTATGCAAAGATTTTTGCATTATGTGTCGTCGCCTATGCGTTCAGCCCGATCGACTTGATTCCGGATTTTATTCCCGTGCTCGGTTATTTGGATGATGTCATCCTAATTCCTCTAGGCGTCGCGCTTGCGTTGAAAATGATACCCGAATCCGTGATTCGGCAGTGTACGGTGCAAGCGGAGGAACGGCAGAAGAATGGAAAGCCGAAAAACTGGCTGGTCGGAAGCCTCATTATTTTGGTGTGGGTCGCGGTGTTCCTATGGATTTCTTTAGCGGCCTATCGGTATTTTGTTTAACGGGAAACTAATGCTCGATTCAACACGGCACAATTGGATTGTTTTCTCGTCCAACGACTGCCGTGTTTATTTGTGCTCTACCGGAAAATATTCTAGTCAACTGTCAAAAAAAGGCGTACAATGTTCATTGTTTGAATGGAATAGTTGGAAACGAATTCATCAGGAGGGATGGGGATTGAAGCCTCTGCTATGGATAGACGCCGTGGAAAAACAGTTCGCGGGGCAAACGGTCATTTACCCGGAACTTTCCTTGCAAATCGTACCCGGCGAGTTTATGACTCTCCTAGGTCCAAGCGGCTGCGGCAAAACGACTCTGCTGCGCATGATAGCGGGACTTGAACAACCATCCGCAGGCAGTATTTATTTGGACGGCGTCAATATGACGGAGCTTCCGCCGTACCGCCGCGACGTAAACCTTGTTTTTCAAAACTATGCCTTGTTTCCTCATATGACGGTAGAGCAAAACATCGTCTTCGGCCTAAAGATGAAAAAGGTCTCGGAGCGGGAGCAAAAAAAACGGCTCGACGAGGCGTTAGAGCTGACACAGCTCGGCGAGCTGCGCAATCGATTACCGCAGCAGCTTTCCGGAGGGCAGCAGCAGCGGGTGGCGATAGCAAGAGCCATTGTGGGCAAGCCGAAGGTGCTGCTGCTTGACGAGCCGCTCGCAGCATTGGATTTGCAGCTGCGCAAAAGCCTGCAGCTGGAGCTGAAGCAGCTGCAAAGCCGACTAGGGATGACGTTCGTTTACGTTACGCACGATCAAGAGGAAGCGCTTGCAATGTCCGACCGGATCGTGGTGATGAACGAAGGGCGGATCGAGCAGATCGGCAATCCGGAGGATATTTACTATCGGCCGCAAACGAGATTTGTCGCCGGTTTTATCGGGGACAACAATATATTCGAGCTGGAGCGGCGCTCTTTCGCCGTTCGGCCGGAGAATATCAGACTGAAACGAAGCGATGAAGCGGCCGCAGGCAATGCTTCCGCCTCGCGGGGCTGGGCGGAAGCCACGGTGGAAGAGCTTATTTTTATGGGCAACGCCGTCAAAATCGTCGCCAAGCTCAGCTCGTATTCCGACAAGTCGGTCACGGCTGTGCAGTATGGTCCGCAAAAGCAAGGCTGGGTAAAAGGGGAACGAATCGCCGTTTCTTGGAACGAGGAGGACGAGGTGGTGCTGCGTCCATGAAGAACGGCAGGCTGCTTCTCGCTCCGGCTTTGCTTTGGCTTGGGGCGTTTCTCATCATTCCGCTGCTGCTTGTCGCGATAGTTTCCGTCATGCAGCGTGATTCGCTCGGAAGTATTGTGCCGGAATTTAGCGCAAGCAATTATATCCGGTTTTTTGAGCCGCTTTATTTGCGGATTTTCGCCGAATCGATCGGCTTATCCCTGTTGACGACCGTGCTTTGCCTGCTCCTTGGCTATCCTGTCGCTTACTTCATCGCCCAAGCCCCGCCATCGCGGCAAAAGCTGTATTTGCTGCTGATGATGATACCGCTTTGGATCAACTTCATGATACGGGCTTATGCGTGGATATTGCTGCTGCGGGCGCAAGGAATCGTGAATACGGTGCTGCAGGCGCTCGATCTTATCGATCAGCCGCTGAACATGCTGTATACGCCCGGTACGGTGCTGCTCGGGATGGTGTATACGCAGCTGCCGTTTATGGTGCTGCCGATCTATGTTTCGCTCGAGCAGGTTGACCGGAGACTGCTGGAGGCTGCAGCCGATCTTGGAGCGTCCCCGATGCGCACATTCCGGCATGTAACGCTGCCTTTAACTAAAGCGGGGGTAGCGGCCGGCTGCATTTTGGTGTTTGTGTTTTCAATGGGCTTGTTCATCGTGCCGGATATTCTCGGCGGATCGAAGACGGCCATGTTCAGCAATATTATCCAGAACCAATTTTTGTCGGCAAGAAATTGGCCTTTCGGAGCTGCGCTCTCGGTGCTGCTTATCGCCTTTTGCATGGTGCTCATTTCTTTATACTACCGATTGACCGGAGGCCAATCGAAAGGCGGAGGGCTGATGTAGGAATGAAACGGAATTCCGTTTCCGGATCGATTCGTCGTGGCCGCAATTTGCTGGCCTATCATACGATGGCAGTGCTCGCCTTCCTATATGTTCCGCTCGCGGTAGTAGCCGTATATTCGTTTAACGAGTCCAAAATCAATGCCGTCTGGGAAGGGGCAACCTTAAAATGGTATGTCTCGCTGCTCTCGAACGACCGCATGCTTGAAGCCCTTGCGAACAGTTTGGTCGTGGCGTTTGTTTCCACCACGCTCGCCACGGTTCTCGGAACGGCGGCCGCTCTTGCCGTGTACCGCAGCCGCGGCAGGTCGGGCGGCATCGTGCACAGCTTTATGTATGTGCCTATTCTCATACCGGATATCGTGATGGGTCTTTCCTTGCTTGTACTGTTCAGCCAGCTTCATTGGGAGCTCGGGAAGCTCACGGTTATTACGGCGCACGTTACCTTCAGCCTATCTTACGTATTTATTCTTGTATCGGCACGGTTGGAAGGGATCGCTCGGCAGTTGGAGGAAGCGGCACAGGATTTGGGGGCCAGCCCGTGGAAAACATTTCGCTGGGTGACGCTGCCGCTGATGATGCCCGGCATCGTCTCGGGAGCGCTCATTTCCTTTACGTTATCGCTCGATGACGTGCTGGTCAGCTTTTTCGTGTCGGGACCCGAATCCACCACGCTGCCTCTCTATATATATGGTCTGGTCAAACGGGGCATCTCGCCGGAGGTCAATGCGCTTTCGACGCTGATGATTGCGGCTACCGTGCTGCTTGTCCTTGCCGCCGAGCGGTTCAGAAGAAAATCCAATTCTTAAGAGTGGGAGGGGAACGAATGAAAGCGGGAAAAGGGATCAAAATGTTGTCGGTTGTGGCGCTGCTGGGTATGATGGTCGTGTTGTCGGGCTGCGGGATGTTCAAAGACAGACTGAATTTGTACAGCTGGGCGGACAACTTCGATGAGGAGGTCATCGAAGATTTTGAGAAGAAGTTTAACGTGAAGGTCAACTATGACGTCTTCTCCAACAACGAGGAGCTGCTCGCGAAAATACAGGCAGGCGGAGCCAAGTACGATGTGATCCAGCCGTCCGATTATATGGTGGCGACTATGGCGAAGCTCGGTCTGCTGGAAGAGCTGAACAAGGCGAATATTCCGAACGAAGCGAATATCGCCGACAATTTCCGCAATCCGGTGTTTGACCCGGGAAATAAGTATTCCATCATGTACACCTTGGGCGTTACGGGGATTGCCTACAACAAGAAATATGTCAAAGAAAACATCCAGAGCTGGAGCGACCTATGGAATCCGAAATATAAAGGCAAAGTCGTGCTGTTGGACGACTCCCGGGAAGTGATCGGCATGGGTCTCAAAAAGCTGAATTTCTCCAACAGCTCCAAGGACGAGAAGCAGCTCCAGCAAGCGGTTACGGAGCTGAAGGGGCTGCTGCCGAGCCTGCTCGCGTTCGATACCGACAACATCAAGCAGAAAATGATCGCCGAGGAAGCATGGATCGGAACGGTCTGGTCCGGAGATGCTTCGATCATCCAAGCCGAGAACAAAGACGTTGCGTTCGTCATTCCGAAGGAAGGCAGCACGATTTGGGCAGACAACTACGCCATTCCTAAAGGCGCGAAGCATAAAGAGCTAGCGGAGAAATTTATTAACTACATGCTGGACCCGGATGTCAGCGTCAAAAATTATGAATCGATCGGCTACAGCAACCCGAACGCAAAGGCGAAAGCGCTGCACAGCAAGGAGTACTTGGCCAACCCGATGATCAATCTGACGGAGCAGGAGCTAAAGCGGACGGAATGGCTGGTCGATGTCGGCGATACGCTGAAAAGCTACGACAAGTTCTGGACCGAGCTTAAGGCGGGGAAAAAGTAAGTCGGGCGAATAACCCTTATATGCCCGGAGCGATTATTTATTATGGCGCTCCGGGCTTTTTCGTGTCCGATAACATGGTATGATAGGAAGGAATCTACTCCAAATAACAACTACGAAGGATGAGCAAGTTCATGACCATGTCGAGATCGTTGGTGAAGGTTGCCGGTGCGGCGTTCATCCTGTTCGTGATGAACGGTTGGATCAACTATTCGCTGATGAAGCCTCTGGACGGCGCGTCGGACGCGGTCAACCGGTTCCGCTACCATTTGGACGATGCCGTATTTATCATGCTTTTTGTTTTCATTGCGATCGTCTTCTGGGCGATGTTTGCCGTTCTTCCCCGGGAGCGCGGATATCTTTATCTTGGCGTAATCTCGTTATTGACATCGCTGCAGCTGTATTGGGACTGGGACGACAAAGCCTTGTTGTTCGGACCTATCGAGAAAGCTCCATATGGGTCGTTGGTTTTCAAATGCGGCATTGTGTTCCTGCTGTTCTCCTTTATCGCTTACTTGCTCGGAACCGCAAAAAGACCGATCACCCGCGGATTGCTATGGGCGGTAGGCGTGCTTTGGGCGATGATTTTGACGGCGACACTGCTCTCGGCTGCGGATTTTTTGTTCATTGTCCTTAACCGGCTGTTTCTGGTTCTCGTCTTCTTAAACATGGCGCTATGCATCTCGCAATTTCTGGCGTTATTGCGCCGCAAGGAACATAAAGCGGAGCTTCGCTGGATAGCAAGCGGATTCGTCTTATTCGGGCTCGTTCTGCTGCCGGATCCGGTGAAAGATTCGATGGAACAAATCGAGGGACACCTTCTCGGATATCGCCATGTGTTCTGGCAGCAATGTCTGGAGGATACGTTCCCTTGGGCCTTGCTCTCCCTGTTGACGGTATTCGGCGTTGTGTTCTTCCGACGGTTCATCCAGACGCTGAATGACAATAGAGCCGTTACGGAAGAGATTCGGTCGAAAAACGAAGCCCTGCAGCAGGAAATGGATACCCGGCAGCGGTTGGATCAATTGTTGTCCGAGATGCTGCGGACTTACCGGGTCGCCGATTGGGAGAAATGCGTCATCCGTGAAGGACAACGATTTTTCCAGCCGCATGTGTTTGTATTGGTGAAGTACGATGAAGCGGATGGGTCCATCCGTTTTGAAGGGGCGGACAATGCTTCTGCTCTCGAAGAGGAGGTCGGCGAGTCGCTGCGGTCGAAGCGAAATCGGATGACCCCCGGAGAAGCGATTTCTACACCTTCGCTGGTATTAGGATCGGCGGGGGGAACGGATAAAACGAAGCTTTTTTTGGCGGTGTATTCCGCGGATGCCGGGCCGATCTTCGTCGAAGAACGTGCCAAGTTCGCCTTGCTGCTCATGTCGAAATATGTATCGATCTTTTATGAATACTTTCAATTGCTGGAGGGCCGGTTACAGGAAATGGAGCAGCGGCATGCCGGCGAGTCGCCTTGGCTGTCCAAGCTGTTCATGCAGATGGCGGAAAAGGAACGGAAGCGGCTGGCCTCCGATCTTCATGACGAGGTGCTGCAGGAATTGCTCCATATTCGCCGCTTATTGGACCGGGCGCCGACCGGTCAATGGTCGCCCGAAGACCAAGAGCATGTACGGCTCGGGTTGGATAACGCCGAGTTCATGATCCGGGAAACGAGCAGAGAGCTGATGCCGTCTTTTTTGACCGATCAAGGCGTGCTGTATGCGATTTCCAGACTGGTGGAGAAAGCCCGGCTGCGGGCCGACTTCCAGCTGGAATTTACTCCTTTGCCGCTAACCGCTCCTCTCGGCGACGAGCAAACGACAACGATCTATAGAGTCGTACAGGAGCTGATCAATAATGCGATGAAGCATTCGGAAGCAAGCCGGGTCGCATTGGAGGTCGGAGAGCGGGGAGGAGAACTGCATATCCGTTATACGGATGACGGGAAAGGGATGGAGACCGGAATCGATTTCTCTTCCACGAACCGCTTCGGATTAAGAGGGATTGCAGAGCGGATTCGTATGGTAGGAGGGGAAGTGGCGGTGAAGTCCGGGCCCGGCCAAGGGGTTGCGATCCGGTGTAAGATGCCGATTTAGGGCGTGCCTTGCCTTGCCGGTGTTGCCATCTAGTTCCCGCCGGTCCTGTCGCATCACAGCCGAAGAGAACCGTTACAAGTCCACGTTCAGCCACTTCAACTCAATCCCCTTCATAACCGCCTCCTGGCGGGAGGACACACTCAATTTCTCGAACAAATGGGAGATCACATACTCGACATTGCGCTGGCTCATGAAAAGCCGGTCCGCAATGTCTTTATTTTTATGCCCTTGCGCGATCAGCTTCAAGACGGATACTTCTTTATCCGTCAACGTCCGGTTCGCTGTGTCGGCCTTCGATCCCGGGCTGAGTGAGCGGCTATCTTTGGTTCTAAGCTGCTTGGCTAGATGAAGGGGAAGAACCGTTAATTGCTGCATGGCCAGCTGCAGACTGCCGATAAATTCCGGTTCGCCCAGCGATTTCTCGATAATGCCGGTTACGCCGATCTCGATCAGTCTGTCGTAATGCTCCGAGATGTCTTCGCCGGTCAAAATGACGATGGTCGCAGCCGGATGACGCTGCAGGGTCGCTTCCGTCAATTCGAAGCCGTTCATCCCCGGCAGCTTCAGGTCGAACACGAACAGATCGAACGAGGCCCGATCCATCTCGTTCAACGCTTCCGCTCCGCTTGGCGCGGTTGTCACATGGAAGCCGTGTTTTTCCAATATGATGGCGGTTCCGGCCAAAAATGTCCGGTGATCGTCTACCAATAAAATGCGTTTCACAACGGATTCCTCCCATAAAGCTCCTTGAGAATGATTTCAGTATACCATGACGGACGAATGGATACACCGCAACTGCAGCGAGCAAGACCGAAACAAACACCCTTCGGTTCCGAAATTCGATTTGCGCTCGCTTGCCTCATTCTTTCGGTGAGCTTCCTATGAATGCCGTGTTACCGTTGAAGTATGAATTCCGGAAGGGGATGCAAAATGGAAAAGCGGTTGGTTTATCTGGATCGGTTGAAAATATTCATGACGGTGCTGGTGGTGCTTCACCACACGGCGATCACTTACGGTGGAGCGGGGAGCTGGTTTTATTACGAGCATCCGAACAATGTTGTCGTTACCACACTGCTTACGATGTTTACGGCCGTCAATCAGTCTTTTTTTATGGGGTTGTTTTTTTTCATTTCCGGTTATGTTACGCCTGCTTCCTATGATCGTCATGGGGGAGGCAGCTTCCTGAAGATACGCCTGACCCGGTTCGGCATTCCGCTGTTGTTCTACATGCTGGCGATCGCTCCGCTTCTGCAGTATGTTGCCTCCGGATATAACGGTTCTCTGGGCGCCTACCTACAAGAAGAGATATTCGCCAATCCGCTTCAAGGTATCCTTACCTTTTCAGTGGGGCCGTTGTGGTATTTAGAGGCGCTGCTGCTGTTTTTTGCCGGGTATGCCGGATTTCGTCGGCTGGCCGCAGGTAAGTTCCGCAAACGTCTCGCCCTGTCACCGCGATTGATAGCCGGCTATGTCGGATCCGTAGCGGCAGCGAATTTTGCGGTACGTTTGGCTTTCCCCGTAGGAGAAGATGTATTGAATTTGCAGTTGGCCTACTTCCCGGCTTATATCGGCTTGTTCATGGCCGGTGTTGCGGCTTATCGCGGGCAATGGCTGCACCTACTCTCCAAACAGTCGGCGCGGAAATGGAAGCGGGCGGTCTTCGTGCTGATTCTCATGATGGCTGCGGGAATGGCGCTCGGAGGAGCGATGGATGGAGATATCTCCGCGTTTATGGGAGGCATGAGCTGGCAATCGGCTTTCTATTCCATCATTGATCCGCTATTGGGTCTGGGGATTTCCTATGTGCTGTTGGTATGGTTTCGCGATCGCTGGAACGGCTCGGCTACCAAGTCTACCGAATGGCTGTCCGCCAACGCCTTCCTTGTATATATCCTTCATGCGTTGTTCGTTACCTACGTGGCTTTTGCGCTGCGTGGGCTGGACTGGAACCCGATGTTGAAATTCGTATTGGTCGGTTGTGCCGCCGTCCTTCTTTGCTACACGGCAGCAGCTTTCATTCGCCGCATCCCCGGCGTCAAGAAGGTGGTATGAATCGAGAAGAACCGACGGATTCTCGTTCTCGCGGCTCATGCCGATCACTTGTGTGATATGGTAATTTAAGGATAATGGCAGGTCCATTCAAGGAATAGGGAGGGGGCGAGCGATGGGTAAGGAAAAAGCTGTCGAAAGAGTCGCAGCTACCGGGATAGGCGAACATGAGCGACAGTCGCGTTCTCCGGAACGGAACGGCGGGCAGAAGGGAAATCATCTGAAGTACCCTTCCGCTTACGCGTACGGGACGGGAGCCTATCCGCATTTATCCGGCCTCGGCATCCTGCAGTTGCAGCGAACGGTCGGAAACCGCGCTGTCGGCATGATGCTGCAGCGTGGACGGAGCGCGAGACCGGAGAAACCGGCGCCGCGCGGGAATCGATCATTCATCCAGCGAATGATCGACTCGGACGTCCCGGCTACGACGGATTGGGGAGCGTTGGAGAAGTACGTGTTCCGGACGCTGATCAACCCGCGCAAGCAAACGTTCGAACAGTCGGTCGTCGAACATATCGAGACGAGAGCAGCCGGATACGCCGAAATATCATCGGCGTGGGAGCAGGTCAAGACGGGCTTGAAGAGCAAGACTGATATCGGGGAGGTGGCCTCCAAGCTGACGGATATCCGGACGCGCATAAACGACGTCAAGTCGTTGGTGCCGGACCACCCGAACAAACGCGGCATCGACGCGTCCCAGGAATTGTACGAGACGATTCCGCAGAGCGAGAACAGCAAGACGGTTGCGGCGACAATCCGCCAGGCGCTGCTGAACGATTTTACAGCCAATGTGCAGTATAAAATCATCCGGCCTAAGTCCGGTCCTGCCAAAGTGGTGCCCGATCGATACGGCGGCGCCCCGATCGTCGGCAAATGGAGCGAGTCGTTCATGTTAGGCGTTCTCGTCTTGCCGAATGGAGATATCCATGTAAGCCACAGCGGTTTCATGGGTCCGACACAAAATCAGGCGTTCGTGCAAATCGTCCAAACGAACCACGGTACTCCGGTGACGCACGATACGTCGACGGATCACGACGATTTGACCCGGACGTTTACTGCCATTCTACAGCGCGAAATACCTAAGCACGCCCACCACAAAACCGTAAAGGACAAAGGCCGGGACAAGGTGCAGCACGATCATCCGACCTCCCGGGCAAAGCTGGAATCGGGCAATCCAGTCGGTACATGCGCTGCTCCTCAAGCCCTTCACGACTTTAACGATCCGAACTTGTCCGATTTTCCGGCCGAGCTGACCGGGAATTCGGTTATGGGCATGACCGAGGTGTTAGTACGTTACGAGACGAAAATCAATGTCAGGATGACAAAAGGACCGGACAAAAAATATTGGGGCAACGTAAACCCGGTTCAAGTACTCGATGCAAACGACGCTCCCCAGTCGTACAGCGGCAGCCAAGACGTCGTCTCGTGCCTGACTTGCCAGTTCCAGCTGCGCGAGACGCTGAAGCGGATCGTCGATCGGAGACGCAACGTATTGAACAAGGAAACGATCGAGAAGCTCGAGAAGGCGTCCGGACGGTACGGCTTGCTGGAAACGGCCGAGCAGCTGATCGAGGATTTGGCGAACGGAGGCAAGCGGGACACCTTTGTGAACACGTTCGGGCCCGGAGTCGGCAAGGACGACTCGGAAGATACCGGCTCGGAGACGGCGGAGCTGCGCGGCGCAGCCGATGCATACAAGAAGGCGATCGAGGGGTTGGCCAAGCAGCAGACGATGCAGCCGGAGCATATCGAGTGGGATCGAGGGAGCGAGCCGAACCGGGCGGCGACCGATTTCAAAGATTTAACAGGCAAGGAGAAAAGCGTCCGCCGGGAGCAAGCCAAGCTCGCACTCGGGAGACGGAAGTTGGTCGGCAAGCAATTGGACGGCGACAAGTACGCGGATGCCATGGAGTCGAGGCGTAAGGAACTTGAGGAAGCGTCGGACAAAATCCGCGAGAAGAAGAACGCGCCTCCCGAGCTGATGGATACCATAACCGAAGCGGAACGGGCGGAGCAGGCGTTGGCGGAGCTTCGCGTGCAGCGCATCCTCGGAATCGGGAATACGGACGTTCTGGCCGGACAAATCCAGGAATGTCTCGACCAATTCTCCAATGCGGCGAAGAAGCTGATTAAATTGTCCCGCGAGGAGGCGGGTGAGGCTGAGCGATTGAACGCGGAGCTGGCCGGGATTGCAAAGAAGCTGCGGCTGCTCGTGCAGAAAGTGCCGGACCGGCGCGAGGTGTACGCTCCAATCAAAGAAGAGCGAGCGCGGAAGGCGGAGGACGAAGCGATAAAAGCGAGCGGTGCGCGAGACGCGAAAAGCGACTCGAGCGCCTTGGAAGCGGAACGGCAGGAGTTTAATCTGCGCAAAGGGGCCGAGGACAATGCCGGCCAAGCCAGGGAGAAGCGGGAGAAAAAGGCTCTTGAGGAAGCGAAACGATTGGAGTCGCTCGCAGGCGATATTGCCCGGATGTATGACATGTCGCTTGGAGCCGCGATCGTCTATCTGGCTTCGCGGATGCAGGCGGTGCCCGACGATAGCCCCAATCCGATGGAGCACGCATATTCGTAGGGCTGGTCACTGCCAGTCCTGTCGGTCGATGCGGTGGTCCAGAGCCGTTGTTGAATTGTAGGATGAGAAGAATAGGGTCCCATTTATCGCCGCGTATATCGCGGCTTTTTTGCATTCCAATGTATGGACCGGTAAAAGAATAACAACCGCTGGTTGAATGCAGATCAACTTTGCTTACGTTGCGTATATCGGGCCTGTGTGCAATGATGGATTCATCACATACGGAAGCGGTGGGATCGTAGTGGCGGAAGAGATCAAGTTTCAGGAACGAATAAAAGAGCTTCGATCCGAGCGGAACATGACCCAACAACAGTTGGGAGATTTGCTCGGAGTTACGGGCCAAGCCGTATCCAAATGGGAGACCGGGCTCGCAACTCCGGATATTATGCTTCTGCCCAAGGTTGCGAAACTGTTCGGTTGTACCATTGATTCGCTGTTCTTCGGCAGTGATGGCACCGGATCAGATGACTGCAAAACTATGACGAGATTGGATCTTGCAGAAACGAAGATCGAAAACTCCAACTTAAGAGGCGTCGTCATGCGCGATGTCGTAATGGACGGCGCCGAAATATTCGACAGCCGTCTGAACGGTATGCGGATTCATCACGGCGGCATGGCCAACTTGTCGATGCGGCATCTTGATCTGGATGGGCTGTCAATCGGTTTCAGCCAGATGAACGGAGCCATCATCCATGATCTCGGCGGGCATACGATACCGATCCGATTCGCAGAGAATGATTTCAAAGGAAGTACAATCGATCGCTGCGACCTGGCTTATGCCGAGCTGACGAATTGCAATCTATCGGGGCTGCGCATCATAGGCTCCACGCTAAGAGACAGTTGGCTGCTGCAGCCTGATACATACGATCCGTTGCATATGGAGGATGTAGATTTACACGACAGCTTGATCACCGGAAGTAATTTATCGGGCTTGCGCATCGTAGACTGCGAAATCGATGGGATGACGATAAACGGGGTTTCGGTGAAACAGCTGATCGATGACAAAATTCAAGAGGATAAGCGGCGAATCTCAATGGTCACCGTGAGAAAAGCAAATGAAACCGACCTCGTACAGGTAGCCAAGCTATCCGAATTGTGGGTCTCCGAAAATATCACCTACGGTTTGGGGGCTAATAGCGAACAACTCCTGAGAACATACATCGGCGATTACTTTTGGGTGGCCGAGGCCGACTCGCAGGTTATAGGTTATATAACGGGAACTGTTCACGTAAGCAATGGATTGGCTGTTATAGAAAAAGGGGAGCATTACCTTGAAGTGGATGAGGTCTACGTTCATCCCGCATATCGGAATGAAAACATTGGCCATATGCTGGTGGACCGGCTTCTTCAAACAGCGGAAGAAAATCGTATAACTCGTTCAATCGTTTATTCCGCAACTAAACAATGGCAAAACATAATTGGTTTTTATGAGAAGCACGGCTTTACAATGTGGTTTGTTCAAATGTACCGTTAAAAAAAGTACCGGGCTTGAAGCCCGGTACTTTATCAAACAGGAAAAGCCGTTTGTTTTTATTGGGGACAGCCATAAGGGGGTTTAGGCAAGCCTAAACGGTCCAGGTTGCCGCATACCGTACTTTGCCAGTAGGCCACCTGATCATCCAGCGATTTCGCGGAATGCTGTTGAATGATTTCGATGTAGGCTGTAGCTGCCGCGACTTGCGGATCGAAGGACCAGGACCAGTAATCCGTCCGATCATATCTTCCGATCCATTGTCCGTCTACGCCAAATTTTTGTTGATCGGTTACGCCGATGACGGCTCCGTCCGCTGATCTCAGCAAAAGGAAAACTCCGCCGGTAAATCCGGTTAATTTGACGTTGTTCTTCGTTCGGGTCACGACGTCAAGCTGGCCGGCCAATGCTCCCGAGCGCTGAAGCGTGGCCCTTGTGTACATGTAACGCCCGCCATTGGAGCTTTGCCATTCAGCTTCTACAGTTAAAGAAGGAATGGTCTGGACTGAGGATGAAGATGAATAGCTCCCGCCTGTGCTTCCCCCTGATCCTCCGTCATAACCTCCGATCGGATCTTCCGACATCCGCGCAGAGACCGAAGAAGTAGCAGCAAACAGGGTAAAAGCGGCAAGCATAAACGTTAACAATTTACCTTTCCAAGTTTTCATCATTAAGCCCTCCGAATCAATGTTTTATTGTGGTTGCAACCCTCCATCATTATGGAATACATATTGACTTCCAAAAAGTACTAATTTTTTCTAGTACCGGTAGTGTCGTGTGCGCTATAGCTGAACGTCAATGCCAAAAAGACTGTTCCCGCTTGTAATAAACGGGAGCAGTCTTTTTGGCATTGGCGAATTAAGCGGAAGATCGTCGTCCGGTATGGCAGAAGATACGGGACCCGATTTGCCGGTATTTTGATCTCAGCTATTAAAAAGCTTATAATATCATAGAATAAGGAAATAAGTATATTAATCTTTAAATAATAGTGATAAACTAGATAGGGTTAATATTGATTCAGCATAGTTGCGAGACTAGATCGCGCCCTGGCTTGCTGTAGCGCCTAAGCAGGAGCGCCTACATTTGGTCTGCAAATCTTAGGGTATAAGGACGGTTAACATGAGCAACAGACAAACAAAATCAGACGTTATCTTAATTGGTGCCGGAATTATGAGTGCGACTTTAGGGTCACTGCTGAAGGAATTAGTACCGGACTGGGAAATTACAGTGGTTGAGAGGCTTGCAAGCGCCGGAGAAGAAAGTTCTAACGAATGGAATAATGCAGGAACGGGGCATGCTTCCCTGTGTGAGCTCAACTACACCGTCGAAAAACCTGACGGATCCATAGATATTAGCAAAGCTATCAAAGTTAATGAAGAGTATCAGGTGTCGAAGCAGTTTTGGTCATATCTCGTAAACAGCAATCTGATACGCAACCCGAGGGACTTTATCTCGCCGGTACCTCATATGAGTTATGTACAAGGGGAACAGGATGTAACGTTTTTAAGAAAACGGTTCGAAGCCATGTCCAGCAACCCTCTGTTTCAAGGGATGGAATATTCCGATGATCCGGGAAAACTGGCGGAATGGATTCCGCTCATGATGAAAGACCGGACTATAAATAAACCTATAGCGGCAACAAGAATCGATTCCGGCACGGATGTCAACTTTGGCGCTTTAACGCGCATATTGTTTGCTCATTTAAAGAGTAAAAGCGTCGATATCAAATTCAAACATAATGTCGATGACATTAAACGGACCGGCGACGGCTATTGGGAATTGAAAGTCCGGAACGTCGATACCGGTACCGTCGAACGCCATACCGCCAAATTCGTCTTTATCGGCGGCGGGGGTGGAAGTCTGCATTTGCTGCAAAAATCCGGTATTCCCGAAGGAAAAGGAATCGGAGGATTTCCGGTAAGCGGACTATTTATGGTGTGTCAGAACCCGGAGATAGTAGCACAGCATTATGCAAAAGTATACGGTAAAGCTTCGGTCGGCGCTCCGCCAATGTCTGTCCCGCATCTTGACACAAGGGTGATCGACAAGAAAAGATCGTTGTTCTTCGGACCGTTTGCCGGCTTCTCGCCGAAGTTTCTAAAATCCGGTTCCATGATGGATTTACTAACTTCCGTCAAAGCGCATAATCTCGTAACCATGATGGCGGCAGGCGTAAAAAACGTTTCATTGACAACCTACCTGATCAAGCAAGTGATGTTGTCGAAAGAACAGCGTATGGAAGCTTTAAGGGAATTTGTCCCGAACGCCAAAAGCGAGGATTGGGATTTGCTGGTAGCGGGCCAGCGTGTTCAAATTATCAAAGATACCGCCGCCGGCAAAGGAACGCTTCAATTCGGCACGGAAGTTATCAGTGCAGCCGACGGTTCGATAGCAGCATTGCTCGGCGCTTCGCCGGGCGCCTCTACTGCCGTTTCCGTCATGCTTGAGGTAATCCAAAAATGCTTCCCGCAGCACATGAAAGCGTGGGAGCCGAAAATTATAGAAATGATTCCTTCCTACGGCTTGTCGCTGTTGAAAAACCCGGACCTGGTCCAAGAAATTCATACTTCAACTGCGCGGACGCTCGGTCTGAGCGAAGACTTGCCGCCGTTACAAATCGCGCGCCAAACCGTATCCTGACAATCGAAGGTTACATCCGACATCGCCACATCGCTGGCGATGTTTTTTTGTATACTGCAAGCTTCGCGTAATTGGAGACGATCGAATTGTCATGCAAGCAGCGAACCATAGACTAGGCTCATGCATACTTTGAAAAGTAATAATTATTAGTTCATTATTCTTTTTTATCATGGAGGGAAAACTATATGGCATTTTTGCCACAGCCGGGATCGCCTGCACAAACTCTGCCTCCTCCGCCGGATTATATCCCGCCTTATCCGATTTATCCGTCGTATATCGTCGACTGCTCGTATCAATACACTTATGTGTGGTTACGAAACGGGGAAAGCTTCTGGTTTTATCCGACTCGGGTAGAGTATGGCGCAGTTTCAGGTTTACGTTGGAACGGACTGTTCTGGTATTTTTTCGGGATTGACCCAAGATTTATAGAGGCGGTCTCGTGTCCTCCGATTCCTACTCTGTACTGACCCGTCGTTTCTTCATCTTACGCAACAAGGCTGCCACGGGGAAGACGAAGGGCAGCCTCGTTGTGCTCAAGGATATGGACACGCAAAAGGTGATATTACTCCACTAACCCCAGTTCCTTATAGACATGAAACGATACGACCCCGTTTGGAGCTAAACGATGATCCCGCTGATATTTTTTTAACGCTGCAGTCGTATCGGAACGAAACTTGCCGTTGCACGTCCCTTTGAAGTATCCCGCACTTTTCAAACGGGACTGCACCAGTTGAACGTCTCCACCGACATCGCCCTCGGCCAAATCCCTCGGCTCGTGATTCGGATCACCCAGAACATGTCCGTATATCGCCACCTTCGTTCCGAGGGGAACCAATTGATATAGTTCCATAACATCGCTGTTCCGCATCCGAATGCAGCCGTGGCTTTGATGGTGCCCGATAGAAAACGGCTTGTTTGTTCCATGAATGCCGTATATTCCCCACGGGACATTTAATCCGAGCCAGCGCGGACCAAAGGAAGGTCCCCAATTTTCACCTTTGTACACAATCTTATATTCGCCGATAGGAGTAGGAGTAGACGGATCCCCGACAGCGACTCTGTATGTTTTAATGACCTTTCCCTGATGCAGAACTTTCAGGCGATGCTGCTGGGGATAGACCTCGATTGTGTACTCGCCTTGCTCGGCTACGATCGGCAGCGACGGATCGGCAAAAACATGCGGTGTTCGTCCAATGCCGGACAAGCCCCACAACAGCAAAATCAGTGCAAGGATTACAATTTTGCTTTTGTTTCGATTCATCGTTCATCACCGCCATCACGTAGATTTTTAGCTGCTATATCCACCGGGTCAGTCCGTTCATGGTTACCCGTTCACGACAACTCCGCCCGTAACATGAATAAATTGTCCGGACACATAGGAAGAATCCTCGGAAGCCAAATAAACGTAGGCAGGAGCTATTTCGTACGGCTGTCCGGCACGATTCATCGGTGTCTTCGCACCCCACTTTGCGACTTGCTCGGGAGGGAAGGAGGCCGGGATGAGCGGAGTCCATATCGATCCGGGGACGACGCCATTCACGCGAATACCTCTGCCATGCAAAGATTTGGATAAAGAACGGGTGAACGATACAATCGCTCCTTTCGTTGCGGAGTAATCGAGCAATTGCTCATTTCCTTCGTACGCGGTTAAGGAAGCCGCGTTAATGATCGTACCCCCTTGCTTCATATGGGGTAATGCCGCTTTCGTCAAATAAAATACGGAGAAAAAATTCGTTCGGAACGTCCGCTCCATTTGTTCGGCCGTAATGTCCTCCAATCTGGTTTGCACATGCTGCTCCGCCGCATTGTTGACCAAAATATCCAGTTTGCCAAAATGCCGGAGCGTTTGCTCGACGACCTGCTTGCAAAACGGTTCGCCGCCTAGATCGCCGGCGAGCAGGAGGCATCGGCGGCCTTTTTGCTCGACAATCTGTTTCGTCAGTTCCGCGTCCGAATGTTCGTTCAAATAGGCGATGGCGACATCTGCGCCTTCCTTGGCGAATGCAACGGCAATAGCTCGTCCTTGTCCGCTATCGCCGCCGGTAACGATCGCAACCTTATCCTTCAGCTTTCCGCTGCCTATATAGTTCGGGTTATCGAAGACCGGCTTTGGATTCATGAGCGATTCCAAGCCGGGCTGTTGATCCTGATGTTGAAGCGGATACGGTGGGGCCGGCTGCATGTGCGAATCGGTTGTTGACATCCCAATATTCTCCCTTCTTAGTGTGAGCCGAAATCCGGATGCGCAACCGCAGCGGTAATCACGTTGAGCAAGACCGGTTTGTCGCTATTGCGCGATTGAATTAAAGCTTGTTCCAATTGATCTTCATTTTCTGCGAGATAACCGTGCCATCCGCATGCTTCCGCTATTCCTACAAAATCCGGGTTCGTGATCTCCGTACCTTCCGGTCGTAAATGTTTCATTAGCATTTTGTCATGTTCCATTTGCAGCCTGCCGTTATTAAAGACAATGACAGTAATGAGAAGCCCATAGCGGGAAGCCGTGAGTAAGTCGGACATGACCATTCCGAGTCCGCCGTCCCCGGTTATACAGACGACTTGTTTATCGGGCGAGCAGCATTTTGCCGCCAGAGCGGCGGGTAAGCCGAATCCCATCGCCCGCCATCGCTCGGACAGTAAGACATTTTGACGATTCGCCCGAAAATTTCGCAGAAACCAAATAGTCGAATCGCCTTCATCCAAGGCAATTAAGGCGTCATCCGCAATATGGCTCTCCAAAACCCGTATTACGGATGCGGGATAAAGTGGAACGGCGGTTCGATTCCTCTCTTTATCGTTTTGCGTAGCCCACGCTTGCTTGCACTCTTGAACTTGCCGCACCCATTCCGCATTTGGTTTGTACCCGCTTAACCCGTCGATCCATTGCGGGACCGCGATGTTCGCATCCCCGGCAACCCAGATGGCAGACGGTGAAAGCATTACGGAATCGGTTGGGCGTTTGGCCAATTGAACAAGGAAGAACGGCTTTGGAACGACTTCATCCGGCCATTTCGTTTCGATGGCTAATACGACATCGGCCTTTTGCAGCAGTTTGGGCAGGAGAGGATTTCCCCCTTCGCCAAGCCCGTTGAGCATTGACGGATGCGACTCGGGAACGATTCCGACTGTTCCATAGCTGTTCACGGTTCCGCATCCCCACGTCTCGGCCAATCTTCGAATCGGTTCACGAGCCGAACGTGCTCCATTGCCCACAAGTAGGATCGGTTGCCTAGACGATTGCAATAGATTCGATACCCGCCGCATCTCTGCCGGGTCTGAAAGCGGAGCAGGCATGTGTGGAGGATCGTAGGGCTGAGCCGTTGTCAACATCGTAAAAACATCGGAAGGTATGGATAAATGAGAGACAGTGCGCTGAACGATAGATGTATACATCGCATGAGACATCGACTCCATAACCGCATCGGGATGTACGACCGATTGGCTGTACGACGAAACGGCTTGTACAAGTTGCTGTTGATTGATGGACTGCTTATAGGGTGTGCCGAGTTTGTTCAGGGGCGCCTGGCCGGTTATGGCAAGTACCGGAGCTTTGTCCAGAAAAGCATCGCCAAGCCCTGTAACAAGGTTGGTAAGACCCGGTCCCATATGCGAAAGGCAGACGGCAAGCCGGCCCGTTAGTTTCGCTTCGGCCGACGCCATCATGGCGGCAACGGACTCGTGCTTCACGGTAATAAAAGAAATCGCGTTTTGCTTGGCAAGGGCGTCAATCAGTCCAAAAACGGCGTCCCCTACAACTCCGTATATTCTCCGGACCCCCCAAAGCCCGAGCAATTCCAAAATCGCCTGCGCTACGGTTCGCCGAGCCGGATGACTTTGTTGTGGTGTTTTGTAGGAATGGGGTGACCCGGTAGCTTGCATGTCGGGCATTCGTCTACGCCCTTTCATTATCTTTTTCATGTAGTATGTCTTTGCCAATTCTTAATTATTACTAACAACATTCGCACGGCGCGAAACCGGCAAATAGTACAAGCCGCTCTCGCGAGAGCGGCTTGATACGTGGTCATGATGCGCTAACCGGCTTCATTGCCGGTTCGTCCGCCATAGGCATGGGAATGCGGATGCCTGCCATTAATCGTCGTGAACCCTTCAAACAGGTGATAATGCCCGCCGCCCAGGAGAGGAACGGCAGGTCCGGTTGTTCCTTGAATGTGGTGGGTGTGGCCGAAATCGAACGAAGTCGTTACCTGATAGTCGTGCACATGAGGCACCCCGCTTGGGGCCGGAGCCGTCCAGCTTGCGTATTGATGAGAATGTCCGTCACTGATGGAAGTCACGCCGGAGAACGGGTGGACATGGACGGGCCTGCCATCCCAAGACGTAATATAAAGCCGGTGGGAATGATGATCGTCGTCTCCGGAGTCCATCACGAAACCGGTAACGGGAATTTTCATGGTGCTGCTCCCTTTCTAGTGAAGTCCTATACGGAATTAAAATATGGATTTCCGTGTTTGTCTAGAAACGGCTGGTGCCTATGCAGCGGATAAAACCACTCCGATTTATTCGTACTGTTTCGGCTCTGCAATTACACCGATCACTGGAACCGGCTCCAGCTCTCCGGCAATGACCTCCTTAATCTCGAAGCCGGCACGCTGCAAGTTGCGGATGGTGCAATCGGCTATATGGCGCAGCTTTTCCGTCGCCGGAGGTTGATTGAACAAATACACCGCTCCGCCCGGCGTTAGCCGCTTTTTGATGCAAGACAGCTCGCGATCGGCATTCATCCAGAATAAATTTACGTTTACGGCAAATATTTTGTCATACCCCGTTTGCCCCAAATCGGCAACATGCAACGAAGCGTTAAGAAAGCGCGCCTTGCCGGACGCGACGTACGGTGCATTTGCTTTCTCGGCGGCTTGAATCATCTTCGCGGACCGGTCCAAGCCGGTTATCGTACCGCCGATCAAGCTGCCGCAAATCAAAGAAACCGCCTTTCCATGTCCGCAGCCTATTTCTAGAAGCCGATCCGAGGGAGCGGTTTTCAGCATACTTACCGCCCATGTAATCCGATCTTCAGCCATACGTTTCATGACTCCTTCCTATATGTTCGGACAGTGCCGGTAAAGCTTCATTCAGCTTCGTGGGTCTCTATACTCTCAGTATACAGAATGAAGTGAACGCGCAGCTAGGAAGCGCGGTGAACAACCGGATATGGATATCAGACACCTGTGATGTTTAAAATGAAATAAATTATATTCCGTATGAAACAAACTGCATGTTCCGGCACCGATCTCCTTTGTAAGATGAAATGGACAATGCACAATGTGTGTGCATGCCATCATGCAGAGTAGAAAGACCGGTGGATCGGAGGAGATCGAATGCGCGAAGGTCAATTGACTTTTTTCGGCGGGGTAGGCAAATCGGGAGGCGTGCAGGTCCTATATGGCAAAGGCGTCCAAGCCGTTTTGTTCGATTTCGGCGTGGAACACAGCAGCCTGCTGTTCCCCAAGCAGCTTACGCTGTACGAGCCTGTAGGAGCGACACCCGGTCGGGAGCTGCGGCAATATTTGCTAGGGGGAATGACCGCTCCGCTGCTGCAGCTGTACGATCCGGAACAGATCAAGGGGCTTGATGCGGCGAAGGTGCGACGTGCTTGGGGCGACAGCGATTTCCCGCTATACGAGCGGATCAGTCTGTTTATCGGGCATATGCATACGGACCATATGGCCGTTCTTCCTTATGCGAATCCGGATATTCCCGTATATATGAACCGCGACGCTCATTCTCTGTATCGAGGAATGGTAGCGGGCGGGCATGCCCCGGATACTGCGGCTCGGATTATGGCATGCGAAGATCTAAGCGTCATAGATTTCGGCGATTTTACGATGCAGATCGTCGAGATGGACCATAATGCAACGGGTTCGGCGGGTATAATTATCGATGACGGCGACCACAAAATCGCTTATACAGGTGATTGGCGGCGTCAAGGCAAGCATCCGGAGCGGATCGACCGATTCATCGAGCTTTGCCGCGATAAGCGGATCGACTTGTTGATTACGGAAGGGACGCGTCTTCCGGCAGACCCGTCCGCTCAGCCGTCCTATCAGATGACAGAAGATGAACTGCTTGCCCGATACTCCACTATTGTGGGCGAAGCGGATGGACTCGTCTATCTGCAAATGTCTCCCCGGGATTTGGAGCGAATGGCCAATATGATTGCCATTGCGGTGGAGAAAGGCCGGGAAGTCGTCATGGAAGCCTCCCATGCGGTCATCTGGCATACGGCCAATCGTGAGGGCTTGCATATTCTGGAGGGGCATCCCGCTCTCGGCGCGGATATTCGGGTCGTCGACGCGACAGTGACGAACAAGATGACATCGCCTTACAAGACGATATCGATTGAGGAACTGGCCGAACGCAAAAATAACTATGTGTACTTTTTCAAATTTCCGGATCTTGCCCATATGATAGAACTGGAAACGCTCAGCGATTTGCCGGGGCGCTCTCATTTCATCCAATCCGATTACAGCGTTAAGCTCGATCACTCCGATGTGGCGAAATATTTGAACACGTTCGGTATTATCGGCCATTCGTTGTGCAACGGAGGGCACGCCCATCCCGATGCTATCGCCGATATGATCGAGAGGATAGCTCCCAAAGCGGTCATTACTTTGCACAGCCGCCATCCAAGGTCGCAAAATACGAGAGGCATTCACGCTTATTATCCCGAGAAGGGGGAGACGGTAACGGTTGCTTCCATACTTGGGTCCGCAATCAGCACCGGAAGCCGATAATAGAGCAGAGGGAGTAGACAGAAGATGGCTGCATTTACTTTCGTGAGACACGGCATTACCGATCACAATATCGAGAAGAGAGCGCAGGGTCATACGCAAAATCCGCTGAACGACGAGGGAAGAGCGCAAGCGGCGTTAGTGGCCAAGCGGCTCTCCGAAGAGCGGTGGGACGTATTCATCTCGAGCGATTTAAGAAGAGCCCGGGAAACCGCGGATATTATATCCGCAGCGATTGGCAAGCCGGTCGATTTTTACGATACCCGGCTGCGCGAAATGGATAGAGGGAAAATCGCCGATACGATTGAGGAGGAACGGGTAGCCCGATGGGGGGAAAACTGGAAAGAGCTTGATATGGGCCAGGAATCCCACGAGTCCATGCGTAAGCGAGGAATCGACTTCATTCAGGACATAGCATCGCGATTTCCCTCCAAGAACGTGCTCGTCGTCACTCACGGTTATTTCCTCGGACAAACTTTAAAGGAATTGATGGAGGACGAGTTGACCGGCAACGAAATGCGCAATACGTCTGTCACCACGATCGCGCATAACGACGAGAAGTGGGAGTATTCGCTCTATGATTGCGTAAGACATTTGTCTGAACATTGAAATCCAGGTACAGGGAAGCTTAGCGAACTAAAATTATTTGCTTTAGAAGAGCCGGTCCTATGCGGACCGGTTCTTTTTGCGTAATAGAGCAGGCGCTTAAACCCGATTTTTCTCGCGATATTTCGAGGGCCTCATTCCCATGCTTTTAGCAAATACGAGGCTTAAATAGAAGCCGTTCTCATAGCCGCAGCGGCCGGCGATCTGATCCAGCGTCATGTCGGTATCGAGCAGCAGCTCCGCCGCCCTGCGGATGCGCAAAGATCGGACGAAATCCGACGGCGTCATGCGAAACGATTTCCGGAAACGGCGCGTAAACTGGACGGGGCTAAGCCCGAGCAGATCGGAAAGCTCGTTCATGCCGAATGGGGTATAGGCGTGCAAATAGAGCCACTCCGTCGCCCGGTTCATCAGTGCGTCTTCCGAAATAGGAAGATGCTCAAGCTTATCTTCTAGATGCTCATCTTCCCAATCCTCGCAGGTAAGCTGCCATATATCTCCCAGAATCATTTGTTTGCGCTGGACACTGCGCTGATCGACCGCAAGATGAAGCTTGCGCAAATAAGCGAAGTCCGAGAACAGCCGAATGCTGTCCGTCGGATGCGATCTCACGGATGGCAGCGGATGCTTAAGTTCGGACGGCCCGCTGCCGGCAAATTCGAAGCCGATATAATGGAGTCCGAGCGGCGATACCATTTCGCGATGAAAGGTGCACCCCGGGGGACAATAAATAAGCTCTCCGGCGCTTGCCTCTCCGCTTTCCGCACCAATCCGATACCGGAATTTCCCCGATTCAACGGCAAACATCACCCATATGGGATAAGAATCCGACTGCTTTTCAAATTGTTCCTTGTGCTCGAAATAGACGTGATAGGCCAGCAGCAGCTGCCGGTTCCATAAGGCTTGCGCATCCATGATGAACCATCGGCCCCTCTAACTGAAATAAAGTATATTATAAATGAATGATTACTGTATGTACAAGCATTATTAAAATTGATCTATTGAAATAAAAGCATGTAAAGTGCGTCGGCTTAACAATATCTTTACGGTGATTTAACAGAGTAAGCAAATTCAATTGCTATAGTTGAAGAGTCGATTAGGAAAAATACGCACTATTAAATGGAGGTATTACTTTGAAAAGCAAGAGCATTTCTTTATTGCTGGGTATGTCAATTTTAGGAACTGTAGCTCTGGCAGGCTGCGGGACGGAAGCGGCGGGTCAGAAGAGTGGAAGCGCCCCGCAGAACGCCTCGGCGAAGGCGGTGGATACGACGCCGGTTAAGCTCAAATTCGCCGTACATTTGCCGCTAACCGAAGAATTTAAGCAGCTGTATATCGAGCCGGTCGCAAAGAAGTATCCCCATATTACGTTGGAGCTTATCAGTGCAAGCTCGTTCAAGGCCTACGATGAGCTTATCGCTTCCGGCGAGGTGCCGGATCTATATATTTCGTTTAACGGCAACATGCCGGGTTTAAAAGACCGGGCCATTAACATGGATATGAAGCCGCTTTTTCAGAAAAATCAAGTGGACTTGAATCGGTTCGAGCAAAATTACTTGGACGATATTCAATATGCAGCGACCGAAAAAGGCGAATTATACGGCTTGCCGATTGAAACAGGATTTCATGCATTGTACTATAATAAGGACATCTTCAATAAATTCGGCGCCCCATATCCGAAGGACGGAATGACCATGGAGGATGCTTTGGAGCTTGCCAAGAAGGTGACACGGATCGATAATGGCGTTCAGTATCGCGGTTGGGACGTAGCGAGTATCGTGAGAATGGCTCAACCTCTCGGGCTTGAATATATCGACCGCAAATCGGAGAAGGCGATTACGTCGAGTGAAAGCTGGAAACGCGTGTTCGAACTGGGTAAGCAAATTTATTCGATTCCCGGCAATGAACCGGCGAAAGATTCGAAAAAGAACGGGTTGAACGGGTTCATCAACGATCGCTCGATTGCGATGCTGAATGAAACCAGCAAGTTCTCGCAGCTGAAAGAGGCGCAGGGTCTCAACTGGGATGTCGTACAGCATCCGTTCTATAAGGATAAACCGAATATTTACGGTAATTCGACTGTATATATGGTAGGAGCTGTACCGACAACCAAACATATGAACCAGGTGCTTCAGGTTATCGAGGTGTTAACCTCCGATGAAGTGCAGATGAACGTTTCCAAGTCCGGCCGAGTATCGCCGCTTAAGAACGATGCCGTGAAAAAAGCGTTCGGGCAGGGCGACTCTTCCTTGAAGGATAAAAACATAGCCGGAATTGTGAAAAGCACGCCGGTGAAATACCCGATATATTTATACAGGGAAATCGCCGAACCTCTCACTACGAAAAAGTTCGACGTATTCCTGAAGGGGTCGGACGATGTGAACACGGTACTGAGAGAGCTTGACGAGGAAATCAATAAAGCGGTTGAAATTGAAAGGACCAAGAAATAATGTCGTCTTGGCCGTCAAACAAATTTGTTCGGGAGAGTGATCCAACTTGAGGCTTTCAACGACAACAGCTACTTTTAGCCGTACCTTGTCGGGAGGCTATACCTCATACAAAGAGTCCGTCAGAAGGTTAAAGGCAGCAGGATATGATGTGCTGGACATTAATTTTTGCCGAGCTTTGACGGGCCAGACCGATCTGGTAAGCGACAATTGGGAGCAAATGATGCACGAGCTCCGGGAAGAGGCCGAGACGCTGGGCATGGAGTTTACCCAGTCGCATCCCGTTTTTTTACCCGGACATCCGAATCATCAGCCGGCCGAACGGCTGGAGATTTACCGGGAGATGATGCGCCGATCCATTATCGCGAGCTCCATTCTCGGCGTAAAATGGGCGGTCGTACATCCCCATGAGGACAGAGAGAAAACCGCACTGGACGTAGATGCATGTATCAAGGACAATGTGGAGCATTTCTCTCCGATTGTCGAGCTTGCGATCAAGCACAATGTCGGCATCGCATTTGAAAATATGATTGAGAGGGAATCGTCAAAGAGGCGGTTTGCCAGTCATGCGGCCGAGCTTGCCGCGCTGAGCGACGTGTGGGGCGAGTCTCGGATAGGGGCATGCTGGGACTTCGGTCACGCCAATTTTCTGTACAAGGATCAGCGCCCGGCGCTGCGTACGCTTGGCAAGCGGCTCAAGGCGACTCACGTCAACGATAATTACGGCAGCTCGGACGAGCATATGTTTCCGTTTCACGGCAGCGTGAATTGGCGCTCCATCATGCCGGTGCTCGTCGAGATCGGCTATGAGGGCGATTTTACTTATGAGACGCATAAGGAATTTGACGGGTTGCCGGAGCCTATTAAAGACTCTTTGGCGAAGGTCGGATACGAAATCGGTCAATACTGTCTGACATTAACGCGAGGATAGAAATTGTTCCACAAACAAAGCTTGAGAAATCAGGCTTTGTTTTTTTTGCCTGCTCTGCCCAGATTTTCTTTCAAGATCTCCAATCCCCGTTTTAATTCCTCCAATGAGTTTGTAGACGATAGTGCTATTCTCAAATAGTGATTCCGAGTATTGGCCCCGCTTAAAAATCGATCCGAGTGAAAAACACGAATTCCTTTATTAAGAAAGTAACTCTCCATGTTTGCAGTATAAGCCTTGTCCATTAAGGGTAGCCATCTGTAGAAGCTGAGTGGATGACCCGGATTATGAGGCTGCGGGAAATATTGAGCAAATAAATGGTTTGCGGACTGCGCCAGCTGCATTTTTTCCGCAACAATCGCGTTTGCTTTTCCAGTCAAAATAAGCTCGGTTATGATTTCGGCATCTGGAAAAGTACAAGGGAACCGGGCTGAAAAAGATGTATTTGATTTTCGGTCTATGCGACCAATCATTCTCCAATAATTATTCAGCAAATATACCGCAAAAGGTGAATAAGGGATGGTACATGTTCTTCGTTACGTTGCTGAATCATAGCTATTGGGTGCTTGGCGCTACCATTGGCGGGCTTTTTGGATCGCTCTTGCAATTCCGTATGGAAGGGCTTGAGTTTGTTATGACGGCTTTATTTGTTGTCATCTTTATTGAACTATGGATGAAAGAGAGAGTACATCACAGTTCGTTATTGGGTCTGGCCGTATCCTTTTTATGCCTTATCGTTTTTAACGGCGGCAGCTTTATCATTCCTTCCATGATCCTCATCTTATTCGGACTTACTTTGATGAGGAAGCGGCTGGCGAAGGTAGGTGAATGTACTTGACAATGACTTTCATGGAGCGAATGATTACGATAGGAATGGTCGTTTTGGGAACGATGATAACAAGATTTCTTCCATTTCTTATTTTTCCTTCCGGTCGACCCGTTCCAACTTATGTGCAGTATCTCGGCAAAGTATTGCCTTCAGCGGCTCTGGGATTACTGGTGATTTACAGTATCAAAGATGTCAATTTTATATCCGGCAGCCATGGAGTACCCGAAATGATTTCAATTGCCATTACTGCATGTCTTCATATTTGGAAGAGGAATATGTTCATATCCATTGTTAGCGGTACACTCGTCTATATGTTTTTGATTCAGTATATTTTTTAATGGGGAATGACAGCTTTAGCTCGTCTTTTTCCGGCGCACGCTGGATATACTTGTAGTGAATGCCTCCCACAGCCTGAAGGGACGAGGGCTTCTTGTTTCTACGATCTCTGCCTTCCCTTGGAGGAAGGTCTTACAGGATCTCCACAAGCGTTCGATGCTTTCCGCATCCCGTTCGGGGGCAACCCTCCCTACGTTGCTCGGTCCATCAAGCTGGCATTTCCAAGGCCCGCTGCAAGATGATCTTGGCCGAAACGATGTCTCTATCTTGAATCAGTCCGCACGACCCGCATTCATGGATCCGGATGGACAATGTTTTCGGCACAGGCGCGCCGCACAGACAGGATTGCGATGTGCCGTGGGCAGGCACTTGAGCGAATCGCTTTCCTTGTCTTTTAGCTTTGTAAGACAGGTACGTGATAAATCGTCTCCATCCGGCATCTGAAATGCTTTTGGCCAGGCGGCGGTTGCGGACCATGTTCCTGACCTTCAACTCTTCCACCGCGATCAGATCATGGTCTCGTACAATGCGGTACGATTGTTTATGCAAAAAGTCTTTTCGCTGCCGCGCGACTTTCTGGTGGGCCTTGGCGACCTTATGTTTGGCCTTCTTCCGGTTGCGGGAAGCAGGTTGCTTGCGGGAAAGTTGCTGCTGCTTCCGTTTCAGCCTCTTCTCCGCTTTGCGTAGATACCGGGGGTTGTCCACCTTCGTTTCATCGGACAGCGCCGCGAACGTGTTCAGCCCGACATCAATGCCCACAGCGGATTCCGCCGTTTGCGTCGCTTCCGCATCAGGCACTTTCACGCTAATATTGACCATCCAACTGTCCACATACCGTTTCACATTGATTTGCGTCACGTTCGAAGGGTCAAAGGGGCGGTGAGCATTCAGTTTGACAACGCCGATTTTGGAAAGGTAGACGAATCCTGGTTTGGCAAACGTCTTTTCAACCGCGCCGGGTTGCGGGTAAGTAAAGGAAACGTATCGGTCAGTAGACTTGTAGCGGGGGTACCCGGCTTCACCGCGGAAGAAACGCTGATACGCATCATCCAAACGCCGCAAACAGTCCTGCAGTACCTGCGAATGAACGTTCTTGTATTCGGGAAACTCCTTCTTGAAGGCAGGCAGTTCATTCTGCTGCATGGTATAGGTGATGGTTTTGCCTTCCTGTTTGTAGGCGGTCTCGCGTTGTTCCTTCGCCCTATTGTACAGCTCTCGGCAACATTCCAGTGTTCGATTCATGAGTTGTTCCTGTTCGGGAGTCGGATAAAGGCGAAACTGAAAGGTCATTTGCACATGCATGCCCCCTTATAAGAACGCGCGTTCCCATTATATCCTATTCACCACGAATTCTCCACCCAATTATAGAAAATGTTACAAGGGAAAAAACACGAGGGATTCGACAAAAAACAGTTCATTTAGGCTTCGCCTATCCGAAATTCACCCCCCCTGCAGAGGAAGAGGACTTCTTTCGGATTGGTATTAATTATCGTACTAGGAGGGCACGCTTATGGCAGAACAGAATAAAGTGACGATTAAAGTGAACGACAACGGATCGCTTCGGGTGACAGGGCCGGTCGAACTGGTGGACGCGGAAGGCAACCCGTTCGAACACAAAGAATCGTTCTCGCTGTGCCGGTGCGGCGGATCTGGCAGTAAGCCGTTCTGCGACGGCACGCATAAGTCGATCGGCTTCGAAAGCGCGCCGAGAGCGAAGCGGGACTAATTATCGGCAATCGGCAACCCGGTCTCTTGATGAGGCCGGGTTGTTTTCCGGTGCGCTGGATTGTCCAATCTCTTCCTTTTCATTCGGATTCCCTATGAAATATAATAGGGGCAGGAATCAGAAGAGACAGAGAATGGGGCAATCCATGATGACAATGATGTTGGCCTATGCGGATGGAAGTCAATAAATCTATGAATATGCCGATTTTATCTACGAAATTGTTTATCCCCCCGCCACGGACTAAAGTCGTCCTCCGACCACGCCTGATCGAGCGGCTGAACGAGGGTCTTGATCGCAAGCTGACCCTCGTCTCTGCTTCGGCCGGCTTTGGAAAGACTGCGCTGGTCAGCGAATGGGTCGCCTGTTGTGATCGACCAGTAGCATGGCTGTCATTGGACGAAGGGGACAACGATACTGCACGTTTCCTTACTCACCTTGTCGCCGCTCTGAGGACGATAGCAGAGAACATTGGAGGAGGCGTAGTGAGCGCGCTCAAATCGCCACGGCCGCCATCGGCCGAATCGATTCTAACGATCCTGCTCAATGAAATCTCGGCCCTCCCGTTCAAATTCGTACTCGTCCTTGATGACTACCATATTGTTAGTTCCAAATGGATCGACGAAGCGCTCAGCTTCATACTCGAGCATCTCCCGCCGCAGGCGCACCTGGTGATGGCCACCCGAGAAAATCCTCAACTTCCGCTAAGCCGGTTACGCGCACGGGGCCATTTGACCGAGTTGCGTGCCGCCGACCTGCGCTTTACACCCGGCGAAGCGGCATCATTCCTTAAACAGGTGATGGGCCTCGGTCTAACGGATGACGAAATTACTGCGCTGATAACCCGCACCGAAGGCTGGATTGCGGGGCTTCAGCTGGCGGCACTCTCATTGCAGGGGAGCGAGGACATTCCTTCGTTCATTCGGGCATTCGCCGGAGACAATCGGTACATTGCGGACTATCTGGTCGAAGAGGTTCTGCAGCGTCAGCCCGAGCATGTCCGGAGCTTCTTGCTTCGGACCTCCATTCTAGACCGTTTACAAGGCCCGCTGTGCGATGCCGTCACCGGTCAGGAGGCGGGCAACGCGCGGTTGGAGGCTTTGGAGCGAGGAAATTTCTTTGTCGTTCCACTCGATGACAGGCGCTGTTGGTATCGCTATCATCACCTCTTTGCCGAGGTACTCTCGGTGCATTTGAGGGCGGAAGAGGAGCCCGATCAGGTAGCTGAGCTGCATCGGCGAGCGAGCATGTGGCATGAGCGGTATGGCTCGGCGGCCGATGCGATTCGCCACGCGCTTGCCGCCGAAGATTTCGCGCGGGCGGCGGATCTGATTGAGCGGTCATTACCTGTTATGCGCCAAAATAGACAAGAGGTTGCGGTGCTGGGCTGGCTGAAGACGCTCCCAGACGAGCTGGTTCGCTGCAGGCCTGTGCTAAGCGTCGGGTATGCCTGGTCGTTACTTGCTTGCGGCGAGTTAGAGGCCGTAGAGATCCGGCTGCGAGACGCCGAACGGTGGCTGGTGCCGACAGCGGATATGCATGAGCGACCGGAAGCCTTGCCTGCCGGTATGATCGTCGTGGACGAAGAGGAATTTCGCCGTCTGCCTGGTGCGATTGCCGTGTACCGTGCCGCACATGCCCAGGTACTGGGCGATGTGCCCTCCGTTATGAAGTACGCCCGGCGGGTGCTCGAACTCGTACCCGAGGACGACTATCTCGTGCGCGGAGCGGCAACCGCACTCCTGGGACTTGCGTTCTGGACGAGCGGGGCTCTCGAGGCGGCGCACCGGATGTTTACCGAAGGCATGGCGAATGTGCAGCAGGCCGGGAACATCTTTGACGTAATCGGGGGCTCTATCGCTCTGGCTGATATACGGATTGCGCAAGGCCGGCTCCGCCAAGCGATGCGTATTTATGAACAGGGATTGCAGCTTGCGACGTTGCAAGGAGATCCAGTACTGCGGGGAACGGCAGACATGTACGTGGGCATGAGTGAGATATACCGCGAGTATGACGATCTGCAAGCCGCCACGCTGCACTTGCTGAGAAGCAAGGAGCAGGGCGAGCACACCGGTTTCCCGCAATACCGGTATCGCTGGTGCGTCGCCATGGCTAGAATACGGGAGGCTCAGGGAGATCCGGACGGTGCGCTCGAGCTGCTCCACGAGGCAGAGCAGCTGTATGTGAGTGATTTTTTCCCAAATGTTCGTCCTATAGCGGCATTAAAGGCACGGGTGTGGGTCGCGCAGGGGAAGTTGGGTGAAGCCCTCGACTGGGCACGGGAGCAAAGCTTGTCCGCCCGTGACGAGCTTAGTTACCTTCGCGAATTCGATCACATTACACTGGCCAGGGTGCTTCTGGCCCGGTTCAAGAGCGACCGCGCAGACCGCTCCATGCTTGAGGCGATGGGACTCCTGGAGCGCCTCCTCCAGGCAGCGGAAGCAGGCGGGAGGCTGGGAAGCGCGGTCGAAATCCTGGTCGTGCAGGCACTTGCCCACCATAGGTTGGGCGACATCCCTGCTGCGCTCGTACCGCTGGAACGTCTGCTGACCTTGACTGAACCCGAGGGCTACGTCCGCATCTTTGTGGATGAAGGCGAACCTATGGCAGCCCTGCTGGAAGCGGCCGTGAAACAGGGGATCGCCAAGGACTATGTCCGTCATCTCCTGTCAGCCTTTGGCAAGGAAGAGGGCATAAGAAAACACGCCAAACCGATTGCAAGCGAGCCGCTGAGCGAACGAGAACGGGACGTGCTCCGGATGCTCGGAACCGATTTGAGCGGCCCGGACATAGCACGCGAACTCATGGTGTCCCTGAATACCTTGCGGACCCATACGAAGAACATTTACGACAAGCTTCAGGTGAACAACCGGCGGGCTGCAGTCCGCCGGGCTAAGGATCTCGATTTGTTCTAGCGTAAGGCAATCGGCTCTCCGGGCTCTGGCATGCGGCATACCGCTTACCGGGGCTTTTTCTCTTCCGACAGACAAATCACCACGACAATCACCACATGTGGTGATTCCGTTTCGCCACATGAACGTGTATCTTTGATATAGAAGGGAACGATGTCACAACCGAGTGGAGCTTCACGGAAGAAACATGGAAGGAGGCGCAGAATGAGTGAAATACAGGAATCAACGGAGGACCGGCACGAGCATGAACGGTACGAAATTCGCCTCAAGGGACACCTGGATGCCCGGTGGGCCGACCGGTTTGAGGGCATGACCTTCACCCAAGTACACGACGGATCAACCATCCTCTCCGGCCTGGTTGTCGATCAAGCCGCATTACACGGCTTGCTGAGAAAAGTGCGCGATCTCGGCTTGCCTTTGGTCTCCGTCAATCTGGTTGCCCGATCCTTCTATACCAAGCAATCGGCACCTGAATCAGTCCAAGGAGCTGAAAATGAAAACAAATGACTACTAATACAGGTCAAGCACCCGACCCGCCTCAGCTTGCATCAAAGAAAACCAAAGCACCGGCGTCGGCAAAGGCGGTTTCGAAAGAGTGGCTCTTGCCCGCCGCACTGCTCGCGCTGAGCGCCGTTCCCCTCGCCGCCGGCGCCTTCCGGCTGTCCGAGCTGGCCGGCGGCGCGGAAATCACTCCGGCCAACGCACGATTCTTCGCTTCGCCCCTGCCGGTGGTGCTTCATATCCTGAGCGCAAGTATGTATGCCTTCTTGGGTGCGTTCCAGTTCGCAACCGGTCTTCGGCAGCGCATGCCCGGCTGGCACCGAGCGGCCGGTCGGTTCCTGGTTTTATGCGGACTGCTGGTCGGGCTCTCTGGGCTGTGGATGACCTTGTTCTATTCCCGCCCGGCCGGCACCGGCGAGCTGCTTTATGTATTGCGGCTCTTGTTTGGGTCGGCGATGGTCGTGTCCATCCTTCTCGGCTTTGCCGCGATCCGGCGAGGGAACGCGAACCGGCACCGTGCATGGATGATGCGCGGCTATGCGATCGGGCTTGGCGCGGGCACGCAGGTGCTGACCCAGCTGGTGGGCGCATTGATCATCGGCCCCCCGAGTGAGCTCGGCGAAGCGCTGCAGATGGGCGCGGGCTGGGTGATCAACCTCGCCGTTGCCGAATGGGCTATCCGTAAAAGACCGGCCCCTCCGGCACGCATGGCTTCACCCCGGGTTTCCCATTAACTACGAAAGTGAACGGAGGAGAAGTGAATGAAAGCGATCGTATACGAGCGCTACGGACCGCCCGATGTACTACAGCTGCAGGAGGTCGCCAAGCCGGTACCCAAAGACGATGAAATATTGATTAAGGTCTATTCAACAACCGCGGCAGCGGGGGATTGGCGCTTGCGCAAGGCAGATCCTTTCCTGGCGCGGCTGTTCAACGGTTTGTGGAGACCGAAACGCGTCCGGATTCTCGGATTCGAACTGGCCGGCGTAGTTGAATCGACGGGCGGCGGCGTTACTCGATTCAGGCCCGGGGATGCCGTCTATGCCGCCTGTGGGATCGGTTTCGGCGCATATGCCGAGTATAAATGCTTGCCCGAGACCGGCTGCGTCGCACTCAAGCCGGTGAACATGACGTTCGATGAGGCGGCGGCGGTTCCGGTCGGTGCCTATACGGCCTTGCAATTTCTCCGGAAGGGCGGCATCACGCGCGGCAGGCGCGTTCTCGTTTATGGAGCTTCCGGCAGCGTCGGGACGTATGCCGTGCAGCTGGCGAAGCATTTCGGAGCGGAGGTGACTGGAGTTTGCAGCACGTCGAATGTGGAGCTGGTAAGATCGCTGGGCGCCGACCGGGTCATCGATTACACGAAAGAGCGGTTCGCGGACGGTGGTCCGGTCTACGATATCATTTTCGATACGGTGGGGAAGAGTCCATTCAAGGATTGCGTCGGGTGTTTGGCTCCGAACGGCTTCTACTTGCTAGCGTATCATGTGAATCCTTTGATGATCGTTCGAGGGTTGTTGGTCAACTTGAGAAGCGATAAGCAGGTGATCGGAGGAACAATGAAGGAAAACGCAGAAGATTTGATCTATATCAAGGAACTGATCGAGTCAGGCAAGCTGCGTTCGGTCATCGACCGCCGTTATCCGTTGGAGCAGGCTGCAGAAGCCCATCGCTATGCGGAGCAGGGCCATAAGAAAGGCAATGTGGTTATTACCGTTCGGGAAGGTTGAGAGACGGTTTGATGAATAAGGAAAGGCGAAAGGGACATTATCATTGTGTAAGAACTCTACTGCGAAAGGAATGTTTCTTTGTGCCATCAAAAACCGAAAAAGAAAAGATGGTAAACGGCGAGCTTTACCGGGCGGCCGATCCGGAGCTGGTGAAGGATCGTTTAAACGCACGCCGTTTGACGCGGCTGTTCAATCAGTCGCTTGAAACGGACGATGAACAAAGAAACGGGTTCCTGAGGGAGTTGTTCGGCTCGACGGGAAACCAGTATTACATCGAACCCTCGTTCCGCTGCGACTATGGGTACAACATTCATATCGGCGAGAACTTCTATGCAAACTTCGATTGCGTATTGCTCGATGTGTGTGAAATTCGTATTGGCGACAACTGCTTCCTGGCTCCCGGCGTGCATATCTATACCGCGACTCATCCCATAGAGGCTCTGGATCGAATTTCCGGAGCGGAATTCGGGAAGCCGGTTACGATTGGCCACAACGTATGGATTGGCGGACGTGCGGTTATCAACCCCGGCGTTAAGATAGGGAATAATGCTGTTATTGCGTCCGGAGCAGTTGTGACAAAGGATGTCCCGGGTAACGTGATCGTAGGCGGCAATCCGGCCAAGATCATCAAGCACATTGACAATAGCTTATCAAAAGAGCTGCAGGTAAACCCCATGATTCGGGATTGTTAGAACTACTCCAACTTGGTACAATGATAGTAAATATTGGTACATCTTCCATCGACTTTGTTCCTCCAGTACCAATAGCTACATTACCTAAGAGGAGTGTGAAGATTATTGAAAAAATTCGCTGTAACTGGCGCACTTGTACTTGCCGCGAGCGCTATAACCGGATGCTCCGTATTAACGGACAAACCAACCACGACCGTTCCGAGCGTTAAAGAGATCACGATTGTAATGCCGGACGCGAACATCAGCCAGACCGGTCCGTTCGTGAATAGCGCCAAGCAGTTTGAAGAAGCGAATCCGGGGGTCAAAGTAAACGTAGAAAAGCTCGACGCGTCAAAAGGATACAGAACGGCTCTATTGGAAAGGTCAAAAATAATAACAAAGCGGTGGATCTCATTTACACCGGATATGATACGATATTGATCGAGCAAATCGCTTTTGCCGATCTGTTGGCGATGTTTAAGTCGGATAAAAGGACTACGGACGACCTGTACGAGAAACTAGTTGAAATGTCGACCGTAAAGGGAAAGCTGATCGGCATTCCGCTCAATCCGCTGCCGCTCGCCGTATTTTACAACAAGGAATGGTTTGACAAAGCCGGAATCCCATATCCCGGCAAGGACTGGACTTGGGATCAATTTTTGAATCTGTCGATCAAGCTGCAGGCAGCCAATCCGATCGAGGGGAAAGAAGTATACGGGAGCATCGTTCCGCTGGATATGTTTACGTTCGAGTCGATCGCGCAGAGCACCGGACAAAGCATTGTGTCGGCTGACGGCAATCGGGTAAGCGGTTATATGAACAGCAAGCCTGTCGTTGCGGCATTCGCCAAGCTGTTGAACTATATGAATACGAGCAAAGCGAGTAAAGGCGTTTCCGCCGTAGGAATTCCGGTTTACAACGAATTGCGTTCATTCTCGGCGGGCATGGGTATTTCTGTAGCGAACATGTTCTCCCCTTTGGAGGCGAATGCAGCAACAGCAGGAAAGTTCGGTATTGCCGCATTGCCCTTTTTGGAGAAAGGTGCCAAGGCCAACTCGGTCTATTATAGCCTGTTGTCCATACCTGAGAGCTCCAAGCAGAAGGAGCTCGCCTGGAAATTTATGAAGGATGTCCTCCTTAATCCAGACAGCCAGTTCCAGAAAGATTGGGGGAAGTCGGCAATGCTGACCGTGAAATCGGCCGTAGCCAAATCGGGACAGAATAAAGTTCCGGGAATGGATGTCTTGGTTGAAGAATTGAACTATGCAGTCAAGCCGATCATCTATCGGAACGCAGCATTAAGTGCGGTCCGACTGACGGACAAGAGCATTTTGGCGGCGAAGACAGAGGCTGAAGTGATGGCGGCCTTAACGTCCCTTGCCGAGGAAGTTGACAAACAGCTGTTGGATAAAAAGTAAGATCTCTTGAATTGCCGCGTAAATCGCGGCTTTTTTCTTGTGCGCGGCGGTTTCGCATTATTCCCCTTGCATGTGACGTAACGTCATCCCGTACGCTTGATTTGAAGCACAAATGAAGGGGGAAGGTGTTGCAATGTCAACGGTAAAAACAGCTCGAAAAAAAGTGATGGTTATCTTCGGAACCCGTCCCGAGGCAACCAAAATGTGCCCTGTAGTCCAAGAGTTAAAAAAATTTCCGGAATGGTTTGAAACAAAGGTCGTTGTTACCGGGCAGCATAGGGAGCAACTCGATCAAGCGCTCTCTCATTTTGATATACAACCCGATATCGACTTATGCCTCATGAAACAAAATCAAACTTTAGCCTATATAACGTCTGCTGCAATTACCGGATTGGATAAAGTTGTATCCGAGGAACGTCCTGATCTAATCTTAATCCACGGAGACACTCAAACCGCAGTGTGCGGAGGCATGGTTGCCTTTTTTCATAAAATAGTTGTCGGGCATATTGAAGCAGGATTACGTTCACACGACAAATACTCGCCATGGCCGGAAGAGATGAATAGAAAAATCGTCGATGTAGTATCCGACATCATGTTTGCGCCCACATCTACTAGCAAGGAGAACCTAATCAGAGAAGGCTGCAGTGAAAATCATATTTTCATAACGGGACAAACTGCGGTTGATGCAGCCATTTTGACAAGTCGCCCGGATTATGTGTTTAAAGAAGATCGATTAAATCACCTTGTTAAACAAAAGGGCCGAATCATTACGATGACCGCTCATCGGAAAGAAAACTATGGAGCTCCCATGATCCGGATGTTTCGTGCGATACGACGTATAGCGGACGAAAACCCGGATGTAGCAGTGGTATACCCCGTTCATTTAAGTCCGGTTGTTCGTGAAACAGCACTCGATGTCCTTTCGGGGCACGATAGAATCCATCTGCTCGATCCGATAGATTATCCCGATATGGTTAATTTATTGTCTCGTTCCTTTCTCATCCTAAGTGATTCCGGGGGTCTTCAGGAAGAAGCGCCCGTTTTTAAGAAACCGCTTGTGCTAATGCGCGATACGACGGAACGACCCGAAGCTGTTACAGCTAATGCCGTATACCTGGCGGGGACTGAAGAGTCGACGATTCATGCCGTAACGACTAGACTTCTTACCGATATGAATTTTTATAATAAGATGTCCAATGCCGTCAATCCTTTTGGAGATGGACTTGCTTCCGAACGCATCGTACAGATTATCGCCCGTCGTTTTGGTTTCGTATCCGAGTTCCCTGAACAATTCACTGTTAGGAACTGAAGGACGGAATTATAATAGAGCTCGTAATGAAGCGAGAGTGAGGGTCAACGGGGGTTACAACAATGCAGTTGCGAAACGAAGAATGGATGACCGCGGGACAATTTGCTGACAAAGCCGGCGTCACGATACGCACGGTACGATTTTACGATAAGGAAGGACTTTTAAAGCCGAGTCATAGAACGAGCGTGGGGCACCGGTATTACACAAACCAGGATTTGGCCCGCCTCCAAAGAATCATGACGCTTAAATATATCGGTCTGACTATCGACGAGATCCGGGGAATCATTCACAATGACGGGCGCGAGGCGGATCTGAAGGAATCCTTGAGAGTCCAGAGCGCGATTATCGGTCAGAAAATGGATCATCTTCGCCTTGTCCAAAAGACGGTGAAGGAGACGCTTACGCTGTTGGAAAGCTTGGAAAACGGAGAGGAAAAGAATCGGCGATCGACAGCAGAAGGCAGTGAAAACAGCCCGGCATGGGAATTGTTCGCCTCCATCATCCGGGTAGTGAATCAGGAATACGAGAGCGCGTACAATCTTCAAACGAGGATACGTCTCCATGACGAATTCAGTGAAAACCCGTACAAGTGGCATCATTGGTTATTCGATCGCTTGATAATGTCAGGACAAAGCACGATCCTTGAGCTTGGCTGCGGGGACGGAACTTTGTGGCGGAGAAATGCGGACAGGATACCGCCGGACTGGGACGTTACGCTAACCGACCTGTCTGAGGGCATGCTGAATGATGCCAAGGAGAGCCTCGGGCATTGCGTACCTCCGGACCGATTCCGCTTCACGCCGGCCGACGCACGCTCGATCCCTTTTCCGGATGCCAGCTTCGATGCGGTGTTGGCCAATCATATGCTGTACCATGTAAGCGAGCGACACCAGTCTTTGAAAGAAATACGTCGCGTTCTTAAGCCAGGAGGCGTACTGTTCGCATCGACGATGGGCACGAACCATATGAAAGAAGTAAAGGGACTTCTAAGCGTGTTCAATCCCAATTATGATACGGGTCGTCAGGATTTCGCCTGCGAATTCGGTTTGGAAAACGGGGAAGATCAGCTTGACGCGGCAGGTTTCGCAGATATCCGTTTACATCGATATCAGGATGCCTTGAATGTGACGGATGCCGGGCCGCTCATCGCTTACATTCGAACGACGCCCGGAGGCAGGGAAAATTTAACCGACAGCCGTTTGTCCAGATTAGAAGCTATGCTGGACGAAACGATAAGAGCGGAAGGTGCGGTTCACATAACGAAGGAAGTCGGTCTGTTCGTTGCATTTCGCAAATAAATAGCCGCGGCGAGCGGCAAGAACGTATCGTTGATTAGCCGCGGTCGACGACTATAAGGTTGTACATTTATATCTCCGTTTTCGATTAGGGGGTTCGTGTTTTGGGAAAAGCGACGCTGGTGAAAGGTGCCGAGCTCTATGAAGTTGTAGTAACCAAATTCGCTTTGTCAGGGAGTGTGTTGAGATGGTACATAAAATAGATTACATTGGTGTAGGCAGCTCGAGAAAGGTGGGCCACTTAGAGCTCTTAGCCGATGGTTTGAAAATAACTATGCTTGATGGAGAAGAAATGCGGATCCAGATGAAATCCTTACATCGTTCCGAGTATTTGTATTCTGATTATATTGAAAATAGGATTAACGGATATAACATTGTGTGCCACCTTGTAAAGGCAAACGGAGAACTCAGAGAGGTGCTGAACACATTATTTTTACGAAGCATGGATGAATATAACACAATAGCGAATTATCTTACTAAAATGAAAGATATGAATGAGCCAGTTGATAACAAGCCAAAAAGAGAGCAAAGAAGTCCGACCAACAAAGGGCCGACTGGAGGCGGATGGCTGTCACGTAGGAAATAAGCTGTTTAGGCTTCAGGAGTCTCCATTATTTTGCCGATAGAAGAGAGGTATGGCACATGAATCAGAGAACAAATGGCAGTGTTGTAATAGGAATAGACGGAGGAGGCACCCACACGCGTGTGATGGTCTCTGACTTTGAAGGTAAAGTCATGTCCTATGTGGAGAATGGCGCCTCATCTGTACATAAGGATTTGCAGGCGAAGCATAACGTGCAGGAAGCAATCCAAGAGGCTCTGCGGCAGGCCAACAAGGAAATAGATGAGGTGGCCGCCTTAGCAGGAGGCTTCGCCGGGTACGACTCCGAATCGGACTTGGAATGGGTTCTCCCTTTGACTGAAATGGAAGGTCTGGTATGCAACAAGCTGCACGTCAACGATGCCGTGGTCGCTCACAGCGGTGCCTTGCTGTCAGAGCCCGGAATTATCGTTATTTCCGGCACCGGCTCCATCATTTTTGCCATGAACGAAACCGGCAGGCAGATCCGCAATTACGATCTGCACCAGTATGCAGCCAGCGCGGCCCGTTTTCTAGCGTACGATGCTACGTACGAATTGTTGGCCGGGAATATCGATGAAAGCGATGCTGAATTGATTCAAAGAATGCTGCAATATTGGAAGCTGGCTTCGGTGGAAGAGCTTGCGCAGCTGGCACTAAATGGCTTCATCGCCGATCGGCGGGAGAGGAATCGAAGGTTCGCGGAGCTGGCGCCGTTCCTCACCGAAGCGGCCTTGCAGCACAGTCGTTTGGCCCAAACCGTATGTGATCGAGCTGTTCATCAGATCATGGTAGGAGTAGAGCTGCTTGCTTCTTATTTTACCGAACCCGAGGTCAAGGTATCGTTAATAGGGAGCGTAGTCAACAGCCGTTATTTCGAACAACAGCTTGCTATCCGAATGAAGGCGGGAAACAACAAAAGGTATGCGCTAGTCAAGCCCGCATTTTCACCTGTGGCCGGTGCGGTGTTGTTGGCGCTGAAACAGCTCGACATTCCAATCGGAACTGAATTGCTGGCCAACCTTGCCCTACATCCGCGCTCATTGCATGTCTGAACATAAGGGGCCGCGCTATACTGCCGGCTCCTTCAGTCTAAATTGACTTTACTGAAGATAAGTTTTAAACTATGCATGCAAGCACTTGCGTGAGCGGATGTGATTATGTGGAAAATTCACCTGAAGATACGCGGGATAAAATATTAAACGCAACGGCCTCATTGATGCAAAAGAGAGGGTTCAAGGCGGTAACAACTAAAGCCATTGCGAGAGAGGCAAAGGTTAACGAGACCACGTTATTTCGACACTTTGGAAGTAAGAAGGGCATTGTGGAGGCACTGGTCGATCAATATTCATATTTATCAACGTTCGAAGGAGTGCTTAACCATGTAGTATGGGATTTGGAGAAGGACTTATTTACCCTCTCCAAAGCATACCAGAACTTCATGCTGAAAAATGGAGACATCGTTATGATCGGTCTTAAAGAAGCCGGCGTAATTCCGGAATTGGACGAGAAGGCGGCTAGTATACCGCGAGACTTCAAGCAAGGTTTAATGAGATATTTTCAGCTTATGAGAGAAAAAGAGCTGCTGCGGGAGACGGAATTAGAAGCACAGGCGATGTCGTTTATTTGGCTCAATCTCGGATTTTTTGTTTCCCGTTCGGTATACGGGGATCGGATCACGAAGTTGGATACGGATGCATTTTTGTTGCATAGCGTAAGCACGTTTGCTAGGGGATTAAAACCCTAGTGTTTTTTCGTCCAATCTGCAAGCATGTACTTGCATGTTTAACTGGAGGATTACTGGAGGGTAGAAGAAAAATGATTGAAAAAGATGTAATCGTTATCGGCGGGGGTCAAGCTGGGTTATCTATGGGTTATTATTTACAAAAAAATGGTTCTCATTTTGTGATTCTCGATGCTAACGGACGTACTGGCGACAGTTGGAGAAATCGCTATGATTCCTTGTTTTTATTCACCCCAAGAATGTATAACAGCTTGCCCGGGTTAGCATTTGCCGGGAGGCGCAATGGTCTTCCGGCAAAAGATGAAGCCGCGGACTATTTGGAACGATACGCCCGGCACTTTTCGCTTCCCATCTTGTTCAACACAACCATCACCTTGTTGAAAAAAACGCAAAAAGGGTTTTATCTCCGAAGCGAGCAAGGAGAGGAATTTACGGCTAAGGAAGTGGTTATTGCTGCCGGTCCTTTTCAAAAGCCTTTCATACCTTCGTTTTCCAATGGTCTAAATCCGGATCTATATCAAGTGCATTCTTCCCATTATCGCAACCCAGCCGAATTGAATGCGGGTCCCGTAATGGTAGTAGGTGCCGGGAATTCCGGCGCACAAATTGCTGTCGAGTTGGCCAAGCAGCATGAAGTAACGATATCGGTAGGTCATAGAATGGACTTCAAGCCGCTATATTTCCTCGGTAAAAGTATTTTTTGGTATTTTAACAAAATGGGTTTGTTGGATGCGGACCTCAATACGAAAAGAGCATCCTGGCTGAAGAAAAAACCGGAACAAATATATGGTTTGGAATTAAAGAACCTGCTGAATGCGAAAACCGTTAAGATGAAGCCGCGGGCTGTCAGTGCTGCAGGAGACACTATACGATTCGAAGACAGTACATCGGCTCGCGCCGCTAACGTGATATGGGCTACCGGATTTCGATCCGACTATAGCTGGGTCCATATTCCCGGAGCTCTACATACTAACGGGATCCCACAACATGAAAGAGGTGTAAGTCCTATAGCCGGACTATATTTTTTGGGACTTCCGTGGCAATCTCGTCGGGGATCCGCTCTAATGGGTTGGGTTGGTCAAGATGCGGAATATTTGATGCGAAAAATGACTACATAGCATACGATCCGAAACACCTTACAACCGAACCACATTTGTTGTATGCTGTGTTATGAAAAGGTTTAATGCTCGGATATTCATTAGAGGCGCTGCGATTTAATCAGTACAACTATAAGGGTTGCTGGTGGAACCGGCTGGACGATTTTAGACTATACTCGACGAGGAAGCTGTCCTAATTGCCTTCGACCTTGAGAAGACATGAGTTCCGCAAACTTACCCTACCTAATCCGACATTTACGATCTTCGATTTTCTCAGATGTCGCAGTTCCGTACGTTTCGTTGTAAGCAGTGATTCGTATGCATGAGGGAGGCTGGTTTATGAAGAGAAAAGCTGTATTTTTCGGAACGAAACAAAGAATCGACGGTGTGTATAGTACCCTAATACAGCAGGAGCTAGCCGAGTATGCGGATATTTACCCGGAGACCATTAATCGGGAAAACTTGGATAAACATGCAGCGGATCTACAGTCGGTCGAAGTCGTTTTTTCCACCTGGGGAATGCCGGTTATTACGGAAGAGGAAATCAAGCGGTATTTGCCCAACTTGAAAGCGCTATTTTATTCTGCAGGCAGCGTGCAGAGCTTTGCCCGTCCGTTTCTTAACTGCAATGTCGCCGTCGTAAGCGCATGGGCGGCTAATGCGATCCCGGTCGCCGAATACACGGCGGCGCAAATTGTGTTGGCCAATAAAGGTTTTCATCAGACTTCAGCGATGTGCAAAGGAAATCGAGATGAAGCGTCCAAGTATTCCCACACGTTTCCAGGTAATTATGGGGTCAAGGTTGGTATCATCGGTGCCGGGATGATCGGTAAAAAAGTAATCGAGCTGCTGAAACCTTACCATCTGGAAATTTATGTATTCGATCCGTATATGCCTGATGATGCTGCCGAACGATTGCGTGTTAAAAAGACCGATCTAATCGAAATCTTCTCGCAGTGTCAAACGATATCCAATCATCTCGCCAATCTTCCGGCATTGGTTGGCATTCTGAACAAGGAGCATTTCGATCGGATGCTTCCGAACGCAACCTTTATCAATACCGGAAGAGGGAAACAAGTCGTTGAGGCTGATTTGATCAAGGCGCTTCACGATGTTCCGACAAGGACTGCCATACTTGATGTCACCTTTCCGGAACCTGTTCGTTCGGATAGCGAGTTTTTGAAAATGGATAACGTCCTCCTGACTCCCCACATGGCAGGCAGCAACAAAGCGGAGGTCGGGCGGATGGCCGAATACATCGTGGAAGAGTTCCGGAGATATTTAAACCAAGAGCAGCTGCTCTATCAGGTCTCCCACAAAATGCTGGAGACCATGGCATAAAACCGGAGGACGGCTATCGGCTGTTGACGCATCCTGTGCGTTTTCTGTCCATCACTATATAGGGTGTTAAATCGTATTGCAAAATTGCTAACTTAAAACCTGATTCAGATATATACACATGTGGTTAAACATAATTATCAGCAACTTCACGGTAGAATCCTTGAGGCTTGACTGAATGGACCAGCAGACTTTAGTAGTACTGGTTAATTTTTATATTGAATCATGTAAGTTGCATATGATATATTGGTCTTCTGGTCGTCGAAGCTATAGTTTTAATGCAGAATAGCGACCTTGGAAAAAATTGCAGTTTGCAAATATCTTAATTAGTATGATATATTGATTATCCGGCCGCTTGAATGAGTCGGTCGAACTCAAAATGATTGCTCCTTGAAAACTGAACAACGAGTGTGCAAGTGAAGGTCTCGTAAGAGACCAAACAAGCTAGTCAAGTAATGAGCTATCAGCTCTTCTTCACCCCAAAAAGTGACGTGAAGCTTTGCAGCAACACCGATTACTTTTCGGGGACCCCGGGGAACCGGGACCTTATTGGAGAGTTTGATCCTGGCTCAGGACGAACGCTGGCGGCGTGCCTAATACATGCAAGTCGAGCGAATCCTTCGGGGTTAGCGGCGGACGGGTGAGTAACACGTAGGCAACCTG
>NZ_VCRA01000002.1 GCF_005938385.1 Paenibacillus mesophilus
CCCCGCCCGATGTTGAAGCGCTGATTCGCAAAAACATTTTGCCGATTCGACCCATTCGTCCAGGGCAGAAGAATACGCGCAAAATCCGCTGGAAATCAGTCGTTAGCTTCGTCTACAGAGTAGCATAATTCCGTTCACATGAACATTTTTTAAGTGGATATTCCATCCGCTTTGTTTGCTGTACGCTTTTTCCTTGCTGGCACCAAAAAAACAAACGGCACAGGGCTTTTTCCCATGCCGTTTCCAATTCCATTTTTATTCCTGGTCTTGTCTTTGAGCTTAACTTAATGACATTGGCCGAATGGCCTGGCTTTTCCATGAATATCGTGGGTCTTACATTCGCGCCTTCATCGTTTTTAAATATTCGGACGGCGCCATGCCCGTCGCTTTCTTGAACTGGCGCGAGAAGTAATGGATGCTCGAATAGCCGAGCCTTTCCGCGATTTCCGTCACGTTGCACGTTTCCTCGCGGATATATTGTCTGGCCCGCTCGATGCGCATCTTGCCGATATACTCGGTGATCCCGGAGCCGGTATGCTCCCGGAAGACGGCGCGCAAGTGGGTTTTGCTAAGGGCGAATTCGGCGCATACGCTGTCGAGCGTAGGATGATCCAGCAAATGGGCGTCCAAATAGTCCACGATGCGTCCGATCAGGTCGCGCTGGCCTTTTTCCTTCGTAATCGAAGACAATTTCGGTTCGATCGACCGATTCTGGTTATTGCGGATCAGCCGGATGAGCAGCGCTTCCAAATAAATTTTGATCAGCTGCTCGGACCCGAATTCCGGCTTTTCCTTTCTCGTAAGCGGATGCATCGGCTTCTCGGACTTCGGCGCCAAGTAAGGCTTCGCGACGGGAAGCTCGAACAGCTTGTTGCCTTCCTCGATCAAGAGAGACAGCAGTTCCCGCTCACTGTTGCCGAGACGAAGCGCCTTATGAGTGAAAAACTGCATCGCTTCGGATTGGCAGTCGAACGAAATAATGAAGATGTTCGGCGGCGTGATCCGGTTGCATCTCAGGGCGTGAAATTCGTTCGGCGAATAAAACACCATTTCTCCCTGCTTCAGATGAAACGTACTGAAATCGGTCGTAATTTCCAGTTCGCCTTTGTCGCAGTATAGAAATTCCCAAAAATCGTGCTGCTCGCCGCCATACGCATAATCTTTGTTCAGCTCGCTGTAATGGAACGAATAAATTTTGTCTATGGATATTTGTTCCCTGAGCAATATATGCCGGTATCGCTTCTCCACGACTCCCCATCCTTCTTTCCAGACCTGTCATAAGCTTATCGTAAGCGCCGGGTACGATCGTGTCAATAAAGTGCAAACAGATCGACAAAAATGCAAATTTTTCGTCGTTTATGCCAAAGCTTTTCCGTTCCGTTCCCCGGTATGATTACGGTAGAAAACGGTTACCAACCGACAAAAAGGAGAGGGATTGCAATGAATAAAATTCGTACGGCCGTAGTCGGCCTGAACATGGGACTCGCTCACGCATACGCTTACAAGCTGGCGGAGCGCGCGGATCTTCGCTGGGTTGTCGATTTGGACGAGGAGAAAGCCGCGAAGGTGGCCGCCGAGCTCGGCTGCAATTATACGACCGACTGGACGAAAATTCTCGACGACGTCGATGCGGTCAGCTTGTGTACGCCGCACCATCTGCATGCGCCGCAATCGCTGACGGCAATTGCCGCCGGCAAGCACGTTCTGCTGGAGAAGCCGCTGGCCAATTCGGAGGAAGATTGCCTCCGCGTAGTCCGCGCGGCTGACGAGAACAACGTTACATTGATGCTCGCCTTCGTCGTTCGTTTCTTGCCGGCGATCCGCAAGCTCAAGGAAGCGGTAGACAGCGGCAAATACGGCGTGCCGATCAGCGCTCAAGGCTGGGTGGAAGCGTTTCTGAACCCGGTGCCAGGTACATGGTTCTCCAACAAGGAAAAATTGGGTGGAGGTTGTCTGTTCAGCCACGGCTGCCACTATATCGACATTTTGCTCTATTTGCTCGGCGAACCGAACCGGGTTTCCCACTTCGGCACGCGGGTAGGAACCGACTGGATGGAAGGGGAAGGCACATCGCACGGCATCATCGAATTCAAGAGCGGTGCGCTTGGACATTTGGTGACGAGCTGGGGCATGAAGTACAAGAAATCGCCGGCCAAATTCCAAATTCATTTGACGGAAGGCTTCCTGGAGCTGGACAACAGCATGTGGAAGGTGACGGCGATTTCCAAGGACGGCACCGAGACGCTGTACGAACGTCCGGCCGAATATCCGAACCGCCAAGGGCAGAACGTCTTGTTCGAGATCGAGCACTTCCTGGAAAGCATCGCTACCGGACAGCGTCCGGAAACGGACGGCTATGAAATTTTGAAGTCGCACCGGACCATTTGGGCGATGTACGGAAGTCAAGGAGTTCCGGTTACGGTATAACGACGGACATAAGGAGGCAATTTTCATGAAGACGATTAAAGTAGGAATTATCGGGTGCGGATTGATGGGATCGCTCCATGCCCGCACTTTGCATACATTGCCGGGCGTGAAGGTTGCGGCCGTGCACAATCGGACGAGGGAAAAGGCGGAGGCGCTGGCGGCCGAAGTCGGAGCGACCGTCTATGATTCTTATGACGCATTGCTCGAACAAGACTTGGACGCGGTTTGGGTCGCGACTCCCGATCACCTGCACGTGGATGCTTCCAAGAAAGTATTGGAGTCGGGCAAGCATCTGTTCCTGGAGAAAGCGCTAGCGACTTCCGTCGCGGACGGCGCGGAAATCGTGGCGGCAGGCGCCGCCCACCCGGAATTGAAATCGATGGTCGCTTATCCGCTCCGTTTCTCTCCCGCTTTCCGGGCGATGAAGGAGACGGTGTCGCGCGGCGATGCGGGCAAACCGATTCAAGCGTGGTCGATGCGGACTCATTTCCTCGATCCGAACCAACGCGTGTACGACAAATACCGCGATCATTATTACGATACGCCGAGCTGGTATTTCGACGACGTTACGGCAAAAGGGCCGATTTTCTCCCACGGCTCGCACGATTACGACCTGCTCACTTGGATGTGCGGTGAAGTCGAGTCCGTATTCGCATACGGCGGTACTTACTTGCTTCCTCCGGGCAGCGTAGCGGACGCATTCACCGTATCGCTTCGCTTCGCGAACGGCGGTATCGGACAAGTCAGCACGCCTTGGGTAACCCGGGTGGAATACGACATTACCGGTGTCGCGACCGAGAATTTGACCGTAGTGAACAATAACGGCCAACTGCTCGTGAAAGACGATAACGGTCCGGAACGCAAAACATCGTTCTCCGACAACGACATGTGGGTACGTCTGAACGGCCACTTCATCGATTGCGTACGCAATGACAAGCAGCCGCTCATCTCGCTTGAGGACGGCTTGCGCGTAATCGCCGTATCCGAAGCGGCGTACCGTTCGCTCAAGGAGCGCCGCGAAGTGGCGGTCGATTATTCCGCGCTGCGGAGCGCCGCGCGGACAGGCAGCGGGGTGTAACGATGAAGCCGTCTATCAAGCTGGCATGCATGAGCTGGATTTATATGAAGCACCCGTTCGAGCGGGCTTTGGAGTCGATTGCCGCAACGGGGTACAAGTACGTATCGTTCGGCTTGCCGCACGAAGGCAAGCCTGCGTTCGACGATAGCGCGGAAGGAGAAGCGGAGCGCATTTCCGGGCTGCTCCGGCGTTACGGGCTGAAGCCCGTAACGCTTGTCAGCACGGATGTGCTGTCGCCAAGCCAGCCGATCGAGAAGGCGATAAGCCGGTTGGAATTCGCCAAGGCGATCGGAGTCGACGAGCTGCTGTCGCTCGGAACGACGAGCTACAAACGGTTTCCGGATGAACCGAAGACCGAAGAAGAAATGAAGCTGTTAAACGACGCCTTTGCCGAGAAGTACCGCCGGATCGGCGAGGAAGCCGGGAAGCGCGGCATCGTGGTGACGATCAAGCCGCATACGGGCAACACGGCGACGGCAGCGGTCATTGCGGATACGCTGCGAACGATAGGGTCGCCGCATATTCTCGGAAGCTACGATCCGGGTAACGTACGGTTCTACGAAGGCATCGAGCCTTCCGAAGATTTGCCCGCCATCGCGGCGCAAACCGTGTCCCTCGTAGCGAAAGATCATCGCGGGAAGCGTGCGGAATTGGACTTCCCGATTCCGGGTGAGGGGGACGTCGATTTCGCCTCTATATTCGCCACATTGAGGTCCGCGAACTTCTCGGGACCGGTCGTCGTAGAACGGCTGGACGGAGCGAACGGGGAATTCAGTGCGAACAGCCCGATCGAGGTGCTGGATGAGCGTGTCAAGGCGGCGCGCATCAATCTGGAGCGTCTGCTGGCAAAGGCAGGATTCGAGGTATAAGGAACGTCAGTCAGGGCGGTAATTCCGTTAAAGTTCCTAAGGCTCACACGAGGGGGAAGGCGCATGGGGTCTGAGGTGCAGAAGACCGTGGAAATACGGCGGCTGGCCGACTGCACGTTCCGACAGGCGGTCGAGCTGTGGAATCTCGGATTTTCCGGTTATTATTCCGATATGTCGACGACGATCGAGAAATTCGTACCGAGATTGGGGCGGGAATCGATCCGCCCCGACCTCTCGGTCGCCGCTTTCGTGGATAGCGAACCGGCCGGCTTCGTGCTGGTGGCCAAGAAGACGGTGGACAGCGTCGACATCGCTTGGAACGGGGGCACGGGCGTCAGTCCGAACCATCGGGGCAAAGGAATTGCGAAGCTGCTCATGCGCGAAGCGGTAGACGCAATGCGCGAGAGCGGAGCGGCCATGGGGCTGCTGGAAGTCGTCCAGAAAAATGCGGGCGCGATTGCCGCTTACGAAAGCTCTGGTTTCCAGATTTGCGACGGATTGATCGGTGCGAAGCGGACCGGTCCGCTAACCGGTGCAGTTCCTTCAGAGGCCGCGCTTTCCGCCGAAGGGTACCGGATCGGGCAAGCGAAGCCTCATCAGCTCCCCAAGCTTTCGTTCTTCCGTCACGAAACGGCTTGGTCGGCGGCCTGGTACAATCAGAGAGAAGCCGACGGCATTGTCGTATTCGACAAGGAGGGCGCCGTCGGCGCCTATGCGCTTGTCCGGAAGTCTTACGGGGACAACGGCAAGCTGACGGGTGTAACGCTGTATCAGTGTGCGGCCGATCGTTCCCGATCCGATGCGAAGGCGTTGCTCCATGCGGCACTTGCGGCCGCTTTCGGTCCGTTCGGGGACGATTGCGCGAGAGTGACCGACAATTTGTCCATGTCCGATCCGGCTTTGACGGAATGGCTCGAAGCCGCCGGATTCCAGACGCTTTATACGCAATATTTGATGACCTTGCAGCTCAGATGATGCTTACGAAGCCAGCTTTTGCTTGCGCAAAAGCGTAGTTGATGCTTACGAAGCGAGCTTTGCTATCGCAAAGCTCAGATGATGCTTACGAAGCTAGCTTTTGCTTACGCAAAAGCTTAGTTGATGCTTACGAAGCAAGCTTTGCTATCGCAAAGCTCTCAGGAGGAGCGCCATGATTAGAGCCGGTATGTCGGAAGTCGATATTACGCCCGCACTTGGAAGCGAAATCCCGGGGTATTTCGGGCCGAGGCTGGCAAGCGGAATCAAAGATCCGCTGTACGTGAAATCGCTTATCGTTGAGACCGATAACGGAGCGGTCGCCTTCATCGTATTGGACTCCATCTCCGTCCCGAGGCCGACCGTACAGGCGATCCGCAACCGCGTACAGGCGGAGACGGGCATCGACCAGGCCGGTATATTCGTATCCGCAACACATACCCACACGGGAGGTCCCGTGTCTACCGGCTTCGGCTGTACGGAGAGCCCGGACTATTTGGCATGGGTCGCGGACAAAGCCGCGGACAGCGCTCTGCTCGCTTACCGCTCCTGCAAGGAAGCGAAGATCGGATTCGGCCGCGGGCATGAGGCGGACATTGCGTTCAACCGCCGGTTTTTCATGAAGGATGGCACGTTCCGCACGAATCCGGGAATCGGCAATCCATTGATCGACCGGGCAGCGGGACCGATCGACCCCGAGGTTCTCGTCATGCGGATCGACGATGCAGACGGCAATCCGATCGGCGTCGTCACGAACTACGCATGCCATACCGACACCGTAGGCGGGTCCGAGCTTTGTGCCGATTTTCCGGGAGAGCTCAGCCGATTCGTCAAGCGCGAGCTTGGGGAACGAACGGTCAGCCTGTTTCTGTTCGGAGCGTGCGGCAACATTAACCATATCGACGTATCCGGCAGAAGACCGAGGGATCCGGAGCATTACCGGTGGATGGGGCGAATTTTGGGAGCGGAAGTGGTTAAAGTCCGCGATAAAATTATCGTCGGCGGCGAAGTGTCGGTATCGGCACAAAGCGGGGAGTTTACGGTCGAACTGCGCAGTCCGACGGAAGAGGAAATCGCAGCTGCGGGGCGATATTTGGAGAGCGGTGCGCAGGACGTGCGGGAAACGACTTACGCCCGGGAAATCCGAAGAATCGCGGCGGAATGTCTCGTGGCGTCGACGACGGTCGAGGTTCAGGCGATGCGGATCGGCGAGCTGGCGGTCGTCGGGCTGCCCGGCGAAATTTTCGTCGAGTTCGGCTTGGATATCAAAAGGCAATCGGCGAGCGCCTATACGATGATCGATACGATGTGCAACGGTACGATTCGCGCCTATATTTGCACCCGCGAGGCGCATCGTCAAGGCGGTTATGAGCCGAGAATGACGTTCCGCAACCGGTTTCCCGAAGAGACGGGCGAGCGGCTGGTCGAAATGGCCGTGGAGTTGCTGGAGCGTCTGGACGCGAAGTAAACCGAGTCATACGAACAAAAAGACCGTCCGGGGGAAAATGCCCAGACGGTCTTTTGGCGTGCAGACCATATGTCAGCGCGTTTGGACCCCGCTTCAACTGCTGCCCGCAGTCATGTTGTCTAATGAGATTCGGCGATAATGATGCGACTATATTATGAACAATGAACCATATTTGCTTATTTCTGAACCTCATTACGCTATTTGGCTCCACTTCTCGTCAATCGGAGGAACAATGAACCTGGAGTAACTAATACTGAACTTTAGTTTAGTAATAGTGAAATTTGGATCGCTGTATGCCGAATTCGCCCGTCCGGCAAGCGATTAGCGCAATCAAGTTCAGTAATAGCAAAGCTTGGTTCGTTCAAGCCAATATCCAATTTGCTGTCTACCCTGTAAAATCGCATCCACCCATTCCATCGGAGTACTCTTTAAATATGTCTCATCCTTGTCCTCCATTTCCTGCCGCCTCCTCTCCCCCGAACCGGTGAAGGCGGCGATATTCACCCGGCGGAAGCCCGGTTGCCTTCTTGAACATGCGAATGAACGAGTTGACGTTGAAATATCCGACCTTCTCGGCCACCTCCTGGATTTTGCAGTCGGATGACTGCAGCAGCTCCTTCGCTTTTTGCATGCGCAAATCGTTCAAATAATCGGAGAAGTTCAATCCCGTCTGATCCTTGAACAGCTTCGAGATGTAACCGGCCGACATGTGAAGCCGCTCCGCCACCGATTCCAGCGAGATGTCCTCCTGGTAATGGCGATGCAAATAATCGATCAGCACCTGTTTGGCCGGGTGGCAGTCTTCCTTCTTCTCGTGGATCAAGGCGGTCGCCTTGCCCAGAAATGCTTCGAAGAAGTTCGTAAAGTCGCCGATGCTTGCGCACGACTGCATATCCTCATAGGGCGACAGCTCATCGAAAATGCCGCTAATATCCAGGTTCATCGCGATGAGGACGGCCATCGTCTTTGCGGTCACTTCTTTGGCGAAATCAATGTAATGCGCCGCCGGCGAGCTTTTCCGCTCCATCAGGCCGAGCACCCGCTTGACGATCTCGATGACGGCCGGTTCGTTGCCGGTTTGCAGATGGGCCGTAAATTCCCGCTCCTGGGCCGGCATGAAACCGATGCGCACCGCTTGGGGAATGTATTCGAGGACGATTTCCGTATCCCCGTTCAGCTTGCGCTGCTGCACCATCGCCCGGGCCATTTCATAGGCCGCCGTAAATCCGGTAGGCTCCCGCAATTCCGGATGGTACGCGATCGTCAGGAAGCAGTACGCTTTGTCGCGATCGAAAACCGTCTTTATAAATTCCAGCGTACGGATGAGCTCGTCGGCGGGCTTATCGGTAAAAACGAGCGTCATGATTTCATCCTTCTCGGCTTGCAGCGTAATCGTATCGGGGAAACGCTCGGATACGGCCGCATCGATATATTCCTTGATCAGGAAGGCGGCCCGCTCCGGCTTGACCGACAGCGCCTGGCCGAATTGGCGGGTAAGCGTAAGCTGGAACAGCACGAGAAAGAACGGTTTGTTCGTATCCGCCAGATGGTTGTCGGCCGAGTAAATATTTTTCAGCTTATTGATAAAGCCGACTTGCCGAAGCTTCACCGTTTTCTCGTTCAAGTCGCTGTGGATGTCGCGGTTCAGCCGCAGGATGCCTTTGATTTTGTCGTGTATAAAATTGAACTCGTCGATTTTGCTGCGCAGCGGGCTGTCCGGATCGGCATGCTCGATCGTGTCGATAATCGTGCGCACGGGCGTATTGAAGCCGACGCTGACGATGACCGAGATCGCGACGCTCATCGCCGCAGCCAGCGCCAGCACGGCAAGCAGGACTACCTTGAGCCGGGACGCTTCCTTCGCCAAATTCTCGTCGGAGATGACGTTGACGTAGGTCAGCCCGGTCTGGCCTTTCGTATAGAAATAGTAGCTGTTGTCGAGATTGAAAAAATCGCTTTTGTCCGTAAGCTTGTCGCCTACCCGGTCCGGAAGCGGTTCGTCCGTCGAACGGTAGAGCGGCCGGCCTTGTTCGTCCAAGACGTAAAACCGTTTGTCGATGGAGCTGTGGAAGGCGCGGAACATTTTATCCGAATCGAGGAGCACCGCGATATACATGGCGTCATTCATTTTATTGCGTAGCACGAGCGGCATATAAGTGCCGGTACGGTTGTAGAGTGCATCCGCGAATCGGGATTGCGGAAACAATCGGAGCGTCTCCGTAACATTCAACTGCTCGAGCCAGAACAAAGGTCCGTAATCCGGGCTTACGTAGGCGCGCACAAACGTTTCGTCGGTCCGCCCGGGTCCGTGCCTGTCGATGACGAAGCTGTTTTTGCCGAACTGCATGACGATGTTGTCCATGAACAGCAGCTCGTTGTTCAAAATGTTGCGAATTTCCTCGACGACGAGATTGACCGGCTCGAATTGCTCGGCATTAGCCGATTCGGACAGCAGGACGACTTTCGGGTTGAAATACAGTCTTGTGATCGTGCCTTGAACGATGCGGATATGGTTCTCGTAGCGCTCGGCGGTCACTTCCACGTTTTGCCTGTTGTATTTGATCACTTCCGCTCGTATATTTTCGCTGAAGTAGGCGAAGGAAAACAGGTTGAAGGAGAGAAGTAACAAGATGACGGAAATGAATCCGCCCAGCAGCTTGATAAACAGCGAGTTCCGTTTCAGCTTGAACTTTACCGGGATCATTATCAACGCCCCTTTCCAACGATGCCCCGTCAGCTTGAAGCCGCCGCACACGAAAAGAAAAATAGACAGCGCTTACATTTAAGCGGTTACGCCTTCCTTTCAATATTATACTATTGCTTAACGGAATCAATATTCAATTGTTCATCGGATATGCAATATCGGTTATTAGCGGCAAAAGGGTATTGTGAGCAAAACTACGGATGGAGGCTGCGGCTTATCCCGTGCGATGATGGGGATACGGCGGGAAGAAGACGCCGCTTTGCACCGGTATCGAAAGGGGGACGGTAAGCCACGGAAAAGGAGAAAACGAGAGAGAGCCATATGACGAATTGGGAGGTTGACAAGCATGACTAAGACGGGTGCATGGATGCTTGCCGGAATGCTTGCGGTGACGGCGGCCGTATCCGGCTGCGGCGCAGGCGACGGGAAGAAAGCGGATGAGGGCGGAAGCAAGACGGCGCCGCCGGTCGATACGAAGACGGTGGCGAAGGGGATGCCGAACAAATTCGAACCGCCGGTGAAACTGAGCACGGCCAGCTTCAACTACGGGGTGCCGAAGTTCGCGCAGGGCGACGATATGAACAACAACCCGTGGACGCGCTATTTGAAGGAAACGGCCGGGATCGAAGTGAATACGGTGTGGGACGGGCCGCGCAAGGAGCTGGAGCAGAAGCTGAATCTGATGATGGCGTCGGGCGACATTCCGGACTTTTTTCTGGCGACTCCGGATCAGTTCGCTCAGTTGAACAAGGCGGGACTGCTGCAGGATTTGACCGATGTGTACAAAAACTTCGCCACGGATAACATCAAGCAGGTGATGAAGGACGCCGGACCCGAACCGCTGGAAGCGGCGACGATCGGTGGCAAGCTGATGGGGCTGCCGTTTACTGGCGTAGCGAAGGAATCGGTCCCTGTCGTATGGATCCGCGAAGATTGGATGAAGAAGCTCGGGCTGTCCGCGCCGAAAACGATGAACGATTTGCTGGCGATTTCGGAAGCGTTTACAACAAAAGATCCCGACGGCAACGGCAAAAACGATACGTTCGGCTTGTCTCTCGATAAGGACATCAGCATCATAAACGGGTTCCTTAACGGCTTCCATGCCTATAAGGGCATCTGGATCAAGGACAAGGACGGAAAGCTCGTCTACAGCTCGACCCTGCCGGAAATGAAGACCGCTCTGGTAAAGCTGCAGGATATGTACAAAGCCGGGCAAATCGACAAAGAATTCGGCGTCAAAGATTCGCCGAAAGTAAACGAAAGCTTCGGCAGCAACAAGCTCGGCATTTACTACGGGGCTTTGACGGCCGGCTTCGCGCCTCTGTCCGTACAAACGCCGAAAGTCCGCTGGCTGCCGTTCGCCGTTCCCTCGATCGATTCCCAGCCGGCCAAGCTGCAGCACGGCTTGAATATTTTCAGCGGATTCTGGGTCGTCAAGAAGGGTGTGAAAAACCCGGAGGCCGTTCTGAAAATGGCCGACATCTGGCTGCAGCTGTTCTACTTGAATACAAAGAGCGACATCTACGACAAATACAATGACAGCAAGGGCATCGCCCATTGGACGAACGCCCCGGTCAAAATATACAAACCGTTCAAAAACGCGGAAATATCCGTCCATCTCGAGACGCTGCTGAAAAGCTCGACGAAGGCCGACGACGCGGCGCTCGCCAAGCTGACGCCCGAGGAGCGGGGCGAATACGCGCGTATTCTGGAATACCGCGCAGGCACCAGCGATTCATGGAAAGAAGCTTCCCGCAGCGATTCGTGGGGCTCCGGACCGATCATCAACAACGTCTACTTGAAGGAAAACCGGTTCATGCCCGACCAGTTCATTACCGTGCCGACCGCGAGCATGGTATCGAAGAAAGCGAACCTCGACAAGATGGAGCTGGAAATGTACACGAAAATTATACTCGGCGCCCCGCTCGACTCGTTCGATACGTTCGTCAAAGATTGGAAGCGGCTTGGCGGCGACGACATCACGAAAGAAGTGAACGAATGGTACTCGAAAAAGTAAGGGAACGGACAGCGCGAAGAAGCGGGAATCCCGCTTCTTCGTCACCCCGCGTATTGCGGGCGGATACGGATGTCCGCTCGGGCCAGGTTAGAGGCTCCAATGTGGATTCCGCCATTCTCTCGGGAGGTTATCGCGCATGATTCGTAGACTGAAGTCGGAATGGCCTCTCCATCTGATGCTCTTGCCGGGACTTGCGATCATCCTCGTGTACAGCTACGGCCCGATGGCGGGCATCGTGATGGCGTTTCAAAACTTCGTTCCGGTGTTCGGCTTCTGGAAATCGGAATGGGTCGGGTTCGACAATTTCACTTACGTGTTCAGTTTGCCGGACACGATGAAGGTCGTCTGGAATACCGTGGCGATCGCGCTGATGAAAATAACCGCAGGTCTGATCGCGCCGATCGTGACCGCGCTGCTGCTTAACGAGGTCAGGGTCAAATGGTTCAAGCGGAGCGTACAGACGCTCGTGTACATGCCCCACTTTTTGTCGTGGATTATCGTGGGAGGCATATTGATCAATATTTTGTCCCCTACGCAAGGGATCGTCAACGAGGTTTTGTCGTGGTTCGGCGCCTCTCCCGTCTATTTTCTCGGGGACAACCACTGGTTCCGCTTCGTGCTCGTCATCTCGAACGAATGGAAGGAGTTCGGCTTTGCGACGATCGTCTATTTGGCCGCGCTTACTTCCATCGATCCTTCTCTCTACGAAGCGGCGGTTGTCGACGGCGCCGCAAGATGTCGGCAAACCTGGCATATTACGCTCCCCGGCATGCGTCCGGTCATCGTGCTGATGGCGACGCTCAGCCTCGGCAGCGTGCTGAACGCGGGCTTCGACCAAGTGTTCGTCCTATACAGCCCCCAAGTGTACGAGACGGGGGATATTATCGATACGATGGTATACCGGATGGGGCTGCAGCAAATGCAATACAGCGTGGCGACGGCGGTCGGGCTGTTCAAATCGGTCGTGTCTCTGCTGCTGATCAGCGTATCGTACTGGCTAGCTTATCGGTTTGCCAATTATCGGATCTTTTGATTCTCCCCCCAAAAGTGAAGCCATTCTTCGCAGCGTATTCCGGTACTTTTGGGGGAGCCCTCTGTTTTGATGTCAGCTTTGCTCCGCAAAGCTTAAGTTTATGCTTACGAAGCCAGCTTTGCTTCGCAAAGCTCTGTTTACGCTTACGAAGTCAGCTTTGCTTCGCAAAGCTTTGAGGAGGACAGCCCAATGGTAGAAGACCGCTCATGGGGACGCAGGCTGTTCCTGATCGGCAATACGGCGTTTCTGGCCGCGCTCGCCTTGATGTGCATACTGCCGCTAGTCCATGTATTGGCCGTTTCATTCAGCTCGAACACCGCCGCATCGGCCGGTTTAGTGAAGCTATGGCCGATCGATTTCAATACGAAATCGTATGAATACGTCCTCCGTCAGGAAGCATTCCTGCGCTCTCTCTTCGTTTCGGTAGAACGGGTCGTGCTCGGTACGATCGTCAATATGGTTCTGATCGTGCTGACCGCCTATCCGCTATCCAAGGAAGTGCAGGCGTTCCGGATGCGCACGATTTACGTGTGGACGTTCTTCCTCACGATTCTGTTCGGCGGAGGACTCGTACCGACCTATATGGTCGTGCAGAAGACCGGAATCATGAACACGATATGGGCGCTTATTCTTCCTCATGCGGTACCGGTGTTCAGCGTCGTGCTGCTTCTCAACTTTTTCCGGGGGCTGCCGAAGGAGCTGGAGGAGGCGGCGCTCATCGACGGCGCAGGACCATTCACGATCATGTGGAGGGTGTTCGTGCCGTTGTCAACTCCGGCGCTGGCGACGCTTGCGCTATTCTCGATGGTCGGACACTGGAACGCTTGGTTCGACGGACTTATTTACATGCATACGCCGGAGAAATATCCGCTGCAATCGTATTTACAGACGGTCATCATCCAGCAGGATCTGCAGCAATTGTCCATGACAGACGACAAGCTGCTCAAGCTGATTTCCGATCGGACGTTCAGCGCGGCGCAAATTTTTCTCGGCGCCCTGCCGATCCTGCTCGTCTATCCGTTTTTGCAAAAGTATTTCATGAAAGGCATCGTGCTCGGCAGTGTCAAAGGCTGACATTGTGCCAAGCAAGCGAAGACCGGTATAAGGAGGGCAGCTTCCCTTCCGTATCCGGTCTTTTTCCTCTATTCGCCGCTTTTTCGCCATAATGGCGGAAGGAAGAAGCAAAAAGAACGATTCTCTCCTCCGGATTCGTCCTTGCGTACGAAATCACTAGGCAGACCGTCCGTTTTGCACTATAATAGGTCTAATCAAAGCGTAAAGAGCAGGGGATGCACGATGAATTTTACGAAAATGCACGGGCTAGGCAACGATTTCATCGTCGTCGCGGGCGAATCGCGTTTGCCGGACAACGCCTCACAGCTGGCCACCCGATATTGCAACCGATTTTTCGGGATCGGAGCCGACGGGCTCGTCTTTATTTTGCCTTCCGATAAAGCCGATTTCCAAATGCGCATCATCAACTCGGACGGCTCGGAGGCCGAGCAATGCGGCAATGCGATCCGCTGTGTGGCGAAATACGTATACGATAACGGATTGACCGATAAAACGAAACTTGCGATCGAGACGATAGGCGCAGGCGCTCAAGAGGTTCGCCTGAACGTGAAAGACGGCAAGACGCAAACCGTGCGGGTAGACATGGGAGCCCCGATTCTGGACGGACTGACCGTCCCTACCACGGTGGATGCGAATCCGGTCGTCGGGCATCCCGTCGAGGTGGACGGAACCGAATTCCGTTTTACCGCCGTGTCGATGGGCAATCCGCATTGCGTCATCTATGTGGACGATGCGGCTTCCTTCGATTTGTACCGCTGGGGTCCGAAGCTCGAGAATCACCCTTTATTTCCGAAACGGATCAATGTGGAGTTCGCCACGGTCCACTCCCGCACTCATATCGACATGAGAGTATGGGAGCGCGGAGCGGGTCCGACGCTCGCTTGCGGCACCGGAGCGTGCGCTACGCTCGTCGCATCGGTGCTGGACGGCAAAGCCGAGCGCCGGGCGGTCGTGTCGCTGAAAGGCGGCGATCTGGAAATCGAATGGAACGAGACGGACAACCGCGTCTATATGACGGGTCCGGCGGAAACGGTATATCGCGGAGTGTTGGCCTGATTAATTTACTTGCGGAAACGGGTGAGCAGCGGGAATGAAAGCGGATTTGCGGGAAGCGTTCGGTCAGCGGGTCATTATCGGCGACGGGGCGATGGGGACTTTCTTGTATCAGCTCGGCTTTCCGGTCGGCGTATCTTACGAGGAATACAATTTGCTGAAGCCGGATGTCATCGCTGGCGTTCATAAGCAGTATTACGATGCAGGGGCGAGATTGTTCGAGACGAACACATTTTCAGCCAACCGGGAGAAGCTGTCGAAATTCGGACTCGAGCACGAGGTGGCGGCGATCAATAAGGCGGGCGTAGCGATCGCCCGTCAAGCGGTCGGCGCCGATGCATACGTCGTCGGAGCGGTAGGATCGATTCGTGCGGCCCGGCGGCGCAACATTGCGACCGAGCAGCTTGTGCGCGATTTTCAAGAACAGATCGAAGCTTTGCTCGAAGGCGGCGTGGACGGCTTGCTGCTGGAGACGTTCTATGATATGGAGGAAATGCTCCTGGCGCTGCGCGCCGCGCGGCAATTGACGGATCTTCCGGTGATCGGCCAATTCGCGACGGACGGCGGGACGACGACGAACGACGGCTTCGGCTATCAGGAAGCGTTCGAGCAGCTGAAGGCGGAAGGGGCGGACGTTCTCGGCTTCAATTGCCACAGCGGTCCGAACGGCATTATGCGGACGATGGAGAAGCTGAATCCGATAGCCGGATTGCCGTTCTCCGTATTCCCGAACGCGGGCTTGCCCGGTTATGTGGACGGCAAATACGTGTTCGGTGCAAAGCCGGATTATTTCGCCGAGAATGCGCTGAAGTTTGCCGAATTGGGAGCACGTCTTGTCGGCGGATGCTGCGGGACGACTCCGGAGCATATCGCGGCGATTGCGAAGGCGCTGCAGGGCTACACCCCGAGAACGGCGCCGGCTGCAGAGAAGGGCGAATCGCCGATCGTCGTCCGAACGGGGCCGGTCGCGGCCGAACCGGAGCAGCCGATCGAGTCGGCGGGCCAACCGGCCGAGCCGACTTTAACCGAGCTGGTCAAACAGCGCCATACGGTTATCGTGGAATGGGATACTCCGCGGGATTTGGATATCGGCAAGTTTATGGAAGGGGCGAAGGTGCTGCAGGAAGCCGGCGTCGATTCCATTACGATGGCCGACAACGCTTTGGCCGTTACCCGCATGAGCAACCTGCCGATGGGCTTCCTATTGAAGGAAAAGCTCGGCGCCCGGCCGTTGCTGCACATCGCCTGCCGGGACCGCAACTTGATCGGGACGCAGTCCCATCTGATGGGAATGCACGCCATCGGTCTCGACCATACGCTGGTCATTACCGGAGACCCGTCGCGATTCGGGGATTTGCCGGGGGCCAGCTCGGTATACGACATGACCTCTTTCGAAATGATCAGGCTGATCAAGCAGTTGAACGAAGGGATCGCGTTCTCCGGCAAGCCGCTCAAGCATAAAGCGAACTTCATCGTGGCCGCCGCCTTTAACCCGAACGTGAAGCATTTGGACAAAATGGTGCAGCGGCTGGAGAAAAAAATCGAAGCGGGCGCCGACTTCATTATGACCCAGCCGGTTTACGACGCGAAGCTGATCGAGAACGTATACGAGTCGACCAAACATCTGAACGTTCCGATCTTTATCGGCTTTATGCCGATCGTGAGCGAAGGAAACGCGAATTTTCTGCATAACGAGGTGCCAGGCATTCAGCTGTCCGAAGAAGTTCGCCGGCGCATGTCGGGTCTGAGCGGCGAGAAGGGCCGCGCGATGGGCGTACAAATCGGCAAGGAGCTGCTCGACGCGGCGATTCCGAGATTCAACGGTATTTATATCATGACGCCAATGCATTTTTACGACATGAGCGTTCAATTGACACGGTACGTGTGGGAGAAGACCGGCAGAACGGTTACATGATGGGCAAGAACCCGATTTCCACTTGTCCGCACTTGCAAAATGCTTTAGAATAGGGTAATGGATGTGATCCCCCATGATTCGCAGCATGACCGGATTCGGCCAATCCGGCCGATCCGCCTGCGGTTACCGGCTGCAGGTAGAGTTGAAATCGGTCAATCACCGTTATTCGGAAATCGCAGTACGGATTCCCCGCGAGTGGCTTTCGTTGGAAGACGAAGTAAAGCGGGAAATTGGGCATGCCGTCAAGCGGGGTAAGGTGGACGCCTTTGTCGCCATAGAAAAGGAAGCGGGCGCGCCGGCATCGATCGAGATCGACTGGGCGAAGGCGGAAAGCTATCGTCAAGCGGCGGGACAGCTGAAGGAACGGTTCGGACTAAGCGACGAGCTTACGCTGAAGGAACTGATGGCGCTCCCGGAGCTGATCGTATTCCGCGAAGCCGGACGGGAGACCGCCCAATTGGCGGAGCCGCTTCTCGAATGCGTTCGCGAAGCCGTAAGCGCGATGATGCGAATGAGGGAAACGGAAGGCCGGCATATTTCCCGGTATATGACGGAACGGTTGGACGAGCTGGAAGACCTTCTGCAAGGAATGGGTGCTTTTGTGCGGAGAGCGGTAGAGGATTACCGTGTCAAGCTGCAAGAGCGGCTTGCGGAGCTGCTTGGTTCCGCCGTCGTTCTGAAGCCGGACGATCCGCGGCTGATGACGGAGGTTGCCTTGATGGCGGACCGGTCCGACATCGGGGAAGAGCTGAACCGGCTATCGAGCCACATCGGTCAATGCCGGCACTTGTTAGCCGCCGACGAGCCCGTAGGGAGAAGATTCGATTTCCTCATCCAGGAAATGAACCGGGAAATCAACACGATCGGCTCCAAATCGAACAGCATCGACATTACGGTTCGGGTTGTCGAGATGAAGGCGATTGTGGAAAAAATGCGAGAGCAAGCGCAAAATATGGAATGAAGGCCGTCTTCGAAAGTATGAGCGTTGCGGCATTAGGCAAGAATAGTGCAAGGCTGTCGCGGGACCGGCGAAACGGACCGCGCGGTCTTGAATGCGTAGGAGGGCAATGATGGCCATTAAATTGATCAATATCGGCTTCGGAAATATCGTGTCCGCAAACCGGATCATCTCGATCGTAAGTCCGGAATCCGCTCCAATCAAGCGGATCATCCAAGAAGCGCGCGACCGGCATATGCTGATCGATGCGACGTACGGAAGACGTACCCGCGCGGTGATCATCACCGACAGCGATCACGTCATTTTGTCCGCCGTGCAGCCGGAGACGGTGGCGCACAGACTTACGAACAATAAGGACGATGATCATGACGAGTAATGCGGACAAAGGCCTTTTGATCGTGCTATCCGGCCCGTCCGGTGTAGGCAAAGGTACCGTCTGCTCCATGCTCCGCAAGCTGGCTCCGGAACTCGTGTATTCGGTTTCCGCAACGACCCGCAAGCCGCGGGCGGGAGAAACGGAAGGGATAAACTATTTCTTTAAATCGAAGGAACAATTCTGTTCCATGATCGATAAGGACGAACTGCTGGAATGGGCGGAGTATGTAGGCAATTGCTACGGCACGCCCCGCAGCTTCGTTAACGAGACGATTCATGCCGGTAAAGATATTATTCTCGAGATTGAAGTGCAAGGCGCCATGCAGGTGAAACAGCGGTTTCCGGAAGGCGTATTCGTCTTCCTCATGCCCCCGTCGCTCGGCGAATTGAGAAACCGGATCGAGAACCGGGGCACCGAAACCGACGATTCGATCCGCAGCAGGCTGTCCGTCGCGGCGGAGGAGATCCGTCTGCTGGAGCATTACGATTATGCGGTGGTAAACGATCAAGTGGAATTGGCTTGCGAGCGCATCCGTTCCATCATTACCGCCGAGCATTGCAAGCGCGAACGTATAATGCCCTATGTGAAATCATGGATGGAAGAGGTGCGTTAACCCTATGCTATACCCATCGATCGACCGGCTTATCGATAAAGTCGACAGCAAGTATTCGCTTGTCGTCGCTGCGTCCAAACGGGCAAGAATGCTTCGGGACGGTTCGAAAACGGACTTGAAGGACGCTCACGCGAGCAAATACGTCGGTGTCGCGCTGGAAGAAATATACGGCGACTACATCAATGTGGAAGCTCAGAACAAAGACGCCGTAAAGAAAACGTCTAACGAATAGTTAGTCCCGCATGAACAACCTCTGGCAGGTTGTTATTTTTTTCTATTCGGAAGCAAGTTTCACGCTTCATATTCCGGAGTAAGGGAGAGGATACGAATGCTAAAGGGGAAAACGATCGTTCTCGGCGTAACCGGCGGCATCGCATGCTACAAGGCGGCGGCGCTGTGCAGCAAGCTGGCGCAGGCCGGAGCGGACGTACGCGTCATTATGACGGTCTCCGCAACGAAGTTCGTCGCGCCGCTTACGTTCCAAACGTTGTCGCGCCACGATGTGGCGATCGACACGTTCGACGAGAAGGATGCCTCCGTCGTCCAGCATATCGATTTGGCCGACAGCGCGGACCTTGTCGTCATTGCGCCGGCAACGGCCAACATCATCGCCAAAATGGCTCACGGGATCGGCGACGACATGCTCAGTACGACGCTGCTGGCGACCGAAGCGCCGATTCTTGTCGCTCCGGCCATGAACGTGCATATGTATGCGCATCCGGCGGTTACGGACAACATGCGCATTTTGCGCGAACGGGGCGTTTCCTTCATCGAGCCGGGAGAAGGGCAGCTAGCCTGCGGTTACGTCGGCAAGGGAAGACTGGCCGAGCCGGAGGAGATCATGACGGCCATCACGAAAATGTTGAACCCCTCTACGCCGTTGGCCGGCAAAAAAGTAATGGTCACCGCAGGCGGCACGATGGAGCGGATCGACCCGGTGCGCTATATCACCAACGATTCGTCCGGCAAAATGGGCTACGCGATCGCCGAGGCGGCCAAACGGATGGGAGCCCGAGTGACGCTTGTGACGGGCAAAGCTTCTATCGACGTTCCGCCTGGGGTGGAGGTCGTCCGCGTCGAGTCGACGCTGGATATGATGGACGCCGTCATGGCGCGGTTTGAACATACGGACGTAGTAATCAAGGCCGCCGCCGTCGCCGATTATCGTCCGGCGCACCGTTCGGACACGAAGATCAAAAAGAAAGGCGAGACGATGACGCTCGAACTGGTGAAAAACCCGGACATCGCGGAGACGCTGGGTGAACGCAAAACGAACCAGTTCATCGTCAGCTTTGCCGCCGAGACGAATAATGCCGAAGAGTATGCGCTCGACAAGCTCAAGCGGAAAAAAAGCGACATGCTCGTGCTGAACGACGTGACGATGCCCGGAGCCGGCTTCGGTACGGATACGAACATTGTCAAAATATTCGACCGATCGGGGATGATTGCATCGCTGCCGCAGATGAGCAAGCGCGAGGTGGCCGAACGACTGCTCGCTCTCGTTGCCGAACGGTTGGGCGGCCGCGGCGGGAGTGATGCCTGATGCCTAAGGGCGGATCACCGCTTCATGCCGGCCTGTACGAGAGCGCTTTGCTGCCTTTGGAGGAAGAGAGCGGGCCATCCACCGTCTACGCCCAAGTCATTGTCGACGTCCCCGCCAAGCAAACGAACCGGCCATTCGATTATGTCGTACCCGATGAACTGAAAACATGGATCGGCGTAGGAAGCCGTGTAGGCGTTCCATTCGGGCCGCGGATATTGCAAGGTTTCGTTATCGGACTGTCGGAGAGGACGGACATGGAGGCGAGCAAGCTGAAGAAGATCGAGCAGGTGCTCGACCTGATGCCTCCTCTCAATCCGGAGCTGGTGCAGCTCGCCAACTGGATGAGCCGTACATATGTATGCCACGAAATAACCGCGCTGCAGGCCATGATTCCCGGCGCGCTGAAGGCGAAATACGAGAAAATGATTGCGGTTGCGGAAGACGGTGGCCGGGTGCGGCAGAACCGGACCGGCGCAGGCGGCGGACAGGCGGTCATGTTCGCTGGAAGTGCCGAGGACGATGCGATCGTCGAATTCGTACGGCAGAAAACGGCCGTATCGACGGAAGCGATGCTGAGCCGTTTTCCCGCTGCGGGTCCGCTGCTGAAACGGATGCTCGAGCAAGGAACGCTCGTGGAAGTGCAGACCGTGAAAGACCGGCTGCAGGCGAAAAAAATGCTGTACGTCGAACCCGCACTGGAAGCGGAGGAGCTTCTTGCGCAAAGCCGCAGCCTTCCATCGAACGCGAAGCGGCAAAAGGAGCTGCTGATCTATTTCTCCGAAAATCCGGAGCCGGCGCCGCTGGCGGAGTTAAGCGAGAAGCTGGGCATCGGGGCGGGTACAATGAAAGGGTTGGCGGAGAAAGGATGGCTCACGATCAAGGAACGGGAAGTGTTCCGCGATCCGTATGAGGGCAGGAAGTTCGACAGAACGTCGCCTCTTCCGCTCACCGAGCAGCAGCGCAACGCGCTTGATCCGATATCCGAAGCTTTGGATAAAAAGGAGCATAACGTCTTCCTGCTGCATGGGGTAACCGGCAGCGGCAAAACGGAAGTATACCTTCAGGCGATCCAGAAGTGCCTCGACCAAGGCCGCGAAGCGATCGTGCTCGTCCCGGAAATTTCCCTTACTCCCCAAATGGTCGAACGGTTCAAAGGCCGCTTCGGCGATGCCGTCGCCGTCATGCACAGCCGTCTGTCGCAAGGCGAAAGGTACGACGAATGGCGCAAAATCGGCTTGAAGCGGGTGAAAGTCGTGATCGGCGCGCGTTCGGCCGTGTTCGCCCCGTTCGCCGATCTCGGCCTGATCATTATCGACGAGGAGCATGAGTCTTCCTATAAGCAGGAGGAAAGTCCGAAATACCATGCCAGGGATGTGGCGATCCAGCGGGCATCCCGGCACGGGGCGGCCGTAGTGCTCGGGTCGGCGACGCCGTCTTTGGAGAGCTTCTCCAAGACGGTGAACCGCCGGTCGGACTATGAAGACGGAGGCGGTTCGCAGTACCGGCTGCTGACGATGGCCGACCGCGTGGAAGGGCGTCCGCTCCCAGCCGTCCATATCGTCGATTTGCGCGAGGAATTGAAGGAAGGGAACCGGTCGATGTTCAGCCGCGGGCTGTATAAAGCGATCGAAGAACGGTTACACAAGAAAGAACAGACTGTTTTGCTGCTCAACCGGCGCGGTTATTCGACATTCGTCATGTGCCGTTCGTGCGGCTACGTCGTCCAATGCCCTCATTGTGACATTTCGCTTACTTATCATCAAGTATCGCGGACGATGCGCTGCCATTATTGCGGCTTGTCGCAGCCCGAGCCGAAGACGTGCCCGAGCTGCGACAGCGAGCATATCCGTTACTTCGGCACAGGCACCCAGCGGGTCGAGGAGGAGCTCGGCAAGCTGTTTCCCGGCATACGCGTCATCCGCATGGATGTGGATACGACGTCGGAGAAAGGGGCGCACGAGCGTCTGCTGACCCGTTTCCGCAACAAGCAGGCCGACGTTTTGCTCGGCACGCAAATGGTCGCCAAAGGACTCGACTTTCCCGATGTAACGCTCGTCGGCGTCATCGCCGCGGACACGGTTCTTCATTTGCCCGATTTCCGTGCGGCAGAGAAGACGTTCCAGCTGCTTACCCAAGTAGCAGGAAGGGCGGGGCGCCACAAGCTGCCCGGCGAAGTGTTCATCCAGACGTATACGCCCGATCATTACAGCATCGTAACGGCAAGCCGGCATGACTATAAAGCTTTTCTCGACAGCGAGCTGGAAATGAGGAGAGAGCGCGGCTATCCTCCTTATTGCGAGCTGGCGCTCATCACGTTTTCGCACGAACAGGTGCCTTTGCTCGTTCGCGCGGGCGAATCGTTTGTCGCGAGGCTGAAAGATTGCTGGCAGCGGTCGCGGAATAAGGCGGAAACCGGCCTGGCCCATAGTCCCGTGCAGCCGTCCTACTTTGAAGTATACGGCCCGGTCGCCTCGCCCATCCCGCGAATCAAAGATAGATATCGGTTCCAATGCATGGTAAAATATCGGGTGGGTGTCGACGTCTCCGGCATGCTGACGGAAACGGCCGCCGCTTTCGACGAGACGGTGCGCCAAGAAAAGCTGCAAATCAGCATAGACGTCAACCCGCAGGTACTCATGTAGGATAGGCGGCGAAATGATATAAATCCGTATTGGAGAGGAAGTGCTGCATAGAATGGCTATTCGGATTATCGTAAAAGATCCGGACCCGGTGCTTCGCGAGAAAGCAAAGCCGGTTCCGAAAATAACGCCGAACATACACAAGCTGCTGGATGATATGGCCGATACGATGTACGACGCCGAAGGCGTAGGCTTGGCCGCGCCGCAGATCGGCATATTGAAACGCGTCATCATCGTCGACGTGGGGGACGATAACGGGCTTATCGAGCTGATCAATCCGGAAATCGTCAGCAAGGAAGGCGAGCAGTTCGGGCCGGAAGGATGCCTCAGCATCCCGGGCCTCCGAGGCGACGTCAACCGCGCGATGAAAGTGACGATTAAAGGGCTGGACCGAAACGGCAATGAAATCGAAATCACCGGCTCGGAGCTGCTCGCACGTGCGTTCCAGCACGAGGTCGATCATCTGAACGGCGTCTTGTTTACCGATTTGGCAAAAAGCGTGTACCGCGAAGAGGAACGGCAAAGAAAAGGCGAGGAGTGAAGACATGAATGTCGTTTTCATGGGAACGCCCGATTTTGCCGTTCCTTCCCTTAGGACGCTGCTCGACGAAGGATACGATGTCGTCGCCGTCATTTCCCAGCCCGACCGTCCCAAAGGACGCAAGCGCGAATTGACACCTACTCCGGTTAAAGCGGAAGCGCTGAAGCACGGCATCCCCGTATTTCAACCGAACAAGCTGCGCGATCCCGACTCCGTTGAAGAACTTCGTCGCTACAGCCCGGATTTGATCGTCACCGCCGCATATGGGCAAATATTGCCGAAATCAATATTGACGATGCCGAAGCACGGCTGCATCAACGTACACGGCTCGCTGCTGCCCAAATACCGGGGAGGCGCGCCGATCCAGCATGCGATCATGAAGGGTGAGCCGGTCACCGGCGTAACGATCATGTATATGGCCGCCGGGCTCGATACGGGCGATATGATCAGCAAGGTCGAAGTGCCGATTACGGACGACGATACCGCCGGCACGATTTTCGATAAATTGAGCATAGCCGGAGCCGGGCTGCTGCGGGACACTTTGCCCGATCTGCTGGCCGGGCGAATTACGGCGATACCACAAAACGACGCGGAAGCGACTTACGCGTCCAACATAAGCCGCGACGACGAGCGGATCGATTGGTCGAAGTCTTCGCTCGACCTGTTCAATCAGATTAGAGGGTTGAATCCGGCTCCCGGGGCATTCACCCTTCTAGGCGGCGAAGTGTTCAAAGTGTGGGCGAGCCGCAAGCCGTCTTCCGACAGCCGCGCATCCGCTTTGCCCGGAACCGTCCTGCAGATGACCGATGACGGTCTCGAGGTAGCGACGGGGAGCGGTTCGCTCTGGCTGACGCATGTGCAGCCTGCCGGCAAGAAGGCGATGAGCGTATCCGAGCTGAAGCGCGGCGCACCGATCCCGCCCGGAACCGTAATGGGGGTTTGACCGATTTGAAACCGAATGGGCAGCAAGAACAGAACAAAACGAGCAATCCGAAACCAAACAAGCAGGGCAAACAAAAAGGTCCGCGACCGGATGCGAAAAATAATGGGCGTGGAGGAGGCTCCAAGCCTCCTTCAGCCCGGGAGCTCGCGCTTGCGGTGCTCACCCGCGTCGAGACGGAGCAGGCTTACAGCAATTTGCTGCTGAACCAGACGCTTCAGAAATACCGGCTGGAGAAGACGGAGACGGCGCTCGCTACCGAGCTTGTTTACGGAACGATTCAACGGAAAAATACGTTGGATTATTATATGGAACCATTTGTCGCCAAAGGAATCGCGAAGCTGGAGCCATGGGTCCGCAATTTGCTCCGTCTTAGCTTATACCAGCTACTATATTTGGATCGCATTCCGGAGCATGCCGCAGTTAATGAAGCGGTCAATATCGCCAAGCGGAAAGGACATGCCGGCATATCGGGAATGGTCAACGGCGTGCTGCGCAACGTGATCCGCGGCAAGGCCGGGCTTCGCGTTCCGGATTCGCTTGATCCGGTAACCCGGATCGCGCTGGCCGAATCCCATCCGAAGTGGCTCGTCGCCGACTGGGTAAGGAGATTCGGCGCCGATTCCGCCGAACGTATGTGCCGGTCCAATAACGAGCCTCCCCGCGCCAGCGTCAGAGTAAACGCCATGAAGCATACGGCGGAATCGCTGCTCCGACAATTGGAGGAAGCGGGATACGTCGCCCGCCCGTCCGGTTTGTCCGCCGCCGGAGTGGTGGTGGAGAGCGGGGGAAATATGGCGCTTACGCCATGGTATGCGAACGGCGAATTGTCGATTCAGGACGAGAGCTCGATGCTCGTCGCCGAAATGGTCGATCCGAAGCCCGGCATGGACGTTCTGGACTGCTGTGCCGCGCCGGGCGGCAAAACGGCGCATATGGCCGAGCTGATGAACGATTCGGGGCGCATCCTCGCCTGCGATCTTCATGAGCACAAGAGAGAGCTCATCGAAGCGCAATCGAAACGGCTCGGACTGCGGTCGGTCGAGACGAAGACGATCGATGCGCGGAAGCTGCCGGAAGCGCTCGGCGGCAAGTCGTTCGATCGTATTTTGCTCGATGCGCCCTGCTCGGGTCTCGGCGTCATTCGCCGGAAGCCGGATATCAAGTGGGCGAAAAGTCCGGACGATGTCGCCGAGATCGCCAAGCTGCAAACCGAGCTGCTATCAGGAGTATCGTCGCTTCTGGCTCCTGGAGGCATACTCGTTTACAGCACTTGCACGATTTCCGAGGAAGAGAATGAACGGGTCATCGAGCGTTTCCTCCGGGACCATCCGGATTTTTCGCTGGTGCGGCCTCCGGCGAACATGGCGGCGCGGCTGCCGGAAGATATTGTCGCCGCGGACGGGACGGTTACCGTCCTCCCTCACCGCTTCGGCTCCGACGGATTTTTCATCGCCAGGCTGCGCAAGCAGGCGAATTAGGCCGCAATCAGGTGCAAACTTTAGCTATGCGGACGGTTATGCTAAAATGGACTAGAAACGCGACGGAATCGCTATGATCCGCGCGTGCGCGTGTTATAACCGACATGTGAATTTTATCAACGGGTAGGGATGTTTTTGCTGAAACCTTTAAAACCGTTAAAACCATTGGAGCCTTATGTGCCCGAGACGTTATCGGCGTACGATCTTTCCCTCGAGGAATGGCAGACGTGGCTGAAGGAGAACGGCGAGCAGTCTTTCCGGGCCGGACAAGTGTTCGACTGGCTGTACGTCAAGCGCGTCGGGTCGTTCGAAGAGATGTCCAACTTGTCCAAGCCGCTGCGGGAGAAGCTCGCCGCTCGGTTCAAGTTCGTGTCGCTCAAGGAAATCGCCCGCCAGGCGTCCAAAGACGGCACCGTCAAGTTTTTATTCGAGCTGTCCGACAACAATGCGATCGAGACGGTCATCATGAAGCACGACTACGGCAACAGCGTATGCGTGACGACGCAGGTGGGCTGCCGGATCGGCTGTACGTTCTGCGCGTCAACGCTCGGAGGCTTGAAGCGGAACTTGTCGGCGGGCGAGATCGTCGCTCAGGTCGTTCAGGCTCAGCGGCTGCTGGATGCGACCGGCGAACGCGTGAGCAGCATCGTCATTATGGGAATCGGCGAGCCGTTCGAAAATTACGAGGCGATGCTCAAATTTTTGAAGCTGATGAACCATGAAAAAGGGCTGAACATCGGACAGCGCCACATTACTGTTTCGACAAGCGGTATCGTGCCGAATATTTACCGGTTCGCCGACGAGAATATGCAGATCAATCTCGCGATATCGATCCATGCGCCGAATGACGAGCTGCGCTCCAAGCTTATGCCCGTCAACCGGCGGTATCCGTTCGCGGAGCTGGTCGAAGCATGCAAATACTATTTGCGTACGACGGGAAGACGCATTACGTTCGAGTACGCTCTCATGGGCGGCGTGAACGATTCCGCGGAACACGCCCAGGAGCTTGCGACAGTGATGAAGGAAATGCTGCCGCTTGCCCACGTCAATCTGATTCCGGTCAACTTCGTGCTGGAGCGGGACTTCAAACGGACGGAGCGGGACGACATATTCGCTTTCCAGCGCATTCTGGAAAAGCACAACATTCCCGCGACGATCCGCCGGGAGCACGGCAGCGACATCGCCGCGGCTTGCGGCCAGCTGCGCGCTAAGCACATGGAGTCACAGTGAGGTGAGGGAAACATGCAAACGGCGCATCGTACGGACGCCGGACTGATTCGGCTTATCAACGAGGATCGGGCCGCAGTGAGAGACGAGTGGAACGGCTTTACGCTCGCCATCGTCGCGGACGGCATGGGCGGCCATCAAGCGGGGGAAATCGCCAGTCAGATGGCGATCGAGCTCGTGGAGACGGAAATGAAGACGGTCGTGACGGATATGACGGTGGAGGAGCGGAAGGATGCGGTGCGCAGCGCGATCGCGAAGGCGAACGATACCGTGTTCGAGTTCGCTTCCAAGCAAGCCCGTTACCAAGGGATGGGCACTACCGTCGTTACCGCCCTGGCGACGTCTTACGATCTGGTCATCGGTCATATCGGCGACAGTCGGGCTTATCTCGTTTCGGGCGACTCGATCCGTCAACTGACGGAAGACCATTCCCTTGTCAACGAGCTGGTCAAGTCCGGCCAAATTACACCGGAAGAAGCGAATGTCCATCCGCTCCGCAACGTCGTGACCCGCGCACTCGGAACCGATAAGCAGGTGGAGGTCGACGTCATCCACAGTGCGTGGCGGAGCGGGGATATTTTGTTGTTGTGCAGCGACGGCTTGAGCGGACTTGTCGAGGAACGGGAGCTTCATCAAATCATCGCCGACAGGCAAGATTTGGCGTGGAAGGTAGACAAACTTGTCGGCCGCGCTCTCGAGGAAGGCGGCGGAGACAACATTACGGTTGTTCTGCTCGCCAACGACGAGGTCGACCGGGCGTACGAAACGAATGATCCGGATAGGAGGGGTGGTGCATGATCGGTCATGTGCTGGGAGGACGTTACGAGCTCCTTGACCGCATAGGCGGCGGCGGAATGGCTTTGGTATATAAAGGGCATGATAATCTACTCAATCGGAAAGTCGCCGTCAAAATATTGCGGCAGCAGTACGTCCATGACGAGGAATTCATCCGCCGGTTCCGCAGGGAAGCCCAGGCGGCCGCGTCGCTTTCGCATCCGAACGTCGTCAGCATTTACGACGTCGGTCAAGAAGACGAGACGCATTTCATCGTCATGGAGTACGTCGAGGGCAAGACGCTTAACGACCTGATCAAGGAAAGGGCGCCGCTTCCCGTCGATGAATCGATCCGGATCGCCAGTCAAATATGCGACGCGCTCGATCATGCGCACCATAACCAGATCATCCATCGCGACATTAAACCCCACAATATTTTGATCGGCAAAAACGGCAGGGTGAAGGTGACCGACTTCGGCATCGCCCGCGCGGCGGACGCCTCCCAAATTACCCAGACCGGCTCCGTAGTCGGATCGGTCCATTACTTTTCCCCGGAGCATGCCAAAGGAACATTGACCGGAGCGCAATCCGATCTGTATTCGTTAGGCATCGTCTTGTACCAGATGCTGACGGGGCGGCTTCCGTTTCTCGGAGAGAGCCCGATCAGCGTGGCGCTCAAGCATTTGCAGGAAGATGTGGAGGAGCCGCGCAAGGTGAACCCGCTTATCCCGCAAAGCGTCGAGAACATCATTTTGAAATCGATGCGCAAGAAGCCCGAGGAACGGTACCGTTCGGCGAAGGAGATGCTGCAGGATTTCGATACGTGTCTCACTCCCGAGCGCCGGAACGAGGCCAAAATCACGTTTTCTTCCGGCGAGTACGACGATTACGACGACAGCGAGAAAACTCGTGTGCTCCCGGCTATCCGCGCGGATCATCAATACGTACAAGACACGACGGACGAAGACGAGCCGGAGCAGCCGCGGAAGAAGAGGGGTTGGGTGAAGCCGGTCGTTTGGACGGTCGTGATCTTGCTGCTGCTTGCGCTTATGTATATGGGAGTCCGTTATGTAAAGGAGACGCTCGAGGTACCGGAGACGGACATCCCGAATCTCGTCGGCATGACGGTGAAGGACGCGGAGGAGAAGCTGAAATCGCTGCAGCTCGCAAGCAAAGTCGTTACGCAGACCAACGCGCAAGTAGCCAAAGATATCGTGTTCCAGCAGGATCCGGCGCCGGTGCGCGTGAAGATCAACAATACGGTAACGCTGTATGTGAGCCTCGGGCCGGAGAAGCAAAAAATGCCCGACTGGAGAGGCAAAAAAATAAACGATGTGTTAAAAACGGAGCTGATCCGGCTAGGGATCGCCGAGTCGCAGATTACCCCCGTGGAATCGTTCGGCAACGAAGAGCCCGGGACGATAATAACGCAGACGCCTGCGCCCGACGAAGAGTACGATCCGAAGACGGTCGCGATCAAGCTGACGGTCAGCAAAGGCAAGGAGCAAATCCAGATGCCCGACCTGATCGGATTGACCGAAGCGGAAGCCCAATCGAGAGCAAAGCTTAACGACTTGAAGCTGATCGTGGAACAAGGCGGGACCTACAAGCAGCCGAGAGGGAAAGTATACGACCAATTCCCGTACAAGCCGAAAGATCCCGTTTCCCCCGGCGCCGAAGTGAAAATTTTCGTCAGCACCGGATATCCCGCCGACGCGAAAGAAGTGACCGTGTCCAAGGTGATTCCGCCGGCCGAGAAAGGCAAGGAGAGCACGATCGAGATCATTTACAGCGATGCTCGCGGCGACGAGATCAAGTGGGGGAACCCGCGTAAAATTACGGATACGCAAACGTTCGACGTGCAGCTCGTATTGTCGCCGGGCAAGGACGGATCGATCACTTATATTCGGGACGGCAAGCGTTACGACGTAGATACGGTTCCGTATTCGGGCAAGACAAGTTCGACTGGAAGTACCGGCGGCGGGACCACATCGGGAACCGGAGGGCAGCAGCCGGGCGGAACGACGGGTGGTACTACGGGCGGAACTACCGGTGGAACAACCGGGGGAACAACGACCAACGGTACTACCGGTGGAACGACAGGCGGCAATAAACCGACTTCCGGCACTTCGACCGGCGGAACAACCGGGGGTACTCAAACGCCGTCGGGAACGCCGACCGGCACCACTCCGCCGGCTACAGGAGGAAGGAACTGAATGCCCGAAGGCGTAATCGTAAAAGCGTTGAGCGGCTATTACTATGTAAAGCCCGCGATTGACGGAGCCGACCCGGTACAGTGCCGCGCCCGCGGAATATTCAAGAAAAAGGGCATCACCCCTCTCGTCGGAGACCGGGTCGTCTATGAAATAACGGAAAACGGCGAAGGAACGGTCGATGAAGTGATGCCCCGGACGACGGAGCTGATCCGTCCTCCGGTGGCGAACGTCGATCAGGCGCTGCTGGCGTTCTCGCTTGCGGAACCGGATCTCAACCTGCAGCTGCTGGACAAATTTCTCGTCCATACCGAGAAAGCCGGTCTGGATACGGTCATCTGCTTGACGAAGCGCGATCTGATTACCGAGGACGGACAGCCGGGCGAGAATACGCAGGAGCAGATGGCGCTGGAAGAAGTCGTTCGGCTGTACGAGGGAATAGGGTATTCGGTTATCGTGACGAGCACGAGAACGAACGAAGGGATTGCGGAAGCGCGCGCCAAGCTGGAAGGACGAACCAGCGTATTTTCCGGACAATCCGGCGTCGGCAAGTCGTCGCTATTGAACGCCCTCGTTCCCGGGCTTGCGCTGGAAACGAACGAAATCAGCTCCAAGCTCGGGCGCGGCAAGCATACGACCCGGCATGTGGAGCTGATCGCTCTCGAAGGTAATGGCGGCGGTCTCGTTGCGGATACCCCCGGCTTCAGCCAGCTCGATTTTTTGCAGATGGAAGCCGAGGAGCTGTCTTCCTGCTTCGTCGAGATGAAGCGGGCGGCATCCGGATGCAAATTCCGCGGCTGTCTTCATCAGCATGAACCGGGCTGCCGTGTATTGGCACTGGTGGAGAACGGGGAAATCGCAACGAGCCGCTACAAGCATTACCTCGTTTTTTTGCAGGAAATGAAGGAACGGAAACGGAGGTATTGACGAAGATGGCGGATTTGTTAATTGCTCCTTCGATTTTGTCGGCGGATTTCGCGCGGCTCGGCGATGAAATCCGGGACGTTGAACAGGGCGGGGCGGATTGGATTCACGTGGACGTCATGGACGGGCATTTCGTGCCGAACATTACGCTCGGGCCGCAGATCGTCCAGGCCGTCAGGCCGCATACGAAGCTGACGCTCGACGTTCATCTCATGATTTCCCGGCCGGATGATTATATACGTGCGTTCGCGCAGGCCGGCGCCGATTATATTTCCGTTCACGCGGAAGCGTGCACGCATTTGCACCGGACGGTGCAGTTGATCAAGGGAGAGGGCGTCAAGGCGGGGGTCGTGCTTAATCCGGCAACCCCGTTGACCGCATTGGAGCATATCGTCGAAGATATCGATCTTGTCCTGCTCATGACGGTCAACCCCGGCTTCGGGGGCCAGCGCTTTATACATACCAGCGTTCCGAAAATAGCTGCGCTCCGCAGCATGCTGGACGAACGAGGACTCGGTCACGTGCATGTGGAAGTGGACGGTGGAGTCAATGAGGAGACGGCGCCGCTCGTGCGGCAAGCCGGCGCGAACGTCCTTGTTGCGGGCAATGCGGTTTTTGCGCAGTCGGACCGCCAAGAAGCGATCTCGCGTATCCGCAGAGCGGCCGGAACGGGAGGAACCGTTCTTTGAGGAAGACGCTGCTGCTTCTGCTTTGCAGTTTTTTGGCCGGCCACCTGCTGTTGATCTTTTCGTGGCATGAATTTTCGATTTTTCGCTATATTTACTCGCTTGGCGCGCTGTTTATCGGCATTTATTACTTCAAGACGTTCGAGTCCAAAGGGCTGCGCATCAGCTTCGTGCTTCTGACGCTCGTATTCTGGGTGCTCCTGACGGTCGTATACGTCGCGGTCGGCAAAATCCCGATCTTGAATCTAGAGCCCCCGGGGTTGAAAGTAGAACCGTAAAGCGCGCTTCCGGTATGTTTTCCCGCGAGGCTGCATATAAATGACTACAAGAGTTGCCGCTCTTGTAGTTTTTTTGTCCGGGTCTTCACCTTTTCCGCAGGCGGCGAATAAGCTGAAGTCACAAGGTGAATCCGCGCGGCGGCGCAAAAACGGGACAGACGGCGGGCGTTCGGGGCCGCGCGGAACATGCGAGGGAGGGGTAGAAATGAAATTTTATACGATTAAGCTACCGAGATTTTTGGGTGGTATGGTCAAAGCGATTTTAAACTCGTTTAGCAAAAGCTGAATTGCAGCCGGTTCGAAGACCCGCAGACGGGCTTGCAGCGAACAACAGGACCTAAGGGAAGACGTATTCGTGCTGCTTATCGAACGATGGCGGACGATGGAAACGAAAAAAAAGCACCTAGATACGGGTGCTTTTTGTCTATTCGCCTCGACCAGCGGTGAGGCATCGTTTCCGGAGAAATGCTTACACGCGCTCGACAAGGCCGGATTTCAGAGCACGGGCGCTTACATAGACGCGTTTCGGCTTGCCGTTAACCATAATGCGCACTTTTTGCACGTTAACGCCCCAGGTCCGTTTGTTGCGGTTGTTTGCGTGGGACACGTGGTTGCCTTGGCGCGGGCTTTTGCCAGTAATATAACATTTGCGGGACATGAATTACACCTCCTGAAAGACAATCGTACCGAACACATACCACAATATATTAGCATATGCCGTATAGTGGCGTCAATTCCAAGCGATGCGCTTTTTGCATTTCTTTCTTATGTCGATTATAGTAAAATGAAAGAAACGTTTCGCTTGACGATTCATTGACTATATTCGGACTTATTCGGTTCCGATAGCATAAGAATCTGGGAGGAAGTTTGCTTATGTCCATGCAGATCGACAACGAATGGGGTAAAATTATCGTTTCCAACGATTGTATAGCCGTATTGGCCGGACAGGCCGCGCTCGACTGCTACGGATTGGTCGGCATGGCTTCGAGGAAGCAACTGAAGGACGGCATTTCCGAGCTGCTCGGCCGCGAGAACTTGAGCCGCGGCGTCGAAGTGAGGGTGGAACCGGACGGGGTGCATATCGAGCTGCACATTATCGTAAGCTATGGCACGAAAATTTCCGAAGTCGCGCACAACGTGCAGTCCAAAGTAAAATATGTGCTGAATGAAGTGGTCGGACTGAAGGCCGATTTCGTGGATATAGTCGTTCAGGGCGTGCGCATCGCGCGCTGAAAAGAAGCAGGAAACAGCAACCGGCACGTATTCCGAGGGATGGGGGAGTTTTTTCTTGAGTAAGCGCTTTTATAAGCTTAATGGCTCAAATTTTACCAACATGATCAGCAGAGGCGCCGAAGCTTTGCACGCAAACGTGGGAAACGTCAACGCTTTGAATGTATTTCCCGTACCGGACGGAGACACGGGAACGAACATGAACATGACCTTGACATCCGGCGTGGAGGAGCTTAAGAAAAAGACTTCCCCGCATATCGGCAAATCGGCCGAGGCGCTGTCAAAAGGGCTGCTGATGGGCGCCCGGGGCAATTCGGGGGTCATCCTGTCGCAGCTGTTCCGGGGCTTCGCCAAGGCGGTCCAGGATCAGGAAGAAATCGATGTGCAGCAGTTCGCGGCCGCTCTTCAGCAGGGCGTGGATACGGCTTACAAGGCGATCTTGAAGCCGGTCGAAGGAACGATCCTGACCGTAGCCCGCGAAGCGGCCAAGCATGGGCTTGCTTCGGTGCGGCGCAGCGGGGATATCGGCGAGCTGATGCGCGAAGTGCTGGCCAAGGCGAAGGAAGCTTTGGCGAAGACGCCGGAGCAGCTGCCGGTGCTTAAGCAGGTTGGCGTCGTTGATGCGGGCGGACAAGGCCTCGTGTTGATTTACGAAGGCTTCGTCGCCGCCCTGAGCGGAGAAATGCCGGACGTTTCCGCAAGCGATACGGCAATCGCGGTCAACGTTCCGGGTCACGGTGCCGGAGAGAGGATGCACGCTCAAGCCCATCTGGCGACGGAGGATATCGAGTTCGGCTATTGTACTGAGTTCATGATCCGGCTGGAGCCTGGGAAGACGCCGGGTGCGGTGTTCGACGAGCCGCTGTTCCGGGACGAGATGGAGCGGCATGGCGATTCCGTGCTTGTTGTCGCCGACGACGACCTGGTGAAGGTGCATCTGCACTCGGAGTATCCGGGCAACGTCCTGACGTTTGCGCAGCGGTACGGCGAATTGGTGAAGATCAAGATCGATAATATGCGGGAGCAGCATACCCATATCGTGGAGGAAAGCGGCGGACAAGCCGCCAAACCTCTACACGTTCATGATGCTTCGAAACAGGAGGACCCTGTTACTGCGGAGTCGGCCAAGCCGTTCGGATTCGTAGCGGTATCGGCAGGCGACGGGATAGCGGCCATTTTCAAAAACATGGGCGTTGACGTCGTGCTTTCGGGCGGTCAAACGATGAATCCGAGCACGGAAGATATCGTAGGCGCAATCGACAAAGTCCGGGCGGAGACGGTATTCGTCCTGCCGAATAACTCCAATATCGTGCTTGCGGCCCAACAGGCTCGCGATTTGACGGACCGCCGCATCATCGTATTGCCGACGAAAACGATCCCGCAAGGAATTTCGGCCATGCTCGCATTCCAGGCGAATGCAACGGCGGAACGGAACGCGGCTGCGATGGAAGAAGCGATCGGTACGGTTCAATCGGGACAAGTGACGTACGCGGTTCGAGATTCGCAAATCGACGGCATCGATATTCGCGAAGGCGACTATCTCGGCATCCATAACAGCAAAATCGTCGTTTCCGGTCCCGACTTGCTTGACACTTGCCGCAAGCTGCTTGATAGTATGATGGCGGAGGGCGGGGAGGTCGTAACGGTTCTGACGGGCGCCGAAGCGTCCGAGTCGGATACGGTCCGGCTCGCCGAGCTCGTCGAGGAGGCTTATCCCGATGCCGAGCTGGAAGTGCTGGCAGGCGGACAGCCGCTGTATTATTATTTGTTTTCGGTAGAATAATTTTAATGGACGGAAGAGGGGTACGCCGATGGCGAAAATCCGAATCGTGACGGACAGCACGTCCGATATTCCGGAAGCGGTCCGGAAAGAATACGGCATCGAAATGGTGCCCTTGAAGGTGCATTTTGGCGCGGAAACGTTTTACGACGCCGTAACGATCCGTCCCGACCAATTTTACGATAAGCTGGCATCCGCCGCGGCGATGCCGACGACTTCGCAGCCTTCGCCGGCGGATTTTCTGGAAGTGTATAAATCGCTGGGCAGCGAACCGGGTACGGAAATCATCTCGATTCATCTTTCTTCGGCGCTCAGCGGCACGTACCAGTCGGCCGTACTGGCCAAATCGATTTTGGACGGTAATACGAACGTATCGGTCGTAGATTCCAAGTCGGCATCATACGGGATCGGACTGCTGGTTGTGGAAGCGGCCAAGGCGGCGAAGCAAGGCAAAAGCAAAGATGAAATCGTCGCCCATCTCGAGCGGCTGCGTCGGGAGATGCGCATCTACTTTCTCGTGGGCACTCTCGAATATTTGCAGAAGGGCGGGCGAATCGGCAAAGCCGCCGCTCTATTCGGTTCGCTGCTGAACATTAAACCGATATTGACAATCGATAACGACGGGGAAGTATCGTCGGTGGACAAAGTTCGCGGTAGCAAGAAGGCGATGGCCCGCATCGTCGAAATGTTGAAGGCGGAATTCGGCGACCGGGATCTTCATATGACCGTGGCGCACGCCAAGTCCCAGGAAATGGCCGACGAATTCGCAGAGCTGCTGCGTGCGAACTTCCGGATTTCCGAGATGACGTTTACGGATGTAGGTCCTGTAGTCGGGACTCATGCCGGTCCGGGTACGGTAGCCGCGTTCGCGAGACCTGCCCCATGAGTACGGATTTGCATGCTCTCCCCGTTCGAAGCGTCTCGGGCGTGACTCCGGCCAAGGCGAAGGAGCTGGAGGCGCTGGGGATCGATTCGGTCGCCCGCCTGATCGAATATTTTCCGTTCCGGTACGAGGACTACCGGATACGCGATCTGACCGGCGTGAAGGACGGGGAGAAGGTTACGATACAAGGCAAAATCTATAGCGAACCGAGCGTTCAAATGTATGGGCGCAGCAAGTCGCGAATGACGTGCAAAGTATATGCCGAGCCGTTGTTCATTTCGACCGTCTGGTTCAACCGGCATTTTATGAAGGACAAGCTGAAGCCCGGGCAAGAAATCGTATTGACGGGAAAATGGGACGGCCGCAGGCTGCAGCTCACCGTTGCCGAGTCGGAGTTTCCGGGAGGAAGCTCGTCTCAGTCGGGAACGCTGCAGCCTGTTTATTCGATTACGGGCGGCATTACGCAGAAATGGATGCGCAAAACGGTGCACCAGGCGCTCACCCAATTCGGCGCGCTCGTAACAGAGGCGATTCCGCCCGAAATCGCGCAAAAGTACGGCTTCATGCCGCGCAAGCAGGCGGTATACCGGATTCATCACCCGGACGACGTGGAGGAAGGCAAGCAGGCCCGCAGAAGGCTCGTCTATGAGGAACTGTTCTTCTTCCAACTGAAGCTGCAGGCGTTCCGAGCGGTACAAAGAAAGCGTGCGGACGGAGTCGCCCACGAGTTCGACAACGAGGATGTCCGGCAATTCGTCCGTGCGCTTCCGTTCAAGCTGACCGATTCGCAGAAAAAAGTGATCGCGGAAATATTGCACGATTTGAAGGAGCCGTACTGCATGAATCGGCTGTTGCAGGGCGACGTCGGCGCGGGGAAAACCGTGGTGGCGGCCGCCGCGTTGTTCGCAACGGTCAAGGCCGGATGCCAGGGCGCTCTCATGGTGCCGACGGAAATATTAGCCGAGCAGCATAAACGGTCGCTCGAGCGGTTATTCGAGCCATACGGCGTCCAGGTCGGTCTGCTGACAGGCAGTCTCACAGACCGGCAGCGGCGCGATACGATCAATTCGCTCCATATGGGGCTGATCGACATTGTAGTCGGAACGCACGCGCTTATCCAGGATGATGTGCTGTTCCGCAAGCTTGGTCTGGTGGTCACGGACGAGCAGCATCGGTTCGGCGTCAACCAGCGCAGCGTATTGCGGCGCAAAGGGATGAATCCCGACGTGCTGTCGATGACCGCCACGCCGATTCCGCGGACGCTCGCCATTACCGCCTTTGGAGATCTGGACGTGTCGACGCTGCGGGAGCTTCCTCAGGGCCGTAAACCGATTAAGACTTATCACGTCGAACACGATAAGCTCGAGCGCGTCATCAGTTTCATCCGGCGCGAGGTGCTGGCAGGCAGGCAGGCGTATGTCATATGCCCGTTGATCGAAGAATCGGACAAGCTGGACGTACAAAATGCGATCGACGTGCATGCGCAAATGTCGCACGCGTTCCCCGAGTTTCGCGTAGGCTTGCTGCATGGCAGGATGCATCCGCAAGAGAAAGACGAGGTCATGCGCGCATTCAAGGACAACGAAGTGCAAGTGCTCGTTTCCACGACGGTTATCGAGGTCGGAGTCGATGTCCCGAATGCGACGGTCATGGTCATCTACGACGCCGTCCGGTTCGGCCTGTCTCAGCTTCACCAGCTGCGCGGTCGCGTCGGCCGGGGGGAGCATCAATCGCACTGCATTCTGATCGCCGATCCGAAGAACGAAACGGCGAAGGAACGGCTGAAAGTGATGACCGAGACGAACGACGGCTTCGAGATCGCCCGCCGAGATTTGGAGCTTCGGGGGCCCGGCGACTTTTTCGGAACGAAGCAAAGCGGGCTGCCGGATTTCAAGCTTGCCGACATGATGAGCGACTTCGAAGTGATGGAGATGGCGCGCGACGATACGGCCGAGCTGGTCGCCCGGCCCGGGTTTTGGACGTCGGCGGAGACGCTGCCTCTGCGCGAGTTTTTGCATAGGGAGCAAATTTTGGACGGAGAACGGTTGGATTGATTTCTTTGCGTATGGGAAGATTCCGGATAGAGGAAAAAAATCGACGTTATTGGTGCGATTCATAGGCTTGTTTTGCGAATAGCGGAAATTATCGCATTTATTTTTGTGATATTGGACAAAATGTCCGTGCTTCTGGAAGAAATTGTGCCGATAAGGACGATTTCTTCTTTTATTGATTCAGAAAGTTTAACTTCGCTAAAGCGTTAAAGCGAAGTGCGAGTTTCTGAACCAAGAAAAACTTCCGGTGTTCGGGTTCCCGAAAAGTACCCGGTGTAATCTTCGAAGGATAGCGTCACTTTTTGGGGTGAGAGTAGCGGTCGCTCATCCTTGAAGTACGTCGATAGACGTTTTTCTTATCGATAAAGAATGTTTAAGTTCGCTAAAGCATTAAAGCGAAATACGACATTCTTTACCAAGAAAAACTTCAGCTAAATCGCGGTCGCTCATCATCGAAATACGACGATAGTCGTTTTTCTTATTTTTCTTGAACGGTCCATTTATGGCGGTATAAGTACAATTATTGCCGCTATTCGGTAAACCGCGAATGCATAGTCAAGATGACCGCACTTCCCGCATACATTGTACAATGACGATTTTCGGGAGGTGTCCAATTGAGCTATCAAAAGTACGGAATCCCGCGGGAGCTGGTGGAGCGGGTCAAGATGAAGCTGAAAGATCCCGATATGAAAGACAGCGTGAAAATGTTATTGGACGGAGTCACCAAAGAGGATTTGCAGGATAGGGCCAAAGTCAAAACGCTTGTCAGCAAGCTGACGAAAGTGCTGCACGAGCCCGTCACGGAAAGCTTGGCGAACCAAATCGTACAGATGGTTCTCGACTTGAAGATCGATCCGAACAATACGTTTCATTTGATCAAGCTGTGGGGGATGTTCAGGTCGGCTTGATCCGCGCTGTTACCCCGGTATGTGGCCTGCCATTCCTTAGGGAATGGTTTTTTTGTGCTCGCCCTGATAGATAGGGTAGGGGGAACGATAGGGTGAAAATATTCAAAATGGAGTATGCGACATCCGATATATGATATATAATATATAATTATTGCTGTATGTATGGGTTTCTTGAAAACTCGAATATGGATACGGGGTGATCGTTATTATGAACATTGATACGCACATTCATTTGTATGATCCTGAAGCCGGAGATTTCAGTTGGCCGGAGCCGGGCTCGCCCATTTACCGAACCGTCCTGCCGCCTGATTTCACAAAGCAGGCCGCTCCTCACGGGATTACGCGATCGGTTGTCGTTGCGTGCACGACACAGCCCGAGCAGACTAAGCTGATCCTTGAAACGATGCATGACGATCCATCCATTGCTGCGGTGATCGGATTTATCGAAGCGGGGTCACCGGACTTCATCGAGTGGTATGACCGGTTCTGCGAATATCCGAAATTTCGCGGCTTCCGCTTTATATGCACGGAGAAACCGAATGAGCAGGATTTCCGCAACGCTGCGTACGTGTCGGGCAAGCGAGCAAACGTGCTGGAATTTCTCGGCAGCTTTGAAGGGATAGCTAAGATGAGCGGATTAATCGAGGCGAATCCCGAAGTAAATTTTATTATCGAGCATTTCGCCCGCATGCAGACGGACGCGAAGACGATGCCGCCGGCATTTATGCAATTTCTTGAGGACATGTCCGCTTACCCCAATGTGTATATGAAAACGTCCGCGCTTCTGCCGCTGGCGAGCGCAGATCCCGCACCGACCGACGTTTCTTGCTACATGCCCGTACTGGAGGCCGCTTACCGCGCATTTGGTGAGGATCGCTGTTTATTTGGCTCCGATTGGCCCTTCCTGGAGTTAAAGGGCGAGTATGGAACTTCGGTACGTGCTACCGAATCGTTTCTGGCTTCCAAGCATGAAGGCGTGCTGGAGAAAGTGATGCGTCGAAACGCAGAGCGAGTGTACGGATTGTAGCCGCCCTGCCATTCGGTCATTTGCATTCGCATATAGCCAAGATTGAATCGGACATACGGTAATGTGGAATCACAAGGAGATGCCGCCATATGAAAACGTATTGTATGCCGGGGACCGTCCTGAATGTGTCCGGGATTTGCCTTGGCGCTTCACCCTTTGGCAGCTATGTAGACGAACAGGAGTCGTTTCGTCATTTGGATGCATTTGCGGCGGAAGGCGGATTCTTTGTGGATACGGCCCGTACATACGGTACAAACAACGCATCGGAACAAGTACTCGGCAAGTGGATGGCCGACCGGGGCAATCGCAGTCAATTCGTTGTGGCAACGAAGGGCGGTCATGAAATAAGTGGCAACTATCGTCGCACGCTTCGCTATGAACAACTGGCGAAGCAGGTGGACGAAAGCTTGAAGCATCTCCATACCGACTATATCGATCTGTATTACTTGCATGTGGATGACCGGAGCGTACCGGTGGGGGAAATCATCGATTTGCTGGACGATAAAGTGAAGGAAGGGAAAATCCGATATGCCGGGTGCTCCAATTGGGCTGCGGACCGGATCGAGGAAGCGAACGAATACGCAGCCAAGACGGGCAAGACAGCATTTGTGGCTAGCGAGATCGAGTGGAGTCTAGCCACCGTAAACCACGCGAACGATTCGGAATTGAATAACATATGGATGGACGGCGCGCTGTACGAGTTCCATCGTCGCACCGGACTTTCCGTTTGCGCTTATTCTTCACAGGCGCGCGGCTTTTTCGCCATTTTCGATCAATACGGAGAGGAAGGCATCGATGAATCGCTGCGCAAGCAGTACTACTCGCGGCACAATCTGGACATGCTTCGACGGTTGCAGAAGCTGTCGGCGGAAACCGGGATTTCCGTCACCGTACTGGCTATCGCTTATATGTGCCATCAGAAGCGGCATTTTTTTACCATACCGATCATCAGCTGCAGAAGCATGGAGCAATTGACCCAATGCTTGACTGCCGATTGTTGCGAGCTCGATCCCGGCATGATCGCCTTTTTGGAAGCCGGCCGATATAACTGAATCCGCCTGTGCTTCATAAAGAAGGATAAGGGAGGAACGGATATGCCTGCACATGCTCTTCCGAAAGTGACCGCCGACGAGCCCGCGGCCTCCATGCCGCTATGGGCCGTATTGGAACGCCGTCTTATCTCGCTTATGAATGACTCGGTAGACCTTGTATTGGATCGGTTTCTAACGCCGGAAGGCGAGCTGTTTTGGCCCGACATAGCGGACTTTCAGACGTATGCTTACAGCAATGTCGACAATGCTTTCGAAGGCTTTCACAGTTGGCCGCTGTTTTATTTGCTCGGGGGCAGCCGGCGGTTTTTGGAGCTTGCCCACAAGCAGCATAATGCGCTGATCCGGCAATTTTCCCGGCTCCCGAAGAAAGACCTGGGTATCGAAGAGCAGTACGCCGCCCGTATCGGACGGGATACGCTGCTTGTCGACGAATATTTGTCGGATATCGATTGGATGCATCAAGGCGAGGCGGCCCAATTATTCTATATGTTGAATGCCGCCGATCCGGACAATGAACAAAACCGGGAACGCGCCATACGATTCGCCGGATTTTTTACAAATGAAACCGCAAATGTGCCCGAACCGAACTACGATCCGGTTCATCGCGTATTCCGCTCCAGCTTGATCGGCAGCAACGGACCGGCGTTTCACAAGTTCACGAAGCCGTACAAGTACAGCAGCTGGATGGAGCCGTATGGGCTTGCTTATTATGACGTACCCGGCATTCGGACGATGCTCGACTTGAAGGATGCTCAAAATGCGGAGAAGTACGGCAAAGTGTACGGTGAGCGTCTGGGCCGTGCGGACACCGTTACGAACCTGATGGTCACTTCAATGGTATTGAACGCCTATATCCATACCGGCGAGGAGAAATACAGGGACTGGGTGCTAGATTACATCGAAGGCTGGCGCGAGCGGTATGCGGCGTCGGATGGCGTCATGCCCGACAATGCGGGACCGTCCGGCGCTGTCGGCGAGACGATGAACGGCAAATGGTATGGGGGGCATTACGGCTGGACGTTCCCCCACGGGTTTCAATTTATCGGCGACGCTATGACGATTGCGGGGGAGAACGAGCGTCTGCTGACCGGCAAGACGGGGCGGCTGACTTGGGTTCGCGAGCAGCTTCTGATGTTGATGAGCCATGCGGTTCAAGATGAGCAGGGAAGTCTGCTTCTGCCGCAAAAGTATGCCGACCCCGATTCGGTGATCGAATATGCATCCCGACAGCCGATATCGCGTCCCGACCGGATTACGGACAAACCGGGGTTTACAAGGCTGCGCCAAATCGACGGCTGGTACGAATTCCGGACGCAGAACCCGTCTCATCCGGCACGCGTCTATATGGACACATTGGATCCGCAAGATATGGATCTGCTGAAACAATTGCGCGATAACACGAACGACACGTGGAATCATGTATCGGCGCGGGCGGTCAACGCCAAGACGATGGGCGGACAATACAACGCCTATATGAACTACTTGGACGGGGGATATCCGGATTATCCGGTCGATGCTCTAGTGCACAGCATGAACCAGGTATACGGGCAGCTGAAGAAGCTGCGCGGCGAGCTGGAAGGCGCCGAGAGCGGGTGGGGGTATCCTCCCGATAACGAGGTGGAATACGAGGAGCTGCGCGAGGTAACGCGGCAAATCAACGAGAAATATGGCCGACGGTTCAGCGAGTCGACCGTACACTCGTATTTCCAGACGTTCCTGCTGTATCGCAGCACGGTTACGACCGAAGCGCTCGTTCACCTGACGATGGGCGGTCTGCTGCCCGTCTATAACGGGGGTCTGCTTAATGTGTCGGTACGCTATTACGATGCGGACCGGAAACGCCCCGGTTTACCCGAAGATGTCGCAGCCTTGGTCGGCGCCATTCGGAAGGACGGGATCGCGCTGACGCTTTGCAATTTGCACCCTATTCAGCCGCGTACGGTCATCGTACAGGCCGGAGCGTTCGGAGAGCATTCGTTTACTTCCGCGGAGTACGTTAGAGGGGGCGTTGCCAATCATATCCCTATCGACGGACGATGGCTTGAAGTGGAAATAGGGGCGGGGTGTACGATCGATCTCCGGCTCGGGCTGCGCAAATTTGTCAATCAGCCCTCTTATGCCGGGCCGTTTCATTAACCGAACCTATAATAAAAGGATAGAGGCTCAGAACGTTTTTTCTGAATCTCTATCCTTTTTGTTTTGATGTCGTTTCCCGATTATCGCCCGTTCACGCGTACTCGTTGCAAGCCGGACTGCATCTTGGAACGCTCCATATCATGCTGGGCCGGATTTTCGCGATAGGCGGTCGGACTGACTCCACTGTGATGCTTGAAAAATTTCGTGAAATATTCCGGATCGATCCCCACATGCTCGGCAATCTCATGAATGTTGAGCTTGGTCGAAGACAGCAGCGTACAGGCGCGTTCGTAACGCACTTTGGCGATAAATTGCATCGGCGAGAAACCGATCATGGATTTGAACACTTGGATGAAATAATGGGGATGAAAGTGGACAAGGCCCGCAAGATCGTCAACGGTCAAGCGATCCGCCAAATGCGCGTCGATATATTCCAAGACGCGGTTGATGCTTTGCATATCGAAATGGCCGGAATCGTGCAGCGTGAGCGAGGGGTTTTTCTCGATAAAGTAGCAAAGGAGTTGAAGCAAAGTCGATTTGGCCCGCAGCGCGGAAGTTAATCCTTTCGTGGTGAAGTTGTCGGTAAGCTCTTGAAATTGCTTTTCAATGAGCGGCTTGTCTTCGACCTCGATCATCGTCGACATATGCAGCAGATCGAACAGGCGCGTTCCGCCGATCGTAGAGGTGAAGTGGCAGTAATATTTAACGAAGTTTTCGTCGTTGTAGGACGTGGCGGATATCGTAGACCCGGCCGGCAGCAATAGAAGCCTTCCCGAAGTAGGGAACAGATGGAGTCCGTTCACCCAGATGTTGCACCTGCCGGAAACGATGTAATACAGCATGTTGTATTCATACTTCATATTGTAATGAATCCATTCGGCACCCAGCGTGCGAAACGAGGATACACGAATACCGGTCTGTACATTGGCGAGGTAGTTGCCGAAGTTTTCCTTCTGCCTTTGCGTCATTTGCATCCACACATTCCCCCCTATGGTAGACCCTTGCTTGAGAACGCTTACTATTTGCATTATAACTCGATCTTTTGCTCCGCGTATAGGGAGACCTGAGTTTTTTACAGAATAGTCTGACTGTTTTCCATATGCTTTACCGTCTGCATTCCTATAATTAAGAGTATGGAAGCGGAGGTGATGACTGCTCTTGCAGGAACGGCCCGATGTAGAGAGAGGGAAAGCGGGATAGGCGGGACAGATGGCTGTTGCTGTAATCATGGTTGTGGAGGGGTTCCTATTGAAGGTCAGAAGGTCATTGTTGCGGCTGGCCGCATTTCTGGCTGTAGCCGCCGTATTATTGCCGGCATGCAGTTCAAGCAGTACGACGAAGGAAGAATCGAAAGCGGGCGAAGCGGATAAGGCGGCACCGCCGCAACCGGTTACGCTGAAGGTGATGAACGGTTTGTTTAACGAGAAGGATTGGCAGACGATCGTTGTCGAGCCGTTAAAGAAGAAATTTCCCCATATTACGCTCGATCAAGGCTCGGGAATCGCCAGAACGGCCGACCAGAAATTTCTCGAAGATACGATCGCGAGCGGAAATACGCCGGATATCGTGCTAAGCGGAGTCGTGCAATCGCAATTGATGGCTCCGCTGGGACTGGCCCAAGATTTGGCTCCGTTTATCAAGAAGTACAAGATCGACATGAACGCGTACGACAGCACTACGGTGGAAACGCTTAAAAAATATTCGCCGATCTACAAGATGGAGACGGTTACGCTTCCGCTGTATATCAACTTCAAGGTGATGCTGTACAACAAAGATTTGTTCGACAAATTCGCCGTTCCGTATCCGAAAAACCATATGACGCACGACGAGGCGATCGAGCTTTCCAGGAAGCTGACCCGGACCGACGGGGGCATTCAGTATCATGGATACGGCGCCGACAGCTATATCAACTTAGGGGGGCAATATTCGCTCAGTTATATCGACAAGACGAACAAAGTGAACCTGAGCGGGATGGAAAAGGTGTTCGAGACGCTGAAGGCGGCGTGGACGATCCCGGGCATGCAAGGAGTAACGACAACGAAAGCGTTCAATAACGATAAGACGCTGGCCATGTACACGGAATGGCTGGCCTCGGTCGTGCAAAATGCGGCGGTATACAAAGATATGAAGTGGGGAATGGTCACCTACCCGGAATTCAAAGACCGGCCTTATCAAACCGAGGTTGATTTCCACAGCTCTTATATTACGAAAACGACCAAATATCCGGATCAGGCGTTCGAAGTTATCGCTTGGATGATGCAGTCCGAAGAAATCCAAAGCTTGATTACGCGTTCCGGCAAAGTGACCGTGCTCAAAAACAAAGATATTACGGCGCTGTGGGGGAAAGATTCCGGTCTCGGTACGGAGGAAGCGTTGAAGGCGATTACGGAAACGAAAATGGCGCCGCCGCATGACATCCATCCGTTGGATAGAAAAGGTACGGTTATTGCGCCGTTAGGTCAAGCGTATACGGACTATATCAACGGCACGAAAGACTTAAATGTAGCCTTGCGCGATGCTACCGATGCCATGCAGAAGGCAGTGAATACCGAGCTTGGCAAGTAGAGTTTACAGACAAACCATTGCAGAAGGAGCTTGACAGATGAAGAAGAAACATGTCCGGTTAGCCGTCGTGGGTGGAAACCGCGGCTTCGGGTATCACAAATCGTGCGATTTGTTGTCCGATATCGTAGAGGTGAACGCGATATGCGACTTAAATGAAGCCGTCTTTGCGAAATGGAAACAAAAATATCCGAACATTCGGACGTTCACCAGCTTCGAGAAGCTGCTGGACGATCCGGACATCGATGCGATCTTGCTGGCCACTCCGATGCAGGTTCACGCCGCTCAGTCCGTGCAGGCGATGAAGGCAGGCAAGCATGTGCTTTGCGAAGTGGCGTCGGCCATGACGATCGAGGAAAGCTGGGAGCTAGTCGAAACGGTGGAGCAGACAGGCGCCGTCTATATGCTGGCCGAAAATTTCTGCTACACTCGCATGGCCATGATGATTCGCCATATGGCCGAATCGGGCGCTTTCGGCGAGCTGACCCACGCGGAATGCGGCTACGTGCACGATGTGCGGACCGCTACTCACGACGCGCAAGGCAACATCAAGTGGCGAGGCGAGATGATGCGCGACTTCAACGGCAACAATTACCCGACGCATTCGCTCGGTCCGGTATCGCAATGGCTCGGCATCAACCGCGGCGATTCCTTCGACTATATGACGACGATTGTCTCGAAGCCGGCATCGCAAAGCGACTATTTCAACGAAATATTCGGTCCCGGCCATCCGGGCTCCAAGCCGGAGTTTTGGAAGCAAGGGGATTCCTGCCTATCGCTCATCCGCACGAAGCAGGGAGCCGTCATTTATTTGCGCAACGATTTCTCCTCGCCGCGTCCGTTCAATTATTTGTACTACGGGCTGCAAGGAACGAAAGGCTCCTACTTGTCCGGACGCGACATCCACGAAGAGCCGCTCGTTTGGCTGGACGGAAGATCGCCTGGAAAGTCTCATCTAGGAAACGCAGCCTGGTCCAAAATATCCGAATTTACCGATGAATTCGAACATCCGTGGTGGAAAAGCGAAAGCGATAGAGCGAATGCGGAGCAAGCGTCCCGATTCGGCGATTATTTCGTCATGAAAGAGTTTATTACGGCTATTATCGAAAAGCGCCAGCCGGATTTCGATGTGTACGATTCGGTTGCAGTAAGCTGCATATTGCCGCTGTCGGTGCAGTCTGTCGCACAGAACGGTTATCCAGTGGCGTTCCCGGATTTTGCCAAAAACAAACGGACTTCGGTTCAATCGTAGTGGGAGACGGAGGCGGTAACCTATGAAGCTCGGAATCGGCTTACACTGCTTGCGCCAAGCGATCGTTGCCAAACAAATGACTCCGCTCGATGTGGTCGAATGGATAGCGGACACCGGAGGGGAGCATGTCGAGATCGTTCCGGTCGGGTTCGATTTGCTGGAGCAGTCCGAGCTGGCCGACGCCATTCGCCATAAAGCTGAGCAGGTCGGAATTGATGTGTCCAACTATTGCGTGCCGGTCAATTTTATTACAGCTGACGATCCCGAATACGAGCGATTGATCGAAGTCGTGAAGCGGCACGTCGATATTGCGAATCGTCTCGGGGTGAAACGGATGCGCCATGATGTCGCATCAAGGCCGCTCGCGGATACTTCGATCATCAACTTCAATCGTGATCTGCCCAAGCTCGCCGAGGCGTGCAGGATCATTGCCGACTACGCGGCACAGTACGGCATTACGACTAGCGTCGAAAACCACGGTTATTACGTTCAGGCGAGCGAACGGGTGCAAAGCTTGATTCATGCGGTCGGCCGAGACAACTACCGGGCAACGCTCGATACCGGCAACTTTTTATGCGTCGACGAAGATCCGCTTTCCGGCGCGCGCAAAACGATAAGCTTGGCCTCGATGGTTCACCTTAAAGATTTTTACATTCGAACGCCTGACCGGAGCCCGGGCGAGAAGCTTCCTGGCTGGCTCAAAACGGCAGGGGGCAATCAGCTGCGAGGTTCGATACTTGGCCAAGGCGATATTAACGTCCGCGAGATGATCCGAATGATCAAACACTCCGGCTACGACGGGCCTATTTCGATCGAGTTCGAGGGTGTGGAAGAATGCCGCAGCGCCACGAAGCAAGGATTCGATTATGCGAGACGCGTTTGGAACGAAGTGTAAGATGAGCAGCGTATTTTCACCAAGGAGAGATGAGCTTTGAACGTGTTGGCGATAGGTGCGCATCCCGACGACATAGAAATCTCATGTGCCGGTACTTTGGCAAAGCTCGTGCAGGCGGGCCATCAAGTAACGATATGCCATGCAAGCGACGGGGATAAGGGACATTACCGGATTCCGCCCGAGGAGCTTATTCCGATTCGCCAAGGCGAAGCCCGGCAGGCCGGAGCCATCATCGGCAGCGAGGTCATCTCGCTCGGGATGCGGGATGGAATCATATTGGCCGATCATGAGGGCAATCGGACGATTTTTATCGATTTGCTGTGCAGAGTGCAGCCGGATATGGTCATTACGCATGCTCCCAACGACTACATGCCCGATCATGTCGCGGTCAATAAGCTCGTGTTCGATACGACGTTTCTTGCGACGCTGCCGGGCGCTTCCAAGCTGTATCCGAACGCCGGGAAAGTGCCGTCGCTGTACTATATGGACAATTTGTCCGGCATCGATTTTCAGCCGACGTTATATGTCGATATTACCGAAACGTTCGCCACGAAGGCGGAAATGCTGAAGCAGCATCAAAGCCAGCTTGTGTGGCTGAAGGAGCACGACAACGTAGACGTACTCGATATGATGGAAACTTTAGGCAAATTCCGCGGCGTTCAAGCGGGATGCAAGTATGCGGAAGGCTTCATCCAGCATATGGCGTGGACTCGTCCTAACGCCGTGCGCTTCCCGGTATAGCGATCATGGATATCTATCCTGTAACCATTTAAAGGAGATGCGTCAAATGACAGTAAAATTTGCGATTGTCGGCACCGGTTGGGTATCCGGAGAATATTTGAAAGCGATTCATGCGCGCAGCGATTCCGAGGTGTACGGCATCGTGTCCCAAAATACGGAGCGTGCAAAGGCAAGATTGGCCGGTTTCGGGATTGAAGCACGCGTATTCTCATCCTATGACGAGATGATCAAAGATCCGAATGTAGACGCCGTCGTTCTATGCTCCACCCCGGATATCCGCGCCGAACAGGCCGCGATCGCCGCCAAGCACGGCAAACATCTCGTCATCGAGAAACCGATGACGATGAACCGGCAAGGGCTGGAGCTGATGGCCGATGCGATTTCCAAAGCTTCGATCCGCACGGTGGTCAGCTTCGTCTTGCGCTGGAATCCGATGTTCGAATCTACGAAAGCGCTTATTAATGATGACGCGCTCGGCAGAGTATATATGGCTCAGGTCGATTATTGGCATCATATCGGACCTCATTACGTGCAGTACAGCTGGAGCCGGACGAAGGAGGCCGGAGGAAGCAGCATTCTCTCCGCAGGCTGCCATGCGGTTGATGCGGTGCGTTATTTCGCCGGAGACATCACGGAAGTGACCGCCTACAGCTGCCGAACTTGGGCGCATTCGGACTATGAATTCGATCCGAATACGATCGCGATCTTTAAACTGAAAAACGGCGGTCTCGGCAAAGTGTCGTCATCGATCGAATGCAAGACGCCGTACCGGTTTAACGTGAATCTGCTTGGCGAGAAGGGGGCGGTTATGGACAATAATCTGTACACCCATAAGCTTCCGGGGCAGACGGATTACGCGGTGATCCCGACGATATTGCCGGATAGCGGCGACGTGTCGCACCATCCTTTCGCGCAGGAAATGGCGGATTTTATGAATGCGATCCATACGAAGACATCAACCCGCTGCGATTTTTTCGACGCTTACAAATCGATGGAAGTCAGCTTTGCGATCGATGAATCGGCAAGAACCGGACAGAAAGTAGTTCTCTCTTCATGAGATTGCAGCAAAAGACGGCACTCATCACAGGAGGATCGCTCGGAATCGGGCGGGCGATCGCGATCCGATTCGCGCAAGAGGGCGCCAAAGTGGCGATTAGCGGACGGGGAAAGCCCGCTCTCGAGGAAGCGGCGGCCATGATCCGGGACATAGGCGGCGAAGCTCTGATTTTTGAGTCCGACGTACAGGATCGTGCGCAAGTCAACAAGATGGTCGACGGAATTTTGGAGCGGTGGGATCGAATCGATGTACTCGTTCATAATGCCGGAATCAACTCGCCCGTACCGTTCCTGGACATGACGGAAGAAGAGTGGGACCGGCACATCGACATCAATTTAAAAGGCGCGTTCTTGGTCTCGCAGCGGGTATGCCGGGAGATGGCGGACAGGAAGCATCATGGCTCCGTCATCTTCATCTCCAGCGTCAACGGACTCGCCGCGGAAGCGAATTTGGCGCACTATAACGCGTCCAAAGGCGGGATGAACCTGCTGGCCATGTCGATGGCGGTCGAATTGGCGCCGCTCGGTATACGAGTCAATTCGCTCTGTCCGGGATTTATCGAGACAAGATTGACGAAGCCGGTGATCGACAACGGTCCGTTGATACGAGACTATCTGCGAACGATACCGATGGGCCGGGTCGGGCAGCCTGAAGAGGTTGCGGATGCCGCACTGTTTCTCGCAAGCGACGAATCCCGTTATATGACCGGGCATTGTATGGTTATAGACGGAGGACAACTCATTAAGTTATCATAGTTGGAATAAGCCAATTTTTTATGATATCAGTCATGCGAAGGGACTGCCACAGTGTCCTGACGCATGACTTTTTAATGATAAATGAGTCGACAAAGCAGAGCTTTTGCTTGTGTACGGCAATCGTGATAAACTGGAAACGAACCAAGCTTGTCTAAAATTACCATTCGAAGAGGAGTGAATTGTGTGTCGGTTGATGTTTACCTTAATTTTAACGGAAACTGTCGCGAAGCGGTGGAGTATTACGCGCAAGTGTTCGGAACCGAACAGCCAAAGATGATGACCTTTGGGGAAGTGCCGCCCAGCCCGGAATATCCGCTTCCGGAAGAAGCGAAATCTTTGATCATGCACACCCGCCTGAAGATCAGCGGCAGCAACGTCATGTTTTCGGATGTGTTTCCAGGCATGCCTTTTACAGTGGGAAACAACATAAGCCTCTCCGTTGTAACGAATGACAAGGATGAAATACAATCCGCATTCGATAAGCTGAAGGATGGCGGCACCGTAGTGATGGAGCTTCAAGAGACTTTCTGGAGCAAATACTATGGCAGCGTGACCGATAAATTCGGTGTCATCTGGCAGTTTAACTTGGGAATGGGAGATTGGTAATAAATTCGGTATACCACAACCTTGCGTCTTTTCGGCGCAAGGTTTTTTGCTGTCATCTATAAATAGCAGCCTGTTCGAATTGCATTTTAATATTGACAGCCCTCGAAAGCATCCTATATTATTAATACCACTGGAGAATATAAATAAAAAACAACATGAAAAATTAACAATTACCAGATTTATGACTAGCAATCGATAGAAATTGCAATTATTTATTCCATTGATGAAAATAATGGAGAGGTGAATAGTGAAAAAGCACGATCAAGATTTTATGAAACGGCAAAACAGGCTCACCGTTTTTGAAATCATCAAAAACCAGCAGCCGATCTCCCGTGCTTCCATCGCCAAGCAGACAGGAATGAGTCCCACGACCATAAGCCGTATTGTCGGGGAGCTGACGGAAGAAGGGTATCTCCTCGAATCCGAACAAGTATCCGCCGGTTTGGGCAGGAAGTCCACGCTGCTCGCGATGGTGGATGCAGCGGTACTCTCTGTCGGCGTAGAGCTGGATCGCCATCAGATCCAAATCGGCATTGTGGACATCCAAGGGAAAGTCGTAGCCGGCGGCACCTATCCCCGGCCTGCAGACGAAGGTGCGGACATCACGCTCGATCGCATCGGTGCGGAGATCGACCGGTTGACGAAGTCGAATGATATCGACTGCGCGCGATTGATCGGCATCGGCATCGGACTGCCCGGGATTGTGGACAACGAAAAGGGAGTCGTCATCTTCTCCGTCCAGCTTGGTTGGAAAAATGTCCGGCTTGCCGATCGGTTGAAGGAGATTACCGGCTACGATGTGGCGATTGACAACGAGCTCAAAGTGAAAGCGCTTGCCGAACATATGAAGGGCGCTGCCATCGGATCGAACCGGACCGCCTTACTCGGCTTCGGCAACGGAGTAGGCTCGGCGCTCATCGTCGATGGAGAGATTTACCGGGGGAAAACGAACAGTGCCGGGGAAATCGGCCATACGACGATCGATCCGAACGGGATGATGTGCGACTGCGGCAAGGCGGGCTGCCTTCAAACGTACATCAATATTCACTCGTTGTTGTCGGAAGCGAACAAAATTCGTCCGATCCGCTCGATAGAAGAGCTGTTCGAAGCGAGAAGGGCCGGAGAGCGTTGGGCGACATACTTGATTGATCGCGCTCTCATGTACATGGCCATTACGATTAACAACGTCGTTTGCATGTACAACCCGGACAGCGTCATTCTGAGCGGCGAGCTTACGGACAAATTCCCGGAAATTTACGAGGAAGTAGTGGAGCTATGTTCTACAAGGTTCGTGTGGGAGCCATTGCGTGGAACGTTCACGATACTGCGCTCGGTGCTCAGTGATCAAGGCGTTGTGATCGGTTCGGGATTGATGTCGCAAAATTGTTTTTTTGCGTTGGAGTAGCAGCATACAAGCTTCTGTAAGGCACAATTCGGGAGGGTACGAGGATGAGGTTTACGCCATTAGTCGAAGAATACCGCGGCGGCGTGCTGGAGAATGTACATTATGGTGCGATTGCCATAGTCGACGAGAAAGGCCATATATTGTATTCGGCAGGCGATCCGGAGCATGTTACGTTTCTGCGATCGGCGGCCAAGCCGTTTCAGGCGATGCCTGCCATGAAGCGGCGTATTGACGAGGTATACGGTCTTGCCGGCCATGAAACCGCTTTGTTTGCCGCATCGCACCGGGGAGAAGCTTTTCATATCGAAGCTTTGGAATCGATGCTCGATAAGACGGGGATCAAGGAAGAAGCGCTTCATTGCTGCGCAACGTACCCGCTCAACGAGGAAGCCAAGGCGCAACGGCATCGGGACCGGGAAGCGAAGCGAAAAATTTTTCACAACTGTTCCGGCAAGCATACCGGACTTATCGCGCTGTGCAAGCGTATGGGCTGGGATGAGCATACTTATTACGATCCGAATCATCCCGTTCAGCAAGAAATCGTTCAGACGCTCGCTTCCTTCGCGGAAGTTCCGGAAGCTTCGATTCCGCAAGGCGTTGACGGCTGCGGACTGCCGATATTCGCGCTTCCGTTGCATAAAATCGCTTACTCGTTCTTGAAGCTGGCATGCCCGGATCTCATCGAGGATACGGATACACGCGATGCCGCGGCCAGAATGGCCCGGCTCATGAACGAATACCCCGATATGATAGCGGATACGAAATTCGTTTGCTCGGAGCTGCTCAAGGATTCGAACCTGACGGCCAAAGGCGGGGCGAAGGGCGTGTACGGCATCGGTTTGAGAAAGGAACGTCTAGGCATCTCGCTTAAAGTATCCGACGGCTCCGAGCAAGTATGGCCGTGCATCATCGCCTCGATTTTGGAGAGCATCGGATATGGCAATCAAGAGACGATCGATCGGCTGTACAAGCTCGTTCCGAATACCATCGTCAATGACGGAGGGACGGAAGTCGGAGAGCGCCGGGCGGTTTTTAAGCTGAAAGCTTGACCCGAGAATAACTTCCTTTCCCGGATCAATCGGGGTACGGAGTGATTCTATATAAATCATCTATGGGGAGTGACACAAATGAAGGGTAAAGGAAGAACATGGTCGACGCTTATGCTGCTGCTAATGATAGCGGTTGTAGCCGCAGGCTGCGGCGGCAAAGCCGGTACAGACAACGCAAATGCCGGCAAGGGCGAAGGCACGAAAGCGGTCTCCAAAAACAATAAAGATATCGTGATCGCCATCAACGCCAATTTTATTACGCTGGACCCCCACAATACGAGCGATACTCATTCGATTACCGGCGCAAGAACGATGTATGAAGGCTTGATGGGCTTTGACGAGAATATGAATGTCGTGCCGATACTGGCCGCTTCCCACAAAATTAGCGATGACGGTCTCGTGTATACCTTTACTTTGAAAGAGAATGTCAAGTTCCATGACGGTACGGATTTCAATGCGGAAGCGGTCAAAATCAATCTGGATCGCATCCGCGACGAGAAAAACAACCTGAAGCTGCGCAAAAGCTTCGCGAAGGTAACCAACGTTGCCGCTCCCGACGCCAAAACGGTCGTCATTACGTTAAGCGAACCGTATAACGCGTTCTTGAACAAAATGGCGATGGCTCTGATGGTCAGCCCGAAAGCTTTGAAAGAGCAAGGCGACAATATCGGGAAAAACCCGGTAGGAACAGGTCCGTTCAAGTTCAAGGAATGGGTGCAGGGCGACCGGCTTGTTGTCGTGAAAAATGCCGATTACCGCCAGAAAGATTTGCCTAAGGTCGAAAGCATTACGTTCAAGCCGGTACCGGAGAACGGTTCCCGGATCGCAATGCTGAAGACGGGCGAAGCGGACTTCATCTATCCGATGCCGACGGAGCAAGTATCCGAGGTGGAAGGACAGAAGGACATCGTCGTGGACAAAATCGATTCGACGATCGTCCGTTACGTTACGCTGAACACGATGAAGAAACCGTTCGACGATGTGAAGGTGCGCCAAGCGATCAACTACGCGATCAACAAAGATGCATATATCAAGGTAGTCAAATCCGGTTTGGGCGCGAAGCTGGATTCTACGATGTCTTCCAAAACCCAGTACTACTCCAAGCAAACCGGCTACGATTACGATGTGGCCAAAGCGAAAAAGCTGCTTGCCGAGGCGGGCTATCCTGACGGATTCAGCGCGGAGATTTGGGGCGAGAACGATTCCGAAACGATGAAAGGCATGCAGTTCATTCAGCAGCAGCTGGCTCTGGTCGGTATTAAGCTGGATGTAAAATCGATGGAAGGCGGCACGCTGTCGCAGCAAATCAACTCCGCCAAAACGCCTCAAGAGGCCAAAATTCAAATGTGGTACGTAAGCTGGTCCCCATCTTCCGGCGATGCGGATGGGGCGACAAGAGGCTTGTTCAGCAGCGAGATGTTCCCTCCTGCCGGAGCGAACACCGCATATTACAAAAACGCGAATGTCGATAAATGGATTGCGGATGCCAACAAAGCGACCGATCCGAAGCAAGCCGGCTCCATCTATGCCGATATTCAGAAGCAAATCTGGCAAGACGCTCCGTGGGCTTTCATGGGAGTCGACCAAGTCATCTCGGGCAAGAGAGCTTACTTGAACGGCGTGAAAGTATTCCCGGACGGCTCGATCAGCGTTCGCGATGCGGAAGTGAAGCAGTAACATTTGTTTAGATAACGGGGCCGTTTCTGTCTGTTGCTGCGGAACGGCCCCTGTTATGTACTATCGTGATGAAGGGAGGCTGTCGCGTTGGGAAGATACGCGTTTCAAAGACTTCTAGGAGTAATTCCGCTGCTATTCGTCGTATCGGTGCTCATCTTCATGTTCATCCATTTGATACCCGGCGATCCGGCGAGGCTGGTTGCAGGCAAAGACGCCACGCTGGAAGAAATTAACGGCATACGCGAGCAGCTCGGGCTGAATTTGCCGCTGTGGCAGCAATATATTCATTATATGGACAAGCTGCTGCACGGAGACTTGGGCAGCTCGTTGCGTTCCGGCCTGCCGGTTTCCGATATGCTGAAGAGCAGATTTGTCCCGACGATCGTTCTCACCTTTTTGAGCCTTGGGTGGGCGCTTGTCATCGGATTGCTGATCGGTACGATCTCGGCGGTTAACCGCAACCGGTGGCCGGATTATGTCGGCATGCTGACGGCGATTTCCGGTATTTCCGTTCCCGGCTTTTGGCTCGGTCTTGTGCTTATTCAAATTTTCTCGGTCCAGCTGGGCTGGTTTCCTACGGGCGGCGTAGATTCTTGGAAATCCTATGTACTGCCGTCACTTACGCTGGGAGCGGGCATTATGTCGATGCTTGCCCGATTCTCCAGATCGTCGATGCTGGAAACGATGCGAGAGGATTATATTCGGACGGGACGCGCGAAAGGCCTGCGGGAATTTGTCGTTGTCGGCCGTCATGCGCTGCGCAATTCCTTGATCCAAGTCGTAACGATTGCCGGTCTGCAATTCGGATTCCTGCTTGGCGGCTCGGTTATGGTGGAGACCGTCTTCAGTATTCCGGGTTTGGGAAGATTGCTGGTCGACTCGATCGCGTTTAGAGATTATACCGTCATTCAGGCACTGCTTCTATTGTTTGCAACTCAGTTCATTCTCATCAATCTGATCGTCGATTTGCTGTACGGTGTACTGAATCCGAAAATCCGGTATGCGTCGAGCTAGGAGGGGACATAATGAACAACGATTCGACGATTAAGGGGACCGCATCCTCCGAAACGCATAAACCGAGGCGCGCCAAAAGCCGCGCAGCCGAGTTTTTCCGCAAGTTCAGCAAGCAAAGATTGTCGCTGGCGGCGGGTATCTTCATTATATTGCTGGCGATTGTCGCCATATTCGGTTCCAGCCTTACGCCGTATGACCCGAACGAACCGGATTACGACGCGCTCATGTCTCCTCCGTCGGCCGCTCATTGGGCGGGAACGGACGAGTATGGGCGGGATATTATGAGCCGTCTTATCGACGGAACGCAACTGACGCTTGCGGTCAGCTTGAGCGCCGTGCTTATTGCGGCGATTTTCGGAACGGTTCTCGGGCTGTTGAGCGGTTATTACGGCGGGTGGCTGGATCGGCTTATTATGCGGAGCAGCGACGTGCTGTTCTCGTTTCCGGATCTGCTGCTTGCTATCGGGATCGTCGCCATTCTTGGTCCCGGATTGTCCAATGTAGTCATTGCGGTAGCGGTGTTCGGCACTCCTTCATTCGCCCGGATCATCCGCAGCGTTACGCTATCGTCCAAAGAAACATTGTTCGTGGAAGCGGCCCGCTCCATGGGTGCGAAAGACGGACGCATTATATGGAAGCATATTTTCCCGGAGACGATTCCGAGCGTTATTGTCAATGTGACGATGAAAATCGGCGGCGCTATTTTGGCCGCATCTTCGCTCAGCTTTCTCGGCATGGGCGCGAAGCCGACCGAGCCGGACTGGGGAGCCATGCTCAGCATGGGCCGCGACTATTTGAGCATTGCGCCGCATATCGTATACATTCCCGGAGCGGCGATCTTTTTGACCGTACTTGCTTTTAACCTGGTTGGGGACGGACTGCGTGATGCTCTTGATCCCAAGACGAAAAATTAATGGGGGGGCCAGACCGTGACGCCTAAATTGCTTGAAGTACAAGGATTGAAAACGGAGTTCAGACGCGATGGCGGCAGCGTAATGGCGGTGTCCGGCGTCGACTTTCATATAAATAAAGGCGAAGTGCTCGGCCTTGTCGGCGAATCCGGCTGCGGCAAAAGCGTAACCTCCTTGTCGATCATGCGCTTGCTCAAAGATACTCCGGGACGGATCGCCGGGGGTGCGGTACTCTTCGAGGGAACCGACCTGACGAAGCTGCAGGAGAAGGAGATGCGACGGTTTCGCGGGAACGAATTGGCGATGATTTTTCAAGAGCCGATGACCTCGCTGAATCCGGTGCTGCGTATTGGCCGGCAGCTGGAAGAGCCGATTATGCTGCATCTCGGCTATGGCCGGAAGCGCGCGCGGGAGCATGCGATCCATACGTTGAAGCTTGTAGGGATTCCCCGCGCCGAGGAAGTGGTGGACGAATATCCGCACCAGCTGTCCGGAGGGATGAGGCAGCGTGTGATGATCGCGATGGCGATGGCGTGCGGCCCGAAGCTGCTCATTGCCGATGAGCCGACAACGGCGCTCGACGTGACGATTCAGGCGCAAATTCTCGATTTGATGAAGCGGTTGAAGGAAGAGCAGGACATGGGTATGCTGCTCATTACGCATGATCTGGGCGTCGTTGCGGAAATGTGCGACCGGGTCGTCGTCATGTACGCGGGACGGGTCGTCGAAGAGGCGTCGGTGGAGGATCTGTTCGAGCGGCCGCAGCACCCGTATACGAAAGGACTGATTCATTCCGTACCGAAGCTGCGTCAGAAAGTTCGCCGGCTGGATTCCATTCCGGGCAACGTCCCGGATTTGAGCGCCATGCCCCGTGGCTGTAAATTTGCCCCGCGCTGCCCGCACGCGATGGAACGCTGTCTCGAACAGGAACCCGAGCTTCTGCCCATCGAAGGGTCGACGGACCGCAAAAGCCGCTGTTGGTTAACGGAATCGGATAGACCGGAAGGAGGAGAAAGCGCATGAAAGAGACTCCGCTGGTTGAAGTGAAAGGATTGCAGAAATCTTTTACCGTGAAAAAAGGCTGGTTCGGAGCCGCCAAACATTTGCGCGCGGTGGACGGCATTTCGTTTGCGATCCGCAAAGGGGAAACGTTCAGCCTAGTGGGCGAGAGCGGCTGCGGCAAGTCGACGACGGGACGGCTCGTAACCCGTCTGCTTAAGCCTAACGGCGGAGAAGTATGGTTTAACGGACAAAACATTAGCGGGCTGAACGACAATCAGATGCGTCCGATCCGCAAACATATGCAAATGGTATTTCAAGACCCATACGCCTCGCTGAATCCGCGGATGAAAGTAAAGGAGCTCGTAGCCGAGCCGCTGCTCATCCATACGAAGCTCAGCCCGAAGGAAAGGGACAAGCTGGCGCATGAGCTGCTGGAGACAGTAGGGCTCAGCAGCTTGCATGCCGAGCGTTACGCCCATGAGTTCAGCGGAGGCCAGCGGCAGCGGATCGGCATCGCGCGGGCGCTATCCGTGCGTCCCAGCTTGATAGTGGCCGACGAGCCCGTATCGGCGCTCGATGTGTCGATCCAGTCCCAGGTGCTGAACCTGCTTCAGGATCTTCAAGAGGAGTACGGCCTCACGTACTTGTTCATTTCTCACGATCTTAGCGTCGTGGAGCATATAAGCGACCGCATCGGCGTTATGTACCTTGGCACGCTGGTAGAGACGGCCGACAAAGATACACTATACGAACGTCCGCTTCATCCGTATACGCAGGCACTGCTCTCGTCCGTGCCGGTACCCGATCCGAGCAAGAAGAAGGAACGCATCATTTTGAAAGGCGACTTGCCGAGCCCGGTCGATCCGCCGTCAGGCTGCCGGTTTCATACCCGCTGTCCGTCGTGTATGGAAATTTGCAAGCAGAAGGTGCCGGTATTCAAAGAAGTGGAGCCGGGCCATCAAGTTGCCTGTCATTTATACGATGAAGAGAGCATGAGAAGCGCGAAATAATCCTCATAATCATTGTTGAAGAAGGGATCGCCATGCATATTTCAATCGATAAGTCCGAATCGGCGGATGTTCACATCCATCCGGCTTACTCAGGGGAAACGTTCCTGTACCCGCTCGGCGAAGGGCACAAGCAGCCGGGTACGATAACATGGCTGTATGGCCGCTCGGAAGGCGAACCGGATGCGCTCTCCGCAGGAATGGGGCAGCGCCGCCAACTGACGATGGAGCGAATTCGCCGTTCCGGCGGAGCCGCGGCTCGCGCCTTGCTGCTGGAAGGACGAAGCGGCGGAACGCTCGCGCGGGGCTCGGCAGCGAAGGCGGAAGGGAATTGCAGCGGAAGCAAAGAGGCGGCAGCAGAATGGCTGCAAGCCTGGATCGAAGGATGGCTGCTCGGCTTGTACCGATTCGACAAGTATCGAAGCCGGACGAGAATATCAGGCGAAGTCGGCTTGAATCTCCGATCGGAGGAATGGGCCGAGCTGTCGCTTGCCGAGCTGGAGGCCGTTATCGCACTCGCCCGGCATAGGGCGGAAGGCACCAATTTGACGCGGGACTGGGTAAATGAGACGCCCGACGCACTGAACCCGGATACTTTCGTACAATGGACCATTGAGCTGTTCAAGGACAGGCCGGTCAGCATCCACGTTTATCGGGGACAAGAGCTGATCGACCGAGGCATGAAAGGCTTGCTGACGGTAGGAGCCGGCAGCATGTATGCACCGGCGCTTATCGAGCTCCGCTACGAAGGAAGCTCCGAACCTGATGCGCCGTTGCTGGCGCTGGTCGGTAAAGCGATCACCTTCGACATGGGCGGCATGAACGCGAAGACGGGCCGCGACATCAGCGATGCCCGGATGGACATGGGCGGAGCGGCGGCCGTCATCGGCGCGCTGGACATCGTTGTCCGGCAAAATGCGAAGGCTCGCATAACCGCCCTGATCGCCGTCGCGGATAATGTTCCGGACGCCCGCTCCACGCTGCCTTCGTCCGTCATCACTTACCCGAACGGCTTAACCGTTCAAGTAGCGAATACGGACGGAGAAGGACGGCTCGTGCTGGCGGACGCCCTGATCCACGCCGCCAAGCTTGGCGTGGCGCAGATCATCGACATTGCCACGCTGACAGGCAATGTCGGGGATGCGCTTGGGCTAAGCATCGCGGGAATTTGGGGCGACTCCGGGATGACGAGCAGCTTGGTCGAGATCGGTGAGCGCAACGGGGAACGGCTGTGGCCAATGCCCCTGATGGACGAGTATGAATCGGAGCTGAAAAGCCATTATGCCGACCTGCGCAATGTCGGCACGTCGACATTGGCCGGCGCGATCGTCGCGGCGCTGTTTATCCGGCGCTTCGTTCCCGAATCGGCGGGCTGGGTTCATATCGATATGGCAGGCACTGTGCAATATAAGCAGGACGTCGGCTACGCGGAGGCGGGAGCTACGGGATATGGGGCGAGACTGCTAGCGGATTACGCGATTCAGTATGCCCGGAAAGCATAATTTGGCACAACAGGAGATATCGACTATGATGCTGGAAGTAATTGCTACGTGTATGGACGACGCGCTAAAAGCCGAGGACAACGGGGCCGATCGGCTGGAACTGATCACGGCCATCACCGAAGGCGGGCTGACGCCGGGCATCGGCTTGGTTCGGCAAGTCGTCCAAACGGTACGAATACCGGTTCACGTTATGGTCAGACCGCACAGCCGCTCCTTCGTGTACGACCAGCACGATCTGGAGACGATGATCGCGGAGATCAAGTCCATCTCCTCCACAGGAGCGGCCGGCATCGTTGTCGGCGCTCTGACGGCTGACGGACGGATTGACGATATAGCGCTTGAAGCGATGCTTCCATGGGCCGAAGGGCTTCAAGTGACGTTTCACCGGGCTTTCGACGAGCTGGACGACCAGTTCGCGGGACTGCAGACGCTGCTTCGCTACCCGCAAATTACCCGCGTGCTCACTTCGGGCGGGCCGAGACCGGCTCCAGAGTCGGTGCCGGCTATCCGGAAGCTGGTTGAGGCGGCGGAAGGTACGACGCTGCGCATTTTGGCAGGCAACGGGCTTACTCCGGAAGGAATCGAATCTTTCATTGAACAAACCGGGGTAACCGAGGTGCATTTCGGCTCGGCGGTTCGCTTCGGCCGTTCCGGACTGGCGCCGATCGATCCCGTGCAACTGCGGGCGTTATCCGACAAACTTCTTAGATACGGCCGATCATAGATTTTGAAAAAAGGTGAATCATCTTGCAAAATACAGAACAATACGTAGTAGGCATCGATCTTGGCGGAACGAAAATAGCGGCTGCCCTTTTCGATTCGAAGGGCGAAATTTTGAACCGGGAACGGATGGAAACGGCCAATGCGCGTACGGCGGAAGAAGTCGTGCAGCGCATGATCGACATGGTCCGCTCCGTTTCTCTTGGACATCCGCTGTCCGGCGTAGGGCTCGCTTCTCCGGGGGCGGTCAACAGCAAGGAAGGCATCGTGCTTCACGGCACCAACCTCCCGGAATGGGAGAATGTCCCCTTGAAGAAGTGGATGGGAGAGGCTCTAGGTGTCGAAGTGCAGGTCGTCAACGATGCGAATGCGGCGGCATGGGGCGAATATGTCAGAGGCGCGGGCAAACGGTCCGAGAACATGGTATACGTCACATTCAGTACGGGCATCGGAGCGGGGATCGTGTTGGACGGAAAGCTGCTGCTCGGCACCACTTCCTTCGCCGGGGAGCTGGGTCACAACATTATCGAGCCTAACGGTCCGGAGTGCATCTGCGGCAACAAAGGCTGCTGGGAAATGTTCGCATCGGGAACGGCTATCCGAAATTCGGCGCTGGAGCTTATGCGGAGCAGGCCTTCCGCCATTGCGGAATTGGCGGCGGCCCGCAATGAAGCGATATCATCGAAGCACGTGTTCGAGGCGTGCATGCAAGAAGATGCAGTTGCCGTCGAAGTGGTGGATCATGCGGTTTACTACATGGCGCTCGGTCTTGCGAATGCGGTCCATACGTTCAACCCTGACCGCATCGTCATCGGAGGCGGCGTGAGCAAAGCGGGGGATCAGCTTTTTCCGGCACTGCGTGCTCAGACGGAGAAGCTGGTGATGAAGCCTTACCTCGGCACCTATACGATCGTGCCTGCCGGCTTGCAGGACGATGTCGGTCTGATCGGCGCCGCCGCTTTATTTCACGGTTCTTGATGGAACGGCTTTTTAGCGTTATTTATACGGAAATGGAGAGCTGCCGCATGAGTACGAGAGAGGACAGAACCCGCTGGTTTTTGCAAGACCGGTTCGGCATGTTCATTCATTGGGGGCTGTATTCGATTCCCGCCAGAGGGGAATGGATTCGGGGCAACGAGCGGATGAGCTTCGAGCAGTATAAAGCGTATTTCGACGAATTCGACGCCTCTCGCTACAACCCGAGGGAATGGGCGAAAGCGGCAAAGGCCGCCGGTCAGAAGTACGCGGTACTGACGACAAAGCATCATGACGGCTTCTGTCTGTTCGACAGCAAGCTGACCGACTTCAAGGCGACCAATACGCCGTCCGGCCGCGATCTCGTTCGCGAATATGTCGAAGCTTTTCGGGAAGAAGGAATCGCCGTCGGCCTTTATTATTCCATCATCGATTGGCATCATGACGATTATCCGGGCTACGGAGACAAGGCCCATCCGGATCGGGACAATGAAGCGGCCAAAGATAAGCCTATCGATTTCGACCGTTACTTGACCTATATGCACGGCCAGGTGAAAGAACTGCTGACGAACTACGGCAAGATCGACATCATGTGGTTCGATTTCTCCTATGACAACATGACCGGCGAGAAATGGAAGGCGACGGAGCTCGTCCGCATGATCCGTTCCATCCAGCCGGATATTATCATCGATAATCGATTGGGCGGCAATATCCGCGCGGCCGAGCCGGAAGAATATGCAGGCGACTTCTTCTCGCCGGAGCAGATCATTCCGCCCGGGGGCATCGTGGACGTGAACGGCAACTCCATTCCTTGGGAAGCGTGCATTACGCTGAACGACCATTGGGGCTATCATTCCACCGACAAAAACTACAAGTCGGCCGAGCAGGTCATCCGCACGCTGGTCGAATGCGTCAGTAAAAACGGCAATCTGCTGCTCAACGTCGCACCGGATGCCAAAGGAGAGATCAATCGGGAAATGCTGGACGTGCTGCGCGAAGTAGGGGAATGGCTGCGGCTGAACGGCGACAGCATCTACGGCTGCGGAGCGGCGGATTTGCCAAAGCCGGAATGGGGGCGCTATACGCGGAACGGCAATAAGCTGTATGCCCACGTATATGACCGGGGAATCGGTCCGATCTATTTTGAAGGCTTGAAGGGGAAGATTGTCAAGGCGAGGCTGCTGCGGGACGGTACCGAGCTGAAGGTGGAAACGCCGTGGATGGCCGAAGAGTATTCCGACATCGAGAGCGGCGCTTTTATCAGTCTTTCGGGCGCCAAGCTGCCGGATGAACGGGATACGGTTATAGAGCTTTATTTGAAATAATGCGATGAAAGGCACGGAGCGTTGACCGTGTCTTTTTCTATTTGACCGCTCCCACCCGACTACTACTTTACTAACATTTTAGTGAAACCGCTCGGTCATCATTTTCCTGTAATGGCCGGGGCTTGCGCCGTACAGCGATTTGAAAAAGCGGATAAATGGAAACGGCTGTTCATAGCCGACCCGATTTGCAATTTCATGGATCGTCAAATCGGAAGTAGCCAGCAACGATTGCGCTTTTTTATACCGCTGCGATTGAATATATTGCAACGGAGAAACGCCGAACGCCTCTTGGAACTCTTTATGGAAATGCGATGTAGAAATGAACATCAGACCGGCTAACTGAGATATAATAATTTTCTCATTCAGATGGCTTTCGATATAATCGAGAACCGGCTGGAAACGCTGAAGTTTGCTGATTTTCTCAATGCCCCCGGATTTGTAGCGAGAAAATGACATAACCAGCTCCAGCACGACGTACATAAGCTGATTCACAAGGCTGGCTGAGCGCAGAAGCTCGCCGGGATCAGACTGCGCAGCATGAACAAGCTCGTAAATTTGCGTTTGCAGCCTCCTTACCTCGTCTCCAATGGATACGGGGGATACATAAGGAACATCGAGCAGATCGAGCAGCGGAAAATGTTCAAATACAGTGAAATTGAAATTAAGCCAGTGCGAGACGATATCGCGGTCGATCAGTTGCAACGTGTAAGGCCGATTGGCCGGAATATACAGCGCTTGCCCCGGATTCACGATAAACGTTTCGTGCTCCAACGTAATTTGTACAGGCCCGTCGTTAATTTGAGTCAGCAGCGCCCACGGCTGGACGCGAATGGACGTGTAGTAGCTTTTGCCGCGATACGTGCCTAGCGTGGAAGTCCCACATTCGAATTCGGACAGCCTCAGTGTCGTGAGCAAATGAACGAGGCGGAAAGCATCTGGCGAATCTTGCATACGAGCCCCTTCCTTTACCGATATTGACCGGTTACCCCTTCGAAAAGAGACTGTACTCGGTGTCTTGCTACCATTATAGGGGGGGGGATTGGGTCGCAGTCAATACGAATCTTGCAGGCGTTTCGAAAGTGCAGAGGATATGTGTACTCGACTGCACAATCTGTGCTTTTTGTCCGAAGGTCCATGTGTGATAATGGCTTTGCAACACGATGAGCGCTTGAGTGGGCGATAAGCTAATGGCCAAAGAAGGGAGCATACGCATGACAAACAAAATGAAGGCCGGTAATTTATGGAGGTGGAGAGATTTTGTAGACGCGTGATTCGGCTTTTGTGCGTTCAAAAGACAACGTCGTACAGAGCTGAATTTGAGCACGCAAGCTGCTGGGCGAAGGGGGCGCTATACGGCGACAACATATCAAGGATTTGTTTCTTTTTTTGATGTAAGCGCCGCCAAATTCTGGCGGGAGGAATTGCAGCTCGATTTGACGCTTCTTCCGTTTGCCCCATTGGATTGAGTCCAAGAAGGTAAGCGAAACGGTACGACATTGTTACAAAGTTGCAAGACTATGTTTCAAGCAATCCAATTATTCAATGGGGTGGGTCTATATGAAAAAATGGAACAGTGCAACGTTAGCTGCTGTGATGGCCATTGTTTTGCTGACTGCCGGATGCGGCGGCGGGAAGGAAAGCGGCGCGAAAACAGAAGGGACGGCCACACCGGGCATCAATAAGCCTGCGGAACCGTCGAAGCCGGTCAAACTGCTCGTCATCACGCCCCAGGGCGGCAACATGGAATGGTTTATGACTCGATACGGCAGTCAGATTCAGAAAAAATATCCCCATTATGAGTTTGAAGTGGTGGAGAGCGTCGGAAACAATGTACAAAATCTCGTTATCGAGCAGCGCAAAGTCGATCTGATCATTTCCTCCGTTAACAATTACCGTGCCAGCCTGCTCGACCTGTACGGCGGCGATATCTCGGATCTGATCGCGAAGCAAAAGTACGATCTCAGCCGACTGGAGCCTTCTTATATCGAAGCGGCGAAGGTGAACGGGAAAAACCAGAACGGCTTGCCTTTGTACGATTTGCGGCTGACGCTGTATTACAATAAAGATATTTTCGATAAATTCGGTGTTCCTTATTTGAAAAATCATATGACTTGGGAAGAAATGGCGGAGGTTGCGACGAAGCTGACGCGCAACGATGGCGGCGTGCAGTACCGCGGATTTGTCGCTAGCCCAAACCCGTTGCTCGTTGTGAATCCGCTTTCTATACCGTATACCGACGAGTTGGGCGAGAAAGCCGTTTTGCAGACCGACCCGTGGAAATCGTGGATTAACATGCTGCTGCCGTTGTATAAAGCGCCGGGCTATGACGCCAAGCTTCTGAACGATGCGCGGAACGTCTTCGTCAAAGAGAAGACAAGCGCCATGTTCCTAGCGTTCAACTCTGACGCTCCGAAGCCTGAGGAAAATGTGAACTGGGACGCGGTCAGCCTGTCGGAGTTGAAAAGCTTGCCGGGCGTCGGCTCGCAGCCATACCCGGTCATTATTACGGTAGCCCCGACGAGCCAGCATCGGGATGAATCGTTCCAAAGCATCGCCCAGCTTTTGACTGATGAAGTGCAAACGGCGATCACCTCCGACTTCGCCGCCATTACGCCGTTGAAGAACCAGGCGGTGAAAGATGCGTTCGGCCGCAACGTAGCCCAATGGAAAGGGAAAAACGTTAGCGCGATTTCTACTTTGAAGCCCGCTGCGCCAGCCCGCGCCGGCGTGTATGATTCGAATGCGGCAGGCGCGCTGAACAACGCCGTCATGTCCGTCATCGCCGGTGAAACCGATCTAAATTCCGCACTGCGAACCGCCGAAGAGCAAGCGACCAAGAAGATCGCCGAAGCGATTCAGATGAAAAAGTAACGAATAGTCCCCACGAAAGACATCGCAGAGTCCTATGAAAGAAAGAGGCATGATTCTGCTAATACTGATTTCATCTGTGGTAGCAACTATGTTCCCCAAATCAATTTGATTTGGGGTTTTGACCTAGGTGTCGTTTTATATAATTGGGACATTCCGACTCCGACCGTATTGCTTAGGATAAGCAGCTAGTTTACGGCTTGCTCCGCCGCTTGTAACGAACGTCATCTCTCAAGATACTCGGTTTTATTGCTCGAACGGCGATTGCGGGGTTGTGGAATTTTGACCGATATTTTTCAGGAAGTGGCAAGAATGTTATCCTCTTTTCCTATAACATAGAACTTGCTTAAGATCATGCAAGAAAGTGAAGGGGGGACAACAGATGAGGCTCTTGAAATGGATCAAGCCGATCGGAGCGGGAGTTACATTGGCTATCATAGCTGCTTGCGGGGGAGGAACCGGTGCCGGACAAACGCAACAGGAAAAAAGTGAAGCGGGGCAAGCTCAGACGAAAAAAGACCCCGTAGAAATCGTCTTTTATTCCACCACCGCCGACCCGCAGGAAAGCTTCGAGTACCGGTTCGGGGAACTGCTCCGGGCTAAGTTTCCTAACTATACGATTAAGTACATACAGTCCGGACAAGGGGCTACGTTAAACGATTTGCTCACAAATGGTACAAAATTCGATATTTTTTACAACACAATCGGTAACTTCGAACAGGCGATCATCCAGAACGATTTGCAGGTGGATATGACGGATCTGATCAAAAAGCACGGCATCGATCTGAATCGGATCGAGCCGACCCTCGTTCAGGCGCTTCAGCAGGTGCAGGGCGGTAAAATATTCGCTCTGCCCGTATCGACTTCCAATCTGATTTTATACTACAACAAAGACATCTTCGATAAATTCGGCGTACCGTACCCGGGTGACGACTTAACGTGGGAGCAAACGCTGGACTTATCCAAAAAAATGACCAGGAATGACGGGGGGACGCAGTATTTCGGGATGGCCGCCTCTTTCCTTCACCTGTTCCGAATGAATCCGCTTTCGATACCGACGGTCGATATGACTTCGTTCAAGCCAACGATCAACAAGGATGAGCGCTGGAAAACATTTTTCAAAACATTTTTTATCGACTCCTCGCAGGAGCCGGGTTATCAAGACTTTATTCAGAAGACGAAATCGTTCCCCGGTATTAATCAGTTCGTTAAGGATCGCAATGTCGCCATGTTCCCTTACTTATCCAGCTTGATCTACGCTTGGCCGACGGAGATGCAAGCCTTCAATTGGGATTGGGCTGCGCTGCCTCATTTCAGCGGCAGTCCGGGAACCGGATCGCAGTCGTATCCCGCCTTTTTCGGATTGACGAAGCGAAGCGCCCATCCGGACGAAGCGATGGAAGTGCTGAAATATTTGCTCACGGATGAATTCCAGCTTTCTCTTTCCCACAAAGGAATTATGCCCGTTGTCAAATCGAAGAACGTAATTGACAGCTTCGGAAAGCAGTCGCCATTCAGCAACCGGAGAATGCAGGCGGTGTTCCAAAACAAGTTCGCGCCCATTTCACCCAAAGCGGTCTACGATGCAGATATTCTCAACATCTATGCGAAGTACGCGAATGCGGTCAATCAGAATACGATGGACATGAATACGGCGTTTAGCAAAGCGGAGGAAGAAGCGGTCAAGTTTATCGATAATTTCAGCAAGAAGTAATCGGCGGAGCAGTCGTTCTCGTAGCATGCTTTCGATGTTGACAGATGCTTACTCGCCCTCTACGATGAGGGAGACATGCTGTCTATTTTGGAGGTTGGGGGCGGAATGACGATGACTTCTAGTCCGTACTATTATGAACATATTATGGGGAAGCCTCCTCGCAAAGACGAGTTCGAATTTTATATCGGCATTCATTCTTTCCCGAAAACCGATCTTCATTTTCATCCGTTCGCCGAATTAACCTTTGTACTGGATGGATGCGGCTACGAGAAAATTAACGGCATTATGCACCGCATGGAACCGGGTACGATCTCTTTAGTGCTTCCTAATCATATGCACGAATTCAAAAGCGATACCGATCAGACCATTCGCAAATATTGCTGCATGTTCGATATTAACCTGTTGTTCGGATCGTCTTACGATTCCGATTGGTACAGGTGGCTTTATCGGATCGGCTCGCAAATGCCGTCTTACGCCGCTTTTCAGGAGGAAACGGCCGCCAGAGTCGAAGGCATTTTCGCACAGCTCATGGCAGAATACGTCAAACCCGAGCTCACGGGGCATCATAACATGATTCGGAATAAATTATCCGAAGTGCTCATCCTGCTTTTAAGAGAGATCAATAAGGGACCCGGATCCAATTCAGATTGGAATCGGAAGGATCGCAGTCAGCCGTTTTGGCCCGCCCTACACTATGTGCATGTTCATTTTGCGGACAAGCTGTCTCTGGAGTCGGTGGCTACGCGCTTTCTTACAAACTCTACGTACTTAAGCCGCCTCTTCCGGGAAAATACGGGGCTAAGCTTCCTCGAATATTTGCACCGTCTGCGCATCAATAGTGCCGCGACCATGCTGATCCACACGGATAAATCGGTCGCAGACATTACGTTTGAAACCGGATTCGAATCGATACGCACCTTCTCTCGCGTCTTTCGGGATATGAAGGGGAAGTCGCCGAGAGAGTTTCGCAAAGCCCACCCTTAACCCGCGAGAAAAAACGGATCGGTTAGCCTAGGCACCGGTTCGGGAATCGAGAGGTTCAACATACCCGATTTCTTTATTATCGGCTTTTTAGGAAACGTTTCCGTTTATTGATTTATCCGCGTTTCAAATTCGTTGAACTGCGGCATGAAAGGCCGCACATAACCAACATGCAGGAGGGTCTATGTATGAGAATAAACAAACAAACAAACAAACAAACACGTGCGCTTGTCATCGCGGTATCGGCGGCTCTGATGATTGGCGGTTGCGCCGCCAAGAAAGAAGAAGAAGGGGGCAAGGCAGACCCGCAGACGGTGGGGGTGAAGCAGGAAGCGCCCCTCGAGCCGGTTACGCTGAAATTTCATCAGCTCGGCACCTATTTTACGCCGGAGGATTTCAAAATGCTGCTGGCCGATCCGGTTCATAAAAAATATCCGCACATCACGCTCGAAATGATCAATTCCCAGAACGATATGGCCAAACTGCTCGCTATGGGGGAACAGGTCGACTTTCTGGTGACGTATAACGGGCGGCTCGCCCCGCATAAAGATTTGAACGTTCTCGAAGATATAACCCCGCTCGCCAAAAAACATAATTTCGATCTGACCCGCTTCGACCCGGGCGCGCTGGACGCGCTGAAGTCGGCTTCGGATAAAGGCGAGCTGTATGCCCTCCCCTACGCAGTCAATCTGAACGCGCTCTACTACAATAAGGACATCTTCGACAAGTTCGGCGTCGGGTATCCGTCCGACGGTTTAACCTGGGAAAACGCGATCGAGCTCGGCAAAAAAGTCGGCCGCCAGGAAGGGGGCACGCAGTACAGAGGGCTGGAAATGGACAATTTGGCCCGCCTGCTTTTCCCGTTGTCGCTGAACGTGATCGATCCGAAGACGGATAAGGCGATGGTGAACAGCGACCCGTACAAAACCGCGTTCGAGATCGGCAAATCAATCTATTCGATACCGGGCAACGACTACAAAACGGGGACGGGGGCGATCGACCGCTTCTCCAAAGACCGGAACGTTGCGATGCTAGGATCGGTCAATTTGTTCCTCACCCTGCGGCAAATGCCGGATCTGAACTGGGACCTCGCGCAGTTCCCAAGCTACAAGGAGAAGCCGAATACGTACGGCATGTACGATCTGCACCTGCTTATTCCGATGAAGATGAGCCAATATAAGGACGATCAGATGCGCGTTATGGAAGTGATGTTCTCCGACGAGGTGCAAAACGCGATGGTGCGCAAAACGGCCCGTATCTCTACGCTGAAAGATCCGAAATACAGCCAGCAGTTCGCCCAGGAAATCTCCGAGCTGAAAGGAAAACGGATCGAAGCCGTATTCAAGAGCAAGCCGGCGCCGGCTATGGCTTTCTCGGTGTACTATTCGAACGCGTATACACTGCTGAACGCCGAATACGAAGCGATGCTGCAAGGGAAGCAGGATACGAACACCGCGCTGCGGACGGCTGAGGAAAAGATCAACCAGCTTATCAAGACGGAAAAAGGCAAATAAGCCGGATTGTAACCGAAAGCGATTTCATTTCGAGGAGGAGGCTGGCCATGAGTTTAGGTCAAGGGATGAACGTGTTATGGTTTGGAGCGAAGGGTGACGGGGTGTCGGACGATTCCGACATCGTCAACGGCGTCTTGCAGTAGTTCGCGAACGTATACTTGCCTCCCGAGCGGACATACCGCATTACGAAGCCGCTGGTCGACCCCGACGGTAAATCGCTTGTTTCTTCAGGAAACGGCGCGACGATCAAAATGACAACGGTAAACGTGGCCGGGATCGAGGTCGGTCACCAATCCGCCGTAGAGACGCTGACCATACTGATCTGCGGCGGGTAATACCGCCGAGTCGGCTTGCGCGATCAAAATCCGAACGAGCCCGCTATCGACGCGGGCCCGAATCCGGGACATCGGCATCAGGGGGACCGATTTTACGAGCAATGGAATCTGCATCAAGGATACGCAAAACTACGTCGCTTTTACAGTTATTGAGAACATCTATTGCGACCGGCTGAAGACGGCCGTACGGTTCGAGATGACCCTGCCCGCCTATGCGAACGGGACGATTTTGAACAATATCGTCATTCGCTCGACGAAGCGCGGCTTTTACTTCGATAAAGGCTCGGAAGCGAATGTAGTGAACAATGTGCATTGGAATTCCGGCAGCGAGTCGATCGAGTCATTTATGCCGAATCCAACTACAATCAGTGGAACGGCTGGTATTACTACTTGGGCGTTTTCTTGACAGAGGTCCACAGCGAAATATCCCATACTTGCTGGGGTTATTCGATTTTCAAAAATCGGCTTAGATGAGGAGGATAAATAATGACAGGCGCAATTTTAACAGCAATTGGCAAAGCAAAATTAGCCAGTGCAACCTCTGAAAATCAGCTTGAGATTACACATGTCGCCGTTGGTGATGGCAATGGCTCATATCCTGTTTTGACTGAAAATAGGGTGACATTGGCTAACGAAGTTTGGCGTGGTACTGCTTCTACTCCAATTCGTGATTCGCAAGCAACAAATACATTGATGTTTGAGTCGGTTATTCCACCGGATGTTGGCGGCTTTACCATTCGAGAGATTGCTGTTTTTGACAGTACAGGTGCAATGATTGCAATCGGGCATGTTGACCCTGTACAGCAAAAATTACTACCGAAGCAGTCAACTGGCATCAATATGACCGTACGTATCATTATCGCACTGGCAAATGCTGCTGAAACAAAGTTTATTTTACAAACAGAAAAGATGGAGTGGCAAGCGGGGAAAGGTATGGAACAGGAATGGCCGGAGGAGCCGGTCACCCATGTAAGCCGCAGAAAGCTGCTGACGGCCTTCGGCATGGCCGGTGCGGCCTTTGCCGCGGGCAGCATACTCCCGGGATCGTTAACGGCTTACGGGAAAGAGGGTTTATCGGTTGCCGGTACCGTATACGAAGGGGCTAACGGCAAGGACAAAATTCCCCCGGGAATAGCGGCGAATCTTGAGCTTGTAACCCATAACGAACTGGCAGGTCGTGATATGGCTGGAGCGCATCCAGCGAGCGCGATTTTGGATTCAAGCGGGTTATCACAGCAGCAGGTTAATGATTACAATCGCTATGTTGATTCCATCTCCGACATGCTGGCCATAATTTCACCGCAAAATGGTATGCGTGTTGCTGTAAAAGGTTATCATTCACCCGACACTTTTATTGAACTTAATCCATATAAGGGTGGTGGTGATTTTATTTGGGATGCTGCAAGTACATCTACAGCAAATGGCGGTACAGTTTTTCAAGTTTCCGGAATTGCTACCGGTCGATGGATTCGCTTAGATTGCTCTGAAGTTACTGTAGAGATGTTCGGCTCAAAAGGTGATGGTGTCTACGATGATCGACCTTCATTCCAAGCTGCTATTAACTACCTGCACGGGCGTGGTGGCGGTGAGTTAGTTGTTCCAAAGCCTATAGTAGAGTACCGCTGGAAATCCTATGATGCCGCAAACTCCGCATGTTTAGTTATTCCTGCGCCAACACGAAGCATTTACTTAGATCCTATCTCTATTCGTGGTACGGCTAACTTAACGTCTATTAAAGTGGATTTAGGCACAGGTGTTACGATCGAAGCCGCAATTCTATTGAAAGGCGGTGGTCTGTATAAGAAATTTGAAAACTTATCGGTATGGGGTGGGGCAACCGCAACAGCTCCAAACTGTAATTATGTTCTTAAAGGTTCAGACGCCTATTACCCGAATATGGCTATTCGCCAATGCCAATTCTATGTTGCAAAGAAAGACTGTGTTCGTCTAGCAACCTTTGTGACATTGCTTGAGCAGCTTCAAACGGCTTATTCTCCACGTGGAATTGTTATCGCAGGAACCGGGGTTAATGATTCAGGTGTATGTACTTCTGTGACATTAAATAGTTGTTATGCTTTAAACCATACAGAGTTCGGTTACTGGTTCGGCGAGTCAACCTATATGACTTTCAACTCATGCGCAGCAGATCACATCATTAATGACACGGGTAATGGTGTAGTAGCTTATCCGTACTATATTGATATTGCTCGAGGTGTAGCCCTTAATGGTTGCGGTGCTGAAAGTTCTACTCGCATTATGAAAGTCCGTGTTGCACAAGGGCTGAATATTAATGGATTTATGACATTATCAATCGGCAACGCCACAACTCCGCCAGACCACTTAATACGAATTGACGGCGGTTCTTCTACCACAATCTCAGGGTTATGGAATCATAATAAGAAGGGTGCGACTTATGTATTATCGCTGGGGAATACATTCTCTGCTGAAAGCGTCACCATTCTTGATCAGAGTATTTTTGCTACAGAAGTGACTTATTCATCGAATTGGCGATTTGAAAATCCTATCAGATTCATATTGAATGACTTTTCTAAAAAGACACAGGATAACACTTTAACAAACACAGGTAATGCCACAACAAACACGACTAATTTAGCAAATTTAACAAAATTAGCTTACGATACTGAGTTAGTTCATGATGTAATTATTCGATTACCGTCAGGAGATTACGAAATAAACGGAACCGTTTATTTGTGTAATTCAAAAACCCGTGGTGTTGGTAGAGTTCGCTTAATTGGCCATGCAGATGGAACAAGCAGAATTGTGTTTTCCGGTAATGGGGGGATTTCATTTGGAATTCCAAGCCAACTATCCAGTGTTGACTTCACTGTGGAAAATGTAGAGCTTTACTTAGGACCTGCGATTAATGTTAGTAATAAAGGTGTATTGTTCTATAAAGCAAATGTAGCATTTACAAATGCAAAAATTACATCAGACGATGGGGCTAAACAATACTATTCTGCCGGTCAAGCGACGTTAGCTTTGGATAATAACTCAAGAATAACGACGCCGCTGTTTGGTGCAATCGAGGTTGCTTACAGTTATAAAGCTACTGCCGCTCCAACGAACAGCACAAAATTGCCAGCAGGAACTATATTTAAAGCGTCTGACCCTAATGCAACTCGCATCGGTTGGATTAATACAGCAGACAATGGTGCAAACTGGCTTCCTATGGTAGTTACTTAAGATGAAGCCCTTCGGGGCTTTATTAAATCCATTGCGGGCATCGACGTATGCTGTATGTCGGCGATATCCTTTCCCAGCGAGGCTACGTCCTGCGCTTTATTGTTGATAGCGGCAAACGGCGAGTAAGAATGGATACAAGAATAGTCGTCGTAAAAAGGATGTCCGAGGATGAATTCCAAATTATATAAAGAGCCTATACCGTATCAGGATAATATGCTCAGCATAAAAATTATTCAGCAGGTTAAGCCTTTTTTCTCGGCGCCTCCGGGAAGCAAGCAGCACTACCACAAAGAGATTGAAATGTTGTATGTTCAAGAAGGCTGCTTGGAAATGGGCATACAAGACGAACATCACAGACTTGAGCCCGGGGATATATTGCTGATCGGTTCGTCCCAACCGCATATTACCAAAGGTGTAGCTTCAGAAAGAACGGTTTACTTGACTCTGCATTTCGATCTCCAGCCTTACTACGATCCCAGCATGTTGGTACATTACAGGTATTTCGCCGAAATTGACAGCCCTTTAAGTCACGTTAATGAAATGTTTCGACAACATGCAAAATTGCGCAACGATATCGGCCGGGCTGTTCTGGACATTCATCGGGAGATGGAGAGCCGCTCAAGAGGTTACAATATGGCCGTCAGTCTCCTTGTGAAACAGATACTTCTGACCATTTTGCGAAGCGATTCGGACGAAGCGGCTCGCAGTTACGAACGTCTCCCCGTTTATCCCCTTCATTTGGTGCTTGAATATGTGGAGAGCCACCTGAAGGATAAAATCGAAATGGAAACAATCAGCAAGATGATGAACTTGAGCTACTCCTATTTTTCCAAATACTTCAAAAGGGTTATGGGACTTTCCTTTATCGAATATGTTAATATCCGAAGAATCAAACAGGCCGAGCGCCTCCTTCTGACCAAGGACGGCAGTATTGCCGCCATAGCCGAACAAGTCGGAATCACGAATATCGCTCACTTCTATGAATTGTTCAAACGCTACAACCGTTGTTCCCCGAAAGAATACGCCCAGAAGCTGGCATCGTCGTGCTCTCCGACGAACGATTGAACGGACGGGGACTTTCCGCAAATTTCATGATACGAAACGAACCTTCATTCCTTCTTTGGCGGAGGAATCGGAGGTTCTTTTTCTTGATAGAGGCGATCGAATACAAGAAGTTAGTCGATCAAGGCAGCTGCGATCAAAACAAAAATGGATAAGAAGTGGACAAAAGCTGCAATATCCAAAACTAGCGAAAGACTTTATTATGGCTTTAACCGGTATTCGTAAGTGCAATGGGCGCCCTAACGTGCAAGCGTTTCAACTATACCAATCGGGGAGAGATAATTAAATGGTCAAATTACGCATCGTTTCTTTTATGGCTGCCCTTTTAGTAATGCCAAGCCTACTGATCGCCTGCAGTCAAAACGGAGAAAACGGCAAGAAAAGCCAGAACGGGGACGGCCAACAGACTGTGCAAAAGACGGAATACAAAGGGGGCCCGGCTGAGCTTCTGGTACTCGATGTAAACACCGGTACGACAGACGAACAGTTCAAAAAATTTTTTGTCGATCCGGTTAAAGCCAAATATCCGCAAATCAATCTGGTTCAAACGCGCGACCCGCTAGACAAGCTGCTTGCAGCAGGTACGCCGCCCGATATGGTACTGGTCAGCAACCCTGCCTTGGCGACCATACTCGAGGCCGATATCCCGGAAGATTTGACGGCGATGGTCAAAACATACGGCATCGATCTCGGCCGGATGGATCAAGCCGTTGTCCAACAAATGATGAAGCTTGGCGATCAGAAGGCGTTTTACGGGATGCCGTTCGCCATGAACTACGGAGCGACGGTGTATAACAAAGATATATTCGATAAGTTCGGGGTTTCATATCCGAAAGAAGTCATGACTTACGAAGAGATGTTGGAGATGGGAAAAAAACTGACCCGCGCCGACGGCGGTACGGATTATATCGGCGTCATGCCGCCCGACCTGAGACAGATGTACTGGCAATACGGCTTGCCCGTGTTCGATAAAACGAAAGGGAAGGCGTCCTTCACCTCGGATAAGCACGCTCAGGTATTTGCGCTGCTCAAGCAGTTTTACTCCATTCCGGGCTATGTACAGGATGGAAAATACAGACACTCGACCGACCTGTTCTTCAAGGAGCAGCGGATGGCCATGTTCCCGAACTTGATTGCCGCCTTTAACATTTTTTTCACCAACGCGGGAACGAAAGATGCGTTCAAATGGGACCTGGCCGCCTTCCCGAGCTACAGCGATCGGCAAGGAGCCGGGCTGGTCGTCGACTTCCATATGGCGGTCGTCAACAAATCGGGCAAAAACAAGGAGGCGGCTTATCAAGTATTGCTCGGCCTGGTGAGCGAGAACGTGCAGACGATGCTCAGCAAAGCCGGACGGTTGTCCGTCCTGAACGACCCGGGCATCCGAAATGTATACGGGTCGGACAGCGATTTGTTTAAAGGGAAAAATTTGCAGGCGATCTTCAAAGTAACCCCGTCGCTGTTGCCGGAAGCATCCAAGTACGATCCAAAAATCAACGGCTTGCTGAACGAGGAAGTAACGAAGAGCGTCGTTATTGACGGAATCGATATCAATACGGCATTGCGAAACGGCGAAGAGAAAGCAAACAAAGAAGTAGTGAATGTTCTCAAGTAGATCTACCCATTACCCCACCTACGAGGGCGGTTCCAGAAATAACTTAGCGACCGCTCTCCGGTGGAATACCGGAAAACGATCGCCGCATGAGCGCTCTTTTTTTCTCTGCCTGCTTGACGGGGATATGACCATCGGAACGTTTCCCGGCAGCCTCATTTATTTTTTCATTCCAAAATGACCCTCTCTTCCCCGACATGCAGCAAGTTGTGAAATTCCGCTTCGTCTTCCGGTTCGAAATCAATGCGCCAAGTGAGTGTCTCTGTTCGAAACGCCAAAGGTTTGAGGACAATTAAGCTTTTATCCATTGGGACTTTTGCGGTTTGAAGCCCTTCATATTGAACGGGCTTCCACCCTTTCGGAAGCTTCAAGAACAAATTCCCTGCTTCCCCTTTTGGCCGGATGCATACGCCGCTCAAATAGCGTTTGTTCGGATTCCACTCAAGCTGTTCGATTTCGACCCCTCCTTGGGTTACATGCATATCGGTCCCTATCAGCCAAGGATGCGGCCTCGACCTGGCTATTCGAAATACCCGGATATGATGGGGGGGCACCTCGACTTCGAGACGGTCTTTTATTTCACCCAAATACATCTCGTTCCAAAAATCAAACACGGTGTAGGCAGGGCCGTGTTCCAACCCAAGTTTGTCCAGCGAGAGCTCCATTTTTACAGTCCTAGGTTCGGTATTCAAGACGCCGATAACGTTCCATTCGTCCCAGCCCTTCTCGACCTTCAAATTGAACATTTTGGGCCAATCCGGGTATACGGCGTCAAACAAGTCTGCCGGTTTTGCCATCTTGTTGTATGGCGGAAGCGCCTTCTTGATAAGCGCAAGCCGTTCTTCGCCAATGGTCGAAATATCGTCCCCGAGCATCACGGGACCGCCTGACAAAGCAAACATGCTGACCGTGATAATCGCTTCGTTCAAAGGAATAGGCTTATCGATGGTCATCACATTGAAAGCGTCGTTATAATATAACTTCCGATCCGTAAAATAAGTGTTGGCCATTGTGGTCGATACGGTTCGAATCAAATTCCACGCATTGATCGTATACATGGCAGGGTATTCATTCATCCCTTTTATAAGCGGACGTCCTTCACCGCAATCGGGGGCAACCCTTACAGCATCGACACAACCGATGTTTTGGAATGTTGTTCCGGTCGAAGACAAAATATACGCATCTTCGCCTGCAGCTTCCCGGATCGTTTTCAAAGCCTCTCTGTACACTTCGGGACCTTTCACCTTGGAGCGGTCGAAATATTCATCATAGAGGAAGTGTCCCGGGGTCGAGCCCGATCCCGCATAAAGAAAATCGATCATATAGTACCTGATCCCCAGCTTCTGGTAAAATTCAAAGGTTCGCTTCAAAAAGTCAACCGTATCGGGATGACTTCCATCCAGGCAGTAGAAGTTAACCCGTTCGTCAGGCGGCAAATCGCCGGACTTCCCGAACCTCCACCTGGAATTGCATTTGACGAACTCTCCTTGCCTTTTTAACAGATGATGCTTGTGTTCTTCAAATAGGGGACTCAACTTGTCCGGTATCCAGAAAGGAGCGATCCAAAAGCCAAGACGTTGCCCGTTTTTCGCCAATTTGGAAACAAGCCATTCGAAATCGTGGGGGAACGTCGTTTTGTTAAATGCTGTCCAGTTTCCCGGCAGCATGTGCTTTAAATTGCCGATGCTTACCCAGAAATTCGTGACATCAAACCCTTCGAGTCTCGTTTGGATGGCGGCGGAATTCTCCAGCACAAGTTCTTCGTACGTTTGTTGGGTAAAACCGTCCCTCCATGTCCATCCTCCGAGCCAGCCGACGGACGGTTTCGGGGCTATCCGGGGCTTGTAATATTGCCCCACCTTCGTTGCCCAATTTTCCAAAGACGCATAAGGATCGTATGACCAATCGCACCCGATCGTTTCGGACTCGATTTCCTGATCCGGCTGAAGCTCATAATCATCAAAGTCGCAGAAACCATCAACATGAATCTTGTTGTGGGACGTGCTGTATGCAATCTCCGTATTGATTCTGTCAAAGGTCATAAAGCTGCAGTTGAATGCAAGTTTGTGGGACCGATTATACAGCAAACCGACCGTTTTGCTCCGGTGACAGTTGTTTTCAGAATAAAGCTTTTTCACAACATTATCGGTTACCCAGGCCGTTTGACAAAGCACCACCGTTTCCTCGGCTCCCTCGCCAAGATCAATATTGCCGCTCTCGTGCAATAAATGGCATTTTCCGAGCTTAATGGCTGTTTTCCCAACATTTTTGATCCGGGCTTTTATGGTCAAGAAGCTTTCCTCTTCATATAACCGGAACGAGATCGCAAACTTCTTCCCCGTACCTGAGGCGCCACAATCGGCAACAAGTTCCGAGTATCGTCCGTGCAAGTCTTCGCCTTGCGTCATTTCGACCGAATCGGTTTTCTCCAGACAGCGGATCTGGGAGCCATCTACTTCCCATACGAGCGAAAAGGATTCCATGACCAAGCGTTGGTCTGCTGTCCATGACCATGTTCCTGCAACGGAATCAAATGAAATTGCTCCGAATTTGTTACTTAACGGATATAACATGCCTGTATACACCTCTATGTTTTTTTATGGTTTTTGCGATGGAAGGGCGCGCGGTTTACCGCCTGCGATGACTGTAAGGCATTTCGGTCGATCTCCTTCTTGTTGCTGCATGACGCCCTCCTATTTTCTTTATTGATTCAGAAAGTTTAACTTCGCTAAAGCGTTAAAGCGAAGTGCGAGTTTCTGAACCAAGAAAAACTTCCGGTGTTCGGGGTCCCCGAAAAGTACCTGGCGTAATCTTCGAAGGATAGCGTCACTTTTTGGGGTGAGAGTAGCGGTCGCTCATCTTTGAAGTACGTCGATAGACGTTTTTCTTAACGATAAGGAAAGTTTAACTTCGCTAAAGCACTAAAGCGAAGAGAAGCTTTCCTTACCAAGAATAAGCTACCGCTAAAACACGAATGCACATCATCGAAAGGCTTCGATCAGAAGCTTTTCTTATATTATCTCTTGCCGTACAGTGCGGAAACAGCACATATCGTCTGCTTTTATTGTCATATTGTCTTTGCTTCTCAGTGTGTGACTGCGTGCACGTTTTTCAACAATAAAGGCGTACATTGCCCACTCCCACCCGACTACTACCTTTCTACTACCTGTGTATACTACCGTGCCCCGGTACGTGGATGATACAGTAAAGAAGTTCAAGGATGACGCGTCTAAAGAACAAATGAAGGAGCTTGGGAGTGGGTAGAAGATGGAATGGCTTATATTGATCCACGTGGTGTCGGCGATTATCGGCATTGGGCCGACTTTTTTCGGTCATATGTTGTTCAGGAAGAGGCAGCAGGGGGAGCAGCTTAAGCAGTCGTTGGCATTATTTCAACTGCTCAACTACTTTCCGAAAATAGGCGGGACGATTGCCGTCGTGTCGGGAGTAGTACTAGTCGCCATGTCGGGCTGGAAGTTCTCGGATCTATGGATTTGGATTTCTCTCGTCTTATATGTGCTCATTCAGGTCGTTGCTGTCGGTATGCTCGGTCCGGTAGTAGGTCAATTAATACACGCATTGAATAGCGGGGATGAAAGCCCGGCTGATCGGGGCACCTCGACGAACAAGGCGGCCGTTCTCCTCGCGAAAGCGAACCGGTTATACAACACCGCTTCGTTCATGGGCATCGTTTTGATTATTCTAATGATCGTAAAACCAATGTGAAGCAGGAGGAAACAATCGATGAATTTACATGGAAAAGTAGCCTTCATCTCGGGTGGCGGCCGGGGCATCGGAGCGGCCGCGGCACTGGCGCTGGCGAATCTCGGAGCAAGTGTTGCCGTGAATTATTTGCAGCAGGAGGATTCCGCACAAGCGATCGTCGACCGCATTCGGAATGCGGGGGGCAAAGCGGAGCCGGTAAGGGCGGATGTGCGTGATCCCGACCAGGTGAGCACCGCCATTACCCGTATACAGGAAACGCTTGGCGATATCGACATCCTGGTGAGCAATGCAAACATGTCATTCGTGATGAAGCCGCTGATCGGGATGCAGTGGGAGGAATATGCCCAGAAGCTGAATGACGAGATGAAGGCGGCTTTTACGTTGACACAAGCGGTTTTACCTGCTATGATAACCCGCAAATACGGAAGAATCGTCTATATATCCAGCAGTGCGGCCGATGTCGCAACGCCTTACTTGGCCGCACACGGCTCGGCTAAAGCAGCGCTGAATGCGTTCGCGAAATATGTTGCGCTTGAGAACGCCCCTCATGGCGTTACGGCGAACGTTGTCTCTCCGGGACTCGTCCAGACGGACGCGTCGCGCTACACACCGGATGCGATCAAGCAGCAGATTGCGGCTATGACGCCGATGCAGCGGGTGGCGACGCCGGATGACGTGTCGGGTGCGATCGCATTCCTGGCGAGCGAGGAGAGCCGGTTCATTACGGGAACATGCACGAATGTGAACGGCGGATTGATCATGGTGTAGTACGTATCGAAGCGGCTGTATTTTAAGGAAGAAGGGTGCGGTTCGGAGGCATGGCGAAGGAAGCGGACAGCGCAAGTGACGCGGGAGAACGATTCGTTCACGAGATCGATCAGATTGAACGGCATTATCTGGTAGGCAGGCAGAAGGAAGTCCAGTTTTTCCGGGAGCAGCTATCGGAGAAGCGGCATAGAGGACGTATTCTGAACGTGTATGGCACGGGTGGCGTAGGAAAAAGTTACCTCCTCGACGAATTCCGCCGGATTGCCCATCAGGATAGGATGCGATTCCTGCTGCTCGACAGTAGAGATTTCCCGCATAATCCTCATGACTTCTGTCTCCATCTTCTGCGGCTGCTTCGCTATAGCCTGGATGAGCGGACTGACAACCTGAATCGCTTGCTGGAGTTGTGCCAAGAAGCGATTATGCACGAGCCCGAGTCGGATGGAGTCATCCTCGCGTTGGATACGTTCGAGGAGCTGGGGGAACTGGAATATTGGTTCCGTGAAGAGTTCCTGACCCAGCTCCATTCCAAAGTGTTCGTCATTATATCCGGACGTTATCCGATTCAAGGCGCTTGGCTGTCCTCTCCCGCGTGGCGCCGGCTGATCAGCCATATGCCGATCGGGGATCTCGACTATTTCTCGGTCAAGGAATATTTGGGCCGTTCCGGGTTCGAGACGGAGGACGATATTCACCGGATATGGAGCAAGAGCAAGGGACATCCGTTGACGCTGTCCCTGCTCGTGTCCACGACGCTCTCCCAGGCGATGCAGCCGATGGCGTTCGAGGAGCACCATAGCGTGTTCGCCCAAGTGGTGCATGCATGGCTGAAGGAGCTTCCGGACCCGCAGCTTCGGGAGCTTGTGGAAGCGGCGGCGCTGCTCAGGCATTTCAATCAGGAGCTGCTTTCGTGTGCCATGAACAGCCCGGTCCCGACGGAGCATTTTCTTAAGCTGGTCGGGCTTTCCTTCGTCCGCCGGGTGGATCGGGGTTGGCTGCTTCACGACCTCATGCGGGACGCGATCACTCACGAGCTTCAACTGCGCGCACCGGATCAATACGGGAAAATTCGGAAGCGCTGCGTTCTCTACTACTATGATCTGATCAAGGAATCGGTGCACAAGAAATCGGTCGCCTGGGAAACGGCCGAATGGTTTTACTATATCGGCGATCCGGCAATCCTCGCCTTCTTCTATCAGAATTCGGGCACCCATCGGTGGGAGCCGCTCAACAGCACCAATTGGTCCGAGGCGGAGCGTTATATCGACAACAGGAGATCATCGGCCAAAGAAGCGAGAATTACTTATACGAATCCGGAAACATCGGAACGTCATGATTACGTTATTTCGGCGGAAGAAAATCTGTATACGTTGAAGCATATCCACCTTCAAGAGCTGTATGAGCTGGACGCGAGCATCGTCAAACTGATCCGGAACGGCAGAGGAGAACTGTCGGGTCTCTCGGTAATCATACCGATCAATGTACACACTTTGGACTATTTGCGTACGCATCCGCTCTCTTCGGCCTATTTTGCAGGCTTGCCCGAACAGAGGCTGAAGGAGTTGAAGGTGCCTCGGGAGTCGAAGGCGGGGTACTTTGTGAAGACGATCGACATTCCCGATTTCGCAGACCAATCGATGCGCGCAGCCGCCGGCTTGACCTTTATCACGCATATCATTTCAGCCGGATTCCTCGTCGCCGCCCCTCCGCCCAACCCGTTTTTCGGCGAAATCCACAAAGGCCTAGGCTGTGAAGTCGCCAAGCATGCATTGCATTACGATTATGACGGTATAACGCCGACGCCCTACTATGTCATTGATACAAGAGGAACTAAGCTGCAAAGTTATCTGAACAAAATGCTGGCGAGCTTCGGCATGCTGGACGAGCGAAGAGATGGGCAAGAGGGACTCGCCACCCTGTCATCGCGCGAGAAGGAAGTCGTGGAGCTGATCATGAAAGGGCATACCAACATGGAAATCGCAGCCAAACTATTCCTCAGCGAAATGACGGTTAAGAAGCATTTGACGAATATTTTCAGGAAGCTGGACATTAAGAATAGAAACCAGTTGACGATTTTGATGGGGAAGCGACAATCCACCCTGTAAAAATTGCGCCCCCCGTCTCATTGCGGTTTCGAGCCGTGAGATCGCCATGGTGTGCCCGCAGAATACGCTGTGCAATCGTGAGTCCAAGTCCGGTGCCGCCGTATTCCGGATTCCTCGAATCATCGCCCCTGTAGAACGCTTCGAATATATGAGGCAATTCATGCTCGGGAATTCCCGGACCCGTATCTTCAATCGTAAAGAGGACTCGTGTCTCCTCCATATGAAGGCGGATCGTGATGACGCCGTTTCTCTGCGTATGACGAAGGGCGTTATCGAGCAAATTTCCGATCGCTCGCCTTAGCATATGAGCGTCGCCAAGAAAATCACCTTTCTCCACCGATGCAACATATACCAAATCTATATCTCTTTCCTTGGCTGACGGCATATATTCCGCAACTATATCGGTGAAGAAAGCGCCTATATCCAGCTGCTCTCGTCGCAGCATTTGATTCAAGGATGCCAATTGGCTGTAAGAAAAAAGATCCGATACGAGACGCTCCAGCTGTTCGGCCTTTTTGCTGCAAATCGCGGCATATTTGGAAGCTTTCTCGGGATGACTTGCCAGACCTCGTTCCAATCTCGTCAAGAACCCTCGCAATGCAAATAATGGCGTCCTTAAGTCATGTGCAATCGAGCTTATAAAAAAACGCCGTTCTTCTTCCAGTTCGGACTGACGAATCAGAGACTCCCGAAGCCCCTTGCCCATTGCATGGAAAGCTGCACGTACATCCGCCACTTCCATTACGGTAGAAGCGGGGAGATGAAAATCCAGATCGCCGCCGGCGATTCGTCTCGCTGCGGCACTCATCGCTTCCAAAGGCTTCACGACGACACGGCCCATCTGACACCCGATGAATACAATGGCGCATAATCCTGCCAGAATGGCGAACGCTGTCGCCAATCCGCTCGTCTGCTCAGGAATGTAGAAGAGAGCTTTTCCTCGCAATTGACCTTGTTCCATGATGTTTAGTTCTCGATATGCGGTCGCTTCCGATCCTGAAGGGATGGATTGATAGATTTGACGATCCGAAGAATCGAGCAGGGTAATCCCCAACTTCGAATCGGCGATCCTGCTTTCCAGCGATGCCTGCCAGCCCGGATCGTGCCAGCGAGCGATGTCCGCCTTGCCAACCTCGGTCATCAAGCTGTTCAAGGCCGTCTGCTGACGTGAAAGCTTGGTGTTCTCCCATACATAACGATCGAGCAGTTCCGGGATTTCATAGATCAGTCGCGGGAGAATGAGCACGATGAGCATGCCGATCAGCATCCATTGACGTATGCGGAGCGGTTTCATCTTCGTACCCCTTCGAATCGGTACCCCACGCCCCACACATTAGTAATGAGTGCAGGCTTTTTGGGATCTTCTTCGATTTTCTCGCGAATTCTTCCAATATGGACGGTTACGGAATGCTTGTCGCCGATCCCTTCCCAGAAACGGTGCAGCAGCTGTTCATACGTGAATACTTGACGCGGGTACTCTGCCAATAAGCGAAGGATATCGAATTCTTTGGGCGTCAAAGGTACCGGGGATCCGTCAAGTCTTGCTTCATGCGCCCTTACATCCAGGACGAGCCGGCCGAAATCGAGCTCGAGCTTGAGATCCTTCTCATGCTTGCCGCTGCGGCGCAGTACGGCTTTAATCCGGGCGACGACTTCTTCGGGCGTTGCGGATTTCACGATATAATCGTCGCCGCCTAGGCTGAGTCCGCGGATTTTGTCCACATCTTCGCCTCGTGCGCTAAGGAATAGAATCGGCGTATCCCGCGTTTTCCGAATTTGCCTGCAAAGCTCGAGTCCGCTCTGGCCGGGCATCATGACATCCATCAAAATGCAATCGATCCGAGAACGGTCCAATGCTTCCATCGCTTGAACGGCGTTATACGCTTCGACCGCTTCAAACTGCTCATCCTCGAGAAAATCCTTCATTAGTTCCACGATTTCCTTATCATCATCGACGATCAACACCGTACGTTTCGTATTCATGTCCGTTCCTCCAACTGCTTAGTCGAAATGAATTGGCCTTATTGTAGCATATCCGTCTTCGCACGTGACCGGTTTGACCGCAATGTAACGGTCCGTTGATCGTTTTGTGACTTTTTCACTAAGTGTTTTGTGATATTCGGAGGTTATTGTAGGAGATGTTGATACACGAATATCTCGCTGTGAGGGGAGGGATGTAACCATGAAAGTTTGGGGCCTCATGTTCAAAATATTGGCTTGGCTGTTTTTAGGCTGTATCGTGGCTCAAGTATTTATTGCCGGGTTGGCCACTTTTTCGGATGCTTCAAATTGGTCGGTTCATACGTCGTTTGTAAAACTATTCGCTTTGGTTCCGCTGATCATGTTCCTGCTGACTTTCGTCGGTGGGATAAAGGGACTCTTGCGCTGGATCAGTCTTGGATTATTTGGGCTCGTCGTGTTTCAGTTTCTGACGATCCAAGTATTCTCATCAGCTTATGTGATTGCTGCGCTTCACCCGGTAATCGCCCTGCTGCTGTTCTGGGGCTCGATCGTAACGGTAAAGCGTTCATGATAATCCCAAGAGAATCGTATTCAAAGGAGAATTGTAAGCCTATGAACCCTACAACAAACCCTCAGTGGGTCAAGCTTGTTCAAACGCAGCATCCAGAGAAACAGCTAAGCTATGCGCGTCAACTGGACGACAACTTGTTAGCGGCCATTTACGGCATGGATTTGGAAACGTACCTGATCGTCAAAGGTCAATTGGTTCGGCAGGCGAAGGAAGCGGCGGAGCAGCTGCTGGAATCCCCCGAGTTCGCCGGTCGGGTCGACCGCTTGCCGTTCAAAGCTGGCGAAACCGTTATCGGTGTAGGCGAGAGCACGACGGATGATCTGCTGTCGTGGTTTGAAATTCTGAAGAATTTGCTTGAACTGCAAAGACCGCAGGACGGGATACGCCTGATCAATGAAGGGATATCGGGCAATACCTCGACCCAAGTGCTCGGCCGGTTCAGCGGCATTGTCGCCAAGCAACCGGATTGGATTCTGTGCATGATAGGGGGCAACGATGTGATGCGCGTTGGTCCCGCATCTGCCAAAACGCAAGTCAGCTTGGAAGAAACGGTTAAAAACTTAAACGAGATTCGGCGGATTGCCGCAGCCCGCACCGAATCTCACTGGGTGTGGATTACGCCTCCGACTTTCGACGAAGAGCGAATTGCCGCTTTTCCATACTTTCAGATGGGTCAATTAAGCTGGCGAAACGAAGACATCATCCAGGTTGGGGAAATGATCCGCAGCTTGCCTGACCTGATCGTAGATACGCAAGCGGGATTCGGGCAACCGGCGTTGGCGAAATTCATCGGGTTCGACGGACTCCACCCTTCAATCGACGGGCATAAAGCGATAGTACGCTGGCTTGTTGAAAGCCTTACCGGAGGAAAAGAGAGATGAACGTCGGTTCAAACGGAACAACGAACAGGATCGGATGGGTAATCGCCTCGCTGCTGCTAGGCATTCTAATGGCGGCGATGGATAATACGATCGTTGCGACCGCCATGGGGACGATTGTTTCGGAGCTGGGAGGATTCGACCGTTTCGTTTGGGTGACCTCCGCCTATATGGTCGCTATGATGGCGGGTACGCCGATTTTCGGCAAACTATCCGATATGTACGGCCGTAAACTATTTTTCGTCAGCGGGTTGGCTATATTCATCGCGGGCTCCATCCTGTGCGGCACTGCCCATAGCATCGTTCAGCTAAGCATCTACCGCGCCATTCAGGGCATCGGGGGCGGAGCGATCATGCCTATCGCTTTTACGATTATTTTTGATGTATTTCCGCCGGAGAAGAGGGGGAAAGTGAGTGGGTTGTTCGGTGCCGTCTTCGGCGTGTCGAGTATATTCGGACCGCTTCTCGGCGCTTTCTTGACGGAAACGTTGAACTGGAGGTGGGTTTTCTATATCAATCTTCCGCTCGGCATTGTTTCTCTCGTCCTGATCGCTCTCTGCTACCACGAATCGCAGCGGCACACGAAGCAGAAAATCGATTGGGCAGGCGCAATATCGCTTGTAGCGGCCGTAGTTTGTCTCTTGTTTGCACTAGAGCTTGGCGGCACTGAATATGACTGGAATTCAAGTATCGTCGTCAGCTTGTTCGCAGCCTTCCTGCTGTTTCTCCTTGTATTTATCCAGGTGGAAAGGAAAGCGAAGGAGCCGATCATCTCGTTCGCCATGTTCAAAAACCGGCTTTTTGCGACAAGCAACGCCGCCGCATTGTTCATAGGAGTAACCTTCATTTCCGCAACCGTTTATATTCCAATATTCGTACAAGGGGTGCTGGGAGGCTCGGCGACGAATTCCGGCACGATCTTGACGCCGATGATGCTCGGATCGGTGGTCGGCAGCCAACTCGGCGGGTTTCTGACAACGAGAACAAGTTATCGGAACATTATGCTCGGCGCAACCTTGTTCTTTATTTCCGGAATTTGCTTGCTGGGTTTGCTTACTCCGGAAACGACGCGAACGATGCTCGTGCTGGATATGATATTGACAGGGTTTGGCGTCGGATTTTCGTTCTCGGTGCTCAGCATGGCCGCGATTCATCCGTTCGACATGAGGCAGCGTGGCGCCGCGACATCCGCGAACCGGTTCATGATCTCGCTCGGAACGACGCTCGGCATTACCGCATTCGGCATTATCCAACGCAGTCTGTTTTCGAATAAGATTGCCGAGAACCGCGTACAAGGGCTTGCTTGGAACGGAGGAAGCGGAGAAGGGGCCAACCGCTTTCTGACGCCGGCGGGGAGGGAGCAAATCCCTGGGGATGTACTGGATGCAATAGCACAAGCATTGTCTTCCTCTATCGCGCATACGTTTTTATGGGCGTTAATCCCGGCCGTCTTGGCCGCGGGCGCGATATTTCTAATGTCGAAAGAACGATTGTCTATAGCCGTCAAAAGCACCATAAAGCCTTCCGGGCAGCAGGCAGAGGGGGAAGGATGACGAGGGAGCGGCCAATCCGAATTGGGTGGATGGCGAACATCTCGTCACTCCAGGCTTTCCTTGTATTCGCGCAGCAATCGGTAGCCTTCTCTCTTTGTACCGTGTCCTTTAATACAATAATCCTCCGGATTGATTCCGAAGGCTCGCAACATGGCGGATGCCGGTTTGCCCGTAAACCCTGTCGTATCGAACATATAATTCAATACGGCTTTTGTCAGTGTGCTTAGTTCCTTTTTGCTAAGAAGGTCTCCTTTATTCTTGATGGCAGCTTTCGCTTCCGAAACGATAATATTCGTAAAGGTATCGATCTGGCTTTGGAGAAAATCGTTCCATTCCTGTTGTTCCGCTTCGAAAGCTTCCTTCATCTGTTGGATATCGTCTGTCGACATGCTGCCGGTACCGACATCGAGGGTATTGAGCGGGTCGTACGTGACTTCGGCTACATAGGCTTTCGTCGTCCAGCTGCTTCCGATTTTACCGTAGATGTGACCCGTGCTGCCGCTGCTGGTGATATCGAACCAGCCCACTTCCTTCCCATTTTTGTAGACGACAAGGTCGGGGCGGGTGGGACCGTGGCTGACCTGAGTCGCTATACTGTAACCTTTTGGCAATGAGCTTCTGAGGTCATTGAACTTGGTGCCGGTTGCATAGCTTTCGATGGCATATCCGAATCTGGCAGGCGCGAAATGGTAAGCCGTTTCCAACGTTTCTACCAGGTCTTCATCGTCCGTATTGATTTTTTTTGTGTTGACACCATGAATTAAGGAGGCCGTTCTTTTCCATAACGTCGTATAATTGTCGACATCGGGGAGGGCCTCGGGGTTCAGCGTTGCTATTTCCGCTCCTTCCTGCACCAAGTCATCCAATTTGCTCGCGAAGCCGTCCAGACGGGTATTGGGATGATTACTATTGCCCCATACGACCTGTCTTTGCACGACATTACCGGTATGGGAAGCAAGCAGTTTGCCGACGGCCCGGTTACCGATCGTCCGCTGCAGATGCTTCGCCGCAGACGGGTCGGATAAAGGCGAAAGAAGCGTCCCTTCCTTGGCACGACGATCCGTTTGTGCTCGAGTGGAAGAGGAGGGACGTGGATTGGAGCGTTTCCTATGAGTATGCAAATCGCAGCACCTTCTGCCCTGCAAGATTGAACGAAAAAACCGGAAGGTAGTTCCTTCCGGTTTCCAGCATACCATGTACTTCTTGAAGTCGTCCATTTGCTTTTTTCAAAAATCCGACAATTCCCGTCATTCCTTCTTCGCCGGTTGATAAGTCAGTTCCACGGCACCTGAACGGAATGTCTTTGTTGCGACATGCTTTAGAGACTTCATTTCGTTATTGTCTTTAAAAAGACGTTTTCCGCTCCCCAGCACAACCGGAAATACCATAATCCGATACTCGTCGACGAGATCATCCTGCATCAGCGTGTGAACCAGCTCGCAGCTCCCGAGGACCAGAATGTCTCGACCGGGCTGCTGTTTCAGCTTCAAGACTTGTTCCGCAATAGGCCCTTCGATGAGACTTGCGTTCCATCTCATCTGCTGTGGGGTCTTTGTAGTTGATGCGACATATTTAGGATAGTTATTCATTCTGTCGGCAAAGCCTTCTGGAATGGAAAAATCCCGGATTTGATTCACGACAGTATTCGTTTTTCCCATTTTAGGCCAAGCAGCGGCAAAGCCTTCGTATGTGACCCGGCCAAGCAGAAGAGTGTCGCACAACTGGAGCTCCTCGAATTTGTGTTGATTTTGTTCATCCGTATTGAAGGGGACCGTCCAAACCGGATCCTCCATGACACCGTCCAGCGTCACGAACTCGGATACAACGACTTTTCTCACAAGCAGCCACCTCCCGTTAATTTGCGCGATTAAGCTCCTTGTCAAGCTCGTCCAGAAAAGCGTTCGCCCCGTGCATGTGATCTTCCAGCGAATCCAGACCATCGAGAAAGGCGCACTGTTCGGTATAGACGAGCTTCGTGCCGGAGCCCTCGGAATTGAATTCCACCGTGACGACAGACACCGATATCCTCGTCTCGCCCTTGTCTATGGTGATGGTGTAGACGATGCGCGTATCCGGCACAATCTCCTGATAGATGGCGACCGACGTGTAGATCGGCCCCCCCGGTTCACTGCCTCGAACGATCTCGCGTCCGCCTATACGGAATTCGAACTCATCCGCTTTTGGGAACCAGTTGGCCTTTATGGCGGGGTCCGACCATGCGGCGTAAGTCCGATCAGGAGAGGCAGTATAGTTGCGTTCCAAGGAAAAGGAGTCGTGGTTAATAAAATGTTTGCTCATCATTCAATCCTCCGCTTCATTCATTTGATCCGGATGCTTGTCTTAGAATATCTCCAAGCCCGTCCATATAGTTTGCGCCAGCTTTGTACCGGTAACCTCATTGTAAAACATGACGTCGCGTCATGTTCAAGTCTTAAATGCGAGATAGCTAGCGGAAAAATGCTGTTTAGCTTTCTTTTAAGCATGTATAATAGGGACTATGAGTACAATAAACTTTTCTATGGTATTGCCGCCTCATGATTTAGCGCGCGATATCGAATGCATTCGAATTTCAACATATACAGGAAACGAATCGCTTGACGTTAAAGTGTGTCCGAAAGGATTACCCGGTATCGTATTTCAGCTCGCTGATGACGATTCAGCTGCGATCGAAAGCATTACGATCGGCAATGCGCAAATCTCCGCGATTCCCATATTTTTTCTGCATGGTCAAGGATCTGCACCGAGTGTCATGCGTTTCAAGGACAAACCGTATGTATCTATACAGGTCGTGTTAAAGCCTCACGCCCTGTATTCTTTGTTCGGTTGGGACGCCTCCTCGCTTAACCAAGGCTTCCTGCCCCCCGATCAATTCGGTGCTATTGAGCTCGACAACCAGCTTTTGACCGCATCAACGAATGAAGAGCGGGTTTCTTTGCTTTGTACTTTTTTAACAGAGAAAATGAATCAAACGAAAAAGCGAGACGAACTGATTGAGCAGTCATTGGATTTTATTCGAAAATCCGTTTCTTCTATTTCAGTGAAACAAATTGTTTCGGCTTTCCATATATCTGAGCGTCAGTTTCAGAAACGCTTTGCCCGTGTCGTAGGAATATCGCCACAATTATATATTAGGATTGTGCGCATTAATGAGGCATTGCGGTTAATGAAGACCGGGAGCTTCGATCGATTGTCGGATGTTGCTTACGCGCTCAATTATTTCGATCAGTCGCATTTTATCCGTGATATCAAAGCGTTTTCTTGGTTAAGTCCCAAAACCATCACGATGAAGGTTAGTGACTTCCATAGCGACGAGGCAGGTTCCTCGTATTTATAGAACAATGGAATCTATATGCAATTCATAATGACTCCTTTCCCTTACGTTTTGTTAAACATAAGGGAAGGAGTTTATTATCGTTAAAGTTCGATGGACGGGATTATACAATTTTTGCAATGGATATCGAAGTACAATGTATACGACCCAAAACCAAGGAGTGATTGGATTTGCGAAAAATAAAAATGTTAAACCGAGTTTCGATTGACGGATATTTTGCCAGCCTTAATGACGCAACGTTCGGAATGGATTGGTTTGTGCATGATCCTGAGGTGGACAAAGCTGTGCATGAAAGCGGTGGGCGCATGGATACTCTCTTGTTGGGAGAAATCACCTACATGGGGTTCGAACGAAGCTGGGTGCCCATACTAAATGATCCCAATGCCCCCGAACAGATGAAGGCAGTGGCCGAAGAGTTAACGCAAATGACGAAAATCGTGTTCTCCAAAAATTTGAAGGAAGCGAAATGGGAGAACACGAAAATTTTCGATGGAAATCTAGTGGATAAAGTTCGCAAATTAAAAGAAGAGACAGGAAGCGATATACTGGTAATGGGAAGCGGAACAATCGTACAGCAGCTTGCCGAGGAAGAGTTGATCGATGAATATATGTTTATCGTTACACCGGTTGTAGCAAGCGAAGGCAAACGGCTCTTCCAGCATGTTAAACGGTTTGGCCTCCGCTTGTTGGATACGAAAGCCTTTAAATCCGGGAACGTAGTGCTGCATTATGAGCTGATAAAATTATAGAAAGTAGAGCCGCCGATACCATAGAAGAACATAAGTCTTCCATGAACGAAAAAACCGTTAAACACAAGGAGTTCCAAGTGTTTAGCGGTTTTGTTCTACGATAGTTAATTAACTTCGCTGTACTTTCCGAAATTATCCAAAATCGCCTGCCAGCCTGCTCTTTGCATGTCAACAGGATTGGTGGCTTCCGCATCAAAGGTTTCGATTACTTTGGTGGCGTTTCCTTCGCTAATAAAAGTGATCGCAACTTTTCTTCCATCTTCCATCGTGTAAGCAATAAACTCGTTTACTCTCACTTCATCATAAACGCCGCCAAAATCAAAGCCAAAGCTACCGTCCTTGGCTTCCATTCTTGTAACGAATTTACCGCCGACCCGTAAATCATTCTCGGCCTTCGGCGCATGCCAGTCCTCAGAAGCAGCGCACCATTTCGTAATATGCTGCGGCTCATTCCAATGTTTCCACACTTCTCCGACCGGCTTATGAACTGTAGTTTCTATCGTTATTGCTACATTACTTGTTTCCATATTCATTATCCACCTCATTCAATTAGTATTTGAACACTTTTAATATACACTATTGGGAATATTCCGGTCAAGGAATATGATAATGTTTTTTTTCGTCGCTTGGTGGTATAGACATCGGTTTTTCCTTTTTCGTACTGGTTATGCTAATCTCTAACTATCGACAATAATATCCAAATTGCCAAGGAGGCGATGTCCCATGACTACGAACGAACGGTCCAATAGATTAGCCAAGGAAAAGTCGCCATATTTGCTGCAGCATCAATACAATCCGGTAGATTGGTTCCCCTGGTCCGAAGAAGCTTTCGAAATCGCCAAGCGGGAGAATAAACCCGTATTCTTATCCATCGGCTATTCCACTTGCCATTGGTGCCACGTCATGGAGCGAGAGTCATTCGAAGACGAGGAAGTCGCCGCCATCTTGAACGAGCACTATATCTCCATCAAAGTCGACCGGGAGGAGCGTCCCGATGTCGATCACTTGTACATGTCCGTCTGCCAGGCGATGACCGGACAGGGGGGCTGGCCGCTTACGATTGTGATGACGCCGGACAAGAAGCCGTTTTTTGCCGGGACGTATTATCCGAAGAACCGCAAATACGGCCGTTACGGGCTGATGGATTTGCTGCCGCAGCTGGCGGAGAAATGGCGGGAGGACCGCGTCAAGGTCGAGGAGATCGGCGAGCAGATCATGGAGGAGACGAAGGGGCGCATGCTCTCCAACCTGGAAGGCAAGCTGTCCGAACAGACACTCGACCGCGCTTACCGGCAGTATGAGGAGCTGTTTGATGAAACGTACGGGGGATTCGGCTCCGCTCCGAAGTTTCCGACCGCTCACAATATATCGTTGCTGCTCCGCTACTACAAAAGGACAGGCACGGAGCAGGCGCTCGAAATGGCGGAGAAGACGCTGGATTCGATGTACCGGGGAGGGATGTACGACCATATCGGCTTCGGCTTCGCCCGGTACTCGACGGATGAGCGGTGGCTCGTGCCCCACTTCGAGAAAATGCTGTACGACAACGCGCTGCTCGCGATCGCTTATCTGGAAGCGTATCAAGTGACGGACAAGCCGGATTATGCGGAAGTGGCGGAGCGGATTTTCACCTATGTGCTCCGGGATATGACCGATCCGGAAGGCGGCTTCTATTCGGCGGAGGATGCCGATTCGGAAGGGCACGAAGGAAAGTTCTACGTCTGGAAGCCGGATGAAATCGTCGGCGTACTCGGCGCTGAAGACGGCGATCTGTATTGCGATTTGTACAATATTACCGAAGAGGGCAACTTCGAAGGACATAGCATCCCGAATTTGATCGGGCAAGTTCCGGAAACGTTTGCCAAGCGCAAAAACATGACGCTGTCCGAGCTGCGCGAGAAGATTGAATCGTGCCGCGTCAAGCTGTTCGCTTACCGGGAAGAGCGGGTTCATCCGCATAAGGACGATAAAATATTGACAGCCTGGAACGGGCTTATGATCGCGGCTCTGGCCAAAGGGGCGAAAGTGCTCGGGAACCCGGCATTCGCCGAAGCGGCGGCCAAGGCGGAAGCTTTTCTGTGGACCAAGCTTAGGCGCGAAGACGGACGCCTGCTCGCCAGATACCGCGACGGGGAAGCGGCATTTCACGGATATGTTGACGACTATGCCTATATGATCTGGGGTTTGATCGAGCTGTACGAGGCCACGTTCGAGCCTGGATATTTGCAGAAGGCGGCGGGGCTCGCCAAGGATCTGATCAAGCTGTTCTGGGACGACGAGAAGGGCGGGCTGTTCTTCTACGGGCACGATGCGGAGCAGCTGCTCACCCGGATGAAGGAAATATATGACGGGGCGATGCCTTCAGGCAATTCCGTCGCAGCGTACAACTTGCAGCGGCTGTCGAAGTATGTCTATGATGCACAGCTTGCCCAGAAAGCCGACGAGCTGCTGCAAGCATTCGCGGGCGCGGCAGAGCGCTATCCGAGCGGTCACGCGATGCTGCTAACTACGCTCGACTTCGCCGTGTCGTCGCCGATGGAGATCGTGATCGCCGGCGATCCGGAGAAGACGGAGACGAAGCGGATGCTCGAATCGGTCCGGAGCCGGTTCCTGCCGAGCGCCGTCGTTATTCTCGTTCCGAACGGGGAAAAGGGCGACGTCGTCCGGCAAACGATCCCGCTCGTTCAGGATAAAGTTGCGCTTGGCGGACGAACGACCGCATACGTATGCGAGCATTTCGCTTGTTTTGCCCCGACTGACGATCCGGAAGAGCTGGAGGAGCTGCTTGACCAGTAATACGAGGTTTTACAGCTTCATCTCCATCTGAATCCCGACAATGATCTCGCCGCTGCGGTTCGTCATTCTGTTCATTCCGCACGGAGTGAAGCCGAGCTTGTTGTAGAAGAGCAGCGCTCGCGGATTCGTATGATGGCAGACGAGCAGGAGGCGGGGGACGGACAGTTCGTTTCTCGCCTGCTCGATCATCGACTGAAGCAGCTGAACGGCTGCTCCTTTGCCTCTATGCTGCGGAGCAACGATCAAGTTGCCCAAGCTGCAGTGCTTTCCTTCCTCGTAACCGTAGAAATTAGCGTATCCCGCCAGCTCGCCGTTGTCGTCCGTCACTACAGTCGGACACCACCGCTTGCTCGCAGCTTCTTCCAGCTGAGCCGCGGCCAGCGGGTACGTGCCTGACGGAAACATGAAAAATAGCTCTTCCTCGGATTGCGGAAACGTACAGATCACGGCAAAGTCTTCGTGCCGGACGGGCCTGCAAGTGTACATGGGCTTCACTCCTTGGAAACTTTTGGATTGCCTCCATTATATATCTTGGGTCGGCTGATGTTGTGCCAAAAGTATAGCGGAAATAGGACAAAAATTGATGGTGCACGGCCCAACAAAATCAAACAGCGGGTCTCCATGGAGACACCGCTGTTCGTTCACTGCACAAGCTTATTTTTTCGGCAAAATCGAGTTCCATACTTCCGTCGTCTCATAGCCGAGCCTCCAGGCGGCGACTCCGGCGAGATCATACTTTTTGGCGATATCGATACGCGCCTGAACCGTTATTTTATCCTCCAGCCAGAACACGTAACGGTACCCGTCTTCCTCGTATTCCACCTTGTATTGCTGGAACTGGGCATCCCATGAGGAGACCGCTTTTTTGGCGGCGATCAGTGCGGGCAAATCTTTCATGTAGATGGCGCGGTTGCTCTCGAGCGCCCCCGTCGTTCCGTTAATTTTCCATTCCCTCACATAATACGGGATTCCCATCAGAAGCTTGTCTCTCGGAATACCGTACTCCAGAAACTCTTTGACGCCTTCTTCGGTCCAAGCAAGTCCGGCAACCGATCCCGGCTTGTCGCTTCCGGAATAGTGGTGGTCGTACGTCATCGTGATAATATAGTCGACGATCGTCGCAAGCTTCTCGTGATCGAATGCGGTCAAATGGTTCCACTTGACGCTGCCGCGCGGCAGGTCGATGGAAACGATCAGCCCTTTCTCATGAGCGGCCGTCGTAAAAGACTGCATGAATGCGGTGAAAGCCGCACGATCTTTGCCCGCCAAATTCTCGAAGTCGATATTGAGTCCGTCGACGCCCAAATCCGCCGCTTTGTCGACCAGCGCGCGAATGAACTTCTGCTGCGCCGCCGGGTTGGCGAGAAACTGCGTCGTCAAGGCCGAGTCGAACTGGTTGTTGACGAGCGGGTGCACTTCGTACCCTTGGCTTTTCAGCCACACCATCGATTCTTTATTGGACATATCTTTGAGCGTTCCGCTTGCATCGGCCAGTTGGAACCAGGTCGGGGAATCGATGTCCAGACCGGCCGTCGTCTGAACCTGCTTCTTGATCGTATCTGCTGCCGAGGAGCCGTTCCAGCCCCAGTACAGCAGCTTCCGGAAGTTGCTCCAGATGCGCGAGCCGTGGTAAGTCCTCAGCGATATGTATTTGTACCATTCCGCGTATTGCAGCGATTCCTGTATCGTCTTGAACTCCGCGACTTTGTTGTCGTTCTGGTAAACCTGATAATAGGGGAAATTATTCCATATTTCTTTGCCGTTCAGCTTGATCTTGATATGCAGAAACCATTGGGCGTAATAGATTGCATCGTCGAGACTGGCAAACTCGTTGATCAGGTTGTCGTCCTGATACACCTTGTATTTGTTTGTATTCGAATACACGACTTTGTTGCCGTCCGTAGTATCGATGACTACCGAATTGGCCCAGTTTAACGCTTCGTTCACCGCGTCTTCCAAGTAGCCGAACGACCACTGTGCGTTTGTTTTGTTGTCCTGCATCACTTGGTATTTTTTCGCTCCTTCGCGGAGCTGCTGCTTCTCGGATTGGGCCAAGTTGTCCCATACCCATTTGTTCGTATTCAAGTCGATGACGTGTGCGCCCAAATAATATTTCGCGGCCGCGACCGCATCCTTCAATTCCGTATATTCCCATTCGTCGAGCGTAATGCCGCCTTGGTACAAACGGTAGCGGGGATAATTGTTCCACACCCAGCCGGTCGACTGCATGTCGCGTATGGAAGCATATTTGTAATATTGGGCGACGGCTTTCGCTTGTTCGAGCGTGGCGAATTCCCAGCCCGGCAGCGATACGTCATATTGGTACAGCTTGTAGCGGGGGTAATTGTTCCATACCCATTTCCTGGTGCTGATTTCTTCCACGTAGCTTTCGGAGTACCATCCGGCGAATGTAATCGCTTGCTTCAAGTCGGAAAACTCGGATATCGCCGTCTCGTTCTGGTAAACCCGGTATTTCGTCGTCGCGGCCAGAGCGGCGGTCGCCGGTGCGGTGAATACCGTCACCGATACGAGCAGGGCGGCGATCCATCTTCTACCTCTCATCTCTCATCCTCTTTCTCTAGCATTCTCGCATATGTTCAGACGTAATAGAACGGAAATAGTTGCGAGATTCACGAAAAACACACGATTTGTTCGTACCCCGTACGTTCGGCTGCGGAACCGTTTCATGGGCAACGAAGTGAAAAAGTGATATGCTATTCCTGATATTGGGAGGAGGACGAGCAAGGTGAAGCCGATCCGATTGGGAATGGTAGGAAGCGGGCATGTGAGCAACCGTTATTTCGAGCAGGCGGGCAAGCTGGAAGGGGTTCAGTTCGTCGCGACGTGCGCCAAGCATATCGAGAATGCGGAGAGCAAGGCGAAGCTGTACGGCGTACCTCGGTGGTATGACGATTACGGGAAAATGATGGACAACGAGCAGTTGGATGCCGTCATTGTCACCACGCCGCATTCGATACATGCCGAAGTCGTGCTGGCCGCATTAAAAAGAGGGCTTCACGTTCTGAACGAAAAGCCGATGGCGACGAGCTACGACGATTGCAAAAGCATGGTGGAGGCGGCGGAGCGAAACAATCTCATTTTCATGAACCTGCCTTACAATTTGCATCCGGCATTCGTAACCGCACTTCAATATTTGAACGAGGAAACGATCGGCAAAATTACGGGAGCGGACGTCCAGCTCAATATTCCGGGTCCACCGAGAGACAACTGGTATTATAACAAGGCCGTCTCCCATGGCGGGGCTATTCTCGATTGCATCGTGTACCCGGTCAGCAGGCTGATTTCGCTGCTCGGACCCGCGAGCTCCGTGATGGCGGAAGTGAATACCCTGATTCCGAACCGTATCGTGGGCGGAGGGAAACAAATCCGAAGCGACGTTGACGATAACGCAACGGTAATCGTGCAGTTCGCGCAAGGACAGCACGCAGTCGTGAGGACGTTGTGGGGAACTTCATTCTCGCAGAACAATACGCTCATATACGGCCGTAAAGGAACGATTGCGCTGGGTGACGGCGGCTTTCCGCTCGTTATCCATTCGCCTCATCAACCGATCGAGGATGCCGAGCAGGTCGCATGGCGCGGCCTGCAGGGATGCTATGCTCCCAAGCTCCAGCCGTCCGAATTGTCGGAGAAAGACATGATGAGCCATTTCGTTCATTGTCTCCGCACGGGGCGGCAGCCGAAGCAGTCGGCCCGTCAGCAGCTTCATGTGCACGAGATCATGTTCGGAGCTTACCGGTCGGCCGAAACCGGACAACGCCACATGCTTACGACTACTTTCGACAATTTTCATTCGAATGCGGGAGCGGATATGTTCGATACGAAGAGCGGATATATTTGAGCTGCCGGATGATCAGAACAATCGTGCGATCCGGTTCGCAAACAAAAAGAACGTTCCGATGAATCGGAACGTTCCCCGCGGCCGGACGGCCGTTGTTTGATTCTACTATCGTTATTCTCTCACGATGCAGAACATTTCGTCTTCCACATCGAGCTCCAACTGACTGCGGAATACGCGGCGATCATAGTGGTTCAGGATGTACCGTTCGATCGCTTCCAGCATGTTCGCTTCGATAATATAATGCGACCGGCCGTCAATCGTGACCTCTGCGGAAAATCCGAGATTCTCTTCCCATTCGAGCTGAACGGTAACTTGATTCGGACTTATCCCTTTGCGTTCCGCTATATGCTCGCAGATGGCGTTGATGATCTCCTGCTGGCTCAGCGTCATTCTTGGAAGCTCTTCTTCTGTTTATTGCGATCCCGGAAATAGACGTAAACGTAACGAACGAGCATGATGAGCACGAAGATCGCCATCATGTTTACGAGCAATCCGAGTATGTTGCCGAGGAAGCCCATGCCTCCGAACAGTCCGCCGAACAGCATGCCGGCCAATCCGCCGATCATTAACCCTTTCATGAAACCGCCGCCGCCGAAAAGGCCCGGTTTGGCTGCCGTTGCCGGAGTAGCCGGATTCGTCGGCGATTTGGCCGGATCGGTCTTCGACACGTTATCGGCCGGTTTCGTCGGCGAGTACGATTTGCTGCCGGAGTTGAAGCTGCCGCCTTTCGGTTTTGCGTCCGCGTACTGTGGTGCGCTGAATGCAACGACGAAGAAGCAAGCCATCAGAACCAGCATCCATTTTTTCATTGCAATACCCTCCTGTAACGTTAGATGCATTTTGCCCAACAGTATGTACTACGAATAGCGTGGGCAACGGTTTCAAAATTTATAATAGATTGTTGAAAAAATTTTGATGCAAAACGTGATATAATGAAAAGATGGACCGGCAAGTCCCGGTCGTCAGAGAGCAGAAACGTTATTCCGTTAAAGTTCCTAGGGGGCGGCGAGCAGCATGTATCCCGATGCATATGTCGAATATTTGTTTCATTTCCACGCGGACCGCGACTGGTTCGAATGCCATGAGCTGCTGGAGGAGTACTGGAAAGAGCATCCTGCCGATCCGAAAAGCAAAACGTGGGTAGCCCTTATTCAAGTAGCCGTTTCGCTGTACCATCATAGACGAGGCAATCGGGCGGGCGCGTTGAAAATGATCGCGGCTTCTTTGCGCAATATGAGCGACACCCATCTTGCCGAGCTGGGTATAGACCATAAGGCATTCCGCGCGGTAGTGGAACAGAGGTTGGAAGAGCTGTCGGCCGATGGGGCGGCTCCGTTCACCGATCTGGATATCCCGCTCTCCGACCAGGAACTGATCCGGCTATGCCGCTCCAAATGCGAGCAGAGAGGCTTCGGCTGGCGACAGCCTAGCGATCCGGCCAACCGTTTTATTATGAACAAGCATACGCTTCGCGACCGTACCGACGTGATCGAAGCGCGCAGCCGCGAGGCGGAACGGAAACGGGAATTGAACACAATTGCGCAGGGGTGAAGCGGAACGTGAAATCGCGGTTGGAGCAGCAGATCGAATTTATTTTGGAAATCGACAAACTCAAGCACGTGTTCCGCAAAAGCCGGCTTATCCGCAGCGAACGGTTCGAGAACGATGCCGAGCACACTTGGCATTTGACCGTCATGGCTGTTCTGCTGTCCGAGCATGCCAATGCACCGGACTTGAGCTTGCCTAAAGTGCTGAAGATGCTGCTGATTCACGATCTGGTCGAAATCGACGCAGGCGATACGTTCGCCTATGACGTGAAAGGACTGGAAGGCAAATATGAACGCGAGCAGGCAGCGGCGAACCGGCTTTTCGGCCTTCTTCCAGAGGACCAGCGGGCCGAGTTCATGGAATTGTGGGAAGAGTTCGAAGCTCGCGAAACGAATGAAGCGAAGTTCGCGGCGGCGATGGACCGGCTGCAGCCCGTTCTTCTGAACTGCGAGAACGAAGGCCAATCGTGGAAAGAGCACGGGATTACAAGCGAACAAGTGCTGGAGAGGAACCGTCACATCGGGGATGGCTCGTCCGCGCTATGGCAGCACGCCCGGAAACTGATCGGGCGGGCGGTCGAGCAAGGATTTCTTAAATGACTTCGTATGGAGGGAACGACACGTGCAAAGATTATTGGATGAAATTATCGGCTATAACCGATCGTTCGTAGAGCAAGGCAAGTTCGAGCCGTATTTGACTTCGAAATTTCCGGACAAAAAATTCGTGATTCTCACCTGCATGGACACCCGGCTGATCGAACTGCTTCCGGCCAGCATGAATATAAAGAACGGCGACGTCAAAATGATCAAGTCGGCTGGCGGCGTCGTATCCACCGCTTTCGGCGGGATCATGCGCAGTATTATCGTAGCCATTTACGAGCTGGGTGCGGAAGAAGTGCTCGTCATCGGGCATCACGATTGCGGTATGGGCAACATTAACCCCCACCAGATGAAGGCGAAGTTTCTCGAGCGGGGCATTCCCGAAGATACGATCCAAATATTGGAGCATTCCGGACTTCATATCGAGCATTGGCTGAGAGGCTTCAACGACGTGACGGAAAGCATCAAGAGCAGCGTAAGCCTGATCCGCCACCATCCGCTCGTGCCGAAAATTCCGATTCACGGGCTCGTCATCGACCCGAAAACAGGCAAGCTTGACGTCGTTGATGAAGGCTACGAGAAATAAGATAGAGTTAAGGGTAAACCAAAGGGGCCTCTTCATATGAAGAAGCCCTTTTGTTGTAAAAAGGGGGCTCCCCCGGAAGTATTAACAATAGCTTTGATCGATGCAATTCGGCGAAGTACATTCGTGTTTGTTGTAGCTATTGTTGCGAGAGCAGCAGAGCTGCTCCGACGGAATGTGCTACGAAGCAGCTCTTCACTTCCGGGGGATTGAGGACCTGCGATCGATCAGGCGCATAGAAGGATTGTACGTTTGCTGGCTGCTCTTCAGGATGAGCGATTGCTGCTCCGGCTTGCGGTCCACCGTCAGCTTGTCTTCGAAAAACAGCTCCTGCTTCGGATCATAAAAGACGGTGAACAGGTTGCTCGACGCAAGCTGGTCGTCTTCTTCCGGACTATCGACAATCCATAATGCGGCTACGCCGTTTACCGCGCATCCGCAGCCGTCGGTATCGTAAGCGAGCTTGATCGCGCCTGCGGCACTGTGTGTGAAATGCCGCGCGCGGATATGGGCCGCCGCTTCTTCGGTAAAATGCACGTTCATCTCGTTCCACTCCAAACGTTTGAAATATCACCGCTTTCCATTTTACCATAATCCGGTGGCGAAGTTGATTCGCCTTTCTTTTCCAAGTATGATGGAACCATCCGTTTGTACATAGCCGAAGGAGGACGTATCGAGTATGAGCGAATCGCTTGCTGAGAAGCTGCAGTCTTTTCGGAGTTATGTCAAGAAAATGAAAAGCTATGGGGAAGCGCTGGACGTCATGTACTGGGACCTGCGGACCGGAGCGCCCAAGAAAGGCGTGGAAGCCCGTTCCGAGGTGATCGGGGAGCTGTCCGCGGAAATGTTCAAAATGTCGGTGTCCGACGAGATGGGACAATATCTCGAACAATTGTCGGAGCCGGGTACGTTCGAGCAACTGGATGAAGTCAACCGGAAGCTCGTCGAGGAATGCAAGAAGGAATATGACCGGAGCAAAAAAATCCCGCCGGACAAATACAAAGCGTATGTAGTGCTTACTTCACAAGCGGAATCGGTATGGGAGGATGCCAAGCATAAGGCGGATTTCGCCATGTTCCAGCCGTATCTGGAAAAAATCGTGGCCGCGAACCTCGAGTTTATCGAGCTGTGGGGCTACGAGGGACACCGTTACAACACGCTGCTCGACATGTACGAGCCGGGAATGACGGTGGAGAAGCTGGATAAGCTGTTCGCGGACGTAAGGGAGAAGCTGGTGCCGCTCGTATCGGCGATCCAGCGGTCGAATCAAACGCCGGACACGGCCTTTTTGAAGCAGTCGTTCGACGTTGCGGAGCAGAAGAAGTTTAGCTTGTTTATTCTGAACGAGCTCGGCTACGATTTCGAGGCGGGGCGTCTGGACGAGAGCGTGCACCCTTTCGCGACCGGGCTGAACCCCGGCGATGTGCGGATTACGACCCGTTACTTGCCGGATGACGTCACGAGTGCGCTGTTCGGGACGATCCACGAATGCGGCCATGCGCTCTACGAGCAGAACATATCCGCGGAGCTGATCGGCACGCCATTGTGTACGGGCACATCGATGGGGATTCACGAGTCGCAGTCCCGCTTCTGGGAAAATATGGTCGGACGCAGCCGTCCGTTCTGGAACCGCTATTATCCGAAGCTGCAGGAGCTGTATCCGGATCGTCTCGGAAATGTGCCGGTAGAGTCGTTCTACAACGCTATCAATATCGTCCAGCCGTCGCTGATCCGGATCGAGGCGGATGAGCTCACTTATAATTTACATATCATGATCCGCTACGAGATCGAGAAAGCGCTGTTCGACGGATCGCTAAGTGTCGCGGATCTGCCCGCTTACTGGAACGGGAAATACAAAGAATACCTTGGAGTCGAGCCGTCTCATGACGGGGAAGGCGTGCTGCAGGACGTTCATTGGGCAGGCGGGGCGTTCGGTTACTTCCAGTCGTATTCGCTCGGCAATATGTACTCGGCGCAAATCCGCCATACGCTGGAGAAGGAATTGGGCGATCTGGACGACCTGACGGCGAACGGACGGTTTGCCGCGGTCAAAGATTGGCTCGTCGAACGCATATACCGGTACGGCAAGCTGCTCACCCCGCACGAAATCGTAACCCGGATTACGGGAGAATCGCTTAATCCCGAATACTTGATCGCGTATTTAAAGAAGAAGTACGGCGAAATATACGGATTGTAATATAGTGGATGTAACAGGCGGAGGGCTTTGGCTCTCCGCTTTTTTTACATTTATAGCGTTTATAATTTCGGGGTCCCCGTAAAGTACTTGGAATAAGCCCCGAAGCATGGCTCCACTTTGCGGGGTAATTTTGTCATTGACATTAACCGCGAACTGGGCTCTTGCATACGATGGTAGCAAAGAGAGAAAGGGAGGACTATCCATGAGCAGAACGATAAAGTCCTTGCTGATCGCGATTGTCGCTATCGTACCGGTGCTGGTCAGCGCTTGCTCCGGTTCCGCCAAAGATCAGACGAAGATCCGGATCGGGGAAGTAACCCGTTCGATCTTCTATGCCCCCCAATATGTGGCGATCAGCCAAGGATTTTTCAAAGAGGAAGGGCTCGATATCGAGCTGACGACGACGGCCGGCGGAGACAAGACGATGACGGCACTGCTGTCGGGCGGCATCGATGTGGCGCTGGTAGGTTCCGAGACGTCGATCTATGTCAATCAGCAAGGCTCCGACGACCCGGTGATCAATTTCGCCCAAGTGACCCAGACGGACGGAACGTTCCTCGTATCCCGCAGGAAGCTCGACAAGTTCGATTGGTCGATGCTGAAAGGGAGCACATTCCTGGGACAGCGCAAGGGCGGGATGCCGCAGATGGCGGGCGAATTTACGCTGAAGAAGAAGGGGATCGATCCGCAGAAAGATTTGAAGCTGATCCAGAACGTCGATTTCGCCAACATTCCGGCGGCCTTCTCGTCCGGGACCGGCGACTATGTGCAAATGTTCGAGCCGCAGGCGACCGTGATCGAGAAGGAAGGCAAAGGGTACGTCATCGCTTCGTTCGGCGTGGAGAGCGGCAATTTGCCGTATACCGTGTTCATGTCCAAGAGAAGCTTCATCGACCGCAATCCGAAAACGATCCAGCAGTTTACGAACGCCGTCTACAAAGCCCAGCGATGGGTGGCCGAGAAGACGGTCGAGCAAATCGCCGACGCGGTCATGCCTTTCTTCGCCGATACGGATAAAGAAATCGTGAAAGCGGTCGTGAAACGGTACAAAGACCAGCAGTCGTTCGCGACGGACCCGATCGTGGACGAGAAGGAATGGAACAATTTGCAGGACGTCATGCAAGCTGCCGGAGAGCTGAAGCAGCGGGCCGACCACAAGAAGCTTGTCGATAATTCGTTCGCCCAGAAAGCGATCGACGCCGTGAAGAAATAAGGCGGGAGGGGACGGTGACTCGCGTGAAACCGGCAGTCGGCATTCACGATTTGACTCACGTATACGTGTCCGGCAAAGGCGCATTCGTCGCGCTGGAGAAGGTCGGCTTCACGCTGGAAGCCGGGGAGTTCGTAAGCTTGGTCGGCCCGAGCGGCTGCGGCAAGACGACGATTTTATCGATTATAGCCGGTCTGATCGAGCCGACAGAGGGGCATGTGGAAGTAGGCGGCCAGCCGGTGTCCGGCCCTTCCCGCAAAGTCGGCTACATGCTGCAGCACGACTATTTGTTTCCATGGCGCACTATTCTAGCGAACAGCGTCATCGGTCTGGAGTTGAACGGCAAAGTGACGGGCGAACAGAAGGCCGAAGCGGTTCGGCTGCTCGCGGAGATGGGGCTTAAGGACGTTGCGGGCAGTTATCCGCACCAGCTGTCCGGCGGGATGAGACAAAGAGTCGCGCTCGTAAGGACGCTCATCACGTCGCCGGACATTCTGCTGCTCGACGAACCGTTCTCGGCTCTCGATTACCAGACGAAGCTCACCCTGGAGCAGCTTGTATCGGAGACGCTGCGATCGAGACGGAAATCGGCCGTTCTCGTGACCCACGACATCACGGAGGCGATCGCCATGAGCGACAGGGTGATCGTGCTCGATCGGGGGCCGGGACGGGTGCGGCGGGAAATTCTGGTTCCCGGGCCGATTCGCTCCGCCTGCCCGATGAAAGCGCGGGAGATGCCGGGCTTTCATGCGCTGTTTAACGAAATATGGGGAGAGCTCGAAGAAATGGAAGCAAGGAGGGAGCCGTCATGACGCCGACACCCGTGCCGGAAAAGAGGGACGGCCAGCTGGCCGTCCTGACGAATCGCGTTATGCGCGAGCATCGCGGAAGGAACCGCCGCATGACGGCATCGGTCGCAGCGACGCAAATCGCCCTGCTGGTCGCCTTTCTCGCGTTGTGGGAAGCGGCGGGACGCGGCAAATGGATCGACGTGCTGCTGTTCAGCTATCCGAGCAAAATCGCCAAGCTGCTTATCGAAAAAATGGCGGACGGTTCCCTGATGCCCCATGTATGGGCTACGGTCATGGAAACCGGAGCGGGCTTCCTACTCGGCACGTTGTTCGGGACCGCGCTGGCAACGCTTATCTGGTGGTCGCCTTTTCTAGCCAGGGTGCTTGATCCGTTTATCGTCGTTGCCAACAGTATGCCGAAGGTGGCGCTCGGTCCGTTGTTCATCGTCGGGCTCGGACCGAACGTCATGTCGATTATCGCGACGACACTGGCCATTACCGTTATTATTACGACGCTAGTCGTTTATACCAGCTTTAAGGAAGTCGACGCGAACTATATCAAAGTCATCCGGATGTTCGGCGGAACGAGAACCCAGTCGTTCCAAAAGGTGATTTTGCCCGCTTCGGTGCCTGCAATCGTATCGACGTTGAAGGTGAATGTGGGTCTTGCATGGGTCGGGGTCATCGTGGGCGAATTTCTCGTCTCGAAGCAGGGGCTCGGATACTTGATCATTTACGGCTTTCAGGTATTCAACTTCACGCTCGTATTGGGGAGCCTCGTCATTATCGCGATCGTCGCGACCATTATGTATCAGGTAGTCGCTTATGCGGAAAGAAAGCTGCAGCGGCGCTAATAAATTTAAAGGCAGGGCGGCTCCGCGAGGGGCTGTTCCTTTTTTTTCGACGATACTGTGCCGCCACCGCCGGAGAATGATATTAAGGGTGGTTTGCAGCTTCTATTTTAGTAGCTGGTAAAGACTGCTATTTTCCATTGAAACGGGACAAGCTTTGCCGATTGTAATGCCCGGAACGTTCGTTTACGATAGAAGAAAATAACAGGGGGACGTCTATGGGAATCCGAACCGTGAAAACTGCGATCGCGACGGTCGCCGCCGTCTACTTGGCGATGCTGCTGTCGCTCGAATATCCGATGTCCGCCGGGCTGCTCGCCATTCTGGGAGTGGAATCGACGATACGCAAAGGGATCGTCACGTCGTTGGTCAGAATCGGCGCCTCCGTGATGGGGCTCGCGATCGCGACACTGATGCTGGTCCTGTTCGGCTTCCATCTGCCGGTGCTGGCCGCATTCATATTAATAGCGATTCCGGTGCTCTTGAAACTCCGCCTGCAGAATGGGCTCGCGACATGCTGTGTCGTCGTATTTCATATTTTCTCGGTCGGCTCGGCCACGATCCCGATCGTGATGAACGAGCTCGGACTGCTCCTCATCGGCCTCGGCACGGCGACGATCGTCAATGTCGTGTACATGCCTGATCTGGAACGCAGGCTGAAGCAGGAGAGGGATCGCGTGGAGGAGCTGTTCTCCGCAATCTTCGTGCAGCTCGCCCGCAACCTGCGCGATGTCGATTACATATGGAGTGGAAGCGAAGTGCTGGAGGCGCACGAGGCGATCGAGCGCGGCAAGCAGGAAGCCGTGAAGGCGTCCGAGAACCGGCTGTTTTCCGGGAATCCGTATTGGAACGGGTATTTTCGAATGCGATCCGGGCAGTTGGAGTCGATTCAGGACATGATCCAGATCGTAGCCCAGGTGTACAGCAATCTTCCGCACGGACAGCTTGTGGCGGAGCTGTTCGAAGCGCTCAGCGTCGACGTGAAGAGTGAAACGTATACCGGCAATGTGGAGAAGCGGCTCGAGAGTCTGGAGTCGGAATTCAAAAATATGCCGCTGCCGCAGAGCCGCGAAGAGTTCGAAGTACGCTCGGCCATTCTGCAAATGTGCCACGAGCTAACATATTATTTGAACATTGCGAAAAGAGAAAAGAAGCAATAGAATTCTAAAAAATGTTGTCACTCTAGACGAATGTCCTGCATACACTTTAATTGAATGATTTGTCATGGAGGAGGTTTGCAGGATGTCGACTACACATAGAGAGTGCAGAGAAATCATCACGAAAGCTGTTTGCGGCAAAGGTCGTAAGTTTTCGCAAGTGACGCATACCGTAACTCCGCCACACGCTCCGTCGAGTATTCTTGGCGCCTGGGTCATCAACCACGAATATGAGGCGGTTAAATCGAACGACGGGGTCGAAGTGGTAGGTACTTACGATATCAACATTTGGTATTCTTACGACAGAAACAAGAGCACGGAGGTAGCGAAAGAAACGGTTTCCTATGTAGATCTGATCCCGCTATCGTATCTCGATCCGAAACATAGAGTTTCCACCGTCGAAGTTTCTGCGCTCGCGACGCAGGACCCGAACTGTGTGGAAGCGAACGTTTCGTCCTCCGGAAAAGGTGTCGTGATCCGGGTGGAGCGGGAGTTCCAAGTCGAGATGGTCGCCGAGACGAAGGTGTGCGTGCTCGTATGCAGCGGGGGCTGTGACGACCTCGACAAGGAAGCGGATTTCGACGGCGACGACGGAAGCGATTATGAGGATCTCGATCCCGATCTGCTCGACGACGAGGTGGATTAATACTTACTCTATACTATGTCGGAGAATACATTTCGCCAGGGGGCATCCGCCCTCTTTTTTGTTGAAAATTTGTTGGAAAAAGAGGTGGCGGGATGGATGTCTTGTACACGGAAGCCAAGCTGCTGCGGCTGAATGCCGGAGAGGCGGCATCGGCTGCCCTCGATCCGTCGAGGGTGCGCGCCGCAGGCCGTCTACTGGGGTATTCGGACACGGAAGAGACCGGGACGGGAAGGGCCATTACCCATCGTTACCGGTTTCTCTTGTTTCAGCTGGATGTGCTGTCGGTCGAACGGTCGGCCGCCAATGCCGTATACGCGGCGAACGGTGCAAGGATCGGAACGCTTTATTCGGTCGGCCGTAGCTATCGGCCGGGTGCGGAGCAATGGGAACGCGTCGGGCAAGGAGATGTCGTGGATGCAAAGCAGCAGCTGGCCGAGAAAGCGGCCATGCGGCTGCTGTACGTGACGGGACTTGATTTCGGCATGGCCGATATCGGAATCGGAACGGACGACCAACCGGTTGTTTTGAAGCTGGAGCCTTTCCCGGCGCTTGACGCTGCGCAGGCCGGCCGCTTCGCCGAAGCGATGGAGGCGTACCGGACCGCTGCAAACGCGGATAACGGGGCATCGGAACAGGCGATACTGGGAGCGGACCCGGAGTTTCTGCTGATGAACGCGGACGGCAAAGTCGTCCCCGCCTCCGCTTTTCTGCCCAAACGGGGGCGGGCCGGCTGTGATTTGGTGAGAATCGGCGGCAAAGTGATGTATCCGCTCGCGGAGCTTCGCCCCGAACCGAGCTCCGACCCGAGACAGCTCGTAACGAATATACGACGTGCGCTTCTGACGGCGGCTGAGCTGATTCCGGATACGCCGGGAATGAAATGGCTGGCTGGGGGGATGCCGGCCAAAGGCTTCGCTTTGGGCGGTCATATCCACTTAAGCGGGATCGGATTGAACGTCGCCTTGCTGCGGACATTGGACAATTATTTGGCTTTGCCGCTTATTATGATCGAGGATGAGTCGGCGAAAGCGAGGCGGCCCCGTTACGGGATTCCCGGCGATTACCGCCGCCAGCCGCACGGCGGCTTCGAATACCGGACGCTGCCCAGCTGGCTCGTCTCGCCGCGCGTGGCAAAGGGCGTGCTCGCCCTTGCCGCGATCGTTGCCGGCCGCTATCGGCAGCTTCGGCATAGACCGCTCGACCGCTTTGACGTATTGCGCCGTTATTTCGCCGGCGACAAGTCCGGGTTGAGAGGAACCGTATTGCCGATGCTGGAGTACATTCGGCGGCTGCCGGAATTTGAACGGTATGCTTCGATGCTCTCCCCCTTGTTCGATATGATCGAGAACGGACAACAATGGGATGAGCGCAAAGATATTCGCGCCGGATGGAAAATCGCGCCCCCTGCCCTGCAAACAAGGTGATCGGCCCAATTTATGTTATACTAGCAGAATAAGAATATAATCAGCAGCGATTCACGGTTGGGGGATGGACATGAGCAAATATACGCCGATGATCGAGCAATATTTGTCGATCAAAGCGCAGGCGGAGGACGCTTTTTTGTTTTTCCGCCTGGGCGATTTTTACGAGATGTTTTTCGAAGACGCGATCAAAGCGGCGCAGGAGCTGGAAATAACGCTGACCGGCCGGGAAGGCGGCATGGAGGAGCGCATCCCGATGTGCGGCATCCCGTACCATTCGGCCGAATCGTATATTGCAAGACTGATCGAGAAAGGGTACAAGGTCGCCATCTGCGAGCAGGTCGAAGATCCCGCGGAGGCGAAAGGCGTCGTCCGGCGCGAAATCGTAAGAATCGTGACGCCCGGTACGGTGATGGACGGGAAGACGGTCGGAGAGGCGAAGAACAATTTTCTCGCGTGCGTCACGTCCGCTCAAGGCCAATACGGCTTGGCCGCATGCGATTTGTCGACGGGAGAGCTGTTCGTTACGGCGACGGAATCGTTGCTGGAGCAGCTCGTGGATGAGATTAATGTATATTCCCCGTCCGAGCTGATCGGCCAGCCGGAGCTCCTCGGCCTTCTGCAATCGAAGATGGCCGGCTGGCTGCCGACGAAACTGCTCACCGGCTGGGAGCGTACGGACGAGCAGCTGCTCGCGGCCCAGTTCCCGGAAGAGGAACTCCGCTCCGTATCGGATGTTTGCCGCGAAGCGGTCGCCTTGCTGATCTCTTATTTGAACGATACGCAGAAACGTTCCCTAGCGCATATAACCCGTATCGATTTATACGAACGCCGGCAGCATATGACGATGGACCCGTATACGCGGCGGAATCTGGAGCTGACGGAAACGGTGCGGGAAAGGTCGAAGAAAGGCTCGCTGCTGTGGCTGCTCGATCGTACGGCGACGTCGATGGGAGGCAGGCTGCTGCGCCGCTGGATCGATAAGCCGCTGACGAACCGGGCGGAAATCGAGAAGCGGCTCGAGGCGGTCGATTGTTTGTACAACGGTCTCATCGTCCGGGAGGAGCTTCGCCAGCAGCTGAAGGAAGTGTACGATCTGCAGCGTCTTGTCGGCCGAATTTCTTACGGGAATGCGAACGGCCGCGATCTGGTGGCGTTGAAGCTGTCGCTTAGGCAAATCCCGCATGTGAGACAAATATGCTCGGCTTCTGGCTCGGCTACGTTGAAGGAACTGGGCGAATCGATGGACGATTGCGCCGATATCAGGCAATGGATCGAGGACGCGATTGTCGACGAGCCCCCGGTTTCCGTACGGGAAGGCGGACTGATCAAGGCCGGCTACCACGAGCGTCTCGATCAGCTGAGGGAAGCGAGCGCGAACGGCAAGCAGTGGATCGCCGAGCTGGAGCGTCAGGAACGCGAGCTGACCGGCATCAAGTCGCTCAAGATCGGCTACAACAAAGTGTTCGGGTACTACATCGAGGTAACCCGCAGCAACTTGGCCAGCTTGCCCGAGCAACGGTATGAACGGAAGCAGACGCTCGCCAATGCCGAACGATTCGTGACGCCGGAGCTGAAGGAGAAGGAAGCGCTCATCCTGGAAGCCGAAGAAAAGATGGTCGATATCGAATACGACCTATTCATGCAAATCAGGGACAAGCTTGCGGGTCAGGTGAAACGACTGCAGCAATTGGCCGAGACAATTGCTGCAGCTGATGTGCTGCAGTCGTTCGCGACCGTAGGAGCGGCATACCGGTACCGCCGTCCCGCGGTGTCGGACCAATACGAGCTGAAGATCGAGGAAGGACGCCATCCGGTAGTGGAGGCGATTCTCAAGGACAGCTCGTTTATAGCGAACGACACTCAAATGGCCGATGATGACGGACGCGTCCTGCTGATAACGGGTCCGAACATGGCGGGGAAAAGCACATATATGCGGCAGGTGGCGATGATCTGCATCATGGCGCAAATCGGCAGCTTCGTACCTGCGGAAGTGGCTTCCGTGCCGATTATCGACCGAATCTTTACGCGGATCGGCGCCGCGGACGACCTGGTAGGCGGACAAAGCACGTTCATGGTCGAGATGATGGACATCCAGACGATGACGGCGAAGGCAACGGCGCGTAGCCTCGTCATCATCGACGAGCTGGGGCGTGGAACGTCCACTGGCGAAGGAATGGCCATCGCGCAGGCGGTGATCGAATATTTGCACGACCGGATCGGCTGCAAAACGCTCGTATCCACTCACTTTCACGAGCTCGCGCATCTGGAAGAGACGCTTGCAGGGCTTCGCAACCATTGCATGGCGGTGAAGGAAAGCGGCCAGGACGTCACGTTTCTGCGCAAAATGATCCGGGGCGCCGCGAGCACGAGCTACGGCATCTATTGCGCCCGAATCGCCGGGCTGCCCGATACGATCATCGATCGGGCGTACGACCTGCTTAACCGGTTCGAGACCGTTTCTTCCGTCATTCACGACGCGGGGGAAGCCGCGGCAAGCAAGGAGGAGCCGGGACGGCCCGAGGAGCAGAAGGCCATTCGGGATGCCGATGAACCGGCGCCGTTTCCTGAAGTCGTGAAAGAGTCCGGACCTATCGTTCAATTGAGCTTGTTCGGCGACGGCGACCGGATGAACAAACCCGCTTCCAAGAGCAGGACGAAGACGGAGCAAGCGGCGGACAAGCTGGTCGAGCAATTGCAGGCGGCCGATCTGATCAATATGACGCCGCTGCAGGCGATGAACTTTTTGTACGAGCTGAAAACGAAGCTGGCTGCGGAAATGAAATAAGGAGGACTTATCGATGAAGCATCGTCTTCTCGCCGGCATTTTCAATAGATTGAAAGCTATATCCGTCACGCTGGCGCTCCTCGGTCTGCTTCACGTTCCGGCCGGATACGCGTCTGCCGAGACGGCGCAGCAGTTCGAGGAAGTGCAGGAGCTGCTGAACCAGGTTCATATCGGAGGGAAGCCGGCGGCCGGCTCCGAGCCCGGCTCGATCGACGAGCTGATCAAGACGTTGAACGACCCGTATACCGATTATTTCGACGAGGAAGAGTGGGCCGGCTTTCAAAATTCGTTGGATTTGAACTATGCGGGAATCGGAATGAGGCTCGGTCAGGACGAGTCCGGGTTTATCGCGGTGGAAATATTCCGGAACTCTCCGGCGGAAGCGGCGGGTATGCAGCGTGGCGATTACATTGTCGCCATAGCGGACAAGCCGATAGTCGGGTTGAGGATCGATCAGGTGACCGCACTGATTCGCGGCGCGGAGAATACGGAAATCCCGATGAGGGTCAGACGCGGTGACAAGGAGATCGACGTGCTGCCCGTACGCGGGCAAATTCATTTGCCTGTCGTCAGCGGCGGGATGATGGAAGGCCGGGTCGGCTATATCAGCATCGACAGCTTCTCCGAGGGAGCCGACGAAATTTTCGCCGCTACTTTGACCGTTCTGAAACAAAGCGACATTAACGGACTGGTTGTCGATTTGCGCGACAATCCCGGAGGCATATTGGGTACGGCCCAACATATTGCGGAGCAGTTTATACCGCAAGGCGTGCTTATCCATACTCGTGACAAAAACAATGCCGACGATCCGGTGCTTATCCGAAACGGCCAGACCGTACCGTTCCCGGTCGTTCTGCTTGTCAATGAAAACAGCGCCAGCGCATCCGAAGTATTGACCGCCGCGCTGCAGGACTACAACAAAGCGATAGCAGTAGGCACGAAAACATATGGCAAGGGCAGCGTTCAGGCGCTTTATGAGCTAAAGACCGGCGGCGTTCTGAAAGTGACGGTCGAGGAATATTTGTCGCCCAAGAAACGCGTCGTGAACAAAATAGGGGTGATCCCCGATATCCAGACGGAGGGCACAGTGCCTCAGCTGCTGTTCGGACTTCGTAAAGCGGGAGCGGAACAAATCAAGCTGGAAATCGAGAGACATTTGTACCGGGTAAACGGCTTCGAGTTTTTCGATGCGGGGATTCCGCTTGTGCTCGCGGACGACAGCTTGTGTATGCCCGCACGCGTATTGGCGGCAGCGGTAGGGGAGCCTCTGGAATGGAGCGACAGTCTGAATGGAGTCGTCATCGGCAAGGGCGCTTCCGCAGTTGCGTTCGATGCTTCTTCCGGCTTTCTCGTGGCCGGAGCGACCGGCTTTATCGAGCTGAGCCGCTTCAAGGAGAAGTTCCCGCAGACGGAATGGACTTCGGAGCCCGGAAAAACGGTGTTGACCGTGAAAGGAAAAGGAATGGAATGGGAAAAATAAAAGTGCTCGATGAGCATGTGGCGAACCAGATCGCCGCGGGCGAGGTGATCGAACGACCGTCGTCGGTCGTGAAGGAGCTCGTGGAAAATTCGCTCGACGCCGGCAGCACGAAAATCGACGTGTCGGTCGAGGAAGGCGGACTTCAGCTGATCCGCGTATCCGACAACGGCTCGGGCATCGAAACCGACGACTGCGAGGTCGCATTCTTCCGTCATGCGACCAGCAAAATCGGCAGCGGCAAAGATTTGTTTCAAATCCGCACGCTCGGCTTCCGCGGGGAGGCGCTACCGAGTATCGCGGCCGTTGCGAAGGTGGACTGCGTGACATCTTCCGCAACGAACGGGCTCGGCCGCAAGCTTGTCATCGAAGGAGGCTCCGTCAAGTCGTTTCTGGAAACGGCCGCTTCAAGAGGCACGGACATGACGGTTAAAGAGCTGTTCTACAACACTCCGGCGCGCTTGAAATATATGAAGACGATTCAGACCGAGCTCGGGCACATCTCCGATTATTTGTACCGGTTGGCGATGGCTCACCCGAATGTAGCATTCAGCCTGAAGCATAACGGCAACGTCCTGCTGCAGACGCTCGGCAACGGGGACCTCGTCCAAGTGATCGCCGCCGTCTATGGTACCGCTGTCGCCAAGACGATGCTTCCAGTCCGCGCGGAGAACGCGGATTACACGCTGTCCGGGTTCATCTCGCGTCCGGATATGACCCGATCGAACCGCCAGGCGATCACGATGGTCTTGAACGGAAGAACGATACGCAACTATGCGGTGTCTAACGCGATTCTGAACGCCTATCATACGCTGCTGCCGATCAACCGGTTCCCGGTCGTTGCGCTCCATATCGGCATGGACCCGGGACTGGTCGATGTCAATGTCCATCCGGCCAAGCTGGAGGTTCGCTTCAGCATGGAGCAGGAGCTCGTCAAGTTCGTCGAGGAGGAGCTGCGCGGGGTGTTGAGGGGAGAAGTGCTGATCCCGCAAGCGGGCAAGCCGACGCCGAAATCGGCCGTCGTACAGGAGCGGATGGAGCTGTATCGGCCGGCTTCGGCGGAATCGGCCGTAGAGAGCGACGACTACCGCAGCGCCCCGCTCCCGGAACCGCCGGCGGAGCAAGTCCGGGTGATCGATTCGGCGAAGTCCGGATCGACGGAAAGCGAGGCCGCCGACAGCGCGGTCGTACCGGCGGGCCGAAGCGAAACCGGTGCGGCGGATCGCGCCGCAGCGAAGGCTCCGTACATAAACAATACGCAGTCGGGATCGAATCAAACGTACCGGCATTCCGTGGCTTCGCGGGCTAATGTAAGCCAGCCGGAACGCAAGGCCGAACTGACCTATGATCAAATTGCCGGGATGGTGCAGCATAAGGACGAAACTCCGAAACCGACCGTCCCGACCTTTCCTCATCTCGATCCGATCGGGCAAATGCACGGCACTTACGTCGTCGCGCAAAACGAGAACGGGCTTTATTTGATCGACCAGCATGCGGCGCACGAGCGGATCAATTACGAGCATTATTACGAGAAGTTCGGCCGTCCCGCGGAAGCGAGCCAGCAGCTGCTCGTGCCGATTACGCTGGAATTCACGTCCGTCGAAGCGGAAGCGCTGCAGGGCAAGCTGCCGCTGCTCGAACAGGTCGGCGTCGATCTGGAGCCGTTCGGGGGCGGGGCGTTTCTCGTCCGCGGCCTGCCGCATTGGTTCCCGGCGGGAGAAGAGAAGGCGCTCGTGGAGGAAATGACCGATTGGCTGCTGGCCGAGAAAAAATCGGTCGATTTGACGAAGCTGCGGGAGAAGGCTGCGATCATGTGCTCGTGCAAAGCGTCGATCAAAGCGAACCAGCATTTGAGCCGGGCGGAGATCGAAGCGCTGCTCGACCGGTTGGCCCGCTGCCGCAACCCGTATACTTGTCCGCACGGCAGACCGATCGTAGTCAGCTTCTCGACCTACGAGCTGGAAAAAATGTTCAAGCGGGTGATGTAATGCTGGTGACGACATCTTACTCTCCGTCTAGGGAGGCGGAAGAACGCGCAAAACGGTTCGCCAAGGAGCTGGCTGTCCGCTATGTGCCGCGCGGAACGGCGTCCGTGCGCAGGCTCGGGGAGCGGTATCGCGACAAACGGTTCCTGCTCGTCACGGAGCGGGAGCTGCAATATTACGGAGGCGGAGAGACGCCGCTCTTCTTCCACCCGTCCTTGTCTCTCGTCCGCGTCAAGCGGCTGCTGAACGGGGAGAACGACGGACTGATCGAAATATCCGGAGCCGGGCCGGGAGACGTCGTGCTGGATTGCACCGCAGGCTTGGGGGCGGACTCGATCGTGTTTTCTTACGCAGTCGGGGAGACGGGCGAAGTATCCGCAGTCGAGAGCGAACCGGCGCTATTTACGATCGTGCGGGAAGGGCTGAGCCAGTATGAGACGCATTTGGAGCCGTTCAACGCCGCGATGAGGCGCGTCCGGATGAAGCTGGGCCATCATCTGGAGGAACTGCGGGGCCGGCCGGATAAAAGCGTCGACATCGTTTACTTCGACCCGATGTTCCGCGAGCCCGTGGAGGAGTCGAGCGCGATCGGACCGCTTCGGCAGGTGGCGAACCATGCTCCTTTAACCGAAGAAGCGATCCGGGAAGCCGTCCGCATCGCCCGCAAAAGCGTAGTGCTCAAAGAGCACCGGGACAGCGGCGAATTCGAGAGACTCGGCTTCCGCCAGCCGATGCGTACACGAACGAAAATCGCATATGGAGTGATACATCCTTGATTGCACCGGAAACGAAACGTCGTCTTCTCGTGCTGGTCGGGCCGACGGCCGTTGGCAAAACGAAGCTGAGTCTGGCGGCCGCCGCCCGGTTCGGCTGCGAAGTGATCTCGGGCGATTCGATGCAAGTATACCGGGGCATGGACATCGGCACGGCGAAGGCGACACCGCAAGAGCAGGCGATCGTGCCTCATCATATGATCGACATACACGATCCGGACTACCCGTTCTCGGTAGCCGAATTTCAGGAACGGGCCCGCGCGTTGATCGAAGACATTCACGGCCGGGGCAAGCTGCCTTTTATCGTAGGCGGAACCGGTCTGTATATCGAGTCGGTCTGCTACGATTTTCAATTCGGCGAAGGCGGATCGGACGAGCCGTACCGCCGCGAGCTTAACGAGTATGCCGACCGGCATGGCGAGGAGGCGCTGCACGACAAGCTGAAAGCGGTCGATCCCGCTTCGGCGGAGCGCATCCATGCGAACGACCGGAGGCGGACGATCCGCGCGCTGGAGGTGTTCCGGGCGACCGGAATGACGATGTCCGAGCATTTGGCGGGACAAAAAAAGGAGTCGCCGTACGAACTATGTATAGTCGGATTGACAATGGACCGTCCCCTTTTGTATAAACGTATTGAAGAGCGGATCGATCTGATGATCGAGGAAGGTCTTGTCGGCGAAGTCGAGCGACTGCTCGAACGCGGATATTCGACCGGGCTCGTCTCGATGCAAGGGCTGGGCTACAAGGAAATAGCCGGCTTTCTGGAAGGCTCCTACGACCTTCCGTTTGCGGTCGAGCTGTTGAAACGCAATACGCGTCGCTTCGCGAAACGTCAGCTTTCGTGGTTCCGGCGCATGAAAGACATCCGTTGGATCGACGTAACCGAACCAAATTTTTCTGCGCATTTGCAAACAATTCATGATATACTAGCAGGAAAGTTTCCCCCTGATCCAGAATAGTATTGGTGGAGTAATGGGATGGACAATTCCGGCGACAGGCCGTGGAAATCACTATATTAGGGGGTACATTTTGATGAACAAGTCGATCAACATTCAGGACACCTTTTTGAACCAGCTGCGCAAGGAAAGCATTGCGGTTACCGTCTATTTGACGAACGGTTTCCAAATCCGCGGCTACATCAAGGCGTTCGATAACTTCACGATCATTATCGACAGCGACGGCCGCCAGCAAATGGTGTACAAGCATGCGATCTCCACCTTCACGCCGCAGCGTCCGGTGTCGCTTATGCCGCAGGAGCCGGCTACCGAATCGTAATCGATTGCCTTTTTTCGCCTTGGACATGTCCGGTAGGTGAAACTTTTTTGCCGGCCGGAACGTTTAATAAGTAGAAAGAAAGAAAGAAGCGGAGCAACCCCATAAGGGTTGTTCTTTTGCTTCAATCGGGTTAGGAGGGAGTCGGAAGATGAGCGCAACGAGAAATCCCAACGCCAATCAACCGAAACAGCAACCGAAGCAGTCGAAGAAAAAAAAGAAAAAGTTTAGCGCGCGCAGGCTGATCGTATGGTTTCTGCTGACGTGCGCGCTCGGCATGTTCTGTGCGATGGGCGGCTATATTTTCATTATGCTGAACGGCGAGAAGCTGTACCAGGTCAATATCGATAAGCTGGATATGCCCGAAGCGGCGGTCGTCTACGATGTCAACGAGAAGGAAGTCACAACGCTTGCGAGAGAGAACCGCGAGCTCGTCACGACGAAGGAAATACCGGATCGTCTCAGCCAGGCTTTCATCGCTACCGAGGACAAACGGTTTAACGAGCACGGAGGCATCGACTTCTGGTCGATCGGCCGCGCATTGGTGAAAGATATCGTGAACCGCAGCGCGGTGGAAGGCGGAAGCACGATTACGCAGCAGCTCGCCAAAAACTTGTTTCTGAACGCGGACAAAACGGTGTTCCGCAAGGCGACGGAAGCGTCGATCGCGCTGGCGCTGGAAAACAACTTGCCCAAAGAAAAAATATTGGAGCTGTATTTGAACCGCATTTACTTCGGCAACCGCGCATACGGCGTCAAGGCCGCGGCCAAAAAATATTTCGGCAAATCGGATCTCGCGTCGCTTGAACTATGGGAAATGGCTACGTTGGCGGCGATTCCGAAGGCGCCTTCTCATTACAATCCGATCGAACATCCGGATCGTTCCAAAGAACGGCGCGGTGTAGTGCTTATGCTGATGCGGGACCAAGGTTATATTACCGAAGCGGAACGGGCGCAAGCCGCCGAGGTCGATTATACGTACAAAGCGCCTGCAGGAAATAACGATTACGCCACATTTATCGATTTCATGCTGAACGAAGCGGTCGAGAAGTCGGGTAAGACCGAAGACGAGCTGCTCCGCGGCGGATATAAAATATATTCAACGATGGACCCGGTCGCCCAGAAGGCGATCGAGCAAGCCTATGCGAACGACAAGCTGTTCCAGAAAGACGGACCGAAGCAGAAAATGCAAAGCTCGATGGTCATCGTCAATCATAAAAACGGCGGCATCGTCGGAATGATCGGCGGCAGGGGCTATAAGACGAAAGACTTGAACAGAGCGGTCCGACCGCGTGCTCCCGGATCGTCGTTCAAGCCGATTGCGGCATACGCGCCGGCGATGGAGCAGGATTTCAAGAAATACAACCCGTATACGATGCTGAAGGACGAGAAAATGTCGTTCGGCTCCTATTCGCCCAACAACTGGGACAATGTGTATCTCGGACAGATCAGTATGACGCAAGCGTTGCAGAAGTCGGCGAACGTAGCAAGCGTGTGGCTGCTGAACGAAATCGGCGTACAGAAAGGCATGGATTTTGCAGAAAAACTCGGCATCAAATTGGATAAAAGCAAGGATCACAATCTCGCCATCGCATTGGGCGGCTTGACCAACGGCGTTACCCCTCTGCAGTTGGCGACGGCGTACGGAGCGTTCGCCAATAACGGCCAGATGTACGATAGCCACTCCGTCGTCAAAATCGTCGATTCGGATAACAAGGAAGTATATAAATTCAAGGCCGATAAGCCGAAGCAGGTTATGACCGCAAGAACCGCCTGGTATATGACGGTCATGCTGAAAAACGCGGTCGACAACGGAACGGGCGCCAGCGCCAAAATGAACCGTCCGGTCGCGGGGAAAACAGGGACGACGCAGCTGGATTTGAAAGGACTTGAGAAGTTTAACCGCGACGTCTGGTTTGCCGGCTATACGCCCGAGTGGACGGCGGCGATCTGGATGGGCTTCGACACTACCGATACGCAGCACTATGTGTCCAGCGGCAGCGCGGGTCCGGCGATCTTATTCAAGGAAGTCATGACGAAGGCGCTCGAGGGCCATAAGGTAACGCAGTTCCAGAAGCCGAAAGACGTACCGGAACTGAGCGAGCCGCCGAAGTCGGTTACGGATTTGTCCGCCGTCTACGTACCGGAGAAAGGGAGTGTCAGGTTGACCTGGACTCCGATCGGCGGCGACAATATCGTTTATAAGCTGTTCCGCAAAGGCTCGAAGGAGAAAGACTTTATCGAGCTGCCGCGTACGACGAACGCAACGGCGGACGATATAACCGCTCCCGCCGGAGATAAATACGAGTATTACGTCGTGCCGTACAACTCCTCGACGGATACCGAGGCGGCGAAGTCCAATACGGTTTCCATCGAAGTTCCGGCGGGCGGCGGTCTGCTTGACCCGCTAAAGCCGGGCAACGGTAACGGCGGTAACGGGAATAACGGAAACGGTCAAGGTCAAACGAATCCCGGCAACGGAAATCCGAACCAGGGAGGCGGCGCGACGAAACCGGGAACGGGAAGCGGGACCGGCACGGGAGGAAGCGGAACGGGAACGGGAAGCGGGACCGGTACGGGAGGAAGCGGAACGGGGACGGGAAGCGGGACCGGTACGGGAGGAAGCGGAACGGGAACGGGAAGCGGGACCAGCACGGGAGGAAGCGGAACGGGGACGGGAAGCGGGACCGGTACGGGAGGAAGCGGAACGGGAACGGGAAGCGGGACCAGCACGGGAGGAAGCGGAACGGGGACGGGAAGCGGGACCAGCACGGGAGGAAGCGGAACGGGGACGGGAAGCGGGACCGGCACGGTAGGAAGCGGAACGGGAACGGGAAGCGGGACCAGCACGGGAGGAAGCGGAACGGGGACGGGAAGCGGGACCAGTACGGGTGGGACCGGCACGGGAAGCGGGACCAGTACGGGTGGGACCGGCACGGGAACTCCAAGCACAGACAATCCTGTCAGAATTACACCGACTACGCCGATCATCCGATAAATACCGCTTTGTTCAACTGCTGCATTTCAATACGAGAAAAAGAATCGGTCGCCGGACCGATTCTTTTTTAATTTCCAACCCGTATAGTATTCGGTATATGCCACAAAGGAAATTTAAAGGGGGATGAATTAGGAAATCTAATTAGATATGTTATTTACATATCTAATTAGATGTGCAATAGTATGTTTATCATCATCTTAACGAGGTGGGCAACATGAGCAGGCTGAAAAAATACGCAAAAAAATCGAAAGAGGAATATCATCAGTATCCTTGGAAAGTGGATTACGAGCTGTTCGCCTTCTTCAGCAAATATTGCGAAAGCTTGAATTTGTCGGTCAACGAGGCGTTATCTTTGCTCGTCAGCGATGAAATCGAAACGTACAAGGAGCAATTGTCGGAAGAGGAGCAATCCGGCATATTGGATGAATTCCGAATGAAGAAAGGAATCTTTTTACGCGAAGGGATGCCTCCTGCCTGCGTACACCCCGGCATGCCTCCCCAAGGAATGCGGCCGCGCGGAATGATGCCGGAGCACCAGGACGGAAATCCGCGCCGTGGCGGTCCGAGAGGAAATCCCCCGCATCACCCGATCCCCGACAACGAATAGGAGAGTGGACTGTTTGATCAAGCTGTTCCGATTTTTGGGACCGTACCGGTATTGGATTGCGGCCGTAGTGTGCCTGATGTTCCTGCAGTCGATCGCGCAGCTGTACTTGCCGACGCTTATGGCCGATATCGTCGACATCGGCGTCATGCACGGCGACACCGCTTACATCTTGACGATGGGGGCGGTTATGCTGGTTGTCGCGGCATTGGGAACGGCATGCAACGTGACGGCCGGTTTCCTTTCCTCGAAGACGTCTGCCGGCTTCGGGAAAATCGTAAGAGGTAAAGTGTTCGGCCATGTGGAACGATTTTCGCTCCAGGAGTTCGATACGTTCGGCACCGCTTCGATGATTACGCGCACGACGAACGATATTACGCAGGTTCAACAAGTGCTGTTCATGCTGATGCGCATGTTTCTGAGCGCACCGCTCATGATCGTCGGCGGGATCGTGATGGCTGTATCCAAAGACGCGAAGCTGTCTCTTGTACTGGTCGCGGTCATTCCGCTGCTCGCGGGAGTCATCGTCTTTGTGGCATCCAAAGGGATACCGCTCTTTCGCTCCATGCAGGCGAAGCTGGACCGGCTGAACTTGGTATTGCGTGAAAATTTGACCGGAATCCGCGTCATTCGCGCCTTTAATCGAACCGAACACGAACGGGACCGCTTCGGAGCGTCCAATGAAGATTTGACCCGGACGGCGATCAAAGTGACGCGCATCATGTCCGTTATTTTCCCGATTATGCTGCTGCTTCTCAACTTGTCGCTCGTGGCGATTATGTGGTTCGGCAGCATTCGCATCGATCTAGGCTACATGCAAGTAGGAGATTTGATCGCATTCACCCAGTACGCGTCGCAAATTTTATTTTCCCTGACAATGGTATCGATGATGTTCATGATGATTCCGAGGGCATCCGCTTCGGCCGTACGGATCAATGAAGTGCTGAATACTTCGCCAACGATCGTCGACGCTCCGGACTTCAAAGGCAGTGCAGGACTTAAGGGCGCCGTGGAATTCCGGGACGTTACGTTCAGTTATCCGGGAGCGGAGCAGCCTGCGGTGCGCAACGTGTCGTTTACCGCCGGTACGGGTGAAGTGACGGCGATTATCGGAGGAACGGGCTCCGGGAAATCGACGCTCATGAATTTGCTGCTCCGCTTCTATGATGTTGGTGGTGGCAGCGTAAGAATCGACGGGACGGATATCCGTGAACTCGGTCAGGAGCAATTGCGCGAAATGATCGGCTATGTCCCGCAGAAAGCATCGCTGTTCTCCGGAACCGTGACGGATAATATTCGTTTCGGTAATGTTGGGGCTACCCGGGAAGAAATCGAGCATGCGGCGGAAGTCGCGCAAGCCGGAGAGTTCATATCCGGTTTGAAGGACGGATTCGACTCGCCGGTGTCGCAAGGGGGAACGAACTTCTCCGGAGGACAAAAGCAGCGGCTCTCGATCGCTCGCGCGCTTGTAAGAAATCCGGCGATTTACGTGTTCGACGACAGCTTCTCGGCGCTCGATTTCAAAACGGACGCCAAGCTGCGGGCCGCGCTTCAAGCCGAGACGGCCGACGCCACTTTGCTGATCGTAGCCCAACGCGTCAGTACGATAATGAACGCCGATCGGATCGTCGTTCTGGATGACGGGGAGGTAGCGGGAATCGGAACCCATCGCGAGCTGCTCGATTCGTGCGAAGTATACCGGGAGATCGTGATGTCCCAGCTGTCTGAGGAGGAAATCGCATGAGCGGACAACAAAAAAGCCAGGAGCCGAAAGGACAAGGCTTCCGACCGGGCTTCGGCTTCGGTCCCGGGGGCGGCATGATGGGCATGCCGGGGCAGAAGGCGAACGACGCCAAAGGGGCGATGAAGCGTCTGCTCGGCTACCTCAAGCAGCGGAAGGGACAGCTGTTCATCGTGTTCGTGGCGGCTGTGCTGAGTACCGTATTCGGAATCGTCAGCCCGAAAATTATGGGACAGGTGACGACCAAGCTGTTCGAAGGCGCCATGGCGAAGCTGAAAGGCGTCGCCGGAGCCGCTATCGATTTCGAGTACATTTGGCACATTTTGCTTATTCTGATCGGATTATACGCTTTAAGCGCTTTGTTCACATTCGTCCAGCAATATATTGTGGCGGGTGTCGCCCAGCAGGTCGTGTTCTCGCTGCGCAAGGACGTACAGAACAAACTGAACCGGCTGCCGCTTAAATATTTCGATTCCCGGACGCATGGGGAAATATTGAGCCGGGCCACCAATGACGTCGACAATATCGGGAACACGCTTCAGCAGGTGCTGTCCCAGTTCATTTCGTCCGTCGTCCTGCTGGTCGGCATCATCGTCATGATGCTGACGATCAGTCCGCTGCTTACGCTGATTACGATCATTACGCTGCCTCTTAGCGTACTCGTGACGAAGAAAGTCGCATCGCGCTCGCAAAAATATTTTGCCTCCCAACAAAAGACGCTCGGCGAATTGAACGGCCATGTCGAGGAAATGTACGGCGGACATACGATCGTCAAAGCATTCGGCCACGAGAAGAAGTCGATTGAATCGTTTAATGCCATTAACGAAAAACTGTACGATTCCGGTTGGAGAGCGCAGTTCGTATCCGGCATCATTATGCCGCTCATGATGTTTGTCGGGAATATCGGCTATGTGCTCGTCTGCGTCGTAGGCGGCATATTCGTGACGCGGCAGGCGATTACGATCGGCGATGTCCAGGCGTTCATTCAGTATTCGCAGCAGTTTACGATGCCGATTACGCAGGTGGCGAATATCGCCAATTTGATCCAGTCCTCTCTTGCTTCCGCCGAACGCGTATTCGAGCTGCTGGACGAGACGGAAGAGGTGCCCGAAGCCGTCAAGTCCAACGCGCTTGCAGGCGTGAAAGGAAATGTCGCTTTCCGGGACGTATCGTTCGGGTATAAGGACGACGCTCCTCTCCTCGAAGGGATGTCGATTGCGATTCGCCCGGGACAAACGGTTGCCATTGTCGGACCTACCGGCGCGGGTAAGACGACACTCGTGAATCTGCTCATGCGGTTTTATGAAATCGGCGGCGGTGCCATAACGATCGACGGAGTGGACATCCGCGAGCTGAAGAGGAGCCGGCTGCGGGAGCTGTTCGGGATGGTGCTGCAGGATACGTGGCTGTTCAACGGAACGATCCGCGACAATATCGCTTACGGGCGCGAAGGGGCGACCGAAGAGGAAGTTGTGCAGGCGGCCAAGGCGGCTTACGCGGACCATTTCATCCGCACGCTTCCGGAAGGGTACGACACCGTGCTGAACGAAGAGGCGTCCAATTTGTCGCAAGGCCAAAAGCAGCTGCTGACGATCGCCCGCGCGATATTGGCCGACCCGGCCATCCTTATCCTCGACGAAGCGACCAGCAGCGTCGATACCCGTACCGAGGTGCATATTCAGAAAGCGATGCACGATTTGATGAAAGGCCGAACGAGCTTCGTTATCGCCCACCGTTTATCCACGATACGCGATGCCGACTTGATTCTGGTCATGAACCACGGCCGCGTCATCGAACAGGGCAATCATGAGCAGCTACTTGCGATGGACGGATTTTATACGGATTTGTACTACAGCCAGTTTACCGGCGGCAAGCAGCGTAAAGAAATCGTATAGCAGCGGAAACACTTAGCCCGAGCGATCGGGCTTTTTCTTTTTACCTGTAGGAATCCGGCCGCTTTTGTCGAATGATATGGGTAATGCGGGTACTATGGAATCGTGGTGAACTATGAATCGATTGTACGAATGGATCGGCTCGCAGCCCTTCAGAAGCTTTCAGCTCCGATTGTTCTTATATTTGTTTTGGATTGGCTCGATTCCGATTTTCGTGGCGCTCACGTTTTTCTATCTCCATTCCTCCGAACGGTCGGAAGGCGAGTGGCGGGGGCTTGTCGCGAAGAAGCACGATCAGGTGCAGCGGCGGCTCGAGAGGGAAATGCGCGAGCTTGAATATATGTACAGCGTCTGGCTGCAAAACGATGCCGTAGGGCAGCTGATGAGGGCAAGCCGGGACGGGCGCGAGATGGGCGAACCGGCGCGGATGGCCAAAGAATCGATTACCGCGACAGCGGCGTTTCAGATGGAATACCGCAAAAGCGTATCCGATTTGTGTTTCTATTTCGAAGGGAGCGGCTCGTTTTGCGCTACGGGGAATCCGTACGACTACGAGGCCGAGCAGCCGGTCCGTCTTCCGGCGAACCGGAACGACTTCTTCGTTCTTCCGGAAGGAAGGAACATGATCGGCTGGGTAGGTCCGATCTACGATCCGGTCAACCTTGTCATCGTCGGGTACATCAAAATCATATTGGACATTTCCCGCGTGCTCGATGACGTCCGTCAAGATCAGTTGTTGTCGGATATCGTATTGTGGGATCCGGCGACCGACTCGGTCCTGTTCGAGAGCGGAAGGCGCGATCCGGCCACCAGTCACAGTCCGGCGTCGTTCCTGTCGGAGAAAAGCGCCTTTCTCCGCAGCGAGAACGGAGTGTTTTTGTCGCAGCGTCCGGTTGCCATACCCGGCCAATCGTGGATGTCGTATCTCGAAGCCCCGAATACCGATATACGCTCCCTGCAATCGACGCTGCGCAATACGGTGCTCGTGTTTTTTACGATTTTGCTTGCCGTCTCCGTCATCAGCTCGCTGATCTTCTCCAAGCTGTTCTCCAGGCCGCTCCATCTGCTTCGCCAGTTGATGAAACGGGCCGAATCCGGGGATTTGAAAGCGTACTGGACGTACGGCAGCATCCGCGAGATCGACGAGCTCGGCAACAGCTACAACCAAATGCTCAACCGGCTCGAGGAGACGATCAAGCAGGTGAAGCAGGAGGAGTCGCTCAAGAAGGAAGCGGAGATCGAGGCGCTGCAATATCAGCTGAATCCGCATTTTTTATACAATACGTTAAATACGATTAAATGGGTGGCGAAAATTCATAAAACGCCGCAAATCTCCGATGCGGTCAGCGCGCTCGTCAGACTGCTGCAGGCGAGCCTCGGCAAAAAAGGCGATTTTATTTCCTTGAAAGAGGAAATCGGCCTCATCCAGGATTACATGGCCATTCAGTCGTTCCGGTACGGCGATACGGTCCGGATCCGTTATGAGATCGATCCGCTCGCTTCGGTTTGTCTGGTGCCGAAAATGATGCTTCAGCCGCTCGTGGAGAATGCGCTCATACACGGCCTCGAGAACAGCGCCATTGACGGAGAAATTACGATCCGGGCATGGCTCGACCGCGATATGCTGCTGTGCGAGGTGCAGGACAACGGAAAAGGGATGGACGCACCGGAAAAAATGTTGGATACGCAGCCGCGCGGACATAGCGCCAAAGAACGGATGAGCGGCATCGGCTTGAGCAACATTCGCGAGAAAATCAAGCTGTATTACGGCCCGGATTATAAAATGCACGTGATCAGCAAGCCGGGCTTCGGGATGACAGTCCGTTTGTCGCTGCCTATTCATCGAAATGAGGAGTCTTGAGCATGAACGTTTTGATCGTCGATGACGAACCGATCATCCGCATCGGCTTGAAATCTCTTGTGAATTGGGAGGAGCACGGCTTCCGCCTGGTCGGCGAAGCCTCGGACGGAGTAGAAGCGCTGGAGCACATCCGCCGCGAACCGGTCGATATCGTCATAACCGATATCCGCATGCCGAAGATGGACGGATTGGAGCTTATGCGAGAAGTGAAGGCGGTCCAGAGAGACGTCGGATTGCTCGTGCTCAGCTGTTTGGACGACTTCGCCTTCGTCAAAGAAGCGATGAAGCTCGGGGCACACGATTATATATTGAAGCCCACGATGGAGCCCGACGAGCTGCTCGCGATCTTGCGAACGATCCGGACGAAGCTCGAGGAAGAACGTCAAACGAAACGGGTGCTCGCCGAATGGAGGGAACAAATTCAACAATCCGGGGCTTACCGGATTGCCGAATGGCTGCGGCAATATGTGCAGACGGGTACGGGGCAGGAGCGGCTCGAGGCGGAGCTGTTTCAGCCGGGCTGCGGCGTATTCAGTATCTGGATCGAAGGAGATCCGGGCATCTTGCCGGCGGTCGACGAATGGCCCATTCCGCACAGCCGCGCGATCATCAAATGGAGCGATAAGGTATGGATCGCGCTGTGCAGTTACGAGAAGGGAGTCTCCGAGAAGGAGCGGTACGACCGGATGTTCGGCTACGCCCAAACCGTCTTCGTGAGGATGAAAGAGACGAGCGGGCCGGAGGACGATTGGGTTGTCTGTCTCGGTCCGGTTATTCCGAAGCTTTCAGACTTCTCTCATGCTCTTTCGTATCATCGTTTGCAGCTTCACGAACGGTTTTACGGTACGCCGGAACGTTTTGTCGTCGGCGAGCCGGAGACGGCCGACGACGGACCGCTTCCTGCGGCGGAGCGTAACGATTTTTTGCGCGCGGTATCGAATGGCAACCGTGAGGCGGCTTTTTACTGGATCGACGTATTGACCGGATCGCTGAAGCATCACAAGCCGAACGTCGGCAAGCTGCGGACGTTTCTGTCCGAGATGCTCGGACTTGCGTTCGAATTCGCCCGGCAGCACAATTCCGCCCCTCCGGTCGAGGAAGAGTTTCTGAGCGTTTCGCTCGACAATATTCGAGCAATTCCCCATATCGATCCGCTCTGCTTGTTCGTAAGAGAAACGGCCCGTCAGCTCTGGTCGAAGCCGCTTGACGATCGTATGACGAGAGAGCCCAGCAACCCGTTTATCAAAAAAGCGGTACGCTTCATGCGCGAGCACTACAACCGCAATATCGGGACTGTCGATATCGCCGATCATGTCAAGCTGAGCCGCAGCTACTTGAGCGACTTGTTCAGCAAAGAAATGGGAGAGTCGCTCACTGAGACGCTGACCCGGATCCGAATCGAGGAAGCGAAGCGGAAGCTGCGCACCGGAGAGATGAAGGTGTATGAAATCGCCGAAGCGGTCGGCTTCTCCGATCCGAAGTCGTTTGCCAAAACGTTCAAGCGGTTCGTCGGCTGTACGCCGAAGGAGTTCGAGGCGCGCGAGGGGGAAGGGGCGGGCCGGAGGTAAGACTTGTCGACAAGGGATGGAAGGTTGAGACCGAAAACTATGAAAATAGCGATTATTACGGATGTGCATGGGAATTACCCTGCCTTGCAGACTGCAATCTCGCAAATAGACCACGCCGGGGATATCGAACGGATTTATTGTTTGGGCGACATGATCGGTATCGGTCCCGATACGAATGAAGTGCTGGAGCTGCTGACCGCGAGAAACGACGTCTCGTTCGTAACGGGAAATCATGAGCTGGCCGTGCTTCATATTCTGGACGGCAATGGATGTCTGGAAGGGCATGAAAGTGCGTTTGAGCACCATAAGTGGATTGCGGATCGGCTGGACTCGCGATTTTTACCTTTTCTTAGAGCTCTTCCGCTGCAGCAGACCATGCGGATGGAGGGGGTGACGATGCTGCTGACGCATTATCATCTCCAAGCGGACGGCCGTTACCGGATGATCGATCCGGACCCGAGCGGTGAAAAGCTGGATTCGCTCTACGATGCGGCCCCGTACAAGCTCGTTTGTTTTGGCCACCATCACCCTTTGCACCACTTCCGGACGAACGAAAGGACTTATTTGAATCCGGGGGCGTTGGGATGTAATGATAAGCCGTTGACTAGGTACGGCATCGTTACGGTTGTGAGCGGGGAGGCCGTTGTTGAAGTGAAAGAAGTGGAGTACGATAATCGTGCCTTTTTGCGGTCCTATTACAAACTGGATGTCCCGGACAAAGAGTTTATTTTTAAAGTGTTTCATGGAATTCAGCGCGCCGATCGATAACGGCTAGTAAGGGTGGTGGTTTCATGGACGATTATCGATATTGCCCGCTGTGCGGCAGCGAACTGGCAGGCTCTTACATACCCGGGAAAAGCTATCGCCGCTGCGCATCGGGGCATTTTACGCTATATCCGAACCAATCCGTTGGCGCCGCCGCGATTATTACAGACAACGGACGCGTACTGCTGGAACGAAGGGCGATCAAGTCGGGCTATGGCCTATGGGCTTTGCCCGGCGGGATGGCCGAGCGGGGCGAATCGATCGAGCATTGCGTAAGGAGAGAAGTACGGGAAGAAACGGGCTTGGATATCGAGCAAGTGCAATTGCTGGACGTTGTCGGCGGAAATCGGGTGTGCATCGTATTTTACGAAGCGCAAGTGGCGGGCGGCGAGCTCCAGAAGTCGGAGGAGTCGTTGGAGCTGGCGTGGTTCGATTTCGAAAGCGTCCCGTTCGAGCATTTCGCGTTCCCCCGGCATACGGACATGCTGCGCAAATGGATGGAAAAGGGGGAGATCCGTTATGAATCTGGCCAATAAAATAACGATCGCCAGAATCGCGTTGGTACCGCTATTCATGTTGTTTTTGCAGCCTTTTCCGGACTGGATGGTGCGGCAGTTCGGAGCGGTCGCGTTCATTGACCGTTACGGCATTTATTTGGCGGCGCTCCTCTTTATTACGGCTGCCGCCACCGATAAAATAGACGGATATGTGGCGAGAACATACAACCAGATCACGAACCTGGGGAAGCTGCTCGATCCGCTTGCGGATAAGCTGTTGATCGCAACGGCCCTGATCATGCTTGTCCAGACGGACAGCATATCGTCGTGGGCGGCTGTCGTCATTATCGGCAGGGAGGCGTTTATTACCGCGATCCGGGTTGTTGCCGCATCGAAGGGCATCGTTCTCGCAGCCGACCGTTACGGGAAATGGAAGCTGGTCCTGCAGGTTGCGGCGATCGCCGCCGTCCTCATTCAGCAGTTTCCGATATGGGGCGCCGCGGTTTATCCGATCGGTTCGTTCTTGATGGCGGCCGCCGTGCTGTTGACGGTTTATTCCGGCTTTCATTATGTCCGGACCAATTATAAGCAATTGCAGTTGAACGGGGTATAACATGGTAGATTAACGCCGGTTACGAGTGCCGGAAGAACAACAAACGACATTTTTCGGCTTTCGCCGAAGGAAGTGTCGCTTTATGCGCTTTCCCGGGAAAAGGTGTACTCCGCTGTCAAGCACAACGTAAAGGAGTTCAAGATTCCGATGGAATTGACGGAAATGACGGTCGATCACTACGAGCAGTCGATCGAGTTATGGAAGAGTACGGAGGGCCTGGTGTTGAGCGAATCCGATTCGAAAGCGAACATCGGTCTGTTTTTGAGCCGAAATGAAGGAATGAGCTTTGTTTGCTTGGAGGGAGGACGCGTCGTCGGAACGATCATGTGCGGCCATGACGGGCGGCGCGGGTTTCTGTATCACGTAGCGGTCAGCAAGACGTTTCGCGGCAAAGGCATTGCGAGACGGATGGTGGAGCGCAGCCTCGAAGCTCTTCGAGCGGCGGGAATAACCAAGTGCCATTTGTTTACGCTCGAATCGAATGAGGCCGGCAATCGTTATTGGTCCGGTACCGGCTGGGAGAGACGGAGCGGCATCCTGCTGTATTCGAGGGATGTGCCATGAGCGGTCTGTTGCCGCTCGCCTATACGATCTTGTTTATCCGGCAAGGAAGCAAGCTGTTGATGCTGAACCGGGACCGCGCACCGGCAAAAGGGTTATGGAACGGCGTAGGCGGCAAGCTGGAGCCGGGTGAAGCGCCTTTGGACGGCGTTCTCCGGGAAGCGCTGGAGGAGACGGATATCCGTTTGGCACATGCCCGGTTCAGAGGCGTGGTTACATGGGAGTCGGACCATTCCCGGATCGGAGGGATGTATGCCTATGTGGCGGTGCTGCCGGACGGCGTCTCTTATCCGACACCGAGACGCACCGACGAAGGATTGCTGGAGTGGAAGGAGATCGAATGGATTTTCTCGGAGAACAATCTGGGAATCGGCGAGATCATCCCGAAATATTTGCCCGCTCTGCTGCATGACGACAGTCTCCACGCGCATCACTTCGTCCTGAACAACAATCGGTGCATGCGATATGATCAGTTCGCGCTGGAACATTTCGTTGATGGAAAGGGTAGGGAGCTTGGCCTTAGGTTCGATCTATCGATTGTTCCATTGATATACTAAGGAACTAGACGTAAAGTCGAGAATCGGAGGATACGATGAACAATAAAGAAATATGGCATCGCCACTTGGGAGCGTATGGGATCTGCTACGAGGACGGCAAGCTGCTGGTTATCCGCAAAAAAGGCGGCCCGTACTCAGGGCGATACGATTTGCCGGGAGGTTCCTTGGAACCCGTCGAATCGCTTATGCAGACGGTGGAACGCGAGATGATGGAAGAAAGCGGAATACGCGCGAACATCATCCGTTGTCTGGGCACCCGGGACTATGTGGTAGCTTGGCGGCGGGAAGCTTTCGCTCATACTCACTGTCATCATATTGCCATTCTGTACGAAGTCGCATACGCCGGCGGCGATGTAGCGGACTCGCCGAACTTCGACGATTCGGACGGCGCGGAGTGGATTGCGATTGAGTCGCTGGACGAGGAGGAGGCATCGCCTTTAGTCCGGGATGCCGTTCGGTGGATTCGCACCGGTCAACTCCCCGTAGAAGCGACAAGATTTGACGATTGGCAAATTCGGCATAACGGTTAATGGGGGTGAATGCCTCCCACCGCCTGAAGAGGCGGGGGCTTCTTGTTTCAAGGATCTCTGCCTTTCCTTGGAGAAAGGTCTTACATGATCTCCACAAGCGTTCGATGCTTTTCCGCATCCCGTTCGGGGACAACCCTCCCTACGGTGTTCGGTCCGTCAAGCTGGTATGTTCAAGGCCCGCTGCAAGATGATCTTGGCCGAGACGATGTCCCTGTCTTGAATCAATCCGCACGACTCGCATTCATGGATCCGGATGGATAATGTTTTCGGAACAGGCGCGCCGCACAGACAAGTTTGCGATGTGCCGTGGGCAGGCACTTGGGCGAATCGTTTCCCTTGTCTTTTGGCTTTGTAGCACAGATAAGTGATGAATCGTCTCCATCCGGCATCCGAAATGCTTTTGGCCAGGCGGCGGTTGCGGACCATGTTCCTGACCTTTAACTCTTCCACTGCGATCAGATCATGGTCGCGGACGATGCGGTACGATTGTTTATGCAAAAAGTCTTTTCGCTGCCGCGCGACTTTCTGGTGGGCCTTGGTGACCTTATGTTTGGCCTTCTTCCGGTTGCGGGAAGCAGGTTGCTTGCGGGATAGCTGCCGGTGCTTCCGTTTCAGTTGCTTCTCCGCTTTGCGCAAATACCGGGGGTTGTCCACCTTCGTTTCATCGGACAGCGCCGCGAACGTGTTCAACCCGACATCAATGCCCACAGCGGATTCCGCCGTTTGCGTCGCTTCCGCATCAGGCACTTTCACGCTGATATTGATCATCCACTCGTCCACATACCGTTTCACATTGATTTGCGTCACGTTCGCAAGGTCGAAGGGACGGTGGGTGTTCATTTTGATAACGCCGATTTTGGAAAGATAGACGTACCCTGGTTTGGCAAATGTCTTATCAACCGCGCCGGGTTGCGGGTAGGTGAAGGAAACGTATCGGTCAGCCGACTTGTAGCGGGGATACCCGGCTTCACCGCGGAAGAAACGCTGATACGCATCATCCAAACGCTGCAAACAGTCCTGCAGTACCTGCGAATGAACATTCTTGTATTCGGGAAACTCCTTCTTAAAGGCAGGCAGTTCATTCTGCTGCATGGCATAGGTGATGGTTTTGCCTTCCTGTTTGTAGGCGGTCTCGCGCTGTTCCTTCGCCCTATTGTATAGCTTCCGGCACAGTTCCAGTGTTCGATTCATGAGTTGTTCCTGTTCGGGAGTCGGATAAAGGCGAAACTGAAAGGTCATTTGCACATGGACCCCTCCTGATGGGAACGTATATTCCTATTATACTCTATTCACCACGAATCCTCCACCCAATTATAGAAAAATTTACAAGAGAAAAGACGAGGGATCTCGACAAAAACAGTTCATTTAGGCTTCGCCTAACCGAAATTCATCCCCTCCCTGCAGAGGAAGAGGACTTCTTTCGGATTGCTGTTAAATAACAAAAGCGGACTACCAATAAGATCGGAGTGTGAACATGTGAGCATTACTACCGTACTTTTCGATTTTGACGGCACATTGGCCGATACGCTTCCCATCTGCATTCATTCGATCGGCGAGGCGTTTAAGAAATACGACGGCAAAACGTTAACCGGCCCTGATGTCGTTGCCATGTTCGGACCAACGGAAGCCGACATCATCCGATTGAATTTGGGCAACCGGGAAGCGGCGGAGGAGGCCGTCCTGCTGTTCTATGAGCTGTATAAACGGGAACATGAGCGCATGGTGCAACCGAACGCCGATATGATCGCGCTGCTCTCCGAGCTGAAACAAAGAGGGTATCGGATGGGAATCGTGACGGGCAAAGGTAGAGACTCTTTGGATATATCGCTTGAGCGGCTCGGCATGACTTCCTACTTCGACGTAACCGTCTCCGGAGACGAGATGTCGCGCCCGAAGCCGGATCCCGAAGGCGTGCTGACGGCGATGAAATCGTTGGGGGCGGACAAAGCGGAAACCTTGTTTATCGGCGACAGCGAAGCCGACATGCGCGCCGGTAAAGGTGCCGGAGTATTTACGATCGGCGCGCACTGGCTGGAAAACGTGCAAACGCACCGGTTCGACACGACACCGGACTTATTCGTCACCCGCACGAGCGAATTGATCGCTTTTCTGGACGGTAACCGATGAACCGAAGCTGCCGCTATCAAGCGATTCTGTTCGATATGGACAATACGCTGTTAAAGTCCACCATCGACTTCCCGCGAATCAAGCGGGACGTATTCGCTCAAGTAACGGAAGCCGGGTTGCTTCCGGCATCGTTCCCTATTCATGAACATACGATTGCTACGCTGATCGAATCGGCACGTTCAACTGATGGATTCACAGTGGAGCACGAAGCGGCGGTATGGGATACGGTCGTGGCCGGGGAGCGGGAAGGCATGGTCGGGGCGGAGCTGGAGTCGCATGTACCGGAGGTGCTGGAGCGTCTGCGCGAACGGGTGCGGTTATCCGTCCTGACGAACAATGCGCGGGAGGCTGCGATCGATGCTCTGGAGAGGACCGGAATCGCTTCGTATTTCGACCATATTGCCGGGCGGGAGCAAATGACCGCTTTGAAGCCTTCTCCGTCCGGAATCGCCCACATCATGTCCCGCTACCCGGACATTCACCCGGAGCAGTGGTTGAGCGTAGGCGACTCGTGGATTGACGGGAAAGCGGCCCAGTCCGGCGGAATCGCCTTCTTGGCCTACAACGCCCGGATCGAGGAGCTGAAGCGCAGGCAAATTCCTTTTGTCGGGCATATCCGATCGATGCATGAGCTGTTCGATTTTTTGTAGGATTGCATAAAAACGCCCTTCTTCGGCGGGTTCGGCCAATGCGCAGGACCGAACGGTGCCGATGGAAGGGCGTTTTGTCTATTTCGCGGTCGTCTGCTTGAACGTCTGTATCGCACTAATCGCTTCCTCCTCCATCGTCCGGAAGGCGGAATTTATGTCCATCGTACCGTTCATGACCGAGACGGAATATTTCGGCTTGCCGATAGAAACCGATTTCCCTTTTACATGAGAGCGTTATCAGAAAGTTGGTGATTCGCGAAAAGTCTTTGGATAAAACGATGAAAAGTTTGTACAATTGTCAAGGAATCGGATCGTAAAAATCTTCAAAAATGACTGGCATGAATCTAGCGGAAACCAAAGCATTCTAGCAGCGTATTAGTATATAACAACTGGTGGGGGGACACGATATGGAGAGAAAAAGTAACGGCTCCGGCATAGCTATCGGCATTGCTCTCGGAGCCGGAATCGGCGTTGCTATCAATCATATTGCCATTGGGATCGGTGTCGGCATAGCGCTTGGAGTTGCGATCGAGCTGCTGCGGGCGAAGAAAAAACCGCCCAATAAGTAATTCGCGCCGAAGAGAGATGCATGCGGCGGCAGGAGTGTAACATGCAAAAAATGCATGTTGTTCGGGCATTTTCAGCGATTATTTATGGTTTGGATGCAAAAAGTGCAGGTACACAATCGAATTTTGGACGAAAATGGTTAAAATCGCGGAATCTACCTGCACTACTGTATGTAATCGGCTTGCATCATTTGTATCAGGCAGTATGTAAATGCAGCACTATTGCATGCTATTCAGAACTTATCCCCGATAAAAGCTAATACGGCAAAGGTCCGGCACCCCTCGCAGGGTGCTTTTCTTTTGCCGCAGCTATCTTACTCGTCGTGAAGCTTGCCGGCATCTTCCGGATAAAGCTCTTCTTCGATATTGTCCATAATGCCCTCGATCACGTCGCTGATCATGTCGGTTGAACCGATATGTTCTTGATCGGGAGGCGTCGGAATGCCCGCCGTTTCGAATGCCGTTTGTCCCGTAATTTTTTTATCGGCCAATGTAAAACGCTCCTTTCGGGAAGATGGTTTCATGTATCGTTTCCAGCCTCACCTTATATTATCCGCGTCCACGGTTCATTTGCTTTATTTCTGTTATGCAGAAATAAAAACAACCCCCGGCAGCTACACGCTCTCGAGGGTTGTCTGTATAATTTTTAAGCTTCAACGAGCTCGGGTCTTTTGATATGCAAAGGAGGCGGCACCAGCCATCCTTTTTCCTTGTTCAACTGCAAAATTTTCAAGCCCAAAGCTGCTTTTGTTGCATGATACTTGCCGAATAATGCTCCGATGTCTTCTCGAATCGCTTTACCCATTATCATGCTGCATGCCGCCATGCTTGCAGCGGTATCGGCAGCTACTAAGGAGGCAATTTCTATATCCGTGATTCTTGCGCCGACAGGAATATCTTCAAGCTTGGCTTCCGGTCTCGCAGGGAGAGTAGGTGAAGAAGGGATTCCATTGTGAATCAGAATTTGATCGCATTCTTCGGATTCCAGTTCCGCTTGGTTGATCAAATCGCCCAGAATATTTTTCAGTTCTTTATCACCGGCATGATATGAGTATGCTCTATAAATGGAAATGCAACCTTTTGCTTTCATCGAGAAAGACCAGAGATCGAATACTTCTCCATAATGCAGAGGCTGGTCTTTAGGATTACCGCCTAGAATTCCCATCTGGAAATAACAACTCCTTAGTTTAGATTGAAAACCGTTTGTTATCATTACCGCTAACTGCTCCGGCTATTCTTTAGCATACGTTTGCCAGTATGTTCATCGATAGGCCGTATGGGTTCCCTTAACATTTATTCTCATTCATTGTAACGGTTCGTATTGGAAAAAATATTACCGTCAGTAGCCTTACATAATGGGTTTTGAACGGGAATGTCGTTATGGGGAAGAGTATAAGGAAAGGGGGGAATTCATTTGGTGTTCGGTTTAACATTTGGATTTATTATTCCTTGGTTATTCGGTTGTTACCTCTTAAAGAATGACTTGAAAACTCTTATTACAATAGGTCCCGTCGCATCGCTTATTTCTTTTGCGGTAAATGATTTTGGAGTACATATACAATGGTGGTCCCACGAGCCCGCTCATTTAGGTTCATTATCGCTTTTCACTTCAAATGTCGGTCTTTTTCCCATTGTCGCCTGTTTCATGATACATTTCGTAAATCTGCATCAAGAAAAATATAAAGTTGCAATATTTATTTCCGCAGTATTATTATCCGCTTTGGAAGGGGTAAGTCTTGTTCTCAACAAAGTTAATTATACTAATGGTTGGAACTTTGGATGGACTTTTATTTCCTATATCCTTTCTCTTGCAATCATTTACAGATACAATCTCCTGCTAATAAAGACAGTAAAATAGTCGATCGCGCGTTCTCTATCGGAGGCGGCGATCCGTCAAAGCCATAAAAACAAAAAAACCGCTCTGCACAAGGCAAAGCGGATCAAGGTCTCGGGGGCCGCTTGCGCGACCCCCTCATGGGAGAGGAGAAACCGGACGAAGAGCTTATGGGGAAACGTAAGTCTTCTCCGCGGTTGTCTACGACACTTTTTGGATGTCGATATCTTCAATATGTCCCATTTTGGAAAAAGATATACAGGCCTTCTCAAAAATTTTGTGGTTTATTTGCCGAATATGTTACGATAGCTACAGAAAATCAGCCGGACCCGCAGTCATAAAGGGCAACCCGGCTGTTTGGAGTCATACATATTGCGCAATTATGGGGTGGACAGCGTGAGAGTCATTTCGGGATCGGCCAAAGGCAGGCCGTTAAAAGCGGTGCCGGGAATGGGAACGCGGCCGACGACGGATAAGGTGAAGGAAGCGATCTTCAGCATGATCGGCCCGTATTTTGCAGGCGGCAGCGTGCTCGATCTGTTTGCGGGTACCGGCGGGCTTGGCATCGAGGCGCTCAGCAGAGGGATGGACAAAGCCGTTTTCGTTGACGCGGACATAAAAAGCATCGACGTTGTAAGATCCAACCTGAAAGCGGCAAAACTGGAGGATCAAGCGGAGGTATACCGCAACGACGCGCTCCGGGCGCTCAAAGCGCTGGGCAAGCGGGAAGCGAGGTTCGATCTCGTCTTTCTCGATCCGCCATACAAGATGACCGCCATCCCGGAGCTGATCGGCTCGATGCTGGAGATGGACATGCTGGCGAATGCCGCCACAATCGTTGTCGAGCACGATTCGGCAAATCAGTTCGGAGACCGGATCGGCGATGCGGTTCGGGTTAAGCATGCCGAATACGGGGAAACGGCCGTATCCATTTATCGCCGTACCTGAATCTAACCGTGTAGGAGATGGTTAAAATGAACGAGATGAAGCACGATTACAAGATCGCCGTCTATCCGGGCAGCTTCGATCCGGTTACGTTCGGGCATCTGGACATCATCCACCGTGCCGCCAACGTCTTCGACAAGGTTATCGTGGCGGTGTTGAACAACAGCAGGAAAAATCCGCTGTTTACCGTCGAGGAGCGGACGCAGCTGCTTCAAGAAGTGACGCGGGGCGTACCCAATGTCGAAGTGGACAGCTTCGGCGATTTGCTGATCAATTATGTAGCCGAGAAGAAGGCGCATGTCATCGTTAAAGGGCTGCGGGCCGTTTCGGACTTCGAATATGAAATGCAGATGGCGTCGCTCAATCATAAGTTGAACGATAAAGTGGAAACCTTCTTCATGATGACAAGCCCGCAATATTCGTACTTGAGCTCGAGCATCGTGAAAGAAATCGCCCGTTACCACGGCCCCGTATCGGATCTCGTTCCGCTTGAAGTCGAAGCGGCACTGCGGATCAAGTACACGGAAGACCGGTAACAACGGTAAGGGAAGCGTCCTTCGCGGGCTGTCGATCAGACCGTTTTGGACGGACGAAGCACTCGCGACACGATCAGCGACAAGACGACTGCAATCGCAAGAACAAGCCCCAGCTCCACGATCCGCTGCGGTATGGCGGTCCACGCCCACCAGAACGTTAAGCCGCCGGAATATGCCGTTGCCGAGGCGGTATCGGACAGGAAGCTCGGTTCGGAACGTTGAAACAAGTCCGTTATCGGGCGCCACGAAAGCAGCGTAAGAACGAATGACAATCCCGCATGAACGATCCGGGACAGGAGGAAGAAACGGTAACGCAAATCGGTTTGGCGAATGGCGGTTTTCACCTGTAAATGGACGGCTAATCCGCTCCAGGCCAACGCCGCACCTATCAGCGCGGCCGTGACCGAATTCGCGGCCGGTATTTGGCTCAGCCGATTGGTGCCTATATGCAGCTCGAACAAGCCGGACAGTCCGCTTCTGATCGTTTCGAGCGGCGCCGATAAGCTAGGCGCGGCCCGCGATGCGGCTTCCGCTAACAGACGGGCGATTCCGAACGTGTCCATGACTCCGAGCAGCACGGAGAATACGATCATAATACCGCCGATCATCATGAGAGTCTGGATCGCCCCGGACACGGAATCTCCCAGAAGCTTGCCGAACGTGCGCCCGTCCTCGAGTCGGGCATGATGCATATCGGACAACGCACGAAGGAGGATCGGTTTCCGGGCTTCTCTTGCTTTCGGCTTGGCCGATTCGGGCGGCAGGGAAAGCGGAACGGGAGCTGAGCCAAATCGTACTCCACGGAGCAGCAGTCCCGTCGCAATTGCCGAAACATAATGAATGACGGCGATGGCCGCTCCGGTCTCGACATTGTGCAGAAATCCGGCTCCGATCACGGTCAGGACGAAGAATGGGCTGGCGACATGGGAGAGCGCAAGAATGCGTTCCCCCTCTTCCCGGCTGACGAGGTTTTCCCGGCGGAGCTTACCGGCCGCTTCGGCGCCTGCCGGCATGCCGGTGACGGCTCCCAGCGCTATCGCCCACCCGCCTAGGCCGGGAATACGGAACGCAAGCCGCATCAACGGTTCCATAAGCGTCCCGAATCCTCGGACGGCTCCAAAGCCTGCCATCATTTCGCTCAGCATCAAGAAAGGGAGCATAGAAGGAAACACGATGTTCCACCATATCGTCAATCCCCCGAGCGAGGATTGGAAAGCGCGTTCCGGAAACAACAGGATTGAGAGTACAAATACGGCCGTCAGCAGGGCAAGCGCTACCGTATATTCACGGCTTCTCGCGTGAAATATTCCGATTCGCATATGAGTTTGCCTCCTATTTATGGGTGCTACATGTTTACGCGAAGCGGCTGTCCTTTAGACCAAGCCTGACGGCATAATGGATTAGCCGGATCATGGAAGGAGCGTCAAGGATGATCGATTACCGCCAAAGAGAACGCAACAAGCTGAAATGGACGCGCGGCTTCCTATCCTCGTTTCTCATAACGCTTACGATCGTATACGCCTTCTACTTCATTCCGGTGCCGTACTACATCTACAAGCCCGGGACGGCGGAAGAGATCAAGCCGATGGTGAAGGTCGCGAACGGCGATGAAGAGGAGAAAGGCGCGTTTATGCTGACTACGGTTACGATGGGGCGCTCCAGTATTTTCAGTTATTTGACCGCCAGGTTTAACCCGAACACGGAAATCCGCAAAAAGGAAGAAGTGCTGCGGGGAAGCTCGGAGGAAGAATATTCGACCCGTCAGGAGTACGTCATGCTCGACTCGCAGAGCAGCGCCATCCAGGCCGCCTACAAGCAGGCGGGAATATCGTATACAATCGATTCGCAGGGCGTGCTCGTCATGCAGACGATCGAAGGGTACCCGGCCGACGGGATTCTTCACCCCGGCGACAAAATCGTGCAAGTCGGCTCCAAGCCGATCGTCAAGCACGAAGATATTTTGAACGAGTTGAAACCCCGCAAGGCGGGCGAGTCGATCGAGGTTACGGTCAAGAGGGGCAAAACGGAGAAAAAAGTGGCCGTTACGTTAAAAGATTTGAATGCATTGGACAAAGAAACGGGCAGGACCGGCGCTTCGGGCGGGGCGGCAAGCGGCGAGCCCCGTATCGGTTTCGGCATATCGACCGCCGAGCTGCTTGAAATCGCGCCGGAGCAAGGGAATAAGAAAGTAACGATCGATGCCGGCGAAATTGGCGGACCGTCCGCCGGACTGCTCTTCTCGCTGGAGATATACAACCAGCTCACCCCGGGAGATCTGTCAGGCGGGTACCGGATTGCCGGCACGGGCACGATCGATGCGAAAGGCACGGTATGCTCCATAGGGGGGATCCGGCAAAAAATCGTCGCGGCGGACCGGGAGAAGGCCGACATTTTCTTCGCGCCGGTCGATCGCAAGAAGGGTGAATGCAACCTCGGCGCCGATGTGCCGAACGCTTCCGACGCAGCCGACCAAGCGAGCAAAATCGCGTCGAAAATGAAAGTGGTTCCGGTGGCGACTTTGGACGAAGCGGTCCGCTATCTTGCCGGTTTGAAACCGAAAACTTAATCTTCTTCGGCCTCCCGCTCGCCGAGACGAAGGGGCGCTTCGTAATAATCGCGGAACAGGTCCGTTTGCGACGGCGTCCGGTACGCCGAAGCGTGGACGGCGGCTGCCTGTATGTCGAGTTCGAGAAACGGGTGCTTGTGGGAAGCGGCCTTTGTAACGACGGGTACGCCTGCTGTTTTTTTCATCGTTTTCAAGAGCTGTTGTCCGGTCGGGGAAAAGCCGAGCACTCGCAAATACGGTACGCCGGAACGAAGCAGCTCGGGTGACAGCTCTTCTTTACGATGGTTCAACAGGATGCGGGTCATCATTCGTTGCAGCTTCGTCCGGGTATACCTTCTCGTCTTCAAAGCATGCATCAGCTGTTCGAACGGACCGCCCTTGTCCGGATGCACGGCGGCGAGCGATCGTTTGATCCGATGCTCCAGCCCCTCCGTCACCTCGCCGAGCTCCGCCAATTCGGAGACGCCGGTAACGGCCAGGCGGACGAGCAGCGTACGGAAGAACGATTCCCAATTAACCGGCGCGCGTCCGGCAGCCATTTCGCGCTGTAAAATGTCCAGCGTGTAGGCGGGAACGAAAGGGCGAATGGCGAAGGCAGTCGTGTCGTCGGCAAGAAGCTTGCGCAGCGCAGTCGCGCTCGCAATTCGCTCGTCCGAAATGTCCGTTTGATTGTAGCCGGCCTTTTGCCGACTTATCGTATAGGGGCGCATGCTGCCTTGAAGCCGCTCCAGAGCAAGCAAATAGTGCAAGCCGAGCGTATTGTTCGGCTGTGCGAGCCATTCGCCGTCGCCTTCTCCCAGCAGCGATCCCGCGGCCGCCGCATACGCGGACGGGTAGCTCGCCCCGCTTTTCAGACGGGCGCGGATCGTGTCCCGGAAGCCGGACGTTTCGGCATCGCCTGGTTCCGGAGCGGACGGATCCACGGCTACTTTTGCACGGTCCTCCATATGAAGCCGTTTCGCCGCCGCTTGCAGCAGCTCCATGTCGCCGCTCTCGCTGCCGAAGCAGAATGCATCGACGACGCCCGTCGCTTCGAGCGCGGATACGGCCCCGTAGGCGAACCATTCGGCCGGCTGCGTGGAATAGGCGACGGGAAGCTCGATGACGAGATCCGCTCCCATGCGCAAGGCCATCTCCGTCCGGGCCCATTTGCTGACGAGAGCGGGTTCGCCCCGCTGCAGGAAGCTGCCGCTCATGACGGCGACGACCGCGTCGGCTTCTGATACAATTTTGCTTTGTTGGAAATGATAAACGTGGCCATTATGCAATGGGTTGTATTCGACGATAATTCCGACCGTTTTCAATGGGAGGACTCCTTATCGGTTATGCTTCGTCAGCTTCACTTCACTTTGTGGGGCTGGATTCTCGGGGTCCCCGAAAAGTAATCGGAATAAGCTGCAGAGAGCTTCGTCACTTTTTGGGGTAACTACACTATATCATGCAGTGAAAATGTTGACAAAGCAGGAACGGAATCGATATAATAGTCTATGTTTGTTTGGAGTGATAAACATGCAATTGAACATTCGGGATCTGGCTTCCCATTCGGGACAGGTCCGGCGTATCGAGCAGTCGGACGTCGGGCATCTGTTTCAAGGGGAGAGCGATGTAACACGTGCCGAACCGCTTCTCATCGAGGTGCAGGCCATGACCGATTCCGGCGTTGTGGACGTATCCGGAACGCTGACCTTGCCCGCCGAATTTGTTTGCTCGCGTTGTTTGTGCCAGTATGGCCAGCGGCTGTCGATCCCGTTCAGGGAACGATTTACACGCGACAAAAACCGTTCGGATGCCGATGAAGACGATTTGCATGTGATCAACGAAGACGTCGTCGACTTGACGCCGTACATCGAAGAGAGCGTCCTGCTCGGCTTACCTTACATTCCGGTGTGCACTCCTGAATGCAAAGGCTTGAACCCGGAGACGGGGGCGAATCTCAATATCGATCCCGCGGCCGTGCCGGAGGCGCGTATCGATCCGCGACTCGCCGTATTGCAGCAGTTGCTAGACAAAGGGAAACAGTAGTCATAAGATTTGTGAAGGAGGTGGGAATATGGCAGTTCCTTTTCGTAAAACTTCTAAAGCGACCCGCGACAAACGCCGTACTCACTTTAAATTGTCCGTACCGGGCATGGTAAAATGCGAAAACTGCGGCGAATTCAAGCTGGCTCACCGCGTTTGCAAAGTGTGCGGAACTTACAAGGGCAGAGAGATCGTAAAGCAGTAATAACGGATCGTGAGCAAAAGGTACTTCATTTCGGTGAGGTGCTTTTTTCTTTTGTACATAAAGAAGCGGTACTCGATACGCGCTTCGCTTCCGGGGGAGCCCGGGGATAGGCGTGCGGGGAAGTACTTTCTTTTTCAATCGGAATAACTTATACTAACGTTTAGTACCTGGTAATAATCGATACGTCGATTCATATATGCGAAACGAACGATTGCATGAACATGGAAAGTAGGTGCCCGTTATCGAACGAATGCCCAAACGTCAACGCCAGCAGCAGTTGGCCAAAGAGCTGGATCAAAATCCGTTCGTCACGGACGAGGAGCTTACCCGCCTATTCAAGGTGAGCATCCAAACGATCCGTCTCGACCGGCTGGAGCTCGGCATTCCGGAGCTTCGGGAGAGATTGAAGCTGATGGCCGAGCGGACGTACGATCAAGTACGGTCTTTGCCGCTACATGAGGTGATCGGGGACGTCATTGACCTGCAATTGGACAAGAGCGGAATATCGATGTTCGAAATTAAAGAAGAGCACGTGTTTTCCCGGACCAAAATCGCCCGGGGCCACCATGTGTTCTCGCAGGCGAATTCGCTTGCGATTGCCGTCATCAACAATGAAATGGCGCTCACGGCATCGGCGGACATCCGGTTTATCCGGTCGGTGAAGCTTGGCGAGAAATGCATCGCGAAGGCGTATGTCCGCACGATCTCCGGACAGAAAGGAAAAGCGAAGGTCGAAGTGTTTACGTATGTCGGAGAAGAGACGGTATTTCACGGAAACTTTCTGATCTATCGTTCTGCGGGTGAATTGAATGAAAGAGGGGAAGAGCTGCATGCGAATCGCGATTGATGCCATGGGCGGGGACCACGGTCCCGCGATGACGGTGGCAGGTGCGCTGCTGGCGGCTAAAGAATGGAACGATGTGGAGATCATTTTGGTCGGTGACGAGGAGAAAATATCGGCGCATATTCCGGACGGCGCCAAGCCTGCCAATATAACCGTAATGCATGCTTCGGATATCATTTCCGCGGATGACGAGCCCGCCCGGGCCGTACGGCGCAAAAAAGACGCCTCGATGGTAGTGGCGGGCCGGCTGATCCGGGAAGGGGCCGCGGACGCGATGATATCGGCCGGCAATACCGGTGCGCTGATGGCGACGGGGCTGTTGATCGTCGGAAGGATCGACGGGATCGAAAGACCGGCTCTTGCCCCCATGCTCCCTACGATGGACGGCAGCGGCGTTCTGGCCTTGGATCTTGGCGCCAACATGGACTCGTCGGCGGACAATTTGCTGCAGTACGCCATCATGGGCAGCATTTACCGCAGCAAAGTGCACGGACTGGCGAAGCCGCGCGTCGGACTGCTGAACGTCGGTACGGAAGCGGCGAAAGGCAATGAGCTCGCGAAAGCCGCTTATCCGCTGCTGGAGCAAGCGCCGATTCATTTCGTAGGCAATGTGGAGGCAAGGGAAGTGCTTCACGGTCCGTGCGATGTGCTGGTATGCGACGGGTTTGCGGGCAACATATTGCTGAAGGCGATGGAAGGAACCGCGGAGGTCGTTTTCTCGGCATTGAAAACCGAATTTACCCGCACGTTCGTGAGCAAGCTGGCTGCGGCCATATTGAAGCCCGGGCTGTCCGCCTTCAAGAAAAAGATGGACTACAGCGAGCACGGTGCGGCGCCGCTGCTCGGCATTAACGGGCTTGTGCTGAAAAGCCACGGCCCTTCGGACGCCAACGCCTTCAAAAATGCCGTCCGGCAAGCGCGAATCGCTTTGGCGAATCGGCTGGTCGAGGCGATTTCCACGGAAACCAGCAGGAAGCGAGATGGATAAAATGAATGGAGTACCGGTAGGCATATTGGGTACCGGCATGTACGTGCCGGAGCGGGTATTGACGAATCAGGATCTGGTGAAGATGGTGGAGACGAACGACGAATGGATCGTCAGCCGTACCGGCATCCGCGAACGGCGGATCGCGTCCGCCGAACAGGCTTCTTCCGATCTGGCATACGAAGCGTCGCTGGAGGCGCTTGGCAACGCCGGCATATCGCCGGAAAACCTCGATCTGATCATCGTGGCGACGGTTACGCCGGACATGTCGTTTCCGTCGACGGCCTGCATTTTGCAAAGCAAGCTCGGAGCGAAGAAGGCGGCGGCTTTCGATTTATCCGCGGCATGCTCCGGATTTATTTACGGATTGGCCAACGCGACGGCGCTGATCGCGAACGGCATGTACAAAAACGCACTGGTTATCGGCGCGGAATGCTTGTCGAGAATAACCGACTATACGGACCGCAATACGTGCATTTTGTTTGGAGACGGAGCTGGGGCGGTCGTATTGGGGCAAGTTCCGGAAGGCCGGGGATTCCGGTCGTTCGAGCTCGGGGCGGACGGCTCCGGGGGCGAGCTGCTGAAAGCGTGCGGAGGCGGCTCCCGCAATCCGATCAGCCAGGAAGTGCTGGATGCGAAGATGCAGTACATTTACATGGCCGGCAAAGAAGTGTTCAAGTTCGCCGTGAAAATTATGGGCTCCGCGGCGGAGGAAGCGCTGCGCAAGGCGGGAGTCGACAAAAGCGAGATCGACCTGCTCATCCCGCACCAGGCGAACGTCCGCATTATCCAATCGGCTCTGGAACGTTTGGAGCTGCCTGAAGAAAAGTGCATGATTAATTTGCACAAATACGGCAATGTTTCCGCCGCTTCCATTCCGATCGCGTTGGCCGAAGCGGTAAGGGAAAACCGGATCAAGGAAGGGGACCAGCTGCTGTTCGTCGGCTTCGGCGGCGGACTGACTTGGGGCGCCTCCGTATTGGTTTGGTAACGCTCTGCGGAACTACTACGAACGAAAGGGGAACTGCATATGAAACGAATCGCGTTTGTGTTTCCCGGTCAAGGCGCTCAAGCCGTCGGCATGGGAAAAGATTTTTACGACGGCCACGCGGCTGCCAGAAGCCGCTTCGAGCAAGCGGACGAAGCGCTCGGCTTCAAGCTTACCGACATTATATTTCAAGGTCCTGAAGAAGAATTGAAGAAGACGGCGAATACCCAGCCGGCCCTGCTGACGACAAGCATCGCGATACTGGAAGCGGTGAAGGAGCTCGGCATAGAGCCCGATTTCGTCGCGGGACACAGCCTGGGCGAATATTCCGCGCTCGTTGCCGCGGGCGTCATGAGCTTCGAGGATGCGGTCCGGACCGTCCGGGCGCGCGGTGAGTTCATGGAGCAAGCGGTGCCGAGCGGTCAAGGCGGCATGGCGGCCGTACTTGGCGCCGACCGCGAGAAGCTGGCCGAGCTGTGCCGCACCGTATCGTCGGAAGCGGGCGTTGTAGAGATGGCCAACGTGAACTGTACGGGACAAATCGTCGTTTCCGGGAGCTCCGAAGGGGTGCAGGCGATTGTGGAGCGCGGCAAGGAAGCCGGAGCGAAGCGGGTCATTCCGCTTGAAGTGAGCGGCCCGTTCCATTCGTCCCTCATGAAGCCCGCCGCCGACAAGCTGGCGGTCACTTTGGGCGGCGTCGCCATGCAGGATGCGAGCATCCCGGTCGTTGCCAACGTGACGGCGGATTCGGTGCTTCAAGCGGATCAAATCCGGACGCTTCTCGTGGATCAGGTCGTATCTCCCGTGCTGTGGGAAGACAGCATCGCGTGGATGATCGCTCAAGGGGTAGATACGTTTGTGGAGATCGGTTCCGGCACCGTATTGGCGGGGCTGATCAAAAAAGTGGATAAGCAGGTCCAGACCGTATCGATCAACAGCTGCGAATCGTTGGAGAAATTCGCCGCGGAGCTTCAAGCCGTTCGTACGTCATCTTGAAGGAGGGAATGCGATGCTGGAAGGAAAAGTGGCGATTGTTACGGGAGCTTCCCGTGGAATAGGCCGGGCGATAGCGATCGGATTGGCCGAAGCCGGCGCCGACGTCGTCGTCAACTACGCGGGCAGCGAACAAGCCGCCGAGGAAGTCGTGAAGCATATCGAGAGCTTGGGACGCCGTTCGTTCAAGGTGAAGGCGGACGTAGCCTCTTCCGCGGAAGTGGAAGAGATGGTCAAGCAGACGCTGGACCGGTTTCAAAAAATCGATATTATGGTCAACAATGCGGGGATTACGCGCGACAACCTGATCATGCGCATGAAAGAGGAAGAATTTGATCAAGTTATCAATACGAACTTGAAGGGCGTATTCAACTGCATCAAAGCGGTTACCCGTCCGATGATGAAGCAGCGTTCCGGCAAAATCATCAATATTTCTTCCGTCGTCGGCGTGCTCGGCAATGCGGGTCAGGCGAACTATGTCGCAGCGAAAGCCGGCGTCATCGGCCTTACCAAATCGGCCGCTAGGGAACTGGCTTCCCGCAATATTGCGGTTAATGCGGTCGCGCCCGGTTTTATCGAAACCGATATGACCGACAAGCTGACCCAGGAGCAGCGCGATTCCATGATGCAGCAAATCCCGCTCGCCCGCCTCGGGCAGCCGGAGGACATTGCCAGAGTTGTACGTTTTCTCGCGTCCGACGATTCCGGCTACATGACGGGGCAGACGCTTCATGTCGACGGCGGCATGTACATGTAACATAGGCCTCGGCTGTCGCAGCAAACGGCGCAGAAATTCGTCGAAACCTGACATTCCTTGGCCGGCGCGGGCAAGCTGTCGGTCAGGTATGGCAATTTAGTTTCTTTTCTCGTATAATACCAAAGAGGAGGTGAACGGGATGTCCGATATTTTTGACCGCGTAAAGCGCATTGTGGTCGATCGCCTCGGGGTTGAAGAGTCTGAAGTCACCCTCGAAGCATCTTTCAAAGACGATTTGGGTGCAGATTCCCTCGACGTAGTCGAATTGGTTATGGAGTTGGAAGACGAGTTCGATTTGGAAATTTCCGACGAAGACGCTGAGAAGATTACAAGCGTAGGAGAGGTAGTAGAATACATAAAGTCTCATACCTAAGAGCTTTCGAAGAAAGCTCGCTACGTAAGCAAAAGCTGAGCTTTCGAAGAAAGCTCGCAACGTAAGCAAAGCTGAACTTTCGAAGAAAGCTTACTACGCAAGGAATCGCTGAGCTTTCGAGAAAGCTTGCTCCATAAGCAACTTTTAAGCTTTCGGCACCATAAGCAAAACCAAACAAGCGTTTTAAGTCCCGTTTTCATGTCAGGAACGGGACTTCTCCTCATTAATGATGCAAACGATGCCTCCGGCCGCAAGACCGGAGCTTCTGATAAAGCTTGAAACTATCGTCGTGATGTCGAAGAGGTGGGAACTGATGAAACGAAGAGTCGTCATAACCGGAATGGGAGTCATGTCTTCCTTGGGGCACGATCTGGAAACATTTTGGAACAACCTGATGGCAGGCAAATCCGGCGTCTCGGTAATCGAGTCGTTCGACACGAGCGAGTATACGACCCATATCGCTGCAGAAATCCACGATTTCAACCCTGAAGATTACATGGACAAAAAAGAAGCTCGACGCATGGACCGGTTCGTTCAATTCGGCGTGGCGGCCAGCCAGCTCGCGGTGAAGAATGCGAAGCTCGAAATCGGAGTGAACGCGGACCCCGAACGGTGCGGCGTGTATGTAGGCTCGGGAATCGGCGGACTCGGGACATGGGAAGAGCAGCATAAAATATTGCTGGAGAAGGGACCGAAGCGGGTAAGCCCGTTCTTCATCCCGATGATGATCGCCAATATGGCATCCGGACAAATCTCCATGCTGTTCGGCGCCAAAGGCCCCAACAGTACGGCGGTTACCGCTTGCGCTACGGGCACCCACTCGATCGGCGATTCGTACAAGCTGATTCAGCGCGACGATGCCGATGTGATGATTTGCGGCGGTGCCGAGGCGACGATCCGTCCAACCGGTATGGCGGGCTTCTGCGCATTGAGAGCGATGTCGACGCGCAACGAAGAGCCCGAGAAGGCGAGTCGTCCGTTCGATACGGACCGTGACGGATTCGTCATGGGCGAAGGCGCCGGCATACTCGTTCTTGAGGAGCTGGAACACGCCCGCAAGCGCGGAGCCCACATCTACGCCGAAGTCATCGGCTACGGCATGTCCGGAGATGCGCACCATATGACCGACCCCGATCCGGAAGGCGCTGCACGGTGCATGTCGCGCGCGATCCGCGATGCCGGCATCGAACCGTCGGAGATCGACTACATTAATGCGCACGGCACTTCGACGCCCGTCGGCGACAAATCGGAGACGACGGCGATCAAGAAGGCGCTCGGCGACCATGCTTATAAAGTGGCGGTCAGCTCGACCAAATCGATGACCGGCCATTTGCTCGGAGCGGCCGGCGGCGTAGAGGCGGTTATTACGGGGCTGACGCTTGAGAGAGGCAGAATTGCCCCTACGATCAACTTGGACAATCAAGACCCGGAATGCGATCTCGACTACGTGCCGAACGTTCCTAGAGATGCGGATGTACAAATCGCCATGTCCAATTCATTCGGCTTTGGCGGTCATAACGCGACGATCATTTTGAAGCGCTTCGCAGAATAAGGAACTTTTACGGAATGACGTACAGTTCTCTGACAACCGCGACTTGCCGTTCCACAAAGCCCCGGTCGTCAGTCAGGGCGGTAATTCCGTTAAAGGTCCTAAGCTTTCACCCGGGATTTACGAATACAATCGGCATTTGTGGGCGAATCCTACTACCGGATCCGAAACGATGGGCGGTGGATTTCGTTGAAATCATTGAAAAAGCTGCAAACGGAGCTCGGCATCGTATTCCATGAGCCTCATCTGCTGAAGCAAGCGTTCACCCATTCGTCATACGTGAACGAACAGCGGTCCGCCGAGACTCAGGACAACGAGCGGCTGGAGTTTCTGGGCGACGCCGTTTTGCAAGTAACGGTATCGGAGTATTTGTTCCGGACGTATCCCGACCGGCCGGAAGGGGAGCTGACCAAGCATCGGGCATCGATCGTATGCGAGCCGTCGCTGGTCCAGTTCGCCGAACGGCTCGATTTCGGCTCCTGCGTCTTCCTGGGCAAAGGAGAAGAGCTTACGGGCGGAAGGACGCGGCCGGCTCTGCTCGCGGACGTATTCGAATCGTTCGTAGGCGCACTCTATTTGGACCAAGGCTTGGAAGCGGTAAAATCGTTTCTGCATAAGCATATGTTTCCGTTCTTGGCGAAGGATGCGATGCTGCAGGCGGGCGACTACAAGACGAAGCTGCAGGAGTATACCCAGCAGCGGGGAATGGGTACGGTCGAGTACCGGATCGTCGAGGAGCGCGGCCCGGCGCATGACCGGGAATTCGTGTCCGAGGTATGGCTGGACGAGCGGATGCTCGGAACCGGGACCGGGCGGTCGAAGAAGGACGCCGAGCAGCAAGCGGCATCGCAGGCGCTCGCCATGTTCCATTCGATGCAGAAGGCGTAAACGGCCAACAGGAACGTGCCGGGCGAAGCTTGGCGAAGGAAGCGGCGGAAGCCGCTTTTTCTTGTTTTGGAAATGATGCGGAGCCCATTTCCGTGTGTAACGGGGGCTTCCCCGGAAGTGTTATCGCCCGGCTATATATGCTACAATGCTTGTAAAAGGGTCGGTTATCGGATTTTGTGGAAACTGTTTTGAGGTGAAGCTATGTTTTTAAAACGTTTGGAGCTGGCCGGATTCAAGTCGTTCGCCGACAAGACGGAGCTGGAATTCGTACAGGGCATTACTGCGGTTGTCGGCCCGAACGGAAGCGGCAAAAGCAACATATCCGACTCGATCCGCTGGGTACTGGGCGAGCAAAGCGCGCGCTCCTTGCGCGGAGGGAAGATGGAGGATATCATTTTCGCCGGCAGCGACGCGCGCAAGGCGGTCAATTACGGCGAAGTGTCGCTGACGCTCGACAACTCGGACGAATCGCTGAAGCTGGACTTCAACGAGGTGACGGTTACACGCCGCATTCACCGAAGCGGGGACAGCGAGTATTTCATCAACAAGCAATCCTGCAGGCTGAAAGATATTACCGAGCTGTTCATGGATACCGGCATCGGCAAGGAAGCGTACTCGATTATCGGACAAGGCCGGATCGAGGAAATTTTGAGTACGAAGTCGGAAGACCGGCGAGGCATCTTCGAGGAAGCTTCGGGTATCGTCAAATACAAATCCCGGAAACGGGAAGCGGAGAAGAAGCTCGCCGATACGGAGCAAAATTTGCTGCGCATTCACGATCTCGTATCCGAGCTCGAGGATCAGATCGAGCCGCTGCGCATACAGTCGGAGAAGGCGATACGCTTCAAGCAGTTGAAAGAGCAGCTGAAGTCGGGAGAAATCTCGATGTACGTGTATCAGATCGAGCAAATTCATCGTTCTTGGAAGGAAGCCAGCGATAAACTGGCATCCTTGCAGAAGGAGCAGCTGGAGCTGTCTACCGTCGTCAGCCGTCATGACGCCTTGCTCGAGAAGGAGCGGATGGAAGCGCGGCGGCTCGAAGAGGAAGTCGATCGGCTGCATGAAACGGTTCTCCGTTTAAGCGAAGAGTTCGAGAAAAGCGAAGGCCAGGGCGAAGTGTTGAAGGAGCGCGGCAAAAATTTGCTGGCGAACCGCTCCCAGCTCGATCAGACGATCGAGGCGCAGCAGCTGCGAATGGCCGAGAGGCAATCCGAGACGGCCGCGTTCCGCGAAAAATATGAAGCGCTGGAGCGGGAGGTCGAGCAGCTCAAAGCGAAGCTGACTTCGGAGGAAGAACGGTTGCTTGGCGTGGCCGGAGGCGTAAGCAGCGCGGAAGAAGAGAGCTTGAAGGCGGACTTGATCGAGACGTTGGGCCGGATCGCGCAAGCAAGAAACGAGATCCGGTATTCGGAGCAAAACGTGGATTCGCTCGCCCGCCGTCTGGACCGGATGGAGGAAGAGCACTCCAAATGGGCCGGCCAGCATGAGCAGATCGTACGCAAGCGGCTCGAGCTTCAGGAGCAGGCCGAGAAGCTGGCCAAGGAGCTGCAGGACAACCGCGACCATTACATAACGCTCGGTCACGAGCTCAAGTCGAAGCAGGAGCTGCTCGTCCAAGTCCAAGATACGGTGCGCAAGTGGGAGCAGAAGCTGGAGGCGCTCGTGTCCCGGCGCGATACGATGCGCGAGATGCAGAACGACTACGACGGTTTCGCCATCGGGGTCAAGGAAGTGCTCAAGGCGAAAAGCCGGGCCGACGGTCTGAAAGGGATTCACGGCGCGGTAGCGGAACTCGTGAAGGTTCCCGCCGAAGTGGAGACGGCGATCGAGACCGCGCTCGGCGGAGCGCTGCAAAACATCGTCGTCGAGAACGAGGCGTACGGCCGGGAAGCGATCGCTTTCTTGAAGCGCAGACAGGCGGGAAGAGCGACATTTTTGCCGCTGGACGTCATCCGGGGAAGATCGATTCCGGAGCACGAGAGGAAGAGCTTGTCCGATGTCGGCGGCTTTGTCGGCATTGCCGTTAACCTCGTACGGTTCGACGAGAAATACGAGAACATCATGTCCAGCCTTCTTGGCAACGTCATTATCGCCGAGAAGCTCGAGGAAGCGAACCGAATCGCCGCCAAATGCCAATACCGGTATCGCGTCGTCACGCTGGAAGGCGACGTCGTCAATCCGGGAGGATCGATGACAGGCGGCAGTTTGCAGAAAAAAACGTCCAGCCTGCTCGGGCGCAATCGCCAGATCGACGAAATGGAAAAGGAAATCCGCACTTCGGAAGTTCAAGTGGGCGATTTGCGCAAGAAGCTGGAGCAGATCAAGCGCGAGCTGTCGGAAGGCAGCCGGACGTTGGACGAGCTTCGCCAATTGGGCGAGCAGCATCGAATCGGCGAGCAGCAGCTCCGTTCGCAGTTTAGCCAGCTTGACAGCGAGGGCAAGAACGCCGAGGAGCAGACGGCGCTGTACTCGCAGGATCGCGAAGCGCTCGCGAAGGAGCGGAGCGACTTCGAGCAGAAGAAGCAGGCTGCCGAGTTGTCTCTCGCGGCGTTGCAGCAGGAAGAGACGGAGCTGCAGCAGGCGATCCGCGATGCGGAATTGAAGCGCAAGGCGAAGGAATCGGCTAAGGAAGAGCTGCAGGTCCAATTGACGTCGCTCAAAGTCAAGACCGCCTCCGTCAGCCAGGAGAAGCAGTCGCTCGAGGAGCAGCTTCGCCGGCTGGACGACGATTTATCCGCTGCGGAGCGGGAGCTTGGCACAAGCAAGCGTCTGTTCAAGCAGATCGAGGCGGATCTCGACGCGAACGAGGCGGAGACGGTCAAGCAGATCGAGCAGCTCAACCATTTCCGGCTCAAGAAGCGGGAAGCTTCCGAGCAAATGGACTTCAAACGGGCGGAGCGGGCGAAATGGGTACAGAAGCTTGAAGAGGGCGAAAGCTTGACCAAGGAGCAGCGCACCCAGCTGAAGCAGGTCGAGGATCAGCTCAGGCAGACCGAGGTGCGCGTCAATCGTCTGGACGTCGAGCTGGAAAACTTGCTGAAGAAACTGGCGGAGGAATACGAGCTAAGCTACGAGCTCGCCAAGGAACGATATCCGGTACCCGAGGACGTGCCCGGGACCCAGAACGCGGTAAGAGACTTGAAACGGCAAATCTCCGCGCTCGGGGACGTCAATTTGGGAGCGATCGAGGAATTCCAGCGGGTGAACGAACGGTTCCAGTTTTTGTCCGAGCAAAAAAACGATCTGGTCGAGGCGAAGACGCAGCTGTATTTGGTCATCCGCGAGATGGACGAGGAAATGTCCAAGCGGTTTAAAACGACGTTCGACGCGATCCGTTCGCAGTTCGTCGTCGTATTCGTCAAGCTGTTCGGCGGCGGGCGTGCCGATCTGATCTTGTCCGAGCCGGACCGTCTGCTCGATACGGGCATCGAAATCGTCGCCCAGCCTCCCGGCAAGAAGCTGCAAAACTTGCAGCTGCTGAGCGGCGGAGAACGCGCCTTGACCGCGATGGCGCTGCTGTTCGCGATACTCCGGGTCAAGCCCGTGCCGTTCTGCGTCCTCGACGAGGTCGAAGCGGCGCTGGACGAGGCGAACGTCAGCCGGTTCGCGGATTACTTGCGCGAGTTTTCCGAGCAGACGCAATTTATCGTCGTTACCCACCGCAAAGGGACGATGGAATCGGCGGACGTGCTGTACGGCGTCACGATGGAAGAGGGCGGCGTTTCGAAGCTCGTTTCGGTCAAGCTGGACGATGAAGATATGACCGCCTGATGCAAGCGTTATGTGCGGATTCGAGAATATCAAGAGACGGACGGAGAGAGGTTTATGAGTTTTTTCAAGAAGCTGCGCGACAGCATATCCGCCAAGGCGGAAGAAGTCACGAACAAGTTCAAGGACGGATTGAGCAAAACCCGCTCCGCCTTCGTGGAGAAGGTAGAGGAGCTCATTCTCCGCCGCAAAAAGATCGATGAGGATTTCTACGAAGAGCTCGAGGAAATATTGATCGGCGCCGATGTCGGCGTGAACACGGTCATGGAGCTGATCGAACAGCTTCGGGCGGAAGTGCGCAAACGCAAAATAGAAAATCCCGCCGACCTGCAGCCGGTCTTGTCCGAGAAGCTCGTAGGGATGCTCCAGGGGGCGGAGGACAACAGGCTGCGGATGAACGAGAACGGGATGACCGTCTATTTATTCGTAGGCGTCAACGGCGTCGGCAAAACGACTACGATCGGCAAGCTCGCCCATCGTTTCCGGTCGCAAGGGAAGAAGGTGCTGCTCGCGGCCGGCGATACGTTCCGCGCGGCGGCTATCGATCAGCTGGAAGTGTGGGGACAGCGCGCCGGTGTCGACGTCATCAAGCATTCGGAAGGCTCCGATCCGGCGGCCGTCATGTTCGACGCCATTCAGGCAGCCAAAAATCGGGGCGTGGACGTACTGCTGTGCGACACGGCCGGACGATTGCAAAACAAAGCGAACCTGATGGATGAGCTTAACAAAATTTATCGCGTCATTCGTCGGGAAATCCCCGATGCGCCGCACGAGACACTGCTCGTCATCGATGCGACAACCGGCCAGAACGCCCTTACGCAAGCGAAGCTGTTCGGGGAGAAGACCGGAGTAACCGGACTCGTCTTGTCGAAGCTGGACAGTACGGCCAAAGGCGGAATCGTCATCGCGATCCGCAATGAGCTGAATATCCCGGTCAAGCTGGTCGGACTCGGAGAGAAGATGGACGATCTGGAAAATTTCGATTCGGAGCAATTCGTTCATGCGCTGTTCGCCGGGTTGATCCAGAAGGAAGAAGCGGCCGAGGCGTAAGCCGGCCGGCTCGTTGCGCCGGTATGACGCTCCCGAATCGGGGAAGACTTCAGGTCTTCCTCCGACAAGGGGGCGTTTTTTTGTATCTCGAAGAGAGGCGGAGAACCATTGGGCGAGAAGCAGAATTTATGTTCCGCAGCCGCGATACTCGATCTTGTCCATCCGTATCGGCATGATCTATACCGGTTCTGCAAAATGCTGACCCGATCGGAATGGGATGCGGACGACCTCGTTCAAGAGACGCTGGTAAAGCTGTTTACATACGGCAGGAATAGGGAGATTCCGGTAAGCAAATCTTACCTGTTCAGAACGGCAACGAACGCGTGGATTGACATATGCCGCAAAAATAAAGTGGTCCTCGTGGAGCTGCAGGAGCTGCCGGATACGGCTGCTGCGGACCCTGATCCGATAGAGCTGCACGGCTCGCTGGAGCTGCTGCTGGAAACGCTGCCACTCGGTCAGGCAACCGTCGTGCTGCTTATGGACGTCTTTCAATATACGGCGAAGGAAACGGCGCAAATGATCGATTCCACCGAAGGAGCGGTTAAAGCGATGCTTCATCGCGCAAGAGCCGGAATTCGCAAGCAAGCCGCCTCCGACCGAATGGAAGACGGCTCAGGCGCATCTGCAGCTTCCCGGGCGAAGCTTACGGACAAACCGCCGCATCAGCTCATTTCCCGTTTCTTGGACGCTTTCCGCCGTTACGATCCGTACGAGATCAGCGCCGCGTACATGGAGCTGCAGCGAAATGAAATCGAAGTTGGCCGTCATGCCGAAGGACGGGCACTGTTTTTCCGTTTCCGGGACCCGGAGGGGAATTTGTGCGTTATCCATTCCGAACTTTTTTAGCAAGCCTGCGTATCGAATCGTCACGATTTCTCGTTGTATAGGATGAAGACATATAAGCCGAGGGGGCGATCGAATGGGGGAAGCGATTTTAAACCGGATTCGTATGGTCAGTTTGCGGGTAAGGAGCAAGGCGGCGGCCGAACAATGGTACACGGGAACATTGGGGCTGCGCGTATTGTGGAGAAACGAATCGACGGTGGGGCTTCAGGCGGGTGAAACGCGGGGAGCGATCGTCGTATTGGTGCAAGCGTCGGATCCTTCGCGCTTCGAGCGGGAGAGCGCCGTTCATTTCTCCACGCCGGACATTCAACTGGCATTCGACAAGGTGAAAGCGAGCGGGGCCGCTTCGTTCGTGGAACAAATTCAAACATCGGGGTCCGCATCCGCGTTCTGCTATTCCGATTCCGGACAGCCGACGATGGTATGGTCGGAATTCGATCCGACGGAACGCACCGAAGAAATAGCGGACTTGATATCCCGTTTTGTTCCGGTGCTGGCTTAGTAAAGGGGGATGGATATGAACGAGGCGAAACGGCAATTGTCTCATATCGGCGTCGTGTTCCGGCATGTCGGGGATTTGGACGGTATGCGCGATTTTTATGAGAACGTATTGAATATGGAGAAGCTGTGGGTCGCGCCGAACGGGGCTACCGGGTTCCGTACGGGAAAGGAGCCGGGTCCTACTATTATTGTCGATCGGAAACAGACAAGTCCGGATCGCCTTGTCGCGTTTAACTTCGAGACGGCGGACGTATTCGGCTTTCATCGGAAGCTGCGGGCTCAGGGGGTTAAGACCGACGAAGTTAGGACGTTCGAGGATCGTTCCGCGCTGTTTCACTTTACTGATCCGGACGGGTATACGCTTATGATATGGGGCTGCAACCAACGTGACACGAATTAGAGGGAGACGCCGCATCCCTTCCCTATAATCGAAGAGCAGCACAAAACGCACCCCGATCGGAAAAGACTTCGAGCCTTGCCCGATCAGGGGCGCGATAGTACAAGACGGATTAAGGGTGGCGCCGGGCGGATTCCACTGCGAGCAGACGACCGTCACAATCGTTGAAGAGGATCGGCTGTCCCCGTTCGGCATCAGCGGGACCGGTCAACAGATCCGCCTGCATCGCTTTCAAGTGCTCATAGGCGGCCGGCAAATCTTCCGAATGCAGACGCAGAAGCGGGAACGCCCGGTTTCCTTGACCGTCGTCGGGTATAAGCTCAATCTGCGTACCGTCCTGAAGTCCGATCCGAAAACAGCCGTTGTCCGCCACCACCCCGGCCGGCTCAGGAACAGACAGCCATTGCGCGTAAAACGCTCCGGCTTTGCGCACATCCGAGACCGGCAGCACTAGATGGGACGTCCGGGCATCGATAGGACTCGCGCTCGTTATCTGTACCGTACCGGTGTAAGGATACGGACGGTCGGCGACGGCAAACATGTTGTGGTCCGTATCTCGGCACGTAAAGTATAAATAATTTACGCCTTTCTCGATCGGCGATACGTGGGCGAAAGGAAATAGCTTCGTATGCTCGTTAGCGGCGGAAAGCTCCTTCGCGACAAGAACGGCAGCCGGTCTCGCCAACGGTTCGCGGACATCGGCCGCACGGATATCGTCCAGCAGCAGCAAACGGCCGTCGGACATGCGAAAAGCATACATTTCCCCGTTGAACAGCTCTTTAATAACCGGACAGCCGAATAAGGAGCTGTAGAAGCGAATAGCCGGCTTAAGCCGCCGCGCGCGCAGCCGCACGCAGTCGAGCTCGTAAGAAACGGTAAAAGTCATAACGGTTTTCCTCCTCCTAGAACACCCAGAACGGATCGGGCTCGAGCAGACGGGGGGGTTCCCCGATCGCGCTCATATGGTCCAGCAATCGTTCCAACGATGCAAGCCCGGCTTCCTCCGCGGCGCGCGCCCGTTTCAATAACGAGACGGCTCGCTCAGCCGTTTCCCTGAGGTGGGGCTCTCCCCCCAGCGGGTAAGGGAACATCGTCTGCAGCTGACGGAAAGCTTCGGTAACCTCGGAGTAGCGGGATGACGCATCGCGCAGCAGCTTGACGACGGCATCATCCTGAGAAGCTTCGGACTCCCGCTCGTTCGTTTTTCTGCGCAGGTAGGAGGCGGCATAGCTTCTCATATCCCCGACATTCCGCATATTGGCCGCATTGCCCGCCGCGTCTACTGTTCGGTTGGCAAAGGCTTCTATCCATGCGTCATAAGCATCCAATCCGTTCACGATACCAGTGAACGTCGTCTCCTTGCCCCGTCCGTGGGCAACCGCCATAGCGAGCATGCGGCGAAAGCTTTCGTTCTCGTCCATCCGTACCGCCTCCTCGATGACAAAGCCGTACAAGTGACGATTGCGGAATGATTCGTAAGACACTTCCATTGCGGTCAGCGTATCGGCGGCATAGAATACTTCTCGATCATCGTCATATCCGTAATAGAGCGCGAACTGGGGATTTTTGCCGCTGCCGAATAGGGCCGGAACGCCGCGGTCGATCGAATCCCGGATCATGTCCAGCAGCATTCGGTACAGCTCTTCCTTTACTTGGCTTTCCGGCATGTTCTCGTAGCCGAATTTGTCGATTAGGGAGGAGTTGTGCCCCAGATTCATCATGCTGTTTGGAAACATCGTCGTTCCGGCATACATGTACACGCCGCATAGATCGATTTTGCGCCGCTCGATGTTGATCTGGAACGCGTGTCCGGTGACGGCCATCACTTCGTCGTAAGGAAGATGGCCTTTGCCGACATAGGGAAGCGCGTAATAGACGCAGTTCCGGATTGACTCGTTGTAAAGTCCGGTACGGGAAAACAAGATCGCCGGCTTCGCCAGCACGACACGTTTACTCGAAGTCATCGCCATTTCCTTTCCGCCATAAGGCGAGAGTCGGGCGCGAAGCTGTTCCTCCCGCAGTTTTTTCCGGGATCGGGACAAAGACATGTAGACGCTGGCGGTGCTCATTTGCAGCAGCTCGGCAATCTCGCGGGCCGTCAGCTCCTGAACGACATGCGCCTCGAAAATTTTCCGCTCGGCCGGCTTCAGTCTGCGACACATCGCCTCGATCGTCTCCAGCACTTCGCGGCGCAGCAGCAGCGCGCAAGGGTCGTACTCCCGGGAAGCGGCGATTGCCGACGGCGTCATTGCCGGCCAGGCGTTCTCCGACCCGTACGCTCCTTCACGCGGCTCCGGCTGAGCGAAAGCGGACATCGGCTGTTCCTTCCCGAACCGGCCGCCGCCGTTTCGCATACTGCGCAGCGCTTGGTTATGGACGATCCGGCGAAGCCAAGGCAGGAAACGCCGCATGTCGACAAGCGTCCCCAGCCGCAGAAACGATTTCATGGTCGCCTCCTGTACGACGTCTTCCGCCAGGTGGGGATCTCGGACGATTGCATGCGCCCAGCCGTATACTTTGGCGCGATGACGCAGCACCAGCTCTCCGAACGCTTCCGGATCGCCTGCGCGCGCCATTGCCACTAGAGCCGCATCATCCCCGGCTTCTATCGCCGAACGTCGATTTTGTTCACTCCTCATCGTTTCCCTCCTTCGCGCCTCTATGATATAGAGCCTTTTCGAAGTCGTTATTTAACAAAGCGTACAAAAAAATGTTTAAAACGTCTATCGATCGGTTTAATAATATTGCCGCACGACATTGGTTACAGTATACTGTAACTATAACATTATGATGTAACATTGACACAATGGTGGTAAAGAGGTGACGCAATTGAATACTTATACGGCCAAGCAAGTTGCGGAGGTTCTCCAGCAGGACGATCCGCAAATGAATTTGAGAACGGTCCGCTACTATACGCAAATCGGACTTATTCCCCCTCTGGAGCTAGTCGGCAACAAGAGAGTATATACGGATAAGCACCTCCATTATTTTCGGGCGGCGCTCACATTGGCCAAGAGCGGGGAGACGCTGGCTGCCGTCCAGGAGAAGCTAAAGGCGCTTCCTGTACAGGAAGTGGTCAAGATCGGAGAAAGCCTTCACCTGTACCAATCGAAGCCATGGATCGGCAATGAAACGTACAAGATCGGCGATGACGTCATCATTTCGGTAAGTCCGCGCATTTCCGCCGAGCTTCGAACGAGCGTGATCGATACCGTAACCCGGATGCTGAAAGGAGAGACAAGCCGATGATCCGCTGCAAATTCTCGAAAGCCGTCATGGCCGGAAAGAAAGTATCGCGTCGACTGTTCCCGAGCTTCGGCTTTGCCGGTCCGCTTAACCCACGGTAATGCAAGGCTATGAGATAGTCCATATCGATTGGGAGGAACTTTTATGGAAAAACTTGATGCGGCAAGCTTGCTGTGGCCGACGGAAATATCAAAGAACGAGTACAGGGATACGATTCGCATTGCCGACCAAACGATCGCGGACCTGGGACTGGAGCGTATTTTCCAGGAGCTGTGCTGCAATCATAAATATTATAACGACACCAAGAAGCTATTGTTGAATTTGTGCGACGATCCTGACGTAATCCGGTACCGGCTCGATATTTTGGACGATTTTCTTCATATTCCCGAGCTTGCCGCACAGTTCGAGAACGTATTGCCGATTATGCACAAGCTTGACATCCACCATCGATCCAAGGTGATAACGGGAGCGGAGCTGCTGCGAAAAATTGCTTGGCAATTGGAAGCATTGGAAGTATACGTTCATTGCGCGGCCGCGGTGAAATCGTTATCGACCCGCTTTAGGCAAGAGGTGAAATCGGCAGGCCTGCGCCGTCTGTTCGCGTTCATCGAGCATATAACCGAAGACGACGGATACCGGTCGCTCGCCGCGACGCTTCCCGATTATCGGAGGAAACTTCAAGGCATGTCCAGCGTTACGATCGGCATTAATTTGGACAACGAGCTAAAGCCGGCCGAAGCGATCATTTTATCGCTGGATGCGAAACCTTTCAAGAACAGGAAAAGCTCGCTGCTGTCCAGCTTGCTCGGCATGAAATCGGTCGAAGAGCCGTACGAAGGCATATCCCCGTTCCAAAATATCGTGAAGCTGAATCATTCGGCGCTCGATACCGCTCTGCTCAAAAGCTTGGAGGACGTATTCAACGACGCGCTGCTCCCGATCGGAAACGCCATAAAACGGTATATCGATGTCAATATCCCCGCGATTACGAATCTGGAAGCGGAAATCGGCTATTTTGTCGGCGCCTCCAAGTTTTACAATCTGCTATCCGCTGCCGGACTCGCCGTATGCAAGCCTGATATCGCTCCCGCCGAGGATCGGATATGCCGGATCCGGAACATGATCGACGTCATCCTGGCGGTCGGATTGACCCGACAGCATCCCGGCTTGCATCTGAATAATTCGATCGTCGCCAACGATATTGATTTTGGGCCCGACGGAAGAGTGTACATCTTAACCGGACCGAATCAAGGCGGGAAAACGACGTATACCCGGGCGATCGGAGTCGCTCAAGTGTTGTTTCAGGCGGGACTGTTCGTGCCGGGGAGCCAAGCCGCCATGAGTCCTACGGACGGTCTGTATACCCACTTCAGCGAAGAGGAGAAGCCGAATATCGACAACGGCAGGCTCGGAGAGGAATCCAAGCGGCTGCACGACATTTTTATGAGCGCGACGCGGCATAGTCTCGTCTTGTTGAATGAATCGCTATCCAGCACGAGCTCGAGGGATAGTTTGTATTTGGCCCGGGATGTCGTGAAAGGTTTCAAAGTTCTCGGCTGCAGGGCGGTCTATGCGACACATTTGCTCGAATTGGCTGCCGGCGCCGATCGGATCAACGAGGAACTGCCCGGGGAAAATAAAGTAATCAGCATGGTCGCCGGAGTGGAGCGCGAATCCGATTCCGCCGATCGTCCCGGCTTGAAAGCGAAACGGACGTACAAGGTCAAGCCCGGTCCGCCGAATGAAATCAGCTTCGCCAAAGATATCGCCCATCTGTACGGAATCAGCTTCGATCAGATCGTGCTGACGTTGAAAGACCGTAGCGCAATCGACAGATAAGGAAGGTGCTTGAAGAAATACGCCTGCGATTCCGTTGAATCGTGGGCGTTTTTTTCGAATATGGGTACAGGAGAAAATGATTGAAACCGAACATAACGTTGACAATAGGCTTGAAAGAAGGGCAAGCTGATGGAATAGACCCCATGTAGGAGCAGAGGAGCGATCATGAATGTCAACCTATGAGCAATTTGCCGAATTGGATATTCGCATCGGAACGGTGCTGGAAGCCGAACCGTTCCCGGAAGCCCGTAAACCGGCCATCAAGCTGAAGATCGATTTCGGTCCGCTAGGCGTGAAGCGGACAAGCGCCCAAATCACGAGAAGGTATGCGCCGGAGTCGTTGATCGGGAGGCAGGTGGCGGCGGTAGTCAACTTTCCTCCGAAGCGCATCGCGGGCTTCGTCTCCGAGGTGCTCGTGCTCGGAGGGGTGCCGGAGGAGGGGGACGTCGTGCTGTTGCAGCCGGGAGAGCGCGTCCCGGACGGAACTCCGGTCGCTTAGGCATCGGGATTAGAAGTGACCTAGACAAATTTCCGACTGACAAGGTAAAATACTTGACATTGCTTCCGACAGTCGTTATGATTAGATTTGTTGTCGTTGTAAAGTGTTTTTCCTTTACAGGAGGTGTGGCGCGGGTGACAGGTGAAGAGCCTCTCAGCAAGACGAACCGCATCAACATGCTGTTCGATATTTATGGGCAGCTGCTCACCGACAAGCAGCGCACGTTTCTCGGCCTGTATTTCCATGACGATTATTCGCTCGGCGAAATAGCCGCGGAGTTCGAGATCAGCCGTCAGGCGGTCTATGAACACATCAAGCGGTCTGAAGCGGCGCTCGAGGAATACGAGACGAAGCTTCGGCTCGTGGCCAAGCATGAAGAGCGCAGACGGTTTGCGGACCGGATCGAGGCGATCTTCGGCGGAGAGCCGCCCGCGGAACCGGACGAATTGAAAGAGCTAGTGAGAAAGCTGTACAATATAGATTGAACGACTGATTTTGCTTTAACCGACTCCACCGAAGAAACGGGGGGATGACCATGGCATTCGAAGGATTGACCGGCCGTTTGCAAAATGTGCTCAGCAAGCTGCGCGGCAAAGGCAAGCTGACCGAGGATGACGTAAACGAAGCGATGCGCGAAGTTCGACTGGCGCTGTTGGAGGCGGACGTCAACTTCAAAGTCGTCAAAGATTTCATCGCCAAGGTGAAGGAGAAGGCGATCGGCCAAGAGGTGCTCAAAAGCTTTACGCCCGGCATGGTCGTCATCGATATCGTCAACAAAGAGCTGACCGCGCTGATGGGCGGTACGCAGAGCAAGCTGGCCAAGGCGAACAAGCCGCCGACCGTCATCCTGATGGTAGGTTTGCAGGGCGCGGGGAAAACGACGGCGTCAAGCAAGCTGGCCAAGCTTCTGCAGAAGCAGAACCACCGTCCTCTACTGGTCGCGGCCGATATTTACCGCCCGGCGGCCATCAAGCAGCTGCAGGTGCTCGGCGAGCAGATCAAGGTGCCGGTATATACGCTCGGAGACAAGACAAGCCCGGTCGATATCGCGAAGGGCGGCTTGCAGCACGCGAAAGATAACGGCAACGATTATTTGATTATCGACACGGCCGGCCGGCTGCAAACGGACGAGCAGCTGATGGAGGAGCTGAAGCAGATTACCGCTTCGGTAGATCCCGACGAAACGCTTCTCGTCATCGATGCGATGACGGGACAGGAAGCGGTCAATGTCGCCGAAAGCTTCCATTCCCAGCTGGAGCTGACCGGGGTCATTCTGTCCCGGCTCGACGGCGACATGCGCGGCGGCGCGGCGTTGTCGGTCAAAGCGATCACCGGCTGCCCGATCAAGTTCGCCTCCATGGGCGAGAAGGTCGATTCGCTCGAGCCGTTCCATCCGGAACGGATGGCTTCCCGCATACTCGGTATGGGCGATATGCTGTCGCTGATCGAGAAGGCGCAATCGAGCATCGATGCGGAGAAAGCGGCGGAGATGGAGCGCAAAATGCGCAACGCCGAATTCACGTTCGAAGATTTCCTCGAACAGATGGAACAGGTCAAGAAGCTCGGACCGATCGACCAGCTGCTCGATATGCTGCCCGGAGCGAGCAAGATGAAGGGCATGAAGGATCTGAAAGTCGACGACAAGCAGATGGGACGGGTCGTCGCGATCGTCAAGTCGATGACGAAGGAAGAGAAGCTGAAGCCCGAGCTGTTGAATGCAAGCCGCCGCAAGCGGATCGCGGCGGGCAGCGGCACATCGATTCAGGACGTGAACCGGCTTATCAAGCAGTTCGACGACATGCGGAAGATGATGAAGCAATTTTCGTCGATGATGGGCCCCGGCGGTCCGAAGGGCTTGAAAAACATGAAGAACATGAAGAAGCTCGGCAAGGGCGGCGGCTTCAAGTTCCCGTTCGGTTAATGTAGGAAGTACTCGGAATTAGCTTCGAAGCTGCACGTCACTTTATGGGGCATGTATTAGGGGGGCTCCCCCAAAAGTACTAGGAGTAAGCTCCAGAGCTTCGCTTCACTTTTGGGGGAATTGTTCCGGGGTCCCCATAAAGTACTCGGAATAAGCTACGAAGCACATCTTCACTTTATGGGGTATTTAAGGGAGGTGAAAACACAATGGCAGTTCGCATTCGTTTGAAACGTATGGGCGCTCATAAAGCTCCTTTTTACCGCGTGGTCGTATCGGATTCCCGTTCCCCGCGCGACGGCCGTTTCATTGAAGAAATCGGCACGTACAACCCGTTGACTACGCCTGCTTCCGTCGCGATCGACGAGGAGAAAGCGTTGAAATGGCTGAAAGACGGCGCGCAAGCGTCCGACACGGTTCGCAACCTGTTCAGCAAAGCCGGCATCTTGACTAAGTTTCACCAATTCAGACAACAGAAGTAATCTGTTGAATTGGAGGTTGCTATGAAAGATTTGATCACCGTTCTCGCCAAGGCGTTGGTTGATCATCCGGAAGATGTCGTCGTGAGCGAAGCCGAGGAGAAAGACGAGATCGTGTACCGGCTGTCCGTTCATCCGTCCGATATGGGCAAGGTGATCGGCAAGCAGGGACGCATCGCCAAAGCTTTGCGCACCGTCGTCACATCGGCGGCCGTGAAACATAACAAGCGCGTGTCCGTGGAGATCGTCTCCTGACGGTGGAAACGGACCTCGCGCAGATTGCGCGCAATCGATCGGGATGCGGGTGCATAACGGTTCGGGCGGCTGCGCAAACTGCGAAAGAGAAGGGTTAGGCATGTGCCTAACCCTTTTCCCGATCCGGCGGGACTTGTCTTCCGAACCCGTCGCTATCGCTGCAGTACAGGTCGATCCGGCGCGTCATGGTGTCGGGAGGACCGGATATGGAGGGAACGAATGAGCGGAAAACTGTACAACGTCGGCAAAGTGGTCAATACGCACGGGATACGAGGCGAAGTAAAGGTCGTGTCGCAAACCGACTTTCCGGAGGAGCGGTTCGGCAAAGGCAGCCGGCTCGTACTGACGGAGCCGCAGAACGGGGACGCCGAGCTCCGGGTCCAAGTCGAAAGCGCGCGTTTGCACAAGAATGTATATATCGTCAAATTCAAAGGGTACGATAATATTAATGAAATCCTTCCCTACAAAGGCTGGCTGCTGAAAGTATCCGATGAGGAGCGTAAGCCGCTTGACGAAGGCGAATATTATTACGAACAAATTATCGGCTGCCGCGTCGTGACGGACGAAGGGGAGGAGCTCGGCACGATCGGGGAAATATTGGCTCCAGGCGCAAACCATGTGTGGGTGGTCGAACGTCCGAAGGGCAAGCCCGTACTGCTGCCCGTTATCGACGATGTCATCCTGGACGTGGACGTAGAGGCGAAGCAGGTTCGCGTACATATAATGGAAGGTTTGATCGACTGATGCAAATCGATGTGCTCACCTTGTTTCCCGCCATGTTCGACGGGGTGTTCGGTTCGAGCATTTTGGGTAAAGCGCGGGATAAGGGGATCGTAAGCTTCAAGACGGTCAACTTTCGCGAATATGCCAATAATAAGCACAATACGGTTGACGATTACCCGTTCGGAGGCGGAGGCGGAATGGTGCTGAAGCCCGAGCCGATCTTCGCGGCGGTGGAAGACTTGACGAGTGCGGGTCAAGTCCGCCCGAGAGTGATCCTCATGTGCCCGCAAGGCGAGACGTTTACGCAGCGCAAAGCGGAAGAGCTGGCCGGAGAACAGCATCTGATGTTTGTTTGCGGACATTATGAAGGATACGACGAACGCATCCGCGAACATTTGATTACGGACGAGCTGTCGATCGGAGATTACGTGCTGACCGGCGGAGAGCTTCCCGCAATGGTAGTCATCGACAGCGTCGTACGGCTGCTGCCCGGTGTTCTTGGCAATGAGCAATCGGCCGTCACCGACTCGTTCAGTACCGGCTTGCTGGAATATCCGCATTACACGCGACCTGCCCAATTCCGCGAATGGAGCATTCCCGACGTGCTTGTGTCCGGCCATCACGAGAATATCGCCAAGTGGCGCCGCGAGCAGTCGCTGCTTCGCACGCTGCGGCGTCGGCCGGATTTGCTCGAGAACGCCGATTTGACGCCGAAGGAACGGGAATGGCTCGATCGGATGCGCCGGCAGGAATCGGCTGAAGACCCGGGGTGACCGGCTTGTATGAGATGTCTGATGGAAAACATGCAGGTAATATCGGCACTCGATAACCATTAGCAATGTTTTGCTGGAAAAGATGCAGCTATTTTACAAGCCACCATCGGCGATCGGGCCAATCAGGTAAACGAACTGGATTTATTCCGGCTCGTCATGATAAAAGTGCCGTTACTCCCGAAAATAACTGCATCTTTTCCATTACGGACGAATGGGACGGCCGGTGCGAGTTTGTGCAATATGGTCTGAAATTACATCACACGTTCATATGAAACTACGAATCAAATTTCCTTGCTTTTTGTGGGCAACTATGGTAATATGTCCTTTGTTGTGGTTTTTTCTTAATTCGGTGGTCCGCTGCGAGCCATGATGAGAGCCGATGGAGCTTTCGGAGCGAGTACGAACATCTGAGTGGAAGGAGGGAGTCAACCTATGAATCTCGTACGTCAAATTACGCAAGAACAGCTTCGTACAGGTTTGCCGAACTTTCGTCCGGGCGATACTTTGAAAGTGCACGTTAAAGTTATCGAGGGATCTCGCGAGCGGGTTCAGTTGTTCGAAGGCGTTGTTATTAGACGCCGCGGCGGCGGAATCAGCGAAACGTTCACGGTTCGCAAAGTTTCGTACGGTGTAGGCGTGGAAAGAACATTCCCGCTTCATTCGCCGAAGCTGGAGAAGATCGAGGTGGCTCGCCGGGGTAAAGTTCGCCGTGCGAAGCTCTACTATCTGCGCGACCTGCGCGGTAAAGCGGCTAGAATTAAAGAGATTCGTTAATCGGGACGGGGGCTTGCCACAAACAAGTCCCTTTTCGTTTATGTCATAGAACGATTCATGAAGGTTGTCGCTTCATCGGAAAGCTTCGCTCAGAAGCTTTTCTTTGTATCGGCAATGAATCGGAAGCAGACCGGCTCCTCGTCGTAACCGTATCGAAAATAATCCGGGATTGGGAGGGAGATGCTATGAACGAGAACGAACGGAAGGATTCCGAAACCGGCTTGGCTGACGGAACCCGTCCGGATGTCCGCAGCGGCGCGTATGATGCCCGGGAGCAGTCCGCCTTAGCGGAACAACTGCAGCCCGACAATAGGAACGAATTGACATCGGCTTCGGGAACGGCGGTAAAGGCCAAAAACGAAGTGTGGGAATGGACGAAAGCGCTTCTGATCGCTTTCGCGCTGGCGTTCCTGATCCGCTATTTCCTGTTCGGATCGTACATTGTCGACGGCCCATCGATGAAACCGAATTTCCATACGGGCGAACGGCTGATCGTCAATAAAATTTTGTACGACATGCGTACGCCGCAACGCGGTGAAGTTGTCGTCTTTCACGCGACACCGGACAAAGACTTCATTAAACGCGTCATTGCCCTTCCGGGAGAAACCGTGAAGGTGCAGGGCGACGAAGTGTATATTAACGGCCAGCTGCTGGACGAGCCTTACTTGAAGGAAGTCGTGGAGCAGGCGAAGCAGTCGGGAAAGTCTTATAACGATTTGAACTGGCCGGAATCGAAAGTGCCGGAAGGCGCCGTATTCGTGATGGGCGACAATCGTTCGGACAGCACCGACAGCCGGATGATCGGACCGGTCACGTTCGACAAAATCGTCGGACGCGCGGAAATCGTCTTCTGGCCCATAGTGGACATGCAGTGGATACATTAAGGACAATCGCCGGGAGGTGACGGCATGACGACGATACAATGGTTTCCCGGTCATATGACAAGAGCCAAAAGGCAAATTCAGGAGAAGCTCAAGCTGATCGATATCGCCTTCGAGCTGCTGGATGCCCGTGTTCCGCTGTCGAGCCGCAATCCGATGATCGATGAAATATTGATGAACAAGCCACGCCTCGTGCTGCTGAACAAAGCCGATTTGGCCGATCCGAGCGTGACGCGCGAGTGGATCGCCTACTTTGCGGAGGCGGGAATCGAGGCGGTTCCGATCGATTCCGTAACGGGCGAGGGCGTTCGGAGCATACCGGAGAAAGCGAAGCATGCGCTGCGGGACAAAATAGCGGCCCAACTGCGCAAAGGAATGAATCCCCGCTCGGTGCGGGCGCTCATCGTCGGCATTCCGAACGTAGGGAAATCGACGCTGATCAACCGTCTGGCGGGAAAGCATGTGGCGGCAACGGGCGACAAGCCGGGCGTCACGAAGGGCCAGCAGTGGATCAAGGCGGGCGGAGATTTGGAGCTGCTCGACACGCCGGGTATTTTGTGGCCGAAGTTTGACGATTCGCAGGTAGGCTACCGTCTGGCTGCGATCGGTTCGATCAACGACCAAATCCTGCATGTGGATGACGTTGCGTATCATGCTATACGGTTCATGTGCGAGTCTTATCCTCGCGAGCTGAAGGAGCGGTACGAGCTTGACGAAGTTCCGGCAAGCGATCTTGAACAGAACGAAATCGTAAACGTCATGGAACGGATCGGACGGAAACGCGGCTGCTTGCAAAGCGGAGGCTCCGTCAATTTGGAGAAGGCGTCCATGGTCATCCTGCGCGATTTGCGGGGCGGCAAGCTGGGCCGTATCAGTCTGGAAAGACCCAAGCTCCAACCGGTTTAATGCAAAGCACTCTCGACGGCTGAAAGCCGTTGACGGGTGCTTTTTTTTGTCTTCCTTCTTGTCCGGATTCCCGGTACAATGGAAGGAATGATAACGATCATGGGGGAACTTTACGTGCTGGAATATGAACGCGACTTGTGGAAGAGCGGCATGTGTCATGTCGCAGGAATCGATGAAGTCGGACGCGGCTGTCTGTTCGGCGATGTAGTGGCTGCCGCCGTGGTGCTTCCGGCGGAACTCGAAATCGAAGGAATCGACGATTCCAAGAAGCTGAGCGAGAAAAAGCGCGAAGAGCTGTACGCGATCATACGCGAATGCGCGCTCGGCATCGGGATCGGGCGCGTCGATGCGTCCGTCGTCGATTCGATTAACATCAAGCAGGCCGCTAGGCTGGCGATGAAGCAAGCATTGGCTGAGCTTTGCGAAACAGTGACGCCGGACTATTTATTGATCGACGCGGAGAAAGTCGACAGTCCGATCCGGCAGCTTGCCGTCATACACGGGGATGCGCTGAGCCAGTCCATCGCCGCCGCCTCCATCATCGCCAAGGTGACGAGAGACAGGCTGTGCCTGCAGTGGGATATCGAATACCCCGAATACGGTATCGCTTCGCACAAAGGATATGCCACCAAAGTGCATAGGGAAGCGATCCTTGCTTACGGCGCATGCCCGATGCATCGGAAAACATTTTTGGGCGGGATCTTAAACGAGCAGATGGAGCTGTTCTAGCGGTACATAGCGAAACGACGGTTCAATCTGCAAAAAAACGGGTTTGCGGCCGATATACATAGTATGGATTCCAAACGGAAGGGGCGGACGGCATGAGCATGCAAATCGGTCAAATGATCAGCCATATGCTCGGCGATATGCAGCCGACGGAAGCCAAATCGTTGGAGCTGAAAGTCGGGCAAATCGTCAAAGGAATGGTGCTGCAGCTGCTCGGCGAGCAGGACGCGCTTGTCAATATCGGCGGCGTTCATATGAGGGCTAAGCTGGAAACCCCGCTCCGGCAAGGGCAAGTGACCCATTTCCAGGTGCAGCCGGAATCGAACGGCAGCCAAATCGTATTGAAACCGGTCCAAGGGCAGCAGACTCCGCTGACGGACGATTCGATAGCGGACATGATCAGAAGCTTCGGCATGAAAGACCAGCCGGACGTCCGTCAATTGGCGAAGGTGCTGCAGCAATCGGATATCGAGCTGACGAAAGCGAATATGCAGCGATTCGGTAAAATCATGGAACAGCCGCCTGTGGACATACCGTCCGATCAATGGCTCGAATCGGCTGTAATTGCCCATAAGCGAAATTTGCCGATGACTCCTGAATCGGTACGCAGTTTGCGGGAAGCGATGTTCGGCCAGCCGCTGCTCGGCCAATTGGACGGCTTGGAGGCGAGAGCGGAGGAGACGGCAAAAGCTATGGCGTCCCTCCCCGATAAAGCTTCCGCCGAGGTGAAGGAGCTTGTAGGGAAGCTGCAGCAGGCCATCCGGCTGGTGAGGGAATCGGCAGGGCCGGCGGTTTCTTCCGGCAGCCCTATTCAGCCCGACATCGCGGCTGGGGAAAATGCGGTTTCGACCAGGATTGATCCGGAGACATCCGGGAAGCCGGCAGCCGCTGCGGCTCAAAGGCAAGCGCAGGCTTCAGCAGGGAACCTGTACGGGAATATGCAGCTCCAGGGCGGCATCGATGAACAGGGAAATCCCGTTCATTCCGCACAGGAGCGGGCTGCGGCGCCTGATGAGCAGACTCGAGCGGAACCGCCGAATAGATTGAATCAGACTGTCACGAAACCGGATAGCACGGTACGGTCTCCAATGCAAGCGATTGAATTTGCGCCGCCTCAGACGAATGGGACGGATACGAATCGTGCCGCAGACATCCCTCGCCGGCCCGAGGGACCGCAACGAACGGATCAGCCGGTTCCGAAGACGGAGAGTACGATTGTACCCCAAAGGCAAACCGATGCGCCGCCGCCGCCCGAGACGAGAGGGTTGGAACCTGCACGCGCGGCGGAAAGTACGCGAAAGATCGAAGCGCAGCAGCTGCGGACGGATCTGCCTGTATCCGATCAAAGCGCGGAAGCGGAGGCGGCGGATTCCGTTCCAAGAAAAGCCGCCGAACCTGCCGAACGCGAAAGGATTGCCGCGAGGCAGACCGGCATTCAGGAACAAGATGGTTCTCAAGGGCGGCCGCCGGCGAAGGTCGAAGAAAACTGGATCAATCGGCTGTTTAAGGCCGTCGGTATGGATCATGAGCATCAAGTATCCCGGGCGATCGAGAAATCGGACCACCGGCCTCAGGCAAATGAGAGCGGTATTGCTCAGTCGGCGCTAATACCGGGGGAGCATCCGGAGCCGAACTTGCCGACGCCGGGGATCAACCGCCACGAAGCGGCGGACAGTCTCAAAAGTATACTGTTGCAGTTGAGCACATCCGACGTTGTGCCGGAACCGCTGCGGGAGCAAGCGCAGCAAACGCTGCAGCAAATAACCGGACAACAGCTGCTGCTGTCGCCGGATCGCGGAGCGGTGCTGTCTCACGTTACCTTGTTTTTGCCGGTTCGCCACGAAGGCGGGGGCGAGCATGCCGCCGCCGTTCACGTTCAGTCCCGTAAAGGAAAGCGCGGCGAGATCGATGCCCGCAATTGCCGGCTGCTGTTCGATCTGAACATGCAAACACTCGGATTAACGCTTGTGGACGTACAAGTGTTTGATCGGAAGGTGCATCTGCAGGTGCATAACGATATGCCTTTCCTCGGATCTATTTTGGAACGGTATCGCGGGGAAATAGAGGAAGGGCTCCGGCAAAACGGCTACCAGTGCATGTCTCTGAAATGCGCACCGTTTCCTCAGCCGATCCAATATGACGGCGATGCCGCACCGGCTGCGAATTCATCCGCGATCCGGTCTGCAGCAGCGTCGGCTTATCACATAAAGCCGTACAAAGGTGTGGACGTCCGGGTATGAGCGGAAAACACGACGAGAGGCATAAAGTCAAAAGAGCCGTCGCCCTGCGCTACGCGCCCGAGAAGAACGTATCTCCGGTCGTGGTGGCCAAGGGCAAGGGCCATATTGCCGAGACGATCATGCAGAAGGCGAAAGAGCACGGAGTGCCGCTCCAGGAAGATCCGTCGCTTGTGGAAGTATTGTCAAAGCTGGACATCAAGCAGGAAATTCCGACCGAGCTGTATCAACTCGTAGCCGAAATATTAAGCTTCGTATACCGCACCGATTCGCGGGCGAAAGCAAGAAAGAACGGTGGGGAATGACGGGACGGAGAAGTGCGGACGGAAGGCGGAAGCTCGGACTGCAGGGTGAGGAATTCGCTGCGGAGCACTTGGTTTCAGCGGGCTATCGAATCGTCGGGCGCAACTGGCGCTGCCCGCGCGGCGAGCTTGATCTGATCGCAGAAGACGAAGATGTGATCGTGTTCATAGAGGTCCGTTCCCGTCGAAATACCGGGACGTTCGGCAGTCCGGAAGAGTCCGTAGACGCCCGCAAACAAAAAAAAGTGCGCGACACCGCGCAGTATTACCTGTACCTTGGCAAGGCACTGGAGCGGAAAGTCAGGTTCGACGTCATTACGGTCACCTTCATGCCGGAAGGCAAATTTCTCGCATTGAACCATGTGAAGCATGCTTTCTAGTTCCACGGTCAATAACAAGGGCATAGCCGTCCGGACGATAAGTCCAGGCGGCTTTTTTGCCTCCCGGAGGCTGCTAGAAATAAAGTACAGTACCCGGGAGAGGGTGGCCGGAGCGCAGAAGAACTGAAAAGCGGTCATTATCCGATCCGGTGGTTTGTGAAATAAGAGCCTGCAGCAAGCAAAATGCCGTCATGACCGGTCCGGTCTTTGACGGCATTTTGTCCTTGTACAAGGAATTTCTGTAGGGGGGGTTCCCCAGAAGTAGTCGGAATAAGATACGAAGCGGATCTTCACTTCTGGGGGATTTGAAAGCGGTCAGCTTTCGCCGGTAATGGAGCATTTGTTGCGGATAAACCGGATTTGGTTCTCGACCCGGTTCAGCCGTTCCTCGTCCTCTTTGGACCCGTTCGACTGCGCCCGCAGCTGCTCGGCTTCCTGCAGCAGCTCGTGCAGATCGCTTCCCGCGTTGGCGCAGTTATAATCGCTTTCCAATTGTTCGAGCATGTCGTCCTCCGTTACTGATCGTAATTTGCGGCAGCGCCCGATTATTGTGCGCATAACGACGTCAGGGTAAACATGGTATCCAACTTCATTCGTTCGTTTGACGTTCAAAGGCTTCGGTCCAGACACCGGTATTGAAGAGCTTCCGCAAGGTGGGAGGTGCCGATGCCGTCGCTGTCGTCCAAGTCGGCGATCGTTCTAGCAATTTTCAGTATGCGGTCGTGTGCGCGGACGCTTAAGCCGAGAGCTTCGAACGATTCGGACAAAAGCTTCTCCCCTTCCGGCGGGAGACGGCAATGCTCCCTCAGCATCCGGCCGTTCAGCTCGCCGTTGAACCGGATTGGTGTACCGGCATAGCGTGCGGATTGCCGGTTCAGTGCCTGGAGCACCGATTGCCGCAAATCGCGTGAAGCGGCGTTGCCGCTCGTTTGCTTCATCGAATCGAAGTCGATGCGGGGCACTTCGACGTGCAGATCGATCCGGTCGAGCAGCGGCCCGGAAATTTTCGACCTGTACTGCCGTACCTTCATGGGGGTGCACGTGCACGAGGCGGTAAGCGTAGGGAAGCCCCAATACCCGCACGGACAAGGGTTCATCGATGCCGCGAGCATAAAATGAGTCGGGAACGTAATAACGGCCTTCGCCCGGCCGATCGTGACACGCCGGTCCTCGATCGGCTGGCGAAGCACCTCGAGCACGCTGCGGGGAAACTCGGGCAGCTCGTCCAGAAACAGCACGCCGCGGTGCGCCAAGCTCACCTCGCCCGGCTTCGGATAGCTTCCCGCCCCCACCAGGCCGCCCATGGAAACGGTGTGGTGCGGGTTCCGGAACGGCCTGCGCCGGATCAGCTTCGACCGGTCGGGGATAAGGCCTGCCGCACTGTAAATTTTCGTCACTTCCAGCGATTCGTCGTCGGACAATACCGGAAGTATGGACGGTAGGCGGCGAATGAGCATCGTTTTGCCCGAGCCCGGGGGACCGATGAAGATGAGGTTGTGAAGTCCCGCCGCAGCGATCGTCAGGGCACGCTTGGCTTGGAACTGACCGCAAACGTCGACAAAATCCTCCGTGTCGACATCTTCGACATTCGACGGCATTCGCTCGTTCTGCAATCCGCGCGAAACGGGAATGCCGTCGAATAGCGGATTGTCTTTTCTTGCGAGCAATTGTGTAATGCTGTCGATTCCCGCGATGCGCATTCCTTCGATCAGTGTCGCTTCTTCGACATTTGCGGAAGGGAGCAGCACATTCGTCATGCCGCGCCGTTTGGCCGCATCGACCATCGACAATACGCCCCGGACCGGGCGGAGCCGTCCGTCGAGCGACAGCTCGCCGATCGTCAGACAACGGTCCAGCCCCGGCAGCTGCAGCTGTCCGCTCGCGCAAAGAATCCCGACGGCTATAGCCAAGTCGAATGAAGCGCCTTCCTTGCGTACATCGGCGGGAGCCAGATTGATCGTAATCCGTTCCATCGGGAACGCCGCGCCGCTGTTTTTGAGCGCGGAGCGGACCCGCTCCGTCGATTCTTTTACGGAAGAATCGGGCAGCCCCACGATTTGAAAATGAGGAAGGCCGTTGCTGATATCGACCTCCACGTCGACGATCGTCCCGTCGATGCCTTGCAGGCAGGCTCCGTACATTTTATCGTACATGCGAAAAAGCACCTTCTTAGTCCAGATTAACGCCGACATGGAGAGTGAGGCCCAAGTCCAGGCGTTTCGGGAGAAAAAAGGTGCTTCCTTATTTTTTCCATGCTATGTATTTCTACAAGATAGGCCGAAATCCTCCTTGAATCTTGCGGATCATAATTAAAATGGTTCCGGGTGGGGATAATGGAAAAGAGAGAGAAGCGAGGTGATTGCGATATGCAGGAAAAACCGTATTATTGTCCGGAGTGCCGTTCGAATCGGACCAAATTCCGGGTGCTTTCCACAACGTACCGATCATTCATGAAAGATGCGATTACGGGAATGGTGCAAAATTTGACGGAGCCGATTACGATCGAAGAGACCGAGCCGACCATCGGCTGCCTCGTCTGCGGCTTTACCGGCAACGAGATGCGCTTCATCAAGCAGGCGGAACGCGAACCGCGGGTGATGACGCCGACGACGCCGGCATACCGGTAATAGGGCCGTAACGCTTAGGAATTAAAGGGTATTACCGCCCTGACTGACGGCCGGGGCTTTGTGGACAGGTATGTCCCGATCGTCAGAGAGCAGCTGCGTTATTCCGTTAAAGTTCCTTGCTCTTGTGCGATAGCGCAAGCTTTCACGCCGAAAGCCTGCGCTATTTCCACGTTTATCCACCCGTCTATCTCAATGGCCGGAAAGATGTCTTAATGACGTCCAAAACAAAAATGATGTATAATGTTCACAAAAATTTCAGGAAACCGTCGAAAAAACGTGTTACAATAAGTAAGGCATTTTTGGGTCAACCGCGGGCGGTTTAGTACGTTCGGTGGGGAGCGGGGCATCATGCCCTTTTTTGTATACACATCACCCAAGACAGTTTGATAGGAGGATTCGAGAATGAATATCCATGAGTATCAAGGGAAAGAGGTCCTGAGACAATATGGTGTAGCGGTTCCTCAGGGCAAAGTGGCGTTTTCCGTCGACGAAGCGGTCGAAGCGGCCAAATCGCTCGGTACGCCGGTAGTCGTCGTCAAGGCGCAAATCCATGCAGGCGGACGCGGCAAAGCAGGCGGCGTCAAAGTTGCCAAAAACCTCGACGAAGTTCGTACATACGCCGAGCAAATTCTTGGCAAAGTGCTTGTTACGCATCAAACCGGTCCGGAAGGCAAAGAAGTGAAGCGCCTCCTGATCGAGCAAGGCTGCGACATCAAGAAAGAGTATTACGTAGGCGTCGTCGTCGACCGGGGTACCGGCCGTGTCGTCATGATGGCTTCGGAAGAAGGCGGTACGGAAATCGAAGAAGTGGCTGCCCACACGCCGGAGAAAATTTTCAAGGAAGTGATCGATCCCGCTATCGGTCTGCAGCCGTTCCAGGCTCGCAAGCTCGCTTATTCGATCAACATTCCGACCGCGCTTGTAAACAAAGCCGTACAGTTCATGACGGCTCTTTATACCGCGTTTGTGGACAAGGACTGCTCCATCGCCGAGATCAATCCGCTCGTCGTAACCGGAGACGGCAATGTTATGGCGCTGGACGCCAAATTGAACTTCGATTCGAACGCGCTGTACCGCCACAAAGACATTTTGGAGCTGCGCGACCTGGACGAAGAAGACGAGAAGGAAATTCAAGCTTCCAAGTTCGACCTGAGCTACATCGCGCTTGACGGCAACATCGGCTGTCTCGTCAACGGCGCCGGCCTTGCCATGTCGACGATGGACATTATCAAATATTACGGCGGCGAGCCTGCCAACTTCCTCGACGTAGGCGGCGGCGCGACGGCCGAGAAAGTAACCGAAGCGTTCAAAATCATTTTGTCCGATCCGAAAGTAAAAGGAATTTTCGTCAACATTTTCGGCGGCATCATGAAATGCGACGTTATTGCGGACGGCGTCATCGAAGCGGCCAAGCAAGTAGGCTTGGATCGTCCGCTTGTCGTGCGCCTGGAAGGTACGAACGTAGATCTGGGCAAGAAAAAGCTCAATGAATCCGGACTCAACATCGTCGCGGCCGATTCGATGGCGGACGGCGCTCAAAAAATCGTTTCGCTGGTGAAGTAATTCGAGAGGAGATGAACGTTCGATGAGCATTTTGATCGATAAAAATACGAAAATCATTACACAAGGCATCACCGGTTCGCAAGGGACTTTCCATACGAAAGGCGGCCTTGAATACGGCTCCCAATTCGTAGGCGGCGTAACGCCGGGCAAAGGCGGTACGGAAGTCGAATTTTCTCTGGAAAACGGATCTACCGTGAAGCTGCCGGTATACAATACCGTTATCGAAGCGAAGAAAGCTACCGGTGCAACCGTTTCGCTCATTTTCGTTCCTCCGGCTTTTGCCGCGGATTCGATTCTTGAAGCGGTCGATGCCGAGATGGATCTGGCAATCTGTATTACCGAAGGCATTCCGGTGCTGGACATGGTTCGCGTCAGCCGTTACATGGAAGGCAAGAAAACTCGTTTGATCGGACCGAACTGTCCGGGTGTCATCACTCCGGGACAATGCAAAATCGGCATCATGCCGGGATACATCCACCTGCCGGGTCATGTCGGCGTCGTATCGCGCAGCGGAACGCTTACTTATGAAGCGGTTCATCAGCTGACTACGCGCGGCATCGGCCAATCGACGGCCGTAGGGATCGGCGGAGACCCTGTAAAAGGCTCCGAGTTCATCGACATCCTGAAGCTGTTCAACGAAGATCCGAACACGTATGCCGTCATCATGATCGGCGAAATCGGCGGAACCGCGGAAGAGGAAGCGGCCGAGTGGATTAAAGCGAACATGACGAAGCCGGTCGTAGGCTTCATCGGCGGCCAAACGGCGCCTCCGGGAAAACGCATGGGACATGCCGGCGCGATCATCTCGGGCGGCAAAGGAACGGCGGCGGAGAAAGTGGCGACGCTCGAAGCTTGCGGCGTAAAAGTAGCTCCGACTCCTTCCGAGATGGGCTCTACGCTCGTCAGCGTGCTTGAAGAAAAAGGCTTGCTCGAGAAGTGCATCGTGAAAAAATAAATGTTGTCAAGAGCGATAGCGAATCGCTCGAAGAAGGTAAGCAACCTTCCGCATCCCTCCAAGGGGTACGGGAGGTTTTTCTTTTTTGGACCGGGTCTGGGGGGCTTTTCGGGGGCTCCCCCAAAAGTACTCGGAATAAGCTGCGAAGGGTTTACTTCACTTTTGGGGGAAATTTTTCTAAGGGGTGCTTTACTTGATAAACGACCGTACTGTATTATTTGGATTGCACGAGTTGGAAGGCGTAGGGTGGAGAACGATCGACCGGCTGGCGTCTGGAGTGTCCGGAGCCTACTCGTGTTTGCTCGATGCGGAGCCCGCCGATTTGGTCGCGTTCGGCCTGAAGCCGAGTGCGGCGGAGCATATTTGCAGCAAGCTCACTGTACCGTTTATAGAAGGACGGTTGGAAGCTTACGAACGTTCCCGCGTCTCCGTCATGACCGCGCTTGATTCGGATTACCCTCCGCTGCTGAGGGAAATCGCACAGCCTCCTTGGATCCTTTACTTCCGCGGGGATATGCGGGTGCTGGAGCGGCCTTCGATCGCAATGGTTGGGACGCGTTCGCCCACCGCATACGGCAAAAAGATGGCGTTCGAGCTCGGTCGCGATTTGTCCGCTTACGGAGCGTGCGTCGTCAGCGGATTGGCCAGAGGCATCGACGCGAGCGCTCATCGCGGTGCATTGACGGAAGCGGGCAGCACCGCGGCCGTGCTCGGATGCGGACCGGATACCGTGTATCCGCTTGAAAACGCTTCCCTTTATGCGGAGATCGAAGAGAAAGGGGTTTTATTGACGGAATATCCGCTGGGAACACAAATTAAGCCCGGGCTGTTTCCGCAGCGCAACCGTATCATATCGGGATTGAGCTTAGGCACTGTCGTCGTGGAGGCGGCGGACAGAAGCGGGTCGCTCATTACGGCCGACCAGGCGCTGGAGCAATCCAGAGACGTATTCGCCGTCCCGGGGCCGGTTACGTCTCCCAAAAGCTCGGGAACGCTCGAGCTGATCCGGCAGGGCGCGAAAATGGTCGCGAGCGCCGAACATATATTGGAAGAGTACGGCAGGCTCGTCCCGTTAGGCGGGAGAAGGCGGGAAAACGCGGTCGGGGCCGATTATGCGGCTACCGAGGACGAGCGAAAACTGCTCGGATTGTTGTCGGCCGCACCGGTCACCTTCGATGAGCTGTTGACGCTTACCGGGTTTGAATTTGGACATTTGCATTCAGTTCTGTTAAATTTAATTTTGAAAAAAAAGATTGCACCGTTATCCGGTTCATCTTATATGACGTTATGACGCCTGTCACAACGGGCGTAAACATACGCATACTATTGAAGTGGAATATCGAGGGGAGGACGGCGAGCCTATGGCGGATTCACTGGTCATTGTGGAGTCACCCGCAAAAGCGAAAACGATCGGCAAATATTTGGGCAGCAAATTTATCGTCAAGGCGTCCATGGGACATATCCGGGACCTTCCGAAAAGCCAGATCGGAGTGGAAGTCGAAAATAAATTCGAGCCGAAATATATAACGATCCGGGGTAAAGGATCGGTATTGAAAGAACTGAAAGACGCGAGCCGCAAAGTGAAAAACATATATCTCGCGGCTGACCCCGATCGCGAAGGGGAGGCGATCGCCTGGCATTTGGCGCATTACCTCGAGCTGAGCGAGACGGAGCCTTGCCGCGTCGTATTTAACGAAATAACGAAGCAGGCCGTAAAAGACGCGTTCAAGCAGCCGAGGCCGATCGATATGGATTTGGTCAACGCCCAGCAGGCGCGCCGCATATTGGATCGTCTTGTCGGCTACAAAATCAGCCCTCTGCTGTGGAAGAAGGTCAAGAAAGGGTTATCCGCCGGCCGTGTGCAGTCCGTCGCCGTGAAGCTCATTATTGATCGCGAGAACGAGATCAAAGCGTTCGTCCCGGAAGAATATTGGTCCATTACGGCGAAGCTGGCCGTGAACGGCACGGAGTTCGAAGCGAAGTTTTACGGCGTGGACGGGGAGAAGAAGGAGCTTCACCGCGAAGCGGACGTACAGGACATTTTGAGCCGGATCGGCAAATCGGCTTTTGTCGTCGGCGAAGTGAAGGAGAAGGAACGGCAGCGCAATCCGGCGGCTCCGTTCATCACAAGCTCCATGCAGCAGGAGGCGGCGCGCAAGCTGAACTTCCGTGCGGCCAAGACGATGCAGGTGGCGCAGCAGCTGTACGAGGGCATCGATCTCGGTAAGGAAGGGACCGTAGGGTTGATTACGTATATGCGTACCGACTCGACCCGGATTTCCCCGGTTGCCCAAGAAGAAGCGAAAGCCTATATCGAATCCGCATACGGCCCGGAGTATTATCCGGAAACGCCGCGTGTTTATTTAAAGAAAAACGCGAACGCTCAGGACGCCCATGAAGGCATACGGCCGACAGCGGTAACCAAAACCCCCGAGGAGCTCAAGTCTTTCCTGAGCAGAGATCAGTACCGGCTGTATAAGCTCGTTTGGGAGCGTTTCGTGGCGAGTCAGATGGCTTCGGCCGTCCTTGATACGATGACGGTGGACATTTCTGCCGCGGATACGATTTTCCGGGCAGTCGGCTCGAAGGTGAAGTTTCCCGGCTTCATGAAAATTTACGTGGAAGGCAATGACGACGGCACGACGGAAGACGATAAATATTTGCCCGTCCTCAAGCAGGGCGACGAGCTGAACAATAGAGGGATCGATCCGAAGCAGCATTTTACGCAGCCGCCTCCGAGATATTCCGAAGCCCGTCTCGTCCGCGTGCTGGAGGAAATGGGGATCGGCAGGCCGAGCACGTACGCGCCGACGCTGGAAACGATCCAGAAGCGCGGCTATGTGGCCATGGAAGAGAAAAAATTCGTGCCGACCGAGCTGGGCGATCTCGTTATCCAGCTGATGGCCGAGTTTTTTCCGGAAATTTTGAACGTGGAATTTACGGCCCATATGGAGGAAGAGCTCGACTTCGTCGAAGAGGGCAAAGTCGACTGGGTACGTGTTCTCGACGAATTTTACACGACGTTCGAGAAACGTCTGGAAGTTGCCGAAGAGGAAATGAAGGAAATCGAAATTCAAGACGAAGTGACCGACGTGCTCTGCGAGAAATGTGGCAGGAACATGGTTATCAAAATGGGTCGTTTCGGCAAATTTCTGGCTTGCTCGGGTTTCCCGGACTGCCGGAACGCCAAACCCATCGTTAAGGAAATCGGCGTTACTTGCCCGAAATGCAAAGAGGGCAGCGTAGTCGAGCGGCGAAGCAAAAAAGGGCGCATTTTTTACGGCTGCGACAAATATCCGGACTGCGACTTCGTCTCCTGGGATAAGCCGGCCGACAAGCCGTGCCCGAACTGCAGCTCGATGCTCGTGGAGAAAAACACGAAAGCCGGCTCCTTCCTGCAATGCGTGGAATGCAGTTATAAAGAAGAAAATCAGCAGGCGGATGCCGAGGGCGACGCCGATTGATCCGTACCGCAAGGCCGCGTATGCACCGGCTGCAACCAAAGCGGGGATACGAACAAAAGCGGGAGGCTTAGTACATTGACATATGCAAGTAAAGTAACCGTCATCGGCGCGGGACTGGCCGGAAGCGAAGCGGCATGGCAAATCGCGAACCAGGGTGTGCCGGTCGTACTATACGAGATGCGGCCGGTAAGCAAGACGCCCGCTCATATTACGGATAAATTCGCCGAGCTCGTATGCAGCAATTCGCTGCGCGCGAACGGTCTGACGAACGCCGTAGGGGTGCTGAAGGAAGAGATGCGGCTGATGAATTCGCTCATTATGCGCTGCGCCGACAAGCATGCCGTTCCGGCGGGAGGGGCTTTGGCCGTCGACCGCGACGGCTTCTCCGGCGAGGTGACTTCGACGCTGCGCAATCATCCGCTCATCGAGGTGCGGAATGAGGAGCTGACCGAACTGCCTGGAGGGATTACGGTGGTCGCTACGGGACCGCTTACGTCTCCAGCGCTGTCCGATCTGTTGAAACAATTGACGGGCGAAGAATATTTGTACTTCTACGATGCCGCAGCACCGATCGTCGAGAAAGATTCGATCGATATGAGCAAGGTGTACTTGGCATCCCGATACGACAAGGGAGAAGCGGCCTATTTGAACTGCCCGATGACGGAGGAAGAGTACAACGCTTTTCTCGAAGCGCTCATCGGCGCGGAAACGGCTCCTGTCAAAGAGTTCGAGAAGGAAATCTATTTCGAAGGGTGCATGCCGGTCGAAGTAATGGCGGGGCGCGGCAGGCAGACGCTGCTGTTCGGACCGATGAAGCCGGTAGGACTGGTCAATCCCCACACCGGCAAGCTGCCGTACGCAGTCGTTCAGCTTCGTCAGGACAATGCAGCCGGAACGTTGTTCAATCTCGTCGGATTCCAGACGCATCTGAAATGGGGGGAGCAGAAGCGGGTATTCTCGCTCATTCCGGGGCTTGAGAACGCCGAGTTTGTCCGTTACGGCGTCATGCACCGCAACACGTTCATCAGTTCCCCCAAACTGCTGAATCCGACGTATCAATTCAAGCAGCGCGACAATTTGTTTTTCGCCGGACAGATGACGGGTGTGGAAGGGTATGTAGAGTCGGCGGCATCGGGACTGATCGCGGGGCTCAATGCGGGCCGGATGGCCAAAGGCGAAGCTTGCCTAGTCCTGCCGCAAGAGACTACGCTCGGATGTATGGCGCATTACATAACATCCGCCGATCCGAAGCATTTTCAGCCGATGAACGCCAATTTCGGACTGCTTCCTCCGCTTGAGCAAAAAATACGCGACAAAAAACGGAAAAATGAGCTTCTTGCCGAGCGCGCTCTTGAAACAATTCAGAATTTTTCATATAATGTACACAATTTCACTTGTAACTAGAAGTTGCCTTATGATACGATGAACATGTTTTTCGGATAACTGGAACTTTGCGAAACAAAGCTTCACAACCAATTTACCGAATATACGAAACAGCAGCAGAACGAAACGTTTGGTGCTGTTTCTTGTTTGTCCGTTTATAAACATCATATGGAAATCGTAGCTGGAGAGGGAGGGGGATACCGACGTGAGCGAGTTTCACGCAACAACGATATTCGCCATACGCCATGAGGGCAAAGGGGCGATTGCCGGCGACGGCCAGGTGACGTTCGGCAACAGTATGGTGATGAAATCCCATGCCAAAAAGGTGCGCCGGCTGTACAGGGGCAAAGTGGTGGCGGGATTCGCCGGCTCCGTCGCAGACGCGGTAACGTTATTCGAGAAATACGAAGCGAAGCTGGAGGAGCATCAAGGGAACCTGCTTCGTGCGGCTGTGGAATTGGCCAAAGATTGGCGGTCGGACCGGGTATTGCGCCGGCTGGAGGCGATGATGATCGTCATGGACGCGCAGAGCCTGCTGCTCATCTCCGGCAATGGCGAAATCATCGAGCCGGACGACGGCATACTCGCCATCGGTTCGGGCGGGAGCTTCGCGCTGGCGGCCGGCCGGGCATTGAAGCGGTTCGCACCGCAGCTAGCCGCAAGCGATATAGCGAGAGCGTCGCTGGAAACGGCAGCCGACATATGCGTATTCACGAACCGGAACATTATTGTCGAAGAGATATAATCGGATAGGCACCGGGAGGGAATTCCATGAACAATCGCGCTCTGACGCCTAGGCAAATCGTGGCGGAGCTGGATAAATACATCGTCGGACAAAAGCAGGCGAAAAAATCGGTCGCGATCGCCTTGCGCAATCGGTACCGCCGCAGTCAGCTTGACGACTCGATGCGGGACGAAATCGTGCCCAAGAACATATTGATGATCGGACCTACCGGAGTAGGCAAGACGGAAATCGCAAGACGGCTTGCGAAGCTCGTCAACGCTCCGTTCGTCAAAGTCGAGGCGACCAAGTTTACCGAAGTCGGTTATGTCGGCCGAGACGTCGAGTCGATGGTGCGCGACCTGATCGAAACGTCTATCCGCATGGTGAAGTCGGAGAAGACGGATAAGCTGAAAGACAAAGCGGAGCAAATGGCCAACGACCGGATCGTCGCGCTGCTCGTCCCGTCCGCTACTTCGAACAAGTCGCAGCGGAATCCGCTGGAGATGCTGTTCAGCGGTGCGAACCAGGCGAGCGGAGACAAGGAAGAAACCGACCAGGGCGTCATTCAGCGCAGGGCGGAGATGAAGCAGAAACTGCTTAAGGGCGAGCTGGAGGATCAGGTGATCGAGATCGAGGTGGAGGATGCGGCACCTTCCATGCTCGATATGTTCGCAGGCCAAGGGAACGAGCAGATGGGCATGAACATGCAGGAGATGTTCGGGAACTTGATGCCGAAGCGGACGAAGAAGCGCAAGCTGTCTGTCAAGGAAGCGAGACTCGTGCTCGTACAAGAGGAAGCGCAGAAGCTGCTCGATATGGACGAAGTTGTGCAGGAATCGATCCGGCGAGCGGAGCAATCCGGCATCATCTTCATCGATGAAATCGATAAAATCGCCAGCGCGGGCCGGGGCGGAGGCCCAGATGTGTCCCGCGAGGGCGTTCAGCGGGATATATTGCCCATCGTGGAAGGCTCGACGATTATGACGAAGTACGGCCCGGTCAAAACGGATTACGTGCTGTTCATCGCGGCCGGAGCGTTCCATATCGCCAAGCCGTCCGATTTGATTCCGGAGCTGCAGGGGCGGTTTCCGATCCGCGTGGAGCTGACCAATCTGACGCAGGAAGATTTCGTTCTTATTTTGACCGAACCGCAAAATGCGCTGACCAAGCAATATACCGCATTACTCGAGACAGAAGGCATCCGCGTCGAGTTTTCGGAAGGCGCCATCTCCGAGCTCGCGAAAATTGCCGCTGAAGTAAACCAGAATACCGACAATATCGGCGCCAGAAGACTGCATACGATTTTGGAGAAGCTGCTTGAGGATTTGTCTTTCGAAGCGCCTGACCTTTCATTGGACCACATTTTGATCACGCCCGAATATGTGCGCGAGAAAGTGGCCGGCATCGCGCAAAACCGCGACTTGAGCCAATATATTTTGTAGGCTCCGCTCGAGACATAAAACGTCCTATTGGCAAGTTCTTTTCAATACCCGGGAGGCTTGAATCATGACTTTACTGAGCAAGACAAGAAGCTTGAACCGCTTGCTGCAAAGAGCGGCCGGCAACGCCGTGAGCTTCATGGAAATGTCCGAGGTGCTGCGCGATCTGATCGCTGCGAATATTTTCGTCGTCAGCCGCAAAGGGAAAATTTTGGGGTATGCGACGGGAGAGCTGCTGTCCGAGCCTTTGCACGAGATGATCGTTGAAAATCGCCGGTTGCCCGAAGACTACAACAACATCTTGAAAAAAATCGAAGAAACATCGTCGAACGGCGATCAGGACAGCCCTTACTATATGTTTACGGAAAAAATACATTCGTTTTTCGCCGAGACGCATGTAACGATTATTCCGATTCTCGGGGGCGGCGACCGTCTGGGGACGGTTGTGCTGACGCGCAGCGGAGATGCTTTCATCGACGACGATTTGATTATGGCGGAATATGGCACGACGATTATCGGCATGGAGATTTTGCGGGAGCATGCGGAAGAAATCGAGCTGGACGCGCGAAGCAAAGCCGTCGTGCAGGTTGCGGTCAATTCGCTGTCGTACAGCGAGATGGAAGCGGTCGACCATATTATCGAAGAATTGAAAGAGAAAGAAGGACTGCTTGTTGCGAGCAAAATAGCGGACCGGGTAGGCATTACCCGCTCGGTTATCGTCAACGCGCTCCGCAAACTGGAAAGCGCCGGCGTCATCGAGACGAGATCGCTCGGAATGAAAGGGACTTATATCAAAATATTGAACGATCAGCTCATGCAGAGCGTGGCGAACGCCAGAGCCTGAATGACTTTCGTAACGGTTGAAGCCCTGTCTTGTCAAAAGATAGGGCTTTTTGCTTATTGTAAACTTTCCTATATAGATGGAATATAGATATGGCCGTAATGTTACAAAAATAGACAATGAATAAATATTTTTTTTTGTTCAATAACTCGAATTTAGAAGGAATAGCGCTAATCGTGAAGAATACAATTACATAACTTTTTAGCGAAAGTGGGTATTTGGAATGGCTTTATGGGACACTCCAAGCCTAGGGATGATGGAGCGGACGTTAGACGCGGCGGCATTTCGACAAAAAGTGATATCGAACAACGTCGCAAATATAGATACTCCTTATTTCAAACGGTCCGACGTGCTGTTCGAAGAGCTTTTGTCGAAGGAATTGAATAAAAAGTCGATACAAGGGCGAAGAACCGATCCGCGTCATATTCCGATCGGCCGGGTTGCCGCGCCGACCGTTCCCGAAGTCGTCGCAGACGAGAACACGATGATGAACAACAACTTGAACAACGTGGATATCGACTACGAGATGACGCTGCTGGCCAAAAATCAGCTTCGGTATAACGTGCTGATCGGCCAAGTCAGTCATGATTTGAAAAATTACCGTACCGCGATGAATGGGGGGAGATAAGAAGTGAAGCTGACGAACGGATTCGACATTAGCTCCTCTGCCTTGACCGCCCAGCGGTTCAGGATGGACGTTATTTCCTCGAACATCGCCAATGCGGATACGACCCGCGGGAAGCTTGTAAACGGCAGGTGGGTTCCTTACCAACGGAAGCTGATCGCGATGGAAGCGAAGGAACAGGCGCCGTTCTCCCAGTTGCTCCAGCAATCGATGCGCAATTCGACTGGGGAAGGCGTAAGAGTGTCGCGCGTGTTCGAAGACGAGGCGCCTTTCAAGCAAGTGTACAATCCGAATCATCCGGACGCCGATGAGCGCGGGTACGTAGAAATGCCGAACGTCGATATTTTGAAAGAGATGGTAGACATGATGTCGGCCTCCCGTTCGTATGATGCTAACGTTACTGCGTTGAACGCCACCAAGGCGATGATTACAAAAGCGCTAGAAATCGGCAAGTAAATTCGTTCTACATAGGAATATCCACATCGGAGGGTCATGAAGCATGATCGATCAAATCGGGTTTTTACCCAAAAAACCACTCGTATCCTTGGACCCGAACTCGGCCAAGGACGCCGGCGCCGCAGAAATCGCCAAAGATTTCGGCTCGTTCCTGAACGGCGCCATGAACAATTTGAACAAGCAGCATACGGTGGTCGATACTTTGAACGATAAATTCGTGACTGGAGAATTCGCCGATGCACACCAGCTTACGATCGCAGCCGAGAAGCTCTCTCTCAGCCTGGAAATGACCGTGCAAATTCGCAATAAAATTATCGAAGCCTATCAGGAGGTAATGAGGACGCAGATCTAATCGTACCAGTAGTCGCAGCAGATTCCCGGGCGGGGTGACATAGTGAATGAGACACTAGTCCAATATCGAGAGAAAGCTACTCAATATTGGAAACAGTTAAGTAAAAATCAAAAATATATGGTGCTGGGTACGATCGTCATTTTACTCGCGGTCGTAATCCTGACCTCGATCAATTTATCCAAAACGGAATTTGCCACGGCGTTCCGGAACTTGCAGCCGAACGACGCCGCCAACATAAAGAAATATTTGGACGACTCAAAAATCCCCTATCAGCTAAGCGCCGACGGAACCGCGATAGCCGTTCCTGCGAACGAAGCCGCATCGATCAAGCTCGAGGTCGAATCGCAAGGATTGAACAAAAACGGATCGCTCGGCTACGGAGCGTTCGAAGGCAGCAACACGTTCGGCATGTCCGACAACGAATTCAATGTGAAGCTGATCAACGCCATGCAGGGCGAAATTCAGCAAATGTTCAACCAGATCAACGGCGTCGCCAGCTCGAAAGTACTCATTACCGTACCGAAGGAAAGCGCCTTTGTATCTACACAACCCCAGGAATCGACGGCGTCCGTCGTACTGAATATCGAGAACGGTTACCGGTTTGACCAGGCCCAAATCGATACGATGTACAATCTCGTCGCCAAGACGATCGCCAAACTCAAGTACGAGAACATTACGATCTCCAACCAAAAGGGCGAGCTGCTTCCATATTCCAAGACAAATGGTGTGGTCGCTGGAACCTCGGGTCAAATTCAACAGCAATTCCAAGTGAAAAACCAGTTTCAAAATGATCTGCAAAAAAATATAATGAGTCTGTTGGGGAAAATGTACGCACCCGACAAAGTTGTCGTCAGCGTGATTTCCACCTTGAACTTCGATCAGAAAACGAGCAAGCAAAACTTGGTGACTCCTGTCAACACGGTGGACGGCAGAGGCATCGAGATCAGCGTCCAGGAAAACAACAAATCGGCGACAAGTACGGGAGGCTCGACCGGCGGAGTGCCGGGAACGGGGAATACGGACGTACCCACCTACCAAGGCGGCCAAAACGGCGGCGGCCAGTCGCAATCGGAAGAAACAAATAGAATCGTTAATTTTGAAGTGAATCGGATTACGAACGATATTGTTTCAAGCCCTTTTATCGTAAAAGATTTGTCGATAAGTGTCGGAATCGAACCGCCGGTGAAGGACGATCCGAACTCTCTTACTCAGGAAATGAAAGACAATATTCAAAGAACGCTCGCAAGCATCGTCTCCGCAACACTGGCAGACAGCGGTCAGGCATATACGGAAGCGGATATAGCCAGAAAAGTAACTTTGTTCGCCCAACCGTTCGCGGTTACGCCGGGGATGGAGCAGGCCGGAATCAATTATTGGATGTGGGGCGGAATCGGCGTTGCCGCAATGGCTCTTGCCGGCGTCGGCGGCTTTATGATCCGGCGCAGAAAGCAAAAGCAGCTGGAGCAGCTCGAGGAGGAGCTCGCTCCGCCGACAAAAGTGGAGCTTCCGACTATCGATATCGAGAACGTCTCGAACGAAAGTCAAGTTCGCAAACAATTGGAAGGACTCGCTAAGAGGAAGCCGGATGAATTTGTGAACTTGCTGCGCACTTGGCTAGTAGATGAATAAGGAGGGACTTCTGTGGCGAAAGCGGTGCAGCAAGGATTGACCGGGCGACAAAAGGCCGCCATTTTGCTCATCAGTCTCGGGCCGGAAGTATCCGCCCAAATTTTCAAGCATTTGCGCGAGGAAGAAATCGAACAATTGACGCTTGAAATCGCCAATGTGCGTAAAGTGGATAATGCCGAGAAAGAAGCCATTTTAGCGGAATTTCATCAAATTTGCTTGGTGCAGGAGTATATTTCCCAAGGCGGGATTCAATACGCCAAAGAAATTTTGGAGAAGGCGCTCGGCTCAAGCAAAGCAATGGATATTATCAACAGGCTGACGGCCACGCTGCAAGTAAGGCCGTTCGATTTCGCCCGCAAGGCGGATCCGGCTCAAATCTTAAACTTTATCCAGAACGAAAATTCGCAGACGATCGCACTCATTTTATCTTATTTGCAGCCCGATCAGGCGTCGATCATTTTATCGTCGCTGCCGCAGGATAAGCAGGCGGATGTCGCGAAGCGGATCGCGATGATGGACAGTACGTCGCCGGAAGTTATCAACCAGGTGGAACGCGTGCTGGAGCAGAAGCTGTCCTCGACCGTTACGCAGGACTATACGTCGGCGGGCGGCATCGAAGCAATCGTACAAATATTGAACGGAGTCGATCGCGGAACGGAGCGGACGATTCTCGACTCGCTGGAAATTCAGGATCCTGAGCTCGCCGAAGAAATCAAGAAGCGGATGTTCGTATTCGAGGATATCGTCAATATCGACAACCGTTCGATTCAACGCATTATCCGGGATATCGAGAACGCCGACCTGCAGCTTGCGCTCAAAGTCGCGAGCGAGGAAGTGCGCGAAGTCATTTTCCGGAATATGTCCAAGCGTATGGCGGAAACGTTCCGCGAGGAAATGGAATATATGGGGCCCGTCCGGCTGCGCGACGTCGAGGAGGCGCAGACGCGCATCGTAGCGACGATCCGTCGACTGGAGGAGTCGGGAGAAATCATTATCGCTCGCGGCGGAGGAGACGATATCATTGTCTAACGTCATTAAAGCGACCCATTATATTCCTATAGACGATAAAAAGCTGATCCAGGTTTCACATTCGGATCCGAATTCGGACAAAGAAGCGGTCGGCGGTGTTGCCGAACAGTCCGAAGACGAGTCTGAGGCCGTCCCTGCAGAGGTTACGGCGGCACTGGCGGCCAAAGAGCAAATTATTCGCGATGCGGAGTCGTATGCCGAGTCGGTCGTTGCCGAAGCTTCGGAAGAAGCGAAGCGTATACGGCAGGACGCGAATGAAGAAGTGGAGAGATGGTGGCGCCAGCGCAGGATGGACGATGAGACCGCTGCGGCAAATGCACGCGAGGCGGGCCATCAAGCCGGCTATCGGCAAGGGCTGGATGAAGCGGAATCCCATGTCCGCGGCCAATATGAGCAGCTGCTGGGCGAGGCGCAGGCCATTATCGAGAGCGCGGTGGCGATCAAGCATCAATTGATTCAAGAATCGGAGCCGTTTCTGATCGAGCTCAGCTGCTCGATCGCCGAGAAAATTATTACCCGTCAGCTTTCCGTAGAGCCCGAGTGGTCGATCGAATTGATCAAGAAGGTGCTTATGCGCAGACGGGAGCAAGGAATTATTACATTGTGCGTATCGGCGGAGCATTTTCAGTTTGTACTGGATGCGAGGGAAGAGCTGATGCTGGCGATCGACTCGCAGGCCGAACTGCAAATCATTCCCGATCCGACGGTGCACGATCATGGGTGCGTTATCCGTTCTTCCTTCGGCAGCATCGATGCGAGAATCGACACGCAGCTGAATGAAATCAAAAAAGGGTTGCAGCAAGTGGCCTTGAGAAGCGAAGGAGCCTATGACGATGAATAACGCTCCTCAAGCCGGAAAATATATCGATTACTTGCGGCATATCGATCCGATCCGGGTGAACGGCAAGGTGACGCAGGTCATCGGCTTGACGGTAGAGTCCGAAGGACCGGACGCCAGCGTCGGCGACGTCTGCTACATATACCCGTTCAAGTCGGCTCAGCCGCTCAAAGCCGAAGTGGTCGGTTTTCGCAATAACAAAGTCATTCTGATGCCGCTCGGGGAGCTGCATTCGATCGGTCCGGGGTGCGATGTCGTAGGGACCGGGAAGCCATTGACCGTACAGGTCGGACACGAGCTGCTGGGTAAAGTGCTGGACGGACTCGGTCAGCCGCTGGACGGATCATTCTTGCCGACGCGAATGGCCCACTATTCGACGAATGCTGCAGTCAACAATCCGCTTAAGCGTCCCCGGGTGCATGAACCGATAAGCGTCGGGGTGCGCTGCATCGACGGGCTGCTTACTCTCGGCAAAGGGCAGCGCGTAGGCATATTCGCCGGCTCCGGGGTCGGGAAAAGCACGCTGATGGGCATGATCGCCAGGAATACGTCCGCAGACGTCAACGTCATCGGACTGATCGGCGAACGCGGCCGCGAAGTTCTGGATTTTATCGAACGGGATCTGGGCCCGGAGGGGCTGGCCCGTTCCGTCGTGGTAGTCGCTACTTCGGATCAGCCCGCATTAATCCGGATGAAGGGCGCCTTGATCGCTACGACGATAGCCGAATATTTTCGCGACCGCGGCTTGAACGTCATGCTCATGATGGATTCCGTCACGCGTTACGCCATGGCGCTGCGCGAAGTAGGTCTTGCTATCGGGGAACCGCCCGCGACACGCGGATATACACCGTCGGTGTTTGCAAATTTGCCCAAGCTGCTCGAACGGGCCGGTACCGGACCGAAAGGGTCGATTACCGCGTTTTATACCGTTCTCGTAGACGGGGACGACATGAACGAGCCTATCGCCGATACGGTGAGGGGTATATTGGACGGCCATATCGTTTTGGACAGGAGCTTGGCACATAAAGGCCACTATCCGGCCATCAACGTATTGGCCAGCGTAAGCCGATGCATGAAAGAGATCGTTCCCGAACAGCAGACGGACGCGGCCGACCGATTGAAGCGGCTGTTGTCCATTTATAAAGATTCGGAGGACTTGATCAATATCGGGGCGTACCAAAGAGGCTCGAATCATGAAATCGACACTTCGCTTGAATACATACAGACGATTTGGGGCTTCTTGAGGCAGAAGACGAGCGAGAAGATCGGCTACAACGATGCATACAACGAGTTGATCCAACAATTCGGCGGAGGATGAGTTCATGCGGTTCCGATACCCCTTGCAAAAGCTGGTCGATTTGAAGACGAATGAAAAAGAGCAGGCGGAGTGGATGCTGTCCGAAGCGGTAGGGCGTCTTCAGCGGGAAGAGAGTGCGTTGTCGGAGCTTATGGCCGAGCAAGCCCAGGTTGGCGAAGAGCTCGAGAACGCCTCGGTCCGCAGCACGACCATCTCTCAAATGCAGCTGCTTCAGCATTATTCGCAGCATCTGGAACAGATGATCCGCCTCAAAACAAAGGACGTTGATGGGGCGAAGTCGGACGTGGCGGATAAACAGCTCGTCTTGTCCGGCAAGATGATGGAAGAGAAAGTATGGACGAAAGCGAAGGAAAAGGCGCAGCTTCAGTTTACCGCCTTCGTCTTGAAAAAAGAACAGGAAGAGTTGGACGAAATCGCGCTGAACCGCCGCATCCAGACGATTTAACGAAGCATACGAGTGGAAGGGGGCTTAAGCGTTATGGCGAATGCGGACGTGGAGAAATCTTCGTACGGAGCGTTCGAGCGTTTCCTGTTTTACGCGACGCCGATCATTTTCACCTTGGTGCTGCTGGGCGTCTTGTATGCGCTGTTCGATTCGAGCATCATGAACGGCGTGTTGAGGGCAGCGAATAAAGTACCGGGGCTGGAGAAAATACTTCCCGATCCGAAAACGAATGAAAAAGTAACGCTGCCGTCTGGGGCGAAGGAAAGCACGGCTGCTCCCGAGTCGGACGCCGCCGCTGTCGAACAATTAAAGGCGCAGCTCGCGCAAGCGAAGGCGGAGCTGCAAAGCTCGGTGAATCAAAGCCAGCAAAAGGACCAGACGATCAAAGATTTGAAGACGCAAATCACCGAGCTTGACGACAAGCTCAAGACGAAAACGCAAACCGATCAGGAGTACCGGGCGCAAGTGCAGCAGCTTGCTTCCATCTATGCAGGCATGATGCCGACAAAATCGGCGCCGATTCTGGAGGCATTGACGCTGAAGGAACGTGTGCTCGTCCTGAGCGAGATGAAGCCTGCCGATCGCGGCAAAATATTGGAGAGAATGACCCCCGCTGTCGCGGCGGAAGCTTCGATCCAGCTGAAAGACGCCGTTCCGGCCAAAGATATGCAAATTGCGGCATTGCAGGAACGGCTGGACGTCAACAAGAAGCAAGAACAGAAAGCGGCTCCGGCCATTACGAAGGACGACCTCGGCCAGACCTTCTCGCAGATGGTTCCCAAAAGCGCGGCGGCGATATTGATCGAGATGAACACGGCCAGCCAGCCCCGGGTGCTGGAAATATTGAAAGCGATGGATAGCGCGGGCCGTGCCAGGGTGCTTGCCGCCATCTCCGATGCCAACAAGCAAACGGCGGCCTCGCTTGGAGCGAAGCTGACGGAATAGCTCGCCATATGAGGTTCAGCGCATTGAAAGGAGGTGATAACTATGAATGCACCTTTTATGCTGCAAAGTTCCATCCCATCCGGAGGAGCTGCACCGCTTGGCGTAATCGTACCGAAAAACGGTTCATCGACTGGAACGAACGTATTTGCAGGGGATGCCGCCTTCGCGAAAAGCTTGGTTCAGGCGATGACCGGGAATAGCGATCCGGCCGGTTCCGCACAGACGAATATGCTGGCGACGAACTTGTTGGCCCAGCTCGTTTCGGTTAATTCGGCGGGAGGCGAATCGCAGATTGGCGATGTATTGTCCCGGCTGCTAGCCGATATGAACGTCAATTCGGATTCCGTCAGCGAGCTTGACGGTGCCGCGATTTCTCCGCTGATGAACGCTCTGGTGTCCAATCTTTTGGCTGAATATGCTGCGGATCAGTCCGCTCAGACGAACTTGGTTCAGGGCGCCGCTACTGACGCAAAACCGCAAACGGGCGATGTACTGACACAATGGCTCGGAAGTCTCGGAAACGATTCGGACCTGGACGATCGTCAGGACGTTATGAACGATTTGATGGCACTGCTGGAGCTTGCTCAAGCGATCATCCAACAATGGCAGCCTGTCGACTCACAACCCGACGTGAAGACGGAGCAGAACCCGGCAGAGATTCAGACAAACGCAATCGACTCGACGCTGAGCGCAGAGGTTGGCGAGCAAGCGATCGTTCCGCAAGGGCAGATGTCGAATCAACAACAGCAGGGACCGGAAACGAATACGGATTCCGCATCGACAGAGACGAAAGTAAATGACAACAAGCCATACGGCAAACATGCCGAATTGCTGCAAACGCTGAATCAGCTCGCCGATTTGTTGCAGCAGCACCCGGATCAACCGGAAATCGTCCAAATCGTGGAGTCGATCGAGTATTTGATTGCGCCTATGATGAAAGACGACGGTGTGAAATCCGAGAATGGCGTCGAACAAGTCCAGGTTCCGGTTCAATCGACCGCCGCTCCGGCATCTACCGTATCAAACGCAGCTTCTGTCGTACCTGTGCACCAATCGCCAAGACAGAAACCGGCCGCAGGTTCGGTTAATATCCAGAATTTGCAACAAATTGCAATCGCACCGAGCATAATGACGCGCGGAATCGATTTGAAAGGCCGGCTTGAGGCTCTCGCGGCCAAAGCGATTGTTCAGCCGCAAATCGCCGCCGTACAAGCGACGGATACGACTGCTGCAAGCGATGAGTCGAATGATACGGTACAGGCAGGGGAAACGGCGGATACCGCTCATAACCCGCTGCAGTTGAACCAACTCCGTCATTCGGCACCGGTGCATGCCGCTCAGCCGCAAGAGCATTTTGTCCGGGCGGATCGTTTCGCCGACGAGATGGCTCAGGTGCTGAGAAGCATGAAAGTCAATACGGCAAACGGATTGTCTGAAGTTCGGATTATGCTGCAGCCGGAGCATTTGGGACACGTCGATGTGAAAGTATCGATGCAAAACGGTCAAATTGTGGCGCATTTTATGGCGGACTCCGCTCACGGCAAAGAATTGCTGGAGAGCCAGCTGTCCCAATTGAGAACGGTGCTGCAAAATCAAGGGCTGCAGGTGGATCGTCTGGAAGTAGTGCACTACGATCCGCAATATTCCGGCGCATTCCAGGATTCCAGACAGCAGCAGCAATCTCGTGAGTCGGATCGCAACGATAAAGAGAAGTCTTCGGAGACCGAACGTACAGCCGCAGATTTCTTATCGGAGCTGGAACGGATAGCCGGTTCAAAATCTCCGAACGACAGCAAATCGTTCGACGTTACGGCCTAGAAACTGTCACGTAATATCCCCAAAGCAGATACGTTATTACATGATAGTTCCCTAATGCACCCGTTATGATGGAGGTATTCGAATGGCTACGGTAGCCGTATCGAACGGAACGTTCTATTACAAGAACGCAGTCGAGAAACAAAAAACCGGCAGCAACAACATGGGCAAGGACGAGTTTCTGAAAATTCTCGTGACCCAGCTGTCCAACCAGGACCCCACGCAGCCGCTGCAGGATAAAGAGTTTATTGCACAGATGGCGACATTCACGTCTGTCGAGCAATTGACCAACATGGCCGGAGAAATGAAGCTGCTCCGCCAATCGATCGGGTTCAGTTCGGGATTGATCGGCAAAACGATCGGCTGGACGCAAAAGGATTCGAATAGCGAGCCGGAAACGCTTTCCGGAGTCGTAGAATCGATCAAGATTAAAGAGAGCAAGCAGTATGCCGTCGTCGGCGACAAGGAAGTGCCGATCGATCAAATTACTGAGATTAAGAGCTAGAAGGTGGTTACATGACTGATCGAATGACGGTCGGGTATTTGTATCCCAATTCGGTTCCGCCGGTTACCCCCGCGAAGCGTCTCGATCCGAATGTCCAACAGCCGCAAGGAACGAAATCGTTTCAAGACGTATTCCGCGACAGTATCGTCCGCGTCAGTCATCATGCCGGTGTGCGGCTGCAGCAGCGGGGTATCGAGCTGAAGGCCGAGCAGATGGATAAAATTCATTCGGCGATCGAGAAAGCCGCTGCAAAAGGTGCAAAGGAATCGTTGATTTTGATGGACAATATGGCGATGATCGTGAACGTGAAAAACAAAACGATCGTAACCGCGATGGACGGTGCGGCGATGAAGGATAACGTGTTTACGCAAATCGACAGCGCCGTCATTATTTCCTGATTCAAAAGGGCTGGCCCTATGAGGGAGCCTTGGATTGCTGACCGCTTGATGCAATCCGCTTACGATGCCAGCTTTGCTTCGCAAAGCTAAGAAGATGCTTACGATGCTAGCTTTGCTTGCGCAAAGCTAAGAAGATGCTTACGATGCTAGCTTTGCTTGCGCAAAGCTAAGAAGATGCTTACGATGCTAGCTTTGCTTGCGCAAAGCTAAGAAGATGCTTACGATGCTAGCTTTGCTTGCGCAAAGCTCTTGGGAGGAAAGCAAATGTTAAGATCGCTTTATTCCGGCGTATCCGGAATGAGAGGCTTCCAAACGAAGCTTGACGTTATCGGCAACAACATCGCCAACGTCAACACGATCGGCTTTAAAGGCAGCCGCGCCATGTTCAAAGACATTTTGAGCCAAACGGTTGCAGGCGTTACGGCACCGGCAGACGGCAACGGCGGGATAAACGCCAAGCAGATCGGCCTTGGGGTGACGCTGGCCGCGATCGATACGCTGCATACGCCCGGAAGCGCCATGACCACGAACGTCGTTACGGACGTGCGCATTGACGGAGACGGCTTCTTCGCGGTGCAAGCCGGCGAAGACGGCGGCGTCTTTCTGACGCGGGACGGCAACTTCAAGCTTGATGCGGCCGGACAAATCGTAACTGCCGACGGCTACCGGGTTATGGGACTTGACGCCGCTCTGCCGCCAATCGATACCGCAGCGGTTACCGCATTCTCGATCGATCAGAGCGGGCAGTTCATCGGAGTCAACGTGGACGGAACTTCCGCGCCGATCGACGGTATGCAGCTTGCCGTCGTCAAAGTTACGAACCCGTCCGGATTGGAGAAGATGGGCGGCAACTTGTATCGCGTCACTCCTAACGCCACGGCCGAGGATATCGTATTCTCGGTAGCGAACGACCCGGAAGTCGGAACAGGCGCGATCATCTCGGGGCAGCTGGAGATGTCCAACGTAGACCTGACCGGCGAGTTCACGGAAATGATCGTAGCTCAGCGCGGCTTCCAAGCCAACTCGAAAATTATTACGACTTCCGACGAAGTATTGCAGGAAGTGCTCGGATTGAAACGATAAGCGGTTTGATCGACCGGCAAGGGGGAAGCTTCCCCCTTGCCGTACCTAAGTAACCGAAGCAACATTTCGGGAGGGAAAGCATGATACCTGTCACACGGTTGAATGGCAGCAAGCTTACCATCAACGCCTTGTTGATCGAGACGATAGAGGAAACCCCGGATACACTCATCACGCTGACGACGGGCAAAAAATTTATCGTGACCGAGAAGGTGCCTGACGTGGTAAGCTTGGTAAAAGCGTACATGCAGAATGTCGGTTCGATCAGGGTAGCCGTGAAGAATAATGTCCCGGAGGGCTCATAGTCATGTTCAAGAACAAAATGCTGCAATGGTTAATTATGATCCTCATCGCCATTACTTTGATCGCGCTCGCCAGCTTCATTCTGTATGATTATTTGGACAAAAGGAATCAGCCGACCGACCCGTCCGAACAAGCAGCAAACTCTGTCGAGAACGTGAAGCCGAAGAAGATGACCGCGCAGCAAATGAAGGACGCAACGGTAGAGATCAAAGATATTACGACCAACTTGGCCGGAAAAAGTTTTGTGAAAATCAATTTCGCTTTCCTGCTGGAAGACACCAAGGCAAAAGAAGAATTCGAATTGCTGTCCACGAGAGTTAGAGCGACGATTATCCAGACGCTCGCCGACTTGACCGCAGAGCAGGCAAGCGGCTCGAAAGGTCAAGATTTGATCAGTACGACGCTTATCAATAAAATCAACCCGTTATTATCCAAGGGCAAGTTGGTGCGTGTCGACATTACAGACATCAACATCATGAGCAACTAAGCGAATACCGCGGATAAGGGGGTGATCCAAATTGGTAGACGTACTATCGCAGAATGAGATCGACGCACTGCTAGCCGCGCTGTCATCCGGCGAAATGGACGCCGAGGAGCTTAAGAAAGAAGAGACGCAGAAAAAAGTAAAAGCGTATGATTTCAAACGCGCCGTCCGGTTCTCGAAGGAGCATCTTCGCAGCCTGACGCGGATTCACGAAAACTTCGCCCGTTACTTGACTACTTACTTCTCGGCTCTGCTCCGGACGTTCGTGCAGATCAATGTAATCCAGGTAGAGCAGCTGCCGTACGACGAATTCATACGTTCCATTCCGAAAATGACGATTTTAAATATATTCGAGGCGGAACCGCTCCAAGGCCGAATGGTGCTCGAGGTGCACCCGAACGTGGCCTATGCGCTGCTGGATCGGCTGCTTGGGGGGCCCGGAAGCTCGCCTGCCAAAATCAACGCGCTCACGGAAATTGAAACGATCGTCATGGAGCGCATATTCAGCAGAGCTTTCGAAAGCCTGCAGGAAGCATGGAAGACGGTCATCGATTTATCGCCCAGACTGGAAGCTCTCGAGACGAATCCGCAGTTTATGCAAATCGTTTCGCCCAATGAAACGATCGCGCTCATCTCGCTGACGGCGAAAATCGGCGATACGACGGGAATGATCAACCTTTGTATCCCGCATGTCGTCATCGAACCGATCATGCCGCGATTGTCCGTGCATCACCAATTTTTGTCCCAGCGCAAAAGCCGCGCGCCGGAGGAAGTGTCCGCTCTCCAGGAGCGGGTATACAAAGCGAAGCTGCCGGTCATTGCGGAGCTGGGAGAATCGGTGATTACCGTCAAGGAGTTTTTGAATTTGGCCGCAGGCGACGTCATCACGTTAAATAAGCCCGTTGACGAGGGACTGCATATCAAAGTAGGGGATAAGCTCAAATTTATCGGAAGTCCGGGAACCGTTAAAGACAAACTTGCCGTTCAAGTAACGGAGATTGTCAGCGAAGGGGAAGAAGAACATGACGAGTAAAGATTATTTATCGCAGGAAGAAATCGACGCGCTGCTAAGGCAAACGAGCGAAGATTTCGGCGGCGGCGGAACCTCCTCCGATTACGGCAGTCCGAACGTCGACGATTATTTGAGCCCGATCGAACAGGATGCGCTGGGGGAAATCGGCAACATTACGTTCGGCAGCGCGGCAACCGCTCTTTCTACCCTTCTCGGCAAAAAAGTCGATATTACGACACCGAAAGTATCCGTCATTGCCCGGGTAGAACTCGAGAAAGAGTTTCCGAAGCCGCACGTTGCGATTCACGTCAATTACGTGGACGGATTTGACGGAATCAACTTGCTGGTCATCAAAACGAAAGATGCCCAAGTCATCGCGGATCTGATGATGGGCGGCACCGGGAATGTGTCGGAAGATATGGAAATGTCCGAAATTCATATCAGCGCCGTGCAAGAAGCGATGAACCAAATGATGGGCTCGTCCGCAACGTCCATGTCGACTATCTTCAACCGGTTTGTCAACATTTCTCCTCCGGGGATCAACATTCTGGATTTGCAGAACGGGGAAGGAAAAGAGAATTTGCCCCGGGAAGAAGTGTTCGTCAAAATATCGTTCCGTCTCATTATCGGGGATTTGATCGATTCCACCTTAATGCAGCTGCTGCCGGTGTCTTTCGCCAAAGATATGGTTTCGATCTTGATGGGCGGAACCGGCATGGAATCGGAACCGTCGTACTCTTCGCCGGCTCCGGACACTGCGCCGTCGTCATCTTACGCATCTACGTCCGTATCCCAGCCTGACCCTATGGCCGGGTACACGAATAACGCTCCGACGCCGGTGATGCCGCCGACGCAGTATGACCCGTATCAGCAGCAGCAACAGCAGATGATGCAACATCAGCCTCCGATGATGCCTCCTCAGCAGCCGATGTATCAACAACCGATGTACCAGCAACCGATGTACCAGCAGCAGCCCATGTATGAACAGCCTCAGCAGATGTACCAGCAGCCGCCGCATGTCCCGGCCAATTACGGAGGGATACCGGGTCGGAACGTCAACGTACAAGCCGCGCAGTTTTCCAATTTCGCGAGCCCGTCCGTACATGTGGATGAAACGAATCTCAATTTGCTACTGGATATTCCTCTCAAGGTTACCGTAGAATTAGGGAGAACCAAAAAGCTGATCAAGGACATCTTGGAGTTTTCCCAGGGCTCGATCATCGAACTGGACAAATTGGCCGGCGAGCCGGTCGATATTCTGGTTAATAACAAGCTGATCGCCAAAGGCGAGGTCGTCGTAATCGACGAAAACTTCGGTGTGCGCGTAACCGATATTATCAGCCAAATGGATCGAATTCAAAAATTACAATAGTCTTAGGAGGACTGACAGTACAATGGCTAACAAAATTTTGATCGTAGACGACGCAGCTTTCATGAGAATGATGATCAAGGAAATTTTAAGCAAGAACGGTTACGAGGTAGTCGGAGAAGCGCAAGACGGATCCGTTGCGGTCGAGAAGTATAAAGAGCTGAAGCCGGATCTGGTCACGATGGACATTACGATGCCCGAGATGGACGGCATCGCGGCTTTGAAGGAAATCAAAAAATTCGATTCCAATGCGAAGGTGATCATGTGTTCCGCAATGGGCCAACAGGCGATGGTTATCGACGCGATCCAAGCCGGCGCGAAAGACTTTATCGTCAAACCGTTTCAGGCGGACCGCGTTATCGAAGCGATCAAGAAAACGTTGGGCTAATGGCAAGGAACGCGGGAGGGCGATTAAAGCTGCTGCGCCATTCGATGATGCTCGCCGCTTTTGCCGTTCTGTCGCTGTCGGCTCCGTGGAACGCCGCAACGGTCGCGTATGCAGAGGGGGACGCGGCGGGAGGGGCTTTTCAGGCCGGTTCGGGCTCATCAACCGCAATACCGGGCAGTTCCGGAGCGGTATTTATTGCTATGGTCAAGGTGATTTTTTTCCTTATTCTTATTATCGGAATCTTCCTCATCATTATGAAGGCTTTGTCCAAAAAAAAATGGAGCTGGAATTCGGGCCGGGCCGTGAAAGCGTTGGGCGGACTTCCGCTCGGGCAAAACAAGTCGGTACAAATCGTCGAGATCGGCAGATCGATCTACATACTCGGGGTCGGCGACGGCGTCCAATTGATCCAAAAAATCGACGATCCCGAGGAAATAGCTTACATAACCGCCTTCCTCAATCCGGATTCCGCTAACGCCGGGCAAAGCTGGCAAGGGATACGCGAATGGCTGGGCGGAATGAAAAAACGCGAACGGGAACCGGTGGAGGATGAAAACGACGTGGCCGCTTCTTTCCAGGATGTATTCCAATCGAAGATGAAGCATATGACGGGCCGGAAACAACTGATCGAGGACATGCTGCGGAGCGACGACAAGACGAACCGGAAGGTCGACCCATGAGACGTTACTTCGTGATACTGGTCGCGTTATGGCTTATATGCTTGCTGTGGAGTCCGGGACAAGCTTACGCCGCGGATCCGATCCCCGGAATCGAGCTCAATATCGGCAACGGGGAAGGCAATTCGGGAGCGTCGAATACGGTTACGCTAATTCTCCTTATTACCGTTCTTAGTCTTGCACCTTCGATTTTGGTACTAATGACTAGTTTTACGAGAATCGTCATCGTACTGGGCTTCGTCCGTACGGCACTCGGTACGCAGCAGATGCCGCCCAATCAAGTTTTGATCGGGTTGGCGATGTTTTTGACCTTGTTCGTCATGTCGCCGACGATATCGCAAATGAATCAGACGGCGATCCAGCCTTATTTGAAAGGCGAAATCACACAAACCGAGGCGTTATCCAAGGCGGCGCTACCGCTCAAAAAATTTATGGCGGCGCAAACGCGGGAAAAAGACTTGATGCTATTCCTTACCTATTCGAAGGCCGAGAAGCCGAAAGGGGTCGAGGATACGCCGTTAACCGCACTGTTGCCGGCGTTTGCGATCAGCGAGCTGAAATCGGCATTTCAGATGGGCTTCATGATTTTCATTCCGTTTCTCGTAATCGATATGATCGTAGCCAGTACGCTGATGTCGATGGGGATGATGATGCTTCCGCCGGTCATGATCTCGCTGCCGTTCAAAATATTGCTGTTCGTCATGGTGGACGGCTGGTATTTGGTCGTGAAGTCGCTGCTTCTCAGCTTTCATCCGCCGGTATGACGCGGCCAGCGGATTGTACCCGATACGGCGGCGGAAAGGAGTGGCCGCGATGAGTTCCGAATTCGTCATCCGAATTGCCGGAGAGGCCGTATACACAGTACTGAAGGCAAGCGCGCCGATGCTTCTGCTGGCGCTCGTCGCCGGTTTGATTATAAGCGTGTTTCAGGCGGCGACGCAAATCCAGGAGCAGACGCTCGCCTTCGTTCCGAAAATCGTGATCGTCATGTTGTCCATTCTCGTGTTCGGGCCTTGGATTTTGCAGACGTTAGTCGACTATACGTTCAATTTGCTGGATAACTTGTACAAATTTATCGGGTAAGGGGAGTCCTTATGGAAGCGTGGATTCCTTATTTACCGAACTGGCTGTTGATATTCTGTCGTATAACCGCGTTTCTGTTGGCCGCTCCCGTATTCTCGACCCGCGGAATTCCTTCACAATGGAAGATCGGCATATCAGTAATGATCGCCTTTCTGGCGTTTGCCGCAATCGGTTTGAAACAACCGACTGCCATGGACGGAATGTTCGTCCTCGCGATCATCCGCGAGGTGCTGGTCGGGGTGCTGCTCGGCTTTACGGCTTACTTGTTTTTTACGGCGGTGCAAATTGCCGGCTCGTTTATCGACATCCAAATGGGACTCGGGATTGCCAACGTCATCGATCCGATGACGGGCGCGCAAAGTCCGCTGGTCGGTAACTTCAAGTTCATATTGGCGATGCTGCTGTTCCTGACGTTTAACGGTCATCATTACATGATCGACGGGTTTATGAAAAGCTACGAATGGATTCCTTTGAATAACGATCTGTTTGCAAGCATACAGCGCGGCGTCGTTCACGAGTTTTTGCTTCGCACCTTCGCGAACGTCTTCTCGCTTGCCCTGCAAATGTCGGCACCACTCGTGGTAGCGTTGTTTCTGACTGACGTGGGACTCGGCATTTTGTCCAAAACGGCGCCTCAATTCAATATTTTCGTAGTCGGCGTTCCGATCAAAATTATTGTCGGTTTTTTATTGCTGATTATGGTTTTACCGGGATTCGTCTTTCTGTTTCAAGACTTGTTCGGCTCGCTGTTTCAAGCGTTGGACCAGTTGGTCAAGTTGATCGGGACAAGCCCGAAATGATCGTGGCAGTGCCAGTGGGGGAGTGAACAACCGTGCCGCGATTTGCACTTCAGCTCGACCTGCAGCTGTTCGCAGGGGAAAAGACCGAAAAAGCGACTCCTAAAAAGCGGCAGGAGGCCCGCAAGAAAGGCCAAGTCGCCAAAAGCATGGAGCTTCCCTCGGCATTGATCCTGTTCGGCATCACCCTTCTATTATTCGGCTATGGCAGTATCATGAGAGACAAAATCGAGAGCATGTTCGTATCTACATTCTACGACTATATGAATTTGGAAATGACGATGAACAACGTCACGGTTTTGTTCGGACAGTTGATTTACGAGGGCTTTCTACTGCTTGCCCCCATCTTCGGCTTGGCCGTCGTCATGGCGATCGTGGCGTCTTACTCGCAAGTCGGTTTTTTGCTGACGATGGAACCGCTCAAAATGTCGTTCAGCAAGCTCGATCCGATTAAAGGCATCGCCAATTTGTTCAAGCTCCGCTCGCTTGTAGAACTGTTGAAGTCCATTTTGAAAATGACCGTTATCGGTCTTGTCGTTTTTTTCACCATATGGAACGCGAAGGAAGATTTCATCGAGATGGGAAGATGGCCGGTCGTTCATACGTTCTCGTATACGGCTCATCTGATCTTGATATTGGCCGTCCAAATAGCCGCCATATTGCTCATTCTCGCCCTGTTCGATTATTTGTACCAACGATTCGAATACGAGAAAAACTTGAGAATGTCCAAGGATGAGATCAAGCAGGAATACAAGAACAGCGAAGGCGATCCGCTGATCAAAGGGAAAATACGCGAGAAGCAGCGCCGTATGGCGTTGCAGCGGATGATGCAGGATGTGCCGAAGGCGGACGTCGTCATTACGAACCCGACTCATTTCGCCATCGCAATCCGATACGATCCGAAAAAAGCGGAAGCCCCGGTCGTCCTTGCCAAAGGAATGGACTATATCGCTTTGAAAATCCGCCAGGTCGCGGAAGAGCACGGAATCGTCAGGATGGAAAACAAGCCGCTCGCCCGTGCGCTGTACGATCAGGTCGAAATCGGACAAACGATACCGGCGGACCTGTTCCAAGCGGTGGCCGAGGTGCTGGCATACGTATATAAGCTCAAAGGGAAAACGACCGTCAAATAGCGAAATGCCGAACGACCGGGAAAGGAGGGCGAAGCCATGAGAACGAGAGATCTACTTATACTTACAGGCATTATCGGGATCATACTCATGATGGTCGTCCCCATCCCTATTATGCTTCTCGATTTTTTGCTGATCGTCAACATTTCGATAGCGCTGATCATTATCCTCATCGCGATGAACACGCAGCAAGCGCTCGATTTCTCGATTTTCCCGACATTGCTGCTCATTACGACGCTTTTCAGGCTCGCGCTTAACGTTTCGACTACCCGGAACATTTTGAGCGAAGCGGAAGCGGGAAGCGTCGTAGCGACGTTCGGCTCTTTCGTAGCCGGCGGGAATATCGTCATCGGGTTCGTTGTATTTTTGATACTCGTTATCGTGCAGTTTATCGTCATCACGAAAGGCTCGGAGCGGGTAGCCGAAGTCGGCGCGAGATTTACGCTCGACGCTATGCCCGGCAAGCAGATGGCGATCGACGCGGATTTGAACTCCGGCTTGATCAACGAGCAGGAAGCTAAGGAACGGCGGAAGAAGATCGAACGGGAAGCCGACTTTTACGGGGCGATGGACGGTGCGAGCAAGTTCGTCAAAGGCGACGCGATCGCGGGCATCATCATTCTGATCATCAATATGATCGGCGGCCTCATTATCGGAGCTACCTATCATGGAATGTCGCTATCGGAGTCGCTGCAAACGTTCTCGATTCTTACGATCGGCGACGGGCTGGTCAGCCAAATACCGGCACTGCTCATCTCGTCGGCCGCGGGCATCATCGTCACGCGTTCCGCTTCCGAGGGGAATTTGGCATCGGATTTGACGGCCCAGCTGTTCAGCTATCCGAAGCTGCTGTACGTCGTGGCGGGTACGATTTTATTTCTCGGACTGTTTACTCCGATCCATTTCATCACGACGGCTCCGATCGCCGGTTTGCTCGCGTTCGCGGCGTACCGGATGCAGCGGAACTTGACCCGGAAAGCGGTGGAAACCGAGCAAATGGTGGAGGAACAGAAGATCGAGGAAGTCCGCAGTCCCGAAAGCGTCGTGTCGCTGCTGCAAATCGACCCGATCGAGTTCGAATTCGGATACGGCTTGATTCCGCTTGCCGATACGAATCAGGGCGGCGACCTGCTTGACCGGATTATTTTGATCCGAAGGCAGTGCGCACTCGAGCTCGGCCTTGTCGTGCCGGTCATCCGAATCCGGGACAACATTCAGCTGAGGCCGAACGAGTATGTGATCAAAATCAAAGGCAATACGGTGGCGCGGAGCGAGCTGCTCCTCAATCATTACTTGGCGATGAGTCCAGGCATCGAGGATGACTCGATCGTCGGAATCGATACGACCGAGCCCGCCTTCGGCCTGCCTGCCATATGGATTGACGACAACATGAAGGAGCGGGCTGAACTGTCCGGATATACCGTAGTCGACCCGCCGTCGGTCGTTGCAACTCATCTGACCGAAGTCGTAAAACGGCATGCGCACGAGCTGCTCGGCAGACAGGAAACGAAAATGCTCGTCGAAAATGTCAAGGAAAGCTATCCAGCGCTTGTCGACGATTTGATCCCGAACGTGCTTAGCGTGGGGGACATTCAGAAGGTGTTGGCCAAGCTGCTCAAAGAGAAAATATCGATTCGCGATCTCGTCACGATTTTCGAAACGCTGGCCGATTATGGAACCTATACGAAAGATCCCGATATTTTGACCGAATACGTACGGCAAGCGTTGTCGAGACAAATTACGAACCAGTACGTGAACGGGGGCGATTCGCTCAAGGTGGTCACGATCGGGCCCGCGCTCGAGAAAAAAATTGCCGAAAGCGTTCAGCAGACGGAGCATGGCTCGTACTTGGCGATGGACCCGGTTTCGTCTCAGACGATCTATCAAAAAGTAACCGAGCAGGTGAGCAAGTTGATTCAGCAAGGACAGCAGCCGGTCATTCTGGCTTCGCCGACGATCCGCATGTATTTGCGCCAGCTTCTGGAGCGGACGATGCAGGATGTGACGGTACTTTCGTACAGCGAGCTTGAGCCTCAAGCCGAAATTCAAAGCGTAGGGGTGGTGAATTTATGAGGGTGAAACGATACGTCGTCGATTCGATGCCGGACGCGCTGCAAAAAATCCGTACCGATTTGGGCAAAGATGCGGTCATTTTGAATACGAAGGAAATTCGCTCGGGCGGCTTCCTCGGACTGTTCGGCAAGAAGAAGATCGAAGTCATCGCCGCGACGGATTCCGGACAAGCGCAGTCCGCTCCGACGGCCGCACCGGCCGCGATCAAGCAGTCGATGCCGACGGGAGCGTCGTTCGTTTCGCATATGCAGGAAGCTATCGCAAACGCCGCGAAGCAGCCTGTCCCGGCTCCGCGAGCGGTAGCTACGATGGAGGAGCCCGTCATCCCTCCTCTTGCCCAACCGGTTGTCCGCAGCCGGGTCAAAGAAGACGTGCTGCTCGACGAAATCAAACAAATGAAGGAAATGGTCGCCAAGCTGTCGGCCGGTTCCCACTTAGGGCCCACATTGCCTGAACCGATCGGTAAATACGAGCGTTTGCTGCTGGATCATGAGGTATCGCCCGACATCGCGGAGAAATTGCTAAGCAAGGCGGCTGAGGAATTCGAAAGCGAGCATTCGCCGAAAACGAACGAGTTCGCCTATCAAGCCGTCAAGAAGCAGCTGAAGGACATTTTGCATTCCCCGAACAAAAAAGGAATTGCAAGCGATACGCGGATCGCCCATTTCGTCGGTCCTACCGGAGTCGGCAAAACGACGACGATCGCCAAGCTGGCTGCGGAGCAGGTGCTGAAGCATAACCGCAAAGTCGGATTTATTACGTCGGACACGTACCGGATCGCGGCGGTCGAGCAGCTGAAGACATATGCCACTATTCTGAACGTTCCGCTCGAGGTTGTTTTCTCGCCGCAGGAGCTTGTGCGGGCTTTTCAACAGCTGCAGGACTGCGACGTCATCTTCATGGATACGGCCGGACGCAACTTCCGCAACCAGATGTACGTTTCCGAGCTCAATTCTCTTCTCCACTCGAAAGGCAAAAGCGAGACGTTTCTCGTTCTCAGCCTCACTTCGAAGTACAAGGACATGAAGGCGATCACCGAAAACTTCGCCAAATTCCGGCTCGATAAAGTGCTGTTCACGAAAATGGACGAGACGCATTCTTACGGATCGATCGTCAATTTGCTTTACGACTTTCCGCTGCAGCTTTCTTACATAACGAACGGACAAAACGTCCCTGAAGATATTCTCGAAACGAACGAAGACAAATTGATCGATCTACTCCTGGAGGAACGCGATCCATGAGCGATCAGGCGCAAAGCTTGCGGAATCTGGTCAGGTCCCAATCCGATCCGAACGTTAGGAATACCCGGATCATCACCGTGACCAGCGGAAAAGGCGGAGTCGGAAAGTCGAATTTTACTTTGAATTTTGCGCTTTCCCTGCAAAAGCAAGGCTACAAGGTTCTCGTATTCGATGCGGATATCGGTCTGGCCAACATCGACCTGCTGATGGGCGTATCGCCCAAGTACAGCCTGTACCATCTGTTGAAGCGGGAAAAGACGATTTGGGAAATTATTCATAAAGGCTATAACGATCTTGAATTTATTGCCGGCGGATCGGGCTTCAATGACCTGATGCGTCTGACCGAAGCGGAAGTCGACTATTTCGCGGAGCAGGTGAACCAGCTTAACGGATATGTCGATTTCATCATCTTCGATACCGGTGCCGGTCTTTCCAAAGAAACGTTGAAATTCATCGTCGCCGCCACCGACACGATCGTAGTGACTACACCGGAGCCGACCGCCATTACGGACGCGTATGCCATCATCAAGATGGTCCATTCGCAAGGGCATCATCATGTCAGGTTCCAGCTCGTGGTGAACCGGGTGACGGAGACGCATGAGGGCAAGCAGACGGCCGACAAGATCAGTCTCGTGGCCAAGCAATTTTTGAACCTGGACATCCCGACGCTTGGTTTTGTGGAAGACGATATTAGCGTGAGCAAGGCGGTAAAGAAGCAAATCCCGTTCACGGTCGCTTTCCCGGCATGCGTTGCAACGAGAAGCATCGAACGTCTCGCCGGACGGTTCGTTTCCGGTCCGATGGTTCCGGAGCCGCAAAACGGCGGAGTGAAAGGTTTCTTGAGCAAAATGATGAAGCTGCTGAGATGAGAAACCGCGCGAAACCGATGACATCAGGATGAGGTGAGTGATATGGCGAAACACAAGGTGTTGGTTGTAGACGATTCCGTCTTCATGCGTAAGATCATTTCCGACATGATCCAGGAGGACGAACGATTTGAAGTAATCGATACGGCCAAAAACGGAGTGGAAGCCGTTGACAAAACGAAGCGGCTTGCGCCCGACGTCATTACGCTCGATATCGAAATGCCCGAGATGAACGGTCTGGAAGCGCTGAAGCGCATCATGAGCGAACATCCGGTTCCCGTCGTGATGCTAAGCAGCTTGACCGAGGAGGGGGCGAAGGAAACGATTGCCGCTCTGGAATTGGGCGCGGTCGACTTCGTAAGGAAGCCTTCCGGCTCCATATCGCTTGACTTGTTCAAAGTGAAAGCTTTGCTGCTCGATAAACTGGCGATCGCCGTTCAGACGAAAGTATCGCGTTCGCTGCTAACGCGGCCGGCACCGATCCCTTATCCGGTCGTAAAACCGCAGGCTGCCATAGAAGCGAAGGAATTGACGGAATTGCCGCCTCTGGGCCGAGTCGAACGGTTGGTGGCGATCGGCACTTCTACCGGAGGACCCCGCGCGCTGCAGCAGGTCATCTCGGCTTTGCCGGACCGGTTCCCTTCTCCGGTTCTGATCGTCCAGCATATGCCGCCGAATTTTACGAAGTCTTTGGCTCAGCGGCTCGACGCCACTTCCCGCATCAAAGTCGTCGAAGCGGCGGACGGTGACCGGCTGCGCAACGGAGTGGCTTATATCGCACCGGGAGGATGGCATATGATCGTCAAGAAGGACGATGCGGGCTATAAAATCCGTCTGACGAAAGACGAGCCCCGCAGCGGCCACCGGCCGTCGGTCGATATGCTGTTCGACTCGCTGCTGCCGTTTCGCGAGCTGAAGCGCCATATTGTGCTCATGACCGGCATGGGAAGCGACGGAGCCAAAGGCATGCAGTCGTTAAAGCAGGCCGGCGCGCTATCCACGATCGCGGAATCGAGCGAAACTTGTGTCGTATACGGAATGCCCCGTGCCGCGGTCGAGCTGAATTGCGTTACCCACCAGCTTCCCCTTCACCAAATTGCCGCAAAATTGACCGAGCTTGTCACGAAGGATTCCAATTCCAAAACGTAAACCAAGGGGGTGTTGTTGGATGGAAATGAATCAATACCTGAGTATGTTCATCGACGAGTCCAAAGAGCATTTGCAAGCTTTAAACGATAATATGCTGAAGCTGGAAGCCAGTCCGGAAGACATCGGCATCGTGCAAAGCATTTTCCGTTCGGCGCATACGTTGAAAGGGATGTCCGCGACGATGGGGTTCGAAGACCTCGCATCGCTCACGCACGAAATGGAAAACGTATTGGATCTCGTCCGCAATCATAAGCTCGCAATGAATCCGTTCATATTCGACGCGATATTCAAAAGTCTGGATTCACTTGAAGCGATGGTGGAAGACATTATTAACGGCGGAACGGGAAAAGCCGACGTTACCGACATTATCGCGATATTGAAATCGATCGTAACCGGCGATTACGAGAAGGAAGCAACCGGCGCGGGCAAGCCGGCGGCTGCGGCAGCCGCAGCGGTGAACGAAGCCGAGCTGGACGAGTTCCAATACTCGATATTGATGCAATCGCTGGAAGCGGGGCTGCAAGTTTATTGCGTTAAGGTCGGCGTTCAGGAAACATGCGTGCTGAAAGCGGCGCGCGCCTATATGGTGTTCAATTATCTCGAGCAGAACGGAGAAGTAGTCAAGTCGAATCCGTCGGTCGAAGATATCGAGAAGGAAAAGTTCGATAAGACGTTTACCGTCTATTACGTCTCCGAGCTTGGCAAGGAAGAGCTGGAGAAGCAGGTCGGCAACATCAGCGAGATTGAAGCCGTGGAAGTCGAGAAGCTGGATGTGGACGGATTGAAGCGCAAAATGCAGCGTGTGCAAGCCGCAACCGCACCTTCCGAAGCGGTTGCCGCACATAAAGAAGCCGCTCCCGCCGCTGCTGCGGCCAAAGCGGAAACCGCCGCCCCCAAGACGTCCGCAGGCGGCGGGGCGGCCGTCGCTTCACGGACGATCCGGGTCGATATCGAGCGGCTGGACGTGCTGATGAACCTGTTCAGCGAGCTGTTGATCGACCGCGTCCGTCTGGAACAGCTGGCGAGCGAAGTTCGCCGCAACGATTTGACCGAGACGGTGGAGCATATGGCCCGGGTCAGCAGCGATCTGCAAAATATCGTATTGAAGCTGCGCATGGTGCCGATCGATAACGTGTTTAACCGGTTTCCGCGCATGGTTCGCGATCTGGCCAAAAACCTCGAGAAAAAAGTCGATCTGATTATTACGGGCGCGGAAACGGAACTGGACCGGACCGTCATCGACGAAATCGGCGATCCTCTCGTGCACTTGCTGCGGAATTCCGTAGACCACGGGGTGGAAACGGTACCCGAGAGAATTGCGGCGGGCAAGCCGGAAACCGGAAACGTCTATTTGCGGGCGTTTCATAGCGGCAATCATGTGTTCATCGAGATCGAAGACGACGGCAAAGGAATCAACCGCGATAAAGTGCTGGCTACCGCCTTGAAACGGGGAATCGTCACGCCGGAGCAGGCCAAGACGCTGACGGACGAAGAAGTGTACCTGCTCTTGTTCGCCGCGGGCTTCAGCACGGCCGAGAAAATTTCCGACGTATCGGGCCGGGGCGTCGGGCTCGACGTTGTCAAGACGAAGATCGAATCGCTTGGCGGCCACGTGCAGGTAAGTTCCAAGCTCGGTGCGGGAACGAAATTTTCCGTACAGCTGCCGCTGACCTTGTCGATTATTTCCGCCATGCTCATCCGACTCGGCAGCGAGAAATATGCGATTCCGCTTTCCTCCATCGTGGAGACTTCCGTCGTCCGCAAAGAGACGATCCGCCGCGTTCACGGCAACAAAATGATGGATTTCCGCAGTACCATTATCCCGCTGCTGTCGCTCAGTTCGTTGTTCGACGTTCCGGATTTCTCCGAAGAGAACGAGGCGGAAACGGAAGTCGTCATTGTCCGCAAAGGCGACAAGCTGGTCGGTCTAATGGTGGACGAGTTCATCGGACAGCAGGAAATCGTACTGAAAACGCTCGGCAAATATTTGACGAATTTGTTCGCGGTGTCCGGGGCGACGATTCTCGGCGACGGGCAAGTGGCTTTGATTATCGATACGAATGCGCTTATCAAATAATGGGGGGAAATGAATCGTGGGAGAAGAGCTGAAAGTGATCGTGTTTTCGCTGGCTCATGAGCAGTACGGCGTCGAGGTGGAAAAAGTACGGACGATCGAACGGATGCAGCCGTTGACCCGCGTTCCGAAAACTCCGGCGTTCGTCAAAGGCGTCATCAACTTGCGCGGCGTAGTCGTGCCGGTTATCGATCTGCGCGGCCGATTCGGCTTGCCGGAAGCGGAATATACCGATAATTCGCGGATCATTATCGTGGCCGTGAAAGATATGGAAGTCGGCATGATCGTCGATAGCGCGAACGACGTAGTCGATGTGGACAGCGACGCCATCGAGCAGCCGCCGGAAATCGTCGGAGGCATTCGTGCGAAATATTTGCGCGGACTGGCCAAGCTTAGCGACGGCAGGCTTCTCGTGCTGCTCAATTTGGAGGAAGTTTTGAACAAAAGCGAGATCGTGCAGCTTGAGCAGTTCGGGGAGTGACGATGACCAACTTTCACAACTTCGCGGATTTTCAACTGGATGTTCTTAAGGAAGTCGGCAATATCGGAGCCGGGAACGCGGCGACGGCGCTGTCCAAGCTGCTGAACCGGCCGGTCGATATGCAAGTGCCGCTCGTCAATATGCTGCCTTTCGAAGAGATCATCGAAGTATTGGGCGGTTCGGAGCAAATCGTGCTGACCATCTTTTTGCGGGTGACGGGCGATGCTCCGGGCAATATGTTCTTTATTTTGACCAAGCAATCGGCGAAGCGGCTGTTGAAGCTTTTGGCCGGAATCGAAGTTCAGAACGATGAGTTTTATTCGGAGATGGAGCTTTCCGCTTTAAACGAAATCGGCAATATTTTGGCGGGGTCGTACTTGTCGTCGCTTGCCGATTTCACCAAACTGAGCATGTCGCCTTCCGTCCCCTCCCTCGCCATCGACATGCTCGGCGCCGTGATCAGCTACGGTCTGATCCAGTACGGGGAAATGGGGGACAGGGCGCTGTTTATCGATACGAAGTTTTTTGAAGGAAACGATGCGGTGGAAGGACATTTCTTCCTCGTACCGGATCCGGATTCATTCGACAAAATATTCAGTGCCCTGGGAGTGCCTCTCGAATGATCCACGATCCTTTCATCAAAGTGGGAATGGCTGATTTAAACGTTACGGCAGGGACGGGCATTTTGAAGACAACAGGACTTGGGTCGTGCGTTGGAGTTACGATTTACGACCCGAAAACGAAAGTAGCCGGAATGGCGCATGTGATGCTGCCCTCCTCCGACATTGCCAAGGAAGGTAATTTTAACGTAGCCAAGTACGCCGATACGGCGATTCCCGAGATGGTGAAGCGGATGAACCGGCTCGGAGCGATCAACTCCCGAATGGTAGCCAAAATGGCCGGCGGCGCGCAGATGTTCGCCTTCCATACGACAAGCGATACGATGCGGATCGGTCCGCGCAACGTGGAATCGTGCAAAGATCAATTGAAGCGTTTGTCCATACCGGTCATTGCGGAAGACACGGGGGGGAGCTTCGGAAGGACGATCGAGTTTTATCCGGACAACGGTATTCTTGTATTGCGAACCGTACAACAAGGAGTCAAGGAACTGTAGCTATGATCGGATCCATTCGGTGGAACATCCTTATAGGTTTTTTCGGTTTTTTGCTGACATTCGTCATGTCGGTCGGAAGCAATTTTCTGGTGCGGGCATTGCTGCACGGTGCATACAGCTTTCTCATTTTGTTTGCCGTCGTATTTGCGATTCGCTGGTTTCTCGGAACGCTCGCCGGTTTGAAAGGCGTGGCCGGTCCCGCCGACCTCGAAGCCGATGATCCGGTTGGCCATACAGTGAACGAGATGACGCCGGACGATCAGGACCAATTGAACGACCTGTTGAAAACCCAGTTGAACCGCCCCGACGCGGCGGACCCGTTCGTTCCGCTCCAGCCGAAGAAGCTCGCCTCGGTGCCGGACGCGGATCCGGAGCAGCTGGCCCAAATGCTGCGACAATTGAAAGATAAGGAACCTTAACGGAATTACCGCCCGGACTGACGACCGGGACTTTATGGACCCGCAGGTCCCGATCGTCAGAAGTAGGTACGATATTCCGTTAAAGTTCCTAAGTAAGGAGTGCTAGCTTACCATGACTCAACCAAAGCAATCCCCCTTGTCCAATATCGAGATATGGAAACAATGGAAAAGTGAAGGTTTGCTTTCGGCGAAGCAGTTGTTGATCGAACATTATTTACCTTTGGTCGATTTCGTGGTCGGCCGACTTCTTATCGGTTTGCCCAAAAACGTTTCTAGGGACGATATATCGAGCTATGGTATAATGGGGTTGATCGACGCGATCGAGAAGTTCGATTACGAGCGGGGTCTCCAGTTTGAAACGTATGCTTCCTGGCGCATTCGCGGCGCGATGATCGACGGCTTGAGGCAAGGCGATTGGGTGCCCCGATCGGTCAGGGAGAAGGCCAAGAAAATAGAGGATGCCTATCAGAAGCTGGAGCAGCACTACTTGCGTTCCGTTACCGATGCCGAAATGAGCGAGTATCTAAGTATTAGCGAGAAAGAATTTCAGCAAATGCTGCAGGAAATTTCGATTACGACGGTATGCTCATTCGACGATCCGATCAAGGAAGAAGAAACGGAAACGCGCCTCTCGCTTATGGTGGACGAGAAAGCGAAAAATCCGGAGAGCCAGGTGAACGATTTTTTCTTGAAAGAATCGCTCGCCAAAGCGATCGACAAGCTTACGGAGAAGGAACGCACCGTCGTCTCCTTGTTTTACTATGAAGAGCTTTCTCTGAGCGAGATTGCAGAGGTCATGTCGTTATCTCCTTCACGCATCTCGCAGCTTCATTCGAAAGCGATATTGCGGCTGCGGGGGTCGCTCGGCAGATGGAAAAATCAATTGATGCAGCAATAGCTGATCGTGATGAAGGGGGGATTGGATTGTCCAACGAATTGCCTTTGGAGCACTATATGACCGTGAGCCTGGCCGAGGACAAATGTTCAGCCTCCATCCAAGTTGTTACGCTTCCGGACTCTTTCAACTATACGGTTAACGACATCATCGCGTTTCTTCATAAAAATAACGTGCGGTACGGAATACAACACGAAGTAATTGGGCAATTGATCCGGGAGCCGAAGCCGTTCATCCAGACGAAAACCGTAGTCGCAGTCGGGGATCTCCCCGGCGACGGCATAGACGGAGAGATTCGAAACCTGTACGATAAGGATGCGGAACTGAAAAAGCCGACGGAGCTCGAGGACGGCACGGTCGACTACAAGGAAGTTACCCGCTTGACCAACGTTCGCAAAGGCCAGCTCATTGCGGAGCGTCTGCCGGCCAAGGACGGCGTTCCCGGGAAAACGGTCGGCGGAGAGCCGATTCCCGGACGCAAAGGAAAAGAAGCGCGCTTTAAAATCGGCAAGAACGTCGTTGCCGACGGGGAGCAGAAAGCGCTTTATGCCGCGATAGACGGAATGGTCGTCAAAACCGAGAACGATAAAATAAACGTGTTTCCGGTTTATGAAGTAAACGGCGATGTCGACTATAAGATCGGAAATATCGATTTTTTGGGAACGGTCGTCATTCGCGGTAACGTCATTTCCGGCTTTAAAGTAAAAGCGGCCGGCGATATCCGCATTACGGGAGGCGTTGAGGGAGCCGAAGTGGAAGCTTTGGGCTCGATCGAGATCAGCGCCGGCATTCTGGGTCACAACAAAGCGGTCATCCGGGCGGGCGTCAACATTAAAAGCTCGTTCATTCAAGACGCCACGATCGAGGCGGGGCAGGACATCATCGTGTCGCAAAGCATTTTGCATTCCCAGGTGCGCGCAGGCCAATCGGTCATGTGCACCGGTCCGAAAGGGCTGATCGTCGGCGGAACGATCCAGGCCGGAGAGAAAGTGCTGGCCAGAACGATCGGCAATACGATGTCCACTCCTACGGCCGTAGAGGTCGGAGTGTTGCCGGAGCTTCGTAATGAGCTTACCGCCTTGCGCCAGCAGCTGAGGCAGGTGCAGGATAGCTTGGACAAGACCGACAAGGCGCTCGTCTTGCTCGACCAGCTGGCCGCTGCGGGCAATTTGTCCCCCGATAAGCTGGCGATGCGAATCAAGCTGACCCATACGAAAAAGCAGTCCGTGGAAGAGCAAACCGGGTTTAAAGAACGTATATTGGAAATAGAAAAAACGCTGGAAGACACCGACCGTGCCAAAGTCGAGGTCATTTCCGTCATTTACGGCGGAACGAAGATCGTAATCGGCCGGTATACCCGTTTCGTCAAAGATGCGACCCCGAGAGTCCATTTCGTATATTCCGAAGGCGACATTGCGATGTTGCCTAACGTATAGTTCCAATTGGGGAGCCTCTCCCCAGGCGTTCGTTCGAGCTTGACGCATGCAGATTCGGATAGGGGTGAAGGGCATGAGCAGCAGATCGGTTGAATTGCAAGTCGCCATTCCGCGTACAAGCGAAATCGGAAATGCGCAAAACCACTTGATGCAAAAGCCGGTTTACGACCAGACGGCGTTGGCCGCGAAGATGATGCAGCAGAAAGAGCGACAGCTAAAGCAAAGCACGAAAATCGATGAGCCTGCCGGTCCTCTTGTAGGGGACGAACGGCAGGCGGGGAAAGGCGACAAAGGCAAGAAAGAGCGGAATCCAGGGAAGACGCGGACCGAAACGGCGAACGCGAATGCCGGTTCAGTCCGGTCCGGTCATCCTTACAAAGGCCATCACATAGATTTTTCTCTATAGGGAACTGTCACGTCACGTGACTGTTCCAAGGGAACAGGCTGCATCCCGTCTTGCCATTCCAAACCAGATAAAGGATGAGTGCCGTGGATCCTTGGCTTTACATCGTTTTGCTTGGGCTAGTTCTGGTCGTATATGCGAAGTTCATACCGAAACGGGAGCCATCCTCCAAGCAGACGAACGTGATCAAAGAAATTGAGGATACGATGGAGCAATTTTCGGCCGAGCTGGAAGAAGAAAACCGTCAATTCCTCGGGCTTGTCTCGGATATGAAGAAAGAGCATGATGTTCATACCGCGAAGCTGCAAGGGCGGATTGAAGCGTTGGAGCAGCAAAATCGTGCGGTTAACGACCAGCTGGCCGTGCTCCTTCGCGCGGAGCAGAAGCGCCGGGAAGAGCCGCAGTCCCGCCCTGATGAAACGTTCCGGCAACCGAACGTATCGTCTGCTTCGCGTTCCCAGCTTCAAGAAACGGTCGTTCTGTCCGAGAGCGAGAGAGATAAGCTGACGGCTGTCTTATCGGCCGGTACCCCTTCGAACCAACCGGAGCGCGGGCCCATGAATATCAGGGAAAGATATGCGAACGTGTTTCACTTGTACGACCAAGGAAAATCGACGGAGTATATCGCCAAAAAGCTGGAAATGAACAAGGGCGAAGTGATGCTGATTATTCAGCTTGCCAAGCAGGAGGAACAAGCTCGTGTTTAAAAACAGACTTTTTTTATACGGCTTGGGCCTCGGTCTCATTGCGGGCGCGGTCATGCTCCAATTGATGTTCAAGGTGGACGAGATGGAACGGCTTCCGACTGTGGAGCAGCTTCAAGCCGATGCGGGCAAGCTGAGCTACAAAGTCGTGCCGAAGGAACAACCGGTCTATTCGGACAAAGAGATCGAAGCGATTAAGCAAAAAGCGGCCGAAGAAGAGCGGAACAAGATTGCCAAGCAAACGGCAGCACCTGCACCTGCGCCGACGAATGCGCCTCCGGCTCAGGCCGTCGTTAAGACGATCAAAACAGTGTATATCTCCGAGCGGATGGATGCTTCCCAAGTGGCGGACATGCTGGCCAACGCGGGCGTTCTGCCGGATTCGGCGGGGCTGGTTGCTTCGTTGAACCAAAAAAAGCTGACGACCCGGATCCGAGCCGGCTCCTACTCGTTTGAGGATCAGCCTTCGGTTGATGATGTAATCGCGAAGATTACAATACAGTGAATTTTGCTATTTTTTTGAACCTTTTCATAACTTTTCTCTATCCCCCTCTTTAGCTTCTTCGATCCCCCTCTTTCCCCCTTCGCCAAGGGGGAGGACACGGGACTTCGTCCCGTGACCCTGAAAGGAGCGTGCCTGCAGCCTGGGCCGTCGTTGATGGGGCTTTTGGTGGTTTGAGCGCTCGTTATCCGCCCCAGTCTCCTTCGCCGGAGACCGGGGCGGATTCGCTTTCAGGCGGCGTTCTTACATTACGTTTTGCCCTGAGGGTGTGATCTTCTACTTTGACTCAATGGAGGGTGTGTGATGAGTCCCTCGCCGTCATGACTTTGTCATGAAGCTTTTGTTCGAGCTTTTAAAAAACAAATCAAATATAGAGGAAATTTCTCCCTTCGGTCGAAATTTCTTCATTAGAGAAAGTACGAAGAGGAGCGATGAGCCAATGGCCAAGTACTTAGTACAGTTTTATTTCATGGGCGGAGGAACGCACAGTATGGAAGTGCAAGCCGACACGTTCACCCAAGTTTCGATGAGCATCACGCAAAACCGCGACGGCTGGTTCGGCAAGCAAGGAGACCTGATCAATCTCAAAAACGTTGAAAGGGTCCAAATAACCGAAGCGGACGACTTCAAAGGGAGAAACGGACGCTAAGTCATAATGACACATACCGTGCTCCTGAACGCGAATGTACCGGTCATTTCGAGCGCCAACCGCCCGATGATGTCGAAACGCGCAAACTGTGTTGCAAACCGCATTTCAGTTATGGTATAGTAATTGACGGTGTTAAACCACGCACGCCATTCAATTCCAGTGAAGGTGCTCCGGGCAAGCGGGAGTCTCATCGGAAGATGCGAACGGCGGAGGAAACCAAAAACCAATTTTAAGGAGGTGTGTGAAGATGGCAGTAATCTCCATGAAACAGCTTCTCGAAGCTGGGGTACACTTCGGTCATCAAACTCGTCGCTGGAACCCGAAAATGGATCGTTACATCTTCACCGAAAGAAACGGAATTTACATTATCGACCTGCAAAAGACGGTCAAAAAAGTGGAGGAAGCTTACAACTTCGTCAAATCGGTTGCCGACCAAAACGGTACGATCCTGTTCGTAGGAACGAAGAAGCAAGCTCAAGACTCCGTCAAAGAAGAAGCGGAACGCTGCGGCATGTACTACATCAACCAACGTTGGTTGGGCGGTACGCTGACGAACTTCCAAACGATTCAGAAGCGGGTTAACCGCCTGCACGAACTGAACCGGATGGAAAACGACGGCACGTTCGATGTGCTTCCGAAGAAAGAAGTTATTTTGCTCCGCAAAGAAATGGAACGCCTCGAGAAGTTCTTGGGCGGCATTAAACATATGAAAGCATTGCCGAGCGCACTCTTCGTCATCGACCCGCGCAAAGAACGCATCGCGGTTGCGGAAGCACGCAAGCTGGGCATTCCGATCGTGGGCATCGTAGACACGAACTGCGATCCGGACGAGATCGACTACGTGATTCCGGGCAACGACGACGCAATCCGCGCCGTGAAGCTGCTGACGGGCAAAATCGCCGACGCGGTCGTCGAAGCTCACCAAGGCGAGCAAACGACAGCTTAACATCGACGTTTGACGAGAAAAGGGTGGTTTGAAGGTTACTTAACCTCTCGCCGCCCTTTTTTTAGAATGATTGACTTTTGCGGTATAAATCGGAGGAGGTTCATAAGGTATGGCAGTATCTGCACAAGCGGTAAAAGAATTGCGCGAAAAAACCGGAGCAGGCATGCTCGATTGCAAGAAAGCGTTGGAGGAAGCCAACGGCGATTTGACTAAAGCGGCAGAAATTCTCCGTGAAAAAGGATTGGCGGCTGCAGCGAAAAAAGGCGACCGTATCGCAACCGAAGGCGTAGTAGAGTCCTACATCCACGCCGGCGGACGGATCGGCGTACTCGTCGAAGTCAACTGCGAAACCGACTTCGTCGGCAAAACGGATTCGTTCCGCGAGTTCGTTCGCGATATCGCGATGCAAATCGCGGCGACCAACCCTCTGTACGTCGGCCGTGAAGAAGTGCCGCAAGAGGCTTTGGACAAAGAGCGCGAAATTTTGAGAAACCAAGCGCTTAACGAAGGCAAACCGGCTCATATCGTCGACAAAATGGTGGAAGGCCGTCTTGCCAAATACTACGAAGAATATTGCCTGCTCGAGCAAGCGTACATCAAGGATCAAGACAAAACGATCAACGCGCTGCTGAATGAAAAAGTAGCTACGATCGGCGAGAAAATCTCGATCCGCCGTTTCGTGCGTTACGAGCTTGGCGAAGGCTTGGAGAAAAAGCAAGACAATTTCGTAGAAGAAGTTATGGCGCAAGTCAAACAATAAGGTCGTTCGCGGACAACCAATACCGTAAACTCAGGTATTGGTTGTCCCATAATTGCCCGATACGAGGAACACGCCGTGTTCCTTCTTTTTTAGCGGAACGAGCATAGGAGGAGACCATATTGGAACGACCGAAATATAAACGAGTGGTGCTGAAGTTAAGCGGGGAAGCATTGGCGGGCCAGCAAGGATACGGGATCGATTCGAAGATGATTTCGGAGATTGCCGCGCAAGTAAAGGACATTCACGATTTGCAGGTCGAAATCGCGATCGTAGTCGGCGGCGGCAACATCTGGAGAGGCATCGCCGGAAGCGCGAAAGGAATCGATCGGGCGACAGCGGACTATATGGGGATGCTCGCTACCGTTATGAACTCTTTGGCTCTTCAAGATGCGCTCGAGCAAATCGAAGTGCCGACAAGAGTGCAAACCTCGATTACGATGCAGCAGGTTGCCGAGCCTTACATTCGCCGTAGAGCGATTCGCCATCTCGAGAAAGGTCGCGTCGTCATTTTTGCAGCCGGTACCGGCAATCCTTACTTCTCCACCGATACGACCGCGGCATTGCGGGCGGCCGAGATTGAAGCGGAAGTCATCCTTATGGCCAAAAATAAAGTCGACGGCGTATACAGCGCGGATCCGTTCAAGGATGCGGACGCAATCAAATTCGAGACGCTTACCTATATGGAAATGCTCAACAAAAACTTGGGTGTCATGGATTCTACCGCATCCTCGTTGTGCATGGACAACAACATACCGCTGCTCGTATTCTCCATTACGGAGCGCGGAAATATAAAACGCGCCGTTATGGGCGAGAAAATCGGAACGATCGTGAAAGGAAGTGCAGAATAATGCCACAGTCCATCAAGAAAAGTGCGGAAGAACGGATGGAAAAGGCGATCGGCTCGCTGAAGAAGGAGCTGGCCAGCCTGCGTGCAGGTCGGGCTACCCCGGCGCTGCTCGATCGCGTGCAGGTCGAATATTATGGATCGATGACCCCGGTCAACCAGCTCGCCAACATTAATACGCCCGATTCCCGTACGATTATGATTCAACCGTGGGACAAGTCTTCCGTCGCAGCGATTGAAAAAGCGATTTTGAAGTCGGAGCTCGGATTGACGCCTGCAAACGATGGAGCGTCTATTCGTCTTAGCATTCCTCCGCTTACGGAAGAACGCCGCGGCGAGCTTGTGAAAATGACGAAAAAATTCGGCGAGGAAGCGAAAGTGGCGATCCGCAACATTCGCCGCGACGCGAACGACGATATCAAGAAGCTGGAAAAGTCGAGTATTTCCGAGGACGAATCCCGCCGTCACCAGGAAGACATCCAGAAATCGACCGACAAGTACATTGCCGAGATCGATAAGGTGCTGGCAGGCAAAGAAAAAGAAATTATGGAAGTGTGACAGCTGCAAATCGGCCCCCCGCATTGAAGGGGGATTTTTGTGTTCGCTTCGAATAAGGGTGGGGAGTAGAATATGTTCCATCTTTTCAAACGGACTCGATCCGACCGGAGACCGGAGGAGATCAGCGAGCTTAATCCGGACCGTATCCCGGAGCATATCGCGATCATCATGGACGGTAACGGACGATGGGCAAAGCGGCGCGGGCTTCCGCGCATCGCCGGTCATCACGCCGGGATGAAAGCAGTCAAACGGGCTACGATCGGGGCCAGCGATATGGGCGTCAAAGTGTTGACGCTTTACGCCTTCTCTACGGAAAATTGGAAACGTCCCCGCGACGAAGTCGAATTTCTGATGAAGCTGCCCCAAGAGTTTTTGGCTTTGGAGCTCGACGAGCTGGTCGAAAAGAACGTTCAGGTCCGCATGACCGGATGGAAGGAAGGATTGCCCGCCCATACGCTCGATGCGGTGGATGCGGCGATCGAACGAACGAAGCAAAATGACGGCCTTATTCTCAATTTTGCTCTGAACTACGGAAGCCGCCACGAGATCGTGAACGCCGTTCGGGATATCGCCGAACAAGTGCGGCAGGGCGAACTGAAGAAGGAAGATATTTCCGAAACGCTTATTTCCAGCCGTCTGCTCACACAATCGCTGCCGGACCCCGATTTGATCATTCGGACAAGCGGAGAAATTCGTATCAGTAACTTTTTGCTTTGGCAAATGGCTTATTCCGAGCTATGGTTTACGGATATTTATTGGCCGGAGTTTACCGAACAACATCTGGTTCAGGCGGTGTGCGAATACCAGCGCCGGGCGAGAAGATACGGCGGCTTGTAACACGCATTCGGACGGAGGAAATCGCTTGAGACAACGTATCGTGACTGCAGTCGTGGCGGGTGCCGGTTTTCTATTGTTTCTCATGCTGGGCAAACTGTATTACGCCGCTTTGATCATGCTGCTCGCAGCCGTCGGTTATTACGAATATACCCGTATGAACGGTCATCCGCCCGTGCGTCTGACCGCTCTGATCGGTTTTTTGTTTACGCTCTATCTTGCATTTCCTTGGGAAGTTTATCCCGAGTGGGGCTCGATCCCTCAAGCGGCGGCCATCTGGCTCGCCATGTTTCTGCTGTTTGCAATGACCGTTATTTCCAAGAACAAAGTGACGATCGATCAAGCGGCCGTCGTGTTTCTGGGGATCGTCTACTTGGGAATAGGCTTTCATTACATGATCACGACCCGTCTCGGCGATCATGGATTGTATTGGACGTTGTTAACCTTCGCCTGCATATGGACAACCGATTCAGGAGCCTATTTCTGCGGCAAGGCGTTCGGTAAGAGGCCGCTCTGGCCTACGATCAGCCCGAAGAAAACGGTGGAGGGTGCCCTTGGCGGGATAGCCGTCTCGATCGTTGCCGCGCTTTGCTTCTCCCTATACGCACCGGAGCTGCTGTCTTGGAGCAAGGCGATCGGGCTCGGCTTCGTAATCGCGGTCGTCGGCCAAACCGGCGATTTGATTCAGTCCGCCTACAAACGGATTCGCAACATTAAGGATACGGGCTCCGTTTTACCAGGACACGGCGGCGTGTTGGACCGTTGCGACAGCTGGCTGATCGTCTTTCCGTTCGTTCAATTGCTTTCCCTTATCCCGCAGTAACGATTATTGTTCATTGAGGTGGAATCGATTTGAAACGAGTTTCCTTATTGGGCAGTACCGGATCGGTCGGTACGCAGACGTTGGATGTCATTTCCCGCTACCCCGAACGTTTCCGGCTGGAGGCGCTCGCGGCGGGGCAAAACTGGGAGCTGCTGATCGAACAGGCGAACCGGTTCCGGCCGAAGCAGGTTTCCGTCGCAACAAAGGAATTGGCGGACAAAATCGCTTCCCACATTCCGTCTGGAACGACGATCTTGTACGGCGAGCAAGGGCTGATCGAGACGGCGGCCGGCAACGATGCGGATATCGTCGTTACCGCGATCGTGGGCAGCCAAGGATTGAAGCCGACGCTTGCAGCCATTGAAGCGGGCAAGCATATCGGACTTGCCAACAAAGAAACGCTGGTAAGCGGCGGGCATCTTGTGTCCGCGGCAGCCGAACGAAACAACGTCAAGCTGCTGCCGGTGGACAGCGAGCATTCCGCGATATTCCAATGCTTGAATGGCGAATCGATGTCGGCGTTGCGCAAAATCGTGCTGACCGCATCCGGCGGATCGTTCCGCAACCGGACGCGCGAAGAGCTTAAGGGCGTTACGGTCGAGCAAGCGCTCGCTCATCCGAACTGGTCGATGGGAGCGAAAATAACGATCGATTCGGCAACGATGGCGAACAAAGGCTTGGAAGTGATAGAAGCCCATTGGCTGTTCGGACTTCCGTACGAGCGGATCGAAGTCGTCATTCATCCGGAGAGCATCATTCATTCCTTTGTGGAGTTCGAGGACCGGAGTATGATCGCCCAGATGGGCTTGCCGGATATGAGAGTTCCGATCCAGTATGCGCTTACATATCCCGAAAGGCTCGTTTCTCCGGTGCAATCCCTCGATTTGACGGAGCTTGGGAAACTGCATTTCCGTAAAATGGATTTCGACCGTTTCCCGTGCTTGCGTATGGCATACGAATGCGGAAAAACGGGAGGCACGATGACAGCCGTATTCAACGCCGCCAATGAAATTGCCGTATCGAGATTCGTGGCCGGCGAAATCGGATTCCTGGAAATCGAGAATGTGATCGAGTCCGTCATAGATCGTCACGAGACGGTCGCGGCGCCTACTCTCGAACAAATCGTCGAAGCCGACGGCTGGGCTCGCCGGCTGGCGGGCTCGTACGGGAAATGACCGGAGAAACGGGGTAAACGCGCGGCAACGTTTCCGCTTTTGAGCAACAGGTTCTGATCCTTGCGGCAAGCTTGTATTATAGTAAAGAATAATGTTAATCTTAGTACAAGCTGGAACTAAGGAACTTTCGCGGAATGACCTGGGAGTCTGTCCGACGATTCGAAATCGGCGAATATTTATGCAAGAACGTCCATTTATGCAACTGAAAGCAAGATTTACAGTCAACATTGGATAAATATTCGCTAAAAATGTTTCGTCTGACAGACTCCTGTTTTGTTATTACGTGACAGTTCCTGAGGAGCTTCGCAGAAATAATCAATCCGTTGACCGCGACTGATTTCCTCATCGACGAGGAGCGGCATTGCCGGGACGGGCAGCTTGTTTCATCGCGACTCCCAAGTCTATGGGCTAGCGCCGCGGGAGGAAGATGCTTTTGTCACCTCAGGTTATTTTTCAAATCGTGCTCCTGTTTTTCGTGCTCGTCACGATACACGAATGGGGACATTATTATTTCGCGAAGCGGGCCGGCATACTCGTTCGCGAATTCGCGATCGGCTTCGGACCTAAACTGTTTTCGTTCATTCGCGGCGAAACCCGCTATACGCTCAGACTGCTTCCGATCGGCGGCTTCGTCCGGATGGCCGGGGAAGACCCTGAAATCGTCCAGATTCAGCCGGGTCAGACGATAGCCGTATCTCTCGAGCAAGGCCGGGTCAATCGTATTTATTTGGACCAGCTCGACCAACGGTCCAATGTCGTTCAAGGAACGGTTGATCGGATCGATTTGGAACGCGAGTTGTCGGTCTCGCTCGATGTGGACGGTGAGAAGCTGACTTATGCGGTTCACCCTCAAGCGTTCATGATCGCCAAATCGAAGGAAACGCAGATCGCCCCTTGGGACCGGCAATTCGGCAGCAAGACGGTCGGTCAACGGGCGTTGTCGATCTTCGCCGGACCGTTCATGAATTTTATATTGGCCTTCGTTTTGTTCGTGACCGTCTTATTTTTGGCCGGCATGCCGGTAAACGTCAAGATCGATCGCGTCGAGCCCGATTCGCCTGCGCAGAAGGCCGGCTTGCAGAGCGGAGACATCATTACCCGGGTGAACGGCCAGCAGATCGGCGACAATCCGAGCGACTTGACCGGACTCATTCGCGGCTCGGCCAATAAGAAGATGGACTGGACAATCCAGCGCGGCGGCAATGAGCAGCAAATCCAAGTGACGCCGGAAATGAAGGAAGATGTTGCGCTGGTAGGGGTCAGGTTGACGTCGGATAAACGGAACACGAAGATCGGAGAGGCGATCACCGGCGGCTGGACCAATATGGTCGAAGCGACCAAGCAGATTATGATCGGCTTCAAGACGCTTATTCTCGGCAACTTCAAGCTGGACGATCTCGGAGGACCGGTTCGTATTGTGGAAGTAACCGGAGAGCACGCCAGCGCCGGACTTCCGCAGTATACGTTCTGGGCGGCCATCATGAGCCTGTACTTGGGAATATTCAATTTGCTGCCCTTTCCGGCTTTGGACGGGAGCAGACTAGTCTTTCTCGCATTCGAAGCGGTGCGGGGCAGACCGGTAGATCCTAGCCGGGAGAGCATGGTTCATTTCGTCGGCTTCGCGATGCTGATGCTGCTTATGATCGCGGTAACGTATAACGATATTTTGCGCTTGATCAAAGGCTGACGAAGCCACCGGACAGGACACAAGCGAATTGTGTCCTGTCTGCGGTTCGCGGTTAAAGTGGGGCTCCCCCAAAAGTACTCGGAATAAGCTGCAGAGGATAAATTTCGCTACCTGAAAAATTTCCATTTATCGTCAATGATGCTGCACAACGGCATGGATGTTTTGAGGGGTTTGAATTTCAGGGGGCTCCCCCAAAAGTACTCGGAATAAGCTACAGAGGATAACTTCACTTTTGGGGGACCAATTTAGGAGGCTCTCGTTCCATATGTCCAAAGATAAAGAGAAGCAGTTCGTAAAAGAAATTACGCCGCAAAGCGAAGATTTTTCCCGCTGGTACATAGATGCGATCAGCAAAGCGGAATTGATGAGCTATTCGCCCGTTCGCGGATGCGTCGTGCTCCGTCCGGACGGCTACGAAATATGGGAGCACATCCAGCGCGAGCTCGACCGGAGATTCAAGGAAACCGGGCACCGCAACGCATATTTCCCGTTGTTCATTCCCGAGAGCTTCTTCCAGAAGGAAAAGGAGCATGTCGAAGGCTTCAATCCCGAATTGCCGTGGGTGACGGAAGCCGGCGGAGAGAAGCTGGAGGAGCGTCTTGCGATTCGTCCGACTTCGGAAACGATGATCGGCCATATGTACTCGAACTGGATCAATTCGTATCGCGATCTGCCTGTGCTGATCAATCAGTGGGCGAACGTTGTCCGCTGGGAGAAGCGGACGCTGCCGTTCCTGCGAACGACCGAGTTTTTGTGGCAGGAAGGCCATACGGCTCACGAGGACGAAGCGGACGCTCGGAAAGAAACGATGCAAATGCTCGAAGTATACCGCGATTTTGCCGAGAATTTCTTGGCTATTCCGGTTATAATGGGTCAGAAGACGCCGTCGGAGAAATTTGCCGGAGCAGTCGACACCTATTCGATCGAAGCGATGATGAAGGACGGTAAAGCGGTTCAAGCGGGTACGTCCCACTATTTGGGAACCAACTTCGCGCAGGCGTTCGACATTAAATATTTGGACAGGGACAACTCGCAGCAATTCGTGCACACGACATCGTGGGGAGTAAGCACCCGGCTGATCGGTGCCTTGATTATGGTGCATGGCGACGATCGCGGACTTGCCCTTCCTCCGAAGGTTGCACCGACGCAAGCGGTCGTCATCCCGATCGGTCCTCCGAAAACCCGCGATCAAGTCGTTCCTCGCGCGGAAGAGATGTTCTTCGAATTGAAGCGTGCGGGAATCCGGGTCAAGATCGACGATAATCCGGATCAAAGCCCCGGCTGGAAGTTCAACGAATACGAAATGCGCGGAGTTCCGGTTCGGATCGAGTTCGGTCCCCGCGATATGGAGAACGGACAAGCCGTGCTCGTATCCCGCGTATCGGGCGAGAAGCGTCCGGTCCGGCTCGATGCGATCGTGGAAGAAGTCCGGAAGATGCTGGATGACGTTCACCAGACAATGTACAACAACGCCAAGGCGTTTATGGAAAGCAATTTCAAAATAGTGGACACGCTTGACGAAATGAAGAGCTTCCTGGATGCACAGCGGGGCTTCGTACTGACCGGCTGGTGCGGCTCCGAAGTGTGCGAGAAGCAAGTGAAAGAGGAGACCGGCGCCACGAGCCGGAACATCCCGTTCGAGCCTGCCGAGCGTAAATCGGCGTGCGTCGTATGCGGATCGAAGGCCGAACATACGGTTGTCTTCGGAAAGTCTTATTAAGGAACTTTAACGGAATAACGTACCTGCACTCTGACGACCGGGACTTTGCCGAACCACAAAGCTCGGGTCGTCAGTCAGGGCGGTAATTCCGTTAAAGATCCTAATCGCTGCAGTCGAACCCCAAGAAGGGATCAGGATAAGCCGCCGAGCTTAACTTCGCTTTTTGGGGTTGTTTTTTCGCCGCGACTCTAGCAATCTATTACTAGCTGCAAGTTTGGGGGGAACCGGATGAGCAATACGGCGGACAAGAGGAAACGGTTCGAGCTTTTGCTTGCGCAGGCGGCCGTGCCGAATAACGTCGTCGAAGCCTATTTTGCGGACGGTCACATCGAGCGGGTGGAGTGCAGCCGCAGCAATCGGGAATGGACCTTATTTATTCATAAATCGACATTGATCCCGCTCGACATCTACCGTTCGTTCTACAAAATGATTCAAGACAAGTTCGCGCACATATCCAAAATTCGCCTCGTGCTGAACTATACGGATGACGTAAGCGATCCCGACCTCGTGGACGCATACTGGGGCCTGTTTCTCGAATGGGTGCAGCGCGAAGCGACATCCGTAAACGGGTGGATGAGCAAGGCGAAGTACGAGGTGGCGCCGGGCGGTATCGTGACGCTGCGGATGCTGGACGCGATCGGATTGGAAATGGCCAGGAAAAGGAGCGTCGACGGTTGGGTCCAGCGCTTCTTTGACGAAAATTTCAACCGGAAGTACAATGTCCGGCTTGCCGTAAGCGAGAGCAGCAACGTGGAATTCGAGAAGTTTGCGCAGCGCGTCGTCGAGGAGGAACGGACGGTCATCCAGGAAATCATGACGGCCGTCGATACGGAAGCCGAGACGCCGGAAGTGCCGGAAGGCGAATTGAAGCTCGTGATGGGCTACGATATCAAGGAGCCTCCGGTCCCGCTGAAGGACGTTCTGGAAGAAGAGAAGAAAGTGACCGTGCAAGGTCTTATTTTCGGCCTGGACAAAAAGGAATTGAAAAACGGCAATACGCTGTTCGAGTTCAAGCTGACCGATTTCTCCGATTCGCTTATGATGAAGGCGTTCGCCCGCAACAAGGAAGATTTGAAAATATTGAATTTGCTGGCCGACGGCAAATGGATTCGCGCCCGGGGCAAAGTTGAATACGACCGGTTCATGATGGTGCCGGAGCTCGTCATGATCCCGAGCGACCTTACCGAAGTCGTCGCGCCGCCGGAGCGCAAGGACGACGCCGAGGAGAAACGCGTCGAGCTTCATCTGCATACGACGCTCAGTACGATGGACGCCGTCACGCCCATAGACGCTTATATCAAGACTGCCGCCAAATGGGGGCATAAAGCGATCGCCATTACCGATCACGGCAACGTGCAGGCGTACCCCGAGGCGAACAAGGCGGCCAAGAAGCATGGCATCAAAATCATTTACGGCATGGAAGCGAATGTGGTTAACGATTCGGTCCCGGTTGTAATCAACGAGACGGACGAACCGCTCGCGGAAGCGACCTACATCGTATTCGACATTGAGACGACGGGTCTATCGGTTATCAACAACAAGATCATCGAGCTGGCTGGCGTCAAGATGCAGGACGGCAAAGTTATCGACAAGTTCGAGACATTCGTCAATCCGCATGAAAAAATCCCCTATCATATAAGCCAGCTTACGCACATTACCGACGACATGGTCGTAGGAGCTCCGGAGCTTGAGGACGTGCTGCCGAAGTTTATCGAGTTCGTCGGGGACGCCGTTCTCGTCGCGCACAACGCCCGGTTCGATATCGGGTTCATCCAGGAGTTTTGCAAGCGGCTCGGCCTGCCGGTGCTGACCAATCCGGTGCTCGATACGCTGGAACTGGCCCGTATCCAATATCCGACGCTGAAAAACCACCGGCTGAATACGTTGTCCGACAAATTCAAGGTCGGGCTGGAAAACCATCACCGCGCGGTCGACGACTCCGCTGCGCTCGGGCAAGTGTTGTTCCATATGCTGAAAGACGCCGCGGAACGCGGGAAGACGACGCTCCGCCAGCTGAATGACGAGGTAGGGAAAGATTTATCCAACACCCGCCCGTTCCACTGCTGCATATATGCGAAAAATTTGACCGGCAAAAAGAACTTGTACAAGCTCGTTTCGCTGTCGCATACCGAATATTTCAAGAGAGTACCGTGCATCCCGAGAAGCAAGCTGATCGAGCTGAGGGAAGGGCTGCTTATTTCGTCCGGCTGCGAGAAAGGCGAGTTTTACGAGACGGTGCTGAACAAATCTGTGGAAGAAGCGGAGCAGGTGGCCGAATTTTACGACGTGCTGGAAGTGCAGCCGATCGGCGTCAACATGCATCTCGTCGATAAAGGACTTGTCGGCAGCCGGCTGGAGCTGGAAGAAGCGAACCGGCGCATCGTGCAAATCGCCGAGAAGCAGGGGAAATGGGTTGTCGCCACCGGCAACGTGCATTACTTGCATCCGCGGGAGAAAATTCACCGCGACATTACGATACACGGCATCACCGGCTTCAGCCCGTTGAAGGATATGAAGAAGCCGGACGTTCATTTCCGGACGACCCGCGAGATGCTGGAGGAATTCGCGCATTTGGGCGAACAGAAAGCTTATGAAGCGGTTGTTACGAACACGAACTTGTTCGCCGATCTGATCGAGCAGTATGATTTGTTCCCGAAGGAGCTGTTCACGCCGATTATCGAAGGGGCGGAGGAAGAAATCCGCAGCACGTGCTACCGGACCGCGAAAGAGTTTTATGGGGAGGACGTTCCCGAGGTTGTCGTGGCGAGGCTGGAAAAAGAGCTGAAGCCGATTATCAGCTACGGCTTCTCTGCGAACTACTTGATCTCGGCGCGGCTCGTAAAAAAGTCGAACGAAGACGGGTATTTGGTAGGCTCGCGGGGTTCGGTAGGTTCGTCCGTTGTCGCCACGTTTCTGGGCATTTCGGAAGTTAATCCGCTTCCCCCGCATTATATGTGCCGGTCATGCAAGCACAGCGAATGGTTCCTCGACGGAAGCATTCCGAGCGGCTTCGACCTGCCGGAGAAGCTTTGTCCGAAATGCGGGGCCAAGATGAAAGGCGAAGGACAAGACATCCCGTTCGAAACGTTCCTCGGCTTCAAAGGCGATAAAGTTCCCGATATCGACTTGAACTTCTCGGGCGAATACCAGCCGGAGGCGCACAATTTCACGAAGATCATGTTCGGGGAAAAAAGCGTGTTCCGCGCGGGGACGATCGGAACGGTCGCCGAAAAAACGGCGTTCGGCTACGTGAAAAAGTTCGAGGAGGAGCACGGGAAAAAGTGGCGCACCGCGGAAGTGCTTCGGCTTGCCCAAGGCTGTACCGGCGTGAAGCGCAGTACCGGCCAGCATCCCGGCGGCATCGTCGTCGTTCCCGATTACATCGAGGTGGAGGACGTTACGCCGGTGCAATATCCGGCGGACGATACGAAAGCGGAGTGGAAGACGACGCATTTCGACTATCATGCATTCGAGGATAATCTGCTGAAGCTCGACATACTGGGACACGACGATCCGACGATGATGCGGATGCTTCAGGACTTGACGGGGATCGATCCGACGACTCTTCCGATGAACGATCCGAAAGTGATGAGCTTGTTCAGCTCGACGGACGCACTCGGCGTTACGCCGGAGCAGATCCGCTCCCCGGTGGCGACTTACGGCGTTCCGGAGATGGGTACGAAGTTCGTCCGGCAAATGCTTCAGGAGACGCAGCCGTCGTCGTTCGCTGACTTGCTGCAAATATCCGGGCTTTCCCACGGAACCGGCGTTTGGCTCGGGAACGCCCAAGAGCTGATCAAGAACAATACATGCAATATCAAAACCGTTATCGGCTGCCGCGACGACATTATGCTGTATTTGATCTACAAGGCCGGGATGGACGCGGGTCTAGCGTTCAAAATAACGGAAAGCGTACGTAAAGGTAGAGGACTCACCGACGAATGGATCGAAGAAATGAAAAACTGCAAGGTGCCGAAATGGTACATCGACTCGTGTCTGAAAATCGAGTATATGTTCCCGAAGGCGCATGCGGCCGCTTACGTCATCTCCGCGGTTCGCACCGCTTATTTCAAGCTGTATCATCCGATTGCGTTCTATGCGACCTACTTTTCGGTGCGCGCCTCGGAAGATTTCGATATCGAATTGTGCTGCCAAGGCTACGAAGCGATTAAAGCGAAGCTGATCGAAATCGAAGCCAAAGGGTTTCAGGCCGCGCCGAAAGAAAAGGCGATGGTGTCCGTTCTCGAAATGGCGCTAGAGATGACGGCGCGCGGCTTCTCGTTCAAAAGCATCGATCTGTACCGATCCGACGCGACCCGGTTCAAAATCGAAGAAAATTCGCTGATCCCGCCGTTTTCCGCCATTCAAGGCGTCGGCGAGAACGCGGCGCGCAATATCGCGGCCGCTTGCGAGGAAGGCTCGTTTCTCTCGATTGAAGATTTCCAATCGAAGGCGAAAGCGACGAAGACGATCGTTGAAATTTTGGGCGGCATGGGCTGCTTCCGCGGCCTTCCCGAGTCGAACCAGCTCTCATTGTTTTGATAAATCCGGCACAACGTACGCAGCCTCCTCGGGAGGCTGTTTTTTTCTGATCGCACTGCCGAAGAATTGGACCGCCCTCCCAAGGGAAAACTGACGGAACAATCCGATTTGTCGAGAGGGACGTTCATGTTATTGTCTTCCGAAAGATTCATTTTGATTACGTTATGGATGCTCGGGATTACGGGCTGCCTCATGATACCGGAGCGCAAACGCAGAGAAGCCTGGATCGCTTTTCTGGCATGCCAAGCGATTACATGGATCGGTTCGCTCGTGCAGGTCCGCTTGGGCTGGATTGCGTTTCCGGTTCGCGAATTTCCGAAGGCGACGGATTTATGCTTGACGACGGAATTTTTCTTTTATCCGCTGGCTTGTGCAATCTATTACATATTCGAACCCAAACATTCGGCAACATTTCGCATATGCTACTCGCTCCTATGGGTTTTCGGCTTGACCTTGTTTGATTGGAATTTATCCGTCCATACCGAAGTGCTGGACTATAAACGGTACACGTGGTACTGGAGCGGGCTCGATTTTGCGATCACTTTCGTTGCGGCAAACATCTACACCCGTTGGTTTTTCAAGTCACAGGCACTGCGCTCGGAAAGGAGAAATCTGCCATGACGCTGGAATGGGTCATCCTGGGGGCCGTATGGGTTCTGTCTTTGGCCATTCTCGTTTTCCTGGTGCCGAAGGACCGGGTCCGCATTGCGCATACCGCTTTTCTGTTCAAGCAGATGATCACCTGGTTTTTCGGATTGATCGTCGTCGAGCTCGGCATGTTGGAGTACCCGGTCCGGGAGCTGGCGTCCGTGAACCGGACAAGCCTTACGTACGAATTTTTGGCTTACCCTACCATATGCGCCGTATTTAACGCTCGTTATCCGACCGGACGCGGACTTTTGTTCCAGTTATGCTACTTCGGCATTTACTGCACGGCGATGACGGTCACAGAAGTGCTGATCGAGAAAAATACGCGGCTGATCGCCTACTTGCACTGGAGCTGGTATTGGACTTGGTGCACGCTTTTTTTGACGTTTTTGGGCTCCCGTCTATTTTGTGTATGGTTTCTCAAAAAACGGCGGGAACCCGCGAAATTGCAAGAAAACTGCGGTGAAAACGGTTGAAAGGAAACAACTGTTATGGTATAATCATTTTTGGCAATAATGAGGATGGATAGAACGTCGCGACAGGAGAGTGGGGAAACCCACTCTTTACGTTTTATCTCACATATCGGAGGCTACCCGGCAATCGTAGCAGAGGAGGTCGACCATGGCGCAGCAAATCAAAACGGCCGTGGAGGAAATGCTTGCTTCCTTTTTGGAGCGGGAAGGGTTCGAGCTGGTGGACATCGAGTACGTGAAGGAGGGCAGCAACTGGTTCCTTCGCGTCTTTGTAGATAAAGAGGGCGGTATCGATATCGACGATTGCGGACGAATCAGCGAGTATTTAAGCGAACGGCTGGACGAGAAAGATCCAATCCCGACCGCTTACTTCCTCGAAGTGTCTTCTCCCGGCGCCGAGCGCCCGCTTAAGAAGCCGCAGGACTACGTCCGCGCAGTAGGCAAGAATGTGTTCGTAACGACATACGAGCCGATAGACGGCGCGAAAGAATTCGAAGGACGGCTGCTAGATTATACCGAAGAGGCTATCGTCGTTCAGACCGCCAAAAAAACAACGGAAATTCCGGCAGGCAAAATCGCCAGCGCGAGACTTGCCATTTTATTCTAGGAACTATAACGGAATAACGTTTCTACTCTCCGACGGTAATTCCGTTAAAGTTCCCTAGCCGTTTCTAGCCTTGAAAGGGGGAATTCCCAAACCATGAACATGGAATTTATCGAAGCGTTGTCGGATATCGAGCGGGAAAAAGGGATAGCGAAGGATGTTTTGATCGATGCGATCGAAGCGGCCCTCATATCGAGCTATAAACGCAATTTCAACACGGCGCAAAATGTAAGAGTAGACATCAACCGTCATACCGGACTTATTAAAGTGTATGCCCGTAAGACGGTTGTGGACGACGTGCTCGACCCCAGATTGGAAATTTCGCAGCATGCGGCGAGAGAGATCAATCCGAACTTCCAGTTGGACGACATCGTGGAAATCGAAGTGACCCCGCGCGACTTCGGACGGATCGCCGCCCAAACGGCAAAGCAGGTCGTCACCCAGCGAATCCGCGAGGCGGAGCGCGGACTGATTTATAACGCGTTTATCGACCGCGAGGAAGATATCGTGACCGGCACCGTGCAGCGTCAAGATTTGCGCAACATTTACTTGGATCTGGGCAAGGTCGAGGCGGTGCTTCCGCTCAGCGAGCTGATGCAGGGCGAGAAGTTCAAGCATCAGGACCGGATCAAGGCGTACATTACGAAGGTGGAGAATACGACGAAGGGCCCTCAGATCATTCTCTCCCGTACGCATCCCGGGCTGCTGAAACGTCTGTTCGAGCTGGAAGTTCCGGAAATATACGACGGTGTCGTCGAAATCCGCTCCGTCGCGAGGGAGGCCGGCTTCCGTTCGAAAATCGCCGTCCATTCGCGCAACGACGAGGTCGATCCGGTAGGGTCGTGCGTCGGGCCGAAGGGCACCCGCGTGCAAACGATCGTAAACGAGCTGCGTGGCGAAAAAATCGATATCGTGCGCTGGTCGGAAAGCGTCGAGGAGTATGTGGCGAATGCGCTCAGTCCTTCCAAGGTGCTGGAAGTGAACGTGTTCGAGGCGGAGAAGATGGCCCGTGTCATCGTCCCGGACTACCAGCTGTCGCTCGCGATCGGTATCAAAGGACAGAACGCCCGTCTAGCCGCCAAGCTGACCGGCTGGAAAATCGATATCAAGAGCGAATCCCAAGCCGAGCAGGAGCTGGGCAGACCGCGTTCGTCCGGCGAGGAGATGCCGCAAGATTCGGTCAGCATCGACTAGAATCCGTATTAAAGCAGTTATTGTTGCCGAGCCGACTACATTTTTCAGGTGGGGATCGCCGTGAAAGTAAGAAAAGTACCGCAGCGCAAATGTATCGTCTGCCAGAAGACGTTATCGAAGCGGGAGATGCTGCGCGTCGTCCGCACGCCGGAAGGCGAAGTCGAGCTCGATCCGACAGGCAAGAAAAACGGGCGCGGCGCTTATATATGCGGGGACGCGGAAGCGTTCAAAAAAGCAAGAAAAACGAAAGCGTTCGAGCGCGCTCTCAAGGTAAGCCTGACGCCGGAGCAGCACGATTCGCTCGAACAGTCTTTCTTGGCCGTACAAGACAAATTCAAATCGGTAAGCTGCGGAAAACCCGATGAGCAAGCCGAATAAAGCATTATCGTATATGGGACTCGCCATGCGGGCGGGGAAACTGGCATTCGGGGAGGAAGGCGTCCTTAAAGCGATCCGGTCGGGACAGGCTCGCCTAGTCGTGATGGCGGAGGACGCTTCCGACAATACCCGGAAGAAGTACCGGGACAAATGCCAGCACTACAATGTCGAACTGTCGGAGAGTTTCAGCCGGTACGAACTCGGAGCCGCGATCGGAAAGGAAGCGCGGGTGCTTGTGGCCGTACTGGATTCAGGATTGGCACAGCTGATCAAGCCGTGTCTCGTAAAACCCCCGGAGGTGGAACCTATTGAGTAATCAGGACAAAGATAAATTACGGGTGTACGAATATGCAAAATCTTTGAACATGAGCAGCAAGGAAATTATTACGATTCTAAAACGTTTGAGTGTTCCAGTAAACAACCATATGAGCGTTATGGAAAATGAGGCGGTTGATAAAGTGGAAAAGTTTTTCCGTGACGTAAAAGCAAATGCTGCAGCAAAACGTGCTGCAGGCGAAGGCAGCTCGGCTGGCTCGGCATCCAACTCGCAAGGCGGCAAGCCGGCCCCTAGACCGGGTGCAGGAGGGCAAGATAATCGCGGAGATCGTCCGCAAGGCGGGGACCGCGGCGATCGTCCGCAAGGTGGAGACCGTGGAGACCGTCCGCAGGGCGGAGACCGTGGAGATCGCCCGCAAGGCGGAGAACGCGGAGATCGTCCGCAAGGCGGAGATCGTGGGGATCGTCCGCAGGGCGGAGACCGTGGAGACCGTCCGCAAGGCGGAGATCGTGGGGATCGTCCGCAGGGCGGAGATCGTGGGGATCGTCCGCAGGGCGGAGACCGTGGAGACCGTCCGCAAGGCGGAGACGGCCAGCGCCGTTACGATAATAATCGTCCTCCGTACCAAGGGAACCGTCCGCAAGGAGGCGGCCAAGGACGTCCGTATGGAGACCGTCCGCAAGGCGGTCAAGGCGGAGACGGCCAACGCCGTTACGACAACAATCGTCCGCCATACCAAGGCGGGAACCGTCCGCAAGGAGGCGGTCAGGGAGGTCAAGGCGGCCAAGGACGTCCGTATGGAGACCGTCCGCAAGGCGGTCAAGGCGGAGACGGCCAGCGCCGTTACGACAATAACCGTCCGCCGTACCAAGGCGGGAACCGTCCGCAAGGAGGCGGCCAGGGAGGTCCAGGCGGCCAAGGCCGACCGTATGGCGATCGTCCGCAAGGTGGTCAAGGAGGCAGCCGTCCGCCGTACCAAGGCGGAAACCGTCCGCAAGGAGGCGGTCAAGGAGGTCAAGGACGTCCGGCCGGAGACGGTCAACGCCGTTTCGACAATAACCGTCCACAAGGAGGCGGTCAAGGCGGAGGAGCAAAACCGGCTGCGGCCATTCAGCCTACGGCGGCTCCGCGCCAAGCGCCCCCGCGTACCGACCGTGATCGGGGATATCAGGACAGAGACCGGGCGAGCGCTCTGAAAAACGCCGACCCTCGTTTCAATAAAGCGGAAGTGATCCGCACAACCGTCGAGAACTTGGACGATATTAACGTAAATCAAAATGTGAAGACGTCGAAGAAACCGAAGCCGACCCAGAACAACAGATCGGGCGGAGCCGGTTATAAAGGCAAGCAAGGCGGCAGAGGCAGAGGACAGGAGCCTGTCCGCAAAGAAAAAATCGACAATACGCCGAAGAAAATTATCGTACGGGGCACAATGACCGTAGGCGATCTTTGCAAATTGCTTCATAAAGACGCCTCCGAAGTTATCAAGAAGCTGCTGCTCCTCGGCACGATGGCGACGATCAACCAGGAGCTGGAGCTTGATACGATCCTGCTTGTCGCGAACGAATTCAAAGTGGAAGTGGAAGTCAAGCTTCCGGTCGAAGAAGACAACTTCGAGACGATCGAGGAGAAGGACGAGGCTGAGGATCTGCTCGAGCGTCCGCCGGTCGTCACGATTATGGGTCACGTCGACCACGGTAAAACTACGCTGCTCGACGCCATCCGTCAGACGAACGTATCGGAAGGCGAAGCGGGGGGCATTACCCAGCATATCGGCGCGTATCAGGTCGAGATCAAAAACAAAAAGATTACGTTCCTGGATACTCCGGGTCACGAAGCGTTCACTTCGATGCGCGCGCGCGGCGCCCAAGTAACGGACATTACGATTATCGTCGTAGCGGCGGATGACGGCGTTATGCCGCAAACCGTCGAAGCGATCAGCCATGCGAAGGCCGCTAACGTGCCGATTATCGTCGCGGTGAACAAGATCGACAAGCCGGACGCCAACCCGGACAAAATCAAGCAGGAACTGACCGAGTACAACCTCGTTCCGGAGGAGTGGGGCGGAGATACGATCTTCGTTAACATTTCGGCGAAACAAAAGCAAGGCCTGGAAGAACTGCTCGAGATGATTTTGCTCGTGGCGGAAGTGCAGGAATTCAAGGCGAACCCGAACAAGCGGGCGAGAGGAACGGTCATCGAGGCCGAGCTGGACAAAGGAAAAGGCCCGGTTGCCCGGATCTTGATCCAGCACGGAACATTGAAGATCGGAGACGCCTTCGTAGCGGGCGTATGCTTCGGCCGCGTTCGGGCCATGGTTAACGACAAGGGCCGTCGTCTGAAGGAAGCGGGTCCGTCCACGCCTGTAGAAATAACCGGTCTTACGGAAGTGCCGCAAGCCGGCGATCCGTTCCTCGCGTTCGAGGACGAACGGAAAGCAAGAGCGATCGCGGAACGCCGGATGACGACGCATCGTCAATCGACGATGGGCGCGAACAGCCGCGTAACGCTCGACGATTTGTACAAACACATCAAGGAAGGCGAGATCAAAGATTTGAACGTCATTATCAAGGGCGACGTTCAAGGATCCGTCGAAGCGCTCAAAGGATCCCTCGCGAAAATTGAAGTGGAAGGCGTCCGCGTCAAAATTTTGCACAATGGAGTAGGCGCGATCACCGAATCGGATATCATCCTCGCGTCCGCGTCGAATGCCATCATCATCGGCTTCAACGTCCGGCCGGAGCCGGCTGCCATGGCGACCGCCGAGCAGGAGAAGGTAGACATCCGTCTGCACAGCATTATTTACAAAGTGATCGAAGAGATCGAGCAAGCGATGAAGGGCATGCTGGATCCGGTGTACAAGGAAGTAGTCATCGGCCAGGCCGAAGTGCGCAACCTGTTCAAGGTTACCAAAATCGGTACGATAGCCGGATGTATGATTACTTCGGGCAAAATTACCCGGGCGGCGGAATTGCGCGTCATCCGCGGCGGCATTGTCGTATTTACGGGCAAGGTCGACTCGCTGAAGCGATTCAAAGACGATGTTCGCGAAGTGTCACAAGGGTACGAGTGCGGTATTTCCATCGAGAAATATAACGATATTAAAGAAGGGGACGTCATCGAGGCGTTCGTGATGGAAACCGTAGAAAGGTGATGACCGATGGCAAAAGTACGTGTCGGCCGTGTCGGCGAGCAAATTAAAAAAGAATTGAGCCAAATTTTGCAGTCGGAGCTGAAAGATCCGCGCGTCGGTTTTATAACCGTTACCGGGGTCGATGTGACGAACGATTTGTCGCAGGCCAAAGTGTTCCTGAGCGTACTCGGCACCGAGCAGCAGAAGGAAGAATCGCTCAAGGCGATTGCGAAGGCGACCGGATTTATCCGCTCCGAGCTCAGCAAGCGGATCCGGCTTCGCATTACGCCGGAGCTGCAGTTCCAGTTCGATGCTTCGATCGAGTACGGCAGCCGTATCGACGAGCTGTTGAACAAAATCAATAACGGGAATGCGAGCGTATGACGGCCTCCCTCCACGCTCGTCCTTATCCCGAACAGCTGGCCGCCGCCCGGGCGTTCATCGAGGCGAACGACGGATTCCTCGTCGTTGCCCATGTGAATCCCGACGGCGACGCAGCCAGCTCGACGCTGGCGGTCGGATGGATGCTGGAGCGTATCGGCAAACGGTATGTGATGATCAATGAGGGCAAGACGCCGGACAAGTTCGGTTATTTGTGGGGCTTCGACCGGCTGCTGCGCTATGAGGAACGGCAGCCGGAAGAACGTTTCCGGTTCGTCATCAGCGTCGATTGCGCCGACGCCTCGCGTATCGGCAAAGTAAGCGAGCTGTTCGCCGAAGACGTTCAGGTGCTCAATATCGATCACCATGCTACGAACGATTATTTCGGAGACGTGCAGCTGATTCGCGAAGACGCGGCGGCGACTGTAGAAGTGCTGTATGATTTGGCGGAGGAAATGCGGCTGCCGCTCGCGATCGAGCTGGCGACGGCTTTGTATACGGGGCTTCTGACCGATACGGGAGGATTTCGTTATTCGAATACGACGCCCAAGGTGATGAAGATCGCCGCAGAGCTTCTTGCCGCCGGAGTGGCGGGTCACAAGCTGGCGGAGCAAGTGCTGGAGAAAATAACGTTTTCGCACATTGCCGTATTGAAGCAGGTGCTCACCACATTGTCTTTCGCTTTCGATAAAAAAGTAAGCTGGATTACCGTATCGCAGGACGACATCAGACAAACGGGAGCCACTTCGGAAGATATGGAAGGTCTCATTCTGTATCCGCGCAACATCGAAGGCGTCGAGGTAGGGCTATTGTTCAAGCAGACGGACGAGCGGACGGTGAAGGTCAGCTTTCGCTCCAATGGTACGGTGGACGTAGCCGCCATCGCCAAGTCTTTCGGCGGAGGGGGACACGTTCGAGCTTCCGGATGTACGATCGCCGGTGAGCTGCCGGATGTCGTCACGCAAGTTATAAAGGAAGTAGGGCAATCGTTGCAATGATATACGAGGGTGTATTGCCGGTCAACAAGCCGGCTGGCTTCACCTCGCACGACGTGGTGGCGAAGATGCGCCGGATACTCGGGATGAAGCGGATCGGTCACACCGGTACGCTCGACCCGCAAGTAACCGGCGTACTGCCGCTATGTTTGGGCAGAGCTACCCGATTCGTCGAGTACATACAAGAAATGCCCAAGCAGTATGAAGCCGAGCTTTGTATCGGCTATTCGACGGATACGGAGGATTGGACCGGCGAAACGATCGAACGGCTTCAGCCGGGACAAGCCGTATTGACGGAAGAACAGGTTCGCGGGACGCTGGCCGCATTCGTTGGAACGATTGACCAGGTGCCGCCGATGTATTCCGCGGTGAAGGTCGGGGGCAAGAAGCTGTACGAGCTGGCGAGAGAAGGAAAAGAGATTGAACGGAAAGCGCGAAAGGTCGACATTTACGAGATCGAGACGCTTGGGTTAGACCTGCAAGCCGAATATCCGAGAATCCGCTTCCGGGCCCTATGCTCCAAAGGCACCTATATCCGCACGTTATGCGTCGATATCGGCAAAGCGTTGGGCTATCCCGCGGTTATGACCGGTTTGGTGCGAAGCCGTTCCGGTTCCATCTCGATCGACCGGTGCATGAGTTTAGAGGAAATCGAAAGCCTGCACCGTTCGGGGAAATTGGCGGATAGAATTATTCCTGCGGACCGCGTCGTGACCCACTTGCCCGAATGTACCGTTTCCGGGAAGGAAGCGATTCACGCCATACAAGGCAAAACGATTCCTTTACCGCAATGCCCGATTTCTCCGGAAGCCGGGGAATTGATTCGTATGTACGATCCGCAAGGAACGTTCGTAGGCCTGTTCCGGGTCGATCGCGAACGCGAAACGTTGCGTCCCGAGAAAGTATTTGCGTCAAGCGGATCTCGGAATGACGCCGATTAGCAGGTGAGAGCTGACATGCAAACTATAACTATGCAATATCCGGTATCGTTCCCGCTTCCGGGCATGCCCGAGGGCGGGCAAGTACTCGCGATCGGGGATTTCGACGGGCTGCATCTCGGTCACCGCGAAGTGATTCGCCGAGCGGTGGAAACGGCCGGGAAGCTGCGGCTGCCGGCCGCCATCATGACGTTTCATCCGCATCCGCGCGAGGTGCTGGGGCAGAGCAAATACGTTCGGCACATTACCCCGCTGCCGGAGAAGCTGGCCTTGTTTGCGGAAGCGGGAGTCGACGTTGCATACATGATGAACTTCGATCCGGCCTTCTCGCAAATAAGCCCTGCGCAATTCGTCGAAGAGGTGCTTGTGCCGCTTCGGGTCGGCACCGTCGTTGTCGGGTTCGATTTCCGGTTCGGCCATAAAGGCAGCGGCGATCCCGACATGTTGTGCGAGCTTGCTGCGGGCAGGTTTGCCGTGGAGGTAGTCCGGCCTTACCATATGGACGGCGTTAAAGTAAGCAGCACGCTTATCCGCGATCACTTGGAGCGGGGGGACGTAGCGAGAGTCGAGCATCTTCTCGGACGCCGTTACTCGTTGACCGGCAAAGTCGTGCACGGCGCAGCCAGAGGCAGGCAAATCGGCTTTCCGACCGCGAACATCGAGCTGGACGGGGCTTACGTCATTCCGATGAACGGCGTCTATGCGGTTCGTCTGGATTGGGCCGGACAACATTACTACGGAGTCATGAATATCGGGACTAAGCCGACGTTTGAAGACTCCTCGCACCGGACGCTGGAAGCCCATCTGTTCGATTTCGGACATACGATCTATGGCGAATCCGTCAAGCTGGAGCTGATTTCTTATATTCGGCCCGAGCAAAAGTTCGCTTCTATAGATGAGCTGATCGCGCAGATCGGCAAAGACGTGTTGACCGCAAAGGAGCGGATCGGCTACGTACCGGACAAAGCGGCCAACCCTCTTTTGAACGGGATGTCGTGACCGTGTCCGAATAAACCGTTTGTTTTCCGGCATTTACTTTGACTCTGCAAGTATGCTATACTAATTTTCGTTGCTTGGGTTCTCACCCGGCAATGAAATGCGAACCTTGGCTCGGTCGCTCGATCTCACCGACGGCTTCTGGGCTAACGGCGATTATTTGACGAATAGGGAGGTGAACAGGATGGCTTTGACTCAAGAACGCAAGACACAATTGATCCAGGATTACAAAAACCATGAATCCGATACGGGATCTCCGGAAGTGCAAATCGCTATCCTTACGGAAAACATCGTGAACTTGACCAACCATCTGCGCGCGCACAAGAAGGATCATCATTCTCGCCGCGGATTGTTGAAAATGGTCGGTCAACGCCGTAAGCTGCTGGCATACCTGAAAAACAAAGATGTTAGCCGCTACAGCGCATTGATCGAACGTCTCGGACTTCGCAGATAATGTGTTAAGGACAAAAACAACCTTGTCGGCCATTGCCGAACGGTTGTTTTTTTCTTGTGCAAGAAGGAAATACTGGTTGGTATGCAGAATAAGGGAGAGTCGCGACCAAACTTACATAACGAGCAGGAGGGATTATATGGAGAAGAAGGTGCGCATGGATTTTGGAGGACGCCCGCTTACGTTTGAAACCGGACGTCTGGCCAAGCAGGCCAACGGCGCCGTGCTGGTACGCTACGGCGAAACCGTAGTTCTCTGTACGGTGACCGCTTCCAGCGAGCCGAAGGATTTGGACTTTTTTCCGCTGACGGTCAACTACGAGGAAAGACTGTATGCGGTAGGGAAAATTCCCGGAGGCTTCATTAAGCGGGAAGGCCGTCCGAGCGAGAAAGCGATTTTGGCAGGCCGTCTGACGGACCGGACGATTCGTCCGCTCTTTGCGGAAGGATTCCGCAACGACGTGCAGATCGTGGCGATGGTCATGAGCGTCGATCAAAACTGCTCCCCGGAAATTGCCGCCATGGTGGGGACATCGGCTGCGCTTACCGTTTCCGACGTTCCGTTCAACGGGCCGATCGGAGGCGTCATCGTCGGTCGGATCGACGGACAGTTCATCATTAACCCGAATCACGAGCAGGAGCAAAAGAGCGACATGTACGTTGTCGTCGGGGGAACGAAGGACGCCATCATGATGGTGGAAGCCGAAGCGAACGAAGTTTCGGAAGAAGATATGCTCGAAGCGATCATGTTCGGACACGAGGAAATCAAGAAGATCGTGGCTCTTCAAGAACAGTTCGCGGCCGAGGCGGGCAAACCGAAGATGGAAGTGAAGCTGCATGCCGTCGACGAGCAGGTTAACGCCGAAGTACGCGCTTTTGCCAGCGCCAGACTTGTCGAGGCGATCCGCATTCCGGAGAAGCATGCGCGTCAGGAAGCGATTGACGCCATTAACGCCGAAGCGGTGGAGCATTTTGCACAAGCATATGCGGAAGCTCCCGAGAAGCTGAAGGACGTCAAGGAAGTGCTTTACGATATCGTCAAGGAAGAAGTTCGCCGTCTCATCACGCACGATAAAGTACGCCCGGATGGCCGCGGATTGGCCGAAATTCGTCCGATCGAGTGCGACACCGCGATTTTGCCGCGCACGCACGGGTCCGGATTGTTCACCCGCGGACAAACCCAAGCGTTGAGCATTTGTACGCTGGGCGCTCTCGGCGACGTGCAAATTTTGGACGGGTTGGATTTGGAAGAAACGAAACGGTTCATGCACCATTACAACTTCCCGCCGTTCAGCGTAGGGGAAGCCAGACCGCTGCGCGCACCGGGACGGCGCGAGATCGGACACGGCGCATTGGGCGAACGCGCGCTCTCGAAGGTGCTTCCGCCGGAATCCGAATTCCCGTACACGATCCGTCTCGTATCCGAAGTGTTGGAATCGAACGGTTCGACATCGCAGGCGAGCATTTGCGCCAGCACTTTGGCGATGATGGATGCCGGAGTACCGATCAAAGCGCCTGTTGCCGGCGTAGCCATGGGACTCATCAAGGACGGAAGCCATTTCTCGGTCTTGACCGACATCCAAGGGATGGAAGATCATCTCGGCGATATGGACTTTAAAGTAGCGGGAACGTCCGCGGGTGTTACGGCCATTCAGATGGATATCAAGATCGACGGGATCGACCGCGCGATTTTGGACGAAGCGCTCGGACAAGCGAAGGAAGGCCGGATGTTCATTCTCGGCAAAATGATGGAATCGATCAGCGAGCCGCGCAAAGCTTTGTCCCAATATGCGCCGAAAATCATCATCATGCACATCAACCCGGACAAAATCCGCGAAGTTATCGGAGCTGGCGGCAAAATCATCAACAAGATCATCGAGGAAACGGGCGTCAAGATCGATATCGAGCAGGACGGAACCGTGTTCATCGCATCCTCCAATGCGGAGATGAACGAGAAAGCGAAGTCGATCATCGAAGGAATCGTTCGCGAAGTCGTCGTTGGCGAGACTTACCTCGGAACGGTCAGACGGATCGAGAAGTTCGGCGCGTTCGTGGAAATTTTGCCGGGCAAAGACGGTCTCGTCCACATTTCCCAATTGTCCACCGAACGGGTGGCGAAAGTGGAAGACGTCGTGAAGATCGGCGATCAAATTACCGTTAAAGTAACCGAGATCGACAATCAAGGCCGCGTCAATTTGTCGCGCAAAGCTACGCTTGCCCCGCCTCAAGTACCTGCACAAAACTAAGAAGGAACTTTCACGTAATTGCCTACCGTGTATTACGTGATAGTTCCTAAGGCGTACAACCGAATACAATCGCTTCATACAAAGAGCCAGAGCAGTCTGTCTCTTTTTTTATTGCTCAATAACAGGTATCAATCGAGAAAGCTTCGAAAAGGATTTTAAGGCTTTTGAGAAAGTCAAAAAGAGATGAACGTCCAAAAGAGGTTGGGGAGATGTGCGTAAAGCGAAGCGTCTGACTTTAAAATCGTGTTGTAACCGCTAAAAATAGATTCAAGCAACTCGATTTTAACGGAAGTGGAGCGCATTCCCCAACCTCTTGCCTTCATCGCCACATCTTTTTGTACACTTTCTCAACAATCTTGCAGCTTCGAACAGAAGCTTTTTTTGTGGACATATATAGGGTCTGTCCGTCATAATATGGTACAAACCTACGGATCGGGGAATGAATATGTCTTGGACTAAATGGATATTTACAGGAGGAGCGCTGACCCTCGTTACTTGGGGGTTGTTCCAATCGAGCAGTCTCGATGCCTTCGTCAAATCGCTTGACCACCGCTCGGGAACGGCATACGAGTATGTGCAGCCATGGGAAGCGTTGTACGACACCTCTCAGACGACATCGACAACGCCCAAGGACGAACAGCTGCTCGCAGCCATTATGGAAGAGGCGGATAAACGGAAGGAAGCTCCGATCGATGCCCGGGTGGACCGTGTATGGAAAGCGATACCGGGCTACAACGGGATCGAAGTGGACGTAGAGAAAACGTTGGACTTGGCGAAACGGCAAGGGGTGGGGAACGGAATCCCGTTCGTATACAGGGAGGTTGCCCCGGCCGTCGGTTTGGAACAGCTCGGGGCGCAGCCGATCTATAAAGGCAACCCGAAGAAGCCGATGGCGGCTCTGATGATCAATGTCGCTTGGGGCAACGAATTTATCGGACCGATGCTGGAAGTGCTGGAGCACGAGCAAGTGCGCGCCACCTTTTTCTTCGACGGCTCCTGGCTGAGCAAAAACGTCGAAACGGCCCAGCTCATTCAGCAAAAAGGACACGAGCTGTCCAATCACGCGTATTCGCACAAAAACATGAGCACGCTCGGACGCGAAGAAGCGATAAAGGAAATCGATCGTACCCAGAAGCTGTTGAAGGAAAAGCTGGGCGTCGATAATACGTTGTTCGCCCCGCCATCCGGCGATTTCAACGATTCGACCGTCAAGGTGGCGCATGAAATGAACTTGAAGACGATTCTTTGGACGCTGGATACGGTCGATTGGATGAAGCCCACGTCGGATTCGATCGTCCGGAAAGTTGCCGCTCGGGTTGAACCCGGCTCGATGATCTTGATGCATCCTACCGCTTCTTCGTCCGGAGCTCTTGCAGGCATGATCGCGGAGATCAAACGGAAAAATCTCGTGCTCGGCACCGTTTCGGAATTAATCTCTTCCGACCGCATCCCAAAGGTTGAGCCCGAGTGATATTTTTGATAAACTTACTGGTATTGCAATTGTGATTGCAGGGTCCGACCTTAGAGGGCATTGTTGTGTTACACGGCAATGCATTCATCATAAGATGCAGGAAGCTCGCATACTACGTTTCTACTATAAGGGGGAGCCCCATTTTGATCAAAAAGACGTTGAGCAACGGATTGCGAATCGTCGCGGAACAAATTCCGACCTATCGTTCCGTTTCATTCGGAATATGGATCAAGACCGGTTCGCGAAATGAAGGCGCAGCGAACAACGGGATTTCGCATTTTATCGAGCATATGCTTTTCAAAGGTACGGATCGTTACACGGCTAAAGATATCGCGGAAATTTTCGACGGTATCGGCGGGAACGTGAACGCTTTTACGGCCAAGGAATATACGTGCTATTACGCCAAAGTGCTCGATACGCATCTGCCGATCGCCGTGGACGTGCTGGCCGACATGTTCTTCAACTCCAAGTTTGATCAAGCGGAATTAGATAAGGAGCGCAACGTCATCCTCGAAGAAATCTCGATGTATGACGATACGCCCGACGATCTGGTTCACGATCTGATATCCAAAGCGGCTTACGACGATCATGCGCTTGCTTATTCGATTCTCGGCACCGAGCCGAATTTGCGCGAGATGCAGCCGGATACGCTACGGCAATATATGAAGGAACATTATTCGATTCCGAATATCGTAATCGGCATGGCCGGGAATATCGACGAGAGCGTTATCGACTTGCTGGAGCGCCATTTCGGATCGTACCGGAATGCCGGCACCGAGTCCACCCTGATCGCGCCGCAATACTCCGGACAGACGCTATTCCATTCCAAAAAAACAGAGCAAAACCATATATGCCTTGCGCTTCCAGGATGCTCGCTGCATGATCCGATGTTGTATCCGATGATTCTGCTCAACAACCTGATCGGCGGCGGCATGAGCTCGTATTTGTTCCAGGAAATTCGCGAGAAACGGGGACTCGCTTACTCCGTTTATTCGTATCATACCGCGCATATCGACAGCGGGCTGTTTACGATTTATATGGGAACCGCGCCGAAGCAGACGGACGAAGTGCTGAAGGTGACGATGGAAGTGCTGCAAGGCGCCGCCCAGAACGGGTTATCGGAAGAAGAATTGCGCAAGGGCAAGGAGCAGCTGAAAGGCAGCTTCATACTTAGCCTCGAGAGCACGAGCAGCCGGATGAACCGGTTAGGCAAAAACGAGCTGATGCTCGGCAAGCATCATACGCTCGATGAAATATTGACGATGATCGATGCGGTATCCCAGGAAGATATCAAGGCGTTGGTTCATAAATTGTTCGCCCAGCCGTTTGCATTGGCCATGGTAGGCAAATCGGATAAAGCGATCCAGTCGTTCAGGAGGGATTCCCTTGTCATTCCAAGTTAAGCTGAAACGGCTGCCAGGCTGTGAAGACGTAAATATTCCGCAAAAGATGTCCGCTCTCGCGAGCGGCTTCGACCTATATGCCGCCGTTTCGGAGCCCGTAACACTGCAGCCCGGTGAACGCGCGCTGATTCCCACCGGGGTAGCGATTGCGATGCCGAACGAGCTGGAGGCGCAAATCCGTCCGCGCAGCGGGCTAGCTTTGAAGCACGGCATCACCTGCCTGAACACGCCTGGTACGATCGATGCCGATTACCGCGGAGAAATTAAAGTACTGCTCATTAACCTCGGACAGTCCGCCTTCACGATCGAGCGGAACGAACGGATCGCTCAGATGGTATTCCAAGTCGTACCTGCCGTCACTCTCGAGGAAGTGGCCGATCTGGACGAGACGGTGCGGGGTGCGGGCGGCTTCGGTCATACCGGTACGCAATAAGTTTTGTGATCCATACGGACAAGTGCTGAATCGCCGTTCCTATTATAAGGAACGGCGATTTTTTGTTTGCCGGACGCGGCTCATGGCGTAGGCAGTAACCCATTCCCGTATCTGAGCATAAGATGTCGTATACTTGGCGCAAGAAAGGGGTGTAATTATGCTGACCGGCATACAAGTTACATTGATCGGAGGAGACGCCCGTCAATTGGAAGTGATCCAGAAGTTTTCCGAGCTGGACGCGGCCGTCACCCTGATCGGGTTCGACAATTTGCAAAATTTGTACAGCGGAGTCACGAAAGTGGCGTTCTCCCCGGAAGCGCTGGAAAAGTCGGACGCGGTTATTTTGCCCGTTGTCGGGACCGATGACAACGGTGTTGTCGAATCCATTTTTTCCACCTCGGATATGGTCATCAAGGGCGAGCATTTGGCCGCTTTGCCGCAACATGCGAAAGTGTACACCGGAATGGCCAAAACGTATTTGAAGAAGCTATGCTCCGAGCACAACATCCAATTGGTCGAGCTGCTGGACCGGGATGACGTGGCTATCTATAACTCGATCCCGACGGCCGAAGGCGCGCTGATGATGGCGATCCAGAACACGGACATTACGATCCACGGCTCCACCTGCATGGTGCTGGGACTCGGACGGACGGGACTGACCATGGCGCGTACGCTTCAAGGATTAGGCGCAAAAGTGAAGGTGGGCATCCGCAGACCGGAGCATTTCGCGAGAGCCTGGGAGATGGGTTTCTCGCCGTTCTATCTAGGCGATTTGCCCCATGAGGTGACCGATATCGACTTGCTTTTTAATACGATTCCGACTATGATAGTCACAGCGCAAATTATTGCCAACATGCCGCACAGAGCCGTCATTATCGACCTCGCGTCGAGACCCGGCGGAACCGATTTCCGCTATGCGGAAAAGCGGGGCGTCAAAGCAATGCTTGCACCCGGACTACCCGGAATCGTCGCACCGAAAACAGCTGGTCGCATTATTGCGAACACCGTAAGTCAGCTGATCTTGGAAGACGTAACAACCGGGAGGAATGCGCAATGAATTGGACAGGGAAAACGGTCGGGTTCGCCTTGACCGGGTCTCACTGTACATTTGCCGAGACAATGCCTCATATACAGAGCTTCGTAGACGCGGGCGCGCGGGTGATCCCGATCGCTTCGAATACGCTTATGACGACGGATACCCGATTCGGAACGTCGGAAAATTGGCAAAAACAGTTGAAAGATATAACCGGGAATGATATCATTTCTTCGATTGTCGATGCCGAGCCGCTAGGTCCTTCCAAATTGCTCGACGTCATGCTCATTGCGCCTTGTACAGGCAACACGACGAGCCGGCTGGCGAACGCCTTGACCGACAGCGCCGTGCTGATGGCGGCCAAAGCGCAAATGAGAAATCAGCGTCCGCTCGTACTGGCCATCTCCACGAATGACGGCCTCGGTCTGAACGCGGCGAATATCGCCAAGCTTCTCGTAGCCAAAAACATTTATTTCGTACCGTTCGGTCAGGACAATCCGGTGCAAAAGCCGAATTCGCTCGTGGCGCGAATGGAATTGATTATGGACACGTGTGCGGCGGCACTCTCTGGCAAGCAGCTTCAACCGCTGCTGATCGAAAGGTTCCAGGACATCATCTCGTAGCTTCATTTTATTTCTCAGAAGGGGAGAGCCTAGTTTATGTCGAGCCAAAAACGATTCAATGTCGCCGTAGTCGGTGCAACCGGCGCCGTAGGCGAGCAAATCATCCGGCTGCTGGCTGAACGGGAATTTCCGGTTAACGAGCTGAAGCTGCTTTCGTCCGCGCGTTCCGCCGGTACGAAAATAAAGTTCAAGGACCGCGAAATCACGATCGAGGAAGCGACTCCTGAAAGTTTTAAAGGGATCGATATAGCCTTGTTCAGCGCGGGCGGAGACGTCAGTCGCAAGCTCGTACCCTACGCGATAGAGCATGGAGCGGTATGCATCGATAACACGAGCGCATTCCGGATGGATCCGGAAACGCCTCTTGTCGTACCGGAAGTGAATATCGATAAAATCAGCGATCATAAAGGGGTCATCGCCAACCCGAACTGCTCGACGATCCAAATGGTTGCAGCCCTTAAGCCGCTTTATGACCGTTACGGCATTTCCCGGATCATCGTATCGACTTATCAGGCGGTATCGGGAGCCGGTGCCAAGGCGATTCAAGAAATGCTGCGCCAGTCGAAGGAAGTATTGGATGGGCGCGAGGCGAATCCGGACTTATTGCCGGTTTCATCGCTTCCGGTGAAGCACCAGATCGCTTTTAACGCGATTCCGCAAATCGACAAGTTTACGGAAAACGGCTTTACTTACGAAGAGATGAAAATGATCAACGAAACGAAGAAAATAATGGGAGACGAGACGCTCGAAGTAACGGCGACTTGCGTGCGTATCCCGGTCGTATACGGCCATTCCGAATCCGTGTACGTGGAGCTGAAGAAGGATTTCGACTTGGAAGAGGCGAAGGCTCTGCTCGCGGACGCGCCGGGTATCGAGCTGGTCGACAATCCGGACGAACAGCGGTATCCGCTTGCTACGGATTCGGCCGGCAAGCTGGAAACGTTCGTTGGCCGCGTCCGCCGCGACCTTTCGAATCCGCGCGCGCTCAATATGTGGATCGTTTCCGACAACCTGCTGAAGGGCGCTGCGTGGAACGCCGTTCAAATAGCGGAATATATCGCGATCGAACAAAAATAATGCTGTATCCTTAGGAATATCGGTTCGCTTCCAGCGGATCGATTTTTCCGGCTTGGAGGGAAGCCATGCGCACTTTGGTGCAAAAGTTCGGCGGAACTTCCCTCTCCGATGCTCAAGCCAGATCTCATGCTATCGGCCATATGAAGAAGGCTTTGGCCGATTCGTACAATCTTGTCGTAGTCGTTTCCGCAATGGGCAGAAAAGGGGAGCCATACGCCACCGATTCATTGTTGGAGCTTATTCGCCAAAACGGAAACTGTCTTCCCGCGAGGGAAAAAGATTTGCTGCTTCACTGCGGGGAGCTTATATCCGCAGCGGTGATGTGCAGCTTGCTCGAAGCCGAGAACGTGCCATCGGTCGTACTAACGGGTGCACAAGCGGGCATCCGGACGAACGAGCGCTTCGGCGATGCCAGGATCGAATCGATTCAACCTTCCCGTATCATGCAGGCTTTATCCGAAGGGAAAGTTGTCATCGTTCCGGGTTTTCAAGGTGAAACGTCGCAAGGCGATGTGACGACGCTCGGACGGGGCGGAAGCGATACGACCGCTACGGCGCTAGGATCGGCGCTTCGGGCGGAATGCGTGGACATTTTTACGGATGTAGACGGCATCTTCACGGCCGATCCGAGAATCGTGAACAAGGCCAAGCCGATTGAAAAAGTTACGTATGCGGAAATTTGCAATATGGCGTATCAAGGCGCCAAAGTGATCCATCCGCGCGCGGTCGAAATCGCGATGGAAGCCCATATTCCGATTCGGGTGCGATCGACATTTTCCGACAGCTTGGGAACGCTTGTCACGAAAGCCGACGAGTCCATGCCTGACGGCCGGAGACTGAAAGATCGTTTCGTTACGGGAATCGCTCATGTTTCCCCGGTTACGCAAATTAAGGTAGCCGCGCAGGAAGGCCAGTACGACTTGTCGTTGAACGTTTTCAAAACGATGGCGATCCATCAAATCAGCGTGGACTTCATAAATGTCAATATTTCCGGCGTCACCTATACGGTGTTTCAGCACGAATCGGATCGCGCGATCGCCGTGTTGCGAAGCATGGGTTATTTCCCCGAGGTCGTTACCGATTGCGCGAAAGTTTCCGTTATCGGGGGAGGCATGAACGGCGTGCCGGGAATCATGGCCCGCATTGTCGAATCCTTGACCGAGCGGGATATCCCGATTTTGCAATCGGCCGATTCCAACGCCACCATATGGGTGCTCGTCAAAGAATCGGATATGGTCCATGCGATCCAAGCGCTGCATCATTCGTTCCAGTTGGATAAAACGTAAAGCTCTGTAGTGCTTACGATGCAAGCTTTGCTTACGCAAAGCTCTGAGGAGGAAATTGTAGTGGATTTCGGAAGAGTCATTACCGCCATGGTCACCCCGTTCGATTCGGAGCTTCAAGTCGATTGGAGCCAAGCAAGACGGCTGATCGACTATTTGATAGAAGAGCAGCAGTCCGACAGTCTCGTCATATGCGGTACGACGGGGGAGTCCCCGACGCTGACCGAGGAAGAGAAGCTCGGACTATTCAAGCTGGCTGTCGAGCAGGCTAGGGGTCGCTGCAAAATTATCGCGGGCACCGGCAGCTACGATACGGCTCATACGATTCATTTGACCAAGGAAGCGGAGAAAATCGGAGTAGACGGCGTGCTGCTCGTGGCGCCATACTACAACAGGCCGTCCCAAGACGGAATCTACGAGCATTTCAAAGCGGCCGCGCAAGCGACGAAGCTCCCGGTCATGCTGTACAATATTCCTTCCCGCACCGGGATTACCGTTTCCGCCTCGACTACGTTGAAGCTTGCCGAATTGCCGAACGTGTTCGCTTCGAAGGAAGCTCACTCGGACTTCGATTTGATCTCCGAATTGACGGCGAAGGCGCCGGAGCATTTTAAAGTGTACAGCGGGGACGACATTTTGACGCTTCCGATGTTATCGGTCGGGGCATACGGCATCGTGAGCGTGGCGAGCCACGTAATCGGCAAAGAAATGCAGCAGATGGTCCGATCTTTCGTCGGCGGCGACGTGCAGAAAGCGGTTGAATGGCATGCACGGCTTCGTCCGGTGTTTAACGGTTTGTTCAATTGCCCGCATCGCGTGCCTAATCCGGTTCCGGTCAAATATGCGCTGGGTCTCCACGGGATGCATGTAGGCAGTGTCAGATTGCCGCTGGTGCCGGCTACGGAAGAAGAAGGCCGGTTCATTCAAGCTTTGTTCCAATCCTGAATTTTGAATAAGCAAATCGTCAGCCGGTGCTCTAGGAGCATCGGTTTTTCGTTTTGGGGTACGCTAACACTACTCGACTTGTATTCACCATTACGCTTATGTATAATAAAACACAAGTGACTGGTTCGGGTTATCTTTGGTCTGGGAGTATAAAGATCGTCGTCAAAAAAACCTAGGAGGGTTAGACTTGTCAAAAAAGAATATAGAAAAAGTATCCATTTTCGCTCTGGGCGGCGTGGGCGAAATTGGTAAAAATATGTATGTCGTGCAATACGCTAACGACATTGTCGTTATCGATTCCGGTTTGAAATTTCCGGAAGAGGACATGCTCGGCATTGATATCGTTATCCCCGATATCACTTATTTAACGGAGAACCGCGATAAAGTCCGAGGGATTTTGATTACGCACGGCCATGAGGATCACATCGGCGGACTGCCTTACATCCTCAAAACGTTGAACGTTCCCGTCTATGGAACGAAGCTCACGCTCGGCTTGATCGAAGGAAAGCTGAAGGAAGCGAACTTGCTCGGCGAAACGAAACGGATTCTGATCAACTCGGATTCGGAAGTGCAGCTTGGCTCGATGAAAGCGACCTTCTTCAAGACGAATCACAGCATTCCGGATTCGGTCGGCGTTTGTCTCGATACGCCGGAAGGGCTGGTCGTTCATACCGGCGACTTCAAATTCGATCAGACGCCTGTCAACGATCAGTATGCGGATTTGCACAAAATGGCGAACATCGGTAGCCGCGGCGTGCTCGCATTGATGTCGGACAGTACCAATGCCGAACGCCCGGGATATACCGGATCGGAACGCACGGTCGGAGTCGAGCTGGAGGAAGTGTTCCGCAAAGCCAAGCAGCGTGTCGTCGTCGCAACGTTCGCCTCGAACGTGCACCGCATTCAGCAGGTTATCAACGCAGCTGAAGCGACGCGCCGCAAGATGACGGTAATCGGACGAAGCATGGTCAATGTCGTAAACATAGCAAGCGAACTCGGCTATTTGCATATACCGGACGGCATGCTGATTGAACCGGAAGAAGTAAATAAGCTTGCAGCCGATCGGGTTGTCATCTTGTCTACCGGAAGCCAGGGAGAGCCTATGTCCGCTTTGACGCGGATGGCTCGCGCCAATCACCGGAAGGTGGACATTTTACCGGGAGATACGGTCGTCATCGCGGCGACGCCGATCCCGGGCAACGAACGGTATGTAGGACGTACGGTCGACGAATTGTTCCGGATCGGAGCGAACGTCATTTACGGACCGGGATCGGTTTCGGGCGTGCACGTATCCGGGCACGGAAGCCAAGAAGAATTGAAGCTGATGCTGAATATGATGAAGCCGAAATACTTCATTCCGATCCACGGCGAGTACCGGATGCTTCGCCAGCACGCTTTGCTTGCAGAGTCGGTCGGTATCGATCGCGAAGATATTTTCATCGTAGACATTGGGGATACGGTGGAAATCCAAGGCGGCGTTGCCCGCAGAGGACCGCGAGTCCCATGCGGCAACGTGCTGATCGACGGACTTGGCGTCGGCGACGTAGGCAATATCGTTCTCCGCGACCGGAAGCTTTTGTCGCAAGACGGTATTCTGGTCGTAGTCGTTACGCTGAGCAAGCAGGACGGCACGATCATGTCGGGACCGGACATCATCTCGAGAGGATTCGTCTATGTGCGTGAATCCGAGGGGCTTCTGGAAGAAGCGAACCGGATCGTAAGCAGCACGCTGAACCGGCTGATGGTGGAAAATGTAAATGAATGGGCTTCGCTCAAAACTCAAGTAAAAGATGCACTCGGACGATTTTTATATGAACAAACCCGAAGAAGACCAATGATTTTGCCGATCATTATGGAAGTGTAAACAGGCAAAGCACTAGTCACTGAACCCATGGATACCCGAACACGTTTATGGAGAGCTTTTCCGGCCTTGGCCGGGAGAGCTTTTTTCTTTTACTTCGATCCCCCTCGCAGCATCTTCGATCCCCCTCTTTAGCATCTTCGATCCCCCTCTTTCCCCCTTCACCAAGGGGGAGGACACGGGGCTTTGCCCCATGACCCCAAAAGGTTGCGAACGAGTTGCTTGGGCCGTCGTTGATGGGGCTATAGCGTATGAGCGCTATCGTCCGGGAGATGTTGGTCAGGGTGAGATTTGCACCGGACACGCTTTACGTTTGTGTTCTTACGGTACGTTTTGCCCTGGGGTGGAGGGTGCTGTTTTTGCGGGATTGGATTTCATGCGTGGAGACCCTCGCTGTCATGACTTCGTCATGAAGCTTTTGTTCGAGCGTGGTTTTGGCTGAACCTAAGAAGCTGATCTTCCGGGTAATTCTGCTTTAAACATTTGCAAGCAACCCTCGCTTCGCTTGTCAAGCAAAGTTTGAGCAACCCCAGCGATTACCATCGGATAAAAATCCTCGCCCAATTCATACTAAGCAAGACAACATGAGGAGGGTTTGTTATGCCGATAACGCCGAACAACGAAACCGAACAGCCTGACGTTACCGAGGAGAAGAAAAAAGCAGTCGTAGTCGACACGATCCAGCAGCTGGGGCAAACGACGACGCCCGCCACAGAATCGAACATATACTGCATGACGATTATTGGCCAAGTGGAAGGCCATATCGTGCTTCCTCCGCAAAACAAAACGACCAAATACGAGCACTTGATTCCGCAGCTCGTGGCGGCCGAACAAAATTCGAAAATCGAAGGTATCCTGGTTATCTTGAACACGGTAGGGGGGGACGTCGAAGCGGGTCTCGCGATCGCGGAGATGATCTCGTCCTTGTCCAAGCCGAAAGTGACGCTCGTTCTCGGGGGAGGACACAGTATCGGAGTGCCGATTGCCGTATCGTCCGACTATTCGCTTATCGCGGAAACGGCCACGATGACGATCCACCCGATCCGGTTGAACGGAATGGTCATCGGCGTGCCGCAAACGTTCGAATATTTGGAGAAAATGCAGGAGCGCGTGATCCGCTTTGTTACGAGCCACTCCGGCATTTCCGAGCAGAAGCTGAAAGAGCTGATGTTCAAAACCGGCGAGCTGACGAGGGATATAGGCACGACCGTAATCGGAGCGGACGCCGTGAAATACGGGCTTATCGACGCCGTAGGAGGCGTGGGAGAAGCATTGAAGCAGCTGAATGCGCGGATCGAGCAACACCGCAGCATGAAGGGGGCGATCGTCCAATGATCCTGTATACGGAAGTTCCGCTTGAAACGGTGCTGGAAGGTATGGACAACCCGCCACCGGAAACTACGGAAATAACAGTTAACGGCGTGCTAATGCAGGTAGAGTCGACATCGCCATATCGGGGCAAAATCGTTCGTTTATTAAGTCCCGATCCGATGCACTATTTGAATCCGGCTTACGCGCCCGGGCAATTGATCGAATTCAAACCGGTTTGAGTACAGGAGCAGCCGTGAGCATCCCGGGCTGGCTTATGGTATAGCGAAATATCGGCGTAGGGTTCCGATGTATGGATAGCGAGCTTGTTTAGCCGCCGGTAACGAATTCCAGCTCCGTTGAGGCTTAACATTCGGTGGATGTGCTTATTCTTGAAGCACAAGCTGAGGGCCGGCGGCGATGTGCAGCACGACTCGTTGGCTCATGATGCGTCGAAACTGCGGCGCGGAGGCAATTAGCACGACGGTTAGCGTACGCGGGGGACGTTTACGTATCTCGCGTAGTTTTCAGCGCACGGCATTGCGCTGATACCATAAGAGAGAAAGTCGGCGATTCGGGAAGCCGTTGTCTCGGTAACGGGACGGCTTCCTCTTTTTTTTGCGCAAAACCGAACAAACGTTTTTATTCGAGCCGTTTTTTGGAAAGTATGATATAATAAAAACCGCTTCGGTCGAATTAATCTAAACGGGAGGTGCGGATGATGGCCAAAAGACGGAAAAAAAACGGCTCGGTCTCAACTCAACTAAAATATGAACTCTATGGCGTCCTTATCCTCATTTTCTCTGTCATCGCGTTGTCTCACGAAGGGCGCGTCGGACGCTCGATTATGTACTTGTTCCGGTTTTTTCTCGGTGTGTTGGACTGGGTCATTCCCGTTTTCTTCATATACATAGGACTGCACGTCATGATCCGGAGAGCTTGGCCGCACGGCTGGACCGCGCGCAAATCGGGTTTCCTGCTGATCGTTCTCGGATTTCTGATCATGAATCATATTACGATGTTCCAGCTGCTCGATCCGAACGGGGAGTTTACGTCGGCCTCCTGGATCGTCGGCCAGACGTGGTCCAGCTTGCTGGACGGGCTCAGCCCGCAGAACGAGCAGGTGCTGTCGAATCAAGTGGGGGGAGGAATGATCGGTGCAGTTTTATACGCCTGTCTCTTCTTCCTGTTCGATAACTTGGGCGCTCGGCTGATCGAATATTCCTCGTTCGCGATCGGCTTCCTGCTCATTACCGGCATGTCCTATGTCGATATGGCGAGCAAACTGAAGCGTTTGTTTCGCGGAAGCGGGCTTCGGATGCGGGATACATTCTCGCAAATGTTCCAGCTGATGAAAAGTCCGGACAAGCCGAAGCCGGTTCGAACGCGCAAATCGGTGCAGCCGCAAATTCCGCTGGACGACGATGAATTCGAAGACGAGCTGACGGGTCCCGTTATCATGAAGGAAAAGAAAAAGCCGGTCTTTTTCCAGCTGCTGCAAAAAAAGCAAAAACAGGCGCCGGATATCGAACAATCCGACGACACCGCGATCGAACAAGTCGTCTACTCGGCGGATGCAGAGAAAAGCGCTGCGCGCAACCAGGACCGTTACGAGGACGATGAAGAAGAGCAAGCGGACTCGGAATTTCCGCGCATCCGCGATTTTCAGGAGCATACCCAGGATCAGCCGGATGACGACGGTTACGAAGAGCCGCAGCCGACTGCGCCCGTACCAGCGAACGCGCTTCCGGCGCCGCAAGGCTATCAGCCGCCTTCCAACCAGATGAAGATCAAGCTTCCGGTAGAAGGCGAGGGGGAACTCGACGTTACCTTCGCGCAGCAGCCGGAGCGTCCTCCGGCAAAGCCGTATCTGCTTCCCGCGTTCTCGCTGTTGGCGAAACCCGGCAATTCGGGCAAAGGCGGAGACGCGGTAGATTACAAGACGATCGCCCGCAAGCTGGAAACGACGCTCGAAAGCTTCGGGGTCCGCACGAAAGTGTTGGACGTCGTACGCGGCCCGGCCGTCACCCGTTACGAGATACAGCCGGATGTCGGCGTCAAAGTAAGCCGGGTCGTCAGCTTGACCGACGACATCGCGCTGGCGCTCGCCGCCAAAGATATACGGATGGAAGCGCCGATTCCGGGCAAATCGGCGATCGGCATCGAAGTACCGAATTCCGAGGTTGCCGTCGTGACAATGCGCGAGGTGATGGAAAGCTCGGTATTTCAGGAATCGAACTCCAAGCTGTCGATCGCGTTCGGCCGGGACATCTCCGGTCAGGCGATCGTGGGCAATTTGGCGAAGATGCCCCATCTTCTGGTCGCCGGTGCGACCGGTTCCGGGAAATCGGTCTGCGTGAACGGGATTATTACGAGCATTTTGTTCAAGGCGAAGCCGGATGAAGTGAAGTTTCTGATGATCGACCCGAAGATGGTCGAGCTCAATATGTACAACGGCATTCCGCACTTGCTCGCGCCGGTCGTCACCGACCCGCGAAGAGCGTCGCTGGCGCTCAAAAAGATTGTCGGCGAGATGGAGAAGCGGTACGAGCTGTTTTCCAAATTCGGCACACGCAATATCGAAGGCTACAACAACATGATTGCCGAGAAGCAGGAAGGCGAGTCGATGCCGTACATCGTCGTCATCTTGGACGAGCTCGCCGACTTGATGATGGTAGCCGCAAGCGATGTGGAAGATTCGATATGCCGGCTCGCCCAGAAAGCCCGCGCTGCCGGCATCCATCTGATCATAGCGACGCAAAGACCGTCAGTGGACGTCATCACCGGTCTGATCAAAGCGAACATCCCTTCGAGAATCGCCTTCGGTGTATCGTCCCAGGTGGACTCCCGTACCATTCTCGATATGGTGGGAGCGGAGAAGCTGCTCGGCCGTGGCGATATGCTGTTCTTGCCGGTAGGGGCGTCGAAGCCGATCCGGGTGCAAGGAGCGTTTCTGTCCGATCAGGAAGTCGAGGCGGTCGTCAGCTTCTGCAAAAACCAGGAAGAGGCCAACTATCAGGAGGAGATGGTACCGGAGGTGGAGGAGCAGTCCGAAGCCGAGGACGAATACGAGGACGAGCTTTACGATCAGGCGGTGCAGGTCGTCATCGAGGCGAAGCAGGCTTCCGTATCGCTGCTGCAGCGCCGGATGCGGGTCGGCTACGCCAGAGCGGCCCGTCTCATCGACGCGCTCGAAGCGAAAGGCGTCGTCGGCCCGTACGAGGGCAGCAAGCCGCGCGAGGTGCTGCTCACGATGGAGCAATATCAACACAGCCGAATACCGTCTTGAGCGTTGCAGCATTCCGTCATCCGGCGGAATGCTTTTCTTTTTTCATGCTTCGCCGCCCTTCCGGCGTTTCCCATGCATAATTTCATTGCCGCGCGTGCGTCCCTCTTTTTGAATAATACGGCTATCCCTTTGTCATAATAAGGCGTGAATAGGGCCCATATCATGAGCGGAGGAAGGGAATAGCGAGATGAACAAACGACTTGTTGTCATTACGATATGTACCGTACTTTTTTTGCTGGCTGCGATGCAGGTCAAGCATAAGTTTTACTCCGAACAAACGTTCGGAAATGTGGAATTGAGATACGGAGCAAAGGGCGGAGACGTATACGAGCTGCAGGGCAGGCTGAAGATGCTCGGATTTTATCATGGCGATGTGGATGGCGATTTCGGCTACAGTACGCTGCAGTCTTTGAAAAACTTTCAATATAAGTTCGGCATGAAGGTCGACGGGATCGCGGGAGGCAAAACGAAGGTGAAGCTGTGGGAGGCGACGAAGGAATGGTCGCCGGATCGGACTCCCCGCAAAGGAGCCGCTGCGCCGGCCCCGGCCCCGACACCGGCTCCGGGCCAAGGTCAAGCGACTCCCCCTGCGACCGCCGGGCAAAACGAGCTGTACTCCGGTTCGAATCACTTGGGGCTTTCGAACCAGGATTTGAACCTGATGGCCAACGCCGTATACGGCGAATCGCGGGGAGAGCCTTACGTCGGTCAAATCGCCGTAGCGGCCGTTATCATTAACCGGGTCAAATCGGCGAGCTTTCCGAACACGGTGTCGGGAGTCATCTTCCAGCCGGGAGCCTTTACCGCTGTCGCGGACGGGCAAATATGGCTGACGCCGAACGAGGTGGCCAAGAAGGCGGTCCAGGACGCACTGAACGGATATGATCCTTCCGGAGGATGCCTCTATTATTTCAATCCCGAGACGGCGACCTCCAAATGGATATGGACCCGTCCGCAGGTGAAGCAGATCGGCAAACATATTTTCTGCAAATGAGTGCCCCGAAAGAAGTAACCGATCAGGTTGCTTCTTCTGTTTCTGGAAGAATATAATGGAAATGAGGTCGATACAATGGCAGTAGAAGCACGTCAACCATTAATCGAGGAGGGGAGCATATTGCCGGTAACGAAGTCCAAGTTCGAACGAGCCACGATCGGCAACGTTAGGCTTCACGTCTTGCCTACGGATCAATTTAAGACGTACGCCATCTCGGTATACATAGGCACTCCCTTGACGGAATCGACCGTAACGCAGGTGGCGTTGGCGCCTTTCGTCCTGCGCAGAGGGACAACCAAGCTGCCCGAAACGAAGCAGTTCCGCGAACGTCAGGACGACTTGTACGGAGCCGGCTTCGGCTTCGACGTTTACAAACGGGGAGATTATCAGATCGTGCAGTTCCGCATGGATATGATTCACGACGACTTCGTGTCGGATCAAGCGTCCATGCTGGAGCAGGCTTTGCAATTCGTGGGAGAGGCGATAACCGATCCGGTGCGCGACAACGGTGTATTCCGGGCCAAATACGTCGAAGCGGAGAAGGAAACGCTCCGCAAACGTCTGGCGGCGATCGTGAACGATAAAATTCGTTATGCCGGCGAACGGTGCATCGAGGAAATGTGCAAAAACGAGCCTTTCCGGCTTCATCCGCTCGGCAAAACGGAAGATTTGGCCGCTATTACGCCCCAGTCGCTGTATGCCTCTTACGAGCAATGGCTGGCAAGCTCGCCGATCGATGTATATGTCGCCGGCAATACGACGCTTGATCAGGTGAAGCCAATGCTGGAATCCGCATTCCGCTGGAACCGTTCGAGTTCCGCAGCCTATGACCGCAAGCCGGAGCACCGTGAAGTCGAACAAGTCAACACGGTCGTGGAGCGGTTGGACGTAACCCAAGGCAAGCTCAATATGGGTCTGCGCACTTATGTTACTTATGCCGACGACGATTATCCGGCTATGCTGATGTATAACGGCATATTGGGCGGATACCCGCACTCCAAGCTGTTTTTGAACGTCCGGGAGAAAGAAAGCTTGGCTTATTACGCTTCGTCCCGTTTGGATGGACATAAAGGCATTTTGACGATTCAATCGGGCATCGAATTCGCCAACTACGAGAAAGCCGTAGACATTATCAAGCAGCAAATCGGACATATGGCCGAAGGCCGGATCAGCGATCTGGAAATGTCGCAAACTCGCGCCATGATCGCCAATCAGCTGCGGGAAAGCCAAGATTCCGCCTTCGAGACGATATCGCTCGATTTCAACAACCAGCTGTCGGGCAAAACCCGCACCGCATCGGAATTGATCGATCAGGTAGCGAAGGTCGACGTCGAGGCGATCCGCAAAGTGGCCGAACGCGTGAAGCTGGACACCGTCTATTTCTTGCGGGACCGGAAGGGGGAGTGACGCATGCAAACGATACCGTTTACCCGATTGAAAGAAACGCTTTATTACGAACAGCTGCCGAACGGACTTAAAGTGTACATCCTCCCGAAGCCCGGGTTTCATAAAATTTATGCGACCTTCTCGACCCGGTACGGCTCGATCGACAATCATTTCCGGGTGGAAGGTAAGCCGGAGACGACAGTACCGGACGGAATCGCCCATTTCCTCGAGCATAAAATGTTCGAGGAGCCGACAGGCGACATCTTCGCCACCTTCGCGTCGCAAGGCGCCTCCGCCAACGCGTTTACGAGCTTTGACCGAACCGTCTATTTGTTCTCGGCAACGGAGCAGGTAAACGAAAATTTGACGACTTTGATCAATTTCGTTCAAAATCCGTACTTTACGGACCAGAATGTCGAGAAAGAAAAAGGGATCATCGGCCAGGAGATCAACATGTACCGGGACAATCCGGACTGGCGCTCTTACTTCGGGTTGATCGAGGCTTTGTACCAAAAGCATCCCGTCAGCATCGACATTGCCGGAACGATCGACTCCATCGCGCAAATAACGAAGGATACGCTGTACGAATGCTACCATACGTTTTACCATCCGAGCAATATGAGCCTGTTCGTCGTGGGCGGCGTCAATCCGGAGGATGTGATGCGGCTCGTCAGAGACAATCAAGCGGCCAAAACGTTTCCTTCCCAAGGCGAAATCCGCCGGTTTTTCGAGCAGGAGCCGGAACAGGTGCGCGAGGAGCTTAAGCTGATCGAGCTTCCCGTATCGCTTCCGAAATGCTTGTTCGGCTTTAAAGATCCGGTGCGGCCGGTTCCGGGCAGCGAAGCGCTCAAGCGGGAAATGACGACGAAGCTCGTGCTGGACGCGTTGCTCAGCCCAAGCTCCAAGCTTTATCAGGAAATGTACGACGACGGGCTGATCTCCGATCAATTCGGCCATGAATACAATTCCAACTCGAATTACGCGTTCTCGGTTATCGGCGGGGAAACGAAAAATCCCGACGAGCTCGTGCAGCGGGTCAAAGCCGGGCTTGAGCGGGCGAAGACGGAAGGAATCGAAGCCGAATCGTTCGAGCGCAGCAAGCGGAAGAAGATCGGAGGCTTCATGCGGATGATGAATTCGCCGGAGGCGATGGCGAACGAATTTACCAAATACGAATTCAAGGAAACGAGCTTGTTCGACGTTCTGAGCGCCTATGAGTCCGTCACGCTGGAGGATGCCAACCGCCGGCTGAACGAGCATGCCGATTTCGGCCGTTTCGCCATATCGATCGTGCGGAGCCCGCAAGGATGATGAAGTCTTTTGCCGATACGACCGTGCTCGTCACCGGGGCGAGCCGGGGAATCGGAGCCGCTATCGCCCGGCGTTTCGCCTCCGTCGGGATGAAGGTCGTCATCCATTACTTGAATTCCCACGAATCGGCAAACGAAACGGCGCGGACGTGCTTGAATTACGGAGCCCAAGTGTTAACGGTGACGGCGGATGTTACGTCCAGGGAACAGCTGCTGCGGATGAAGGAAAAGATGGAGAAGCACGGCATGATGCCGGATATCGTCGTCAACAATGCGGGCGTAGCGCACTATGGGCTGCTGCAGGACGTAACCGAAGAAGAGTGGGCGCGCGTCATGGACGTTAACCTCAAAGGAATGTTTCTGTGCACGCAGCTGTTCATGGACAACATGGTACGGCAAAAATACGGGCGGATCATTAATGTATCGTCCGTATGGGGACTTTCCGGAGCATCCTGCGAGGTCGTCTATTCGACCGCCAAGGGCGGGGTCAACGCCTTTACGAAAGCGCTGGCCAAGGAGCTGGCGCCTTCGGGCGTTACCGTGAACGCCGTCGCGCCCGGAGTCGTCGAGACGTCCATGAACGCCAATCTGAACTCGGCGGAGAAGGAAGCGCTGCAGAACGATATTCCCGCAGGCCGGTTTGCCCATCCCGATGAGATCGCCTCGCTCGTTTATTTTATCGCGCTGCCGGAGTCGGGTTACATTACCGGACAAATCATAAGTCCGAACGGCGGTTGGCATACATAGTCCGGTTTTCACGTAAATGAGTGTGAAATCCAGACATAGTCTGGTTTTCACGTAAATGAGTGTGAGATCCAGACATAGTCTGGTTTTCACGTAAATGAGTGTGAAATCCAGACCTAGTCTGCTTCCTGAACTTGGAGACGTTCCTCCGAATATAGGGTCATCAATCCGCACATCCTAAAATTGTTGTAACCCTATATCGACAAGGAGGAACCTCTAATGGCAACTGTATTGAAAAGTTTCGAGCGTTGGAAGCAATTTTTGTCCGAGCGTGTGGAGCAAGCTCATAAAGTCGGCATGAGCGACGAAACGATTGCCAAGCTCGCTGCGAATGTCGGCGAATATTTGGCCGATAAAGTCGATCCGGAAAACAAGGAAGAGCGCGTACTGAAGGAGCTTTGGGACGTGGCGGACGAACATGAAAAACAAACGATCGCCCGCTGCATGATCAAGCTCGTCAGCACTAAATAAAGAATCGACAAGTACGGACTGACGATAACCGTATCCGCAGATGCGTTTTTCTCAGGAGCCTCCTCAAGCAGGGGGCTTTTGCGACGTGGAGCAACTTTTTGGGCGAAGCAAGGAGGATAATAGCGAATATTGTAGAATTATTCGTTATAGGGCCAACTGGGGAAAGGTGAGATTAATGGAAACGAAGCAATGGTACATGGAATACAAAATACATAAGAACCGTCCGGGACTTCTGGGTGATATCGCGTCTCTTATGGGGATGCTTGAAATCAATATATTGACCATCAACGGCGTCGAGGACCGTACGCGCGGTATGCTGCTGCAGACGAACGACGACGAAAAAATAGAATTGATGGGTAAGATGCTGAAAAAAGTGGATAATATTACTGTATCGGCTCTTCGCGCACCGAGACTTGTCGATATTTTGGCCGTACGGCACGGCCGCTACATCGAACGCGACTCCGACGACCGCAAAACGTTCCGGTTTACCCGCGACGAGCTGGGACTGCTCGTTGATTTTCTGGGCGAAATATGCAAGATGGAGGGCAATCAGGTCATAGGCTTGCGCGGCATGCCGCGCGTAGGCAAAACCGAATCGATAATCGCCGGAAGCGTATGCGCCCAGAAGCGTTGGACATTCGTATCGTCCACCCTGCTCAGACAAACGGTACGGAGTCAAATGTCCGAGGATGAGATGAGTCCGAACAACGTGTTTATTATCGACGGAATCGTATCGACTATGCGCTCGAACGAGAAGCATCATATGCTGCTGCGCGAAATTATGGCTATGCCGTCGACAAAAGTAATCGAGCATCCGGATATTTTTATTCGCGAATCCGAATATACTTACGATACGTTTAACGTAATCATCGAGCTTCGCAATACGCCTGACGAAGAAATTACATACGAGACATTCACCAATTTCGACGGCGATAAATTTTAAGCCGTTCGGATTGCTGCGCAACGCTACCGGGAGGTGATTGAACAGTGTCGGATTTGGGGCAGCTGCTTAAAAAAGCGCGTCTGGAAAAAGGAATATCGATGGACCAGCTCGAAGAAATGACGAAAATACGAAAACGATATTTGGAAGCGATTGAAGAAGGCGAATATAAAATATTGCCCGGAAGCTTCTATGTGCGCGCCTTTATAAAAAGCTATTCGGAATCCGTGGGGCTGGATCCGAATGAAGTTCTGGGGTTGTATGGAAAAGCGATTCCGGCACCGTCTGTCGAAGCGGTGGCGGAGCCGATCCGGCGGCGGAAGCGGAACGATACGCGCAGTACGGAAAAACTGAGCAAATGGGCGTCGACTATTTTAATGCTGTCGTTCGTCCTGCTCATACTGGGCGTCCTCTACTACTTCATCGGTAACTCGTACGGCGGAAGCGAAGGCAAAGAAGTAAACCCGAGCGATAAAATAACCGATAAATTTCCGGATCCGAATGCGGCCGGCGGAACGGCTACCGGAGAATCCGCCTCCGGCAACAAAACGGATGCGGGCAAACAGCCGCCGGGGGGACAGGCCGTTACGCCTCCGACAGGACAGGCCGTAGCGCCTCCGCCGGCTCCGATCCCGGTCGTGACGCTCGCCCGCACGGAGAACAACGTCGATTATTATGTGGCCACGAACGCCGACAAGCTCAGCGTGCAGTTAAAAATAGGCGGAGAGGAATGCTGGCTGCGTATCGACAAAATCATTCCGCCGACGGAAAACCGCAAGCAGGAGCGCCAGGTGATCGAAGAGAAGCTGTACAAAAAGGGCGATGTACGCGATTGGACATCCGATTCGAGCGTCTATATGACGGTCGGGTTTCCCCCAGCAGCCGAGATTGTCGTAAACGGCATCCCGATCTCCCTCGGAACGAAAAAAGACGTCAAGCGCATCCAGATCGATTTGCAAAAATCGATATAACGGACATCTGCATAGTAGCGGATGTCTTTTTTTCGTTAATGCCGATTGTTATAATAAGAAAGGAAAAATATAGGAAGGCGGGATATACAGATGAGTTCGGAAAGTTCGTTCGATATTGTGTCCGCGATCGACATGCAGGAATTGAATAACGCCGTTCAGCAGGCGGTGAAGGAAATCGACAGCCGGTTCGATTTCAAAGGCTCGAAAAGCAGCATTACGCTTGAAAAAAACGAGCTTGTCATCGTTTCGGATGACGAGTACAAGCTGAAAAGCGTAATCGACGTGCTGCAGTCGAAAATGTCCAAACGGGGCATCGCGCTGAAAAATTTGGACTACGGCAAAGTCGAGCCGGCCGCCTCGTCGACGGTACGTCAGCGCATCGGTTTGAAGCAGGGGATCGACCAGGAAAACGCCAAAAAAATCAACGTCATCATCCGCGATTCGAAGCTGAAAATCAAAAGCCAAATCCAGGGAGACCAAATCCGGGTGACCGGCAAAAGCAAAGACGATCTTCAGCAGGCGATCCACCTGCTCAGGCAGGCGAATATTCCGCTTGATCTGCAGTTCGTCAATTTCCGGTAACAGGTTCGTGTCCCGGGCCGAATTTGCAATTTTGACACTCCAAAGCCGATTATATTATACTTGTGTGGATAAACAGGTTAGGATACGGGTTTGGGGGATAAGCATTCATGACAGAAAAAGTAAAAGTGGTCACGCTCGGCTGCGAGAAAAATTTGGTCGATTCGGAAATCATGTCCGGGTTGATTCACGAGCGCGGATACTCGCTGGTAGATGACAAAGAGGAAGCGACCGTCATCATCGTCAATACGTGCGGCTTCATCGACGCGGCCAAGGAAGAGTCGGTCAACACGATATTGGATTTGGCCGATCTGAAGGAAACGGCGAATTTGAAGGCGCTTATCGTTTCCGGCTGCCTGACGCAGCGGTACAAAAAAGAGCTGATGAACGAAATGCCGGAAATCGACGGAATCGTCGGCACCGGAGACTTTGATAAAATCAACGACATTATCGACGAAGCGCTGGCGGGGAGAAAACCGATCCTTGTCGGCAATCCGGCATTCAATTACGAGAAGCAGCTGCCGCGCCGGATGACGACTCCGCGCTATACTGCCTATGTCAAAATAGCCGAAGGGTGCGACAACGCCTGCACGTTCTGCAGCATTCCGATTATGCGCGGCAAATTCCGCAGCCGCTCGATCGAATCGATCGTTGCCGAAGCGACACAGCTGGCCGCGCAAGGCGTCCGCGAAATCAGTCTGATCGCACAGGATTCCACCAACTACGGGACGGATCTGTACGAGGGCTTTATGTTGCCGACTTTGTTGAACAAGATTACGGAAGTGCCCGGAATCGAATGGGTGAGACTGCATTACGCCTACCCCGGTTTTTTCACGGACGAGCTGATCGAAACGATTGCAAGCAATCCGAAGGTTTGCAAATATATCGATATGCCGCTGCAGCATAGCGAGGACATCATTCTGAAGCGGATGCGCCGTCCCGGCCGTCAGCGGGATACGAGGGAGCTTGTTCATAAAATTCGTTCCCGCATTCCGGACGTTGCGCTGCGGACGTCTCTGATCGTCGGCTTTCCGGGTGAGACGGAGCAGGATTTCGCCAATTTGTGCGAATTCGTCAAGGAGATGCGATTTGACCGGCTGGGCGTATTCGCTTATTCGAAAGAAGATGATACACCGGCATCGCGGCTTCCGGATCAAGTGCCGGATGAAGTCAAAGAATTCCGGGCCACTACGCTTATGGAAATTCAAAGGGAAATTTCCCGCGAAGAGAACGGCAAACGCATCGGTCAAGAATTGAACGTATTAATCGAACGGTACGACGGGCGAAACGATGTTTATGTCGGCCGTTCCGAGTTCGACGCCCCGGATGTCGACGGCGAAGTATTTGTGACCCGCTGCACGGCGGGCATCGGCGAAATGCAGAAAGTACGCATCACGCATTCCTTCGAATTCGACCTGTCCGGGGAGGGAATTGCATGAATCTGGCCAACCGGATCACGCTGGCGAGAATTTTTCTCGTGCCCATCATCATGTTTTTTCTGCTGGTCAAGCTCGATCTTCCTCCAATCAAGATCGAGCAGTTCAGCATTACGTACAACCAGATTATTGCGGTACTTATTTTCATCATCGCGGCGAGCACGGACAGCCTAGACGGCTACATAGCGCGCAAGCGTAAGCTGATAACGAATCTGGGCAAGCTGCTCGATCCGCTCGCGGACAAGCTGCTCGTAACGGCCGTGCTCGTCTCGCTCGTTGATATGGGCAAGCTGGATGCCTGGATTGCCGTAGTCATCATTAGCCGGGAGTTCGCCGTAACCGGGCTGCGTTCGATTTGCGCGGCGGAAGGGATCGTCATCGCGGCGAGCAAGCTCGGAAAATGGAAGACGGCTGCGCAAATTACGGCTATTATCGCATTGCTTATCAACAACTTCCCGTTTGCTTTTCTCGATATCCCGTTCGATCTGATCGCCAGCTGGATCGCCGCGATTATTACGATCTATTCGGGCATCGACTATTTTGCGAAAAACTGGCATGTCATTCAGTTTGACAATTGACGGATACCGGGCGGGCTTTCCCGTACCGGTTACGCGGAGGTAGCATAAGCATGAGAGCGGAAATTATTGCCGTCGGCACCGAGCTGCTGCTCGGTCAAATCGTGAACACCAACGCCCAATACATCGCGCAAGGCTGCGCGGGTATTGGGCTTAACGTTTATTACCAAACCGTCGTCGGGGACAACCGGGAACGAATCGGGGAAGCATTCCGCTTGGCCGCCTCGCGGGCCGACGTCGTGATCGTCACCGGAGGGCTCGGACCGACGCAGGACGACTTGACGAAAGACGCTTTATCGGAGCTTCTCGGCCTGCCGATGTCGATTCACGGTCCTTCGATGGACAAAATCGTCTCCGTCTTCCAATCGCGCGGACTTGAAATGGTGCAGAGCAACGAAAGACAAGCGAACGTTCTGGAAGGATGCACGCCTCTCGACAACGATAACGGACTTGCCGTCGGCGTCGCCCTTTCGAAGGACGGGACTCACTATGTATTGCTGCCGGGGCCGCCAAAGGAAATGAAGCCGATGTTCGACAGCCGCGCCATCCCGTGGATCCGCTCGGTCATGGGAGACGATGCGGCTCCCCTTTACTCGAAGATGCTCAAGTTCGCCGGAATCGGCGAATCGAGCTTGGAGCATCGGCTTATCGATCTGATCGAAGGCCAGGACGACCCGACGATCGCCCCTTATGCCAAGGAAGGGGAAGTAAGCATCCGGCTGACGACCCGCGCGGGCTCGATCGAGCTGGCGGAGCGGAAGCTTGCCGAGACCGAGTCGGAAATACGAAGCAGGGTCGGCGAATATATTTATGCCGACCAAGACGTTCCGATCGAGCAAGAGATTGTGGCGATGCTCGGCAGGGCGGGCAAAACGGCGGCGCTCGCGGAAAGCTGCACCGGCGGTATGATAAGTGAAATGATTACGGCGATTCCGGGCAGCTCGGCGGTATATCGCGGCGGAATCGTCTGCTATACGAACGATGCGAAGAGGGAGCTGCTGGGCGTTCCTGCGGACGTGCTGGAGGGCGACGGCGCACCCGGCGCGGTCAGCGCCGAGACGGCCGCGCTGCTGGCCGAACGCGTGCTGGAGAGAACGGCGTCCGATTACGCGCTGTCCGTTACCGGTGTCGCCGGTCCGGCCGAGTCGGAAGGCAAGCCGGTCGGCCTAGTATATATCGGCGTCGCGGAACGCGGACGTCCTCCCGAGGCGGTACGGCTCCAGCTCTCGGGCAACCGGGGCTCGATCCGGCTGAAGGCGGCCAAGCAAGCGTTCTACTTGTTGTGGCTGCGGTTGAAAGAGCGGTAAAAATTTGTTGCCGTGCACGCGTATATGGCTTATACTGGAAATATCGAAACGGAAGCACCGTTACAACAGGCCGGCAATGCCTTTTGTAGCGGTGCTTCTTCTTTGCCGTTGGCGCATGCGCATGCTTCCCTCAAGTGAATGCGAATGTATGTTCGAAAAAACACTTGGCAAACGGCGGAAAACGATGTATCATAACAATATAGAAACGATAAAGGAAGTGAGTATGTTGTCAGATCGCCGTGCTGCGTTAGAAGTGGCCCTTCGTCAAATCGAGAAGCAATTTGGCAAAGGATCGATTATGAAACTGGGCGAATCCGCTCACATGCAAGTGGAAACCGTCTCTACCGGAGCGCTTGCGCTTGATCTCGCGCTCGGAATAGGTGGATTCCCGCGGGGCAGAATTATCGAAGTGTACGGCCCCGAATCGTCCGGTAAAACGACAGTGGCGCTGCATGCGATTGCCGAGGTGCAACGTACCGGCGGACAAGCCGCCTTTATCGACGCCGAGCATGCGCTGGACCCGCTATATGCCAGCAAGCTGGGCATCAACATCGACGAATTGCTTTTGTCGCAGCCGGATACCGGCGAACAAGCGTTGGAAATCGCCGAAGCGCTCGTTCGCAGCGGAGCGGTCGACATCATTGTTATAGACTCGGTAGCGGCACTCGTACCGAAAGCGGAAATCGAAGGAGAGATGGGCGATTCCCACGTCGGGCTGCAGGCTCGCCTCATGTCGCAGGCGCTGCGGAAGCTGTCGGGCGCGATCAACAAGTCGAAGGTCATTGCCATCTTCATCAACCAATTGCGCGAGAAAGTAGGAGTCATGTTCGGCAATCCCGAAACGACTCCAGGCGGGCGCGCACTCAAGTTCTATTCCACCATTCGGCTGGACGTACGCCGCGTAGAGACGATCAAGCAAGGCAATGACATGGTCGGCAACCGGACCCGGATCAAAGTCGTCAAGAACAAAGTGGCGCCGCCGTTCAAGCAGGCCGAGCTGGACATTATGTACGGGGAAGGCATTTCCCGCGAAGGCAGCATCATCGACATCGGCACGGAAATGGATATCGTCAACAAAAGCGGCGCTTGGTATTCGTACGATGGCGATCGACTCGGACAAGGTCGGGAAAACGCGAAACAATTTTTGAAAGATAATCCTCAAGTCGCGTCCGTTATCGAGAAGAAGATTCGCGAAGCGAGCAATATGACGCAAGGCGCCGTTCCTATGGCCGTATCGGATGACGATGAGGATGAAGAAGAATTGGCGGCATTTGAATAACAACAACTAAGCGAACGGAAATCGACTGCGCACCTTTGCGATATTTAAGGTGCGTTTTCGGTTTTTGAGCGTTGCAAGATAAGTTACAGGAACGTTAACTTCGCTGCAGGAGGCATTATGGACGCACCCGATTCGATCATCACCGCCGTAGAACGGCATCCGAAGACGGCGAGCCGTTACCTCATTTTTATCGATGGGCAGTATGTGCTTACCGTTCATGAGGATGTGCTGATCAAGCACCGGCTGCTGAAAGGGGAACGCGCGGAGCCCGACAAGCTCCGGCTCGTATTGGAGGATGAAGAGCAGCAGAGGGCTTGGTCCGATGCGCTCAAGCAGGTCGGCCGCCGTCCCCGGTCGGAGAAAGAAATTCGGCAATATTTGAAGCGGAAGCAATATTTGCCGCCGTTGATCGACCGGATCGTGCTGCGTCTGAAGGAGCAGAACTTTTTGAACGACGCCGACTTCGCCGCGCAGTGGACGGAGCAAAGAATTTATTCGCAGAAAAAAGGCCGCCGTCTGATCAAGCAGGAGCTTCAGCTTAAGGGCGTCGCTCTGGCAACGATCCAGCAGACGCTGAACCAGGTTCCGGTCGACGAGGAACAGCGTCTCGCCTTCGAGCTTGCGGTAAAAAAGTGGAAGCTGACGTCAGGCGGCGCCCTGGATAAAAAACGGAAGACGGCCGCTTTTTTGATACGAAGAGGGTATTCCGCACAAATCGTCAGCAACGCGGTACGGAAAGCTGCGGAAACGTTCCGGGAAGAAGCGGACGCAAGCGATGAATCGGACATGTGGGACTGGCCGGAAGCATAATGATGTATACCGGAAGCTGCAAGAACGGTATTTGTAATTTTATCGGGCGAACGGGGGATTCGGTACGATGAATACGATCAAATGGGGAATTATCGGCTGCGGCAACGTAACGGAAGTCAAGAGCGGACCGGGCTTCCAGCTGGCTGACGGCTCGGAGCTGGTCGCCGTCATGCGGCGCAACGGGGAATTGGCGGCGGATTACGCCCGCCGGCACCAAGTGCCGAAATGGTACGACGATGCCGATGCGCTAATCGGGGATCCGGATGTGAACGCCATTTATGTCGCCACGCCCCCGTCAACTCACAAAGAGTACACGCTGGCCGCGGCCAAAGCGGGCAAGCCCGTCTATGTCGAAAAGCCGATGGCGCTTCATGCCGGCGAATGCGGCGAGATGATCGAAGCTTGCCGGGCCGCCGGAGTGCCGCTTTTCGTTGCTTATTACAGAAGAGCGCTTCCGCGATTTTTGAAAGTAAAGCAGCTGATGGAGATGGGAGCGATCGGGGATATCCGGTTCGTCACGACCGTACATACGAAGAAGCTGACGGAAGATCCGGCCAATTTGCCATGGAGGGTTATCCCGGAGTTGTCGGGCGGCGGCCATTTCTTCGATTTGGCGAGCCATACGCTCGACTTGCTCGACTTTCTGCTCGGACCGATCCGCGACGCCTCGGGCAGGGCGTCCAATCAGGGAAAAGCATACCCGGCGGAGGATATCGTCAGCGGCACTTATACGTTCGAATCCGGAGTTCAGGGAACCGCAATATGGTGCTTTACCGCATACCAGGGCGGTGAAATAAACGAAATAGTCGGATCGCGCGGGAAGCTCACCTTCTCCACCTTCGGAAGCGAGCCGATCCGGCTGACAACGGCCGACGGGATCGGGGACTATTCGTTGGAGCAGCCCCAACATATTCAGCAGCCGCTTATTCAGACGATCGTGAACGAGCTGCTTGGTAAGGGGGCTTGCCCCAGCACGGGACAATCGGCTCTTCGTACGGCTAAAGTGATGGACGAATTGGCGATCATCCGTTAGCTTTCGGAGCGCAATGCATAGACTCACTCTGGAAGCCGGGACCTTGTCCCGGCTTTTTGTCGTATAGGAAATCATGCGAAGCTAATTTCTGTGGATAACGGGGGCTCCCCCAGAAGTAATAGGAATAATCTACGTAGCAGATCTTCGCTTCTGGGGGTGTTCCGCTATGGAACTCCAATCCGTTCTTGATTAAAGGAGTACCACCCTCCTTTTATCCAAGTTAATTGATATGAATGATATGATTAAAAACCATTTTGGAATAAAGACTCAACTCGTTCATTCGATATATCCATAAATATCGCTTGTCAATCCTATTATTTACGAAAAAGGCCAATATCTTTATTCCAAAATGAAATAAAGTCGTTTATAATAGAGATATCGATGGAGAGGACAGAATGGGGATGACGGACATGAGAACGCGGCTGAAACGGCTTTTGCCGATTTTTTGGACATTTTGCCGAATAGCTCCCATCACGTTCGGCGGCGGATATGCGATGATACCGGTGCTGGAGCGGGAGGCGGTCCATAAACGGCGCTGGATCAGACAGGAGGATGTCGCCGACGTCTTGGCGGTGTCGCAGACGATTCCGGGGGCGGTCGCTCTTAACGCGGCCTCGTTCGTAGGCTATAGGGTGGCCGGAGTAGCCGGCGCGGTTACGGCCGTGCTGGGCATGATGCTGCCGACGTTTCTGATCGTGATCGCGCTGGCCGCGCTGCTGCTTGCGTACCAGGATAATGTCAAAGTCGCCGCCGCTCTGCAAGGGATGAAGCCGGCCGTTATCGCCATGATCGTGTTCGCGGGTTACCGGATGGCACGGACGGCTATCGTCGATAAAGCGACAATCGCGGTTGCTTTGATAGCGGCTTTTCTTTTGCTGCAAACGTCGTTATCGCCTATTATGATTATCGTAATCGGCGCGACTGCAGGTATAGCGATCGGGGGCTGGAAGCATAAACGCGGTGTCGAGACGGCGCCGGTAATACGTTACACGGACCCGGATTATTTTATCGGAGACGGGATTTGACTTTCGGAATATCCGGACAGCCGGTCATAGCAGGTGTCAACGGCAGGGGGTGCATATGGAATGCTATGGGAAATGTTCGTCACATTCATGCTGATCGGCTTCGTATCGGTCGGCGGCGGCTATTCGATGGTACCGGTCATCGAGCACGAAGCAATTTCACGCGGATGGATGAACGGGGAAACGTTTTCTGATATGATTGCAGTAGCGGGAGCATCGCCCGGTCCGATTGCCACGAATACCGCCGTCATGGTCGGGTACCATTCGTACGGCTGGCCCGGCGCGGCCGTTTCCGCGATCGGAATGACGCTGCCGTCGCTATTGCTCGTCATCGTTGCGGGCATGCTGTTTGCCAAGTTTCAGCACCACCCGTTGGTGGAGTCGGCTTTTTACGGCCTGCGGCCGATCGTTGCCGCTTTGATTTTTTATGCGGCCTACCGGCTGCTGCTGACAGGCGGCACGGCTTTTGCGATCGATTGGAAAACGGTATGCTTCATCGCCATATTCGCCGGTGCCTTGATCGCCCTGATGCGCTATCGCGTTCATCCTTTGGCGGTGATTGCGGTTTCCGGTCTGGTGGGTGTAGCCTTGTATGCCTAATTTGGAAGAATGGATCCCGAACCGGAAGGCGAAGCAAATATTGGCCGAAATCCGAAAAAGGGGTATCGTTTCGAAATTCGACCTGCTCGATTTGAGCGGTTTGACATCAAGCACGCTGACGCGAATGCTGGAGGAGCTGACCTCTACAGGCTGGATCGAAGAAAGCGGACTCGGCGAATCGTCCGGCGGCCGAAGACCGCTCCTATACCGGTTGAAGCAGGACCGCGGCTTCGTATTAGGTCTCGATGTGTCACGTTCGACAACCCGTTTAGTATTATGCGACCTGCAGCTGGAAAAAATCGATTCCGCCTCCTGGCAAATGACGGAACGGATGACCCCGGATTTGCTGCTGCAAGAGGTTGTCCGAGCGACGCGCAAGATGTTGGCCAAACATTCGATCGATCCGGACAAGCTGCTCGGGATGGGGATCGGAGCCGTCGGTCCGGTAGACCGTACGAAAGGAATTATGCTCAACCCCTTATATTTTCCTGCTGAAGGCTGGAACCAGGTGCAGATCGGACCGAGGCTCGAACGCGAGCTTGGTGTATCCGTCCTGCTCGATAACGGGGCGAATACGGCGCTGCTGGCCGAATATTGGGCAGGATCGCAGCAGTACAGGCATCTGCTGTACGTGAGGGCGGGTGTCGGTTTGCGTTCGGCGATGATGTCCAACGGGCAGCTCGTGTACGGTGCGGTCGATATGGAAGGTTCCGTGGGACATATGATCATCCAAACCGACGGTCCGCCTCATCCCGAGCGTCCGCACGTGTTCGGCTGTTTGGAATCGTTCGTTTCGATTCCGGTGCTAGAGAAGCAGGCGGCGGTCCGGTTGAAGCAGGGCAGAAGAAGCGTGCTGACGGAATGGGTGGATAACCCCGACCACGTCGGCTTTCCGCATTTGCTGAAGGCTTTGTCGGCGGACGACCGTCTCGTGACCGAGCTGTTTACCCAGGCGGCCACTTATTTCGGAATCGGATTGTCCAATTTATTAAATATTTTGCATCCGGAGAAAGTGATTTTGGGCGGACCGCTTATTACGACCAACGAGCTGTTTTATCAGATCAGCACGCAGACCGCTTTGAAAAATACGCTGTATTATCCGGCTTACCCGGTCACCTTTACGCGGGGCAAGCTTTCGGACGATGCGCTGGCCGTCGGAGCCGCAGCCATGGTCATTGACCGGCTCACTTCGTAATTGGCAGACGAAGCGCTTTCTTGTTGCTTGACAAGCCACTTTTGCAAACGATAAAATGGGTGTGTACATTCCGTTTTCGCCGGATTTCGCACCTTTTTTTCTTCTTGCAGTTTTCACCGCGGCAATCGGCTGAAATCCGCGTGAATGCGTTCTAATCCGGCCCGTACAACCGGAACTTTGATTTAAAATGGAAACAAAACCGGAATAAAAAACCGAATATCCCAAGCTAACCCCTTGGAGGCTTCAACGAGGAGGTGAACAAGATGCAGACTTTCATCTGGATCGTGATCGTTCTCGTTGTTGGCGCAATATGCTTTGGGATTGGTTATTTTATCCGCAAGTCCCTCGCCGAGGCGAAAATTTCCAGCGCCGAAGAAGCGGCCCGTCAGCTGATCGAAGCGGCGAAGAAAGAAGCCGACGCTCAGAAAAAAGAGGCGGTGCTGGAAGCGAAGGACGAAATTCATAAACTTCGCGCCGAAGCTGAAAAAGACATTCGTGAACGTCGGAATGAAACTCAACGGCAAGAAAGACGATTGTTGCAAAAAGAGGAAACGCTGGATAAAAAGCTGGAATCTCTGGAGCGTAAAGAAGAACAGATCGCCAACAAAGAGAAACGAATCGACGAAACGCAAGCGCAAATCGATCAGTTGTACCGAAGTCAAGTCGCCGAGCTGGAACGCATTTCTGGATTGACGATGGATGAAGCGAAGCATATCATTTTGTCCTCCGTCGAGCAGGAAGTCCGTTACGAGACGGCTCAATTGATCAAGGATATCGAGAACCAGGCGAAGGAAGAAGCAGAGAAGCGGGCTCGCGAAGTGATTACGCTGGCGATCCAGCGCTGCGCGGCGGACCATGTCGCGGAAACGACCGTTTCCGTCGTCGCCTTGCCTAACGAAGAAATGAAAGGCCGCATCATCGGACGCGAAGGCCGCAACATTCGCGCGCTCGAGACGTTGACCGGCATCGACCTCATTATTGACGATACGCCGGAGGCGGTCATCCTGTCCGGGTTCGACCCGATCCGCAGGGAAATTGCCCGCACTTCGCTCGAGAAGCTCGTTGCGGACGGCCGGATTCACCCGGCCCGCATCGAAGAAATGGTCGAGAAATCGCGCAAGGAAGTGGACGAACGAATCCGCGAATACGGGGAGCAAGCTACGTTCGAGACCGGCGTGCACGGGCTGCATCCGGACCTTATCAAAATTTTGGGCCGCTTGAAGTTCCGTACGAGCTATGGGCAGAACGTACTGAAGCATTCGATGGAAGTCGCTTACTTGGCCGGCCTGATGGCCGGAGAGCTCGGAGAAGACGTTACGCTTGCGAAACGTGCCGGACTGCTTCACGATATCGGCAAAGCGCTCGACCATGAAGTCGAAGGCTCCCATGTCGAGATCGGCGTCGAGATCGGCAAGAAATACAAGGAACATCCGGTCGTCGTAAACAGCATCGCGTCCCATCACGGCGATTGCGAAGCAACGTCGGTCATCGCCATGCTGGTCGGCGCAGCGGACGCCTTGTCTGCCGCACGGCCCGGAGCGCGGCGCGAGACGCTAGAAACGTACATCAAACGTCTCGAGAAGCTGGAAGAAATCACGGAATCGTTCGAAGGCGTCGAGAAATCTTATGCAATCCAGGCCGGACGCGAAGTCCGGGTTATGGTGCAGCCGGAGAAAATCGATGATACGGAAGCGTTCCGACTGGCGCGCGACATTACGAAGAAGATCGAAAGCGAGCTCGATTACCCGGGGCACATCAAGGTAACCGTCATCCGCGAAACCCGAGCGGTCGAGTACGCGAAGTAAGAATGGGTATAACGATCACGAATGATGCGAGAAGTGGCTAACCGGCCACTTCTCGCTTGCTTTTCAACAAGGCGCGATCAAAAAAAAATAGACCAATTTGATTGTCAATTGTAGCGTAGCGACGCGAAATTTCGTTCAAATGGGATCAGCCATTTTTTTGATCGCGCCTAAGCGGTTACTTGAGGAGGAGAGTTCCATACGCATCCTGTTTATCGGCGATATAGTCGGAGGCTCCGGTCGGAGAGCCGTTAAAGCGTTATTGCCAGAGCTCAAAAGAAAATATGATCCCGCCTTCATTGTGGCAAACGGCGAGAACGCGGCCGGCGGACGCGGCATAACGGCCCAGATCGCCAAAGAATTGTACGACCAAGGGATACACGGCATTACGATGGGCAACCACACGTGGGACAATAAAGATATTTTCAATTTCATCGACGACGACGAGCGGATGATCAGACCGGCGAACTACCCGCCCGGAACGCCGGGCAACGGGTATACCGTACTGCGAAATGCCTCGGGCAAGGAGCTTGCGATCGTCAATGTGATGGGTCGCACGTTCCTGCCGCCGCTCGATTGCCCGTTTCAAACGATAGACGCAATTTTGGACAAGCTCAAAAAAAAGCATAAATTCATTTTCGTCGATTTCCACGCCGAAGCGACCTCCGAGAAAATCGCCATGGGCTGGCATCTCGACGGAAGAGCATCCGCCGTCGTAGGAACCCATACGCACGTACAGACGCATGACGAACGGGTGCTGCCGCGAGGGACCGGATATGTTACGGACGTCGGCATGACCGGGGCAAGGGATGGCGTACTCGGCATGGAACGCGATGCCGTGCTGCAGAAATTCAAGACGCAGCTGCCTGTCCGCTTCACGGCGGATGAAGGGAAATGGCAGTTTCATGCGGTTGTGATCGAGCTTGACAACGACACGGGGCTGGCCAAGAAAGTGGAGCTCATTCGCAGGTTCGAGACGGAAGCCGTTTTCGAATAAATCGCGCCAAATTGCAAGAATTGACTGAAACTTTCGAAAATAATCGACCGAACGGCAAGCGGGAAGAAGGAATTATTCAAGACTTGCACGAATAGTGTAGTAGTGGAATTCATCCAACATTCCCGAGGAGGTCTTGCCATGGAAGTATTAAAAGTTTCAGCAAAGTCCAATCCAAACTCCGTAGCTGGTGCATTGGCCGGCGTTTTGCGCGAACGCGGGGCGGCCGAGCTGCAAGCCATCGGCGCAGGTGCACTCAATCAAGCAATTAAAGCAGTAGCGATCGCACGAGGATTCGTAGCACCCAGCGGCGTCGATTTGATTTGCATTCCGGCTTTTACCGATATCGTCATTGACGGTGAAGACCGGACTGCCATCAAACTGATTGTAGAACCTCGATAATGGGCGGATCGATTTCCACGATTACCGATCGGATGAAAGCTCCTGAATGGAGCTTTTTTGCTGTGCCTGCAGAAATATAGGTGCGGTCCATGACAGCGGATAAAAAGGGGAGCTGCGACGATGAAAGGGATAATAGATGCGCATTGCGACGTTCTAAGCAAGCTGATGATGAACCCTGCGCTTGATTTCAGCCTGGACGATTCCGGGCTCGACGTTACGCTGCCGAAGCTTCGTCAAGCCGGAGTCGCGATGCAATGCTTTGCGGTATGGATTCCGGAACCCGTGAACGATCCCGGAATGAAGCATTTGCTGACAGGCGTCGAGCTGTTCTGGGACCGGATCGTCGGACAGGCGGGAATGAAAGCCATCAGGACGGCGGAGGACTTGAGCTCCGGAACGGACAACGGACAGCAGTGCGCGCTGCTGACCGTAGAAGGGGCCGATGCGCTGAACGGGAGCATGGATCATTTGCGGACACTGTTTCAGCTCGGGGTTCGTTGTCTCGGCATAACATGGAATTATGCCAACTGGGCTGCGGACGGCGTAGCGGAGCCGAGAAAGGGCGGTCTTACATTAAAAGGAAGACAGCTTGTTAAAGAATGCAATAATTTGGGAATGATAATGGATATATCCCATTTGGCCGAACGAAGCTTCTGGGAGCTGGATGAGCTCAGCAGCCGGCCGTATATCGCCTCCCACTCCAATGTGCTCGAGCTGTGCGGGCATCCCCGCAATCTGAACAAGCGCCAAATCGAACGCATCAGCGAACGGGGAGGAGTGATCGGCATCAATTTTTTTCCGCCGTTCGTAAGCACGGAGACCGAAGCGACGATCGATCATGTCATCCGTCATATCGATACGGTATGCGAATGGGGCGGCGAGCGATCGGTTGCGCTGGGATCGGATTTCGACGGGATAAGCAAGAAGGTCAAAGGCTTGGAGGACCCGTCAGGCTATGCACGGCTGGGCGAAGCTTTGGCCAAAAGATTTTCGAACGAACAGGTCGAGCGAATATGTGTTCGGAACTGGTATGAATTTTTTGTGACACAGCTACCGAAATCAGAATGCTAGAAGAAAAATCAATCTATTTTCGAGAACGGTTCGATCTAAAATAACTATGTTTAAAAGTTATGAATTCGCTTGCTTTTTCATGTCCGAAAGCATAAAATCGTAGGGAATGATAAGGAATTATGTAGGTCAATGCGCATTCGCAAACAAAGACCGCTCTTTTCAGAGAGGAGCGCCGCAGCTTGACCCGACAAAGTGAACAGTAGGTTCGGAGACTATTCCATCTTGCTTCGCGGGGCCCATTTGGTTGCGGGAGTTTTTTTTGCTGTGGAGATGCAAAACGCTTTCATGCTTTAAAGAATGCAACACTTTCTGTAACGTTCAAAATGTCAGGACACAGTTCAAAGGAGTGGACGTTGTGATCGAGCAATTGTCATGGAAAGTCGGAGGGCAGCAAGGGGAAGGTGTCGAAAGTACGGACCGCATTTTCTCTACCGCCCTAAATCGTCTTGGCTACTATCTGTACGGCTATAGACACTTTTCTTCCCGGATCAAGGGAGGACATACGAATAATAAAATCCGTATCAGCACGAAGCCGAAGAGAGCGATATCCGACGACCTGGACATTTTGGTCGCTTTCGACCAGGAAACAATCGATTTGAACGCACACGAGCTTCGCCCAGGCGGAGTTGTCGTAGCGGATGCGAAATTTAATCCGACCTTACCCGAAGGAATAGATGCACGTTTGTTCCCGGTTCCGATTACGGCGATCGCGGAAGATTTGGGAACGGCGCTGTTTAAAAATATGGCCGCTTCCGGCGCATCCTGGGCGCTCCTCGGATTGCCGCTCGAAGTGTTCAACAAAGCGGTGGAAGAAGAATTCGGACGCAAAGGTCCTGCTGTCGTCGAGAAAAACGTCGAAGCGGTCAAACGCGCGGCGGACTACGTCATCGAGCTCGCAGGCGGTCCTTTGGAAGAGTTCAAGCTTGCTGAGGCCGACGGAAAGCAAAAGCTGTTCATCATCGGGAACGACGCGATCGGACTCGGCGCAGTTGCAGCCGGCTGCCGGTTCATGCCGGCGTATCCGATTACGCCTGCTTCCGAGATTATGGAATATTTGATCAAGCGACTGCCGAAATTCGGCGGTACGGTTATCCAAACCGAGGACGAAATCGCGGCCGTGACGATGGCGATCGGCGCCAACTACGGCGGCGTGCGCGCTCTTACCGCGTCGGCGGGTCCCGGCTTGTCTCTCATGATGGAAGCGATCGGTCTCGCGGGTATGACGGAAACGCCTGTCGTTATCGTCAATACGCAGCGCGGCGGACCGAGCACGGGGCTTCCTACGAAGCAGGAGCAAAGCGACTTGAACGCCATGGTGTACGGAACGCACGGGGAAATCCCGAAAATCGTACTCGCGCCAAGTACCGTGGAAGACTGCTTCTACGACACGATCGAAGCGTTCAACCTGGCGGAGAAATTCCAATGCCCGGTAATTCTTATGACCGACCTGCAGTTGTCGCTCGGCAAGCAGTCGTCCGAGCTTCTCGATTACAACAAAATCGTAATCGACCGCGGCAACCTCGTAACAGGTACGGAGAAGCTTGAAGACGGCAAGCTGTTCAAGCGTTACGAATTTACGGAAGACGGCATTTCCCCGCGCGTCCTGCCGGGCGAGCTGGGCGGCCTTCATCACGTAACCGGCGTAGAGCACGACGAGACCGGACGTCCGTCCGAAAGTCCGATCAACCGTCAAAAAATGATGGATAAGCGTCTGGCCAAGCAGAAAAGCTTGAAGCTGCCTAACGCGATCGTGACGGATGCACCGCATGACAATGCGGACGTTCTGATCATCGGCATGGGTTCGACCGGCGGAACGATCGACGAAGCGAGAACGCGTCTCGAGAAGGACGGCATCACGACGAACCATGTAACGGTACGGCTGATCCATCCGTTCCCGGCCGACGAAGTCGCAGCTCAAATCGCCAAAGCGAAAAAAGTGCTCGTCGTCGAAAATAACGCTACGGCACAATTGGCCGATCAAATCAAGCTGCATGTCGGACACGACAAAGTTTCCAGCATGCTGAAATATGACGGCACGCCGTTCCTGCCTTCTGAAGTATACTCTCACTGCAAGGGGCTGAAATAAGATGGCTACATTAAAGGATTTCAGAAATAATGTAAAGCCGAACTGGTGCCCGGGCTGCGGCGACTTCGCCGTACAAGCTGCTATCCAAAGAGCAGCCGCCAACGTCGGTTTGGAGCCTGAAAACTTGGCTATCGTTTCCGGTATCGGCTGTTCCGGCCGTATCTCCGGTTATATTAACTGCTATGGCTTCCACGGCATTCACGGCCGTTCGCTGCCGATTGCCCAAGGATTGAAAATGGCTAACCGCGAGCTTACCGTAGTCGCATCCGGCGGCGACGGGGACGGATTCGCCATCGGTCTCGGCCATACGATGCATGCGATCCGCCGCAACATCGACATGTCTTATATCGTGATGGACAACCAAATTTACGGGCTGACGAAAGGGCAAAACTCCCCGCGCAGCGCGAAAGGGTTCATCAACGCGAAATATACGCCGCAAGGATCGATCGAGACCGAGCTGGCTCCGCTCGAAATGGCACTGGCTGCCGGCGCTACGTTCGTAGCCCAATCGTTCTCGAGCAACCTGAAGCAATTGACGATGGTTATCGAAGAAGGCATGAAGCATCAAGGCTTCTCGTTCATCAACATTTTCAGCCCGTGCGTAACGTTCAATAAGACGAATACGTACGAGTGGTTCAAGGAAAACATCGTCGATCTCGACGAGTTCCCGGACTACAACCCGAGCGACCGGGTTATGGCGATGACGAAAATTATGGAAACGAACGGTATGCTGACCGGGATCATCTACCAAAACAAAGAAAAGCAAAGCTACGAGCAGCTCGTTCCGGGCTTCAAGCCGGAAGCGCTGGCGAAGCAAAATCTCAAAATTACCGAAGCCGAATTCGAGAAGCTTGTAGCCGAATTCAGATAATCGGTATTGGAAAGAAGGCGTGCGATGAGAATCGCATGCCTTTTTTGTCTGCAGGAAATCCCTGGGATACAAACTTTACAAAAGCAAAACAAAATGTGCATTGTAATTTAACAAAAATCGTATACAATACAGATGTAACTTAATAAAACAAATTGATTTATTAACGGTGGGAGGTCATACCGCTAAACGATCAGGACATGAGAGATAGTAAGGAGGCGATTCCATGGCGAATCCCGGGAAGCGGCGAGCTGCCGCCGGTCTCATACTCCTCCTGCTCGTACTGGCTTTGTTCACTGCTTGCTCCAACGGCAACCAAAGTGCGGCAAACAGCGAGGCGAAGCCGGCACAGGGGAGTGGGACGGCTGCAATGGCCCCGGCTGCAAAAGAGAAGGCGTCGGGCGCCGAACAAATTTTTGACGGAAAGCGCTTCAACGATGTACTGCGCATCCGCTATCTGGATCTGACTGGAAAGGAGGTTATGGGAGACAGCATCCTGATTCAGACGCCTGACGGAAAGTCGATGCTCATAGACGGCGGTCTTCCCGGAGCAGGCGGACAAGTGGCCGCTTATGCCAAGAAGCTCGGTCTCGAGAGAATCGACATCGCATTGAATACACACCCGCATACCGATCATATCGGAGGATTCGCGGCTATTGCCAACTTGCTGCACATTGGCGAGTTTTATATGGAAAATTTGCCTTATCCCGGTTCTCAGTCGTATGAGAAAACGGTTGCCGCCATCAAGGGCAAACAAATTCCGATCAAGTACTTGGAAAGAGGAGATACGATCCAGCTTGGCTCAGAAGTTCGAATCGATGTGCTTAATCCTCTGGCGGGATCGTTGCCCCGTGATGTCGATCCGGCCGATCTGCCCGAAGTGAATTCCCATTCTCTCGTGCTGCAGCTGCATTACAAAGGGCAATCGTTTCTTTTCAACGGAGACATCTATAAGCATAGAGAGCAAGAACTGATTCGTACGATGGGGGAACGTCTGAGTTCAACCGCGATGCATGTACCCCATCACGGAAGCACGACCTCGTCCAGCTTCGCCTTTATTCAGGCGGTGAAGCCGCAGGCGGCCATTATCAGCAACAATCATTTCAAAAATTGGGATTTGCTCCGGCTGTACGATGCGCAGAAGACAAAAGTATATATTACGGAGAAGCACGGCAATATTATGGTGACGCTTGACGGGAAGCAGATGAAGGTAATAACGGAGAAAGAGTGGCTGGACCGTCCGGAATTTCTTAAAAACCAGTGAGGAAGGATTACGTGAACATTAATACGTAATCGCTCCCAAGGAACGATTACGTGAACATTAATACATAATCGTTCCTAAGGAACCAGTGCCTCCCAATGTTTCTTTCCTAATCAAATCATTTGATTTATAATGAAAGAAGCTGAATAATACCGGAGGACACTATGCAGGCAAATAAACCGACAAGCAATAAATTATTGAAATCGATCAACCAGCAAAAAGTGCTTCGTTTGATTTATACGGACGGGCCGATCTCCCGGGTGGAGCTTGCGGAGAAAACCGGGCTGACGCAGCAGACGATTACGAACATTGTGAACCGGCTGCTGCAGGACGATATCGTCCTGGAAATGACGCCGACGGCAAGCAGCGGCGGGCGTAAGCCGGTACCGCTCGTCATCGATGGAAGCAGCATGTATGCGATCGGAGTCGAGGTTGCGGTCGAATATGTGCGCGGCTCCTTGATGGATTTTCAGAATAAGCGGATCTATGAAGTAACGAAGCGGAAGAACGGGAACGAAGGCTATCCGTTAAGATACATTATCGGAGCGGTCGACGAGCTGCTGCAGCATGTCCCCGACAGAAGCCGGTTGAAAGGAATCGGCTGCAGCATTCAAGGTCTTGTCGATTCGAGACAAGGGACTGTGATCTATTCCCCGGGACTCGGGTTTCGCAATTATCCGCTCAGAGACCGGCTGGAGGAAGCGTACGGTTTGCCGGTATTGCTGGAAAATGACGTTAATTTGCTGGCTCTCGTGGAAAATTTAAAGGGAACGCTCGCCGCTTCGCAAAACAATATTACGATTAAGCTCGACTACGGTATCGGCGGCGCTATCGTTGCCAACAACCAGCTCTGTGCAGGCGCCAACCACGTGGCGGGCGAGTTCGGCCACTACAAGGTGGAGACCGGAGAGCAAGCGCTTAAGTGCCATTGCGGCGCGAAAGGATGCCTGACGACGATCGCTTCGATCAGCGGTTTGCGGCGTTCGAGCTGGACACTGGAAAATCTGCGGGCCGGCGTATCGGAACAAGAACCCGAAGCGAAGGCTAAGTTCAAGCAAATCGTCGATGCGATAGGGATCGCACTCGGTAATGTCATTACATTTCTGAATCCGGAGCATGTACTGTTAACCGGAGCTCTAGTGGATGAGCTGAAGGAATTGCTGGTCCCCGAATTGAAAGAAAGGATCCGAAGCAACGTTCCGGAAACATGCAGAGGAGTCGAACTCGTATGTCTCCCGGCGACGCCTAATGAATCCATTTCAGCAGCCGGGTTAGTTATAAACGAATTTTTCGATGTACCGCTGGAACAGCTGTCTCTCTGAACACGGTGAGGACGTTATGGTGAGCCGCGGTATTCGCGAAGAGCGGCTCTTATTGGAGCAAAAGTCGCGAAACACGGTGCACAACATCGTCAATTGCAAAATATTGATGAATGAACACGGCATGGAAACTTGCTTGCTTGTCTCCAATTCCTTTCATATCCGGCGAATGAAGTACATTATGAGTGATCTGGGCATATCGGCTTCATTTTATGCGATCCGCGATTTCATGCAGCTTGTCAGGCAGTGGCGTATTACGTTTCAAGAAATTCGCGCATTCCGCCTGACGCTGCCTTGGCTTGCGAAGGCTCGGCAGCTGGCCCCGGGCGAAATGATGGGAGCGGCGGCCAAGGCGGGCGGCGGCCATTACGAAAGGAGTGCAAAAGCATGACGGCTTATCGATTGCTCGCTCTGGATATGGACGGCACTTTATTAACCGACAACAAACAAATTACGGAAGAGGCGCGTCATTGGATTCGGTTGGCGGAGGAAGCGGGAGTCAAAGTCATTTTCGCCACCGGCCGCGGCATGCAGACAGCGGGATCGTTCTGGAACGAGCTCGGCTTGCAATCCCCGATGGTGCTGCTGAACGGGGCGGAAATATGGGAAGGGCCCGGCCGGCTTCACGAAAGAGTGTACATAAGCAGAGACGATATCCGCAGACTTCACCGGTTGGCGGTGGAGGCGGGAGCGTCCTTCTGGGGTTACAGCGTCGAAAGCATGACGAACGGCCGCCATTGGAACGAGGAGATGTTCGACCGGGATTGGATGAAATTCGGCATACGCCATGACGACCTTGCCGTAATCGGCGGGCTGCGCGATGAAGTTCGGAGCTGGGGATGTCTGGAAATAACCCGGTCCGCAGACATCAACATGGAAATATCGCCATTAGGCATCAGCAAGCTATCGGGTGTCAAAAAAGTGTGCGCTCTGCTCGGGATCACGATGGACGAAGTTATGGCTGTCGGCGATCATCATAATGACATCAAGCTGATTCGTTCGGCCGGCCTCGGCATCGCGATGGGCAATGCGGACGAAGCGGTTAAGCTTGCCGCCCGCGGGGTGACGGATACGAACGAGCGGAACGGAGTGGCCAAAGCGATACAGAAATATTTGTTTCAACTGGATCCGGAGAAGCACGCCGGATAACCGGTTTCAAGCGGTACATCGTTCGATTCCAAGCGGAAGTCTGCGGAATCGAACTTTTTTTGTTTGTAGGTTATAATTGGAGTAGAGTCAAACTGAACATACATACACCGAGCAATCGGAAAGGGAGCGAGACCATGAACAACAAATCCGTACCGGTCGGCGTATCCGCGCGCCACATCCATCTAACCGAAGAGCACATCGCCGTTCTGTTCGGCCCGAGCTATCCATTGAACGTATTGAAGCCGCTCTCGCAGCCCGGTCAATTCGCAGCCGCAGAGACGGTAGCGGTAATCGGGCCGAAAGGCAAATTCGATAAAGTACGTATTTTGGGTCCGGCCCGGAAAGCGTCGCAGCTTGAAATATCGAAAACCGATTCGTTTCAGCTGGGCGTCCATCCGCCGGTAAGAGAATCGGGCAATATCAACGATACGCCGGGGATTACGGTCAAAGGCCCAGCGGGAGAAGTCGTGCTGGAGCGGGGCGTCATCATCGCGGCCCGGCATATCCACTTTCATACGAAGGAAGCGGCCGAATGGGGAATTACGGATAAACAGCTCCTTCGCGTACGTGTGGAAGGCGAGCGGCCGCTCGTCTTCGAGAACGTGATCGCCCGCGTGTCCGACCAGTTCGCGCTGGACATGCATATCGATACGGACGAGGCGAATGCGGCTGGCATCGCAACCGGCGACACCGCCGTCATTTTGGACTAGCAGTTGAATCGGCTCCATCGGTGTCGGAATTTTGTCCGTTTCGGGAGCAATTCCATCATTTTGATGCAGCCGACGATTCATTTTTTTTGTCAGGCGGGGAGGTTCGATGCTATAATGAAGAAATGACCGAACGCGGAAAGGAAGTGCAGCGAATGAAAAAAGAATTGCCTATTATGGATGAGAAGCAGGCGAAGTCCGACAAGGACTTTTCGATATATTTCCAACCGCCTTCCTTGAAGGATGCGAAAAAACGCGGCAAAGAGGACATTGCCGTCCACTACGAATCGGCCATACCGGATGAGATGAAGACAATCGGCCTAGGGAAGCGGTACTTCATCCGCACTTACGGCTGCCAAATGAACGAGCACGATACCGAAGTGATGATGGGCATGCTGGAGCTGATGGGCTTCGAGTCGACGGAAGACAAGCTGGACGCCGACATCATTTTGCTTAATACTTGCGCCATTCGGGAGAACGCCGAGGACAAAGTGTTCGGCGAGCTCGGGCATCTGAAGACGCTGAAGCAGGAGAAGCCGGGTCTCATTCTCGGCGTCTGCGGCTGCATGTCTCAGGAGGAGTCCGTAGTCAACCGGATCATGCAGAAGCATGCGTTCGTCGATATTATTTTCGGAACGCACAACATTCACCGTCTTCCGATGCTGCTGAAGGAAGCGTATTACAGCAAAGAGATGGTCGTCGAGGTGTGGTCCAAGGAAGGCGACATCATCGAGAATTTGCCCAAAAAGCGCGAAGGCATGAAAGCATGGGTCAACATCATGTACGGATGCGACAAGTTTTGCACGTACTGCATCGTGCCGTATACGCGCGGGAAAGAACGAAGCCGGCGTCCGCAGGACGTGCTGGCGGAAATTCGCGATCTGGCCCGTCAAGGCTTCAAGGAAATTACGCTGCTCGGCCAAAACGTGAACGCCTACGGCAAAGATTTTACCGATCTTACTTATACGTTCGGAGATTTGATGGACGACGTGCGCAAGATCGACATCCCGCGCATCCGGTTTACGACGTCCCATCCGCGGGATTTTGACGATCATCTGATCGAAGTGTTGGCCAAACGGGGCAATTTGGTGGAGCATATCCATTTGCCGGTTCAATCGGGCAGCACGGAAGTGTTGAAGCGGATGAGCCGGAAATATTCGCGCGAGCATTATTTGGAGCTTGTGAACAAAATCCGGCATGCGATTCCTGACGTCATGCTTACGACCGACATCATCGTCGGATTCCCGGGGGAGACGGAGGAGCAGTTCCAGGAAACGTTGTCGCTCGTCCGCGAAGTCCGCTACGACTCGGCCTATACGTTCAGCTATTCGCCGCGTGACGGCACACCTGCAGCCTCCATGGACGATAACGTGCCGGAAGAGGTCAAGAAAGACCGTTTGAAGCGGTTGAACGATCTGATGACGCAGATCGGCCGGGAGCAAAATGAGCTGCTGCGCGGTCAGACGGTCGAAGTTCTCGTCGAGGGCGAGAGCAAGACGAACCCCGACGTGCTGTCCGGAAGGACGAGAACGAACAAGCTGGTGTTGTTCCAAGGACCGAAGGAACTGGCCGGCCAGTTTGTCCACGTAACGATTACGGAGCCGCAGACATGGGTGCTTAAAGGCCAGCTCGTAACTTCCCAGCCGGCCAAAGTGGTATAAGGGTACGAAGCAAAGAGACGAATCGCGTAGGAGTGAATCAATGATGGCAGGCCAACACGGATCGCATGCCCACGATCATGAGCATGGACACGATTGCGATACGCATCGCAACATGGAGAAATTTACGGCGACGGAACTGATCGTCCGGGCCGACATTATGGATAAAGCGAAAGAGCTCGCAGCGTTAATATCTACGTCCGACGAAGTGCGGTTTTATCAAAAAGCCGAGAAGCAAGTGCAGGGCAACGGCGAGATCCAGGACTTGATCAAGCTGATTAAAAAGCGGCAAAAAGAAGCCGTTGCGTTCGAGAAGTTTCAAAACGAGAAAATGATAACGAAGATCAACGGCGAAATCGAAGAGCTGCAGGACAAGCTCGACGGTTATCCGATCGTAACCCAATTCAAGCAAGCCCAGGAAGATATCAACTACTTGCTGCAGCTGGTGATCGGCGTCATCCGCGATACCGTATCGGATAAAATCCAGGTGGAAGATGCCGCTGTTGAAGCCGAAAGCAATTGCAGCGACTGACAAGCGGATAAAATACGGAGTGACCTGAACGGATAGGAAGGTGTACAATGTTTTACGATGGCGATCGTCGTAGGACATTGTATTTTTTTTATATTGGGGGCTCCCCCAAAAGTAATTCGAATAAGCGGCGTAGCATAACGTCACTTCTGGGGGATTTTGGGGAATTATTGGCGAAGGGGCGTCCGGGTATGATATGGTTTGTTATTAACCGCGGTTCCGGAAACGGCAGAGGCCAGGCGATCTGGCGGCAAGTGGAGCAATCGCTGCGTGATCGGGGTGTAGTGTACGGCTGCAAATATACCGAACGTCAAGGCCATGCAAGGGAGCTGGCGCTTGAGCTTGCCGGGCAGCCGGATACGGCGGCGGTAGTAGCCGTAGGAGGAGACGGTACGGTGCACGAGGTAGCAGGCGGTCTGGCGGGCACTTCCGTTCCTCTCGGTTGTATCCCGGCAGGTTCGGGTAACGACTATGCTCGCAGCGTATCGATTCCGCAAGGTTGGGAAGCCGCGCTGGAACGGGTGCTGGAGCTGAAGAGCAGCCCGATCGATGCGGGACTGCTAGGCGGCAAAGTGTTCGCCATTTCGTGCGGAATCGGCTTCGACGGGGAAGTCGCCAAAATGACGAACCGGTCGTGGTATAAGCGGTGGCTGAACCGACTCGGAGCCGGCAGCTTGTCCTATGTCGTGTCCGTCCTTCGGCTGCTCGTGACGTACCGGCCGTGTGACGTCCATTTGACAGTCGACGGGTTGGAGCGGTCTTACAAGAAAGTATGGCTGATCGCCGTCGCCAATATGCCCTACTACGGAGGCGGAATGAAAATTTGTCCGAATGCCCGGCATGACGACGGAATTTTGCACATGTGCGTGGTGGAAAATATAGGGCGCTTCGATTTCCTCCGATTTTTTCCTCGGGTGTTTCAGGGAACCCATGTCGAGCATCCGGCAGTCCATATGCTGTCGGGAAGCAAGATCCGGATAGAAGGATCGGCACCGATGACGATACACACCGACGGCGAATATGGCGGGGAAACCCCGACGGACATTGTCGTGCATCGAAACCGGCTGCACGTATTGTAAATAAAAATCGTAAATAGAGCGAGGTTGAACGATGATTCGGGTGCTTTTCGTTTGTTTGGGCAATATTTGCCGTTCTCCGATGGCCGAAGCGGTGATGCGCAGCAAAGTAAAGGAGGCCGGACTGGACGGTCGGATCGGCATCGATTCGGCTGGGACCGGCGACTGGCATATCGGGAAAGCTCCGCACGAAGGAACGCGCAAGCTGCTGGACGAGAAGCGGATATCGTGGGAAGGTATTACGGCGCGGCAAGTAGCGAAGGAAGATTTGAAGAAGTTTGATTACATCGTGGCGATGGATAGCAGTAATATGACTCATTTGCAGGGAATGGCCGAGGAGCTCGGTTTGTCGGACGTCCGCAAAGCGAACGATGCCAAGCCGAAGCTGTGCCGGCTGCTTGATTTCGTGCCGGAAGAGCAGCCGGGCGACGTCCCGGACCCTTATTATACCGGTAATTTCCAGGAAACGTACCGTCTTGTCGATGCAGGCTGCGACGCCTTGTTGGAGCGTATTAAGCATCAATTGGTCTAGCGAGTCCTTATAAAAGTCGGAAGCCCCGGCGACGGGCCGGAACTTCTCGGCTTCATATCAGAAACATCGCAACGATCGTCGTAACGGCAAGGCCGATGACGACCGGCTTTACATTGCGCCTAGCCAGCTCGAACGGGTCGATGCCGCAAATGGCGGCGGCCGGGATGAGCGCCCACGGCACGAGCGTACCGCCGCCGACCCAGATGGCGGCAATTTGCCCGAGCGCGGTCAAGGTGGCGATGCCCGAGCCGATCGCGGCCGCAAACAGATGAGCGATCGAACCGGCGAGCGAGATGCCGGAGAAACCGGACCCGTCAAGCCCGGTAATGGCGCCGACGGTCGTTAGCGTTACGGCACTGACGCCTGTGTTGATCGGTACGGTTTGCGCAAGAGCGAGACCGAGGTCGTTTACGATGCCGTGCGAGTTTTCCGGAAGCACTTTGCCGAAAATATCGGTGAAAGCGGAGTCTCCGAGATAGAAAAAGGCGGCGATCGGAATAACCGGTCCGAATACTTTGAAGCCGAACAAGAAGCCTTCGATCAAGTAGGAGGTGGCCTTCTCCAGCCCGGCGCCGCGGTGAGCCAGAAGCGAAAGCGCAATCATAATGATCAGGGCGGTGCCGCCGATTAAGGCGGTCGCGTCGCCGCCCTGGAGGTCGAGACGGAACATGGCGACAATATCGAGCGCGAACAGAAGCGGAATGACGATCGCAGACGTCTTCTTGACAGCGGGAGATAATAGGACTCCGGACTTTTGCTGCGAATGGTCCGTTTCCGCCGGAGCGATAGCTGTTCGTCCCGTGTCCATCGTCAGTTTGCCGGACTGCATATCGCGCTTCATATACCAGTAGGCGACGGCTGTCGTGACGACACCCATTACGATAACAAGAGGAACGCTGGCTGAAATAACGTCGGAAACCGGGATGCCTGCCGCATCCGCAGTCAGCTTCGGTGCGCCCTGGATAACGAAATCGCCGGATAGGGCGATCCCGTGTCCGAACAAGTTCATCGCCGCCGCAACACCGAGCGCAGGCAAACCTGCACGCAAGGCGACCGGAAGCAGCACGGCGCCTACTAGGGCGACGGCCGGCGACGGCCAGAAAAACCACGATATGACCATCATCACGATCCCGATGATCCAGAAGGCGAGAGCGGGGGAGCGGATCAGCCGCGCAACCGGGGAAATCATCACTTCATTTATTCCCGTGCCGATCAACAGCTTGCTTAGGGCGACGATCAAGGAAATGACGAGAATGGTCCCGATCAATTCTTTAATGGCATAAATGAATCCGGAAAAGACGCCGCCGACGGAGCTGCTGACCGAATGAGTAGCCAACAAGCCGAGTGCCAGTATGCCGACGATGCACACGATCGTCGTATCGCGCCGCATGACCATGAAGCCGATGATCAGCATGACGAAAGCGAGATAAACCCAGTGCAGCGACAAGAGCGAGACGTCCATATAGGTACACCTCCGAGTAAGGAACTTTAACAGAATTATCGACCTGACTGACGAACCGGGGCTTTGCGGACCGGTAAGTCTCGGTCGTCAGAGAGCAGAAACGTTATTCCGTTAAAGTTCCTAGGGTTTGCAATCGAACCGTACTGTAGTGTATGCGGGGCCGGAAAATGTGTGTTAGCGGACAGGGTATTTGCTTATTTGACGATTTGGAAACAAAGTGTTATTATGTCTATAAATATATAGACGAAACGGAATGATGTTTGTGAATAAAATGACGGAGCTGTTGTGGGAAGCGAATATCGAAGAGATGAAGAAAGGGTACTTGTTCGAGCCGGATTCCGCGCAATTCGTCTGCCTCGTTTGCGGCGAACGGTTCGAGAAAGGGATCGTCTACCCTAAAGGAACGCTGCTGTATGAAGCGGAACGAGCGGCAGCCGTTCATCTGGCCGATGAGCACGGCTCGATGTTCGATTATCTGCTGCAGCTGGACAAGAAGCTGACCGGGTTGTCCGACCTGCAGAAGCAGCTGCTGCGTATGTTCCACGACGGAATGAGCGACAAAGAAATCGTTAGCGAAATGAACGGGGGCAGCGCCTCCACGATCCGCAACCACCGGTTCATGCTCAGGGAGAAAGAGAAGCAGGCCAAGCTATTCCTCGTTCTCATGGAGCTGTTGAACGAGAAAAAAACGTCCAAGCCGAAGCCGGACTTTATGCCGGTTCAACGAACAGCGCCTCGGGATGGCGAACGGTACGCCGTAACCGTGGATGAACGGCAGACCATTTTGAATCAATATTTCCCCGATGGGCCTGACGGCGGGCTGAGCGAATTCCCGCGCAAGGAAAAGCGGAAGCGCGTCATATTGGACCACATGATGAACCGCTTCGAGCCGGAGCGCCTTTACTCGGAGAAAGAAGTCAACGAGATCATCAAGCAGGTGTTCGAAGACTATGTAACGATCCGCCGGTATTTGATCGAATTCGGTTATTTGAGCCGGCGCGATGACGGAAGCGAGTATTGGGTGAAAGATTCGGCCAATGTCCCGCAGAAGCACGAGGAAGCCAAGGCGGGAGTATTCCGGCTGGTGAATACGGTTAACGGGAAAATGTTGGTAGAATCGACGCCAAACATGTACGGCGCTTGGAACCGGATCCGGTTCGGTCTTCAGACCGGCTTGCTCGACAATCCGGAATTGCAAAAAGATTGGAACGACTACGGGGAAGACAAGTTCGTCTTCGAAGTGCTCGATACATGGAGTCCGGAGGAGGGCGCCGAGCCGAATTCGAAGGAAAGACGGTTGCAGCTGAAGGAAATGGAAAATCGGCGGCTCGAGCAGCTGCAGCCATACGGGGAGCGGGGCTACAATGTACCGCCTGCCTCCAAGGAGAAGTCCCGGTGACGAATCGGGGCTTTTTCGTACGAAAAAGGATGATTATGAAACGAAACTTGTTCTATTTCGTCTATTATAGGGACAAACTGTTCCTAAGGGGGAATTATGAAAAAGTATTTGTACGGAATCATAGGGTTGGTATTATGGATTGGTTTGCTAACCGCCTGCAAGGAGCGGGAGGCGGAAGTCCGCAAGCCTGTTTCGGATCCGACTAAACCGGATGTCGTCGTCATCGGGTCGGAGATCGAAGGGATGTATTTGGCCCGAGCGGCGGCTGACGAAGGTCTGGCCGTTCTGGTGATCGATCCGCGGGAACAGCCGGGGGGGCAGCTTATTCAAGGCGAGATGCTGTTTTTGGACGAGCCGTCCGCGGAAGGAGGCAAGTCGCTTCTTCAGGGCAGAGTCAAGCAGCTGTTTACCGCATACAAGAAAGGCGATATTCGCAAGCCGGCGCAGTTCCAACAATATTACCGCACGCTGACCGACGGAATCCCGATCGTATCGGGAGCTTCCATAACGAATGTGGAAATCGCCACCGACGCCGCAGCGTCCAAGAAAAGCATCCGTTCCGTCTCTTACCGGACGAAGGACGGTCAGCAAAAAACGATAACGGCCCGTTATTGGGTGGAAAATACTGATTTTGCCGCATTGACGAGCCGGCTTGGTCTGAAACGGATACCCGGGATCGAAACCGTATTCCCCTCCTCGCGGGAGAAAGACTATATGGCGGCATCGCTAATGATGAAATTCCGCGGAGTCGATTGGGATAAGTTCCGGAAAGAAGTCGGGAAGCTCGGCAAGAAAGAACTCGAAGAAAAATACGGAGCGGAGACGACCGTCACCGATACGTTCACGTGGGGCTTCGGCAACGTCGGAGCGAGATACTCCCCGAGCAGCAAGGAGCTGTTTCTACGCGGACTGAATACGATCAATCAGGGAGACGGGGAAGTGCTGATCAATGCTCTTCTCGTATACGGCGTCAATCCGTCCGATGATGAGAGCGTACGAAAGGCTGTCGAGAACGGCAAGCGGGAGACGGAACGAATCCTTCCCCATCTCCGGTCGGAGCTGCCAGGCTGGGAGAACGCGGAATTGAACGGATTCCCGAATTATTTATATATCCGCGATTACGACCGGTACGAGACCGAATACGTGCTCCAAGCGACCGATCTGATGAGCGGCAGTACATATTGGGACGATGTAAGCATAGCCGGCTATCCTCTCGATCTGCAGGGAACGTTGGAGCACACGTGGGGCGAGCGGAAGGGCGTTCCCGACAAATATGGGATGCCTCTGCGCTCCTTCATCCCGAAAGGCTATTCGAACGTATTCGTGGCCGGCAAAAACGTGGGCGCCTCCGCCGTCGCTTACGGCAGCGCCCGGATACAGCCGAATACTTCGCTTGCCGGGGAAGTAATCGGCATTATGCTCGCCAGAACGGCGAACGAACGCGGCTTGAGCGAAGTGACGGAGAAGGAAATGAAAGAGCTGCATCGATACATCGAGAAAAAGTACGACATTCGAATTAGCGGAGTGAAAGGGAAAAACAAAATCGCGAAATTGTCCGAGGAGGAGAAGCGTCAGTTCAACGAAGGAAAGCTGACGCTGCCTTAACCCGGCTTCGCGCATATCCAGCTGCAGGCTGCCGATGATGACAAGATTTGGGCGGCCCGCCGCCCTTCACGCCATCAGTTTCAATCCGACGGCGGCGCAGAGCACCATCGAGATAAACAAAATACGTTTCCATTCCTTCGATTCCCCATAGACGATCATGCCGAGAAGCGCACTGCCGACGGTGCCGATCCCGGTCCATACGGCGTAGGCGGTTCCCATCGAGATCGTCTTCATCGCATAAGACAGGAAGAAGAAGCTGAGAATGAAGCCGATGATTAGGGTAGAATAGGAAGCCACGGTTTTGGAACGGTTAACTTTATTAATGCCGGACACGCCGACGACTTCGAAGCAGCCGGCCAATACGAGCGAAATCCAATCCATCTTTACTGCACCTCCTTCGATCCATGTTCCTTCGTGATCGTTTTCAGTCCGACGACACCGGCCAGCAGCAGCATAATGAGCAGCAGCTTGCCGATCTTGAACGGCTCGCCGAAGACGACCATTTCCATCACGACCGTTCCTGCCGTACCGATTCCGGTAAATACGGCATACGTCGTACCGATGGGAAGACGCTTGGAGGCCCGGATCAGCAAATCCATGCTGATGAGGATGGCCACAATGGTTCCGATCCAAGTGAGCGTGTCATAAGCGTGTTTCAATCCGCTGACCCAAGCGATTTCGAACAGCCCGGCAACGAATACGAGCATCCAATTCCGATTCATCGTATAACCCTCTCTTTCGTTCTCATGTTCTGCATTTCCCGTAAGTTCTAAACAACAGAAAAAGCCCGGGCGATATCATCGAAATGATATCCTCCCGGGCTTTTGTCCCTCCGTGTCCGCAGAAATACGGTTCTGCGCGTTTTCTCTCGGACCTGGCCGATCGTCATGATCGCGGAACCCTAGAAAACAAGTCCCCATCATCATAGGCGATGGGCAACGCCTAGTCAAGCGAACGAATGTTCGTTATCGTCTTACTGATCGCTCTCATTGTCCTGCATATCCGGAGGCGATTTGCGCGCCGCACCCGTCGAGAAAGCTGCACGGACAACCGCTTTGCGCACGTTTTCGACGACTTTCTGGTTGAACACGCTCGGTATGATGTACGTGTCGCTCAGCTCCTCGTCGCCCACGACATCGGCGATCGCCCGCGCGGCGGCCAGCTTCATCGCCTCGTTGATTTCCCGCGCCCGGCAGTCGAGCGCTCCGCGGAACATGCCGGGGAAGCAGAGGACGTTATTGATCTGGTTCGGCTTGTCGGACCTGCCGGTCGCCATAATTCGCACGTAAGGCTTCGCCAGCTCCGGATCGATCTCCGGCGTCGGGTTCGCCATCGCGAATACGATCGGGTCCGCCGCCATCTTTCGGACATCGTCCACGGTCAAAATTCCGGGAGCGGACAAACCGATAAATACGTCGGCTCCGGCGATCACATCGGACAACCGGCCGCTCTCGTCGTTCGGGTTCGTCATCCGCGCATATTCGTTCCAATGCGGATGGTCATAACGGACGCCGCGACGGATCGCACCTTCGCGATCGACACCGATCAAGTTGCGCACGCCGGCGGAAAGTAATATTTTACTGCAGGCGATGCCGGCGGCGCCGATGCCGGTAACGACAACTTTAATTTCCTCCAGCCGTTTGCCGGTCACCTTCAGCGCATTCAGCAGACCGGCGAGTATGACTACGGCCGTTCCGTGCTGATCGTCGTGAAAGACCGGGATGTCCAGCTCTTCCTTGAGGCGCTGCTCGATTTCGAAGCAGCGGGGCGACGAGATGTCTTCCAGGTTGATGCCGCCGAAGGCGGGAGCGACCGCTTTCACGATCCGTACAATTTCATCGGGATCTTTCGTATCCAGGCAGAGCGGGAACGCATCGACACCGGCCATCTCCTTGAATAGCATCGCTTTCCCTTCCATGACCGGCATCGCGGCGGCCGGGCCGATATCGCCGAGTCCGAGAACGGCCGTTCCGTCGGAAATGACGGCGACCATGTTCCGCTTGATCGTCAGCGAGTATGCTTTGTCGGGTGCTTCGGCGATGGCGTTGCATACCCGGGCGACTCCCGGCGTATAGACCCGAGACAAGTCGTCGCGGTTTTTTACCGGGGTTTTCGATTGAATTTCGATTTTGCCTCCGAGATGGACTAGGAACGTGCGGTCGGACTCGTGTACGACGCGGACGCCGCTTATTTGATCGAGCGTTTCGCCGATTTGCATGCTGTGGCGGTGATCCGTCACGTTGACGGTGACGTCGCGGATCGTCTGGCTCCGGTTGGAGGAGATGACGTCGATGCCGACGATATCGCCGCCCGCTCCTTCGATGACGGATGCGATATCGCCGAAGGATGCCTCGTCTTTATTCAACTGCAGTCTGAATACGATCGTCGTTCCGGAGATGCTTTCGATAGCCATATTGTCCATTGCCTCCCAAATGTTTTGAGCGCGTTTACGCCGCTTCTGCCTTGCTGTCGTTCCGTACCGATTTTAAATAGCTTCTTGCGCCCTTCGAGTCGTACTGACCTTCCCATTTCGACATAACGATTGCCGCAAGCGAATTGCCCAGCACGTTGACTACGGTGCGCGCCATGTCGAGCAGTCGGTCGATGCCGGCGATAAAAGCCAATCCTTCCAACGGCAGGCCGACCGATCCCAGCGTAGCGAGCAGGACGACGAAGGAGACGCCGGGAACGCCTGCGATGCCCTTCGATGTGAGCATCAATACGAGCATCAAAGTGATTTGCGTCGAAATCGGCAAATGGATGCCATACATTTGCGCGATGAAGATCGCTGCAAGCGCCTGATACAGCGTCGAGCCGTCCAGATTGAACGAGTACCCGGTCGGAATGACGAAGGAGGTGACGGCTTTCGGACACCCGAACTTCTCCATCTTTTCCATCAGCTTCGGCATGACCGATTCCGAGCTGGCCGTCGAGTAGGCGAGCACAAGCTCGTCCTTCAAAATCATGATGATCGAGAAAATGCTCGTCCCGGCCATTCTCGCGACCAAACCGAGAACGACGATGATGAAAAAAGCCATCGCGCCGTAAACGGTGAGCACCAGCTTGCCGAGCGGCAGCAGCGAGGACAGTCCGAACTTCGATACCGTCACCCCGATAAGCGCGAATACGCCGAACGGCGCGAACCGCATAATTTGATTCGTCACCCAGAACATCGCGTCGGCGACTCCTTGGAAGAAGGCGATGACCGGTTTCCCTCTTTCGCCGATGGCGGCAACGCCGAGACCGAATAGGACGGAGAAGAAAATTACGGCCAGCATGTCGCCCTTTACGAACGCTTCGAACACATTTTTGGGCACAATATTGACGAACGTGTCCGCGAAGCTGTGACTGGCGGACGTTTCGGCGGTACCGACATAGGTGGAGATGTCGGTTTTCGTAAGATGATCCATATCGACGCCGGCTCCCGGTTGGAAAACGTTGGCGAACAAAAGTCCGATCACGATCGCAATCGTCGTGATCACTTCGAAATAGAGCAGCGTCTTGCCGCCCAGCTTGCCCAGCCGCTTCATATCGCCGACACCGGCGACTCCGACGATGAGCGAAGCGACGACGATCGGAACGACAATCATTTTGATCAACCGAATAAATACGTCGCCGATTGGCTGAAGATAAGTAGAGACCGCCGGATTGCCGTAGAATATCGCTCCGGCCGCAATGCCCAGCACGAGCCCGATCACGATTTGCAGCGCCAAACCGAATTTTTTCATTGGGTTCACCTCTGGAATAGATTAGGAAAATAAAGCGCTTTCTTAGCCGCGGAAAATGTCGTAGACTGATCATATATTCGCTCCTACGGGATTCTACTGAATTCTACAAGTTGGTTTAAAAAATATTTACAAGTTGATGGAGCAATGGCGCATAAGGAGCGGGTATAGTAGAATAATTGCGTTCGTGACGAAAAAGCTACGCTGGCATGCCCGGTACGTGAAGTCAAGTGGGAGGGAATTTCTTTGAAGCACGGAATTGCCGCTTTGGTATTGTTGGCCATAGCCGTACCGCTCGCCGGCGAATTCAAGTTTTTTCCTTTCCGCAACGAATATCGCGTCAGCCTAGCTCCGCCGGTGCTGTTTTTCTTTCTGCTATGGATGCGCCGCATTCCCCCGATCGTCTCGGGTTTGACGGCCGGCGTCTCGGTCGCGTTGTTCCGAAGCGTATTGGACCTGGCTTACGGCGATGCTGCCGGATTCGGCGCGGCATTCGGACAGCATTATCCGGCCTTTTTCTATTATGTCGCTTACGCGATGTTGTTTCAGCTGACCGGAATAAACCGGCTGCATCACCGTCCGCTATTGGTCGGCCTCTTGGGCATCGTCGTAGAGCTCGGTGCGGGGGTGACGGAGCTTGTATTCCGTGTGCCGGGGGCGGAGAGGACGTTGTCGGTATCGAGTGTAAACGAGGTTTTGCTGATCGCCGTTTTCCGCAGCTTCTTCGTGCTCGGGTTCTTCAATCTGCTCAAGCTCCGGGAAGTGCAGCTTACGGAACGTCAGCGGCGCATGCAGGTGGAGCATATGATGATGCTGACCTCGAATTTGTACGTGGAAGCGGTCCAGCTGCAGAAAACGATGGCGAATGCGGAGGCGATTACCCGTGACTGTTACATCCTGTATCAGGAGTATAAGGAACGACCGGAAGCGTGCGACAGCGACAAAATGGCGGCGGCCGTCCTAAAGCTCGCCGGACAAATCCACGAGATCAAAAAAGATAACCAGCGTATTTATGCCGGTTTGTCGCATATCATTTCCGGCGAAAGCGTAACCGATTATATGAATGCCAAGGAGATCGGCGAGCTGATCGTGAAGGCGAACCGCAAATACGCCGGCATGCTGGACAAGCGGATCGATATCCGTCTGCATATCGAAGGCGACCATCCGCCGTATCATATTTACACGGTGCTCTCTTTACTGAACAATCTGGTTGCCAACGCGGTGGAGGCGATCGCAGACATTGGCGAAATATCGATCGCCATGGAAAGAAAGGACGATTTCGTCGAGTTTCGGGTGACGGATAACGGACCGGGTGTAGCCGCTTCGCGGATGAAGGTCATTTTCCAGCCCGGCTTCACTACCAAATTCGACAGCTTCGGCAAGCCTTCGACGGGCATCGGGCTTCCTTATGTGAAGCAAACGGTGGAGAGCCTGAACGGAACGATCCGGATCCGGAATCGGGAAGCCGGAACGGGATGCACGTTCGAGCTGCTGCTGCCGGTTGAGCAAATCGCAGATAAAGGATGAAGGAACATGCGTTTTTTTATTGTGGATGACGATGAAGCGGTTCGGTCGATGCTCGCCTATTTGATCGAGGAGGAAGAACTTGGCAGCGTAGTTGGCGAGGCCGAGGACGGCTTCGGAGTCGATGCGGGAATGCTTGCCATGAAGGCGGTGGACGTGCTGCTGATCGACCTGCTGATGCCGATCCGGGACGGAATCGAGACGGTTCGTTCGCTGAAAGGCGGGTTCGGCGGGAAAATCATTATGATCTCCCAGGTGGAGTCGAAGGAAATGATCGGCGCGGCATACGAGATGGGAATCGAATATTACATCACGAAACCGATCAATCGGCTTGAGGTTATATCGATCTTCCGCAAGGTGTCGGAGAAACGGAAGCTGGAGCTCTCGATACGGGAAATCGAACGGTCGCTCAGCGGACTGGGCATATCGCGTTCCGAACGGCCGCCGGAGCAGACCCGATCGGCGAGAAGCATCGCGGGCCCGGGCAACGTACTGTTGTCCGAGCTCGGCATGATCGGCGAAGCGGGCTGCAAGGATTTGCTCGGGATGCTTGAAGCGCTGGAGGGTATGGAACAAACGACTGCGGCGGATTGGCGCTTCCCTCCGCTTCAGGAGCTGTTCGCCCAAACGGCCGCGAGCAAGCTCGGACCGGACGCCGGGCCGGATGCACTGCGCAAGGAAATCAAAGCGGCCGAACAGCGGGTGCGGCGGTCGGTCGGACAAGCGCTGAACCATCTCGCCTCGCTCGGACTTACCGATTATGCGAACCCGAAATTCGAAAATTACGCTTCTAAGTTTTTCGAGTTCTCGGAAGTGCGCAAAAAAATGCGGGAGCTCGAAACAGGCACCGGCTCCGACAATAGCGGCGTTCGATTGAATGTGAAAAAATTCGTGCAGGTGCTTTATTTGGAAGCGAAGCAGATGCTGGGTCCGCAGTAAAGCATTGCGGGCCGAATGGGTTCCGCACTTGTTGAGAAAGTCAAAAAGAGAATGGAACGTCTAAAAGAGGTTGGGGAGATGTGCGGAAAGCGAAGCGGTTGACTTTAAAATCGAGTTGTATCCGCTGCGAGTATATGAAAACAACTCGATTTTAACGGATGTGGAGCGCATTCCCCAACCTCTTGCCTTTCAGCGCTACCTCTTTTTGCGCACTTTCTCAACAACCTCAGGACCCGAAAGGGTCCCTTATCGTTTTGTCAATGTGGTATAATGGAATGACATTTATCGGACGGCAAAGCCGGACGAGGAGGAGGCGTCATGAATCCGATTCCCGATCATCTCGATTACGGCTTGGCCGTCTTGTTTATCGGCTATAACCCGAGCGTGCGTTCCGGCGAGACCGGCCACCATTACGCCAATCCGAGCAACCGGTTCTGGAAAATCATTCACGAAGCGGGACTCACTTCGCGGAAATATAAACCCGAGGAAGACGGCGATTTGCTGAAGCTCGGTTACGGCTTCACCAATATCGTCTCCCGACCGACCAAGATGGCTGCGGAAATTACGAAGGAAGAATACAAGTCAGGCCGTTTGCGGTTAATGGACACGATCGCGACCTATCGTCCGAAGGTCGCCTGCTTCGTCGGCAAAGGCGTATACGAGCAATACAGCGGAAGAAGCGGCATCGACTGGGGCGAGCAGCCGGACCCGGTCGTTCCGGGAGTCGTGGAATTCGTCGCACCTTCCTCGAGCGGGCTTGTCCGGATGCCGACCGGAGAGATAACGGAAATATTCCGGCGTTTGACGAAATATACGACAGATCAATTACGAAAGAGTGAGCTAGGATGATCATCGGAGTCGTATCGGATACTCACCTGTCGACACGGGCGCGCAAGCTGCCATCCGTTCTTATGGAAGGACTTCGCCATGCCGACGTCATTATTCATGCCGGAGACTGGTTTACGACCGACGTTTACGAGGAATTGTCGGCATTGGCGCCTGTTGTCGGTGTAGCCGGCAATGGCGACGGCGACGACATCATCAACCGTTTCGGCATGAAGCGGACGGTCGAATACGAGGGAGTTCGAATCGGAATCGTGCATGGACACGAAGGTCCGGACAGGTCGACACCGGAAAGGGCCCGGCTCGCTTTCCGCGACGATCCGCAGGACCTGATTGTATTCGGCCATTCGCATATTCCGCTGCTGGAGAAAATCGGCGATACCGTACTGTTCAATCCGGGCTCGCCTACGGACAAAAGACGACAGCTGAAATATTCGTTCGGCATTGTCACGGCAAGGAACGGGACGTTTGAAGCCGAGCACCGCTATTATGATTGGTCATAATGCACAGCATGGGAGGGGCACATTCAGATGCATATTCAGCACTATTCGAAACCGAGCCCACAGAAGCGGGAAGGGGAAGACGCCCTTCTGCTTAACCCGGTACGGAATATTTACGGCGTCTTAGACGGTGTTACCCCTATTGCAGATTATAGGGACAGCAACGGTCATAACGGCGCTTATTTGGCTTCCAACACATTGAAAGCGTATTTGGAGCGAATAGACGGTAACGCCGGGAGCCTCGTGGAAGAAATAGCCGCGGCAAACGCCGAGCTGCGGCAAGCGATGCTCCGTAACGGTATCGATACCGGGATCAAGCACGAGCTATGGGCTTCCTGCATAGCGGCGGTCCATGTGACTCCGGACGGCATCCGCTTCGCACAATTGGGCGATTGCATGGCTGTGGCGCGTTATATGGACGGACGCGTGGTCGTCTTGACGCAGAATCGGGTAAAAGGAGTCAGCGCGAGAGCAAAAGCGAAGAGGGAGCGGGACCGGAAAAACGGAGTGAGCGTCCCGGAGGAAAGCACGTTTGCGGAGCTGTTTCCCGTCATGGTGTACAACCGGACGTTCATGGCGAATACGCCGGAAGGATATGGCGTCGCCAACGGTACGGAAGAAGCCGTCGGGCATATTCAATCCGGGCTTGTACCGACGGAAGGATTGACTCATGTGCTGCTGGTTTCGGACGGGATGTTCCATCCGGACCTTCCGCTGGAAACGACGATGGAGCTCATCCTGCAGGAAGGCTTCGAGCGTTACGTGGAACGGGTGGAACAAGCCGAGCGGGACAAATCGATGGCCCCCGATGACCGTTCGGCCGTACTGCTGAGTTGGAAGTAACGGACTGCACAAATCGCCGTCGAAATGGCAGAGGAGGTCGATCGACATCAACCCGGATTTCATGAAACTGAAGCCGCTGGAAGGCGAACTGAAGCTGTCGCATAAGAAAATGAATTTCGGCATTACCGTTTCGACGAAGGAATTGGTGCTGCACAAGCCGCACGTCAACTATTATTTGAATTTGGAGGACATCGTGAGCATAACCCCTTTCGAGTCGAAAGGGGCTACGCAGGTCCGGTTCGTGAACAAGCACAATACGCAGCAGGAAATCGTCCATGCCGATGACGGGACACCGCATTACAACGTATACGTCAAGCAAGCAACGATCCATAACCGCAGCGGGTTGTTCACGCTTGGTACGATGCGCTTCGTCATCCCGATCCATCACGAGCTGATGAAAGCGATCGGTCAGTTCGGAAGATGGGATGTCGTGCTGGATATGTAGTTCGCGCCGGAGATGCTTAGGCGTCCAACTCGAGAACGCGCTGCCACATCGCCTCGTCCACGGGAATGCCCTCGCGCAGGTTGCGTTCGCGCACGCGAACCGTCTCTTCGCCCGGGTATCGCGCTTTTCCGCCTTTCTCGTCCGGGGCGGCCGCATGCAGGTCGTCGATGATCTCGCGTATTTTGCCATTGATCGCATCGGAATCGGGCAAGCGGCTGGCGTCGATGACGAGGAATACCTGGGATAAATTCCGTTCGGTTCCGAGCTTGCCCATATCCATCGAGCTGTTGCCGCCGGACAGCATCGTGACGATCAGATCGAGCATAAACGATAAGCCGGAGCCTTTCCAGAATCCGATCGGCATCGCTCTTCTCGACTCCACGATCGCCGCGGCGTCACGCGTCGCATTGCCGTCTCGGTCGAATCCGCCGTCGACGGGGAGCGGCTCGCCGCTTTGCGCGTGGATGCCCATTTTCCCGTACGAGAACTGCGACATGGCGATGTCGAGCACGACCGGTCCTTCCGGACGGGGGACGGCGAAGACAATCGGATTGTTGCCGAGCTTGTTGTCCTTCGAGCCCCATGGCGGCATATTCGGAATCGTATTCGTCCAGCAAATGCCGATGCAGCCGGATTCCGCCGCTTGCCAGCCGTAGCTGCCCGCACGCATCCAATGGTTCGTATCGCGGATCGCCACGCAGCCGATGCCGTGCTGCTTCGCCAATTCGATCGCGCGGTTCATCGAGAAATGCGCATTCAGATTGCCGGGCCCCGACCGGCCGTCCCAACGCTCCAGCACCCCCAGAGATTCGACGAGCACCGGTTCGGCATCGGCGCGGACGTAGCCTTTGCGGATATAATCGATAAATAGAGGAAAGCGGTTCAGGCCGTGCGAGTAAACGCCGTCGCGGCTCGATTCGGCGAACAGACGCGAGCAAAGCTCGGCCCGCTCCGGGGTAAAGCCTTCTTTCTCCAGGACGGATCGGAAACGCCCGACCATTTGTTCAAACGGAATTCGCAAGTAGAATCAGCTCCTTTGCTTACCAGTATACCAAATATACATATTTTTCACAGAGGAGAGGTCGGAAAACGAATGGATTACTCGAATCGGGTCGTTATCGTAACCGGCGCCGGCAGCGGGATCGGGAAAGCGGTATCGCAAAATTATGCCGCCCGCGGCGCGCATGTAATCGTCGCCGACAGCAACGCGGAAGCGGGGGAAAGGCAAGCCGCTTCGATCCGGGCTGAGGGCGGATCAGCTATATTCGTACGGACGGATGTCCGCAAAGAAGCCGATATCGCGGCGCTAGTCGGCATTGCGAAGGAGACGTTCGGCACGATACATATCCTGATCAACAATGCAGGCGTTTCGCGCTGGAAGTCCGTTTACGAGCTAACCGCCGACGAATGGGACGACGTGCTTCATACGAATTTGCGAGGGATGTTTCTGTGCGCGAGGGAAGCCGCCAAGGTGATGCGGCATAATGCCGATGGCGGTGCCATTGTCAATATCGCTTCCACGAGGGCGATCATGTCCGAGCCGAATTCGGAAGCTTATGCCGCATCGAAGGGAGGCACCGTGGCGTTGACGCATGCCCTTGCCGTATCGCTCGGACCGGATCGGATCCGCGTGAACTGCATCAGTCCGGGCTGGATCGAGACCGGGAGCTACGATTCGCTGCGGGAAGCCGATCATGCCCAGCATCCGGCAGGGCGGGTCGGGAAGCCGGACGACATCGCCAGAGCTTGCCGCTATTTGACAGACCCGGGCAACGATTTCGTAACCGGGGCCCATCTGGTCATTGACGGCGGAATGACGCGGAAAATGATATACGAGGAATAGGGAGGGAATACCTAGATGACTGATCAGATAAACTCGGAGGAGCCGGGGTCCATCCCGCATTTCGGACTGACGATGGTAAGGCCGAACATGCTCGGCATTCCCGAGGCGGCTATGCCGGGAGGTTACTCCATACGGACATTTAGGGACGGGGATGAGGAGCATTGGGCGCGGATCGAGCAGGCGGCCGGCGAATTCAAATCGGCGGAAGCGGCATTGCGGAGGTTTCGGGACGAATTCGGCGGGTATACGGACGAGATGGAGCAGCGCTGCTTGTTCGTTACCGACGAACGGGATATTCCGATCGGGACGACAACGGCATGGTACGGCGAGCTGGACGGAAGCGTGATCGGCCGCATCCATTGGGTTGCAGTCGTGCCCGAACACCAGGGAAGAAAGCTGTCTAAGCCGCTGCTGTCGGCCGCGCTGCGGACGATGGCCCGGTTCCATGACAAGGCGTATTTGACAACCCAGACTACAAGCTATAAGGCGGTCGGCATGTATTTGAATTACGGCTTCGAGCCGGTTATTCGGACGCCGGAGTGCGCTGACGGCTGGAAGCTCATGGAACGATTGCTCGGCAGAAGCATTGTTGCCGAACGGTAGCATAAGATGAGAACGGGGGCGGGGCGGAGCATGAAGAGCAAATGGTTTGTCATGACCAGCATCGTGCTGGCCGTCTTGATCTCTTCGATCGATTCGACCATCACGAACACGACGGTGCCGCACATCGTCAAGGAATTGGGCGGCTTCGAGCTGTACGCCTGGAGCTTCGTAGCCTACATGATTACATCCACCGTGCTGACTCCGATCGCCGGGCGGCTATCCGACATGTTCGGAAGGAAGAAAGTGTTCGCGACCGGGATGATCGTGTTCCTGATCGGATCGCTTCTATGCGGGAGCGCGCAAACGATGCTGCAGCTCGTATTGTTCCGTGCCGTGCAGGGCATAGGGGCCGGAATTATGAACCCGTTTCCCTCGATTATTGCCGGAGATTTGCTTAAGGTCGAGAAGCGGGGGACCGTACAGGCGTTGTTTTCCGGCATGTGGGGTATTTCCGCCGTTCTCGCGCCGCTGCTCGGCGCCTTATTTGTCGAGTATGCGAGCTGGCGCTGGATTTTTTACGTCAATATTCCGGTGTGCATCGTTGCCGTTCTGATGCTGATCCCTTACAAGGAAGCGTATGTGCCGAAGAGGGCTCCGGTCGATTTCTGGGGAGCTGCAATGTTTACGGCCAGCATAAGTCTATTGCTGCTTCTGACCGTCGTCGAGAAAGGGATTTGGTTGTATGCGGCAGGGGGAATTTTGCTGCTGGCGGCCTTTATTGCTTTCGAGCTTAAAACGAAATCGCCGCTCATTCCGCTGACGCTGTTCCGCAAAAGAAATATTGCCTGGATGATCGGCAATACGTTCCTAGCGTGCGCTTCCTTGTTCGGAGCGGCAAGCTACATTCCGCTGTTCATGCAGGAGGTGCGGGGCAACGAGCTGTTCGTGAGCGGACTTCCGCTGCTCGGTCAGGCCGTCGGCTGGATGCTCGTCTCGGTGCCGGCCGGCAAATGGGTCATCCGTTACGGATACCGGAGGCTGCTCCTATGCGGGAATGCGCTATTGATCGTATGCGGCATCGCGGCCGTCATGATCAATGCGGCCAGCGGATTTCTGTTCGTGTTCTCGATGATGTTCGTGCAAGGATTGGCTTACGGTCTCATCTTCACGGTAACGACGATAGGCGCGCAGGAATTGGTGGAGCCGCACCAGAAAGGGATTTCCACGTCGATGCAATTTTTCGCGCGCAATATCGGGACGGCGGTCGGTACGACGATGATGGGAGCTTTCCTGACGAAGGCGCCGGATACGATGGCCGGTATCCATCAATTGCTCGTATACGGCTTCTGGATGTCGTTGCTCGCTTTCGCGTCGTGCTTGTTCATCCAATCGGCTCGGACGGCGAGCGCGAGGAAACGGACTGCCGTATAACAATAGCGAGGGGAGAGAATGTCATGCTTAAGCTGCCTCCCAAAAGAAGCTCCAGCTGGATGCTTCGGTGGATGCCCGCTTACGGACTGGTGCTGGCGGTTCTGCTATGGCTGAACCGGTTTGTCGCGCTGGGACAGACGGTCGATGTGGGCGTTGCGCTTCGCTTTGTGCTGCTATCGTTTATTTTGTCGGTTGTCGTGAACGGCTTCGGCTGGCTGGGTGCCCGTTGGGTATGGACGATAACGTCGCTCGGCATCGTCTTCGGTCTGGTCGTGATGTTCGTCTATGTATCGCGAGATATGGCAGGATGGGAAGATCTCGCCAGCTTCCTGGCCTTTGCCGAAAGTATCGTAATCGGCTTCGCGCTTGGACTGGCGGCCGAAGGCTGTTACCGTCTGTTGAACCGGCGGAAAAAGAAGTAAGTTGTGCATTTGATAGTGCAGAAAGGCCATGAACCTTTTCGTTCATGGCCTTTCATGTGTAAGCGGCAGTGGTAACGAACTATTTCGGTATTTGATAGGAAACGGTTGTGCCTTTGCCAGGTATGCTTTGGATGCTCAGGCCGAGGCCGTAATGCTGCCGCAACCGTCGGTCTGTATTGCGGAGACCGATTCCCCGCCTTCCGTCGGCGGTGCTGTCAAGCAGCGATTGCACCCTATTCTCATCCATCCCGACGCCGTCATCGATGATGGCGATTTCGCCGAAGCTGCCGCAATCGGTAGTTCGGATCCGGATCGTACCGCCGCCGGGACGCTGCAAGATTCCGTGTCTGACCGCATTTTCCACGATTGGCTGGATGGTGAGCGGGGGAAGCTGCAGCCGCAGCGATTCGTCAAGCTCCAAGCTGACTTGCAGCCGCTCTTCGAACCGTTCCTTCTCGATGTACAAATACGAGCGTACAAGCTCGAGCTCCCGTTCAAGCGGAATGATATGCTCGGTATGATGAAACTCGAAGCTCGTGCGCAAATAATGTCCGAACTTTTCAAGCAGTAGCTGCATCCTATCCGTGTCGATATCGCCGAGCGCCGAAATCGAATTCAGCGTGTTAAATAAGAAATGGGGTTGAAATTGGGCTTGCAGCCAAGCGGCTTCCATACGCAAGCGCTCGTGTACGGACTGCTTCAGCTCCGTCAAGGCGCGAACTCTGGCCCGCAGCTCCAGCGCATCGACCGGCTTTGTCACATAATCGTTCGCTCCCGCAAGAAATCCCGCATCGATATCCTCCGTCCGGCTTCGCGCCGTAAGCAGCAAAATCGGAAGCTCGGATACCGAGAATCGGGCGCGTATACCGCGCGTCAGCTCATAGCCTGACATATGGGGCATCATGACATCGGATATGATCAGATCGTAATGCTTCGTCTCGAGCTTGGATATCGCCTCCATACCGTTCAACGCCTTCGTGATTTCATATTGCTCCTGTGTCAGAATGCTCTCCAATATGTTCAAATTGACGGGATCGTCATCTACAATTAATAGGTGCGGCTTGCTTCCGGCAAATGCCCGCTCCGTTTCGGTCCCGATCGGCTTATCGGATAAAAGCGAAACAGCCGCTGCCGTCTCGGACTCGACGACGGTTTCGTTGCGAAGGTAGGCCGGTTGGTCCCGGAGGTCGCTCTCCTCGGCGAAAGGCAGCGTGAATCCGAAGACGGAGCCCCTGCCGGGCACGGAACCGACTTCCAGCACGCCGCCATGCAGCTCCACAAGCTGCTTGCATATGCTTAGGCCAAGACCTAGACCGCCGCCAACTGCCGTTACTCCGGCATCACCCTGTTCGTAGGGCCGGAATACGCGTCGCTGCAACGAATCGTCCATTCCGATGCCGCTATCCTCGACTTCAATGAATGCGCAATTATCCCGGCTCCTTGCACGGATCTCGATCGTACCCTCATTCGTAAATTTAACCGCATTGTGAAGAAGGTTGAATAGGATTTGGATCAGCCGGTTCTCGTCTGCGCGTACATCGGGGAACGAATCCGGGATCGTGATGGAGAACCGGATCGGTTTGGCTTCGCTCATATACCGGAGCATGTCGACAACGCCCGAAGCAACGGACTGTAAGTTCACCCGGCCGGGCTGCAGCCGCACCGTTTTTTCCTTGAGCCGGGTTACATCAAGCAAGTCACCCAGCATAAGCGACATACGCCGCCCTACATTCACCAAAAGCTGCAATTTTTGCGGATTTTGCGTATTCCGTTCGTCGTCGAGCACGGACTGGGCAATGTTGATGATCCCGTGCAGCGGGTTGCGCAGTTCGTGAGACGTGTTGGCCAGAAAATCGTCTTTGACTTTGTCGGCCTTTAACAGTTCGGCAGCAAGTTTTTCCGCCTGGACATTGGCCCGGAAAAATCGTTTGAACCAAAACGCCGCAAAGCTGAGAAACGCGACAATCAGGTCGAACGGATAAAACGTTAGAGGGTTCCAATAATTGATCTTAACGGCAGCCCACACGACGTTGGCGGCCACACTTGTTGCGGAGATGAGCAAAAAGATGACATCATCCTTCCCTTGCATGGCTAGGCGCAGCAAAAGGATCGGCACTACGGCTGAAGGGAGCAGCATAAAGAACAAGAGCAGCTTGCTGAACAGAGCCGAATATTGAACCGGACTAAGCAGAACGATCCATACGAATAAGAAGCTGACGATCATACATGCGCGGTAAGCTCTAGGCATGCCGTTCTCAGGAAATAAATGATGAAACAATCTGATCAAGAAAACGGCTGTTCCGGCGTAGGACAATATTAGCAGCTTAACCGCCCATTCTCCCGGAATCGAAGGCATCCAGACGAGCAGCACTCTATCATCGTCGATCAGCACCCCGACAATCGTGCAGCCGACCAGCATAAAGAAGGAAGAGAGCGCTTTGCGCGGCCGGGGGCCGACGAAATAAATAATTACGGCAAATAATCCGTGCATCAGCAGGACGACGGCAAGCAGCAGCTGCATCCCGATGGACAATAAGGTCGTACGGGTCAGGTCGTCGTACGTTCCGAGCAGAACGGAGCCGGTTATTCCGCCCTTCTCCAATACGGAATGGTCGGATACCCGAATCCAAAGTTCAATGACGCTGCTATCCGGCTCGAAGGAGACGGTGTACGGAACGTTGCGCGCTTCGAATAACCGCAGTTCTTCGGCCGTAACGCCCGACCCGGATAAATGCCGGCCGTTTACATAAATATCCGAAGCGAATTTGATGGTTGTCGTCCTTATTCCTAACGTTTGCCTGTTATCGTCGCTCAGCAATATGCACAGCCGGTACGTACCGAAGCGGAACGAACGATCCTCCCCCTCGGGAAAAGCGGATTTCCATGCCCCCGGAACTTGGACGTACCGGCGTGCGGAGTCGGGAAGTGCGGCGGGGGAATTACCGTTATCCTGTTGAAGGAAAAGATGGGGGAAAAATTCCCATTCCCCATTCAGCGCAATCGTGTAGTCGGGCGGCAGATGGCTGTCCCGCAAATCCAGTACGCCTCGAACGGCTTCAACGTGCTGGGTTGGAGCGTATTGTTGATTCCATAACAACCGGATACCGACCGACGTCAGCAAAAACAATCCGAGGATGAACAACATTTTTTTCGTTGACATATTAGGACATTTTCGGCACGGTGTTGGCCGATCCCTCTCCCGGCTACGAGATAGCCGTATCCATATCCTTCAACCGCCGATAGCACGCCGTTATTTCCGGTCCGGGACCCGCACCCGCTTCTTCATTCAGTACGCGGACGGCGAGGTTGAACTGCGCCTCAACGGAGTCCATATCTTTTAACAGCGCGAATACGTTCATCAGCCCGATATAACTATGCTCGAGCAAAGGGTCGAGCTGCTGCATCCGGTTATAGACGGAGATGGCTTGGGTATTCATCCCATGATCGCCGTAAAACTGGCCGAGCCGCTCGGCATGCTGCATCCAAAGCGCCTTGAGCCGCTGCCGCTCGAGCTCCGCCCAAGAATAACGGTCTTCGCCGAAGTATGTGCCGCGGTACTGATCGAACAGCTGCTGATGGCCTGCGAGCTGCTTCAGAGAGACGGGAGGCAATTCCCGGAGCTGCCGCTCCCATTCCTCCGCATCGATCCGCACCTGCTTCGTCTCGAGCGTATATCCGCTGTTCGCATAACGGATCGAGATGAGCGGTTCGTCGACAAATTCCTTCAATATCCGGCGCAGCTGGTAGATGCCGGTATGCAAATTCATTCTTCCTTTCTGCTCGTCCAGCTCCGGCCAAAGCAGCTCCAGCAAGCTGTCCATGCTTACTCTGTTGTTCCGCCGGTGAAGCATATAGGCGAACAGCTCTTTGATTTTGGCCGTGCGCCACCTCAATGCGGCAGGCTGCCCGTCCGCCTTCTGGAACTGGAGCATGCCTAAGCAGCGGATGAATGCCGTTTCTTGCTGCGGCGGTGAATTTGCAGGTCCGGACACTATACGCCGGCGCAGCCTTTGCACCGTGCTCTTTAACCGCTCCGCGCCAACCGGCTTCAGTACGTAGTCCAGCACGTCCAGTCCGAATGCCGTAAGCGCATATTCCCCATGGCCGGTAACCAGTACGACTTCCAAGTCCGGCACGATCGCACGCATGCGTTCTATTGCTTGAAGCCCGTTTAACCCGGGCATATGAATGTCCAGAAAGACGACATCCGGCTTAAGGAGTCCGATCTGCTCAACCGCCTGTTCTGCGCTTAGGAAGCAGCCGACAACTTCGCAGTCTTCCATGCCCTGAAGCATCTTCGTTAGTTTCATCAACGCAAGCCGCTCATCGTCCACTACAATCACTTTCATGCCGGAACTCCTTTCTATGACGCGGAAACCGTCTACGGGTCATACAGTATATACCGATTATATCCCATTCCGATTCGCCCTGATAAGCTGGAATTGAATTGGAAAACGACATCATCATGAACATTTGGACTTGAAAAGCGGAAAATGGGGTAAGTAATAAAGAGGAATACGACGGAAAAGAGGGAGCGAGCCATGAAACTGACGCAAGAGCAGCGGATCACGCTGCACGGGTTTAATAATTTGACCAAGTCGCTGAGCTTCAATATGTACGATATTTGCTATACGAAAACGAAGGAGGAACGCGAAGCTTATCTCGAGTATATCGACGAGCAGTACAATTCCGACCGGTTGAAAGGGATTTTGGAATCGGTCACCGACATTATCGGCGCGCATATTCTGAACATTGCCAAGCAGGACTACGTTCCGCAAGGAGCGAGCGTCACTTTTCTAATTTCGGAGGGCCCGATCGTAGAGGTTCCTACCGAATCGTTCGACGAGTCCCCGGGACCGCTGCCGAAGTCGCTCGTTCTGCAGCTGGACAAAAGCCATATTACGGTACATACGTATCCGGAATACCATCCGGACGAAGGGATCAGCACGTTCCGGGCGGATATCGACGTGTCCACCTGCGGCGAAATTTCTCCGCTGAAGGCGCTCAACTTTTTGATCCATTCCTTCGACACGGATATCATGACGATCGATTACCGGGTGCGCGGCTTTACTAGAGACATTCACGGGGAGAAGCTGTTTATCGATCACGAGATCAGCTCGATCCAAAATTACATTCCGGACGAAGTGCTCGACCATTACGATTTTATCGATGTCAATGTATACCAGGAGCATATTTTCCATACGAAATGCAAGCTTAAACGGTTCGATCTGAACAACTATTTGTTCGGGTATACGAAGGAGAAGCTTCGTCCGGAGGAACAAGCGGAGATCACGGAACGGTTGAAGACGGAGATGGACGAAATATTTTACGGAAAAAATATGAACGGCATCAAGTAGAGGCGGAACTGGGGACCGGCGACCGGATTTGTCCGCGATCGCCGCTGCGTCCGGGGCGGTCAGTAGATCGATTGGGCGGAAGCCCAGTCCAGAAGCTGGCCGACCTTTTGTTTGTCCCCCGTCAAGGAGTACCACCCGTCATGAACTTGAGCCACAATGTTCCGTTCGGCATTTTTCGTTTTGACCGGAAAATAGAGGATAAGGTCCTGTTCATAGCGCGCGTATACATGGGCCCAATCCGTCTTCGTACCGGAGGGCAATCGGGCCGTTACGGTCAATGTCGGCAAAATGCCGTCCAGCAGCTCTTGGATTTTGGCTCTTCCGCCGGGCGTCCATTCGGCAATCGAGCCGCTTGCTTGTAATTCGGCCGATTTTCCTGTATGAATGGCCAATAGTCGGGCAATTTCATCTTTTGTCTCCGGGTCGAGCGATGCTTTCTTGCCTGTGCGATCATGGCCGGAGCAGCCGGATGCGAGCATGACCGTAAATATCGTAATCATGAGCAATTGCTTCATAGGTTCGCAGTCCCCCGATTCGTTATGATTGTAAAAAATAACGGCCGATATAACCGAAAAGTTGCAGTCGAATGCCTATGTGCAAAATTTCCGTACGATATTGCAAAGGGAAGTGAACAAAAAACGCTTTGCCGTATCAATCATTTCCCCCCTCGATCGCCTACAATAGCGATAACCCCCATAGTTCCTCCATCATCCGCCTGTTCAACGAGAACGCACCTCGGCCATGCTGCCATTACTCGTCTCATTTATGAAAACGGTTTATTTCGAATTTCGGTTCCTTTCGTTCCCGGCTATCCGGGCAGGAGCCGGTTTTTCCGATGTCTTCGGTATGACGGTTTGTTCGAACCTTCATATAATTCTCGATTGACTGGAGGAAGAGAGAATGAACGATTGGAATGGATGGAAGCCGGGCGGGGAAACCGATACCGTCGGGGACGACAATTCGGCATGGAAAGGAGGGGCTGTGACGAACGGCAGTACGATCGAAGCAACGACCGATCCGGTATGGGCGCCTAGCCGCCGCAAGCTGCTGAAAGCGCTGGGCATGGCCGGAACAGCCGCAGTACTCGGCGGTTTGCTGCAGCAGCAGCTGATCGAGACGGCATATGCGGCGGGCACGTACTCGTTGACGACCATCGCCGGCTTGAGGGCGATTTCGACTGCGCCGGATCCGGCCAATGTGTACTATGTAACCGACCGCGGTCAGGAGGGGCATTTTTATTACGATTCCACCGATACCGTATCGGCCGACAATACCGGAACGATTGTGGTATCGACGGCGTCGTCTCCGGGTTACCGGTTCAAGCGGATTGTCGAGACAGAAGCTTACAACGTGAAATGGTTCGGAGCGAAGGGCGACGGAACGAACGACGATACGCAAGCGATACGAAACGCGATATCGGCCGCCTCGGCAGCCGGAGGGGGAGTCGTCTTTTTTCCGCAGGGAACGTTTATCGTCTCACCGGGCGGAGCGACCCGGATCGACTTGAAAAGCTTTGTCCATCTGAATGGAACCGGAGCGAAGTCGGTGATCAAGGTCAAGAACAATCCGGGCGATTACGCGACGATATTTGGCGCCTCCTCGGCCGTGTTGACGGAGCACGTCCGAATCAGCAACCTGAAGTTCGATCAAAATCCCGCCAATAATACTTCCTGCAATCTCGATACGACCCGGATCGATACGAATTGGTATCAATTTTGCATCATGCTGTACAATTACGACCATATCACGATCGACAACTGCATATTCGATCCGGTATGCGGCGTCAATGCCGTCACGCTCAATAATCCGGCTTGCCGCAATGCAACGATCCGGAACTGTTATTTTCGTTTTGTACGCGGTACGGGCACAACGAATTATGACAATACGTCCGTCTATTTGAACGGCCGGAACCATACCGTGTCCGATTGCCGGTTTTATACGGATATTTCGGCCAAGGCGCTGGGCGCGATCGAGACCCACACCGGGCAAAGCGTCATCGCGAACAACGTGACGGAAAATTTTTGCACCGGCATCAATTTGCAGGCGAGCGCGGACAGCGATCCTCACTGCGACATGACGATAACGGGCAACACGTTCTCGAACGCCAATCAGGCGATCCAGCTATGGCCACTTGGGAACCATCCGATCAAAAACGTAACGATAACGGGTAACACGATCAGCCTCGACAACCCGGGACACAACCGGGCTACCACGGCAGGAATCACGAGTGCGGGAAGTTCTACCGACACGGGCGCCTTCGAGAATATCAACATTACGGGCAATACGATTTTGTTCAAGGAAGAGCTCGTATCGAGATCGGGGACGTTCTACGAAGGGTTCGCTTACGGGATCGGAATCGCCAAAGATACGACGATCCGCGATCTTATAATCAGCAACAACGTGATCAAATACGCCCCTTGCGTCGGTATCCATATAGGTACTCCCGATCCGACGGCGACGAACTGCGTACTCGAGAACGTGTCGGTTACCGGCAACGTCATAATCAATTCCGGCTGTTATCCCGCGCTCAACGAACTGATGCGGGCGGGGATTCTGCTGCGCAAAACGGTTCGAAACGCCAAAGTTTCCGGTAACTGCATCTTCGATACGTACAATCCGTGCCGGTCTTTGTTCTCGATCCGCATGAACGCAAGCGAAGGAACTTTTACGAACGTCGAGGTAAGCGGAAATTTCACCCGGACTTCGCAAGGCGGGTTGTACCTCGACTTGGCCACAACGGTAACGAATAAGGATGCGCCCGGCGCCGTACAAGTGTCGGCGGCCAATCCGCCCAACGCCGGATCGTATACGGCAGGAGATATAGTCGTTACGTCTTCGGCTGCGGTAACGGACGGGCAAACTCCGGCGGGATACAAATGCACGGTCAGCGGCACCTTCGGGTCCATTACAGGGATTACCGCGACGGGAGCTAGCGGCTCCTTCAAGCTGACGGTATCCGGGACTGCTCCGGAACTTGCGAAGCTGCAGGTAGGACAGTGGATCAATATCGTTACGACGACGGCGGGGATGGTTAGCCGTCAAATTATGCGGATCGGCGGAACCGACGTCAGATTGCATGCTTCTTTGCCGGGAGCGGTGTCCGGCGGAGCCGTCACTTACGCCGCGCCGGTGTTGAAGCCGTTCGGAGCCGTCGGCGCTGGCGCCGCCATCCCGAACGTTGCGGTAAGCTCTTTTGCGGCGGTAGAGACGGAGCTGAACAAGCTGAAGCAGGCTTTGCGCAATTCCAACCTTATTGCGCCGTAAGCAGGCGGGGCCGCATTTGCAAGAATTGTGCAAAAAAAGTGAACGATTGTCCAAATGGAAATGCAAAAATCGCGGTTTATCTTATAAAGATTTCAGATCCGAACGACGTTATGATAACGATTACAGTCTATTGAAAACGCTTGCCCATCGTTGGGACGAACCGCATCCAACCGAGGAACGAAGCGTTGATCGATATTCCAATTGGGAGGCGCAGCAATGGGGAACACGAGCAATAACAACATGGAACGAACGAAGGAGGCGGGAGGGAACGGAACGGAGCTTCTTGGGTCCGCCGGATATAGCGATCCGGACCGGATTGCGGAGCAAAAAATGAGCCGCCGCAGGCTGCTCGCTTCCATAGGAGCGGCAGGAGCGGCAGCGGTCGTATACGGTGCGACGCTTAGCATCGCAAGCGCCGGAAACAACGAGAGCTCCGTAACCGGGGCCGCATACGGAGACGGCAAGAAAGGGCCCAAACCGCCCAAAGGCGACAAACAGAAGGGCGATTTCGTCAAAACGACGATCGCCGGCCTGCGCGCCGAGACGGAGCCGGATGAGGAAGTGCTGTACTATGTGACCGATCCCGGACGGGAAGGACATTTTTATTACGACGAATCGGACACGGTCTCGGCGGATAATACCGGACTCGTGATCGTGTCCGTCGCCGGAGCCCGGTTCAAGCGGATCGTGGAAGGCGACCGCTACAGCGTCAAATGGTTCGGGGCGAAAGGCGACGGCATGACCGACGATATGGACATCATCCAATCGGCTATCGACATCGTTTACGGACTCGGCGGGGGAACGGTATTTTTCCCCAAAGGCACTTATATCGTCTCACCCTTGCTGCAGACGAGGCGCATCGTTCCGAAAAACAACGTCCATCTGCTCGGCGAAGGGCCGAATTCCGTCATTAAAGTGAAAGACGACGCAGGCGATTATTGGACGATTATCGGCAACTTTCAGACGTGGCCGAAGGTGAGCAACGTCTCGATTCGCGGCTTGCGCTTCGATCAAAATCCGAGCGGCAATACGACATGCAATATCGATCACCGGAGAACGGACTATTATTGGACCCAGTACTGCATCGGCTTGTTCGACTATGAGAACATCGTTATAGAAAATTGCACATTCGACCCGATATGCGGCTGGAACACGGTCGTGCTAAACAATGCGCAGTCCAAGAACGCTACGGTGAACAACTGCACGTTCCATTTCGTTCACGCAAGAGGGTTCGACGGGTACGACAATTCGGCGGTCTACATGAACGGTTCCAACCATACGGTCACGAACTGCCGGTTCTATGCGGCTCCGGGCGAGAAAGCGATGGGGGCGATCGAGACGCACACCGGGAAGAGCGTCATCGCGAACAACGTGTCGGACGGCTACGTGACGGGGGTACATATCCAGTCGAGCGAGACGAGCGGCGAGCATGCGGATATGACGGTTTCGAACAATACGTTCACCAATGCCGTCCATGCGATCCAGTTCTGGCCTTACAAGCAGCATTCGCTCAAAAATGTGACGGTGTCCGGCAATACGATCCATTTGGCGAACGCCAGGGCGCAGCGGACCATGATGGTCGGCATCGGTGCCTACCCCGGCTTTTTGCCGCCGGACCATACGGGCTCGTTCGAGAACATTACGATCGTCGGCAATACCATCTTGTGCGAGGAAGAATTTACGAAACGGACCAATTTGCTCGAAGGCTTCTGCTACGGCATCGGCTTCGTCCGCGATACGAGCGTGAGAAACGTCGTCATCAGCAGCAACATCATCAAAAATGCGCCGCTCACGGCTATTCATATCGGGAATACGAGCAAAGTCGGCACCATGTCCAACCTGCACATAACCGGCAATCTGATCGTAAACGCGGGACATTATCCGGCCGGGAACGAAACGTACAAATCGGCGATATTGCTCCGTTCGACGGTTATCGGGGCGAAAATATCAGGCAATACGATCAACGAAACGTACGATACGGCGCTGGGACTGTACTCGATACGGCTGAATGCAGCCGACGGGACGTTCACCGATGCGGAGGTGACCGATAATCTCATTACATCCAAGCAGGGAGGGCTATGGCTCGATCTGAACAGCGTTGTCAAAACGGATTTGGCCGATAAGCATTTGAAATTCACGGACAAATATTTCGACGATCCGCTTCTGGAAGCGGGTACGACATACCAGCCGGGTACGGTTGTGCTTGCAGTAGGGACTTCGGTAGTACCGGGCAAATCGCCGGCAGGATACCGCATACTGAACGGTGGCACGTTCGGCACGCTTGCGGGCGTAACGGCAACCGGGGCGGCAGGCACATATAAAGTTACGGTGAACGACGTCTCGAAGCTAAAGGTCGGGCAATGGATCCGGATCGACAGCGGGAATCAAACTCGCAGAATTAACCGGATAGCCGGGAACGAGCTGCGGGTCAACGCGCCGTTGTCCGCCGCTGTGACGAGTCCGAGCGCCGTGTCGTACTCGCCACCGGTCTACCAGTCATTCGGTCATACCGGGCGGCTGCCGGCCATCGCCAACACGACCGGTTCGTCATTGGAACAGCTGGAAGCGGAGTTGAACAAGCTGAAGCAAACGATGCGCGATTCGGGCATCATTTCCAATTAAGCACGTTATGTTCAAAAGGGGGCGACAAAAAATTGAACATCTCGCACGATAGCCCGAACGGCAATAAGGCGGTGGAAGCGAAAACGCAGGGGACGGCGATGAGCAGAAGAAAGCTGCTCACCTATATCGGAACGACCGGTGCCGCGGCATTGCTTGCGGGTGCCTCGCTCGGCTTCGTGAACGGCACGGTGAGCGGGAACAAAAGCAGGCTGGATCAAGTGCTTCAGTCGGGCATCGTCGTATCCGCAACGATCGAGGAGCTCCGGGCAATGGCCGACCCGGACCCGCAGCATATTTATTATGTGACGGACAGAGGGCAGGAAGGGCAATTCGTCATCGATACCGACGACAAAATAACGAAGGACAATACCGGCACCGTGCTCGTCTCCGTTTCCGGCGCCAGGTTCAAGCGGCTGATGGATTCGCCTTATCTGAGCGTGAAATGGTTCGGGGCGAAGGGCGACGGTGAGAACGCCGACATGGCGCCGATTCAGTCTGCGATCGATGCGGCGTCCGCCCTCGGAGGAGGGACCGTCTTTTTCCCGCGAGGCACGTACATCGTCGCTCCTTCCGGACGAACGTTCATTTCATTGCGGGATAACGTCAACCTGCTTGGAGAAGGCACAAGCTCCATCATCAAAATAAAAGATAATGCCGGCGACTACGGCATGCTGTTCAGCGCCAATTCGGGCCAGCCGCTGAAAAATGTCCGAATCTCGCATCTGCTCATCGACCAGAATCCGAAAGGCAACCAGACGTGCAACATCGACCGGGCCAGAACCGATTCGCATTATTGGCAATTCGTCATAGGGCTGTACAATTATGAAAATATCGTGATCGACAACGTCGCCTTCGACCCGACTTGCGGCATCAATACGATAACGCTGAACAAGGTGACGGCCAAAAACGCCATGATTACGAACTGCCGGTTCAACTTCGTCATGGCCAAAGGCAACGGAGTGTATGACAATTCGGCGATCTATATTAACGGACGCAGCCATACGGTGTCGAACTGCCTGTTCTACGCCGCGCCAGACCAAAGGGCGAGAGGGGCGATCGAAACGCATACCGGGACGAGCGTCATTTCCAACAACGTCTCCGACGGCTATTATACGGGCATCAACCTGCAATCGAGCGAGACGAGCGGCGATCACAGCGATATGACCGTGACGAACAATACGATATCGAACGCCAATCAAGGGATTCAGTTCGGCCCGCGTTTCAAAATTCCGATCCGGAACGTCGTCATCTCGAACAATACGATTCATCTGGTGAACACCGTTCACAACCGCAATTTGACGACAGGCATCTCGTCGGCGGGAAGCTCGGAGGACGTCGGAGCGTTCGACAACATCACCATTACCGGCAATACGATCGTATTCCAGGAAGAATTGACCCTTCGGCCCGCCTTGACTACGTCCGCATATGGAATCGGCCTGTACAAGGAAGCGGACTATTCCAACGTACTCATCAGCAGCAATTTGATCCGAAACGCCCCTGTCACCGGCATCCGAATCGGAAGCGGCACCAAAACGGGGATATGCACGAACATCCACGTAACCGGCAACATGATCGTGAACGCCGGACATTATCCGACTCCGCACGAGCAGTTCCGGGCGGCGATTCATCTGCGTTCCACGATCAACGGAGCGGTCGTTTCGGGCAATTTCATTACGGATACGTACGACCAACCACTGGGGATGCAATCGATCCGGGCGGTCGACTCGGACGGCGCTTACACCGGCGTAACGGTCGTAGGCAACTGGGTAACGGCCAAGCAAGGAGGGCTGTGGCTCAATCTCAGCCCTTCGGTAACCGCGGATTCGCCTTTGGTCAAGACGTTGGCCGCTTACCCCCCTGCAGCCGGAACGTTCAATCAAGGCGAGATCGTGCTCATTAGCGGCCCGTCTCCGGTCAACGGTCAGACGGCTGTCGGGTACAAGGTTACGACCAGCGGCACGGCAGGTCAATTAAACGGAGTGACGGCGACCGGCGAGAGCGGCAAGCCTTATATCATCGTGACCGATTCGACGCAGTTGAAGCCGGAGCAGTGGATCCGGATCCAGACGGGCAATCAGCTCCATCGAATCGTCCGGGTTTCCGGTAACGAGGTGCGTCTGAACGCCAATTTGACCGCCGATGTATCGGCCCCGAGTCCGATCGCTTTCGCCGCGCCCGCATTTACTCCGTTTGCTTACGGAGGCAAGCCGTCGAGCGATGCCGAAGCAAGCCAAGCGAGCTATACCCGGCTTGAGCAGGAAATTTCTTTGCTTAAGGAGGTTTTGAGAAACAACGGTCTGCTGTAGTCGAAGACGGCATTTTCTATACACGCGAACATGTGTGTGCTATATTCAATGTATACGCTATTATTTGCTCTGTATGGAGGGACCGGGATGCCGATGCTCGTGAACGATAATCGAAAGTCATATCCGGATGTTTACAAATTGAAGGCCGGAGCGGCGGAAATCGTAACTATGCCCGCGCTGCAATTCATCTCGCAGGAAATGTACGGCAAACTGGGAGTAAGCGGACGACCCGAAGAGGGAGAATGGATCGTATGGAAAATCGTGAATCAGTTGAAGCGGTTGACGAAGAACATCCATCAATATAAATTTAAGCTGATGCCTCATGAGATCGTCTGGCATCGCCAGCACGACGACGAACATTGGTCTTATTCGATCATGATGCAAGTACCCGATTTGATTACGTTCGAGCTTTACGAGCAAGCACGCGCTTCCGTCTGTGCGCGCTACAAGGAGCAGGAAGTGCCCGAGACCCGTTTTGTCGGCATGGAGCAGGGGTTATGCGCACAGAAGCTCCATGTGGGGCCTTATCGGGAAACGTGGCGGACATTGCGCGAAATTGAGGCTCATGTGGAGGAACGGGGTTATCGCATCACCGGAGATCGCCGGGAGGTTTATTTAAATCAGCCGGGGTGCAATCCGACTGAGAAGTGGCAAACGATCGTAAGAGTTCCGATCGGTTAGAGGGAGTACGTGAGATGGATGCAAGCAGGTCGTCGATTCGGCGGCCTGCTTGTTTTTTTTCGCTTGACTCTGGAGCCGCTCCAAAGTGTAGAGTGTATGTATGTCAGATTTACGTACTCAGGAGGTACAAATGTACACGATCGGTGAACTATCGAAAATTGTCAAACTATCGGCCGATGCCTTGCGCTACTACGACGAGATTGGTCTTCTCAAGCCTCACCGTATCGATGAGGCTAGCAGGTATCGGTACTACAGTGCGGATCAGATAGGCCAGATTATCGCGATCATGGAATGGAGGCAATATGGCTATACCCTGGAGGAGATCAAGGAGCTTCTGCTTTGTACGGACGATACACAGCTTGAACAAATGATCCGATCCCGGATCGAGCAACTTTCAAACGATCAGGCACAAACCGCGCGATCCATCGAACAGCTTCATCAAAAACTGCGGAGATTGAATAGGGGGACGAGTATGGAGGAGAAAACGGTTCTGATCATTGACGATGCGCCGTTTATGCGCAAAGTACTGAAAGAGATTTTGGAGAAACAAGGATATGTTGCTGCCGGAGAAGCGGCCAATGGTGAATCGGGCGTTGCGCTGTATGCCGAGTTGAAGCCTGATCTCGTCATTGTGGATATCGGCCTTCCGGATATGGACGGAATCGAAGTTGTCCGAAAAATAAAGGAGTTGGACATCGGTGCGAAAATTGTCATGTGTTCTGCGAGAGGCCAAATTCGTACGATTTTGTCTAGTTTACAAGCAGGAGCGAGTCATTTTGTTGTCAAACCCTTTCATCAACAATCATTGCTGGAAGCGTTGGAATATACCCGGAAACACGATCAAGAGTACGATGCCGATACACTTCATGCTCTGAATAGCGATGAGCGGTTGTGTGTCTTAGAACGCAAAGTTACTCCTGAAACGGTCCATGCTTTGCTCACTCTTTGCAACCTGCGTCGGATTACCGCGGAAAGCCCGGAGTATTTGCAGTTTTGGAGCAATATCGGTTTCAAGGAGGAAGCGGTGTAGTCAGGCGGGATCGGCCTTCCGATTGATTCAACGATTAAAGGAAAAAATCGACCTTATTCATGTCATTTTGGATCCTGTCCAGTAAATAGAGGAAAAATTTTCATTTTATTATATAAGGACGAAATAACGAACTCCAATTTCCGCGAGCTTTTCCGCTTTTCTTCTGTAGGAATAAGCGATTGGACATGAGATTTTGGAGTAGAAGACATTTCGCAAAAGCTCCGAGAGGGAATGGGTATTGAAGCGGAAAGTTTACGGGCCGCCTTTGAAGTCGTGTTGTTACCGCCAAGTCTAATCAAGACAACACGACTTCAACAGCGGTTGGAGCTCAATACCCATTCCCTCCCAACGCGCTGACGTATGGGTTTACACACCAATAGACCGTCCGGGAACCGGACGGTTTATTTTATCCGGAGACTGCAAAGAAAGCTCTGGACGAACGGTCTTTCGTGGTGACGAGGCACAGTGCAGCATATTCACGACCCGAAAGGTTTCGTCTTTTATTTCATCGAAATCGAACGGTAAAAGAATGCTTCGTCAACGCCCGGAAAATAAAGCCTTGCCGTCTCAGCCCTTTGATTACAGCCGGCAAGCATCGGGGCGTATTCGGATTGAAATCGTGGAAAAGCACGATGATGTTATGTTTGTTTTTACTGCCTCGCAGCACGTTGCGAATCATAGCTTCCGTAGTGGGACGGGGGAGCTTGGAGTCACCGGACTCGACATTCCAATCGAAATATCGGTATCCTCGTCTCGTCATTACTTGGGTAACCTTGATCATCCGCGCACTATTCCCATACTCCGGATTCACCGCATTTGGGGAGCCCCCGGGAAATCGAAATATTTTCGGTTTTACATGGACGTATCGCTCCAACAGGGACTCCAACTTATGGAAATCCTTTACAAACGCCGGTATGGAGCTGTAAATGTCCCGATAATTGTGAGAAAACGTATGGTTGCCAATGGCATGACCTTCCCGCACCATTCTTTTATACATCCGTATTCCTTTAAAGGTACGATCGCCGAGGACAAAGAAGGTTGCCTTCACCCGGTGATCCCGCAACTGATCCAGGATTGCATTCGTATAACGCGCCGGGCCATCGTCAAAAGTCAGATAAGCTACTTTGATAATCCGGTCCTCCTAAGAATCGATAGCATGCGTTTTGCCCGATTCGTGTAATTATGTTTATCAACCGTGCGTCTCCCCTGCCTACGGATTCGTTCTCGAGCGGAAGGATGTTTCAGATAATGACGAACTAGCCGCACCGTATCGGCAGCCGAGGCAGACGCTGCAAAATCGCGTCCGGGTTTGCCAACCCGTCTGACCCCCGGTGTGTCGACAGTAAGAAGGAACCCGCCAGATCCTAATATTTCATAGGTTCGTTGGGTTACCATATCTCTATAATTTTGCAAGCCTAGCATGATATCGGAGGAACTATAAACTTGATTCGCGTTGAGGTAGGGCAACTTACCGTGTATCCAACCCCGCGGAATGGTTCTCCCCAAAACAGACTTCATCTTCTCCCAATCCGCCCCATAGAAATCTACCCGAATTCCCGCGTGCAGGAGCGGACGTACAAGCAGATTCAATGCCTTTCGTCGAAAATGCTTCGGATACCTGCTCAACACTTGAGGATAGGCATTCGCAACGACGGCAATCTTGTGTCTATACGTTTTCGTCGGCCTTACCCTGCGATGAATGCCCGGATCAAAACCAAAGTCGAGATGGGCTGTGCGGATGCCGAGCTTCCGGTAATACGCTGCGGTCCGGGCGGAAATGGTAAATACAAAATCCGGTTTCATTCTACGGATCAGCGGAAGTGTAAATTCTTTGGTGAAATTGGGATCCTCCGTTGACCAATAAATCAACGGAATACCCGAAATGCTGGCATATTTACGCATCCAGCGCTGCTTTTCCTTCGTATGCTCGGGGCCCCAGCCTACGGTTATCAGTAGTTGCGGCTTAAAGGAGGAAATCAATGTAGCTATTTTTTGCTTGGTCAAAGGACCTGAAATTTTGACGTTGTGACCCAAAGCACGCAATCCGTCAGGCAGCCCCCTTGACCAGATAGGCCCGCTTTCCAAAAAGAGAATTTTCATCGTAACTCCCCTTCGCAGGCCGCCGCACAGTCAGGCTATCCCGCTCTCGGAATATAATGCGTGTGAATGGAGGAGATCAGTTTGGATGACAGTGACGCTATTTACCGTATAACGAATAATAAGCGGAGTATCGCGCTCACATTCGATATCGGATGGGGAAAAAAGGTACCGGGACCCGTGCTGCGGGTGCTGCGGCAAAAAAACGTAAATAGGGCCACTTTTTTTTTGTCGGCCACTTGGGTGGCTAAATATCCCGGATTAGCACGCAGAATCCATTCCGCAGGTTATGAAATCGGCTCGCACGGTTATCTGCACGAAGACTTTACCAAACACAGCGATCATTGGATACGGGCCCAAGTAAAAAAAGCGGAACGGATCATACGAAACGTAACAGGAGTTCGGACCCGATTGATTCGGACACCTAACGGCAGTATCAATGGTAAGGTTGTAAAAAAACTGAGAACACTAGGCTATCGGAAGATCCATTGGAGCGTAGATTCACTGGACTGGACCAATCCAGGGAATGATGCCATCGTCAAGCGGGTGCTCTCCAGGACTAGATCCGGGGACATCATTCTTATGCATGCAAGTGATTCTGCAACTCAAACGGCGAAGGCCCTTCCGAAAATGATTGACGGATTGAGAGCCAAAGGATTTCGGTTCGTCACGGTTTCCGAACTAATAAACGGGCGATCAGGTTCATCCCGCGTTCCCTGATGATTTCCGGCCGGCTTTAGGACGGATCCTAGATAACAGTTCATTTACGGTTACTAATGTGTAACCCTTCTTTTTGATTCCATCCAGAATAATGGGTAAAGCTTTCAACGTCTGGGGCCAAGGGTCGCATCCATGAAGTAATAGGATCGCACCCGGATGCAGATGAGGAATCACTCGCCGAACGATTTTATTGACATTCTTGTATTTCCAGTCCAATGAATCCGTATCCCAATGGACAATCGTTTGCTTCATACGCAGCAGCTTCCGGATCACTCGCGAATCGAGGTCGCCGCTTGGCGTGCGAATCATATTGGTCTTGATTCCGGTTGCTTTGAGAATAGCCCGCTGTGCAGCTTTCACATCCCGCTCGATCCAAACATTCGAATGAGTCGTATAATCCTCATGACGATGGCCATGAGAAGCAATTTCATAACCCATCTTACGAATTCGTTTGGCTATGCCCGGATTGCGCTGCGCCCATTCTCCAGTAAGAAAAAAAGTCGCTTTTGTTACACCCTTCTTTTTCAATAATGAAAGTAATTGGACAGGAACCCGATTGCCGAAAGCCATATTGAAGGTTAAGGCGAGGATACGTTTTCGTGTGGGCACATTGTAGATAACGCGATTTACATCCATGTGTGATTCTTCTCTTTCTTTCATTGTCATTTTAGAATGCTGCGTTTCTTTAGCTCAAGGATCATCCGGATCGCACGATGCTTGTAAGAATGCTTTGCCACAGCCTTTATGCCGGCTTTACGAATTTGTTCCCTTTTATCGGGGTGTTTAAGATAATACCGGACAAGACGTACCGTTTCTTGCGGCGACCTTGTGACAACAAGGTGTTTTCCAGGCTTAAAAAGCCGGCGTATTTCCGGTGTATCGCTTGTCAGCAAAAATCCTCCCGACCCGAGGATTTCATAAGTTCTTTGCGTTACTTGCTTTAATTGGTTTTGAGGACCGATTATAATTTTCGCGGAGTTGTAAGCCTTATAAGCATCTTGGTAGGGCAAATAACCATGAATCCACTTGGCGGGAATCTGAACACCCAATATAGGTTTTATGTCTTCCCACTGTTTTCCCCAAAAATCGACCCTGATTTTCCTTTTGACCAGCGGACGGATCAGGTTGCTCAAGGACTTGATGCGATAATGACGAGGATATTCTTTTAAGATTCGGGAATAGCCATTGGCCACGACAGCGATATTGCTGCGAAACCTCGCTTGTTCTCTCCCGCACCTATGAACATTCCGATGGTAGCCGAAATCTGAATGAGCTGCGGGAATGCCCATTTTCTCGTACTTCTTTACCATGTCACGGCAAATGGTAAATACAAAATTCGGTTTGACCGCTTTTACGTACGGGAGGGTAAAGGTGTCATGGTGCGTAGGATCTTCCGTTGCCCAATAGACGTGCGGAATGCCAGATCGGCCGACATAGCGTCGAATCCATTTTTGTTTATGGGGATCATGCTCGTCAGTCCAACCCATAGTAATGATTAAATGCGGCCGAAAATGAGCTATCAAGCGGGGAAGCTTATTTCTCGTAAGAGGACCGGACACTTTCACCTGGTGCCCCGCATCCCGGAAACCATTGGGGAGGCCATAAATCCACATGGGATGGTTTTCCAAAAACAGTACCCTCAAGCCGGTAACCTCCTGTTGTTACAGTTCACAGTCATAGCCCGTATCCTATACGCCTTGAGCATAAAATAGCTTATGCGCACAGATTACAAAGGAAAGTTGTCCGTTCGCTGCAGGCGATGCCTATATTTGGGCAGAAACACAATAGGCCGGACTCTCGAAGGCCCGGCTTTATGGCATAATAGGTTCAACTAACATGTTCTTACCTTTTTTAAAAGTCGAATCCCTCCCCATTCCCTGAACAGCCGTTGCGTTTTTCTTATAATTTCCCTTCGGGAAGGTATGTGCCCATTCCCCCTTCCGGACTTCGGGAAAACTAAATAGATTACATTTTCACGATTCCCTGTTCCGCCGGTTCTCGGATTCGGGTTGATGCCCAGCGCTCTAGCCAATGCAATAGATCCTTCGCCAAAACCATTATTAACATCCGCGTAAACGGCAAAAGCCACTCTTCCGTTCCTCGTGTTATACACTACGGCCATGTCTCCTAAAACCGCACCAAAATTTTTGTTTTTAGGTAAAACGATATACGGGATTTTCTCCGCATTTACATATGCGTTTGGATCGGTAAAACGCTTGTTAAAATCACTAAGAGATGTTCGGGAAACATAAAAGCCCGGGGCGGGATCGGTTCTTTTTTGTATGACCGGCTTTCCCGAAGGCTTATCGTTATGAGTGACAATCGCTACCCAATGCCCGGGTCTGCCAGCGAAACGTAAATCGTCAAGCCCCGTATTTTGGGGGTTGTAGGCGCGGGGGGAACCATCCGCATCAATGTCCATATTGCTGCGATAAAAAAATGCGGGAGGTTTATGCCCGGGAATCGTATAAACGTATATTTTATGATTTAATCGGTTTACAGCTTCACCTATTCTACGTAACTTAACTGCGTTAAGGAATAATTTTCTACTTATAATAGATCACTCCTTCCGTTAAGAACCTTCATGACCCATTATATTTGTATTTGGGAACAAGGTTCCAAGCAGGGGAGAAGGAAGAAAGTACCGTCGGATTATTGTGCAAAATTTATGAACGATTGTACAAAATGATGTATAAAAAAAACGATGAATCCTACAAAGATTTCAGCGCTCAACCGCGATATGATAACGATAACGGCGCCGAATGAAAGCGCTTACGGACGGAACGTGCATAAGGCGCGGCTGCAATCGAATTCATAGATCGAAGGAGGGATTAATAATGACACGACATGAGCAAGTTGACGGAATGGAAAGGTTGGAAGCAATCGGGACGGAATGGGTGGAAAGCAAAATGATCAGCCGACGGAAGCTGATCGCGTCCGCGGGAATGGCCGGGGCGGCGGCACTGCTGTTTAATACGATGATGGGAAGCGCGAACGCGAAAGATAAGGCGCATGGCACCGTGAATGGCCAAGTATACGGAGAGGGCGTTCCCGAGCTTGAATCTTTGCTGGAGCTGGACTTCGTGATCGCCACGACGATCGCGGAGCTGAGAGCGAACACGGCTCCCGAGCTCGATTACGTGTGCTTGATCACCGATAAAGGTCAGGAAGGGCATTACTTATACGACGCCGCGGATACGACTTCGGCCGATAATACCGGAACCGTGCTTGTAACGGCTTCCGGCGCCCGCTACAAGCGTTTGCTGGAGTCGCCGTATTTGAATGTCAAATGGTTCGGTGCGAAGGGCGACGGGGCGTCGGACGACATGGCCTTCATTCAGAAAGCGCTGGATACGGCGAATGCCAGGGGCGGAGGCACCGTGTTTTTTCCGAAAGGGACCTATATCGTCTCGCCTTCGGGAAGCACGAGAATCAATTTGCGCAATGACGTGCATCTGCTTGGCGAAGGGACGAGTGCGGTCATCAAGGTAAAGGATAATGCAGGAGACTACGGGATGATTTTCGGGTCCAACAACTCGGGGGTACCGCTCAAAAACGTCCGCATCTCCAATCTGCGCGTCGATCAGAACCCGCAAGGCAACCAAACGTGCAACATCGATTCGTCAAGGACGGATTCGTATTATTGGCAGTTCGTCGTCGGGTTGTACAATTATGAAAGTATCGTCATCGATAATGTGACGTTCGATCCGACCTGCGGAATCAATACGATTACGCTCAACAATATTAACGCCAAGAACGCCACGATTACGAACTGCAGGTTCAACTTCGTTATGGCCAAAGGCGACGGTTCTTACGATAACTCGGCCATTTACTTGAACGGACGAAGCCATACCGTCTCGAACTGCATCTTCTACGCCGTGCCGGGTCAGAAGGCGAGAGGAGCGATCGAAACCCATACGGGTACGAGCGTCATATCCAATAACGTATCCGACGGCTACTATACGGGCATCAACATCCAATCCAGCGAATCTAGCGGGGATCACAGCGATATGACCGTCACGAACAACACGATCTCCAATGCGAATCAAGGCATCCAGTTCGGGCCGAGAACGACGCATCCGATCAAAAATGTCGTAATCTCGAACAACACGATCCATTTGATCAATACCGTGCATCTGAGAAACTTGACGACCGGCATATCCACCGCCGGAAGCTCGGTCGATGCGGCCGACTACGAGAATATTACGGTCACCGGCAACACGATCGTCTTTCAAGAGGAATTGACGCGGCGCACAACGCTAAACGAAGGGGCGTACGGGATCGGCTTTTACAAGGAGAGCAATTATACGAACATTGTCGTCAGCAACAATGTGATCAAAAATGCGCCCGTCACCGGCATCCGGTTCGGCAGCAACAGCAAAGTCGGCGTTTCCACCAATATTCAGATTACGGGCAACATGATCGTGAACGCCGGACATTATCCGGCCCCGAGCGAGCTGTACCGTGCCGCCATCTTGCTGCGTTCCACGGTGAAAGGCGCCGTCATATCCGGCAATTTCATATCCGATACGTTCGATAATGCGCAAGGGCTGTTTTCGATCCGGGTTAACGATTTCGACGGCACGTTCTCGAATGTGTCGGTTACGAACAATTTAATCACGGCCAAGCAAGGAGGGCTTTGGTTCAGCGTCAGTCCTTCTTCCACGACGGACCTCCCGCTGCTGAAAACGTCCGCCTCTTCGCCGCCTGCGTCGGGAACGTTCAATCAAGGGGAAATCGTCATGGTGACGGGGACGTCCGTAACACCCGGACAATCGCCCGCCGGCTATAAAGTAACGGGTACCGGTACGGCCGGAACGTTAACAGGCGTTACCGCGACCGGGGAAATCAATAAGCCGTACATAACGGTCAATGATCCGACGCAGCTCAAGCCCGAGCAGTGGATCCGGATCGCAACCGGCAATCAGCTGAGGCGCATCGTGCGAATATCCGGCAATGAGGTGCGATTGAACGCATCCTTGACGACTGACGTTCCGACGGCGAGCGCCGTCAGCTTCGCCGCACCTTCATTCCTCGCTTTCGGAAGCATAGGGAAGCTATCCGCCATTTCCGACACGACCGGGGCTACACTGGCGGCTCTTGAAGGGGAAGTGAATTTGCTCAAGCAGGCAATGCGCAATTATGGGGTATTGTCTTAATGGTTGCTTAAAGATGGATGACGGCAGGCCGATCGGTACCGTTTACCCGGTGCGATTTTCCTGCCGTTTTCCATTGTGCTGCCTAATAAGATGTGCAAACTTTTCGTACGATTGTCCAAACGATAATGCAAAAACTTCGATCAATCCGCTAAATCTTTTGCAAGACCCGCTGTGTATAGTTACGGTAGCACATATCATGCGAAACGAACCTTATATGGAGGACAAGGTACATGTCGGTACGTTTTGGAATCTACGGTTGTCAGCACGGCCACATCGCGACTTTTATGAAAGAAATGTCGGAGCTCGGAGCGGAGTGCGCAGGAATATATGAACCGGAGCGCAACGCCCTGTCCCGGAGGCTGGCGGAACAGTATGGCATTCCGCTTCTGGAAAGCGCTATACCGCTCACGGACGAGTCGATCTCGATTATAGGCTCGTCCGCCGTCAATAACGAGAAAATCGGCGTCATCGAATGGTGTGAGAAGCACGGAAAACATATTATGCTCGACAAACCCGTCGTGACTAGCCGGGAAGGACTCGAATCGTTGGAGAAAGCAGCCGCCGGCGGGCGGATTCAGATAGGAATGCTGTTAACCGAGCGGTTCCGTCCGGCTATAGCGGCCTTGAAGCGGAATATCGATGCCGGGGTGCTCGGGAATATAGTCAGCATCACGATGCGCAAGCCGCATAAGCTGACGCCGGCATCCAGACACGAATGGCACTTTTCCAAAGAGCGCAACGGGGGAATCATCGTCGATTTGTTCGTTCACGATTTCGATTTGCTCCGCTGGCTGACCGGGCAAGAAGTTAAGGCCGTCCAAAGCTTGCTTGCCAAAAATATAATGCCGGAGCACCCGACCTTTTATGACACGGCATGCGCTCAAGTACTTATGGGCGGAGGAACGATGGCGCAGCTGTACGCGGACTGGCATACCCCGGATAAAAGCTGGACATGGGGTGACTGCCGCATTTTCGTTACCGGCACCCAAGGCAGCGCAGAGCTGCGTCTAAGCGGAGATCCGTCAATCGTCCCGAACGAGGAGCTATACTTCCAGATTACGCATGGAGAGCCGTTCGTCCGTATTATTCCGGAAGCTGTACCCGTGTCGATTACGCAAGACTTTATGAATCGGATCGAAGGCAAAGCGAGCTTGCTGACGCATCGGGACGTTATCGAAGCGAGCCGGGCTGCTCTGCTCGCGGACGAGAATGCGAACAGAGTAGATTTAATAAATTTAATGGCATAAATGATTAATGACATGAAGGGTGAGGTCATCGAATGAGCGAGCGCAAAGCGCGTTTTGCCGTCGTCGGCTGCGGCGGAATTTCTTTCAGCCATTTTATCGGAATCGAACGGGCCGAAGAGGCCGAACTGGTAGCCGTATGCGACGCGAACGAGAACAGAGCGGAAGAATTCGGGATCAAGCATAACGTGAAAGCTTATACCGATTACGAAAAGCTGCTGGCCGATCCCGATATCGATGTCGTCTGCCTGTGCACGCCGAGCGGGATGCATGCGGAGCAGACGATTATGGCCGCGGAGGCGGGGAAGCATATCGTCTGCGAGAAGCCGATGGCGATCAAGCTGTCCGATGCCGATCGGATGGTCGAAGCTTGCGAAGTAATGGGCGTCAAGCTCGCTACCATATTTCCGCGCCGGATGTCGCCGGCGTCGCGGTTCGTGAAGAAGCTGCTGGACGACGGCAAGCTCGGGAAGCTGAGCTTGTGCTCGGGCTATGTGAAGTTTTATCGCGACCAGAACTATTACGACAGTGCCGGCTGGCGCGGGACGTGGGCGATGGACGGCGGCGGGGCGATGATGAACCAAGGCATCCATACGATCGATCTGCTTCAATGGTTAGCCGGTCGGGTCGAGTCGCTGCACGGTTATGCCCGCAGCGTGCTTCGAAACATCGAGGTGGAGGATACGGCCGTAGTAACCCTTCAGTTCAAGAGCGGCGCCCTCGGATCGATCGAAGCGACGACGACGGCATACAAGCAGCCGGATCATCGGATCGTCCTTCATGGCGATAAAGGGACGATCGTGCTTACCGGCGATGAAATCACAACGCTGGATATTATCGGGGAGACAGTGGAAATTCCCGCCTTCGAACCGTTTAGCGTCGTACCGGACGGCCATGCCGTACAAATCCGCGATATGGCGCTCGCCGTGCTGCACGATCGTCAGCCGGTCGTTACCGGCCGCGACGGGAAGCACTCGCTTGAGATTATTCTCGGCACGTACGAATCGCATCGGAGTCACCGCGAAATTTTATTTTAGACATCGTGCGCATAAGCACATACGCCAAACACCCCATCATAACGAAGCTTGCTTCGGGAGGATGGGGTCTTTGGCATGCTAAGAAACGGGAGCGCTCCCAATAAGGCTACGCTTGTTCCTTGCTCCTATCGCGTTTCAACCGGGCGTAACTCTTCCCGGCCCAGACATAGATCGATTTCGATTCTTTGGCCAGAATCGGGCCGAGGACGGCCAGGATCAGGACATACAGCACGGCGAATGACTGGATGGCCGGCATCAAGCCGCCGGCTTTGCCGATATTCGCCATAATGATCGAGAATTCGCCTCTAGCGACGAGCGTGAAGCCGACATTCAAGGAAGCGCGGGGAGAAATGCCGGAGAGCCGTCCGGCGATCGCCCCGGCCAAGCCGTTGCCGATGATCGTCAACAATACCGCGAGGAGCGCCATGCCGACCGCTCCGCCCAATGTCGCAGGCTCGATCGTCAAGCCGAAGCCGAAGAAGAACACCGCTCCGAAGAAATCGCGGAACGGAAGCACGTGATGCTCGATCCGCTTCACATGTCTGGATTCCCCGAGCACGAGACCGATCATTAAGGCGCCGATCGCTTCGGCGACGTGCAGCGTTTCCGAGAAACCGGCGACCAGAAACAGCATCGTCATGACGAGCAGCAGAAAAAGCTCGGACGATTGAATATTCAGAGCGATATCGATATAGCGAATGATTTTTCTGCCGATCATGAGAAACACGACGATAAACAGAAGGGCGGTCAGCGAAATAAGGAGCACTCCGGCTAGCGATGTCGCCCCGCTCAATACGAGGCCGGTCAATATGGAGATGTGCACGGCGATGAACAAATCGTCGAACATGATCATCCCCATAATGAGCTCCGTCTCCGGATTCGCTGTCCGCTTCAAATCGACAAGCACCTTAGCGACAATGGCCGTAGATGAGCTGGTCATGATGCCGCATACGACGAGCGTTTCCTTGAGCGGCAAATCCATTACCCAGCCGAGCAGAAGACCGGATACGAAATTGATCGCGACGTAGAAAGAACCTCCGACAAGAATCGCTTTGCCGGATTTCATCAGACGTTTAACGGAAAATTCCAGTCCCAAATAAAACAGCAGAAACAAAATACCGAGACGCCCCATAAAGTCGATAAAGGCCGAGCTTTCGATAAAACGAAGGTCGATGATCCAGAAATGGGGCGCATGCGGACCGACGGCCATACCGATCAAAATATAGAAGGGGATGACCGAAAAGCGGAGCTTGGCGGAAATAAGCCCAACGATCGTAATCAGCGCAATGGCGAGACCGACTTCGAATATGAGCATATCCATCGGTTATAGGCTCCCGTGCAGCAGCAGCCGCTTCAATTCCTTCAGCTGCATGCGCTCTCCGGCAACGACCAAGGTCGATCCTGCGGTAAACACGTAGTCCGGCCCCGGATTCATGCATTTCTTCTGATTTTTCTCCGTCACGGCGATAATGGTCGCTCCGGTTTGCCTGCGGATGTCCAATTGTCCGATCCGGCAGCCGATGCACCGCGATAACGGTTCGATCCGCACCCATTCGATAATCAAATCGTCGAGCACCATCTCCTGGTTATCCGCGAGCTTGGGTTTGTAAGCGATACCCGAGACGATGGCGGCGACGGTGCGGGCCTCTTCATCGTCCAGCGTTACCATGGAAAGCACTTCATCGGGGTCATCGGGGTTCATGTGAAACAAATCACGCCGATTATCGTTATGCACGACGATGACGAGCTTCTCGCCACTGCGCGTATCCAGACAAAACTTGCGGCCGATGCCCGGCAAATCCGATTCTCTAAGGTTCACTGTATAGTTTGCCTCCCTTCCAAGCTTCATTCGGTCTCCCTCTACGGCGTTCCGGCGGTTTCATGTCGAATCCCTCCCTGTAGAAATAGACCTCTGGTCGGAGGTCTTACTGCAAGTGTACCAGACCCGGAAAATAAGTCTACTCCCCAAGGCGGAAAGTTGTGCAAATATTGTGAATGATCGTGAAAAAGACGAAGGGGGAAGAGGAAGCGGAAGAGGATAAGTTTATTTGCGGGTACAAGAGCACAAACAAGTAGGCAATCGGGTGAAGACGGGGCGGTTAATCGGTAATTTGCTTGAAAAGCCTTTCCCGCAGTACTTTGGCATATTCCGAAGGGGTCATCCCCGTCGTTTTCTTGAACTGCCGCGAAAAATAATGGAGGCTGTTGTAGCCGAGCAGCTCGGAAATTTCCGTCAAATTGTAGCTGTTCTGGCGGATATGCTCCTTCGCCTTGTCGACCTTCAGCCGGTTCCAATATTCGAGTACGCCGCAGTCATATTTAGCCTTGAACAATACGCTCAGGTGCGTCCTTCCGACGGAGAACGTTTCGCATAAATGCGCGAGGGTCAAGTTGCCGATCAAATGATCCTTCATATAAGCGGTTACTTTATCGATCAGCTCGACCTCTTGTCTTTCTTTCATGATCGACGCACGCTGTTTTTTCTCCTTCAGCACCTCCGCTTTGCGGATCAGCTGGAGGAGCAGCAACTCCAGGTATAGGACGAACAGCTGCTCGCTCCCGAACGGCGATTCGCTTTGTCTGGACAATTTGCCCGCGACCGGATTGGGACCGAACGTGTTCCAGCCCTCCTTCATGAGAAGGGAGACGGTCGCGATTTCTTCGTTTCCAAGATGAAATCGTTTGTTTTCCGCGAAAAAGCTTAAGGCGGGGGAGCTGCATTCGAACGTTACGATGTACATATTGGCCGCGATTTTCCCGTTCGAGCTGGGGCGGTGGAACTCGTTCGGCTCGTATACGAGCATGTCTCCCTGCTTCAGTTCATAAACGCTCGTATCGGTGCTGACGCTTAATTCCCCGCGGTCGATGTAAACAAGCTCCCAGAAATCGTGCCGCTCTCCCCGATGCCAGTAGTTTTTGGCCAACTCGAAATAATGGCAGGAAATCAGCTTGTCGATCACAATATCCCGCGTAATCGGGTACCGCTTCAACATCATAGCGATCCAAGCTCCTCTCCGGATAATAACGGTAACGTGGTTTGACCTCGTTCGATAGGAAAACGACTCGCGTCAAGGCGCGATAACTTCTTCGCATATTCCGAAGGGTTCATGTCGGTCGCTTTCTTGAAATGGCGCGAGAAGTAATGGAGACTGCTGTAACCGAGCAGCTCGGATATTTCGGTCAAATTGTAGACGCCCTCGCATATAAACGTCTTGGCGCGGTTGATTTTGAGCTTGTTCATGTACTCGATCGCGCCGCAGCCGACTTTGGCCTTGATCATGATGCCGATCTGCGTACGTCCGACGGCGAATTGGTCGCAAAGTTCGTCCAGCGTCAAATTTTCGTCCAAATGCTCGTTCATATATCGGATAATCTTATCGGCGGTGCCTTCCTCCTGTTTGTTCCGCGGAACAGGCGTCGGCGTTATTGGATTCTCCTTGCAGCCGGAGCGGATCAAATGAATGAGCAGCGTCTCCAGATGCGCCTTGAACAGCTGCTCGCTGCCGAACGGGGCATCCTCGCGCGGACACAAGATGCGGTTGCCGCCGACCGGGTACGGACCGAATGAATTCCAGCCCTCCTCCATCAACCGGGTCAGAACAAGCTTTTCTTTCTCGCCCGGATGGAACAGCTTGTTGCGATGAAAAAAAGACATCGGCTCGGAATCGCATTCGAAGGTGACGATGAAAATGTTCGGGGGTACTATTCCGTTGCTTCTCGGACTGTGAAATTCGTTCGGCTCGTATACGAGCATGTCTCCCTGCTTCAGCTCATAATCGCTCGTATCGGTGCTGACGCTCAATTCCCCTCGGTCGATGTAGACAAGCTCCCAGAAATCGTGCCGCTCCCCCTGGTGCCGGTAGTTTTTGGCCAGCTCGAAATAATGGAAGGAAATCAGTTTGTCGATCACAATATCCCGCGTAATCGGGTACCGATGCAAATTCATAGTCGCATTATGCTCCTCCATTACCTGGTAATCCGCCGATATCCTCTCGATAACGTCTTCGCATATTCCGAAGGGGTCATGTTGGTCGCTTTCTTGAAATGGCGCGAGAAATAGTGGACGCTGCTGTAGCCGAGCAGCTCGGATATTTCGGTCAAGTTGTAGACGTCTTCGCGTATATGCATCTTGGCCCGGTCGATTTTGAGCTGGTTCATATACTCGATCACGCCGCAGCCTACTCTTTTCTTGAACATGATGCTGATCTGGGTTCGTCCGATCGCAAATTGGTCGCACAGATCGTCAAGCGTCAAGTTGTCGCCCAAATGCTCATTCATGTATTTGATGATTTTATCGGCGGCGCCGGATTCCTGATTGTCCCGCGGGACGGGCGTCGGCGTAACTTTTTGCTCCTCGTAGCCGGTACGGATCAAATGAATGAGCAGCGTCTCCAGATGCACCTTGAACAGCTGCTCGCTGCCGAACGGAGCGTCCTCGCGAGGATACAAGATCCGGCCGCTGCCGAGCGGGCTCGGACCGAACGAATTCCAGCCCTCCTCCATTAGGTGAGTCAGAACGAGCTTCTCCTTCTCGCCCAGGTGGAACAGTTTATTGCGAAGAAAGAACGACATCGGCTCGGATTCGCATTCGAAGGTGACGACGAATACGTTCGGAGATACTTTTCCGTTGCTTTTCGGACTGTGGAACTCATCGGGCTCGTGGAACAGCAGATCGCCCTGCTTCAGGTTGAAATGGCCGAAATCGGTATCGATTTCGATCTCGCCTTTGTCCACATAATAAATTTCCCAGAAGTCGTGCTTTTCGCCCGCGTACTTGTAATTTTTCGACAGCTCGAAATAATAGCAGGAAATTAACTTGCGGATTTGGATGTCTTCGCGTATTTCATATCGTGGGAACCGCATAGTCCGTTGTCTCCCTTTCTGTTGGAAACGTTATCTTTTTTCTTCATTCAACGCGAAATCGAAAAATCCTTTCTTCGACTGCCGGAGATTTGTACAGATGCATAATAATGCAAATATACCGGACGATTGTGTAAAAGATGGTGCAAAAAAGTCGTTTCATCGTCTAAAGATCGGCATTCCTATCCACGGTATGATAACGGTATCACGCGATCATGAGAAGGAGGGCGCTATCCGATGGAAATCGGCGTCGTCAATATTTTGAAAAACAACGGAAACTGCTTCGAGCATGTGAGCCAATTCGGCTTGAACGTCTGTCAGCTGATCGGCTGGAATCCGGAGCTGTGCACGCCGGAAATCGCGGACAATGTGCTGCGCGAATCGGAGAAGCACGGCGTGCGCATATGCGCCATGTGGGGCTGGGTGGCCGGGCCGGGCAAATGGAACTTCACGGAAGGACCGGTTACGCTCGGTCTCGTGCCGGAAGAGTACCGGGAGGAGCGGGTCCGTACGCTGAAAAACTGGGCGGACTTCGCCAAGCGGGTCGGTGCCCCGGCACTTGTGACGCACTGCGGCTTCATTCCGGAAAATATGACGGATCCAAACTATGAGGGCGTCGTGGCCGCCATTCGGGAAGTCGCTCAATATTGCGAAGGCTTGGGGCTCGGCTTCTGGTTCGAAACCGGCCAGGAAACTCCGGTCGTACTGCTCCGGACGATCGAACGGGTAGGAACGTCCAACTTGGGCATCAATCTCGACCCGGCCAACCTGATTTTGTACGGCAAAGGCAATCCGATCGATGCACTCGACGTGATCGGACCTTACGTGCGTAACGTCCATGTGAAGGACGGGCTTTATCCGACTAACGGCGACCTGCTGGGCAAAGAAATGCTCGTAGGCACGGGTAAAGTGAATTTCCCCGAATTTTTGGCGAAGCTTCGCTCGATCGGGTACGACGGCGAGTTGATCATCGAACGGGAAATTTCCGGCGAGGAGCAAGCGCGGGACATTCGCGCCACGATCGACAATTTGAATAAATGGCTGGCTTGACCGGCCCGACAAGGAGGCAGCAGAGCATGAATTTGTTCACGACATTGGAAGGCTCGCTCATGGAGCAATTTTTCCCGAAGGGCTGGGATTTGCAAAAGATCGACCGCTGCGCAAGCTTGAAGCCGCAAGAGGCGCTGAAGCGCAGTGAGCACTGGAGTCCGGAATTCCGTCCGGTCCCTTGCACAAGTCTCGAGCAGTTCGACACATACATGGGTCATGAGATCGCTCTCCTGATCAAACAGACGCGAGACCGCGGGGAGAAGCTGGCGATCATCTTACCGGTCGGCCCGATGGGCATGTACAAGTGGACCGTCTATTTCCTGAAAGCGTGGAATGTGAGCGCTTCGCACGTATACGGCTTCAATATGGACGAATGGAGCGACGCGGAAGGGAATACGCTTCCTCCGACGAATCCGGGGGCGTTCCAATATGCGATGGAAAACAGCTTCTATGAGCTGCTGGGCGACTTGACCGTTCCGGTATCGCAGCGAAATTTCGCTACCAAAGAAAATTTGCCGACTTATGCGGACAAAATCGCCAAGCTGAAAAGCGAAGGCGCAAAGCTTGCCGTCGTCTACGGCATCGGCCGCGTATTCCATATCGCCTTCTGGGAGCCTCATTTCGCAGGCGAATACGGCTCCGAGCAGGAATGGCGCGCAGCTACGCATCGTATCGCCGCCAAGCTGCATCCGCTGACGATCGAGCAAAATGCGATTACGAGCTTCAAGAGCCGGACGACGCTCGTGCCGTGTTATGCCAATACGATCGGACCGGGACTGTTCCTGCAGGCCGACTATGCGATCGGAGGAGCGGATGGAGCGCTTGGACGCGGGATGATGTGGCAGGGGATGTCATTGCTCACGACTCTGCAATACGGCCCGGATCCGTGGGTGCCGTCCAGCTACATGCCGACTTTGCCCGGGAAGTTGTTTTTCCTGAATGAGCTGGCCGGACCGCTCGAGCCCGAATTGAATTGACCGGAGAAAAGGAGCATTCACCCATGAATATTTTGGCGGTAGGAGCGCATCCCGACGATATTGAAATCTCTTGCGCGGGAACGCTGTCCAAGCTGAAGCAAGCCGGCCATCATATCGTCATCTGCCACGCATGCAAAGGCGACAAAGGCCATTATACGATTCCGCCGGAGGAGCTGACGGAAATTCGCCGCAAGGAGGCGCAGGAGGCGGGCGCCGTTATCGGCAGCGAAGTCGTCTCGCTCGGCTTCGGCGACGGGGAAATTATCGCGGAGAACCAGGAGAACCGGATGATCTTCATCGATCTCGTCCGGTATGCCAAGCCCGATATCGTTATCACTCATGCTCCGAACGACTACATGCCGGACCATATCGCGGTGAGCCAGCTTGTCTTTCACGCCACGTTTTTCGCGACATTGCCGTGGTTCCGGACGAAAAACGCAGCCGCCGAAAAAGTGCCGGGGCTCTATTATATGGACAATTTGTCCGGACTCGGCTTCGAGCCGACGTTTTACGTCGATATTACGGATCATCTGGAGACGAAGCTGGATATGCTCCGCAAGCACCAAAGCCAGCTCGTATGGCTGAAGGAGCACGACAACGTCGATATCGTCGACTTCACCACGACACTCGGCAAGACGCGGGGGATTCAAGCGGGCTGCACGTATGCGGAAGGGTTCGTCCAGCATCTCGTCTGGACAAGGCCGAACGCCGTCCGCTTCCCGGTTTGATAGAAGCGTGCGGAGATACTTAAAAGTCCGGCGATGAAGTGAGCGGAGTTACTCGCCGGAAATCCAAGTTGGGAGAGAACGAATATGCTGAAGGTGGGCTTGGTCGGCCTCGGATTTATGGGCCGCATGCATTTGACGAACTACAGACGGTTGGAGCAGGAAGGATTTCCGATCCGGGTTACCGCGATATGCGACTTGGACGAGAAAAAGTTCCGCGGCATTTTTATCGAGGGCAACATCCAGTCGGCCGACAGCGGCATCGACTTGTCCGGCTGCAGCCATTATACCGATTATGACAAGATGCTGGCGGAAGAGGAATTCGATATTATCGATATCGCCATGCCGAGCAACCTCCATGCGGAAATGACGGTCAAAGCGATGGATCGCGGCATCCATGTTCTGTGCGAGAAGCCGATGGCGCTCAGCACGGCGGAAGGACGCCGCATGATCGAAGCGGAGAAGCGCAGCGGCAAGAAGCTGATGATCGCCCAAGTGCTGCGGTTCTGGCCGGAATACGAATATTTGAAGGAAACGGTCGACAGCGGCCGATACGGCCAAGTGTTGTCGGCTCATTTCTTCCGCGGCGGACATCCGCCGAAGTGGACGTACAACGACTGGATGATCCGTACGGAAACGAGCGGAGGCGGCTTGTACGATCTGCACATTCACGATATCGATATGGTCAACTGGCTGTTCGGCAAACCGCAATCGGTATCGACATTGGCCCGCGATGTCATACCCGGCAGCTCGTATGACATTATTTCCACCAATTACGTCTATCCGGACCGGAAAATTGTCAGCTCCCAATGCGATCGCTCGCTGACCGGAGAGTTCGGATTCGAAATGTCGTTCCGGGTTAATTTCGAACGCGGCAATCTCCTGTTCGAGAAACGCGTCCTGCGCGACAACCCGATGGAAGGCAAAGGCTTCGTGCCGGACGTGTCCAAAGATTCGGGCTATTACCGGGAAATCAAATATTACGTCGAGGCGATACTCCATAACCGTCCGATCGAGCGCGCGTCGTCGGAAGATACGCTCCGTACACTCGCCATCGCCGAGGCGGAAGCCCGTTCCGCAACAGCCGGAGGAGCGATCGTCGATATCGCGTAACCTTAAACTTGTGTTAAAAATCGAAAAAAATGCGTTTTTGCCCGTCCGGGGGATTGCCCACGGTCGGGCTGTCTGTTATGGTTAAGGTAGAGTTGCCCATAAAGTAATCGGATAACAGGGAGGGAATAAGCATGCCGTTCAATATTGGTTGGACAGGACTCATCTTGATCGTGTTAATAGCGCTGCTTCTGTTCGGACCTTCCAAGCTCCCTCAATTGGGCCGTGCGATCGGGGATACGATGCGGGAATTCCGCAAAGGAAGCCGGCAAATGATCGCGGAGGCGGAAGAAACGAACGCAGCGGAAAGCAAAAAAGAAGCGGAACGCAAGCAGGTCAATTGACATACGAAATGGCCGCATCGGATTACCGAATTCGGGAGTGACGGGATTCGGTTTTTCTTTTTTTGTAAGCGCTAACTCGATGGACCTTGTTAGGAAATGGTTGCTATAAAACATCGATTGGGCAGGTGTGGGGCGTTGGCCGTAAAGCCGAAATTATTGCAAATCTTGTCGATGTACCATGAAGCGGGTGAAGCGATTCTTGCCGAAGGAGCCGACGTCGTACGCACCGATCGATATGACGAGGATCACCTGTGCGAAATCGCCCGCGACGTTGAAGCAATCGTGCTGCGAGCCCCAGCGAGGATCACTCGTGCGGTAATCGATGCGGCGCCGTCGCTCAGAGTCATATCGGGAGCGGGAGTCGGTTTGGACAATATCGACGTTCGCTATGCGACGGAGAAATCGATTCCGGTGCTTCATGCGCCTTCCGTGAACGCGGTATCCACGGCTGAGCATGCCGTGGCGATCATAATGGCGCTCGGCAAATCGCTTATTCCGTTTCATCGGCAGATGAGCCGGGGCCGTTACGCGTCGAGAACCGAGTTGAAAACGTACGAGCTTAGCGGAAAACGGGTCGGATTGATCGGCTTCGGCAACATTGCCAAAGAAGTGGCCAAGCGTGTCAAGCTCGGCTTGAATATGAACGTATCCGTATGGGTACGGCAGTTCGATCCGGTCAAACACGCCGAAGCCGAAGAGTGGGGATTCGACATCACGACGAATATGGACCGAGTGTTTGCCGAATCCGATTTCGTATCGCTTCATACCCCGTTAACGGATGCGACGAAAGGTATGATCGATCGCCGTCTACTCGATCTGATGAAGCCGTCCGCCTTTCTCGTCAATACGGCTCGGGGCGGAATCGTCAATCAGGCTGATTTGTTCCGGGCTTTGACGGACGGATCGATCGCCGGAGCCGGACTTGACGTCTTCGAACCGGAACCGCCGGCAGCGGATTCGCCGCTCCTGTCGCTTCCGAATGTGATTGTAACGCCCCACGTGGGCGGTACGACGGTCGAAACGAACTATACGACGGCGACGACGGTAGCCCGCAATGTACTGCGGGCACTTGCGGGCGAGCGTCCCGAGCACGTGGGCAATCCATCCGTATACGGCAAATCCGTATAACTATTTTCTTTTGGCGGCCTTTTGTTTAGCGGTCCGGATGTTCCCGTTATGACGGGGGCGTTTCGGGCTTTTGTTTGTGCGCTTTTTTTTGACGGCGAGAGGTCCGACGGCAATGATGTCGACAACATCCTTGTCGCTGAAGAAGGTCCGGTTGCGGATCGCCCTTCCGTTCGCTACCTCGATACCGGTCTGCTGCTTGCTGAACGTTCCCCATAGCGGAGCTTTGTTGTTGCCGATGAAAACGCCGCTGTTGGAGCCCATTTCGTTGACACGGATTTGCTTGAACACGATGGAGGAGTAAGACATCCCATTCCGCCCTTATCATTGGTTTCTACAGCTTACGCGTTTGCGGAGGATCGGGATTGGGCGCAGGCTCGCGAAAGGAAGTGGAGGACGATGCCGTGCGGAACGAATATCCCGATGACGTCCGCTGAAATGAGGAGTCGTCCTCGTGCGCCGATTGCGCCGTTCCTGCATCAGTATGCCTGGAGTCACCCGCTGAACCGCTTTTGCCGCCGGTATGACCACGCTTCGCTTTCCCGTCCTTGCTTCCGCGGAACAGTTGCTCGGGATCGAGCTGTACGTCGAAGTTGTTGCCCAAATTAAGCGAACCGCTAAGTTCCTCTATATCGAGAGCATCGAGACGGAACGTCACGTTTTCGACGACGGGATGATGAATATGAAGTTGACGGACTACGACGCTCTGCTTCCGAGTCTCGCTCGCGAGCTGCCGCACCGTTTGCTCGAGCAGTTCGATTTTTTGTTCCAGCCGGCTCGTCTGTGCTTCGTGGCTTGAGACGGCCGCCGTTTTACCGCGTCCCTGCAACCAGTTGAACATGGCCATTCCCCGTTTGTCCGAATTAGACAACCTGTCTTGTACATTATATGGCCCGACTTGGCAAAGCATGCGCCGATTACTGTCAAACATCGAATAGGACATTGGCTTAACCGCATATATATGATTTACGACGAAAGACGGGAGGGGAACACATTGCCGCAAACAATTATATTCAACGGAATTTATGTAAACAGCCAAGGTCCGAATGGAGCCGTATTCGTAGGAGAAACGGCAGCGCCGGGTTGGGATTCCCATAATAAAAACCAAGCGTCGAGCGGACAAAACAATAACGGTTTCGGCGGCGGAGAGAACATTGCCGGAAATTTATTCCTGATGTCCGACAACGACTTTTTGGATACGCTCATCCTCGACGGCTTCGAGAGGGAGGGAGGACCGAGCATCCAATCTTGATGAGGGGAGCAGCCGCCATGCCGGACGCCAGGTTTATCGTTCAATTCGACCGGATCGTCGTCAATTCGATCGGTCCGAATTCGGGCATTTTTGTCGGAACGAATTTGCAATACGGCTGGAGCTCGCATAACAAGTCGAATGCCAGCTTATCGGGTATGGGCGAGAAGAGCGAAGTGTCGCGGAATGTGAACATTATTTACGACAATGATATGATCGATACGCCGATCGACGACCGCGACATTATATTGCACGGACAGAAGGTAGCCAAAGCTTCGTAATCGGTTGCCCTGCAGCAATCAGGAAAGGAAGCGGGGGATTTTCGTGAGTCGGAGCAAAGACGGTCAAGCGATGCAGGGAGCAGGGGAACCATTATTCGATTGGGACGAATTCCAGAACAGCTTCTTTGGCGCCGGAGGATGGAAGGAGGCTTGGAGCGGGAATCCGGCCGGGGCAATTCCGTGGGTGGACCGGTATGTGAAGGGCATATTGGCCGATGCCGTTCCGGGCGCAGTTCAGAAAGCCTCGTCGCAAACCGGTCAATCCCCCCCATCCTCCTCCAAGCTTTCTTCGGCGGCCAGCAACGTGTTCGAGACGCATCACGCCGTCATCGTCCGTATTCGCCTCTCGGCGGATGTAGTACCGCATCATATTCGACTGCACGCTTCACCGAACGAGATTGTCGTTTCCGGTCTGCCCGGAGACGAAGACAAGCTGGTAAAGCTGCCGGCGGTTATCCGTGTTGAAGGAGCCAAAGCGATATGCAAGCAGGGCATCCTCGAGATCACGCTTCCGAAAGGAGGAGACAATCCCGTCAAAGAAATACTGATTCGTCATGTGGATTGATGCTTGCGTCGAACCGATGAACCGGGAATAGGGGAGGCTGCCGGCATGCCGGCAGCCTTTGCCGTATTCGCGGGCATACAGACGGGAGAAACCGGCTGGAGGGAACGTGCATAGGATGGATCTATATACATTTCCCGGATGTCTTATGCGAAAGGCGTGAAGCGGCATGGCAGAGGACAAAGAAAAAGATCCGTGTATCCGATGCGGAAACCAGCCGGAAAAGTCCGACAAGCATTGCGTTCGCTGCGGAGCGCCGCTCATCAACCGGTGCTCGAAGAAGAAAAGCCCTTTGCACAAGGGCTGTTCGAAAGTGAATCGTCAAGATGCAGCTTACTGCGCGGACTGCGGTTCGCCGACGGTGTTCGGGAGTATGGGATTGCTGTAGTCACTTGCTCTTACCGATATCGGCCTGCTGCGACGATTCTCGCACCAGGGCGGCGAACCAGTCGCGGATCGGTTCGGGAATATCTTTGGCGGCATCGCCGGACATCCATTCGAGAAAATCGGCGTCGTCCAGCGTCGAATGAGTCCCCGACAACCGGTTGTTGTTGCCGCTCACATCTCCGAATCCTTGATTATGCTTCTTGCTGCTCTGGAAATTCGACGGGAAATTGTTGCCCAGATTGATACAGGAAGCCCCTTCCACACTGCCGATCTCGATACGTCCTATCACGAAGTTCGGGGAAAATAACGATGCGCCCATACGTTAAGTCTCCGATCTTCCGGACGGGCGGCCCGGCGCGATCGTATGCATTCCGCCCGATACCTCGTTGTGCTTTCCGTCTATCGCGCCCATCCCTTCATTGATTTCTTCGCGGCTGCTCCGGCCGATCACGACATTGATCCCGGAATTGACCGAAGAGCTTTTGGACAAGCTGTCGATCTTGATCGATTCGAAACGGATGCGTACCATACAACCGGCCTCCTTATTCGGATTGAGAGTCGTTATGCGGATCGTCCTTCCGGCCGATATCCGGAGAATCGATGGCAATGTCGACGATCTCGTCGGATTCTTTGCGGCGAATGAATTCAACTGTCAACAACCCGTCGGCATAGCGGGCTTTCATGCCTTCGCTTAAAGTTCCCGGGGGAAGCGCGATTTTGCGGTGAAATTGGCCGAAAAACCGCTCGGATACGAGCAGCTCTTCCTCCTCAACCGGGTATCGGTAAGGAAGGTCGCCTTTTACGTGGAGCGTATTTTTGTGAACCGACAGCTTGATCGCTTCGTCGGCCTTGCAGCCCGGCAGTTCGATCACGACGAATAGGCGGTCGCCGGTTTGATAAACGTCTGTTCTCGGCTGCGAGGTCGGGATCAGACCGGAAATATCGTTCCAGAATCCGTCGCCTAACGTCCGGTCGGCTTGGGAACGAAGCTTTTTCCAAAAATGATGGGGAGTTTCGCTCATGGCGGCCTCCTTATGCGTGCATAGGCGGAAACGGTTCTTTATCATATTATGAGCCGAACGACCATCCCATGACGAGGAAGTCCGTTAAATCAGCTTGATCAGATGAACGATCTGCGAATCCGTCCACACCCGGATCAGATGATTGGACGGGTCGTATTGCACTTTGCCTTCTCCGACTTCGATATAGGGCTCCGTACCGAGGCCGTAAAAAATGTCGTCCGCAAGCGTCCGCAAAAATTCGATTTGCTCTTCGCGTTCCAGTTCGTCCCAATCGGCTCTTTCCATTTCAAAAGCATCATAGCAATTATCGATTTGTCCCAACGCCGATCCGAGATCGCGGACGATATCCCGGTACTCGCGGTTAAATTTGACGCCCATCTTCAGTCACAACCTTCGTTTCGCAATGTACACTCATCTTACCAAATGAACGGCCCCGTAATCCACTGGAGTCCCGTATTATTTTTCTCGGCGATAAGTGGAATTCGATTCCGAACACGGCTATGATGGAAATAATGAATCATGCAATTCATACAGGGAAAGGATGTTGGCCTACTTGAACGAACAAGCGAAGCGTTTTTTGCTGGAGCTGCTTGCAACACCGTCGCCATCCGGCCAAGAGTGGCATATTCAACGGAAATGGATCGAGTACATAAAGCCGTTCGCACACGAGATTCGCACCGATATGGCGGGCAACGCGATCGGGATCGTCAACCCGGAAGCACCTTTCAAAGTGCTGCTTGCCGGCCATTGCGATGAGATCGGGCTTATCGTAAGCCGGATCGACGACAAAGGGTTCATCTACGTCGATGCGCTGGGCGGCATCAGCCAGAAGCTGGCCGTCGGCATGAAGGTGGACATATTGGGATACGGCGGCTGCCTGACGGGTGTAATCGGAGCGAACGCCCAGCATCACGGCGGATTAAAGGAAAACTTCGAATTTGCCGATATTTGCATCGATTGCGGCGCCAAGAGCAAGGAGGAGGTCGCCGGTATCGTTCAGGTCGGCGATTTGGCGGTGTACAAACGGGAACCGGAGCTGCTGCTTAACGGCAGGCTAAGCGGCCGAGGACTGGACAACAGGACCGGGGCGTTTATCGTGGCCGAGACGCTTCGCCGGGTATCGGAGAGGGGAACGAAGGTCGGATTATACGCGGCAAGCACCGTTAACGAGGAGACGAATATGGGAGGAGCTTACTTCGCATCCGCCGGATCGTCGCCGAATATGGCCATAGCGATCGACGTTACGTTTGCCACCGATTACCCCGGCTCAAGCTCCAACCATGCCGTCATCGAATTGGATGGCGGCCCGGTGTTGGCGAAAGGAGCTCCGATCAACCGGAAAATCAACCGGCTATTGGAGCAAAGCGCCGAACGGCAAAGCATACCGCTGCAGTATGAGCTGACTCCCCGCAAAACGGGCACGGATGCGGACATGATCCGCACGACCGGGCGAGGCGTCCCGATCGCTCTGGTCTCGCTGCCGCTCCGCTACATGCACGCACCCGTGGAGACGGCAAGCCTGAACGATATCGAGCAGGAAATCGAGCTGCTCGCGGACATGATCGTCCGAATGACCGGAAACGAAAATTTGAATCCGCTCGACGACGAATTGTGAGAAGAGCCCCCGTTTGCTTGTATGCAGCGGGGGATTTGTTTTTGACTTTATACCGGATTTAATTAACTGTATGGATAGTTAATGGTATTAAGTGATTTCGTGCCATATTTTCTTTCCCGTAAAGCTGCGATATAATCGAACCATAACGCTCAAGCGGCCTCGGAGGAAGCGGATATGAACAGAAGAACGTTTATAAAGAGACTATTGGCCGCCGGCGTCTTGACGGCTGCCGCCGCGGGAGGCGTATGGAAATACGTGTTCAACCGGGAGTCCGGTACTGGGGGCGGCGTATCCGTTCTTGGAAGAGACAGAGGCGAAAGTGTCGTCCTCGGCAACAAGAACGATAGCTCGGGCGCGCTGCTCTCCTTCATGATCGTGAGCGACCTGCACATCAACAGCGGAATCGCTTATCCGAGCGAAAACTTTCGCCGTGCGCTCGACGACATGACCGATTTCGAATCGAAGGTAGAGGCGATTCTCATAACCGGGGACGTGACGGAATCCGCTACGGATAAAGATTACGAGGAATTCCGCAAAATATTGAAAGGCTACAAACTGCCGCCGATTCATGCGAATATGGGCAATCATGACTACTACAATATATGGATCAGCAAGGACGGGGCATGGAGCAAGGAAACGATGCCGAACGGGAAGTCGGATGCGGGATCGAGGCAAGCGTTCATGAAGCAGTTCCAGCTTGACAAGCCGTATTCGGAAGCGACGCTGAACGGATACCAAGTATTGCTGCTGTCCCAGGAAACGTACGTTCAGGAAAAGCCCGACGTCAGCGAAGGCGCGTGGTATTCCGACGAGCAGCTTGCTTGGCTGAAGGAACGTTTGGCGGCGCGGAAAGACGACAAACCCGTATTTGTCATGATCCATCAGCCTCTCCCGGCGGTCGGTCAGAACGGGGGAAGTCACTCGCTCATAAGGGCCAAAGAATTCCGGGAAATTTTAAAGCCGCATTCGAACGTATTCCTTTTCTCCGGCCATACGCATCAGGACTTCCAGAACGGCCGCGCACATTATGTGAAAGAAACGTTTCACTGGTTCCACAATTCGTCCGTCGGTCGAGTCCTGAATGCGCAATACAGGCCATATAGGGAAAATGTGGCTCAAGGCTTGTATGTCCAAGTATTCGCCGACAAAATCGTACTGAGGGGTAGGGAATTTATTGGCCGCACCTGGATCAAGGAAGCCGATTGGACCGTTCCGCTGGCGAAGCAGGGAGCGGCTGGAAAGGCGTGAATCCGGGGAATGACCGAAGGCTGGGCGCTGCAGGGCGTTCCGGCTTTTTTTAAATATGCTTATGAAAATGATTTGCATTTTCAATTAGGTTATGCAGTATGGTATCTTTAGGATACGAGTTTGATCTTATAAGTTTGAATGAGCGGAAACGGGAGTGAAGATATGGAGTTATTCGATGCGATACGCGGAAGAAGATCGGTAGGAATGTTGAAGGATGAACCGGTTTCCAAGGAACAGATTGAGCAAATACTGGAGGCGGGCAATTGGGCTCCGAGTCATCATAATACGGAGCCTTGGCGTTTCTTCGTCATGACGGGCGAAGGCCGCAGTGTGCTGGCGAACGCGTATGCGGACATTGCAATCGATCATGCACGCGCATCCGGAGCAGCGGTAGAGGAAGCGGACATCCGGACGAAGCAGGGGGCGAAAGCATTCCGGGCACCGGTCGTGATCGCCGTGGCCGTCTCGCCAAGCCCGGACCCGCAAGTATGCCGGGTCGAGGAGTTTGCCGCAGCTCACTGCGCCGTGCAAAATATGCTTCTGGCGGCCCATGCAATCGGACTCGGGGCGATCTGGCGTTCGGGTGAACCGATGTATCATTCGATCATGCGGCAGGCGTTCGGCCTGAAAGAAGGCGAAGAGCTTGTGGCGCTCCTTTATTTGGGCGTTCCTCAGCTGCCTCTGCCTGTAAAAAAACGGATTCCCGTTCGCGAGAAAACGGTTTGGATCGAGTCCGCCGGTCGCTAGAATTACCATCGAATCGACAATCGGAAGTCGAATAGAGCCTTCGTCTGTCGCGTTAATAGTGTTTTTATCGACTTTTGCGCTTCCCCGGGAAATGGGGGGAATTTTCCGGAGAAGCGTCCAATCGCAAATCTCCTCCTAGCATAGTTTGATATGTATAGGATGGGAGGAGATAAGGGAATGCAAAAGCCGATTTTGCAGACTTACCCCAGACTCGCTCTGTTCAGCGAAGAAAACTACAGGGGCAGAGAGAGCGTCGTTCGCGGCAGCGCGGGTATCCGCAGCCTGGAAGCCCGGTTTGGCGATGTGGAAAGCCTGCGCTTTTTCTCCACAAATCCGAACGCTACACTTGTCTTGTTTTCACGCTCGAACTGCAAAGGACTGTTCCGGGTATTCAGAGGGAACCGCAACATTGCCGATTTGCGCGATTTTATCGGCGGCAACAACGTCGAATCATTGATTTCGTCGAATGTCCGGCTTACGCTGGAGCAAATCCGCAGAATTCGCAGGACGGGCGAATTGCCTGCCGGATTCAGAAATTTATAGCATAGTCTCGACGAGACTACGCCAATTGTCGATCTTATTGAAGCTACCCGGGCCATGTTCCAGCTCGATCGCACCGTTTCCTCTCCCGTAACTGGAAAACATGCCGTTATTTTTTCGATTTCTTTGCTTCTTCGAGTAGTTAACTGGAAAACCTACAGTATTATTTATCGAATTTGCTTTTTGGGTCCAATTATGACGAGATTAGCTGTAGGTTTTCCCGTTATGCCTCGATACTTGTTCTATTCTTGTTACATGTACTGTATGTTTTCCATTAAGTGGGTCGAGGCCGGTCGTGTTACCATAATCCCATCCAGACATCACGATTCTGGGGAGCGGTTGGAGCCGGTACCCATTCCCTCCAACGCGCAAACGTATGGGTTTGCACACCAAAAACCGTCCGGGCGTTTCCCGGACGGTTTTTTATATTGCATATGCGGACTCAAAGCCCGTCCATCTCAGCCCGCAGCTGATCGAGCAGCCTGCTCATATCCTCGGGCAGCGGGGCGCGCACTTCCATACGTTCGCCTGTCCATGGATGATGCCACACCAGCTTTTCCCCATGCAGCGCCTGTCTGTGAATATACCGGCGGGTACCGCCATACATGCCGTCCCCGGCAAGCGGATGGTCGATCGACGATAGATGGACGCGAATCTGATGCGTGCGACCGGTCTCAAGACGGAGACGGACTAACGTATGGTTGACGAACGTATCCACGACCTCGAACAGCGTGACGGCCGGATCGCCGGTTTCGCTGACACGGCGGCGGGTCGAATGGTGGCGGTCTTGTCCGATCGGCTTGTCGATTTTCCCTTTCCGCTGCTCGAATACGCCTTCCGCGACGGCTAAATAGATGCGTTCGATTTTTTTCTCGCGCATCGCTTTATCGAATTCGTAGTGGGCATATTCGTTCTTGGCATACAGGACCGGTCCGGTCGTTTCTTTATCCAGCCTGTGAATATGGCGCACTCTGCACGGCTGTCCGGACGCTTCATAGTAGGCCGCCACCGCGTGGGCCAGCGTCCCGCGCTGTCCTTGTACGCTCGGATGCACTTCCATCCCGACGGGCTTGTTGACCACGAGGGTAAAATCGTCCTCGTACAAAACGTTCAGCTCCATCCAGTCGGCCGGGAATCCCGGAGATTCGTGCGGAAACAGCTTCAGTCTGAGAAGCTGGCCCTGCTTGACGGCGCCGTTCGTCGCCATCCATTTGGCGGTCAGCTTGGCGGGCAGGGGAAGCTGCTTCAAGATGACGGCGATCGGCGCACCCGCAAGGCCCTCCGGCAGTTTGATTTCAAGCCATTCGCCTTTGCGCCGGCCGGATTTCAAGCTGATCCCGGTCTTGGGCTGGATTGCGGCACCTTTTCGATCGGGCGCGCCGTCGCGGCTTGGCTTGCTTGGGTAGGATTTATCGGATCTGCCCGATTTGATCGTTGGCTTGGGGCCATCCTGCCGGCTGAATTTAGCCGGGGCGGCTCCTTTTTTGTCACGGCGGCTGTTGTCGTTCGGGGGTGCGGGCTTGCGCCGCTGACCTTGCTTGCCTGACGGATTGGGTCTGGAATAATTACCGGAATCTCTCACTGGCGGCACCACGCATTTCTCTCATTTTTCAATACCGATAATTGTACGACAAAATGGGTGGAAATAAAAATACGATTTATCTTTGTCCGAACTATTACGTATTGTTACCTATTATTACATTGATTTGTTGACATGAATCCGTTTGCAAAGTAAACTGAAGAGGATATGGGAATATTTGGAGTTGAATCTTATGTACACGGTAGAAGAATTGGCAGGGCTATTGGAGATGCATCCGAGAACGATTCGCCGATATATCCGGGAAGGCAGGCTGATCGCGAGCAAAGTCGGCGGGGAATGGAGAATTCGGGAGGAAGACGCCGAGAAGTTCGCGGGAGGCCATGTACGAAAGCTGCAGGAAGGGATGAACCGGGATATCGTCTCGTTTGTTAACGGCGGTCATATGGAGGCCGATGGGAAGGTTCAAGTTTGCTCGGTGTTGGATTGCTGGATCGACGCTCGGGAAGCGGCGGATATTTCCCGGCATCTGATCGAGTTCATGAACGGGGACGATCCGTCAAGAGGCAAAGCTAAATTTCAGTATTTGTATGTGGAGGAGGAGAAGAAGAGCCGGTTCATCCTGTGGGGGAATCCGTCGTTCGTCGGCCGGCTGCTTTGCGAGATAGGCGAACGTACGAAGTAAACATTGTCTAATCCGAGGGGGTGGCGCGATTGAAATACAAGCTGCTTGCACTGGACATTGACGGCACGATTTTGAATGACCGGGGGCAGCTGACGCCGCCTACGATTCAAAGCATCCGGACAGCGGTCGACTCGGGTGTGAAGGTCGTGCTTTGCACGGGACGAAGCTTCCGGCAGAGCGGTGGCATCGTTTCGCAGCTTGGACTTACGGACCCGCTCATTGCTTATAACGGAGCCGCTGCAATAGATCCGGTTACAAGAAACGTTATTGACGAAATGTCGTTTCCGATCGGGGATGTGGCTCCGTTCATTTCTCACTGCCGCAAGTACGATATCCATTGCTCCGCGTGTACGGCATTCGATGTGTTTGTCGAAAGGATGGACGATTACCAAATCGACCGGTATCGCAAATTCGAAATCCATTATTCGCTTAGTGACAATCTCCTGTTGACGGATGAACCGGTCATGAAGTTTACGGTAGATGACCGGAAACGAATAGGCGGATGGCAAATAATCGATTCGGTGCAGAAAAAATACATGAAAGATTTTTTTATGAACGTTATGCATCCGAATGCGAGTAAAGCGGAGTCGCTCGCGCGTTTGGCCCGCTCGTACGGTATCGGTCGGGAAGAAGTGATGGCTATCGGCAATTTTTACAACGATCTGGGCATGCTCGAATATGCCGGCCTTGGCGTTGCAATGGGGAATGCACCATGGCAGATCAAGCAAAGAGCGAATGCGGTGACGGCTTCCAATAAAGAAGACGGCGTCCATCTGGCGATACATAAATATTTGTTGAAATGAAATGCAAGTAAGTAATTAATGGCATTAATTATATGGGAATACGGGAGGAACATACGATGGCCCAGTACGACGGATTTGCCGAGCAATACCGGGAGATGGTGAAGAAAGGCGGCCCGGAGGCTTCATTCCGCTACATTATGCGGCAGTTGACACGTTTGGACGATATTCGCAATAAATCAATTTGCGACATCGGCTGCGGTCAAGGGGAATTATGCCGTAGGATGGCATTCGCGGGAGCACGTGTGACCGGCGTAGATTTGAGCGCCGAACAGATTGCGATCGCGCGGGGCGATATCGCGGGTGTCCGATGGGTTCAAGACGATGCGATGAGCTTGGGCAGCTTGCCTGACGAGTCGTTCGACTATGTCGTTTCGAGCGTCATGCTGATGGACGTGCCGGACCATCGGGCCGTGTTCCGCGCTTCCCGCCGTATATTGAAGCCGGACGGCGTCATGATCTGGGTCATCATGCATCCTTGCTTCCAGTCGCCCTTCAGCCATCCCCTCGGAGACGGCTCCCGGAAAGTGCTGGACTATAAGGAACAATTCTGGAAATCGCAAGGAACCGGTACGATTCGATCGACGCTCGGAGCTTATCACAGGCCGCTGTCGGCCTATCTGAACGATTTTATGGAGGCGGGCTTCTCCGTCATCCGCGTCGATGAATTGGAACGTTTGGATTCGTCGGTCGATGTGCTGCCCGCTCACTTCGCGGCGGTCGGAAGAAAGGTTAGGCCGTCCGTATGACACCCGTCGATATTATGGGGAAAGTTGTGAAGCTGGCCTCCAACATCCAGTGGAAGCACTTTCACATCCGGGATATCCCTGTCGCAATTTATGACGGAACGACGACTTGGCTGTTCGGACACGCCGACCCGGGCGAACCGTTCGCCGCATTGGATGGTCATCCCCATGTATTCCGATTATTTCGGCACAAGACGGTTGCATCAAGGCGGAAGCTGACGGACTAAAAGCGAGACTATCGGAAAGTGGCTTGAAAAAGTTGAACGTAAACAAAATCGGATAGTCCAAAACGTTGTACTGAGAATTGAACGGCATGATCGAAAAATTCAAAGTTTGAGACGAGGGTTACAGCGGCTGCCGGGTGCGGCCGTTTTTGCTTGCTGGAGACGGGACGCTGCTCCGGGCGAATTCCGGTTTCCGGCCAAACATGGTATGATGTATATTCGAACAAGGAAAATGATACGGACGAACGAGCCGTGCCGGGGAGTGCAAACGACAATGATTACCCGCATCGTGACGCCATCCGAAAGCGGAAAACGACTGCATCGCTATGTCAGAAGCTTGATGCCCAATTATCCGTTGGGCCAAATTTATAAAATGATCGATCAAGGCAAGGTGAAAGTGAACGGCAAACGAAAGAAGGATACGTACGAGCTTGCTGCCGGGGACGAGCTGACGATTCATATCGAGGAAGATACGTTCAAAGAGGCGAACGTCGGAGCGGTGGAGAAGAAGGTCAAATTCGCAGGCGTCATTTCCAAAATCGACGTCGTGTTCGAGGACGGGGAGCTGCTTGTCGTCAACAAGCCGGCCGGGCTGCTTACTCATCCGGATCAGACGGAGCAGAAGGAAACGTTGATTACGCGTGTGCATGCCTATCTGCACAAAAAAGGAGAGCTCGACAGCCGTCTCTTTTTGCCGGCAACGGCCAACAGGCTGGACCGCAACACGAGCGGCCTGGTACTGATCGGCAAAACGGCCGGTATGCTGCACCAGCTGAACCAATGGATTCAGAAGCGGGAGCTGGACAAGTATTACATGACCGTCGTGGAGGGCGCGCTGACGGCAGGCGGCACGGTGGACGCCAAGCTGGTCCGCGACGAGAGCGGCAACCGGACCCGGGTCGTGAAGGGAGACGATTCGCTCCGAAACGGTGCCGATCAAGCGGAAAAAGAAGCAGTTACTCATTACCGGCCGCTCAGAGCGGGCCAAGGATACACTTTGATCGAGGTGGAGCTGATCAGCGGGCGTACCCATCAAATCCGTACGCATCTGCAAAGCATCGGGCATCCGCTGCTCGGCGATATCAAATACGGCGGCAAAGCGTTCGGGGACGTCAATCATCAGCTGCTGCATGCATGGAAAATTTCGCTTGCCGACGGCAGGACCTTCACCGCGCCGCTGCCGCCTTTGTTCCGTTCGGTGCTCAAGAAAACGGGCATCGATTTCGCGATGCCCGTTTGACCGGACTATGCTGTCTTGAACCGCGCTTCCCTTTTGGGTAGCGCCGTTTTTGTTTTTGTTAATTAATTCACATATGGATTTCCGGTAAAGTCTGGTACACTCAACAAGTGTAAATGCTCAGGTTGTTGAAAAAGTCTAAAGCGAGAGTTGGAATACCAAAAGAGGTGGGGGAGATGTGCGTAAAGCGTAGCGGCTGACTTTAAAATCGTGTTGTAACCGCTGTAATTTATAAAAACAACACGATTTTAACGGAAGTGGAGCGCATTCCCCCACCTCTTGCCTTCAGTGCTTCCTCTCTTGCAGACTTTTTCAACAGCCTTAAAGCTGCAGCTTGATCGACGGAGATGATGGACTTGAGGATCTTGACGATGCTGTTCCTGATGGCGATAAGCTATATTGCATGGATCCCCGAAGCGTCCGGGGCATCTGCTCCGGCAGTCATGCAATTAAATGAGACAAACCGGACATACGATGCCAGCCGGTATCTTGAAATATTGGAGGACCGGGACGGAAGCTTGACGATCGTCGATATGGATAATCCGGACATTGCCCGGCGGTTCTCGGGAAACGAACAACGTATTCCGAGCTTCGGCTATACGAAATCGGTGTATTGGGCGAAGCTGCGGCTGGAAAACAACTCGCGGCAGCGGCAATGGCTGCTGAACATCGACCAGCCGCCGATGGATCAAATCGATTTGTACATACCCGATATGCCCGGGCAGTGGGAGCATCGAAGCTCGGGAGACGCTTTTCCGTTTGCTTGGAGGGAAGTCCGCAATCCCGATTATTCGTTTCGTCTCGAGCTCGGTCCGAATGAAACGAAAACCGTCATTCTCCGGTTCGAAACCGAAGGAGCGATGATTTTCCCGGTCCGGATCGCGACGCCGGTTCAGCACGCCGAGCAGCAGAAGGCGACGGATTTGCTGATGGGCGCGTTCTTCGGCATCCTGATCGTCATGAGCGTATACAACACGATATTGGCCGTTTCGTTGCGGTCCAAAGAATACGTTTATTATGTTTGTATCAATGTGACCGCGGCGCTGCTCTATTCCTCGCTGAACGGAATAGCTTATCAATACTTATGGCCGGAAGCGGTGTGGTGGAACAATCGGGCGATCGTTTTCTTCATTTGCCTGGCGCATATTGCCGCACTTCTGTTCACGCGCACCTTCCTGAAGCTGGACTCCTACTATCCGAGAATATACCGGCTGTTCTCCGGATTCATAATGTTCGAGATGGTGAACATCGCGCTGCTGTTCGCGGATTACAGTTCAGGACTGCAAATGGCGGCCTGCATGGTCGTCCTGATCGACCTGACGATCGTGGGCGTGGGGGCGGCGAGCTTGTGGCGGGGCTTTATGCCCGCCCGATTTTTCATGGCGGGCTGGGGCGTATTTATGGTAGGAAGCGTCCTGACATTGCTCGCTGACGCCGGCATACTGCCTCAAGTCGCTCATATCCGGTATGCTTCCCAGACCGGCTCCCTATTTGAGGCGATCGTTCTGTCCCTCGGACTGGCTTCGCGAATTCAGTCGATCCGAATGGAGAAAGAACAGGCCGAAGCTTTGATGATTCTGTCCAAGAAGCAGGCGGAATCCGACTTTTTGACCGGCCTGTATTCCAGGAGATACATAGTGGGACATTTTGAAGCATTGCAAACGCGTTCGGTCAACCGCCCGGTATCGCTGCTGCTGATGGATATCGACTATTTCAAAAAGATCAACGACACATACGGCCATGAGACCGGGGACTTGATTCTGAAGCAATTCGCTTCCGTCATTCGCGGCGAGCTTCCCGCGAAAGGAATCGCCGGCAGATTCGGGGGAGAGGAATTCGTCATCCTGCTGCCGGATCACGATTTGAATGAAGCGCAAGAGGCTGCGGAACGATTGCTGAAAGCGGTAAGACAATTTCCGTTCCGTATCGGCGACGGTTCCTATCCTTGCACGGCCAGTATCGGCGTAGCCGAATGGAGAAGGCACGAGCGGGAATCGTTCGAGTCGTGTGTGCGCAGGGCGGACAATGCTTTGTACGAAGCGAAAAGAACCGGCAGAAACCGGGTCTGCGCCGCATTGGAGCAGAAACGGCCGCTCGGCCATGATGCAGCCGCCGTACCGATTGAATAATCGCACGTGTCCCGATAAGCCGTCTGTCGACAGGCCCGAACAATTTACATTGTGAAACTCGCTCCTTTAGGCTATGATTCATATAGTTGAAGCCTATCACGTTGCAATGATTAGGTAACGAGTCATTGTCAACAAGGAGTTGAGTACGATCGATGGAACCGCAGAAGCATAAAGTGAAGTCGGCCGATCGAGTGCTGGATATATTCGAACTGTACGCCGGGGATAAAGACTCGTACAGCTTGACTGAAATATCCAGACTGCTGAAGACGCCGCCGAGCAGCACGTACTTGCTGCTGCAGAACATGCTGGAGCGGGGATACTTGCAGACGGACAAGACGGGTAAACAGTTCCAGCTCGGTCATAAGCTGTTCACGATCCGCAACAAGCGGCTGAAGGGTAGCAATTTGAGCGAAGAGTTTCAGCAGGTGGCCGATCAGCTTTTCAGCGAATTGAACGAAACGGTTAATTTAAGTATTCGGCTGGGCGACAAGCTGCTCTATATCGGGGAGAAATCGAGCACCCAATTTCTCAGATTTACGCCGAATACCGGCGATATGAGGCCGCTTCACGCTACCGCCTCCGGTAAAGTACTGCTGGCCGGGATGACCGTGGAGGAGCTGCGCGCGATATATCCGGAAGATGCGCTCGAGAAAGTTACCGACAAGACGATCTCCACCTTCCCCGAATTGCTGACGGAGCTGGATAAGGTCAGGGACCAAGGCTTCGGATACAATATGGGGGAGACGGTGGAAGGCGTACAGTGTGTCGCTGCTGCCGTCCATGATGCGGAGGGCAAGGCGGTTGCCGCGATCAGCGTCTCGATTCCGGTCGTCCGGGTTACCGGTGAAATATGGGAGAAAGTACACGGGCGGATCAAATTCGCGAGCGAACAATTGTCAAGGAACGTATATCCGTAGCGGGACGAAGGCGGCAGCTTTCGTCCTTATTCGTTTTGAAGGCGAATAATAGCATTGACGTCAAAAAAATGCGCGTATTATAATGAAGTCGCATCTTAGAAACCGATTGCTATCACGATTAGAATAGAAGCGGAGCCGTGCGAAATAGGACGGTGAGAAAGGAAGTTTGCCCGTGGAGAACTATGTATACCGGTGCGGATTCGAATCCGGTCCCGGCATCGAATGGCAGCGGATCGAAGGCAAGGAACTGGTCGGAACGGTAAACGGAGAAGCGCCGAGATTGCGGACGATCGTGAAAATGTGCAGGTCCGCCGAATATGTCCACGTTCGGTTCGAATGCGAGGACGATCACGTCGTGGCTACATATGCGAATCGCGACGATCCGATTTATCGGGAAGATGTCGTGGAAATATTTCTTGACGAGATCGGCGCGGGAACGCATTACAAGGAGTACGAGTTCAGTCCTCGCAATGTCGTATTCGACGCTCTGATCGAGAAGAAACCCGACAAACCGCCGATCGTCAATACGAGCTGGGACCATGAGGGACTGCGGTCCCGGGTCACGGCTCGAGATGACGGCTGGCTCGTGTTCGACATCGACCTGCCGGTAAGCGCATTCGGGAAGCCGCCCATTCCTGGGACGAGCTGGAGAATGAACTTCTACCGGATCGACGCCGATCCGCAAGGGACTAGACATTACTGGGCATGGTCGCCGACGGGCAAAGTCGATTACCACAAGCCCGAGAAATTCGGATACGTTCTATTCGAATAGAGGAAGGTGAGACAGGGTATGGGCATCGAGCATCTCGAGAAATTCGCGCTACACATTTATGATGTAAAAGACCAGTTCAAACGATGGGTGTATGACCGCTCCAAGTCGGCGTTCGCCGAGGGGGATCGCGCCCGGGACGGCATCTTGACCGTCGATGACTTGAAAGCCCGTCAAGCGCTCATGCGCCGGAAACTGATCGACGCCGTCGGCGGATTGCCGCCCTCGGATCATCCGTTGAACCCGACAGTAACCGGTTCCGTCGACTGCGGCGGGTATCGGATCGACAAAGTCATATTCGAGTCGCGGCCATCAACCTACGTTACCTGCAACCTGTATATGCCCGACGGCTTGCAAAGCCCGGGTGCCGCAGTCGTGTTTCTGTGCGGACATTCGGACAACGGGAAGCAGTACGATCGATACCAGCACGTTTGCCAGCGTCTTGTCGCCGAAGGGTTGATCGTCCTGGCGGTCGATCCGGTCGGTCAAGGAGAGCGGTTAAGCTATTATGAGCCGGATACCGGCGAACTGCCCGTCAAGCCAAGCACACGGGAGCACGATTATGCCGGTAGTCAATGCCTGCCGCTCGGCGACGGCCTTGCCCGTTATTTTATCCACGATGCGATGAGGGCGGTCGATTACTTGTGCAGCTTGCCTTCTGTCGACCCGGAACGGATCGGCGTTACCGGCAATTCCGGCGGAGGCTTGCAGACGAGTCTCGTGATGCTGTGCGATCCGCGCATCGCCGCAGCCGCTCCCGGCACCTTTATCATGAACCGGGAATCTTACTTGTACGCCGGACAGGCGCAGGATGCGGAGCAGATTTGGCCCGGCATGACGAAGCACGGCCTCGACCACGAGGATTTGATTATGGCGATGGCGCCACGCCCCGTATTGGTATTGGCGGTAACATCCGATTTTTTCCCGATCGAAGGAACGAGGCGGACGGTGGAGCGGACGAGACGGTTCTGGGAGCTGTTCGGAGTGGCGCACATGCCCGGCCTGAAGGAAGACCGTTCGGTTCATCAATACAGTCCTCCGCTCGCGGATGCGGCTGCCGCTTTCTTCTCCGAGCATCTGCTCGGCGTCAAGGAAACGAAGGGGGATGCTTCCGCGATCGTACCGTTTCCTCAAGAGGTGCTGAATTGTGCGCGCAGCGGGCAAGTGCGGGGAGATTACTCGGACGCTCGCGCTGTTTATGAGGAGAATGCCGACCGTCTGGACGAAATCGAACGTCGTCTCGCTGCATTGTCGGACGACGAGCGCAAGGAGCGGGCGCTATCATGGCTAAGAGAGCGGATTTGCGGCACCCGTACCGCCCCGCAATTGAATCCGAGGCATTTGACGCTGTCGTCGACGGAAGTACTTTCGGTCGAAAGCTACATCTGGTGGAGTCAGGAAGGCGTATTCAACCACGGATTCGCATTCCGAGATCCGAAGTTTGCAGGGACTAGTCTTCCCGTGACGATCGGATTGTGGGAACGGGGGACGAACAAGCTCGCGGATAAGCTCTCCTGGATTCGAAAGACGTGCGCCGAAGGCCGCGTCGTTCTCGTACTGGACGTTACCGGGGAAGGTGTATGCACGCCGCATCCGATCAATCCGCAGCCGGTATGGGGTTTGTTTGGAACGATCCATAAGCTGACAACGGATCTGTTCTGGCTGGATGACAGCTTGGCGGCCGTACGCGCTTACGATGTGATGCGCGCGGTGGATATGGTGAAGCTGATTCCCGATTGCAATCCCGACCGGACGAACTTGTATGCGCACGGCCGTTTCGGCATATATGCAGAGCTCGCCGCGGCGCTGGACGATCGAATAACGGACGTTACTGTGGAAGAGGGGATCGGGAGCGTCGCAACGTGGGTACGTTCGCGGTTCTATGAGTCTTACGATACGGTAAGCATCCTGTTGCCCGGCATGCTGCAATATTTCGATTTGCCCGATCTGCGCCGTTGGGGCGGACGGTGAGAATAACGATACTAAACCCCGGTTCTCGCAGAGCCGGGGTTATTCAATTTGACGTCAATAACGACAGATCCATAGAGTTCGACAAGCCGCATCGCGGACTTATTCCGTTTCCCTGACATGTGAGCTATAATAATTGGAAGCAAAGGGGAATGGGAATGAAGCGTATCCGACTAAGCGTGCTGGATCTCGTTCCGGTATTGGAACATGCGAACCCGCAATATGCGTTAATGCAAGCCGTCCGTCTCGCGCAAACCGCCGAGAAACTGGGCTACTCCCGCTATTGGGTAGCCGAGCATCATGATATGCCTAACATCGTTTCATCGTGCCCGGAAGTTCTGCTTTCACATGTCGGCGCGAAAACGGAACGAATCCGCATCGGCTCGGGTGCGGTGTTATTGCCCTACTACAAGCCGTATAAAGTCGCCGAAACGTTTCATATGCTGGCAACCTTGTACCCGGACCGGATCGACCTCGGCATCGGCCGCGCTCCCGGAGGCCACGCGCATGCCTCGATGGCGTTAAGCGACAATTATCTGGAGCAGGTGCGGCGGCTGCCGGAATCCATTCAGTCTCTCGTTTCACTGCTGTCGGACGATTTCCGCATCGAGGAGCAGCGTGTCTCGGCGCGGCCGGTTCCCGCCGCGGCCCCCGAATTATGGATGCTCGGTACGAACAGTAAAAGCGCGCAGTTCGCTTCCCGGTTCGGAACCGGCTACGTGTTCGGGCATTTCATGAGCGATCAGGACGGGAAGCCGATTATCGACTCTTATCGGGAAAGCTATCAAGCGACGAGTATAGGTCCCGAACCGCGAGTAATCGTAGCGGTCAGCGTCGTATGCGCGGAGACCGATTCGGAGGCGGCCCGCTGCGCCGAGCTGGGTGCCCGCGCATTTCTCGGTGAAGCGCCGATCGATGACGGAGTGCGGCGGCAGTACCGCGGGAGGGCTGTCGTCGGCTCTCCGGATAGCGTCAGACGGCAGTTACTCGAAATGCAGGAGCAATTTGGCGCTGACGAGTTTATCGTAGTGACGACATCGCAAGATTACGAGACTAGAATCCGTTCCTACGAGCTGTTGGCCAAATCGTTGTTCTTATAACCGGGAGGGATCGTAACGATGGATTTGCAACATCTGCGGCATATCGTATCAGCCAGCTCGCGAATCGTCTTTTTCGGGGGAGCCGGTACTTCGACCGAGAGCGGCATCCCGGACTTCCGTTCGCATAACGGATTGTTCCGGACGCAGCAAGGGACGGAGCATCCGCCCGAGGAGATGTTGAGCCGCGATTTTTTTATGGGGCATACGGAAGAGTTTTACCGGTTCTATAAAGAAAAAATGATTCACAGGTGCGCGAGGCCCAACCCCGGTCATTCGGCTCTGGTCGCATTGGAAGCGGCGGGCAAGCTAAGCGCGCTTGTAACGCAAAATATCGACGGGCTTCATCAAGCGGCCGGAAGCCGCAACGTGCTGGAGCTTCATGGCTCCGTGCATCGGAATCATTGCATGGAATGCGGCGCGTTCTACTCGCTCGAGGAGATGCTTGCGCTTGGAGGAACGTTGCCCAAGTGCGGCAAATGTGGCGGAATCGTCAAACCGGACGTGGTGCTGTATCAGGAGCCGTTGGACGAGCGCGTATTCGCCGGAGCCGAAGAGGCGATTTCGGAGGCGGATATGCTGATCGTCGCGGGCACGTCGTTAAGCGTTTATCCGGCGGCGGGACTGGTCCGCTATTATAAAGGCGACCGTCTGCTGTTGATCAACAAATCGGCCACCCGCTACGATGTGAATGCCCGTTACACGATTCATGATTCTTTCTCGGACGTGATGAGCCGGCTGGCCGTGTCCGGCAGCGGTTGATTTTAAGCTGGTTTTAACCCCATGCGGCAAGAAGTCTCCTATCCTCTATAGGTGGGAGATGAATTGCCGCCTTCGAAGCTTCGCTTACTAAATGAGCATCGTCATGATAAAATCAGTAGTATAGTTATATATGGCGGTGATTACAGTGGAATTGGACAATAATAATCATTCAGTCACCCCGACAAAGACCATGTTCATATTTTGTTCAAAGCGCAGCCAAACAGCGAATTGTCCAAATTCATTAATACCTATAAGAGTGCATCATCACGTCTAATCAAGAAAGAACATTCCATGATCAGAAAATCATTATGGAAAGAATATTTCTGGTCGAGAAGCTTCTGCCTGCTGACAACAGGCGGTGCACCGATTGAAGTTGTCAAACGTTATATCGAAAGCCAAGGTGAGAAAGTATGAACAAGGCATTCAAATACCGCATCTATCCTAATGCCGAACAAGAAATTCTCATGAATAAAACCTTTGGCTGTGTGCGATTTGTGTATAATCAAATGCTTGCGAATCGTAAGGAAATCTATGAGCAATTCAAAGATGATAAAGAAGCATTGAGGAAACAAAAATACAGGCTTCCTGCCGACTTCAAAAAGGAGTTCGAATGGCTCAAAGAAGTGGACAGTCTGGCTCTGGCAAATGCTCAACTCCATCTGCAAACCGCTTATAAAAACTTCTTCAGAGATAAATCGGCAGGCTTTCCAAAATTCAAGAGCAAGCATCATGACGGAAAATCCTATACGACGAACAACCAGGGCGGTACAATCCGACTTATTGATAGTAAAACAATCCGACTGCCAAAACTAAAAGATGTACGGATTAAGCTGCATCGGCAATTGCCGAAAGAAGCAGTCATCAAATCTGCAACGATAAGTAAAACACCTGTAGGAAACTATTATATTTCTATATTGGTGGAATACGAAGCCCACATAGAACCAGTACTACCTACATCAGAAACGGTATTAGGTTTGGATTATTCCTCCCAATCCTTGTTTGTGGATAGCGAAGCCAATGATGCCGATTATCCCAAATTCTACCATCAAGCGGAAGAAAAACTAAAAAAAGCCCAACGTAAACTGTCCCAGCGGCAAAAAGGAAGCAAAAATCGTGAAAAGCAACGCCGTAAAGTTGCCAAAATGCATGAAAAAGTAGCGAATCAACGTAAAGACTTCTTGCATAAGCTCTCAAGGCAGATAGCCAATGCCTATGAAGCCGTTGCGATTGAAGACTTAAATATGCGTGGGATGGCACAAAGTCTCAATCTGGCAAAGTCCACGAATGACAATGGATTTGGCATGCTAAAAACCTTTCTGGCATATAAGCTTGCAGAGCAAGGAAAACAGCTTGTTGTTATTGACAAATGGTTTCCATCGAGCAAACGGTGCCGGTTTTGCCAACACGAGAATAAAGCACTGACATTGGCAGATCGAACTTGGGTATGCAATCATTGTGGTGCAGAATTAGACAGAGACGTAAACGCCGCAATCAACATCAAAAATGAAAGTTGCCGAATGCTTGGTATCGCCTAATCATACTCATAACAACCGTTGGGCAAACGGGGATAGCTTGGTAATAATGCTGGCGTTAGCTGGTACGTCCCAAGAAGCCCCCACCTCTAAGCGTTAGCGTAGGTGGTGGGAGTATGTCACGGATGGGATGATATGATCCGATCCGATAGGATCTATTCATTTCCGATCGAAAGGAACATGGAACTTAGATGAGCAAAATATTGATCGTTGACGACGATCTCGCCATACGCAAACTGATCAAAGCCTTCTTGCAGCAGGAAGGATTCGCAACTTTCGAAGCCGCGAACGGCCAGGAAGCGCTCGACGTACTCGGTAACGTAAAAATAGATTTGATCGTACTCGATATTATGATGCCCGTGATGGACGGATGGGATTTTTGCCGGGATCTGAAAAAAACGATGGACGTTCCGATCATCATGGTTACGGCCAAAGGCGAAATTGCCGAAAGGCTGAAAGGCTTCCAGCTCGGAACGGACGATTATATGGTCAAGCCGTTCGATCCGATGGAATTGGTCATGCGGGTGAAGGCGCTTCTGAAGCGGTACCGGATCGAACATTCGGAGACGGTTCAAGTCGGGGATGTGACGATCGACCGCAAAACGTTCGAGCTGACGGTGAACGGGATCAGCTCGATGATACCGCCGAAGGAATTCGAGCTGCTGTTCAAGTTCGCGAGCAACCCCGGCCATATTTTTACCCGTGCCCAATTAATCGAGCAAATATGGGGCGTCGACTATGAAGGTGACGCGAGAACGGTAGACGTTCATGTCAAACGGCTCCGGGAGAAGCTGGAGCAGCACGCCTCCGAGAAAGTGTCGATTATTACAATCCGCAACCTCGGCTACAGGCTAGAGGTGCATCCTTGATCCGCACGCTGTATTTGCGCATCGCCATCGTCATCTTTGTCGTCGTTTGGTGCAGCTTGGCGTTATCCAGCTTCATGCTCTCTCATTATTACCGCAACCAATTGAACAGCCGGGTGGAGGAGCTGCTGCAAAATGCGTCAAAGCTCGTAGTACGTCTCATCCAGAAAACGGAAACCCAGCAAATTAACCAGACCGTATCGATTGTCGGTAAACTGAACCGGGGCCAGGAGCTGTACCTCTATTCCGAAACCGGGGAAAGCTACATGTCGAGGCCTGGAGCCAATGCGAGGTGTACGATCCCGGAACGTTATATAACGGAAGTATTGGACGGCGGATCCTTTTCCAGCTTCCAGGACAACGAGAACGATTACTGTCCGCAAGGAAGTGTAGGTACCTTTTTTGAATACGGAGGTAAGCGATATGCGCTGTTCGTATCCGCTTCCGTACCGAATCCGACCCGCCGGTTCGAGCTGTTCGATTTTCGCAATATGTGGTCGATCTTGTTTATAAGCACGTTCCTGATCGTCCTTGCCGCCATTTATTTGGTAAGACCGCTCAAGAAAATAACCGAGGCGACCCGCAAAATCGCCGGCGGCGATTTCAATGTCCGGCTGCAAATCCGGCAAAAGGACGAGCTTGGCTTACTGGCCGCAAGCATCACCCATATGGCGGAAGAATTGAAGAAAATGGAGAAAATGAGGCAGGAATTCGTCTCGAACGTCTCGCACGACATCCAGACCCCGCTAACGTCGATTCGCGGCTTCTCCAAGCTGCTGCAGCAGGACACCCTGGACGCCGAAGAGCGCCACGGTTATTTGAAGCTGATCGAGAGCGAATCGGCGCGGCTTTCCCGTCTGAGTGAAAACTTGCTGAAGCTGGCGTCGCTCGACTCGGAGCATCATCCTTACGATCCGAAGAGCATCGAGCTGGATGAGCAGCTTCGCAGATGCGTGGTCGCATGCGAGCCGCTATGGTCGAGCAAACGTCTGGATATCGAGCTGGAGCTGCCTCCCGTTCGCGTCGTCGCGGACGAAGATTCGCTGAATCAGGTATGGACGAATTTGCTTCATAATGCGATCAAATTCACCCCTCCTGACGGCCGGATCATCATTTCCCTTACTCAGGATGACAAGCAGGCGGAGGTCACCGTCACCGATACGGGCATCGGCATTTCGCCGGAAGACCAGAAGCATATTTTCCGCCGTTTCTACAAAGCGGACGATTCCCGCCAAAATTCGGAATGGAGCGGAAGCGGTCTCGGTCTTGCGATCGTCCATAAAATCGTTGGCCTGCATGGCGGCAAAATCGAGCTGACAAGCAGCTTGAATGAGGGTACGACGGTACGCGTATTTCTGCCTATACAAGGAAATCAAGCATAAACTTCAAGTAACATGGAGTAGCATTACAAGGTTGAACCGCTCTCGGAGGAGGGCGGTTTTTTTGGTGTGAATAGATTTTATTATTTCGGGGTCCCCGCAAAGTACTTGGAATAAGCTTCGAAGCAAGGCTCCACTTTGTGGGGTGTTTTTGGTGTCGGCACTCTTATGCCGAGAAACTGAGTTTAAGCATTTTTTTAGTTTATTTTCAGCTTCGTTTAAGCGTTTGTTCATACACATAACACATTGGCGTCCTATTCTTATTTGCGTAGGGACCATACATAGAGACAGTGAGCGAGAAAGGATGGAGCGAAATGAGAGTAACGATGAGAAAACGGCTGGCCGTTCTGGTAAGTGCCGTGCTATTGACGACTTCGGGAGGTCTGGCGCTGCCGGCGCAATCGGTATTCGCGGAAACCTCGGCGTATCCCATTGCAGCCAATGCACAGACGGAGGGAGGCACTCAGACGAAAGCGGGAAACGAGAGGACGGACTATATCGATGTGCTGGTCGGAAAATTCGTCTCGAATCTGCGCGAACTAGCGGCGGCTTTGGCGAATGTGGATTACGATACGTTCATACAGGAGATACAATCGGGAAAAACGCTCGCGGAAGCTTCGGGACTCAGCGAGTCCGAGCTGGCGGACAGGCTCGTTCAATCGATCGGGCATAGTCTGGAAGCCGAAGTACAGCTCGGGGCACTGACCGCCGACGAGTCGGAACAAGTGAAAAAACGTGCGGAGGCATCGATTCTCGAAGCCGTCTCCGGGTCCGGAGGCGCGGATTCTTTCCGGAAGGACCCCGTTGTAGGTCGGCAAATAGTAAATAGCCATATCGCCGAAGTCGTTCAAACGACCGCAACCCTATACGAGCTCAATTCGAGTCAATTGAGAAGGGCGCTTCATGAGGGGCGGAGCCTGGCGTCCGTAACCGGACAAGTGTACGGGCCGTTAGCGGACGCGATAACGGAGCCGCTCATCCGGGAGCTCGACCTCGCCGTTCAGGCGGGTAAAATGTCGGCCGAGGAAGCCGACTCCTTGAAATCGGAAGGGGCCGGGGCGATCGGGAAGATTGTGGACACCGAGGGCTACGATTCGCCCACTACGAACTGGATGGAGCAATATGGGCAACATTTGCTCTATAACAAGCTGGGCTTCGTCATATCGCAAACCGTTGCGTTATCCGACAAGGAGGAGGAAGAAATCGTCGCGGCGCTCGCCGCAGGCAGTACGCTTGCCGCCGCTTCGGGTTTATCCGACACGGAGCTGCTCCGTTCGTTAAGCGACAATATCGATATCTCGATCGATCAGGCGTGGCTGGAAGGCAAGCTGTCCGCGAATTATGCGGAACGGCTGAAGGAGCAGGCAAGGGAGCAGCTGACAGCGATCATCCATAAGTCGGGATACGGTGTGAATGTACAGCAGGAGGCAAGACAAGCAACTTACGAGGACAATTGGGAAACTTGCGAGACGGAAGAGAATGGGGAGACACGCTGCACCGAGGTGACTGAGGAAGCGACGGATATCGATCCAAGCTCCTATACGGACTTCAAGTTGAACAATGCGATCTCGGAACTGGCTGCCATAGCGAATATCGATATAGACGTCTTGCTCGGCAGATTGGCGAGCGGCGAATCGATCTCCCGGGCGACAGGCAGGAGCTACGACAATCTGATCTATGAGCTTTACAGTTCGACAAGCAAACAAATTAACCGTTATGTCTCACGAGGCATTTTTACCGAGGAGGAAAGCGAACAGATCAAGTCGAACTATACGTCAGGGCTTGTAGAGCTGATGACGCAATCATAAGCTTCGTTCTCAGGGCTGCTCCGTAACCGGGCAGCCTTTCACTTTTACCTTGTTTTAAGGTTTTGTTCATAAATGGTTCACAATTGCGTCCTATAATCTCTCCATATGTGTTGAAAACCGATATTCGCCAAGCAGGTCTCGCCGTTTCCCAGGCGCAGGTCATTTATTTGATTTCCTTGTTTGAAAGCGCAATCTCGCTTGGCGATTATACACAAAGAGATTAACGGGGCCGCCTTTGCGGACCGGGATTAGCGACCTGGAAAGGAGGAGCTTGGCGGCGGAAATCGCAATCCTGCCGGACGATTGGCGCGAAAGCCAGCATCAGAAGCGTGGCGCACGACCAAGCCGGGTATTCCGGCCCGGTGTGCAGGTTAAAGTTCAGACATATTATACGTAACCTTAGGTGTAGCGGGGAAAGGGAAGATGGACATGGCACTGAAACGTGGAACCAAGTGGGCGCTAGCATTGGCAATTGTAATCGTTTTCGGAGGCGGCGGTACATATTTGTTTATGAACAAGACGGAACGGCCTGCTGCCGCCCAACAGCAGGAATCGACGGTTGCGGTAAAAAAGGGGAACGTGCGCTTATCCGTATCTGGAACTTCCCAGTTTCAGACGCAAAGTATTCAAAATATTACTTCCCCCGCGGCAGGAACGATCCGAACGATGAAACTGACCCGAAGCATGCCGGTTAAAAAAGGCGATATTTTGGTGCAAATTTCCAGTTATCAAGTCGAAGAAAACTTGAAAAACGGACAAAACACGCTGCAAACGCTGCAAAAGGATTTGGCGGATTTGCAGAAGCAGCAGCAAAGCTTGAAAATTGTCGCGCCTATGAGCGGCAAGCTGGCGCTAACCGGAAATTTGGACGTCGGGTCGACAGTCAATAAGACGACGAAGATCGGCACGGTATCGACCAACACCTCCTTAACGGTGAAACTGTCGTACGCCCTGGAAGAAGCGCTTCAACTGAAGCCGGGAGACCCGATCGATTTGACAATTGCCGCATTTGCTCTGACAAAGACGGGCAAAGTGCAAACGATAGGCAAAGAGACGAGAGCGGATGCGTCGGGAAACCGGCTTGTCGACGTGGAAATCGCCATCGATAACGACGGTACGCTCGATGCGGGAATGGACGTTTCCGGCACCGCGCTCTTGAACGGCCGGGAAATCAAATCCAAAGCAAACGCCAAGCTGGAGTATGTCAAATCGACCGCCTTTTTGGCCGATACGAGCGGGGCGATATCCGAATTGCTGCACAAGAGCGGCGATATCGTCAAAGCGGGCGAAGTGATCGCTATTGTAGTCAACGATACGCTGCAGGATTCCATCTCCGCCAAGAAGGAAAGCGTTGACCGTCAGGAAGCCGCGGTGAAGGAATCGCAGCTGCGCGTCGACGAGCTGACGCTCAGAGCTCCGTTCGACGGCGTATTTTCCACCGATTTCGCCAATCAGAGAATCAACGTTCTCGCCAACTTCCAACCCGGGGCCAACGTGAAGATAGGAGATATGTTCGGAGCGGTAACGAGCTTCGACGTTATGACGCTGCCCATTCAAGTAGACGAGCTGGATATTCAGAGCATGAAGCCGGGCCTGAAAGCTGAAGTCCGGGTGGATTCCTTCGCCGGAAGAGTGTTTCAGGGGGAGCTGGCGCAAGTATCGACGGTCGGGGTAACCTCGAATGGAGTCACCTACTACGATGCAATCGTTGCCGTTCCGAACAGAGACCAGCAGCTCAAGTACGGGATGACCGGCACGGCGGAAATATTGATCCAGGATAAAAAAGACGTTCTTACGCTTCCGGTCGAAGCGCTGCAAATTCAAAGAGGCAACGTGTCCGTTACTGTAAAACATGCCGATGGCACGAAAGAAAGCGTACCGATCAAGCTCGGTGTAAGGAGCAAGACGAGCGTCGAGGTCGTGGAAGGATTGAAGGAAGGCGACCAGGTCGTCGTACCGACTCGCCAACGGGCGCAGAACGGAACCCAACAGCAGATCGACCAGCTTCGTCAGCAGTTTCAGCAAGGCGGTATTCCGGCTGGCGTTGCGCCGGGCGGAGGCGGTGCGCCAGCCGGAGGAGGAGGAAATGCTCCGGGCGGAGCGGGCGCTGCCGGAGGCGGGGCTGCCAACAGGGGAGGCAGATAAGTGTGAACATCATCGAACTGAAGGACATCTGCAAAACGTACGGCCGGGGAGCGGAAGAGGTGCGCATATTAAGGGGCATCTCACTTACCGTCGCTACCGGAGACTTCGTGGCGATCGTCGGCCCTTCCGGCTCCGGCAAATCGACACTGATGAATACGATCGGACTTCTGGACTCGCCTACATCGGGATCCTATGTGCTGGATGGCGTGAAGACGGATAAATTGAGCGACAGTCAGATGGCTGTAGTTCGAAACAAGAAGATTGGGTTTATATTTCAGCAATTTAATTTGCTCCCAAGACTTACCGCTTTGGAAAATGTCGAACTTCCGCTTATTTACTCGGGGATGGGCAAAAGCGAACGCAGAGACAAGGCAAAGCGCATGCTGGAATCGCTCGGAATGGGGCCGCGAACGGGTCATAGGCCGAGCCAGCTGTCCGGAGGACAGCAGCAGCGGGTAGCGATCGCCAGAGCACTCGCCACGTCGCCGGCGCTACTGCTGGCCGACGAGCCGACGGGGGCGCTCGACTCCAAAACGGGGACGGAAGTGCTGGAGTTGATGATTCAGCTGAATGACCAGGGCAATACCATCGTATTGATCACGCATGATCCTCATATTGCCGAACATGCCAAACGGGTCGTTTCGATTCGCGACGGGGAAATCGTGGAAGATAAGCGCAACGTCTCGCCGCCAAGGCAGGTGGTTACCGTATGAACCTGTTTGAGCTCGTAGGGATGGCCATGCGAACGATCATGAGCAAACCGATGCGGACACTGCTTACGATGCTGGGCGTCATTATCGGCGTCGCCTCGGTCGTTACGCTCGTTTCGATCGGTCAAGGCACGACTGCGCAGATCGAGAAGCAATACGAGAAGCTCGGGACGAATCTGCTCATCGTCAACTTGCTCGGCAATGGAAGGGCTACACAGCTCGACTACGATCAGTTGATGGAGCTGGAAATATTGCCCGAAATCGAGTCGATGGCTCCGACGATTACGAAAGCCAATTCGAACGTCAAGTATGAGCGGACGACGGAGCCGTTCAACTTGATCGGAACGAACGATCGGTTCTTCTCGATTATGAAAACCGATCTGGACAACGGCAGGACGCTCGCGCCCGCCGACAACGAGTTCCGCAATCCGGTTGCCGTGCTGGGCAGCGAAACGGCCGCCACTTTGTTCGGAACCGCGGATCCCGTCGGACAGGACGTCAACATCGATGGAGTCGTTTTTACGATCATTGGGACGCTGAAGACGAAAGGCTCGAATCTGGGAGGAACGTCGGTCGACAGATCCGTGATGGTCCCCTTGGAGACCGCTAGGCGGGCTTACAGATTAGGTACGATTCGGACGACCTATATCGAAGCTCCCGACGTCAAAGATTTGGCCGAGGCTCAGGAAACGATAAGCAACTATTTGACATTCAAATTCAAAAGCAGCACCGGCTTCCGGGTGCAAAATCAAGACGAGCTGATGAATGCGCGCAAAGAAGCGTCCAGCTCGTTGACGAATCAATTGATCAGCGTAGCTCTCATTTCCCTGCTTGTCGGTGGAATCGGGATTATGAACATCATGCTGGTCACCGTCAGCGAAAGAACGAAGGAAATCGGTATCCGCAAGTCGATAGGGGCGCAGCGAAGGCATATATTGGCGCAGTTTCTCGTTGAGGCCACCGTGATCAGCGGTCTGGGCGGTCTGCTCGGCTTGCTTGTCGGCATCGGGGCATCGTTAAGCTGGCCGATGTTTAATCCGAAGCAGCCGACGGAGCTGTCATTGACGATCGGCATCTATGCGTTTTTATTTTCTCTGCTGGTCGGCGTGTTGTTCGGCATATATCCGGCCAACAAAGCTTCAAGGCTCAAACCGATCGATGCGCTTCGTTTCGACTAATAGACATGGAGGTTGAACCTGATGACTCGCAATATACAAGGCTGGCTGAATAAACAAGCGAGAATGCTCATGCTGTATTTCATCGTCGCATGCATCGCACTCCCGCCTATAACGGCATCGGCCGGCAAGGAAGGCGTGTACTTGAGCGACACCGTTTATTTTACAATTGAAAAAGTCCGGTTCTCGGCAGGCGCCGACGATTCCGTTCTTCGCTTCGCCATAAATCTCCACAATGGCAGCAGCGCCGCCGTGGATTACAACCCTTTCGGCGTTCGCGTAACCGACGACAGCGGTTTCAGCTATTCCGCCCAATTGACCGGTCAGCAAAGCGCTCGCGTGCTTCCCGGGAAAGAACAGGAATTTGCTTATGAAGCCCGTATTGCCAAGGGGGTACAAGCGGAACAATTGAGGGTAGTGCTCTTTGCTTGGAATTATGGCGCTTCGATAACGATGAACGATATCGGCTCCTTTTCCGTAACGGCAGCGATGGAATTTGCAGCCGAATCGGCGCCGCAGGCGATCGTGCCGCTGTCCAAAGTGGACACGACGCTTTCGAGCGACGACAAAGTCGAATTCCGGATCGGCAACGAATATTTCATTTATGAGAACAACGACTGGAATTTGTATATCGACCTGGTCGCGCAAAATGCCGGAACCTCGGGGCTGACACTGCCTGCCGGATTGAAGATGAGGCTGGAGGATGCCTCGGGCCAGACCGTAGCGGTAACGACAATCGACGGAGCGGATAGATCGCTGCTGCCCGGCAAGCCTCAACGGATCACCGTTCGCGCTGCCATTCCCGCAGAGGATTCCGCGAACGATTGGACGCTGCAGTTCTACTATGGAAATGCTAATGCTCCGACAGTGCTTGACAGCATGGCTGCGGGAAAAACAGTCAAAGCTTCGGCTATCGGCGATTCGCTCTCGATAACGGATATTCAAGGTCAGGAAACCGTATCGGTCCAAGTAGTTTCGGCTGCCGTTTCCCAAAGCGACGGAGGACAATGGGTTAATGCGAAAGTCCGTGTAGACAACAACGGAACGTATGTGGCAAGCGTTCCCAAGCTCACCGCCAGAGTACAGTCCCGAAACGGCGGCGTAACCGTTCCAGCGGATGATTCGTCCGCCACCCATCCGTCGTACTTGTCGCCAAAAGAAAGCGAATCGTTCTCCTTCAATGCGTTTATGCCTAAAGGAGTAGACATCTCCGATATGCAGATCGCGCTATTCGAGACGAGAAGCAATGGATCGGCTACGAATGTGAACGGCACAAACGCTGCGTCCGGTACAAACAACAACACGGCGGCCAACAATGCCAACTCCAACACGAACAATACCGTAACAACCAAGACGGTTCCCGTCCTGATCGCCGACTTGAATAACGCCCAGCTTTACGTGCAAGGAACGGGAGGCGATTATACGATCGGCGACAAGATCGCTCTCTCGTTGGATAAGAAAGTGGAAGTCGCCGTCTCCGAGCTGAAGCTGTACGATAACGACAGCAACGGATTCAAGACGGCTATCGCGAAGTTGAAGGTAACGAACGCCGACTCGACCGTGTTGTCGACACCCGACCTTGCGCTGGAATTGGTGGACGCCGCCGGCCATGTATATTCCGGCACGAGACAAACGACAGCGGCGGCGCAGCTTGCGACGAACAGCAGCTATTTGGTCAGCTATTCGTTCCTGATGTCCGGCATAGAGGAACAGCAGCCTTTGCTGCTTCGCGTCTACAATGCGAAGGATGCGGGCAAAGTTCCGCTCGGTACGATCAAGGTAGCGTTCCAGCAAGACGATATTACGGACGATACATGGAACGTATTCCCTTATCTGATCAACGTCCGCCAAAGAATTTTGCTTCACAGCGTGCTTAGCACGACGTTCTCGTATACGCTCAGAATGGACCTCGATTTGCAGCGCAAGGAGCAAATTGTTGCGGACGCCAACTTATCCAAGCTGCAATTCGAATTGGTCGATGGGACGAAGCAGGTCATTTCCACCCAGACGATCCCGTTCCTTGGAACGACGAAGCTGTTGAACGGCACTAACGAATTGACGTTTACGAACTTGAAATTGAATCAATACAGCTCCACCAATTATATTAACGTTTACGAGATAATAGAAACGCCGAACGGCGTGGTGAAACGGAAGCTGACCGAGTTCCACTAAACCCTCTTCCGTAAAGCGCAGGCGGTATGGCATTAAAGCCATGCCGCTTTTCTTTTGTTGCCTGCGAGGGGCATCTCTACTAAAATATAGGAGAAAAGGAAGGAGAGCGAGAGATGAAACGGAAAGTATCGGTACTGGTGGCCGCCTTATTGGCAGCCGCTTCAGGCGTTGCCGTTGCCGCCGGCACGACCGGCGAATATAAAGGACACCCGATCGTGAACGTTGTCGTGAACGGCAAGATCGTGCAAGGAGAAGTACCGGGAATCAATATGGAAGGCACGACGTTAGTGCCCTTGAAGGTCATAAGCGAAGCGCTCGGCGCGCAGGTCGGTTGGGATCAGGCGACCTCTACCGCTTCCGTCACGACGGCCGCCCCGGCCGCGCCGCCTCCCAAGCCGCCGACGCAGGAGGATGAGGCAAAGCGCAAGCTCGTGCAAAGCGTCCGTGCCATATATGCCAAGGTCGATGCCTATATCGATCAATTGCCGATCATACGAGAGAAAATCCGGATTGCGAAAGAGTTTTACGATATCAAGAAAAACGATCAATACTTTAAAATGATGAACGAGCTGTACTGGAAGACGTTCGAGGATACGTATATGGCCATGCTGACCGAGACGAGCAGCGCCGAGATGAACGAAGCGAAGCAGAAGGGCATACTCTCGGTCGACTTTATGCAAATGCTGGAAACGGCTCATTCGGCGATGTCCTATTATAAATATTCGGTTGAACACTTTACGCGGTCCGTCACGATGGGGCAGCCGCAGTTTCTCGAGTTCTACATTACGAGCTATGCCAGCGGCTTCGAGGAAGAGTTGAAAGCGAAAGAGAAATATGAAGCTTCCCTGAAGCAATTCGTTGAACGCGCCAACCCGTGAGCATTTCGCATCGCGGGTTTTTCTTTTTTGCTTCCGCGTTATGTGAAGGGTATGCTTGTAATATGACATCCCGAATATTTCGTCATGCATGAAGGAGGGCAGCTCATGATCAGACAGGCAGTGATAGAAGATGCGGAGCAGGTGATGCCGCTGGTGCACGACGCGATCGGCTCCATCGCCAACTCCCTCGCGGGTACGGACGACGAGGCGGAGGCGATGCGGATATTGAGCGAGTTTTACCGGGAGCCGGGAAACCGGCTCAGCTACGGCCACGTAATCGTGGAGGAACGAAACGGACAAGTTGCCGGTATTCTGATCGCTTATGACGGCAGCCGGGCGGATGAGCTGGATAAGCCGTTCCTGGACCGAATCCGTACCGAAACCGGCCGGACCGATTATATGATTGAGAAGGAACCGCAGCCGGGCGAATATTATTTGGACTCGATCGCCGTCCGCGAATCGTATAGGGGACAAGGCATTGCCAAAGGACTGATGGCCGCATTCGAAGCGAAAGCGAAGGAGGAGGGACATAAGAAGCTTTCCTTGATTGTGGAGCAGGAGAACGATCGCGCTTATGCGTTATACCGGAAGATGGGGTACGAGGAGGATGGTACGCTGCAGGTTAGCGGGCACCTATTTCGCCGGATGGTGAAGGAAATTTGACCCGGGGCACCCGTGTGAAAGACTGCATACCTTAGGTAATGCAGTCTTTTTGAGCTATACGAAGGTTCAAGCACTTCGCCGTAAAGTATCCGAGACATTATTCGGCTCATTCGAACCGTTGTGACTCCCGTAACTGGAAAACATGCTGTTCCTTCCTTCAATTATTAGCCAATGCGAAGGTTTAACTGGAAAACCTGCAGTATATTTCTGCAAATTTGCTCTTTTAGCCCAATTATGACGATTTTTGCTGGAGGTTTTCCAGTTATTTCTTGCATATTGCTCACTTATGGTTACATTAGCTGTATCTTTTCCATTTAGTGGATCTAGAGGCTGCTAAACTTTAAGCTCGCCGTGCTTGAGGCTTGAAGTTTCGACCTGAATCGTAGCATGCATAATTTTATATTTGCGTTCGATCAGGTGAACGGCCTGCTGAAGAATCGATTGGCTGTCCGCATCGTCCTCGATCAGCACATGGCAGCTTAAAGAGTCGAGTCCGGAAGTGATCGTCCATACGTGCAGGTCGTGCACGTCCTTGACGCCTTTGATTCGAAGCAGCGATGTTTTCACATCCTCACAGTCGATCGTCACCGGAGTGCCTTCCATCAAAATGTGGATAGCGTGCTTGATGACTCCCCATGCGCTCTTCAGAATAAGCAGCGCGACGAGGACGCTAATAATGGGGTCGGCGACATACCACGAGAAGGCCATCATGAAAAGTCCCGCCACAATAGCTCCGACAGAGCCTAACGCATCTCCGAGAACGTGCAAATAGGCGCTCCGCACATTAATGTTGTCCTTCACATCGCCCTTTCGCATAAGCGCCCAAGCGCTGCCCAAATTGGCAAGCAGTCCGATCGCGGCAATGATCATCATCGAGCCGCTCGCTACGGCAGGCGGATTCAGCAGCCGCCCATAAGCTTCCCAGATGATAAAGCCGGCGATTACGAACAAAGTGGCCCCGTTGAATAGTGCCGCGAGTATTTCGAACCGGTAGTAGCCGTACGTTTTGTTCGGAGCGGCCGGCTTGACGGCGAACCACATCGCCGCCAAGCTTAACGCAAGCGCAGCGGCATCGCTGAGCATATGGCCGGAGTCGGACAGCAGAGCCAAGCTATTCGTGAACAGCCCGCCGAAAAATTCGAGCACCATAATACTTGCGGTGATCAGCAGCGCGATCGTCAATCCTTTCTTGTTGTCCGGTCCGTGATGATGATGTCCGATTCCGTGCGCATGATCGTGACCGTGAGCGTGCGAATGCCCGTGAGCATGAGTCTGATGAGGCTTATCGCCATGGCTGTGGTCGCGGTCATGGTCATGGTCATGATCATGATCGTGATCGTGATGATGATTATGATGATTATGATGATTATGATGATCGTGATCGTTATGATGAGTTCGGCTTTCGTTAAGGTTTATTTTGTTCTGATCGTTCCTCATCGGCCATTCCTCCGTTGATATATGAGCATGTATTCATATGTATTATATTCCAACGTTATTATTGTTGCAAGCGTCTTTTTCTATCGATAAAGAAAGTTTAACTTCGCTAAAGCATTAAAGCAAAGTGAGACTTTCTTTACCAAGAGAAACTTCCGCTAAATCGCGGTCGCTCTTCCTAGAAGTACATCGTTAGACGTTTTTCTTATTCGGGATCCGATTCCTTATTCCGGTGAGATGGCTCCACAGGAAAATGTTGTTGAATATTTGGTATAATACATGAAAGCGAACTAGTTTCGATTATTCCAGAGGTGGTGTCATGTTGGAGAAATTGCTGCACGATTCATGCGATGATACATGTACGGGAACGGAAACGGATTTGCAAAACCTGAAGCAATCGATGATAACGGAACCGGCTGCCGCAGGTATGGCCGATTTATTTAAAGCGCTCGGGGACCCTACCCGGGTAAAGCTGATCTATGCGATGCTGAACAAAGAATTATGCGTTCATGATTTATCCGTGCTGCTCGAGATGGGGCAGTCGGCAATCTCCCATCAGCTCCGCTATTTGCGCAATCTTAGAATCGTGAAGCGGCGTAAGGCGGGCAAGACGGTGTTTTATTCGTTGGACGACGATCACATTGAGCAAATATTCGTACAAACGTTGCAGCATTTGAAGCACCATTGAAAAGACTATTGACATACCCTCGGGGGGTATTGTATGATTGGAAATGTAAGGCGGATGAATTGCGGTTGGATGCAAGCTATCGTCCGGACGATCAATATGGCGCATAACGAACCGCATCGCGTAACGAAAAGCAAATAACTGGGTACCATAGAGGAAACGGGGAGGAATTGACTATGCAAAACGTTAATTTGAAAGTCGAAGGAATGTCCTGCGGACATTGCGTAAATTCTATCGAAGGAGCGGTCAAAAAGCTGGGAGCCTCCGCGAAGGTGGATCTCGGCAGCAAGTCCGTGGCGCTTCAGTTTGACGAGTCCAAAGTCTCGCTTTCGGCCATTAAGGAAGCGATCGAAGATCAAGGCTATGACGTCGTGTGAAATGGTCGAAGGAGCTATCTACCAGGTGGCTCCATCCTTTTACCCCAAAACATACCCTGTAGGGGTATGATAAAGAGAGTGCGACACGTACGGCCCTGATCGAGAAGGGGCTGAGTAAACTTTCGGGCGTCCTCGGAATGTCGAAGATCGAACGGGGAGGAATACGCGTGAAAATTGCGGTTGCGCCGGCAATTGGCGCAGGGGGCAGCTTGTTTTCCGCCGATCAATGGAAAGCGATTGGAGAAGCGCTTGGCAAGGAGGCCAAAGTCGAGTTCACTTCCTTCAAGCAGCTTTATGTGGACATAGAAGTTGAACGCGCCGACGAAGTGAAGAACGCTCTTCTTGCGGCTGGTTTGGAAATATATCCAGTCGGATTTTTTACGAAAAATTTGATTGCCTGCAATTTTTGCCGGGGAGCCGAAGAGGCCGGACTCGCGATCGCCTTGCAGCTGAACGAAGCGGTGGCGGGTCAAGAGGTGCCGAGTCCGCTCAAGGTCGGTTACGCCGGATGCGCCAATGCGACCAGTGAGCCTTTGTTTCAACATATCGGCGTTGTCAAAATGAAGAACGGATTCGATATCTACGTAGGCGGCGAAGGGAAGAGCATAAAGGCATCGGTCGGTCTTCTAATGCTGGAGGACGTCCCCGAGAACGCGGTAGTTGCCGTCGTTCAGCGATTGATCGCCGTTTACAAAGAGAATGCCAGAAAGAAAGAAAGGTTCTCGCGCTTCGTTCAGCGGATAACGCTGGAGCGGCTTCGCGAACTGGTTTCAACGGAATAAGAAAACGGGAAACAGGCTGCCGTACGCAGCCTGTTTCCTTTTGCAGTTCAGCCTATTTTACTAAAGCAGCGCTCTATTGCGGCGAAGGACCTTTGCTGATCCAGAAAGTCACCTTGCTTCCTTTCTCCACTTGCTCGTTCGGACGGGGCTCCTGCTTGAAAACAGTGCCTGCGGCTTGTTTGTCGGTTTCCAGAAAAAACTCGTACCGCAGCCCGGTATCCAGCGCCATTTTTTCCGCGGCTTCCTTGGACAACCCGGTCAAGGTAGGAACCCCGACGATGGGCTGATTGCCGGAAGGAGCGACGACCGGGGGTTTCTCTTTAGGGACTTCGACGGCGGTTTTTTGCGGTACGGTAGGCTGCGCGCGATGTTCGACTACGACAGGCTCCGCCGGCTTCGACTTTCCGCCGCCGTTCATCGTTTCCACGAGTAGAACGAACCCTCCGGCAAATACGGCCAAGCCCAATGCCGATAACGAAAGGGCGATCCATACTTTTTTGCCGACCTTCAGCCAACGATTGCGGAAAACGGGCCGGGACGTCTGCTCCTCTTCCTGATAAGCAATGTGCAACTCCTGATAAGTAAGAGTCTTGGCGCCGGTTCCGGAAGTCTCTAGCCGCTCATCGCGAAACGCCGCGGAAGACGGAGACTGCAGAAGCATGCTCATGTATTGCACGAAGGAGGCGAGCGAAAGCTTTTCCTTCCACGCGTCCGTTACGGCCGCCACGACTTCTTCCTTCTTGCTGACCGGAAGCACAAGAGCCCTGTACAGAGAGGAGGACAAAGATTCCGCATCTTCCGGCACCTCCTCGGATCGGGCCATAAGCTGAACGAACAGCCGGCTCAGTCCTTTGGACAACCGGGAATGGGATGACGGACGGTCCCATGTATTGATTACATTAATCGTTCCGTCTTCCGTAATCCAAATATTGCTGGGGTCGAGCAGGAAATGCAAATGACGTTCCTCCGCGGCGTCGAGCAGCGCTTGACCGAGATTCGCAATCATGGCGACGGCTTCCTTGAATGAAGGAGGATTGTTGCGGACGAACTGCCGGAAAGAGCAGCCCGGCTTGTAGGAAATAATGACATTGATATTCCCGGAGCCGGCTTCGATATCCAGAACATGCAAAAAGGGCGAGTCGGTCGCTCCTTGTTGAGCCGCGCTCCCCAGTTTGCCGATATATTGTTTGGCAGTCGCTTCCCCCTGCAGATCGACGGTGTAGACGAACACCGACCGCGCAAGCGACAAGTCCTTGCCCTCATACAGCTGTCCGTCGAGAAGCGGACCCAGCAGCTGCTTCAGTTCGTAACGGTTTGAAATAGGCTTCATTGCAAATCACCCCAATATTGTTTCCTATTCCATATGATTCGGAATCATACCTAATTTTGAGGACCGGCTCGTCCTCGGAAGCCTCCTGACGAAGGCGGCAAACGATAATTTCGCTTAGTGTAACACTCTTACGGACTCCAATCAATACTTCGAACATTTCTCGAAAAGAAATTTTGAACATTAAACCGTACGGGTAGGACTTTCGTCTAATAGGATGTGAGTAATTCTACATATTCCTTCAAGAATCGACTGTGAACGGAATAACGGGAGCGGTGGGAATGCGATGAGGGTCAGGACGACCAAGCGATTGGCCAAAAAAATAGGGATCATCGCCGCATCGGTTATCGGCGTATGTCTCGTCGGCGCGGCAATATATGCAGGGAATTTGGTGAACAAGGCGGATTCCGCCATCAGCTTGATTTCGGCGTCCGGTACTTCCCAGTCCGAGCCGGATGAAACGATTACGAATGTGAAGGAGGCGGCGATGAAGCCGATCTCGTTCCTCCTTGCGGGTGTGGACAACCGCGAAGGCGGAGGAGGATCGATGAACACCGACGTCATGATGCTGGTCGCCCTGAATCCGGAGGAACGCGCCGCGACCGTCGTCTCTTTGCCGAGAGACATGCAGCTGAAGCCGGAGCGGTTGTCGCCGCAGAAAGCGAACTACTATTACGCTTACTATTATAACAAGGACCGGAACAGCGCGATAACGAACACGAAAAATTTTTTCAGCGAGCTGCTGCATATTCCGATCGACTACATGGCCGTTATCAACTTCGACGGCTTTCGGAAATTGGTGGATGGGCTAGGCGGACTGCGGATTGACGTAGATATGGATATGCGATACGTCGACGAGGAGGACGGAACGAATATTAATTTGAAGAAAGGCTTGCAGACGTTGAACGGAAAAGAAACGCTGGACTTCGTCCGGTACCGGAAATCGAACGAAGGCACCGCAGAATCGTCCGACCTTGCCAGGAATGCCCGGCAGCACCAAGTTTTGAATCAGCTGCTGGATAAGCTGACTTCCTTTAACGGAATTTCGCAGTGGGGGAACGTGCTGGACACCGCCGGCCAAAGCATCAGAACCGATGTGCCCGAGTCCCGCATACGCGAATGGATTACGCAATACAAGAAGATGAAGCCGGACCAAATCGAGTTTGTTCCGCTGGAAGGCAAATGGGACAGTCCTTACATCGTTCCGTCGGAGAAGGATTTGAACTCGGCGCTGACGGCGCTTCGTACCCGGTTGGAATTACCGGACGAGAGCATGGAGGAAAGCCGGTCTTTTCGCATATCGGACGTAGTGAGGGTAGAGCCTTCGGAGCCGAATACCGTTACGAAGAATACGTATAGCAAAACGCGGTAAGAAGAAATACCGGTATCGCTTCATGAAAATCAGCGGCCATTCTCCGGTAACCGCCGTCTTCCGATTGACATCGGCCGCATATGGATATGATGTTATGTCCGATATGAAAGCGTGACGCTGTTGCGGTCGCGAAAGAGGTGACGGGGAGATTGGGAAATCGGCGAATGGCGAGATCCGGCGTTACGATTATTACGTGTACGAAAAGAGCCGCTTATCTCGACAATATATTCAACAATTATAAAAATCAGCAAGGGATAAATAAAGAACTTATTATCGTCTTGAATCACGACAAGCTGGTACCGGAGCATTACAGGCGAAAAGCAAATGCATACGGCAGCGTCTCCGTCTACCGGCTCCCGGAGAAAATGTCGCTCGGCTCCTGTTTGAACTTCGCCGTGAACAAAGCCCGATATCCGGTTATCGCCAAATTTGACGATGACGATTATTACGCGCCGCGCTATTTATCGGATAGTATCGCCGCGCTTGCAAAATCAAAAGCGGATATTGTCGGGAAACGTTCCTACTATATGTATCTCGAAGGGAAAAAAGTGCTTATTCTCCGGTTCCCGAAAGGAGCGAACAAATTCGTTCGCACTGTAGCGGGAGCTACGCTTGTTATCCGGAAACGGGTATTCCGCAAAGTCCGATTCGGCAACCGAACGCTGGGGGAGGACGTGAAGTTTTGCCGCGACAGCAGGGCGAGAGGATTCAAGATATACTCCGGCAGCAGTCGCAGTTTCGTAGCCGTTCGAAGGAAGCGTTCGCTGAATCACACTTGGATCGTGAGCGACAGAAAACTGCTTTCCAATAAACAAGTCCGTATTATCGGACGTGTAACCTACTACCGAAATTTCGCGGCGCTCACAAAGAAATAGGGGCACCGAAACGAACCTCCTTCCCGCGCGGAATGGAGGTTTTACTTTTTCACGGTGTAAATCAGAACAGAATCACAAAGGCGATTTGGATGAAATATAAGAAAAATATAGCAGTTTTGATTAAAATCAGTGTTGACTTCACCAAATATTGTATCTATAATCACGTTAGAAGGAAATCAATACGAAATCACAGACGATATTGAAGGCCATTGTAAAAATCAGAAACGCTTATCTAATTTCATGGAACGAGCGAGGCCGGCTTTCTTGCAGCGAAAAGAAAACGCTTTCAGTTTGATATAAGGGCACAAGATGAGCCTTTATATAGATTAACGGGTCAAGAAAAGGGAGGAGTCCTCATGAGAAAGAAGTCGTTAGCGTCGTTAGGTCTAGGCATCATGGCATTGTCGGTGATTTCCGCATGCAGCGGAACGAAGGAGCCGGAGGCATCCAAAGCGAAGGATGTGCCCGCCGCCGCCGATACGCCGGTGAAAGTAAGCGCGGATCCGGTTACGCTCAAGTTCGCCATCAATTTCTCCTGGCTGAACGAAGAAGAACGGAAAATGTACATCGTCGACCCGGTCAAGAAGAAATACCCGAACATTACGCTGGAGTTCATCAACTTGACGGAAACATCGCTCGATAAAGTGATCGCGACCGGCGTAGTACCGGACATCGTGCAGTCCGCTTCGCCGATCATCAACGTGTTCACCGACCTCGGTCTTGCGGATAACATCGAGCCGCTTATCAAGGCACACAAATTCGATACTTCGAAAATCAGCAAGCCGGGACTTGACGCCGTCAAAATTACGAGCGGCAACGATTACTTGATCGGATTGCCGTGGACGATTTCGTTCAATGCGACTTATTACAACAAAGACATTTTCGACAAGTTCGGTGTGGCCTATCCGAAAGACGGCATGACGTGGGATGAAATGAAAGATCTTGCGGTGAAGCTGACCCGCAAAGACGGATTGACGCAATACCGCGGACTCGAGCCGGACGTACCGAGCCGTATGGCTTCCGTTCTGTCGGTCGGTTACGTCGATCCGAAGACGAACAAAGCGACTCTCGACAACGATGCCTGGAAACGCGTCTTCAATTATATCAAATCCGTCTATGAGATTCCGGGCAATGAGAATTACCGATGGGTTCCGAGCGCGTTCGATTCTTTTATCAAGGAGCGTTCGCTCGCCATGTATCCGGGGCTTAACCACTTCCCGAACTTCAAGGGCGTAGAGGGGATCAACTGGGATATCGTTCAATATCCGCAATTCAAAGACAAGCCGAATATCGGCATGCAGGTTGACGAATGGATTCTGCACATCACGAAGCAAAGCAAATTCAAGGATCAGGCTTTCCAAGTCATCTCGACGATTCTTACGGACGAAGTGCAAGCCGAAATGTCCCGCAACGCGCGTTCGCCGATTATCAGCTCGAAGTCGGTACAAGACGAATTCGGAAAGAACGTCCCGTATTTGCAGGGCAAAAACCTGAAATCCATCTTCTTGACCCAACCGGCGGCACCGGTACCGCCAAGCAAAGATGGCGCTTACGGATCCACGGTTTCCCAGGAAGCGTTCAAGAAAGTGATGAAAGATGGCGTAGACGTCAACTCGGCATTGCGTGAAGCGGATGAGAAGCTGAACAAGAAAATTGCCGAAAGCAAATAAGCCGGAGTTTTGAAAGCGCGGGGTCCGGATAACAACTTTGCCGCCGTAGGCGCGTGAATTGTTGTCCGGCGAACGCGCGCATGGTATGATTTGGAGGAAGAGAACCATCTGGTCCGGCAATCTGGAGGAGACGATATGGAAAACCGCAACAGCCGCAAAACGTTTCGGTCCCGTTTGGACGAGCTCGTTCATACGCTGCGGGAAGAAATCGTCACCGGCCATCGCATTCCCGGCGAATTTCTGCCTTCCGAACGAGAATTTTCCAAGCAGTACCAATTGAGCAACTTGACCGTCCGCAAAGGATTGGAGCTGCTCGTCGCCGAAGGGTTAATAGACAAAATCCCCAGAGTCGGCAATAAAGTCATCGGTCCGGCCCGCGCAAGCGGGCCGATTCAGCTAAACATCGGCTATTATACGTCCATCCCGCGGGAAACCGGGATCGAACGGCTGCTGGACCGTTTCCGAGAGCTGAATCCGGACATTGAAGTGCAAGCGGTACCGTTTACGAACGAACGTCCCGATATCGTCAAGCAGTATTTGGACAACGGCATGTTCGATGTCATTACGCTCAACAACAATCATTTCCAGACTTATTTGGAGCAGGACTGGACGGATTCCTTGGAGCCGTTCGAACCGGACCCGGATATTTATCCGTTCCTGACGGATACGTTTACGGATGGCGGCAAGCTGCTCGTCCAGCCTTTTATTTTCTCTCCGGTCATTTTGTGCTACAACAGGGAGCATTTCCGCGATTACCACGCCCTCGAGCCGGACGGCGGCTGGAGCTGGGACCGCATGTTCGAGGTCGCTTCCCAGCTCGCCATCCCGAATGAGCGTCTCGGCTTCTACTACCATTTTCTATCGGCGAACCGCTGGGCCGTCTTCCTTCTGCAGCGCGGAGGCGCCTTCGAGAAAGAAGAGAACGGCCGCATTCGCTTGTACGGCACGGACATGATGGAAGCTTTTCGCTTCTGCCGCGAAGTTCAGGAGCATTTTCCGATCTTGTCGGTAGACATCTCCAACGGCGATGCCGAGAAGCTGTTCATCCAAGGGAAAGCCTCCGTCATCATGACGAGCTATTTCCATCTCAATTTCCTGCTCGACACCCCCGTCCAATTTGATATATCTCCGGTGCCGCATTTCGGCCGGCCGGCAACGCTGCTCATGAATATCGGCTTGGCCGTGAACCGGAAATCCCGGCATAAAGAGGCGGCCATGAAGCTCGTCCGCTTCCTGACGTCCGAGACGTCCCAGCTGTCCATCCGCAAGCATACGTACAGTCTTCCGGCGTTGAAGCCCGCGGCGGAATGGGTCGGCGAAGAAGCTATTTACCGCCCGTCCCGCTTCTCGCTGTTCCGCGAGATGATCTCCTCGTTCCATCCGTTTACCGATCTCGGAATCGGAGATAAGGAGTTCAGGACGATCGAGCGGGAGGTGAAGCTGTATTGGGCGGGCTTGGAAAGCGAGGAAAGCTTCTGCTGCCGGCTGGAGCAGCTGCTGTCGCCCGTGGAGGAGCCGGGATAAAATCCGCCGCCGCGGTTCTATCAACAACTCATACGAGGTGCGGACATGTTTGGGATTTCCGTCTATACGAACGATGACTTCTCGCTGAAGACGAATATGGATTACGTGGAGTCGGCTGCGAAGCTGGGTTACCGTCACGTGTTTACGTCACTGCATTTGCCGGAGGTGGACTTCCGGGCGAAATGGGCGGAGATGGAGCAGCTCTGCCGCCGCGTCAGCGAGCTCGGGATGCAGCTGACTGCGGACATTTCTCCGACGACGATGAAGATGGTCGGCGCTTCCGTACACGATCTGCTTCCATTCCGTCAACTCGGCATAGCCGCTCTGCGAATCGATTACGGATTTACGAGCGAAGAGATTGCCGCGATGACCGGCAACGGGCATCAACTGGGCATCGTGCTTAACGCAAGCACGCTTAAGAAGGCGCAGCTCGCCGAGCTGGCCTCGCTTCGTGCGGAATTCGGTTCGATGGGCGCATGCCACAACTTTTATCCAAGATCTTATACGGGCTTGACGTATCGTCAGCTTGCGGCACAAGCGGGTATCTTCTCGGAATACGGGGTGAAGCTGTCGGCTTTCGTGCCGTCTCAGCATGGCAAGCGGGGACCGATCTATGAGGGGCTCCCCACGATGGAAGCGCACCGGACGATGTCGCCGACCGTGTCGGCCCAATATTTGCTGCACGCCGGCTTGGCGGATACGGTATATATCGGGGACGCATATGCTTCCGAGGAAGAGCTTAGACGATTAATCGGCATCGATCCGGACATTGTCGAGCTGGAGCTGCAGCTGGAGGACGGCATTACGGATGAGGAATGGCGCATCCTTTTTTCCGGCGTTCATCGAAACCGGTCCGACGCCCCCGACTACGTCATCCGTTCGTCGGAATCCCGCAATTTCGCCCGGATCGGATCGCCGCTCGCGGCCAATCGATGCAAGGAACGGACCCGATACAGCGTGACGATCGACAATGCCGGCTATAAACGCTACTCCGGCGAGCTGCAGGTATGCAGGGCCGATATCCCGCAGGACGCCAGAGTGAACGTTGTCGGCTCCGTATGGGGCGACAGCCGCGAGCTGGTCGATCTCATAACCGGAGGCAAGAAGTTCGTATTCAAGATTTATCAATAGCTTCCGCCATCGTCTTGTCCGTAAGGTGAGCGTAAATTTGCGTCGTTTCCGGCGAGGCGTGTCCGAGCTGATCCTGCGTTTTGTACAGATCGTTTCTCAAGTAATAATCGGTGGCGAAAGAATGCCTCAGCTTATGTACGGACAAATACGGCTTCCCGAAATATTTCGCGTACTTGATCACCATCTCTTGGATGGCGCGTTTGGTCATTCTTTTGCCTTCTTTCGAACCGTTGGCGACGGCGAGAAACAAGGCTTTTTCCTTTTTGTCCGGATTGTACCGGACTTGTCGCACTTCGAGATAGGCGAGCAGATCGGCGACCGCCTCCTGGCGGAAGTAGACCGGAGTTTTGAACGTCTCGTCGTTTTTCCCTTTGCGGTATACGTAGAGCAGCTTTTTCTTAAGGTCCATGTCCTCCGTATTGAGATTGACGACTTCGGATACGCGCAGGCCGGAATTCAGAATGAGGCTGATCATGCACACATCGCGTACTTTGTTCAGCTCGTAGGAATACAGCGCCTGCTTGTTCCGGGCTACGGTATGAGGGTATCCCGTCTTCACATAATCGATAAATTCCGCGATTTCGGACTCCTGAAGAAGCTTGCCCTCCAGCTTGGCGGCCGTATCCTTCGGCTTATGCGTCCGCTTGATTTCGACCTTCGCCATCACATTCCGCTTCAATAATGGATACAAGTCCTCGTCCTCGGCGATTTGGCTTAAATAATGGAACAGCGAGCGGAGCGAGGACAGCTTTCTGGATATGGTCGTTTTCGTATTGGCCTGATCCTTCTTCGTCGCCAGAAACATTTTGTATGTGTCGATATGTTCCATCCGCAGCTTCTCCAGCACATCGATCGGAACATCCTTGATCGAAGGAGCTTCGCAGATCCCTTCGGCAAGCAGCCACGAGAAGAACGTGTCGTAATCGCGCACATACTCGAGCAGCGAGGACGGAGACAGGTCGGGCAGCTTGTAATTGATGAATTTCTCGACGTACCATGGCATGGAAGGGATTTTCTTGTCCAGCTCCTGACGGTCTTTCTGCTTTAATACATTCATTGGCAGCACTCCTCTCCGAACCCATACTACCGATTTTACCATAGTTTGCCCGCTCGGATGAACCCGGAACAAGGCGGATAACAGGCGGAAAGTCATTTAATCCATGTTTTGAAATAACATCTTCTATTCAACCTGAATATTCCATATGGTATGCTGGTGGTCGAATGCAAACCGATCACATCTTAGCAGCGGCCGCAGCACCGCAAGTTCGAAAGGAATGATCCGCTTGGCAATGGCGCGGGGAGAAAAAGAGCGCGATCCGGAAGAAGCGCGCAACAAGTGGCAGGGACGAGGCCGGGGTGGAAGAAGGGACCCGGACGACGATTGGGACCGGGAGTACGAGCGGGATCCTTCGAAGAACGGCAAGTACTATTTTACGATTTACATGTGGCTGCTCACGTATCTGAAGCCTTACAAATGGCAAATGGTTCTGTTCATCTTATGCGGGCTGTTCATTTCGCTGTCCCAGATGAGCATCTTCCGCGTACTCCAGCACATTATCGACGATGTCGTGATGGCGGGGAACGCGCAAAAATTCAAGGTGATCGTCGGCGTTCTCGTGCTGATCTTATTGTGCATGTTTTCCGCGATGGCGGCGAACAATTTGCTGTCAAGGCTCATCCGCGAGAAAGCGTCCCGCGATTTGCAGTTCGATTGCATCAAGCAGCTTCGCCGGCTCAGCTTCTCCTATTACGAGTGCCATCCCGTCGGGGAGACGCTGTCGCTCTTGAACAGCGATGTACAGGCCGTCCAGGGCATTTACCAGCGGCATTTTCCGAATCTGATCAACAATGCGCTGCTGCTGTTCGTCGCTTTCGGCTTCGTTCTGCATATGAATGCGGCGCTGACGCTGGTGACGTTGCCCTGCTTCTTGCTGTACTACGTGGTCGGACCGTATTTAACGAAGAGGACGTCCTTCTGGGGCAAACTCGCGAGAGACCGCAGAACGGACTGGAACCGCAAAATATACGAAAGCATTACCGGCTTGACGGAAATGCGGGCGAACCGGAGCGAGTCGTGGGATCTCGAACGGTTCAAAGAGAAGCACGAAAGCTATAACGAGAGCCAGAGGAAGCAGTTTATGTTCCGGGGGCTTCGCGCATTGGCGCGTCAGCTGTCGTCGTTTGCCGGGATGATGGTCATGTTCATATACGGGGCTTACTTGAACAGAATCGGGGCGTTATCGGTGGGCGAGTTCGTCGCCTTTACGATGTATTACCAGATGCTGAACCGCCAATCGTCACAGCTGGTGTCGATCTTCATGGATCAAAGCCTGCTGCTGCATCAAGGGGAGAAGCTGAAGGATTTCATGGGACTGAAGCCGGTCGTGACGGAAGCGGAGCAGCCTGTTGTGCTGCCTCGTGTAAACGGCAGTTTGAGCTTCCGGGGGGTGCGGTTCGGCTACGGCGGTCCGGATATTTTGCGCGGGTTTACGCTGGATATACGCGCAGGCGAACGGGTAGCCTTAGTCGGCACGAGCGGCAACGGCAAGTCGACGATTTTGAAGCTGATCGACCGGTTCTACGATCCGGCGGAAGGGGAAATTGTGCTCGACGGCGTCCCGCTCAAGGAGCTGTCGATGAATCAGCTGCGCGATTCGATCGGCATCGTCTTTCAAGACATCTATTTGTTCGGCACGACGATCCGCGAAAATATCCGGTTCGGCTATCCGGAGGCGACGGACGAACAGGTCGAGGAGGCGGCAAAGGCGGCGTATGCCCACGATTTCATTATGGCGCTGCCGGGAGGTTACGACACCAATGTGGGGGAACGGGGTGTGAAGCTGTCCGGCGGACAACGCCAGCGCATCTCGATAGCGAGAATGTTCATCAAAAATCCGCGCATCGTCCTATTGGACGAGGCGACGTCCGCTCTCGACAACGTCAGCGAACGAGAGGTATTGAAAGCGCTTGAGCAACTGATGAAAGGCCGCACGACTGTTACGGTCGCCCACCGGATATCGACCGTACGCGACTACGATCGGATTATCGTCGTCAAGGACGGTCAGGTGGCGGAAGCGGGCAGCTACCGGGAGCTCGTCGCAGGACGCGGGTGGCTGTACGAGCTGGAGGGCGGCATGATTGTGAACGGATAAGGAACTTTAACGGAAGAGGAAGCTTGGTATGAAGACGATCCGATGGATATGGGGATATGTAATCAAGGCGCGCTGGGCTATCGGGCTGAGCATGCTTGTGCTTATTTTGGGGCAGTCGGCGCAAATATTGGCGCAAGCCTCGCAAAAGTTTTTGATCGACGACGTGCTCGTCGGCAAGCAGTACGACATGCTGAAATGGGTGCTGCTGTACTTTACGGTCACCTACTTAACCTCGTACGCGCTGAACTGGTGGGGCCGGTATTTGACCAGAATGAACGGGTTGACGCTGCATAAGCATATGGGCGGCAGTCTGATGGCCGTCATTCAGCGGACTCCGGTCTCCTCGATACAAAGCGGCAGGACGGCCAAATGGGTCCAGTATTTCACGAGCGACATCCAGCAAGTATCGACCTTCGTCACGGATGAACTGCCGAGAGGGATTCAACAAATCGCGGGAATGGTTCTACTGATCGGAATTATCGGCTGGAACAGTCCGGTCGTGCTGGGCATCGTATCCATCTTCAGCGTCCTGTATATCGTAATCGGCCGCTACTTCTCGCCGATCATGCGAAAGCAGACGAGAGAAATGCAGGAGAAGCGGGGCGAGCTGCTGACGAAAATCGAGGAAGGGATCTCCTCGACTCGCGAGGTGATCGCCTTCAACCGGTTGGCCTGGGAGGAGAAGAGCTTCCGCAGCACGTTCGCCGTCTTCTTCGATAAAGTGATGCAGAACGGCAAGCTGGCGAATTCGCAGCTGCTGCTGAGCAACTCTGTGCAGTGGATCGGACGTATAGCCGTGCTCATCTTCGGAGGCTACTCGGTCATCAAGGGCGATGTAACGATCGGCTCTTTCGTCATCGTGTATCAATACTCCAACCAATTGTTTACGAACTACCAGACCGTTTTCAATTTCACGATGAATATGTCGGGGCAGCTTGCCTATGTCGACAGGGTGAAGGAGTTGTTCGATCAGGAGAAAATAAACGAAGGCACACAGCCGTTGAATCGTGCTGTTGCGAGCATACAATTCGAGAAGGTTACGTTCGCCTATCCCGGTACCGAGCGTAACGTGTTGAACGAGCTGAAGCTATCGCTGCCGCCGGGCAACAAGATCGCGATCGTCGGGGCAAGCGGAGGCGGCAAGTCGACGATTACGCAGCTGCTGCTGCGGTTTTTCGATCCGTCCTCCGGGTACATTCGCGTAAACGGCATCCCGCTGTCGGACATTCGGCTGTCGGATTGGCTCGGCAAAGTATCGGTCGTCTTCCAGGAACCCTTCCTGCTGCCCGATACGATCCGCAACAATTTGCTGCTCGGACGGAGCGATGTGACCGAGAACCGGATGATCGAAGCGTGCCGTGACGCGCAAATCCATGATTTTATCGTGTCGCTGGAGCAGGGGTACGATACGGTTGTCGGGGAACGGGGCTACACGCTGTCCGGCGGTCAAAGGCAGCGGGTGGCGATCGCGCGGGCGATCATGGGCGACCCGGAGCTGCTAATATTGGATGAAGCCACTTCCGCGCTCGATATGGAAACGGAAATGAAGCTGCAAGAGCGGCTGGATAAACGAAGAGCGGGCAAGACGACGATCGTCATCGCCCATCGTCTGTCCACGATCCGCAACGCCGATCTGATCATGGTCATGCACCAAGGCCGGCTCGTGGAGCAAGGGACGCACGACGAGCTGATGGCCAAGGGGGACGCTTATCAGCGGCTCGTCGCCACGATGAGCGAGCAGCGTTCGGGAACGATCGGGGCTTGAGCTACGCGAGCGCTTTGACCGCCTTTGCCCGTATCCGTGTACTTGCATACAGACTCATGACGATTAGAACGAGATGGAATGCCATCGCGCCGCTGATTCCGGCTTCCATGGACATTCCCGCCGCTTTGCCGACCGCGATAATCGCTCCGCCGATCCCAATGACAATTCCGGGCGTGAACGAATCGGCAAACTGCAGATTGGCGGATATTTCCCCGGCTCCGCCCCCTCCGGTTCCCGCGAAAGCGACAGCTCCGCTTGTCGGATGCGCAAGCCCGATCCCGATCCCAGTTATCATCTGACCGGCAACCGCTGCCGCGATCGTCAATGTCGGAATCCAGACGACAATGGAAATGCCGACAATCATGAGAAGCACTCCGGTTACGATCCGTTTGTGGCGGCCCCGTCCTTGATCGGCGGCATCCCACCCGGACTGCATGTAGGAGACGGCGCACCAGCTGAGCGCGGCGCTTGCCACGATTAACCCGGCCATATCGGCCGTCACTCCTTTCGTATCCGTCAAGGCGAGCACAAGGAAGTTTTGCGTACTCGCATAAGCGGCGAAGAACAGTCCGCGGGAGGCGAGAAGGGACGGCAATCCGAAGCGGAACGACAAGGTGCCGGCAGGCAGCAGTTTGCGAAGCGGCAGTATGAACAGCACCAAACCGATAAGCGACAATGCGACCCCCATCGCTTGTGGCAGCATGCCGACGCCGCTCAAGAAAAGCCCGGTACCGAGGGCGAGCATCATGGAGAGCCATGTAGCTTTGGACATGCCTTTCTCTCCGGCGGCCGGCACTTTCAATTTGCGGAAGACGGATAAGCTGAGAAGAGCCGCCAGCAGCAGAAACGGCAGTACGCCCCAGAACACGAATCGCCAGGACAGCTGCTCGGCAATGACGCCCGCAACGTAAGGACCGATCATGGAAGGCAGCACATAGGCGGTGCCGAAGGCGCCTAATATTTTTGGGCGGAGCTCATCGGGATAGCTAAGCGATATGGCCGTATAGACGCAAGTCATCATGGCTCCCGCGCCGAATCCCTGCAACGCCCGGGAAGCGATCAGAACGATCATATCGGCCGTAACCGCAGCGAGTATTAATCCTGCCGCAAACAATATGATCGCGATCGTAAAAGGAAATGCGGGTCCTTTGCGGTCGATTTGACGCCCGATGACCAAAGTGCCGATAATTTGCGCCAACAAATATGCGCTGAAAATCCAACCGTACAGCTTGATCCCCTGCAAGTCGCTAGCAATGGCCGGGGCAACCGTCGTTACCGCCAAGCCTTCGAAGCCTACGGCCATGACGGCCAAAATGATTCCGATCGACAATGCCGCATATAGCGGGCTGAATATAGATGGTGTCGGGGAAGACATGCTTTACTACCTCCAGTATAGGTATCGTTTGTATGTATACGCCGTATCCGGATACTTTGTAAACATAATTCTTTACAAAGTAAATGTACGGTCTCCTTTTGACTTTGTCAACATTTTTCTTTACAATGTAGCTGATCATAGATAACAGTCTCAGCTTGTCCGCAGCGTACTTTTTCCCGGAAATGAAGGTGTTATCGAATGAAAAGGAAAGAAAATCAAGCCAAAGAAGGCAGTGCCGTAAAAACTCGAAGAGCTATCGTGAGGCTGTTGAAGCAGGAAGGGCCGATGGATGCCCTGCAGCTGGCGGAGCAGCTGGAATTGTCCAGGATGGCCGTACGGCAGCATTTATATAGTCTGCAAGAACAGAAGCTGATTACCTATGAGGAACAACCAAGGTCCATGGGGCGCCCGGCGAAAATGTGGAGATTGACGTCCGAGGCGAATCGGCTGTTTCCGGACGGGTATGCCGATCTGACGGTCCAGCTCATCGAGTCCATGAGGGAAGCGTTCGGGGAAGAAGGACTGGAGAAGCTTCTCGACATCCGCAATCGGAAGCAAATGGTTGAGTATGGAAGCAAAGCGCCGTCCAGCATGCCGCTGCACGAACAATTGGAGGCTCTTTCGCAGCTGCGCACAGCCGAAGGATATATGGCGGAATGGATCGAGAATGCCGATGGAACTTTTTGCTTTGTAGAGAAGCACTGCCCGATCTGTGCGGCTGCGGAAGCTTGCTCGGGCATTTGCCGCAAGGAGATCGAAATGCTGCGGCACGTTTTTGGCGAAAGTCATGAGGTGGAGAGAATCGATCATCTGCTGACGGGCGGCAGCCGGTGCGTTTATCGGATTACGCCGATATCGTAATCGTCACGGACTGGGAGCGACGGCCAGCTATATATAAAGCAAATTTTTGTCCTATCGACAAAAGTTTGCTTTTTTGTGTTGCTCCGGAAACGTACGCTCCCGGAAAATGCGGATATGCTTCATCAAAACTGAAGCCATGTCATCGGAACGAAAGTTCTTTTACAATGTAGCTACATCCGGCGGGCTTATTGCCGGAATGGCGCAAGGAGTGAAGAACATAGTGGCGATTAAGCACAGCGAGGAAGAAGCAGGAGTCGTACGGCAGGAGCAAAGCGGCCGACAGGTCGTCATGTCGAAAGGCCGTTACAGGCTCACAGTGGACGAAGATGGGTTTCGGTACGGGTTCGAGCAGACGGGTCGATCCAAACATGTGGGCGCACATGACCGGGCCGGTTTGTTTTTCTCGACGGCTGACGAGGCGTGCCCGCATCCGGTGAAGTCCTCACGTCTTGTTGGCCGGGAACCCGATAAAGCTCATTATGTAGCGGAGAATGAGGAAGGACAACAAGCGGACGTCACGATCGTTTGCCACGAGCGTTATGTCCGTATCGACGTGACCGTTCGAGGGGAAGGACCTCACACGGTTGAATTCAAAACTGCGCCGCTTTCCCCGGTATACGGACTCGGCGATTACGGCTCGCAGATCGACACCGTCGCGACGGAGGAGCCTCCGGCACGCGGAAAGCTGGACATTCCGGCTAGGGATACGGCCGATCTGACCGGCTACACTCGCAGCGATATGGTGAATCAAGGCACCAATATGCGGTTCGTATCCAACTTCGCGGTATTCCCGGCACACGGATTCGCGGCCGTACTATTCGAGGAAGGCTCGAAACGGGTCGCCTTTACGATAACCGAGACGATGCTCGGGGCAAGCCGTGCGGAGGGCGCGTTCCGGATTTATTACTTTATGGGCACGATGTCGGAAATTTACCGGGAATACAAGCGGGTCCGCGAGGCGGCAGGCTACGTCGATAAACGGCCCCGGTACGAGATGTTCCGCATAGGCTGGGAGGCATACGGTTCACTCGGCTGGAATTCGTACCAATCAGAGGTGCAAGGAGCGATTCGGGAGTATTTGGACCGCGGCTACGAGCTCTCATGGGGGGTCATCGGTTCAGGCTTCTGGAAAGGCGACCGGAAGGGCAAATACGAAGGCACGACGACCAGCTTCAACATTTGGGACGATACTTACGAAGAAGGGCGCCAAGACGGCTTGGCCAATCCGAGATTTCCCGATGTAGCGGGACTGAAGACGTTTTTTCGTGAACGGGGTATCAAGCTGATACTGGGGCTGCGGAATCATTTCAAAGCCGGGGAAAATGACGGCGGATACAACCACTTGACTTACAACGGGCCGTATTTGGACGAGGCGCTGGAGCGGGGATACTTGCTCACGAATCGTGACGGGAAGCTTGTCCGGATTACGAACGCCCAATTTCCGAACGGCACGGTATACGTTCTGGACAGCCGGAATCCGGATGCGGTGCGTTGGTTCGTATCCAAGGCGGATACGTGGGAGGCGGACGGGTTTAAAGAGGACGCTATGCTCTATACGAAGCATTATGCGGACGGCAACTGGAACGAGCTGAACGGGGCGCTGATGGATCACGGCCGCTGCGTCATCGTGCGCAATTCCGCTTATTCGGTTCCGGGAGATTTGGTGCGGATCAACGATACGTACTACGGGACCGGCGGGGCGTACCATTACGATCAGGACCGGGTTCCGATCAACTTGCTTAATATCGCCGCATCGGGCGCCTCCAATTTGTATCCGGATATTACCGGCGGAACGCCGAAGACCGAACCGACCTTGCCGAGCTACCAGCGCTATTTCGTGCGCAATGCGATGCTGAATGCGGTGACGCCGGGCATGTCGATGGGGCGCAAGCCGTGGGAGATGAAGCATTCCGAATTCGAAGCGATCGTGAAGAAAGCGGCCGATTGGCATAACCGCTATGCGCCTTATATATACAGCGCAGTAATCGACTCCTTCCATACAGGCTATCCTTACGCGATGACGCCGCTGCATATCGCCTATCCCGACGATCCGGTCACTTATGGGCTGATCAATCGGACTACGAGGCAGTACGAATGGATGCTGGGCCCTTCGATGCTGGCCGCTCCGCTGTACGGGAACGATTTCGATACGGCGGACACGAGAGACGTCTATTTGCCGGAGGGAAGCTGGATCGATTACGAGACGGGCGAGAGCTTCACAGGTCCGATCACGCTGTACGGTTATCCGATTCCGCCCGGGAAAATCCCCGTCTTTATCGGGGGCAAAGGTACGGTAGTCTTTCATGATCCGGAGCAAGGATATGCAGCCGAGGTGTATCCGGTAACAAGACAAGGCTCCGAGTACAAGTATACTTACATCGACGGGGAGACCGTATCGACGATAACGCATTCGAACGAGGGATGGAACCCGGAAACGATCCGCATCCGGAGTGACGAGGGAGATGTCGCTTACGAGTATAGGGAGCGAACGGGCTCGTACCGGTTCCCGCTAATTCCCGGCCGTCATTATACGATAAGCGGAGGCGAGTAAGGCTGCTTACACCCGGTAAGACTTGCGGTATTCCGTGGGCGGCATATGAAACTGCTTCGTGAAGATTCGGCTTAAATAAAAGCCGTTCTCGTATCCGCAGCATTGGGCGATCTGATCGAGCGTGAGGTACGTTTCGAGCAGCAGCGACCTGGCCTTCTCCAGGCGGAGATCGATCAAATATTCGCTCGGCGTAAGGCCGAAGCTTGCCTTGAACCGTTTCGTAAGCTTGGCCGGGCTCATGCCGAGCTCTTCGGCTACTTGCCGCAGCTCGAACGATTCGAAGGCGTTTTGCTTGATTTTCTTCTCCGCCTGCTTCATCAAGCCGTCTTCTTTGCGGCTGCGCAGCGGGAGCGAATTCGAATCGGCGGGCTCTTCTTCGGAGCAGAACGTATACCACAAATCGCGGATGTAGTGGTTTCTCCGGCTGCTCAGCCTGAGTCGGGACACGAGCGGAATGCTTCGCAGGCAAGCATAATTTGCCGCAAGACGATCCGTATTGGTTACGCTAATTTTCCCGACAGGCAGCCATATATCCGGGGATGCATCGTGATCCGACTCATGCGTCCACTTGACGCGAAACGAGTGGAAGCTGGCCGGCTCGACCATGACCCGGTGAAAGTCGGTATCCGGAGGGCAGACGAGCATGTCTCCGAAGGAGGCCGTCCCTTTATGTTCGCCGATTTCATAGTAGATGGCGCCGGCTTCAATCGCGAAGAAAGCCCAATCGGGATAACGGTCCTCGAACAGCAGAAACTTTTCTTTCCGCTCCCAATAGTCGTAATAGGTTGTAGTCGGAATAAAGTCGGACAGCAAATGGGACTTCATCGAAAAAGGCGGACCTCCATCGCTAGGCGGATATGGTATTCATTATAACATCCGCGGCGGATCTTTCCATCGGATTAAATGGAAAATGGAGATATGGCCGATACAACTCAATGTATGTCATTCGGGCAATCGTTTTTTTACAATAGAGGCAAGTAAGGGTTTTCACATTACGCCCGGTCACGCCGGGAAAGCGATTACCTATCGATAGGGATAAAGGGTGTCCGAAGGAAGGATGAGGGAAAACAACATGATGAAAATCGGTATATGCGGAGTAGGCTCTTTCTCGGAAGCGTTCATTCCGCTCTTCAAGGCGCACCCTCTTGTCAGCGAGGTGGTGCTGGCGGACATTTTGCCCGACAGGCTCGAACACGTGGCGGCCAAATACGGCATACGGCGTACCGTCGATTCTCACGACGCATTATGCGCGAGCGACGTCGACGCGATCGCCATTTTCGCTCAGCGGCATTTGCACGGTCCGCTCACGATCCAAGCGCTCCAAGCCGGCAAGCATGTATACTGCGCGGTGCCGATCGCTTCGACGCTGGAGGAGATTGCCGAGGTCGTCAATACGGTAGAGAAGACGCGCCTCATTTACATGAACGGCGAAACGTGCTACTACTACCCGCACACGATCTATTGCCGCGACCGGTATCGCAAAGGAGATTTCGGACATTTCGTCTACGGCGAGGCCGCTTACCTGCACGACATGTCCCACGGGTTTTATCAGGCGTTCCAACATTCCGGCGGCGCGGATTGGAAGAAGGTGGCTGGTTTTCCGCCGATGTACTATCCAACGCATTCGACCAGTATGATCATTTCCGTGACAGGGGCGAGAATGACGCAGGTGAGCTGCCTCGGGTACCGCGACCGGCATGAGGACGGCATTTTTACGGAAGAGGGCAATCTGTGGAGCAATCCGTACAGCAACGAAACCGCCCTTCTTCGTTCGTCCGATGGCGGGATGGTGCGGATCAACGAATTCCGCCGCGTCGGCTGGTGGGGCAAATCGAGCAGCAACCCGGTCAGCATTTTCGGTACGAAAGGATGTTTCGAGGAAAGCAGCGGGGGTCAATATTGGACCGAGCTTGCGCATAACAAAATCGTCGATTTGTCGGAGCTGCTCCATTGCGCCAGAAACCACATCCCGAAAGAAGACGAGCATCTGCACGAGGTGCTGCAGAAAGACTTCAACAGCCTGTTCTCGCCGATTCATCCCGTGCACCGGCTCCCGGCATCGTTCACGGGGCTTCGCAACGGCCATCTCGGCTCGCATCAGTTTCTGGTGGACGATTTCGTGAAGGCGGTATTTACGGGCAAGCTGCCGCCGGTAAACGTATGGGAAGCGGCCAAATATTGCGCTCCCGGACTTGTCGCCCACGAGTCGGCGCTGCAGGACGGCGTCAAAATGGACATTCCCGATTTCGGCGAAGCGCCGGAAGAATGGGAGCTGCTGGACCCGGATCAACCGGTCGTATAAAGAGAGGGAGGTACAAGCTCATATGAAAAAGAAGAATACGGTCAAGCTTGCAATGTCGATGACCTGTCTGGTATCGGTACTGGCTGCATGCGGCGGGTCGGGTGGAGCGGGCGAGACGCCCAAACAAGCGGACGGTCAAACCCCGAAGCAGGAACAATTCACCCCCGTTACACTCAAGCTGTTTCCGAACCAGCAGGTGACCGAAGCCGATTTTAAGAAGCTTTTTGCCGATCCGGTCAAGAAGAAATATCCTCACATTACCGTCGAGATGATCGTCAAGGATGCGGCGAAATGGCTGCCGGATTACGTAGCGGCCGGCGAGCAGATGGATTTGATCACGCTCTGGAACGGGACGCTGCCGAGCTACCAGGACCTGGGCTTGTACGAGGACATCACGCCTCTGGCCAAGAAGCTGAACTTCGATTTGAGCCGGTTCGATCAAGGGTCGCTCGATACGATCCGCGAGGTTTCGGACAAGAAGGAGCTGTATGCGCTGCCGTATGGAGTGCAAATCAATGCGCTCTATTATAACAAAGACATATTCGACAAGTTCGGCGTGCCTTACCCGAAGGACGGCATGACGTGGGACGACGCGATCGAGCTGTCGAAGAAGGTGACCCGCGAGGAAAGCGGGGTCGCGTATCGCGGGCTGGACCCCGAATCGATGACGCGCATGCTGTTCCCGTTATCCCTTAACGTTGTCGATAACAAGACGCAGAAGTCGAACGTGAACACGGAACCGTACAAGCGGGTATTCGATGTGACGAACCGGATTTACTCATTGCCAGGCAATAAACCTAAATCGCTTTCGCAGAACGCTTCGGACATTTTCATCAAAGAGAAAATCGTAGCGATGGTGGCCACGGTCAACATCTTCGACAAGCTTCGTACGGACCCGGGCTTCGCCTGGGACGTGGCGCAATACCCGAGCTACCCGGAGAGGCCGAACACGTTCGGCATGTTCGATCTGCATACGATCTTCATCAGCAAAACGAGCAAGTACAAGGACGACGCGATGCGCGTGCTCGAAGTGCTGTTCTCCGACGAAGTGCAATTGATCAGCACGAAAGAGACCGGGCGCGTCTCCCCCTTGAAGGACCCGAAATACAATCAAGCGTTCGGAGCGGAAATGCCGCACTTGAAAGGGAAGCAGCTGCAGAGCATATTCAAGAGCAAGCCGGCGCAAAGCCCGCCGTTCTCGGTGCATTACACGAAAGGCGTCGCCCTGCTCCGCAACAGCTTCACCGAAGTGGCGGACGGCAAGAAAGATATTAATACGGCGCTGCGCGAAGCGGACGAGAAAATCAATCAGATGATCGAAGCGGAGAAGAAGAAATAAGGAGAATCGGCAAGAAAACCGACCCGGCGATGACCGGATCGGTTTTCTTGCAGCTATAGGGAGTTTAATAATTTCGGGGTCCCCGCAAAGTAATTGGAATAAGCTTCGAAGAATGGCTCCACTTTGTGGGGCATCGTTACATTTTCAATTCGCCGGGAGTTACACCCCAATATTTGCGGAACACGCGGATGAAATGGCTCGTATCTTTATAGCCAAGCTGCAAAGCCGCTTCCGAGACGCTGCTGCCTGCGATGAGCAGCGATTTGGCACGCTCCATTTTCCGGATCATCACGTAGTCGGTGAACGATTGTCCGACGGCTTGCTTGAACATCCGGCTCAAGTGGGAGGAGTTGACGTGCAGCCGATCGGCCATCGTGTGAAGCGTCATATTGCCGTCGATCTCTTTTTCCACGATATCGGTTATTTGTTTGATCAGCGGGTGGATATCGGACTTTTTGGCGGAACGCCGGTACTCGATAAACTTTTGGACCGCTTGCCTCATAAGATCGTATCCACGCTCTTTCTTGAAAACGGCTTGTATATTTACGAAAGCGTCGTATTCGCCGTCGAGTACGGTCTGGACACTCCATCCTTGGCGATTGCAGACGCGAACGAACAATCCGCAAATCATAAGCATGTTTACGCGTGCTTCTTCCGGGTTCGGAATCCGCTCGATCCGTTCTGCCCACCATTCCTCCAGCGCTCCAAACGCCTTGGCGCGATCCCCCGTCTCCAGACCGATTTCCAGTTCCGTCTCCCAATGCGTGTTCGTTCCGGGCGAATCGGGTGTATCGTGACGCAAATGCCTCGTCTGGCTCTCTCGGTGAGAAGTGGCGTCGTAGCATACTTCGATCGTCACGTCTTCCTGTTTATCCGCATGCTCTTGTGCGCCAAGTCGGAGGCGGACGATCCGGGATGCCCGGTCAAAATACCAGCCATTGCGCGCCGAACCGGTTTCCGGCGGATGGACCGTTTCCTCGGCCAAGCTTCCGTCTACCGTCACTTGCAGCGGCTTGGCCGGAACATGAACGTATACATCGTAGCCGCGTCTGCACGGCATTCCCTCATAGCGACCCTTCCGGGTACCGATCCGAACCGTGGTTCGTTTATCCGTCGTCCGGCAGCTTATTTTTGTTTCGGCGATCCGATGCTCCAAATACCCGTAAGTCACCCCATCGTCTTCTATAAGAACATATTCGCTTTCGCCGTACGGATACAGGTGGAGACCGATGGTCTCCGGCTGCTTCGGCCCGATATGGCTCATCTCCGGCCAAACGGGGATGATGGCGCCGGCTTTGACGAACAAAGGTCCGCCGGCCGGCGCGACTGCCGCATATTCCATCTTTTTCGGACCCATATGCCGTTCGCCGGTCCAATAGTCGATCCAGACGCCTTCCGGCAAATAGACGGTGCGCGTAAACGCGGCTACGAGAAGCGAATCCCCGAACATATACTGGTGCAGCAGCTCGTCCGAATGCGGATCATCGGGAAATGCCAATGGCATTGCGCGAAGGATCGGCATACCGGTGCGGGCGGCGTTGTGAGCGGCCGAATAAATATAGGGCAGCAGGCTGTAGCGCAACTTGGCATACGTTCGGAACGTTTGCAGCAGCTCGTGCTCCAACAGGCACGGATGGCGCCAGTAAGCCCAGCTGTTCACCTGCGACCACGGCTGCAAAAAACCGAAGTGGATGCCCTCGGGAGTAGAGACGTCCATATCCTCGGTCGTATGGACATGACCGGACATTCCGTGATTGAGCATGGAGACGAGAGCCGGCTGCTGTTCGGACGTTCCGGCCCATGTGGCGGCGTATCTTTGCATGCCGGTGTACCCGTTGGCCATATAGATCATCGACCGCAGACCCGTCTGCTCTTTATACCCCAGGTGCAGCTGCTTGGCGAGCAAAATCGGATACAGATTGTGCATCTCATCGTCGCTCATCCCGTTGCCCCACCTTCGTCCGGAAGTTTCCAGCCCGAATGGCGCCCCGCTCAGCTTGAACGCGCTTACGCCTTGGTCGACGAACTTCCGCAAATGATCGTACCAGGGCGCTTCGGTAAGCGTCGGGTTTGCGCTCGAAGCCGGCTCCGACAACGCCGAACGTTCTTCCTCTATGCTCAAGTCATGCGTGCAGGTCAGCCATAAGCTAAGCTTAAAGCCGAGCTTGTCCAGCGCGCCGATAAACGTATCGGATTTTTTGGAGTATGGAGGGAGGGCAAAACGTTCCGGGTGCCAATTTTTATGAACGGATTCGCTAGGCGTATCCATCCAGCCCGGTTCGAGCCCTATCATATCGCATGGAATACCCGCCCGGCGGAAATTGAGCGCATCGTCCACCATCTCGCGCGCATTGACTTGCTGGTGGCATACGTAAGTCAGGCCATAAGCCCAGACGGGCAGCAGCACCGGCTTTCCGGCCACGTCGGTATATCGATCCAGCAGATCTGCATAGGAGTCGCCGACAAACAGGAAGTAGTCCAGCTTTCCGCAGGCCCCCTTGAATGACAACAAGTCATGCTCCGCATGGCCGATATCGATCTCGTGACTCCAAGTCGTGTTTATGAAAAGCCCCCATCGGCGGCTGCTCATCAGGAATGGAACGGGGGCGTAGCGGTGCGCATTCTCGATCCGCATCTCGGCACGATGTCCCCGGTGCTGAATCCGATCTCTCTTCACATCGCCGAGCCCGTATATCCGCTCCCCGTCCGCCAGCATGAAATGAGCACCGAATCCTCGGGCGGCATCGGACCAGGGGCGTTCGGCTTGGCACGTCAACGTTTCGCCGCGTTCATTGCGCAAAGAAAGACAGCCGTTTCGCGTATCGACCGTCAGCGCCGCTTTGTCCGTTCGGATTGTGCAGTCGGGACCGTCGTATTCGAGCGCGTAGTCGCACGAGCTGCGATGTAAGACGATTCCGTAGCGTTCGAGGGCGGTTTCCGGAAAGTCGTTCGTTTCATGAAGGCGAATCCGCAGCGTACCGGGGGATACCGAATCTACGCGCAAATATCCGCCGCTGGCAATTTCAAATACGATTCCGTATGATTTTGCGCACAACTCGTTATGCCTCCTTCTCCAAAACAGTCATCGATAGACTATTGGTTGCAATCGATCGTCCTACGAAATGTATGCGATTCCATGTACAATGATTGTAATTCCACGAAAGCAGAGAAAGCAATAAGGAAGGTTAATTCATGAAAGGAGGCAACGACCCCGTGAAGCGAATCATGTCCGGCAAAATGTCCAGAAGAAAGCTGCTTGCCGCTTTGGGAGCGGCCGGCACTGCCGCCGTTACGGGCGCGGCGTGGATTGACGCGGTAGGAACTGTAGTGTAAAGAGAATCGGAGATTCCAAGTAACTCACAAAGGGGATAAAAAGATGGTCAAAAAGAACGGGAAAAGAAGTGCAGCGGTACTGTTGCCGCTTTTGCTGGCAACCGCCATGACGACGGCATGCGGCAGCGGAAAGGAAGGACAGGAAGGAAAGGCAAACGAACCTCCGCAAGAGCCGGTTGAGCTGGTTCTGTACTATCCGTTTATTAACGATTGGGATGAAGAAGGATTGAATAAATTGCTCGGAGAACCGCTCAAGAAAAAATATCCTTACATCACTCCCAAATTTATCGTAGGCGGTTCGAGGCCGGGAACGAGCATCTCCGAACTGATCGCGGCAGGCCAAAAAATCGACATCATGTTTTTCTCGATCGGGGCGACGCCGCCTACGCTGCTGGATCAGAAGCTGGAATACGACATTTCCCCGCTGATCAAAAAAAATGGATTCGATCTGGGCAAGATGGAGCCGACAACGGTCGACATGGCCAAGCAAATCGCGAAAGGCGGCATGTACGGTCTGCCGGCGTACGTTCCTCCTTCGGCGCTTTATTACAATAAAGATGTATTCGATAAATTCGGCGTTTCCTATCCGAAGGACGGCATGAACTGGGATGACCTTGAAGAACTGAACAAGAAGCTTACGCGGAAAGAGGGGGATACGCAATACTACGGGCTGGCGATGCCGTTCGGACATTTGGCGCTGATGAACGCCCGTTCGCTCAATCCGATCGACCCGGTGTCCGAGAAAGCCGTTATCAATACGGATGGCTGGAAGAAGTTTGCCGATAATTTCATCCGCTATTATACGGTTCCCGGCTATGAGAAGACGGCGAAAGCGCTGGACGTCGGCGTTCAAACGAATCGGTTTTTCAAAGACCGCAATACGGCCATGTTCCTTGAGATTACCGGCACGCACGCCGCCCAGCTGGAAGGAATGAACTTCGATATTGCTACGTTTCCCGTGTTTAAGGATGCGCCATCCGTCGGACCCCAGCCATATCCGACATACTACTACATTACGAACACGAGCAAGTATAAGGATCAAGCGTTCCAGGCCATCTCCTACTTCACATCGGAAGAGTTCCAGATGCAGAAGTCGAAGGAAGGGAAGATGCTGACCGTATTGCAAAACAAGGCGGTCAGAGAATCGTTCGGCCAAGACGTGCCGTTGTTCAAAGGCAAAAATACGAAAGCGATGCTGCCGCAAAAATACGGTCCCGCGAGCGCGGTGACGCGATACAACAGCATCGCCACGACCGAATATTACAATGCCGTTATCGCAACGATCAGCGGAGACAAGGATCTCAATACGGCGCTTCGCGATGCCGAAGAAACGGCCAATCAAAAAATTCAGACGGCAAAGCAGAAATAGACGCATGACCGGGAGAAGAGGGGTATACCGTGGAAAATAATTTGCTTCAATTCACGCTGCAAAGCGGCGAGCATATGCGCATTCAAATTGTTGCGCCGGATACGTTCCGCATCCGCTTAAGTGCGGCCGACGATTTCCGCGAACCCGCGCTGATCCGTTACGGCATATTTGACAGCCGGCAAAGGGATGCCGTTTGTACGGTTAACGACCAGGAGCAAGTGGCGGACATCCGCACGGAACGGGCGCAGCTTCGAGTCGAGAAAAGCAGCGGTCGCATCGAACTTATGAATGCACGAGGTGAAATGCTGACACGCCACGCGATACCGCCGTGGTCCAATGCGCAGCGGGGATTCGGCGCGGAATTTTTGCTGGCCGATGAGGAACGGCTGTACGGGCTGGGCGACGAGACGCGGGAGCGGCTTCAGAAACGCGGCCATCGGGTGAATATGTGGGTGGCGAACGTGAAAGCATATGCTCCGATTCCGTTTCTGATGAGCAGCAAAGGATGGGGGCTCCTTATTAACACGACATGGCGACATGCCGTAGATATCGGCAGCACGGTGAATGATCGGCTGCGATTTTGGGGCCGCCGCGGCGAGCTGGACTATTACTTGTTCGCGGGGGAAACGCTGGCCGATCTGCTGCAAAGCTACACGTCCGTCGCCGGCAAGCCGCAGGTTCTCCCGATCTGGGCATACGGCCTTACTTTCGTGTGCAATGAACAGGCCAATGCGAGAGAGATGATCGACGATGCGCTGAACTTTCGCCGTGAGGGCATCCCTTGCGACTTGATCGGGCTCGAACCGGGCTGGATGGATAAAAATTACGATTATTCGGTGAATAAAAACTGGCATCCGGAGAGGTTTGCGATTCCGCATTGGTTGCCGGACGGCGGACCTTCCACTTTCTTCGGCGCATTGGAACGACTCGGCTTTAAATTGAGTTTGTGGCTATGCGCCGACTACGACTTGAGTTTGCATGAGGAGCGGCTGATCCGGGAGAAAGAAAATGCCGGCGGCGATCCAAGCGGCTCGAGCGCGGAGGGAGGTGGCTTCCAAGGAGCGCATCCTGACGATTATGAACAAGATACGAAGCTGCAGTACCCGGTCTATATGGATAGGGTCACGAAGCATAGCGAGGCTTGGTATGCGCATTTAACCAAGTTTGTGAAGCAAGGCGTTTCCGCGTTCAAGCTGGACGGCGCACAGCAAGTTCTCGACCACCCCGACCGGCTGTGGGGCAATGGAATGATCGACGAAGAAATGCACAATCTGTATCCGATTTTGCTCGCCAAACAGATGCATCTAGGCTTTAAGGAGCAGACGGGACGCAGACCGATGATTTATACGGCAGGCGGATTTGCCGGCATCCAGCAATACGCGGCCACTTGGGCGGGAGACACCGGCGGAGGACCGAAGCCGCTCGTATCGCTGCTGAATCACGGGTTGTCCGGACATGCCAATACAAGCTGCGATATGGAGGTGTTTACTCCGGCCGGACTCCACTTCGGTTTTTTGCAGCCGTGGTCGCAGGTGAACAGCTGGGCCTACTGGCGCCATCCGTGGTTGCTGGATAAGAAGATGCTGGCTATGTTCAAAATGTACGCGAAGTTGCGGTATCGCTTGCTGCCGTATATTTATTCCGCAGCGCATGTTGCCGCTCGTACGGGAATGCCGATTATCCGTGCAATGCCGCTCGCGTATCCGAACGATCCGAAGTCGGACGACCTGCTCAGCCAATATATGTTCGGCGATTCCTTCCTCGTCGCCGCTTTTACGGACCAAGTCTATTTGCCGGAAGGCGAGTGGATCGATTATTGGACGAAGGAGCGGTACACGGGCCCGCAAACCGTCGCCTGCAAGATTCCCGCTTATGCGGGAGGAGCTTTGTTCGTTCGCGCCGGAGCTATCATCCCCGAATGGCCCGAAATGGACTACGTCGGAGAGAAGTCTGTCGAGCATATAGGGGTGCATGTTTACCCTCATGGCGACAGCAGCTTTACACTGTATGAGGACGACGGGACGACTTTCCTGTATGAGGAAGGGAACGTTGCCGAGACGCGGATCGAATGCCGGCAACAACAGGATGCCATCGTCCTGCGTATAAGTCCGCGAACCGGAATGTACGAGGGAATGCCGGCGAAACGCAGCTACGACATCCTGATCCAATCGGATACGAAGCCCTCCGGCATAGAAATCAACGGGTCGAAGCTGCCGGAACGAGTGGAGAAGAGTAGTCGGGACGATGCCTCTTGCGGCGTCGAGGGAGATGGATGGGTTTACGATCAAAGCTTGCGTGCGATTCGGCTAATAGCGGAGGAAGATGAACGGAAGAGGGATGTTGTAGAGATTGTCATTGTTTCTTAAGCGGCGAACAAGAAGTAAGAGGAATGTCAAGGAAACCGATGCGGCGATGGCCGTGTCGGTTTTTTTGTGTTTATAAAAAAATTACGGCTGAGACGATTTAACCGGTCGCGTTTCGTCTGTATGATTGAATCAGTATATGAATGGAGATGGGCACGGTGGATGAACAAATCATAATTCGGGCGGCAGGCGGCGATACCGGGGCATTCCGCGCCTTTATGGAGCATTATTCGAACGCCGTATACGGGGCTGCCTACGGAATCGTCGGCGATTTCCACATCGCCCAAGACTTGACGCAGGAAGTGTTTATGCGTTCGTACCGGGGGCTGGCAAAGCTTGCCGATCCGGGTGCGGCCGGGAGCTGGCTGTATACGATGACACGGCGACTATGCATCGACTGGCTGCGCAAAAACCGTAATCAACCGGTTCCGGTAGAGCACACCGCCGAATTAGCCGACTCCCGTCAGGGGGAGCTGCTGCGCCGGCAGCAGATGAGCATAGACGTCTGGGACGCTCTGCAAACGTTGGAGGAAGACAACCGCACGGCGATCGTACTGCAAATGTACGGCTACAGCATGGAGGAGATCGGCCGGTTTCTCGGTCTGACCGTTAAAGCGGTCGACAGCAGGATAAGGCGGACACGCATCAAATTAAAAAAGGAGCTGATCCGAACGATGGATGGAACGATTCGAGAAAACCGTCTGGATGCGCCGGCATTCGCCGAGAAAGTAGCAAGCACGCTTCTATTCCCGAAAATGCTGCGCTTTCCGAACCCCCAGCTATCGGACGAGCTGATGGACAAGGTGAAACGGCAGTTCGAAGAGAATCATCCTGAACTGACGCTGAACGTGTATACGGTTCACAATTACCACGACAAATTGCGCCAATATATGGCGGAACATCAGGCGCCTGATCTGATCCTGATGGACAGTGCGCGCGGCAAAGAATACGACCGGCTCGGATATTTAGCCGATTTAACGCCATATTTGCAGCGGGACAACGTGAATACCGACGATTTCATTAAACCTTTTCAGGATTTGATGACCGTGGATGGAGAGGTGATCGGCATCCCGCTGGCCGGAGCGACGATGGCCGTCTTTTATAACAAGTCATGGTTCGACCGTGCAGGTCTGCCGCACCCGGAGGCGGAATGGACCTGGGAAACGTTCGCCGAGACCGCGAAAGTACTGATGGCGTCCGAAGGCGACCCAAAGCAATGGAAGTATGGGGCTTCCCTCTATTACCATACGAACATTTTGGAGCCGATCGTGCTAAGCCGGGGAGGACGATTCATTTCGCCGGACGGGACAAGGGTGAAAGGGTATTTGGACAGTCCGGAAACGATAGCTGCGTTGCAATGGGCGGCGGATCTCATACATGTGCACAAAGCGGCCGCCCCGATGGTTGACTATGGATTTCGGCGTCTGTTCTGGGAAGGACGGATGGGCATGATTGTAGACTACATCGATGCGATGCACGGTATAACCAAAAATATGAAAGAGCCTTTCGGCACGGCGCCGATGCCGAAGTTCGCCGATGGTGCGCGCGTTAATGTCGCCGCAGCGGGAGCGATCGGCATTTCCTCGCAAGCGGCCAACCCGGAGGCGGCATGGTTGTTCCTGAAGCAAATGCTGATCTCCCGCAGCGCGCTGTCCGAGCTGCACGCGGTCTCCGAGATTGCGAACACGCATTCTTTGCTACGTGATCTCGGGCACCGGTCCGATCCGATCCGAAAAATCTTTATCGACGAGCTTGAGCATGCGGTTCCGAGCGCCGGCGCAAGCAGCCTATTTTGGGAGACTTACTTCTCCGGACAAATCAACAGCCGACTGCTGCACATCGTGAAGAACAAGGCAGACGTGGAAGAGACGCTCCAATGGGCAGCGGAATCGATCGAGTACAACCTGGATTTGCTTAGCCGGCTCCGTTCCTGACAAAATAGAAGAGGATTCTTGACTTTTTCATGGAAAATAGTTACTGCTGGAAATTTTTTTTTTCGAATCCATATAGATATCCGCTCGCCTCGGCATCTATGAAGTATAGGCGGAAATGGGGTGCTGCATTGCTCGTATCGGAAATCCGGGGACAATTGGAGTCGGCATGGAGAAAGAAAAGCGTCGAATCGTACGCCGATCCGGCAGGTCGGGATGAAGCGGAGCAAGACGGACAGCTGCGGTCGCTCAGCGATGAAGCTTTGACGGAGCAAGCCAAGACCGGCGACAGGTCCGCGTTCGGAGAGCTTGTCCGGAGGCACCGGACGAAAGCGTGCAGTTTGGCGCAATCGATGGCGCGAGATGAATATTTGGCGGAAGATATCGTGCAGGACGCGTTGGTCCGGGCTTTTCTCCGGGTAGGAACGTTATCCGATCCGAAGCGTTTTTTGCCGTGGTTTCATCGGATTGTCCGAAATCAGGCGCTGATGAAGCTGAGACGCGGCGGTCCGTACTCCAAAGAAATGCCGCTTGCCAGCTGGGAAGGACAGATCCCAAACAACGACGCAGCCGCTTCTGTCCGTGGAAGAGAACAATGGGGAGATCTTGACAGTATCCTGCACCGGTTGGCCCGGTCATCCGCCGAGCGGGATACGGATAACTCCGACCCGGCCGTTCTGTTGCTGAGGAAAGAAACGGTCGATCATATTCGAGGCTTGCTGCACTGCTTAAGCCGCAGAGAGCGGGAAATATTCGAAGCGTTCTTCTTCGACCAACTGACGCCTGCCGACATAGCGGGATTGTTCCATACCTCGACGGCCAACGTCTATAACCACATTGCCAATTCGAGACGCAAGGTGAAGCAGGAACGGCTGCGCGTTCACGTCAGCATGTACGTGGACAAGCGAAGACAATTCAGGCTTCCCCGGGCCCGTACGCTGGCACCCCCGCCATTTTGAGTATCAGAAGGAGGCAATGAGCGAATGAATCCGCATGGAAGAACCAATTATTCCGTAACATGGACAACGGCTGCGCAAGCTATGGCCAATATGATGCATTATACGGATAAGAAGCAGCACGACTTGGTCGATGTAATGGGGTATACCGGTCTCGCATTCCGGCTCAACATACATGCCGAGACAGTAGATATCGGCGGGCCTTACGCCTCGTTCGATTGGGGGGCTACTTTCTCGAGGGGCATGAGGAATCTCGGGTTTCACTGCAAGTCTATGGGAACCATTACGGCTACTCCGGTTGCTCCGACGCTCGAAGAGCTCGAGGAAGGGCTTGCATTCGTCCAGAGGAGCATCGACAGGGGACTACCGGTTATGACTTGGGATCTGTTCACGCCCGAGTTCGGCGTCATATACGGTTACGACGACGACGCCCGGACGCTTCGCTGCAAGGATAATTGGAAAGACGGCGAAATCCCCTATACGAAGCTCGGCCACGGCCAAATCGGCGAGTTGTTTCTGCTCGGCATCGAATCAAGCTTTGAGCCGGATCGGCGCGAGTCGATGCGGGATGCGCTCGAGATGATAGTCGCTCACGCGCGGATACCGGTCATCCGGGAAGACGGCCAGCCATTCCGGAACGGTCTGGCCGGTTACGGGGCATGGAAAGAAGCGTTTGAAGCCCGGACGGTCGAAGCGTTCGCCAATGCGTACAACGTTGGGGTTATTAGCGATGCGAGAGAATTCGCGGCGGAGTTTCTAAGAAGAGTGTCCGTCGAGTGGATGCAGGAAGACGAGATCGGCCGAGAGATCGGCGCGCTGGCGCAAGACGCTTCGGTTTATTACCGGCATGCGGCGGATGCTCTTGTAACGATGCGCGGCATGTTTCCTTTTCCGCAAGGAGGCGAGCCGAACGAACCCGGGCAAGCGGATCGGGCGATTTCCTTGCTGGCGGTAGCGGAAGAGGCGGAGAAACAAGGCGTCGAATTGCTGGAGAGGATGCTTGCCGTTCTCCAAGCTTCGTCGGGACAGCCGACATCGGCTCGACCCTGGCCCATGCAACGTACCTACCCATAAGGATTCATAAAGGAGGCTGGAGAAGATGAGCGGCAATGTGGACATCGCGGAATTGATGCAAGTTCGTAAAGTCAAGATCGAGGCGGTAAGCCTCGTCGGGCTTCAAGGCCGGGATCTGGACGATCAGAAACGGTTATTCGGCGAGTTGGCGGGGAGAATGGAAGAAATCGGCACTCGGACTAGCGATAGTCCGTACCTCGTCATTCCGGGCGATTTCCGCCCGATCGTAGCGGTGGAGGTCAGCGCCCCGGGCGAAGTGCCGGAAGGGATGATCGCTTTCAAGATCCCCGAGGGCGACTATGTCGCGTTCCGGTTCGAGAAGAAGCACGTGGGCGATTTTTGGAGCAACATTTGCACAAGCGAGAACCAGATGAGATATAATATCGATCTGTCGAAGCCGAGATTTGAAACTTTTTCGCATGAGCTTCAATCGGCTGGTGCCCTCGAATGGTATATACCATCCAAGCGTACTTGAGATTTACCGCGGAGGGCCGAATGGAGTAAGGTTTCCTCGAAATAACTTCAAAAGGGAATAGGTGTTGGAGCGAAAAGCTTACATACGTGCTTCAATTGTACCCAAGGCAAACGCCGGCTCATTCGAACCGTTTCCGTTCCCGTAACTGGAAAACCTGCAGTCTATTTTATCGAATAGGCTGCTTTGACCCGATTATGATGAAATTAGCTGTAGGTTTTCCCGTTATTACTCGCTGTTTGCTCTTTTCAAGTTGAATGAACTGTAGGTTTTCCATTAAGCGGGTCGAGGCCACAACGCAGTCAGCCAAATCCCCATTTCTTCCCAACGCGCTGACGTATGGGATTGCACGTAAAAGAACCGCTGGAGCGTTCCCCGGCGGTTTTTCTTAATTCCACTCATTTCACCTTGGCCGCAATGTCCGATAGTTCCTGTTCAATCTCCTCCCTGATCCGGTCCACTATACCGTAATCGACGGCCGGTACATAAATTTGCTTCAGTTGATCCTGCAGCGATTTGGCATGAGCCAGATGCCCGATCGATTCCTTCATTTTGGCGGAATACCGTCCCTTGATCTCGCCGATCGGCTCCGCGTACGCTTCATCCGTCCCCGGCTGGATACAGTGCTCATACATATCGATGATTTCATCCGTTGGGCGGTCGGGAAAATATTCATGCGGTGCCGTGCTGTCGAAAACGGCGAATCCGAGCTCTCGGACGATGACCATGTCCAAGCTGTTCGGGTCGAAGCCGCAATGATAAATTTCCACATCAAAGCCGCGTTCCGTACCGGCCGCTGCTATTTTTTTCAGCATGGTCGATTTCCCGGACCCGGCACGCCCTTTGACGAGATACCTTTTCAGACCGTCAGTCAAATTAGGCACAAAATCGACGGCGCCATTCGGTGTAGCCGCACCCAAGAACCGGTGGTCGATCCGGCTTTTCTTCCCGAGCTTGCGATCCCCGTACAGAAGCTTCACGTAAGTTGCGGTCAACGTATCGGCTGCCGGAAAATCCATGTTGGTAATGTAATACGTTTCCCATTCGTCATGGATGCGAAGCGCCTCCGCGAAACCGGAGTAGCCGTGTTCATAGGCCCGGGAAATTTCGTTTTTCAAGCTTTCGATCAACGGCATTTGAGCAGCGAGCCGAGACCGGTCGCAGGCGGCGTCCAAATCGACGTACCGCACGTCTTCTCCGGAAAGTCGAGGCCGTATTACGCGAGGCGCCGTTCCATTTACGATTCCCGCCCTCAGCCCGGGTACGATCACACCATCAAGCGAGTCATTGTCGAAAGGACAGTGGATAAACCACGTATCGTAGCCATTCTCCGTCAACCGGTCGCCGATTGACCGAATCATACTCGACTTTCCCGTACCCGGCCCTCCCAGCAGGACGAAAAGACGCTCCAGACGCTGCAGAGACGAATCGAACAAGTTGGCGAAGCCAGCGGCGGTATTGCCGCTTGCAAAATAATGTTTAACCGTTCCGGTCATAAAGCACACACCTCTCTAGGCAAATGTCACGGTTCATACCATATCGTATTAATCTGACGTATAAAAGGTGCGGCCGAATAACTGCTTGCTACGCGCCGAACAGGTTAGTGTCCCTATCGATCCGGCGCCAAACGCATATGATATTTGAACCTTGTGTATGGGGGGGGGGGGGGGAGTTTATTGTCCAAATATGTGATCGTAAACGCCGACGATTTCGGATTATCGAAGCACATTAATGAAGCGATTCTCGAAGCGCATCGGAACGGCATCGTAACAAGCACTACTCTGATGGCCAATATGCCGGGATTCAATCACGCCGTCTTATCGGCAAAACGAAACCGATCGCTCGGCGTAGGATTGCACGCAAATTTGAGTTACGGCAAGCCGTTGTCGCCTGCCGCAAGCGTTCCATCCCTCGTAGGGGCGGACGGCTTCTTTTCAGATAAGAGGGACGGTTGGAGGGTGCAGGACATTGAACGGGAATTGTACCGACAGTTCGACATGCTCGTATCGGCGGGTCTTCAACCAACTCATCTCGACTCCCATCATCATATTCATCTCGAGGTCTCTTCCGTCTATTCCATTATGTGCAAACTTGCCGAGCAGAAACGAATCCCTATCCGGCTTCATCCTTGGTCGTCGCAGCTGGAGTGCAGACCAGCCAGTACGGACCGACTGATCATGGATACGTATGAACAAAGTGACGGAGCGGAGAGGCTGCTTGCGCATATGGAGTCGATGGCGGACGGAACGACGGAAATCATGTGTCATCCCGTGTACGGCGGCGGGGAGCTGCGGTCGTTAACCGATCCCCGGATAAAGGAAGCGATTCTCCGGCATTCGATTCGGCTGATCGATTACAGACTGCTTCCCGCGCTCCATAGCGTGCCGGTCGGGACCGAAGCCGACTTGCTGGAGGCAACTATTCCGCATCCTACCGATCCTATCGCTCCCGCAAAGTATCGCCCCCGAAGAAATAAGCCAAGAGCAAGAAAATCGTATTCCGGTAAAACAAAATCGGCATCCGTTCGGAAAAAACGGTCTTCCCGCGCGATAAGCGGAAGGACTTCCCGAACCCGCATCGCGAAAAGAAGGTGGAAAACGAAGCCGCGATGAACAAAGATTTTTAGACATGTCAATTACTTGACTATAAAACAGCCGGGCCCGATCCGCGTGTTATGATGTTACCAGTCGAAAGAATGATTTGGAGGGATCCTGCGCTTTGAAGCCGTTATATCCATATTACGTAGTCCGGGAGTCCGAGCAATTCGAACAGCTTCCGGCTGCGGGAGATTTTACGGAAGGCGATACGATGAATAGAGCCTCCCGGAAGTCCGAGTTTGCCGCTTATACGAACAAAGGCATGCTTCACTTTCGGATATGGTGTTATGATGCCGACCCGCAGCAAGCGGAGACGATACGTCTGAATTTCGATCCGGATCATTCGGGCCGAAGACCTCATAATCTGGTGCAAGTAATCGTCGATTCCGAAGGCAGAACGAAGGCGGAGACGATGGAGTACGATATCGTCCGTTTTTCTCCGGTCGAAGAGGTCCGCAGCAGCACGGTCTTTCGAGGCGGAGTATTGGAAATAACCGTGGTGATGCCGCTCGGTCTGGTCTACAAGAGCAGAGATTCGCGACCTTATATCGGACTAAATGTGATACGGATGCGCGCGGGCGCGCCTGCTTTGTCAAAGTGGTCCGGTTTGCCCGGGGAGATTTCGGTGCATTGTTTGCAAGGAATCGGGGATTTGATTTTCGCCGAAGGATTAACGGCGGATGAGACGGACGCCTGGACCCGTCGCGCGATCGAAGACAGCAGCAAGGCGTATACGAGATGGGAGAAGCAGAAGCTCCCCCCTGAAATGCTCCGCCACGTACGCGCCAAAAAATCGGGCTTCTCGCTGCGAATCAAACCGGAGGATGCGGAGCGCGCCCGCCGCAACGCCCGCGAGACGGATTGGGGCGCCCGTATTGCCGCGAGGATCTATGAAGTAGCGGATTACTGGGCGTCCAAATCGGATGACGAATTGTTCGATTTCATTATTCCCGGCAATCCACGGGCGATGACGCCGAGCCAGTTTTACGGAGATCCGTTGACCGGCGGCAACCGGCTTACGCTGAAAACATGCTTGGAAACGCCGTTCCGGTTCTACAACGAGAAGACCGGGGAATGGTGGTATCCGGGCAAGAAGCTGAACAATCCCGCGACGGGCGAGGAAGTGATCGTGGAAGATAACGGAGAAGGATTTCTGATTCCGGAAGGATTCCCCAATCCATATACCCGATGCATGCTTGTCGCGGCAACCCGCAACTACCGGCTGGCAATGGCGATGGCGGCGCCGTACTGTCCTTCCATCACCGATAAGAACGTCGTCCCGGAAACGAGCGGTACCCTGTATGCCGGGGGAATTCCGAATTTGGCGTATGCATACATATTGTCCGGAGATGTCCGTTACGCCTATAAAGCGGCCATTCTGATCGGGAGAATTGCGGAGCTGTACCCTTACATGAACGGCGGCTACCATGACGGGAGCTATTCGGATACGGTGCATTTGTCGGAGCCGTCCACGACGGGCACGGAATGGAAGAAAAACTTGCTGGAAGCGTACGACCTTATTTTCGATGGAATCGACGCGTTTCATGACGACTTGGAGGCGTTGTTCGCGCGGAAGCCCGATGCCGAGAACAAGCGGCGCGCAGTCCCGTTCGATCTGCGAAGAGCGGTGGAGCGGGAGATGATCCCTTATGTCATCTATACGTGCGAATTGGAGCGAAGCGGCGCGAGCGACTGGTCGATGAGGCTGCTCGAGCTGGAGATGGAAGCGGCGGCTTTGATCCAGAACGGAGAGCTGCTTCACGAAGTGCTTATGGATTCCGCCTTCAGCTTATTCTCCAAGCTGAAAAACGGCTATTACCGGGACGGAAAATACGCGTACGATTCGTCCGGCTATGTCGAGCTGATGTCTTATGCCATGATGAACTACCCGAATTGGACTTACTTGTTCCAGGACGACGGTCCGTTCATAGAGCCTTTGAATTTGTTCGAGGATCCCCGCTTCGGCGTGAAAGAAATTATCGCTTTTTATTACCGTTACAGATGCGGAAGTTTATCATCCGCATTCGGCGACACTCCAGTGGATAATTTGCTTCCCCTATCGGACAAGCGCAAAAACGGGATGATGCCTTTTCTTGCGTTAAGCGAAACCGTGTTTCGGAGAATGCCTTCGGCACGGGATATTATAGGGCAGGCGCTCACCCATTACAGCGAGGAGGAGCTGGCGAGACTGCGGGTGGAGGCTTGCGCGGATAACGGAAGAGGCGGCAACCAGTCTCTCCTGGTACTTGCGAACGCCTTGTCCGAGTCGGAGCTGGCGCCGTACCGCGAGCAATCGTCACAAGGAGTGCAGCCTTCGTTCTTGGCGGAGGACTCGGAAATCAGCATCTTGAGAAGCGGCAGCACGGCCCGGAATACGAAGCACCTTGTGTTATACGGACAACCTACACTGCCTCATGCGCATGGCGATAAGCTCGGACTATGGCTCGGAGCGTACGGGGTGCATCAGCTGGCGTTCGGCGGCCATTATCCGTTTATTTGGATCGGTCCGAAAATCCGGCAATGGGAGCTTCATTCCGCGTCGTGCAACGTCGTACTGATAGACGGCAAAAATCAGGCGCCTTCGAGCTCCGTTCAGCTCGAGCATTATGAAGGGAAATCGTTTCAAGCGGCGGGAATGGAGAACAAAGAGGCGTATCCCGGCAGCCACTACGAAAGATGGGCATGGCTCATTCAAGCTCCGGACGGAGAAAACGCATACGTGCTGGACCGGTTTCTCGTCTCCGGCGGCTCCAAATTCGATTACAATACTCACGGTCTGGACGTATCGCTGGAGCAGGTCGCGTTCGAAGGGATCGAGAACTGGGAGCCGATGGAAGGAACGCTTGCCGGAGCGGACATTCCGCTGTACGGGCAGCCCGGGTACGGCTGGATGAAAGCGATCCGCAAAGCGAAAGCGGGCCGACAAGTATCATGGACTTACCCGTACGGGGACAGTTCGTTGAAAATTACCGCGCTGAACGGTAAAGAGCGGGAATTGATATGCTGCCTGGGCGAGAAGGGCGGACAAGAAATGAAAAAATCGCCGTGGGATACTTATGTTCTGATTAGGGACGAGCAGGACGAGCCTGAAGGTCATGCCGCTTCCTTCGTTACGGTAATGGAGCCTTTTGAAGGTAATCCCTTTCTGAAGTCCGTTCAAGCCATGGAGTGCAGAAGCGGGGTACATGACGGCGTATTCGAGCCTGTCGGCCTTAGCGCGACACATCTTGACGGGAGCCGTGATATCGTCATTTCCGCACGCCATCAAAGGAAGCCGGTGACGTTCCGGGACGAGGCGGGACTGCTGCATACGACCGATGCGCAAACGCTATTAATCCGTTATTCCGGCAACCGTCCGGTATTAGTCGAAGCGGTAGGTTACACGGTGATCGAATCGGGCGGGTTGAGATGGGAGCGGGCGCAGTCCGAATGGCGGGGAACCGTCACCTCGGTCGATACGGAGCTCAGACTGATCGAGGTGGAGTTCGCCGGGGAAGTGCCGGATTCGGCCCAGCTTCAAGATGCCGTCGGATTTATTGACGGCGAGGGCTACAAGAAGCCGTCTCCTTACTACATCAGAGATCCCCGCATACAAGGGAACCGGCTTGTGTTCCGAACGGATATTACGATGTTCCGTGGAGAAGAAGGCTGGCAAGGGACGGAAAAAGTACGCGTGCAGCAAGGCAAGCAGGCGATCGATTACATGGGCAAACGAATGCTGGTCGACGTCCGGGCCGGGGACCGGTTTACGTTGAGCAACCGGATCTGTCTCGGCAACGGAGATTTCATATGAAAATGTCGGGAGTGGAGGCTGCTAAGCAATTTGTATCGGATCATTTCCCGAGTTGCAATATCGCGATACTGACCGGAAGTACGGCTCGCGGAGAGGATACGGCGTATTCCGATTTGGACATCGTCATCATCTCGGACGATGCGCCGGCGGCTTATGCAGAGGCGTATTGCGAGTACGGCTGGATGATTGAAATATTAATGCACAACCGGGACACATACAAACAGTTTTTTGACAGGGATTGTATGCGCGGGCGACCGTCATTGCCCCACATGTTCGCGAGCGGCATAATTTTGGTTGACGACGGCACGGCGGAGGGCATACAGCTTGAAGCTCGGCGGCTGCTCGATGCCGGTCCTCCGGCATGGTCCGAGCAAGAAGTCCGGCGCGCCCGGTTCGCGATAACGAACCATTTGTTGGATTTGCAAGGCGGGCTTCCGGCAGGAGAAGCGATCTTCGCTGGGCAGGAATTGGCGCATGCGTTGCATGAGCTGGTGCTCCGCGCCAATAGGCGATGGGTCTCAAGGGGAAGGCGAATCCCGCGGGCTTTGGAGGAATACGATCCGGTTTTCGCCGGACGATTCGCCGAATCGTTTCAAGCTTTTTACAGCTCGCCGCATGATGCATCGGCGGTCATCCGATATGCCGACGAAGTTCTTGCCCCTTACGGAGGGAGACTGTTCGAGGGATACTCCACCAAACCGGCTGTGCAGCCATAGCGATGTTTACTTCATGCAGAAAGCGCCCACTCGTCCGCGAGGGGCGCTTTTCTCAAAGTATCGGAGGTTAAAGTCCTTCACCGTACAAAAGCGAAAATATACCATTACGTGTCACGCTCTACATGTGAAGGCTTGATGGAGAGAGTGAGGCGGAACTTTCATTTCCTCTATCGGTTCAGAAAGAGAGTACATGCATCACAAATGGAACTTTCAGTTCCGTTATTCGCTCTGGTTTAGTATAAATGCTATTTATTTTGTCTGATAGCGGAACTCAAACTTCCGTTAAGCCCGATTTCAACCTTACGTTTTCGAAATAACGGAACGCCAATTTCCGCGAGCTTTATTCCGCTTTTCATCCGTAGGAATAAGCGATTGGGACACGGGCATTTGGAGTAGAAGTCATTTCGCAAAAGCTCCGAGAGGGAATGGGTATTGAAGCGGAAAGTTTAGGTGTGAATTTGGCATGAACCTCGTCAAAATCACACTCGGGCCGCCTTTGAAGTCGTGTTGTTACCGCAAAGTCTAATCAAGACAACACGACTTCAACAGCGGTTGGAGCCGGGTACCCATTCCCTCCCAACGCGCCAATGTATGGGTTTGCACACCAAAACCGTCCGGGCGTTGCCCGGACGGTTTTTCTCATCTTTCCCGCATCGCGATAAATGCGGATGGAGACATGGAAGTCGCTTTTTTGAAAGTCCTGTAGAAGTATGAAGTATCGTAGAAGCCCAAATAATCCGCGATTTCGGTAATCGTAAAATCGGTGCCGAGCAGCAAGTTGCGGGCTTCGGCGATCCGTAGCTGCTGCATATACTGTCCGGGGGTTTGTCCGGTCACTTCCTTGAACAAAGAAATCGTGTAGTTCGGGGAACGCAGGATCAGTCCGGCCAGCTCGTTAATGTTAAGCGGCTGGCGATAATGCTCGCGGATATAGCGCTGCATTTTCTCGGCGAGCAGCCACTTCGTCGGCGATATTCCGGTCGACTCCGACTCGCGGCTGGCGATTCCCGCCAGTTCCTGAATAATCCCCGTGGCGACGAAACGGTGCATCGGCTTCTCTTCCCGCATCTCGCGGTGAAGCGCTTCGAACCTTTTGGCGACATAATCGATATTGGTGATCCGTTTTTTCGTAAACCGATTGTTGTCGAACAGCGGAACGCATCCGACGGGAAACGAATGATCGAACAGGGCCGAATATTTCCGATGGGGAGTGCCGCCGTCATTTTCCGCGCTGCGGAACGTTCCCTTCGGAATATACACAAGATCGCCTTTCTCGGCCGTAATGATCGAATGATTGATGGAATATACCAATTTGCCCTGTACGACCAAAATCAATATGTTGGATTCCACGGCTACGGGAGCCATTCGCCAATTCGGAATCATATCGTCATAATAAGCCGAGCGGAGAGTGAGCATTCGGGAAACTCCCTTTCGTACCGGTTTCTTTGTGTTCATCGTAGCATATTGCCATGTGATTTTGTACCCAAAACCGGAGTATTGTACATGGATTGCCGGGAGCGGGATTCGCTATAATGGCCTGGAAGCGGCAGATTGAAAGGAGAGGTTGACGAGAGTGGAACAGCGAGCGGGGGGACGCCCCAACATTTTGTTCATCATGAGCGACGACCATGCGGCCCATGCGATGAGCTGCTACGGCAGCCGGATCAATCGGACGCCGAACATCGACCGGGTAGCCGAAGAAGGAATGCGTTTCGACCATTGCTTCTGCACGAATTCGATCTGCGCCCCGAGCCGGGCGGCGATCTTGACGGGGGTTTACAATCATATCAACGGCGTCCGGACGTTGTCCGACAGGTTCGACGGAAGCCAGCAAACGATGCCGAAGCTGCTGCAGCAGCACGGGTATCAGACGGCGATTGTCGGCAAATGGCATCTCGGGCATGGAGGCGAAAGCGATCCGACCGGTTTCGATTATTGGGACATTTTGCCCGGTCAGGGCGATTACCACAATCCGGCCTTCATACGCGGCGGAGAGAAACGGGTCGTGAACGGGTATGCGACCGACATCATCACCGACCTGTCCATCGATTGGATCCGGAACCGGGACAAGGACCGGCCGTTCTTCCTGATGTGTCACCACAAAGCGCCGCATCGGCCGTGGATACCGGACGAGAAGCATGCCCGTCTGTATGAAGACGTCGAGATCCCCGAGCCGGAAACGTTCAACGACGATTACAGCAACAGGGCGAGTGCCGCGGCTGCGGCGGAGATGCGGATCGACCGGGATTTGACCAAGAAAGATCTGAAGATCGATCCTCCCGAACATTTGACCGGAGCCGCGCTGAAGAGCTGGAAATATCAAAGATACATTAAAGATTATTTGAGATGCATCGCCTCCGTCGACGACAATGTCGGCCGAATGCTCGATTATTTGGACGAGGAGGGACTTGCGGACGACACGATCGTCGTGTATACGTCCGATCAAGGATTTTTCCTCGGCGATCACGGCTGGTATGATAAACGGTTCATGTATGAAGAATCGCTGCGAATGCCTTTCATCATCCGTTACCCACGGCATATCCGGCCAGGAAGCGTGGATCGGCACATGGTGTTGAATACGGACTTCGCTCCTACGTTTCTCGATTATGCGGGGATTCCCGTACCGGAGGAGATGCAAGGAAGAAGCTTCCGGCAAATCGTAGAAGGGGAGCGTCCGGAACAATGGCGCACTTCGATGTATTACCGGTATTGGATGCACATGTCCGAGCACGCCGTCTATGCGCATTACGGCATCCGCACGGAGCAATACAAGCTGATCTACTATTACGCCGACGCTTTGGGCACCAAAGGCTCAACCGACGACCCGAAGCCGCCGGAATGGGAATTGTTCGACCTGAAGAAAGACCCTTACGAAATGATCAACGTGTATGACGATCCGGACTATGCCCGCGTCGTAGAGCTGTTGGAGAAAGAATTGTACCGGCTGCAGGAGGAGGTAAAGGACGAGAAATATGAACGGCCGGATTCCCTCCATTCCCGTTGACGCTTCGGCTTTGCTTCACGGAACGAGCGGCGACAAGGGAAGTGACGAAAGCTGGCACAGGCGCGGAACCGTGCCGGCTTCTTCCCTTATTCAAAATTGCTCAATCTCTTTGGCTGAAGGAGGTGAGTTCATTTGATAATATTTTGAATACGCTTACATAACGTGGGGGGCATAAGGCTATGGCCTTATGGAAGAGGGACCTATACAAAATCGGGAGGGTTCGAACATGAAACATAGGAGTTTGCTTACCGTCTTGACAATTGTACCGCTATCGGCGGCGCTTGTCGGCTGCGGCGGCAAAGATAACGCTGTGGCGGACGTGAAGACGGCCGGAGGCTACAACAACGAGCCGGTTAAATTATCGATCTATGACTATCAGGCCGGCATCAATGATCGCGAGCTGCAGACGTACATCATCAAGCCTATCCAGGCGAAATATCCGAATATTTCGTTCGAGCTGCTGAGTGCGAAATCTCCCGAAGAATTGGCCGCCTCCGGGGTCGTGCCGGACCTGGTCGCGACGAGCAACGTGTACGTGAAATATATGCTCGATCTGGGCTTCGGCGAAGATCTGCAATCGATGGTGAAGACGAGCGGCTTGAACTTGAGCCGGATCGAGCCGGAAGCCTTGAACGAGCTCAAGAAGTTCGGGCCCAAAGGAGAAATATACGGATTGCCGCTCTCGATGAATTACGGCGTGATGCTGTATAATAAAGAGATTTTCGATAAGCTCGGGGTTGCATATCCGAAGGACGAGATGACATGGAGCCAGACGCTCGAGCTGGCCAAGAAAGTAACCCGGACGGAAGGCGGAATTCGGTACATCGGTGTATCCATGGGGGCACCTCAAGGGCTGGTGCGGCAATATTCGTTGCCGGTCGTGGACGATAAGCAGCAGAAGTCGATCGTCACATCGGATGGCTTCAAAACGATCTTCTCGGCGTTGCGTCAATTGTACGATATGAACGGCTACCTCGGGCCGGCTAAAGAGTTCAACTACGGATTCAATGAGTTTTCCAAAGATCAGACATTGGCGATGAATCCGAACTGGATTGCCGCGGTGACCGACACGCTCGCGCAGCTGGACAAGGACGGGAAAACGTTCCAATGGGACATAGTTTCGTTTCCGGCGTTCGACGACCGTCCGAAGCTGGGGCGACAGATCGATTTCCATCTGTTCATGGTGCCGCCGGCATCGAAAAATAAAAACGCAGCGTATGAAGTCGCCCGATCGCTGCTTACGGACGAAGCGCAAACCGCGATGAACAAAGCCGGACGGATGACGGTGTTGAAAGTTTCGGAGCTGAAGAAGCAATACGCGCAAGATTTGAAAGTGTATAACGGCAAAAACTTGGCGGGAATATTCAAAGTGACGCCGGCCCCCGCCCCGATGAGCACGAATTACGACACGAAAATTTATTCGATCCTTCAGGAATCGAATAAAGAAATGGCGCAAAACAATATGGACGTCAATACGGCGCTCCGGATGGCCGACGAGAAAGCGAACAAGCATATCCAGGAGATGAAGCAGCAAGGCAAGTAAACGGAATGGTGAAACGATCGTGCAACACTTGACTTACTTTCACACACGGGTCTGGGAACGGTGCTAAGCAACGGATATCGTGGTAAACTGGATATGGAAGGATTGCCCGCCGATTCCGCCATGCGGACGGTCTAAGCGTTACCGCCTGACCGGTTTCGTTGTTCCCGGAAGCGGGACTGCCGATGTCATTCTATCTAAAGAAGGAGACCGAGCCATGATCCCATTCGCCAGACCTCCCTGCTAAGACTTAGACGCCAGCACGCCGCGAGCGCCTCCTGTCTGATTGAGCTTCGGTAAGCCCAATCAGATTCGGAGAGGAGCTCCACAATGAACTACGTATCCAACCTTTGGAAGCTTTATGCGCTTCGATTTTTTTCCAGCCTCATCCCCGCCTATGTGATCGAAAGGCTGTACTGGGAAGAGCGGGGCATGACGATCCAGATGGTCGTATTTACAGAGATCATTTACGCGCTGACGATCGTCCTCCTGGAAGTTCCGACCGGCATTATGGCCGATAAGTGGGGCCGGAAAAAGATGCTGGTGTTCAGCGCCCTGCTCGGCTGCAGCGAGTTTGCGATCCTGCTGTACGCAACGGAATTTTGGCACTTTGCGGTGGTCGTCTTCTTGGCGGGTATAAGCCGTTCCGCCGGTAGCGGCTCGGAGAACGCTCTGCTCTACGATAGCTTGGTGGCTCAAGGCAAGGCGGCTTCATTCGAAAAGCAGCTGGGCGGCTTGAACGCCTGCGATTTCGTATCGGCCATACTGGCCGCCTTGTGCGGCAGCCTGCTCGCCGGCCGTTTCGGCTTGGAGCTGAACTATTGGATATCGCTCGGAAGCGCGCTGATCGCCCTTATCATCTCGCTGCTGCTGGTCGAGTCCGCAGCAGCTGCAGGCGGCCCTGCGGACGAACATGAGATTCCGTTCAAGCAATATGTGACCGAATCTTTGCGTTTCTTTAGAAAAAACAAGGGAGTCAGCCTCGTGGTGCTCTCGGGAATGGTAACAGGCTCGGCGATGGGCTATATCGAGGAGTTTTGGCAGCTGTACGCGAATAGATTGGAGATGCCGGTAGTGTTCTTCGGCGTACTGTCGGCCGCGATCATGCTCTTGCAGCTGCCGGGCAATTTGCTGGCTCACGCGCTGTTAAAGCGTTTCAGCAGCAGGACGTTGATTCTTATAGTCGGATCCATCTTCGCCGTCGGCTTTGCATATACCGCCGCAAGCAAGGACTATATCGGCCTTGCGGCAATGCTCGTCATCTGCTTGTTCTCCGGGGTGATGGAGCCGCTAGCCGCCGGTTACCTGCATCACCGGATCGATTCGACGATGCGGGCGACGATCGATTCATTCCGGTCGTTGGGGGAAAATGTCGTGCATACCTTCATCGGCATCGGCTTCGGTTACTTTTCGACCCGGTACGACGTGTTCGGCGGATACGGTTTTATCGCGGCGCTGTGCTTCGCCTTCTTGGTGTGGTATGTCGGCGCATCCCGTACGATTCAATCGTGATCACGTCTTGCAGCGATATTGCATTTCCGCCAAGATTCCAGTATGATCGAACTGACAAAATAAACGTTTATGCGTGACTGGCGGAGCATGGGGTACCATGAGGGAGCGCGTGAATCGAATGAGCCGTACGCCTGGGCAGAGGTAAGGAGTATTATTCTCCTTACCTCTTTTTAGATCAAGAAGATGAAGCGGGGGAACTTACCTATGTTTCGCACGAGGAAAATGATGCTGCTCGGCTCGGGAGAATTGGGCAAGGAAGTGATTATCGAAGCCGAGCGGCTGGGCGTGGAGACGGTCGCGGTAGACCGGTACGCGGATGCGCCGGCGATGCAGGTCGCCCGCCGCAGCTACGTGATCGATATGCTGGATGCGGACAAGCTGCGGGATGTAATCGAGCGGGAGAAGCCGGACTTGATCGTACCGGAAATCGAAGCGCTTGCGACTTCCGAGCTGGTGAAGCTGGAGGCGGAAGGGTATCGCGTCATTCCTACGGCCCGCGCCGCGAAGCTTACGATGGATCGCGAAGGCATCCGCCGGCTTGCCTCGGAGAAGCTGGGATTGCCTACGGCCGGCTACAAATTCGCCGATACGTACGAGCAGTTCGTCCAAGCGGTCAAGGAAACAGGCTATCCTTGCGTCATCAAGCCGCTCATGAGCTCGTCGGGCAAAGGGCAGAGCGTATGCCGAGAAGAGAAGGACATCGAGCCATGCTGGAACATTGCGATGGAAGGCGGGCGAGTGCGGAACGGACGAGTGATCATCGAACAATTTATCCGGTTCCAGTCGGAGATTACGCTGCTTACGGTCCGCTCCGTGAGCGGGACAAGCTTCTGCGCGCCGATCGGGCATATTCAGGAGAGCGGGGACTACATCGAATCGTGGCAGCCCCACGCCATGTCGGATCGTCAGATCGAGGAAGCGAAGCACATTGCGAAGACGATTACGGACGAGCTAGGTGGTTACGGTCTTTTTGGCGTCGAGCTGTTCTTGACGGAAGACAAAGTGTATTTCAGCGAAGTTTCGCCGCGGCCTCACGATACGGGACTGGTTACGCTCGTAACGCAAAATTTGTCCGAGTTCGCGATTCACGTCCGAGCCATACTCGGCTATCCGATCCCGGAGATCGTAATGATGACGCCTGGCGCCAGTCGGCCGCTGAAGGCGGATCGCGAGCTGGAAAACTATCGCATCGGCGGTGTGGATAAAGCGTTGTCCGTTCCCAATACGCAGGTGCGACTATTCGGCAAACCGGTCACGAAGACGGGACGCCGCATGGCGGTCGCGTTATCATCGGCGGATTCGGTCGAAGAGGCGCGCATTCGTGCGAAACAAGCTTTGGACGAGCTTTCCGTCGACGAAGCATAGAAGAAAATGTTTATGGAATGTAGGGCTGCACAGCCGAGCGGCCCTTTTCCGCCGAGATGGACACTCCGCCTGCGCGGTGTATAATAGAGATCATCACGTTAAGCAGAGGGGTCAGCATGGACAATCAAACGATCACACTTGAAGATATCGTAATGGCTAATCATGTATTGAAAGATGTCGTAACGCATACGCCGCTCCAGCAAAATTATATATTGTCCGAGAAGTACGGCTGCAACGTGTATTTGAAGCGCGAAGATTTGCAGGTAGTCCGATCGTTCAAAATTCGCGGCGCCTACAATCTGATGAGCAGCCTGCCGCCGGACAAGCTGGAGAAGGGGGTCGTTTGCGCCAGTGCAGGCAACCACGCTCAAGGCGTAGCCTACTCGTGCCGGGCGCTTAAAGTGCGGGGCAACATCTTTATGCCGACGACGACGCCGCGCCAAAAAATTTCCCAGGTCAAGCTGTTCGGCGGCTCCTATATCGAAGTCATTCTGAGCGGAGACACATTCGACGATTCGCTGCGCGAGGCGATCGAGTTCGGCGAACGTGAAGGGATGCAGTTCGTGCACCCATTCGACCACCGGAAAATTATGGCCGGGCAAGGCACGGTCGGACTCGAGCTGATGACCGACATGCGCGAGCCGGTCGATTATGTCTTCGCCGGCATCGGGGGCGGCGGCCTTGCGGCGGGAGTGGGCACATACGTCAAGAGCATCAGCCCCCATACGAAGCTAATAGGCGTCGAAGCATCCGGTGCCCCTTCGATGTCGCGCTCGATCGAGCAGGGAGAAATCGTTACGCTAGGGGAGATCGACAAGTTCGTCGACGGAACGGCCGTGAAGCGGGTCGGGGAGCTGAGCTACGAAATTTGCCGCCAAGTGGTCGACGATATCGTCGTAGTACCCGAAGGCAAAGTATGCACCACCATCCTTGAGCTGTACAATGAAAACGCGATCGTCGCCGAGCCGGCGGGAGCGCTGTCGATCACGGCGCTCGATATGTACCGCGAGCAGATTGCGGGCAAAAACGTCGTCTGCATTATTAGCGGAGGCAACAACGATATCGAGCGGATGCAGGAAATCAAGGAGCGGTCCTTGATTTACGAAGGACTGAAGCATTACTTTACCGTACAGTTTCCGCAGCGGGCCGGTGCTCTGAGGGAGTTTCTCGACAAGGTGCTCGGACCGAACGACGACATTACGCGTTTCGAATATACGAAGAAAACGAGCAAAGAAAACGGGCCGGCGCTGGTCGGCATCGAGCTGAAAAATAAGGAAGATTACGAGCCGCTGATCGAGCGGATGATCGAAAGAGGCATCCAATACGTCGAGCTCAACAAAAATCCGACGCTGTTCAATTTGCTTATATGAGGAAGAGGAGCTTGCCTAAGCGGCGGCTCCTTTTTTCGTTGCGTCGATTCCGCTTCATGCTGAAGCCCGTCCGCGCTTTGACCCGTTTGTCGCAGCAGGCGGCGACCGGGGATCTAACCGTAGCGATACCGGTTCGACGGCAGGATGAGGTAGGACAATTGGCGGGGCATTTCAACACGATGATCGCTAATATACGCGATTTGATAAGGCAAACCCGCGAGCTGAGCGTTCAAGTCGGACAATCGTCCGAGACGCTGCGGTCGAGCGCGGAACAAACCGCTAATGCGGCTGAATAAGGTACGGGGTCTTTCGGACATCGTCAACCAGATCGGAGAATCGTTCCGTCATATCGTCCGTTCCGTCGCACCGAACAGGTGACCGCCTCCATCCTCGAGTTATCCGAAATCTCGCAGCAGTCCGCGTCGGCTTCCCAGAGCGTAGCCGCATCGTCGGAGGAGCAATTGGCTTCGATGGAGGAGATTACCGCCGCGGCCGGCTCGCTGAACGAAATGGCGGACAAGCTGAACAAAACGGTCGAACGTTTCAAGCTGTAGCGCCGTTTTGAAACCTCGGCTCCATTTTTGCGTAGTAAAAGGAGAGGGCTTAAGAGCCACTTTACGCGAATGGGGGAGTACTGATGTTGAAACGAATGCTGAAAGAACTGCTCATGTCGAAGCTTGGACATAAAGGCCACCAATCCCGGTACAGCAGCAGCGACTCGTACAAGCGCCAAGGCGGATACCCGCCTTCCAACCAAGGCACTCACCACCATAACAACCAAGGGCATACGTATTACAGGCGCAAACACAAGAGCTACTCCAGCTCCTAAATGGCAGTCGTACTGCCGATCAGCTTGCCGGATTTGACGGCAAGCTTTCTTTTTGCTCAACGCACTTTCCCGATCAATTCGTCCAGATCGCGGCGCAGCTCCGCGATTGTATCGTACGGCTGGTCCAGCTGCAGCAGTCGGCGGATGAAGCGGCGGATATCCGGGTGAAGGCGCAGTTCTTCCTCCCACCCGCGATCCGTTTGTCCGGGCTTTTCCTCAAATCCGGTATAGAGCAGAAACAGCAAGCTGTGGCCCAATGCATAGAAATCGCTCGCAAAAACGGGCTTCCGGCGTATCCGTTTTTCTTCCGTATACTTATCGCCGCCATCCTCTTCCTCGAACGGAAGCCGCCCGTCAGCCGACACCGGGCATGCGAGTCCGAAATCGATCAAAGCGGTCCGGCCGTCCGGCTGCAAAATCAGGTTGGGAATCCGCACGTCACGGTGGACGATATGCCGGCTATGTACGTACTCGAGAATACCGACGACGCCATGGATCAGTCGAAGCGCTTCCGGTACGGTAAAGACTGTTCCGTCCGCCATAATCAAGTCTTCGAGGTTCCGGCCTTCTTTATATTCCATACAGAGGAAAAGATCGTTCCGTTCCTCGAAACGGTCCAGAAGCTTCGGGATGTCCGGATGATCGAACTTGCCCAATACGGCCGCTTCCCGCTCGTATACCGGCAGGCCGGTTCTTCCCGCACGCTTGCTGGGTTTCACTTGCTTCATGACGCAGGTGTGTCCGTTTGCCGCCGAATCCTCGCATAAATAGCTGATCCCATAACTCCCGATGCCGAGCACTTTGCGGATCGAGTAGCGCCCCCGAATGACAGTGCCGGGCCGAAACGGCCGATCCAGCACGAACTCGCGAAGCCTCTTCAGACTATGCTCCGCCTCATTCCGAAAGCGCAGCAGCATGTCGCGCCAACGCATCATGCAATCCCTCCTTCGAAGTGGTGCGGTGCGGCTATAGAACCATTTTATACAAAGAGGACCATGAAAGGAAACAGCCGCATCGTGACAAGCCGTACAAAAAAAAAGATTTACAAAATCAGGATCGCGGGAGTATGATGATTATAAAGTTGCCCAACGGAAACATTATGTCCCCGGGTAAAAAAATATTTTTTTGGACATAAATTTGCACTGGGTCAATAGTTTTTGACTTGCACAAAAAAAAGGAGGCTGCGAGGATTGAAAAACAACATCTCCAGAAGGAACGTGTTGAAGTGGGGGGCGGCGAGCACCTTCGCGTTAGTGGGAAGCACGCTTTTGAATCCCGGAACATGGTTTCAGAAGCCGGCGCAAGCGATGGATAAGCATGACGTTCATAACGCGCTGAAGAATGATCTGCATGCGGGCATGAAGCATGGGTACGATCCGGGAACAGACGTAACCGAGGGTCTGAAAATGGCTCGGAACGCACTGACGCAATTCGATTACGGGAAGGTCAGCAAAATGACGGACGGGAAAACCGTTCGCGAATTCGAGATCAAAGCCCGCGAGCATGAAGTTGAGATTGCGAAAGGAATCAAGTTCCCGGGGTGGGCGTATAACGGCACGATTCCCGGTCCGACTTTGCGCTGCACGGAGGGAGACCTTCTCCGGATCAAATTCTTGAATCAATCCTCTCACCCGCACTCCATTCATTTTCACGGCATTCACCCGACGAATATGGACGGACTCGAAGCCATCCTTCCGGGCGAATCGTTTACTTACGAGTTCGAAGCGAAGCCGGCCGGCATGCAGCTGTATCATTGTCATGTCGCACCGCTGGCCAGACACATACACAAAGGGCTGTACGGGAATTTCATTATCGACCCGGTCAAACCGAGACCGACCGCCAAGGAGTTCAGCATGGTCATGAACGGATTCGACCTGGATCTGGACGGCGAGAATGAAGTGTACACGGTAAACGGCTACGCCTTCGCCTATCTCCAGGAACCGATCAAAGTAAAGGCCGGCGAGCTGGTCCGGATCTATGTAAGCAATTTCACGGAATTCGATCCGATCAATTCGTTCCATCTTCACGCCAACTTCTTCAACTACTACGCGACCGGCGCCGATCCGGAAGCCCGTCCCTCCTATACCGATACGATCATGCAGTGCCAAGGTGAGCGGGGCATTCTGGAAATCGTATTTCCCAAGCCCGGCCGTTATATGTTCCACGCCCATCAAAGCGAATTTGCGGAATTGGGCTGGATGGGTTTCTTTTTAGCCGAATGAGGAAGGAGGGAGAGGGCGAATATGAGCAATCTGGGTATGAATCCTATGGACCGTAATATCAGCCATGGCAGAGGGAAAATGCTGCTTCTCGGAATTTTGCCGCTGATTCTCCTCATCGCTTTGGTGACGGGAATTGCCGTACTCGGTACCGGGGTGGAGAACGAGCCTGCTGCGCCGATCGAAGTACTGAACGTGGAGAAAATCAAATTGACGGATGACGGGTTCGAGGTCAAAGTGTTGAACTCCGGGCCGGAAGAGGTGACGATCGCGCAAGTCGTCGTGGACGATTCGTTCTGGAACGCTTCCTACGATCCGGGGCCGATCTTGGCTCGCTTCGGTCATGCGATCGTGCATATTCCGTATCCGTGGGTAGCCGGCGATCCGCACGAGATCAAATTCATCACCTCGAACGGGCTGATTTTCTCCGGTGAGGTCGCGGCCGCCGCATTGACGCCGGTTGCCGATGGGAACCGGTTTGCGCAGTACGCTTTGATCGGATTTTACGTAGGGATCGTCCCGGTAGGATTAGGGCTGTTGTGGTACCCGTTCATGAGGCGCTTTTCGACGAAAGGGATGCACGCCATTCTTGCTTTTACGGTCGGTCTGTTGTTTTTCCTGTTCGTCGATACGCTCGAGGAAGGATTCGAGATGGCTGCGGAGGCGCCGGGCGTGTTTCAGGGAACGGGTCTCGTCTGGTTCGGAGCGTTGCTCAGCTTCTTGTTCTTGATTGCGGTCGACCAGATGAACAGCCGGAAAATGCGGCACGCCCCCGCGAGCGGCAAACGGATCTCGTATAAGCTGGCGACGGGAATCGGCTTGCATAACTTCGGCGAAGGGTTGGCGATCGGTGCCGCTTTTGCCGTAGGGGAGTCGGCGCTCGGAACGTTTCTCGTGATCGGATTTACGCTGCACAATATTACGGAAGGGGTGGGCATTGCCGCACCGCTGCTGAAAGACCGACCGACCTGGAAAACGTTCGCGGCGCTAGCCGCCATAGCGGGAGCCCCGGCCATATTGGGTACTTGGACGGGCGGATTCATATTCGATCCGACGTTCGCCGCGCTGTTCTTCGGGATCGGGGCAGGCGCCATCCTGCAAGTCATCTACGTCATATCCAAGATGGTAATCCGAGAATCGACGGAAAAAGGATATCCGGCCGTATCGTGGGCGAACTTCAGCGGAATTACGATCGGTATGCTCGTGATGTACGCGACTGCGCTGCTCGTAAATTTTTAACCGATAAGATGTGAACTGACACCGCCAAGGAGGGCGGTGTTTTTGCTTACGACGGCGGAAATAAGTGATCAATTCGTGTCGGGTACCGGAAGGATAATACGGTATTTCATGGAATATATTGAATGTACTAGAAAGATGACAAATCGGCATAAGGGAGGGATGACAATTGTACAGCGTAGTTGGCATACGTTTCAAGAAGGGAAGCAAACTGTTTTATTTCGACCCCGGGGATTTGCAACTGGAGCAAGACCAGCATGTTATTGTAGACACCGTACGCGGCTTGGAGTTCGGGAAAGTCGTCGTAGGCAAAAGAATGGTAAAAGAGCAGGACGTCGTGCTGCCCTTGAAGCCGGTTATCCGGGTCGCCGGAAGCGACGATTATGGAATCGTCGAGAAAAATAAGCGGGACGCCGAAGCTGCGCTCGCCTCGCATTTCAACAAATTCAAAGAGCTGAAGATGAAAGTGGTCGACGCCGAGTGGACGTTCGATCGAAGCAAAATTTTTTTCTATTACACGGCCGACAGCAGAGTCGATTTCCGCGAATTGGTCAAATATCTCGGCAGCGTCTTTCGCACGCGGGTAGAGCTTAGACATATCGGCGTCCGCGACGAAGCCAAGTTAATCGGCGGACTCGGTCCTTGCGGCCGCATCCTTTGCTGCTCCTCTTTTTTGGGCGAGCTCGAACCGGTTTCCATCAAGATGGCCAAAGATCAGAACTTGTCGTTGAATCCTGCGAAAATATCCGGGCTATGCGGCAAGCTGATGTGCTGCCTCCGCTTCGAACTCGATCATTACGAGCGTTCCAACGAGTCGCTGCCGAAGGTCGGTCAATCGATTCACACCTCATACGGACAAGGCAAAGTGCTGGGAGTCCATGAATCGAATCATCGTATACGCGTAAAGTTCCAAGGAGCCGACAACATTAAAGAATTCGAGTTGGATGACCCGACTATCAATTGGTAACTGACAGGTTGTACAGCCGCTTTATCTAAAATAAGAAAAAAACCATGTCGACTGTACCGCGGTCGATATGATCATGAAATAAGCAAGATCGCGATGCGAGAAGCAGCATAGAAGCCCGTTATAGATAGTCCGATTCCAGTCCGCGCATTCCGCGGATTTTTTTTGTTCGGCTTTCCCGATTTTCCCGCTAAGAAATGAACATAACCAAACTTTATCTGTTTTGCGTCGAAGTCATGCTTGTATAATAGGAACAACTAATTTCGGGGGTGTTCGATCATGTCACGAATCAAATCTGCCGTCACGTTATTTAAGGTGTATAAAGAAAACGACCGGTAGAGCATACGCGCGCAGCTAACGCGGCGTAACATGTCGGGACGGGCGCGAACGTGTCAACTCTGCCGGCGTCAGAGAGGCGGACCCGACTTATGATGATGCTACAAGCACCGCACGTTTATATCCTCATTGGATTCATGACTTCGCTCGCCAATGCGACGATGTTTACGACTTATGCGGTATATCAGGTAATCGCGCTTGGGTTGACCCCCCTTCAATTGCTGTTGGTGGGAATGGTTTTGGAAGTAACCGTACTCGTTTTTGAAGGTATCACCGGAGTCATGGCCGATGTATACAGCCGCAGACGGTCCGTCATTATCGGCATGTTCGTGCTTGGCATCGGCTTCCTGCTGGAAGGCGGAGCCATATGGCTTGCGGAAGCGAGTCCGCTCCTATCGGCGTTCATGTGGCTGCTGCTGGCGCAGGTCATCTTCGGGATCGGCGCTACGTTCGTTAGCGGAGCGGATACGGCTTGGATCGTCGATGAGGTTGGGGAAGAGAACGCCGGCCGCATTTTTCTGAAAGCGAAGCGTATAGGTCTGTTTGGCACATTGACCGGCATCGCGCTAAGCGTAGGATTGTCGGCGCTCGGACCGAACCTTCCTTACGTCACTGGAGGCGTCATGTATGTGATGCTGGGCGTGTTTCTGGTCTTCGGCATGAAAGAGACGAAGTTTGCGAGTGCCGAGAACGGCAGCTTTGCTGTATCACATTGGAGCAGCATGAAAGCTACTTGGTTGTACGGGACCCGTGTATTCCGGCGCAATCCCGTGCTGCTTATGATTATGATCGTCACGATATTCGGAGGCGCTGCATCGGAAGGATACGACCGATTATGGCAGGCCCATCTTATCGTCGATGTCGGACTTCCGCTGGACGATCGGTTCGCGCCGGCTGTATGGTTCGGGCTTATTGCCGTACTTTCCACTATGCTGAGCTTGATCGTGATATGGATCGCAGAGAAACGAATCGATATGAGCAGCGAGCGGGTTGCGTTCCGCGGCATGCTTGTGCTGACAGCGGCGCGAATCGCAGCCATCGTCGGCTTGGCGTTCTCGTCCGATTTCGCGGGGGCGCTGGCCGCCGTCCTGCTGTACGATATCGTACGGACACTGAGCGGTCCGGTTTACGATGCTTGGCTTAACCTGAACATCGACAGCAAATCGCGGGCTACCGTACTATCGATGATGAGTCAATCAGACGCGCTCGGCCAAACGGCCGGAGGCCCTTTCGTCGGATGGATCGGCAGCCGGTTCTCCATCCGGGCGTCTCTCGTAGCCGCCGCCGTGCTGCTTTCTCCGATTTTGGGCGTGTATGTCCGTGTGCTGCGCAGACGTTGAAGCAAACAGCCGCCGGACTTTCTTTGCGAAGGGTGCCATTTCCGTCAGGAGGACCGTGTAGCCAATCGACCGGTCAAATGGTAATCTAGGTTACGAGACAAGGGTGGCCGACATGCCCTGAGACGGGGAGCGCAACGTTGAATCGTTCTACAAGGCTCGCTTGCACGATCATTCCATATAAGGACGTGAAGAAACTATGGCGGAACATCGGTTTGTACCCCAGTCGTATTGGAATACGATAGGCTCGCACGCACCCGCGCTATACGTGAACAGCGGCGACACGGTTGAGACGACGACGGTGGATGCCCGGGGATGGGACAAGGAAGGCGGCCAGGCGGCCGCGAGAGGCAACCCGATGACCGGTCCGATCCATGTTGCGGGCGCAGAGCCGGGGGATACGCTTGCCATCCGGTTCGAGCGCATCGTGCCAGACCGGGAATGGGCATGGGCGTCCGACGTGCTGTCGCTGGGCGTGGTCGAGCCGGAGTATGTATCCCGGCTGCCGGAGGCGCAAATACGCCGCTGGAAAGTGGATGCGGCGGCAGGCTATGCCGAGCTGGAGGAAGCGTCGACCGGCTATTGGGCCGGCCGTCGGCTCCCGCTGAGTCCGTTTCTTGGCTGCTTCGGCGTAGCGCCGTCGCGGGGGCAAGCGATATCGACAGCAACTTCGGGCGAGCACGGCGGAAATATGGATTACCGCGGCTTTGTAGCCGGGGTGACGGCCTATTTCCCCGTGTTCGCAGAAGGCGCTCTGCTGCATCTTGGCGACGGCCACGCCCTTCAGGGAGACGGAGAAATTGCCGGGACCGGATTGGAAATATCGATGTCCGTCCGTTTCAGCGTCCGGGTCTTGAAAGGCTGCAAGAGTGGTTGGCCACGCGGCGAGACTCCCGACCATATATTTACGGTAGGCAATGCCAGGCCGCTCGATCAGGCGCTGCAGCATGCTACGACCGAGATGCAGCGCTGGCTGACGGAGGGTTATGGCATGACGATGCAGGAAGCGAGCCAACTGCTCGGTCAGGCGGTGGAGTACGATGTAGCGAACGTGTATAATCCGGCGTACTCGATGGTGTGCAAGCTGAGCAAGCGGCTTCTGCCGGACGTCCCGGTTATGAGCTAAGCTGAATAAAAATAGCAATCCAAAAGAAACCGCAGCTCCCTTTCTATGCTACTATTTCAATAGAGCGCAAATGCAGACGCAAAAAATATGGAATGAGGAGCGATACGCCATGCAAAAAATTAGCCCTTTTCTTTGGTTCGACGGCAATGCCGAGGAGGCGATCAATTTTTATATCTCCATTTTCAAAAACTCGAAGATCGAGAGCCTCGTTCGCCATGGCGATACGGTCATGAGCGGGACTTTCCGGATCGAAGGACAACAGTTTATGGCGTTGAACGGCGGCCCGCATTTCAGCTTCTCACCGGCCATCTCCTTCTTCGTGAGCTGCGAGACGCAGCAGGAAGTGGACGAACTGTGGGAGAAGCTGTCCGAAGGCGGAGAGAAACAAAGATGCGGCTGGTTGAAGGACAAATTCGGCGTATCGTGGCAAATCATTCCTACCGCGTTGGGACAGTTGATGCATGATAAGGATCCCGAGAAAGCGGGAAGAGTCATGCAGGCGATGATGCAAATGGACAAGATCGATATTGAAGCTTTGAGAAAAGCGTACGACGGGTAACGCACGGCTACGAACCGGTCTGGTTCGAGCAGGAAAACGGCGGAGAGCCCCCTATGAATACATTTGTATATAAACAATTTTACGACAAGGTTGGACAACGAAACGGATGGGATTTCAGCAAATTGAACGTTATAACCGAAGGGGCGCTGTGGGAATTCGAGCAAGAAGTAGCGGCAAGATGTACGAAGTCCGATCTATTGCTCGATATCGGGACCGGCGGTGGAGAAAGATTGCTGTCTCTCGCCGATGCCGCCTTGCTGCTTGTAGGTATCGACCATTCGTTCCCTATGATCCGGGCCGCCAATGCCAATTTGGAGAAGGCAAAGAAACCGAACGTGCGCTTTCTGCATATGGATGCTGAAAACTTGCGGTTTCCTTCCGGCTTTTTTCAAATAGCTGCATGTCGTCAGTCTCATTTCGATGCCGGGCAGGTGGCAAATGTTCTGGCTCAAGGCGGGATATTCCTCACCCAGCAAGTAGGCGAGCGCGATAAAAACAACCTTACGCAAGCGTTCGGACGGGGACAACATGGTGGGAACGGTGACGGGGTTTTAAAGGATCGGTACGTATCCGAGCTTGCTGAAGCCGGTTTTACCGATATTCGATCTTTCGAATACGATGCGGCGGAATACTATGAATCGTTCGAAGACTTAGTATTTCTTCTGAAACATACTCCGATCATTCCTGATTTCGGCGAAAATGACGATGATTTCGATATCCTGCATCATTTTATTGAAGAGCATCAAACCGACAAAGGAATTAAGACCAATTCGCATCGTTTTATGATCACTGCCGTTCTGTCATCAGGCTGAGGATAGACATAGAATTGCGTTCGGGTGACGAACAGGATCCCCGATGCTAGAGGCTGCCGCTACGATATGGCAGTCTTGTTTGCGTTTACGGGTCATTATAAAAGGAGTTTTTTGCCGGAAGGGCAGAGGAAATGGTGCAACAAAAGAAGGAAGTACACCGTCGTTAAGATGTAATGGAAACGGGGATAAACTTGGGAGGAGAAGGTATGAAACGAGCGGTCGCTGCCATTGCGGTTGTATTCCTGCTATTCGTCCCAGTGCTTCCCGTACACGGGTTATCGTGCGCGCAGCCGAGGCCGGTAGTCGAAGAGTTCGCTTCGAGCGAATTGGTATTTCGCGGCACGGTGAGCGGCAAGAAACGAACCGAAGCCGGAGTGGCGGTCACATTCACGGTGCATGAAGTATGGAAGGGGACGGCCTCCCGCAAGGTGGAATTGTTGGAAAGCGATATGTGGCTCGAGTTCCAAACCGGCAAGCAATACTTGGTATACGTAGATGAGGACCGGGACGCCCGGCGTGCCAATCTATGCGGAAACACGAAGCTGTGGGACAGAGGCATTGTAGATGCGGCTTCGTTCGGCGTCCCGTCGATAGCCAAATTTGCCGAGCCGGTTTCTGCATTCACGGTATGGCGGATAGCGGCTTTGATCGGAGCGGCAGCGGCGGCCTATATCACATACAAGGTTTGGCGACGCCGTCGTTTAACGCGATAAGAGCGGTTCGAAAAGCCGGGAATCGGTTTTTCGCAAATAACAGTTGTTATTAATAAAAGCGCGAAGATTTGGTTTTCCCCCCCAATCTCTCCGGAGGCGGAGAAATTGGGGTTTGTTTTTACAGCGTTTTGCGCAAACTGATCGATTTGGGATACGTAAACTCGAAGCCGTACTTTTGATACGTACCGATAGCCGACACATCGGCCATGATCAGAACTTCGGCTCCTTTCGGAGCATGCCGATTCAAATATTCCGTAATCTCGTTCATGATGATCGTATCCAGCCCTTCGCCTTGATGAGCGGGAGAGACGACGAGATCGACAATTTGAAAATAACAGGCTCCATCCCCAATGAGCCGGCCCATGGCGACAAGCTCTGCATCATCGTCCCTCATGATTACCGAAAAAATCGAATGGCCAAGTGCCGTTCCCGCTGCCGAGTCATCCTTCGAACCGAAGTCTGCGGCAATTCTCAATTCCACATATTCCTTCGAGTCCGGTACTTCATGCGAAAGTTTCATTCGGATTCTCCCTTTCTTATACCGTGAAATCATCATTCCATAAACCATTCTACAACATTAATGCAAGTGAGAAGGTATTGCTCCATCAGTCTTGAAATGAATGACGAAGTTTATTTTAGCACTTTAATGTTCTAATCTAATGTTTGCAGGTGTCGAACGCATCTGGTATAGTGGTCTTCTACTTTTTGACGCCGAGGAGGCGTGGGAATGCATCATTACAAGCCGATAGATATAGCCAGAGTGCTCAACATCAGTACAAGCGCGTTACGGCATTATGAGTCGTGGGGAGTCGTTCCGAAGCCCGCCCGCGCCGAGAATGGGTATCGTCTATATTCGAAAGTGCATTTGGCTTACTTTCGTTGTCTTCGCGCGATGTTTCCCGGATTCGGTGTCGGGGTCACTTGCGACGTGCTTCGCCATATTCAAAACGCCGACATGGATACCGCCTTGTGGCTCGTCAACAAACAACAGGCGGACCTGCAGCAAGAAAAAGTCGTAGCCGACCAAACGCTGGTGCTTCTGCAAAATCCGGAGCTCCCGCTCCTCGCGAATAAAAAGCGGAAGCACCGCATGACGATCGGCGAAGCCGCCGCTATGACCGACGTGCGGCAATCGGCCATCCGGCATTGGGAGAAGGAAGGACTGCTCTCGCCGGAGCGGGATCCGGAGAACGGATACCGGCTGTTCACGCCTATGCACATCCGGCAAATCCTGCTGATCCGCACCTTGCGGAGAACCGTCTATTTTTTGGAGAATATGAAGGAAATTGTGCAAGCCGTGGAGCATCAAAACATCGAGAAAGCCAAGAAAGTTACGGAGGATGCGCTCGCAAGCATCCACCAGCGCAATCGTCTGCAGTTTGCCGGCGTTCACCAATTGGTCGAGCTTTGCAAAGAACTCGGGTTGTCGGGGTGACATCTCGTGAAGGAAGCCGAATTCGTATCGAAGCGGCTGCAACCATGATATAATGGGCAAAAACGGAATGACGCAAAGGTGAACGAATGTGAAAATACCGATTTTATATATCGAAGACGATACGGACATCGGCGCTTGGGTGACGAAGGATTTGGCGGGAAGAGGGTATGAGGTGACTTGGCTGACAAGCGGAGAGCGGGCGCTTCAGGAAGCGGCTGCTTGCCGGCTGGCGATTGTCGACGTCATGCTCCCCGGACTGGACGGCTTCACGGTCGGACAGCGGCTCAAGAAACAGAACCCGCAGCTGCCCGTGCTCATCTTGTCCGCCCGTGCCGCTATCGACGATAAACTGCAAGGGCTGCAATTCGCCGACGATTATTTGACGAAGCCGTTTCATCCCGACGAATTGGCCGCTCGCATCGAAGTACTGTTGAGACGAACCGGGGATGCTTTCGAGGATACGTTGACGCTTAAGCATCTGCTGGTTCATATGCGGGACAAAAGGATCGTACATCGCGATACGGGCGAGGATATCGTCTTGACCGGGAAACAGTTTCATATTTTTCAATATTTGCTGAAACATCTCGGACAAATTATGACCAAAGAGCAAATATTCGAGGCGGTGTGGAGCGAACCATATCTCGAGGGGGATAAAACACTAATGGTGCATATCCGGTATTTGCGCGAAAAGCTGGAGCGCGATCCCGCTGCCCCCGAAATTATCGAAACGATACGCGGCATCGGGTATCGGGTAAAGGCGTAAATGACGAGACGCGGCTATAAATTCAATCAATCGCTGTTGTCGCGCTATTTGCTGCTGCTGCTTGCGGCGCTGCTGTTCATCCCGATCGCGATTCCCGCAAGTATGGCCGCGTCATGGCTCGTCAACCGGCTGTTGTCCCCGAGCTCCGGTCCGACCGAACCGCTGCGGTACGGAACGGGGCTGGATATCGAGCGCGCCTGGCATAGTGAAGCGGGCCAACTGCTCGGGGCTCCGGACGAAATGATTGACGCCCGGCTTCAGGAGCTGAAGCAGCGATATCCGGACGCTTCGCTGTACTGGGTAGACGGCAACGGAAATACGCGTTTGCAGCTGCCTGTACAGGAGCGTGTACCGGTGCATTGGTCGGCGGAAACGGCGATTGCGTTCATGAAGGAGCGGACCGCGCAAAAGTCCGAGCCGTTTACCGTTGTCGCCTTTGTAGGAGGAGACCCGAGCCTGCAATCCGGGTTCATCGTATTCGAGCTTCCGCGCGCTTTTCTTGTTCGTTCGCGTACGGATGATACGAACGACATGGCTTTTTTCGGATTCATCCTCGCTTTGATGCTGATCGTTTTCATGGTGGCGTCTTATTTGTTCTTCCACCGGATACGCCGCAGGCTGCTCAGTCTCGAGGCGGCCATGACGATGTCAGGCAAATCCGGCATCCCGCTGCCCGTACCCGTAGGACGGCCGGACGAGATCGGTCAATTAAAGATGGCGTTCAACGGCATGATTGCCGAGTTGACGCTCAGCAAGCGAAGAGAGAAGGAAGAGGAGGCGCTGCGGCAGCATTTGATAGGCAGTTTGTCGCATGATCTGCGAACACCGCTTACCGTTATGGGAAGCCATCTGTACTCGCTCGGCCGGGAGCCGTTGTCCGAGGAAGGCCGCCGCTCGATCGCCTTGATGCAGCAGAAAATCGGCGATCTGGACCGGCTGCTCGACCATTTGCTGTCATACAATTTGCTCGTAAACGGGCGATATGCCGTGACGCTTCAGCGGCTGGATGTGCTGCGGATTGTGCGGCAAAGCGCAGCCGCCTGGTATCCGGTTTGGGAGAAGGAGGGTATGACGGCGGAACTGGATCTGCCGGATACGCCGCTTTATTGGAGTATCGATGAGCATGGATTCGGCCGAGTCCTCGACAATCTGTTCCAAAACGTGGTTCGCCATGCCAAAGACGGCGGATACGTCGGGATATCCGTAGAGGAACGGCACGGCCGGGCGGCCTTGCTGATCGCCGACCATGGCCCGGGAATGGATTCGGCCGGGATTGTGAAAGGTGCCGGACTCGGCCTGTCCGTCGTCGATTTGCTGCTGAAGGAAATGAGGCTGTACCGGGAGACGGAAAGCTCAGAACGGGGCGTCAAGATGTTTCTTGTTCCGACCGCGGAAAATTTAAACGAAATTTAAACTTCGTCGCGACGTTCCTTTAAACTGAGCCGATTATGATGGTAGGCGAGGTGATGTAGGATGAAACAGCCGGTTATCCAAACGGCCGGATTGACCAAAGTATACCGCGGGCGCGCAGCCGTAGATGCACTGAACCTTCAAATCGGGGAAGGTGAAATTTACGGATTTCTCGGCCCGAACGGCGCCGGCAAGACGACCACGATCCGGATGCTTCTCGGTCTGATCAAGCCGACAAGCGGCTCGATTCGCATACTGGGCCAAGATATGCGCAGCAACAAATTGCAGGTGCTGCGCCAAATCGGTTCTCTTGTCGAGTACCCTTCCTATTACGGCCATCTTAGCGCCGTCGACAATCTGGAAGCGATTCGCCGTATTTTGAACGTGCCGAGGTCCCGGATCGCGGAGGTGCTGAATATCGTATCGCTTACGAAGGAATCGAGAAGACCGGTCCGGGGGTTCTCGCTCGGCATGAAGCAGCGGCTAGGGATTGCCGCGGCACTGCTCGGATCCCCGAAACTGCTCATCCTCGACGAGCCGACGAACGGACTCGATCCCGAGGGCATATTGGAAATCCGCGAGCTGATCAAGGACATGCCCCGCCAGCACGGGATGACCGTACTCGTATCCAGCCATCTGCTGAGCGAGGTGGAGCAGATGGCCGGTACGGTCGGCATCATACGCGAAGGAAGAATGGTATTCCAGGATACGATTCAGAACTTGCGATTGCAGTCGGCACAAGGACTGAAATTATCCGTTTCCGATCCCGAGAAGGCGCTCGGCTTTGTCCGAGTCGTGGGAGGGGAATGCACACTCAGAGAAGGCATGCTGTATTGCCCGGATATACCGGACCGCGAGATCGCGTATCTCGTTCGCGGACTTGTGGAGCAAGGACACGACATTTACAGAATCGAAGAACAGCGGAAGTCGCTGGAGGACATCTTTATGCGTATCGTCGGAAAGGACGTGTCCTGATGTTTGTTCGGGCGCTTTCCGCCGATTTTTTGAAAATACGCGGCAAAGGCATTTGGTTTTTGGTTTTTCTCGGACCGGTCGGATTGGTTGTCATGCAGTCGCTCAACTACGGTCTTCGATATGACTATTTGATGAAACGGCATGCCTCCGACTTGTGGGGCGGCTTGATCGAGAATGTGAGCGCATTTGTGCCGATAGCCCTCTATCTCGGAATGACGCTGGTCTGTTCCTTGATTGCGGGGGTGGAGCATCAGACAAGCGCGTGGAAGCAGCTGCTCGCCCTGCCGATATCCCGATCCGCCGTATTCGCCGCCAAGCTGACGATATCGATCGTTCTGCTGGCCGCTTCTTGCTTGCTTCTTTCGATCGGGACGGTCATCCTTGGTTTTATTCTCGGATTCGGAGCCGCACCTCCATTCGGTGAAATGCTGCGGATGAGCTTTGTTCCTTTTGTTGCGGCTATGCCTATGCTGACGCTTGCGATGTGGCTGACGGTAACGATCAAAAATCAGGGTGTTCCCGTCTCGATCGGCGTCGCCGCCGCACTTGTCAGTCCATTCGTATCGACGATGTCGGTGTTGATTCCTCTGAATTGGCCGGCACTCGCATTCCATGGTCCTTTGCATTGGCAGATGATGGCTGCCGGGGCTTCGCTCGCCGTTGCGATCGGCTTGATCGGATGGTTTCATTTTACCCGGAAGGATGTGGAGTAAGATGAGCGGTTTCTTTCGGGTAGTAGCTTCGGAACGATTGAAAATAGGGCGGCCGCCGATATGGCTGCTTCTGTCGGTCAGCCCGCTGCTCGCGCTTCTGATCGGAATATTCGTCAATCTCGATTCCCCTGGGGTGGCCGACGGCTCGGAATGGGGCACGCTTATCGTCGCCATGTCCATGCTGCACGCGGTCATGCTGCTGCCGGTTCTGGCCGGAATATTGGCGGCATGGGTATGCCGCTACGAGCATGCGGGCGGCGGCTGGAAGCAATTGTTGGCGTTGCCTGTGACGAGGGCGACGGTGTATGCGGCCAAGCTGACGGTCGTCGTCGGCTTGATCGGGATTTGCCAGCTGATGCTGCTGGCCGCTATGTGGCTCGTCGGATTGTACAAAGGAATATCGGCCCCGTTCCCTTGGAGCATGGTGTTGACAAGCTTGACGGGAAGCTGGCTCGCCTGCTTCCCGCTAGCCGCCCTGCAGCTTGGCGCATCGCTCGCCTGGTCCAGCTTCGGTATCCCGCTGGCGATAAATGTATCGTTTACCGTTCCGAATCTGCTTATCCTGAATTCCGCCAAGATCGCGCCGTTCTATCCGTGGGCGCAGCCGGTTCTCGCCTTGGTGCCCGATACGCTGCAGTCGGGAGGGATGCTGCTGCCGCCCATGGAAAGCTTGATCCTTACGGTGACGGGAAGCTTCATCGCGTTTGCGACGGCGGGACTGATCTATTTTGTGAAAAAAGAGATATAGCGTTCGCCGCTATCTTGAACTCATGCCGACTGTGGCATGAGTTTTTGCCTAGTAAGCGAAAATATACCCTTACATTTCACACTCTTCATGCGAAGTCTTGGTGAAGAGAGAGGGGGAACTTTCATTTCCTCTGTTTCCGCTTTTCATCCACAGGAATAAGCGATTGGGACTTGGGCTTTTGGAGTAGAAGTCATTTCGTAGAAGCTCCGAGAGGGAATGAGTATTGAAGCGGAGAGTTTGGGTGTGAATTTGGCATGGACCTCGCCAAAATCACACTCGGGCCGCCTTTGAAGTCGTGTTGTTACCGCCAAGTCTAATCAAGACAACACGACTTCAACAGCGGTTGGAGCCGGGTACTCATTCCCTCCCAACGCGCTAACGTATGGATTTGCACATCAAAGGACCTTCCGGGAACCGGACGGTTTTTCTTAAGTAAGGTATTCGTGTCGTTCTGTTTGAGGAATAATATCGCTATGATGCGGAGGAGGTGCTGTTGATGCGGCATGTGAACAAATTGCATTTAACTCGATACCGACAAACCACTCTGTTGACAATTATTCTCTTAATCGCATCGTTGATGCTAGGCGGTTCGAGGATTGATCCGCATGCGTACGGGCAGCCCGCTTCCGAATATCCGACGAAGCTGAGAATCGCCGGAGACAACCGGTTTCCGCCGTTTGAATACGAATCGAACGGAACGTACCAAGGCTTCGACGTCGATATGATGAACGCGCTCTCGATCGAAACCGGCATCACGTTCGAATTGTATCCGATGCCATGGAGCGAAGCGCTGAAGGCACTCGAGAGCGGGCGGGTCGACGCGATTCAAGGGATGAAATACAGCAAGGAGCGGGCTGATAAATATGACTTCTCGGAGCCGTATTTTACGAGCACTCAGTCGATTTTCGTGTTGAAGGACAACTATTCCGTGTTCTCCTTGGACGATCTGCAGCATCGCGCCATATCGATGCAGGAAGGAGATATTACCGGCGAAGTGCTGCGGAAGGTGCCGAATGCAAGGATGATAGCCGCGGAAAATCAGGAGGAAGCGATCCGCCTGCTGATCGACCGCAAGGTCGACGCATTTGTCGGGAACCAAATTACCGGACAATATGTGCTGCAAACGACCGGACAGCACGAGCTCGTCAAGCTTGTCGGCGATCCGATCTCGCCTACCGATTACGGAATGGCCGTGCTGAAAGGGAACGAACGGCTGCTTGAGCCGCTGAACGAAGCGATCCGTACTTTGAAAAAGAACGGGACTTACCGGAAAATCGAGCGGAAGTGGCTCGGCGAATATATTTATCCTTCCGCTTCCCGTCTTCGCGGCGTATTGACCGCCGTCTTGGCCGGTCTCGTCCTCATTACGGCGGCGCTGCTGCTGATCGTGTGGTGGAACATCGCGCTCAAGCGGGAGCTTCGCAGGCGGATCGACGATTACAAGCGGACGATGGACGAGCTGGCTCGCAAAGACCGGCTCCAGTCGATCGGACAAATGGTGGCGGGAATCGCTCACGAGATCCGCAATCCGATCACCTCCATCTTATCGTATTCCCAGCTTCTGCCGATCAAATACGATAATCCGCAATACCGCGAGTTTTTCGCCAAGCATGTGACGGATGAGGTCATGAGACTGAACCGCATCGTTACCGATTTGCTTGACTTTGCCCGCGACAAGCCTCCTGAGAAAAGCGTGTTCCCGTTACACGGGCTTGTGGAGTCGGTCGTTCTCTTTTTTCAGCCGATTATGGAGAAGAAAGGCATCGAGGTGCGGACAGATGTGCCGGAGGCGTACCGGATAGAGGCCGACTTTCAGCAAATGAAGCAGGTTCTCATCAATTTGCTCAAAAATGCGATAGAAGCGATGGACACCGGAGGCCGGGTGACGATTGAGGCGGCTTTGAAACAAAGATATGTCAGGCTCGGCATCAAGGATACCGGAAGCGGGATCGATCCGGAAGACCAAAGCCAAATTTTCAATCCTTTTTTTACCCGAAAAGCAGGCGGCGCGGGGCTCGGGCTGTCGATCTGCTACCGGCTTGTGACGGAGAACGGCGGCAGCATTCATTTGTTCAGCGAGAAAGGGGCCGGAACGACCGCAGTAGTCAGTCTGCCTCGTCCGAAAGGGGAGATGGATGATGCATAAACCGAATGTGCTGATCGTCGATGACGAGGCGGCTATATGCAAATCATTGTCGTTCATTTTGGAGGACGATTACCAAGTATATACGGCGACAGATCCGGATGAAGCGGTCGACTTGTTTACAGCGGTTACGTTTTCCGTCGTGCTGCTGGATTTGAGAATCGGGCTGAAGGACGGTATCGGGGTGCTGCGAACGATAAAGCGGCTGTCGCCAAATACCGTCGTCATTATGATGACCGCCTACGGAAGCATTCCTTCCGCTGTCGAGGCGATGAAGCTCGGAGCGTTCTACTACGTGTCCAAGCCGATCGATATGACGGAGCTCAAGGCGATGATGAGCCGGGCCTATGAGCAATTCGCATTGCTGTCCCGAGTCGAATGGCTGAGCGGTGAGCTGGAGCGCGCGTTTGACGTGCATGGGCTGATCGGCGAAAGCGAGAAGATGAAGCATGTTTTCGCGATGATCGAGAAAGTGAAAAATATCGATTCCAGCGTGCTCATTATGGGCGAGAGCGGTACGGGAAAAGAATTGGTCGCACGGGCAATCCACTTCGCCGGCGCGCGTTCGAAGGAAGCTTTCTCCACGCTGAACTGCGCCGCTATTCCGGCGAGCCTCATGGAGTCCGAGCTGTTCGGCTACGAGAAAGGAGCTTTCACCGGAGCGATCGCGCGCAAAGCCGGCATATTCGAAACGGCGGACGGCGGGACGCTTTTTCTCGACGAGATCGGCGAGATGGACCTTGGTTTGCAGAGCAAGCTGCTGCGCGTGCTGCAGGAGAAGACGGTAACGCCGGTCGGCGGTCACCGGGAGAAGCGGATCGACGTGCGCATCATCGCGGCGACGAACCGGGATTTGAAGAAGGAGGCGCAGCAGGGCAAATTTCGCGAAGACTTGTATTACCGGCTGAACGTAATCCCGGTTCATCTGCCCCCGTTGCGGGAGAGGAAGGAAGACATTCCGCTGCTCGTCGAGCATTTTATCCGGAAAATAAGCGGCAAAATGTCCAAGCAGACGAACGGCATCACCCGGGAAGCGCTGCAGCTGCTGCAGCAGTATCCGTTTCCGGGAAATGTTAGGGAGCTGCAAAACATAATCGAACGCTCGATCGCGCTCGCAGACGGGGAGCGGCTTGAGCTCGGAGACCTGCCGAGAGATTTGCAGCCGGAGCAGGCAGCGGTGAATTCAGGACGATTCGTACCGGTCTACGTTGGCGATACGGTCGACGAAGCGGAACGAAAGCTGATTATGGCCACGCTGCAGTCGCATGAAGGCAACCGGCGCAAAACGGCGGAAACGCTCGGCATCGGCGAAAGGACGCTTCGGGATAAGCTGGCGAAATATAAGCTGCTTGACGGGGAGCCGTAAAGGCATCCGGATTGCGGACACTCCATACGAATCGGCATTTTTCGCCCGGCAGTTTTTGCCGCCCCGGCGATTTTTGCCGCTTTTTTGTGAAGAAATCGTGTCATTTGTGTTGTAAACCCTTACAATTGACGGATTATTGCCGCCCTTTAATCGATTGGCACGATAATTGCTTATTAAAATAACAGGCAGCAAAATTTCGAAGATGGGGGAATGAATTTATGTTTACTGCGAAAATAAAACCCGGATTGTGGCTCGCCATCCTGTTATGCGTGTTGACCGTGCTCGCTTCGGCGTGCGGCAGCAAGCCGGCGGAACAGCCGAAAACCGAAGGACAAGCCGCTGGGGGGAACGGCTCCGCCGCAGCCAGCTCGGACGAGGTGCTGAAGAAGATCGCCAAAACGAAGACGCTTACAGTCGGCACGGACGCTACCTTCAAGCCGTTCGAGTACAAGTCCAACGATAAATACGAAGGGTTCGACATCGAGCTGATTCAGGCGGTCGCCAAGGAGCTTGGTGCGGATAAAGTGGAATTCGTGGATACCGAGTTCAAAGGACTCATTCCGGGCATGCAGGCAGGCAAGTTCGACCTGATCGTGTCGGCTATGTACATTACCGAAGAACGGATGAAGACGATCGATTTCTCCGACACGTATTTCCCGGGCGGTCTGTCCATCATGACGAAGAAGGACAACAAGTCGATTAACGGCATTAATGATTTGAAGGGCAAAAAAGTATCGGTGCAAATCGGCACGAAATCGGTCAAGTTTCTGGAAGAAGGCTATAAAGACATCCAGATGGTGAAAGTGGAGAAAAACACCGAAATGTTCCTCGAGCTCGAAACCGGCAAGGTAGATGCGGTTATTACCGGATCCCCCGCCGCCAAGACGTATGCAAAGGAAAAGGGAACGGTTCAGGTGCTTCCGCAGGAGTTGACGGAAGAGTTTTACGGCTACGGCATCCGCAAAGAAAATCCGGAGTTCAAGAAAGCGGTTAACGAAGCGTTGAAGCGCGTGAAAGCGAACGGAACTTACGATCAGATCGTCAAAAAATGGTTTGAGTAAACAGGAAATGGGGAGGAACTATGCAGCATTTCGATTTTAGCGTGCTTCTGGAATGGGAATATACAGGTCTCCTCCTGAAGTCGCTCTGGTTCACCGTGTTGTATACGCTGGGCGGCTTCGCGCTCAGTCTCGTCATCGGCACGCTGATCGCGTTCGGCCAGATGGCCAAAAACAAGCCGGTCCGCTACGTATCGCTCACGTATTTATCATGGTTTCGGGGAACGCCGCTGCTCGTACAGCTGTTCCTGCTCTACTACGGGCTGCCGATCCTGTTCGGCATCGACACGGTTGCGTCGGTATCGGGTATCATTGCGCTCGGCATGTATAGCGGCGCTTATACTTCGCAAGTCATCCGGGGAGCGATCCAATCGATCGACAAAGGCCAGTTGGAAGCCGGGCGCTCCCTAGGCTTCTCCTATGCCGAGACGATGCGCAAAGTCATCATCCCGCAGGCGAACGTACGGATGCTGGCGCCGATGACGAACGAGCTGATCTCGCTAACGAAAAACTCGTCTCTGCTGTCGACGATTACGGTAGTCGAGCTGTTCCGGCAGGCAAACATCATCATCGCCGATACGTACAAGACGATGGAGTTTCTATTAGCCGTTGCGATTCTGTACTACTTGGTCAATAACGTAATCGGGCTGATCGGCTTGAAGCTGGAGAAAAGATGGAGTACGGGGGAGGAGACGAAATGATTCGGATAAATGGTCTGCACAAAAGGTTCGGAACGAACCACGTTCTGCGCGGTATCGATCTTCATATCAATCAAGGCGAGGTCGTCGTCATTCTCGGCCCATCCGGCTCCGGCAAAAGCACGCTGCTGCGCTGCATCAACTATTTGGAGACGTACGATTCAGGCCAGGTCGTCATCGAGGGGAAACCGATCGGCCGTATGTCGGTAAACGGCGTATCCCGGGAAATGCCGCAGAAGGAGCTGAACCGGGTACGTCAGGAGGTGGGAATGGTATTCCAATCGTTCAACTTGTTCCCGCACAAAACGGTTATGCAGAACATTACGATGGCTCCCAAGTCGCTGCTGAAAGTCGGGGATGCGGAGGCGAAGACGCAAGCGCTTGACCTGCTCCGCAAAGTGGGCTTGGAGGACAAGGCGGACGCGAAGCCGTCCAGCTTGTCCGGCGGTCAGAAGCAGCGGGTGGCGATCGCCCGGGCGCTGGCGATGAAACCGAAAGTGATGCTGTTCGACGAGCCTACGTCGGCGCTCGATCCGGAAACGGTGGGCGAGGTGCTGCAAGTCATGCGCAAGCTTGCGCAGGAAGGGATGACGATGGCTATCGTCACGCACGAGATGGGCTTCGCGCGCGACGTGGCCGATCGGGTTGTCATTATGGACGGGGGCGTCATACTGGAGCAGGGGCCGCCATCCGTTATTTTTACGAAGCCCGGACATGCCCGAACCAGAAGCTTTCTGAGCCAGGTTTTGGCAGCCCATGCATAGTATCGAGAGGAGGAGGAGTCCACAATTGGAACGTATACCATACATCGGACGACCGGGCATTGTTCATACTTCCGGTCAGGGGGACCCTTACGTTACCCGGCTGAGCGACTGGATTACCGAATGGGACGGAGCGGAGGCGCTGGATGCGGCTGTCATCGGTGCGCCTTTGTCCAAAAGCTCGATCAGCTTCTCGGGCGCTCACATGCATCCCGGCGTTTTCCGTCAGCTGTTCAGCGCGTTTACAACTTACAACTTTGAAGAAGATCTCGACTTGCGCCATATGCGAGTTCGCGATTTGGGCGATATCGCGATGCACGTCACCGATATCCCGCAATGCCACACCAACATCGAGCGGGCGATGGCCGAAGTGGCCAAACGCCTGCCTACCGCCGTCCCTTGTCTGATCGGGGGCGACCACTCGATCACGTACCCGTCCGTGACCGGATTGCGAAGCGTTCGGCGGCAAAGGATCGGGCTTATCCAGTTCGACGCCCATCTCGACGTACGGGATACGGCATATGGCGGACGGTCGAACGGAACGCCGGTGCGCAGCTTGGTCGAGACGGAAGCGGTCCGGGGGGAGGACATTGTCACAATCGGGCTGCGCAGCTTCGCAAATTCGAAGGAGTACCGGACTTATGCGGAGCAGCAGGGGATAACGCTTTATACGGCGAAGCAAGTTCGCGAGCAAGGCATCCGAACGGTACTGGAGGAAGCGATGGATCGGCTCGCCTCCAAAGTCGATGCGGTGTATGCGACGTTCGATATCGACGTGCTGGATCAGTCGGACGTGCCGGGAGTTCCGGCTATCGGTCCGGGCGGGTTGTCGCCGATCGACTTGTTTTATTGCGCCGAAGCGCTCGGTGCTTGGGATCGTGTCGCGGCCATGGATATGGTATGCGTCGATCCGAACCGCGATACGCGCGACAGGACGACCCGCATCAGCATGCACGTGCTGCTCTATTTTTTGACCGGACTGGCCAAACGTCTGCGAACAAGCGAATAGATCGAGCGGTATGCAGAAGTCGTGAGGGATCACGGCTTTCTTTTTTTTGAGGTGTTGAGACGATCGCGGCGAATAAATAATTGATAACGATAGTTCACCTGTCAGGAATAAGGTATCTTGTCCTAAAATAGAAATGCAAGCCGATATTGCCGATTACCCAATAATTAGCCGCACCGCAGATGCACGCTTCGATAGGTTCTTCTGCGCGAACTCGAGGAGGAACCGGATGTCCGTTACATTTAGAGAGATAACTGAACACAATTGGGAGGAATGCGTTCGACTGCAAGTCCGGGAAGGACAAGAGCGATTTGTCGCCCCCAATGTATACTCGATTGCTCAAGCCAAGTACGAGCCCGACAAAGTTCCTCTTGCGATTTACAAGGATCAAACGATGGTAGGATTTATGATGTACGGACGCGATCCCGATGACGGACGTTATTGGATTTTGCGGCTCATGATCGATAAGAGCTATCAGGGCAGAGGCTACGGCCGTGCCGCTCTGCAGCAAGCGATAGCCTTAATAAAAAGCAAGCCGGATTGCAGCAAAGATTTGACCATAAGCTTCAAGCCGGACAATGAAGCCGCTTCGAAACTTTACAAGAGCCTAGGATTCGAAGCGGAAGATTCGGCCGATATCCAGGATCATAACAAAGAGATTGTCGCCAGACTGCCGTTATTCGAAGATAGTGGCACGGAACAAAGCAGGAGCTCCCGGCTATAGGGAACTCCTGCTTTCATTTTACTCTTCATTCTCGTAGGCTTGGTTAGCGGATTCGTTTTGTTCGAACACTTCAGCGGCTTCCTCGGCGGAAAACTCCGTTTCGTATTCGCCCGGGACAGGCAATTTGTTCAGCTTTGTCGTCTGAACCATCGCTTTTGTTTGTTCGTTATTGGATTTGGCCATAATGGCACCTCCTTTATTTAACTAACAACAACGTTTAATTTTCCTGATCGGTGGTAAAATTATACGCATCATTCCGGGCGTCAAGTTGGTGGCGGCAGGAGGGAGTATCCATCTATAATAGAGGTTACTACGGAATGGGGAAGGTGCGGAAGCATGTTTCATGTCGAAGCCTATCAAGGAACAAGGGAGCAAAATTACGAGTCCGTCATCCGGCAGCTGCAAGCTCTGGTGGACGGTGAAACCGATCGAATCGCGAACTTGTCCAACGCTTCGGCTTTGCTGAACCAATTTATGGACGACATCAATTGGGTCGGGTTTTATTTATATAAAGACGGCGAGCTCGTACTCGGACCTTTTCAAGGATTGCCCGCATGCGTGCGCATTCCGCTGAGCCGGGGAGTATGCGGGAAAGCCGCCCGGGAAAGGGCGATCGTGCGCGTCGCCAACGTGCATGAATTCCCCGGCCATATTGCATGCGATGCCGCTTCGCAATCGGAAATCGTCATTCCAATGGTGAAGGACGGCGAGTTGATCGGGGTTCTGGACATCGACAGCCCGAAGCCGGACCGGTTTGACGAAATCGACGAGTCGTACTTGCAGCAATTCGTCATCCGGCTGTGTGAATGCTTATAACGATTCGAATGCGGTCCGCCGACATCCTTTTGCCATAATTTGTGCCGGTGCAACATGATTGGTCCGGTTAAACTGTATTGGCGTACAGGAAGACTTCTACCGCGGGGCAAGACTGTTTCTCTAGACCCACTCGAAGTACGTTTTGTATAATGACACGGTACCCTTTTATCGTGGATGGGAGATAAGCGTATCGTGGATACAATTCAAGAAAAACGGAAGTATAGCGCGGAGTTCGGAGCTTGGTTGAGCATTATCGTGTACATCGCGCTGTCAGCGCTCAAGCTCGGAGTCGGTTATATTTCGGGCTCCAAAGCATTAATGGCGGACGGACTCAATAACAGTACGGATATTATCGCCTCGTTAGCCGTACTCATCGGACTCAAAATTTCCAAGAAACCGGCCGATTCCGATCATAAATACGGGCATTCGCGCGCGGAGACGGTAGCTTCCATGGTCGCTTCTTTTATTATGGCGGCGGTCGGCCTGGAAGTGCTGATCAGCTCGGGCGCGAAGTTCGTCCGGGGCGAATTCCAGTCGCCCGGAATGGCGGCGGCTTGGGTAGCGTTCTTATCGGCAGGCGTCATGTTCCTGGTGTACCGGTACAATATCCGCTTATCCGAGAGAACGGGAAGCCATGCTCTGAAAGCCGCTGCAGCCGACAACCGTTCGGATGCGCTTGTCAGCTTAGGGACGGTCGTGGGCATCCTTGGCAGCGTATGGGGGCTGCCATGGCTCGATGCATGCACCGCTCTTATAGTGGGCATCCTCATTTGCAAAACGGCTTGGGATATTTTTCGCGAAGCGACGCACATGCTTACGGACGGGTTTGACGTAAAGGAACTGGAAAAATATAAAGACGCGGTCAAATGGATCGACGGCGTCGAAAAAGTGAAGGACATTAAAGGCCGAGTCCACGGCAACCAAATATTCGTGGATCTCGTCATCGAAGTGGACCAAGCGATGAACGTATTAGACAGTCATGCGATTACCGAACATATCGAGAGCGAATTATGGGACAAGTATCAAATTCAGCACGTTCATGTTCATATCGAGCCTCACTGACATGCGATTGTGCGATCGAAAGCCGAAAGCACCGGAACTTGAGAGGGACCGCCCTCTACATGTTCCGGTGCTTATTTTAGTTTGATCCGGTATTGTCGTCGAAGCAAAGCAGTGAATCGCGTCGGCTTATATGATGAATCCATAGCTCCTCGATTTTGGCTAAATCTTGGGCGATCAAAGCTTCCAGCAGCAGCTCATGATCGGCGGGAATCCGGCTCAGGTCGGGAGCGAGCTTCATATTTTTAATAAAGTGAATGCGGAGCCTGTTCACGATGCCATACCAAATTTGCTTCGGGAAAGAAGTTTCTTTGTAAGTAATGATCGTTTCGTGGAAACGGATATCCTCCTCGACCAGCGAGGATATGTCGTTATCGGCGGCTGCCTTCTTCATAATTGCGATCGTCTCTCTTAAAATGTCAAAGAATGCTTGGTCCATCTCCGCCAGCTTCGTGCGTATCGAGAAGAGCTCGAGCTGTATCCGGATCGGAATGAGCAGCTCGGTAATTTCCGCCTTATTCACATCGGCTACGACCGTTTCGCGGTACGGATGATTGCTGACCAGGCCCATCGCCTCAAGATCACGAAGCGCTTCCCGGACCGGACCGCGGCTGACGCCCATTTGACTTGCGATATCGAACTCTCTCAGCTTATCCCCGGCCTTCAAGTCTCCGCTTACAATCGCATCGCGGATTTCTTTGCCGACCCGGTGACGGAGGGAGAAGTTGGATTGGTTCTTAAATTGAAATGACATTCTTGGTTCGCTCCATTATGAAAAAGTTGAAATACGGCTTGCAACCGGTTTCGTTACCAGTATAGCCAAGATCGTATCACTCTGGCAAGTGCAACCTTCTTCAATCGATTGTTAACAATGGTCTATTAGTTCCTTTTTTTTGCAGCTTCTTTTCTGGCAGCTGCACTGAGACCGGGAAGCGGGACGAAGGCGATCGAATGGCCCTTCTGAACGGCGGTGGGGGCGACTCCGGTAAACTTTTTGAATATGCGGTGAAAATAAGATTGCTCGCAGTATCCGAGATGATCGGATATTTCCGCGATCGTCATGCCGCCTGACTTCAACAATTCGCAAGCTACGGATACTTTGACCTGATGAATGAAATCGATGGGCGTTTGTCCGAGCATTTCCTTGAATATTCTTGTCACGTGATTCGGGGATCGGTCGATATGGCGCGCCAAGTCTGACAGCTGAATCGGCTTGCAATGATTGTGCACGATGTAGTTTTGCAGTCTGTTGATCAGGTCCTTCTTGACGGCGGAGCTATGCTTGTGCCGCGCATCGTGTATCAATCTCCCTACCAACTCGAGCAAGATTCCTTGGCAGATCAGATGCCCCCCTTGTGCTTGATCGAACCATTGCATCAGAAGCATGGAGAACCGTTGTCTGAAATAGTTGGCGTTGTGCATCCTCCATTTGAATACGCCGTGTTCGCGCAATACGTCCAGGGCCGACTCCGCCTCTCCGGTAGCGGTGAAATGAGCCGAATATTTCTGATGCGGGCCCTTGGGATCGTTGCGGCAGGAGCGTATCGTGCCGGACGGAATAAACAGCACGTCGCCATCATGAAGCTCGATTACTTCTTCCTTGACCTGATATATAACTTTGCCGCCTGTTACGAAGATCAGAATGTGGTGATAAACGGGCTCCTCGCGGATTTGCCATTTCTCGATACGGTCGTCGTACAAGACGGATTTCAAAGTAAACATAGGCAATCCCACCTCTCCTTCTCCGGAGTCGATTATTCCATTCTACGTGCGAGTCCAATGTCCTTTTTCAACGGATGCATTTCGAAAAAGGGTTGAATCGTTCAAAAAGAATCGCTAACGTTCATGGATATTGAAATCGCGATCATGATAAATTGGAGGTAAGTTAGAAGCAGAGAGGGGATCGGATGTTGAGTGAAAAACTAAAGATCATTGATTGCGACGTACACAATGCACTTAGAAGCGACAGAGATTTGCTGCCCTACTTGCCCGATGCTTGGAAGGACCGGGTAGCCCAATCGGGACTGGGCCTGATGTACTCCGGATATTACTCTCCGGTCGGAGTCGGGAGGCAAGATGCCTTGCCTCCGGGCGGAGGCGGTGTTGGATCAGATCCGGATTTCGTCATCAAGCAGCTGGTGGAGCCGTATAACATGGAATACGCGATTTTGACCAGCAATTTGTTCAGCGTATCGGTAGGCCATGATCCGGATTTCGCCGCAGCCGTGGCCAGCGCCTACAACGATTATTTGGTCGACCATTGGTTGGATAAGGATCCCAGATTCAAAGGCTCCATACTGGTAGCTTTGCAGGACCCGCAGTTGGCCGCGAGAGAAATCGACCGGCTCGGTTCTCACCCCGGCTTCGTCCAGGTGGTGAGCAGCAGCGCTTCCCGCATGCCGCTCGGCCAACGGTACTATCATCCGATCTACGAGGCGGCCGAGAGAAACGGATTGCCGATCGCGATCCATCCCGGAGCGGAAGGAGCGGGACAGGCCAATCCGCCTACGGCGGCGGGTTATCCGACGTGGTATATCGAGTGGCATACTTGTCTGTCGACGACGTTCATGGCGCATCTCACCAGCTTAATTTGCGAGGGCGTCTTCGAGAAATATCCGCGATTGAAATTCGTGTTCATCGAGGGCGGCGTATCGTGGCTGCCGCATCTGATGTGGAGGCTAGATAAAAACTACACGGCGCTGCGCTCTCAAGTCCCTTGGCTGAAAAAAATGCCAAGCGCTTACATTCGCGACCACTGCTTCTTCACGACTCAACCGATCGAGGAGCCGAGCCAACCGTCCGATCTGAAGCATATTTTCGAGATGATCGACGCGGAGCATATTTTGCTCTATTCCAGCGATTATCCGCACTGGGATTTCGATTCTCCCGATCACATTCTGAGATGGCTGAAGCCGGAAGAGCGGAGACGCATATTCTACGAGAATGCCAAGCAGTTATACAAGCTGTAGAGAGGGAAGGCATAATGACTGTACATGTTGTTGGCACGGCCGATCAGATTGGCGAAGGACAGCATCGCGTATACGACGTCTCGGGCCGTTCCGTCGTCATTTACAATATACGGGGCGAATATTACGCGATATTGAACTACTGTCCTCATCAAGGGGCGGAAATGTGCAAAGGGCGGGTGTGCGGTACGAATTTGCCCTCCGAAGTATACGAGTACTCGTTCGGAAGAGAAGGCGAAATCGTCAGATGTCCGTGGCACGGCTGGGAATTCGAGATCAAAACGGGGAAATCGCTCGCCCGCCCGAATATGAGGCTGCTCCGCTATGAAGTTGTCCTTGAGGGCGGCAAGCTGGGGATCAAGATGTAACGCCGGATGTCGGGCGGAACAGAAGCGAACATGCGGCAAGGATTGAAAACGTTTACATTTTAATGTCGCGGCGATAATGTAACTTTAGTAAGATACTTATATCCGCGAAGATATGCTCCTACCCTGTATATTCAGCGAATTTACAGGGTAGGAGCAAACGATGCTGGAGGGGGACAACAACGTGGCGATCGTATCGAGAAAAATGGGAATGGCGTCTATCTTGTTCATGCTTCCGCTTGCCGCTTGCGGCAAATTGGATAACGGTGCCGCGGATAAAGCACCGAACGCGCAGACGCCGCCGGCGGAAATTGTGTTCTACGGGGGTTCGACCCAGCCGAAAGATTTCTTCGATAAACAGTACGGTGAATTGCTTTACAAAAAATTTCCGCAGCACACGTTCAAGTACATTCAGATGCCGAGCGGGAACATCCAGGAAGGCACGACGAAGCTGCTGACGGAAGGCCAACGGATCGATATTTTCTACAACAATATCGGGATTTTCGAGAATACGCTGTTCTCGTTCGGGATGCAGTACGATATGACCGATCTGATGAAGAAGCATCAAGTCGATCTGGGCCGGCTGGAGCAGGAATCGATCAAAGCGATGAAGCAGTTTTCCGGGGGGAAAACGTACGGCGTTCCGGTTACCGATATGAAGTTCGTACTCTTTTACAATAAAGATATATTCGATAAATTCGGCGTCGGTTATCCGCGGGACGGCATGACATGGGATGAAGCGATCGAGCTCGGCAAGAAGCTGACGCGATTTGATAACGGCACACAGTATGTCGGTTTGAGTACTTCCCCGAGTCAATTCATTGCTCAGAACCAGTTGTCCATCCCGATAGTCAACAACGAGACGGAGCAGCCGACAATTAATACGAATCCCGGCTGGCGCAGGCTGTTCGATGCGCTGTTCGTGCAACCGATGCAGGATAACGGCGTTCGCAGCAAGATCGGAGCATTGAAAGCGATTCCAGGCAACGATGCGTTCGTGACGAAACAGGATTTGGCGATGTACGCGTACAACATTGCCATCTACATCAGCCCGAGCCTAATCCCCGCCATGCAGCAGTTCAATTGGGATATGGTTACGGTGCCTGTCTTCCCCGATGCGCCGGGAGTCGGTTCGCAGACAACTCCGTTCTACTTCGGCTTGACCAATATGACGAAGGAGAAAGACGCCGCCATGGAAGTGCTGAAGTTCATGATTTCGGACGAATACCAGAATTGGGTTTCCCGGCGCGGCTTCATTCCAACGTTGATGACGGATGAAACGAAGAGAGAGTATGGGAAAGAAACGGCTTTTCCGAATAAAAATTATGCCGCCCTCTTCAAGTACAAAAATGCTCCGATCCCGCCTTCCGCGGATTATACGTTCTCGGTGAACAGCGTATACGCGGCTTCCGCATTGCCGATAGCGAACGGTACGAAAGATATGAACACGGCGTTCCGCGAGGCGGAGGAGCTCGCGCTCAAACGGATCGAGGAAGCCAAGAGAAACAGAACGGCAAAATAATTGAAATGCGACCGGTCAGATTGCGGGATTCGCCCTATTAGGAGCTTGTCCCGCCCGGGCAGTCGATTCTTTTCGATCGAAATGTAAGCGATTTCAATATTTAACTTAACAGGAGGAATGCAAGATGGATGATAACAATGCGAAGAAGACCGGGGGAAGCGGGGAAGAGGCGCTAAACGGACGGAACGGCGCCATCAGCAGAAGAGCCGTATTGGCTTCACTTGGTATGGCAGGGGCTGCGGTCATCGGTTCGTCGCTCGACACCGCTCATGCCAACGCGGCATCCGTTCTGGAATCCGTATACGGAGATAATGCCAGGAAACCGGATAAGCCCCCGAAAGGCTCGCAGTTGCTGGACTGTTGTAATACTATCGTTCTGAACAGCGTGGTTGATTTTTTCACCGTTTCAATGACAGTCGATACGCTGTATATTGTGAAGGGATATCACGCGAATACGGATTATGGCGGCGGCCTATTGTTTTGGAACCCAAGCAAGCCAAAGAGCGAACATAACGGCGGAACCGTTATAAGCCCGACTGTTCCATGGGACGGATCCCGCGCAGGGCACTCCAACTTTCTTCTTGGCGTCGGCGAGACTCAGCCAAGCGGGCTGGGATGTTTCTATCGTCCTGAGCTCGAAAGCTATCCAGTTCAAATGTTCGGAGCGATCGCCGATTGGGACGGGACAACCGGGTTCGATAACCGGCTTGTATTGGAAACAACCATCAAGTCGGTCTACAAGACGGTAATCCCGAAGGGGGATTACGGCGTCGGCGCTGCCGGCTCCATTTTCATCCAAGGTTATAACGGCAAACGAATCGAGGGCGAAGGAACGCTTCACAAGATGGGCCGCAAAGGCATATTTTCGTTTAACGCTTGCACGGACATTGCAATCAGCGGCATCGGCATGGACGGACAGATCGTCAGCGACGAGGCTGAAGGCGGCAACATTTGGGACGGTACACGTCCTGCCCTCAATTATGCGTTTGCAGTGTCGTTCGCCAATTGCCACCATTGCGAGGTAAGCGATACCCGCATCTATGATTTTGCTTGGGACGGGCTGGTCGCCCAAGGGACCGTGGCGGCAGGCGGCGAGTCGGCAACGCTCTCGACCGAGATCGTGTTCCGCAACAATAAGATCAGCTCGATCCGCGGCAGCCAAATATGGCTCAAGGCCGTTCGCGGGGCGGATATTAGCCGGAACAAGCTGTATAACCCGACCGACTTCGCCCAGAAAGCCAATGCGGTCTTTCTCGTGGAATGGTGCGAGGAAATGACGGTAGCTCATAACCGGATGAGCTTCATTGGGGACAACGCGGTCGGCATCGGCGAAATGCTGAACAACAACGCTTTTGCCCGCAACAAGCGCATTACCGTCGATCATAACCTGATCAAGACAACCCGTTACCACTCCATCCTGGTCGCTCAGGGAGAAGATATCGACGTTACGAATAACATCATTCACGAGGCCGGAGCCAAGACCGTCATGCCGGGCAACAACTCGGTCGTTCTTACCGCCGCCATAACGATTATGGCCGGAGGCATTTCTCCCAGCAATGCAAGAGTTTCAGTCCATGGCAATACGATCCGGAATCCGTATGAGTATGGAGTGTACGGATTCGATCGGCCCGGCACATCTTTCGCCCAGTCTTCCGAAGACATTATTATAGAAAGCAATACGATTACTGGGGCGGGAAAGCCGCCTACAGCGACCCGGCTCGCCAGCGGCGGTATATTGACCCAATTCCAGAAGCCGGTCAAAATCTCCGGCAACGTCATCGACTATACCACGGGTGACGGAATCCGCGTATTCGGCGATGCGGTCATATCCGGAAACGTGCTGTCCCAGTTGATCGGACTCGGAATCAATGTGCCGGCGGACACGATATGGGGCAATACGGACCTCAGTTCGGCATTAACCGGCAATACGGTCAGAGATGCGACACGAACAGGGATCAGCGTGGCGGGACGCGATCAAATAACGCTGACCGGCAATACGACGATCCGATGCGGCAGGGACGTCAATCCGGGAACGGAGAATATTACGACAGCAACCCAATACGCCGGCATTTCTACCTATAACATCAGGCTCGTTCAAACAGGCGGCAATCATATGCGCGAATGCGGCTCCAGCGGGTTCGTATCCCGGTTGTGCGAATATGTACATGACTCGGGCTCTACCATGTCGGAAAACGGCCAAGTGTTTACAGTAAACAACTTGAAGAGCGGAGCCTATCTGGAAGGCAGTTCGTCACGGCTGGTCAAGGCCGCATTCTTGCTTCCACAAGGCGATGGCGGTACGACACAGCATTACCCCATACGCATCTTGTATGCGGATCCGTCGGCAGTCGCATTGGACGGCCGGTTTACCAACCATGCCAGTGCCAGTCTCGGAGTCAGCGCCAAATCTTTGATTAACATTCCATAATCGAGCAGGTACCGCCGAGCAAGCTTTCAATCTTTGAGGTTGAAAAGCTTGATTTTTTTTGAGGAGCGCCGCCACTATGCGGGAATAAGAGCGGTTACGGAAAGCGCCGAATAAGAGATGGTAGAGACCACTATTTTCTGGCAGAGAGGACAAATGGTTCACAAGTCACGTTGAGGTGCTTAATCGCCAAGCAAGTGCGGATTGAAAGTTGGCGCCATCTTCTTTATTATATAGTTAATCAAATAGATTTATAAAGTGTGGAGGAGAGAGAGAACGATGAATCAATACGGGGAACGGGAACTATTTGGAATGGCTAAAGCTCAACAAGCGGTAAATTGGGCCGTCAAGCAGGAGGAAACTTATCGCGTAGCTCCCGGTGTCGTCCATACGATCCGGCAGCTTGCCGGCCGGGATATGGTGCAAACGATCCAAATGACCGAGATAGATGCGACAAATCCATACTTGCAGCTGGAAGCTTTCTCCTCGAATGGCACGGTTACCGGACTGGAGACGGTAGGCGGGATGCTTCGGCAATTGGAGGCGCAGGGGAAGCGGATCGTCGGCGGATTCAACGGGGATTTTTTCAGCTATGCCGGTGTTCCGTCCGGACTGCAAATAACGAATGGGGAAGTCGTAACTTCTCCGTCGGTAACGAAAGTACTGATGGCCGTCATGCCGGACGGGACCGTCATTATTCGGGAGTCGGTCGAGATGAGCATGCTGCTGACAACGAGCTGCGGTTCATGTATTGGGCTGCATATGATCAATCGGGCGCAAAGCCCGGCATTTGCCGACCATGCATGGATCTATAATAATCGTTTCGGCAAGTCGACCCGCACTGCCGAAGGTACCGTCGAAGCGGTCATCACGGTTTCTGAAGGTAACGGTCTATTCATCGCAGGAAAGCGGATAACCGGAACGGTCGACCAAGCGGGCATAGGCTCCGGTACGCCGATCGAGAACGGCAAGCTCGTAATATCGGCAACCGGCACGAAGGCGCAATGGGTAGCGGAATATCTCGTTCCGGGAACGCAAGTACAGCTCGATCTTTCATTCGGCTCGGAAATCGATCGGGCGCGGCAAGTTATCTCGGGCAGCTCGACATTAGGCTGCGTTCTGCTGCGAGACTCCGAGGTGCCGCACAGACTGCTGGATCCCGCCGTCAGGCAAAACAGCGACCGTCATCCCCGTACCATGATCGGCGTCAAAGGAGGCAAGCTGTACTTGTTCGCCGTAGACGGGCGGCAGCCCGGACATTCGGATGGCGTTACGATGGCTGAGAGCGCATACTACTTGCAATCGATCGGAATGGAGCAAGCCATTAACGTCGACGGCGGCGGGTCGACCACTTGCTATATCCGACCGCCCGGCGATGACCGTTCCGTGCTGAGCAATCGCCCTTCGGACGGATTCGAGCGCCTGGTCGGCAATACTTTGGCTTTATGGAGCACTGCTCCGTTACGCTCCCTGGAGGAGCTCGTATTGCTACCCGGCCGGACGGTCAAAGTGATGTGCGGCAGCAATGTTTCATTTTCCGTTAAAGGCCGAGACGCCTTCGGCAACAATGTCCCGATACGACAAGAACAGCTGGAGTGGAAGGTGTCGGGGAATATTGGCAAGGTGGACCCTACAGGCGGATTCCTTGCAGGCGCGGTCAAAGGAATCGGACAAATTGCCGTTCGCTGCGGAACGGTAACTCAAACATGTACAATCATCGTCGAAGATCGTGCCGCCTCATTGCAAATAGAACCGTCATCCGTCGTCATGATGCCGGGAGGAAACGTGAACTTTCGGGCATTCGCCTACGACCTGAAGGGGGAGCGGGTTCGAATCGACGTCGAGCAATTGACTTGGTCGGTGCAAGGGGGAATAGGAGAAGTCGCCGCAGCCGGCACATTTCACGCGTCGGAAAGTATGCTGCAAGGCAAAGTTATAGTCAGACACGGAGAGGCGATGACAGAGGCGGATGTCCGAATCGGGATACTGCCGCATCTCATAACCGGCTTCGAGTCGTTGGACGGCATGCTTGTCACCGAGTCCAATGCGGTTCCGGGTTCGGTTGCCCTATCACGGACAGCAAGACCGCAGCCCGTTCGCTACGGCACCTTTTCCGCGAAGCTTGCGTATGATTTTACCGGCATGAAGGGGGTGTCGGAGGCGGGAATCCGCTTTATGGGACAATCGGACGATGCCGGATACTCGATCGAAGGCACCCCTTACCGTCTCAGCGTGTGGGTATTCGGGGATGCGAAACGGCATATGCTGCAGCTCCAGATAACCGATGCATCGGGTCGCAGGCAAAGCGTAAATGCAACGGAAGACGAGGGGGTGTATTGGAAAGGCTGGAAATACGTATACGCCGATATTCCCGTAAATATCGTTTATCCGATACAAGTAAACAAGCTGTCCGTCGTCGAAACGGATGAAGCGAATAAAGGTGACGGCATCGTTTATTTCGATAACTTCAGGGCCGAATACATGGATCTGAACGAGGATGTCGAAGGTCCGGCAATCGATCGGTTGACTCCTGCGCCGAATACGTCGCATAGGGCCGGAAGCCGACTCGTGATCAGCGCCGTCGTAACGGACGCGGGAAGCGGCGTCCAACCGGCATCCATTCGGATGTGGCTTAACGGTGTCGTCATGGACCATCGCTACGATGCCGTTACCGGCAAAGTCGAGTTTGTCCCCGAATCGGATTGGGAGGACGGGGAATACAACTTTGTCATCGAAGCGGCGGACAATAACGGAACCGCAGCCGTGCCGCCCGCCGGGTGGACGTTCCGGATAGGAGGGACCGGAATCGACGGCTAACGCCGTCCCGACTTGTTGGAACGGGGATCGGATTGTATAATTCTTTTGTTACCCAACCGACAAAAGAAGGAGGGAGATCCCATGACATTCGGAGCCCGGATGCTCAAGACGGGAATCGCGGTCACGTTGGCTATATACGTGAGCACTTGGCTTCACTTCTCTCCTCCGGTCATTGCCGCCGTGGCGGCGATCTTCGCCGTGCAGCCGTCGATTTACCGTTCATGGCGCTACTTTCTCGATCAGGTGCAAACGAACACGGTCGGAGCCACGATCGCGCTGCTGGCCGGCATGTTTTTCTCCAATGATCCGATCGCGATAGGAGTTATTTGCGTCCTCGTCATTATGCTCTGCATCAAATTCAAGATGGAAGAAACGATCGGCTTGACGCTCGTAACGGTCGTGGCCGTCATGGAAGCATCGGGTCAATGGGATTTCGCTTTGAACCGGTTTCTGCTCAGCCTGATCGGCATCATATCCGCCTTTGTGATCAATATCGCGTTTCTGCCTCCGAAGCCCAAGTCGCAATTTTACGAGCAAGTCGATTCGGTATTTACCCAGTTGTCTTTGCTGCTTCGCACGGCCATATCCGATGAGATCAAGGAGAAAGTATTCCGCGAGCGGAGACAGGCGCTGCAAGACGGTCTTGCTTCGCTAACCGCCAAGTACAAGCTGCTCGAGGAGGAGCAGAAGAAGCTGAAGCGTACCAAATACCGGCAAACGCGTCAGCTTGTCGTGGACAAGCAGATGCTGTATACGCTTCAGAAAGGCTTCGAAGCGCTGGAAGCCGTGCACGAGCATTTTTTCCAAGCGGATCGGACCGAGGAAATGAATAGAAGATTCGATCGGCATTTGGAGAAAATGATCAAGTTTCATGAGCATGTTCTGCTGAAATTCGAGGACAAGCTGAAGTCCGGCAGCTGGGATTCGACTCCGGCAGAGGAAGCCAACGATGTATTTATGAAACAGGCGATGACCCAATACAATGAAGGCAAGAACGGTTCATTGCGGCTCATTATCGTCGCGGCGGCCATATACGACTATGGTCATCAGACGGCCCGGTTGAACCGGATCGTCGAGCATGTCGACCCGGACGAGGAGGAGAAGGAGGAGGAACATATCCCCCAGAAGTGAAAATCTGCTTCGTAGATTAATCCTATTACTTCTGGGGAAGCCCCCGATATCCACAGAAATTAGCTTCGCATAATTTCCTATACAATAAACAAAGCCGTCGGCTCTATGCCGGACGGCTTTGTTGCTGCAGCGGTTATTGAACGGACTGCAGGTGCTCGGCGAGACGATCCCAAGTTTCCGTAATGCCTTGCTCCATTCCCATATCGATAACTTTTTGGAGCGCTTCGGCGGAATCGTAGTGCGACCGGCTTACAAGCTTAGTCTTGCCTTCGTGAGACAGAAACGCCATCGTAACCCGAGTGGAGGGCATTCCCTCCGCCTCATTGCAATCGGCATCCGAGAAATAGTCGACGTAGACGATTTTTTCCGATTTTATGATTTCTTCGTAGACGGCTTTGCCCCAGGCTTCGAATCCATAAAAATCCCCTTGATTCTTATCGATACATTTCATGCAGTAATGCCATATGCCGCCCGGACGGAAGTCGACATTGCAAACCGTGAGCGTCCAGCCGCGAGGCCCCCACCAGTGCTTCAGATGCTCGGCCTCCGAGAATGCCCGGAATACGAGCTCGGGCGGCGCATCGAATACGCGCTCCAGAACAAATTCGGTACCTTCTACTCTTGTAATCATTTTGTTGGACATGGGTTATTCCTCCTGAAATGTGGTTTGATTGGGTTCATGGGTTCGCAGCTTATGCAAATAGTTCTCCAAGGCGTCGAGCCGCTCGTCCCAAACGCCGCGGTATGTTTCCAGCCAAGCGTCCAGCTCGCGGAATGGCTCCAGGCGTATCTTGTAGCTCCGGCGATTGGCGACAGCCTGTACTTCGACCAGCCCGGCCTCTAGCAGAACTCGCAGATGCTTCGAAGCTTGCGGCTGGCGGAGACCCAGCCGGTTAGCGATATCGCCGACGGTCAAAGGCCCGTTGAGCAGGAGCTCTACAATACGCAGGCGGTTGGGTTCTGCCAGTGCGCTAAATGTCGTTATATCCATAATTCCATGTTGGGTACGGCGCGGGCGCTTTCTTCCGTTCGATTCATATCAGCCACCTCGTTTCATTGGTTACTTACCGTACTCACATTTACAATATACACTATAGGGAATATTCTTGTAAAGGAATATTTCAAAAAAACAGGCGGCTGTTTATTTTGCGGGAGTTGTGATATAAGGGAAGAAAGCTTATGACGCCCGGCACCGGTTGGATGTCGCAAGGATGAAAGGAGCGGTACTCCATGACTTTGCAGCAGTTGAGGTACGTGATCGAGGTGGCGAACCGGGGTTCGATGAACGAGGCCGCCAAACGGCTGTTTATATCCCAGCCGAGCCTCTCCAATGCCATAAAGGAACTGGAAGAAGAAATGAAGCTTACGATTTTCGAACGTACTAACAAAGGAATTTCCCTTTCGAAAGAAGGCGCCGAATTTCTCGGATACGCCCGTCAGGTGATTGAGCAGGCCGAGCTGTTGGAGAACCGGTATTTGAACGCCAAGCCGTCGCCGCAGCATTTCTCGGTATCGACCCAGCATTACGCATTTGCGGTGAATGCTTTCGTGAAGCTGGTTCGCGAATTCGGGCAGGACGAGTACGAGCTTGCTTTAAGAGAAACCAAAACGTACGAAATCATACAGGACGTCAAAAGCCAGCGCAGCGAAATCGGCATTTTGTACGTCAACGAATTCAATGCCAAGGTGATCAACAGGCTGCTCAAGGACGCCAACTTGACGTTTACGAGCCTATTTACGGCGAAAGCGCATATTTTCATAAGCATCCGCAACCCTCTCGCCCGGCACGCGGTCGTTACCCTTGAACAGCTGCAAGATTATCCGTATTTGTACTTCGAACAGGGGGAGTACAATTCGTTTCATTTTTCCGAGGAAATATTGAGTACACTCTCGCACAAAAAAAGCATCCGCGTCAACGACAGGGCGACCTTGTTCAATTTATTGATCGGATTGAACGGATATACGATATCGACGGGGGTGCTGAGCGCGGATCTGAACGGGAACGAGATCATACCGGTTCCGCTCGCGAGCGACGAGACGATTCATGTAGGTTGGATCTGCCATCGAAACGCCGCGCTGTCGAAGCTCGCCGCCGCCTATATCGAGGCGCTCCAGCAGTCCTTGTCGGAATAAACGGCCGCCCTTATAGCTTCAAGCTATTACCGGTCATAGTTAATCCGATTTACATGATAGCGAATCTAATATGCTATCTTTCTCTTAGTGATCCGTCAATGGATTCGTAAAGGAGAGTGTTGCATATGAAAAGCGGCAATCTGGGCTATCCCCGTATCGGACGGGACCGGGAATGGAAAAAAGCGCTGGAGGCGTATTGGTCCGGCAGGCTGGAGGAGGAGGCGTTCCATGCGGAGCTGAAGGCGATCCGCCTTCGCAATCTGAAAGTTCAGCAGGAGAAAGGGATCGACATCATTCCCGTCGGCGACTTCACGTATTACGATCATGTGCTGGATACGGCGTTCATGTTCGGACTCGTTCCCGCCCGGTTCCGCTCTACTGACCGTGAGCCGGGATTGGCCGAGTACTATGCTATGGCGCGGGGGAATCGCGAGGCGACCGCTTGCGAGATGACGAAATGGTTCAATACGAATTACCATTACATCGTGCCGGAGCTTGCGGACGTGAAACCCGTATTGGGGAGAAACCGTCTAGTGGAAGCGTATCGCGAGGCAAAATCGGAGCTCGGGATCGAAGGGAGGCCGGTCATCGTCGGACTTTACACGTTCCTGAAGCTGTCCAAAGGCTACAAACCGTCCGAGCTTGAAAACTGGATCGACCGTTTGCTGCCGCTGTATGGACAAGTGCTGCGCGAGCTGGAGGCGGAAGGCGTGCAATGGGTCCAGGTGGACGAACCGATATTGTCCATGTCGCTTCCCGCCGAGGAGTTGTTCCATGTCGCCCGTATATACGATAAGCTGACAAAGGAGGCTCCCGGCATCAAACTGCTCTTGCAAACTTATTTCGAATCCGTCGACCATTACCCGGAAGTCGTCTCGCTGCCGGTTCACGGCATCGGCCTGGACTTCGTCCATGACGGCGGGCGAAATCTGCAAGCCGTCCGTGAACACGGCTTTCCTTCGGATAAAGTACTCGGAGCGGGCTTGATCGACGGAAGAGGGATATGGAAAGCCGACCTGAAGGGCAGGCTGGAAACGTTAAAGATGCTGGGCGAGACCGTATCCGCCGATCGCATCGTCATACAGCCGTCGAGCAGTCTGCTGCATGTTCCCGTGAACGCCGCAATGGAGAACGGACTCGAACCGACTCTGCGCGAAGCGCTTGCCTTTGCCGATGAGAAGCTGGAGGAGCTTGTACTGCTGACGAAAGCCGGCCGATTGGGAGCAGATTCCATCGTCACCGAAATCGAAGCTTCTAGCTGCAGCCGCAACGCACTGCAGCAGTCTCCGTCTCGCACCCGCAAGCAGGTGCACAAGCGTATTGCCGAGCTTGCGAATCAACCGGCGACCCGCCGCTCGAGCTTCGACGTCCGTCGCGACAAGCAGCGGAAGAGATGGAACCTGCCCTTGCTGCCGACGACGACGATCGGCAGCTTCCCGCAAACGACCGACATACGCGGGGCCAGACTGAAATGGCGAAGAGGAGAATGGAGCGGCGAACGGTACGAAGCTTTTATCCAAGAGCAGATCAAGGTGTGGATCGAAACACAGACGAAACTGGGCTTGGATGTGTTCGTCCACGGCGAATTCGAGCGGACCGATATGGCGGAGTTTTTCGGCGAGAAGCTGGCCGGCTTCGCCTTTACCGCAAGCGGCTGGGTGCAGTCTTACGGATCCCGCTGCGTGAAGCCGCCGATCCTGTACGGCGATGTTGAATTCGTGGCGCCGATGACGGTCGCGGAGACCGTCTACGCCCAGTCGCTGACGGAGGTGCCGGTCAAGGGAATGCTGACCGGTCCGATTACGATACTGAATTGGTCGTTCGTCCGCGACGACAAGCCCCGCGACGAGGTCGCCTACCAGATCGCGCTGGCTCTCAGGGAAGAGGTGGAGGCGCTGGAAGCGGCGGGGATCGGCATGATCCAGGTGGATGAACCCGCGCTGCGCGAAGGATTGCCGCTTAAGCGGGAGCAGTGGCCGCATTATATGGATTGGACGGTGCGGGCGTTCCGGCTGTCCACCTCCGCGGTGAAGGACGAGACGCAAATTCATACCCACATGTGTTACTGCGAATTCCACGACATGATCGATTCGATCAGCGCGCTTGACGCCGACGTCATCTCGATCGAAACCTCGCGCAGCCATGGAGAACTGATCGGCAGCTTCGAGCGGCATACTTACGTCAAAGGCATCGGACTTGGCGTATATGACATACACAGCCCGAGAGTGCCGACGGTCGAGGAGATCGGCTCCATGATCGACAGAGCTTTGCGAGTGCTGGACCCCGCCCAGTTCTGGATCAATCCGGACTGTGGTCTGAAGACGCGGAACGTCGAGGAAACGATCGCCTCCTTGCGCAATATGGTCAAGGCAACTGAATTGGCCCGGGAAAAGTACGCTTAATAATTGGATATGCAGAGACGGTGCCGCATCGCGAGCCCGTCTTTTTTTCGCCAAGCATGTCGCAAAAGCCCAGGATCTTTGCCGGACTTTTCCTTTATTCGCCGCGAACCTGAAGCCCCGCCACGCCTATGGCCGATCATGTTATAATACAGGCTAACGACGCAAGAGCGGGACAGGAGGAGCAGATGAAGGAACGCGAGCATAATCCAGGAGAGAGAAACGGTCGGGAAGACAATGACAAGGAATATGAGGCGATGCGGGAGGAAGAGACGGACACCCTTCGCGACGATGAGGCGGATGAAGAGGAAGAACGGAAATTTTTCGAGCGCAAAGAACGGACAAGGAAGCGGATTAGGAAAGGGATTACCATCTTCCTGATCGTCGCTTTGGTCGCCAACGGGGCGGCTTTCTGGCCGATGCTCTACAATTTGCAGGCGATCCGCTTTCTCGCTATATCCAGAGAGCTATCCAAGAGCGAAGCGATATCGCAATACAAGCAGGCCGTCGTCACGGTCAGCACGGAGGACGGGAAAGGGACCGGATTTCTCATATCGCCGGACGGGTACATCGTAACGAATCACCATGTGATCGACGGGAAGAAGAACGTGTTTGTCCGTTTTTCCGAAGGGACGAGCCATGAAGCGGAAGTGGTGATCAGCGAAGCATCCCGGGATCTGGCCGTATTGAAAATTGCGCTGAACGGTGAAAAGCGGACGGCGCTGCCGCTTGAACGAGAGCCGAGCTGGAAGCCCGGGACGCATGTATATGTGATCGGCAATCCGTTGTTTTTCGACCACATTGTCAACCAGGGGACGGTCGTCGGGGAAATTCCGGTACAGGGGCTGGACGTTCCGGCTATGGCCATCGAAGCGCCCATCTACAAAGGCAACAGCGGAAGCCCGCTCTTGAGCGAGAAAGGCGAAGTAGTCGCAGTCGTCTTCGCGACGACGGAGATTGAGGATTCAGGAGAAACACGGAAAGTCGGCTTAGCCGTTCCGGTAAAGCATCTCATTCCTCTTCTGGACAAGATGGCCTGGGGCGGTCCGACGAAATGAGCAAAGGCTTCGATTAGTAGCTTTTCTGATAAAAATCTACATATGCGACCATGACAACTTTGCTAAACTGTAACAAACGGATAACGGTTCCGATAAGAAGGTGTACGATGAATTCCATCCATCCCGTCCAGCATGCGATCGACTATATCGAAGATCACTTGAGCGAGCCGCTGGAATTGCAGCATATCGCTGGCGTTGCTTTCATGTCCGTACCTAATCTATACAGAGCGTTCTATGCGCTGACCGGCCATCCGATTAAAGAATATATCAGGAAAAGAAGAATCAGCACGTCTTCCTGGTATTTACGGTACACGGACAAACCGATTATCGACGTCGCGATCGAATGCGGATTCGATTCCTACCAAACGTTTACGAAAATATTCAAGAAGCTGGTAGGAATGACGCCCGGCACGTATCGCAAGGCGGACGTGTATTACTCGTTCGAAGCCGTGAATCTTCTGGAACATGTTGCTTACATGGAGGATAGAGGGCTATCCGAACGACATCCCGATGTGAAAGTAATTCGCTTCTCGCCGGTACAGGTCGCTACATATCGGCATCAAGCTTCGAAACCGGACGGGATCGAGGAGGAAGCGGTCCGTCTGCTGTTCGCCCTGTTGGAACGCCACGGATGGGTTATGGAGAGAATCCGGTTTTACGGCACGAATGTGGAGCTGCCGTCGTTGGAGAAGCCGTTCGGGTACGACATCATGATCCCTCTCGACGAGACAAAAACCGGTCTTAAGTTGGATGACTTTCAGATCGGTACGTTTCCGGGGGGGCTGTATGCGGTTGGTAAAAGCCTGGATACGGACGGCTCGAAAATTATGGCCGCTTGGGATCGGCTGCTGAGCGAATGGCTCCCGAGAAGCACCTTCGCACTTGGAGAACATCCGTATATAGAGGAGTTTCTGACTTATCAGGGAACGGTGACCCGAATGAAGCTGTACCTTCCGGTGAAACGGAAATTGGAGCGGGATACGCTTGAAACGATAATCGTTGAGCGTTTCACGGTATATGCCAGCAGAGTGCACGGCTTTGCCGCCCAGAAAGAAGCGGACGAACGATTGATAGCATGGATGAACCGGAATCGCTTGACCAGCAGACCGGGATTGCAATTATTCATGTCCTATAGTTACGGTGTCGAGCTGGGGGAGGAGTTCTGGTACGAGCTCGCTCTATCCGTTCCGAATCAAAGGGAGGCTGTAGATAGATATGTCGACGGGATTGCAGCCAAAGATCTGGGCGGCGGACTTTATGTCCGTCTTACAAGCGGAGCGTTCGGGATGATGACCGGGGTACTGGATAGGATGTACCAATGGATCTATGGAAGCGAAAATTACGTACTGGATGAGAGCAGGCAATGGTTTGCCGAATATTTGGAGGGAGAAGGCCCCGACTTAGAAAGATCGGCATCCGTAAGGTGTTATATCCCTGTACTGGCAACTGCCGAATCGGTATAAATAAGGAGGCATACAAGATGGGAGAGAGGGTTTCGAATAACTGCCGGATGCACGACAATTACAAACCGTCGGCCATCCCCGGAACTTTGCGCTTGATCCATCATGAAAGCGCAAAAGTCGATGAAGTTCCGATAAACGGCCTTTCATATCCGACTATCCAATTGAACGATATGATGCTGATCGGGGTAAAGCTGCAGGAGCCCTTCCCGGGGTTCGCCAGAAAGGCGGAATATTTGGCTGACGGTTGGAGTCGGCTCATCCGATTGTTGGATGGAATGCTTGTCACGGATACCCCGGCAACCTATTTCGTCTATCATGGAAGCGAAGCGAACCTATCCTTATGTGTTCAGATGGATGACCTCAGGGCGATTCCGAATGGTTCGGTTAAGATTCCGGTTCCTGGCCGCACGTATGCGGTCGTTCCGTATAAAGACTCGCTTCAAGATCAAGAAAAAATGTTTGTGGAAGTTTGCCGAGCGGATTTTGAGATGGATCAAGATGCGATTAGATTCGAGCTGTACGATGTACCGCTTGTTCCGTTTGCTACGCAGCAATGTGAGCTTAAATCATTTTTTCCGCTGCCTATCGAGGATCGTGTCCGGCTGCGGCCTTAATTTCTATGCATACGATCCGAGTGGGGCAGATCACTGGGCCCGCCCGCTTAGGCGGACCAGTGCGCCGGGCGAGCGAGCGTCGGAGGAAGCTTGGTGTCGGCATTGCCCTTCGCCGAGTTAAGCTGAGGCTGCGTGAGAAAGAGGCTATCGGTAAGGTCGGCGCCGCTCAGGTCGGCGTCCCGGAAATCGGCCCCGATCAGGTCGGCCGCTCTCAAGTCGGCCCCTCTTAAGTCGGCGGCGATCAGATAGGCTCCTCTCAAGTTGGCTCCCCGGAGGTCGGCTCCTCTAAGCTTGGCTCCAATTAAGTCGGCCCCTCGGCCGTATGTTTTCTGACGCTGTGACGGATTTTTCTGCTTGAGCCGGGCGTCGGCCCGCACGAGCTCGCTTGTTCGCAGAAGCAGGGTGTTGACATTCGCCCGGTGTGCCGCCACATCCAATTCCAGGAGGGAGTCGGGACTCAGTCGCGTGAGGCGCTCCGTCTCGTCGAGCGCGGAGCTGACTTCTTCATGAATCGGACGGGCCGGCTGCAGCGTCAACGCCTCGGTCAAATACCAGAGCAGCTCGTGAAGCTGGCGCATGATCGGGAATACTTCGAACATCTGCTTCGCGGTACCCGGTGCCTCCCGCCAGTCTTTTCCTCCGTAGGTGACTTGGGCGACCTTCTGGCCTGCGCCGAAGCAGTCATAAACGGTGCAGCCTCGAAAGCCGCGCTGCCGAAGGCTTTGATGCATGCCGCAGCGGAAGTCCGCCTGCAGATGGGGGCAAGGCCGGCCGGCGTCTTTGTCGATCGCAAAATCTGCCGATGCCGCGAAAGGCAGCGCAACACAGCATAAGCCGAAGCAGCTCTCGCAGTCGGCCGTCAGACTGAGGCGGTTCCTGTCAGAGCTTTTTCCTGTATAGTCGTGATTCTCGGACAATGCTTGGTCTCCTCCGTCTTTGGCGATGGATGTATTTTCAATTCTTATATATTAGTCCTCAATATTTTTCACGTCAATCTTTGTTTGCGCATGAAGTTGCGGCAATGGCCGGAGTTATTTTATAATGGTCAAGGAAAGGGAGGTCGGTAGGGATGGCAAATGACTTTGCCGGAATCGATATCTACTCATGCAGAGCCTAACATTGGGGCGATACTTTGCATGGGGTTAGACAGATGTCGTTAACATTGTCGCCCGAGAGAGCTAATATCGTTTCTAATAATGGGCTTTGCACCTTATTCTATTCATTCATGATAAGGGGCTGACAAGCAATGAGTACACCATTTATTAGAAACCATCAATATAACTTGATCAAGAAGCAGGCCGACTTGCTTCAGCACGCGTGCAGCACCGTTTCCGATCCGAAAGTGGTGGAAGCGGTAAGATACAGCGCACTATCCAAAATAATCGAAGCGTTCCCGGATGCAATGGACCATCAAAAGCAGTTGCTCGAGAAGCTTTCGACGTTAAATACGGCGGGAGAGTTCCAGCAATATTTGCACTCCTTGGAGCCTTACTTGACGGAGTTTGCGCAGGTGACGGAAAATCAGCTGAAGAAGCTGTTTCCCAAAAACAAAAAGCTTAAGCTTCCCGATTTATCCGGTATCGATTACCGTCAGGTGACTTACCTGGGCTGGGTCGATATCGCGACAAACAAATTGTTTCTCGTCTATGATCTGAACGGCCAGCTCGTCGGCATCGAAGGAAAATATACGCCGGCGGCCAAGAAGAGCATATGCTTTTTGTGCAATCGGCATGAAGAGGTCGCTTTATTCTCGGCGATCACGAAAACGAAACCGGCCAACGCGTCGCCGGATTACTATAAGGCGATCGGCAACTATTTGTGCATGAACAGCGATTCCTGCAACAAGAACATTACGGATGTTACCGCATTGGAAAAGTTTGTTCATGACGTTACCGGGATGTAACCGTATATATGGAGAGAGTCAGACAGAGTCCTGCTTGTTAGGGCTCTGTTTTTTGTTTATTGGAGTTGTGTTTGGCGCAGGAACTAAATGACAAAAACATTAGCCATTATTGGTTGAAATAGGATAAAATTTGTTAAAAGGATGCTTCATCCATTTCCAATAGTGGGGTGATGTGTTGGTCAAAGTACATAATTACATTCCAGAGTTACTGAAGTTGGATGATGCGGAGTATACGAAATATTTGGACGACTTGACCGAAAAACTTTCGTTTAATGAACCTCTTTAATGGACGATACGGGGAAGAATTATAAATGCAAATGGAGGGGTTTGATTAGTAGACCGGCTATGAAAGGAGTTGGCGAGTTGAAAGGTCTTGAACTTTGTAAGGATTTCTTCTTCGAAATAGGGCTGCCCAAAATAAAAGAGAGTATACCTGAGATTTTGCCTTATCTAGCTGCTGGTTTAGGAGGCGGTTCACAATGTCATGGGAATGACGATGAGATATACCGTGACCACGGATGGGGACCTGGATTTGGGATATGGCTGCAAAAAGATATCAAAGAGCGATTTGAAAAAGAACTAAAGGAAGTTTTAGACCAGCTCCCCAAACAGTACAAGGGATATGGTTGGGCTGATAAATCAGAGGCTCAATATGCTTGCCTGATTTTGGACATTGATAAATTCATGAATGTAAAAGTTGGTGTTTCAGATGCACCTTCAAAAGATGTCCACTGGCTGCATATCGCAGAAGAAAGGTTATTTGAAATTACTCATTACCCTATTTTTTATGATGCAGCTGTTGAGGTTACTCGCCGATTTAATTCCTTTAAGAATTATTACCCGGAAGATGTTTGGAAAAAACGGCTATCCCATCACCTCATTGAGGTTTGGCGATGGAATGTTCAATATGTAAAAAGATCTGCAAATCGCAATGATCTTGTTACGGCTGGATTATTATGGGGAAGATTTGCGGAGCATGTAATGAAAGTTGGTTTTCTCTTAAATCGAGAATACGCCCCGTATGAAAAATGGTTATACGTTCAGTTTCTTAAGCTTCCGCGGCTGGGAGAAGAAATTGGAAATAGGATTGCAAGGGGGATAAGAGAACCTACAGAAATCGTTGACTTAACGGATCAAATCGAAGATTTATTGATAAAGGAATTGAAAACATTAGGGTTTAGAGCGCAAGAAGTTCCAAGAGCGGCGTATCCAAAAGAAACAATTCGGTTATTGAAATTCTCGAAAGGGATCGTAGAATCTATAAAGAATACGGAAATCAAAAGTTTCCAGAATTTATAATATCAATCATTGCTTCATCCGGTTTTCGGTTAATAAATGAATTGGAAGCTTGTTAGTTTACATAGGAACATACGTTTGTTAGAATGATGGGTATATATGGTATTCTGGAAGCCAGCCGGTAATAGAAATCTAATGTCGGAGGTATGATTGGTGAGCCCAATTCATAATCGAGTCGATACAATCTTTGTTCATGTCACAAATTTGGAACATTCCATTCGCTGGTACAGCGAGCTTCTCGGTCTGGAAATAAGGGGTGAACATCATCCGGGACCTATCTATACGTTGGATATGGGAGCCGGTCGTCCGGGCATAACTCTGGATAATCATTGCTTGGATGATCATTACGAGCATATCCCGTCAAGTCAGCCGCTTTTTAACTTAAGCGCCTCGGATATCGATGCAGCGTATCGGCACGCGAAGAAACTGAGCGCTGACGTTTCGGAGATCATAACGTTCCCGGATTTTTCCGAATTTACTTTTAAAGATCCGGACGGCAACATCATTATGGTATGCAGTTGCTTCAGTTAATCAGTTCTACTGGAATAGGATGGAGGATTTCATGAGTCCGATCAGCAAACCGTTATCCGATCGCGCCCTTAAATGGGTTATCGATAAGGTTCACCCCGAAGCTAGTGTGATTTCGGGTCAACAACTGCACGGAGGTATTTCTTCTCTCGTCCATGGGGTTACGTTGCGATTGGACGGAGAAGAGAAAGCTTTCGTGTTGCGGCAGTTCGACAATGAGGAGTGGATTAGGGACCAGCCGGATCTGGCTTTTCGCGAAGCGGAAAGCTTGAGACGGGCATCCCGAACTATCGGCGTGCAGACGCCGGAGATCGTCGCCTTCGACGAAAACGGAAGCGAGTGCGGCTTGCCGGCCGTACTCATGACACGGCTCAAGGGCGCAGTAGTCCTGGAGCCGCCGGATCGTTCCGAATGGCTGAACGGTATGGCCAAGGCGCTAGCAAGCATTCACGTGGTGGACGCAACCGATTTTCCATGGACATTCGCTCCTTACTGCGATGCCTCGAAGCTTCATACGTCGTCATGGTCCAAATATCCCGACAAGTGGCAGAGAGCGGCCGACATCGTCATGGGACCTCGCCCCTCGTTCACGGAGCGCTTCATCCACCGGGACTATCACCCCGCGAATATATTATGGAATGGCGGGGAGGTAAGCGGAGTCGTCGACTGGGTCAACGGCTGCATCGGCCCGGCAGGCATCGACGTTGGCCATTGTCGCGTCAATTTGGCGCAATTGTATGGCGTTCATGCTGCCGACGAATTTTTAGTTTGCTACCAAATCCATGCCGGAGCATCCTATACGCATGATCCTTATTGGGACCTCGTCACGTTAATCGACTTCGCCTACTGGCCGCCTGAAGTTTATGGCGGGTGGACGGCTTTGGGCATGACCGGCCTGACGAAGGAAATGATGATCGAGCGATTGGATAATTACTTGATCAGTTTATTGAACCGAATTACCAATGTTTGAGAGGCGAAAACTATTTTTTATCGATGAATCGGCTGTCGACTCGTTCGGCAGCCTTTCTGAATGAACGGACTCAATCACGAATAGCTATTTACAGGACCAAAAAAACGGGATTATAATGCAGCTACAAGCCAGATCGACTAGCCCAAGTTTACTTAAGGGAGACGATGCAATGTCTATCCATCACGGTAAGATTCGAGGCTCTGTTATCGGTTACGGAGGCGCCTTCAATATGGGGAGGATGCATGCCAATGAAATGAAGCGAGTCGGCTTCGATTTCGTTGCTGCTTGCGATATGGACCCGTTGCGAATGGAGCAAGCCCAGCAAGATTTTCCAGGTATCCAAACGTTTATAAATGTGGAGGAAATGCTTGCGCAGCCGGATATCGATCTGGTTGTAGTCATTACCCCGCACAATACCCACGCCCGGCTGGCCGAACAAATTCTTCGCAGCGGCAAACATTGCATTTTGGAGAAACCGATGTGCATCCATGCCGAAGATGCCCATCGGCTCGTTCAACTCGCCAAGGCAAACGGCCTTATGCTGACCGTTTTTCATAATCGCCGCTTCGACAGCTGGTATTTGACCGTGAAAGACTTGATCCGGCAAGGGGAGCTCGGCGATATTTACAACATCGAAATTTTATCGGGCAACTTCTCGGCTCCGCGAGGCTGGTGGCGAGACAGCAAGGAAATATCCGGAGGCGCATTATACGATTGGGGCGCACACTTTATCGATCATGTGCTGGGTCTCATTCCCGGAAAAGTCGGCTCGGTACGCGGCTACGTCCAGAACCGGGTGTGGCATGAGAAAACGAACGAGGATCAGATCAACAGCATCATCCAGTTTGAGAACGGAGCCGTAGCTCATATTCAAATCAGTTCCATCGACCGCGCGGGCAGACAAATATACCGGATTAAAGGAACCAAGGGCGACGTCGAGATAACCGATCTGAAGAAAAAAGCATTGAATCTGTATCGGGACATCGATGGTCAAAATACGCTGACGGAAGTGGACTTTTTGTCGGCACAGCATCATCGCTATTACGAAAACATTGCGGATCATCTGTTGAATGGCGTTGAATTAGTTGTAAAGCCCGAGGAGGCTAGGCGCGTTATCGCGATCATCGAGACTACGGGGATATCGGCCGAGGCGGGCAAGGAACTGCGTCCGGCTTTCGAAGGGGAATAGCCCGGTGATTTCGGATAACCGACACCTGAGCAGCAACAAGCGTTATGGCGTTCATTCGAGCAAAATCCCTCCGCTATGGTGCGGACGGGATTTTGTATCGAATTAGAACGTTTCATTGAGAAAACTTCGATCATTTCTTATGGAACCCGACGATTCGCCTGTACATCGACTTATCCTTCAGCTTCAGAAACAGCGATTTGGCCGGTTTGAAATTCGCTTCGATAATCCAAACTTTTCCTTTCCGATCGATTCCTGCATCAAGTCCGAGCGTACGGATTCGATAATAGCTGCGAAGCTGCTTTGCCGCTTTCCGGGCAATCCGGTTCATCCGCCTATGAATACGGCCGACGGAAGAGCCGCGAATATCGGACTTTCGAATCGCGGTCGATAACGGAACGACTTTGCCTTTGCTGCGAGCGATATTTGTAATGATGAACCCGGCTCCGGCGAGCTTTGCCAATTTCCCCGTCACCTTCCAACCGGTGCGTTTCCCCCTTTGCACCATGACCCGTGCATCGAACGGTCTTCCGTTTACTCGCGCCAAAGCGATTTTTTGCTGAACGATGTAGGAGGCTCCATTAGCATTGCGCCTAATATTCGCGTATGCGGGAGATAATCCGCGGATTGTTTTTATTTTTGTCCCATAATGGACTTTGAAGGTGCGTCGGCCTTTGGAAGAGATGGAAATGACCCCGACTCCGCCGGAACCCCTGGAGGGCTTCGCGATCACATCTCCGTATGCTGCTAGAAGAGAGCGGAAATTGCGTTTCGTCATGGAAAGCGTCTTCGGTAGCGCCGATTTCAGTTTGGGGGATTTCGCCATTAATTTGTATTTCGTTAATTTATCTAGGCTGAAGGTCATTCCATCTCACATCCCCGTTTGCCTCGAATAGAGGATGATCCTCGTACCGGGTTATTCGATTCTCCGCATCGACGAAGACGACTCTGGGGACAAGATCCTGCAGCTCTTCAACATCGAATAATCCGAGACTCAGTATAATGACCAGATCTCCGGGCTGAAATAAATGGGCGGGAGGACCGTTCAAGCATATTTTCCCCGAGCCCTCCCTTCCCGGGATCGCATAGGTTTTCCAGCGAGTCGCATTGCGGAGACTGGTCACTTGAACCATTTCGTAAGGATGGATGTTCGCCTTCTTCATCAGGAGGGAATCGATCGTAATGCTTCCTACATAGTCCAGGCTAGCCTCGGTTACGGTCGCACGATGAATCTTTCCTTTGCACATCAGTCTCATCATACTTGATTGATCCTTTCCTCTCTTCTCCGCATGAAAGCTTAACGGTTCTCTAAACCACTCTATGTACAGGAGCACAGGAACGTATGGGCGGTTGACGGCATGCCGCGATAATAGGCGGCTGGCTGTGCGAACGGTCGGGTGAATGGGGAGTTGAAAGGAGTTATGAGTATAGATAACGAATACTTATGGAGGCAACAACGTGTTTTTCATACGCTTCAGATCCGCTTGATCTGAAATGGACGGGAGGGGCGATCTTGAAGTTATCCGAAGAACAACGGGACCGGCTATTAAGTCAATTAAATGAAGACCAGGTTCATTTCTTGAAAGAGGAATTGAAGCGGGGCAAACGGACCGTCTTCGCTAATGTGATCGCAAAGCAAAAAGGACTGCAAATTCCGGAAATTGCAACATTCGAAGATGTGGAGCGTATGGTCGATTCCTGGATACTGGTCGGGTACGTGGATGCCGGTTATGTTTCTCCCGATCTGAAATGCGAGTGCGGCAGAAGCTTGCGCTTCCAATATCATGTGATCAATAAGCAGACCGGCGAAGAATACAAGTTCGGAATTGATCATTTGGAGTTGCATACCGGGATCGATGCGAAAACAGTTGCTGAAATCCGCAGCGGATTCTCAAAAATTGATCTGGAGCTTGACGAACTATTGGTGAAGCTTGATGCAGGCTGGTCTATCCAGGTGGAATCGCTCCCACCCTTCGAGCATCTTGCTTTGCCTCACGACATTCAACGACATTTCGAGCTTCAATTACCGCTGCTGGACCGGCAAGTCTCGCGTATTAGGCGGCTGCTTGCCGAATATGCAAGAGAACGGCGGCAAGCGCTTATCGATTCCCAAGCAAAACCGGTAGACTCTTCGCCGATCAAACCGGTGATTGAGCAGGATTTGTTTACCCTGCTGGAACCCGATCCCGATCCCGTTCCCGTTTCCGGCGGGGACGAGCTGACGGATGAAAAAAAACAAGCGATCCTCTCCTATCTGGACGAAGGGGTGCAGAGCGCGAGAATTATTGCAGAATTATTGATCAAGCACGGAAAAACGAGAGACAGCCGGTTTATAACCGGCAGCCCCAAAATTTTCGTAGATGTGTGCTGGTTTATCGAATCGTTCATTCCGACTAAACAATGCAAGCTTATTTCCGTAGAACATCTTGACCGCCTTTACCAATGGAATAGCAATCGATAAGAAATCAAGCACCCGTTATGTGATACAATATAAGGAACCTTGCGTGATGAAAGGAGATATCTCGGGATGACAACCTTGAATCAAATACCGGTTGTAAAAACGGAAATGTTAATCAGAAAACCGGTCGATATCGTGTTTGAAGCCTTTATCGATCCTGCGATCACTACAAAATTTTGGTTCACAAGAAGCAGCGGGAGGCTGGAAGCCGGGAAACGCGTCCAGTGGGATTGGGAAATGTACGGCGCTTCCGCAGACGTCGATGTTCTGGAAATCGAGGAAAACAAGCGGATCGTCATCGATTTCGGAACTACGGTCGAGTGGACGTTTGCACCCCGGGGAGAGAACGAAACGTTCGTTTCGATAACGACCTCGGGATTTACGGGAGATGGCGACGACATCGTGAAGCAGGCAATGGACTCGACGGAAGGGTTTACGATCGTTCTGTGCGGGCTGAAGGCGCTGCTTGAGCACGACATCGTCTTGAATCTCGTGTCGGACAAGGCTCCCGATGCGCACGTGACAAGGTAAGAATGGTTCCGCTATCCCGGCCACGTCTTTCGGACGTGGCTTTTTGCAAGATGAATGAAATTACCAACTGAAGGCGGTGCTGGTTGAATGATGACGTCTAGTCGGCGAATCAGGATTGCGGTATTGGCCGGCTTGATTATGGTTGTAGCGGCATTGTGCCTGCCTTCGTTGCAATTATTTCCTGCAAAGCATGCTCCCCGGGCCGTCGACGGAGTATTGGAGCTGCGGCATTGGAGCTTGAAAGAGGAAGGGCCTGTCCAACTTAACGGACGCTGGTCAATCCATTGGAATCAGCTGCTGACGGAAGCCGATGAAGGTCTTAAAAAGATGACGCAGCCGGCCTTCGCGGAAGTGCCTGGAGTATGGACACGGTATGGACTGCCGGGACGCGGCTATGCAACGTATCGTCTTACCGTACATACGCAAGGGGATACCGGTAAGCTGGGTCTGCAAATACCTGCGATAGCACCGGCCTACCGGATTCTGGTCGATGGACGCATCATTGCGGAGGCCGGAGTCGTCGCCGCCGATCGGACAAGTGTACATGCCGCCTATTTCCCACAGACCGTATACTTCGATCCTCCCGGAGACAAGTTCGACCTCTTCATCCAAATTTCCAATGAACTGTATCCTAAAGGAGGAATATGGTTTAGCTTGACACTTGGAGCCGAGCGCTCGATGATCGCCTTGAAGGAACGTACGGGTATCGTGGAGATGGCGGTATTCGGCGGCAGCGCGCTGCTAGGCTTGTATCAGATCGCCTTGTTCGTGCTGCGTCGATCGGAACGCTCTTCATTGTATTTCGGCATATGCTGTCTCCTGGGCGCTATCCGAATGTGGGCGGTAGGGGGGATCTATATTGTCCAATTCTACCCGCTTACCGATATTCGGTTGATAATCATGCTGGAGTATTTGACTTATTACGGCGGTGTTACCGCGGCGCTGCTGTTCGTCAGGGAGCTGTATCCGAAGGAATTCCATCCGGTCGTCATAAAGATACTGACCTGTATTGGCTTCGCCTTTATCGGAAGCGTACTGCTCCTTCCCACGGAATGGTATACGCGCTTCATTGATTTGTATAAATATATTTCCTTAGTCAGTTTGGCCTACATTCTGTTTGGCTTTACTATGGCGTTATGGCGAAGGCGAAGCGGCGCGCTGCTCCAGCTGGCAGGGTGGATCATCTTCGCGGCAGCAGCACTTCATGACATTTTATACAGCGTTGGCCGCATATTGTGGATCGATCTCCAGCTCGTCCCGTACGGCTTCATCCTGCTGGTTTTTATAGAGGCGATGGAGCTTGCAAGAAGGTTTACGAACGCCTATCGTACAATCGGCCGAATGTCGGACGAGTTGATCGCCTCGAACCGGATGAAGGACGAATTTTTGGCCAATACCTCGCATGAGCTGAAGACGCCCCTGCACGGTATTATGAATCTTTCTCTGGCTCTGGCTGAGGAGAAGTCCGGTCCGATAAACGGGAACCAGCGGGAGCAGTTGGAGGTTGTCGTCTCCGTGGCGCGCCGCATGTCGAATCTCATTAACGGCATTCTCGATTTGTCCCGATTGAAAAACAGCGGCATTCAGCTGCAGCGCGGACCGGTCGATGTTCGAGCCGTCGTATCGGCTCAGCAGGAGGTGTTCCGCCATTATATCGGGGATAAGCCGGTTACTCTCCACCTCGATTGGCCGGATACGCTGCCGTATGCCTATGCCGACGAGAGCCGTTTGCTGCAGATTGCGTATAACCTCATCGGAAACGCGATAAAGTTTACGCCTGAAGGCAAGGTCACGGTATCTGCATGGTCGGCAGGCGGTATGCTTCATGTGGCAGTCGCCGATACAGGTATCGGCATCGAATCGGAGAAGCTGGAGACGATCTTTCAATCGTTCGAACAAGTGGGAACGTCCGTTGCGCGAGAATATGGCGGAACCGGACTTGGACTCGGCATCGCGAGGAGGCTTGTCGAGCTCCATGGGGGACGGATATCGGTGAAATCGGAAATCGGGAGCGGCTCCGTCTTTACTTTTACGCTTCCTGTCTGCGAAGACAGCCAATTGCAAGTAATTCGGCCGCGGACCACGGCGGATCACCGTGAAGCGGCAGCGACGACGATCGGCTGGATGGAGAAGCCGGCTTCGGCGGCAATTAGCCCGGATAACGGTACGAAGCGGGAACACGCAGTTTTGGCGGTCGACGACGATCCGGTCAATTTGCGGGTCATACAATCGGTGCTGGCGGACGAGCCTTACGAAATTGTTACCGCTTCGAACGGGAAGGAAGCGATGGATATCCTGGACCGTTTAGGCAGCCGGATCGGGCTTGTCATTCTGGACGTGATGATGCCGGGGCAGACGGGGTATGAGACTTGCCTACAAATACGTCAGAAGTATGCGCTCTTCGAGCTGCCTATTCTGCTGACAACGGTTCGCAGCGAACAGGCGGATGTGATGTACGGCTTCGAAGTCGGGGCGAACGATTATTTGACCAAGCCGTTCGAAGCTTATGAACTGCGGGCGCGGTCACGGACATTGCTCGCGATGAGACGCTCCGCCGAGGAAGCGGTCCGGTCGGAGCTGGCGTTTCTGCAGGCGCAGATCAAGCCGCATTTTTTGTACAACGCACTGAATACGATTATTTCCTTATCACTGGAGGAGCCGCAGACCGCCCATGATTTGCTGCTGAACCTTAGCCGTTATTTGCGCGGCAGCTTCGACTTCAAGAACAAGGAAAGGCTGGTGCCTCTGCGCAAAGAGCTGGAGCTGGCCCGTGCATACCTGCAAATCGAGCGTGCCCGATTCGGCGAACGGCTCCGTATCCGCTTTGATGTGGACGAAACCGCCGAATGTATGCTGCCTCCGCTGACCGTGCAGCCGCTCGTCGAGAATGCGGTGCGGCACGGTATATCCATACAAGAGGATGGGGGTACCGTGACGGTTTCCGTACGTACCGATTCCGGTCATACCATTTTTTCTGTCGAAGACGATGGGCCCGGTATGCCTGTATGGGCTCGATCGATACTCTCGAACGACTATGAGGGCAAGGGAGGAGTAGGACTGCGAAACATTCATCAGCGAATGCTAAGGCTGTTCGGTGAAGGTATAGAGATTGGGGAAGGCAGCTCCGGCGGCACCAAAGTGATCTTTCGCATACCGCATGCCGCATGGAGCGGTAAGGAGGTTTAGGCATGATTCGAATTGTTGCGGTTGATGACGAGCAGCCTGCACTTCGCAGAGTCGGAAAGCTGCTGGAGGCGTTTGAAGAAGTCCGTGTGTGCGGTTTGTTCGATAAATCCCCGGCTTTCCTGGAATACGTATTAACCGACCCGGAGCCGATTGATCTGGTTCTGCTCGATATGGAAATGCCCTCGCTGCACGGTATGGAGCTGGCAAGGAGAATTCGCGGATGCCGGCCGGAGATCCATATCGCGTTTCTAACCGCTTATGAGGAATTTGCCAGGGAGGCTTTCGATGTGGAGGCGCTCGATTATTTATTGAAGCCCGTGATGAAGGAAGATTTATCCCGCATGATCAATCGGTTTGTGAAACGGAGCGGGCGCGACGGAAACCGGGATCATCAGCCTGAACGGGGGGTAGAGGTACAGAGCTTCGGTCCGTTCACCGTAACGGCTAATACGGGTGATCAGATCCGGTTTCGAAATTCGAAGGGGAAGGAGCTTCTGGCGTATTTACACCATCATCGGGGAAAGCCGGTCAGCAAAACGCAAATTATGGAGGACATCTGGTACGGCCGCGATGCGGAGCGGACCCAGGCCAATTTACATTCGACGGTCTACCAGCTGCGTAAAGATCTTGAAGCTTACGGAATGTCCGATCTCATCGAACAGACGAAAATTGCAGGAGGCAGCTACTGTCTGAAGTGGTCTCCTTCCTATGACGATGTCGTTTCCTACGAGGATGAAGTTGCACGGTACAATCAAACGTTATCTTTGACGCATGCGCTAAAAGCCGTTCGATACTACGGCGGGGGATATTTGACCGGCAGCGGCTACGGTTGGGCTGCGCCGCGGCAAGCGGAGCTGGAGCTCAGTTATGCCGGGCTGCTGGAAGCGATCGTAGATACGTATGTACGGCAGCAGCGCTATGATATCGCATTGAATCCGATGCGGAAGTGGGCCGAGCTGTTTCCCTTAAGCGGGCGGATTCATGCCAAGGCGATCGCGCTTCTGCTGCTAATGAACAGGGAATCTGACGCGAAGGCTTATCACGAATTTGTAATGGAAACGCTCGATCGGCCAGAGGATTTGGCGGAAATCGATTATGCCCTCTTATCTGCCGACCCGTCGCTATTGTTTTAAAGGGGCAACATATACACGGATTCGTTCTCCGCTGCGAGGATCCGCTCTCCTGACCGTATTCGTCAGGGAATCGGGTGTATGATCCTCATAACGGTTGTCAGCCGATTATCGAACAGCGGAGGAAAAAGAAATGAATCAAACACAGGTCGTTAAGAGAGCGGAAGAGCAAGTCGGAATCGTCTTTATCCACGGTGCGGGCTTGTACGGTAAAATATGGGGGAGCATGACGGAGGGGCTGGAAAACCCGAGTCTTGCTGTCGACTTCCCGAATGGCAATGCCGCTGACGTCGAGACGCCGAGGAAACACCTTTCCATGCAAGACTATATTACGCATATGAACGATCAGATCGCAGCGTGGAAAGTCCGAAAATTTGTCATTGTGGCGCACTCGCTCGGCGGAACGCTTGCTCTCAAGGTCGCCGCCGCATTTCCGGACCGGCTTGTCGGGTTTGCGGCGATCGGAGCGGTAATACCGCAGCGTGGCGGGTCGTTTTTGTCGACGATGCCGTTACCGAAGCGAATGATTCTAGGCGCCCTGCTGCGACTGGCGGGGACGAAGCCGCCCGAGTCGGCCATTCGGCAAGGGCTGTGCAGCGATTTGTCTCCCGAGCAAGCGGCGGCGGTCGTGAGCGGTTTTGTGCCCGAATCGATTCGGGTATATACGGAACGAGTCGGCGCGCTTGCTCCGGACGTACCCAAGCTGTACATAAAGCTCGGGCAGGACCGGGAGCTTCCTCTGCGCGAGCAGGAGCGAATGGCTTCCAATCTCGGAGCGAATGATACGGAGCTGCTGGATGCAGGACATTTGCCGATGCTGAGCCGGCCGGACGAACTGCTACAAGTACTGAACGCGTTCATGTCCCGTATAGGTACCGGTGTTCCAGTCTAATCGGGATGATGCCAAGCGAACGGACGAGCCGAACGGCTTTCTCATGAGAGAAGCCGTTTTTTTTGACCCTTTTGAGAAACCTGACATGAAGCGCTTTCTTTTCAGTTTGCAACGATAGGGGGTCTGTTACCATTGCGATAGTTGTTCGCGAAGGAGGAGACAGACCGGGATGCTATTCAAGACTATTACGGCTTCGATTCGCTCGTCTCCGGGATTTGTATTGCTCATCGGACTGGGAGCCGTATTCGAACTATCGTTCCACTACTTATCCGCTCTCAGCTACAAATATTTGATAGATAAAGCGCTGCTGCCGCGCGATGCATCCGCGCTGGCTCTTCTGGTGGGCACTTTGTTTTGTATCGGGCTGCTGAACGTGATTGCCGGAATTGGCAGTGACTATGCCAAAGCAAGATTGGGCGCGAAGCTGTTGTTCGAGTACCGGATGAAGCTGTTCCGGCATATGCAGATGCAGTCCCATCGTTTCTACGAACGGTTCGGAATCGGCGATCTCTTGGCGAGATATACCGACGATATTCCGGCCATTCAGACGGCTGTGCTGCAAACCGTTTCAAGAGGACTCCTATCCGCTCTCAGCGTCGCGATCGGACTTTCGATTCTTTTCGCAATGGAATGGAAGCTTACGCTGCTCGCCATTGCCGGTTCGGTTCTGCTATTCGTGCCTTACCGGCTGCTTAAGTCTCGATCGCTTGCATGGAACGAGGCCTATTCGTCGCACCTCGAACAGTTCACCGGATCGATCGACGAAAATATTAAGGCAGCCAAAGTCATACGAGCGTTCGACCTGCGGCGGAACATGCTGGCCCAAGTAGAAGGGAACCTTCGGACGATGATGTCGATCGGCGTACGGAGGAGCTTCGTCAATACGAATCTGAACCGCTTGCCAATGCTGGCCATCTCGATCTTAACCGCCGTCATTCTCGGTTACGGCAGCTATCTTACCTTCAGCGGGAAGCTGACGATCGGCAGCTTCATCGCTTATAATTCCATCTTTATTACAGTAGGACAATCAATGTTCAGCATTGCGGCGGTCCTTCCCTACTACCTGTCGGCGAGAACGAGTCTTCATCGTGTCGAGCAAGTGATGAACTGGCAGCCTGAAGTGACGGAGCTCGGTACGCAGGAACTCCCTTCCATTCGGCGGGGGATAGGGCTGCACAACGTATCCTTTGCTTACGTTTCCGAGGAGCCGGTGCTGAGGCAATTGAATCTCGAGATTCCCTTAACCGGCTGCACGTCAATAGTCGGTGCGAGCGGATCGGGAAAAAGCACGGTGCTTCAGCTTCTGCTGCGATTCGCCGATCCCGATAGCGGCACGGTTTCGTACGATGGACATGATATTCGGGAAGTCCGCTACGCTTCGCTGCTCCGCCAGATCGGGGTCGTCTTTCAAGATTCGATTCTGTTTCATGCCTCGATTCGGGACAATATCCTTGTCGGCAAGCCGGACGCGAATGAAGAGGAGATCGTGGAAGCCGCAAGAGCCGCGGGAATTCATGAGACGATTGTCGGATTTGCGAAGGGGTATGACACCATCGTACGCAATCAGGGGGATAATTTGTCCGGCGGACAACGGCAGAGGATCGCGTTGGCCCGAGCGCTGCTGCGCAAGCCGAATGTATTATTTTTGGACGAAGCCACCTCGGCGCTCGACCCGGACACCGAGCGTGCGGTGAATGAGACGATTTGGTCGCTGGCGGGCAGCAGAGCGATCATTTCCGTTACGCATCGCCTGGCATACGCAGCCAAGTCCGACCGCATCATCGTCCTTGATCAAGGAACGGTTGCGGAGTCCGGATCGCATGAGGAGTTGATGAAGCGTGAGGGATTGTATCATCGGATGTGGGAGAAGCAGCAAGGATTCGTACTGTCCAAAGGCGACGGCGGTGCCCGAGTGGAACTGGATCGGCTCCGAATGCTGCCTTTCTTCCGGGGAATCGAATCCGACGCGCTGCAGCAGATCACCCGTTTGTTCGTCACGGAGAAATTCGAAGCAGGCGTTCCCGTGGTCGAGCAGGGCGATCAGGGAGACAAATTTTATTTGATTGCGAGAGGGAAAGTGGAAGTCATGGTCGCTTCGGCTGTGGGTGAGCGTAAAAAAATAGCCATCCTTTCGGACGGAGACCATTTTGGAGAGATCGCACTCATGCACCATATTCCGAGAACGGCCAGCATCGTTACCTCGACGCCATGCTTGCTGCTGTCTTTGTCGTACGAGCATTTCCATCCGCTTATGGTTCAATATCCTTCGATCCGGAGAGGACTCGAAGCTACGTTACAAATGCGAATGCAGGGGAGAGATGCGCAATGATACAGTGGGTATCCGCCGATTCGGAAGAAGATAGGGAGAATGGAGTGCGCTTCCTGTGCCGGAATGGAGAAAAGCTCGGCGTTCCGTACAAGTGGAGTACGGTTATGTCTTCTTTGTCCTGTTCCTTGAACGAGAACGGATTCATGATCGCTCTGGACGATTACGGGCAGGTAGGAGGGGCTCTGGCGTATACGTACGGTACGGGGGAGGATGATTATGAGAACCGCAGCCGGATCGAAGTTCATCTTCTATACATCGATAAACCGTTTCGCGGCGAGAAAGCGCTGGTGGAAACGATTCAAGCCCTTTCCTCGCATGTATTAGCACTGCCGCAACGTATCGGGGAAATCGGGTTTTATTGCGTGCCGGCAAAAGGCAACAGACGTCTATACGGCAAGTGCGCGACGATCCGGAACACAAAGCTGCATCCATGCGGCATATTGGATTTCTATACCGCCGCACCCGAAAGCTTACGACAATATGCCGTCAGTCGAATGGCACGGGAGAAGACAGAGCGGGAATAAGACCAGCATCGCTGCTGGCCTCCCGCATAGGACTGTTATTACTCTTTCGATGATGGCTTGGAATTTTCATTTGCTCCCCCGTCATCACGTTCGACCCCCGAGGCCATTGGCGCATTGCAAGCAGGTGCTCCCATTCGTATCACCTCCTTCATCGGAATTATTAATTACTATAAACAACAAAAATAGAAAATTCAACAATAAATTGAAAAAAATACTATTTAAAAAAAAAGGGGGTTAACCAATGGTCCAATTCGAAATTTGCTCAAAGACGGGGCAATGGAGCCGATTTACCGATTTCTACGTCGAGCACCGAACTCGCATTATCCCGGGCTACAAAGTCAGTCACGTGCTTACAGACGTCCAAAATTATATGAAGCAGGGGAGGGGAGCCATACTCGTTGACGGCTTGAATCAAGTGATCGGGATCGGATGTTTCGTGCTTGGGTTGAAGGAAGAAGGATTTAAGAACAAAGAAATCGCCGTGCTGGGCAACTGCTATTTTAAGGAGGAGTATCAAAATAACCGGACGTTTATACGGGGCTTGCAAGTTTTGGCCGATCAAATATGGGACGCGAATCGGGACGTGAAGGAAGTGAGAATTCCCACATCGGCCAGTAATGTCTACACGAACCGTCTGTACGGGAAGATTGCGGCGAAGCGGTATTCGTATGACACCGGCTATGGGACGTTTCACGTATATTCGACGCCCTATAGCGAATTTGCCGACTACTGTGACCGGTTTCGCTGAGCATTGTTGATGCAGCCCCAAGAACCGGCCGAGAATAGGAAAAAGCGCCGCCGGTTCGGGATTCGAGCCGGGGCGCCTTTTTCTGGACATACCATTAAATGAATTGCGGAACCTCTTTCCGCTATGTTGGATATTTCACGGCATCTCCTGTTTATAACGGAACTCTATTCCGTTAAACCATGCATGAGGGGCTTTCTTGAAGGCAAATCGACTCGATAATGGAATAGAATTCCGTTATTTTACGATTATACAGGAATCGGCCCGAAAGCAAGCAGTGGAATGCCGCGCTCGTCCTTGATATTGACGGCGGGATTCAACCCGTTGCCGTGCCAGAGTCGGGTTCCGTCCGGAGCGGATCGTTCGAAGCGGATGAGTACGCTGTCCCCTTCAGCCGAAATTGCTGCCGTAACCGGAAGCGGCGCACCCGAATGATCGGCGGCGAATCCGAAAGGATTGCCGATCGGCTGCAACAGTCGGCCGTTCACGCCGCTGAGAGCGACCCGAAGCAGCGTGCGGTCGGCATTCCACTCGAAGCCGCTCGGGCGTGGTCCCGGCTTCGCCGCATCGATGCCATAAGCGATGCTTAGCGCCCGCCACGCCATCCGTTTACCGACTTCCCGAAGCGACGGAGCATCCAAATGGATCGAATCCGACAACGTCGCATCGATCGTCGGCACGATGGCCGCGCAGCCGAGCTCGCTTTCCATCAGCCGCTGTTCCTCGCGAATATGATCCCACGATTCCGGTCCCCGACCCCACGTATACACTACGGAAAGCTGGGCATAGACGAAAGGCAGCCCGGGGTCGCCCAAATCGCGCCGTAAGGCCTCCACAAACGATTTTGTCCGCTCGCGGTAATACGGAGCCGCTTGCTCGTTCGCGTCGCTCTCTCCTTGATACCATAACACGCCCTTTACTTTACCGCCCTGCTTGCGCACTTTGCGCATCATCGCGCTGTACAAGGTCGTGCCGATATCGCCCGGACGCTCGCGGTCCCATTGCTCCATGCTCGTTCCGCCGTGCGCGCACATGATTAGGCCGACCGGAACGCCCGTATGCCGCAGCAGCTCCTTGGCGAATGGGATGGCAAGACTGGCGCCTCTTATCCGGTTATGCCTGGCGATGGTGTCACCGATTACCGGATGCTGCGGGGTAGGCGTAATCCGGTGTACAGGGTCGATCGAATCGTTCAGCCAACAGAGCGGATCTTCCGCGATTCCCCACCGGTCTCCCAAGTAGAAGCAGCTTACCCCTTCCTGTGGCGATTCGAAGTCCACAAGCTTACCGCAGCCTTCCATGTTGGATTGTCCCGCCATAACCCACAGATCCCCAACGAAAACGGGTTCAACGCTGAAGGCCGAGACGACTGCTTCGTTCGAGCCGCCCGCCGATGCCGAAATTCGGACTTCCACTGTGTAACGCCCTATAGGCGCTTCAGCCAAATGCCCTACAAATTCGGTTCCGTCGATGGAGCCGATCGTCGTCCATTCCGAGCCAGTCGCACTCGAGATGAAACGGGCTTCCACATTGCCGGTCACAGCGAAAGACAACTGGAAGCGGATCGGAAGCGCGGCGGCATTCCGTTCATTTCTTTGATACACGGCATGCGGAATCGGGTCGATTACGTTTACCGCTATCGCCGGGCTATTGGTATTCATTGAAGGCACCCCCACCATCTACTCTAATTCGAAATAAGAGTATATAGTTCCACGCCTTAGGGCAGATTCCTTCCAGTGGAGAAAAAAATGGCAAAACGGGAACCGGTCCAACCCTGATCGAATCGCCTAACCACATATTGTAACCACAAGGCTGCCGGAACGAACCGCGGCTTTTGGTTGTCACCATTTCGCCAGAAACGATGTGACGGCTATCACATTAACCTCCAACCGCTTCTGATAAGCTAATAGCTGTAAAAGAACATAGCGAATCGCCGAATGGAGGATGCATCATGTTTTGTTACCAATGCGAACAAACGCCTAGCGGCGGCTGCAAGGTTATCGGAGTATGCGGGAAAGACGAGACGATCGCAAGTTTGCAGGATACGATCATTTTTGCTCTGAAGGGAATTGCCGCTTACGCCACGCATGCCAGACAGCTCGGTTATACGGACCCGGAAGTAGATCGAATAACGCATGAAGCCCTTTATCTGACATTAACCAACTCCAATTTCAATCTGCAGGAACACCTGGATATGGCCATGAAGGTCGGAAATGCCGCTGTACGGATCATGGATGTGCTCGACCGGGCGCATACGACGCACTTCGGTATTCCGCAGCCGGTTACGGTACCGCAGAATAAGATCGAGGGCAAGTGCATCGTCGTAACGGGGCACAACCTGTATGCGCTGGAAGAGCTGCTTAAGCAGACGGAAGGCAAAGGCATCAACATCTATACCCACTCCGAGATGCTGCCGGCCCACGGATATCCGAAGCTGAAGCAATATGCACACTTAAAAGGAAACATCGGGAAAGCCTGGTATGATCAACGCCGGCTGTTCGAGCAGTTCCCCGGAGCGATTCTGGCGACGACAAATTGCGTTATGCCAATCAAGGGTACGTATGCGGATCGCTTCTTCTCCTACGAGGTTGCCGGACTCGAGAACGTCACGAAAATCGTCGGCGAAGATTTTTCGCCGCTGATCGAGCGGGCGCTTGAGCTGCCGGAGGCGAATATCGACTCCAAGCAGGTGCTGACCACCGGCTACCACCATGAAACCGTCATCGGGCTTGCGCCGGAAATCATCCAAGCGGTAAAGGACGGACTGATCAAACGTTTCTTCGTCATCGCCGGATGCGACGCTCCGGGCAAAGGCGGAGAGTACTACCGCGAATTGGCGACATCGCTCCCTAACGATACGGTCATCTTGACGACATCCTGCGGCAAGTTCCGCTTTAATGATGTGGACTACGGTACAGTTGCCGGAACAGGTATTCCGCGGTATATCGATTTGGGCCAATGCAACAATTCCGGCTCCACGGTCAAAATCGCGCTGGCGCTCGCCGACGCCTTCGGCTGCAGTGTCAACGACCTGCCGGTGAGCATCGTGCTGTCTTGGTTCGAGCAAAAGGCCGTCGCCATATTGTTAGGCTTGTTCAGTCTCGGAATCCGGGATATCCGTATCGGTCCGAAGGCGCCGGAGTTCATTAACGAAGGTGTCTTGAACGTGCTCGTCGATAAGTTCGGTCTGAAGCTGATCGGCGATGCGCAAGAGGATATGGTGGCGATGCTTTCTCTGCACTAAACGGATTACAAGCTGCCATATCGATACATGAAGAGCCGCGAACTTCGCGGCTTTTTGCTTTTTACCTTCGTTCCTGTATCGGGACATTTTCCGCTGAAAGATTTCCGCCCAGCTTGAGCTTGTTGTTGGCTGTACGTCGCGTCCGCTACACTTGTGTTAATCGCAAGCAAATGCAGCTAACGAGGAGGTGATGAAGCATCGACCATTGCCGCATCAATTGTCAATCGGAGTAATGCTGTTATGCTCCATGGCGCGGTATTCCGAGGGGGTCATCCCAGTCTTTTGATAGAACAGTTGGCAGAAATATTGCGTCGATGCATAGCCGACATCGCCTGCGATGCGTTCGATAGACAGCTTGCTCGTTCGCAGCATGTCTTTGGCCACTTCCCACTCGCGTGTCCATCAGCTTGTGCATGAAAGAGGAGTTGAAATGTTTTTTGAGCAGCCGATTCGTTTGCTTGTAAGTCAGCCCGGATAGGACAGCCTTGATCTGTGCCGCTTCCTCCGCCGGAAAGCCCGGGTCCAAGGTCAGCGTCCCGATGCCGTAATTTATGAACTGCAGCTCGATTGCCGCGTGGTTATCATACCGCTCTTATGTTATGACTCGGATAGTTTGGCAATAACCGTTCTTAACAACCTCTCCCGGGAGAGGATATGTTATGATAGGACCCGAAAGAGTTTCTATCGAAATGAGGCGAATTATATCAATTTTACAAAAATCGCGGCAAGGCTCCGGGCCGCCGGTTGCGTTTACGCCGAAGAGGAAGCCAGGATGCTTATTACCGCGGCGCGGACGCCGGCCGAACTCGCCGACATGGCGGACAGGCGGGCTGCCGGACTACCTCTCGAGCACGTCATCGGCTGGGCGGAGTTTTGCGGGTTAAGGATAAAGGTGGACCCGGGAGTGTTCGTCCCTCGCCACCGCAGCGAGTTTCTTGCCCGCAAAGCTGCCGCCCTCGCCAGGTCGGGAGCCGTAGTGGTGGACCTGTGCTGCGGCACGGGAGCGTTGGGAGCGGTGTTGGCCGCTGCATGGGAGCGGATCGAGCTGCACGCCGTCGATATAGATCCCGCTGCTGTGCGGTGTGCCCGACGCAATGTCGCGGCCGCAGGCGGTCGCGTGTATGAAGGTGACCTGTACGAACCGCTTCCCGCCGAATTGCGGGATCGCGTCGACATCTTGATCGCAAACGCGCCGTACGTCCCTACCAAGGCGATCCCGCTAATGCCCTATGAGGCTCGTACCTATGAGAAGAGGGTGGCGCTCGACGGAGGCGAGGACGGACTTGACATCCAAAGGCGAGTCGTCGAAGCCGCACCGCTCTGGCTTGCACCGGGAGGTCAACTGCTGGTCGAGACCAGCGAGCGCCAGGTGCCGCAGACCGTCGGGATTTTCTCCCGCGGCGGGCTGATCCCGAAGGTAGTCAAATCCGACGAATGGGACGCTACCGTCGTCGTCGGAACCAAACAAGACGAATCAAAATAAGGTGATATAATGCTGAAAATACGAAATGCCGTAAGAACAGACCTCGAGTTTTTGGTTCGAATCGACCTAAAAAACGATGGGTACACCGTTTCGAATAAACTTGACTTGACAGATTCAGAGAAAAAAGATCATTGCAAAAAGATAGAGCGGTTCCTCACGGAACGGGATAGAGGCGCGATACTTATGGAGGACACCGGTTCCCACAATCCGATCGCCATGATCATGTACTCCATTGCAAATAGGGACACTACCTATCCTTGGAAAACCATTTACAGCGAGTTGGACCGGGCATTGTTTCAAAGCGATGGCAGGTTCATGGAAATTTTTCAATTATGGGTTCATCCGGACTACCGCAGACTGGGACTGGCAACCAAGCTGAAGCTCAAGCTGGAGGAAGAGGCTCGCAATCGCCATGTCGATTTGATATACACCCATACGGAACAATCGAATCACCATGTCATCGAACTCAACAAAAAAATCGGCTATGAAGAAGTTCGGCGCGGGTCGATATGGGACGATGTCATACGCGTAAGCTTGATTAAGAAATTATAATGGGGGGATCGTGGCTTGCTTCACGTCGGATGAGAAATGTCATATTGCAGGCGGCCGTCGCCATGTCGGCCGTCTTGACTCGTTTACGGGGGAAGCGACGATTTCGAAAAAAGGATGGCCTGACGCCGTATACTTGCTATAATGCAAGTAACAAGCGGAGTATGAAGGAAGGTGACCGGCTATGGCATTGCAAGCGTGGAGAGTTGCGCCAGCCAGCATAAAGGCGCTGTACGTTTGTTCGTTTCTGATGAATTTGGGTTTTTTTGCGTTAATCCCGTATCTCACCCTCCACTTGACCGGCCATTTCCTCTGGTCATTGGCGCTTGCCGGCGTATTGCTCGGCGTCCGTCAGTTTTCACAGCAGGGGCTCACTTTCTTGGGAGGGATTGTGGCGGACCGGTTCGGCTGCAAGGAAACGCTGGTGTTCGGCGTCGCGGTGCGCGCAGCGGGATTTTTGGCGTTTGCTTTCTGCAGCGAGGTGTGGCATTTTTTCGCCGCGGCAATCGTTTCCGGATTGGGAGGGGCGCTGTTCGAACCTTCCTATCAGGCGGCGTTTGCCCGGTTAACCCCGGACGAGCACCGGAAGCTGCTGTTTTCTTTCAAAAATATCGTATCGAACCTCGGGATGGTTTCGTCTACGATCGTCGGCAGCGTGCTCAGCTCGCTCGATTTCTTTTATTTGTCTCTCGTTTCCGGCAGTATTTACATCGCGATCGCTTTTCTGATCTCGTGGAAATTGCCGAAGCTGACCGTGGAATTTTCGCGCGACAGCGTATTCAAGGATATGCAGACGATATTGAAAGACAAGCCTTTCGTCGTCTACACGCTGATACTCATCGGTTACTACTATTTGTTTATGCAGCTGTTTTTGACCGTGCCGCAGATTGCGGAAACGGTGGCCGGCAGCAAAAGCGGGGTCGCTTACGTATACGCCGCGATCTCGATCTCGGTTATCGTATTGCAGCTGCGCATCACCCGGAAGCTGCAAAACTACGAAAACCGTTTTATGCTGATCGGGCTTGGTACTCTTATAATGGGAATCGGGCTGTTTAGTTTCGTTTTTGCTTACAATCTGCTCCTGCTGCTGGCCGGATCGGTCGTATTCGCGCTCGGAACGATGATCGCCGGCCCTTTGCTGATGGACGTCATCCCGATGTTTGCGCCGCCGCGGCAAATCGCCTCGTATTACGGGTTCAACGGCTACTCGCTCGCCATAGGGGGCGCCCTGAGCACGATCGTCGGCGGCTGGTTTTACGACCTCGGCGTTCTGTGGGGTTGGCCTGGCTTTCCTTGGATCGTTTGTTTGGGGGTATCGTTGTTAGCTTCATGGCGGCTTTATGTATTAAAGGATGATAGGAACCGGTTTCATCGCGCTTCGCCTGTTCTTCCAAATGATAGCAACTAAGACGTACGATTTTGCGTCAATAAGAAGGAACGTTATTTCAATCCGGAAAGGATGCATTTCTTGTGACGCGTCGAATCGGGCAGTTCATGGTTACAATCCTTGTCGTATTCATGTCTTTCACTTATGCTCCGGGGATTCAAGCCGCCGATGCAAATATTCGGGTATCCGTGTCGGACGATCCGGTCCGCATCAACGGGCAGCTCATTGACAATACCCGTACGAAGTATCCTTTTGTCACGTATAAAGGGATTACGTACATGCCATTGACATGGGATAATACGAGTGCGCTCGGCATTGGGCTTGCGTGGGACGAAAGCGCAGGCTTGCAAGTTTTCCCGGCTTCCGTTACCAGGTTCGGAAACTCGATCGGCTGGAAAAAACCTTCGTTCAAGCAGGAGTTGTCCGCGAATCGCAAACTTCCCGCGAGCTACATGGCCGCGAAAGCCGATTACCCGATCTACATCGGGTCCAGCGCCATTGACAACAGCAAGGAGCAGTACCCTTTTCTGGAGCTTCAGGACATTACCTACATGCCGTTGACTTGGCAGTTCGTGCATGATCTGCTGCGGCTTACGATATTTTGGGACGCCAAGAACGGCTTGAACGTGATCGGCGGCCAGCAGCAGGTGCTAGGACGGATCCTTTACGACGATGCGGATTATTTGTATATCTCCGCTTCCATCATCACGGCGTCAGATCAAGGCGGTGTATTAAAAGTAAGCAAGACGCTTGCGGAGAAGCCGGTATGGATGAACAAAGCCGAAGCCGGGAAGCTGCAGGAGCAGATGGAGCAGCAGAGGCAGGCCGATCCGTATCGGGGAACGGCGGTCGAAGTGGAAACTCGCGAGGATGGGCTATACTACGAAGGGATCAAGCTGCTCGAGAAAGCCGAAATGGTCTCGAATACTTCGATGAGCATCGATTTTAGCGGAACGATGTTCAAACTGGATGGCAATCGCTCTTTGCTTGCGATTCAGAAAAGAAACTCGTATTTAACGGTTTCCATAAACACCGGTTACCTTTATATGTATTCCGACGGAAAAGCCGAACTGCTGAAAGAGTTCCCGCAAGTTCCGGCCAAGGTGATCCCGAATCGGGACGGAAGCTACTGGATCGCAAGTAACGGGCAATCCGTACGTGGGCACGTGTGGCTGGACACCCTTCGGTTAGCACATCTGGATGCGGACGGCAATTTGCAGATGATGAATCAACGTTGGAACCAACTATCCGTTACGATGCTCGGATTGGGCAGCCGAGACTTTATATGGCTCGGCGAACCCGGAACGACCAATCCGCAGACGGTCGACGGCCGAATCTTCGTACAATTGGGTGACTTTCCGTTGGACAGGGAACGCGAGAGAGTAGAACTTGGGATCTATTCCGTTGATTCGGAGCTGAATTTGACCCGGCTTAGCGGACCGCTTCCCACGACGGCGCAAGCATACGTAAGCAGCGACAAGCAGTTGTATACTCTCGGAGAGAGAGTCAATACGATCATCAATATCAGCAGCGGGCAAGCCAACATGTGGTACGATCACGAAATGCTGGAGACGGAGTAATAACGGTGTGTATAATGGAAGGTAGGATCATATAAACAAGACCAAGGAGCGCGGGCAGATGAGCGGTAAGCGAATCAGGTTCAACAAGCGAAGCGTCATTTTCACCTGGCTTATCTCCTACATTTCCGTGCTTCTCGTGCCGATCGCGATCAGCGGAGTTATTTATGCGTCGACCTGGCATGTAGTCGAATCTGAAGTGAGTCGCGCCAACGAATCGATGCTGCGGCAGATGGAGCAGGCGATCGACAGCAACCTGTCGGGCATCGAACGGCTGAGCGTGGAGATGGCGCTGAACAAACGGCTGGCCGCCTTCATCAATGCGAACAAGCCTCTCTCGGATACCGACTACTACGATTTGGTCGGGATTGCCGGAGATTTGCGGATTTACAAAATGGCCAACGACTTCATCGAGCAAATCTATATTTATTATAAAAACAGCGACACCGTCATCTCGACGCGGGACCATATAAACAGCCGGACATTGTACGAGAAGCTTCGCGACACAGACGAGACGAGCTACGAGAATTGGAAGTCGTTTCTGGACAAACGGTACATTCAGGAATATGCTCCCGCCACGATCCGGGAAGACGGCACCGCTGTCAAAGCGGTCATGTACGCGAAGTCGATCGTTCTCGACAATCCGGAGCTTCCGGGTGCGGTTATTTTGTTCGTGATCAAAGATTCGAAGCTGCTCGACAATATTGCGTCCTCGAACATGGCTTCCGTAGCTGTGGTGGATAAGCAGGACCGGCTGCTGGCATCTGCAGGCCTCGCGTCCGGCGTATCCGTTCCGAAATACAAAGCGCTATCCGGCAAAAACGGTTTTTTTTACGGCGAGTTGTCGAGTGAGCGGACTGCCGTTTCCTATACTACGTCGGAGACTACGGGCTGGAAATACGTATCGTTCATTCCCGCCGATGTGTTCGACGAGAAGATGAAATTTTTGAAAACGCTTATATATGCGAGTCTGCTGTTAAGCGTACTTATGGGTGGTCTCGTCACGTTCCTGTTCGTGAAAAAAAATTATATCCCGATTCGCGTACTGATCCGCAGCTTATCGACCCGATCGGGGCTAATTTTCGACGAGGAGACGAACGAATACGGGTATTTGCAATCCGCGCTGAACAATACGTTTGCCGAGAAGGAGAAGATCGACGCCAGACTTCTCCGGCATCGGGACGCGATCCGGTCTCACTTTTTGCAAGGGCTGCTCAAAGGGCGAGACGACCCGAACGTTCCCGTACACGAGTCTTTGGCCGCGCACGACATCCGGCTTGTATCGCAGCAATTTGCCGTATTGCTGTTCCATATCGAGCGATACGGGAAGCTGGAGGAGACCGGCTATTCCGATCGTCAGAAGGAGAAGCTCGTTCATTTTATCCTCATGAACGTAGCCGCGGAAGTGGCCGGAGACGGGAATCGCGCGTTCACGACGGAAATGGACGATATGTACGTTTGCATCGTCAATATCGGGACAGTTCCCGAGCTTGGCGAGCCGGACCGTATCGCCCGGCAGGTGAAATCGTTCCTGCTCGATTGCTATCACATTCGTTTGACGGTGGCGATCAGCGGCATTCACCGCGAACTTTACGGAATCTCGGCTGCCTATCAGGAGGCGCTGACGGCTCTAGAGTACCGGCTTGTAATGGGAAGCGGCGAAATTATCCGGCATGGAGATTTGCCGGGCTCGGAAGCCGATGCATCGCCCCGATCGGCCAGTTACTACTATCCGCTGCACGTCGAACAGCAGCTGATCAACTTCATCAAGACGGGCGATACCGACCATTCAAGCGCGTTGATCGAAGAAATCATCAGAATGAATGTCGAAGAAACACTTCTCACGGTTCCGCTCGCCAAATGTCTCATGTTCGATCTGATCGGCACCATGCTGAAGACGATGGGGGAAATCGGCATCGCGAACAAGCAGCCGTTCGCGCAGCGGGATATTTCGCTCGACCGGTTGATCGGCTGCGAGACGATCGTTGACATGAAACTGCAGCTGCTGGACGTGCTGAAGCAGGTGTGCGAGTCGATCCGGGATAACCGCAAGGACGAGCATATTCAGATCAGCCGCCAAGTGATCGATTACGTTCATAAGCATTATAGCTCTGAGAATTTGAACATTACGATGATCGGCGAAGCGTTCGGGCTGACCCCGTCTTATTTGTCGAAGCTGTTCAAAGCTCAGACCGGCGAAGCGCTGCTCGACACGATTAACAGGACCCGGCTCGAGGAAGCGAAGAAAATGCTTGTGCAGCGAGACGTTCCGATCGCGGATATCGCCAGAAGCGTCGGATACTCGGATATTAACACGTTCAACCGGATCTTCAAAAAGTTTGAAGGGGTAACTCCGGGCAAATATAAAGGGATGCAGCAGCAAATGCCGGAATGAAAGGAGACGGAAAAGCCGCCACACGCGGTTTTTCCGTTTTTGCATAAGGAATGCGGAATGTGAAGATGGAGTATTCCCGATTTTGAAGACGTTTTTCCGATTTTGATGATATTCACGCAATGGTTTGCCGCCGCATAATAACGCTAAGCACCAACGGTGCCCATAACCGAAGAGGGGGATTGGCATGGGGAACGATACCCGTAAAAAGTCGATAGGCGTTGCGCTTTCCATCGTATTGGCATCGACCGGCGTCATCGCGGCGTGCTCCAAACAAACGGCGAACGAGCCGGCCGCGCAGAAAGGCTCGAACACGCCGGCAGCGGAGGCGGGCAAATATCCGATCGCGACGCAGGAAACGATCACGTCATGGGAGCAAATGAATACGAACTTGACGACGTTTTACACGAACTTGGCCGAGTCGCCGTTCGGCAAGCAGCTGGAGAAGGAAACCGGCGTGAAGGTGAAGTATGCGCACCCGGCCGACGGACAGTCCAAGGAGCAATTCAACTTGCTGATCGCTTCCAACAATTTGACGGATGTGATCGAGTACGACTGGAACAGCGCTTACCCGGGAGGTCCCGAGAAGGCGATCGCCGACAAGGTTATCGTTCCGCTCAACGATTTGATCGACAAGCATGCGCCCAACCTGAAAAAAATATTGCAAACCGATAAAGAACTCGACAAAATGCTCAAAACGGACAGCGGCAAATATTACGTCTTTCCGATGATTCGTCCGGACAACGGACTCGTCTTCCGCGGCCCGATGATCCGCAAAGATTGGCTGGACGAGCTGAAGCTTGCGGTGCCGACGACGATTGACGAATGGTATACCGTTTTGAAAGCGTTTAAAGAGAAGAAAGGCGCGACGGCTCCGTTCACCGCGCTGTACAGCAACGAGCTGAACATTCAAGATGCGTTTATCGGCGCTTACCGCACCGCCAACCGGTTCTACATCGACGACCAGGGCAAAGTGAAATACGGTCCGATCGATCCGCAGTTTAAAGATGCGCTCTCTTTGCTGCGCAAATGGTATGCAGAAGGCTTGATCGATAAAGACTTTGCGCTGAACACCGACTCTAAGGCGCTCGACAACAAAATGATGAGCGACGCCGCAGGTGCGACCGTCCATTTGTTAAGCGGCGGCATGGGACGATGGATGGAAACGGGCAAGAAGAAGGACCCGAAATACCAGCTTGTGGGTGCGCCGTACCCGACGCTGAAAAAAGGAGAGCGTGCCTTTATCGGGCAGCGGGACTTCAAATACAACCCGTCGGCGAGCAAAGCGGTTACCGCTGCCGCCAAAAATCCCGAGCTTGCGGTCAAATGGCTCGATTACGCCTACAGCGATAAAGGAAGCCTTCTGTTCAACTTCGGGATCGAAGGCGAAAGCTACACGATGAAGAACGGCACTCCCGTCTTCACCGATTCGATCGCCAAAAACGAGAAGTACAATTTGCAGCAGATGATTTCCCAATATACGAAGCCGAACGGTCCTTTCCCCGGCGACAGCAGGAAAAGCTTCAACACGTTCCCGGAACAGGACGAGGCGATCAAAATTTGGGGCGAAACGGACGCTGCCAAACACGTCATGCCGCTCTTCATAACGCCGACGGTGGAGGAAAGCAAGGAAGTGGCGAAGCTGAACACCGCCATTGCCAGCTACAAGGAAGAAATGTTCGTGAAATTCGTGATGGGCAAGGAGCCGATCGAGAAGTTCGACGAATACGTGAAGCGGATTAAAGATATGGGAATCGACAAAGTCACGAAAATTTATCAAGATGCTTACGACCGCTACAACAAGCGGTAAATGGAGCCTGGCGCGCAGCGAGAGAGCGTGTTCGCCATAAAGGCGGATACGTTCTCTGCATGCGGCTGCCGATGGATGGAGTGGAATGTATGAGCAAATTAGGCATCCTGTTGGATATCCGCAAAAATAAGCTGTTGTATGTCATGTTACTGCCCGTCTTGCTGTATTACGTTATTTTTCACTATTTCCCGATGTACGGCGCGATGATCGCCTTCAAAGATTTTTCCCCCCGGCTCGGTATATGGGGAAGCGAGTGGGTCGGCTTCGAGCATTTCGAGACGTTTTTTACCGGCGCTTATTTTTGGCGAACGATCAAAAACACGATTTTGATCAGCTTGTATGAGCTTATCTTCGGTTTTCCGGCACCGATCGTATTGGCGCTATTGCTGAATGAAGTGAAAAACTCCATATTCAGAAGAACGGTGCAAACGGTTACCTATATGCCGCATTTTATATCGCTCGTCGTGATTTGCGGGATGGTGAAAGACTTTACTTCGAGCGAAGGCGTTATTAACGACATTATCGCCTACTTCGGCGGGGAACGGCTGACGTTTTTGCTTGAGCCCGACTTATTCCGTACGATTTACGTATCTTCCGGAATATGGCAGCATATCGGCTGGGGCACGATCATTTATTTGGCCGCTCTGACCGGAATCGATCCGGAGCAGTACGAGGCGGCGAAGATCGACGGAGCCGGGCGATGGAAGCAGATGCTGAACGTGACGCTGCCGGGGATTATGCCGACCATCGTCATCCTGCTCATTCTGGAAATCGGCCGCATGATGAACGTTGGATTCGAGAAAATTATTTTGCTGTACAATCCGGGAACGTACGAGACGGCCGACGTCGTATCTTCCTACGTGTACCGGGCAGGCTTGCAGGATTTCAATTACAGCTTCAGCTCGGCGGTCGGCTTGTTCAACTCCGTCGTCAATTTCAGTCTGCTCGTATGTTCCAACTGGTTAAGCCGGAAGTTCAACGATACGAGCCTTTGGTAAAGGGAGGAGCGCTTCATGCCGAACCAGGCGACGATGATGGAGAAAGTATTCGATTCGTTCAATGGGTTATTTTTGACCGCGTTAATGGTGCTGACGGTTTATCCGCTCGTTTATGTGGCGTTCTCCTCAGTGAGCAGCGCCGAGAGCCTGATGGCGTACAACGGCATCTTGTGGAAGCCTCTCGGATTTTCGCTTGAGGCGTATGTGAACGTGTTCCGGAATCCGATGATTTTGAAGGGCTATGGCAACACGTTTTTCGTTGTCGTCGTCGGTCTAGTTTTCAATATTTTGCTTACGGCGTTCGGGGCTTACGCGCTGTCGCGCAAAAGCTTGGTCTACCGTAAAAAAATAATGCTGTTCATCGTGTTTACGATGTTTTTCAGCGGGGGCTTGATCCCGTTCTATTTAACGGTCAAAGGAGTCGGGTTGAACAATACGCTGTGGGCGTTGATCATCCCGCAGGCCATCAATACGTTCAACCTGATTTTGATGAAAACGGCGTTCGAATCGATTCCCGACGCTTTGGAGGAATCGGCCAAGATGGACGGCGCGAACGATTTCGTCATCCTGTTCCGCATCATATTGCCCTTGTCGATGCCGGTCATTGCCGTGATGCTGCTGTATTACGGGGTCAGCCATTGGAATTCCTGGTTCCATGCGCTCATTTTTTTGCAGGATCGGTCGATGTATCCGCTGCAGCTCGTGCTGCGCGAAATTTTACTGCAGGGCGAAGCGAGTGCGATGGCGGTAGGAGCGACGGACGCGGATGCGGCGATGCTGTCGGTTACTTTGAAATACGCGACGATTATCGTGGCGACGGTGCCGATCTTGCTCGTTTATCCGTTCCTGCAAAAGTATTTCGTCAAAGGCGCGTTGATCGGAGCGATCAAGGGGTAAGGAGGCGATTTGGCAAGTGACGGGGAATGGGGCGGTTCACGGGAATGAAAAGCGGATGGGAAACGTTCGTCTCGAGCTGGATTGGGAAACATTCATGGCGGAGCACGATATGGAATGGGTCGTCAAGCCGGTCGGATGGGAGGAAGGGGCGTTTATCGGCAACGGATTGATCGGCGCGATGATCTACGGGGAGGAGCATGCGAAGAAACGGCATGTGCTTCGTTTCGTAACGGGCCGGACGGACGTCACGGCGACACGTACGGACAGGCGGGGGTTTCCTCCCCGCGTGCCGGTCGGCGAGCTCGATCTGGAGATGGAAGGGATGATTTATCATCCGACGGCGATGCGGCTCGATTTGTGGAATGCGGAGCTGCGGGCGGTGCTGACGACGACGCGCGGGGAAGTGCGGCTCCGCGCTTTTGCTCATGCCGAAGATGCGGTCATGGCCGTCGAGCTTGAATCGTCGGAGGGGGAGTGCAGTTCGCGGTTCTCATGGTATGCGCATAGCGAAGTCGATCCGGTGCTGATCAACGCCGACGGAATCAATCTGAATCAGTTCATTCCCGATACGGTTGTAGAAAGGACGGCGGAGGAGGACGGGATCGCGATCGCCATCCAGAAGTATGCGACCGGGGAAGGCTGCACGACTGCCTGGAAAGAAGTGCGGACGACCGGGGGCGAGGGCCGCAGACTGTTTTATTGGACGATAGCGAAAGGATGCGGCAAGGCTGCGAAAGCGGAAGCCGCGGAGTCGATCCGAAAAGCGGCCCGGATGGATTTTGATAAATGGATGCACATTCACCGGAATTGGTGGCATCGATACTATCGGCAAAGCTTCGTGTCGATCCCCGACCGGAGGCTCGAAAGCTTCTACTGGATTCAAATGTACAAGCTGGCTTCAGCCACGAGAGCGGACGCTCCGCTCATCGACAATCAGGGGCCGTGGCTCGCTCCTACGCCATGGGCCGGCGTTTGGTTCAACATGAATGTGCAGATGAGCTATTCGCCGGTTTATGCGGCCAACCGCCTGGACATAGGGGAGTCGCTCGTTCGGGCATTGGAGATGAACCGGGAGCAGCTCATACGCAACGTACCCGAGCCGTACCGGCATGATTCCGCCGGATTGGGGCGCAGCTGCAGCTATGATTTGAATAGTCCGGTCGATAACGAAATCGGGAATTTGACTTGGGTATGCCACAACCTGTGGAGGCAGTACCGGCACTCGATGGATGACGGGCTGTTGCAGCGTCTGCTGGCGCCGGTATTGCGCAGAAGCGTCAATTATTATTTGCATTTGCTGGAGGAAGGGGAGGACGGTCGGCTGCATTTGCCTCCTACGATTTCGCCGGAATACGGGTCCTTTATGAAAACGGTCGTCCGCGATTGCCATTACGATATGGCTCTTCTGCGTTGGGGTTGTGAAACATTGCTTGCTATCGACGAACGGTTGAAGACGGATGACCCGCTGCGCGGGAAATGGAGGGAGACGCTGGAACGCCTCGCCCCGCTTCCGGTTGACGAGACCGGCTTCATGATCGGCCGGGATACGCCGCTTGCGTACGGGCATCGGCATTTCAGCCATCTGATGGCCGTATTTCCGCTGCATCTGATCGGCGGCGACCGGGAAGAGGAGCGGGAATTGATCGGGAAGTCGCTGCGGCATTGGATCGGCAAAGAGGGCGACCTTCGGGGGTTCAGCATGACCGGAGCGGCTTCGATTGCCGCAGCGTTGGGATGGGGTGACGTATCGCTTGGGTTTCTGCAATCGCTGCTGCCGATGCTTAAGCCGAATACGATGTACAAAGAAGCGGGGCCGGTTATGGAGACGCCGCTCGCCGGCGCCGAAGCGCTTCACGACATGCTGCTGCAAAGCTGGGGCGGAACGATCCGCATCTTTCCGGCTGTGCCTGAATCGTGGAAGGAAGCGGCGTTTCACGATTTGCGCGCCGAAGGGGCATTTCTGGTTAGCGCGTTACGCCGTGACGGCGTAACGCAGTTCGTCCGGGTGAGGAGCTTGGCCGGTGAGCCGTGCCGGATCAATCCGGGGTGGAGCGCAGGCCAATTACGCGTGATGATTCTGGGTCCAACCGGCAGCGGCGGGGAGGATGCGGAGCAGGAACTGGAATCGGTTGAACACTATTGCCGGGCTTGTGAAGATGCAATCGATATCCATTTGGACAAGGGGCAAGAGGCGATTTTGTACCGGGGCGAGACAGTGCCGGAATGGGTCATCCGTCAAGTGCAGGCTTCATTCGGACCGGTCCGTTCTTTTGGCGGGCATAAGCCTTGGAGGCTATATGGATTTCCTTACGAAAACCACGATTGAGCACTCAATAAGAGCTCGAAACCGGTCGGCGGCGAAGATTTCCTAGCCTCCAACGGTCCGGACGAAAGCGGCAGTCATGGACAGCGTAGATGTCCGGGCTGCCGCTGTTTCTTGTGTCACGGATTGACTTACGAAGAGTTGAGAGGTAGAATGAGTTTGTTGTTTAGTAAATTAGTAATTCAGTAGAGGGAAGAGGGGGAAGTCGTGAAAATACCAACAACTTTAAAACATAAACCTGTCGTCGTCTCGGAAAATTATGAGCACGTTGATGGCCGATTCGCACGGAATACGGATGCCAAAGGTCTTTCTCTCGGACTAGCCCAATGGAACGATAGGGGCAAAGTCGATATTTCGGCCAAAGTATGGAGATATACAGGAGAGAAATGGTCCAGACAGTCGGAAGAGCTGCCTCTTCATCGCGTTCTTGATTTATCCATACTGATATGCCGAACGATGGAGCATTTCCGCGAAGCTTACCGATATGAGCATTTATATGATCCACAGTCGCCGACTATCGACAGAATCGGCCTGCAGGGAGACGCCATGACTGTGGCGGTATGTACGGATAACGAGAAAATCAATGAAGATATTAAGCTGTTCAATCAAGCTTTGAGCGATGACGGCGAGCTGATCGGGGAGCGTCTGCGCACTTTGTCCAGAATTTTGAAGGATATGGGTTATTAATGCGTAACTTGAATAGAACTTGAACATGCCGGGCTGCTGCCCGGCATTTGACATTTCAGGGATGACAGCAGCGGGATTGACTAACGTAGAAATGGAGGTTAGAATGTTTTTATGATTTAGTAAATTAGTAAATTAGTAAATTAGTAAGTGACTCGTTACAAAGAAAGGTGAACGGCCATGAATAACGATGAACCCTATTATTTGTCGCCCTCTAGACAGCTGACAGAAGCGGAGCAAGCGCTGATCTGGAAAAAACCGCAATCTCATAAGGCCAGCGAAGAGGAGCTCCGTATTTGTAAGGAAATCAAACGCAACTGGAATCGCGGGGAAATGAAGATCGCCAATATATTGTTGGAAGGTGACGCCGGTTCCGGTAAAACTCAGCTTGCCAAAGCATTGTCGGCCCATTTCGGCCTGCCTTATACGAAAGTGACCTGTTTCGCCGATATGGATAAATCGGATATTATCGGCGCAATTTTGCCGGTTATTTCATCCGAACGAATGGAGAAAATGGAGCCGGCGGAGCAGATCGCCTTGAAAGCTTTGTATGAAAGCGACGGATTTCAAAGCGCCTCGGAAGTATTGATGAACGTCCTGGGAGTTACCCGGGAAAAAGCCGCACAGAAGATGAAGCAACTACTGAAGCTGGCCGCGGAAAACAGCGAGGGCGAAACGGTCGAGTATCGGTTTTACCCTTCCGAAATCGTGAGAGCTTATGAGAAAGGATATATTTTGGAAATACAGGAACCGACCGTCATTCGGGATGCTGCGGTGTTAATGGCGCTGAACTCCGCCTTGGAGCCGGATGGAGGCATCAACCTTCCGACAGAGATCGTACGCAGACATCCGGACTTCATAGCGGTCATCACGACAAACCGCAGTTATGCAGGGACCAGACCGCTGAACGAAGCGTTGCGCGACAGAGTTCAGCATACGGAAAAGATGGATCTGCCGACCAAGTCGGTCATGATCGAACGGGCAATGGCCAAAACCGGTTACACCGATCGGAATGTGATGGACGTTCTCGCCGAAATCATCATTGTATTGGATCAAACGGCACGTGCCCATGCCATTAAAGGAGTGGCGGGCATGCGTTCCTTTTTTTACTGGACGGATGCGGTTGCCGGAGGCGCGTCTGCGAAACAATCCCTTTATCATAAGGTCATTTATAAAATCACAACCGATTCCGAAGAAATCAAGCTATTGGAAGAAGCGCTGCATAGCAAAGGATTGTTGACCGGCTTGGAAGAGGTCGAGTCCGAGGTAAAAAAAAACGAAAATTTGACGTCGTAGAATTAAGGACTTGGGGAAATATCGACGATACCCGGTTCGATTATGGGAAACATAAGGATGAAGAAGGCATCGCATTCAAAAAGTCGGCCGACAGCGACGAAAGCCATTCTTCTTATCGTTCCGATGAGTCCGGCCATTTGGAAAGTCCGGATGCGGGAGAGGATGGCTCTCCGATCTACCATCAGGCAAATCCGGAACCGAGGCCGGACGATGCGAAGCATAAAGAGCGGGAGTTCCGCAAAAAGCTGAATCGGGAAGCGAGGGACGTTGTGTCCGACTCGATTCATAAGGGGGTGAAGCTCATCGTTCACCGTCCGGATTACGATTCGGCTAACGAACAGGAGTATGCCGGTCTAAGCATGGAGCTTATGCCTATTGTGCGGGAAATTGCAAGAAAAACGATTCCGCTGCTGGAACACGAGATGTCGGCCGAATTTGCCAGGAACCATTATTACGGCAGCAAATTTCAAGCGGACAGCGTCGCTTATCGGGATTTTAAATATTTTGCCAAGAAGCGTCCGCCGACGGAGTGTCCATCCCTTGTGATCGGTCTAAGAGTGGATGAATCGGCATCCATGTCCGCATTCGGGAGATTGGAAGCTGCGAAGCGCGCGGCGATCGCCGTCTATGAATTTTGTCGAATTTGCAATATTCCGATCCTGATCTACGGGGATACGGCGGATGTTTCCAGGCTGGAGCAGATGTCGATCTATGCTTATACCGACTATGATAAGCCGGACCCGAATGACCGGTTCAGACTAATGGGAATTCGCGGCAGAAGCAATAACCGCGACGGAATGGCTCTTCGAATTATGGCGGACCGACTAGCCGCCGCTTCGCAGCAGACCAAGCTATTGATTAGTGTAAGCGACGGACAGCCTAAAGCGATGGAGAATTACACCGGATCTTATGCAGCCCAAGACATGCAGCAGACGATTGCCGAGTATGAGCGGAAAGGGATTACTTTTCTGGCAGCCGCCATCGGCCAGGACAAAGATGTGATTAGTCAAATTTATGGCAGCGAGAGATTTCTCGATATTACGAATCTGAACGAATTTCCTGCAAAGCTTGTGCGGATCATCGCCCGATACGTATAAGGTTTTATGTGGTTACGAGAAAAGTCCTTGATCATCAAGGACTTTTCTGTAGATTCGGTTCAACGACACCGCCGTCACACCGTTTTCTCCGCGTATGTCAATTCCATCCATCGTTGTGCCGTTTTTAACGTCTTTCGTTTCAAGGAAAAGTCGATGAGAGATTTGCCGCTTATGCCGAGCATCATTTTGATTTGTCCGTTCTCGACCGCCGTGACGAATTTCCCTTCGTCGTACTTCAGCTTCAAAATGTCGTGACATTGTCGAACCTCGATATGTCCCGAAAGCGTACTCGTATTTGCCGCCTGTGCTTCCTCCATTCTTTCTCTCGTCTTCCCGTCTATTTGGAGCGGATCTATCCCATAGGCAATAACCAGTCTCCATGGAATCACATAGCCTACGATCCCATAGTCGTGGTTATATACGGATTTGGCTACCGACCTCATATAATGGCGCAGTTCTTCCTCCGTCGATTCGTCTTTTCCGCCGGTTTTATATTTCTCGTGCTGCTCCGAAGCGGATTTTACGACGTCTTTGCCGGTCTTTCGTTTGTCCCCGGCTTTTTTGCCGCGCATAAAATCAGACGCATTGCCCCCGATATTGGCAAGTTGTCGGGTTACCATAAGCGTGGAAGCCGAACTGAAAGCTGGCAATATGACATCCAGTCCTTTTAACTGCGGCACCATTTTTTCCAGGTCCACGATTCCTTTATTCCACAAATGCGAGGCCACTCCGATATATTTAAGCGGCTCCTCTACATTGAAATGGAGCTCCACCGTGTCCTGTTTGATTTTGACTAGCGTAACCTCTCCAAGCCGGATGTTTCCCGCGTAGTATGCAAGCTTGAAGCCGGTTTTCGTTTCTTCGACTACCGGTTTTGCACGATCGAGCGTTTCTTTGAATTGTTCCATCTTCGCATTCTTCTTGAGCTCGATCAAGTGTTGAGCCAATCTCTCCTGCTCGAACGTTTCCATAAAATCGGTCGGCTCGAAATTGCTTCCGCGCCCGTCAGCCATTGCGTTCATCGCGTTCATAATTCTTCTCATTACGTGTTCCTTCGTGGATGGACGAAGCGTATCATTGCTGTCCACCATCTGAATCATTTGTCCCAAATAGTTGACCAGCTTATTCAAAGCGGCTTGGGCTTCGGACAATGTCATCGTATCGGCGATTTTGTCCGCCGCCTCCACGAATTTACTTTCCCAAGGCTCCTCCAGCTCGAGGTCTTCGATATGTTCATCGATGGCTTCCTCGTATTCATCCTCAAAGTCGATATCGAGATCCTGCTTAATATCCCGCATCTTCTTCCAGTGCATATCTCTGTCCAATCGCGTTGTTTTCGAATCGGTCAAGTGCCCCAACTGACGGCTGTCGGGATCGTACGTTTCCATCGTTTCGTAGTTGACGTAATACGCCCCGGGCTTCATTGAAAACTCGTCAATGTCCCATTTGGCTTGAATATGCAGGCCGCTGCGACCCGCAGGAGCGTCCGTCACTTTCGGCACTGTTTTCGGCGTCTGCGAGGGGAGTGGGGATGAGCGGATCAACTGGCCGACGGAGCGGTTTCCGATCGTTCTCTGCAAGTGCATGACGGTGTTCGCAGTAAGCAGCGGGGGGCGCCGGTTCGAACTTTGTGCCGTCAAGGACGGAGCACGGCGCTCCTTCGACTCCGCTTGTTTTGCGAAGCCCGATGGATGTGATGCTTTCGTGCCTTGCTTCATTCCGAATCGACCCTCTCCTGATTTGATGAGAAGTGCTTAGCCCCCAAATTATACCATAATTCAGGCGCGGTGAACCGGATCAAATCGACTTTACAGTCGTCCCCTCATAATAGCCGCCCTGCAGCAAAGTATGCTCATAAGGAAGATGCGGATTCGCCATTCGCCACAACATGCGTTCGGCGGCGCGGATTCCCGATTCCCGGATCATGAGCGTCGGCCGCGATAGCTCGGGGACGAAGGCGTTCTCGGCATGCGCCAGACTGATCAGCGAAACGTCGTCGGGTATTCGTTTGCCGAGCATGCTGCAGGCGTGATAGATCCAGACGAGCTCGTGATTGATCGCGCTCAAGATGGCTGATGGCTGGAATTGCCGCAGCTTCTCGACCAACTGGGCGGACCATGTTTCTTGACCTCCCAGTCCCCCCGTCATATGTTCGTTCGGGTTCACGTGAATCCCGCCCTCTTTCATCGCGCTCAAGAAAGACTGCCATCGCAATATAAACCCTCTATGGATGTCAATATTCCCGATATACATGATCCGTCTATGTCCTTTGGACAGCAGATGCCGCACCGATTGATGAATCGCGGTCCCGACATCCCATACGACGCTATCGACCTTGGCCGCAGGACCCGGGAAGTTGATCAGTATACGGGGGATCGAATACTGCAGCAAATGCGCTTCCTGAGCCTGTCCGATCATCGGCGTAACAAAAACGCCGTCACAATATTCAAACTGGTGCGTTTTGGACCACTGAAGCAATGTATCTGGCTCAAGGCGGTATGGAATCGTCACCGTTTCGATGGAATGGCCGTATTCCGACAGCTTCTCCTGCAGCCCGCTTAAGATGAGATGCACCAAATCAAACGTTTCATATTTGTCGGAAACAACCATTTTGAACCTGGCAGGCTTTTGGGGGTGGAGCGGAATCCGTTCGACCGCGTGAACACGCTCTTGATCCTTCGTCCGGTACCCGATCTCCTGGGCCACTTTATGGACTTGATTCCGAGTCTCCTCGGACATGCCGGGCAAACCGCGCAAAGCTTTGGAAACCGTATGAACCGACAGTCCCGAGTGCCGGGACAAATCTTGCAGCGTGACTGTTTTCTTCTTCCGCATCCGAAATCTCCTTCGATTTTTCATCGTATTACCTTTGATTTTAATTAAAATGAAAGTATTCTTCAACTGGAAATAAAGCTTTGATTTAAATAAAATCGAGTTGAAACCGGATATAAAAACAAACTAACAGAAGCAGCAAGGGGAGGAGAACCATGCGCATCATCGATTTCAGCAAGATCAAGTACGATGCCGAACCCGCCGTCGAAACGAACCCGTTAACGATTAACGCCGATTTATGTATTTTCGGGGGAAGCTCGGCCGGAATTGCCGCTGCGATCCAAGCTCGCCGGATGGGGATGAAAGTCGTCATGGTCGAGTCCAGCCGTCATTTGGGCGGACTGACGACAGGCGGATTAGGCGCGACGGACATTGGCAACAAAGCTGCGATTGGGGGGATTGCCCGACATTTTTACAGCGAGGTCGGCAACCATTATGGAAGCACAGAGCCGGATGGAACCCAATGGACATTCGAACCGGGCACGGCCAAACAAATTTACATGAACTGGCTGGAGGCTGCGGATGTTCCCGTTTACTTCCATCAACGGTTGAAGAAAGTAGACATGCAGAACGGGAAAATATCGCGGCTGATCATGACAAACGGCAGCGAGTTCAGCGCAGCGGCCTTTATTGACGCCTCGTATGAAGGAGATTTGCTGGCAGGCGCCGGAGTCGATTATCATGTCGGACGGGAAGCGAACTCGGTATACCGGGAAACGCTGAATGGCGTTCATTACGGGCATCCGAACCATAATTTCAAAGCTTGGGTCGATCCTTACAGGGTCCCGGGAAAACCGGACAGCGGCTTGATCCCGGGTGTGACGGATGCTCCCGTACTGCGGCAAGGAGATGGCGACGCTAGTGTGCAAGCTTACAATTTCCGCATATGTCTGACGAATGTGCCGGCCAATCGAATCCCGTTCCCGCAGCCGCCCGGCTACGATCCCGACACCTATACGCTGCTTGCCAGGTACATTCAGGCGGGAGTGTGGGACGCACTGCGCCTGCACAAAATGATGCCGAACGGGAAAACCGATCTGAACAACTTCGGTGGGGTTTCCACCGATTATATCGGGGGCGGCGACCATTGGCCGGAAGGCGATCCGCTCACCCGGGAACGGCTGTTTCAAGATCATCTGCGGTACAACTTGGGGATGCTGTATTTTCTAAGCCATGACGAACGGGTACCGGAATCGATACGCCGGGAAGTCGGCGAGTGGGGGCTTCCTGCGGACGAATATTCGGACAGCGGGCACTTTACTCCGCAACTATACGTCCGGGAAGCGCGCCGGATGATTTCGGAGGTCGTCATGACCGAGCATCATTGCCGTGGATATGACGTTGTGGACGACCCGGTCGGATTGGCGGCGTATACAATGGATTCCCATAACTGCCGCAGGCTCGTCATCGACGGGAGATGCATCAACGAAGGAAATGTGGAGGTAGCTCCCAGCTCGCCTTATCCGATATCGTATCGCGCGATCGTACCGAAAGGGGAGCAATGCACGAACCTGCTCGTTCCCATCTGTTTGTCCTCCTCGCATATCGCCTTCGGCTCGATCCGTATGGAGCCGGTGTTCATGATCTTGGGACAATCGGCGGCGACGGCGGCTGCGCTCGCTCTGGAAGCAGGCTGCGCCGTACAGGAAGTCGACTATTCAAAGCTGCGGAAGAAGCTGCTCGCAGACAAACAAGTTCTGGAATGGAAGAAATGAGAAAAATGGGGGATTTGCGGATGACAGCAACAAGAAAATATGGCCGAGCGGGCTGCATTCTGGCGATTGGTGCGTCACTACTCGCCGCCTGTTCGCAAGACGGAGGAGAGAAGCGGAAATCACCCGGGGACGAAGCAAGTGCTGTCCCCGGCGCCGCGCTAACATCGCCCGTCACGCTTCACTATTATACGAATGACAACACCAAATGGCTGGAGCTCGAGAAACAGCTGATCGCGAAGAAATATCCGAACGTCACGCTGAAAGTAACGCTGGAAGCGGATCAAAAAATGGATAAGCTGGTAGCCGCCGGAGAGCTGCCCGACTTCCTCTCGTTCAGTCTCGGCTCGTTCTGGGATTTGAAAAGCTATGGCCTTATTTCCGATATGGCACCGCTAATGAAGAAATACAAGTTCGACGAAAGCCGCTTTATCCCGGGCGTACTGGAAAGCGTGCGGTCCTACTCGGAAACCGGCGAAATGCAGTTTCTGCCGTTCGAGCTCAACAGCAACGTCCTTTTCTACAATAAAGCGATATTCGACAAATTCGGCGTTTCGTATCCGCGTGACGGGATGACCTGGGAGGAACTGTACGAGCTGGCGCGAAAAGTGTCGCGCAAAGAAAACGGCACGGAGTATAAGGGATTTATTTTCCAGCATCAAAATCTCGTCTGGAAAAACCAGCTTGGCTTGCCCTTCGTCGATCCGAAAACGAGCAGGGCGGCGATCAATACGGCGGAATGGAAAAAATGGCTGGAGGTGATGGGTGGCTTTTATTTTCTTCCGAACAACGACTACAAAAACTTAAGCTTCTACAAAGACCAGACGATCGCGATGTGGACCGGGGCGAACATCATATCGTCCGTTATCGAAGCTTCGGCCTCTACCGGATTGAACTGGGACGTAGTGTCATTGCCGCAGTTCGGCGGTGGAACGAGCGGCGGGACGCAGATGATAGCGCCGTTCTATGCGGTTCCTCCGGGAAGCAAGCATAAGGATGAAGCGTTTCAGGTGATTTCTTACCTGCTGTCGGAAGAAGTACAGATCGCCAAGGCTAAGCAGGGCAAAGTTCCGATCGTCAACAGCCCGGCGGCGACGCAAGCGTTTGCCGAGGAGTTGAAGGGCGTTTCCGGTAAAAACATGGGGGCTTTCCTGAAGGATAAAATCGGCAAGCCGGCAGTCGTGACGAAATACGACGGCATCGCCAAAGATGTATTCTACAAGACGGCTCTCGGCAAAGATTTCTACAGCCAAACGAAAGACGTCAATACGATTCTTCGCGAGGTGGAAGAAGAAATCAATCGGAAGATCAAGGAAGCCCAGAAGTAATTCATACAACATTTCGGGCGGTGACAAATCATTTGTAAGCACTTACAATAATAAAGGAGCGAATGCCACATGTCCCAAGAGCGCAAAATCAGCAGAAGAAAACTGTTGGCCGCCATAGGCATGACCGGCGCCGCAGCGGCAATGTACGCCACATCGATCGGCAATGCGGACGGGAAGGGAGAAGGCGTTCAGAAATCGGTGTATGGCAAAGGCGGCAAGCACGGGCTAATGTTCGCCGAATCAAGCCTTGCAACGACAATTGCAGAGCTGCGCGCGGAAACGAGTCCGCTGGAAGGTGTCGTCTATTACGTCATCGATGCCGGACAAGAGGGGCCGTTTCTGTACGATCCGGCCGATACGACATCCGCAGACAACACCGGCACTATTGTAGTTTCCGTATCCGGAGCGCGATTCAAACGAATCCGGGATGCGGGATACGTCGATGTAAGGTGGTTCGGAGCGAAAGGAGACGGGGTGACCGACGATACCGAAGCGATCAATCGGGCGATCGGAGACGGCGGAGTGACAGTGCATATCCCGAAGGGGACTTATATGATCCACGCCGATGCCACGTCTTCCGGACAGCTCAATGCGGGAGTTCAGGCCAAGGACGACACCACGATCGTCATTAGCCCGGGTGCGATTCTGAAAGCCAAACCGACCGCTTCCAATCGATATACGATCATCAATATTTTCGGAAAGCGGAACGTGACGGTGGAAGGCGGAGGCAGCATTGTCGGAGAACGCAACGAGCATCTCGGCACGACGGGAGAATGGGGATACGGCATCGCCATCGGCGGTTCGGATCTGGTGCTTATACGCGATATCCGGATCATAGACTGCTGGGGCGACGGAGCGGTTCTCGGCTCCTACCAGGGGAAGACGAACGTATCCCGCAACGTGACTTTCCGAAACGTGCGCTGCGATAACAACCGCAGGCAAGGCGTCAGTGTCATTGCCGCGGAAGGCGTGCTTCTCAGCGAATGTTATTTCGGCAATACGAACGGCACGCTTCCCCAAGCCGGCATCGATATCGAGCCGGATTCGGGCACGGCCGTTGCGGGCGTCGTCATTACAGGATGTTTGTTCGAGAACAACGCCGGCGGTAACTTGGTCCTGAACGGTATGAACGGGCCGGTCAAGCACGTTATCGTCGAATCGAGCCGGTTCCGCGGTCCGAATGGCGGAATTACCTCCCAGCAGGCGCACGATGTCCGGATCAGCGGCAATTGGATCGATACCCCGGCAAGGAGCATCCATATCAACAAAAGCAGCAACCACATCGTCGAAGGCAATCAAATTCAAAACAGTTCGGATCGTGGCATCGATGTAAGATTTTCTTCGTCCGTCGTCATGGCGGGCAATCACTTCTACAATATCGGATCGAACAGCGCGCGGCTCAGTCAATCGAACCATTGTCTATTCGAAGGCAACGTAATCGACGAATGCGGGAAAACGACCAACAGCTGCGATGTGATCGTAACGTCCTCCGCCAGCTATAACAGCATTCAAGGCAATACGATCCGCAATCGACTGAAGCATGCCGGCAAAGCGATATCGGCAAGCGGTGCCACGATCGTTCTCGCTGCCGAGGCATCCGCCGCAAACGACGAATACAACGGCATGCTGATCACGGTTACCGGAGGGACGGGCATCGGGCAGAGACGGAAAATCGTCTCGTACAACGGGGCGAGCAAGACCGCGACATGCAGCGCGAACTGGTCGATCGCACCCGATGCGACATCGGAATACGAGATCCGTTATGGATCGGCGAATGCGATTCTCATTACGACACCGGCGGAAAAGTACAATACGATTCACGGCAATCAGCTGTTGTTCGGCACGACTTCGCCCGAATCGAACGGTATTAACGATATGGGAACCGGAACGTCGATCCAAAACAATGTCGCTTTCGCGACAATATAGGGAGAAGACAGGCGATGCTTGATGCATTGCCTTTTTTTCGTTTAGGAGACCGGGGCTTAGAAAAAGATAGTACTTCCTCTGTGCGCTAATTCCATTACAATACAAGTAGCCGACATCATGGAGTTTGACGACGGAAAGTAGAGGTGCGTATGCAAAATCGCAAAGTACGAATCGCCGGAACGGGCAAATATTTACCGAAGCGCCGGGTCACCGACTCGGATATGGATGCCGCTCTCGGTGTACCGGATGGCTGGGTACGCAAAAAAACGAACGTGGTCGAACGTTATTTCATAGAGGATGAAACCGCCTCGCAGATGGGGGCGAAGGCGGCCTATGCCGCACTGGATGCGGCAGGACTTACATTCGCGGATATCGATTGCCTCGTCTGTACGAGCGGCACGATGGAACAGCCGATTCCTTGCACGGCCGCCTTGATACAGGAAGCGATGGGACAGCGGCAGTCCGGCGTGCCTGCCTTCGACATCAACTCGACCTGCCTCAGCTTCGTGGCGGGGCTCGATGTGATGTCCTACATGGTTGCGGCGGGTAGGTACCGGCATGTACTGCTGGTCGCGACCGAAGTTGCGTCGAAAGGGTTAAACTGGCGGCATAAGGAGAGCGCCGCTCTGTTCGGCGACGGAGCGGCGGCAGCTGTCATCGGACCTTCGGGACCGAAAGATTCGTCGCGTATTTTATATGCCGCTATGGAGACGTACAGCGCAGGAGCCCATTTATCGGAAATACGCGGAGGCGGCAGCGCAAGGCATGCCGCGGCTTACGCGGCCGATACCGCCGACCATTATTTGTTCGATATGAACGGAGATGCGCTGTTCCGGATGGCTTCGCAGAAGCTGCCGGATTTTCTGAACAGGCTGCTGGCCGGGGCCGGCTGCGGGCTCGACCGCATCAAGCTTGTCGTCCCGCATCAAGGGAGCGCGATGGCGATGAGGCTGCTTGCCCGCAAGCTGGGAATAGAAGAAGGGAAGCTGATGTGCATTACTCCGAACCATGGCAATACGATCGCGGCTTCGATCCCGATGGGATTGCACGAAGCGATTCGCGGCGGCATGATCGAGCGCGGGGATCGGGTGCTGCTGCTCGGCACGTCAGCCGGCATGACGTTGGGAGGCGTAGTGCTTGACTATTAGGCTTGATGCGGGGAAGCGCGAAGGGCATGGCAAACCGTCAAAGCGACCGAAGGTGCTCATTACCGGAGGACGGGCGCCTGTCGCTCTGGAGATGGCCCGAATGCTTGCCGAGGCCGGCTGCGAGGTGCATGCCGCGGAAAGCTTGCGGTTTCATTTGTGCCGCGTCTCGAAAGCCGTCACGAGCAGTACTCATGTTCCGAGCCCGGCATGGGACACGGAAGGATTTCTGAGCGGACTCGAGCGGATCGTCAGGAGGGAAGGAATCGACTGGATCGTACCGACTTGTGAAGAAATCTTCTATGTCTCTTCCGGTCTGGAACGGCTCGAACGATTATGCCGCGTATTCGCGGCGCCGCTCGGCCAGCTGCGACGGCTGCACAGCAAGTGGTTATTCATTCGGCGGGCTGAGGAGCTCGGCTTTGCCGTACCCGCAACCCGCTTGCTTGCCAGTCCGGCGGAGTGGAGCGATACGATGGCTCGTACGATACCGGAATGGGCGGACGGCGTCGTACTGAAGCCGGAGTTTTCCCGCTCCGGCACCAAGGTGCGCATCATCCGCCAAGAAACGGGCGGACGCGGAGTCTACGGTTCAGTCGGGCAATCGGCTAACTTGATCGATAGACGGAAATCGCCGGTCCCGGAAGGAAGCGGCTATCCATGGGTAGCACAGCAATATATTCGCGGACAAGGCTTATGCACTTATAGCATCGTGCATGACGGCAAGCTGGCGGCCCACGCCGCATATGCCGTCACTTATTCGGTCCGCGGCGGAGCCTGCTTTTATTTCGAGCCGTTGAACGATCCGAGGCTGAAGGAGTGGGTGCGGACGTTTGCCCGGCACGAGCGTTTTACCGGGCAGCTTGCCTTCGATTTCATCGAGTCGGCGGACGGCGTTCTGTATCCGATCGAATGCAATCCGCGGGCGACAAGCGGCATCCATTTATTCGGACCTGAGGACCGTCTGGCCGATGCCTTGTTCGATCCGGATTCGCTCGGCGATACGATTGTCGAGCCGCAGCCGACGACGCGGAAAATGCTGGCCGTGCCGATGCTCGCCTTGGGATGGAAAAACGGCGGCCCTGGACGAAGCTTGCTGATATGGCTGCGGAAGCTCGCTTCGGCGCGCGATGTCGTATACCGGCGGGACGATCCGCGGCCTTTCCGCGAGCAGCTGCTGCTCCTGAACGAATTGCGCCGGATCGCCCGCGCCCGCGGCCAGACGATGATGGAGGCGTCGACCTGCGATATCGAATGGAATGGGGGCTTGCTATGAAGGCACTCGTGACGGGCGGAACCGGATTTCTCGGGAGACGGCTCGCCATGGCGCTGCACGACGATGGCTGGGACGTGACCGCTGTCGGAAGGCGTCCGGCCAAGGGCGAGGAGCTGCGGCGGCAAGGCATCCGTTTCGTGCAGGCGGATTTGCGGGATCGGGAAAGTATTTCAGCCGCATGTGCCGGTCAAGACGCGGTCTTTCACTGCGGCGCCCTGTCCGCCTCATGGGGCGCTTACTCCGCATTTTATGAGAGCAACGTACGGGGCACGGAGCATGTCATTGCCGGGTGCAGGAGGCATGAGGTAGCGAGGCTAGTTCATGTATCCACTCCGAGCGTCTATTTCGGCGGCACGAACAGGATTAACGTTCGGGAATCGGACCCATTGCCCGCCCGTCAAGCGAGTCCTTATGCGGAAACGAAGCGACTCGCTGAGCTGGCGGTGCTGGATGCTTGCGCGCAAGGCTTGCCGGCGGTCATTATCCGCCCGCGTGCGCTGTTCGGCCCGGAGGACGCTTCGATTATACCCCGGTTGATCGAAGCCAATGCAACTCGCGGTATTCCGCTTATCGACGGCGGTACGGCGTTAATCGACCTGACTTATGTCGATAATGCCGTGCAGGCGATGCTGCTTTGCCAGGCCGCACCGGAGTCCGTAGTCGGGAACATTTACAATATATCGAACGGTGAACCGATGCCGTTCGCCGAAGCGGTCGACTTGCTATTCGGTCTGCTGAAGCTTCCGGTGCGGTACAGACCGCTGCCGTTTGCAGCGGCATATGCGGCGGCCGCGCTCATGGAGCTGTCGGCAAGGCTGCTTCCCGGCGATCGGGAGCCGCTCTTGACCCGGGCCATGGCGGGCATGCTTGGCCGCAGTCAGACGCTGGACATCGGCGCGGCCCGGCGCGAGCTCGGCTATTCGCCGAACGTAACGGTGCGGGAGGGCATGCAGGCTTATGCCCGGTGGAGGAGCAATCAGCATTAGTGCGAGGAGGTGAGCAACGGACCATGAAGGATTGGCGGCAGGACATGCATCAAGACGATAATGGGAAGCTCCCTTTGCAGCTGTCGCAGAAAGTCGGTCTGCGGCTGTTCGCGGCCGGCTACTGCACACATCCCGAATGGGTGACAATTCGTGGAGGTTCGTTACGCAATTGCCGTATTCCGGCTCTATTCGCTTGTATCGAGCATCCGACATTCGGCACGGTGCTGGTCGACACCGGCTATTCCGGGAGATTTTTGCGGGAAACGGACCGTCTGCCCGGCAGATTGTATCGAGCCGTTACGCCGGTCTTCTTTCGCGAGGAGGACAGCGCCGCGCGCCAGCTTGAACATTGCGGAATCACAGCAGAGCAAGTGCGCGTGATCATTATTACGCATTTCCATGCCGACCATATAGCCGGATCGAAAGACTTTCCGAACGCGCAATTCGTATACTTGCCGAAGGCTTACGACGCAGTGAAACGATTACGCGGCTTGGCCGCTTTGCGCAGGGCGTTCCTGCCGGGCCTGCTGCCGGATCGATTCGAGGAGCGGTCGAGACCGATCCGGCCGGACGCGCGAATTGCGCTGCCTCCCGAGATTCCGTTTCCCTATGCGCTGGACGCGCTCGGAGACGGCAGCGTGCTTGCGGTCGAGCTTCCGGGGCATGCCGACGGGCAGATCGGGCTGCTGATGGCGACAGAGAGGCACGACTACTTGCTATGCGCCGATGCGGCCTGGTCGGGTAGAGCGGTTCGCGAGAACCGGCCGCCGCATCCGATCGCCGGCCTTATTATGCCGGACCGGCGTCAATACGCGGACAGCTTCCGGAAGCTTGTCGAGCTGAAGCGTCGCTTTCCGAAGCTTCGCCTCGTCGCGTCGCATTGTCCGGAAGTTTGGCGAGAATGGGTTCCGGGCGGTGAGCCGCTATGAATATGGAAACGTTGGACCGATTGGCCGTGTTATACCGGTATTGGCTGACACGACGTCATAGCAGCCGCTGGGCGGATCGGGCATCGCTCGAACGATGGCAAGAAAAACGTGTAAGAGCCCATTTGAAGCGAGTGAGGAGCGAATCTCCATTTTACCGGGAGCTGTGGGGAGAACGGGACCTTTCGCGATGGCGGGAGCTGCCCGTGATCGACAAAGCCGCGATGATGGAGCATTTCGACCGGCTGAATACGGCCGGCATCCGCAAGGACGATGCTTTTGCTCTTGCGCTGCGGGCTGAACGAACGCGCGATTTTACGCCGATGATGGACGGTATTACGATCGGTCTGTCGTCGGGAACGTCGGGCAGCCGCGGACTGTTTCTAGTCAGCAAGGAAGAACGGCTGGCCTGGGCGGGAGCGGTGCTGGCCAAGGTGCTGCCCGGATCGATCGCGGACGATCATCGTATCGCGTTCTTTTTACGCGCGGACAGCAATTTGTACGGAACGGTCGGCGGGGGAAGGCTGCAGTTCGTCTTCTACGATTTGCTCGATCCGGTGGCGCAGCATCTGGCCCGTCTCGCGAGACAGCAGCCGACCTTGCTCGCTGCGCCGCCGTCGATGCTGCGGCTGCTGGCCGAGAGCCGTAAGACGGGGAAGCTCGATATTCGTCCCGAACGGATCGTCTCGGTAGCAGAGTCGCTGGATCCGCTCGACCGTAGCTTTATCGAGGAGGCGTTCGGACAAACCTTGCATCAGGTGTACCAATGCACCGAAGGTTTTCTCGGCTCTACCTGCGCACTTGGGACGATCCATATTCATGAAGATATCGTCTGTATTCAGAAAGAGTACGTTGACCCCGGGCAGTCGAAGTTCGTTCCGATCGTCACCGACTTCTCCAGACGGACCCAGCCGATTGTCCGATACAGGCTGAACGATCTACTGACCGAACGCGACGGCCCTTGTCCGTGCGGATCGCCGTTCATGGCCATACAATCGATCGAAGGCCGCTGCGACGATCTGTACTATTTTCCTTCACTGGACGGCAAAGGGTGGGTACGGGTCTTTCCGGATTTCATAACGAGAGCCGTGCTTGGAGCATCCTCGGAAATCGAGGAATATCAGGTCGTGCTCCATGCACCGGATCTGATGAGTATTCATTTGCGCGTTCGTCAGGATGCCCGGGCGGTTACGTGCGAGCACGTAGCGAAAGCGATGGCCGGATTGTGCGCGCGAATGGGCTGCCGCACTCCCGAGATCGAATTCGCCGATTATTCATTTGTGCCGGGAAGCAAGAAGCTGAGACGGGTAGAAAGGAGATTCGCTTTTGAACCGAATCCCGACCTTATTCGATAAACAATCGTTTGAGCGGATCGACTGGCCCGAGACGCCGGAAGGCGACTACGCAAAGCGCTTCCTGCTCCCGCTATTCCGGCAGCCGGTTGAAACTTATGTTCCCAACATTAGCACGACCGTTTACGCTCTCCGGTTAGATCGGACTGTTTTGCCGGTGACGGTTAACGATGCCGAGTACGGCAACTCCTATGTATGCTCGCCGTTTACGCACTATGCAAGCTATGCCCGTCAGGAGCTGTACTTTCTGAAATCCGGCACGGCGCGATTCGTGTTGAGCGGCGTGCTCCATGCTCTGGGTTTGTTGCTTAGAGCAAGCCGATTCAACCGGGCAGTTCATGTCAACAACTGGCTGCTTTCTACGAATCTGTATCCGGAAATGACCGCACAAGAGACGGATGGGGCGATCAAGCTGCTGCTCGACCAATTTCCGCGGCATACGATCATTTTCCGCTCCTTATGCCGAACGATCAACGGCGATCTGATAGACCGCCTGCAGCGAAAAGGCTTCCGGCTCGTACCGAGCAGACAAATTTATTTATGGCGGGAGAAGGGCCCGCAAGCGCCCAATGCGAAAGCCCGCTGGTTGTTGAAACGCGATTATGCGCTATTGGAGAAGCACGGGTATGAAGCGATCGGTCCGGAAATGCTGACGGCCGCGGATATGCCAAGGCTGGCGGAGCTGTATCGCGCGCTTTACTTGGATAAATATTCGTATTACAATCCGCAATTCGGCGAAGCTTTTCTGGAGCTGGCCCACAGCGGGAAGCTGCTGCAGCTGCATGCACTGCGTCATACAAAAAGCGGCCGCCTCGATGCCGTACTCGGCTATTACTGCCGCGACGGAATCATGACGACCCCCATATTCGGCTATGACACCTCGCTGCCGCAGGTAACCGGCTTGTACCGTATGCTGTCCGCCGTACTTCTCGGCATTGCCGGATCGAACTGCCACCTGCTGCATGAAAGCTCGGGAGCCGCGCAGTTCAAACGAAACCGTGGAGCGGCAGCCGAGATCGAGTACAGCGCGGTTTACGACCGCCATCTGCCGTTCGATCGCCGGGCTAGCTGGATGCTGCTGGAGAAGCTGTTGAACGGCATCGGAGTGCCGATGCTTGAGAAATACAAACTGTAATGTCCGGATTGCTCATCGTCCGCAGCCGGTTGTTAATTCTTCGATAAGCCCGCGGCCGCTTCCTTGGCTTGCTCCGTTACATCCAGTGCCATTTCGGCTGCTTTGACGGCCCAATTGCGCACGGTTTTTCTCGCTTGCGGCGAAATAGCCAGCAGGATGACCGCTGCGCCTAAAGCTGCTGCTATCGGGGATTTGATCATTTCCTGTACCTCCTCGGACATGGAATCATTCTCGAATTATGCTTTCCAACCGTTTCCGTTTTTTATGCAAAGTATTGTTGGCAAACCTAATCATGTTTGTTATCATATAAAGAATATTCAAACGCGATGACGAGAAGAGTACGGAAAACCGTTCTTGCACAGAGAGCTCCAACCGCTGAAAAGGAGCCAAGAACTTTTTCCCGAACCAAGCCTCCGAGCGGCGCGTCGGAACCGAAGGAGGGGATGGCGTGACGGGAGCTCCCGTTATAGAGCTAGGGTATAAGCATTGCGTGCAATGCCGTACTCGAAGAGGTTAATATGGCGACATATTAATGAACCTGGGGTGGTACCACGAAAATTTCGTCCCCAAGACTTAAAGTCTTGGAGGTGAAGTTTTTTTTATTTGTACACCGGATTGCCATTCATCCAAGTTCATTAGGAGGAGCCGACCGTGGAAAACGAGAACGAACGCTCAAACGATCATTTTTTAGTCAAGCTCATCGATGAGGAGCTTGAAGCGAAGCCATTCGGCAGAGAGATGTGCACGCGATTTCCGCCCGAGCCTAACGGCTATCTTCATATCGGAAGCGCCTACGCCATTCACACGAATTACTCGGTCGCCCGGAAATATAACGGAACGTTTCATTTGCGCTTCGACGATACGAATCCTCTCAAAGAGGACATCGAGTATGTGAACGCGATTATCGAAGACATCAAGTGGCTCGGCTACGATTCGGGACCTCATATTTACTACGGTTCGGACTATTCGGACGAAATCTATAACGCCGCAGTCGCCTTGATCAAGCGCGGGAAAGCTTACGTCTGCGATTTGACTCCGGAGGAGGTAACCGAGTATCGGGGGACTTTGACGGAACCGGGCAAAGACAGTCCTTATCGGAACAGGTCGGTCGATGAAAACCTGGAGCTGTTCGCGGACATGAAGAATGGCGTATACCCGGCCGCCTCGAAAGTTGTTCGCGCCAAAATCGATATGAGCTCGCCGAATATCAATTTGCGAGACCCGGTTATTTATCGAATTGTTTACGCGGAGCACTACAGGACGGGCTCACAATGGTGCATTTATCCGATGTACGATTTCGCCCATCCGATCCAAGATGCGATCGAGGGCATCACCTATTCGTTATGCTCGATCGAATTCAAGGATCACCGGCCATTGTACGAATGGGTCTTAAAGGAGCTTGCGATCCCCGAGCCTCCGCGGCAAAGGGAGTTCGGCCGGCTGAGCTTGACGGGCGTCGTGACAAGCAAACGGTTTTTGCGGCAGCTGGTGGAAGGGGGTTACGTGGACGGCTGGGACGATCCCAGACTTCCGACGCTCCGGGGCTTACGAAGAAGAGGCTTCACGCCGGACAGCATACGCCGATTTATTGACGAGATCGGCAGCATCCGAACCCAGAGTACGGTGGACATCTCGCTTCTGGACCATTGTCTCAGACAAGATCTCAAATATAAAACGGTTAGCGTGATGACGGTCCTAAAGCCTTTGAAGGTTGTCATTACGAACTATCCGGATGATGCCGCGGAACTGCTGACGATTGAAAACAACAGCGAGAACGAGGCGCTGGGGACAAGAGAAGTTCCTTTCTCCAAAACGATATACATCGAGAGGGACGACTTTAGCGAGCAGCCGCCCAAAGGCTTTCACCGGCTTAGTCCGAATGCCGAGGTCAGGCTGAAAGGCGCCTATTTCATCAAGTGCGAGGAAGTAATCAAAGACCCTGCAACTGGTGAAATTACGGAGCTTCGCTGTACGTACGATCCGCTTACGAAGAGCGGTACGGGATTTACCGGGCGCAAGGTGAAGGGGACGATTCACTGGGTTTCGGCGGACCATGCCGTAAAGGCATATATTCATCTATACGAGAAGCTGCTGCTTGATACGAGCATTCCGGAGGAGGACGGCGGGGATTGGACGGATTCGATCAATCCGGACTCGCTTGTTATCGTGAAGGATGCTTTAATGGAGCCTGCCGCCCGGCATGCCCGACCGGAACAAAGGCTTCAATTTTTCCGACACGGCTATTTTACAGCGGATAAGAAGCATACTACCGGCGGACGGCTTGTGTTTAACCGCATCGTACCGTTGAAAGATACATGGAATAGGAAATAAGGCATATGCAAAAGTAACTTAACCATGGAGAACCGCCAATCGATCATTGGCGGTTTCTTGACGTTTAGCCGGATGGATAAAGCTTCGCTTTATACTGGCCCGGCGTGATGCCGTGAACGCGTTTGAAGGCACGGATAAAGTAATTGGCTTCCATCCCGAGCGCGGTAGCGATGTCTTGAATGCTCATATCGAGACCGAGCAGCTGCAGCGATTTCTCGAAGCGGATATCGTCCAAATATTGATGCATCGTGACGCCGTACGCTTGTTTGAATAAACGGTTCATATGCTGCACGGTGTACCCGAGACTTTGAGCATACTCGGCCAGCAGGATCGGTTCGGCATAATGCTCGCGGATCATCTTGGCCGCCAGCTTGATGGCGTTCTCGTTGTTTTTCGCCGGGGTCGACGCCTCTCGACGGAATGACGATTGCTTCAGTACTTCAAGCAGCAGCTCGTAGAGCAGCGCGGACATTCTCCAGTCCTTGTCCGGAGGATTGTCCCGTACAAGCTGAAAGATATTGTCGAATAACGGCCAGATCGCTTCCGTCGATTGTAGCGGTATCGTCTCCATAGCCGGCAAATTCATCGTTTTCAGCAGATCGCTCAGGCCGGGTCCCATAATCGTGACGAAGCCGTGCATCCAAGTCGTATCGGGATGGGGGTAGTAAGTATGCGGCACTCGCGCGGGTAGGATGCATGCCTGATTGTCCGCAAGCGTCCATTCTTTGCCGTTATGCAGCGTCTGAAACTGGCCGCTTCCCGAACGGTTGACGAAAAGATGCAGTACCGGAAACCCTTCGAGCCTTATAATTTTCTTCTGCTGGATGAGGCCGGTATTGTACAGCTGGAGGGGGATATTGCCGAGACTTGCGTCGCCTGCGAGATACGGATGTCTCCAATGAAGCATGTGCGGAGCTCTCCTCTCCAAAAATGTTCAATTCGTGCTATTCATCTTCAAAAAAGCAGATTGTTTTCGATTTCGTGACGATGATAAGATAGGCATGAACAAACCGGATACAAGCGGGATAAGGGCTGGAGTGCTTCACGGCAATAATAGCGGAACGTGTTTTATTTGTCCAGTAATTCGACAAGAGACGATAACGTCATTCCGGTGTAGAGTGAAGGAGGAGAGCTTGTTGAAGTACGCAATAAGTGCAGGCGCTTACAAAGGAAAAAATGTGATTGAATTACTGGAGAAGGTGGCGGAGCACGGTTTTCACGGTCTGGAATATTTAAGCTGGAAATCGGTGCAGGATGTACGAGAGCTGGTGAAGGCGCAGGAACGTCTCGGAGTAGGGATCAGCGCGGTATGCACCACCTTTTTCAATTTGGTTGACGGTTCCAAGAGCGAGCAATACTTGGACGGACTTAGGCATACGCTGGCATTTTGCAAGGAAGCGGGAACGCCAAGCATCATTACGCAGACCGGTCAGGAGATGCCGGGAATCTCGCGCGAGAAGCAAAAAAACGATATGATGGAAACTTTGAAGCGCTGCGCCGTCTTGTGCGAAGAAGCGGGCGTGGTGCTCGAATTGGAGCCGTTGAACGGTCTTGTCAATCATCCCGGTCATTTCCTCCAATATTCCGATGAATCGGCCGAAGTGATCGACAGGGTCGGCAGCCCGTTCATTAAGCTTGTGTTCGATGTGTATCATCAGCAAATTACCGAAGGCAACGTAATCCGCAACGCTGTCGCTTACATCGATCGCATCCATCATTTTCATATAGCCGATAATCCGGGGAGGAAGCAGCCGGGAACGGGCGAGCTGAATTATTTGAATATTTTGAAAGCGATCAAACAAACCGGATTCGACGGGTTTGTCGCCCTCGAATGCGGGTATACGATCGACACGGATGAAGCGCTTCACCAGTTCAAACGGGATATTGTCCGCCATGTGGAGCAATAACCGAATAAGGAAGGGATGAGAGAAGGATGACGTTAAAGCTCGGTTTTATCGGAACGGGTGGAGTAGCCAAAGCGCATATTGCAAATTTGGCGGCGATCGAAGGGGCGGAAATTACCGCTTTTTGCGACTTGCAGCTGGAGCGCGCCGAAGCGGCGGCGCGCGAGTGGTCGGATGCGAAAGCATACTCGGCGATCGTCGACATGCTGGACGACCGGAAGCTGGATGCCGCATTCGTGTGTCTGCCGCCAATGGCGCACGGGGAGGCTGAGCGTGCGTTGATCGAGCGCGGAATTCCATTCATGGTGGAGAAGCCGCTCGGCGTCGATAACGAGCTGCCGCGACAGCTGGCGGCGCAGATTGCCGAGAAGGGGCTCATTACATCCGTAGGGTACCAGTGGCGTTATATTCAATCGCTGGACGAAGCGAAGCAGTTCCTGGATTCCAGCCGCATCGGGATGTCGCTCGGCTGCTGGCTCGGCAGCATGCCGAAAGTGCCGTGGTGGCGGGTGCAGCATTTGTCGGGAGGACAGTTCGTCGAGCAGACGACGCATATAACGGATCTGCTTCGATACTTGTGCGGCGAAGTAATTGAAGTTTATGCGGCGTACGGCCACCGTATCATGCATGAGCTCGAGGAAGGCACCGATGTGGCCGATGTAGGTACGGTCACGATGAAGCTGGCCAACGGCAGTGTGGCGACCATCTCTAATACGTGTTTAATTCCTGCGGGGCATCAAACGGGATTGAACGTATATACCGATCAAGGCGTACTGGAAGTGAAAGCGAATGGCAGCAGGGTCATTAGAACGAAAGAAGACGCCTCGGCACACTTCGCGATTACGCAAAATCCGCGCTTGTTCGAAGATACGTCATTTCTTGATGCGGTTCGCACAGGTGACCAATCGTTGATCAAGTCGTCCTACGCGGATTCACTGAAAACGCATGAGGTAACGGTTGCGGCTAACATGTCGGCTGCAACTGGCAAGCCTGTAAAGCTATAAACTGCATGAAGGCAAGCTCGTCGGTATAATACCGGCGAGTTTTTTTGCGCAAGGAATTTAGGCGCAGCTAATTTCTGTGGATAACGGGGGCTCCCCCAGAAATACCAGGAATAATCTACGAAGCAGATCCTCACTTCTAGGGGATTATTTTGTGTTAAAGAATGTTTAAGTTCGCAATTCCGATTGGAAAAAAAATGAAGCTGCCGATATAATGAGACTTAAGAACTATTTATCATCCATGCAATGATACTTTGGTATGAATTCCTATTAATAGGAATAATTGAGAGGATGTTCATCATGATTAAGAAGATGCTTGTACTTGTCTTATTCATCATGGCTATAATACTCGTCGGCATTCAATATGTATCCCCAACCGCGGCTGCCGCTGCTCCTCAAACGTTGAGCATTCTTGGAGCCCAAGGAACTACGGGAGCGACCGATCCGTATACCGAATTCTCGCTGGACAACGGACAAACCTGGCGCCGTGCGTTTCTGTATGCCGGGCATCCATGGGGGAACGTGGAAGGGACCAATAATTGGATCAATTGCGGCCCCACCGGCTCTGACTGTGCGGGAATGCAAGTTCTTTACCGCGTCCGCTTCACTATGCCTGACGAATTCTCCAACCCGCAAACGGTATTCCAGTTCAAAGCCGACAATGCCATAACAGTCGCACTGAATAACACCAACGTATCCAGTATTACGACGGAAGGTACGGTAACCGGCAATACATACGTCAATAGCGCACTTAAACCGGGCTTAAACGAGATCGGAATGGTTCTCTACGATTACGGCGGGTTGACAGGCTTCAATTATAAAGTCTCGATCCAGATTGACGCGGCATCCAGTCCTACGCTGGTAATGGCGCCTCCTTCCGTATTACCCGCGCCGACATTCACCGGCAGCCCGGTGCTACCGACAAAAGGTAACGTGAGCGTGACGATCGTCTACCCGGCCGATGCCGCGGTGAAGGAGTACAGCTTCAATCAATCCGATTGGTTTCCATATGCTTCGGCGGTCACAATGACGAATAACGGAACGATCTATGCCCGATGGAAAGATTCGCTGGGCGTTGTGTCCGACACGGGAACGTTTGCCGTATCCAATATAGACAGAACGGCTCCGGCTGCGCCAACTTTGAGCGCCACGCCGACTACGCCGACGAATGGCGACGTAAGTGTGACGATCTCGTACCCCGGCGACTCGGTATCGAATAAATACCGGGTCGGAGCAGGCGGGGAGAACGTTTATTCCGGGGCGATTACCCTTTCCGTAAACGATGTCGTCTATGCCTTTGCGGTCGACGCGGCCGGGAATACGAGCGCTTACGGATCGATCGCTGTAACCAATATTGATAAATCGGCGCCGCCGATGCCAACTCTCGCTGCGGATATTACGAAACCGACCCATAGCAACGTTCATGTTACCTTTTCGAATTGGGGCGATGCCACGGTAAAACAATACCGCATTAACGGAGGCTCCTGGCAAGCCGCTACCGATACTTCCCAGGTAGCCATGACGGCCAATGGAACAGTCGAAGCAAGGGGGATGGATAGTGTAGGGAACGAATCGGCTATAGGCACGATCGTGATCGGCAACATAGTGGCGGATCCGAATCCGCTCAAGGTTACAGTCGCAGCGGTAAGTCCGAATGGGACGGAAATGATCTTGCAATTCAATCACGTGTTGGATCTCCACACGACGCTATCAAAAGAAAAATTTCATTTGAATGGAGCGGCAGCCTCCATAAGCCGCGCAAATTACGTTTCGAATCAAGTCGTCTTGTTGATACTGTCGAGCCCTGCCGTTGCAACCGACGCTGCACAGCCAATCACACTGGATGTCGATTACGAAGCCGTCAAGGATCAGGGAGGCAAGTCGATTTTGGAATGGAGAGAGCTTCCTGTGAAATCCTCTCAGGAAACTTACCAGTTAAGAGAACAATTGAAATCAAACACTCCCGGCAATCCTGCTCCTGCTCCTGCAATCCGGATCGACCATGTCGTGAGGTATATGCGTCAATCTCCGCAGGATGTTACGGGTGACGGCATCTTTGACCGAAATGATATTTTATTTATATTGCTGCAAATCGATAGTCTGGCCGTGGGAATGACCTCATCTCCATAGCCGGCATGACCATGAACCGGAGGCGGCGCCTCCGGTTTTTTGGTGCGCAGTGAGCTTACTTCGGAAGTAAGGATTCACTCTGGATCAACGGCGCGGTCGATTCACGTACGATCAATCGGGTCGGCACGACGATTTTCCGGCGTTTCTGCCGCGGATTTTCCATCACGGAGACCAGCAGCTTGGCGGCTTCCCGGCCGACCGTATATTCCTCCTGATTGACGTAAGTAGGAGGGATGGCGGAAAAGGCGGATAATTCGAAGTCATCCAAAAAAACGACCGACAGCTGCTCCGGAACTTGTATCGATAGCTCTTTGGCCGCTTCCAACAACGTTAATCCTACCGCGGAATTGACCGCAATGACCGCCGTGAGGCCGGGATTTCTTGACAAATAATGTTTGATCTGTTCCTTGCTGGCGGCATGGCTCGCCCCTTCCCGCAATATTTCATTGACTTGCCTGCTGTCCAATCCGGTGAGCCGCAAATGCCGGTCGATTAATATACCGTGTTCGGAAAGCGCCTTCTCATACCCGGTCAGCCGGTCCTCGATGCTGGATGTGCCTTCCGCATGGGTGGATATAAATCCGATGCTGCGATGTCCTTGCCTAATGCAGTGGGATACCGCATCGAAAGCGCCCGTGACGTTATCGGAGCATACGTAATTGGTTTCGACGCCTCTCAAGTATCGGTCGACGACAACGACCGGAAATTCGTTTAAAGTCAATTTCAAAATATCTTCGTTATAGCTCTGTCCTTGAGCGGGATATATGATGATTCCTTTTACCCCGGACTGAACCAGTTTGTGCAAGATCTGCCTTTCGTTTTCTTGAGAATCGCCCGTTGTGCGGAACAGCAAGTGGAAACCTTCCTCCGCCAGCTGATTTTCAATACCATGCAGCAAATTGGCCGTAAACCGGTTATCGAGTCGAGGCATCAAATAGGCTATCGTATGATCGGAATCCTGCTGCGCCGATCGGTAAACGGGAGGCTCCCCGAGCTTGTTCGCGGATACGAAAGTGCCTTTTCCTTGAATCCGATAAATGAGACCTTCCTCGATCAGCTCCTGCAGCGCGTTTTTGATCGTGATCCGGCTAACTTTAAACTTGCCCGCAAGCTCATTTTCCGAAGGAATTTTGTCATCGGACTGCCATACCGATTGCCGGATGTTATCCCGCACATATTCCATGATCTGTTTATAGAGCGGCGTTCGGCCGCCTTGCTTCGCTTCGTTTGGTTGTTTGGACTGCTTATTGATTTCGATAGACACGTGGGGCCTTCTTTCCCGGAAAAGTCCGGATTTATGTTATTTTTTTATGAACGCATTGACACCCGGTGAGCAAGATCTCTATACTTGTTCTGTTGATATAAATAACTATATGTCAAATATGGCAAATAATCAACTTGAACAATGAGAGGTGCCGAGATTTGAAACCGACATTACGTTTTGTGGTCATGGGAGACTTGCATTATGTGCAGGAGCAGTCGCACCGAAAAGCGTTGAACGGCAATCCGAGAGGTGTTACGGAATTTGCCGACATTACCCGCAATCTATGGATGACCCGGAATGTAACGCCGAGAGTCATCGATGAAATCGCGGCGTTGAAGCCGGACTTTGTCATACAGACCGGTGACATCATCCAAGGGCATTGCGATGATGAAGCGAGCGGACTGCAAGAAATGAAGGAAGCGATGGAGCTGCTGAAACAACTGAAAGCGCCGGTCTTCTTCGCGCTCGGAACTCACGACGGCGTTGTAGGCAAACGCGAGGAGGAGCAGGTTAATCAATTCGTATATCCGGCCATCGGACAAGCGATGGGCTCCACACCGGTAACAAAAGGTTACTACACGTTCGAAAAAGCCGGCTCCTTATTTATCGTTCTCGATTATACGGCGTTTGCAAAAGGCGACGTGCAGGAAGATTTTATTATGGAAACTTTCGCCGAATCGGCAAAATACGAGCATGTGTTTTTATTTGCTCATCCTCCGCTCATCTGTGTGGGAAGACCTTTCTTTACTCATTACGATTTCGCGCATACGGTACTTCGGGAAATTGCCGATCATCCGGTAGACGCTTACTTTTGCGGGCATACGCATAACCAGGTTTCCACGTTGCATAAAGTAGGAGAGCATTGGATGCCGCAGCTGAAAAGCTCGGTGCTGGGTTATCCGGAGCTTGCGCCTATTAGCCTGAGCGACGTTCGAACCATTTTACCTGATCCGTCATCGTTCGAATACGGCTGGGGATACTTGGAGGATTCGGCACCCGGCTGGTGGGTGATCAACGTCGAAGGCGAAGCGGTTCAAGCCGACTGGCACGTCTTGCAGAGGGGCGTTGCAGGACGGTTGAGCTGGCGCCGGGGAGAGAAAGCAAGCTTTACACAAAAGCCCGATTTTGCGAAAACGTCCGGACTGGCGCTATCCGATCGCAGCGATATCCGTTCCGTGCAGCTAAGGGCCGCAGGCTCCAACTGCAAACCTGCGGAAGATTACCGGGTCTACCTGAACGGCATCGAGGTCGGCACGCTTCCGCGCCTCGAATATTTCGACAGTCGGCAATCTATGAAGCTTGATCCGCAATACTGGCCATTGCTTGATATGCATAATCAAATCGAAGTGACAACCGGGGACGAACCGATGTGTATCGGCGGCTTTGTATTGGAGGTTGAAACTACGGACGGTTGGGTTCGCAGTACGGTTTCCGATTACTACGCCAATTGCGACCGTTGGGACCGATGGGGACAATCCCCGATGGAGAAAATCGTTCCGCGGCAGACGATCCGCACGGAGCTTTGTTTCGGACCAAGGGGAGAGCGCCGATGACATTTCGATTAATCGCTTTGGACTTGGACGGAACATTGCTTAACAAGCAGAAAGACATTTCGGAAGAAAACGTCAAGTGGATCAAAACCGCCATCAAGGCCGGGATGAAATTCACGTTGGCTACGGGCAGACCGATCCGGGATGTCGCCGGTTACGCCGCTCGGTTGGGTATCGATTGCCCGCTTGTCGTCAATAATGGCAGCGAGGTATGGGAAACTTCCGAGGTTCTCCATTCCAGACGCGAATTGACGCCCGGCTTGATCGTCAGGCTGTTCGAGCTTCTGCAATCGTACGGGGAAGAGCTCGATTTCTGGGCCCATACGGTTGGAGGGAAAATCGACAAAACGAATATTCCCGCCGACCCGGCGGATGTTCAGTGGCTGCAATTTGCGTTTCGCAGCGGCAACGCCGTTCTCTTGCATGGCATCCGCGAGCGACTTACTTCCTGGAATGCATTCGAAATAAGCAACTCCCATATTACGAATATCGAATGCAATGCCGTCGGGGTCAACAAAGCAAGCGGTTTGCGCGAAGTGTGCACGCTCGTCGGAATAGACATGTCGCAAGTCATAGCGATGGGGGACAGTCTTAACGATATCCCGATGATTCGCGAAGCCGGACTTGGAATTGCGATGGGAAATGCGCAGCAGGCGGTCAAAGAGGCCGCGGATCTGGTCGCTCCCGGCCATCAGGAGGACGGCGTGGCCAGAATGATCGAGCGACATCTCCCGGCCCGGGGAAAATGAACAATTAGTTGAAAAAGCCTTGCGCCCGCTCTGGGCGCAAGGCTTTTTACCTTTGTAATTATTTCACGGTGCTGATCGCTTTGTTGATTTCCTCGTCCGCCTGTCTCAAGGCGGTGTTCAGGTCGATTTTATCCGCCAGATAATCCCGGAATTTTTGCTGGCCGATTTTTTTGCCGTTCGATTCATAGATGGAGTATAAGGGGGAAGGGGAAACTCCGCTTTTGAACAAAGCTTGTACGTTTTTCCCTTTCAAATAAGACACTTCCGCGCCAAACTGCTTCTTCATATCCTCTTTCAACAAAGGCGACATTCTCGCCGTCTTTCTGGCACCGAGCAGCTGCACTTCGTCGGATGTGACGACTTCGAGCACTTTGATCGCGTCATCCTGGTATTTCGTCGTTTTGGAGATGCTCAAATTGTGAGAATCCAGCTTGCCCGAAATGTTCGGCTTATCCTTGTAGCTCGGGTATTGCGCTATGTCCCAATTCACGGCTTCCGAGGCGCTGCCGATCTGGGCCATCAGATTCGTCGAAGCAAGCATCGCCACGTTTCTTTCCTTGATAAACAAGTTGCCCGACGCCGCGGCCGAAGGCTCCGGACTAGGCTGAGCGTTTCCGGGTATCGTGAGAATGGTTTTGGCAAGCTCGAATACTTGCTTCCACTTTTCGTTATCCATGCTGGCTTTGTCCGTTTTCCCGTCGACATAAGCGAGCGAGTAAGGGAAGCTCATGACGTAGCTGCTCGCGGGGTCGAGTCCCCGATATTGAATGCCCCCGTCCTTTTGCGTCAATTGACGTCCCAGATCGATTGTCTCATCCCAGGTCATGCCGTCTTTCGGGTAGCTTTTGCCGAATTTATCGAAAATGTCTTTATTGTAGTACAGAGCATTGAACTGCATGGCGTATGGCAGTCCCCATAATTCCCCTTTATCCGACTTCACGGCTTCGATTGCGACCGGATTGAATCGCGCCAAATCGAGGCTCTGTTTTTTGACGAGCGGAGTCAAATCAAACAGAAGGTCCTGCTGCTTTAAGCCCAAAATCCCCGAGTTCGGCGTCAGGAGAATGTCCGGCACTTCGCGGGCGGCAATAAGACTGTCCAGCGTCACGGATTTATCCGGACGAACGATTTTCAAGCTGATGTGCGGATACTTTTTCTTCACCGGTTCGGAGAACATCAGTTGGAAATCTTCGTCCGTAATTTCGGCGCCGTTCTGAAAGACCGTTAACGTGACGGGGGAAGCTGACTCGGTTTTGTTCGCCTGCGCTTGTTTGGCGCCGTTCTCCTGGCTGCCCGAATTGCCGCAGCCCGTTGCCGTCAATGCGAGGGATAGAGCAATAAAGCCTGAAAACATTCGTTGTTTCCTCATCGACCATAACCTCCATCTATGATATCGAGTGCTTGTTCTGTAGTCATTATAAGAGTCGAGTATTAAAACAAGCTTGTTCTTTTGTCAAACATGTATTAAATATCGCTTGAACTTGTATATTTGGTATAGAAAAAGCGAACCTTAACGGTTCGCCAATCTTTTAAATATGTGATTTCAATAAGATTACCCGAATGAGTTATGCACATTGACGAGTCGTTCTCCGCTATCCTTCTCGAAGTACAGCGCCTTCTGCATGTCAAAGACTACCGATATTTGCTGCCCTTCATTATAAAGGTTGTCCGGACTGCCTCGAACGACCAGCAAGGTTGGTCCGCCAATATCCAAATGCAGGAAGCGGTCTGCTCCCATTAGCTCGTTGAATGCATACACGCCATTTATGACTGCGTTCGGAAACACCTCAAGAGCTTTTCGGTTGACGGAGATGTTCTCCGGACGAATGCCAAGGGTGACGACTTTGTTGACCAGCCGTTTGGATACAAGCTCTTTCGAGTGGATTGCCGGAATTGCCAGCGCGAACCGGTTCGTGTGAAACTCCAGCTTGCCGGCGCGCTCTTCCAGCCTGCCTGCGATGAAGTTCATGGAAGGCGATCCGATAAAGCTCGCTACGAACGTGTTCGCAGGGTTGTTATACACTTCCTCGGGGGTATCGACCTGTTGAACGATGCCGTCTTTCATGACGACGATTCGACTCGCCATCGTCATCGCCTCGGTTTGATCGTGCGTCACGTAAATCGTTGTGACTCCGAGCTGCTTGTGCAGCCGGATGATCTCGGAGCGCATCTGCACGCGCAGCTTGGCATCGAGGTTGGACAGCGGCTCGTCCATCAGGAAAACTTCGGGATTGCGGACGATTGCGCGGCCGAGCGCCACACGCTGGCGTTGACCACCGGACAGTTGCTTCGGTTTGCGTTCGAGATACGGTTCGATTTCGAGAACGCGCGCCGCCCTTTTGACCGCGATATCGATTTCATGCTTGGGCATTTTGCGGAGCCGCAGACCAAAAGCGATATTTTCATAAACCGACATATTGGGATATAACGCATAATTTTGGAACACCATGGCGATGTCGCGGTCTTTCGGAGGCAGATCGTTGACAAGCACATCGTTAATGTAAATTTCCCCGGCGCTAATGTCTTCCAGGCCGGCGATCATTCGCAGCATGGTCGATTTGCCGCAGCCGGAAGGACCGACGAACACGACGAACTCTTTATCTTCGATGGACAGATTGAAGTCTTTGACTACGTTGAGCTTGTCTTTGCCGTACTGTTTGTAGACGTGATTGAATAAGATCCGGGACAAAAGCCGATCTCCTCCTTCGAATGAACGGTTGATGACTATGAACGTTCAACGGGTCCATGAATAGCCATTGCATTTATTATAGAAGGAATGTTGTTAATTTAGCGTTAAGTTAACGACGTGATTCGAAGCATTACCGGCTTTTTCGACAATGTTTTATGAATTTCGCGTGAAGGCCGGCACAATTCGGATGTTTAATCCCTGCATTTTCCGCACATAGTAAAATAATCATCCTTATGATCGAAGGTGCGGATCGTGAACTTCTTCAAAAAAGTGATTCAAGCCATAGGGTCTAAACAGGCTGCGCCCGATCCCGAACCGGGTTCGACCGAGCTGTCCGGGAAACCGACATTATCCTACGTCCTCCATGAATTTCTGGATTGCTCGGATATAGTCCATAGATCGTATCCGCACTTGCACATCGATCTGATCTATTTCGAACATCAGGTCGACCAAGACAAGCTCTATCGGGATGTGATGAATCCCATTCTGAACGTGCCTCAAGACGAGATGCGCGAGTTGCTGAACCAGTCCCCGTTCACCGCGGCAACGGATATGAAGCAGCTCATACTTGCGATATTGGCCGGGAAAACAGCCATCTTCCACCGGCAAGACGTCTATCTAGCGGATGTGTTCGGGTTCCAGTCCCGCCCCGTAGGGGAGTCCGAGACGGAGACGGTCATAACCGGCCCGCATGATGCTTTTACCGAAAAAGCAAGCACCAATTTGGCTCTGCTCCGTCAACGCATCAAGAGCTCCCATCTCAAAGTAATCAAGCTGTCCGTCGGGGAAATAACGAAAACGGACGTTTATGTCCTCTATATCAAAAATATCGTCAATATGCATTATGTGGACGAGGCGCTCGCCAGAATATCGAACATCGAGATCGATGCCATCTTCGATACGAATATGCTGCTTCAGATGATCGATGACTCGCCGTATTCCGTATTCCCGCAATTCCTTACTTCGGAACGTCCGGATGTGATCGGGTCGAAGCTGATTGCCGGCAGAATAATCGGTATCGTGGACGGCAGTCCTTCGGCTTTCAGTGCGCCAACCTCGTTTTTTGAATTTTTCTCGTCGTCCGACGATTATTATCAGCGCCCGCTGCTTGGAAGCGCCAGCCGGTTGTTAAGATTTCTGGCGCTATTAATCACGATCATGTTCACGGCGCTCTATGTATCCGTCACCACCTTCCATTACGAGATGATCCCGGAAAACATGCTGCTTACATTGACCGAGTCCAGAAGCAGGGTGCCGTTCCCTCCGCTGTACGAGGCCTTGTTTCTGGAAACGACCATAGAGCTTCTGCGGGAGGCCGGTGCCCGGCTGCCGACCAAGATCGGGCAAACGATCGGTATCGTGGGCGGTATCGTCATAGGACAAGCTGCCGTTCAAGCCGGATTGACGAGCAACATCTTGATCATCGCCGTTGCCGCTTCCGCGATCGCATCGTTCGTTACGCCGGCTTACGTCATGAGCGCCTCCATTCGTCTGCTTCGTTTCGGTTTGATCATTTTGGCAGGTATATGGGGAAATTTCGGGTTGGCCATCGGAATAAGCGCAATCGTCATCCATATGAGCGGACTTACAAGCCTCGGTTCGTCTTACTTGACTCCCGTCGCCCCTTTTCAACCAAAGGACTGGAAAGATGTGTTTATTATCGCGCCTTTCAAGTTCCTTATCGAAAGACCGACTCAGAGCAAATCGCCGAATCCGGTCCGAAACAAAATGAAAAAGTAAGGGTGCTGAGCATGAAGGAAAAATTATCGTCATTTCACTTGGCCATTCTCATTAACATGACCCAAACGGGGGTCGTGATATTGGTGCTGCCGCATTTGCTAGCCCGGTATTTCGGCACGAACGGGTGGCTTGCTTTGATCATCGTTTCCGCTGCCGTTTCGCTGAGTATCGGCCTGATTACGGCCGTGTATCGTTTGGGCGAAGGACAGTCCATTTTCGAAATTCTGGAACGTTTCATTCCGGGATTATTGCTTTATCCGTTCTATATTTCTTTGATTTGCATATGGGCGCTTCTCGGTTGCTTGACGGCCAAATATTATGTGCTCGTGTTTCAGATGGTGGCTTTTCCGACCGTGAATCCAATGGCGTTCAAGGTGGCGGTTGACGTGCTGGCTTTTTTTCTGATCATCAAGACGATCTATAACATCTCGAAGGCCGCAACCGTTTTCTTCTGGATGAGCATTTGGATGCTGCTCTTGTTGTTTTTCTTCTACGGACAATTCCAATGGGCGCGGCTGACTCCTTTTGTTTTCCAAGACAGTACGTATTCGGCGGCAAGCTTCATCAACATATTTCCCGCTTATTTGGGATACGAGCTGTGTCTTCTGCTGATTCCGTACTGCGACCGCAGAACGAAGTTCGGTTCGTCCGTTCTGATCGGTCACTTGTTGAGCACTGTTGTTTACTTATACGTAAGCCTGGTTTCCTACGGCTTTCACGGGTACGAATTGTTGCGGCACATGCAGTTTCCTTTGATGAATCTGTTCGCGTATGTCCAGCTGCCATTTATCCAAGCTACGGAAAATTTATTGTATGGCTTTCTGTTGTTCACGACACTGATTACGGCGGTTATGTACTTCTGGTCGGCCAAGGAGGTTGCGTTAAGAATGATCCCGAAGAAGAGGAAGCTAATCACGTTTGTTATCGTTTTCCTGGCCTATTGGATTTCCTTCATACCCGACGTACTGAGCGAGGTGCAGCAATGGCTGAAGTATCTAGGTTATATCGAAATCGGTCTTGCGTTCGGCCTGCCACTCGGCTTGATAGCGCTGCTGGCCGTTCATAAACGGAGAGGGCGTGTGTCAAGTGCATAATGCACGAGCGTGTATCGGTTTGCTGGTCGTAATGCTCCTTGCTGCGGGCTGCGGGGACCGGCGAATATTGGAGAGGACCGGATTTATTCAATCGACAAGTCATGATCTGCTGCCTGACGGGAAAATAAAATATGCGATAAGCCTTCCCATTGCGACTCCCGACATCAAGGTAAAAAGCGAATATTTAAGGACCGCGGCGGATAGCGCAAAGGAAGCCAGAATCATTCTCGCGCGAAAAACCAATCTGCTGCTCGTCAGCGGACAATTGCGAACCGCTTTGTTCGGCATATCGTTAGCCCAAAAGAGTATATGGGAGCATATGGATACTTTGATCAGGGACCCGACGATATCGGAGCAGGTCAAGATCATTGTCGTGAACGGGGATGCGGACAAACTGCTTGAAAAGAAATATAGGGAGTTTCCCCGGACGGCCCAATACATCGACCGGCTTATCGAGAAAGAAGCGAAAGGCAATACGATTCCGGAGACGACCATGTACTCGTTCTCGAGAGACTATTACGATGACGGGATCGATCCGATTGCGCCGGTTATCAAAGATGCGGGAGACAGCATCATCGTCGACGGAATCGGACTATTTCGGGACGGCCAGTACGTGGACAAAATCGATCCGAGCGAGTCGATTGTCTTCTCTTTTCTGTTGGGCAGCTTTAAGCATGGCGAGATTAGCTTCGACTTGAGGGCGATGGAACCGAGAAGCAAAGCCATCATGTTAAGCTCATTAAACAGCACAAGAAAAGTTAGCGTCGAGCATGGAGCGGACGGTCCGAGGAATGTCGTCATCAATGTAAATGTCAAAGCATCAGTGCTTGAATACATAGGGGAATTGGATCCGGGCAATGAGGCGGATAGGCATAAGCTGGAGCAAGTGCTCTCCAAAAATTTGACGCAGCGCGCGCAGCAGACCGTAAAGTTTCTCCAAGAGAAGAAGCTCGATAGTATTGGCATAGGGAAGTATGTCAGAAACAGTATGGACTACGCCGAATGGAAGAAATTAAATTGGCGGGATGAGTTTTCAAACTTAAACGTAAGTTGCAATATCAAGCTTAAGATTAAAGATTACGGGTTTCGTCGCTAAATGGAATTAATGCCGGCAGGCTCTTACCTTTCATGGGACAAGGGCCTATTCCTCGTCTGCGCTTTTTATTACGGAGCGGATAATATAGTATTCATTGACAGATTCTGATGTGGTTTATATATTATATATAATACATTCGATGTCTATATAAGTAAGACGGGGGCGTGCGACATGTCCGTTACGTTTCAAACGAAATATATGCGCTATTCCATAGCGTCCGACGGCAAAAACATGGAGTTTACCGACATCTCCTCAGGGCGTAATTATGTTGCGGACGGTTATTGCGGCAAGCTGATCGACCTCGAGAAGAAGGAGCATCTCCCGACGGCTGTCGCTTATTGTGCTCCTCATCTGGAGGTTACTTATGGCAATGGGATCACCGCGGTTATCGCCGTTGCCGAGCATGAGGAATATTTGACGTTCCGGCTAGTCTCGGTAACAAGCGAGCAGCTGTATTCCGTATCGGTCGTCGATGTGGAGGTAGACATCGACTACGACAACGATTCTTCGTTCATCGCATCGTGCATGTCGATGACGCTCGGCACGAGAATGGAGGAGTACCCGGGCCGGAATAGGAGGCTGTATGCGGAAGCATTCCCGCACATCGGCTTGACGTCAACCCGGAGGAGCGATCATCCCGCCAATGCGGCGATCGTCGGCGCGCCCGAGCCGCTGCTCAGACAGATTATGAAAAATGTCATCGAGGATATTCCGGACGGGGAACTGCCGAAATCGAAGACAGGCGGACCGTATGGCTGCGAGATCGAGCTTGGCAAATGTACTTATACGATATTGGGAAGTCCGGTGACGACGGACAATATCGACGAAGTGATTGCGGCCATGAAGAAGTTCGGCGTCAAGCAAGCAAGCCTGCATCAAGGAGCGATGTATCGGCAGGGCGATTTTCAAGTCAATGAGAAGGCGTATCCGGGCGGGATCGAACAGTTTAAAGCGGTGATCGATCGATTCCATCGGGAAGGCTTGATCGTTGGCTTGCATACGTATACATTCTTTCTTGCGAAAGCGGAAAGCTTGTCCGTCTATACGACGCCGGTACCGCATCCGGATCTCGATACGCTACAGGAGTTTACGTTAGCTCTCGATCTGGACGAATCGTCTACAGAGGTAATCGTCAACGAGTCCCTTCACGATGTGAGTTTGACGACTGGTTTTCATAGTCAAAATACGCTCATTCTGTGGATCGACGACGAGCTGATTCGCTTTACCGGAGTTTCCGATGCCGCTCCTTATACGTTCACAGGCTGCGAGCGCGGAGCATACGGGACAAAAGCCGCCTTGCATCGCGCGGGCGTGCGCGCCGGTCATCTGAAAAGCTACTTCGGCGGGTATTTGGCTCCCAAGAAGCATTCCGAGCTGTTTTATGAAATCGCCCGAAATACGGCGGAGTTTTATAACGAATGCGAGTTCGACGCCTTTTACCTGGATGCGATCGACGGCGTATTTATACTCGACGGCAACGAGTTTGCCTGGTATCATGCGATGGCGTTCATTAACGAAATGTACAAACATTTGAAACGGCCGGCCGTGTTCGACTGCTGCTATGGACCGCAATATCCGGCCTCGTGGTTTGCACGCACGCGGTTCGGGGCGCTGGACCATCCGTACCGGGCCTACAACGACTTTAATGACGTCCATGTCGAATACGACGCGAAGACGGCGGAACGAATGTATCTGGTTCCTCAATTGGGCTGGTGGTCGCTATACCCGAGCGGCAAGGAGGACATGATCGGCTGGCAGCAGCAAGTGATGACGATCGAAGAACTGGAATATTTGTGCATCAAGCATTTGGCGATGGATGCATGCCAATGTTATCAAGGCTCGATGATGAGGTATAAGGAGCTGCCTGTGCTCGAAAGGTTCGCGGCGGTCATCCGGCAATATGACGAGGTGCGGGAAAGCGGCTATTTCCGGTTCGACAAGCAGACGGAACAGCTGCTGCGCGCTCCGAGATCCGAGTTTAAGCTCGTGAAAGAGGAGGAGGCGTACCATCTTCGCCGGATGAAGACGACGAAGTACCGCGCCGAAAGCTTCGAGGAAGGCAGAAATACGTTTCTTGCCGCAAATCCGTACAGCACACAGAAGCCGTTCATTCGCATAGAAGCATTATGGACCGCGGAGCCGTATGAATCGCCGGACTCTCGGCTGCTGCTGGATCTGGATGAAGAGGCGCCGCTTGAGCTGAACCGGACCTACTCGTTTGCCGAGCCTCTCGATACCGAAGGAAGACGGGGAATTGGCGTATGGATTTGCGGCGACGGGCGCGGCGAAACGATCAATATTCGACTGCGCAGCGAGTTGTGGGTCGGGGCGGCGATGGCGGATCATTTTATAAAGGTCGACTTTACGGGGTGGCGCCGTTTCTCCTTCTACGAGTCGCAGAACGGCGACATGGAGCATGGCGATTGGCCGAGAGCCGAGCTCGAATACCGGATTTACGACGATGTGAAAAACTTCTACGCCAGCTATACAAACTCGGTGGATTATGCTCGGATTCACTATATGGACCTGTTGACCAGCGGCAAAGGCCGATACGATCTGAAAATGAAGCCGATCGTCGCCCTGCCGCATCGGGAGCAGACATTGGTTAACCCGACCGTAACGATCAACGGACAGTCCGTCACATTTATGACCGAGCTGAGGAGTGGAACGTATCTGGAATGTTCGGCTGAAGGGGAGTGTACCGTCTATGACAGGAAAGGCAGCGTTATTGACACTCCGGCTATTGCGGGCGAAATTCCGGTTGTTCTATCTGGCAATAATGAGCTGACGATCACGTCTAGCGAAGCTTCACCCTATATGAAACGTGCTGCCGTCACTTTGCGGCTTATGGGAGAATACTTAATTTAATGGGACGTAGGCGACAGCCTCCATGTAGAAGGCGGTAAAGGTGTAAGCTGGTAGAAAGATGATGGCATCGTAAAATATAACACATAAATTACGTGTTATGTTACATAAATCCCTTATTTATTGATACTAAAGTAAGGTGATAAGGTGAAAAGAAATAAAATAATCAAATATACGTCAAATATATTGACATGACCATCGTGCTTGCGTACAATTTAATTATCAATTATCACAAAGCAGTGATATGTTACCAAATTAAATAAGGGACACAATGTCGTGTCCGCTTTGGCAAAGAAGCCTATCCCACTTTACGATCATCGTAAGGGGATAGGCTTTCTGTTTTTCAAAACCGGGAAACAAACAAAGAGAGGGGAATCGGTATGGCGGATCGGAAATCTTTTTTGAAAAGCGGCCATAAGGGGTCTTTGTTCAGTGCCTTTTTGTACTTTGACATGAGTTTCATGATTTGGGTCATGCTTGGCCCGCTGGCGGTGTTGATTGCCAAAGATTTCGAAATGGATGCGGCTCAGAAAGCGAATTTGGTCGCGCTCCCGGCACTCGGCGGTTCGATTTTGCGGCTCGTGTTAGGTTATTTGACAGATAGAATCGGTCCGAAGAAAACGGGTATCGTCGGGATGTCGCTGACGATTATCCCGCTGCTGGTCGGCTGGAAATTAACGGATTCGCTCGCGGACATGTACTTCGTCGCACTGATGCTCGGCATCGCCGGAGCCAGCTTTGCCGCAGCGCTGCCGCTGGCCAGCCGGTGGTATCCGCCGGAGCACCAGGGACTGGCGCTCGGTATTGCGGGTGCGGGCAACAGCGGCACCATCTTCAGCACCTTGTTCGCCAATCGGCTGGCACAATATTACGGAGACTGGCATGTCGTGTTCGGGTTGGCCTTGATTCCGCTGATCGTTGTATTCCTTATTTTCCTCTTTACGGCCAAAGACAGCCCCAATCAGCCGGAACCCAAGAAGCTGTCGGACTATGGCGGGGTGTTGAAGCAAAAAGATACATGGCTGTTCTGTCTGTTTTATATGGTGACCTTCGGCGGTTTTTCCGGAATGGCCAACTATTTGACCCTATTCTTCAATACGGAGTACAACTTGAATCCGGTCGCGGCAGCAGATTTTGCAACGATATGTATAATCGCAGGAAGCTTGTTCCGTCCGATTGGGGGCTGGTTGTCCGATAAGGTGGGTGGCATCCGGATGCTGATGCTGCTCTATGCGGTCATCGGGCTGATGCTCGCCGCCGTCTCGACTTTGCCTGCACTGGCGGTTACTACCGCGCTGCTGTTCATCGGCATGATGGGAATGGGGATGGGCAATGGAGCCGTGTTCCAGCTTGTGCCTCAACGGTTTCGTGAAGAAGTCGGCATCATTACCGGCATAGTCGGGGCTGCGGGCGGCTTGGGCGGATATTTCCTGCCGAAAATTTTAGGCAGCCTGAAGCTGTCGACGGGATCGTTTACCCCGGGGTTCCTGGTATTGTCCGGAATCGCCTTGTCGTGCATCATCATGATTTATTTGGCCCAGCGCGAATGGAAACGCAACTGGATCGGAGAGGGCGGCAAGGTGGGAGCGGGCCTCTATCTTGACGGCGGTCTGAACGCGGAAGCGCCCAAAGCGTAACATGCCGCAAGCGAAGGCACGAAAGTATGAAGGCCAGCGGAGGTGAAGAAACCATGACTGCAGATTTGAACCTGTCGCCTGCGCTTGCATCCTCTACACACTGCTGCTTTTGCAGTATGCAATGCGGTATGGAACTGGTTGACAAAGGCCCCGGTTTGACGATCAAGCCGAGCCCGGACTTTCCGGTAGCTACGGGACGCCTGTGCCAGAAGGGGCTCAATGCGCTGGATCACGTCATTCACGAGGAACGCATTACCCGGCCTTTCCGGCGGACGAATCGTCATGAGCGTTGGGAGCCGGTTGAATGGACGCAGACGCTGCCGCATATCGCCACCCGTATTAAAGAGATTCAGACCCGATACGGCAATGATGCGGTATGCGTCTATGGAGGAGGATCGCTTACCAACGAGGTCTGTTACCTGCTCGGCAAGTTTACCCGCGTCGGCTTGCGTTCCAAATATATCGATTATAACGGGCGTTACTGCATGTCCTCCGCCGCAGCCGCCAGCAATCAGGCATTTGGCATCGATCGCGGCATGACGATGCCGCTCTCCGAAATTCCGAAGGCGAAATATTTGATTTTGTCCGGGACGAATATTGCCGAGTGCCAGCCGACTATGATGCCTTACTTGCTGGAAGCGAAAAAAAATGGTGCCGTAATCGTGACGATCGACCCCCGCAATACGATGACGTCCAAAAGCGCGGACATTCATGTCAGGCTGCAGCCCGGCTTCGATTCGGTATTCGTCAACGGGCTGCTGAATGTGATCGTCACGGAGAAGCTCTATGATGCAACTTTTGTCCGGGAGCGGACGAATGGCTTGGAGCAGCTGGCCGAGGCGGTAAAACCGTTCACCCCGGCTAGGGTGGAGGAGCTCACCGGCATTCTCGAGGCGGTGACGAGAACGATCGCACGCGGCTTTGCCAAGGCGGAGACCGGAATCGTGATGACGGCCCGCGGATTGGAGCAGCAAGTAAACGGTGTGGAGAACACCTGGAATTATATAAACTTGGCCCTGATCACAGGCAAAATCGGCAAGCCGGGCTGCGGCTACGGAGCGGTGACCGGACAGGCGAACGGACAGGGCGGGCGCGAGCACGGACAGAAGGCGGACCAACTACCGGGCTACCGCTTGATTGAAAATCCGGTCGACAGGGACCATGTGGCCGGCGTTTGGGGCATCGATCCTTTGGAATTACCGGGTAAAGGCGTATCCGCCTATGAAATGCTGCAAAAAATCGACGAGGGCGAAATCAAGGCGATGATCGTGCTGGGCTCCAATCCGGTCGTCTCCAGTCCGAACAGTCTGATGGTAGAGCGGGCGCTAAACAAGCTGGAGCTGCTTGTGGTCGTCGATCTGTTCGAGACGGAAACGGCGCGGTTCGCTCACTGGCTGCTGCCGGGGTCTTCTTTTCTGGAAGGCGAGGGTACGCTGACGAATCTGGAGGGCAGAGTCTTTCACAGGCCGCAGGCACTGCCGCTCCCGGGGGCGTGCAAGCTGGATTACGAGTTGATCTGCGGGCTGGCGAAGGAACTGGGACGCGGCGCTTATTTTCAATATGAATCGATCGAGGATGTATTCAATGAAATGCGCAAAGCTACAGCCGGCGGCAAAGCCGATTACAGCGGCATAACGTACGAGCGTCTCAGGCGGGAAAAGGGAATCTTCTGGCCGTGTCCCTCGGAGGATCATCCGGGCACGCCGCAAATGTTCCGGGAACGGTTCGCCCATTCCGACGGAAAAGCGTTGCTGAAGGGCATAACGCCGAAAATGCCCGCGGAGCCGATTGATGAGGAATATCCTTACATTTTGACGACGGGACGGCTGGGAAACCATTATTTAAGCGGCGCTCAAACCCGCCGTACGCCGGGATTGGTCAAAAAAGCCCCGGTGCCGGTTGCCGAAATTCACCCTTGGCTGGCAAGCAAAATCGGGTTGGGTCTCGAAAGCAAGCTGCGCATTACGAGCCGTAGAGCTTCGCTCGTTTTTCCTTTCAAGATTACGGAAGGCATTCAGCCGCGGACGATCTTCGTGCCTTTCCATTGGGGCGAGGAGCTGTCCGTCAATAGATTGACCATTGACGCCCTAGACCCGGTAAGCCGCATGCCCGAATTCAAAATTTGCGCGGTGAAAGCGGAACGGGCGGACTGAAGCGACGGTTACGGGAACAGATAATCGATCATATTTTGTCTCGATTCGCTCAAATAAGCGATAGCGGCAAGCGCATATTGTTGAAGCATTTGATTTTGGTCCAGCTCGGCGGATATTTTAACAGGATCGATATATTCGTATTTCTCGATCAGCAGTTCGAGTTCGGTCTGTTTACTTTCCATCAGAGTAGACCTCGATTCCACGATATATTCATCGGTCCCGAGGCTGCGCTGCATTGAGGTCAAGGAATCGATGGCATCCTCTAGCCTGGTGATGGCCGTATTCGTATTATTAGTCGAAGCGATTGACGTTCCGTCCAAATTCAAACCGTCGCTATCCGTTGTCGTTTTTTGGAAATTGATTTCATAGTTAACATTCTGGCCTGTTGTAATCATATAACCGGAGCCGCTAGCCGCAAAGGAACCGTCCAATAAAGGTTTCGAATTGAAAGTCGTGTTATTGACGATGTTGTTCAGTTCAGCGTTCAGTTTCAAATATTCGGCATTGTATGCATTTCTTTCATTTTGAGATGTGCCGCCTTGTTTCGATTCGTTGGCAAGCTCCAGCATTTTGGTAAGGAAGCCCAATTGCTCGGTAACGGCATCTTGCACTTGCGATACGGCAGAAAGCCCTTCGTTCATGTTATTCAGGTAAGTGTCAAATCGGGAAATCTCGTCGCGAAACGTGTTGATCCGGTTATACAGGACAGGGTTGTCACGGGGGGAGATGATTTTTTTCCCGGCGGTAAGCTGCTGCGTTAGAGCGTTGCCTGTTTGTTGCAGCTTATTGTAATTCGATACCGCTTGCAGTATTGCGGAGAATTGTACGGTCATGTTCCGTTCGCCCCTCTTCTCGAAAGTTACTTGCGCAGCAGCGGCTTTATCAAGTTAACCGTTTCTTGGTATCGGCCGTTATGCAGATGGATGGACGCGGCATGGTACACGATAAGCAGATGGTCACAGGTTACGGTGTCGGCTTTATCGCACATACGGCTGTCCTTTATTCGGCCCGTCAAAAGATTCAGTATCCGGAGCGCTCTATTTTCCAGCATCGTTCTTTTGACGCCGTTCCGCTCGGCCGATGCCGATTTGGCGCAGCGAATGATCGTTTCGAGAAGTTTGATGACGGCTGTTTGATTGTCCATCGTTGAACAATACGATTGTTGAAACCGGCGCAATCGCGCTTCATGTGCTGCCCTTTCCACCATGACGCTCACCTCGTCCACCGATCGCCGAGAGCCGAAACTATCTCTTCGATCTATCTAAATCTATTTGTATGAGAGCGTGAGAAAGATCATGCATGGCGGAGCTGGCAAATTGAGCGGATTGGATCATAATGGATCATTATTAATTTTCCGTAACGCTATGTTAAATTGCAATAAAAGCGTGGTATAAAGATAATAATAAGTAGTATCGCACAATCTAATTTATGGAGGAATCTGGAGCCCCTTTATCGTACAAGGAGTTCGGGCCGTTACTCTCAAGCATTTGAGAAAGGTGGATCGCAATGCGGAGGAGGAACAAATTTCTAATTCTGACTGCGGGATACGGAGACGGGCATATCAAAGTGGCGCAGGCGCTGCAGCAGACGATCGAACAATATGGCGATCAACACGTTATCATCGACCTTTATCAGGAAGCTCTTCCGAAGTGGAACGGATTCTGCAAGCAGTTGTACAAAAAAAGTGCGGCAATGGCGGGATACGGTCTAGATTATTACGGCTGGAGCTACTATTTGACCCGCAATATGAGCAGCGACAACAAATTGTTCAAATGGATCCGCGGTTTTATCGTGAAAACGCTTGCGAATATCATCGAACGCGAAATGCCCACGGCTCTCATCAATACGTTTCCATACGGAAACATGATCGATTGCTTACAGGATCGCGGCATCGAACTTCCGACATTTACAGTCATAACGGATTATACGCTTCATAGCCGTTGGCTTCATGGAGGACCGGATCACTATTATATTGCATCCGCCGAATTGCAGCGGACTCTCGAGCAGCGCGGCATACCGAAGGAACGAACGACCGTAAGCGGCATTCCGATCCGCAAGCAGTTCGACCGGCTGCACGACATGCCGCATACGAAGCATGCGCGGTCCGTGCTGATCATGTCCGGCTCGTATTTGACGGTATCGAGGACGGTTAAGCTCGTCAATGAGTTGCTTAAGCAACCCGATATAGAAATCGACATCGTATGCGGCCGAGACGAGAGGTTGAAGCAGTGGTTGACGTATCGGTACCGCGATGTCGCGACAGTTCGCATTTTCGGCTTTATCGACAACATCCACGAACTGATGATCCGGTCGTTCTGCATGATTACGAAGGCGGGAGGGGTGACCTTGTCGGAAGCGGTTCATCTCCAAATTCCGATTCTGATCTACAACCCTCTGCCGGGGCAGGAGAAAGAAAATGCATCGTATTTGGCCGGAAAGGAAGTGGTGCTCGTCTCCCGTACGATCCACCAGCTATCCGGGCAAATTCGCGAACTGTTGCGAAGTGACGACAAGGCGGAGCTGATGCGCCGGCGGGCGGGCTCCTTGCGGATGCCGGACGCCGCCGATGCAATCGTGAGACATATGCGGCACACTCTCGAAGGATCCGTTCGCAGGACTCCTGCCGCAGATATACATACCGTGCCGTGAACCGTTATAGCGGAACTGCTTTAGTCGAAGACAGGCGGGTTCAGGGCAAATTGTACGGCTGCATTCGCATGAATGTAGGTCGTATCGAAGAGGGGCAGAGGACTATCCCCCTCCCGAAGAAGGAGCGGAATTTCCGTGCAGCCCAGAATGATGCCCTCCGCGCCTTGCGTACGCAGACGATCGATTATTCGCAAATATTCCGCTTTGGAAGTCGGGTTCAGCTCCCCCCGGCACAGCTCGTGGAAAATGACCTCATGCACCCGGTCCCGATCCGCCTTCTCCGGCACTATCGCTTCGATACCCAGATCCAGCAGGCGATCCCGGTAAAACGGCTGCTCCATCGTATACCGCGTGCCGAGCAACCCTACCTTGCGGATCGACTGCCGTTTCACTTCCTTCGCCGTTTCATCGATAATATGCAGCAGCGGGATGCTGAGAGTACGCCGGACTTCGTCCGCTACCGTATGCATCGTGTTCGTGCAGATGAGTACTACGTCGCAGCCGCCAGCCTCCAGCTTGGCGGCTGCTTCCGCCAACAGCGCCGCCGCCTCTTGCCATTGCCCCGCTTCTTGAAGCTGTACGACCTCCGCAAAGTCGAACGAGTACAGCAAGCACTTCGCCGAATGCAATCCTCCCAATCGAGCTTGGATGCCTTGATTGATGTACTTATAATAATAAGCGGTCGATTCCCAGCTTAAACCGCCGATCAAGCCGATCGTTTTCATCATCGCTCACGCTCCCTTTCGATCCAAAGCATACCATGCTATACTGGTTGCTATAAGTGCCAGAAACTGAATAGTTTTATAGTACCAGTTGGATTTTATTATCGGAACAAGGGGGAGGGGACAATGTTATGGTTTACCGTGGATCGAAACGATTTCGTTCCATTAACGGTTCAGGTATATGACCAGCTCCGTTTGCGCATTTTGCGGCACGAGCTGGCGGAAGGCGAACGGCTGCCTTCAAGCCGCGAATTGGCCGCCAATATCGGCGTATCGCGCAATGTCGTACTGGAGGCTTACGACCGGCTCACGGCGGAAGGGTATATCGAGGTGCGGCCGCATTCGGGTACCTATGTCGCCGCCGGTTCTTCGTTCGGGCGTCACAGGGAAACGAAACGGGAGCGAGCTACACTTACCCCAGGCGAGTCAATTAAAATTTCGGGGCCGGCGGCTATCGACTTCCGGGCGGCGCATCCGGCAGCGGACTATTTTCCCCGCACCGTATGGGGGCGCCTGGCCAAGGAAGTTTGCTTGGACGCACCGGAGCGCGTCTTTGGCTATACCGGAGCGGAAGGCGTTCCCGAGCTTCGAGGCGTGCTGGCGCATTACCTGCTCCGGGCGCGCGGCGTCCGCTGCCATCCAGACCAGATCGTCATTACCTCGGGGGCAACGCAAGCGCTGCATCTGATCACGGAGCTGCTTTCGGGCAAAAAGAATGCGTTCGTCGCCGTCGAAGATCCGGTGACGGACGAGATGCGCTCCATTTTCACCTACGCAGGCTCGACTGTTGTTCCGATTCCGGTGGACGACAAGGGGATTATCCCCGAAGAGCTGCCCGCCGAGCTGAAGCCGGACTTCGTCTTCGTCATTCCCTCCCATCAGTTTCCGCTTGGCGGCACATTGCCGATTCAGCGGCGAATTCAATTGCTCGAGTATGCCCGGCATAAGGATTGCTGCATCGTCGAGGACGATTATGACAGCGAATTCACATATGAGGGCGTCGCCGTGCATTCGATGCAAGGGCTTGATCCGGAGCGTGTCATCTATGTCGGGACGTTCAGCAAAATTTTATCGCCTGCGCTGCGGATCGGTTACGCCGTTCTGCCCGAGCGGTACGTTCCGGAGTACCGCCGGTTGAAGTGGTTTGCCGACCGGCACACCTCCGCCCTGGAGCAGCTGATCCTGGCCCGATTCATGGAGGAGGGCTACTTCGAGCGGCATATACGGAGCATGAGAAAAATTTACCGCAAGAGGCGTGAAACGCTCGTACGCAGCTTGCGGCAGGAACTGCCGCAGGCGAAAATTTTGGGACAAGCCGCAGGCATGCATCTGGTCGTGGAAATTCCGGGGACGCGATTCACCCAAACCTTGCTCGATCAAATCCATTTTGAGGGAGTACAAGTGTATGCTGTAGAGCATTATGCAATCCGTAAGGGCCGTCACGAGCATCAAATCGTAATGGGTTACGGCGGATTGACGATCGAATCGATACAGGAAGGGGTCATTCGGCTGCGACGGGCGTTGGAGAAGAAGTGAAATACGACATTCCTTGTCATATTGACACTTTATAATGAAGGAGTAATGAACGAAAGGAGTGAACGATCATAAAACCATTGGATGGAAAAGTGGCGTTGGTAGCAGGTGCAACACGCGGCGCCGGTCGAGGCATCGCGGTCGAATTGGGAGCGGCCGGAGCGACCGTTTATGTAACCGGACGCACGACACGAACCCAACGTTCCGAGTACAATCGTCCGGAAACGATCGAAGAAACCGCCGAATTGGTAAACGAAGCGGGCGGGAAAGGCATAGCGGTTCAAGTGGATCATCTCGTTCCCGATCAAGTTCAAGCTCTTATAGGGCGAATCGAGAACGAACAGGGGCGATTGGACGTACTTGTCAACGATATTTGGGGAGCGGAGAATCTGATGCAGTGGGATGTACCGGTATGGGAGCACTCGCTGGACAACGGAATTCGTATGCTTCGGCTTGCAATCGATACCCATTTGATTACGAGCCATTTCGCGCTGCCCTTATTGATCCGAAGCGAGAATGGACTGGTCGTGGAGATGACGGACGGCACGGACGCGTATAACGAACGGAACTACCGGGTATCGATGTTCTACGATTTAGCGAAAACGTCCGTTCTCCGCATGGCAAAGTCGCTGGCTCGGGAGCTTCAACCGTATCGCTGCACCGCCGTCGCCGTTACGCCGGGCTGGATGCGTTCGGAGATCATGCTAGAAACTTTCGGCGTTCGGGAAGACAATTGGCGCGACGCACTAGAGAAGGTGCCGCATTTTGTCATTTCGGAGACGCCACGGTTTGTAGGGCGCGCTGTTGCCGCTTTGGCGGGAGACCCGGAGGTCTCTCGCTGGAACGGACAATCCGTGTCGAGCGGCGAGCTGGCAAAGGTTTATGATTTCTATGATCTTGACGGCTCCCAGCCGGACGCTTGGCGATATCTCGTAGAAGTGCAGGATGCGGGTAAACCGGCAAATGCAGCCGGGTATCGTTAATATAGTCCGCCGGTATGCCCGGAAAGCGCGTCCTGCAGGGCGCGCTTTCCTTGTTCCGTTTTCTGCAACGAACGTTTCAAGAATATGGAAAAGCCCATAATCAGGCGAGTTGCGGAACATTGCGAATCGAGAAGCGAATTATGGAGATCGCATCCGTTTTATCGTATAATCGTTTTGGCGTATCGATACGATCAAAGAATGTGCAGGGCAACTGAAGGAATTCGAATGAAGTCAATGGGAGATGGGAAATTTGCCTAAGGTCGAAATGACAAATATGTGTATGATATATGATAGCGAAACGGGTAAGGTTTTAGTGCAGGACAGAATCAAATCATGGAAAGGAATCACCTTTCCGGGAGGTAAAGTCGAGAAAGGCGAAAGTATTGTCGATTCCACCATCAGAGAAATAAAAGAAGAAACGGGTTTGACCATTTCCGATTTGGAATTATGCGGGATCGTCAATTGGTATAACGACGCCACAGGCGATACATATTTGGTATTTAGCTACAGAACGAATGTTTTCAGCGGACAATGGATAGACAAAACGGAAGAAGGCAGCCTTTACTGGGTGCATAAGAATGATTTGCCGTCACTCTCGCTGGCTGAAGGGTTTATAGAAAGGCTGCCTATGTTTTTTGATAAAGCTTATTCGGAAGGATTTGGAGTTTGGAACGAGCATCGTAAAGGCAAAATTACATGGAAATAAAGGGGTGGGCCAGTTCGCCCGAATCCCTCCTCAGAAGTAACGCGACTTCTCGATAATTTCTTGCCAAGGCCGATAAGTCGCTTCCACCACCGATACCCCGCTATGCCGCAAGTATTCGTTTACGACCCGATACCCGACGGAATAGCCGGCATATGCCGGTATGCCCGCCTGAGGATTGCCGAACATATAGCCCAGGATGACCGGGAAACCGGTTGTCACCAAAGCTTCCCGATACATAGGTTTGACCCGCTCATGCTGCTCTTCGTCAAGCGAGTGAACCCACGGGCCCAGCTTGTCCGCACCGTACATCTCCGCGGCAAAAGCTTCCGCCAGCCCCTCGACCACGATATACTGGCCGACCGTCGTCTCGGCACTCCATGGCTCGTAAGACAGCCGAATGTTATGATGATATTCGTGAGCCGTAATCGACGGCAGCCGAGGCACGTTGTATTCGCTCGGCCACACGAGCACGATCGCCTGACCCGGCGTTCCGCCGAAACCGGTGTAACCGTGCAGATGCCCAAACTTCACGGGGTTGGCCAACACTAGCGAATACAGCAGATTATCGAGAACGATGCCATGGTCGGCCGGACGCAGCAGCCGTTCGGCTTGTTCGATCGCTTCCAGGCATTGACGCCACGAGTCGGCCCGCTCAAGCCAATCAATGGCCGCTATTCCTTCTCGATCGTCGAGATCGGGAGTGTATACGCCCATCAATGCTGCGGGATCCGACGTATCTTGTCCAGGCGGCATTTTCGCCAGCATCGATTCCCAGAATGGCCGCAGCGGCTCCGCCACCATTTCGTTGTATAAGTCCATTCTCCGTTCCGGCGCGGCTTCCAGCAAGAAGCGCTGGTTTCGAAGCATATCGATTCCTCTGATCATCATCCGGATTCCCTCCTTATTGGCGGACATCTTTGTCCGCTTCAAGTGAAAGCATACACCTTCACTCAACGTCAAAGTCAACAGTGCCGTACGCCAAAAAAGATGAACGCTTAAATCTTTTTTCAGAATGATTTCGTCTTAATAATCGAGGTGAAGTTGTCCGATGCCTGAGGACCGGGAGCTTATCGAAGAAATAAAAGGCGGCAGCCAAGCGGCGATGGAAGTATTGACGAGAAAGCACTACAAATCTATCTATGCATACGTTTACCGTAAAATCGGAGACAAGGAAACGGCCTTCGACTTGACACAAGAAATTTTTATTAAAGTCATCCAACGACTGCAGACCTACTCGAATAAAGGCGAATTTTCAAGCTGGCTGTTCTCGATCGCGATTAATCATTGCAGAGATTACTGGCGAAGCGCACAGTATAAGCAAACGTCCCGGCAGTCCGAATTGCCCGAGCTCATGGATAGCGAGCAGAGAAGCGTTCCTTATATTTTCGAACGGAAGGAAACGAGGGAACAGGTGAAAACGGCTATCGATACTTTGCCGGACTACCAGAAGGAAGCCCTTATTCTGAAATATTTTCATCAGATGAAGATTAAAGAAATTGCCCATGCAACCAAGTCAAGCGTGCCGACAGTCAAATCCAGGTTGAAGCAAGGGCTGGGCAAATTGGCCGCCTTGCTGAGGAGAGGTGAGGAAGATGAACAAGCGCACACCGGTAAACGATGAACCGGAATTCGACTCGGAAACGGATGCAGAGTTGGAACTGCTCGAACAACAAGTAAGGGGAAAGTTGGATGAATACGACGTGGAGTACCCTAGCGAATCCGAAATGATGAGGACAATCGACGCGATCAGACCTTTTGTTCCTGTTAAGGGGATCAAACCGAGATATGGCAACATGGCTTTGCTATTCAAGCAATCGTGCCGCGAGGCTTTCTATATCAGCTCGTTATTTTGGATGTCTAACGGTTTGTTTCTGCTGACCGGACTTGCTGCGGTTTTCCTTACGAAACAAAATCCATATGCCATTATGATGCTGCTTGCGCCGATTCCAACCTTAACGGGTCTAATTGAAGTGTTAAAAAGCAAACATGCCGGCATGGCCGAGCTTGAAATGTCGTTCAAGTATAGCTTGCAGGAAATCATTTTGTCGAGGATGGCGGTCGTTGGCGGATTTAACTTGCTAATCAATCTCGTTTTTGTTTGCGGCGCTTCGATATCGGATCATGACGTATCGATTTGGAAAATGATGATGTATTGGATCGTACCCTTCACGGTGATCACGGCCATTTCCTTCGTAGTCGTCAACAGATTCAGGCATGCTTTTGCGGCGGCTTTGGGACTCACTTTCTGGTTTGTATTAGCGGGCCTGAGCGTCCAAGCCGGCGGGGTTGAAAAGATAGAAAACGTGCCGGGCTCCGTTTATTTGCTAGTTATATTTATTGCCGTAAGCGTCATCGTGCTCCAAATGAATAAAATTTATAAAAAGGGAGTTTCCTATGAATTTAACTGTTGATCGAGTGTCCAAAAGCTTCGGGAATAAATCGGCATTGACCGATATAAGCTTGGAATTTACTACGGGCGTATATGGAATTCTGGGGGCGAACGGTTCGGGGAAAACGACATTCATGCGCATTGTCGCCAGCGTAATGAAGCCCAGCTCGGGGAAAGTTTTGCTGAACGGTCAAGATATTGCGGCGCTGGATCATCAATATCGGGAGCTGATCGGATATTTGCCTCAACAAGTGGGAATGTATCCGAATTTTACCGCCGAGAAGTTTCTGAGCTATATTGCCGCTCTGAAAGGGTTGTCGAGAACGGAGGCGCAAGCCAAAGTCAATGAAGTTCTGGAACTGGTCAAATTGTCCGATCACCGTAAAGAGAAGGTGGGCAAATTTTCCGGAGGCATGACCAGGCGAATCGGAATCGCTCAAGCTTTATTAAACGATCCCCAAATCTTGATCGTAGATGAGCCGACGGCGGGACTTGATCCGAAGGAACGGATTCGATTCCGAAATTTGTTGTCCCAAATATCCGCGGACCGGATCGTGCTGTTATCGACTCATATCGTGTCGGATATCGAGCTGATTGCTAAAGAAATATTGGTACTTAAGGGCGGACGGTTGATTCGGAAGGACACGCCCCGGGAGCTGCTGAAACCAATCGAAGGCAAAGTATGGTCGCTTCTCGTCGACGAGACGGGCGTTTCGACTTTTCAAGCGAAGTATAGAGTGGAAGCTATTGCGCGTATTCGGGATCAATTCCAACTGCGAATAATTAGCGAAACGAAGCCTCATCCTGACGCGGTCAATGAAGATCCGAACTTGGAAGATTTATATCTGCACTACTTCGACGAGGAGGTCGTCGTGTAATGTCGCTTCTTGCATTCGAGCTGTACAAAATATTCAAGCAAAAAGGCATTTATTTGACTTTGATCGTAATGCTGGGCATGTCTTACTTCTCCTTGGGCTATCCGTTTCAGTCCGATCTGGAAAAAGAAGTATATAAGAGTTGGGAAGGACCCATTACGGAAGAGAAGGTACGACTCGCGGTCGGCGAGAACGCCGAATTGATGAAAAAGCTGGAAGAAAGGAGAAGGAGCGGAGGCGACGAGTTCAAGCCGGAAGACATCTACTCCGAACGCGAGCTCATCCAGTTAAGGGTTTATCAAAAAATCATGTTGTCCCAAACAATAGAAACGAATGCGACTGAAAAAATAAACCGCATCGAAAACGAGAACAACGCTGCAGGCAGAATGGAAAAACAGATGCTGGAGCAATTGGAGCTGGCTCCTTTGCAATATCATACGGGTCCGGCGCAGATTGTCGGTTTCGTAGAATTCGGTTCATTCGTGGTGCTGGGGGTTATGCTGCTGTTCGGACTGTCGCCCATCTATTCCAGAGAATACAGCTCGGGTGTCGATCATTACATATTCAGTTCAAGAAAAGGAAGAAGAGAGCTGGTATGGGCGAAGCTAGGGGCTTCCGTCATTTATACGTTCTTTATCGTTGCCGCTTGGGAAACGTTCAGTCTGGTGCTTAATATGATGCGTCACGGGAATCAGGGCTGGGGGACGTCGCTGCAATTATTTACTCAACATACGGAAGCGCCGTATGCCGGTTCGCCTTATGGGATCAGTTTGTTGAATTATCATTTCCTTCAGTTATCGATTCACTTCGTTGGAGCGATCGGCTTGGCGTTAATGATCGTATTCATTTCTTCTGTCAGCAAAAGCTCCTTGATTACGTTTTTTGCCGGCAGTTTTATTTTCTTCGCGCCCATCATGCTGGAGGGTGTGCAGCCGATAAGAACCGTACTGGCGTTCTCTTATTCTTCTATCTTGCGGGTTCAATTTTTGTTTGAAGCCTTCTCGGTTGTTAACGTACTGGGGTATCCGGTTATGTATCCGATCTTTGCCGTCGTCGTGGTGGTCGTTACTTCTCTGCTTTTCATTTCGATTGTTTTCCGGATTATGAAACATAGAGAAGTAATGGCGTAGGAGAAAGAAAATGCGAAGCGAAAATGGCGCTTCGGTCCCTTTAATCTGGAAATCGTCTCCAGTATAATCGTTAAAGTGCGGCATCCATAAGGTTGTTCGCACCTGCTAGAGCACGGGAGACGGGAGGACTTATGCGTCATGGAACTAACGGAATCATACGTCGATTCATTGGCGCCGAACAGCTCGGCCATCAAAAATGCGCAAGGCTTAGTCAAAAAACGGAGCTTCGTCCGGCTCAACCGTTCGGACGACGATTCGCTCCTGTTCGGGGAATGCACCGGCAGCGGCAGCTCCAATTATGAATGCTCGGCCGATTTTATCGTTCCGGAGAAGCCGGTGCTGCGATGCTCCTGCCCTAGCCGGCAGCTGCCTTGCAAGCATGCGCTCGGCTTGCTGTACGCTCTGATCGGGGGGAGCGATTTCATCGTCGCCGCCGTCCCCGAAGACATCGCCTCCAAACGGGAGAAGGCGGTGAAGCGGGAGGAGAAGAAGGAACAGCAAGCCGCCGAAGGTGTAACGGATAAGCCGAGGAAGACCAACAAGTCCGCGCTGACGAAAAAAATCCGGACACAGCTCGAAGGGCTCGATGCGCTGGAGAAGCTTACATTGTCGCTCGTTCGCGGCGGACTCGGCACGGTCGATAAGAAAACGGTCAAGGCGATCGAGGACCATGTGAAACAGCTCGGCAACTACTATTTGACGGGGGCCCAAACAGAGCTGCGCCGGCTCGCTTTGCTGCTGTCCGATACGGACGACCGGGAGAAGGCCTATACATATGCGGTTGAACAATTGACGCTAATTCACGCTTTTGTCAAAAAAGGACGCGCCCATTTGACCGCAAAGCTCGACGATCCGGAATTGGCGCCGGATAGCGTTTCGACGATCGAGGAATGGCTCGGTCACGCCTGGCAGCTGGCTGAGCTGAAGCAGTCCGGTCTTGTGTCGGAAGATGTCGAATTGATCCAGCTCGCTTTTATGAGCTATGACGATCCGGCGAGACAGGAGTATGTCGACCAAGGCTATTGGCTGGAACAAGCGACCGGGGATATCCACCGGACCGTACATTACCGGCCCTACAAGGCGGCGAAGCATATGCGCGAGGAAGACAGCTTCTTCGATGTCGCGCTTGTCAAGTCGCTGTACCGTTATCCGGGGGAAACGAACCGCAGGGTGCGCTGGGAAGAGATGGCTTCGCGGCCGCTCGCGCCTCTAGATTTGGAACGGATTCCGGCTGCGGCCAATCGGTCCTACGCCGATGCTGTGAAACGGGTTAAGAACGAGCTGAAAAATCCGCTCGGCGAGCGTAATCCGGTCATGCTGCTCCATGTAGCGGACGTTGTTCGGGACGGGAAAGGGCGGTATGCCATTGCCGACGAATCGGGCCAGCATATAGCGCTGGACGATGCTCCCGCTTTCGGTCACGGAACCGTATCGCTGCTGCCGCACGTTCCGGCCGAGAGCTTGCGGGATGCAGCATTGCTGGTTATGTTCGAGCACCTGCCCGACAGCGGGCGGCTCGTCGCACAGCCATTGACGATCATCAAGGGCGCGGACATGATCCGCCTCTTGTATTAAGGGAGGTATGGCGATGAGTACGGCATTGCTGCAGGAGCTCATGCAAGAAGTGAGGCGGCTGTATATCGCAGGCAGCGAGCTGGCAGCCGGCGATTTCCGCCTGAAGCGGCTTTTGCCCCAGTTCGTACAGCTCGGGGAGCGTGCGCCTGTGTTCAAGCGGCTCGGCGAAGGAATTGCCACATTGGTCGAACCGCATGCAGGTCAGACAGGCACATCGGCGGAGTCATTGCAGGAGTTGGGCCTATTGCTCGGCTCCGTGCTTCGCACGCAAGGATCGGTTTCCCCGGAGGGGGAGCTGAAAGCGATAGAAAATAGACCGGTTCCGTTGTCCACCGGGCTGTCGTACCGTAAATTGGCAGCCGTGCGGACCGCGCTTACGACGACCGGGGGCGGCCGTTACGAAGTAATCGTGCAAGCGTTCGAAGCGGGAATGTTCCGGGATCTTCGCTTGCTGCCGCATGCCATCGCGGCGTTGGACGATCCGTATGTCGAAGTTGCGGAGTATGCGATGTCGCATATTTTGCCCTCATACGGTCCATCGATCGTTCCGCTTCTGTCCGAATCGTTCGATCCGTCCGGAGGCAAGCCCGAAACGAGAAAGCTGCAGGTTATCGGCGCAGCGGGCGGCGATTCGGCAGCCGAGTATATCAATCAGGCGGCTGAGACCGGCTCGGAAGAGGTAAGGGCGACGGCCATCGGACTGCTGGCGGGCCGCGAGCGGTACGTAGAAGCGCTGATCGGCTGGACGAAGGACAAGAAGAAGGCGATACGCGAAGCCGCTTATCTCGCTTTGGCGGAGGGTGGGTCGGCTCGCGCGGCGGAGCGGCTTTACGATGCTTTCTCCGGCAAAGATATCGAGCTTGCGGCAGAGGCGGCAAGACGATGCCGGGCGAACGGGCTGACCGAAAGCCTGGTGCGCGATCTGGATGCGGAATTGAAGCATGCGGCCGGGTTGAACGATGACGAGAAGAAGCGTGCAGCCGCCTGGTCGAAAATCGGGCACTTTATGACGGCATTGGACGGCAAGCAAAGCGAGGTGCTCCGAGACGTATACGCGTATGCAGCGGACCAATATCCGTTATTCGTTTCTTACGGATGGCTGGACTTAATCGACGCCGCGGCCTCCTATTTCGAACAGGACGATTCGGAGCAAGCGCTCGCGCTGCTGCACGAGCTCGAGCGGCAAAATGTCCGCTATGTGCCGTACGCGTTTCGTGCGTCGTTCCGTTTGATGGAGCCGGCTGAACTATATGAGCGATACGCAGGGGCACTGATCAGCAAATGGAAGCTGCTGCAAACGAACAAGGACATCGCCAAGCGGAAGCAGGCGCTGTTCGCGGCGATTCAATCCATAGTCATTACACGCGACTATAGAGAGTATCCGATGCTATGGAGCGGCACGGACGAGACAACTACGCTGTCGACTGTCGCAATGACGCCTTCCGAACAACTTGCGGAGCTATGGGATGCACGCTGGCTGGATTGTTTTATCGAGCAAAACGCGCTCGAGCTTGTATGCGCCTTTGCACGGCCCGGCCACGAGTCTTGCGTGAAGTTTTTGCTCGGCAAATTGGAAAATAACCCGGAATTCCGCAATCCGTTTGCCGGAATGCTGCTCTGCGGATTGGAGCGGGCCGGAGCGCGGGAGGACGTTCGGCAGGAGGCGCTCATGAAGGCGCTGGAAGATAAGCGGAACAGCAACTGCTACTACTTCGAGGGCCACGTGCTGGAACAATTATACCGGCTCCCCGCACAGTATCGGGAACGTCTCGAGGCGGTACTGTCCAAGTTCAATTATACGGCCGGGCAGCAGCTCCGGTACGTGCTGGAAACGATGCAGGCTGCCGTAAGCTGAAATGTAAGATGATCATGGAGGGAGAGAATCGGATGGCCGCAAATGAACAACAACTGCAAGATATGATGCGACTGCCTGCCGAACGGCTGTACGAGGAAGAACTGGCGGCGCTGCGCAAGGCGGACAAAGGAAACGTACCGGCAGGCTGGCAAATGTCGCCGCAGTCGGTCTTGACGTTTATTACGGGCGGGAAAGCAGGAAATACCGTCATTACCCCCAAATATATCGGCAATAAACGACTGGTCGAGATGGCGATCGCGACGCTGGTTACGGATCGCGCGCTGCTGCTCATCGGGGAGCCGGGTACGGCCAAGTCGTGGCTGTCCGAAAATTTGTCCGCGGCGATCTGCGGCGATTCCGGCCTTGTCGTTCAGGGGACGGCCGGAACGAGCGAAGAGCACGTCCGCTACTCTTGGAACTATGCGATGCTGCTCGCGAACGGCCCGACTCCCGAAGCGTTGGTGCGGAGCCCGATCATGCGGGCGATGGAAGCGGGGGAGATCGCCCGCTTCGAGGAAATTTCCCGCTGTGCGTCCGAGGTTCAAGATGCGCTTATCTCGATCTTGTCCGAGAAAACGATCTCGGTACCCGAGCTCGGCAAAGAAGTGAACGCGCGCAAAGGGTTCTCGATTATCGCCACGGCCAACACGCGAGATCGCGGCGTAAATGAAATGTCGGCCGCCTTGAAGCGGCGGTTCAACATTATCGTGCTGCCTTCCCCATCCGACGTGGCAACCGAAGTCGAAATCGTGAAGAAACGGGTCCGGGAAATTGCATCGGCTTACAATTTGCAGGCGGCCGCTCCTGCGGACGAAGCATTGCTCAAGGTCGTCACCATATTCCGCGAGCTGAGAAGCGGGATGACGCTCGACAAGAAGGAGAAAGTGAAGTCGCCGGCCGGCGTCATTTCGACCGCGGAAGCGATCTCGCTGCTCACGAACAGCATGGCGTTGGCCGCAAGCTTCGGCAGCGGGGAGCTGACCGACGAAGATCTGGCCGCGGGTCTTCAAGGGGCGATCGTGAAAGATGACGACAAAGACAAGCTCGTCTGGAAAGAGTATCTCGACAACGTCATGAAGAAGCGCGGGGCGGAATGGCGCGGCCTGTATACGGCCTGCAAGGAGATGAACGAGTGAGCGCGGCTGCCGTAGCGGCTGTACACAGGTTCGGCGTGCGGCATCTATCTCCCGGCGGCGCGAAGCATTTGCTCGACTTTCTGGACAACATCCGGCCGACGGCAGTTCTTATCGAAGGACCATCCGATGCGACGTCGGAAATCCGCCATTTGACGAATCGGGCAACGAAACCGCCTGTGGCGATATTGGCATTTACCGACGATTTGCCGGTTCGTACCGTGTTGTGGCCGTTCGCCGTCTACTCACCGGAGTACCAGGCTATGTTGTGGGCGGAACGAAATGGGGCGGCGTGCGCCTTTATCGATTTGCCTTCTTCCGTGACGATCGCTTTGCAGGACGCCCGCAAGGAGTCGGAAGCCGATATCGCGGATGGCGAACCGGCTTCGCCGGGCCCTCTGCAGGAGGAAGGTCTCGGCGAACGGTCCGTCTATACTCGCATAGCCGAGTTAGCCGGAGAGCACGATTTCGACATGTATTGGGAACGTCAATTCGAGCACAACTTGAATACCGACGCTTATCAAGCGGCGATACGGGCATATTCCGCGCAGATGCGGGAGTTGTCGGAGACAAGGGAACGGCTCGAACGGCGATCGGAATACGCCTACAACGCGATCCGGGAAGCCTATATGCGGCGAAAAATCCGGGAAACGATGATTGCCGGGCATGACCCGGACAAAATCGTCGTCGTTTGCGGCGCCTACCATGCGGACGCGCTGGCCGACGCGACGGCGGCGATGACGGACGAGGAGCTGGCCGTTCTGCCTTCCCGCAGCACGAAGCTTACGCTGATGCCGTACTCCTATTACCGCCTTTCCTCGATGTCCGGATACGGAGCGGGCAATAACGCACCCCATTATTATGAAATGATGTGGGAGGGGATGGCGAACGGCACGCCGGATGGTTTGCCGGAGCGTTACTTGACGACGATCGCCCGCCTGCTGCGGGATTCCGGCACGCATCGCTCGACTGCCGAGGTGATCGAGGGGGTGCGGCTGGCCGAGTCGCTGGCTGCCTTGCACGGCGGCAGCGCGCCGACGCTTCGCGACTTGAGGGATGCGGCTCAGACGCTGCTCGGGCGCGGGGAACTATCCGTCGTAGCGGAAGCGATGGCGCGAACGGATGTTGGGACGACGATCGGGTCGCTTGCGGACGGCGTGAGCCAGACGCCGATCCAAGACGATTTGAACCGGCAGCTGAAACGATTGAAGCTGGAATCGTACAAAACGGCGATCGCGGCCGATTTGGCGCTCGATCTGCGCGAGAACCGGCGCGTCAAGTCGGAAGAAGCCGCTTTTCTCGATTTGAACCGGTCTACGCTGTTTCACCGGCTTGCTCTCCTCGGCATTTCGTTCGCGAAAATCCGGCCGAGCGGACAAGAGCGCGCGACATGGGCCGAACATTGGGTCGTTCAATGGACGCCGGAAGCGGAAATCGAGGTCGTCGAATCGACGCTGCTCGGAGAAACGGTCGAGGTCGCCGCCGCTTATGTGCTGCAGCAAAAGCTCGACGGCTGCGGCTCGGTCGCCGAAGCGTCCAAATGGATCCGTACCGCTTGCGAATGCGGGATGTTGGCACAAATGGATGCGGCGCGCGGGACGCTGCAGCGGCTTGCCGTCGACAGCCGCGACGTCGTGCAAATGGCCGCCGCGGCGCGTGAGCTGTCGACGATCGTAAGCTATGGCGACATACGGCGGATGGATACGGCTCCGCTATTGCCGCTGCTCGAACAGCTGTTTATGCGCGCCTGCTTGTTCCTGCTCGATGCCGCCGGCTGCAACGACGAGGCGGCCCATGCGATGGTTGCGGCGATGAACGAGCTGAACGGCGTGGCGCTGGAACACGGGGAGCAGGTGGATGAAGGGCTGTGGCTGCGGGAGCTGCTCCGGTTGGCGGAGAGAGACGACCGCAATCCGCGGCTTTCAGGCTTCGCCTGCGCGATCTTGATGGAACGGGGCGCGATATCCGCCCACGAGTGCGCGGCGGAGGTGTCGCGCCGTCTGTCCCCGGGCATTCCGGCCGAGCTCGGCGCCGGATGGTTCGAAGGGCTGTCGATGCGCAACCGATACGCGCTGTTGTCGCGGATGAGCTTGTGGGAGCAGCTCAACGATTATATCGACTCCCTGGGGGACGATGAATTCGTGCGCGCTCTTGTCTTCTTACGACGGGCGTTCGGCACGTTCGCGCCACGCGAGAAGACGATGGTCGCTGAGCTGCTCGGCGAGCTGTGGGGTGTGCAAGCCGGGCAGGCGGAAGAGATATTGACCGGGGAGCTTAAGGAGGAAGAAGCGAAGATGGTGGACGAATTGAACGATTTTGATTTCGGGGACATTTGACATGAGTGCTGCTGTCGAACGAAAGACGGTTGCGCGTTGGCGTCTCATTCTCGGCCAGAGCGCGGAAAAGCAGCTGGAAGGCTGCTGCGAAGGCGGGACGATCGGTTTAACCGAGGAAGAGCAAATTATGGATAGGGCGCTTGCGGACATTTACGACGATACGAGCGATGGAACGGACGGCGGCACCGGCGGCTCAGCGGGCGGCAAAGGGGCCGGAACGGGCAAGTCCGCACCGCGTCTGTCCAAGTGGCTCGGGGACGTGCGCTCCATGTTTCCGGAAGACGTCGTCTCGATAATCCAGAACGATGCGATGGAGAGGAAGGGGTGGAAGCAGCTTCTGTTCGAGCCGGAAGTGCTGGCGAAAGTAAAACCGGACATCCAGCTTGTCGGTACGCTGCTGTCGCTGAAAGGGAAAATTCCCGAGAAGACGAAAGACACCGCCCGCATGCTTGTGCAAGCCGTAGTCGACGATTTGGTGAAGCGGCTCGAGAACGATATTCGCCGTGCCGTCACGGGGGCGTTGAACCGCAGGCAGCATTCGCCGCTTCCGTCCTTGAGCGGGATTGATTGGAAACGGACGATCCGGCGCAATTTGAAGCATTATGATACGGAACGGCGGCTGATGATACCGGAAAAGTTTTATTTTTTCGACCGCGCGCGGCGGAGCAAGGAATGGACGGTGATCGTGGATATCGACCAGAGCGGCTCGATGGCCGATTCGGTCATTTGGGCTTCGGTCATCAGCTCGATCTTCGCCGGTATTCCGTCGCTGAACACGAGAGTAGTCGTGTTCGATACGGCGGTCGTCGACCTGACGGAGCAGTGCGCGAACGATCCCGTCGATATGCTGTTCGGCATCCAGCTTGGCGGCGGGACGGATATCAACAAATCGGTCGCGTACTGCGAGCAGTTTATCGAGGAACCGAGAAAGACGCTGTTCATTATCGTGTCCGATCTGTACGAGGGCGGCAACCGCGGGGCGTTGATACGCCGCATGCGCGAGCTGCGGGAGGCGGGAGTGCGGACGATGTGCTTGCTTGCGTTGTCCGATCAAGGCCAGCCGTACTATGACGAGAATTTGGCGAAAGTGTTGGCCCGGGACGGAACCCCTTGTTTTGCGTGTACCCCGGCGCTGCTGCCGGAGCTTGTGGAAGGGACTTTGAAAGGGCTGGATCTGACCGAGCTGGCGAAACGGATCGCGACGAAGCAGCATTGACATTGAAAACGGTGCATGAGCGGCGTTCGCAGCGGAACGTGCCATGCACCGTTTTTTCACATAAACTGGATTGCTTCGCTTAAAGAACGGAGGGGATGGTGACGGAACAAGCTTAAGCTCTAGGTCAATAACAGAGCGGCGGCTATAACAAACATCAACAGAGCATTCAACGCCATGACAGGCTTATGCTTGGCGCGGAAAAAATGGGCATGCATCGCACCGATCATAAGCACGGCCAAGAGGAGAGCCGCTGCTTTCAGTAGCTCCGGAATCCAAACCGCCGCTATGAGACCGATTACACCCAATAGCTCCAGCGAAGCGGTTACGGACATAAACCACATGGGATAGCGGTACTCTTTCCAGTGCCTAACCATGCTCCGGGTACGGGCAAATTTCATCGAAGCAGATATTATGAACATAACAACCAACAACAACTGACCGATTACTATGTAGTTCAACCCTATTCATCTCCTTCGTATCAAGAGCAGCGTTCTTGTAATCCATTATAGTTTGATCTATGATTCATTAGATGTAGCCCAGCCTACACTTGAAGAAGAAAACGGGTGAAAATCGCTGAACAAGATCAAATATTTATCGAGAATCAACTTATTTCAAGTACTGGATGCCGAGGATATCAACCAACTCGAATATGACATCCCGATCGAGCCTGTAAAAAAAGGCACGATTGTTACCTCCCCGCATAAAACGAAACAGACGCTATACTTGGTCAAATCGGGCGCGGTTCGTCTATATTCGATGACCGCCGAGGGAAGAGAGCTTACGCTGGACGTTCTGGCTGCCGGGCATCTTTTCGGAGAGATCGGTTCTCTTGTTTCTGAGAGCAGCATGTATGCCGTTACTCTGGAAGATTCGATAATCTGCACGATCGACTATGAGCAGTTTAAATCGCTGCTTCGCGAGAAACCGGAATTGAGCATAAAGTTCATCGAAATCATGTCTGCTCGTATAAAGGAGGTGGAGGAGCTTCTCGAGCATATGGCTTATAGCAGCGTGAGAATTCGCCTGCTCTATCTGCTTCACAAGCTCGCGAACAAGTTCGGCGAGAATTCAATCGGAAAGGAAAGCGAAGCGGTGCAGCATGATTGGATCAAGCTCGGGGTGGAGCTGACTCATCAAGAATTGGCCAGCATGACGGGGTGTATTCGCGAAACCGTCACGGAAACATTGAATCGGCTTGCTGCGGAGGGGATTTTGATAAAATCGGGGGTGCGGCAGCCTCTTTGGGTCCATATCGACCGCTTAAAGGACGAGTTAGCCCGGCACTAAAGCAGCTTCAACTATAGGTATGATATCGGCCGAAAGCTTCGCCAATTGTTCCAGATTGATTAGTTTCATAAGCGGAGGTGTGATATCTGGCGTCGGTCCATGGGGGACGTCTAAAAATGGGATGAATCCTTGGGCTTACTGGAAAACAGAGACTGTCGATTAAATCGCCGAATCCATTTTGGAGAAAACGATTCAAAAAGGTCGGTTTACCTATTAAAAAACATATTTTTCTCCCATTTCCTCCATTTTACTCGGTATTTTG
>NZ_VCRA01000020.1 GCF_005938385.1 Paenibacillus mesophilus
CTGGACAAAAGCAGAAGTAGTTGCGGTGTTTACGTCATAGCCCTGCGATTCCAAGAGTTCCTTATATAGGCTGTTGCCACCCATTGAGATCAGGAGTTGCATAACCGTGTCAAAGGGCAACTTTTTTCTTGCGGGTAAAATCTTTTTCAGGATTTTTGACATAAGGTGCTGGTGCAGCTGCCATTTCTCGTATGAGGGATGTCAGCGTTTCTTTTAGCGAATTCGCGTACTCATCCATTGGCGTAACCTCCTCGTTTTTCAAGGGGCTTCGCCACACATTACCAACTGTTTGTCAAGTTCTATTTTTTATTTTCGTGCAAAAAAAGAGCGGGCTATCTTTTCGATAACCTGCTCTTGTTCTTAATTTTGGGCTCTTCGCCTTAACTTAATGACATTGGCCATTCGGCCCGGCTTTTTCGTTTTTTGAAGAGCTTATAAATTTCGGGGTCCCCGCATTATCTCGTTGCGGGCTTGGAGCCGTAACCGCCGACGAGCTTGCGGCGTTTGCGGCGCTGCGTCGTCATGACGCTGCCAAGTCCCATGAGGAACGTCGGAATGCCTGCGAATATAAGCGTAATGATCCACTCCTTCATCCCGAGCGGCACCGTCTTGAAAATCGGCTGCAGCGGCTCGACATACATGACGACAAGCATCAACGCCAAGGACGACAGGACGGCCAGCACCAAATATTTGTTTTGAAACGGATTGCGATGGAAAATCGATCTCGAGCTCCGGCAGTCGAACACGTGGATCAGCTGCGCCATAACGAGTGTGGCGAAGGCGACGGATTGTGCCTTGATCAGCACTTCGGCGCTGCCGGGATTTTCCCGGAGCATAAGCCAGAATGCGGCTAATGTGCATATTCCGATCAAGATGCCGCGGCTGATGATTTTCCAGCCCAATCGGCGGGCGAATATGTTTTCTTTGGCGGTACGGGGCTTCTGCTGCATCAAATCTTTCTCCGGCTGATCGACGCCGAGCGCCATGGCCGGCAGACCGTCCGTCACGAGGTTGACCCACAGGATTTGAATCGGCACGAGCGGCAAGGGCATTCCCATCATCATGGCCAGGAACATCGTCATAATTTCGCCGACGTTACTGGCGAGCAAATACCGGATAAACTTGCGGATGTTTTCGTATATTCCGCGACCTTCCTCTATGGCGGCCACGATCGTGGCAAAATTGTCGTCACTCAAGACAAGCGAGGACGCTTCCTTCGTCACGTCGGTGCCGGTCTGTCCCATCGCTATGCCGATATCCGCCGCCTTGATCGCCGGGGCGTCGTTGACGCCGTCGCCCGTCATCGCTACGACATGGCCTTTGCGCTGCAGCGACTTGACGATCCGCAGCTTGTGTTCGGGCGATACTCGCGCGAACACGTACACGTGGTCGGTTTTCTCGTCCAGCTCGTCATCGGACAATGCCGACAGCTGCTGACCGGAGATGGACAAGCCGTTCTGCGGAATCATGCCGAGCTGGCGGGCGATCGCCTCGGCCGTCGTCTGGTGGTCGCCGGTTATCATCACCGTCTTGATGCCTGCCCGCTTGCATATTTGAATCGCATCCCGCACTTCTTTGCGGGGCGGGTCGATCATCCCGGCAAGGCCGACGAACACGAGCTGCTGCTCCAGCTCTTGAGGCGTTTCTTCGCGATCGGTCGATTTCAGCTCCTTGTAGGCGAGCCCGAGCACGCGCAGCGCGGAGCGGGCCATTCCTTCGTTTGCCGCCGTCACTTTCTGTTTCAGCGTAGGGGTAAACGGAATCACTTTACCGTCCCACAATACGTACGTGCATTTCTCCAGCACGACGTCCGGGGCGCCTTTCGTGAACAGCAGACGGCCGCCTTGGTGCTGCATAAGCACGGACATGCGCTTGCGGTCAGAATCGAACGGCAGCTCGCCTTTCCGTTCATACAGCCCTTCCAGCGACTGGCGGGTTATGCCCGCCTTGGCCCCCAGAACGACAAGCGCGCCTTCGGTCGGATCTCCTTTGATCGAATAAATCGGCTTAACGGGACCTTTGCTTCCTTTGCGCTTCTGCTCCGGCATTTCTTCGTGAAGGACGGCGTTGTTGCAAAGAACCCCGATTTGCAGCAGCCTGCGCAGCGTTTGGTTTTGCCGCAAATCGACCGTCGCCCCGTTGCTGACGATTTGTCCCGCAGGCTCGTAGCCGTCGCCCGTCACCTCCAGCACTTCGCCGCCGAGCCAAACATGCGTCACCGTCATTTTATTTTGCGTCAGCGTACCCGTTTTGTCCGAGCAGATGACCGAAGCGCAGCCGAGCGTCTCTACGGACGGCAGCTTTCGGACGATCGCCTTGCGCTTGATCATTCTCTGCACGCCGAGCGCGAGCGCGATCGTTACGATTGCCGGCAGTCCTTCCGGGATGGCGGCGACCGCTAGGCTTACTCCCGCCAGGAACATCGCGTACGGCGGCTGCCCGTGAAGAATGCCCGCCACTACGACCATAATCGTCAGCCCGATCGCTACGGCGATAAGGATTTTCCCGAGCTGCTCCAGCCGGTGCTGCAGCGGCGTTTCCATCGCCTCGGTGTTCTGGATCAAATCGGCGATCTTGCCCATTTCCGTCTCCATGCCGGTCCGGACCACGATCCCTTTCGCCGTTCCGCGCGTCACCATCGTGCCCATGAAGCCCAGGTTTTTCTGATCGCCGAGCGGCACTTCGCCTTCCTGCAGCTCATCCGTATGCTTGCGCACGGGAACCGATTCCCCGGTCAGAGCGGATTCCTCCACATAGAGGCTGTTCGCTTCGATCCATCGGATGTCGGCCGGAATACGGTCGCCGCTCTCGATCAGGACGATATCGCCCGCCACGAGCTCCTTGGCCGGGATTTGCACGAGCGTGCCGTCGCGAATCGCTTTCGCCGACGGGGCCGACAGCTCCTTGAGCGCCCGCAGCGACCGCTCCGCGCGAAATTCCTGAATGAAGCCGAGAATGCCGTTCATGACGATGATCGCCACGATCGTGATCGCATCCAAATATTCGCCGAGCAGCCCGGATATGAGCGTGGCCGCCATGAGCACGAGCACCATGAAATCTTTGAACTGATTCAAAAACAACGCGATCAGCGAGACATTCCGCTTCTCCGTCAGTTCGTTCTCCCCATGCCGCTCTCGGCGAGCCTTCGCTTCATCCCACGTCAGTCCTTGCGCCGGAACGACATTGTGCGCCCGGGCCGTTTCCTCCGTTCCCATCTGATACCACTTCTTCTGTTCCACGCTTTTTTCCCTCCCGAAGCGCTGTATTGTACACGCCCACTCAAGGTATATGTATTCAGACAAGCAGCAAAATATCCCACCGCCCGTCCGATGCGCGGTATTTTTCACATTTCCGGTTTTGTAAAAAACGATTATAATATTTGTTCGGCCCTCCCCGTTTATGGCATGATAGAGGGAAGCCGGGCACCGGGCCGGAATAACGAAACTGTTCGAATCAGAAGGAGTGTTTGGATTATGTCTTTGGACGGTCTCGTCACCCGAGCGGTCGTCAGCGAGCTGACGGCGTGCGTAGGCGGCCGAATCAATAAAATTTATCAGCCTACCGGGCACGACATATACCTTCATATCCGGGCGCAAGGCCAAAACCGCAAGCTGCTCGTCTCGGCCAACCCTACGTATCCGCGCGTGCATTTCACGGAAGGGCAATCGACGAATCCGACCGACGCCCCCATGTTCTGCATGCTGCTGCGCAAGCATTGCGAAGGCGCCGTTATCGAGAAGGTGTCGCAGGTCGGTCTCGAACGCATTCTCCACATCGACGTCAGACAGCGCGACGAAATCGGCGATGTCAGCTTCAAGCGGATCGTCGTCGAGATTATGGGCCGTCACAGCAATATCATATTGCTCGATCCGAGAACGGGGACGGTACTCGACGGCATTCACCACGTCACGCCGGCTATCAGCGCCTATCGGATCGTCATGCCCGGAAGCACTTATACGGCTCCGCCGGAGCAAGGCAAGGCAAACCCTTTGGAGACGACCGAACCGCTGTTTCTCGCGGCCATGCAAGCCGAGGAGGAGAGCGGCAAGCTGACAAGGCAGCAGCTCGTCGACCGGTTCAGCGGATTAAGTCCGCTTGCGGCCAAAGAAATCGTCCACCGGAGCGGATCGGCGGCCGGCGCTACCGTCGGTCTGACGGATATGAAGGCGCTGTGGAGCTCTTTCCGGGATATGATGGCGGCGGTCGCGGCCGACCGGTACGAGCCCGTTATCGTTGAAGAGGAGGCAAGCGGGAAAACGTACTTTTCCGTCATGGCACTGACGCATGTGGAAGGTACGGCGAGCCGATTTGATTCCGTCAGCGCGTGTCTCGAGGCGTATTACGGGGACAAGGCGGAGCGCGACACGGTCAAGCAGCGCGCCTCCGACCTGCTCCGTTTGTTGCAGAACGAGCGCGGCAAAAACGCCAAGAAGCTGGAGAAGCTGCGGGAGACGATCGAAGACGCGAAGGAAGCGGACGACATCCGCATCCTCGGCGAGCTGCTGACCGCCTCCCTTCACCTGATGCGCAAGGGCGAGAAATCGATCGAGGTCGTGAATTACTACGACGAAGAGCAGAAGACGGTCAAGATCGAGCTGGACCCGCTTCTGACGCCGTCGGAAAATGCCCAACGCTATTTCAAGAAGTATACGAAGCTGCGCAACAGCTTGACCGCCGTCGAGGAGCAGATCGATTCGACGAACGCGGAGCTCGTCTATATGGACACATTGCTGGCTCAGCTGGACCGCGCCTCGCTCGCCGACATCGAAGGAATCCGCGACGAGCTGGTCGAGCAAGGCTACGTTCGCGAACGCGGCGGCAAGAAGCGGAACGGCAAGAAGAAAAAAACCGACAAGCCGGTCCTCACCTGCTACACATCCGGCGAAGGCATCCCGATCTACGTCGGCAAAAACAACATGCAGAACGAATATTTGACCAACCGCCTCGCCCAGCCGAACGACACTTGGCTGCATACGAAAGACATCCCGGGCTCCCACGTCGTCATCCGCGCCGACAAATTCGGCGAAACGACGCTGCAGGAAGCGGCTATGCTCGCGGCCTACTACAGCCAGGCGAAATCGTCCAGCCAAGTGCCGGTCGACTATACGCTGATCCGCCATGTGCGCAAGCCTAACGGGTCGAAACCGGGCTTCGTTATATACGAGAGGCAGAAGACGCTGTTCATGACGCCTGACGAGCAGGCGGTCAAATCGATGTCGGTGACGGTGAAGTAAGGCTAAATGCCGCTCAGCCGCGATGTTCTACAAAGAGGAGACTGTCTATTATGAAACAAAACAAATACGATGACCCCGGATTTTTCGCAAAATACAGCGGAATGCCCCGTTCGGTCGGAGGACTCGATTCCGCCGGGGAATGGCCCGCCTTCCGTGCGCTGCTGCCCGAGCTGCGCGGCAAAAGGGTGCTCGATATCGGCTGCGGCTTCGGCTGGCACTGCCGGTATGCGCGCGAACGGCAAGCCCGGTCGGTGGTGGGGATAGACTTGTCCGAGAATATGATTGCGCGTGCGAGGGAAAGCACCGACGATCCCGCGATCGAGTACCGCATACTCGCGATCGAAGATATGCATTTCGATGCGGCGGAATTTGACGTGGCGATCAGCTCGCTTGCCCTTCATTATGTCGAACGGTTCGATATTGTGTGTCAGAAAGTGCATCAGTGTCTGGCACCGGGAGGCGCGTTCGTGCTATCGTTCGAACACCCGGTCTTCACCGCGCTCGCCGCGCAAGATTGGCACTACGGTCCGAATGGCGAACGATTGCATTGGCCCGTCGACCGTTACCAGGACGAAGGGCCGCGCGAAGCCAGATTTCTGGACAACGATGTCGTGAAGTATCATCGTACAGTGGCCACTCATATAAATGCGCTGATCGATGCCGGCTTCAGGATTGCGAGTATTTCGGAACCGCAGCCGTCTCCGGAATTACTCGATAAGCATCCCGAAATGCGGGACGAGACGCGCCGCCCCATCTTTCTCCTAATCTCGGCCGTTAAAGACTAATACGGCAACAAAAAGAGCAGTACGGCGTTGTCCCTAAGAGGATCGCCCGTACTGCTCTTTACATTCCTACTTCACGGCAAATCCGGCAAGGATCGGACGATGATCCGACGTCGTTGATTCCAGTACGGCCGCCTGAAGTTTGACAAGCCGGCCGGAATGCAAAATATAATCGATTCTGTCGGTCGGAGCGTCGGACGGGAAGGTGAGGACGTCCGGGAGGCCGGCGAAGCAGTCGGCCATCCCCCCGTCCAGCAGCAGATGCAGCTCCGGACTGTCCGGGGCGGCATTGAAATCCCCGGCCAGCACGAGGGGTCCCTCCCGCCGCCGGATAATCGCCAGCGCTTCCTTCGCCTGCACCAGACGCTGATCGGGTGTCAGCCCCATGTGGATGCAATAACAGCCGAGCCGCGTCCCATTTATGTCGATCTCCGTCTCGAGGAGCCCCCGCTGCTCGTAGCCGAAACTGCTCAGCGGGTAGTTTCGATTGCCGACGATCTCGTATTTGCTTAATACCGCGGTTCCGTATTGTCTGCGCGGCGCTCCCGGCTCCGGAGGCTCCAGGTCCAGATTGGCCCCGTATGCGGCGTGCATGCCGAGCGCTTCGGACAAGATCCGAACCTGATCGGCGAACCCGCTCCGTTTCGACCAATGCTTATCGACTTCCTGCAAAGCTACGATGTCCGGGTCGGCCGCGGCGATCGTATCGATCGTCTTAGGCAAATTCGGCACCTTCGCATAGTCCGTACCGAACTGAATGTTGAACGACATCAGCTTGAACGACTGAGCCATCTTGCGTCACCGGTTCGGCAGCGATATTTCGACTTCGCGCTTCAGCTCGGAAGAGCGCAGCACCCCGTCGATGATCGCCTGATTGTACAAAATTTGCTCGCCCGGAATCGGGGCGGCGCGCCCTTCGCGGATCGCCGCTACGAAATCTTTGACTTTCTCGTGGAACAAGTTGATCGAATGCTCCTTGATCGGGATCGGACTTTCCGTCTGATGGCCGAGCACGTCGTGGAACAGCGTAATGCTTCCTACTTTGCCGTCCCATACGCCGCTCCAAGGCCCTTTGCCGGCAGGCGTAATTTTCAGCCCGCCCTCGGAACCGAGAAACATCGTCGCCCCGAGCGTATCCATATGCATCGCCCAGCTGATTTTGAAATTCAGCGCAATGCCGCCCTCCAGCCTAACAAGCGCCACGCCGAAATCCTCGACGTCGAACTTATCGGCTTCGGGGTGGTACTGCGGATTCGTGCCGAAGAAGTTGGACGTGTACGCGCTGACGCTGAGCGGCTTCGGATAGCCCAGTGCGTTAAGCGCCATATCGAGCGAATAGCAGCCGATATCGGCCATCGCGCCCGCTCCGGCCAGCTCCTTGCGGACGAACGTCCCGCGCGGCATGCCCCGGCGGCGGCCTCCGCCCGTCTCTACGTAGTACACATTGCCGAGCTTGCCCGACTGGACGATGTTGCGGATAACGTCCATATTCGGGTCATAGCGCGGCTGGAAGCCGATCGTCAGCATACGCCCCGTCCGTTTGGATACTTCCACCATGTCGATCGCTTCGTCCAGCGTAACGGACATCGGCTTTTCCAATAAAACCTGCTTGCCCGCTTCCATGGCATCGACCGCTGTCCGGTAATGCGCCATATTCGGCGTACAGATGCTGACGCCGTCCAAATCCGATTGCAGCAGCTCGCGATGGTCTTCGAACGCTTTCGCGTCGGTCAGCCCGGTCGCCTGAATGAATTCCGCCGCTTTGCCTGGGACTACGTCGGCCACGGCGACGATTTGTACGTTGTCTATCGTTTTGTATGCGGCCACATGAGCGCGTGCAATACCGCCGCTGCCGATAATGCCGATTCGTATCGTACGGTTGGTAGTCATTTCGCCTGTTTCGCCTCGCTTCGCGTATTTTTCCGGTATGCGCCCGGAGTCATGCCGAATCGTTTTCGAAATACGAAATACAAATAGTTGGAGCTGGAAAAGCCTTGCGCGAGCGCTATGCGTTCGATCGGCTCATCCGTACCGGCCAAGCTTCGGCACACCGCTTGCAGCCGAACCTCTTCAACGTAGTCGCTGAAGGAGCCCATGCCGTTCTCGCGGAAAATGCGCTGCAGCTGTCTGCCGCTTATATGGATTTTCTCCGCCACGTCCTCGAGCGTAATTTGGCGCATGTAATTGGCTTCAATAAATTGACTCGCCATCTGGATGCGGTAGGCGTTCATATCCCGCGTAGGAATGCTCGACTCCGCCTGATGATGACCGAAAGCCCGCACCGAGCGGAGCAAAATTTGAATGACCGACTGCTTGATCGTCGTATACATGCCGGGCTCGTTCTCGGTCCAGGCCAGAAATGCCGTCATAAAGCGATCCATGGCGCCGAACTGATCCGCCGTCGGCCTGCGCGGCAGCTCCTGCAGACGCCTTACGCATTCTTCGGCTTCGTCCGCCTCGGAATCCGCCCCCCAGCCGGACGACGCCTCCATCCCGTCCTCATGAGCCAAAGACGAAGCCGTGTCGAGCTTCACGATATCGATATGCAGACACAGCTCATCCATACCTTCCCGGTCGTCCGCCTCCTGCCGATGCTCGACATCGGGCCCGGTCAAGTAAAACATCCCTTCGTGAAAAGGGTGAGCGATATCGTCCATAATCACGACGCCTTTACCGCGCGGAATAAAGTGAAATTCGTACTCGGCGTGCTTATGGAACCCGACTACCCTGGAAGGGGAGAACGTCGTCCAATGAAAGTGAAGGATGCGGAAGCCGTAGTTGCCCCAGCGGAACCGGATATCGCGCCGTTCCCATTCCTTATGCCTGCCGTTGATAAATGCATACGGATTGCGCTTCTCCACGCGCTTCGCCGAGTGAAGGACGGCATCGCCCGTATCGGTCATACCCACCTGGCTGCGTCTTCTTGCGCAAGCTCGCTCAGCTTCACGGCTTGATCGCTTTGTACGGACAAATTGGAAGCTTCCATCAGCTTCGTCAAGTCGAGCGCAAGCGCGATATTTTCGGACGCCACCGTATTGTTCCGGATATGCCCTACCCATTGCTGGATCGCCGTCGCCCGGTTTGCGGGCTGTTCCTTCACGGTCCACGATTTGGAAGCTTCTTCGCCGAGCTTGGACGTGCGCAATACGATCCGGTTGTCCGGCGTTCCGAACAACATCGATCCTTCCGTGCCGTGAAGCTCCAAAGTAAACGGCGAGAACTTGTTGACGAAGCCCGCCTCCACGATGCCAAGCGCCCCGTTCGGATAACGGAGTACGGCTACGGCGTTGTCCTCGACCTCTTTGCCCGTCACATATCCGTAGTTCGCGGTAACGCTTTCCGGGAGCCCGAGGAACAGGCGGGTCAAATACATCGGATGACAGCCCAGATCGATCAGCGCTCCCCCGCCCGTCTGCTCCAGGTTATAGAAATGCGCAGGCAGCCAGTTCGCCACCGCTCCGCCATGCGACAAGCGTGCGCGCACCAGCGTCAATTCGCCGAGCAGTCCTTGGTTCAGCACTTCCTGAATAGCAAGCGTGTAGCCGTCGTTCAGACGGGGAAGCGATACGGTCAGCTTGACGCCCGCCTTCTCTACGGCAGCTACGATCTCATTCGCTTCCCGGATCGTCGTGGCCAATACTTTCTCCGTAAAGATGTGTTTGCCGGCGTTCGCCGCTTTGACCATAACATCCCGGTGCATATTCGAAGGCGTATCGACGACTACCGCATCGATATCCGGCTGCGCAAGCAGCTCGTCAAGCGATTCATAGAACCTTACACCTCTGGCTTCGGCTTCCTTTTGGCCTCTTTCGGCTATTTCGTCCCATACCGCTACAATTTCCGTATCCGGATGCTCGTTAATTTGTTTGGCGTAATCTTTGGCGTGCACGTGCCAAAAGCTCAGCATGGCCACACGAATCACAATAGATCCACTCCCTCGGATATGGAACTTTTACGGAATATCTGCTCACTGACGAACGGGACTTGCCGGACTCGACAAAGCTCCGGTCGTCAGTCAGGGAGGTAATTCCGTTAAAGCTCCTATGTACTGAAAAAATACGACACTCCCTACAAAATACCACAGTTCATCGCCGTTGATTAGTGCTATATTGTGACATTCTTACTCAAATATTACGACAAGCCTTCAAATCCCCTTACAGGAACACTATTCTCGCAACCGGCAAACTCCTCACAAGATTACCCCACGATGCGGAGCCTTCTTCGAATTAAAAAAAAGCGGGCCCGCAGGCCCGCAAATCCATCGTTCTACCTTCTCGCTCCCGATCCGAGCGTCCATCCCTCTACGAGCGACGTCAAATATTGCTTAACGTCCTGCTTCAAATCGTCGCGCGACAAAGCAAATTCGATCGTCGCTTCGATATAGCCGAATTTGTCCCCGATGTCGTACCGCTTGCCCTCGATCGGATAAGCGATCATCGGCTTGATCGTATTCAGCAGGCGAAGCGCGTCCGTCAGCTGGATTTCTCCGCCGCGGCCCGGCTTGCACTCCTCGAGCAGCCGGAAAATATCCGGCTCGATGATGTATCTGCCGATAACGGCCATATTGGAAGGGGCCGCCTCGCGGTCCGGCTTCTCGACCAAATCTTCGATCCGCGAGTAGGGGACCGGTCCGTTTACCGATTCCGAAGGAGAAACGATCCCGTACTTCTGCACGTCTTCCCAAGGTACGCGCTGCACCGCGATGACGGACGAACGCTCGCGCTCGTACAAATCGATCATCCGTTTCAAGCAAGGCGGATTGGAGTCGATGATGTCGTCTCCAAGTAGCACGGCGAACGGTTCGTCTCCGATAAACTTTCTCGCGCAGTGGACGGCATGGCCGAGACCGAGCGGCTGCTTTTGCCGGATATAGTGAATGTCGGCCATATTGGATATGTCCTGCACGATGCGCAGCAGATCCGAGCTGCCCTTCTCTTCGAGCGTCGCCTCCAGCTCGACCGATTTGTCGAAATGATCCTCGATCGCCCTTTTGTTGCGCCCGGTTACGATAATAATGTCCTCTATGCCGGACTCGATCGCTTCTTCAATAATGTACTGGATCGCCGGCTTGTCGACGATCGGCAGCATTTCTTTCGGCTGCGCCTTCGTGGCGGGCAGGAAACGCGTACCGAGTCCCGCTGCGGGTATAATGGCTTTACGTATAGTCACGACCGGTCACGGCTCCTCTCGAAATAACGGCTTGAAGCTTGCAGACGCTGTACGATGTCGGCACCGGCATGGCGAGCCCCGAGCGGCGCGTGGAAGACGACTCCGCCCCTCGAGCCGTGGAAATCCGAGCCTGCGGTCGCAATCAATCCGAACCGCTCCGCCATATCCGCATAATGCGCTTCGGTTTCCGGCGAATGGTCGGAATGGTACGCCTCGATGCCAGCAGCTCCATATTCGATCAGCCGTTGTACGAGCTCATCGTTTCCGTACAGGCCGGGATGTGCAATGACGGGCACTCCGCCCGCTTCGCGGATCCAATCGATCGCATCCTCCGGACGGCTGCGAGGGGGATTGACGTAGGCCGCCGCGCCATTGCCCAAGTATCGGTCGAACGCTTCGCTCATGTCGGCGACATACCCTTTCCCGACAAGCACCGCTGCGATATGGGGGCGACCTACCGTCTCGTCTTTGCCGGGCTTCTTGCGCGATTGTTCCAGCACCTCATCCATCGTCACGGGAAGCCCCAGCTCGGCCAGCTTGGCCAGTATCATCTCGTTGCGCAAATCGCGGGTACGCCTCAGCTGTTCCAGACGCTGCCGGAATACAGGGTCTTCCGTATCGATGTAGTAACCTAGCACGTGAATATCCCGTCCGTCCGCGACCGTGCTTATTTCCACGCCGGGGATGACCGTCATGCCCAAGCTTTTCCCTTCGGCCACCGCCTCTGCGACGCCCGCCACCGTGTCGTGATCCGTAATGGCGAGCCCGCGAAGCCCGGCTTCCCGTGCCAGTCTGACATTTACGGCGGGAGCGTTCGTACCGTCTGAAGCGGTCGTATGCGAATGCAGGTCATACCGTTCCGTCACGCTGTCGTTCCTCGCTTTCCTATGAATATTCGCTTGCTTACCGGCTCATAACCAGGCATTCAAATCGCGCTCCCGCAAAAACGTCAAAAACGTGACCGCCGAAATCGGGAGAAGAGCCGCCTGCAAATAGATCGAATAAAAGTGCCGGGTAAAGGTCAAGCCTTCGATCGATTTCACTTTAAAAATGCCGAGCGCCGTCTCGTGTCTGACGGCCGTAGGCGACATGAGGGTTATGCCGAGGCCCGCTTCCACCGCGGATTTGATCGCTCCGGTGCTGCCAAGCTCCATGACGATTTTGAGCCGGTCCGTCCCGAAGCCGACTCGCTGCAGCTCTTCCTCCATCACCTGCCGCGTACCCGATCCTTGCTCGCGCAGGATGAACGGATACTTCAGCACATCGTCCAGCGTAATCGATTCCTGAACGGCAAGCGGATGATCCGAAGGAACGATCAGCTTCAGCTCGTCGTTCAGCACGATTTCCGCTTTGACGTCGGGGTGATGAATCGGCGCTTCGACGAGGCCGAACGTCAACTGATGATTAAAGATTTCCTCAAGAATTTGCGTCGTATTCATAACCTTCAGGCTGACGGAGATACTCGGGTATTCTTTGCTGAACGGCCCCAGCAGCCGGGGCAGTATATATTCGCCGATCGTAAGGCTCGCTCCGAGCTGCAGGCGCCCTTCCAGCATATGGGTAAATTTGGACATCGCGATATCCGTATCTTTGATCAGATCGATGCTTCGTTTGGCGAACGGAAGCAGCGTACGGCCGGCTTCGGTCAATTCGATTTTTTTCGTGGACCGTTGGAGCAGCTTCGTGCCGAAATAATCTTCGAGCGACTGAACCTGCATCGTCACTGCGGGCTGCGTCATATGAAGCGCCTGTGCCGCCATCGAGAAGCTTCCCTTATCGGCTACCGTATAAAAAATATGCAGCTGATGAAAATTTAACGCCATACCGCTCCCGCCCCCTTTCTATTAGATACTGTAGCGGAACGGCCGCCGGTTTGCAACAAATGGAAACGAAATACGACCGAAATTTATAACCTCTATACAGGTTAAAAAAGCATGCGGGCCGCTTGCGGCTGCATGCTTGATCGAAACGACGGCTGTCGTTATTTCCGTTTACGGCTGTTCTTGATCAAAGTCATTCTCCGGGAATGCCGGAGCCAGGAATAATAGGATTTCAAGTCCCGCAGCTCGATCACCTCGGACATGCGTCCCAAGAAAGTGACGATTATCATTTTGTGGAGCGGGTTGCCGGCAATATCGTATTCGTTCTCGAGTACGGAAAACTCGGCTACCATGACCAAGTCTTCCTCGATGACATAGACGTCTTTCTCGTTTTTGTAATAAGGCTTGATTTGGTCTTTTTTCAACCGATCCCACAGAAAAGCGCAAATATCCTCGAAGCCGGTCTTTTCGCTTTCTACGCGATCGATCCAGCGGGATCGGGCATGATTCGTAATGATGATGTCGGCTATTTTTTTATCGCCCAACACGACGTAGAACGGTTCATACGTGCTCCAGCGATCCATAATTTTATCCTTCATAATCCCAACCCCTTTCCTACCGAATCAGGCCTTATTACCTATGTACATCGAAGTTAACTTTATTTTACTCGATCTTTAATATTTTTCCAAATGGAATATGTACTATTTTTTGAAGTTTGACCGCCCGTTTGAGGTACGCGAATTTTTTAAAAAACATGCCGTCCGCCAACTATTAAGAATACGATCCGGCATGGTATAATTAAATCTTATGAATGAAGCCGGCAAAAGGGAATGCACTTCGCCCGGCTATGGAATATTCCCGCATTTACCTAGTAACCGACGCCCGATTTCTCATATCAAGCAATACGTATCTCCAAGCAGATACGTTATTACGCGACGGTTTCTATGTGTAAAGTTTCGCTTTATCTGGCACATTACTATTATATTCCGTACGGATCTCGTTTCGGAACGACCTCTCGATTTTTTTTACGAACGACAATTTCTGGATCGCCTTCGTCGTTTCATCCGCCTTCTCGGCATTTACGTATAAGACGACGTAGTGCATTCGCTTCGAGACGTAATGAATGGTGCCGAACTTCTCCAGATGCTTCGTCTGCTTCAGGTCGGACACCCACAAGATGAGGCCGGTGCGTAGTGGATACATCGTCTTCTTTCCTTCCTTCTATCGGATCGCCTTAACGGCTGTAAAATTGCGGCGCAATCATGGCTTGAGGAAGCCAGCATGATGACTACACAAACGGGAGTGATCGCAAATCATGAGTTCAGAACTATTGGTACGCATCGAGCGGGGACCTTTGACGGAATCGGTCCATCACGGGCATATTGCCGTCGTCGAGGCGAAGGGCAGCTTGCTTGCTTATGCCGGAGATGCCGGCTATCTTACATTTGCCAGATCGGCCGCCAAGCCTTTGCAGGCCGTCCCGGTTATCGAGGCGGGCGCCGACCGGCGATTCGGTCTGACCGGCGAGCAGATCGCGCTGATGTGCGCGTCTCACAACGGAGAGAGCGAGCATGTCCGAACCGTGGCCGACATGCTGGGCAAGCTCGGGCTTGCGCCGGATGCGCTGCTGTGCGGTTCGCACTATCCGTTTCATGAGCCGGCGGCAGACCGGATGAAGCGGGCGGGCGAGGAGCCGACCCGGCTGCACAACAACTGCTCGGGCAAGCATGCCGGAATGCTGGCGTTAGCTCGCATCATGAACGCTCCGACCGGCGGCTATGTCTCGCCCGATCACCCGGTGCAGCAAGCGATGCTCCGCGCTATAGCCGATCTGGCCGGCGTATCGCCCGGACGCATTCGCCTCGGCACCGACGGCTGCGGCGTCCCGGTATTCGGCCTGCCGCTCGATCGGCTCGCATACGCGTTCGCCACGCTGGGCGCACCGGCCCGGCTCGACGAGCCGCGCGCTGCCGCTTGCCGCACCATTCTCGATGCCGTCCGCAATCATCCGCACTACATGGCCGGAACGGATCGGTTCGATACCCGGCTGATCGAAGCGACGGGCGGCCGCATCATCGGCAAAATGGGCGCCGAAGGCGTCTTTGCGTTAACCGCCCCCGGGGAAGGCGCCGCTCTGGCCGTCAAAATCGCGGACGGGGCGCAGAGGGCGCTGTATCCGGCGGTTGTGGAAGCGCTTATCCAACTCGGCTGGCTGAAGCCCGACGAGCGGGCCGCCCTCGCCCCGTTCCATCGTCCGCCTGTGCGGAACTGGAGCAAAGACGAGGTCGGCGCCGTCGTGCCCGATTTCAAGCTGCACTGATTGTGCGGGCTTGTCAGCCGCAGCTGCTGCACCCTCCGCTGCATCCGCCGGTGCTGCAGCTGCCGCCTGTCGGCAGCGGGTTGTTGCTCGGCACCTTGATCGTTTCCGAAACGGCATGTGCGATTGTCTCCGACACGCTGAACAGCAAATCGTCGAGCAGCGATTCCGCTTCCTTGAACCGTCGGACCGCTTCGAAGGCGTCGAGCTTCTCCTGCGCTTTATGGACTGCTTCCAACGCGGCATGGTAATCCGGGTGAAAATGTCCGAATCTTTCGCAATCCTCGAAATTCAGCTTCGCCTTGGCGAAAGCCGATACGGCCGTCTGGATTTCGGAATCTCGTTCCACGGCGTTTTTCCATCGTATATATTCCGCCACTTCCGCGGAGCTATTGATCATGTCTCCGACATTGTACGCCTGCAGGAGCAATTGCGCCATATCAAGCGTTTGCGTCTCGGTCATGCTCATCGGTTCCGTCCTCCTCCGTCACCGGGACTCGTCGTTGATTCCCGGCAATATGAGCTGCATCTCCTCCCACTGATCGGGCTGCAGCCGGACTTCGTTCATTTGCTCGAAGCCGGTAACCGCCCAATCGTCGCGGATGCCGTCCAGACGAAGAGGGATTAGTAGAGTATCGGCGCCTGCTTTCCGCAGCCGAAGACACGCTTTCCAGTCCAACGCCTTCTGGACCATCTGCTTGCGGGTCGATACGTGATACGTTCTGAGGTCTTTCAGCCATATCGGCGGAACTTCCTGCAGTCCGGGATACACGTCTTCGATTAACGGAAAATTGCACTCTCTATCATAATACTGCACCGCCGCCTTCGAGTAAATAAGCCCTTTAGAGGGAACGCCTCCATCGGCTGGAATAGGGTCCAGTCCCCCGGCTTCGACCGGCGGCTCCGGCTGCTGCGCGGCTTCATCCAGAAGCGGAAACGAAGCGCCTTCCTCATCCGCTCCGCGCTTGATCCCGCCGGGGCTATAGCCGCTCCGCTCGAGCAGCGCCCTAAGCTCCGCCGCCTTATCCGCACGTACGACCCATGCCGCAGGCCCCAATGCTTCAGCAAGCAGCGGCGCGATCCGATCGTTCCGGCGAACCGTATCCGCCGTAGCTTCATCCCGGAATCTCAATACGGTGACCGTCTCCACCCGCAGCTGCGACTGCTGCTCGCCCCATTGCGCGATCGCCGCCTTTACGTTGTCCGGCACTGCATACTTCGCATGGGCTTCCAGAAATTGCAGCGTGCCGTCCGCCGTTCTTCCATGATCCAGCGCCCGAACTACCGTTTCCCGTGTCATCCGGTATACGGCCATATGCTCATGCCGGACACGTTCGCAGATCATCTCCAGCTCCCATCTCACCCGGTAAGAACAATCGGGCGGCACTATAAGCTCGAAATCGGGCTGAATGAAGAACCGCCCCCCGCCATCGGTTCGGTTGACCGGAGCGGTCTGCTCCCCATCGAATCCGTCATGCGGCAATCCCTTGTCCGCTCCAAGCGGCTGCGGTTTCCGAAGCCAGCGGAATAATCGATTGCCGTCCGCCGCACTGCCAATTTCCGACCATCCCCAAGCGGCCAGCGGAGCAAGCCAGGACAGCAGCGGTTCGGCCTGGTTCGTCATCCGTATTTGGCCGCCGGATTTGGCATCCGCTGTCCCGACGCCTGCATCGCACAGCTGCCCGACCATACTCCCGATTGAAATCCAGCTTCCTTCCGGCATTTGTTCTGCGAAGCATACCGCATGCTGCAGCCAAACGTCCGTCGAACCGTTTGCCGTTTTCCATAGTTCATACAGTCGATCGTTCATCTCCGCCTCGGACAGCGAGAACCATTGCGCCAGCCGTCCGGGCTTTACCGTCAGCCGCTCGCTTCCTTTGGCGAGCAAGCCCAGCCGGAGCGCCGCTCCGCATAAGAAATCGACGGCGGCGGAACCGAAGTCGGCTTTTACGATTGCCGGCGCCCCCTCAGCCGGCTTCAACTCCTCATCCCGAACCGGGACAAGCGCGGCAAGCCGTCCCGCATGCCGTTTGTGAGTCCCGCCCTTCTGCGTGACCGTTACATCCTCCTTGGCGATATAAGCCAGTACGGACAGCATGTGAACGGCTATTCCGGGACGATACAGCGAATCGGAAGCGGCTTCTTCCCCCTCATATATCGCCTTGTCCGCCGCAATGGGCAGCAGCAGCTTTTGCCACAGCGGAAAACAGTCCTCCGGAAGGATATAGTCCGTCTCCCCCCATTTTCTGCGAAGCTCGAATATAATGCCTCTCCGGCATAGCCGGATCAGCCCCACCTTCAATGCGGCACCGGACCAGTTCTTCCGCCCCGTCTTCTCCAGCTTCGCGAAGTCGAAAGGTTCGCGGCCGAAACGGCGCACGATGAGATCCAGCGTCTTTCGCTCCAGCTCAAAAAGCGAATCGACCATCAGGCGGACGGCTTCGTCCGACCGGAGCTGACGCGCCAAGTCCGGCTCCGCTCCGGCCCATCCGTTATGGCGGCATATTTCATGGCGCATCGGTTCCGACATATTCGCAAGCAATTCCTCAAGCTTCATCCAGCACCTCCAATTCCCGTTCCGCTCCGGGCTCCGATTTCCGGATTTCGTATCGGTATCCTTGTTCCAGCAAAAACAGCTGACGGTGTATCGAAAAATCTTGCTCCCGCGTATCGTCGCTGACAAGCGAGTAAAAGTAGGCGCGGTTATCCTCCCGCTTCGGACGCAAAATCCGGCCGAGACGCTGCGCCTCTTCCTGCCGCGAGCCGAAGCTGCCGGAAACCTGGATGGCGACCCGGGCATCGGGCAAGTCGATCGCGAAGTTGGCCACCTTGGATACGACGAGCGTCCGGATGTCGCCGCGGTTGAACCGCTCGTACAGCTCATCCCGCTCTTCGTGGGGCATTTCTCCCGATATCATCGGCGCGCCGACCGTCTCGGATATGAGCCTCAGCTGATCCAAATATTGGCCGATTACGAGCGTCTGCTCCTCCTTGTGCCGGTCCAGCAAGCCGATCAGCACGTCCAGCTTGACCGGATTTTCCCCGGCTATCCGCTGCTTGTGCCGCGCTTCCGCCTGCGAGTACGCCTCCCGTACCTCATCGGGCAGCGGAACGCGCACTTCCATACATTGCACGCGGGCAACCCAGCCTTTGTGCTCCAAATCTTTCCACCCGGCCTCGAACAGCTTCGGGCCGACGAGCGAGAACACGTCCTCCTCCCGCCCGTCTTCGCGAACGAGCGTCGCCGTCAATCCGAGTCTGCGGGTCGCTTGAATGTCGGCGGTCGCCCGGAACACCGGAGCGGGCAGCAGATGCACTTCGTCATAAACGATCAGCCCCCAGTCGCGCTCGCTGAACAGCGACATATGCGAAAATCCGTCCTCCTTGCGATGCCGGTGCGTCAATATTTGATAAGTGGCGATCGTAACCGGGCGAACCTCCTTGCGGTCCCCGCAATATTCGCCGACCAGCTCCTCGTCGAGGTCGGTTTTGTCTAGCAGCTCGCGCTTCCATTGGCGCACGGATGCTACGTTTGTCGTCAAGATGAGCGCGGCGCACTGCAGCCTGGCGAGCGCGGCGATGCCGATCACCGTTTTCCCCGCGCCGCAAGGCAGCACGACCACTCCACTTCCGCCGTGCAGCCGTTCTCCGTTATAGAAAGCGTCGGCGGCGGCCCGCTGATAGTCGCGCAGCCGGAACGGCTCGCCCGCCGCGGTCGATTCGCGGAGACGGATCGGCAGCGTTTCGCCGTGGTGATAGCCGGCCAAGTCCTGCACCGGAAATCCGAGCCGGATCAAATCCTGCTTGATTACGCCCCGGTAAACCGGCGATATTTCCAGCGCGCCATCGGCCGCGGCTCCTCCAATGAAGTAAGACTGGAGCGACTTGTATCCGGACAGCTTCTCCAGCAGCTCCTTATCTTCCGCAACGAGCATCATCCGCTGACCGTCGATCACGAGCTTGACGAGCCCGTATCGTCCGACGAAGTGGCTCACATTTTGCTTCACCTGCAGCGGCACATCGAATTTGCCGTAGCTGTTCAAAACGCCGATGATGTGCTCCACGCTCAAACCCGATGAAGCGGCGTTCCACAAGGACAGCGGCGTCATCCGGTATGTGTGGATCAGTCCCGGAGTCTTCACCAGTTCGGCAAAGCGGCTCAGGGCGATGCCCGCTTCTTCTCCTTGCGGATGGCCGGCTTCGAGCATTACGGTCGAATCGCTTTGGACAACCAGCGGCCGATCCGGATCATAGCGCATGTCGGTTCCCTCCAGTTCCATTCCCCTTATTCCAAATCAGTATTAGTATGAAAAGAATCGGGCGGAAATAAACGGTCCGCCCCGCTTTTACGCGTTGAACGCCGCTCGCCGAAAGAGTACTATAGAGATTGAACATACGGGGGAGGAACCGCACATGCACCATTTCAAACCGATTCGTATTCTGCTTCTATTCGCGCTGCTGCTTTCCGGTTGCGGCTCGCCTGCCGCGAGCGGCGGAGCGGACGGCATGGACGGAATATGGAGCCGCTACCCTGAACTGAAAGGCCGGTCCTACACGACCGCCGAAGTGAAAAGGGTCGTCGACGGGGATACGTTCGAGACGGATAAGGGCGAGAAGGTCCGGCTAATCGGCATGAATACGCCCGAGACGGTCAAGCCGAACAGTCCGGTCGAGAAATACGGCAAGGAAGCAAGCGCGTATTCGAAAAAACAGCTGACCGGAAAAACCGTATACTTGTTTGCCGACGCCGGGGATAAAGACAAATACGGACGGCTGCTCCGCTACGTGTTCGTCAAAGGCAGCGCGGAGATGTACAACGAGACGATGCTCAAGGAAGGCTATGCCAACACGATGACGATTCCGCCGAACGTCATGTTTGCCAAAACGTTCGTAGAGACCGAGCGGGAAGCGCGGAACAAAGGCAAAGGCTTATGGGGCGGCGGAGACGCCAAAAGCGGTCCGAACAAGACGGGAAGCGCAGCCTCCTGCAAAGATCCTCAAATCAAAGGCAACATCAATTCCAAAAACGAGAAAATTTATCATCTCCCCGGCGGAAAGTCTTACAGTCAGACGAAAGCCGAGATGATGTTCTGTACCGAGGAAGCGGCCGAAGAGGCCGGATTCCGGAAAGCGGGGGAGTGAGAAATCCCCCAAAAGTGATGCTGGCCTCCGATGCCGATTCCGATTACTTTTGGGGGAGCCCCCGTTATCCGTGGAAATTAGCTTCGCATAATTTTCTAAACGACAAAAAAGAGAGCGGCACGATACACGGATGCCGTCTCTCTTTTTTGTGTATTCAGGTGGACTTCGGAATTAACGTGCCGAAGCCATATGGTCGACATTCTCGGAAATTTCGCTTAACGCTTCGCCGGCTTCGTTCACGAAAATTTCCCGTACCGCCAAGTCGGCAATCGCTACGACTCCGACAAGCTCGCCGCCGCTTACGACCGGCAGACGGCGAATTTTGTCCCGCGCCATCAGCTTCGCCGCTTCGTCGATCGTCGTGTCCGGCGCGACCGTCGTCACGTCTTTGGAAATCACTTCCTCCACCGCCGTGGATCCGGAATGCTTCTCGGCATAGCCGCGAACGACCAAGTCGCGGTCCGTTACGACTCCGATCAGCCTCTTGCCTTCGACTACGGGGACGAAGCCGATATCGTTCTGCTTCATCTTCACCGCGATTTCGTAAAGATTATCTTGGAGCGTAACCGTAACGCAATCGGTACTCATGATATCTTTTATCGTTTTCACCGGATAGCCTCCTCCTTCTGCTTATGTTGACGGATTGCATCTTTAGGTTTTCCGGGTACAGGGAGGGCATACCTGTGAGTTTGTTCCATTCCTTAGCGGCGGTTCGCTTCCAAATAATCTTCCGCCATCGAGAAAAGCAGCGCCGCCGACTGAAGCATGGCCGACTCGTCGATGTCGAACCGCGGATGATGGTGAGGCGCGACGATCCCCCCTTCCGCGTTGCCCGCTCCCACGAACATGAAGCAGCCGGGAACGTGATGCAAGTAGTACGAGAAGTCTTCGCCCGCCATGATCAGCGGACTGCGAACCGCCCGATCGGCACCGAACAGTCGAGAGGCAACGCGAAAAAATCGTTCCGTTTCCGCCTCGTCGTTGACGACCGGAGGATACCCGACCTTGTAGTCCAGCTTAATATCGGCTCCGTACATCTCTCCGGTTCGCGCGCATATTTGCTCCATTCGTTCCACGATCCGATCCCTTACGCGAACATCGAACGAGCGTACGGTCCCGGTGATGCAGCACGATTCCGCTATAACATTGAAGCCGTTGCCGGCCTGGATTTTCCCTACCGATACGACGCACGGCTCGACCGGATCGATACTGCGGCTGACGATCGTCTGCAGGTTTACGATAAGTTGGGCCCCGACCATAATGCTGTCCACCGTCTCGTGGGGCAATCCGCCATGACCGCCTTTGCCCTTGATTTGAATGACAAATTCGTCGGCAGCCGCCATGACCGGACCCGCGGCCGAATACACGTTGCCAGCCGGAAACGGCGTCCACAGATGAACCCCATAAACGGCATCGACTCCTTTCAGCGCCCCGTCCGCGATCATCGGTGCCGCACCGCCCGGGCTCAGCTCTTCCGCGGGCTGGAACAGCAGCTTTATAGTCCCCGCCAGTTCTCCCCTTTTCCCGGCGAACAGCTTCGCCACCCCGAGCAGCGCTGCCGTATGCGCATCGTGTCCGCATGCATGCATGACGCCGGGGACGGTCGATGCATATTCGCACGTTTTCTCGTCTTGTATAGGCAGAGCGTCCATGTCGGCCCGCAGCGCTACCGTCGGGCCCGGCTTCGCTCCGCGCACCGTACCGATGACCCCGTACCCGCCGACGTTCGCCCTGACCTCGACGCCCCATTGCTTCAGCAAATCCGCCACGAATACGGATGTGCGCTTCTCCTCGTAAGAAAGTTCGGGATGGCGATGCAGATGGCGGCGCCATGCCACCATATCCGCGAACATCGACTGCAGCTTTTCCGATAGGCTGTTCATGCTTTCTCCACTCCCGACAGTTGCATGATTACGTTACAGTTTCTTAACGGTTTACTGATTTCATTGTACCAAAACGGCACAGCCGTTTCATCCGCGCGTCGGGATCGCCATCAAATTTTAAAATCTCGGATTCCTAATAGGCTTGCGCATGCAAGGGAAACATACTATCATGGATAAAGGATTGCACGCCTGCCGGAAATACTTTATATGAACGCTCAGGAGGTTCCCTATCGTGATTATCGAAAATGCAGGACTGAAAGGCTTGAAAAGCGATTTGGCTCATTTGGACAGCGTATCGACCAAGATCGGCTTCATTCGCTGGCAATGGGAATATTACCGCGCTACATACGATTTGAAAGTGGAATATAAACCGACGAACGACGAGTATTTTTTGCGGTTCAACGCGAGAGTTGTGGAAGGCAAGCTGGAATCCCCGTACGCGATTTTGACGCTGGAAGACGCTTATATCGGACGCGGCACATTCCCGCACGGTCTCGATTACGACTCCCCGATTCCGGATCAAGTTCTGAAAATCGCGAACACGAAGCTGGCCGAATTGAAAAAGCAGCTGAGCGAATAAACGTGAAGGCGGAACCGTTATGAACGAACCCCGTAGGGGCACTCCGGATTTCATGCTGCTGCTGCTTACGTTTCTGCTCGTCGGTTTCGGGCTTGTCATGGTTTTCAGCGCAAGCTCCGTAATCGCGCTAGCCAAGGAAAAGTTCAACAACGATCCGTTATATTTCGTGAAGAAACAAGCCATCTTTGCCGTCGCCGGCACGGTTGGCATGTTTTTTCTTATGAATATTCCGGCGAGCAAGCTTAAGCCTCTGCTGCGCCCCGCCTTTATCATGGTGCTGGTACTGCTTATCCTGGTTCCGTTTTTCGGAATCGAGGCGAATGGCGCGAAGAGCTGGTTTAATATAGCAGGGTTCAGTATGCAGCCTTCGGAATTTGCCAAAGTAGCCGTCATCCTTTATTTATCTTTATTGATCAGCAAGAAAGGCGAGAAATTCCGCGACTTGAAGAAGGGGCTTCTGCCGACAGTCATTATCGTCGGATTTGTTGCCGGACTGATCATGCTGCAGCCCGATTTCGGGTCCATGATGATTCTCGTTATGGCCGCTTCGCTCGTCATCGTCGTCGGAGGCGCCAACCTAAAGCACATCTTTCTGGCTGTCGGGTCGATTGCCGTTATTGCCTCCTTAGTCCTGACGATGTACATGCTGTCGTCCAAGTCGCTCGGCTATCGGATGGATCGTATATCGTGCTATCTCGATCCTTGGTTCGATGAGAAGGACGTCTGCTATCAGATCGTGCAATCGTTATATGCCTTCGGGCACGGAGAGGTCATGGGCGCGGGCTTCGGCCAAAGCATTCAGAAGATGCATTATTTGCCGGAAGCCTACAATGACTTCATCTTCGCGATTATCGGCGAGGAGTTCGGTTTTGTAGGCACCGTTTTATTTTTGCTCTTCTATTTGGCTTTCTTGTGGCGAGGCATTATCGTCTCTCTGCGATGTCCCGACACGTTCGGGAACTTGGCCGGGATCGGAATCATCGGATTAATCGGCATCCAGGCGCTGATCAATATGGGGGGCGTAACCGGCACGATCCCCATGACAGGGATTACGCTGCCGCTCATCAGTTCCGGAGGCTCATCCCTGCTCGTTACGATGTGCAGCATCGGCATATTGCTCAGCATTTCCAGAGAATATACCCGGACGGACAAGGAACATAAGGAGCATAAGGAACGAAGACATAGATAACGGACGGAGGGGTGCGTAGTGTCCATTTCGATACGCTACGCGGTGCGGGAAGATTTACTAAAGCTGCTTGACATTTACAACGATGCGATTGTGCATACCGTCGCCACCTTCGATCTTGCAGTCCAATCGATTGATGAACGCGAAGGATGGTTCGCGCAGTTCGGCGAACGTTATCCTCTCATCGTGGCCGAACGGGATGGTTGCGTCGCGGGGTACTGCTGCTTAACCGCCTTTCGAAGCAAGCCGGCTTACAGCCGCACGGCGGAACTGTCGATTTACTTGGATAAAGATTTCCGCGGAAGTGGTATCGGGACGGCTCTGATGGAAAGGATCCTCGGCATCGCTCGGGAACGCCGCTTTCATGTCATTATCGCTGCTATTACGGGCGGCAACGAGACGAGCGTCCGGCTTCACCATAAATTCGGCTTCGTGCCGATCGGCGTTTTTAAAGAAGTCGGCTACAAGTTCGACGCTTGGCAGGACGTTCACTTTTTCCAACTGACGTTACCGGAATAATTCACTTATGCGGCGCTCCTGCGCCGCTTTTTTGTGTTCCCATTTTACAAAATGTTACAAAATCCCCCTCTTTACAAGGCGGCATCTCTGTTTCATGATAGATTTGCAAGGTTACATAGGAATGACCCGACTTTCATCCGAGCAAAGGAGCGTGAAATGATGTCCAAAAAAATTTTGATCATCACGGGGGATGCTGCGGAATCGCTGGAAGTATATTACCCGCTGTACCGCGTACTGGAAGAAGGGTATGAAGCCGTTGTCGCTTCCCCGACCAAGAAAGTGCTGCGGACGGTCGTGCACGATTTCGAAGGATGGGACACGTATACGGAAAAACCGGGCTATCAGCTGGAGTCTCACGTTTCGTTCGCGGATGTCAACCCGGCCGAGTTCGATGCCCTTATTATCCCGGGAGGCCGGGCGCCGGAATATATCCGGTTGAACGAGCACATCCCGCGCATCGTGGGCCATTTTTTCGAAACGAATAAGCCCGTAGGCGCGATCTGCCACGCGGCTCTCGTGCTCGCCGCCCTGAAGAACAACAGCTATTTCGAAGGCCGCACGATGACCGCTTACACGGCTTGCAGACCGGACGTCGAGAACCTCGGCGCCTCTTACGCGAAAGAAACGCTTTGCGTGGACGGGAACATCGTCTCCGGCCATGCTTGGCCGGATTTGCCCGGCTTCATGCGCGAGTTTCTGAGGTTGGTTCGGGCTTGACTTTGTAAAATGTTGCGGCGCAGTTGCGCCGCTTTATTTTTTAGGATGAACCTGGACAACAAAAAAGCGGTGCCTAAGCACCGCCCGTTCATTACTTGATTCGTACAGCCGCTTCTTCCGCTTCCTCTTCCTTAAAAGCGACGCCTTCGACTTTCACGTTGACTTCCACTACGTTCAATCCCGTCATGTTTTCCACGGCTTCTTTCACGTTTTCCTGCAGTTGGCGGCAAACCTCTTGTATTTTCGAACCGAAATTGACGATTACGCGCAAATCAATCGCCGCTTCCAATTGTCCGACTTCAACGGATACGCCCTTCTGCACGTTTTTCCCGCTGAGCCGTTTTGCCAATCCTTCCGAAATGCCTCCCGACATGGCGGCGACTCCCGGTGTTTCAAGTGCGGCCAGTCCGGCGATCGTAGCTACGACGTCATCGGAAATGCGGATCATTCCCGTTTGATTGTCAACGGACATTCGTCTCACTCCTTGTATACGAATATTTCCATTGTACCTTGTCCGGAGGTCGGTTCGCAACCAAACGGGAAACGTTCGGAAATCGTTCATTTGTTCTATGCATTTTCAAATTTTTCCTTTATAGTAGAATAGGATTTGGAACAATAAGGAACTTTAACGGAATAGGTCGGTAATTCGGTTAAAGTTCCTAAGGAACACTGGTACAAGTCGGAAGGAGCATGGATATGAAACAAAAGCTGTTTTACGCCATTTTGATTGCAAGCTTCGCCGTTAGCGCAATCGCCCATTACAGCGGGATGTCCAGCACGCTGCAATTTTTCCTGTGCTGTATTGCCGTCATATTCGCCGCGGGCTTCATGGGAAAAGCGACGGAAAGCGTGGCCCACTATGCCGGTCAGCGGGTCGGCGGATTTTTGAACGCTACGTTCGGCAATGCGGCCGAGCTGATCATCGCGATTTTCCTCGTCAAGGACGGCCTGCACGATATGGTCAAGGCGAGCATCACCGGCTCGATCATCGGCAACATGCTGCTCGTTCTCGGCCTCAGCGTGTTGTTCGGGGGCTTGAAATATAAAGTCCAAAACTTCAACGTCAAGCTGGCGGGCTACAACGCGTCTCTGATGCTGCTGTCCGTCGTGGCCTTGTTCATACCGGCGCTGTTTGCCAAAAGCTTCACCACCAAGGAAACGGACACGCTCAGCCTCGTTGTCGCCGTCATTCTGATATTGGCTTATGTGCTATGGCTGCTCTTCTCCATGATTACTCACAAGGAAGAGCTGAGCGACACCGCCTCTGTCCACGTCGAGGATGCGAACGCGCACGAGATGAATTGGAGCAAAGGGAAATCCATTCTGTTCCTGCTGCTCGCCACCGTCATGGTCGCTTTCATCAGCGAATGGCTCGTCGGTACGCTGGAGGAATTTACGCACAAGTTCGGCTTGTCCGAGCTGTTCGTCGGCGCATTCCTGATCGCCATCATCGGCAATGCTGCGGAGCACAGCGCCGCCATCTTCCTTGCCATGAAAAACAAAATCGGCGCCGCCGTCGAAATCGCCATCGGCAGCAGCTTGCAAATCGCCTTGTTCGTGGCCCCGGTGCTCGTTCTCGTCAGCTATTTCATGGGCAATACGATGAACATCGTCTTCACCACTTACGAGCTCGCCGCAATCGGGGTATCGGCGGTGATCGCCAAGTCCATTTCCCAGGACGGGTCGACGAGCTGGTACGAAGGCGTGCTGCTGCTGGTCGTCTATGTCATATTGGGGATCGCGTTTTTCCTCGTGTAAATCGGCCGGCTACGGTTTACGGAACTGTGTTCCGCTATTCGCCTGCGAAAATCGTATATTCCAAAAATAAAGGAACTCACGTCCGTAATTCAGCCTCCTTGCTGCGTTTTTCCATGAAAATCGGGAGGATTACGGAATGAAGTTCCTTTATTTGATGGATGTGCCGGAAACCGGCGGGTTTAACGGAACATAGTTCCTCTATTCTTTCGGATAAAAAAACGAGCGGCTCGCCGGGAGCTACTCGTCTTTGTTTTTGGCCAACGCCTCGTGCAATTGGGCCAGCTTGCGCTCCAACTCGCTCAAGATGCTCTTGCCGACTATTTCGGAAATAAGTCCCGCGCGCGCCGCGAAGTCGATTTCCCGGGAGAGCCCATACATCTGTGTATCCAACACCTCTTCATAAAGAGGGCATCTGCGATTCGTTAACGATTCCATCTGGATTTGAATCAGCTTCTCGATGTTGTCCGCATCTTCTTGAAGAAGCGTCAACGCTTTCTGGTGCAAGCTGTCCATGACGTCCGATGAAGACATCCCGTTTCCCCCTTTGCGCAAAGCTCATCCAGCTTCTATAAGCTTATGATAGACGAAAACCGGCGATTACACAAGCGATAAGAAACGAATGCCCGATTTTTCGGATTGAATCCGCACGGGCCAGCCGATACAATAAGATCGAACCTATACACAGTGAGGAGCACGCGGATGAACGCGGAAACGAATCCTTTCAACCGAAGCTTCGATCATTTGGAAGCTTTGGCCGATACGATCGGCGAAGTGCTGGAAGCGCCCGTTACGATCGAAGATGCAAACCATCGCCTGCTCGCTTACAGCAAGCATGATCTGCATACGGACGCGGCCCGAATCGCCACCATTATCGGCAGGCGGGTACCCGAGAATGTTATAGGCAGCCTATGGAAGGACGGCGTCATCCCCCGCCTGATGGAAAGCGACGAGCCGCTGCGTGTGAAATCGATCGGCGAAGTCGGGCTCGGCGATCGTGTCGCCGTCTCGATACGCAAGGACAATCATGTCCTCGGCTATATATGGGCGATCGAGGCATACCGCCCGTTGGACCAAAAGGCGCTATACCAATTAAAAATGGCGGCCGGCGCCGCAAAAATCAAGCTGCTGCGGCTGCAGACGCAAAGGCGCAAAGAGGACGAGGAGCGCCGCGACTTGTTCTGGGAGCTTCTGACCGGCCACCATAAGACGATTCAGCAGGCAAACTCGAAAGCCCAGGCGCTCGGCATCCGGCTTCCCGGAACGTTTTGCGTCACCGTGTTCCAATTCCGCTCCGACGTCAACGACACGCTCCATCAGCAAATTCATTATATCGTTACGACGACGCAGCGGGTCCGCCCGGTGTTTCATGTCATAACCGGCAATCAGCTGATCGTGCTCGTGGCAAGCGCAAATGCGGCCCGTTTTTCCGCGGATGCGGCGGAGTTCGTAACGGCCTTTTGCCAACAAATCAACGACCGGTTCGCCAGCCCGCCGCTCGAAGCCGGCATCGGCGCCGTCTATGAAGAAATTACTTCCGTCGAACAAAGCTACCGCGAAGCGCTGACCGTGCTGCAGATCAAGGCACAGTTCCCCGCGGAGACAGGGACGATCGTCCATTATCACGAGCTCGGCTATTATCGCTATCTTCCTTACTTTCTCGAACAGAAGCGGCTGCACCGGTATGAGAATCCGTGCTTGAGACGGCTTCGTGCGTACGATCGGGAACATCATGCCAATCTCCTCGAAACGCTGGAGATGTTTCTCGCTGCCGGCGGAAACGCCAAAGAGGCGGCCGACGCGCTTCATGTGCACACGAATACGCTGGCATACCGGCTGAAGCGGATCGCGGATATCGGAGGGATCGATTTCACGAACACCGATCAACGAATAACGCTGTTTTTGGATATCAAAACGGATAAATGGAGCGGGAGCCCGGAGACTTTGTGATTTTTCACAAGCCCGGTCTCTTTTTTTCTCGGTTCGGGACGAAGCCGTACGGCTTGTTCGCACGTATACTTGTATCGATAACGTGCGGGGGAGCTGGAAAACATGAGAATCGGCATACCGAAAGAAATCAAAAACAACGAAAACCGGGTGGCGATTACGCCTGCCGGAGTAATGGCGCTGGCCAAAGCCGGGCACGAGGTCCGGATCGAGAACAATGCGGGCGCCGGAAGCGGCTTCCGCGACGAAGATTATGCGGCGGCGGGCGCCGTCCTGTGCGCCGAAGCTTCCGATGTATGGGACCGTTCGGACATGGTCATGAAAGTGAAGGAGCCGCTGCCCGAAGAATACCGGTTTTTCCGGCAAGAGCTGATCTTGTTCACTTATTTGCACCTGGCGGCCGAGCCGGAGCTTGCGAAAGCGCTCACAGCAAAAGGCGTGACCGCCATCGCTTACGAAACGGTGCAAGTGAACCGCACGCTGCCGCTGCTCACTCCGATGAGCGAAGTGGCCGGACGGATGGCCGCGCAAATCGGCGCGCAATTTCTGGAGAGGCCAAAAGGCGGCAAAGGCATTCTTCTCGGCGGCGTCCCCGGCGTGAAGCGCGGAAAAGTGACGATCATCGGAGGCGGCGTAGTCGGCACGAATGCGGCCAAAATCGCGATCGGGCTGGGCGCCGACGTTACGATCATCGATATGAACGCGGAGAGGCTGCGGCAGCTCGACGACATATTCGGCACGCAAATCCATACGCTCATGTCCAATCCGCTTCATATTGCGGAGGCGGTAGCCGAATCCGATCTCGTTATCGGAGCGGTCCTCATTCCGGGTGCCAAAGCACCGAAGCTAGTCCCGGAAAGCGCCGTCCGCTCGATGTCGCCGGGCTCCGTCATCCTCGACGTCGCGATCGACCAAGGCGGCATATTCGAAACCGTCGACCGTCTCACAACCCATGACAGCCCTACTTACGAAAAATTCGGAGTCGTCCATTACGCGGTAGCGAACATGCCGGGTGCCGTACCCCGTACCTCTACGATGGCCCTGACCAACGCCACGCTGCCTTACGCGCTCGAAATCGCCAATCACGGAGTACTTGCACTGTCACGCAACGAAGCGCTCCTGAGCGGCGTCAACACGATGCGGGGGGCCGTCACGCATCCGGCGGTTGCCAAAGATTTGGGCTACGCGTTCGTCCCCGTCGGGCAGGCGGTTTGATCCGCACAGATTGTGCTTGAGGTCTAAAGAAAAACGACTACTTCAAAGGGTGAGCGACCGCTACTCTCACTCCGAAAACCGGAAGTTTGCCATGCTCTTCAGAAGCTCATACTTCGCTTTAGCCATTTAACAAAGTTAACGTAAGGCATGTCAGGTGAACAACGAACCGTATTTGCTTATTTGTAAACCTCATTGCGCTATCTGGCTCCATTTCTCGGGAATTTGACGATTAGTGAACCTGGCGTAACTATTACTGAACTTAAGTTCAGTAATAGTAAAATTTGGTTCGCTACTTCCCGAATTCGCCCATCTGGCAAGTAAATAGCGCATTAAAGTTCAGTAATAGTGAAGTTTGGTTCGTACAGACCCATATTCAACTGATTAGTAGAAATCGACTGATATTTCATGCAGAAAGGCTGTCCCGATTTTGATCGGGACAGCCTTTCTCATCTTAAAGCCAACTATATAACGATTACTCGCTTACTACGTTTACGATCAAGCTATGCTTCTTGAACACATCCACCATTGCAGTCGTCGCTTCTGCGGCGTCGGGACCGTGCACGTGCAAATCGTAAGTGCCCGTATCGAGCAAAGTCGTAAACAGGCCGAGTATGCTTTTGACGTCGATGAATTTATTTTCATATTGGAGAACGATGGAAGCTCTGAATTTGTTGGCTGTTTGCGAAATTTCTACGATTGCCGCGTTGCTTGCGCTTGTCATGAACAATCCCTCCAAGTAGAAGCGGCACTAGTCCGACTTCCGTATTTAATTACTATCTTATCGAAGAACGCGTATTCGCGCAACGATCATTTTGCCTGAATATGCTTACTTCAAATGCTCGGGGTTGAGCCCTTCGAGCTCCGGAATGACGAAACGGCCGTCTTTACGGATCAGGACATCGTCGAAATAAATTTCTCCTCCGCCGTATTCGGGCCGCTGGATCAGCACCAGGTCCCAATGCACCGATGACCGGTTGCCGTTGTCGCATTCCTCGTACGCTTGGCCCGGAGTGAAATGAAGGCTGCCGTCGATCTTCTCGTCGAACAGCGTATCCTTCATCGGATGCAAAATGTGCGGATTGAAGCCTAGGCTGAATTCGCCGATGTAGCGCGCGCCTTCGTCCGTATCCAGCACCTCGTTCAACCGTTTCGTATCGTTCGCCGTCGCTTCGACGATTTTGCCGTTCTCGAAACGGAAGCGGACATTCTCGAATGTAATGCCCGAGTTGACGCTTGGCGTATTGTAAGACAGCACCCCGTTGACGGAATCCCGCACCGGGCAGGAGAATACTTCCCCGTCCGGAATGTTGCGGTGTCCCGCGCATTTTTTGGCGCCGATGCCTTTGATCGAGAACGACAGGTCGGTACCGGGGCTTATGATTCGCACTTTGTCGGTACGGGTCATTAAATCGGCTAGCGGATTCATCGCCGCGTCCATTTTCCGGTAATCCAAATTGCAGACGTCGAAGTAAAAATCCTCGAATGCGCGCGTGCTCATATTGGCCAGCTGAGCCATCGACGGGTTCGGGTAGCGCAGGACGACCCATTTCGTCTTCTTGACCCTGCGTTCCAGATGGATCGGCTTGTAATAAATGCTTTTGTACAAATCGTGCTTGTCGCTCGGAACGTCGGACATTTCGTTAACGTTTTCTCCCGAACGGACGGCTATGTAGCAATCCATTTGCTCCATCCGGCGCAAATCCATCTCGGCCCAATGCTCGAGCTGCTCTTTCGTAATCGACTGGAGCAACGAGCTTAGAACGGCGCGGTCTTCGTACAGCACGTAAGGGTATCCGCCTTTGGCGTGAACTTCCTCTACGAGACAACGGACAATTTCCCGCTCGGAGCCGATCATTTCGATCAGCACTTTTTCGCCGGGCTTCACGTCCACGGAATAGCCGACCAGATTGGCGGCCAAAGTTTGCAGGCGGGAATCTCTCATAAGCGGAATCATCTCCTTAGATGGGATCGGTATCGTCACGCTTGGCGGTCCATTTCTGTTTCACCCAGTGGCCCAGCCAAAGCAGCAGAACGAACAGCAGCAACACGATCATCAGCCGGCCTTTATGCTCTTTGAACCGGATCAGGTCATGACCGATCAGCGTCTCCATCCATACGATCGGCAGCTTGCCGATGACCGTAGCGGCAAAAAACGGCCGGAACCGGATTTTCGAAACACCGGCGCCGAAATTGACGAGCGACGAAGGAATGACCGGCATGAGCCGGCAAAGCAGCGTGTAGAAGAAGCCGTTATGCGCAACCTTTCGGTTGAATGACCGAACGTAAGCGTATTTAGCCAGCTTCGTCTCCACATAGTCGTGAGCGACATACCTCGCAATGAAAAAAGCGGCCGCCGCGGAAACGCATGACATCGCGTAATTAATCGCAAATCCGCCGTACAAGCCGAACACGTAAGCATTCGCACCGGCTATGAGCACGAACGGGATGAACGGGAACCAGGTTTGAAAAAAAATGGCCATCATTCCCGCCAGCACCGCAAATATGCCGAGAGAATGAAGCAGATCGGCCAATTGCTCGACATTGCCGTGCCGCAGCTCCCGTCCCGGTTCGGTGAATAGGACGAAATAGGCGACCGCCCCGAACAAGGCGAGCGGAATGGTGAATTTCCAACCGAGACGAATGTTGTTCAATCCGATAAGCCCTCCTTGTTTGCCCTGCTCCCCATTCGCCCACCGGGCAACCCGACGCTACCCGAAATAAAAGGAAAAAAGCCCCGTCCGGCCCCAAAATCGTTTGCTGTGCATCCGAATGAATCGCGGTCGACCAGAAGCTTTATTCATTGTATCACGGAATCGGGAGTTGTAAATGGAAACGAGGGCAAGCTTCCGCGCAGCTTGACCGTTCGGCTCGGCAGCGCATCAGGTACCGTTTGCGCGGCTATCGTAGCTGGTAAATTTGTAATCGATTAGCGTCGTTTCCCGTTTTTGCCCGCCGTCCGCATTATAGATCATTTCCGTCTCGATCTGCATTTTTTGCGGAAGTCTGCTGACCCGGTCCACCCATATCCGGTATACGGAATTCGCCTGCAGGGAGCCGTTCGCTTCATCGATGAGCCGCCTTGTCTTCTGCACGTTTTGGTCCAGCTCGCCCTTCATTCGGGCCGCTTCGCGCTCCGACAACCCGTGCTTCGTCCGCAGATCGGCCAGCTTCTTATCCGTGTCGAGCACGCCGGCTTGCCGGGCCAGCTGCTTTCTGACCGCATCGGTCGTCTCCGCGGCGTCCGGCGTAACCGTCAGCACGGTCAACCGGCTCTCCGTTTCGTCCCTCGCGCTCTCCACCCGCTTCTTCATCGCATTCAGCTGCTCCAGCTTATACAACGGGCTCCACGGCAGCAGCAGATTGGCGCTCTCCTCCGAACCCGACTCCGCCAATACCCACTCATTTTCTTTGCGGTTGAATACGACTTGATTCGCCTCCCGGTCCGCTTTCGCCGATCCGAGCGCTTCCGAGCCGCCCCCCCCGTACCGGTCGAACGCCATGGACAGCCGGTTATGTCCGGTCACTACTCCTTGAAACGCGCCCCCCGTCTGCATCGGCAAGCCGCCGACCGAAACGTTGGTCGTCCCTTCGAATCTGAAATTGTCGGTCCCGGATAACCCGGATATGGTCTGCTTCAGCAATTCGTCCGGATCGGATTGTATTCCCGTGAGCGAGCAGGACGTGATCAGCACGATACCCGCCGCGCAGGCGATCAGGGCGAACGCGAATCGCCGAAACCGGTTCCGATTTCGTTTCTTAAGCATGAAATCCCTCCTGAATAACGATGCTGAGCGTTTACCGTTCAGCATTAGCGTTTCCCCGGAATGGATTGTTATGCGTTTCCTTGCCGTCCGCTTACCCGATGCAAATGCGGTTTTTGCCGGAATGCTTCGCCTTGTACAGCGCCATGTCGGCCCGGTAGAACAGCGATTCCACACTGACTTTCTCGTCTTCCCGGTTCCAGTCCGACACTCCGCACGATACCGACACTTTCGGCGACGTTTCCGCGAGTACCCGCCGTCTTATCCGTTCGGCCACATGCATCGCCTGCTCCTTTGTCGCCTGCGACAAGTAGACGGCAAGCTCCTCCCCGCCCCAGCGCGAGGCGATGTCGCCTTCACGGATACAAGAGCGGATAATTGCGCTGACCTGGATAAGCACGCGATCCCCGATCTGGTGGCCGTGAGTGTCGTTCACTTTCTTGAAGTCGTCGATATCGACTACGACAAGCGAGCCGCAATAATCCTTTTTCTGGAACAAACCGATCTGATCGTCCAAATAATGCCGCGCGAACAATCCGGTCAGCCGGTCGGTCTGAACCATCTTGCGAACTTCCGCGTGAAGGCTGGCGTTCGAAACGGCAAGGCCGATATGGCCGGACAGCGTCTGCAGCAGCTTGTAATTGTCGTAGGAGAAGTAGTGGGCCCTGCGGTGCGTAACGAGAATGACGCCCACCACGCTGCCTTCGACCATAATGGGCGAGGCGAGTAATGAGCGGGAATTCGTGGCGTCCATCCATACCGATCGAATCGTTCTGTCGGCGTGATAATCCGATATAATGATCGGTTCCTTCGTAGTGACTACGCGCCCGGCGAAGCCATAATCGGTGGCGATGTGCTCGCTGAAGAAGGAAGCCGGCTCGCTCGCGCGCACGATCAGCTCGGAATTGGCTTTGTCCAGCTCCAGAATGCAAGAAAACTCCGCATCGAAAATATGGCGCAGTTCCGTGGAAGCGAAATGAAATATATCTTGCAGCTTCAGGCTTTGATTCAAGCGCTGCGTAATTTCGTTAATTAGACGAAGCTCGCTTACGAGTCGGTTCGATTGCTCGTACAGTCTGGCATTCTCGAAGGCGCTGCCCGCCGTGTCGGCCAGCATCGTGATGCCGTATATCGTCTCCGCATCCGGTTGTATTCCGTCCGTGATCGCAAGACGGAGCACTCCGTATACGCCCTGATTTCCCCGCAAAGGAAAAACGGCTTCATCCGGCTTCCCCTCGCCGTCGATCCCGACGACCAACCGTCCTTCGGTAAAGGCGAGCAAACGGCTGTCGCCGTCCAATTGCCGGAACAGCAGCGGCTTCACGGAGGCAATCGAGCAGTATTGGTCATGCGACAAATAAATTTCGAATGTTCGTCCGGACAACAGCTGCTCCAGTATGGAGATCAGCTCCGTCAACACTTGGTCGACATCGTTGTGCTTATGGATCTGCATCGCCATCTCGTACAGCGCTTCTTTGCCGGAGGCTTTCCTCTCCAGCTCGTCATAACGGGTGTGCAGGGCGCGGCTGCGACCTTCGGCGATCTCTTTCTCCATATAGGCTGCGAAGGCGATCCCGACGAGCTGCATGCTGTCGGCCAGTACCGTTTCCGGGGTACCGTCGCCGGCAATGCGGACCAAATAAGCGATAAGTGTGTTGTCTTCGGAGAATATGGGGAGTGATGCCAATACGTACGGATGGGCTTCAAGGCTTGAGGGCGGCCAATCCAGCGCGGCCGTCCGGTACGACCGGTCGCGTGTGCATGCGGTGAAAGCGGTTATAAACGGTTCTGAGAGAAACGATTCGGCGGTTACGGGATGCGCGGCGGCCTCCGGGCTGAACGGGTGGTGAATCATATAACGGCCGTCAGAATCGAAAAGCGCGTAAACATCCGAACGTCCGGGCATACGCTTCTCCAACTCGGCCGCAAACGTGCGGAAAGCATCCGACACTCCGGCTGCGAGTCGGTCCTGATGTGGCATTTCTCCCATAGCAAACCCCTTTAGTGAAACGTCAATACTCCTATCATACTAGATTGGCAATGCTTACGCATTAAAAATTAAATCAAGATTTGCTAAAGCCGGACGGACTTAGCTGCTATTGCTGCTTATAGTCCTTCTCATGCTTGACATTGCCTATAGTCTTCTTATAAAATAAGTAGTCGAGTGGAACAAGGTGTTTGTTTAATTGGCGACGCACGATGCGACCCTCACGGTATGCGTTACCGACGGACCAGCGGCTGAACTGTCTGTCGGGAAACGAACGGCAATCGCCCGTTTCGCAACGTCTACCGCGTCGGAACGTCTCCCCTATTCCGCCGCCTACTTGAGCAACGAAACACTATCGGATAAAGGAGCAACTTATACATGGCACGCTACACAGGTCCCAAATTCAAATTGAGCCGCCGCCTCGGCGTTTCGCTGAGCGGAACGGGCAAAGAATTGAAACGCGCATTTCCTCCAGGACAACACGGTCCGGGTCAACGCAAGAAGCTGAGCGGCTACGGCATCCAGCTGCAAGAAAAACAAAAGCTCCGCCACATGTACGGCTTGGGCGAGAAGCAATTCCGCAATCTGTTCGACAAAGCGTCCAACATGCAAGGGATTTCCGGCGAAAACTTCATGGTCCTGCTCGAAAGCCGTCTGGACAACCTCGTATACCGTCTCGGCTTGGCTAACTCCCGCGCCGGCGCCCGTCAGCTCGTCGCTCATGGCCATGTAACGGTAAACGGTAAAAAAGTAGACATCCCTTCTTACACGGTAAGCACGGGCGACGTGATCGGCCTGCGCGAAAGAAGCCGCGGACTTTCTTCCATCAAGGAAGCATTGGCTAACCGCAACTTCCTGCCGAACTACCTCGAGTTCGCCGATTCGTCGATGGAAGGCAAGTATATCCGTCTGCCGGAGCGCTCCGAGCTTCCGCAAGAAATCGACGAAAAGCAAATCGTCGAGTTTTACAGCCGTTAATGATCAATCCCCCGAGCGATTCGCTTGGGGGATTTTTTGTTTTGCTCAGGGAACTGAGGGTTCCCCCAGAAGTATTAACAATAGCATTGATCGATGCAAATTCTATGATTTAGCTGCCAAGGGAACCTTCACTTCTGGGGGATTAACTTAATTTTGGCGAATTTGCGTTTTCCGACTTGGATCACATCTCCGTCGGCAACCGGAATCTCGGCATTCGGATCGGAGACTTTCGCTTCGTTATGCTTCACCGCGCCCTGAGCGACGCTTCGTTTCGCTGCCCCGTTCGATTCCTGCAAGCCGAGGGCGACGAGCAGCCGAACAATGCGGATCGAACCGTTATCGAGCTCGGCGGCGGATAGCCGTACTTCCTCGATCTCATCCGGCAGCGCCTTTTGCTGGAACACCGTGACGAAGTGGCGCTCCGCTTCTTCGGCAGCCGCCTCCCCATGGTACATGCGCACGAATGTGAAGGCGAGCTTCATCTTGGCGTCACGCGGATGCAAGCTTCCGCCGGCCAGCTCGGCTTTCAGCTCCGCCAGCTCTTCTCCGGTCAAATCGGTCGCCAGCTCGTAATATTTGACCATCAGCTCGTCCGGCACGGACATCGCTTTCCCGTAAATCTCGTTCGGCTGCTCGTCGATGCCGATATAATTGCCGAGGCTTTTGCTCATTTTCTGTACGCCGTCAAGCCCTTCGATCAGCGGGAGAATAATTGCCGACTGCTGTCGCTTGCCGTACTCCTTCTGCAGCGTCCGCCCCATCAGCACATTGAATTTCTGATCCGTTCCGCCGAGCTCGACGTCGCTCTCCAGCTCGACCGAGTCGTAGCCTTGCATGAGCGGGTAAAAAAATTCGTGAACGCCGATCGGCTGCCCTCCCGTGTACCGCTTCGTAAAATCGTCGCGCTCCAATATGCGGGCAACGGTCACTTTGGCCGACAACTGGACGACATCGGCGAAGTTCAGCTTGTTCAGCCACGCGGAATTGTAGTAAACGGTCGTCCGCCCCGGCAGCAACAGCTTGTAGATTTGTTTCTGATACGTCTCGGCGTTCCGCTTCACATCTTCTTCCGAAAGCTGCTTGCGCGTCTCCGATTTGCCAGTAGGGTCGCCGATCCGCCCGGTAAAGTCGCCGATGATCAGCTGCACTTCGTGCCCGAGATCCTGGAATTGCCGCAGCTTGCGCAGCACGACCGTATGACCTACATGGAGATCCGGCGCGGACGGGTCCATTCCGAGCTTCACTTTGAGTGGAATGCCCGTTAGCAGCGACCGTGCGATGCTTTCCTTCAAGTCTTCCTCCGGCACGATTTCCACGACGCCGCGGCGAATCGTATCCAGCTGGCGCTCCGCCTCCCTTTTCTGCTGCTCTGTCAATTGTTCCCATGCTTCCATTGTAGTCAACCTCCCCAAGTAATACCCCCAAAAGTAAAGCCTGCGCCGAATTACTTTCGGGGGAGCATTCAAACACAAATAGCCCTCCCGTCCACAAAGGGACGGGAAGGCTTAGACCCGCGGTACCACCCTGATTATTTCAATCCGCGCTCCCGCAAATCATTGCGGCGAACTAAATTGAAATCACTCGGCATAATAACGGGATTTCCCGGCGAAAACTTGGCGCAGCAAACGCGCTTCCCTTTCCGCGGCTCCGGACCGTACTTCGGCAGGACGGCGCATCCCGGCTCGCAGCGAACGCCGGTTCTCTGTAATGCTTACTCCACCCGCTTACTAGCTCCCCGCCGTGCGGCGGCAGAGCAATCCATCTCAGCTTTGACCGTTTTCAATTATTTCATCAGTTATATCATAAAGACGGCGAGAAAGTCAAACCATTAATTATGTGGTATAATAAGCCTGTTGTACCTGAAGGAGGATCGAGGAATGGCCAAGGACTTATCGAATAAACCTACCCCCGTACCCCGCAGCAAGTGGAGAAAAGCGGGGCGGATCGCCCTGACAACGCTCAAATGGACGTTCGCCGCCTGCGTCATCGCCGGATTTTTGGGAGCCGGGGCTGCATTCGGCTATGTAAGCGCCCTTGTCAAGGACGACCCGGTTCGTCCGAAAGACGAAATCGTGGAAAAAATTAATGAAAATGCGATTACCGGCTTCGTCTACTTCAACGACGATATGCCGATCGGCCAGCTGCGATCGGAAGAAGACCGCCGCCCCATCGGCATTCAAGAGCTGCCCGATTTGGTGAAAAATGCTGTATTGGCCATTGAGGACCACGAATTTTACAGCCACTATGGTGTCAACCTGAGAGCCTTTACCCGCGCCGTTACCCAGAAGCTCACGAACGCCGACGTGCAGACCGGCGGGAGCACGATTACCCAGCAGGTCGCACGTCGCGTATTTTTGTCACTGGACCGCAACGATAACCGGAAGGCGAAAGAAATCTTTTTGGCGCTTCGGCTGGAACGGCTGCTGTCCAAAGATCAGATCCTGCTCGCTTATTTAAACAAAATCCCATACGGCAACGGCTCGTCCGGCTACAATCTATACGGGATCAAAGCGGCTGCCAAGGGCATCTTCAACATCGACGATCTGAATCAGCTCAACGTGGCCCAAGCCGCCTATTTGGCGGGGCTTCCTCAGCTGCCGTCCAAATTTTCAGCTTTTACGAGTCGCGGAGAAGTGGACGAGAAAGGGTTTGCGAACGCAGTCGAACGGACGAAGCTTGTCCTGAAGCGGATGCTCGAAGAAGGCGTATTGACTCAGGCGCAGTACGACGAGGCGCTAGCCTTCGACCTCAGAAGCTCGCTCGCCAAGTCGGAACAAAAGGCTTATAATACATATCCTTACTTGATGCTGGAAGTGGAACGGCAAACGACCGACATATTGGCGAACCTTGCCAACCCGAATTTGAATAAGGATACGAAACAAGGCCAAGAGAAATATGCGGAGGCGGTCAAGCAGGCGCACGAGGATTTGCTGCGCAAAGGCTATCACATTTACACGACGATCGATAAAACGCTGTACGATGAAATGCACGTCATATCCGACAATAAGGACAACTTTACGCCGGACGACAAGGACAAAGGGGTCGAGCAAATCGCCGCGATCGCCCTGGACAACAAGACCGGAGCCATTCTCGGGATGATCGAGGGCCGCGACTTCTACAAGGAGCAGATGAATCTGGCCACCCAGATGACCCGCCAGCCGGGTTCGACGATGAAGCCGATCGCCGCCTACATTCCCGCCATCGAGAAAGGCTCGATATCGCCCGCCTCGATCATCGACGACGTACCGGTCGTGCTGAAGGACGGCTCCAAAGGATTTCATCTGCCGGAAAACTGGGACAACGATTTCCACGGGCTCGTCACGGCCCGCCAAGCATTGAACCAATCGTACAATATTCCGGCCATCAAGCTGTTCCTGAACGTCGTAGGAATTAACAACGCTTGGGACTTCGCCAAGAAGCTCGGAATCACGACGCTCGAGAAGAGCGACTACAACGCGCAAACCGGCGTTATAGGCGGATTGTCCAAAGGCGTATCGGTCGAAGAATTGACGAATGCCTACAGCTCGATACCGAATAAGGGCGTTTTTACCGACACGTATTTGATCCGCAAAATTACCGACTCGGACGGCAATATCGTATACGAGCACGAGCTGAAGCCGACCGCCGTATTCTCGGAGGAAACGGCCTATCTCATTACCGACATGATGAAAACGGTCGTCAGCTCCGGTACGGCGACGCTCTTGAAGAAAGATTTCAAATATTACAACAAAGTTCCGATCGCCGGCAAAACGGGCTCCACCCAAAACGACGGCGACGCCTGGTTCGTCGGCTACTCTCCGGATATTACGGTCGGCGTATGGGCCGGATACGACCAGCAAAAACATACGTTGAAAAAGACGGGCTGCGACAAAAACGGCGAGCTGGGCTGCGGCACGCAGCGCGCCTTGAAAATATGGGCCAAAGTGATGAACGCCGTCGTCGAGAAACGCCCCGAGCTGATGCCGACGAAAGAATTTACGAAACCGGCCAGCATTGTCAGCATGTCGGTATCGGCTTACTCGGGCAAACTGCCGAATGCTCAAACGACGGCCGCCGGCAAAACGGTGACGGACATTTTCAACAAGAAGTTTATACCGACCGAGGAAGACCAAGTTTTGATCAAACAGAAGTACATCGCCTACAACGGCAAAGTATACGTGCCGCAGCCGGGCACTCCGCCCGACATGGTCATGGAGAAAACCGTCGTCAAGCGGGAGAGGCCGATTGCCGATATCATCAAGGAGATCGAGGCGATTTTGCCGCAGCTCCCCGCAAACAACCGGCCTGACATATCGCACTATTATCCGCTCGACTACGAGAATGACGCAGCCTACGAGGTAGATCCCCGCGCCGACGACGGGCAGCCTCCGAGCCCTCCGGCCGGCGTAACCCTGAAGCGTTCGGGCGAAAAGACCGAGATCACGTTCCAGGAGGCCGGAAGCGCGGATATAGTCGGATATCGGCTGTACAAATCCGAAACCGGTGTCGGAGGCTTTCAGCGGGTATCCGGCAAAGTGGTATTGACCGGACACGACCTGTTGTTTACCGATATCGGCAGCGCTCAGCGTACCGTCGGCTATTATGTCACGGCTGTCGACGTCGCCGGCAAAGAATCGAAGCCAAGCAAGGTCGTATTGTCCGACGGGGGGACCCTCGATATGACTTCCCCGCTGGATGCTCTCGGCGTACCGAACGGCCAAACCGGCAGCGGCGGTACAGGAACCGGATCGGGAACGGGAACCGGCGGCAATACGGGTAAGCCGGACGACAATAAACCGGGGAGCACTACGGGCAGCAAAACGCCGCCTTCCGTACCCAAAAACGTCGCCGTCAAAGCGTCTGGCGCCGGTCTGGAAATTACTTGGTCCGCCAATCCGAGCAACGAAGGCGTCAAACGGTATGAGGTACAGTACAGCGACAAGGAACAAGGCACGTACAAGAAGCTGCTGTCGACCGAGACCAACAAATTGAACTACTATGCAATCGTATTCGACGGCTGGTATCGGGTCGTCGCCGTTAACGACGCCGGCGAATCGAAGCCTTCTCCGTCCGTGCAGTTCAAGAGCAAAGCCCCGTAAACGCGGAAAAACAGCATCGACCTCCATGGAGGCCGATGCTGTTTTTGTTGGAGTGCCATTTTACTTGGCCGTCGTCACATCGCGGATAAATTTACTTAGCCCCGGCATGCCCGAACCGGCCGCATCGCGGAGCGCTTCCTTCCGATCGTAAGCGACGCGGACGATTTGGACCGAGAACCCGGAATGAGACTCCCCGTCCATTTCGCCCTCCATGACGACATACGAGGCGAGCGGGATTTGATCGAGCGGCAGACCGACACTGCCTGCGTTTACGAGAAAAAGACTCTCGAGCGGCAACACGTAAGCCATATGGATATCGCCGTACAGGACGAAGTCCGGCTCCTCCCCTTTCCGCCCGAGCCAGTCGCCGGTCAGCTGCGTATTCAGGAACATCGACATTTTCTCCGAAGCCGATGTTTTTAAGCGGATCCGATCGTACACGCTCGTCGGCGAAGCGTGCAGCAGCCGGACTTTGCGCCCGCTCCAATAGAAATCGTGGGAGAAAGGCAGATCGCGCAGGTAAGCGAGCCTGTCCGGTCCGAGTAAAGGCTGCGTCCAGAGCTGCCACACCCACTCCTCGTTTTCCGGCGGCAGCGTCAGCTTATGGTCCCAATTTCCTTGCAGCACGACCTCGCATCGTTCGCGAACCGTATCGACCGCTTCCGCCGGATGGGGGCCTTTGCCGGCGAGATCGCCCAAGCAAAAAACACGGCGTATTCCTCTTCTGTCGATATCGTCAAGAACGGCTTTCAGCGCGGGTAAATTGGCATGAATGTCGGAAATGACGGCAATCTGATCCATAGGATGTCCTCTCTCCGGAACCGTAGTAAGTTTCCAAGATTACCATCATAACGGACAACGTCTGATGATCGCAAGGTATAGTTTTATCATAACGGATTCGACGCTGCAAAAAACCCCGCCGGCGGTTGTACGCCTACGCGGGGTTGACTGCTCCTATATGCAGTAAAAGATCAATCCTCAATCGTCGAAAGATCCCCCGTCGGCAATCCGAGCTCCCACGCTTTTAGTACGCGCCGCATAATTTTGCCGCTTCGCGTCTTCGGCAGCTTATCCTTGAACTCGATTTCGCGCGGTGCCGCGTGCGCGGCCAGCCCTTCCTTGACGAACTTGGCGATGTCGGCCTTCAGCTCGTCGCTCTGCTCGAATCCGGCTCTCAGCGAGATGAACGCCTTTATAATTTCCCCGCGCAGCGGGTCAGGCTTGCCGATGACGCCCGCCTCCGCAACGGCCGGATGCTCGACGAGCTTGCTCTCCACCTCGAACGGTCCGACACGCTCGCCCGACGTGTTGATAACGTCGTCCACCCGGCCTTGGAACCAGAAGTAGCCGTCCTCGTCCATGTAAGCGGAGTCTCCCGATACGTACCAGCCTTGGAGACGGAAGTACTCCTCGTACTTGGCGGGATTGTTCCAAATTTTGCGCATCATCGACGGCCACGGCGTCTTGATCGCCAGATTGCCCATTCGATTCGGAGGCAGCACGTTGCCGCTGTCGTCCACGATCGCGGCGTCCGTGCCGGGTATCGGCTTGCCCATCGAGCCGGGCCGAATATCCATGCTGGGGTAGTTGCAAATCAATTGCGCGCCCGTCTCCGTCATCCACCACGTATCGTGGATACGATGCTTGTATACTTTCATTCCCCAACGGATCACTTCGGGGTTGAGCGGTTCGCCGACGCTCAGCACATGGCGCAGACTGGTCAAATCGAATTGCGCGACCATATCGTCGCCGGCGCTCATCAACATCCGGAATGACGTAGGCGCACTATACCATACCGTCACCTTGTTCTGCTCGATCGTCGAGTACCAGTCCTGCGGCTTGAACCGGCCGCCGCGGACTACGTTCGTCGCCCCGTTCAGCCATGGGGCGAACACCCCGTAGCTCGTTCCGGTCACCCATCCCGGGTCGGCGGTGCACCAATACACGTCGCTTTCCTTCAGATCGAGTACGATTTTGCCTGTATAATAATGCTGGATCATCGCATTGTGTACATGGAATACGCCTTTCGGCTTGCCGGTCGAACCGGACGTATAATGAAGAATAAGCCCGTCCTCGCGGTCTACCCATTTGATCGGCAGCGTTTCGGACGCTTGCGCCATTTCCGCTTTGAAATCGACTTGCCCAGGTTCTGTCCGGATTCCGTCGCCCACTAGAATGACATGCTTCAGGTGCGGCAGATCGGCTACCGGGACGCGCGGCAGCAGCGCGGGCGTGGTCACGATGGCGACGGCTTGGCTGTCTTCCAGACGGTCGCGGACTGCCTGCTCCATGAACGCTTCGAACAGCGGGCCGACGATGGCGCCAATCTTGATCGTACCGAGCAGAGCATAATACAGCTCCGGCGTACGCGGCATGAAGATGAAGACGCGATCTCCCTTCTGCACCCCTAGCTTGCGGAGCACATTGCCGAATTTGTCCGAATTCGATTTCATTTGCCCGTATGTGACGGCTTCGTTACGGGTTGCGTCGCTGTAATACAGCGCCACTTTGTCCCGGCGTCCGGCCTCGACATGGCGGTCGATCGCCTCGTAGGCCATATTCACTTTGCCCGTCGTATGCCAGGAGAACTGCTTCTCCACCTCGGACCAATCGAATGCGCTGCGGGCTTCCTCGTAGCTTCTCAAGTTGGCATCCGTTGCGGTTGCCTTCATGATTTCCGTTTGCTCGTTGCTCATACTTCACTTTCCCTCCCGTAAACTTCGACATATGAAACGTTTTCACAAAGTCTAGTTGTCCGAAAAGCAACATTAGGGTGAAAGTTTTGTGGCAATCCCATTATACCATATCCAAAAAGACCTCACATTGCTTTTCATTACCGGTCTAATCTGATATAAGTAGCATAGGGGCTTTTCAATAGAACGACCGCATCCGGAAAGGAGAAGCCAGTTCATGGAGCACCGTAAAAGGTATCATTCGAAAGAGATCGACTTCGAAGGCAAAACGCTGCTGGTGGAAGGGCCCGTGCCGCCGGACCATCTGCGATCGCTGCGCATGCATTCCGACTTGGATGCGTTCCGGCGACCGAATGAGCAACACGATGCGCTCGTTGAAATATCCGAGCTGCCCGAAGGACGAATCATCCTGACCCGGGACGGTTCCACGATCGTCGGTTACGTCACGTTCCATTATCCCGACGAAATGGAGCGCTGGTCCGAAGGAAATATGGAAGATTTGCTGGAGCTCGGCGCGATCGAGGTAGCGGACGACTATCGTTCGATCGGGCTCGGCAAGAAAATGATCCAGCTTGCTTTTCGGGAAGAACAGTTGGAGAATATGATTGTATTCACGACCGAGTATTACTGGCATTGGGATTTGAAGGGCAGTCTGTCCAACGTGTGGGATTACCGCAAAATGATGGAGAAGCTGATGAAATCGGTCGATATGGTATGGTTCGCGACGGACGACCCGGAAATATGCTCGCATCCGGCGAACTGCCTCATGGTGCGCATCGGCAAAGAAGTTCCGCTTTCCTCGGTGGAACAATTCGATACGATCCGGTTTCATAACCGGTTTATGTTTTAATTAAACGGAGGACTGCTTTATGAGCAAAAATGCGGTGTACGTCTTCCACGAAGACGAATTGCAATACCGCTTCAACGATACGCATCCGTTCGATCCGGAGCGGCTGCTCATGACCCGCGATCTGCTGGAAAAGGCGGGAGCGCTGGAACAGTCGCAATTCCGCAAGCCGCCCAAAGCGGATGACGAACACATCTTGCTCGTGCATACGCCGGAATATGTCGCCGAAGTGAAAGCGTTAAGCGAACCGGTCCCTTCCGAGAAGTCGATTCGGGAGGCCGAACGGTTCGGCCTCGATACGGAAGATACCCCCTACTTCGCCAATATGCACGACATTACGTGTCAAATCGTCGGCGGCTCGATCGAGGCCGCGGACATCGTCATGTCCGGCCTGGCCGACCATGCGCTCCATCTTGGCGGCGGGCTTCATCATGCGATGCCGAACAAAGGGGCAGGTTTCTGTATTTATAACGATGCGTCGGTCGCAATCGCTTACATCCGCGAGAAATATAACGCCAAGGTGCTCTATGTGGATACGGACGTACACCACGGCGACGGCGTTCAATGGTCGTTCTACCACGATCCGAACGTGTGCACGCTGTCGTTCCATGAGACAGGCAAATATTTGTTTCCGGGTACGGGGGCTGTCAACGAGCGGGGCGACGGAGAAGGCTACGGCATGTGCATCAACGTTCCGGTCGAGCCGTACACCGAGGATGACTCTTGGATGGAAGGATTCGACGAGGCGATGGAGCGTGTCGTCCGTTTCTTCAAGCCGGATATTATCGTGAGCCAGCACGGCTGCGACGCCCATGCCCTGGACCCGCTCGCCCATGTGCACTGCAGCACCCGCATTTATATGGAAATGCCTTATACGATTCATCGTCTGGCGCATCAATATTGCGAAGGGCGATGGGTTGCCTTAGGCGGAGGCGGTTACGATATTTGGCGTGTCGTCCCCCGCGCTTGGAGCTTCCTGTGGCTGACGATGATCGATCATCCGCTTATCGAACGTTTGGCCCGCGAGCCGTCCCTCCCGCTCCCTGAAGCATGGCTGTCGGAATGGACGAAGAAAAGCCCGCTGGAGCTGCCTCACACATGGCTGGACGACGTCTCGCAGTGGGCGCCGATTCCGAGACGGGACGAAATCACCGAGAAAAACCGGCGTACCCGGGAAATCGCGCTCATGTATGTGCCGGAGTAAGAGAGCTTCTTTCCCCGCCCCGATAGAAATAACGTCGGATACACAATAAAATGCGCCGACTCCCTTCAGGAGCGGCGCATTTTTAGATCCGGCCAGCCTTCTATAGGTTCTCGACCATATGCTCGATGATCCGGAACGAACGATCGGCCGACTGAGCGGCGAATTCGGTGAAATTGACGTGAGCCGAGCCGTCCGCCTTGTCCGACATCGACCGAATGATCACGAACGGCGTTCCGTTCATCGCACATACCTGCGCCACCGCCGCTCCTTCCATTTCCGTACAAGCTCCTCCAAATTGTTCATGGAGCAGCTTGACCGTATCCCGGTCGGCGATAAACTGATCGCCGGACAATACGCGTCCTTGAACGGTATGTCCTTGCGTCACGCTCGCGCTTGCTTCCGCAGCCAGCGACACGAGCGCCGGTTCCGCGCGGAAAACGGACGATTCGGCGAACGGAATCGTGCCTCTGGCGAATCCGAGCGGAGAAGCGTCCATATCGTGCTGCTGGCAGTCGGTCGAGATGACGATATCCCCGATATCGAGAGACGGGTCGAGCGCTCCGGCCACGCCAGTAAATAGGATCGCGTCGACCCCGAAGCGGTCGATCAATATTTGCGTGCATACCGCCGCATTGACTTTGCCGACGCCGGATTTGCAAAGAACGACCGGTTTGCCGCAGAATATTCCTTCCTTAAAGAGGATGCCGGCTTTTTCCGTTACGGTTTCGTTGTCAAGCCGCTCCTCGATCCTCTCGATCTCTTCGGCCATCGCGCCGATCAAGCCGATCTTTTTGTACATAATTATTCCCCCAAAAGTGAAGTTTGCCTCTGCAGCTTATTCCGATTACTTTCGGGGGAGCCCCCAAAACCTTACCCCCAAAAGTGATGATTGACTTCGCAGCCTATTCCTTCCGCTTACCTATTCGGACAAAAAAAGAGGGCTCATTATACATGAGCCACGGACTTGCGTTGAATGACTTCGTGCGGCAGGAGAACTTTGGACATTTCCACGTTTTCCTTGTTCATCAGCTTCGTCAGCAGGCGCATCGACACGGCGCCGATATCGTACATCGGCTGGGCCACGGTCGTCAGCTGAGGACGTACCATCGAAGCCATCCGGATATTGTCAACGCTGATGACGGAAATGTCATCGGGCACTTTCAAGCCTTGGTCTTGGATCGCGTGGATCGCGCCGATCGCCATTTCGTCGGTTGCCGCGAATATCGCGGTCGGACGGTCGGACAGTCCGAGGAAATATTTCATCACTTCGTAGCCGGATTCATAACGGTAGTTACCGATGCGCACCAGCTCCTCCGTCACGGCGATACCCGCCTCCTCCAACGCCTTCTTGTAGCCTTGGTATCGGGCATATCCGTTGGCCGGATCGTGGAGCGTGCCGCTGATCATGCCGATTTGGCGGTGGCCTTGTCCGATCAACAGCTTGACCGCGTCATAAGCAGCCGCTTCATGGTCGATATCGACCGAAGGAATTTGATCCTTGTCGTCCGTAGTGCCGCACAGCACGATAGGAACCGTGGCGGTCTTGAACGCTTGAACGTGATCCTCGGTTACGGTGCCGCCCATGAACAGGAGCCCGTCCACTTGCTTTTCGAGCAGCGTGTTGATGACGCGAATTTCTTTTTCTTTCTTCTTGTCGGCGTTGCACAAAATAATATTGTAATGGTACATGTTGGCGATATCTTCGATCCCGCGGGCGACTTCGGAAAAAATCGAGTTCGATATATCGGGAATGACAACGCCAACCGTCGTCGTTTTCTTGCTCGCGAGGCCCCTTGCTACGGCATTGGGACGGTACCCGAGACGCTCGATCGCTTCGAATACTTTCTTTCTCGTTTGAGGCTTTACATTCGGGTTGTTGTTGACTACTCGCGATACGGTCGCCATCGATACGCCGGCTTCGCGGGCAACGTCATAAATCGTTACGGTCACTATGATCTACTCCAATATTCAGTCTACAAAACAAAGGAAACGTTTTCTCGTCATTTGCATCCATCATACGACAAAATAGCCCAAATCGCAATGAAAACACGGTTACATTTCGGTTACAGAATCCGTATTCAGCTTCTCGAGAAGCATCGATTCCGTAATTCTCCAATGAGACGCATGCCAGACGGCCCTTCTTCCTTGGACGAACAACGCTTGCGGAGACTCGTGCTTCACATTGAGCGATTCAGCGATCAGATTGGAAACCGGACGCGATTCGATAACGTGGACAAGCGCGTACTCGATTTCCGGATTCGGGTTTTTATGCAAATACTTCAGCCATTGCTCATAAGCCTCTGCGCTGATCGGGCAGCTCGTGCTGTGCTTGAAGACGAGCACGGGCGTCTCGGAGCTGGATTCGAGCAAATTCAGCCATTGTTTCGGAGATTCCAGTTCGACGATTTCCATTTGTCCGCACCTCACGCATCTGATCCGTTGCTATCTTATCGTATATACTATCAAAAATAAGGCAAAAAAGCCAACTCGCGTCGGCTTGTGGAAGCAGCTGCCGCCGTATAATCGGAATCGGCTCAACCTGCAGCGTCGTCATATGAAGTTTGCATCCGCTTTAACTCGGGTCCGTTTCAGGAAAGACGATATGTAGCCGTCATGTAGTTCGTAATTTGTTTCAGCCGGACGTGCAAGTCCTCCCTCCACTCGGCGTCGCCGAGCGACTGGGCAAGCAGCAGCAGATCGAGCAGCTCGTTGATTCGGTCTTCGATGATCGTGACGACTGGGAGATGTTTGTTGTCTTTATTCGTTACTTTATGGAGCAGATGCGCCAATTCGGATATGTCGTTGAACAAGACGGACCCCGCCTTCGGATTCGACCCCAAGGAGCGAATGTATCCGGTAAGCTGGGACTTTACAGGGGGAAACACTTCCGACCGCTGGCAGTCGTCGCACGAATAAATCGGGACGTTCTCGATCTCCATTTTGTTTTGAAAAATGACGGTACGCAACCGAATTTTCATCGTCGCGCCGCAGCTGCATGACTTTTGCACTGCAAAAAGCACTCCTTCCGGGCCGGTCCTGCTGTCTATGAACGGTATTTGATACAACAATATTCGATCTTGTACCGCATTCTCCTTCACGATACCGACTAGTATTTTTTGCTAACCGAGACGGTACTCTTGAACAGCCGGTCCACGAACGGGATAGAGAGCGCGAGCATCGCCAGAGCCGCCCCGATCGCGTCATTGCGCAGGTCCAGCACGTCCGGCGATCGACCGGGCACGAAACTTTGGTGATACTCGTCCGTGACCCCGTACAGCAGGCAGAGCAGCACGACAAGCGCTTTCCCGGACCAGGTCGAGGATCTCGGCAGAAGCGCCCAATAGAACGTGACAGCCAGCACGAAATAAACGATAAAGTGCCCCCAATCGAAAGAAGTCATCCACGGAAACCATTGTTGGAAAAAGGGCAGCAGCGTCCCCAGATCATTGTCCGTCTGGTGCGACATATAAAAGATGACCGCCATCCAGACGATTGCCGGCAAAAAGCGGAGCAACCGGTTCATAGGACTCTCCCCTTGTCTAATGCGCATTGTACATGCGCAGTCATAGCTTAATTAATTATGACGGATCGTACCAAAATTACAATAGTCATGTGGTACAATGGTTTTCATGGAGGGATGAAGAAATGAGATTGAACGGGAAACAAGTTATATGTCTCGTAGACGAGGAATTCGAAGATTTGGAGCTTTGGTACCCGATCTACCGGGCGCGCGAGGAAGGCGCCGTCGTCCGGCTGGCTGGTCCGGAGAAAGGCAAGACGTACCACGGTAAATACGGAGTGCCGGCCGCAGCCGACATGTCGTTCGATGAAATGGACGCCGCCACGTGCGACGGCTTGCTCGTGCCGGGCGGCTGGGCGCCGGACAAGCTTCGCCGGTACCCAAAAGTGCTGGAGCTCGTACGCGATATGGATGCGGCGGGCAAGCCGATTGGCCAAATATGCCATGCGGGCTGGGTGCTCATATCCGCCAAAATTTTGCAGGGGCGCAAAGTAACGTCGACCCCGGGTATTCGCGACGACATGGAGAACGCGGGAGCTGTTTGGTTCGACGAGGCGGTCGTTGTCGACGGAAACCTCGTTTCCTCCCGCCGCCCGCCGGATCTTCCGCCTTACGCGAAAGCGTTCTGCGACGCGATGGCGTCCCGCTAATCGGTAAGCCGTAACAAAACAAAAGACCCCCGATACAGGACCTAAATTACGATCCTGTTCGGGGGTCTCCCTATTGGTGCCGGGGACGACTACCCTTGTGCCGACTCCTCGGTCAGCTTCATTTCGGCCTGCACGATTTGACCCAATATGATATCCTCGATCTCCGGGACGAAAGGTCCTCTCAAATTAAAGAAAAAATTGCAGCTCGCCTCGTATCCGCCTTCCCCGATCATTTTGCGGGTCGGTACATAGCAGTATACCCCGTTCGTGTAGCCCAGCGTCATCGTCGTCAGCGAGCCGAACCATTTCTTGATCAGCAGCGAGTATTCGGTCGAAACTTCGCCTTCCATCGCCACGAGACGGGTTTGCCCGTCCAGATGCCAGATGCTTATATAATGCGGCAGCCGGTCCTTCACCGTCCCGTCACGGATCGCCCGGCTCGTCCGGATCGCCGCGCTGCGATAGAAGAAATGGGTGGACGGATCGGCGGCCATATCGTCGTAGAAGGCGCTGTCCGTCTGTTCCGTATACAGAAGCGGATCGACAAGTATGGTCTTGAACGGACCGTCTACCGGGCGGAACTCCCCGCTCTCCATGACCTTTAGGACATCCGCGGCCAGCTCGGCGCCGGCCTCCTCCGTTTCCGCGGCGGACAAGCTGCGGAACTTGTCGCCGTCGGCGGTTTTGAGCGGCTTCAGCTCCCCCGCGCACCCTTGCAGGAATAGCGCGGCTGCGCCCGGATACGTATTCTCCAGTACGCGGGACGTCGCTCCGGCGAAATCGTTCGACAGCAGCATATTGTCCGAACCCATCGATGTCGTGTGGCAGCCGTAATTGTACAGGATGCCTTTGACCGCTCCGGATCGGTCCGTCAGCTTCAGAACGAACAAGTCTTTGTCGATGTCGCCTTCGTAATAAGGGCGCCACGCCACACCGGCTCCGTCCGGCCTGCGCCGGCTGACGGCAAAGTCGGACCTTCCCCGCCCGATCGACAGATCCCCTTCCGCAAGATTGCTGCGGCAGTAGTCCGTCATGCGTACGATCGTGTCCCGCAGCCGGCAATACAACGCTTCGTCCGCACTGTAATCGAGCTCCTCTTCGTTGTCCTTCCAACCGTCCTGGGCGATGCTGTAGCCTCCACGACGGGTTGCGGCGTCGAGGCCGGTCAAAAATACGGAGTGGTGCGTGTGGGAGAAATTAATCATAACTTCGTCATGTGCAAGGCCAAACGCTTCCCGCAGCGCCTCCTTGATGCCGACAACGAAGCTGCGGTCCGAACCCAAAGCGTCGATCGTCAAAATAAGCAGTGTTTTGTTCGCGGACAGCATGACGGCTTTCACGTACAGCGAGTCATGCACGCCGGCGCTTTTCTGCTGCCTGGCTCCGTAGCCATGCATAAAGATAGGGTCGTCTGGAGTCATATCCTCGCTCGCGCAGCAAAATTTCATGTCCATCAGTCTCCTCATCCGCCTTGACGGGCGTTATCAGAACCATCATAGCATGAAAAACCGGCACAGTTAAGTACGTGTATCGAACCTGTTCGAAATCGTGCCGGGGAATGCATCCCCGCGGTCGTTCGCTTATTCCGCCTCATTCGCATTGTCTTTGGACTGGGTATGGAGCAGCGTCTTCATCTCCGCACTCGTGCGGCAAGTAAGCAGACGTTCCAGCAGACGCTTGCTTTCCTCCTCCGTGCTGTCGATCAGCCTGCTCTTCACATTCAACAGCGATTGTCCGGCCATGCTCAGCTCGTGCACCCCGAGTCCGAGCCAGATCGGCAGCGCATCCGCGTCCCCGGCCAATTCCCCGCAGACACTGACCGATATTCCGTGCCGGCGGGCCGCTTCAACCGTAAGCTTCAGCATCCGCAGCACGGCCGGGTGGTACGGCTCGTATAGATGGGATATTCGCTCATTCATCCGGTCGACCGCCAGCACATACTGGACCAAATCGTTCGTGCCGATGCTGAAAAACTGTACTTCCTGCGCAAGCATATCCGCGATCGCCACCGCAGCCGGAACTTCGATCATAATGCCGACCGGAAGAAGCTCGTTGAAGGGCACGTTCGCCGAGCGAAGCTCCTGCTTCGCGAGCTCCAGCACTTCCCGCGCCCTGCGCACTTCCTCGATGGAAGAAATCATCGGCAGCAGCAGTTTGATATTGCCATAGTGGCTTGCTCTCAAAATGGCTTTCAACTGTGTTTTGAACATATCGCGTCTGTCGATCGAAATTCTTATGCCCCGGTAGCCGAGAACCGGATTCTCTTCCTCCGGCAGCGATATGTAGTCGAGCTGCTTGTCGCCGCCGATATCGAGCGTCCGGATAATCATCGGCTTGCCTTGCAGGTTTTGCGCCGCCGACCGGTACACCTCGAACTGTTCGTCCTCCTTCGGCCACGTAGTGCCGTCCATATAGAGCATTTCCGTGCGGAAAAGGCCTACTCCCTTCGCCCCCTGCTTGAGCGCCTGCTCAAGCTCCTGGAGCGATGTGATGTTGGCCGACAAATTGACTTCCCGCCCGTCCTTCGTCACCGAAGGAATATCGACGATCGACTGCAGCCGTTCGCGGCTGCGCGCCAGCCGCTGGCGGCGCTCCCTGTACGCTTCGACGATCGGCTCTCCCGGGTTCACAAAGACGTCCCCCGATTCGCCGTCGACGACGAGCAGATCCCCGGACTGAACGCCGCCGTCAATGCCGAATACGAACGGAATCCCCATCGCTCTCGCCATGATTGCGGTATGCGACGTTTTCCCGCCCGTTGCGGTAACGATGCCGAGCAGCTGCGATGAATCGAGATGCGCAAGCTGGGAAGGCGTCAGCTCCCTCGCCACGATGACGAACGGCTGATCCTCCGGCGGCTTCGTCTCTTCGAACGGGCCAAGCAGATGCTTGAGCAGCCTCGTGCCGACATCTTTGATGTCAAGCGCCCGTTCCTTCATATATTCGTCGTCGAGCAGGTCGAACATGTTGACGAACTTGTCGACGACTTCCTTGACGGCTACCTCGGCCGCTTTATATTGACGCTGGATAATGCCCGCCACTTCGTTCATGAACACCGGATCTTCGAGAATGGCCAGATGCGCGTCGAAAATGTTCGACTCCTCGACTCCGAGCACTTCGGCGATCTCCTGCTTGATTTGCTGCAGCTCCGTTTTGGATATGCGGACCCCTTCATGCAGCCTCTCGAATTCGAAAGCCATATCGTTTACGTCGACAGCGCTCTCGGTCATATCCCATTCCCAATCGGGGAGGACGAACGCTTTCCCTATGGCGATCCCGACAGCCCCTCCGTTGCCTTTAACCATGAGACGGATCACCTCCCGGGAGCTTGGCGTCTTTCTCATCGGCCGGTTCCTTCATAATGACCGACATGACGGACGCTTGACCTTTCTTGACATGCTTGAACGGGGCGAAAGCCCATGATTTCACGACGTTCGGATTCGTAATGACCATCGGCGTGGCCAGCGACTTGGCGTGCTTCTTTAACTTCTGCAGATCGAACCGGATGAGCAGCTGGCCGACGGATACCTCGTCGCCTTCCTTCACTACGGCGGTGAACCATTTGCCGGCCAGCTGGGACGTGTCGATACCGATGTGAAGCAAAACCTCGAGTCCTTCCTCCGTCTTCAAGCCGATCGCGTGCATCGTAGGATAAATGTGCACCACCTTGCCCGATACGGGGGCGAGCAGCTCACCGCGCTCCGGGTAGAAGGCGACTCCGTTCCCTACGAGCTTCTGGGCGAAAATCGCATCGGGCACTTCCTCGATCGGAATCATGTTTCCTTGCAGCGGCGCGTGGAAGTGCACCTGTTTGATTTCTTTCTGCATCACTCTTACGATCTCTTCCCGGATCAGCTCGGAAAACGTCCCGAAAACCACCTGCACATTGCCTCCCCCGAGCCGGATGACTCCGGCCGCCCCCAAATGTTTCAATGCATTGATGTCCATCTGTTTGTCATTCCCGAGCGTCAGCCTTAGACGGGTAATGCACGCTTCGATCTGGTTGACGTTGTTTTTGCCGCCGAGCGCCTGCAGGATGAGCGGAGCCCTGTAACGGACGTCCCCGGCCCATTCCTCCAGCGACGAGCCTTCCTCGCGGCCCGGCGTAGGGAGCTGGAACCGGCGGATGGCCCAACGGAACAGCACGTAATAAATGGCGGCGAACACGAGCCCGATCGGCAGCAGAAGCAGCCCGTTCGTAGCCAAATGCTCGTTGATGACGAAATCGATCGCACCGGCCGAGAACGAGAAGCCGTGATGAATATCCATTTCGTAAGCGAGCCACATCGCGACCCCGGACAGCAGCGCGTGAACGACGAACAAATACGGCGCCACGAACAGGAAGGCGAATTCGATCGGCTCCGTCACTCCGGTAAGAAAAGACGTGAGCGCGGCCGTCAAAAAAGTCGCTTTCACCTTAGGCTTCAAATCTTCTCGAGCCTCGTGAATGATCGCGAAGGCGACGGCGGGAAGCGCGAACATCATAATCGGATATAACCCGGCCATAAATATGCCGGCTTCCGGATCTCCCGCGAAGAAGCGGGGCAGGTCCCCGTATACGACATGTCCGTCGTCCCGCATATAAGGTCCGATCTGAAACCATACGACGTTGTTCAAGATGTGATGCAGTCCGAACGGCACAAGCAGACGGTAGGCGACGCCATACACAAACGTGCCGACTTCGCCATGCATGAGAATCCATTCGCCGAACCGGTCCATGACCGACTTTACCGTGGGCCCCACCTGAATCACGATCGTTGAGAACAAAATCGAGGCAAAGCTCATGAATAGCGGCACGAACCGCGGGCCGCCGAAAAATTGTATGTACTCGGGCAGTTGAATCGATTTGAACCGGTGATACGAAAAAGCGGCCAACACGCCGATCAGAACGCCTCCTGCGACGCCCAGTTCAAAAAAAGTGCCCATATACGTTTTCGTTAACGAAAAAAAGATAAAATAACCGAGCAGAGCGGCCATTCCGGCAATACCCGCATTTTGCGTCAAGCCGAGCGCCACGCCGATCGAGAATAGAAAGGGCAAGTAAGTGAAAATCGCCGTGCCCGTATAATTCAAGATTTCGCCGAAACGTCCCATACCGATCATGTCCCACGGCATATTGCCTAGAAACAGCAGGATGGCCGCCGCCGGCAGAGCAATCGTCGGAATCATGAGCGATCGCCCGAATTGCTGTAAATTACCCGTCCAGTTCAACCATTCCCCCCCTTTCCCATTCATCGTATAGCTTCCGTGCTTTTTTGTCAAAAGCTTCAAAGACGCATGATGAATGACTAAGACCCCATCCGCTTGCGGATAGGGTCTGTGACGTCAATGAACCGTAAACGCCGGAAATTGCGATTTATAGTCCGTAAACTGCTGATGCGCTTGATTGATCTCCTGCGTATCCGCAGCTTTCATCTTGTACCAGCCCTTTTGGAACATCAAGTCGAACAGCTGGAACTGGGTTTGATGAGCGTCCTGCAAAATCGCTCCGATTTTTTGACGCAGCTGCGGATTTTGCATTTCGTTCAATCCGGTGTTGTAGCCGGATGTCAAATATTTTTCGTAAGATAAAATGTCGTTGATCCGGTCACGATCGTTGAATTCCGGCCCTTTCACCTGAGGCAGCTGACCGGATTGGGGTACTGCGATTTGGGTAGCCACGTGTTGATCCCTTCCTTTGCTCGTGAATTAGGAACTTTAACGGAATTACCGCCTTGACTGACGACCGGGGCTTTGTGAACCGGCAAGTTCCGGTTGTCAGAATGCAGGTATGTTATTCCGTTAAAGTTCCTTATGCGTGCAGCTCGGCTAAAATCGACTCATAATGCGCGATATGCTTTTGGCCGGTTTGCTCGATCATCTGGCGGATTTGCGGGTCGGTGCAAGCGTCCGCGGCATCCTTGCACTTTTTCACGGCAAGCAGTTCCCATGACAAGAAATCTTTCAAATAATGCAGCTCCTTATCGGAATGCATGTTCCGGTTGGCCGTCATATTCATGTTTTGCTGCTGCATGGGCATGATGTCGTAGCCTCCGATTTTTGTTCTATTATGAACTTTAACGGAATTACCGCCTGACTGACGGCCGTGGCAATCTCGGTCGTCAGAGAGCAGGCACATGATTCCGTTAAAGTTCCTTATGAGAGAAGAGCGGACCGATGGTCCGCCTTGGTGTATGTGCTATTTAGAAACGGTAGCCTGTGCCCGAGAAACCGGTAGAGCTAGGCTGGCTGGAATCGGAGCGCAAGTAGCTGTCGTGCCCTTGCTGGTTGCCCCGGTAATTGGCCGTATGGAACGATTGCGGCGAAGTATAAGATTGAGCCTGGGTTTGGCTTTGGTTTTGGAAGCTGCTGTATTGCGGCTGGAATTGGCTTTGAGCCATACCCGTGAACCCGTATCCGGCTTGAGAAGACGGATTCTGCGAATCCGAACGGAGGTAGCTGTCATGTCCCGGTTGGTTGCCGCGGTAGTTTGCCGTATGGAAGCTGGCGGCGCTTTGGGCAGTACCGGCCCAGCCGGATTGTGCGCTTTGGGAAGTACCGGCCCAGTTGGTTTGTTGTCCGCCGATTCCGTACGAAGAAGTGATCGAACCGGTACCGAACTGGGACGGGTTCTGCGAATCGGAACGGAGATAGCTGTCATGTCCTTGTTGGTTACCGCGATAGTTCGCCGTATGGAAGCTGTTGATAGATTGCTGGGATTGTCCGAAGGCTTGCCCTTGGTTTTGATATTGGGTTTGGTTTTGTCCATATTGCGACTGGACCATGCCTACCGGTTGATACTTTTGTTGCTGCTGTTGACCGCGGAATTGGGAAGTACCGAATGCGGAGCCGGATTGTTGGTTATACACGAGTGTGTATCCTCCTCGGAAAATAGAAAGTCTTCAGGAACGGGTCCGTATTAAACTGGCGGCATCCCATCACTGAAGCCTTTACTATTGTCCTCGTTTTTTAAGTTTTTTATGGCTGGAAGTGTTTTACTCGGGAACTTTATGGGGACAAACGTACCTGCTCTCTGACAACCGGCGCTTGCCGGTCGTCAGTCAGGGTGGTAATTCCGTTAAAGTTTCTTGTTCGGCAGCAAAATCGAATCTTCCACTTTGATGCAGCGGTCCATGACCGCTTCGATCCCTTCCGCCTGAACGATAGCGGCCGCTTCTTCGTTGAATATGCCCTGCTGCAGCCAGAAGGCGTTCGGCTTATGCTTCATCCGCAGCGTTTCTTGGGCAACCGGAACCGTATCCTCGCTTCGGCGGAACACGTTGACGATATCCACTTGCTCTTCGATATCCGCAAGCGATTTATAGCTTTTCTCGCCCAGCACGGACTCCACGTTCGGATTGACGGGGATGATTCGGTATCCTTTGGCCTGCATCGCCTGGGACACCATGTAGGACGTACGGTCCGGTTTATCGGACAGGCCGACCACCGCAATCGTTTTCGTCTGCTGCAGCAATTCCTTGATCCGGTCACGCGAAGGATTCTCGAACCCCATGTCGTTTTGGCCTCCCTGCTAAGATTTAGTATAGGACAACGCTTGCTTGCCCATTGCGTCCCAAGTAGCCAGAAACTGATCTTTGTTCAGCTTGTGGGCTTTTTTGCCGCTTAACGGATCGTTTACGTACACGTGCTGCTCATCATAACCGACCAGCAGGGCGGCATGCTCCATAAACGTCGTCTGAATCGGTCCGATCGGCGTATCCCACGAAACCCAATTTTTCGGGACGTTGAAGTCGATCGTCGTCCATACGATAACCGGCAACCCTTCGGCGATTTGGCGCTCGATCGTATCAAATTCCGAACCGGTCAAGTCGACGGCTGTCGGCACGTTCGCCTGCAAGGTCGGGAACAACCCGGTGTGATAAATGCCGAAGCCGCGCGTCTTGCCCGTCACATCGCCGACATAGCCGGTGTTCGGGTTGCCCCAATACACGATCGAGCCCTTCTCCCAACGAATCGGAGTCGGGTCTTTGACCATTTCCTTGACAAGCTCCATCTTGCCCTTATTCACGCCGTAATAATTGAGAAGCATCGTGAGGCTGACGATTTCGCAGCCCGGAGGTAGCTCGGGCAGCTGCCTGACTACAGGCGCGTCAATCATTGCCGATGCCGGTTTGGGCGGGAGGGGCTTCGGCGCTTCCGGAGCTTTGCCGTTCGATCCTTCAGCCCCTTGCGCTAGCACGGCCGCGGTAGCGGGCTCGAGGAAAATGTCCTTGCCGGTAACCCTCGCATACAGCAGCACGCTGAACACGCCGCTTGAGAAGAGCAGCCCCACGATGAGAAACATGGTGAATACGTATTTCGTCAAAATCAATGCGATCTTCATTATACAACCAACTCATTCGCTTCGTTGTAGTTGGAGCTGCACCGCGACTCAGTCGATCAGCTCGACCTGTGCGCCGATCGATTTCAGATGATCGAAGTATTGCGGATAAGATTTCGCCACGTGATGAGCATCCTTGATCGTGAGTCCGCGCTTCGAGCGAAGCCCTACGACGGTAAGCGCCATGATGACGCGATGATCGAAATGGGCATCGATCTCGACGCCGCCTTCGACGCCTTCCGGCTTGCCGTGCACGATAATTTCGCTCTGTCTTTCTTCCACGTCCGCTCCGGCCTTGCGCAGCTCGTTCAAATAATCGGTAATCCGGTCGCACTCTTTGTAACGCAAATTTTCCACATTGTAAAACCGCGACGTCCCTTCGGCGAATACGGCCGCCGCCACCATCGCAAGCACCGCGTCGGTGAAATGGTCGCCGTCGAATTCGACCGCCTTCAGCTTGCCGTTTCCTTGCACGTGCACGATGCCGTTCTCGTGCGTCAGCGGGACGTTCATCGCTCGCAGCACGTCGATGACGGCGCGTTCGCCTTGCTTGCTTGCCTCCTCGAGCCGCAGCACCCGTACGTCGGACTGCGTGACCGCCGCGGCTGCGAGTACGGCTGCCGATCCGGGATAATCGCCTTGTACGATATATTCCTTCGCTTCATAGCGTTGCCGGCCGGGCACGCGATAATGCATCAGGTCCGGACTCGCTTCGATGCGGATTCCGGCTTGCGCGATCACTTCCAGCGTTTGACCGACTACAACCTTCGACTTGAGATCGTGAAGCACTTCGATTTCGCTGTCTTCGTCGAGCAGTGGAGTCATGAACAGAAGCGAGCTTAAATATTGAGAGCTGACGTTGCCCGATACTTGGATCCGTCCGCCTTTCGGATGGCCTCCCCGGATTGTGATGGGCAGCCTGCCGTTATTGTGCTCGACACCGACGTTCATTTGCCCGAGAGCCGTGATCAAATCGTTGTGCGGCCGCTTCCCGAGCGAATCGGGATACGTATTGACGAACGTAAGCTCCGGGCAGAACGCCGCTATGGACATGAGAAATCGCAGCACAGCGCCGGCATTGCCGACGTTAAGCTCGCTTATCGGCAGCGGATGCCGGCCGAAGCCCCGGATCGTCATCGTATCGCCTTCTTCATGCAATTCCGCGCCCAGGTCGCGGATGCAGCGCCGCATCGCGTCGCTGTCTTCGCTGTGGGCCGGGAAGCGGATCGTGCTCGTGCCGTCCGCAAGGGCGCCTACGAGCATATAGCGCGTCGTATAATTTTTGGAGGAAAGAGCGTTAATTTCCCCTTTCAGAGCCGGCGTTTGTTTCACAATCGCTTTCATCGTTCTCCATCTCTCCTTCTGCTATGTAAGGCATGACTGCACCTGACGGGTCACAAGGCCCGGCCGATGCAGTACCCGATATACGATAATCCGATACCGAACAAATAGGTTGCTCCGACGTATCCGATCAATGCGCGGTAACGCGATTGACGAGCCAGCGTCACGCTTTCCTGCTTCAATGTCGAAAACGTGGTGAAAGCTCCCATGAAACCTGTACCCGCTAGCAGCAGGACGGCCGTACCCGGGTTCGCGCCGATCAGCAAACCGAGTAAAAACGAGCCGGTCAGATTTATTGTCAGTGTACCATACGGAACAGCGCTTTGGAATCGCTCCGCGATCTTTTTGGACAAGGAGTAGCGGAGAATCGCCCCGGCGAAGCCTCCGGCCGCCACAAGCGCCACATTCAACCACATCAGACGACGCCTCCTCCGCTTGTCTTTCTCCCGGCCAATCGACCGCCGATCCATGCGAGCGCAAGACCGCCCCACAGACTGGCCAGCACATAGGCCAGAGCCTTACCGCCTTCCCCGGCCTGCAGCAAATGAATCGTCTCGGCGCTGAAGGCAGAGAAAGTCGTGTACGATCCGACGAAGCCGCTCGCGACCGCCGCCCGCCCGTTGTCGGACAAGCTCAGGCGAGCCGCGCCGCCGCCGGAAAGCCAGCCCAGGGCAAAACTGCCGGAATAATTGCATAATAACGTCGCGGCTGGGAACAAGGCCGCCGATAAGACAGGATCGACCGCCAGGCCGACCGCGTAACGGCATAATGCCCCCAATACGCCGGCAATACCTACATACATATAGATCAAGAAGCATCTCCCCCGTTCCGGCGCCCGACTGGCGGGCCGCATTGACTTCCCGTTTTCGTTCACCTATGATAGACGTGATTATTTCCAGATCCGCTGCAGCGGATCGTCAGGAGGTCCATTCATGAGCGAGATCAGCACGATCGAACCGGCCGAAGTGAAGCGGCGGCTCGACAACGGCGAACGCCTGAACGTCATCGACGTCCGCGAGGACGAGGAAGTCGCCGCGGGTATGATACCCGGGGCAAAGCATATTCCGCTCGGACAGCTGCCCGAACGGCATGAAGAAATCGAGCGCTCCGCCGAAATCGTGCTTGTATGCCGCAGCGGCAACCGGAGCGGACGCGCCTGCGATTACTTGAATTCTCTTGGAATCGCCGGCTTGAAAAACATGACAGGCGGCATGCTCGCCTGGGAGAAGCTGTAAGGCCGCGCGCCTTACAGCTTTTTTACTTTACTCTACCGAAAGCCTTTCAATGATCGCTTCCACAATTTGCTCCACCGTCTTGTCCGACGTATCGATACGGACGGGCGCGAAATCGTAAGCATGCTTGCGCTTCTCCAGCAGCTCGGGAACAGACTTCTCGGCATTGCCTCGCAGCAAAGGCCGGTTCGGATCGTCCTTCACCCGATTGATGATTGTTCCGACATCCGCCGTCAAGGCGACGACCAGTCCGTTGTCGAGCATGATTGTCCGGTTTACCTCCGCCAGTACGGCTCCTCCGCCGGTAGCTACGATTTGACCGGTCCGTCCCTCCAGCTCCCGCTTCAGCGTATCCGTCTCGACCTTGCGGAAGTACGGCTCGCCCTTCTCGGAGAAAACTTGCGGAATCGTCGTTCCTTCCTCCGCTTCGATTACCGCGTCCAAATCGATTTTACTCCAGCCGAGCCGTTCCGCCAGGACGGACGCTACGGTCGATTTTCCGGTCCCCATAAATCCGACCAATACGACGTTACGTTTAAGCACGCCATGTTCGCCCCTTCCCGACTTCCGTGTGTTCATTCGAATTCTATCCTATCATACCGGACGGTCTCCTTAAAAGGGAGCGGTCCGGATGGCGCACTATGCCACAGTGATGGAACGTTTTTGTGACGATCCGGCAAATATTGTGAATAATTCCTGTGCGGAATAGTTATGATTAATAATAGACCCGCATTCCGTCCATAAAAGGAGCTGAGCCGATCCCATGCAACAGGCCGCATTCCCGAAGCCGCCCGACCGCCGACTCGAGCAAATACTGAGCCCGAATCATCCGCTGTGCAAAGAGGACGTCGTATGGGTGCTGGAATTCGTCAAAAAAAAGGTGGCCGAGCAAGATCCCCGATTGCTGGATCTGCCACAACCACGCTTGTTGAGAAACTTCCAACATTTCGCCGAAGCCGCCACGATGCTGCTCCAGCGCAGACCGAGCTGCGTCAACGAGGCGGACCGCCTCCGCACGGCGCTGGTCGAAGCGACGTACGGCCTGCTCGATCCGGCACCGCCAAGGCGAGAACGTTAGGATCCGCTTAGTCCATCCAGTGGAAATGGAACGTGCCTTCTTTATCCACTCTTTGGAACGTATGCGCGCCGAAGTAATCCCGCTGCGCTTGAAGCAGGTTGGCCGGAAGCCGCTCCGACCGGTAGCTGTCGTAATAAGCCAGCGCGGATGCGAAGCAAGGCGCCGGAATTCCCCGCGATACGGCGACGGAGACGACTTGTCTCCACGCGTCCTGGTAAGACTCCACGACTTCCTTGAAGTACGGATCGAGCAGCAGGTTTCTGAGGCCCGGCTCGCGATCGTACGCGTCCTTGATGTTCTGCAGAAAACGCGCGCGGATGATACAGCCGCCGCGGAAAATCATCGCGATGTTGCCGTAGCTCAAGTTCCAGTTGTATTCATCGGAAGCGGCGCGCATTTGCGCGAAGCCTTGCGCGTAAGAGCAAATTTTGCTGGCGTACAGCGCCTTGCGTACCGCTTCTACGAATGCGGCTTTGTCCGGGGCGGCCGGCACGTTTTGCGGACCCTTCAGCAGTTTGCTCGCTTGTACGCGCTCGTCCTTGATGGCGGACAGCATGCGCGCGAACACCGATTCCGTAATGATCGAGAGCGGCACTCCGAGGTCGAGCGCGCTTTGGCTTGTCCATTTGCCGGTGCCTTTTTGGCCGGCTTTGTCAAGAATGACGTCCACCATCGGCTTGCCCGTATCCGGATCGACCTTCTTGAAGATGTCGGCGGTAATTTCGATCAAGTAGCTGTCCAGCTCGCCCTTGTTCCATTCGGAGAAAATTTCATGAAGCTCCTCCGTGCTGAGGCCCAGCACGTCCTTCAGCAATTGATAAGCTTCACAGATAAGCTGCATGTCGCCGTACTCGATGCCGTTATGCACCATTTTGACGTAGTGTCCGGCACCGTCCGGTCCGATATACGTACAGCAAGGATCGCCGTTCACTTTGGCGGAAATGGCCGTCAAAATCGGTTCTACGAGCTTATAAGCGTCCTCTTGTCCGCCCGGCATGATCGAAGGGCCTTTGAGCGCGCCTTCTTCGCCGCCCGATACGCCCGTACCGATGAAACGGATGCCGCGTGCTTCCAGTTCCTTGTTGCGGCGCTGGGTGTCAGGGAAATACGCGTTGCCGCCGTCGATCAAAATGTCGCCTTCCTCGAGCAGAGGGAGCAGCTGGCTGATCGTATCGTCCGTCGGCTTGCCGGCCATGACCATCAGCAAAATTTTGCGCGGACGCTCGAGCGATTGGACGAATTCTTCGGCCGTGTAAGTCGGCACCAAATTTTTGCCTTTCGCTTCGTTCGCGATCAGATCGTCCGTTTTCTCGCGGGAACGGTTGAATACCGATACGGTAAAGCCGCGGCTTTCGATATTGAGCGCCAGATTTTTGCCCATGACGGCCAAGCCCACGACGCCGATTTGTTGTTTCGACATGAATTTCTACCACCCTTATCCGAGTTTATGTAAGCCACGTTTCATGCAAACACTATACTATTCTATCCCATTTGCATCAAATTGTCATAGCCCCAAATCCGCCGTCTACGCGCAGCAGCGATCCGGTAACGAATCCGGACGCCTTCTCGGAAGCCAAATAAACGGCTGCGCCCTGCAATTCGTGGGCTTCGCCGAACCGGTTCATCGGCGTATGCGTCATGATCGAAGCGATGCGCTCCGGGGACAATATTTTGCGGTTTTGCTCGGCCGGGAAGAAGCCCGGAATGATGGCGTTGACGCGAACTCGGCTCGGAGCGAACTCGCGGGCCAAATTTTTCGTCAAATTGTTGACCGCCGCTTTGGAAGCGGAATAGGTGAACACTCTCGACAAAGGCGGCTCGGACGATACCGACGAAATGTTGATAATGCTGCCGCCCTCGCCTTTCTCCACCATATATTTGCCGAACACTTGGCAGGCCAGGACGACGCCTTTCAGGTTGACGTCCATGATGGAGTCCCATTCTTCCATCGTAATATCGAAAAACGGAGTCGCGCTGTTTTTGCCCGGACAATTCATCAGGACGTCGACGCGGCCGGTCCAATCCAGCACTTCCCCGAGCACCCGGCGCAAATCGTCGGCGCTCGTCGCGTCTGCGCTGAAGCTTTTCGCTTTGCCTCCGGCTTCCTCGATTTGTTTGACGACCTGCTCGCTCTTCTCCATATTGCGGCCGACGATCGCCACATCCGCGCCGTGCCCTCCGAGAGCTACCGCCATCGAGCCCCCGAGCGTGCTGTTTCCTCCGATGATAACCGCTGTTTTGCCCGTCAAGTCAAACAGATTCATCATAGTAAGTTCCTCCTTGTGCCGTCTAAAGCGGAAACGGATGGAGCGAGTCCCGCTCCATAACCGGATGTCATGCTCCGCCGACGTGCTTTTTTTGGAACGCCGCAATGGCGTCGAACTGGTCTTTCAGTTGGTGATAGACCGAGCCGTAAATTTGGGTCAGCTCGCGGTAAACCGCATGATTAACGGCATCGGGCTCATGGCGAACGGTCGAACGCACCCAATCGTGGATCGACGAGAAATCGCGGATTTCGCCCAAAGCCAGCAAGCCGAGCTGCGCCGCCCCGAGACCCGAGCTCTCGATCGAGTCAGGTACCGTTACCGGTGTCCCGAGCGTGTCCGCCATGATCTGCCGCCAGAACGGAGAGCGGGCGAAGCCGCCCGAAGCGCGAATTTCCTTTGTCCGTCCGCCCAACTCCTCGAGCGCGAGCGCGACGGAGTGAATCCGATAGACGACGCCTTCCAGAACGGCGCGGATCATATGCTTCTTCTCGTGGAACAGCGACAGCCCGAAGAACACGCCCCTCGCGTTGGCGTTCCAATAAGGCGCCCGTTCCCCGGCGAGCAGCGGCAGGAAGAGCAGCCCGTCCGATCCCGGCGCTACCTGCTCCGCAAGCTGCGTCAAATAATCGTACGGATCCATGCCGCGTCGGCGGCCCTCTTCCGCTTCCTGCGTGGCAAGCTGGTCCCGCACCCAGCGGAACATGATGCCGCCGTTATTGATCGGGCCGCCCACAACCCAGAAATCTTCCTTGAGCGCATAGCAGAACAACCGCCCCTCCGGATCGGTCAAAGGCTCGTTCACGGTGCCGCGAACGGCTCCGCTCGTGCCGATCGTAACCGCGTACACGCCCGGCTCGAAAGCGCCGGTGCCGAGGTTGGCCAGCACGCCGTCGGAAGCGCCGACAACGAACGGAGTATCGGCAGGCAAGCCCATTTCCGAGCTGTAGGAAGCGGACAGACCTTGCATAATATGCGTAGTCGATACCGGTTCGGACAGCTGCTCCTTCGTTACTCCGGCAACTCTCAGCGCTTCGTCGTCCCAGTCCAGCTTGCGCAGATTGAACAAGCCTGTGGCGCTCGCGAGCGAATAGTCGATGACGAACCGGCCGAACAGCTTCGCGAACACGAACTCCTTGATGCCGATAAATTTAAACGTCCGGCCGACCAGCTCCGGCTCGTGACGATTGAACCAGATCAGCTTCAGGAGCGGCGACATCGGATGGATCGGAGTACCGGTATTCCGGTATATGCCCAAGCCGTTCCATTCGTTCTTGAACGGAGCCACGTAGTCGACGCTGCGGTTGTCCGCCCACGTAATACACGGGGTAAGCGGATTAAGCTCGCGGTCGACGGCGATCAGGCTGTGCATGGCCGAGCTGAACGAGACGCACAGCACTTCGGAGCCGGCTATTCCGGCTTTCGCGATTACATCCCGGATGCCGCGGACGACCGCCGAAAAGATTTCCAGCGGATCCTGCTCCGCCCGGTCCGGCGTAGGCGTGTACAGCGGGTATTCGATGGAGTTTGAAGCGAGCACGCGGCCTTCCCGATCGATCACGAGCGTCTTCGTGCTCGTCGTCCCGAGATCGGCGGCTACTACGTACTTTTTGGCGCTGAATGTATCGGTCATTTCGGCAAATACCCCTCATCGTCGAACTTCAGGTCGTATGGTTCGGACAATATTTCGATATCCGGATGGTTCCGCGCCTCTTCGAGCAAATTGACGGAAATTTCGATCTCGCCCAGGTGCAGCGTATCGCGGATGCGGACTAGCCGGCACTTCGTGTAATCGAGAATGTTGCATGTTTTGACCGCCGCTTTGATGGCGTAATAATCGTTCTCCAGCGTCGTGGCCTGCTTCGTGGGCGCGCATACGGTCGAAGTCAATCCGTTGGCGTAAGTAGCCGGCCAGTCGGTTTTGTCCGTCAACCTCTTCGTCGTAAAGTCGGCCGTACCGACGCCGTTCGCATTCCCTTTCGTTTCCGGCGTCAAATCAAGCACGACCATTTTCGATACGTCCGGTCCGCCGTGGGCATACTCTGTCGGATAACGTCCCGTAATGTTCGGGTCCATGCCGTCGCCGCTAATGTTTTTGCCGATATAGTCGATGACGAGCACGTCGATCTGATCGAACAAAATTTTCGGCAGACGGGATTTCGCCTCGATGAGCAGCTGTTCCTCGCGGCGTTCGATATCGGCTGCAGGCAGCACTTCCACGCGGCAAGTCTCGTCATAAGCGTTCTCCACGAGCGCCACTCCGAACAGAATCGGAAGCTTGTTCAGCATGATGTTGGCCATGGCCGGTACGTTCTCGGCCATATACTTGAAGCCGAGCTGGTGGCACGCCTCGGCCCCCTTCTGCTTGCCGAGCCCGATCGCGATCATCTTCATGATGCCGCTCTCGATCCGGCCGCGGAACGCGGTGTGCGGCTTCACCCGGTTAATGACGACGATCGCGTCCGCCTCGTAGGCGTATTTGTCCACATAGACGGGAAGTCCGTTCGCCATCTCGTCGATTTTCACCACTTCCATCGAGGACAAGATCGGGGCGCCCATCGCTTCCTCGGTTACGCCGAGGTGGTGCAGCACGTCGATCTGACCCGCCGCCGTAGCGCCGCCGTGACTGCCCATGCACGGTACGATAAACGGCTCGCCGCCGGCCGCCTTGATCGCTTCGATCGTCGTCCTCGTAAATTCGGCGATATGCGCCACCCCGCGGCTTCCGACGGCTACTGCGACCCGCTGTCCCGCCTTGATCGTATCGATCGCGCCCGGCTTCTTCAGCTCTTCGCGCAGCGCCCCGATGTAATCCTCCACCTTCGCGGCGTCAAACTTTTGGCGAATCCGCACCATCTGCGGAATCGGAATATCGTCAAGCAGCGTCCGTAAAATGCTCATTGGCGTAATGGCCTCCTTCAGATACATCCTTCTATGATTGCGTGGAAAAGCTCAGACTATCCGGAATCGAAGCCGCACGCGTCACGCTTGCGCTTATTGGCGGTGCGCCGGCGTTACCGGTCTATCTTCCCGACCGATTCGCGAACGACCAGCTCGGTCTCCACGAACACCGTCTCCTTCGACGGCGTTCCCCGCTCGATCTCGCTCAGCAGCTTCTCGGCCCCGATGCGGCTGATCGTTTCCACGGGTCGCTTCACCGTAGTGAGCGCCGGCGACAAAAACGCCGAGAATACGTCGTCATCGAAGCCGGCGACCGATATATCGCCGGGTACGGTCAACCCGTTCTCGGCTATCGCCTTCATCGCTCCGACCGCCATCTCGTCGCTGGAGCAAAATACGGCCGTCGGCAGCGGGTCTTTCCGGAGCAGCTCCTTCATGGCATGGTAACCGCCTTCCAGCGTATAACCGCCGACGATATGAAGCCCGGGATCGGTTTCGATGCCGTATTGCCGCAATGCCTGCAAGTAGCCTTCCTTACGGGCCTCCGACGATTTGAACGTCTGTTTCCCCTCGATAATGGCGATCCGGCTGTGGCCTTGAACAATCAAATGCTCGACGACGCGCAATACGCCCGCCCTGTCGTCCGCCAGTACATGGACCGGCGACAAATGCTCGGGGTTACGGTTCAACACGACGAGCGGGATGCTTCTCTCCGCCACGTAACGGATGAACGACTCGTCCTGGTCGCTTTGGCTCATCACGATGACGCCGTCGAACGTCTTGCGGGTTACCGCCGCGAAATTGCCGTCATAATCGTCGATCGCGTTCACGATCAGATGATACTTCGAGTTGACGGCGCCGTGTACGCCTTTGACCGTTTCGTGAAAAAAGTTGGACGATGTTCCTTTCGACAAGGTCGAAAAAAACAACCCGATATGATACGAACGTGCGAGTACCAAGCTTTTGGCGCTGTAGTTCGGCGTATAATCGAGCCTGTCGGCGATCGCCCGTATTTTCCGCTTCGTCTCTTCGTGAATAAGCGGACTGTCGTTGAGCGCCCGCGATACGGTCGTGTGAGACACGCCGGCCATCCGGGCGATATCCTTGATCGTTACGGTCATCCTACCACCTCTTGTCGCCTTGATCATAGCATACAATGCACACGTTAACAAGAACAAATAGAAGCTCCCGAAAAGCGAAAACAACCGTCCCTCAGGCCCTTTTCGGTGCCGGAGACGGTTGCTACGTCATCCCTTTATGATTGTATTGCCGGCTTTCCGCGAAAGCCCTCGGACTATTGTTCATTTCACATTTCCAGCTGCAGCATCTCGCTGCGCATATCCTTCAATCGCTCTTTGCATTGCGCCGTTTTCTCCTCGTCCCCCGCCATAATGGCATCGTGCAGCGAAGCAAGCTCGTAATCCAGCTCCAGCCGCAGCACGGCCGCCCGCTCTTCCGCACGCTTCGATTTGAACGCCTGAACCATTTCATCCAACGTTACCACCGGCTCTTTTTGGAACAGCACCTTGTGCTCGACCCCCGATATTTCTACCATCCGGATAATTTCGCCGAACATAATGTTTTCGATTACAATTTGACGTTCACGGAACCTTTTGACGATTGCGTGTCCGCGCGTATCGCCTATCATTTTCTCCATCAGCTCGGACAGCTTCTCGTCCTTGAACGAATAGTCGCCGACGATTTTGTAACGGTCGCCGATGCGTTGAAATTTCAGCTTGATCAGCTTGCGTCCGGTGCGGATCGATATGACGAACTGCTGCTCGTTCTCGTTCCAGTACAAGGAGTACCCTTCCTGTATAAGCGACTTGATAAAGTTGCGGATTTGCCGGCGGTCAAAACGCAACTCCAGGTTGCAATATTCCACTTCATAACTTTTGTTCACGGCAATCCCCTCCCTGATTGACACTGGCGCCATTTGTCGCCCCATTCTCCGTTCCAATTCCCTACTTCGTTCGATGGAATGCGGTTGCCAAGAACGCGTTGGACTAGTCTGAGTTTGGCTAAAGGCTTGCCATAATCACACTTATCTCCAGCCCAGGCGGTTGTAGGCTCTTTGACAGAATGTTCAGACAACTTGACTGCTTACTACTATCTTATTATGGATCATATGATTTAGCAACTTGGATTATTGATTATTTTTTAAGCCGAAACGAAAAAAAACATAAGCCGTTCCGCTTCGATGTCCGCATTCTCGCCAGCCAGCTTCCGGTCAAGGCCGTCAGGTAGTCCGAGCATAACGTAAATCCCGTACAAGCCCCAAATGGCTGAATTTCACCAATCTGCGGAGTCCAGTTACGGGAGCGAGAGCAGACGCGGAAACGGTTCGAATGAGTCGAAAAAAGCCGACCTGTTCAGGTCGACTTGATTCCCTGCGTATTAAAGAACTTTAACGGAATAACGTTTCCGCTAGTTCCTACACCATGATTTTACAAATATCGTTCGTAAACTCGACCGGATCTTGGATCGGCAAGCCTTCGATCAGAAGCGCCTGATTGTACAACAGCGCCGTATACAAATTCACCTTGTCCTTGTCTTGGGCAAAAGCGTCCTTGAGCGATTGGAACACCGCATGATTGACGTTGATTTCCAATACCTTGTCCGCTTTCACGTTCGGATTGTTCGGCATCGCCTTCAATATTTTCTCCATCTCGATCGTCACTTCGCCTTCGGTGGAGAGGCAGACCGGGTGCGACTTCAGCCGCTTGGACGCTTTCACGTTCGTTACTTTGTCCGTGAGCAAGCCTTTCATATAGTCGAACAGCTCTTTGTTGTCGGCGTTTTCCGCATCCGCATTGTTTTTCTCTTCGTCCGCTTCGATGCCGAGGTCGCCGCTCGATACGGATTTGAACTCCTTCTCCTTATAGTTCATGACCATCTTGATCGCGAACTCGTCGATATCGTCGGTGAAGTACAAAATTTCGTAGCCTTTGTCGGATACGAGCTCCGTCTGCGGAAGCTTCTCGATCCGTTCGTTCGATTCTCCGGATGCGTAATAAATGTATTTCTGGTCTTCCGGCATTCTCGACACGTATTCGTCAAGCGTAACGAGCTTCTTCTCCTTGGAGGAGTAGAACAGGAGCAAGTCCTGCAGAACATCCTTGTGCATGCCGTAGTCGCTGTACACGCCGAATTTCAATTGGCGGCCGAACGATTTGTAAAATTGCTCGTACTTCTCTCTTTCGTCCTTCAGCATACTTTGCAGCTGGCCTTTGATTTTGCTTGCGATGTTTTTCGCGATCAGCTTCAACTGGCGGTCGTGCTGCAGCATTTCTCTGGAAATGTTCAGCGACAAGCTCTCCGAATCGACCATCCCTTTCACGAAGCTGAAATAGTCGGGAAGCAGGTCGGCGCACTTGTTCATGATCAATACGCCGTTCGCGTACAGCTCCAGCCCTTTCTCGTATTCCTTGGAGTAATAGTCGAACGGAATGTTCTCCGGGATGTACAGGATCGCCTGGTAAACGACCGTGCCGTCCGCGCTGATATGAATATGCTTGAGCGGTTTATCGAAGCCGTAATGCTTCTCCGCGTAAAAGTTCTCGTAGTCCTCGGTAGTCAGCTCGCTCTTGTTTTTGCGCCAAATCGGAACCATGCTGTTGACGCGCTGCTCTTCCTCGTAATCCTCGAATTCGTTGTCGCTGCCTTCCTTCGGCCGCTTTCCTTTGACGTCCATCTTGATCGGGTACCGGATGAAGTCGGAATATTTCTTGATAATCGCCTTCAGTCGGTACTCTTCCAGGAATTCGTCGTAGTTGTCTTCTTCCGTATTCGGCTTGATTTTCAGTACGATTTCAGTACCGACCGAATCTTTCTCGCAAGGCTCGATCGTATAACCGTCCGCCCCCGTCGACTCCCATTTAAAGGCGCCTTCGCCGCGCAGCGCTTTACTCGTGACCGTTACGACATCGGCTACCATGAACGCGGAGTAGAAGCCCACGCCGAATTGACCGATAATATCGTGGCCGTCCTTCGATTCGTTTTCTTTCTTGAAAGCCAAGGAGCCGCTCTTCGCGATCACCCCGAGATTCGTTTCCAGCTCTTCCTTGGTCATGCCGATACCGGTATCGCGAATCGTCAGCGTCCGGTTCGCTTTGTCGGCCGTTACTTTAATGTAGTAGCTGTCTTTGTCGAACACGAGCTTGTCGTCGGTCAACGCCAAGTAGTAGATCTTATCGATCGCATCGCTAGCATTCGAGATCAGCTCTCTTAAAAAGATTTCGCGCTGCGTATAAATCGAGTTGATCATCATTTCCAATAGTCGTTTGGATTCGGCCTGAAACTGTTTCTTCTCCACTCGTAATTCCCCTTTCGGTTCGGTGCTTGGGTTAGCACTCTCTGCTTTCGAGTGCCAGCTTCTTCTTATATATCATTCCTCCTAATTGATGTCAATACGAAACGATTGAAGCCGCCGCGACAACTTAAAAGATTTGTAAGAAATTTAGTTCTTTTTTTGTCAAAGTTCTCTAGTAAACTGGTTTTGTGGCTTTCGTTAGCGCGCAAACGAAAGCAATACTCATGTAAGGTGGTCACTCATGCAAAAATGCAACGTCTTGATCGTGGACGACGATGCCGAAATCGTGGAAGCCGTCGGCATTTATTTGCGCAACGAAGGCTTGAACGCCTATTCCGCCGGCAACGGGCTCGAAGCGCTGGAGGTGCTGGAGAGGCACGACATTCATCTGATCGTGTTGGACGTCATGATGCCCAAGCTGGACGGCATTCAAGCTACGCTCAAAATCCGCGAAACGAGAAACATTCCGATTCTGATCGTCTCGGCCAAAGCCGAGGATGCCGACAAAATTATCGGCCTGAACGCTGGAGCCGACGACTATATCAGCAAGCCGTTCAACCCTCTGGAGTTGACGGCGCGGGTGAAATCACTGTTGGGAAGGTACACCCGCCTCGGAACGTACAAAGCTGCCGACGATGTCATCTACGCGGGCGGACTCTCGCTGAACAAAAGCACGAAGACGATAACCGTCGACGAGGAAGAGGTGCGTCTGACCGCAACCGAATACAAAATCGTCGAGCTGCTTATGGAAAATAAAGGACGAGTGTTTTCGATCGAGGAAATTTACGAAAAAGTATGGAGAGAGCCGAACTGCAACGGAGAGAACACGGTAGCGGTGCACATAAGACGCATTCGCGAGAAGATCGAAATCAATCCGCGCGAGCCAAAATATTTGAAGGTGGTATGGGGTATTGGATACAAAATCGAAAAATGAACCGGACAAGCCGGCGGTTGCCCGGGCGCTGCTCGTGTGCCTCGCGGGACTGGCGCTGCTGTTTGCCATCGATATCGGCAAAAACCGGGACTATATTTACGATAATCCTTTCTTGAAAGGCGATCTTTTCTATAGCATTCATGCTCTGCTGAATGTCCATGACATTGTAAAATACAATGTCGAATACCGGCGTTACAACCTTATGAACGAGAAGGAAAAAGTTAGCGAAGCGGTAATTCGGCAGTGGAGAGACGAATTCGACGCCTCCATGAGCGAGGCGATGCTCCACATCGACAGTATGCCAAGTCCGCGGCCAAAACGTTCTCCCGATCAAAGCTGGACCTTATCGGCTTCTTCCGTCTCGGCAATACGGGCGCTGCAAGAGCGGACAGGGCATTGGATGGCGGACGAATGGAACAAGCAGGTCGAAGCCGTCTGGAACGCCCAGCTTCTGGAAGCAAGCAAGCAATACGTTGCCGATAGAGACTCCGAACAGCAAAACTTAAAACGGAAAATGGAACGGATCGATCCCATCGTGAAGTACACGATAAACGATCGGCGGAATCATGAAACGTATTCGAACCAAACCGATAATCCAGACGAGGTGTTGCTTAGCGAACTATATACGGAGACAGCCCGTACGATGACTTTTCCGTTAAAGGAACCGATCAAACAGCTGAATTCGCTTAACGACTATTTCAAACAAAATCAATTGGAAGGCACGTTTACGTTTTATGCGAACGTAGAGCCTGCCGATCCCGCCTTCGCGACGGAAATGGTCATGGCCAAAGACTACATTCGGCTGCTGTCGATGCGCGAACGGCTGCAATACGAAATATTCGGGCTGGCGGCCGCTCTAATGTCGATGGCGCTGCTCATGCTGTATTTATATAAGAATAAAGTGTCGGACAACGGACTAAAGACGATTACGGCCCGCTGGCAAGCGCATCCCTATCGATATCCGCCTTGCACTTCCGTTTCTCGTTATCTTCATCGCGGTAAAATTCGGCAAAGAGATGTATGGCTGGGGCATGCAAACTCCGGTCGGTCCTTTGAACAAATGGTTCTTGCTCACGACGCTCGTCGCCTACGTGAGCATTAGCCTGTTCGACGCGTACTATCTGTATCGCATGAAGGGGGCATTTTCCGAACAATGGCGAAATGGCTATGTTTTGACGCTGGGCAAGCTGGCATCGGCGAGTATGGTCAACAAAAGTATGCTGTACAAGTCGGTCCTTGTATTTGCCGCAACGCTTCTGTTTGGGCCGGCTATCATCCTGATTACGAACGAGTCCGGGACTTTGTCTGTTCTCGGCATCGTCTATACCGCTTTCTTCCTGCTGCTCCTCCTTCCTTACTTGTTTCAAAGGCTCCGCATGTTCAACGCGATGCTCTCGGGCGCGAGCGAGATTGCCGCGGGGCAGCTGAACGTGACGTTCGAGGAGCGGGGAAACGGGCAGACGGCCCGTATGATGCGGCAGCTGAACAATATGAAGCTCGGATACCAAGCCGCGCTGGAGCGCCAATTAAGAAGCGAACGGCAAAAGTCGGAGCTGATCTCGAACGTTTCCCACGATTTGAAGACGCCACTGACGTCGATGATCAATTTCGTTGATTTGCTCAAAAAAGAAAACTTGCCTCAGCACGACTTGAACCGGTACGTGCAAGTGCTGGATAGGAAAACGCAGCGGCTCAAAGTGCTGATCGACGATTTGTTCGAAGTATCCCAGCTTACGGGCGGCGCGGTGCGACCGGTTCTAGAGCCGGTTAACGCATCTGCGCTGCTGCAGCAGGCTTTGGCCGAATTCGCCGACAAGATCGACGCCTCCGGGCTCCAATTCCGGGTGCATATCGGGAATCCGCACATGATTGCCCGACTGGACGGCAAGAAAACATGGCGGGTGTTCGAGAATTTGATCGATAACGCTCTTAACTATTCCATGCCTAACACCCGGGTTCATGTCTCCTTAACCGAGGAGAACGAGTATATCGTGCTGCGGATCAACAACGTTTCCGCTTATGAAATCAATTGCGAGGCCGAGGAACTGTTCGAGCGGTCGAAACGGGGCGACGCTTCACGTCATACGGAAGGGTCGGGCCTGGGGCTCGCCATCGCGAGAAGCATTGTCGAGCTGCAAGGCGGGCGAATGTTTATTGAAATCGACGGTGACTATTTCAAGGTGACGGTTATGTTGATCAAGTAAGGAGAAGGCCCCGTTGACTGGCGGGGCCTTTTCCTCTGCGGCGAAACCGGTTACGGCGTTGTGGTTTCTTTCGGGTACGATTTCCAGCCGATGTTCGAAACGTTCCATTTCCCGTCGCTTTGCTGCCAGAACCTCAGCTTGTACGTAACGAACCATTTGTCCGTGCCTTGGGTGAGCACCTCGTATTCGTTCTCGGCTTCCATCGGCTTGATCGTGAGGCCGGTCTCATACGTGCCGAAATAGTCGTTCAACGCCTTCAGCTTCGATTCGCTGATTGTGCCCCCGCCTTCGATAATGGCATACGGATTCAAGTCGCCTTTGACGCGATCGCTCCAGTACGGTTTAATCAGATCGACGTGCACATACTGCTCTTCGGTCAGCTTTTCCTTCGACAGCTTAGGGGTTCCGACATTGATCGGAATGTCCTTGATATCTTTCCACCGCATATAGACGGTTCCTTTGTACAGGTTGGTCAAAGTCGGGTACGACTTGTTCTCGTGTACGAAATTGTAGCGGATCGGCGTATCCAGCGTAATTTGTTCAGGCACTTCCACCTTGGGCGGATCGATCGGAGCCGGCGTACTCGTACCGGTTCCCGTGCCTGTGCCGGTTCCGGCACCCGCATTCCCGCCCGTCGACGGAGAAGTCGTTCCCGTCCCGGTTTCGGGCTGTGTCTGGACCGGCATAGCCAGCTTAATAACCTTCTTATCTTCGTCCCAGCTTACGGTTGCTCCGAGCAGCTCCCCGATCGATTTGAAGGGCAAGTAGCTGCTTCCTTCATAAATAAGAGGGGTCGCGTCTTTTACGCTTTTGCCGTTGACCTCTACTTTGAAATCCGGCCGCAAATAAGCATCCACCCGCTCAAGCGTATCTTTCGCATACACGCCGCTCGTGAAGACGATTCCCATCGCGATCGTCAGCATTATCGTTTTTCTCATCCGTACTTTATCCATTTGCGCTCCTCTCTCTACTCTCCCTTATCCGCGAGTATATATGTATTCTATTTCCAGATTCTATTATATCGCACATGTCGGAATCCGCCTAGGAAGCGTCGACAATTTGCGCCAAGCCTGCGATTGATGTACTGTATGAGTTGTGCGATCACGGTCCGATGCAGAGGACATCTGGAAAAGTTTCATAGTCAGGAGGCTTCCGATGACGTTCCCCACTTTTAATCAAGAAGATTTCGATGTGTTTACGATTCCCGGCCTGGAGCCGCGTATGGAAGCTTTAATCCGCCTCGTCCGGCCGAAGCTGACGCAGCTCGGCGAGGAGCTTGCCCCGTTTCTGTCCGCGCACTGCGGGGAGCCGATGTTCCCGCATGTCGCCAAGCACGCGCGCAGGACGATCAACCCGCCGGCCGACACGTGGGTCGCCTGGGCGAACAACAAGAAGGGCTACAAGGCGCATCCCCACTTCCAGCTCGGCATGTGGTCGACCCATGTGTTCGTTCAATTCGCCGTCATTTATGAGAGCGGCAATAAAGAAGTATTCGCCCGGCATCTCGAGAAAAAGTTGAAAGAGATGCGCAAGTCAATTCCAGGGCACTTTCGCTGGTCAACCGACCATATGCAGCCCGAGTCGACCCTTCACGCAGAGATGGGCGAGGATGATTTCGCGCACATGATCGACAAGCTGAAGCGCGTGAAAAAGACGGAAGCGCTGTGCGGCATACGCATCGAGCGGGACGATCCGCTACTTCACGACCCCGGACGATTCGCGGAAACGGTCAAACATACGTTCGAGCAAGTAATGCCGCTCTATCGCATCGCATTCTGAGGCCGGAGCGCTCGGCAGCAGCCTTTCGTATGATTCTCCAAAGTTTGGAACAAACTAAACGGGAACTTAGACGAAAGGAAAGGTGATGTTCCATGAATACCCGAGACACGCTCAAGCGGCTCGTTCTCGGCACCTTCGTCCTCGGTATGTCGGGGACTATCGCATTTTCCGCGCCAAGCTTGCAAGCCCATGCGTCCGCTCTCCATCCGGAAGCTCCCGAAGCGAGGCAAGAAGCCCCCGAGACGGGTCCCTCCGCAGCGGAGAAAGGTGAGAAGCATCGACATAAAGGCTTCTTCCTGATCGAGGATGCCGCCACGATAATCGGAATCGACAAGGGCGAGCTGCTGAAGCAGCTGGAAAGCGGCAAAAGCATTGCCGAAGTAGCCGGCGCCAAAGGAATCCAGGAAGCCGATTTGACTAACCGCCTCCTCGCCATCCGTATGCAGAAGATCGACGAAGCGGTCAAGTCCGGCAAATGGACGCAGGAGAAGGCGGACCGGATCAAGGAAAGGTTGCCCGATCATTTGAAAATGATGGTCAACAACAAAAATTGGAAAGATTGGCACAAAGCCAAGGAGCACAAAGGCAAGGAACATAAGGACAAAGAACATAAGGGCAAGGAGCACAAAAAAGCGAAGGAAACGCAAGCCGACAACGAGGCATTGCCCTTCTGATAGACGTTTTTCTTTACGAACGGAAAACCGGCCTGAACGGGCCGGTTTTTTGCTGCCATACGGTTTTGTGCCGCCGTCATAAGAATGACATATTTTCGTGCTATACTGTCGGCACCCGAATCCGACGTTTTCGAAAGGCGGTACTTACTATGCGCTTTCCTGCTCTGAGATCCAGAAAATGGCTTCTCACCTCTACCATCTCCTTCGTCGTGTTCTCGGCCATCACCTGCCTGTATGCCCAGGAGCAGGCTTCCTCCGCCCAAACCGCCCCGGCTCCGTCGACGGCGGCGGCAGTTTCTCCCGGCGAGGAGCTGTACAAGCAAAACTGCATGGCTTGCCATGCCGCCGATGGAACCGGCATCGGCCGCAATCCCGCGCTAGTGTCGGACCGGTTCAAGAAAAGATACGGCGCCTATGACAAAGCTTTTGCGTTTATCAGCGACAAAATGCCCGAGAATGCGCCGGGCTCGCTTCGGGAAGAGGAGTATGAAGCGATCGTCAAATATGTATTGTCCTTGAACGGCATTCCTACGGACTTCTCGGATATTGCCGGCCATTGGGCGGAAGGAGCGATTACCGCCCTGCAACGCAAACAAGCCGTCGACGGGTATACCGTTAACGGCAGCCTGTTGTTTAAACCGGATCAGCCGATTACCAGAGCCGAATTCGTCGCTTACTTGGTTAAAGCGAAGCAGTTGTTTCTGTCCAACGATTCCGGGTCGGCCTGGAAAGATATCGGCAAATCCAAATACAAAACGTATATCGTCACGGCGGTCGAATACGGCATCGTCGATGGATATCCCGACTCTACCTTTCGTCCGGACAAACCGATCAGCCGCGCCGAGATTGCGGCAATCGTGACGCGCAGCGAGGTGCTCGATGCCGAAGGCTCCACGGCGCTCTCCTTCCGAGACGTTCCCTCGGGGCATTGGGCCGGGAGCGTCATCCAAGCAGCCGTTCGCGCCGAATTGTTCAACGGATACGAGGACGGAACGTTTCGCCCGGATCAATCGATCAGCCGCGCGGAAGCCGCCGCCGTTTTGAACAGGATTGTCCCCTAGGATCCGCCCTCGTATTGTCGGCTAAGCCCGGGAGTAAAGAAGCGGATTCAGATGGGTCGCCGCGACGTCTCCGGGCTTAAGGCCCGGGAAACACGCTTCCATGTCGTTCTTTCTGGCGTTGGAATCCGGTTCCGCCACCCTCTCCCCATCCGCGTAATAAATGATCGTCATCACTTCGCGCATCGTCTCAGTCGGATTGCCCGGAGCGGCATGGAGCGTCCAGCCCGCATGAAAGGTCGCATCCCCCGCGGCGAGCGCCCCGTAGTTCGCCTTCTCCAGCCCTTTGCTCTCGATATACGCGCCGAGCGTCCGGTGGGACTCGTCTGAGATAACGGTTTTGCTAATATATCCGAACTTATGCGACCCCGAGGCGAACGTCATCGAGCCCACCTCCTCGGTAACCGGCACGAGCGGCATCCACATCGTGATCGTGTTCGGGGTATCGAGCGGCCAATAAATTTGATCCTGATGCCATGGCGTATGCCCTCCTCCCGGCTCCTTGAACAGTGCCTGATCGTGATAGAGGCGCACCCCGTCCACCCCCATCAAATCGGCGGCGATTTGCGCGAATCTGCGGGCCAGCACGAATTTCCTCGCCGCCTCGTTTTTCGTCCACAAATTGCCGATCTGGATAAACGCTTTGCCGTACGTATCCCGTTCGTGCAGCGGCTTCGAGTGATTGTTGTGCTCCCGCACAAAATCGGCGATCGCCGGTCTGTATCCGGCGATTTCGTGTACGCCAGCCACCTGGCGCAGAACGATATGCCCGTTCTCCCGATAACTTGCCGCTAGCTCCCCGGTAACCGTGTAGCTGTCGTTCAGATCGGGCAAGCTTCCGGCAGCTCCTGCCGATTGATTCCTTTCCATTCGCTCATGACCTCGTTTCGGTAAATTTGCTGTAAACGCTGCAATCTACCCCGATTGTAGCAAGAGCGGACGAAGCTTTCTTTGTGAAATGCCTTCGAATTTTTGTATATTCCGACTGAACCGTGCCCCCTCTGCACCGCTATTTACTTCGAAGCACCCTCATGCTCGCGGCGGTACGATCCGGGGGTTATGCCCGTACTTTTCTTGAAAGCCTTCGAGAAGTGATGAATATCGGTAAATCCGCACAGCTCGGATATTTGCGGCAGCGTCATCGTAGAACCGGCGAGCAAATCGCGGGCATGCTGTACGCGCATACGCAGCACGTACTGGTAAGGGGATTGCCCGAACGTTTGCCGGAACAAAGCCGTGAACCGGGACGGAGACAGCTTCGCCTGACGCGCCAGCTGCTCCACCGTCAGCCGCTCGGACAGGCGAAGCGAGCAATACGATGTAACCCAATTCAGTTGGCCCGTACCTGCCGAGGCCGTCCCCCCCTTGCCATAGCTTCTCAGCAGCATAAGCACCGCCTCCGTCGCGAGCTGCTGGGCTTCCAGCTGCCCCATAGGCGTCTGCTCCATCCAAAGCGCGATCGCTTTCAGAAACGCATCGCGAAAATGCGCCGAATCCGCCGGATAAAACTGAACCGGAACATCCACATCGTTAAAATCGTTCAGCTTCGGCTGCAGCAGATGAGCGTATTCGTCAAGCGCCACTTGGCCCGGCCTCGTCGGGAAGCTCTCGCTGCGTCGCGGATTGTAGAACAAATCGAGATGGGCAAACGGCGTAATCGTATTTGTCGTCCCTTCGAACCAATGAAGATCACCCGGCTGCACCAGGCAAAAATCTCCGTCGCGGAGCCGGTATTCCTTCCCTTCCACATACAGATGGAAGTTCCCCTCCTGCACATAGATGAGCAAATAGTCGAGAAGACGCCGCTCCCCATACTTGTACGGATACCGCACCGCAAAGTCAGCCTGACGAATATACGGGACCAGAGGGCTGGCGGCTATTTGCTCATAAACCGATTTCATCCGCGTCTCCTCCCGCTCGGGCAACGTTTGCCTTAGCGTTATCACACTGCGCTGAATTGTGCGATTTTTTATTGCTTCGTTGAGTTTGTCGGGATAACTCCCTCGGGGACTTCGCCGTCCATGTCCAAATAGTAATGCCTTATAGGAGCTAACTTCTCATCCAACTCATATACAAGCGGAACGCCCGTCGGAATATTCAGATCGACAATACCGTCTGCAGGAATTTGATCCAAATATTTCACCAAAGCCCTCAACGTATTGCCATGAGCGGAAATGATCACTTTTTTGTCTTCTTTCAGAGCCGGTACGATGGAATGATGCCAATACTCGATCACGCGTTTCTCGGTATCCTCCAAATTTTCGCTCAAGGGGATTTCACGCTTCTCCAAATGCTTGTATTTAGGGTCATTCCCATCATATCGCTCGTCTTCCAGGTCGAGCTGGGGCGGTCTTACGGTAACCGATCTTCTCCAAATATGGACTTGTTCTTCCCCGTATTTTTGAGCCGTTTCCGCTTTGTTCAATCCTTGCAGCGCACCATAGTGTCTTTCGTTCAGCTTCCATGACTTCGAGACGGGAATCCACATCAGGTCCATCTCGTGCAGGATGATCCATAACGTTCGAATCGCTCTTTTTAAGACGGAAGTGTGGGCTTGATCAAATAAGTATCCGTGCTTCTTCAGTATCGTTCCCGCTCTCCTTGCTTCTTGCAAGCCGGTTTCGGATAAGTCGACATCCGTCCATCCGGTAAACCGATTTTCCAAATTCCATACGCTTTGACCGTGACGAATCAGCACCAATTTGATCATCAGTTTCAGCCTTTCGGTTTGGAATGCATTTCCTATTTTTCCCCGTATAAAGTAAGGAAATATACTCTCGAACTCGAACAACTAATCGATATGATGGACTCCATGTGGAAGCGCCTAGCGGTAAAATCATGGTGCCACGAATCGTTTTACATAATTCCCCAGCTCTCCGATCCTGCTTTTAACCAGCGGATTGGTTCCTTCGGGCAAATGGGTTGTCTTATAAAATCCGGCCTCGCGTACTTCGACCCCATCCGGTTTTAATTCCCCCTCATATTCCGTGCAGATGTATCCGATTACTACATTGTAGTATTCATCGCCGTTTCTCAGTTTTGTATACAGCTCTTTGCCGGAAAACACTCCGAACAGGCTCAGATTTTTCAGCTCGAGTCCGAGCTCTTCGCGGATTTCCCTTCTGGCGCAGTCTTCGGCCGATTCGCCCAACTCCATCAATCCTCCGGGTATGCCCCAAGTATTATCCCTGTATTGGACGAGCAGTATTTCTCCGGCTGCATTCCTAATAACGACGCTCGGCCTGACTAATATTAAAGGTCGGGTGCCTACGACTTTTCTTAGTTCTTCAATGTACCCCAAATTGCTGCCTCCTCGGAATTGAATTTGTTACAACTCGATCCGCCCTGCGATCTTGCTTGATAGAAGTTCCAGCATCGGCCTGGTGTACGAATCGAAATAATCATATTCGTTGACGCCGATCCATTTGAGTTCCAGTATATCTTCGTTTTCTCGGAGAGTTTTATCGAGACTGATGGTCCCCTCGAAGCTTTTGACATAGTACGTGTACTTCTTGTCCGTTTCATGAAGGAGTTCTAGCTCTTGAACGATTAGTCCCGTCTCTTCTTGTACTTCCCTAATGCATGCCTGCTCCGGGGTTTCGTTTGCATCAATCCCTCCGCCGGGATAATTCCATACGATATCTCCTCTCTTGACGTATTGCTTACCATTAGTATTTTATCGACTTTAAGAATCAGCGCTTGTGAGATCACGATGATTCGCTCCTCCCGTAGTTTTCGGTACATGGCCGAATGTATCGTACATTTGTTAAGCTCATAGTTCGTGCTTCAACCATCATTTCCCTTTTTTTCAAGGTGACCTATCAAAATAGCAGTTCTTTCCCGACCGCGGGCAGTATAATAAAAACGTCTATCGACGTACTTCTAGGATGAGCGACCGCGATCAAGAGGAAGTTTTTCTTGGTAAAGATAAAAAAAATACAACCCCGGAAATCCCGGGGTTGTCAGGCTTGTTTAGAAAGTAAAAAGAGAATGGAACATCCAAGAGGGGTTGGGGAGATGTGCGTAAAGCGAAGCGTCTGACTTTAAAATCGAGTTGTAACCGCGAAAATTATAATAAAGCAACTCGATTTTAACGGAAGTGGAGCGCATTCCCCAACTCCTCGTCTTCATTGCTTCCTCTTTTGTACACTTTCTCAACAAACTCACAACTACGGAAAAACTCCAGGGTTGTATCCTTCAGACCGCACATTAAGCGTAGTGCGTCACCGCGTTCAGTTCGTCCAGCTTCCGCTTCAGATCGGCGATCTCGTACTCAGGCAGGTCGAGCTGCGGAGCTCTCATATGGCCCGCGTCGATGCCTCTCAGCTTGAGCGCTTCTTTGAAGTAGGACATGTTGCTGCCGCTCTTCAGTGTCTCGCAATATTGGATTGCGATGCGCTGCAGCTTTCTCGCTTTCTCCAGGTCTTTCTCGAGGAACGCGTTGTAAACCGCAACGAACGGCTCGGGGTATACGCAGGAAACGCCCGAGATGACGCCTTCACAGCCCATCGCCAGCGCCGCGAGGAACAGGCGGTCGGAGCCTTGCATGACGGAGAAGTCGCCGCCCTTGATGTTCAAATATTCGTTCGTCCGCAGAAAGTCGGGATAGCTGTATTTGATGCCGATGACGTTGCTGCATTTCGCCGCCACTTTCTCGGCAACCTCGGTCTTCAGATCGTTCGCCGCACATTGCGGGATGTTGTACAAATAGACAGGGAACGTCTCGGGTACGCTCGAAGCGACCGTTACGAAATATTGCTCCAGCTCTCGATCGTTCGCCCCGAAGAACGCAGGCGTGACGACTCCGATCCCGTCGGCTCCAATCTCGCTCGCATGCTTCGCCAGCTCGACCGTGTCGTTCTGCGTCATCGCGCCCACGTGAATGAACACGGTAACTCTGCCGGCCGCCTTGCGAACGACCGTTTCGGCAACGGCTTTGCGTTCCGATACGGACAACCGCAGCATTTCGCCCGTCGTGCCGAGCGGGTACAAGCAGTGAACGCCTTTCGAGATGAGGAACTCGGTCAACTGCTCCACTTTGCCGTAATCAATCGTTCCATCCTTGTGAAACGGGGTAACCATAGCTGTCGTAACGCCGTATAAATGTTTCATGCTCCGCTCTCTCCTCTATCAATATAAGAAAAGCTTCTAATCGAAGCCCTTTCCACGATGAATGACCCTGCGTAAGAGGTAGCTTTTCTTAGTACAGAAACTCGCAGCTCGCTTTAATGAGGCAGTGCTTCGCAGCTGCATTACTTTATCGAACTTAAACTTTCTGTATCGTTGAAAAGCTTCGACCTCTTGCCGAGTCGGCAGCGAGCTCTGCGCCCCGTGCCTTGTCACGGTGATCGCGGCCGCGATCTGCGCCTGCCGGATCGCCGCGGCCGCGTCTCTTGACGCCAAATAACCGGCGACGAATCCGCCGATAAAGCTGTCCCCTGCCGCCGTCGTATCGACTGCTTTTACTTTGCGGGCCGGATACAGCGTCATACTGTCGCGGTCCGCATAATAGCAGCCTTCCTCGCCCAAAGTGACAATGACCGCTCCGACACCTTGATCCATAAATTGACGGGCCGACTGCGCCAATGACTGTTCATCGATACGATCGAGCTCGGCCATGACCTGTAGTTCATGCTCGTTCGGAATCAAGAAGTCCACATATCGCAAAATGTGTTCGTCCAGCTTGCGCGCGGGAGCCGGATTGAGCACGGTCGTTTTGCCGAGCTCCTTGGCCAGCTTTAGCGCATACGCTACCGTTTCGAGCGGGACTTCCAGCTGGAGAACGACGATTTCGCACTGCTCGATCGCCTGCCTCCGACTGTCGATATCTTCCTTGGTCAAGTCCCCGTTCGCTCCCGGCACGACGATAATATGATTGTGTCCGGCATCTTCGACCGTGACAACCGCAATTCCGGTCGGGGCTTCCGACGCTGTCATCACCGCACTCGTATCCACGCCCGCTTCTTCAAGCGAACGAAGCAGAGCGGTGCCGTTGCCATCCGCGCCCACCTTGCCGATCATGCACACCGGCGTTTGCAGCTTGCCGATCGCCGCAGCCTGATTGGCTCCTTTGCCGCCGGGAGCTTCCGACATGCCTTTCCCGTGCAGCGACTCGCCTTCCGCAGGCAGCTTCTCCACCGTTACTACGATATCCATATTCAAACTGCCGACAACGGCAATACTGGGCTTCATTCGTCACACGCCTTTCCCGCAATCAATCCGCGACGTTTCCCGACGCGTCGAACCGCCACTCCCGCGGAGAACCGTCAAGCTTCATCATCGGGTGCGCCTCCGCCTCGGCCGCCATATTCTCCGAAACCAGTATATTGTGCAAAGCAAGCGTGTTCCGGATGCGCACGATCCGAACCCCCTCGGGGTCACGCCTCCCCGCCGTATACATCGCCGCGAAGACCGCTTCCCGATCGTCGTGCAGGATGATCGGCAGCTTGCCCCCCGATATTTCCATAGCGGTTATGACGTTCGTATACATCGCCGCGAAATCGATCTGCTCCACGACTTGGCGCGTCGTAAAATCGGCGATGCCGATGCCGACCGCGCTTCCTTTTGTTTCCGGGGTCAAGCCCCTTACAACGATTTTGTTGATCGAAGGGCCGTCGCCGAACGACCGGTCCGTACCGGAGCGACCGATCACGTTCGGGTCCATTCCGCTGCCGCTTATGTTTTTGCCGATCTCGTCCACAATCAGCACATCGATATCGTCCAGCAAGAAGCGGGGCATCAGCCGCTTCGCTTCCGCCAGCAGCTCTTCTTCGCGTCCGGGAAGCAATTCCCGGGGGACGGCTTCGAGGAGAGCCGTCTGATGGTAAGCATCCTCCACGATGGCTACGCCGAACAGGAAAGGCGTACGTTCCATGATCAGCTTGCCGACCTCCGGCAGCAGCATGCCGAATCTATCCATCCCGAACCGGTGCAAATACGAGGCGCCTTTATGTTTGCCGAAGCCGATGCCGAGCATTTTCATAATGCCGCTTTCGATGGATGCCTTGAAATCCGTATGCGGCTTGATTCTCGCTACCGCGATAATTCCGTCAGCCTGCTCGTAGGCGGTGCGGTCAAAATGCACTTCAACTCCGTCAAGCACGCTTCCTAAACGGACCGTGTCCATAGACGCCGCGATCGGCGCGCCTATCTCGCGCTCGGTCACACCATAACCGGCGAGCACACGTACTTGTCCTTCCGCTGTTGCCCCTCCGTGGCTTCCCATAGCCGGCACGATGAAGGGGTCCGCGCCCAGCTTCCTCAGCTCGGCCACGACCGCCTTTACGATGCATGAGATGTTCTCGATCCCCCTGCTTCCAACTCCGACGGCGATTCGCATACCCGGACGGATTTTGCCGCGAATCGAATCTTTATGGAACTCGTCGCCTACCATCCGCTCGATCCGATCCGGATCGATCCCGCCGGATGCGAACTGTTGAATGACCGGCACCATGCGCGGCAGTCGAATGTCGCCTTCTGTTGCATAGCTTACGCGCCCCAGGTTGACGTTCATGCCTTTCATCCGGAGACTCCACCTCCTTCAAGAAGCGGTCATACCGGATTCGCCGGTTCCTTGCCCGCGAATACGTCCAACAGCGCTTGCGCCGTTACAAGCCCCACTCTATGATACGTTTCGGCCGTCTCGGCCGCCGTATGGGGCGTCGTAATGATATTGTCCAGCTTAAACAACGGGTTATCCGCCGATACCGGCTCGGATTCGTACACGTCGATTGCCGCCCCTACGATGGTCCGCGACTCCAAAGCCCGATACAGCGCCTGCTCGTCGACGAGCGCGCCTCGAGCGGTATTGAGGAAGTAAGCTCCCCGCTTCATCTTGGCGAAAGCCGCATCATTCATCATATGACGCGTTTCTTTCAGGCTCGGCAAATGCATGCTGACGATATCTCCTCGCGATAACACCTCGTCGGAACTAACCAGCTCGACTCCGAGCTCCTCCGCCTTGGCCGTATTCGGATATTTATCATAAGCGATGATCGAGACGTCGAAGCCGCGCAGCTTTTTGGCGACCATTTGGGCAATGTTGCCGAATCCGAGCAGTCCGACCGTTTTACCGGCCAGCTCCTCGCCCACGTGCCGGTCCCAGTATCCCCGTCTGGCCGATTGATGCAGCGTCGGGACATTGCGGATCAGCGACAACAGCAGTCCTACGGTCAGCTCCGCCACCGCGTTCGCGTTTCCACCCGGCACGTTCGTAACTTTTACGCCGTATTCCTTCGCCTTGGCCAAATCTATATTGTCCACGCCGACGCCGAAGCGGGCGATTGCTTTCAGCTTCGGAGCCAGCTTGAACACGGCCTCGTCCCAAGTGTCCACTCCGGCGACCACGCCGTCGATATCCGCAACGAGCGGAACAAGCTCCTCGAACGTATGCGGTCTGCCTACTTTGTTCTCGATAATTTCGCAGCCGCCCTCTTCGAGCATCCGTTTCGCTTCTGCGCACAGCACCGAATAATTCGTTGCGGTGACGAGCACCTTTTTCAAACCGCTCATTATTTGACTCCTCCTACGGTCATGCCGCTAACCATATATTTGGAAGTGAACAGGTACATGATGACTACGGGAATCGAGGCAAGGATAGAACCGCCCATCAGCGGACCCCAGGCGAATACGTCTCCCACGATCATATCCGACAAGCCGAGCGTCAGCGTTTTGTCCGACCCTTTGGTCACCACGACCAGCGCATACAAGTATTCGCTCCAGCACAAAGTAAAAGCAAAGATGAATGTTGCGGCTACACCGGGGGCGGCGAGCGGAAAAATGATATTGAGCATCGTGCGCGCCCGGCTGCAGCCGTCGATCATGGCCGCCTCTTCGATCTCGACCGGGATCGATTTGAAATACGAGATAAGCATCCAAGTCGCATAAGGAATCGTAATCGTCGGATAAATCAGCATCAGCCCGTAAATCGAGTTGTTCAGGCCGATCAAGGAAACGAGCATATACAGCGGAATAAACAATACCGCTCTTGGCATCAAGTAAGCGTACAATATGCCTCTGGAAACGACGCTTCTCCCGCGGAAACGCAGCTTCGCGATGGCGTATGCCGCCAGCATGCTGACCGCAATGGAAGCAAACGCGACAATAACGGAAACGATCAAACTATTCTTCACGTTAATAAGGAAATCTTTCTCGGTCACGAGTTTGACGTAAGCGGACCAAGTAAACTGCTTAGGCCAGAACGAAGGCGTCATATTGTAAATTTCGGCATTCGATTTAAACGACGTATTGAACATCCAATAAAGCGGAAACAAAGCGAATAGGAGCAAAACGGCCAATGTGACGTAGACGAGTATCCGGTTCGCGATCGATTTATGTTCCATGCCCCATCACCTACTCATTCGAAGATAGCGAACGCTTCGTGACGAAGTTGATCAGCATGATCAATGGCGGCATCGTCAGAATCGCAATCGCGATCGCTTTACCGAGACTCATATTCAGAAATCCGATCGTATAGCTGAGCGTAGACAGCACCTGCGTACCGTTGGACGGACCGCCGCGCGTCAGCAGCCAAATGATCTCGAAATCGTTCAGCGTCCAGATCGTGGTCATGACGGCAGCAAGTACCGTAACTTCCTTGACCGATGGCAGCGTCATGTATATAAACCGTTTGAACGCCCCGGCTCCGTCCAGCATAGCCGCTTCGTACATTTCTTTGGACAGCGTCTGCAGTCCGGCCAGAATGGCGATCCCCATGAACGGAATCCCGCGCCATACATTGACCAAAATAACCGAAATCATCGCAAGATCCGGACTGGCCAGCCAGCCTACCGGCTTGGAGATCAGATGAACTTTCAGCAGCAGGTAATTCAGCACGCCGCCCACATCGGAATAAATCCATTGCCAAGTAAAGACGGAAACGATCGTAGGAATCGTCCACGGCAGGAACAGCAATACCCGGAAGACGTTCCGGAACACGATTTTCTCGTTCAGGACAAGCGCCATGATCATCCCGAACACCGTCTTGCCGATAACCGCCACGAGCGTGAACACGACCGTATTCCACACGGCTTTCCAGAACAGCGAATCCTTGACCAAGTCGATATAGTTGCCCAAGCCGATAAACTTTGCCGGCACCCCGACGACTTTATTCGTAAAGCTTAAGTAAAGCGCCCATCCGAAAGGGACGACCATGACGGCAAGCAGATAAATCAATACGGGACTCATCAGCACGTAGGCAAGCTTGTTGTCCGTGTTCGTTCTCAAGTTTCATCCCGCCTAACTATCAGGCTGCGGAATAACCTATTCGATACCGGTTATCCGCAGCCATCTTTTTATTTGTTACTTTTTGTAAATATCTTCGATCTTCGTCTGCAAATCTTTGATTGCCGTCTCCGGCGTGTAGCTCGTCTCCAGCAGCAGCTTCTGGAACGCGTCGTTCACGATACGCAGATTGAACACTTCTCCCGCTTTCGGATTGTATTCTCCAGGGTAGCCGAGGAAGTAGAAGCCTTTGACGGAATCGACGAATGCTTTGTTCTTCTCATCCTGCCATACCGGCTCACTCGTAAGCTTTGAATAAACCGGACCGGTGAGCGGCGCGCCTTTCTCGATCCATGTTTTGTACCAGTCGGTGGCGAGCATGTATTCGACGAACTGCTTGGCCAAGTCTTTGTTTTTCGAATCTTTGAAAATACCCAGGTTGTTGCTGATGCCCGGTATGAACGTGCCTTTCGGTCCGGCCGGATAAGGAGCGATGCCGGTTTTCTCGTACAAGTCCGGATTGTCCTTCTTGATCGTGCTGAGCGTACTGCCGACGTTGAAAATCATCGCCGCTTGACCGCTCAAGTAAGCTTTGTTGTTCCCGCTGTCATCCCAGCCCAGCGCGCTTGGCGGCGTGCTCTTGTCGGTCAGGAAAATGTCGCGGATAAACTTCGTCGCTTCGACCGTTTCCGGCGTATTGGCGATGACCGTCTTGCCGTCCTTCGTATCGACCGAGCCGCCGTACGACCAGATGATGCCGCGGGTCAGGAATTCGGCGTCGGAGTTTCCTTTGCCGTAGCCCATGCCGGCTCCGTATACGCCTTTGCTCGGGTCGGTCAGCGCCTTGGCCATCTTCCTGAACTCTTCCCACGTTTTCGGAGGAGCGTCGAAGCCGGCGTTTTTCAGCAAATCTTTACGGTAGTACAGCACTTGGGACTCGGTCCAGAACGGGATCGCGTACTGCTTTCCTTGGAACGTAATCGCCTTCTTCATGCTCGCCTGCATGTCGCCGTTTTTGCTTTCGATCTTTTTGACCACATCGGTCAAATCCTCAAGCACGTCTTTGCCGTAAAATTGGCCGATCTCCTGATAGCCGAAGAAGGATACGTCCGGTACGGTTTTCGATTCGATCGCCGCCGACCACTTCGGATAAAAATCTTCATATGCAATCAGTTCGATATTGACGTTTACGTTATTATCGATGCCGAATTGCTTGGCCCGCTCTTGAATAAGCTTGTTTTGGTCTTCGAACAATTGCTTCTTCATCCAGAACGTCAGCGTCGGCTTGGACTTGCCGTCCGCCGTCGTCTCGCCTGCCGTCGTCTTGCCTCCCGTGCTGCAGCCTGTAACCAGCGCCGCAAGCAAAGTGGCTGCGCCCGCTCTCTTGATCCATTGATTCATGCTTGATGACCTCCCGTATTTGTTGGGTACTGTCGCGTAATTACCCACCTTATTGCCGATGCCTGCTCCCGGCATCTTAAAGCAGATATGTTATTACGTGACAGTTCCTTGGTCGATTCCGGGCTTCCGATCCCCGATCGATTCGGGACATCGTCGCCTCCTGAATTAATAGTAAAGCGTTTCCCCTTCCGTTAAAATGACAACTATTTAACCTGGATGGCACAAAATTAACTAGATCGGATTACGAATAATTTCGCTTAAGCTCGGGAAGCTAAACTTAAGGAGGTGTAAATTTTGGTAAATAATCGCGAGCCATTCCCAAATGACAGTTCGGATGTTCAAAAGGAAATCAAGACGATCGGCGAAGTCGCAGCCGAAAATGATATTACGAATGTCGAAGAACAAGGTCGATACTTCACAGAGTCGGCCAGCAAACATCAATATTTGAAATCGAATGCTTCGATCGTAGAACACTTGCTTACCAATAAGATCGAGAAGGAAAAGTCGCATGAGATGAACAATAATTAGACGGAAAAACCCTCCGAGGCGGAGGGTTTTTATCGTTTCAGAATGTTTAAGTTCGCTAAATCATTAAAGCGAACAGAAACATTCTGAACCAAGAGAAACTTCCGCTAAATCGCGGTCGCTCATCCTTGAAATACATCGATAGACGTTTTTCTTACAAATTGAAAATACTTAATGCTCCTCCACCGTCTCCAGCTTCTGCCGGAACTCCTGAGGCGTGAGCGAATAGTACTTTTTAAACACCTTGATGAAATAATTCGGATTTTGATAGCCGAGCTGCAGGGCGACCTCATAGTTTTTCAGCGAAGGATCGGCAAGCAGGGCGGCGGCCTGCTCCATTTTCAGACGCAGCACGAAATCGCTCAAATTATCCCCCGTCTCCAGCTTGAAGATGCGCGACACGTGGACGGGATGCATGTACATATAATCGGCGATAGCCTGCAAGGAAACGTCTTCTACCAGATGCTTCTGCACGAACTGCTTGATTCTCCGCACCGTATTCTCGCGGTCGTTTCTCGTCTCATTCTCCATACACTGCAGCAGCAGCTCGAGCGACTGGAACATCCACTGGTGCAAAGTTTCCAGGGAACGGCTCTGCGCCAAGCCGGTTACATCGGACAGGTGCGGCCCGATCATATCGGTCAGTTGGCGTCCGTTCTTGTGCGCGAACGAGCTGAACGAGGCGTATATGGAGAAGAATGCTTCCATCAGATGCTCCTGAGAGTCGGCCCATTTCTGGCTCAGCTCGCCCCAGATGCCGGTCAGCTTATCGTGAGTCCGTTCCCAATCCCCGGATTCGAGCAGGTGGACGAGCATCGGCGGCTCGTAAAGCCGCTGCAGGGCATGAACGGGAAGCTGCTCCAGCTCGTCCGAGGCATAAATAAGCAGGCCGCTCTGATTGCCTACTTGCTTGCGCATGGACAACAAAATTTCTTCATATAGTCGCTTGATGTCGACCGGGAACGATCCCCATCTGCTGATCAGAACGGATACGCTCCCTTTCAGAAAACGATCGACGCTGAGCTGCAGCTGGGAAGCCATCGACTGCAGCCGGTTTTCGGCTGTATGATGCTCCTGCCGGTCCCGATGAGCCTCGGAGAACATGACGAGGAATACCAAATAACCGTGCAGGTCTTTGCAGCTCCATAACCGGAACTCGTCCTCGAACAGCTCCTCCGCCATATTGACGACCGCGTACTCCATCAGCGACAAGCTGTAGAAATCAAGCTCGGCGAACCGGTCCTCGAGCCGGAACAGCATAAGAGCGAAACGCTCCTCGGCCGGTATCGGGATTTTGAGCGACTCCAGCTTCTGCCGCAGCCGTTCCGGCGAAATTTTCATCCCCTGCAGCAAGTCCCCAAGCAAATCCCCCTGAAGCTTAGGCAAATGCTCCTGAAACGCCTTCGCGACTCGTTCATATTGCCGGTTCTCATCCCGTTCCAGCTTAATTGCTTGAACGAGATTTCCGACTTTGGCGAGCACCTCGTCGTCCCCGATCGGCTTCAGCAAATACTCGTGGGCATCGTGCTGAATCGCCTGCTGCGCATATGCGAACTCCGCATGGCCCGACAGCAAAATGCATTTGACTCTTTTCCATTCCCGGCGGACGAGCGCAAGCAGCTCCAGCCCGTTCATGCCCGGCATGCGGATGTCGGTCATCATAATATCGATCGTATTCGTCTTTAACAGCTCCAGCGCTTCATGGCCGGAATAAGCTTTAAATACGGTCGAGATCCCGATCTCGTCCCATGGAAGCGTATCGGCAAGGCTGTCTACTACACTGGCTTCGTCGTCGACGATGAGCAACTGAAACATCCGAATCCCTCCCCTTCGTCAATATACCGCTCAAGACGGCTCCTTCCGATCCTCCCATACCATCTCCACGCGAAACCCGTTCGAACCGGGCTGCGAGAAATAAAGACCCGATCTTCCTCCATACATATGGACGAGACGCTGGTGGGTGTTCCATAAGCCGAAGCTCGCATTCTCGTCTTTCGGCAGAGCCATTTTCCTTTGCAGCTCCATCATCTTTTCCTTATCCATTCCCGGGCCGTTGTCTTCGACGATAATCCGGTTAAGTCCGTCGCCCTGTTCGCCCGTTATCCGGATGAGGCCGAATTGCACATTGTCCTCCACGCCGTGGATGACTGCGTTTTCTACTAGAGGCTGTACGAGCAGGCGCGGAATTTCGAGGGAAAGCATCCGGTCCGCGATTTCGATCTCGTAATGGAACCGCTGCATGCGCATCGTCTGGATATTCAAATAGTTCTCGATCAGCTTGATTTCCTCGGCAAGTGTCGCGGTCGGCTTCTCCAGCCGTGTCGAATACCGGTAATATTCCCCCAAGTTCAGCGCCATCGCGCCGACCGCCTCCTTATCCCCAAGATTGGCCATATTTTTAATGTAGAACAAGCAATTGTACAAAAAGTGCGGGTTGATTTGCGACTGGAGCTGCTTAAGCGTAGCCTCCTTGGATCTCAGCGTTTCCTTGTACACCTTCTCGATCAAATCCCCGATCTGCTCCGCCATCTCGTTGAAGCTGTGGAACAGGAAGTCGAACTCGTTGTTCGTTTGCCGCTTCAGCCGCGAAGCATATTGTCCGTCCTTGATGCGCTGAACGCCTCGTATGAGCATCTGGATCGGCCGCTGGACGTTTCGGTACAGCAGCAGGGTGACCAGAATGCTGAGCGCCATCAGCAGGCAGATCGAGGCGTAGAACAAATTCCGGCTCGTGACGATAGGAGCGAAGATGCTTTGCAGCGGGACGATATCGACGAGGAACCAGCCCAAGCTTTCGGAGCGGATATAGTTGACGATATATTTGCCGTCGTCCAGATCGATCGTCAAGCTTCCGCCGGGCATAAGCTCCGTTCGTTCCAGCCGCTCCACGGTTCGGCTTACGAGCGTCCGGTCCGCGGTATAGCTAATAATCGGCTCCGCCCCGGCCTGATACAGGAACGGCTCATGCTCCCCTCCCTGCTTCAGCAAATTCAGCATGTTGCGCAAATTATCGTCGGTAAACCGGACCTCGACGAGCAAATTCGAGATGTCGCTTTCCTTTATTCGCGAGAAGAACGTTTGGGTGATGCCGAACGTAACCGCGCTCCGGTGCGTCCATTTTCTCCATTCCGGGCTGCGGATGTAGTTCTCGTCGTATTGAACCGAGTAATCGGTCGACAGCACTTCCTTGGAATCGGGCAAATGCAAAATGATTTGGTTGTTCCAGGCGCTAGTCGCGATTTGCATGTTCAACATCTCTACGATTCGGCTTTGCCGCTGGAGCTGGGTGAGCCGGGAATCTACATTTCTGCCGTTCAAATATTCCCGGATGCTGTAATCGCGGCTCGCCGTTACCGAATATTTCGTCAGCTGGTCGATCATCATTTCCATCTGGCTCATAAAGAAGGTGAGCCGGTTCCGGTTGCCGTTCTCGATCGTGTCGCGAACGACGTTTACGCTCACTTGATTCGAATACCCGTACAACAAAATGATCGGGATGAGCAGCGAGACGACGAGCAGTATAATTTTGCCGAACGTGTTCATTTGCCGTTCTCCCCGTCGATCAGCGCCTGGAACTCGCGATTCGCTTTGTCCGCCGCCGCAGTTATGTCTTCGTCCAGAAGTCCTTGGATGACAACATCGCCGATAATGTCGCGGGCTTGACCTACATTGACGACCTGCGGGCGGTCATGGCCGACGCCTACCCGCATCGATTCCATGACGACGCTAATATACTCCGAAGGGAAGCCGGATACGCCCTGCGGGTCGTTCCATACGGACGTCCGTGCTCCCGGGTTGCCCATTTGCTGAGATTTCATGACGACCTCCTTGCTCGTAGCCCACCGGATAAAAAGCCAAGCCGCATCTTTACGGACAGAGCCCGCATTCATCCCTAAGCCCCAGGCGGTCACGTTGAACGGCTTGGAACCTGCTTGTCCCGCCGGAAACATGGCGATTCCGACCTTGTCGGCAATGGACGATTGATGTGAGCCCATCGCGATCGAATAAATCGCGCTCGCATCGGTGTAGAACGCCGCCTTCCCCTGCGAGAACAGTCCGGCCGCCTGCTGCCAGCCTATATTGAATACGCCCGAAGGTCCGTACCGCTTCAGAAGCGTTACATAACGGCCGATCCCTCTAATCGCTTCCGGCGTATTGATAGCCGATCTGCCGTCCTTCTGAAAATCTCCGCCTTCCGAGTACAGAAACGACGAGAGCTGCGTCACAAGTGCGTTTCGCTGCCCTCTCGCCACGAAGCCGAACACGCCGTTAACCGGATCGTGCAAAGCTTTGGCGGCCGCCTCCAGCTCATCCATCGTCCGGGGAACGGACAATCCGGCCTGCGTCAGCAAATCTTTGCGGTAAAATAAAATTTGCTGCTCCGTTGACAACGGCATCGCCGCGATTTTCGAGTCATACGTAACGGATTCGATCGCAGTCTGCGAAAAATCCGCGAAGTCGTAGTTCGAATCGCCTGCTACGTATTTGTCCAGCGGCTGAAGCCACCCGTTACGGCCGAACGATTTCAGCTCTTCGAGGGGCCGGGTCATGAATACGTCCGGACTCGTGCTGCCGGCCGCAAACTGAACGGAAAGCTTCTGGCTCAGCTGCTCGTTCGTAAAGCTCGTCAAATCTACTTTCAGCCCCGTGCGGGCTTCGAATTCCGGCAATAAAGCCCGAATGGCGTCGGCTGCCGGGCTGTTGCCCATATATGCCGTAATGCTCCTTCCGGTAAGCGTCTCGCCCATTCCGCCGGGAACGGATTCCGCAGGCTGCCCGGCATCGCCCCGGCATCCGGACGTCAAGCCCGCCATAAGGGTAATACAGGCGATCAGGACCGCGCGGCGATTGCGGCTGCAAGTACGTTTCATGGCGGTCATCTCCTCGGCATATTCTCACGTTTCCATTATAGGAATAGCTTTACCCGGTTTGAAAATAGTATTTATTTAATAATCGCTATACATTGTTAACAGATTGCCGATTTGCAATAGAATTTCCATGATGGTACGTTGGGAAAGTAATCTGACTACTTCAACAGGCGAACGGAGGTATTGAGTGTGACGAAGCAGCTGACGGATTCGACCGTCCTAAGCAACGGAGTACAATGCCATGGCTCGGACTCGGCGTATGGAAAGCGGCCGAGGGCGGCGAAGTGGAGCTTGCGGTAAAGACGGCGATCGGCATCGGTTATCGCAGCATCGACACCGCAGCCGTATACGGCAATGAAGAGGGCGTAGGCAAAGCAATTCGCGAGAGCGGGGTTGCCCGCGATCAGTTGTTCATTACGACCAAAGTATGGAACTCCGATCAAGGATACGATATATCGCTTGCCGCATTCGAACTGAGCCTGCGCAAGCTCGGGTTGGACTATGTGGATCTGTATTGATGCACTGGCCGGTAAAGGGCAAATACAAAGATACGTGGAAAGCGTTGGAGAAGCTGTACAAGGACGGACGCGTGCGCGCTATCGGGGTCAGCAATTTCCATGTGCATCATCTGGAAGATCTGATGAAGGATGCGGAAACAAAGCCGATGGTCAATCAGGTGGAATATCACCCCCGTCTATCTCAGCGCCCGCTTCTCCGTTATTGCAAAGAACAAGGCATTCTATTGGAGGCGTGGAGTCCGCTCATGCAGGGCAAGGAGCTGCTGTCGCACGAGCTTCTGACGGAGCTGGCCGGTAAATACGGCAAATCGCCGGCGCAAATCATATTGTGGTGGGACCTGCAGCACGGCGTCGTTACAATTCCGAAATCGGTCACCCCGGCGCGCATCCGCGAAAATGCGGACATTTTCGATTTCGAGCTGTCAGCCGCGGATATGGAAAGGATCGACGGCTTGAATCTCGACCGCCGCGTCGGAGCCGACCCGGACAATTTCAATTTCTGATTGCAGCCTCGGCCTGACCTCTACGAAGCCGGGCTGTTTTTGCTTTTCGCTAACTCTTCCTCATGTACAGCTCCCTGAACTCCGACGGGGTCATCCCTTCATGCTCCATGAATCTTTTGTTGAAATAACTGGCGCTGGAATAGCCCGCTTCCTTGGCGATTTGCTGAATCGGCAAGTCCAGCTGCTCCAGCAGCCGCTGTTTGCCATACTGCAGCCTGCACAACGTAATGAAAGCAAGCGGCGTCATCCGGGTAGCCTTGCGGAACAGCTTGCAGAAATAGTAGGAGCTCACTTCCGCCTGCCCGGCCCAATATTCCAAATCGAACGGCTCTCTGGCCCGCTCCTGCATGTACGGCAGCAGCTCGGGGATGCGGTCCGCCGAAGCGGTGCCTTTAACGGCGGAGAACGGGACCGCGTGACCCATGAATTCCACGAGAAACGCATAAGTGAGCGCCGAAAGCTTCGTTTCGTGCAATATTTTGTGACGGCTGGCTTCTTCATACAGCGCGAGATGGGCTTCCTCCAGCGGCTTCACCTGGTTCATCGACCAAAGCGTAGAGCGGTGAAAGCCGTGCTCGATCATGAACTCCTTCAGCTTGTCGCCGTAGAAGTGCACCCATTTGACATGCCATGGATCGTCCTCGGAACTGTAGTACCGCTGTTCTTCCAGCGGGAAATACAGGAATGCACTCCCCGCCTGCAGCATATAGGATTTCCCTTCGATCTCGACATAACCTTTACCGCTTACGACCAGATGGATATTGAATTCGTTGATGGCCCCTTTTCCCCGATAAATGCTGTGCTCCGGGACGTCCCAGCTAGAGCCGACCGAAACGGGGGAACAAAAAAAACGCCGCTCCGGCAAAGTAGGCAAAATACATGGAAGGTTAGGCAACCGAACACCCCCGCACACGATCACGATGACAATATCGTGTTATTTAGTTCAATATATTATTATATTTATTCTATTATCAATCCTTTATAATGACAATATACTTTTAACAAAGCGAGGGATAACCTATGGTTGCAGCAAAGCTGCGGTGGGGTATCGTCGGTTGTGCGGGCATCGCGATCCGTTCCGTCGTACCCGGCATTCAACAATCCGCGCGAGGCGAGGTGGCGGCGATCGCAAGCCGCGATGAGACGAAGGCGAAACAAACGGCGGAGAAGCTCGGCATTCCGAAAGCATATGGAAGCTATGAAGCGCTGCTCGCCGACGGCGATATCGATGCCGTCTACATCCCTCTGCCCAACCATCTGCACAAGGAATGGACAATTCGCGCCGCCGAAGCCGGCAAGCACGTGCTGTGCGAGAAGCCTTTCGCAATAAATGCGAGTGAAGCGCAAGAAATGGTGGAGGCTTGCGACAAGCATGGCGTCAAGCTTGCCGAAGCGTTTATGTACCGTTATCACCCACGCTATTCGCGAATAAAGGAAATAATCAAATCCGGGGAGATCGGGACGATTCGCGGCATTCATGGAGCGTTTACGTTCAACAACTCGGCCAACACGACCAATTTCCGCAACGACCAGACGATGGGCGGCGGCTCCCTATACGATATCGGCGTTTACCCGATCAGCGCGGCACGGCTGCTGCTCGAGCGGGAGCCGGAAGCGGCTACCGTCCACGCCTTCTTCTCCCCCGAGCACGGAGGGGTGGATATGATGGCTTCCGGCCTGCTAGAGTTCGCCGGCGGGGTAGGCTTGACATTCGACTGCGCGATGTGGGCCGCCGGACGCAACACGCTGGAAGTGCTTGGCACTGACGGCAGAATCGAACTGCCATCCGCTTTCGTCTGCAGCCCGAGCGCTCCGTCGGTATTCTATGTGACGGCCAAAGGCCAGCGTCGGGAAGAACAGATGGAGGCGATCAATCAATACAGCCTGCAGGCGGACGATCTTGCGGCAAGCGTATTGGACGGGACCCCGCTTTCTTTCGCCTCTTCCGACGCCATTGCCAACATGCGGGTAATCGACGCTTGTCTCGAATCGGCGCGGACGCGCTCCCGCGTCACCATTTCCAACCGTTGAAAGGGGAAAATCCGCAATGAATTATTTCCAAATTCCAGGCTTGAACAAACCATGCGCCCAGCTTATGCTCGGAACGGATTATTTCAAACCGGAGCTGCTCGATACCGTCGGCGTCATCTTGGACGCATATATGGCAATCGGCGGCAATGCGATCGATTCGGCTTACATTTACGGCGGCGGGAAGAGCGAAGAAACGATCGGTCTGTGGATGGAATCGCGCGGCAACCGCGAGGATGTCATCGTTCTGACGAAGGGCGCGCATCACAATGCCAGCGGTCCCCGTGTCAACAAAGAGGCTATCGACGAAGAGCTGGCGATCAGCCTGCAGCGGCTCCGCACCGATTATGTCGATCTGTACGCACTGCACCGCGACGATCCGAACGTGCCCGTAGGACCGATTATCGAAGCGCTTAACGAACATATCGCTGCCGGCCGCATTCACGCTATCGGTGTTTCCAACTGGACACATACGCGCATACATGAAGCGAATGACTACGCCGCCGCACATGGACTTGTAGGCTTTACGTTCAGCAGTCCGAATTTAAGTCTCGCGAAGCCGAACGAGCCGTTCTGGGCCGGATGCGTTTCCGCGGACGCCGAGGCTTGCGCCTGGCATGAAGCGAATCAGTTCCCGCTGCTGTCCTGGTCTTCGCAAGCGCGCGGCTTCTTTACCGGCCTGTTCACCCCCGAAGTTCGCGATAACGCCGATCTCGTCCGCGTCTTCTACAGCGACGCCAACTGGGAACGGTATCGCCGGGCGGAGCAGCTCGCCAAGGAGCGGGGCGTATCGACGATTCAGATCGCGCTCGCATACGTATTGAACCAGCCGTTCCCGACATGCGCGCTGATCGGGCCCAAAAACGTAACGGAGCTCGAATCGTGCCGCGACGCGATGGCGATCAAGCTGAGCAAGTCGGAGCTCGACTGGCTGGACTTGTCCGCCGAGCTTAAGACCGTTTGAAATTGCCAACAGTAACAGCGACGATCTTCAGATTACAGCACCGTTCGGGTGAAACGCCCGGACGGTGTTTTGGTGTGCAAACCTATACGTTTAGCCGGCTCCCGTCGTCCGTCACATCACACACTCGCTGAGCGGAATTTCTACGTTCACTTTGCAGGTCAAACTTATACTGCCCCGGTCTCGCCCCACTAAATGGAAAACCTACAGTACAAGTAACAAGAATAGGGCAAATAATGAGCTATAACGGGAAAACCTACAGATAAATTCGCCAAAATCGGGCCCAAACAGCAAATTCGATAAAATATACTGCAGGTTTTCCAGTTCACAATCCGAAAAATCGAAAAAATCGAGAAAATAACGACATGTTTTCCAGTTACGGGAGCGGAAACGGTTCGTATTAGACGAATCAAATAAAGGCGCCCCCACACCCCAAAAAGTGACGCTAACCTTCGCAGGTTACGCCAAGGACTTTATCGGGGGTCTCCAACACCAGACTTTTAACTTGGTATGTTGCCTTATAAATGCAAAAAAAGGCTTCGGTCGGGAACGCCATTCCCGCCGAAGCCTTATGATGATCACGGCTTGCCGACCGCAGCAAACTTCGTTTGGAACGACAGCGCCATATCGAGATACGGCGCGTCGTTCGCCAATTCCGCCACGTCCTTGCGTCCGTCGCCGTTCATATCGCAAACGAACAAATCTCCGGTCGAATGGCCCCAAGGTCCCATCCGCGACAGCAGCTCGAATCGCAGCGGGCCGGTCTGCCGATAAACCGCGAACATTTTCGTTTCGGCATTCCAGAACAGCACGTCTTCTTTCCCGTCTCCGTTGAAATCGCCGATTTTCACTTGACCGTCCTCGCCTGTAGGTATCGTCAGCCGAAGCACGTTCCGCTTCCATTTCCGGGCGGCCGTATCCGGGACGAGCTCGATCCATCGCGAAGAATGCGGGAACGGGATCAACAACGAGTCATTCCCGTCACCGTCCAGATCGGCGACGTTAAGCCGAACCGGCAGGTTCCGGTCCCATGGGCGCGGCGCCAGCGGCACAAGCTCTTCTTGCATAAGCGAAAAGCTTTCCAATTGGCTGCCGTCGGCCGCTTCCCCGGCGATAATCCATCCGCTCCCTTTATTTCTTAGCGCGAACATGTCGCTCCAGCCGCTAGGTTTTCCCGTCTTCCAAGTACGGGATAAGACGAATTCCGACTGCCGGGAGCGATAGGACTCCAGCGTACCGTTAGCTCTCAATACCAACAGGTCGGATTTTCCGTCACCATTGTCGTCCAAGAGCGTCCAGACGTCGCCTTTCGAATAGCTAAGCTGACACCATACGGCCGGAGCAGACGATACTTCATTGCGCAGGCCGCGGAAATCGCCCGGCGTGACGACGATTTGCCCTTTGGTCCGATCCCATTCGACGATGTCCGCTTGACCGTCCCCGTTGACGTCGCCCACTTTGACAAAACCGGTGCGGTCTTTGCCGACCCTCATACTATGTGCCGGGACGAACGGGATGAAGTCCGTAATCGAGATGAAGCTGAAGCCTTTTTCGGCAAGCCGAGGCAGTAGCTTCTGCATGGGACTTTTCTCGCCGGCCGGATAACGGTAAAGCGGCACCCCGTCCTTCAGGACCGGTTCTCCGTCTTCGTCCGTAACCGGAAGCAAATGCTTGAATTCGAGGAAAGGGTGAAAAAAGAGTGCAGGAAGCTTGTCGGATTTGTTCAACTGATTCGTAATAATGTCGACATCGCGGTTATAAGGGATGTAGGATAACGGTGTTGGAACGTAAATGGCTCCTAACGAGGGTGATCCGTACCCGGTATTCCGCCCGGTCGAATATTGCGGCTGCAGCGCGTTGCGGTTCTCCTGAACGTTCGCTTGGAAGTGCAAGCCGAAGTAATTGCGGAACACCACATCCTGCTCGGGCAGCGTCCTGTAATGCGGAGCTTCCCAGAAATAAGGGAATAGGCCGATGCGGCGAAACTTCTCCGCCCCCTCTATGATCCGCTGCGACGCATATTGAGTCGTCATCGAATCTTTCACGTCGGGCATATAGAATTCATTGCCGATGCCGGATTCCTGATGGCCGTCTGCGCGGAACGTATCGCCTACCTGATGCGTATAACCGTGCATGCCGATGACCGCGCCGGATCGAGATGCTTCATGAAGCAGTGCGTCGAACGACCGCACATATTCGTTATCCACTTCGTCGATCGAGACGTCGTAACGGGCCCCATCCTTCGCGACATTGATCCATCGCGGGATCACGGCGATCTGATAACGGACTCCGCGTTCATTTAATAATCCGAGAACCGCTCTCAGCTTCCCAAGCTGTTCGGCTCCTTCATATTGGCCTCCGGGGCCGACATCTTCCAGCCGGAGCAATATTTGCTTCGGCATATTGTCGTTACCGAGCGCAGTTGCAAAATACAGCGTATAAAATAAGACGAATATTCCCGTCACGGCGAGCAGCAGACGCGTGCGGGGACGAAATGCGAGCAGCCGTCGTTTCTTAATGCGAGTCCCTCCTGGTGCCATTCAGTCTATGCAGGTGATTACCTAGTACTATGGTTGTATTATATCTAAACCGCTTACAAATTACATTAAAAAAAATGCCCGCATCGCTGAAAGTCGCATGAAATTTGTCGAATCCTGCAATTTTAGCCCCGCGCCCCCCGCCGTTTTCCTCGATAATATAAAAGATCCCGGCCGCATAGACCGGGATTGAATTCAATTTTCGCTGGCGCGCCTTCGCTAGCAAGCCGGTTACCCCGCCGCACTAGCCTGCTTCGACTGGCGATCGGCCGCCCTGAACGTCATAAGCAGCATGATGGCGGCCAAGCATAACGTTCCGCCGATGGCAAACGGCAAATGGATGTTCAAATGATACGCCCCCATTCCCATAAGCGGACCGGCGATCCGCCCCAAGCTGTCCATCGAGGAGTTCAAGCCTGTCGCGACGCCTTGTCCGACCTTCGTTTTCTGCGAAATGAGCGACAGCACGCAAGGTCTGATGAGTGCGTTGCCGGCCCCGAAGACAGTCAAATACAAGGTTGCCGTCAGCAAGCTGGAAGAGAGCAGAATCAGGAAAAAACCGATCGAGGAAAGAACAAGACCGATCGCGATCACCTTCGGCTCGTCCCCCGGCTTCACGAGCCTGCGCACGACCCCGCCTTGAATCGCCGCCCCCACGATGCCGCTGACCAAAAACATGATGCCAATGTCCATCGGGCCTGCGCCGAATTTGATCGCCTCGAAATATTGCAGCGTCCCTTCCATCCCGGCCAGCGTGAACGTTACGAAAAACGACAATATGTACAAATATTTCAACGAGCCCGAGAAAGCCGTCCAGCGGGATGCCCGCTTCTTTACGTCTCTGCGCTTGGACGCCGGCAGCGATTCCTTGAGCCTGGCGGCGGCAAGCAATAACGTGACGAAAGAGAGCGCCGATGCGACATAAAACGGGACGGACAGTCCGAAGCCGGTCAACAACCCTCCGACGGCCGGACCGAAGATGAATCCGAGTCCGATCGACATGCCGACCAGTCCCATTCCTTTCGTCCGGTTCTCTTCGGTCGTAATATCGGCCACGTAGGCGACCGCGCACGAAGTCGCCGCTCCGGAAAACAATCCGCCCAATATGCGGGACACGTACATCAGCCACAGTCGGTCTCCCGCCAAGCCGAGCAGCAGGAAGCTGACCGCGAACCCGGACAAGCCGAGGAGCAGAACGGGACGTCTGCCGATTCGATCCGATAGCCCTCCCCAGAACGGCGACATGAGGAACGATACCGCCGAATACAGCATGAGCATCATATTGAGGTGGAACGGACTCACAATTTCCGGCAATACCGGAATAATGATGCCGAACCCTATGAAAATCGTCATCAGCAGAAGCATAATCGCGCCAAGTTGCTTTCTCACCATAAAGTCCTCCGAAAAAAAGTATGGAGCTGCACCAAGCTCCAATTATCTTACCATAACTTTACGGTTGACAAAAATGAACAATTGAAGAACGAACAGCGCCGCGAGAACGAGCCCGCTCATAACAAACGGAGCATGATGGCTGAACGAATCCCACAGCTTGCCGGAAATGATCGGTCCGACCACGTTGCCGGAGCCTTCGATCGTAAGGAAAAACCCCCATATCGCTCCCCGTTTTTCTTTCGGAATGACCGATGCGATCAAGGCGTTCCAGGACGGAATGATCAGCGCATAGCCGATGCCGAGAAGCGTTACGAGCGCAAGCACGATATAGATCGATGAGACGAACGTAAAAGTCAGCAGCGTGAACGAGCTGAGCAGCAGGCCGATGTTTATAAACCACCGGGTACCGAAGCGGTCCACCAGCTTGCCGACCGGTATGAGGAACAGGACCGTAATCGCTCCTCCGGCGATCAGGAACATGCTGTACTGCGACGGGGTCAAATGAAGCACCGTGCGGGCATACAGCGTCAATACCGGGGTAAGCAGCCCGAGGGCGAACGTCTGCGCGAACAACGCCGGGTAAAACACCCAGCTGACGTTTAACGATCGTCTGACCTCGCCCAAATACTGGCGCGTCTTGCGCATTTGCCGGGTCCATAAGCTTTCACGCGGCTGTCCGGCATGTCTGCCTTTCAACTCGTTCAGCAGCGACTTTACGTCCGTGTCGCTGCGGCGGCGCTTCGGCATGAAATACGTCAGCAGCAAACAAACCGCCATCAGCAGGACAAGCAGCCGGAATGCCGGCGTATACGATTCCCCTATAAAAAAGTTGATGACGACCGGACCCAAACCGACTCCGGACAGCCACGATAAATAAATGATCGACATCGTCGTGCCGTTCGCTTGCTCGCCTACCGATTCGGTCGCCCCCGTAATGACGCTAGGCCATAGCGGCGAAGTGCCGATTCCGAGCAGCGTGCAGGAAACGATTATCCAAGCGGTATGCGTAAATGTAACCATAATGAGGACGGACGCGAACGTCACGAGAACCCCGGCCAGCATGACCGCCCGATAGCCGACTTTATCGATCAGCCAGCCTACAGGCGAACGGAATAGATTGTCTCCCAAATATTGAAGCGCCATCGTCCAGCCGATAATAAAGGTAGAGATGCCGAGTGCCGACTTCATGTAGATTGGCAGGATGGAGACCAATATCGCGCCCTTCACGAATTCCACGATAAACATGATAAGAAGAAGGATCACGACGAAAGGAGTAAAAAACGGCTTTTGACTTAACCAAAACGATTTCAGCTTGTTCATATATCCACCCTCTGCTCGCAGCTTGCTGAAGTTATGCGGAATTATCGCGGCATTGCCGCGGTATCTCTCCAGTGTTCCCCAAAAGGCATAGTAAATTACGGAAAACGGCAACACTTTCGTAACAAAACTTTGACTTGCATGTCCCGTCCAATTTGATATACTCAACTTTGTTTACGCAAATCATTTGCAATCGCCTGGAAAGAAGGGATGACCGCATTGGATCACAACCGCACTCCTTTGTTTACCGCGTTGACCGAGCACGCGTCCAAACGCCCGATACAATTCCATATCCCCGGACATAAGACGGGAGCCGGCGCCGACCCCGAATTCCGTTCGTTTATCGGGGACAACGCTCTATCGATCGACTTAATCAATATAGCACCGCTGGACGATCTTCATCAACCGACCGGCATTATTCAAGAAGCGCAGAAGCTCGCTGCCGACGCGTTCGGCGCACAATATACGATCTTTTCCGTCCAAGGTACGAGCGGGGCGATCATCACGATGATCATGTCCATCGTCGGCGAAGGCGACAAAATCATCGTCCCGCGCAACGTGCATAAGTCGATTTTGGCGGCTATCATTTTCTCGGGAGCGAAGCCGGTCTTCCTCTCCCCCGCCCGCGACCAAAATCTCGGCATCGATCATGGCGTAACGACAAGCTCGGTCAGGAAGGCGCTCGCCAGACACCCTGACGCGAAAGCGGTGCTTGTCATCAATCCTACCTACTACGGGGTTTGCGCCGATTTGCAGGAAATCGTCGATCTGGTGCACAGCTACGATATTCCGGTGCTGGTCGACGAAGCGCATGGGGCGTTGATTCATTTCCATGACGACCTGCCCTTGTCCGCCATGAAAGCCGGCGCCGATATGGCGGCGACAAGCGTGCACAAGCTGGGCGGCTCGATGACCCAAAGCTCCGTATTGAACGTGCAAGGTCCGCGCGTCAACCAAAGACGCATCCAGACGATTATCAGCATGCTGACTACGACATCCACGTCGTATTTGCTGCTCGCCTCCTTGGACACGTCTAGAAGAAATCTGGCGCTGAACGGCAAAGCGATGGCGGAGAAAGCGATCGGACTGGCGCAATACGCGCGCAGGAAAATTAATGAAATACCGGGTCTGTACTGCTTCGGGGAAGACATACTCGGCACGGAAGCGACGTTCGATTACGATCCGACCAAGGTTACCGTCCATATCCGGCATTTGGGCATTACGGGCTATGATGTGGAGAATTGGCTTAGGGACCGTTATAATATCGAGATCGAGCTTAGCGATATGTACAACATCCTTTGTTTGATCACACCCGGGGATACGCAGGAAAACGTGGACATTTTGCTGGAAGCTTTGACGGTGCTGGCCAAAGAGTACGCGGACAATCAAGCCAACGAGCTGGTCGTGAAAATTCCGGAAATTCCGCAGCTTTCCCTGACGCCGCGGGACGCGTTCTACGGCGACACGGAGCTGGTGCCGTTCAAGGAATCGGCGGGACGCATCATGGCCGAGTTCATCTACGTTTATCCGCCCGGCATCCCGATCTTGCTGCCCGGCGAAGTGATATCCCAGGAAAATATCGATTATATCGTCGACCATCTCGAAGTCGGACTGCCGGTTAAAGGACCGGAAGACCGTACGATCGAGTTCGTCAAAGTTATCGTCGAAACGAAGCCAATATATTAAAGGTCCCCCAAAAGTGAAGAATGCCTTCGAAGCTTATTCCTATTACTTTCGGGGGAGCCCCCTTACTATCCCCTAAAAATGACTTTGGCAAAGCAAAGGAGATGGTCCCGCGAGGCGGTGCCATCTCCTTTATTATTAATCTATCAATCTCTCAGTATTGCTCCTTCACCGGCATGGATGGCATGAGCTGCTTCAAAAAATCGGACACTTCCTCCGCCTCTCTCGCCTCCAGGTGAAACGCGCGCTGCAAGTATAGTAAATTGTCGAGGTCGTCGTAATCCAAAAGGGAAGACCGGTTCGTCTGCATACAAATGATAAGCGGTTTGCCGAAAAACACGGAGGTGTATACGATACCGAAATCGTAACGCGCCCGTTCGCTCGCATAGCCGACAAATTGGATAGTCGCCTGCTCGGCCGTATCATATAAACGTTCGAACATAGGTTCACGCTCCCTTTGGTTTGAATTTTCTGAATATTTACACTATATCACGCTGCGATTCGGTTTGACAATAATAAAAAAGCATCATGTTGTAAATACATAGACGAAATGCTATGATGTTCATGGTAAAAACGGAACGACAAGGATGGTGCAACGATGGCGCAAAGCGCTTACATTTATCTTGTGGACGGATCGGCCGCCTCCACCTTGACGCTAGACGAGTTGAAAGAGCATCTGGGCCGTTACAAGGAACAAACCTCGCTTACCGGCAAGCAGCTCGGATGGGATTATGCCGCATCGGCCTTTCCGTACTCGGTGGAAACGAAGCCCGAGGGGCAAGGCAAATGGTTTTACTTGAAAGGAAGCAATCCTCTTTACAAATATATTTTGTTCGGTGTCGGCAGCAAGAAGGTGGACGATCAGGACAAGCCGTACATACAAGTCACGCTCCCGGACGACGCGACCGTCGGAGACAAGTCCAAAGGCAATGAATTGTGCAAATATTTGGCCCGCCATCTGAAGGCCGAGCTGCATTTGTTCAACGGACGCACGATGTACTTCAATCCCCGCAAGTGACATCGAAAAAGCCCCTCTTCATCGCGGGATGAGGAGGGGCTTTTTTCCAATATTACGCTTGCGATTCGGACTCTACGATTTCCTCGTATACCGCCGTCACATGCTCCCATTCGGCGTCGTCTTCGATATTGACCAGAACCGCGTCTTCGCCGTCCTCGTCAACCCGGAAGATGATGCTGTCCGCTTCCGGATCGTTCCGATCCAGCAATACGGCATAAGTTTTTTCTTTCGTTTCGAACGTATATACGATCACCATTTCGTGTTCGTTGCCGTCTTCATCGGTCAGAATAAACACATCTTCCTCGTGCTCATCCCCGCAGCCGCAGTTATCGCCGTGCTGATGCTCGCTCATGCCAAGCCCTCATTTCATCGATTGGATTTCAAATCGTTCCTATCGTACCATTTTCCAAATTATCGGTCAATGAAGGCTTGCATTGTGCGGTTTACTCGGAAATTATCGTTTTCTCGGATACGACGGCGTAGTCTTGCGATTCGTTCAATTTGATTTTGAATTGAACCTTGTATTTCCCGACCGTGTCGAACGAGACGCTCTCGAGCGGCCAGCTGTACCAGAAGCTTTCCTTGCTTTCCTGCTGCAAGGAAACTACGGAACGGATGACGGTTCCATCCGGCGACACGAGATCGATCTTGAACGAATGAATCGGCGTCGTCAAGCTGTCGACCTGGGCGGCAACGACGAAATCCAGCTTATTCCCTTTGCTTACTTTGCCGAACGGCGTCTTGGGCGAATCGTCTTTGGCGATGTCTCTTGCTACGAACATATGTACATTCGGTTTGTAAATGGAAGCCGTCTTCGTTTCTTCGTCCCATTTTACGACAGCCTGCAAAGAATCCGACAGCTCTCTAAGCGGCAGGACGACGCGTCCTCCGGTCATGAAGCCGGGAACGTCTCCGGCCGGCACCTCTACGTTATTCAAGAGCACTCTGACTTTCGAATATCCTTGATACTCTCCCCACGGCGAGCTGGCATATGCGATTCCTGTTCCAAGTACGACCAATGTAGCGGTAAGGACGGCAAGCCGCTTCACATTCATTGCAAAAACCTCCACGTCAGCATTTCGTTGTACTCTGTTATACTTCGAAATATAACGAAAGTTGCGGAGCATGAAGCGAAAAATAATTGCAATTTGCCGTAAAAATAGTTACAATATTGTATTAAATTTCCATACTTCGCAAAAGTCTAGCAAGTAGAAAAGATTGACAAATTTATATATTACACCACAAACGAGTCAGTTGTAAACAAAAATTAACATACATAGAATGTTGTTACGCCTACCGGAAAAATCAAGTAAACTGACATATATATCTACTATTGAAAGAGGAAGCGGGAGTCATCATGAGCCATTATAACGGACTGCATGTCGAAATCGACCAGATGAAGAAACTGCTTGAGCACACGGCAAAGGAATACATGTATAATTTCAGACATCCCCAAGTCGTGGAAATCAGTCAGCAGTTGGATCGCTTAATCGTAAAAGTGATGGGGTACGGCCGGTAACGCCTCCCACATTCCTTCCATAATCAGCCTTGCCCGCCTTTGCCGCCCGAGAAGCGCAAAGGCTTTTTTTCATTATAGGCCTCCGCCGGTTACGGATCGACCTCCAACTCCTTGATCCGCCTCTCGGCATAACGAGTATCCTTGTAAGCAAAATACGTTTCCGCCTTCTCGACGATCACCGCTCCGTTATACTCGGGAATTCCCGCATAAGGCTCGTACACGCCTTTTGGAAACAGCACGTTTCCTTCGGGCCAGTACACCTCGATATTGCCCTGCCGGATATCGGCGAATTTGGCCCGCCCGTACAGCGTTCCGCTCCGGTTGTAGACGACGACCGCTTCCCCTTCCCCAATCCCGAGCTCCCGCGCATCCGCAGGATGCAGCAGCACGTCTTCACGCATTGCGGCATTAAACGGATCTTTATTGTTGTACACCATCGAATTGAACTGCTTCCCCCGTCGGGTCGTCGCGTAGAAATGTCCTTCGGGCTTCCGCAGCTCCGGCAGCTGGATCGGAATAAGCTTGCCTTTGCCGTCGGGAGTCGGACAGCTCCCTTCCTCGCACAGCCATACGCCGCCCCATTGGAATACGTCCCCGGATTGGGACAGATGCTGGATGCCATCATAATAGGGAACGGCTGCGGCGATTTCGTCGCGTATATGCTGGGCCGATCGGAATACAATCTTCGACTTCAGCTCCGGCTTCACTCTCGCGGCCAAATCGGTGATGATATCCCACTCCGCCCGCGCTTCGCCGATCCGCGGACCTGCGATCTCCGGACTAAAATACACCATCCGTTCCGTGCTGGTCGATGTGCCGCCTCCCGGCTGCTCGTAGCGCGTCATCGCAGGCAGCACGATCACCTCTTCCCCGGCGTCGGCGAGCGTCGAGCTGTTCAGAATAATATCCTGATGAACTCTCAGCTCCACGCTTTCCAAACATTTTCTGATAAAATCGGGCTTCGGCATCGTTTCCAGAAAATTGCCGCCGCTCATGTACAATACGCGGGTACGGCGCTCATGACCGTCCGGCAGCAACGCATTCTCGAGCGACAAACCGACGATATCCCCTTGCCAGGCCGGAATCGGAAATCCCCAAAGCGCCTCGAACCGTTGGCGGCTCTCTTCGTCGATCGGTCCTCCTCCCGGCAGCGACATCGGTTCGGCGCCCATCTCCCCTGCGCCCTGCACGCTGCTGTGTCCGCGAATCGGCATGAGTCCGCAGCGCTCCCTGCCGACGAAGCCGCGCAGCATGGCCAGATTGGCAAGCTGGGATACGTTGTCGGTCCCGAACCGATGCTGGGTCAAGCCCATGCTCCAGACGAACACCGCGCTCTTAGCCGACGCGAGCATCCGGGCGAATTCGCCGATTCTCTCCTTCGTAAGTCCCGAGCTTTTCTCCAGAACGGGCCAGTCCAGTGAGCTCACATGCCTTCGCAGCTCCTCGCAGCCTGTCGTATGCTCGTTTATAAATTTCCGGTCGAGCGCCGAGCCGGGCCGCTCCCGCTCCATTTCGAACCAATGCTTCATGATACCGTTCGCGAGCGCGATATCGCCGCCGATATGGACCTGCACGAAATCATCGACCATCTTCGTGCCGAACAGCGCGCTTTCCGGTATGGACGGAATCCAATAGTTTTCCATCGCCGGCTCGCGATACGGGTTTACGACGACGATTTTCGTCCCCGCCTTCTTCGCGGCATACATATATTTGGTGGAAACGGGCTGATTGTTGGCCGCGACGGAGCCCCAGAAGACAAGCACGTCGGTGCCGATCCAATCCTTATAGCTGCAGCTGGAAGCGCCGATGCCGAGCGAGCGCTTCAAGGCCGTTTTGCTCGGGGAGTGGCATATGCGCGAGGCATTGTCGATATTGTTCGTGCCGAGAAAACGCGCCACTTTGGAAGCGGCGTAATAGACCTCGTTCGTGATGCCGCGGGCCGTCCAGTAAAAGGCAAGCTGCTTCGGGTCGATGCCGCGGATTTTGGCCGCGATCCGATCCAGCGCCTCGTCCCACGTTATACGCTCAAACCGGTTCTCCCCTTTCCGGCGTATAAGCGGATACGGAATGCGCCCGAGCTTGCGCAGCCGGGTGCTGTCCATCGCCTTCAGCCGCTCGATGTCGCCGAACCAATGAGGCTCTATCTCCGGCATCGTATTCAACCGCAGCACATTGAGCCGGGTCGTGCACAGATGCGGGCCGGTCAGCGTCTGGTCGCGCAGCCCCGATACGCCGAGCGCGCAGCCGTCGCATACTCCTTTCGTCAAAATCCGGTAAGCGTACGGCAAGTTGTCGCGATTGTCGTAAAGCGCTTTCAAAGTATCCCAAATATGATGGGGCTTCACCTTGCCTAAGCCGAGGGGGGCGGGGCTGACCCATAGTGACGGCTTCGGCGACTGGTCGAGCCTGATCGGCCCGGTATGCTTCGTTTTTCCCACGATGGACTCCTCCGTTCGATAGCGTTCCATGCTATTATGATAACATGAACCCGCTTCGGCGGCATCCCGGGATTTTATACGATTAGGAGTGTTCCTATGACTATCGACGCATCCGTAACCGAGTGGTCGGTCCGCAAATATTCGGGCGATGATTGGACATTGGAAGAAGATACGGTCGCCAGCGAATACCCTCTCACCGTCTTCGTCAACGATACCGAATTCGCCACGCTCGTCTGTTCGCCTTCCGATCTGGAGGAAATGACCGTCGGCTTCCTCGCTTCGGAAGGCGCTATTCGTTCGTACGGCGACATTGCCGAGCTCTCCATCGATACGGACCGCGGCTTCGCCTACGTCGGCCTCGTTCGAAGGGACGCACTCGATCCGGCCCTGTTCTCCAAGCGCAGAATCGGCTCCTGCTGCGGCAAAAGCCGGCAATCGTATTATTTCCACAGCGACGCGCAAACGGCGCACCCGATCAGGTCTACGCTAACCGTGGACGCGAACCGCTGCTATGAACTGATGCGCAGCCTGCACGCGGCATCGGACACCCACCGGCTGACCGGCGGTGTGCATGGCGCCGCTCTTTGCGGGGAGACGGGGATCACCGTTCATTATGCCGATATCGGCCGGCATAACGCCTTGGATAAATTGTACGGCCATTGCCTGATGCACGGGTTGTCCGCCGCGGATCGGACAATCGCCTTCAGCGGGAGACTTTCCTCGGAAGTCGTGCTGAAGGCGGTCAAGATCGGATCTCCTGTCCTGCTTTCCAAATCGGCGCCTACGGACTTGGGACTGCGGCTCGCCGACGAGCTGGGCTTAACCGCCGTTGGATTTTTGCGGGGAGGCTCCATGAACGTATATACGCATCCCGAACGAATCGCAACTCACTTCACGTAACGGGTCAGCACGCAAGGAATGCCGTTTCCGACCGCGCCGGGCTGCTCCATTCTGGCCATATACCGGATGCCTCGTGCGCATTGCTGCTTGCAGACGGCGCATACGTCGGACGTGACCAACTTGAAGTGTGCCTGCGGTCTGGCCGAAGATACGTGCTTCTTTATTTTTTTGCCTGCCATCGTCATACCTCCCGCCATAATACATCGATCGAATGCTTCATTCGCAATGTATCCTATGCGGGAGCGGATGACGCAGACTCCGCACCTGTCCCGTGGAATCGTAATTTTGCGTCTAAGATCGGCGGTTTTGCGAAAAATTTGTCGAATGTCGAGAGCGCATTCTTTTCATCTTTGTGGAAAAATGATACATTTAACGTAATGTGTCTTTTGGCCGAAGGAGGAAGCGTATGAGTATGGATATCCGGATGATCGGCACCGGCCAAGCATTCGCTAAAAAATATTTCAACAATAACGCGCTCGTCACTTGCAACGGTTATACGCTTTTGATCGACTTCGGCATTACCGCACCGCTCGCGATGTATCATATGAACGTCCCGCTCGATGCCATCGACGGCGTGTTCGTCACCCACCTTCACGCGGATCATATCGGCGGATTCGAGGAGCTGATGCTTCGTCTGAAGTTCAATTACAACAAAAAACCGACGCTGTTTATCGAAGAGCATCTGATCGCGCCATTCTGGGACTATTCTCTTAGAGGCGGGTTGGAGTTCGGGGCGGACAGCCGGCAGTCGCTGGAAGATTTCTTCCACATCGTGCCGTTATCGGTCGGAGTTCCGAAAGAAATACATTCGGGGTTCCGTCTCGAAATTTTGCCGACGAGACATTTCCTGGATATGCCCAGCTATTCGGTCATTCTGAACGACCAATTGTTCTACAGCGGGGATACCGTATTCGATCCGGAGCTGATCCGTACCGTGCACGAACGGGGCTGCCTTTATTTGCTTCACGATTGCCAGCTGGAGGGCCATGGCCTCGTACATGCGACGCTCGCGGAGCTGCTTACGCTGCCCGAGGAGATTCAGCAAAAAATATGGCTGATGCATTACGGAGACAACATGGAGAATTATATCGGCAAAACCGGACCGATGACGTTCATGATTCAGCACAAAACGTATTCGTTCCCTATTCCGGCATCCGCGACATAGTATAAGAAAAGCTTCTGATCGAAGCCTTCTCGATGATGTTCATTCGTGTTTTAGCGGTAGCTTATTCTTGGTAAGCAAAGTCTCTCTTCGCTTTAGTGCTTTAGCGAAGTTAAACTTTCCTTATCGTTAAGAAAAACATTTATCGCCGTAATTTCATGGATGAGCGACCGCGAGCAAGAGAGACGCTGTCCGTCAGCCGCATAACAAAAAAACCGGGCGATGCCCGGTTCTTTTCCAAAACCCTATTCAAAACGCGGCAAATTGTCCAAATTGTTGCTCGGATCCCCGTCAGCGTCTCCCCGGATGTACGTTTCGCCGTCTCTTCCTTTAAATGCATTGACGCCCTGGATCGCACCCGATTTCACTTCCGTCAGCGCCTGCTCGTAATTCAAAACCCGGCCGCTGGACGTCTTGAAGGCGGTAATGTCCCCGTCGCCATTTTTTTGGACGGCGATGAACGACTCCCGGTCGTTACCCGACTCGTTATTCATGTTGTGCGTCTCCTTCCTGGTGTGGATTACGTCCTGCATGGATAGTTTTCCCTCCCTCGATCATTTTATGATAACTTTAGCGTTTCTTAAGCAAATCTATAAGGTATCGATATAGGAATCGGTTGCTCGGGATGGTATGGTGGTCTTAACTTTCCTAACATTACGGTGGAGGTAATGTTATGTTGCAAGGTTTGTTATGGGCTCTCGCGGGACTGGGCATCGTCAGCTTCATTGGCGCGTATGGACTTCTTCACAATGCAACCCATAGAATGAAGATGGATCGCAATTATCGTCTGCTCGCCGCCCGCGATGTGCTGACCGGCCTGATTCATTACGACGAATTTTACGTCCAGCTGGAAAAGCTGCTGCGCATGGAATCCAAAGTGCTGCTCGTCATGATCGACTGCAACGATCTGAAATCGGTCAATCATACGCACGGGGCTGCGGGCGGAAACCGGATATTGAGGCAAATTGCCGATCTGATGAGCCTTTCTTTCCCGAATGCGGCACTGCTGTCCCGATACGGCGGGGATGAATTCGCCATGGTGTTCTGCAAGCTCGACGCCGAGCATGTCGATTCGATTAAGCGGTTTCTGGAATCCGAAATTCCGAAGCTGACCGGCATCCAGATCGCCCACGGACATTCCGTCTTCCCCGAAGACGGCACGACTAACGAGCAATTGATCCGCGCGGCGGAAGCAGGCTTGGAGGCGATGAAGCGCGAGCTCCGGCAGAAGCGCGAAAGCCATATCGAGCATTCCGAGAAGCTGCGCGTGATGGGAGAGTTGGCCTCGGGCATGGCCCACGAAATCCGCAACCCGCTCACAACCGTCAAAGGCTTTCTGCAAATATCCCGTACGAACGGCTACAATATCGAGCCGTGGTATGACATGATTATGGACGAGATTAACCGGATGACGGCGCTGACGGGAGAGTTTTTGCGTTTCTCCAAGCCTCATGCGACGGACTTCAAGCTGTGCCCGTTGCAAGCCTGTGTGCAACGGGTCATCTCGCTCACCGAATCGGAAACGTCCCGTCTCGGCCACGAGCTCGTATGCGAGATGACGCCGCAGCCGATGGAAATATGGATGGACCAGGACAAAGTCGTACAAGTGTTGCTGAATTTGGTGAAAAACGCGTTCGAGGCGATGCCCGAGCAAGGCATCGTGAAGATCGGGCTTTCCCGAATAGACGGCTTCGCGGTTATCGCGGTGAGCGATTCCGGGATCGGTATGACGCGGGACGAGTTGGATTGCATTTTTCAGCCCTTCTATACGTCGAAGGAAGAAGGAACCGGGCTCGGGCTGCCGATATGCCAGAAAATCGTTCAGGATCACGGCGGAACGATCGAGGTCGAAAGCGAGAAGAGCAAAGGAACGACGTTCCGCGTCACGCTTCCCCTACATAAGCCTCCTGCGGAATGAGAACACAAAAAATAAGAGCGCCCCACGTCGGGGCGCTCTTTCCATTTCGTCGTTACGGCCGGGCCGGAAGCTGCTTTCTCATGCGGACGTGCAAGATTCCCGCGTCGTAAAAAAGCTCCTCGGAAACGGCTTCGTACCCGAGACGCTCGTAAAAGGGCCTTGCCTGCACCTGGGCATCCAGCAGCGAGTACGTATACCGCTGCTCGGCCGCCAGCTTCTCCAGCGCTTCCATCACGAGCCGTCCGCAGCCGCTCCCTCTGCGCTCCCGCTTTACGGCGACACGCTGCATTTTGGCGGTATCCGGATCGTACTCCGTCATTCGGGCTGCGGCTACTGGCTCTCCGCCGTCCAAGAGCAGCACATGGCGGCATGGGGCATCCAGCGAATCCAGCTCATCTATTTCCAACTCGACCGGTACCTTCTGCTCGACGACGAACACTTCGCTTCGCAACTGCAAACATTGGGCAAGCTGCTCCGGATTGTTGACATATACGGTTTGCATCTCTCTCTCCTCGCTATGCTTACTTAAATAGTTGCTCCACTACAAGTATACCATAGCCGGGACGGGCTATTCGATCAGGAGCGCATCGAGATCATGTTGCCGGACGAATACCGCCGAAGCCCTCTGTAAAAAAACAGACTGCCCAGCACGGTCAGCAAAGCCGCCATCCCGCAAGCGCCGGCCAAAAACGTCCAATGCACTTCGCGCAGAAGCCCGATCGGCAAATAGCTGATAAAGCCCGCAGGAATGACGGTAAACAACACCAGCCGTCCGAGCCCTCGGAAAATATCGGTAGGATAGGTGGAAAAGGTGACAAACCCGATAAACACCTGTTGGCCGATCCCTTCCGCATTGCCAACGTAAAAAGCGAGCGTCTGCGCGATGACATTGAAGAACACGAAAATAACCGTCGCGAGCGTCAGTCCGAAAACGAACTTCAGCAGTCCCGTCACCGTATGGTCGCCGAACACGGCGTACAGCATCAAGCCGAAGATGACGTCCCCGATCGCGGACACCGACATCCGGCTGATGAGCACATGCAGAAGAACGGGCTTCGGCTGAATCAAATATGTGTCAAGCTGGCCGCCCGCAATCAAGCCGGCCATGGCATAGCTGTTGCCGAACAGAACGGCGGATATCCCGAACCCGCCTGCGCCGACCGCCCACATCATCATGACGTCCGTGAGCTCCCAGCCGTTCACGATCGGAAATTTGGTGAAGTAGACGCCCCAGTAAAAAATCCAGACGACATTGTTGACAACCATCATCCCGGCCGTCAAAAAGAAGCTCATCCTGTATTCCATCGCCCCGGCCATATTCAGCTTCCAGCAAGCCAGTACGAACCGGATCAGTTTAACCGCCGTTGACATTGAGCTTGCGCACCCCTTTCCCGTATACGAGCGCAGCGGCCGCCGCCAGCAATGCCGCCCACCCCCATTGTATAGCAACCATGCGGATAACCTCCGCGCCGTCAGGGTGGACGGCCGTCTTCGCAGCGAAGTAGGCTACCGCCTGGAAAGGCAGCCATTCGCCGACCGTTTGCAGCGACCCGGGGAACATCTCCAATGGAAGCAGCATACCGCCGATCGTAAACAAGAGCTTGTTGTAAACAAAGTCGAGCCCCCGCGTCTCCTCCACCCAAAAAGCGCATAGCGATAATAGCATCGTCAGCAGGAAATTGACCGTAAACGAGCCGATCATAACCAGAAGGCAGAGCGGGACGTTCAATCCCGGCGTCGACCAGCCGAACCATGCCGTCGCAAGTGCTGTGCCCAGAATCAGGTTGACGGCGACACGGATAGCGGCTTCCCCCATATAGCTGCCGTAGTGCATGAGCAAATAGCTGGCCGGACGGATAAGCTGGTAAGCGATGTCGCCGTTCTTCACTTCGGCTTCGACCTTTGCATTCAGCTTCGGGGAAGCCAGGATGACCGACTCGGCTACGGCCAAATACCAGATCATTTGCTTGAACGTGTACCCGGCGATTTGTTGTTCTCCGACTCCTTCGTAGGTGACCGACCATAACTGGAAGAAAATAAACAGAATGACCAGGAGGAATAAAGAGCGGATCAGAAATTCGAGCACATACGCAAGCTGATTGCGGACGGTCATATGCGCGTATGCGGCATATTTGGCCAGTTTGCGGACGGCGGTCACGGCGGCCCCTCCTTTTTCGCTGCATAGATGTGGGTGATAATATCCTCCATCGGAGGATCTTCGATCGTAACGTCATCGAGCCGGTACCGGGCCACGATATGCGCCAAAACTTCTTCAATCGAGGTTAATGACGTATCGACCGACAGCTTCATCCGGTTGCCCCCGCGTCTTATTTGCTCCACTCCCGGAAACGATATCGGTCCCGGCTCCTCCTTTAGCAGCAGCTCGATCGTTTTGTGAGTCAAATGAAGCCGTTTCAAATCCTGCACCGTCGAGTCCAGTACGATTTGTCCGTAATTGATGACGATCGCGCGGCGGCACAGCTGCTCGATATCTCCGGAATCGTGCGAGGTGAGGAACACGGTGATGTTCTCCCTCTCATTCATTTCACGGAGAAGCTCGCGTATTTTTTGCTTGACGACGACATCGAGCCCGATCGTCGGTTCGTCCAAAAAGACGATGCCGGGACGATGGAGCAGAGCCGCGGCGATTTCGCAGCGCATCCGCTCCCCGAGCGACAGCTTCCTCACCGGGACGTCTATGTAGGGACCGAGCTCGAACCTTTCGATCAGCTCCGCGCGTCTGCTTTTGTAATCTCTTTCGTCCAGCTCGTAGATGCGTCTCATCAGCTCAAACGTATCCGTCGGCGGCAAATGGTACCATAACTGAGATTTTTGGCCGAACACCGACCCGACACGGTAAGCAAGCTTCTTGCGGTCCTTCCAAGGACAGTAACCGAGCACTTCCGCATGACCGTCCGTCGGGTGGAGAATACCGGTCAACATCTTGATCGTCGTAGATTTGCCCGCTCCGTTCGGGCCGAGAAACGCGACAAAATCTCCGGCCTCCACCTCGAAATCGATGCCGTGGACCGCCGTCTTCTCGGTATATTCCGGTTTGAACAAGGCGCGTACGCTGCCTGCGAATCCCTCCTTCTTTCTTTTCTGCCGAAACCGTTTCGTCAGTCCGTTAACCCGAATCGCCTTCACGCCCGCTTCTCCTCTCTTCATGACGATTTATCGGAGTAAAGCAACAAAGACCTGCAGCAGTCCGCTCGTCATGAGCCGGAACTTGCCACAGGTCTTTTGTCCCTACGGTGTAACGCAAATGTTCATTTCGCGTTCGGCTTCGCTCGGTTCGTCAGCACACGAGACTGCACCACGGATCCCTAGAAGCCCTTCCAGTAATATTGCTATATATTACCACGGGTGTTATCGGGCTGGCAATACCCGTTTTGCGATAAATCGCACGTTCAATTCACCCTGACCTTGAGCGTTGGAATTCGCGCCTCTTAGGCGGAAAGCGTTATTCTCCAGCAGCCGCTTCACCCGTCTATTCGTCAGCTTCGGAAATCGCTGAAGCAGCTGGGCCGCGCCGCCGCTGACGATTGGCGTCGCCATGCTGCTGCCGGACATCCTGAAGTAACACTTTCCTACGCGGGCGGCCGGGTCACCCCGGTCGACCGCCGAGCCTGGCGAGCGCAAGGAGACGATATTAACGCCGGGTGCGGTCAAATCGGGCTTTACCCTTCTTCCCGCAACGGGACCCCGGCTTGAAAAGCCCGCAACCCGATCGTCTCTTTGCGTCACCGTTCTCCGATCATCCGCCGCGCCGACCGTGACGAGAAGCGGACTGATGCCGGGCGATTCGATCGACGCGGCATCAGGGCCGTCGTTGCCGGCCGCCGTAATGACGACGAGCCCGGCTCTCCAGGCGCGCTCTGCGGCTCTGCACACCGGGTCGTCGGAGCAGCGGGCGAAGCCGGTCGAGCCGAACGACATATTGACGATGCGTATCCCGTACTTTTTACGGTTTCGCAATATCCAGTCGATCGCCGCGACAACATCCGAGCTGTTCGCCTGCCCGTTTTTATCGAACGCTTTGACCACGACCAGCTTGGCCTCGTTCGCCGGCCCCTTGTATTTCCCTCCCGAGCGGAGGCCGTTGCCTGCGGCGTCTCCGGCAACGTGCGTACCATGGCCGTTATCGTCATAAGGCTTCTTCCTGCCCCCGACCAAGTCTTTGAACGCGACGATCCGATTGACCGGCTTCGTCAAGTCCGGGTGCGGAAATACGCCCGTATCGACAATGGCAATCGTAACGCCCTTTCCGCCGATCCCTTTGCGCTGAAGTGCAGACGCTCCGACGGATGGCGTCGCTACGTTCAAGCTGACTTTGAGCTTGCGGTCCAGATGCATATGCGTGACGTTGCGATGGCAGCACCATTTATGAAGGCATCGAGGCGACATACGGGCGGATACGACACGCAGTTTGGACATATATCGAGTCACGCGGAAGCGATGCTTTTTCGTTACGATTTCGCGCTTCACGGCGTCGATCCATCGGCGCGTCGGCTTTCGGTTGAATTCGATTAGGACGGGTATCGTTTTCGTTCTCGGCTTGAGCTTCGTGCGCCGGTACGTATCGGTAACGGCCCGACGCAAGTGGGGGCTCATTTTCGGGTGAACCGCCGCGCGATTCGGTTTCCTTTTGGGCAGTCTGGACATTTTCCGGATTTCACCACCTGTACGTTTGCCTCAGTATACGCGATTCCAACGATTCCGGACCGGGCATGTGCCTGCATGGAATATGTACTCCGCAAGATAGACGCCCGTTACGCAGCGGAAGCCGGGGCGCCTGAGGCCCCGGCTTCCGACCAGCCTCCGCAGAGGTTAGTGTTTGGCGCGGCTAATGATGACAAGCAGGATGAACAGCACCAGAATGACTCCCGTCGAAGAAAACGCGGGACCTTTCGGACAACAGTGCTCCTCATGCACATTTACAAAACTGACCGATACGTTTCCGTGATGCGGCGGTTTCATGATCGGAGCGACCTGGTTCGGCATCGGGGCCGAGATCGGAGAGACCATGTTCGGCATCGGCATGTTCGGCATCGGCATGTTCGGCATCGGCATCATCGCTGCCGGTGCTACGTTCATGATCGGCTTTTGCGAATATTCCATTATTGCACCTCCCTTTAACCTTCAACTGATAACAGTCTATGGGGGAGCACCCAGCGGGAACACGGATAAACACCCAAGGGGGGGCAAAATGGACGGCCGCCCAATCCTTCGCCTCTATCGCCGACTCCCGTTTGCTCCTTCGGCGATTGGGCAACAATGAGGATATCCGGATTGTTCAACGTTTTGTCAAAAAGACGCCGGATACGCGAATGGATTTGAAAACCAAAATATCGTATAATCTTGAAGGGACATTTCGAACGAGGAGGACCACACATGTATAAATGGATTATGTCCGTCTTGTTTTTCGGGGCGTGCACATTCGGCCTGATCTTCCTGATGGTCAGCTCTAAACCGGAAAAAAGCGAAGAAAACGCAGCGGCAGAAGCCGGGAAACCTCAGTTGAAAATTACGGCCAGCAATTTCAAGTTCGATCAAGCGGAATACAAAGTGAAAAAAGGGGAAACGCTGCAAGTCGTCGTGAAAAACTCGGAGGGCGTGCACGGCATAGATATCGCCCAGCTCGGCATTTCCTTAAGCGGCAAAGAGCTGTCCAAGGAAGTGACATTCGACAAGGCGGGCACTTATGACATTATGTGCAACGTTCCTTGCGGAGCCGGTCACGTAAATATGAAGGCGAAATTGATCGTCGAATAAAGAAGAAAAAGAGAGGGACAAGCGCCCAATGTCATTAAGTTAAGCTCAAAGACAAGACCAGGAATAAAAATGGAATTGGAAACGGCATGGGAAAAAGCCCTGTGCCGTTTGTTTTTTTGGTGCCAGCAAGGAAAAAGCGTGCAGCAAACAAAGCGGATGGAATATCCACTTAAAAAATGTTCATGTGAACGGAATTATATGCTACTCTGTAGACGAAGCTAACGACTGATTTCCAGCGGATTTTGCGCGTATTCTTCTGCCCTGGACGAATGGGTCGAATCGGCAAAATGTTTTTGCGAATCAGCGCTTCAACATCGGGCGGGG
>NZ_VCRA01000021.1 GCF_005938385.1 Paenibacillus mesophilus
ATATCTATATGATACCAAAATACAGAGTAAAATGGAGGAAATGAAAGAAAAATATGTTTTTTAAAGGTAAACCGACCTTTTTGAATCGTTTTCTCCGAGTGAATTTGGCGATTTAATCGACAGTCTCAAACATGCAGTTAATTTTGGCAATTGCACTCCATTGTCCCGATTATCGCGAAATTAGATGGATGTTTTCCTGTTAGCGCATCGCTATTCCTGGATTGAAGTGATTTTAGATGCAGGTTATCCATTTAGCTTGAGGCCGAGATATGAAGCTCCCGCAGCTTGACCAAATACTGGCCCAACTGACCGTACAGCACCGGCGGCGAATCGGCAAACGGTATCCAACGATAATGGTAAATCCAACCGTTGTCCTCGTCGTCGCTTGTCACCACATGCGTGAACCTACCCGGCACAAGCTCTGTCGCCTCCAGCCAGTAATAGTGCCGGGTCAGTTCGCACCCCAGCTTCTCGGAAACGTAAGAATGTTCGCCCAAATACGCCCTGATGACAGCCTGCTCGATCCCCGCTTCCTCCCGGATCTCCCGAAGCAGCGCATCCTCCAACGACTCGCCTGCCATAACCGTACCGCCCGGCACCTGCAGTCCGAGGTGCTCGAAGTCCTCCTCTTCGAAGACGAGCAGCGCCTGTTCGCCTTCGCGAACGGCTGTTAGGTAGGCGGTAACTTTCAATACCGGCTCCTGCTTCATTTCGCACACTCCTTCCGTTACGGTCCGAGCAATCCGTTCTTGCGGTACCGTTCGAACCCCCGCTCTGTCAGCTCCCGCAGCTCCTTGAGCAGCGTATCGTCGATGCTTTTGAAGTTGAAGCACGATTTCCCCTGCATCCGTTTCTTCAATGGGGCGGACACGGAGTCGAGCAGCTCCGGGTAAATGTAGACGGGCATTAGATGATAGCTCACATAGTTTTTCTTGATCGCGACCGCTCCGAAAAAGATTGGGAGCTTGTTTTTCGGATTGACGGTCCGCGTGTCGAGATAATAGTCGATGCCGCTGTCGGATTTGACGTCCATGAACGGCTCATACGGCTTTAGCACAAGCTTGAGCTGTTCGAATACGGCTTGAAACGGATCGCTCGTTGTCATGGCAGGGTCGCCTCCATGCTCAGGAAGTGGCTTCGGAAGGCTCGGCTTCCGGCTGCTTGGGCCCGATGACCAGCTCCCGGAACCGTTCCTTCCACTCCGGATCGGCCGCGGGGATCGCATCCATCGTTTCCTCCGCTTTTTGCAGAAAAAGCGTCTTGATCACTTCGGTATATTCCACGCATCCGGATTCACGGATATAGTCGACGCTTGCCAGCTTATGCTTCAGAAACTCGTCCCGATCAATTGCGCCGTCGTAATATTGGCGGATGACAGGGAATGAATCTTCTTCGTCGGCGAGCAGGAACAAGACGGGGAGCGTCCGCTTTTTGTGCAGCAAATCGTTTTTGATGTCGTACCGCAGCACATCCCGGAGATCGTTGGACAGCTGGGAGACGACGCCCAAGTAACCGGCCAGCAGCTCCATCTGTTCGGCGACGGGAGGGAGCGGCGCAACCGAACCGTAGCCCATATAATAAGCGAGCTTCAGCAGCATGCACGATTTCTGCTGGACGACCGATATATAATCCTGCTCGGATGCGATATCGTTGGTCAAGTCGCGGTATTGGCCGTTAACCGCATTCATGACGATTAGCCCGACTTCTCCCGGCTCGGGAAACGTGTCCCCCGGGTGCTCCGATTGCAGCCGGCCCAATTCGCCGACCGTACCCATTAGCAGCCCCATTACCGCGTTCAACGACAGCTCCGGCGGGCAACGCATCCAGCTCTTTTCGGCGTTGTCCTGGTCCTGCAAATCGTCGGCGATATCAAGCGCAAGCACGATCAGCTCGGTTAGCGCGGCAATCCGGTCGATATGCGGGGAAGCGCCCCCGAACATATAGTGGACGTGTCTTGTCGTCTCGCCCCATCGGGAGGTTTCCCCGGCCTTGTCCCGTACGAAAGTACGAAGCAACGCATTGAATTCCGGGATAGGCACGAGCCGGTCGATAATCTGTTCCATTTCGTGCATAAGAGCGGTCTGCATCGGTCAGATCTCCTCCTGTAGATCAGTGTACATCGGGCTTCGCACGAACTTCTCGATCGCTTGGATGCGGCTCGTAACGTCGAACTTGTCGTATATTTTTTTTAAATAATTATCGACCGACCGTTTGCTGACATGGATATGATCGGCGATCTGCTCATGCGTCGCTCCCTTGACGAGCAGGGTCAAAATTTGAATTTCGTCGGGAGACAAGTCTACGTATTCGGTTTCGGAGGGTTTTTGCCGGTTCGTTATTCTCATCTGCCGGTAGATCGGGATCGGAATCATCGTATGGTTGTCCAGAATGCAGCGGACCAGATTTTGAATTGTCGTTTCGCCCGATTCTTTGGAGATGATGCCGCTCACGCCGATTTCGATCAGCTGGTTGTACATGTCGGCGACATCGATTCCGGTGAAAATGACGATATGCGAATTCGGCGATCGCCGCTTCGCCCGTTCGGCAACCTGGCTGCCGTACTGGTCCGGCAAATGATAGTCGAGGAAAAGCAGATCGGGCTGATGCTCCTCGATCAGCTCGAGAGCCGCTTGGCCGTTCGCCGCGATGCCGACGACGCTAACGCCTTCGACTTGCTCCAAAATATGTTTCGTGGCTCTGGCTACCACGGGGTGGTCGTCCACTACGATCGTTCTGACGGTACGTTTCATGCGGTCAACCCTTCTTTCGTAGGAAAAGAGATACGGAGATCGACACCGGTACCGCGACCGGCATCAAGCTCCAGATGGCCTTGCAAATGCAAGATGCGACTGCGCAGCTGCTCCATGCCGACTCCGGAAGTACCGACGTCCGGGGCGGCGAGCCGGTCCGGATCGAAGCCGACGCCGTCGTCCCGGTAGTGCAGCACAAATTTTCCGTTGCTCGCCGTCAGTCGGATGCTCACAAGAGTCGCTTCCGAATGTTTCTTCGCGTTGTTTAACAATTCCTGCACGATTCGGAATAAATGACGCTTGACTTCCAAATCTTTCCGTTCGATCGCATTCGCGCCTGCCGCGTCGAAGCGGATCTGGAACGGACAAGAGTACGATTCCCGCTCGATAATTTTCTCGATCGTTCTCACGAGTCCGATCTCCTGCAACAAATACGGGTGCAGGTCGAAGCAGCTTTGCCGCAAGTTGACGTTGATGATTTCCACGTATTCGATCAAGCTGTGAATATTGTCCTTCGCTTCCGCGGGAAGTACGTATTTATCCCCGATTGCGGCCAGCTTGCGCTTCAGGAAAAACAAATCCTGCATCGTCGTGTCGTGCAGGTCCGTGGCGATACGAATACGCTCACGCTCCTGCAGCTCGAAGCTCAGCTTGCGGAACCAATTAAAATCCTGCGCCTCCTGCTCGTCGGGCAGCTGGGAAGCGAGACGGTTCAGCTTGTCCGTCAGCTTGCGGATCAAGTAGACGTTCTCGAGACTGACCGCCAGGTACGAGATGATCAAGTTCAGCCATTGCACTTCCTCCAGCCCGAGCCGGGTATTCGACTTTTTGCGCGTCATAATCAGGTAGCTCGTATATTCCTCATGCCGGTTAATCTCGAAGCACATCAGCTCCGGATGCTCCTCGGGATGATCCTGAACGATCAACCGCTCGATCTCGGTTTGGTCGATTTCGCCTTCGCTTATAATTTCCGTGCTGTCCCTGTATTTGAAAACGATCGCTCCTCCGTACACTTGTAGCGTGTTGACGATGTCGAGAAGAATCAGGTCCTTCAGATCGCGGAAGCTGGAGGTGGACGTGAGGTCCTTGGATATTTTTTTCAAGGCGGCTTGAAGAACGTGTTTGCGCGGGAACATGAAGCGTTCAAGGCGGGTGTACATGTGTTCGATTGAGTAGAGTATAAGGGTGAGCACCGTTAAGGTTGCTATAAAAAAAGCAAATAATTTTTTAATGGAGATATCTTCGTAAAAGAAAATAATAGTTAAGGCGGTTATACAAGCACTTGGGACAATTGTCATAATAACCGTTACTGATATCCGTCTAATTACCATATCAATATCATAAATTTTTTGAGACATTATCAAGTAAGCAAAGGCAAGCGGGAAAAAAATGACAAACCAAGCGGTATAATGGGAAGATACTAATACTTGACCGTTTATAAGATCAGGTAGAAAAGAAAGTAATATGATCGGCGAAAAAGAAATAAACAGAGAAAAGAATACTACTCGAATGATTGTGATTAAATAGGATGGTTCTTTTCTATGACGAAAATATAAATATGCGAGTATACCGAAGTCGAAAATAATGCCAATAAGAAATGTAAGCAGTGTACTTCCAGATACTATCCGGTATAAAAGAAAGTTAATATCAAATTCTATATGTAAATATATCGAAATTACCATTTTAAATATCATAAAATAATAGATATACGGCAAATACTTCGAATTCAACTGCAAATTGCTCTTTTCCTTGAAAAAAACGATTAAAAAATGGAGGAAAATAACCGGAATGAACGATAGAGAGTTGATCATCATTATTTTACCGATAATGTCTCCTCTTACAGAAGCACCTAGACACATGAAGGTAATTCCGATATTTAGAAATACGAGAGAGAGGAATATCGCCGACCGGGAATTACGAACTTTAAGATAAAGTACAAGGGCAGTAAAAAAACAAATAATTTCCGCTATCAAAGGAAGGACATCATGGCTTATGGAATTTTTTAATTTATCCGTTCGAATGTAAATTGTATTATTTTCTCGAAGTACTTCTATTGAATCTGCTTGTTCGAGGTTATTCCATTTTGTTACCGATTTATGTTCGCTTGGGCTTCTTTCGTTTATTTTATTTATAACATCTCCTACTTGAATATTAAGAACAGCTGGTGTCCCCCCTCTATCGATAGATACGACTGTCCAGTTTTTCTGTTCATTTAATGTTACGTTTATACCTAAATATGGATAGCGGAATCTTAGATATCCAAACCAGATCTGTACACCTATAACCAAAACTATAGTTATAACAAAGAAAATTTTTTTATTCATCTCTTCACACTCTCCAATAAGTCTCTTATAATCAGTAGTAGAAGTTAAATCTATCCAAGGGAGGTTTTTTTGAGTGAAATCGATTAATTGGTCTACAGATTTAGAGAAAGCAGTTAGAATGACGAAGAAAGAAAAAAATGTAAGCGTTAACTCGTCTCTCAAGCTAGCTGAATCTGAGAAAAAAGGTTTGGAAAGTGCTTTTAATAGAAGCGGCGACGCTACAGTTACGGGAACATGGTACTGAATCCTCATTCAAAAATCTAATATGAAGAATAAGAGACTGTGTACTGCAAAATACACGATCTCTTATTTTTTTTGATTATACGTGAAGACTATCCATTATCGGCAGTTATTCAATAGATCCGAGATGACCGGCCGATCCTTGAGTTACCCATTCTATTCCTCCACCTCATCCCCATGAAACTCCGCCAGCTCGCGAGCCATCTCCGCAACGCGCCGACGCAATTCGATAGGTTCGACAACCTGGAGCGTCTTGCCGAACGACAGCACGTAGCGGGGAACGAACCCTTCGAGGCTCGTCTTGTCCAGCAGCAGCGTTACCTCCGTCTGGGAGTGGGATACGACGCGATCCCGCATATACCAATTGTCGCACAGGCTGGCGATCGAATGAGGCTCGCCTTGCAGCTTCACGGTTTGGTCCGGCTTCTCGGCGTTGTCCTGCCAAAATTCGAAGCGGTGCTCCATAAATTCCCGGAGCGAGAATGACTCCGGCCTCACGAAAGTATCCTCGGTAAGCGAAGCTCCCGCTATACGGTCCGCGCGGAATACGCGCATGTCGTCGCGGAGATGGCAATGGGCGATCAAGTACCATTTGTACAACCGGTTGACGAGCCCGTATGGGTCAACCTTGCGTTCCTCCGGCTCCGACCCTTTCCACTTCTCGTATTGAATCGTTAACGTATTTCCGTTAGCCACCGCGCGCTCGATATCTTGAAGAATGCTCTCCGCCACCCGATGGGAGGAGGGCTGTATCACCTCGAAGCCGGCCGTATGCCGCTGCAGCTGCTCCATCTGTTCCTCGCTGAGTCGGCTCTGCATTTTCCCGGTTGCTTGGCGCAGCGGCTCGGTATACGGATACCCGGCTTGCTCCGCGAACCGGCCCGCGTGGACCATCGCTTTCAATTCGTCGATGCTGAAAAAAAGAGGCGCTTCCCGGAACGTGGCCGGCAGACGGTATCCGCCGCCATGTCCCGATTCGGCTTCTACCGGTACGCCGCTCATGCAGAGGGCGTCGATGTAGCGATATATCGTTCTTACGCTCGTTTCCAATTGTTCGGCGAGCTGCTCCGCGGTCATGCGGCTTCTCGATCTGAGCAGCCACAGTACGGCCAGCAATTGATCCGCTTTTGCCATGTATGATCCCGATCCTTTATCGTCTAATCAAGCTTATACGACCATTATACCGTTTTTTTGGACGTAAGGACGGCTATTTCGACTTTTTGGACATATTCCCTGAAAATTTTGGGAAATAGGGATTTGTTACCAGATGATTCCCATTTACTCATTGAATCTACAAGTTAGGACATTGTATACTTGCCGGCGGTGCGCATTGAGCGGATTATGTCGAAAAATAAGGGATTAAAAGGAATCGTGGAGGGCATCAAATCGTTTTGCATTGGAATGCAAAATGATTTGCATTCGAATGCAACAAGTTTGCGCTGACGCGGGACCTAATCTTCGATAACATAAGGTGTATAAATATGGAAGTCGTGACAACGATCATGCTGCACGATGACAGCCTGGGAGGGGACGAGTGATGATGAAGGTAAATCAGGGAGACGACCGTTTCTTTGAATTGGCGATTCAAACCGTGTTGCACAACAACAAGCACCGCCTCTATTTGCTGACCGATCAGGGAGAATCCGATGTGTTTCTGCGGGACATGTCCCGTGAAATATTGCAAAAAGCGAGAACGTTCAAGACGATCACGGATACGGCCGTACGGGAATTGGAGATGGAGCCGCTGGCAGCCATCCGGGAGGGTGTACAATGAGGGCGCTGAAGGACGAACATTTGGTCGAATGCTACATCCGGTCGGTGCAGTGGAAGCTCGATGAGGAATTCATATTGATTTTGCGCAAAGAAATGGAGAAGCGGAAGCTGGAAATTCCGGTCTGCCATCCGTTCTGATCGATTATACACGCAAATAAGCCCGGTCCGCTTCGGACCGGGCTTTACTTTTGCGCCGTAGCCGGATGTCGAATCATCCGCGAATCGATCGCGCCCGAACATTTCCGTTCACTTTTTATTTTGCTCCTCAATGGCTTTGTTCGTTTCTTCGTCCGCTCGGGACAACGCGGTGTTCAGGTCGAGCTTTCCGTTAATAAATTCCTGCAAATATTTGATGGCCGCTTTGCTGCCTGCCGCATCGTAGATCGTCTTGCTATACGATTCCGCCGGCTTCATCTTGAAAAACGGAGTAAAGTCGATTCCTTTCGCCGCCGGCAGGTCGGCGAACAAGCTCATTTGCGCCTGGGTGTTCGTTACGACGGGATTCATCCCCAATCTCGCATTGCTGGTTTGCACTTCGTCCGATGTCAGATAGGCTACGACCTGGAACGCCGCGTCCGGATTTTTGGTCGTTTTGGAAATAACCATGACTTCCATAAATCCGGACGGGCCGATCCAAGGCTTATCTTTAAAGAAAGGGAACGTAGTAAGTCCCATATTGACGCCTAGCTTAGGGTCCGGGAGCATCAGCAGATGGGGATACATCGCCAATTTCTTATCCGTCATAAACGCTCTCGCTGCGTCATTGTACGCAGCGCCTTTCGGGTAATTGCCCGGTATGCCGAATACGTCTTTATAAGTTTGGAACAACTTCCTCCAAGATTCGTGCGTGCCGATCACGGACTTCTCCGTCTTCGGATCTACATAAGGAGCGGACAGTTGAGTCGACAGCCGGTTGTGGCCAACGCCCGGACTTAGACCGCGATATTCGATCCCCTCGTGCGTTCGGGACAATTTGGCCGCCAGCTCCATCACTTCTTCCCAAGTACTGCCTTCTTTCGGATATGGAACTCCGAATTGATCGAAAATGTCCTTGTTGTAGTGCAATGCAAATATGTGCTTTGCTTGCGGCCAGGCGACGAGTTCCCCTGTCTTGGAGTATGACCGGATTTCCTTGATCATTTCCGGCTGGATTTTGGAGAAGTCGAATTTGTTCCGCTCGGCCAGTTCGTCCAGACTTAATGGGATATCGAGCTCGAGGGTAGGGATCAGGTTGGTCAGCCCGTCGAAAATAAGGTCCGGCGCGTTGCCGGAAGCCAGAAGCTCGGGCAGCTTCTGGCCGTATGGGATCCATTCCAGCGTAATATGCGGAAATTTTTTCTTGATATGCGCGGCAATCAGGTTGTTGTAATATTCTTCACCGACGTTGGGCACGACAAAAACCTTTAACGTAACGGGTTTCGGCGGATTCTCTGCTGCTGGTGCATTCTCCGCGGCAGGCTGTCTACTGCCCCCGCAACCGGCTACAAGTAATAAAGGCAGTACTATAGCCAATGCAGATACTATGCGTTTTTTCACTGTGATACCCTCCTTGTAACATTCCGCTTCTTAATAGAGCATTCCTCGGAACAATGACCGAAGCCGGATTGTCGCTTGGTCTTGCAAGCGCTTTCAGTTCTTTGATGCATTCTATCGCGGTATTGCCTCCGGGACGAATCGTTTGTGTCGCTCCATATACGCCACGCTTCCAGGTATCCACCTCCTTCTCTCGATGATTGCATCCATTGAACCGATTTCCGCGACGATCGGCAGTTCTTTCCCGAAAGGAGCGGGTGTAACGATTTCTGCTGCTGCGTCCGGATAAACATTCACGCCGAAGTATTGCCCGAAGCTCGGGTTACGTAATAGAGAACGATGTTCTTCCATGGGAATGTGAAAAGCGTACTCCGATCTCGGCGAACGTTTCCAGCCGGCACGCGGGAAATCGCTTCCCCAACGGGCGCTGCTGCCAACCCGATGACCGGGTTCTCCCTCATTGTAGTATAAAGAGTGTTCCGCAATAGGGGGGATATTCGACTTTATTATGGCATAAACCGACTTTGTACGGCTCGCGGCAGGAAGAAGTACTAACATGCGAAAAAAGGCCCGACTCTTCGGCGGCATGTCCGATCGTCATAGAGGTGCACCTTTCCGCCTGTTCCGACCCGTCTGGAGATGGCCTGATCGACCTCGGCGTTCATTGAATGGTAATGTGCCATTGGCGCTGCCGAGCCTATCAAACGCGGCTTTGGTTGCGGTATTCCCTCGGCGAAAGCCCGGTCTTCCGTTTGAATATGGCGTGGAAGTGCTTTAAGTCCTTAAAACCCGTCGTTTCGGCGATTTCGTACACTTTTTGGTCTGTCGTACGGAGCAGCTCACAGCATCGTTCGATTTGTAAAGAGTGAACGTAGTCGGTGTACGTTTGACCGGTCGCTTTTTTGATCAAGCGATGAAACTGCCGTGTTCCGATGTTGATCTTTGAGGAAATGTCCGCGAGAGACAAAGGGGCGTTGATATTTTGCTGAATGCAGCGGATCGCGGCTTCTATTCTGGAGGCGGAGTCGGAGACCGGTTCCGGACGGCTGCCGTAAATGGAACGGGCCAGCGTAAAGAGGAGCTGGGTGATGAAAGTGACAATCATCATTCTGCGGCCTTCCCGCCTCAATACATATTCCTGGTACAGCTGCTGCATCAAGTTTCTCGCTTCGGTCGAATGCTCTTCCGCCCGAAGCCATACGGAACGGTTCCGGATTGCGATCAGAGCGTCCGCTTGTTCCGACGGAAGCAGCAGCGAATGGCTTTGAATGATCCGGTCGAACAGTTCCAAGCCGAAGATGCAGTTAGATACGATCAGCGGTTGTCTCGCCGCCCCATCCGCCGGCCGGAATACGTGCGAGGTGCCGACCGGTATGTAGAACAGATCGCCTTTGCGTACGGGGACGATCTGATCGCCGATATAATGGAACCCCTTGCCTTCGGCAACATACGCAATCTCCACGAAATCGTGGGAGTGCTCCTTCAAGTCGAACGTTTCTCTTACCCTGTTCACGTAAACGGGAAAATCGAGCCTGAAATACCTTTGTCCCCGAAAGGACTCAATCTTGCGTTTGATCTTCATAACAACCCCGAACTCCTCTCTGGTCATGTCGGAATAACCCCTAAAAAGTTGCTATCTATCCCCCAAATCATACATGAACCTAATCCTGTAATGAAAGGTAATTGTTGATCGACTGCCCGTATGGAGGCTGAGGCGCTCGGAAGGAAAGCCAAAAAGCCCTCGGGATCGCCTATTGGCAATCCCGAGGGCTTCAAGGCTGGCTCCTGGTGCCAAGCCGTATGCCAGGTGGTCCGAGAGGACTGGGGGCCAGCCGGTCCCTCCCTTCCTACCCGATTCGGCTGCCGGCCGGGGAGCTTACACGCCCAGCATGCGGTGGCACTTATCCGTATCGAGCAGATTGCCCACATAGAAAGCGCCGAACTCTCCGAACCGGGCGCTCGCTTCATCGAAGCGCATCTCGTAGACGAGCTTCTTGAACGTGAGCGGATCGTCCGCGAACAGCGTCACGCCCCATTCCCAGTCGTCGAGGCCGACGGAGCCCGTAATAATCTGCTTGACGCGGCCCGCATAGCTGCGTCCGATCATCCCGTGGCTCCGCATAAACCCGCGGCGTTCCTCCATGCTCAGCATGTACCAGTTGTCGTCTCCGGAACGGCGTTTGTTCATCGGATAGAAGCAGATATGGTTCGATTTCGGCAAAATCGGCTTGAGCCGCGCCATAATTTCCGGGTCCTGCATCGGATCGACGCCCGGCTTCGCCATATAGCTGCTCAGCTCCACGACCGATACGTACGAATAGACGGGAATCGTGTACTGGGCGAAAGTCGTTTTGTTGAACGCGTTCTCGAGCTCGTTCAGCTCGTCCAGCGTTTCTCTCAAATGCATGAAGACGAGGTCGGCCTTCTGTCCGACGACGGAATAAAATGCGGTGCTTCCTTGCTTCTGCTGCTCGATCTCGTTCCATTGCGCAAGCAACGTATACAGCTCGTCCTCCGCCTTGGCGCGCTCTTCGGCGGATGCCCGCTTCCATGCATTCCAGTCGATCGCGCGGAAATCGTGCAGCGCGTACCAGCCCTCCAGCGTTTGTACTGCTTCGCTCATGGGTGTCACTCCTCTCTTATGTCCGCTCTGATAGTCGGTTCCACAAGTAATTGTAGCGAATCGGTACCAAAAGGGCAAACTCGCTCGAAGTGAAAAATCCCCCGCCGCAAGGCAAGGGGAACAAGGCTAGTTATTGATCGTCATCGGCTGGATCGGACTGTTATCCGGGATGATGCTTTGCAGCGAATAGACGGATATCGGGAACATCGGAAACCCGAAGTAATAGGGCGTAATTTCGTACAGCTGAAAATAGACGACGATCGCTTTGTCCGCGACGTAATAATCTTGGTCGGGACGGATGGAGGTGAACGGCTGCAGCGTCTCGATGCCGCGCTCCGCGATCTGCGCCTTGACGATGCCGGAAATGCGCTCGACGTAATCGCTGCCCGGCGAGAACAGCTCGCCGAGCGAGTACGATATTCCCGTCGAGATGTCGAAGGTAAGCGACTTGATCAGCGTCAATCCGTGGGCGGCGTGTTCCGTGTAGCCGTAAATGTTCAGCGCGATGCTGAGCAGGCCCCGTTCGTTCGTCTTGATTTCGTAGAAGCCGTTGATTTCCGTCGTCTTCGAATTGGGGACGTACCCCAGCTGTTTAAGCATCGATTGCACTTCAGCGGCTATCGCGTTGTTCATTTTCGCTTGCGCCTCCGCGTTCGGGGCGTTCACGATGCGCGGGACGTACAGATCGAGCTTCCGTCCGATCCGGTGAATCGTTTGAATTTGCAGGGGCAGCGTATACGGTTTGTTCAGCATCGGATATTCATTCCTTTCCAGAAGCCTATATTCCAATCGTATTCCGCCATGGGCCGCGACGTTCCGTTTTTGTACCTACAAGTGACGGTTTCCTGACTATTGCGCCGCAGCTCTTTACTTCGCGGCCGGATTCCACTACAATTGACGTTGAATTCGGGAAAGTTGCGGGAGGTACTGCTCATGATAGACATCATCCAGCTCGTTATCTTGATGGTGCTCGTGTTCGTGCTCATGTTCGGAATCGGCTTCATTTTCAACATGCTGCTGAAAACGACCCATTTTCCTATTTATTTGTATATCGCGGCCGTGATCGGCATGCTCATTTATTGGGCGTGGAATTCGGGTTCCTTGCTCGCGCATTTGGCCGAATTGAAGTTCGGCGAATATTTCTTGTTCGTCTGCGGTTTGGCGGGCGCGGTGCTGAGCGGCAAGACGATTCATCTGCTGCGGGTGCGCGGCTACAAAATGTTTTGACGGTTCGCTTCTCCGGCTGGAGAAGCTTTTTTTTGTTGCACATGATTGTTCGGTAGCGGAACTATATTCCGCTAAGCAGGAGTTTTCACGGCATACGCAGTTAATAGCGGAACTGCAGTTCGCTAAACCCTAGATTTTGCGCTTCAATGGCGGTAAACGGGCTGAATAACGGATAACAGTTCCTTTATCCTTTTGGCAAACTGGTTTTATCGGTCATTAGCGGAATACAGTTCCGTTAACGACAGCTCCAACGGAGACGGGCCGTCTTTGATGTCGAGTTGTTACCCTCCAAATGGCCACCCGGGCGTTATTCCCGGCGTTTTTTAAATTAAACCATCGAAAAGAGCCGGGGGAGCGCCTCCGGCTTTTCGCGTTTCGATTCCAGCAAAAACATAACAAATGTTTTACAAAACTATTGTAGCAATGTCGACAATCCTTCATTTATAATATAGACGAAAACTTAATCTAAAGACGAAGGAGGAAAAGCATGGGCAAACGAGCTATGGCCAACGCTTTGGCCGCATTGACGATGGCGGCGACTTTGTTTGTAACCGCTTACTATGCAGACAAGGCATCGGCCGAATCGAGTGCGGTCGGGGGCGTCTCGAGAGAGGACCCGGGATTCACGTACGGTCCCGCAGCCAGAGATTGGGTCACTACGGCGGATTATTATTACTTGCAAAACGATCATGTCAAATTTACGGTCGGGACCGTCAGGCTGCAGACCTCGAGCACGACGGATTTCAGCCCGAACGCGTCCGGCAACGACAAGTGGGGCTCCCTGACCAAAGGCAGCATGATGGATGCGGCCCCCAAGCCGAGCATGCGCGACAATTTGGATTACACGGAATTCGTCCTGCGAACCCAGCCGCACCGAACTTGGTGGTATCCGACGGAGAAGCTGGAGATGGAGAACATCGGCATTGCCGGCAGCAGCATAGCGGCCAGCGGGGATTGGGACAAAGATGCGGCGATCAAGTCGTCCGTCGTCTATTCGATCGTCGAGAATACGCCTCTCATCAAGATGGAGCTGACGCTTGCAAACGAAGGGACTGCCGATTTCAGCGGATATTTGGGCTATTTCTTCGACTCCGACGAGTCGGGAGAGCAGCACAGCTACGTACCCGGCTGGGGATGGCGCACGGCGCAAGCGAACGAGTATATCACGACCGGCTGGAACCGGAACTATATATTCAACGGAGTGAAAGACAAATTTACCGGCAATCCCGCTCACGCGATCATTTGGCCGCAGGAGAACGAGCCGGCAGCGCTCGTGCCGGAGGGCTACATCCAAGGCGTATGGTTCAAAGCGGATATGGCTGCGGGCGGGAGCAAAACTCTCGTATTCTACCACCTTCCTCACACCCCCGGGCCGGCCGATCAGCCGTACGGCAACGCGGAGTTCTGGGCCGACATGATCTGGCGGGGAGAGAACCCTTCCTTGGCGGGAATGATTACCGGTAAGGTGACCGATACCGACCATTCTCCGGCTGCCAATGCCGAAATAACCGTCAAGGATGCATCCGGCGCCACGGTCGCGCGAGCGGCGTCGAACAGCAGCGGCTTCTACCAGCTTTACGTGATGCAAGGGGCTGACTACACATTGCAGGCGGCCAAAAACAATGTGATGTCAGCGGCGAAAACGGTCAGTCTGGAGACGGCGGATCGTGCGGAAGCGAATTTGGGCTTGCTCGCGAGTAACGGGGCGGCGGAGCTTCCGGACTCGACCGCTGCCGTCGCGGCCAGAAGCAGCGGTGATCCCGGGTTTACGTACGGACCGGCGTCGAGGGATTGGAACGAAGGAAAAGACTATTACACTTTGCAAGACGAAGAAGTGAAGCTTACGATCGGCACCGATTCGCTGGGTACCCGGAATACGACCGATTACGGCGACGACGCGTCGGGCAACAACAAGCGGGGGACGCTTACTCCCGGACATATTATGGATGCCGCGCCGACGTTCAATATGCACGACAACCTGGACTACACCGAATTCGTGCTGAGCCGGAATGTGGGCAGAACGTGGTGGTACCCGACGGAGAAGCTGAGTCTGCCCGCTATCCAAGCATCCGGCAGCACGATTGTTGCCGATGGCACGTGGGACAGCGACCCGAGCATTGAAGCGAGGGTAACGTATTCGATCGTAGAGAACAGCCCGCTTATCAAAATGAAGGTGAATCTGTCCAACAAAGGGACGACGGGGTATAACGGGCATTTGGCCTTCATCATCGACCCGGAGGAGAAGCTGGAGCAGCAAAGCTACGTGCCCGGCGTCGGATGGAGAGGCGGACAAGTGAACGAATATATAACGTCAGGCTGGAACAAAAACTACATCTTTAACGGCATCCAGGACAAATATACCGGGAAAACGGCGCATGCGATCATTTGGCCGGACAATCAGCAGCCATCGGCGCTAATACCGGAAGGGTACATAACCGGCGCCTGGTTCGCGGTGTCGCTTGCTCCCGGAGGCGAGCAGGAGCTGATCCTATATGAGCTGCCGCATAACCCGGGACCCGCGAACGAATCGTACGGCGTGGCCGAGTTTTGGGCGAATGTGGTGAAGAACGGCGTCCACCCTGCTGCCGTAGGGAAAATAACGGGCGTCGTGACCGATTCGCTTGGTCTGCCGTCCGGCGGCGTGAACATTACGGTGAAGACGGCCGCAGGCGTCAAGGTGGCGGCCGCAACGACCGACCAAAGAGGGATGTACAGTCTGTACGCGATGAGCGGGAGCGCGTACAACCTTTTTGCGACAAACGGCACGGATTCGCTCGAGCGGGCGGTGACGGAGCTTGTGTCGGGAAAGAAGGCTCAGGCCGACTTCCGGATGTCAGCGCCTGTCATCGAAATCGCAGCAGGCGTGACACGGGGCGACCCCGGTTTCATATATGAGGGAACTTCCAGAGACTGGTGGCCCAAGAACGACTATTACTATATCGAGAGCCCGGACATCAAATTCAATGTGGGCACGGTAAGAACGGCAAGCAAAGACCCGAGAGACTGGAGCAACGACGCATCCGGCAACAACAAGTGGGGGACGCTTACTCCCGGGCATATAATGGATGCGGTTCCCAAGCTGAATATGGAGGAAAACCTCGATTATACCGAGTTCGTGCTGAGCGACGATTTGGGCGAGACGGCGCAGGACAGCGCGAACGGCAAGTATATGGCGTGGTCCTGGTTCCACCCGTTGACGAAGCTGCAGATGCCGGATATTCGTCTGGACGGCAACCGGATCGTAGCGGACGGAAGCTGGGACTTCAATAACCGGATGAAATCGAGCGTACGCTACTCGATCGTGGAAGGTACGCCGTTAATCAAGATGGATATTACGCTCGCAAACGATACGGGCGCCGATTTCGACGGACATTTCGGCTACATTTTCGATCCGGATCAACCCGGCGAGCAGCAAAGCTATTTGCCGGGGAAAGGGTGGGTATACGGCGAGGAAAGAACCGCCGTCAAGAGCGGCTGGACGGAAAACTACTTGTTCAGCGGCATCAACGACCAGTTTACGGGCAAAACGGCGCACGCGATCATTTGGCCGCAAGATCAGGAGCCCGGCATCGTCATGCAGGAGGCGATTTTCTCAGGAGCCTGGTTAGACGCCGTTATCCCGAACGGGCAGAGCCGGAGCTTCGTAATCTACCATTTGCCCCATGTGGCCGGACCGGCCGAGAAGCCATACGAGGTTGCCGAATTTTGGGCGAAGTTTATTCGCGAGCAGGGTGATCCGGGCGATGTCGGCACGATAACCGGTATCGTGAAGGATGAAGCGGGCGCTCCCGTTGCTTTTACGAAAGTCGTCGCCGCAGGCGTTAGCGGGCAGCCGGCCGCAACAGCGGTTACAACCAGCGAAGGCAAGTATCAGCTGTATGCGCCGAAAGGGGTATATACCGTAACTCCCGTCAATGGAGAATATTCCGTCGAAGGCAAAAGGGTGGAGCTCGGCGCAATCCGACGGATGCAGGCCGACTTCACGCTGAAGAAATACGCGGACCTTAACATCCGTCTGCCTTCGCAGATTGCAGCGGGTACGCCATTCGACATAACGGTAACGGTAACGAACGTAACCTATTCGCCACTTCAGGAAGTGGCGGTCCGGCTGGAGCCGCCGTATTTCGTACAGCTGCTCGACAGCGGAGAAGTCCGGATTCCGCGAATAGAGCCTAGTACCCAATCCGAGATCAAGGTCAAGGCCGTCGCGCTTGAGGGCGGCAGATCGTCGGTCACGGCGGCCGTGTACTCATCGCTGTTTCAACTGGAGAGAAGGGCCAGCTTCAATGCGGACGGCGAAGGCTATTATAGCGGCGACAATCATACGCACAACCGGCATAGCGACGGGGTCAACACCGTTGCGGAAAATGCCGACAGTCTTTACACGAACAGGCTGCATTCGTGGATTTGGAATACCGACCACAATACCGATTCGCAGAAACAGGATGCGGAGCAAGTTACGCAAAGCTACGACGGGCATCTGCTCAGCTTGACCGGGACCGAAATTACGACGTCTTTCGGCCATGCATTGGCCTATGGGCTGACCGGCGTTCCGCGGTATGACATTAACGCTCCGGGAAGCGGGTATACGTGGCAGAGCAGCATCGATGACGTAACGGGACAGAATGGCTTGTTCTATATCGCCCATCCGTTCGATGCCACGTATTCGTTCCAGACGCCTTATGCATGGAGAGGCTTCACGGGCGTCGAAGTATGGAACGGCGCCTTCCACGCGCTCGACAACCGGTCGAACGAGCGGGCGTTCAAGTTCTGGGACGAAATCAATATACGCGGGGAGCGGAAATATTACGGCATTACGAACTCCGACGGCCACATCCGTGCGAAGGTCGGCGATCCTTTTATCAAGGGACAGCTCCCTGCCCTTACCCGTGACGAAGTGTTGGAACTGATGGGTTCGGGCGCTTATTACGGCACGAACGGTCCGGACATCCGATTCGGCATCGGCGGCGCCGGTATGGGCGAGACGCTGAAGATCGAGCGGCCGGGCACCGTACCGATGAGCATCCAAGCCTACGATCCGAACTCCAATCTGACTCATGTGCGCGTCATCAAATATTCCGTTACCGGGAACATCGCGGATTACAGCGGAAGGACTATCTTGTTTGAGCAAGATTTGACGTCCGCAGGTACGAACTCTTTCGTCCGGACGATCCAAATTCCCGTAGCGGACAAAGAGTTTTATCGTCTGGAGGTGCGGAGCGAGAAGGGGCAGGACAACACCTCGGGTACGGGGCCGCTAGCCGGTACGGGCTTTGCCTACTCCAATCCGGTTTGGATCGAAGCTGCGGACAGCTCCAATGCGGCAATTGTGGAGGCCATCTCGTACAAGGGTCAGCCCGTCGCGGTTTCGACCGAATTCGGACGAAAATCCTTCATCGTGAACGATATAAGCTTCGATCCGGATCAAGCGAAGGTGACGTTAAACGAGGGGGCGGCTCTAGTTTCCAAGAGCTACACGGATATTCCCTACGACGGCCGACCGATCGGCACCTTCAAGGTGACCGCAGCCGCCAAGGACGGTACCCGGAGGACGTTCAGCTACTTGACGACCGCGACCGGCAACGATACGACGGCACCGACCGCAACCGTTTCATACAGCGTAACCGAAGCGACTTATCAGCCCGTGACGGCCGTCATAACGCCAAGCGAGCCGGTAACGATTACGAACAACGGCGGTTCGCCGTCGTATACGTTCGCGTTTAACGGCAGCTTTACGTTCGAATTCGTCGATGCGGCCGGCAATCGCGGAACGGCGACGGCAACGGTGAGCAACATCTTATCGAAAAGCACGGCCAAGCCGGGCGTTCCCGTTCTTTCACACGACAACGGATGGGATAATGGTATTCAGGACGGAAGCTACAACATTACGATGAACATGTGGCATGGGAATAACGGAGCCTTATACAAGCTGTATGAGAACGACGTATTAATCGATACGAAGATCGTTTACGACCGTACGCCGAATGCCCAATCGACCGTAACTTCCGTTACGTATAAACCGAACGGCTCGTATCGTTACTATGCGGAGCTCGCGAACGCGTTCGGGGTAACCCGAAGCGAAGGTTTGACCGTCAACGTCACACAGGCTGCACCGTCCAAGCCCGTCCTGTCGAGTGACAACTGGGATGGCGACGGCAGCTACAAAGTGACGATGAACATGTGGTGGGGAACGAACGGCGACACGTTCCGGCTGTATGAAAATGGCGTACTCATCCATTCGCAAGCATTGCAAAGCCGTACGCCGTCGGCGCAATCCGCCGTCATGAATATGACGAATAAGGCTAAAGGAACTTACCAGTACCGCGGCGAGCTCGTCAACTATGCAGGCACTACCTTTAGCGATACGATGACCGTTCAAGTGACGAAATAAAACGCCGTTCTCCGGGGAAGCGTATAGGTTATAGCAGAATAGCCAACTTCTACTCCGGGAGGAAACGAATGCATGCCAAGCGCAGCCATTAACGGGACGGTACTGCATTACCAGGTTCACGGCAAAGGGACGCCGATCGTATTCATTCATCCGCCGCTGCTTACGAGTGCCAACTTCCGCTACCAGCAGGTGCAGCTGGCGAGCGAGTTCTCGGTCATCACGTTCGACATACGCGGACACGGAAAAAGCGAGGCGTCTCAGGCGCCTCTCACGTACGCCCTCATCGTCGAAGACATCAAGCAGCTGCTCGATCATCTCGGCATCCGCAAAGCGTTTGTTTGCGGCTATTCCACCGGCGGTTCGATTGCGTTGGAGGCGATGCTGACTCACCCCGAACGGTTCGAGGGGGGCATTCTCGTCAGCGCGATGTCCGAAGCAAGCGACATCGTCTTGCGAAGCCGGATTCGCGCCGCGATCGGGCTGTCCCGGCTCAGGCCGCTGGCCCGCGCGCTCATGCGCGGCATCGCCTGGGGGAATGCGGACAGCAGGCTCACGTACCGCAATTTATTGCGCGATGCGAAGCAGGGCGATACCGCGAACATCCATCAATATTATCAATACAGCTTGAACTACAATTGTACGAAGCGGTTGTCGGAGTTAAAGGCTCCGGTGCTGCTGCTGTACGGAGATAAAGACCGTAATTTCAAGCGTTACCGGAAAAAGCTGGAGAGGGAGCTGCCCGTGTGCGAAACGTACGTCTTTCATGGCGAGAAACATCAACTTCCGACAAAAGTCGCCACGGGTATGAACGATTGCATTCGACGCTGGATTCGAGCTCTGACCCGCCGGACGGCGACGGCTTCCGCATCGGTCAAGGAAGCGCGCGAAATCCCTTTCCTAGCCGAACAACCGCTTCCCGGCGCCGTTTCGCAGGAAGAAGCGCGTACGGAATATTGAGATGAACCGCGGTGACCCCCGGCCTGATTTGGATCAGGCGGGGGTTTTTTGTTGAAGTTTTGGGCGGATTTTACTAGTGTAAGAGGAACAAGGTTTTCGACACTTTCGGAACCGTTTTGTGATAGAATAGAGGAACGGATTCGATTTGCCGTTCGCATTGCCGTTGAAACAGGAATGGGGAAACTTTCATGCGTATTACGAATATGCTTCATTTTTCGGAAAACCACCGGTTTTGCGTATACCGGGATTTTGCGCTTAGCGGGCTTGACTACAGGATGATCGCCGGTATATACCAGCCGATGATCGGCGGGTTCGCCATCAGCGTCTACCATACGTTGTACCAGCAGGTTACCGGGGACCGGACCGGCTTCTCGGAGCTCGAGCAGCAGCGGAGGCTGTTCATGGCGCTGGAGCTGGAGCAGGGGGAACGGGGACGCAAGCTGCTCGTCGAGCAGACGTCGAGACTCGAAGCGATCGGGCTTCTGCAGACGAACCGCAAATATTCTCCCGCCGCCGACGACTACATGTACGAATATGTGCTGGCCCAGCCGCTGACGCCGCAGGAATTTTTCAAAAACCAGCATCTGGTCATGCTGCTGCACGACAAAGTGGGCAAATACGCCGTGCTGTCGCTGAGGGAGCAGTTTTATTCGCCGGAGCCCGAGGAGATGCAGGACGCGGGACTGCAATCGGAGGATTTGTCGGTGCCGTTCTACGATTTGTTCCGCTTGAATGCGAACGTGATCGACTACGAGCTGGAGCAGGCGCTGCAAGAAACGGCGCCCGCCAGGGAAACCGCGCGGACGATCGACGTCACGACGAAGGCGTTCCATTACAGCGAAATTGTTCAGCGCTTCCCTCGAGGCACTTCCCGCAACCGGCCGTTCGTCGAAAATTTACGCCACAACCCCGACCAGATGTTCGAGATTAACAAAATCGCCCGGAAATACAATTTGTCGCTCCGGGAGACGTGCAGACTGCTCGACGAGGACGGGATGTTCTCGGAGGACGGGAAGCTGGACAGCGACATGATGCAGTATAAAGCGAACCTGTACTTCCGTCAGGACAAAGACCGGGAGCAGGAGCGGGAGAGGCTCTTCCACAAAATCGCCGGCATGGCGAGACCGGATCAGTTGGTCATGGAAGAGAAGCCGGTGGAGATGCAATATTATCTCGAGGTGCCGGCGATGTTCGTCAGCCAATGCAACCAGCACCAGTACAATTTGATCATGCGCAACGAGCCTTATACGAAAGTGCTGGAACGGTTTTTCCCGAAAGGCTCCGTGCCGAAGACGGTTTCCGATATTTTCGAGAAAATCGACGTCAACTACCGGATGCCGGACGAAGTGATCAATGTGATGATCCATCATCTGCACGTATACAAGGAATCGTCCTGGACCAAAAACTATATCGACTCGGTCGCCTCCAACATGATGGCGAAAGGAATAAGCAGCTACGAGCAAGCAGTCGCTTACATACGCGAGCAAACGATGAAGCGGACGAGAGCGTCCGCGAAAACGGACGGCAAGCTTACGCCGGTACCCGGCAAAGGACGCGGGGGAGTGCGTGCGCAGAAGCCGAAAATCGCGATCATTACCGATATCCCGACGCAAAGGCCGGTCAGCGAGGAGAAGCTGGCGGAAATCCGCAGGCTGGCGAGGGAAATAGACGGCAAAGGGACTTGACGTGCCGACCTGGCATGAACTCTGAACGGTGAAGGAAAGGAGCGTGCCTATTCATATGGAATCGTTAGCCGAAGCGCTTGGAAATTGGCGCAAGCTTTCATTTGCCGAGCGGGCGGAGCATAAGACGAAGCAGCTGCTCGACGATCCGCTCGTTCAGAGATTGCGCGCGAACTACCCGGAATTGGACGACCGGACGATCAAAGTCAATATGAACCGGCTGTATCAATACGTGACCGAGCACCGCAATTGCTCGAATTGCCCCGGCCTGGAGCGGTGTCCGAACGATTTCGAAGGGCATTACACGATGCTGTCGGTGGAGACGGCGGGCGATACGACTTATTTGCATGACCGCAAAGTATCGTGCAAGAAGCTGATCGCCAAGGAGGCCCAGGATGCGATCCGCAACCGGATCCGCAGCTTCTACATCGATAATACGGCGCTGACGCACGGCTACTCGACCGACGAGATCGTGGATATCGATCCGGAACGGGTCGAGGCGGTAGGAGCCATTCTCAAATATATACGGCGGACGCAAGCCGAAGGGCTGCAGAAGGAAGGGCTGTACCTCGTAGGTCCTTTCGGCACCGGCAAAACGTTCCTCATGTGCTATATGCTGTACCAGCTCGCGAAGAGCGGCCGATCCGGCGTTATCGTATACATGCCCGACTTCGTGGAAGATTTGAAGTCTATGTTCGATGAGCCGCAGCGGATGAAGGAAACGATAGATTTGCTCAAGGAAACCGATCTGCTCGTATTCGACGATATCGGCGCGGAAAATTTGAGCCCGTGGGTGCGTGATCACGTCATGGGGGCGATTCTCAACTACCGGATGAACCGGAAGCCGACCTTCTTCACGTCCAACCATGAGCCGGACGAGCTGGAGAAGCATTTCAGCTTCACGAGCAAGGACGGGGACGAGGAATACAAGGGACAGCGGATTATGGACCGGATCCGGCCTTTTGTCGAAGTCGTCGTCGTGAACGGAACGAATAAACGCGGTAAAGCGGGAGCGTAGAAGCCCCGCTTTTTTTTGTTTGAGAAAACGTCCGGGGAGGTGCTTGCCCTTGAGCAATTGGCATCGAATCTTGTGGATCGACAAGCAGATCCGCGAGAGCAAGTATCCGAACTGTACACGGATCGCGGAGCGTTTCAACATTTCCGTCCGCCAAGCGTCCCGGGATGTGGAATATTTGCGGGATTCGCTGGAAGCTCCCGTGGATTATTGCCCTGTGAAACGAGGATACCGTTACTCGAACGCCGCATTCCGGCTGCCGGCCGTCACGGTTACCGGGCCCGAGAAGCAGGCGCTTTCGTTGCTGGCGGACAAAGCCAGAACTTTGGACGGCGACGGGGAGCTCGGGTTGAGCGGCTTGTTCGACAAGCTGGAGCGGCTGTCAGCCGACGAACGGCCCGGCAGGGTATCATGGAGTAGTAAGAAGGAGCCCAAAGAGGCGGAGGAGCGGCTGGCTGCCGCCATTAACGCGGCGATGACATCTCCTCACACGCCGAGAACGGAGCCTTTCTACGCCGACGTCCGGTTCGACCCGCCGGAAATAGTCGAAGCGCTTCGGCTCGATGCCGAATACCGCGGAAATTCGGTCTTTCGGGTCCGTTACTATAGCGTGGAGTTATTCATGCGTTTGCTACTCTCGATCCCTTACGAGTTTCGGATCGTTTCCCCGAGCTGGCTCCGGAACATGATGCGGCACCGGCTGGAGAAGAAGCTGAGAGGATTGTCGTGGTAGGAGCGCGTACTAGGACATCATATGTCGTACCTCCGCGGTATACTTATGTCATCACAAACAGCTCCCGGAGGCTTGCTTCCGGGACATAAGGAGTGAGGAGATGTCGGTCAAACTCGGCAAGCTTCAGTGGCGCCCATTCTGGGCATCGCATATAGGGGCTTTGAAAGGCTGCCTCGATTATTTGGGCATCCGGATGTCCGATGCGTGGCTGGCGGGCGGAATCGGCCACGCTTTCGTGCTCAATGTAAACGCTAACGTATCGGCGGCCGGGCCGACGGCCTGGAATACGGAAATGATGAGATTGCTCGGGCATAATCTCGGGTATAACGTAACCGGGATATCGGCGTGGAAACACGATCCGGAGTTTGGTACGAAGCAGAAGCTGGCTTGGGAAACCGCCAAGCGGGCGCTGGATCAAGGACTTCCCTGTTATGGCTGGGAGCTCGGCATCGCCGAATATTATGCGATTAACGGCTATAATCAGTACGGCTACTATTATTCGGGAATCGGGACCGCTTCGTTTAAATTCGATCTGGAGAAAGATCGGAAGGGCGAATTGACGGACGGAGTGTTCACGGATCGATTGAGGGACGATCTGGCCCTCCGCGGCATGGCTCTTTCCGAAGACGTTACCGTAAATAACCGATTCGGCTGCTGGATCATCAAGGACGAGGAAGAAGGGACCTTATACTCGATTCTGGAAGATGAGTCAGGCCGGCTTATGCTTCACGGGGAGTACGAGACGAGCCAAGGCTTCAAGCAGTGGGACGATCTTGGCGCTTCGACGATCGGCCTGATGGAGCTGTATAGCGTGGAGCCGGCCTATACATCCGATGACGCCGCCGTCGTGAAGGAGGCGCTGGAATTCGCCTTGGAGTTCGCGGAGAGTCCTCGCAAATGGGTGCAGAGCGGCTTCCGAAGCGGATTGGCCGGATACGATGCTTGGAAGCATGCGCTGGACAACCGCAGTGCTGACGGGTTTGGGCATGCATACAACGCGGCGGTTTGGCAGGAATGCCGAATGCTGGCCTCGATGTTTTTGCTGGAGGCGGCCGATCGGATCGGAGGGGGCGCAGCCGCCCGGCTGCGAGAGGCGGCGAAATGGTACGATGACGTTTCGCGGGAGCTGGCTGTTGTCGCGGAACGGTTTCCGTTTCACCGGCGCCGGCCGGAGCATATCCGCGACAGCGAGTCGCTCGATGCCGCAAGCCGTGCATTAAGCCGAGCGCAAAGCGCGGAGCAGCGAGGCTTGGAGCGTTTGCGGCATATAGTCGGGTTGCTGGACGGCTGACGCGGCGGGAAAGCAAAAAAAGCCCTTTCCGTACGGGACGGAAACGGGCTTTTCTCCGTGCGCGGCCGGCGGCCTGCGCGAATTAGAACAATTGAATGATCGTCGCGACGAGAGCCATCAGAAAGAAAACTCCGAATGTGACGGCGAACCCCATAGCAACGTCCATGAAATCGTTTCTAGGCTCTTCGTTCGTATGCAATCTAGGATCAGTCATGCGTGTATTCCTCCCGTGCTAATCGTCCATTAGCAAAATTGGCTATGTTTAGTATACCGAATCGCCGATTGCATTGTAAAGGGAAATAAGTGTGACAAAACTGCAACAATTTGCGATTCCGTCGTCACTCATAGTATGCACAAAAAGCGGGCGGTATATGTTTTCAGTTATGAAAGTAACCCGACTTGTGGTATACTTTACATGTTGGACAAAAGGTATTAAAATATATAGGTACACACTTTTTGTAAGTATAAGGAGGAAATCCTGTGGCTATCGTAAACGTATCCGATCAATCGTTCAAGAGCGAAGTCGAGGGCAGCGGAACCGTTCTTGTCGACTTCTGGGCCCCGTGGTGCGGACCTTGCAAAATGATTGCGCCGGTTCTGGAAGATTTGGATAAAGAAGTGGGCGAGCAGCTCAAAATCGCCAAAGTGAACGTCGACGACAATCCGGAGTCCGCTTCCCGTTTCGGCGTCATGAGCATTCCGACGCTGATCGTGTTCAAGGACGGCCAGCCGGTGGACAAAATCGTCGGCTTCCAGCCGAAGGATGCTTTGAAAAACGTAGTCGGCCGCCATCTGTAAGCCGGCGACCGTTACTTTGCCGAGCGGGATTGTGCAAACAGTCCCGCTCGTCGTATGATAACGATAGGAACGACGCAGGTCCTGTTTTCGCGCGTTGCGGAACGGGATCTTTTTTTTGGTCCCCCAAAAGTGAAGCTGGCCTGCGAAGCATATTCCAAGTACTTTTGGGGGAGCCCCCTGGTACAGAAAATCTTAGGGAATAGGAAATGGGGTCCCTGAAAAGTACCAGGAATCAACATCGAAGCATCAGCTTCACTTTTTGGGGTACAGAGGAGGGAGAACATGTCCGAAGAGGGCATTGGGGGAGAACGCGACAAAATCGCCGAATCGATCCGGCGGAAGCTTGCTCTGCTTCCCGACAAGCCCGGCTGTTATTTGATGAAAAACCGGGACGGAACGATCATTTACGTCGGCAAAGCAAAAGTGTTGAAAAACCGGGTCCGTTCGTACTTCTCCGGCAGCCACGACGGGAAGACGCAGCGGCTCGTTGCGGAAATATGCGACTTCGAGTATATCGTCACCGCGAGCAACATGGAGGCGCTCATTCTCGAATGCAATCTGATCAAGCAATATTATCCTCGTTATAACGTACTATTGAAGGACGACAAATCGTTTCCGTATATTAAAATAACGCACGAAGCGCACCCCCGTCTCGAAGTCACGCGCAAAGTGCTCAAAGATAAAGCGAAATATTTCGGGCCGTATCCGAACGCCTTCGCGGCCGCGCAAACGAAAAAGCTGCTCGACCGGCTGTATCCGCTGCGCAAGTGCAAGACGCTGCCGGACCGCGTCTGCTTGTACTACCATCTCGGGCAATGCGTGGCGCCGTGCGAATTCGAAATACCGGCCGGGGAATACGAGCGGATGGTTCAGGAAATATCGCGGTTTTTGAACGGCGGTCATGAAGCGATCAAGGACGAGCTGTCCCGCAAAATGATTGCCGCCGCCGAGGAGCTCAATTTCGAGAGGGCGAAGGAGCTGCGCGATCAAATCGTCAGCATCGACGCGGTCATGGAGAAGCAGACCATTACGATGACGGATGCGGTCGACAGGGACGTATTCGGCTATGCGGTCGACAAAGGCTGGATGTGCGTTCAAATTCTGTATATGCGCCAAGGCAAAATGATCGAGCGCCACGTATCGCTATTCCCGTATTACGGGGACGAATACGAAGATTTCATCACGTTCGTGACGCAATATTACAGCGATAACCCGGCTTTGCCAAAGGAAATATTTCTGCCGTCCGCGGAGCAATCCGATACCGATGCGTCCGCACCGGGCGGCGAACCGCCGGCGAAGGAGCGTCATTCGGACGACGAGGTGGCGGAATCGTTGGAAGCATGGCTGCGGGTCAAGGTGCATCAGCCGCAGCGGGGCCGCAAAAAGCAGCTTGTCGGCATGGCTTGCGACAACGCCAAGGTGACGCTGGAGGAGAAATTCCGCCTGATCGAGCGGGACGAAGAGCGTACGGTCAAAGCGGTGGAAAGCCTCGGAGAATGGCTCGGCACAGGAACGATCCGCCGCATCGAGGCGTTCGACAACTCGAACATTCAAGGCACCAATCCGGTATCGGCGATGGTCGTTTTTGTGGACGGCAAGCCGGACCGTAAAGAATACCGCAAATACAAAGTCCGCACCGTACAAGGTCCGGACGATTACGAGACGATGCGGGAAGTGATCCGCCGACGGTACGAACGCGTGCTGAAGGAGCAGCTGCCGATGCCGGACCTCGTCGTCGTGGACGGGGGCAAAGGGCAAATATCGGCGGCCGTGGACGTGCTGGAGAACGAGCTCGGCCTCTATATCCCGGTGTGCGGACTCGTCAAGGATGCCAAGCATAAAACCGCGCAGCTCATGACGGGCGATCCGCCGGAAATCGTTCCGCTTCCGCGCGACAGCCAGGAATTTTATTTGCTGCAGCGCATCCAGGAGGAGGTTCACCGGTTCGCGATCACGTTCCACCGGGAGACGCGGGCGAAATCGATGGTCGCCTCGCAGCTCGACTCGATTCCGGGAATCGGGGAGAAACGGCGCAAGCTGCTGCTCAAACATTTCGGCTCGCTGAAAAAAATAAAGGAAGCGGCGGTCGACGATTTCCGTCCGCTCGGCATCGGCGACAAGCTGGCCCGCGATATTTTGGCCGCTCTGCACGGTCCCGACGCTTCTACCGATGCGGCCGATTGAGCCGCAGCGCACCAACAAGCCCGAAGACGGATTATGCCGCCTCCGGGCTTGTTGTTCTGATCGTTCAAGTCAACGGAGTGCTCCGTCTCCCTACGAGGATCCGGTGCAGACGCCAAATGATCCAAGCGACGAGCGCCGGCATCGCGATATAGAACAGACCGAGTGCGACGTCTCCGGTTCCCCCCATGTTCATCAAGGAGAAGCTCATCAACAGGCTGTCCATCGTCGCATGGGCGAATAAGACGGTCGCAAAGCCGAACTTCAGGAACGCGTATCCGAATACGATTCCGAGTATCGTCACTTCCACAAGCCGGGTGTATACGGGGTAGATCGGATATTGAGTATGGCTTAACGCCCAAATGATACTGGGCACGAGAATGGCGAGAAAACGGAAATAAAGCAGCTTCTTGAATAAGGCGATTCCGAAAAATCGGTATACCGCTTCTTCGGATATGGCTGCGGTCCAAGCCATCAAAGGAAACAGCTCCGGTCTCAGCAGGTTGTACATCGAGCCGGAAGGATCGTTCACCGCCCACATGTCGAACCGCTGTTCGGCGATAAAAAACAGCAGCGACTGGATGCCGAGAATAAGCAGGGCGAGCAAATACCCCCGTTTCATGCTGTCCAGCGTATCCCTTCCAAATCCCGCCTCCCGCCATCTGGGCCATACGTTCAGCCCCATCCCGCGCCATAGCGGTTCTCCCGCTGCGAGTGAAAAATATCCGATGATGCCGAGAACGGCCACGACTACGTTCATGACCATCACCATGACGACCGCCTCGTCGCTTGCCAGAAACGGATCGGCCGCCGGCCCGTCAAGCGTTTTGAAGGCGGGCAGCATGTTTACATTGTTGATCCAATACAGGACTAGGAATGTAATTGTCAGCCAAATGCCTCTGACGAACGAGATTTGCTTGCGGTAAACGATCGCGAATACGATAGCGGCTATGCCCATTAGAGCCGAGAGGGTCATATTCCATTGCGTCCAATACGACGCTGTTCGGTCCTGTCGTTTCACCCAGTCGTAATGGCTGTCCGGTACGCGCAGCTCCGTTCGGAATGCGGTTACTTGACCGTCCCGAATCTCCACGATTTCCCGCAGCTTGGCTTCCCCGAGCTTGTCGCTACGATGCTCGAAGGCGAATTGGTACGGAGAAGAAGTATTCGGATTGAACGCTTGGTAGTCATCCGGGGTCTTGCCCGCCTGACGCAAATACGATTCGGCTATTCTCCGTCCTTCCCGTACGGAAGGCGCCTCGCCTTTGCTTCTCGTCTGCCAGCCGATGACCGAGCCGTTCGTCATATTGACGTCCACCAAATAGTCGGCGTTCCGGTCGGTCGTAAGCTCGACCCGGTAGAAGTCGATGGGAACACGGCCGAGAAAGCGGGAGTTGTAGTCCGCAGTCAAGCGCTCCTTCTGTACATAACCGCTGAGCAGCTTGTTGGACTGATAAACGACGGACGCACGGTTCGTCTTGCCGCCGCCTGCCCGCTCCACATACGATTTTGCGGCGACTGCGGCGGCTTGCTTCGTAACGGTCGGGCGCGTTTCGGTGATGGCGTTTTTGTTTTCTTTACCCGTTAGGAGCGGCCACCAGTTCGTGACGGCAAATAGAAGGATACCGATTATAGCGAGAGTCCCGAGACGGGACGATTGCGGACGCGGCATGCAAGCCCTCCCTTTTTTTTCTAAACGTAACACACTTTTTTTTGAAATGCCACTTAGGAAGCCGCCTGATCTTTACCCGGTTTAGCACGCAACAGCTATTAAACGGAAGCAACGAAGGTAGGGACAATGAAAAGAGTGCGACAAGTGATCTAATTTGCCTCAAGTCGTGTTTTCAACTCGTTTTTCATGAAATAGCGGCTTTGTGATCTTGGCCCCACAGGATTATAATCACTTCGTCAGCCAATAATAACCATACCGAGCCGAATTTCTTTATGAAAACGGGGGAACCATGTATGTTGGGATCTCTGCAAAGTATTGGGACTGCGCTTCGTAGCCGCGATACCGCTTTGCAGGACTCTCAAGGGGTGAATTTCGCCAGCCCGCTGCAGCGGGGGATGCGAATAGGGTGCCTAACAACCCGAATCCGTCAGCTAACCTCGTAGGCTCCAGTCAGGAAACCACACCGTTTACGGCATTGGGGTTCCAGTGTCTTTTTTTGTTGTCCAAAAAAGAAAACGGTGCTGCTGCATTTCCATAATGAGGTGAACGATTTTGAAAAGCAAATCCGTGTTCGAAAGACTCACGCCGCCGCAAATTCTTGTCATCGGCTTCGCCGTCATTATTGTGATCGGCGGCATTCTTCTCTCGATGCCGGTGTCGACATCGGACGGCATGGGGCTCCCGTTTATCGATGCGTTATTCACGGCGACGTCCGCTACGTGCGTAACCGGCTTGGTCGTCGTCGATACCGGAACTTATTTCTCCGTGTTCGGGCAAGTGGTCATTATGGCGCTGATCCAAATAGGCGGTCTCGGCTTCATGACGATGTCCACGCTGATCGCGCTCGTTTTGCGCAAACGGATTTCGCTTCGCGAGCGACTCATTTTGCAGGAAGCGTTAAATCAAGGCTCGATGGAAGGCATCGTCCGGCTTATCCGCAAAGTGCTCGTCTATTCGTTGACGATCGAGCTGGTAGCCGCCATGCTGTTCGCGATTCGCTGGTCGTTCGATTATCCGGTGGGCACGGCGGTCTACAAAGGACTGTTCCACGCGGTCTCGATGTTCAACAATGCCGGCTTCGATCTATCCGGAGAATTCCGCAGCCTGATGCCTTATGCGGACGATATCTTGATCAACGTCGTGGCGATGTCGCTTATCATATTGGGCGGGATCGGGTTTATCGTCATGGCCGACGTGATGGAATACAGGACGAGGCGCAAGCTGTCTCTGCATACGAAGGTCGTACTGAGCATGACTTCGTTCCTGATCATTCTGGGAGCGATCGTCATCTTCCTGTTCGAATATACGAACCCGCGTACGCTCGGCTCGCTGAACGGAACCGGCAAAGTGCTGGCGGCTTTCTTCCAATCGGTCACGCCGCGTACTGCCGGCGCGAATACGGTAGATATCGGGGGGCTTCGTCAAGCGACGCAATTTTTTATTATCATCCTCATGTTTATCGGAGCGTCCCCGGGTTCCACCGGCGGCGGGATCAAAACGACGACGTTCACGACACTGATCGGCGCGATGGTGGCGATGATTCGCGGCAAGGAAGATATCGTCCTGTTTCATCACCGCCTGGCGAAGGACCGCATTTATAAAGCGATTACGCTTACGCTGTTCGCCATCTTTCTCGTCATCGTAGTGGCGATGGTGCTGTCCACGACGGAGGATCACCAATTTCTGATGATTCTATTCGAAGTGACGTCCGCCTTCGGCACGGTCGGATTATCGATGGGGTTGACCCCGGATTTGACCGTGTTCGGCAAAATCATGATTATGCTGACGATGTTCGCCGGCCGTCTCGGACCGATTACCCTGGCGTACGCCTTGCAGCCGAAACCGGAAAAAGAGCTGTATAGACATCCGGAAGGCAAAATTATTATCGGATAGGGGAAGCGTACTATGAAAATGAAACAATTCGCCGTTATCGGCTTGGGCAGATTCGGCTCCAGTTTGGCCAAGGAGCTGGTCGGCCAAGGCTTGGAAGTGCTCGGGATCGACCGGGATGAGGAAGCCGTCGACGAAATGGCGGATATCCTGACCCACGCGATCGTCGCCGACTCGACCGAAGAGGAAACGCTCCGGTCCATCGGCATACGGAATTTCGACTGCGCGATCGTGGCCATCGGCGACGATATCCAGGCTAGTATTATGACGGCTATTTTGCTGAAAGATCTCGGTGTCAAAATGGTCGTGGCCAAAGCATTGACCGAGCTGCACGGCAAAGTGCTGGAGAGGCTCGGCGTGGACCGGGTCATCTATCCGGAGCGGGATATGGGGATCCGGGTCGCCCATCAGCTCGTGAACCCGAATCTGCTCGATTATATCGAACTGTCCAAAGACTATACGATCGTAGAAATTTCCGTACCGGGGAAACTGAACGGGATTACGCTGAAGGAGCTCGATCCGCGGGCGAAATACGGCTGCAGCGTAGTGGCGATCAACAAGAAGAGCGGCGTTATTATCGCTCCCGCGGCTTCGGACGTTATCAATGAACGCGACGTCATGGTCATCATCGGGACGAACAAACAGATCGAATCGTTCGAAGAGGAGCTTGTCGGCTCATAAAAATCGGATAAAGAATGGAGGCGGCAGGCGTGGAAAATGCGACCGGAGTGGTCATTCATCACGTAATATTCCTGCTTGTCTTTATATTCGCATTGGGGATGGTATCGGGAAAGCTCGCTTCCGTACTGAAAGTTCCGGACGTGGCGCTTTTTCTGGTGGCCGGCATCGCGGTCGGTCAAGGGCTTCACCTCGTAACGGAGACGAGCAGTTCCTTTACGAACCAGTTCATATTGACCGTCGGCTCGGCGTTGATCCTGTTCGACGGCGGTCGGAACATCCGCTTATCCGGACTCAGGAAAGTATGGGTCACATTGACGCTGCTAAGCGTGCCGGGCGTGCTGATTACGGCGTTTCTGACGGCGGCGGTGTCGCATTATGTACTCGGCCTGCCTTGGCTGTACGCCTTGCTGCTCGGGGCCGTTATCAGCTCGACGGATCCGGCGACGATCATTCCGGTGTTCCGCCAAGTGAAAATTCGCGAGAAGGTGCGGGAGACGGTGGAAAGCGAGTCCGCCTTCAACGATGCGACGGGGTCGATTTTGACGTTCTCGGTCGTAGCGGTTATTCTCGGCACGGAGAAGGTGACATTGGCGGGAGCGGTTATCGATTTCGTCAAATCGGCCGCCGGCGGCATATTGATCGGTCTGGCCTTCGGGTTTCTAATGACGTATCTGGTGGCGCATTTGCGCGTAGGCTTTTTGCAGGATTATACGACGATCGCGATGGTCGTGACTGCACTAGGCGCTTATTTGCTCGGGGATCAGCTCGGGGTGAGCGGCTTTATGGCGACCTTTACGGCCGGTCTGATATGGGGCAACTCCGCGTCATTCGGCTTGAAGATGGAGGACAAGCTCCATGAAATGGCTCATTTCTCCGACAATATTACCGTTATCATGCGGATGCTTATCTTCATTTTATTAGGCAGCCAGGTTAACTTTGGAGTCGTGTTCGAATATTTGCTGCCGAGCCTTGCCGTCATCGGCGTGTTCATGCTGATCGCCCGGCCCCTGACGGTTTACGCCTGTGCCCTGCCGGACCGCAAAGCGAAGTGGGAACGCAATGAGCTGCTGTTCATGTGCTGGGTGCGGGAAACGGGAGTGATCCCGGCCGCTTTGTCCGGAATGATCGCGGGAGCGGGGATCGCCCATGCCGACGTTATCGCCGCAGTCACCTTTATGGCCATCCTGCTGACGATCGTCGTTCAAGCCAGCACGACGGCTTATGCGGCGAGGAAGCTGGGCTTGGAGGTTCATTCTTAAAGGAGGGCGTTGCCGTCGCGCGCATAGTGTTCCTTCGCCTTGCGGATCCATTGACGGGTCGAGTAATTGAGCGTCGATTCATGGCCGAACAGCAGGGAGGTCGTCCGCGTCGTTTCCTCCAGCTCGGGAATGGTGCGCATAACGAGTCCGTTATTGTCCAGCATCATTTGACGCAAGTACGACTTCGGCAGCAGCGTCGCCACGTTGCAGGTCGAGACGAGACGAAGAATCGCTTCGAACGAATCGATTTCCATCTTCACATCCGGGTATACGCTGTACCGGTGAAACAGCTCGTCCATCAGAATGCGGTACCACGTCCCTTTCGAGAACAAAATCATAGGCAGCTCCTGCAGCTCGCTAATCTCGATCGCCGGCTTCTCGGCCCATTTGTGGTACGATGGGAGCACGAGGCATAGATGGTCGTCGAACAGCGGGACGCAGGTCAGCTCGGGACTGTCGATCTTCGAGGCGACGAGCCCGAGGTCGACTTTTTTTTCTTTGACGAGGCTGACGATCTCATGCGTTTTGCCGGTAATGGCCTTTATATCCGTCTCCGGAAAATCGCGGGTGTACAGGGCGATCAGATCGGGAAGGGTGGATTGCAGCGTTGTAAGGCTCGCCCCGATCGTGATGCTTCTGGACGAAGAGCGGTACTCGGCGATGCGCAGCAGCAGCTTGCGCTCCATCTCGGACAGCTCGAGGGCGTACTCGTAGCACACTTGACCGAGTCTCGTCAGCTCGAGCTTCTTGCCTTTGCGTTCGAACAGCATAATGCCGAGATGCTCTTCCAGCTGGGCGATTTTACGCGATAGCGCCGGCTGCGAAATGTTGAGCGTCTGTGCGGCCCGGTTCAAGCTGCCATTCTCGACTACGGCGGCGAATGCCTCCAAATGGGGCAGCATGCGATCAGCTCCTATTTCAAAATGGGAGTATGAGAATTATTTCATTAATATATGTGTCCCGATCTGCTTATAATTGCGCTCTCGAAATCCACGACATCGACAAGATGATCTTATACCTAATGTGCATAACGGATTATAAGAAATCGGCATTTCCATTATAAGACCTTTGGGAGTAACATGAAAGATGTCAAACATTGTTCACAATCCGAGGTTTAAACAAGTCCTTCCTTGGCAAAATAGGCATGTATACGAAAGTTCCCCCAAAAGTGAAGCGAATCGTTGTAGAAACGCCGAGTACTTTTGGGGGAGCCCCGGGAAAATGCCGGTAACGCCGAAATTGAGGCCATGCCGTACTGTCGATATTTCGACCGTATACGACATTTTGTTGACGCTTGTCAAACTCGGGAGTACAATGAAAGATGGTTTGCTTTGCACACGTTGTCATATTTCTCTAGGGGGGAACTCGTTTCCATGACCGGTAATTCCTATTACTACCGAAAGCTTCACTCTCTGCTCGGAGTAATACCCGTCGGCTTTTTTCTAATCGAACACTTGATTACGAACTATGAAGCGTTCAACGGCGGACATCAGGCGTTCATCGACTCGGTACGATGGTTAAACAGCTTGCCGCTCGTTATTTTCCTGGAAGTGTTCGGCATCTGGCTGCCTATTCTGTACCACGGCATTTACGGCTTGTTCGTAGCGTTCCAATCGCGCAATAACGTAAACCGTTACGGGTATTACCGTAACCTGATGTTTACGCTTCAGCGGATTACGGGCGTAGTTACGCTGATCTTCATCGCATGGCACTTCTTCCAGACCCGGTTCCAAGTGGCGATCGGCAATGAAACGCACGATGGCCTCGGTGTCGTTATGCACGAAATTTTCACGACCCCGCTCTACTTCACGTTGTACTTGGTCGGCGTTCTGGCGGCAACGTTCCACTTCACGAACGGCATGTGGTCGTTCCTGGTCAGCTGGGGCATTACGATCGGGCCGCGGGCGCAGCGCGTGTCGAGCGTAATCTGGATGGGCGTATTCGTCATCATGTCGATCATGTTCGTGCTGACGATGGTAGCATTCACCGACGCGTCGTTCCAAGATACTTCCGTGCTGGATATGGCGAGCAAACATTAAGGGGGAGTGAACTGTAATGGCAAATTCCAAAATTATTGTCGTAGGCGGAGGACTTGCCGGGCTGATGGCTACCGTAAAGGCCGCCGAAGCCGGGGTTCACGTCGACCTTTTCTCATTGGTACCTGTTAAACGTTCCCACTCCGTATGCGCCCAAGGCGGCATTAACGGAGCGGTCAATACGAAGGGCGAAGGCGACTCCCCTTGGGAGCACTTCGACGATACGGTTTACGGCGGAGACTTTCTGGCGAACCAGCCTCCCGTCAAGGCGATGTGCGAAGCGGCGCCCGGCATCATTCACTTAATGGACCGGATGGGCGTCATGTTCAGCCGTACGCCGGAAGGCTTGCTCGATTTCCGCCGGTTCGGCGGTACGCAATACCACCGCACCGCATTCGCCGGTGCGACGACCGGACAGCAGCTGCTGTACGCGCTTGACGAGCAAGTTCGCCGTTGGGAGACGGCAGGGCTCGTCACGAAGTACGAGCATTGGGAGTTTCTGTCCGTCGCCATCGACGACGACGGCGTATGCCGCGGCGTGAGCGCGCAAGACCTGCGCAGCATGGAAGTAAAGACGTTCCGTGCCGATGCGGTAATCCTCGCTACGGGCGGACCCGGCATTATTTTCGGCAAAACGACGAACTCGGTCATCAATACCGGTACGGCCGCAAGTGCGGTGTACCAACAAGGCGTTACTTACGCGAACGGCGAATTCATTCAAATTCACCCGACGGCCATTCCGGGGGACGACAAGCTTCGTCTCATGTCCGAGTCGGCGCGCGGCGAAGGCGGCCGGATTTGGACTTACAAGGACGGCAAGCCTTGGTACTTCCTCGAAGAAAAATATCCGGCATACGGAAACCTCGTTCCGCGCGACATCGCGACACGGGAAATTTTCAGCGTGTGCGTGGACGATAAGCTCGGCATCAACGGCGAGAATATGGTATATCTCGACTTGTCGCACAAAGATCCGAAGGAATTGGATGTCAAGCTTGGCGGCATCATCGAAATTTACGAGAAATTCATGGGCGACGATCCGCGAAAAATTCCGATGAAAATTTTCCCGGCCGTTCACTATTCGATGGGCGGCATGTGGGTCGATTACAACCAAATGACGAATATTCCCGGACTGTTCGCCGCAGGCGAATGCGAATACCAATACCATGGCGCCAACCGTCTCGGCGCGAACTCGCTCTTGTCGGCTATCTACGGCGGCATGGTGGCAGGGCCGAAGGCGATCGAATACATTAAAGGCTTGAACAAATCTTCCGAAGACGTGTCGAGTGCCGTATACGACCGCGAGTCCAAGAAAAATACGGACCGGTACGAAAAGCTGATGAAGCTCGACGGCACCGAGAACGCCTATGTCCTTCATAAGGAACTGGGCGAATGGATGACCAACAACATGACGGTCGTGCGCTACAACAGCAAGCTGCAGGACACGATCAATAAGATCAAGGAATTGAAAGCCCGATATCAAAAGATCAACATCAACGATACCGCGCGCTGGAACAACCAAGGCGTTGCCTTCACCCGTCAGCTGTGGAACATGCTGGAGCTGGCCGAAGCGATGACCGTCGGCGCCCTTATGCGCGACGAAAGCCGCGGCGCGCACTACAAGCCGGAATTCCCGGACCGCAACGACGACAAGTACATGAAGTCGACGCTGGCGAAATGGACTCCGGACGGTCCGCAAATTTCGTACGAAGATATCGACGTATCGCTGATCGAGCCGCGTAGACGCGATTACACGGCGAACAAGAAGGCGGGAGGTCACTGATCATGGCTGAGACGAAAAAAATTAAGTTGATTGTCACCCGTCAGGACGGCCCGGATTCGAAGCCGTATACGGAAGAATTCGAAGTTCCTTACCGCCCGAATATGAACGTCATCAGCGCGCTGATGGAAATTCAGCGCAATCCGCAAACGGCAAGCGGCGGCAAAACGACTCCGGTATGCTGGGAGTCGAACTGTCTCGAGGAAGTATGCGGCGCCTGCTCCATGGTCATTAACGGCAAGCCGCGCCAAGCTTGTTCGGCTCTGATCGACAAGCTGGAGCAGCCGGTGCGCGTCGCTCCGATGTCCACGTTCCCGATCGTTCGCGACTTGGTCATCAGCCGGCAGCGGATGTTTGACTCGCTCAAGCGCGTCAAAGCATGGATCCCGATCGACGGCACATACGATCTCGGTCCGGGACCGCGGCTCGCGGAATCGAAGCGTCAATGGGCGTACGAGCTGTCCAAATGCATGACGTGCGGCGTCTGCCTGGAAGCTTGTCCGAACGTCAACGACCGTTCCAGCTTTATCGGCCCGGCTCCGATTTCCCAAGCCCGCTTGTTCAATACGCACCCGACGGGCGAAATGAACAAGCACGAACGTCTGGAAGCGCTCATGGAGGACGGCGGCATCGAGGGCTGCGGCAACTCGCAGAACTGCGTGCAATCGTGCCCGAAAGGCATTCCGCTGACGACGTCGATCGCGGCGATCAATGCCGAGACGACGAAGCATTTGTTCAAGAAATGGCTCGGCATGTAAGCCGGCTTGGAATAGCGTAGAAGGAGGATGCCGTACCTGCGGGTGCAGCATCCTCCTTTTGTTTGTCGGGAAATAGAGTGGCTGTAGCCGAAGCATTCTCTTCGTATGGCGGTTGCTTAACCTTGTCTGTCGACAGCAACTCGTGCGAAATCGTTTGTTTGTCTGTATGTGGGGCGCGCTGTCGTATCGTTTGGCTTGATTGGAATCTTGGCGGTGCGAGTCCGTGTGCAGGCGCTGTGGTACTGTTTGTCTGAGTTGAAGTTTGAACGAAATGGAGAGGCCGCATCCTTCGAACATTTCACGCCCTTCCTGCGCTATTTGCGTTCATCCTGCACTGACCTTGCGCAAATCTTGCGTCTACTACCTTGTATCATCACGCTTTTTTCTCGCGTCAGCCTTGTCATTTTGCGTTCATCATGCGCTAGTTCCCGCATTCATCCCAATATCTTCGCGCTCATTTTCGACACTCTCGTCTTGACAGTTTAAACGTTTAAATTTATACTTGATTTAAACGTTTAAATAAAAGGGGTGCATGACCGATGTCGGATCACCGGCAGGCCACCGTGTTCGATGTCGCCAAAGAAGCGGGTGTATCGACTGCGACGGTATCGAATGTGCTCAATCGCCGCAATGTGCCGCTGACCGAGGAGACGATCCGCAAAGTCGAAGAGGCCGCTGCGAAGCTGGGTTACCGGCGCAACGTGATGGCCGCTTCTTTAAGCCGCCGCAAATCGTACGAAGTCGGATTGCTGCTTCCCGGCTTCGTCGGCTACTACGGATTGTTTGCGCAGCAGATGGAACGGACGGCCCATAAATACGGCTACCATTTGTCCGTCTTCTCGACCGACTTGGATTCCAAGGTAGAGACGCGTCTGCTCGAGAAGCTGCTGGAACGCCGTGTGGACGGGCTGTTTTGCCACGGCCTGGCGATGTCCGAAGAATCGGCGCGCAAGGTAGTGAACGACGGAACGCCGATCCTGTTCTTCAACTGTTGGAACGAGCTGCAGCGGATGGCGATCGGAACGGTCAACTTGAACGTCTACCAAGCATGCGTCGATGCGGTCGTTCATCTTCATGAGCAGGGCTGCCGTTCCTTCTACTACTACGGCAACCGTCGGGCTTTCGCCACGAACGAACAGCGGATGAACGGTTTCCGGGATGGGCTGCGCTTGATCGGCGGTGCTTATCCGTCCGATATGATCGATACGGGAGACATTGCCGACAAAGATTTGCCGGGATGGCTGGCGGAGCGAAGTGAAGAGGAGGCGCCTGCCGGAGTCATCTGCTTCGACGACTGGAAAGCGTTCGTTTGCCAGAACCGGTTGATCGAGTGCGGCTATGCGGTTCCGGAGCGGTTCAAGGTTGTAGGCATCAATAACGAGTTCGTAGCGGAGCATTCGTATCCGGCCATTACGACGTTCAACATTCCGTACGAGCATCAGGCCGATATCTCGTTCCGCTGGATGATGACCCATTTGGGCGAGCAGGCGAAGCTGAAGGCCAAAGGCGATAAAGCGTTTCAGCCCCCCGACGCAGGCGGTGAAGTAAAAATTCCGCTCACACTCGTCGAGCGGTTGTCCTCCGGAACATGAACAGCATACCCGGTACATTTGAGAGGAGCAAACCAACATGTGGAAACAAGCGATCGAGAATGCGGTATTGAAAACATCGGCTAATATCGACCGGTACGGCGGAGAGATGTTCCCGCACGTCAGCGTCGACGGCGGCATCAAGTATAAGCTGAATCCGAATACGGATTGGACGGACGGCTTCTGGACGGGAATGCTGTGGCTGTGCTACGAATATACGGGAGACGCGAAATTCCGCGATGCGGCCCGCGCCAACGTGGAGAGCTTCCGCAAGCGGCTGGATGCGAAAGTCGCGATCGACCATCACGATATCGGCTTCCTGTACTCTTTGTCGTCGAAAGCACAGTGGATGGTCGAGAAGGACGAGGCAGCGAAGGCGCTTACGCTGAAAGCAGCCGACCATCTGCTCGGCCGCTGGCGGCCGAAGAGCCAACTTATCCAGGCGTGGGGTCCGGAAGGCCATGAGCAGAACGGCGGACGCATCATTATCGACTGCCTGATGAATTTGCCGCTCCTGTATTGGGCTTATGAGAAGACGGGGGACGAGAAGTACCGGGACGTCGCGACGATCCATGCGGACAAGAGCCGGCGGTTTCTCGTACGCGGAGACGATTCTTCCTATCATACGTTCTACTTCGATCAAGAAACGGGAGACGCGATTCACGGCGGCACGCATCAAGGCTACCGGGACGGTTCTACCTGGACGCGCGGACAAGCTTGGGGCGTTTACGGCTTTGCGCTGTCGTACCGCTATACGAAAGACCCGCTTTATTTGGAAACGTCCAAGCGCCTCGCGCGCTTCTTCCTGAAAAGCTTGCCGGCCGACGATGTGGCGTATTGGGATTTCGACGTGCCGATCGAGCCGGGAACGCCTAGAGACAGCTCCGCTTCCGCCATTACGGCTTGCGGCATTCTGGAGCTGCTCGGCCATCTGGAGCCGAACGATCCGGCGCGCGCCGAATTGCAGGACGGACTCGAACGCACGATGAAGTCGCTCGTCACGAACTATTCGACGATCGGCGATGAAAGCGTAGAAGGGCTGCTGAAGCACGGCTCTTACCACGTGCGCGGCAACTCGTCGCCTGACGATTTCGTCATCTGGGGCGACTATTACTACCTCGAAGCGCTTATGCGATTGGAGAAAGGCCATAAAGGGTACTGGTACGAATAATAGCGAACTAATTCATTCGGTCCCGTTCGGGGAAACGGAGCAGCAGCAGCCGCAATCCCGAACCGGGGCTTTTTGCTCGTTAACGATCGAGTTAACAGAACGGTGGATGTTGAAATATTAACCTGCAATGTTTACAATAAGGGGAAACGCAGCGGACAGGGGAAAACGACATGCCATCGATGAACGACATCGCCAAAATCGCGGGGGTTTCCAAAGCGACCGTCTCACTTGCTCTTGCCGATCATCCGCGCATTTCCGAAGAGACGAAACTGAAAATCAAGACGATTGCGCAAAATATCGGGTACTTGCTGCCCTCGCTCAAGTCGGACGCGACCGAAACGAAATGGAAGGCGAGCCGTTCGATCGGAGTTCTATATATCGGCGGAAGCGGCCATTCGACCGGTCAAGGTTTTTTCAGGGATACGCTGATGGGCATATGCGGGGAAGGCTCCCGCAGCCGTGTCAACATCGTCATGATCGGGGTCCAAGCATCGGATGAAGCGCAAGATGCCGAAGAAGTGTACGGCAAAGTCGCCGAATCCGGAGTGGACGGTATTATCGTTATTACGTGCAAGTCGCATTTGCACGGATTCCGGCGCCTGGCGGAACGGGAGTTCCCGATGGTTTTCGTAGGCAGCAGACGGTTGGCCGATTGGGACAATCCGCTGCATTCCGTCGCATCCGACAATTACGACGGCGGGGTCACGGCGACCGAATATTTGTTGAAGCTGGGCCATACCCGTATTGCCGCAATTATGAGCCACCGACCGTCTCCATGGGAGACCGATCGTTTGAACGGATATTTTGCCGCCTTGCGGGCGGCTGGGGTCGAGCTCGGCGATGATTCGGTTATCCGGGTATCGACATCGTTCAATCCCGATGAGGAGGGCTGGAAGCAGCTTCAGGAGTCGGGGGCGACGGCAGCCTTTGCAACGACGTCGCTGCTCGGCCATATGGCGCTGCAGCATTCCCGAATTGTCGGCAAGAGCGTACCCGGAGAGCTGTCGCTGGTTTCGTTCGACGATACCGCCTCGTTCCCGTACGAGAGTCCGCCGGTCACGATCATAGAGCAGGACATGGAATCGCTGGGCACGCTTTCCGCCAAGATGCTGTTTGATCTGATCGAGAGCCCCGGCCAGCCCGCAAGACAAGTTTTGATTTCCACCCGTCTGGTCGAAAGGGCTTCCTGCGTGCCGTTGTCGGACGGAAAAACGCAGCTTGCTTGTTCGCCTTAGCATACGGAGCTTAAGAAAAATAACAGGACTGTCCCTGAATACGGCCGATGCCGGATGGGACGGTCTTTTTTTGTGTGTTTTTTTGACGGCGCTTGGAAAATTATTGTTGATTTGAAGGGAAAAAGAGGTTACAATTCAGTTAACAAATCGTTAACTTAAATGTTAACTTATGATAACTTGTACAAATTAAAAAAGACGGGGACTGCAGTTTAAAGCGGATTTCGAGTCGGTTTTTATTTGAAAACGTTTACAAAAAGGGGTGGAGAAACTTCGTCAATGCCGTGCAAGGATGCCCGTTCGGATTATTGAAGGAGGTGATGCCTGAAACGTCAGGAAGCGGAACACGGAACGCCGGGGGAGAATTTGGTTAGAAGGCTGGCGGGATAGCCTTGGCGGGGATGGGGAGAACGGTTTGATTGGGAATTATGCCCGACATGCACGCCGTCGGGGAGGTGGCCGGTACGGCCGCCGCCATGTGTTGCTCGTCCGGCGTGCAACCGCGCGAGCTGGATGTGGCCGCGCTGCAGCGGCGCCTGATGGAACGCGGCGTGCTGCAAGAGGACGATTTGACGCGGCTCGGCGCACCGTGGGTGACGCTGCACGGCAGCAAGCGGGAGGAGCGGCGCTGGACGCCGGAGTCGGTCCTCCGGCCGGACGTGATCCGTTCGCTTGCGGAAGCGCTCGGCACCGACGAGGAAGGAAAAGCGCTTTGGTGGTTGTCGCAGAGCGGCGCCGACGCCATCCCGATATTGCGGAAGACGCATGCGCAGTCGGCCGGGAAGCAGCGCCGGGGAGCGGCGATCGCGTTGGCGCTGCTCGGCGACCGGACCGGAGTGCCGGATTTGATCCGCGGTGGCCGACGAAGACGAAGACGCGCTGCCGGGCTTCGAGCCGCGCATTCCGCCGCGATGGATCGCCTGTCTCGTCGCTTTGAAGCATTTACGGGAGACGTCATGCGTCGACATGCTGCTGCGCAAACTGCCGCCGGCAGCCGCACCTTCGATCCGATTGCCCGTATTTGCGCAGACGCTGCACATTTTGCATTACTTGATTGAGATTGCTCACCTGCTTTCTCCCGGGTTGCGTGAGGAAGCTGCGCGGAAAACCGCGCTGCTGCTCGAGGATCCGAGACTGGGCGCCGATTGGGGGAGCGGGGTTCAGGCATCGATTTCGATTCGCTGGAACGTCGAATTGACGGCCGCCTATTTGCTCGGACTGCTTGGCCAAGAGACGGACGCCGGACGAATCGTGGACGCTTACGGGAACGACGAGCACGTCTATGTGCGCAATATGGCGCGAATCATCGGCGAACGATTGGCGAACAACCGGATATCCACAACGAGCGGGAAGGTGAGTCAGGCATGAGCAGATCAAACAGCGGACAGCTTGCAAACAGTGGAAACGGCATGAACGGCGGAATGCCGGTATATGGAACTTACGACGTCATCGTTTCCGGCGGCGGACTGGTCGGTGTCGCTTGCGCGACCGCGCTGGCACGGGCGGGCAAAAAGGTGGCGCTTGTCGAGCGAAGGAGCGCGCTCGGTTGGGAAATCGGCCGGGCCCGCTGCTCGACAGTCGGACTGGGACGGGCGAGCGCTTATTCGGTTCTTGTCGGCGAGCTGGCGGAAGAACTGGACCAATGGTCGACAAACGATGGGGGGCAGCGCGCATCCGTAGCGGAGCTTCTGTTCGACCGCTGGGCGATGGAAGCGGGTGTCGATGTCGTGTTTCACGGCTGGTCGTCGAAGGTTGTCACCCGCGACGGCGCCGTCGCGGGGCTCGTCGCGGGCACGAGGGAAGGGTACGTGCTGCTGGAAGCTTCCCGTGTAATCGAAACCGAGGAGCATGGGCGATTGATCGACGAGACGTATGCGAAAACCGCCTTGACGAGAGGGGCTCGCAGAGTGTTTCTGCTCCGCAACGCCGCATGGGATGGCGTGAAGGCGCTGACGCTGCCGGACGGGCGCGAACTTGTGCTGCGCGCCGAAGCGGAAGACCGCACCAGTGCCGCTATGGAACTGACGGCGGCCGATGCGGCAGGCCGCAACCTGGAATTTCATGCCGCAATACCGGAAGCGCTGCGAGTCATTCGCGAGCAGGCGGAGGGATGTGCGGAAGCGGTCGCGTACTACTGGGCGGAGGAAGCATGGAGCGAGCCCGCCTTTAGTCTGGAGGACGGCTTTCCGAAGGCGGGCGAAGAGCGGCCGATCGGCCGTCTGTTGCGGCAGACAAACGGGTCGTTGCTGCCTGCCGAGCTGACCACCCGGCATGTTTCTTCATCCCGCACGAAAGGGCTATTGTTTGCCGGTCCGTGGCTCCCTTGCTATTCGGAGGCATGTGCGCACGGATACGATGCGGGCGTCGAGACGCTTGCCGTCGTCAATCGGCTGTTGCTTGGCGAAGCCGCCGCATCCGCGGTTGCCCCGGAGTCCGTTCTCGCAGGCAAATTGCCCGAGCCGATGCGGCGGGATTGAATTTGTGCCGGGAGGGAAGCGCACTGTATTCAATTGGATGACACATTGACCAAGGAGGAATACGAATGGCCAAGCAAGAACATATTCGTTCTGATTCCGATTGGAATGCGGCTATGAGCCGCAGGGCGGTATTGGCAGCGATGGGAACGGCGGGAGCGGCGATGGCGCTCGGCAATTTGTTTTCCGCCCCCGCATCGGCCCAACCTGTTGCAGATGCGGTGTACGTCAATCGGAAAACGACGCCGAACGAGCTGATGAACATGGATTGCTGCGTCACGGTCACACTGGCCGATTTGCGCGCCGAGAGCAGTCCGAGCGAGTCGCTCCGGTACTATGTGCGCGACGAGGGGAAGGAAGGTTTTTTTGCTTACGATGCCTCCGATAACGTATCTCCCGACAACACGGGGACTGTCGTTGTCGCGACACCGGGCGGGGCGCGGTTCAAGCGCATTCACGACGGAACGCTGAACGTCAAATGGTTCGGTGCGGCCGGTGACGCGACGGACGACACGATCGCCATCCAGAACGCGCTCGACGCGGCGGCGCTGGCGGGAGGAGGCATTGTGCATATTCCTCCCGGAACGTACCATATCAGTTCCCCGGGATTGACGGTCAAAAGCAATACAAGCCTGATCGGCGCCGGCCGTGGCGTGACGATACTGCAAGTACCGGACGGAGCCGACGCGTTCGGCAATCCGTATAACGTGATCGTGACGGAAGCGAGCGGGGCAAACATATATGCGGCCCATCTGACCGTGGACGGCAATCGCCAGCAAAATGCGCTGTGGCAGCCGATCGGCAGCGCCAACTACGGTCTGGCCGTTCGATCGCGATTCGTTGTCGTCTACGACGTCGAGTTTAAAGACGTCGTGGCCAACGGCGCGGGCGTTCCGGTCGCGGCGGAGCATGTCGCGTTCCTGCACTGTTATTCTCACGGAAACGGCAAGAAAGGGTTTCATTCGGGGGCCGTCAAACATATTTCGTTTATCGGCAACATGTGTTCGGACAACGAGCACGACTCCGGAATAGGGATGCATCAGGGGATGCAGGAAGCGGTTATCATCGGCAACATTTGCTGCAACAACGGCACATACGGCATTCATGTCGGCGACTCGCTGGGCAGCGCGACGTCCGCTTCCCGCAACTGCATCGTTGCGGACAATCAATGCAGCGGCAACGCGATAGCCGGCATTTTCGTGGCTGCCAGGGAAGGTGCTTCCACAACGCTTTTAAGTGAAACGACGGTGTCGGGAAATATCTGTTTGCGCAACGGATACGGGATCAACCTGATGAACTGTCGTGCCGTGCAAGTCACCGGAAACACGATCAAAGAAAGCAAACATTTGGGCATATCGGTCATTTCCTGCGACGATCTGATCATTGCGAACAATATATTGATCGACAACTGCACCGTTTCCAACTCGAAGGCAATCGATATTCGGGGCGCGGCGAATTCGGGGTCCACCAAAACGGACTGCAAACGGATGATCGTGCAAAACAACATCATGAAAGATACGAGGGAAACGCCGCTGCAAACGACAGGCATCAATTTGTCCGCAACAGATTGCGTCGTTTCGGGCAATATTGTTCATGGGGGACATACGGCCATTCGCAACGTGGAAGGATTGACGGCGCGGAACGCTATTTTCGGCAACATTTCCTCACTTCCGATGGACGATCAGTTCGTTTATGCGGACGGGGTCGAACTGGCAGATGGCGGCGCGGCGGCGCAGGTGCCCAACAACGCATTGTTCCGCAACGGGAACGACTTGTTCTATAAAACGGATAGCGGCGTCGTCAAGACGATCGCTTTAAACTGAGCAAAAACCGGCGAGAGGAGCAACGGAGATGCTGGTGGCGGCATTCGGAGACAGCATTACGGCAGGAGTACATTTGCAGGAGGAACAAACTTACCTTTACATGCTCGGCAAACGATTCGACTACGCGATCAGAAAAGCGGGATTCCCGGGTCAGACGACCCGGGACGCCTTGCGGCTTTTAGAAGCGGAGGTGCTGGCGTTCCGGCCGGATGTCTGCATTCTCCAGTTCGGCATGAACGATCATGTCGCCTTGTCGGAAACGGATGCAAAAGTACCATTACCCGAGTTCAAGACAAATTTGGCGCATATGGCGGAGCAGTTGCAACGAATCGGCACAACGCTGGTATTATGCACGATCCATCCGATTATCGAAGGCGACGGTCGATCGTACTACTATTCGCGGCATCCGCAGCAGTGGTACGCACCGTCCGGCGTCTCGGACCGCATCCGAAATTACAACGCGGCGATCCGCGACGTTGCCGCCGGCCGCGGATGCATGCTCGCCGACATCGAGGCGGACTGGGAGCGATGGCTGGCGCAAGGGAATGACTTGGGGCAGTTGCTCCGCACGATCGAGAACAGCGGCTCGAACGACGGCGTTCATCCGACGCGGCTCGGGCACGAGCGCTACGCGGCTTGCATTGCCGCCAGGCTGGGCGGCGCCCTGTAGGCGCGTTATTTCGCGTTACGGCCCGCGCGGCGCAAGCTTTTTCTGCGCGCCAAAGCGACGAGCAGCCCCAAATAACGGCAGCACAAACCCGAACGTGGCGGCATACGGGGTCCAGACGGCTCCCGCGAAATGGATGCCGTATACGATATCGGGTAAACGTTCAACGCGTGCGCTACGGCGAGCATGCCATTGGCATAAGCAGCGATTGGTAACGTTTCAGCTTGAAAATTTGCGCGATTCCCAGCGCGGAGGGATTGGCCGGAGTGTGAGGATGGGTCATATCGGGGGAGGCTTTTCGATGAAGGGGACAAAATGGGGACGTTTGATTCTAGTATGGATGATTGCGGCTGCGCTGACGGCGTGTAGCGCCGGGAGCGGCGGGAAAACCGGTGTACGGAACACGGAGGGGGAGACTGCCAAGCAAACGAATCCCGAGCCGGTGACGCTGACGATTTTCGCTACGCTGGATCCCCTCTTTTTTAAAAACATGGGGCTCGAGGATATGCTGAAAACGCAATACCCGCATATTACATTGAAGTTCGTGCAAATCAACTTGACGACAGTTACGTTCGAGAGCGCTCTAGCTACCGGCGAGACACCGGATCTCGTATGCTGCAGCATCGCTTCGATCGGTACGTTCAAGGATTTGAAGCTGATCTCGGACCTGACTCCGCTCATTCAGAAGCATAAGTTTGACTTGAGCCGGCTGAATCCCGGCATGGAGCAGGTGATCCGATCGTATTCCGAGAACGGCGAGTTTCTGATGATGCCCTATTACATGAGTACGGCTGCACTGTACTACAACAAAGATCTGTTCGACAAATTCGCCGTTCCGTACCCGAAAGACGGCATGACGTGGGAAGAGGTATACGAGCTGGCCAAGCGCCTGACCCGCATGGAAGGCGGTATCCAATATAAGGGGTTCATGTTCAACCAGCAGAACATTACGTACAAAAACCAGTCGGGACTTGCTTTCATCGATCCGAAAACATCGAAGGCGGCGGTCAATACGGATGCTTGGCAAAAATGGATGGAAACGATGTCGAGCTTCGGACGCATTGAGGGCAATATCGGCGGAGCCGAGCAGGATTTGTTTCTGAAGGAGAAGACGCTGGCGATGAGAACCGGACCGACGCTCATTCCGCTCCTGCCGGACGCTACCCAGAAAGGCTTGAACTGGGATGTCGTCTCGTTCCCCGAGTTTGCCGGCAAGAAAGGGGCGGGCACGCAGATGAACGCTCCGTATTTCGCCATTACCCCGATGAGCAAGCATAAGGACGAAGCTTTTCAATTCATGTCGTTCCTCGTATCCGAAGAGGTGCAGACGACGCTGTCGGCCAAAGGCAACGTTCCCGTCATCCGCAGCGAGAAGGCGGCACAGGCATTCGGCAGCATGTTCCCGGAGCTGAAAGGGAAGCATTTGCAGTCATTCATGATGGATACGATCGCGGCTCCGGCTCCGTATACGCGATACGACGATATTGCGCGCACGGCCATGTACAAAAAGCTGATCGAAGTCCAACAGGGAAGCAAGGACGTAAATACCGCCCTACGAGAGGCGGAGGAAGAAATCAATAAAAAAATCGCCGAGCAGATGGGCAAATAGGCGGCCGGGGATTATGGAGCGGGAAGGAGCAAGCGGAGTGAAACGACTGGAGACGGATGTGCTTGTGGTTGGAGGAGGCACTGCCGGAGTGACGGCAGCGCTCGCCGCCGCGAACGGAAACGCGCGAGTGGTGTTGGCCGAGAGCAGCGGGGGAATCGGGGGAGTCGGTACCCATACGGGCATTCACGCCTACTATTTGGGGCTGCATGTCGGCATGCAACAGGAACTGGACAAACGGACGAGGAGCATTGCGGACGAATTGGGAAGCAAAGCGAAGGGCTTTCATCCGGAAGCGAAAAAAATCGCGCTGCAGCAAATATTGGCTGAAAACGGCGTTGCCGTCCTGTACGATTGCGTCGCCGTCGAAACACTGACGGATGGAAGAAAGGTAGCCGGAGCCGTGTTCGAAACCCCGGAAGGCACCGTCCGCATTGATGCCCAAATTACGCTCGACAGCACCGGAAACGGCGACGTATGCGCCTTGGCGGGGGTTCCGTTCGAGGAAGGGCGCGAGTGGGACGGCGTCATGAACGGCTGTTCCGTTCCTCCGCGATATTCGAACGAGAGCGAAATAGCCGATTTCCGCAACTTCGATGCCGGATGGGTCGATACGTCCAGCACGAGAGACGTATCCCGCGCCATCATGTATGCCCGGAAGCTGCTATGGGAACTCCCGGAGCTTGGCAAAGACGGTTTCATTGCGATCTCTCCGCATTTCGGGGCGCGGGAGGGCAGGCTCGTTCGCGGGGAGTATACGTTGACGCTGGACGATTTGATTATGGACCGCCGGTTCGACGATGTCGTGATGAAATGCTATTCCCATTACGACACCCATGCCAAAGATATGGCGAACGAGAGCAAATTTGCACAGTGGTGGACGGAAGTCATGAGTGCCTGGAGCCATCGGATCGGGGGCGATGTCCCTTTCCGCTGCTTCGTTCCTGCCGGAACGGATGGGCTGTTGATCGCTTGCCGCGCGCTGTCTATGGAGCATGATGCTTCCGCCGCTCTGCGGATGCAGCCGGATATGCACGCCGTCGGCGAAGTCGCCGGTACGGCCGCAGCCCTGTGCTGCGCGACCGGCCGGCAGCCGCGCGAGCTGGACATCGGCTTCCTGCAGCGTCGTCTCGTCGAACGAGGCGTGCTGCGGGCGGACGACTTGACACGTGTCAGTGCTCCTTGGGTTACGCTGTCAGGCAGCAAACGGGAGGAACGCCGATGGACGCCCGAATCGGTCCGCCGGCCCGAAGCGCTTCATTCGCTTGCCGATGCGCTCGGCACCGACGAGGAAGGCAAAGCACTATGGTGGTTATGGAAAGCCGGAGACGCCGCACTCCCTCTCTTGAAGGAAACGCACGCGAAGTCGACGGGCCGGCAGCGCCGGGGCGCGGCTATTGCGCTGGCGCTGCACGGCGATAGGACCGGGGTGCCGGATTTGATTCGCGCCGTGGCCGATGAGGATGATGACGCCCTGCCGGGATTTGAGCCGCGTATTCCGCCGCGTTGGATCGCCTGTCTCGTCGCTTTGAAGCATTTGCGGGAGACGTCGTGCGCCGAAATGCTGCTCGGCAAGCTGCAGTCGGCCGTGGCTTCGATTCGGCTGCCCGTTTTCGCGCAAACGCTGCATATATTCCACTACTTGATCGAGATTGCTCCGCTCCTTCCGCGCTCCTTGAAGGAGGAAGCCGTCCGTCAAACGGAGCTGCTGCTGGCTGATCCCGGTTTGGGCAGCGACTGGGGAAGCGGCATTCAGACATCGATTTCGATTCGCTGGAATCTCGACATGACGGCTGCTTATTTGCTCGGGCTGCTTGGCAGAGAAGATTCCGCCATGCGGATATGGGATGCTTACCGGAACGATAGCCGCATATATGCCCGGAACATGGCCCGAATCGTGCGCGATCGGCTAACGGATGCATTGAAGTCCGATACGAGCGGGAAGGTGGAGCAGGCATGAAAGGTGTTGGCGATGCAATACCGGTTTACGGAACGTACGATGCGATCGTATCGGGCGGAGGGCTGATCGGGATCGCATGCGCGACCGCTCTGGCACGCTCGGGAAGCAAAGTGGCGATAGTCGAGCGAAGAAGCGCGCACGGCTGGGAGATCGGCCGCGCGCGGTGCGCGACAGCCGGATTGGAGCGGACGCAAGCCGATTCGGCGCTAGTCGGCGAATTGACGAAGGAGCTGGCCCGCTGGTCGAGGCACGACGGGGGAACCCGTTCGTCCGTCGCGGAGCTGCTGTTCGACCGATGGGCTATGGAAGCGGACGTCGATGTGATGTTCCACGGGTGGTCGTCGAAAATTGCCTTGCGCGACGGCGCGGTTGCCGGATTGATCGCGGGTACCCGGGAAGGATACCGGCTGCTGAACGCTCCACTCGTCATTGAGACGGAGGATCACGGGCGACTAATCGATGAAGACTACGCAAAAACAGCATTGGCGAGAAAAGTTAGCAGAGCTTTTCATATGCGGAACGCGAAGGTTGACGGAACGAAGGAGATTGTGCTGCCGGACGGGCATACGCTGCTCCTGCGTTCCGAGTCGGAGGGCCGCGCAAGAGCCGATATCGGGCTGACGGCGCTTGACTCGTCCGGTCGCAATTTGGAGTTCCACGCGACTATCCCGGAAGCGGTTCGGGCGATCCGGGAACAGGTGGAAGGCTGCGGGCAGGCGGCCGTCTATTATTGGGCGGAGGAAGAATGGGGCGGCTCCGCTTTCCGGCTGGAGGACGGTTTCCCAGCTGAAGACCGGCCGATCGGCCATCTGCTGGAGCCGTTCAATGGGTCGCTTAGGGCTGCTGGTTTGACAGCAGGAGACATCGCCATTTCCCGGTGCAAAGGACTTGTACTTGCCGGCCCGTGGCTCCCTCGCTACTTGGCTGCAAGTACCGGGCAACCGGCTGCGGAGATGCAGACTTTGTCCGTAATCAACCGTATGCTGTTGGGCGAGGCGGCGGCTTCCTTGATCACCTCAAGGTCCGGAGAAGACTCGCAGGATCGAATTCATCATTTATAAACCGACAAGCCGCTCCCGCTGGAATAAGCGGGGCGGCTTGCGGCTTTTCATGTTACTTCGTCTTGGCGGCTTCTTCCGCCCAAGCTTTATCCAGCAGCGCTTGGCCTTCCGTCTGAAGCGTCCGCAGCGCTTCGTCGACGGTCAGGCGGTTCTTGACCGCATCGTCGATTACGCGAATCACGAACGTTTCGAACGTACCGTAGAACGAGCTGGGCATTACGGCATACGAGCTGTTCTCCAAGCTGCGGCGCTTCAGCGTGTAGAACGGCTCCAGGCTGCGACCGTCCTTCGTTTTCGCGAAAGCGGTGCGGGTCGACAAGACGTCGGACGTTTTCTGGTTTACACGTGCAGCCTCTTCGCTGTTGAAATATTGCACGACTTTCCAAGCGGTTTCCGCATTTTGCGCATTGGCCGCGATCGAATAGATCGGGCTAACGTTAAAATAGCGGGTGTATTCAGGATTGGCCGGATCGACGGGTACGGTGACGATGTCCCAATTTAGGCCGTTCTCCCCCCATTGCTTCATGCGGAACATTTGCTCGGTTCCGCTGATCATCATGGCGGCTTTGCCCGAGCTGAACAAATCCATTTGCTTCGTTTCTTCCGGGCCGTAATTGACCCGCTTGCCGTCTTTGTAGTAATAATACAGATTGCCGCTCTTGAAACCCTCTATCACTTGGCGGAACGCCTTTTTCCACACGTCCGAGTCAAGCGTCATCTTCTTCCTGTCAGGACTTAAATATGCCGCGTTCTCGGTGCTGGCGATATCGTTGACGAAATCGAACGGCGTCGAATATTTCTCGTGAATGCCGTATATCCGCTTCGCGGGGTCGGGATCGACCGGGAATCTGCGGGCGAGCTTCATCGTATCTTCCCACGACATTTCGTTGGTCGGGTACGGCACGCCGTATTTGTCGAACAGATCTTTGTTGTAATACAGCGCATAGCTGGTCAATTCCGGTGCGAGCCCGAACAGCTTGCCTTCGGTGTTTGATTTGAGCTGCGCGAGCGCCGAGGGGGTAAAGCTGTCCAGATCGAATTTCGATTTCCGGGCGAACGGCTCCAAATCGAGCAGCAGTCCTTTGGACGCCCATTTGTCGTAGTCGATCGAATAGATGACGAGCAGGTCCGGCTTCTGCTCGCGGATCAGCTTCTCATATTCTTCCGTATAGTTTTTGCCTGGCCCGCGAAGTCCTTCGGTCGGAATGATTTCCACCTGGATGTCCGGAAACTTGACGGCAAAATAGTCGCCGTACTGGGATTGAAACGTTTGCTCACTGCCGAACGGGATGCGGAGCACCTGTTTGGCCGGCGCGTCGCCTGTCTTGGCGCTGCAGGCGGCCAGCAGGACGGGGACTGCCAGCAAGGCGGTCAGGGCCGCCCCGGCGAACCGGGAGCCCGATTTGCTATTCGACTTCATTGGTTCGTTCAACCTCCATCCCGTTCACGGTTTCTGCGCGGCTTTCGCCTGCTCGATGGCCTGCTGCCCACGCTGCTGAATGGCGTTAATTGCGGCTTCGAGACTTTTGGTTCCCGCTGCCGCGGCTTTGATTTCTTCGTTTATTGCGGTAGAAATCGCAGTATTGACGTCTCGCGAAAGGATCGCGTTCCTGTTGAACCGTGTCTCCGGATCCGGCTTCAAGGCGCTGAAAGCTTCCATATGGTAGCCGTTCGACGACGAGGTGACGCTTTTGCGCGTGCTTAAACCGAGTCCGCCGGAGTATTGGGCGGCTACTTTCTTCGCTATCGAATCGCTGTGTATGAGCTTGAGCATTTCCCACGCATCTCGCGCGTTCGTCGACTGTGCCGGAATGGCGTAAATGCCGTCGAACGAGAAAGAGGAGGCCATATTCGGCTTGGCCGGATCGACCGGTTCCGTAACGATATCCCAGGCGAAGTCGGCCAACTGGTATCGTTTCTTCGCTTCGATCAATTCGTATGCGACTCTTGCCTGCCCGACCATCATGGCGGAGGTGCCGGTAGCAAACGGATACCGTTTGTAGTAATCGATGCCGGATATGCTGCCCGTCCTTGGCTTGGCTTCGTACAGCCAGCCTTTCTTGACTCCGTCTTCGACGAACTGCCATATGCTCTTCCATGCCGGCGTATCCGCCGTCATTTTGTCGCCGTCGGAGCTGATTAGGCTGAGCCCCAACGTCGATCCCGCGGTTTCGGCCGTTGCATAGGCGGAAGCGGAAAGGAGCGAGCTGGACAGTCCGGTAATGCGGTTATCCCCTTCGCCATCGGCCGGAAAACGCTGCGCAAGCCGGAACACGTCCTCCCAGGTCATCTTGTCGGTCGGATATGGGATTCCGTATTTATCGAACAGCGATTTGTTGTAATAAAGCGCATTGGTTTGGAAGTCCGGAGCGAATCCGTACAGCTTGCCGCCGCCCGCTTCCCTCAGCGCTTCCAATACCCCGTCGTGAAAGCCGTTCAAATCGTACTTGTCCTTGCCGATGAACGTTTCCAGCGACAGCAGCTTGCCTTTCTCGGCCATTTGGCGGTAAATGTCCGTCGTCAAGTAGACGATATCGGGCTTGTCCCGGTCGATCATTTCTTCGAACTGGGCCGTCCGGTCTTTCTGCGGATCGTAAGGAGGCGAGTTGATCGTCTCCACGTCCATATTCGGATGTTGAATAATAAATGCCTCTCCATAGCGGCTCATGAAGGACATGCCGTCGATCCAATGAACTTTGATGGACCGTTCCGAGCTGACGTCGAACGGCAGCTCGTCCTTCTCCTGCCTGAACAGGCTCATGACCGTCTCGCGTTCGGCGTACAGGACGGCCGCTGCGATCAGCATGACTGCGGCGGCGGCCCAAGCCCCGCCTCTATATCGTTTCGGTGTCGCACCCATCGCGATTCGTTCCTCCACGGTTTGCTTTAATTTGGCCGGCACGCCCTTCGGATTCAAAGGGAAATGCCGGAGCTCTTTTTCCCAATCCAGTCGTTTCAATTTCAATCGGATCGCCTCCTTGGTGTCTGACATCGCTAATCGATCAATTGTTCCTTCAAAATGGCGGGCACCTTCGCGCGGGCCCGGTGGAGCCGCGATTTGACGGTGCCCTGCGAGATGTTCAGCATGGAGGCGATTTCGGGAACGGTCAACTGATGGTGGGCGTATAGGAGCAGCGCTTCCCGCAGCTTCTCGGGCAAATCCATGACGGCTTTCCATATGTCGCCGTTCACCATCCGGCTGAGCACTTCCTTTTCCGTCGAGGAAGCCGTTTCCGACCGGCGGATCGTTGCCATCAAGAGCACCCGGCGGGCCCATGCCGACTTGCGATGGTCCTTGGCGACGTTGCGCGTAATCGCGAGCAGCCATGTTTTGACGCTCGATTCCCCGCGGAAAGAAAACATGCTGCGGTATACCTTGATGAAGACGTCCTGAAAAATATCGTCCGCCTGATCGAAACGGCTCGTCAGGAAAAACGCGTAGTTCCATACGTCGTTGCCGTAGCGCTCCATCAAGTCCGATAGGATGGCGTTTTTGTCCGTGCTGTCGGACAGCGTGCTCAAATATTCCAAACCCACTTTTCGTTCACCTCGATGTATTGGACGAGCGCTTATTGCAAAGAGTTCCCTCACTTTCCCCAAAAAGTGAAGAAAAGCTCTGAAGCGTATTCCGATTACTTTTCGGGGACCCCGAAAACATCCCCCAAAAGTGAAGAAATATCTTCGCAGCATATTCCGATTACTTTTGGGGGAGCCCCCGAGAACGCCCCAAAAAGTGAAGAAAAGCTCCAACTAAAGGAGATGATATTCTGGATATTATGAATATTTTGGTTATATTTCTTAGTGTAGTCTATATTGTTCTGTTTTCGGCTTTATTGATATTTGGACTTATTCAATGTAAAAAACATTCATTTTCGGGCGGATTTTATTTTTTTCTCCTTTTAATAATTGGTAGGATTCTTTACTTTATTTTCATTTTTTTGATCTCACCAATAATTAAAGATTATGTCGAGTCCTCCAATAATACCACTGAACGTCCATTGGGAATGACTATAGGTGAACTGGTGGCGTGGATTGCTTATACAAATATCGAATGTGGAAATCCAAGATCATAAGACCATAAGACCATGAAGCATATTTGTCTGAATTTCGAATTTGACTGTACCACCACCGTACTAACGGAGAGGGCATTGACTCCGGATTAAATAAAAAATGGCAGCATATAAACCCGAACTCATGGTTAGTTCGGGTTTTTGTATGTTTTTCAGCACGCGTCTAATGCCAGGATTGCCAACAGCACGTTTCTAGAGGTGTCTGAACTCCCCTGCCCTGTAGTCTCTCGGGGACATGCTCTCCGTTTTATGGAACAATCGACTGAAATAGAGCTGGTTATCGTATCCGATGAGTTGAGAAATTTCCTTAATGCTCAATGAGGTGTTCAATAGCATGTCCTTGGCTTTATCCATCCGGATACGGGTCAAGTAACCAATGACCGAACTGCCGGTTTGCTCTTTGAATTTATGCATGACTCGGTTCGGACTCAAACCGCATTGTTTTGCAATGTCCGCTACGGTCCATTTTTTGGTGCAATCTGCATGCATTTCAGTCATAATTTGCAAGATGGATGGGTCCTTTACATAAGCTTCCGGCTTCTGCATGAGACTCGCCTTTCTTCCGAATAACGACATCAACGACATGGTGTACGAATCGACCGCGGATTGAAACAGTGGCGCTTTGATTTGAAGTTCAACCATGATTTTTTTGTACAGCTCGATTGCCTGCGGATCTTTCCCGACATGATAAATCCGTTTTTTGGAAAGTCCAACCGTCTCCAGCCATTGGAGCGCTCCGTATCCGGAAAAATGAATCCAATACAGCTCCGGAGAATTCTTGCCAGCATAGGCATATTCTTGTCTTTCATCCGGATGGAATAGCACAATCTGCCCCTTCGTTACCTCGGTCTGCCGACCATCTATCCAAAAATGGCCCGTTCCTTTCAGCATATAAATCACTTGAAAGTCTGGCCGTCCATTTTCTCTCAGCTTCTTGACATTTTTTGTCATGAACTTTTCATATCCGCAGGAATTAACTGTGAAGTAATGATCATTGCCGTTGCTGGCTAGATCCGCGATATTGGATCCATTAAAGCCCGATAATGTAATCATGAATATGGCTGCTGTCTGCGAGGAGCATGTTCACGTCGCAATCAGCATCTCCTTTTGTTAGTTCATCAAATCGATTGTTAAATGAGCTAATCTTAACACAATTGTGTATGTATTCAACAGGAATATTCATATATTTGGTCAGAAATATACTATATACTCTCAATGAGAGTCAAGATTGTCGTTGTTATTCTGCATAAAACTTAGAGCTGATTGTGCTGAACGAAAGAAAGGGGGGAGGAAGCGGAAAGAAATGAGCCAGTGTTGCTTCGGAACGCTTTCTGAAAAGCGCTGTTCGACACAACGTTAGTTTTGAACTTCCGGAGGAAAAAATAAAAATGCATCTCGAATTGTAAGCGCTAACATTGTGTTTGATATGTATCACGATAACAAAAGGATGGTGTTCCAAGTTGAAAGAAAAGGCCGCTTTTCTGAAGTGCGTCTTGTTTTTGCTGACGTTGACACCCTTGCTGGGGGGCTGTAACGGAAAGCCTCATACCGTAGCGGAAGGAAACGGTTCACAAACCGAACAGGCAAATGCCGACAACGGCTTCAGAACATCCCCGGATTCTCCCGGCTCCAAAAACGAAAAAGGAGATCCTGTGGAAATCGTGTTTTACACCAATAACGGCGACTCCGAAGCAAGCTTTGATTATCGGTATGGTGACCTGATTCGTCAGAAGTTTCCTGACTATTCCATCAAGTATATCACGAGAACGCAAGGAACCAACCTGGATGAATTGCTTGCCAACAAAACGCGGTTTGATATTTTCTTCCAGTCGATCGGCAACTTCGAGGAATGGGCTTTTCCCTACGGCATTGAATACGACATGTCAGAGCTGATCAAAAAGCATCAGGTTGATCTGAATCGTTTTGAGCCGACGATTATCGAAGCGATGAGACAGGCTTCGGGAGGCAAATTATTCGGACTCCCCGTGCAAACGAATAATCTGGTTCTGTATTACAACAAGGATATATTCGATAAATTTGGGGTTGAATACCCGAAAGACGGCATGATTTGGCAAGATATGGTTAGGCTGTCGCTTCGGCTTTCTCGCAACGACGGCAACCGACAGTATTTGGGATACGTCCACTCTCCGTCACACACGATTCGCATGAACCCGATGTCGATCCCGGGTGTCGATGCCAAAACAGACAAACCAACCATTTATAAGGATGAACGCTGGAAAACGTTCTACGAAACCTACTTCAAGAGTCCGACAACCGAGTCTGGTTATACGAATCTGTTGTCCCAAACCGGAACTGTTCCTAACAATAATAATGCTTTTGTCAAAGATCAAAACGCTGCCATGATGATGTACCTGTCGAGTCTGATCTATGTGTGGGAAGAACAACTGAAACAAGTAAACTGGGATATCGTCTCCCTGCCCACGGTTAAACCCGGGGTTGGCTCGCAATCGTACCCGTCTTATTTCGGGATTACGAAGATGGCCAAACATAAAGATGCCGCGATGGAAGTGCTCAAGTTCATGGTTTCCGACGAATTCCAATCGAGTCTGGCGCGCAAAGGCATTATGCCCGTCCTGAACAAGGAACAAATCAAACGGGAGTTTGGCAAGGACTCTCCTTACCGGGACCGGAATATGAAAGCTGTATTTTACAATGATTTCGCACCGATTCCGGAAAGAACGCCTTATGATGCCAAGATCGTAAACACGTATAGTTCTTTCTTCACACAAACAAATGTAGGGAAACTGGACATCAATAGCGCTTTGCTGCAAGCGGAGGAACAAGCGAACATCGCGATCGAGGAATACAAAAAGAAACAATAGTCTTACATAGGGAGGCTATTAGGATGAAGGAATTTCGAAACAGAATCTTTCAAGTCGGATGTGTACTTCTGTTTGTATTCATGATTGGCCTGCTGGCAAACATGCCGACCGCCGGTACGCAGGAGGTCTACGCAGCTGGCAATACGTACTATGTCGCTCCCGCTGGCAACGATGCCAACCCAGGTACGGAAACGGCGCCATGGAGAACGCTTAAGAAGGCTGCGGCAACGCTACAGGCCGGTGATACCGCGATCTTTGAGGATGGCGTATACGTGAGCACTCAGATCAGGTTTACGAACAACGGAGCGGAACTTGCACCGATTACGATCAAAGCAAGGAATAAACAGAAGGCGAAACTGTTATTTTCCAATTTGAATACAACATCCAAAATCGTGTTGACGAATAAACAGTATATCTCCATCTTCGATTTTGAAATAACCCAGGAAGTCAGTGGAACAACAAGCGGGGATATATTCATCGACATGAGCGACTGCTCTCACTGTATCGTCAGCGGAAATTCCATTCACGGTGCCGGTGGCAAGGCTGTGCAAGCCTTAAAAGGCGAGCGGATTGAGGTGGTCGGCAACGAAATATACGATTTTGTCAACTTCGGCATCGTTTTGGCGAATATCGATCGGCCGGTCATCGCAGACAACGAGATTCGCGAGGTCAGTACTGCCATTCTGGTACCAGCAGGCACACGCAGCGCCCAAATCTATAATAACCGCATTCGTGCAATCGACAAATTGATGAGGAACGGTATCATCTTGGGCGGAAGTTATCCTCCTTCAGTAGCGTATGACACATACGGATACCAAGCTTATTATGCGGTTGCCTGGAACAACATTCTTGTTGCGGAACAGCCGGGGCTGATCGATACCGCGTTCGCGTTTACCGGGAGCGTGGACAGCGCTGTTTATCATAACATCGTCGTCGATGCCAAATACGGGGTCAGCTACTCCAATGGGGGCGGGGCGACAACCGGATGGGCGCCGTTCCCGACTTCTTCGACATTTGCCAACAATATTTTTTCGGGCTGCACCGGGAATGCCATTCACACGGTAAACTCGCCAATCGATTCTGTGCACGACTATAACTTGTACTACAACTGTGCCAATGCCCCGGTCGAGTCAAACGGGATCTATGAGGATCCGCTGCTGATTGATCCGTACCATGACTGGTATCTGCGGGAAGACAGTCCGGCTGCCGGCGCAGGAGCTACACTGAACGTTACCGGTTATTACGGTGAGACAATGGACGTCAATCTGGATGCTAACGGGAATGCCCGAACAGCACCCGTGCCTATGGGGATTTATGCCAATACAGTACCTAAGGTGGGAGAGATTTTGTTCACAGAGCAGTTTGAACAGGGAGACGGCGCTTGGACCGCGCAGTCGGGAACGATGGGGATCGTAGAAGAAACACCGGGAGGCAATCACGTATATACCGACCTGAATGCTTCTTCAAGCAGCGGTATTTCCCGCTCTTACGCAGGTTCTATGGATTGGGTAAGTTATCAGTTGGACACAAGAGTAAAGTTCGTTCAGTCATATAATCCATCAGGCTGGTTGACGCTGTATACCCGGTACACCAACATCAATAATTACTATTTGTTGGAGATCCGTCCGGAGAAAGGCTACATCGGACTGAAGAAAAAGGTTGCCGGCATCGTTACCCCGCTGCAGGAGAAGGACTTGCATCCGCCAATTGGGGAATGGGTAGATATTCGTTTTGTCGTAAATGGCACTGACATTCAGGTTTACGTATACGGCAAGCTGGAGTTGAGCGGATCGGATGGGCAACTGAAGAACGGAGGGATCGCAGCGGCGGTTTACCAGGCGGATATACAGATCGACGATATTCGCGTAGCTAAAATCGACGCCCCTGCAGGGTCGGACGATCCCGGTCCAAGCACCGTGCCGGGCTCGACCTATTATGTTTCTCCGACGGGCTCCGATATGAACCCCGGAACCGAAGATAAACCATGGAAGACGATGGCTAGAGCGGCCCAACTGGCGCAGCGTGGGAACACGGTTATTTTTGAGGACGGCGTTTACACCGAGACCAGCCCGGCCATCTTTATGCAAAGCGGCACGGCAAACGAGCGAATCGTATTCAAGGCGAGGAATAAACACCAGGCGGTCATCCAGTTCCAGAATTTGCCGACCAAAAAAGTTGTCCTGACCGGCATCTCTTATGTTACGCTGCAAGATTTTGAAATGACGCAAACTCAGCGCGGAACGACTACGTCGGATATTTTCATCCAAGTGCTGGAAGGCTCTAATCACGTTCATGTTATCGGCAACAAAATTCACAATGCGTTCGAAGAAGGGGTAAAAGGGTATCTCGTTTCCGATTATGTAGTCGATGGAAACCTCATCTACGATATGGGGCACGAAGGCATCGATTTCGTCAACGTCCAGTCCAGCACGATTCGAAACAATGAAATTCATGACGTTGGACGCGTTGGGCTGCTGGCCAAAGGCGGCTCGTCGGATATTGAGGTCTATAACAACTACATCCATAACCACAATGTGAATATGGCTGAAGGCGCGATCTATATGGGGGGATCGACCGGCTATGCATGGACTCGCGATTACAGCGTAAACGGTTACGAAGCTTGGAACATGGTCGTATACAACAATGTCGTTGTGGCCGAAACACGGAATGGGATACCCAGTATCAACAACGGCATTGGCTTCGTGGGCTCAAAGGACAGCGCGGCTTACAACAATATCGTGATCGGCACAAGGAACGGCATTTTCTTGTACAGTCCTCGAAGCTCCCAGCCTCAGGTCGGATGGGATTGGGACCCGGATAACGTAAACCCGGTGTTCATGAACAATATCATCATGAATACAACAAACAATGCCGTCATCGCGGCTGGTACCAAGCAGCCGGTTAACTTGGTACACGACTATAACCTCTATTACAACAACACGAGCTTGCCTGCCGGGCAAGAACTGAACGGCGTATATGCAGATCCGTATTTCGCCAACTTAGCCGAAGAGGACTGGCATCTGCAAGCAGGCAGCCCGGCTATCGGCGCCGGCAAGGCCATCACGGAGTTTGTGTTGATGGATGGACAGTCCATTGATATTTCATCCGATTACGATGGCAACTCGAGAGGAAACGTATGGGATATGGGGATCTATAAGAGCGGGACGCATTAATCACACATCCAACCACCAAGTTAAACGATCAGCGAATCTCCGCTACTCGAAAGCAACCGGAGCGCATGTTGAAGGACGCGGGGATTAAACCAGAATAATAAAATGCGAGGGTGTCCATATGTTCAAACAGAGTGCAAGGTTGCTAATCCTTCTAGCAGGGGCAACCGCTATTGTTGGCGCTTGCAGCGGAGGGCCGAAAGAGGAGGCCGATGTTCCTCAAACGGCTAAGGAAAATCCGGCGGAACGTGTTCCGTTAACGTTGGTGTCCATTTCCCCTCTGGAAGAGATGGAAGTGATTTATTTGGAGCCGCTGCGCAAAAAATACCCTCATCTCGATTTGCGGTACATTCAAACCTCGAAGGCCGACGGCACGACGATTCCCGAACTGCTGGCGGCCGGCGTCAAGTTCGATTTGTACACCAATTCGCGGGGAGGTTTCGAGGAGGCGCTGCTCGATTACGATCTGAAGTATGATATGAGCGACTTGATCCGCAAACATAACGTCGATATCGGCCATCTGGAGCCGACAGCCATCGAATCGATGAGGCAGATGTTCGATGGAAAGCTTTACGGCCTACCGGTAAAGATGAACAGCCTGCTGCTCTACTATAATAAGACGCTTTTCGATATGTTCGGAGTGTCCTACCCGAAAGACGGGATGTCATGGGCGGAAACGCTCGATTTGGCGAACAGAATGACACGTTTGGACAGTAACCTGCAATATTACGGTATCGGCAGCCATGGAACGGGTGCGATGATCGGCTGGAATCCATATTCTTTGCCATTGGTAGACGGGACCAAGCGAACACCGACGATTCATACGAGCGCGCAATGGCAGACACTGATCCAAACCGTACTTTTAAATCCCGTATTTACGAAAGCATACAAGGATATAGGGAAAATACCGGATTGGTCATCGTTTAGCAAGGATCGCAGGGTTGCCATGCTTTTGTACACGGCGGCCGCTCCGCTCGCACTGACGAAAGAGTTTTCGTCGCTCGATTGGGACATGGTTTCTTTTCCGGTATTGCCGGGCTTGGCTGAAGTCGGCTCGCAAGTTTCTCCCAATTATTTCGGCATCACTTCGCTTTCGGAGCATAAAGAGGCGGCAATGGAAGCGATCAAGTTTTGGACCTCGCTCGAATTTTTTGTCGAAAATTCAAAGGGCGGCACATTGATGGCTTCGAGAGCAAAGGAAGTGAGAGAGACACTTGGATCGAAATCTCCTTTTCCGGATAAAAATTGGAAGGCGGTCACCTATTATCCCTTCGCGCCGCTTGCTGCGACAACGAACGTCGATTCCAAAGCGAGAAGCATCTATGAGAAACATCTCAATGCGCTGCTTGCCGGCACGGTCGATCTCAATACAGGTTTGCGAATGATGGCGGAAGAGACACAGAAAATGATAAACGAACAACCGAAGCCATAAGTAGACACAGTTACACTGATGAAATGATAGAAATCGGAGGGCTGTGTCAAAAACGCATCCATTCGGCCATTGAATATGCAACACCAAATGAATTCGAGCGTGCCTACTACATTAACACTGTGAAGCAATAAAATTTGTGTCTACCATCTTGACAGAGGCCCAATTTTGCCCGTGCCTGTTCCGGAGACCATCAGGGACTTCTCCGAAGCCGAAGTTGCCGGCCACCTGTTCAGCCGGTTGAAGGAGCTGGATGTCGCTTACGAGGATGTAGCGAACTGTATGCTGAACCACCTAGAGCTTGCAGGGCCGTTTAAAGGCAAAAGAGTCGGTCTCGCTTACCAAAGCGAGCTGCCGGTATGCTGAGCGCGGAAGGAGACGGCCCTGTATGTTCGGATTGCTGCATTTTGGTAATTACTGATCTATTTTGTTCGGAATCAACATATCCAAGACTAACAGGTGCTTCTTCATGACCGCTTTCGCTTCTTCCACATTCTTTTTTCGGATTTGCTCTATGATTTGCTTATGCTCCTCGAAGGAAATAATCGTATTTCTGACATCCACGAAATGCCGCTCCCTGACTTGATTAAAAAATTCGCTTACCACATCGCTTAATTCGAAAAATGTTTGGTTACCCGTCGCCTTGAAAAGTGCTCGATGAAACGCCAAATCTTCCTCTACCGGAAGTTTTCTTTTTGTAATGCTTTGCTCCATTTGCTTGTTTGCGAGTTCCAACTGTTCCAACAGATAGAGATCATAATGCTCGATAGCCATCTCAACAGCACAGAGCTCCAATGCCCTCCGCGTAGCGATAAGCTCCTTGGTCCTGTGCTCATTATGTTTCCATTGAAAGGATACCTGATCCATAAATGGCTTAAACGAGGGGACATCCAGATAAATTCCTCCGCCCGCTTGAATCCGCAAAACCCCAAGCGTCTCCAACATTTTCAGCGCCTCACGGACAACGGAGCGACTGACCTTCAGCATATCGATCAATTGATTCACGGAAGGAAGCTTATCTCCAGCCTTGAGCTCATGTTCCACAATAAATAACTTTATCCGCTCACACACGATTTGCGGCAGTGTTGTTTTCTCAGCTAGATCCATATCTCACACATCCAATTATATTAATAGGGCGATCGTATCATAAAATGAAGATACAATAAATAAGTGTTGACGTGCAGTAAATGAATGGGTATCATTTGCAGTATGATGGTATAACCACCATACTGGTTTTTAGTTTGAATGGCGAATTTCCAACGAAATGCTTCAAAAAGCTTCAATGAATAAGGAGAGGGGGAAACAAGATGAAGACAGGATTCTATTCGGCTGACATATGTAAGCGTATGCAAATAATGAGAGCAAGTACAGAACCGCGCCATAATAGGGTTCAATGTGGTCGCGTTGTAGGCGGTATAAAGATACTCATTAAATTATTTTAAAAAAAGGGGAATTGTCATGTCAAAAAGAAGGAATTCATTTATGTTGGGTTGCGTCATGATCTCGTCCATCGGTTTGCTCGCTGCATGCGGAGGAAGTAAATCTGGTGAGGAAGAATTGAAGACGCCGGCAGTTCCTCAAGAGCCAACAGAGGTGTATTTTCTGAGCACCAGTACATATTGGTGGGATGAAGCCACGTTTATGAAAGAATTTGGAGAACCGCTACAGAAAAAATACCCTCATATTATTCCGAAAACGATCAAGCCTACCGGGATGAACACGAAGGTCATAGAGGGCTTCATTGCTGCCAAACAGCCGATTGATGTGATTCTTGCCGCCAATGCGAGTTATCTCCTCTACCTGAAACCGTATGAGTTTTCCTCGGATATTGAACCGTTTATCAAGCAATATAAAATCGATTTGAACCGGTTTGCCCCGGAATTTATTGATATGAACAGGAAGTTGGGCGAGGGTAAGCTGATCGGGCTGCCGCTGCAGGATAGTCCAACGCAAATCTTATATAATAAAGGTATTTTCGATAAATTTGGTGTTCCTTATCCGCCTCATGATCAATGGACATGGGATGAGATGTTTGCTTTGGCCAACAAGGTGACGCGCATGGATGGCGGGACACAATATTATGGCGTCCGGATGCATTCCACTTTTTTCCGCAGGAATCCCTATTCTCTTGAATACGTGGATCCAAAGACGAATAAGGCAATTTTCAATAACGATATTGGTAAAAAGGTATCCGAGATGTACCTCAGGCAATATGAAAAGTCGGATACACCGGGATTAGCTCCCGATGGAGCGAAAATGTTTTTCGAGGACAGAACTTTGGCGATGTGGATGGGATTGGGAGCGAGTTACAATACACCGGAACGTTACAAAGGGATGGATTGGGATATGGCACCGATTCCTGTGTTGCCGGAAAGAGGCCCTGTAAGCGTTCAGCCCTATCCGGATTATATGTATTTATCCAGTACAAGCAAACATAAGGAACTGGCCGTGCAGGCGATGGAGTTCTTTACGTCTGATTCATTCCAGATGGAACGTTCTAAGAATGCCTACACGACTCCTCTGAAGAGCAGCCAGATTAAAGCGGCTTTTGGTCAGAACGCCGAAATGTTTAGGGGCAAGAATATAAGCGCAATGAGTCCTAAGAAATACGCTCCTGCAGCTACATACGATCAGTATACGAACCAGGCAGCGGCAACCATAATACCAAAACATGTGCATAACGTGCGGGACGGCAAAACAGATATCAATTCCGCATTGCGTCAAGCTGAGGAAGAAGTAAACAAGTATATAGAAGATAATCGGAAATAAACGAATCTAAAATCGATGGAGGTGCGTTTTTGTGAACCAAAGGCCGCCGCTTACGCAGGGTCATTCATCGTGGAGAAGGCTTCGTTTAGAAGCTTTTCTTAACGTTATAGAATTTATAAATTTTCGGACCTTGTGGACGAAAAAAGTAAATTCTATACCAAGAAAAGCTACTGCTAAAACACGAATGCACATCATTGAAAGACTTCGATCAGAAGCTTTTCTTATCAAGGATCGAAAAATATTCATTGTACTGCCTCTTATCTTTTTTCTCTCGTTCTTTTCATTGCAATGGAATGGAATCACGCTGGCAACGCAGGAAATCGCCGCAGCTGCGGTGGTGGTTCTCGATGATGATGCTTCTCAACTGGCAGGATCGGGATGGTCGGTAACGAGTGCCAGTAACGGGACTTACATTACTGACCATACCGGCTCCTTGGCAAATCCCGGCGGTGTGACGATGAAACCTGTCCCTGTAGGCCAATACTTGATTTACGGAGATGAAGTCGCCGCAGCTGCTAACAAGTACACGTTTATGACCAAAGTATTTCCGATAGGCGCAGGCCCGTGGCTGTTGGAATTTGATGCTCGAATCGCAGACCTGATTGAAGTGGATGAGGCTCCGACATTAGGGATAATCAGGGGATTAAGCTTTGAAGTGACGGCAGCGCGGAAGACGGCAAAGTTAACCCTCCAGCGAGATAAGGTGCTGGTAAAATCCAGCAGCATTCTGGTTGCGGATTATGAACATTTAATACCCGACGATGGACTGTTTCATCGGTGGGGGATTGCTTACGATGGCAGAGGAAAATTGATGCTGTCCATGGACGAGATGAGGATTGTTTCCTTCAACGTAGCTACTCCTGTTTCAAGCGGTGCGGACTCGCTCAAAATCATTAATGCTTCGATGAATAGCGTGTCCGGTCATAACGAGGTTTACCTGGACAATCTGAAGTTGACGGTTGGAGACTTGCCGGAGTGGACGCAGGTCGAACCGCGAATAAAAGGGTTATCGGTCCTCCCTTATTCTGACTCGGAGGAAGTGGCACTCGGGGCAGGATTGGATGATATTCCTCCCAACTGGTTGTCCGGAGGCGAGTTGGAGATCCGGACGAAGTTGGTGAAGGACGATCAAATCATTGCACAGCATAACGAGATCATTTCTTCTCCCCGTTTACAGATTCCGCTTGCACCTGGGGGACAGTCGGGAATCATGACCGCTGTAGCAGAGTTGTATTATAAAAATCGCAAAGTGAATGAATTAACGAGTGACTTATACGTATATCCTTCGGTTCATAAGGTAAACCCCGGTGATGCACCGGTATCTGTACCTGGCACTGTCTACGTGTACAACGACATGCTCTGGTTGGAAGATAGCCAAGGACAAAAGGCGACATATGCCGGCTGGAAGACGGGCAAATATCATTATTTGGGCAGTAATGAGGACGAATTGTGGATCGCGAACGAACCGGGCGCCCATTCGTTGGAACTGCCGCTGGAACTCCAAGGGCGGTATGCTGTCTATGTCGGTTATGTAGCCAAGGCCGGCGGGTTCCAGGTTTCTTATGGAGAGGAAGCAAGCGGACAGGTTGCAGGGACCGCGACAGTGACCGGAACAACTTACGGTCTCAAGGCTATCGAAGAGCAATTTCTATTTGCGGGTCAATTCGATGGAGAACGCATACGGATTACTCCGCTGCCGAATCAGCAGGCTTTCATTACGTATTTTAAGCTTAGAAGCCTGACAGAGGAAGAGTTGACGTTGTATGACTCGCAGAGCGAAGGTGCCGCCGGCAATCGAACCATCTATAACAATGACGGATTCAGCAATTTCTACCAGGGATTTTTTCCCACGCCAAGCAAGCTGGAGGAAAGAGGGGTCGAGATTTACGCAGGCAAGGATGTTGGGCAGATTGACTGGCAGTTGTTGGCCACCTTTACTTTGAATCATAACAGCCAATATGCAGGTATTCCATTTGCCGGGTCGGAAGCTTATGAGAGTCAGATGAGGGACGGGGATAAGCTGGCACGACAGCAAATTACCGATATCAACGCCAGCGGCCGTTCACCGTTGCAGATCGTAGCCGAGAAAGCTGACCAACTGGGCTTAAAGACGAATGCTTCCCTGCGAATGAACGCTGTCTATGATCCTGCCGTAAACGGATACTTGAACGGTGCCGTCTATGACAACCAAATGCTTCCCTATCGAATGGTGCTGAAGAATGGGACTTTGAATTTCAGGGTTGATTATGGGAATCTCATCGTCCGGGAATATATGAAAAATGTCCTGCTGGAGGCTGCCGCCTTCCCTGGGGTAGATGGAATAAACCTCGATTTCGGCAGGTATCCGAATCTTTTCGGTTATCAATCCGAGCTAACCAATGCGTACCTGCTGCAGTATGGAATCGAGCCGAAAGATGAAACATCCGTTGCAGGGCTGGAACGTTGGGACCGTTATAAAGCCGAGGTGATTACGCAGATGCTTCGCGAGCTCCGACTGGCTTTGCCGACGAAACAGATCACGGTACGTTTTCCTTACAATGGATACAAACAATACGGGTTGGATATTGACGCCTGGATCGACGAGGAATTGGTTGATATGATCATCCCTACTACCCTCAGTCATGAAGAGTTTTTTGATATCACTCCATTTGTGGAGGCTGTAGGCAATTCCGCTGTCCAATTGTACATCGGTACGACTCATTCCTTAAGCGGGCATGACTTGACGAAGGCGGAAGAAGATTTGATCAAGCAAGGGATTCCGGTCAACCGGTCCAATACGATAATGAGTGAGCTGCAATATCGTCTTAGAGCATACGAGGCCTATCAGGCCGGAGCAGATGGCATTTACTTGTTCAACAACTGGACCGGAAACAATAGTCTGAATAAGATCGGTGATAAGATCGATATTGAAAAATGGCATCATTTCGCTTACCCTGCCGATTTGGTCACTAATCTAATAGAAGCGGAAGCACCTGTTCCCGGAGCCAACTCAACGCCATTAACACGTGACCTGACGGTTACCACCCAGGTAAACACAGCAGTCGGGGGTACGTTACACGCTGTGGATGCCGATGGAGATCAATTAACGTATAGTCTCGTAGTGAACGGTCAGAAAGGAACTGCGAGTGTGACGAATTCTGCCTACGGGACGTTTAGCTATTTGCCTAATACAGGACTGACGGGCATGGATACCGTAACGTTTCGTGTTTATGACGGTCACGAATACTCGCTACCCGCTACTTTAACGGTGATAATTGAACCGGTTCATGTAAACGGGATGTTACTGTCCGTGGGACACTATGCGGAGGAGAACGAAATTCAGTCCAGTTTTGCAGTCAATCTGAAGTATCGGCTGGATATTATACAACTGCTCTTGAATCAAGGGGCCGGACAACTGGCGGTTGCTTATATGGAGGATTTCAAAAGCTACATCGATGATCCTTCCGTTCGCGCTCAGAATCTGATATCTACCACGGCTGCGGAGGTTCTTGAACAGCAGGCGAATGCATTCATTCTCGCACTGAAAGCCATGCAGGTATGAGATTAGCCAAAGGATTATGAAGATGAGAGGAGCATGAGCACAAATATGAAGGTGAGAAAAGAGTTATATGTCGAATCCCCGGATAAAAAAACGACAGATCAGAGATCGCAACGTTATGTAAACAGTACGGGACTTAGGAGAGTGGAACGTAAGAGCTTGCAAGGTGAATCGGATTGGAGCAATGCAGCATTCGAGCGATTCTCCGACGATAACGGGCGAACCTGGGGGGAATGGCAAGATGTTTACAGCAGAAGTGTAGAGGTGAAAGGCGAAGACGAAATCGCTACTTATAATGGGAAAGAAACATTCAATCCCCACTTCGGACATTTTGTATCCGTTGACATGCGCAGAGTTTTCTTTGACGGCCATCATAAGGCCTATAAGCGATTTTGGGGACATGGCGAAGCAAGTTTTGTTGACCACAGCATGCTGTCGATAAGAAAAGAAGGAAGTGATGAGCGAACAACCGAATTGATCAAGTATGAGGAAGGCGCCGATTTTGAGCCGGATAACTGGAGAAACCCGGCATATACCGACAACAATCGGGCCTATCTGGGTTGCGGTGTCGATGTACTGGATAACGGCGAAATTATATTTCCGATTGGCGCTTCCATGCACGCCTGCTTGCGTATTCGCGGCCTTGACGCAGCTGAGATTTTCCCCTCTTGTTCCGAAATCATGCACGGCTTGATTGTTGTTCGTGGCATATTCAATGAATCTCGCGGGCATTATGACCTTACGTTCTCCCGACCGGTCGTGATCAGTGACTTGAAATCTTCCAGAGGGGTAGATGAGCCGGCCGCCATCATGCTGCCGACGGGCCGGATATTGGCGGTGTTCCGCGGGTCCAATTGGGAAAACAAAAATTGGAACACGCGCATCGAACCTGGAACGCCAGCGCATAAGTGGTACTGTTATTCCGATGACGGAGGAAGGACGTTCACCGACCCTGTGCCGTGGCATTTTGACAACCGGGAGGTGTTCTACTCAGCAGCGACCATTTCTGCTTTTGTCAGGAGCATAAAGAACGACAAGATCTACTGGATCGGCAATATTTCCGATCATGCAACCTATGGCAACTTCCCCCGACATCCGCTCATGATTGCTCAAATAGACGACCGCGGTTTGCTGATGAAGGACACGCTTACAACGATAGACAAGCGTGAAGAGGGTGATTCCGATAAGCTCCAACTATCCAACTTCAGCATCATACAGGATCGCGAGACCGGAACGATCGAGGTATACCTTGCAAAGCTTGGTCAACGGGAAGGATATACATGGTGGGCCGACTGTTATCGATATTTTATCGATGTTGAATAATTATGATATTTGAAAGCCCCGGGTCACCGGGGCTTTTCCTCGCTTTTATGTTGCGCCAAGCTTCACTTCTTCGACTTCTCGGTGACGATGTACTGCTTGATTTGTTCTTCCGCGTCGCGCAGGCCGGTGTTCATATCTTTCGTATTTTTCATGATGTTGGCGTACTCGGCGTTGAGCAAGCTTAAAGATTTGGCATAATAGAGCGAATTGGGCGGAGCGAGCTCGGTTTTGCTTTTGAGCACGCCTTCGATATGTTTGCCTTTCAGCTCGGGCAAATCTTGGCCGAATGCCTGCCGGAATTTCGGATCTTTCATGACCGGGAATTTCGCCGATTTTTTGGACATGACCATCTGCACTTCCTCGGAGAACAATACTTCCAGCACACGCATCTGGTCGTCCCTATTCTTGCTCGCGACCATCGGGATCATGCAGTGGAGGTCGTACATGCCGTACACGTTCGGCTTCTCCTTATAGCTCGGGAATTGGGCGACGTCCCAGTTCAGACCCGGGGTTTGCCGGATGCGCAAGTACAGGTTGATCGTCGGGATCATGGCGACGGTGCGGTCTTTCAGAAAGCGGTCGATCGGGGAACCGCCTATGTATTCGTTGCCCGGAATCGAGTAGATTTGTTTGGCGATGCCGATCGCCCGTTTATACGGATCGCTGTTGACCATGACTTTATCCGTCTTCGCCTCGACGATGTTGAGCGACAGCGGGAACAGCAGACGGTTGATGTCGTCGATTTCGATACCGCGGTATTGCGTTTGATTGTCCATTCGCGTCACTTTTTTGGCAAGCTCGATGGCGTCCTCCCACAGCATGCCGTCGGTCGGATACGGGGCTCCGAACTTATCGAAAATATCTTTATTGTAATAAAGGCCATTGAGATTGTTCGCGTACGGGAGGGCGTACAGCTCTCCTTTGTCCGAGTTGGCGATGATCGTATCCAAAGCCCCTTGATCGAACCGGCTCAAGTCGAAATTGTACTGTTTGGCAAGAGGGAGCAAATCGAGGTAGACGCCCAGCTCCTTATAGGCGGTCAGCCGTCCGTGATACGTAACGAGAAAGTCGATCGCTTCCCCTTTGGCAAGCAGGTCGGGCAAATCTTCGGTCGTTTTGTCCATCGTAACGGTGAGATGAGGGTATTTCTTCTTGACCGGCTGAGCGATCAGCTCGTCGAAGTCTTGTTCCGTAAAATACCCCCCCAGCTGGTGGACTCGGATCGTGACCGGGTCGAGCGGTTTTTGCGGCGGTGCGGTTACACCGGCTTCCTGACTTTTAGAGCATCCAGTGAAAGCGATTACAAAGGTGAAAAGAATGGGAGCGAGCAAGCTTCTTTTCATTCGTCAGCCTCCGTTCGTTCAAATGGGTGTTCTGATTTACCGCCAGACCTTGCATGTCGACTAAGTTCAACTCGAGTAAAGTTTGGCAATAAATGTTTTCATTATAGGTGCTTTCCAGCGTTTGAAACAATGTTTCCTGTAGCTTCGAATTGACTGAAAATATATCGCGAAGCCACTTGATCGCACATATGCTTTCGTTTTCATTCGATTTTGCGTATTTGGCGCGCGGTTCGACTGCCATGGGCGAAATTTGGCGAAAAATATCGTCATATCGCGCCGCGAACGGCTGTCAAAACCATTTTCAAGGATGAACATGTATTTATTTGGGGAAAATTCACGCAAAATTTTCTAAAAAAAAGACTGCCGCTCTCCCCGGCGGAAACACCGGAATGAACGACAGCCAACGGTTGTGCTATTAGCTCGGCAGCATATGCTCCCGGGCTTTTTCCTCCTCTTCTTTATGCCGCAAAAATTCTTTGCCGTACTCGCCGTGCGGGTGGATCGTCGCATGCTCCATCTGGATCGTCGAATGCTCGATGCCGTATTTGCGCTGCAGCGTCTCGTTGATGGCCAGTATGATGCAGAACGGCTGGATGCGCTCGTTGATAAAGACGTGTGCGGTCAGCGAGTAATGATCGGTAGAGACGGCCCACAGATGCATCTCGTGTACGTCTTCGACGCCTTCCACCTCGGCGATCGAGCTGCGGATTTCGTCAAGGTCGAATTTGTCCGGGACCGATTCCATCAGAATGAGGTACGATTCCTTGACGATTTTCGCGCCTCCGGTAAAAATGATGCCGCCGATAACGACGCTGACGAGCGGATCGACCCAGCCCCAGTCGGTGAAATAGATGATGATGGCCGAGATGATGACGCCGATCGAGCTGAGCAGGTCGCCGATAAAGTGCCACAGCGCGCTTTTCACGTTCAAATTTTCCTCTTCCTTCATGCTTCGGCTGAGCACAAACGTCAGCACCAGGTTGACGGTGAAGCCGATGGAAGCGATGGTCAGCATGAGTCCGAGATCGATTACCTGAGGATTAAGGGCACGACGCACGCCTTCATAGAAAATGCCGAGAGCGATCAGACAAAGCGCGAATCCGTTCAGAAAAGAGGCGATAATCTCGAACCGCAAAAATCCGAACGTAAATCTCGCGTTAGGGGGACGCGAAGCCAAATAAATCGCGGTCATGCTTAGGCCGAGAGCGATAACGTCGGACACCATGTGGGCCGAATCGGACAGAAGGGCAAGGGAGTTGGACGCCAAGCCGCCTATAATTTCCACAACGGTAAAAAATGCGGTCAAAATCAAAGTAATCCAAAGCGCCCGTTTGGAAGTCGCTTGTTCCTTCACGTGGCGTAGATGATGATAATCGTACATGAGAAGTCACCTGCTTTCTGCAAAAAGGACGACCGAAGGTTCATCCGTGTATCTAAATTATACACCTCATCTTGTTAAAATCAATGCTTATTTAAAATAATTCTAAATAAGGGAGAATGGTTATCGTTATCACTGAGTTGAGAATGCGTTTCAACTGGGACCATTTCCGGGGAAATGAAGGGGGGTATGTCGGGTTCAACTAGAGGAATTGGCGATATAACGAGATAATCCGAGTAATAAGCATTAATATACCGATAATTATGAAAATGATTTGGAATTTGACCGAATTTATGATAAAATGGCCTTATCTTACCGGAAAGGAGGGAGGACATCTTGATCGTACGTCCAACTGTCCGCACAATCGGACTGCTGTCGGTCGCGTTCGCTCTTCTTTGGTCGTTTCTCATGCCGACCGCCGATACGGTCGTAACGCCCATTTCCCAGTCGATCCCCGCCGTATCGGCACCGGCATCCATTCATTCGCCTCTCGGCGCACCCGCCCATTTTCTGCAGAAGCTTCGCGTGTTTCTTCCGCTTATTACGATTTTCTTGCCTTTGTGCACAATAGTGCTGCGCGATATTTGCATCCGCGCCCGCTTGGAACGATTCGCCCCCCCGGTACCGCTGCTCCGCAAGCAGTTGCTTTTGCGTCCCCTGAAATTCACCTCCATGTACGTCGGCGCCTAATTCCCCAACTTTTCGGTATGAAGCCATAGTCATCGGAAAATAATAACAGCAGGTTCAGCTTGTTCCGGTGCACGGGTATTGTTTGGCATGCCCGAAAAAAATATGGATTAGTCGATCCGGGCGTTGCCCTCTATCCGATTGTGCCGTTACTTTCGACGCGACACAACCATACACAATCGGAGGAAATTACGGATGAAACCTATAAGGGAGTCGGATTTGCCGGGAATCGGCCGCAAGTACGAAGTGGAAACGCAATCGAAAGAAAAGTTCGTTATCGTCGTCCATGACGACGGCAGGCGGGAAATTTATACGCCGGACCGCCACGACCCGGATGAGAGCGTCTCGATCGTGACGCTGGAAGACGACGAAGCGAGAGCGGCCGCGGCTATTCTCGGAGGCATGTACTACAAGCCGAAGGCGCTTGAAACGATCGAAGTGGCGCTGAACGATCTCATTATCGAATGGTATCGGATCGACACGGAATTCCTCTGCGTAGGCAAGTCGATCGGCGAGATGGGCGTCCGCCAAAAAACCGGGGCGAGCATCATTGCGGCCGTGTACCCGGATCATACCCACCATATTAATCCGGGCCCGGACTATAGGCTGAGGGGCGGCAGCACGCTGATCGTCGCGGGGGAGCGGAACCATCTCAAATTGCTGAAGCAATTACTCCAGCACGGGGGCCATTGATGATGGACCATCTCGTACTGGAAATCGGCCTCGCCGTCGTTCTTATCGCCGTGGCCGGCCTACTGTCGGCCAAATTGAAATTTTCGGTCATTCCTTTCTACATTTTGGTCGGCATGGCCGTCGGACCACATGCGCCCAAATGGGGCGTATTCGACTTCCGCTTCATCGAAAGCGCCCCGCTCATCGAGTTTATGGGCAGGCTCGGCGTATTGTTTCTGCTGTTCTACCTCGGACTGGAGTTTTCGGTGGGCCGTCTTATCAAGTCGGGACGTTCCATTGCCGTCGGCGGTACGATTTATATCGCCATCAATTTTACGCTCGGCCTTTTATTTGCTCTGCTAGCGGGTATGCCGTTCAAGGAAATGCTCGTCATCGCCGGTATTACGACGATTTCGTCCAGCGCCATCGTAGCGAAGGTTCTGGTCGATTTGAAACGGACGGCCAATCCGGAAACGGAAATGATTCTTGGCATCATCATGTTTGAAGACGTTTTTCTGGCCGTGTACATCTCGATCTTGTCCGGGCTCGTACTGAGCGGGTCGACCTCGTTCGCCGGCGTCGCCTTATCGGCGCTTGTCGCGCTGGGCTTCATGCTGGCCGTACTCGTCATCGGACGCAAAGCGGTGCCGCTGCTCAACAAAGTGCTCGATATCCGCTCGAATGAGCTGTTTCTGCTGGTCATATTCGGCGGACTGATGGTCGTTGCCGGATTTTCCGAAACGATCCATGTCGCCGAGGCGATCGGGGCGCTGCTCGTCGGCCTCGTGCTGGCGGAAACCGATCACATGAAACGGATCGAGCATATGATATTGCCGTTTCGCGATTTTTTCGGCGCGATGTTTTTTTTCAGCTTCGGGCTTACGATCGATCCGACGACGCTGGGCGGCGCGGTATGGCTGTCTCTCGGCGCGGTGGCGATTACGCTCATCGGCAATTTCGTGGCGGGCATGCTCGCGGGCCGCAGCGCCGGGCTGTCTCCGAAAGCGTCCGTCAACATCGGGCTTACGATCGTCTCCAGAGGAGAATTTTCGATTGTAATGGCTAATCTCGGCAAAGCCGGCGGTCTGCTCGCCATTTTGCAGCCTTTCGCCGCCTTGTACGTGCTTATACTGGCTATTCTGGGACCTCTGCTGACGAAAGAATCGAAGCGCGTCTACAAGGTGCTGTTCGCGCGGAGAGGAAGCCCGAAAGCCAAGGATGCCGCGCAGTCGGCCGAACGGGTTCAAGCCGAGCGGCGGGAGGGTTAACCGAATGCGGGGCGCCATGAAAATCGGTAACCGTCCGAAACGGTTCGGTCCTATAGTCCGAGCCGGTTGGCCAGCCGTTCTTTCCTTTATCGCCGGAGTCGTGCTCATCGCGGTCGGTCTCGAGCTGTTTCTGAAGCCGAACCGGCTGGTGGCGGGGGGCGCTCAAAGCATTTCGATTATGCTGTCTCATATGACGGAGATGAGGCTCGGACTATTCTTATTCCTGATCAACGTTCCGTTTCTGTTTATTGTCAAGCCGGGCGCGGGCGGGTGGAAACGACCGGCCTTCATCCGTACGGCGGCGCTCAGCGTGACGGCGGCCGTTACACTGCTGCTCGATCCGATCCCGCCGCTCACGGAGCATTCGCTCGCCGCTTCCTTGCTTGGAGGGCTCGCTCTCGGCTGCGGAGCGGGATTTATATTAAGAATCGGAGGCTACACGGACGGCGTCAACGAAGCGGCTTTCTGGGTCAAACGCAAAGTTCCGCTGTCGATCGGCGAGCTCGTAATGCTCATCAATTTGCTCCTGCTGACCATAGCCGGATTCTTGTTCGGTTGGGAACAGGCGTTTTATTCGGTAATCGCCTATTACGTTGCCTATCGTTCGCTCCGCTATACGATGAGAGGGTATCACCGCTATACGCTTGTACGGATAAGGGGAGGGCGGCTCGACCATGTCCACTCCGATTTGCAGGATAAGTTCGGGACGGAATTCGCCTTCCTGTCGCGGTCCGGATCGCCGGAATGCTCCGGCGACATGACCGTCATCATATCCCGGGAGCAAGAGGACCCGCTTCGAGAAATATTGCGGGAGACCGACCCCGCCGCAACGATTCACATGACGCCGCTATCCAGTGCGAAGTACGACGAATACAACTATTTGCAATAATTTTCCCCTCGGAAGTGCGTCCGATTCGTTTCAAAAAGTGCAAAACATCGGACCGGGATGATAAAGATTGTTCGTCCCGGACCGTTTAAGATGAATTTATGAAAGCGAATCACAACGTACAATATGCAGAAGAAGGGAAGAGAACAATATGAGTAAAATTCGTCTTGGCATTATCGGCTGCGGGGGTATGGCAGGATCGCATTCCGGAGGGTTTCACTATTTGGCCGATCGCGTTGAAATCGCAGCGACTTGCGACATCGAGCTTGCGCGCGCGCAGAAAGCGGCCGAGCTGACCGGGGCTAAGATTGCGGTTGCGGATTACCGCGAATTGCTGGACCATGTGGACGCCGTTCTGGTCGTTCTGCCGCACGATCTTCACTTCGAAGTGGGCATGACTTGCCTGAAGGCGGGCAAGCACGTGCTGATGGAGAAGCCGATGTGCAATACGGAAGAGGAATGCATCCAGCTGATCGAGACGGCGGAGCAGGTTGGGAAAGTGCTCATGACCGCTTACCCTGTCCGCTTCTGGCCGATCGTCCTGAAGCTGAAGGAATTGATCGATTCGAAGGCGTACGGCGAATGCTTCCAAATGTCCATCTGGACGGAGCAGTTTACCCGTTATCACGAAGGGCATTGGGCGCATTCGGCGAAACGTCTCGGCGGCGGACAATTTTTCAGCCACGGCTGCCATTACGTCGACTTGATGCTCTGGTTCCTCGGTCGTCCGGTACGCGGCACGCATATCGGCACGAACTTCGGCACGCCGTGGATGGAGAATGAAGGCACGAGCAACGTGACGATCGAGTTCGAGAGCGGAGCCCTCGGCTACCATTTCGGCACATGGGGAGCCCGCGGAACCCGTCTCGGCTGGAGCATTCACGCGCATTGCACGGAAGGGATGCTGGAGATCAATCTCGCCGAGAAGAAGCTGTACGCGCATACGCATATCAAGGAAGAGAAGGCGAATCTGGATACGGAATCGCGCAAGAAAGTGCTGTACGAGGCGGACGCTTCGGGCAAGTTTACGCACCACGAGCTGGAGCATTTCCTCGACTGTATCCGCGACGGCACGCGTCCGATCACGGACGGACCGACCAGCCTGCAAGGACTTCGCGTCATCTGGAAGCTGTACGAGGCGGAGCAAAACAATACGGTTGCGGATTTGCGCGGCCTCGGATTGGATCAAGTGCAAGTGAAGGCTTAAGCAATCGTACGATTATACATGACCCGGACGTACCGGCTTGGGGCGAAATAGCCTTTAAGCCGGATAGGTCCGGGTTTTTGTCGATTTTTACCTCGACCATAGGACGGGAAACAACCAACCCCGGGTCCGTTCATCGGCCGCCGTGTCTTTCGGTATACTGTTCCCATATCAAGGTGGCGGTGTGCCATTCAGCGAGTTAGGAGCGGTATTCATGGAGTGGATGAACAGCCTGTTCGAGCAGTACGGATATTTATTGTTGTTTTTCGGATTGTTTGCGGAATCGCTTGCCTTGCCGTTTCCCGGAGAATTGGCTATGGCGCTGTCCGGGCATATGGCTTACCTCGGTAAATCGAATTTGTTGCTGGATATGCTGTATTCGTTTCTTGGCGCAACGATCGGCACGATGCTCACCTATGCGCTCGGCCGCAAGCTGGGCAGACCTTTCTTCGAGAAATACGGCAAGTACGTATTCCTGTCCCGGGAGCGAATCGATAAGCTGGCCGACTGGTTTGCGAAATACGGGAGCAAGCTGCTGCTAGTCAGCTATTTTGTCCCCGGTCTGCGCCACTTTACCGGCTACGTGTCCGGCATCATGAGAATCCGCCTCGGCACCTTCCTGCTGTACAATCATATAAGCGCCTTCGTATGGGTAATCGCGTACGTGTCGATCGGCCGCATATTCGGCGAGCAGCTTGACCAATTGCTTCATCTCCTGTCCGCCTATTCGTGGAGAGCGGCCGTATGCATCGCACTCGGGTTCGCGATCATCTTCTTCGTCAAAAGGTACCGGGCGAAGCTGCTCAAGAAAAAAGCGCTGCTGGCCGTTTCTCCGGATAACGGCGTACGCTGATCAGCTTTCGGCCGTGCTGCCGTTGTCCGCCGGTTCGTCCGTTATCGTCCCAGTAGCGATCCCACGCCGGTATTCGCCCGGCGTAATATTCGTCAGACGGCGGAACATGCGGATAAAGGAGTTCGCGTTCCGGTAGCCGACCTTGGCCGCGATCTCGTGAACTTTCCAGTCGGTCTCCGCGAGAAAACGTTTCGCGTTGCGGATGCGGACGTCATCGACGCTGTCGCTTATGCTGCGTCCGGTCTTTTCCTTATAATATTGGCGCAAATAGCCGGACGAAATGTTCAGCTTGTCCGCGATCAGGTCCAAATAAAGATCGTCCCCGTACCGGTTCTCGATAAAATCGCGCACGAAATCGACGATCGGGTCTTTCTGCGCGCGCTTTTCCTCCATCATGGCGGCCGCCCTGCGCAGCAGGTTGTCGAAGAACGATTCGAACTGCCCGGGGGAGACGAACGAATCGATTTCCTCGAAAGGCGAATGTTCCGGCTGCAGCTCTCCGGTATCAATCTTGTGCGACATGAGCGCAAGCAATACTTTAGACACAATCGTATGGGCGAACTGCTTGTAATGCGCTTCGCTGGCGCCCTGCTTGCGCAGCCTTTCGAACGAACGGGAGACCGCATGCGCCATATTCGGCTCGTTGCCCGCCAGAAGGCTGTCCATAAATTGGCGCTCCTCTTCGGGCGAGAGCGGATAAGGCTCCTCGACCGGGCTCGTGTCGGTAATGATCTGGGTTTCGTCGTTCAGCTTGCGCTTGCGGATCATATCGGCCGCCTCCCGGTAAGCCGCGGAAAATTCCGATGGAAGGCGCAGCCGCGGATGGAACGCGATCGTCAGATGGTAATGCGGCTTGTCATGATCGAACACTTGCTTCAAATAGTGCAGCTTGTCGGATAGGAGCGCTTCGGCGCCCTCGTCTTCGGAAAACACGATGGAGACGATGACGTCTTTTTCGATTTGCATCGTCACGGAATCGGGGAACGCCTCATAGATATTCAAATTGACGAATTCGAGAAAATAAGTCGATCTCCGCTGCCAGCCGGCCGACGATAGGGGCCGGTCGACGTACCGGATATGGAACATCAGGAAGAAATGGGGCCGCTCCGTATCGATAAGCCGCTGCACATCCTCGTGGTTCATATTCGTGTCCTTCAGCTTGTCCAAATAACCGTATTTGCGAAGCAGCGAGTCTTTCCGGTGCATCGAATCCATCATCCGGTCTATACCGTCGCGGATTTGAACGAATTCGTGAATATCGCCTCTTCCGTCTGCGTCTTCGGCGGTCTCCCTCCGGCCGTGCTTCAACGATTCGACGATTGTTTCGATTCCGTGACGGATTTTGCTGCTGAGCGGAACGGACATAATGAGGCAAATGATTGCCGAAAGCGCTATCAACCCGATCAGAATGAGCCGCAAACCGTTCATTTGCCGGGAAATGTGCTCGAACGGAATGACATTGACATACGTCAGTCCGGTTGCCGCGCTGCGGTGGGTAAAGTAATACCGCCCGCCGATCGGATGCGTCCCGCCTTCCCCGAAGCGGAGCGGAAGCCCTTCCCGGTCGAGCCCGGCCGAGCTGTAGTACAAACGGCCCGAGTCGTCTACGATATAGAAATTGTCGTTGACCGACATGTGCAAATGCTCGAACATAGCGGTGGCGTCCAGCATCGCGCCCATGTAGGCCTGACCGTACAGCTTGCTTTTGACGATCAGCGGAAAATAAACGCCGGACCCGGCTATGGAGGTGTCCAGCCGCGGCGTCTGGAACGTCGCCGACGGATGCAGCTTCATATGATAGTCAAGTCCGAATTGCGCAGTCCAAAATTCGCGAGGGTAAGCCTCGGATTTATAGTAAGATTCGAACATGTCCTGCGAAGTGTGCAGGCTTATTTTATTGATGACGCTGTCGCTGTTTTTGTAGTAGACGAATGCGTCGTTCACGTACAAATTGTAATCGTCCGCAATCGATTTGAACTGTTCGGTAATGCGGTTGATCGATTCGAAATTGACGCTGCCGTCGCTTTTCCGATTGTCCAGTCCGCTCAGCGTTCCGTTGAAGTAGAAGCTGTCCAGCAAATCGTTCAGCAATCCGAGCTGCTTCTCGTACCCGTTCGCCGTGTTCGCCAGGTTGAGCGTATTGTAGCGGATCAACTCCTCGCGGATACTCCCCGAGAATACATGGAACGACAAGGCGTTGAAGGCGAACGATATCGCGATAATGGTCCAGAAGCCGACCATCAGCCTGCCGAACAACGTATTTCTGATCCATCCCAAGCGGAACGTCATGATGCTGTCTCTCCTTATTTCGGACGATAAGTACGTATCTACAAGTTGAACTAATAAACTTCCATTGTTCAACTTCTATTATGGCAAATCAAGCGGCCTACCCCCATATGCAATTCCGCATACTTTATTCCATTATGCAGAGAAACGGCTATTCGGTGCAACAAGTCTTCAGGAAAGAATACAAAATGCTCATATGGCGATTTCTGTCGGTACGCCTTTTCGTTACGATAGTCGTGCAAGGCCGTCGGGGATGCGGCATCGTGAGCAGACAGCGTCGGAACGGCCGATTGCATAGGAGGCTGGAAGATGGGCGAGATGGAGGGAAGGGTCAACCCGGCGGATACGGAAAGGTCAGGGGATCGACAGGCGGCGGAAATGGAGCCGGAACGATCGGCGGCAGAGACGGAAACGGGAAGCGCGGCGGAAGTCCTTAGACGCGGGGAGACCGTATCGGACGGCAAACGGTTAAGCCGCAGAAGCATGCTTGCGGCCATAGGGGTGACGAGCGTCGGCTTGTTGTCGGCAAGCTTGCTGAATCGGACTTCGTCAGCGGCAGGCGCTCGAAGCGTGAATGCCGCCGTTTACGGTCCGGGTGGGCCGGCCTGGGCTGAGGATTATGTTTTCCCTGTCACGATAGGCGAACTGCGGGTCATCGCGTCGGCTGATGAAGACTGTCTTTATTATGTAACGGACCGGGGACGGGAAGGGATGTTTTATTACGATCCGGCCGACACATTGACCGCCGACAATAACGGCACGGTATTCGTTTCCTCTTCCGGCGCGAGATTCAAGCGGATTATCGGGGAAGCGGTCGATGTGAAGTGGTTCGGGGCGATCGGCGACGGCGTCAATCATCCGTTGTCCGGCACATTCGCCACCTTGACGGCAGCCCGGGCCGTTTATCCGCACGCCAAGGCGCTTACGGACGAGAAGGATTGGTGCGCCATCCAGGCCGCTATCGAAGCGGTCAAATCCGGAACGACCGGAACGACCGTCGTCTGGATTCCAAGCGGGACCTACATCGTGAATCAGGCAATCCGCGCCGAGGTGGACAACATTGTGCTGCAAGGGACCGGAGCGTCCGTCATATCGCTGGAGACCGATTATATCGCGCTGCTCGTGAACAAAACGACTCCGCCCTCGACGACGCTGGAGCCGGTGCGCAATGTGGTCGTGAGAGATTTGACGTTCCAAGCGGTCAAAGGATTCGGGCCGAACAATGCGGGCGTCGTCGCCCTGAACTATTGCGTCGACTTGCTGGTCGACAACGTGCGGGTAATCGGCAATTCGGCGCTGCTGACGGCAAGGCAGCGGATTACGAACGGCATCGCCACCTCGCAAGGGACGAACGGCGTCATCCGCAACTGTGTCGTCGACGGCGTCAGCAAGCCGGGCTACTACGTGGCCAACGGTACGCACGACTTGCGCGTGGAAGGCTGCGAGGCGCGCAACGTCTCCGGTCATCTCGGCGCCCAGCCCGGCATGGGGGTATCCGGAGCCGACCGGATTCAGTTCGTGCATTGCAATTCGCACCACAACCAAGGGGCGGGACTGCAAATTTCAACGGACGGCTATCCGGCTCCTATGGGCACGCCCGCCACGAACGTCCAAGTGATCGGCGGTCAGTTCCATAACAATCAGGGGCACGGCATTTTGACCGGGACGAACGTCGCCGGGCAGTATCCCCGGCATTTTCAAATTATTGGCGCGGATACGAGCAACAATAAGCTGCACGGCGTCAATATTACGGGAGGACATCAGGTGACCGTCGCGAATCATACTTCTAAGGAAAATGGAAGCGGCGGAATCCTCATCGACAACGGGGCCGGATTGGTAACGACCGTCGATGTGATCAACCCGAATGTGTACAATAACGCGCAGCTGCTCACGATCGGCGGAATCGTCATACGCGGCGCCAGCCGGGTGACGGTTCAGGGCGGACGAGTATTCGACAATCAGGCGACGAAGACGCAAGATTACGGAATCGAATTTTTCCCGCATGCGGGCGGCGTGAAGCCCTCCGACATCCGGATCGTAGACGTTCAGTCGTTCGGCAACAAGCTGAGCAATTATGCCGTCGGCGTCGTGGAAGGCGCCAACGTGGAAGCGACGAGCGGCTATTACCGGATTCAGGATGCCGGTGCGCCGGAGGGAGCGCTGTCCGCGCCGCCGGGCTCCGAGTATACGGATACGGCTTCGGGAATCAAGTATTTGAAGCAATCGGGAACGAGCAAAACGGGCTGGAAGCAGGTTTCTCTGCTGTAGCCGGAGCCCGGATCATTCCATAACGGGGGTATATCGATGAAACGGGTGCGTTCGACGTCGGCCATATCGGTTTGTTTGACAGTCATGCTGCTCTTGTCGGGCTGCGACAACAAGGAGGATACGGCGAAGCAGCCGAAAGGGCAGGACATGGGTCAAAAGCCGATAACGACGGGGGGGCCTGCGAAATATGATCCGCCTATTGAATTGACTACGGTTGCGTTCAGCCTTCCTTCGGTCAAATATTTCAACGGGGACGATTTCGGGAACAACCCTTGGACCCGCTATATCGAGCGTCATCTCGGCATCAAAGTCAAAACCGGATGGACGGTCCCCGAAGCGGAGTACGTGAAGAAGACGAATCTGATGATTTCGTCCGGCGATTTGCCCGATTTCTTCGCGGCCACTCCGGCGCAATTCAAGCAGCTTGCCCAGGCCGGCTTGCTGGAAGACTTGACCTCCGTTTACGAAAACAAGGCCCCCGAGGTCGTGAAGCGGGTCATTCGGGACGCCGGCCCGGACGTAATCCGGTCGGCCGCGGTCGACGGCAGGCTGATGGCGATTCCTTTTACCGGGACAGCCAAGGAAACCCCCGCCATTCTATGGATTCGCAAAGACTGGATGGAGAAGCTGAAGCTTCCCGCTCCGAAGACGATGGACGACGTGTGGGCCATATCTGAAGCGTTTACAAATCGGGACCCGGACGGAAACGGCAAGAAGGATACGTACGGCCTTGCTCTCGACCGCGATTTGGGAATGGCGATCGGCCTGCTGAACGGCTATCATGCCTACTGGGACATTTGGCTTGCGGACGGGGACGGCAAGCTCGCTTACAGTACGATCAAGCCCGAGATGAAGCGGGGACTGGCCAAGCTGAAGGAGCTGTTCCTAGACGGGCAGATCGATCCGGAGTTTACGGTCAAGCCCGCATTCAAAGTATTCGAGAGCATCGGCTCGGGCAAAATCGGCATGATGGCCGGTTCCCGCGGCTCGGCGAACTATCCGCTCGCAACCCTGACGCCGGACCGGGAATGGCAGGCGTACGCGATTCCTTCCGCGGACGGCGATCCGGTGCTGTATCCGCTGCAGCTGAATATTTACAAATATTATTGGGTCGTCAAAAAAGGGACGAATCATCCCGAAGCGCTGTTCCATATGCTGGAGCTTTGGTTGAACGCGTATTATTTCAATACGTCGGAGGAGCTGTTCTACACGCTCGTCAATCCGAGCAAGGAGGACAAGTCCGCCACCTGGTCGATGGCTCCGATCCGGATCTATTTGTCGGACAACAATATCGAGAATTACAGGCAGGCTACGGCAGTCCTGAACGGCGGCAAAAAGGCGGAGCAGCTCGCTCCCGAACGCCGCAACGTATACGACCGGATGATGCGGTATTTGAACGGGGACAAGAAGCTGTGGGGAGAATACGCCCAGAACGGGCCAGGAAGCTCCGGCGCGATCATCGACGACATTATCCGCACCAACCGGTTCTTGCCGAACCGGTATAGCGCCACGCCGACTCCGACTATGGCCGAGAAAGGCGAAAGCCTAAACAAACTGCGCGATGAAACGTTTCTGCAAATCATCGCGGGAACCGCTTCGGTCGACGAGTTCGACAAGTACGTTTACGACTGGAAAAGGCTTGGCGGCGATGCCATTACGAGAGAAGTTAACGAATGGTACGCCGCGCAAAAATAAGGCAGAGAGAGAAGGGGACCGCATGACGAACTATAGAGCAATGGCCGCCGCATTCGTTTGTTTTATCTTGATCTTGTCCGGCTGCTCCGGCAAAGACGCGGCAAAAAATACCGAACCGAAAGAAGGGCTTCCGCCCGAGCCGGTTACGCTCAAGATCAACAACTTCAACACGGCCATATCGCAGGAAGACTTCGAGGCGAATATAGCGGCGCCCGTCAAAAAGAAATACCCGCACATTTCCTTTGAATTTCTCGATCAGCTGAAGGGAAGCACGCTGCAAAATCTGATAACGACGGGCAGCGTTCCGGATATCGTATTTACCGACTACCCGAACTTGTCGGGCCTGCTGGAGTTCGACTATCCCCAAGACTTGAACGAATTCGTGAAGGCGAAGCAGACCGCGCTCGGGGGCGTCAACCCGCAGATGATCGAAGGGGGCAAACGGATCGGCACGAAAGGGGAGCTGTACGCCCTGCCGTTCTATATGGATCGGATGATGCTGTTCTACAACAAAGATTTGTTTCAGAAATTCGGCGTGCCGTATCCGACGGACGATATGAATTACGACGAGTTCATCGCGCTCGTCAAACGAATGACGCGCTTGGACGGCGGCATCCAGTACGCGGGCATGCGCACGATCAATCTGCACACGACGGGGACGCAGTGGGGCTATCCCGTCATCGATCCGAAAACCGGGATCGCCTCGCTCCAGACCGATTCGTGGAAGAAGGCGCTCACCTTGTTCAACGACATCAACAGCATACCGGGAAATGAAAAATTGACTAACGAGACGTTCTACAAGGAGCAAAGGCTCGCGATGCTGCAGCAAAGCTTCGGCATTATGGTCGGCATGCTGGAGGGCGTGCGCAAGGGCGGCACTTCGCTGAACTGGGATATCGCCGCCATGCCGCAATCGAAAGATGCTCCGGGCGTGTCCGGCTTTTACAAACCGTATTATTTCGTCTTGTCCAAATCGGGCAAGCATAAAGAAGCGGCTTTCGATGCGATCGCATATCTCATGTCTTCGAAAGAAGTGCAGCTGAATTTGTCCAAAAACGGCAAGATGCCGATCTTGACCGATCCGGAAATGATCAAGCCGTTCGGGAGCGCCATAGAAGGATTGGCGGGGAAACGCGTAGAATCCGTGTTCAAGCACAAATCGGCAGATCTGGCTTACTCGAACGAGTTCGACAAGCTCGCGAGTCCTCAGCTGAACACCGCGGGAACGAATGTCGTTTCGGGCAAAAACGATATGAACAACGCGCTCCGCGAGGCGGAGGAAGCGGCGAACAAAAGCATCGCCGAGAAGAAGAAATAAAGTGGGAAATGACCCGGTACACTGGCGCGGAGGCCGACTTCGCCGAAGGAACCGGGTTGTTCCTTTTTTGTTCACGCCGATCGGACGCTTTCCCTCCTTTCGGGTGATATCCGTCACAGTGACGGATCGTCCCGAGCGTTATGATTAGAACTAACCTAATCCATAGGGAGGGATTGCCATGACTGAGCAACATACGGATCGGGATCATCCGGATTGCTGGAGGGGGTTCAAATCCGGCAGCTGGCAAAGACATATCGACGTCAACGATTTTTTGACCGGCAACATCAGCCCGTATTACGGCGATGAACGGTTTTTAGCCGGCCCGACGGCAGCGACTGCGACTCTTTGGGAGCGCATTTTGGAACTGATGAAGCGGGAGAGGGATAACGGCGGCGTGCTCGATGTCGATGTCGGAACGGTGTCGACCATTACCTCCCATTCGCCGGGCTATATCGACCGCGAGCTGGAGAAGGTGGTCGGGGTGCAGACCGACGCCCCGTTCAAGCGTTCGATTCAGCCGTTCGGCGGCATCCGCATGGTCGTCGATGCATGCGAAGCTTACGGCTTCACATTGCCCGACGAGATCGTGCGGCTGTTTACGGATATTCGCAAGACGCACAATCAGGGCGTGTTCGACGCCTATACAACGGAGATGAAGCTGGCCAGGAAGGCCGGGATCATTACCGGTTTGCCGGACGCTTACGGGCGGGGGCGCATCATAGGAGACTACCGCCGAGTTCCCCTTTACGGCGCCGATCGCTTGATCGAGGCCAAAAAGAACGATTTGCTCGAGCTCGAAACCGACGTCATGTCGGAAGACATCATCCGGGCGCGGGAGGAATTGTCCGAGCAAATTCGCAGCCTGGACGAGTTGAAGCGAATGGCCGCTTCATACGGCTGCGACATATCGGGGCCGGCGGCCAACGCGCGCGAAGCCGTGCAGTGGCTCTATTTCGCTTATTTGGCGGCGGTCAAGGAGCAGAACGGAGCCGCGATGAGCTTGGGCCGCGTATCCAGCTTTCTGGACATTTACATCGAGCGCGATTTGAGGGAAGGATTGTTGACGGAGGAAGAGGCGCAGGAGCTGATCGACCATTTGGTCATGAAGCTGCGCATCGTGAAATTCCTGCGAACGCCGGACTATAACGAGCTGTTCAGCGGCGACCCGACTTGGGTGACCGAGTCGATCGGAGGGATGGGAGCAAACGGTGAAACGCGGGTGACCCGCTCTTCCTTCCGGTTTCTCCATACGCTGTACAATCTCGGACCGGCGCCGGAACCGAACCTGACCGTGCTGTGGTCCGTGCGGCTTCCGGAACATTTCAAAGCCTATTGCGCCAAAGTGTCGATCGATACGAGCTCGATTCAATATGAGAACGACGATGTCATGCGTCCCGTCTACGGAGACGACTATGGAATCGCCTGCTGCGTTTCCGCGATGCGCATAGGCAAGCAGATGCAGTTTTTCGGCGCGCGCGCCAACCTGGCGAAGGCTTTATTGTATGCCATCAACGGTGGGGTTGACGAGAAACTCGGTCGTCAGGTCGGTCCGGCGTTCTCGCCGGTTCTTGCGGATACGCTCGGATTCGAAGATGTCATAAGCAAATACGACGCCATTCTGGAATGGCTGGCCAAATTGTATATGAACACGCTGAACGTCATCCATTACATGCATGACAAATATTGCTACGAACGGATCGAAATGGCGCTGCACGACAGCGAGATTACGCGTACGATGGCTTGCGGAATCGCCGGGCTGTCGGTAGTGGCCGATTCCTTGAGCGCGATCAAATATGCAGCGGTCCGTCCCGTACGCAACGAACGGGGACTCGCCGTCGACTTTGAAATAGAAGGCGAATATCCGCAGTACGGCAATAACGACGCTCGGGTAGACGACATCGCCGTATGGGTCGTCGAGAGGTTCATGGGCAAATTGCGCAAGCACGGCACTTACCGCAAAGCGATCCCGACTTTATCCGTCCTTACGATTACGTCTAACGTCGTTTACGGCAAAAAGACGGGCAGCACGCCGGATGGCCGCAAAGCGGGCGAGCCTTTAGCTCCGGGGGCGAACCCGATGCATGGAAGAGATCGGAAGGGGGCGCTCGCCTCGCTCAACTCCGTCGCGAAATTGCCGTACGCCTGCTGTCTGGACGGGATATCCAACACGTTCTCCATCATCCCGAAAGCGCTCGGCAGGGAATACGAAGCGCAGATTCAAAACCTTGTATCCATGCTGGACGGCTACTCGGCCAAAGGCGGACACCATTTGAACGTGAACGTGTTCAACCGAGAGCAGCTGCTGGACGCGATGGAGCATCCCGAAAACTATCCGCAGCTTACGATCCGGGTATCCGGCTATGCGGTCAATTTTATCAAATTGACGCGCGAGCAGCAGATCGAAGTGCTGAACCGAACTTTCCACGGGTCGGTATGATCGGGGGGAAGCCGGAAAGGGGCGGTTACCCGTGAAGGGCAGAATTCACTCTCTGGAAACATTCGGCACCGTCGACGGTCCGGGCATCCGTTTCGTCCTGTTTATGCAGGGATGCGCGCTGCAGTGCCAGTATTGCCACAACCCCGATTCCTGGCAGACGGATGCGGGAACATGGATGAGCGTCGAGGATGTTTTGAACGAGATCGAGCCTTATGTCGATTACTACTCGAGGTCCGGGGGCGGGATAACCGTATCGGGCGGGGAACCTACCCTGCAGGCGTCATTTGTCTCCGAATTGTTCCGTGCCTGCAAGCGGCGCTGGGGGCTTCATACGGCGCTCGACTCGTCCGGATTTTGCGATCCCGGCCATGCGCGTGAGCTGCTCGACGTTACCGATCTCGTACTGCTCGATTTGAAAATGATGGATCGGGATCGGCATCTTGCATTGACCGGGCAGCCGAACGATCGGATTCTCCGGTTTGCGGAATGGCTGTCCGACGAAGGGAAACCGATGTGGATTCGCCATGTGCTCATTCCCGGTTTAACGGATGATCCCGGCGATCTGTCGGTTATGGGCAAGTTTCTCGGAACGTTGAGCGGTGTGGAAAAAGTAGAACTGTTGCCGTACCATCGAATGGGCGTTTACAAATGGAAGCAGCTCGGTAAAGACTATCCTCTCGAAGACGCCCGGGAGCCGGAGGAGGATGAAATCATCCTGGCCGCCTCGATTATCAAACAGAATCGCATATGAAGGGCGATTGAAGATCAAGCAAGGGAGCCGAAGGCTCTTCTGCTTGATCTTTTTTTAACTTTCGAACGATTGCGCCACTTATTGGGGTAAGTAAGAGGTGATATTCGGAGCAAAACGGAGGGAAACGTATCAAACAAGCGGCTCCGTGGCGGTTCCCTTTGAAATTCGCGCGAATTTGTGTTATTCTGGCAATAGAGAGATCGTGGGGAGGGGGGATAGTATGATTGCGTCCAAAGCGGTTCGAATGTATCATCTTCATATGAAGCTGATCGTCGCGTTCGCCCTCGTCTGGTCGTTTCTCATGCCGACGATCGAAACGGTCGTCACTCCCGTCTCCAGCACCATCCCCGCCGTTTCCTCCGGCATGCACGGATGCACCGCGGCAAGCATTTCCGGCCAAAACCTCGAGAAGCCGGAAGAAGCCGTAACCTGTTCGACCTCTTCCGTTCTGCTCCTGCCGCTTGGCCAAGTCGCATCGATGCTGCGTCACCGGCTTGCCTTCGCTATTCCTCTCCTGATGAAGAGCTTGCTGCTTCGTCCGATCAAATTCACATCAAAATACGTCGCAGTCTGAAGCATACATTCGCCAAGGACGATCGCGGAGTTATTACCGGCCGATTTGCATAAGGCTTATTTGTTGTGCCGTTTGATCCGATACTCATGTGCGCAAGTTCACAACCTCAGGAGGTTCCGATGAAAACAGACACCGTACAGCTTCATAACGCGCAGCCGCAAGCCCAGCACACCCAAATGACACGCACGAAATTTATCCAGAGGGTGCTGTTCCTCACGTTCGGCGCGGCGCTATTCTCGGTCGGACTCGAGATTTTTCTCGTACCGAACAACATTATCGACGGCGGGATCGTCGGCATCTCGATTATCGCATCGGCTTTGACCGGCTGGCCGCTCGGCATTTTCCTGCTGCTCTTGAATATACCGTTCTTTTATTTAGGTTATAAACAGATAGGCAAGACGTTCGCGTTGTCCACGCTGTTCGCGGTTGTCATCATGTCGGCCGGAACATGGCTGCTGCATCCCGTACAGCCGCTTACCGACGACCCGCTGCTCGCGGCCGTATTCGGAGGCATCATATTGGGCGTCGGCGTCGGGATGGTTATCCGTTTCGGCGGATCGCTCGACGGAACGGAAATCGTCGCGATACTCGTAACGAAAAAATCGCCGTTCTCGGTCGGCGAAATCGTGATGTTTTTCAACGTGTTCATTCTTGCGAGCGCCGGCTTCGTCTTCGGGTGGGACCGCGCCATGTACTCGCTGATCGCGTATTTTATCGCCTATAAAATGATCGACGTCATTATCGAAGGCTTCGACGAATCGAAATCGGTTTGGATCATTAGCGAGATGCACGATACGATCGGTCAAGCGATCATTCAGCGGCTTGGCCGGGGCGTTACTTATTTGCACGGCGAAGGCGCCTTTACGGGCGGGGAGAAGAGGGTCATTTTCTGCGTCATCACCCGTCTCGAGGAAGCGAAGATGAAGACGATCGTCGAAGAAATCGATCCGTCCGCCTTCTTGGCCGTCGGCAACATTCATGACGTCAAGGGTGGCAGATTCAAGAAAAAAGATATTCACTGACCGCGCTGCAGCGCCGGCAGGAAGAATCGGCATACAAGCGGAAGCCCCGTCATTCGGCCATCGGGTCGAGGCGGGGTTTTATGTTTTTTTTGCGGGAAAATTGACTATAGCGGAACCGTCCTTATCCCGGACGTCCGAAGTTTTGTATGCTAATAAAGTCGTTTATGTAATCGAAAAATTTAGTTTACCAAAGTTGCCCTTCCCTGTATAATAGTTGAATCATCGATCCGAACATACGTTCTGTAAAAGGACGGCCAAGAGGTGATCCCGTGAATTTCATCGTCAAAATGCAATGGTTTCTGAAGCAAAGATGGTCGCGCTACTTGATGACGATTCTGCTGATGACTGTCGTCAACGTGCTGAACGTTATCCCGCCGAAAATGATCGGCAACGTGATCGACTCGATCCGGCTGGACGAACTGATGGCGGGACAACTGGCGCAGACGGTCGGCTTCCTGTTCGCGCTCGGCATCTTGCTCTATGTGCTCAACTTCGTGTGGGTATTTTCACTGTTCGGCAACTCATTCCTGCTCGAAAAAATGCTGCGCTCCCGTCTGTTTGCGCACTTGACCCGGATGGCGCCTTCGTTTTTCCACCGGAACCGGACGGGCGATTTGATGGCGCTTGCCACGAACGACATATTGGCGATCAGTCAGACGGCCGGTTATGGCGTACTGACGCTCGTAAGCACCGTCTCCGGGACGACGATCGTGCTGGTGACGATGGTGACGCTGATCGATTACAAGCTGATGCTGGCGGCGCTTGTGCCGCTGCCGTTTCTGGCGATCGCGATTAGCGTGCTAGGTAAGATGATGCGCAAACGGTTTTTGGCCGCCCAAGCCGCTTTCGGCAAAATGAACGACCATGCGCTCGAATCGATATCCGGCTTGCGGGTCATCCGCTCTTATGTACAAGAGACGAAAGACATCGCGGCGTTCGGAACCGTCACCCGGGATGTGATGGATAGAAACAAGGAAGTCGCTTTCGTTGGCTCGCTGTTTCAGCCGATCATCCAGACGATCGTCGGCATCAGCTATGCGATCGGCATCGGCTACGGCTCTTATCTTGTATTCCACAGCGAGCTGACGGTCGGGCAGCTCGTCTCGTTCAACATTTATCTCGGCATGCTTATATGGCCGATGATTTCGTTCGGCGAGTTCATCAACGTGCTTCAACGCGGAAGCGCTTCGGCGGATCGCGTGGAGACGGCGCTCAGCGTACAATCCGACGTGCTCGATCCGGAGCGTCCGGAAGAGGTGGTCGGCCCGGCCGTGATCGAGTTCCAAGATTTGACGTTCCGTTATCCGGGGACGGAGACGGACAGCCTGAAGCATATCTCGATCCGGTTGAACCGGGGGGAAACGCTCGGGATTGTCGGGCGCACCGGGAGCGGCAAGAGTACGCTGCTGAAGCAGCTTCTCCGCCAATATCCGATCGAAGAGCAGGGGCTGCTTATTGCGGGAACACCGATTGAACGAATTCCGCTCGAAACCGTAAAAGGCTGGATCGGGTACGTGCCGCAGGAGCATCTGCTGCTGTCCAAGACGATTCGCGAGAATATCATGTTCGGCAATCCGGAAGCGGGGGAGAGACGTCTTGACAGCGTCGTGGAGATGTCTTGCCTAGCCGAAGACATACGCCAGATGAAGGACGGACTCGAGACGGTTATCGGCGAGTACGGCGTCATGCTGTCCGGCGGTCAGAAGCAGCGGGTCGGCATCGCCCGGGCGCTGCTCGTCGATCCGGAAATTTTGATTCTCGACGATGCGCTGTCCGCCGTCGACGCCCGTACGGAAAGCCGGATTCTGCAAAGCGTGCGTGCGGAGCGGTCCGGGAAGACGACGCTGATCGCCACCCACCGGCTGTCCGCCGTCAGCCACGCGCACCGGATCGTCGTGCTTGACGAAGGACGGATCGTGGAGGAAGGCACGCATGAGCAGTTGATGGCGATCGGCGGCTGGTACAAACAGCAATTCGACCGCCAGCAGATGGAGTCGAGCTTGCTGAACGAGCTGGATAAGGGGTGAGCGGATGGAATCGGCGAAGGAAGAAGTGAACAAACAAAAGGTGACGCGGCGGTTGTTCCGGTACGCGATGCTGTACAAGGCGAGAATCATCGTCGCCCTGCTTCTGCTCGTTGCCGCAGTCGGCACGCAGCTGGCCGGTCCGTACATCGCAAAGGAGATTATTGACGACCACTTGCTCGCGATCGAGCGGACCTGGTATGAAGCAGACCGGGGCCAGTTGGCGCCGGGAATTCGCAGCGTCGAATACGGCGGCAAAGCTTATGTCCGCGAAGATTGGACCGATAAAGGGACGGCGGCTGCGGCAGGTTGGAAAATGGCGGCGATCCGGCAGGATGGCGCGTCCTTGACGATCGAGGGCGGGTCGGTTTCCGGCAAAGTCCGGCTGTCGGCCGACGAGGTGCTCGATTTCTACAAGCATGACATTCAGCCGATTATAGGATTGCTCGGTCTGTTTTTGGGCTTGCTGGTGCTGTCCGGAATTTTGACTTTCGTGCAATCCTACATGCTGCAGACGACCGCCTTGACGATCATCCAGAAGATGAGGATGGACGTCATGACTCATATCCACCGCATATCGGTCCGCTACTTCGACAATACGCCCGTCGGGCAAGTCGTCTCCCGGATCGCCAACGATACGGAGGCTATCCGCGACTTGTTCATGAGTTTCATGGCGACGTTCGTCGTAAGCGGCGTCAATCTGCTCGGCATTTTCGTCGCGATATTTATATTGGATTTCAAGCTGGCTATGCTGTGCTTGCTGCTCATTCCGTTTTTTATTCTCGTAATGGCCATTCATCTGAAATATTCGAAGGTGTACGTTGCCGCCATGCGCGCACGTCTGAGCGACATGAACGCGATGCTGAACGAATCGATCAATGTAATGCCGATGATTCAGGCGTTCCGCCGCGAGAAAGCGCGTCTGTCCGAGTTCGAGGTGCTGAACGAAGACCGCTACGTCAATCAGCGCAAGCAGATGAGGCTGTTCTCGTTGTCTTCGAGGAACATCGTTGGTTTGACAGGGAGCTTGATGACGGCGTCGGTCATTTGGTATTTCGGAGGCAAGTCGTTAGAGACGGCGATCTCGTTCGGGGTGTTTTATGCCTTTATCGATTATTTGGGCCGCATCTTCCAGCCGATTATCGGCATATTCGATCAGCTGACGAATGCGCAGCGGGCGTTCGTATCGGCGGAACGGGTATTCTCGCTGCTTGACCGCGAAGGGCTTCCGATCGAGGAGGAAGCGTCGCCGCCGCGTCCGCAGGGCAACGTCAAATTCGACGGCGTTTCGTTCGCCTACAATGGAGACGATTACGTTCTCAAGAACATAACGCTCGAAGCGCGCAAAGGCGAGACGATCGCGCTCGTCGGCCATACCGGCTCCGGCAAAAGCTCGATCCTGAACTTGCTGCTCGGCTTCTATGAACCGACCAAAGGCACGATTACGATCGACGGGCAAGACATTACCCGGATGTCCAAGCAGGCGCTGCGCAAGCATATGGGCATCGTGCTGCAGGATCCGTTCCTGTTTACCGGGGACATTAAGTTCAACGTCGCCTTGCACGAGGAGCGGATCGATCTGGAGCAAGTGAAGAAGGCTCTCCGCGAAGTGGGCGCGAGCAGCTTCGTCGAACAGCTGCCGAAAGGGTACGCCGAGCCGGTCGTGGAACGCGGCAATACGCTGTCCGCGGGACAGCGGCAGCTGATTTCATTTGCCCGGGCGCTTGCCTACAATCCGGCCATCCTCATCCTGGACGAGGCGACGGCCAGTATCGACAGCGAAACCGAAGGCATTATCCAAGATGCGCTGCAAGTGCTGCGCGAAGGCAGAACGACGTTCGTCATCGCCCATCGGCTGTCTACGATCAAAGACGCCGACCGGATCTTGGTGCTTCACCGCGGCGAGATTGTCGAGTCGGGCAATCATGAGCAGCTGATGGCTCTCCAAGGCCGTTATTTCAAAATGTATCAGCTGCAAAAAGGAGAAGCGGCGAATCCGGCCGGTTCGCGCACATGAGGAGGACATCGGACGATTATGCGTTATACCGGAGTCGGAGCCACCGACGAGCATGCCAGATTGATTATGGACAGCTACCGCAAATGGACGGGAAAATCGTTGCTGGATGAAGGAGCCGATTCCGGCAATGAATTCGAGCGCCTGTTCCGCTCTCCGGTCGTGGTGCTGTCCCACGGGACGGAACCCGACCCGATCTTGAATTTCGGCAATCGGGCGGCGCTGGCGCTATGGGAGATGGACTGGGAGACGTTCACGCGCACGCCGTCGAGACTGACCGCCGAACCGATGATACGCGAGAAGCGGGAAACCTTCCTGAAGAACGTGAGCGACAACGGCTACGTCGACAATTACACCAGCATTCGGATTTCCAGCACCGGCCGGAGATTTTACATCATCGAGACAACCGTATGGAACTTGGCGGACGAGAACGGTATAGTTCGGGGGCAGGCTGCCGCATTTCGGGAGCACCGTTGGATTGATGAAACGCCGGTTCGAGGGTAGCGCGAGCCGAGCCACCCATAATGGAAAACATGCAGGTAAAAGCGGCCGCAACGGCCGGGTTGCAGCGTTATACTGGAAAAGATGCAGCTATTTTCTTGTCATGACGGCGATCGGCGCCGTATTGGGTGAAATAGCTGGACTTTTTCCAGTTCACTAGCGAGAATGCGTCGTTTTCCCCGAAAATAACTGCATCTTTTCCATCTGCGGAAACAAGAAAGCGGGACTTCGAGCGAAGTCCCGCTTTTCTACTTCTGCGGATTCAAAATTTTGTCACGGCGGTATTCCCCCGGCGTAATGCCGGTCAGACGCCGGAACATCCGGGTGAACGAGTTGGCGTTCTGATAGCCGACTTTGGCCGCGATATCCTGGATTTTCTCCTCGGTTTCCTCGAGCATTGCCTTCGCTTTCTCGATTCGATATTCGTTCAAATAATCGCTCAAGTTTTGCCCGGTCTTCTCCTTGAAGTAGTTTCGCAAATAGCCGGTCGAGATGTTCAGCCGGTCCGCGATCAAATCTTGATAAATGTCGTCTCCGTAACGCTCCTCGATGAAACGGACGACGAAATCGACGATCGGATCGCGCGCTTCGCGTTTGTCCCGGATCAGGGCAGACGCCTGCCCGAGCAGACGCTCGAAAAACGCGGCGTATTGCTCCACGGAGACGAGCCGTTCAATCTCATCGAACGGAGTACCTTTCGTATACAGCGCATGCGTATCGATTTTGTGGGCCATGAGTGCCATCAGCACTTTGGATACGACATCGCTCGCGAATTGGCGATAATGCAGAGCGGCCGCTTCGCTTTTGGCGAGCCGGTGGAGCGAGCCGCGGGCAAGCGTGAGCAGCTGCGCTTCGTTTCCGGCCTCCAGCATGGCGGCGAAGCTGCGTTCTTCCTCCGACGTCCACAGGATGAGCGGCTCGGCGGCGCCCGAGGCCTCCACGATTTGCGTCGCGTCGTCCAGCTTGCGGCTCCTTACCATCTCGCCGGCGGCTTCGTAGGCGGACGTGAACTCCGACGGTTCCCATAGACGGGGCTGGCATGCGATCGTTAGCTGGTAATACGCTTTGTCCTGATCGAATACCCGCTTGAAGTAGCGCAGCTTTCCGGAAATTTCGTCCGACACGTCCGTATCCGTGAATACGATCGACAAGATGCGGTCCTTCTCGATCTGCATCGTCATCGAGTCCGGGAACGACTGCGTCACGTTCAAATTGATAAATTCCAGAAAATAAGTCGCCTTGAGCGGATGCTCGTTGCTAAGAAGCTCGTATTCCCGGGTATAATGAATATGGAACATGATGAAATGGAACGGCCGCTTCGTCTCGATCAGCGACTGCATCTCGGTATCGTCTGCGTGAATGCTTTTGATTTTGTCCAAATAGCCGTATTTTTGCAGCAATGAATTTTTGCGATGGACCGATTCGATAATATGCTCGAGCCCTTCGCTGATCACGTTGAATTCGTGGATTTTACTGCTGTGCCGGATAGCCGGATTCATTTGCCGCAGCGACTCGACGATGCGCTGCACCGGATTTTTGAAGCGGACGCTGAGCAGCACGGAAATGGCGATACTGACCAGAATCGAGACGGCGAACAGCGCAAGCAGCAGCACATTCATTTTCATAAGCTGGGAAGCCACGCTTTGGTAAGGGATGACGCTGACGTAAGTAAGGCCGGACAACGAACCTTTTTCATAAAAGAAATAGTTGTTCGCATGCAGCGCATACGCCCGGTCGGGCGTCAGCTCCGGCAGCTGGCTCGGCCGGGAGCCCGTGCTGAAAAACAGCTGTCCTTCCCGGTCCATCATATAGAACGGATTGTCCGAAGCTTGCTTCAGAGCGGCGAACATCCGGTCCGTGTCGACGAACGCCCCGATGTAAAACTGGCTGCCGATCTGGCTTCTGATAATAATCGGGAAGTAGCGGCCTTTGTCCGGCGATACGAAATCGATCCGGTACTTCCGGAACTCGGACGAAGGAAAGGCGCGGAAATGAAAGTCTTCCGTAAATTGCTTGGCCCAGAAATCGGAGCCGTATTCCCGGCTTACATAGTATTTGCTGAACATGTCTTCGGCACGCGTGTAGCCGTTCTTGTCGATGACGAAGTTTTGTTCCTTGAAATAAATGAAAACGTTCTCCAGATCAAGGTTGTAATTGCCTACGATCGATTTGAACTCGTCGGCCAGCTCGTTGACGATCGGAAAGTCGGAGTCGATATTTCCTTTCTTGAGCGCCGTAACCGAATTGTCGAAATAATACCGGGTCAGCAGATCGTCCAGCTGGCTCAGCTGTTTCTCGTAGCCGTCCACCGTCTTGGAGACGCTGATCGAATTGGAGCGGATCAGCTGATCGCGCATTTGGCTGAAGAAGAACTGATAAGCAATCACGTTGAAGGCGAAGGAAATGAAGATGACAATCATGAACCCGAGCAGAAGCTTGGCGAACAACGATTTGCCGTTAAACCGGATGCGGCGTTCCATGGTGCGTTTCCTCCATTCCTTGAGCGGTTGCGTATATATAAGTATAATCGATGAAATCGATTTCAACTAGCTTTCCCTGCTATTCCCTTTCGTATCTCTTATTCCGTATAGCAGAAACATCGCTTTTTGGGGAATCAGTTCCGGTTCGGAATAATTGCGGCGAAACGGATTGTTGTTCCGGTGGCGGGGAGCGTTTACTATGGGCATCAGGAGCCGGACATCGACAGGCGGTGTTTGGGTGTCCATGACGAACTGAATCGGAAAGGGGCTACAGAGCAAAATGAAACGAGCGGTTAAAGTGTTGCTCAGCTTAAGTTTGATAGCGGTTCCAATGATCGCCGCATGCGGCAAGACGGACGAGTCCGGAGGCAAGACGACGGCGGATGCCGGCAAGCAAGGAACGGGGACAAGCAAGACGGTGCCGGAGAAATACGATCCTCCGATCGAGATGACGACGGTGAACTACAGCTTCCCAACGACGAAGTTTTTTAACGGGGAAGACATCAACAACAATATTTGGACGCGGACGCTTCTGGAGAAGTACGGCATTAAGGTGAAGACGCAGTGGTACGTGCCGAACACCGAGTACGACAAGAAGACGAACCTTATGATCGCCTCCGGGGAAATTCCCGATTTCTTCGCGGCGACTCCCCAGCAGTTCCGCCAATTGTATGAAGCGGGTCAGCTGGAAGATATGACGAAGGCGTACAACGATCACGCGCCGGAATCGATCAAGAAAGTGATGCAGCAGGCCGGGGAAACGGTGCTGAAATCGGCCACGTTCGACGGCAAGCTGATGGCGATTCCATGGTCCGGGGTCGCGAAGGAAGGTCCGGCTATCCTCTGGATCCGCAAAGACTGGAAGGAGAAGCTGAATCTGCCCGATCCGAAGACGATCGACGATCTGGTCGCGATCGCCGACGCTTTCACGAAGAAAGATCCCGACGGCAACGGCAAGGACGATACGTTCGGCCTGGCGATGGACAAGGAGCTCGGCATGGCGGCCGGGCTGATGAATGGCTTCGGCGCCTATACCGACTTCTGGATCAAGGACGCTTCGGGAAGCTTGGCCTACAGCGAAATTCAGCCGCAAATGAAGCAGGCGCTCACGAAGCTCGCCGAAATGTACAAGGCGGGGCATTTCGATCCGGAATTTATCGTCAAGGACAGCAACAAAGTGAACGAAAGCATCGGGGGCAACAAAATCGGGATGATGATCGGCGGCCGCGGATCGGCGAACTCGCCTCTCGTCTCGCTTACTCCGAACCAGGAATGGCAGGCGTATCCGATGCCGACGGTGGACGGGAAGCCGTTCAAGGCGCAGCTGCCGCTCAACATTTTCAGCTATTACTGGGTCGTGAAGAAAGGAACGAAAAACCCGGAAGCGATATTCAAGATGATGGACTTCTGGCTGCAGACCTACTACTACAACAAGTCCGAAGAAGTGTATTACAAATATATCGTGCCAAGCAAGGAAGACGGGTCGGCGCTCTGGACGTATTCGCCGGTCAAAATTTATTTGCCCGACAACAATATCGAGAACTACCGCCAAGCGACCGCCGTACTGGACGGCAAGGTTAAGCCCGAGGAGCTCGCTCCGGAACGCAAGAAAGTATATGACCGGATCATGCTGTACAAGGGCGGCCAGAAAAACTTGTGGGGCGAATTCGCGCAGAACGGCCCCGGCGGGTCGGCCGGCATCATCGACCAAATCATCAAGGAAGACCGGTTCGTGCCGAACCAGTTCTACACGACGCCGACGGCGACGATGGCCGAGCGCAACGAGCAGCTGAAGAAGCTGAGAAACGAAACGTTCGTCAAAATCGTAACCGGCAATTTGGGACTCGACGCGTTCGACAAATACGTAGCCGATTGGAAGAAGCAGGGCGGGGACATCATTACGAAAGAAGTAAACGACTGGTACGCCACGCAGAAAAAATAATACGAAAAGCACCAAATCCACGAGAGGCGCAGCGACTGCGCCTTTCGGAATTTCAGGCGGAGGAACCCCTATTCCTCGCCGCAGCGGCTATTCCGAAACGGTTCGGCGAGGGATTTCCTGCGCATCGGAATAAAAGTGGCGAAACGGATCGTTGTACCCCGAACGTATCGCGGCTACGATGGGATTACCGACAGCGGGCCGATTGACGCCCGGGTAGCCGGATAGGACGAGCGGCTACTTGCAATCAAGGACATCGCGGAAAGGGGCATACGATTGCTATGAAGCAGAGAAGAGAGGGGGGCGACGGCTGTGAAGGCGATACTTAGCGCGAAGCGGCTGAGAGAGCTGCCGCTCCATCTGATGATATTGCCGGGCGCCATCATCGTGTTCATCTATCATTACATTCCGATGGGCGGACTCGTCATGGCGTTCCAGAAATATATTCCGGCCAAAGGCATTTTCGGCTCGGAGTGGGTAGGGCTGCGCAATTTCGCTTACGTGTTCAGCTTGCCGAGCACGATGGAAGTGTTCTGGAATACGCTGTTTATCGCGATGATGAAAATCGTGGCAGGGCTCGTTGCGCCGATCGCGACCGCGCTGCTGCTGAACGAAATCGGCAAAGCCGCCTTCAAGCGGACGGTGCAGACGCTCGTTTACTTGCCGCACTTTTTATCGTGGACGATATTGGCCGGTATTTTGATCGACATTTTGTCGCCGGGCCAAGGGATCGTCAATAAGGTGCTCGGCTTGGCGGGCATCGAACCGATCTTTTTCCTCGGGGACAACAACTGGTTTCCTTATACGATTGTCATCTCCAATGAATGGAAGGAGTTCGGCTTCAGCACGATCGTCTATTTGGCCGCATTGTCGGGCGTAGACCCGTCGCTGTACGAGTCGGCCGTTATCGACGGTGCGGGGCGTTGGCGGCAGACGTGGCACATTACGCTGCCCGGCATCCGGCCGGTTATCATCTTGCTCATGACGCTCAGTCTGGGGCAAATTTTGAATGCGGGCTTCGAGCAGGTGTTCAACCTGTACAGCCCTTACGTGTACGAGAGCGGGGACATTATCGATACGATGGTATACCGGATGGGGCTCGAGAACGCTCAATACAGCCTGGCGACCGCAGTCGGGCTGCTGAAATCGGTCGTATCGCTCGTCATGATCTCGGTATCGTATTTGCTCGCTTACCGATTGGCCAATTATCGCATCTTCTAGAGAAAGGGGGAACCGGAGGTGGTCGAACATCCGTCATTAGGCCGCAAGCTGTTCGTCGCAGGTAACTATTTCTTTTTGGCGTTTCTCGCCTTCCTATGCCTGTTTCCTATCATCCATGTGCTCGCGGTATCGTTCAGCTCAAGCTCCGCCGCGGCAGCGGGAAAAGTCGGGCTGTGGCCGGTCGAGTTTAATTTCAAAGCTTACGAGTTCGTCATCCGCAAAGTGGAATTTACCCGGTCGTTCGGCGTGTCGCTGCAGCGGCTTGTGCTGGGAACGGTCATCAACATGGTGATGTGCGTGCTGATCGCTTATCCGCTGTCCAAGGAGTCGCGCGATTTCAAAATGCGCACGATTTACGTCTGGTACTTCTTCCTTACCGTCTTGTTCGGCGGGGGGCTTATTCCGACTTATATGACCGTGAAGCATACCGGGCTGATGGACACGATCTGGGCGCTTGTGCTGCCGGGAGCGGTTCCGGTGTTCAACGTCATTTTGCTGCTCAACTTTTTCCGGGCGCTGCCGAAGGAGCTGGAGGAGGCCGCCTTTATCGACGGCGCGGGGCATATGCGCACGCTGTGGAGCTTGTTTATCCCGCTGTCCAAGCCGGTGCTCGCGACGGTGCTGCTATTTACGATGGTCGGCCACTGGAACGCCTGGTTCGACGGGCTCATCTATATGAACGACCCGATCAACTATCCGCTTCAGAGCTACTTGCAAACCGTCATTATCCAGCAGGATATGAGCGCCATGTCGGACAATGAGGTGGAGCTGATGAAGGAGCTGTCGAACCAGACGGTCAAAGCGGCGCAAATCTTCCTCGGCGCGCTCCCGATCCTGGCGGTGTATCCGTTCCTGCAGCGGTTTTTCGTCAAAGGGATCGTGCTCGGCAGTGTCAAAGGATGAGCGGACGGCCGGCATGGGCCGGGCTCCGGCTTCGCGATTGCGGGCCGGATGCCCGGCTTTTTTGTTGCATAGGAAATTATGCGAAGCTAATTTTTGTGCACAATGGGGGCTCCCCCAGAAGTAATCGGAATCGGCATCGGAGGCCAGCTTCACTTCTGGGGGATTTGTTCGGCAATAGCCTACTTATTCGTAATACCAGTCGTGCTCCTTCGTATAGCCGCTCCAAGCGATGAGCGTGTTCCCGTTTACATCCCGGAACCGGAAAGTCCATCCGCAGCCCGGACCGCCCTCGACGTCGCTTGCTTCGATGCCGGCTTCCGTCAAGTCGCGATGAAGCTGTCTAATATCGGATACTCGGATGCACGCCCGGACTCTGTAGTGGTCCGGGTCTTTCACGTACCAGTAGCTCGTCTCGTCCGTCGGGTCGGGGCGGAACAAACAGATTCGGAAGCCGGAAGGCAGCTTCAGCTCCGCTATTCATTTGGCCGGTGGAACAAGCTCGAATCCCAAATGCCGCGAATACCATTCTACGGATTGCGCAATATCTCTTACGGGAATTTCCAAGGTGAAATCTTTGATTATCGCTTCGGTCGGGTTCATCGTCGGTTCCTCCTTAAGTAAGTTTCATTAAGAAGATGCCGGCTGGGTAAAAAAGCTGACATGATTAATGAACAAAGGGAGGAGAGAGAGCAGGGGAGAAATAACGGTCTTTTGGAGCTCTTATCCAAGTAAACTTTGGAACTTCCAAATCCGTGATACCATCCGAACGTCCCCTGAACTAAACCGGCCAGCTCTGTTCGCGAACCAACCGCTTAAGGAGCCTAAGCCGGCGATCGAAATATACGTCGTTCAAGTTGCCGTATGTCCACTCGTCGGCGTGTTGGCAGTGGAGCCCCATGAGCCAAAGCTGCCGGGTGGCGACGAAGTAAGGGATCTAGTCCGCATCGGGCCCGGCCAACGGCCTCACTTGCCGGTAAGCGTCATAATAAGCATGCCACAGCCGAAGTGCGGCGTTTTGATCCGGCATATCCCGAGTGGTCCAATTGAACACGGCCACGTCATAAGCCGGCCATCCGGGACCTTCGCAATCGAAGTCGAAAAATGTTACTCGTCCCTCGTCGTCGATATGGCAGTTGCCGCCGTTCAAATCACCGTGGCACAATCCACGCGTCAAGGAGGGGGCTATGGCGTCGAGATGCTGATATAGGAAGCGCCACATACGGCTAACGAAGGTCATGTCGTCGGGGCGGTGTTCCAGTAAAGGCAATATACAAGGCACCCGGTCGTCCAGTAAATGGCGCAGGTCGATCGGATAACGTCGATGGCTTGACTCGTACGATTCCATCGATTGATGCAGTCCGGCTGCCGCTTGCCCGTACCTTTCGGCGACTTCGGGCGTAAGCGATCGTGAAGCGCCAGGGGCGTATGTAAACAAGGCAATGTACCTCGCGCCTTCGGGGGCCGCAACCTCCGTTATGAATTCGCCGTCTTGGCGGGCAACGGGAGCCGCAACCCCCGCTCCTTGCTCCTGAAGATGCCGCAGCAGGTCCAGCTCGTGCCGTATATCCGGCAATGTACGGTGACCGTGCCGGTAAGCCCGGAGAATGTAAGGCGTACCCTCGACCCGGATGAGGTAGGTATCGTTCATGCCTCGGACGAGCAGGCGGCAATCCGCCGGTGTTTCCCCGAAATGGAGGGGCAATACTTCAGCCGCGAGCGCACGCTGCGACAAGACGGAATGCGTCACCGGAAACAAACTCAAGCGAGTCACGCTCCCTCGATCCTTTTTTCCAGTCGGATTTCACTGGAGTAGGGCAGCCATCCCAATTTATCGTTCACCGCTTTCATCGGGATATTCACATTGCGGTAGGAAGTATAGATCCCCTTATATCCCGACGCTTTGGCATATTCGATCCCTTTCACTTTTAGAGCGGTCGCCACTCCTTTGCCGCGATATTCTCCAAGCGTAGCGGTAGGACCTTGCATGGCATGTTCGGAATCCTGCTCCATTCTCATCAGCTGACTATAACCTACGTATTTGTCCTCCGTTCTGGCTATGAAGAAAGCTTCCGGAATGTTGTCCTTGTGCGTCAACCACTTATCGTTTGGAGGAGCGGGAGGCAAGAGCGGCTCTGACGGATAATCGGCCCACGTCATGCTGTTAAGCGTTTGCAGCTTGGGAAACCAATCTTTGTCGCGAATCTGTTCGCGTGCCATCGTCGTAATCGTAATTCCTTGCGATCGCAATCTGTTCTCCAGTTCCGCGTATGGCGCAAGATCGGCGTCCGCCGCACCTAAATAAGTGTGAACCATTCGATGATTTTCCGCGAAACCGTACTTCTCATAAAAATGAAGCAGCCGTGTCTGGTCGTCAAATGTTCTTGCTTGAACGGCATAAGGATGGATCCGGTGTATATCGTCGGTTATCTTATCAAAAAGGGCATCGACCGCAAGCTCGTTTCGGTATTCGCGGCGGAATAAGATTTCAACCTTCAATATCAAATTCGGAGAGGCGTACTGCTCCCATAACAAACCATAACCGGCCGTTTGCCCTTCATGATCGGTTACGACGTACTTCTTAAGCATGCGGCTGTCCTTCATATCGGAAACTAATGAAAACGAGCCCGGTTTCTTCGCATATACCGACCGGCTGACCGCCGTAACTTGCCCGAAATCTTCCTCATCACATTCGCGAACGGTATAAGACATACTTCATCAGCCCTCCGCTCTTTTCCGAGCACATAATGACAACCATTGGGGCAGTGCCATCAAGGGGGTTTGTTTCCAATCATAGAGGCGATCCAGCTTCCCTTCTCTTGTCCCGCTCGTTTCATGCCAGAACGTATCGTACTCCGCATAAGATTCCTTAATCATCTGCAAGCAAAAGCCCGAGTCCGCCAAAGCGTTCATTATATCTTCCATTCTCCAATGATAGGTGGAAAGCTCGGTAAAAGGCCCCGTCGCATCATAAGGCTTTCGGATGGCGATAGTCTCGGTATTTTCTTCGAACGGACGCATAAAGGGGTGTACGTCGTACATGACATAGAGTCCCTCATCCTTCAAGACGCCATGGAAATTGCGATACATGGAAGGCAAGTCCGAAATCCAAGTGTGGACACCGTTGGAAGTGTAAACCAAATCATATTCGTTTCTTTTGATTTTGTCGAAACGCATGCAATCCTCGCACACGAATTCGATGTGCAGGCCGATTTCCCGGGCAATTCGGGCCGCATTCTCAAGCTGCCGTTCCGAAAGATCGACTGACGTGACTTGCGCCCCCATCAAGCAAAAAGCGAATACGGCATGATTGTCCCCGCTGGCCGGCACGCATACTTTCTTCCCTTTCAAGTCCGGATAGTACTTGCTGATTAAAGAAAAGGTTGTTTGATGGAAAGCCGTTTCCGGATTGTTCATGATTCGGCCGATCCTGTCCGCCGTGCCGTATTTGTCATACCATTTGTCGGACCAGCTGTTCCAGGCGTTCTTGATAACTGAATTTGTTTCGAAATCTCCCATTAGGTTACCTCCTTGTCCACCGATCGTCCTGCCGATTTATGGTGCGGTAACCTGATTTTACAATGCCTTGCAGCCGACATCGTACGTCATGAATCACTATAACCAAAAAATATTGCCATACAGCGCAAACAACAGGCCGCCGCGGCAGCCTGTCGCTCAAAAAGTAAACGTCTAATCGGAATCGCCGGATAACCGGGATAGCTGTTCCAGCAAAGCGTCTTCATCGGTCATGTCCGACCAATACATCTTCAGCTGATGATGCAGCGGCTGCAGCAGCCGGATCGGCAGCCCCAAATCGGCGTGCCATCGGTAGGAGGGGATGATTTCGCGGAACAGCCGGAAATGCTCCGGCCGATTCAGGCCGTCATCCTTGTGCACGGCGGCTTCGGCGGCTGGCTTCGAAGCGGGTATGCTTAGCGTGCGCTCCCGCAACAACTGCTGCGCATGGCGGGAGGCGGCGTAGCTCGCGAACAGCTTGACCGCTTCCTTGTGCTTGGAGCGGCCGCTAGCCAGCAGCCCGATCGCGATGGCGAGTGTTGCCGGTGTACGGGAAGCCGCGGGATACGGAACCGGCGCGATATCGTAACGGACGCCGGAGCGCTTCAAATCGTTCAGGCTGTTGTAGGTGGCGAGCTGCATCGATACTTTTCCTTCCGCGAACAGGCGGCTCGCTTCCGGCTCGTTTTCCGGCAAATAAGAAGGGAATACGTCGCGGTTGCGGGTAATATCGCCGTACAGGCGGATGCCTTCCATCAGCTTCGCCCCGTCGGTCGGGCTGTAGCCCCCTTCGGCGTTTCGTTCGAACCGAGCTCCGGACTGAAGCAGAAAGAGCGGCCAACGATTCTCCGACAGCTGGAAAAAGTGGAAGCCGTGCCGCCGGCCCGGGATCGCGAGCTTCGCCGCCGCTCGCAGCAAGTGCTCCCAAGTCCAACTGGAGTCGGGCGTAAGGATGCCGGCTTCAGCGAAATGGTCCTTGTTATAGCATAACACGACCGGGCTGAACAGGAGCGGGCTTACGAGCGGAGTCCCATTCACGGAGAAAGCTTCTGTCAGAAAAGGATACGTGTCCCCGTCAACGGGCAGCGGTTCCAGTAGCCCGGTCCATCCTTGCCCGACGAAGTCGGAGAAATCCGAATGATTCACGGTAAACAGATCGACCGATTCGTTCTCGATGCATTCCCGGACCGTGTCGGAGAAGAAGCGGTTTGCGGTAATGCCGAGCGCTTTACCCGCGACTGGCTGAACCCGGATTGCCGGATACTCCCGGTGAAAATCTTCCAGCAGCGTGGAAAACTCCAAATCGCGCTCGATGGAAGGGTGGCAGGCGATCGTAATCGTCGTCCGCTCCCGGTCCGATACGGCGATGACCCGGCTTCCCACCTTGTCGACTTTCACGATAAGTCCTTCTTCGACAAGCGCTTCGAGCCCTTTGCGCACCGAGTTGTTGCTGAGCTGAAACTGTTTGGCCAGCGCGCTTTCCGAGGGCAGGTAGTCGTTCTCGGCATAAGTGCCGTTCAAGATGCGTCCGCGCAGCTGGTGGATCATATGCTCCAGCCGTGCGCCGAACGTCCTTCGGCTAATTCGTGCTGACATTGCAATGTCTCCCCACAAGCATGTATAGTTGATTGCCACTATTATAACCTAATTGATATGTTTTTGAAAATGGGGAGGTTATGTGAATTAGTTTTGAACGTTTGTAAGACTCGATTCGTTCTAATTGATATTTTATATGAAAAAAAGTTAAGTTATGAATTAGAAAACGGCAATAATGCATTGACCTGATGGTGGTGTGAATTATACAATGAATTACGAGAGGGAAAATAACAGCATTCGGGCGGCAGACATTTGAAGAAGCAGAGCGCGCCCTCATGGAGGAGATCGATGTGAAAGCGGCAAGAAGCTTGGACGGAAAGCTGGAGATCGCGGAAATACCTATGCCCGAGACGACGGACAGTTCCGTGGTTATACAAACCGAATATTCCGCGATGAGTACGGGAACCGAACTGATGGTGCTGCGCAAAGGAATCAATGCTTTTCTCGGCTATAGTGCGGTAGGAATTGTCAAGGAAGCCGGCAAAAATGTCGATCATGTACGAGTCGGGCAGCGGATCGTTTGCTACGGGGCTCAAACCCATGCCGAATATTTTCATGCCAACCGCAATCATGTTGCGCCGCTTGCCGATCACGTCGATCCGAAGGAAGCGGCGTTGTCGGGAATCGCGACGATTGCGATGCAGGGACTGCGCCAAGCGGATTTGCGTTTCGGCGAAACCATCGTCGTCCTTGGCCTCGGCATCGTCGGACAGCTGGCTGCGCAGATCGCGAATGCGGCTGCCTATCGCGTTATTGCGATGGATCTGATGGAATCCCGCTGCGGGATGTTGGAGGCGGCCGGACTTCGGGACGTGTGCCGGACTCCGGAACAGGTAAAGGAGCGGGTAGCGGAGGCAACACGGGGGAAAGGTGCGGACTGCGTGCTCATCTGCGCGAATACAAAGCAGCACCGGCTGATTGACCAGGCGCTTGACTGGATACGCGACAAAGGCAAAATCGTCATCGTCGGCGATACGAATACGGAGTTCGATCGCAACAAGCTGTTCGCGAAGGAAGCTCAAATTACGATATCGCGCGCCGGCGGTCCGGGTCGCTACGATAAAGCGTACGAGCAGGAAGGGCGCGATTACCCGTACGGATACATCCGGTGGACGCTGCAGCGCAATTTGGACGAGTTCGCCCGTCTGCTCGCGTCGGGGCGAATGAATTTGAAGCCGCTGATTACCGGCATATACCGACTGGAGCAGTTGGAAGAAGCGTATAAGCAGGCGGAGAACGCCCCGGCGGAAACGATGGGGACGCTGATCCAATTCGGCGAGAAGTGAAGATAAGCTGCGGGCGGCGGAGTGTGCCCGTCCGAAAAGTCGGGGTTCCATTGAGGGGACTCCGGCTTTTTCTTATGCAAATGTACCTTATTTGTCGTTGAACTGCAGCAATGTGCAAAAAGATCGGGAGAAACGTACAAATCCATCCGCCCGAAACCGTGGTAGTCTGAATTGGAGTGCATGCTAGCATAAGCCTATGCCTATGCCGCCGCCTTGCGTTCAATCCGTTTCGATCCGGTGATCGACGATCCTGTACCGGTCTTCCACCGTAATGTGGCGGGCGCGTTTCGCCCTTTGCCTATATTCGAGCGGGGACAATCGCTCCCTTCGCGAGAAGAAGCGGCTCAAATAATGGACGCTGCCGAATCCGACGCGTTCCGCGATTTCCGTGACGCTCCAGTCGGTGGCGACGAGCAGCTCCTTCACCTGCTTGAGTCTTAACTCGTTGACATATTGGATCGGCGATAAGCCGTAGCTTTTGCGGAACGAGCCGCAGAGTCGGGTGACGCTCGAATGAAACGTATTCGCGAGTCCGGTTAGCGTAAGCGGTTCGGTGTAACGCGCTTCGATATAGGCGGCGATGGCGGCCGGATAGTCGCCTTCTGCGCCTTCGATGTCCGTTTCGGGCAATCCGGGCGGGGAAAGCCGTTTGTTTTTCTCCCCTGCCGCTTCGTAAATGCGGATCAGCCCGAGCAGCAGCTCGATGGACCGGACCGTTATCATTTCCTTGAACAGCGTCTTCCCGGCGATCGCTTCTTCGACCATCCGCTCGAGAGCCGGCTTCATGCCTGATCCGCGTGCGTTGAAGCAGAACGGAATGCAGCGCAGCGCCGCTTCCAGCCCGGCGTCAGCCGTATAAAACTTCCATTCCAGCGTTCGGAGCGGCATAACGGGGTCGGATGCAATTTCGTGGCATACGCCCGGCGGTATGAAATGGACGTCGTCGCAGCAGGCTTCACGCTTCTCGCCATTCACGGTAAGAAGACCGCACCCGCCGGTCACGACGAGAACGTGGTAAAAGTTATGGCTATGGTTGCGCACGTAGTTTTCCTCGTCGTACACATACCGGGCAACGGACAAGATTCGGGTCGAATCGAGCTTCACGCGAGTTCCTCCCGGACGAATTCGTTCTGCTACCAGCATACCACAATTATACGGAGGGGGTTCGTTTTCATGGATCAGCAGGAACTTGATCGGCAAGAGGTTATGCAAGCATTGGAATATTATGGAATGAAGCCTGACGAGCCGATCACCGCTTTGACAGGGGGGACGGCCAACCGGAACTACATCGTCCGGTCGAACGGACAGGTACGAATATTGCGGAGACGAAGCGCCAAATACAGCGGTGACAATTGGATTGACTATGAGGAGCAGTACTTGCTTCATTTGGGAGCGAAAGGGATTCCGGTTCCCGTGCCTTTGCCGACCGCGCAAGGCTTCCGCCGCTGTACGGCCGGAACGGGCACGTATCAGTTGTTCCCTTATATGGCCGGGGAGACCTACGATCCCTACGATCCGGAGCAGCTCGCGGCTGCGGGTGATTTCCTCGGTACGGTGCACCGGGCGGCCGAAGATTTCCGTACGGATTGCGTCAAATCGCTGCCGCGGTATGACGATCCGGCTGTTATTTCGGAGGCGTTGGACAAAGTGCATCGCGAACGCCGCGATTTGTCTTATCCTGAGCGCCGCACGCTCGAATTGATGATTGCCTTCTCGGATCGGATCAAGGAACGGCTGTCCGACGAAGTGTACCGCGGTCTTCCGCATGCGGTCATCCACGGCGACTACCATCCTGCCAACGTAGCGTATCGGAATGGCCGCATATGCGCCCTGTACGATTTCGATTGGATCAGCCTCCAGCCCCGGGTGCGCGATGTCGCCGATCTGATCATATATTTCGCGGCGCTTCGTCCCGAGCCGTTGGACGGCGGCAGCATTTATTCGCTCATTCAAGGCTGTACGTTCGATATGGACAGGGCGGCCGCCGCGCTTCATCCTTACGTCCGGAGCTTCGGGGCTCCGTTAACCGCAGGAGAAGTCTCCGCACTCCCCGACTTCATGGCAGCCCGCCTCCTGCACAGCCGGGTACAGGCGCTAGCGAAAGTTCCGCCGGAGAGGGCGATCGAAGTGCTTGTCGGAGCCATCGAGCCTGCGCTGATCTGGATCGAGCAGCATCGAAACGAGCTTGCGGAACGGATCGGCTGATCTTTGAACCAAATCGACCTTACAGGATCAAGTGAACGTCGCCGAATTCGTGCCACAAATAATGTTCCCGGATCGCCTCGTCGTAGGCATACCGCAGCGAGCTTATTCCTACGAAAGCGGACAGCATATGCAAATGGCTCGCTTCCGGCTCATGAAGACCGCTGATCAGGCCGTCCGCCACACGCAGCGGAACCGTTTCGTCGATATACAGCCGGGTACAGTCCGAGCCCGGACGTACGAAGCCGTCTCCGGCAGCGGCGGATTCAAGGCAGCGGACGACAGTCGTTCCGACGGCGATGATGCGTCCTCCGTCCCGTTTCGCTTCGTTGATCGTGTCCGCAGCGCGGGCGGAGACGGCGTAATATTCGGCGTTATGCGCCGGATCGAGGCGCGATCCGTACAAGTAGGACAAGCTTGTGTGAAGCTGTACGTAAGCGATGCGTATATGTCTCTGCTGCAGGCTGAACATCATTTCCCACGTAAACGCGCGTCCGGCGGACGGCATTTCCACCGAGCCCGGAACGGTGCCATACACCGTCTGGTAGTAGTCCAACTCCCACGGCTTCTCCGAATATTCGTAGCGAACCGGCTCTCCGAGCGCATATATTTCGCCCATCAGTTCATTGCCTTCCCGGTTAAACTTCAGCGTGACGAACGGCGAAGACGGACACAGCTCCACATCGGCGTGCAGGGAAGGGGAGAAGCGAAGCATATCTCCGCTGCTCGCTTCCGCTGCCGACGGCATACCTTTCCTCTCGTCCGGCCGAAGCAGCAAAGCGTCCCATGCCGATTCTCCGTTTCGTCTCGCCAACCGGACTTCGAGCGAGCCGAGGAACAACTCCCCGCTGAACCGCCGCGCTTGCAGGGATGCGGGAATCGTCCGGCTCTCGTTAAGCACGAGACAGTCTCCCGGCCGCAAGAAGTCGGCCAGCCGGTGAAAGCTGGAATGGTTGACCGTCCCGTCGGCACGGTTCTGAACGAGGAGTCTGACGCGGTCTCTCCGCAAGCCCCGTCTTTCCGGCGGAGCCCCGGCATTGCGGTCGGACGGCAATTCGAATGTGAACGCGGATTCCGCTTCCATGGCTTTCACCTTTTTCCTTTCTATTCTTTTCTATTCGGCGCCGTTGTCGGCCGCTGCCGTTTGTGCCGCGGCATAGGACTGCGCTTCGAAGCGCCGGCCGTTAATCTCCTGAGCCTCATCGGAAGCCAAATACAGAAACACGCCGACCAAATCGTTCGGATCGGCCAACTCATAATCGCAGTCCGGTACGGCCAAGGCGTGCATCTCCGTGTCCATTTCCCCGGGATCGACCATATTGACTCTCACGCCGCTGCCGTCGACTTCCGCCGCCCATGTCTCGGTCATGCCTTCCACCGCGAACTTGGAAATGCCGTAAGCCCCCCAGCCGGAATAACCGACGTTCCCGGCCTCCGATGTCACGTTGATGACCGAACCGGCTCCGTGCCGAAGCATGCCCGCAATGACGCGCCGCGTAACGAGAAAAGTTCCGACCGCGTTGACCCGCAGCACCTCCCCGAAGTCGTCCTCCGGATAATCGAGCAGAAGCGGCATCGGACTCGGTCCGAGCATGGAGGCATTGTTGATCAGGACGTCGATGCGTCCGAACTGCGACTCCGTCAGAGCGACGAAACGTTCAACGTCCCGCGATGAGCGAATATCCGCCGTCACGGTCAATACGGATGCGGCTCCGGATGACTCGGCTTCGCGCTTGACCGCCTCCAATCCGCTTTCACCTCTGGCGCATAGTGCAAGCTTTGCCCCTTTCTTGGCAAATGCCAGTGCCAACGCCTTGCCGAGCCCTTTCGTTGCACCCGTGATCATCACCACTTGCGATTCGTTCATATCCATCCTCCGTTCATTAAATAAACTTTATAAACTTTAATGTATGTTAAGTATTGGTTTTATTATATGCACGGTTTCATATGAAATCAATACCATTTAATAATTATTTTAAATAAATGGGTCGATACAGTAAATTATTTACATTGCGAACGTATGTGCGATATTATGGAAGGACTAAGAAATAATAGCAGCGGTCTAAAAAGCAGGAACGGAACTTTTTGCGATGTTAACGGCTCCTTATAGTGGGAGGGATGGTATGACCGCGGAATTGATCGCCAGGATGTCCAAAGAGGACGCCGGTCGTTTGGAGAAAGAACAGGTATTCGAGGAGTTGGTCGTGCGGTATCAGGATATGGCTTATGGACTGGCTTATTCGATGCTCGGGGACGCGCATTTGGCGCAAGATGCCGCTCAAGAAGCTTTCTTGACCGTATGGCGGGAGCTGGATCAGCTGAGGGAGCCGGAGGCATTCCCCGGGTGGTTCCGCCGAATCGTGATGAACCAAGTTCACCGGTTGACGCGCAGAAAAAAACTGCACACGGTCGTGCTGGAGGACACGGTTCAAGCGATGGACGCCGAGGCCGATCCGGAGCAGGCGGCCGAACGAAACGACATGGCCGGGCAAGTCCGCCTTGCCGTCGCCGAGCTGCCGGATGCGGAGCGGCATATGGTGGTGCTGTTTTACATAAGCGATCTGTCGTACCAGTCGATAGCGGATATGATGGAAGTGCCTGTTGCGACGGTCAAGAAGAAGCTGTATAACGCCAGGCAGAAGCTGGGTGAACGGCTGCTCCTGCTCGTGAAGGACCAGCTGCATCCGCTGAAGCCGTCGCGGGACGACAAGTTCCGCAATATCGTAAGGCAGCTCGTGGCGACAGGCTGTTCGTCCAAGCAAAAAAGGAACCAGCTGGAGATCACCTTGGAAAGCAACGGGGGCTACGTATCCACCCCGCACTTCTACAAAGTGCCGCTGCGCGTATCGGTAACCGCCAAAACCGACTCGACCAATTTGAGACTGCGTTTTGCGAAGAGCGAAGTGATTTTGAACTGGGGGCCGAATCCGGATGAGCTTCGCTGGGTCGATCCGGCAACGGGTACACCGCAAGGAATTCCCGGACAAGGGCGCATACCTCTCGATGAATGGGTGAAGGTTGACTGGATTATCGAAGCGTCGTATGCGGTGCTGCTCGTGAATGGGGAAGAGCGGTTTCGTTCCGAGGGCGAATACGGCCATCTCGCGGGCCAAATCGGCGTCGGGGCGGCCAATCGGTCCAAAGTGACGGTGAAATCGTTCGAAGTTCAAGGCGACACATGTGACAACGGGTATCCGATCGTCGCTCCTCCCCGGTATGAATGTGACGGGGCGATGATCCATGTCGGCTGGGATAAGCATGATCGGGCCGTTCAATGGTTTGTGGAGCATATGGGCTGGAGCCTTGTCGGCGACGGCGCCAAACGGCAAACGAACGATACGCAGGACGAGCGCATGACGGCGCTAGGCATTCCGCGATTCGGGATCATTTGGATCAAATCGGCCAAGGTCGACAATCCGCAGCATCACCTTTACGCACAATCGGGAATGACCGATCCCCATCTGCGGCTCTGCTTCAACACGAGAGATATTGTTCATGCTCATGAGCTGTTCCGCATGAAGCAAGTCCGGATTACCGAACTGTATCGCGGGCCCGGCGGCAAAATGTACTTCGATTTTTGGGCGACGGACGAGAGCATTCGGTTGACCGCTTGCGGAGACGAGCGGAACACCCGGGATGAATGCCTGTTCTCTCCGTGCGAGTGGCATCGGATCGGCGTGACGGACTTGAGCCGTTCCGTGTCGTGGTACCGGCAATTTCTCGGCTTCGAGGTCATCGAGGAGTTCCGTGAAGAAGGCTGGATCTTGATGGCGTCGCGGACATCGTTCTATTCGGTCGGTTTCTCGGAAATCTGGCTGGAGCAGCTGCCGGCGAACGCTAGTACCGATCCGTCCGATTATCCGGTGAGACCTTACTTTCACTTGCGCAAGCTGCTGGAGGAATACGACCGTCTTGTTCAGGGCGGCGTAACCGTATCCGCTATTGCAGGAAAACCGCCGATCGAAGGATACTCGATGTTCCATTTCTACGATCCCGACGGCAACCGGTTCAATGTATGGTATTACTAATCCGACTCGGAGGCGATGCAAATGAGTGAGAGTGAAGCGGTTAAGGTAAACATAGACGAGTTTATGCAGGTGCGTTTCGAGAGGCGGGAGGCGGTTAGCGTCGTAGGCGTCAAAGGCGGCGGGCCGGACGATGAGAATAGACTTTTCGACGAAATAAAAGCAAGAGGCGACGAAATTGCGCATAAGAAAAATCTGAATCATTATCTCGTCATTATCCCGAACGGATTAATAATCGCGCACGAGGTGACGGAATCCGACGGACCGATTCCGGAAGGCATGGTCGGCTTTACGATTCCTGCGGACGAATACGCAGTCTGCCGGTTCGAGGAGAGGTACATAGGGAGCTTCTGGGGGCACATATGCAAGGAGCCCGTAAAGAGCAAATATAACTTGAATTTTACGAAACCGAGATTCGAAATTTTCGCGGAGCATCTTCAGCCTCAGGGCGTAACCGAAATCTATATACCGACGAACGGGTAAGAATACGAGAACCGCAAAAGTGCTGCCAGCAAATAGAAGAGGCGGAATATGAGATGAGCGAACAAACCGTACAATCGTTAATTGAACATCGGGTTGCCGAAATTTATGTGAGGGTTAAAGATTATCCTAAGGCCGAGCATTTTTACAAAAACGTCCTGGGACTGCCACTGAGCTGGGGGAATGGTACGTGTATTGGCTATTTTGACATGCAGGGCGTCGGTATTCTTTTACTGCAAGCAGATGAAGACCATCGTATTACGGAAGCCGCTTTCAGTATAGCGACCAAGGACATTCATGCCGCGTACGAGCATATGGCCAAGGAAGGCGCAGCCGTCGGCGATATTAAAACGTACGGTGAGGCCAAAGGATTCCATGTCGCCGATCCGGAAGGAAATCTGATAACGATTCTGCAAAGATAAGTTGTCGGTATCCGGTAAAATTGCAACCGTTCGACCAGGCTGCCGGTGCGTCCGGCAGTCTTTTTCCGCTTGCCGCAAAAGGAATTTGCAGGTTGTATAGGGAATTCACATAAAAACTTGTTCAAAACGGATCGGCGGACGGCATCGAACTTCATGAGGCAAGAAGAGACGCAGGAGGAAGGCATGGGAATGAAAGCGGAACAAGCAGCCGGAATCGGCGCAGACAAGGAAACACGGGACGCCGTGACGCGGTCCGAACTGGACCGGTCGCTGGTGGAGCGGGCACAGCAAGGGGATACCGAAGCGTTCGGCGAGCTGATCGAGCAGCACAGGAGCAAGGCGCGCGGCTGGGCCGAGCGGATGACCGGCGATCCGCACCTGGCCGACGATATTGTGCAGGATGCGCTTATCCGGGCTTTTATGCATTTGGGATCGCTTGCGGATACGAGCCGGTTTCTCCCGTGGCTGTACAGGATCGTGCGCAATCAGGCGAACATGCGCATGCGCCGTGGCGGCCCGCACCGGAAGGAGCGCCCGTTCGCATCAATGGGGTCGGCGGTGAACGACGAGTCCCGGGTCGACTGGGAAGACTTGGACAGCATCCTTTACCATCTGGCCCGAACGGCTTCCGATGCGGCGGCCAAGGAGCGGGACCCGGCGGAAAGCTTGCTCCGCAAAGAGCTGTACGAAACGATCCATGCGCTGCTTCATTGTCTGAATCCGAAGGAGCGGGGCATTTTCAAGGCGACCTTCTTTCGCCAGCTAAGTCCCGAGGAGATCGCCTCCATGTACCGGATGACGACCGGCTCCGTCTACACGTACTTGTACCGCTCCCGCCAGAAGCTCCGCCAGGAGCATATCCGCGTCTCTCTCGGCCTGCTGCCCGAGAAGAAGGGAGGGAGCGGATTGGCCAGGAAAAAATTTTGCAGCTGCCGGAATGGCCGGCGCACGTCTCGGTGATGACGACCGTCGTCGACAGCGTCGGGCGCGTGCTGGCTATGCTTGGGGATCGGCGGGACATGGCCGAACTGATGGGAGTGTCGGCCTTTGCATTCCGCATGAAAATTTCGGACAAAACGACGTTCGCGGACGGCTTGTACATGTTCGACTGGAGGCGGACGCTTCAAACGCTCATGGAAGAGCTCGGCTATGACATTGCCATTCTATGCGGCCAGCTCCCGGATTCGCCCGTACCGCTTGTCGGCGCCGTGGAACGGTTTCCGGTCGTTTTGCCGATTGAGGAGGCGGTGCTGCCGTTCATCCGCAAATATATCGATCTCGGCAAACCGGTGCTGTATTTCGATACGCTGGCCGCCAAGCCGTACGTTCACGAGTGGTCGATCATTTACGGGTACGACGAAGAACGGCGAATCGTTTACTTAACCGACCGGATGCGGTCCGAGGGCAAAACGATTTCCTACGAAGACGTGACAGACAATCCGGTCCGTTTTATGGCGGGGATTGATGGAGTCCGGAGGGGGGAAACGGGAAGCCGTCCGACGAAGGAAGCGGAAAGCCGGCGGCAGGCGGAGCGGGCGGTCCGATTCGCCGTCGATTACGCAAGGAAAGGCTGCGATTATCGGACGATGACCAATTATTTGCAGTATACGTCCGGGCTTGCGGCATACGACTGCTGGATTCGTCATCTTCGCAGCGATCACGTCGCGCCGAACCGGTACGGGATGGGACAGCTGTCGGCGGTATATGCCGAGTCGAAGCGCTATGCATCGCTTTATTTGCGCAGCGTTCCGTTCGAAGGGGAGACGATGCGGCTGACGCTGCTGGCCTCGGAAGCCTATGAACAAGCGGCGGAAGCGATGGAGGAGCTGAGCCGGCTAGTGCCGTTCGTTCGTACGGCCGAGATGCTTTCGCCGGAAATGCGCGAAGCTTGCGCCGCCTATTTGGGTCAGGCGAAAGAGTTTGAAGCGGCCGCTGTCGGTTATTTGGAAAAAGCGATCACAACTATGGAGCTTTAACGGAATTACCGCCCTGACTGACGACCGGGGGCTTTGTGGACCTGCAAGCCCGGTCGTCATAGGGCAAGTACGTTATTCCGTTAAAGTTCCTATGGGAGAAGGGACGTAACCTCATGAAACAAATTCGATTCATAACGGAAATCGCCTACAATATGCAGCAAGTCATGAAAGCGAAGGAATCGTTCGAACAGGCGAACCCCGATGTCCGGATCGTGGTCGAGCAGTCCAAAGATTATTTCGAAATGATGCAGGCTTACAAGTCCGAAGACGCTCCGGATATCATCGAAACGGGCGGATTGCAGATCGGCAACCCGGACGGCATTTTTATCGACTTGAATCCTTACGTTGCGGAAACCGAAGGCTTGGAGGAGGACTTGTATGCCGGTCTGATGCGTGTCGCCCGCAATGGCGGGATGCTGCCCGGACTGCCTATCGAAGTGAGCGCGCCGCTTATTTTGTACAATAAAGAGATGTTCGACCGCGCTGGGCTCGCTTATCCGACCGATGACTGGAGCTGGGACGATATGGTCGAGCTGGCGGGCCGGCTGACGATTCGCAGCGAACAAGGGGTTGCGAAGCAATTCGGATTTGGCATCGGCGTCGATATCGAATGGTTCGAGCCGTTCGTCATGCGTAACGGCGGAAGGTATGTCGCTCCCGACGGTTCGACGTCCAGAGGATACGTGGATAGTCCCGCCACCATCGAGGCGTTCCGCAAGCTGATCGACGCGTTTCGTGTCCACCGAATAATCCGCAAGCCGGATGAGCCATGCGAAGCGGGCGCTTGGCACGAGGAGAGCGCGATGACCTTTTCTTTTGCGTGGAATGCCGGTCAGTTGTTCCATCATAAGCTGGGCGACCGTTACGGAGTCGTCGGCTTGCCGAACATGCCGGGCGGGGCCAAGGCGAACATGGTCTATATGGGCGGTGCCGGGGTTACGACGAAATCGGCCCATCCGCGGATTGCCTGGGAGTTTTTGCGCCATTACATTGTGGAATGCCATTCGTGGAGTCCGCCGATTTCGAAGTCTCAAGCGGAACAGCGAAGGTTGACCGTTCATCCGATCTGGTCCCGTTACTTGGAGGAGCTTGATCATGTGCAGATTAGCGGGTACTATTTGAACAAAAAGTGGAACGCCTCCCGCCAGCTGATCAACGACGATATTCGCAAAATGATTGTGGAAGGCGCCGATGTAGCTCAGACGCTGCGATCTTGGACGCGGTATACGTAGGCGGGATCATTTCGATAGAAGGAGATTGATCTCCAGGGTGTCTGAAGGAGCTAAAAAGCCCTCCAACGGAGCGGCTTTGGCATTACCGTTTCATTTTGCGCGGATTTACCTAAGGAACTTTAACGGAATAACGTACCTGCTCTCTGACGGCCGGGACTTGCCGGTCCACAAAGCCCCGGCCGTCAGTCAGGGCGGTAATTCCGTTAAAGATCCTAAATGGAAAACATCCAGTATAAATTACTCGATTCGCAAAAAGGACGCGTCTCACTGGAAAAGGTACATCTATTTCTGCTGTTTATCGGAGAATGGATCCATTTTGCCGAAATTACCTGTACCTTTGAGACTGTCGATTTACTTGCCTAAAAGTTAATCAAATACTCTTGTTTGGGGTATTCAATCGTCAACTAGGTGAAATACCCCACCAAAGCTTCTTAATTCGTACCGTCTACGGCACACTGTTTCG
>NZ_VCRA01000022.1 GCF_005938385.1 Paenibacillus mesophilus
TCCAGCTTCCTTCAGATTCCACCTCGCGATGGACACCCTTGCTCTTGGCTAGTGGTTGGCCACTACATGCCCCCACAGCGGACTTTCACCGCCTAGTTAGTCGCCATGCGTGGCGCACAAAAAACAAACAGCCGGTTAACCGGCTCAGGCTGTCGAGAAACCCCCGATTTTTTCAAGGGCGATTAAAAAGAACATTTTTCACATCATAACGTGGCTCTCAGATCGTTTTAAATCGATTTTTCTTGTTTGAGACGAGAGTCACCACATAAAAAAATAAAGTGCGAAATGCCCATTAGACTTTATCGACACTCTGAGCCGGTTAACCGGCTGCTTGTTTTCACTTACAACACATTCAAGGGCTCGCTGGCGTCGCATACAAGTACACGTCGTCCACGAGAAGCTCCGCCCCGTTCGTCACCTTGTCGGCTATGACGACAAGCTGCAGCTTCTTCACTTCGCTGCCGCCCGCAGTCGCGGGAATGACTCCTTTCAGCCGGATCGGCTCCCATGAGCCCGGAGTGGAGCCGTTCAGCGCCCGCACCTCCGAGACGGTGGTAGACAGCGTCTTCCCTTGCGCATCCTGGAAGTTGACCGCCAGCTGAATCGTGCCGTTCGCCGGAGTTCCGTCCTTTACTTTATAGAACGCTTCCGCCGCGAAACGTCCGGGAACGGCGTTCATCGCTTGCACCGGTCCGCCCCGCACCATATTTTGAATGAGCAGGCCGTACTGTCCGGAACGGGAAGCCGCATTCGATCTGGCGATGCTCCCTGTCGTGCTGACCCAATAAGTCCACGGCGCGGCCGCCGTTCCCGACCCTAACTCGAACGAGCTGTTGGCCGATGCGGGAGGACCGCCGTCCGCCATCGTCAGCAGAAGCCGTGCCCATTCCCGCTCCGAGCCGTAGACGGAACCATAGACGGTATCCGTAACCGCTTGCCTGATATCCCCCGCCTGAGGCCCGGAAGACCGGATATAGTCCAATACGGGCCAGAACGTCGATTCCAAATTCAAGCTGCTGCGGTTCTGGAATACGGAGACGTCATCCAAATAAGCCGTGCCGTCGGTCAAGCTGTCGACGATGACGATAAACTGCACGCTCTTGACGGCGGCGCCGCCCACCTGGGCCGGGATGTCGTACAACATAATCGCTTCGTTCCATGTCCCGGCGCCGCCGGCAAGCCTAACTGTCTTGCCCCGGGCCGAACCGATCTGCTTGCCCGCGCTGTCCCTCAAGTTCATCGCGAGCTGAATCGTCCCTTTGCCCGCATAACCCGCCGGAACTTTATAATACGTACGCGCGGCGAGCAGTCCCGGCTCTACCGGAAATACTTGTACGGGCCCTCCCCGGTCCAATCCTTGGATTTTCAAGCTTGCCGCACCCGAACGAGCGAGCTCCGTCGACCTTTGGATCGTACCGGTGCTTTGAATCCAATTCGTCCAAGGTGCCGCCGTTGTCGATCCGGAGTCGAACGAACCGTTGGCCGCCATCTGGAACAAGCCGCTTCGCGCTTCCTTCAGCAGACGGGCGAACGACTTCATTTGCGGACTCGTTCCGCCCGCGGCCAGCGCGGCTACCTGATCCGTAACCGGTCCTCCGTTCGGCTCGTTCCGCTCCAAGTAGCCCGCCATATCCCAGTATGTTTTTGCATTCCATAGTGGCCACGTCAGCGAATACGTTCTCGGATCAAGATAGTGAACGAGAACCGGGTCGTTTTTGAACGCATCGACCAAATCCAGACGCTTTTGCAGCATAAGCTGCTTCGTCCCGAGCGTCCGATCCATCTCGTCCAGCATCGCCAGTGCGGAGGCGCTGTCCGCCGGGGCCGCCGTATCCTTCGGATAGCTGAGCGCCGAAGCTTCGTAATACTCGAACGCCCGAAGCAGCAAGTTCGCCCGGGCCTTCTGAGGCGCCGTCTGCGCTTTGGCCGCGACCGACTCGAGCAGCGCCCGGCTGTCGGCTATTTCCCGATCCGTGACGATGTTCAAATAGTCCGCCGAATTGAACGCCAAATAGGTACCCGTTTTACGGGACTCGAACCAGTCCGTCGCCTTGACCCGCTGCGTCCAAAATTGCTCCCAATGGTCGTAATACGCGGCAAGGTCCGCCGCCGCTGCCGGCCCTACCGCCCGGACGTACCATTCCTGCAGCAGCGCGTCGACATCCGCGGACGGATTCCATTGCAGCTTGGCCGATATCCACGGCTTCGGTCCTTCTCCCCAGTTCGGATACAGCTCCGCATAATGGGCGGTTACCCCGGACTGCGCGGCGAACTTGTAATTGTCGGCCATCTGATGGTTGTATACCCTCGGCACCAAATACGGCGTACCGTACATGTAATCGTACCAGGCCAAGTTGGACGTCACGGCCGCCCATTGCTGCACTTGCGCTTGGCCTGCCGCTTCTACGGCCGAATCGGCCCACGCCATCCGGTCTTTCGTCAGAAACGGAACGACGCGCGCGTTCAGCGGAAACGACGGCGGGTCCATCACCTCCTGGTAAGCGAGCAGACCGAACCATTTGTCCGGGTATACGGCCAGCACGCCTTCCGCCACTTGATTGACCCAGTTGTAGTAAAGGTCCGACATGTCCACGAGGCCGATCGAATTCAGTTTGTTCGGGTAGTCCGGATGATCCGGGTTCGCTTCGCAGTAGCCGCCCGAGTCGTTTACGCCGAGCGAATATGACGTTTCGTCCGGGTTGTTGGCGAAATAGCGGATGATGTTGCTTACCGCTTCCTCCACGATGCCGGGCGCGGTAAAGCAAGGCTGCCACCCGTGCGTCGTATCGGTAGGCGGAATATATCGCTGGCCGTTCCGGATCGGGAAATATTCGGGATGCGTCGTGCCGTATTGCGAAGGCGGGAACAGCTTCAACAAATTATGATGAAAATGGATCCGGTTGTGCAGCCGGTTTTTGTCCAGCCAATCCGACCGCTCCGGATATTGCGTCCAGCTCGTTCCGGGACTGAACACTCTGGAGAAGAAGACGGGTTCCTCTCTGACGTCCTGTCCCGGAACGGACAAATTGGCACTCAGCGGAACGTCCTCCCCGTCGGGACCCGGCAGCAGCCACCGGACGCCTGCATAACGCTCCAGAAAATCATAGACGCCGTACGCGGTGCCTGACGGAGTCGGTCCCGCGATTACGATACAGTTGCCGTGAGGATGAATGACGAAGCCGTCATCATCGAGCCCTTGCAGCAAGTTCGCCATGTGCGGGTCGGAACCGGAATCGCCTACATAGAGGCGGACATGCACGTTCAAGCTTCCTCCGTTCGTGTGCAGCTCCTGCTCCGTCATAACCGGCAGGACGGCGCCCGTCGACTTCCGGACATACTCGACCAATTCGTCCGCGGCACGGCGGGTCGTATCGTCCGCCTGCTCCGCCACGATCACGACGGCATGGGGGGCGCCGTTGTCCACGATTATCAAGCTCCCGCTCCCGTTCGATGCGGATGCCGCCACGGACGTACTCCCGCTCCAGACGATCGACGCGGACAATGCCATCAGCAGGACGGCGATCCATTTGCCCGCAGCTTGTTGCAACTTCTTTCCCATTCGATTCACTCCTTGACCATTGGAAATGTATTCTCCGGTCTGACTAGAAGTTATCTAGGGTGTAAGACTTTCGGATGTTTCGGGGGCTCCCCCAAAAGTACTCGGAATTAACTTCGAAGGCCTTCTTCACTTTTGGGGGACCAGTTGGGGGCTCCCCCAAAAGTAATCGGATTAAGCTTCGAAGCCCCTCTTCACTTTTGGGGGACCCTTACCCCTTCACCGCTCCCATCGTAGCCCCTTCCATAATCCAACGCTGGAAGAAGACGTACATCAGAATGGAAGGAATCATCGCGATCGTCACGCCGGCGAACAACGTGACCCAATCCGCCGTGTACTGCATCATTTGGTTCGCCTGGTACATGTTGACGCCGATCGTATACTTTTTCGGATCGCTCAAATAAATGAACGGGGCCAGGAAGTTGTTGTACAGTCCGAGAAACTTGAAAATCGCCACCGTCACGATGCCGGGCATCGCGAGCGGCACCATAATGCGGAAAAACACTTGATACAGCGAGGCGCCGTCCATAAACGCGCTTTCCTCCAGCTCCTTCGGCAGCGACTGCATGAAGCCGCCGAGCAGCATGAGGAAGAAGACGCTCTCGCCCAAGCTCTCCAGCAGGATCAGTCCGGTCAAGCTGTTCGTCAAATGCAGATCCCGCATAAGCACGTATTGCGGAATAAGCGCATTGATCCCCGGCAAAAACAGCGACAGCATAATCGTGCCCCAAATGAGCTTGCGGCCCTTGAACTCCATTCGCGTAAGCGCGTATGCGTTCAAAGTCGTAAGCAGCGTGCCGAGGAGCAGGCTCGCCCCCACGTAGTACAGCGTGTTCAGCAGCGTAGTGCCGAGCTTGTATTTCACCCAGGCGTTTTTGTAATTGACCCACTTCCAGACTTCCGGCAGTGACCATACGTTCTGGAAAAACTCGCGGTTCGTTTTGAGCGATTCATACAGCACCCATACGAGCGGGAAGAGGATCGTAATCGACCAGACGATCAGCGCGAGCCGCCATATGAGGTCCATCCATGTGCGCCGTTCCTTCATAAGTCCTCTCCCCTTCCTAATACTCGTAAGCTTTGTTCGGCATAAATTTGTCCACAAGCAGCTTCGCCGCGATGAGAACGACGAACAGGAACATGCCGATGGCGGACGCGTAGCCGTAATTGTGCGACTCGCTGCCGAACGCCAGGTTGAACATGTACAGCCCGATGACGTCGGTCGAGCCGGACGGTCCGCCGTTCGTCAGGATGAGCACCTTGTCGAAGCTCTTCAGCGAACCGAGCACGAGAAACAGCGCGCTGACCCGGATGATCGGGGAGATGAGCGGAATCGTGATGCGGAACAGCCGCGTCATATGACCCGCCCCTTCCATGATGGCCGATTCGTAGAGAGAGCGCGGGATCGTAATCATCGCGTTCATGAAGATGACTACATAGAGCCCGACTCCCGCCCAGACGAACGGCGGCACGATCGCGGCCAACGCCGTCCGGGTATCCCCGAGCCAGTAATAGCCTCCCATATCGATGCCGAGCAGTCCGAGCGTCGCGTTCAGCAGCCCATAGCTGCCGTCGTAGACGAACGCCCACAGCAAGGCGACGACAACCGTGGACAGCACGTTCGGGAAGAAGAACAGCACCTTGAACAGCTTCGTGCCTTTGTAGCCTTTGTTCGTAAGCAAGTAGGCGAGCAGCAGCGAGATCAGAATGACGCATACCGGGACAGTGACCATGTAAAACAAATTGTGGCCGAGCGCCCTCCACACGTACTTGTCCCGGATCATCGTCGAATAGTTGTCGAGACCGACGAACTTCGGCTCCGAGATGCCATTCCAATTCAACAGCGAGTAATAGACGGACATCAAGTTCGGATACAGCGTGAACAGCAAATATCCTCCGAATGCGGGTACTATGGCGATAAGGAGAAACAAACGCTTCTGTACGTTCGCTTTTTGCAGCCATCCCGTTCGGACGGGACGGTCGGCGTTCGTTTCGTTTCGGATCGCTTGCAACGGGCACACTCCTTTTTAAGGAACTGTCACATAATTGCCTACCTTGCAGCCGACGCCCGCTCCTACTCATGACAAACGGGGCCATCTCCTAGCAGATACGTTATTACGTGACAGTCCTAAGTTTGCATGTAGTTATTTCGCCGCGGCTTCGATCGCTTTCTTCAGCAGCGCTTCGGCTTCCTGGAGAACCGGCATCGGGTCCTGCTTGCCGAGCGCGATCTGCGTAACCGCTTCGTTCATCACTTTGTTCGATTGCTGGTAGGCCGGATCGGTGAGGGAGACGTTGCGGAAGCCGCTCTCCAGCATCACTTTATTCGTCTTCATATAGTCGTACATCGCCTTCGGCGCGTCCTGGATTTTGCTCGCGCGCACCGGGTCGTCGGAGAAATCTTTGCGTACCGGCAGCATGCCGCCTTTATCGGCGATCATCGTTTGGACGTCCAAATTCCACAGCCACACGTTGAACTCTTTCGCCCACTTCTTGTTCAGCTCAGGCTTGGCCGCCCAAATGTAGTTGCCGTTGCCCGCACTGAGCCGCACATAGATCGTGCTGCCCGGCTTGCTGCTCATCGGCACGGCCATGAAGCCCCATTTGAACTCTTTCGGCGTCGACTCTTTCATCTCGTTCTGCACCCAGGTTCCCGAGGAAACCATGGCCGCTTTGCCTTGCAGCACCTGCATCTGCGACTGCGTATGGTTGAGCGCGGCGACGCCTTCGGGGAAATAGCCTTTCTTGCCCATCTCAAATACGCGATTCCAGCGTTCGATATTTTCCGGAGCCAAATGTTGCGGCAGCTTGAAGTTGCGGTAGTTGTCCTCGAACGTTTTCAGGTTGCCGTTTATTTCCGCCAGCTCGAACTGCTTCCAGACGCCGAACGCATAATCGAGGTAGCCCGGGTATTGACCCGGGAACGTGATTGGAATGATGCCTTTCGCTTTAATGTCTTCACACAGCTTCAGAAACTCTTCCCATGTTTTCGGGTTTTGGTTCCAGCCGTTTTTGACGAACATATTTTTGTCGAACATCAGTCCGGCGCTCGTACCGGCGTTCGGAAGCGCATACGTTTTGCCCAGCACCCGCGGTGCCGAAACGTATTCGCCGTCCAGGGCGATTTCCTTCAGCGTTTTGCCGCCTCCGTCATATGCCTTGCGGTCCCATAAATCTTCCTGGGGCTCCAGCTTGCCGGCCGCGACGACCGGCTCCACTCCGCCCGGAATGCTGCCGGAGAACAGATCGAACATGTCTTGATCGTTGCCCGCGGATATTTTCGTGCCTATGATCGTATCGATCTTGGGGGAATAGACGACTTCGAAGCTGACGTTCGGAAACTTCTTCTTAAAGGAGTCCATCGCGTAATCGAACCATTCGCGGCCCATGCCGCTTTCGAAGAACCCTACCTTAAGCGTAACCTTCTGGTCTTTCGGAAGCCCGTTCTCCGGGTATACGCCACCGTTCGCCGCACTCGCTCCGCTTGCCGCTCCCTGCCCGCCGTCCGCCGCCTTCTTGTCGTCCGCCTTGCCGCAAGCCGCTCCCATTAGCGCGAGCATGGCGACCGCGACTGTAATTGAAACCGCTTTTATTTGTTTGGACACGATCCGTAACCCTCCTTGAGTAATCGCTGCTGCTGATCGTTTATATGCTTTTATCGGAACCGGCCGGTTCGCTAGTACCGTATCATGTTCATCGAAACGGCGTAAATATTTGATTTTTTACGCGATATGCATATTTGTTGAAAGGTGCCGGAAGCCAAATAACCCCACAAAGTGGAGCCTTGCTTCGAAGCTTATTCCAAGTACTTTGCGGAGACCCTGAAAATATAAATATGTTAGCCAAAAAACCGATCCGTCCGCGAAAGACGGCACGGCCGCCATCCGGGTCGAATCGGGCATATGGCGGGATCGCCTTTTTTTTACCCCGTCATCGTTTTTGTTGATTTCCGCGCTACAGCGCGTCCGGGCTCTCCTTGCGGAAGTTGCCGGGCGTCGTGCCGGTATGCTTCTTGAACGCGCGGATGAACGACAAGGCGTTCATATACCCGACCATCTCGGCGATATCTTGAACCGGGGCCGATGTTTCCCGCAGCAGCTCCACCGCTTTATCCATCCGGATCTGGGTTACATAATCGAGAAACTTGACTCCGAACGATTCCTTGAATACCCGGCTGAAGTAGCTGGCATTGTAGCCGAACTCCCCGCTCACCTGGGCAAGCGAAAGCTCCGGGTCGCCGTACCGCTCGTCGATGTACGCTTTGACGTTTTGCAGCGTCTGGTGCGCGCTTCTCGCTTCGCGAATCGCTTTCATCTGCCTGTACGCTTCGTGCAGCAGCGCATCCAGCTCGGCATACATGTCGTCTAGCGTCTCGTGCCGCTCCATAACCCCGTCCAGCCGTCGGCCGAATCCTTTGTACCAGATGTCCTGAAACTCGCCGGGCAGCTCCATCATTTCCCGGTGCAGATGGACGGTCAGCATGTTGAACAGATGGAACAAATCGTCGCGCGTAAAGAGAGCCTCCCTTACGGATCGGTACAGCTCGTTCAGCCGTTCGGCCCAATCCGGATCGCCCGACCGGAACGCTTGGCAGATGAGGCGTATATCTTGCAGCCGTTTGAACATTTCGCCATGCGGCTGCGCCACATCGGCCGGAACGATCAGCCGGTTCGTCCCGAGGGAGGATTTGTAGCCGAGCATCTGCTGCGCTTTCCGGTACGAGTCGGGCAGCCCGGTCAGCTCTTCGCAGCAGCTTCCGATGCTCGCCGTCACCGTAAATGACAAATTCATCTCGATCCAGGCACGCAATTTCTCCAGCACTTCGACGGCCGCGCTCTCCGGCTTGTCCGATTCGCTCAAGCGGAAAATGAATCCCATCTGATGGGGGCTCACCCATTCCGAGCAGTGCCGGACCGAAGCGCTCTCCGCAATCTCCTTGGCGACATTGCCGAGCACCTGCTTCAGCAATTGCTGATCTCTGCGGTCATACTTGCCGGCGAACTCGTGGAACTGGTCGATCTCGATCAGAGCGGCCATCGCGCCGCCCGTCGGGGCCCCGAGCCCGAGCAGCGCAAGCTCCGACTGCGCCGTACGTTCCGCCCGCCCGGCGTAATCCTCGTCCTCGAGCAGATGCAGGAAGACGTGCCTTTTCCGGTAAACGATATTTTCCTCATTCTGAACTTGCATCAGGCTGTGCTGGTCGAGCAATTGTTCGATCGCGGCTTCGATATATTTGAACTCGTCCGTCTTCTCTTCGAGACGCAGCCGCTCGGATTTTTGCCGGGCAAAAGCTTCGATTCGGCTCGCGACGCTCTCGATCGGCCGGAAATTGCGCCTCGTTACATAGAACAGCCACACCGCCCCCAACACGATCACCGCGAAGCCGAACGAGATCCAGACGTAGAACAAGGACGAAACCCAGTCCAGTATGCTCGAGTTGTATATTCCGCTCCGTACCGACCAGCCGGTGTATTCTGAGCGCACGAACGAAAGCTCCTTGCCGGGATCGGGAGTTTCCCCTTTGCCGTCTTCGGCGTCCGCCAGCCGTTTGGAGGCGATCAGCTTGCCGCCGCCGTCGACCAGCTCGACGAAGTTCAGCTTCGACTCGGACATTTTCGCGATCATGTCGCTCAAGCTTTCGGTGCTCACATGGATCACGAGGAGGCTGCGGTCCGAGAAGCCGGCGATTTTGACGAGACTGACGACCGGCACTCCCTTGGAATCGGGCAGCTCCGCATATGTCCGCTTCGTTTCCCAACGAAACGGCGTCAAGGCGGATATATTCGCCCCGATAAACTGCTTGTCGCCGAACTGGTCGAGCGGGACTAGCGAAGACGGAGTCAGCACCTTCGCATCCGAGGTCCGGTACAAATAGATCGAATGCAGGATCGGGTGCTTCCGCATCATTTCGTTCAGTGCCGCGGCCGCCTCGTAGTCCGTCTGCTGTCTGTCCGAAGCCGGTACCGGCAAGAAAAACGATTTGATCGCATCGTTGCCGCGCATTTCATTGCCGATCCATTCATCCAGACTGCGCAGCGCATCGTCGATCGTCTGGCTGATGTTGTGGGAGAGCAGCATATTCGCTTTCGAGGCGGAACGCTGCGACATTTCGCTGAGCGACAGGTAGGCAAGCAGCAGCAGCGTCAGGCTGATGACGAAGAAAACGGGCAAATAGGATAGAAGCAGCCGCTGAAATCCGCTCTTTTTTCTCATCGTGTCCCCCCGCTCCTTAATGGCTTGCATGGCAAAATTGTACCCTTGTTGCCGTGGTTATGTAAACGTTTTTCCGTAAAGGCGGCAGGGCAACTGCATTAGACATCATAGGGGGTGCGGAGGATTCCTCCATAGGCGCGGATAGCGGGAGTCAGTTGGCACTACATGCTCGTGGAGCCATCTATTGCCGGAACGAACGCCCCTCTCTTAGGTGAGCGAACTGGAAAACAGAGACTGTCAATTAACTGGCGAGTTTTGGATTTAAATTCCAATCGTTGAATCCTTATCAATCAAGGAGTTTAAAACAAGCTGTCTGAGCAGAAGAAGGTATCTTTTCACTTGGAACGGCGTGTTCTCGCTTCGCTAGCAGTTAATCGACAGTCTCAAACATGCATGTAAATTCGGCGAAAAAGGTCCGTTGCCATGTTTTACTGGAAAACCTGCAGCTATTTCCCCGCAATGACGGCGATCGGCGTCGATTCGGGAGAATTTACTGTACTGTTTCCATCTGATGAACGATACATGCGCCGATTTCCCGAGAATAACTGCATCTTTTCCATTTGACGACGGGAGGGAAAAGATAGCCGCGCGAGCAGACTTCTCTCCCGCACATCGGCTGATCGTTCTGTCCTGCAGCCTCTTCACGGGCTGACGTGAAATTGCCCTTGGTTTAAAACGTGCAGGGGCGGCATGCAAATCGGTTGTTCCTTTTACGGACAAATCCGTATAACATAGAAGCTACACCGGTAAGACAAGGGGGCGAATACGTTGAAATACGTCAAGCGGGGATCTATTCTGTTTCTGGTCATCCTGTGCTGCGCCGCGATCGGCTATATCGGATGGAACCGCTACGAACGGGACGCCTCCGCCGACCGGGCGGCCCGGGATGCGGGCAGCCGTATGCAGCTGAGCCTGTTCATCAGCGGACCGTCCTCTTCGCGCCTCCCCGATCCCGGGAACGATTTCGTCCGCAAGGCGATCGAATCGAAATTCGATGTGAGCCTCAAGGTGTCGTTCATGGAGCCGGGCGAGGCGTACGAGGCGAAGATAGCCGATCTGCTCGCCGCCAACGATCCGCCGGACATGTGGCTCCAGCTTAGTCCGGACGGCGGCGCGAAGCAAGCGCTCGATAATGTGCTCGCGGACATGACTTATTTCGTCACGCCGAAGACGATGCCGAACTATTTCACCTACTGGATGAACGAGAAAGAATTGAAAGAATACCAGCTTCACAACAAATTCGTCCGCGCGCCGATTCCTTACGACAAGAAATCGTACCGCGCCTACTATATCCGCAAAGATTGGCTGCAGAGGCTCGGCTTGGCCGTCCCCCGCACCTACGACGAATATGTCGCCGTGCTGAAAGCGTTCACGTTCGGCGATCCGGACGGCAACGGCAAGAACGACACGTATGGCTTTACCGTATCCGGCAACGGCTCCTCCTTGTCGCTCGACTGGCCGGAGTTCGTAAAGAACGGCCTGCTGTATCCCGCCTACTTCGAGAACGACAGGCTGATCGACATGCAGAGCGATCCGCTTATCCAGCAGACGGTGACGGATATTTTGAATGTGAGCCGCGGCGGTCTCGTCGACCCGGACTGGTTTCTGAATAAAGGACAGCAGCATATCGACAAGGCGGTGCAAGGAAAAGCAGGCATCGTGCTCGGCCATTCCGCCGACTTCGCGCTGGACGCCAATCCGGAGAGCATTCAGACAAGAGGCAGGCAGGTCAATCCCCAAGCGGATTGGGTGCCGTTCAACCCATTCGGCGGCCTGCCACTGTGCGCCGCTCCTACGCCGGACTATCCGTTCGTCTACTCGAACAACGCGGCGGGCTTGAATCAAGAGAAGCTGAAGCGGATGACCGAAATTCTCGATTGGCTCGCCGGAGCGGAAGGGTTTCTGCTGACCCATTACGGGCTGGAGCACGAGCACTATACGCGGAAGGGCAACACGATTACGCTCTACCCCGACAAAATCGAGGCGGACATCGTGAAGAAAGGGGATTTTCTGAAAATTTGGGACTTCTTCACCCCGAACACGCCGGACGTGCTCGGCCTGAAGGTGATCGACCCGCGCAGAACCGTTCGCGATCAAGTCGTCCTCGACACCGTCACCTCGATTCCGGTGCTCGAAGGACTCGGCACGACGCTAACCCCGCCGCTCGGCATCAATGTGGAGGCGATGCGCGCCAAGCAGAACGAGCTGCTCGTCAAAATGATGTTCTCGGACAAATCTTCCGCCCGCTGGCCCGAATACCGGCGTCTGTTGATGGAGCAGTATAACGGGGACGCCATATTCAAGCAATACGAGGAGAAAATCCGGGCGGCGCGAGGCGGCCGCTAGCATTCGGATTACCCGCTCCGCCGCGGATAATGCAGCTATAAGCCCGGATCGGCTCTCCCGCGCGCATCTTGCTTTGGACGTCTTCCGGGCAAGAACAGCAGGAAGCAAGCGATGCCGGCCGTATCGATCATCATATCGGACAGCCTGCCGTCCCTGGCGAAATGGAGCTGCATCATTTCCGTCAGTACGGCATATAGCACTGCAACGGCAAAGCTTGCTTTCCGGCCGCCGCCAAGCCGAACAAACAGCACGGCAAACAGGCCGAACGATACAAAGTGCCCGACTTTGCGCACGATCATTTCCATACTCGCGTAGTCGGTCTTGAACGATAACAGCTCGGAGTAATCCGGCGAACCGACCCACTGAAAGCTTAACGGCCGGTTATGCATCCAGAAGCCGGAGTCCGAGGCGCACGTCAGCACAAAAATAGCGGCCGCCCATGCGATCCAAACAAAAAGTCTCATACGTCACCTCTGCCAAGCATCTGTAGTAGCCAGCATTTCCAGGCTGCACGGATTTCAGACGCTTCGCGGGCTCAAGCATGCTTAACGGCACATTCGGCCGATTGACTTTCGTTCGCGGTTCGTGTATAAAGGATGTAAAATGTATACGTTATGCACATTCATTGACGAGAACGAGTACGCTGCTTGCTTGATCCCCAGAGAGTCGGCCATCCGCTGCAAAGCCGACGTTCGAGACGCAGACGGAAATCATCTCCGAGAAGGAAGGCCGAACATTGCCAGTAAGCCGACCCGGGAGCCCGCCGTTACAAGGGACGCGTACGATGACCGTACGTGGCAGAGGTGCCGCGGCATTCCGATCTATACTGACCGGAAGCGTCTTGCGGAACGAGGGTGGTAGCGCGAGAGTATCTCGTCCCTTACGGGGACGGGATTTTTTTGTTTTAACGGCGATTAGCGGAACTCTGTTCCGTTAATCCTTGTATTTCTCGTTATCTTCCAAAAATAGCGGAACCAAGCTCCGTTATTTCGAACATTTCATGGAAAATCCGTACAAGCAGCGTGACATAGCGGAAGCAAATTCCGTTATTTTGGAATCAGCCTTTATTTTCGCCGCCATAACGTACTTCTGTTCCGCCAATCGTACCGAAGGAAGGGTTTGAACATGATGAGAAAAGTCGATGTCAAAGAAAAGCCGAGAGCCCGCGAGCTGCGCGTCCTCGGACAATGGAAGCAGGACGATACGTTCCGCCGGTCGATCGCGAACCGCGAAGGCAAGCCGAACTTCGTCTTCTACGAAGGTCCTCCGACCGCCAACGGCAAGCCCCATATCGGGCACGTGCTCGGGCGCGTCATCAAAGACTTCATCTGCCGTTACAAAACGATGTCCGGCTACCGCGTCATCCGCAAAGCCGGCTGGGATACGCACGGTCTCCCGGTCGAGCTCGGCGTCGAGAAGCAGCTCGGCATCTCCGGCAAGCAGGAGATTGAGAAATACGGCGTGTCCGAATTCGTCGAGGCTTGCAAAGCGAGCGTATTCGAATACGAGCGGCAGTGGCGCGAGCTGACTGAAGCGATCGCCTACTGGACCGACATGGATAATCCGTACATTACGCTGACGAACGACTATATCGAGAGCGTCTGGAACATTTTGTCCGACATCCATAAGAAAGGCTTGCTGTATAAAGGCCACCGGGTAAGCCCGTACTGCCCGTGCTGCCAGACGACGCTCAGCTCCCACGAAGTAGCCCAAGGCTACGAGGACGTGAAAGATTTGAGCGCCACCGTCAAATTCAGAAGCGCCGCTGCCGACGAGTCGTTCCTCGCCTGGACGACGACGCCTTGGACGCTGCCGGCCAACGTCGCCCTGGCCGTCAACAAAGACATCGACTATGTGAAAGTGAAGCAGGACGGCGAAGTGTTCATCGTGGCGAAAAATCTCGTGGACAAGGTGATGAAGGAAGGCAGCGAGATTTTGTCCGAGCATAAAGGCTCGGAGTTCGTCGGCACGTCGTACAAGCCGCCGTTCGACTATATCAGTGTAAACAAAGGGCATATCGTCGTGGACGCCGATTACGTCAGCGATACGAGCGGTACCGGTATCGTTCATACCGCCCCCGCCCACGGGGAAGACGACTATCGCACAACCCGCCAGCATGAGCTGGATTTCGTGAGCGTAGTCGACTTGGCCGGGAAATATACCGATCAAATTACCGAGTTCGCCGGACGCTTCGTCAAAGATTGCGACGTCGATATCGTGAAGAGCTTGTCCGAGCGCGGCCTGCTGTTCGCCAAGGAGCGTTACGAGCATAGCTATCCGTTCTGCTGGCGGTGCAAATCCCCGCTTCTTTATTACGCGATGGAAAGCTGGTTTATCCGCACGACCGCGGTGAAGCAGCAGCTGATCGACAACAACAACAAAGTCGACTGGTATCCGGGCCATATCCGCGAAGGCCGGTTCGGCAAGTTCCTCGAGGAGCTCGTCGATTGGAACATCAGCCGCAACCGGTACTGGGGTACGCCGCTTAACGTATGGGTTTGCGGAGATTGCCGGACGGAGTTCTCGCCGGGAAGCCGCCAGGAGCTGCGCGATAGAGTGGTCGGCACGATCGATCCGGACCTGGAGCTGCACAAGCCTTACGTGGACCACGTCCAAGTGCGCTGCTCCTGCGGCGGCACGATGGAGCGGACGCCGGAAGTGATCGACGTCTGGTTCGACAGCGGCTCGATGCCGTTCGCCCAATACCACCATCCGTTCGGCGACGAGAAGACGTTCCGGGAGCAGTATCCGGCAGACATTATTTGCGAAGGCATCGACCAGACGCGCGGCTGGTTCTTCAGCTTGCTGGCCGTATCGACGCTGTACAACGGCCAAGCGCCGTACAAGGCGGTGCTCTCTACCGGACACGTGCTCGACGAGCACGGGCAGAAGATGTCCAAGAGCAAAGGCAACGTCATCGATCCGTGGGACATTATCGAGCAGTTCGGCACGGACGCGTTCCGCTGGTCTTTGCTTGCCGATAGCGCGCCGTGGAACAGCAAACGGTTCTCGAAGCAAATCGTGGCGGAAGCGAAGTCGAAGGTCATCGATACGATCCATAACGCGCATGCATTCTATGCGCTGTATGCCGTAATCGATCAATACCGGCCGGAAGATCATCCTGCGCGCACGTCCGAGAACGAGCTGGACTTGTGGATTTTGTCGCGGCTCCACAGCACGCTGCGCCAAGTCGAGAAAGGGCTCGAGCAGTACGACTTCCTCAATCCGGCGAAGCAGATCGAATCGTTCGTCGAGGAGATGAGCAACTGGTACATCCGCCGTTCGCGCGACCGTTTCTGGGGCGGGGAAATGACGGCCGACAAAGTGTCCGCCTACCAGACGCTGCGCGAGGTGCTGCTGACGCTGTCGCGGATGATCGCGCCGTATGCGCCGCTTATCGCCGAGGACCTGTACGGCAACATGGGCGGAGAAGGCAGCGTCCATCTCGCCGACTATCCGAAGGCGAACGTGTCGCTGATCAACGCGCAGCTCGAGAGCGATATGGAGACGGCGCGGCAAATCGTCGAGCTTGCCCGCAGCGTCCGCAACGACACGGCGATCAAGACGCGCCAGCCTTTGTCCGAGCTGATCGTCTCGCTCGACCGCGAGTTCAACCTGGCCCGCTTCGAGCCGATTATCAAGGACGAGGTCAACGTCAAGCAAATCCGCGTGGAGCAAGGCGACGGCGGTTTCGTCGATTTCACCTTGAAGCTGAACCTGAAAACCGCGGGCAAAAAATACGGCAAATTCGTCGGGCCTGTGCAAGCGCACCTGAAGCAACTGCCCGCCGCCGAATCCAAGCAAGCGGTAGATAGCGGCTATCTAGATGTAACCGTCGACGGAGAAACGCTTCATATTACGATTGACGAGCTGCTCGTAGAGAAGCAGGCCAAACCGGGCTTCGCTTCGGCGTCCGGCAACCGTTTGACCGTCGCTCTGAACACGACGATTACGGAGGAGCTAGAGCAGGAAGGTCTCGTCCGCGAGGTCGTCCGCGCCATCCAGGACTACCGCAAGAAGCTCGACCTGCCGGTCGAGAAACGCGTCAACCTCGTGCTGGATGCGGAAGCCTCGCTGAAAGCGGCGATCGAGCGGTTCGATCACGTGCTTCAGGAGAACGTGCTTCTTGCCGGCGTGCGATATGCGAAGGAAGACGGAATGGAGATCGTTTCGATCGGGGAGAAAAGCCTCGGATTGAAGGTCGAATAGCTGATCGTAGCGGATCAAAACAAACGGCAGTCCGGACCTTGTACAAGGTCTCGGGCTGCCGTTTGTTTTGGGGTGTTTCGCTTAATCGGCTATACGAGTCGGCACACCGTCCCCGCGATATACCGGCAAACGTCGGAATCATCGTAGTAGTAATACGTAACAAGCACGCGGCCGTCGTTCAGCTGCACGGCGCTCGTATATCCGATATCCAGCGACAGTCCGTCCTCTCTCAGAACGGTTTCCTGCGCTTCATCCCATCGCTCGCATTCGGCGTCGAGCACGACAGCCCGAATCCCGAAGGGAGAATTCCGGTATCCGTATGTAAGCAGCAGATTGCCGCTGTCCAGCGTCAGCGCATGGAACGGGCTCGGGGAATAGAACGGCCGCATGACCGGGCGGCTCCAAGTTCGCCCGCCGTCGGTGGATTCGGACGTATAGAGCGGAGAACGCGGTATCTCCTTCGTCGGCTGAACGCTTACATTGCGCGTTCGAATGAATGCTACCAGTTTCCCCGACGGCGTCCGGAACAAGTTCGGCTCCTCGAACGTATATCCGTCGCACGACTCGATTACGGCGTGAGCGGTCCACGTGCTTCCCTTGTCTTCGGTTCTGGCGATATGGACATTCGTGCTCTCGGGACTATAGAGCGGAGTTAGGATAGCCCCATCGTCCAGCTCCACGCTATTGCCGCGAATCGCTCCGTCGATCGGAATCGGGATCGGTCGGTCCCACGTCTGTCCACCGTCCGTCGAGCGGATCGAATGAGCGTTTTTTCTTCTCCCGATCCACTTCCCGAAGATGTTCTTGTCGCCGATTCGCTTCTCCGCCGCATCTTCCTGCTCGAGCACTTTCCACATGAAAAAAGTCGCGAACAGCGTTCCGTCGCGCAATTGGTTCAAGCACGGGTCCTGCACCCCGCAGAAATAATCGTCATACAGCACGTTAGGCTCTGGCTCCCACGATATCCCGTCCCCCGATGCGATGATCATGGCCCTGGAAGAAGGGTCGATATGAGATATTTTCTCTTCGTTGCGGCGTCTGTCCGGAGCTTGACGAAACCCGAGTACGATACGACCGTCCGGACGTTTTACAACACTCGGAAAAAAGCTGTTGTACTTCATGTCCTTGTAAATCACGATATGTTCGATCGGTTCAAGTCGCTGCATAAGATCCTCTCCCCTACCTTTTCTTACTTCCAGCTACTGAATGCGATTTCATAAAGTGTACGACTTTTCCATTCGACGCTCCTAAGCGGGATCTCCGAGACGTTCGATGACGTTGCACAATGCCGCCCTTCTTTATAAATATTTACTTTGTATCTTATTATGACACAGTGTATTCGTTAAATATTATATACCGTGTTCTTTGCATTAGTAAATATCGAAATCGCAACACTTGAACGGCAAAAAGGCCCGACCTCGGCGCCATGCGATGCGCTAACCTGACCTCTTCCATATATCCGGCGATCTTACTTCTACCTCGCGCAGTGTGACGCAGATACCCGCTCAAACATGCCGGCAACCCCTGTATAGTTTCTGTATAGCTCATATTGATATACTCCTTCGGGTGGTTACATATGTACCCGAAATTCAAAAGAGGTGGAGAACGTGACGGCAGTCAAACAAGGCAGAGGATATGTGTACGCCATCCAGTATCATATCGTATGGTGCGTCAAAGATCGCCATAGCATGCTGCTTGGCGACATAGGTATAGGGCTCGAGGAAATATTGCATCGGATTGCCGCAGACAACGGTTTCACGATTTCGGAGATTGAATGCAATGGTGACCATGTTCATCTCTTGCTGGAGTGTACTCCCCAACATTCGATTCCGAATATGATCAAAACATTGAAAGGCGTTTCGGCGAGGCTGCTGTTTAAAGAGTTCCCTGTGTTAAAAAAGAAGGGGGGACAGAAACTTTGGAATCCCTCTTACTTTGTGGCGACCGTTAGTGAGCAGTTGGAAGCACAAATACGTCAATACATTCAACATCAGAAAGCAAGGTGACATGCGGAATTGTTCGGGAATAGAGAAGCCCCCAACCGCATTCGCACGGCAAGGGGCATCCTAATTTTAAGCAACTTGATTGTAAGTCATGATCCAAATCGAACCGATGACGATCGTAAGCAGAATGATCAAGCCGAGGATGAGCGCCATCAAGTTCCAGCGCGGCTTCTTCTCTTCCCGCAGGTGCATGAAGAAGACGAGCTGGACGACGAATTGCAGAACCGCCGTGCCGAGCATGATGACCATAGCGCCGGTTCCCTCGACCCAGTGGTTCAGCACGACGACGAGCGGAATGATCGTCAATACGATCGATAAGAGAAAGCCGGTAAGGTACGATTTGAACGAGCCGTGCGCCTCGTGCTGCGAATCGTGCGCCCCGCCGCCGTGGCCTCCATTCGCGCCGCCGGAATGAACGGAATGCTGCGCCATCTTACATCACCCCCATCAAATAAACGATCGTGAAGACGAAAATCCAGACGACGTCGAGAAAGTGCCAGTACAAGCTGATGACGTTCACCTTGCGCCGGGTTACCGGTGTAAGCCCGTGCTTGCGCAGCTGGATCATGATCGCGACCATCCATACGAGACCGACCGTTACGTGAAGACCGTGCGCCCCTACAAGGGTGAAAAATGCGGACAGGAACGCGCTTGTACCGATGGTTGCGCCCTCGTGAACGAGCTTCACGAACTCCATGACTTCGAGCGTAATGAATGACAATCCGAGCAGCGCCGTTACGGCCAGCCAGCCGATCAGACCTTTCCGGTCCCCCCGGTTCATCGCCAGCACCGCCAAACCGCTCGTGAACGAGCTGGTCAGCAGAATAAACGTCTCGGCGATAATGCCGGGCATTTCAAACAGCTCATGCGGCGTAGGTCCGCCGTTCGTATTGCCCATCAGCACGACATACGTGGCGAACAACGTGCCGAACAAAATACAGTCCGTAATCAGAAACAGCCAGAAGCCGAACATCCGAAGCGATTCCTGATCGTGGTGGCCGTCGTGATGACCGTGATCGTCCGCAGCCGAATGCGAATTCGTATGATTATGTCCCGCTGCATGTGCCATCAGACCGTCCCCCTCATCTCGGCTTCCGTCCGAATCACTTCTTCCGCCGGAATATAGTAATCGTTATTATAAGTAAACGAGTGTACGAGCATGCAAACCACTACGCCGATCATGCCCGGAATCGCCATCCACAGCCAGTTGAATACGAAGCCGAAGCCGGCGATAAACCAGAAGAACGATTTGATGAACGGAATGCCCGAATTGCCCGGCATATGAATCGGCTCGATAGGCGGAGTCGGCGTCGGCGGATGCCCTTGCTCCCTCCGGAGCTTCTCTTCCCACCACGAATCCCGCTCATGAACGACGGGTACCGTCGCGAAGTTGTACGCGGGAGCAGGCGAAGGAATCGACCATTCCAGCGTCCGGCCGCCCCAAGGATCGGCGGGAGCCTTCTGAATGAACTTCATGCTGTGCACGATTTGCCAAACTTGGAACAAGAACGCAAGACCCATCAGGAAGCCGCCGATCGTCGACACGAGGTTCAGCTCCCACCAGCCGCGATCCCAGCCGTATGCATTGATCCGACGCGTCATCCCCATCAGGCCGAGAGCGTACTGCGGCATGAAGCACACATAAAATCCGATGTTCCACAGCCAGAAGGCCCATTTGCCGAGATGCTCGTTCAGCATAAACCCGGTAACCTTCGGCCACCAGTAGTACAGCCCTGCGAAATAGCCGAACACGACGCCTCCGATCAGCACTTGATGGAAGTGAGCGATCAGGAAGTAGCTGTTATGGAACTGGAAATCGGCCGGCGCTACGGAGAGCAGCACGCCCGTCATCCCGCCTACGACGAAGCAAGGGATAAAGGCGATCGACCACATCATCGGCGTCTTGAAGGTGATTCGGCCGCGGAACATCGTGAACAGCCAGTTGAACACCTTCACGCCGGTCGGAATCGCGATAATCATCGTCGATACGGCGAAGAACGCGTTGACGTTAGCGCCGGAGCCCATCGTGAAGAAGTGATGCGCCCATGTGAAGAACGATACGACGCTGATGCTCATCAGAGCAAACACCATCGATTTGTAGCCGAACAAACGTTTCTTTGCAAAAGTAGCCGTAACCTCGGAAAAAATTCCGAATGCCGGCAATACTACAATATAAACCTCGGGGTGACCCCACATCCAGATCAGGTTAATATACATCATCGGGTTCCCGCCGCCGTCCAGCGTAAAGAAGTGAGCGCCCATAAACCGGTCCAGCCACAACAGGAACAACGTTACGGTCAAAATCGGGAAGGCGAGAATAATCGTCAAGCAGCTGGACAGCACCGACCACGAGAACATCGGCATTTTCATCAGCTTCATGCCGGGCGCGCGCATTTTCAGAATCGTCACGATGAAGTTGATCCCGGTCATCAAGCTGCCGATCCCGGATATTTGGATACCCCATATATAGAAGTTCTGCCCGACGCCGGGACTGTGCGACAGTTCCGATAGCGGCGGATACGCAAGCCACCCCGCATCCGGCGAACCGCCGATGACGAACGACAGGTTGAACAGCATCGCACCCCAGAAAAACAGCCAGAAGCTGAGCGAGTTCAGGAACGGGAATGCAACGTCGCGTGCGCCGATCTGCAGCGGTACGACAAGATTGAACAAGCCGAACATGAGCGGCATCGCCATAAATAAAATCATAATGACGCCGTGGGTCGTAAAAATCGCGTTATAGTGCTCTGGCGTCAAAAACTGATTGTCAGGGACGGCAAGCTGGGTCCGCATCAGAAGCGCGTCCATTCCGCCCCGGAACAACATCAGAAGGGATGCCAGAACGTACATGATGCTAATTCGTTTATGATCCACCGTCGTGAGCCATTCGCGCCACAGCCACGTCCATTTCTTGAAATAGGACAGCACGAACACGACGGAAATGAGCGTAAGCGCGATGGCGACGTCCGCGCCGTAGATGAGCGGGTCGCCGGTAACGAAAAATTCGGAAGCGAATGTTTTAATGCTGTCCCACATGGTCGTGCCCCCCTTCTTGTTTGGTTACGGTTTTCGATGCAGCGACTTCTTTGCCGTGCCCTTCGTGGCTTTTGTCCGTGAATGACGACGCTTGGCCTCCATGATTGTGGCCGGCCGAATATTTCGTGACCGTCTGCTCGAACAGCCCTATCGGGAACGAGGAGAAGCTTTGCACCTCGGAAACTCCGGGCATAGCCAGCTTCTTGTAGCCGTCTGCCGTCAAAGCCGGCTGCGTGCTCTTGATGCCGGATACCCACTTGTCGAACTGCTCCTGCGAGGTCGCTTCGGCCGTGAAGATCATGCTGGCGAAGTCTTTGCCGCTGAAGTTGGCCCCAGAGCCGAAATATTTCCCGGGTTCGTCCGCTTGCAGGTGCAGCGTCATCGCCATGCCCGACATCGTATAAATTTGCCCGCCGAGCTGCGGAATCCAGAACGAATTCATCGGAGCGTCCGAAGTCAGCAAGAACTTGACCGGAACGTCTTCGGGGAATTGAATGTAATTGACCGTTGCAATGCCTTGCTCGGGATAATAGAACAACCATTTCCAGTCCAGCGAGGTTACTTGGATCGTGATCGGCTTCTTGTCCGACGCAAGCGGCCTGGAAGGCTCCAGCATGTGCGTATACTTTATCGTAATCGCGGCAAGAGTAACGATGATCAGGATCGGGATCCCCCACCAGATCGTTTCCAGCTTCGTATTATGCTCCCATTCCGGCTTGTATTTCGCCTTGTTCGCTTTGTTGTCGCGGTACCGCCATACGATGACGAAGGTCATGATGAGCACCGGCACTACGACGATGAGGCAAAGCAGCGTCGACAGGAGAATCAAATCTTTCTGCTGTTCGCCGATCGGACCTTTCGGGTCCAACACAATCATGCTGTCCGTGCAGCCGGAAGCCATAACGGCCGTCGCTGCGAGCAGCAGTACGGAAATCAGGTGCCGTATGACTCGCGAATGTTTCATGTTCCCATCTCCTATAAGCTTTCGTTTGAAAGCCGTCGTCTTCTCTTGTCATTACCATAGCAGAAACAAACTGAAACTTCCGCACGATTACACACTTTTAACAAAGGCGTCAACGATCCGCCGCAATTCCGTAAAATAAAGTTCAACGTTTCGACAAGATGAATCGGATAAAGCGTTTTCCTTGTGCGGCATGCCCTTGCGCACAAAAAAAAGAGAAGCCGCGTCAGCTTCTCTTCTATCCAATCGCTTGTCACGGTTGACCCGTTACTCGCTTTGCTTCGCCTTATTATGATGAAACAGCCGGATAGCCGCTCCGATCATGTAGATTTGAACACTGCCGACCAGAAAGCCGATGCCGACCATCAGACCGAGATTCCGATCCGAGAAATCGCTTACCTCGAACAAGCAAGTCAATAATCCGATAGCCAAAGCGATCCAAGCCGCTACGGTCATGAATGAAGCGAGACGGTTGCCGTCCTTGACCGATTCCTGCTTCAACGCGAGTTGTTTAGTCGTCATGAGGAACACTCCCTGCGAATTTCATTGTTACGTATATTGTAACATATTTTTCGCAAAATGTTCACCGCTTTTTCATTTTTTGTTCAAATTCCCGACAAAAATGGGTGAAGGGGCTTCGGTTCACCTATTCGGCAATATGTAAAAAAGCGCCTGATCCTTCGTTGGAGTAAGGAAGCCCGTGGGCTCCTAACCGTTCTTCGGAAGGACAAGCGCCATGATATCGTGTGTATTTTACTATTGTGCAGAAGCTCCGCAGCTTCCGCAGAACTTATCCGAACTGTCCATTTCCGCGCCGCAGGAAGGACACGGCTTTACGGGAGCTTCAAGCGCTTCCGGCTCCGCTTCTTCTTTGATCTCGAATTGATGTCCGCATTTGGGGCAAAATTTGCTGTCCAAGGGGACTACATTGCCGCATGTACAATCTTTCTCATTCTTCACCACTTTAATCCGATGCTCCAGAACGGCGATTTCTTGCTGTAGGACGATCACATTGTTGGAGCACCGCTCGATCTCGGCTTCGGCAGACGATAAATCCTTGGCGACATAAGCTTCGAAAACGGCTTCCCCCATCTGATTGAAACACTTCTCGATTTCTTTTCTTTTGGATGAAATCTGCGTGCCGAGCCGCGTAATCTCCACGGTATCCTTGGCCTTGTCGGCTGCTTTGGATGCGCCTTCCTTCAACTTGTCAAAAAAACTCATACGATCCCTCCAAGATCCCCTTATTGTTCCGGACTTCAACACGCAAAAATAATGGCAATAATTATATAATAAACCATATTCGTGTTGTTGTTTGTCGAATTCTGTTGCCAAGTAAAATTAGGTATTATAGCTTACTTCGGAAAAACTCTAAACCCGCTTCCTCCATCAGGAAGCGGGTTCTTACTTATATTGCCGCGATAGGCTTGCGATAGGTTGAATTCTTCATCAGAATGGAAGCTCTATTTCTGCCATTGACGGCGATAGCTTCTGTTGAATCTTGACGGCGCTTCGCTTTACCGGAAGGGGTGACGAATTCGCCGCAGCGGACGGGCGTTTGTTCCCGAACTTTTCCGCATACAACTCCCAGACCCACTCGCGGACGGGCGCCTTCCACTTCTGGGAGGGGGACGGGATGTTCTTCGTTAGGCTCTTCGGCGTCATCCCGAGCTCCTTCGCCATCCGGATCTCTTCATCGCTTAGTCGGCATCGTTTTTTGGCATCCGCCCAGGCGGCTTCCTTGTCCAGCTTTTTGCTCATGGATGTCTATCCCCCTAAATAAATAAAAGACTACTCTTCCACCACAACCCACTCATCTTTTCCTGCAAAAATGATCAATGCTTTTCTAACATGCGATTTATCCGCCAAATCTCTGCTTATCGCATACCCGGCCAATTGCTTGATTCCTTCCGCTTTGACCATCTCTATATCGGAAGCATTCTGCTTCTTCAAATATTTCAGCTCTATGATCCATTCATACACAATGCCGGGAATCCGGGTATCCTTTTCCAAATAAATATCCATATATCCGTTCTCTGTTTCTCTCTCGCTATATGGCCGGTAAGCTCTGCTCTCTATCAGATAAGCGAACAAGAGAACTTTCAAATATTTCTCGTCAAAACGGTTCAAATCCCGATTGGATAAAGGCTTTATCACATGCTCGCCGACATAATCCACAAAAGGCTTGATCGTACCGTCAAAAGCCATTTGCTCAATCGTTTTACGCAATTGCTCCGTATTGGGTCGTATGTGCTGCTCCAGTCGAATACGTCTCTCCAAATACTCCCACAATACCGTTCGGATGACATAGTTCGGCACTTTCAAGACCAGCCGCATGCGCTCCTTCCGGTCAATCGTGAGCAATCCCATGTAGAACAGCAGGGAGACGAAATATTGCTCGTCATACATCAAATCAAAAGAAAACTTGGATACAATGTCAGCCGCAATTTCTTCGTTTTGAATAACATAATCCAATGTCTTTCTATTGCTTTCGCTGGAAATTAGACGCTGCAGACGGCCATAATCCGTCTTAACATTTTCGTCGATAAGCTGCTTCGGATATTTCCCTTCAAGCTCCCATTGCGTGAAGAAATATAAGATCATATCCGGGTTATACACCCGAGAAACGCCATCTTCGCTAAATAAATATCCGTTATAGTTTCGCCTGAGCTCGACCAAGCTTGTTTGTTGTTCTTGAATGCCGGCGGCGTCAATAACCGCTCGGACTTCCTGCTCCGTGAATCCGAGCATTTCATTGAACGACGCATTCATCGTTAAATTAGTAGCAATATTGAAACCACTGGTTAAATCATCCAACATAATCGGTGAAACTCCGGTCATCCAAATCCGATCGATTACATGCTCCGTACCGATTTTTACACTTTCGTAGAAATCTCTGACGAACCCCGCCGCGCGTACGATATCTTGATACAAGGGCGCATTGCCCATAGCAATGATATCATTGGCAAAATGGTCGTATTCATCGATAATTAAAAACAATTTTTTGCCGCACGATTTCACGGCCTCGAACAATAGCGACCAAAGTGAACGGAAATCATTTTTGCTTTCAATCTGGCCTTTATAAACTGCGGCATCTTCAATGATAAAGCTGTATGTGTTAAAAAAACTGGTCAACGTGTCCTTGAATGCTATCCGGAACGATTCTTCCAGCTTATCTCTGTTGTCCGTATTAAGTCCCGAGAAATTCAATTTTAGAATACAGTAGCTATTTCTTAGAGATGTCGGATGATTACCGATGTACAAGCCGGCGAATAATTTATCAAAACGTTCGGCATGCTCAAACCCATAGTAGTGCTCCAATGTCGACAAAAACAAACTTTTGCCGAACCGCCGCGGGCGTATGAGGAAGAGGTACTTGCCGCTGAAACTTTCCATCTTCTCGATGTATGGCGTTTTATCGATATATAAATAATTCTGCTCGCGTAAACTTTTGAAGTCGGATATTCCGTACGGCAGCTTCCTTTTCCCCATGAACTTCACCCGCTTCCTTCTCGATTCAATATGGTACCATTATAACCGATTGCGCCGGATCGAACCATTCCGTTAGGTCTTTCCGCATCCTTAGGGGCAAATATGAAAACGTGTGCATACCCCTTTTTGAGCCTTACAGCGCTGGTTACTTTCGCATCTCATATTCATTTCAATTCTTCGTCAGTCTTCCGCAATAGCTCGCCAATGGACATGTTCAAGACCAGATCCGCGTATGAATCAAACGGAGTCGGATCATGGTTGACGATAACCAATTTCGCACCGTTCGCCTTTGCTTGTTTGGGAAACTGATTAGCCGGGCTGACCCGTAACGAAGATCCGAGTACGATAAAAAGTTCGACATCTTCCATTAGTGCACCGGCAAATTGAAGTGATGCTCGCGGAAGCATTTCACCGAACAGCACGACATTAGGACGAATAAATCCGCCGCAGTTGCAAGCTGTCAGTGCGTGAGGCTCCAAATACATCCGAGACTCATATTGCTTATTACATTTCATGCAGCGCAATGTACCGAGATCTCCATGAAGCTTCGCAATGCTGCTCGTGCCCGCTTGTTCATGATAATTCTCGACATTCTGCGTAATGACCCCTTTGATAAGCCCTCGTCTTTCCCAGCTTGCGAGAATGCGGTGTCCATCATTGGGCTGATGGGAATTCATCTCTTGAATACGCCACTGATAAAACCTCACAAACTCCGAACGATTCGAATCAATAGCTTCAATATCTGCGAGTTCAATCGGGTTGCGATGATTCCACATCCCCCGGTCCGCCGATCGAAAATCTTGAAGACCGCTCTCGGTCGACATTCCCGCGCCGGAAAAAATGACCGCAGCCTGTGATTCCATAAGCAGCTTTGCCAGCAAAAGGCTCACCTCAACTATATTGAATTCAAGGATTGTATGGCCATTATACTAAATTTTGGGAGATAAGGATTTGTCCAAACAAGCAAATTCCCATTCAAGTGTTTTTTCATGCCGGTTATCCGGGTTCCGCCCTATAGTCCGGCCCTTTTCGCGGCCGCCGGTTCCCCCCTTGCCAAAAATCGTTCCTCGTCCCATTCACATATCCCTTGCCCGCTTGAATATATTTGATAACAAGCTCTTTTTCCCATTGTCCGTTATCCCTAGGGCGTCCGTACGCGGGACGCGCGGGCTTCAAACACCATACAGGAGGTGCCGCATCATGACAGAGCCGCTGTTTATCGTATCCCGGGAAGACTGGTCCCTTCACCGCAAAGGATATCAGGATCAGACCCGCCACCAGCAAAAGGTGCGCGAAGCGATCAAGCAAAACTTGCCCGACCTCGTCACCGAAGAAAACATCGTCACGTCCCACAACAAGCAAATTATTAAGGTTCCGATCCGCAGTCTCGACGAATACCGGTTCCGCTTCAATCATAATAAAAGCAAACACGTCGGACAGGGCGACGGGGATAGTCAGGTAGGCGACGTGCTCGGCGTCGATCCGTCCGCGGCGAATCCGGGCAAAGGCGAGGGGGCCGGAGAGCAGCCCGGCGAAGATTACTTCGAAGCCGAGGTCAGCATGGAAGAGCTGCAGACGATGCTGTTCGAGGAGCTCGAGCTGCCTTATATGGAGCAGAAGCAGAAAGAGAACCTGGAAGTTCAGGAAATCCAGTTCAACGATATCCGCAAGAAAGGGATCATGTCCAATATCGACAAGAAGCGGACCATTCTCGAGAATTTGCGCCGCAACGCCAATTCCGGCACGCCGGGCATTCACCACATCTCCCCCGACGATTTGCGGTTCAAAACTTGGGATGAAGTCGTCGTTCCCCATTCGAACGCGCTCATCCTCGCTATGATGGACACGTCGGGCTCGATGGGCAGCTTCGAGAAATTTATCGCCAGAAGCTTCTTCTTCTGGATGACCCGTTTCCTGCGCACGAAATACGAGAAGGTCGAGATCGTCTTCATCGCCCATCATACGGAGGCGAAGGAAGTTACCGAGGAAGAATTTTTCACCAAAGGAGAGAGCGGGGGGACGATCTGCTCTTCGGCCTACCAGAAAGCGCTCGATATTATAGACCGCCGCTATCCTTCGTCCCACTACAACATCTACCCGTTCCATTTCTCCGACGGCGACAACTTGACCTCCGACAACGAGCGGTGCGTCAAGCTGATCGAGAAGCTGCTGGAGCGGTGCAATATGTTCGGCTACGGCGAAGTGAACCAATACAACCGGAGCAGCACGCTCATGTCCGCCTACCGCCACATTCAATACCCCCGGTTCCAGCATTGCGTCATCCGCGAGAAAGGCGAAGTGTACAAGGCGCTGAAAACATTTTTCACAAAACCGAAGGAAGGGTGAGGCGAGCGATGCATCCGGATGAAATCAAACAATTGGAGCGGGCAATCGACGAGATTACGGAAATTGCACAAGGATTCGGCCTGGATTTCTACCCGATGCGGTACGAAATTTGCCCCGCCGACATCATCTATACGTTCGGAGCTTACGGCATGCCGACCCGGTTCAGCCATTGGAGCTTCGGCAAAACGTTTCATCGTATGAAAATGCAGTACGATTTCGGCTTAAGCAAAATATACGAGCTCGTCATCAACTCGAATCCGTGCTACGCCTTCCTGCTCGACGGCAACTCGCTCATCCAGAACAAGCTGATCGTAGCGCACGTGCTCGCCCACTGCGATTTCTTCAAAAACAATGCCCGCTTCTCCAAGACGAACCGCAATATGGTCGAGAGCATGTCGGCAACGGCGGAGCGGGTCCGCCATTATGAGCTGATCCACGGCACGGAAGCGGTGGAGACGTTCCTGGACGCGGTGCTGGCCATTCAGGAGCACGTAGATCCGACGCTCGTCAAGCCGTATTACGGGGATAAGGATAAGAACGAAGCCGAAGCCAAAAACAAGGCGAAGGCGGCCCAGGCCGGCAAAACCGGCTACGAGGATTTGTGGGAGCTGGATACAGACAGGAGCGACAAGCCGGCCGAAGAAACGACGAAGAAGTTTCCGCCCCGTCCGGAGAAAGATCTGCTCTATTTCCTGGAGATGCATTCCCCGATTCTCGAAGATTGGCAGCGCGATATTATGACGATGCTCCGCGACGAGATGCTGTACTTCTGGCCGCAGATGGAAACGAAGATCATGAACGAGGGCTGGGCCTCGTACTGGCATCAGCGCATCGTGCGGGAGCTCGATCTGACGAGCGAGGAAACGATCGAATACGCCAAGCTGAACAGCGGGGTCGTCCAGCCGTCGCGGCACAGTCTGAACCCGTATTACCTCGGCTTGAAAATTTTCGAGGACATCGAGAAGCGCTGGGACAAACCGTCCGAAGAAGACCGGCGTCGGTTCGGCCGTCAGCCGGGACGAGGCAGAGAGAAAATGTTCGAAGTGCGCGAATTCGACTCCGACACGTCGTTCGTCCGCAACTATTTGACCAAGGAGCTCGTCGACGATCTGGACTTGTACATTTTCGAGAAGAAGGGTCCCGAGTGGAAAATTACCGAAAAAGCGTGGGAGTCCGTACGCGACCAACTCGTCTATTCCCGCATCAACGGCGGCTTCCCGGTGCTGCACGTTCTGGACGGCAACCATACGAACAACGGCGAGCTGTACTTGAAGCACTCGTTCGAGGGCATCGAGCTGGACATCAAATACTTGGAGAAGACGATCCCTTACGTGCATAAGCTATGGGGCCGGACGGTCCACCTCGAGACCGTTATCGAGGAGAAAAGCGTGCTGTTCACGTTCGACGGCAAGAAGCAGCATCGGAAGTTTATGTGAGGGATTGGCTGTTGGGAAAACCCAAAATCAGTGGTTCCTAATGATTGAACACCCTGTTGTCGATCCGATTTACATGTTGCATGTATATATCTCCCATGATAACATAAAGATAGAAAACAGGAGCCGGTTGCCGCCGACTCCCTGTACAACATTTGGGCAGGGTACCTCCCGAGTAAATGAATGTTTCCGAGAAATAACCCGCACCGTTGGCGCTAACCTGGGCGGGTTATTTTCGTTTTAAGTAAGTGAGAAGCGCCAGAAGAAACATTCCGAGCATAATCACATCTTGCAGCGAAAAGTTCATGTGCATTCCCCCTTTCCGGAGGAATGCCACCGCCCAAGCTCAGTTGTACGTTCCATATTATACCATAAAACTCTTTTTCTGCGGGCAAGTTTTATAATAAGGAAAGTAAAAGCCTCCGATCACCGAAAGCGGCATTCGCCCCGATGATGGAGGCTTCATCTGTTTTCGTCAGTGGACCAGGCCTTGCCGTCGCCCCGCCTACACCGGCGTCAGCAGTCCCATTTTCAGGCAAGTCGTCACCAGCAGCTTCTTGACTCCGGCTTCAAAACGAATATGGATCGTTTTCTCATCGAGATGAACGACCTCGCCTTGACCGAACTTCAGATGATGGGCGGACCCGGTCTCCCGGATTCGGGTCAGCAGCAGCCTTTCCTCGGAGTTCAGCTCCTCTTTGTCCGCCTTGGCCTTAACCTTCTTGACCCGCTTCGCTCCGGAAGCGTCAGGAGGCTTGCGCGCATCACCGTCGGTGGCCCCGGTCTCCTTGGAGCCGGAAGGAGCCGGCCGCGGTCCCGACTGCAGGCTGCGGACATGCGTCACGAAGCGCGATTCCTTCGTCTGCCCGCCGTCCCGCATCCGGTACGTCAGCAGCTCCAGGTGCGATTTCGCCCGGGTCATGCCGACGTAGAATAGACGCACCGCCTCCTCCATGGACGCGATGTCCCCGCTTTCGAATTTTTTGGCGTCGTCGTTTGAAGGAAGAATGCCCTCGATCAAATCGACCATATAGACCCGCTCGAACTCCAGCCCCTTGGCACTATGCAGCGTGGACAGCGTGACCGCATTTCCGTTCCGGTTCCGCTTGGACTCGCGCATCGACGCTTCCAAATCTTTCAGTCTCGCGGCGAACTGCTCCAGCGTATCCAGCCCTTCGGCGATTTCCTCGAGCGTATTGACGATGCCGATCAAATATTCTTTGCGGAAGCCGAGCCGCTCGCAAAGCTTCTCCAGCGCTTTCTCGTACCCCAGTCTACCGCGTATGTCGCGTATCGCTTGCAGCGGCGGCATCCCCTTCAGCCTGCGGAACGCTTCCTTCGCCTCGGTCAGCAGCTTCTTCTGATACTCCTGCGGTTCGGCGTAACGGAGCAAATTGTCGAACACCGACTCGTTGTTGGCGAGCTCCTTAACCTTCGCTATTTGCTGCTTCGTCACGTACCCGATGCACTTCGTATGGATGCTCTCGAAAAGTTCAACCCGTTTGTCCGTATAAGCCATCCTCATGAAATTCAGCACGTCCTCGACGACCCAATGCGAGAAAAAGCGATTGTCGCCGTCCTTCATATAGAACGGAATGCCGATACGGTCGAAGACGTTCATCAGCGAGATCGAGGACGCATTGTTCCGGTACAGCACCGCTACTTCGCGCAGCTGTTCGATACCGGCTATTTTCTCGGCTATATATTTGGCTTGAAATCTGTAATCGGACAAGCTTTTCAGCACAATCGGCTTATCGGGCCTATTGGCGGTAAACATGGTTTTGTCGTAACGGTTTTCGTTGCGCTTGATAAACCTGTTCGCGATATCGACAATATTTCGCGAAGAACGATAGTTCTGAGTCATTTTCAAAATAGCGGCAAAAGGATAATACCGCTTGAAATCGAGCAAATATTGCGGTTCCGCCGCCCGCCAGCCATAAATGCTTTGATCGTCGTCGGCGACTACGCATAGGTTGCCGTGGGCGCGCACCAGCTTCTCGATAATGGCATGCTGGACGAGCGAAGTATCCTGGCTTTCGTCCGTCAGCACATAGTCGTACCTGCGCTGATAGCTCGTCAGCAGCTCGCGGTCCCGCTCCATCGCCTCGTTGCCAATGACAAGCATGTCGTCGTAATCGACCAGCAGCTTGTCCGAGCCCGTTCGCTTGAACGTCTCGTATTCGTGCAGGATGCGTTCGGCTTCCGGCACGTCACATTTAACCTGCGACCACTGCTGCGGTGGAATAAGCTTGTTTTTGATATAGCTGATATAGGTGGTCAGCTCGTCCAGCTGGTCGTCGGTAATGGGAGAGCCGGCCATCCGGTAATACAGCTCCCGCAGAATCAGCTTTTTGTGCAGCGGCAGCTTGTTCGGCTCGCCCCCTTCGACTTCGCCCAGTGCGATATCCCCTTCGATCAAACGGTACGCCGTTCTTCTCTTGCGGAAATAATCGCGCATGATTTCATACGCCATGCTGTGGATCGTCGAGAAGGCGACGCAATCATCCGGATAGCCGGGGAAAAACCGCTTGAACCTCTCCTTCATATCGTTCGCGGACGCCCGGCTGAACGTGATTGCCTTCACCCTCGCGGGAGACACGCCCTTCACCTCGATCAAATAGCCGATCCGCATAATGATCGTCGTCGTCTTGCCCGACCCGGGTGAGGCAAGGAGCAGCAGCGCGCCGTTCGTGCGCAGCACCGCCTGCTTCTGGACGGCGTTCAGCGTGACGCCGGCTTCCTCTTGTTTTCGGACAAAAAAAGCATCCTCCACTCCCATGGCCATTCCCTTCCATCTATTGCTGTGCTATATCCTAAATTGTAGCATAGAAACAAATCCCCTCTCCAGTATGGACGCGGAGAAGGGATGGTACGCGAGGTCATCTCGCCGTTTTTTTGTTCCAATTATTCCAGGCTAAATAATTTGTTCATGGGTACCTGCAAATCTTTAAATACGACGGAGTGGATCGTCTCCTGTTCCGTGTACAAATGACGTATCGCATAACTACCATCCTGCAGCGCATACACATGGACCGTTTGGTTCCCGGGATCGACAATCCAATATTCCAGCACCCCATGCTTCTGATATAAGTTGAACTTTTCATTAAAGTCCTTCAATGCGCTGGATGGTGACAGCACTTCAATAATTACTGCCGGCGCACCGTGACAGCCGTTCTTCGATATTTGGTCCTTCGAGCAAACCATCGAGAGATCGGGCTGTGTAACGTGGTCGGGCGACTCGTAATCTTCACTCTCGCTAAAAAACACATCAAATGGAGCTACGAACACATAGCAACTCCGATTTTGAAAAAATGTCCGCAAAGCGAAATGAAGCTCTCCAACAATAAATTGATGCAGTGGGGTCGGAGCCGGCGACATATTATACGCTTTGCCGTTAATTAATTCCCAAGATCCGTCCCAGGTTAGCCAATCTTGATAAGTGTGGACTTTCTTTTCATCCGGATTTGACACGATGTTCGACCTCCTTCTGATTGATTTTTGTGCGATATTTACCAATTGTATCATGACCTACTGGTTAAATGCCAACCGGATAGGCCGAATGATGACTATCCCCGATATACCAATCTTCCCGATCCATCAATAGTCGCGAAGCCTCGCTTTACAGCCACGGCGATTCCATTCTTGACCGCCTTTTCAAGAGCTGGACCGGAGCGGGCGTAGCCAAGCAAACGTACCGTTTGCTTAACCAAGTCGTCCTCCGGCAGGCTGATCTGCGAGGCAAGCGCGGCGCGAACCGCGCCCGCGATCTCCTCCGGCGGGAGATCCTCGGCAGCCCGCCGCTGCGAATCATCTTCGGCGACGCGGAATAGCGCATATTGTTCGGGCTCAATCCCGGCCGGCCAAAAAAACTCGACCCCGTCCCGCTCTACGGAACGAACTTGCATTCTTGACATCAGCTCGACCAAATGACGTTCAAGCCTGGCGCCCAGCCGCGAAATCCCCCACGCCTGAAGCACGCGTCTGGCAAGAAGTCCGCGGCTGATTGGCCCTTCTTCCTCGATAGTCTTCAAGATCTGATCGCAGATCAGTCGGGCATATTCCGGCGAATAAAACGAATCCGTCCCCGCAGTCACACTTGCGAGCACACACGGCCGATATCGCTTCGCACCTTCCGGCAAGCCGGCAGTCGGCACGTCCGTCGTCATTGCGGGCACGTCTACGTCAGCCGTTTCCTCCACGGACGCTTCTTCCCCTTTTTCCGCTTCGCCCCCTGCGCTGCGCTCCATTGCCGATACGATTTTACGGATTTCCGTGCCGCGATTATCCCACCAATCCGGCGTCCAAAGCCGGTGAATGCGCCAGCCAAGCTGATTCAAAACCTGGAGGCGCAATATATCACGGTCGCGGGCCGTCTTCGCATCCCTATACATAGGCCCGTCCAGCACGATACCGAGAGCGTAGGCTCCCGACTTTGCCGGATCCCGGAGCGCGACGTCGATCCGGAAGCCCGACGTCCCGACATGAAGATCGGCCGCATAGCCGAGACGTTCAAGCTCCGCTATCAGGCTGCGATGGATGTCGCTATCCCCGGTGCGGATTCCTGCAATTTCGCTTGTCGGCAGGGCCCTTTTGCCTTTTTCCGCGTAGCTCAGGAATGCCTTTAATCCGATGACGCCTTGGGCGCTTATCCTACCGGCGCTTAAGTGGCGCTCATGAAGTGTGGAGAATACATGCATTTCCTGACGTGCGCGAGATACGGCCACATTCAACCGACGCCAGCCTCCTTGTCGGTTGAGCGGTCCGAAATTTAGGCTTATTTTGCCGGAAGGATCGGGACCGTACCCGACCGAAAATAAGATGACATCCCGCTCGTCGCCCTGCACGTTCTCCAAATTTTTAATAAATATGGGCTCCGGCATATTTGCAGCCAGCAGCTCCAAGTCCTGATCCCGTTTCAGCGCCTCGTCAAGCAAATCTTCGATCAGCGATTGCTGAATCGAACTGAAGGTCACAACGCCAATACTTGTCCGACACAGATTTTTATCCTTCAGACGGCGCACAATTTCCGCGACGACGGCTTCGCCCTCCGCCCGGTTTTGTTTCGAGCGGCCCCTGTCGTACGTTCCCTCCACCGGATGCCATTTGACGCTGGAAACAGGCTCGTCCGGCGACGGAAACGTCATCAACCTGTTGTCATAATATTGCGCGTTGCTGAAAGCGATCAAGCTTTCATGGCGGCTGCGGTAATGCCACGACAAATACCGCTGCGGCATGGCGATAGCCAAACAGTCGTCCAATATGCTCTCCAGATCCTCGATTACGTCTTGATCCTCCTCCGCCTCCCCGCTCATTTTGGAAAAAAAGCTCGTCGGCGGCAACTGCTTCGGATCGCCCACGATTACCGACTGATGTCCTCTGGCAAGAGCGCCTACGGCCTGAGCGGTAGGAACCTGCGAAGCTTCGTCGAAAATAACAAGGTCGAACTTCGGACCGGCCGGGTCCAAATATTGCGCTACGGAAATCGGACTCATCAGCATGCAAGGAGTCAGTCTCGGCAGCAAATTCGGTATTTGCTCGAAAAGCTTCCGAATCGAGAGCGAACGCCCGCCGCTGCGAACCGCCCGCTGCAAGATGCCCGCTTCCGAGCTTTGGACTGCTTCCTGCGACATTTGCGGTACTCTGGCAGCGAGCCGGGCGACAATTTCTTTTCGCGTAAGTTCCGTATACTTGCGGTCCGTCTCGGTAAACTGCCGGATCGTCTCCTCGAACAAGCTGCCTGAAAACGAGCTGAGGCGAGTATCCTTCGAGATGATGCAATCGGCGCACGACTTGTACAATCCCCGCTCGAAGGCCGGCACCAGCTGTTCGTGCGAAAGCAAGCCTTGCTCGTAAGGGGCGACTAGCGGGAGCAAGCCCGCTGCGACTGCCTCGTCACGCACTTTTCGCCAAGCGCACCAGCTCCGCAAAGAGTCCAGATTCGTTTCCAAAAGGACCGCCTTCGTTCTCATGAACGCAAAGCGGTCGCTTTCCCTGGATGCCACAGTCATTTGCTCAGAAGAAATCCGGAGTAGCCTATGCAGCTCGGACTCATCCTTTTTCATATCGCCGTATTGCTCTACAGCCGCCTTCCAGGCTCCGTTTTGCTTCATCACCCCGGTCGTGCCGCCACGCACAAGCTCGCCGAGCCGCTTGCGCACGGACGACGACGCCTCCGCGAACAAGGAAGCAAGCAGCTCCTGCAGCTCCAGCGCCCAGCCGCACGAGGCGACGATCTCGTCCCACCGGCCTTCACCATCGCACCATAATTCGGGGCCGAGCCACGAACCCGCCGACTTCCCGGCTTCGGCCAGCCTTCGCTCTTCCTCCTGCCAAAGACGGATATTCTCCAAGTGCGACTTGACCTCGTGTTTCGCAATCGTTCGACCGGATACGGTCAACGTTCCGAGTAATTTGACGATCCGGTTTTGGCCCATCCATTTCGACAAAAACCATTGCAGCTCCGTCTTGGTCCATTCCGATTGGACGAGCGCGGCATCGAAGCGAAGCACGTCCGGAACAAAAGTGGCGCTTACTTTGTCGCGGATGCGATCTCTCGCTTTCCCTACCTCGGAAACGGCTTTCAGTGCGGCGACCGCCCCTCCTATATCTTCCGAGCAGAACAGATCTCCCTTCAGATCGGGCATATGCCGCAGCATGTCGCACAATCGAACAAACCGGTCACACTGCTCATTCGTGTAAGCAAGCGAATCGACGCCAAGCTCGACTGCCGCTTTTCTTAGCGCCGCTTCGCCGGCGTCCAGCTTCGGGACGTATCGACCAAGCAGCGCCTCGACCTCGGCTTTCAACGTTTGCGAGTAGGCCGTACAGCCCACATCTTTCCACGGATGATCGAACGGAATGCCAATATCAGCGGACGCGACTCGCATTTGTGACGCCAAATCGCGCCAAACGGTTACTTGATCCGGCGTCAACCGTTCGACAGATGCTGGTTCGAACCGGACGACATCCGCTCCCTTGCCCGTTCGTTCATAGCCGGATATCGCTTCGAACAACGAGAATCCGAATGGATGCTTGTCGTGCAGCACGTTAACGTACTCGTTCAATTCGCCGCGCATCCGGGACAACCTATGCGCCTGCGCTTCCCATTCTTCCGGCTTTCGGACTCGTCCCGCTTCCGCTGCCGCGTTCAGTTGGTCAAGCACGGCCCTCTTCGTGCTTTTGTTCGAGTGCAACTCCAAACAAAACGGATCGAGACCGATTTGGGCCAGCCGGTTTTGCACGACCGTAAGAGCTGCCATTTTCTCTGCGACGAACAGAACCCGTTTCCCGTTTGCCAGCGCGCTGGCGATCATGTTCGTAATCGTCTGCGACTTCCCGGTTCCCGGAGGACCGTGCAGAACAAAGCTTTGTCCGCCGGCTGCGGCCCGAATCGCCGATAGCTGGGACGAATCGGCGCTGATCGGCACCGGCGGCCGGCTCGGGTGCTCTTCGTCAAGCCGCCCTTCTTCCTCCTTGTCCAACTGTTGTTGCGGCATCTTCAGCCGGCCTGCCATCAGGCTCGCCACCACGCCGTTCTCCGCAAGTTGGTCGGCGCGAGTGCGAATATCGTTCCACATGACGAACTGACCGAACGAAAACAAGCCGATATACGCCGTTTCCTCCACATCCCATCGCGTCATCTGCATAAGCGCATGACGGAATGTTGTGAAAATTTGCTTCAAATCGATTCCGTTGTCATCTTTCGGTAGCGGATCGAGCCCGCCGATGCCGATCCCGTAATCTTGCCGCAGCATTTCAAGAAGCGTTACGTTGATTTGCGGCTCCTCGTCGCGCATGCGGATGACGTATCCGATTCGCGATGACTTTCTTATAATTTCGATGGGGACAAGCACGACCGGGGCGTATCGCGGCATTTCGCTTACGGCGGATTCGTACCATTTCAGCAAGCCTAGCGCCAAATACAGCGTGTTGGCGCCATTTTCCTCCAGCGACAGACGGGCGCTCCGATACAGGTGAACGAGCCTTCTGTCCAGCTCCTGCGGAGGCAAATCGGCTCTAATCCGTTTTCGTTCGAATTCTTCCCGTAGCAGGGCGGCAAGCGGATGAGCGGCATCAATCGATTGGTACAAATTTGCGTTTCTCCCGTCCTCCTGCCAGTCGCCGGGCTTCGCCAGCACTTGAAACTCTTCGCGTCCGGCCAGCGCGTCCTCCAATTGTCCGAGATGGATCGCCATCAGAGGAACGCTCGACTTCGACAGCCGGAAGTTAAGCAAGGCGTTGCGCAGCGACAAGTCCAGCAGCCTGCGCTCCCACAGCTTCTGCCGGGTCATCGGAAGCGAATCCACCTCGACCGGACGCCGAACGACATCCAAAAGTTCAGGGGCAATCGCTACTTCCGCCGCGGTTCGCGCGGGCGGCGCTATTTCCCAGCCATGAGTCGTCGCCACGCGCAGAGGCAGCGGACGAATCGCGCCGGAACGCGCCCGGCGAACATCAATGAGGCAGTCGAACTTGGCGGGATCGTTCAAATGCGAGGCCGCCATCTTGACCGCATCCTCGAACGAGACCGCCGGTCCTTCGACGAAAGCGGTAGACTCCATCACGCATATTTCGTGAATGCCCGGGGCAATTCGCTTCGTAAGCAGCGACATATCGTCCTGCACGCTTTCGGAGAACGTTTCTTCTACAAGCCATACGCCGACGAACGCATGCTTTTCTATGAACACGAGCAACGGATGCAGCCCGACGGCTTCCAGACAGGCGGCATAAAGCAACGACAAATCGAGGCAATTGCCCATACGCTGGGCAAATACCGTTTCCGGAAGACGGACGCGCTGCCCGATCTGCTCGAAACTGGGCGGCGCGACGCAATAAGCGATATTTTGGCTTTGCAAAGCGGCATAGAGAGCCGCAGCTTGCATTTTCACCCGATTCGGGTCGTTGCTTTGGTAAGCGGTAAACGACGGGGTGCCGCTCCACTTGCCAAGAACATCGGCGGCTTCCCGAACGACCCGTGCCACTTCCGGGTGGTTGGGCGTTACGAATGCGGCGGCCATTTCCGGCAGAACGGCGAGCCCGCTCCATTCGTCGAAGGCAAGTATGGCGATGGGGACGTTCGTTTCATAGATCGGCGTTTGTCCTTGAAGAACGGACAATTTGAGTGTACCCGCCATTCGTTCGGACAGGCCACCCAAATAAGCAGCCGAAAGCTGCAAAGGGACGACGCCCAGGTCGACCGATCGGCCTGCCGGCAGCAAATCGTACGTCTTGCTCCAATCGTAGGCGAATTGCGGCTCCGTCGAGAGAACCACGGTAGCCCCGGCAATATCGTCCTCCATCTTGTTCGCGAGAATCAGTTGCTTTATAACGGGTACGTGATTTTGCTGCATCGCATAGTTGACGGTTTCGCTATACGCCCACTCGATCCCGATCCGCTCGTTCACGACAATAACTCCTCCTGTTTGGTCGATATCCCAAATTATGTATACCTATATGATAGCACTTTCTCCGCATCGTTGCGCGTTTTTTCGACCAAATCGGCAAAAAGCCGCCGTCAATCGACGGCGGCGGGGACGGATTATGGAATAAAAATAGAAATGCGCGTTTAAGTAATTGAGAAGCGCCGGGCGCTGCTCTCGGTGCGGGCGGCCCGCCCCATGGCCTCACCGGCGGTTGTGCCGGGACTGCCCGTCCCCCGCAGCAGCTCGTCGATAATTTGCCGCTGTCCGAGCGGCGACCAGCTTTTGCGTATCCAGTTCGATACCGGACGAAACTGCATACCGCCACGAAAGGCGTCTTGCTGCTGACTGGCAAACAGCGGAACATCACGGTCCGGCTTCTCGATCGGGTGAATATACATATAATCCGTATCGAAGGGCGGCATCCGGCGCAGATCGAATTCGCGATACTGCGAGTCCGAAGGCACCCCGCTGCCCGGCTTTAGGCCAAGCTCGGCGTACAGCAGCACGTTCATCGGATGGTCGGTTGTCCCCTGCACCCTGATTTTTCGGCTGTACAGACGCATAAAGGAAAAGGTTTTGCCGGCTTCGGGAGAACTCAACAGCAGACGCGCATCACGGATTTCCTGCTCGACCTGTCGGAAATTTTGCTCCGCTTCCTTCTCCCGTCCGGCAAGCTCGGCTATTCTCCGGTGATTGTCGCGCCAGTCGGACGTAAAAGGCAATACGACGATTGGGGCAATCTGCTTCAGCTCCTCGTAATACGGCTGATGCCGGCAATCGGTCACGATCAGATCCGGCCGCGCCTGGCGGATTCGCTGCATTTGAAGCTGGACCAGCCTGCCGTGCCTGTCGCCGCCTTGTCCGTTATAGGGCAGTCCGTTCATGACGGCCGCCGGCTGCACGCCCAGGGAGCGCAAGCAATCCCCGAAGCCGAAGCAGGTGGCCACGGCGATTCGAAGCTGCCTTCTCTGCACGTAGCTTGCGGGAGAAAGGCCGACCGTCCTTTTGAACAGCCGGCTAAAATAATACTCGCTGCCGAACCCGACCGATTCAGATACTTCCTTGATCGGGCGCTTCTGCGCAAGCAGCGGCTTGGCGCAGTCGATGCGGATTTGATTCAAGTACTCTATCGGCGAGACGCCTCTTTGCCGCTTGAAGCTTCTGGAGTAGGAGGTTTGGGTTAAGCCAGCTATGACCGACAGCGTGTCCAGCTTTATTTTCTCATGGAAGTGATCGTGCATGTAAGCGATACTGCGGTCGATCCCCCCGCGTTCCCGCTCCGGCTCCCGTTGCCCGGACGAGTCGGCTGCAACAAGCTGCAGCAGCGACTGGAACTGAAGCTGCACGCTTAATGCCTGCCCGGGATTCGATCGGCTGCCACGATAAATCTGCTCCAGTCGCTCCACCATCGGCCGGATCGATCGGCTGCGCAGCCGCCCCGGCGGCAGCAAAGTTCCGGACGCCTCGGACGGCGTGCAGGTCCAATACCCCCGCGGCTTTCCGACCTCTACGCTTCTAAGCACGAGAACATAATATTCGATTTGACCCGATTCGGGCATAAGGTCCACCGTATCCGAGCGTCGCAGAAACAAAGCCAGCTCCGGCTTGAGCGGGACGATATCGTCGCCGAGACGGAGCAGGCCGTCCCCCTGCACGATCAGAAGCAGCATATCGCCGGGGACCGTCAGGCGGAACAATGTCTTTTTCGGGCGGTACGTACGTTTATGAATAGAGGACAGCAGCAAGAGAGGATAGCGGGAACCGGCGCTGCGCGGCACGAAGCTTCACCTTCCTGATCCGGGAATGGGGGTTAAGCCGGCACGGTCCTGGCGGACGTCCCGGCTGTTCCTTATAAATAGTAATGATTATCATTATCATCAATATAGCAAAAATCCAATCCATTTGGAAGAGTCCTATCGGAAGATCGTCAGCAGCTCCTCGGCCGGCATCCGCGGACGGGCTTGGGGAATCGCGAGCGGGTAACCGACATGCAGCACCCCGGCGATTTTCTCTCCGGGCCGCACACCGACCGCCTCGCGGAATGTCGGGTCATAGCCGTAATGATTCGTTTTCCACACGACGCCGAGCCCCCGCTCCCATGCGGCCAGCTGGAAATTTTGAATCATGCTGCATACGGCGGCATAATCCTCGTCCCAAATTTTTTGGCGGGGATCCTCCTTCATAATGACGATCAGGTGAGCCGGGACGGACTCCAAATATTCTTTCTTCCGTTCGCCATACTTCCCCCGTTCCTCCGAGGAATAAGTCCGGACCATCGCCTCCGCGAACGTCCGCCTCGCCTCGCCGTGAAACAGGATAAACCGCCAAGGCTGTCGATGCCCGTGATTCGGAGCCCATACGGCCACATTTAACAACTCCAGAAGCAGCGATTCGGGGACGGGATCGGCCAGAAATTGCCTGACCGTCCTTCTCTCCCTGATCAAGTCTGCTATCGGCGTCTCACCTTTCGCTTGCGCTTGCAACGATTTCATACTCTCTCTCCCTCTCCTTCTCCGTATCGCTTCCGGTATTCTTCTCGCCTGTATCCATCCTCGCTCCGCCCGTTCCTCCGGGTTACGCCGAGTTCCGCTTCGCATACAGCAAATAAATGAAAAACGGCGCGCCGACGGCTGCGGTAAATACGCCTACCGGAACATCGAGCGGTAGAAAAAACGTCCTTCCCGCCAAGTCCGCGATCAGCATCACGATCCCGCCCAGCAGCGCCGAGACGGGAAGCAGCCGGGCAAATTCCGATCCGACCAGCCTGCGCGCCATATGCGGGGCGAGCAGCCCGATAAAGCCGATCCCGCCCGCTACCGACACGGCGGCCGCGGCCAGAGCGACGCTCATGAGCAGCAGCAGCAGCCGGTTCCGTTCCACCGCGCTTCCCGCGCTGACCGCGGTTTCATCGCCAAGCTGACCGATATTGACATGGCGGGAGAACAAGAAGGCAATCGGCAGCACGACCAGCGTCCAGGGGACGATCGTCAGTACATTTTCCCAATTCGTCGCATAAATCGACCCTGTCAGCCACATATAGGCTAATCCGGCGTCGTTCCTCGGGTTGAAAATAATCATCATCGTCGTAGCCGCCGAGGTCAAGGAGGATAGTCCGATTCCGATCAGCACGAGCCGCACGGGCGAAATCCCTTTTTTCCAAGCCAACGCGTACAGCAGTACCGCGGCGGCCGCGCCGCCGATCATGGCGAAGAAGGGCAGCAAGCGGATGCTGACCGTTCCGGATAAATAGGTCAGAAACAGGACGGCCGTCACGGACGCGCCGCCGGTAACGCCGATAATGTCCGGGGAGGCAAGCGGATTGCGCATAATCCCCTGAAGCAAGGCACCGGACCCGGCTAATGCGGCTCCGACCAGCATCGCGATCGCAATCCTCGGCAATCGCAGCTGCTGGAGCACCATCACGTGCTCGTCGACTCCCGCCCCGAAGACGGCGCGCAGCACATTCGGCGGAGAAATGTACATTTCCCCCAGGCCGGCGCTAACCACGGCGGCGATCGCGCAGACCGCAAGCAAAACGAACAACAGCAGCACCGTCTTCCCGTGTACCAGAAAAGAAACGCGTTGCCCTCCCGAACGGTAGGGAATATAGCCCTTCATGAAGTGCTTCATGACTTGACGATCCCCCTTCGGGCAATGTGCATGAAGAAGGGCGCGCCGATCAGTGCGGTCATGACCCCTACGGGCACCTCTTCCGGAATCATGATAAAGCGCGCCGCCAAATCGGCGGAGACGAGCAGCAACGCCCCGAGCACCGCGCAATAAGGGACGACCCAGCGATGATCGGGCCCGCACATGAATCGTGCGATATGGGGGATGACGACGCCGATAAATCCGATCGGTCCCGCGACGGCAACCGCGCCGCCGGCGAGAACAAGAATGATGAGCCCGGCTCCGGCCTTGAGCCATGCCGTCTTCTGCCCCAAGCCTTTGGCCGTGTCTTCCCCCATCGTCAGGACGTTCAAGTCGCGGGCAATGAACCAGGCGGCGGCCCAGCATAGCAGCATGTACGGCAAGAACACGATCAGCGCATCCGGCTCGCGCCCGGCGATCGTGCCGGTCAGCCAAAACAGCACCGTACCGAGCCCTTGCTTATTCAGCACCAGAATGCCTTGGGTAAAAGACGAGAACAGCGCCGCCATGGCCGCTCCGGCCAGCACCAGCTTCATCGGCGTCAAGCCGTCCCGGCCGAGAGAGCCGAGCATATAGACGATGACCGACCCCAAAGCGGCTCCCGCAAAAGCGAACCACATTAGCACCTGCATCGACGACACCGAGAACAGGATCGCCGCAAGAACGACCAGGAAGCTCGCCCCCGCATTGACGCCCAGCACGCTTGGCGAGGCCAGCGGATTGCGGGTCAGCGTCTGCATCAAAGCCCCCGCAATCGCCAGGCTCGCTCCGACAGCGGCGGCTATAAACGCTCTCGGCATCCGGGTCGTGCGCACGATCACTTGCTCCATGACGGCATCGTCATAATGGAAAGCCGCATTCCAAGCGACAGACCAGTTGTAATGAACCGCCCCGGCCAGCACGCTGGCGATCATGCCGCCCAGCAGCAGCAAGCCGCCGGCCGCAAAACCTGCCGCTTTCCAGCCGTTTTTGTTTCCTGCTGTCATTGGCCCGAATCTCCTCGCGATGCGCGGACGAACGGTCTTTGCCGCTCATTCGTCCGACCGTTTATCTACAACGGCTCATTTCTTTCCGATATATTTATACAGATCGTCGAGCAGCGACTGCGCAGCCAACGCTCCCGCGCTCAAATTCCACGTGACCACATCGACGGGATAATAGCGGCCTGCTTTGACCCCTTTCAAACTTTTCCATAACGGATGCGACGTCCAGGATGTATGCGCTTGTCTCCTGCCCTCATCCCCCTCGACGAAACGGGTTATATCGAAGATGTAATCCCCGTCCAACTGCGCCATCTGCTCCTTCGAGGTCAAATTGACGACCGTCTTGCCTTCCACCTGCTGGGCTTTCGGCCGGGTCAGGCCGAGCTCCTGGAATATCGTTCCGGCGAAGCCGGTCACATAGAAGCGGGCGCTGCCGTCGCTTTCGAACCGGACGATCGAGATTTCCGTCGTCCCCAAGCTGCTGCCGACCTGCTGCTTGAACTCCGCAACCCGCTTATCCCACTGCTTCAAAATTTGCTCCGCTTCCTTCTCCTTATACAAGGCAGCGGCGCCCAGCGTCAGGTTTTCCTTCCAATCGAACACGTTTTCGAGCATCAGCGTCGGAGCGATGCCGGATAGCTGCGGATACAGCTTCTCATGGCGCGATTTGGCGCCGATAATGAGGTCCGGCTTCAGAGCGATGATCGCCTCCACATTGGGCTGGGTTTCCTCGCCCAAATTTTTGACCCCGGTCATTTTGTCGCGCAGAAAGTTATACCACGGCTTCTCCTCCCAAGACTCCACCGCTCCGACCGGCTTGACGCCGAGCGCGACCGCATTGTCCACCATGCCGTTAAAAAGGATGACCACCCGCTCCGGCTGCTTCTTCAAGGTGACGCTTCCCATCGCATGCTTAATTGTCTTGTCCTGGCCGGAGCCGGTATCTCCGCCGGACTGCTCCGGCTTCGCCCTGCTCCCGCCGGCTTCGGGCTTCGCGCCGGCACCCTGTCCGCCCGCTCCCCCGGAATTCCCGCTCCCGCACGCGGCAACCGCAAGCGTAAGCATGAGCACGACCACTAACCGCAAAGCTTTCATGTCTTGTCCTCCCCTTGTACAGCAAAGCAATATCGACTGCCTCCGCCCGGGAAGCAAACTATTCCTTTATGCATTTGCCGACCTTTCATTGATATTGATAATTATTATCAGTTATAGAATAGGCGCTGCCTTCGTTGTTGTAAATGTCGCATTTTATCCGTTTTTCCTACTTATTTTGTCATGGGCATTCTCTTTGGATGGCGCGGAAGCATACAGGGAACGAATAGCAGTACCGAAACGGACAAATATATAGTAAAATAAAGAAATACAGACATGAGGGGGCAATCCGATGAGGATTAATCGATTTCTAAAGCTGAAATGGAATTCCTTGTTCGTCAAGCTCCTGATATCGTTCATCGCGATGATCCTGTTTCTTCTGTCGTTTAACTTCCTTTCCCTGACCTTCTTCAAAACGAATATTCAGCAGGAAATTATCCGGTACAATACGCTTGGATTGGACAAAACGGTAGACGGCTACGAGAAGCATTTCAGCCTCATCCAGAACGATCTGCTGCTCATGAGCTTCAACGAGACGCTGAACGCGATAGCGAAATCCGAGACCGCTTACGACTACGGAGCCGTCGCGTCGGTGCTGAAGCAGATCCAGACGATGACGAACAATACGTTCCTGTATATGAATAATTTGCTAATCTATATGCCGAACCATTCCTATGCGATCGAGAAAAACGGCACAAGCAGCGCCGCCGATCTGTTCGTTCGCAATTTTGCCAGTCCCGCCTACAGCAAGACGTTCTGGACGGAGCAGTTGAAGGAAAAGTACGCCTTCCGCGTATTTCCCGCCGACCGTTTCCGCAAAATCGACAGTATCGGCCCGGAAAACGATCTCGGGCTTCTGTTTCCGATCGCCTCCAAACGCGGCACCGACAACAATCCGTTTCTGCTGATCGCGCTGATCGACGGCGAGAAGATGTTCGAGCGGTTTCACTTTTCCATCAACGACAGCTTCCTCATCTTGGACGAAGCGGGGACGCGGTTGTTCTCCAAGGGTGACGCTGTCCAGGCGGACGGTTCGATGTATCCCGAGCGCGAAGGGCATACGATCCGGGACGGACAATATTATTTTTATAAAAAAGGGCCGTATACCGGTTTTACTTACGTAAACGTCATCCCCCATGCCTATATCGCTTCCCAGGTGTCGAGACTGAACGCCTTGCTGCTCTCGATTATGGCGGCGGCCGTCCTGACGGGCATCGCGATTTCGGTCATCTTGAGCTACAAATTCAACAATCCGATCCAGCAAATGATCGAAGGGATGAAGCGGTCGGGCAATCCTCCCGTCATCCGGAGCGGCATCGACGAATGGAATTGGATCAACGAGAAAATGGCCGACATGGCGCAGACGAACCGCGAGATGAGCTCCGACCTGACGCGCAAAACGAGCCTGCTGAAGCAGTACGGCTACCTTCGCGGTGCCAAATCGCTGTACCCGATGAACGCCATACGCGAATTGATCGAGACGGATAAGCCGTATTACTTGCTCGTGTTCCAGATGGCGTTTACGAGAAACTACCGCGAGCTGACGGAGGAAACGCAGGAAAAGGCGAGCTATTTCATCCAAGAATTTATCAACCTGAACATTGCGGAGCATTTTACCGATGCGGTTACGCTGCAGACGGAGAAAAACCAGATTTTGACGCTCGTGTTCGGCGAATCGCATCCCGACAAGCTGCTTGACGTCCTGGCCAAGCTGAAGCAAGTGTTCGACCGCGATAAAGCTTATTGCCAGTTAACAGTAGCGGTCCATCCCGAGCCGCTGCAAGCGCCGGGGCTCGCCGCTGGATACGAGAAGTGCCGCCGCATGCTGCTCGCGCGCAGCATGACCGACGACATGCAGATCGTAACCGAGCATACGCCGTACGAGGAAGATCCGTTCCTGTTCCTTCCTTCCGCTCAAGAGCGTGAATTGGCGGCCCAACTGCAAGCCGGAGAAGCCGAGAGGGCAGCCGCTATCGTCGGGCGCCTCCTGCGGCAGATGGAGCATAAGGAGATGAACGCGCATCAGTTCACGCTGTTCGGTAAAGAGATCGCCTCCCAGCTTATTAAAGCGCTGCTCGGGCACCATCTCGATGTCGGCGCTCTGATGGAAAGCCACTCCCCTTACGCTCAGATTCAGGAATGCCGTAACGTCGGGGAGCTGGAGCGGGTATTGACGGATTGCATCGAGGAAACGTGCCGGTTGATCCGGGAAAAGAAAGAACGCTACGATCCGGTCAAGGAGTTCGTACTCGACTACATCGAGAAGCATTACAACGAGGACATTTCCCTGGAAATGGCGGCAGAGCAGCTTCAGCGATCGCGCAGCTACTTGTCCACCTATCTGAAAGAAAAAACGGGCATGACGTTCACCGATTATTTGCACGATCTGCGCATCCGCCGGGCCAAGGAAATGCTTGGGGAGAAAGACATGCGCATCAACGAAATTTCCGAGAAGATCGGCTACCAGAACGTCAATTCGTTCATCCGCATGTTCAAAAAAATATGCGGCGTCACGCCGGGCGAGTACCGCCGTCTCCTGATCCAGGAAGGGGACGACGCGCCGGAAACGTGAGTGAAGCAACTCCCCGGGAGTGAAGGTATCCGGGCGATCGTTATGTTTGTTAAATGGAAAATATGTATGTAAAAGCGGCGTCAAAGGCCGCTCTCGCCGTTTTAAATGGAAAAGGTGCAGCTATTTCTACGTCAAGACGGCGATTCGTCCCGATCTGCGAGAATTAGCTGGACTTTTTCCAGCTATTACAAGTACACACGTCGTTTTCCCGAAAATAACTGTATCTTTGAGACTGTCGATTAACTCGTGAGTAAAGGAGTGGAAAGTGAAAAGGATACCTTCTGGCGAGTTTTGGATTTAAGAGCTTTCGACAGAAAGCTAGCTTCGTAAGCTTCACTATTCCAACCGCTAAATCTTTGATAAATCAAGGACTTTAAAACAAGCTGTCTGAGTAAAAGAAGGTATCTTTTCACTTGGAACGGCGTGCTTTCGCTTCGCTTTCAGTTAATCGACAGTCTCCCTTTTTCCAGTTTGAGGAAGGTTATTGGCTTTTCCCGAACAATAATGAAAAGCCGCACGGAACTGTGCGGCCTTCCCCATTTCACCTACTCCTTCAACGAGCCGATCATGACGCCTTGGACGAAATATTTTTGCAGGAACGGATAGATGCAGACGATGGGCAGCGTAGTAATGACGATCATCGTATATTTCAGCTGCATCGAGAACAGCATCCTCTCCAGCGCCTCCCTCATGTCCTGCATCGTCGGGTCCTGGTTCTGGATCAAAATTTTCATCAAATACAAGGAAACCGGCTGCAGCTTCACATTGGAAACATACAGCATCGCGTTAAAGTAGTTGTTCCAATGCCCGACGGCGTAGAACAGCGTGAGCACGGCCAGCACCGCTTTGGACAGCGGCAGTACGATACGGAACAGGATGCCGATATCGTTCGCCCCGTCCATTCGGGCCGATTCGAACAAGCTCTCCGGAATGTTCTGGAAAAACGTGCGCGCGATGATGATGTTGAACGCGCTGACCGCTCCGGGCAGGAGCAGCGCCCATCTCGTATCGTACAGCCCCAGCTCGTTGATCAAGATAAAGCTCGGGATCAGTCCCCCGCTGAAAAACATTGTCACCACGATGCCGACCATAATCGCTTTGCGACCGGAGAATGTACGCCGGGACAGCGGGTACGCGGCGAGAAACGTCATGACGACATTGATCGCGGTACCGACGACGGTGTAGAACAGCGTATTTCCGTAAGCGATCCAAATTTCCCCGTTCTCGAACACCTTCTTGTACGTATCGAGGGAAAAGCCTTTTGGGAACAGCCAGACCGAGTTGTTCATGACGTGAATCGGGTCGCTGATCGACATGCTGAGCACATACACGAACGGGTACAGCGTAATGAGGAGGGCGACGGCCAGAATCGCGCAAATGAACCCGTACGATATCCGATCTCCCCAAGTTCTCGACATATTCACGGTATCAGCCCTCCTACCATAACGAAGATTGGGATAGTCTGCGCGACAGCGCATTGACGCCGATGAGCAACACCAAATTGATCACGTTGTTGAACAGTCCTACCGCCGTCGCGAAGCTGTAATCCTGATTCAGCACCCCTCGCCGGTACACGAACGTCGAGATGACGTCCGCCGTCTCATACGTGAGCGGATTGGACAGCAGCAGCACCTTCTCCACCCCGACATCCATCAGGTGCCCCATCTGCATAATGAACATGATGACGATGGTCGGAATTAGACTAGGTATCGTAATATGCCACATTCGGGTCCACCGTCCGGCTCCGTCCATCTCCGCCGCTTCGTACAACTGCGGATCGATGCCGGCGATGGCGGCAAGGTAAATGATCGAACCCCACCCGAACCCTTGCCAGATGCCGGAGCCGACGAATATCGTCCGGAACCAGCCGGGCTCGGCCATGAAGTTGATCGGCTCCATGCCGAGCAGCACTAGCGCTTGGTTGACGATGCCTTCCCGGAGCCCCGTGAAGCTGACGACCATCCCCGCGATGACGACGATCGAGATGAAGTGGGGCAAATAACTTACCGTCTGCACGAGCCGTTTGTACAGCTTATGCCTCACCTCGTTCAGCAGCAGAGCGAATAGAACGGGGGCCGGGAACCCCCACAGCAGCGAATAAAAGCTGAGCAGCAGCGTATTTTTCAACAGCCGCCAAAAGTAAGGAGCCGTGAAAAACTCCTCGAAATAACGGAACCCGACCCACGAGCTGCCCAAAATGCCCTTCAGCGGCTGAAACTTCTTGAACGCGATAATGATGCCGTACATCGGTACATAATGAAACACCACGTAGTAAATCAATACCGGCAGGATGAGCAAATACAAATATTTGTCGCGCTCTACCGTTTTCCACAATCGTTGCGACCAGCTCTTCTTGCGGGGGAGAAGAGCCGTTTGTTCTATATAGTCCGCTTCCGTGCGCACGGTCCTTCGCCTCCCGTTCCGAATGTCACTTCTTGTACCGGTCGTATTGCTTCTGTTTCACTTGCAGTACTTTGTCGATGCCCAGCGCTTTAACCTGGTTCGTGAATTTGTCCCAATCGATCGGCTCCACGCCGGTGACGAATTTGGCGATCGTCGAATCGACATAGGTCGTAATTTCCGACTGGTAGCGGGCGAGCGTCTCGGACTCTTCGACGGACGGAAGCGAATACGGGTTCGACTCGATCAAGTACGATTCGACCTTCTTGGCCTGCTCCGCGCTTTTCGGGTCCAATGCCATAATTTCCTTGACCAGCGAAGACAGCGGCCCTTCGGTTGCACGAATCCAAGGCATCGTCGGCGAAGCCCCGAGCGAACGGAGCGCCGTGTTGATGTCCAGCCCTTCCGGATTTTTGTACGCGAATTCCGTAAGCTTCGGCTGACCATTAACCATCGTATAGCTTTTTCCTTCGATACCGAACGTGACGAACCGGTTACCTTCCTCGCTTGCGTAAATGTAATCGAGGAATTTAATCGCCGCTTCTTTGTTTTTGGCGTCCTTACTAATGCCGTACCAGCCGCTGATCGGGCCGTATTTCTCGTAGAAGCCTTTATCGCCGTCCGCTGCGGGCGGTACGGTCAGGTTCCAGACCACCGATTGCTCGCCCGCTTTCTTCATAGCCGACTCGAAGCTAGGTTTGCCGTTCAGAAACCGGTTCGTTACGCCCGCCTCGCTGCGGGTAATGTTGGCACGGGTCGCATCCGACGTCTTGGTCATAAATTCGGGGTCGATCAAGCCGTCCTTGTACAGCTTATTCAGCCAGACGACCAGCTCTTTCGCTTCCGGCTTCAGCCATTCGAATTGCACCTTGCCGCTCTTGTCCGGGTAATAGCCGGAGCTGTAGAACAGATGCAAGCCTTTCGCGCTGCCGAATATGGTGAGCCCTCTCAGCTTCAGATCGGGAACGAACGGAATTTCGTCCGGCTTGCCGTTGCCGTTCGGATCTTTTTCTTTGAACGCTTTCAAAACGGTGTACCATTCGTCGAGCGTCTTCGGTTCCTTCAGCCCGAGCTTATCCAGCCAGTCTTGACGGATCAGGATGCCGTACGGGTCGGAGAAGGCGACACCGGAAGTGACCGAGGATATCGCATACAGCTTGCCGTCGGGCGAGCGCATCTTCTTGTCGATTTCCGGATTGTCCTTTAGAAATTTGCTGATGTTGGGCGCGTATTTATGGATCAGATCGTCGAGCGGAATGATCAGCCCGTCGTCGGCCGTCTTTACCGGATCGGCGGTAGGCAGCGTAATGATGTCGGGCAAATCTTTGCCGGCGGCCAGCTTCACGTTCATGACGTCGTTGTATTGGTCGTTGGGCGTTACGATCCAATTGATTTTGATGCCGGTTCTTTTCTCGATTTCCTGCCAGACCGGAAACCCTTTCGTATAGCTATAAGGAGAGGGAAAATCGCGAGCGGCGATGCTCAGCGTAACGCTGCCGTCCTTCACGATCGGGAGCGTATAGCCCTCGGCTGGAGCGTTATTGTTCGGCGCTGCCGCCTTGCCGTCATTTGCGGCGTTTTTCCCGTCGCCTTTGTCCGAGCCGCACCCCGCTAACGCTACCGTCGCTGCCAATACGGCGGATATGGCCGTGTAACCCCTTTTCTTGTTTAACATAAAACTGTGGCCTCCTCTTCGAAATGTGATTAGCGGCGACACCGCTATGCGAGGCCGATCGCCATCGGATCGCCTGACCGAACTGCCGCTTGGCTAAAACTATATCGAAAAAATACGGTCCGAACTATCGCCCATTTGTATAAACGTCGACCGGATCGCCATAAATGGAATATCGGCATATTAAAAAACAATCGGAATATGGTCGCCGGACAACAATTCTGGGCTAAAAGTCAAATACGAATGCGCCTGTAGTGTTCCCGGCGCTCGGTGCGGTCATCCTTTCTGCCGGTATAGCCTGATAGAGGAGTGTTCACGCCGGGTGTTCGGATGGATCGGGCAGCCCCTATCGTATTACCGCCAGCTACACGAAAGTATGGGCTTCTTCGGAATAGCGAACCGAATTTTACTATTAGTGAACTTAAGTTCGGTGTTTGCGGAATTAGGTTCACTAATTACGTCAGAACGCCTCAGAGCGGGAAATTAGCGCAACGAAGTTTACTATTTAGCAAATTTGGTTTACTATGACAAGATTCTCCGAGTAGCGGATTTTGACAGCCCGGCAAGTCCCCTATCGACAAAAAGCCCGCTCAGCTAATAAAGCTGAAACGGGCTTCCCGACTTGCTGCGATTCAAATCTCTCCAAGATCGAAATATTGCAATATGCCGGGCATGACAACGCTCATCACGTCGTCCTCCTCATAATTTTCGGATTTCACCCAATCCGAAATGCTGACCAACGGGCTGTCCGACGAAACCCGTCCGACCCTCTCATCCAATGCTGCGGCAAGCCGCACAATGAGCTCCTGCCGACCTGCCGCGTGGAAATCGACCGTGACCGCTTCGCTCCCGGGCTGGTCGACCTGTCCGATCATATCGATGCACCGGATCACATCGTAAGCGCGCAGCGCGGCCATGCTGTCGCCAAGCCATATCAGATCGTCCGTCAGCTTATGGATCACTCCGAAGAACGGGTGAAGCGGCTTGCCGTATATCGCGTAAGGTTCATGCGGCCCTACGCCCGAGCAGTTCAGTACAAGCACGTCCCGCCCTTTGTCGCACGTTTCCCGAATCCATGACCAGCGATCGGCCAGCTTGGTCGTCCCTCCGAGCCAGACGCCGACCGTTACGGGTCTTCTCTCGTCATCCGTGACTCCCTCGCTGCGGAACATATAGCCGCTGTTCATGATGCCGGTCTGGGACCACCATAGCCGGTATTCCGCCTGCAGCCCATCCGTCGCCCCGACCGATATACGGCGCACGTTTAAATCGCATGGTTTGCGCGGGGTTACTACCTTCTCCCGAAGCCAAGCCAGCGCCTCGCCTTTCTTATCCTCCGTTCCCCTTCCGTCCCGGGAACGCTTCAGTTGCGTGCATCTCGCCGCGATTTCGTCTTGAACGGTTTTCGCGCCGGGCAAGCTTAGTACGACTTGTCCATGGCTCGTGCAGAGCAGCTGCTCGACGGGCAGCGGGGACAGCGGAGCTTGATCTGCGGCGACCGGGTCCGTCCGAACGGATAAATGCTCGCGAAAAAATTCGGCGGCAGCACGGGCCAATTTATCCGTATATCGGTGCGTCGACGCATCCTCCTCCATCCGCATCAGCCCGCCTTTGCCATGCATGTCCCAGAAACGGCCGCACCGTGCGACCGTACGACGCGTCGCTTCGATCGGGAAGAAGTCGTATTGCACCGCCAGCACGAGCAATGGCTTAGGCGTGAACGACAGCAGCAAGTCTTCGTGATCGAAACCGACCGCGGTCAAACCGGCCCATATCTGCTCGGCGTCCTGCACGCCGCCTGCATGCATATATTGCTGACGGTTCATAATAAAGGTAGCCGGAGCGGCGGCCGCGAGTCTGTCGTCGCACACCATCATCATCGACGTCTGCGTACCGCCACCGGAATTGCCGGTAACGGCTATGCGCGCCGGGTCCACTTCCGGACGCTCGCACAAATAGTCGACCGCACGCATCGCATCGTGAATGAAGTAGCGCGCCACGCTTTCGCCGAGCAAATGGCATTTCACGCCGAAATGCTGATGCTCTCGCGTTCCCCAGATTACATTCGAGCTATCGTGCTCCGGACCACTGAAGCTCAGCCGTTCTCCTTGCCCGATCGGATCGATCGCCAGGACGATCATGCCCGCTTGGACGAAACGCAAACATACTTCATGGTAATAAACGCTGTGCTTCGCCTCGTATTCATGTCCGCTTAAAAATAACACCGCGGCGGAACGCTCCTCCCGCCGATACGGCAAATAAAAGTTCGAAGTTACGTAATGGCCGGGTCGCGATTCGAATATGACGTTTTCGACGGTGTACCCGGAGCCTTTCGATATATGCGTCGTCCTTGCGTTCAACGGTGCGTCCGTCGAAGGCAGCCCGCCGATCGCGTTCAGGAACGCTTTCTTCATCTCGATCTGTCGAGCCTGGAGCTGCTCCAAGTACGCAACTCGATCGCGCGCCCGATCTCCTTCCTCGAATGCTTGATCCGCCCGGTCGAAAATATGACGCTTCAACTGATCGCGCGTATCGTACAAGGTGCAGCAGTAACGTTCAAGCTCGGATATTCGGGACATCATGACCGGCTCCTTTGTTTAGTAATCGATTTCTATAATAGCATGCTCCCCGCTTGCTTGACCAGAGTTTTGATTTCTAATTCGAAAATGCAAAAAACAGCCTGCTCGGGCACCCGGCCGGGCAGACTGTTTTCCTTGCCACATTGGATAGCTATTGCCCCCGTCCGTAGCCGCAGCTTTCCCGAACGACCAGCTGCATCGGAAACATAATTTTCCGTTGCGGAGAACGGACGTCCGGATGTTCGATTTGTTCGAGCAATACGTCCGCCGCCGCATTCGCCATATCCTCGATCGGCTGCTTCACGGTAGTCAAGGCGGGCCGGTAATACCCGGCTGCCGTAATATCGTCAAATCCGACAACGGCTATATCCTCGGGTACCCGCAATCCGTGCTCTTCGAGCGCCTTGATCGCTCCGATCGCGATTAAATCGTTGGCGCAAAACAGCGCGCTGAACTCGGATCGTTCCGACACGAGCCTGCAAGTCCGCTCGTAGCCGTATTGGCTGAAATAATGCAGCGTATGCTCCCGTTCGCTCACGATCAGCGATTCATCGATCTGGAGCCGGTTCAGCATGAACGCGTTTCGGTATCCCAATTCTCTCTCGAAGCCAACGCCGGCCCCGCCCAAATAAGCAATTTTATGGTGCCCCAGCCGAATCAAATGCTCGACCGCTTCCATAGAACTGCTCAAATGATCTCCGCCTATAAAGATGACGTTATTCGTAACGTGAGCGAGGGAAACGAGCGCGATGTTCTGGCTTTGCAGCATTCCGATATAGGCTTGATCGCTTTCACTGAACGGTTTGGGCCAGGCGCCGATGATGATGCCTTCAACCTTTCTTTCCATGAACGTATCGAGAAAGGACAAGTCGTTATGGTCATCGAAATTAAATGTGCTTATTAGCAGCGAATACCCGCGCTTGATCAGCCTTCTCTGCATCATTTCCGCCATCTGCGCCCAATATTCGTTGGACAGCAGCGGAACGACGAGGCCGATCGTCTTCGTTTTTTTGCTGATCATCGTCCGGGCCGCCTGGTCCGGAACATATTTTAACTTTTCGATCGCCCGTACGATTTTCTCTCTCGTTTCTTTCTTGACCCGGTCTTTTCCGTTAATAACCCGCGATACCGTGGCGATGGATACGTCGGCTTCCCGTGCTACATCTTTGATGGTATACATCGTCTACTCTCCATATAAACGTTTACACCTACTTTTGCACAAAAATCCGGGTATGTCAAACACGCCTTGCGGCCGGCGAACGGATTATTTCTGGACCGCATCCACGATCATTTTAAATAGAGCCAAGTCCTGTTTATAGTCTTCCGGTGTCGTTTTAGGGACAAGGTTTTGCGTAATGACGTCGTAGAAATGACGCATCTCGAGCGTATAAGGGTCCGTATAGGTCGGCCGGATGACGGATTCCGTGTAGGTTTCGCCCGCTGTTTCGGAGATGAGCAGCTTGGTCGGCAAGTGGCGGATATAAGGCGTGTCGTATTGGACCTTCACGGATTTGGTTCTGGAGTATACTTCCACATGTGCATCGAACCGCCCTTGGGCGTCGGTCCCCGTCTCGAACGTAACGGAAAACTTGTCGTAGTCGAGGATCGCATTCAGGAACAGGCTGCCCGGATGAACCGTCAGCTTCGCTCCTACGACCCCCTTGGGCATTCCGATCGCTTCCCGCATGGCCGACAAATCATGACTGGACAGTCCTGTCAAGAACCGATACAGGTTAAAATAAGGAGAGCCGGGTTCGAGTCCGGTCGCTTCTTGACCGAGTCTGAGCGATCGCTCTCTTCGATCCTGCTTCAGCTCCTCCGGTATATCCGCAAACGAAACGACATGACTCGTCTGTCCAATAAAAAAGCGGTTCGGTCCGATAATATCCCTTACTCTCGCGTACGTAATCCGCTCAAATCCGCCGATATGGTTCACCGCTTCGACGAATGACGCGGCATAGCGCCTCATATAGCCTACCATCACTTTAACGCCGTTCCGCTTCTGCGCTTCTATGATGGCGTCCGCTTCGGCCTCAGTAAGGCACATCGGCTTCTCGATGAGCACGTGCTTGCGATGGTCTGCGGCCGCTATCGCGCATTCGGCGTGGTACTCGTCGCTATTCAGTACAAGCACCACGTCCACATCGGGCTGCTTGACGAGCTCGGAAGCTTCCGTGTACCGGTTCTCAATCCCGTACCGATCCCCTATGTATTGTACAAGCTGCGGGGAAATGTCGCAGATGGCCGTAATTTTGAACCGATCCGGCATCGCCTCCAGAACGGGAATGTGAACTACCTGCGCCACCTCGCCAAGACCGATCATGCCGACGTTCAATACCGGTTTCTCCATTCTCAATCTCCCTTTCGTATGCTCTCGCGCCCTTCCCAGCGGAGAAACGATTCATTTTTTTGACGGTTTTGTAATAACGTTTACACAAATATGTATAAAAAAATTTGTGTTAGTAATGACAATTACAAGTATATATGAGTTGAACTAATGATTAGCTGTCGTTCCATTCCGAAAGGGATTACCTAGTGTGAATTTACGTATCTTCGTAAAATCACACTTGCAGCTTCAGACAGGTTGTTTTGAGTTTCTTGATTTGTATGGGCCTTCGGATTGTAGAAACTCCAGGCTCACGAAGCAAGCTTTCTGAAGAAAGCTCTCAAAGCCAAAACTCGCTTACAAGGTAATTCCTCCATTGCACTTGGCTCTCTCATGGAAGTTATTAGTTCAACATATATACAAACAAATCATATTTAGTGTAAACGTTTATACAAACATAAGACTATATTGCTACCATCGACATGTCAATAACTTTTATGCAGGACCGGCCTCTTTCATGTACAAAAAAAGTCCGCTCGCGCTTTGGGCGAAGCAGACTTGTTTGAATATAGGATTAAAAAGAAGTCCGATAAACCGCTTGATTCTCCAAGCCTCTAATAGCGGGAGTCCACCTCTCGGATTCGGGAGTAGAGTCCAGGGCATCCTCCACCATTTGAAGCTTGGCGTCGAGGGAATCGATATGATGAAGCGCTACGGCCTCCGCCGTCTGCGGTTGAACGGGGCTCCCCCACTCTCCCAAATTATGATGGGACAAGACGAGATGCTGCAGGGCGAGCACGCGTTCCGAGTCCAAATCGATATGATGGGCGATCGCCGCCTCTGTAATCCAGTTCGACGCCATGCTGATATGTCCGAGCAGCTTCCCCTTGACGCTGTACTCGCTGACGATGCCGAGCTGCGCCACCATCTCCTCCGGTTTCGCGATATCATGCAGAATAATGCCGGCTTTGATCAAATCGGGGTTCAGAAAGGCGCGCTGCCTGCAAATAAAATCGCCGATCTCGAGCATTCTTACGATATGATAAGCGAGCCCCGCGCAATAAGCATGGTGATGGGTTTTGGCTGCCGGATAGTGCAGCAATTTCTCCTCCACCTTGGAGACGCAATGCTGAACGATCGTTTTGATCTCCTCGTCGGTTATCGCCTCCATCGCCTGCTTGATCGTGTATACGAGATCGACAGGCCGGATCGGCGCCGAGCGGATGAAGTCCGTTAAAGAGATTCCATCCCGTTCGGTCGCTTTGCGGATTTTCATAATTTTGACTTGCTGCTTTTCCCGGTACATCTGAACGATCCCACGCACCTTGACAAGCCCCATCGGGAAAAAGGTTTCTTTATCCGTTGGCGAAACATCCCAGTACTTCGCCGGCAGCTGCCCGCTCGAATCGCATAACACGATGTCGAAATAGTCTTTCGCCGGCGTTGAATTGGTTTGTTTGAGCTCCAGTTCCTTCAGCAAATAAAATCCGGTAAACTCCTCTTGGTTATTCAGCGTTTTGATTAACGACATCCGCTCTCCCACCTTGTTCATGAAGCTTTTCTCTTATTTTAGCAAAAATTGATGACTATTGTTGTCAGCGAACATATGTTCGCATCTATTCATCTATTTGCCTATTAGTTCAAAAGTCCCGGAATATGGTATATAATCATACGGGATTATAGCAAACTATGAATAGGACAGAGGTGAACGCCTTGGAACGTAACGACATTTTGCCGCTGCTGACCAAATTTATTATTAACAACGACTCGCTCGAGAAGCTCCAGTTCCATTTGCAGTCTTTCAACCCGCTTAAAGTGCTGAAAATGAACCACTACGAAATCCGGCATTCGAATATTTTGGGTTGGCTTCTCGATCCGGGCGAAAACCACAACCTCGGCGATGCGCCGCTGAAGAAGTTCATCATTGAGGTACTCTCCCATGAGATGAATAGCGATAAAGCGGTCGAACAGAAAACGAACTCCCTTGCGCTGACGGAAGCCGACGTATTTCTCCGGCACTTGATGGACGCGGAAGTTTACCGGGAGTGGAATAAACAGAAGCATCCCACAAACAAAAAATATTTTATAGATCTTGTCGTCGTCTCGCGGCATCATAAATTCGCGATGATCATCGAGAACAAAGTGCACGCCGGGGAAGGAAAGGATCAATTAAACCTATATTATGAAATGATCAGCCGGTACTACCCGGATTATACGATTTTACCGGTATTCTTGACCCTGTTCCCGGATACGCCGCCGAGCGACGACCGGTATTTCTCGTACAGCCATTTGGACTGGTATCTCTTGATGAGCCGGTACTTGCCGCTGCAGCAGCACAATATGAACAACCAAGTATACGAATTCATCGGATATTATTTGGAGTTGTTAAAAGATTTGACTTTGCCGGAAGCGAAGCATATCGAGCTGTGCCGGGATATTTACAAGGAACATAAAAGCGCGATTGAACAAATATTGCTTCTGGATCAAGTCGAGGCGCCTGCCGACACGACTTCCCGGACCGTCTATGAAATTGTACATAAATATAAAGCGGTATCGAAATATATTAAAGATTTTGGCGAAGTAGACATGTTCGATTCGGCGATGCAGCAATTTATCGGCCAACACCCGAATTTGGCCTACTGCGGGAATATCGGCAAATCCTCCTTCTGGTTTTATCCGAAAGCGTACGAGGAAATTCCGAATTTCAGGCAGCTGACCCACGAACGTTGGACTTATTGCCCGTATCCGGTTCCTTATATATTCGGCAAAGATAAAAATAATGCTATGTACCTTAAAGTGGAGGTCGGACATTGCAAGGACTCTTACAGCGACGAACGGTTGAACTTTATTCTCCATGCCGAAACGAAGCTCGGGATCTCGACGCGCAGAAAGCCGAAAATCAATCAAATCAAAAAAGAATCCGTACCGGTCGACTGGAGCAGCGAGAGCAGCATTTTGAACCGAATGAATCAATTGTATGAGGAAAAGTTCGGCGACTTCCATCCAAAGCTTCTGGATTGCGTCGCCACCTTCAACTGGTAAATCGGCTTGCACAAAACAAAAACGGCGGTCCCCTTCACAATAAAGGGACTGCCGTTTTGTAGCCTATACGCCGATCATTTCGCCGTAGCCGGTGCGGACGGCGATGGCGATGCCGACGCCGGCGGATTGTACGTAACGTTCACGGTTACGACGTTCGACGTTTTGCCGGCCTTGTTGATCGCTTTGATCTCGAAGCTGTTCAACCCCGGGACGAGCGTAACCGACTTGGCGAAAGCGCGGTCCTGAACGTACTGGCCGTTCATGTACAGCTTCGGGGCCGGATCGTTCGGATCTTTCGCGTCCGCGCTGATCATGAGCAGCTGCGAGCTTGTCGTCTGCGGCAGCGTGCCGACGGTTACGGTCGGGCCCGGCGCGGTGTACGTAACGGTCTTCGTCAGCTCCGACGTCTTGCCATAAGCGTTCGTCGATTTGAAGACGATGACGTTCTCGCCTTCCTTCAGCGTCATACTGCCGTTGTAGTCGCCGGAACCGACGTACTGGTTGTTTACGTACAGCTTCGGATACATGTCGTTCGGGTCCGTTGCTTTGACTACGTAATACAGCGTATTGGACGTTACCGCTTGAGGGATATTGTCCGCCTTGATCGTCGGGGGCGGCGGAACGAACATCACTTTACGCTCGGCGACCGTGCTTTTGCCCGATGCATTCGTCGCTTTGAAGGTTAACGTATTCATTCCCTCGTTCAGCGTGACCGTGCGGGTAAAGGCGGATACCGCCTCGTAGCTGCCGTTCAAGTACAGCATCGGGGAGCGGTCGACGGCATCGGCGGCCGAAGCTTTGACTGTAATCGTCTTGGTTGGGCTCGTTTCCGGAATCGGGTCGATATTCAGATTCGGAGGAATGATCACGTAAGTGATTTTCTTCGTCACCGTACTCGTTTTCCCCAAATTGTTCGTCGCTTTGATCGTAACCGTATTGTCCCCTTCCGCGAGTGTAACGTCCGTACTGAATGTTTTCCGGCTCACAAACCGGTCGTTAACATACAAGGACGGCTCGGGGTCGTTCGTATCGGTTGCGCTGCCTTTCAGCGTCACTCTGCTCTGGAGCGATGTTTCGTTGAATGGATCGAGCGTAATGGTCGGCGGCAGTATGACGTAATTGACTTTCTTCGTAATCGTCGTCGTCTTACCCAAGCTGTTCTTCGCCACGAAAAGAAGCGTGTTGTCGCCCTCCTTCAAGGTGACGTTCACGGCGAAATCCAGCGACTCGATCGGCTGACCGTTTACCGAGAGCTTAGGCTGCTTGTCGTTCAAATCGTCCGCTTTGCCGGTCACCTTCAGCGTCTTCGCATGAACCGTCTCCGGTATGTCGCCGAGCGACAACTCCGGCGGCTTGACCGTGAAGGTCACGTTGCGCTGAATGAAGGTCGTCTTGTCGTACTTGTTGACGGCCGTAACCGCAATGGGGTTATCTCCTTCGGCGAGCGTCAGCTCCTTGCTCCATGCCCCGTTCGACGACAGCTTTACTTCCTGGTCGTTCACCCGGATCACCGGTGCGGCGTCGTTGATGTCGGATACTTGGCCGGTCACGACGACCTTCTGCTTATCGGTCGATTGCGGCGCTTCCACCGTCAGCTTCGGACCCGGCATCGCAAAGGTTACATGCTTCAAGACGGCTTTATACCGTCCGTTAGGCTTGATCGCCCGAAACTCGAAATCGTAGCTTCCTTCGCCGTTCGTCAACTCGATCTGCCGGCTGAACGTGTCGTTATGCGAGATATCAGTTCCGTTCAAAGTCAGCTTCGTCTCCTTGCCTACCGAGCCCGACACTTGAATTATGGGCGTCTCCGCACTGGACGGCGCGCTTACGGTCAGCTCGATCTCCTTCATCTTCGGCATATCGGGAGACTGCAGCAGTCTGTACAGCAGCGTGGCCGCCGCACCGCGGTCCAAGCCGCTATCCGGCTTGAACGTTCCGTCCGGATAGCCTTCGATCAGACGGTTCTGCAGCGCCGCGGCCACATATACGTCCAGCCCCGGAGAAATATCGTCATAATCGGTCAGTCTGGCCTCGATGACGCTTCTCGCATCAATGCCTTCGATTTGCAGCTTCATCCCTTTCACGAGAGCGACCGCAACGTCTTCCCGGGTCACGACCGCGCCCGGATCGAAGAACGGCTTGCCTATCGGCAACACGTAGCCTTCCAAATAGAGCTTGACCGTCTCGACGTAAGGGAACGACCACGAATCGGGGGCCACGTCCGAGAATGTCGCCTCCGATACCGGCTCAAGCGGCTGGTCCAAGGCGAGCGTCAGCAGCTTGGCGAACTGCTCCCTCGTCAGCGAATCGCCTGGGCGGAACGTCCCGTCGTCATAGCCGTCGATAATGCCTTTGCCGATCATGTCCTGGACAGCCTGATGCGCCCAATGGTCGGCCGATACGTCGCCGAACGTTTTATCGCCGGAATCGGCGGCCGCCGCGGCGCCCGCCCATCCGACGATCGCGGCTGCGCCCACCAGCATCGACAACAGGGCGAGGCTCGCTAGTCTTTTCACGTCGAGCACTGATATTCCTCCCGTGTTTGCAACAAAGTAGACGAGCCGGCGTTATGGCCGTGCGCCGCCGGCCCCGGTCTGGGACGTACCCGATGGCGTGGACGACGAGGCGGGAGAATTGGTCGTCTGTCCTGTCGTCTGACCTCCACCGCTCGTCGATGTGCCGGACCCCGTATTCGCCCCGGAAGTCCCGGTTTGTCCGCTCTGTGTCCCGCTTTGCCCGCCCTGCGTCCCCGTCTGTCCGCCTGGCTGACCGGATTTGTCCGCAGGAGCGGCCGGCTGCTGTTTCCCCGCGTTGTCCTCCGTCTTCGGCTCCTGCTGAACCGGCTCGGAAGGCCCCGACCACGACTGGAAGGCGTAAATGCCGCCGATCGTCAGCGCCGCCACGCCCACGACAATGCCGCCGAACTGAATGAGCATTTTGCGGTTCTTTTTGATAAACCGGATGATCGGGTTCGACTGCGCGAGCCGGATATCGTCGTACAGTTTCTTGAAGGAGCGGTTCGGCGTCCCTTTCAGCTTGAGCCACACGTTCCGTTTGTTCAGCGCGCCGCGGTCGGTTTTGTTGAAGTAGCCCCGGATCGCGCCTTCATATTCCCTGGCGATCTTCCCGCGCGCATCCAGAAAATAAGGGTAGGAGGCCGACCAGTTCAAGAAGTCGTACATTTCATCGGAATGGTTCGATTGCTTCAGCACGTAGTCGAGCATCTTCAAATAAGAGAACGAGCATTCGCCCGGCTCCGTTCCGCTCTCATAGAAGGCGTATGCGATCTTCTCATAGCTGTCGGACCGGACCTTGTCCTTCAGCAGACGCTGCAGCAGCGATTGCAGCTGGTCGATTTCCCTCGGCTGCAGCAGGCTTAACGTCATATAGTTCTCGGCTTCCTTCATATTGGCGTTGCGCAATAGGAAGGAGGCGCACTGCAAAATGTTGAACACGGCCTGGTCTTTCGGACCCAAGCTGTCGGACAGCACTTGGGAGTGGTGGCCGAGCATATATTTCACGCCTTCGAGCTGCTGCATGGTGATGCGTTCCAGATCCGCGTGGGCGATAATCGTTTTCTGCGCCTGCAAGTCCAGATCGTTGTAAAATTCCTGCAGCCGCTTCGCGTTGTCCGACTTGCTTTTGTACTGCTTGTCCAGAAAGGCGTTCAGGCTGCCGCCCGCGGCGATCCGTTCCTTGTCCTTATCCAGCAATTCCTTCGTCACGCGGATCAGCTGCTCCCGGAAATACGGCGTGCACAACGCCTCCTCGTTCTGCTTGAGCCAGAACGACAGCTCGTCCAACAGCGCGGACATCTTGGAGATAGGCTGCAGACGGTCGAGCAAGTAGCCGTGCACGACAGGGGCGAACTGGTCGGTATGGAGCATTCGCCGGACGACGGACTGGAACAGCTCCTCGTGCTTGACCATCGCTTGAAACACCTGCTGCGCCAACCTGCTATCCTCGTGGTAGTTCCAGCCGTTATACAGAAAACGGATTAACGACGTCACCAGCTTTTCCTTCATACCGCCGATCCGGTAAAAGTCGATCATCGCTTCCAGAAAGCCGAACGTCGGGGTGTAGCCGGTACCGAGCAAGGAAACCTCCTTGTCGACCAGCTTCCAGAACAGCCCGTCCATTCTCGGCTTGCGTTCGACGTTGTCCTTGTTCAAGTAGCTCAGCGTCCCGGAGACGGAAGCTTCCTTGTTTGCCTCGTACAGACTGTCGTCTCCTTGCTCCACCAAGTAAAGCGCGCATAGCTGGTAATAGGCCGGCAAAGAAGACTGCATGGAGGCGTCCATATCCTGCAGCGCCTCTTCCGCAAACTCGTAGAAAGCCGCAAGCTCCTCCGGCCGCTCCCGATTCGCCCAGGCGAAATCCAAATAATAAGGATCGGAGCCTTGGGGCTCTACGTTGCTGAAGCGCTCGTTCGGAAAATCGAAAATGTAGTCTTTGTCGATATTGCGGTCTCCGGCCCGGATACTGCCCTTCTCCACGAACATCGCGTTGATGAACTTCTTGCCTTGGGGCTCGTGGCTGTAAGTCGTAAAGCCGAATTTGCGCCGCATCCCGTAAGGCAGACAACGGTATAACAAGCCGAGCAGCCTGTTCGCGTACAGCGAGCTTTCGCTGACGTCGACGTCGAGGGCGACGTACACTTTCTTGTTGCTGGACACGGACATCATAATCGCCCATAGCAGCTGCTTGAACCGCATCTCGCCGATGCCGAGCCGCTTCAGCGTCTCGCGTTCCTCCTCAAGCTTCGGCCCGGGCGTATAGTCCAGCTCGTCCAGCTCCGGCAGCGACGTCTGTTCCTCGTTGTATTTGCTCTCGAAGAAGCGGATGCGGAATATCGAGTCCGGCGTCCGGTACGCTTGCTCTTTCCTGTCTACGGGAACGACATACTGGTGGACGAATATCGTATCGCGCTGTCCGGTAAAATCCGCCCCGGCGAACACCCCGCGCCCGATGACCAGTTCCCCGGTTTCCGCCGTGAAGACGGTAAGCGACTCCGGATATTTCGCCAAATCCTGCTCCCCCCGCTGTCTCAGCTCTTGAGGGGCGTGGTACAAGCAGAACGGATGCAGCGTTTTCTTAATAAAATTGTTGTCGAGTGAGGGGGACTTGGCTACGGTGTCCAGACCCTCGTTGGACCGGAATATCCCTTTCCGCCCGCGGGTATAGTACTGCTGCTGGATTTTCCCCTGCATGCTCAATCGCCCTCCCTCCCCTCGATATAGTCCAGCTTGTGCAGAAGCCAGACGAAGGGCTCGTCCACGCGCCACGGGGTGACGACGCCGGCGATTTTTTTGTCGACCGGATTGGACCCGAGCGCCGAGACGGCGAAGTAGGCGGTATCCGTGAAATAAACGTCCAGCGTATCTTTGAACGGACGGTCCACCTTCTCGATGAATCTGCGTATTTCCCCGTTAATGTTCTCGAATTCGCTCAAGTTCAGATGCTTCCGGTGAACGACGTCGCGGAACACGTTGCTGTTCGAGCGGATATAGTCCCCGTCCTCTTCCTTCAAATGCTGCAGCATATCGCTTTTCGTCAGCACGACGGCCGTCGGAATATCGGTTCTGGACTTGTCCTCGTGCCCGATAAAATTCTCGAACATCGTAATCGCCACTTCTCTCGGCTCGTCGTACCGGCCCGCGAATTCCCCCACCTGACTGCCGGCATTGATCAGCAGCCTGTCGCGGATCGTCTTGATCTGAAGCGGGTCGACCATGAACAAGATTCCCGCGGAATTTTTAATGTGCGCCGCATACAGGTCGAGCATATCCCGATCGGTCATAATTTCGCCCGCGACATCGAAAAAAACGAGCGTAAGCGGAGCCATCTGCTCGTCCTTGAACACGAACTGGAAAATAAACGGCTCCTGCTTCTCTTCCTTCTGGGTCGAATCGAGCATGATGCCTCTCTCGAATATCGGCTCCTCGTAATTTTGGCGGAATCTCCTGCTTATATCGGCGTTGAGCGGAATGCAGGCCGCGTTGAAATTCGAGGCGGTTAAATGCTGCAGCGTATGGATCAGGGAGGTCATATAGACCGATTTCCCGACTTGGGAGGCGCCGACGATCGAGATGATGTTGCTCGGAACTTTGCCCGCTGTAATCGGCAGCTCATTGTGGCAATGCGGACACAGCCGCTTTCTCGTCACGCGGCCGTACCGGTCGTTTAGCCCGACAAGCACCTTATTCGAGTAAATCCGGTTCTCTTCCGGTATGGAAGCCGGATGAATGACCGCTTCGAGCTCATCGATCGGAGACAAATTGAACCGCCCGCGATATTTGTTCAATTCCTCGTCTTCCTGGAGCCCGTAATCCTGGTCGCCCTCGACATGGTGCGACGCCCGGAACACTACATCCTCGGGGCTGAACTTGCTGAAGCAATACGGGCACACGATCGGATAGAACTCGGGCCTCACTTTCGGCAGCGGCTTTTTCTCGAACAGCCCTTTCAGAAATTGCAGCATGCGTTTCCCTCCTCTATTCGGGGATCAGCTCGTACATTTCACCGTAAAGCTTGCCATCGGTAAAAAACAGCCTGATCCGATTGTTTCTCGGAATCTCGATTTCCGGCAGCACGTTGCGTCCCGGAACGATGTCCTCGATGAAAGGGTACGCCGTCCCGTCCTCCTTATGGAGCGGAAGCGCCCCTTCCTTCATCACGTAGCACAGCGCCTCCTTCGGCACGAGCACCTCGCTCAACAGCTCGATCCGCACCGGCTTCATTTTACGGAACAAGGCGCTGCCGTATTTGATCGAATACCGGATTCGGGCTTTGCCGGTACTGAAGCGGATGACATTGTCCTCGTCCTCCTGCCGGAGCAGCGCGATGCCGCCCTCCCCCCGCTCGCACGGATAGACGCGATAGGCGTAACGCCCGATACCTTCGATGCGTCCCCGGTAACCGGCCTTCGCCTTGTACTCCTCGCGCGTCAGCAGCTTCATCGCGTGCCCGGGCCGTTTCTCCAAAGGCAGCTCCGCCTCCGCGGGAAACAGGTAAATGTATACGATGTGGATGTCCTCCGGCCAGTTCCATGTCAACACGCTCTCGTTGTCCTGCATCCGATGCCGCATTCCGGTTATACGGCTCCGCCCGGACGCCTCGCCGCTCCATTGCATCCGCGCGATTCCTCCTTCATCTCAAGCTCCTTATTGGAACTTCCTGTTCGTCGGGCCGTTCTGTCCGAAGGTTCGGCCGGAGCCGTTCCGGCTGCGCTTGTATAATCCTTGGCCCGCATCGTCCGTCCTGCTTTCCTTATAAGCGAAGATCAGCGTAGACAGCGACAAGACGACGGCCAGTACGATATCGGCCGCTCCGCGGACCGTACCTCCTGGAAGGAAACCGCCCTTCAGCCCTTCTTCCAAAATAAAGCCGGCCGCAAGTCCGGCGATCGCTCCGCCGATGGAGAAGCTGCGTGCGAGGTACCGGTTGTCGAATACGATGCCGAGCGACAAACCCATCAGCAGTCCGATCAGCGTCATGCAGACGATTCTCAGTACGGCATAGTAGAGACTATTGACGGCGGACCCCGTTCGTTCCCCAACCAGATGCCAGCCTTGGTTCGCTTTGTAAATTTTCTCGAACACGGCCGACAAATTCTGGACGTCCTCGACGCTGTGGTACGTTCCGCCGGTCCTGGACGCGATGCGCTTCAGCAGCTCGTTTCCTTGCCGGTCTTGGGCGTTGACGCCCACCGTATTCACCGCTATATCTTTGCTCGTATACGGCATAAGCGAGCTGTTCAAATCGACTTCGCTATAGCCGTCGGATATAAGAATGACCATGCTCCCGCGCGCCTCCGCCTGAGCGGCTTCGATCTGCTCCATCGCCTTGGCCAGCGCGGCCCCGATGTTCGTCCCTCCTGTCGGACGGCCGAAGCTGTCCAGCTTGGCCGTGACGGCGTCCTTGGCGGCTTGGTTGTCGACGGGAGTGAGCGGCTGCAACAGGTTGGCCTGGTCGTTGAACGTCATGACGGCGACACGCTTGTCCGGTTCCATGTTCTGCACAAGCTGCTTGGCCGCCCGGAAGCTTTCCCGGCCGGGATCGGTTTCGGCCATACTTTCCGAGACGTCGATCGAGACGAGAATATTGTGCGGGGGCTGATGCTTCCCGAAATAGAGCCCGTACACGAACTGCAATACCCCGCCGGCGATCAGCAGGAGGAGCAGCGTCGCGGGAACGAGCAGCTTCCAGCCATCCTTGGCGTAGCGCAGCCGCCACCCTTTGCCGTTCAGCTCGGGCGAGATCTGCTCGGCAATGAGGCACATCAAGCCGACGAACAAGGCAAGCTGGCCGAAGTAGGCGCCCATCAGCAGCCAGTTCGGAATGCGCCCCTCCCAGCTGTAGAGCAGCGCTTCCCCGGCGGCAAAGCCGATGACGCCCCCGATGACGCTGAATACGATGAGAAGCAGATTTACTTTCCGTTGATACACCGTTCCGCCCCTCCTTATGGCCGCATCGCACGGAGCTATTACGGCTCGTCCAATGGAATCGCGTGAAATTGAAAGCCGTTCGCTCTGTAGCTGTCGTAATATTTTTTGCCGTTGCGCAAGCTCTGCAAATCGTCGATGCGGAAGCCGCCCATGAGGCTCAGCTTCTCGATGCCGCTGTTTCGGTTCTCGTGCACGCAGCCGAGCTTGTAGGCCCGGTTTCCTTTGTCCACATCGAACGCGTAACGGATAAATTCGCTTTCGCTATCGCCGAAAAAGTAATGCTCTTCATAACGGTGCTTGTGCGTGTAATTATAAACTTCGACGTGAACCGTCGCCTGCTCCTGCAATGTATCATACAAATCGCGGTACAGCTGCTCCTTGGACAAGACGCCGTCCTTGTCGTCGAACCGTACGGTAACGTTCGCCCGCCGGATCAGCTCGTCCTCGAACGACTGGCGGAACGGCTCGTGCGGGAACAGCTCTTTGCGGCATACGTCGATAAGCCGCTGCAGAAGCCGCTCCGGGCCTTCCTCCAGATGCTTGGCCGCATTGCCGATGAACCGGTCTCCGAAAAAAAAGTCGTCGCCGCGCTTCGCCTGCAGCTCTTTGACGATGTCGCCCACGACTGTCGCATAATATTCCGAAATGTTCCGCCCGAGGTAATCGTTCGCTTCCGATACGCTTTGCCGGCTCGCCTCGCGGATTTGCTTCTCCAGCTCGAACAGCCTTTCGACCTTCGGCCGCAGCAGCTCGTGCAGCCGGGCGAACGCCGTCTCGTACCGCTGCAGGAGCGACAGCTTCGTCTCGAGCTGCAGAATCGCAAGCCTTCTGCCGTAGACGTTCTCGAAGAAGAAGCGGCTGAAATGCTTGAGCGTGCTCTTCTTCATGAACGGCACGCGGCGGAACGGCTGCATATCGACCGTCTCCTGCAGGAAGTGCTCGAGCCCGAGCCTGCTCTCCTCCAGCTGCTTCGCCGTTTCCTTCGACCATTTCCGCAGCTCCTGATACGGCACGGCGTCATCTTTCTCGGACGTCCAAGCGTAGGCGCAGTACAGGCCGAACCGCGGATTGTCGATGATGCTCCGTTCCGCCGCTTCGCGCACTTCCCGGTCCGGATCGAGCTGCTCGAGCATCCGGTTCGCCTTGGCCGCGAATTGCTCGCGGAAAAACTCCCCGGCATGCCGCCCGTACATCAGCTGCTCGGCCTCGGCGAGCGTCAGCCTCTTCAATTCGTCGATCGAAACGGTTGAGAACAGCAGGGCGTTCATGTCCTCCAGCTTCTCCCTGTCCGGTACGATCGCTTCCGCCTTGCGGTCGATCGAGCCGTTCTCCAGCTGCCATAGCTCGAGAATCGTCCGGCGGTCCGCCTCGCTCTGCTCCTTCAGCCGGCCAACCATATGCTGAGTCAAGTGATGCAGCACGGTCAAGGCGATGGCGCGGTTTGGCCGCTTGACTTTGGAGAAGCCCGCCGTGGCGTATGTGTTTCCTTGTACGTGCGCCGGGGTGATATGCTGCCGGAAATGCTGGTTGTTATAGCTTTCCTGCAACGAATCGTAGGAGTCGGCCGTTTTCCGGTTTTTCAGAAGACTTATGCCGGAAATGATTTCATAGTTCGACTCCATGCTTCCGTCTACGAACATGCCCTGTTCGTTTTTGTCGCTCAGCAAGTAAGCAAGATCGAACAGCGGCGCATTGGCATGCACGACGGGCAGACGAATCTGATCTTCCGTGACCAGAAGCGGGGCGTTGAAGCTGTAGCCGCGGCTCTGGTAATAATCCAGCTCGCGCAGAAAGCCTACCGATACCGACGACGCGTATTCGTGCTCTCCGTTTATTTGCTTCTCGCGAATAAGTCCGTACAAATCGACCTGGATTTGCTTGAACGACTCGCTCAGCACCGTCTTGAGCAGAAGCGTTACTTCCTGCAGCAGGACGTTGCACGGGTCGTCCGTCCGGGTTACGACCGCGATGTTCAGCTGCTGGAACGAAGAGTACATCCGGCCGAATTCGGCGATCCGGTTGCTGATCTGCCGGACGGCGCGGCCCAGCTCCGCGAGCTTGAGCGGGTCGTCGTAAAACTGCCGGTGCAGCTCCGGGCGAACGTTCTTCCGGTCCGCCGATAGCGCGGGCAGACGGATTCCGAACACGTTGTCTCGTGTGAGTGTACGCTCGGTGTATACGTGAAGATAGACAACCCCTTTGCTGTTGTTCCACTTCGTTTCATTCAACTCGTACACGGCGGCAAGCGCATCCAGACTCTCGTCTCCGATAAACGCGAAGACGAGCGGGTGATTGATGCTGCGCTGCCCGTCGCTCGCATATGCCTGCTTGTCGGCCTCGGCGTCATACTCGCCGGCGAATGCCCATAATCGTTCCTGCACGGCGATTCCTCCACCCACCTTATTTGATCGTCTTCAGCATATCGTTCACTTTGGTCACGACTTGCTTGTAGAACCGGTACATGTCTTCGCCGTTCACATATTCGTTGCGGTCGTAATCCAGCGCCGATTTCGCCTCCTGATAAGCGTCGGCCATCTCCTTCAAGGTGACCACAAGCCCCGAAATATCGTCGGAGGCGGTCAACTGCTCGCTCCTCCTGGCCGCCTTGCGCTGCAGCAGCGATTGGCGCTTCGCATCGAGACCGCGCACCTGCTCGAATATGACGTACTCGTAAAACTTGTTCACTTTAATCAGGTTGACGAACGGCTCCCACGCATCCTCGTCGGCATCGTGGTCATAGACGTATTGGGCGCCCCGCTTCGCGATCGTCTTCGTGTACATCGCCTCGATGAACCGGTCGAGCAGCTTCTCCTCGTCCTGATGCGAGTTCAGCACCGCTTCCAATTCGGCGACTTTGCTTGCGATCTGCTCGTACTTCGCCACTTCCCGGCGAATGCGGTCCAACAGCTCCGGCGAGCGGATCAAGTTTTCCTTGGCCATTTCCTCGCTTATGCTATTGAATACGTCTTTCGTTTCCTCACGTTCCATGCCGCCCTGCAGCAGCTCCTTCAGCGCCGCGATGCACCGCTTCAATTCGCCGAAGTTCGGCTTCTGGGCGTCCAGCTGCATCGGGAACCCGGCGACGAAAGCTTGGATCTCGAACGGCTTGGTCAAATAACATTCGAACCGGTTGCTCGTATTGGCGGTTCCGGCTTTCTCCTTGATGCAGCCGAAGGCGACCGCTTTGTCGAAGAGAGCTCTTACTTCCGCGTTGTATTTCCTTACGCGCGCGTTGACGTAGACGTCTCCCCACGACTTCTCCGGAATCGGCGACGGCAAGTACGTCCAGTTCGTCTTCTCCGTCTGTACGAGGTGGCGGCCGATCCCTTCCTGCTCGAGAATCGTCCTCTCGTAGCTTTCCTCCATCACCTTCAGCGGCGAATAGGCGAGCAGCGGCACCCCGTTTTTCGTGTTCAGCCAGAAAATGCGGTTTTTCACCCGGCTCTCTTTGATCGTAAACTTCGTTTTGCCGAGGGCGATTTCTTTGAAATTGCTGACTCCCTTGAAAATGTTCGGGGCGTCGGCCGGCACGGAGACGAAGCCGCATTCCGGGAAATGAAAGCTGCCCGCGCTGTTGCTCAAGTGGAACACCGGCACCGCTTCATCGTCGAGCCGCTTGGCGATGATCCGCTCGATGACCTTCTCGATCGATTCGTCCTGGCCGTATTTGATCGCGAGGAAATCCTCCATCGATTTCGTAATCAAATCGCCGAAATGATCGGTCAAAAATTCGGAAATCGAGCCGATAATGTCAATATCCTGCTCCCGGATCCATTGGTTCGTTTTGGTAAGCAGCTCGTTCGTAAAGTCGCGGATCAGGTCGTTCACGTTCTTATCGTCCATAATGTGCCCGATCAGCTTCTCGATGTCCGGCACGTTGACGACGTTCCAGAAGTACGTCTTGTTGCCCTTGTGATCGACCTGCTCTTCCCCGTTGACGAGAATGTCGCCGTTTTTCTCGAAAATCTGGTTCAACGCGTTCAATATTTCCGTAAATATTTGATAAATGCGCGAGTTTTGATCGTTCAGGATATTGTACAGATCCTCGTAAAATTCGATCATCTGCTCCATGCGCTCGCGGTCGGCGTACAGCAAGTATTCCTGGATTTTCGCCTCGATATAGGCGTCCTTCTTCTTGTCCCGCGAGATGAAGGCGCTCCGCGCGTCGCCCAGCTTCTGGTTGGCGGTCGTTTTGGCGCTCTCCGCGTCCTGGGGAACCCGGTACAAATTTTCTTTCAAAGCCTCGATATACGAGCTGATCTGATTCAGCAAACAGTAACCCTTATGGGAGAAAATAACGCGCGAGGCGAAGAACGGCCCCTGCTCCGGATTCAGGAACATCCGGTTGACCTGCTCGGTGAAACGTTCGACGCATTGGCGCGGCAGCTGCTTCTTCGATTTGATGTATTCTTCCCGGGCGCGCGACAGGAAGCTCTGCTCGAGCTCGGTATCGATGCTGACGACCTGCTGCTTGATGACGTTGTTGTAGCTCAACCGTTCGCTGTTCTGGTAGCCCGGGATCGGCTCCGGCACTCTTTTGTTGAATTCCCGGTGGACGGAGTCGGGATCGATCTCGAGCTTGCGGGCCAGCTTCTCGACTTCTTCCTGGGAAGGGGAGGCGTCGAACATTTTCTCCATCTTCTTGAAGAGCCGGTAAGCGAGAAACGTCGTCATTTCCTCGATGGGCAGCACCGCCGAGGAGGCGCCGATGACGTTGTATTGGTAGTTGGCCGCATATTGCTTCGTCATCTGGGCGATGTTCGTATGGATGTTGCTCATGTAATCCTGAATGGCGAATTCCTCGCCCGACTGCTTCTCCTCGCTGGCCATGAACGTCGTAATTTTCTCCGCCGTCACGTTCATGCAATAATCGTAGCCGTTCTCGAGCAGCGTCCCTTCCAGGTTCGTGGCCGAGATCAGATGGGCGAAGTTGAACGGGGCTACCGGAGAATTGACGGACAAGATGTTGCCGTACTTCTGCTTGAACCGTTCGTTACGCTCATTCACGTTCATCCAGTAGTCGAGCTCCTTCAGAGCCGCGTACCCGTTCTTCTTGATGTACTCTCTCGTATGGTCGGAAATGCTCTTGTTGGACAAGTTGACGTCAGGGGTAAACAAATAGCCGAACATGTTGACCTTGTCCACGCCGGCATCGCCGTGATCCCGTTCGATCAGCCCTCTCGTTATGTAAGCGATATCTAGGAAGCAGCCGCTCCCGGTACCTCCGGACAGCCCGGTCAGCAGGAAGACGATCAGCTTCTTGTTCGTGCCGACGGACAGCGCCTTGATCTTCTTCTCGATCGCCTGGACGACCGGCACGATCTTCGTAAACAGCAGCAGCCTTCCGGCCTGACGGATGCCGGACGCACCGTTGATGCCGTCCGTAATCAGCAGCTCGGGCGACAGCCACTCCTTGATATACGGCTCGAGCAGGCTGCGGTTCTGGAGCAGGCCGCCTACTTCGGGATTGGATAGCAGCACGTATTCGGTCAGCGGGTCCAGCCCGATTCCCCTATATTTTTTGTGCCGGTCGTGCTCGTTCGTCTCGAAAGCGAGAAACTCCACGTTATCCGGCTTATCGCGTTTTTTCTTGGAGATCGGATCCTCCGGCAGCTTGAACCTGCGGTTGATCTGGTATTTCAGGCGGAGCAGCGCGTCGATGCCGGTGCCCCCCAAGCCGATGACCAGCATCGGATTGTCGATCGTATCGACCCGGATTTTATCGCTGACAATTCCGCCGCCCTTGGATACGTCCAACTGTTCGATATGCTCTTTGACGACTGCTTTCATGATTGCATCCTCCTGTATAGTGGATTGCGGAACACAAGTACGTTTATTCAGTTACGATTGAACGTCCGGGAAACGAATAACGGAACTGAGCTCCCTTATTCGCCCCGTCTCGCGCCAATGCACGACAAACCGGCTGATATAGCGGCACAAAGTTCCTTTATTCGCGGGAAATATCGGGAAATACCCGGGTTAGCGGAAAATAGTTCCGTTAAAGTTCCTTTCCTAGTGAATATACTCGAGCCAAATCGATTTATTGGTGCTTTGCAGCGTAATTTTGATGCGGTCGTTTTTCTTGAGTTCCTTCGCCTTGGTGGCGTCGAACGCCCGGCCCGACTTCTCGAGCACGCAGGGCGACTGGTTCGTCACGAATACCGAGTCGCTGCCCGGGGTGAAGACGATTTGTTCCGTCTCGGCGAATTCCGGCGCGAGCTGCAGTAGCTGATGAAGCTTGACCTTGCCTTTGAAGCCGTTCAGCTTCTTGTACTGCGGGCTCGTCCGATCGCCGGTGTCCTCGTCGAAAATCTCGATGACAATCTGGCCGTAGAAGCCTTTGTTCGCCTGCTTGATTTTGCTCAGGATGAACAGAAGCGCCGCCAGCAGCACGATGAGCAGAACACCGCCACCGATCGCAAGCGTCCATGGAAACGGCTTGCCGTCTTCCGCCGGAACTGGAGCGGGTGCCGGGACCGGCGTCGCCGCGGGCTGCTGGGCACCCGATTTCGCGCTGATCGTCGCCGGGTTCGTCTCTCTGAAGAAGCTCGAATCCTCCACCCGCACTTTGACCTCATAGTCGTGCGGCTCGCCGATCTTGAAGGAGCCGGTGAAGTCTTTGCCGCTGTTCGTCAAAGCAATTTCTTTCGTCTGCTTCGCATCCAAGTCGGTGAGCAGCAGCGTCGACTTGAGATTTTTATACAAATCCGGATCGGCGACCGTCTGCCCGTTCGACTCCAGGCGCGCGCTGATCTGGACGGTGTCTCCCGCCTTATAAGTCTTGGACAGCGGAGTCATGACCAGCGCCAGATCGTAGTTGTAGACGAGGTTGATATTGATCTTGTCCTGATTGACCCCTTTGATCTGCAGCTTCCAGTCGCCTTGGGGCGGCTTGATCAGCTTGACGAGCGAATACGCGGCCGATTTGGAATAAACGACTCCGTCGGAAGGAACTTTCCGCTCCGCGCCGGACGGATCGAACAATTTGACTTCCACCGGACGGGTCGACATAATGGACACGTTCGCTTCCATGACGTTGCCGTTCGGAATGGATACGGTCACATCCTGGTAATCCCCGTTCGCCGTGAACCCCGTCAGCGGAACGACCTTCAGCTTCAGATGGTTGGCGAATATTTCGCTTAATATTTGCGGCAGCGTGTCGGCCGTACTCGTCACGAACAATTTGCCTCCGGTTTCCCGGGAAATATGGTCCAGCACGTCTTTGTTAAGCTGCCCGTCCGCATTCAAGCCGATCGTGTAAATCGGAATGCTCTGCTCCTTCGCCTTCTTCACGGCCGCCTGCAATTCCGCATCGGACTGGGCTTGGGTCCGTCCCGCCCTAAGCGAGTTGTTCCCGTCCGACAGCAGCACGATAAGCGGATAATGGCCGGCTTCCTTGCCGGACTCCAATATTTTCACCGCTTCGGCTACTCCGACCGCTACGTCGGTATAGGGGCCTCTGGCCAATTGGTCGATGAACGATTTCAGTTCTTCTTTATCGCCCGCCGAATTGATTTTGAGCAGAGCTTTCTCCCTGACGATCTGGTCGGTATACGAGATGAGGCCGATTTTGTCGCCGCTTACGGAGGCCATGTCGACGAACATTTTCATCGCTTCGTTGGCTACTTTGTTTTTGTCGCTGTCGTTCATCGAGGTGCTCGCATCCATCGCCAGCACCGCATCCATCTTCTGATCCGCGCTCTGCGCCGCATGCAGGGAAGGGCTGCCCGCGAGTAGGATGAGTACGATCAGGAGGATGGACAAAAGCGAGAGTTTGCTGCCTGTTCTATGCTTGATCACGATTCGTACCTCCGCATTCGTCGTCTGAATATGCGCTTCTGGCAGAAGCGGTCCGGCCGAAAACAAGTAGTCAAACGGCAAGACAGATAGTAGAATAGTCCTGTATGCAACATGCACGAAATGCTAGTTTTTACAAGCTTTATGATACCTTTTCGAAACGATTATTGCCATAGTTTTTATACTGCCGCCACGACGTCGTTTGTAGAATATTGTAGAATTTTGGAGACAAGGAGAAGAGATGCTCATGATCACTTACGGCCTCCTTATCGTCGCAGCGATTTATTTGTTGGCGAAATGGGTCTTCTATCATGCATACAAGAAAAAAGCGCTGACGCGCAGCCAAATCGATTCCGCGCTGGTCGACAGACTGAACATGGCGGAGGGATCGCATGCAGACTAAGCTCGCCGTCCAGTTCCGCAAAAACAGAAGGACCTCCCACGCCTTCGAGCGGCTGAAAACGTGCAAAAAGTGCGGCGGCTACTCGGTGCTCTTCGACAACGTCTGCAAGCAGTGCGGCTCCCGGGACAAGTTCATCCCGGTTACCGAATACGCCTCCGCGATGAACCGCATTATGCCTTGGGCGGAAGCGTTCGGGGCTATCGCGCTCGTCCTGCTTGCCGTAGCAAGCGCGGGTACGCTGCAGCATCTCGCCGCCGCCGTGATCGGCGGAGCGGCCTTCCTGTTCCTGTTCTTCCTGCTGCGGAAACGGTACAAGCCTTACGCCGACACTTACCGGCTGCATAGGCTGCTGATCGACCATACCCCGGCCATATGGAGGGGACTCCGCGCGGATCTTCAGGAGGCGGTGCAGGACATGGATGCCGCCAAACCTAAGGAAGCTTACGAGAAGCTGCGGGAAATCGGGCATTTCCTCCGCGGCGAGCATGTGAAAGTACGCAAGATCGACTGTCTGGGCCGGTTCTTTATCCGCAAAGATATGGAGCTGGAGCTGGAGGAAATCGTACCCGCGTCATTCCGCCAAGATTTCGTACTCTACTTATGGGAAGCGGTCAAAGTCAATAAGCGATTGGTCCGGCAAAGCGTACTGGATTACGTCGTAGCGTATCGATACGAAATAGCGGCCATGGAGCACGGCAAGGACATCCTGACGCTGGTCGCGGGCGCCGCTCTGCGCATGAAAGCGTACGTGCAGAGATACCCGCATTTCATTGTCGATTACTTAGACGAATTGCCTAGGGAAAGGTTTCACCGCTTATGCAAGCTGATGGCCTCGACACCGGCGGCGGACCGGGGGCGCCTGTACGAAAGATGCAAAGAGCTGGCCAAGACGCGCTACGGCTTCGATCCGGAGTTTCAAGGATTGTTTTAGCCCCACTTCACTTTTGGGGGTCTGGTTTCGGGGGCTCCCCCAAAAGTACCCGGAATAAGCTACGAAGCTCCACGTCACTTTTGGGGGACCAAGAAAGGAGCGGCATCATGAACAGCCCCTCATACAACACGGCTATCCGGTTAAGGGCGGCCGCTTTCGCACTCATGCTCGCGCTCGCTGCCGTCGTCTGCTTCAAGCTGTACAACAGCTACACGAAGGTGCGCCATTTCGCGGAGGCGAAACGGTCCTATGAAAACCGGAACTGGATCCAAGCCGAGATCTATTTCAATAAAACCGCCAGCAACCGATGGTTGAGCTACAAGGAGGAGACAACCTCCCTCATACTCGCCGAATTGAAACCGGTGACCGAAATCAAAGAAATGATGCAGGACATCCGCAACCGCGCCGAAGAAGCGGACAAAAAGAACGACATTCAGTCGCTGCTCGCCGTATACGGCGAATACGGGGAGAAGAAAGCTCAGGCGACTGCGGGCGGTGAAAACAATGCCGCCCTTTTCGCGGAGATGTCCGCCCTGGACAACGTCGAGGCCGAATTATCCGGCGCGATGCAGCGCGCCGCGGAGCAGGCGGCCAAGGAGCTGCAGGCCGGCATGAAGAAAAGGGTGTTCCAAGACGAGGCAGCAGTCGTATGGCTTCAGCTTCCCCCCGCCTATATCGGCAGCGAGCAGAAAAGAAACGAAGAAATCCGCGCCAAGCTGGAGCCGTACGACCAAGCGAGAATCGAGGCGTTGAACGCAGGGAAAGGATTGGCCGAATTGATGGCCGAGGGAGCTCGCCTGAACAAGCTGTACCAGCAATACGGCTTCCGGCCCGACTGGCTGTATCCGATTATCGAGCAAACGGTGCAGAACCGCTTAGCCGCATTGCTCGAGAAAAACGACTGGACGGCCTTCGCGCAAAACGCCAAGCTGTACGAGCAATCGAAAGAATGGCCCGTCGCCGGCTCTCCGACCGCGAAATATATTCAGGACAGCTACAACAAGCAGCTGGCGGCAGCCGAGCAGCTGTCTGCCCAGCAACGATTCGCCGAAGCGATCGCCCTGTACGAGAAGCTCGCGGCTTACCGCGATACCCGCGCGGCAATTCGCGCCGTCGAGCTGGCCTGGTCGACGGCACAGCCGGAACACCTGCTGCAGAAGGCGATGCCCGGAACGGCTTTTACGAACGTCATCGCAGGAAAGTCGCAATTCGGAGCCGTCGCTTATGCGGCCGGCATAGCCGGCAGCAAGCTCGTACTCGCCAAGCTGATGGCCGATATGACGGTCGACAAGAAGGAGACGGACCTGGGTCCGGGCGTCAGGATCACGGAGCTGCGCACCATCGAAAGCCTCGGCGTGCAGGGGATGCCTACGCTGCTAGTCCAGGCCGCCTCCACGGCCAGAAAATCGAGATATATCGCCTACGACGCTGTGCAGACCGGACTGCGCAAGCTGTTCGACTTCGAGGCGGACGGCTACCAGCAGGAAGGACAAGGCGTCCTGGTCGTGGACAACGACAACGGCAAAGGCGCGGGACAGAAATCGTACTACGAGTACCGCAACGGCGAATACGCGTTCAGCAAAATCAAGCCCGACTATGTGGACATCGCCTTGGCATCTCTCAAAAACTACAAAAACGTAAAAGTCCGGTTCCAGTGCACCATCATAGCCGTCGACGACAACGTAGCCGTCGTCATGCACGACGGACAATATATTCTGCTCGGCGGGATGAAGCTGAAGACCGGGTCCGCCGTCATAACCGGCACTTGGTCGGAATACGAAGAAATCAAGAAAGGAGCGACGAGCATTCCGGCCATGAAGGTGAATGTTGTCGCCGCTCAGCAGTAGCCGAGACATAGACACGCAAATAAGTATAACGTCTATCGACGTATTTCAAGGATGAGCGGCCGCGGTTTAGCGGAAGTTTTCCTTGGTTCAGAATGTCGCTGTTCGCTTTAATGCTTTAGCGAACTTAAACATTCTGAAACGTTAAGCAGAAGCCCGGCGAATCGTACACCGGGCTTTATGACGTACACATACCTTAAAATCTATTCAAGCTTTGCCAGCAGTCCGCTCAATTTGTCATAATTCCCGGCAACTCCGTTATCCGGATCGAGCTCGGGCGGCATATCCGCCATCCGTCGCAGCAGCTCGTCATATGCTTCCAGTTCACTCGTTTTCGCGTCGAGCGCCTTCCACGCTTTCTTGGCTTTGCTTATCTCCTCGGCTGTTCCCGCTGCCGCGTTAATCTCATGGAGCGCCGCTTTCTCCGCTTCGAGCCGAACCCGCTGTCGGTGCACATAGTCGGTGCGAATGCGGGTGAGCGTCGTTTCGTCGTATCGGTGCATGTAGATCAGGCACGCAAAAGCTTTCTGCTTGCCGGAGCTAAACAGCCAGTAGATCGGTTTCCTCCTATAAGCCGACACATGATCCTTGAAGAAGCCGGTCAAGAAGTACGATTCGATTGCCTCCCTTGCGGACTCGCCATCCTTTTTACCGATCGATTGCGCTATATACTCCAGATTGTCCGCCAACGTTTCCGTCCCGAAAGCCGCCTCGACGAATTCGACAAACTTCGAACCAATATCCCTCCCTAACGAATTGCCCGGTATGAGCGGAATGATGTTATCCCGAACGGCGGAAAACGTACGGTATCGGTCCGGTTCAAATAAGCCTCCGGCGCAAACAAGACCCGCTTCATCAAGCGAATACCGCCCGAACATGCAGCCCACCGCATAGGAGAGGAACGACTTTATATCCTTTTCCCGATGCGCCTTGGTAATCGTAATGTCCTCGTCGGCCGCGACCGCGAACACTGCATGCTCCAATCCATAGCGGCGGATGAAAATGGCGTTCAGCCGTTCCTCGGTTTCTTTAAGCCGGGTCCATTCCTTATGCTTGAAGTCCGACCATTCCGCAAAAGCATCCTCTATTCGACCGGAGCCGGATCTTGTGCTGAGCAGCGGGTGGGTCGAAAATGCCCACGACTTCTCGTACCCATCCCAATCTCTCTTGGCTATGTCCATGCACTGTTCGCATAACGAAACGATTTCCGCTCTGCAGTCCGGAAGTAGCGCGGGTATCGACATGATCTTGTTCAATTTGAAATCGAGAGTCGGCGCCAGAGCCCGCAAGTAATATTGCGAGACTGCCGTGTTCAGCAGCGCCAATATCATGTACAGGTCGGAATCGTCACGGAAAAATCCCATAGCCCCTTTGGCGTCGAACATAAATCCGGCGGGTGCATATCTCGCCCCGAATTTCCCCGAGCTGACGGTCGGGAATGTAATTCCTTCCCTGAACCCGAAGTTGCCGTTGTAATTATGGGAACGGATTCGGCCGGTCGTCCGGTCGATGTTGGATTTGATCTCGGCTCCATCCCGTTCCCAATTGACCACTTTCATCATATTGCCGTACCATTTCCGGAACGGCCCGCCTTTCAGATAAGGGAACCATCTTTTTCCTGAAAGCTCCGCTTCCTTGCTATTTCCGATGCCGAAGCCGATACGGGAGAAATCGACTTCATACCATTCCCGCAAAAAACGATCGTTATCGGCCGTCGTCATGCCTTCCCGGGTTGTTATCAGCTCCGCAATACGGGGACCGTCAAACGGCCGGATTGCCGCCGTATCCAGCCAATATGCGATACTGCTGCCCGGAACTTTACCGAACATCTCGGACATGGCGGAATATCTGTAGCCGACGGACGGATCGATAACGGCTTCCTTTGCTTTGACGGGCTGCATCTTCGCTCCGATAAAATCCGACAGTTTGACGTATTCACCGCTTGTATCGATTTTGCTGTTTCTTAGCGTGAACGTGCAGATCGGTACGGTCGCATCCTCGAACGCGGAATATTCGAGCTGGATGAGACTGCTTATGTCTTTATCGCGAATGATAAGCTCCCGTAACGGTTCGTATGCGGCTATGAACATCCATACGAATGGGGTCATGAAACCCAAATGTCCGTCCGGGGTCGCTCTGCGGAAGCACATTTCGAGAAAAGCGGAGAACAGATCGGATTTCGTCTTTGCATAGTGCTTCTTCACGAAGGCGGACAGCTCTTCGTTCATATAGGCACTCCCCATATAGGGCGGATTCGTGATTACGATCGGATAGGAGGCGTTTAAAAGATCGGCCTGCTGCAGCAGCTTCGGCATGAGCTCCAACCATGCCTGTCTGGATTGCTCGTCGCGGGCGTCCTCTGCCGGATTATCCTTCATCCAGCGCAACCGTTTCTCCAGAAACCGATAGTCGTATTCCCCGGCCTCGATCAAGGAACCGAACGTCTTGGCGTTCTTGAACCGGTCTACAAATCGCTTCGCCGCCTGAAATCCTGCTCCCGCACCTTCTCCGGCCAAGTAAGCGATATCGCGGTCGCCGAGCCGATTCGTCTCTTGGATGGAGGCCAGACGGAGCGACAATCCTTCCCGTTCTATCGTTTGAAAGAAGCTGCCGTCGTATTGGAGTGCCTTCATCATTACGGAGAAACAAGCGAGCCGGTAAGCGCGGTCGTCTATTTCCAGGCCGTACAGGTTATGGGTCAGAATCAGCCGCGGAATTTCTTGCCGCTTGTACCCGCACCTGCTGTAAATTTCGTAAAGAACATCAAACAGATAGACCAGAATATGACCGCTGCCCATCGCGGGGTCGAAGCATCGGATATGCTCGACCTTCAGTTCTTTGTCGACGTAGGGTGCGAGCTTCTGCGCCAAGTCTTTCTCCGGCCTGAGATTTTCCAAATAAAACTCCCAGCCGTCGAGTAAATTGCGGTCTTCCGGGTGCGCTTCCATCCAATACCGCCCGAGCGAGTTCTGCACCATATACCGGACGATCCACTCGGGGGTGAACAATTGGGTTGCCGCTGGAATTTGCTCCGGCCTATATTTGTTCTTCGCTTTGATTGCGCGGTCCTTCTCTTCCGTCATGTAGTACTGATACAGCCATCCGACGAGCTCGACCCGCTTCCAGTCGGATTCCGGAATACATTCGGGATCGGTCAGCTGACGAAGAAAGGAGCCGTCCGTCAACAGCCCCGTCGGGAAGAGCAGCTCGTCGGCATCCCCCGCCGCTTCGAATAGAAACGGCAAGTAGCGGCTCAAGCTGCCGCACTGCCTGACCATCATGCATGCAAACAACCGCTCTGCATCGCGGCTCCTTATAAGTTCGTTCACCAGCTCTTTATCGATGCCCCAGTCGACCGATAACGCTTCCTCGAATAAATCCGCCTCCGGACGGCCCGGAGCAACGGAAGAAAGCACTTCGGCTCTCGCCGGAACATAGCCGTTTACCTCCATGAAGCGCAGCGCCGTGAAACGGTTGAACCAAGTGCAGGCCGCATCCTCCATCACCCGGTCGTAACCGGATTCCCGAATCCGGCGGACGATCGTGTCCCTTTGTTTGTTCTCGTCGGCGGTAAGATTCGGGCTTCCGGGGGCGGCTTTCCCTTCGTTGTCGTACGGAGTTATTCCTATTCGACGGGCTTGCGCCTCCACTTTGCGGATCAGCTCTTTCCGCGCGTTCATCGCAAAGCTTCTCAATGCCGTCTTATTCATAACCGAGTGCCACCTGCCTGTTGTAGGAGTGCATTGACATCCGTATCAGCGTAAGCGGATCGGGGTCGCATGGAAAGCCCGCGCTATGCGGCGTCGGGCTGCTATAGTCGGTTTGTTATGGCAAATTTGCCGAGCAAGTATGCGAAATAAGAATGGTTTGCAGCTGTTATTGTTTGTCCTACCTGGAGTTTTGGTAAAATAAGAGCGGTTTGAGGCTGTTATTTGCCCCCATTCCTCCACAAAAGCGCGAAATGTCTCCGAATAAGAGGTGCTGGCAGCTTTTATTTGTGAAGGCAGATAAGAGAAGCGCCAAATAAGAGATGGTAAAGACTTCTTTTTGCCATTGGGCTCCGTGCAGTTCTTCGCTAATTTTATCACAGTTCGTTTCAGAAATCCGGCAATGTGCCACCACAACATTTTAACGGGAAGGTTTCGAACACCAAAAAACCGGCAGCCATTACGCTCTGCCGGTTGAACGGGCCGATTACGGACCCTCTATTGAAACTTTTTCTTAATCTTGGCCCACAAGCCGCTGCCGAGCATTTCGTCGGCCCCTTTAATGATTTGCTGAATGACGGCAAGAACATCCCCGTCGCCCGCCCAGTGTTTCTCTACGAGCGCCTTGTCCGTGTTGTTGATGATGCCGTTCAACACGTACGCCGCAACGGCGATATCGTCCAGATAACCAAGCGGTCCGGTTATGACTTCCGGCAGCAGGTCGATCGGCGATACGAAGTAGGCGATCGCTCCGGCGAGCTTCGCCTTTTCCTTGACCGGGACCTCGTCGTCCAGCGACAGCTTGCACAGCAGGTGGAACAAATCCGGAGCGAACATCAGGTACTCGCCGAACTTGTTCGTCTTTCCCTCATCCGTGGCCAGCCAGCTTCTCATCTTCTCGCGAAAGCTTTGGTAGAAATCCTCTTTCATTGCCATTATTGTTTGCTCCCTTCGTTGGTATGGCGGCAGCGCTCGAAAAGCTTCCCCGCCAGCTCCAGTATCGTTTCCTTCATCACAAGCTTGTCCAGCCATGAAGCCGGAATGGAAGAAATTCCGTAGTGAGCGCCCGCCAGCTGGCCGTATACGGCGCCCGTCGTATCGGAATCCTCGCCGAGATTGACCGCGAGCAGCAGTCCTTCCTTGAAGCTGCCGCTGTTGTGGAAGGCCCACAAGGCCGCTTCGAGCGATTGGACGACGTATCCGGTTCCGCGAATGTCCGGAGGCTGCTTGCGCTTGAACGAACCGCCGCGGATCGCTTCGATGGCGTCCGCCAAAGGCTCGTCCGCCGGCAAATCAAGCTCGCCGCCGAGCAATCGTTCCTTGGAGTAACCGGATACCGCTCCGACGATCAGCGCGCCCAAATATTTGCAAGCGTCGACACACTCGAGCGCTCCGTGGGTCGTCATAGAGCTCTCGGCCGAGAAGCGGACCGCCTCCGCGGTATTGGCTGCATAATAGAGCGGGACGGGCGCGAGACGCATGATGGCCCCGTTGCCCGCGCTGTACGGATCGGTCGAGCCGCTGAACGGCTTGCCCGTGCGCTCGAACCGCTCGATCGCCTCCGCCGTGGCGTTGCCGATGTCGAAGCAGTACCCTTTGCTGCTCCTATAGCCGTTCCGGTACCAATCCCGATAGCGCCGCATCTGGTCCAGCGGGTCGAACCCGCCGCACGCGAGCAGGCTGTCCGCCAAACAAAGCGCCATCGACGTATCGTCGGTCCACTCGCCCGGCTTCAAGCCGAACGGCCCTCCGCCGACCATATCGTCGATCGGCTGAAACGCTCCCGGCTTCGTAAACTCCAGCGTCACGCCGACCGCATCTCCGACCGCGAGCCCCGCCAAGGCTCCCTCGTACCGTTCACGCGTATATCCGGGCTCGGGCCCGTATCCCTGGCCTACCTGCTCCATCAGTCCGTCCTCCTTCATCCTGCGATCGTACCCGCCAATTCCGGCTGCAGCCGATGGATGCGTGCGGAAAATAGCGGACGTTTGCACCTCTTAATTATGGCATGTTCCGACTTGCGGGGACAATAACCATAAAAAAATCAAGCTCGCGCGTCCGCATACCCGAACGGATCGACAAGCCGCAAAGCGAGCTCCCGCAGCTCCGCATCATTCCGCTCCGCGCACAGCTGCAAAACCTCCTCGATCCGCAAGCTACGCGTCATAAGCTGACCGCGCGCCGGCTTCTGCGGCAGCAGATCGATCCGCACCCCCGCTTCGCCCGGCCCCGGGCTGTCCGCATATCGGGGGAATACGATGACAGATCGATGAGCGGCGGCTTCGTCGGCTTTGTAATATTGCGCGTAGAACGCCAGTTGGAACATGTCCGCGGTATCGACAGGCTTGGCCCCGTAATTTTTATACTTCACATCGAGCACGACCGTCTTGTTCGCGGCCGTATCGCGTACGACCAGATCCGGGATAATGTGGCGGTAGCTCGCTCCGTTCAGTTGGATCGCATCGGTCAGCCTCCGCTGCTCCTCCACGCGGTAAGCGGAGGGCAAATAGCGGCTCAGGAACGTCCCCACGAATTGCTCGAACAAGCTGTTCATATCGACGAGCAGCGAGAAGAACGAGGCGTTGTCGGCCTGATACACATCGTTGACGGAACGCTGATCGACAATATACCGGGCCAGCCGGTGAACCGGCTCGTAATGGGCGTTCAGCCGGTGGTAGTGGAAGGACGGCCACTGCTTGTCCTCGTGTACGCCGCACAGCAGCTCGAACTCGGACCGGTACCGGTTCACTTTGCGCGCCGTCTCGGGCCGCAGGCGGAACCGTGCGGCGAGTTCCAGCGCAAGGCGGATCACCCGGTTCTCCGGCTGGTCGGTCACCAGTTCGTCGTAGCGGCAATAGATCCGGTTCGGGAAGCCGAGATTGTCCCGCATATTCCTCAGCATGTCCGGCCTTCCCCGCAGCTGCTTCAGGTTGTCCTCCTCCGTGACGTAGTCCTTCGCCAGCCCTTTCTGCCACAGCTCGTCCAGCCGCTTCAGGAAATACCGGACGAGCAGCTCCGCCATATCGAGCGCCCCCCAGCTTGCTGCGGTCGGATGCCAGACGTGAAACGGCAGCCTCTCGACGAACCCGATCATACGCAGCAGCGATTGGAAGCCGTGATTGAACTTCGGACGGATCGACACCCGCACCCGCCCAAGCTCGATCACCCCGACCCAGCTCGTTGCGCGAAGCCGCAATCCGCCTCTCAGCTCATCGAAGTAAAACCGTTTCTCCCAATAGTCCTCGGATTTGATGACGGCCAGCTTCTGCAAATACCGCCGTTCCTCGTCCGTCAGCTCATAGCCTTCGATGATCGTTTCGCCGTATTCGGACAGCTCGATAGCAGTCAGCATCGCCCTCACCCTTTGAACCGCTTGATCAGCTCGGCGCTGAACGCGTCCTCGAGCCCGCTGAACAGTTCCGTCCGAATGCGCATGGCGACCGCATCGACGAACCCGCCGCCGACGATTTCCGCGAGCAGCTCGTAATCGTCGAAGCAGTATTCCTGGATGAGCGGAATGATCTCGAGCTCGTACACTTCTCTAAGCTCGGACAGCGAGGCGAGTGCCTGCCCGTCCTTCATCATGTAAGCATGGCCGATCTGCTTGTCGCGTCCTTGGGTGCGGACGAGCGCTTCGTTCAACGACTGCAAAATCGCCCCCGGGCTCAAGCCGAGAATATCGATCTCCTCTTGGAGCAGGTCGTACCGGGGCATGCATTCGATGAACGCAAACCGCCGCTTCAATGCCGCATCCATCATCTTGATGCTCCGGTCGGACGTATTCATCGTGGCGATGATGAGCACGTTCGGGGGGATCGCGAAGCTTTCTTTGCTTTGCGGCAGCCGCAGCGTTACCCCGCGCTTGTCTTTCTCCAGCAGCGTAATGATTTCCCCGAAAATTTTCGGCACGTTGCCGCGGTTCAGCTCGTCGATGATCAAATAGTGCGGAATGTGCGGGCTCGCTTGGGCGCGTGCGCACAGCTGCGCGAATATTCCTTTCTCCAGAGCGAACGATACCGACCCGCTCGATTCCGCCCCCGGCTTGTACCCTTCGATAAAATCCTCATAGTTGAACGAAGGATGGAACGTGACCATTTCCATATAGGCCTCGCCCCTGACACCGTCATGACCGGCCTTGCTCCGCTTCCATTCGATATACCGGCGGGCCGTATACGTTTTGCCGGTTCCGGGGGGACCGTACAGGATGCATTGGCCTTTGCGGTCCAGCGCCTGCTCCAGCTTGCCGAAGAAGCTTTCCTCCTGCGGGGCGAAAGAGTGCTCCTCCACTCCGGAATCGATTGCGGACGCGTCGGAAACGGCATTTTTCCATTCGTTCACCTGCTTCTTGGACAGCTCGTATACCGTCTTCATCGGCCAATAGGACTGCGGCTGTATTTCGAGAGGAGGGTCGAACACCAAGTCCCAGCTGACGGCCGCCGTATGCCGGTGCGACTCCAGCTCCGGTCTGAACGCATAGCCTTGCCCCGTCACCGTGCCGATCGCCAATATATGCGACTTCCCTTTATTCGCCACGATTTGGTCGCCCGGCTTCAGATTGTAAAACTGCCACAGCTCGTTCGCCTTCTCCGTATTTTTGCTCGCCGTCGACTGATACCCTTTGCCGTGGAAGGCGTTTTTGAATTCCTCGTAGTCCGGATACTGCGTCAAATCGCCCATCTCGTCCCAGCCGACCGCGATGTAGCCGTCCTGCTTGCAGGCGGGCCACAGCTTGGCGTCTTCGCCGGGCGATACTTTGAAAAACTTTTCTTCCGGCAAGTACGTCCCGTAAAGAAAATCTTTGATCTTGACCGGATGCCAGTCTTCCAAAGGACCGACCGATTTGACGGTTTGCGCAAGCAGGCGGTTCGTCTCCATGCTGTCCTTCCCGGCCCACTGCTCCTTCGGTACGCCGAGCGCCTCGAGAAAGAAACGCAAATGATCAAGCAAATAGATCGGCAGAAACAGATGCGGGTGATACATGAACAACAGCTTGCCCCGCACCATATTCGCCCGGCTCATGTAGCTGCCCGCATCGAGCTCCCCGTACGGCTCCCGGTCGTAGAGCGACAGCAGCGATATCATGTCGCTGCGCAGCTTCTGCCATACTTCGCTGACGGACGTTTCGCCCGAAGGGATTTTCCAATCGCCGTCCTTCTTGCTGTAGTAAATAATATGCTTGGCGGCGTTGCCCCCCTTGATGCTGCCCAAGGGGAGCGTGTTGAATTCGAGCCACCACGAGAAAGACTCTCCCTGTCTGCCGAGCGCGTAAGCTTCCAGCGGAAGATGGGCCAGCTCGCTCCGCGGAAACCGCAGCATGAATTGTTCATGAAGGCTGATGGCCGCCTCAAGCTTCCGGTTGTCATATTTTTTGTCGAACTGCTCGATCTGCTGGAATAGCTGCTGCTGTTGCTGTGTCATCTTGTGCAAATTCCTCTCGTCTAGGGTATGAAGGGATTCAGCGCCCCAAAGGCACATACTTGCCTGTACTCGTAAAATAAAGCCCGGCTTCCTTGACGCGAAAGCCGAACGACCGCTCCCACTCGCGGGCGTAGGCGATTACTTGCGGCTTATAGAAGCGGACGAAGCCCGGCTCGCGGCGCTCGTCGATCAGATCGGTCTTGAAATCGACGATCACCCAGCCGTCCTCTTCCTCGAACAGGAAGTCGATGACTCCTCTGACGAAGACGGTGCGAACGGTACTCCGCCCCGCCGCCGAAGGGAAAGCCGCTCCCGAAGCGGCGGCCTCGGTGGCAGCGTCCCCCTCCGCCGGGCCGAACGCCTGCAGCTCCTCGGGCGTTCGCCGGATCATCACCGCAGCCTCGTGCAGCCTCCGCTTGGCCGCCATCGCCCGCCGCCACAGACCGCTGTCCGCGAGCTGCCGAAGCACGGCCCAAGCGGCCTCGGCGCCGCCTCCGCCCAATCCTTCCCTTGCGGCCAGCATCGCCACATAGTCTCGAAGCATCTCTCCGGCTTTACCACTTCCCATCGCTTCCACGCCTTCGTGCACGACCGTGCCGAATGCCATCCCTCTTCCTTCGCCGGACCATTCCGGAACGTCTCCTGCCTCTTTGGTCAACCGGGTTACGGACAGGCGGGCATAAGTCGGACCGGCCGCGCGTTCGAGAGCCAGCGTTCTGGCATCGGCTGCATCGGCCAAATCCGGGTCGCCTTCGTACGGCTCCGGCCGCCACATTAGCGAGCCGGCCGCCTCCAGCTCCGGCGTATGCTCCATTCCCGTCATCAAAGCGGTCCACGGGCATTTGGCCGGCTGCCCCGGATACAGGCTGACGACCAGCAGCTGCTTGGCGCGGGTTGCGGCGACGTACAGAAGCCGTTCCTTCTCCGCGTTCATGAAGGCGCGTTCTTTCTCGTTCCGTTCCGCCCATCCTACCGGTTGGGCTACCGTTTCATATACGTAATCGTACTTTTGGCGGGTTATCGTAAAATAGCCGACGGCCGGATGCCGCGAACGGTCGATATGCTGGGTCGCATCATGATCCGATTCGCCTGCCGGACAGGCGAGAAACACGACCGGAGCCTCAAGCCCCTTGGCCTTGTGCAAATTCATGATGCGGACCGCCTGGCCGCCGCCGGCATGGACGCTCGACGTCTCCATCCCTTTATTCGTACACAGCTCCGCAAGGGACCGGGACAGCCCCGGCCAGCTAGCCGCAGTCCCGGTCTGCTCCTGCAGCAGCTGCAGCAGCTTGATGAGCGTGCCGGCCCGGGTCGTTCCCGCCTGACGCATAAGCGTTCCCGGCAAAACGGCCAAGTCGTCGACGATCCGATACAGCGCCGTCATGGCGGGCAGTGTACGAACGAAGCCTTCGTAATGTTGCAGCTTCGCAAGCGCGGACCATACCGGCATCGCCTCGGCGGCGCAGCGGTCCCGATCCGGCAGCGATCGGAATTCGAACGGATGCCCCTCTTGCTTGTATGCGAACAATTCCTTGTCGCTTATGCCGAACAGTTCTCCCTTCAACACGCCGAGCAGCGCCACCAAATCCGCCGGATCGGCCAAACAGGCGGCTAACTGAGCGAGAGCGTGCATTTCGACATACAGGACGGAGCTGCCCGACGTGTCGGACGGGATGCCCAGCATATCCAGCTGCTCCGCGTATAGATGAAGAAACTCCGTCGTCTTGAGCAAAATAAGGAAATCGTTCGGAACCGCCCGGCGTAACGCCGCCTCCCCGCGCGCCCCATTCTCCTGAATGTGCAGCCGGCCTTCCCCGCACGCCCAGGCGATCCATTGCGCCACCTTTCGCGCGTCCGCCAACGCGACCGCCTGCTTGCCTCCCGGCGTTTTCGCGTGAGACAGCGTGAAGATGCCGTGCGCGGCCCGTTTTCCCCCTCGGGGATTGGCGGCTTGCGTCTCCATACGGACGAATGCGGCCTGCTCCTCGGTCGCCTTCGCCGGGAAGCGGGAGCCGAACTGGTAGTTGACGAAGTCGCCGATCGCATGCACCGAACGGAAATTCGCGTTCAATTGCAGCACTTCGCCGCATCCCGCGATCTTCTCCTTCACCTCGTTATAGAGAGAAATGTCCGCCCTGCGGAACCGGTATATGGACTGTTTCGGGTCGCCCACGATGAACAAAGAGCCCGGCCGCGGCGTCAACTGCCGCCAATCCCGCTCGTCCGGGTCCTCTCCTTCACCGGTTAGCAGGAACATCATCTCCGCTTGAACCGGGTCCGTGTCCTGAAATTCGTCAACGAGCACAATCCGGTGACGGCCGGCGAAATAACGGCGCGCCTCGGGGTAGTCCCGCAGCAGGGCGGTCGCTTTCCCAAGCAAATCCTGGAAGCTGAGCAGCCCGAGCTCCCGCCTTCTTCGCTCGCAATAGTTCACCGCGGGCAGGACGAAGCGAATGAGCTGCGGATACAAATATTCGCGCCACGACCTCAGAAACGGAAACAGTACGGATATTTGCCATTCATGAAACGCCTGCTTGAACTCGCGGGCTTTGCCGCCGTCCGTCCAGCGATTCTGCGTAACCTCCAGCCGTTTGTCGAACGCCTGCGCCAGCTGCAGCACGCTGCGGTCGTCGTCCCAGCCGAGCAGACGCTCCAGCCGCTTCGTCATGCGCAGCAGCGCTTGCAGCACATCCCACCCTTTCTCCGGCTCGTTGTCCGGAACGTAAGCGTAAGCTTCGTCCACAAGCGGCGCGAGCGACAGCCGGATCAGGTCGAAGTCCGGACGGGGACAGTCCTCGGTAACGACGTGAACGTCGCTGAACATCGACACCCGGTCGTATACGTCCTTCAATGTAACGACGTCGAGCCCGTCGTCCAGCAGCTCCCCCAGCGCTCCGTTCTCGCCGCGCTCCTCCAATTGCAGCAAATATTCGTCCCAGCACCTGTCCCGGAACCGCTTCTCTTCCTCTTCGTCCAACTCGGCGAACGCGGGGTCCAGCCCCGCTTCCATCGGCCTTTCCCGCAGCATGCCGCCGCAGAAAGAATGGATCGTTCCGATCGAACAGCCGTCGAGCCGCTCCAGCGCCGCCGCGAGCCTCGTATGCTCGGCGTCGGCGGCCGCGCTTTGCAGGGACCGTTCCAGCTCGAGGCGAAACCGTTCCTTCAGCTCGTCGGCCGCCTTATTCGTAAACGTAATAGCCGCGATCCGGTCGATCTCCGCCGCTCCGGTACGAATGAGCGCCGTCATGCGTCCGACGAGCCCGGTCGTTTTGCCCGAGCCCGCCCCGGCCTCGACCATGAAAGTCGTGCCGAGCTCCGTCATGATTCGCTCCCGCGCCTGTGCATCGCCAGTCTTAGTCAATCGCCTCAACCTCCAGCAAATGCCGCAGCGCATCCGAATTAGCGGGGGCGTTCCGTTTAACCGCCATCCGTTCGGCTTGCGCTCCGCACACAACGTTGTAGTCGCACCTTCTGCAGCGCGATGCGTCCCCCGTCGGGACGAACAGCCCCCGTTCCATCGACGCAAGCAGGCTGCGCACGACTTGCGCCGGCTCCTGTCGCTTGTTCTGGACCCGGACCACTTCGCGGCCTGCACCTTTCATCGTCGGGAATATATAGGCCGATTCGGTTACGCGCGCCTCCGCGTCGATACCGGTCAAGCGGAGCCACTGCTCCGCCGCGGCCGCGTACAACGCATGCTGAAGCTGCGTCCCGCCGGCGAAGAAGGCGTTGTCCCTGTATTTGCTCGAGCTCCCGGTCTTGTAGTCGATAATCCGGTATTCGTGCGGGGCCGTTTCGTCGATCCGATCGACGAAGCCTTTCAGCCGCAAGCTCAGCTCTTCGCCGAGCCGCACTTCCATCGGCTTGCCGTCAATCGACAGCTCCTGCTCGAAAAATCGCGGACGGGACGAACGCTTCAGTTCCTCCTTGAAGAACAGCTCGACATCGTCGCGGATTTCCAGACATTCCTTCCGTAAGATGTGTGCGCTCGGCGCCGGAATCGACCTCTCGTAATCCGCGATTGCAATGTCGGTGATGGATTCCAGCATCGCCGCGTCATGCTTGGGGACATCGCTCCCGCCGTTCGTCACGGTCCGCATATATTCGTAGAATATACGGTGCAGCATATTTCCCCGCTCCGTCGGCTGCAACCACTTCGTCCGCTCGAACTCCGCCCCGTCCTTCGGCCATAAGCCGAGCACGTAGCCGTAGTAATACTTCTGCGGGCATTCCGCATAACGTTCGAGCTGGCTGGCGCTGATCGAGCGTTTGTGCCGTTCTCGCCAATGAACGTCCCAACGCTCGCCGCTTACGACCCCGTCGTACTCCGAGACGGCGGCTTGCTCCCGCAATGCGGCAGCCGTCCCGGCTTTACGCATCGACGGCTTCGCCCGCTCCATCGCCGCTCTCCCGTCCTTCCACCTGCCGGACCGATCGGACAGCGCGTTCGTCCAAGCTTCGCCTTCATCGAGCGCGAACGCCCCATTCGCCCCCCAGTAGCCTGCCGGTTGGCCGAGCGCCGTCCGCAGCTCGGAGAAATCCGCAGCCGGAAGTCCGCTTCCAATGCGGAATAGATGAAGCAGCTCGAACGCGGGACTCGCGGACTTCCCGTCCGACAAGCTGTAGGAGCAGTAGCTGAACGTAACCCGCCCCCGGATCGCGCCGATTCGCGAATAGCGGGAATTGCGCGCGCGCTTCGCAAGCTCGCCGGACGTCGGCAAATACGGACTGATCTTGACGCGCTCTTCATCGAGCAGAACGGGATTTTGCCTCGCGGCCGTCGCCCAGCTGCGTTCGTCAGCGCCAATCACGTACGTGTTGTCCCTTCCGCTCCATCCCGCTCCCGACAGCGATGCGACATGCACCGCACCCGGAACCGGCATAGGGGAGGTTCGCACCCGTATACCCGCAAGAGCCGCCTTCGCGTAACGGACAGCCTGCTCCATCGCCATATCCGAGACTTCTTCCGGCAAGCCGCGCAGCGATTCGCCCGCCTTTTTCACTGCGGCTCGCACCGCGCTCTCCTGCTCATCCGGCGAGTTCGCAAACCGGTCTAGAAAGCGCGCAAGCCAATCCAGCAGCAGCCGCGGGCTCCACGCATCGCCGTCCGACAGCGGCGTGAACAGCTCGCGGAACAGGCCGTACAGCGTTCTCTTCAGCTCCGCGTCCTTATCCGCCGCCTGCACCTGCCGCGGGTCGAGCAGAAGCAAGTAACGCTCCTTGCCCCAGCCGATCCCGCAAGTCTCCAACACGCGAATCCACTCCGACGCGGGTACGTCTTCCCCCAAGCTGCGAAACGAGATGACCCCTTCGCGCAGCATATCGCACAATAGACGGACGGGGCAGCCGCCCTCGAGCCAATCGAGCGCCTGCAGCGCCGCCCTCCCCGTTCCGGAAAATTCGATCGGAAGCCCTTCGGCGAACGTACAGGGTACATCCAGCAGCGAGGCGACGGAATGGACGATTCCAGCCGCTTCGTTATAGTCGGAAGCCGCGATTTCCGTCCGGTCGAGCGGCGTACCGCTTGCGAGCAGCCGCCGGAATACTTCACGGACTTCAGCCGTGGCCCCCACGGCATGGAACTGCTCCGACTCCTTCGCCGGAAAGCCGGACTCCGGGTGAAGAAACGGCAAAGGGTCCGGGTACACGAGGAGACGGCCGCCGGCGATCCGCTCGAGCAGCAGCGATTCGTAGCGGGTAGCGTTCTGCACCAGCGATTCGCCGATCAAATACACGGCGTCGTCGGACTCCTCCCCGATATGCGGGAGCACGCCTGCGAAGTCGACCAGCGCATGACGCTCCAAATACCGCTCGTATCGGGCCAGAAGCTCCCGCACATACCGGCCTTTGCGCTCATCCACGAAAGCATCGGCCGCAAGCGTCTCCGCCCGGACCGCCGCTTCCCTCAGCCCGGTTACCGCCTCATGGACGAGGCGGACGGTTCCCGGCGTCAGCAGCTCGCCGGTCATATAAGGATCGGGCAGCTTCGCAAGCTGTCCCATCAGGTGATGTACAATCCAGAAAGTCGTATCGCGGCCGGCGAATTGCAGGCCTTGGCGAAACAGACCGAACTCCGCCTCCCGAAGCGCGAGAGCGGCCATCGTTTGCACCTCGGCCAGCAGCACCTGTCCGTACCGCCCGCATATTTGCTCGAGAAGCATATTCCCTGCGGCGAAATGATCGCAGATCAGCACCTTCCGGCTGAGCGGATGCCGCTGCAGCAGCTCGTGAACATTCCGTACGAGGTCGTGAGCCACGGAAAATCCCAACCTTTCCACTCGAATCTGCGCTTAAGGAACTGTCACGCAATTACTTACCGCGTATCCGACGCCTGTTCCCCTTCCTAACAAGAAGAAGCGAATCTCAGAGCAGATACGTTATTACGTGACCGTTCCTAAGTCGTAAAAAGCATACCATCGCATAGGTGACAGCATGCTGTCTCGAACATAAGTTCGCGGCGGTTATTATTGGTACAGTCGAACCCACTCCGCCAGCTGCTGCCTCAGGTTGTCTCTCGCGGATACGGGTTCGAGGATTTCGGCCGCGGGGCCGTACTGCATGACCCATTTCAGAAACTCCCGCTCGTTGTTGACCGTCACCTCGAAGATCAGGCTCCCGTCCCGCTGGTCTTTCATTCTCGGATGGACGAACAGCTCCTCTTCGCGTATGTACCGGGCCACCTCCGGATTGAACCTCACTTTGAACGTCATGCTTTTGTCGCCGCGCTCGATCGACCACGTATTTTTCAAATAGGACTTGATGTTGAAGTCGCCCATCTCGAAAGACTGTCCGGTCAGCTCCACCCGCTGGAAACGGCTGATGCGGAACGTGCGGATTTCCCCCTTCAGATGGCAATAGCCGATCAAATAAAACCGCTGCTCGCGGGGCACCAAGTAGTACGGATCGATATGGCGCTCGGTCGTCTCGTTCCGATATTGCGTATGATATATCGTATGAATCGTTTTCGTTTCCAGAATCGCCCGAATGATCGGCTGCAGGAAATTCGGGCTTTCCTGCCGGTAGGCGGGCGTTCCCATCTGGATGATGTCGGCGATATTGTCGATGATCGCGTTCTGATTCGATTTCTCCTTCAGATGGGTCGACATAATTTTGTTGTACGCCGTATCGAATCCCGGCGGCAGCTTGTCCCGGTCGATGACGGAAGGCAGCAGCGAGAAGACGAGCGCTTCCTGCTCCGTGAAATTGAGCGGATGGAGATAAAACTTCCCCATGAACCGGTATCCCGAACCGCGCCGCTCATTCGTCACCGGAGCGATCAGACTGAGCGTATCCAGGTCGCGGTAGACGGTTCTGATATGGATGTCGCATTTCAAGGCCAGATCGGCCGCGGATATACCCGGATTCGCCTGAATCGCCTGGATGATGTTGAACAGCCGGATCACTTTGTCGATCATGACATTTCTCCCTGTAGGTTGTAAATTTTAGAATCGTTTGGTTCTTTCGAACTATTTCTACAAGGAACTGCTTTTTCCTGCATAAATCGACGACTGTCTTGATCGAGCAGTGCATCTATGGTTGCGGGCGCAAGCCCCAGTTGTTTCATCATTTTTTTAACATCGATTGTCATATATTCCCTCAATTCTTTCATCCTTCCTCGAATAGAAATGACCTACATCCCATTTCAGGTTACATTTTCCAAATGACACTAGGTTGTCTCGAATGTACGTTCGCTGCGTTTGTTTCCAAAAAAGTCCGGTATGAACTCCGCTGCGGGTTACCGGACTATTAAACGGCATGCCGAAAAAGGACATCCCGATCGGATGCCCTTCATAACGGCCTCGGCAGCGGCAATTACTTGGAGATGTCCATGAATCCTTCCCCGAACACATCGCGCACGTCGTGTATCGTCAGGAACGCCTCTTTGTCGATCGATCTTACAATTTTCTTGAGCATGCTCACTTCCTGCTTGCTGATGACGATATATAGAATCTCTTTGGGCAGCTTCGTGTAATGCCCATAGCCATGAATGACGGTAACCCCTCGATCCATAGCCACGTTCACTTGCTCGGCGATCCGAACATGCTCTTTGGACACGACCATGATCGCCTTCTTGGGGTTTACTCCCTCGATAATGAAATCCATCACTTTGGTCGCGATATAGAGCATGACGATCGTAAACATCAAGCTTTGCGCGCCGATCACGAAAAACGACGAAAGAACGACGATGAGATCGAAGAACAAGAGCGCATAGCTGACGTTCCAATCCAAATACTTTTTCATAATTCTGGCCAAAATCGTACTGCCCGCCGTTGTTCCGCCAACCCGTATAATCAGACCGATGCCCGTTCCCGAGAAGATTCCGCCGAATATCGCATTAATCATCAATTCTTCCGAATCGATATGCCAATTCTTGGTCAAAACCAAAAACAGCGAATGGAACGACACGGCTATAATCGTATAGACCGTCGTTGTTTTATCCAGAAACTTGTAGCCTATGATCAATAGGAGCGAGTTCAGGATCAAGCTGACGAGCCCGGGAGACCATTCGAACAAGTAGAAGAGAATAATCGTTATGCCCGTTACTCCGCCTTCGCCAAGCTCGTGGGGAATAATAAACAAGTTGATCGCGAGAGCGAACAGCAGCGCTCCTACTAGAATCGCAAGTATGTCTACCAATCGTTTTTTCATCGCCGTGTCACCCCTTGTTGTCTCTGAAAGATTGCCGGTACTATGTCCTATGTACAATATTCGACAAGCCCCGGCAAACCCCTTGTTCGAGCCGCTCCTTTCGCCGACGCGTCTTATGAGCGGGGGTTGGCATAATTTACACCTTGGTCAAGTGATTTCGATCACACAACGGGTAGGTCATAATCGCTAAAATTGTAACATACCCCAATTACTAGGAGTGACCCGTTGTGAATACGGCCTTGCACAAGCGTGTTCCGCTAAAACAATTTGTCCCCGACATAGCTGAACCATGTTGGAAGCTTGACCTGTATTGTCTGTTGACTGTCGCCGCCGATGAGAAAACTAAGCCGGCCGTCTATAAAATCATTCGCGCTCTTCACGCTCGAGGATACCAGTCGCTCGGCGACGTTCTGGAAATGAACGATTGCGCGCTCCGTACAATCAAAGGGCTGGGGGAGAAGTCCAAACAAACCTTAGTGGAGCTATTGGAGCTGGCTTCCAAACAGACCGACGTCCTGTTAAGAAGTCCTTACGGCATTTCGGAGAAATATCGGGCTTGAAGAATTCATTTTGCCATTTTCGCCAAAAAAACCGCCGGATACCGGCGGTTTTCTTCGGTTAAGCATGACTCCCGCGGCGGCTAGAAGCGCCGGTAATGGCTTTCCGACAAATGGTACTTGTCGCCGAGCAGCTGCTTCGCCAGCCGCTGCTCCTCTTCATCGCCGTGCGATGCGGCCAGCTTCAAGCAATAGATCGCAAAGTCGGACATGCCGTCTATTTCGCCGAACGCGATCCCGGCGTCGTAATACATGCCGCTCGTCCATGCATGATTGAGCACCAGATACGGATCGGCCTCGGCCGCTTTGCCGTATTGCGCCGATTTCTCCGGGCCGCTCATCATCAGTTGATCGGCCACGTACAGATTGTAATACGATGCATTGCGGCCGTCGAGCTGGGCGGCTTTTCTCGCCATATTGGCCGATTCGGCCCACAGCTCATCCAATTCGAACATTTGCGCAAGCTCTCCGAGCAGGACGGCGTACTCCATATAGGCGGCATCGTTGTTCGGCTCCGCCTGGAACTTGGCCGCGTAAGCCGCTTCGAGCGCATTGAAATCCTCTTCGATCTGCAATGCCATTTCGAGCCGGGTATCGGAATCGGCGTTGTTGTACAGGTCGGCCCATTCCGCGAAGTCGTTCCACGTTTGTTCCATCCCCATTGCGGTCAGATCGACCGGGCGGTAATCCGCATAATCCACTCGAGAGACGACGTTGCCTTTAAGGAAAGAGGCCGGAACGTAAAGTATACCGTCCACAACGACAGGCGCGGCGGCCAGCTCCACATCGGCCCCGTTCACCTGAGCCTTTGCGTTGCCGGCTTGCAGCGCAACCGACAAACCGGACCGGGTCGCGGTCAACGTTTGCGTATCGGCGTTCCATGAAGCCCGCAAGCCTGCTCTTTCCATTTCCAAGACGGGCTGCGCCGGAACATAAGTTATTCCTTCGATGACTGCCGGAAGATTGTCCAGCAGCTCCATCAGCTTGCCGTTCACTTCCATCGCCCTGCCAGCAATAAGCAGCTGCACATACTCCTTGCCGGACGCATCGCGCGGAACAACCTCGGCTCCTTGCGAATTGACATAATAGTTCCGGTCCCCGGTCCGTACGGAGAACAGCTCGCTGGCCGCTCCATAAGCAAAATCATAGCTCGGAGCGATGATCCAGCTCCCTTTGGCGTCGATATAGCCCCACTTGCCCGCCGATTTGGCCGGCCAATATCCGTTATGGCCGTTTCCGATCGCTTCGAACTGCGGCGCGACTACCGGCTTGCCGGTGTTGTCGATTAGGCCGTATAAGCCGCCGGCACTCTTCACCGCCGCTAAGCTGTCCGTGAACGGGCCGGCATGCTCGTATTGGTGAGGAATGACCGTAGCCCCGGTCTTGTCGATATATCCCCATTTTGCATTCTTCCGAACGGCCGCCAGTCCTTCGGAGAAGTCGCCGCCGTTCTCGTACTGCAGCGTGATCACTTCATCTCCGCGCTTGTTGATGTAGCCATAGCTGTCTTTCTTCGCCACCTTCGACAACCCGTCGGAGAAAGGACCGGTATCCTCGTAAGATCGATTCAGGACATAGATTCCGTCCTGATTCATGTAGAAGAAGGTGTGCCCGTATGTCGCTGCGCCGTAACCTTCGCTGAACGGAAGCGCATAGTCGAACTCGGGCGCTTTCATCAATTTGCCGGATTTATGCAAATAGCCGTATTTCAGCTTCCCGTCGATATATTGCCCGACTACGGCCAGTCCTTCGGAGAAGGCGGATATCGTATCGTACTGAGGCAGGGCGACCATGCTTCCGCTCGAATCGATATATCCCCATTTGCCGTCGGCTTTCACGGCCGCCAGCCCTTCCGAGAACGGCTGCGCTCCGTCGAAATCCGGTTCGATGACGACCGTGCCCGCAGCGTTCATATAGCCGAATTTGGAGCCTAGCGAAAAGGGAACGAGCTGAGGGTCTTCCTTTTTCTCCTCCGCTTTCGGTACAAAGTCGAAGGTGATCGTCCGTTTCCCGTCGAATTCGGCTTTGTATCCTATCTTTTGAAAAAAGTCCAGCGGATAGCACGGGTAATCCCCGACCAAATGCAAGGAAACGTCCGTACTGAGCGTAAACTCGGACTGCTTGATTTTATTCTTGTCCAGCACCGCTACTTTGTCGCTGCCTACTTTCATCTCGTAATATTGCGACTTCGCCTTGTCGGAAATCGTAATTATGCCGCTGCCGCTGTTGTAGCTGTGGCCGATCGCGTTCTTGAACCGGGCGACCGAGACGGATGGAACCATGATGATTCCGTCTTTGTCCACATAAGCGCTTGAGAACGAATCGGACTCCGCTTCGTCATATGCGTTCAAAAATTGATAAACGATATTGCCTTTATCGTTCACCTTCACGTTCGCAGCGGCGTCCGCCGCCGAAACCGGCCAAGCGTACAGAAGCACGGTGGCTATACATGCAATAAAAATCCGTTCCACTTCCGTTGTCCTCTCCCTTTGTACTTGAGCTTGTTACTTATAAATTCCTTTTCTGAGTGTAGCATCGACAGGTAATATTATCCATTCCTTTTTTTCTCGACAGAGCGCTCATTGACACTCCGAACGAAGAGATGCTACTCTCTAACTGTCACCGATAACCTTCGCATTACCTGTAAGCGATTTTAGCCAAAAGCGTTCAGATGAGAAGACCGTTATTTTGTTCAACTCCGTCGTCCGATCCACCCCCATCCCCCTTCCCTCGTCCGTCAGCGCCGCGTTTCCATCATTCCGCCAATCGGTTTCCCGTGAAATCTGTTGCAGGTTAGGGTCAAATCCGGTATTGTAAACATATTGTAAACAGATGCGGAGAGCACAAGGGGGATTACAAGCTTGACGGCTAGAACAGGGTACATGACGTTTTTGGTCGCGGCTGCCGCGGCTATTATTTTTGCGATTACGCGCGTGGAAAATTGGGGGATCCTATGTCTGATCGTGCTGGCGCTCGCGCTGATCGGCGCCAGGAAGGATGCCAAAGCGATCTCGTGGGGGCAGTTCATGCCGCTCGGCATCGTCGTTATGTTCGTTTTCTTCCTCATTTATAATTACGCCAATCCGATGTGGCACCAGGTAGTGGGCTACCAGACGGCGAACATCCGCCACATCTTTCAATGGAACGAGATCTTCAATGCGATCCCGTTCAACGACGCCTTCTTCTTCCGGCTGTGGCAGCCCGGCTGGCTGACGGAATACTTCCAGTGGGTGTACAATTACGGCTTCGCGCTGTCGTATTGGATTTGCGTCATCCGCGCCTTCTTCACGAAGGACGTGCAGAAGTTCGGGCGCTACTCGCTCGCCGGGTATTTGCTGCAGGTGCCGCTCATCCTGCCGTTCTACAATCTCGTTCTGCTGCAGGAGGTGTGGTACGTGCAGGGAACGCCGGATTTGCTGGAACGCATACTGACGCCGGAGCAGCAGTATTCCACGGCGATGAACTGCTTCCCGAGCATGCATACGTCGATCGCCTTCGCCGGATTCCTTCTCTCCATGCGCGAGAAAAGCGTGTGGTACCGCTGGTGGATCGGTACGTACTGCATCTCGATTATCGTCTCCACCATGTATTTGAAAATCCATTGGGTCATCGACGTATTCGCGGGCATGGCGTTCGCCTACGGCTGCGTCAAGCTGGCCGACTGGATCGTCGGCACGAAGGCGTACGCCGCCTTCGCCGCCTGGTTCGAAGCGCTTGGCGCCCGTCTGCAGAACCGTTTCATGGGGCCGAAGGTGCCTCAAATGCCGCAGGCTGTCCCACCGGATTCAAGCACGCTCCACGGTTAAAAAAGAGCCGCCTTCTCCCGTTACGGAGGAGGCGGCTTTTGCATTGCTTACTTACTGGAAAACATGCAGCTATTTCCTGGCCATGGCGGCGATCGGCGCCGATTCGGGAGAAATTGCTGACTTTTTCCAGTTCATGAACCGTATATGCGTCGTTTTCCCGAAATTAACTGCATCTTTTCCATCTACGGTCTTACGGATTGGGCTGTACCTTCAAAACGGACGGGACTGCCTTCCTCCACGGAAACGTTCGCCGCGGCCGTTATTTCGAACGATCGATACGCGTCGGCGTAATCGGAACGAATCCGGGACGTGTCGCCTGTTCGGACCGCATGCAGGAAAGCTTCGTTTTCCAGTACATACGGGTCCGCCGCATTCCGGTATTCGGTCGTGCGATCCCGTCCGATCGCCTTCAGCCCGGTAGAGCGGATTTCGAGAACGCCTGCGCTCGTGAACAAATCCAGCCCCGTCTGGTGCCCCTTCGGGAGCATGCACGTATTGGAAATCGTGGCGACTATGCCGCCCGCCACCTTCATGGTGACCGTCCCGACGTCGGCTACGTCCGTCCCTTCAACAACTTCGTGTACATGGCGCCGTCCGAACGCCGCGTATACCTCCTCCACCTCGCCGCACAAATACCGGACAAGATCGACCAGATGCGTCGCCTGCTCGACGAATTGTCCCCCGGAGCCGTTCTGCCGTCTCCACCATGTCGGCGTTAGGGGCATCCCGCCCATCCAGTAGCCGAGCGCCATCCCGGTCGTCGCTCGCTGCTGCAGCTCGCGGGCTTTTGCCACGGAATCATGGTATCGCCAGTTGTAGCCGACCGCCGTAATGAGGCGTTTCTCCACGACTTTGTCCCGCACCGGAGCAACCGTCTCCGTCTGAATCGCAAGCGGCTTCTCCACGAAAAAAGGGATTCCGCGTTCGACCAAACTCATCTCTACAGCGCCATGCGCCATCGGCGGCAGGCAAATGTAGACGGCATCCGGCTTGCATTCGTCCAGCATATGCTCTGTATCGGCAAACGCCTTCGCATCCCGCCAGTTTCCCGCCGCCCGTTCCGCGCTCTCCATCGTTCTCCCGCATATGGCGGCGATCGACACGCCTTCCATTTGCGCAATAATGCGTTGGTGCTTCTCCGCAAATCTTCCCGTTCCGATAAATCCTACACGAATCGCCATACGCGCCCACCTTTGGTCACCAATGTTCTATAATAAAGAATTACGTTCTTATTATAGAATAACACTTCCTAGTATATTCCATCAACGAAAGATTGAAGCAGTATGTTCCGGTCAACCGCGGCAAACAAAAAACCTCGGATTTCTCCGAGGGGCAGGCGGGTACGCAGCCCGCATCATTTTTTGGCGGCCATTCGTTCGGCGACGGCTTTATTCGTTTCTTCTTCCGCAATTCTGAGCATCGTATTCACATCGGTGACTTTGCCTGCAGCCGCTTCGCCGAACTGTTTATTCAGTGCGCTTTGGGCCAATCCGTCATAAGGCGTCAATAAATACGGCGGCGCATATTTGTCGGGAAACATCGCGGCCAAATTGATTTTCCTGTTCTTCAGCCAAGGGATTTCCGTACCGAATATTTTCTTCGCTTCGGGATCGTTCAACACCGTCAAGATCCCCGCTTTGGACAAGTCCATCAAATGCTCCTTCGAAGCCAGAAACGAAATGACCTGGAACGCCTCGTCCTTATGCTTGCTCGTGCTGGCAAGCGAATAAATGCTGCCTTGAATGCCCCCGCCCACGCCGGGCAGGTCAGCAAACACGGGAGCGCGCGCGATGTCCCAATTGACCTCCCAGGTCGCATTCAGATCGACGGCGGCAAGCATCATCGCGGCCGTGCCCTGCTTGATGAACAAATTCGTGTCGGTCGGCTTCTCATTCCCCGGAATTTGCAAGAAGCGGACGTAATTGGACGTAAACTTCTGCCATCTCGGATCGGAAGTGAACAGCGATTTGTTCGTCTTCGGATCGACGAAAGGAGCGGACAGCTGGTTGAACAGCAGCATATTCCCGGTGTTGATAATCGCCCCTTGATACTGCACGCCGCCGTCGGTTCTCGTCATCTTCTTCGCGAGTTCGTAAAACTCGTCGTAGGTCATCCCGTCCTTCGGATAGGCGACCCCGAATTTATCGAACAAATCTTTGTTGTAGTACAATTTGTAGGAGCTGAAGTTGACAGGCAAGCCGTACAGCGGCCCCCCGGTTATAAGCCGGAGAACGTCGATCGCTTCCGGATACAGCATGTTCAGATCGTACCGGTATTTTTTGATCAGATCGCCGACATCGTAGGCCAATTTCGTTTCTATCAGATAAGGGTTGATGTTGATCGTCCCCACATGAAGAATATCGATGGACAGCCCTTTCGTGAGCGCACCTTGGATGGACATGATCCCTTTGGCCTCGTCATCGGTTGAGCCCAGCAAATAGTAATCGAGCTTGAGGTTCGGATACTTTTTGAGCAGATCGTTGCCGTGTTCGCGCATAAATCTTTCCTTGTCGGTAGAACCGAGAAACAGCAGCTCGACAGGCTCTCCGGGCTTGCCTATCGTTGGTGCCGCAGGCGTCGCCTCGGGTCCCTTCCCATTGGCCGATCCGTCCGATCCTTTCGAACAGGCTGTCAGTGCCAGCGTCAATGCTAACAAAGCGACCGACCCTCGTACGTTTTTATTCAACATGACTTGTTCCCCCTCCAGTACGTGAATGTCCCGCAATCGGCTTACGGGTTCTATCCGACAGGCTGGAAAAAGCGGCTGCGGGCTACGCCGCCATTGAACGGTACATCCGTCACCCTATTGGGCATCCCTCCCGGTTCACCCGCGTTAAGCATGGCGATCGCTTATTTGGAAGCGGAACGATTGCGTCTTGCAAGGTTCGGCGATTGAAGCATCGACTTGCATCGGCAATCGATTGGAAGCGCTTACTGGAAAGAAAAGTTTCGAGCGATACGAATTGCGGATTCAACAGTCCCATGAAGGATGAGAAGCTTGAGCCAATATCCGGAGCGATTAGGAGAATTGTACGGATCATTCCAGGCTACGCTATGCAGCAGGTGAATTTCGTTAAGATGACTGGGGATTATTATTGCGAGTGAGTCGAAGTATATGTCTCACAATGAGATACAATATAACCTATATTGTTACAATACATTATAATATTTAAGATCGCTCCTGTAAACCCGAAACTTTATCCCGCCCATCGCACTGCATTAAAGCTATTACCCGCAAGCCGGGAAGTAACCGTTATATCGATCGCGTGCAGGCTAGATGTGTCCGCCGTCCGCAGATGGAAAAGATGCAGTTATTTTCGTGAAATCAGTGCATGTACCTGTAGTTAGATGGAAAAAGTCCAGCTATTTCTCCTAAATCTGCCCTGGTTGCCTCAGGTACTGAGGAAATAGCTGCATGTTTTCCAGTTAAAAGTCCCCAGCTGCCGTTCGGCGCCGCTTTTATATGCATGTTTTCCATTTAATGAGGGGAGGAGGACGAACCGTACAAGAGCGGAAGCTGCTATCCCCGTATGACACGGCAAAAAACGGCTGCCACGCGGCAGCCGCTTCATTTATTTTAGATGAAGGCCGGCTTCCCCCAACGGCGAAGCGCGCGGTCGATCAGCAGCCGGATTTTATCGTCCATTACGTTGCGGATTTCCGAGCTGCCTTTGAACGAAATGACCAGCGATCCGTCGAGCTTCGGCAAATAGCGCTCAAACGCTCCCGCGATTGCCGGCCGAGTCTCCTCGTGGCGGCCCCCACCCGAAGCCCGGATTGAACGCTTCGATAAATTCCCGCCCGACCGAGGCGGTGCGCTCGACGACGATCACGTCCCGCTTCTCCTCCATCGCGGCTATTGCCGCGCCAAGGCCGGCTAACGTGGCGCCGCATACGAGCAGCGAGCACTCTGTGCGATTCACTTGAACAACCTCCTCATGACATCCCCTATCGGATTGACCGAACTTTCCAACCTTTATCCGAAGCCGATAAGCCCAAGCTACGCTTTCCTGTACTCCCGGGGCGGCATGCCCGCATGGCTCGCGAACACTCTGGCGAAATAGAGCGGGTCTTGAAAGCCGACCTTCCGCGCCACTTCCGACACGGTCATATCACTGCTCTGCAGAAGCTGCTTCGCCTTGTCCAGCCTGATCTTCGTAATGTATTGCGTCGGCGTGCAGCCCGCCACCTTCTTGAACATGATCGAGAAGTAGCTCATCGACAAAGCGGCTACTTCCGCCAGCTCCTCCCTCTCCAAAGGGTCGGCGTAATGGCTCTTGATATATTCCATGCTCTTGGTTATGGCCCGGCGGACAAGGTCGCCTTCCTTCCTTTGCAAGTACAGCTTGCGCACTTCGCCTACAATGCTCTGGAACATCAGTCTGGCCTGCCATTCGTAATCCGCGTCCTTGTCGTGCCACAGATCGTACAGACGCTTCATTTGAAGGGCAAAGCCTTCGATGTCGTCCGTCTGCGTCACAACCGGCAGCGGCAAACGGTCTTCCTGCGGATCGAGACAAATGACGGAGCTTGCGTCCCACTCGATCAGCTTGTAATCGTAATGGACCGAATAAAACTGCAGCGGCTGCTCGGACGTATACGTGAGCTGGCATCTGCTGCCAAGCGGAAAATAAAATACGGAACCGACGGACAGCGGATAATGGACGCCGTTAATAATCACCACCCCCGCTCCATGGGTGACAAACATGAAATTACGCAGCGACGTTTTCTCATACGTCACCGTACGAGTATGCTTGCCATGAACCTGCCAAAATTTGCAGTCGCGCCATAACACGCCGAAAACCCGCGGATGAAATCTCGAGAAGAAGGCATTGTCCATTAACGATCCCCCCTGTTCCGTAACGTTATTATAGTTGCTTCGCGATATGGTTTAAATGGAATTTTGAACAGATATATGGATTTATGTTTTATGATGAGGAATCCAAACATTTGTCCATGTTTCTATTTTTTCATCCATTTACCAGTGTCATTTCTTGCCTATATGGCGATTCCATGAAAGAACGAGGGCTTCCATACTTGTAAACCTGTATCCATATGCGAGGAAAAAAATCGGTGAATCGTACAAAAAGCGAGCCAGCCTAACAGCCGACAAGCCGGGAGTAGAGGAGATAGTCCACCTGAACGCGTGAAAGTCGTAAAGGGGTATTTGCGCAAAAATAACACGGCCAACACGACTTTGCAAGGGTGAAAATCGCGGGCTTTTCGCCGTTTGTCCGGCTGATCCAAAACGATGCGGGCTAGTGCCCTCTTCCCTTTGCCGTGCATAGGATAAACTAGACATCAATGGAAAGGAAGAGAGCGGCAGATGAGCAACGGCACCGATACGCAGGAGCTAAGACCTCCCCAAGGAGGGGGGCACGACGGCCATCACGGAGACGGCCATCACGGCGGTTATCATGGAGGGGGATACCATGGCGGTTATTACCCGCCTAAATTCCCGCAGCTATTCCCTTTAATTATCCCGCTGCCGTATCCGTATCCGACTCCTTATTCCTCCTATCCTTACTCGACTTATCCGTACCAGCAGCCGTACCAACAGCCGTACCCTTACTATCCGTATCCATACTATGGATAAGATTTGAATGCAACGGCAGCGGCAGCCCGGGACGCGAAAATAAAGTCCCGGACGGCCGCCGCCGTTTTTATCTACCCCAGCATACTGATAGGAGCTATACTCAACGAATCCGCCTCTTCCTTCCTTGTCTATATCAATCGTCTTAAAAATAAAAAGCGAGGACAAAGTGCATCCTCGCTAAAAGGGAACGGGAAAACGTCGAGCGAGACAAAGCCCGGCTCCAACCCGAACGTTCGTCGATTATTGCGCAGGTACCTTAGTAGGCTGTTCGTAGAAACGAAGCTGGAGCACCTTTAAGCCCTTATTGTCATACTGCCAGAAATAGTTTTCCAAACGATCGTCAAAAAGCGGGTATCGTTCCGTAACGCCGTCTCCGTCCAAATCCACATAAATATACAACAATTCTTTGGTGACGTTGTCGAACGAGCTTTTTCCTTTGTCTCTCACGGAAACAAGGCTATACAAAGAACAATATAGTTCGTCCGTTGACGGATCCGTAGCGCAAGTCGTCATTTCCGAACTGCCGCCCGATTTTCCAAGCGCTCGCGCATAAACGGAATACGAAGTCGTGCCGTCTCCATCCGGATCCGGATTGGGCAACCGGAAAGCAGCGCTGCCGTCGGTACCGTTTGCATCCAACACTTGGTAGTCGCCCTGGGAAAGTAAAATTCGCGAGCTTCCTTCAAGCGGAACAAAAATGCGACGACCGTCGTTATTGGTCATATCGGCATTTTTGTCATGCGATACTCCGATAATGTTCAGATTGTAATGAGCGCCGCTAGGAGCCCCGTTCCCGGTGGACTCGGCTCCCGTGACTCCGGCGGCGGACAGCGTGAGGGCGGCGGACAGCAAACCGACGAGCATGAGCTTTTTCCTGCTTCCCTTCATACTTCAATTCCCTCCTTAAATCATGATTGGATGGCCATTCCATAAGTTAGTATATTCCGAATATACAGATAATTCAATAATTTTGTTCTTGTTAAAGAATTTTTTTTGAATTAACGCCTGAATATTAAGTAAATTCGTTGAAATCGTTCGTTATAAAGAACAATAAAACATTTCGCTATAAGAAAAGCTTCTGATCGAAGCCTTCTCGATGATGTTCATTCGTGTTTTAGCGGTAGCTTATTCTTGGTAAACAAAGTCTCTCTTCACTGTAGTGCTTTAGCGAAGTTAAACTTTCCTTATCGTTAAAAAAGCAGCCCTGCGCTTGTATCACGCGAGCTGCTTGGGTATAAAAAGCACACCCAGACTTCAAGGTGGAACCCATGGTGGCCGTGATCGGGCATTTCCGCCATTTGCATCTGGAGCACGACGTGAAAGATTTTCAAGTGCTCGCGATTCATCGACTACGCATACATTAGACCGCCGTTTCGGATTGCCGTGGAAATCGATGGCTACGGAACACATGCAAGCTCCTCATCGGGTTTATCCACGCTCGGATTCGAAATGTCCCATCCCGCCGGTCAAACTCACTCCCCCTGTCTCGAAATACTCTCATTCCTATCTGATCCATTTGCGCATTGCCCGGAAGCAAGCGGCTTTTAACCGGCATTTGATTTTCCCGTCAATAATCGTATCATAGAGAGAGGTAAAATTGGCTAACGGAGGACACGCATATGCATGCGCAAGGGGCTTTACCCATATTAGGCATCGTCGTTCCTTGCTACAACGAGGAAGAAGTTCTTCCCGAAACGATCGTACGACTGACTCGCGTGCTCGATCGGCTGGTCGGGGAACGTCTCGCGTCTCCGGGCAGCTTCATGCTGTTCGTCGACGACGGAAGCCGGGACAAGACGTGGGAGCTGATCGAGAGCTTCCGGCAGTCGAACCCCCGGGTCGCCGGCCTGAAGCTGGCCCGCAACGCGGGACACCAGCGCGCGCTGCTCGCCGGACTGAATCGCGCCCGTCTGACCGCCGACTGCGCAATCTCGATTGATGCGGACTTGCAGGACGACCCGGAAGCGATTCGCGAGTTTATGATCAAATACAGTGAAGGCTACGACATCGTATACGGCATCCGCCAAAGCCGCGCCACGGACACCGCGTTCAAACGCGGAACGGCGCAATCGTTCTACAAGCTGATGGCCAAGCTCGGCGCCAAAGTCGAATACAACCACGCCGACTACCGGCTCATGAGCCGCCGCGCGCTCGAGCAGCTCGACCGGTTCAAGGAAGTGAACTTGTTTCTGCGGGGCATCGTGCCGATGATCGGCTTCAAGAGCACCAAAGTATACTTCGACCGTCACGAGCGGTTCGCCGGGGAATCGAAATATCCGCTGAAGAAAATGCTTTCGTTCGCATGGGACGGCATTACTTCGCTGAGCGTGACGCCGATCCGGTTCGTCACCTTGGCCGGCTTCGCGCTTTTCCTGATCAGTGTGCTCGCGGCGCTATATTCGATTATCCAGAAGCTGGCTGGCAATACCGTCTCCGGCTGGACGTCGCTCATGCTCTCGATCTGGTTCGTCGGAGGCATTCAATTGATCAGCCTCGGGCTTATCGGCGAGTACATCGGCAAAATTTATAAAGAAGTCAAGCGCCGTCCGCTGTATATCGTAGAGACGGATCTCGCGGCGCAGTCCGAAGCGAGCAGCCGGACGGAACCGAACCCGACGCCGGACAAGACCTCCCGGAAAGTGGAACAGGAGACGCTGCGATGAACCTGCTCGCCCGGATGGACCACTCGTTCCTCCGCTTCCTGCTCGTCGGAGTGTTCAATACGCTGGTCGGCCTGTCCGTCATCGCCTTGCTGCTCCATGTCGCCGGGATCGGCTATTGGGCCTCCACCTTTATCGGCAACGCCGTCGGAGCGCTGGTCAGCTACATTTTGAACAAACGGTTCACGTTTCGCTCCAAAGCCAAGGTTGCCGGAAGCTTGTGGAAATTTTTGCTCGTCACTCTCGTTTGTTACGGCTTGTCCTACGGGATCGGTTTATATGGCGGATGGTTGATAGCGGCCGTATTTCCTTGGTTTCCCGACAACCGCGTGCACGACGCGGCGACCCTGCTGGGCACGGGACTCTATACGGTAACCAATTATTTGGGACACAAATATTTCAGCTTTCGGACGGTTTCATCCGTTAGCAGACAGGCAGGTGAGTCGTCTTGAGAAGAATGCCAGGCCTTACCTTCTGGACGATGGCCGCGGCAATCGTCGTCATGGTGTACGTACTGATCGTCAAACCGATCGTCGGCATCGCCGACAACGGCGACTTTTTGCGCATCATGGCATCGACCGGACTGGACTACCTGGATCCGAATCTCTCTTATGAAGACAAATATTTCGGAAACTTTATACGCGAGTTCAAGCTCGCCTCGCTCGGCATAGGCGGCTACGCTTCGACGCAAGTGCCGCTTGTCATTATCGCCACTTGGCTGAACAAGCTCGCCTACAGCCGGGACGTGTTCGACATGCGGTTCATGACCGTCGTATACGGCTTGCTGCTGCTGGCTGGCTTCTGGGCCGTCACCCGGTTTCACCGGACGCTTCCGCTCGTCAGCCGGATCGCGATCGGGCTGCTGCTCGTGTTCGTATTTGCCGATGTGGGCTATATCGGATACTTCAACTCGCTGTTCGGCGAGCCGGTGTCGCTCGTCTTTCTGCTCCTGACCGTCGCGCTGGCACTGGCAACCGCTACCCGTGAGAAGCCTTCGCGCAAGCTGCTCGTCGCTTTCTTCCTCTGCGCGATCTGGCTGACCGGATCCAAAATCCAGAACGCACCCGTCGGCATCCTGATCGCCCTTCTCGGCTTGCGTTTCTTGGGGATGAGCCGCGAAGCCGCTTGGCGCAGGACGGTAATCGGCTTCTCCGCTTTTCTCGCGCTCGGCTCGCTGGCCATGTATATTTTCGCGCCGAAGCAGCTGAAAGAGATTAATATGTATCAAACGGTCTTCTATGGCGTAGTGAAAGATTCGCCGACGCCCGAAGAAGACTTGGAGGAGCTTGGCGTATCGAAAGAGCTCGCGGTTCTGGCCGGCACGAACTTCTTCACCGCCGACACGCCGATTCCGCAGCGCGATCCGCGCATGTACGAGATGTTCTATAACCATATGAGCCATGGCAAAATCGCGCTGTTCTACCTGAAGCATCCGGGACGCCTATTCGAGAAGCTGGAAATCGCGGCCGAGAACGGCATGACGATCCGCCCGTATTATTTGGGCACTTACGAGAAAAGCGAGGGCATGCCGCGAGGCGCCGTCTCGAACAAATTCGGCTTATGGAGCGAGTGGAAGCGGACATACTTGCCGAATACGCTCTGGTTCCTCCTCCCGTTCTGCCTGCTGTATTATTTCATTCTATGGATGGAATGGCGCAATGCGGGGTCGCTCGGAGGACGAATATACGCGGAGACGTTCGCCCTCGTCGGGCTGATCGGCATCATCTCGTTCCTCATCCCGGTTATCGGCGACGGCGAAGCCGATCTGAGCAAGCATTTGTTTCTGTTCAACGTCTGCTTCGACATCATGTTCGTCGCCAGCCTGCTTTGGATCGTCCATAAGGCGGCGATTGCGTTTGGCGGACGGCCGGCTTATCCCCGTTATGACTCGTGGCAGTAAAGAAATAGGGCGCGATTCTCGATGAAGAGAGTCGCGCCCTTTCCTTATCTGCTGCAGCCCGTATTTACGCCGCCTCCGGCTTCCTGTCCTTCGGCAGCAGGATGGCCAGCACGCCGAGCAGCGGCAAGTAGGCGCAAAGCTTCATGATGTAAGCGATGCTCGTCGCATCGGCGATCCAACCGAGCACGACCGAGCCCAGTCCGCCGAGGCCGAACGCCAGACCGAAGAACAATCCCGATACGAGCCCGACATTGCCGGGGAGCAGCTCTTGGGCGTAGACGACGATGATCGAGAAGGCCGAAGAGAGCACGAAACCGGCACATACGCATAATACGCCCGACCAGAACAAATCCGCATAAGGCAGCAGTATCGAGAACGGCGCCGTTCCGAGTATCGACAGCCAGATGATGTTGCGTCTGCCGAACCGGTCCGCGAGCGGCCCGCCGAAGAACGTCCCGGCCGCGGTAGCGACGAGGAATGCGAACAGGAACAGCTGCGCGTGCTCGACCGTCACTCCGTAATCGTCGATTAAATAAAACGTATAGAAGCTCGTAATGCTGGACATGTATACATGCTTCGAGAACACGAGAAACACGAGGATGACGATCGCCGACACGATCTGGAAACGGGACAGCGAGCCGATCCTGGCCTCCTGCGCAGTGCGCTTGGCGGATGCGCGCGGCGCGATATTTTGCCGCCTGTACCATCCTGCTACGTAATATTGGATGACGATTCCCGCTATCGCGACGAAAGTAAACCAAATGACGCCTATTTGTCCGAGCGGTACGAACAGCACCGCCGTCAAAATCGGACCGAGCGAACTGCCGATATTGCCGCCTACTTGGAAAATGGATTGGGCCAATCCTCTCTTTCCTCCGGCGGCCAAGTAAGCGACCCGCGACGATTCCGGATGGAAGATCGCCGAGCCGATGCCCATCGCCGTGACGGCAAGCAGGATTAGAGCGAAATTCGGCGCAAGCGCCAGCATGACGATACCCGCCAAAGTAAAACATACGCCGATCGGCAAGATGTACGGCCGGGGGCGTATATCCGCATACGTTCCGACGATCGGCTGCAAAATCGAAGCTGTCATATTCATCGCGAAGGCGATCAAGCCGATCTGCTTATAGGACAAACTGAGCGAGTCTCTCAGAATCGGAAACAGCGCCGAAACCGTCGACTGCATCACATCGTTCAGCAAATGGACGATACTGATGGCGAACAAAATCGGAAAAACGGTCGCTGCTGCGGTTGAAGCATGTGAAGCGGTTCTTGCCACTGTGGTCATCTCCCTAAGCTGGTTGAAAAATAAAAACAAAAGAAAAGCAAACGTTCCTTCAAACGAAATGAACGTTTGTGCGATTATAGCACGACAGGCCGGGAAACCGTCAATACCCTAGTGAGCGGGAACGTTCTTAAGGATCTTCCCGATCTGTTACCCGGGAAGCTCCCTTTATCGTTATTTTCTCGTATGGTATACTTGAAACTAGCTGCATGAACCTATATGCGCAAGGCGGTGGGTCCATTGTTCCAGGAACATGACAGGTATGAAGTGTGGGACGGTGAAATCATTATGATGACTCCGGCTAGTCCAAGGCATGAAAAAGTTGTTCTGCGCATATCCAATCTGCTCGGCACCCATATAGATGCGAATCGTCTCGGCGGTCTATACGGTTCCAATACGGCCGTATATTTGACAGGAAAAAAAGATCGTTACCGGATGCCCGATCTGTCGTTTGTCGCTGCGGAGCGAGAAGACGAGCTTGTCCGTGAGGATGGAATATTCGGAAGTCCCGACCTGATTGTAGAAATCCTATCGCCTGGTTTATCCGCCTATGATCGGGATCTCGTGGAAAAATATAATAATTACGAGCAGTTCGGAGTAAAGGAGTATTGGATTGTCGATCCGTTCGATAAAACAATCCGGGTCCATACGTTGAAGGATGGAGGGTATGCACTCGCCGACCGTTCGATTTTGTTCCCGGAGCTTGTGACCGATACCGATGAACTGTTCCGCGGATTGCCGGACGTCCACTGATCCGCCTACGACAAGAAGCCCGTGAAATCGACGATTTCGCGGGCTTCTTGTCTGTAACCGGTTATAACGGCCTTTCCGCTACGCGCGAATATCGAGGCTGCCGCCCAAATGGGGCTGCACGCTCTGCTGCAGCATTTGCGCCATTTGCGCACCTTGCACCTCGGCGGCTTCCTTCACCTTGCTGAGCATTTGGATGCCGACCGCAAGAGGAAGATCGCTCTTGCTGAATTGGGAATACGCCGCATTTAACGATACGCTCATAACTGATCCTCCTGACGGTTGTCCATTTTCCCTTCAAACCCGATCATACCACGTAGCCCGACGCGCGAACAACCATAAATTAGCAAATTGGCCCGCCACGCCGAGTCGTAATCAAGCCAGATCCAATCTCATCTTGACCGTACGCAGGGCATGTCCGTAGAACAGCTCCTCCGTCTCGCCGACGACTCGGAACCGCCTAGCGTCGTAGAACGCACGGCCCGTCCGGTTCGTCTTCTCCACGTTGACGAACAGCCGCTTCGTTCCCTCGAGCCGGCCTATCCCTTCCTTCAGCAGCATCGTTCCGATGCCGGTTCCTTGCGCTTCCGGCATAATGTAGATCGCGCCGAGCTCGGCCTCCTCCGGATCGCGGCGGGACACGAAGAAATTGCCGAAGCCTACGATGACGCCGTCCCGCTCGGCCACGAGCAGCAAAGAATTGACCATTCTTCGCCGCATCGCCTCTTCGGAATAGAACGAATCCAGAAACCTGACGCGTACCGGCTCGGGAATAATGTACGCATACGTATGATGCCATGTCGTGCGCGCCACCGTCCGTACTTCGGCGACGTCCTTTTCTTCGATGATTCGAATGATGACCGCCACAGTTCCACCCCGCAATCGCTCTCTTGGCTACAGTGTACCAAAACGCGGCCCGTTCCGTAAGTCGGGACCGCAACATTGTGTACCCGCGGTGTGGCGGTTAAGAGCCTTTAGGAGCTTCTATGTTCGGAAAAAGCGCAGTCGGCCGGCCTGTTCCTCTCCATCCACGCGACGCCGTAATCGACCAATTGCCTTTGCGGCATCAGCATGGTCGGCGCATTGGCGATGCGTCCTGTCCGGACATGTCCGGTGTCTTTGGCGAAGTCACGCCCGATCGCTTCGAAGTCTGACGAATCGTAGTCGAGCTCCGGGTAGCCTACCCACTCTCTGACGCCGTCGCGAAGTATCGGGGCGTAGGCGGTCGTCTCCGCTTTCCCCGGAAAAGATGCTCGAATTTCCGCCAAATGCAGCGAAGTATTGTTGCCATGCCCGACGCCGAGCAGCAGCACCCACCCGTCCGCGTCATAGATGCGGGCTATTGGCGAACGTTCCCCCAAGCCGAACTCGAGCGGATGCTCGGAGACAATGTCTTGGACGCGTCCGCCCCAGGCGGCGAACGATAGCTGCGGGTGCATGCTGCGGACGACTCCGCGCTGCTTCCGAAAGCATTCGGGAATCGCTCCCATGCTGCGGGTCGGCGTCAAATCCGGGTCATAAGCCGGCATCAGCCTGCGGATCGGCTCCCACCACGACTCGCGTACCGGCGGATTGCACCAGCCGGCCGGATCGGACAAGTCTCCCGCATGCGTCGGCATGACGAGCGTGCCTTCCGGCCCCAGCACTTGCTCCAGCGCCAATATGACATCCACCGGTCCTCCCGGAGCCCATCCTCCCAGCGCTTTCATCGAAGAATGGACGAGGAGCGTCATGCCGGGCGTTACACCCATGGCGATCAAGTCCTCGATTAACGTTTCTATCGTAATGAGGTCTCCCTGAATTTCCGGCTGTTTCATCAAATGCCGCCTCCACTGTCTTTTCCCTTATTATCCGCATCGGAAGCATCCGCTTGTTAGTGTTTTTTTGACTATAGCCGATTCGCCTTCTTCCGCAAAATAACCCCACAAAGTGGAGCCTTGCTTCGAAGCTTATTCCAAGTACTTTGCGGGGACCCCGAAATCATAAACCCCATATAGGCAAAAAGAGCCCACACCCCTCCGTTCGAACGAAGGGGCGCAGGCGCAGGCTTTACCGCTATTAATGGCCGGGCACATCCGCCGCGCAGCGGAACCCGATGTTGCCCGCCGAGCTGTCCGGCGTGTTGGAGTTGCGGGCCGCCACACGGTACCGGTTGCAGTATGATTTATGGCACAAATACGAGCCCCCGCGCATACTGCGGCGGTCGCCGGACGCGGGACCTTTCGGGTTGTCCGCCGGCTCGTCCATGTAAGCGGTCCGGCTGAACCAGTCGCCGACCCATTCCCAGACATTGCCCGATACGCTGTAAAGACCGTAGCCGTTCGGCTCGTAGGACTTCGCCGGAGCGGTTCCGATGTAGCCGTCCCGCTTCGTATTTTTCTCCGGGAACGTCCCCTGCCAAATGTTGCACATATGCTTGCCTTCCGGCGTCAGCTCGTCTCCCCACGGATACGTCTTCTGCTCCAGCCCGCCGCGTGCGGCATATTCCCATTCCGCTTCGGTCGGCAGCCGCTTGCCCGCCCATTTGCAGTAGGCGGCGGCATCGTTCCACGTTACGTGTACGACCGGGTGATCCATCCGGTCCTCGATATCCGAGCCCGGCCCCTCCGGCTGGAACCAGAAAGCGCCCTTGACGCCGAACCACCACGGCGTCCCCTGCACCCTGCCCATCAGATGAGACGTCTGACGCGGCGTCAAAAACATCTCGAACACGTATGACCAGCCGAATTTCTCCGCCTCGGTCTTATAGCTTCTCGCATTGACGAATTCGGCGAACTGCCGGTTCGTAACCGTACATGCGTCGATATAGAACGGATTCAGCGTCACCTCGTGAACCGGTCCTTCGCCGTCTGCCGGGAAACCGTCCTTGCTGCTGCCATTGCCCATCCGGAATGCGCCCCCGGGCAAATAGATCATGTCCGGCTTATTTCCCGGTTCTACAGCCGCCGCGGCTGACGCTTGCCGCTGCTCGGGTTGTGCATCGGCGGATTCGGGTGCCGCCGGATTCGCTTCAGTTGATTTTTTGAACGATTGCAGCTGGATGCTTGCCCTGCTTGTCGAACAGCACGAACCGTCGCTCTTCTTCGCTTCCGTCAACTTCAATCCCCTCTTCCGGTCTCTTGGATGTCTGCTACCGTCCATTCTAACGAAAAAACGGGACAGGGGCAACGTCCGACGCGTCTGTTCAGGACACCCAAGCTAAAACTAACAATCGTCAGCCCGTTACGAAAGGGGAAAAATAACCGGCAGCGGCAGCGGCCGCGGAAGCTGAACCGGCTCATTGCTGTCCTTTCCCATAAGCCCGCAGATGGAAAAAATGCAGTTATTTACGGGAAAACGACGCTTGTGCCGCGCCTTAACTGGAAAAAGAAGACTGTCGATTAACTCGTGTGTAAAGGAGTGGAAAGTGAAAAGGATACCTTCTGGCGAGTTTTGGATTTAAATTCCAACCGCTAAATCTTTGATAAATCAAGGACTTTAAAACAAGCTGTCTGAGTAAAAGAAGGTATCTTTTCACTTGGAACGGCGTGCTTTCGCTTCGCTTTCAGTTAATCGACAGTCTCAAACCTGCAGTATATTTTATCGAATATGCTAGTTGGACTCGAATATGGCGAAATTAACTGGGTGTTTTCCATTAGCGTTGCATTAAAGCTGACATGAAAATTTTCATTCTACAAATTGCTATATTTGTAAAATAAAGAACTGTTTTTCGTGGACAAAACCGAAAAAAAACTCCACTGTAGAGG
>NZ_VCRA01000023.1 GCF_005938385.1 Paenibacillus mesophilus
ACAGTTTGCTCGTGCCCGCAGTTTTATCTCTACCCTCCGTAAGCAAGGCCTCCCGGTCCTCACCTCCCTAACCTCCGTTCTTTGTGGTGAATTTCGTTTTGGATGATTATGGAACCTAAGTAGTAACTCGAAATTTCACTATTACTGAACTTAAGTTCAGTAATAGTTACTCCAAGTTCACTGTTCCCCCAATTACCGAGAAGTGTAGTCAAATAGCGAAATGAGCTTCACAAATAAGCAAAATTGGTTCATTGTTCACCTGACATGCTTTTTCGTTAACTTCGCTAAGACGATAAATCGAAGTGCAAGGTGGTAAACCAAGGAAAACTTTCGGTATTCGGGGTCCTCGAAAAGTACATGGTGCAACTTCGAAGGCTTACGTCACTTATCGGGGTGAGAGAGGCGGTCGCTGCATCTTCGAAGTACGTCGATAGAAGTTTTCTTGGAATAAGCTCCGGGTTTATTTGTGTGAGGAATTATGTCGCAAGAAGACAGTTTGTGCAAGGAAAAAGGTCGAATCCATATAATTCTTCTTCTATTTTTGTTGAAAATGATCGAATTGATAAAATTTTTAGAAAACTCGGATGAAATACGTTTTGTTTTCCTCTATAATAAGGAATGTAAGTTGCATTGCTTGTTAGGATTCTTTACAGAACTTTAACATTGAGTAAATTGGCTGTACATCATCCTCGGTCCAAGGAGGTGCCCCAAGGCATGGCAACCGTTTCTCCGTACGTCACTTCCGACGATCTGTACTTGTACAATCACGGCCAATTGTTTCGCGCCTACCGTACCTTCGGCGCACACCTTTGCCGGATCGGCGGCGCCAAAGGCGTACGGTTCACCGTATGGGCGCCGAACGCGAATGAAGTAAGCGTAGTGGGGGATTTCAACGGATGGGAGGGGGCCGGGCACCGGCTGCAGCGGAATGGAACGACTGGCGTATGGAGCGGATTCGTGCCCGGCATCCGGGAAGGAACGATTTACAAATACGAGCTTGTCGACAGGCATGGCGGCAAAAGGCTGAAAGCCGATCCGTTTGCCTTTCAGGCCGAGCTCAGACCCGGGACCGCATCGGTCGTTACCCGGCTGGACGGGTTCCGGTGGAACGACGCGGGCTGGATGAGACGCAAGCGCAAGTATCCTCCGTATGAGCGGCCGATGCTCATTTACGAAGTGCACTTGGGCTCGTGGCGTCTGGATGGTCCCGAACAGTTCCGGACTTACCGGCAGTTGGCCGAAGAATTGGTCGACTACGTCGAATCGAGAGGCTACACCCATATCGAAGTGCTGCCGTTAACCGAGCATCCGCTGGATCTTTCGTGGGGATATCAGACGACCGGCTATTACGCGGCCACAAGCCGATACGGTCCGCCCGAAGGGCTGCAGACGCTCGTGGACAGCTGCCATCGGCGGGGCATAGGCGTCGTGCTCGATTGGGTGCCGGGACATTTCTGCAAGGACGACCACGGCCTGCGGCTGTTCGACGGAACTACGTTGTACGAGGATGCGAACCCCGGAAGAGCGGAGAAGCCGCTGTGGGGGACGCTCGCTTTCGACTTCGCCAAGCCCGAGATTCACAGCTTCCTGATCTCGAATGCCATGTTTTGGCTGGACGTCTACCATATCGACGGTTTGCGGGTGGACGCCGTAGCGAGCATGATCGACCTTCATTTCGACAAGCCGCCGGAGCTGCGCACATATAACCGGCATGGCGGCACCGAGCACCTCGAGGCGCTCGAGTTTTTGCGCAAGCTGAACGAAACCGTATTTCGCTTCTACCCCGACAGCCTGATGATCGCTGAAGATTCGTCCGCCTGGCCCGGCGTCACGGCGCCGACCTATAAGGGAGGCCTCGGCTTCAACTACAAATGGAATATGGGCTGGATGAACGATATGCTCCGTTATATGGAGACCGACCCCGCTCATCGTCCGGCCCGGCATTCGCTCGTTACCTTCTCGATGATGTACGCCTACTCCGAAAACTACATGCTGCCTCTCTCACATGACGAAGTTGTTCACGGCAAACGTTCTCTGCTCAATAAGATGCCCGGCTGTTACGAAGAAAAATTTGCAAATTTGCGGTTGTTTTACGGGTATTGGACCGCTTTTCCCGGCAAGAAGCTGCTGTTCATGGGCGGCGAATTCGGTCAATTCGACGAATGGAAGGATGCCGAAGCGCTCGATTGGATGCTGCTCGATTATCCGATGCACGGGGCGATGCACCGCTACATGAAGGATTTGAGCGCGATATACGCCAAGAAGCCCGCACTCTGGGAACGGGATCACGCCCCGGAAGGGTTTCAATGGATCGATGCCGACAATGCGGCCCAGAGCATCGTGACGTTTATTCGAAGGGGAAAGAAGGCCACAAGCCACCTGATCGCCATATGCAATTTTTCACGGAACTTGTATCCCGTATTCCGGCTCGGAGTGCCGTCAGGATCGGTCTACCGCATTATCTTCAACAGCGATGCCCCCGAGTACGGCGGTTCCGGTCAATACATGCCCGGACGGACGAAAGCCGACCGGCTGAAGCTCCACGGCCAGCCGTTCAGCGTCGAGCTTCCCGTTCCACCTTTAACGTTTCTCCTGCTCGAACCGGCGCCAAGCGCCGTCAAACGTGCAGCGAATGCCGAGTAAGGAACTTTAACGGAATTCCCGCCCTGACTGACGACCGGGGCAATGTGTAACGGCAAGTCCCGGTCGTCGGAGAGCAGATACGTTATTCCATTAAAATTCCCAAGTCGATCACACAACCGAGAGGGGAAATAGATTATGCGTAACGAATGCATCGCTATGCTGCTGGCAGGTGGCGAAGGCCGCAGACTCGGCATGTTGACGAAAGAGCTGGCCAAACCGGCCGTTCATTTCGGAGGTAAATACCGGATTATCGATTTCACGCTCAGCAACTGCGTCAATTCCGGCATCGATACCGTCGGGGTGCTGACCCAATACCAGCCGCTCGTGCTGAACCAATATCTCGGGATCGGCAGCCCGTGGGGACTCGACCGCCGGGAAGGCGGCATGCATGTGCTTCCCCCTTACGTCCGTCAGAAGGGCGGAGTGTGGTATAAAGGAACGGCCAACGCGATTTATCAAAATATCGGGTTTATCGAGCGCTACAATCCGGAGTACGTTCTCGTTATTTCCGGTGACCATATATACAAAATGGACTACGATCTGTTGCTGGAATCGCATAAAAGAAACCGCGCCGACGCCACGATTGCGGTCATTACGGTACCGTGGGCCGACGCCAGTCGGTTCGGCATTCTGAGCGTCGACGAGGATGGCCGGGTCGTCGAATTCGCCGAGAAGCCGAAGCAGCCGACGAGCAATCTCGCTTCGATGGGCGTCTACATGTTCTCGTGGCCGGTTCTCCGGGAGGCGCTGCACCATGATGAAGCCGACAGCCGCTCCTCCAACGATTTCGGCAAGGACATCATTCCGACGCTGCTCCGCGACGGGGCGCGGCTGTTCTCGCACCGGTTCTCCGGCTATTGGAAAGACGTTGGCACGATCGAGAGTCTGTGGGAGGCGAATATGGACCTGCTGGACGACGAGCCGGCATTGGACCTGAATGACCGCTCGTGGCGCATCTACTCGGTGAATCCGAATCGGCCCGCGCATTATGTTTCGCCGGAAGCGACCGTTCAAAGCTCGCTCATTAACGAAGGCTGCATTGTGGAAGGAAGAGTCAACCGCTCCGTACTGTTCCATGGCGTGAAGATCGGCAAAGACGCCTTCATCGAAGATTCCGTCATTATGCCGCATGCGGTGATCGGCAGAGGAGCGAGAATCGTCCGGGCGATCGTCGGCGAAGGCGCCGTCGTAGGGGACGGCATGCAGATCGGGAGCAATGATTCGGCTGAAATCGCCGTAGTCGGCAGATGTCAAGACGTATCGGCGGAACAATCACTCGAGGAGGCGAAATCGGTATGAAATTGCCAATGATGGGCGTTATCAACCTGATTCACGAAACGGAGGATATGGGAGCTTTGACGGCGAACCGCTGTCTCGCCGCGGTTCCGTTCGGCGCAAGATATCGTCTGATCGATTTCGTGCTCTCTTCGATGGTGAATTCCGGTATTCCGAAAGTGGCGGTGTTCGCGCATACGAAGTTCCGCTCGCTGATGGATCATCTCGGCTCCGGCAGCAATTGGGATTTGCACCGCAAGCAGAACGGCTTGTTCGTGCTGCCGCCGGCGATGGAGGACCAGAGCGATTTCGGCAAAGGGGACCTGCATCACTTCTACCGCAACCGCGACTATTTCGCACGAACCAACCTGGAATATGTCGTCGTGACGCGCAGCCATATGGTGTGCAACGTCGATTTCGCGCGCGTGCTGGAGTATCACCGGGATCGTCAGGCGGACATTACCGTCGTCTGCAAAAAATGGCCGAGAGCGGAAACCGGTCTCACCCGCAAAGCGAAGCTGGACGCGAACGGACGCGTGCTTGAAATGCAGGACCATTTCGGCCGGCTCGAAAGCGACATCGTTTCGATGGAAATGTATGTGCTCCGCAAGGAGCTGCTGATCGAGCTGGTAGAGACGACGCTGGCGCAGGGGCGCGACCATTTTTTCCGCCATGCCATCCTCTCCAGGCTGAACGAGCTGAACGTCAGCGCCTATTTGCATGACGGGGCGCTAGGTGTCGTCAACACAATTCCGGCGTATTACCGCCATAATATGGATTTGCTCGATCCGGACGTGTGGAACGATTTGTTTTTCCAGCCGAACCCGATCTATACGAAGGTGAAAGACGAGCCGCCGACCCGGTACCGCAGCGGAGCCCAAGCGGTTCATTCGCTCATCGCGAACGGCTGCGAGATCGAAGGAACGGTGGAGCGCAGCATCCTGTTCCGGGGCGTGAGGGTCCGCAGAGGGGCGTACGTCCGCAACAGCATCGTGATGCAGAACGGCATCGTCGGCGAGGGCGGCTTCCTCGAGAACTGCATTTTGGATAAAGAAGTGGAAATCCGGCCGCTGCGGGAATTGAAAGGCTCGATTCACGTGCCGTTCGTCGCCCTGAAACGGAACGTCATATGAATGGGCGGGTCTAACCGGCCTGCCTTGCATGGAAACAAGTCCGCCGCTAAGCGGAACACCGATGGGAGGGAAATGAATGAACGTCTGGTTCGCGGCATCCGAGGCGATGCCGCTTGTGAAGACGGGAGGACTCGCCGACGTCGTCGGAGCGCTGCCGAAATCATTGCTCAAACGGGGCGTCGACGTCACGGTCGTGCTGCCGAAATACGGGGAAATTGCTGCATCCTTTACCGAAGACGCGGTTACTTTGGATACATTTCACGTGTCGCTCGGCTGGCGCAGCCAATATTGCGGGCTTCAGGAAATAACGGTCGACGGCGTGCGGTTTCTGCTGATCGACAACGAGTTTTATTTCAATCGGGGAAGCTTGTACGGCTATGGCGACGAAGCGGAGCGGTTCGCTTTCTTCTGCTTCGCTTTCATGGAAGCGTTGGGGCGTGCGGAGCGGCTTCCGGATATCGTACATTGCCACGATTGGCAGACGGGGCTCATTCCGTTTCTGCTGCGGACCCGTTACGCTTACAACCCCGCGCTGCGGGACATCCGGACCGTGTTCACGATTCATAACCTGATGTACCAGGGCGTCTTTTCCCGCGATTTGCTGAAGGACCTGCTTTCGGCCGGCGACGATTTGTTCGGCGAGGACGGCTTGGAGTTTTACGGAGCGGGCAGCTGTATGAAGGCGGCGCTCCGTTATGCGGACAAGCTGACGACGGTAAGCCCGACGTACGCGCTGGAAATTCAGACGGGAGAGTATGGCGAGAGGCTGGACGGGGTGCTGCGTCAACGGGCGGGAGATTTGAAGGGGATCGTGAACGGAATCGACACGGACATTTTCGATCCGATGAACGACTCGCACTTGAAAGTGCCTTACCGCAATTCGCTTTCGAAGAAGCGGCAAAACAAGTCGGCGCTGCAGGAAGAGCTCGGCCTGCCGGTCGACGAATCGGTTCCGCTGATCGGGATCGTCTCCCGGCTTGTCGGACAGAAAGGGATCGACCTGATCGGCGAAGCGCTTCCGGGGCTTATGGAGGAGAAGCTTCAGATCGTCGTTCTCGGAGCGGGCGATCCGGGGTTTGAAGCGATGCTTCGCGATGCCGTATGTCGTTATCCGGGCAAGCTCGCGGTATGGTTCGGCTTCAACGAGGGGCTTGCGCGGCGCATCTATGCGGCGGCCGATATGTTCCTGATGCCGTCGCGCTTCGAGCCTTGCGGGCTGAGCCAGCTTATTTCGCTCCGTTACCGCACCGTGCCGATCGTCCGGGAAACCGGCGGACTGCGCGATACGGTCGAAGCTTACAACGAGTTTACGGGCGAAGGAGACGGCTTCAGCTTCGGCCCCGCCTCCGCGCACGATTTGCTGTACACGGTCAGACGCGCGCTGTCGTTCTATGAGGACGCGGATACGTGGAAGCGGATCGTGATGAACGGGGCGAAGAAAGACTGCGGGTGGGACGGTTCCTCCAAGCAGTATCAGCAGCTTTATCGGGAGCTTTTGATCGGGTAAATTTCAGCGGAAGGGACTATACTATGGCCCGGCATTTGGTTATCGGAAACGGTAAATTTTTGATCAATCTGGACAACAGGTGCTTCATCCGGGATATTTACTACCCCTACGTGGGGCAAGTAAACCACACCGGGGGACAAGCGTGCCGTTTCGGTGTATGGAGCAACGGTGCGTTCGCCTGGCTGGACGATCCGGAGTGGCATATCGAGCTCGGCTATATCGATAATTCGCTTGTGACGAACATAATCGCCAGAAATGAAGGTCTCGGACTCGAGCTGCATATGAACGACGGCGTGCACCAGCGCGAGTGCATCTACATCAAACGGGTGTTTATCCGCAATTTGACCGGGGAGCCGAAAGAAGTGAAGCTGTTTTTTCATCAGGATCTGATGATCGACGGCAACGAGGTCGGCGACACCGCCGCCTATTATCCGGACAACCGGACCGTGTTCCATTACAAGAAAAAGTATTATTTCATGTTCAACGGAAGCACGAAGCTCGGCGGTATCCATCAATACTCGACAGGCATCAAACGGTTCCATTCTGCGGAAGGGACTTGGCGGGACGCGGAGGACGGCGAGCTGATGGGCAATGCGATCGCGCAAGGCTCGGTAGACAGCACGATCAGCCTCCGCGCGGTGCTGCCGCCGAGAGGCGAAGGCACGGTCTATTACTGGATGGCGGTCGGTCCGAATCTGGAAGAGGCGAAGCGTCTCGACCAATACGTGCAGGAAAGCCAGCCCGAGAAGCTGCTCAGCCGGATCGTCATTTACTGGAACCATTGGCTGTCGCGTGTCGGGGATGAACACGGTGATTTGCCGGGGAGCATCGTACGGCTGTTCAAGCACAGCCTGCTGATCGTCCGCACCCAGATTGACGAGCACGGGGCGATTCTCGCCGCGAACGATACTGATATTTTGCAGTACAACCGCGACCATTACAGCTATATGTGGCCCCGCGACGGGGCGCTTATCGCGGTGGCGATGTCGATGGCCGGGTACCACGGGACGGTTGCCCCGTTTTTCCATTTCTGCAACCGAGTGCTGTCGCCCGAAGGGTACTTGTACCACAAATACAATCCCGACGGGACGGTCGGGTCCAGCTGGCATCCGTATATCGTCGACGGAATTCCGCGCCTACCGATTCAGGAGGACGAGACGGCGCTCGTTTTGTTCGCCTTGTGGAAAGACTACGAGCGGCACGGGGAAATCGAGCTGCCGCAGGCATTGTACCCCACTCTCGTGCGCAAGGCGGCTTCGTTCCTGTGCGATTATGTGGAGCCGACGCTTTCGCTGCCGCTGCCGAGCTATGATCTGTGGGAAGAACGGTACGGTATATGGACGTACACGGTATCCAGCGTTTACGGCGGACTGATGGCGGCTTCTTATTTCGCCGACTTGTTCGGGGATTATGAGCGAAGCGATAAGTACCGGGGAGTGGCGGAGTGGATCAAGCGCGGGCTGCTCGCCCATCTATGGGACGAGGAATCGGGGCGGTTCGCCCGCGGGCTCGTTCAGCGGGAGTACGGCTGGGAGAAGGACATGACGCTGGAGAGCAGCCTGTTCGGTCTGTTCGAGTTCGGCGTGCTGCCGGCGAGCGATGACCGGGTAATCCGCACGATGAATGCGATCGCCCGGGATTTGGCCGTTCGGACGGAAGTCGGCGGCATCGCCCGCTATACGAACGATTATTATTTCCAGCAGAGCGGCGACATCGGACGCATTCCCGGTAACCCTTGGATCATCTGCACGCTGTGGGTGGCAGGCTTTCAGATCGAGACGGCTCTGACGCTCCATGATTTGGACGAGCCGCGCGCCGCTCTGGAAAAAGTAGCCGGGTGGACGCTTGCGGGAGGCAATTTGCCGGAGCAGCTTCATCCGGAGGACGGCACGCCGCTGTCGGTCGCGCCGCTCACCTGGTCGCACGCGACCTATGTGGAGACGGTGTGCAAATATGTGCGCAAGCGGGATCAGCTGCTGCGCTCGTGAGCAAGGGGACGGGGAGGGCGGCGGCGTTTGGCGCTGCCTTTCCAGCTTTCGTCGAAAAATAACAGTCTTTTGCGACTGTTATTTTTGCGTTTTGAGACAGATGCGCCGCATAAGAGATGTTTGCGACTGTTATGTTGAGCTTTTCAGCGAGGGCCGGTCAATCGCTGGGAATAAGAGTCGCAAACATCTTCTATTTTGCCGAAATTCCCGATTTTTCCGCTGATTGCTCAACCATCTTCCAACCGGCTTATCAAGCGCTTCATCTTCGCCTCCGTATCTGAGCCGGCCGAAGGCGTGTAGACGCTGCAGCGCAAATCGGCCCGTTCTTGCACCTGCAACGAAGTGAGGTCGAACAGCATTTTGCCCGCCTTCGCGTGGCGGAATTCGATGAACACCTCCGGAGCGGAGCTGACGTCGTTAATGTCCCACAGCTTGCGGAATTCCCCGTTAAGCTGGCTCAGCCGCTCGGTGAACTCTCCGTACCACGCGTCTCCGACATATTTCCCGTAGTAATAGCGGAATATCGCCAAAAAGCCGCGTACGAAATCTTCCCAGTTGACCGCTAGCGCTCGCAGCTCCTTTCTCGTGAACAGCAGCCATATCAAATTCCGCTCCTCCGGCGGAACCAGCGCGAAATCCATAAACACGGCCGCCGCCGCCTTGTTCCAGCCGACGATCCCGCATTTGCGGTCCGAAATAATCGTCGGGCAGTAGCGAAGCTCGCCCAAGATCCTATTCAGGGCGGGCGACAGCTCCGTCGGGCGCTCCTCGGCAGGAGCCGGAGCCGGCTGTTCGAACGCGAGCGTAAACAAATGTTTCCGCTCCTCCTCATTTAACTGCAGCGCGTAGGCGATCCGGTCCAGCACCTGCGCCGACATGCGGATGTCGCGGCCCTGCTCGAGCCAAGTGTACCAGGTCGTGCTGACTCCCGCGACTTGCGCGACTTCTTCCCGGCGCAGTCCGGGCGTTCTCCGGCGTCCTCCCGCTGGCAAACCGACCGATTGGGGCTGCAGTCTGGCGCGATGCGCGGTCAAAAATTCCGATAGTGCCAACAATCGTTGATCGTTGTTCATCTTCAGTCCCGCTCCTTTCGTTCCTATAACCGATTATACCAGGATAAACTATAACTTGTAATAGGATAAATCATATGGCATGCTAGCGGTAAGAAGGACGGAAGGGATGATAGCGCATGAAACGGGTAGTCATTACCGGAATGGGAGTCATTACGCCAGTCGGACACGATGTCGGGTCATTTTGGGCTGCATTGACCGCAGGCAAATCGGGAATTTCCGCGATAGATACGTTTGATGTGAGCTCGTACAAAACGAAAATCGGGGGGCTTGTGCGGAATTTCGACCCGGAAGTCGTGATCGGACGAAAGGAAGCGCGGCGGATGGACCGTTACTGCCAGTTTGCCGTCGCGGCGGCGAAGCAGGCGCTCGAGGACGCGGCTCTCGATTTGGAGCAGGCGGATACGAACCGGATCGGCGTCTACATCGGCTCGGGCGTCGGAGGCATTCAGACGATGCTGGACAATTACCGCACAATGCTTACTCGGGGGCCCGGACGGGTCAGTCCGACGTTAGTGCCGATGATGATCGCCAATATGGCGGCCGCTCAAGTGAGCATCCTTTACGGACTGAAAGGGCCGGTGCTCGCCCCCGTAACCGCCTGCGCGACGGGCAACAATGCGATCGGCGAAGCGTTCAAGCTCATTCAGCGGGGCGGCGCGGACGCGGTAGTCGCGGGAGGCTCCGAGGCGACGATAACGGACTTGTCGCTGGCCGGCTTCAACAGCGCTGGAGCGATGTCTACCCGTAACAACGAGCCGGAGCGGGCGAGCCGTCCGTTCGACGCGGAGCGCGACGGCTTCGTCGCATCCGAGGGAGCCGGCATCGTCGTGCTCGAATCGCTCGAGCACGCAGTGCGGCGCGGAGCGCGCATTCATGCGGAGATCGTCGGATACGGCGCCAGCGCGGACGCGTATCATATGGTCGCGACCGATCCCGAAGGGGACGGCGCTTACCGGGCGATGAAGGAAGCGATCGCGGATGCGGGGCTTGCGCCGGACGAGATCGATACGATCAACGCGCACGCTACCGGTACGGAGCTTGGAGACGTCTCCGAGACGAAAGCGATCAAGCGGCTTTTCGGAAGCAAAGCGTACGGCATCCCCGTCACGGCGAACAAATCGATGACCGGCCACACCTTGGGCGCGGCAGGGGGCATCGAGGCCGTGGCGCTGATCAAGACGATCCAGGAATGCGTTATTCCGCCGACGATCAATCTGGAGCATCCCGACCCGGAATGCGATCTCGATTACGTGCCGAATCGGGCGCGGAAGGCGGATGTGCGGATAGGCTTGTCCAACTCGTTCGGCTTCGGCGGTCACAATGCGGTCATCGTGCTGCGGAAGTACGAGGCGTAACGTAATTATTACATTACAAGTGGGCGCGGATAAGCCGTTAACCGCTATCGGCGTGTTGCCGAATGTTATGCTATACTATAAAATATTTGTTAAATCCAACCAACTGCTGCAAAAGGGGCTTTGTATCGTGAAACATTTGTATACGGGGAAGACGAAAGATGTATATGAGCTGGAAAACGGCAATTACATGCTGAAGTTTAAGGATGATGTGACTGGCGAAAACGGTGTGTTTGATCCAGGCGCCAATACAGTCGGTCTAGTGATGGAGGGTGCCGGGCGGGCAGGACTCCGCTTAACGACATTCTTTTTTGAGAAATGCAAAGCTGCGAACATTCCGACGCATTACATCGACGCCGACATCGAAAATGCTACGATGACCGTAGCACCTGCCACCGTATTCGGCAAAGGGCTTGAAGTCATCTGCCGATATCGCGCGGTTGGAAGCTTTCTTCGCCGGTATGGCCTGTATGCGCAGGAAGGGCGAGCGTTGGATGCATTTGTGGAAGTGACAATAAAGGATGATGCGCGTCAAGATCCGCCGATCAGCCAGTCTGCGCTTGAAATGTTAGGTGTTTTATCCGCGGGAGAGTATACAGCGCTGGAAAAACTGACGAAGCAAATCAGCCAACTCGTGAAGGACGAGCTTGGCAAGATGGGCATCGAGCTGTATGACATCAAGCTGGAGTTTGGCCGTTCGAAGAAGGACGGGCAAGTTATTCTAATCGATGAAATTTCCGGCGGAAACATGAGAGCCTACAAGGGTGGCGTGTACATTGAACCGCTTGAGCTGGAGAAGCTTATGCTGGCAGCGGAATAACCTGTTTGCGGCTATTTGAAGCAGCGTGCTCGGTAAGGAGAGACAGGATGGAGGGACCAAGTTCTTGTCATCCGACAAGACAAAGAAGAAGGATGTCGGGTGACAAGAATATCGTCCTATAAAATGCCGTGTAGATCGCGGCTTTTTTGTTCTATCCTAATATATTCTTGTCAAAACCGAATTGTGGAGAAAGCCTTTACTGTTGCGGGGGTGATCGGTCCGCAACGAATCCATCTGCGAATGAAGTCTTCTATAATCTTCTGAGAGTTATCGTCTTTTTCGAGGAGGGTACTATGGACAAAGAGAAACTTATCCGTAAATTCGACAATCAATCCAAAATTTACGAAGTGAGAAGGAAGAAGCAGTCGGAACGGAAATGGCGGGAAAAATTGATCGGGAGTGCAAAGGGGAAGGTTCTTGAGGTAGCTGTCGGTGCCGGAGCGAATTTTTACTTTTACCCCAAAGATGTGGATGTGACTGCTGTCGATTTCAGCGGTGCCATGTTATCCAAGGCAAAAGAGTCCGCCATGGTCAGCAATGTTCGGGCCAGATTCATTCAATCCGATATTGAATCGATTTCGTTTCTTGAAAACTCATTTGATACCATCGTCTCGACATTATCCTTTTGCGGTTACGAATATCCTGTTAAAGTGTTGGAATCGTTTAGCAGGTGGTGCAAGCAGGGCGGTCAAATTTTGTTAATGGAGCATGGCCTCAGTTCGAACCGATTGATCGGCAGCGCACAAAAGATTATAAAGCCGGTATTCCTGCGCATTGTAGGCTGCCATTTGGATCGTAATATGATCGATATTTTTCAGCGGTCCCCGATTCATATCCATCATATGGAACGCTACATGCTTAATACCGTTCATTTGGTGTGGGCGTCGCCAAACAAAGGTGAAGGTTAGTTCGGGCCGGAGGCGGTTTGGCAACGGATCGTGGGGTTGGAGGGGGCCGGGTTCTGCAGGTTCGATCCGGGTGCATAATGGTCCACTCCGGCCCACTTCAGTATCCGATGAATGCATTCCGGCTACTTCATATTTCGGAATATATTCGGCGCGATGCCTACGAATTTCTTGAATAGCCGCGAGAAATAGAAGACGTCTTTGTAGCCTAGCGATGCGGCGATTTCTTTCAATGTTTTGTCGGTATTTAGCATTTTGTTTTTCGCCTCGGCCACTTTGAGCCGGTGTACGTATTCGTTCAAGGAGTAGCCCGTATGTTTGCTTACGACCCGTTTCAACGTTGAGAACGAAATATGGTGCTTCTCGCACAGCTTATTAGCGTCAAACGGGGAATACAGCGATTCGGAAATATCGTACAGCAGCCGAATGCTCGCTTCATTTTTAGCGTTATTGGACGAATCCGAACCGCTTTCCAACAATTCGAACAGCAGCGATTCCAGCAGCAGCGCCGCACGATCCGCGTTGAGCGACACGCCGCTGTCCATCAGCATAAAAATACGCGCTATTTTGCTTCGGTGAGCGTCGTCGGCCTCCACCGATTTCACCTTATCCGGTTCGGTAAGCCAAGTGGCGAGCCAGTCCTGAATCCGCGGCCCCTCGATCGTGAAGTAATACTCGTCCCAGTTGCCGCCCGGCTCGGGACCGAAGTTAAAGGAAACACCCGGATAAAACAAAAACAAGCTATTTTTTTTAACCCGCTGCTTCTCCTCGCCGTTTACCTGGTAAGTTCCCGAACCCCCGGCAATATAAATGATCGCCCACTTGTCTACGTACCGGGCATTCCGTCTGTAAAACGTTCTCTCCGGCAAATGCCCGACATCGAGAATAATTAACGACTGATGCTTCAATTTGCGCTTGTCCACCTTCAGATCAATGATCCGGAACGGCTTCGAACTGATCTTATAGTCTATGTAATCGGTCAAGGCAGTCATTCCTTCTTTATCGGTTTGATGATAAATTTAGTATACATCCGGCCGGTTCGGCTGTATATCCGGAAGCAGCCAGAAAAATTTGTAGGAGCGCTGAAAGCATGAGGTTTGGTTTACAATCGATGTTTTACAAGGCAGTACGGGGGCACAATTCGTGGGCACAGCCGCTTAAAGAAACGCAGAACAAGCATATGGAGCTTGTATGCTGTCGCAGGGACAGTGCGGCGCTTCAGCTTGTTGTCTCCGACGATAACGATTTCCTACTGACGATCGGCACGGACCCTATATTTTGGAAGGGAGGGCCGCTGCGAATAGTGCGATTTGAGCTTATAGTCGATGGCGGCTTATCAGCGGACGTGAAGCTGATCGGGCTTATCGAAGACGACGACCGCTCCTTGAAGGCGGATTTGCTGATGGACGAGCGTGAAATCTTTGTCGAGAAGCGGGCGCTGCAGCCGATATGGATCGAATGCGCGGCGAGCGAGCATACGGCCTCCGGTGTCTACAACGGAACGATCAAACTGTACACGCATACGATGTTCGAGGATGAGCGTCTGGAAGGCGAGTGCACGTTCACGGTTACGGTAAAGCCGGACATGCTTCCGGAGCCCAAAGACTACGTCTTTTATCTCGATTTATGGCAGCACAATTCGAATATTGCGAGAAAGTATCAAGTGCCGCTCTGGTCGGAAGAGCACTACCATATTTTGGACCGATATTTGGAAAGCATGGGGCAATTGGGTCAAAAAACGTTGTCGCTGATCGTATCGGAAATTCCTTGGTCCGGCCAATTTTCGCACCGTGACTATAATCCTTCCAATTTATTCGAATACAGCATTGTTAAAGTGGTCCGTGGCCGGGACGGACAGTTCCATTGCGATTTCTCGGCATTCGACCGTTACGTTCGGCTGGGTGAAAAGCACGGCATTTGCGCTGAAATCGGGCTGTTCGGTCTGCTCAACATTTGGCAGGATCGCGACGCAGGCTACGGCGCAATCATAGAAGGATATCCCGACGGCATACGGGTGCGGTATCTGGATGAAGCTTCTGGAACTTACCGTTTCATTACAGAGAAGGAGCATCTTGAATCGTATATCCGGGCATTGGAAGCTCATCTGATCCGACGAGGCTGGATCGACCGGGTAAGGGTAGTGGCCGACGAGCCGGGGGATGCAGCTCTGTTTAAAGAAAGAATGGAATGCTTGCGCAAGGCGGCCCCGTCATTTCAATTCAAAGTGGCGATCCATCATGCCGATTTCATCCGGCAGGAAATCGAAGGCATTGCCGATTACGCGCCGCTATTGACATGCGTTGGAGCCGAATACGAGAAGCTGTCCGAGCACTTGCGCAAACGGGAAGGTCGAACGTTGTATTATGTAGCCTGCAACGTCGATAACCCGAACACATTTCTTCGCTCGCCTCCGCTGGAGTCGAGGCTGATGCCTTGGTTGTCGGAGAAGTTCGGACTGGACGGATTTTTGCGCTGGAGCTATACCGCCTGGGTTGATGAACCGCTGAAGCGGCCGTCTTACCGGGCTCCGGTCTGGAAAGCGGGAGATGCCAACTTTGTATACCCGGGCGCTGCGGGAAAGCCGCAATTGTCGCTTCGGTACAAGTGGCTGCAGCGAGGAATACGGGACTACGAGTTGATGCAGTTGATGAAAGCAAGCGGGCGGGGCGACGAAGTTCGGATTGCGGTAGATCGTGTAATACGGTTCAAAGATTCGCGGGAGCTGCATCCGGATGCTCGCAGGAAGAGCACGGAGCTGTTCAGTTTATCGGAAGCGGATTACGATCAGCTTCTTCAGTCCCTGTAACAGAAATTCATGATTTTTCGGAATGTAAGGTGGTTATTTCGATGAATAAATGGAATATTTCACGTCCGTTCATAACACTCGGTCTTCTGTCTCTCCTTGCCGCGGCTTGCAGCTCCGGCGCGGATACGAACGAAAGCTCCGCCACCGCCAATTTGAAGGAGTCTCCGAAAGATCCGGTCACTTTGAAATTTTTCATCAATGCTGCGTATTTGAACAACGATGAAGTGAAGATGTTTTTGATTGACCCGATTAAAGCCAAATACCCTCATGTTACATTGGAGATTTTGAGGCCATCCAAGGAAATTACGCTTGAAACGCTTATTTCGACAAACAGTGTGCCTGATCTGCATATAGGCTGGAACGGAGACTTGAGCTACTTGCAAGACATCGGCATCGCGGAGGATCTCGATCCGCTGATCAAGAGCGGGAGATTCGACCTGTCCAGGCTCGATTCCTCGGCGATCGAGGGTATGCGGAACGAAGCCTCTAACGGCCATTTATATGCGATACCTTATGCGATGAATTTCCAATTGATGTACTACAACAAAGACCTGATGGATCGTGCGGGAGTGCGGTATCCGACGGACGGCATGCTGTGGGATCAAGTTATTGAGCTAAGCAGGCAAGTAAGCGGGAAGCTCGGCTCGCCCTATAAAGGACTGGATATTAACTACCGGGATATGGCTTTCCAGCTTTCCTTGCCATTTATCGATGCGGCGACCAAAAAAGCGGCTGTAACGAGCGATGAGTGGAAAAAAGTGCTGGATACGGCGAATCGTGCTTTGAAATCGTCGACGGAACCGGATGAAAGCGCTAATTTCTTGACGAAGCGAAACGTTGCCATATGGGCGCACAAAAACCGCAACAGTCAGTTTAAACAGCCGTCGGAGCAAGGTTTGAACTGGGATGTGGCGCAATTTCCAAGCTTTGCAGATAAACCGGGTATAAGCAGCCAAATCGATGTTCATGTCGTCTATATAAGCCCGACGTCGAAGCATAAGGAAGATGCGCTGAACGTCATCAAGCTGCTTACCTCGGACGAAGTACAAACCGCAATGTCCCGCAACGGAAAGATGCCTGCTTTGAACAACAAGGCGATCATCAATCAGTACGGAGCCGACCTCGCTTATTTGAAAGATAAAAACTGGAAGGGCGTTTTCCAAGGCAAGTTCGGTTTGCCGCCTAGGCGCGTCTACGAGGATGCGAAAATTCAGGCGGCGACGGACAAGGCGTTCGCGGACTATTCCAAAGGCGCGGCGGACTTGAACACGGCGTTAAGAGCAGCCGCGGAGCAAATCGATCAAATGATGAAAGAAAAGCAAATGAAGTAATTGGGGGAACAGTAATGAAAAGGAACAAGTTCTCTGTTTTGGCTATGACAATTGTATGCGCTTTACTTAGCGCCTCTTGCTCGAGCGGCAAGGAGCCTAATTCGAAAGCCGCCGATTCCGGCGTCAAATCCGCCGAGCAGCAGCCGGTAACGCTGACCTTTTACACCCGTACCGTGCTGGACGATTTCGATCAGTATGTGAACCGGTTCGTAAAAAAGAAGTTCCCGCACGTGACGTTGAAAGTGATCGAAAACAAGCAGGGAACGCGGATCGAGGAGCTGGTGGCGGCAGGCGAGATTCCCGATATCATCTGGGAAGGATTGACGAACATCGGAACATTGGTTGATCTTAAGGTGCCGGTCGACTTGACGCCGCTCGCGCAAAAGAACGGCTTCAAGTTCGATAAGTACGATCCGAAAATGGTCGATACGATCAAGTCGTATGCGCCTAAGGGCGAAATCTACTACCTTCCGTACAACGTTCTGGCGTTCGCCCTGCATTACAACAAAGATATTTTCGATAAGTTCGGCATTCCTTACCCGAAGGATCAAATGACGTGGAGCGAAGCGGTAGAGGTCGGCAAGAAGCTGAACCGCAGCGATAACGGACAAACTTATGTCGGGCTTCGTCCTCCGCTCGATATTAACCGGATGCAGAGCCAGCTGTCGCTCGCCTATGTGGATCCGGCAACCGAGAAGGCGGTTGTGCACACGGATAAGTGGAAAAAGCTGTTCGAAACGTTCAAGTCCACATACGGCACGCCGGGGCAGCCGGTTGTCAAATCTTTCTTCGAAGCGCGTGACGAGTTTTTGAACAAACGGACCGTAGCGATGCTGCCGGATATTTTGCTGCTGCAAAACTCCGAGATGCAGAAGCTGGAGAATGAAGGGTTCAAATGGGATTTCGTTACATATCCGTCCTTCGAAGATAAACCGGGTATCGGTCCGGGCGTATTCTCCGACGGGTTCGTCATCCCGAACGGAAGCAAAAATCAGGATATCGCTTTCCAAATCGCCGCTTACTTAAGCACAGATCCGGAAGTTCAGCTGGAGGCCAGCAAAAATGGCCGCCTAACGGCCACGAACGACAAGAAGCTGCTGGAGCAGGCATTTGCCAACAATCCGGCGGCGAAGGGGAAAAACGTGAAAAGCGTCGTCAGCCAAAAGTATCCGGAGCCTTATGCGACTTCGTCGTATCATGCGGCTGCACGAACGATTGTGAACGGCCGTCTGCTCGATTACGTGAACGGCAAAAGCGATGTCAACACATTACTCCAACAGGCAGAGGAGCAAGTGAACAAAAAAGTCGGAGAAATGAAAGCAGCGAAGTAAAACGAAGCTTCAAGGAACGGACGGTAGTCCCCTGCAGCAAAACAATAACGGCATTTGCCGTCGAGTGGAGGATCACAAATGGGAAACGATCATGATATCCGAGAAAATCGGCCCGAGTCCGAAATACGGCACGACAATGACATGACAATTCGCGACGAGGAGGCGGCGACGCAGCACAAGCGGATCACTCGGCGAACGATGCTCGCTTCTCTCGGCATAACAGGCGCTGTCCTGGCAGCGGGCGGGCTGAACCAGTTCGGGGGAGCGGGTATCGCCTCGGCGCAGTTGAGCGTGTACGGCAGCGGCAACGGCGACAAAGGGGACAAGACGAAGCCGAAAGAGCTGATGGCTCTCGATTACTGCACGGCAGTGAGCATCGCCGGGCTGCGAGCTATGGCCGACCCCGATCCGTCGTGGATTTATTTCGTAACGGATCCGGGACAGGAGGGACACTTTTATTACGATGCAGCCGACCTGATCTCGTCGGACAACAATGCGGGAACCGTGCTGGTCGGTGCCATGGGAGCGCGCTTCAGGCGGGTCGTGCAGGGCGAGGTGAACGTCCGCTGGTTCGGAGCAAAGGGAAACGGACAAACGGACGATACGGTCTCGATCCAGGCTGCCCTTGATACCGGGCTCGGCGTATATGTTCCCGAGGGCCGATACCGGATCAGCTCTACGCTGATTATGCGGACTCCGGGACAACAGCTGCGCGGAGCGTCCAAGCAAGGCGCAACGATCTTCAACGATACTACTGACGCCAGACTGCTCTCGGTGGGAGATCCGGCCTTGAACCAGAACGGCATGGCGCCCTATTCCGGCATCAGAGATCTGGGTTTCGCAGGAAACGCTTCTACCGTCGCCGGAATAACGTTGTTCGGGAAACAGTCGGCGAACGCTACGTGGAAGGACGCTTCCAAAAACGTCTCCCTGTCGAACTTGGTTATCAACGATGTCGGGGCGGGAACGGCGCTGGAAGTATTTACATGGTCCAATACGATAACCGGACTGACCTTGTACACCGGAAATAAAGTAGGCATCGCCACGATGTGGGAGAGCAACGCCAATAACTGGTCGCACCTCTACATTACAGGTTGTGCGCAGGAGTCGATCATCGTCGGCGGCGAAGGGATTACTCGCGGCAATTCATTTACAAGCATTGTCGTCCAGCAATCGGGAGGGCCGGTCGGAGTAATCGATATTCGCCAAGCGGAAAACGTTCTGCTGCAGGGGATATATTCGGAAGCCAATAACAAAAAAGGTTCTCCGTGTGTCGTCAACGTGCGGGATACGGCAAGCGCGGTGTCCGTCCGGAACGTCAACCATCTTGGCGGCGGTGCGATCGTTGTACGCAATGCGGGAGCTGGAACGATCATCGAAAACGTCGTTTCTTCCAACCTTACCGGCGCGATCGTTCAGGTTACCGGGACCAAGGCGGTGACTTTTACATCCGATGTGCGCTATATGGATGGCGTCGTGCCAAGGGGAGTCGTATACGCCGATTTGTCGGCGAACAAGCAAAGCTTGTTTTTTGACGGCCGCAAGCTGGCGGCAGCGGAAGTCGTAATTGAAGGTCATTTGCGTCCGTCAGATGACAACGTTCGGAATTTGGGCAGCAGCACGAACAGGTGGGCCGCCGTCTATTCATCGACCGGGGTCATTACGACTTCGGACGGCAAGCTGAAAACGAACATTGCCGACGAAACGCTCGGACTCGACTTTGTCAACAAGTGGAGGCCTCGCGTATACAATCGAAGCGATAACGGAGACGCGCAGCTTCCTCATCACGGTTTTATCGCCCAAGAATTCAAGGCGATTCTGGACGAAATCGGAGTGGAGCATGCCGCCTACGTGGAGGAGGTACTCACGGATGAGGCGGGACGCGCTGCCGGATCCATCCGCAGCGGACTTCGTTATGAGCAATTAATCGCTCACTTGACGCTCGCTGTTCAGCAATTGGCGCAGCAGGTTCGCGAACTGAAAGCCGCTCAGTCGTAGCCGGTGCCAGTACGTCAAACTGAACAAATTCCGGGATAAACTGGACAAATCGCGGTGTTTCGCCGTGCCGCCCAAACCGTATACGATAGCTCTGTATCCGAAGCGGAGGAGTGGAGCTATTGACGAACCGGAAGATGGATGGAGAACTAGAAACGAATCGAACGGCTGCGGAGGGCGGACCGGTGACGGCGATCGTCGTAGGTGCCGGGCACCGCAGTATGCGCTATGCGGGGTATGCGAAGAAGCATCCGGACAAATTGGCGATCGTCGGGGTGGTCGAGCCCGATCCTGTGCGCAGACAGCTGCTGGCAAGTCAGTTCGGGCTGGCGGACGGCCGGTGCTATGAGTCGCTGGAGCAGCTTGTGTCCGGGCCTCAAATCGCGCAGGCCGCTATAAACGGAACGATGGACCGGTTGCATGTGGAGACGGCTATACCGCTGCTGGAGGCGGGGTACGACATTTTGCTGGAGAAGCCGATCTCGACTTCCGATGAGGACTTGTCCAAGCTTGCGGCTGCGGCGGACAAGTCCGGCCGGCTCGTTATGGTGTGCCACGTGTTGAGATATGCGCCGTTTTATCGGAAAATCAAGGAGCAGCTCGCGTCCGGGACGATCGGAGACATCGTCCATATCCAGACGAGCGAGCATGTAAGCTACCATCATATGGCTGTCGCGTATATTCGCGGCAAATGGAATTCGGTCGCGAGCTGCGATTCGTCCATGCTGATGGCGAAATGCTGTCACGACCTCGATATTATCGCCTGGCTTGCCGGCGACGTACCGGTTCGCGTAAGCAGCTTCGGCAGCCTTATGCAGTTTAAGCCGGAGAATGCCCCGGCCGGTGCGGGAACGCGATGCTTGCAAGATTGTCGGATCGAGGAAAGCTGCCAATATTCGGCCAAGAAGCATTACTTGGACCAAGGACGATGGGGCTTCTACGTATGGGAGAACGCCCATCTCGGCGTCGAGCCGGACGAAGCGTCCAAAGTCCGGTCGCTTGCGACCGACAATCCTTATGGCCGATGCGTCTGGCATTGCGACAACGACGTAGTCGATCATCAATCGGTCATCGTCGAATTCGGGAAGGGAGGTACGGCTTCCCACAATATGATCGGCGCTACGGCCAAGCCTTCCAGGACGATTCATATCGTCGGTACGAAAGGAGAGATCAGCGGCGTATTGGAGGACGGCTTCTTCACGATCCGTACTCCGGATGCCCGCAAAGGGCACGAGTATTCGGAAAAGAAAGTAGAGGTCAATGTTACCGGCGACAGCCACGGAGGAGGGGATATGCTGCTCGTGAACGATTTCGTCAAAGTGTTGAAGGGTGAAACGCCGTCGTTGTCGTTCACCTCGCTAGACACGTCCGTATTCGGGCACCGGATCGGCTTCGCGGCCGAGCGTTCGCGCCTCGGGAACCGGGTGGAGCCGATCCTCGTGCACCGGTAAACGGTTACATTTCATTTGCCGCTATGTATGCCGATTTCCATCTCGTTTAATCGTCGAGTGTATGCATAGGCGCCAGTCTGCGTATATATTCGCGCGGCGTGCAGTTGTTGTATCGTTTGAACAGCTCGTAGAAATGGGCCGTATTGGCGATTCCGACTTGGCCGGATATTTCCGTAATGCCGGTTTCCTCCGTCAGCAGAAGCCGTTCGGCCTTCTTGATCCGTTGGACGTTTATATATTCGACGAACGACAAGCCCATCACTTTTTTGAAATATTTGGAGAAATAGTGGTAGCTCATATTCATCATGCCGCTAATGTCCGCCATCTGGATTTTCTCTGACAAATGCTTCTCCACGTAATCGAGGACAGGGCGCAAGGAAGGGGCGTTCGCCTGCTCGAACGGCATGGCCGGCTCTTTGTCGTCGTAGCGCAGCAGCGTCAGCAGCAGATGCTTCACCTGAAGACTGGCGGCGATTTCGTAGCCTTTCGTCTTTTGTTCCATTTCATCCCTAATGCGGAGTATGGTCCGGGCAAGCTCGGATTTCATCTCCGCTTTTTGCCGTATTTGCTCATTTAAGGCGCTAAGCGGCCGGTCGATTTCCGAGAAGAAGCGGAAATGCAGCAGTAGAGCCGGGTCGAAGTAAGGCTGCAAATCGAAATGCAGCACCAAATAGACGAGCCGGTGTTCGTCTACTTTGCGCGTAATATGCGGCTGCATCGAGCCGATGACGAGCACATCCCCGGGCTCGAGCAAGTACGAGTCGTCCTGGACGCGAATTTCCATCCGGCCTTCCTCCATGTACAGAAATTCCAGCTCCTTGTGGTAGTGCCATCGCGGATTCCAGCCGAGACGGGTATACGTTTTGACTAATTGATATATATGAATGCACAGCAGGTTGCTCATATACTTGATCCGCTCGTCGAATGCGTCCAGATTCATCGAAATACTCACGCTCCCCCGGCAACAAATTTGGATAAAAAGTGAACAAAAGCTGTTCTATCGAACGGCCGAATAAGTAGGATACGATTATCTTGCAAGTAATTATAAAACCGCATCGGCTATTAATCAATCGCGATGGTTAACGGACCGGTGCAAGGGGGAACTTACATGCTTAAGACAATCAAATCGGTCGGCCCGGCATTGCTTGTCGCATCGCTCGCGGCAGGATGCGGCGGCGGGGGCGGAGCGGCCGCAGACAAACAAAACGGCACTGGGGACGAGGCGGCTGGCAAAACGGCGCAGCCGATCCAAACGACGAAGGAGGTTGCCTTCTTTACCGCCTTGGGCGATTTGACGGCCGATTTCGATTACAAATACGGCAACGATCTGCGCAAAAAATTTCCCGATTACAAAATTACGTTCGTCGAGAAGCCGGCCAAGAAAGGAGTGGCGGAGACGCTCGCGGCGGGGCAAAGCTTCGATGTGCTGTACAGCTCGATCGGAAACTTCGAGAATGACGTGCTTCCTTATGATTTGGCCTACGATATGAGCGAGCTCGTCAAGAAGCATAATGTCGATTTGACCCGGATCGAGCCGACCATTTTGGAAGCGGTTAAACAGGCGTCCGGCGGCAAGCTCTTCGGCATCCCGGTTCAGAACAACAATTTCGTGCTGTATTACAACAAAACGATTTTCGACAAATTTGGAGTTCCTTATCCGACCGACAATATGAGCTGGGATGAAGTTATTCAAGTTTCTAAGAAGCTGACCCGGGTCGATAGCGATACTTCTTATCTAGGGTTCGGACAAAGCCAGGCGCATACGGTCCGGCTGAATCCGCTGTCGATTCCGAACGTCGATCCGCAGACGAACAAGCCGACCGTCAATACGGACCCGCGCTGGAAAACGTTTTACCAGACGTTCTTCCTTCCGTTCGCGCAGGACCCGGTCTACCAGACGTATATCGCCAAGACGAAGAAGACGCCCGATCTGAACAGCTTCGTGCAAGAGAAAAACACGGCGATGTTTCCGTACTTGTCCAGCCTGATCTACACGTGGATCGACCAGTTGAAGGCGATGGATTGGGACATTGCGGCGATGCCTTCGTTCAAGGACAGTCCGGGAGTCGGCTCCGTCTCCTATCCGACTTACTTCGGAGTTGTCAAGCCGTCGAAAAATAAAGAAGCGGCGATGGAAGTGATCAAGTACATCATGTCGGACGAATTCCAGACGATTCTCGCCAAGAAAGCGATTATGCCGGCACTGCACAATAAGAGCGTGCAAGCGCAGCTTGGAGCGGATTCTCCGTTCAAGGATAAGCATTTGCAAGCGATATTTGCCAAGAAGCTGGCTCCTATTCCGCCGAAAACGATATACGACGCCGACGTGGCGACGGTATACAGCAATTACGGCATTATGATGCAGAAGGGCGAAACGGATTTGAATACCGGTCTGCGCCAGGCAGAGGAAGCGGCTATCAAAAAAATCGACGAGAAAAACAAAATCGTGAAATAGAGGTGTATCGTATGATGCCGGAGCAGCAAGCAATAAGCCGGAGAGCGATGCTCGCCGGACTCGGAATGGTCGGACTGTCGCTCGGTTTGGGAACGGCCGCAGCCGGAAGCGCGGCTTCCGTGACGAAAGCGGTGTACGGGGGAGGGGGGGCCGGTAAGGGCAACTGCTGTGCGGATTGCTTGGTCGTTACGGATGGTTTCACTTACGAAGCGGTACAGGCCGTTCTCGACGAGGCGGAAGGAAAGACGGTACTGTTTCAGCCCGGCGTCTATACGTTTGCCGGCGGCACTCCGGTGATCCACTCTAATACGACCGTCAGGGCGTGCGGAGAAGTCGTGATTCTGCAGCCGAACGCGGGGAAGTTTGCCGGCTTCGCTGTCGAGCCGGGAAGCGCGGACATTTCGATAGAAGGCTTCGATATTCGCGGGCCGTGGTATGCAACCGGCGTACCGGATTGGATCAACGGAGATATGGACACGGCGATCTGGAACGCGTCCTACGCGGAGAACATCGGAATCGATATTCGCGGGCGCTGGTATCAGCGGCAAATTCTCGGCTATAATGCCGCACAGATGCAAGCATTGACCGATGTAAGCCGGAATATAACGATCCGCGGCTGTACCATCGAAGGGTTCGGCCAATCCGGTATGATCGTAGACAATGTCGATCGCTTTAACGCAACGCATAATACGATCCGGCGGTGCGGGCGGGACGGCATACGTATGTACGGAGTCGTAGACGGACAATGCATATCGAACCATGTAAGTACGCTGTCGCCCGGCTATGACGGGGCCAAGCCGAATTACAACGTATATGGCATAACCGCAACAAGGCTGTACGGCAGCTCGGCCGTTCCCGACCCGCAGCTTACGATCGGACGCCCGTCCCGGAACGTGGACATTTGTTTGAACCATATCGAGAATGCGTATACGTGGAAAGGACTCGATACGCACGGCGGAGTCAACATCCGATTCGCGGGCAATACGGTGCGCAACGCGTATATCGCCATCGGCATCGACAAAGGGGGCATCAACGACACGAACGGCAAAGCTCCCGGTCGCGACATCGCGGTCACGGGCAACACGCTCGTCTGGGACGGCAGCGCCCCGTATCGCCGGGCGGGCGTTACCGCCTATGGCCACGACACGTCCGATGCTTTGATCGGACGCAATTTGACCGTAACCGGCAACTACATGACCGGCTATGGGGGCAATTCGACCGATGGAGCCGTCAGCATATCGAATTTCGCCGCCGTATCGGTTACCGGCAACGTGTTCGCGAATACGTTTCGCGCGGCGCTTACACTGTTCAATACGGTTATCGATTTCACGTTTACCGGCAATGTCGTAGACAACGTCGAACTTACCAGCTTCCAGGTCGCTTACGGGGCGCTCGTGCAGACGAAGCTCGCGAGCGGCATTATCGACGGCAATACGTTCCGCAACCGGAATCAGCCGCATATGAGCGCCGCGATATCGCTGCAGACTCCCGAGCCGGGCTATGGCGTGAAGGTGGGGAAAGACAATCTGTTTTACGGCGCTATGAATGCGAAAGTGAATACGGTTGCAAATGAAGCGGGAGGATCGTACTTCCTGACCCCATCGGCTTACGCGAACGTAGATTTGACGGCAGCGGGCGCGTCGCTCGTTGCGGGCAAGGGCGTCGTATCGGCTACGCGCGCCGCTGTCGGCGAAGTGCAGATCGTATTGAAGGAAGCGCTGAGCGGAAGCCAGTCGGTTATCCCGCACGTTACGCTCAAAAACGGGGCGGCCGGTATCGTCACCGTTTCGGCGGTTACTGCAACTGGATTTAAAGTTCACGTGGCGGATCATGCCCTTGCTCCGGTCGACTCCGGCTTTTATTTGACCGTGCTTGGCTATTGAGCCGTTCCGGCTCAGCTTTTAATATATGGTTCCAAGAACGATTCATTTTTGGTAAAGTAGAGGTCTGGGCTTTTCCGACATAAAGGAGCTAGGCAGCTAAAGAAGGAGCGTTATTGCCGTGGACTTTACTATCCAATATTTATCGTTCTTCGTCATTCAAACCGAGGACCAGGCGTCCAGATCGTTCAAGCATTACCAGACACTCGACCGCGAATCGTACGAAACCAGCGAATTGAAGAAGTTTCTGGACGGGGAATTCGCCCGTATCGTCAAGCGGAAGGCCGAGCGGAACCCGATTACGGAGCAGGTCCCGACCAAGATCGGCCGGTTCATCGTAGAACCGGGCTTCGAGCTGGCAGGCAACCCGAACTATGCCTTATTCCAAAGAATCCGGTTCGCGGAAAACGGCCAGGACTTTCTGTATGCGAGCGACGAGCTTGTCAGAGCCTACATGGATACGAGTTCCGTACGGGGCGGAGCGCTGATCGTTACGGCGGCCAAGCTGAGCAAATGGTTCGACGAGCCGATCCTGTTCGTCATGAAGTGCGATTTCGAGCCGAAGATCGCTTCGGTCTCGGACGAGAAAAGCTTGGTGCGCCACGTCGAGATGGCGATCAGCGCCAAAAACATCAAGGCGATCCAATATCCGCACATGCCGGAGGAAGGGATGCTGGAGGAATGGGAGCTGAAGCTTCATCAGTCGTCCCATGCCCGTTATTTCGAGGATTTCCTGAAGTTCGTCTCCTATGAGCCGTCCGTGCCGGAACTGATCAACGAACAGGTGATGGGCATGGTCCAAGACTACATCGAGCAGAAATGGCAGGACCAGCCGACCGCTCACGAAGGGAAGCAGCGCGAGGAGGAAGAAATCGAGCTGTGGGCCGCGAGCGAGCAGCGGGAGCTGCAGCAGAAATGGAGCCACGAGCAAGTAACCGAGGCGACGATGCGCATCGTCGAGCAGCAGCCCGAAGTCGAGCTGAAGTTCAAGCTGGACGGCGTATCCGTCAAAGCGCTTCTCGCCGATTACGGCGAATCGGTTCATGTGGCGCAGTTGAACGGACGGTACATCCTGCTCATCGAGGGGGATTCGTTCCAGTTCGAGAAAGGTTTCTCACCGGTTGAGCTCCTCCATCCGGAATCGTTCGAGGATGTGGCGCGCAAGCTGATCGAGAAGCCGGTGCGGTCACCGGACGACGATGATGGAGTGCCTTGGTAGGTGCTTGCCAAATGGACGAAAGCAGCCCTTTCGGGCTGCTTTCGTTCATATCGGGATGGATAAGATCAAGTTTGTTTTTACGGTACGCGAGTACATGTTATTTAATCTTCTGCTGCTCTTCTTCCGAAATGAAGTAAGCATGAATGTCATAATGCGGTACTTCGAATCCCTCATGTCCGGTTGCCTGAAATTCAACATCGATTTGAACGACGGCAGGCGACGGAACGCCCTTCATTCCCGCCAAATTGGCATGGTTTTTGCCTTTCGTAAAATCTTCTTGTGCAATCATATATTCCAGGAAAACCAACCTTCCGTTGTACACGCCATAGATCGGGCCGATCGGCAAATCTCCGGCCTGCGGGTTGGACCAATGCTCTCCCATCGCGGGAACTACGGGAGTAATCTGGACCGTCCCCTTCGGCAGGGCAAGGACATACACCTCATTTTCGGTCGAGTCCCACGTGACGCTTTGTGCATGGACGGCATCGGCCAGCTCCCGTACCCATGCTGTCATCTCTCCCTCATGCCGACGAATATCGGTGATTGTTTTCCCGTTGAATTCTACGGATTGATAGTCCTTGCCGACAGTCGCGTTCAAATCAAACAGCTCAGCGAACTGGGCGACGGATGCGTAGATCTTCCCTTCCCAAATGTGGTTAGCGCCGGATTGAACCTGTACGCCATTAACCAGAACCGATAGGTCCTGCGGCTTCGCATGATCGGAATGGGCCCCGACGGTACTACCTCCGATTAAAGTGAAGCAAATGACGAGAAGCAACATCATGATATTCTTATTCATTATCGTTCTCTCCCTTTGTTTTGATTGATAAAATGCCACCATTATCACGAAAATGATTAAACAAACGGAACCTCGGGCATCTCCGGTATTGTCGGTCCCTCACTCCACCTTGCAGCCGCCTTCACTCTCTCGGGTTTCGCTTCGGCTTTAACAGCCACGGCCGATCTCTCGGGCTTCGCTTCCGCCTTGACAGCCACGGCCGATCTCTCGGGCTTCGCTTCCGCCTTGACAGCCACGGCCGATCTCTCGGGTTTCGCTTCGGCTTTAACAGCCACGGCCGATCTCTCGGGCTTCGCTTCCGCTTTAACGGCCATGGCCGATCTCTCGGGCTTCGCTTCTGATTTGACGACAGCAAGCGTTGGGGCTGCGGAAACTATCATACTTGCGACTAACACCGTTGTCATAACGATTTTTCTTTTCATATCCAGTACCTCCATGGATTGTTTTAGTTTCTTGGGAACGTGTAAGGTTACATAAACGGAACTTCAGGCATCTCGGGTATCGTCATGTTTCCAACGGGCGATAGTTTCCGCCGCGAAAGCCTCAAATGAACGGGGCTCACGCTGCAGCAATTCCCGCTGGCGGATGAAGTCCTGTTCGCTTCCTAGGCAACCATGCTTTTGAAAGCATTCATACATGACGCGAAAATCTTGAGCGAGCCATTCCGGCATCACCGCAACCGCTTGTCGATACCATACATCCACATCATCCCCGGCATACCGAACGGGAGTGTCCGCATAACGACTAAAGATTTCGGCGATAGTGTCTCCCGTCAACGGTTCGGGTCCGTAAAGGGGATATTCCTTTCCTTCATATCCGTCGAGAAGAAGCGCGTTTGCGGCTGCAAAGGCGATATCGCCTACATCGACCCGGTGCAATCCGACCGAACCGAGCGGCTGAGGATAAACTCCATATCGAACAATAGCTTCGCGAAACGAGTAATCGTTTTGGAAAAAATTGTTTGGCCGCAAAATCGTATAATCCATGCCGGACCGCTTAATCGCTTCTTCTACCGCAATCTTGCTTCTTATGTGGGGGATCTGCAGCATCGCCTTATCCATCGGCGCGGATAAATATACGATTTTGGGAGCACCCGCTTTTATCGCCGCATCGACCGCCGTCATTCCTTGGCTTGTTTCCGTCTTGGCCAGACCGTTTAGAAGAAACACCGCATCCGCTCGTTCGAATGCGTTCCCCAAGCTGTCGGGAGCCTCCAAATCACCTTGCACCCAATCCGCGTTTATACACTTATGCCGAGTTTTACTCGGATCGCGTGCAAGAATGCGGACGGTTGCCTTGCGATTGATCAGCTCCGATACCAACTGACTGCCTACGGTTCCAGTACCCCCGATAACAAGAACGTTCATGACTTATGCGATCCCTTCCGGTTTGATTTGCTCCAGTTCGGCTTGCAGCTGCACCCAGCTTTGTTGATCCAACCGGGAGGCGGCCAGTTTCCTCATGCCCTCATACGCTTCTTTCGGAGCGAATTTCTTCATGTCGCCGAACATCACTGCACGTTCCCGATGGCTGATCGCCGGAATCATATAGTGCATAAAAATGGACATCGCTTGCGGCGGAATGGATGATCGAATATTGAGCGAGATTTCCTTCAATTGGTCATCCGTCAAATGCTCCCATAACGCCTTCATTCCAGGACCTTCTTCGCGTTCGAGGTGAACGAAGTATTCCGCCGTGAAGCGGTTCAAATCTTTGCCGATTTGGTACCAAATTTTCTGATGCTGGGCGGGCTGAGACTTGTTAAATTCCAGTTGGTTCACCAGATCGATAATCCGCTCGAGCTTATGTTCCAGACCGGCGTGCTCCTCCTCCAGTTGACGCAGCGTCTCGGGTGCATATTTCTCATACGATTCGTTAATGTGCGCATCCTCGTCCCGCGAGTGGGACTCCAGAATGATTACGACCCTTCCGAATTCCTCGACAAATGCGCTCACTCCCGCGTCATCGGAACTGTCAACCGAGCCCGTCTGATAGCATAAACCGCTTAAGGCCAATCGGATTCCTTTGTGGACCGGGGCATACAGATCAAAACGACCGAACATGTTCAGCTCTCCTTTGGTTTCATGTTATTAATAACGCGTTTCTGCACGTTTATAAAATTAACATGAACCCGAAAAAGGTCCTATCGGGTAAATTACGTATTCTTCGAAGGCCAAATGACGTATCTTAGCTTTTTATCGCGTCCGTCAAATACGCAAAAAAGCCGCCATTCCCCTCCAAAGGCCGGGTGAGCAGCGGCTATCCCAATTATGTTTTAATGGTGTTCGACCGAAAGATCGTAATCCATCAAGTATTTGACCAAAGAAGCTCTTGAATTGATGCCGAGACGCCGGTATATTTTCTCCAGATGCGTACTTACGGTCCGCGGACTGATTATGAGCGCCTCGGCAATTTCGATGTTCGTTAACCCCTCGGCAACGAGACGGGCAACTTCCATTTCCCGGTTGCTCAATTCCGTTTCTTTCTTTTTGGAATTCGCCGCGTCGGGCTTAGGCATGCGAACCCCAAGCTTTTTCATGAGCGATTGCGTCATGTTCAAATCGTACTCGGCGTCCAGATGCTCGAAAGTTTCCAGGCATTGAAGCAATTTGTTCTTGGCCTCTTCGGGATCGCCCTCCATCATCATGTCGGCGTAAAAAAGCAATGAGCGCGCTTGCTCCAACGGCATTTGCAGCTTCGAGAACAAGTCTGCCGCTTCATGGAAGTGGAGCACAGAAGCTTCCTTGTTCCCGAGCGCATAATCGACCTTGCCGTACAACCGCTTTCCAAGCGCCCAAGCGAACAGGTTCTCTTCCTTATTGCCGGCAAGAAGTTCCTTGACCGACGCTAGAGCTCCCATCCGGTCGCCCGCGGACAATTGAATCTCTCCCCACAAGGCCGGATTCAACCAAGGATATACAACGTAATAGGGTCTTGTTTGATTCATGGAAGCATAGTAGTCCGCCGCTTTCTCCGTACCCAGGGCAATCATCATCTCGATCGGCGCCATCATATCCACGATGTGCCCGTCTTTAGCCGGGTAGGGGACAAGTCGTCTCAGTTCATCCAGGCAAAGCTGCGCATCCGCAAAGTTCCCCATCCATGCATAAACGAATCCTTTTGTAATATAGGCATATAGTAACGGCCTGCCCACGTCGATTCTCCGCGCTTTGGAGACGCAAATATCCATTTTGGGTATGGCCAGCTTCCAATTGCCGCCGAATAGATCCGCTTGAACCTGTATCCAATAGCTGCGGACTTCATACTCGGGAATATGCATCCGCTTGGCGATTTCCAACGATTTCTGCGAATAAGTTCCGCTTAATTCGTACCGACCGCAGAAAATAAAATTGATTGCGCTGACGAAGTAGCCGCGAAAAAGCGTCTCGTCGTCAACCTCCATCTTTTCCAGCTGTTCGACCGATGCTTGAACATTTCGAGGCGAGAAATTTTCCTTGAAAACGCAGCTTGTCCAATAATCGATTTCCGCCACTTTTGCTTGAGCGGCAGCCCGGGGGGTTCCGACCAGCTTGTGTACCTCTTGAATTTCTTCATACACTTGACAATAGTCCTCGGCTCTTTTAAGTCTGCTTAAATAGACCAGGCTCGTAAGGAGCAGCTCGTAGCGGACTTCAGGGGAAGCGAGTTGTTTTCTGGCTATCGCCAAGCCGTCTTCCAGATATTGCACCGATTGCTCGATTTCTCTCGATTCCCAAAAGATTAATGACAATAATCCGTGCAAGCGGGCAATCTCTTTTTGATCGTCATATTGAACGTAAGTTCGAATCGCTTCCAGACAATACCGTCCGGCCTCGCTATACTCGCCAAGCATTTTGTGGGCTTCCCCCAAACGTTTTAGAAGCAAGGGAATCCGGGTCTTTTCCTCGGCCATTTTGTTCGTTTGGATCAGCTGCAGGGCGGATTTATAATATTTTGCCGCGGAGGCGTAAGCGTGCAACGAACGGGCTCTTTCCGCATTCAGGAGAAACACGTTCACGGTACGTATGGGATCGGCTTCAGGCCCGGCACCGTCATACAAATGAGCCAAATACTCGACATCGTCGGAGCCGCTCTCCTCCAGCACTTCGATGAAAAACTTATAGGCACGCCGGCGAACCATGATGGGAAGCTCTTCGTAGACGACATCCTTGACCAGGGCATGATAAATACCGTAATGGACTTCCATCTCTTGAATTTCTTCATAAAGGAGACCCGAAGATTTGAGCCTTTGAATGGCTGATAAAAAGTCGTCTTCGTTCATTTGCGTGAGCTGATGGAGAATCCGGTGGGATACGATGCTCTTCGATATGGCGGCATACAGGAGGACTTTATGATCTCCGGAATGAATTCTTTGTATGCGTTCTTTTATCAGCTCCTTGATTCGAAATGGAATCGTTTCGATCGAGCGGACGGATAAAATCCAAACCCCGTCTTGCATCGATAACACACCTGTTTCAAGTAAAGAATGGAGCAATTCATCAATAAACAAAGGCACTCCTTCGGAATGCTTCATGATTAAAGGAATAAAGCCGTCGGGCAAGGCGGTTCCCAGCCGATCGGCGAGCAGTCGGGCAACTCCGTGCTCGCTCAGCCGGTTAAGGCGGAATTCTTTGAAAAACTCTTCTTTGCGCAACGATTGGATAAAACCGTTCGCATTCGCATTGGCCGATAACTCGAACGTGTCGATCGTACAAACCATCATGAGCGGAGAAATATTCATTCCACGGCTCAAATAATGGAGAAATTCCAAGGAAGCGGGATCGGCGAAATGCAGATCCTCCTGTATAATGACCAGCGGTTGTCCTTCCGCCATTCGTTCCACAAGACAGACCAACGACTCGAACAGCCGCGTTTTTTCCAATGCCGGATCTCCCACTTGGGGCGGCTCTGGGAACCGGAATCTGCGCAGCAGCTTCCCCAGGTCCGGCAGGTCTTTCGTCCACGCGGATACTTTCTCCGGGGATGCTCCCCGGAAATTGTGGTTCAACATTTCGAGAATCGGAGTGTAGGCGGTATCGCTCCCGACCGAATAAGAGCGGCCGAGCAAAATTTTGCATCGATGCTCGCTTGCTATATGCATGATTTCCTGGGAGAGGCGGGTTTTGCCGATACCCGGTTCGCCCATGATGGCGACGATAGCGCCCTTTCCGTCCATCAGGTTTGCGAGAATTGCGGGAATTTGGTTTAAATACTTCTCCCTTTCCATCATTTGCGATTTCTTTACGGTCATGATCGGAAAAACGTCCCTTCCTTGGGGAATCTCGGCTATACGATTTCTCAACCTATATATTCTTTCCAATGCGATCGTTCTCCTTCGAGAGCGGATGATAATACGTAATTCACCTGATAGAGGAACGATCCCATTTCGCGTACAATCATCTCAGAGAAGCTTAGCCGGTTAGGAGTGTTGTATGGTGCACAGGGTGATTTTGTTTTCAGAGACAAAGGCGGAGGATGCAGTCGGTACAAAGGCCAAAAACATTGCGCTTCTATTCCGAGCCCGGTTCCCCGTTCCGCAAGGATTCATCATTACGGCCGATGCGTTCAAGCCTGCCATTCGGGGAGAACGCGACCCTGATCCGTTCGTCTTCCCCGAGCCATTACGCCTGGAAATCGAGGAGGCATTTAAACAGTATGTAACTCCACCCGTAGTCGTCCGCTCTTCCTGTTCCGCGGAAGATCTGGAATCCGCTTCGTTTGCCGGACAATATGAATCGATTCTGAATGTAACTTCCGACGACTTGCTGAAATCGATCAAGCGCTGCTGGCTATCGGTCTATAAGGATCACGCTCAAACCTATATGACACAAAGATTGAATGCGGCTGACGAGGCGCCGGCCATGTCCGTAATTGTACAGGAACTGATAGATGCGGACGCAGCCGGGGTTGTTTTTAGCCGAAACCCGATTACCGGAAACGAAGACGAGATTATGATCAATTCCAACTTCGGATTAGGCGAGACGGTTGTAACGGGTTTGGCGACGCCTGATTTTTACGTTCTGTCGAAACGGGGGAATACGGTTCTAAGAAAGGAACTCGGCGAGAAAATGTGCAAGGCGGTCCTCGATCGGAAAGGGACCCGTATCGTCGAGACGACCCTTCAAGAACAATCCGGTTATAGTCTGCAAGATGAACAGCTTCATGAACTGAGGGGAATGACCTTGGCCATCGAAACGTTTCTGGGCCATCCCGTTGATCTTGAATTCGCGTACCGGCAAGGAAAGCTCTACATCCTGCAAGCAAGGCGGATTACTGCGTAAAGGAGAAGGAGACGATGAACCGCTTGTCCGATTGGAAGAAGAGCTTGATGCTCGGCGAAGAGGAGAAGGAGCAAGGATTTTGGATGCTGGACGATACTCACTTCTCCAGACCGTTGACTCCCCTGTTCGCCTCCTTTATGCTGCCTGCCGTAACGACGGGAACAAAAAGAGCTTTTGAAACGATGAAAATGCCGATCGTTCAATTCATCGTCAAGACCGCCCACGGCTATTATTATCAGACGATGCCTCCTCACCCCGAGCCGTTCGAGGAGAGAATCGTCAAGCATAAGAAAAAAATGGAGGAGTTTTATCCCGGGATCAAGCCGTATATGGAACGGAAAGTGAACGAATTTTATATGCCGTTCTATAATAAGCTGTCCGAGCGTTCCATTGAGCCTATCACGATGCAAGAAGCGCCGAGGCTTTTGGAACAATTGCAGCAGTTTTATATGGAAGCGTGGCAGTACCATTTTGAAATTACGATGCCTCGAACGTCTTTGGCGATCGCATTGGAGGAACTGTACGGTCAAGTCACCGGAGCGAAGAATCCTAAAGAGGTTTACGATTACTTGCAGGGCGTTATGAATATGTCTCTCGAAACCGATCGCGGGCTGTGGCTCTTGGCCGAGCAGGTGAAATCTTCCGCATTCCTGGGCGACGCACTTACGGATTCGGAAAATCCGATCGAAGCGCTGGAGCATGCGGCCGAGGGCAAGGAATTTAGGAAGGAGCTGCATGATTTCTTAAGCATTTATGGTCATCGTACGGCTATCACCCACGAGTTTGCGGAAGAGACTTGGTTCGAGAATCCGTCTTATGCGCTTTCCATTATTAAGAACTACGTACTTAAAGATTACGATTTCGACGCGGAATTCAAGCAGCTCGTCGCGGAGCGCGAAGCAAAGGTGAAGGAACTGTTCGAACGCCTTCCGGGTAACGATCGGGCAAGCCTTTTCAAGACGATGTATGAGCAGGCATTGGCCTGTTGGGGAGCGGACGAGGATCATCATTTCTATATCGATGCGATGATAGCCGCAAAATCGCGCTACTTCCTGAAAAATGTAGGACGAACGTTGGTTCGTGAAAACATTATCGCTTGCGAAGAAGATATTTTCTTCTTATACTTGGACGATTTGTTGGAAGTGCTGAATGAGCCCAAAGCGCTCCACGAGGTTGTCGAGCATAATAAAACCAAATATAAAGAGTATCGGAACAAACAGCCGCAGCCGTTTTACGGCACGCCTCCGAATCCGGTACCGGACCCGCTCATCGAACGTATTTTCGGACTGCCCCAAGGCGTGATGGACAATCAAGCGAAATCTCTTAAAGGGTACGCCGCTTCTGCGGGGATTTATACCGGAAAGGTTAAGGTCGTATACGGGCAAGAGGACTTCGCGAAGTTGAGTAAAGGCGATATCCTCGTCTGCAAAACGATGACTCCGCCATGGACCGTTCTATTTCCAATCGCCGGCGCCCTTATTACCGATGCAGGCGGCATCCTGTCGCATGCCGGAATTGTCGCCAGGGAATATAAACTACCTGCAGTAGTCGGAGCGAAAGCCGCGACATCATTGCTGAAGGACGGGGATCAAGTCACCGTAGACGGTACGAATGGCGTTGTTTATCTTGGTTGATACCGGGCGACTGGCTATTGAACCGAGCGGGCAAGAATGCCTTGATGGACGTTGCCGTCGTTTGTAAGGTATACTTGTTTTATTATTCAATGATATAGGGGTCGAGAGCTGATGAATCCTTTCGGTGATTTTGGAAGTATGGGCCGTTTTTATTTGGAGAACGATTCTTACGGCGCGGCGGCTTTTTCGTTCTATCGTGCCGTTGCTTTGGAGAATACGAACGCGAATGCGTGGAACGGTCTGATCATGGCTTTCAGCCTGATGCGGCGTGAGGAAGACGCGCAAACGGCGCTGGCCCGGTTCGCGCTGCAGGAAGGATTGCCGTTCGACAAAAACTTGGTGACGTTCGCCATGATGATGTTCCAGCGAAGCCCGCTCGCACTCGCCGAATGGTTCCGCGCGATGACGAAACGGTTCGGGCTAGGCAGCCAGGACAGGGAAAACTACGCGCAGCTGGCGGACGAGATGGAGCAGGGCTACCGGAAGCTGGCGGAGCAGCAGGAAGAGGTGCTGCTGAAAATTCAAGGGATGCTCAGTCTCGAGGAGTTCGCCGGACGGACGATGGAATTGGACTGGCTCTCGAAAGAGCCGATCGACTCCGTATTCAAGCAGCTTCAGCAGTGGCTGGAGGAAGGGACGGATAAGGCGCTGACGGCGGTCCGGATGCTGTGCATGATTCCCGATCCGAGAAGCGAGAAGCTGCTGCGCCGAGTGTGCCGCAACGAAGACGTGAACGGAAAAGTCATCACTCAGGCGTTGCTATCGCTCCGTTGGCTCGGCGTTCGCGGTAATATTAAGATCCATAAGATGGGCGAGCCTTATGTCATCAATTTGGACGATCCGACGCCTGAGCTGACGATCTCCGTACCTGCCGCTTTCAAGCCGGCGCTGGACCGGATGAAGCTGTGGATGGCGAAGGAGCAGGGTGTCGTGTCGAACGAAGAGTACGAACGGCACGCCTCGACGGATGAGGCCGACCTGCCGCCCGAGCTTACAGAGAAGCTAGGCGAAGCGGAAATTCCGGCTACTTTGCAGGAAGTCGTCCATACTTTGATCCGTGCGGCTTATGACCAATATTATCCGTTCGTTCCGACGGTCCAGGAAAGCCGTCAATGGAGCACCGCGTTCCTTATGCTGATGAAGGAATATGCGGTAGGAGTCGGCGATGGATGGCGTTACGGCGAGCCGGAGTCCGATGATACGGCGGTGCTGCACCGCAATTGGCTGCTGAGCGCGAGCCCCGATTTCCACGCGCAGATCGAAGCAGCCGGAAAGTTCCGGGCAAGCTTGCCGAAGCTGGTGTAGTTCGGCGCGACGGATGGGATTCACGGCGGCATTGCTTCACCGGTGCCGCCGGAAGAGCGATATCACGACAGGGCTGACCCGAATTTGGGGTTGGCCTTTTTTTGTCCTGAGGCGGTTCAGTTCGGGGGGGGGGCCGGTGCGAATTGCATATTTGTAAGTCCCCGGGACGATATCCGGAAATCCGTTGCGCTAGCCCTTGGTCGAATGGTGGCGCTTCTTGACATTGTCTGCTGGTTGCATTTATAATATTTGAAAGTTCCATATCGAACACAAGCATGGAAAAGGAATAGTAGTGGATTCTCATTTCGCAGAGAGCCGGCGCTTCGGTGCAAGCCGGTAAATGGGACGAACGAACTCGCCTTGGAGCTGGCGGCATGACCCGGAGCGCGTACGGAGCAACTCCCGGAAAGCCGACACGTAACCCCCGCGTTAAGGGGCAGAGTGGGCATCGACCGAAGTACGGTCCGTGCCAACTAGGGTGGTACCACGGGAAAATCAACCTCTCGTCCCTAGCGTTTGCGCTAGCGGCGGGAGGTTTTTTTGTTTTATTCACCGTTTCGCGGGTTTTCGGACGAATAAGAGGTACAAACATCTCCTATTCGCTGCTCGCACCATCGTCGCTTTTCGAGGACGAGTCTGGGGCTTGTTTCCGGGGTCCCCGAAAAGTACCCGGACTAAGCTGCAAAGGTTATGCTTCACTTTTTGGGGCTTGTATTCGGGGTCCCCGAAAAGTACCCGGACTAAGCTGCAAAGGTTATGCTTCACTTTTTGGGGCAACTAAGGAGGAATAGCAAATGACGCAGGAGCACAAACAATCGCAAAAAGAAACTCAAGGCTACAATCCGCTCGCCATCGAGCCGAAATGGCAGCAGTATTGGGACCGCAACAAAACGTTCAAAGTACTGGAGAACGTGAACAAGCCGAAGTTTTACGCACTCGACATGTTCCCGTATCCGTCCGGCGCGGGGCTGCACGTCGGCCATCCGGAAGGGTATACGGCGACCGACATCGTCTCCCGCTTCAAGCGGATGAGAGGCTACAACGTGCTCCATCCGATGGGCTGGGACGCGTTCGGGCTTCCCGCCGAGCAGCATGCGCTCGATACCGGGAAACATCCGCGCGACATTACGTTCACGAACATCGACAACTTCCGCCGCCAAATCAAATCGCTCGGCTTCTCGTACGACTGGGACCGCGAGCTGAGCACGACCGATCCGGATTATTACAAGTGGACACAGTGGATTTTCATCCAGCTGTACAACAAAGGTCTCGCTTACGTGGCCGAAGTGCCCGTAAACTGGTGCCCGGCGCTCGGCACGGTGCTCGCCAACGAAGAAGTGATCGACGGCTTGAGCGAGCGCGGCAACCATCCGGTTATCCGCAAGCCGATGCGGCAATGGGTGCTCAAAATTACCGAGTATGCCGAACGGCTGCTGGAAGATCTCGAGGAGCTCGACTGGTCGGAAAGCATCAAAGATATGCAGCGCAACTGGATCGGCAAATCGAAGGGCGCCGAAGTCGTCTTCGAAATCGAAGGTCATGCCGGCAGCAGCCTGACGGTGTTCACGACTCGTCCGGATACGCTGTTCGGCGCTACTTATTGCGTGCTTGCGCCGGAGCATGAGTTGGTCGCAACAATCGCTACGGCGGAGCAAGCCGCAGCCGTGAAAGCTTACCAGGACAAAGCGGCGACCAAGAGCGATCTGGAGCGGACCGACTTGGCCAAAGAGAAAACCGGCGTATTCACGGGCGCCTATGCGATCAACCCGGTCAATGGCTCGAAGGTGCCGATCTGGATTGCCGACTACGTGCTGGGAGGTTACGGTACCGGAGCCATTATGGCCGTGCCGGGTCACGACCAGCGCGACTGGGAGTTCGCGAAGCAGTACGAATTGCCGATCATCGAAGTCGTGCAGGGCGGAGATGTGGCGAAAGAAGCGTTTGCCGGCGACGGCGCGCACGTCAACTCCGGCTTCATCGACGGCTTGAACAACGAGCAGGCGATCGCGGGAATGATCGAATGGCTCGAAGCGAACGGCAAAGGGCAAGGGAAAGTGACGTACCGTCTGCGCGACTGGCTGTTCAGCCGCCAGCGGTATTGGGGAGAGCCGATTCCGATTCTCCATCTCGAGGACGGCACGATGAAGCCGGTGCCGGAAGACCAGCTTCCGCTGCTGCTGCCGGAGGTCGACGAAATCCGTCCGTCCGGTACGGGCGAATCGCCGCTCGCGAACGTAACGGAGTGGGTCAATACGGTCGATCCGGAGACGGGCAAGCCGGCGAAACGCGAGACGAACACGATGCCGCAATGGGCGGGAAGCTGCTGGTATTACTTGCGCTTCATCGATCCGCATAACGACGAGGCGCTCTGCTCGCCGGAGCTGCAAAAGGAATGGCTGCCTGTCGATCTGTACATCGGCGGCGCGGAGCATGCGGTGCTTCACCTGCTTTATGCGCGCTTCTGGCACAAAGTGCTGTACGACCTCGGCGTCGTCTCCACGAAGGAGCCGTTCTACAAGCTGGTCAACCAAGGCATGATTCTGGGCGAGAACATGGAGAAGATGAGCAAATCGCGTGGCAACGTCGTCAATCCGGACGACATCGTCGGGGAATACGGCGCGGACACGCTGCGTCTGTACGAAATGTTCATGGGCCCGCTTGAAGCGACGAAGCCGTGGAATACGAACGGGGTGGAAGGATCGTTCCGTTTCCTGAACCGGATTTGGCGTTTGTTCGTAAATGAGGACGGTTCGCTGAATGCGAAGATCGGCGGCGAAGGGAACGACGCGTTCAAACGGACGTGGCACCGGAGCGTCAAGAAAGTGACCGAAGACTACGAAGCGCTGCGTTTCAATACGGCGATCAGCCAGCTGATGATCTTCGTCAACGAAGCGTACAAGGCGGACGAACTCCCTGCCGAGGCGATGAACCATTTTGTACAAATGCTGTCGCCGATCGCTCCGCACATCGCCGAAGAGCTGTGGGAGAAGCTCGGCCATAACGAGTCGATTACGTACGCCGCTTGGCCTTCGTACGACGAGGCGCTGACGGTGGACGACGAAGTCGAAATCGTCGTGCAGGTCAATGGCAAAATTGCCGACCGGATCAAAATCGCGAACGGAACCGACGAAGCCGCCATGCAGGACATCGCGCTCGGGCTCGACAAGGTGAAGGACGCCATGAACGGCAAAACGGTTCGCAAGGTCATTGCAGTCAAAGGGAAATTGGTCAACATCGTAGTCGGATAATACCAGGCTTGGGCGCCCGCACCCATCCAAACAAAAACGGTCGGCCTCGCCAAGGAACAAGCAGTTCCGTCAGGCGCAGGGCCGGCCGTTTATTCTACGATCGAACCGTAAAACTGATCGTCGATTTTTTCCACATCTTCGTCGTACTTGGCGTGCGTCGCCTGCAGCAGCCTCACGAACGTGGAGTCGAGCTCCCGCTCCATCAGCTCGAGTCCCGCTTCGATAATGCCGCCCGGGACGGCAACCCGCTGTCTCAGCGATTCCGGTGTATAACCGCCCTCGTTCAACAGCTTTCCGGTTCCGAGCACCATCTCGGAGGCAAGCCGGGTCGCTTCTTCACGCGGCACTCCGGCAACTTCGACAGCCGCATCGACGAGCTTCTGCACGAAATACGCGAGAAACGCCGGACCGCAGCTGGATATGTCCGAGGTGACGCGGGTATATTGCTCCGATACGCGGATCGGCTTGCCGATCATTCCAAGCATCCATTCGAGCGAGACGCGGTCCTGCTCATCCATCCGTTCACCATAGATGCACAGCGTGGCGCCGCTCAGTACGCCGTTCGTAATGCTCGGAATGACTTTTGCGACTTTGCAGGGGAGAGCCGACTCCAAATGTTTGAGCAGCACGGGACTCGTAATCGAGATGATCGTGGAGTCGGGCGAGACGTAAGGCTTGATCTCGTCGATAACCGATTTGAACGCGAGCGGTCTGACGCACACGAAGACGGTGGAGCAAGCCGAAGCGACTTGCCGGTTCGAGCGGGCGGCGGTCAGTCCCGGATACTTGGCGGCGAGGCGATCCGCTTTGTCCTTCGATCGGTTGCTTGCCATAACCGATGACGGCTGGAGCGCCCCGGAGCGTATGAACGATTCGATAAGCACGGTACCCATGCTGCCCGTTCCGATAAAACCAATCTTCATGCCGCGATCCCTCCCGGAGAAGTAGACAGTATCATTTCTTTTATGCATATGCGGCCCGCCGTACCGGTATGACAGTACATATGAATCAAGCAAGGAGGGAATTCATGGATACGGGAAAAAACGGTCTGCGCACCGTAGCTGCCGCGGCGTCCGTATGGGTGGCGCTGGCTCTGCTGCTGTGGCTGACCGATCGGCTGCTTCATGGAGGAGCCGGGACGCCGGGAGACTGGCCGGTGCGCAATGCGGAATTGACCCGGCTGTTCGACGCTCAAGATCGGCAGGAAATGCCTGCCGCGGCTCCCGCCCCTGACACATCGGCGGCGAGGGGAACCGCGCCCGCACCGGGCAATGCCGCCGGAACCGGGACGAAGATACCGGATCCGGCCGTTCTAGGAAAGGCGACCGACCTTAACCGGGCTTCGCTCTCCGAGCTCGACAAGCTTCCGGGGATCGGTCCGTCCAAAGCTAAGGCCATCATGGAATACCGGGATAAGCAGGGCGCCTTCCGGACGATCGAGGAGCTGAAAAAGGTGAAAGGGATCGGGGACAAAACGTTCGAATCGTTAAAGCCGTTTATTACGGTAGAGAAGTAAACCGAGTAAACCGCTGAGTCTTTCATTTTGGCAAAAAATATGAGACAATGATGACGTTATAATAGGAACTTAACGGATCGCCAGTCAGGACGATAATTCCGTTAACGTTCCTTATCGGAAATTATAAGGAGGAACCGTTTACCATGACCGAAGAACGCAAGCTTTCTTTAGAAACATTGGCCGTCCACGCCGGCCAGGAGATCGATCCTACCACCCAATCGCGCGCGGTTCCGATTTACCAGACGACTTCTTACGGCTTCCGCGATACCGAGCACGCGGCCAACTTGTTCGCGCTTAAAGAATTCGGCAATATTTATACCCGTTTGATGAACCCGACCTCGGACGTTTTCGAGAAACGCATCGCCGCTCTGGAAGGCGGAGTCGGCGCCTTGTCGACTTCTTCCGGACAAGCCGCCATCACGTATTCGATTTTTAACATCGCGGGAGCGGGCGACGAGATCGTGGCGGCCAGCAGCCTGTACGGCGGCACCTACAATTTGTTCGCGATCACGCTGCCTAAGCTCGGCATCAATGTCAAGTTCGTAGACGCATCCGATCCGGAAAATTTCCGCAAGGCGATTACGCCGAAAACGAAAGCATTGTTTGCCGAGACGATCGGCAACCCTAAGGGAGACGTTCTCGATATCGAAGCTGTTGCGAAAGTGGCTCACGATAACGGTATTCCTCTTATCGTGGACAACACGTTCCCGAGCCCGTATCTGCTTCGTCCGATCGAGCACGGCGCGGATATCGTCGTTCATTCGGCGACGAAATTTATCGGCGGACACGGCACTTCGATCGGCGGCGTTATCGTCGACGGGGGCAAATTCGACTGGAAAGCGAGCGACAAATTCCCCGGCTTGACCGAGCCCGATCCGAGCTATCACGGCGTAGTGTACGCGGATGCTGTCGGACCGATCGCCTATATCATCAAAGCTCGCGTGCAGCTGGCCCGCGATATCGGCGCTACCATTTCGCCGTTCAACTCGTTCCTGCTGCTGCAAGGACTGGAGACGCTCCACTTGCGTATGGAACGGCACAGCTCGAATGCGCTTGCCGTCGCCAAATTCCTGGAGACGCATCCAGGTGTAGAATGGGTCAGCTATACCGGCTTGGAGAGCCACCCTTCGTACCAGCTTGCTCAAAAATATTTGCCGAAAGGCCAAGGCGCGATCTTGACGTTCGGCATCAAAGGCGGCGTCGAAGCCGGACAAAAAGTGATCAACAACGTGAAGCTGTTCTCGCATCTGGCTAACGTAGGCGATTCCAAATCTCTTATTATTCACCCGGCCAGCACGACGCACAGCCAGCTGGAAGGCGATGAATTGCTTTCGACCGGCGTAACGCCGGGCATGATCCGTTTGTCGGTCGGTACGGAAGGCATCGACGACATATTGTACGATTTGGATCAAGCGATTCGCGCGAGCCAGCAATAAGGATATGGCCATGAGCAGACGCAAAGATTGGGACACTTACTTCATGGATATCGCTTATATGGCGTCCACCCGTTCGCAATGCTCGCGCCGCCGCGTCGGCGCTGTCCTCGTGCAAGGCAAGAAGCTGCTCGGTTCGGCCTATAACGGCGCGCCGATGGGCGTACCCGACTGCTCCGAAGCCGGCTGCATGCTGGTCGAAGAGGTTGAGATCAAGCAGGTGGACGGCCGCGAGGAAATGGTGAAGAAGCAGCGGTGCATACGCACGATCCATGCGGAGCAAAACCTGCTGCTGTTCACGGACCGCAGCGACCGGGAAGGCTCGACCGTGTATGTCACCGATCAGCCCTGCTGGACGTGCGCCAACATGCTGGCGAACAGCGGCGTAGTGGAAATCGTCTATCACCGGCCTTACCCGAAGGACAAAGATAAAGTTACGGAAATGATGGTCACGCGAGGAATCCGGTTTCGTCAATTGGCGGACTATTCGCCTCCGGCCGGCACCATTCATGATGTAACGAATTAGAACTGTTACAGTTCCGTAATACCAAATGCAAGTGGGGAAGCACCTCCTTCTAACGAAAGGGGTGCTTTTTTTTGATGTATTTTTGCAAAGGCTGCCGCAAGCCTCGAGTGACGGCGCCATGAACAGGCCGCTGACATGGCTCGCGATCGTCTGGGTGGCGGGAACCGCGATCGGCGGCAGGCTCCCGCCCGGTATGTTACCGTGGAAGCTCGCGGTTCTCGCGGCTGCGCTTGCCTTTATGGCGATGCTGCTGGCTTTGCCGGGCCGCCGAATAATCGGCTGTCTGCTTCTGCTCGTTGCCGCCGCAGCTTACTACCAAGGCTACGATGCGAAAAATGTATCGACCATACCGCCGCAGGCGTTGGAACGCGAGGCGCTCTTATCCGGTACGATCGCGAGCCGTGTGGAAGTGGACGGGGATAAGGTTTCGTTTGCGCTGAAGGCCCGAATGACCGCCATCGACGGGGCGGAGCCGGCGATAACGAGTGATACGGTTCAAGTTACGATCCGGCTGTTGAAGCAGGAAGAACAGCAGCGGGCGGCGGGGTGGGGACGGGGAGACGCGATCGCGTTATCGGGAACGCTGAAGCAGCCGGAGCCCCCTCGGAATTTCGGCGGATTCGATTACTGTCTATACCTGTACCGCAAACACATACATAGGCTGCTTTCCGTAAAAGGCTTGGACAGCGTGCGGGCCGTAAAGCCGGAGCCTGTCGATGCGACTGCGATGGGAGCTGCACCGGCTGCGGAGACGAAGATGGACGAAGTCGATGCTGGGTTAAAGGAGAATAAGCCAACCGCTCCGCCTATCGCAACCCGGATTTTGCGTTGGAACGACGACCTGCGCTATGCTTTGGGCGGCGTATTCGACCGGTTGTTTGCGGATAACGAAACCGACTCCGGATATTTGAAAAGCTTGGTGATCGGCTTAACCGACGATATGGACCCGGAGCTGTACCAGCAATTTTCGCAGCTCGGCTTGACCCATATTCTTGCCATATCCGGTCTGCATGTCGCGGTTTTCGTAGCGGGCTGCCTGTGGCTGCTGCGCATGTTCGGCTTGACTCGCGAGAAAATGCTGATCGTCACGATGGCGCTCGTTCCGTTCTACATCGCCGTATCCGGCGGCTCTCCTTCCGCCGTGCGCGCGGGAATTATGGCCATGATAGGTCTGTATATGGCCCGTCGGCGGCTATGGAAAGACGCGCTGAACATGATTGGTCTGGCTGCCGTAGTCATGCTGCTGTGGGAGCCGTATTATTTGTATGACGTCAGCTTCCAGCTATCCTTTCTCGTCACGTTCGGTTTGATCGTCGGGGTGCCCCGATTTTCCCCGCTGCTTCCGGTCCGATCGCCGTCCGTCAATTCGCTGCTGTCGGTAACGATAGTTGCCCAGCTGATCTCATTCCCAATCACGGTCTATTATTTTAACGGCATCTCGCTGCTGTCCGCGTTGGCCAATCTGCTGCTCGTACCATTCATCAGCTTTGTCGTGCTGCCTCTCGGAACGATTGCGCTAATAGTCGGTCTAGCCTCATCTTATGTGGCGGCTCCTGTCGGATGGATCGTCTCGAACATAAATACCGCGACCTTTTGGCTCATTGATTTCGCCGCGACGCACGATCCGCTCCGACTCGTATGGCCGAAGCCGTCTTTACTTTGGGTAGCCGCTTATTATGTTTTGCTGTGGGCCGTATATGCCGGTGCGCTTCGATGGAAGGAAGGAGGCAGGCCGGCGGCCGCCTGTGCCGCGGTGTCTTTGCTGATCTTGTTTCTATGGTACGGCTACGACCCGCAACGGTTCGACCGGGACGGCACAATCCAATTTATCGACGTCGGACAAGGAGATGCGATTCTCGTACGAACGCCGCAGGGACGCCATATGCTGATCGACGGAGGCGGGACCGTGACATTCCGCAAGCCGGGAGAGGAATGGAAGGAACGGAAAGATCCTTACGAGGTCGGCCGAAAACTGCTTGTTCCGCTCTTGAAGCAGCGTGGTGTCCATCACATCGATTGGCTCGTCGTCAGCCATCAAGACCAGGATCATATGGGAGGGCTTCAGGCCGTTGTCGAGCAAATTCCGGTCCGTAATGTGCTCATGAACGGAACCTGGAAAGGGAATGAGGCGTCACGCGAGCTGTTCGAGACGGCGATGAACAAGGGGGCCTCCATCGTGACCGCGCCGGAAGGCGGCCGTCTGCCTATCGATCGGTTCACCGAGCTGACCGCTTTATCCGTCGGAGGCAAGCAGCCGTTCCGCGTGGCGGAGGAGCAGAACGGCGAGTCGCTCGTATTGCTGATGCGGATGCGAGGCACCCGTTTCCTGTTCACGGGTGACATGAGAGCGGAAGACGAGCATAACGTGCTGGCTTACTTGAACAGGGAAGGACAAGCAGGCGCCGGCGACAAAGCAGTTCCGCCGATTGATGTATTGAAAATAGCTCACCACGGAAGTAAAACGTCAACAACAAACGAGTGGTTGACTTACTGGAAGCCCAAAGTTTCCGTCATTTCCGTCGGGTCGAAAAACGTATACGGTCATCCGAATCCCGGGGTAGTGGAGCGGCTCGAACAGTCCGGAACGGAAATCCGCCGCACGGACCTCGACGGGGAGATTGTGTTTACCGTGTCGGAGGAAGGGATGCGTATAGGGAAGAAACTTCGGCAGTGATGCACGATAGATTTTACCGCCGTCTGGCATCTATTAAGAGAGGAAGCTAAACGTTGGATGAAGGAGAGACGTTCATGGCGTTGATTCAGACGGTGAAATCGGAACGAGTGCCCGCGATGTTCTATGACGGCGGAGAGATTGATGTGGATTGGGATCGACACGACCGGGCTATAGCCTGGTACGAAGCTTTTCTCGGCTGGGAAGTGAAGCGCAAGGAGTCTTGGTGGCCCGATCAGCGGGTGCAGGACGGTAAAATGACTCATCTCGGCTACGGAACTTGGCTCAACTCCGTGTTAACCGAGCAGAAGCTTCCGTTTCATTTCGCGGAGAAGGGAACTGTCGATCCTAACCTTCGATGGTGCTGGAGAACCAAAAACTTACAGAAGGCGCACGACTTGTTTGCCTCGAACGAGATTCGGGTTACGGACAAATACACAGGTCCCGATGGCCGCCAATACTTCGATTTCTGGGAACCGGTCGAAGGGACGAGGCTCACCGCGGAAGGAGACGACACGAGTAAGGGCAAAGGTTTTAGACCGTCCTGCATACGGATCGGGGTCAAGGATTTGCGGCAAGCCGCGCAGTGGTACGCGGAATACGTCGGCATGGTCATGATAGAGAACCATACCGAGGACGGGTACGTGATTATGGCCCTGCAAGAAACGATGAGGCCGAAAGAGAAAATGTTTTGGATATTGGAAAAGCTGCCGGACGGCGCGAGTACAAGGGAGTGCGACGGGCCGATTCGTCCGCTCCTGCTTGTGAGAAACAGGGACGCTTTTTTCACTTATCATCGACACCTGAAGAAGAACGACATCAATTGCGGCGAATTCGGAGGATTCGTGGAGAAGGGACGGGTGTTGTTCCATTTCTATGATCCGGACGGGAATCGATTGAATGTTTGTCATTGCTGATCAAGGAAGACCGGAATGTCCTGACGTACAGGGTGTTCCGGTTTTTTTTGTAACTTTCCATAAAATACAACTTGCCAATAAACGATGCACCTGCTACTATTGGTTTAAGGTTCGAACATTATACCATTAAAACGGTCGTACAATGAAGGTGGAGGAAGTTCAGATGGAATCTCCTTTTTTTGCCCAGTTTAAAGAGGTAACGCCGAAACGGGTGAGCGACTTCATTCTGGAACAGCTCGAAGAAGCGATTATTCTGAAAGAGGTTTTGCCCGAAGAGCAATTACCGCCTGAAAGGGAATTGGCAACATTATTCAAAGCAAGCCGCTTGGCCGTAAGGGAAGCGATTGCGGAATTGGAGCAGAAGGGGCTGATCGAAAGACGACTCGGCGCAAAAGGAGGAACGTTTGTTTTACCGCTCACCGCCAAAACGCATCAGCGGACGATCCAGCAAATCGCCGACAATTGGACGCAAACGAAGGAACTGCTGGAATACCGTTCGATCATCGAGCCGGAAGCGGCGAGATTGGCGGCAGCGCGCATTACTCCGGAGCAGCTTGCCTATGTCCGCGATCTCGTCGAGAAAAGCAGCGGGGAAGATTGCAACCGGGAAATGTTTCGTTCCCTGGACGTGAAATTCCATTTGGAAATCGCCCGCGCATCCGGTAATTCGTTTTTTGAAAGCGCTGTTAGGCTGATCCGCACGAAAATCAATCCGGGGCTCGATTTGATGCCTTACAACCGCGAAATCCAGTTGGCCAGCTACGAACAGCATCGCGTGCTGATCGAAGCTCTCGCCGAGCGCGATGGCGATAAAGCAAGCAAGACGATGCACATGCACGTCCATAAAACGTTGGCGAAATTGAGCCAGTTCGTAGAATAACGAAACGGCATGGAGGTGACAACATGAAATCGGCAGAGCGATTGCCCAGAATAGGTGTCGTAGGGTATTACATCTCGGAAGAAGAAGCGGTTGGCGGGCATATTCGCGGCATTCCGAGACAAGCTTTCTCGCTGTTCAGTTATGACATGATCCAGGCGATTTTCCGGTCGGGGGCGACACCGATCCCGATGCCGGTAGTGGATAAGGATAAAATCGGCCAACAGCTGGATACTATTGACGGACTCGTATTCTCGGGAGGAGAAGATGTGGACCCGCGGTTGTACGGCGAACAGCTGCAGCCGAGCGCACACCGGATCGATCCGGTGAGGGACAAATACGAGATGGAATTGATGGCATTGGCGCTTGAGCGCAATATCCCGATGCTTTGCATATGCCGGGGGATGCAGCTGCTAAACGTATTTTGCGGGGGGACCCTGCACGCCGACATCGACGAGTTATCGGATAACATGCTGAATCATTGGGAGACGAAAGAACCTTGGCGATCGGTTCACCCGGTGCAGATGAAGCCAGACCATTTTGCAAGCGCTGTCTTGGGCGGGAATGAAATCGGGGTCAACAGCATTCATCATCAATCGGTCAAACGATTGGGGGAAGGGCTGGAGGTGGTAGGCCATTCCGAAGACGACATTGTGGAAGCGATTGCAATGAAAGACCGGAGCAACGTGCTCGCGGTGCAGTGGCATCCGGAAATGATCGCGAGGCGCGACGATGCGGGACTGCGCCCGTTTCAGTGGCTCAACAAGCTGGCCGTATCGGCGGCGGACGACAAACCGAAAGTATCGGTAAAGGAAACTCGTGAATAGCTCTTACACTTAAGGAGGGGTCTACATGTTGGCTAAAAAAGCATGGATGAAAATTTCCGCGGTTACGATGATTTCCGCTCTCCTCGTTATTACCGGCTGCGGAAATGCGACAAAAGCGCCCGATTCGAAGTCTGCGGACGGCGGCAAAGCAGCCGAACCTCCAAGAAAATTAGTCGTTACTTCATTCGGCGGAGATTATGAAACCGCTCAGAAGGAATATTTGATCAAGCCGTTCGAGAAAGAATTCAACGCCAAAGTGGAAGTCGTCACCTTATACTCGGCAGATGCACTGGTCCGTATGCGCGCGGAGAAAAACGCCCCTACGCTCGACGTCGTGCAATTCTCCGGCGGACAGGAAGTACAAGCGGCCAAAGAAGGATTGATCCTGCCTGCGGACGAGAAGCTGCTGACCAATCTGAAAGATCTGTACAAGCCTGCGATCAACACGGGCGGCTACGGACCGAGCATCGCATTCGACGCTTTGGGGATTATATACAACGAGAATAAAATCAAAACGCCGCCTACTTCGTGGAACGATTTGTGGAAGCCTGAATTCAAAGGACATGTCGGACTTGTCGACTTGACGAATACGTTCGGCCTGCAGTTTGCCGTCATGAACTCGAAGCTTGCCGGCGGCGACGAATCCAATATGGATAAAGGCTTTGAAAAGATCAAAACGCTGCTGCCGAACGTGGCCGCTATCGTAGCCTCTACCCCGGACGTAGGCAACCTGTTCGCCCAAGAAGAAGCTTGGATCGCCGCTTACGATTCCGGATACGCCTTCAACTTCCGCAAGAAAGGCCAGCCGATCAAGTTCGTCGTCCCGAAAGAAGGAGCGATGGCTACGTTCATCAACGCGCAAGTCGTGAAAGGAAGCAAAAACGCCGATCTCGCCCAGCAGTTCGTCAACTATGCACTCCGACCGGAAGTTCAAAAAGCGTTTGCCGAGCAAACCGGATTTGCCCCGTCAAACAAAAACGTGAAGCTTTCCGCCGAGCTGGCAGCCGTTATGCCGTATGGAGAAGCAGCCGTTAACAGCTTGGTGCCGCTGAACTGGGAAGTCGTGACCGCGAACCGCAACGCCTGGACGGCGCAGTGGAACAAGCTGATCAGCAAATAAGAGACTGTCGATTAACTCGGGTGACAAGGAGTGGAAAGTGAAAAGGATACCTTCCGGCGAGTTTTGGATTTAAGAGCTTTCGACAGAAAGCTAGCTTCGTAAGCTTCACTACTCCAACCGCTAAATCTTTGGTCAATCAAGGAATTTAAAACAAGCTGTCTAAGCAAAGGAAGGTATTTTTTCACTTGGAACGGCGCGCTTTACTTCGCTAAGCAGTTAATCGACAGTCTCAATAATCCGGTTGAGCGAAAGAGGTGGCGGTTATGCAGCCGATGCCGCTATCTCTTTCATTTGACCATGGAAAGGACGGATCCCTTATGCTTCGACGGTTGCCTCCACAGTGGATCTTAATGGCTCCCGGCTTGCTCATTCTTATCTTTTTCTTTCTGCTGCCGGTCGGACAGCTGCTGCTGTTCAGCTTTTATCGCACCGCTGCGGACGGAATGATGGAGAAGGCTTTCGTGTTCGAGCAGTATTTGGCTTTTTTCAAAGATCCTCACTATTTGAAGATTCTTTGGCGCACTTTGGTCATGGGCGCTGTGATCAGCCTGCTATGCTTGATTCTCGGATATTGTCTCGCTTACGGGGTAGCCCGTTCCAACCCGAAAAACAAATATTTGCTGCTGCTTCTCATCGCATTGCCCCTGCTTACAAGCGCAGTCATCCGAAACTTCGGATGGATCGTCATTTTGGGCCGAAAAGGACTAATCAACCAATTGTTGCTGAACATTGGTTTCATCGATAAACCGATTGATCTGCTTTACACGTCTACGGGCGTCGTCATTGCGATGGTTCACGTATTGCTGCCCTTTATGGTATTGGTGCTGTACAGCGTTCTGGACGGGATGGATCGGAATTTGGAGTCTGCGGCGGCCAACTTGGGCGCTTCACCGTCCAAAGTGTTCTGGTTCGTCACCTTGCCGCTTTCGTTGCCGGGTATCGTGGCGGGTACGCTGCTCGTGTTCTCAATCTCGATCAGCTTCTATATAACGCCGGCCTTGATCGGGGGGCCGAGAGTGCAGGTCATGGCGACCGAAATATACAACCAGACGATTCATTTGATGAATTGGCCGTACGCTTCCGCACTCGCCGTCATTTTGCTCGTCACCGTATTCCTGATCACGAATTTGTATAACCGGGCGCTTAGGCGCAGTTCTGCGCAGGGAGCTGGTATCGTATGAAGAAACGATTTTCTTTCCTGAACGCGGTCAACCTGTTGATCTATTTGTTCATCGTAGCTCCACTCGTCGTGGTGGTCATTACTTCTTTCACCGAGAGCGCTTATCTCGTGTTTCCGCCCAAAGGCTTTACGTTTCATTGGTACGATGAAGTATTGACCGGAGGACGGTATGCCAAGCCTTTCTGGAACAGCATCTGGATCGCCGTCACGACAACCGCCGTTGCATTGCCGATCGGTACGTTAATCGCGCTTGCGTTCAAGAAGTACGAATTCCGTTCCAAAGAAACGATGCGGTCGTTATTTTTGTCACCGCTGCTCGTGCCGACGCTGCTGTTCGGAATCGGCTTGCTTATTTTCTACAGCAACCTGGGAGTGAGCGACTATTTCTTCCGGCTCGTGATGGCCCATATCATTCTTACGGTGCCTTACGTCGTAAGGACGATGAGCGCCGGGTTTGCCCGTCTGGATCGATCGGTTGAGGAAGCGTCTATGATTCTAGGCGCTACGCCGTGGCAAACGCTCAGGCTCGTGACGATTCCGCTCGTTCGCCCCGCTTTGATGGCAAGCGCTTTCTTCGCCTTTATCATGTCGTTCGACGAGCTGGTCATGGCTTTATTCTTGACCGGACCGGGAATGGTTACGCTGCCGATGCTCATTTACTCGGACATTCAGTTCAATATGACTCCGGCTATTGCGGCCGCATCTTCCATCATCATACTAGGCACGGTTCTGATCGGCTTGATCGGGATGAGCATGCTGAAACGAAATAAGATTTTGTAGCAGGGGAGGTCCGTATTATGAGTGAACTGCGATTACGGGAGCTTCGAAAGCAATATGGCGCCAACGTCATTGTGGAAAAGCTGGATTTGACCGTCCGCAGCGGGGAAATGGTGTCTTTGCTAGGTCCGAGCGGATGCGGCAAAACGACAACGCTGCGGATGGTGGCCGGGCTTCTGGAGCCGACTAGCGGCTCGATCCATTTGGCGGACAAGGAATTGACGCGGGTCGCTCCATATAAACGCAATGTCGGTCTGGTATTTCAAAATTATGCGCTGTTCCCGCATCTGTCGATCTTTGAGAACGTAGCATTCGGTCTGCGCCGTCAAGGCGCGCCGAAGCATGAAATCAAGGAAAGAGTGCAGCAAGCGTTGCAGTCGGTCCAGCTCGCCGGCATGGAGCAAAGGATGCCCGCGCAGCTGTCGGGCGGCCAGCAGCAGCGGATTGCGCTCGCCCGCACGCTCGTGCTGCGGCCCCCGCTCGTACTGTTCGATGAGCCGCTCAGCAACCTGGATGCGAAGCTGCGTCAAGCGCTGCGCGTCGAAATACGCCAGCTGCAGAAGCAGATCGGATTTACCGCTATCTTCGTTACCCACGACCAGGAAGAAGCGATGGTATTGTCCGACCGGATCGCTGTCATGAACAAAGGCCATATCGTACAGCTGGATACACCAGAGAACGTGTACGGCCGACCGAACGATTCGTTCGTGGCCGACTTCGTGGGCGACTCGAATTTGCTGCCGGTGAAAGAGCTCAAAGCGGCAAGCGGCAGCACGGACGTAACGCTCGCCGGAGGTCAGCGCATTAAAGCGGCTGGAACGTCGGCCAGGACGGGAAGCGCCACGGCGATGATTCGACCGGAGGCAGTGCGGCTATTACCGGCTGACGATGCGTCAGTCACGCAGCTCGATCGCGATCAACACAATCAAATAACCGGTACGGTGCTGTATGTCCACTATACGGGATCGTCCTATTTGATCGGGCTGCAAGTATCCGGGCTGGAGAAACCGTTTCTCGTCAAAGCGCCGATGCACGGCGAAGCGAATCTTTCTTTGCGCGAAGGCGATCCTGTGCATGCGGTGTGGCAGGTCGGCTCGACGCTGTTGTTCTAAACGAAGTGGATGCTTACGAAGTAAGGCAGGTTGTTGAAAAAGTCTGTAAAGTGAGGAAGCGTGGAAGGCAAGAGGTGGGAGAATGCACTCCACTTCCGTTAAAATCATGTTGTTTTTTTGAAATTTTAGCTGTTACAACACGATTTTAAAGTCAGCCGCTTCGCTTTACGTACATCTCTCCCACCTCTTTTTGTATGCCTTTTTCTCACTTTTCGACTTTCTCAACAGATAACTTACGAAGCAAGTTTTACCACGTAAAACTCTCAGGAGGAACCCATAATGGATCATACTAAAGCAATGGTAATCGCTCAAGGCACGGACGCTTCGACCATGGACCCGTACGCCCATTCGGAAACGACAACCGCCAATATACTGCTGCAAGTATATGACGGACTCGTCCGCCGCAATCCTTCGATGGAAATCGAGCCTTGGCTGGCGGAAAGCTGGGAGGTCATCACCGATACGGTGATCGAGTTTCGGTTGCGCAACGGCGTTACGTTTCACAATGGCGAGAAGATGAATGCGAGTACGGTGAAATTCTCGCTGGAACGCATGGTCGATCCGCATCGCGAGCCCAAGTTTCCTCCGTACGGCCGGTTCAATTCGATCGACCATGTCGATATCGTCGACGACCTGACCGTTCGCGTCGTGACGAACCGACCGGACCCGAACTTGCTAGCCCAGCTTACCGGACTGATGATTATTCCGCCGCAATATATCGCCGAGCACGGGGAACAACATTTCAGCCGCGTACCGAACGGAACCGGCCCGTTCAAGTTCGTCGGCTGGGACAAGCCGAACGGGGTTGTGGAACTGACGGCCAACAACGACTACTGGCACGGCAGTCCGTCCGTGCAGAAGCTGACCTTTCGGGCCGTTCCCGAAGGAAGCGATCGCGTGCAAGGGCTGCATGACGGCACGATTCATTTGGCCGCGAACTTCCCGCCACTTGCGCGCGAAGAAGTGGAAGCGAACCCGGAGCTGTCGGTTGTCGGCACTCCGAGCGTCGGCGTCATTTATATGGGCATCAACACCCATCACCCGATTCTAAAAAATAAAAAGCTGAGGCAGGCGATGGCTCACGCCATCAACGTCCGCGAGATCATTCAGGATGAGCTGAGCGGCTGCGGCTCGCCTCTGGCCGGTCCCGTTTATCCGCAAGCTTTCGGCGTCGACCCTACGCTTCCGCCCATCGCTTACGATTTGGAGCGGGCGAAGCAACTGATGGCGGAAGCGGGCTACCCGGACGGAGTGGACGTGAAGCTGGAAGTGCCGGACGGCCGTTTCACGCAAGACAAGGAGATTGGATTGCGGATCGGGCGTCAGCTCGCGAAGATCGGCGTTCGCCTGCATGTGGATATTCAGCCGTGGCCGCAATTCATAAGCCGGTTCCGTCATCATGAATACGATCAAATGTACTATGTAGGTTGGGGCAATTCGACGTTCGATCCGGATGAAGTATATCGCAACGCATATATAGCGCCGAATCCGTGGAATCCGACAGATTTCCATAATGACGATATGGCCGACATGGTTATGGAAGCGAGCAATATTCTCGATTCGGAGCGCCGGAACGAGCTGTACCGGATGGCTTGCCTCATATTCCGCGACGAGCTGCCGTGGATTCCATTGTTCCAGCAGTTCGACTTGTACGGCTTAAGTAATAAATGGAATTGGCAGCCTCGCATGGACGAATACATTTACGTCTGCGACGTTACGGCGGCGGAGTAATCCGCCCATCACTTCACGGGTTTATTGGAGGGGAATATCATGGCGGAAGCGATGCAAGGCATCGGCAAAATGTACATCGGCGGCGAATGGGTGGAAGCCGCATCGGGGAAAACGCGCGACATTACGAACCCGGCTACGGGCGGACGCATCGCCGTCGTGACGGAAGGAGGTCTCGAGGACGTACAGCGCGCCATTCAAGTAGCCCGTCATACGTTCGATGAGACGAATTGGAGAGATACTTCGTCTAGGGAACGAGCCAGACTGCTGTTCGCCTTGGCCGATCAAATCGAAGCGCATACGGACGAGCTTGCCCGCTTGGAGACGCTTAACAACGGGAAGCCGCTCGGCGAAGCGGAATCCGACGTATCGAGCGCGGTCAGCTGCTTCCGCTACTATGCCGGACTTATTACGAAGCCTCACGGACAGACGTACGAGGTGCCTTACCCGATCCAAGCTATGGTCGTCAGAGAGCCGGTCGGGGTGTGCGGCCAAATCGTGCCGTGGAACTTCCCGCTCATGATGGCGGCATGGAAATTGGCTCCCTGCCTCGGTGCCGGGAACGTGACGGTATTCAAGCCGTCGGAAATTACGCCGCTGACCGCCATCCGATTGTTCGAGCTGATCGAGAAAGTCGGCTTTCCGAAAGGAGTCGCCAATCTCGTGCTTGGCGAAGGGAAAACGGTCGGCGCGGAGCTGGCCGCAAGCCACATGGTGGACAAGGTCGCCTTTACAGGCGGTACGGAAACCGGGCGTAGCGTCATGCGGGCCGCGGCGGGCAACATCAAGAAAGTGTCGCTCGAGCTAGGCGGTAAATCGCCGAATATCGTGTTCGCCGATGCTGACCCATCCGTAGTCGCCGAATACGTCATGTACGGCATCTACATCGGTTCCGGTCAAGTTTGTTCGTCGGGCTCGCGCCTGCTGATCCAAGACGAAATCTACGATGCTTTTATGAAAGAGCTAGTGGAAAGAACGAGCCTGATCCGCGTAGGCAACGGAATGGACGGCGGGACCGAGATGGGACCTCTCGTATCGCAGGCTCATATGGAGAAAGTGCTGTCGTACATCGAAATCGGCCGTCAAGAAGGCGCGACTGTCGCAGCAGGAGGCAGCCGGATAACCGACGGCGAATACGCCAAAGGAAATTTCGTGGAGCCGACGATCCTTACCGATACAACGCCCGACATGCGCGTCGTGCAAGAAGAAATATTCGGACCGGTGCTCGTCGTCCAGCGGTTCAAGGACGAGGAAGAAGCGATCCGTCTCGCGAACGGTACGGTGTACGGGCTAGCGGGGGCCGTATTTACGAACGACGCGAGCCGCTCGATGCGTGTTGCGCGGAAGGTACGCTCGGGCATTATGTGGGTAAATACGTATCATCCGACCTATAACGAAGCGCCGTGGGGAGGATTTAAGCAGAGCGGGCTCGGCCGGGAATTGGGCACATTCGGCTTGGACGAATATACGGAAGTGAAGCAAATCAACGTCAATATGGAGCTTAAACCTTTGGGATTTTACAAAGGCAAAGGGGAATGACGGAAATGGACAATAACAGACGATCCGTATCGATTCAAACTGCGGTCCCTGGAACGAAGTTCGTATCGCTTCAAACTTCGGTCCCCGGACCGAAGGCCGAAGCGATGCTGGAAAGAAGAAAGCAAGCCGTGCCGAAAGGAGTAGGCAACAATACTCCGATTTTCGTCGAGAAAGCGGAAGGCGCTTTGCTGTACGATGTCGACGGCAATGTATTCCTCGATTTCGCCGGGGCAATCGGTACGATCAATGCCGGTCATTGCCCTCCCGAAGTGGTGCAAGCGATCCAAAAGCAAGCCGAGCAATATATTCATACGTGCTTTCATGTAGCCATGTACGAGCCGTACGTGGAGTTGGCGGAGAAACTGGCGCAGCTGACGCCGGGGCAGTTCCCGAAAAAAGCGATGTTCCTGAACAGCGGCGCGGAAGCGGTGGAAAATGCGGTCAAAATCGCCCGCAAATTTACGGGCCGTTCCGGAATCGTTTCGTTTACCCGCGGGTTTCACGGTCGTACGCTGCTCGGCATGTCCTTGACGAGCAAAGTGAAGCCGTATAAATTCGAAATGGGTCCTTTTGCGCCCGCCACCTACAAAGCGCAGTACCCTTATCCGCTGCATCGTCCGGAAGGGATGTCGGAAACCGACTATGCGTTGTTCTGCGTGCGCCAATTCGAGGAGTTCCTGTATACCGAAGCGGCGCCGGAAGAAATCGCCGCGGTGATCATGGAACCGGTGCAGGGCGAAGGCGGATTTATCGTACCGCCCGTACCGTTTGTGGAAGGCATTTTCAACATTTGCAAAAAGCACGGCATTCTGTTTATCGCCGATGAAATTCAGACCGGCTTCGGCCGTACGGGCGAAATGTTCGCTTCCGCCCATTTCGGGATCGAGCCGGATCTGATCACGATGTCCAAATCGATCGCGGCCGGATTGCCGATCAGCGCGGTCGTCGGAAGAGCGGACGTCATGGACGCTCCGAATCCGGGTGAAATCGGCGGAACGTACGGCGGCAGCCCGCTCGGCTGCGTCGCGGCGCTCGCGGTTATCGAGCTGATGGAACGCGACGGTCTCGTACAGCGCTCCAGAGTGATCGGGGAAACGATCCGGACATTTTTCGAGTCGCTGCGGGAGGAAATTCCGCTGATCGCCGACGTCCGCGGACTCGGGGCGATGTGCGCGGTAGAGTTTATTCATCCGGACACGAAGCTACCTGCGAAAACGTTCGTTGCCGGGTTAACGAAAGCTTGTTATGAATCCGGTGTCGTTTTGTTGTCCGCCGGCGTTCACGGCAACGTGCTTCGTTTCCTGACTCCGCTCGTCATTACGGACGATCAACTGCGGGAAGGGTTGGACATAATCGGCGATGCCGTCAGATCGATGGTTTCGGCCGGTTAAGGAACGGGGGGAGAGCTTGTGAAGAAACATTTGTATATCAACGGTCGATGGAAAGAGGCGGCTTCTTATACGGAGCTCGCCTCTCCGTTTACGGGCGAAGTAATCGCTCATGTCGCGCAAGCGGATGAAGCGGATACCGATGAAGCGATTCGGGCGGCCAAGGCCGCTTCGGTCGTCATGGCCTCGATGCCGGCGCATCGGCGTTCCGCCATCCTGGAGAAAGCGGCCTCTTTGCTTGCGGACCGCAAAGAAGAGATGGCGCGCATTCTCGCGCTCGAAGCGGCCAAGCCGATCAAAACCGCGCGGGGCGAAATCGCCCGGACGATCCAAACGTATAAATTCGCCGCCATGGAAGCTAGCCGTATCCACGGCGAAACGGTTCCTTTGGACGCGGCGCCCGGCGGGGAAGGTCGAATTGCGTTTACGATGCGCAAGCCGATCGGCGTGGTCGGTGCGATTACACCGTTCAACTTTCCTTTTAACTTGGTCGCTCACAAAGTCGGTCCGGCGATTGCAGCCGGGAATACGGTCGTGCTGAAGCCCGCCAGCCAAACGCCGCTGTCCGCGCTGGCACTCGCCGATCTATTCGCCGAAGCCGGGCTTCCCGCGGGGGCGCTCAATATTATTCCCGGCAAAGGCTCCGTCGTAGGCGAGAAGCTCGTCAAAGATCCGCGCATCGCCGCAATTACGTTCACGGGCAGCCCGGAGGTCGGCATCGCGATGAAAAACAAAGCCGGCTTAAAGCGCGTTACGCTCGAGCTTGGCTCCAACTCCGGCTTGATTATCGACGAAACGGCGGACATTACGCAGGAACTGATCGACCGCTGCGTGCTGGGTGCGTTCTCATTCAGCGGCCAAGTATGCATTTCGATCCAGCGCATTTTCGTTCATGCGGCCAAATTTGACGAGTTTGCCGTCCGGTTCAAGGAAGCGACGGAGAAGCTTGTCGTCGGCGATCCTTTCGACGAACAGACCGACCTGTCCGCGATGATCTCGAACAAGGAAGCGGCGCGCATGCAGGAATGGGTGGATAGCGCCGTTGCCCAGGGCGCGGTTGTACGGACGGGGGGAAAGGCGGTTTCGTCCGGCGTTTTCCCGCCGACGATTTTGACGAATGTGCCGTCTCAAGAACCGGTTTCATGTCAGGAAGTGTTCGGTCCGCTTGTTGCGTTGTCTTCATTCGATCATTTGGATGAAGCGATTGATGCCGTCAACGATTCCCGCTACGGCTTGCAGGCCGGTATTTACACCCGCGACATCCAAGCAGCGATGCGCGCTGCCGAGCGTCTTGAAGTCGGTGGAGTGATGATCAACGATTTTCCGACGTTCCGGGTAGACAACATGCCGTACGGGGGCGTCAAGGAGAGCGGCTTCGGCCGCGAAGGGATCCGATATGCAGTCGAGGAAATGACGGAGCTGAAGCTGATCAGCATCAAATTATAGAAGCTATGCTGCGATCCATGGGAGGATGAGCGATTTGGCCTCAAATACTAGCATTATTATTCGGCTCGAGCTGGCGAAAACGCCCGGTTCCTTCGCGGAAATCGCCGGAGCGATCGGCGAGGCCGGCGGCGACATTATCGCCGTCGATATGATTCACGCCGGGAAACAATCGACCACGAGGGATATAACGGTCAATCTGATGGGTGTTCCGGCCAATGAAATTACGGATGCGATTCGCCATATGCCGGGCGTTACGCTTGTCAACGTATCCGATCCTACATTCCTGGCTCACCTCGGCGGTAAAATCGAAACTCAGCCGAAAATGCCGATCAAAACGCGCGACGATTTGTCCAAAGTGTATACGCCGGGCGTGGCGAAAGTGTGCATGGCGATCCATGAAAACCCGGCAAGCGCATTCTCGCTGACGATCAAGCGGAATACGGTAGCGGTCGTCTCCGATGGAACTGCCGTATTGGGACTCGGAGATATCGGCCCCGAGGCGGCTATGCCGGTCATGGAAGGAAAGGCGATGCTGTTCAAGCAGCTGGCGGGCGTCGATGCATTCCCCTTATGTCTCGCCTCCAAGGACACGGAAGAAATTATCCGCACCGTCAAGCTGCTGTCTCCCGCATTCGGGGGCATCAATTTGGAAGACATTTCGTCCCCTCGCTGTTTCGAGATCGAGGAGCGTCTTAAGCAGGAGCTTAACATTCCCGTATTCCATGACGATCAGCACGGTACCGCCGTCGTCCTTCTTGCGGGACTTCTGAACGCTCTGAAGATCGTCGGCAAAACGACCTCCGACATACGAGTTGTCGTGACGGGGATCGGCGCCGCCGGCGTGTCCATCGTCAAAATGCTGCTTGCCGCAGGGGTTAAACATTTGATCGCGGTCGATCGCGAAGGCGCTCTATGCCGAACCCGGACATATTCGAATCCGATGTGGTCGTGGATTGCGGAGCGAACGAACCAGGAGCTTAAAGAAGGGCTGCTGTCCGATGTCATTCCGGGTGCCGACGTGTTCATCGGCGTTTCCCGCAAAGGGGTGCTGAAGCTCGAAGATATTAGACGGATGGCGTCCGATCCGATCGTATTCGCGATGGCGAATCCGGAGCCGGAGATCGAACCGGAGCTGGCCGAGCCTCATGTGCGGGTTCTCGCCACCGGGCGAAGCGACTATCCGAACCAGATCAACAACGTGCTTTGCTTCCCGGGCATTTTTCGCGGGGCGCTGGATTGCAGAGCGACGACGATCAATGAGGAAATGAAGCTGAAAGCGGCTTGGGCGATCGCCTCCGTAGTCAGCGACGATGAATTGACCGACCAGTACATCATCCCGAGCATATTCAACGATAAAGTCGTTCCGGCCGTCCGCCACGCCGTCATTCAAGCGGCGATCGATACGAACGTGGCCCGGAGAATACCGCCGGAGTTTCGTCAGGTGAATTAACGGAAACGACCCGGTAAATTTACAAGCCCCAGCACCCTAGAGAAATCAGAGGTCAAGTTCGGCATTAAGCGCAGCCGGAATGCAAAAAAAGGAAAAGCCCCAGGCCGTAATGCACGGTCAAGGGCTTTTTTCCTTTGCGGTAACGCAGATTACGCCTCGAATCCGTCTTCCGTCTCCGAATCTTGTTCCCGGCTCGCGGCGATCACTTTCCGGTCCGCTTCGCTTCCGCCGATGATTTCTTCGGCCGCCTCGGTTTGCTGAGCGAGCTGCTCTTCGATTTGACCGATTCCGTGCGCTTCTTGCTGCTGTTTGTTTCTGGACATGGACGTGGCCTCCTTGTTAGTCGAAATGAAAATTTGCCCTACATACGATGCGCAGAAACCGGCATAAGTATGCAACTCCTTTTACCCGCTACGGTCCGAAAATCATTTTCATTTCCGAGGTTAATAATGGCAGCCGTTGAGAATAGTAAAGGGAAAATCGATCGAAGGAGAGTCTCCAATGAACTACCGATTTACGCTGCAAGCGGATGTCCGCCAACTGACCGGACGCTTTGGCGTCACGCAGGTGCTGGCTTATGATGCGAGAGAACGCGAGAAATGTCCGACCGATTACATCGCTTGCGTATATACACAAGGAAACGAACGGATACTGGACGAGTTCCGGTGGGGACTGCTGCCGTTCTGGGCCAAGAATAGCGTGCAGGCGGACGGACTGACGGTGCTCGAGAACAAATCGTTCGACTATGGATTGAAGCGGCAGCGCTGTATCATCCCTTGCAGCACCTACTTCAGATATATACCGGAGCAGGGGAGACGGAAGGCGGAGCGGTTTATGTTTCATCAAGGGGAGATGCTCGCTATGGCGGGCGTTTATGACATTCGCTTGAGCCCGCAAGGCGAGGAGCTGCAAGCGTGCACGATTTTATCCGTCAGGAAGGCCGCTCCCGGACAGGACGAAGAGGTGCCGATCCTGCTAGGGGCGAAACAAATCGAAGCATGGCTTTCCCCGGACTTTATGGACAGACGCAGCGTGATCGATCTGGTCGAAGCGATTGCCGAATCGCAACCGAAATCGCTGCTGCCGCCGACCAGTGCGGCCGTAAAGAATGGGAGCGAGGGCGGGTTGGAGCCGTTTCCCGCTTAGTCCGACTGCTGCCAGGGCGCGGCATAGCCTCGCTTATCTGTTCTGTCGCCACGCTGCTGTGGTATAATGGAGTTACAACGATGCGCGCATACAGGATGACATTCTGAACGGAACGGATTGAAGCTGTATGAGCGAAAAAACGAACAGGCGCAAGCAGGAAAGCATTAAGCTTGATCAAATGATGCGCGTATTATTTGGCCTCGCGGTTGCACAAGGAGACGGCATCGCATTGACACGATGACGCAGAAATGATATAAAATGATCAAACGTAATCCAACAATGCGAGGAAGGGAACAAGTAGCGCTTCGATATCGGAGTCCCAGAGAGCCGGCGGTTTGGTGCGAGCCGGTACACGAGCGAACGCGAATTACGTCCCGGAGCATCCGACCCGAAACCGCACCTATGCGGAAGGGGAGGACGGACAATCGGCCGTTATCCGATTCGAGTGGAAAGCGTCTCCGCGACGGGGCGTTTTCAATTAGGGTGGTACCGCGATGACTCGTCCCTGTTACGAACAGGAGACGGGTCTTTTTGTTTGTTCATCCCATTCAGGCGATACCGACACAACACCAAAGGAGAGATATGAATGACAACCACAAACATTACCGATGCGGCATTGCTGGAGGACTTGGAATACCGCGGGCTGATTTACCAAATGACGGACCGCGAAGGATTGAAGAAGAAGCTGGAGACGGAACGCGTCGTCCTGTACTGCGGCTTCGACCCGACGGCGGACAGCCTTCATATCGGCAGTCTGCTGCCGATCCTGTGTCTGCGACGCTTCCAGCTCGCCGGCCATATCTCGATCGCGCTCGTCGGCGGGGGCACCGGCTTGATCGGCGATCCGAGCGGAAGATCGACGGAACGGTCGCTCAATACGGCCGATACGGTGGCTCAGTGGACCGACAGCTTGAAGCGGCAGCTGTCCCGTTTTCTCGATTTCGATCTGCAGGATAACCCGGCCAAGCTGGTCAGCAACTACGACTGGCTCGCTCCGCTGGACGCGATCTCGTTTCTCCGCGATGTGGGCAAAAACTTCACCGTCAACTACATGCTGGCCAAAGATTCGGTCGACTCGCGTCTCGCGAACGGCATCTCGTTTACCGAGTTCAGCTACATGATTCTCCAGGCTTACGACTTCCATAAGCTGCATCAGGAGCACGGCTGCTCACTGCAGCTCGGGGGTAGCGACCAGTGGGGCAACATTACGGCCGGACTCGATCTCATCGGCAAAATGGGCGGCGGGGACGCCTTCGGCATCACGATGCCTCTCGTCACGAAAAGCGACGGCAAAAAATTCGGCAAGTCCGAATCCGGCGCGATCTGGCTCGACCGCAGCAAAACGTCCGCTTACCAGTTCTACCAGTTCTGGGTGAACACCGATGATCAAGATGTCATTAAGTTCCTTAAATATTTCACGTTCCTGACGCGCGAGCAAATCGGCGAGCTGGAGACGGAGCTGAAGGAGCGCCCGGAAAAACGCGTCGCCCAGCGCGAGCTGGCCCGCGAAGTAACCCGGATCGTGCATGGCGACGAGGCGGTCGAGAGCGCGGAAAAAATTACGCATGCGCTGTTCTCCGGCGATGTGACGCAACTGAACGAAGCCGAGCTTGTCGAAGCACTGCAGGATATGCCCACGACCGTGCTGGACAATGAGCCGGAAACGGGCTTGATCGATCTGCTGGTGGCTGCGAAGGCGGCGCCTTCCCGCCGTCAGGCGAAGCAGGATATCGAAAGCGGAGCCGTATATGTGAACGGCGAACGCATGAACGGCATCGACAGCGTGATCAAAGCGGAGCACCGTCTGCATGGCAAATATGTCGTACTGCGGCGGGGCAAAAAAAATTATTACTTGGTCCGGTTTCAATAAGGAACTTGTTCCTAAATTGCGGTGAAGTAGGAGCTCTCCCAACGGAGGGCTCCTGTTCCTGCTGCGGCTTTAATATTCAATTCACTTTTACTATAAATACATAGCTTGCATCCCCGTCAACATACTTATCCGATGTTTTCCATTGCGCAAAAAGGCTGTACACATAAACACCCTTTTCACTTGGAAAAGAAAAGACATTGTTTACTAAATGCTCCTTTGCGGCATCGATTTGCTTCCCATCTTCAACAAGGTATCTGGATAACTGTACGATTTTAGGTTTCGGGTAGTAATCAAAATAAATTACCGCCTCCGCTCCTGGATGTACTTCAACCGGTTTCTGCCCAATACTATCAATGTGTTTTATCGGACTTAGGTAATCGGCGCATCCCCTCCAGCAATACGACGATAATGTAACCGGTAATGTTGGATGACTTGTAATGGATGGTACTGGCGGAGTACTTCCTTTAATGGGAACAACATCAAAGTAATTCACTTTAAGTTCAAGACGTGAATAGCTCGTAAAATCTCCATCCCCAATAGCTTCAAATTCATGAATAACTCCAAGCTCATTTATTTTTCCATAATCTCTTCCGCCTTCTAAAACCAACCCTTTTTCAATTTGCCCCAGCTTCAGTCCTGACCGATCGTAGAAGCTTAAAGTGAAGAAACAGTAAAGAGGATCGTTTGACTCCCGATTCTTATCTATCAATAGTTGCCCCGACACTTTTTTATTATCATTTTTAGCAACTTCTATATTGCTAACCGCTATATTCGGAAAGTTAGGATCTTTTATTACGGCATGATCTTTGGAAAATAGTACAGAAACCGTTTCATTTTTTGCATTGTATCCAATGGCAGCTCCAACTGCCTCGCTAACATAACGAATTGGCACGTATAAATGTCCGTTGTAATTAAAAGCCGCGTACTCCTCTCCCATATTCGCTTTTTTACCGTTAAAAATTAGTTTAATCGGAGATGGAGTTATTTCTATCGTGTTGGATGCTACAGCAACAGATGTGAGAGAAAATAGGATTCCAACGAGTAGACCGAGTGCAAATTTTTTCATACATTTCCTCCATAAAAAAATAGTATGACTATATTATCATATTTATTTTTAAATTTTACAATATATTACATTCATTTCGGTCTGCTGTTGGGGGCGAAGGGCTCCTCTTCTTGCAGCGCCCCACTTGATTTTACAAACCCGTACCCATAAACTAACTTATAGGCCAATGAGAGAGGATCATTACAAGAAACAAGCCGGCCGCCCGGAGGAGCAGGAACGTGGAGCAGATCATTAGCGACGACTACATGCTGAAAAATATGGCGTGCTATAAAATAAAAGATTACGTAGCCGCGAACCGTCTTAAGCCCGGAGACAAGCTGCCGACCGAGAGAGATTTGGCCTTGGCCTTGGGTGTAAGCCGTCCGGTCATCCGGGAAGCGCTAGGCACGCTGGAAGCGCTCGGCTACATATACAAAAAGCGTGGAAAAGGGATTTTCGTCAAGGAAGCCGATCTTTCCTCACTATTTCAAGAGATGCTGTTTTTGTGGAGCCATGTAGACAACCAGTCGGACAATCTTCTTGAGTTCAGAATCATTCTCGAGCAGGCGGCGGTTGCGCACATCGTTGACCGAGCCGGAACAAGCGATGTGGATCTGGAGCGGATATCCCGTCTCGTTGATGAAGCGGAACGCGCTCCGTTAACGAAGAAAGAATTCGCCAAGCATGAATACAGCTTTCACCGGGAGCTGCTCAGCTTGACGGGGAACCCCATCTTCATCCAACTTACTGATGTGATCCATAAATATTTCCAAATGGTGGAGTTGAAAAATAAGGACAACGACAGCTCGGACGGAGTAGAGGGAAGCATCCGGGATCACCGGGCGATCGTCGAGCTATTGAAGAACAAAGATAAGAACGGTGCGGCCGGCATGATCCGGAGCCATTTATTGAAGCCGCTAGGAGCAAAATAGGCAATACAGCGGGGGGCATTAGGATATGCGGCAATTTGTTTCAAGTCCCCCCAAAAAAGAAATAGTTGAATTTCACTATCCCATGTATTATATTAGGTAATACCATAGTATATATGAAAGGGGGTGAGCGAAGAGCATGGACACCTTGATCCGGAAATCGCTAAAGGATGTTGCGATAGAGAAAATCAAGCAATATATCGTCGAGCACAATCTCCAGCCAGGTGATCCGTTTCCGAACGAGAAGGAAATTATCGAGCTTCTTGGCGTAAGCCGAACCGTTGTCCGGGAAGCGTTAAAGTCGCTTGAGACGATCGGGATTCTCAAGCTTAAGCCGGGTGACGGCATTTTCGTCAGCAACGCCTCTTTGGAGCAGCTGATGGATCAGTTCTACTTTCGCTGGTTCGGCAATCAGCAGAAAATGATGGAGCTGCAAGAGATTCGTCTCATACTCGAGGTCGCCGCTGTCGAGCTCGTTATTATGCGCGCGGAACCGCAAATGCTGAATGAGCTGGATGAATGGAACGACAAGATGGAACAGGCGATCCGCAATTCCGAGCCGCTTATCGAGCAAGATATCGGATTTCATCGCACATTGTTCAAATTGACGGGCAACGAGTCTTTTTACGAATTCAGCGAAGTCATCAGCAAGTTTTTTATGGAAGTTCGCCATAAACGGCTTTCTGCTTCAGGTGGCCGTGTAACGCTGGACGATCATAGACGGATTACGCAGAGCATCAAGGAGAAAAATATCGGGCAAGCGAAGGAGCATATGTTGAAGCACCTTAGCAAGTCCAGAGCTTTGAAGGAACCGGAAGGAAATGGGACTTAGCAAGCGGCACCCGGTTTGGCATGGGCTGATCGTTCTTGTTGTAGCCGATGCGGGCGGGTAAGGATGCGGATATACGCTATCCTTTCTATTAGGTATTACCATGCTATATTTAACGGAATGTTATTATGCATGAGTTATTCTCATTTCTGTAACTGAACTGCCGCCTCGAAACGATTTAGATGATTATAGGTATTACCATAGTATATTTAATAGTAGGGAGAGTCTTGGGAATGGACAAAATAGGGAAGGTCGTCCTGGAACTCGGTCCGTCGGCCGGCAATCCGCGAAACAGCGAAGGCGCGTTTATCGATCTGCCGGATGGGAGGCTGCTGTTCGTATACAGCCGATTTATCGGCGACTCCAATGCCGACGATGCGCCTTCCTGCATCGCTTCCCGATATTCCGGCGACGGAGGCGAGACTTGGTCCGAAGATACGATAATCGCGAAGGCTGAGGAGCATGGGGCCCGCAATATTATGAGCGTATCGCTCTTGCGGATGGAGAACGGGGACATCGGTTTGTTCTACTTCGTACGCCGGGCGAGAAATGACGGAAGACTCCACCTCCGGCGCTCGAGCGACGAAGGAAAGACATGGAGCGAAGCCCGGTGCTGCATCCCCGGACTCGGGTATTACGTGACGAATAACGATAGGGTCGTCAGGCTGTCCGGCGGGCGATTGATCATTCCGACTTCTTTTCACAAAATGGCCGGCGAAGAGGCCGATTACAGCGTTCCCCATCACCAGAACGATTCGAGAGGCATCGCCCACTTTTTTTTATCGGACGACGACGGACGGGCATGGCGGGAAGCGAAAACATTTTGCGCCATGCATGCCCCCCATGCCAAATCCGGCTTGCAGGAGCCGGGCGTGATCGAATTGACGACAGGCGTGCTGTGGTCCTGGGCACGGACGGATGCCGGCTGTCAGTACGAGATGTTCTCGATGGATAAAGGGGAAACGTGGAGTCAAGCGGCACCGTCACAGTTTTCTTCGCCCCGGTCGCCGTTATCGATGAAACGGATTCCCGCCAGCGGCAGCTTGCTCGCGGTATGGAACCCGGTCCCGAATTACCAGACGCGTATGCTAACCGGCAACAACGGGGGGCGTACGCCTTTAATAGCCGGCATCAGCAGAGACGATGGGCAAACGTGGAAGCGATTTTTTTACTTGGAGAAGGAAGAGGACAGGGGCGGTTACTGTTATACCGCCATCCATTTCGTCCACGACGCCGTCCTGCTCGCTTATTGCGCGGGATTGCCGGAGGACGGAAGCCGGCTCGCCCGGCTGCGGATACGCAAAGTCGGCTTGTCCGAGCTCGGGGCTTTATAAAGAGAGGAGAATGGGTGTTGGAGACGAATAATAGCAACAAGCTGAAGGGTGTCATTTGCCCGATGGTAACGCCGCTCGACGAGCGTGAAAATATCGATGAGGCCGGAGTGCGCAAGCTCGTATCCCGGCTAATCGACAAAGGCGTGGACGGCATTTTTCTGCTCGGGAGCATGGGAGAATTTCCGATGATCGTGGAGGAGGAGAAGGAGAGGCTCATTCAAATTACCGTCGACGAGGCGAAGGGAAGGGTTCCCGTCATGGCGAACGTATCCGCGGAAGGACCGCGGAAGACGGAACGGATGATGCGGAAGGCGATTGACGCCGGCACGGACCATGTCGTGCTCGTTCCCCCTTATTTCTATAATGTGCGGGACGAGAGGGAAATCAAACAGTATTACATTACGATGAGCCGAAATTCGGATAAACCGTTAGTCATTTATAATATCCCGGTGTATACGAACAACCCGATCCCGCCCGGCATGGTGGTCGAATTAAGCGAAGAACCGAACATCGTCGGCATTAAAGCCGATCTATTCGCCAACTTGCCCATGTTTAGACAGCTTAGAGGCCGAGACGACTTTTCCATCCTGCACGGAAATGAAGGGACGCTCGACTTGGCGCTCGAACTCGGGGCGGACGGGATTATCCCGGGCATATCGAGTCTGGCGGTTGACCGCTGCGTCGAGCTGTACCGGAAAGCCAGAGAAGGCGACACCCGCGCCGCCGGCAAACAGCAGTTGGAGCTTGCGAACATACAGGAAGCCGTATTCGGCAAGAAAGCGGCTCATTGGGGAACCGGGCATAAATATGCGCTTTCGCTTCTCGGACTGTGTCAACCGTTTGTAGCCACTACGCTGCTTCCGCTTGAAGAACGGCAGAAGGAACGGATCGCTGCAGCCGTGTCGGAGTACGGGCTATCATGATGGCGGAATACTCGGCCCATATCGTCATTGTCGGAGGTAGCACGGGGGGCTGCGCCGCGGCGCTGGCCGCTGCGCGCATGGGGCATAACGTGATCATCACCGAGGAAACGAGCTGGCTTGGAGGGCAATTGACGAGCCAGGCCGTTCCTCCCGACGAGCATTCGTATATCGAACAGTATGGTTGTACCCGCAGTTACAGGCGTTACCGCGATGGAGTACGGGCTTATTACAAAAATCATTTTCCGTTGACAGCAGAGGCGCGCACCGATAGCCGCTTCAACCCCGGCAGCGCGTTCGTAAGCGCGATCAGTCATGATCCGAGAGTCGGCGTCGAGGTCATACAAGAGATGCTTGCTCCGTACGTACATAGCGGACGAATCCGGCTATTGATGCAATACCGGATCGTATCGGCAGAGGCGGACGGCGACCGAGTACTTTCGGTCACGGCGGAGCATGCTCCATCGGGCGAGCGAGCGATCCTGACCGCCCCCTATTTTCTGGACGCGACCGATTGCGGAGATTTGCTGCCGCTTGCCGGAATCGAATATACGACCGGCGCGGAAAGCGTCAGCCAAACCGGGGAACCGCACGCGCTCCCGGGAGAGCCCGATCCGGCGGATATGCAGGCCATTACGTACTGCTTCGCGATGGACTACAGAGCCGGGGAGGACCATACGATCGACAAGCCGCGAGACTACTCCTTTTGGCGGGACCACTGTCCCGACATTTGGCCCGGCAAGCAGCTCAGCTGGGTCGCGCCGAATCCGCGAACGCTTGAGTCGCAGCAGTATACGCTGTTCCCGCAGGACGGTTTGTTCTCGCTATGGTTATATCGCCGCTTGATCGCTAAAAGCAATTTCGCGCCGGGTACGTTTGAAAGCGATATCACCCTCGTCAATTGGCCGCAAAACGATTACTGGCTAGGTCCGGTCATCGACGTAAGCGAGGAACGGAAGCGCGCGAACTTGGACGCGGCCAAGCAGCTAAGCCTTTCGCTGCTGTATTGGATGCAGACGGAGGCGCCCACGCATGACGGCAAGACCGGTTATCCGGGCTTGCGCCTGCGCAAAGATGTCACGGGTACGGAAGACGGATTGGCGATGGCGCCGTATATCCGCGAATCGCGCCGCATCCGGGCGGAATTTACGGTAATCGAGAACCATTTGAACCCGCAGCTTAGAAAAAACGGACGTTCCGAGTTTTATTTCGATTCGGTCGGAATCGGTCATTATGCGATCGATCTGCATCCGAGCACGGGCAACCGAACGTTCATCGACGTGCCGAGCATGCCGTTTCAAATCCCGCTCGGAAGCCTCATTCCGGTCCGGATGAACAATGTGCTCCCGGCGTGCAAAAATATCGGAGTTACGCATATTACGAACGGATGCTACAGGCTGCATCCGGTGGAATGGAATATAGGGGAAGCGGCCGGAACTTTAGCGGCATTTTGCCTGCAAAAAGGGTATTCCCCGCGGCAGGTCCGAAACGACCCGGAAAAGCTTGCATCGTTTCAGCAAATTCTAGTGCGCGAAGGAGTGGAATTGCAATGGCCGACATCCGCGACGTGATCGACTGTCTCCGGTACGGCATCATCGTCTCTTGCCAAGCGTTGGAGCATGAACCGATGTTTGGCTCCCATCATATGGCGGCCATGGCCGCGGCTTCGGAACAAGGCGGTGCGGTCGGCATTCGCGCCAATACCCCGGCGGACATCGCCGCCATCAAGGAACGCTGTGCATTGCCGGTGATGGGCATTTACAAGCGAGAGTATCCTGATTCCGGCGTATTTATTACGCCGACCTTTCGCGAAGCGAAGCAAGTCGCGGATGCCGGCGCGGAACTGATCGCCATCGATGCGACGCCGAGAAGGCGTCCCGGCGGGCTAACTTTGCGAGAGCTGGTGCAGGCAATCAGGGATTACAATCCCCGCATCGGCATCGTCGCCGACGTATCCACCTTCGAGGAGGGGGTTAAAGCGATGGAGCTCGGGGTCGATATGGTGTCAACTACGCTATCCGGGTATACGCCGGACAGTACGTACCAGGATGGACCGGATATCCGGTTGGTCCGTGAACTGTCTGCTCTGGGCAGAATTCCCATTGTAGCGGAAGGTCGCATATGGACGGCGGACGATTGCAGACAATGCAAGGAAGCCGGTGCATACGCCATTGTGATAGGGACGGCGATAACGAGACCCCGGGAAATAACGGGGCGGTTTGTGAGGGCGATGCAAGGTGGCGCATGAAGCTGCAATAGGAGTGGATATTGGGGGAACCAAAATTCATTTTGCCGTAGTGGACGACAACGGGCAGATCCGCTGTCAGGATATCGTGCCGACGAGGGGCGAACGGGGGGCGCAAGCCGTCATGGAAACGGTGCTGACCGGTATCGCAAGCATGATCGATATTCACGGCCGTCTGGAGGAGCCGCCCCCGATTACGGGAATCGGCATCGGCAGCGCGGGGCAAATTCATTACGCGACGGGGAACGTCGCGCACGCGCTGGATGGAATACCCGGCTGGATCGGCACCCCCATTAAACGTGCCGTGGAGCAACGGTTTCCTTATCCCGTCTACGTAGATAACGATGTCAATGTCATCGGCATCGCCGAGAAGCGGTTCGGCGCCGGGCGCACGCTTGACCATTTCATTTGCTTGGCGCTCGGTACCGGCGTAGGAGGCGCGATTTTCCATTCCGGCCGGCTCCTTCGCGGAGCTTACGGAGGGGCGGGCGAGCTCGGGCATATTTCCGTCGACTTCAACGGTCCCCGCTGCAGCTGCGGCAATTTCGGATGTCTCGAATTGTACGCCTCCGGAACGGGCATAGCGAGAATAGTCCGCGAACGAAGCGCGAAGCATGGCGTTTCCGACCCGGGTATCGATTCGAAGGATGTAATGGCCGCTTGGCATGCGGGAGAGAGCTGGGCGGAGGAAGTGATGCAAGTAGCGATTCGTGCTTTAAGCGTCGGAATAAGCGGTATCATTCATGCGTTTAACCCGCAAGCCGTCATAGTCGGAGGCGGAGTTGCCTCGAACGGCGACCTGTTATTGAAGGAAGTGTCCGAGCAGGTGAGGCAAACAACCGCTTCCGCGATGTGGAACGAGGTCAAGCTGCTGCCGGCATCGATGGGGGCGAGTTCGGGGGTCATCGGGGCGGCCGCGCAGCGATGGTTTTAACGATAAAGAAAGTGTAACTTCGCAGAAGCATTAAACCGGAGTGCGACTTTCTTTACTAAGAAAAGCTACACCTTACGCAGGGTCATTCGCCGTGGAAAAGGCTTCTGATTAGAAGCTTTTCTTATTCGACTTAATGGGCTGCACACAATACGATACGGGTGAGGGAGGCAAAAGGTATGGCTGGAAAGAAACGTATGCTTTATTGCTTAATCGGAAGCATGGTGCTTCTGCTGTCTGCCTGCGGAGGCGGTTCCGCGACCAAAACGGATCCGGGCGCCGGCGGGAAGGAAGCTCCTTTAACCCCCGAGGCGGAAGCGGCGCGAGTGGCGAACAGCAAGCTGGAGCTTACGTTCCTGTATCCTCCGTCGGGTACCGAGGAGCTGTTCATGGCGAGGTTCGGAGAACAAATTAAGAAGAAATTTCCGCAATATACGCTGAAATTCATCCCGAGGCAATCGGACAACTATGCGGCGCTGCTCGGCAGCAAGCAGCCGATCGATATTATGATCGTTGCGCTGAATACGACCGGCACGTACTTGACGGGGATGGGACTGGAAAGCGACATCAGCGATCTGATCAAGAAGTACAATTACGATTTGAATAAAATAGAACCTTCGCTGATCGAGATCCAAAGACGGATGGCGAACGGCGGCATTTACGGCCTGCCTTATACGCCCGGTGCCATGACCTTCCTGTTCAACAAAGATTTGTTCGACAAATTCGGAGTCCCGTATCCTCGCGACAACATGACGTGGGATGAATTGTACGAGCTCGCCCGAAGAATGACCCGTACCGACGGAGGCGTTCAATATAAAGGAATCGCCTTCGGATTCGCTTCCGTTATCCGTAGCAACCAGCTGTCCGCTCCGTATTTCGATCCGAAAACGAATAAAGCGATGTTCACGGACGACCGTTTCGTCCAATCGTTCGCGAATATCGCCCGCTTCTACAAAATACCGGGGATGGAGCTGCCGAACAACAAATACAGCGAGCAAGCGGACTTGTTCCTCAAAGATCAGACCGTCGCGATGATGATCCATACGGGCGGCTATGTGACGAGAACCGCGGAAGCGCTTAAAAATTGGGATATCGCCGCCATCCCGATGCTTAAAGAAAAGCCGGGCGTCGGTCTGCAGGCCGGTCCGGATTATATGTACATTACGAACAGAAGCGCGCAGCGGGACGCGGCGTTCCAGGTCCTCACCTATATTACGTCGGAGGAATATCAGGAATGGATGACCCGGAATTTGGCTTTCGTGCCGGTGCTGAAAGATGCGAAGAAGGCGATGCAAAGCTTCGGAGCGAGCGTGCCGGGCATTCAGGGCAAAAACGTTCAGGCGCTCATCCAAGCGTATGCCCCGATGTCGCTCGCGTCTCCCTTTACGGCGAATGCGAACAGCGAGATGAATAATGCGCTTAATGCCTTCAGTGCGGGCAAGGACGTCAATACCGCGCTTAGAGAGGCGGCCGAGCGCCTGGACAAACTGATCGAGCAGGAGATGAAAAAATGAACGCCACCGAATTGGACTTGACATGGCATTCTCCGGCCAATCCGCCTTTTCGCATCAACGGCTTCGCCTGGTACGGGAAGGAAGGCAAATACCGCAGATTGCCGCAAGCTCCGCGCGTCGTTATTCCGCCAGTCGTAGACAAATTCGCGAACTGCACATCGGGAGGGCAAATCCGGTTCCGGACCGATTCGTCGAGCCTTACATTGAGAGTCAAATTAAGCGGTTTGGCCGATTTGAACAACATGCCCGCGACGAGTCAATGCGGCTTCGATAGCTATATCGATATCGGTGAGCGGCGTTTGTTCCACAGCTCGTCCCGCTATGATCATACGAAGCGGGATTACGAAATCGTCATGTATCAGAAAATGAAGCGCCGGCTTCGCGACGTGACTTTATACTTCCCGCTCTATCAAGGAGTGGAGGAGGTTAACATCGGGCTGGATCGGGACGGAAACGTTGCCGAGCCGGCGGATTATGCGAGCGATAAGCGAGTGGTCGTGTACGGCACTTCCATTACGCAGGGTGCAAGCGCGGCGCGTCCGGGGATGTCCTATACGAATATTCTCAGCCGGAGAATTCCGCTGGAATTTATCAATTTGGGGTTCTCCGGGAGCGGACGCGGGGAGCCGGAGGTGGCGATGCTCGTCGGCGATATTCCGAACCCTGCTTGTCTTGTGCTCGATTATGAGGCGAACTGTCCGCGTCCGGAGCATATGGAGAAGACGCTGCCCGAATTTATACGGATTTACCGGGACGCTCATCCAGCCGTGCCGATCCTTGTAGTATCCAAAATCCGCTTCGCGCGCGAGCTGTTCGATGACGAGCTGCTGAACAAACGGCTGAGCATGCAGGCGATCCAGCGGGAGACGGTCGAGCGGTTGAACCGGCAAGGAGACCGGAACGTGTTTTTTTATGACGGCTCCGGCTTGCTGGGCGATCATTTTCACGAATGTACGGTTGACGGCGTCCATCCGACCGATCTTGGCTTCATGCGGATTGCCGACGGTTTGACTCCGGTGCTGCAAAAGCTGCTGCAATAGGAGGACACCGCTATGTTCGGAAGCCGGGATAAGGATCATCCGTGCGTAATGATCGTTAACGGACAAGTGGCCGGCACGGAAGATCGGTCGGATACGCTTGTTCTCGAAGACGGGATTATCCGCTATGCCGGTCCGAGGGAGCTGCTTCCCCGGGAAATTGCCGATCGTGCGGATATCGAGGTGGATGCCCACGGTGGGTGGCTGCTCCCCGGATTTATCGACGTCCATGTTCACGGCGGCTATGGTCACGATTTTATGGAAGCGGATGAAGCGGCATTCGACTCCATTACGCGTTTCCATAGCGCTAACGGGACAACGGCGATGCTGGCGACGACGTTGTCGTCGCCGCGGGAGCGGATAAGCGCCGTATTGGAAGCGGTACAGGCGTATCGGCAGGGAGGGATGCCATATGCGCAACTCCTCGGCGTTCACCTGGAAGGGCCGTTCCTGTCGCCGAAATGGCCGGGCGCGCAAAATCCAGCCTATATCGTGGAGCCTCGGCCGGAATGGGTCCGGGAATGGAACAGCCGATTCCCCGGGCTGATTCGCATGCTCAGCTTGGCTCCGGAACGGGAAGGCGCGCTTGAGCTGATCCGTGCCTTGCACGCCGAAGGGATTATCGCTTCATGCGCGCACACCGATGCATCCTACGAGGAAATCGGGCTTGCCGTTGAGCATGGCTTGCGTCATGCGGCGCACGTTTTTAACGCGATGACCGGACTGCACCATCGGAAGCCGGGAACCGTCGGAGCGGTTTTGACCGATCCCCGCATCTCGGCGGAAGTGATTTGCGACGGCCATCATGTGCATCCCGCTTGCATAGCGCTTCTCGCGGACGTGAAACGGCACCATAATCTGCTGCTGGTTACCGATGCAATTGCCGCAGCGGGACTCGGCGACGGCAAGTATACGGTCAGCGGATTGGACGTTGCAGTGGAGGGCGGCATTGCGCGCTTGGAGAGCGGCGGAGCGCTCGCCGGCTCTACTTTGACAATGATCGAAGCTTTCCGCTACATGGTACGGACAATCGGTCTGACCGTAGAGCAGGCCAGCCTTCTTGCCAGCTTCAATCCGGCTAAACGGCTCGGACTCGAAGTGGTGACGGGACGGCTGAAACCCGGCCTGCAGGCCGATGTTCTAATGCTCTCCGACGAGCTTGAACTGAAGCGCGTCTGGGTGAGGGGCCGCGAGATGCGGCACAGGCGCGGGAACGAGCAATCACAATAATCGAATCCGGTCAATGGAGGGATTTGGAGTGGACAATCCGAAATTCGGGAATGAACCACCGGTTGAAACCGATCGCAACGCGCAGCCAGGGAAAGCAGGGGCGGGCAAACGGATGAGCCGTCGAGCAGTGCTTGCCTCTTTGGGGGTGACCGGAGCGGCTGTCGTCTCCGGCGGACTGATGCGCACGATCCATGCAGGTGCGGGAGGCGAACCTTGCAATCCTTGCGCCGCTATCGGAAGCATGCCGAGTCTGAAAACGACCGAGAAATCCACGCTTGTCGGAGCGATTAATGAAAATCACGATCGGCTGAACGCCTCCGACCAGCTTGTCGAAGGTATCCGCAAAAAGACGATGAGGATGGTCAGTCTGGACGATTTCAACGCTTTGGGTAACGGAAGCGACGATACGGCGGCCATCCAGGCTGCGATCGATTACTTGGCTTCGTTAGGCGCAGGCGTCAAGAAGGCGCTGAAAATACCGAGAGCTTATTATCGGTTCACCTCCTTGTTCATCCCAAAGGCGGCCAACAGCCTGCTCATTTTCTCCGACGGCTTGAAGGAAGCCCGGTTGATCTGCACCGATGAGAGCGCCGCACCCGCCATACGCACGGAAGCTCCGAACGTGCAGTTCAAGAACGTCGATCTGGAAGGATCGCAAAACTATGATTTCAGAGTCGTGCCGAAAATCGGAATTTTGGCAAAAAGAGCGATAGGCGAACAAGCCGATATCGATATCGAGTTCAACGATTGCCGGATCAGCCGCTTCTACCATGGAATCGAAATATGGGGCAGAGGCTTGAAGGTATCCGGCACTTTGATGTCCAACTGCAATTTCGGCGTCAATCTGGAATGGCCGAATCTTTCGGATTATGTGGAGGGAGACGAAACGGCCCAGAAAGATTTGACCGGGTACCGCGGGTTCCAATTTACGAATTGCCGCTTCCATTCGGTAGGCATGGGCGCGATCCGAAACGCAGGCGCGAATGCGGCCAAAATCAACGGAATTGTGGCGAGCGGCTGTTTGATGGACATTGGCCGAACGTTTTGGACCGGAGTTATGAAGGAAGCGATCATCAGCGGCATTACGATTACGCAAACGCCTACAGTAGGTTTCGATTTGCACGGAGGGTCCAGAGATTACCAAATCTCGGACGTTATCGTGGCGGGGGACATCCAGACGGTGCCGCCAAGAAATACGGACAACTTCATCAAGCTGAGAGGCAATCATTCGAACGGTGTCTTTCGCGATATGGTGCTGAAAAATTGCAAAAAGCACGGCATCGATATCCGCGACGGCGTCGTGACGAATATGGTGTTCGAAAATATTTCTTTTATCGATCCATGCTCCGAAGCGGGCAACTACAGTCCGTTCGCGTTCGTCGGACCGGGTCACCGGGCTTTGGTGCGCAACATTACGTTCAGCTCCTCCATTGTTCTGGGCGGCATCGTTCGAACGCCGGACGCCGCGGCGGACATTCAGGTCGAGGGCGTGTTTACGTTCGGGAATATGACGCCGGTATTGGTCGGAAGCGGCAATCGAAGCGCGAGACGTATCCACGTTGCCGGTGCGAACGATCGCATCGAGGCGATTGGGTCCGGCTCACCCGAAGGGGTAGTCACCGCCGATATCGGTTCAACGTATCGTCGAATCGACGGCCTTGCAGGTTCCGTGTTCTATGTAAAAGAATCGGGCAACGGCACGAATACGGGATGGGTGGCAAAGTAGGACGAAAAGGTGGATAACGGACCGTCCCGGCGGTATAATGGAATCTTACCGCTATTGATACCGGGGTGTCCTTATCTTATGATTGACGCTTACTTGATTCCTATCCGCTATGCATTTCTGTCGTTTCCGATTTTGGCTTTTTTATTTACGCTGCCTTTCCTGATCGTCCAATACCGCAAATACGGTTATATCAATAAAATTCGCGTACTGGTCATATATTCGCTGCTGCTTTATTTGCTGACTGCGCTGTACCTGGTCATTCTTCCGCTTCCCTCGACGCGAAATACGTGCACGGGACTGCGGGAAACGTTCATGTCCTTTACGCCGCTCCAATTTGTGAGGGATATCGTGAAGGAAACGAGGGTCGTGCCCGGAGATCCCGCCACTTACTTGCTGCTGTTCAAGGAGAGGGCATTCCTGCAGGCCGCTTTCAACGTGCTGCTGCTCGTACCGCTAGGCGCCTATTGCCGCTATTATTTCCGCTTCGGCTTCATTGGTGCGGTAATGGCGGCGTTCGGCCTTTCCTTGTTTTTTGAAGTCACGCAAGTAACCGGGTTGTACGGCATCTACGATTGTCCGTATCGGCTGTTCGACGTGGACGATTTGCTGTTGAACACGATCGGCGGGATGATCGGGTTTATCGCCGCTCCGCTTCTCATGAGGCTGCTACCTCATGCGGATAGGCTTGACGAGCATATCGATCTGAAGTCAAAGCAGGTCGGGTTCACGCGGCGGCTCGTAGCGCTGCAGTTAGACGCGATCTTGTTGTTTCCGCTTCTTGCTCTGTTTTTGCGGGATCGGAACGTTTGGATGTATTTGGCGATATGCTTCGGTTACTTCGTGCTGCTGCCATATGTGACGAATGGACGAACGGTCGGCAAATGGATCGTCCGCATCCGGGTCAAGGGGCAGGAAGAACGGATCCGTTTCATGGAACTGCTCATCCGGTACGGATTGCTTTACGGGATCGTCGGAGGCGTAAACGCCATGTTGATCGGCCGGGCCATCCAGACTCTTCCGCCGATCGCGATGGTAGTCTGTTTCTTCGTTGCCGCTTTGATCAATTTGTCGTTCGGCGTGCACGTTTTGCCGCGGTTGTTCGGCAAGGAGAAGACGCTGATCTATGAGCGATGGAGTGGTACGAAGCATGAGATTGTGTAACAATTAGTAAGACAAATGACCGTTCCTTTAACCGGGGGGAACGGTTTTTGTTCGTCCTTCGAGCAGCTATCGAACCTACGTCATGGCTGTCCCGTCTTCTTAATAACCGCGCTATCGTCCGAGAAGCGGAATCCATTCTCAACCCGTATACCCCAAAATCTTTTTCTGTTATTCTATATAAGTTGAACGAAAATAGGATTTAAGTGGGACTTGTTCATGACATTTTTGAAAAAGGTGCAACTTTTTTCGGGGGACGCCCGTTTAAAAGGTTGCAAGAGAGGGGGATCCTTGTGGTAGCGCAGCAATTGATCAAAGCTGCCCAATCGGGCGATCGCGACGCTCTAATTACCCTATTGCGTGAAATCGAAACACACGTGTACCGGACGGCTTATTACATTCTGGGAAATGAGCAGGATGCCAAAGATGCCGCTCAAGAAGCGTTGATCCGCATATATACGAAAATTAACTCTTACGAAGAAAAGGCTCAGTTCAAAACGTGGGTGCAGCGTATCGTCACGAACATATGCATCGACAAATTCCGGCGTACGAAGGCGACCGTATCGATCGAAGAGCACAATATGGTATTTACCGCCGATAACAGCGTGGAAGACGAGCTGATGTCTACGTATGTAGCCAAAGATATACAGAAGGCGATCGATCTTCTCCCCGAGCACCACAGGACTGTAGTCGTACTCCGGTATTTGCAGGATTTCTCGTACAATGAAATCGCCGAATCCCTCGATCTGCCTCTCAATACGGTCAAATCGTATTTGTTTCGGGCGAGGCAGCAGTTGCAATCTTTACTCCAAGACTATCAGAAAGGCGGTGTGCGGGGATGAATTGTCATGAGGTGATGGAACTGATGCAAAGAGATCTGGATCTGGATTTGAACGACTCGGAGCATGAAGCCATGATGGCTCATTTGCAGCAGTGTCCGGATTGCGCGGAAATGTTCTCCAGGTTGCAGCAATTATCCCAAGAGCTGGCCAACCTACCGAAGGTGGCGCCACCTTTCAGTCTCGTCGATTCCATTCTGCCCCAGCTTGCGGAAATCGATCGCGCAGGCGAAGGTCCGATAAAAACGTCCGCGGCGACTTCCGTCGGTTCAGACGGGAAAGCTGCGGCAGTAATCCCGCTTGCGGCGGAACGTCCCAGACGGTTCCGGACGGCTTGGCTCGCGGCGACCGGCGGCATCGTGGCGGCCGGGCTGCTGCTGGCCGTTTTCATCCAGGATATGGACGGTACGAAGGTGGCGGATGACGCCCAGTTCATGTACAGCACGGCGGAGAGCCGCAGCGATACGGCGAAGTCGGCCGGAGCGAAACAGAAGAGCGCGGCCGAGGAATCGGCGAAATCGGCCGATAAGGCGGAGGCGCCACGCAGCAGCGCCTTGTCGAATTCGCAAACCGGAGGCGGCTCGGCAAGCGGGACATCGGGCACAGCCTCGGGAGGGGCGCCAACCGGCTCCACTTCCGGCAGCCAAGCTTCGAAGCCGGCGACCGAGCCGTCTCAACCCCAGACCGGTACGATGAACGATCAGCGCGGAACGGCCGTACAGAACGGAAAAACGAACGCCGGTTCCACGGATGCCGCAGCCGGCCAAGTCAATAAAAGCCAAGTTGCCGACAGCAATCCGAATGCGGCGGGGGCCGGGGCCGGCATTTCGGGCTCGACCGGTTCGCCGTCGTCCGGCGCAGTGAATCCGTTTCAGCCTGAATTAAACGATACAACGAAGAAAACGACACCCGAAAGCGGCAGTTCGCCTTCGTCCGAAAGATTCGGCATAGCCGCAACGCCGGCGCCGGAACCGGCGACGGATAGTGCCACAGCCGATACCGTCAACAAATCGACAGGCTCGGAACAAACGAAAGCAGCGGATGCCGATAAGTCGTCCGAGTCGAGCAAAGGACTGACCGAGCTGCCGGGTGCGGCCGGCTTGGTGGCGGTGCCTCCGACGTCCCAGCTCGTATCGGAAGACGGCCTTCTGGTCGCGATCATAGACAACGCCAAGCGCCGAATCGCGGTTACGACCGCAGACGGCAAGCAGACGGAGATGTTCTTCTCCGCCACTTGGAAGGAGCAGGATAAGGCCAAGCTGCTCAAATGGAAAGGCAGCGCCCAGCTGACCTACTCGATTACGTCGACCGATGGGAAAACGAAGACGATCGTCGTCGACATTGCCAAACGGACGGAGACCGTGCAGCCGTAAGCGTTACGCTTGCGGCTTTTACCGCTCTAGAAAAAAAAGGACGCTTCAATCAAGCACACTTTGCGGCTTGCTGCGTATTGTATAGTAACAAAAGAGTTCGATGACCTGCCTCGTATGACCGTCCGGTGAAGGTCGCCTGGGAACCGTCGCCGGATGTTTATATAGATGTGCTGGGACAAAGGGATGATGTCAAAGTCCGAAACGGCTTTGACGTGATCCCTTTGTATTTGTTATGATGAACATCATGAAGTTTGCGGGTTGAGGTGGGAAGCTTGGAGTACAAATCGGCGGCGCGCGATATCGGCAAAGGAAACGTATTGCCCGTTTATGTATGCTACGGAACGGAGTCTTATTTACTGCGCGAATTTATCGGGTATTTGACGCAGAAGCTGGTGGAGCCCGAATACCGGGAATTTGCCGTCAGCAAATACGACTTGGCGGAGACAAGCCTCGATGTCGTGCTTGATGATGCGCAGACGCTGCCGTTTATGGCGCCGAAGAAGCTGATCATCGCGGATAACGCCGTTTTTTTCACCGGGGCGAAAGAAAGCGGCAAAGTGCAGCATCAGCCGGAAAAGCTGCTCGAGTATATGAAGGCGCCTTCCGAATTTACCGTTATCGCGTTCACGGTCGATGCGGAGAAGCTCGATGAACGGAAAAAAATCGTCAAATCGCTCAAGGAAGCGACGATCCCGTTTCTGCCGATGAATGCGGAAAGCTTGCTCCAATGGGTGAACAAGCAGGCGGAGCGCAGATCGTTCCATTTCGCGGAAGGCGCGGCGGACCAGCTCATTCTGTATACGGGCGGGGGCTTGCAGACGCTTGCCGCGGAGATCGAGAAGCTGTCGTTGTTCGTAGGAGCCGGCGGCACCGTGACCGGCGAGAGCGTGGACAAGCTCGTGACGCGCAGTACGGAGCAGAATGTCTTTATCCTGATCGACGACATCGTAAGGCTTAGACTGAATCGGGCATTCTCGATCCTATACGATTTGCTGAAGCAGAGGGAGGAGCCGGTCAAGCTCGTGCTGCTGATCGCCCGCCAATTCCGCATCGTGCTGCAGGTGAAGGAGTTGTCCAAGCAAGGGCTGTCGCAGCAGCAAATGGCTTCCCAGCTCGGGCTGCACCCGTACGCGGTGAAAGTCGCCGCCGAGCAGGGCCAGAAGTTCGCTCCGGAGCGGCTGGAGCACATTTTGGAGCAGCTCGCCGAGCTGGACTATCGGATGAAGAGCGGGAAGGTCGACAAAGTGTTGGGGCTGGAAATGTTTCTGATGAAGCTCGCGGGGTAGTGCTCGCGCCAAAAAATAAAGTCCTTGCGTCGGATGAGCAAGGACTTTTTTCGCTTAGCCTTGTGCGGAAAGCGAGTTGAGTTGTTTCGCCAAACGGGATTTTTTGCGGGCTGCCGCGTTTTTATGAATCAAGCCTTTCGTTACAGCTTTGTCCAGCTTTTTGGAAGCTGTGATCAAGGCTTCTTTTGCCGATTCAACGTTTTGGGAAGCAGCTGCGTTTTCGAACGTTTTGACAGCCGTACGCAGAGCCGATCTTTGCGAAGCGTTCTGAAGGCGACGCTTGTCGTTAGTCTTTACGCGCTTGATGGCGGATTTAATGTTAGGCACGATCGTTCACCTCCTTAAAAAAACAAAAGCATCCATGCGACTATGTCCAAGACAACCGATCAAAGTATGTCAGGTCTGTCGACAACTTTATACATTTTACCATGGGCCAAGCCAAATTGCAATCCGATTCGAATAAACGGCTCCGATTCCTCACAAACTAAAAAGCAGCGCAGGCGGAAAGGAGAGACATGATATGGAGTTGGATTTAAGCGGATATTCGGTGCGGACCGATCTGGCTCTGGAAGCGAAGGAAATGGCCTCCGGCCGGCTCGGGGACGCGATACCGGGCGTACATACCGATACGTCGGAAGATGACGGGGATATGATCGTGACGAAGATGGACATAGCGAACGACGAAGGGGCGAGGGCGGTGGGCAAGCAGCCCGGACACTACGTCACGATCGAGGTTCCGCGGCTAAGGGAGAAGGATTCCGACCTTCAGGATCGCGTAGCGACGAGGCTGGCGCAGGAATTCGCCGCGTTTCTTGGGCGTATCGGCATCGGCAAAGACGCGAAAGTGCTTATAATCGGGCTCGGCAACTACAATGTGACGCCGGACGCTCTAGGTCCCCTTGTCGTCGAGAACGTGATGGTGACCCGTCATTATTTCGAGCTGATGCCCGAGCAGGTGAGTCCGGGCTACCGTCCGGTCAGCGCCGTGGCCCCGGGAGTGCTGGGCACGACGGGCATTGAGACGAGCGAGATCGTACAGGGCATCGTGGAGAAATCGCGGCCGGATCTCGTGATTGCCATCGACGCATTGGCCTCCAGGGCGCTGGAGCGGGTCAATACGACGATCCAGATAGCGGATACGGGCATTCATCCCGGTTCGGGAGTCGGCAACAAACGGAAAGGGCTGACGAAAGAATTTCTCCATGTGCCCGTCATCGCAATCGGAGTGCCGACAGTCGTATACGCGTCCACGATCGTCAACAGCACGATGGACATGATGCTGAATCATTTCAAAAACCAGACGAACAACACGAGTCAAATTTTCGGCATGTTGGACAGTATGGAGGAGAACGAGCGGCTTCAGCTAGTCCGCGAGTTACTCGATCCGATCGGCCAAAATTTGCTCGTTACGCCGAAGGATATAGACCAATTTATCGAAGATATCGCCAACATCATCGCGAGCGGTTTGAACGCCGCCCTGCACGAGGCGATCGATCAGGACAACGTCGCGGCTTATACGCACTAGTCGCTAAGCGAATGAACCTATATTATGCTGTCAGCCCGCTTGGCCGTTTCCGGTAATCAAGCGGGTTGTTTTTCGTCAAATGGATATTGACGATGCCAGTCAAAACCTGTATGCTAAAGTTATATAATGTATATTATGGTATGACCACGACTTAGTCCGGAAATCGTTCCTAACTAATATAAAATCATTTCCTAGATCGTATTTCTTACTGGAACTTGCGGGTGCGATTGTGGAGGGGCGTGTTTCTTTCGGGCTCCTCTTTTGTTTTGTCGGAGCAACAGGCAGGATCGCATATTTGTTTCGCGAATTCTAATGGGATCAACCTAAGGGGGAATCGGCGTTGAAACGGGATGCCCGCTCATACTTGTACCGGGTGGCCATCGTGCTCGTCGTGGTGTCCGTTATACCCGCTCTTTTATCAAGCGCTTACAATACGAACTTGTTCATGAAGCAGACGGTCCGATTGGTCGATTCGAAAAACGAGACCGAGCTGATCCGCACCGGCACCCTCATGGAACGGACGCTGCAGCAAATTATAGACTTCGCAAACGCTACGGCAGCCGATGCCCGCTTCGCCAACTTGCAAACGGCGACGGAACAGTGGAAGGCATGGTCCGAGCTCAACAAGCTTCTGTACGCCAACCCCTACATTGTGGAATATATGCTGTATAACGGCGGCGACCGCTCGCTGCTCATATCGAATTATGGGATCGAGCGGAATCCTGAACGGAGCAGCGTTCCCTGGATCGTCTCGGAAGCTCCCAAGCTTCCTTTGTACCAGTTCGAGCTCAAGAACGGACATTTCGGGCAAGGCAGGTCATTCGTTTCCATCGTCCAGAAGCTCCCCGGTCAGCAAAGAGAACCGAATTACTTTATATTCAATGTCGATCTGGATAAAATCTATCATTCCTTCTTGAGCGAGCTGAACGTGAGCGCCGAGCTGTACAATTACTACTTGACCGATGCCGGCGGAACGATCATGTACCACCGGGACAAGGAACACATCGGCAAACCGATGTCGGGTATCGGGAACGACGATTCGAACATCCGGATCAATCGGCATAAACTCGGTGCCTTCAATTGGGAATTAGTCGGAGAAGTCAATACGGAGCTGCTGTACAAGGACGTTACCGTCCTCAAAAACAAAGTATTGGCCGTCGTCTTCGCCGTCATCGCCCTCGTGGCCGTGTTCATTGTGTTCGGTGCGCGCGAGCTGTATAAGCCGTTCCGCCGCATTGTCTCCCGGGTCGCGGAGAGCGAAGAGCTGTTGAGAAAATCGCTGCTGCGCCGTTTGATTCTAGGGGAAACTCACGTAAATCCGTACACGGACAGGTTGTTGCACGATATGACGCCTCGACTCGTCGTTGCCATCCTTACCCCAGCGCCGCAAGAAGACAGCGAGAAGTCCGCGGAAGCAACGACGACGCTTATGCGAAGTCTGGAAAATCGCTTGACGGCATCGTTCCGGGCAGAGCTGTTCCGGGAACCGAACGGGGACGTCTTGGCGTTGTTTCAAGCGGAGCACGGGGATGCGAACCGGTTCGTAACCGAGCTGCTGCTTGCATTCGACGCCAAGCAGTTGGAATCGACCGTGATCAGCATCGGCGGCATCCACTCTCTCGAGGACATTCATAAATCTTATATCGAAGCTATGTATGCCTACAATATCGGCCGGATCTATACGACGGACAGCCGGTTGTACTGCTACAACAAGCTGCCGATGGACTACGAGGCCACCTTGAAAGCACCCGCCATCGAGGAACTGGAGCTGGCAATCCGGCAGCAGAACGAGCGGAGCTTCACGGAGACGCTGAACGTCCTGTTCTCCGAGCAGTTGACCGTCGTAGAGTACAACCTCAACTTCTATCAGGTCGTCTCGCTGCTGCTTCGCCTGTTCGGGCAGAACAGTCTTACGTTTCTGAACGAGCTGAACCGTCTTATTACGGACAAAGGGATTATGAACGTTACCGCCGTGAAGCAGTTCGTCTTCGCCAAATTTTACAGCTACCGGGACTATGCCGAAGAGACGAAAGATTATGCCGGCAAAATCCGCGATTATGTCGTCAAGCATTATACGGTCAATTTCTCGCTGGACGAGATGGCCGAACATCTCGGCATTACGAAGCAGCATTTGATTACCGTGTGCAAGAAAAGATATAACCGGACTCCGGTTGAGTATTTGAACGAATACCGCATCGAAGAAGCGAAGCGGCTGCTATCCGACACCCGGACGAAAATCGCCGACATCGGTACCCGTTCCGGCTTCAACAGCAACAGCTACTTCGCCAAAGTGTTCAAGCAGTACACCGGCATTACGGCTTCCGAGTACAGGGAGCTTCTCTTCAACCGCAAGCGGGAGCAAGGGATGCAAACCGCCGACAGCTAAACGATGTGCAAGCATGCCCGCCGACAGCACCGCTGTCGGCTTTTTTAACGTCCGGGGCTCCCCGCATTCGAACCGTTCCCGCACCCGTAACTGGAAAACATGCCGTTAATTTTTCGATTTATCGCTTCTTGTGATAGCTTAACTGGAAAACCTGTAGTATATTTTATCGAAGTTGCTTTTTGGGCCCGATTATGACGAATATAGCTGTAGGTTTTCCCGTTATTGCTTGCTATTTGATTTTTTCTAGTTACTTTTACTGTAGGTTTTCCATTTAGTGGATCGAGAACGGTCAAGTATATAGTTTGACTTGCAAAAAGAACGAGGAAATTCAGCGCAGTGCGTGATTTGATGCGATGGATGACGGGGAGCCGGAAGTGCTTTCCGCAGTACCGGCTGGAAGACAGGTTGAAGCTGAATAAAGTGGAAGGCAGCTCGTAAGAGATCAGAGGGAATGGTTATTGGATCGGAAAGTTTGGGTGTGAATTTGACATGGACCTTGCAAAATCACACTCGCGCCGCCTTTGAAGTCGTGTTGTTACCGCCAAGTCTAATCAAGACAACACGACAGTGGGCAGCGGTTGGAGTTCAATACCCCTTCCCTCCAACGCGCTAACGTTTGGGTTTGCACACTAATGGACCGTCCGGGCGTTTTTCCAGGACGGTTTTCTTACGTTGTATTACAATATTCAACTCGTTGTACCGGGCCCCGGAAACGGGCCATTTCAACGATATGAATATATTGTGATTGAACGGCGAGCGCTTCTTGGAGTAGGGTGAGGATGTTCCGGTGTCCGGGGCCGGAATCGAAGATATTGATAAAAATAGGGAGGTTGTTTCATGAAGGGACAGATCAGAACGATATCGCTATCGCTGATGGCTATTGCACTGCTTGCGGGCTGCGGCAGCGGGGCGGCAACCGGCGGCGACAAGGCCGACAGCGGAAGCCAAGATAAGGGCAAAGCGGCGGAAGGAAAAAGCAAGGAGCCCGTCGAAATTGTTTTCTACGCCCAGAACGGCATGACGCCGGCCGATTTCGACAATCGGTACGGCAACAGCTTGAGAAAGAAATTTCCCGATTATACGATCAAGTACATCCAAAACACGGGAAAAGGGATGGACGTCGCCGGCATGCTCGCCTCCGGTACGCATTACGATGTTTATTTCGCCAATGTCGGCTACTTCGAGGACGAATTCATCTCCTACAATTTGCAATTCGACATGTCCGATCTGATCAAGCAGCACAAGGTCGATCTCAACCGGTTCGACCCGTCGATCATTAGCGGCGTCAGAGCTTCAAGCTATGGCATTTACGCGCTTCCCGTCGTAACCGATTCGATCGGCATCATTTACAATAAAGATATTCTCGATAAATTCGGCGTCCCTTATCCGAAAAACGGCATGACCTGGGGGGAAATCTACGATCTGTCGCGCAAGCTGACAAGAACCGAGGGCGAGAAAAGCTATATCGGATATGCGCCGTTTGTCAATTACATGCTATCTATGAATCCGCTTTCCATTCCGCTTGTCGATGAGAAAACAGGCACACCCACGATGAACCGGGACGAGCGATGGAAGAAATTTTACCAGACCTTGCTCATCGCCCCCACCGAGGTGCCCGGCGTTCAGGATTTCATGAAGAAGCACGATGTGCTGAACGGCTTTTTCATAGATCAACAGGTGGCGATGCTGGGCGGCATGACCGCTTTCGTGGCCAGCAGCCGTGGCGATCAATTGAGCAAATTCAACTGGGACTGGGTAGCCATGCCTTCGTTCCAGGATTTGCCGGGCGTAGGGGGGCAGCCATATACCCAATATTTCGGCATTACGCGGATGGCGAAAACCAAAAATACCGCGGATGCCGCGATGGAAATGCTGAAGCATCTCGGTTCGGACGAATTCCAGACGGAAATCGCCAGGAAGGGCTTTATGCCGGTCCTGAAAAATTTGGACGTAAGGAAAGAATTCGGTCAGGATACGAAGTATAAGGATAAAAATTGGGGCGCCTATTTCTATAATAAAATGGCGGAAGTCCCGTATAAGAGCGTGTACGAAATCCCGATTTCCAATCTGTATGTGGCTAACATGAATCAGGTCATTAAAGGCGAGATAGACTTCAATACCGCATTGCGGCTATCGGAAGAGAGCGCGACGAAGAAACTGCAGGAGCTTAAAGCAAAAGCAAAGTAGACACAACCGCTTGACGCTTGATTGTCGAGGCGTCTTTCGGAGCAGAGGAGGCTTGAAACGATGAGATTGCGCCCATGGATCAGATCTGCGCTTGCCGCTATGCTCCCGGTTCTCGCCATCGCTGCGTCCGCCTGCGATTCGACCGCTCCGGAGCGTGACGGATCGAACAACGGCCAACCGCGTAATCCGGGGATCCAAATCGTCGGGCTGAACTGCAATCCGTCCTTCGACCGGAAAACGGCCGAGGAGAGGCGGGTGCACGACCGGATACGGGAACAAACGGGCGCCGATGTCCGCATCGTCTTCTCGGACGGAGGAGCCGGAGGACCGTGCAGGTCTAAGCGGAATATGATGCTCTCCTCCGGCGAGCAGTTGGATTTCGCCGAATTGTCCATATCCGAAGCCGTACAGGCGTTTAATGAAGGCCTCATTTTACCGCTGAACGGTCTGCTCGACAAATATGGTCCGAATTTAAAGAAGAACGTAGTTCCCGAGGCGTTCGAGAGAGCGACCTATGAAGGGAACATACTGGGCATTCCGATCGAGAACGGTCTTCTTACGCTCAATGCGCTGCAAATCAGGGCGGACTGGCTCGCAAAGCTGCAGCTTCCGATCCCGAAAACGGTAGACGAATACGAGCAAGTGCTGAAAGCGTTCAAGGAACGCGACCCGGATGGGAATGGAATGCCCGATACGGTTCCGCTTGCCGTCGCCTCGGGCAGCTCGTTCAACATGCTGGAAAGCGTTCTCGGTCCGAGCTTCCTTCCGCAGGCGTTCTGGTGGTGGCAAGACGCCGACGGCAGGCTGAAGCCCCCCGAGCTCCACCCCGGCTACAAAGCGTTTCTGGCCCGGCTAGTCGACTGGAACAATAAGGGGTATTTGTGGACGGATATGCTCCTGTCGACGACAACCAAGCAGCAGGAGCTTATTGCCGGTAACCGGGCAGGCTCGGTAGCGGCCACCTATTCGGGGACGATCGTGAACGCCGGCGAGATACTCCGGAAGACCGTGCCGGACTACAACTACATCCCTGTCGTGCTGGAGGGCGCACATGGCATCAATCGGTTGCCCGCCGCCCCTATCGCTTATGCGGTATGGGTCATTTTCAAGAAAAACGCCGATCCTGCAACCGTCATGAAATATTTCGATTACCAGGGAACTTACGAAGGGAGCATGTTGACCTGGTTCGGGATCGAGGGCGACAATTATACGACAGCCCCGGGAGGTATGGTCGAATTTATCGCGGAGGACAAAACCGATCTGGCCAAAGCGAACTACTACGCCAAATACAAAACGGTATACATCAACTGGCCCGGCAAGCCGGTGTGGCCGATCAACGCCTGGGTATCCGGGGAGTACAACCTGAAGAGGGAGCAGGTAAACCGGTTGCCCCGGTTCGAGCCTATCGACTCCGGCGTGTTTTATGACATGACCAAATGGGAGTCGTACCCGAAGCTGAACGACCTGAACGCTTATCTCAACGAGCAGAAGGTCAGAGTGTACAACGGCGAAATACCCGTCGACAGCTGGGACGGCATCATGGAGCGTTGGCTCGACATGGGCGGCCGGCAATTGATTGACGATCGCAACAGGCAGTACGCGGCTGCAGCCGACCGGCAGCGCCTCCGGTGAGAAGTCGACACGACCGGAAAAGGCTCCGGTCGAAAGGCGGAGCAATGAGGTATGACCATCATATAGAAATTGGCGGAATAAGGAGCAGCCATGAACAAATATCGAGCGGCCGTAATCGGGCTGGGCTTTATCGGACTGAAGGCGGATATCCCGAGGAAACATTTGCCGCAAAGCCATGCGCTTGCTTACCGGATGAACCCGGACATCGAATTGGCAGCCGCCGTCGGCGTTCGACAGGAGCAAGGCGACCAGCTTGCCCTCGTAGCTCCGGGAACGAACTATTACATGGATTTAGGCGCGATGCTGGAAGAACAGCGGCTGGATGTCATTAGCATTTGCACCCCGGAGCACGTTCGTCTCGACCTTCTTCAGACCGTGATGTCCCGTTCGGCGGCTCCCGTCCTGTTTTTGGAAAAACCGGTCGCGACAAGCGTTCAAGAAGCGGAGGAGATTGCGGCGCTCGTAAAGCGCCACCGGCGAACCGTCGTAGTCAATCTGTCGCGAAGATGGAGCGACGGGGTGCGCCAAATTCGGCAAGCCGTTCAGACCGAAGAGTTCGGAAGGCTGACCAACATCCATCTGCGGTATACGAGAGGCGTGCATAATATCGGCTCGCATTTATTCGATCTCGTTCGGAATGTAGCCGGAGAGATCGATCGAGTCCAGGTCGTTAGGCAAGTCGCGACGAACATGGATAAGAAGGGCGATTGGACTTTTTCCTTTCTGTTTTCGCTTACGAATGGCGTTCCCGGGTATGCGGAGGCATTCGACGACCGGAATTTCCTCATGTTCGAGATGGATTTGTTTTTTGAGAAAGGCAAGATCGAGCTGCTTCGGACAGGCGATGAAATCCGCTTCTATTCCGCAGCCGGGCATGCGTCGATTCAGGGATACCATCTGAGGCTGGAGCGGGAGGAGCAAAACTTGCTTGCCCGAACTAGCCATATTCAAAATGCGGTAGAACATATCGTCGATATTTTGCGAACCGGCGCCGAACCGGTAAGTTCGCTTGAGGATGGCATCTATCCGCTGTATGTAGCGGATGCCTTGATTCGATCTCACCGGAACGATGGATCAGTCGAGCCGGTACGGCAAGCCGGTTGTAATGGAGATTACAATGATTGACGCCGAGCTGTTCTCGTTCCGATTTCAATAACGATTCTTATTTGCCGTCAGCCCGCTTGGCCGATTTCCGGTAATCAAGCGGGTTTGTTTTCGTCAATTGCTTGAATACGCGTCCGAAATGCCCGAGATTCTCGTAGCCGACCGTCTCCGAGATACGCGTTACTTTCCACTCCGTCTCCTTCAGCAGCCGCTGCGCTTCCCTGACTCTCACCGTATTGACATACTCTACGAATGAAAACCCGGTTACCTTCTTAAACATCCGGCTAAGATGAAACGGACTTACATAATGCGATTTGGCTACCGATTCGAGCGACAGCGGAGCCTCGTATGCGCCGTTGATGTATTCGACGATTTCGGAAATTTTTTTGTGCGCCGGGCTTTCGTGCTCGTACGGGGCTTGCTCCTGCTCCTGGCGGTCCAGCCTCCTGCCGCACCAGAGAAGCAGCGTGACGAGCCTTGCCGCGAGCGACGCATCGCTTCCCAGGAGCTCCTCCCGATCCTCCTGAAGCATCTCGAACAGCAGACGTTCCATCCATTCCCGCTCCGGCAAGTTCAACCGCAGCCGCCGGATTTTGCGGCGAAACGGCTCGAACAGCAGCGGCTCATCGAATTTGTGCAGAAACCGCTCGCTGAAATTGATCAGGATGCGCTCATGATTCGGAACGCCAGCGTCGCCGGTTTTGTGCAGCTCGTTTTTGTCGATGAACACGATATCGCCCTTGCTGATCCGGTACGTATTGTCTTTGATGAAATAGTTTCGTTCCCCGGACAGCAAGTAATAAATTTCGTACGGCTCGTGAAAATGGTTGGACGGCATCGAATGATGGCCGGATATTTTGCTCAGATGGATGTAAAACGGTTCTTTCACGGTACAACCCCCCATAAACGAATTGTACTATATGACAGTGCGCCGCGTAAGACGGGTAAGCGCAAGAAATGTGAAAAAAAGCGGCAAATGCGCAATAAACCGGCAGAAACTCCGAAAATATTGCGTTAAAATAAAAACGTATTCAACCATAAACAAAAGGAGTGCCATCCATGACACGGAAGAAATTCGCCTTGGTCGGTACAGGGGGCAGAGCCGAGTTTTTCTACGGCGCGCTGGCCAGAAGCTTTCGCGACAAAAGCGAGCTGGTCGCATTCTGCGACATTAACCGGACCCGGCTGGAATATGCCAACCGGCTTCTGAAGGAGAAATACGAGCATCCCGAGGTGCGGCTGTACGGCTGCGAGCAGTTCGATGAGATGATCCGGCAGGAGAAGCCCGATACGGTCATCGTCACCTCGATGGACCGCACGCATCATACGTACATTATCCGCGCGATGGAGCTCGGCTGCGACGTCGTAACCGAAAAGCCGATGACGATCGACGCCGAGAAATGCCAGCAAATTATCGACGCGGTCAAACGGACCGGACGCGATCTGCGCGTCGCCTTCAATTACCGTTACGCGCCGCACAATACGAAAATCCGCGAGCTCATCATGGACGGCACGATAGGGGAAGTACATTCCGTACATTTCGAATGGCTGCTCAACACGATGCACGGAGCCGACTATTTCCGGCGCTGGCACCGCGACAAGCGCAATAGCGGCGGGCTGCTCGTCCATAAATCGACGCACCATTTCGATCTCGTCAACTTCTGGCTCGGTACTTCGCCGGAAACGGTATACGCCATGGGCGGTCTTAGGTTCTATGGCCGTGAAAACGCGGAACGCCGAGGCGTGACGAAGTTTTACCAACGCGCCCACGGAAGCGAAGCGGCCAAAGACGATCCGTTCGCGCTTCATATGGAGAAGAACGCTCACATGAAATCGCTCTATCTGGACGCCGAGAAGGACGACGGCTACCAGCGCGACCAAAGCGTGTTCGGCGACGGAATCAGCATCGAGGATACGCTCGGCGTCATGGTACGCTACAAGAACAAGGCGATCATGACTTATTCGCTCAACGCTTACTTGCCGTGGGAAGGGTTCAACGTCGTCTTTAACGGAAGCAAAGGCCGCATCGAGCTGAAGGTGGTCGAACGGGCGTACGTCAATTCCGGCGGCAAGAAAGAAGACGAGGGAGCGCTGTCCTATAAGCTGCTGACCGTGCAGCCGATGTTCGAGCGCCCGTACGAGGTGCAGATCGAAACGAGAGCCGGAGGGCACGGCGGAGGCGATCCGATCCTGCTGAACGATCTGTTCGGGGAGCGCGAGGAAGACCGTTTCCATAGAGCCGCATCGCATGTGGACGGCGCCGTCTCGATTTTGACCGGTATCGCCGGCAATATTTCGATGCAGACCGGCAACGCCGTTCGGATCGACGATTTGGTCAAGTTTTAACAGAAAACAATTCATTCGGAGCCGACCGGGTTTTTTCGGGTTCGCTCTTAACAATTGCGAACACGTGTAATATAATAGTTGGGAGTGAACCCGAAAGCTCGGAAAGGAAGATCCCGTCCCCATGAAAGTTACGATCAAAGATATCGCCAGAGAGGCCGGCGTCAGTCATCCGACGGTTTCGAAGGCGTTAAACGGTGCGCCCGGGGTCAGCGAAGACATCCGCAAAAAAATCGTCGCCATCGCCGATCGGCTCAATTATGTTCCGAATTTGGCCGCCAAAAGGCTGGTCGACCGCAAGACGAATTCGATCGGGCTCATCTGGCCGAAAATCGAAGGCTTGTTTTTTTACCATCTCGGCTTGCAAATTCAGAAGGAAGCGGCTTCGCGCGGACTCGACGTCATTATGTCGCTCGCCGAACCGCCGGATGCGCTGCGCATTTTCAACGAGCATTTCGTCGACGAAATCGTGTTCTGGTGCCCGCCCGGCTGGCTGCCATCAGTCGAATTCATCAAACAGCGCGAGCTGTTCCACGGAAATATGCTGCTCATGGGCGGCGGACGAATGGAGCAGACGCACTATATCGGGGTCAACCGAAAGGACGCGGCGTACGAAGCCGTCCGCTATTTGGCTTCACAAGGCCACCGCAAGCTAACGTTTCTCGGCAACCGCTCCGACAAATTGACCGGTTTTACGCAAGGACTGCTGGAGCTTAGGCTCGATTACCACGATCACTACTTCGTAGCGATCGAACCGGGCGATTCGGTGACCGAGGATAAATTGATCGATCTGTTCGAGAGCGCAGACCGGCCGACGGCCTTCGTAGTCGACAGCCAGACGTACGCTTTCGAGCTGCTAAAGCTATTCCGCAAACGAAAAATCCGCATCCCCCAAGATTTTTCGCTCGTGGTGTATGACGACATCCCGGAGATGGAACGGATGGAAGTTCCGCTCACGACGGTCGGACCGTCGATCTACAAGCTGGCTACCGCCGCTCTGGACATTTTGACCGGCCGGGACGGACGAGGAGAAGGGAAATATGCCGACGTCGAGATCGGCTGCGAGATGCACATCCGCAAATCGGTCGGCCGGATACAGCTCGAGACGCGCGCCGAAAATGCTTGACCCGTTGCGAACACGTGTAATAGAATGAAGCTGTTACCGTATCCGGTTCAGACAGGAGACGAAAGATTTAAAAGAATTTCCAAGAGGAAATTCCGCCTAATTGGAACACGTGTAAGTAAAAACATCACGAGGCCTTTATATACAGGGAGAAACCGTGTTTTCGTTATTTTACCCGCTATAGGATCATAAGAAAAACGTCTATCGACGTACTTCAAGGATGAGCGACCGCTACTCTCACCCCAAAAAGTGACGCTATCCTTCGAAGATTACGCCGGGTACTTTTCGGGGACCCCGAACACCAGAAGTTTTTCTTGGTAAAGAAAGTCTCACTTCGCTTTAACGCTTTAGCAATTTTAAACTTTCTTTATCGTTAAAAAAGGGAGGCACTAACCATGAAAGTGAACAAAACAGCAGTCCTGTCGATAGTGACAGCGCTTACGCTGTCGGCTTGCGGATCGGGCGGGTCCGGTCAAACTGAGAGCGCTTCCAATTCAGGTGCACCTTCGCAGCCGAAGGAAGTAACGCTGAAGATCGGCTTGCCGGGCGGCTACGACATTACGAACAAGAAAATCATCGACGGCTTCAAGGCGAAATTTCCGCATATCAAGCTGGAAATCGACGAATCGCCGTGGGCCGATTTTACGAAAAAAATCGTCACGAACATCGCCGGCAACAACCCGCCCGATATTTGGTTCCAGGAAAACGCGGTCATACTCGGCTACGGGAAGCGCGGGGTCGCCGAAAATCTCGAGCCTTACATCAAGCGCGATTTGAAAACGGCCGACTATATCGAGTCGCTGACGGCGGCCAAAGCCCCCGACGGCAAAATATACGGCATCCCCCACGGAATCAATTCCAGCGCGCTTGCCTACAACAAAAGGCTGTTCCAGGAAAACAACGTCCCGGCTCCGACCGACAATTGGACGTACCAAGACATGATCGACGCTGCCAAGAAGCTGACGAAAGATACGAACGGCGACGGCAAACCGGATGTGTTCGGCTTCAGCACCGCTTCGAGCATCGCGCTCGGCTGGATTCCGTGGATCAAATCGAGCGGAGGCTCGGCGATCAACTTGGCCGCGAACAAGGCGTCGTTCACCGATCCGAAAACAATCGAAGGGCTGCAAAGGTGGGCGGATACGATACATAAAGACAAAATCAGCCCGACCCGAGAGCAGCAGACGAGCGTCAAATATTTCGAAGAAAGCAAGTCGGCGATGACGTTCGTGCAGTTCGCCCAACAGGTTTCCTTGAACAAGAACAAGCCGGATCTCGACTGGGATGTCGTGAAGATGCCCACGGGATTTAACGGCAAACGATTCGTCCCGATCGTCGTCAACCAATGGCTCGTTTATTCGAAAGCGAAACCGGACGCGAAGGAAGCGGCATGGACGTTCCTCAAATATTACTTGAGCGACGAAGCGCAAACGTTCCTGTCGGAAAGCGGAGCGAGCATGCCGGTCAAGAAAACGACGCTGGAAGCGCTCGAGAAGCAGACGACGAAGCCGCTGAACAAGAAGGCGTTCACGAAAGGAACCGAGGAAGCGGGCGGAACACTGGATGAGAATCCGACTTGGAACGAATGGCGTGCGGCGGCAACCCCGATCTTGAACGACATTATGGACGGCAAGACGCAGGCCGCCGACGGAGTCAAGGAAATTCAGCAAAAGGTGCAGGCGATATTGGACGACGACAAGTAGGTCGCGCCATGTGCGGATCAAACGAGGTGTTTCGATGAGAAAGCAAGGCTGGTGGGGCTTCTGCTTCACCCTACCTTTTGTGCTGCAGCTGGCCGTATTTTTCTTCTTCCCGTTCGTGTTCTCGTTTTACTTGACGTTTACGAAATGGGATCTGTTCAATCCTCCCGCTTGGGTAGGCTTAAGAAACTGGATCCAAATGTTTCAGAACAACGTTTTTTGGCTATCGCTGCGCAACGTTTTTTATTTCGCGCTGTTGTTCGTTCCGCTCCAGACGATTGTGGCTCTGCTGCTCGCCTACTTGCTCAACCAGCAAATCCGCGGAAAATCGCTGTACCGCATGGTTTACTTTTTGCCGGTCATTACGCCGTGGGTGGCGGGCGGCCTCATCTGGCTGTGGATTTATAACAGCGAATTCGGCATTTTGAATTGGGTGTTGAATGGTCTCGGGCTAGACTCTGTCAAGTGGGTGACCAGCGACAAATGGTGGCTCGTGATCGGCTCGATCGCCGTCGTCAACATATGGAAGGGCGCCGGCTATTCGATGGTGCTGCTGCTCGCGGGCATGCAGAGCATCTCGAAGGAAACGGTCGAGGCGGCGAGAATGGACGGAGCGAACGGCTGGACCTTTTTCACGAAAATTACGGTTCCGATCGTTTCGCCGATGGTCTATATGACGATGATTTTATCGACGATCGCGGCATTCCACGCGTTCGACGTCTTTCTCGTCATGCTGGGCGACATTAACGCCGTCCACGACCGCAATATGGTTCCGAACATCCTGATTTACCGCGACGCGTTCCTGAACGCGAAGATGGGCACGGCGTCGGCATGGTCGTGGGGATTGTTCGCCGTCATTCTGCTCGTGACGTTGTTCCAGAAAAAGATGGAGAAGAGGTGGGTCCATTATGAATAAACCGTCCCGCGGAATGCAGTGGGCCGCCTACATCGTTCTGACCGCCGGCGCGCTGATTATGCTCGTCCCGTTCTACCAGATGATCTCGACATCGCTCATGAAGGCGGGCGACGAGCTGACCCTGCCGCCGAAGCTGTATCCGGACCCGGTCATGTGGAGCAACTTTGCCAAAGTATGGATCGAGGTCAATTTCGTCCGCTACTCGATGAACAGTCTGTTCGTCACCGTCCTCGATCTGATCGGGACAGTGGCATCCTGCGCGATAGTGGCGTACGGCCTCGCCTTCTTCGAATTCCGGGGCCGCAATCTCATCTTCATCGCGATGCTCGGTACGATGATGCTGCCGTCTCAGGTGACGATGATCCCGACGTACTTCATCTGGAAGGAGCTCGATATGCTGAATTCTTATTATCCGCTCATCCTGCGCAGCTTCTTGGGTACGGCGTTCGGCATATTCCTGCTTCACCAGTTTTTCAAAACGCTGCCGAGAGAGCTGTACGATGCGGCTTGGGTCGACGGGGCTAATCCTTGGAAAATATTTTACAAAGTCTATTTGCCGCTGACGACTCCGGCTTTGTCCGCCTTGGCGGTGTTCACGTTCATCAGCTCATGGAACGGGACGCTCGAGCCGCTCATTTATTTGCAGGACAAAAAGCTGTATACGCTGCCGCTCGGTCTGCTGTTTCTGAAAAACGAAGTGGACAACAAAATGACGCTCATCATGGCCGGATCCGTCATAACCGTTCTGCCGGTCATCATCGTATTCTTGTTTGCGCAGAGGCATTTCGTTCAAGGTATTGCGTCGACCGGCCTTAAAGGCTGAGTAGTCGTAAAATTACATGAATGGGGAGGAAACGGCAATGGAAACGATTAGCAGAAGGAAATTGTTGGCTTCGATCGGCATCGCAGGGGCGGCACTCGCGGCAGGCGGCCTAGTTAACGCCGGTTCGCAGGTCGCATACGGCAAGACGGACGTGACGGACAGCGTATACGGCAGCGACGGAAAGTTGCATTGGAAAGACTTGGAGAAGCTCGACTTCGTAGTGAAAGTAACGCTTGCCGAGCTTAGGGGCGGAGCGGATATCCGTCCGGAAGACGCTTATTATGTAACGGATGCCGGGATGGAAGGGATTTTCCTTTACGATCAGGCGGATACCGCTACTCCCGACAATACCGGTACGGTTGTCGTTACATCCGGGGGAAAACGTTTCAAACGGGTGTACGCGGGTACGGTAAGTTGCTCCTGGTTCGGTGCCAAAGGAGACGGGATTACGGTGGAGACGCAAGCGCTGCAAAACGCCCTGAACGCGTCGGCCGGCAAAAAGCTGTTCATCCCGAAGCAGCTAAACAGCCATTACTTGACAGGACAATTGTTCGTTCCGAACGATATCGTGATCGAGCTCGAGCCGGGCACGGTCATCCAGGCAGTCGATACGCTGCTGCGCAGCGCTCCTTATGAACGTCTGATCCGCATCAAAAATGTAAAAAATGTTGCAATCATCGGCAACGGGACGACGTTCAGAATGAACAAGGCCGCTTATACGACGGGCGAGCAGGCGCACATTTTCGACATTAGCGGTTCCGAGAATGTGACGATCGAGCGAGTCAGCGCAAACGACAGCGGCGGCGACGGCTTCTATGTAGGCAACTATGAGGCGGCAACGCCGTATTCCAAAAACGTCGTGCTTCGCGATTGCATATCGAACAACAATCGCAGGCAAGGCTTATCGGTCATTTCCGTTGACGGATTTCTCGCCGACGGCTGTCGCTTCACCAATACGAACGGAACGGCGCCGAAGAGCGGCGTCGACATCGAACCGAACAATAACAGCGGAGCGGATGTGCTGAAAAAAGTCCGGTTCGTCGGCTGCGCGGCCGAAGGCAATGACGGGCGGGGCTTCCTGATCAGTCTTCACCGGATGACGGCGGCGAACGAGCGGGTCGACATCACGTTCGAGAATTGTGTTACGAAAGCAAACTCGTTCGGCTCCTCCGTTAATTATGGCGGAGACGGGGCGAGAGCGGTCAAGGGCGAAATCAAATTTATCGACTGCACGGCGGAGAAGGAGCAGTACGCCGGCTTCTCTGTACTGTCCAACTCGTCCGAAAGCGTGAAGACGACTTACGTCCGCTGTAAGGCTGTCAACTGCAATACGGTCAATGCACCGAACGATGCTTACGGGTACGGCTCCTCCTTTATAATAACGACGGTCCCGCAGCAAGTCAGAGCCTCAATCGGCAACGTCGAATATGTCGGCTGCCAATCGATCGACGACAGAGCCGTCCCGCTCATCGTCCGCGGTTTCGCGGCGAAACGCAATGCGGGCGAAATCATCCGGAATGTCCGGTATGAAGATTGTAAAGTGTCAGGCGTGACGCAAAGCTTGTATTATATCGATCCCGTTACCGAGAATGTGCATGCATCCGGCGTTCCCGAGCCTTCCGTCGCAGCCGCCGCGTCCGGACCGGTCTTGCCCGGCAGCATCGGACATACGCTGACGAACGCAGGGGCGCCCGGCGATATCGAGCTTGCGCTTCCCCAAGCGAAAGCGGGCTACACATTCCGTTTCTTGGTGGAACGTCCTCATGCGATCAAATTGCTGCCTCGAGCCGGAGCTTCGATCCTGAAGCCGGCCGGTTCCGGCGCGAACGTCCAGTCATCGAACCCGGGCGATTCGATAGCGCTGCGCGGGCGGGCGGACGGCAATTGGGAAATTTCCGGCGTCGTCGGCTCCTGGTATTAACTGCGGCATTCGGTCTAATACACAAAGTTATTCTTAGTAAATGTCAATACGTCAACCTTCTTCCGAGGTTGGCGTATTTGTTTTTGGCATACCACATATTTTGCATGCTCCTGCAAACAATGATTAGGTAACGACATTTTATGGAGGCTTGAAGCATGACACACTTCATTAGCGCCGTCCGTTTTATTGCGGTCTCATCGATTATGCTCGGCGTCCTGCTTGCCGGAAACCCGATCGCGGCTGTGGAAGCGGGAGGCGGCGATTCCGTCACATTTACGATTGTGGTCAAGGTGAGTCCGGAAGCTTCGCATGCAACGAGCGAATCGGTGACACGCAAAGATTGGGAGCGTTCTTGGAAGGAAGCAAAGTTTGAAGAGCCGGCAACCCCCTCTTTCCCTTATACCGACGTCTATATGGAAATCGCCGAAGGCGGCGGCAAACGAATGTTTGCGATTAAGGAAGACGGAGTGCTGGTCGAGGCGGGTACGAACTTAACGGTGGCCATGCCTGCGAAAATTCGCCATCAGTGGCTCGAATATGCGGACTTGCTGCGCGATAAGCACTATGGCGACATGCTTGAATGGGGACAGGCGAAAAGCAGGGTGCCGCTTAAGGGCAAGCTGACCGTGTTCGATTTGGAGACGGGTCTTTCGTTCCAAGCGCAGCGGCGGGCCGGGAGCCATCATGCGGATGTCCAGCCATTGACGCGCGCCGATACGGCCGTAATGAAACAAATATATGGCGGTAAGTGGAGCTGGAAAAGACGCGCCATCCTCGTGCTGTCGGACGATCGGCCGATCGCGGCTTCCATGCACGGAATGCCGCACGGCGGGGATGGAATTCCGGACAACGGCTTTTCCGGCCATTTCTGCATTCATTTTCTCGGAAGCTCCACGCATCGCTCCGGTCAGGTAGATTTGGCGCACCAGTTGATGGTTCATAAGGCGGCAGGGAAGCTCCCGGAGCTGCTCGGCCAAGCGTCACCCGAACGGATGGCGGAATCGCTGTTCGAAGCGCTGCACCAGCAGGACGGCGCGCTTCTGAGAGCCGCACTTCATGGAGCGTCGGCAGAGACGCAAGAAAAGTTCGAGAAGCTTCTTCGGACCGTGGACGATGTTCGAGTCGCGCCGTTTAAGCAATCCCCGGACCGTTCCGAGTCCGTTGAGGCGGAAATCCCGGTAAAGGTCACGATTCAAGGGCGGGGCGGCGGATTGCGGGAAGAAACGTTCCGGCTGCAATTCGTGAGGGAAACGATCCAATCCCCATGGATATTGACGGATGCGGATTCGGGGAAAGGGCGATGATCCATGAACATTCCTAAGCAAATGAAGGCCGGGGCTCGTATGAGGCGCGCCGCGGCGCAGATCAGTCTTGCTGCGATGCTGACGCTGGCGTTATCCGCGGCCCATGCGTCGGCGGCGGCAGGGGATACGGGCGCAGGTACGAAACGGATCGCGATCGTGATCGACGATCTAGGCAACAATATGGCGGGAACCGAAGAAATCATGTCCGCCCCGTTCCGGCTGACGGTAGCCGTCATGCCGTTCCTGCCGACAACGAAGCGGGATGCCGAATGGGCGCATCGCGTCGGACACGACGTCATCGTCCATTTGCCGATGGAGCCTTTGCGGGGCAGGCGGAACTGGCTTGGGCCGGGAGCGATTATGACCGATCTTGCCGACGACGAGATACGCCGCAGAGTCGAAGCCGCAATCGACGAAGTGCCGTATGCGGTCGGCGTGAACAACCATATGGGGTCGAAAGTGACCGCAGACGAACGGGTCATGAGGATTGTGCTGGACGTATGCAAGAAGCGCGGGCTCTTTTTTCTCGACAGCAAAACGCATTACCGCAGCGTCGTATCCCGCATCGGTTCCGAGCTTGGCGTTCCGGTGCTGCAAAACCAGATTTTTCTGGACGATATCGCCAGCACCGCCCACATCTCCCGGCAGTTCGAGCTGATCCGGAAGCAAGTCGACGAGCAGCGGACTTGCATCGCGATCGGACATGTCGGCATTCCCGGCAAAAAAACGGCTGCCGTGCTTATTCAGTCGGCTCCGACCGTGTCCGGCGATACGCAGTTTGTCCGGCTGTCGGAGATGGTCCAGACCGTTTCACAGTCCCGGGGCAAATAATCAGCGACAACTCGATTTTAACGGAAGTGGAGCGCATTCCCCAACCTCTTGCCTTCGCCGCTGCATCTTTTTGCACACTTTCTCAACAAACTCAACCTCCCGTATAGGGAGGTTTTTTAGTGAACGGGATGTCATCCTTGATCCGGCAATTGAGCTTTGGCCGTTTCTATCGCCCCGCTGATTTGGATCTCCAAATTGTACAAATTTTGTTTATGCACGACAACCAGCCGGAAGTCGGCAAGTAGGTTGTCCAAAGTGGCCGACAAAGAATGAGCTTCCCCTTTTTTGACGAGCGGGGTGAACGCTTTCCAATTATCGGCGAACCGTTTCTTGACGGCTCCCGTCGAGCTTTTTTCCGCTTTGATCGCGGCTTCCAGCGGGTCGATGTCCGCCATCGCGGCCCGGACCTTTTTTTGTTTGGCCGTCGCGCTGTCTTTGGCGGTGCGGTAAGCGGCCTCTTTCGCTTTGATTTCCAGCTTGGCCAGCTGCACGAGAATTTTCATGCTGTCCGCGCGCATTCGCAGAAACGAAGTCAGCTCCTTGCCCGGCAGCGATTTTGCCGCGGATATTTGTTTGTTCAAGGCGGTGTACGAGTCCAGAATCGGCTTATACCGTTCCTTCGTTTGCTCCATTTCCGCTTTCAACTTGTCCAGCAGGGCGGAGTCGATTGCCGCGACATCGCGGCGCAAATCGCTCAGCGCTTCATCGTTCCGACTGCCGGCCGCCTTTGTCCAAACCTCCCAATCTTTGTCCTGCTGCTGCAAGCCGATCAGTTCGGCGTACTGGGCGTCCAACCGCGGATCGGAGCCGGCCAGCTTGTCGAAAGCGGTTTTCTGGGAGGCCGATAATTCGTAAGAGGCGGCGTTTGCGGCAGCGGACGCGAAAGCGGCAATCCAGAATGCCAATAAAACAGCTGTAAGCTTGCGTATGATCATCCTTCTTCTCCCCCCGGAGGTTGCGGATTACGACAAAAAAACACCGGCAAGCAAGGCATAGCTGCCTTACCCGACCGGTGCTTCCGTCGACACAACCCGTTTTGTTTCCTCCGCTTCCAATTTACTCCATTTGGCCGAAGGTGTCAAGTCCGAGAGAGCGGCAGTAGTCTGAAACCTATACCTCCGTCCCGTCCCCGGCATAGCATATGGGGAATCCATCCTTAGAAAGGAGAGGCATTGTGAGAATAGCGATTATAGCGCCCGGCGAAATCCCGGTTCCGCCCCGGGTGGGCGGATCGGTCGAACATTGCATCGCGGAGATCGCCAAGCGGATGGTGGCCTCCCATCAAGTGACGGTGTACAGCAGAAGAAGCCCCGGGTATTCATCGGTGACGCGAAAAGGCGGCTTGACCATCGTCCGCGTCCCCAGCGGGAAGGGCGGCCGTTATTTACGCGGCGTCCTGAGTACGATCGGAGGCAAAACTTTCGACTGGATCCAGATCGACAACCGCCCCTCCTTCATTCCGACGGTTCGCAGAGCGTTTCCCCGTTCGCGGATCGCCATATTCCTGCATTCCACCACGTTCGTTACGCCTCCCAAGGCATCAAGAGGCAATGGATCCCGTTTGTTGGCCCATGCGAACCTCATCGTAGCTAACAGCCGATCGCTCGCCGCCTGGCTTCGATCGATGTTTCCGGGTCTGAAACATAAGGTGAGGTATGTGCCGCTAGGGGTGGACCTTACCGAATTCAGAATGCCTACACAGGGGCAAAAGCAAGCCGTCCGGAATGCATACGGCGCTTCGGGCAAATTCTCGGTGCTCTTTGCGGGGAGGCTCGTTCCGGATAAAGGAGTGCCGGTGCTCCTAAAAGCTATGGAGCTCGTAAGCCGCTCGGTTCCGGGCGCCAAGTTGTATATCGCCGGAGGAGCGGGAAAGCGAGCCTACGTACGGCGCCTGAAAGGAATAGCCGCCGCCAGTCGCGTTCCGGTCCGCTTCCTCGGATATGTACCGCGTAAACGCATGACTCAATTGTATTGGCTGGCGGATTGTTTCGTCTGTCCTTCCCAAGGAAAGGAAGCATTCGGGCTCGTCAACGTGGAAGCGATGGCATCCGGCACGCCGTGTGTTGCTTCTAGCAACGGCGGAATTCGCGAGATCATCAGACACGGACGTACCGGACGGCTTGTAGCCCGTTACCGGAGCCCGCATGCTTTCGCCGAACAAATCACGGCTGTCGCCCGCAATCGTAAAATGGCGGCTGCGATGGCGCTTCGCGCGCGGGAGGACGTGGTTCGCCGCTTCGGCTGGTCGTCGACCGCCGCCAGACTGGCCGGGATTTATCAGGCCAACAGGTAGGCTGCTTTTTTTACGAATGCGGATCGTAAGAGGGCTGCGGAATGTCGCGGAGCGGACAATTCGGAATCTTACTTGACCGTATAATAGGTTTCGAGATTCATAGCACGACGGTTCCTTGAGCACGCACCGGAAGCCGTGATCCGTTACTTACGGGACGCGGCGAACACCGGGTGCGTTTTTTTTGCCGGGAACTGTTCTACCGGCCGCGAACGTTTCATAGATTTGGTAACAGATAGAGTCGATAGACAACAGGGAGGGATTTCGATGAAATGGGTAGTCGCCACGATGAACGTCAGCGCCGTCACCCGGACGCTGCGTGCCGTTCGCTCCATGAGCCGTCTGTTCGCCATTCTTTCGGTCGCCGCGCTTTTGTTTTTATTCGCAACCGGTCTGATGGGCCTTGCGCAGCATAAATGGTCGGCCGCCTCGTCCTCGTCGCTCCGAGGCGCCGCTTCGTCGCTTTCCGCTTCTTTTTTTATGGACATGCTTGCGATGGAGCTGCCGCACCTTCAAGGAAACATAACCACATCGACGTTCTCGCCGAAAAACACGGTTTCGTTTCTGTTCCGGTATACGCTCGGCGTCCATCCTTCGAGTCCGATCAGCCTTCTTGCAAGCGAATTGCCGGGGATGCGGAGCGAGTCGAGCGCGCTGCTGTATTCCGGACACGCGACTCAGGCAACCGATTATCCCGCCGATTTTACGCCGCCGCCCGATGCTTTCCGCCCGAGCGACAGTCCACCCGCGGCTCAAACGCCACAGCCTTCAGCGCAAGCGCCGGCACTGCAGCAGCCCGATACGGCGCCGGCCAATCCGGCCCAGGAAGCAGCTTCGAAGGAGCCGCAAATCTTTATCTACCATTCGCATAACCGGGAATCGTTCCTGCCCGAGCTGAAATCGAAGGGAATCACGAGTCCGGATCTGGCGTACGACACGGATGTGAACGTGACTCTGGTCGGCAAGCGGCTCAAGGAAAAGGTCGAGGCGCTCGGCATCCCGGCGCTGCAATCGACACCCGACTATCCGTCGACGGTCAAGTCGTTCAACTATGCGAAGTCCTATGCCTATTCGGCGGTAACCGTGAAGGAAGCGATGGCGCAGCACAAAAAGCTCGGCATGATCTTCGACGTTCACCGGGATTCATTGAACCGGGATAAAACGACCGTCCGCATCGGCGACAAAGATTATGCTCAAGTGTATTTCGTCGTAGGCAAAAAAAATCCGGGCTGGGAACAAAACTCGGAGTTCGCGAGCAAAATCCATTCGAAGCTCGAAAGTACGATGCCCGGCATTTCGCGCGGCGTATACGGCAAAGCTTCGAACGGCAACGGCGAATACAACCAGTCGCTGTCGCCGAACAGTATTTTGCTCGAGATCGGCGGACCTTACAATACGCTCGAGGAAATGTACCGTACGGCTGATCTGCTCGCGGAGATCATTGTCGACATGCAGCGGGATGCTCTTAAAGCAAGCGCGCCGGCGGGTTCGGCGAGGTAGGCTCCGATCGGTTGAAACTTTGTCCCGGTGCTGTCGAAGCCCGGACGCGGAAGGAGAAGCATCGAATGAATAGTTGGTCCAAATGGGGGAGCCTGATCAAATCCGCCGGTTCCGCTCCAGGGTATGGCGGCGTACTGCGGCGCATATTCGCCGCATACGCCGGGATCTCGCTGCTCCTGTTCGCGCTCGCGACGGCCGCGGCGCTGTGGCAGACGCAAGCAGCGGTTTCGCCGAAAGCGGCGATGAAGCGGATGGCGGCTTCCGTATCGCCGCAGTTTTTTATCGATATGATCGGCTTGGAAGCGGCCTCCTTGAAACGGTCCGGGGAAACGACGTTCTCCGGAGGCAGTGTCGGCCGTTATTTGGCGGAGAAGCTGCTTCATGTCAATCCGGTCGAGCCGAAGTCGCTGCTCGCCAGCGAATTGCCGGGAATGCGGGGAACGAAGCGATCGCCGGACGATCCGAAGCGTACGGATTCCCTTGTCGTCAACGGCAACGGCAATGCGGGACAGGGACAATCCGACGGCAATGCCGCAGGCAAGCCGGCCGATGGCGTTCAAACGCAGGGAGAAGCCGTCGCCGCTCCGGGTTCCGATGCCGGGAAAGAGCCGCCCTTGCAGCCAACCGGAGGTCAAGGAGCGAACGGCGTCCAGCCTGATCCGATCCCGGTCAAGCCGACTACCGCAGGACGTAAAGTCGTGTTCGTCTATCATTCTCACCCGCGGGAGTCTTGGGTTCCGGAATTGAAAGTATCGAGCGCGAATGAAGCGGAGGACTCGCAAAAAAACGTAACGCTCGTCGGCAAACGGCTGACGGACAAGCTGGAAGAGCAAGGGATCGGCAGCGTCCATTCCGGAGTCGACTATCCGACCAACGTGCCGGGTTACAACTGGAACTATTCCTACAAATATTCGCTGCAAACCGTGAAGGAAGCGTTCACGCAAAACAAAGACATCGCCTTCTTGTTCGACATCCATCGCGATTCGGCGGCCCGCGACATTACGACCGCTTCGATCGGTGGCACCGATTACGCCAGAGTGTATTTCATCGTCGGCAAAAAAAATGAACGTTGGGAGCAAAACGAAGCGTTCGCAAGAAAAATCCACAACAAGCTGGAAGCGGAATATCCGGGACTGTCGCGGGGAATATGGGATAAAGGAAGCGGGGGGCACGCCGAATACAACCAGTCGGTTTCCCCGAACAGCATTTTGATCGAGGTAGGAGGTCCGTTCAATTCCCTCGAGGAATCGTACCGGACGGCGGACATTTTGGCCAAAACGATATCGGGCTTGTACTGGGAAGCCGAGAAAGTAAATGCGACAGCGGGAGCAGCCGTCGCGGTCAATAAATAAGATGCTTTTGTCCGTGAGGGCATTTACAGGGTAGGACGCAGAATGCGGACGATTAGCCGAAGGGGGAGTTACTATGCCGCGTTATTCCGTAACGTTTATCGTCGTTGTCCTGATGCTGTGCTTCGGCATCTTTTTCGGAATCGAAATTGCGACGCGAGGAATGGCCAACATTCAGGGGCCGGCTGCCGGCTACGCCGTGCAAGGGCAAAACGGCGGCGGGTCTCAGCCGCCGACGCAGCCTGCAGCCGGCGTCGGGCAGAATGCGAATGCGGGCGCTGTCCGGCCGAACGGGACGAATGCGAATGCGGGTACGGCGCCCAATCCGGCTGCCGGAAGCGGTGTCGCCCAACAGTCGGCCGCCCCGGTCCGTCCTCAGCCGAAGCCGCAGCCCCAGCAGATTACGGAAGATTCCGGGGTGAACCGGGTCGGCAATCAAATCGGCGACATGCTCCAGTCGGCCGCCCATGGTACGATCCGCGCGATCGTATCCGTGCTTGACAGTATCGTGAACTAGGAAGAAAGACGAACCCCCTGGTAGTGAAGATCCGCTTGGCAGCTTATTCCGTCGGAGAAGCTGTGCTGCTCTCGCAACAATAGCTACAACGAAAATTCGAATGTACTTCACCGAACTGCATCGATCAAGCTATTGTTATTACTTCCGGAAGAGCCCCGTAATAACATAAAGCGGTATTGGCGGAAACGACCGTTCCGTTCATACCGCTTAACCGTGTTCTATCCCCTCACAGTGGAATCTTCTATTTCCGGCGCATGAATGGCAGGGCCCGCGAGGGCCGCGTTAAGCGGAATGGCCGCTCTTTTCCCGGATTTTGCATTTCATTTCTTCCCGCTGCGTTTCGTTCAGAATCGGGCAAGTGTAACACTTTACCCCGTTTTCTTTGCGGTACCACATACAGCACGAGGAGCGGACGATCAATTTCTCTTCCGCCTTGTACGGGCTCTCGATGTAGCGCGGAGTGTGCACATACGGATTTTTCCGGCGATTGAACATGTCCGGAGCAAGGGCGAGAAGTAATGCCCGATCGTGCATGTACTTCTCTTTCAGCGCTTCGTTCGGGGCGTGGCGGGCGACATAGTCGTTGACCGAAATCATCCGGGCTCCGAACTGGTTCCAGATCAGGTCGGGCTTGAAGCCCGCACATGAGGCGGCTGCCTCGACTACAGGCGTGACCGTATGGAGGAACAAGCCGGTCAGCTCCGTTATAATCGCTTCGTCCCGTCCGGTTTCCGGGAGCGGCTTCCAGCGAACTTCGTCGATTTTGAGCACGAGGTGTGCATGGTCGTCGTGCGTTTCCAGCTGGACGGTCAAATTGCCGAGCGACAAGTCCAATACGTGGTCATATTGCCACATATACGTATGGACGGCGGCGGGGATCCCGAAGAAGGCGAGTCCTGTAAACGATACGGCGATGTCCAGACCGAGCCCTTTCAGCATATCTCGTCCCCGGCTCAGCAGGTCTTTCATAATATCCGGCTTCAGCAATTGCGCGGCGGGCACCGAAAATACCGGGTGCTCGCAGCCGTTAGGCGTAATGTGAAAATATTTGTCGGCGAGCGAAATGTCAAACGATGGCTGCATATGAACGTTCCTCCCTGCAAGGCACTATGTACATTTGTATAAGGGGTCGGCGCTGATGGGTAAAACCGCGCGACAAATCCTAAGGCCGGTCGTCTCCGGTTAGCGGAGTGAAATAGAAGTCTTTTGGGACTCTTATCTGTTGCGTGACGCAGCCGGTGCGCGATCTAAGAGACGTTTGGACTATTTGGATAAAGCATCGTTTTTGCCCAAAATAAGAGGGGAAAATAGCTCTTATCGGGCAAATCTCCCGCGTGCCTCGGCTGATTATACGGGGAAAACGGCCTAAACATGATAACGATTATCATTATTACTACTTATGATAATCGAGCGAAGCAAATCGTGTCAATGGACGGTTTCGCGCCGATACGGAAACGTTAACGATCCGGTTCGAATCGGTTAAACAGCCGCTGGTTTGTCCGTTGCGCAAATGGTATGATATAGGGGTTTAGAGTGAAGGTTTACGAAGTCAGCTTTGCTGCGCAAAGCTCAGTAGCGCTTACGAAGATAGCTTTGCTTCGCAAAGCTCAGTAGCGCTTACGAAGATAGCTTTGCTTCGCAAAGCTCAGTAGCGCTTACGAAGATAGCTTTGCTTCGCAAAGCTCTAAGGAGGAATTCGACCATGATGAACCGGCGCTTTGTCATCGAAGCCGTGCTGGTTGCCGTATACGGTCAACTGCTGGTGCCGGGCCGTCCTGTGGAGTATTTGATCCCGTATTCCACCATCCAGGAGCTGTACGAAATGAGAGACAGCAACGAGCCCGTCATGCCGGAGGCGGACGACGACGCCCACGTCAAGCAGAAAATCGACGAGCTGATCGCATTTTTCGAAGAATCGTTCAACCGCAAAAAAATCGAGCGCGCCCTGCAAATGCCTTGGAAAAAAAGTCCGCCGCTGCTCGTGAACGACGAAGTGACGTTCACCGTCGTCTACGCGATCGATAACGCCCATTACGGAGAGACGTTCGATCCCGTGGAAACGGAGCTGATTTTGACGGCGCTGCATGAGAAGGCTCCGATCGTAACGGATCAGCTTGAATTTCTGGACAAAGTGATCGACGGGGAAGTGCCCGTTCAGACATACGACGTCGAGGATTTCGAATTCGCCCTGGAGGAACATTTGACGGAAGAGGACTGGAAGTCGCTCTAAGCTTCGGGCGGCAACAGCGCCGCTCCGACGAACATTCCGTCTGTCCGGTCCAGCCCAGCCCCGTAGCCAGCCTAGTACGGGTACGGCTTCGGCCGCACGCCAAAAACGCCCTTAATCGCCAAGCGCGGTTGGAGGGCGTTTTTGTTCTTGCTTCAACAGAACTAAAGCGTTAAGGGGTATCCATTCATACGTGCTTAAACTGAACTTCCGCTCCCCTAACTGGAAAACATGCCGTTATTTTTTCGAATTTATCCGCTTCTGCGAAAGTTTTACTGGAAAACCGAGACTGTCGATTAAATCGCCGAATCCATTTTGGAGAAAACGATTCAAAAAGGTCGGTTTACCTATTAAAAAACATATTTTTCTCCCATTTCCTCCATTTTACTCGGTATTTTGGTATAATATAAAT
>NZ_VCRA01000024.1 GCF_005938385.1 Paenibacillus mesophilus
TTGCTCGTGCCCGCAGTTTTATCTCTACCCTCCGTAAGCAAGGCCTCCCGGTCCTCACCTCCCTAACCTCCGTTCTTTGTGGTGAATTTCGTTTTGGATGATTATGGAACCTAAGTAGTAACACCTCATTACGCTATTTGACTCCACTATGTGGCACTTGGAGGAACAGTGAACCTGGAGTCACTAATACTGAACTTAAGTTCAGTATTAGTGAAATTTGGATCGCTACTTGTTGTATTCGCCTATCTGGCAAGCGATTAGCGCAATAGAGTTCAGTAATAGTGAAGTTTGGTTCGTTCAAGCCGATTTCATGAACAAATAGCCCGCCGATCGGCGGGCATTTGTCTGCTCGGAGCTTATTTAGCCCGATTTGGGAGCGGGGCGACCGATGGCGGCGACAGGTGCTGGGATCGCTTCGCTGCCAATCCAACTAAATAGCGGGTTTTTGTGACTCTTATTCGGTTGATTAGGAGACGACCGCCCCCAACTACTTCGCCTTCAGCACCCGGTCGTAAGCGTCCTTGTACACTTTGACCACTTGATCGGCTCCGAGCTTTTTCGCTTCGCTCACATAGGCGTCCCATTGGTCCATGCTTTTCTCGCCGAGTATGAACCGGGTAATGTTCTCCTCGCGGTGCTTCGATACCGATTGCCCGACCGTCGTCAGCACCTCGTTCTCCTTCTCGGTCAAGGCCGGCTTCGGCTGCAGCTTGGAATCGTATTTGCCGACGACGGCGTAGGCGTCCTTCGTCTCCTTCGCGGTCATCGTCAGAAGGGCGTTGTAATCGATCCACGTATACGTGCCGTAGTTGAGCAAGCCCGGTTTCTCGCGGAGATCGGACATCGTTTTGAATTGGTCGAGATACTTCTTCGTGCCGTTCGTCTCCTCGTAGGTCACGCCCTTGATGCCCCAGCTGGACAGCTCTCTTCCCGCTTCGCTGTAGAAGAAGTCCATATATTTCATCGCTTCCTTGATTTTCTTCGAGGTCGATGCGACCGTCATCCCGGAATCGACCGTATTGATATTGATATTTTGCCGCTTCGCTCCCGCGAAACCGGCCGGAGGCGGCATGAACAGCATGTTGAACTGCGGATTGTCTTTACGCAGCGGCACGTTGTAATAGTCCATGACGAGATAGTCGAGAAAGACGAACGCTTTGTTGTTGGCGATGAAATCGTCGAACTGCTTGCCTTTGACCGTCAGCCAGTCGGGCGGCATCAAGCCGTCCTTGTACAGCTTGTTCAGAAACTGGACCAGCTTCTTGTAGTTTTCTTCGGTCGGTCCGTACCGCCATTCCTTCTTATCGAAATCGTAATAGACGTCGTTGTACGTATCAAACTGCGGCGCCATCCGGGAAATCGTGCCGAACGCTCCGCGCGTAACGAACGGATAGCTGTCCGGGTACAGCTGCTTCAGCTTCTTGAGCGTCTCGTACAGCTCGTCGTACGTGTTCGGCAGGGCGAGGTTATGCTTCTTGAATATATCTTCCCGGTAAAGCCACCCGATCCTCTCCCCTTGGCCGAACCCTTCGTTCGGGAACATGAACATTTTGCCTTCGGCGGACGTATAGCGCTCCTTCAGCTCCGGGTATTTGCCGAGCCAGCTTTTGAAATTCGGCATCTGGTCGATGTAGTCCATAATGTTCGCCAGAGCGCCCTGCTGTCCGTATTTGTTGGCGGTTACGAAGCTGCTCATGAACATCAGGTCCGGCATGTTGCCTGTGGCGATCGTCAGGTTGAGCGCTTCGGTATAATTATCCCCGGGCGGCACCTGACCGTTGATCTCGACGTTCGTCTTCTCCTGGATCGCCTTCCAGATCGGCTTGTCTTTCGCATATGTCCAGTTCGACTGGCTGCCTACGAGCATCGACAAGGTCGTGCCCGCAGCCGGTTTGCCGGGTGACGCGCCTTCCCCGCTCTTGCCCGCGTCTTGCGTGCTTCCGCTTCCTCCGCCGCATCCGGCCGTCAGTCCGGCCAGCATTAATACGGTCAATCCCGCGATCCCCTTTTTCATCCCGCTCGGCGCTCCTCCCCCGCATTGGCGACAGTGAAGAACGCCTTCCTCCCTTCGGATTCGAACTCGATCTTGGGAACTGCCACATAATAACGTGACAGTTCCTTATCCTTTCAACGACCCCACCGTAACGCCTTTGATGAAATATTTTTGCAGAAACGGATAGGCGACCAGTATCGGCAGCGTGCCTACGAGGATCGTGGCGTATTTCAGCGATTCCTCGACGATCTTCTGATCTTTCCCGAGCGTGAACGAACCGTCCATATTCGTCTGACCGGCAAGCACGAGATTGCGCAAAATGACTTGCAGAGGCACGAGGTCCGGATTGCGCAAATAGAGCAGCGGCGTATAGAAGTTGTTCCATATTCCGACCGCATAGAACAGGCCGATCGTGGCCAGCACCGCCTTGGACAGCGGAAGGGCGATGCGGATAAACAAGCCGATATCGTTCAGTCCGTCTATCTTCCCCGCTTCCTCCAGCTCCTGCGGCAGTCCGGCGAAAAATGTCCGCATCATGATCAAATACCAAGCGCTGATCGCGCCGGGAACGATCATCGCCCAGACCGTATCGACGAGCCCGAGACTTTTCACGACGAGAAACGTCGGAATCATGCCCCCGCTGAAAAACATCGTGATTACGATCATGACGGTAATCTGCTTATGGAACAGCATGTTTTTCTTGGAAAGCGCATAGGCCGCCATGGACGTGAAGACAAGCGAAACGGCCGTCCCCGCAGACGTGTACAGCAGCGTATTCCGGTACCCGCTCCATATGCGCGGATCGTTCAGCACGATCCGGTACATGTCGGTATTAAAACCTTTCGGCCAAACAAACACATTTCCTTTCATGACCGACACGCTGTCGCTGAAAGAAACGGCAATCATGTACACGAAAGGATACACCGTCACGATCAACAGCAGGAACATCAGCACAACGTTCATTACGTCGAACAAGGTTGCCTTCCTTCTCATGTCCGCCGCTCCCCCTTTACCACAAACTGTTCTCGCCTAGCTTCCGGCTCACGTAGTTGGCCCCGAGCAAAAACGCCAGATTGACCACACCCGTGAACAGATCGATCGCGGCCGCGTAGCTGTAATTGCCCTGCACCAAGCCGACCCGGTACACGTACGTGCTGATGATGTCGGCCGTCTCGTAGGTCGCCGGGTTGTACAGCAGGAACACTTTCTCGAAGCCGATGCCGAGCACGTGGCCGATGTCCAGAATAAGCAGCACGACGACCGTTTGCATAATGCCGGGAAGCGAGATGTGGAACATTTTGCGGAACCTTCCCGCTCCGTCCATCTCGGCGGCTTCGTACAAGTGCGGATCGATCGCCGTCAAAGCGGCCAAGTAAATGATCGAGGACCAGCCGACACCCTGCCATATGCCCGAGCCTACGTAGATCGTCCGGAACCAATCCGGCGACATGAGCCAGTTGACCGGCTCGAAGCCGACCATTTCGATCAGCCGGTTGACCAGACCGCCCGACGGGGACAGAAAGACGATGATCATGCTCACGACGACGACGTTGGAGATGAAATGCGGCAAATAGCTGACCGATTGCACGAGCCGCCGGAACACGGCGCTCCTCAGCTCATTCAGCAGCAGGGCGAGCACGATCGGCGCGGGAAACCCGAAGACGATCCGGTACAGCCCGAGCAGAAATGTGTTGCGCAGCAGCTTGAAAAAGTCCGGGTTACTGAAGAACATCTCGTAATAGTGAAAGCCTACCCATTCGCTGTGCCAAATGCCTTTGAACAAATTGTACTTCTGGAACGAGATCGCGATACCGAACATCGGCACATAGTGAAACAGGATGAAATAGACGATGCAGGGCAGCACGAGCAGCAGCAGAAAGCGGCTCTCGCGAAATCGTTTGCCGAGCCCGGTCCGCGTCGCGGCGTTCGCCCGCGCGGCTCCCGGCGGCAGCGTTTCCGTTATCCGGTTCGCATCCAGGCGGTTCCCCTCCTTAGCCATTTTCTCCTTGCATAACGATCTTGCGCGTTGCTACAATGGGCTTACGTCGACATTACCGCAGCGGGGCGCGCCGCCGCTATCGCCAATACGTCTTCTTGTAAGCGCTCTTATGGAACCGGACGAAATGAATAATTCCGGACGATATGCATATCGGGAAGGGGATGCACGGATGAAAGGTGTATGGAAACATGCGGTCGAGAAAACGGCTTCGGTGCGCTGGAATTCGTTGTTCGTCAAGCTGCTCGGCGGATTTCTGCTCATTATCGCGCTGCTGCTCTCCTTTAACGTCCTCTCGTTCGCCTTCTTCCAGACGAATATCCAGAAAGAAATTATCGACCACAATACGCTCAACCTGAACAATACGGTGAACGGCTACGAGCAGCAATTCCGGCACGTCGAAAGCGACATGATGCGGTTTTATTTCAACGAGCGGTTCACCACGCTTGTCGCCGGCAACGATCAGCCGAACTACAATGCGGTCGCCGCGGTCAAAACCGAGATGAACGCGCTGCTGTCCAACAAGCTGCTCTACCTGGAAAACCTATTCATCCTGTTCCGCGACAATACGTTCGTCATCGAGAAGGAAAGTACGACGAATACGGTCAACATGTTTACGAAATTTTACGTGAGCGAGCCTTACGGCCCCGTATTCTGGCAAAGACAGTTCGCGGAAAACTATACGTTCCGCGTCTTCCCCGCCGCCGGCTTCCGCGAATACAAATACGACAAATCCGTCGCCGACAAAGGAGAGCTGCTCCCCGTCGTCATCAAGAACAAATTCAACAGTCAATATATCGTGGCCGCGCTGCTCGATGCGAAGAGCCTATTCCGCTCGCTGCATTATAACGGCGAAGACCGCTTCTTCATTCTGGGTCCGGACGGCAAACCGTTGTTTCAATCGAAGCCAGCGAAGGAAGCGGACGGGGAATCCGTCTGGAACGGGGCTCTGCCCGGCGATCTGGCCTTTACGGGCAGCGAAGGCTACAGCTTCCGGGATGACCGCTACTACTTTTATAAGAAAGGAGCGAATTCGGACCTTATCTACGTTAATGTCATTCCGAACGTCCGGATCGCATCGCAGGTGGAGCGGCTTAATTTGCTCCTGTTCGGGATTATGGCGGTCGCGGTCGTCGTCAGCCTGCTCATTTCGGTCTGGCTCAGCATGAGGTTCAACAGCCCGATTCAGGGCATGATCCGGCTGCTGCAGAAATCGGGCCAGCCCCACAGGCTGAACACGAATATCCGCGAATTCGACTGGCTCGGTCGCAGCATCTCTGATATGATCCACGCCAATCATGGCTTCCATCAAGATTTGCGCCGCAAAAACAAGCTGCTGCAAACATATGGCTATATGAGCAGGATCAAAAGCATCCACCATTGGAACGACGTCCGCGATCTGATCGAGACGAGCAAGCCGTTCTATCTGGTTGCTTTCCAGCTCTCGTTCACGGAGAAATTCGGCCTGCTGGCGCAGGAGGATCAAGAGAAAACCGCTTACTACATCCATGAATATATTAACGTGCAGATGAGCGGCCGATTCGCGGAATCGGTAACGCTGCAGATGGAGAAGGAGCAAATCTTGTCGCTCCTCTTCGCGGAAGAGGACGCCTCCGCCGTAACCGATACGCTGCACAGGTTGAAGCAGGTGTTCGATCGTGACAAAGACTACGGCTTCGTGACGATGGCGTTCCAACCGGTCAAGCGGCACCCGCACGAGCTGTCGTACGCCTATGAGGAATCGCAGTTGATGATCGGCTCCCGTCTACTGGGCCGGGAAACGCAGATCATCACGGCCGTCCCGGCCGAACAATTCGAAGCGCCGATGACTTCGGCTCAGGAGCAGGAGCTGCTGTCCGGCCTGCTTGCCGGATGCGGGGATAACGGATGCGCACTGCTAGCGCAGCTGCTGAACGAGATGGCGCAGCGCGGCGCCAGCGCCCGCCGGTTCGCCGAGTTCGGCAAAGATACAGCGGCCAGTATCATGAAGCTGCTGCTCGAGCATCATTACGACATCAGCCGCCTGCTTGACGGACAATCGCCGTTCCTGCTGCTGAAGCAGTGCTGGAGCGTGGACGAATATGTCGCCTTTTTCCGCCGATTTACTGGCGAAGCGGCGGAGCTTGTCCGCGAGCGCAAGGCGGAGCAGGACCCGATCCGCGACTTCGTGCTCGATTATGTCGCGAAGCACTACGGCGAGGACATCTCGCTCGAGCACGTGGCGGAGAAGCTGAATTTGTCCCGCAGCTACGTGTCCACATACTTCCATGAGAAAACGGGCCGGACGTTCAGCGAGTACATTAACGGGCTTCGCATGCAGAGGGCCAAAGAAATGCTGAGCGCGACGGATTCCCGCATACAGGATATCGCGACCGAAGTCGGCTACCAGAACGTCAACTCGTTCATTCGCATGTTCAAGCGGATCTGCGGCCTGACGCCGGGCGAGTTCCGGCGCATCGCGCTTCAGCAGGGGAGCGAGCGGTAACGATGAAAGCCGTATCGCGGTAAGAAAAACCGTCCGGGAAAACGCCCGGACGGTCATGCAAACCAAACATTAGTACGTTAGGAGAGTGGAGTTATTTCGTAATGACTTCGACTTCTCCCAAAGGACCCTTCGTCATGAATGAACCATATTTGTTTATTAGTGAACTTCTCTGCGCTACTTGGCTCAACTTCTCGGTAATTCAACGAACAATGAACCTAGAGTAACTATTACTGAACTTAAGTTTAGTAATAGTGAAATGGGGTTCGTTATTCGCTGTAATCGGCCATCTGATGTGCAAATAGCGCAATAGAGTTCAGTAATAGGGAAGTTTGGTTCGTTCAAGCTCATTCCCAAATTACCCATGCAAAAGGGTCACCCTTTCGCTTTAGTTCGGTAAAGAACTTAAACATTCTGATAGTAAGAAAAGCTTCTGATCGAAGCCTTTCGATGATGTGCATTCGTGTTTTAGCGGTAGCTTATTCTTGGTTCAGAAACTCGCACTTCGCTTTAACACTTTAGCGAAGTTAAACTTTCTGAATCGATAAAAAAAAGCCCGCCCGATGACTTGCATCGGGCGGGCCGGTCCAACCTTTTTTACTTGCTCAACAGCTTCTGAATTTCCTGGTTCATCTTCTCGTCGGCTTCGCGCAGTGCGGTATTGACGTCTTTGCCCTCGTACAGCATCGAGTCGAACGATTGGTTGATGATCGTCACGGCGGGAAGATTTTTGAACGTTTGCAAAATCGCCAGCTTCGGCTTCGTGAAAGCGATTACATTTTTCGACTGGTACTCGGCTATGTTTTTGCCGAACTCGCCTTGAATTTTCGCATCCTTCAGGACGGACAGCCGCGCATTTCGCGACATGAGCGTCTGCACCTCGTCGGACAAGATGACCTCGATGACCCGGAACGCCGCTTCCTTCTGCTTGCTCTGCGAAGTGACCGCGAGCACGAACGAATCGACCCGTTGACCGACTCCCGGCGCTTTCGAATTTTGCGGATACGTGACGACGTCCCAGTTCAAGTCTTTGACGGCAAGCATGTTTTTCAAGGTCGAGGTCGAGCCGCTCATCATCGCCAGCCGTCCTTCGTTGAACTCTTTCGTGTAATTCGTTCCCTTCGGCGCATAACCCGGCACTTTATACAGGTCATACCACATATTGAACAAGTCTTTCCAGCCCTCGGTCTGAAATACCGCTTTGTTGCTCTTGAAGTCGGCCCAGGGCAGACTCGCCTGGTAAGCTCCCCTGTATACGCCGTCCGGCCAAAAGCCCCAATATTGGACGCCGCCCTCGGTTCTCGTCATCTTCACGGCCAAGTCTCTCGCCTGCTCCCACGTCATGCCGTCCTTCGGAAACGGAACGGCCATCCGGCCGAACAAATCTTTGTTGTAGAACAAGGCGAACGTCTGGTTGAACATCGGAAGGCCGGCCAAATAATCGAGGCTGCTGCCGATTTTGATCGATTCGACGAATTCCGGCTGCACGCGGCTCAGGTCGAATTTATACGTTTTGATCAGCTCCTCCATGTTGGACGCGAGCTTCAAGTCGACGAGCTCGTTCAAATTGAGCGGGAAATTGGCGTATATGTCGGGAATTTCTTTGGCCGCCACCAGATCGGTCAGTGTCTTGCCTTTCTCCGCCGTATCGATCATCTCCACCGTGATGTGGGGATATTTCTTCGCCAGCGGTTCGGTAATATACAGCTTGATTTCGTCGGCCGTCAGCACCGCTTTGTTGGCGGCGATTTTGACCGTGACCGGCTCGGGCTTCGCCGTCGCCGCGGCGGGCGAGTTCCCTTCCGGCTTGGCGGATGCGGGCCCTGACGCCGTATCCTTCGTGCCGCTGCCGGCACAACCTGCGACGAGGCCGACAAGCAGTACGGCCGCCGTGTTCATCATCAACGTTGATTTTCTCAAAGCGATCCCCCCGCGATATGATTCAGTGCGATTTCATTTACTGCTCCAGGTTGCCCGGCGCACAACGGTGCGCGAGCGCTCTTTGCCAGTAATCGTCCAGCGGCTCCAGCCCGAATTCGCGGATCAGGTCGTCGACGGTAAATTCATCCGTTTCACTCGAGATCACTACCGAGCCGAGCAAGCCGGGATCGTGGATGCGGATTTTGTCTCCGTATTTGTTTTTCATTTTCCGGAAGTGGGCTTCGTTGTAATCGATATGGATCACCTTGCAATCCAAATTGATCGTCCGGGTCACGTAATGGTAATAGTTCGTGCTCGTGGCGATAATCTCGCCCACAGGCGATATGATCGAGCTCGGGGCATGCGTGTATACGGAGCCGGCGAAATGGGCCCGGCAGCTATACGCCCAATATTGCTGCATCAGCCCGCCGTGATACGCGGACGAGAACAAGATGAGCTCCGGCTTCTGGGCGACATATTTCAACCTCAGCTCGTCGAAGTTCAAATCGAAGCAGATGGCGCAGGCGACACGCCCGAAATCGGTTTCGAACACGGGCGCTTCTTTGCCGTACAGCATGTCCCCCTTCGTCCGTTCGCCTTCCACGAGATGATTTTTGTTGTAAATGCCGGCCACTTGACCTTGCCGGTCGATCAGCTGCGTCGAATTCCGGAACGATCCGTCGGGCAGCTCGCGTACGGCCGAATACGCGATATAGCACCGGTGCTTGCTGGCGATTCCAGCGAAAAAATCGCGGATCTGATCGCCGCGGTGCCGGTAGTATTCCTTCATCCGCTCGAGCGGGTAGCCCGATTTTTCGGGCCTGTCGCAGCACTCCGGCAGCACGACGATATCCGGGCGGTCGGGCAGCACCTGCTCGAGCTGTCGCTCCCAATAACGGATCATCAGTCCGACCGCCTCCTGCAGTTCGGTCTTCGGGTCCACTCTAAGCTGCGGTGCCGACAAGCAGCTGATTTTCACATAACGGGCCATCTTCGTCTTCCTCCTCGCCGCGGATTCCACCGCGCCGCATTATTTGGATTTCGCCCACTCATTGACTTCCTTCGTCATCTCGTCGCCGCCAAGCCGCTTCCATTCCTCGACGAACTTATCGAATTCATCCAACGGGGCACCCATAATGATTTTCGTCAATACTTCTTCCTCGAGCCGCACCAAGCCCGCCTGCTTCTGCACCATCGTTTTCGTCGGGGAGCCGTAGAAGCGGTCCGGAATCATCCGGCCGTTCTTCACGTAATCGAGGATGACGGTGCCGCCTCCGTCGATGCCGTTTCGCGCGATAACGGACCAATCGGCGGACTTGCCGGACATATAGTCTATGATTTGTCCGTATTTCTCCCGCTCCTCGGGGGTAAGCTTTGCCTTCTCCGCGTCCGTCGGGTCTTGGCCGCTTCTTAAATATGGTTCGAGATGGATGGATATTTCCGCGTTTTTGTACGATTTGAACAGTTTGACCGGAGCCTGCTGCCAAATCGATCTCTTGCTTGCGATATCGAAGTTAAACTTCCTGTACACGTCGTCGTCCGTATTCGCGTAAAACTTGCTCACGAACTCGTCCGCCATCCGCATAACCGCTTCCGGATTCCGCACGCCTTTCTTGACGACCCAAAACCCGGTATTCAGATTCAGTCCGTGCTGCACCATGGCGGGACGTGTATCCGAAGAAGGCGCCGCGTAAGCGAACCAGCGGCTGTCGGGCGTTTGCAGGTACAAGCTGGATGCGGAAATATTGGCGAATATCATGCCGAGCTTGCCGTCACCGATCGTCTGATACACCTTGGCGCCTTCCCGGATGCCGAAATCGGGATCGATTTGACCCGACCGGTACATCTCCTGCAGCTTGGCGAGCGCATTCTTCATTTCCGGCTGGATGCTGCCGTACGCCAATTTCCCGTCATTATCCCGAATCCAAATTCCTTTGTAAGCATGGTAGCCGTTAAATAAACCTACGGCCAAGTTCAGCATCTTGTCCAAGCCGAAACCGAACGTATCGTTGATCCCGTTGCCGTCCGGATCGCGCAGGGCGAACGCCTCGGCGATGGCCAGCAAATCGTCCATCGTCCGCGGCTCGCGCAAATCGAGCTTGCGCCGCCAATCTTCCCGGACCCACAGCACCGATACGGATTCCTTGGCTACTCCCGTGAAAGGGAGGCCCATCAGCTTGCCGTTTATTTTCGCGGCCTCGAGCACTTCCGGGCCGGCCTGCTCGACCACCGCTTTAACGGCCGGAGTCGCGTACCGCGCATAAATGTCCGAGAGCGGCTCGATCATATCTGCACGCTGCAATTGAACGAGCTGCGTCGGCGTAGCGATGAAGAAGTCGGGGATGTCGCCGGAAGCGATCATCAGATTCGTCTTCTGCTCCAGCTGGTCGTTCGGCACCTCCCACCGCTTCTTGACGATAATGCCCATGCTGTCGCGCAAATAACGCGTCCATTCGTTGTTGTTCATATCGTCGCCCTGCGCATACACCGGCGCCGCTAAAGTCGTCCCGACCGTAGTCAGCTCGATCGGCGGAACGTATTTCACCGACAATTTCTGCTCCTTGCGGTCGGCGACAGGAATCGCAGGCGTCTCGGTTTGGTTCTCCCGGCAGCCCGCAAGCATGGCCGATACTATAACTGCAGCCGCGATACGGGACAACGTTCCCGCTTTACCTCCTCTCATCCGCAATCTCCCCTTCGGATCATCCGAGCGGCGCTTCCGGAACCGGCTTCCCGGACACTGTAAAATCCGGAGCGCTGCCTTTACGATACGTCTGCGGCTTTCTTCGCGCCAGTCGCCCGTTTTGCGATTTTTTCCCGTTGTCGCCCCAGTGCGAAAAATGAATATTAGTGCATGAAATGTCAATTTCGCCGTTATTGACTCGGATCGGGACGGCGTAATACGATTATTGGGATGTGCGGATCTTTCCGGCATACGCGCCATGGCTGCTACCCCTTTCTATAGAAAACGCTTCCACGATAAACGGCAAGGAGTGACGGCATTGAGAACGAACTCGCTCTTCATCAAGATACTGTCCGGGTTCCTGGCGGTTATCGCGCTGCTTCTGTCGTTCAACGTGCTCTCGTATACGTTTTTTTACCGCAACCTTCATAAGGAAATTACGACGAACAGCACGCAAAACTTGGCTCACATCGTCGAGCGGTACGAGAAGCAGTTCCAGGCCGTCCAATTGTCGCTCGTCGGGCTATATTTCCATAACCAGTTGACTTATTGGCGCGATACGGACCGGGCGCTCGCGAACGACGCCGTCAACCAGCTCGTCAAGCGCGTACGGGAATTGCGTGAGAACGAGATGCTCTACCTCCATGATATCATCATTCAATACGAGCATGATTCTTTTTTGATCCACCAGGGCGGTCCGGACCGGCTTGACTCGCTGTACGCGCAAATTTACCGCAGCGATATATATGACGCCGCCTTCTGGAAGGAGCAGTTCGGGCTTCGCTACAAGATGAGGGTGTTCCCGGCCGCCGATTTCTACACTTCCCAGAACAGCAAATCCGGCAGCTTCATTCCGTTCGTGCTGAAATCGGCTACCGTCGAAGACATTTATATAACCGCCTTGCTCGATGCGGATAAAATGTTTCGGGCATTCAGCAGCTTGTCCAATGCTCAATTCCATATATTGGACGCTAGCGGCGCAGCCGTGTTCCGCTCAAACCCGCAAGCCGGGGAGCAGCCGCGGCCCGAACGGCTCGATTGGAGCCGGGATTTCGTCAAGGACGGCAATCAGTATTTCTTTTACCGCAAAGGGGATGTTACCGGGCTGTCGTACGTGCTCGTCATTCCGAACGAGAAGATCGCAAGCCAAATCTCGCGGATCAATCTCGTCCTGCTCCTGCTGCTTGCCTTGGCTCTCGTCGTCGGCATCCTGCTGTCGGTCGCGGTCAGCATCCGGTTCTATACGCCGATTCAGAACATTATCCAGACGATCCAGCGGCACAGCCCGCAATCGGCAAGCGGCGCTCCCGGCCCGATCGACGAGCTGCACTATATTAACGAGAACATCAAGCAGTTTCTGCAGGCGCGTAACGAGTACGGCCGCAATATGCGCAGCCAGCAATCCCAGTTGGCGCATCTCGGGTACATCCGCAAGCTGAAAAGCATCTATACCCGGCCGCACGAGCTTGCGCTCGACGACCAGCCGTTCTACATGATCTTGTTCCACCTTACGCTAACGCGGCGGTTCCGCGATCTGCTGGCCGCGGAGCAGGAAAAGGCGGCGAATTATATTAAAGAATATATAAGCATCTCGCTGTCCGACACATTTCCCGAGTCGGTAACGCTGCAGGTGGAGAAAGATCAAATCTTGTCTCTCGTCTTTACGGATAAGGACGTGCAGGAAGTTTGGAAGGTGTTGGAAAGGCTACGCCAAGTATTCGACCGCGACAAAGAATACTGCTATTTGACGGTGGCGTTCCAGCCTCATGCGCAAAGCCCGGAGCTGGTCGCGGAAGCCTACGAGCAGACCGTGGAAATGGTCAAGCGGCGCAAGCTTTCGGCCGAGACGCAAATCATTACATCGCTCGGGCCCGAGCCACCCTATATCGGGTTTGCGCCGTCGCAGGAGCAGGAGCTTTACGACAATTTGCAGGCCGGACAGGCGGAACGGGTCGTTACGCTGATGAACCGCGTCCTGCAGCGGATGGATAAGGAGGGAGCGACCGGAGAGCAGTTTCAGTCGTTCGCGAGAGAGGTCGTGGCCAAAACGGTCAAGCTGCTGGTAGCCGCCAATGTGGAGATCGGCGCCGTCTTGGACCGCAGCTCGCCGTATCAGGAGATGAAGGAATGTGCCAGCGTCGAGGAATACAGACAAATGTTGGAACGATTCCTGGGAGACGCCGGATCGCGGATAGCGGCCAAGCTGGAGGAGAAGGACCCTGTCGTAGAGTTCGTACTCGAGACGATCCGTCAGCGCTACAGCGAAGATTTGTCGCTGGACATGGTCGCCGACCGGCTAGGCTTTACCGCGAGCTACGTGTCGCGATACTTCAAGGAAAAAACCGGCAGCAACTTCTCCGACTGCCTGAATGAAGTACGCATCAAAAAAGCGAAGGAGCTTCTCGGCACGTCGAACGCCCAAGTCCGCGACATCGCCACCCGGGTCGGCTACGTCAACGTCACTTCGTTCATCCGCATGTTCAAGAAAGTGACCGGCATGACGCCGAGCGACTTCCGCAAAGCGGGAAATACGGCCGGAACGGGAGAGTGACGGTCGACCGAAAATACAAAGCCCGGCCGAGACGCTCGCAAGCGTTGGACCGGGCTTTGTTTCGCACCTCAGCGCAGCAGCAGCAGCGGCAAGCCTGCCGAGCCGTCCGCTCCCGCTCTACGTTACTAGTCTAACTGTCCCGGCGGGTTGCGGTTGATTTGTAACGTATAGGCAGTTGTCGTGCCGTCCGCCGCCGTAACGACGGTCGTTATCGTATTGCCGCCGATTTTCAATTTGATTTCTTGCGAGACTTGCCCGCGCGCAACCGGTTCGCCGTTGACCGTTACCGTTGCCGCCTCGTCAGCAGCGACAGGAGTAATTTTGATTTTCGGGACGCCGGCGAACAGATCGACTGTATACGTGGTTCGTTCCGGCGAGAAGGCCTGCGTAAAGCCGCCCTCGCTCAAAGTCAGACTGCTCAAGGAGGAGTTGGCCGCACGCGTCACCGTCACGTTATACGTCTTCGTTTGACCGTTCTGAGCGGTGACGTTAACGGCAATCGGATTGTCTCCGACTTGCAGCGGAATGTCCGCCGACGGCTGGCCGTTTGACACGACGGCTCCGTTCACCGCGATGCGGACGTATTTATCCACAGCCGTAGGCGTCAGGCGAACCGCATACACGTTATTCGTTACGCTGGTCCTGTACTCGGTAACGTCCGCGGAGAACGCCGGGGCGAGCGATGCGCCGCCGCTGATCGCAAGTCCGCTCAGGTCTGCGCTCCGGGACGGATTGACGATCAAATAAGGCTGGAAATGCTCATACGATTTGCCGCGAATGCGAACGAGCGTATTTTTAGTAGTCGGGTCCATAATCCGGAACGTGCCGGTCCGGTCGCCCTCCATCCGCGCTTGGACGAAACCGGTAACATCGAGGGAATACCAGCCGGCCGAAGTGACGGCGACTGTTCCGAGCGGGACGGAGCCCGCTTTCGGCCTATTATTCCAATCGATAGTCGACTCGCTCCAGACAGCTTGCGCGTACCCGTCGACAGATAACGTTACGGATTTGGGCACATTTTCATCTACGTAGAAGTACAGTTTGGCCTCGTTCACCTCGGTATCCAGGAAGCCCCCGAAATCGGCCTTCATGAACGTGATCCGATCCCCGCCCCCTGAAGCGCCGGGAATATCGATCACTTCCAGCAGCGGAGCGCTGCCGAAACGTTCGGTCGGACGTTTCTCATGGACATAGGAAGCTTCCGTAATCGGAAACACGTTCCCCGGATCGCCGGCCCGGAATACCGCTAACGTATAAACCGCAGTGCTGCCGCTCGCCTCCGTTACTTCGACCTTGATCGTATTGCGCCCTACCGAGAGCGGAATGATCGGCGAAGCGGAGCCGCTCACGACCGATGTTCCATTTACCGTAACCGAAGCTTCCGGCGACGCCGCCGTAGCCGTTACGGAAATTCCGTAGACGGAGTGTTCCACGTTGACTTTATACAGCGACACGTACGGCGCAAAGCTTTGGTCCAATACGCCGCCGCTGACGGCGAGTCCGGTCAACCCGGCCCCTTCCTCGGGATACAGCGAGGCGGCTGGCGGTTTGTCGTACGCCTTGGCCCAGTAATAGCCCGGGGCGTCTATTGTGCGCGCCATGAAGCCGACTTGCCTTCCGGCGGGGATCGGTTCCGAATCCGCCGTCATGACTCCGTTCGTGCCGGTTGCCGCCGTAACGTATTTTCCGCCCGAATAAGTAAACCGGCCTCCGACCGTTGCGGTTACCGGCGCGCCCGTAGCAAGCTCGGCCACCTTTAACGTCACGTTCGCGCCGCTGCCCGTATAGGCGACTTTCATCCCGTTCACGATCAGCGGTTTCAAAGTCGTCGCCGCCGTCTTGGCCGACACTTCGGTGGATAACGGGCCGATATTGCCTCGCACGTCTACCGCAGCCACCTTGTAATAATACGTCGTATCGGCCAGCAGACCGATGTCTTGGAACGTTAAATTTCTCGATGTGCCTGCCAAATTGGACGGGGCCGGCGCGAAGCCGCTGACCGTGCTTCGGTAAACGTTATATCGATCCACTTCCATATTGTCGTAAGCTCGACCGTAACGAACGGTGATTTGGCGGTAATCGACCGTTGCTGCGGTCGGGTTTGCGTTGACGGCCGTAGGCGGAGCCGTATCTTCCGGCGGATTCCAGAACGTCGCTCCCGGTCCCCAATAGGACGGCAGCGCTCGGTACGAATCGTATTGGTGAACAGCGATTCCGCCGAAGGAAGTACGACCGGCGAAGGCGGAATATACTTTGTCCAGCTCCTGCTCCATCGCGAGGCGACCTTTTTGCCTGAAGGTGACATCGTACGGATCGGCGCTGTTCGCCACATCGATCGTCTCTACGCCGACGACGACCGAATTCGGCTTCCCGATCGACTCCGCGTAAGCGATCTCTCCCGTAGCGCTGGCGATAATGCCGTTCGAGCCGTCAGCCGTGTCCCTGTAGTCCATGATCGAAATATAATCCGCGATATCCTGAACATGCTCGGACAACCATTTTACCGACCCGTTCCAGTCGATCTCTTTCGCGTCGACGGAAGTATCGTACCATCTCGGTATCGCCGGACCGATCGCGAGGCGTGTGCCCGCCGTATTCCGCCGTTCGATCATTTTGCTCAAGCCGTCCAAATATTGCTTCTGCAAAAAGCGGTCCGGGCTCTTGAAATCCGGCGAAATGTACGGCTCGATATCGACGTTCACGCCATCGAAACCGGCCTCCGGCGCCGAAGCGAGATTGTAATTGATCACTCTCTCCAACTGCTGCGTCGCCTTATCGTGGTATTTGGCGTAAGCCCCCAAGTAGGCCGGCGTCGTGCCGCCCGCTATCAGGGCGTGCACTTGATACCCGCTGCGATGCGCCCACGATATGAAATCCCTTACTTTATCCGGGGCGTCCTCCAAAATATTGACGCCGCCGAATGCTCCCACCGCCACATAAAGGGTCTTCACCGGCTCGGAGCCGAACGTGGCGGTATCTTTGGAGAAAGCATCCAGGACGATTCTCGATCCGGGGTTCAAAAACAAGTTGTAGGACGCCGGTTCCCATAACCACATCGCCCGGTCTTGATTGCGGACGACGACGGGCTCGTTCGTGCCGGCTCCCGTCTTCGCATAAGTCGTCATGCTGAAACCGGTATTTCCCGCGGTATCGGTCGCTTTCGCTTCGATGGCCGTCGTCTTGTCGCCCAATCCGGCGGTATTCCAGGGCAGCTCATAAAACGCGCCGTTCTGCGACGCCGTCTGCCACGGTCCGCCGTTGATCCGGACTTGGACGCTGTTCAGCGGATTTTTCGCTTCGACCGCCACTTGAACCGTTACGATGCCGCTTACCGTCGCTCCGTCCGCCGGGCTTGCCACCGTTACGACCGGTTTATGGACCGGATCGTGATCGACCTGCAGCGTAACGGTATTCGACCATACGCTTGCACGGGTCGACGTGTCCGTTCCTCTCGCACGCATGGCGATTTCCCCGCCGTATTGACTCGTGTTTAAATCATAGTACCACGTGCCGGATTGATCCCCGTCCGGATCGACCGTAACGACATCCGCCTGCTTCGCCCCGTTAAGGACGAGCTTGATGTCGTAAAGTCCGGCGAATGTTCCGGACACTCTTACCGTTCCGGCCGTCACGACCGCCCCGTCCGAGGGCGAGTCGATCGATACAGCCGAAGAAGCGCCATAAGCGTCACCCGGCAACTGAATGATACTTGCTGCCGTAAGCAAAACGACGAGCAGCCCGAAGGCCGCCATGCGGGACGGCTTGATCCGAGCATTCCGCATGAGAGCTTCACCCCTTCTCCATCTTATTCCTTGCACCGATACGCTTCGATCCGTCATTCGTGTTATTTGTTCAGCTGCGCCTCGATGTCCTTGTTCGTCTTCTCCTCCTGCTCCCTGAGCGCCGTGTTGATATCTTTCTGCTTGAGCAGAACGGCGTTGTAGGCGTTGTTCAAATTGTTGAAGGCGATGCTCTGGAACTTGCTGACCGGAGCCGCCGGAGCGAACTGCTTCGGAAGGAAAGACTGCGTATTTTTATTTTTCATGAACGGAATTTCCTGACCGTACACTTTCATCGCATCGCGGTTTTTCAATACCGGGAATATGCCGTTCATGGCCAAATGCCGCTGGAATTCGTCCGAGGTCAAGTAGGAGATGACCGAGAACGCATCGTCCTTGTGCTTGCTCGTGTTGTTGATATAGAAGTACGTAGGGTAAGACTGCGGCCCGACATTCGGCTGATCTTTATAAACCGGATACGAGACGACGTCCCAATTCAGTCCTTCCTTGAAACGAACCGAGCCGAGCGTACTGAGTGCGAGGAACATCGCCGTCGTCTGGTCTTTCTCGAAAAATTGCAGCTGCTTCGTATAGCCTACCGTATCCTTGTCGACGCCATTGTTCTGAATATCGTACAGCTTGGTCAGCATGTCGAATACGCCCTTGAAGGCGTCGCCCGTGAACGTCGCTTTGTTCGTCTTCGGATCGACATACGGGATTGATTTCTGATTCAACAGCGACGTATGCGAGAACGATATGCCGAGTCCCCGGTATTGGAGCTGTCCGTCCGCGCGGGACATTTTCTTGGCAAGCTCGTACAAGTCGTCCCAAGTCATCCCGTCCTTCGGATACGCCACGCCGAACTTATCGAACAAATCTTTGTTGTAATACAGTGCGGTTGTCGTCGTAAACACCGGGAGCCCGTATAGGCCGCCGCCGGCGATTTGCCGTCCGATGTCGACCGTCACCGGCTCCAGACGGGACAGGTCGTAATTTGTTTTCTTGATCAAATCCGAAACATCGTATTCCATCTTGTAATTGAGCAGCGTTTCCGAAGTTTGCCCGATCGAGTTGAACATGATATCGATCGGCTGTCCGGCCGTAATCAGCTTATCCAGCGCGGTATCTTTCGTCAAAGCGATAAACTTGGGCGTCACGTGCGGAAACTTCTCTTTGATTTTGCCTCCGAACGTTTTATTGAATCCGCTTTCATCGAAATCCCCGGAAGTCGAATAAAAGACGAGCTCGACCGGATCGCGCTTCACCTCTCCCCCTTGCGTTCCCCCGGCCTTTCCGTCCGCCGCCTGCTGCGGCTTGCCGGCACAGCCCGTCACAACAGCTCCGCTTGCCAGCATCGCGGCGATGAGCAGCATTCCTGTTTTTCTCATACCGATTTCCTCCCTTTTTCTGCACCGTCATTGTTCAGTAACAATCGTTATTGTAGCGAAAATCGATTATACTAGGTATGAACTATGTGCTATCAAGATGAACAATCTGATTGAATCGTCGGGAGTGATCGGATTTGACGCCGGAAGCGAATACGGGGCCGCTCGCGGAAGTGCTTCAAGCGGATTATGCCTACCATTTCAAACCGTATCAGACGTCTAGAAGGAAGTTAAACTACTACTACTTTCGGCTGCAGGTGGAAGGACAATGCCAGGCGATCGTGCATGGGGAAATGACTCCGATTCATCCGGGCGACCTGCTGCTGTACCGCCCCGGAGACATTGCGGCGATCCAATTCGTGCGGCCGCCGGAGCAGCCCGCGGGCAAGGCGCTACTCAGCGGCAATTACTATATGTCGTGCAGGGGGGCATGGCTCGACGAATGGTGGTCCCGCTCAAGCAAGCCGCAGAAGCTGAAAATTCCGCTTAGCGAAAGCGTTCTTACAATATTCAAGGAAATCGTGCAGGAGCAGCGGAGATGGAAGGATAAGAAGCCGGAAGTTTCGGATTACCTGCTACGCGTCCTCTGCCTGATGATCGAGCGCAATATGGACGATCTGGACAAGCACGGGAAAAATCCGTCCTTGCTCGTTCAGCGCATGAGGCAGTACATCATGGAGCATGCCACGTCTCCTCTCAGGCTCGAAGATGTGGCGAGAGATGCGGGAATCAGCGTGCCCCGGGCCGTGTCGTTGTTCAAATCGGCCTTCAACCAGACGATCATGCAGTATGTGCTGGAAGTGCGGCTCTCGATCGCCCGCGACCGCATCAAGTTCACGATGACGAATCTGGAGCGGATCGCCGAATCGGCGGGCTTCGGAAGCTATACGTATTTCCACCGGGTGTTCCGTTCCAAATACGGCATATCGCCGAAACAGTACCGCGATCAAAACTGAATGCCGTCATAGGAAGCGAAAGAGGCTCGGCCATGATTGGCCGAGCCTCTTTCGCTTCCTATGCTATTTGGCCGACGAGTTCAGCTCGTCGATCTTCTTGTTGATCGACTCTTCCATATTCCGCAATCCCGTATTCAAGTCCGTCTCGCCCGTAAACACTTTCAACAGCGGCGTCCAATAGCTCGCTTGGGTTTGGCCCGACCATTTGTGGAACGGAGCGGGAGCGGCGGACTTGGCCGGGATGACCGGCTTCAGATTTTTGCCCGCCAGCTCCGGTACGTCAGCCCCGAACACATCGTTTACCGCTTTGTTTTGCAGGGCGGAGATCGTTCCTTTGCGCGACTGCATCGTCTGGAACTCGTCGGACAGCAAATACTCGATTACGCGGAACGCTTCCTTCGGATTTTTGGCGCTGGACGTAATTCCGATATACGTAGAGGGAGATTGGGAGCCCACCCCCGGCTTGGACGTGAACGAGGGGAGCGAGGCGTAATCCATATTGAACAAATCTTTCGTGACGGTAGCCGGATAAAAGGTCGTCGCTTCCATCGCGGTAATCCCTTTCACGCCGAACCGGTTCCAGTCCATAATCTCTTTGGCGGCCGGAGTGCCCACTTCATTGCCGGGAATTTGGTAGAAGCGGGAGAAGTTCCGGATCAGCTCGTTCCATTGCGAATTATTGACGCTGGCCCGTTCCGTCTTCGAATCGATCCATCCGAGCGACAGCTGGTTGTAGTCGATAACATGAACCGAGAAATCCATCCCCCGATACTGCACTCCGCCTTCCGTACGAGTCATCTTGCGGGCAAGCTCGTACACCTCGTCCCAAGTCATTCCGTCCCGCGGCGGCGCCACGCCGAATTTATCGAACAAATCCTTGTTATAATGCAGGACGACGTTCCTCATCGCCAAAGGCAATCCCGTTACTCCTTTGTTGAAGGTGTCCCGCATGACCTGGATCGGGCCCGGGTACAGCCGGGTTTGATCGAAATTGAACTCCTTGATCAGCGCGGACATGTCGTAAGCGAGTCCGAATTGCCCCACATCCCGGGGATACGCGATCGGATCGGCGTAAAAAATATCGATCGGCTGACCGGCCGACACGATATCGGCGGCGTTCTTGTTCCCGTAGACGTTAAAGCTGATATGGGGATACTTTTTCTGGATGTAGCTCCCGTAAGACTCCATAAATTGTTCCTCTGAAACGTAGCGCCCCCCGTAAATATTCAGTACGACCGGCTCGAGTTTTTCTATGGGGGTGCTTTTCTCCTGCTTCTGCCCCGTCTGATCACCCGCAGCGCCCGTCTGCCCGCCGGATGAACAGGCCGATACCAGCGTCGTCGCCGCTATGGCAGCAGCAAGAAAACAACGCGATCCATGAAACCGACTTTTCCCCTTGTTCATTCTTTGTTCGTCTCCTTCGTATATCGTAATGAATCGACTCTACTCCACTATATAGGAGAGCGGCGCTATGTGACGGTCAATAATTGAGGTTGCAGAGGTCACTTTTATTTATACCGGAGGAATACAGGTATGCTACAATATAACAAAAAACAGTTGCGAAGGAGACGCTCATGGTATTCTCCCCTCGATACGAAGACGCCTTGAAGCACGATCTTTACGGAAAAAGCCGGCTGCCCCTTTTTATTATGGAGAAGCATATGCCGAGACATTATCCGCTTCATCATCATAATTTCGCGGAGCTCAGTCTTGTTGTCGACGGAACGGGTACGGAGATTTTAAACGGAAAGCCCCACCGCTTCAAGCGGGGTACGGTCTCTTTTTTGCTGCCGCACCATATTCACGAAATCCGGTTGGAAACGCCAACGGTCCATAAATTCAACTGCATGTTCGACATCCATTTGCTGTTCTTGAGCTCATCCGATCAGGAGTTCGGCAACTATTTGCTGCAAACCGGCCAAAATCTTCCCTCCCACTACGATTTGAATGAAGAGCAAACGTTATATATGATCGGCTGCTTCGAGACCATGAAGCGCGAATATGAAAGCAACTTTTTCGCCAAAGAAACCTCTCTCCGCTCTAAGCTGCTGGAGACATTGGTTTTTTTGACCCGGACGTTGGTCACGACTACGGAGCCTGACTCCTCGGCCGTCCAATCGCAGAGCAGCGTGCTGGAGCTGTTGAACTACATGCACTTGCATTACAACGAGGAGCTGTCCTTGACGAATTTGGCCGATCATTATCATTGGAATGCATCCTACGCGAGCCGCTTGTTCAAGCAGCATGTCGGTCAAACGTTCATCCACTATCTCCATTCCTTGCGCGTCGGAAGGGCAGCCAGTCTGCTTGCGACAACCGATATGGACATCGTCGACATCTCCGTCGAAGTAGGCTTCGATCATGCCAGAACGCTACGCCGGGCGTTCAAGAAGCTGAAAGGAATGTCACCGAAGCAATATCGGGAAAAGTACCGGTCCGGCTCTTCGTAATCCAGTCCGTAGCCAGGGTGAGCCCTGGAGGAGATGATACGAGCCGCCTCGCATACAGCCTTCAAAACGTACAAGCCGGACAATCGTCGAGACGATCGTCCGGCTTGCGGCTATATGTCTTATTTATTGATCAGCTTCGCGCTTATCAGCAATTCGTAAACGAGCTTTGCCGTTTCCGCGCGGGTGATCGTCTGCTTCGGCGCAATTCCCGACTCCCTGCCTTGGACCAAACCGGCTGACACGGCAGCCGCTACGCTGTCTTTGGCCCAAGTGGCAATCTGATTCGAATCCGGATACGATGCCAGCACACGTTCCGCATCCTGAACGGCCGTTTGCAGTCCGGCCAGCTTCATCGCCTTGCGCAGCATGACCATCGCCTGCTCGCGGGTAATCATCTGCCCGGGCTGGAACGTTCCGTCCTCGAATCCCTCGATGAGTCCGTATTCCCATGCCTTGCTCACTGCCCCGTAGTACCAATCGCCTTCCAACACATCGCTGAACCGTCTGCTGCCGCCATTGTCTCCGAGTCCCAGCGCCCGTACGGCGATCGCCGCGAATTCGGCACGCGTAATGGACAAATCCGGCTCGAATCTCCGGCCGTCAACGCCGTTCACGACTTTGCGCGACGCCATGTCGTTGATGATGCTTTCGGCCCAATGGCGCGCAGTGTCAGCGAAAGACTGCGGATTCCAGATGACCGAATACGGACTGTTCGTCAAGCTGTTGATTCTCGCATACCATTTTCCGTCTCTTTCGACGATGTACGTCGGCACGTGGGTAACGGTGCCGTCCGGGTTGATCACGATCCCGGTCGTAATCTTGCTCGGATCGATGCCGTCCGGCAGCTTGATTTCGCGCTCGACATACGCCGTAAATGTCTTAATCTCCACAGTTTCGCCATCGTAGGTAGCCGTAACGGTGAAGTTGACCGGCGTTACGATCGGAGTAAAAGCTTGCTCCCCCGCCGTCCGGTTTAACAGCCCGGATTGCTCCGCCGACGCTGCGGAAATTTCCACCCTCACCCGGATATCCGCAAGCGACAGCTGCTCGCCGAACAGCTTGGATACGTCGTCAATATTAATTTGCGCGGCAGGCAGCGTGTAGCTGGCGCTGCCGGTATCGATCACGAGGACGGCTTGCTTGCCTTCCATCAGCTTGACGATGGCGCCGTTCAGCTCGCCGGCTACTTTATCCGCTTGTACGGTGACCGGAATCGTAATGACTGCACCTGTTCCCTCTTGCCCGATGCGGAAAGCGATTTTGTCCGGATCGAGCGTGACGACGATCGTCCGCTGTCCACCGCTTTCCTCTACCTTCGCTTGGGCCAATTGGTTTTGGCGGTCTCCGTTTACGATCACCTCGACTCCCGGATTGCTGGGTGCAGGAGTCGACGGCGTAGGTGTCTCGGGAGGATTGCCCGGCTCTTCCGTAGGACCGCCGCCTCCGCCGCCCGAACCTCCTGGAGTTTCTACCACATCGGTAACTGTTACCGTGAATGGTTTCTCATAGAAGAGCGTACCATCGCTTACCCATACTCGAATCGTGTACTTGTTCTTCGTCTCATAGTCGAACGTTACTGCTGCCTTCAGCACATTGCCATCAATCGTAAAGCTTGCGTTGTCTTCGCTTCCTTCGCCGCTGACCATTTGGTACGTGTACGTCTCTCCTTGGTCCGGATCGGTCGCGCTGAAGGTTCCGATCCGGGTGCCGATAGGCGCGTTCTCCGTTATCGTCGTTCCGTCCAAAGTGAGCGCCGTCGGCGCTTCCTTCACATCCGTAATCGAGATCACGAACGGTTTTGCGTAGCTGTTGACGGAATCACTTACACTTGCTCGAATACGGTAGGACGATTTCATCACGTAATCGAACGAAGCCGCTGCACGCAGCACATTGCCGTCGATCGTAAAGCTGGTGTTGTCTTCGCTTCCCTCACCGCTGACCAATTGGTACGTGTAGGTTTCTCCTTGGTCGGGATCGGTTACGCTAAATGCTCCGATTCGAGTGCCGACAGACGCGTTCTCCGCTATCGTTGCTCCGTCCAGCGCTAGGGCCGTCGGTGCTTCCTTCACATCTGTAATGGAGATTACGAACGGTTTCGCATAACTGTAGACGGAGTCACTTACACTTGCTCGTATACGGTAGGACGATTTCGTCTCGTAATCGAACGAAGCCGCTGCACGCAGCACATTGCCGTCGATCGTAAAGCCGGCGTTGTCTTCACTTCCTTCGCCGCTTACCAGTTGGTACGTGTATGTCTCTCCTTGGTCCGGATCGGTCGCGCTGAATGCTCCGATTCGGGTGCCTATAGGCGCGTTCTCCGCTATCGTTGCTCCGTCCAGCGCGAGGGCCGTCGGTGCTTCTTTCACATCCGTAATCGAGATTACGAACGGTTTCGCGTAGCTGTAGACGGCACCGTACACGGAATCCAACACTTGTACGCGAATGTTGTAGCTCGTTCTGGATTCATAATCGAAAGAAGCGTTCGTTCTCAAGATCGTCCCGTCGATCGTAAAGTTGGCATTGTCGGCATCGCCTGCTCCCGCTGTCAAAGCAACGAGATTGACGCTGCCCGCATTGGGTGCCGATGAGGCGAAAGTACCGACAGGCGTACCGATCGGGGCGTTTTCCGCTGTCGATGCATGCGACAGCATAAGCTCGGTCGGCGATTCGGCCACATCTTGTACGAGAATGGCGAACGATTTCGAGTAGCTGTAAACTGCATCGTTTACGCTGACGCGAATGCTGTACGACTGTTTCGTTTCGTAATCAAAAGAGGCTGTCGTCTGCAGCATATTGCCGACGATGGCAAAGCTGCCGTTGTCCGTGTCTCCTGTGCCGCTGGCAAATTGGTACGTATACGTCTCGCCTGCATCCTGATCGACGCTGCCAAGAGTTCCGACCGGCGTACCGATCGGGGCATTCTCCGCAACGATCGCACCTGATAGCGTAATATCCGTGGGCGCTTCCTTCACATCCGTGACGGTGATCGTGAATGGTTTCGCGTATGTGTACACCGCATCGCTTACGCTGACGCGAATACTGTACGAATTTTTCGCTTCATAGTTGAAAGCTTCGGACGTCTGCAGCATATTGCCGACAATCGTGAAGCTGCCGTTGTCCGTATCTCCTGTGCCGCTTACCAGTTGGTATATGTACGTCTCGCCCGCGTCCGGATCGACGTTTCCTAGCGTGCCGACAGGAGTACCGATCGGAGCATTCTCTACAACTGTCGCGCCACTCAACGTCACATCGGTCGGCGCTTCCTTCACGTCGGCGACGGTGATCGTGAGTGCTTTCTCGAAGGTGAGGTTCCCCGAATCCATAGTTTGAACGCGGATTTTGTACTCCTTTTTCGTTTCGTAATCGAACACCGCATTCGTAACGAGCGCGCCGCCGGAAATCGAGAAGCTGCCGTTGTCGTCGCTTCCGGTACCCGGAACCAAGCTATAGGCGAATGTATCGCTCGCGTCCGGGTCCGTCGTGCTGAACGTGCCGATTACGGTTCCCGAACTTTTATTTTCCGTTATCGACACCGCAGACAAATTCAACCCGGTCGGCGCTTGATTCGGGAACAGCCACTTCAATACGGGAGATTGATTCGGCCGAATCATCCATACGTTCGTAAAATCCCATTGCTCGAACGTGCTTTGCTGCTGCATCTCCGTCGTCGTCTTGGCATCTCCGGCTCCCCTGCTCGTCGTTTGTCCAGTCGTATCCTTATTCCAGTAGCTGGATGTTATCGACCCGGCGGGAGCGTCCGGCTCGCTGTTGGAGCCTCCTACTAGCCCGCCCTTAGGGGAACCGAGGCTTTGCACAAAACCGGTAGCATAAACATTGCTTATAGTAGCGCTAGCCATCTTGCCTGCCAGTCCTCCCACATAGTTGAAACCAAAGGCACTTGTTGATGAGTATGCATCCGTAATTGTGCCGTTTTCAATTAGCCCGATCAAGCCGCCTATCTGATTTACACCTTGAACAGTGCCACCGGAAAAGCTTTCCGAGACCGTACCTGTTTGCATCCTGCCGATTAAGCCTCCAGCATTATCGCCATTAGCCAAAACATTGCCTATAGCCGCACTTCGGGTCATCGGCCCGGCGCCTGTATGATAGCCAACGATGCCGCCAACATTCCCTCCGCCTACAACAATCCCATTGAAGAGGGCTTTGTCGATCGTTCCGGAATTATTTGAACCTACGACCCCGCCGGTATAGGAGCCTTCGGTTATACTTGAATTAGTAACATTTCCAATTACGGAAACATTCGATACTTTGGCCCCCGAATCCATCCTTCCGACAAGTCCGCCGACCGTGTTATATCCGTTGACCCCGTATAGGCCGATCATGAGCTTCATATTTTGGATGTCCGCAGAACCTCCGATCTGCCCGAATAATCCTACATTAGAATCGGAGGGGGAGCGATCGGTCCATAGACCGCTGATTGTTTTTCCATTCCCATCGAAATTACCGTAGAAATTGATCGGCTGCCAGCCCCTATTTATGGGCGTTTTGGATCCAATATAGCTGGACAGATCGAGATCGGCCATCAGCTTGTAGGCAGAATTGTTGTTATGAGGCCAAGGGTAATCTTTCAACAACAGGAATTGCTTCACCGTCCAGATCCGAAACGGATCGTCGACCGTACCGTTTCCCCACATCGATACGTGCAAGTTTACCGTGTACTCCCCGAAATTGCTGGAGTTGGACGCATCGATAACTTTTATTTTCAATTGACTCGAATCCAGCGTCACAGGGATGTCGTAGTTCGTCACACCGCCCTGCTGAGTGACGGTATCGGTATTGTCCAGCGTCACCTTCACCGTATCTCCGGGATTGACGGGAAGCGCCGTAATTCGGGCGGTCTGCGTATCCTCGAAAAACCGGATATTGAATGTAGTTTCATTCGGTGATGATACGAGCGTAACGCCTCTGAACGGCAAATCTCGGCTGTTTTGGTCCGAGAATACGAGCGTCTGCAGCTTCGGAGCCGGCGCAGGGATAGCCTGAACGCCCCCGGAAGGCACGACAGCCAGTCCGCTTGCGGCAACAACTACGGCGAGCAGCAGCATGCCTATCGCCTTTTTGAGATCATATCGATTTCTTCTCTTCAATCACTTTCACCTCTTAAGTTGTTCGGTTTCGACACGATTAGTCCTTAAGACCCGCATCACCGATCATCATACCAGAGAGGCACTCTACAAATTCTAAACAAAATAGGCAGACGGATTATCCGCCTGCCGGGATCGAACGTTATTTGGTCTTCCCCTTCTCCGCCTCGACCATTTTGTTGATTTCCTCATCGGCTTGCTTCAATGCCGTGTTGACGTCGAATTCTCCGTTTACGAATTGCCGGAACTTCGTGCTGACGAGCCCTTCGGCCTTCGATCTGTATACCGAAGCTTTCGGATACGGGACGGGATTGCTTTTGAATACGCTCGGCAGCTTCTTGTCTTTCAGCTGCGCATTGTCCGAGCCGAGAGCTTTTTTCACCTGCTCGCTCTTAAGCGGTGACAGCCTGCCTTTCTTCGACAAAGCCATCTGCACTTCCTCGGAGGAAATGAGATCCATCACCTGCGTCGCCTCGTTCAAATATTTGCCAGTCTTGCTCGCGATCATCACATAGACGCTGGCGTTCCCATACGTATTCGGCTTCTCCGTATAGTTCGGGTATTGGGTGATGTCCCAGTTCATTCCGCTCGCGTCGGCGCTCGTCAATTGGGTCAAAATGTTCAGCTCGAGCAGCATGGCGAGCGTCTTCGTCTTCAAGAACTGATCCCTTGGACCGGTGGAGATGAAGCCGTTGCCGGGAATATCGTAGATCGACTTGGCCAGCTCGAACACCCGCTTCCACTTGTCGGTCGTCATCGTCGCTTTATCCGTAACCGGATCGAGCGTTGCGATTCCGAGAGGCTGGGACATCCAGATGACGGTAGAACCCGGATCGAGCCCGCGGTATTGAACCGACCCTTCCGTCCGCGTCACGCGTCTCGCCAGCGCGATCAGCTGCTCCCACGTCATGCCGTCCTTCGGATACTCCACGCCGAATTTATCGAAGATGTCCTTGTTGTAGTAAAGCGCGTGGTAGTTTACGTTGAACGGAAGCCCGTACATCTCGCCCTTGCTGGAAGCGTTTTTGACGTCATCGATATAGTTCGGCTCGAAGCGGCTCAAATCCACGTTATGCGTTTTGAACAACGGCGTCATATCGAACGTAAGCCCTTTATCGTTGTAGGAAGCCAAGTTTCCGTTGAAGGTGATGACGATGTCCGGAATCGTTCCGCTTGCCATCAAATTGTCGAGTGTCGTTTGTCCGCTTTCCGGCAAGAAATTGAGCGTGATGTGCGGATATTTTTTGGTTACATGCTCTTGAGCGATCTTCTGGAACACATCGTCGATCGTAACGCTCGCGCCTTGACTGGCGATTTGCAGCGTGACGGGCTCGGCTTTGGCCGGCTTCTTCCCGTCGCCGGACGGTCCGGCGGCCTGATTGCCGCAGCCTGCGGCGGCAAGTACGGATAATGCGGTAATCGATGCAAGCGCGATTCGTTTCATCGAATTCCCCCCTGTTATTTTCATTTAAACGCTTTCATGATACAATGCCAATCAACCAACCCGTTCGGAGAACGCAAGCCGGGCTTGCGCGTTCCGGACGAACCCGTTAACGACAGGAGGCCGCCCGCATGAGCTCCGTTCCGTTAAGCGATTACGTTCCGCATTTGACTTTTTCGATTTACTGGCCATCCAAAGACAAATTTTTATTGTACGAGGATCGATATGACGATTGGACCGTGTTCGCGGTGGAGGACGGCTCCTTTTACTACGAGATCGACGGCGAGAAAGGTACCGCCGCGTTCGGCGACCTCGTCTTCTGCCCGGCGGAGTCGGTGTTTCGGCGAGTGGTCATTACGCCGCTTACGTTCTACCATTTACGATTGCACTGGTCGGACTTGAGCGGGAAAGCGGCGGACCCCGGAACGCTAAGCGGCTTCTTCGGTAAAATCAGTCTGCAAAACACAAGTCGGCTCTCAGCCAACTACGAGAAAATGAGAAGGGCCTGCCTGCTGGACCACACCCGCAGAATACGGCTTCTCAATCATTACATGCAGGACTTGTGGCTGCACTATGCCGAGGAGCTGGAGGCGGCTCTCGGAGAAACGTCCGGCTTCGCCCGGCTCAAGCAGCCCGACCCGGCCATGACGAAAGCGGCCATGTTGATCCAGAAGCATGCCTTTCATCCGTTCGATCTGAAGGAAATCGCCGCCGCCCTAGGGTTCAGCCCTGTCCGGTTCACGCAAAAATTCAAGGCGGATTTCGGCGTCAATCCGCTTCAATACTTAACGTCGCTCCGTCTGGAGCGGGCGAAAAGCTTGCTGCTCGAAACGAATATGACGTTGGACCAAATCGCTGAATGCATCGGCTACCAGAACGGCTACTATTTGAGCCGCATTTTCATGAAGCATCTGAACTTGACTCCGTCCGTCTATAGGAGGACGCACAGAGTATAGGGCCGGCAGCAAATACCCATCTTCGCTGGTGCCGGATCGTGTCCATTTCCGATTAAAGCGCTTTCCCATCATAATGATCGCGCGCATATCGGACGGCCGCGCGCTGTCCGCCGTATGCCTACCTCCATCATAAAGAACAGATTTGCGTATTGAAATACCTTCTATTAAATCTTATTGTATACAAAATTAAGGGCCTTTCCGCCGCACAACATGTCTGGAGGCATCTTGCGCCTTGCCCCTGCCGATTATTTTGCCCAGAGCGTCCAACGTTTTGTTCGCCATCTCGTTTGAAGAGCGCCGCAGGTTCATTCCCACCCGCATCGCTCTCGTCAGCAAATGGAAAAGATGCAGTTAATTTCGCGAAACTACGATTATTTTATTCTCCAACTGGAAAAAGTCCAGTTATTTTTCTCGTATCGGCGCCATTCCCCGTTTTCGCAGCGAAATAACTGCATCTTTTCCAGTAGAATGCGTGAATCTTGCCGTTTAGGCCATTTTTAGCTGCACGTTTTCCAGTTATGGACGAATGTGAGGTAGGCTGAAAAAAGAGATCTGATGCGATCTTGTTGCATAGGACTCAAAAGTACACTATTTCGGCGGGAGTGCCGTTTCTGCGGCGAGATAATGTTCAAATGTACCTTATCATCCCGTAGTTGCACCATTTCATCAAAATAGGGACTTCGGGAAGTAGAATAAGGTACAAATGAGCACTATATCGGCGGGATTGCCGCTTCTGTGGCAAAATAATGTTCAAATGTACCTTATCGGCGGGCAGTTGCACCTTTTTTCCGACCTTTACCATTCTAGCGACAAAAATCCCCGGACGCCCAAGCATCCGGGGATTTCGATTATGTTTCTAGCCGACGGCTGCCGGAACGAAAGCGGGTCCGCTCAAGCGCCGAAAGAATCGTCCTTCTGGAACAACATCAGAGGCATCTTGAACACATACGCCACGACGATAAATATGCCTACGATCATCCCGACAAGCACGAGCACGCTGCTGATCGACAACCCGCCTACGCCGGTAATAACGTTGGCGATGTTGCAGCCCGGCGCAATCCGGGACGATACGCCCATCAGCAGCCCGCCGAAGATGGCGGCCGGCAGACGCGATTTCCGCGGGAGGCGGATTTTGAAGCTGCCGCTCAGAAGGGCGGCGGACATCGAACCGATGACGAGGAAAATGACCAGCGTTTCCTCCGGTCCGAGACCGACCTTCGGAAAATCGGCGAACAAGGCGTTCAAGTAAGTGTTGTTGAAGACGAAATCGTCCCCGAGCAGTTGAGCGACCGCTACCGCTCCGATCCGGGTCTCCGGCCCGGTGATGCCCACATTTGACATGAGGGCGAATTGTACTGTTGCGACTACCCCGATCAGAAACGCGACGAGACGTATGTCCCAATGCGACTGCTTGAACGGATTGCCTTCCCAATCGGTCAGGGCGCTCTTGAAGCCCTGTGCGAAGCCCCGTATACCGAAGCGGGCGATGGCAATTCCAACCATAATAACGACGATGGCAAGCGGAATCGCGTACACCGGCAGCGGCAAGCTGTACAGCGTATAGCCCGAATCGACAACCGTCATCGGTTCGATCGCGTCGCGTCCCCACGGATCATACAGCAGGGCGAACAGCAGATTGCCGGCGATGGCGAATACAAGCACGATCCAGAACTGCACATACCCCATCCCGCACCGGTACAGCGTTCCGGAGCCGCAGCCGCCGGCAATCGTCATGCCGATGCCGAACAAGATGCCGCCGAGCAGGTTGGCGCCGCCGATCGGGACCGTCCATACGTCCGCGATCCCTTTGGCGCCGGTCGTCAGCACGATCGCCCAGCCGAGCAGCGCCGTTGCCATCAGCACGAGCACGCCGTTCAAAATGCGCGTGTCCCTGACGCTGATCCAGTCGCGGATCGAAGCGACAAAGCAAAAATCCGCCTTTTGCAGCAAGAAGCCGTATGCGAAGCCGAAGAAAGCAGCCAGCAAAAAGACGTCCCAAGTATATGCCATTACGGCCAACCTTCCTTTTGTACGTTATGCGTTATGATTTCTTGACGAAAATGTGATATTGGCCGCCTTTCTTCGCGACACCCAAAAACTCGCCGATCTTGTTCATCTTCACCGCGGCCGGAATCGTCTTCGTCGCGATGCTGTGGTCCGTAATCTCCACGACGATTTCCCCCGGTTTCGCTTTCTTCAGACCGGCCAAAGCCAAGTTCAACGTATGCGGGCATACTTCACCGACCGCATCGACGACATGATCGGGTTTCAATTCGAGAAGCTGTTGTTCGCTCAAGCTCATGATTTGTTCTCCCCTTCCGTTTTGTCCAACCCGTAGCTTTCGATCAGCTCGGCGGGTCCGCCTTCCGTCGGATTTCCTTCCCCCGCCCAGCTGAGCATCCCTCCGGCGAAATTGTGCACATTGCCGAAGCCGTTGTTCTGAAAATATTTGGCGACCTCAAAGCTTCTCCGGCCGCTCCTGCAGACGAATACGTACTCCCGCTCGGGGTCGAGCTTCTCCGTCCAGTCGATGATGTCGCCCATCGGAATAAGCGGAAGACCGGCGATATGCGCCTCCTCGTATTCCTCCGGCTCCCGGACGTCGATCACGATCGCCGCCCTTTCCGTATCCGTCAATGCTTCCTTCAGCTCCCGCCAGTCCAGGTGGGATACGTTTTCTATCCGTTCAGCCATGCCTGTATCCTCCTTACTTCACCAACGGTGCGTCGTCGCTGTTTGCCCATTCCTGCATCGAGCCTTCATACGGACGAATATCTTTAAATCCGAGCAGACGTAGTGTAAAATAGGAATGCGCTCCACGAATGTTCGTCTGGCAGTACGGTATAATCGTCTTTTCTTTGTCGGTCACTCCGGCTTTCGTATAAATCGCACTCAAGTCTTTGTTGTTCTTGAACTTCGGTACCCCGTCCGCCGGCGTCTGATCGATCGCTTCGCTCCACTCCGTATTGATCGCACCGTTCACGTGACCGCCGTTCTTGTTGCCGCGCAAATCTTCGCCGGAATATTCTTTGGCCGAGCGCGCGTCGAGCAGCGTGCATTGCGCCAGATTAGCGGAGAGCAGTTGGGCTTTCGTCGTGATCAGCTTGTCGTTCGGCTGAGCCGTGAAGTTGCCTTTGGCTACGGTAGGCGTTTCGGTCGACAGCTCCTTGCCGGCTGTCGTCCAAGCGAGTATTCCGCCGTTCAGCACTTTGACTTTATCCTTCATGCCGTAATATTCCAAGCCGTAAAAAATGCGGGTAGCGGCGTTCCCGGCCCCGCCTTCATCGTAGACGAGTACGGTAGTATCGCTGTTGATGCCGGCTTTTTGGAACAGCTCGGTAAACGTTTCTTTGGAAATAATCGTCGGGTTTTTCGGATCTTTGAGCAGTCCCGAGCTGACCGATACGGCTCCCGGAATATGTCCTTGCTCGTAGCCTTTGGACCGCGCGTCGATAATTTTGACTTTCCCGTCCTTCAAATGCTCCTCTACCCATTTCACGTCGGCGAGCAGCTGCGCGTTCGCATACGTATCGGACGCTTTCGTTTCTTGCGCCGTTTTATTGCCGCCTGTGCCCCCGGATGCGTTCGTCGGGCTGCTCTCGGGCTTGTTGCCGCAAGCGGCGGTTATTCCTGCCAGAAGTACTAATGACAGAATGGCCAGTTTACTTTTCATGTGTTTCTTTCTCCCCTCCGTGTCTGAAGCGTCTTGCAACAATTATGAGTTCACCTGTATAATACATCTATCCCTAGTGATTTACAAGGTTTAATTTTTCGGGAACATTTCAGCAAAGAGCGGGTTAGGAGAATTCGAATGAGAGCGAATAAGAAGCTAATTGCGGCGGGAGTCATTATGGCGATGCTGCTAAGCGGCTGCGCCATGGAAACGAAAGAACAGGCGAAGGCGAGGCTCGCTGCGGGAGGCGGCAAAACGGGCGAATCGGCGGCGGCGGCGCAGCCTGAAGCGGGCAAGCTGACGGCCGTCCAGTTCTATGTGCCAAGCGAGAAAGAAAACAATTTGTCGGTCATCGACGTGCCTACCGGTAAAGTAGTCGGTACCGTCAAGCTATCCGAGGCGCCGTCGACCGTAGTTTTCTCCAGTACGATGCGGGAAGCGTACGCGGCCAATATGAACAGCAGCACCGTTTCCATTATTAATACGCAAACGCTCAAGGTGGAGAAGGAAGTGCCCGTCGGTCCGATGCCGCACGGCATGGTGCTGTCTCCGGACAACAAGACGCTCTATGTAGCCGCCGTGGCCGACCAGTTCGTCTATCTCGTCGACACGAAGGAACGGAAAGAAGCCGGCACGATCGATCTCGGCACTGGCGCCAAGACGAACTATATGAGCTTGTTCGGCGACCGGTTATATATAAGCGACCACGAGAACAACAAAGTATACGTCGTCAACGTGAAGACGAAGCAGACCGTCCTGACGATCCCGACCGGCAAAACGCCGCGCGCCGTCAAAGTAAGCGACGACGGCAAGAAGCTGTTCGTGCCGAGCGCGGGCGACGGTACGCTGGAGACGTACAATACGCAAGACGGCAAGCTTATATCCAAAATCGCCGTTGCTGCGGGTGCAACCGATGTCGTCGTCGCCGAGGACGGTCAAAGCGCGATCGTTACGTCGATGGAAGGCAGCGCCGTCACCTTCGTAGACTTGGCGAACGGCAAGCCGGTTCAAACGATCGATAAATTGGCCGGAGCGAGGCATATTTCCTACAACCGGCAGCAGACGAAAGCTTACGTCACCCTCAGCGGCTCGAACGAGGTTGCGGTCATCGACACGCAAACCCGTCAAGCCGTAGAACGGATCAAGGTCGGCACCGTTCCTCACGGGATCCAAATCAAAGCACTGCCCGGGATCGGCGGCAGTTGCTGACCCAATCTGACTGCCCCGTCCGCGTGTCAACGCTTGGCGGCACAAAACCTTCGATTCCGCATCAATGGCGGCTTCGAAGGTTTTTTTCATTAAATAACCGGTTATTTCGTGATATAATAAAGAAATGCTGCCTGTATCTCGTAAGCGAGAGGAGGTCACCCCATTCTTTCAGCGGCAAACAAGAAAATCGAGACGTTTGAAGGAAAGCGTTTTCCATTCAAAATGAGCATACAGCGTGATCGCTCGGTTCTTGTCTCTTCCCATTGGCATGAACATTTTGAGCTGATCAAAATTATACAAGGACCGGTGCAGTTCCAAATCGATCAACATAGCTTCACCGCCGAGACCGGAGAAATCTATTTTATCAACAGCTGTCAGATTCATTCCGTTACTTCTTCTCCCGGAATCAACTGCGCCATTCAAGGGATGGTTTTCGATATAGCGCTATTGTATTCCTTGGAAAATTTGGAAATCCGGCACTTGCTGTCCCTATTTCTCAGATCGAATAAGGTTGCCAACCGGTATGCCGACTCCCATCCGCTGTGGACGGAACTGAATGTCGAGATGGAGAAGGCTTACCTGGAATACACGCATGGGCAAGTCGGGTATGAATACAGCATTCTTTCTTGCCTGTTCAGGATCATCGTCCCCATGCTGCGGTTATATCAGCAAGAATTGACCAGTAACCCTCCTCACCAATACGCAAACCAATACATGCGGCTGAAGCCGGCGATCGACTACATGGAAGAGCATCTAGCCGATAAAGTATACATGGAAACGGTCTGCAAAAAAGTGAACATGAACCTTTATTATTTTTCGAGCCTGTTCAAAAAAGTGTTTGGCCTGCCGCCCGTTCAATATTTGATCCAGCTGCGCATCGACCACGCCAAGCGCCTGCTGCTCGACGAGGAGAGATCCATCACCGAGATTGCCGAGCTTTGCGGGTTTTGCAACATTAATTATTTCGACAAAGTGTTTAAAGAAAAGAACGGATTTACGCCCATGGATTTTCGCAAGCGTTATGTCCGACAAGAGTAGAGCCGCAGACGAATCGCTAACGGACAACAAATAGGAGACTGCCGGATAATGGGCAGTCTCCTTCTCGTATCGCACCGTCGCTGTCTACTCGACGAACGTCGTCACACTCTTCGGCGCAAGCGTGTAGGCGAAGCTGCCGCCGCCTGTCGCTAAGCTTCCGATAGCCGCAATGTTTTCCGTGTCGCTCGTCCGGAATACCGAGACCGCAGGTCCGGTCATCCCGTTGATCGTCACCGTTACCGGCTCCGTAGAGCTGTTGGCGGCAACGAGCACCGCTTTGCCGGTTGTCGTGTTTTTGGCCGCAGTCACGGTGACCTTGCTATTGCCGCTTTCCGCCTTCACGCTGTAATCCCCGGGACGGATGAACCGGCTGTACTGCCCCATCGTATACAGCCTCTTATTGATCACATAAGTGCCGTCCAGCATCAGGTTGACCAGCGCTTCCCGCAAAGCGACGGAAGTCGGCGCGGCGGGCTTTGTGACGAACAGCCAATACAGATACGAGCTATAGCCTTGCTCCATGGCGGCATTGATCTGATCCGCGACCTCAAGTCCCCCGTTCATCATCGAATCGTTCGGACTCGGCATGCTGTACTCCATCATGAACAACGGTTTGTGGAACGAACGCAAATCGTAATTATACGCGTCATACGTATTCCATGTATAAAAGTGGGTACCGATATAGTCCAGCTTTTGCACCGCCGCCGGGTCCATCTGATTCAATAATTTCAACGAAGAGCCCAGATGTCCGCCTTCGGGAGCGCCCAGCCCCACATCGATTCCATCCGCCTTGAAAGCGTCGTATACGACAGACACTACACTGCCCATCTCCTGCCCCGTATAAATGGCCGAGGCGTAGTCCATCAACGCTTCGGGCTCATTTTGGATGCTGAGCCATCGTACGTCGTATCCGTAATCTTCCTTATATGTTTTGGCCCAGGTCAACAAGTACTCGGCAAACTCGTCATAGTGCTCCGGCTTCAGATGCCCTCCGCGAACGGCGGACCCGTTGTCCTTCATCCAAGCCGGAGGACTCCATACCGAGGCGGCGAACCGCATGTCCGGATAACGGCTGACGGCTTCATCGGCGAACCACCTCTGATGCTGATCCGTATCGAAGTCCCACACTCCCGGCGCCGGCAATATCGTGGCTTGCTGCGCATTTCCTGGTTCGGGATCATCTTTCGTAAACGGGTTCACCTCCAGTCTGACGATCGAGAGACCGGCTTGGTCATCCTCCATGCCGAACAGTTGATCGAGAAGGAACTCCCGGGTCGGCGTATCGGCATTCATCAAATCGTGAACCGGACCATTGGCCGTTGCGCCGAATCCCCATATTTCTTGCCGAACCTCGCTCGTGTCGACCTCGATGACATTCACCTTCTTGGATTCGATCGTCACGATCTTCTCTTCCGCATCCCACGAAAAGGTCGCTTCCAGCGCATCCGCAACGAACGACGCCGGCACCATCAGCACCCCGTCTTTCATATACGGCGGAGCGTCCAAGGCGACAGCCGCGCCGTTCACTTGCGCATATGACTCGCCTGCGGCGATCACGCTCGTACTTCCATATTTCACGGCGGTCGCCGTTTGGGTCAGCTCGTTCCAGGACACATCCGCTCTCAACGTGGCAAATGTTTTGGGTAATTGCAGGAACGGGACGCCGTTTTTGACCTCGGGCTTGGCGTTCAGGTAGACGACCGGCTTACCGTCCATGACGATCTGCATCTCTTTGGGAGGTATTCTCGACGGCGGGATTTCCGTCGTAAACCCAGTTTTCACAAGTTCTACATCGTCGAAATACACATCGCCGACAACTCCGGTGTATCCGGGAAGCGATATTTGCTCGACGGCAATTCCGTACAGGGGATCGACTCCGACCGTATAGGGCAGCGTAATTTTGATCCATTCCTGATCGGTGACCAAGGTCCGGTAGTTCGCCCTGTCGTTGTAGAAGGACATGCTGCCGGTCAGGGCGCCGTCGATATCGATGACGGAAATATAGAAGGTTCCGGCTTTCACGGGACTGGCCGCGCCTGCTTTCGCATACACGGACACGTCGTACTGGGTTCCCGGGGTGACGTCAATCCCTGTGAACGCATCATTGATTTTGATCCGGTTATAGAGCTGAGTCCGTCCGCCGACATGAAGGCTTTTGCCGCCATATACACCGTGCACGACCGTATTGTCGAGAGACAAACCCCAAGTAGGCTGTCCGCCGCCGACTCCGATATTCGCCTGCTGCCAACTGGAGGCGTTATCGAACGTTATTCGCTTCGAGGTTGGCGGCGGCACTTCAACGATTTCCACATCGTCAATATTAAGGATCGGTACCGTTCCGGTCCAGCTTCCGGATGCAATCTGCTCGACGGCAATCCCATACACCGCACTTCCGGTCGACATGTACGGAAGCGTAAGCTTCGTCCATCCGTCCTGGCCGACCAAAAATTTATTATTCGCCGTATCGAAATAATAAGGCGGGTCCGACGGCCCTTTCGTTCCCGGATACGTAACGACGGACAGGAAGAAATATCCGTTCGTCACGCTGCTGCCCGCGCCGACCTTGGCCCACATGGAGATGTTGTAATGCTTGCCTGCCTGCATATCGAGGCCGTCGAAAGCGTACGGGATTTTCACCCGGTTATACGGCTGCGTCCGTCCGCTGATTTTGACGCTTTTCCCGGTATCGCCGCGGTAAACGGCGGAATCCAGACTGAGCACGGACGATCCGCCGCCGAGGACCAGGTTCGCCTCGGAAATATCCGAATACATGTCGAAGGTGATGCTGACTCCCGGCATGGGCGATTCCGCATCGCCTTCCTCCGCCGCCGCAGAGACGACACCGAACGTCTGCAGCAGCAGGCATACGATCAGAATAAAGCTCATCCGGCGTCCATATTGACTGTTCCATACCCGATTCATTCGCGGAAGCTCCTTTCCCGAATTGGAGATAGCGCTTTCATTTGTTGTGAATGCACTTGAGCTGCCAGCCTCATGGTTACTTACTTCATCTTGTTCGTCTCGATCCATTGATTGATTTTTTCTTCCGCTTCTCTTAAGGCGGTGTTCAAGTCTTTGCCTTTCATATAGTCTTCGAAGCTTTTGAACGAGATATTTCGTACGTCCGAAGAATCATATGGCGAGAAAGCGGGAGCGGCCGGCGCGGTGCTTTTGAAGATGGACTTCAGGTTTTTTCCTTGCAGAAACGGCATATCCGCTCCCAACGCTTCCTTCATCGCGGGATTTTTCAACGAGGAGAATCGGGCCGTCTTGCGCGCGCTCAGCAGCTGCACCTCGTCCGAGGTCACGACACTAAGCAATTGTGCCGCCTGCTCCTTGTATTTGCTCGTTTGGGAAATGCTGAATATTTGTGCATCGACGAACGCATACTGGTTCGGCTTCCCTTTGTAGCTCGGATACTGAACCAAATCCCAGTTCAATCCGTTTTTCGTCGCCTCCTCCAGACCGATATTCAACAAGTTGTTGTAGGGCAGCATTGCTATATTTTGATCTTGCATAAACCAGTTCCGGGCTTGAAATGTGTTAAACTTATCCGGTTTGTTGTTCGGGATGCTCCAAATTTCTTTGGCCAGAGTGAAAACGGTCCGCCAGCCGTCCGTATTGACCGATGCCCGGTTTGTCTTAGCGTCGACAAGCGTAATCGCCAAAGGCATCGCCAGTCGGGCGATCGTATCGAAATCAAGACCCTTGTACGTAACCCCCGCGTCCACGCGAGACACTTTCTTAGCCAGTTCGATCGTATCCTCCCATGTCATGCCGTCTTGCGGATAGGAAACGCCGAACTTGTCGAAAATCGCTTTGTTGTAGTAATTGGCGTTGAAGTGCGCAAAAAAAGGCAATCCGTATACTTCTCCCTGCTCCGACGAAGCGCCGGCAAGCATCTGCGGATCGAAGCGGCTCAAGTCCACCCCGTTCGTTTTCAGCATCGGGGTAATGTCGCCCAGCAGGCCAAGCCTCTTGTATTTGCCGATATCGGCGATGTTCGTATAGAAAATATCCGGCGTTTGCCCCGTGGCGAGCAGTTCTTCGATCGTCGCCCCTTTCCCGTTTCGGACCGTTTCAATGGTGATATGAGGGAATACTTTTTTCACCGGTTCCGCGATAAGCATCGTTACATCCTGATCGCTCAGCGAGCTGTTGGACAAATACAGCTTCAGCGTCGCCGGAGTCGTATTGACGGCCGGCTTCTTGGGAGCATCCGCGGTCTTGCCGTTATCGCCGCCGGCTCCCGGTTTGGTCCCCCCGCACCCGGTCACCACCGCAAACGCGGCGAGCACGAATAAAGCGGTTATCGTTTTACTTCTTCTCATCTGCCTCTCCTCCTGGAAAGTAATCGGTCGTGCAGCTTGCAATAAAGCGCTTTCCCCCTTGCTCCATTCAAGAGCTTGCAACCGTTTAACATTTACACTATAACAGAGAAGCTTTTCACGACTCTACGTAACTTTATTGAAAAAATTTATGTTTTTTTGTGATTGTAAGCATGTGGCGGCTGTCGCTTCATAATGTGCCAAGGGACTTATTATCCGTGCATAGCCTTGCCTAATCTAGGAAATGGTACATATTGATGCTTGTCCCGCCGCTATAACTTCATTGCCGCAGATGGGAAGACGATATGGAACAATCGAACGGAAATCGGATCGGCAAGATCACCTTCATCCAAGCGTTTATGGTCATGATGCTATTCAATGGACTGACGAGCCATGTTATCGTGAATCCGATGCTGCTGGACGCCTCGGGAAGGGATGCCTGGATCACAGTGCTGCTGACGGGCGCCTTGTATGTCCCATGGTGCGCCGTGCTTGTTTATATTATGAATAAATCGAGGGGGCAGAAGCTCCAAACGTGGCTGACCCGGCAAACGAACGCATTCGTTGCTTGGCTGCTGCTCATACCGGTGTGCATCCAATTGTATTTGATCGGCATCATGACGATCCTGCACACGACGATATGGACCGTCTCCAATTATTTGCCCGCGACACCGCAATATGTGCTTATAATCGCCTTGGTCGTCGTTTGCCACATTTGTGCCAAATACGGGCTCGGCACGATTGCAGTAGGAGCCGGAATTTTGCTTCCCGTAGTCGTTTGTCTCGGATATTTCGTCTCCATAGCGAATCATACCGAGAAGGACTATAATCTGCTGAGGCCTATTCTGGAGAACGGATGGAGTCCCGTAATCGACGGGTCCGTTTATGCAGGAGGGGCATTTGTCGAACTCTTTCTGCTGCTTCTGCTGCAGCATCGGCTGAAGAAGAAGGCTCGGGCATGGCAGGTCATGCTGCTCGGCCTTGTTCTCGTCTATATTACGCTCGGTCCGATTGTCGGCGCGATTACGGAGTTCGGTCCCAAGGAAGCCGCGAAGCAGATGGTATCGCCTTATGAGCAATGGCGCCTCGTGAAGCTGGGCAATTATATCGAGCACGTCGATTTCTTGTCCGTCTTCCAGTGGCTAGCCGGAGCGAGCGTGCGGATCAGCTTGGCTCAGTTTCTGCTGGCCGATATTTTGCCGTTCCGCACACCGAAGTCCCGCGGCCGTTTTATCACGATCATCACGCTGAGCTTTCTCGCGATGGCCGTTCTGATCAGCCAGTACAACACGTTTTACTTGCAGATGTTCCAGTATTATTTCCCCATTTCCTTGATCATTACGTTGATCATCACGACCACGTGGGCCGTCCTAGCATGGTTCGCGAAACCCGCCAAGGAGGGAACGGCATGAGCGACAGCAAGCATGCGAAGGCAGAGCCATGGTCGGAGCATAGGCTGCGGCAGCTGTTCGACAATTCCGCCGACGTGCAAATCCAAGCTTATCGCTTCGCCGATAACAATCCCGGCTCGTTTCTGCTCATGATATATTCCGAAGGACTGTGCGACAGCTCGCAGCTTGGCAAGATCGTCCTTCCGGAGCTGAGCCGCGCCTATGAAAAAGACGGGTTCAAGCATTTGAGCCATGGGCACGTTCATGGCGTGCTGCCGCTTATATCGTTTGGCTCCGACGTATCCGAAGAGCAGATTATGGATGCGGTTTTTCAAGGAGATCTCGTCATCTCGTTCCAGGAAACGAACATCCTGTACAAGCTCAACATATCCAATCGGCCGGATCGGACACCCGAGGAATCGACGACCGAAATTTCCATCAAAGGTCCGAAGGACGGCTTCGTCGAAGACTTGACGATCAATGTCGCGCTCGTCCGAAAGCGGCTCCGCACCAATACGTTATGCTGCGAAACTTCCGTTTTGGGAAGAAGAACGCGTACGAAGATCGGGCTTCTGTACATTCGGGACATTATAGCCCCCGAAGTGCTGACGGAGGTCCGCAAACGGCTCGACAAAATCGATATAGACGGCATTTACAGCATCAGTCAACTCGAAGAAGCGCTGTCGGACATCAAATATACGCTTTTTCCGCTGCTCGATTTTACCGGACGCCCCGATTATGCTGTCACCAGTCTGCTCGCCGGACGGTTCGTCATCATGATAGACGGCAATCCGATGGTGCTGATCGGTCCGGCGACGTTCGCGCTCATCCTGAAATCGCCCGAGGACGTTCATTTCAGCTTCCAATACGTGTCATTGACTCGTTTGATCCGTCTCGTGAGCTTCTGGCTGGCGATTCTCCTCCCCGGATTTTGGGTGGCCTTATCGGGCTTCCATCAGGATCAAATTCCGTTCCGGCTTATGGCGACCATCTCGATGGCACGCATCGGCTTGCCGCTATCCATTCAGATGGAAATGTTCCTGCTGCTGCTGCTTCTGGAAATATTCCGGGAAGCGGGCGTCCGGCTCCCGAGCTCGATCGGACAGACGCTTACGGTCGTCGGCGGCTTCATCGTCGGGGATGCCGCGATACGTGCAGGCTTGGTCTCGCCGGCCGTAGTCGTCGTCGGCTCCATAACGGCCGTATCGACGGCGACCTTGGTCAACCAGTCGATGGGTACGATGATCAGCGTCATCCGATTGGCGATTTTCATTATTTCGTCGGTGATCGGCATGTACGGGTTCATCTTGGGCTTGATTCTGGTCGTCTACTACATGTCCAAGCTTAAATCGTTCGGAGTCCCTTATTGGTCGCCCTTGTCTCCGCCCATTTTTAAAGACATGCTCAGAAGCCATATCCGGCTTCCGTGGAGCCAGATGAAAAGCCGGCCGCATGTCCTGAATCCGATCGACCCGGACCACGAAGGAAAAGACGACCAATGAAGAGAGCGGGAGTCCTGCTGTTCATTTGCGTGCTCCTTCTCTTGCCGGCCGGTTGCTGGAATTCCAAAGATATTCAAAATATGGCCTATGTGACCGCGATCGGACTCGATTACGAGAACGAACATTATATAACCTACATCCAGGTGCTCAATTTTTCCAACGTAGCCAAAAGCGAATCGGCACAGGTGGGCAAAAATATTCCGGTATGGATCGGCAGAGGGGAAGGCGTGACCGTTACCGAATCGCTCAACTCCATCTACTCGACCTCGCAATTGCGCGTCTTCTGGGGACATGTAAAGTCGATCGTGTGCACCGAAACGTTTTTGAAAAACGGCCAACGGGTCAAGGAAGCCTACGATATGCTGAACCGTTACCGCGAAATCCGGTATAACGTCCTGATGTATGGCACGAAGGAGTCGCTGCGCGATATTTTCACCCAGAAATCGCTCCTGAATTTGTCCCCGCTGGACACGATCATGGATACGCCGTCGCAAATTTATTCGCAGCGCTCTTACATCGTGCCGGTATACGGCTACAAAATTATTGCGCAGTTCAACGAACCGGCCCAATCCGCGATGCTACCTTCCATCTCCATCGACAAGAAATCGTGGACCGAGGATAAGAAGGCGAAGCCGATGTTCAAAATCGACGGCTCCTATTACTTTCACGCTTCTTCATTGATCGGATGGCTTTCCGAAGGAGACCTTCAAGGCTACCGCTGGCTGCAGAAAAAACTGGAGCGCTCCCCGATCCATATTCCGGATAACAGCGCCCCGGACGCGGCGATCGTCTTGATCAAGCCTAAGCCCCGGATTCATCCCGTTGTCCGGGACGGCAAAGTAACTTTCAACATAAGCTTGCGTATCAAGGCTTACGTGGACGAGCTTACGAGGAATATTCCGAAAGCGGAAATAGAGGAAATGTCGGCCAAAGTCATAAGCGACCAAATCCGCGCCACTTTCCTTAATGGGCTGGAAATCAAGGTGGATGTGCTGCAGTTGGGAGAATGCCTGTACCGGAAATATCCGAAAGTGTGGCACGATATGCATTCGACCGGGGAATTTATATTGAACGAATCGTCTTTGGACCGCATCGATGTGAAAGTGAATTTGCTGCATACCGGCAAGTACAAAGGAAGAATCGATTGAGAGAACCCCACAAAGTGAAGCCTAGCTTCGAAGCTTATTCCAATTACTTTGCGGGGACCCCGAAATTAAGGTGACAAAGCCCCCGGACTCCGGGGGCTTTCATATTGCTATCTTATGATTACATTCGCAATTCGAAGCGTATGATTGCCGCGCCAGCCGGTATGAGGATAAGTGGTCATGCTCGAGCTGCCGTCGGCGGCGATGTCCCAGCCCGGGTCCGTATTGTTCAGAACAAGCAGCGTCCTCGAACCTTCGCGGCGTATTTCCTTCACGGCATAGCCGTTCGTTTTGCCGTCGGGATGGGTGACCACTACGTAGCGGCCCGCCATATCGACCGGTACGTCCGCATCCGTCACGAGAGCGTCGACCTTATCGCCGTCCAGAGTCCGCAGCACGTCCGTTACGTTTCCGGTTACGGCGCCTGTTCCGGTTATCAATTGGCCGCCTGCCCGCAGCAGCTTGCCGTCCGCGAGCACCATTTTCACGACCGCCCCGTTCTCTATCCGGATCAAGCCGTACTTGCCGACCAGCTCGAAATCCCCGACCTTCAACGTCCGGCCGATTCCGGCGGAGCTCAAGATGATGTCGGTAGTCGTACCGTATCGGATCTGCAAAGCCACATCGCCTTCGGCCGACTCGTCGGGTATTAGCTTGACCACGGATTCGATTCTCGGTTTGCCTGTCCCTTCATAGGCTTCCAAGACGGTCGTGAACGTGCTGGACAAGTTCGTGCCGCTTCGGCGCACGACGAGCTTCGGGAGCCAATATTTGACCGCTTCCGTATTGATATCCTTGGACGTGCCCGACAGCCTCGTAGCCCGCATAGAAGGAGATTTGCCTATGAACAGCTCGTTCCCGCCGCCCGTGTCCATGAACCCGGTAATGCCGAGCTTAGCTTTGCCCGTTCCGTTCTCTGTCGTTTCAAGCGTGACATTGAAGCGTCCGTCGGGAATTTCCGCGCGCTTCACATCCTGCACGTACATGTAGCCGTAATATTGGCCGTCGGCGCTGCCCGTGTCGTTCTCGGACTCCGGCATCCGGACTTTAGTTCCTTCCGGCAGTAAATAGTCCCCGTATCGGGTCATGCTCAAGTCCGTCGCGAATACGCCGTCCCGGTTGGCGTCTCCGCCCAGCGTATATTCATGCCGGTTGCCGCCCGATACCCGGAAAATGTCGACAACATAACCGCCGCTCTCTCCCGGCTTATCGCCGAACCCGATCAGCCACGGCTCCCGGCTGTACTCGTCCGTTTGCGGGTATGCGGCATTCTGGCTCGCTTTAACGATACCGACGCCCGTATCCGTCGCGGCGACGAACGCCTCGATTGTACCGCCATGCCGCGCCTCCCCGGACGCGGACATATCTTTGCCGTCCACGACAACCGTGTTGTGCGCCAATGTCGAGGCCGCCCATCTCCGGTAAAACGTATGCGTATAACCGATATCCGGGAGCAGCTCCTGCCCTTTGGCGAATACGGTCAGGTTCAACGGATCGAGATGGTTATGCCCGTATTTCGGCACGAAATTCAAGTATAGCTGCTGCTGCTCCGCCCCGCTGCCCAGCGTCAGACGGGAGATGCCCGAGCCGGTGAGCAGGTAGGAGCCGAGATCGGTTCGCGGCTGCGCCGTCTTCTCGCTCGCCCAAGTATCCTGCACCGGCACATAGCTGCCGTTCGGGTAGGAGACGACATGCTGCATCGTCCTGGCGCCGTTCAATGCCGGATACATCGCGGCCAAGTCGATATTGTCCAGTCGTCGGCCGTTACGCGGCGATACGTAGCCCGCAGGGTCGCTCCAGCCTTTCGCCTCGGTCATGCTCTGCAGCAGTCCGTTGATCGACTGGTTATGATAGGACAATGTTACTTCTTTCCAGAACCCGTCGGACAAGAAGTTGTTCGCGGCGAACTGCTCGATCCGCTCCACCGCCTCGTGCATATACGCCGGCTGTCCCGAAGCTTTGGCCATACGAATGAGACCGAGCCAGGTCGTGTACTCCATGTTATGGTCGAGTATCGGGAACGACCGGACGTAATCGAAGGAAGGCTTGAACAGCCCGTCTTCCAGCTTCTTCTCCACATCGAAGCCGAGTTCCTTGCTCAGCAGCTCGAATGCGTTCGTTTTGCGGACATCGCCATAGGCGTTAATCAGGTAGCTCAAGTTGATCATTTCACCGGTGTACCACCGGTACCAGACGCCTCCCCAATACGGATACGGCGCCCCGCCCTCAATCGGATAGTTGGTCCAGTAATAGTCGTTGGTCGGCAAGTAACCGGCATAAGCATCCGCCCACCGGTTCAGCAGCCGGGCCGTACCGAGCGGGTCGGCCGAAGCGAGCTTCGCCGTTTCACGGAGCGCGTAGTCTTTCTGGAAATACAAGGCGTGGGCGGAGAAAAAATATTTGCGCCCGTTCCCGTCTTCGTAGTATGGGTATTCCACCGTCGCACCTAACCGGTTCTTGACGGTCAGCTTGTGCGTTTCCGGATATTTCGCGTTCGGGTATGCCGTCCCCGTCGTTTTGGATACGATCCGCTCCGGGCTTGCGGCGCTCCAGCTGTACAATTCATGCGGACCGAGGCTCGGGTTTTCCGGCAGACCGGTAAATAGGAAACCGGCCTTATCGGGTATCAGCTTCATAAGCCGTTCCACTTGCGCGGAGGAGGTGGACGACGACACTTGTCTTCTCGTCCCCGCAGCCGCCGGCGGGACGGCCAGCTTGTTCCCCGCGTCGATCAAGGCGTCGCGGTCGAACGCCAGCTCGAAATAGGAACCCGGTTCGTCCGCTTGGCGGAAACCGACCTGCAGCCGGTACAGCCCGAATTGGAGCGGTTTCGGATGACTGAACGTGATGCGTGTACTCGCGCGGTCCGTTTCGACGCGAACGTCATCCAATCGAGCCGACTTTCCGTCCGGAGACACCCATGTCAGCTGTACCTCCATCCCCTCTGGAATCGGGCTGCCGTTCAGGACGAGTTGTTTCGTTTGAAAGTCCCGGTAGACGAGCCGGGTATGTCCGGGAACTGCAACGTTACCCGACACGCCTGCCGCGATGGGAGGACGCGAGAAATATAACGGCGCCATCCGGGCTTGATTCAGCGCATGCGCTACGAGACCGACCGTTTTATCGCCCACGTCCGTCGTATACGAGTTGCGGATCGGGACCCAGGAGCTGAACGGCAGCGAATCGACGCCGTAATAGCGCATGACGTTGAACCGCCAACCTTCGCCCTCGGATACGCGCTCCACGCCTAGCATCCGGAACGGAATTTTCGCCTCGGCCTTCCAAGAGGCGCTTCCACGGGAAAGATGGATGTCGGCGCCCGTTAACTCCTTCACTCCGGCTCCCCAATCCGTTCTGATTGGCCGCTCGCCGGTCGCGATCGGAATTTTCAACCGGTATACGGCTCCGCCGTCTTGTCGCGGCTCAAGCAGCACCTCGACGAACTCGGTATCCGGCTCCGAACCCGTCTTGTCCCGGTGACCTTCGAGTCCGATGTACAGGTTCGATTCGTCGTACAGTACATACAAATCCGTATCCGCCTCGACCGGCTTATTGTCGAACATCGTTACGAATCCGCTTGCTTGAAAGGCGGATTTCCACACCGGCTCCAACAGCCGGCCGTCTACCGTTACGTTTTGCCCCCGTTTCGGCGCTACGGCCCATAGTCCGGCGTAGCTTTGCACGTCGGCGGCGGTCTGGCTGCCGCGATTTTCGCCGCCATCTCCTTTTCCTAGTCCGATCCCCGTTATGATCATAAGACAGCACACAACCAGTCCAATACCTGTACCATATCGAACACGACTCCTCATCGACTTTCTCCCTCCGGAACCAACCTCGGCCGCCGACGTTTCCACCGCATCGTCTCTGCCTCTTTACGCTCCGTTATTTACCAGACTTTTAGGCCGGGCATCAAAGAAAGTGCTTTCATCCAATTTTGCAGGCCGACCTCGTCATCCCACCGTCATTTAACCATAATCTTCTAAACGGTACAAGGACGATAATTGTTCTTTATTTGTCATAAGTCGCGGGGCGCCGGGCCGTTATACGCGTGTCATGCCGCAGAATAGATATGATAAACTATTTGTAGTTTTGCCTTTTGAAGAATGGGGGAAGTAAAGATGACCGAAGAATCGCTGCGCATGTTCCTCACCTTATCGGACGCCGTTATTATTACGGATTCCCGCCATCATATCGTGGACGTCAATTCCGCCTACGAGCATATTACCGGCTATAACCGCGAAACGATCCTCGGCGCGAAAGCGAGCGTAGTGAAGAGCAAATATACGAACAAAGCGACATACAAAAGCATGAACGAAGCTTTAAACAAAGGGGAAAGCTGGTCCGGCATTTTTATTAACAAAAAATGCAACGGCGATCTATGGCACTCCTCCATCTCGATTACACCCTACCTTATCGACGAAGAGACCTACTATGTCGGCATCTTCCGGGAGCTGGAGCATCTGGAGGAAGGCATCTACATCGCGGAAGACAGAAGGAACAACATACAGGGCGTGCTCCTGAAGGTGCTTGCCATTTCATGCGAAATTCGCGACCCGGCCATCGAGGACCATTTGACCCGAGTCCAGCAAATTACCGAAAGTTTTCTGCTCCGCCACAATGACCGGTTGAAATTGCGGCTTTCGGACGATTATATGCAAAGCGTCATCCATTCGAGCATAATGCACGATATAGGGAAGTCGGGCGTCCCCGAAGGAATTCTGTACAAACCCGGACCACTGACCAGCTACGAGCGGTTGATCGTGGAGATGCATCCGCTGATCGGCGTGGACATTCTCGAGAAAATCAACAGCGAGCTGCAAGACAGCTTCTTCAAGGATGAGCTCTCCGTCGCGAGAAACATCATCCTTCATCATCACGAGAAATGGGACGGCTCCGGCTATCCTTCCAAGCTTCGGGGGACTGACATCCCGTTCGAGGCCCGGGTCGTCAGCATCGTGGACGTGTACGATGCGCTCACATCGAGAAGGCCTTACAAAGAAATATGGCCGGAGGAACAAGCTCTCGCCTTCCTGCAGGAGCATAAAGGAACCTCATTCGATCCGGATTTGATCGATACGTTCGTTTCTCTGCACGGTTCATGATATAGTCATCCTATACGCAGAAGTTCAGAAGCCGCAAACTATACACGGGGTGTACATAAATGGGTCCGGAAACGCATCATGCAGATCACAATCCTATACGGGAAAACGATACTCCGGAGACGAAGCTTTGCGCCCATTGCCGGCAGCAGAAGCCTGCCGGCGAATTTTTGCGGCGCACGGGCAGGCGGGCGGGCAAATCGTCGCGCCGCGGGGCTTGCCGGGATTGCCGCAGGCTGAGAAAACAATTGGAGAGTTCCTCGGACGAGGCGACGGATGTTCCCCATTCCCCGGCAGCGATGCTGCCTCCCGGGCAATCCGGGATACCGCCGGAAGTGACGCCTCCCGCCGAAATACCGAAGCGGAGAACGAAACGGCCGCTGCCCGACCTTCCGCCCAAGCCGGAAGGTCCCGACGCCTCCGTGCTGAAGCCGACCCGGCAAGGCATTATCCGAATGCGCGGAAGGACGGACAAAGGGCGACGCTGGCAGCAGGAGACCGATCTGGAAACCGCGGTCACGCTCGTTCGCGAACACGCCGCCGTCGTCGTCAACCGTCACACGATTCGCCGCGTATACAGCAACAAATCGTTTCGCCGGTACATCCTGCAGCGCGATCGGAACATTTGCCATTTCTGCGGGGAATATGGCGATACGATCGATCATTTGCTGCCCCGCGCCAAAGGCGGCCATACGACGCCCGCCAATTGCGTCTGCGCCTGCAATGTGTGCAACCAGACTAAGGCCTCGCTCAGTCTGGACGAGTTTATGGAAAGCTTCGACGACGATTGAACCGCCAATTCGAATAAGCGCGGGTGATGGAGCATGGTATCGATAAGTGCCGTTCAAGTGCCGGAATCGATTCCCCCGGAACTTATGAGCGCCTGGATGTCCCTAATATCGGCGGACAAGCGTCGCAAAATCGCCAAATTCGTGCGCAAGGAAGACCAGTACCGTTCGTTGATCGGCGAGCTGCTCGTCCGTTCGACAATAGTCCGCCATACAGGCATGACGAATGACGATATCCGCTTCGCCTGCAACGAGTACGGCAAGCCCGCTCTCGAAGGCGATGCGGCCTTTTCGTTCAACCTGTCCCACTCCGGCGGCTGGGTCGTTCTCGCCTGGAGCGCAACCGCGCTCCCGCTCGGCATTGATGTGGAGCAAATCGTTCCCATCGATTACCGCATCGCCGAAAGCTTCTTTACTTCCCGGGAGAAGGTGGATCTGTTCGCCAGAGAGGGAGACGGGCGGCTGGATTACTTTTACCGGCTGTGGACCTTGAAGGAAAGCTATATCAAGGCTATAGGCAAAGGGCTGTCGATGCCTCTCGACCGATTCACGGTTGCGCCGGCGGCACAGGGAGGCTGGCATTCGCCGGAAGCCCCGGACTTTTCGTTCACCAGCTTCCGGTTAGACGCCGTACATCTCGTGGCGGCATGCAGTACATCGGATGAGCTTCCCGATACCGCCTGCATTCTGGACTGGTGCAGCTTTATCGAGCGGGTCTCCTTCTGATTGGCGCCGTCACCCGACTGCTGCCGGTTCCGAATGCAAGAAAAGCCGTCCGGGAGAAAATGAAGTTACCCCTGTCAAGTAGACATTATAGAAGAACCGCCATTAGGCAGCAGCCTTAGTCCGAAATTCAACTGGGCTAAGGTTGTTTAATTTCTTCTGAAAACGTTCATTGTTATAGAAGAGAATATACTGTTCTATGGCTTGAATAAGTTGTTCCTCCGATTCAAAGGCGTGGAGATGGAAGCATTCCGATTTGAGGTGACTGAAGAAACTTTCTATGCATGCATTATCCCAACAGTTCCCTTTACGAGACATGCTGACAACCATTTTCTTTTGCTCTAGAAGGCGATTGTAAGTCTTGTGCGTGTACTGAAATCCTTGATCGCTATGAAGTAGGGTTTTCTTTGTTTTACGCTTGTAGGTGGCCTTCTGTACAGTTTCCAACACAAGATCAAGGTCATTACGTTTGCCAATACAATAGGCAATAACTTCATTGTTGTAGATGTCGAGCACGGCGGACAAATAAAGATTCTTTTGGTTATAGGGCAGAAATGTAATATCCGTAACCCACTTTTGATTCGGACTTGTTGCATTGAACTCACGGTTTAATACATTGTCCGACTTTACCGTAGCCTCTTTGGAACCGAAATAGGGTTTCTTACGTCTGATGGTTGAACGTATCCCCAGCGCCTTCATTAAACGATATACCCGCTTGTGATTTACGTTTAGGCCGTAGGTTCTTTGCAACCACACACGAACTCGCAAATAGCCGTAGATGCCCTTTAATCGTCTATGGCATTCCAAGATCTTCTCCATAATTACCTCATTCTCTAGCTTCTTAGCAGAAGGGTTCTGCGTGCTCCTGAGCCATTTGTAGTAGCTGCTCCGACATACATTTGCAATAGCGCACAACATTGAAACAGGATACTTGTCAGTTAATTGCTCGATCGTTACATACTTGTAATCTACTTTTGGCTCTTCCCCCTCTGCAGTTCCCATAACTTTTTTAAGTATTCGTTCTCCGCACGCAGTCTGACTAACTCTTCTTCCAGACTAAGCGGGTCCTTTCGTTTGCGCCCTTTATGTAGACCCCTAGCCTTTCCTCTCTTCTCCTCAAGCCCTTCTAAGCCTTCTCGTTCATATAGCCTTACCCAGTGTCTTATATTTGTACGAGGTATATGAAGTTCCCTTGCTATTTCTCTAAAGGGTAGCCCATCCCGGGTATATAGCTCTACAGCAATTCTCTTTTCTTCTACCGTATAAGTTTTCTTTTTTTCAGCCATAAAAAATCCCCCCTAAGTAGACTTTAGTGTCGATTCTTAACACTGTCTACTTAAAGGGGATAATATCAAAACCCCCGGACGGTCCTTTGGTGTGCAAAACTACTGAATGGTAATTTAATTTCCGTAAATTTTGCGTTTAAATCCCCATTCCTACTTGGAGTTACCTCGAAGTGACTTCTACTCCCAAAGCCCCTTTCGTTCAGGTAAACAATGAACCAAATTTGCTTATTAGCAAACCTCATTGCGCTATTTGGCTCCACTACTTGGGCTGTTGGAGGAACAATGAACCTGGAGTTACTATTACTGAACATAGGTTCGGTATTAATGAAATTTGGATCGCTATTTGCTGAATCCGCCCATCTGGCAAGCGATTAGCGAAACAGAGTTCAGTAATACTGAAGTTTGGTTCGTTCACGCTAATATCCAAATTTCCAGTAAATAGGATCCCTTACGCTTTAGTTCTGTAAAGGATTTAAAGATTGCCGCAAGCTGAGCGGCCGCATGTCGGTCCATTGCGCGCCGATAAAGTCGAGACAGGCTTGGCGACTTTGCCGCTCGCAGACGACGGTCCAGCCTGCCGGCACGTCCACGAAAGCAGGCCACAGCGAATACTGTTCTTCGGCGTTGACCAGCACGTGATACACGCCATCCACTTGTTCAAAAGGATTGCTCATAGATCATTTCCCTCCCATTCGGTCGCGATGTTTCGCCCTGCAAGCCGTTCAGCTTCGCGGCGAGCACCTGTCCGATCTCGGCAAGCGGCCCCGGCTGACACAAATCCTTATGCCTGCACTCGATATCGTGCCGCTCGATGCGCCCTTCGATATAAGGGGCCCACGTTTCCGCCTCGATCGGTTCGAACCAGTCCGGAATGACGGTCGAGCGGAAAAACAGCAGGTCTCCCTTGTAGTTGCCCGGAATGTATGCTCCCAGCAGGCGAACCGAGTTGACGTAAGTTTCTTTCAAATTCATGATCGTCGCTTCTTCCAAACTGGCGAGCGCGCTGCCGTCGCGGCGAAGAATTTCGACTGCCGCCGCCTGCGTCAACGGTTCGTCCCCCATCCCGTCGGGATCGTAGCCGCCTAGCGCCAGCAGCGCAATGAGCGCCTCCTCCTCATCCGGTCCTCCCTTGAGCGGCAGAAAATGGCTTGGATAAGCGTCGAGCATCGCGAGTAAAGCGATCTCCTCGCCCTCGCTCTGCAGCTGGACGGCAATCGCCTGGGCGACATTCCCCCCGAGCGACCAGCCGAGCAAGCAATAGGGGCCGACCGGCTGAACGGCACGGATGTGGGCGATGTAGTCGGCCGCCATCTCCTCAAGCGTACCGGGAAGCTCCTCCCGCCTGCCAATGCCCCTCGCCTGCAGCCCGTAGATCGGCACGTCCGAGCCGAGCGCCTTGATCAGACCGGCGTAGCACCAGCTCAAGCCTCCTGCCGGGTGAACGCAGAACAGCGGGAGGCGCTCCGTGTTCGTCCTCGTCCTGAGCGGCAGCAGCACGTCGAGCGCTCCTTGGCTATCTCCCGTCTCCAGCCGTTCGGCAAGACCGGCTACGGTCGGCGATTCGAACAGCAGGCCGATGCCCGGCTCGACGCCAAGCGCATCGCGGATGCCGCTCATCAGGCGAACCGCGAGCAGCGAATGGCCGCCGAGATCGAAGAAGCCGTCGTCGATGCTTACCCGCGGCAGGTCCAGCACTTCGGCGAACAGGTCGCACAACACCTCCTCGCGCGGCGTGCGGGGACCTCGGCCGCCGGCGGTCACGCTTATATCCGGTGCCGGCAGCGCCTTGCGGTCCAGCTTGCCGTTGGATGTCAACGGCAATGCCGCAATCGTTGTGAACACGGAAGGCACCATGTAGTCCGGCAAGCTGCCCATGACATGCCGGCGAAGCTCGGACGGATCGGGAACGACTCCTTGGACGGGAACGATATAAGCGGCCAGACGCTTATCGCCGGGCTTGTCTTCGCGCACGACGACGACGGCTTGGGCGACGGCGGGATGGCGCGACAGCACCGCCTCGATCTCGCCCGGCTCGATCCGGAAGCCGCGGATTTTCACCTGCTGATCGGCGCGCCCGATATAGTCGAGCGAGCCGTCGGCCAGACGGCGGGCGAGATCGCCGGTCCGGTACATGCGGGAGCCCGGGGGGCCGAACGGGTCGGCGACGAAGCGCTCGGCCGTCAAGCCCGGCCGCCCCGAATAGCCGCGAGCCAGCCCGCTCCCGCCGACATACATTTCTCCGGCAACACCCCTAGGTACCGGCTGCAGGCGACCGTCAAGCACGTATACGCGCAAATCCGGTATCGGCACGCCAATGAGACTCGATGCCCCGAGTTCGGCGGCGTGCCGGTTGAGCGCCTTGTAGCTGACGTGCACTGTCGTCTCGGTAATGCCGTACATGTTGACGAGCGTCGGGGCGTCGTCCTCATGGCGCCCGTACCAGTCCGCCAGACGACCGAGCTCGAGCGCTTCGCCGCCGAAGATGACATAGCGCAGCGACAGCTCCCGGCCTACGGCCGGATGCTCGGAATCGGCCTGCATCAGCTGATAAAACGCGGACGGCGTATGGTTAAGAACCGTTACGCGCTCGTCCGCGAGTAGGCGCAAAAACTGGGCAGGCGAGCGGCTGAGCGTATGCGGCACGACGACGAGACGGCCGCCGTACAGCAGCGCGCCCCAAAGCTCCCACACGGAAAAATCGAACGCATACGAATGGAACAGCGTCCATACATCGTCGGGGCCGAAGCCGTACCAGCTTTCCGTCGCGCCGAACAGCCGGACGACGTTCGCATGCGGGATGACGACGCCCTTCGGGACTCCCGTAGAGCCCGACGTGTAGATGATATAGGCGGGGCTAAGCGGCGACAGACGGTCCGTGCGATCGGCATCCGTCGGATCGGTGTCCGGGTAATTGCCGAGTTCGGCGATCGTCTGCGGCTCGTCGAGCACGAGCACCCGAACCGCCCTGTCCCCGGGCAGCTTGGTGACGGTCTGCCTGTCAGCGATCATGCAAGCTGGCGTTGCATCCCGGAGCATGAAAGCCAGACGGTCTTGCGGATATTCCGGGTCCAGCGGCAAGTACGCCGCCCCGGCCTTCAGCACGGCCAGCAGTCCGATTACGAGCTCCGCGGATCTCGGCAGAGCGAGTGCGACGACTTGTTCCGGTCCGACCCCTTGCGCGATCAGCCGATGAGCCAGCCGGTTCGCACTGCGGTTCAACTCGTCGTAACTGAGCGCCTCGTCTCCGCATACGACAGCGACCGACTCGGGATTGCGCGCCGCCTGCGCCTCGAACAGCTCCGGCAGGTTCGCATCGGGCCGGGACACGGCGCATTCCCTCCATTCGGCGAGCATATGCGCGCGCTCATCGGGCGCCAATATGTCCAGACTTCCGATCGGCACATCGGGGTTGGCCGAGGCCGCTTCCAGCAGGCGGACGAACCGCTCGGCCATCGTCCGGGCGGTGGCGGGCTCGAACAGATCCGCGCTGTACTCGACAAGACCGTCCAGACCGTCGGCTGCCCCGTCCGCCGTACGACGCTCGCCGAGCTCAACCGTCAAATCGAACTTCGCCGAGCCGACGCCGCCGATGCGCAGACTTGTATCCAGATCCGGCATATCCAGTACGGCGTCCGGCGTATTTTGCAGCACCAGCATCACTTGGAACAACGGATGCCGGGAACGGGAACGGATCGGGTTCAGCACTTCGACGAGTCGTTCGAACGGCACGTCCTGATGCTCGTAGGCGGCCAGGTCCGCCTCCCGTACTTTGGCGATCAGCTCGCGGAAGGTCGGATCGCCGGACGTGTCGGTACGGAGCACGAGCGTATTGACGAACAATCCGACAAGCTCGTCCAGCGCGTCGTCGCTGCGGCCGGCGATCGGACAGCCGATCGGGATATCGGTGCCTGCGCCAAGCCGGGTAAGCAGGGCGGCCAATGCCGACTGCAGCACCATGAACAGACTCGCACGGCCGTCGCGGGCCAGCCCGAGCAGACGATCGTGCAGCTTGGACTCGATCCGGAAATCGACCGTGCCGCCGAGATAGCTAGCCTCTAACGGCCGCGAACGGTCGGCAGGCAGCTCGAGCTGCTCCGGCAGGCCGCGCAGCGCCCCGCTCCAGAAGGCCAGCTGCTTTGCGATCAGACTGTCCGCATCGTTCTCGCTGCCGAGCAGCTGCTGCTGCCAGAGCGCATAATCGGCGTACTGCACGGGCAGCGGCGTCCACGCGGGAGCCTCGCCCCGGCGGCGCGCCGCGTAGGCGGCGGCCAAATCGCGGGCGAGCGGCGTCAACGACCAGCCGTCGCCGACGATATGGTGCACGACCAAAAGCAGAACCCGCTCGTTGCCGGACTGTTCGAACAATTCGGCGCGGAACGCCGGCTCCCGAGACAGCTCGAAGCTGTAGCGCACGGCGGCGGCAAGCGCCTCGGACAGTCCTTCTTCGGCAATATCCGATACGTGCAGAACAGGCCGCGCCACATCAACAGGCAGCACATGCTGTCGTACCGTGCCTGCCGTTTGCGGGAAAATCGTGTGCAGCGGTTCATGCCGACCGGCCACATCGACGAGAGCGGCGGCAAGCGCCTCCCGATCCAGCGGACCGGTCAGACGGACGATGAGCGGAATGTTGTAGGTCGGACTCGGCCCTTCCATGCAATACAGAAACCACAGCCTGCGCTGGGCAAACGAAAGCGGAATATGCTCCGGCCGCACCGCGGGCTTCACCGCCGGCCGGGCCGCATGCGCCTGATCGAGCCGCTTGGCCAAGCCAGCCGCGGTCGGCGCTTCGAAAAGCTGGCCGATACCCAACTCTACGCCGAACGCCTCGCGAATACGCGCCGTCAACCGTCCTGCAAGCAGCGAATGGCCGCCGAGATCGAAAAAACCGTCGTCAATGCCGACTTTGGGCAAGTCGAGCACCTCGGCGAACAGGACGCACAGCATTTCCTCCTGCGGCGTCCGCGGTGCCCGGCCGGCTGCCGCGGCGGACATGTCGGGAGCAGGCAGCGCCTTGCGGTCGATTTTGCCGTTAGGGGTCAAGGGCAGCTCGTCCAGTATCACGAACGCGGAAGGCACCATATAGTCGGGCAAACCGGCGGAGACGCGGCGGCGCAGCTCGGCCGGGTCGATCACCGCCCCCTCGGCGGGAACGGCATAGGCGACGAGACGCTTGTCGCCGCGCTGATCCTCGCGCACCGCAACCGTAGCCTGCGCGATAGCCGGATGCCGCGCGAGAAGCGCTTCGATCTCGCCCGGCTCGATGCGGAAGCCGCGGATTTTGATCTGATGGTCGGATCGTCCGGCATAGTCCAGCGAGCCGTCGGGAAGCCAGCGGGCCAGATCGCCCGTCCGGTACATCCGCGTGCCCGGAGGTCCGAACGGGTCGGCCACGAACCGATCGGCGGTCAAGTCCGGCCGCCCCAAATAACCGCGGGCCAAACCGGAGCCGGCAATGTACAGATCGCCGACGACACCCGGAGGAACCGGCAGCAGGCCGCCATCGAGCACGTACATTCGCGTATTGTGGATCGGCCGGCCGATCGGCGGCGTTCCCGCCCGCTCGGCAAGCAGCAGTGCGGCGGTTGACCAAACCGTCGTCTCGGTCGGTCCGTACAAATTCGTCACCCGGCAATCGACAGCCTCCAGCGCCAGCTTCAATCCGATCGGCAGCGCCTCGCCCCCGACTAGCGCGCGCAGTCCCCGAATGCACTCGGGATCGTGTGACACGAGCGCGTGCCAGAGCGTCGGCGTCGCCTGCATGATCGTCGCCCCGCTGCCCGCGATCCGCTTCGCCAAAGCCGGCGTGTCCTGAATCGTCTCCTTGCGGACGAGTACGATACGGGCGCCGCGGATGAGCGGCAGCAGCAGCTCGAGAACGGCGATGTCGAAAGCGATTGTCGTCACCGCCAGCAGCCGGTCTTCGCCGTCAAGATAAAACAGTCTTTGCATCGACTCCAAAAAGTTGAGCAAATTTCCGTGTGTAACGACAACACCCTTCGGCCGGCCCGTGGAGCCCGACGTATAGATGACGTAAGCCGGATGGTGCGGCGATAGCAGACGGGTACGCGGAGCGGTTTCCCGCTCTTCAGCTTCATACGCCTCCAATTCGGCCTCCGTGGACGGATCGTCGAGCACGATGCGAGCCGCCTCGATACCGTCTTCCGGCAAGCGGAAGCCGGTATCCGTGTTCGTAACGATGCACGCCGCTTGTGCGTCTTCTAGCACATAGGCCAGCCGGTCGGCCGGATAGTCGGGGTCGAGCGGCAAGTAGGCCCCGCCGGTCTTGTGTACGGCCAGCAGCGCGACGACCATGTCCGCCGATCGGGGCAACGCCAGAGCGACGATTCGCTCCGGCCCGATTCCCCGGGCAAGCAGCAGCCGGGCAAGCCGGCCGGCGCGTTCGTTCAATTCGGCGTAGGTCATCGCCGCGCCGTCATATTCCAGGGCAATCGCCTCCGGCGTTCGGGCCGCCTGCGCCTCGAACAGATCAGGCACGCACGTTCGCGGCAAGGCGTGATCCGTATTATTCCACGCCGTTATGACTTGATGGCGCTCCTCGGGAAGAAGGAGCTCGATCCGCCCGACTGGCCGCTCCGGGCTTTTCGCCGCGGCAGCCGTCAGCGTGTCGAGAAACCGGATAAACCGCCGCTGGTGGGCTTCCAATTCGTCCGCACTGTACGCTGCGGGATTCGCGTCCACGTCGATCCGCAGGCCGCCGCCGTCGGACCGGTCGTATACATTGATTGCCAAGTCGCCCACCGGACCTGCCGACAAATTGTGCGTCGTGCCTTTGCAGCCGGCGAAGCTGAGGGCGTAGTCGAACGGCATCACGTTGATTTGCGGGCCGAACAGCCGCCGGTTGTCGCCGAGCAGCTTCAAATCGCGGCGCAGCTGCTCGTGGCGATACCCTTGATAGGCGCGAATCGCGCGTATTTCTCCGGCCGTCTGGCCGACCAGCTCCGACAGCGCCATATCCGGGCGTACCGACAGTCTTAGCGGGAGCAAGTTCACGACCATGCCGGGAATGCGCAGCGAAACCGAGCCGAGCCGTCCCATCATCGGCAATCCCAAAATAATGTCCGGCGACCCGGTCAGCCGATGCACGTAAACCGCCACAGCGGCGATTACGACGTCTGACCAGCTCGCACCCATGCGCCGGGCGGCCTCGCGCAGCCGTTCGGCTATTTCCGGCGGTAGCGTGGCGGTACGCCGCAGGAACGTCCGGGACGTCCGCGGCGCAAGGTCCGCCAGACTGACCGCGGCAGGCTCGTCAACGAACCGTCCGAGCCAGAATTGCCGGTCCTCCTCCAGTTTGGCGGAAGCGCGGTATATCCCGTCCTCCTCCACGATTTGCCGCAGGGCGCCGAAGCTCCGTTCGCCGCAAGGCTTGCCGCCCGCAAGCGACGTATACAGCTCGGCGACCCGGCGGGCGATCAGCGAGAAACCGAATCCGTCCAACGCGATATGATGGACGCGCTGGTACCACATATACCGGTCGGGCGCCAGCCGGAACAGCGCTTCGGTAAAGAGCGGACCGCCGCCCAAGTCGACGGGGCGGGCCAAATCCGCCTTCATCCATGCCTCCGCTGCCTTCCGAGGCTCCGGCTCGCCGCTTACGTCCATCCTGTGTAACGGCCAGCCGGCGACTGGCGCAACCGTCTGCCATGGACCGTCCTCATCTTCTCCGAAGCGGAGGTGAAGCGTATCCGCTTCCGCGACCGCTTGCCTCAGCGCCTCCTCGAACCGGTCCTCGCGGACCGGACCTTCGATCTCTATGTATTCTCCCGTATTGAAAATCGGGTTTTCCGGATCGAGCCGCTGGGCGAACCATATGCCGGACTGAGCTCCGGTTAAGGGCCAGCGGTTATCGTGAAAATCAGACACACATGCCGCCTCCTTCATACCGCGAAATAGTCCGCATTCGGTATCGCCGAGTGCGTCCGGGACGACAGCAAGCTCCACCACGCGTCGAGCGTCGGACGCTCGGCCAGCTCCACGAAGGAAACGTCCGCCCCGACTCGGCGCCACCGTTCCACGAGGCTCATCATGCGGATCGAATCGAGACCGTGGTCGATCAAATTGTCTTCCGCCCCGATGGCGGTCGGCGCTTCGCCGACAAGCTCGGCAACCTGCTCGCGGAGGTGCCGGATCGACAGCGCCGGAGCGACCCCATCGTCAGACGGCCGCCCCTCCGCGGTTCCTTCCCCTGCTTCGCGTCCCGTCGCCCCTTCCGGCCGCAGTTCGTCCAGCAGGCGCTCCGCGGACAAGACGACGGCACAGCGCTCGGCCGCATAAGTCAGAGCCATGCGATGATGGTCGGCACTGAAGTCCGCCACGGCGTCGGCGACGAAGAACGGCTGTACGTCCTGCATGAAGGCGTCGCACGCCGTCAGCAGACAGCCGATATGGGCATATATTCCGCAGACGATTAGCTGGTCGCGCCCGGCTTCCTGTAGCAGCTCCAGCAAATTCGTTTTGCGGAAGGCGCTGTACCGCCACTTAGTCAGCACGATATCTCCCTCTCGAGGCGCAAGCTCGTCCACGATCCGTTTCTGGTAAGGCCCGTCGTTGATGCCAGGCCCCCAGAAATCTTGCAGCAAAGCCCGCTGCTCCGGCGTCTGTCCGCCTGGCTGCGCCGTGTAAATGACCGGAATGCCCAGCTCGGCGCACCGGTCGCGCAGCAGACGAATATGGGCGAGCAGCTCCGCGACGGGAGACTGTCTGGCGCTGAAAGCGTCGAGAAAATATTGCTGCATGTCGTGGATAAGCAGAGCCGCGCGTCCGGCATCAGGCTTCCATGAAACTTTATTGATCGGCAAATCGGATGCCGTCGGCATCACATATGGCAAAATGGCGGGTAGCGCCATGTGAATCCCTCTTTTCCCGTATGGTATCCTGTAATGATCCTCAGCCACTACCTTACGCATCGCTTGCGGCCCGTGGCTGCAGCTTGGCGGCGATCGTCTCGCGCAGCGCTTTTTTGCTTACTTTTCCAACCGCGGTTTGCGGGAATCGGTCGGTTATCTCCACCCGGTCGGGGAGCTTGTAGGCGGCCAGCCCGCGCTCGCGCAGAAACGCTCGCAGCTCACCGGCAGCGGGTGTCCTGCCGCGGGGAATGATGAAGGCGCAGGTCCGCTCACCCAGAAACTCGTCGGGCATCGACACGACGGCCGCATCGTGCACGTTCGGATGGGCGAGCAAGTGGTTCTCGATCTCCTCGGCCGCCACCTTCTCTCCGCCGCGGTTAATCTGATCTTTGGCTCTCCCCTCCACGACGAGACAGCCATTCGGCGCCAGCCGGACGAGATCGCCGGTGCGATAAAACCCGTCGCTCGTAAACGCTTTGGCATTATGCGCCTCGGCGTTGTAATAACCGCGTATCGTATAAGGCCCGCGGGTGAGCAGATGCCCTGTTTCACCCTCTCCGACTTCCCGGTCCTCCTCATCCACCACGCGGATTTCGTCATAGGGCGACATCGGTCTGCCCTGGGTATGGATGATGACTTCCTCGGGATCGTCCAGTCGCGTATAATTGACCAGCCCTTCGGCCATTCCGTAAACTTGCTGCAGCGTGCACCCGAGCACGGACCTTACCCGTGCGGCGGCTTCCGGACTGAATTTGGCCCCTCCGACCTGAAGCACCCGAAGGCTGGACAGATCGTGTCGGCGCGCCTCCGCCGCTTCCATCCAGATCAAGGCGAGCGGAGGCACGAGCGCCGTTATCGTGACGCCCTCCCGGGCGATGAGCGGGAACGCTTCGTCCGGACTCGGTCTGGGCGCCAACACGATTTTGCCTCCGGTGTACAGCGTCCCGAGTATGCCGGGCGAGCTGAGCGGAAAGTTATGCGCAGCGGGGAGGGCCGCCATATAGACGCTTGAGCGGTCCAGACGGCATATGTCGGCGCTTGTCCGCAGACTGTATATGTAATCGTCATGCGTGCGCGGGATCAGTTTGGGCAGCCCGGTGCTTCCTCCCGACAGCTGCATGAAAGCGACGTCGGCCGGGCTTGGTCCCGGCATGTTAATCGGCTCGGCGTACAAACCTTCAAGCGATGTAAATTCGCCGGGATCGCCGGCGACGATTATATGACGGAGCATCGGGCATTTGCCCTGCACCTGCCTCGCCAGCCCCCGGTAATCGAAGCCGTCGTGCACGTCGGGAACGAGATAAGCCACGGCTTCGGCGAACTCGCAAAAATAGGCGATTTCGCTGCTGCGATGCGTCGGCAGCGCGAATACGGGCAAAGCCCCGAGTCGGAACAACGCGAAGCAGGCTTCGACGAACGCGGCGATGTTCGGCAGCTGCAGCACGACCCGGTCCCCCGGCCCGATTCCGAGCGCATGGAACCCCGCCGCCAAACGGTCGGCTCGCTCGTCAAGCTCGGCGTAGGTCAGCCGGGTTTCGCCGGCGACGACGGCGATGCTCCCTCCGTGCGTTTTCGCACGCTCCCGCAGCATATTCCCGAACGTCTCGCCTCGCCAGCAGCCCGTCTCCCGGTATAGGTCGGCAAAAGCTTTCGGCCATGCGGGCCATGTCGGCATCATTAATCATCCCTCCCCAAAAGTCATGTCGGTCATTCGTAGGCAAGTCCCATAGCGGAAAGCATCGTGCGGAACTTGGCTGACGTTTCCGCCAGCTCCGCGGCGGCGCTCGATTCGGCGACGATGCCGGCACCCGCGAACAAGCGGAGCGAACGGTCCGCAACCTCGGCGCAGCGGATCGTGACGATCCATTCCCCGTCTCCCGCCGCGTCGCACCAGCCGACCATCCCCGTATAATAGCCGCGGTCGAACGGCTCGAGCTCGCGGATGGCCTCCCTGGCCAGCTCGGTCGGAGCTCCGCATACCGCCGGCGTCGGATGCAGCGCGACCGCCAGTGCAAGCGACGATGTCGCGCCGTCGACAAGCTCGCCATGTATTTCACTGGACAAATGCCACATCGCGGCGGTTTGTACCAGGGATGGCTTGGCAGGCACGTCGAGCTTGCGGCAGTATGGCCGCAATGCTGCCGCCACCGCGTCGACGACGACCGCATGCTCGTGAAGATCTTTGGGAGAATCGAGCAGTGCGCAAGCTCTCCGGCGATCTTCGGCGGGGTCGTCGCTGCGCGGCGCGGATCCCGCGAGCGGATTGGCCGTCACCCGCAGGCCCGTTCGCGATACGAGCAGCTCCGGGCTCGCCCCGATCAGCGTACGGCGGCTTAAAGAGCGGTCTAGGACGTCCTGACGGGCCGGCTCCGTATCCCGGGCGGGCAGATCGACGGCGAACGTGTAGCCGAGGGCGTTGTGACCGGCCAGGCGGCGCAGAAGCTGTCCGATATCGACGTCTGTCGGCGAGCTCAGATGCAGCGAACGGGAAAGCACGATTTTATCGAGTTCGCCGGCACGCAGCCGCGTAAGCCCCCGTTCAACGCCGCGAACGTAAAGCTCCGGCTCCGGTACCGGACGGATTGTGCAGGCGGCTGTCGCCGGCGGCCGTCCCATCCGTTCCGCTGTGCCGAAGTTAAGAGGTCCGGCCCGGCGGAGCGAGGCCGGTACGACGAGCTGAGCCGGCGCGGCATGGTCGAACGGTATGGCGCCCACGACGACCGGCGATCCATAGCCGGGAGGCCGGATGGCGCCAAGCAGCGCGGCTACGCGCTTCGGCAGCCTCTCAAGCGCGCCGGGCCCGCTCTCCCGCGGCACGGCCGCGATCGCACCCTCCGCGAGCAACGTGTGCCGCGAAGATGACAAGAAGAACGACGAGCCCGCCCGATAGTCGTCCAGCAGCCGGATGGCGAGTTCTTCTGAAGCATGGATCATGTTCCGTAAGCTCCCTTCAATATGGAGTACAACTTTATAGGGTGGCGCCGCCGTCAACGCGCAAATCCTGCATCGTAATATGCCGGGCGCGATCCGAAGCCATAAATACGACCGCATAGGCGATATCTGCGGGCGAAGCCATTCTGCCGAGCGGAATACCCAGCTTATACGACTCCGGCGAACCGGCGATGGCCAGAAGAGCCCCGTTCGCCTCGTCCTGCCATAGCGAGCGCTGCATGTCCGTGTCCGTCGAGCCCGGCGATACGATATTGCAGCGGATACGGGAGGCGGCATATTCCAGCCCGAGACATTTCGTAAACATCGTCGCCGCCGCCTTGGACGCCGCATAGGCGGCCATCTGCATGCGCGGCACTCCGGCGGCATTGGAGCTGACGGTGACGATCGATCCGCTTCGGCGCTGCGCCATGCGTCCGACGACGGAGCGGGATACGTAAAATACGCCGGTCGCATTGACCGCGAAAGTAGCCGCCCAGTCTTCGTCGCTCATCCGCCCGATCGGCCCGGGCCGCAGGACGCCCGCCACATTGGCCAATATGCCGATCGGACCAAGCTCGCTCTCGATCCGTTCTACCGCCTGCTCCACGGCGACGCTGTCGCTTACGTCCGCCGGATAAGCACGGATGCGGAAGCCTTCGCCCGATAGCCCGGCCACGGCTGCCTCGAGCCGTTCGGCATGGCGGTCAAGCGCCGCCACATGGGCGCCATGCTCGGCAAACGCGCGCGCCACCGCTGCTCCGATGCCTTGCGCGGCTCCCGTTACAAGCGCAACCTTTCCCTTTATTCCCGGATCGTCCATCATTCCCTATTCCCTTCCCGGTTGTATTGGCGCGTTCCCGCTGCCAACTTTCATGTGCTCTTTCAGCTCGCGCCGCCCCCAAACTCAGAAGCTTCCGCTCCGCTGCGCGAACCGAATCGCCCGGTTTACGAGAACCGGTAAAACGGAAATATGGCCTTCGCCTTCGAATTCCTTATATTCCACCCGCAGCCCGCGGTCGGCCAAGACGGAAAGCCGTTCCGCCAGCTCCTTGGCATTCCGGTTCATGCCGCTCTTATGGGTGTTCTCCAGCTCGCCGGCGGCAATCAGAAGCGCGGCATCGAAGGGCTCGCGCTCCGGACAGGCAAGGAACTGCTCTTCCTCCCGCCTCAATTGCGCCTTATTCCAATGGATGGAAGGGCTCCCCGCCACATACGTGCGGAACGCCGAAGGCTTTGTAAACAGCGTGTGCAGGACGAACAGTCCGCCAAGCGAGTGGCCGAATAGGGTGCGGCGGCTTCGGTCGATCGGATACTCGCTCTCGATAGTCGGCATCAAATCGTTCTCGAGAAACGTGAGGAACGAATCCGCTCCCCCGTGCTCGGGCCAAGGGCGGCCGTCCGGCCGGACCGGCAGCTCGGAATCGGCGGCGGGAAGCGTAAAATCGTAATACCGGGAAGGCGCGAAGGGCGCATCGGTACGATAGCCGATGCCGACAATGACCGCGGGAGCCACGCCTGTTTTCTCCGGCCGCCCCCCTTGCACGCGAATCGCTTCTACCATTGTGCCGAATACGGAATTCGCATCCAGCAAGTAAATGACCGGAAATCCGGCCGGCGGAGGGCTTTCCGCAGGCATCGCCACCGATATGCGATATTCCCTGCCGCCCACGCTCGATCGCATGTAGCGCTGCTCCGTTCCCGGTAAGACGACCTCACCTTCGCTCGGCGGAAGCTTGCTTGCGATCTGCTGCATTTGATAGTCAGTCAACCAATCCCATCCTCTCCGCACCAAATGATTGTGTTTCCAAAGGAATTTGATGATAATGATTATCATTCACAATTATAATGCAGCTCCCGTTACACGACCATGGACAATATCCTGAACTGCGGTTTCACAATTTCCGGAAATGCCGGAAGCAACAAAAAAAAGCCCGGGAAAAACGCCCGGACGGTCCAATGGTGTGCAGCCCTACGTTAACGTGTTGGAGGGCCCTTTCGCTTAAAGATAGCTAACGGAACTGTATTCCGCTATCGACCCATGAAATAAGTTTGCCAAACAAATAATGGAACTAGTATCCATTATTCAGCTTACTTACCGCCATTGAAGCACAAAATCAATGGTTTAGCGTATTGTAGTTCCGCTAATAACCGAATATGCCGTGAAATATCCTACTTGGCGGAATACAGTTCCGCTATCGATCAAACCGGCTTCAAGCAAATGCCCCGCCAAGAACAATCAGGCTCCGAACGGATCGGGTAGCCTTGTCTTGGCGGGAACGATTATCCGCGCATTTTATTGCGATAAAGCAGGAAAATGAAATAGGGCACGCCGATAATCGCAACGACAATGCCGACCGGCAATTCAGCCGGAGCGAACAGCATTCTTCCGATATTATCGGACACCATGACCATGAGCGCGCCGATCATTCCGCATACCGGCACGACCCGTTTATGCGCGCCGCCGACCAGACGCTTCGCGATGTGAGGGGCCATCAAGCCGATGAAGCCGATCCCCCCGGACACGGACACGCACGCGCTGACGATGCCGATGCTTGCGAGCAGCAGCGCCGCCTTTTCCTTCTCCGACGCCACCCCTACGCTGCGAACACTGTCCTCGTCGAGCTGGAACAGGTCGAGAATGTACGTTTTGCGCACGATCAGCGGAATGAGCAGCACGAGCCACGGCACGATGGAGGCGATATAATTCCAATTCGCGTTGTATATGCTGCCCGATGTCCATACCGCGACCATCTCGAAATCTTTCGCGTTCATTTTCAAGGTCAGAAACAGCGAAACGGCTCCCATTCCCGAGGCGACGGCAATCCCGGTCAGCAGCTGCCGCTGCGGCTCCAGCCTTCCGTTCTTCCAGGAAAAAGCGTAGATGAGCAAAGCGGCGGACAGTCCCCCGGCAAGACCGAACAGCGGCATCGCCATAATAGCAGCCAAGCCGGTTCCTTTGATCTGGCCTTGATAAAAAAACAAAAAAATGACCATGGCCGCCCCGGCGCCGGCATTGATGCCCAGTATGCCGGGATCGGCGAGTCCGTTGCGCGTAATGCCCTGAATGACCGCCCCGGCGATGCCCAAGCCCATTCCGACTAGAGCGGCGATTCCGATGCGCGGCAGCCGGAATTCGAAAATGACGAGATCGTGATCCGGCTTCGGATGAATGCGCAGCAAAGTGCCGAGCACGTCCTTGACGGTCATGTCGAACGCCCCGTTGGTCAAGCCGGCGTACACGGTGACGAGCATCAGGCCTATGCAGGCGGTCAGCACAGCGGCCAAGCGGCTTCGCTTCCGGAACCGCGTCCATTCACGAGTATGCTTCCGAACCGGGTTAAGCATGCTTCCCGCCTCCCCTCGTCCGGGTCAAATAGAGGAAGAACGGAACCCCGATCATGGCGGTAACGACTCCGATCGGCATTTCGAACGGATAGTTGAGAAACCGGCTCAGCACATCGCATAGTGCCAGAAATACGCCTCCGAGCACGCCTGCGCACGGGATGACCGATTTGTAATCGAGACCGACCAGGAAACGCGCGATATGAGGGACGATCAGCCCGACGAAGCCGATCTTCCCGGCGAGCGCTACCGAGATGCCGGTCAGGATGACTACGCACAGCGTCGCGGCCAGCTTGATCCGGACCGTCTTTTGCCCCAGGCCGACCGCGACGTCCTCGCCAAGAGCGAGGATGGAGATCGATTTGGAAATCCAAATCGCGCCGGCGATGCCGACGGCCGCGAACGGAAGCGCCAGCTTGATCAGTCCCGGATCCATCTGATGCAGGCGGGCGTTGTACCAGAAGCTTATGTTCTGCGACACCTGAAAGTAAGTCGACAGCGCCGCGGAGACGCTGCCGAGAAACGTTCCGATAATCGTGCCCAGTATCGCCATCCGCACCGGAGACAGCCCGCCCGGCAGAAGGGACGCCAGCCCGAAGACGAGCACGATGCTGAACGCCGAGCCCGCGAACGAATAGAAGATCATTTCCATCGAGCCGCCGTTCGGCGCGAACACCATGCACAGCGTAATCGCGAATGCCGACCCGTCCGTCACTCCCATGATCGAAGGGGATGCCAGATAATTTCGGGTCATCCCCTGCATGAGCGCGCCGGATATGGCCAGGAAAGCCCCGACCAGCAGCGCCCCGACCACTCTCGGCAGCCGGGAGTGCATAATGATCTGATGATTCACATTGCCCTCGTCAAAGCGGAACAGCGCGTCGCGAATCGTTCCGATCTCGATATGCTTGGCGCCGTATCGAATCGACAGCAGCATCGTCAGCACGATGACGACCGGAGCGCTCCACAGGATGAGAGCGGATGCGGGATGCCTTGGTCGCATAACGTCCGCTCTCACTTCGCCTGAAGCAATTTGCTCTTCTTGATCGCGTCGAGGAAAGCAATCTTGCTGTAGGCCGTACCGCCTTGAGCGAGCGGATCGACCAGGTTGACGAAGACGTTTCCGTTCTTCACGGCGTTAATGCTTTTCCAGATCGGATTTTTTTGCAAATCCTCGAGCGCCTTCGGCGTATCCGCGTTCTCGTCTTCGGCGAATTGCACGAATATATAGTCCGGATTCAGCTCGGAAAATTTCTCCAGCGATAACAGCTGCTGCGCCTTCGCCTGCTTCACTTCCTCCGGCACGCCCGCTCCGAGCTCCTCATAGATCGACGGATTGAAGAATACATCCTGCGGATAAATATAAATGTTCCCGGTGCGTATGCGGATCGCGACGACCTTCTTGTCCTTGAACACCGGTCCGAGCTTCTCCTTGACCGTCTTCAGCTCGTCCTTGTACGTTTGCAGCGCCTTCTTCGCCTCGGCCTGCTTGCCGGACAGCTCGGCCAGCAAATGGAGATTCGCCTCCCAATCGGTCGAAATGTGCGATACCGGAATCGTCGTGCCTACCTTGCCCAGCTTTTCCAACGTTTCGGCGGGAAATTTCGTGCTCGCGAGAATGACGTCCGGCTTCAGCTTGAGAATCGTCTCGATGCTCGGCTGCGTCTTCTCCCCTATGCCGGTGACGCCATCGGTAACTTTGGCGAACAGCGGCGGAAATTTGCCGCCTACGGTTAAAGCCCCGATCGGCTTGACGCCAAGCACGAGCGCATCCTCGAGCGATTCGACCGAGCCGGTAATGACAATTTTGTCCGTTTTGGTCGGAACGGTGTATTCCTTGCCCCCGTAAGTCAGTTTCTTGGGCGCGGCCGAATCGGCTGCCGCGGCGGCCGCAGACTTGCCCGGCGTTTCGTTTCCGGCACCCGCGTTGGTCGAGGCGGACGATGCGGCCGGCGTCGAGCCAGCCTGCTTTGCTTCCTCCTTCGCCCCGCAAGCGGCCAACCCGAGCATCATGACGGCCAACCCCGTTACCCATATGATCTTCTTCATGGTCTGTCGATCTCCTCTTCATCGTCTTTGTGCGCAAACATCCACCGCAGCGCTTCCGGTAACCGCTTGATAAAACAGCTCCGTTCATGCACGGCATCTTCCTCGATCGCAAGCCGCACCCGCTCGCCATCCAAACCTTGCTCCAGAAGCAGTCCATACGCTTCCTTCGTTCTTGCGACCATGTCTTTCTGGACGCCGGTTTTCCGCGCGCCTTCGGCGCCCCCCACATACATGTACATCCGCCAGTCCGTGCCGACGATGCGATTCCCCCGCATATACTCGACAAAGCCCTCGTACCAGTAAGAACCGGACAGCGAGCCGATTGTGCCGAACAGCTCGGGACGCTTATAGGCGGCATACATCGAAATAAGTCCGCCAAGCGATGCTCCGATTATGCCGGTATGGCTTCGATCGGGCTTCGTCCGGTATTGCCGGTCGATGAACGGCTTCAGCTCCTCCCCCACAAAGGCGATATATTCGGAGCCTTTGCCGCCGAAGTCGGCGAATTTGTCCGAAAGCGCTTTGGCCGGCCACGGCGTATACTCGTCGAGCCGGTGCTTCGGCTCAATGCCTGCAAGCAGCAGCGGCTCGAGCTCGCCTCTGTCGAACATCGCTTCCAGAACGGTCAAGGTGTCGCCATACCCGGGTGCGAACAACTCATCGCCGTCTTGAACGTATACAACCGGATACCGGCCGTGCAGCTTATCGTAATTCGGCGGAACATAGACCGAGACGGCTCTGTCTTGGCAAACGTGAGAATAGATGGCGCCGTTCATCTTCAGGCCTCCCTGGAGAGAATTCCGTCATAACTGAGAGTGATTATCATTTAATTGAAAATGATTCTCAACAAAATTATAATCGACACCGTCACCGCCGAACATGGATTATTTCCGGGAATCCATTTGGATGATCTCCATATAAGAGCCGAACCGCATCATCCACCATCCGCTCGATCGCCGATGCCGAATATTCCCGCCACGGGTCGGACGATATGCCGTACACATGGCGTCGGCGAACGGCTTTCAAGTCCAGCCACTGCGGCGATGTTTGCAGCGACTGCCAATGGGCCAGCGACTCGGGCTCCTGACATACGTTCACCATGATCCGGTCGGCGTCGAACTCCGCCAGCTGTTCCACGGTTATCGGGCGATTGCAGACGGAACTATCGAAGCCCCGGGCCGGGTTCAGCCGCAAATCGCCATACAGCACGTCGCGCATCCCCCGTACCGGACAGACGATACAGCTTTGTTTATAGACGCTTATGGCGAGCACGGTTTCGTCTTTCAGCCCGCGGTGCAGCAGCCTGCGCGCCTCCTCCAGCTTCCGTTCGTAGCCGCTTAGCCAGCAGTCGGCTTCCTCCGTTGCATCGAGCAGCCGTGCCGTCATTTGCAGCTGCTCCCGCCAGGTATGCTCCTTCAAGGGGATACAGTGTACCGGCGCGATCTTCTCCAGCTGTTCCCTCTCATCCGGAAGAAGATTGTCCGAGTGGCTGATGATCATATCCGGATGCGCATGCTTCAGCGCTTCGATATTGGCTTCCCAATCCTCGTTGAACCGGTAGGCGCTCAGGTGGACGGGAATGTCGGAACGGTACATTTTATGATAATAGGCCGTCCATTTCGGATGAAGCGGAGCGGCATAAGGAATCATCTTGAGCGCCAGCAGCTGCCCGAGAATCGGGGACGTGTAAGCCACGATTTTGCGGCGGCGCTTCTTCGTATAGACGGTAGGCGACACCCCGACCGCCTGCTTGAATTTGCGGCTGAAATAAAACTCGTCGCTGTAGCCGACCTGATGGGCGATATCGCGCAGCTTGGCGTCGGACTGCATCATCAGCCGCTTGGCACAATTCACCCTTACCTCGGTCACATAGTCGATGGCGCTTACGCCATACGTTTTCTTGAACAAATCCACATAATATTTCGGGCTGATCTCGGCCATGCGGGCCAGCTGCTCGATCGTCAAGCTCTCCTGAAAGTGGCTTTCGATATAAGCCCGCGTTCTCTCCAGAGCGGTCTTCGAATCGCTGTCCGGCAGCAGCCGAATATGCTTCATCGTCCAGTAGAGCAATTCCTGGAATGCCGACTGTCCGCGAAACCGTTCCACCTCATCCTCGCTGCGGCTGCAGTTGTACAAGAGCTCGCACAGGGCGTCGGTTCGCTTCTCGGGATAAATCGGAATTTCTCTGCGGAACGAAAATGGCTCGGACGGTTCCCCGTCCCGGCGCGCATCAAAGGTAATCACGTAAAAATCGACGCTTTCCGTACCGGCGGCGGTTACGCCTATCGTCTGTCCAGGCGAGGCGAAAAAGACCGTATCCGGCCTTAGCCGGTAATCGTTCAAATCGATGATCATCCGCCCTTCGCCGCTGCGGGCGATCAGCATCACGTGCGAGCCGATAAGCTGCAGCTCCATTCGGCCGTCGCGATGCCATTCGATGCGGCGAAGCTTGATCCATAAACCGTCCAGCGCTTCCTGCATCGGCATGTCATGAAGAAGTGTATGGCGCAACGAAAATACTCCCCTTCAAATTGAAAATGAGAATCATTATCATCATAAAAAGTAGCACAATGTATCGTGCGAGGTCAAGCAAAAACGTATGCGCCGTTTCGGCGGCATGACAAAAAGCCCGGAATGAAGCCGTCGTTCCGGGCAGATCGGTCTATTCATCTAGATTAATCGTCTTCGTCCTCATCCCGCTCTTTATTCTTGTTTTTCTTCTCCTGTTCTTTTTCCTTTTTGTCGTTTTTGCGCTTGTCGTCATCTTCCTTTTTCGACTGGCCGGGAGGCGTCTTCTTGTCGTCTTTCGCGGGCGGAGAAGCCGCATTGCCGTCCCGGTTGTTCGTTTGCGGCGGCTGCTTGAACGAAAGGGGCGGAACGTCCCGAAGCACCGCGCTCATCATTTCTTTGAATATTAGAGCCGGATTGTACCCGCCGGAGGTGGTCAAGTAATGGTTGCGGTCGGTCTGGTCGTATCCGATCCAGACGGCCCCGACCAGCTCCGGCGTATAACCGACGAACCAGGCATCCTTGGCGCCGTCCGGGACGCCTTCGAACTCTTTCGTTGCCGGCAGCTGGGTCGTACCCGTCTTGCCTGCGGTCGGACGGTTCAACGCGGCGTGCCCCCCCGTCCCTTCCCGGACGACGTCCTGCAGCAAGCCGGTCATCGCGTATGCGCCGGAAGGCGACATGACGGTTACCGGGTTCTGCTTCGCCTCGGCCAATACGCGGCCGTCCGCCGTCGTAATTTTCACGATCGTATGCGCCGGCATCATGACGCCGAGGTTCGGGAACGTTCCATACGCCTGCGCCATTTGAAGCGGGGAAACGCCTTCCTCCAAGCCGCCCAGCGCCACCGCCAAGTTGTTGTCCCCTTTGGCAAGCGGTATGCCCATTTTCTGGACGAACGCTTTGCCCGTCTGCAATCCGATCTCGTTCAGCAGCCAGACGGCGGGAATGTTCCACGAGCGGATTACCGCTTCCTTCAACGTCACTTCGCCTCGCGTTCTCCGGTCCCAGTCGGTCGGCTTGTAGCCGTTGATGTTCAGCGGGCCGTCGTACAGCCTGGACGTCGGACTGTAACCGCGTTCGATCGCAGGCGCATATACGATCAGGGGCTTGAAGGACGACCCCGGCTGGCGTTTCAATTGGGTAGCGTGGTTGAAGCCCCGGTATACGTGCTCCCCCCGCCCCCCGACTATGCCGCGCACTCCTCCCGTATAAGGATCGAGAATGACGGCGCCGCTCTGTACAGGCTGATCCTGTGCGCTTCCCGGGAAAAGGGAGTCGTTCCGGTAAGCCGCTTCCATCGCCTCCTGCACGGACGGATCCAGCTGCGTATAGATGCGCAGTCCTCCGGCCAGCAGCTGCCGCTCCGTAAATCCGTAACGTTCTATCGCCTCGACGATCACTTGATCGAGGTAGTATGCGTATTGCCCCCGGAGCGATTCATCGCCGCGTGCGTTCAGGACGATCGGCTCCATAACCGCCGCCCGGTGCTGGGCGTCGGTAATATAGCCTTCCGTAAGCATCAGATCGAGTACGAGATTGCGCCGCTCCAGCGCCTTATCCATATTTTTGAACGGCGAGTAATGGCTCGGCGCTTTCGGCAGAGCGGCCAGCATCGCACTCTCGGTCAGCGTCAGCTTCTCGACATCTTTGCCGAAATACGTTTTGGCCGCCTGCTGGATGCCCCACTTCCCTTCGCCGAAATAAATTTGGTTCAAGTACGTTTCCAGGATGCGGTCTTTGTCGTAGGATTGCTCGATCTTGTATGCGTAAGCCGCTTCCGTCAGCTTGCGGCTGAACGTTTGCTCATGCGACAAAAACATGTTTTTAGCGAGCTGCTGCGTAATCGTGCTGCCACCTTGGGCGACTCCGCCTTCCTTCAAGTTGCGGAACAACGCGCGTGCGATGCCGATCCCGTCCACTCCCGAATGGTCGTAGAAGCGCCGGTCCTCCACGGCTACGACGGCTTGGCGCAAATGAACCGGAATTTGCTCCAGCTTGACCGGAACAATTTTGGAAGAGGATACTTCCGAGGCCGCCTTGCCGTTCTTGTCCATCAGCTGCGTCGGCGCCAGCAGCGGATCCGCCAGCTTCCCGATATCGAGCGAACGGATCCATAGCGCAGCCGCCGTGACAGCAAGCGCGGCAGCTACTATGACTATGATCAGCACGAGGCGCCAGCGTATTCGGAGGCGCGGCAGCCGCAATTGCTTTTTGTTCTCGGCTCGCCCGCGAACGGGTCTCGCACGGCCCGCAGTCTTCATCATTTTGTCCAAGTCCGATCTCCCCTTAATGCGAATCACGCTTCTATATGTTGTGCGTATCAGCATACATATTCGAACCGTTTGGTCGGAGTGGAGGGGTATTCGCGTAGCGCAAAAAAAACAGGCCCCCCGACAGCAGGACGCCTGTTATTCGTTCATGACCGATCCGTTTACTCTGTAATCGTCACCGTAACCGGCGAATACTCGGCAATGACGGTTTGCCCGTGCACCGAGACGCTGCCTTCCGGCGTCAAATCTTTCTCCGTCATAATCCCTAGCGCGATCGTGAACCTGTTGAATTTGACCGGCACGTTGCGCTCCCGGCGCACTTCCTCGCCGTTTACGAAAAATACGGCCTCGTCCGCACTCCGGTTGTACGTAATTTTGTAAGTATTGAATTCTCGAGCTTTGAAGTTCGTCTCTTCTTTAAAGATGCAAAAATATCGCGTCTTGTCCGACGGCGGAACTTGTACGCCCGGGAAAGGCAGCACCGCATACACGCTCGCGTACTTGTCATTGCCCGCGAAGTAATCGAGCGCCGCGCCCGTCGAGAAATCCAGCAGATTGAGCGAAACGTAGCCATCGTACAAGTCGCCTGGGGCCGTATTTTGCGTGCGCGCACGCATCTGCAGCTCGAAGCTCACTTCCCCCGCTTCCGGCACTTCGACCTGCTCTACCGAATAGTACATATGCTTCGCATTGTCCAATATTTGCACTTTATCATGCTTCCGGCTAAGCGGAGCTCTGACATACAGGATGCCGTTGCGGACGATGACGACCGCATCCGGCTCGCGGTACGACCAGAACGTGCCGTCCTGCAGCGGAAAACCGCCGATTTTCCAAACCTCGCCTTCGGACAATATCGTATGAAAATCACCGAACGTTTTTTGCGTTTCCATGTCAGCCACCTCATCATCGATCGGAATGTGTCGGGCAATGATGCGAAAGTTCCTTATTGCAGCAATCCTTGCAGCAGCAAGGCGAGAGCCATCAGTCCGCCGCAGCGGATCGAGGCTTGAAGCGACGCGCCCATTAAAGGCAAATAAGCCCGCGACTCGTTCTCGTGCTTCATGTTGCCATATACGCGGAACAAAGGTATCGCGGTGAGAACGGCCAGCAGCGCATACCAAGGCAGCACCTGCAGCGCCGCACAGACGATCAGCGACAAATAGGCCAGCACGGCCAGCAGACGCGAGAAGGCGAGCGCCTTCTTCTCCCCCCATACGACGACCAGCGTTCTTTTCCCGGATTGCCGGTCGGCCTGCCAATGCAGGAAATGGTGGTTGAACAAAATCAGCGTCGTGAGCAGCCCGACCGGAAGCGACAGCAGCAGAGGCCGGTATCCGAACTGCTCGACTTGCACATAATAAGTGCCCATGACGGGCAAAATGCCAAATGACAGCAAAATCGCGAGCTCGCTGTACCCTTTGCCCCGGTAACCGAATTTGAGCGGCGGAGCCACGTAAAAATAAGCGATCAAGGCGCCGAGGGCTCCGAGTACGAGAGCCCACCATCCGCTGTACAGACTGACGGTGACGCCGCAGAGCAGCGCGACAACGAAAAAAGCCCACGTTACGATCCCGAATTTCTTCTCCGATAAAACCCCGCCGGCCAACAAACCGGAATTCGTGGAAATCGCCGCAGCCGTTTCTTTCGCCACCATATCGACCCCGTTGCGAAAATCCCACAAATCGTTGATCATATTGGAAAATAAATGGGCGGAAGCCGCACCGAGCAGCGTAACGAGAAACAAGAAGGGGCGGAAAGCGCCGTCCCACGCATACGCGCCCAAGGCACCCAGAATGACCGGAACGACCATAACAGGGAGCACGCGAAACCGGGACGCCTTCATCCAAAACTTGAGCTTGTCCATGATCGATGACCCTTTCCAGTAGAATGAGCGAAAAGTCCCGACCTTATTATAAAACATATTAACGGCTGCAAGAACAATTATTTGCTGGGTATTCGACAAAAGCCGCGTCATTTATACATCTGGAAATACCACATTCCGAAGCCGAGCTGCTCGTAGAAACGGGCCGCAGGCTGCCAATCGCGATTCGACGACCCGACCGTCGCCCGATGCACCCCGTTGCTTTCCGCCTTCTCCAGCAGCATCCGGACGAGCTGTGTGCCTAATCCATTCGCCCGATGACTCTCTTCGATATACACTTCGTGAATGTCCTTGCCGGATAACGGCATTCCCGTCCCCCGTCTTGACCTTCCCGAACGCATAAGCGACAACCGACTGCCCGTGCTCCGCAATGCAGAAATATTCGCTTATCCTGGAAGCCAGCTTCTCTTCGGTCCAATTCACGTTCTCGTAACCTCGCGTTACTCCTTCGGCCGCCCAAAGTTTCGAAAGACGAATGACTTCGGGGATGTCACCGATCGTGCATTCCCGTATGCGATATGCCAATGCTGCTCCTCCTAGTCCTAGCCGAGCGGCTGCGCGCTTGCCGGTTTTCTATTAACTTTCTGTTGAACTCTCGTAATTAGGCATACTATTTGGCAATTATTAGTATACTAGAATAGAAATTCAAACCATAGCGCGAGGTGTGAAGCCGTGAAAGTTATCGTCGTTCGTCTCCGTCCGTTTCCCCGTTACTATAAGCTTATTATTGCCGCGGTGCTGTTTGTGTCGATGGCACTGCTCTTGTTCCCTATCGTCATGCCGAACCGGCCGGACTTCCCCAAGCAGTACCGGTACGAGAAATGGAACGGCTCGGGCGGCGTGGAGCTTCATACGATTCAAACGACGCCGGACAATGTAAGCTTGCGGACGATCGATTCGAATGTAACGGCAACCCCTTATTATGGCGTAAACGGCGGTTTCTTCTGGGAAGGAGCGCTCCTCAGCATCGCCGTCGTGAACGGCCGACCTCTGAAAGGCGAACCCGGCGACTACGGCTCCGGATGGTACAATACCGGCGTCAACAACCATTTGAAACGCGGGACGCTCGTATGGGACGGAATCTCCCGACGTTTCACGGTACAGATCGTGTCCGAAGCGGACGAGCTGGTCGTGACGGACAAGCGGCACTATTGGGCGCAAGGCGGCGTCAGCATGAGTCTCGGCGACGAGACGGGCTGGAGGCGGGAGATGATCGCCCAAGAAATGCCCTCTTACGATAATGGCCATATGCGAACGGGACTCGTGTACGATAGCCAAAACCGGCTGTATATGATCGTATCTCCCACCCGCTGTACCGTCGAGCAATTCCGTACCGCCATCAAGGAGCGATTCGCGGACCGGAAACTGGTAGACGGCATTTTCCTCGACGGCGACGGCTCTTCCCAGCTTCAGGCCAAGCAGGTCCGTCTGCCCGGCGACAAGCGTCAGGTGTACCAGATGCTTGCCGTCGTGAAATAACCGTTTGTTAGCGTTTCATTGGCGCTATTCCGGCCGATATGGCGTATATTCAGCGCTAAATCGCGTCGCGATTGCGTTGACGGCTTTCGTATTCCGGTCTTATACTTGAATAATTACTTATCGGAACGATTACGGAGGCTGCCGGATGTGAAAGAACGAATCATCTTGTTCCAACTGCTCGGCGTCTCGCTGCTATGGGGCTTCAACTATGTGGCGAGCGCTTATTTGTTAAGAGATTTCTCCCCCATCTTCTTATCGTATTCCCGGCTGCTGCTGACTTCCTTATTTAAGCCGACCCGCCGGGACATCGCCCTGCTGCTGTTTGCCGGATTTTTCGGGACGCTGCTGAACCAGTTCTTTTACTTTACCGGACTGCAAAGCTCTACGGCGGGCAACGCTGCGCTTATTATCGCGCTGTCTCCCGTAGCGACCATATTTCTCGCCAAGCTGTTTCTCGGCGAATCGATTACCGTCTACAAATTGGCAGGCTCGCTGATCGCACTGGCGGGCGTCGCGTTGATCGTGCTGTTCGGCGGCAAAGCACTCGGCATTTCCCACGGCGACGTGTATTTACTTCTTGCCATGCTCGCCATGTCGGTCAGTCTGCTGTTCATACGGCGCTTAACCAAAAGCATGGCCTCCTACGACATCACCATATTGGCGACGGTTATCGGGACTGTGCTCATGACGCCCGCCGCAGTGATGGAAGGCATTCAAGGCCATCTGCATGTGAGTGCGCATGCGACCATGTGGATCGTTTTGGCCGCTGCCGCCATATTCGGCCAAGGATTGGCCGGCTTCTGGTGGAATCGGGGCATTTCCGCCGTCGGGGCGTCCACGAGCTCGATGTTTATGAATATCCCGCCGTTCGTCGCTATCATCGTCGCTTATTTCGCCCTGGGCGATCCGATACGTCCGGCCCAAATCGCAGGAGGCGTGCTCATCCTGTCCGGTGTCGCTTTGGCCAACTTCAAACTGAACGCGGCCGGGAAGAAATCGGCGGAGACGCTCCGTACTTAAGCGGCGGCAAGTTGCCAATGGAAAACCTGCAGCTAATTAGACTGCCAACAGCGGAAAAAAGCTGCTAACGGGAATTCCTCCATCTAATTTATCAACGAACAGGTCAAACAAGCGAAATCGACAAAAATAGATGCATGTTTTCCAGTAAGATGACCAAAAAATCGAAAAACGGCCGAATTACATGCATCTTTTCCATCTGGCGATCCACATTTCATATGACGAGGTGCAGCTTTCCTACAGGCTGCACCTTTTTCTTTCGTCCACTACTCCTATTTGCACCCACTATTTACAACAATTATGGGATTTTTCAATTTTACCGAAACTATTCAAGCCTTCGCGGCGTCTCCTTACATAGAGCACACCATGTTCGGAAAGGAGAACGCGGCATGTACCCCAAACTGATTGTACTGGCCATGCTGACCGACGTATTTCTCAGTGCGATGGTCGGCCTCGGCGTATACTTCGGATTCTCGATTCATCCGGCTCACTTGCTGGGCGCTCCCCAGTCCCCGCTTCAATCCGGGTTCCACGCGACAATTCCGCTATGGATGCCTTCCATACAAGACTTGAAGGTACCTCTATCCTATCTTCCAACCCGAGGGCAGGGGGCGGTATGGGCGTCACTTTTGATTTCCGCAGCAGTCATCGTCGTGCAGAGCTACGCGAGAGCCGTATACTTGGGCGGCTTGAGAAGCGCCGTCCTGCAGGAGCGGCCGGCTCCGCTGCGCGAATACGGGAAGCGTTATTTCAAACGGATGCTCGGTTGGACCTCGCTGCACACTGCCGTCGGATTAGCCGGGATGATGCTTGCCCTGTGGGCCTGGCCGATCGGAGCTATCGTCTTCGTAGTCGTATTCTTCTACTCGCTCGTACCGTACTTGATCGTATTGCGCGATGATTCGCTTCCCCAAGCGATCGCTTCCGCTCCTTCTGTCTTCCGAGCTTATTTCTGGTCTATGGTTCCTTTCGCGCTGCTCACGCTTTTTTTTACGGGAATATTCAGTGCGTTCAACTTCATTGCCAAGCCTTACAACTATTACGTCTGCATGCTCGTATACAGCTGCGCGGGAACGAGCTTGATCGGGGAGTTCATGAGACGGCTCCACGAGAAGCTTAGACAAGGTTTGAATGCTGCAAGTCCTAAGCGCACGGAGACGATACCGTTCAGCCGCATGAAGCTGCTGGCGGCCATATCCTTGATCTTCGTCGTACCGGCCATAGGAGTCTGGGTTTCCTCCGGCTATCCGCTTCAAGCCGTGGACCGCGCGATCGCTGGTACCAAGTCTGAACTAAGCGGCGTGTCGTTTCATTCCGGATTCTCCGATGTCATGTACGCTTCCGATCAAATGTATGACAGTTACGCATGGCAGCCTGACCCGTACCGGATACGGATCGCACTGCCCGATATGTCCAATGGGCGCGTATACGATGAGCTGCGCGGAACCGCCACCGTACACTGGGACGTATCCGTGGATAAAGTTACACGTTCGGGCAACACGATTACGCACCGGGTGGAGAAAGTTCCGACGGAGCAGACGATTCTTTATCGGCTCGTCCGGGAACGGAGCGAGGACGGCTCCTTCTATTATTCCAGCCGCGGCGGCTCGGCTTCGATCCTTGCTTTGGAAGACAAAGCGAGGGAGGCGATGTCGCTGGAAATGACCGTCAGCGGCGACGGAAGTCATGTGTTCGTGCTGCAGTATCCGACCCGGTTCGAGGCGGGCTCGCTCTTTCGCGTATCGTCGGACGGACAATACTTCGTTCCGCGCGCAAGCAAACAAAACCCTGACGACTTCAACACCTATTGGTTCTCTTCCGATTTGCGCAATCAAGACGTGCTGGATATGCTGGAGTCGAAAAACGAGCTCAGCGGAGTCGGCCCTAGGCGCCTATTTATCCAACTCGCGGTCGCCCTTCAGGAAGCGGACGGCGCTATGGTCAAACGGGTGCTGAAAGCGATCGAGGGCGGCAAGGCGAAGATTACAGCCCCGGATTGGACGGAGCGACAGTGGACCGACTACTTGCGGAATCAATACGGACGGGCCGGATTGGCGGAAATGCTGGGGTATTTGACGAAGGCCGGCATTCAGAGCGGCTATGAATCGCGGCAGCTGCCTCCTTCAGCGGAACAAGCTGCAACCGGAAGTTATACCGGCAGCGCGCCGGAGCAGCAACAGCAACAGCAAGCGCAGCAGCAGAATTCATTGGATCAGCCGAGACGGTTCAGTATGGATATTCCGTTTCCCAACCAGACTATCGTCCTCGTGTATGAAATAGACCGGACCGATAAGCTATTGTCGTTGGACATTCGTCTGACGCCGTTCTGACGCCTCGCCTCAAATGGACGGGACGCGCCCTCACTCTCTACTAAGCCGCGCATACGGTAGTAGTTGACGGGAGGTGTTCGAAATGGCGGAATTTTATAAAACAGCTCATTCCATGATCAATCGCCGCGTGAAGATCCGGACGAAAACGGGTAAATCGCATATCGGCAAAATCGTAAAAGTGACGAAAACGCACGTTTATTTGCAAAAATCGCCCCGGGTGAAAAAAGGCAAAGTCGGCACAACTTTCTTCGCACCCTTTATTTTGCCGCTGGTTCTGTTCGATCTGCTCGCCATCGTACTGCTTGTATGAGTGATCCGGTTTCATCCGGGCACCGATAAAGCCGGCTCCACAAAGGGGCCGGCTTTATAAATCGAAACTGCCTTGCAGAATAACAATAATGCTCCTATGTACCTTATTCTCGCAAAGATCGTCTCTCCACAGGAGAATAGAGCTCAATTGCACCTTATAAGCTCGAAAAAGGGGCGGCGGACGGGAAAACGGTCCAATGTCGATCCAATAATGCTCCTATGTACCTTAGTCGCTCCACAAACGGGTAGCATGCCTAAAATAACGTACAAATGAGCGTTATCGACCTAATAACAGCCTCCCGGGGTACCGGCGCCGAAGCAACAAGGCACATGGTAACCCATGTGCCTGCGGCCAAGAAGCAGCTCACCGTACTTAAAGCCGTATAATTTGATCTTTATAGGTGCTGTTTTTATGGAAATCCGGTACGTCCATCACTCTGCCGCCGTTCGTGACCGACAGCTCGGACAGCAGCCCTACCGCCGTCCACTCGCACGCGTCGTATACGTCGATCGGCGGCTTCGTCCCGTTGCGGATCGAATCCACGAAATCCTGCACGATGAAGTAGTCGCCGCCCCAATGCCCGGCGCTGCGCTGCTCCTCCGTCACGTTGCGGTATCGCTCGGGCAGCAGGTCGTTAAAGTCGGACAGCGGACGCCAAGCAGCCTTGTTCGGGTCTTCTCCGTCCGTATGGAAATAAATTTTGTGCTGGTCGCCAAGACCTCGCGGTGCTTCGTAACAGCCTTTCGTGCCTTGCAGCGTGTAATAGGCTCCGTTGTGCGGGCGGTTCGACACGCAGTCCAGTCTCAGCTTGATCAGCTTGCCGCTTTCCAGCTGGCACATCGTGACCGACGTGTCTTCCTGACGGAACTGCGGAGCCGTATGCCAGCCTGTCGCGAACGTCGAGATCGACTTGATCCGGTCGCCCTTGAACCATTGCATGACCGGACCCAAGCTGTGCGTCGGGTAGAAAATGCCGCGCTTGCCGAACTGCCAATAATTGCGCCAAGACGTTTTGTTCGATGCGGCTTGCTCGCCGGGAACACGCCGGTTGTAGCCGTAAGCCAAATGTTTGACATCGTGGATATACTCGCCTTCGCCGAAATAAATTTCGCCGAACATCCCTTGATTCACCATATTCGCAATGAGCTGGTTCGTAGGGATATAGCAGTAGTTTTCCGCGAACATGAACACTTTATCGCTATGCTTCTCCACCGCTTCCTTCAGCCACCACAGTTCGTCCATCGTGACGCCGGCCGTCACTTCGCACATGACGTGCTTGCCTGCCTCCAGCGCCTGGATCGTCTGCTGAACGTGAAGCTGCATCGGGGTAGAGACGACGACCGCATCGATGTCGGATTCGAGCATGTCCTCGTAGATCCGGTACGTGTGCGGGATGTTGAACTTCGCGGCCTGCTCCTTCAGCAAGCCTTCGTGCAGATCGCACAGCGCCGTCACTTCCACGTCGGGAATGGCCCGGAAACCAAGCAGATTGCTCAGTCCCCGCGCTCCGACTATACCTACTTTTAATGTCATCGGAATCAACTCCGTTCCAAGAGGGCTATACGAGCCCTAATAGTTCTGGCGTATTGCGGTGAATAATATCTTCGATCACTTGATCCGGAATTTGTGGTAAAGTCGTCCCTTTAGCGAACTGGTTTACGTTACGGAACAAGTCAATCGTCTTCTGCGTCGTGAAGAACGGGAAGTCCGAGCCGAATAATATTTTATGCGTCACGCCGTATTCCATCGCCGATACGAGAGCGTTGTAAAACTGCCACGGGCGAGAGCCGAGGGCGGACATGTCCATATAGACGTTCGGGTTTTTGCGGACGACCGAGATGCACTCGTCGATCCACGGATGGCCCATATGGGCAATAATCATCTTCAAGTCCGGGAACGTGCGGGCGATCGGATCGAGCTCGACCGGCCGGGAAGCATCCAAATAGCCTTCCGGGATGAACGACGTGCCTTGATGCCACATGATCGGCAGCTTCAGCTCGTTCGCTTTGGCGTAGAACGCGTAATGCTGTTTGTCGTTCGGATAAAAGTTTTGGTAGATCGGTCCGAGCTTCAGTCCGCACAGCTTGTATTCCGATATCGCTTCTTCCAGCAGCCGCGCCGCGTTCGGCCGGTTCGGGTCGACGCTGGCGAAGCCGAACAGCTTGCCCGGCGCCGTGGCGCAATACCGCGCTACGTCTTCGTTCGGCACGTGCGCTCCGACAGCCGTAGCGTCGAATGCCAGCACGATCGCTCCGTCGAAATCTTTCACGGATTCGTGGTGCTGCTCCTCGGTAGCGATCACATCGTCGACGTTCCACGCCCGTTTGGCCGCCGCTTTCCACTCTCCGCCTACTTGACCGGGCAAAAACAGATGCGTATGGCAGTCGAAAATCACTCCGCATTCCCGCCTTTCTTGCGCGCTTCGCGCAGCTCCTTGGGCAGCAGGAAGTCGAAGTCGCAGCCTTCGTCGGCCTGCAGCACATGCTCCAGGAACAGCAAACCGTAGCCGCGGTCGTATGCGGGCTCCGCCGGCTTCCAATCTTTCCTTCTAAGCTCAAGCGTCGCATCGTCTACGTGCAAGTGCAGCTTGCGAGCCTCGATGTCCAGCTCGATCTCGTCGCCGTCGCGCACGAGCGCAAGCGGGCCGCCGATTGCCGCTTCGGGAGCTGTATGCACGATAAGCGCGCCATAGGAGGTGCCGCTGATCCGTGCGTCGGAGATGCGCACCATATCCCGCACCCCTTTCAGCAGCAGCTTCTGCGGAATCGGGATTTGGCCGATTTCCGGCATCGCCGGAGCGCCCTTCGGTCCCGCGTTGATCAGGACGAGCACACTGTTCTCGTCGACGTCCAAATCCGGGTCGTCGATGCGGGCTTCCAAATCGGCCGGCGAGTGGAAGACGACCGCTTTGCCCCGGTGCTTCTTCAAATGCGGCGATACCGCCGTCTGCTTGATGAGCGCCCCGTTCGGGGACAAGTTGCCTCGGAGGACGGCGATGCCACCCTGCTCCGCAAGCGGACGGTCCAGCGATGCGATAACATCGCGGTTGATCGTATATACGCCGCGCAGGTTATCGGCTACCGTTCCGCCGGTAACGGTCAAACAATCGGTATGAAGCTTCGATTCCAGCTCTTTCATAAGCGAAGGCACGCCGCCCGCTTCGAAATATTCTTCCATCATATATTTGCCGGAAGGCTTCAGGTTGAGCAGGAACGGCGTATCCGCCGCGAGCTTGTCGAACGTTTCGAGCTCCAGCTTGTAGCCGAGCCTTCCCGCGATCGCGACCAGATGGATGATCGCATTGGTCGAGCCGCCGCTCGCCATCGTGACGCGGATCGCGTTCTCGATCGATTTCGGCGTGATGACGTCGCGAGGACGAATGTTTTGCCGGACGATTTCGACGATCTGCTTACCTGTCCTCTCAGCCATATGCTTGCGGCGCGAATCGGGTGCGGGAATGGCCGCACAGCCGGGCAGCGCCATGCCGAGCGCCTCCGCAATCGAAGCCATCGTGCTAGCCGTTCCCATTACCATACAGTGGCCATCGCTGCGGCATATCGCATCCTCCGCTGTCGACAGCTCCTTGTCGGTAATGTTGCCCGCCTTATGCTCGAGCGTATATTTGTAGCAGTCGGTGCAGGCGCCGAGCGACTGTCCGTTCAGTCTGCCGTTCAGCATCGGCCCTCCGGTCAGGACGATCGCCGGTACATTCGCACTGATGGCCGCCATCAATTGCGCCGGTACCGTCTTGTCGCAGCCGCCTACGAGAACGACGCCGTCCAGCGGATGCGCTTTGATCATTTCCTCGGTATCCATCGCCATCAAGTTGCGAAGCAGCATTGTCGTAGGCTTGACGTACGGCTCCCCGATCGAGATCGTCGGAAATTCCATCGGCATGCCGCCCGCCTGCCATACGCCGCGCTTCACGTATTCGACCAGCTCGTTGAAGTTGGAATGGCATTTGTTCAGCTCGCTGAACGTGTTGGCAATGCCGATAACCGGCTTGCGCAAATCCTCGTCCGTATACCCCATCGATTTGGTGAAGGAGCGGTGGATGAATCCCCAGAAGCCCGGATCCTGAAAATATTTCGCTCCGCGCAGCGCTTCTTTATTGCCTTCGCCATTTTGTTTCCCGATTGCGCCGGTGTCTTTATGTTCGCCCGTTCCCATGTTTCGGCAATTCCCCTTTCGGCATCGTCTGTTGCTCCATAAAACCAAGCTCGGCGGAAATGCGGTCGGCTGTTTCCTTTACGGCTTCCCCGATCTGCTGAAATTTCGTGGCCGGCAAATCTTTGTTCAAGGACGTTATGCTGATCGAAGCGAACACTTGGCCGTTGCCGTCCCGGATCGGGGCGCCGATGCACCGGATGCCTTCCTCGAATTCCTCGTCCTCGATCGAATATCCGTATTTGCGTACATAGCGCACATCTTCCATCAGCTTCTCCATCGCCCGTCCGAGCTTATCCGGCGCCGCCTCCAGCTCGGCGGTCAACGCGGAAGCGATCTCCTCGTCCGACATGCCCGATGCGATCGCTTTCCCTACGCCCGACATATGCAGCGGCTGAATTTGCCCGATATTCGTGGCGAAGCGGACGAAGCCGTTTCCTTCCACTTTATCCACGTAAACCGGCTTATCTTTCTCCGAAACGGCCAAGTGAGCCGTATAGGGCGTGTCTGCAATAAGCTTCTCCAGATGCGGCCGCGCGATCGTCACGAGATCCATCGACTTCATATATCCGATTCCCCAGCGGAGCACCCCGTGCCCGAGCCGGTATTTGCCTTCCGGATTTTTCTGGATGAGCGAATATTGCTCGAGCGCGTTCAAGATGACGAAAGCGGTCGATTTCGGAACGTTCAGCGACGTATGAATGTCTTGGATCGACAGCTGACGGTCGGCGAGCGCGTTCAGAATGGCGACCGTTTTATCGATCGCCGGAACCGAATATTCCTTCGGCTGCTTTTTCAATGACGGTCCCTCCTTTCTTATAAGAATTCGTATCCGGCAAGCTTCGAAAGGCTATACTACAATTGATGGATGAACCGGGAAATGCTCACAGCTCGCCCGCATTGGCCAAGTGCCCGCCGTCTACCGGAAGCGTTACGCCGGTAATATAAGAAGCGTCGTCGGAAGCAAGGAACAGGAACGCGTTCGCCACCTCTTCCACGGAGCCGAGACGGCCCATCGGCGTACGCGCGGTCAAGTTCAGAGACTGATCCTGCTGCTTCAGCTTCCGGTCCAACGGCGTATCGATAAAACCCGGAGCAACCGCGTTGACCCGGATTCCGTGCGAAGCGAGCTCGACGGCCATCGATTGGGTCAGCAGCACGACGGCGCCTTTGGAAGCGTTGTAGTGGGCAAGCATCGAGCTGCCCGCCAGCCCGTTCTTCGAAGTCATATTGACGATCGCCCCGCCCGTGCCGCGTTCGATCATCCGGTTCGCAACAGCCTGGCTTAACACGAACATCGCGTTGACGTTAACGTCCATTACTTTTTTCCAACGATCGAGCGATATTCCGGAGAATGGCTCGCGGAACGCAATGCCCGCGTTGTTGATCAAAATGTCGATGCCGCCCAATCGGGTCCAGGCTTGCTCCGCAGCCGCGAGCGTAGCGTCAAGGTCGCTCAAATCGCATACGGCGTATTCGATCGCAGACGACGTCTCGCCGCGCAGCGCTTCGACGGTTTCCTTCAATTCCTCGCCTCTCACATCAAGCAGAAACAGCTCTGCGCCTTCCCGCACAAACTTCTCGGCGATGCCTTGCCCGATTCCTTGAGCGCCGCCCGTTATCAGCACTTTTTTCCCGGATAGCTTCATTAATAGTTCCTCCTCCGACGACATCTCGGAATGGTTGACTTAGTATATTGAACATTATTCACTATAATAATAGTGGAATCCATTTTTCATTGTCAAATGAATGTTAATCCATGCAAAAAAGTTTTTGGTTATTCGAATCCCAGGTTGACTTCGGAACGATCGGCACCATATAATCAACTTATTGAATCGTATTTAATATACTGATTATTGGAGGAACGACATGAACAACAGCGCCAAGCTTCGTCAGGAAAGCAATAAATATACGCCCGGTGGCGTTCATTCCGCGACACGGAACGTAGAGCCGTTTCTCGTCTTTACGAAAGGGGAAGGCGCCTACATCTATGACGCCGACGGCAACAAATATATCGATTACCAAGCCGCTTTCGGACCTTATATTCTTGGACACAACTATCCGGCCGTCAACAATAAAGTCATTCAAGCACTGAGCAAGACCGACATGTACGGCGTAGGAACAACGGATCTGGAAATCGAAGCTTCCCGCAAAATTTCCACGCACGTCCCTTCCGCCGAGCAGGTGCTGCTGTGCAACTCGGGCTCGGAAGCGACTTATCATGCGATCCGCTTGTCCCGCGGCATTACCGGACGGAACAAAATCATCAAATTCCAAGGCTGCTACCACGGCTGGCACGACTACGTCGCCCGCAACATGCTTAGCGCCTGGGACAAAATCGGCAAGCGCGATCCCGGATCGGCCGGCATGCTGGACGAAGCGATCGACAATACGCTCGTCTGCACATATAACGACCTGGATGACGTCGAGCGCACCTTCGCCGAAAACAAAGGCGAGATCGCGGCGATCATTCTGGAGCCGATCCCGCACAATATCGGCATCATCATGCCGCAGCCGGGCTTCCTGGAAGGCCTTCGCGAAATTTGTACGGCGAACGGCGCCCTGCTTATATTCGACGAAGTCATCACCGGCTTCCGCCACGACCTCGGCGGTTACCAGAAAGTCGCGGGCGTAACTCCGGACTTGACGACGATGGGCAAAGCGATGGCGAACGGCTTCCCGATCGCGGCTATCGCCGGCAAGAAAGAATATATGCAGCGCTTCAACACGCAGCCGGGCGGCGACGTTTGGTTCGCGGGCACTTACAACGGCCATGCCGTCGGCACCGCCGCTTGTATCGCTACAATCGAAACGATGGAGAACGAACCGGTCCATGAGCATATTTTCCGCTTGGGCGACAAGGTGCGCTCCGAAATTCGCGGCATCGTCGACCGCCTCGGCATCACGGCTTACGTCGCCGGCTTCGGTTCGACATGGACGACCTACTTCATGGGCTTCGAGCCGAAAAACTACACCGATCTGCAGCACAACGACGCCGAATTTTACGTATCGTACCGGAAGAAGCTGATCGAGAAAGGCATTTACAAAATGCCGATGAACATCAAGCGCAATCATATCAGCTACAGCCATACGGACGAGGATATCGCCGTAACGCTGGAAGCGATCGAAACCGTGCTGAAGGAAATGTCGCGCAGCAAATAATGGTGGATGTAGAGAAGGAGGAACCGCTAACTAGGCGGTTCCTCCTATTTTTCTCTCACCGGTGCACTCGAATGAGATGGTTCCTTCCGCGCTTCCCTACAGCCTGCCGATCAATTCGCCGGCCTTCTCCTCGTAGGCTTGCTGCCACTCGGGGGCAAGCAAACATTCGGTAACCTCGTAGCCTCCTTTGCCGTAATGCTCGGCCGGCGCGGCGTAGTGCATGTATCCGTTTGAGAAGGCGGCTATGAACGTGTGCTCGTACGGCGAAGCTTGCTTCAGCTTCAGCCCGATTTCGACGAGCAGCTCCGCCGGAGCCGTGAGCAGCACGCAATCTCCGATTTTGATCGCTTGCACTTCGGCGGGGATGTCCGGCTCGCCCGCTTCCCGGTTCAGCTCCTGATGAACTTTCAGCGTAGCGATATCTTCCTGAATTCGGATCAGCTTTTCCATCGCCTCTATATTTTTCACATATCTGTCCAGATTGTGCCGGTTATGCGCATCCATCGTCGTCAGCTCATTGGCGCCGATTGCCTCCTCCTGCATATACCGGTACGAGTAGTCCGCCGGATATTGCGGATCGAGGGCGTATTTCAGATACAGCGGCAGAAATGTTTTGAAATTCAGGCACGTGCTTCGCATGGCGGCCAGCAGCTCGGTCTGCTCCCGCAGCCTTTCTTCGATCCGCTCGGCAATATCGGTTCTTCGCGGAAGCCGGATCGTTTCCGAACAGACGCTTAACTGCGCATCCTTAGTTCGGATGTTCCGCACCGCTTCGAGCGTGCTCAAGCCGAGCATCGTGCCTAGCGGCTCGCAGTTTCTGGGACGGTTGACATCCTTGAAATACAGCTCCAATAGGTCCCCGCCCGCCCCTTGCAAAAACAACGCCATCGCCCCGTCGCCCATATTATCCTCTATGACTTTCGAGGCGAAGCCCGGAAAATTCGCCGTGACGCCGCGTTCCGGAACGCCGATCAGCAAATGGCAGGCGAAATTGTATACGACGGCAAGCGGCCGCCCGTCCGTCCGGTCGATGCGCAGCACCCCGATAGCGGGGTCGATCGGCCCGATGCCCGCAACATCCTCATCCCGCGGACAAGGGTGTGCATAACGGATCGACCAATGCTTCCCGTCATTCATTCTCAAATTCCGGTTAACCGTAATCCGGTCTTCGTGGCCGAAGCCGGAGCCGACCTTAACTTCCGTCATATTGTCCATCGCCCGACGAACAGCCTCGAACGTTCGCTGAACCTGCTCGTCGTCTTCGCACAACAGCCTTCCTTGCGGGTGAGTATGGGAGGCATTGACCATTACGTTGCCGCCGGGAATATGCAGCTCCTGCTGAATCCGCTCGCGCAGCTTCGGCAAGAAATCGTCCTTAATATCGCCGAGTCCCCCTATCGCCAAGGCGTCCATCGCGACGATGGCCACCCTCGTGTTTCCATCGTCCAGAACGAGTGCTTTCGCATACAGACGATCGCTGATGACTACCCCATCCCGACTGGTCGTAATATCGCTCTTGGCCACGCCTGCTCGCAATTGCATACCGCAACATCCTTTCGTTTCTCTTGTCGAGAACCATTATATAGAGGATTCCCCGCGGATTCTTTAGTAAAAGAACGATATTTTTTGTACGCTGTTGATATGCCGGACCGTTTTCCGCATACAAAAAAAAGATCCGGAATACGGACCTTGGCATTAACGCTGCATGACGATATGGTGATCGACAATGACGTAATGGTCTTCGATTTGCATCTCGACGATTTCCTTGTTCATCAGACGGTACTTCAGCGGCGACATGTTCTCCTTGGCGGCGAAGCGTCTGCTTAAATAGTGGACGCTCTGAAACCCGACCTCGGCGGAAATTTCCGTCACCGTCAACTCCGTGTTGACCAGCAGCTCCTTCGCCTGCTGAATGCGCCAATTGTTTAAATACTGCATCGGAGACACCCGGAACCGCTCGTAAAAGACGCGGCACAGATGAGCGCTGCTGACCGTCAATTGCCGGGCCAGCTCCTGCAGCACGATTTTCCGTCCATAGTTCGCGTGCAAATATTGCTGCGCCAAGCTGGGCAAATCGTCCCCGGGATCTACTCGGTCCGGGAGCAGGCGGGTAGCGTGTTTTCCGGCCGGCGATGGGTCCGGTATACGGGTCGCGCTCCGTTCCTCCTCCGGGTCGGCCATACTGCGGGTGCGTTGGATGTTCAAGATGAATTCAATGAAATGAGCCGTAATGATCTCCTTATATTGCGGCCGACATAATGTCGCTTCTTCCAGCATCGCTTCCAAGATCATCTTCATTTTGACATGGGGAATAATCATTTTGAGCGACATGTTCTGCAAATACGATTCGAGCAGGGGATCACTCACGAGAGCTTTGACTTCGATCGTACACAAGGGACTGGACGAATCCGACTGCAGGCTGTGATAAGTCCCCGGTGCAATGACATACAGATCGTCCTTGCGCATCGTATAGTCGACACCGTTTGCGCAAAACGTTCCGCTCCCGCCGATCACGTACAAAAGATGATGGAAGTTGTGGCAATGATCGATGACGCAGTTTTCGGACTTGTACTTGCAGCGCGAAATATACAGCACGCTCGTCGAATTGAAGCTCATCCGAATCCCCCATTTCGTTCCGAATCGCTTCGGCTCCCAGTCGCACCAAGCTCCGGCCTTAAAGCGCGAATCCGTTCACCTTTCGGCCATTTCCGCTTCCCGTAAAATCAATTTATCGGCCAGTTTGCGGCACAATTCATCCTCGTCCAGCAGGTCCGCCCAATAAGCTTTCAATTGAGACGCCAATATAGGGTTGAGCCGCCACGGTAAATTCAATTCGCTATGCATGCAGTAGGAAGAAACGATCTCTCGGTACAGTCCGTACCGGCTCGGCATCGGCATGATCGGCTTGACGAAATCCCCGTCGTGCTGAAGCGCCGGTATGCTCAGCGTAAACTTGCGCATCAGATCCTGGGTCCGCTTCGATCCGAAATAGTCGATCAGCTGACCGGCCGCTTCCTTATGGGGAGAATACCGGTTCATGCCGAATCCGATGACGACCACTAGCGTCCGCGGTTCCTGAACGTAAGGAAGCGGCGAAATATCGTAGTCGAGCTCGGCGTTCCGAAAATCGTTCAACCCCATATAGCTCGTTACGATCATCGACAATTTGCCTTCCTTGAACATGGCGTTGACATCGTCGTTGTTCTCCGACAAATAGTGTGGGAATATGTCGTGGTTGCTGATCAGCCGCTTGCTTCGCCGAATCCCTTCCAGCAGCTTCGTGCCGCGCAGATCGGACAGACGCCCGCCCTCCCATTCGAATCGTCCGCCGCTTTGCAGCAAAAACAACGGCCAGCGGTTTTCCGATACGATGTGGAAGCAGATGCCGAACCGGTTCCGGTTCTCGGATAGCTTGGTCGCGCTGCGGACGAGTTCGTCCCACGTCCATCCCCCGTGGGGTTCCGGAAGCCGACATTCACGGAAATGAGCGCGATTGTAGCATAATACGATCGGCGAGAAAATCGCCGGAATTACGTATTGCCGATCGTCCGCTCCAAATGCCGCGTTCAGGAACGGGTATGCATCGTCCGAGCCGTAGAGCGGCTCGAGCATCGTATGCCTCCCTTCCTCCTTCAGCTGTTGGAATTGGGTCGAATCCAAGGCGATCACATCCGCCTGCCGGCGGTCTCCGTCATCGTCGAACTTCGGTATTTCGGCGAAAGGAACGGTATGGACGCGAATCCACGGATGCTGACGGTGAAAATCGTCGAGCAGTCTGGTCAGTTGAAAATCACGCTCGATCGTCGACGAGCAAGCCAATGTCAGCGTAACGCCGGCCCGCTTCATATTCACCCGGTTGCCGACTCTCGGAATTTTGACGATCAGGCCGTCCTCGACGAGCTTCATCATCCCTTTGCGCACCGACTTGTTGCTTAGCTGAAACCTCTTCGCCAATTCCGGCTCGGGCGGCAGGAAAGATTGGTCGGGGTAGGTACCGTTGAGAATGTCTTGGCGCAATTGATCAGCCATCCTGTCCAGCTTGAGCTGAAAGGGGGTGTTTGTCGAATTCGCCTTCACGATGAACAACACGCTCCGTTTCATAACCGCTTGACGGAAAATCGGAATTCCTCGAAGCCAAGCATTTATTTCTAGTGTATGATGATTCCAATGGTATACACTACAATATCTATTTCCCACTTCACACCCTCAATATAAGACACCACAATATCACTGTCAATACGACCCAAGTACACCACAAAACATTTTCATCGCCCCTGCATACATTAGAGCAGCTCCCCTCGAACGCAAAATAACCCCACAAAGTGGAGCCTGCCTTCGATGCTTATTCCAATTACTTTGCGGGGACCCCGAAATATATAAACCCTACATAGGTAAACAAGGAGCCGCTACCGCGGCTCCTTCGGGCATTTGAGTGAGTTGGATCAGCGATTGCCCCTACTTCCGGCTCTGCAAATAATCGTCCACCTTCTTGTTCGCTTCCTCCTCCGCCTTGCGCAAGGCGGTATTGACGTCCGCTCCGGCCATGATGGCGGGCGGAGCCGTATCCAGCCCGGGCCAAGCTACCGACTCATAGGCGGTCGTATTCGGCAGCTTATCGAACGGATACCGGAATACGGCACTCACGTTTTTGCCTGCCAGCAAATCCAGCTTCGAGCCGAATTGCTTGCGGATCGCCTCGTCTTTCAGCGAGCTGATTCTGCCGTTCTGAGAAAGGATCAGCTGTACCTCGGGCGAAGTGGTCACGTACGAAATCGCCTGAATAGCCTGCTCCTTATGTTTGCCGACTGACGAAGCCAGCATATAGATCGGCTTGGCCGGGCCCGACGTCTTGGGCTGATCTTTGGAGTACGGCAGCGCGGTCATATCCCAGTTCAAGCCTCCACCCGCCTGAGACAGCAATCCGTACGCCGCTCCCATCCATTGCGGGTAAATCCCGAGCCGCTTTTCCTTGAAAAAATGATCATGCGTAATTTTGTTGTCGATGCCCATGTCCACCATTTGCTTCATTAAAGAGAGCGCGCTTTTCCACCCTTCCGTCTGCAGATCGGCTTTGCCGGTCTTGGCATTGATGACCGGAAGGCCGAATTGGAAGCCGAACGTGTACAAGTCTCCCCATCGGTAGCCCAAATAAGATACGCCGCCTTCCGTCCGGGTCAGCTTCCTGACAAGTCCGATCAGATCGGCATAGCTCTTGTCGCCGGTCGGGTACGGGATGGCGAACAGATCGAAAATATCTTTGTTGTAAAACATCATGTATTTGTCCAAATAAAGCGGCAGGCCGTATAACTCCCCTTTGGCGCCGAGCGCTCGGACTCCGTCTAGAGGACTGGCCTCCATGCCGCCCAGATCAATCTTGGCCGCCTTCAGCGGTTCCTGAAGATCGGCCGGATACTTCAGGTCGATCGCGCTGGACAGATTGGAGTAATCGGTGATGACGATATCCGGAACGCCTTGACCGGTGGCGATCAAATCCGGCAAGGAAGCGCCGGCTTTCGGCTCCACATATTCGATCGTAATGTGCGGGTATTTTCGCTTCACCGGTGCGGAAATGAACTGCTCGACCGCTTCCTTCGACACCAGCGTGTTGAACCACATGATTTTCAAAGTGACCGGGTCCGTCTTCGCCTCCGTTGTCTTCGCCGGCTCCGCCGTCGGCGCCGGGTCGGCCGTACCTTTGCTGCAGCCCGCCGCCATACCGATCAGCATGGCGAGCAGCGCCGCTTGCGCGGATTTCTTGTACATTCGAATCATCGTTTGGCCCTCCCTCACATATTTTCGCATGAATGAACTCGGCGGGCGGCTTGATCCGCCACGATGAAAGCGTCATCATCACAACCGAAGCAGCGCTCTCCTTCCGGCAATTTTAGTCGTCTTCAGCTCTTTCGAGTCTCATTATATCGGGTACCCGTTGCGCCTTCTTTAGTAAAAACCATATTTTTTTTGTACGCCGTTGATTGTATAAAGCCCGCAAGTCCAACACAAAAAAACGGCTCCGGATCTAACAGCCTTTATCATCTCTTTGATAAGACAGGACCTCGGTTAACCACGACAAATAACAAGTTACAAAATTTTCTATTCCATGGTATGATTGAGGTGACCGAATATTGGAAATGTTTTCTAACCTTCAGAAGGAGGAGTATTACAATGCCTAGGAAAAAGGCTTCAAAGAACGTCAAGCTTGACGATCTGGAGAAACCGCTTTCGGAGCAGGAAATGAAGGAAACAACCGGAGGATTCGGGCAATCAATTCCGAAACCGAAGATTATCCCACCGGGTGCTCCTCCACAAGTACAATTCGAGGCACCGCCATCGTTCGGTACAGCCCAAACGTCAACCCCGCCGACCGATGTTATAGTAAAGGACGGAAATGTTATCCTCAACCCCAATGCAGGTCAATATAATGGTACACAGCCGTCTGTCTACGTTAACCCGAATGTTAAGATTACGCCGCCGCCCCCATTCAATGCAGGCCCAAAACCCTGATCCGCTCCCAAGTTTGACATAAAACGGGAGCGTCAATTTTTTCGAACGTGGCATTGAAAGGAAAGAAAGAACCTAACGGCCGTTAGGTTCTTTCTTTTCAACGGGAATGAGGTGGCCAATGAGCGGGATGGAACTTACGGCGCTAAGCGTGAACGGATGGGAATGGCGTTTGGGAGATCTATTGAGAGTGGCCTGTATCGATGGGGGATTCACCGCTGTCGAGAGCGTGATTCGAAGGGCCGTCATTCTGCAATATGCGGAAGAACGTCAAATTTCCGTCGACGAACCGGAAGAAAAAGCGAAAGTCAACGAGATCAGGCAGCAAATGGGGCTCTATAGTGCGGCGGAAACGATGGCCTGGCTGGAACAGCGGGGGCTCGAGACCGAGGATCTTTACGAAAGCGCCAGGGCCCGTATTCTGGAGGAAAAAGTGAAACGGATCGTTACGGAAGACCGGATCGAAGCTTATTTTCTGCAAAACCGTAGGTCTTTCGATCGGGCGAATCTGTCCCAATTGGTCATCAGCACAAGGGAGCAGGCGCAGGAGCTGCTTTTTCAGATAGAGGAAGGCGAATCGTTCTTCAAGCTGGCACAAACGTATTGCTTGAATGCCAGCAGCCGGTTTAACGGCGGGTATGTAGGATGGGTGGGAAGGACGGCGCTTAGCGCCGAAGAGGAGGCCTTCGTCTTTGGTGCCGAGGCCAGAGAAACGGGGGGGCCTTTCCCAGCCGGTTCAGGCTGGCGACTGCTGCATGTTTGGGAGGTTGCTCCGACCGAACTTACCGAAGAACTTCGGTCAAATCTCGCCGATTTGCTGTTCGACGAGTGGTTGGACGAAGCGGTCAAACGGTCGGATGTAGATGTCAACCTTTGGCGTTATTTGGCAGGTGATACGCCGGATTGAGGGTTTGGGAGGAACGGCTATGCTTGAGCTGCATCGAATGATTCTGGATAAAATCCCTATTTTTCAAGTGCTTTCGCCGCAAGAAAGGAATGAGATTTTTTCCTCTTTTACAACTGTTGGATTCCTAATGGGAGATACGATTATTCAGGCGGGGGAACGTGCAGATGCGTTCCATCTCATTCTTTCAGGCAGAGTCCGGATTATCGGGCAGCATCCGGACGGCAAAGTAATCAATTACGGATTGTTGGAAGCCGGTGAGCATTTCGGTCAGGAAGGGCTGCTGAAGGATGAAGTAAATGAGCATACACTGCGGGCTTCGACGAAGCTGGAGCTGCTGCGGTTGTCGAAAAGCATGTTCATGCAAATGATCAACATGCATCCTGAACTTAAGGTGTATTTGCTTGAGCTCTTGGCCGACGATGCGATGCGCAATTTTTTGAAGCGGACGGCGCTTTTTTCCCCGCTTCAACATCGGGAGCTGCGTTCGCTGCTGGATCATATGGTCATTCAAGAGTATGCCGCCGGCGAGCCTATCGTACGGGAAGGGGAAGTAGGGGACGCATTCTACATCGTTCGAACCGGTACGGCTACCGTATGGAAGGAAAGCGAAGGAAACCGCAAGCTCAATACGGTGAAGGCAGGAGAGTTTTTCGGAGAGCTCGCGCTGCTTACCGGAGAACCACGCAGGGCCACGATTACAGCGGACGAACCGGTATCGGTATTCCGACTGGCCAAACATGACTTTGATAGGCTGATCCTGCAATATCCGAAGGTCAGGGATACGATAATCGGCATTGCGTCGGCTTATTTGCAGAATGTGGAGGATCCCCGGGATCCGGAAGCGGCTGGAGCCTCTACTGCAGAGGTGAGTGCAAGTTATGAAGCGGGAGCGGAAGCCGGGGAGGAATTAGCCTGGCGATACGCAGGGCGCAAGGTTCGGATACCATGGAAATCGTTTCCGGTTTTTATTCAGCAAAGCGAGATGGACTGTGGGCCTTCCTGCCTCTCCATGATCGCTCGGCACTACGGTAAACGGCTCAGCATTCACCGTCTGCGGGAGCTCGCGCAAGTCGGCCTGGACGGAACGACCTTGTACCATCTGTGCAAAACCGCTGAACGGATAGGCTTTCAGGCGGAGGCGGTCCGCAGCAGCCTGAAGGGGCTTTCCGAGCGGGTCCTTCCGGCAATTGCCCATTGGAGAGGCAATCATTATGTGGTGGTCGTTAGCGTAGACAATCGATCCGTAACCGTGGCCGACCCGGCGATCGGACTGCTGACTTATTCTCACGAAGAATTTATGAAGGGATGGACGCTGAGCGCGGTTTTTCTGCAGCCGACTGAAGCTTTTTTCGTCCAGGAGGAATCTAATCCTTCTTTCCGGCGCTATTGGGCCTTTTTTGCTTCTAGTAAGATGACGCTGCTCCTGATCGTTTGTTTGACGCTGCTGCTGCAGGTCATCAACTTGGCGCTTCCGCTTTTTACCCAACGGATGATCGACCGCGTGCTTGTCGGACGGCAATATGACGAGTTGAACCTGATGCTCTTCGTCATGCTGGGCGTCTCCTTGGTGACGATGCTTGTACAAGCGGTCAGACAGTGGATCATTGCAGGCACGTTCATGAAAATCGATATAGAGATGGTAATGGCTTTTTACCGGCATGTGTTTCGACTGCCCATGCGCTATTTCGCCACGAGGAAAGTGGGCGATATCCTGACGCGCGCCGGGGAAAACCAGGTGATTCGCCATTTTCTCGTATCGAACAGCATGAATGCCGTCCTGGATGTTTTGACGATCGTCGTTTACATCGGCGTGATGTTCACATATAGCGTGAGGCTTGCCTCGATTACGCTGACGTTCATTCCCTGCTTCATCGCGCTGACGCTGATCGTGACCCCTATCATGAAACGTAACGGCAGGAAGCAGTTCCAGGCTGACGTCGACCTGCAGAACGTATTGGTTGAAGCGGTCGGCTCCATGCGGACCGTGAAGGCACTCGCGGCAGAAGAGGAGGTACGCAAGAAAGCGGAGGACAAGTTCCGCCGATCGGCCATCGTGCAGATGAAGAGCTGGAAAATCGGCATCTTTTCCGGTACGGCCGCCACGCTGCTGCAAACCATAAGCGCGGTAACCTTGATGTATGCGGGAGCTGTCTCGATCATAGGGGAACAGCTGACCGTCGGGGAGTTGATGGCTTTCACCGCGGTAAACGGCCTCGTGACCGGCGCGGCACTCGGCTTGATCAGATTGTGGGACGAATTTCAGGGAGTGCGTATTGCTTTGGAACGACTTGAAGACGTGTTCGAGACGGAGCAGGAAGAAACGGATCCGACCCGGCTGGCTGAGCTGCCCAAGCTGAAGGGAAAGGTAGAATTCGAACGCGTTTCGTTTCGCTACGATTCCGAAGGGAAAAACGTACTGCAGAACGTCTCCTTCGAAATGACGCCGGGCCAGACGCTTGCGGTTGTCGGCCGAAGCGGGTCGGGGAAATCGACCTTGGCCAATCTATTGCTCAAGCTGTACAAGCCCAGCAGCGGAACGATCCGCATCGACGGGTATGATTTGATGCAAGTGCAGGCCGCTGCGCTCCGCAGGCAAATCGGTATCGTCCAGCAGGAAGCGGCACTATTCAGCGGAACGATTCGCGAAAATATCGCTTATCATCTTCCTGACGCATCGATGGATGAAGTGATGTCCGCCGCGATGCTTGCAGGAGCGCATGAGTTCATAACTTCATTGCCAAACGGTTATAACACGCAGGTCGGGGAACGGGGGGCCAGCCTGTCCGGCGGGCAACGTCAGCGCATCGCCATCGCCCGAGCACTGATCGGGAACCCGCGCATCTTGATTTTCGACGAAGCGACGAGCGCGCTCGACAACGAATCCGAAAAGACAATCCAGCGTAATATGGGCACGATTTTAAAAGACCGTACAACGCTCATTATCGCACACCGGCTCAGCACGATCCGAAATGCGGACCGTATTCTCGTGTTGGATCAAGGCGTTATTGCCGAGTCGGGCACACATGAGCAGTTATTAGCCGCCAAGGGCTTGTACCACATGCTTGTAAGTCAGTCGTTGGAATCCGCTTGAGGTAAGTGACATTAGGGATAATATTAAGCGTGGATGCAGTCGAGAAGGAACCGCTAATTAGGCGGTTCTTTCTTTGTTGTTCTCAAAAGATAGCCGCGCCTTCGATTTCGCATGCGAGCCGCCTTATACACAAAAACGGGCGAACCGACGCCATGCCGGCCCACCCGTCAATCCGTTACTGCATCAATGCGCTGACGTCGCGGATCAAAATATCCGCCGCCTGCGCCGAAATATGTTTGCCCCGCTGCGCCTGCAAATGGTTTAGCAATGCTTGCAGCGAGCCGCTCGCCAGTTGCTGGCGTAAGCTGCCCGCGATGCCCCCGTTATCGATCGAGCCGTCGGACGCGAACATGTCGATCAATGCTCCGACCGACTGCATGGTCGCCTCCGTCCGGAACGGAATCGTCGCATTTGCGTTGTTGCCGGCAAAGTCTCTGGACGATACCGCTATCGTATGCGATCCGAGCGGAAGCGTATGCAGCTTCACGACCGCATCTTTGGCAATCGGCTGTCCGTCGAGCGTCACGGACGTGAAGGCATGATCCGCTCCCGAGCCTGCGTCCGTAACGGCAACTTGCAGGGCGATTTGTCCCGAATCGGCGTATACCGAGTCTGCGACAACGTTCACTTGAATCGCCGGAGCCGTCCGGTCGATCCGAAACGATGCGGTTTTGGCCGCTTCAACATGGCCCGCTCCATCGGCAGAACGGTACAGCATATTGTAGGCGCCGTCCGCCGCGAACGAAATCGGCCCGTCGTAGTTCAGCCACTTTGCCCCGCCGTCCAGGCTATATACCGTTTGGGTAACGCCGGACAAGTCGTCGGACGCCTCGAGCCGGACCGACAACGGTACCGTATACCAGCCATTTTCCCCGTTCGGCGTCTGGGGCGAAAGGCCGGCTTCCGTCAAAGGGGGCGTCACGTCCGGCACGTCAACGGGCGGGATATATTTCCACAAGTCCGAGTTATTGTCGGAGAAGTACAAATTGCCGGCTTCGTCGCGATTCAAATAATTGCCGTAAGAGCCGTTAAGCATGACGAATTCCTTCGTATCCGGCTTCACCATGAAAAATTGTCCGCGCGACGTCCCGTATACGTTGCCGTCCGCTCCGGTTTGCAGAAACCCGTAGGTCCAAGTCGTGCCGTCCGCTTTATACCTTTTCAGCTTGGCCGCCTTGTATGAAAACAGCCGGGTATCCGGATTGAAGACGAAGATCGTATCCTCGGCGATGCCCCAAATCATGCCGTCCGGACCGACATGCAGACCGGTTACTCCTTTGCGGCCGGATACCGGTATCGTCTCGAACACTTTCTGCTTCGTGACCGGGTCGAATACGAACAGCTTGGCGTTTTGCTCCGTAGGACCGCTCGTGCCGAGACCGCCATAGACGGTCGTCCCCACATATAGAAGGCCGTTCCGGTACACCATGGACACGATGCTTTGGTTCGGGATAATATTGCGGAACACATCCAACTTCTTGGTTGCGAAATCGTACATCGCAAGCGCTCCCTGAAGCGAAGTCGAGTTCGGCACCGTACCGATGAAGAGCTTGTCGATATCCTCCGCGTAGGTCATCGCGAACGGACGGTCCTGCTGGTAGGCGCGCAAGTCGAACAGTTGACGCGGGTTGCTGCTCGACCAAGGCAGATTCGGATTATATTCGAGTATCCGGGAGCCCGCGTAAGCGCCGATCAGCATATTCCCTTGACGAACGGCCGACGATTCCACCTGCCCGAAATCTTCCGTATCGGAGACGTCCCCCGTTACCGGATCGTAGGAGGTAAACCCGGCCATATATCCGGCAACGTACATTTTCCCTCCGGGACCTTGATGGATGCTCTGGATCAAAGTAGGCGCCCCTTCATAGCCGGACGGCCGCACTTCGGCACGGTTCGTCGTCATGTTGTAGTGCAATATTTTACCGAACGCGCCTCCGGCGACGAACGTAAGCCCGGGCCATTCCGGATTGCCCAGGTCGACGAATTTGCCTTCGTGGAAATTGATCCCGCCCGATATTGTCTTGAGCTGCGTCGCGGAACGAGTCTCTACGTCATAGGCATACAGATGACCGCTGTTCGCGTACAGTACCTTGCCGGGCTGACCGGGAATCGGCGTTACCCGCTCGGAATGAATGTCGATACCGGCCGGATCGTAATAATCGACGGCATTCGTATCTCCGCGCATAACCAGCAAATCGCCGTTCGAAAATTTGACGAACAGCCGGTCTTCGGCGAACTCCATGCCGTATGGCCACGCGTACGTATCCCCGCCTCCGGCGATCCGGCCGGCCAGAAGCTCGCTTTGCGACCCGTCCGGATTCAGCCGGAATATCCGGCTTTTCGATCCCCCGACGCCTACATAGAGTACATTGCGCCCGGCGTCGTACGCAAGTGACCGCACATACTTCTGCTCCGGATCGAAATCGCCCAGATCGGTGATCGTGCCGACCGCCGGATCGTAAACGAACAATTTCCCGCTCGGATACGTGCCCGCGTACATTTTCCCGCCCGGTCCGGCCACGAGCGAGAAGACGTGCGTCTCGCTGCCGAACTTTCCGACAAAACCGAACGTCTTGCCGTTCGGATTATACCGGTATAATCCGCCGTCGTAATGCGAGCCGACGTATACTTGACCGTCCGTAGACGTCTTGACGCCCCAAGCCGCTTCGACTCCCGTCATCGGGAACGTGCGCAGCACTCCTCGTGTCGCCGCATCGATGACCGCGAATACGGTCGGCGTCTCTCCTCTGCCCTTGAAAACCGTATACAGAACCGGCTTGCCATCTTCGATGCCGACCGCCGTATCTTCGTTAATCGTTCCTTTCACGATGCCGCCGATCCGTTGAAACGCTCCGATCTTGTTCAATTCGATCCCCACCTGATCCGCATATCCGCGCGTAATGCCCGCAGAGGAAGAATACAAAAGGATGGTCGCCGTCGCCGCATTGGCCGGTACGACCGTCGATGTCGCATTTTTCGTCCACTGGCCGTTCGTTGAGGTGATGAAATTGCTGGACTCTCCCACCTTGACGCCGGCAGCGTCAAAATAGCGGATATAAATCGCCATGGAACCGTTTTCAACTTTCATCATCGCAGATACCGAATAACCTGCGCCCGGAACGACGGGAAAAGGAGCGCTCTCCAGCCCCAGCGCTTTGGCGCCGTTCTTATCGTCGAGCAGCAAGCTTTTCGTTCCCGCGTACGATTGGTCCGAGGATACCTCATACGCCACACCGCTCTCTCCGGCGCCGAACGTTTGGGTCCAGCCGGGAATCGCCGATCCGGCAGCAGGCTCTTCGAATCCGGCGTTAAACACGACAGGCGGCGGCGTCTCGGCGGTTGCCGCCGATGCCGACGCGTTCGCGGCTCCGGTACCGGTCAGCAATCCGGCTGCAACTGCAGCGGCAGCTATGCCGCTAACGGCCATTCGAAAACGACTTTTTCTCATGACAACAATCAACTCCTTATTATTGACTCACCCGTGACTCACAACTATAATAAAAACAAAAAGAAGCCCGTGTCAATACGTACACGGACCTTTTTTTTGCAAGCTCCGTCCTTGATTCACCCGGACAAGTCGGATATGCTTTGGATGAATACGAACAAGCCCCGAGCTGGCCGGAAAGGAGCAGCCATGACCGACACCTCTAGCCGAAAAACGTTTCGCCTCCGCCTCGACCATATGATCGGCACTTTGCGGGGAGATATTATTACCGGCAAACGAAAACCCGGCGAATTTTTGCCGACCGAGCGGGAAATGTCCAAGCAGTTCAATCTTAGCAACAAGCTGATCCGCCTAGGGCTCGAGAAGCTCGTCGAAGAACGGCTGATCGAGAAAATCGCCCGCATCGGCAACCGGGTGGCGGAATCGTTGCCCGAGCTTACGGTCAGCCTAAAATTTGGATACCCGTCGGCGCTCGACCGCGAAGCCGAAATGGCCGAGCTTATTCGCAGGTTCCATCTGAAATATCCGTCCGTCCACGTTCAGCCGATCCCGATCGGCATCGAGAAATATTATGATACGGTCAAAGAATATATGGAATCCGGCATGCTCGATGTCGTCGGAATGAATTACAACAATTTCCACGATTTCGCAAGACGCGGCCGGTTGGATTTACTGTATGAATTCGAGCGTGATGATTCCGTGTACCCGTTCCTGGCGGATGCCTTCACAAGCGGCGGCAAGCAGTATGTTCGGCCGTTCGTCTTCTCTCCGCTCGTGCTGTGCTACAACCGCGATCATTTGCGCGAAGCCGGCTTGCCCGACCCGTATCGCCCGGACAGCTGGACCAGACTGCTTCAAGACGCTTCCCGGCTCACGATCGAGAACGAAAGATTCGGATTTTATTTCTTCCTTCATTCCAAAAACCGCTGGCCGGTTTTCGCCCTGCAGGGTAGGGATACGTCGGCGCATGCCGAAGCGGTCGCCTCCCGGCTAATGGAAGGACTGAACCTGTGCCGGGAAATTATAAACGCGCCGAACACGTTCCCGACTTTCCTGTCGGGAAGCGATGCCGCCGCGGAGGAGTTGTTCGCGCAAGGAAAAGTATCGGTCATCATCACCTCATACATGGCGATGAACTATCTTCGCGGAACCGACGTCCCGTTCGACATCGCGCCATTGCCCGCACTGCGGACGGACGCGACGATCTTGATGACGATCGGGGCCGCCGTCAACACGCGCTCGGAATCCGTTGCGGCCGCCCGCACGTTCGCCGACTTCCTGGTGTCGGACGAAGCTCAGATGGTGCTGAGGACGAAGACGCTGAGCATCCCCGCCTTGCCGTCTGCAGCCGAATGGGAAGGCGAGGAAACGATGTACCGCCCTCCCGGCTTTTTGCTGTTCCGCGGGCTCGTGCCTTTTCTGCGCTTGTTCACCGACATCGGCTTGTCGGTCGAGCAGATGGACGCGGTCATCAAGGAAGCGAGACTGTATTGGGCCAAGCTGCAAAGCGAGGACGGGATGCGATCCAAAATCGCGGATATTTTGCGGAGCGGTTAAGCTTGAAGCCGTTTGTCCGCGAATCGGCGAATTTCCATCAGTAACGATTTGGGTTCGAACGATCCTTTTTGAATGACGCCTTTCACATAGCCGTTCAATTTCATCCGGTCCTCCTGCGTAATCGTCTTGGCCGTCACGACTACGATCGGTATGGCATTCCATGTTTCTTGCTTGCGCAGCTCCTCGATGAATTGAAAACCGTCCATCTCGGGCATCATCAAGTCCAGCAAGATCAATTCGGGCACGCTTCTCGCCATGCAGTCCAAAGCGAGCCGGCCATTTCTGGCCCGGGTGACGGAATATCCTTCTTTCTGCAGCATCCTGGCCATTAATTCGCTTGTCGTATCGTCGTCTTCGATGACCAGGACGGAATGGTCGGTCCGGTTCGAAATAAACTTGTCCATGACACCGATCAGACGCTCCCGATCCACCGGCTTCATCAGAAACTCGGAAGCGCCGAGCGCATAGCCGAGCTGCTTGTCGCTCGTCATCGACCAGATGACGACGGGGATGTCCTGCAGCTCCGGATCGCTCTTGATGACCGACAGAACGCTCCACCCGTCCATGCCCGGCATGAGAATATCGAGACAGATCACTTTGGGGCGCAGCTTCTTCGCGAGCTGAAGCCCTTCTTGTCCGTTCTCGGCAACCGCCAATGTCCATCCTTCCTTGGCGAGATAGCGCCGCATCAATTGCTGGTTGAACGGCTCGTCGTCAATCAGAAGAATGCTCACCCGATTGTACGCTTCCGGCTGCTCCTCATACGCTGCAGCCGCATCGGCGATCGTTTCCTGCGCGGATGGGGAGGCCGGAAGCCAGCAAGTGAACGTGCTGCCGCTCCCCGGCTCGCTTAGCACCGTTATATCGCCTCCCATCAAGTTGCAGAAGCGCTGACTGATCGCCAGCCCGAGTCCGGTACCCCCGTATTTGCGCGTAGTCGATGCATCGGCTTGCGTGAAAGGCTGGAACAGCTTCTCCACCTGCTCGGCCGACATGCCGATTCCCGTATCTTGGACACGGAAGCAGTAGCCGTCTTTATTCTCTCTCGTCTCGCGATACACTTCGAGAACGACTGTGCCGTCCTTCGTAAATTTGCTTGCGTTGCTGAGCAGGTTGATCAATATTTGTCTCAGCTTCGTCACATCGGTCGTCATTTCGCCTTCTATCGAGCGCGTGTCAAACCGGTTGCCGTTGCCTTCGACCAGCGGCTTGACCGTAGTCGTCACATCCCCGATCAAACTCGTCAAATCGAACGTTTCGAAGTACATGTCCATTTTACCGGCTTCAATCTTCGAAATATCCAAAATATCGTTTATTAACGAAAGCAAATGCTTGCCCGCTTTGCTTATTTTCCCGAGATCTTCCACGAAGGAAGGCTCGCCGAGATCTTCCGCATCTTCCACGAGCATTTCGCTGTACCCGATGATGGCGTTAAGCGGCGTTCTCAGCTCATGGCTCATATTGGCCAGAAACTGGCTCTTGATCATATTCGCCTTGATCGCTTCATCGTGCGCCTTCTCGAGCTGCGCGGTGCGTTCCTGCACCAACTCCTCCAGATGGTCGTTCAACTGGCGCAGCTCCCTGTTCATCATCAAAATTTCATTTGCTTTTTCCTCGATTTCCGAATCTTTGAGTGAAAACCGTTTCGAGATAAAAATGCCGAACAACGATAAACCGAGCGTAAACAGCGTGCCGCCCGAAATGAAATACGCGAGCCATTTCTGATCCAGCACGATGCCCGCCGCCAGCTCCGATTTACCCCCCAAATGGAAATCGGCGGCTATCATGCCCGTATAGTGCATCCCGACGACCGCGGCGCCCATAATGAGCCCGCTCCCCAGCTTCTTCCAGCCTTCTCCGCGCTCCCCGCCCTTTCGGAAATAAAACGCAAGCCATAACGCGGCGACGGATGCGATCAGCGCGATTACGATCGATAACGCAAATAGTAACGGATCGTAAGTAATATCGATCAGCATGGCCGCCATTCCGGTATAATGCATCGTCGAGATGCCGGCGGCAAGCAGCATTCCGCCCCCGAGCAGCTGCAGTACCGTTACCCGGCTCCGGCCGACGATGTAAAGCGCGATAAAGGACGCGACTATGGCTGCTGCAACCGACAGCAAGACTATGATCAGATCGTATGCAACCGGAACGGGCAGCGAGAAGGCGAGCATCCCGACGAAATGCATCGACCAGATGCCCATCCCCATGGCGACCGCGCCGAACAACAGCCAGAGCCACCGGCTGCGCCCTTTGGACGTGCTTATTCTCCCTGCCAAATCAAGAACGGTATAAGATGCCGCAACCGCGACGACATACGAAAATATAACCAGCACCGTATCATACGAGCCATGCACATGCTCCACGCCAAATCCCTCTCTTCTGCTATGGTTTCCTGGAATTGCCGAACAACATTCAAACCGTTCTCATCGGAACAAAAAAAGCGTTCTCCAGGTCGCGGGCCGACAAGGGCCGGCTGAAGTAAAAGCCTTGTATTTCCTTGCAATCGTTGTCGGTCAATATGTCGAGCTGATCCTTCGTCTCGATTCCTTCCGCGACAACTTCCATATCCAAATGCTGCGCCATCGAAATGATCGTCGCAACAATGGCTTTATCGCTCTTATTGACGGCAATATCCCGGATAAAGGACCGGTCTATTTTCAGCTTGTGAATCGGGAACTGCTTCAAATAATTGAAAGAGCTGTAGCCTGTGCCGAAATCGTCCAAGCTGATCCGGACGCCGTATTCGGTTAACTCGTTCAAAATACCGGCAGATACGGCGGCGTTCATCATCATGCTCTCCGTAATCTCCAGCTCGAGATATCGGGGGGCGAGACCCGCCTCTTCCAAAATTTTTCTTATGTAGTCAATGAGATTGGATTGATGGAATTGCTGGGAAGACAAATTGACCGATACGGGAATGAGCGGCCCTCCCGTGTCGTGCCACTCTTTCATTTGCCGGCACGCTTCACGCAATACCCAAGTCCCCAGTTCATAAATCATTCCCGACTCTTCCGCGATGGGGATGAACACGCCCGGGGCCAATAGGCCTCTGGTCGGGTGATTCCAGCGCACAAGAGCTTCGACGCCGACGATTTGGCTGTCGCACGTTCGAATTTGCGGCTGGTAATGCAGCAGAAGCTCGTTCCGCTCGATCGCTTTCCTCAGATCGCCCTCCAGCTGTATTTTTTGCAGCAGCTGCTCGTTCAGCTCGCTTGTAAAAAACTGAAACCCGTTTTTTCCGTTTTTCTTCACTTCGTACATCGCCGTGTCCGCATTTTTCAGCAATTGGACCGCATCTTGTCCGTCGTCCGGGTACACGGCTATTCCGACGCTCGCCGTAACATAGAAATCATTTTCCTTGAGCCGGTAAGGAAGCCCGATCGCTCCTATGATGCGTTCCGCCAAATTCGCGGCGTCGTCATTCTCGAAGCAATGGTCATAGAGAAGCGTAAATTCGTCCCCGCCGATTCGCGCCAAAGTCACTTCGAGCCCTGCCGTACACGCGCCGATTCGCCGGCATATTTCCTGCAGCAGCAAGTCTCCGTATGTATGACCGAGGGAATCGTTGATCATTTTGAAACGGTCGATGTCCATCACCATGACGGCGAATCGCGCGGACTCTCTCTCGATCGTCTCCGAGAGCACGCGGTTGAACATTCGTCTATTCGGCAATCCGGTCAATTCATCGTGATAGGCCAAATATTGAATTTTTTCCTTCGTCCGCTTCTCCTCGGTCACATCCCTGGCTATGATATAGTTGCCTACAACTTGTCCATCCAGCTTCACCGGAACATTCACCACGCTCAATTCGACCCGGTGCCCTCCCCGATGAATAATCGCCGTTTCATAGACTTGCATTTCGCCGCTGAAGGACTTCAGGAACAGGCCCCGCGTACGTTCCCGCTCCTCCTCGGCGATAACGGGAAGGATCGCGTCGATCGATTGATGGAGCAGCAAGGAGCCGGGCAATCCCGTGATCTTGGAGGCGGCGGGGTTGAATCCGATAATTTGATTATGCAGATTGACCGTGATGATGCCGTCCTGGTTATTCTCGTACAACGATTTATACCATTTCTCGTGCTCGTTCATTTCCGATTCTTTATGGGAAAACTTTCTGGAGATGAATATGCCGAGCAGCGACAAGCCGAGCGTAAACAGTGTACCTCCCGAAATGAAATAAGCGAGCCGCTTCTGATCCAGCACCATGCCTGAGGCGAGCTCCGACCTGCCGCCCAGATGAAAGTCCGCCGCCATCATGCCCGTATAGTGCATCCCGACGACGGCAGCGCCCATAACGAGCCCGCTCCCCAGCTTCTTCCAACCTTCTCCCCGTTCTCCGCCTTGGCGGAAATAAAACGCCAGCCATAACGCGGCGATCGATGCGGTCAGTGCGATGGCGATCGATAATGTAAAATAGATCGGATCGTATTCGATATCGATCAGCATCGCGGCCATTCCGATATAATGCATCGCCGAAATGCCGACGGCAAGGAGCACGCCGCCCCCTAGCAATTGACGAACGGTTACTTTGCTCTGTCCGACAACGTATAGCGCGATAAAGGATGCGGCCATGGCGACCGCTACCGACAGCACGACCGTGACCAGATCATAGGCGACCGGAACGGGCAGCGTGAAGGCGAGCATCCCGACGAAGTGCATCGACCAGATGCCCATGCCCATCGCGACCGCGCCGAACACAAGCCATAACCACCGGCCGCGTCCTTTGGACGTGCTTATTCTTCCTGCCAAATCAAGAACGGTATATGATGCCGCGACGGCGACGACATACGAAAATACGACAAGCCATTTATCGTATGAGCCATGTACATGCTCCATCCCTTCTCCTCATTTCCACGGATAAGTCCGATTCAAGATTGACTTATCCGCACTCCATATTCCTCCAGCAACATCCATCCTGGCAGTTCCTTCGATATATCGGTAAATCTCTTAATAATCATTACTATTATAGCAGGGATAAAAGAAAAAAAAGCCGCGATTTTCGCGACTTCTTCTATGGATCTTGTATGAAAATGGTTGCATCCGATTACAACAGCGATTCCGCCCCGTCGATAAAGATCTCGGTTCCGGATATGTGGCTCGATTCTCCCGAAGCGAGAAACAAGACGAGATCGGCTACCTGCTCGGGCGTGCCCGCCTTATGCTCGAGCGGCTGGCTGCCTTGCGGATATTGGACCGGGATTTCGATTTCCTTAAGCTGCGGCGTCTTCTTCGTGTTCTCGCCGATGTTCGTATCGATCGCACCCGGGCAGATGACGTTAACGCGGATTTTGTAGCGCGCCAGCTCCAGGGCGGCCATCTTCGCGAAGGCGACCTGCCCGGCCTTCGAAGCGCTGTAGGCGGACGCGCCGAAGCCGGAAAACTTGCGGCTGCCGTTGATCGAGCTCGTAATCATAATGCTGCCGCCGTTTTGCTTCATATGGGGAATCGCATATTTGACCGCGAGAAACGTTCCCTTCAAGTTGGTCGTCAGCGTGTTGTCCCAATCCGTCTCCGACATGTTCTCGATCGGCGTCAACGTTCCGTTGATGCCCGCATTGGCGAACACGATATCGAGCCGTTTCCACTGCTCGAACGTTTGGCGGATACCGTCGCTCATCCGCTTCGGATCCGACACGTCGATGTCGACGACGATCGCCTGCCCGCCGGAAGCTTCGATCTGCTTCTTCACCTCGTCGGCACGATTTTCCTTCAGATCGGCAAGACATACTTTCGCGCCTTCCTGCGCCAGCCGGATCGCGGCCGCTTTTCCGATCCCAGACCCCGCTCCGGTGACGAAGGCGACCTGATCCTTGACGCGCTGCAGCTGCTGTTCGGGCTTTACTTGAGTTTGCGGCATAGTAGACACTCCTTTGTACCGTTTTTGGCCATTCCCCCTTATATTACCCAAAACGGCAACTGTATCCTCGGAGCGAACCTTATTTCACTGTTTATGAACCAAAGTTGCTTATTTCGCTGAAATTTGGCTCGAAAAATGAAAGAGCGAACCAAATTTTTCTATTACATTTAAGCCCCATAATTGGAATGGAGTCATCATAGTGAACTCATGTACACTATAGATGAGGGGGGGCGAACAACATGAAAAAGAACAGCATCTACGAAGAACTCCGACTGAAAGTAGCACAAGAA
>NZ_VCRA01000025.1 GCF_005938385.1 Paenibacillus mesophilus
AGATCGCCAACCATCTGGCCAAGCTAGCCAGGTAGGGCGATCTTTTCTGTTTCTGGTTAGAGACGTCTCAGAGTTATACATTCTTGATCCAGACTAGCTCGAAAAACTAGGCTTTATAAACAGCCTGGCCGCGGCACATTGGATGCCGCGGCTTTCTTTTTATGCTTTCACCCGCTCGCTAACGTCAAGGCAGTTCAACACCTTCTCCTGCAGCATCCGGGCCGTATAATAATAATGATTGCTCGCCTCATAGCCGATCCGGGAATCGCGCAGCATCAAATCGTACAGACGGCGGGCCGTCTCCAGCTCCAGCTCCGCGAGCTCCGTCATCCGGCGCCGGGACCGCTCGCGGTCGTCCGGATTGTCCGCATTAGCCAGCTTCTCCCGCTCGCGGACGAAGGCGATCTGTAGATAGGTGCTAAGGAAATGATAATAGCTTCCGAGCGATACATGCACTAAATCGGCGTACGCCGCCATTCGGCCCTCTTCCACGAGCGGGCCGGCTTCGGCCAAAGCCTCCAGCCCTTCTTCCCAGCCCTCCACCAGCTTGCGGAACTGCTCCTCGAACGTATCGGCCGGATAAATCGCGCGCCACCTGTTCACATCGTCGTAAGGAAATCCGACCATCGTGGCGGAATAACCGGTCGGCTGCACATGAAGCAGGTTCGACGGTCCGTAGTTTTGCGGAGCCGTATACAGCACCGACACATGAAACGGAAACTCGCGGAACGCTTTGCTGAATGCGGCCGTAGCCCGGGCGATCCCGTTCCCCGCTTGGTCCCCGAACTTGGCGGTCAACCAGTCGCCCACGCCCGCACCGGCCCCGCCGCTGACGCTCTGTTCCGGATCAGGTCCAGTCGTGCCTCCGGCGGCCGATCGTTCCGTCACCCAATAATTCTGTGAGGCCATCTCCAGCGTAGGTGACGGATAGCCGCCGAGCGTCCAGCTCAGCATCAGGCCGCTGACGCCTTCCCGGTTCAAGTTCTCGATATGCTCGCGGACGAGATCGAATACGGGCAAATACGGAACCGCCGAGCATTCCCACGAGTTGTTGAACTGGACTTTGGCGTAGGCCGGCAAGCCGTTCGCCCGGGCCGCTTTCCATATGCTTCGGGACTTGTCGCTCGGACCGACGAGAGAAATCGAATAATCGATCACTTGCCCCGCTACGCCGGCTATGTTCGTCGGCATTTCATCCTCGCTGACGTTCATGACGGCCATCCCTTCGGGAAGAAGCGATATGCCCCGCTCGAGCTTCTCTTCCGTAAACCCGAGCGATTTCCGCCAAGCCCACGCGTAGTTGACGATATGGGCATCCGGCTTCGCGCTGCGCGCTCCTTCGACAATGAGACGGTTTACTTCGGAGACGACCTCTTCTTCCGGACGGGCGGCACAGCGCGGACAATCCGTACGTCCGTTAGCCGCTTTGGAGTAGCAGTTGGTCAAATTCTCCGACATCGTAATCGTGTACAAGCCGGCCAGCTCCGGGGCCGCGCGGAATAGAGCGGCAGTCCCTTCCTTTAAATAACGCTGCACCTCGGGATGCGACGTGCACATCGAAGCATACGTACCGCTCGTTTGGCCGCGCCATTCCGGCCGGTTCTCGAAAAATTCGAGCGGCATCGAACGGGGCTCGTTGAAATACAAGTAGACGCCGATGCCGTAATCCGCCGCACGCCGAGCGAGCCTGCGCAGCCCTTCGATTCTTCGTTCCCACCCGACCGACATTTCCGGAGCTTCCGCGAACGGAACGAGCTGGTACAGCACGCATTGCAGCCATATCGCATTCACCCCGACCTTCGTCAGCCGCGCTAGCAGATCGTCCGGATAAGGGTCCAGCTCCGGGTCGAGCAAAGGATCGCCGTATACGGCAAAATAAGAATAGAGCAGCCGGAACTCGTATCGCGTATCGCGCCGGACGACACCGCGGGCAAGGTGCGGACCGCCCCGCTCGTCCATCTCCGCCGCCAACCACAGCAAGCCGCGCAGCAGCCCGTTCTCGTCCGAGGCAGTAACCCGGATGACGCTGTCCGTCACTTCGACGGCATGGCTTTCTTTCAGCTTCCCCGGAAGCGGCCCGATTTCGAGCTTCAATTCCGCCGATTCGCCTATGCTCGCGCTATCGCGAACATCCAGCTTGATACCCCATGTACGTTCGTGCTCGTCCGCGAACCGTTCGGCAAACTTGCGAACGCGCGGACGGCCTTCCGGAACGATAATGGCAAAGCGGTCGTCGAGCAGCGTCCTGCCCGCGCCCGACTTCTCTTCGCCGCCCGCCCGCTGCGGCCGCATCGTCGCGGCGTTCCGCGATTCGTGCAGAAAATCGAACGGCTTCGCCGGTTCCGTCACGGCCGGCAGCACGAACTCGCCGCTGGCCTCCTCTCCCGCAAGCCCCGGCTTCCGGAACGGGAGCCGATTCATGCCGGCCGGCGCCTCTCCCGCAGGCGGAAAATGCGCGCTCAGCCGCTCGCGGAGCCGCTCGGTCTCAAGACGCTCTTCTTCGCTCAGCGGCCGATAATGCACCGGCGGAACGGCCGGCTTCAGGCTGCCCATCTTGATCCATAGAAAATCGTCCTCCTGAAGCGCGAACGCCAACTGCTCCTCGGTCCAATCCAGCAGAGTAAGCAGCTGCCCGTAAGGCAGCAGATGCCAATTAGCCCGCAATATCGTAATATATCCGCGCGTCAGCCAGGCGGGATCGGCCTCCTCCGGTACCGGCAAGCCCATTCCGCGAGCAACTTCTTCCAGCTCGGCGACAGTCGCTTCTAGCGTGCGCGCCAGCCGTTCAGAGGGGACAAGACCCCAATTGCGCCATACAACCGCTTGCAAGCGTGTCGGAAAATGAGGATAAGCCAACGGCTGCCGTTTATCGGTTTCGGCAAAATGCTCCAGCTTCATAGTCGTAAGCTCCTTTCATCGGACCAACAAAGAAATATAATAATTTATATTTTATATTATATATAATGGTTGAATAGTTCAAGGCAAACTTTATCGATTCCACATCATTATTTCGGGACGCAAAGAAAAGGACTGCGCAGAACCGAACGCGTCCTCTCCATAATCTTTCGCCTCCGCGATCCGAACCGATGCGCGGTTGCGGCCTATACGCCGATGCCGGCAGGCTGCTTGCTCATCCGGCCGAGCGTCTTGTGCATCCAGATCGCGGCCTGGCTGCCTTCGCCCATCGCGATCGTCACCTGCTCCGAATGAACGCCGATGTCGCCAGCGGCCCATAAGTTCGGAACGGTCGTCATCTTCGTGCGGGCATCGGTCATAATATGACCGTTCTCGTGCCGCTCCGCCCCGAGCTGTTCGGCCAAGCTCGAACGGACTTCATTGCCTCCGAACGCAATAAAGCCGCGGTCCGCCCAAATCTCCCCACCGCTCGCGAGCATGACCCCTTGAAATAGGCCGTCATTCTCCTCCAGCACTTCCCGGATTGGCTCCGCGATAACGACGATGCCTTTCTCCCTCAAGCTTCTCGCAAGCTCCGCGGCAATCGGCTTTCGTTCGTGATTGATGAACAACAGCTCGTCGGTCCGCTCCGACAACGTAAGCGCCATAGCCGCTCCGGAGTCGCCCGAGCCCATTACGAGCGTCTTGCGATTCCGGATCTCGAACCCGTCGCAATCGGGACAAACGTAAACCGTCTTTCCGAGACACGGCACAAGACCGGGCAAATCGGGAAACCGGTCCATAATCCCCGTGGCCAGCAGCACTGTCCTCGCCTTGTATGCCCCGTCCCGTCCCTGAAGCACGAACAAGTCCCCAACGCGCTCCGCCTTGACGATTTCGTCCTTTACGAACTTAACTCCGGTCTTTTCGGCTTGGCTGCGTCCCAACCGGCGGAGCTCCATTCCGGATACGCCGTCCGGCCATCCGAGCACGTTATGATAGCTGCGGCATAATGCCGAACGGCCGCTGTCCATATCGGCCACAAGCGCCGAATGCCCGTATCGCCCGATTTGGATCGCCGCCTGCAGTCCCGCAATCCCTCCGCCTACAATGAAGCAATCGTATACGGTCGTCATCATCCGCCCTCCATATTATTTCATCTTCGCTTTAGTATGTCCTTCTCTCTGGCGCTCTTACGCGACAATTGATAAAATAGTAGAGGAGCCGCCTATTTCCGACGGGATACGGTCTTATTCGCAGTTCCCATTGTCGAATACCTGTGTTAAAATGAGTATTCCGGTTGGGTATATCTGGTAGTGCAGGTGTTATTTAGCGAATCATGATTTGCTGACTTTTCGTTTACATAGAACAAAAGCTGCTTATGTCTGCATGGACGTGCGGAGTAACTGTAATTTCAGCGAATTTACAAGGTTTCAGCAACATTTCGGCGACAATTTCGTCGAATAAGTGAGACCAATTACGTGAACTTTTACGCAAAATGTCGAAATTGAGGTGAATGCAATGAGTACGCCGATCGAAGCGAACGTCGCCCCTTCCATCGCTTCGGCACGAAGCGCCAAGACGGCCAAAACGGCCAAGTCGACCAAAAAATCGTACCTGTTGTTTTTCTCCAGCTGGTTTCTCCTGATCGCCTCGGGCGTGCTGGGAACGATGCTGTATACGGAGCATCTGAAGACGCAGCTCAGCTCGCACCTGGCCAGCCAGACGGAAGCGCAGCTTCAGACGATGCAGACGCAGTACCAGCAGCAGCTGGACCAGTTGAAAGCGAGCGTCACGACGGACATTTCGGCTTTGCAGGCGAAGGTCGATTCGTTCAATGAGCTGCTCGCCTTTACGAAGGACAGCGCCAACAGCAAAACCGACAACAGCAACCAATTGTATACCCAGCTGGCGGAAGTGAAGAAGAAGCTCGACGAGCTGAAAGCGAATTTGGATGTGCTGAAATGACGACCCGCGAACTTAACCGCTTTTTCCTGCTGTCCTGTGCTCCGTTTGTCGGCATGCTCGTATGGCTTGTATCGGCCAGCTTCACGCTGGACATGCCCGAGCTCAAACTTCCTTCGTTACATATGTTCGCCATATCCAACGAGGCGAATACGGTTCAACAAAACCTCGAGAAAGCAAAAGGCAATGCGGTCGCCACGAAGAGCACGATCGAGAAGTTTTACCAGCTGTATGAGCAAAGCGCGGCCGATACGGCCAACATGCTGAAGCTGGCGACGGCCCAAGCCGCACGTCCTTCGCTCATTTTCGACAGCCGCATCGCCGCCGAATTCGGCAAGCCGACCCGTACGGTCAGTTCGGCCAACATCGATTTGAAGCTGTATCAATTCGCCGATCCGAATTATCGAGGCTATGCGCTCAAAGTCGATATGAAATCGGACAAAGCGATGAAGATGACGCTCGGCAAAGATAAAATCGGCAGCTCCGAGACGACGCTTGCAGCCGCGAGCCGATACGGCGCCGTGGCGGGAATCAATGCCGGCGGTTTTGCCGATACGGACGACGGCAGACGGTTTCCGCTAAGCACGACGATGCTGAACGGCAAATATGTGTACGGCTTCGAGCCGACCTTCGACAATTTGGCCTTCGTCGGGCTCAGCACCGACCGGAAGCTGATCGGCGGCAAGTTTTCCCGGCAGGCCGATTTGGACAAGCTGAATCCGTCGTTCGGCGCGACATTCGTACCGATTTTGCTGAAGGGCGGAGCGAAGCAGCAAATCCCGGCTCAATGGCAAAATTCGCCTCGGCGGGCTCCGCGCACGGTCGTAGGCAATTTCGGCAACGACCAGCTGCTGTTCCTCGTCGCGGACGGGTATGACGAACGCGGCGGTTCCGGCGCGACACTCGCCGAGCTGCAGGACAAGCTGGCGAAGCTTCGCGTCGTCGACGCCTACAATTTGGACGGGGGAGGCTCCACCTCGCTCGTCTTCGAGGGCAGAACGATCAACAATCCGTCAGACGGACGGCTTCGTCCGCTGCCTACGCACTTTTTGTTTTTCAAATAAGGATGCGGAAATGTGACGCAAATGTTCACAATTCGGCCGTTTTCTTTTCCAGGTCTATTGGTTATAATAGGTTTAGCTTGTCACGGTATTTCGACTGGGAGGTGCACCAGACATGGAAATTTTCGCCTCGTCTACGTTCTGGCTTGTCATGACCGTATTCGTATTGTACATCGCAGCCATTCTGACGTCTTCTTACAACGAAGATAAGACGAAAGGCTTGTAATCGTACCGGCACAGCCGACGCAACCGATGCCGCTCTACCGCACTCATCGTGCAGGCAGAGCGGCTTTTTGCGTTCACCGGCATTTCGCTCTCTCGACGATCCACAGGGCAAGCTCGGCAGGACCGACCGTCTCTTCCCCGGTAGCCATATCCTTCAAACGAACAAATCCCGCCGCCGCTTCATCCGCACCGATCATAACGATGAAGCGGACTCCTTTCGCGGCTGCGGCAGCAAGCGTCCGCTTCAGCTTGCGCGACCCGCTCTCCACTCTGGCCCGAATTCCTGCCGTACGGAACATGGAGGCCGACCGCAGCGTCTCGGCAATCGTATCGCCGATCGGGACGAAACATACCGCCGGAGCATCGAAACCGGGATCACCGGCTCGCAGCAGTTCCATGATCGAATCGAGGCCGAACGAAATGCCGACCGCCGGATACCGTACGTCCTCGCGTCCTACAAGCTTCCCGATGATCGCATCGTATCTCCCTCCGCTACCCAAGCTCGACTTGTATGATCCGTCAGCCGCGAATATTTCATACACCGTTCCGGTATAGAAAGACAGCCCGCGGGAGAGGAAAGGATCGAACCGGCATATTCCCGCAAGCCCCGTATCCCGCAGCAGCGTCAGCAGCTTCCGCACTTCCGTCGTTCCGGTCGTGCCCGCAAGGGCGAAACGCTCAACCAAAGCTTCGAAACCCGAAACGTCTTCCCGAATGAGCCGAGCAATCCCGGCTGCCGCTTCCGGGTCGGGCAACTTGTCCCCAAGCTCGCTCAGTACACCGTCGACCCCGATTTTGTCGAGCTTGTCGAGCGTAAGCATGACCGACAACGCGCTTTCCCCGCTGATGCCAAGACCGCACAGAACGTCTCCGAGAAATCGCCTGTTGTTCCAGCGTATGACGATGTCAATCCCGAGCTCCCGGAATACGTCGGCTGCAAGCCCGATCAGCTCCACCTCCGCCTCGGGCCCTTCCGTCCCGGCAACATCCGCATCGCACTGCGTAAATTCGCGCAGCCGTCCGCGCTTTACGGGACCGTCGCGGAACACTTTGCCGATTTCATACCGTTTGTACGGCAATTCCAGACCGGGATTCATCGCGACCACTTTGGCGAAAGGCACGGTCAAGTCGTAGCGCAAGCCGAGGCTTCGGCCTCCCTGATCGGTCAGATGGTACATTTCCCGCATAATCTCTTCCCCGCCCGCATATTTCGATCCAAGCAGCGACTGCTCGTTCAGAATGGGCGTCTCCAGCGGCTCGAAATCGTACAGCGCGAATTGCCGCTCCAATGCTGCCCGGATCCGGTTTCTCAGCTTCTGCTCCCCGGCGCGGAAATCGAATGTTCCTTTTACGTTTTGCATAATCCCTCTCACCTCTACTTGGAATTAAAAACAAAAAACGCGCCGGACCTCTTGGTCCCGCGCGCGTCGTATGCCGCAGGGAGGCCAACGCGAATAGCGTTAGCCCGCCCCGTTATATCGTAAGGGGGTGCTAACGCTTCTTGTGATGATGAAGTTGTGCGAACCGGAACTGAAGCTGTAATCGTGTCATGACCGTCCGCCTCCTTCTGCGTAATGGTTCTCATTATAGCTCTCCGGAGCGCGACTAGCAATACCAAAACAAAAAAAGCACCCCCGACTTCATTGCGGTGATGCTTGCGTCTTTCGTGCAGTCTCACTTCGGTGATGACGCAAAGTCATTGTATATAACAATTACAAGGAGATTAATGTCATTTCCTTCAAACAGTTCGCACAAATGTGCTTCTCCTTATACTCCGTAACCCCGTTCATTTCTCCGCAAAACACACATTTGGGGCGATACCGCTCCAATAATATGTGATCGCCGGAAACTAAAATTTCCACGGGATCCCCTTCGTTCATGCGGTATCTTTTTCTGAGCGATTTGGGCAATACGATTCTGCCCAATTGATCCACTTTCCGTACAACGCCTGCCGGTCTCATCTCGACTCACCTCGCTTTTGCCTATGAAAGCGGGACGATTTTATCGCCTAGACGCTTTCCAGCATAATAATTCGCCAAAAGCACACAAATTCCTTCTTTTCGACTAGGTCTTTATGCCAATTTGAGATATTTCTGTAAGACGCTCTCCGGGATCGGAGCAAGCGCCGCATCATTTGCATGCAAACGCAAAAAACGCCGGTCGGACAGCTTGCGGCCAATGCCCGGTACGGCGGTTCTTTGTTCACTTCAGTCCCAGGAATGCCTTCTGCCGCAAGCCTTCGAACAGGACGATCGCTGCGGAATTCGATAAATTGAGCGACCGGACGGCATCGGTCATCGGCATCCGGATGCACGTCTCCCGGTTCGCCTCGACGATTTCCGGAGGCAGCCCCTTCGTTTCTTTGCCGAATACGAATACGTCCCCGTCTTCATATTCAAATTCGGTATACAGCTTGTGCGCCTTTGTTGTAGCAAAGAAAAACCGCCGGCCGTCAAGCGCTTCGCGAAGCTCCCCGAATGAATCGTAATAACGGACGTCGACCGAATGCCAATAATCGAGTCCCGCGCGCTTCAGCGTCTTGTCGTCCGTCGAGAAGCCGAGCGGCCGGACCAGATGGAGGGGCGTTCCCGTAGCCGCGCACGTCCGGGCGATATTGCCGGTGTTGGCTGGAATTTCGGGCTCGACCAGTACGATATGAAAAACCAAAACTAACCTTCTCCTCGCTGTGGAACCTGTCTCGTGATGCAGCTTGATGACATAACAGTCCCCGGATAATCGATAAACATAAGATTATTATACATCAATTGTTTCAAAAATTTTAACATCCATTTTACGAAACCTTAATCTTCGCTTTATCATTGGGGCTCATAATGAAGGTACGATAATCCGAAAATGTTCCTCCATTACACTCGCAAAGGAGAAGAAGATGATAAAGAAGAAAATACTGGTCGTTGATGACGAGCCTTCCATCTCCATGCTTATCGATTTCAATTTGAAACTGGTCGGCTTCGAAGTATTGTGCGTATACGACGGCGAAGCCGTATTCGAAGTCATTCCGCAGTTCCGTCCCGATCTGATCGTGCTCGATCTGATGCTTCCGAAGCTGGACGGCATTCAAGTGTGCAAACGGCTCCGCGAACAAAACAACTTCGTGCCGATTATTATGTTGACCGCGCTGCAGGACTTGTCGGACAAGATCGCCGGGCTTGATAACGGTGCGGACGACTATATGACGAAGCCATTCAGCCCTCAGGAGCTCGTATCGCGCATTCAGGCGATTATGCGCCGGACAGGCGCCCTGCCCGCGGCCGAGCCGGAGACTCTGCATATCGGACCGATCCGCATTCAGCCGGAGCAGCGCGAGGTGCTGATCCACGATCAGCCGATCGAGCTGACGCCGAAGGAATTCGAGCTGCTGCTGTTTCTGTGCAAGCACCGGGGCAAGGTGCTTAGCCGCCAACAGCTGCTGCACGGCGTGTGGGACTACCATTTTATCGGCGATACGCGTATCGTCGACGTCCACATCAGCCATCTGCGCGACAAAATCGAGAAAAACGCCCGCAATCCCGAATATATCGTCACGATCCGCAACGTCGGCTACAAGCTGATGGAGCCGGTAGTCAAGGAATCGCTGGCCTAAGGGAGCCCCCTAATGATTCCTAAGACACCCTCCCTAGGAACCCAAGTCATAGCTCCTTGAGCATTTTCTTGAAGCTGTCGAGCATGTTCCGGCAGTTGGACAAATCCGCCGTTTCCGCCATATAAGGGGTGAAGGAGAAGTAGCCTTTATAGGAACGCTTCAGCAAAATCGAAGCCAGCTCCTTCACCTCCGCATTTCCTTCCCCCGGGAGAACGGCCGTCCCGTCCTTGTACAAGCCGTCGTTCACCCGCAGAAACCGGATATCCCCTTTCAGCTTGCTGTTGTAGTAGACGTGAAAAAACGGATGAGCATTCATGTGGACAAACTCCAGCGGATTGAAGACGATTGCGGTGTTGTCGTCTTTAATCCGGCTGTATACGGCCGTCATCGAGCGATCGTCGGACAAGATCGACCGCGAGTCGTTTTCGATGACAAGGCCGATCCCGTAGGCTTTGGCGGTTTGAACGAGCCGGCGCAGCGGTTCGATCTCGGCTTCCGCGTCCGCCCCTTGGCCGCTCACCGGCACTTTCACGTTCTCCGCCTGCAGCATCAGCGCTTTGGCAAAAAGCTTCTTGTAATAGTCGTAGTCGGCTGCCGGCTTGCTGCCGTTCAGCAGTACGATTTTTTTGTGATGCTCGATAAGCATGCTCCGATACCGCTCCAGCTCCCCGCCGGTCAGCTCGGCAATAAGCTTCCCGCCCGCTTCGTCGTTGATTTCCATGTACGGAATTTGGAGCTCATCGCACATGTCGATCTGCTCCGCCAATCCCGCGGCCGCTCGCTCGTCCGGCCTTAGGCTGAAATTAAACATAGTTCCCGCCCTTTCTCCCAAAATAATGACAAGAGTCGGTCCGTCACTCTTCAACCGCGCAAATTTCGCACGTCCGGTCGGCGCATCCGTTCCCCCGGTATCTCGCATAATCGATCGTCTCATCCGTGTACAGCAGCCGCGACCAATGACAGGAGTTGCAATTCGGATTACGGCAAATGAAAAAGAGCGGATCGGCCCTGAGCAGCTCCAGCCCGATATCGAACACGCTGCGGACATCCATCACGAGAACGGCGGCATTCCCGATTCTCCCTTCGACGATTGCATCCCGCTCGCGCAGAACCGGCGTCAGCTTTAGAAAATCGCGGTGGCCGGGCGGAAACTTGTGCAAAGTGAACGTCTTATGCTCATGCCCTTCGATATAAGTTGGAGCGGGGATCGTTGCCGTTTTGAGATAACGGGCGTCTATCTCTTCCTCCAGCGCGTGCATAATCGTATTCCGGTCCATGTCGACGCCGAGCAGCATCACTTTGCCGCCCATATCCCGTATTTTATAATAAGGCGTTCCCGGACCGCAGCCGGTTTCGCACCGCTCATGACCGGCAGTGATCCATTCCGCCTGCTTGCCGACGGCCGCCACCGAATGAACGGGATGCAAGCTCCGGCGCGCGTCCGGTCTTCGTCTGAACGTTTCCGATATTTTGCCGACCGCCGACGGAGTCGATGCCGCATCGAAAGGCTCCGTCCATCCGGTCAAGGTGGACATGACGATCGTGCCTTCCGGACCGACGGCCTCGAGAAGCGCATCGACGACCGCACCCGCTCCTCCTTCGACATAACCGATGCTTGTCAGCGAGCTGTGGACGAGCACGATGTCGCCTTGGCGAATGTCCATCAGCCCGAGAGCCGCTACCATGTCCCGCTTATTTACCATCCCCGGTCTCCTCCTCCATCACGATCGCCCGGCACGGAACCGCGCTTGTTCCCGGTATATGGAGCGGCAGCGCCGTCAACCGGACGTCCGGCCTCCTCACAGCTTCCAGATTCACACACGGTGCCAGCATCAAAATGTCCGCCGCGAAAAATTCCGAAAAAAACCGCTCGGACTTCGTCAAATGGTCCCAGCGCGGAAAATCGCTTCCGAGCAAAAACGGCTTTTTGCCGATCAGCCATTTCATCGCTTCATAGGTGAAATACGGCGAACGATCGAGATAGCAGCCGTCCATCCAATGCTTCCCCCAGCCGGCCGCCACCAATACCGCATCGCCTTCGACAATCATGCCGCTGCCCGGGCAGCTCTCCAGCATGGAGACGTCTATGGGCACTCTCGATTCCGCGTCTTCAAATAGGCGCTCATCCAGCTTCAGCACGATACAGCGTATATCGACCAGCTTGGCGACCGGAATGTCGGCAACGTAGTAGCTGCCCTCGCCGCCGTAATAGTGGGCCGGCGTCTCCAAGTACGTCCCCGTCTGCGAATGCAAGCCTTCGAACACTTCGGCGTACACTTCCGCCTCGACCCAAGAGACGCGGTCAAGCGCTCTCATCCGGAATTTCGGAAACGGCTCCTCGTAGTTCCACATGCCGTTTCGAATCGCCCCGGTTATATCGATCACGTTCATCGGCTGCCTCCTTTCGCGGGCTGCCGCCGCGAAGCCGCGCGCACCCGTTCTGCTTTTCTCGTCTAGGATGTCACTAAACCGATGGACTTGCAATAGTGAAAATCGCCGCCATATTTGTCCGAAAACGTCGTTTGACCCGCTTGCCTGTCCGCCGCCGATCGTTCATAATAGTAGCCATATTTGTCGATCCCCGCCAAACTCGGAGGAATCCCGTTCATGAACCTATTCCGCTGGAGAACGCTGCTCGTTACAGGCTCTTACTACAAACGTTTGATCGGCTTCGGATTTTTGACCGTGTGCGTTCCGATTGCGCTGGTCGCCTTTTTCTCCTATACGTTGATATCCGGTCATTTGCAGCGGGAAGTAAACCGGGCGAACCTGGAAATGATCGGTCAAATGCAGCAGCGGATCGACGCTTCTCTCCAATGGGTATCGAAGACGGTCCGGGGACTTATTCTGGACCCCGAGCTCCAGCAATATATTTACCAGAACGACCGGAGCCGCTACATCGATATGATGCAAATTACGGACAGACTGAATGCAATATCCCGCTCCATCGAATACGACAATGCCGTCAATTTGCTGCTCCCCGGTGAGCATATAATATTATCAACATCACGCGGTTATGAGACGGTCGACGACTTGGCCGGCCAATATCCGTTTCTGAATTCTATCGGTTTGGACTCCAAGCCGAAGTGGATCGTGAAAAAGAACGAGCGCGCTGTCACGTACGTGCAGCCGCTCCCTTTGTTCACGAACGTGCCGCTCGCCTATTTGACGATCGACATTCAAGAAAACGCTTTACAGTCGATCTTAAGCTCGACGGAGCAATTGCGCTCGGGTCCTATTGTACTGCTGGACGAAGCCGGCACCTTAATCTCCTACTCCGGTCCATCGGCCGGCATCGGACAAGTCGGGGAACGCGTGGACTGGATCACGCAGATCATGGAAGGTCCGGAACAGGCAGGCGTACGTGCCGGCATAGTTCCGCTGGATCGTCCGTCCGCCCAGATCGTTTACTCCAAATCGCCGACTACCGGCTGGATTACCGTGCTGCTCGTACCGACATCGGCCATGAACGCCATAAAGGCGGAGGTCGCGTACACCACGCTGTTCATTTGCCTGATCGCTTTCGTCGCCGGAATATTGCTGCTCTATTTCAACTCCCGCAAGCTGTACGCCCCGATACGCAGTCTGCTCAAGCAGCAGCTCGTTCCGGACGGGAGCTATCCGGTCGACACCCGCGGCAAAATCGACGAATGGAGCTGGATTCGTCAGGAATGGGGCAGCCTAAAAGACCAACTCGGCCGGTTCTATGAACGATCGAAGCAGGACGAAACCGCACTTCGGGAATTTTTGTTCCTCAATCTCCTATACGGCCATTATGACAATGAAAGCCGCGATCGAGTCGGCGAATTGTGCGCGCAGCACGGCTTGAATCCGGATGCCGGATGGGACGTCATGATCGTCGAGGCGGAGAACTACGAGCTGCACGGCCATTTCGGGAAAGAGGATCGTTCCTTGGTTCTGCTGGCCATCTCCAGCGTATGCCAGGATATTCTGAACCAGCATAATGCAGGCTGTCATTTCGTCTACGGCCTAGAGACCGTTCATGTCATGATCGTCATGCAAACCGCCGGACGCACGACGGACGCGCACGACCGGACGATGAAGCATCAAATCGCGGAGACGATTCGGCTGTATGTCGGCACCTATTTGAAGGTACAAGTTTCGGTCGGCATCGGAACCCGCGGCGATCATCCGAAGCATATCCGGGCATCGTACCTGGAAGCGCTGGAAGCGCTCAGCCTCCGGATGGTCGCAGGCGGCTGCCGGACGGTTCATTATCGCGATCTGGAGCCGCTGCAGCACGACTTCCGCTATCCGATCGAGGCGGAGACGGCGATCGTGCAAAGCTTGCAGAAAGGCGGCCGCGAACGCGTTCAGCATGATTTCGCGCAGTTCGCGGCTGCGGTCACGGACCGGCGATATCCGATCCCGCACATCGAGCGGGCTTTTCATATGCTGTATATCCGGCTCGTTCAGACCGCCGCCGACATAACCGGACATGAGGCCAACCCGCTCGCGGAAATGGACGTACTGGAGCGGATGAAGGCCGCCCGGACACTGGATGACATCCGGCGTTTGTTCGCGGACGAAGTATTTCCCCGTCTTCTGCCCATATTCGAAGAGGCGACCGCCGATCGGGGGAAGAAGCTGGTGGAAGCGGCCGTGCAGTATATGCGCGAGCACGCGTCGCAGGACCACTCCCTGACAACCGTAGCCGACTATGTCGGGGTCAGCCATTCTCATTTCAGCCGGCTGTTCAACAAGCATACCGGGCATAGCTTTGCGCAATTCGTCGCGGAGCTGAAGATCGAACGTTCGAAGGAACTGCTGGCCCACACCGATAAAACCGTCGTCGAAATCGCCGAAGAGATCGGCTATACCGAACGCACGTTCCGCCGCGTGTTCAAGACGCTGACCGGACGAACGCCGGCACACTACCGTCAGGAACAAGGTATGTAAACTCCCTGGAAGTACCGTCTATGCGGCAGCCGCCCGGCGCATAGGCGGTCTTTTTTTGTTCCAATCGCCGCATATCGGAGCAAAAAAAGACCTCTCCGACCGTCCCGGATCAAACAAACCCTCGATACGGCGCTCTTTCTCTTCTTCCGATCTGCCGGCCGGTCCGCTCAACTATTCACCCGTATTCCTGCCGCCTCATAACGTTCTATCATGAAACGCGAAGGAGGAAATCATCCGGACCGGGAACGACAAACGGATAGTCCGGCAGCGCCAATTTGTACGATTTTACAAGGAAAGGCAAGGGGAGTGCTTATGCAGGCAATGAATGGCTTCAGCGGGCGATTGTTAGGGAAGCTGCTTATTTGCGTCTTGCTGGAATTAGCCGTACTGATGGTCGGTGGAACGTCAGGCCGCGTCAACGCCCAAGACGTCAATATCGCTCCGGCGGCCGTCCCGACCGCCAGCTCGACAAGCGTCTCGGGCGGGGTTACGTATTCGGCGGACAAAGCGGTCGACGGCATCAAAAACTCCAACGACCACCGCTGGGTGTCCAAATGGGACAAAGCGGAGCCGCATTGGTTCCAACTGGAATGGCGGTCGGACAGAAAAGTAGGCCATGTCCAAGTATGGAGCGGTTCGTCCACAGGCATCAACTGGCAAATCGCCGCCTTCGATGTACAGTACTGGGACGGCAGCCAATGGTTGACCGTCGCGTCCGTCGCGGGCAACGATAAAGACGGATACCTCGGACAGTATAACGATATTTCGTTCACGCCGGTTACGACGCGCAAGCTGAGATTGCACATTACCGACTCCAGCACGATCGATACGATCGCGAGATTGCTGGAGATCGAAGTGTACGAAACGGTGCCGCCGCAAATCACGATTGGGGTGAACGCGGCCGTCTACCATCAAGCGATCGACGGCTGGGGAGGCAATATTTACACGAGGCAAATGCGGCGGTTCGCCGACGCCGATCCGAATTATTTGGACAACATGCTGGTCGGACTGACGACGACCCATGTGCGAAATGTGAGCTTGTGGCACAAGCTGGAGGAACAGAACGACAACGCCGATCCGGCCGGCTTCGAGTGGAGTCAGTTCGCTGCGGGAGACACCGGCGAATTGCATGAGGAGTTTCTCGGCTTGCAGGAGCTGATGCAGAGGGGCATCGAGCTGCATTTCAGTCCTTGGAGATTCCCAAACTGGATCGCGGGCAAGCCGGCTGATTACGATTGGAACGGCGCGCAGATGGAGCTTCCTGCGGGTATGGACGACGAGTACGTGGAGAGCCTTGCCGGTTATTTCCTGTACGCCCGCGAACATTACGGCATCGTCTTCGACTACATCTCGATCGTGAACGAGCCTTTGTACGGAGGAGTTTATATTAAGGGCATAACGGCGGAACGTTACGTATCCCTGACGCAAAAGCTGAAAACGAAGCTGGAAGCCCACCAATACGACGCCCAATATGTCGGAGGCGAGACGAACAGCGCTACCACTACTTCGGCGGCATGGACCGACACTGTATTTCAGAACGATACGAATAACATCCTGGATGTTTTGTCTGTTCATTCCTACGATCGTACGCTTGAAGGTCTCAGAAGCTACCGCGACACATCCGCCGCCTATCAAGCCAAGCTTGTCGTAGGCGAAGCCGAAGCCCAGACGCACGGGCAGCTGTCGGACAAAAATACGTGGCTGCGGGCGATGCGCAACGCGCTCGCTTATTATGACCTTCTCGCCTACAGCAACGCGAATCTGATTTATTACTTCTGCTATTCGGCTACCGATACGGGCGGCCTGACCGCCTACAACCATTGGACGAAAACATGGTATCCGGTATATGACATGCTGAAGCATTACCATAATGGAATTCCGGCCGGATCGGTCCGAATCGGGGCAGACTCCGTAAGCGACGTGCTTACGCTTGCCTTCCGCAAGCCGGACGGCAAGCTGGAACTGATTCTGATCAACACTTCGACCGCAACGAGCCATTCCGTGAAGCTGATGGTCGGCGACGGTACGTTCGACATCCGTACGAGCGACGACAGCTTGCGCTATCAGCCGCTGCCCGCCGTCACCAGCACAGCCGCAGGAGGTACCGCCTTAACCTTGACGCCCAACAGTATTACATCGCTTTCTCAACAATAGTCAGAGCCACACACTACTCAGGAGGTTTTCCCATATGTTTGCAGCCAACAACAAAGCAACGAAATTCGCGGTCCCGCTCCTCTGCATGTCCGTGCTCGCCGCATGCGGCGGCCAAGACAAGGCCGGCAGCCCGCCGAGCGCCCAAAGCGCCGACAAGCCCGACATCGCCTCCCAGCCGGCCGAGCTTACGATCTATGACAGCTCCGGCAATAAGCTCGAATGGATTATGGACAACTATGGCAACAAGCTGAAAGAGAAATTTCCGAACTACAAAATTACGATTGTCCCGCAGGAAAACGCCAAATCGCTGGAAAACTTGATTGCATCCGGCGGCAACGCCGACATCGTAACGAGCGCGACCGGCAGTATCGTGTTCGATATGCAGATGCAGAGCGATATCAGCGACCTGATTGCGAAATACAAGTACGATTTGTCCAAGCTCGAACCGACTAATGTGGAAATCCAGAAAAAGCTGGCGAACGGCGGCCTGTATGCGCTGCCGGCCTGGACTACGACCGGAGTGCTGTTCTACAATAAGGATATATTCGACAAGTTCGGAGTGCCTTACCCGAAGGACGGCATGACGTGGGACGACATTTACGAGCTGGCGAAGAAAACGACCCGCATGGACAATAACGTCCAGTACAGAGGGATGTCGATGGCGTTCGAGCATATTATGATGCTGAATCAGCTCGGAGCCGCGCATATCGATCTGAGCACGAACAAGTCGCTGTTCACGGCGGACAATTTCAAGAAAGCGTTCGAAAATCTGGTCCGGTTTTACCAAATACCAGGAAACGGAATGGCGGGGAACAAATTTTTCTTCGCCAATGAGCAGGATCCGTTCTACAAAAACAACACGATCGCGATGTTCATGACTTTGCACGGCGGAGGCCGGACGTACAAAGATTCGGTGAATTGGGATACGGTTACATTGCCGGTATTTAAAGATAAACCGGAAATCGGCTCGCAGTCGTACGCGAACTTCTTCTTCCTGTCCAAAACGAGCAAAAACCGCGATGCCGCGTTTCAAGTGCTGTCCTACTTGACCTCGACTGAATTTCAGCAATTCGTCGTCCGCAACGGCTACATCCCGATCTTGAAAGATCAATCGATAGCCCAGCAGATCGGCGCCGATATTCCGGAATACAAAGGCAAAAACATCAAGGCCGCCTTGCCGAAAACGTTCGCTCCGCCGACGATCAAGACCAAGCATCAATCCATCGCCAACGCCGAGACGAGCGCTGCGCTGAATGCCGTCGTTTCCGGAACGGACGTCAATACGGCGCTCCGCGAAGCGGGCGAACGCGTCGACAAAAAGATCGCGGAACAGTTGGGCAAGAAATAATCGGAACACCGTCAGGAATCCGCCCGTTCACGAGGGCGGATTCCCTTTGCACATTCGTTCGAAGGGGAGGGACGATCTCTGCCATGCCAACATTCAAACCGGTGAAGAAAGCACCGCTTGTCCTGCTGACGTTCGCCGTGCTAACAGGCTGCATCAAGCTCCCCGACGCCCGTGCGCCGGCATCGCCCCAGTCGCCGTCGGGTTCGGACGAGAGGACGGCGATCGGCATCACGACCGTTCTATACGGCGATGCCCCCGATTTTTCCAGCCCGTATTATCGTGAATTGCAGCATAGAATGGGCGTCAGCCTGGCAATCCGGGCGATTCCGTACAACAGCTACCACGATCAGTTCCGTCTGGATGTGACTTCCCAGAAGCTGACCGATGTCGTGTTGAATTTGGACCCGTATTCGTCGATCAGCCTCGGCGCAATCCGACAAGGAGCTTTTCACGACCTTACACCGTTTCTCGGCGATGCCCGCAAATATCCGAACCTGGCACGCATTCCGAAGACGGTATGGAACAACACGAAGATCGGAGGCAAGCTGTACGGCATTCCCCGTCCGACGGGGTTGACCGATCTCGCCCTTCACATTCGCAAGGACTGGCTGGACAAGCTGGGCCTCCCCGTCCCGGCCACTTTGGACGAATATACGGCGGCATTGCGGGCATTCGCCCGCCTTGATCCGGACGGCAACCGCAAACGCGATACGTACGGACTGGCCGTATATGGACCTACCCTGAACGCGGCGGCCGGCCCGCTCGGTTCCGCTTTCGGTGCCAATACGCCGACGTTCGAAGGCGATCATCTGCTGATTCCGTTCATGACCTCGGGCTACCGCGATATGGTGGCCTGGTTCCGCGACTTGTACGCGGAAGGCGTCATTCCGCCGATGTACATGCTGCAGCTGTACGGCCAGGAGAGGGATTTGGCGAAGAACGGCAAAGCCGGCTCGCTCGGCAACCCGTTGAACGGCTTATGGGAAATCCAGATGACGGCGCAAAGCCAAGATCCGCAAGCGGAATGGATCACCTTGCCGCCGCTGCGGGGACCTGGCGGCTACAGCAGCTTTCAGCCTCCGGGTTATATCGGCGTCCTGATGATAGCGTCGCACGTTCCGAAGGAAAAGGTGGAAAGGATCATTTCTTTTCTCGATCAGACGGCTACGCAATCGTTCAAAGATTTTGAGCGATACGGGCTGGAGGGCCGGCATCATGTAGCCGACAACGGGACGATTCAAATCCATGAGACGCTCCGGAAGCAGGAAATCGGAGATATTACGATAGGGGTCGGCTATTACGAGCCTCACGCCAAAGCGGTTACGCCGAAAGCTCCGAGCGCGTTCAACGAGCGTCAAATCCGCTTGTCGGAGCAGTACGCCGAAGTCGGGGTGCCGACTCCGCTGCAAAGTCTTGTGTCCGACACGTATACGAGCCGCTCCGCCGATTTGTTCAAGGACAAAAATATGCTGCTGACGAAAGTAATTACCGGGGAAAGCCCGCTGCAGGAATGGGATGATTATGTGTCCCGTATAAAGGCCGATCCCGATGTGCGCAAAATGATGCGCGAATATGCGGAGCAGTTCCGGATGCACCATGCCGAGACGGTGCTTTGGGGCCAAACTACTTCGCGTTAAGGGGGCGCGGCAGCGGTGGATCAACGAAATCGGGCCTCCCTTATCCGGGGGCCCGACAACTTGATGAGAAAGTCAAAAAGAGAGATTTGGAATACAAAAAGAGATGGGGGAGATGTGCGTAAAGCGAAGCGGCTGACTTTAAAATCGTGTTGTATCCGCTTAAATTCCAAAAAAACAACACGATTTTAACGGAAGTGGAGCGCATTCCCCCACCTCTTGCCTCCAGCGCTTCCTCTCTTTGCAGACTTTTTCACCTGCCTTTCGGGCCTCCCTTATCCGGGAGGCCCGATTTTGCGTTTCCTACACGTTCAACAGCAGCAAAATGATCGACATCATGCTGAGACATACATTGACGAGCCACAGAAAAGCGACGACCTGCTTCGGCTTCATGCCGGTCGACAGCAGCCTGTAATGCGCCTGGCTCGCATCGGCCTGATAAATCGGCTTGCCCTGACGCAGCCTGCGGAATACGACGAACAGGTTGTCGAAGATCGGCACGCCGAGCGCCAAAATCGGGATGAAGAGCGACAGCAGCGTCGCCTGCTTGAACGCGCCGTCGAGCGCGATGACGCCGAGCAGGAAGCCGAAAAACGTCGCCCCCGCATCGCCCATGAACACTTTGGCCGGAGCTTTGTTGTAGCGGAGATAGGCGATCGCGATCGCCACTACGATGATCGCCATCATCGCCGAGCTTGATTGGCCCTTGGCCAAGGCGACGATAAACAGCGTGCCCGCGGAAATCGCGGACAAGCCTCCGGCCAAGCCGTCCATGCCGTCGGAGAAATTGATGACGGTCGTCACGCCGAAAATCCACGTGACCGTCAGAACGAGCTGCAGCCATTCCGGGAGCAGCACCTCTTGGCCCGTGAACGGATTGGAGAAGCCGTAGAACACGATGCCGGACTTGTACACCAAGTACGCGGCCGCTACCTGCACGAGAAATTTCGGCATTGCCGGAAATTCTTTGCGGTGCGTCTTGTACCAGTCGTCGATCGTGCCGATGACGAGCACCATGAACGATCCGGCCAAGATGGCGACGGTCTGGCTCGTCTCCTTATGAGCGAACAGCAGAAACGTGAAGACGAAGCCGATGAAAATCGCGATGCCGGCCGTCAGCGGGATCGGCTCCCGATGAATTTTGCGCTCGCTGTCTTCGCGGGGCTTGTCCACGAAATCGATGCGGAAGGCTAGCTTGCGAAGCGGCGGAATGAGTACGTAAACGATTGCAAAAGCAACGATGAATGACAGCAAATAAAAGATAACAATCCCTCCGACATGGCTGGAATTTGGGTTCATAGGTTTTGACGGTGTAGGGTGGAGTTCGGTTCAATTCGTCCCGCATAAAATTCATATCATTTTCGCCCTGTCGGGAACACTTGTATGTTATAATCACACCGTTGAATACTTGTGACGCGATATCGTTATCGGAGCAAGGAGGAATAACCAATGGCGCTCTTCCCGCAGTATCAGGACGCCAAAACCGACGACCGGTTCCTGGTCGGCCAGCAAAAAGGTCTGCTTCCCTTCTACATTTCGTACAACGAACCCGGGGCGCATTACCCGATGCACTTCCACGATTTCGCCGAGCTTTCCTTCGTCATGGAAGGAACCGGAACCGAGTCGATCAACGGGCTCACCCACGAAATGCGGCGCGGCACGATGTCTTTGCTGCTTCCCCATCACATTCACGAGCTTACGAGCAGCAGCGCAAGTCCGATCAAGCTGTACAGCTGCATGTTCGACCTCAATATCTTGTTCGGCAATCCGTACGAAGACTATATGAACCGGTGGATTCACAAAATCGGCTCGGAGCTGCCTTCGTTCCACCATTTCGAAGGCGAGCGTTTGAACGCGGTTACAAGCCTGATAGGCCAAATCGTCAAGGAATACAAAACGTCGCACATGGGAAGGGACGCCGTGCTGCGCGGCAAGCTGATCGAGATCGTAACCTTGCTGCTCAGAGCTATGGTCGAAGGCGGCGAGCCCGCAACCGTTCGACAAAATCATCCGAATTTGCGCGTATGGAACATACTGCGGTATATTCATTTGCATTATAACGAGCCGATTACGCTGAACTCCGTTTCGTCGCATTTCAGCATGCATGCGTCCTATATCAGCCGGATGTTCAAGGAGCATACCGGCAAGACCGTGGGCGATTATATGCATGAATTGCGCATTTCCCGCGCCACTACTTTGCTAAGGTCAAGCGAGATGTCCATCTCCGATATTTGTTTGGAGGTCGGCTACGACAATTACCGTACGTTTGCGCGGGTATTCCGCGAACATTACAGCATGTCCCCGTCCGATTATCGGATGTCGCATAACCGGCCGGTCATCTCGCCATGACCTCTCCCGATACACAAAAAGGACTGGAAGCGCCTGTATAGGCACCCCGGTCCTTTTTGCCGTATTATCCGTTGCGCTGCCGGAAATCGTTCATGAAATCGGCCAACGCCTTGCAGCTTTCGTATGGAACCGCATTATAGGTGGACGCCCGCATATGACCGACGTCGCGGTGACCTTTCAATCCGATGAAGCCCTGCTTCTCGGATTCTTGAATGAACTTCTTCTCCAGCTCTTCGTTGCCGATTGCGAACGTAATGTTCATCAGAGAACGGCTGTCCGCCTCGACAAGCCCTTGATAGAAACCGCCGCTGCCGTCAATTGCGTCGTAGATCAGCTTCGTCTTGTCCCGGTTGAACCGCTCCATCGCCTCGAGTCCGCCGAATCCTTTAATCCACTTCAAGACGAGGTTCATGATGTAAACGGAATAAACCGGAGGCGTATTGTACAGCGACTTTGTCTTCGAATGCGTCACGTAACGAAGCATCGTAGGCAGGTGCTTCGCTTCGTTCTGCAGCAAGTCGTCGCGGACGATGGCGACCGTGACGCCGGACGGCCCCAAATTTTTCTGGGCGCCCGCGTAGATGAGCGCGAACTTGGACACGTCCGTCGGACGGCACATAATGTCGCTCGACAAGTCTCCGATCAGCGGAATCGCACCCGTATCCGGGTAAGCGGCATACTGGGAGCCGGCAATCGTCTCGTTGGACGTGACATGAATGTAAGCCGCGTCCGGACGCACCTCGACCTCGTTCGGGGCCGGAATGCGCCGGAACCCGCTCGCTTGACCACTCGCGGCGACATACGTTTCCCCGATGCCCTGCGCTTCCTTGATCGCTTTATCCGCCCAGCTTCCGGTCAGGACGTATCCCGCCGTCTGCCCCTGCTTCAGCAAATTCATCGGAATCATCGCGAACTGCGTGCTGGCGCCGCCTTGCAGAAACAGCACCTGATACCCGGCCGGCACGCCGAGCAGCTCCTTGACGAGCGATTGCGCTTCGTCGTTCACCTGCTCGTACTCTTTGCTCCGATGGGAAATTTCCATGATCGACATGCCGATTCCGTGAAAATCGACGAACTCTTCCTGCGCCTGCTGAAGCACCTCAAGCGGCAGCGCGGCCGGTCCGGCGTTAAAGTTGTAAGCCCGTTTCGTCACTGGTTACCACACCTTCTCCGTTTGTTTAATATCGATATGATAGCAGTATTCCGCAAGTCGTTCAATACAACCGGACAATTTGTCCGAAAGTTGTCCAAAATTAATCACCGATTTGGAGTTTTCATACAAAAACGGTAATATAGTGCTCGAAAGGAGATGATGTCTTATGACACAGCCGACTACGTCCGAGCAGCCTAGACTGTTCGTCGCGGTGCCAATTCCCGCCGAGCTGAAAGCGAAGGCCGGGGCGACCGTGAACGGCCTGAAACGGCAGCTACCGTTCAAAAAGTGGGTCCACCCCGACGATCTGCACATTACGCTGAAATTCATCGGAGAAGTCGCTCCGTCCGCGGTTCCCGCCATCGAAACGGCGCTTGCGCGCATCGCCGCCCGGAGCAATCCGTTCGCGCTGCAGCTGTCCGGCGCAGGCACGTTCGGCGCACCGCAAGCTCCCCGCGTCCTATGGGCCGGTCTCGGAGGCAAGCTGCAGCCGCTGAAATCGCTTCAAGCCGATGTCGAGAGCGAGCTGGCCGGGCTCGGATACGAGCCCGAGAACCGGCCGTACTCTCCTCATATCACTTTGGCCCGCCAATATTCGGGAACCGAACCGGCACGCAAAGACGCGCTGGCCGGCTTATTTCGTCCCGAAGAAGATACCCCGCTCGAATGGACGGCCGACCGCCTTGTGCTGTACCGCAGCCATTTCGGACGGACGCCGATGTACGAACCGATCCGCACCATCGTATTCCATGCGGGGGGATGAGAGCCCCCCGCAAACCGCTACAGCATTTGCAGTCCCATCGCCCGGCGCACCTCGGCGATAACCTGCTGCGCGGACGCCTTCGCCTTATCCCGACCGATCCGCAGCATGTCGACCGTATCCGCCTCGCTCAGTCGTTCGCGTCGCCGCCGGAAAGGCTCCACGATGTCGCTCATGCTCCCCGCGAGTTTCCGCTTGCATTCGACGCAGCCGATTCGGGCTCCGCGGCACTGATCGGCGATGTCCCGCCGCTCCGCTTCTCCGGTGAAAAACGTGTGCAGATGGTACACGTTGCAGCCTTCCGCCGTCGGATGCCCGGGCTGGTCGCGGTATACCCGCAAAGGGTCGGACACCGCCTTCCGTATTTTCTCCTCCACCGCCCGCTCGTCGTCCTTCAGGCTAATATAAGCGGCCGCCCCGTCCGACTTGCTCATCTTCCCCGCTCCCGACAAGGAAGGAATCCTGGCCGCATTGTCGATCAGCGGCTGCGGCTCGGGAAAAACTTCGCCGTACAGCTGATTGAACCGCCTCGCGATCGTTCGCGCGATTTCCAAATGAACGAGCTGGTCTTCGCCGACCACGACCGTCTGGGCCTTGAACAGCAAAATATCCGCCGCCATCAATACCGGATAGCCGACCAGCCCGTAGTTGACGTTGTCCGGATGACGCTTCGCCTTTTCCTTGAACGTCGGCACCCGCATCAGCTCCCCGAGCGGCATGACCATGCTCAAATAAGTGTGTAGCTCGCATATTTCGGCGGCAACCGACGATTGCACATACAGCGTGCACCGCTCGGGATCGAGCCCTCCGGCCAAATAGTTGCGCGCCGTAGCGATCACATAGCCCCGCAAATCGTCCGGCTTCGGATGCGTCGTAAGCGAATGAATGTCCGCGATAAAGTAGCGGGCGTCGTAACGCTCTTGCAGATCGACGAGCCCCTTCAACGCTCCATAGTAATTGCCGACGTGCAGCTCTCCCGTCGGACGGATGCCCGATATTAATCCGGGACGGTGATCGCGCTTCGCTTCTTCATGTAACCTAGTCATGGAAATCCCTCCAATTGAATATGCCTCTTCCGCATTTGCGGCTTTTGTACATTGCTGTTGGACTTGCATACGTATTCCGCCACCAACCATCGCTCATAGCGACCACCTCCCTTAGTCCCCTATTTCCCGCGAAGAAAACAAAAAGAGCCTCCCGTCCCTGTACAAAAGGACGGAAAGCCCGCGGTGCCACCTTCAATTAGTTTGCCCTGCGGCAAACTCGCTTTTGCGATACGGAGCAGCGTCACCATGCTTTAGCGCCGAAGCGGCGCACCGATGCGTTGTCGATACCGTGCCTGCGGATATCGGGCAGGCGTTCCCGCCAGAGCCTACCTGTCCCGTACGGCATAAGCTGCCGTATAGCGGAACGTTTCGGTCCGGTTGCTCGGAAGTCCATTCGGCATGCCGTCCGCACCGGTTCGCACCATCCACCGGCTCTCTGACGCTTCCAGCATGCGTACTCCTCTTCTTCATCGCACATCGAATATGGAATAATGGAAATCATTATACAGTAAGGCTGCATATTCCGGCAAGGATTGCTTTGGACTCATTTTCCGGAACGGCGGCGCAACCGCTTTCGACCGCCCTTAGCGTTCGGATTTTAGATCTATTGGCAAAGATAAGGTACATTTGTACTTTATTTTCTCTCATGTCCATACTTGGCCGGCATGCGTAGTAGAGCAAATCGCATTAGCCTTTAAAAGGGAGAGAGAGAGAAATCGACGCAGGCGTCGCAGAATTAATGTTGCCCTTGAGGCTCCCTTTCCCGGAATCATGTCGAACGGTGGCGCAATCGCTTTCGATTCCCCGCCTTTTTTTTCCAAATTGCGACTTTAACCAAAACTTTTCAACGATAGTTGACGTCTAATCAATGTTCGGACACAATAGTACTATTGAATTTGGAAACGGGTGAAACCAAACTACATGAAATCCGTCAAATACGTCATCGTTTTTCTCATAGCCGTTCAATTTCTGTTCCCTTACGCCTTCTCGCTATCCGACGTATACCATAACCGGATGGACTATACCTTGATGCTGGACAACAGCAACATGCACGACGTCGATTCGGTGCTGCAGCAGATAAAAAGAGATATCGACAGCAACAATCGGCAAGATTATATCGTCATCCTCGGCGATTCGATTTTGTATGGAAGCCCGGGCAATTCCGATCAGCCTGTCAACGTTTTTTTGCAGCAAAAGCCGGGAGCCCCGGTCATTTATAATTTGGCGTTTCCGGCGATGCAGATCGGCGACTTCTACACGATGCTGCTGAAGCTGGACAAGTTCGGCATTTCGAGCGACAGACTGCTGTTCAACATCCGCTATGCGTCCTTCATCCCGAGGGATCCTACCCCGCCGGCCGTGTTTTGGCTCGCGGAGGATTTGCGCAAGCTCGATCATGCCGCTTACAAGCACGCGCTGCCGCAGCTTACGAGCGCGGGCTTCAAGGCGCCGGACAACCCTTACGAGTATTTCAAGCGCGCTCTGCACGAGGATTGGCTCCCCCATCTGTCCCTGATGCGCTATAAGGATTACTTCCGCAAGCATATGTATAACTTCTGGCTCACGAATGTGCGCAAGCAGGAGATTCCCGACGATGCGCTGGACGATTCGCGCGCTTGGTATATCAAGAAGGAATGGCAGGAGTCGATAGGGTTGAACTTCGACGATCTTCTGCATGATCCACAGCTGATCGCAAGCTTTACGGACGAGCCGTTCGATCTTTCGGAGACCAACTGGGACGTTTACTTCCTGAACAAAATAGTGGCCCATCAAGAAGGCAAGAAAACATGGGTCATCCTTAGCGGCACGAACCACGATCTGATGAAGGAATCGGTGCAGAAGCCCGGCTACAAAGCCAATCTTGCGGCTATCGACCGGATGATGGCGTCCAAACCCGTCACTTACGTGAATTTGGAAGGGGTCATTCCGGGAGATTATTTCTCCGACCATACCCACATGACACCGGAAGGCAACGCTTTGCTTGCCGATCTATTGTGGCCGTATTTGCAGAAATAGACTTTTGATCGGATAGGAGAACGACGATGCTCTTCCACACTCCCGAGTTTATCGCTCTAATGATCGTCTCGCTTGTTTTTTTCTACGCGTTCCCGCGCTGGCGAATTCCGATCTTGACCATAGCGAACATGATCTTCTACGTCGTCGCCGGAGTAGGCAACCTGCTTCTATTCCTGGCGATGACGGCTTTCACGTACTATTGCTCCAAAGGGCTGAGAGGGCCTTACAGCCGCTTCTTCCTCTGGTTCTCGATCGTCATCAACGTGGCCAACCTGATTTTCTTTAAATATACGACGTTCCTGATCCGTTCGGCGGAAAGCTGGTTCTCGGTCAAGCTGCTGACGGACGACGCATTTCTGTTGAAAATCGTGCTGCCGATCGGCATCTCGTTCTATACGTTCCAGATGATCGCCTATTTGGTAGACGTCTATAAGAAAAGATGGGAGCCGGCGCAATCGGTGTTTCATTTCTGGGTGTTCATCTCGTTCTTCGCTCACCTGGTCGCCGGGCCAATAATGCGCGGCAAGGAATTTATGCCGCAAATCGATAATTTGTTCAAAATCCGCTTCAGCACCGCGAATTTCCGGCTCGGCGCTTTCTTCCTGACGCTCGGCATATTCAAAAAAGTCGTGCTGGCGGACTATTTGACGCCTCACGTGGACGAATTTTTTTCGCGAACGGCCACGCTGACCGGCGCGGAGGGCTGGATTGCCGCTTACTTGTTCGCCTTTCAAATCTTTTTCGATTTCTCGGCATACAGCGAGATGGCGCTCGGCATCGCTTACTTTTTCGGTATGGAGCTTGCGGTCAACTTCCGTACGCCTTACTTGAGCCAGAATCCGACCGAGTTTTGGCGCCGCTGGCACATTACGCTGTCCAACTGGATCAAGGACTACATCTACATCCCGCTCGGCGGCTCCCGCAACGGCGAGGTTCGGCAATATACGAACCTGTTCATCGCGATGACGATATCCGGCATCTGGCACGGCGCTTCCTGGACGTTCGTCGCTTGGGGTATGTTCTACGGCGCGCTGGCCACGGTTCACAAATTGTATTTGATCGTCAAAGAAAAGCTCGGACTCGGCTTCCTCGACAAAAGCCTGATTTACCGGTTTATCGCCATCGTCGTCTTCTTCCATATCACCTGCATCGCCTGGGTGCTGTTCCGGGTAACCGGCTTGAATGACGCCCTGTCGCTGATCGGACGGATGCTGAAGCCGGATGCGTTCCATTTTGCGGGCTTACGCGTCTATTTGGGCATCGCCATCCTGCTGTTCGCCCTGCATATCGTCGAGCACTTCCTGCACAAGCACCGCTCCGGGCTGTCGGTTTGGTGGCACAAATACTTTCCGGCGCCGATCCGTGCCGTGCTGTATACCGCCATCGCGGCGATCCTCATCCTTTACTTGAAGGGCGAGCAAAATACGTTCATCTACTTCCAATTTTAAATGCGCAAAAGCCGGCCGATCGGGCCGGTTTTGTTGTTCGGCCTACTATTCGACCGACGAGCTAAAAATTTGACACTAGAAGATCGCCGACTATCACAGGAGATGTCGGAACGTACAGTCTCGTTCGGTCTTTCGGAGGATTGCGCGATACGGTTAGGAATGTTAATTTTTAGGTGATATCGGAAAATGGTCCGAGGAGGTTCGAACGAATATGCGGCATCCGGCTACCAAACGGTCAGCAGCCCGCCCAAACCGCCCTTCCCCTGAAGAGGCGCGGAAGAATGCCGAGAACGTTTCCACCCCGGGCGCTTCTTTGTCTTACGCGCCGGCTACGGCGCGGCACATCATGCAGCTTCAGCGGACAATCGGCAATCGCGCCGTCCAGCGCATGTTCACCTCTCACACCGGAACCTCCAGGCTTATCCAGCGAGAGATTCCTGAAGGGATCAAGAAAGACGATAACGTCTTTTACAAGGACGGCATGAAGGAAGCCGAGGGGAGAGCCCTCATGCAAAGAATTACGACCCAGGACAAGAGCGCGTTGGACGGTTTAAGCGGGGATGAACTGATGATGGACTATTACAAGAGGGCGCCTTCGAGAATTTTTTCCCAAGAATGGGGGCTGGGCTTGGACAGAACCGATGCGGGCGGGGACGTCGTGATCATCTCCGGGGGCAAAACAGGCGTGAGTTGGGGGCCGTATCTGGAGCATCTGATTCCGCTCGCCCATTCGCATCCGTATGAGAAAAGCCGTCAAATCAAAGACAATTTCGTTCTGTTCGACCAAATAAGCGGCGACGACGGCGAGCAGAAAATGATGCAGCGGCTGCTTATATTCCCTTCCGCCGGGGACGTCGAGTTTAGCGCATACCAAGGCGTCGCCGATCATACGGTATTCACACCTTATTCGGTGCTGACCCATCCACAAAGCGGCAAAAAGGCGATAGCGAACCCGGGGCACTTCGACGGAGCGCCTCCGCTAAGCTTCACCATCCTGAATGCCGTTCAGGACACGGACAACCCCAAGCACTACCTGTGTACGTTGATCGCCCGCGAAAGGGATACCGAGTTTTGGCGCAAAGACGGCGTGCTGGCCGATTTGACGAAGGGGCCCCAGTCGACATTATACTTTTAAATTGGCGAGCCTCCGATTGTGCCTGAATCACCCGCGTTACTGGAAAATGTACAGCTATTTCGGCACAAAGGAGCCGTCCGGATGTTTTTACTGGAAAACCTGCATGTAATCCGCACCATTCGCCGCTTTATGGCCCGTTTCTGCAAAATTAGATGCAGGTTTTCCAGTAAGAGTCCCCTCTTTCGATTGCCGAAGCACGATTAGATGTATGTTTTCCAGTTGCGTTGCAGCTGCCCCGCTCAACTCCGGACTACAGGCACGCCAGTTGCCCTTGCTCCGCCGATCCGCTCGCGCGAAAACAGAACGCCGGAACATTTCTCCTCCCCAACAGCCCGTCCCTACACAAACGCTTCCCGCAACCGCCGAACGACCTCCTCCGGCTCCTCCATATTCGCCCAAAACATCCTCAGTTCGTTGCGGAGGGTGTCTAACTCATCCATCGGCAAATTCAAATCCTCGTGGCCTCCGAACGTAGGAACGATTTCACGGTACATCGAATAGCGGGAAGGGCGGAACAGCGTCTCGCCGCCCGATTGTTCCGCGGCCAGCTTATGAGCCGGAATATCGTACGAATGCTGCCGCATGAGCGTCTGGGAGCTCTCCGACGTCAAGAAATCGACCAGTATCCGGGCAGCCTCCTTGTTGGCGGAACCGCGATTGATGCCGAAGCCGGTGACGAGCAGCAGCGTCTTGGCCAGCTGTCCGTGCGGCAGCGGCGCGAGATCGTATTCGAAGGGCACCCGGCCGAGCTGGTTCAAACTGTAATACGTAGTCATGATCATGGCCGCTTTTTGCTGGGCAAAAACGGTTTCCGCATCGGCGTCCGTCTCCGACAAAAAAGCGGGAGCGCCGCCTTGGCGGTAAATGACCTCCCGGCACCGGCGCAAGCTTTCCCATAAGCGCGGATCGTCCAGCCCCGCGGAAGGATCGTCTTTGTCGAAGCGGAACGGCTGCTGCATCAGAAAAATCGGGAACCGGTTCACCGACGAGATATGGGCGTAAAAGCCGAACAGGTCGCGCTCCCGTTTGATTTTGCAGGAAACGTCCATGAGCGTCTCCCAAGTCCAGCTGCTGTCCGGTTCCGGAATTCTCATCTCGCGGAACAAATCTTTGTTGTAACACAACACAACGGGAGAGAACACGAACGGAGCCGCATAGAGCAGGCCGTCCCGTATAAACGCGCGGTTCAGAAACGGGTAACATTCCGCTCGCACGGACAGCGGCTCGAACCGTTCGAGAGCGTCCGCTTCCGCCATTTCGAGAAAATTCATGCCGTTTAGCGTGACGGCATCCAAAATATCGTTGTCCATATACAGCTCGATCGCTTGCTTATAGTTCACATAAGGTACGGTCAACGTATCGACGCGTATATCCGGATGCGTCTGCCGAAAGCGGTTCAGCAATTCGCGGAACCCGGCATTATCCATTACCGAAGGGTAGCAGCCCAATTTGACGGATGCGGTCTGCCGGCCGGAGGCTCCAGTAATTCTATTCCCCACACGCGGAACTTTCTCGACGAGTCCATCGGATACGAGAATGTGAAGCGCTCTGCGAACCATCTTGACGCTCGCCTGAAACTGCTCCGCAAGCATCCGCTCGGACGGCAAATAGTCCCCGTTCCTCCGCGTGCCGGAGCCGATATCCCGGCGAAGGGCCGTGACGATTTCATCCAACCGGTTTTGAAACGTAAGGCGATCGGGTTTGTTGCCCATAATAGGTTGCTCCTTCTGGTTCTGGTCATCCTCGCATTCGAATGATCCCATTATACCATAAACGGCGCATGCAGCAGACGTTATTCGCACTTATAGGAATCACATAGAATCCAACTCTTCGGCGGATGATGAACTTTTTTTACTTTGCAGCGAATTCCTGCGAAATTTTGTTCAATCTGTACCTATATCGGTCTTCTGCAGCCATTTTATGTTCTATTCATACTATAATAACTGATTTTATCGAATATGGACCATCACCGATTTGACACCCCGGCTAGTTTTTCTATAGTATCGGTATCAGATGGGAATCAACACATCATGAACCCGGCCATCAGCAGACCCATTTGAAAGGGCTTACATTAAATTGTCAAAAAGGAGGATTGTCCACGATCCGCATCGTTCGCCGCTGCCGCGAATATCCGGCACTTGCACCCGGGACCGACCAAACTTTCAAAGAAACGGGGTATTGAGAATTGAAAGGAAAAAGTAAACCGTCGTTAGCGCTTCTGCTGTCATTCATCGTCTTCTTATCCGCCGCAACGTGGATCGTCCCGCTGCCTGCCCATGCCGCGATCGCCACTCTGAGCTTGGCTAATCCGGGCTTCGAGCAGCCGCCCGCAAGCGGCAAAATACCGGGATGGACTTCCTTTTTCGCCGAAACGGGAACCGACTTCCGCTACGAATGGACGGACGCGAAGAGCGCATCCGGCTCGCACAGCTTGAAAATAGCCGATTCCCGCCGAGACAAATCGGTCGCCGTTATCAGCGATCGGCTGAACGTCGTCCCCGGAGTCGCTTATACGGGCAGAGCGAAGATGCTGCTCGAGAACGGAAGCACGGCCAGCTTGAACTTGCGCTTCTACGATGCAAGCGACAAGCAGATCGCCGAGGCGCCGGTTCACAACGAAACGTCCAAAGGCTTTCCGGTCAATCAGTGGAAGGAAGCCGCGACTCCGGCTCTCGTCGCTCCCGCGAACGCCAAGTACGCCAGATTGATGGCCTATACGACGGCCTACGCGATCGGCGTCGCCTATTACGACGACATGTCCATTACATACGAAATCAACGATATGCCGGCCGTGCTGGGACTTGTCGGCCCTTCGTCGGTTGCGCCGGGCCAATCGCTCTCCGTAATGCTGCGCGCGACGGAAGTGAACAATCTCGCGAAAGCGAGCGCCCATCTGTTCTATGACCGGCAGAAGCTGCGATTCGCGGGAGTACAGGCGGCCGGAGCTTTCGCCAATGCGGGCGCTTCCGTCAATCCGTCCGTGCTGGACGGTACGCTCGTAATCGATGCCGTTCAACCGACTGACGTGAAGCTGAATGCCGACACGGACATCGCCGAGGTCCGGTTCGAAGTGATCGGCGACGGAGGTGACACGTGGATCGGAATCGGCAAGGAGTCCATCCTAAACGGCACCCATCCGGTTGCGCGGGACCGGGTTTCCCTTATGACGATCGGCACCGGGCATTGGCCCGCCTTGTCCGATAAAGTGTTCGGCGCTCCGGAGAACCTTGGCGCTCCGATCGCGGATACGATCGGGCTCTTCGACGGAACCGCCGGCAAGGAAGACGGCCATAACGTCATGTACACGACCGTCAAAGGCATTCCGCAAATGTTCCATGAGATCGATATCGACGACTACAAGCTTGTTCGCAGCATTCCGCTCGATGATGCGGGAGATGTTTGGAGCCATCGGGTCGCTCCGGACGGGACGGTCTATATGGCCGCCGGCGGACAACTGTGGGCCTATTCGCCCGTTACGAAGCAGGCGCGCAAAGTATTCACCTTTCCCGGGGAGAACGTGTTCTGGGCGATAGATATCGATGCGGCGGGGAAGGTGTACATCGCCACGGGACCGGGCGGCAAAGTGCTCCAATACGATCCCGTCACGCAGAAGGGCAGAGACTACGGCAGACTGATGGGCTTGATCGGCCAAGAATACGCCAGATCGATCGCCTACAGCAACGGCTACGTGTACGTCGGCACATCGCTCGCCAAAATCTATAAGCTCAACGTGGACACCGGCGAGAAGGTCGAGATCGGAGCTCCTTTGAATGAAGCGGGATACTGCTACGATATTGACGTCGTCGACGACAAATTCGTCATCGCCCGGTTCGACACATCCCAGAAACGATACATTTACAACATCGAAACCGGCCAGTGGCTCGACCTCGTCATCGAGAACAGCTCTTCCGGACTGCACATCGCCAAGAAGTCGCTGAACGGCAAAGTATACTTTCCGGCCGACAAAAAAATCAGAACGTTCGACGTCAACACGTATGCCGTCGAGGATTCCGGCATGAAGTTCGGCACAGGGTTCCGGGGTGCGGATTGGGTCGAGGTGGACGATCCGGATTTGCCCGGCAAAAGCATAGCGAGCATGGACTTCAGCGGCGGCGTTCACTTCTTCAACCCGCAGACTACGACGGTAAAATCTTATCCGAACCTGCTGCCTCCTTCGCCGTCCATTACCCATACTTTCGAAAAAGGACCGAACGGCAAAATTTACATTTCGGGCATGCAGGCGTCAAGAGCGGCCGAATACGACGTCTACACCGGACAAACGAAGCTGCTCAGCATGGGACAGGCGGGGAGCATTACGCCTTACGGAGGCAAAATTTATTTCGGCTCTTACCCGAAAGCGCTGTTCCGGGTTTACGATCCGGCCATCGCGCCGAGTGCAACGAATCCGAAAACGCTGTTCAATTTCGGGGATGACCAAGACCGGCCGGGCCAAGGCGTCGTAGGCGGCAATAAAATTTATGTGGCTTCGATTCCCGACTACGGGCAGCTTGGCGGGGCGATTACGGTCTACGATCCCGCAGTGACCGATCCGGCCCAATCGTTCAAGGTGTACCGGAATATCGTTCAGGATCAAAGCATTATTTCGCTCGCATACAAGGACGGCAAAATTTACGGATCGACATCGATCAATGGGGGACTCAGCTCCCAGCCGACGACCGAAGAAGCGAAGCTGTTTGTCTGGGACGCGGCAACGGCTCGGAAAGTAACGGAATTCAAGCTGGATATTCCGGGGCTGAACAAGCCGCCGGCGATCGGGGGCTTAAGCATCGGGCCGGACGGCTTGCTGTGGGGCGGCGTGAACGGTTATATTTTCGCGGTCGATCCGGGCAATCTGAAAGTGATCAAATCGAAAAATGTGTTCCCGCAGGACGGCAGTTGGGGCCAATGGGGCTCCTACAAAACCGAATGGTCGGAGGACGGCCTCCTGTACGCGGCGCTCGGCCGCCGGCTGGCGGTTATCGATCCGATTACGCTGGAGTCCCGCTATTTCGGCGATTCCGAGGCGTTCGCGCTCGGCGAAGACGGCAACCTGTATTATTCACCCTACGGGAACAAAACGCTCCTGCACAAAATTACGGTTCGCAACGCGGATTCCGAAAAACCCCGCTCCGAGGCGGTCATTACGCCTCAGCCGAACGAATATGGCTGGTTGAACACGGACGCGGTCGTTCGGATTACGGCGACGGACGGATCGGCAGGCAGCGGAGTTGTGAGCGTAACGTATTCCGCATACGGAGCACAACCCTCGGCACCTGTTACGGTGCGTGGAAATGCCGCAGCAATCGCCATTACGGCCGAGGGCGTCACGACCGTTACCTACGGGGCGACGGACCGTGCAGGCAATGAGGAGCCGGCGCATGCACTGACCGTACGTCTTGATAAGACGGCTCCGCAAATCCGCTTTGCCGGGGCCGCTGCATACACGGTAGACCAAGTAGCGTCGATCGGCTGCACCGCGACCGATCTCGGTTCGGGTCTCGCTGTCGACCCTTGCACGGCGCCCTTGATGCAGCAGCCTGCCTATATGCTGGACCTAGGTGTCCATAAGCTGAACGTACAAGCGAAAGATAAAGCCGGCAATGCGGCATCCGCCGAATTTGCCTTTACCGTCGCCGTCACATTCGACAGCGTATGCAAGCTGGCCGAGCAGTTCGCCTCCTCGCGCCCTGACTCGGTCGAGAAATCGCTGTGCGCCAAGCTGATGGTCGCTCAGAAAGCGCAGGAGAACGGCAACGAGAATGCGAAGAAAGCCGCAATGAAAGCATTCGAGCTTGAAGTGAGGGCGCTTGCCGGGAAGGCGTTCACGCAGGAGAAGGCGGATCTTTTGATCCGATTGGCGGGGTATTTGTAACTATAGCGCAAAAATAGAAGAGGAAAAGGCCGGTCGTTTCGGACCGGCCTTTTCCTACCAAGAAAGTCTAGAGAGAATGAGGTGCAGATGACTTTCTTCTTAAGAGTTCAACGAAACTTCTTTGCGCAGGTCGGACGAATCGTAGATCGCCTGAATGATCTGGGACGATTTGATGACGGAATCGATATGCGCCGGCGATTTCTCGCCCGTCCGAATGCAGTTCAGGAAGCTGTCGATTTCGTTCTGGAACATGTTCACCGAGGAGTACTTCGGCGTCGTTTCGAGCAAAGCGCCGTTTTTCGCGCTGTAGATGACGAACTCTTTGCCGTACTGCAGACGGATGCCCGCTTTGTCGCCGATAAAATCGATAAACGACTCGCTGACGCCGATGTTTTGCGCCCAAGCCCCGTTCACCGTAATCGTCGGACCTTCCGTGCGGATCAGCGCGGTAACGGAATCGTCCACGTCGTACGTGCCTTCATAGTTTGGAGGTCCCGCCCACATGCTGGTGTATGTATAATTCGGCATGTCTTTGCCCAGTTTGCAGAACGCTTCGCCGGTAACCGTAAGCGGCTTCGGATCGCCAGAGCAGTACATGACGATATCGAGGTAATGAACGCCCCAGTCGATCAGCGCGCCGCCGCCGGCGATCGCTTTCGTCGTGAAAGCTCCGCCGAGTCCCGGAATGGAACGGTGCGAGCGGAAGCTGACATAGACGTGGTACAGCTCGCCCAGGTCGCCGTTCTCGATCATCTTCTTGATGATGTTGACGCCGGAATTAAAGCGGTTGACTACGCCGATATTGAGCACCTTGCCGGTTTCGTGCTGAACCTTCTGCATCTCCAGTGCCTCGGCGTACGTTCTGGCGGCCGGTTTTTCGCACAATACATGTTTGCCGGCCCGCAGGCAGTCGATCGAGATCGCGGCATGTCCGTTGTTCGGCGTGCAGATCGATACCGCCTCGACTTCGGGATCTTCCAGAATGACGCGGTAATCTTCCACCGCGATACCGCAGCCATAGTCTTGTACGGCCTTATCGGCTCTCTCCTTGATAATGTCGCAGAAATATTTGATCTCCGCGTCAGGATTGGCCAAATAAGCTTTAATATGCTGGCCGTTCGCGATCGTGCCGCACCCGATAATGGCGACTTTTATTTTACCCACCGTATATCCCTCCATAAATATCGTGTGAACAAGTTAATTGTATCGTCCCGGGCAAAATAAACAACACTTTTTTTCAATTTTTTCGAAAAATTCGGAGTCCGGTTCCACAACGCGAATCGGAGGTCGAACATGAAAAAGCCCCCAACGGCAGTTGCGCCTTGGGGGCCAAGCGAAGTCTTTAAAAATCGAAGTTGTCCGGGTCGGGGCCGACACGGCGGTTTTGGTTGAGCGCGTCGATCCGGTCCATTTCTTCCTGCGTCAGCTCGAAATCATAGAGATCCGCATTTTCGATAATCCGGCTTTCCTTCGTCGACTTCGGAATCGTAATCACTCCGTGCTGCAAGTCCCAGCGCAAAATAATTTGAGCAATCGATTTGCCGTGCTTGACGGCGATTTCTTTCAGCACCGGGTTGTCCAGCAGCTGCCCCTGCATTAACGGCGACCAGGCTTCGAGCTGAATACCTTGCTGTTTCGTATAGCGGAGCAGCTCCTTTTGCGTCAAGAAGGGGTGGAATTCGACTTGGTTGATCATCGGTTTGATTTCGGCATCGTTCATCAAATCTTCCAGATGATGAATCTGGAAATTGCTTACGCCGATCGCTTTCACCCGGCCCGCTTTGTACAGAGCTTCCAAAGCTCTCCAAGCTTCCTTATATTTGCCCGCCACCGGCCAGTGGATGAGGTACAGATCCAAATAGTCCAAGCCCAGCTTGCTCAGGCTTGTCTCGTAGGCGGCCAGTGCGGATTCGTAGCCCAAGTCGGCGTTCCATACTTTGGAAGTCACGAAGAGATCTTCACGGGACAGATTATGACCGGCGAGAGCTTCTCGAATTCCTTGGCCCACGCTGCTTTCATTTCCGTAAATGGCGGCGGTGTCGATGCTGCGATAGCCGTGTTTTACCGCCGATTTGATCGCTTCGACGAGTTCGGAGCCTTCCTCTACTTTGAAAACGCCGAGTCCGAGCCAAGGCATTTGTACGCCGTTATGAAGTGCAGTTCTGCTTTGTACATGTTGAGTCATGGTATAATCCTCCAGATCTAATTATTTTTTGTTTGCATTCCGCGATCATCTTCGCTCGAGTTTGGCAGAAACGCCGGTAAGGACGACAGCTGCCGCAACCATTACCGCGCCGACCCATGGCGTGTGTACGAGTCCGAAGGAGTCGACTACCGTTCCCCCTACCACAGCCCCAATCGCAATGCCGACGTTGAAAGCCGCTATATTCAACGCCGATGCGACGTCTACGGCCGATGGAAAATAACGTTCGGCCAGTTGCACGATAAACAGCTGAAGGCCGGGCACGTTCATGAAAGCGAACAGACCCATTAAAAATACGGCGATCAATCCGGCCGCTTGGAAAGGAAGCATGAAGGTCATCGCAAGAAGTACGGCGGTTTGAATGAGAAACATCCGGAATAAGGCGCGTACCGGGTTGCGGTTCGCCCATCTTCCCCCGATTTCGTTGCCGATGGCGACTGCGATCCCATAGACGAGCAGGACGACTCCGACCATACTCGGGCTAAGCTTGATCACCTCTTGCAGGATCGGAGTCAAGTAAGTGAAGGCGACGAACGTCCCTCCGTAACCGAGCGCCGTTATCGCGAATCCGAGAAGCAGCCTGCGGTTCGCAACCAATCGGAGCATATCGGAGAATTTGGCTGGCGGCGATTGTTTTAGATTGTTCGGAACAAGCATGCCGATGGCCATAATAGCAATGATGCCAAGCAGCGCTACACCCCAGAACGTCGCTCTCCAGCCGAAAGCTTGACCGATATACGTCCCGAGCGGAACGCCGGTAACGGTAGCTATTGTCAGGCCCGTAAACATAAGCGCAATAGCGCTGGCCTTTTTCTCCTCCGGTACGAGCTGCACGGCTATAGTCGATCCGATCGAGAAGAAAACTCCGTGCGAGAAGGCCGTAATGAAACGGGCGACAAGCAACAGTTCGAACGATGTCGAAAGTGCGGCAACCGTATTGCCGATAATGAAAACAACCATCAGTAGCATTAGCAACAATTTGCGATTTATCCGGTTTGTTACCGCAGTAAGAATAGGCGCTCCTACCGCTACTCCGATCGCATAGCCGGAAATCAAAAGACCGGCGAGCGTGATGCCGATATTTAAATCGCCTGCTATGGATGCAAGCAAACCTACGGGCACAAATTCGGTAGTGCCGATGCCGAATGCGCTTATGGCTAGGGCAAGAAGCGCCCAAGTTCCCGTCCTGGCCTTCACGTTCGGCCGGGAAGCCGATTGTATGGTCGAATGGCTCATATATAAACTCCTCCCTCGAAGCAATGTTCGGATGTCGGCAGTCTTGTTGATTTGCCGCCTGGGTGTTAGTATAGAGCCATACGATCGATAAAGTAAGTACGTACTTTGAAGTAATATAGGTACTTTAAAGTGATATAGGTACTTAAAAGTACCCTATAAAGATAAGGAGGTATTTGTGTGGGATACAACATACCGGTCGAAGCTACGCTCGATGTTATCGGCGGCAAGTGGAAGGTTGTAATCTTATGCTTCTTGGACAAAGGAGATCGAAGAACGAGCGAATTGAAAAGGCTGATGCCGGACATTACCCAAAAAATGCTTACCCAGCAATTACGGGAGCTTGAAGAGGATGGAGTCGTAAAACGGACGATCTACGATCAAGTCCCGCCCAAAGTCGTCTACTCGCTGACCGACTACGGATGGTCTCTGAAACCGATTCTCGATGCGATGTGTTCTTGGGGCGAGAAGCATATCGAACAAACGGTCGAACCGGCTGTGTCGGGAAGAGCCGAATAAGGATCGGGCCATAGGGAAAAATACGCGGGGAAACAAGCCGCTAGCGCAATGACATTCGGGCCCCGTTCAAGTATAATTAGCCAGTGAAGCTACCAGCAACAGAAAGTGCGGAGTGATCATGGTGGGTCCAAGCTCGAAACGGTCCGGCTCGAGAACGAGACTGGAGCGAATGGTCGAAACATTGAAGGAAGAAATCATTACCGGCATGAGAAGCGTCGGCGATTACCTCCCCCCCGAATTGGAATTAAGCAAATTGTTTCAGCTTAGCAAAAATACGGTCCGCAAAGGGTTGGACGTACTCGTTCACGAAGGATATATCGAGAAAGTCCCGAGAATCGGGGCGCGTATCATTAGGACCGCCCGTAGCGATGCCGTCGTCTTGAAATTCGCCTATTCCCCCAAACTGGTCAAGGAAATTCACTTGATGGAGATGATAGGGGCTTTCCAAAAGCAGTATGCCAATATCCAGGTTCAAGCCGTTCCGATCTCTTATCAATGCAAGCCGCTGAACGAAGATCGCCTGATCATGGACCAACTGGACGTTTTGACAATCAACGCGCATGATTTCGAGCACTTTGTCGATCCAGTCGACGGGTCTGTCCGATTAGAGCCTTTGGAACCGGTCGGCGGCATATACCCTTTTCTTGAAACGCCGTTTGCAAGGGATGGGAAGCTATTTGCCCTGCCATTCGTTTTCACTCCGGTCATTCTTTGCTACAACCGGGAGCACTTTCTGGAGCAAGAGCTGCCGGAACCGGACAGCGGCTGGACGTGGGAAGATTTGCGCCAGGCGGGCAGAGCGCTTACAAACGGAAACGGCCGGTTCGGATTTTATTTTCATCTCCCGTCTGCAAACCGATGGCCGATCTTTCTTCTGCAAAACAACGTTGTCTTCCGGCGAGACAAGCAGGGCGGCTATGGCCTGAACGATCCGAAAGCGAAAGAAGCGCTGGAGTTGTGCAAGAGCCTCGTCCGCGATCCGCAGCTGTTCCCGAACTTTTTGTCGGAAAACAACCAGGACGTCCACGCCCTGTTTCTGAATCAGAACGTATCGATGATCTTGTGCACGTATGACAGCCTGAACGATTTCCGGGACGCTCCGTTCGTGTACGATATTGCGCCGCTTCCGCGTTTCCGTGAATCCAAAACGTTGGTCGGAGCAATCGCCCTCGCGCTGAGCGCCGCTTCCGAAAACAAGCTTGCGGCCAAGCTGTTCATTGATTTTTTTCTGTCCTGGCAAGCCCAGCTGTTCATCCGTCAAAACACGTTGAGCATACCCGCCCTAAAGCGCGCCGCCGAGCAAGCTGGCGAAGGGGACCGGATCGCGAACCGTCCGTATCGGTACCCTATGTTTCGCGATATTATCCCTTCCTTTCATTTTTTCTCGGATCTCCAACTGCCGGCCGATCATTTGATTCAGATGGGACAGGAGCTGAAGCTTTATTGGTCCCACTTCGAACCGCTGGAGCCTATCCTGCAAAAGCTGGAGAAACAGCTTTCCGAACACGGCGGCCAATAAGCCCATCAAAAACTAAGGCTTGCAACGCGCAATTTCGCGATGCAAGCCTATTCACGATTAGCTAAACTTCCATTACCTTTTTAAGAACGGGACATCGTTTATCGAATATCCTCCTTTTTGAATCCGGCAAGCAATCTTGGAACGTCCTTCGTGATATAAGTTTTAATATCATCAATAAGTTCTTTGTCGAGTCCTTTGTTTAGCAAGTTCACATCATCACTTATTACAACAAGTCCATCGTTATCTTTGAAATAAAACTTACCCAGCGATTTCACCAAAGATTTCAGCGGGAGAACAAGTCCTTGTTCCATCATTTGTGCCGGCACTTCGGTTTCTTTCATTTTCCCGTCAACCGAATATTGGCTTTCCCCCACCTTTATTCGAATGACTTTGCCATCCACATGAATGACTGCCGATTGCGTCTCCGGAGTCCACTCCACCCTTGCATTCATAGCTTGAGTAAAGAAACTGGACGGCACTAATGTTTCGCTATTCATAGCTATCGCAATGGCATGCTTATTTGCAGGGTCTATTAGCTTAGCTTTTCCATTCGCTGAAATGCCGTTTTGACCGGTAAACAGTACGACCGAATCATTTAATTTCCCCGAGATTGCACTGTACTCCGTTTCCGTAAGCTCCGAAACCGTCATTCTATAAAGCTTGTGAGTATCGGAAGAAAATCCGGTATAATACATATTCCCGTCCGTTGCAATCGTAGGATAAGTCATCTTTATGGGAGTCTTCTTATATTCCAATGTAACCGGATTAATCATGGCGAAAAAGCCGTTCGTATTTGTATATAGCAAGCCATCCTCACCAAAAATCATATGCGCTATTGTAGGCAGCGTTCTTTTATCCGATATTTTGTCGACGATGATTGCTTTCACTGTGTCGAGTGTTACCGGGTCCAAAGCAAAAACTGCGCCTGTAGAAATGCCCCACAAATTCCCATCCGGTCCGAACTCGATATCTCCTATAAGCGTGAGCGGGGTTTCCACTCCTTTTATTTTTGGAGCTGCCTCTTTAACAACTTGCCTTGTAGCCATATCGAAAATAAATACTTTGGCTTCCTTCTGAGTTGGAAATGAGCCTCCAAATATGCTGGTGGACCCATATACTTTGCCGTCCTTATAGGCCAATCCTTCAACACTTTGATCGGGAATTATATTTTTGTAAAACTGGCTGGCGCCTGTTGCAAGATCATATATGGCAATACCTCCACCTTGAAAACCGGCCCTTGGATAAGTCCCCATTACAATCTTGCCATCCGCTTCAACGATATCAAAAATTCGATCCTGCAGCTCCGTCCCGAAGTAAGCCAATTTTTTGGGATTCGTTGGCCCTATCGGTTTTGCCAAATCTAATTCATACAGCGTTGCTTGTGTATAGCAACCAAGATAAACTTTATTCCCTATTCTTTTGATAGCCTCCGTCTGTGTAGTTGCGAACTCTTGACTGGCGCCGGTTTCAGTGTCATAGATGACACCATTGTCAAGCATATATCCGCCCATAATAAGTTTGTTATCGGGTCCCGCTTCGAGGTCCTGGATATGGATACCTATAGCCGGGAAATTCGATTCCTTAAGGAACTCCGCTTTTTTAGTCGCCAGATTAAAGGCCAGCACCATGCCATTTTGTACGGTTACAAGAGATTTACCCGGCAAATCGGGTCTATTTTTAAGCTCTACCCATCCGCCTCCGGTATAGTTTCCAAAATACCTTATGCCCGTATCCTCTGTTTTCAATGTCGTCATATCGATGGAATACAGCGCATTTGTCTTGCCTCCGTCGCTCGGAAGACCGCCCAGCAAGTAAACTTTCCCATCCAGCTTGGGAGATACATAGTGGCCGAAGGACCTGGCAAATGCTTTCACCCACTTTTGCTGGTTAATATCATAGATGCACATGTAATACACGCCGTTCTCTGCTTTTATCTGTGCAAAAATGAGATTGTCTACGATACTCATCATGTAGTAGGAAATGGGCTTAAACCCTGCCGGAAGATCCGGAGTATTAGGGTTCGGAATCGGAGTCTTCTCGCCTGTAGCAACATTTATTTTAACAAACATACTGTTCTGATCTTGCCCGCCTGCATAAAGGAATCCCTCATGATATACCATGGACATGACATACTTTTGTCCGGGAAAAATAGTTCCGAAATCAGTGAGTTCATTTGTAACGGGATTGTATTTTATAACTTTGGCGCTGGGGAATGTGCCGAAATATACATTATCGTTTTCATCCATATTCAAGCCATATGTAGCCGTTTCTCCTGCTACCAGCTCACTTTGTTTAATCTGTTTTGTTACCGGCGAGTACTGATACACTCTTACATAGCCATGAGGGAGCATATAAACATTTCCCTTGCTATCGATTTTATGACTCCATGAATTTTTAACTCCCGGTAATTCAAATGTATTCATTACCGTATGGGTATCTAGATTATAGACGATGAACTGACCATTGGGCTTTCCGCTCATTGTCGTATAGAGCATGTTGTGTCCGTCTTCCATACCAAGTGCAGTATGGAGCAGAAGCGTTTGCGTAAGAGGTTCCCCCAAGTATTCGGGTTCATATATTTTCTTATGCGGGGATATCGATCCCTCTACCTTTGCGGGTGTCAATGTACCCATAATCGATGTCAAAACCATAATCGCGATTACCCACTTCCATCCTTGTCTTTTCATATTCATTTCCATCCCTTTCGCTTCGGCCCGGAATGATCGATTGACGTTCATTTTTCTGCGGCTATATAGGCGTCGATTTGTTCCTGCGCCTCTCTCAGAGCGGTGTTGACATCGATTTTGCCGGCTACATAATCTTTGTACTTGGCCTCGAGAAATCCTCTCGCTTTCGTAAACTTTGTTTGGGCCACGTAAGGTGCGGGCTTCGTTTTCAAAATCGCGTCGATATGACTGTTTTTCAGCAGCGCATGGTCCGCGCCGAAATGCTTGTTGACTTCCCCGCTCCTCAGCGGGCTCATCATAAATCCGGAACGGCTTAGCGCCGTCTGCACCTCGTCCGACACCGCCAGCTTGATCACCTCCATAGCCTCTTGTGGATGCTTGCTGTTCGCGGCGATCTGGAGCACGAACGTCTGAACCATGCCAGAAGTATGCGGCCTTTCGGGAAAGCTGGGATATTCGGCGATGTCCCATTCGAAATCCACGCCGGCCAAACTATTGAGCACTTCGGGAGCGGCAAGCATCGCAACATTTTTGTCCTTTACAAACCGATTGACCGTATTGGCATGGCTCGTAATCTGGAACTCGTTTCCCGGAATGTCGTGGATGCGCTTGACGAGCTCGAACACTTTTCGCCAACCGTCCGTATTGACGGCCCCCCTAAGTGTTGCCGGATCGACATACGGCAAGGACAACGAGCTTCCGACATGAGCTATCCCTTCCGGATCGAGACCTTTATATTGCACCCCGTTTTCCATCCGGGTCAGTTTTTTGCCCAGCTCGACCGCTTCATCCCATGTCATGCCGTCGGGAGGATAGGAGACGCCGAATTTGTCGAATATGTTCTTATTGTAAAATGTCGCATAATAGTTGTACCCGAATGGCAGAGCCATCAGACTGCCTTTGGCGATCGTATCGGATTGAAGACGGACGCCTTCCAGATTGGACTTCTCGAACCGGCTCAAATCGATGCCGTACTTCTCCATATACGGAGTCAAGTCGGCCAACAGCTTGTAATTGCCGAATTCATCCAGCAAGCTGCCCCAACCGGTCACAATATCCACCTCGTTTCCGCCGATTGTCAAATTGGCGATCGCAAGCGAATTCCGCTCGATAACTTGAAGCGTAATATGGGGGTACTTCTGTTTGATAGGTAGGACGAATAAACGTTCGATCATGTCCGGGTTCAAAGCTCCGAAGTTGTACAGCTTCAACGTAACAGGCTCTGCACGGTTACCGGTTTCTTTCTTGCTGTTCACGTTATCCGACGAATTGCAACCGCTTGCAACGAGCAAAGTACTTATAACCAAACAAACGAACCATTTATTCATGCCCTCTCCTCCTGCTCATGAAAGAATGACCGATGCGTCACTTGCTTTGTTCTTTTTTGATCTCTTGCCTGAGCTTCTCGTCGAGTTCCCGCAGCGCCGTGTTTGCATCCGTTTTGCCGAGAGCAGCATTATGAAAAGCTTCGTTCATCAAATTTTGCTGCGTGCCGCCGCTCACGTCAGCCAGACCGGGCTTGCGCTTCGGCGAAGGGGGAGCGGGAGGATAGTAATTGACCGCCTGCATATGTTTCGTCTTGTAGATGGGATGATCCTGACCGAGCACTCGCCGGATATTCTCGTTCACCAACGTTGTCGGAATGCCGTTGCGGGAATCCTGCGTCTGTATTTCGTCGGACAACATCGTCATGATCGCTTCGAACGCTTCCTCCTTATGCTTGCTCTGTTTCGTAATCGACCAGTAGGCCGGACCCCGTTGGCCCATCAGTTTCGGGCCGTTGGCTGCAACGGGAACGGCTGCTATATCCCAATCGACATTGTCGGGATACTTCAGGTAAATGCTGTGTTGGTTTATGTCCATCGCCACCGTGGCCTTGGAAAAAAAGACGTTTTTTTCAACGCCCTGAGTACTCTCGATCGTATTGCCCGGCAACTGGAAGAAGCGCGTGAAATTATCGAACAGTTGCTTCCATTTATCCGCATCGTGCAATTGGTCTTTCTCCGGATCGAGAATCGGCAGCGACAGCGGATTGTCGCGCGTGACCGCCACCGCGTTGGCGCTGAAACCGCGATACATTTTATCGCCTTCCGCACGGTTTACCTTTTTGGCGATTTCGTATACCTCATCCCAAGTCATGCCGTCCTTCGGGTATGCCACGCCGAATCGGTCAAAAATGCTTTTGTTGTAGTAGAGGACGACGGGAAAGTACGGGGGCACAGGAACACCGTACAAGGCGCCCGACTGCCCCGCATCCTTGATTTCCTGAATAAAACTGTTTTGAAAGCGCTTTATATCATAACGATACTTGGTGACCAATTCGTTCAAATCGTAGGCCAACCCTAGGTCGAGGTAATTCGATTTTAGCGTCGGGATGTCCACTCGGATCAGATCCGGGATTTTCCCTTCGGCCAGCATTTCGCTCAACCCGTAGCCTTTTCGATTCGTCTGGTAGTCGAACGTTATGTGCGGAAACTTTGCTTGCAGCACCTGCCCGAACCGATTTTGGAATTCATCCGGAGTAACTCCTTCCGCATAGACCAGCATCGTAAAAGGGTCTTTCTTCACTTTTTGCTCCATAGTGCTCTGCTGCGGACCGGCCGTGTTGCCGCCGCACGCGGCTGTGGTCAACACCATCCCCCCGACCGCCGCCGTGAACCATAAACGTTTTCCCCTGCCGCCGAAAACTTGCTCCAGGCGCCTTCTTCCTTGCAAATTGGCGATGATCAATAAACAGCACTCCCTTGTTATTTTGGTATACTTAGGTTCATAAAAATTATAGAATGCAAAAGATTAACTGTCAATTCAATCTTCAAATAAATGGCAGGCCAATAAAGAAGAAAAGAAATAATCCGCCAAATATCCATATATACCAACGAAATCGGGATACAATGGACAACTTCATTGCGTTAAATTTATAACCCAAAGTAATCCAATGATGGAGCCATAGCAGGGTCAAGAAGGGTAAGCTACAAGGCGACTACGAATTCGATCTTTCAGGTTATGGGCTCGTGAGCGGCGACATGAGGGCACGGCTTCGATATGTATTACCGGATCGCCCGAACGTTGACGCCGCACGACTAGGTGGACAAGCAGCGCGAGACGGTCGGCAAGTACGAGTTGGGGCTGGACTGAGTCTCTTGTTCTACGACGGTACAGTAGTGACTGTTATTAACTTCAACGATGATCCATATGTGCTGACACCACACTGAATTTACAGGGTTGCCGAAGCTGATCTTGGCGTTTCCCGGATAGTGCTGTCGTAGTTTTTTCGGTAAATTATCACGTGATTTTTGGCGGTATTGCCTATATGATGGAGAGTAGCGGAGATGCCCGAACCGTAGCAAGAATGGTCGAAAGGCGCCGTACTTATCGGCTTATGTCGTTTTCTTCTTTTTGCTTTGTCCGTTTACGCTGTCCGATCGCGCCGTCGACACGCCTCGGCCAATCGAATCTGCCGTCGCTTTTTTCCGTCGAATCGGCGCTGTCGAACCGCTGTCGGCCCGAGCGTCAGGATTGTCGAAGAGGTTCCGATTCGCTTTTACAGGATTCGGCATGGATGTACAGGATTGATTATTTATCGAGGAGGTATGCTCGACAATGGCAACCTTAACTATTGTATCCGGCAGTCCGTCGAGAAACTCGCGGCTGCACGGATTGACCGGCTACGCGGAGAACAAATTGGCGCAGGCGGGACATACGGTCGAGACGATCTATGTCGCCGATCTGCCCGCGGAAGATCTGATCAAGGCGAACTTCGCCAGCACCGCGATCCAACAAGCTGTTCAAACCGTCGAGAAATCGGACGGGCTTATCGTCGCGAGCCCGGTATACAAGGCGTCCTATACCGGCGTGCTGAAAACGTTTCTGGACCTGCTGCCGCAAAAAGGGCTGCAGGGCAAAGTCGCGCTTCCGCTGTTCATCGGCGGCTCGATCGCCCATTTGCTCGCCATCGACTATGCCTTGAAGCCCGTTCTTGCCGCTATGAGCTGCACGAACATCTTGTCCGGCGTATACGCGATCGATCCTTGGGTTGCCCGCTCGGAAGACGGCCAATTCGTCTTGGCGGACGAGCTGACGACCCGCTTGGACGATTCGCTGGCTCAATTCCATGACGAACTGCACTGGAGAGCGCAGCGGCAATAAAGGCTGATTCCTTCTCACAATTTCCCATAATGTTTTCATGTTTCTCCCTCATTTCTCCGTTACAGTAAGGATGCAGGGAACCCTGAATGTTCTGACACGGATCGGAGGACGATTGCATGAAACGATTGCAAATGTTGAAGAAATCATTGCTGCCCGCCGCACTGGCGCTCGCCCTGATCGTTCCGGCCGCCGCTTACGCCGCCGGACAGACGACCCCGGATACGAATTCCGGTTCGGCCTCCAAACCGCAGCAGCAGCAAGAAATCAAAAAGAAGCAACTGATCATCAAGCATATGGGAGATATCCGCGACCGCGCGCACGGAGCCTTCCAAGCACCGATGATCAAGCACAGAATGGCCGATCAACAAGTGAATCAGCACAAATATTTGGAGCTGCTGGCCGAGAAGTATTCGCCCGATACGCTCGCGGATTGGAAAGCCGCACTGACGGAGCAGCAATCCCTACACGAACAGCTCCAGTCGCTGATGCGGGATCAAGGCGTCCAAGACGCGCTCAAGGCAGAGAGAGAACAGCATCAGAAGCAATGGAAGGACAAGCAGGAAGAGCTGAAGAAGCAATGGAAAGACAAACAGGAAGAGCTGAAGAAGAAAGTGGAAAGCGGCGAAATTTCGAAGGAGCAAATCCGCGAGCAAATGCAATCGGGTCGACTTCCTTTCGGCGCCGCCATGAAGGGCGGACTCCAAAAAGCCCTCCCGAAAGAAGCCGCTGCGGCCATGCATGACGCCATGAAGCATCGGCAAGCGTTGACTGAGGCGGTTAAAGCGGACAATGCCGACGCCATTCGCGCCGCTCTCGCTCCGATTCTGGAGGACGTGAAGAAAGGAAACGAGCAAGCCGCCGCGAGAATCGCCAAGCTGAAGCCGAGCGCAACCGGTCAAACCGTGCAGCCGAAGGAGCCGAAACAAAAAATTGAGAAACGGGGTCCGATGCTGAAGAAGCCCGGGACTCCAGCGGATAGCAAATAAGCATACGAGAGCGAAGCCCGACCGGATCACGAACCGGTCGGGTTTTTCTTGCAACAACGGGCCGCTCCCGGCATGCTATAATAAAGGCATGAACGTTGGGAGGAGGGCTCGGAGCCGTGTCGTTTCGCGTGAATCTAGTGGAGGATGAGAGCAATTTGAACCAGGTGCTGTCCACCTATTTGCACAAGGAAGGCTGGCATGTCCGCAGCTTCCTGCGGGGAGAGGAAGCCCGTGAGGCGATTCCGGAAAGGCCCCACCTGTGGATACTGGATATTATGCTGCCCGACCTGGACGGGTTTCAGCTCATACGCGAGATTAAGGCGGATTCTCCCGGCATGCCGGTCATTTTCATATCCGCCAGGGATGCCGACCTCGACCGGGTTATCGGTCTGGAGATGGGTAGCGACGACTACTTGGCGAAGCCGTTTCTGCCGAGAGAGCTCGTCATCCGCACCCGCAAATTGCTGGAGCGCATCTACGGCGCCCCACAGACCGAGCCGCAACCGGCAGCGGCGTCGATCGCCATCCCGCCGTATCGGATCGACATCGCGAAGCGCCTCGTCTACCGTGAAGACGATGTAATTGAGCTCACTTCAAAAGAATTCGATTTCGTGCTGTTCATGGCCAAGCATCAAGGAAAAGCGTTCGCACGCGAGCAGCTGTTGAACCATATATGGGGCGAAGATTATTTCGGCACCGACCGCGTCGTCGACGACCTGGTCCGCCGCATTCGCAGGAAGCTGGCCGATCTGCGGCTGGAAACGCTGTACGGTTACGGATACAGGCTGGTGCAATCGTGAAAAATAAACCGTTGTTCGTCCAAATCTGGCTCGTCATTACCGCCATTACGACCGGAATCGCCCTTCTGCTGCTTCTCGTCATCCCGCTATTCCTCGGCAGCTATTTTACCCGGGAAATATATCGGACGATTGAGGAAGCGCAAAACTCGCTGCTCTCGAACCGGCTGCAGGACCGGCTTTCCGATCGGCTGCTGGAAGATCCGGCCGCCGTCGAACGCGATCAGGAGAAGCAGAACATCCGTACGGTCCGGCATCTGTTCATAACGCCGGACGGAAGACTGCTGCCGAATCCGGTGACGCTGCCGAACGAATTCAAGCAGCTGCTTGCCGCCGAAGCCCTCGAGCAGAAGCAGCAGGTGCAGCGGTACGAATACCGGTTAAGCAGCGAGAAAATGTATTATGTCATCAGCATCGAATCGTTGCGGGGCAGGAAACTGTACGTGCTGTCGTACATGTGGGACGAGCATCGCAACAAGCTGGTGAACGAGCTGACGCTTCGGCTATCGCTTATTATGGGCCTTATTCTCATGTTCAGCTGGATTCCGGCGTTGTGGCTGGCCAAATATTTATCCCGTCCGCTTGTCAAGCTGGAGCATGACGTCAAGCATCTCGCCGACCGGAACCGGACGGAACCGATCGTGCTCGACCGCAAGGACGAAATCGGCCGCCTCGCCCATTCGATGGAGCAGGCGCGGCAGCAGCTGATCCGCCAAGACGAGACGCAGCAGACGCTGCTGCAGCACATTTCCCACGAGCTGAAAACGCCGGTCATGGTCATCCGCAGCTATGCCCAATCGATTCAGGACGGCATCTATCCGAAGGGCAGCCTGCAATCGTCCGTGGAGGTGATCGATCGGGAAGCGGAACGGCTCGGCAGCCGGATACGTTCGCTGCTTTATTTGACGAAGCTCGATTATTTGTCCACCTACAAGCCGGTATCAAAGGAGCCGTTCCGACTTGACCGTCTGGCCGAGGAGGTTGTCGAACGTCTGCGCTGGCAGCGTCCGGAGCTGACATGGACGCTTCGGCTGGAGCCGCTGGTCATTCAGGGAGACCCGGATCAATGGACGGTTGCTCTGGAAAATTTGCTGGACAATCAGATCCGTTACGCGAAGTCGGAGATTACGGTTGCTACGAATCCCGTACGAAACGGCGCCGGGGGCACGCTGACGATCGCCAACGACGGCCCGCCGATCGAGGCGGAATTGATCGAGGAGCTGTTCGGACAGTTCCGCTCCGGCTCGAAGGGCGAGTTCGGTCTCGGACTTGCCATCGTCAAGCGGATCGCCGTCCTTCACCATGCAACCGTTCGTGCGGATAACGAGCCGAATGGCGTTAGCTTCCGGGTCGTATTCGAGCAGCCTGATAGCCCAAACTCCTATAAAACTTAAAACCGCCGGTTCATTTTTCTTTACCGGCGGTTCCTAATTTATCGGTTGTATTAGTTAAAATGGTTTAAAATACATTAGAGCAATGAGCAGAAAAGCCAAAACGTGCGTTACGCCTTCGAGCTTAGCCGCTTTCTTGCCGGCTTCTATGTACGCCCCGGGCAAATCTTCTCCGGTATGGTTCGCGAGAATGTCCGCCTGCGCCTTCATTTGCTTCGGCAGCATACCGATGACGATAACCTGCGCGGCCAAATACAGCACGATCGAGGCGATATACCATCCGCTCTTAAATAAGGAAGGCGTAATGATCCCGAGTATAAGACCGGTAACAAGGAGTGCGATGCTTCCCACTTTAGGGAGAATTTCAAGCCGCTTCAGCAGTTCGAGCGTGTGCTTCGCCTGACTGGCCGTCTTGGCTGTCTTGGCTACGATCGGAAAGCCGAACGCTGCCCCCAGGCCCATAATGGCCGAGACAATGTGAATAAAAAGTAAAAAGTTATACATGCTTCCACACCCCTTAGTCCCATCGGATATCATTACCAATGTCATTATAGAGTGTCGAACGCAATCATGTAAACGTTTTTTTTGTAAATTTCATACAACAAAATGCGACAAAAGCCCTAGGGATTCATCCCAGGACTTTTGCTGGCATCCGACTAAATTTGACTTTCGATGGTCGCGCAGTATTGTTTGATTTTCGACAATTCATTGCGGATCGCTTCGTCCGTTTCCATGTTTTGCAGCTTGTTGCAGCTTTCCACGATTTTTTGCGCTTGCTGCTTCACCTGTGGACTTGCCATCTTCTCACCTCCTGCCGTTCCACCCGTTAGCATGCACCGTTCTGTTTGCGGCTATTCGCCGCTTCGATCATATTTACGATGACGGCGGCATATATTTGGTGTCATCATTCCGTCATGAAGTTGTCTCGAATCTGACATAACCGGCAGCTCCCGGCTGTGTGCGACAGCGGTATAATTAGATCAAGAAGTTCCCGTATGGGTACATTCTGTGAGGAGGGATCCGGATGGAAGCATCGCTTGACATTCGCGAACAAACGCCGCATACAGAGGAAACAGCCGCATTCGATCCGTTTTATGTGGAATTCAAACTTGCCGACGATTTGCCGTTATGGCTGAAGCTTCAATACGAAATACGCGCCAAGCTGGAGAAGCTGTCGGCGGAGAAAGAGCGGGCGCTGCCCGCGGACTTCGGCGCGGGTCTGTCTGCTGTCAACGAGCGCATTACCGCATATAATAAACATGTTCCCAATGCCTATCTGCGCAAACCGCCGATCACTGCACACAATTGGTTGGAAGAGTACGAGAACTGGCAGTAACCACATTCTACAAGGTTAGGATATTACATGAAAACGCGCCGACCAACAGGTTCAGCGCGTCTTTGTGCTATTATCCGATAAATCCGATATTTTCGTACGTTTTCGCAAGCGCGCTTTTCGCGTCTCCTTGAAGCCATCGATCGACGAGCGTATGGTATACGGAGCGGAAATCGACCTCGTATTTTAAATCCCCGTTCCGATCGACATTCGTCAAGCTCGGGTATACCCCATACATCCCGCCCTTGACCTTGTTGCCCATGACGAACACCGGCGCCGCCGTACCATGGTCCGTTCCCCCGCTTCCATTCTCCTTGACCCTGCGCCCGAACTCGGAGAAAGCAAGCGTGACAACGCGGTCCGCCAACCCCTGCTCCTCCAAATCGTCATAAAAGGCGGATACGGCAACATCCAGATCCTGCAGCAGCCTTGCGTGCTGCTCCTTCTCCTGGGCATGATCGTCGAAGCCGCCGAGCTGCGTATAAAAGACGCGGGTTCCCGACTGACCGCTCAATATTTGCGAGACGAGCTGCAAATCTTTGCCGATGCCGGTCTTCGGATACACAACCTTATTGCGGTATGACGTTCCTAGCGATTGGATCGCCGCGACGCTTTCATATGCTTCCAATCCGCGGCGGCAGGCTACTTGCAGCTGCACGCCCTGCCTCTTCGGATCGTACATATCGAGAAACGCCTGCGCGATCCGATTCTGCTCGACGGGCGGCGTCTTCGGATCGACAAGGCGGAACGTGTCCAGCGTTTGGATGACGGGTACGTTGACTTCGTCCGAATCGAACGCCTTGTTCGAGATGTTGCCGATCTGCAGCGCTTTCAGCGGATTGCGTACGTCGGACAGCGACGAGGCAACGTAGCGGCCCAGCCATCCGTCACGGCCCAATTTATCCGGCTCGGCCGTCTGCCATATATCCATCGAACGGAAATGCGAGCGGTCCGGATTCGGATAGCCGACGCCTTGCACGATCGCGAGCCGCCCTTTCTGATACATGCCGTACAGCCCTTGCAGACTCGGGTGCAGACCGACTAACCCGTCGATGTCGAGCACTTCGCTCTCCTTCAGCGCAAGTGTCGGCCGGGCATCGTAATAGCCGCCCAATCCGTAAGGGATAAGCGTGTTGATCCCGTCGTTGCCGCCCGAAAGCTGTATGACGACCAGCACGGTCGGGTCGGCAGAGGCCGTTTCCGATGGGGCAGCCGATTCCGCATACAGCGGCTGGCCGGTTTTCGAGAACAGAAACGGCCCGCCAAGCCCCAATGTCGCGAACAGCGCCGTTCCCTTGACGATAAATTCCCTTCTGCTCATCTTCATGAGACTGTCTCCTCCTTGCGCCTCGCCTTATACCGCGAAGCGTCCGTCCCTGTCCGTTATTTCATCTGGGCCTCGGGGCTGATCATGAGCAATTGCAGCGTTCCCCTCATCCCGTTTACTTTCGACGCCGCATGGACGAACGTCTCGTCCGCATATTTCGCGATTACGCTTCGGCTCCGTTCGCTCAAGTCCCACAAGCCTGCTTGACGGCTCCATAAATCGACCCATTCCTCTGCCTTATCTTTGCGCTCCGGCATATAGGAAGGCGACGTAAACATATTCGTCTTGATCCGCTTGGACACCGATTCCGCGAACTGGGAGCGCGATAACAGCGAGCTGGCCATGAGCCAGGCAGCCCCGCCATCCCAGCCGGCTACGTCCGGAGGCATATACAGCTCCTGTCCCATTTTGCGCATGTTCCCGATGAAGCTTTTCGAGATCGGGATCTCGAATGCGCGGAGTATGCCCGCCACATATTCGGCCGGCGATTTGACGACCGTAAGCCGGTACTCCGGCTTGTAAAATTCATCGGACTCGAACAGCGAGCGCAGCACCTCCCCGATCGTTTCTTTCTCGGCAAAATCGGCCGCCACCTGAGCCACCCATCGCTCCGGCGGATTCGGCGTCCCGAAAAACGTCAGCAGGTTGCGCGCCATGAAGGGAGCGAGCGCCTTCTGCCGGAACAGCACATCGACAACGGTCTTCTCGTCGAAATTGCCGGTCTCCCCCAGTACTTTCTTAATGCCACTATCATGCTGTCTCGGAGCGAACATCACTTGCTTGGTGTTTCGGTTAAATCCCCAGCCTGTAAATGCCCGCGCCACTTCCTTAATATCTTCCTCGGTGTAATTGCCGAGACCGAGCGTGAACAGCTCCATCACTTCGCGCGCGTAATTTTCGTTCGGCTGGCCTTTTCTGTTGCTGTTCGAATCGAGCCAAATGAGCATCGCCGGATCACGGCCTACCTCAAGCACTAGCTCGTGGAAGCTCCCGAGCGCCAAACTCCGGAACATCTCGTTCTGCTGCCGCATTAGCGCGGCATCATTTACTTTCCGATGCGATGTAGCGAAATGATCGTGCCAGAACAGCGTCATCTTCTCCCGAAGCGGCTCGTCGCTCGCGGCCATCCGATACAGCCAGTACGTTTGCTCGTCGTTGATCTCGTTCGGCTTCAGTTGCTTGCCATCGGCCATCGTCTCCTCGATCGGCGGTATCGACTTCTTGTCTCCCGTAAGCGAAATGCCTTCGATCAACCTTCGCACGGTCTCTTCTTGGCCAAGAGAGAGCGCGGCGTTCACATCACCCGGCGACACATGAAATATCGTCCGGCTAAGCAAATGCACCGCATCGTTTTCCGTCCATCCGGTTCCCATAAACCATCCTCCCTGCCTCTTAACGAACCTCCGGGCTCTATTAAGAAGCATACGACGAAAATGTTACAAAAGAATGACCCTCCCGTAACCGGGAGGGTCAACGCCGCATTACTCTTTATAGCCGCCTGTCGATATAATCGTCGAAATCCGTTGCGCCGCATCGCTCTTGATCCGGTCAAGCTTTTCCTTCGTAAACGCCTTGTCGCTTTTGGCAGCCAGATCGAGTGATTGGTTGAGCCAATCCACGAGCCGATCATGAAGCTCCGTTTGATTCAAGCCGGATACTTCCACCAAACTCTTGCCCTCTTGCAATAAATTTCTCACTTCGCTATCTTCCCGGTTGGCGATAGCTACGACGTAACTGATCAGACCTGACATATGACGATCGATAATTATTTTGTAATCCACATCACGCTTCGTATCGTCATAACCGCTTGTCGATATAATCGTTGAAATCCGTTGCGCGGCATCGCTCTTGATACGGTCAATCTTTTCCTTAGTAAACGCCTTGTCGCTCCGGGCAGCCAGATCGATCGATTGGTTGAGCGAAGCTGTCAATCGCTTCAACAGTTCCGAGTCCGACAAGCCGGAAAGCTCCACCAAACTTTTGCCTTCTTGCAACAATTCCCTTACCCTACTGTCTTCCTGGTTGGCAATAGCTCCGACGTAGCTGACCAGACCCGACAAGTGACGATCGATGATGATTTCGTAGTCCACATCTCGCTTCGTGTCGTCATAACCGCCTGTCGATATAATCGTCGAGATCCGTTGCGCGGCATCGCGTTTGACCAGGTCGACCTTTTCCCTAGTAAACGCCTTGTCGCTGTTGGCAGCCAGATCGATCGATTGGTTGAGCGAAGTTGTCAATCGTTTCAACAGTTCCGACTCCGTCAAGCCGGACAGCTCCACCAAACTTTTGCCTTGTTGCAATAATTCCCTCACTTCGCTGTCTTCCCGGTTGGCGATAGCTCCCACATAGCCGACCAAACCCGACATGTGACGATCGATGATGATTTCGTAATCCACGTCTCTCTTTGTATCGTCATAACCATCTGTCGAGATGATCGTCGAAATCCGTTGCGAGGCATCGCTCTTGATCCGCTCGAGCTCTTCCTTCGTAATCGCCTTGTCGCTCCGGGCAGCCAGATCGATCGATTGGTTGAGCGAAGCGGCCAATCGATTCAACAGTTCCGATCCGGTCATGCCGGATAGTTGGACCAAGTTTTGCCCCCGCATCAGTTCTTCTCTAATTTCGCTATCTTCCCGATTGGCAATTGCCCCGACATAACTGACCACACTGGACAAGTTACGTTCGACGATCGCCTTATAGTCGACCTGCGTTGTAGCCGCGTATGCGGATACTCCTCCGATACCAGCAAACGTCCCGCCGAACAGAATGGCAGCTGCAACTCCGCCGATGATTACACCTTTTTTTGCAATATTCAATGTTTTCATGTTTGGTTTCCACCTAATCCGATTTTTTTGTTTTTTTGTCTCTCTCCATAACCCATTGTAAGGGAATGATGAAGCCGAGAAATCGGACTGTGGATTGTTTTTCCAACCGGTCTTTGGTCTAGGTCCTTTTCGGACCCGGGTCCCTGCCGGTCATGACACTTGTCATATGCTCCCGCCCACACAAAACAAACGCCCCCGGCGGAAAGCCGGAGGCGCGGTATTGCTTATTTGATTAGCAATCGAAGTACAAGGAATATTCTTGAGGATGAATGCGGATATTGACCGATTTCGCTTCGCCGCGTTTCAGTTCGATATAGTTGCTGATGAAATCTTTCGTGAACACGCCGCCTTGAGTCAAGAACTCGTTGTCCGCTTCGAGCGCGTCGAGAGCTTCGTCAAGCGTGCCCGGTACGCTGCGGATTTCGTTCTTCTCGGCATCGGACAGCTCATAGATGTTCGTGTCGAACGGACCGTAGCCCAGTTTGCGCGGGTCGATTTTGTTTTTGATGCCGTCCAGACCGGCGAGCAGCATCGCTGCGAACGCCAAGTACGGGTTGGCCGTGGAGTCCGGCGTACGGAACTCGATGCGGCATCCTTTAGGCGTAACAGCCGCGATCGGAATACGCACCGCTGCGGAACGGTTGCCTTTGGAGAACACGAGGTTGACAGGCGCTTCATAGCCCGGTACGAGACGTTTGAACGAGTTCGTGCTCGGGTTCGTAATCGCGATCAAGGCAGGAGCATGGTGCAGAATACCGCCCAAATAGTAAAGCGCTGTTTCACTTAAGTTCGCGTAGGCGCCTTTCTCATAGAACAGCGGAGTGTCGCCGTTGAAGATCGATTGGTGGACGTGCATGCCGGATCCGTTGTCTCCGAACAGCGGCTTCGGCATGAAGGTTGCCACTTTGCCGTATTGGCGCGCCGTGTTGTGCACGATATATTTATATTTCAACAGGTTGTCGGCCGTTTTCGTCAGCGTGTCGAACCGGAAGTTGATTTCCGCTTGGCCCGCAGTCGCCACTTCGTGATGATGACGCTCGATGCGCAGCCCCGCTTCAGCCATCAATCGACACATTTCGCTGCGGATGTCCTGCTGCGAGTCCATTGGAGCTACAGGCACGTATCCGCCTTTGACCGGCACTTTGAAGCCGAGGTTGCCGCCTTCTTCTTTGCGGGCGCTATTCCATGCCGCTTCTTCGGAGTCGACTTCGAAGTACGATTTGTTCATGCCCGTTTCGAAGCGGACGTCGTCGAAGATGAAGAACTCGGATTCGGGAGCGAAAAATGCGGCCGTACCGATTCCCGCTTGCTGCAAATATTCTTCCGCCTTTTGAGCGATCGAACGCGGGTCGCGCTCATACCGTTCGCCGTCCGGCGTATGAATGTTACACATAATAATCAAGGTTGGATGTGCGGTGAAAGGATCCACATAAGCGGTTTCCGTATCCGGCATCATGACCATGTCGGATTCTTCGATTCCGCGGAAGCCCGGGATGGAGGAACCGTCGAATGCCACACCGTTTACGAAAGTATCTTCGTCTACCTCACTGCTTGGCAAGCTGATATGCTGCGCTTTACCCAACAATCCGACAAAACGGAAATCTACCCACTCGATATTTTTTTCCTTGATCAGATTGAGCACATTTTGGACAGACATGATTTAAATCCTCCCATTTCCGAACATTCACCGCATCACGATCGATCATTGTTCAGGTTTTTTATTGATTATGGAATTAATTATAATCGCGGTTCAAAACAGCGTCAATACTTATGTAAGGTATTTTTTATTATCATGTCAGGTTTGCTTACATTGAAAGCGTTTCACTTCACAATTTCGACAAAAAATCCGCTATTTCATCATAGGCACTTTGGGAAAACGACACGAAATCCCCCTTATATGATCGAAAAGACAACGAAAAGACTCCCGCCTATGCGACGGGAGCCTGCAAGGATGACCTATTATAGATAGCTTTATACGTGAAGCGGCTCTTTCTTCGTCTCGAACGTTTTGCCGCACAGCGGCGCCAATTTCTCGAGATCCTGCAGCAGCTTGGCGAACTGGTCCGGGAACAGCGACTGTACGCCGTCTCCCGTCATCGAGTTGTCCGGATCCGTATGCATCTCGACGATCAATCCGTCCGCTCCCGCCGCTACCGACGCTTTGCACATCGTCTCGACCAGTTCCCGGCGTCCCGTACCATGGCTCGGATCGGAAATGACCGGAAGATGGCTCAGCTGGTGAAGCACCGGAATGGCCGTCAAGTCGAGCGTGTTCCGCGTGTACGTCTCGAATGTTCGGATTCCGCGCTCGCACAGCATGACGTTCGGGTTGCCGCCGGCCAGAATGTATTCGGCCGCATTCAGGAATTCGTCGTATGTCGAGCTGAAGCCGCGTTTCAGCAGCACCGGCGTTTGGATCGTTCCGAGCTTGCGAAGAAGGTCGAAGTTTTGCATATTGCGCGTACCGACCTGCAAAATGTCGGCATGCTCGGCGCAAACGTCGACATATTCCGGTGTCATGACTTCGGTGATCGTAAGCAGGCCGTGTTTCTTGCCGGCCTCGGCCATCATTTCCAAGCCTTCCACGCCTACGCCTTGGAAGCTGTAAGGACCGGTTCTCGGCTTGAATGCGCCGCCGCGAAGCACTTGACCGCCTGCCGCCTTCACGAGCCGGGCGATCTCGTCGATCTGCTCCGGAGATTCGACTGCGCAAGGACCTCCCATAATGACGAGCTCGCTTCCGCCGATCTCTACGCCCTTAATATTGATGACCGTATTGTCCGGGTGGAAATCGCGGCTTGCCAGCTTGTAGGACTTCGATATTTTGATGACGTTCTCGATACCGGACATTTGGCGGAGCTGCTCGGCCAGCTTCGGATCGGCCTTGCCGATTATGCCGATGACGGTGCGGTCCGTTCCTTTGGACACGTGGGCTTGCACGCCTTGCTTCTCGATATGGCGGACGATTTCGGCGATGCGCTCGTCGGAAACTTGGTTGGATGTTACTGCGATCATGATTATTCACTCTCCCTGTAGCTTTGCGTCCGGCGAACGGATCGCTTGTCTTTTCTCACTTAGACGCTTCAACGCGTATACGCTTTTAAGCTTTTATGCTTTTAATCGTTAAAGTAACTATACCCGATAAGCCTTTCCCCGTCAATAGGGAAAACAATGACATTCCAAACAAAAAAGATCGCCGGAACATAACCATGTTCCAAGCGATCCTTCGGGAAGATCAATGATTCGTTTGCTTCAGTATGAGCTGTTCCCGGCGCACCCGGCGCTTCTCGGAACGTTTCGCCGTAAACAGCTGGAGCAATTGCTTGAGCGGGAAATAAAGCAGCAGAGCGATCATCGTTCCGTCCACGATTCCGCCGACGATCAGCTTCGCGTTGACGTAGAGCATTTTCTCGATCCAATGCGGCAAAAACGAGATCCATTCGTTAAACCGGTCCGGAACGATCAAGCCGCCTACCTTCGCATTGAGAAACGCCACCGGAATGTAGATGATTTTCCCGAACACGAAGCCGATCAAGGCCCCGGCGATATTCGCCCGAAATAAATAAACAAGCGGGAAAATAAGGAAAAAGGCCAATCCGAACGTCGGCAAAGTGACCATCTCCACGGCAATGCCTATAGAGAAGCCCGCGGCCACTTTGGCGGCTCCGCCTTTCGCCCGCGACAGCTGCAAATATTTGTATCTAAACCATCGGGCTATCCCACTGAACGTCCGAGTGAGGCGCGACGGGTTGGCGGGTCTTGTTGTACGCTTCACTTGTACCGTCATCGGGTCCCCATCCTATTCTTGTGAAAGTGCTTTTACCGGCGGGAGCAGCTTGCTTTTGTTGATCGTCCGTTTGATTTCCCATGTCTCGGGACGATCGGGATCGAATTGTTCCAAATATCCGATCACTTCCCTCGTGATCGGAGTAGGCGTGGAAGCTCCCGACGTAACGCCGACCTTGTTAATGCCGGTCAGCCAACCGGTATCGATTTCCGACACATCGGATATCCGGTATGCTTTCGTTCCGGCTATCTCTTCCGATACTTGGGCGAGACGGTTCGAATTGTTGCTCCGCGGATCTCCGACGACGATGACAAGCTCCACTTCCTTCGCTTGCTCGGCCACCGCCTCCTGCCGCACCTGAGTAGCCAAACATATTTCGTTATGAATTTCGGCTGCTGGAAATTTCGCGATCAGCCGGTTCATAATGTGCCGGATATCCCATTGGCTCATCGTCGTCTGGTTCGTAATGATGATTTTGTCGACGGGCAGATCCAGCTGGCCGATCTCTTCTTCCTTCTCTATCAGGTGAACGTGATCCGGTGCGATGCCGATGGCTCCTTCCGGCTCCGGATGCCCTCTCTTGCCGATATAAATAATTTCGTAGCCCTGTCCCGTCTTCTCCCGGATCAGGTCATGCGTCTTGGTTACATCGGGACATGTCGCATCGACGACCGTCAATCCCTTCTCCCGGGCGCGCTTCCGTACTTCCGGCGATACGCCGTGGGCGGTGAAGATGACCGTCCCTTTCTCGATCCGGTCCAAAATTTCTAGACGGTTGGCGCCGTCGAGCGTAATGACGCCTTCGTCTTCGAACGCTTCGGTCACATGACTATTATGCACAATCATTCCCAAAATATAGATCGGCTTCGGCAAGTCGAGGTTGCGGGCCGTTTGGCGCGCGAGAACCATTGCGTCGACTACGCCGTAGCAATATCCTCTGGGAGATATTTTAAGCACTTCCATCGCAATCCGCCTGCTTTCGACACGATTTGACATCAACTGTTTACAATTTCATTATACCGTATTCAATAAGGATTAGAAAGCGAAGGCAGGACGGGCAGCCACACGATAAACGTGGTACCTTTTTCCTTCTGCGTCTTCACCTCGATCGAGCCGCCGTGAGCGTCAATTATCCATTTCGCGATGGACAGCCCGAGGCCGGTGCCGGATTTTTTGCCGCGCGACGGATCGGCCCGGTAAAATCGTTCGAAAATATAAGGAATCTCGTCCTTGTCCATCCCGATTCCGGTGTCGCTTACCCGGATCCCGACTTGACCGCCTGCTTGCAGCGCATCCAGCTCGACATGCCCCTCCTCGGTATATTTGAATGCGTTCTCGATGAGAATGAACAGCAGCTGCTGCAAATAATCTTTATTCCCCTGCACATAAACGTCGTTCAGAACGGCCAAATCCCCGGCTATCCATTCGGCGCTTCGCGGCAAAAACTGCGCCCGGCGAATCACTTCCTCGACAAGCGGCCTCATCTCCACGGGCTCTTGGCTCATCGTAAAGCCGGCGTCGGCCCGGGCAAGCGACAGCATATCGTTGACGAGTCTCGACATCCGCTCGGCCTCGGAAGCGATGTCGTGCATCGCCTCGAGCGACAGCTCGACATTGCCGTCCCGGATCACGCTTATGCCGGTACCGTCTTCTTTGCCCGATTCGAGCGCGGTCGATTTCCATACTTTCTCGAGCAGATCCACATTGCCCCGGATCGTTGTAAGCGGGGTGCGGAGCTCGTGCGAAGCATCCGAGACGAAGCGCCGCTGAGCGCGGTATGCGTCATCCAGCTCGGAATACATCCCTTGAATACGCGTAAGCATGCCGTTGATCGTATCGGTCAGACGTCCGATCTCGTCCATCGGTCCCGCGTAATCGATCCGTTTGCTCAAGTCGGCGCTCTTCTCCACGGCGTTCGCCGCATCGATCACGTTCTCGATCGGCTTCAACGCTTTTCTTGACAAAAACCAGCCTGCGGAGGCGGCGAGGAAAATCGTCAGCAAGCCTATGACGATCAAAATGAGCCTCAAATTGTACAAAAACTGCTCAACGTCGTCGAGTACGGTCGCAACCTGCAGCACGCCGACGAGAGAGCCTTCGAACACAAGAGGGCTATAATACATGAGCAGCTTGTACTCCTGATTGACGTTTATCGTCTCGAAGCCGTCGCCACCCTGCAATACCCGGTTAATCGATTCCTCCGAATATGGAAGGTTGCTGCGCAAATTGCTGGAGCGCTTGATCTGTCCTTGGGTCGAGATGCTTTGCAAATAAATGCCGGCGGATTTGAATTCGCGCAACTCCGGCAGCGAATAAAACACCCCGAAGCCGCGAATCTCTTTATTGACCTCCCGCGCTTGAATGACCAGCTCGTCGCGCAAATCGTTATGCAGCTTAAAGTTGAAAAACGCGTAGAGCGCTATTCCGAATACTAGCAGCGTAACGGCCAGTATGCCCGAATACCAAAGCGTCAGGCGCAGACGTATCGACATCCGTCATTCCCCTCTCAGTACGTAGCCCGCTCCCCGAACCGTTTGAATGATCCGCTTGCCGCCGTACTCCTCGAGCTTTTGCCGCAGCAGCGCGATGTATACTTCCAGCACGTTCGATTCGCCGCTGTAGTCGTAGCCCCATATTTTCTCCATAATGATATCCCGCGACAGCACCCGTTTCGGATTCTGCAGAAACAGATGAAGCAGATCGAATTCCTTGGTTGTCAGCTCGATCGTATGGCCGGCGCGGATCACCTCCCGCGTATCCAGATCAAGCATAATATCCTCGAACTGGGTCCGGTTCGTCTTCTGCTCCGCCGTATCCCCGCGGCGGCGCATCAGCGATCGGATTCTCGCCAGCAGCTCCTCGAGCGCGAACGGCTTGACCAAATAATCGTCGGCGCCCAAATCGAGCCCCCTTACCCGGTCGGCGACTTCATCTTTCGCCGTCAGCATCAGAATCGGCACCGAGCTGCCGCCTTCCCTGACGCGGCGGCATACTTCCCAGCCGTCCATCTGCGGCATCATGACGTCCAATATGAGCAAGCTCGGCTCCATCGCCAGCATTTGCCTCAAGCCTTCGGTGCCGTTGTTCGCCGTTGTGACGGTATATCCTTCGAATGCAAGCGAACGCCGCAGCATGGACGTTATTTTCTCGTCATCGTCAATTACCAAAATATGCTCTCTCAATCGTCCAACCATCCTTTTCCCCAAAAAGTGTAGTGATGCTTTGCAGTTTATTCCGAAACAAAATTTCCCAAAGTGAAGTGATGATTCTATCGTATAATACCCCGCATTGCGAAGGCAAATCCGGCGATTCGGATGTCTCCTCAACGAAAAAGGAAAGCAGGAGGAACGTCCCAGCGTCCCGCTCTGCTTTCCTCCTGCCGAATACGGCTTCCTTCGTTATTTATTCATGTCTCCAACGATGACAGCCGTCGTCAACGTTTTGCCGCTGCGGTGTACCGTGAGCGTTACTTTGTCGCCTACTTTGAAGCTTTTGATCGTATTGCGGAATTCTTCCGTGTTTTTCACCTTCGTGCCGTTCACTTCGGTGATGACGTCGTACGGCTGCAGGTCGGCTTTGGATGCCGGGCTGCCTTGGACGACGGAAGCGACGACCGTACCTTGCGCATTATCCAGCTTCAATTCCTTGACCCATTCTTCGGGAATGTCTTGAATGTTCACGCCGATGTAAGGGATCGGAATTTTCACGTTGTTTTTCAGGTTTTCCAGAACCGACGTCACCGTGCTGGTCGGAATCGCGAAGCCGATGCCTTGCGCCTGCGAGCTGACCGCCGTGTTAATGCCGATTACTTGGCCTTGCAGGTTCAAGAGAGGACCGCCCGAGTTGCCCGGGTTGATCGAAGCGTCCGTTTGCAGCAAATGCTTGTATTCCCGCGTTCCTTGGGTATCGCGAATGTCGATCGGGCGTTCCTTCGCACTGAGCACGCCTACCGTAACCGTATGGTCAAAGCCGTACGGGTTGCCGATCGCGACGACCCAATCGCCTACGCTGATATCGTCGGAGCTGCCGAGCTGCAGCATGTTGAAGTCTTTGCCGTCCTGCTTCTCGATTTTAAGCACGGCCAAGTCGAGGCTGTATTCCGATCCGAGCAGCTTCGCTTTTAACGGCTGGCTGTAGCCTTGGACTTCGACTTCGATTTCGTCGGCGCCGTTGATGACATGCTCGTTCGTAAGAATGTATCCTTCTTTATCGAAGATGAACCCGGAGCCCATGCCAAGCGTCTGACGCTGCGTGCCGTTGCCGGTATTCGGCTGCTGGCGCTGGCCGTTTCCGAAGAAATAGTCGAAGATATCGGAATTCGTACCGCTTCTGGAACGGCTGCTTGCTTTGGCGTACGTATTGATTTTTACGACGGCCGGGCTGGCATTGTTGACGATTTGCGAAATATTGTCGGGTCTGACGATCGATTCCAACGCCGCCGTCGTCGCGCCGCCGTTGCCGCCGCTGCCGTTCGCTTTCGTTACGGAGCTTGATATCGCGCCGTTATTTTGCGAAAGCACTCCCGCGTCGCTGAACAAATTCCATCTATCGGAGGCGAACATCAAGCTTCCGACCACGACCGCGCCCGCCAAGAAAGTAGCGAAGTACGATTTGAAGGAGCCCGATTTTTTCTTCCCGCCATTGAATTCCCATGGATTTTGCGAAGCCGGCATCTGCTGCATCTGCTCGCCCCGGTCGGTATATCCGTAATAAGGGCGTACGGGGCGCGGTGCGGTAATTTCAACATTCGACGTTCCATGCTCCGACGAAGCGGTTGTCGTTTCTCCCGTATCGTTGCCGGCCGATGATTTGAACGGGCCGTACGAATAGTAGTACGATGGTTTCTCGGTTTTGTCGTCGTGTTGCTCGTTATGGTTTGCGCGATTCGACTCGTCGTTCTGCGGTTTAAAGAAGTCGCTATAGTCGCGTTTGTTATTTTCCATTGCAAAATCCTCCTCCGGTTTACATTCTCCCTGCTTTCAATTGTATTGCTGTATGTTGTTCTTCTTGTCTATATATTGCACCCGCAACCTTAAACGAACATTAAAACAAACTAAAATGAAGCTAAATTTACCCCAAAAAGTGACGCGATCCTGTCGAAGCTTATTCCGATTACTTTTCGGGGACCCCGATACTTGCGCCCCAAAAAGTGACGCAAACGCTGTCGAAGCTTATTCCGGGTACTTTTCGGGGACCCCGATACTTGAGCCCCAAAAGTGACGCGATTCTGTCGAAGCCTATTCCGGGTACTTTTCGGGGACCCCGATACTTGCGCCCCAAAAAGTGACGCAAACGCTGTCGAAGCCTATTCCGCGATGCTTCTCTAGTTTGCTTCAATGCGCTTGGCGCAGCTATTCGCAGGGCTTCAGCCGCCGGATTTCCTCAACGTCTGCCTGCTAGCCACGAGGGGCGGCTTGACCCCTACCTCGGTTGAACTTTCATCAGCTAGTTGTGCCTAGCTTGGCTAGGCGCGCACTGGAAAACCTACATCTAATTTTGCCGAATCAGGCGGAAACCGGGGAGCTAACTGGAAAACCTGCATCTAATTCCGCGATAATGGGCGATATGGAGCGAATTCGATAATAATAGCTGCATCTTTTCCATTTAAAGCTGTCCAATATCGATAAAACGTAGAATTAACTACACCTTTTACAGTTATCGACATGCCTTAACCGGCAAACCAACCGGCCGCCCCCCGTCCTCCCTCCGAAACCAAAACAAGCAGGGGCTATACCAGCCCCTGCTCCACCTCTCGCAGCAATTCCGTCGCCTTCCTTACCCAGTGGTCTTCCACGCCGGCATCCTTGTCGACCGGATCCTGGAATTGGTCGATCATCGCCCCGAACGTACGGGGAACCGCTTCGGAATCCAGCCCTTCATTGTAGACGTGCTTCAGCACGAACGGCGTCCCCATCAAAATTTGCGTGCCTGGATTAGGCGACTCGGCGCCCGCCAGCTTGCCGCGGGTCACTTCGAACGGCAGCCGGAGCCACACTTTATTCGCTTCATCCAGCGAATGATCGAAGCAGCCGTGATCATAGTCCCAGTTCCCTCCGAGCGTGAACTGATACTGCTGCAAATGATCTTTGACGCGATCGAATTCGTCCGTACGGTTTTCCAGAGCGGATTGAATCGGCTTCATGGCGCACTCCTTGTTTTTAACAATAGTTTGCGCCAAAAATGCCGATTTTATCCCTGCCTCAGCCCGCCGGCTTGCCGCTCCAGCCTTTGCGGTGAGCGTAAATGGCAAGCTGCGTCCGATCCTCGACTTCGCATTTCATCAGCAGGTTGCTCACATGCGTCTTGACCGTCTTGATGCTGATATGCAGCTCGTCGGCAATATCCTTGTTCGATTTGCCGTCCGCGATCAGCAGCATGACTTCCATTTCTCTGCCCGTCAGTCCCGCTCCGTCATCTTGCCCGGATTGGGTGGAGCGCTGCCGCAGCCCTCTTGTCAGCGCTTGGGACACTTCGGAATTCATAACCTGCAAGCCCCGGTACGAGCTGCGGATCACATGGGCCAGCTCATCGGACGAAACGGTCTTCAGCACGTAGGTGATAGCCCCGGCTTCAATCGCCTGCAGCACCTTCTCATCCTCCAGGAAGCTCGTCAGCAAAATCACCTTCACCTGCGGATACAGCCGGGACACCTCGCGGGTCGTTTCCACCCCGTCCATAAGCGGCATCATGAGGTCCATCAAGATCATATCGGGAAGGCCGTCTTGTCCGGCTCCCTTCAATCGCTCCAAAGCGTCCTTGCCGTTCGCCGCCTCCCCCGTGACAAGAAAGTCGCTTTCCATTGACAAGTACGTTTTCAATCCGAGCCTCACCATATCGTGATCGTCCACAATCATAAGCTTAATAACGTTCTCCATATACGCATGCTCCTATTCCTGATCCGAACCTTGACCTTGGTCGGTTTTCTTCGCCGGATCCTTTGTCGGTACAAATTTCGGAATACTGACTTTAATTCGCGTTCCCGCGCCGGCTTTGCTTCTTACCTCCATATTTCCGCCAAGCTTCTGCGCCCGTTCGCTCATGGTCGACAGTCCGTAAGAGTTGACGCGGACGCTGTCGCTCTCGAAGCCTTGCCCGTCGTCATGGACTTGCAGGACGTACTGATTGCCGTTGTCGTGAAGCGACAACACGACGTGACGCGCCGAAGCGTGCTTGACCACGTTCGCCATTCCTTCTTGAATAATAAGAAACAGCTGATGCTCAATACCGTCCGACAACGATCCGCCGAGTCGAATATCCATACTGCCCTGCAGTCCGTTTTGCCGGCAGTAATCCGGAAACCATTTGTCCAGCGCATCCGATAGCCGTCTGCCCTCGAGTTCGATCGGCCGCAGCTGGGCGATCATGGAACGGAGCTGTTTCTGCGTCAAGTTGGACATCGACACGAGCTGCTGGAGAATCGGGCCGACCTTCTCCGTCTGCCCCCGTTCGACCATTTTGGACAACGACGAAGCCGACATATGGATCGCGAACATTTGCTGGCTCACCGTATCGTGCAAATCTCGGGCGAGCCTTTTCCGCTCCTCGATTACGGCATCTTCATTCGATTTGGCTTGCAGCATGACGTTCTCCTCGCCGACCTGCTGCAGCAGCATGACTCTTTTCTCGATCGAGGAAGCCATCTCGTTGAAATCCCCATATATACGGTCGAATGGATCCACCCCCAAAGGATGGACCCTCTCGCCCAAATTACCGTTGGCCAGCTGCAGAATGGCCAGATGCAGCCTGTCGATTTTGCGTTGGAGCTGGGCCGCGATCAAGTAGGCGATTACGAGCCCGGACACGACGAGCAGCAGCACGTACTCGATCCATAAATTGTTGACGCTGAGCGAATCTCGCCAGTATAACCATCCCAATGCGAAGCCGCCCAGCACGATGGCGATAGCGCCGAGAAAATAACTGAGCAGCTGCCACTTGATATTGATCGATCTCGTTAAACGATTCATCCGACCCGCTTCACCCTCACATCCCCGATGAACGTGCTCACGTTGACGCGAATCCGTTTATCCGCTTCGGCATAGGCCGGGGATTCGGCTTTCATATTGCGGAACAATCCGCCTTCCCATCTGTCGAACACGCTCATGTCGCCCAGAAAAGCCGATGCCCTGACGCTGATTTCGAGCTGCAAATCATTCGGGACGAATATTTTCACGTCTCCGACGAAGGACGATATATTGATCGTCGTTTCCCCGTAAGGAATATTGGCACGCGTCAAATCGATCTCCGTATCTCCGACGAAATGGGAGATGTTGAGCGGCTTCAGCTCCCAATATTCGCGGCCGATCCGCACGTCGCCGATAAAGCTGTTCCGGTTGTCGGCTCTGCCGTCGTAGGAGCAGCCGTCCCATCCATGGCTGTGCCCGCCGTGCTTCCACTGCTTCCATTCGTGCTTCCATTCGCGCTTGCGCTGCCTAAGCTCGTCTTTCCATTCCCGGTTGCGCTGCTTCCATTCTTGCTTGGCCTCGCTCCAGCTTCCCCCGCTATGGTTCATTGCCTGCGGCGGAGGCGGAGTTTGGGGGCCGGCAGTATACATCCCTTGAGAGCTATCGCCTGAAACCGGATCGGACGGGTTCGCATCGCCGCCGGAGTACGGTTTCCACTCTTTGGGTGTATATGGCTCAGGTTCAGGATCGATTCTTGGCGTCCTCGGCCGGAACAACATCTGCAAGCCGACTAGGATCAGGATAGCGGGTATCGCATATTTGAACAAATCCCCGACGCTGAAATTCGGAATCCAGCCGAAATTTTTATTCAGAAACACCAGACCGAGACCGATCATAACCGAGCCCCATATGAACGAGCCGATGTAGCCGTGTCCGAAGTGGCGTACGGCCAAAATCCCCTTAAGCCCGATAATGATCAGCACTACCGGCCAGAAGTTCGAGAAAATGTAACCCAGATCGACCGTAATCATGCCGGTCTGATTGAGCAAAAATACGATGCCGATCGCAATGAGCACCAATCCGCCGACCGACTTGCCCCAAAAGCCGTTTCTCATAGTGAATTCCTCCAGGCGTATGGTTCGCCACCCGTTCTGCTTACTAACATTGTATTGGATTTCCGGTAGGAAACAAAGAGTCGGCGGATTGATTCGTACTCCGTCTCCGGACCGAGTCTTGGATGGACTATCGGAAGCGAGGCTTCCGAGCTTCCGCAAAACGGAAAAACGCAAAAAGCCCCACGGAAAAGTGGGACCGGCGCATACTGATATCTCGAAAGGCGGGAGCCCGCGGGCCCCCGTCTTCTCATCTTTATTAGCGGTTGGTGTTCTGGTTGACGTTGTTTTGCGCTTTTTTGTTGGCGCCGGCTGTAGTCACTTCTTCGGCAAACTCGGCGTTGTTCTTCCGGTTTTTATTTTTGTTCTTCGCCATGTAAAGTCACCTCCACAAAACGTATTATTTGATGGAGGTGACTACTTTATGTAATCCCGTGCTTACCAACCGGTATGTATTCTTGTTACGTTACCGTCCTTATTCGGACTTCAAATACGGATCGTTCAGCATCGCCCTCAGCTGCTCCTTGCCCCGGTGAATACGAGCTTTGACGGTCCCGACGGGCAGATCCATCCGTTCCGCGATTTCTTTGTCCTTCCAATCGTAATAATATTTATAAGTCAATATTTGTCTTGTTTTGTCGTCCAGCTTCTTGATTTCTTCGAAAATGATATTGCGCATCACACGCTCCTCGACCCCTTCGGCCGCAACGAGCGGCATGCCGTTCTCCTCGGCGTCGCCGAGCGAGACGGCAACTTTGCGCTTGATCATATTGTATGCCGTATTGGTGGCGATCACTTTGGCCCATTGGATCAGCTTATCCCGGTCGCGCAGCGTATCCAGCTTGCGCAATATTTTCACCCACGATTCCTGTACGGCGTCCATCGCTTCCGTCTTGTTGCGAATGATAGAGTAAGCCACTATAAACATTTGCTTGTACACGTCCATTAGCAATGCATCTTGCTCTTCCGCGCTATTTAATTCCGTATGCAGCAATCCCGTTCTCATCAGGCTCATCTCCCAGAAACAGGAATTAACCATTGCCAATGAATGCGTTTCCTATATGGAACATATTAGCATAGAGTTGTAGAAAAAAAAAGAAACCAATGCACTGTTCTCGACAAAACAGGACATCGGTTTTTGCGGCTATAGATCCAACGAACCGATTTTTTGCGACGATACCGCAGTCATCACGTCATCCCACAAATCGAGCGTTTGTTCCGTGACGCGGCCGTTGCCATGCTTGACGACGAATACTTGGACGGTCCGTTTTCCCCATTCTTTATAGATTTGGGCCTTCGTTGTATAGTACAGGTCGATCTTCTTCCCTTTGATCGCCGAACCGGTATCGGCCACAATTCCGTAGCCGTACCCCGGGATGTAAAGAATCGTCCCGAGCGGAAACACCTTCGGATCGGCCGCTATGGTTGACAGCACTCCCTGCCGCACCTTTACCCCCGAGAACGTAATGCCGTACTCGGGATGGCCGGGTCTTTTGCCTGTAGATTCGACTCCCGCGTAATATCCCGTAGCGACTACTTCCATCGAGCCCTTAAATTGCGACACATCTCCATGCAGCATCGGGAACCGTTTATTTTTTTCGATAAGCTCCTGGCGGGATTTGAGTTTGGACAGTCTTTCCGCTACGGACTCGCCGGCGGATGCGGCGGCCGGAACGTCCGGTTTGACCGCTTGTGCGGGAAGCTGCGATGGTTCGTCGGAATTCAGCGGATTGCCGGCAACGGCGGATGCGGGAGCCGCGCCCCCCGATGTTACGGAATACGCTTTTCCGGCGGCCGAGTTGCTTTCCATAGGTCCCGGTACGGCCAGCAGTGCCGAACAGAGCAGGGCGGTCCGAAACCGTCTGGATTGACAAAACGTCGACAATAACATTATATGGTTACCTCCAATTAGGAAGAGGTTTCCCCGAAATGCGGCGATCTATACGGGAGCCGGAACTTAAAAACGGAATGGTGTTGAATCGGCGGGCACTCCCTATGCAAAAGGAAGAACCAGCCTTGTTACTTGCATTGCTCGACATCCGGCACAACGAGAGCGGTGTTCGGAAATCGAATCATCCCATTTTGCTTGACGCTTGTCGATTGAAAGGCCTCCGCAGGCCGCCAAAAACCCCCGTGAACGATCTGTTCATGGGGGTTTGATATGGCGTTTGCTGCCGCAGCCTCATTTGCGATTCCGGATATCATCGTTGATTCTCTCCGCGACCTGCTCCGCTTCCATTACGCCGATGTCGCCTTCTCCTCTGAGGCGGACGGAGACCATGCCGTCGCGTGCTTCATCCTCGCCGACGATGAGCATGTAGGGCGTTTTGGACAGCTGTGCTTCGCGGATTTTGTAACCGAGCTTCTCGCTTCGCAAGTCCGCGTCCGCCCGGATGCCGGCCGTGCGAAGCAGCTGCACCGTCCGTTTGGCATAGTCGTCGAATTTCTCGGACACGGGAATGACCGTCGCCTGAACCGGAGAGAGCCATACCGGAAACGCTCCTGCGTAATGCTCCGTCAAAATGCCGATAAAGCGGTCTATCGACCCGTACACGGCGCGATGAATGACGACGGGGCGAAGCTTCCGGTTCGACTCGTCCACGTAGGATAGGTCGAATTTGTCCGGCATTTGAAAATCCACTTGGATTGTGGCGCACTGCCAGCTTCTTCCGATCGCGTCACGGATATGGAAATCGATCTTCGGCCCATAGAAAGCTCCGTCGCCTTCGTTTAGACGGTATTGAACGCCGCGCCGCTCCAGTACGTTCCGCAAAGCCCCCTCCGCCTGCTCCCACAATTCGTCGGACCCCATCGATTGTTCGGGTCTTGTGGAAAGCTCCATCGCATACTCGAACCCGAACACACTGTACATGCGGTCGATCAGATCGATAACTTGGCCGATCTCATCCTCGATCTGGTCCGGACGGGCGAAGATGTGGGCGTCATCTTGGCAAAACGTGCGGACACGCATCATCCCGCCCAAGCTCCCCGACAGCTCGTGACGGTGCACCTGTCCGAATTCCGACAGCCGGATCGGCAGCTCGCGGTACGAATGCATCGTATTTTTGTACAGGATCATATGACCGGGGCAGTTCATTGGCTTCAAAGCAAAAGCCGTCTCGTCGACTTGGCTGAAATACATATTGTCGCGATAATGATCCCAATGCCCGGACTGCTCCCACATTCTCCGGTTCATCATGAACGGAGTGCGGACTTCTTCGTAGCCGTGCTCGGCTTGCAGGCGGCGCGAGAACTGTTCGAGCTCATTGCGGATAACCGTCCCCTTTGGCAAATAAAACGGCATGCCCGGCGCTTCCTCGGAAAACATGAACAGCTCCAGCTCCTTGCCTAGCTTGCGGTGATCCCGCTTCTTCGCTTCCTCCAGCCTGACGAGATGCTCCTCCAGTTCCGCCTTCCGCGGATAAGCCGTACCATATACGCGCTGCAGCATCTTATTGTCGGAATTCCCGCGCCAGTATGCGCCCGCAACGCTTAGCAGCTTGAACGCCTTAATGCGCCCCGTCGAAGGGAGATGCGGTCCCCGGCACAAATCGGTAAACTCGCCCTGCTCGTATAGCGAGATGACGGTATCCTGAGGCAGATCGCGAAGCAGCTCCAGCTTGAGCGGATCGTCCAGCTCGGAGAATAGCTGCACCGCTTCTTCGCGGCCCACTTCCCGGCGCCGGATCGGCAAATTCTCCTGCACGATCTTCTCCATTTCCCGCTCGATGTTCTGAAGCTCTTCCGAAGACAACGGGTGCTCGAGATCGACATCGTAGTAAAATCCGTCCTCAATGACCGGGCCGATTCCGAGCTTCACCGATTGATGGCCGTAAATCCGTTTCAGCGCCTGCGCCATCAGGTGAGCCGTACTGTGGCGATACACTTCGAGTCCTTCCGCCGATTCGAGCGTCACAATCTCCACCTTCGCGTCCCGCTCCAGCCGGTAGCTCAAGTCGACGGCTTTGCCGTCCACTTTTCCCGCCACCGCGTTTTTTTTCAACCCCTGGCTGATCGCGCCCGCTATTTCCTCGATGCTCGTTCCTGGTTGAAACTCCTTGACCGCCCCGTCGGGCAATTGGATTTGAATAGACATACCGACTTCCTCCTTTATATGGTTTTAAATGCATCTCGCCTCCGTTAGGAACTTTAGCGGATGACGTTTCTTCTTTCTAACGACCGGGACTTGCCGGTCCGAAAGCCCAGGTCGTAAGCTAGGGCGGTAATTCCGTTAAAGTTCCTTAGCGGAAAAAAACGCTTGATTTCTCGTTCCTCGACCCGAATAGCGGAATATATTGCATCTATTTTCTCTTTTTTCAGCGGATTGCTCGCCATTTCCGGTCATTTTTCAGGAAATAAGATCTTTTTTTCCTCTATTTGTTCGGCGCAACGAGTTTCCGCCCGAATAACGTCATTTTTTTCCTTTATTTATTGGAGGCAAAAAAAACACGCCCGATCCCGTGAGGGACGAGCGTGCTGCCGTGGTTCCACCCTTGTTCGTTTCGCCGGACGTCCCCGAAAGGACGCAAAGCAAAACCTTATGGCATCCGGTAACGGGGATGGGACGGCATAAGCTACCCGGGACCGCATCGAACATAATGCAGGTCCTTTCGCAAATGCGGCTGCAAAGTGGTAAACGTCCGGTTCGGACTTGAGGGGCTCTCACCTGTCCCCCTCTCTCTGGAAAGCGTCACCGGCGTTCTTGTCTTCGGTCGATGCCTATATAGTATGGGAGTGAATCAAACTTTCTTCGTGCGAATCTCTTCGGTAATCATCGATACGACCGCGTCGGTTGCGTGAGCGCCGATGTCGCCTTCGCCGCGCTTACGGACGGACAGCGTGCCGGCGTTTACTTCATTCTCGCCGACAACGAGCATGTAAGGCGTTTTCTCGAGCTGCGCTTCGCGGATTTTGTAACCGAGCTTCTCGTTGCGGAGATCGGCTTCGGCGCGGACGCCTGCGGCCAGCAGCTTCTCGGTCGCTCGCTTCGCATAATCGTCGAATTTGTCCGATACGGGAATGACGACGGCTTGCACCGGCGACAGCCAGGTCGGGAGCGCGCCGGCGAAGTTTTCGAGCAGGAATGCGGTCATCCGTTCCATCGTGCTTATGATGCCGCGGTGAATGACGACCGGGCGGTGCTTGTTACCGTCTTCGCCGACATACTCGAGCCCGAACCGCTCCGGCAGCAGGAAGTCCAGCTGTGCGGTAGAGAGCGTCTCTTCCTTCTTGAGCGCTGTCTTGATCTGCACGTCGAGCTTCGGTCCGTAGAACGCCGCTTCGCCTTCGGCTTCGTAATACGGCAGCTTCAGCTCCTCGACGACCTCCTTCAGCATCCGTTGGGACATTTCCCACATCTGATCGTCCGGATAATATTTCTCGGTGTCGTTAGGGTCGCGGTACGACAGACGGAAACGGTACTCCTTGATGCCGAAGTCTTCGTATACGCGCTGGATCAGTCCGATAACGCGCGCGAATTCTTCCTTGATCTGATCCGGCCGCGCGAAAATATGGGCGTCGTTCAACGTCATGGAACGTACGCGGTGCAGACCGGTCAGCGCTCCGGACATTTCGTAGCGGTGCATCGTGCCGAGCTCGGCGACGCGGATCGGCAGGTCGCGGTAGCTTCTCATATCGCTCTTGTAAATCATCATATGGTGAGGACAGTTCATCGGACGGAGCACGAGCTCCTCGTTGTCCAGCTCCATCTTCGGGAACATGTCTTCCTGATAATGCTCCCAGTGTCCGGATATTTTATACAGCTCCACGCTGCCGAGAACCGGCGTATAGACGTGATGGTAGCCGAGCGATTCTTCCAGATCGACGATGTAGCGTTCCAGCAGGCGGCGAAGCTTCGCGCCTTTCGGCAGCCACAGCGGAAGTCCTTGCCCGACTTCCTTGGAGAAGGTGAACATTTTCAGATCTTTGCCGATCCGGCGATGGTCGCGTTTCTTCGCTTCCTCCAGCAGAACGAGATGTTCGTCCAGTTGTGCCTTTTTCGGGAAAGCCGTGCCGTAAATGCGCTGCAGCATTTTGTTTTTGGAATTGCCGCGCCAGTATGCGCCCGCGACACTGAGCAGCTTGAACGCCTTGATGCGGCCCGTCGAAGGCAGATGCGGCCCCCGGCACAAGTCGAAAAATTCGCCTTGATCGTAAATCGTAATGACGGAATCTTCAGGAAGATCGCGGATCAGTTCCAGCTTGAGCGGGTCTTCCAGCTCGGTGAAAATGCGCACCGCTTCTTCGCGGCTTACTTCGCGGCGGACGATCGGCAAATTTTCCTGCGTAATTTTGTCCATTTCCTTCTCGATCTTCTCGAGATCTTCCGACGACAGCGGCTGCTCCAGGTCGATATCGTAGTAGAAGCCGTCTTCGATGACCGGACCGATACCTAGCTTGATCGCTTTGGTGCCGTAAATCCGCTTCAGCGCTTGAGCCATCAAATGCGCCGTGCTGTGGCGGTATACTTCGAGACCGTCGGCGGAATCGAGCGTGACGATCTCCACCTTGGCGTTGCCTTCGAGCTTATGGTTCAGGTCGACGACTTTGCCGTTTACCTTGCCGGCGATCGCATTTTTTTTCAGGCCGGAGCTGATCGAGCCGGCTACGTCTTCGATGGTCACTCCGGTTTCGTATTCGCGGACCGCTCCGTCGGGTAAAGTTACTTTGACAGACATGCTTGTCTCCTCCTAGTGTTTGGTTTGCTCTTGCAATTGATCTTGCTCTTGAAAGCCTGGAAAGCGGAGCTTTCCGGCGATTTGCTTTGCTTTGCTTTTGGCATTTGGCTTTTGCCCTTTAAAGCTTGGAAAGCGGAGCTTTCCGGCGATGCTTTTTGCCTTTGCCTTGCCTTTGCCCTTGCACTTGCTCTGCTCGAAAGAAAGCTTCATGACACCGTCATGACGCGGCTCCCTAAACGCAGCACCCATCGATCCTCAGAAGCAGCAGTCAGACCATAAAGGGGCATCAACTTCCCATACACCCGCCGCATGAAAGCGGGTCTTCAGGAAGAGAGGCGTTCTCCGGAAGGGAAGCCTCTCTTCCTGAAGACATAGAGCGCTCCCCGCACCCTGGTTCCGCCGAAGACGGCCCCGTAACTCCGACGCACCCTTGCGGGGTCTTGGGGTAGCCGCCCCGAGTCCTCCCCCTTGGCGAAGGGGGAAAGAGGGGGATCGACCTCAAAGAGCGCTCCCTGCACCCCACTTCCGCCGAAGACGGCCCCGTAACTCCGACGCACCCTTGCGGGGTCTCGGGGCGCCGCCCCGAGTCCTCCCCCTTGGCGAAGGGGGAAAGAGGGGGATCGATCTTCCTGAAAGAGGGGGATCGATAAACGCAAAAAACACGCTCCATCCCAAAAGGGACGAGCGTGTCTATTCTCGTGGTTCCACCCTGATTCGTTCCGCGGCCGTGAATAAGCGCGAAACCTTTCGGCATCCGGTAACGGGGATGAGACGGTGGCGTCTACTGCCGGCCTTGTCGGAAACGCGGCGCGGGTTCAAGCCAAAGCTGCAAAGGGGTAAATCCGCTGTTCGAACAGAAGGAGATTGCAGCGCGGGTCTCCTCTCTCTGGACAGTCTCTCAGGGATTCATGTCTTTGGTCGTCGCTTGTTGTCGGTTTATGTGTAAACATAATACAGCAGCGACGGGAACGTGTCAAGGGTACAGCTGATCTTTATTTTTGCCGGTCAAGACGCTGCCGCACACTTTGCAATACGTGCATACCATCGCCCGGTTTTCGAAAATTTGCATAATCGTCTTGATGACCTGCTCTTCCGGATCGCGCGTATGGATTACGATTTTTTGCGGGGACACGGAAATGAGCGTACTGACGATCATGTCCTCGAAATTGATTTCCTTATCCAGCAGCTCGAGCGTAAAGCCTTCGAACTGCTCCGTATCGATCGGATTCATCTGCTCGTTGTACAGCGTAAATTCATTGCCGCCGCGATGCATCAGATGAGCGACCGGAATTTTCGTTTCCTGGATATACACGAAATATTTGAGCAGGGAGATGAACTCTTGATACTGCTGGTCCATAATATATTCGTCAATGGCGTATTCCGCCACTTCCCGAAGTTCGTCCATATAATCCGCCAAGCGGAATCGGATAAACCCCACTACGTTCATGACGTTGTTTTGCTCCAAATAAGAGAAAAGCGCATCGGCGATCTTATGCTGTCTTCTTTGCCGGGATTTGGGCAGATCGGCGCTGGGCTCGGGCTGGTCCAACACTTGCCGGCAATATTGCTCGATCGAGGAAATGTCCACCTCGTCCACATACCGGTAATGCCCCGTAATGATCTCGCGCAGCAGCCGCTGTTCCATTTCATCCAGCATAAAGACGGCTAACGTCTCGGCCGTCATCCGAAAAACGGCAGAACCGGACGCTTGCAATTGAAACTCGGGCAATACGGCGACGCAGCGTATGGTCGAATGGGTTTTGAACGAATCGCATTCGAATCGGACCTGATGTCCGGCTGTATGTAAATCCCGTGCGGACAACGATAAACGAACGTACAGCTTATCGGCGAACGCAGTCCAGTTTTTTGACAGCGTCAAGGCGAACAGTTCCATCGGACTCACTCCTTTCTTCGCGAACGATGAGATGATTTGCTTTTTTAAAGTATATGGTCGGAGCGGGCCAGATATACAAACAACAATTTGGCACAACCCGTCCGGTTGCCCGGAATAGTTGGACACCAAACGGCCGGGATGGTGTATAATGGGTGTCGGGAATAAGTACTGCATAGCAGTCGGAACTTTCGGGGAGGATGATCGGCATGGCACAAGCGGAATTGCTGCTGGACGCGAAAGCGGCGTTAGGGGAAGGTCCAAGCTGGGACGAACGAAACGGCCTGCTGTATTGGGTCGATATCGACGGGAAAGCTCTTCATACATACGAACCAAGCACGAAGAAAACAGCCGTCATCCCGGTAGGGCAAAAGATCGGCGCAGTCGTACCGCGGCGGTCGGGCGGTGTCGCCCTAGTACTGGAAGACGGGTTTTATGCGTACGATTTTGCCGGCGGAGAGCTTGTCTTTCTTGGCAATCCGTCCGGGCGGAAACCGAACACCCGGTTCAACGACGGCAAGTGCGATGCGGCCGGAAGGTTCTGGGCCGGTACGATGAGCTTGAACGGGACGGCCAATCAAGGCGCGCTGTATTGCCTGGAGCCGGACTTGACGATCCGGACCATTTTCGAGAACGTCACCTGCTCCAACGGTTTGGCTTGGAGCCCGGACAACCGGACAATGTACTATATCGATTCGCCGACGAAGAAAGTAATGGCGTACGAGTATGACCTGCAGACGGGAGAAATGAGCAATCCGAGCGTTGCTATAGAGGTCACCGAGGAAGGAGCCGTTCCCGACGGCATGACGTGCGACGCGGAAGGCATGATTTGGGTAGCGTTGTGGGGAGGATACGGCATCCGCAGATGGAATCCGCATACGGGCGAGCTGCTGCTGAAAGTGGATGTTCCTGCGGAGCAATCCAGCTCTTGCGTCTTCGCCGGGCCCGAGCTGGACGAGCTCTATATTACTTCCGCGAGAGTCGGCATCAGCGAGGAGGAGCAGCCGCTCGCCGGAGGACTGTTTTTGTACAAAAGCGGCGTCAAAGGGCAGCCGACATACGCTTTCGGCGGATAACTTAATTGCCAACTCTCCAAATGCGGAGCTCGCATCATGTCAAAAAACGCCCCGAACAAAGGCCTGTCGGCCCAAGTTTGAGGCGTTTTTCATTTTGTGATATAAATGCGGGGAACCCGCTTGCCGATCAGGCAGACGACTTCGTAGTTGATCGTGTTCATGTGCGAGGCGATTTCGTCGATGGAAATGAAGCCGCGCTCCCCGTCTTCCGGCGTCCCGCCGAACAACGTGACCTCGTCGCCGACTGCCGCACCGGGAACCGTCGTTACGTCGATCATCGCCTGATCCATGCATATTCTTCCCGCTACGGGCGCCCGCCTGCCGCGAACAAGCACCGAGCCTTTGCCTGACAAGGCACGCGACCAACCGTCCGCATATCCGACCGGAACGGTCGCGATGAACGAATCGCGCGGCGGCGAGTACGTGCAGCCGTAGCCGACCGACTGCCCTTCGGGCACCGGTTTCAGCATCGATATGCGCGTCTTGAAGTGCATCGCCTGCCGCAGAAAAGGCATCGACGCTTTCATAGCCGGCGAAGGCGAAAGCCCGTACATGCCGATCCCGACCCGCACCATGTCTAGGTGCATATCCGGGAAATGAATCGCGGCCGCGCTGTTGCAGCAATGATGGAGCGGAATCCGGACGCCGCGTTCCCGCAAATAGGCGATGCATTCGGCGAAACGGCCGTACTGCGTGCGGGTATAGGCCGAATCCGGCGCATCCGCCTCGGCGAAATGGGTGAAGAGCCCTTCTACCGCGACATAAGGCGACGACATCGCGCGTTCGGCCATTTTCCTTATTAGCTCCATGTCGGTCAACCCGATGCGCGTCATCCCGGTATCCATCTTCACATGAATAAGCGCCATCTTCCGCTGCCGCTCCGCGCAGCGCATTACCTCATCCAGCACGGCATCGGAATAGACGGTTATCGTGATGCCGTGCCTGACAGCCGTTTCCACGGAACGCGGCGGCGTGTAACCGAGCGCGAGAATCGGCGACCCGATCCCCGCCGCTCTAAGCTCAAGCGCTTCGTCGAGCAGCGCGACCCCGAGATAGTCGGCCCCCGCCTCGATAGCCGTACGCGCCACTTCCACCGAGCCGTGCCCGTAGCCGTCGGCTTTGACGACGGCCATGAAGCGGCAGCGCCCGTTCAGCCTCGATTTGAATTCGCGCACATTATGCGCGATCGCATCGAGCCTGATTTCCGCCCACGTGTCGCGGTAACCGATCGACGGCCATGACCCGCTACGCACTGACGGTTTCCATCCAGGCGGCGACAGGCACGTAGTCGATGCCGAGATCTTTCGCCACCGACTCGCAAGTAATATGCCCGCCGGCCACATTGACTCCGAGACCGAGCGCGACATTGTCCGCAATCGCCCGGACGATGCCCTTGCCGGCGATTTGCAGCGCGTATGGCAAAGTCACGTTCGTCAGCGCGACGGTCGACGTCCGCGGGACGATGCCCGGCATGTTTGCTACCGCATAATGGATAATTCCATGCTTCTCATAAGTCGGCGCGTCGTGGGTCGTTACCCGGTCGACCGTCTCGAATATTCCGCCCTGATCGACGGCGACGTCGATAATGACGGAACCCGGAGCCATCGCCTTCACCATCTGCTCCGTCACGAGCTTGGGCGCTTTCGCTCCCGGTATGAGCACCGTGCCGATGACAAGATCGGCTTCCGCTACCGCCTCGGCGATATGGTACGGATTCGACATGAGCGTGTTGATCGCATTGCCGAAAATATCGTCCAGCTCGCGCAGTCTCGCCGCGCTTACATCGAGCACGGTCACGTCCGCGCCGAGCCCGACGGCGATTTTCGCCGCATTCGTGCCGACGACGCCGCCCCCGATAATCGTCACCTTGCTGCGCCTCACGCCCGGAACGCCGGACATCAGCACGCCTTTGCCGCCCCGCAGCTTCTCCAGGCATTGCGCGCCGATCTGCACCGCCATCCGTCCGGCCACCTCGCTCATCGGCGTAAGCAGCGGTAGCGTGCCGCCGGTTCGCACCGTTTCGTAGGCGATCGCCGTAACGCCGCTTTCCGCAAGCCTTTGCGCCAGCTCCGGAACGGCAGACAGATGCAAATAAGTAAATAAGATCAAGCCCGGGCGAAAATAGCGGTATTCTTCCGGGATCGGTTCCTTGACTTTCATGATCATATCCGCCATCTCCCAAACCTCGCTCGCGCTGCTTGTGATAACGGCGCCCGACGCGGCATATTGCTCGTCCGCGAACCCGCTTCCCGCACCGGCTCCGCTTTCCACGACTACCCGATTTCCCGCTTTGGTCAGAGCGCTTGCCCCGGACGGGGAGAGAGCCACGCGGTTTTCGTTATTTTTCAGTTCTTTCGGAATTCCAATCAGCATCACAGATTCCTCCCGTCAAAGTCCATCGTTGACCATCCGTAACGCCCAACCGTATTCCGAATCCGGTTTCCCGCGAATTATTCCGCGCTTCTCGGCTGCGTCATTGCCCAGATCGAGATTGAGGTTTCCGTGCCCTCGTTCATGAAACGATGCGGAACGGTGGATTGGAACGAGATGCTGTCCCCAGCCTCCAGCACGTACCTTTTGTCGCCGTACAGCACCGTAAGCTGCCCTTGCTGCACGAACCCGCATTCTTCGCCGCCGTGGGAAACCTGCTGCTCGCGCTCGTGCGCTTCCCCGGGCTGAATCTCGATCAGCAAAAAATCGAGTTCCCCTTTACTGTGCGGAGTAAGCGAATGGTACACCACATTCGAATTCGGAAAATGAATCTGCTTCCGTTGGTCTTTACGGACGACAACATGCTCATCGTCTTGCCCGTTATCGTCTTCGAAAAAAACATGCAAAGGAACATCGAGCACCTTGCACAGCTTCCAAAACAACACCAATGTAGGAATGACTTGCCCCCGCTCGATCTGGCTGATCTGGCCCGTGCTCACATTCGCCTGCTCCGCGAGCTGCTGCATCGTCAAGCCGCGCTGCTTGCGAATCGTCCGCAGCTTTTGTCCGTTAAACGCCTCCGACATTTGTAAAATCCACTCCCATCTGGCAGCATTCTCCACCTTATGCTTCTAGTCTACTATTAACGCTTCTGTGGAAGCAATTCGGTCGAGCGGATGAATCGGCCGGACGATTCGCCTGTAATCGAATCCCGAGAAATCGAACGTCGACAGCCCCGGACAATCGACAGTCATAATGCGCGGAACCCGGTTCTGGAAAAAACCGCGGAAATGCTGGCTCGATTTGATCCCGATCACCTTGTACCGGAGCATATCGATGCCATGAAGCTTGAGCAGTTCGTCATCGAGCAGCTGCGATTTGATGCTGGTCACGATGACGTCGACGTTGCCGATCCGAAGACGGGCGGTTTGACCCAGATCGATCTTCTTGCCGCGCCACATCGGCGACGTCTGGACGAAGGTGCCGTCCGTCAGCATTCGGACCAGGGCGACCGTACTAACCGGACTGCCGTGCAGGCCGTCCGTTTTGCCGCCGAGCTCCACCTCGATCCGCGCGCCGACGCCGGCTCGATGGGCCGCCTGAACGACGTCCGGATCGCATATGTGGCAGAAGCAGGTTTGCGGGACGTTCGCCGCCAGCATTTCGCGCAGCAGAAACGTGCCGTCCCCCGGGGCGCCCGCGCCGGGATTGTCCGACGTTTCGTTGATGATCACCGGTACTTCGTCCGCGGCAAGCGCCGCCATGAGCCCGTCGGCCGGCGACGGGTACTTCACATTGAAGGCGTCGCGCCTGCGCCATACTTCGTCGGCCGCGTCTGCAGCGGCTTCGCGGGCCAGTCTGTCGTCCCCGTCGGATACGGCCAGAACGGACGCGCCGACTTCCGGCGAATCGGTATAAGGGAACCCGTGGAAAAACGTGCAGTCCAGCATGCCCGGACGATTCTCCCAAGCCCAGCACGCCTCGTTGACCTCCTTCGCGGGCCCGAACAGCGTCGTCGACGTCGGGATCAGCATCGGCAGCTTGACGAGATGCATGCTCGGCCGGATCGTCCCCGATATCATCGCGCGCAGGCGGCGAATCGCCTCACGGCCGCGGTCGTATTCGTCCGAATGCGGATAATGATTAACCCCGAGCAGCAGATCGGCATGCCCGACCATTTCGTGCGTCATGTTCGCGTGCAGGTCGAGCGTCGCCGCTATCGGGATGTCTCTGCCGAATTCCGCCCGGATCGCGTGCAGCAGTTCGCCTTCGATGTCATCGCTCGTTTCCGCGATGCCCGCGCCGTGAAGGGCGAGGCAGATCGCGTCGAGAGGTCCGGCATTCCGCAAGCTGTCCAGCAGGCGGAGCTTGATGCGCTCCCACGTATCCGCGGCAATGATACCGGAAGGCTCCGCCGATACCGCTAGTGTCGGCACGAGTTCGATACCGCCGAGGTCGCGGGCTTCGTCGATCATGCCGCCGATATAGTCGCGCACCCCTTCGTGCGCCGGGAAAATGTGCCCGCCCTCGCACCATTCCTGGCGGCGGAACGCCGCTTCGTCGGTCCGCTCGCTCGAAAAGGTGTTCGTTTCGTGCAAAACTTGTCCTATTGCGATGCGCAATTCGCGTTCACTCCGAAACGAAGCGGCCCCGCCGCCTTCACTTTGATGCGGACGACATTGCCCGGCAAATAAGTAAGCGGTACGAGCTCCATGTCGACGATTTCGGTCGCTTCGGGATCGGCTCCCATTTCGACCGCTTTGTTCACGGCCTGCTCCCTCGCCTGCCGCATCGCTTCCTCGCGGGTAATGCCCTCGAGTCCCCAGAGCGCATCGACCTCGCCGCTCGCGTCGGCGGTAGCGGCGCCGATCGCATTGGCGCAGCCGAAATTGTCGGGACGAATCATGTCGCCCATGCCGTCCACCCGCTCCGGCATCAGGATGCTGCCACCGCCGACGAGCACGACGGGAAGCGGCTGCGTCGACGTTTTGATCCGGTCGCATGCGCCGGCCACCATGCGGACGATCTCGTCCATCGCCCGGCGGACGAAATCCGGATCAAGATCGGCGAGCCGCGAACGGTCGCAGTTCGGCGCATCGATCGAGGCTACTCCGGCGGCGATCGCGATATCCGTAGCGGTCAGCGTGTCTCCGCCGAAACAGAGCGCTTTCTTCGTAATCTCATACCCGACGCTGTCCGGACCGACGCGGATTTCGCCGTTCTCCACGGTTACGACGCTGCCCCCGCCGAGCCCGATCGAGATCAGGTCCGGCATGCGGAAGTTCGTCAGCACGCCGCCGACTTCGACGGCGATCGCCGATTGCCGGGGGAAGCCGTTCACCATGATGCCGACGTCGGTCGACGTGCCGCCGATGTCGGCTACGATGCAGTCCTTGAGCCCGGACAAATAGGCGGCCCCGCGCAAGCTGTTAGTCGGACCGGAGCCGATCGTCAAGATCGGATAGCGGATCGCGTAGTCGAGCGCCATCAGCGTGCCGTCGTTTTGGGCGAAAAACACTTTGCATCGAATGCCGAAACGGTCCAGCGCTTCGGTCAAGCCTTGGGCGGCGCGCAGCGCGACCCCTACGACCGAAGCGTTCAGCAAAGTCGAATTTTCCCGCTCGATCAGGCTCAGGCTGCCGATTTCAGCCGATACCGTGACGGCGATACCCGGTCCGAGCACTTCCCTGGCATATTCCGCAAACTCTTTCTCATGATCGCCGTTCACCGGCGAGAAGATCGAGCAGACGGCAATCGATTCCGCGCCGCTCGCTTTGATCCGCTCCAGCACTTCGAGGCATTCCGCCCTGTCGAGCCGCTTGCCGGCAAGCGGGCGGCCGTCGTATTCGAACCCGCCGTGAATGAGATACGGCTCCGCTCCCATCGCCTCCACCAGATCGGCCTGCCAGTTCGTGAGCGGCGGAACGCCCCGTCCCGCAGGCAAGCAAATGCGTACGACGGCAACCCGCGACAGCAGCTTGCGGCGGATGATGGCGTTCGTGGCATGCGTCGTGCCGAGCGAGACGTAGGCGATGTCCGCCGTGTCGACTTGCGATTGCTCGAGCACCGTCCGGATTCCGTTGAAGATGCCTTGCTGGACATCCGGGGTCGTGGCCGACTTCGTCGACGCGACTACGCGGTTCGCCTCGTCCAGAATGACGACGTCCGTATTCGTGCCGCCGACGTCGATGCCGATTTTATATGAATTCGTAGTCATTTTTTCGCCTCATCCTTTCCGTACGCTGTTCGCAAGTTGTTCGACGGGGATAAACGGCAGATCGAAACCGAAATAGCGCGGCCCCCATATTTCCAGAGCTTTGTCCGAGCGCATGATCGGCGGAGTCGGAATGCCGATGCAGACGACCCGGTAACCGAAGCGGAGCGTTTCCGTCGTGATCGGTTTATACGTTTCCATATCGAGGAATGTAATGAGATCGGGCACGGTCGCTGCAACTTGATCGTTGCGGTACGCAATCAGGTTCTCGTTCTGGAAGTCGACCTGGAAACGGCTCCCGGCGTCTTCGCCAATGCCTTCGAGCTTTACCGTGCCGCGGGTGAAGCCTTCCGCCGTAGTCCGGTCGACGTCGACGATCTTCCCTTCGAACAGCACGACGGGAGCGCCGTATATCGAAGCGGCCAACGCTTTGGACATTGCTTCAAGCGGGCTTTCATGCCGTTCTCGGGCATGAACGATCGCTTTGCCGATATCGATCAGCAGCGTCGTCGTGCCGTGAATCGACGACTCCTTCATCTGCTCCCCGGTCATCGGGTATTCGGCGATGTGCCCGACCCCGCCCATCCGCACCGTAATGCCGCGGGCGATATGCTCCATCATCGCGTTGTCGACCGTATTGACGAGGCACCAGTTGCCCCGCTCGTCGGTGATGACCATCGGCGTCCCGTGTACGCCGTATACGTTGAACGTCTCCATCTGCAGCTCCGGGAAAGCCCGCCCCATCCCGTCCGCATCGACGAGCGGCAGCCCGGCGCGAGCCGCCACGACGAAAGGCACAGTCGAATTCAAGCCGCCGCATTCCATCGGCATGACGGCAAACGCTTTTTTGCCGAGATGATCCTCGAGACGCCGAAGCGAATGCAGCGCCTCGTCGCCGTTCGGAATTTTCTCGAAGAAGACGGTCGGCGCGCCCATCATCGCCACCGGAACGACAAGGACATCGTCAGGTACCTCATCCGGCGACAGCAGCGTAACCGGACCGCATTCCCGGATCGCCTTCTGCGCCATCAGCTTGCCGATGAACGGGTCGCCCCCGCCCCCCGTGCCGAGCACCGCGGCGCCGAGCGCCAAGTATTCCATTTCTTCCACTCCTATTGTGCGAGCCATATTCAGTCTCCTTTATCCGTCATTTGTTCCATATTGTGACCCATTCTAGAAGCCGTCTTCCCGTTCTTCGACATATCCCGAAGTCATCGCAAGATTGATGCTTTTGCCGATCGCGTATATGCCCCAATGAGCGACGAGCGCGACCACGAGCGAATTCAGCGACGGAATGCCCCAGTTCACATAGACCCCGGCCAGTATGCCGAGCGCCCAGGCGATAAAGGCCGGCCATACGACGGCCGCATATTTCGTGCCTTTGCCGAAAGTATACCCTTGCTTGTGAACGAAGAAGTAATCGGCGATCAGAATGCCTGCCACCGGCGGAACGGCTACGCCGATCGCGATCAGGAAGCTGATGAAGTGATTGGCCATGCCGGCCGCACCGACGATCGTCGCAATAACGCCGACCACAAGCACAAGCTTGCTTTTCGCAACGCGGAAAATGTTCGACAGCGACAGCGACGCGGAGTACAAATTGCTGTCGTTGCTTGTCCACTGAGCGGCGATAAGAATAAGCAGCGCGGGAATCCCGAGACCGAGCTGCAGCATCGCCGCAGGCAAATCGCCCGTTCCCATCGTCATCGCCGTGACAGCGCCCGCAAAGATGATGAAACCGTTCGCAATAACCATGCCGATCATAATCGCCGTCCATGATTGTTTGGGAGACTTCGCGTACCGGGCGATATCCGGCTGAATGACCGCACCTACGGCAAATGTTCCGATGACGAGCACGATTCCTTCCATGAGCGTAATCGGCTTCGTAATGTTGGACGTCAACCCTCCGATGCCCCCGACCTTGTCGAGTCCCATTACGACCCCTACGATACACAGCAATATAAGCAGCGGAATGGCGATGTTGCTGAGCAGGCGGATGCCCTTGAACCCGATGTAAGCGGTTAAAATCATCAGCGCGCCTCCCCAGGCCGCCGCGACCGGAATTCTCGTGATCACTCCCGCTTCCGGATACATCGAATTCACCGTTTGTCCGAAAAATCCGGCTTGTACCGAAAACCAGCCGATCAGCGTGATCGCCCACACCAGGCTGATGACGAGAGAGCCGTATCTTCCGAACGCATATCGGGACAGCATCGTCGTCGAGACGCCGGTCTTCGCGCCGATCGCCCCGGTAAAGCCTCCGTACAGCGCCAAGATGAGGTTGCCGACCAAGATGGAGATCATGATCTGTTTCAACGAAAGTCCTGCAGTCAATGCCGCGCCCGCAAACATGCCGGATACGGCCATGCAAAAGCCGGAGGTGACAAACGTAATTTCCCACCACGGCCGGCGGTTGGCCATCGGCACCGGCTCCATGGCGAAGTCGTTCGCTTGGTTTTGGGCTTGCGGTTCGGCTTGAGACCCTTTCTTCATTTCACTCACGGTAATTTCCTCCTCGATGAATGGGGTGGAAGCGGAAAGCGAACGAAAGTAAGCGCATACAAAATGACTTTTAAAAAAAGCTCAGCGACTGCGGTAGCAAAATCGCAAACAAACTATGCGCGACAACCCGGGCTCTTGTTGCGACGCTGTGTCGCGGGCGGTCGAACCGACTGCATTTACGAAATAAGGGGTATTAGCAGCCGTTATTGTTTGCCACACCGAAGTTTTTTGCGAAATAAGAACGGTTTGAGAGGTACAAGCATCTCTTATTGGCGAATGCGGACACGATTCGCAATAAATAAGAATCGGTAGAGAGACTGTTATTTTTCATGATGATGGTCCATTGGGTCTAACAATTGTGCGCGGTTCCGAAAAAGCGTTTACATTTCAGCGTTAAGTTGTCATCGTCGCCAGCTGATCATCCCCTTGTTCCAAACTTCAAATTTAATATATTGAATTTCCTGTGCCTTAATTATAATAAGATGAAATTATTCCTGTCAATTATATTTTTCAAAATAATGAAGAAAATTATGATATATTAATATTTTCCATCAACAAAAAACGCTTGCTTACCCCAATCCCGCAACCGGAATCAGGATAAACAAGCGCTGCCGCAGCTGCTCGCAATGTAACACGGTAAATCCTTCAGTTCTGCATCACAAAATCGTTCTCGACCTTCGCGTTCACATCGTCGAACACGCGCAATATCTCGTAGCGCGTATTGCGCTGTGCAGGCACTTTGCCCGCTTGGCGGATCAGATCGAGCGTCGAGCTGATGTTGACCTTGTGAGTCGTGCCCGCCGCGGAGACGACGTTCTCCTCGATCATCGTGCTTCCGAAATCGTTGCAGCCGTAATGGAGCGACAGCTTGCCGACTTCCGGCCCCATCGTCACCCACGACGATTGGAAGTTCGGAATATTGTCGAGCATGAGGCGGCTGATGGCGACGTTTTTCAAGTATGCGTCGGGTCCGAGCTTCTCCGCCTTCAGGTTCGTGTTGTCTGGCTGGAACGTCCACGAGATGAACGCCAAAAATCCGGGCGACGGGTACTTGTTGTTGATGCACTCGTCCTGGGCATCGCGAACGCGCAGCATGTGCAGCACGCGTTCCTCCATCGACTCGCCGAATCCGATGACCATCGTGGCGGTCGTATTCATGCCGATCCGGTGGGCGGTGCGCATGACGTCCATCCATTCGGTCCAGCTGCCCTTGAGCCGGCTGATCTTGCGCCGCGTCCGGTCATCCAATATTTCCGCGCCTCCGCCCGGGAGCGAATCGAGGCCGGCCTCATGGATTTGCCGCACGACTTCTTCCAGCGACAGCCCTTCGGACACCTCTTTCATCTTCCATATCTCAGCCGGCGAGAAAGAGTGCATCGTAATATTCGGGAAACGCTGCTTGATCCCCCGCAAAATATTCGTATAATAGCTGAACGGCAAATTCGGATTCGTGCCGCCCTGCATCAAAATTTCGGTACCGCCTACGTCGATCGTCTCCTGAATCTTCCGGTAAATCGTCTCGTCCGGCAGCACATAGCCTTCCTTGGACCCTGGAGCCCGATAAAAGGCGCAAAACCGGCAGTACACGTCGCAAATGTTCGTATAATTAACGTTCCGTCCGATAACGAAAGTCGTAATCGGCTCCGGGTGAAATTTCAACATGATCTTGTTGGCGGCCGCGCCCATCTTCTCGATTTCATCGGAGTCGTAAAGCGCCAAGCCGTCTTCCAGATCCAATCGTCCTCCCGCCAGCGCTTTGTCCAATATGCGGTCGATCCGGCTCATCCTTATCACTCCTTCTTCTGTTCTATTCTATCGTATCATATCGACAACGTGAAAAACAGAAAGAAAAGTGACGATTCGGCGGAATCGTCTTCCATCCTTTCGTTTTTTTCCATGCCAAAAAGCTGCCCCGGTATGGGACAGCTTTTTGGCATGGGTTGGGTTGGGTAGTCTTGCTTGGTTCGTTTCGTTTCGCAGAAACTTATTTTTTATTTGAACGGCTTCAATTGCTTATCAGCCGGACGTACCGCATTGACTTGGTCAACGTAGGCTTGGAAAATTTGCTGTCCTTTGTACTTGGTCATCAGCTCTTCACGGTATTTCGGCCAGTTGGAGGCGTCCTTATCGTCAAAGAGAACTACGTTTTGCAGACGGGCCATTTCCTTGCGGAAGTCGCCGATGTTCATGCCTTCCGGCGGCGCCAGCGTGACCGGTTCGCCCGCATGCTTCGGAATCGCTTCGACGAATTTGAGAACCGCGCGGTCGCGGTCCGATACCCGCGGATCGATAACCTCGAGACCGAGAACGGACGGCTCGTCGAGGTTCGTGAAAAATTTCCAAATGTCGAGGAAGCTGCCGTTTTTCGTAATATTGGCTTCGTAAGAGGCCGGATCGATTGTAATTTTCTTGCCGTCTTTCTTGTAATCTCTGCCTTCCAGACCATAGTGGGTCATCAGGTAGCCTTCTTCGCTCGCGAGCCAGTCGAGAATTTCAACCGAACGTTTGACCTTCTCCGGATTTTTCTCCGCGACCGTTTTGGAGAACAGGAACGGACTTGCTCCGCCCGTCGTTCCTTGCTTCCAACCGTAAGGCTGGTTCGCGAACGGGAAGATCGGCTGCCAGTTCGCCTTCGGATCGATTTGCTTCGTACGGCTTTGGACGCTGTTCGGAACGGATTCCAAAGCGAAGTTTTTATCGGTAGACCACAGGACGCCGACTTTGCCTTGAGCGCCTTTGTCCAGATGCTGCGGCGTTTTGTTGACGAACCAGTCGGGATCGACTACGCCGTCTTTGATCATGTCCTTCACGTTTTGCAGGACGCTTTGCAGCTTCAGAGAGCTTTGCGTCTCTACGAACTCCAAGTTTTTGTCGTCGATCATGAAGTCGGCGACAAGGCCGTTGTTCACCCAAGCCGGGAAATCGAGCGGCAATCTTCCGCCTGCCGCGGCAGCGCTGAAGCCGTACGTATCCTTCTTGCCGTTGCCATCCGGATCGTCATTCGTGAACTTGCGCATCGCGTTCATCAGCTCGTCGTACGATTTCGGAGCTTGCAGGTTGAACTTGTCGAGCCAGTCTTTACGGATGTAGAACGAGCCGTACGTATTGCGCTGGAACGGCATCGGCGAACGGGAATGCTTGATTCCCTTCAGCTGATAGTTCTTGATTTCGTCTTCCGTAATCCACTTGAAGTAGTTCGGCATCGTCGCCTTCGTCACGAAAGCGCTTTGGTCCGCGAGCAATCCGTCGACCGCAAACTTCTGGCTTGCCGCGCCGTTGGCCAGGAACATATCCGGGTGATCGCCGCTCGTCATAATAACGTTGATTTTGTTGTCATAGTCGGTTCCGAAAGGCAAATAATCAACCTTCAGCGATACGTTGAACTTCTCCTCGATCGCCTTCTTGACGAAGTCTTTATCCGCCGAAGGAAGCGATGCGTTGGCCGGTGCGAAAATGAACCAGCGCAAATCGAGTTTTTGTTTTGCCGTTCCGGCGTCATTACCCGATGCGGCGGGCGTTTTCTCTTCCTTCGTCCCGCATGCGCTCAGCACCATGGTGCTCACGAGCATGACCGCGCCTAACACTTTTAATGTTTTCATGGAATCCTCCCAGATCTGTTTTCGGAAGCTGCTCCGGTTTTTACATGGCTGCTTGCTTCGAACCCCTTTGACAAATCGTTGTTCCAAACCGATACAACTTGCTGCAGGCCGTATGCTTCTTCCATTCCGCCTGGGCAACACCTCCCGTATAGGGTACGTCCTACTGGCCTTGGACATGCAGGAAACGCTTCCAATATGGGTATAGAGACTTGACAGGCCGAGCATTAGGAACTAGAACCTGCCAAACTCGTGAAACCTTGTTTACGCGATGACATGGAGGTTGTTCAAATTGACTTCCCCGTCCAGCGTCTCGCCCGCCATAAACCGGCGGATTTCTTCTATCGAATAACGTGCCAAACGCTGCTTCCCGTTGTTGACCGCGCCCGCGATATGCGGAATGAGAATGACATTCGGCAAGCTGCGGAACGGATGGTCCGGACTCGGCGGTTCGGGTTCGGTTACGTCGATGCAGGCGACAAATCTTCCTTTGGCCAGCTCTTCCACCAGTTGTCCCTCGTGAACGAGACTGCCTCTCGCGGTATTGATCAGAATAGCGTCGTCTTTCATCAAGGCGAACGTCTTCGTGTTGAACATATGGTTCGTTTCCGGAATGGAAGGCGCATGGATCGAGATGACGTCCGATAGCCGAAGCAGTTCTTCAAGTTCGACTTTCCGGCAGCCGAGCGCAGCGGCCTCTTCACTCGAAACAATCGGATCGTACAGTAAAATATCGACCTCGAACTGTCTCAGCAGACGAATGTAATGCCGGCCCGCTCTCCCCGCGCCGACGACGCCGATCGTGACGTCGAACATTTCGCGGATCAGCTCTTTCCCTTCCTCCCAATATCCCGCCCTGGTGCTTCGGGCGAGCTCCCACATCCGCTTGAGCGATGTGATCGTAAGTCCAAGCGCGGTTTCGGCTACGCCGACGCCAAGCGCATCGTTTGCGCTGCTCACCCGTATCCCGCGTTCGATCAGCTCCGGAGTTACTATGCCTTTGACCGTTCCGGCCGCGTGCGCGACCAGCTTCAGCCGCTTCGCTTCACGAAGCACTTCGGCATCGAATGGAGGACAGCCCCAGGACGTTATGACGAAATCCGCATCGCGGATCAGCTCCGCAATTTGCTTCTTATCCGGATTGCCGGGGTTCGGGTTGACGACGAGTTCGCCCATTTGACGGAGCCGGTTCAAATGTTTCTCGGTGAATATTTCTCCCCAGACATCGATTCCGGGTACCAAAGCGATTCGATTCATGATGCTCCCGCTTTCCGTATTTGGTTTGTGTTAACTCACAACTAACTCTGAATGACTCCATAATAACGAATACATTTACGATTTGTCAACATAAAATCGTTTTCATTTCGTTTTCATAACATATATCTGACTCATAAAATCCACTTTAGCAGTTACACAGCCGCCGAAAACAGCATTTCGATCTGCATGCACTCGTTCTCCGCCTCTGCAGAACAAATAAAAAAAAGCCCCGTCCGGAAAGGGATGAGCTCTTCAATACACTTCCCGGCTCACCGTGAGTCACCAAGGAAGCAGTTTCCAACAAAAAAAACTAACGAAACTGGCAGACAATTGTTATCAATGACATATTGTAACTTTCATCTGCTATATTTTTGTAAAGCTTCCGGTCGACCTCTCGATACAACAAAAAAGCCGGCTCCTGAATCGGAGTCCGACTTGTCATGGCGTGCGGCTGAGGCTTCTTATTTCGTTCAGCGCTTTTTCAATTTTGACGCATACGTTCTGCTCCGATTCGATCCCGGCCCAGTACAGCTTCACTTCGTTAATGATCGCCGTCAGCATCTCGATCGTCACATTCAGATCGGTGTACAACCTGTATGTCGGCACGATATCGCGATGCATCGGATAGCGCAGCGGGCGGAACATCGTCTCTTGTCCGATCCACTCGGCGGCCGGCTTCAAGGCGGGAATGCTTAATGTCCGCTGGCGGATGTTCAACTGGGAACGGTAAGAGGTCAAATAATCGACGAACGTCTGCGCCGCTTCCTTCTGCTCGGACTTCGCGTTAATGCCGAGCCCGATCGCGATAAGCAGCGTTTTCGGATTTTCGATATAGGGCAGCGGGGCGATATCGTATTCGAAATCGGCTTTTTTCAGTTCGTTCAAGCTGAAATAAGTCGTCATGATCATCGAGACCTTCTCCTGCAGGAACAGCTTCTCCGCATCCGCTTCCTCGTAGAACAGCGGCATGATCGTCTGATTCATCACGATGTCCCTGCACAGCCGAAGCGCTTCCATCCACGGGCCTTCGCATATCCGCACCGGCTCCCCTTCAGGCGGCAGCCTCATCCCGCTCTGCAGCAGAAACACCGGCCAGCGGTTGTTCGACAGCAGGTAGAAGTAAAATCCGTACCGTTCATTCGGAACGGCCAGACGGGCGGCGGCCTGCTTCAGATCTTCCCACGTCCAGCTGCTATCCGGCTCGAGTATGTTCATTTCGCGAAAATGTTTGCGGTTGTAGCAAAGCACGACCGGCGAGAACGTAAGCGGCTGGACCAGCAGCTTGCCTTCGTGCGTAAACGCTTTACTCAAGTACGGGTAGATGTCCCCATTCGGCTGCTGTTGTTCGAGCAGCTCGAGCGCGTCGTATTCGACCATCTCGCGAAAGTTCGGAACGTTGACCGTCACGACATCCATAATGCCGGATTCGAGCGACTGCCTCACGCTTACATAATGCTCGAGCATCATCGTCTGTACGCGGATGCGGGGGTACAGCTTATGGAACTGCGAGATGAGCGTGCCGAGGTCCGTTTCCTCCACCGTCGACCGGTGGCAGCCGAAGCGGATCGTAACCGAATTGTTGTCCGAGACGTCGGCGATCCGGTTGCCGACCTTCGGTATTTTCTCGATCAAGCCTTCCGACACGAGAATGTCGAGACAATGCCGGACCGATTTGTTGCTGATCGTGTACAATTTGCCGAGTTCGCGTTCCGACGGCAAAAATTCGCCGACGTTCCGTTTGCCCGAAACGATCTCGTCGCGAATCGAACGGATCATCTCGTCCATCCGTTTCGTTAGTGTTTCCCGGCTAGGTCTATTTGCCATTCCAACCCTCCATCGACCTGAAACTATTTATCCATAAATTTTATATAAAGGCCAGCGGGGTTTGCAATAAAGCTATATTACCATAAACCGGGTAAAAAGATAGTAGCAACAAATTCGAATAGAACAGAGGCCCCTTCTCCAAGTTAAGAGAAGAGGCCCGAGTAATCGTGGTCCGCTAATGGCTCAGCCGAGCTCCGCCTTGGCCGCGTCGAAGGCGTTCGACAGATCGGCGATCAAATCGTCGACATGCTCGATGCCAACCGAGAAGCGGAGGAGCCGGTCATCCACGCCTACTTTCCGGCGTATTTCTTCCGGAATATCCGCATGGGTTTGCACCGCCGGGTAGGTCATCAGCGACTCCACGCCGCCCAAGCTTTCCGCGAAAGCAATCAGCCGGATATGCCGCAGAATCGGCTCGATCGTGCGGGCGTCTTTCATCCGGAACGAGAAAATGCCCGTATTGCCCGAAGACTGCCTGCTCTGGATGTCGTGCCCCGGATGGGACGGGAGCGCCGGGTAAAACACTTCCTCCACCATCGGATGGGTCAGCAAAAATTCGGCGATTTTCGTCGCGTTGTACTGATGCCGTTCCATGCGCAGCGCCAGCGTCTTCATCCCTCTCATGAGCAGCCACGAATCCTGCGGATTGAGCACGGCGCCGATCGAGTTGTGCAGGAACGCCATCTCGGCCGACAGCTCTTTGCCTTTCGTAACGATCAGCCCGGCGAGCACGTCGTTGTGGCCGCCCAAATATTTGGTCGCGCTGTGGATGACGATATCGGCCCCGAGCTCGATTGGCCGCTGGAAAAACGGCGTCAGCAGCGTGTTGTCGACGATGGTGACGTACCCTTTGACCTTCGCCCACGAACAAACTTTCTCCAGATCGGTAATCATCATGAGCGGGTTCGTCGGCGTCTCGATCACGATCGCTTTCGTGTTCGGCCGGCTGGCGCTCTCGAGAGCGTCGAGATCGTTAGTGTCCACATAAGTGGCGGTTACCCCGAACCGTCCCATCACTTTCTCGATCAGACGGTATGTACCGCCGTACAGATCAAGCGATACGATCAGATGGTCGCCTTGTCCGTACATGGCGAATATCGTTTGCAATGCGGCCATTCCGGAGCTGCACGCGAAGCCCGCGTCGCCCGATTCAAGCTCCGCGACCGCCTGCTCCAGCACGGCGCGCGTAGGGTTTTTCGTGCGCGAGTAGTCGAAGCCCGTGCTTTGTCCGAGCCGCGGATGACGGAACGCGGTCGCTTGGTAAATCGGGAAACTGACGGCGCCTGTCACCGGTTCGGACTCGGAACCGATCTGTGCCAAACGGCTTTCAATTTTCATACTTGATTATCCTCCTAGGCATAATGGGAATTTGAGGCATACGAACCCCTGTTGCAATGGAAGGGCGGGGGTACGTGTGTTTAAAAGGGGAGGAACCGCCGTAACGGCGGCTCCGTCTCGGACACTTCACTCGCGGGCGTCTCCCCGCACCGGGCACGAAAGGTTACAGTCCGGCTCCGTACGTCAGCCACTCTTCGTCCGGCTGCTTTTTCTTGAGCGCGGCCAAATCGAACGGCGTTTCTTGATAGACGTAGTAGTTGAGCCAGTTGGAGAAGAGCAGGTTGGCGTGCGCCCTCCAGGTGACCAACGGATCGCAGCTCGGGTCGTTGTTCGGGAAATAGTTTTTCGGCACTTCGATCGACAGCCCTTTGGCCACGTCGCGGTCATATTCCCATTTTAACGTGCAAGTGTCATATTCGGAATGCCCGGTTACGAAAACATGCTTGCCGTCCTTCGTCGCGACCAAATAAATGCCCGCTTCCTCCGATTCCGACAAAATCTCGAGCTCCGGTACTTGCTCGATATCTTCTTTGCGCACTTCCGTATGACGGGACTGCGGGACGAAGAACAGTTCGTCGAAGCCGCGCAGCAGCTTCACGTGTTTCGCCGTCGTCGCGTGAGGGAACACGCCGAAAATTTTGTTCGGCACCGGATATTTCGGCACCCCGAAATGATGGTACAAGCCGGCCTGCGACGCCCAACAAATGTACATCGTCGAAGTGACGTTCGTCTTCGTCCAATCCATAATTTGCTGAAGCTCGGACCAATAGTTGACTTCCTCGAATTCCATCTGCTCCACCGGCGCGCCGGTTATGATCATTCCGTCGAAATACTCGTCCTGCACGTCCTCGAACGTTTTGTAGAACGTATTCAGATGCTCGGCGCTCGTATTTTTGGACGTATGTGTCTTCGGATGAAGGAGGACGAACTCCACCTGCAGCGGCGTGTTGCCGATCAGGCGCAATATTTGCGTTTCCGTCGTTTCCTTAGTCGGCATCAGATTGAGTATCGCTATTTTAAGTGGACGAATATCTTGATGAAACGCGACGGTTTCGTCCATGACGAAAATGTTTTCCTGAATCAATACTTCTTTGGCGGGCAAATGATCGGGCACTTTGATGGGCATCGTGATCACTCCTTCGTGTAAGTTAAATAGGCCTTTCTCCATAGATGAAGAAAGGCCACCGCTTCGCATGTGCTCGCATGTCCTCTCTCATCTCTCAGAAACGTTCATGACGTTCCCGCAAGAATTAGCACCGTGCATCTCCGTCTCACGTGACGAATTTGTCGGTTGCCGGGCTTCATAGGGCTGGTCCCTCCACCTACTCTTGATAAGAGTTCCAAAGCATATTCGGTTATCGTTACTTAATATTAATTTAGCCGATCGGAGCGATTTCGTCAAGATGCGCCGTTACAAGCATATGCGCTCGGCTATTCCCCCGCCGACACGTTTCATGGCACTCCGCATAGGATGTAGGACCCTAATGTTTAAGTTTTCGTTAAAAGAAGACACATCGACCGAACAGGCGGCATTTCCCGGTTCATACGCCGTACGAGTCGACTCGGGCCATCTTGTGCGCTTGACGTTCGAAGCGTTATACTAGATTACGTTCCCGGAAAGTGAAGACAAGCTCTGTGCTTGATCCTCTTCCTTCATGGGGTCGATGAACGATTGGAATCCTACTATGATTCATTAAAAGGGGTGAACGATGCATGGACGTGGACCGACCCGGACCGACAACGAATCAACTTCATAGCCGCGAACGGCAGCATGGTCTTCCGTCCGATGCATCGCGCCTTCTGATAGAACGCATGGCGTAACCGGACTACCTTCTGCCGTTCCCGAAGCTTAAGGCGAATCGTTTGCTGCGTCTTTGTTGGCCAATTTTCCAGACTGGCCTGCATTACAGGGCAAGCGCCTCCTGGCATGGCGTCCGCGGCCGGATCTGAACAAGCTGCGTAGGGTGCGGCAGTTTCATTTCGGCAGCGTGCGATGTCCTTTTGGCGTTTCAAGCAAATCGCATGGTGACAACCCGCATTCCGGGGAACACTGCTAAGGGGTGAGACAGATGAAGGTACGTCTGGTACAAAACGGATTGTTTACGCAAATCGACGATGTGGCCACGGCACTTGTGCCCCCGGCAAACGGCTTTTACTGGATCGACGCGAATCTGGAAGATCTGGAAATGCTGCAGCCGTTATTCCAGCTTCACGATCTCGCTGTGGAAGACAGTCTGAACGAGGAAGAGCAGCGCCCGAAAATCGAGCTGTACGACTCGCATTATTTTATCGTCATCAACAGCATCCGCTTCGACGACGAGGAAATCTTTTTGCGCGCATTGAATATATTTTTGTTCAAGCATACGATCATTACGATTACCCGGCAAAAAATCAACGAGATTCGTTCGATCAAGCCGGTGCTCTGGGAGGAGGAAGTCAATTCCCCCGACCGTTTCCTGTATCATCTCGTAGACCTGGTGGTGGACAATTACTTCAGCGTCGGGGACAGGATCGAAGCCAAAATCGAATCGCTCGAGGAAGACATTCTGGTTCACACGAAGAAATCGCATCTGAACGAGATCATAGGGCTCCGCAGCGAAATTTTATGGCTCAAAAAGATGCTCGTGCCGCAAAGGGACGTCATCTGGTCGCTCAACAAAAAAGAATTGCGGCTGATCGACGACCAGCTGCAAAAATATTTCGGGGACATTCACGAAAACGCCGTGAAAATTACCGAAACGTTCGAGACGTTCCGCGATCTGATGGGCAACTTGCGCGAGGCGTACCAGTCCAGCTTGTCCAACCGCACGAACGAAATTATGCGCATCTTCACCGCGCTTACGACGATATTCATGCCCATGACGATTATTACGGGCATATACGGCATGAACTTCGACGTCATGCCCGAGCTGCATACGCCCCACGGCTATTATGCGGTACTCGCGGTCATCTTCGGAGTCGGCTTGTCGATGTTTTGGTTTTTCAAAAAGAAAAATTGGTTCTGATCCGGCCTCGGAGGCTGTCTCATCCGTCATAACGCGACGGCCGGGACAGCCTCTTTGTCCGCGCTTAGTTATGCCGATTGCTCCGGCAATTCCCGCGCGTCCGGCTCGGCCGCCTCCACTACGTCGATCTTCGCCCTCCGGTAGCGGATCCGCAGCAGTCTGAGCCACTCGTAGGCGCGGCTGAGCGACTCTTCGTCCAGCGTCTTCTCGTCGTAAAGCCGCTTCAGAACGGGGCGGAGAAACCGGTCGCCCAGAGCGCCGAACTCGCTCCACGCCTTGTCGACCAGCGGCTGCGGAATGCTCTCGAGCTCGGCGGCAATGAGCGGCTCCAGCTCATAGCCTTCCTTGTCCAGCTCCTCGATGCGGGTCATAAGCTCTCGCCGGCTCAGGGAAAACAGTGGCTCCAGCTCGTTCAAGCTCGTGCCCGCGGCAACCGCCTCCAGAAGCTTCCGCTTCAATTCCTGCTTCGCGGACTCGCCCTTGCGGCGCTGCTCCTGCCGCTCGCGGAACCATTCCTCGGCCGCCGCCCCGTCCACCGCTTCCTCCACCCAGTCGAGCGGAAATGACGTCGGTCTCGCCGCACTTTCCGTCAAGGCGAGGATGTCCGCCCCGTACAGCCCGGCCTTATGCTCGCCGAAGCCGGGAATTTGCAGCAGTTCTTCCATCGTTTGCGGGACAAACGCGCTGATCATCTTGATCAGCCGGTTGGAAGCGAGTATGAACGGCGATTTCCCTTCATTCGCCGCCTGCCCGTTCCGCCATCGGCGCAAAGTCTCGTACAGCTCCGCATCGGCATGCAGCTCTCCATAATATTCCAGCTTGCGAATGAACAACCCTTTCCCCGCGTGCCTTGATTCCCGTTCCACGGCGAGCTCGACCAAAGGACGGTATCCGTCGCGGCGCTTATCCGTTATCCGGGATCGGAACTCTGCGATCATCTCGTCCCAAGCCGTCCCGGTATACCAGCTTTCCTGTGTCGGGATTCCTCCGCCGCCAGGCTCGTGCCACCAGACGCGCCATTCGCCGAACTCCTCGGCTATCGATACTTGTGCCGTTACGTTGCCGTCATGCTCGGTCTGCTTCTCGAAGCTGTTCAGAAAAACAAGATTCATAAAGGTCTCCTCCTTCGTTTGGCGGCACGACAAAAAGCACCCCTTCCACATGAAAGTAGAAGAGGTGCTTCCTCCGGCCGATATGCTGATTTCATTGCAATCATACCACAAAGAGGGTCACAATACAATATTTGGCGATCGCATATTCGAGTCCGCTCACAATCCGCTCGCCGGTATAAGCACCGTGACGGTCGTCCCGGCATCGACTTCGCTCTCGATATGCAGCTCGGTAGCGTACGCATGCTTAAGCCTCGTGTTGATGTTCCGCAAGCCGACGCCCGATCGCGTTCCCGGCTGTCCTGCCGAATCGGGGAATTCCAAGGAGAGAACCGCCGCCACTTGCTCTTGCGTCATCCCTACGCCGTTGTCCGCAATGACGATGCAGCAATGACCGTCCGCTTCGTGTACTTTGATCTCGACGGTACCGCCCTCCGTCCGTTTGCCGATGCCGTGTCTAATCGCGTTCTCGACCAGCGGCTGCAGCAGAAGCGGGGGAAGCGCGAAGCCGAGGACGCTTTCATCGACCTCGTATTCCACTTTGATGCGGTCCCGGAAACGTTCTTTCTCAATATCTACGTATGCCCGAATCAGCGCCAGCTCGTTATGGAGCGGAACGCTCTTCTGAATATTGCTGAACGAGAAGCTGCCGCGTAAATAATCGGCTAAGTCGCCCGTAAGCTTTCTCGCCTTCTCCGTGTTCGTATAGCTTAATGCGATGACCGTGTTCAGCACGTTGTACAAGAAATGCGGCTTGATTTGCGACTGCAGGAACGCCACCTCCAGATCGACCGCCTTGCCGGCCGCCTCCTTCATCAACAGCAAGCTTTTGACGCGCGCCTTCAGCTCGTTCGCATCGAACGGCTTCGGCAAATAGTCGTTCGCCCCCGCATCGAATGCGGCGAGCTTGTCTTCCTCCTGAATCGACGCGGTCACCATCAGCACCGGCATTTCGAGCATGCTGTGCTTGCGTCGTATCGCCCGGCACACTTCGAACCCGGACAAGCCCGGCATCATCAAATCGAGAACGACCAGATCGATCGCAGGCCGATTCTCGATTTGCCAGATCGCTTCGCTGCCGTTCTGCACGGCGATAACCGTGTAATCGCGGCTTCCCAGCACGTCGATCAGCACTTTCAGGTTGGAGAAATGATCGTCGACGACAAGCACCGTATATGGACCGCTTCCCTCGACCACATATGGCGTCTGGAACTCGTACTCCTTCTCGGTTTGACCAACATCTCCATTGTGCTGCGCGATGCCGGGCTTTGCCCGTTTATCCCGGTCCGCGATCGGCAGCGTCAGCGTGAAGATCGTCCCCTCGCCCTTGGACGAGCTGACCCTTATCGTTCCATGCTGCAGCTCGACCAGCTGTTTGACGATCGGCAGCCCGAGACCGAAGCTTTGTTTGGAATCGATCCGGAACGTTTTGAAAGGCTGGAAAATATAAGGGAGCTCGTCCTCTTCGATGCCGCCTCCGGTATCTTGTACCGAAATGGCCGCCATGCCGCCCGCCGCCTCGGCCGACACCTCGATCGTTCCGGATGCGGTATGCTTCAGGGCGTTGTCGAGAAGATTGCCGATAATTTGCTTAAGCCGGAATTCGTCCGCCATTACATAAGGAAAGTCGTCAGGAATCCGGTTGACGAGCCGTACGTTCTTTCCGGCTATCAGGTAAGAGAACACTTTCAGCGACACTTCCACGGTCGAGCGCAAGTCTACCGCCGTCGGATGAATGGACAGCTCGCCTTCCTTCAGCTTGGAAAGGTCCAAAATATCGTAGACGAGCCGGGACAGCTTCTTGGCCGTCAGCGTGATCAATTCGGCTCTTTCCCGATGTCCGGACGCGAGCGGCTGCCGCGTGTCGTCTATCATCGACTGCGCGATGTTCATCATGCCGTGCAGAGGCGTTTTGAATTCGTGCGCCGTATTCGTCAGAAACTCGTCCTTCAGCTTATCCGCACGAAGGAGCTGTGCCGACAAGTTTTCATTTTGCTTGAACGCATTCGAGAACCGCAGCGACATGAGCAGAGCGAGCATGAGCAAGAACACGAACGGCTCGACCGGTTTAAAGTAAAAGACGGGTACGGCAAAGTAAATATTGATGTTCTGGATAAAAGCGTGCACGTTCAAGGCTATCGCCGCCAGAACGAGGTACAGCGATCCTTCCACCTTGCGCAGGGCGGCGGACATGAGCACGTAGACGCCGTAAATGAACGGCAGCGTCGCCATCAGGGACGTGACCGGCAGCATGTACACGGTCTGGGTCCAAGGATAAAAGAATAGTTCCATGAACAAGAGCAACGAACCGACCGCAAGCCCGATCCGGATAATCAGCAGGGAGCAGAACGGGCGGAAAGCCGTATAGAGGTAGAGCAGAAGCGCCATTCCCGCCCCCGTCGACGAGCAGATCTGCACGCGCAAATAAAGCCACGTCGGGATCGAGCCAAACATATCGTATAAAATTCTTTCTCCCCTCGTCGAGCAGAACAAAGCGAAGAACAGACTGAGAAGGCCGAATACTAGAAGCGAGTAATCGTTTCTGCGCTGCGAATACAAGCCGACAAAGTACAAGCCCATCATAAAGAAACAGATGAATACGGTCCAGTCATGTGCGAGCGCCTTGCTTTGAATGGCGGTAATTTGCCCCGGATCGCCCAAATAAATCGAATGGTTGATCCCGCTGCCGCCCGGAAAATGATAATTCGCCGCCTGAACGATCAGTTCGTTCATGCCCGGACGGAGCGTGAAGTAACCGACGGACGGTTTGTTTTTCCCTTCATTAGACGATGGTTCGCCGGACGGTGTTCCGCTTGAGGTCACTTCCTCGCCGTTCACGATAATGCGGCTCGACATCTGGATCGAGAGCGTCTTTAGTCCGAATGTCCGCTCTCTGTCTCCCATATGCAGAAGCAGCCGGTACGTCGCGCTCCCGTACACGTCCGTCTTGCTCGTCCATGAGCTTGGAACGGCGATCGTATCGGGCGCGAGGCGGCCCCCGCCGGCAAAATCCGCGGCATCGAGCAGCCGGTCCGGATAAAATTCCCATTGTCCATCCAGCTTCACGACGCCGTCCCGCTCAAACCGCCACTGCGTTAAATCCAAAACGCCTTGCGACGCTTGCGCGGATTGTTTGCGATTGTCTTTGGCGATAAAGGGGATCATCCCGTATGTGGCTGCAATCATCGCAGTCGTAATAAGCAGTGCCAACCAATGTCGCTTCATATTGGGCTCCTTCATGCCAAGTATCCGGCACGACTTCGTACATGTTAGTTCGATACCGGGGCAAAAAAAACCTTCTATTCCTTTCCGGGCACGTGAGGTCGTGATCGACCGGGTGGAGGGGGACGTTTTGCCGACATTGGCGCATTCATGTATAATCGAGGTACTAAACGATGACGGGGGACCGATCCATGTCCGCGAATTCATTCGATTTTTTGTACGACCATACGGAAGACACGAGAACGCGCTTCGTCTGCTTCATTACGCCTTCCTTGCAGCGTTTCGATCTGGCGATCACGAGCACGAGCCGGTTTTACGGCAAACAGCTTATTACCGATATCCAGTCCGGCAAGACGGCCATCATCGGCCCTGACGATCTTAACGAGCCCGGCTATCTGGAATACGTGTATAAGCTGTCCGAAGAGGACGGAGAAGACCTCCGCAATTTTCTGATCGAAGTGGTAGGCATGATCAACTTCACCGATATTTAATTGGTCCCCCAAAAGTGAAGCGCATCCTCCGAAGCGCATTCCGAGTACTTTCGGGGGAGCCCCCTGAAAGAAGCCCCCAAAAGCAGGGCGTCCCACGAAGCGTATTCGGGTACTTTTTGAGGAGCCCCCCGCCAATTACGGAACTGCAGTACGTTATTCGAAGTAATCCGGCTCCACTTGCAGGAATAGCGGAACTGCAGTTCGTTATTGGTACCCAAACTGCCCTTTGGGGCATCTTTGAGAACAAATAAGGTACCTGAATTCCGCTATTTCCCTCCGGCAACGTATTTCCCTCCATATAGCGTACTCCAGTTCCGTTATGACCTCAGATCAACGAAACGGCCAATACCGACACGCTCGTCCCGATGAAACAGCCGGCGAAGCAATCCGAAGGATAATGAAGCCCCAAATACATCCGCGACATGCCGACCGTGGCGGCAAGCGGAATGACTAGCAGCGACAGCCATGCCGACGCCAGCGCGAACGGAATGAATACGGAGAATGCAGCCGTCGTATGTCCCGAAGGGAACGAAGGGTCTTTAAGCGGCTTCGGCCCCGTAACAACCCCGTGCAAAGCCATATACGGCCTTCTACGGTCCACCTTCCTCTTGATGATTGCGGCCAATACATGGCTCACCGCCAAAGATACGAGACTTTTCCAGCCGACATCCCGCCAAGGCTCGGGTGCGAACAAGACGAAGACAAGCACGAACGAAATCGTGAACGACGCTCCCCCCAAATGGGTGAACCAGCCGAACAGCCGATCGAGAGCGGAATGCCTGATCTTGCCGTTGCACCATCGAAACACCCGGTTATCCCATTCCCGCAAGCGCGGAATCCAACGTTGTGACATGAAGCGCCTCTCCTTATGAATGACTCGCGAAACTTCTTCGACCTTATATTACTGGATTAGAGCGCTCCCCAAACCGGTCTTAACGGCAGTTTATCCCAAGACTAAAGTCCAGTCCGACTGCCGACCATTCCGAATTTCATAAAAAAGCGCAGTCGTGGAACAATACTGGGAAAGCTTCGTCATCTCTTATCTACATAAAAGTTCAACCCCCTTAAGAATGCATCGCTTCGCACGGTAAAGCAAGCATTAATTGATCTTTATCGTTAACAATTACTCCCGAGGAGGAATTCTCATGTATGAGGAACGGAACGCCGCTGACGGGTTTCTAGAAGAAGACCGCAGCGAGTACACCGATCTGGCTACCGTCGAATCGCAGCGCAACGATCTGACCGCTGAAGAATTTCCGGAAGGTCCGTACGGCTCCAGCCTGTTGTCGGAGTCATTGGGCAAAAGCACGCCGTGGCGGCAAGACCAGCGTCCGCCCAATACGTTTACTTATGAAAACCGCGATCTCCACGAAGGGCTTGACCGCGGAGGCTATCCGAACGAGCACCCTACACATGACGAGCCGGGGGACGAAACCCCGGTCGATTGATGATCGCATGATTGCGGCAACGAGGAAGGGCGCAGACGGGTTTTCACCTGTCTGCGCCTTTTTCAATTTGTCCTTTATTTTACTTTTATGAAAATATCTGGTCCGACCTTGTCAGGGACGAAAGCAAAACGAGCGGGTTCGCGAGCATCGAATATATATACGATCATTTCCGCTGCTTTTCGTTTCCGTTATTCCTGAATCTTCTTCAACATGCCTTTGTAGACGCCCGGCACCGATCCTTCGATCGGGATCGCTCCCACCGCTTTGTTGTAAAACTCGGTCGGGCCCGCGCCGCCGATGATCGCATAGGCGTAGCCTTCGTCACGCAGCCCGTGCATGCACGCAAGCAGCAGCGCCTTGCCTACGCCTTTGCCCCGCATCGACGGATCGACGCCGGTCGGACCGAAGTAGTTTTTGCAGGTCGCCTCATAACAGCCGAAGCCGACAACCTTTTCCCCTTCGGTCGCGATGAAGCACGATACCGGCAGGCGGGAAAACGCCACGTCGACCTCGCTTTCCCAATGGGCGTTGAACGTACGGCGCACCCAGTCTTTGACGATATGCTTCTCCGGGGCGAGCCCCCGCCGAATGACGATTCCGGATTCGGCCAATTGGTTGATGATTGTTGTTTTCTCGGGCAGTTCATACAATTTGACGAGCATATCCGGCATGGGTGTTCACTCCTGTAAAATTGGTATATTAGGCAGATACAGCGGCAGCTATGTACAAGTTTTAACTGGATTAACTGATCTGCTGAGCGAGTCCTTTGAATTCCAGCTCTTCGAACTTCTCCCGGAGACGGATCAAATCCGGCGACCAGACGCAGCCGTCGATCGGACAGCTGACCGGAACGTCGCAGCGGATCGTTGCCAAATCGCGGGACAGATGGAGCATGTCGAGCGAGGCTTCTATTTTTTTGCGGATGCTCGCCGAGACGGAATCGAGATTGGCCAGTATGCCGTCGATATCGTTGTATTCGGCGAGCAGCTTGAGCGCCGTCTTCTCCCCGATTCCTTTGACGCCCGGGTAGTTGTCGCTCGTGTCGCCGGTCAAGCCTTTCAGCTCGATAATTTGCCGCGGCGTCAATCCGCGTTCTTCGAGCAGAGCCGCCTCGTCGTATACCGCATAGTTGGAAGCGCCTTTCTTCATGATGACGACATGCACCCGTTCGGCTACGACCTGCAGCAAGTCGTGGTCGCCCGTCAGCACGAATACGTGCGCCTGCTCATCCGCATAATGACGGGCTAACGTCCCGATGCAGTCATCGGCCTCGTATCCGGCCAATCCGACGTTCGGCACGCCGAAGCTGTCGACCACTTCCTTGACGAGGTCAAATTGGGGGATCAGCTCTTCCGGCGGCGCCTCCCGGTTTCCTTTATAATCGGAGAACTGCTCGGTGCGGAACGTGGTGCTCCCCATATCCCAGCAGCAGACTACGTGCGTCGGACGAAACCGTTTGACGGCGTCCGTGAAATATTTGACGAAGCCGTGCACCGCGTTGGTCGGCAAGCCGGCGCTCGTTTTCTTGATATACCCGCTGTACGCGCTGGCGTAATAGGCGCGAAACAATAACGCCATGCCGTCCACTAGCAGCACAATGCGACGGTCGCTCATATCCGTTCCCTCTCCCTCTCTCTTGTAGCGCAATCTACTAGCCATTATAGCATATATGTTCCCATCGCGAACGATATTAAGAAAAACCGTCCGGTTCCCGGGCGGTCCATTAGTGTGTAAACCCATACGTCAGCGCGTTGGGAGGGAATGGGTACCCTGCTCCAACCGCTGTTGAAGACGTCTTGTCTTGATTAGCTTTGGCGGTAACAACACGACTTCAAAGGCGGCCCGTAAACTTTCCGCTTCAATACCCATTCCCTTGAATCTCTTACGAGCTGTCTTCCACTTGATACTGCTTCAACTGTCTCTTTGCAGGTCAGGCCCCATATACTTGACCGGCCACGATCCGTTAAATGGAAAACCTGTAGTAAATACATCAAAAAAAGAGCAAACAGCAAGCAATAACTGGAAAAACTACAGTAGCGTTGCATTAAGGCTAACATCATGTAGCAAGTGAATTTTGTGATTGTTTTCACATAATTTTTCTTTGTACAACTCGAAAAAGGTTGTCTACTCGTAAGAGCAGGAACATCCATTTACAAAT
>NZ_VCRA01000026.1 GCF_005938385.1 Paenibacillus mesophilus
TTTCATTGTAGCCTCCTGGAACACGAGTATTTGTCCTTTTTTGCTGGCCAGCTCAGGACAATTTCATGTTACCAGAGGCCTTTTTCTTGTTCAAACCGCGAATTTCTTCATTACAGGAATGCTGCCCTTTAAGCGAGGACGTAAATTCCGTTTTCCGCGAACGCGCAGCTTCCACTCCTGTCCTGTTTCGTTATCGAGATGCCGGTGTTGTTTTTATCGCAAACCCGCCATTTCCACCACTCGCGAGCAGATTAACCGATCAACGTTCGGGGTCAATGGTCCCGCCAGGTTGCAATAAATGTAGTGACCGGCCTCGTAGCCGCCATCTCTCAACATGTCCGCGGTCGGCACATAGGTCATGACGCCATTAGTGTAGGCTGCGATGACCGGAACGAGGCCTTCCGCCTCAAACCGATCCTTCAGCCAAGCAGCGTAATCGTTGGCCACCTCGTGTTCTAGCGCCGCCAAAACAAACCGTTCCCCGATGCGCCACACCGTAACGTTCTGCTCCAGGTCTCGCCGTTCCGCTCCCCGCCGCATTGCCTCGATTAGACGGAGGAGCGCCTTACGCTCGTACTCACCGGTGTAGGGATCAGCGGCTCTATGTTCAAAGTACCCGATCGGGTTGGCCAAGACAGGAATCTGCAAATCTGAGGAAGAAGCAACAAAAGCCCCATGAACGCTTGAGAAGCTTCCTTGCTGCAGCAATCCTCCGACCTCTTCGCCCAATTGAAGGCCGACTTTCCGCATCTCATCCGGTGTGCAAGAGTGGAACTTGCTCCCGTTCGCGCTTTGCAGCGGCTTGATGTCCGCCGCGCATCCCTGGATGAAGACAGCAGTCGCCCCCGGCACAAGCGATTCGATATATCGCCGCGCCACTCCGGGATATTCCGCGGAGAAGCGATAATTGTCCGGGCCCATCGTCGTCGGATGGCAAGCACAGGAGAACAGTACCGCCTCCGTCTTGCCGCTTCCGTTGAGCAGCTCCAGGACATGTAAGCTCCGGTCGAACGCACGTACGTAATTAGGCGCCATCACGGTCCCCTTCTCGGTCCGCACCCGCCGATAGACGCCGATCCCTGTTGTACCGGCCGCGTGTTGCAGCTCGCCCTCCCGCAACCCAGCAATACATTGGCCTGTCATTCGGAGCAGCCGGTCGCGCAACCCGCGATAAAAGGCAATATCTTCGGTGAAATCCAAATCTTCGGCTTTCTCTGGCCAATGATCCTGCCCTATGCTGTAATGACCGCGCCGATCACCGTCCTCCCCGGTCAGGAAGACGGATGCGTGAGTATGAGAAAAGTTGACGATCAGCTCATCCTCGCGTATACCATACGCGTTGAATAGAGATTGCCGGATGCCGCGCATAAAGCTGCGATCGCAACCGAGCGCGTCGATCGCAATCAGCAGCAGCCGCTTGCCCGCATCGTCCTCCAGCAGAACGGTCTGAACGTGCAGCTCGTCGAGCACACCATCGCTTTTGTGGGTTCTTGCCCCAAAGCCGGCAAGAAAAACCGGATGCTCCGGCGTAAACGTTTCCGTGCGAATGTCGAATTTCATTTTCCCACTCCCCTTAGGATTCTAATTTGATTTAACGATGGCGCCTTTGCCATTTCAGATCGTAAATTTGTTCAACTTACCATTTAAAAGGATGTTTTCGTTCATAATCGACGTATGTCGCGGGTACGGCCTTTGCTCAGTATTTATCTACTACCGTTAAGCAAAAAATCCATAGCTTGCTTCTCGATTTCAGTCTTCAGCAACATCCTCTTTGTACCGAAAATCACATAAACTGGAGCATTATGCAACTCTAATTTCGGATATTCCTTTTGTGCGCTTTCTAAACTCCACATTAATTTGGCCCCTGTAACTTCCTTACCACTTACTTTTGTAAATAAATCCGGGTTTCTCATCCGATTGTTTTCTATAACCCCTACGTAAAGGATATAATACTTGCCTTTCTGCTTCGATAATAATTCGGGGTACGGAAATCTTTTATCGCTGGACACCAAAAGAATTATTGCCAAAATACTTATTAAAAGCAGTTTGGCGACTCTAAATAATTTTCTCCTTTGAATAGTCAGCACCTCCTGACCAGTAACATAACAACCATTTACAATATCTGTATATCTGTATATGTGTACAACGAATAAATTCAGAATATGTTTCACTAAACTCCCATTAGATGAGCAACGGCAGCCGATCATTCTGGCCGGCTGCCGTTGCAATTGCTGGAATTGATCCAAGCGTCTACTCATCAGTTTCAAAATAGTTAATGATTATTTGCGTAGTAAGTCCATAATATTCTCTACGCTATCGTTATCCCATATTATAACCCAGTATTGTCTGATACCGGCACGCCCAGCATAACACAACCTGTCATGGTATTACTGGGGGGGAAATTACTATAACTAATTTTAGGGGACAAGAGGTTGTTTTTTCTAGTTACATGCGTCTATAATGCAAGGACGGCTTTAACCGAAGGAATGGCGGTGATCATATCGAAAATTGGATAATGCTCGCGATCGTCGTATTTGTCGCATCTTTGCTGCAGGCTAGCACCGGCTTCGGCTTTTCAATAATCGGCACGCCATTCTTGCTGATGATTTATCCGGCGCATACTGCGATTCAGATCAATATCATATTGTCGCTCTGCATTTCCGTGTTTATGCTGCTCAAAATCGGTAAAGAAGTGGACAAACCGCTGATGGCAAGGCTGATCAAAGGAAGTCTAGTCATGCTCGTTCCAGGCTTGTTGCTTTACTTGTATATGGACATCCGCGTGATGAAGCTGGTCATCGGAGGCTTGATCGTCCTGTTGACCCTGTTGCTGATTACGCGATTCACGATTCGGCAAACTTCAGGCAGGGACTATTTGACGGGCGGTGTTTCCGGTTTGCTGACGACGAGCATCGGCGTTCCCGGTCCGCCGCTGCTACTTTACTTTGCCGGCGCGGGTACGGAGAAATCGAAGCTTCGGAGCACAACGCTTGCTTACTATTTGCTCGTGTACTCGGTCAGTCTGGGTATGCAAATCGGCTTCGGCGGGACGGAAAAACAGGTCTGGGTATCGTCAGTCGCAGCCATTCCAGCCCTGCTCCTAGGCACTGTTTGCGGACAGCTGGTGTTCACACGGTTTAGCCCGAAAGGATTTAGGGTATTGTCCTACATTTTATTGTTGTTTTCCGGAGTGTACCTGATAATTACCAGCCTATGACAGTATGAGATACTGAATAAGACCGTCTAGCTACTAGGCGGCCTTTTTGGTGATTTCATTTCATTATCAGTGCCCGAGGGAGTTCAATCATCACACTCATTAATGTGATATTCTTTCAGTTCACAATTTCCAATATGAAAGTGATAGAATTCTTCATTCGTTTGCTCAGTAAAATAAGCATTTATTATTCTACAAACGCCACCATGGGTTACAATTAAAACATTATGATTTTTATACTTTTCTTTGATTTCATCAAGCACATTGAAAACTCTTTGTGCTACTTGTAAAATTGACTCACCTCCAGAAAGCTTGCTTGAAAAATGTCTTTTTGCTTCTAAAAAATTAGTATTGTCTCGATTAGCTCCTTCAAATGCCCCATAATCCCGCTCAATGAGTCTGTTGTCAACTACGAGGTTCTTGCTAGTGTCTCTTGAAAGTATTTCAGCAGTTTTTATCGCTCTAGACAGCGGGGAAGTTAAGATGAAGTCTATTTGCTTCCCCTTTATTATTTTTGACAGTTCATTGGCTTGCTCTTCACCTTTATCCGTTAACTGGACATCAGATACTCCACAAACTCGATTTTCATAATTCCATTCCGTTTGACCATGTCTCACAACAAAAAGTTTCAAAAAATCATCTCCATAAAATTGAAATAAAATACTGAAGTCGACGGACATATTAGAGTAGCCTGCCCGCTAACACAGGAAAGCTGCCGGTCATTTCCGTGGCAGCCTCGTGAAGTAATTTCTTGTGCCCTTCATGTTAGCTTTATATTGAAACCGCCTAAGAGGAAGGTTCGAGTTCCTTCGAAAGAACCTCGAACCTCTTAATTCCTTCTACAGTATCCAAATAAATAAAAAAAATATAGTTATGTAAATACCTTAGTTTCGTTAATGAGATATGCCCCTCATCGACCAATGTTCTTATATCTAGTTGCATTTTTTGTATCAAGTCTAAGTTTTTATAATAGAAATCGACTGGCGGCTTCAAAGGAATAATTGGGTTGTAATAACGGTCAAAGTATTCAATCATTTTTGTGGATTTTTCATCGAAGAATGAGAGCAGTGAAGAAATATATGTTTTGGTCAAGGAATCTAATTGGGTCGTTTCATCTTTAAAAAGCCCTTGCATTTCATAAGTTGTTTCAAAATGCTTTACAAAAAATCTTAATAACTTCCAGTTTAAATCGACCCATCGAACATAACATATTCATAAATGGGTTTATAAAACTGAAATTCATTTTTTAAATTTTCAAGCCTAATTTTGTCCTTCTTTCTTTGTCTATTAAAGATATTGAAAAAGATGACCATCTCCATTTCCGCAGCAGTTTACTTTTACTTTATTCGTTCCTAATCTATTTTTTCCTGTAAGGCTGCCTCATCTGACGCAAGCCGCTAGCCCCCAGCAAATATTCAGCTTCCCGTAGCGGTCATGGCCGTTCCCGATAACACGTCGATAACCCATTTTAACAAACAACCGCCGCAAATCTCGTTAAGCCTGCCGGATTCCTCTAATGACTACGCACGTAGGGAAGTTTTTACAGCCGAACGTCATCTAGGTCAATAGCTTTTTCAGTTAAAGTGTCGAGAAAGCAAAATCCGGAAACGGATGTTTCCGGACTGTACAGAGATACCGTAAGGAGCGTCAGGACCACCTGCGATCCGCCCACGTTCTCAGCTCAATCTTTTTTTGCACTTAAACACCCACGCCGGTGGAACGTTCATCCAGGTATACCCCGTTTCCATCGACGGAAAATGTGCCTGAAACGACTTTCGGAGCAGCAAAGTATACTGAAAAGCGATGAACGTGCCGTTGTTCGATAAAGCGTCATGGATCGTACGGAATAATCTCTCTTGCAATTGGTCGGGAAAATTGGCGAACGGAAGACCCGACACGATCAAGTCGAAAGGACGCCCCGATTCCTCGACCGCTTCACCTAGGCGCAATGCATCGTCCAGGATGGGAATCATCGGATATTGCCGCATTAACTCCGTTCGGAACGTTTCATTCTGCTCGAACAGCACGAGCTCGCTGGAACCGCTTCTTCTTGTCTGCAAGTATCGGGTAAAAACCCCCGTTCCCGGGCCGAGCTCCGCGATCCTCTCCAGCTTGTGCCAAGGAATCGTCGGCGGAAACATTTTGCGCGTCAGGAAGCGGGAGCTCGGAACGACGCTGCCTACTTGGGCCGCATTCGATAGAAATTCGCCCAGAAAGGATACTTTCATCATTCTACCCCTGCTTTCTTCTCCAATAAATAGGTGCTTCCGATAAAGTATCCGAGCCCGAATATTACAAATACGAGAGACGGCGGAAGATTGGCCATCGCTACGATCGTCACAAGCAATCCCGCAACAAAAACCAGAAAAGTAACGAATAATGCCGATCTTCGAAAGCATTTACCGAGCAAACTGCTGAAAAAACAAAGAGATACGAGGCAAAGACCGGCAAGAAGAAGCCGCAGGATGAACCACGCTTTCGCCCAAGTCATAGTCACTAACGGTTCCGCGCGGAATAACAGCCCGTCGTGAAGCCCATTTTGCAAGCTTAAACCCGCGGCCATAACTCCCGTTAGGATCAAGGCTTCCAATATTACCGTGACACACTTGGATAGGAGTAGATGAGTTCTCGGGACTGGAAGCGACAGCAGCAAATAGATCGAACGCTGCTTCCATTCCTCGCGCCAAGTCGAGAAACAATGGGTAAGAGGAATCAGCAGCGCCGAACAAAAAACCGCAATATTCAGCGTCATAACGAAGTCCAATCGCATGCCGTTGAAGATCTCCAAAAACGGCAGCAGCGCCAGCGCCGCGTTCAGCAAGACGAGCATCCCGATCGCGATCAGCAGCGTATTTCTGCGGTTGCGCAAATCGGTTTTCAACAAGCGGCTAAATGCGTGCACCGTCATACACCTCTTTCAAAATGTCGAGTAGCGGCATGTTTCGTTCCTGCTTCAATGATTCCACATTTCCTTCCAACAGCAGCTTCCCTTCATGAATAAACCGGATTTCATCCAGCATCATTTCGACTTCCGACACTTCCTGCGTCGCAATGACTATTGTCTGCCCTTCTTCCATGAAATCTTCCACGATCGCTTGAGCGATCAGCTTTCTCGCGAACGGATCGATTCCCGAGAATGGTTCGTCCATGAGTACATATTTGGCCTGCCGGCTCAAGGCCAGCAGCAGCTTCATCTTCGCCCGCGTTCCTTTGGATGCCTGCTGCATCACGGTATGTGCCTGCAATTCGAGGAAATCCAGCAAATGCCCCGCCTTCGCTTCGTCCCAATCCCAGTACACATCCTTCATGAAACGCATGGCGTCGGACAATTTCATCCAAGGGTACCATACATCGACATCAGGCAAATAAGTCAGCATGCCTCTCGCGGACAAGCTTGGCGGCATTCCGTCTATCGTAATCTCTCCGCTGTTCAGCCGCAGCAGACCAGCCATCGCCTTGAGCGCCGTCGACTTCCCGGCTCCATTGGTGCCGAGCAATCCGACGATCTGCCCTTCCTTCGCGACGAAAGACAGTTTGTCCAGCGCCTTCTTGCCTCCGTACGTTTTGACGGCGCGATTCACTTTGATCATGTCGGGTTATTCCTTTCCAGAGCTTTCTTGATATAGTCCAATATGTCTCGGTCGGATTTCCCGAACGACCGCATCATCCCGATGCTGTTGTCTACTACGTCGCGCATTGCTTCTTCCCGGAGCCATTCCAGCATCCCCTCGTCGCTGGTCATGAAGCTGCCTTGCCCCCTTGCCGTGACGATCAAGTTCATGTCCTCCATCTCCCTGTAAGCCCGCTGAATCGTATTCGGATTAACCCCCAAAGTTTTCGCGAGCTCGCGGCGAGATGGAATTTCCTGTCCGGGCTTGTACGTGCCGTTCATGAATTTGAATTTGATATCGTCGATAATTTGCGTGTAAATCGGTTCTTTCTGATTAAATTCCATCTAGACCTCCGCCTATTAACACAGTGTTACTGTATTAATCAATTAATACAGTAACACGACATCACCGAAGTGTCAATTCGGATTGCAGACAAAACAAGCCCAGTTCCGGAAAATCCGGAACTGGGCTCATCCAGTCCAATCCGATACAGTTTACGCGCGGCCCTATCATTTAGGTTCATACGCGCCCAGTTCATTTCCAAACGGATCCACGAACTTAATCACCCAACCGAAGCCTTCATCTTGATACATTCTGATCAACGTATTGTTATCGGTTAATGCAGCGTGCAATGCTTTAATATTTTGGGTCAAAAACATAAAAGCGGGCATTGGAAAGTCATCTTCCGATAACCAAGAAACTTTCGTATTTTTGCTGCTACGATGAAGCATTAATAGCGGTCCCTGGCCAAATTTTAACCATCCTGGAGCCATAACCTCTAATCCAAGCACTTTTGAGTACCACTCGGTTCCTTTGTCAATATCGCTCACCGGTAACTGAACATGGTCTACGCATTCGATCAGCTTATTCTGCGATCCGGTAATGACGTTATTGTTTTGCTCAGTCATATTCGATTCCTCCCTTTATTGCTTACTGTGAAGCACTGGTAAATGCCGTTGGAGCAAGGTCAGCGGTTGCAGCTGATACTGTCTGCGAACGGACAAGTTCGCTCCACCTCCAATCGTCATCATAAGAGGGCATGAGGCATTGTCTACCTTATTTATTGTAATGGCACTTATAGGAAAATAAAAGATAAGCGGGCTCGCGAGAGCCCGCCACTAGTGTTACGATATAAGATTCAACTCCCGGCCAACCATAAATTCCAACCGTGTTATTTGGATTTTGCCTCGGCCAGCCCCTTCATCGCGCCTTCGTGGGCATCCCGCAGCGCACTGTTTAAATCTTTATTCTCCGCGAGCACTTTCATCATTTCCGGCAGCAAATATTTGTCTTGCGCATTGACGCCGTTGACAAGTCCGGGCGCTCTGCCCTGCGGCTCGGAAGCGAACTTATTGTAATAAAACGCTTTGATGTTTTTGCCTTTGTACACCGGATCGTTTTCCATATAGACTTTCTTGACTTTCTCGTCGGTCAGCACCGGGAATAGGCCGTCCTTGGCCATTTTTAACTGGTATTCCTCCGACGTCATGTAGGCGGCGACTTCGAACGCGGCTTGCTGTTTTTTGCTGCCTTTCATAATGAAATTGTAACGCGCGTTCGCTTGCAGACCGATCCCCGGCTTTTCTTTGTAAGTCGGCACGGAGACGATATCCCAGGCGAATTCCCACTTCGGGACATCAAGGGCCATAATCGTCATGCCGGATATGCCGGTTTGGAATACTTTGCGATCCTCTTCTTTGAATGCCGTTTTCAGATCGAATTTGAGACCCGGCAGTGTATAGAAGCGGAGCCAGTTGTCGGCGATTTTTTTCCAACCCTCGTTCTGGAAAGTCGATTTCTCTTCCTTCGGGTCCAAATACGGCAGCTCGAACGGGTTGGCGGCGAAGAACGTATCACCCCAGCGGTCGCTGAAACCCCGATACTGGACGTTTTGCTCCATCCGGGTAAGCTTCTTGGCCAGTTCGTACGTCTCATCCCAGGTCATTCCGTCCTTCGGGTAAGGAACGCCGAATTTATCGAACAAATTTTTGTTATAGTATAAAGCGTTTACATTCAGGTTTAAGGGCAGCCCGACAATTTTGCCGTTAGTCGCTTTCTGCATAATATCGACCGCGACAGGATCCAGTTTGGACAGATCGTAGTTATTGTTTTTGATCAAGGCCCCGATGTCTTCCGTCAAACTGAGCCCGTTCAGCTGATTCGGCAAAGCTCCTTTCGATCCTACGAAAATATCGGGAACGGTACCCGAGGCGAGCAAATCTTCGATGAACGCCCCTTTCTCCGGCCGTATTCCTTTCAAGGTAATATGCGGAAACTTTTCTTTGAGCGGAGCGACGTAAAATTTCTCGAACTCCTCCGGAGTTGCCGAATAAAGCGATAGGGTAAGTTCGATCGGCTCTTTGGCGGCCGGTTTCGGCTGTTGACCCGGATTCTCCGCGCCCGCTCCTTTCCGATCGTTGCCGCCGCATGCGGCGACAACTGGAACTAGTAAGGCCAGTGAAAGTGCAGCTTTTTTCAACATGTCGATTCCCCCATTTTACATTTATAAAGTTAACAGTAATGCAGGTTAAGCCCTTAAGCTGCAACGAATGCAGCGCGGTCCCCGCTTGCCTGTCTCTTCCTCTACACGCAGCCTGATGGATCCTTCCGTGTAATGCCATTCCGCCCCGGGACGGAGTTTATGGTCGTCCAGCCGAACATCCGCCGGCTCACTATCCGTATGAATTTGGAGATCGAACGAGCGCTGACCAGGCATCCCCTCGTATTGACCTTCCCTGGCCCCGATGCAAATTCGAATCTCGTTGTCGTCAGCGGCGCATGTAATCCGGGTAAGCGCTATCTCACCGTTTCGGTATCGAAACGTTTCCCCGTCATCCTCATATAAGGTAAACTCGCTCGATCCGTGCGGGTAAACGTGCAGACCGATCGCATCTAGAAGCTTCTGTCCGACGTAATCGATCTCCGGCCAGATGGGAATGATCGCCCCGGCTTTCACGAATAACGGACCGCCCCGGTCGTCCGGCACCTCTGCCACAATATCCGCCGGTCCGGTGTAATGACGACCGCTCCAGTAATCGATCCACGTTCCTTCGGGAAGGTGAACCTGATTGGTAAATGCCGCGACAAGCAAGCTTTCCCCGAGCAAATATTGCTGCATAAGCCGGTCGGATGCGGGATCGTCCGGATAAGCAAGCGGCATCGAACGAATAATCGGCATGGCGGTTCTCGCGGCTGTATGGGCGGCGGAGTAAATATAGGGGAGCAGCCGGTAGCGCAGCTTCGCATAATATTTGAAGATAGGCAGCAGCTTATCGCCCAGCAGCCATGGATGCCGCCAATACGCCCAACTATTCACTTGAGACCACGGCTGCAGGAAGCCGAAATGGATGCCCTCCGGCGTGAACACGTCCATATCGCAGCTGGCGTGTGCGTGTCCGATCATCCCGTGATTCAACATCGAGATAAGCGGCTTCGGACCGCCTCCCGTATCGCCCGCCCATGTCGCGGCATAACGCTGTATGCCGGCATACCCGCTGGATGTATAAATCATCGGCCGCAGTCCGGTATGCTCGCGGAATCCTTCGTACATTTGCTTGTTGAGCAGCACGGGATAAGCGTTATGAAGCTCCTCGTCGTCCATGCCGTTGCCCCATTTGCGATCGGGATGCTCGTTTACTTGCCGGGCGCCGTCCATTTTGAACGCTTTGACCCCTTGATCGACGAACGCGGTCAAATGCCGGAACCACGGTTCGTCCCTTTTGGTCAGCCGATCCATGTAAACCGGTGCGTGGGCTCTCAAATCTTGCTCGAAATCGTCCGCATTGTAGTCGCCGTTAACGGGAGCTTCGGGCTCGGCCGCCGTCCTCTTTTGTCCGGCGAGTTTTTCCTCCTGGTACGTAATATCGTAGTCGCTGCACAGCCATAGGCTGAGCTTGAAGCCGAGACGTTCCAGCCCGCCGATGAACGTTTGCGGTCCCTTGTCGGCCCAGCCCGGTATATAGAAACGGTCCGGATGCCACTTCTTGTCCACCGAATAGTCGTAATGGCGTTCCATCCACCCCGGCTCCAAGCCGATCAAATCGCAGGGGATGCCTTCCCGGCGGAAGTGCATGGCATCGTCGAGCATTTCCCGGGCGTTGGCCTGCTGGTTGCATACGAACGTTAACCCGTATGCCCACAGGGGCAGCAGCTCGGGTTTGCCGGTAATATCGGTATACCGATCCAACAGCTCGCCATAGTCCGCTCCGGCGATCAGGTAATAGTCCAGTTCCCCCCGTTTGGCGAACATTTTCCAGCGATCGGGCTTCTGGTACCCCAGATCGAAAAAATGTCTCCAAGTCGTATTGAGGAACATCCCCCAGCCTTTGCTGCTGTACAGAAACGGGATCGGCGCGTAACAGTCGACATTTTTCACCCACATTTTGGCCCGGTGGCCCCGCTTCTGCAGGAGATGTCTGGATTCGTCCCCCAATCCGTACAGCTTCTCGTCGTCGGCAAGCGCGAATTCGGCGGCGAATCCGGCATTGGCGCCGGCCTGCCTTTGCGTTTCCTCAAGCAGCATACGGCCTTGTTCGTCAAGAAACGCGATTCGCCCGTCTCCCTTATTTACTTTTAATTGGGCATGCTCGGTTCGAATGGACACGATCCCGTCCCGATCCTCACAAGCAAACTCCGGTCGCGGCCAATCGCTTCTCACGACTCCGTATTTCACCAATGACGCTTCCGGAAACCGGAAATCCGCTCCATGTCGGATTCGGAAAATATTTCTGGACACGGGCTCGATTCTTACTGTACCGCCATCTCGCATCGGGACGTCTACATATAGTTCCACACCATTCCAACTCCTTCAATTCGCTTATCTTCATTGTAAAGAGTAGGCTCCGGCAAACCTATGCAGTTTGATTGCAAGAAAATGGTATCCTGATGACTTCTTCCAAGCGCCATGGTAAAATGGTTGCACTTCCTGGAAAATTCCTGCCTTGGGGGTATACCGCCTTGTCCTCTCCCTTCCTTTTCCGACTGCCGGACGGTCCATTCGTATGCATTCAAGTCGTGTCCGCTCGTACGTTCCGGTTCCGTATGAGCGAGTGCTCCGATTTTCCGGAACCGCCGCTGGTCCGTTACGGTTTTTTGACAGTTGAAGGTGCTGCCGAACCCGAATTTGCCGTTATGGACACTTCGAGCCAAGTGACCGTGATGACCCAATATGCCGTGATTTCGGTCGACAAACGAGACGGAACGATCGCATTGTCCCGTACGGACGGATCCGTGCTGACTTCCAGCGCAATCCCACCGCGATCCGGTCGAGTGGGCGGTTTCGAAGCGCAGTTCCGGCTTGCGGAAGACGAGAAGCTGTACGGATTGGGCGATATAGCGAAAGACCGTCTCCAACTAAGAGGTCTGTGTGCGGAGATACGGATGGCAATGGATAACAGCAGAGTACCTATCCCTTTTCTCATGAGCAGTAAAGGATGGGCGCTTCTGATCAATACGACACGGATTCACACGATCGATATCGGCTGCACCGTCTCCGACCGGCTCAGCTTCAGAGCCGCCGATGGCGAGCTGGATTGCTTCTTGATTGCAGGCGACAATTACGGCGAACTTCTGGACGGCTATACGGACTTGACAGGCAAACCTTCGCTCCTGCCGATATGGGCTTACGGACTGACTTATCTCAGCAATCAATATGCTACCGCTCGCGACATCATCGAGGATGGCATGAACTTCCGGCGCGAAGGCATTCCTTGCGATACAATCGGTCTTGAGCCCGGCTGGATGGAAACGTACCGCGATCATTCCACCGAGAAGAAATGGCATCCGGAGCGCTTCGCCATTCCGGCCTGGAACCCGAAAGGCCCTCGCACGTTCATGGGAGCGCTTGAGAGGATGGGCTTCAAGCTGAGCATGTGGCTGTGCTGCCAATATGACATAACCCAGGAAGAGGAAAGACTCCTGGCGGCCGAGTCGGGGGACGAGCCTGACGGGGAACGGCAAGAAGCTTGGTACGACCATCTGAAGAAATTTGTCGATCAAGGCGTATCGGCGTTCAAATTGGAAGGATATGTGTTCGATCATATTCCCGGCTTGGAATGGGCAAATAAGATGAGCTCCGCGGATATGCACCATTTATACCAGCTTTTGCTCTGCAAACAGATGCATCTCGGCTATTCGAACCAGACGGGGCGCCGCCCGCTGCTTTTCTCGATGTCCGGTTACGCCGGGATTCAAAAGTATGCCGCCACCTGGGCCGATTACCACCATAAAAATGCGATCGCACTTTTAAACCAAAATATGTCCGGCAACGTGTACGCCTTAACCGATATGGACGTACAGTCACCCAGCGGCATTCATCTCGGATTTTTGCAAACGTTGTCCCAGGTAAACAGCTGGGCCTATTGGCATCATCCGAATTTATTGGAGCCCGAACTGCTGCAGATGTTCCGCATGTACGCCAAGCTTCGCTACCGGCTCCTCCCCTACCTATACTCCGCCGTTCATACAGCAGCTCGATCGGGTATGCCGGTCATACGGCCCATGCCGCTGGTCTATCCGGATGACCCGATGTCGGACGGCTTGTTGATGCAATATATGTTGGGGGATGCGCTGCTGGTCGCATTGGAGAGGCACGTTTACTTGCCCGAAGGCGAATGGTACGATTTCTGGTCGGGAGAATGGTTTGCCGGTCCGCTGGAGCTCGATTATGAGATCCCTCCGCATGCCGGAGGCCCTTTGTTCGTCCGCGGGGGTGCCATCATTCCCGAATGGCCGGAGATCAGCCATGTCGGCCCCGACTTACCGGAGCTAATCCGTGTCCGTTTCTATCCATCCGGAGAATCGGGCGAATATCGGTTGTACGAGGATGACGGCATCACTTACGGCTATAAGGAACGGGAGTTCGCAGAAACCAATATGGGTTTCTTGGCGGGAAACGGGCGGATTTCCATTTCCATTGCTCCTCGAACGGGAGTTTTTAACGGCTTGCCGACTAAACGATTGTATGAAGTTAGGATCCATATGAGAGCCGTGCCGCTGGAACTGCTGGTGAATGGCGCACCTTTTCCCTTCAACCAACCCGGCTCCGATGAGAAGGCGGTCGTAGAAGGTTGGCAATTCGATGCTGTCACCCGGGAAGTTCGGCTGAGGGTATCGGAAAATCCGATCGAACAACAATCCATCAACATCGAAGTCTTATGCGATATAGCCGGCCGCAACGGTTCTGCCCAGAGGCGTAATACGAATCCTGAAGCATCTCTTGCGATGGAACAGCCATCCTCAACGAACGAAATCATTCGACAAGTATTGGCTCAATTGGACCATGACGCGGGACTGAGGCAATCGTTAAACGATATTGCGGATAAGCTCCATATCAACTCCTCCCATCTGAGCAGGCTGTTCAAGCGTGAAGTCGGTTTCCCTTTCTCGGAGTTCGTGCTGAAGCTGAGAATGGAGCGAGCCAAACAAATGCTGCTCGAAAACTTCAAGACCGCCGATATTGCCGATACGCTCGGCTTTACGGATTCCAGCCACTTTATCCGCATTTTCAGAAAATATTGGGGAACTACACCGGGAAAGCTGAAGTCCGCAGAACAATACGGTAATCTGCATCATTAACGCTAAACGTCCCGAAAGCCACTAAGCCCATCGGCAAGTTCCGAAGGGCTTGGTGTTCTTACTGTAACTAGAATAAGTCTGCCTGTTACTGGCTGGGAACAGTGGTTTCCTTACACAAACCCATCCATGTCGTGATCGTTTATTTTGGTGTGGGGCAGGTTCGCGAAGCTTTCCGTTATCGATGAGATGCTTGAGAACGTATGGAATTAGTTGTCCGTTTGTCGTATTCTGCATAGTCATATAGGCGATCTGCTGCTCTAAATGTTTGGGTTGGTTTTGCATCGCAAGGATGAGCGCCTGCTCATACAAACTTGATATGGCCGGTGCGTACACCTCGGACAGGTCGGGAATCAACCGGTGTATCGTTTCGGCTGTTGTAGGTTTGTCGACCCATATTGCGGTGAACTACCCCCGCCTACACTCTGTTAAGAGGCGGGAGCTTCTTGCTTCAACGACCACTGCCTGCAAACCACAGGTCTTACACAGTCTCCACAAGCGTCAATTCGGCGTGAACCACACCTACGAATATATAAGATCCAATTCTGACTACGCGACCTGCTCCAGACCGCGTTTCAAGATATTTCTTGCCGAATTCTCATCCCGGTCCAGTTCCGCAATCGGGACAATGGTGCGTTCGTTCGGATAGCGATTTCGGGACATAGCGTCCGCACTCCGAGTAATGCGTTGTACCGGAGATAAATGAATTTACGATAAACTCGTTTGAATAGTCGCTATAAATCCGAATCCCGACTCGCTGCTCCATTTTGCGGACGGTTGGACCGGCTCGCCTCGTTCTTTACCCCTACAACCAAACCCAAAGATAACCATCTTCCTTTATCTTTTTCGATAAACTCTCGACTACTAAGGCTTCCATACTTTTCTTCATTTTTTACCCACCAGCGGTAGGCTTCAGGAAAATAATAATGCTCTGTAACATCAAGCCCTTGAGAGGCGAATAAGTCTACATTCCAACTGAGAGTGCGGAAATATTCTTGGTACTCCTTACCTTTTTCCAATTGTGCAAGATCAGAGGGCATGTTTTCAGAAAGGCACATAGGTTCCGCAATTCCAATATAAGCACCCGGACGAGCTACCCGAATCATTTCCGCCAACGCTTGAGGACGTTCCTCACCAATCATTTCAAAAGTACCGATACTAATTACCGCATCGAAAGCGTCTTTACCGAACGGCAACGATTGAGCTTTAGCTCTTAAGGGAAGCACTTGGTTACCGACACCAAGCAAATCTGCATGAGTTCGAATCCTGCCCACTTTCATAGGTTCTATTGCTACCACGGTCACATCCCAGTTTTTCGCTAAAGCAGCCGCCACCTGACCTGTTCCTGCTCCAACCTCAAGCACTCTCATACCTTTTCTGATCTTCATACCGTTTACGAGCGGTAGTGCCATTTCAAATGAACCTGGTCCCAACGGTCTCGGATTCTCAATTTCTAAAAATGGATTTGAAGCTTTGAATTCATTGTTCAATTTGTTACCCCTCTCAAATTGAAGGGGAATCACGTGTTTATAGGGCAATTAACGCTATCCCCTCGAATACGATGCGCCCTGGTAATGTTATGTTTAACATAGACATCGCCTCCTTTTGTATTAAGAATAATTACAACCAAATATTATATTTTCCCGCTAACATTTGAAAGTGAGATTTTACTTATACCCAAACCTTACCAGTTGTATAAATCTCCCGTTGGTTGAGCAAAACGCCAACAATGAAAACAAGCGCTCCTCTGTTCTATTGCAGCCTATCGACTGATCGGCATTCGACTACTTAAGGGCACCGATCATAACGCCCTTCACAAAGTATTGTTGCAGAAAAGGAATCCGGGACTGTCGATCATCCGCCCTGTTGCCTCTGTCGGTACGCCGTAGGCGGGCAGCCGAATTCGGCGGTGAAGGCGCGTGTGAAGGCGAACAGATCGGGATAGCCGACGCTCAAGGCGACGTCCTGGACCGCGACCCTTTCGTCGCGGAGCAACTTCGTCGCCTTTGCCATGCGCAGCCCGATCAAATACCGCTTCGGCGGCACGCCGTAGACCTGGGTAAACGCCGCCGTAAAGCGGGAGCGGTGCACCCCGGCCCGCTCCGCGAGCCGCTCGACGCGCATGTCCTCCTCGTCGTAATGCAGCCGCATATACTCTGCACTGCGCTCGATCCAGGACGCTGTCGCGCCGGGCTCGACCATGTCGGGTCGTTCGCGGCGAAGCAGCCCGAACAATCGGTACAGTGCGCTCTCCTGGATGAACGGGGCGGCCGGGTCGAGCTCATGCAGCTCGGCCAGCAGCGTCCGGACACTATGTCCGACTACTCCGCGCATGCAAGGATCGGACTCCGACAGCCCCAACATCGCGACGATCGCGGCCGCTTGCGGTCCGTGGAACGCAACCCAGCGCATAGTAAGCGGTGCGTCGCTTTCCCGCGTATAGCGATAGGTCGTGTTCGGCACCATGCAAAACAAGTCTCCTGCATGAACCGAGAATTCGTCCATGTCGGTCCGCAGCCGTAGGTTTCCCTCCAAGACGAAATGAATGCTGTAATGCTCGATCCGTTTAGGCCCGATGTCGTAACCCGGCTTCGCGCGCGTCATCCCCGTTCGCAGCACCCAGACGCCGCCCTGCTTCTGCAGCTCCGTCGGGACGCGCATGCGGACGTCCGCGAGCTCGCGGGCGTACAACCCGTCCTTCGGTTTCCCCATTCGATCCACCCTCCGAATAAGACATTATGCAAAATAGCATAACATTTTGTCATGGTCGTTGCATCCCGGTTTCGCTATAATTTAAAAGAAAATTAGAAGCTTGGGAGGGGTGCTCGAATGAAGCAGCCTAACATTTTGCTTATAACAAGCGACCAGCAGCATTGGAACACGATCGGCGCGTTCAACAAGGAGATTTCGACGCCGAACTTAGACCGACTCGTCCGCGAAGGGACCGCGTTCTCGCGGGCGTATTGTCCGAACCCGACATGCACGCCGACGCGGGCATCGATCATCACGGGACAATATCCAAGCCAGCACGGCGCCTGGACCCTCGGCACGAAGCTGCTCGAGGATCGGCATGTCGTCGGGGACGATTTCGCGAACGCCGGTTACCGCACCGCGCTGATCGGAAAGGCGCATTTCCAGCCGCTGCATGGGACGGAGGAATATCCGTCGCTTGAGGCTTACCCGCTCTTGCAGGATCTGGAGTTTTGGAAGCGGTTCAACGATCGGTTCTATGGTTTCGACCACACAGAGCTGGCGCGTAACCATACGAACGAGGCGCATGTCGGCCAGCATTATGCGATCTGGATGGAGCAAAAGGGCTGCACGAATTGGCGAGACTACTTCCTCCCGCCAACGGGGACGATGGACAAGGGCAAGAAGCACAAGTGGGAACTTCCAGAGGAATATCACTACAATACTTGGATCGCGGAACGGACGAACGCACTGCTCGAACAATACCGCGATGCCGGCGAGAGCTTCTTCCTATGGGCCAGCTTCTTCGATCCGCACCCGCCGTATCTCGTCCCGGAGCCGTGGGATGCGATGTACGACCCGGACCGGCTTACAATTCCGGAGCTCGTCCCGGGCGAACTTGACGACAAGCCTCCGCATTTCCGCATGACGCAGGAGGAGCGCCCGGACTTCTCACACCTCAAGGAAACCGGCAAAGGAATTCACGGCTACCATTCCCATCTGATGCCGGAAACCGAGCGGAAGCGGCTCGTCGCCACGTATTACGGCATGATCAGCCTGATGGACAAATACATCGGCCGCATTCTAGACAAGCTTGACGAGCTCGGCCTCTCGAACGACACGATCGTAGTCTTCACGACGGATCACGGCCACTTCTTCGGACAACACGGCCTTCAAGCGAAAGGCGGCTTCATGTACGAGGACCTGATCAGGCTTCCGTTCGTCGTGCGCTGGCCGGGTCGGGTGCCCGCGGGGCGCGTCTCGGACGCGATCCAGTCGCTTGTCGATCTCGCGCCGACGTTCTTGTCGCTGGCCGGCATTTCCATTCCGCACGCAATGACCGGCATCGATCAATCGAAGGTATGGCTCGGGGAGCGAAGCGAAGCGCGCGACCACGCCATTTGCGAATTTCGGCACGAGCCGACGACAATCCATCAGAAGACGTACGTCGACCGCCGCTATAAGATTACGGTTTATTACAACCAAACCTATGGAGAAATGTTCGATCTTGAAAGCGACCCGAACGAGCTGAACAATTTATGGGACAGCCCGGACCACGCCTTTCTTAAGTGCGAGCTACTGCTGAAGTATGCCTGGGCCGAACTCGGCAAGGAGTCGATGCCGATGCCGCGCATCAGCGGGGCTTAGCGACAAAGCGAGGCGGGGAAAGCTTCGATTCTTTATGACAATCAAGGATAAGAGAAAGCCGTCACAACCGGGTGTGACGGCTTTCATCTGATAAATTCAGCTATTACAATATTTCGATATACCCTTCCGTTCCATGCACGCGAATTCGCTGCCCATCTTTTATCAGTTTGGTGGCATTTTCCACGCCGACAACTGCCGGCAAGCCATATTCACGCGCGATAACGGCTCCATGGGTCATCAGTCCGCCAACTTCGGTGACCAGGCCTTTTATGGATACAAACAATGGTGTCCAGCTAGGGTCGGTAAAGGAGGTGACTAATATATCTCCTTCTTCCAGGTCGGCATCTTCCATGTTTAAGATGACACGCGCTCGTCCCTCTATAACTCCGGCAGAAACAGGCAGACCTGCAATAGCTTCGGCTGGGAGATTTTCTCGTTTGTATTTGCCTGCAACGATTTCACCATCGGACGTGATAACACGCGGTGGAGTTAGTTTTTCATATAATCTGTATTCGTCTTTTCGTTTGCCGATGATCTGATAATCCAGTTTCTTTGTGCGTACGACTTCGTGAAGTTCTTCAAAAGACAGATAGTATATATCTTCTTTTTCATGAATAACGCCCGCTTGTACGAGTTGTTCGGCTTCTTTCAGTAAAGCCTGCTTATACACGAAGTAGCGATTAACCATGCCGTATTTTGGGTATTCCCGATAACCGATGAAATTCCGGATGAGATCGATCATTCTTTTTGTTTCTTTGGCTTTTTGTTCACCGTCCGGCAATTGCTTCAATCGATCCAATAGCTCTTGTTCTTTTTTCAAAGCTTCCTGTAGCCCTTGCTCAAATTTCCGTTTGCTTGCATTCGGCTCAAAATTTTTGAGGTTACCCAGAATCATCGGGACAAGTGTAATTGGTTTTTCACTCCATCGAGTTCTGGTAATATCGATTTCTCCGGCACATCGCATTCCGTATTTGTTAAGATAAGCATGGATAGCGTCCCCAGTTTCCTGTCCACCCTCAAACTTAACCAGTTCATCCAAAAAGCTATCGTTTTTAACATGTTGTAAATAATCAATTACTTCCGGATAAGGACGAATCACATCCGCGACATCCAATAGCGCCAAACCCATTTCCGAAGTAATATTGTTCGGAACAGATTGAGAAAGCGTATCCGCTGCGTTTTTTTCACCTAACCACTTGTTCATGTGTTCATTGATCCATGCTGAAGCATCCATAGCAGCCATAAACACAGCCGAGCTTTTTGGGTCAAATAAAATCTTCTTTAATTGCTGCTGAATATCTTCCAGAATAAAATCAAATAAATCGGATCCTGATTTCGTTTGGATGTTTTGTTTTAACTCCTCTATCGATGCTTGATTACGCTTAATCAAATCAGAAACGATGGTCGGATCGTTTTCGATTTGTGTTTGAGAACCCGCTGACGATGTACCTTTATTACTTTTACCGGGACTCGGTTCTTTCTTATCATCCGGAGACGATTTTATAAAATCTCCTCGCTCTATTAGGGTCATAAGTGCGTCTTTTAAGAGCGGATCGTGTTGTCCCATTGTATTTAATAGGGTTTCTCTGCTGACAGATGAAGCCAGCATAGGTGTAACATCAACAAACAACCTTCCGCCAGCCTTACGCATGGGTGCAGGTGTAGTCAATAGAAAAAAAGACAAGCCCAGTGGTTTTATGGGATCCGTCATCATTTGTTGATGACCAACAGAGATATAGACGTGATTTTTGTGATCGCTCGCTTCAGGGATGGGGTATAATGTTGTGATTGGTCGACTTTGGACAATATAAAAGGTATCATCAACCAAACACCATTCGATATCTTGCGGGCAGCCAAAATAAGCTTCAATCTGTCTTCCGATGCGTGCCAGTTGTAAAATTTGTTGTTCCGTAAGGGTTTGAGTCTTTTGCTGATCGGGATCGATCTGCACTGTCTCTGTTCCGCCTTCTTTTCGTCCATAGATAGCCAATTTTTTGGTTGCTATCCTCTTATCGACGATTTCCTCTTCCTGTACTTTATAACAATCGGCAGATACCAAGCCGGAGACCAGTGCTTCACCAAGTCCAAAACCGGCATCGATGGATAGCAGCTTTCGGTTACAAGTAATCGGATCAGCGGTAAATAAAATCCCCGAAGCCTGCGGGAAAACCATCCTTTGAACGATAACGGATAAATAAACTTGTCTGTGGTCAAATCCATTTTGCATACGGTAGATTACTGCGCGATCCGTAAATAGGGAAGCCCAACATTTGCTGATATGCTGCATGATTGCTTCTTCGCCGATGATATTTAAATAAGTGTCTTGTTGACCGGCAAAAGAGGCATGCGGTAAATCTTCAGCAGTCGCACTAGAACGCACTGCATAAGCATGTTCGTTGCCAAACCGGGAGAGATAGTGAGTAACTGCTTTCACCACGTCGGAAGGAATTTCCGCTTCTATAATGATTTGTCGAATTTTCCTGCTTATTTCACCAATTTGATCTCGATCGTCTGCTTTCAGCATCGTTAGTCGATTGAGCAAAACACGATACGTTTCGTTTTGTTCGATGGCTTTTTGGTATCCCGCTGTTGTAACACAAAATCCTTCCGGTACTTGTATCCCTTCAATTTTTGACAATTCCGCTAAATTCAATCCTTTTCCGCCAATGAGCGAAAGCTGCGTTTTTTCGATTTCCTGGAGGCCGAGAACCAATGAACTCATTCCACATCTCTCCTGACCATTAAATTTTGAAAAAACATTTGACAAGAGCTTATCGGCATGGTACGATTAAAGTGTAGGATGAGATAATTGTGTTCATGCAACTTGACAAAAGTCGTGATCTGATTATATCATCGCGTCTGTTTATATGCAATATCTAAGAACCTGATAGTACTATCCAGGTTCTTTTTTGATCGTTATTAAATGCATAAGTTCGCTAAAGGGGTTCGTCTCACAGTTGTCGTTTTGTCGTTGTCATATGTGTTGCATCCTCGTACCCGATAGCTGAACACCTTACTCCTTATACTTACTCAACAATTTATCAATCTCAATTCCGTTTATGATTAGTCCCGTTACATTGCAGTCATTGATTACTACATTGGACAAATCACATTTCGTAAACTGTGTATTTCTTAAAATGCAATTAACAAATACTACCGGTCTGTAATTTTCTTCAGGACTATAGTTGGCATCAATACCTTCTATTGGCCAGTCAATATCACGAAACTGTGCACCGGTCATTTGCGCTTTCTCGAATACAATATCGCTCATATTTGCAATTGATATTCTGGCCCCCGTCAAATTCACATCGTTTAGAGTTACTCCTTCCAAATTCGCACAGTTGATTTTTGTTCCAGCCAAGTCCACTTCTTGAAACGAGAGCCTTTTAGCATCGACTTGATTAAATTTGGAGTCTGAAATGTCGGTCATCTGCAATTGAACTGCTCCATTCACCCATTCGTTCATATTTATTAACCTCCTACAATTTTTAGGTTTGGACGTACCTATTAATAGGATAGATGCCAACTATCCAATAAATCTCACAAAAGATTCTGCCTACTTCTCCATCGATAAATAATTTGATTGTCGCCTATCAAGCCACTGAACTTAATGAGTAAAGTATCTTCTTCACCAAAGGAGTTCTTCTCCCATGACGCTGCCGCTCTGGTCAGGAGGGTCGGTAACCGGATCAGGCAAACTACCCCTCCCAAGCCCCTAACTTCTTACGATACGATGCCGGGGTAACGCCTTCGCGCTTTCGGAACATCTGGACGAAGTGACTAAGATCTTCGAAGCCCGTCAGTTCGGCAATGGAGGCTAAGGAAAGTCCGCTTGCGGCAAGGAGCTCTTTGGCTTTCTCAATGCGGGTGTGAAGGATGTATTGATGCGGGGACATGCCCATTACTTGCCGAAACACCGTCCGCATATGTCCTTCGCTTAGAGCCGCCTGCCTCGCTAGTTCATCGGCCTGCAGCTTACGGGCATAGTTTCTTCGGATATACGTACAGATGTCGTTGACTCTCCGGTCGATGACGGGGTTCGGCGTGGTCATATAGGGAAGCATGGCTTGCGTCATCAGGGACAGCCACAGCTTGAGCTTGCCCTCCCAGGCTAGTGCAAAGCCGGCGTGTGCGGCGGAGAGGAAGGACTCCGACTTCTCTGCGAGGAATTGTCGGAACATGGGGGCCTCCTCCTTCAGCTTATACCAGATGCGGGTCAGCTCCCGCGGCTCATGCCGGGGGTACGCCTGCATGACAATGGGAATGCCGTATCGTTCCGTCCAATCAAGCCCTCCCGCGATCGCTTGAATCCCCATAGACAAGTAATGAATCGGCGCCTTGTCCCGACTTCCATATGTTGTAGAAACGTTCGTGTTCGTCGACAAGGCTACCAGCATACCGGGCCTCAGCTCGTGCTGCTCGCCGGAAGCCATGAGGAGCCGACTCCCCTCAAGGATGTACCAGAACGTGGTAACGGGAATCCGGTAGTCGGTAAAATTCCAGTCCGCCTCTCTGTGCCAATCAAATACAAAATAAAAGGTCACGTCGTATTCGCCGGTTGCCCTGCGATACAGCTGATGGTCCATCGCTGTTCCCCCGAATCGTTTAATCTTCGTTTTCTTATATAATATCGTTGTTTCTCCTCTAATCAAATCGCCTATTTTCCTTATAATTTAATATATATCTTCGGAATACAATATTATCCTTGAGGAGTGTCGGCGGATGGCGATGAAGGAGAATGAGCGTCCAAATGTGATTGTATTTTTCACCGATCAGCAGCGCTGGGATACGACGGGAGTGCACGGCAACCCGCTCGGGCTGACACCGAATTTTGACCGGATGGCACAGGAAGGAACGCATCTGTACAACTCCTTCACCTGTCAGCCGGTGTGCGGTCCCGCACGCTCCTGCCTCCAAACGGGTATGTATGCTACGACAACGGGCTGCTACCGAAACAACATTCCGCTTCCTCATGAGAAGCGTACCTTGGCCCACTATTTTAAAGATGCGGGTTATGAAACGGGGTATATCGGCAAGTGGCATCTGTCGAAGCATGAGCCTGTTCCCGTACAGGATCGCGGCGGTTACGAGTATTGGCTGGCGGCCAATGTCCTTGAATTCTCCTCGGATGCTTATAATACCGTGCTTTACGATAACGATTGCCAAGAGGTGAAGCTGCCGGGCTATCGCGTGGACGCACAGACGGATGCGGCCATTCGGTATATCGACCGGCATCGGAAAGATCCGTTCTTTCTGTTCCTGTCCTATATTGAACCGCATCATCAGAATCATCGGGACAATTACCCCGCGCCCGACGGGTATGAGGGACTCTACACGGACCGGTGGACGCCGCCCGATCTGAAGGCGTTAGTCGGCACGGCACCTCAGCACCTGGGCGGTTATTACGGGATGGTCAAGCGGTTGGACGAAGCGCTGGGACGCCTGATGGATGCATTGAAGAGCCTGGATCTGACGAGAAAAACGATCATTCTCTTCACATCCGATCATGGCTGCCATTTCAAAACCCGCAATGGGGAATACAAGCGCAGCGCCCATGACAGCTCCATAAGGACGCCTACTGCGATCTATGGACCGGGCTTTATGCAGGGAGGACAACTACGGAAGCTGGTCAGCTTGGTGGACCTCCCTCCGACGTTACTGGACGCAGCCGGCATCCCCGTTCCTTCCGATATGCAGGGACGGTCCATTATGCCGCTTACCCGGAGGGAATCCGGGGAATGGCCTGAGGAGGTTCTGGTACAAATCAGCGAATCTCAGGTTGGCAGGGCGATTCGAACCGACCGGTGGAAATATAGCGTCAATGCGCCGCAGCTTCATGGCTGGAGCGATTCCGCTTCCGAGCATTATGTCGAGGATTTGTTGTACGATCTCGAGTCGGATCCATATGAGCTCGTCAATCTGATTGGGCTTGAATCGTATCGAAGCGTAGCGGATGATTTGAAGCGAAGACTGATTTCCCGTTTGGTTGAGATCGGCGAACCCGAGCCGGTTATCGCATCTGCAGAGTCCAGACCGGGAGGCCAACGAAGGATATCCATCGAGGAGCTTCGGGCGAAATTGTAGCTGTTCCCATGAACGAAGAAAAAGCCCCTTTTGGGGCTTTTCCCACTTCCCGGCTTATTCGATCTCCTCGACCGGCTCGTCCAAAACAGCCCGCTGCAGCGTATGCATTTCCGCTTTGAGCGCAGGTACTAGCTCGGCATATGCAGGATCTGAATATACATTATTCATTTCATGAGGATCGTTATCCAAGTCGAATAGTTCCCACTCCGGCGGGCGCTTCTCCTCCATCGACCCTGACGTTCCCAGAGCCTCCGCATAGTAATAGATCAACTTATAACGGTTAGTTCGGATGCCGTAATGAGAGTATACATTGTGGTGCTCATCCAGATGCATCCAATACCGGTAATACATCGAGGTTCGCCAATCATCCGGCTTATTTCCCTCAAAGATCGGACGCAGGCTATGGCCCTGCATTTCCTTTGGAACAGCAACCCCGGCATAATCAAGGAACGTCGACGGGAAGTCGATATTCAGCGTCATTGCCCCCGTTGCCGAGCCCGGCCGAATCGCGCGCGGGTAACGGACTACGAAAGGCATACGCAAAGACTCCTCGTACATAAACCGTTTGTCGTACCAGCCATGATCGCCCAAGAAGAAGCCCTGATCCGATGTATACACGACGATGGTATCCTCCGCCAAGCCTTCCCTGTCTAAATAATCAAGCAGCCGTCCGACATTTTCATCGATCGAAGCGACGCATCGCAAGTAGTCCTTTATATACCGCTGGTATCTCCACTTCTTCTCCTCAAGCGGCGTCAGTCCTTTAGGCGGCAATCCTTTCAGGTCCACTTCGTCCTTCATATCGCGGTCAATCCGCATTTTTGCCTCAACCGCAGCTTGAGAGCGATTGGAATAATCGTCGTAGAACGTCTCCGGTTCCGGAATGTCGATATCCTCATACAGGTTCGCATACTTGGCCGCCGGCTCCCAAGGCCGATGCGGCGCCTTATGATGGCACATCAGCATAAACGGACGATCCTTGTCGCGCCGATCCAGCCAGTCGATGCAAAAATCTGCCATCAGATCCGTAACATACCCCGGGTATTGCTTTCGCTCCCCCATTTCGATAAAGACAGGATCATGATATTGCCCCTGTCCCGGTACGACCGTCCAGTAGTCGAAGCCCGTCGGGTCGGCATCGCCGCCGTGACCGAGATGCCACTTGCCGACAATGGCGGTCTGGTATCCCTCCGCCTGCAGCAGCTTCGGATAGGTCATCTGTTTGCCGTCGAAGTCGTCGTTTATCGATTTCACGCCGTTCAAGTGGTTGTACGTTCCGGTGAGAATCGCCGCGCGGCTCGGGGAACAGATGGAGTTGGTGCAAAAGCAGTTGTCGAAGCGCATTCCTTCGTTTGCAATACGATCGATGTTCGGCGTTTCGTTAATGCGGCTTTCATAACAGCTCATGGCATGGGAAGCATGATCATCGGACATGATGAACAATATATTCGGTCTTTTGTCGGCTTTCATCGTCTTCACCTCATGTCCAGTATAGACGGAAAGACTTTACAAACACCATGTATAAAGTTACGATTACATGTATAGAACCACAATCACTTCGGCAAAGGTTTCGGACTTTATGATAAATAACCTCAACGTATATTTAGACGATTTCATACCGCATTGGCACAATCGGCTGCAGCATGTACAATATCATGTTCTCGTGCTCGTAACGGACGGTAGGCTGCTCTATCGGCTGAACGATGTGACCAGGCAGGCGTCGAAGGGCGAGCTGATTTTCATTCCGTCCGGCACGCAGCGGGAAGCTTTCAACGACAAGGAGGTTCTTCATCAGAAGTATGCCGTCACCTTCACCTGTTCGCCCGAGCTCGACCTGCCGTTAATTCAAAAGACGGAACCGCAATTTATACGGGTCCGCATGTTCGATTATTATCGAGAGCGTTTCATTTCATTGCACCGGCAGTCTATTGAGCGCAGAGAATATTATCATACAATCCAGACCGGTATCCTTCTTGAAATGCTCGGAAACGCGTGCCGTGAGCTCGAAGCTCCTCCATTGCCGAAGCGCCGGGCCGGTCACGTGGACAAGCTGGAGCAGCACATTTCCCACAATTACCGCAAGCCTCTTGTCCTGCAAGAGCTGGCGGAGCTTATAGGCCGGTCTCCAAACTATACATTATCGCTATTCAAGGAAGCGGTAGGCCAGACGCCGTTAGAATATCAGCACCGACTTCGTATCGCCTCCGCCATGGAGATGCTGCAGAATACAACTCTGACCGTCACTTTCATCGCTCATCACTTAGGCTATTACGATACCTCCTATTTTTACAAAATGTTTCGCAAGTATACGGGCATGTCGCCAACCGCTTATGCGGCACGCGACAGAAGGCTATAGTCAGGAAATAGGGCGGTCCCTCTCTTATGAGGGTACCACCCTATTTCCGTCCAACCTGTTGAAGAATACTACGGAATGATCGGCGTACCGTCAACCCTCACGTTATCCATGTAAGCAAATTCGTCTGCGGAATCCGCGGTAAACGTGAATTTAATCTTAAAGCTGCTGTTATTATCCCCTGCCGGAGGAATAGGGAAAACATGAATAGGCAGCATGTATCCTGCGTTGCCTTTCCCCGTTTGTACTCCGGTTAAGGTTTCAATCGGATTCCACGTAGATCCGTTATTAGTGCTGTACTCCGCCTTAAAGGTATCCGCGGCATCATTATTCGCCCCTGTTTTCCTTGCATAAGAAACCGTAATGTCCTTATAGCCTGTTGTATGCACTACACGGGACAGGGTGCTTGACGGAGTGCCGGCACTAAACTTTACGGAAAAGCCGGTCTGGTTATCAAACAAATTCGTATTCGAAGATGCAGTCGAACCCGTTATTTCCCAGGGGGCCGGGAGTGAACCTGTAAATTTATCTTCAAAGATAGGATTCGCCGGCTCGCCCTCGATCTTCAGCGCGTCCAAGTATGCATTATTCCCCGGGTTTGAGACACTGAATCTAATGGTAAAGTTGCTGTTATTATCGGCTGTTGTCGGTAACGCGTATATTTTCTTATAAGGCATAAAACCGGATGGACCGTTGCCGTTATTAGGGCCGGACAAAGCTTCGATATCGAACCAGGTTGCGCCGCCGTTCGGGCTCCACTGGGCTTTAAACTGATGGGTGCCTGCAAAGGTCGCAGCCGTTTTCCTTGCATAGGAAATCTTAATATTTTTAAACCCGGATGTACTTACCGTACGTTGTATGGAATCACCTGCGCTGAACTGCAACCCGGCGGCTCCGTCAAACTTATTGGAAGTGTTCGGTATGGTGCCGATGTCGGTCCAGCCGGCTTTAAGATCGGGCTCGATGCTGTCCGTAAAAATAGGAACAAGCGGGGTGCCTTTAGGACTGCCGATTTTATACAGGCTTGGCCTTGTGTCGGAATTCACCGGTTGACCGTCTACTTTTAAAGGATAATAGAGGTCGTACGGATTTCTGAACACTTGGTTCCCCAGAATCCAACCATGATCGATGGTTACCTGATCGGCCATATTGGTAATAAGGAAATTCGGCGTATTTTCTACTAAGAATAGATTGCCCTTTTTGGCATCATCAATGGAAGTCGGCTTTGAAAAACCAATGTTTTTGGAGTAGAACATTTTACTATCGTAGGGTGCGGTGCCGCTTCCGCTATGGCCGAAGATCCGGATGTGGTCGGAATCCTTGATATGCATATAAGTAGTATTCTCTTCAGTCTTGCTTCCATAGAAGGTCACGTACTTGGCCCTTGTAACTTCAACTTGTTTTTTGCTCCTGATATACTCCCAGTTCGTAGCATACAGAGACAGCGGGTTGCTTGTATCCCGAATAGCAAGCAAGCTCATGTTATCCTCATCCAATTGACCGTTGCCGGCACCGCCATCGTGACCGCCAGTAGCACCAGTAGCACCGAAGAGCTGGGCATAAACGTTATAAATTTTACCTCCCCCGGAGCCGGTAATCAGCAGAAACGGATGTTTAAACGTCGCAGCCTTCATGCCGTAACTGGCAGGTGTGGCCGAGCCTGCGAAGCCATGGGTACGGGTTGGCTCAATTTGTACGGCCCGCATCATAGAGCTGCCGCCCGATTGCCATAATATGGAGTACAGCGGGTGAACCGATGTTGAGGCACTGGCGGAAACCTCCCGGGGAGGAGTAATGGTGATATCGCTTATGATCGTATCGGCATCCGTGGTGTTAGATGTTTCCACCAGAGGAGTTGGCCCGGCACCCCAATTAGGATTGGTCGTATCGGTTGCTTTCGTGTAAATATACGTGAAGGCCGGACTAATCCCAAAAAGCTTCGTGGCGGGCTTCAATTTCAACGTCTTGGTTATCCGGTAATAGCCCTTCGGCAAAAAGACGTAATCATTGGCGTCGATCGCTGCCTGGATGGCATTCGTATCGTCGACGGCTCCATTACCTGCGGCACCGTAGTCTGCTTTTACATCGGCGATGCCCGGAGTTTCAAAGTTCGGAAATTGCCCTTTGGTCCAGCCGTGCCTGATCTGTAAATCTACCGGAGGCTCCATACCCGAGGCGGTTGTTCCGACATAAGTAGACCCTGATTCCTGCTTGTTAAGGAAAACGCGGCTCTTCCAATCGAATTGGCGCGTACTATCCCACTTCTCATTAACTTTGCCTGTTGCATATTCTTCCACATGGAACCAGCCGCTGCTATTTGCATTTAGAGGTGTACCTACATCATTCGTCACAACTTTGCCTGCATTTTTGACGTAAACCTGATTTAAGTAAAGTCCTTCCATATAATTGGGGTTAGTCGTAGAGGGTAGGTTGGTGACGCTAGGGAGTCCGTTTGCCGCACCGGCGTTACCGATGCTGTCCGTGTCGATAATGTCATTATTGGAACTTGTAGTCCCTGCAATGGCATTACCCGAATAGGATGTCTTATATTCGATTTGAGTATCGATTAAACTGATAGACCCGAAAAATGGCTGACCTTTGCTCGTGCGGATAATAGCAGGATTTGCGTAATCGGCAATAATTTTCATGCCTGCTACGACCGTAGTGCCTCCGGCGCCTGCCAGCCATGCTGCACCCGTCTGATTCTCGAGCGTAATATTTTGCATGGATGGAACCGTGACCGTCCTGGTTCTGCTGTCGATACCGAACTTTCCGCCGGAAACGGTGACATTGGTCCAGCTTCCGCCGTTCCCCGATCCGCCCACAATTCCCGCCAAGCTTCCCGTCGCTTTGATCGTAACATCCTGCAAAACCCCGCCTTGCGCCGAAGACATGACGAGTCCGATCGCTGCCGGGTTGGGGCCTGTTTCTACGGTAAGGCTATCAATCATGATATTGCCTTCCCGATCGGCGGCATGATCTCCTCCCCATTCAATCGTGGCTGTATCGGGATTAGGTGCAGTGTCGGTAACGATTTCGGGCTGATAATAATGCAGAACCGCTTTAGGCTGGGCAAGGTTGCCAAACCCTGCTGCATCATCCGCCAACTTGATTATGGCTCCGGTCCCTGTCTTTGAACCTAGCAATACGGTGGGCATTTCATTCTTCTGGGCCACCGTGTTAATGGGGTTCCCCGTACGCATGGAAATACCGGATGAAATGTGAATCGTATCGGATACATGATACGTTCCCGAAGGGAAATAAACCGCCATCTGATAGTACATCCCATAATTTATCGCTTTTTGAAGGGCTGCCGTATCGTCCACGCCATCGTTTACAATCGCGCCAAAGGGAGCTGCAGTTACATCGAGAATTCCTTTATCGCGTAGAGCCGTATTCCCTACATCCATTGGGACGGTCAAGTCCACGCCGTCGCCCACCGGTTCCAAAGGATCCGGAGAACCTGTCGCCGGTCCCCAAACAATCGGGATGACGTCATAATTACCATTATTGATCGAAGTGATTATAGGATCAGTCTGTTGATTTAACTTCGTAATATAGTCGTTTTTGGTCAAATTATTAAGAATGATCACCTTCTCATCCGTCTTGGGATAGTCAATCGCCGCCTCGACAGCCGAAACGTTCATGGCGGCCGCCATGACTGCCGTAAGCGCGGCAGCCGCCATTCTTTTCGATACTTGTTTTAATGACATCCTCTACTTTCACTCCTCTTTCTTTTATTTTGTTTCCAACATCCAATATATTACAACTCCAATTGTATCCCGTTTAAAGCGCTTACAAAATGCACAATATCGCAGACTATTGACTTATTTCTTAGGAAATAGAAGTGAAAGCATTGAAAGCATTCTATGCAGCTGCCCGTAAGGGACACAACATAGAATGCTTCCGCTTTCATTTCTATAATCAAATCGTTCATCCCAAATTGATTATGTATTGCGCATTTGTTTGTATAAATTCAATGCCATATGAACGAATCCCTCATCGGTAGGATGCGTGCCGTCGGCAAATAGTCTGCCGTAATGAGCGACGAGGCTTTCCCCGTCTATTACATGGATGGAAGGGTACTCGGCACAAATCTCTTTTATCGTCCGGACTAGCTCGTCGAAAGTACCGAGCGGCTTGCTTTCATTTCTGATACGGCGCCATATTGGTGTTATGACGAATATGCGGGCATAGGCATACTGACGGCTGACGGCTTCGATGTATGCGGCGCATTTGTCGCGAAATTGAGCCATCGTTTCATGGCGGACCCAATCGTTCGTCCCGTAAGCGACAGTCACGATTTGCGGCTCGAAAGGCACGTTCTCGTCCAAACTGTCCGCGTTGAATATGTACCCGCCAACGCCTTGATTGATTAGCGGCAGATCGAACGCTCGCGCCAGCAGTGCAGGATACGTGCTGGACGGGTGCTTGGCGTCCATTCCTTGCGTGATCGAGTCTCCGAGGCATAGCAAGCCGCCAGGCGCTTGACCGACCGGCTCGCACAGGGCGCCCGGCGACAATTGGAACGAGCGGAATACGATTTCCGCATTATGCGGCAGATCGATGCAGATTTGTTTAACCGCACCTTTGTTCCCGCTTATCTCATAGCTGAACGATCCTTCCGGCCGCTCCGGGTCGTCTTCTCCGATATTCGCGACCCATCTGCCGTCGACCCAAATATCGAAATATATATATTTCCGGGCCCCTCCTTTCCTGACGTAATCAAAACGAATATATTCGCTATCCGTCCGCATCTCCAGCCGGCATCCTGCCAGACAACGGCTCCGGAGACTCTGCGCTTCGTTCCGGGCATATACGCTTAGCTGCCGTTCCGTGAAACGGACCGGGGCTACCCCTTCCGTCGTCTCCGTCACGCTCAAGCAGCCGGTAAAAAGTGATTGAAGCAGTTGCAAATCGTCGGACATTTTATATTTCCCCCTCCTTCAAATGGCTCCCTGATAAAGTCCGGCCAGGCTCTCCCGACCCGCGGTCAAAGGCTTGGGGGTTCACCCAAGCCTGTTTGCCTTCCTATCGGACAGCCGTCCGGTGCAGGTGTTCCGCCAGAAATGCTTGAACATCCACAACTTGCTTCGTCAAGCCGCTTTGTATAGCCGCAAATTGCAGCCCCGTGCTTTGAATGTTGTCGTCAATACTGTTAGCCGGCTCCGGTCCGCCCTGAACCCACTCCATAAATTGTTTAATGATAAGCTGGTGGCTCCAGCTATCTCCCTCCAACAGCGGAACAGGCCGGTTGATCTTCTGTGCCGGATCGAGGTCGCTCAGCAGCGTAATTTCCCGGTGGTTCAGCTCAAGCGTCGCCAGCTCGCATTCCGCCCGGAAATAATCGCGGGTCCAGCTGTTCAGAGCGGTGGCATTCGTCTTGGAGCCTTCGAAGAAGGCACGCACCCCGTTCTCCATTTCCATCTGAATCAGCGCTGTCGCATGCTCCTTGAACGGGGCCCAATCGGGGTTCCAGGATTGGGTATAGACCGTTTTGGCATTGGCTCCCGAAAGTGTCCGAATAATATCGAAGTGATGAATAACCGAGGAGATCAGGAAATTTTGATGCGCGTATTCCTTTGGATTGCTCACCGCATTTCGGTTATTCGCGGTAAAACGCCCGATCAAGTAATGCAGCCTTCCGTAATCTCCGGATTTGATTAAAGCCTCCAGCGATTTTTTGTCCTGGTCGTAACGGTGACTCATGCTGACCGCCATCTTTTTCCCGGACTGCTTCACATTGTGATACACTCTGCAGCTGGATTCCATATCCTCGGCTATGGGCTTCTCCATTAAGATATGGCAGTTGAATTCCAGCGCCAAGTCGACCGCGTACTCATGAGCAAACGGAGGGACTACAATATTGATGAAATCGCACGGATTCTCCTTCAGCGCCTGCCGGAGATCCGTATAGCACTGCTTGGGATCAAAGCTTAAGGCTTCAATGACATTTTTGTGAGCCTCCGGATTGATATCCACGGCAGCGACAAGCTCCGCAGTCTGCAATTGATTTACGGCATAGGGCAGCACGTTCTTGCACCAGTTGGACCCGAAGCCTCCGGTACCGACATGGATAAATTTCAGCTTTCGCGTCATTACAGACACTCCGATCCCGTTATGAATGGGGTCCCCCGCAAATGCGGAGCGGCCGTTATCTGAACAAAGTACAGCTTTTCTGAGGTTTGATTCATTCCCATGCTTCTCCTATTCCGTGATAATAGAAACGAGAACTTTACTCACGAAAGGAGATTATCGATATGTCCGCCCCCATACATCGAAAATTGCGCGTCGCCGTTGCCGGCTTACGGTTCGGAGGAGCATTCGCTCCCATCTATCACGCTCATCCGGACGTCGAGTACGTAGCGATCTGCGATTCGAACCGCGAGAAGCTGGACCAATACGGCGAGAAATTCGGGTTCGAGCGAAGATACACCGATCTCGCGGATATTGTCCGTTCCGACGAGTATGACGCGGTTCACCTCGTCACGCCGATTCATGCACATGCGCAGCAAACGCTGGATGTGCTGAACTCCGGCAAGCACTGCGCCTGTACCGTGCCGATGGCTACGACAATTGAACAATTGAAGTTAATCGTCGAAGCCCGGAAGCGCAATAACCGAAATTATATGATGATGGAAACGGCCGTCTATACGTATCAATTCCTCCTAGCCAAACAGATGCATGCGAACGGGGAGTTCGGCCGCATTCAGTTTCTGCGCGGAGCCCATTACCAGGACATGGAGAATTGGCCCGACTATTGGAAAGGTCTCCCGCCGATGCACTACGCCACCCATGCCGTCTCTCCGCTGCTCGCCATTGCGGATGCCCGAGCGACTAAGGTGCACTGCTTCGGATCCGGTGTAATGAAGGAGACGTACGTTCGGCAATACGGAAATCCGTTCCCGGTCGAAACCGCGATTTTCCAGCTTGATCGGGACATGTTGAGCGCCGAGGTCACCCGCACGCTGTTCGAGACGGCAAGAAGCTACATGGAAAGCTTCAATATATACGGCGAGAAGGCCTCCATGGAATGGCATATGGAGAATGATCCTCAGGTGCTGTTCCGGATGGGCTTGAAGGAGCCGGGCAAACCGAGACCGATCGGCACCGAGCGAATCTCCCCGCCGTCCAGACCCGACCTGCTGCCACCGGAGCTTGCCTGCTATATCACGCATCAGACGGAAGCGGACCCGAACAACCCGCACCAATCGGTGCTGCAGGGCAACGGGCATCACGGTTCGCACCCGCATCTGGTACACGAATTTATCCGCAGTATCATGGAGGAGCGCAAGCCTTCGATCGACGCCGTTACTGCAGCCAACTGGACGGCCGCCGGCATTTGTGCGCATGAATCCGCCATGAACGGCGGGGTAGAAGTGATGATCCCGTCCTTCGATTGAAGGCCAACGGCTGAAGCGGCTAATTGCGGTAAATGTTCCGGATGTATTCGGATGGCGCTTCGCCCATCACCTTCTTGAACACTCTGCTGAAGTAATAAGGACTGTTGAAACCGACCCGATCGCTGACCTCCGAGATGTTAAGCACGGTGTTCTTGAGCAGCTCCGCCGCGTGGTGAATCCGCAACCGTTCGTGGTATTTGAAGATGCTCGTGCCTACGCGGGCTTTGAACATCGTGCTTATATAGCGGTAATTCAGCTGAAACTGGCTTGCGATCCGGTCGGTTTCGAGCTCCTCCGTACAATGCTCCTCCAGATGCTTGATCAGCTTCCGAATGAGGAGATCCGACTTGTTGCCCGTCGGAATATCCCGCGATGCGCGAAGCATATCGAGGAAAATATCCAAGGCGCCCATACTGATGTGAAGATGATTGTAGTAGCGGGAAGAGATGTACGCGTCGTACAGCTCTTTTATTTTTCGATACATGTAGGGGACATTTCGGACTTGAGTCCGTTTCGGAAGCTCCAGAATGAAGTCGTAATGCTCCGGCAGAAATACTTTATAGGAAGGCGACATGTGCCAATTCTCCAAGTCCCCCTTCCCCGCTTCGGCCTCGTCCTCCGAACTCGGGTTCGAGTCGTAGAAATGAATCCAGAACGTAGAGGTTCCCGGCAGCGTCCCGGCGCCGCCCCAATGATGAATTCCCCGTTTCAGGAACAATGCGTCTCCTTCCCGTAAAATATACTCCGTTCCTCCCTCTACGACCTGCATCTGCCCATGAATGACATAAATGAACACGTGATAATCAAGCAGACGGTCGGGATGTGTCCAACCCTGCTGGGTAAGCGTAAACCCGACGTTCCGCACAAGCGGATACCCGGTACCCCGAAGCACAATTTCATTCATATCGAAATCGACTTGAAAGCGCGCACCTGACCGCTGATCGCGACCTCGGTCGGCAGCCGCTCGATGCTGGACGCACCGAAGAATCCGGCGACTCCGCGGGTCCGCTGCAGGACATAGGCGGCGTCCTCCGGCTCCGAGATCGGCCCGCCATGGCATAGGACGATGATGTCCGGGTTGACCGCCTTGCCCGCGTCATGGATACGCTGCACGAGCTCGGCCGCTTCATCCAGCGTGAGTGCCGTATGCGCGCCGATGCTGCCTTTCGAGGTAAGCCCGACATGGGCGACGAGAATGTCCGCGCCGGCCTCGGCCATTTTGCGTGCGTCCTCCTCGTTGAACACGTACGGGGAGGTCAGCATATCGAGCTCATGCGCCTTGCGGATCATGTCCACCTCAAGATCGTAGCCCATGCCGGTTTCTTCCAGATTTTGGCGGAACACGCCGTCGCACAAGCCCACTGTCGGGAAGTTCTGAACGCCGGAAAAACCCATCCGCTTCAGCTCCGGCAGAAATACGTCCATCCGCCGGAATGGATCGGTGCCGCATACCCCGGCAAGCACCGGCGTGTCCTCCACAATAGTCAACACCTCGCCGCCCATCTCGACGACGATCCGATTGGCATCGCCGTAGGGCATCAGCCCGGCCAGGGAGCCGCGACCGGCCATCCGGTAACGTCCGGAGTTGTAAATAATAATCAGATCGATGCCGCCCGCTTCGGCGCATTTCGCAGACAAGCCGGTTCCGGCACCCCCGCCGATGATAGGCTTGTTCCGATCGATCTGCTTGCGCAATCGCCCGATCGCTTCCGTTCTGGATATTGGCATTCTCATCACCCGCTTATTTATCGTATAAAGTTAAAAATTGCGAGGCGATCGTCTCCGCGACCGCCGGATGGTTGATATCGTCCTGCGTTTCCATTAACGGAATAGCCGGATCGAGCTCTGACCTCAATCCTTCAAAAAGCGCCTTACGCTCCTCGATCCCGTCGAACGCCTTGCCGCTCATATCGAGTAGGGAAACACCGCCGTGTGGAAACAAGACGACGGTACGGCCGACATTCCGGTTCAGTTTCCGGGCCAATCGTCTCCCCAGCTCCCGGTTCTCCTCTATCGTTGTCCGCATCAGTGTGGTCGTCGGATTGTGTTGGTAGAACGTCCGCCCCTGGAACTGGGTCGGCACCGTTTCCGGAGGTCCGAAGTTAACCATGTCGAGCGCTCCGACGGACACAACCTGAGGTATGCCCCTCTCGGCTGCGGCACTGAGCCGATCCGGCCCGGCGCTGAAGATGCCCCCTACCAAATCGTCGGCCAGCTCGGTCGTCGTGATGTCGAGTACGCCCTGGATGAAGCCGGCGCGGATCAATTCCTCCATTGCCATACCGCCTGCGCCTGTAGCATGGAACACGAGAATTTCGAAGCCCTTCGCCTCCAGCGCCTTCCTTACCTCCGTGCAGCAGGGGGTCGTGACCCCGAACATCGTCATGCCGAGCATCGGCTTCGCTTCCTGCATGGCCGTCGCCGTTTCCCCTTGTCCGCCCCGGATCATCCCGATCAGCGCATAAGCCGCGTTGCTTAGAATCCTCATGGACAAGGAGTTTATGCCCGCGATGTCGATGACGGAGTACATCATCATGATATCTTTCTCGCCCACGTACGGTCTCGTATTGCCGGAGGCTACCGTGGACACAAGCAGCTTCGGAATGCCGACGGGCGACGCCTGCATTGCGGAAGCGCTTACCGTTGTGCCGGCGGTTCCTCCCATGCCGAACAGCGCTCCGACCTGCTCCTCCGCTACCAACCGTTTGACGATCTGCGCAGCGCCAGCCGTCATCGCCGCAACCGCCTTGCCGCGATCCTTCGTTTGCCGCAGCTCGTCAAGCGAAGCCCCCCCCTCAGCCGCAACCTCGGAGCTTGAAATATCGGGAGCAAAAGCCGGCTCTTCCAGTATTCCCGTGTCGATCACCAGCGTCTCTACGCCGGCTTGCATAAGGATGTCTCTGACAAATGCGAACTCGGCGCCCTTGGTGTCCAAGGCTCCGATCAATACCGCTTTCTTAGCCATAGGTTATCATCCTTTACCTATAATAGGAACAGGCTATTCGCCGATCGTTTGGCGGTCCGGCGCCGAGTACATAATCATCATGCGGCAGGGCTCCCAGCTGGTCACCGTAGCGTTGTGCGGTACGCCGCGAGGGATACGCAGCATCATCCCCGGCTCCAGACGGAACGTTTCGTCGCCTAACGTATGATTGCATTCCCCGGAAAGCACGAAGATGTACTCCTCGCAGTTCGGATGAATATGCCTCGGGTTCGTCTCTCCCGCATTGATGTAAACCATACCGAAGGTCATCTCGCAATCGGGATCGATTTCCTGTCCGCACAGCCATTGAATCTTCCCCCACTCCATATCCAATACATGCTGCTGCTTACGTAAGTCGGTAATAGTCGCCATATGAAATTCTTCCTCCTCATTATATTCACACAAGTTTATTATAATTCAACATAGTTGAATGTCAATACATGCCATTGCCGTTATTATATTTTCCCTTCTCCTTGTCTCTGTTATTGTCTTTATCCTTGTCCCCGTCCCGGTTATTGCCGCCGCCGACGGATAAGGTCGTGACCGTGACCGACGGCCCGGTTGCGCTCCAGTTCCCCGAAGCATCCCCGGCTTGAATAGTAAAAGTATAGCCGGTACGAACATCCAGCGACGTAACCTTGTAACCGGTTACATTTTCTACAGTGGCTAGCAGTGTGGTTTCCTGGTAAACCTTGTAGCCGGCAATCCCTGCATTGTCGCTAGCCCCGCTCCAGTTCAGTGTCACGCTAGTCTGATCGACATCGGTCGGAATCAAGCTTCCATTCGTCCATGTCGGTGCGAGGGTATCGACAAATACCGTTTTACCGGGACCGTCTGTACTCCAGTTGCCGGCCGCATCTCTCGCTTCAATCTTGAAGGTATACGGAGTATTCGCGATCAGTCCGGTTACATGATAAGTACCTCCATAGGTTGATGCAACTACGGTAGCCAGTTCCACACCGTTTTGAAGTACCTTATAACCTGATACCCCTACATTATCGGAGGCCCCGCTCCATGTCAGAGTTACTCCGGCGCCGGTTACATTTGATGCCGTCAAATTGCCATTGGTCCAGCTAGGCGCTGAGGTTTCATCATAGAAGCCGTCTGTCGGCGTGCCCAGCTTATACATGACAGGTCTTGTATCCGACGGTACCGGATCGGAATCAACCTGAATCGGCCAGAACAGGTCATATCGGGATTGGACTAAATTTAATCCGTTTCTCGAGTTATTTCTGACCGTAACCTGATCGTTCAGATTCGTAATCAGTAAATTCGTCGACCCGGTCGCCTTGTAAAATACGCCTTTTTTATTCGGGTCAATAGGGTTCGGAATCGTTATGCTGTTAATATTGGCTGTTATATCGTTCGAATATTGATAAGAGGCGGAGCCGCTTCCACTATGCCCGAATACTCTAATGTTATCGGAACCGCTAATATCCAGATAGGTGTTGTTGTCCTCGGTTTTGTTCCCGTACAAGGTGACATTCCGGCTATTGCTGACTTCTATTGTAGCGCTGCTCTTGATATACTCCCAGTTCGCGGCGTAAATGGACAGCGGATTCGTCGTCCCCCGGACGGCCATCACTCTCATCGCGGATGGCACAAGGGCTGCCAGGAAGAGCTGGTTGTACACGTTATAAATTTTGCCTCCGCCGTTTCCGGTAATCAGCAGGGTAGGATATTCATAAAGAGCCGTTTTCATCCCATAATTCGCCGCTTGGTCCGAGCCGATAAAGCCGTAAGTACGGGTAGGCTCCACCTGAACGGTACGCATGATCGAGTTGCTGCCGGCTTGCCACTTGATGGAATAAAGCGGATAGCTGCCTTCGAAGGTGCCAGGTACCTCCTTGGTAGGAGTGATCGTGATATCGCTGATCACGGTATAGGCGTTCTTATCGTTCGCTGTCTCCACCATCGGCGTCGGACCGGAACCCCAATTCGGGATATCGAATACATCGGTTATGATATAAGAATAAGCCGAAGCCAGACCGAAGAGCTTTGTATTCGGTTTCAGCTTTAAGGTATGGGTGATCCTGTAGTAGCCCTTAGGGAGGAATACGTATTCACTCGCATCAATGGCCGCTTGAAGTGCCGCGGTATCGTCGGTTTTCCCGTCTCCGGTCACACCGTAGACAGCTTTTACATCGACAAGACCCGGCGTTTCAAAGCTCGGAATTTGTCCCGGAAGCCATCCGTGCCTCGCCTGCAAATCCGGAGGAGGGGCGACATCTCGGGCGGTTGGGCCAATATACATATTTCCTTGATTGACTTTGTCGATGTATACGACGTTTTTCCAATTCACTTTCGGTGCGCTTGCGCCTGCGTTCGTCCAAGATTCATCTTTGCCATATGCAAATTCTTTTACATGGAACCATCCGTTCAGATTTGCATCCACCTTGGAGTTGAACTCGGAAGCTTCAATCACTTTGGATACATTTTTAAAGTATGCATTATTCAGATAGATGCCTTTGGGCAAGTAGCTTGAAAGATTCGGCACATCGGAGCTGCTCGCAACGTTGTTGTTTGGCCATGCGACGTTATCGATAGCTTTGGTATTTTCCGTTGTGCCTGCTATAGCGGGTCCATCGTAGGGTCGAGTATAGGCGATCTCGGCATCGATAATACTTTGCGACCCGAATAAAGGCTGTCCCCTGTAGCCTTTGATGATAGCCGGTCCTTCATAGTCGGCAATAATTTTCAACCCCGTTACGGTCACAGAGCCGCCGTTACCTGCAAGCCACGCGGTATGGGTCTGATTCTGCAGCGTCATATTATGAATGGATTGCAGCAATATGGTAGCAAGTCTGGAATCATAACCGAATTTACCGCCGGTTACGGTGATATTGGTCCAGCTGCCGCCATTGCCCGCTCCGCCCATGATCCCGACGAGGCCGCCGGTAGCGTCAATGTTCACATCGCTGATCACGCCGCCCTGGGCCGTGGCCGCGTGAATTCCGATGGCACCCGGGTTATCGCCGGTCACGACGTTGATATGGTCGATCGTAATATTGCCTTCTTTATCGGAAGCATGCTTGCCGCCCCATTCGATCGTGACTTCCTTTGTTGTCCTGTTCGTAACAATTTCAGGCTGATAATAATGCAAAACCGCCTTCGCATTCAGAGGGTCGTCAAAGGAGGCTGCATGGTCCTTCAATTGGATGGTGGTGCCGCTTCCCACTCGCGAACCCAGCAACACGGTAGGCATTTCATTCTTGTTGGCTATGGTGTCTATCATGTTTTTGGTACGCGCCGAAATTCCCGTTTGGAGCAGCAACGTATCGGATACCAGATAGGTCCCGGAAGGCAAAAAGACGGCCAGCTGATTTTTCTTGCCATAATCGAGTGCGCTCTGCAATTGGTCTGTCACATCTGTGGTCCCGGTGTTATCGATAGAAAATGGCGCAGCCGTTACGTCGAGGATACCCAACTTGGCCAGGGACTGATTGCCCAGCTCGGGATGGGGACTAAGATCCACGCCCTCGACGACAGGTACATATGGAGTCGGCGGCTGCCCGGGAAGCGCCCCCCATGGAATGGGGATAAACTCCCTGCCGCTTGTAACATCCACTCCCCTTTCAGCCAGCTTTTGGAGGTAATTGTCTTTCGTTAGGCCGTCGTAACTAAAAGTCTGGGCATCCCGGTGAGCAGGCAAAACCACTTTTGCACTCACAGGGGTCTGCTCCGTCGTCAAAGCCATCATGGAAGCCAGAATGACCGCTGTAATTATTTTTGACACTCGTCTACTCTTCATCCTTTGCTTATCCTCCCTTTTGTTGAAGCGCAACGATTTCATAATGTTCAATCGGGTGAGGGTTATTTTCCTTGGATCACGGATCGGATATAATCGAGATCGCGTTTAAACATCCGGTTGTAGTCGTAGCCTTCCAGTGTACCGCCGTGTGAAGGGTTCAGGCAAATAATCGGACTGACTCCGTCCCGTACAACCGCAAGCGTCATCTCGGCTACCGGCCAAGAGGCGTCCTCAAGCGCAGATTTCCACAGGAGACGACCGTTCTCTCCGGCCCTGCCCCCTTTGAGATGAAAGTAGCCGATCAGCGGCTTTAGAGCCCGGTATGCGTCCAGCGAAGGAAAGGTGCCCATTTGCCATAAATTTTGTACGTCATAGGTAAAGAAAACGGAGTCCGAGCGATCCAAGTCTTCAAAGAAATGGATGACCTCCTGTGGATTGGAGAAAATATTGCGCTCGCATTCATTCTCGATGGTAACCCCGAATCCCTCGTCGCTTAGACGGTCTACAGCTTCCCGCAGCATGGGGAAAAGCCAGGCGAACTCGCTCTTAATGCGCCTGATGCTATCCGTAACGCTGCCTACACGTTCTACGCGGGGAGACAAGAGGCGGATAACAGTCGGGCGAAGAATACGGGCGATCTCGAGCGTTTTCTCGATATGCGCAAGATGGGTGTCCCGAAAATAGTTCTCCCCGCGCTCCAGATCGTCATGGAACAAGCTCGTCGACATGCAATGGACAGACAGCTCTCTTTCCTTAATGGCCACGGCCGCTCTTTCCGCTTCTTCACCGGATAGTTCAAGCAGCGACTTCCCCCATATACGGTCCTTCAAATCCAGAACTTCGATCCCCCAAGACGCCTGAGTATCCAGCGACTGGATAAAATCGGGACTTGCCATCGCGTTCAGCATGGTCAGTTTCGTCATCGAACAGTCTCCTCGTCACTAGTGGTTCAATAATTTTAATCATAGTTCAACGTTATTGAATCCCGATTATAGGAATTTGCCGTCCCTTCATTGCACCCTCCGTTATTTCGCTAATTGTTCAATGGCTTTGTTGATTTGTTCCTCCGCTTGGCGAAGCGTCGTGTTTACATCCATATTTTGCTTGATCATGTTCTGAAAGGCGCTGCGAAGCTGTTTGGCCCCTTCCGCCTCATACTTGGAAACGTTCGGCGATTTGGCGGCCTGCAGCATGAACAGAGCGTCCAAGTGCTTGCCTTTAAACCCGGGGAGACCCGTACCGAACTGCTTTCGGGCTTCGGGAGAGTTCAATGCAGGCGCTCTGCCGATCGCTGACAGCTGCTTTTGAACGTCTTCGGACACCCATAATCGGATTAGCTGAAACGCCTGTTCCTTCTGCTTGCTTAATGATGTCACCGAGAACGCGCGCCCCCCCAATGACAGACTTGTCGTAGGCGCCTCCTTCGTGACGGGATAGGTGACCAAATCCCAATTCAATCCGGGAATCGAGTCGTACCCGTCCGGACCAAGCCCGGCGTGCATCGCCGTATCTTTCGTTTTGGAAAATGACTCGCGTGCCGCTGCCGCCCACTTCATCTGGTTATTGCCCGGAATATCGTAAATTTGCTTCATCATCGCGAAGAGCCGGCTCCAGCCCTCCGTGTTTACGGAAGCTTTGTTCGTTTTGGGATCTACGATGATAAGTCCCATTTGTCCCGATACCCGGTCTATCATATCCGGCTCCAGCCCGCGATATTGAACGCCATTCTCCGTTCTCGTCAAGACTCTCGCGAGCTCGTAAACTTGATCCCATGTCATATTGTCTTTAGGATATGGAACGCCGAAACGGTCGAATATATCCTTGTTGTAATACAAGGCCGCCGTATCCAGTGCATAAGGGATTGCCGTTACATCCGGGTTTCCGTCTACATGCTGTGCCAGATCCATCCGGACCGGCTCGAAGAGTGCAAGATCCATCTGATTCGCCTTAACCAGTGCGGAATGGTCGAATCCGATTCCCGTCTCCCTCAGCGGAATGAGAAAGCTGCTTCCAAGTCCGACAATCATGATATCCGGCTTCAGTCCTTTGACCAGCACGGTTTGATCGTAATCGCCGCCAGGTCCGAGCGCGATCTTCTCTAAATGGACTTGCGGAAATTTCATTTTCGCCGCTTTGCTCAGAGTCGTCTCATATTCATGATCCGCGAACGGAGGCACCGCAATGGTAATCGTCATCGGTTTATCCATGTCTACAGCCGAGGTCCTTTTGTCAGACGGGCTGCCTGGCGCTTCCCCGTCATTTCCGCAAGCGGTTGCAAGAGAGATTGCCAGCATTGAGAATATTCCGGAAGTTATCCAATTTTTCAATTGTGCCGCCCCCTATTGTATCGTTATACTAATGAATACAAGCACTTTCAATCATTGCCTGGATTCAAGCTCTTGACTTATTTCGCAGATTTTCGTTCGGTACGGAAAAAACGGCCATTGAGGTGATGGATATGGAAGGTCAGTCGATGTCGGTGATCGCCGTTGACTATGCTCGGCATACCAAGCCCTTCATTAATGACAAAAGCTCGATCAAACGCGACTGCTACCTGGTCCGGCTTCAGATCAAAGGCAGGTGCCGGGTTTCCATACGCGGGAAGGAATACGATCTGGGTCCGGGCGATATGGTGTTTTCCATTCCGAATCATGGCTACGTGCTGGACATCGGAGGGCTCGAGCAGCCGATTGACAGTGCGGATTACTATTTGATTTGCGACGGTCCATGGATCAAGCAATGGTGGGAGGAATCCAACTTACCCGATGTAGCGAATATTGCGCTGGACGAAGGTCTTCTCTTTATATGGAGAAAGCTTATCATGGAGAAGCGGAACATGCATGCGAACAATACCGAGATGCTGGACGCTTTGCTGAAATTGTTTTTTCTGTCGCTGAAACGCCTGCTGGAGGATAGTAAAACCAATTCGCTCCGGAGCCGCACGTATATTTCTTATCAGATCAAAGCTTATATCGAAAGACATGCGACAAAGCCTCTGACATTACCTCATATCGCCGCACATCACAACGTCAGCGTTTCGACCGCATCCCAGCTGTTCAAACAAACTTTTAACCACACGATAATGTCCTACGTGCTGGAGGTGCGCCTGTCCATTGCCACGCAGCGCATTATGATCGGAGGCATGAAGCTGGAAGATATTGCGGAATATGCCGGATTTCACAGCTATCCGTACTTTTGCCGGACGTTCCGAACCCGATATGGAGTTTCGCCCAGCCAATTCCGCGGGCACGATCCGTATAATCGATCCTGACACAGCTCCTGTATGACGAATAAGCGGCCCGTCGGTCATGTATTTGGCATGGACAGGCCGTTTTCGTCTGGTTCTTATTCCGCTTCGGAAGGATGGCATAGGGAAGTTTACTCCGTGACCGTAAACGCCGCCCATCTTTCTTCGCTGTTCTTGTAGCCGATACGGGAAGCTTTAACCCTTACGGTCGTCGTTCCCGCGCAGCATCGAATCGGTCCGGTGTAAAGCTTCCACCGCGCATTCTCGCCGCTCTCCGTCGTATAGGTAATGGAAGCGCCTTGTGTCGAGCAATAAAGTTGAACAAGGAGCGGCCCCTGGAAAGAGCCTCCTTCCGTTGTCGCTTCGATTCCCGGGCTTTCCGCGGTTATCGGCACGAAAACAGGGGCTGAAGTATGAGGCTGGATGCCGCGCGGCCAGAAGCGTTCGACCATTTGCTCCTCGGACAAATCCCCTAAGTCGCCATACTGTTTGCGCCATTCGTCCAAAGCGTACCGCAGCTCAAGAAGCGCGTCCCGATGCCCGGGACCGGTCGCCAAGTTGTTCAGCTCGTGGGGATCGCTCACCGTGTCATACAATTCCTCCACCGGTCGTTTCCCGAACATGACGTTCTGTACGCCTTCCAGCTTGCCTTCCAGGTGAAGACGCCACATTTCTTGTTGGATCGGATGCCGGTTGTTATAAGAGATCCATAGCAAATAAGGCATATTGGGATCATAATTCCGAATATACTTGTATCTTGTATTTCGGACGGCGCGAACCATATCATACGCCTGATCGTATCGGTCTCGCGTCGCGAAAATATAGTCTCTCTGCCTTGCTTGTTCGCCCAGGAACGGCTGGCCATGCATGTGGCAAGGCACCGCCAGACCGGCCAATGACAGCACCGTCGGCCCCAAGTCGATCAAGCTTACTAATCGATCCGAGACGGTTCGAGGTTGGATCCGCCCGGGCCATCGTACAAGGAGCGGAATGCGGATTCCCGCATCGTACGGCCAACGCTTCGCTCGGGGCAGTCCTTCGCCATGATCGCTCCATAAGAAGACGATCGTATTATCGGCCAATCCGTCTTCCTCCAATTGCCTCAGAAGCCGGCCGACGATCTGATCCGAATCCGCGATGTTGTCGTAATGCCTAGCAAGAGCCTCGCGGGATTTCCGGGTATCCGGAAGGTACGGAGGCAGCGTCACTTCATCGGGATCGGTTTCCAAGGCATGTCTTTCCTTGTCCGGCCACATCCCGCTTTCATGGGTCAAGATCGGGTTAAAGACGGAGAAGAACGGCTGCCCTTCATCCCGGTTGCGCCAATGGGCATCGTCGCCAAGCTCATCCCACGCCGTTAAAGGCGTTTCAAACTGGTAATCGGTTTTTTTGTTATTGGTGCAATAGTACCCGGCTGCGCGTAAATATTCGGTAAACGTCTTGACGTAATGAGGAACTACCGCATGGTAAGGCGTCGGCAGTTCGGGAGCGCAAGTCTCGGTATGGGTCGTTCTCATATGATGGGTACCGATTGAGGTCTGGTACATCCCCGTAATGATAGCCGAACGGCTGGGAGCGCATACTCCGGCGGTTGCAAAAGCTGAAGAAAACCTCATCCCTTCGCCGGCGAGTCTATCGATATTCGGCGTCCGCGCCAATCGATCCCCGTAGCATCCGAACCGCGGGCTCGTATCCTCCAACGAAATCCATAATATATTCGGTCGATCTTGCAAATGGTTGTTCAATTATGCAGCCTCCAGCACAATTTCCACAATCTGCCGCTATCGGTTGTCACAGCTTCCTAAACAGCCGGATCCGCTCGTTTTCTTGCGACAACATCAGCAAACAGGGGCTTTCCCCGGACTCCAAAACGAGATGTTGAACCGTGCCGTCCGCCCAGCGAATTTCTCCTTGCCCCGCATCCGCCGATCCTTCACTAAGCTCATACCACCATGTACCGACGAGCTCCGGACTTGGAGCCTCTCGATAACGGAACACATCGCCGTTATTCATCATTAGGAAGCGCATCCGGTTACCCAGCCATACGCCGCATACGACAGGCGATTGCGGACGGTTCCGGAACGGCGGGATGTGCTCGCGTCGATTGCAGTGCGACGTATCCAAGGCGACAGCCTTGTCTCCTTTCACAAATGCCGTTTCCAGTTCAAATACGACCCTATCGCCATCGACGACGACGGCACGAACCGTGCAGGAATCGTTAATGATGAAAGATTTCTCATATACGGCAGATGCCGCCGACGGCTTGCTGCCGTCCGTAGTATAATATATACCATAGGATTTGCCGGAAAGCGCCCCACGCAGCGCAATGCTGTCTACAGATACGGACACCGTCGTTTCGTTCTGAAATATCCGTTCGCCGATAATAGCGGCTGCCGTAACTTCAATATTTCCACTCTCCATCGTAGAATGATAAAGCCCCATTCCAAGCCCGAAGAAGGCCGCGCGCGAGGGTGATTTCGCGTTGGTCACATCCACCATGTCCCCGTTCTCGGAGCCCAGAAACGCGACCGGTCCGGTCGCCGCCAAATGCACGGTATTGTCGCCGTAAGGGACTAACCGTCCCATGCTGTCCACAATTTCAAACGTTACCTGTGCCAAATCCCGGCCATCCGCTTGAAGATCGGTCACGTCCGCACTCAGCTTGATTGCAGCCGGACGGTCCGCTGTTTCGAACCGCTTCCGCGCCGCAACTTGCCCGTCACGATAGGCGACCGCTTCGATCGAACCGGGCTCGTAGCCGACATCCCACGAAATGTACATGTCTTCGCCCATCGGTTTCCTTCCTAAGGAGCGACCGCCCACGATCAGCTCGGCTTCTTCGCAGTTCGTATATACCCAGACCGGAATAACGACGCCTTCCAGCCCCGGATGCGTCCAATGCGGAAGCAGGTGAACCATCGGCTTCGTCGTAAATTGGCTTTGGTAGAAGTAATAGTGGTCCTTCGGGAAGTTAGCGAGGTCGATAACCCCCGCGCTGTTGCTTCGCTCCGGGTACTGCCGCGCCTCGCCGAGATAGTCGAAGCCGGTCCAGCGGAACTCGCCTACCAGGTACGGATATTTTTTAACGAACCCCCAAGAATGACGTGCGGAAGCTCTAACGCCGCAGTTGTCATACGATGAGCTGTAATGCGTCGACGCATCGGTGAATATTTCCTCTTCCGTCAAGTTCGGTATTTCGATCCTCGGTTGGTCTTTATCCCTCCACCACGTTTGGGTACGATAATACCCGCGCGTATGCAGCGTATGGGGCGCTTCCGTCGCCAGCATGACCCGTTTCGGGTAGTTGAGATGATCCGACTCGTATAGAAAGCAGGCGCCGCCTCCGTCGTTATACCCGGCAATATCGAGCAAGCCGCGGTTTTCGTCCATAACATCCCCGACGAGGTTTATGCCGCAGGTGACCGGACGGGTCGGTTCAAGCCAGTGCACGAAATCCTGCAGCATGGCAGTTGTCTCCGCCTTCTGCTGTCTGATTTCGTTTCCGATGCTCCACATGATGATCGACGGATGGTTGCGATCCCGGCGGATCATATCGCCGAGATCCTTTTCCCACCACTCATCGAAGTATAAGGAGTAGTCATGCGGAATTTTGGGAATATTCCAGCCGTCAAACGCCTCATCGACGACCATTAGTCCGATCGCGTCGCACAGGTCGTAAAAGGCCGGCTCCATCGGGTTGTGCGACGTTCTCACGGCATTGCAGCCCATCTCCTTCAGCATGCGGAACCGCTTCTCCCACAACTTCTCCGGTACGGCTGCCCCGACCGGCCCGCCGTCGTGGTGCAAACAAACCCCTTGCAGCAGCATCGGTATACCGTTTAACTTGAAGCCGGCTTCTGCGGAAAACTCCAAATAGCGGATTCCGAAGGTTGAAGTATAATCGTCGATGCAAAGACCGTTCTCCCGAACTTCGCTTTGCAAAGAATACAAATCGGGGTGCTCCGGCGACCATAACGCCGGGTCGTTTATCGTCGCGGACTGCTGTACCGGCACGACGGCGCCCGCTTCGATCGTTAACTCCGAGCTGGTTTCAGCCACAGCCAGGCCATCCGGGTTGTTGAATCGCGACACCAGCATAACGGTGCGGACCCGATCGGAACGGTTGGCAATTTCCGTTCGGACCGATACGACCGCATGACGTTCGGCGACTTGCGGTGTTGTGATATAGGTGCCCCAATGAGCGACGTGGACGTCTTCGGTTGCGGTGAGCCAGACATGACGATAAATTCCGGCTCCGGTATACCAGCGCGAGCTAGGGCTGAGCGAGTTGTCGACACGTACGGAGATGACGTTGCGGTCCGGTACGAGGTATGGCGTCAGATCGTACTCGAAGCCCAAATATCCGTACGGGCGGCGGCCCAAATGATGGCCGTTTATATATACGTCGCTATTCATGTACACGCCTTCGAATTCGAGGTACAGCCTTTTGTCCTGCAGCTCCGGGGACAGCAGGAACGATTTGCGGTACCAGCCGATGCCCCCCGGCAAATAAGCGCCGAATTTACCGGACGGATTGTCAGGGTGATAGTCGCCTTCGATGCTCCAGTCGTGCGGGAGATCCAGCTTTCTCCAGCTTGAATCGTCAAACCGGGGAGTCGAGGCTTCATGGACATCCGTAAGACTGAAAGACCAACCGGTATCGAACGATAAGCGTTGGCGAGGCCCGGTACGAATGAATGGGGTGTGCATGGAAGTCCTCCTAACTTTACGTCATTACTTCTTGTTCTGCTTTTCCAACTTGGCCGCTTCGACCGCTTTGGTCACTTCTTCCTGAATCCGGCGCAATACCGTATTCTGATCCTCATTCGAGCTGACGTACGTTTGGAAATTCCGGTTCATACTCGGTCCTCTGGCAATACTGTCATATTGATTATAAGGGTGGGGATCCAGCATCTTGACACTGAAAATCGCTTTCAGGTTTTTCTCCTTAAGCATCGGGAACGCTTGCCCGAACACCTGTTGCGTTTGCTCGAGCTTCGCGACCGGCAGCGTCGCCGCCCTTCTGGAGAGATCGAGCTGCATCTCCGGATCGGTCGACATCGCCTGCGCCGCCTTGAACGCTTGCTCCAGCACCTTGCTCGATTTGTTAATAACGAGGACGTTGCCGTCGGTTTCGGCGCTGAATCCTTTCTTCTCGCTATAGCTCGGATAAGAGACGATATCCCAATTCAACCCCGCATTAAACTGCGGATCGGCCATTCTCACCATACTGCTTCCATAGGATGGATACATAGCGATCGTTTTATCGTTGATAAAGTTTGGCGCGATGCTGCCCAGGTTGGCTACCGGCTCGTTGCCCGGGATCGTATAAAAGTCTTTGGCGAGCTTAAATACTCGAGCCCAGCCGTCCGTCAGCAAATTGACCTTATCGGAATTCGGTTCGAAGTAAGGCAGTGCCAGCCCGCTGCCCATCAGACTGACTTGGCCTGGCTGCAGTCCCTTATATTGGACGCCCCCTTCGAGCCGGGTCATTCTTTTGGCCAGCTCATACATTTCGTCCCAGGTCATATTATCCTTCGGATACGCAACACTGAAGCGGTCGAAAATGTCTTTGTTGTAGAACGTCACATAGTAGTTCAACCACATTGGAATCGCATACATTTCGCCTTTGGAGCCGTAAGCCTTAACCATGTTCTGCGCAGCAGACTCATAGACGTTCCAATCCAAATTGTGCTTCTTCGACATATCCCTGACGTCCAGCGGGAAATCGACGGCCAGCAAGTCGCTGAGCCCCCGTACCCCTGTCAAGAAGATGTCGGGCTCCCTGCTTGAAACGATCAAATCCTGAAGAGTCGTGTTTTGCGGCATCACCTCGTATTCAAAAGTGATGTGCGGGTATTTTTTTTTCATGGGCTCGCCGACATATTTGTCAAATTCGCTTTTGTCGTACCCGCCTTGGTAGCGCATCATACGGATCGTGACCGGTTCCTGCGACGACGTATCGTTCTTGTTCTTCTGGGCTACTGGCTCTTCCTTGCCGCATGCGGTTAATACGGAGGTCAACGCCACCGCCGACGCCAATGCCTTAATCACCGTGCTTTTCATGGAACTCCCCCTAATGATTTGGATTCATGTATGTTGAACGAAACTCGGCCGGTAGCTGCTGCCTATCGAGATCTCGTTTAACATCGATCGTCAAACCGTCACATCCGGATCAACTGTCTTCGGGGTGGATCAGTTACTTCAGGAACGTCTTTTCCGGCAGCCTGGCATCCAATCCTCCGGCCGGATCGCCCGCCACATCCGGCTCCGCCAATAGCTTTTGGACGTTCTCAAAGCTGTCGGCCGGCAGCCTTGCCCAGAACATATAGTTCAAATGGAGCTTTTGTTGCGCTAACGTCAGATGATCTCGTACCGGAAACGGGATTTCATCGCCGGGAAGTATCGTCACATTTTCCCCACGCCGCAGAGCGTTTTGTTTTTTCAAAATATCCGCATAGTTTTCCGACTGTACCGCTGCGCCAAGCGGAACTTTCCCGGATAATTGGGCATAGAAGCGGTAAACGCCTTTGTGCGGATCGTTCACATCCGTTACACCGATCTTGCCCGGATAGACGTCCGGCCCTCCCAGACCTACTCCGATTTCTTCCTGATAATCGATCAGCTCCTGAAGCACGACCGTCGGAAAATTCGTATACTGAATAACGACTGTATTCGGGAACGCGTCGCGCAAGCTTTTCATCATGAACTTCAAGCTTTCGACGTATTTGACATGGCTGTACTCCTCAATGCCTTCCTGCGGGTTGTTGAAATGATAGTTTGTCGCCGTTTCGGGCAGGTTGATTGCGGTCAGGCAGGGGTTGCCGTCGAATTCTTTGCCAAGCGCGCGGATGAGCTCGCCTATTCGTTCTCTTACGTTTTTATTCCAAACGACGGCATTAAGAGCCCCTACCTTGGAAATCAAAGGGCTTCCGCCGTATTCCGCACCCTTTACATAGGCGGGAATAATCGATTTCCCTTTCGTGAAACCCTTATATTGAAGCTGAATGACAAGAAACTTGCCATGCCTTCCGAGGAAATCCAGATCTTTCTTGATTTCGGAGAAATCGTACTGCCCCTTCTCAGGCTCGAGATCCTTCCATTGATACGCCTTCTGTACGCCTTTGAAATGTTGCAGGATATACTGCTCCGTGATACTGTCCGCGCCAATAAATACGTAGTGACCCGGCTGCCATTTTCCTTGTTTCATCCCATTCTCCTTCTCCGTTTGTGCAGGTAGGGTCTGTCCCGGCAATCTTGCAGCTGGATAAGACCGTACACAGCAATGTCGCAATAGCGAATACGGCTGCATTTTGGATCGTTTCTCTTTACATCGACTATTTCCATAGCAAGGAGACGCCGATGTAATCCTCCGTCTGATTTTGCAGGCCGTCGTAAGCCTTCGCCGCTTCCTCCGGCCTCAGCCGGTGAGAGATGAGCGGTTCGATGTGCAACCGTCCGGATTGTACCCAGTCGAATGTGGTCAGCTGAATGTCTCTCAGCCGGTCGGGGTCGTTAAAGTTGAGCGCACCGCGCAGGGACAGCCAGCGGAAATGAATGTCGGCCAACAGCTCGGTCAAGTTCCCCTCTACCGGCGTTCGCGGCGTCCCGAGCAGGACGACCTGACCGAAGCTCGCTGCGGCATTCATCGCTTGCCGGATCACAGCGCTGTGCCCGACGGCATCGACGGTGACGGCGCACATGTCTCCCCCGGTAATCTCGCGGATCCGCTCGGTCACCTCATCGGGGGAGCCATGTACCGTATACGGAATTCCGCACGACTCGGCCAATTCGCGTCTTCTTGCCGCAGGATCGACGCCGATCACGCGGCAGCCCATAATTCGGTAAGCTTGTGCCGCGAAGTTGCCGACCAGACCGAGACCGAATACGGCGACCCATCCATTGCGAGGGATGTCCGTTACGTGCAGCGCCGTCGCGGAGATGCTGGCAAGCCGTGTCGCAGCCGCTACCGAGGCGTCCATGCCCTCCGGCACCGGCACGATCAGCCCGCCCGCCTTGGCGATTGTAGCCGAGCCGTGCTTGCCGTGCAGAAACACGCGGGCGCCCGGCCCGAAGTCTCGCACGTTTCGCCCGATGGCGCGTATGGTTCCGACGCTGGCATAACCGGCCTTCCACGGGTAGGCGTTCCAGGAACCTTGTTCATACACCTTCGGTGTCTTGGCTGTCAGTATGGCAAGCTCCGTTCCCGCACTGATGAAGGAGGCCTCCGTTTCAATCAGAAGCTCGCGATCCCCCAGCTGATCCTCGGTCCACGAAGCCTCCTGAAGCTCGATCCGATCCTTGTCGACGAATACAATCTGTTTACCGTTCAGTTCTATCATTCTATAACCTCCAATAATATACAGGCCTGCACGGCAGTTGCCGCCGTCTCTCAGCCGTTTCATAATGTGCGAAGCCATCTTGCCGGCGGCTCCTTGCGTTCCGATTCATCGGTCCCTCTCTCCGAACCCCGCCGTCAAGCCGGATCCGGGAACATTGCGCAGAAAGCTTGCCGCCATCGACAATCCTTGCTTTGTTTTCTCCGCCGTCCCGCTCCACACCGGATCCTCATGCTCAATGCTGACCGCTGCGGCATAACCGATCTCGTGCAGGGCCGAGAGGAATCGTGTCCAATCGAGCTCTCCCAGCCCCGGCAGCCGGTAGCGCCACCACGTGAAATCGGTAAGAATACCGGTACGGCGCAACCTGTCGCGATCGATTTCCGTATCCTTCGCATGGACGTGAAAGATGCGTCGGCCCAGCTCCCGTATCGGAGCGTACGGGTCCATAAACTGCCACATCAAATGTGACGGGTCATATGCAATCCCGAGACGCGGGCTGTCCAGACGTTCGAACAACAGGGACCACATTTCCGGAGATATGGCGATATTCCCCATGAGCGGGCAGTTCTCCAGAGCGATTTTGACACCGCTCTTCTCTGCAGCTTCCAGTACACGTCCGAGCCACGATACGACCTCATTCAGGCTGCGTTCAGGCAGCGGCCGTATCGAATCGTACGAATCGTATCGTTCGTCCGTTCGCCTGTTATGAATGCCCGTAGAAGTCACTACCACGGGAATGCCGAGCCTCCCGGCCATTTCAATTCTCCGCAGCAGCTCGGTGCGGTGAGCATCGGCCTCTTCACGGTTGCTGCTCAGAAAGTTTCGGCAGTAGGTAAGCGCTTTAACTTGGACTTTTCCGGCTTCGATTATACCGGCGTATGCGCTTTCATCAAGCGGAAGCTTCGGTCCGACCTCCATGGCCTTGAAGCCGTGACTCTCCGCCCATGCCGCCATCTTTTCAATGTTGTTCATTTCTTCGCTGACAAGAGCGTTAGTTAGAAAGGCAAGCTTCATTTCGCTCCCCATTTATGTTAATTTATTGAATTAATTATTAAGACAAAAAAAGTAAACACCGGTGCCGATCGTCATTCCAATCAATCGACACCTATCCGGCCGCCGCTTCAATTCGGATCGCCGAAAAATTCACCGTGCATGGCCAACGCCGCCGCACCGATCATGCCGATCCCCCTACCCAGCGTGGAAGCGGTAATCTCTATTTGCGAGTGACGCGCCGTGACTGACCGTTCGCGAACAACGTCACGGATTTCCTTCAGCAGCGGCAGCTCCTTCGAAGCGAGGCGGCCTCCGACTACTATTCGCTTCACATGGAGCATGTTAAGGAACGAGACGAGCACCTTGCCGATCATACGACCGGCCTCATGCAGCTGCTCGACCGTCTTCGGGTCTTCCTCCCGGTACTTCAAGAACAATTCGTCCATTTGGGAAAGCCCGAGCGTCTCCAGAATTGACGATTCGGACGCATAACGCTCCAGACAGCCTCGATTGCCGCACCAGCATGGAATTCCGTCCGGGATGTATGTCATGTGACCGAAGCCGAACTCCCCCGTTTCCGTATATCCGCTGCGAAATATCGTATCATTAATGACCAAGCCGGAGCCGATGCCGGTACCGATGAAGACGGACATAAAATCGGACAAGTCCTTGCTGTCGCCGAACATCTTCTCGCCAAGCGCCATTGCGCGGACGTTGTTATCGACATAGGCGGGCAGCCCGAAACGCTCTTCCAGCCAAGCCGCCAGAGGGATATCGGACCAGCCGGAGCGGATCCAGTTGACTACACCCGTTCGGAAGCTGACGAACCCGAAAATACCTGCGCCAATTGCACGAAATATTCTCCCCGGACGATTCGAGATATAGCGTTCCATCCGCTCCTGCAGAACATGAAGGAACTCTTCCGAGGTCAGCGACGACAGCTCATGGGTTTCCGGATCCTCGACCTCCCCCTTCAGGTTAATAGAGCCGATTTCCACCCGACGCAAGCTGATATGCACCCCGAGCACCCAGTAAGCATCCGCGTTCAACTCCATTCCGATTCGTCTTCGGCCCGTTCCGGAAGCGCTTAAGCTGCCGGCCTCTGTAATCAGATTGTCGTTCATCAGCTCGCGAGTAATGTTCGTAATCGTAGCGGGCGTTAGCTTAGTCAGCTCTGCAATTTCCTGCCGGGATATGAGAGAATGACGAAATAACGTCTGCAGTACCAGGCTGCGATTCATTTGTTTCGTACGGGCGGTATTATGTCCAACTCTTTTCACGAATTCACCTAGTTTCAATAGTCATCTTTATTGAATCATAATGATGATCCGGCCCGATGTCAAAACGATTTCATCTCTTCAGCGACACCGCACTGTACGGATACCCATGAAGAGTCACCCTTGGCGCTGCGCAGACATGCGTCGATAAAGCGCAAGCCGTACACTCCATCCTTGAAGCTCGGGTAGTCGGAATCGAGCTCTCCGGCGGGCAAGCCCGACCGCCATTTCCCAACCGCCGATGCGTAAGCGCGATATAGATTGGCGAAAGACTCATAGGTGCCCTCCGCATGGCCGCCGGGAAGACGGTTGTATGCCGCAGCCTCCGGGTAGAGCGGCTCCCTTCCCCGCGAATACAAACGAACCGGTTCGCCCTTCAAACATACGCGCAGGTCGTTCGGTTGCTCCTGCTCCCATTCGAGAGTCCCTTTCGATCCGTGTACCCGAATGACGAATCGGTTCTTGCTGCCGATTGCGAGCTTCGTGCACCAATACATCCCGTTCGTTCCGCCTTCATACCGAACCAGCAGCTTGGCGTCCGTCTCCAAGCCGTTCTCCAGGCCGGCGCCGCTGAACATGGCGCATAAGGAGGAGATACGCAGTCCCGTCATGTAATGCACGGTATGTTCAATGTGGGTACCGATATCGGCCACGGCAAACGATTCGCCCTGAACCATCGGATCGGTACGCCAATTGCTCCCCTTCCGGGTCGGATTCGCAATCCCTTCCTGGGCATATTCGGCTACCACACTTCTCAGCTGTCCGATATCTCCGCGGCGAATCATCTCGCGAGCCTGTTTGACCATCGGATAACCCGAAAAAGCGTAGGTAACCGCGCAGGGAAGCCCGCGCTCCGCGGATAAGGCTGCCAGTTCCTCTCCCTGGGACAGCGTAAAGGCGAGCGGCTTATCGCACATGACGGGTATGCCCTTAACCAGAAAAGCTTTCACGATCTCATAGTGTGAGTCGTTCGGTGTCGCGACGACTGCAAAATCGATGCCGTCCTCCCGCTTCGCCTCGCTCTCCGCCATCTCCGCGTAGGAAACATATATACGCGAGTCATCTAACCCGAGCATACGGCCGGTAGTCGTATTGTTGTCATGCCGGCGCGAGAAGCAGCCCGCCGTAAGCTCGCATAAGCCGTCGAACATGGCACCTTTGCGGTGTACGTCACCGATAAATGCGCCCTCCCCTCCGCCGATCATGCCGTAACGAAGTTTTCCCATATCCAATACCACACCCTTACCGCATCGGGGATCCGTGAAATACGCAACCATCCCTCTTCGCACATTTATTAATTAAATGAATTAACTATCGTCACAGCCATTATATACCTACGTCCGGAAATGCTCAACACTTATTTTTGAGTCGGCCAAGCCTGTTTTCCTTCCTATAATCAGCTGCGTTCCGATAGGGAGCTGCTCACTTTCCATATTATAAGAACGCGGTCTTTCCTAAAAACCCCCTTTCTCAAATGATTGCGAAATAAGTCAATACTCCGTTATTCCGTACATGTTGAAAACAGAAAAGGCGGCCGCGGACTCTATACGAAAGTCCATGACCGCCCTGCCCTCTTTCTGCTATAGCAATAAAAGGTTCTAGAAGTCTTTGAAGCTCTCCTCGCTTTTTCCGGGAGAGACAGGTCCTAATTGTCCGAAGCCCTTGACCGGCGCATACACTCCATCCTTATCCGGATTCACGTATTTCCCGAACCATTCGCCAAGGCGAAAACGCAACGAATGCAGCACGTCCTCGCATTGCGGATCGCCAATTTTATTGATGTCCTCGTTCGGATCGTGATTCAAATCATACAGCTCATGCGGTCCGTAGGGATACCGGTGTACATATTTCCAATCCTTGGTACGAATCATTCTAACCGGACCGTACTCGTCGTATATTACGATGTTCTCATGATCGGATCCGGATTCTCCTCGAAGCAGTCCAGCGAAGCTTATTCCCGGTAGCTCCGTTTCCGGGTTATGCTCAAGTCCCGCAAAATCTAATAAAGTAGGGAACACATCGTATTGGCTTAACAGTTCCGTCCTAACCTGACCTGCGGGTATCACGCCGGTATGACGGAATATAGCCGGAACTTTCACTGAGGTATCGAACATATTGAGCGGGAACGTTCCGTTGCCTTTGCCCCAAATACCATGGTGCCCCATGTTCATTCCGTTATCACCCATAAAAATAACAAGGCAATTGTCTTGCATCCCCAGCTGCTCCAGTTGATCCATAATCCGTCCGATTCCTGCATCCATAGCCGTAATAGACGCGTAGTAGCCTTTAAGAAGCTCCTTGCGTTTCTCCCCGACCCCATACGGGCAAGTTCTGCTTTGGTCCGGGTGCAACGGCATCTCGGGAGCCGAATGGAACGGGCAATCGTCATACAAGGCAACGTACTCCTCCGGATGCTCTGAACGTTCCCAAGGAGAATGTGGCGCGGTATAATGGACGCTCAAATAAAAAGGCTTATCCTCCCGAGCCATCTCACTCAGAAATTGCAGAGCATGCTCCGTAATGAAATCGGTAATATACCCTTCTTCGATGGAAATCTTTCCATCCTTTACGATATCCGGCTTCATATAGGAACAACCGCCTCGTGCGATCGAGAACCAGTGATCAAAACCTTTATGCGGGACCGCGTTATTACCCAGATGCCATTTACCGCTTAAGGCGCAGGTGTAATTCGCTTGAGCAAGCAGCTCCGTATACGTCGTCTGTCCTTCCAAATAATCGATAGCCACTCGCTCGTCGCTAAACACTTTGCTCGAACCCACATCCTCCTCTAGCTCGCTCTTATTCACATTGCCTGAGCGAATCCAATCATGCACGCCGTGCTGGGATGGAATACGCCCCGTCACGATTGATGCGCGCGCCGGCGAGCAGACCGGAGAAGCGCAGAAGAAATTGTCGAACCGGACGCCCTCCGCCGCCAACCGATCCAGGTTCGGAGTGCGAATCTCATCATTACCCGCACAGCCAAGTGCCCAAGCTCCCATGTCATCGGCTAATATAAACACGATATTAGGCTTTTTGTTTTTCGAATCCGGCATGTCGGATGACCTCCTGCGGGGAGCTCCTCCCCGTTGGTATTCAATTATTTTTATTATAGTTCAATATAATTGAATTTCAATAAGAAAAACGACTATCGTCGTATTTCAAGGATGAGCGACCGCGGTTTAGCGGAAGTTTATTCTTGGTAAGGAAAGTCTCACTTCGCTTTAACGCTTTAGCGAAGTTAAAATTTCCTTATCGACAGAAAAACAGAGGGATGCTCAGCTTCAAAGCACCCCTCTACTCTTCTTCCTGATTCGCCGGATGGGTCTCGCCCGTATCGGCAAACACAGCCAAATATTTAACTTCCTCGGTTATGGGATTCAGCGTATGCTCTTCCAGCGAGTTGAAGTAAACGCTATCTCCCGGCAGCAACGTGTACTCCACACCTCCTACCTTATATCTCATTTGCCCTTCCAGCATATAAACGAACTCGTGCCCGGTGTGCGAAAACACGTGCTGTTTAATTTCATCCTTACGCGCATGAAACAGAAACGGCTGCATCAGCTTGTCCTTCAATTCTGGCGCAAAGGTGTAGAAGGAGTAGCCCTTATTCGTGGAGATCAGGTTTCCCTCGATTGCCTCCTTCTTCGTAAGAATGGTACCAACCTGTTCGTTTTCGCCCAACAGATCCGATACCCGTACCCCTAAAGCATTGGCTATTTTGACCAATGTGGAAATCGGGGGCATCGTTTTGCCGTTTTCTATTTTGGAAAGCAGACTGTTCGTAAATCCGCACACCTGCGCGATTTCATTCAGCGTCCTTCTTTGCGACTTGCGGAAGTACTTAATCCGTTTGCCCAACTCCATTGGCAGCAACCTCTTTTTTTAGCATCTTGACTATAACTATAATTCAACACTACGGGAAGATTCAACTTCACCTCGAAATGAAAAGCTTTCCCCTGCCCAAAATGGCGGAGGAAAGCTCGCTCTATCTTATCTCTGTAAAGTCGTATTAAACGCGCAAAAAACTCAAGCGCCGACGGTCGGGCTCCTGCGGGCCGGGTGCCGGCTTGGCATCATGGTTTCCCTTATCAACGCGGCGCTGGAGGCAATGGCTACGCCGTACACTGAGGAGAGCCCTGGCATGATTTGTAGCCCCATTGCGCCGAAGCCGCGGCGAATCTCCATCGGCTCCGGCTTATGTATGCGCAGAAGTTTCAGTCATCTCCTTTGGGTAAATCGCGTCTCGTATTGCCGCATTTTCGCGACCTCCCGCGGAAGATGATCTTCATAAGGCTCCCAGTTGATCCACTCGCCGCTGATGTAGCCGTCGTAGCCGGCCGCAAGCAAAATCCGCACAGCCTCGGCATGATCGATTTCTCCATCGCCCATCGGGCGGAATTGCAGGTTCTCCAAAGTCAGCAATCCATCGTGAAAATGAACATGGCGGATCCACGACTTGAGGCGCTGAAACGAATAGTCGGATGAACGCCCCCCTCGTCTCAGCGTATGCATAACGTCCCATGTAACCGCGATATTCGGATGATCCACCTCGGACATGATATCCGCCATTCTATCGGGATCGTACCAGGCGTCATGAGTTTCGATACAGACCGTTACCCCTTCCGACTCAGCCATGGAACCGAGTTGTCGCATCGACCGGATCAGAAATGCCTGCGACTCCTCCCGGGAAATGCCCTCCGGAATCTGGCCGCCGAACACCCGGACTCTCGGAGCCCCTACTTGAGAAGCCAGCTTCAGGTAGGCGCCGGCCTCTTCCACAGCGGATTTCGTCGGATTGGCTAGCTTGAGCGATAAAGCCAGGCACGGGATCGATACTCCCGATGCCTCGCATTCCGACCGGACCCGGGCAAGGTGTTCTGGCGATGCCGTCAGCTCGACGCCGTGCGCATGATTCGCGTCGGTACGCAGCTCCACGCCGTCATAGCCATAACGTCGAGCCGCAGCCGTCAGTTCTTGAAAGGATAATTGCGGTGCCGAAAAGCTCATAAATGCGTACTTCATAGCCGTCCCTTCCCTTCCGATACAGAAATGATCTTCCCGGTTCGTGCCGATTCACACATCAGATCGAGCGCCAGCTGCGTCACATAAGCTTGCTCCAGTCCTGTAGAAGGAGACCTCCGCTCAAGAATGGCCTTCGTAAAATCCAGCAGCGGACCATCATGGAGTATGCCCCTATCCTCGTCACCTTCCCAAATAACTGTCGATACGGTACCGGTTCCCGGAACGAATTTGCTTGCGATCAGATTATTCTTATTGGCAGTGGTCATTTGCAGCGTGAGCGCACCTTGGCTGCCGACGATCTGCCAGCTCTCCTCCGCCGGAGCAGCCACATATTCGCCGCGCTCGAACGTGACGACGGCGCCGCCCTCGCAGCGGATCAGACCGGCGCCGTGCGTCTCCCCGTCCGCTCCGGCACCGGAATACGGGAATCGGTCCGGGTCGGCGCCCCAGGTCTGCGCCAGCGCTTCCACCGGCTGCAGCTTCCATCCCGTAATCCCGAACAGATAATCGAGATCGTAGCAGCCCCAGTTGAACCAAATACCGCCGCCGTTCATGTCGATGCGGTATCGCCATGCCGGCGGCTCCTTCTCGGGGGGACGCCCGGCAGGCTTGACCGCCCGGCAGCGAATGACGCGAAGCTCTCCGAGCTGGCCGGATTGCATATACTCTGCGGCGGCCTGCGCGTGCTTCAGGAAACGGAACCGGGAGGTGCAGAACGCGACGACGCGATCGCCCTGAACATCCCGGATGCGTTCCAGCTCCGCCGCACGAGTCGCTGACGGCTTCTCGATCAGCACGTGCTTGCCCTGACGCAGAGCCTGGACAGCCAGTTCCGCCCGTCCAGCGGCCGGAGTGGCGAGCACAACCGCGTCAATGTCCGGTTGCGCGAACAGCTCGGCAGAATCTGTAAATTGCTTCGGAACCCCGTATTCCTTCGATACGGCCTCAGCCGCAGCCAAATTAATGTCGGCGATGGCAACGATCTCAATCCATGGCTTGTCGCGGGCCGCTTCCAGATGCTTTCTCCCAATAAGACCGCAGCCTACGACAGCCAATCTGACTTTTCTCTCCATGCTCCTCACTCTCGCCCTTCTTGTCAATTTATTTGGATGCGTTTTCCCGTCAATGCGGCCTTCCGGGTCGCTTCTACTACGCGGATGGCGCGGCTTCCCGCATCCCCGCCGATTTCAAACGGCTTGCCTGCCAGCAGCGCGTGGACGAAATCCTGGTGGACCTGCGGCAGTGAGCCTCCGCCCCATAGCGCATGCTCGAATTTGTACGAGTCCCAAGTACCTGCTTGATACGTAAACGAATCGCTCCGGAAATCTTCCTTTAATTGCAGAGACAACCGTCCGTGATCCAACACATAGACTGCCGTTCCATCCGTACCGTTCACCTCGAGTGTGTATAGCGCCGTATGCTCGTTCAGATAAGAGCAGTATGTCGTTTCCAGCACCGCAGACACTCCGCCGGACAAACCGTACACGGCCGTCGTCACGTCATCGCCCTTCATCGGCGCATGCAGCGTAGCCGAGTACGCCTGAACCCACTCGATTTCGCTATGAATCCAGGAAAATAAATCGATCAGATGCACGCCGAGCAGATCGAGCGCACCCGTTGCGCCCTCCATGCGCCATTGTCCGGGCTGAAGCTGAAACCCTTGTCGGAAATCATCTTGCCCCGCAGCGAGATCAGCTTGCCAAACCGGCCTTGCCGAACCAAGTCGCGGATCAGGCGAACCGCAGGATCTCCGCGGAAGCACATGTAAATGCCCAACTGACGCTCGGCCCGCTCCGCCGCTGTCATCATTCGCTCCGTCGCCTCTACGGTCGGCGCCATCGGCTTCTGGCATAGAACATGCATGCCTGCCTCCAGACACCGGATCGTTACCGCTTCATGATGCTCGTTGGGCACGGCCACATCCACCCAGTCGACGGACGAATCGTTCAGAACGTCCTCCAACCGGACCGTCCAGTTGGGAACGTCGAATTTCTCCGCCGCCGAACGGGCCGATTGCGCGCTGGTGTTGCATACCCATTTTAGGCGGGAGCCGGTCAAGTGCCGGTGCGCCGGCAAATGCAGCGAACGGGCGATGGCTCCCGTACCGATCAAAGCCGCTGTCAGTTCCTTCAACTGTGATCCTTCCCCCTTTTGTGGCGTCGGCATTACGCAACCGGCATGCGATACAAATCGTTCAGAATCTTCTCAAGCGGGCGACGCCCTTTTCCGTTTTGGCAATATAGGGCTGAATGTGGGTCTCCACGGTAAGACGCTCCACAGCTTGGTCTCGGTACAGCACGGTCACCGTCCTCGCGCCGAGCTTTCTCGCCAGCTTAATGGCCTCCTCCATCCGCTCCATCTGCTTGTCGAGAGCCGCCTGATCCGGCAGGCACTTGAACAACCCCGCCGCGATCGCCGAATACGAGATGTCGTACCGCTCCCTGATCCACAGCAGCTCCTCCGCTTGATCGGGGATGATATCCGGCACGCGGCTGTTCATGACAAACCGCAGCTCTTGGGGAGTGATCATGTCGCCGACCTGCTTAGATTTACAGTAACAAAACCCGTGTAAAAAATGTCGCATCGCCTTGCGAATAAATACCACAATATTGCGCTGATTTCGTATATAATCATGTACGGAGGGACCTCCATGAAACGTATCGGACTCACTGGCATGAACCGCAAACCGTTTTTCTATAGACTGCGAAAAATTGCCGAAACCCAGCAAGCCTACGATGAAACATTCCATGCGCATCAAGGTATGGAGCTACAATATATCCACGCAGGAGAAGGTCAATTGATCCTCGATCAGCGAACTTACCGGATCGAGCCGAACATGCTGTGCCTGTTTCAGCCGTTTCAGCTTCATCGGTTGCGGATGGACATCCGCCCGCACTCTCCATATAAGCGCAGCTTTGTAGTATTTGAACCTGCCGTTTATGAACCTTATCTCCAGAGCTTACCCAATCTGCAGGCGTTCTTTCGTACGTTGTGTCAGGATCATCTGCCGAAGCCGGTCATTTATCGGTTGCCGGAGGAGCATGAAATCATCCGAACCATTACCGGTTTGGACGACCATATGCGTCCGGAAGACCCTGATGAGCTGCGGCAAGAGAAGGTAGCCCATTTTCTAATTACTTTGATCCGCCAGCTGCTTCCTGTCTTGTCCGACATTAGGAACAAGACGGATTCGATGCCGAGACCCGCTCACCGTGTGGAACAAATCATGCAGTGGATCGAGCGCTCCTATATGAAGCAGTTTCGACTGGAAGCTCTCGCGCAAGAACTGCACTTGTCTCCGTGTCATGTCTCGCATCTGTTCAAAGAAACGACCGGCACCAGTCTCTCGGAATACGTAAAAGCCCGCCGTTTGCGGCAGGCTTGTGTGCTTTTAACGATGAGCGAGCTATCCGTTGCCGAGATCGGCGACTCGATAGGTCTCGAGAACACCTCATACTTTTGCAAAATTTTCAAAGAGAACAAGGGGATTACACCCCATCAATATCGATTGCAGTGGCAACGACCCAAGTGAATGAAGCGGAAAAAGCGCGTGCGGCGATCAAGTCAAAGACTCCGATTTGATCCCTGCACGCGCTATGTTTTTAAAATACGCAGACATTTTCACTCTGACAATGACTCTCTTTGATTACACCAGCCATGCGGCCGCGGAAAAAACGGCATAACCTTTCACATAGGAACGCTTTCGTTGAGATCTCTTACTCGACTTGCTTATTGCCTGAAATGACGTTTTTTGTTGCACTGCCGCCGAGGCGAATCATCTTTGAAGGAGAAAGCTTTTGGACCTTATTATTGGAGATGATATTCGAGCTGGCATGGTCCAGATTGCTTTCGCTACTTCCGAAAGTGTAACCCTTATCGTGCTCGCAATAGTTTCTGGCTCCATCACGAGAGCTGAGCCAGATTGAGGGAAGCTTACCGTCATACTTGTTGTAGTAAAAATTATTATTAGAAATTACATTGTAGCTCGGTGTTTGATGGCGAATCGTCCCACCCTCCCCACAATTTCTATAGAGAAAGATTCCGCCATTGCCGAGTTCAGTTAGTTTATTGTTTATGATCAGATTATTTGCCGAACCGTCGATGGCAATCACTTCACGACTCTTTGTTGTGACATTGAACTCGTTGTTTTTTATCGTGTTGTAGGCGGATTCGGCATCGAGATAAACAACGACGCTGCCGCTGGTTCCTTTAAATGAGGAGTTGAGAATTTTTGAATAGGTCACCCCTGGAGAGAAGTAAAGTGGAACTCTGTTTTTCGAATAGATAGCGAGATTGTTAAATTCAATGTTTCTGGGAGCCGCTTGTTGGGCTCTAGCCGTGTGACCGCTGGAGCGCGACGAAAGTAAAACGCTCTCGGCCTCTCCATTTTGTCCAAGTCCCATTACGCGAATGGAACCTTCTACGATGCAATTCGATATCTTTATATTTTCAGGTCGTGAATAAGTGGAACCGTCTTGGATAGACGTGACGGTGATCATGTCTTTTCCGTCATTGACTCCATTATTGCCCAGCAGTTTAGCATTATTGCAGTTCAACGTCAGATTGGAAGCTCCGGCTCCTTCATAAATCAATCGCTTAGTGATGACGTCGCTGGACTTCAGGTTAAGCTTGCAATCCACCCTGACAAAAGCGTTTGAAGAAGTCGCTGGCGCAACAATGTCCTGAAGTTTTGATGCGGAGCAAGCTTTGGGGTCAGAACTTGAACCGGAACTGGAATCCGATCCGGAACCCGAGTCAGAGCTCGGTCCATAACTTGAAGCCAAGCCTGAGTCCAAACCCGAATTTGATCCCGACACCGCTCCGCTATCGCCGTTTTGAGCTTCCAAGGCTGTTTCAGGGAATACCTCTTCGGAAAAAAGGTTTCCGTTTCGGTCTTCATAAGGTAAAATTTGTGATTCAAAATTGCCGCCGCTGCAGCCTTGAAAAAGCAGAGCCAAGGAAAAGCCAATGAGAAAGACAGGCAGTAATCGTTTCATATTCTTCATGCTTTTCTCCTTTTCCTGGCGCATCAGATTCAAAAAATGCATCGGGTTCCAATATAAAAAGTAAAACGCAAGATTCGTACGCGGCCTTGGCCAAGGGGTTGGCTTTGAAGCGTCACTTTGTCGAGAACTTTTGCCGCTGTCGACAAAACTGATGGCGCCCAAGGTAAAGCCGCGTCATAAATCACGTTCGGAACAACGCAATCTATTGAAAAGACCGGCGTTTATAGTAGAATATATCATACTATCATGAAGTTCCCTACTGGAAGTCATAATTGTGCTACATAATAACAGTATTCTGCTGCATCTTTTCGAGAACGTACGAGAGTCGATATTGAGTTGTTCTTCAACGTCGAGCGCAGTCGGCAATCGGTTAAGCCGCAAATCGAGCAACAAGGCCCGGATACTCCCCAGGGGAGCTCCGGGCCTCTAGCGGTACGCCCAGCATGGGCGTCATCTGTCCTCGGGACAATAATTGGCAAACGTTTTCCCGTTATTGGTTAGGTTGAGCGTCACGCGTCGATCGCATTCGGCTCTGTTTTATGCGTTGATCTTCATGACGTAAACCGTCAGCGTATGGGCCGCCAAATCCAAATCCGATCCTGTAAGGTTTGCATATACCACCGTCACAGTGTCGATCGCAGTGACGGTGCCCGTCACCAGAAGGCCCGCCGTGCTAACCGATGCGGACACAAGAACCGCATCCGCATCGGAGGTGCGGCATCCTGCTACCGTGACGGTCGTTGAGACGGAGGCTCCAGATGAAATGCTGGCCGGATCGAAGGACTTTGAGCCCTTGAGGCGCTCGTCCCTGTTTACGATCGCATTGTTTGTCGTGCCGACAAAGTCGGGCGAGTTGTTCACGTTGATGGAGTTTCGATTAAAAGTAACGGTCGTGGTGCGGAAATCGTAGTTCCCCGCGTCCAGCACAGTGGTTCGCGAGGAATTGTCCAGGACAATTCCTCGCGCCCCTACGGTGAGGTTCTCGAACTCGAAAACGTTCACAGACTCGCCCGCCTCCGGCGCGAAGATACAGTCTCTCGCAAAGCAAGTCGCCGTGCCGGTCAGGTAGACAAGAGCATTCGTGCCGTTTCCGAAATAGCCCGACAGAGATAAGCGAACGTGCCTTCCCCATACGCCGAAAAGCGACTTCTTGATTGATGGCTGGCGGTCAACGATACTTCCGCCCTCAACCTTAAGTTCAATAAAGATCGAAGAAGAAACTCCAAGCGCGCTTATCTCCTGCTTGCCGGTGTGCGACGCGTTGCAGCTTATAACGTTGTTATTTCGCACCGTGTTGTTCACAAGAGGCACTTGGTTTGTCTTCAGCCAAGCGCCTCTTGCGGGATTTCCGAGGACGCCGGCCTCGAACCTGATGGGCAGGTTTACGTCTTCAAACGTGTTGTTTTCGAAGAGTTCATTCGATCCTGCCGTGCGTATCCCCACATTCTTGATGTTGCGGAAATAACAGTTGCGTACCGTATGGTTGTCGAATCGATAGCTGCCCGCCTCATTGAAGTCCAAGCCGTTGCTGTCATCTACGTAATCGAACGTGCAGGAATCAATGAGGCCGCCGTCGGATTCCCAGTTCACCGCCCCCTTGGTGAAGAAATAGAAATGGCTGTTGCGCATCTCCGACGACCGATGGCAGTTCAGCACATTCAGCGCTGACGATGACCATTTGGTGCTTGGATTGCCATCCCGCGCCTTGGTGGCATACAGGCGGTTGATCTTCAGGGCCGTTCTGGCGTCGTCCGACTGCACCTGCAGCATCTCTCCGGGAGATGATCGCAGGGTGCAGTCGTCAATCCAGACGTGATCCAGATTATAGAGAAGAATCTCCATATTGCGGGCATCCAGCAGCAGAGTCGGGGCGGCGATGCCGGAGCCTGTCGTGTAGCGGCGGTTTGACCCGCGCGTCATCACAATGTTCTCCATGGTGACCTTGGAGTTTGCAGGAGACGCCGGCCCTCTGAAATCGATAAGCGGCGTCCCGCCGATCATCGGATTCGCCGGACTGCTCTGGCCGTTGATGGTCATGTTCTTCAGTGTCACAGACGGCGCATCGGCCTCCACCGAATAGAACACGTTTTTGGTCCAGTAGATCGGGGTGCCGTTTACCGAGTGCGTCCCCCACGCCCCGAAGTCTCCGAGGATCGTCGCGCCGCCAAGGTCAATCTCGATATCATCGGTAATCCGGAGCTCGACAATCTTGAATTGCTTTGTCGAGTTTTTGCAGACTATGCGGTTAAGACCAAGGAACTGCGACAGGGAGATGGCTGCCGCGAATGCCGCAGTGACGTCGGATCCGTCGCCCGCAGCGCCGAACCAGCGCACGTCGATTTCGTCATAGATGCGCACCCAGGCGCCGGTAGTGGCGGCAATGGCATCCGCTTTTATGAAGATACCCTCGGCAGTGTCGGCCGCGATATGCGCAGAATAGTCGCCAGCGGTCCACTCCAAGATCCCCTCGCGTCCTGACTCGCCAAGGAAGGCAACCGCAGTCGCTGCGGTATCCAGTGCCTTTAGCTCAGTCCTGGTCGCAACGGCGACGAACGAACAGCAGCTCGCATCGAGCGAATCCGCCGCCAAAAAATCGGGCGGACCTTTGCGGCCGTAAACTTCGCCGCTCACCGGTCTCCCGGCCGCGAACGACGTACCTAACGTTCCTCCGATCACGCTGCCCGCGGCCAAGGCCGCCCCGGCTATGCCGAGCGACGACAGCATCGCCCTTCTCGTGAGCAACGGCAGCTTGCCGCCGGCATTTAACCCCTTATTTTCCAGTATTTCATCCATTTCCGGCCGTTCCATCTGTTCGCTGCCTCCGCTTCAATTCGATTTTTGTATGCGTTTACATAAATTGGTTTCATGCGCCTTCCACCGGTTGATCGCCCGGACGCAGCGGCACACAGTATATTGAAACTCTCAAGCATCATTTCATGAAATACGAATGGAGCTCCGCATTGTTAACGCAGGCAACGGTTTGTGGGAGCGCCGTTACATGTGCAAGTCAGCCAACCTCCTTTCACCGTAATGATAATCAACATGGAATGCGGTTACAATCTGTCCGATCGCTCTTCTTTTTAGCCATTTGTGCCATACGACAATCAAAGCTTGAGGAGCTATTAGGCCATTTGCTATGATGATCTCGAGAAGATTATCGCTACTTGCGGGTTTAGGGGGGCAGCGCCAGTGACAATCGATGTCGCTTTGAGGCAAACGATGAATACAATTCAAGTGTTCAACAGCAAATTCGGAAGCAGAGCGCCGGGATGGTCTTACGAGAAGCACTACCACCCGTATTGCGAACTGCTCCACTGCCGGGAAGGCGAGATTCGGCTCGAACTGGAGGGTCGCCTGCTTGTGATGTGTCCGGGAGATTGGTTGATCATCAAATCGCGTGTGAAGCACCGACTGTGGAACGAGGCCGCACAGCCCTACCTTTTTTTTCACGCCCACTTCGATATAGACGATCACGATCTTCGACAGCTGCTGCATGCAGAGCCCTACAAGCATGTCTCCGTTCACGCAGCGTCGGCCGGCTTTCCATCCTTCTTGGGCGATATCGGCCATAGTCTGGAAAAGCTGCTGCGCTACTACGTACCCGAATCCGTCAAACACTTGTATTTGAAAAGCTTCTTGATCAAACAACTGTCGCTTCAGGGCAGACTCATGCTGCAGGCTTATGTGACGCTCGCGATAGCGGAGATGGTGGCGCTGCAGCCGAACAACTCCGCACCCGACAATGAACCAGCCTCGGCGCAGTACAGTTCTTCTATGGAAATCGATACGGCCCACAAGATCGAGCGCATGCTGGAGGAGAACGCACTCACCAACGTTACGATCACGGATTTGGCCGGCCGGCTCGGTCTGAGCCGCACGCAATTCACGAAAATTTTTACGAAGGTGTACGGAATTTCTCCCCGGCAATTCGTCAGCCGCCATAAATTAAATATGGCCAAAATGCTGATCATGAACACCGATGAACCGATCGGTGAAATCGCCAACCAACTCGGTTTTTCGAACATCAACCATTTTTCCCGCCAGTTTCGCCGCTGGGTCGGCAAGCCGCCCAGCCACTACCGCCCCAAATACAAGCTGGACGAGCCAATTCCGTAAGCCGCTCTCATCCGCAACGATAATCAGAAACAGACGAGGTGTAACAAAAAAGGGCTCCGAATCTTTGGCAGAATGGTGTTTGCGAAGACAACATCCCCCAAAGAATGGAGCACCTTTTATGAATCATTGGAAATGCATGAATTGACAGCTTACCAAGCCAACAATAATCGAACAAAACGGCAGGATGAACCGGAACGCAGACTAAGTCAAGTGGACTTGGCTCCCGCCTCCGATCTCCACGATTTCGCCATTCGCTTGAATCCAGACCGGGCTTGCCGACGGATTGTATACGAAAGAACGCGACGCGGAGAACTGAAGCCGGTGAAACGACTTGACATAATCTACGATTTCGATGTTGGTGGCGTACCATATATCGTCTCGGCGTCCCGCACGGGCGCAAAACGTCTCCATCAGCTCCCAATTATTGTCGTTGTCGAACTCGTAGCTATGCCCCCATACATACATTATATACAAGTACTGGCTTTTATTGGCGGCAAGGAAGCTTTCCGTCAAGCTCAATAAGTTTCGATTTCGATTATGGTGGCAAGTCGGCTTCCACTCGTGCCAATCGTCGGGCATTCCGAATCCACCCGTACTTTCCGTGACTCTCGAGTACTCGATCCCGAGCATAGGGAGTATTTCTTTAATCGCTTTGTTGAAAGAGCCGTTCGGATAAGACATTCCTCTTACCGTATATCCGGCTATACTTTCGAGCTCCTTCCGGTCTTCCATAATCTCGTGAACGAGCTGCTCCTTCGGACATCTGGCGATAGTCGGATGCGTCACGGTATGAGCGGAGATTTCATGTCCGCGGAACAGCTCGGCTATATCCTCCCGAGGGACCCGGTCTTTAGCGCCGAACAAGCCGGAATTCAAGTGAAACGTTCCTTTGAGTCCGTAGTCGTTCATCAACTGAACCAATCTCCGGTCAGCATTTCTGCCGTCATCGTAGCTAAGCGTCAGCACTTTGAATTTGCCATGTGGAAAAGTCATCAATACTTTCGTCATCTTCAAAAACTCCTCAATCCGGATATCCGTAAATCAGACGCGGCCAATCGAACGTAATCCACGAACCTTGATTCTATAAGCTTTCGAAATTCAACCTTCAAGAAAAGCCGCCATTAAGCGACTTTTCTTAAAGGTTATACGAGGCGGTTGGGAAGGTCCCATACGATGCGAGCGGCATACACGCTGTTGTCGGCACCCCATAACGCGATCAGTCCGCTCATATGCGGCCCCGATTCGAAAGGGGCCAGTTCCTCGGCCGTATGCGTCAGAAGCAGCCGCCTGCGCATCTCTTTGCCGGACGTGCCGCCGTTCTGCATCCATTCGGATACGGTGACCCAAGTTTCCCGCTCGTTCACGTTCATTACTCCGAAGTTGCATAGACGAGCCCCCCGTTCCGGGACTAATACGCGTTCCGACGATCGGACCAAACACAGCCGTTCCGGATCGACCTCGGCGATAAACAAAGGAGCCCGATGTCTGAAAATGTGATCATTGTTGTCCGTCTTTCTCGTATAGACCAGGAACAGACCGTCGCTATGCGTTACCCAATGCTGCTGGGTGTTGTACGTGGGTACCTCGCTCCCGTCGTCCCAAGTCCAATGTTTCGGTTCCCCGAAATGCAATCCGTCCGCGCTTCGCGTCACGGCGCCGTGATCGTCGGCCCGCAGCGTCAGGAAAAATTCCCCGCCGAACCGGGTCAAGGATGGCTCCGCATAGCCGCGGCCCTTCGGAACCGTGAGCTCCGTACCGTGCTCGATATAGTGCAAGGCTTCGCCGTCAATCCGGCAACGCACGACTGTGGAGCAGCACAATTGCCGATCAATGCCCGGTTCCTTCGTCGATTTCAAGTAATAAACGGGCAGTAAAATATCGCCGTTTTCCAGATCGAAGCGCTGAGTCGATCCCGCACCTGACGCAAATAACGACAAAGGCACCGTCATTTCCCGCCAATCGGTCCAGACCTGCCTTTCCGGATCGTATACCGCATATGCCGTTTTGCGAATCGTCCGCACGATCTCGTCCCCTTTATAGGTTACGGTATGACCGATGCCGAGCAGCTTTCCCGACGCTTCATGCCAAGCGGGAGTAAAATCGCAGATCACTTCCACGAGTCCGTCATGCAGCGCGCGTCGACCGAGCGAAGGCTGTTCGACGGGAGGAGACCACGTCCGCCCCCCATCTTCGGAGCTCATCCCGGTCAATGCATAGAATACATCGCTGCCGGTCAAATCGAGCGGAGACATGGTCAATACAATGGACGGCTTCTCGCCCTTCACGATGCCGGCTCGCGGATGCGTTCGGCAATAAACTTGACCGGGAACGAACCCGGAGCAGATCGTCTCTAGCCGAATGTCAAATCCGGGACTCGCATTCGATTTCTTGCACATCATTCGATCATTGCCTCTCTATTATCGGTTTCATCGGCCAACGGTTACTTGCCCGCGGAGATTTGCGCTTCGATCGCTTTATCCGCCGCTTCCGCCGCCTGTCTAAGCGCAGTGTTCACATCGGCGACGGTTCCAGCCGACAGCTTCTCCATTTCCGCTACAAAAGCGGCGTTGGCTCTGCCGTCATAAGGAGTAACGACGTATGCATCGGCAAAACGCTCCGGAAACCATCCGGATACATTGATGTTTCTTTCTTGCATCCATGCATTGTCTTTGCTATATTCCGCACGGATTTGCGGGTCGTCAATAACCGGCAGGGAGCCGCTTCCGATTCTGGCTTGCTGAAGCTGGTACTCTTTGGAGGCCAAAAAGGCGATAGCTTGGAAAGCCTCATCCTTATGTTTGCTTATGCTCGTCACGCCGAAGAAATTCGGAATCAATCCGCCTCCGACTCCGGGTTTATCGGGAGATATCGGGAAGCTTGCGACGTCCACCCTTCCGTTCCAGTCCTTGCTCAGATTATTGGCCGTCAGCATCATGGCGGCCGTTCCTTTTGTAAATTCGTCGAATTGATTCTTCCATTTCGTGCTTTCCGCATTTACTTCGTTGCCCGGAATATTGTAAAAACGGATCAAATTCGAGACAAGCTTTTGCCACTTCTCGTCCTTGGCGAATAAGGCTTTGTTCGTTGCCGGGTCGACCAGCCCGGCGCCCATCGGGTTAAAAGTGGCCATATAAGTCCAGGCGATTGCAAGCCCCCTGTACTTTACGCCGCCTTCGGTGCGGGCCATCTTTTTGGTCAAATCATACAATTGATCCCAAGTCAAACCTTTCTGAGGATACGAGACCCCGAATTTGTCGAACAGATCTTTATTGTAATACAAATAGAGGCTTCCGACCGCGACAGGCAACCCGTAAAGAGAGCCTCCTCCGAGTCCTTTCAAGGAATCGACCGCCTGCGGAATCAACGAGTTCAAATCAAAGCGATTCCGTTTGATCAGATCGGCATGATCGTACTGCAGCCCGAATGGCTGCAACGATTGCGACACATTGGACAGACTTGCGTACAGCACATCGATAGGCACTCCCGTAGCGACGGCGTCCGCCAGCGTTAGCCCCTCCGAACCGTTAGCTTTGGAAGTTTGATAATATTTCAATGAAATATGCGGATATTTCTTCATAATAGGATTACCGATCGTTTCCATAAACCGTTGCTCGCCATAATTGCCGCCCGAGTAGTAAAACGATAATTCGACAGGCTCCGTACTCGGCTTCTTCTCTTCCGGACTCGCTGACGACTTTCCTTGGCCGCCGGCGCAAGCCGTCAAAAGCAATGCCGGCAAAACGGCGGCAGCGCAAAACCGTAAGTTACTCAACTTTCGCATGGTTGTATCCCCCTCTATTTTACTTGAGTGCATATTTACGGATGCCGCTCCTCGGTGCCCGATCTCACGGGCAGCGGTTATTGTGGGAGCGCCGTTACATGTGCAAGTCGGCCTGCCTCCTTTCACCTAATGATATGTCAGCTTTGAATGCGGTTTCAATCTGTCTGATCGCTCTTCTTTTTATCCATTTGTGCCATAGTCGATCAAAGCTTGAGGAGCCATTAGGCCATTTGCTAGGATGATCTCGAGAAGCTTATCGCTATTGCGGGTTAAGGGGGCGCAATTTGCAGCCTCTTCATCCGATCGACTTCATCTTATACTGAAAATATGGGCAAACCAGACCCCGGTACTCCCCCGGTTACCTAATCGTCCATCCACTCCGGCGCGCGAACACAGCATACAAACTACGCCTTTATCGCACAGACGAGCAAAAACCGCGATGCGGCCTTCCAGGTACTTTCCTATCTGGCTTCGGAACAATACCAAGGCGTCGGAACATCTGGGTCTGCTGCCGGCTTTAAAAAACGCGGAGAAGCTGATTGGATCAGCTGATTGGATCGTGGCGGGCAAAGATGTGAATTCGGCCCTGAGGGATGCGTCCGAACGGGTCGAAAAACGGGTGGCGAGGCTCAAATCGGAACAAAATAAACGCCTGCTGCTAATCAAGGATGGACGCAGCAAAGGAAATGATTTAAGCCGCCTGCATATTACAGGCGGCTTTACACATACGATGAATGTCCCTTCTGCACAAATGCACTCAGCCGCGCAATTGAATGTCGTATCGGTTGATCACACTTTCAATGTTGTGTAGATCGGCACGGTACGGCGCATGTACGACGATTTTGGATCCGGCGGCGTCGAGATACGCATGATGGTTGGAATAATCGACATCGTACCGCGCTGCTTCAACCTCCCGCTGTGCGGTATGCCAAGGGCGCCTCGAATCGATTACCGTGACGCTGTCCCTGACGATACACAGCGTGTCCGTGTCCAACTGCGCGATGCATAGCGGATAACGCGGCATATTCCCGTTCGGATTGTCGTCGGTTATAATACCGACGAAATAAATTCGTCCTTGCTCGCCCTTAACGAGGTCGGGACTGGAGGAGGAGGAAAACATCGGCTGCCCGTCTTCGTAGGTCAGATGAGCCGGCCGCCCCCACGTCCGCCCCTGGTCCCGCGAGACGCTGATGAACTTCGTCCCGAGTATGTCGGGCCGCTTCATATTGCTGCCGCGCAGCACCATGATCAACGTCCCGTCGTCCAGCTCCTGAATGACGGGCTCGTATACCCCGCGAGTGGACTCCTCCGTAGTCACCTCCGCATACGTTTCGCACGCTTCCCAATCGTACTGCAGCTTCTCGGCGTTCCAACTGCCGAGTACGCAGCCGGATTTGAAAAACCCCATTCCCGTCGGATTGTAGATGTCCCCGTCTGTGCCAGCGATCTGCACTTGAATGCCAACGGCCAGCTTGCCCTTGTTGGGGCCGTCGCCGCGAATTTTATGCATTTTGAACAAGGAGGTTACCATGTTCACACCGTATGTAACGCCGGGAAACATACGGTCTCGATCGTACCCCTCTTCGTTTTGATGCATATAGACGGCATCCGTCCAGGTGGCTCCGTTGTCGAAGGACAAGCGGTAATACATTCGTCTTTTTCTGAATAAAGAGTGAATCTCCCCTTTCTCCCACAGCATCTCCGTGACGATCCTGATCAGCGCCCCGCTGTCCTCGTCATACATGCAGTCTCCGGCAATTTTACGCATCATGTCCCGGCCGTGACCGACCCGGTAAGGCAAGTCGAACACATCGACCTCCCGCCATGTTTTTCCGTTGTCCCGGGATACCCGATACAGGACGCCCTCGCCGCTGTCGGATTTGCCGAATATATTGACGAACTGCAGCAAGTTCCCGTATCCGGGACGATTCGGGTTACCGGCATAGACGGAAACGGCGTTAAGCAGAGCATATCCGGGACGCACAATCGCATTCTCATGAATAGCAATTCCGGATACCCGGCTCTCCGTTCGTTCAGCCAAATGACACGCCTTCTTTCTGGAATCGGATTATACGGCTCTATCCTTGGTATATTGGAGCGTGATGTTTTATCGCCCAAAAATTTTAAGGGTCAGTCGTCTCTTATAATGTTACGATGTTTCCCCTTTTGTTAATTTGAGTATATATTTGCCGCTTTATCGCTGTCAATCGTTAATGAAGCCTCTAAAAAAGACGAACATCCGTTCATACAGGGACTGTTTCGCATAATCGGGGAGTTCGGATTTTTTCGTTCTACCCGAATGTGGCGGGCGCGTTCCGTACCGGCTATCGGTTCGATCGTTTCCAGAAGCGGAACGAACGCGACATCGAGCAGCTGCGTGCCCAGCCCATAAGCGCCCATAATGGCACATCGGGCTGTTTCGCTTTGACAGCGGCCAATCCGAAATAACGGACCGCAGTGCTGCGATCCGTTATTTCGGATTGGCCTCGGTTTAAGACGGCTGCGATTCTTCTCTTCGCAGTACCCGGATCGCGTAGTCGCGGCCGAACTGCGGCGAGAGCGCTGTCCAGAACGAAAAGAGCGCCTTTTCGATCTCGGCCATCGCTTCCGGGCCGCCCACGTCCACCATGTCGAATCCTGCTTCTTCGCCCAGCCGCAAGACGATTTGCTTGGCTTCTTCGTCCTCACCGCTCATGAAGAGCGTGGCGTTCGCCACGCCGAACAGCGGGTTCGCGAGCGCCTCCCACATCGACGTATGGAATGCCCGCACGACGCGTGCGCCGTTCGCGATCCTCCGTACTTCCGCGTCAGCCGACCGCCCGTCGAACAAAATCGTCGCATTGACGACGATTTTCCGCTTCAGGTCTCCCGCCTCCTCCAGCACGCGTTCGATTTCCGTGCCGGGAACGGCCAAAACGACGATGTTGCCGAATGCGGCCGCTTCCTTGACGGAAGCCGCTGCAGCGTTCGGGCCGATCGACTCGAGCAGTGTACGCATCCGTTCGCTTTGTGGATCCCGCGAGCCAAACGTCACCAGGTGACCTTGCGCCGCCCATATTTTCCCCAACGTACCTCCGATGTGTCCCGATCCGATTATTGCAATGTTCACGCTCGCATCTCCTCTGCAAGGATTATTGGAGGCTCGAACGCCGGAACTTTCGAAACGTTTACAGCGTCCCGTCCAACAGCTCGTTGTACAGGCGAATATTGTTTTTCGTCCGATTGATCAAATCGTCGAGTTCGTGGCGCTGCGTCTCCATCCGGGCCAAGTGTTCCGTCAGCAGACCAATTCGATCTCGGAGAACAGCTTCGTCTCCGGCGCGCATCGACGAGCGTTCGGACACGCAACGGTTCGTGCTCGTGAACGACTTGATTTCTTCCAAAGACAATCCCATCCGTTTCAAACATTTCAGTCCGGACAACAATCGAAGATCGTCGTCGCTAAACACACGCGCGCCTCCCGACTGTTTACGCCGCGGCATGAGCAGACCGATTTTCTCGTAATACCTGAGCGTATCGTGTCCGAACCCCGTCATCTCTACGACTTGACCGATCGTGTACAACGAGTGCGCCTCCTTTCATTCCGAATTCTACATGCTGGAGTCAACTCCAGGTCAACCCCCGCGAAGCGAATTTTTTTTTTGTTCTTTGGGATCATGCGTACAATCGTGCTTTGTCACAGTTGCTTTATACATGGGTAAGAAGTAACGGAAATCCTTTTTGTGATACGCTTCAACAAAATCTGACATCGAGTTCGTCCATTTGTCTCAATTTCATGCATGGAGTTCCGAGATCGGTCAGATGAAAAATGCTGAAAAAGTCAGTTAGACCGCATGAAAACAGCCAACGTGCCGAAAGTCCCACGCAATCGATCCATATTTTCTTAACGTCTGTTTTACATTCATTTAATACAAGATATTTATCATGGTCCGTGAATACAAAACCTCAAAAGGAGATGAAGAAGATGTTCAAGAAGTCGATGGACAAGCGTTGGATACGTACATCCCTTCTGTTGTCCGCCGTCATGATCGCCGTTCCGACCGTCAATTTCGTTGTCGCCGAAACATTGGCAACGAAGGTACCCGCCGCCGAAGTGCACAAGCCTCTCGTTCTGCCCGACAGGGTGATCATGACGTGGAAGGGCGATACGGCAACCACCCAAGCGGTAACTTGGCGTACGGATGCGAGCGTCACCACGCCTCAAGCCCAGATCGCAGTAGCCGGCGATAACTCCGATTTTGCGGATCATGCGGTTACCGTTCCGGCCGAGAACACTTCCGAAGTGGCTACATACCTGGGATACGCGGAGAAATATCATTCGGTCAACTTCCAAGACCTTTTGCCGGAAACACAATACTTGTATCGCGTAGGCGATGGAGTCAACTGGACGGAGTGGTTCGAGTTTACCACGGCTTCCAAAGAAGCCAAACCGTTCTCGTTCATTTACGTCGGCGACGCTCAAAACAATATTTTGGAGCACTGGTCCCGCGTGATCCGCAATGCCTATTCCGACCTGCCGGAAGCGAGCTTCATCGTCCATGCCGGTGATTTGGTCAATCAAGGCGACGCCGACGATCAATGGGGCGAGTGGTTTAAAGCAGGCGGATGGCTGAACGGCATGGTGCCGAGCATTCCGACCCCCGGCAACCACGAGTACTCCAGAATTTCACAACATACTCCCGCAGGCCTCACGCCTTACTGGCGTCCGACGTTTGCCCTCCCGGAGAACGGTCCGAATGAAGCCGTCTTCAAGGAAAATGTATATTACATTGACTATCAAGGCATGCGCATCGTCTCGCTCGACACGAACCTTCGAGGCGAAAACCTCGACAAACAAGCAGTGTGGCTGGATCAAACGTTGGCGAACAATCCGAATCGATGGACGGTTCTCACGTTCCACCATCCGATCTTCTCTAGCGCCGAAGGTCGCGACAACGCGGAAGTACGGAACAAGCTGCTTCCGATCATTCAGAAATACAATGTCGACCTGGTGCTTCAAGGGCACGATCACACCTATGCGCGCGGCCAAGTTATGAACCGGCAGTCCGGGCAAAAAGTTGTAGCCCCCGACAGCACCACAGTATTCGTGAACTCCGTTTCCGGTCCGAAAATGTATGAGTCTTCCTCGGCCGTTTGGGATAAAAACGGTGCGCAAGTTGACAAAGCCCTTCAAAATACTCAGCTATACCAGCTCGTTCATGTCGACGGCGACGTGCTCCGATACGATGCACGGACGGCAACCGGCAAACCTTTTGACGCGTTCGAGATCCGCAAGCTTCCTAACGGAAAGAAGCAGATGATCGAAACGATGAAGTAAGTATTGATCTTTTCAGAAGCGCGGCAATAGGGATGGAGCCCCTCTCCATCTCTATTGCTTTTCAAAAATCTAGCCGGTTAACCAAGGAAGGATCGACGATGAAACGGATCATAGTAATAGTTGCCGCGTTGTTCTCGGCTCTTGTGCTGACGGTATCGATGCTCGTGCCGATCCCCCGCTCCGCAAGCGCGCATGCCATAGATAACGGATACATGGACGTGCAAATCGAGCCGAATGCGGTGTATGTAGAGCTGCTTCTGGACTTTAATGACTTGGGGAGTGCGGTTTCGCTGCCCGTTGATTTATTGGCTTCACCGTCAGTAGAAGAACTTGAACAAGTGCTTGCCGCCAGAACGGAGCCGTTGTTTGATTACGTAGCTTCGGGGGTCCACATCTACCGTGACGAGGCGCCGATCGAGCCTGAGCTGGTAAGTACAAGCGTCGAGAGGGTGAACGAGGCTCCATTAGCCAGATTCCAATTGGTTTATTCGGGTAAAGGAGATTCCACCCGTATCAAGTATGATCTATTTATCGACGATGTCAACAAGGCTCATACGAATTTAACCCAAATTTCCGGGCCTCAAGGAGATCAGGAATTCATCTTTAGCGCAGCGAACCGGGAGCTGACGGTAGGTGAGCGCAATTGGCTGCGGCAAGCGTGGTTGTTTATCGTCCTGGGTGCGGAGCACATTTTTACCGGGTACGATCACATTCTCTTCGTACTATGCCTGCTGCCTGCTGCTAGAAGCTTGGCCGGTATCGTGGAAGTGGCTACGGCGTTCACGCTCGGACACAGCATCACGCTGGGACTGGCCACGATTGGAGTGGTTCAATTGCCCGGACGGTGGATAGAATCGGCGATTGCCGCCAGTATTGTCTATGTGGCCGCACAAAATATATTCAATAAGGACCCGAAGCACCGTACGATCATGACGCTGTTATTCGGTCTTGTGCACGGATTCGGGTTTGCAGGCATTTTGCAAGGGATGGAGCTCTCCCGCGAAAGCTTGTTGTCCTCCTTGTTATTTTTCAATGTCGGGGTGGAGATCGGACAAATCATCATCATAGCCTTGGTTTTCCCGCTGATTGCGCTCTTGCGGCGATACCGGACTTATCCCCGCTCGGTCTCGGTCGGCTCCGCCGCTGTGATCGCGATAGGCATGTTTTGGTTTATCCAGCGGGTGTTTGAGATATGATTTGAAGGACACAGGCCATTAAGTCTTTTCCCTAGTCGATTATGAGGACAATCTTGCCGCGGCATGCCTCGTTGCTATCAGCCGATGCGCATCCGCGGCCAGTCGAGCGATTAGGATGGGCTTTGTTGGAACTACATTTGTGGGGCGTCCATACCAAACTTTGCCCATTCCTCTTTTGAAGGACCATAAATTCCTGGAACCGTTAACCCTGCCTGTCGCATAAGAACCGTCATTTGTCCTCGATGGTGGCTTTGATGTTGAATCAAAAACATCAATAGTGAACCATTGGGTATCTGTTGACCTATAAAATCGATACACTCTTGTAGTGTATGGTCAGTCCATTCTTTTTTTAATGCCTGTACAAATGCATTACTAGCTTGATGATAACTGTCTGCTATAAACTGAGCCGTAGTAGGAACGGGATAATCTTCGGCTGGGGCATCAAACGTTAAGTTTGTATTTGAAGTAATAATGCGAATGGCAGCAACGGTATGCCAAGCAATACGTCCTAAAGTCCAATTTTGTGAAGTTATTTCCTGTTTAAGTGATTCATCAGTTAGATTACTCAATAGTTTCTGTGTAGCAGCTGCTTCGAACTCCCAAGATTTAAAAAAATGGTCTAAAGTTTGGAACATAAAAAATCCTCCTAAAATTTGTATTCCATTGCATCCCTGTCGAAACTCCTTTGAAGCAACCTACTACTCGTTCTAACACTGCAACGTTTCCGACCCTAGGAGTTGCCATCTTTCACCAATAGAAGTGATTACAGTAATACTTTCCCACAAAATTCAATAGATTTGGGTGACAATACTGTGAAATTGTGGTATGTCTTATACTTTTTTCACGCTCGTATATCGTACAACTCTTACACCAATTCCCTATTAGGCTTAGACATGATACGCCTAAATTTCGCCATCCCTCATAATAATAACAATTTGTTATACAGTACAACCTGCTGAATTGCTCACATCCCGGGAGTTACTTTGTCGCGGGTCTTCAACCTTAGGATTTCTCCGCCAGTTGCCCGCCAGCTACGAGCGATTTGGCTCTCACCTCGAACGGACTTCACCGGCTAGTTGTGCCTAGCATCGCTAGGCGCGCAAACAAAAACTCTCCCTTCGGAATTAACCAAAGGGAAATGATTGGTCGGAAAGCTCATGATTTGCCGTATTAAACGCTTCAACGGTGTTGTTGTAGATTTATCGAGTGAAACGGATTTTACCCTCGATATTCCTGCTCTATTCGTTATTGATACAACGCAGCATCGTCGATATACAGGGTTGTTCCTGCTTCGATCCCGCTTAAACGCAGATGCATCTGCAAAAAGCTTACATCCACTTGATTGACGTCATCTGGAATCCATCCCGCTAAGCGAATCACCTTCCATTGCCCGTTTGTAACAATCGGATAAGAGGGCGACGTATACGTCCCGATGATTTTTTTCTGAGCGTCGGTCATATTGATATATAAGCGCATCGTACCCGAACTTGTTTGGCCGGCAGGCAGCTTGACATAGGCTTGTGCCGCGAATGTGCCCGACTGAGGCACGACGTACTGATACGGTCCGCCGAGTTGCAGCCCGGTTGCAGCCAAGCTGTGCTGCCCTGTTCGCGCTTCTACGTCACCGCGTACGATCGTCCCTGTCGAAGGAAGCCAGTTTCCCCATGGAGAAGCAGTTGTCGTCCCCGTTTCAAAGGAATTGTTCTGTGTAATCGACGCAGCGGAGCCGCTTGTGATTGCAAGCAGCAAGCGCGCGAATTCCCGCTGATCGGATGGCTCGGTTCGCTGGGCAAGTGCGCTCACCTGCTGCGTAAGCGGCCCGCCATTCGGTTCGTTCGTCAAGATCTCGTCCACCAACGGCCATAATGTTTGTGCCGTCACCCATTCTTCCTCATATTGGAATAGTTCAGCATCGTCCAGGTAAACGAGTGCGTCTTGCTCCATGCCGTCCAGGGTGACGACGACCTGTATTTGCTTGACATCACTTCCTTGAACGGCTGCCGGGACTTCTTCCAATATGCCAATGGACGACCACTGCCCGGCTGTTCGTACAAGTGGAGTTACACTGGACACGATCGACTTGAGCGTTTTTCCTTGCGCATCTTTCAAGTGAAGATTGAGCTGAATCGTTCCGGCTGTCTCGGATTGAGCCGGTGTATAGTAATATACCTGAGCGGCAGTCAGTCCGGGCTTTGCTGCGAACGTTTGGTAAGGTCCGCCGCGAACCATCCCTTCAATCTGCAAGCTCGCTGCCCCCCGGTGGGATAATTGCTCGGTACGCTGGATCGTGCCGAATGTCGGTATCCAGCTTTGCCACGCCGCCGCCTGTGTACCGCCTTCCTCAAATGAAGCGTTTGCCGTTAAGGACAACATGCTGGAGCCGGTCCGAAGCAGCAAGCGAGCAAAGTCGCGTACAGGCGCGGATTGCGCCGTATTCGTCAGAAGCTGCACCTGTTGGGTGATCGCTCCGCCTAACGGCTCCTGATCTTTCATATAAGCGGCCAAATGCCAAAATGCCGACGCGTTCCATCCCGTCCAGTCCACCAGCGGCAGCGACGATGGAGGGAAGGCAAGTGCGATTTCATTGTTGTAAGTATCCGGATGGTCATGCCGCTCCGACGCATAGGCGAGACTGGATTCGAGCGTACCGGTCACTTTCAGTAACAGATCCAGCGCGTCCTGCTCCCGCTGCGGCTTTTCGTATTGCTTCGGATAACTGCGTGCCGATGCTTCGTAATAATCGAACGACTGCTCCAACAGGCGTGCCCGCGAGCGCTGCTGCGCGGTTCCAGCCTTGGCAACGGCAGACGCGAGAAGCTGTTTGCTCGTCGTCAGATCGGACTCCGTCACCAGATTCATATACGATGCGTCGCTGATGGACAAATACGTGCTGTTCTTCCGATCCTGAAACCAGTTGGACGTCAATACCCGTTGCGTCCAAAACGTCTCCCACAAATCGAAATACGCCTTAATGTCGGGGGCGGCAGCGGGACCGACCATTCGTTCATACCATTCCATCAATAACGCATCGACGTTCCGTTCCGGGTTCCACTGCAGCTTCGCTGCAAGCCATGCTTTCGGGCCATCCCCAAGCTGATTGTAAATTTCAGCATAGTGGGCAATCACTTCGTGCTCTTCCGCATATCGATACTGTTCCGCCATCAAGTGCGGATACACGCGAGGGATCGTGTAATAAATACCGTACAAGTAGTCGTACCAGGCAAGCTGGCTGGCGGCCGCCGTCCACTGAACCGTCTGCGCCTCCCCTGCATCCCGGACATCCTCATCCGCCCAAGCCATTCGATCTTTCGTCAGCACAGGTACGACCCGCTCATGAAGCTGAAATGATGGCGGATCCATTACGTTTTTGTAAGCAAGCACCCCGAACCATTTGTCAGGATATACCTCTAATACCTGCTCTACCACCTCGTTGACCCACGCATAATAAATGTCCGACATATTTACGAGCCCAATCGAATTCAAATGGCCCGGATAAGTGGGATGTGCCGGGTTTGCCTCACAATAGTCCACGGAATCGTTAACCCCGAGCGAAAAAAACGTTTGTGACGGATTCGCCGCAAAGTAGGCCAATATGCCATCTACAGCGGCAGCAACGGTTCCAGGTTCGGTGAAGCACGGCTGCCAGCCATGCATCGGCCGGTCCGGCGCTTTATGGCCGGGGTAATACTCCGGGTGGGACATCCCATACTTATCAACCGGAAACAGCGAGAAGAGGTTATGCATGAAGACCATACCCTTCCACTTGTTGTAATTGCCCTGCAGCCGGTTGTTTTGCGCCCATTCAAAATAAGGCTGTCTGGCGCTCTGTACCGCCGGGGACCCACCATACGGACTCATCATACGAAACGAAAACGCAGGCTCCTGCCGCACATCTTCCCGCGGTACGGACAGGCTGGCGTTTATCGGCACGTCCTCTCCATCCGTACCGGGAAATAGCCATCTGACGCCAACATACCGCTCCAAAAATTCCAAGACGCCATTGTGGGTCCCCCACACGGACGGGCTTGCAATGCGAATCGCCGAACCGTGTATATGGATCAGGAAACCGTCCTCCTTCATACTGTCCAATACATCGTCGACATGGGAATCGTGTGTGAAAGCATCCAGCCCCACCTCAATTCGCGTCATCGCCTCCATGCCGCTCCCCAGTTCACTTACCCCATATACAGAGAGAAGCACACCTGTAGACTTTTGTACGTATGCAGCGAGCTGATTCGCACTTCGCCTTGTTTGTTCCTCTGCCTGGTCGGCGACAACGACGACGGCCTTTGCTTTACCGTTTACGACGATGGGCAGCGCTCCCGGAAACGGATTGGACCCGCGCAGTTCGCGGTAACGCATTTCTGCCGAGACCCCTTTCGACATGTCCCCGGAAGCTTCCAGTTGATCGATACGCTGCGCCAATGACGAAGCCGGGGATTGCTGGGCTTCAACGCGAAACGAACTTTGCAACAGGAACAGGAATGAAGTCGAAACAATAAGAAGTAGGAATGAAAGCCGGCTTATTCTGGATGGATGGGGGTAGTCTTTCAAATGAACCGCGTCCTCTCCGTCATGTATTGCATACGCTTACAACCCTGCTGTTCAATTTCACTTCTGTGCTGCGACGGCTTTATCCGCTTCTTCTGCCGCAAGCCTCAAAGCGGTGTTCACATCAGCCGTTTTCCCCGCGGCCAGATTCGTCATTTCCTTCACGAGTGCCGCTTGCGCTGCCGCATCGTACGGTGTCGGGGTGTACGGCTCCGCCAATTTGTCCGGGAACATCGCCTCGACATGAATCGTTTTCCCGTTTAGCCAAGGAATGTCCTTGCCAAACTCGGATTTCGCTTTCGGGTCGTTCAGAACGGACAACGTTCCTCGCCGCGCCATGTTCAGCATGTTCTCCTCGGACGCCAAATACGCAATCACTTGAAAGGCCTCGTCTTTATGTTTGCTCGTGCTTGTCACGGCTGTAATCGTTCCATGAATGGAGCTGCCTACTCCCGTCAGATCTGAGAATGTGGGCGCTTTGGCGATATCCCAATTGATCCCCGTCCACGTTCCGTTCAAATCTGTCGAAGCGATATACATCGCCGCCCGTCCTTCTTTCGTAAAGGCAGTCGCGGCGTTCGCTTCATTACCCGGAATTTGCTGAAAACGTACCAGGTTGGAAACGAATCGCTGCCATTTCGGCTCTTTGACGAATAACGATTGATGGGTGACCGGATCGACCATGCCGATACTCAACTGATTGACCAACATCATATGACGGTAGTCGATCACTGCGCCTAAATATTGCACACCGCCTTCGTTCCTTGTCATCTTTTTCGCGATCTCATACGTCTCGTCCCAAGTTAATCCGTCTTTTGGGTACTTTTCTCCGAACTTGTCGAACAAATCTTTGTTGTAATAAATTTTGTGTGCGCTCCGATTGACAGGCAGTCCGTAGAGCGGCCCCCCTGTGACCGATTTTTGCGCCGCAATGGATTGCGGGTATAAGATACCCAGATTGTATCCGTGCTTTTTGATCAGATCCCCAATGTCATAAGCCAGCTTCGTATCGACCAATTGCTTGCCGATGTTCGATAGCCCGACTGCCATCAAATCCACTTGTGTTCGGGTTGCAAGCGCGCTTTCCAGCGTCATTTGTCCCCCGCTGATGTCATCTTTCGCGCCAAGCAAATAATAGTCGATTGTGATGTGCGGGAACTTTTTCTTAAGTGCCGCACCGTCCTCTTCCATAAACTTTTCCTTGGTCACGCTCCCCAGCATCGTCAATCGTACCGGCTCCGGCTGTGTGACAGGCGGCTGCGGTTCCGTCTTGCCTCCGGCTTGTTCATTTCCTTTGTCACTGTTGGTGCACCCCGCCGTGAACAGCAGGCAAGCCGCCATACAAGCAGTCGAAGCGATACCGGCTTTACCGGTTGTCTTTAATGGATACATGCCAATAAACCCCCTTGGTCTCGTCAATATCAAAAGTCAATCTATACAAGCAAATCGCATAACGTTCCGGCAATGTAGCGATATCCATCCGCATCGTAATAGTAGTACGTCACTAGCACTGTGCGGTCATCCAACTGAATGGAACTCGTGTAACCGATGTCTCTCCCGCCCGCACCTTCCCGCAGCACAATTTCCACCGAATCGTCCCAGCGCTCACATTCAGGATCGAGAAGAGCTGCGCGGATTCCATATGGCTCATACCGATGACCATATGTCAGCAGTATGCGTCCGTCCTTCAACGGCAAGCCGTGAAATGGACTCGGCGAGTAAAAAGGACGTGCCGCCGGACGGCTCCAGGTAACCCCATCATCAATAGACTCCGACGTATAAAGCGGACAGCGGTTCGCTTCCGGCCGGCTTCCTTGCAGACGCGTCCGCATCAAGGCGACCAGCTTGCCCGACGGCGTGCGGTACAAAAGCGGTTCCTGAAAGTCGCAACCATCCGTGGAGCGGATCGTACCTTGAATCGTCCACGTATGGCCGGAATCTCCCGTTCGCGCGATCAAAACCTCAAACCCGTCCGAACCAAGCCGGTACATCGGAATTAACAGCCCCCCGTCCTTCGACTGAACGCCCGTTCCCCGAATCGCAACGTCAGGAATCGAAATCGGGACAGGCTGGTCCCACGTTTTGCCGCCATCGTTCGAACGAATTGTGTACGCCCCTGCTTTGCGCGCCCGCCAATGCTCATATACGGGACGATCGCGGGGCTGAGCAGGCAAATCTCCCGCCTCAAACACTTTCCACATGAAAAATGTGCCCACAATACTGCCGTCATTCAACACATTTAAACAAGGGTCCTGCACTCCATAATAGAAATGATCAAATAGCACCTCTGCTTCCGCACTCCAATTGCGACCATCCGTAGATGAAATCGTAACTGCCTTTGACGAAGGATCAATATGATCGTATTTTCCGTATGCCACTCGTCGATCCGGCGCTTGGCGGAAACCAATCAAGTAACCGCCGTCGTTTTTTTGGATAGCACTCGGGAACGTATTGTACTGACTATCTTTGTACAAAATTAAATGCTCCCGCGGTATAAGTCCTTTCACAGCGTGTACCTCCTTAGAACTTGCTTGATTTTCATCGTCATTTGTCTCAGCACGTGTTAACGCTTCCATTCATGTGCTTAAATGCTGAAAAACTCATCATGCCGGTAGGTTTCCACTTCCAATCTACCGTCTTCCTAGGTCTTCTTTCACCTATTGTTCTACCCCCCCACTTCTCGATTTTCTCGCATTACGAGAAAATGTCTCGTTAAAATCTCAAAAATATAGACTTTGCTGTTCAATGATCAAAGTCCAATTAGGTATTTCTCTTATTGCGAGACATTATCTCGTTATATATAATTATATAAGGAACTTCATATGGCAGTCAAGAAATAGATTCACTGTGGCAAAAGCCTACATCGACGACCATATCGACGAAGATATTTCGCCGGCCCGTCTGTCCGCAACGGCTGGCTTGCCGACCCATTACGTATCCAAGCAGTTCATGGAGCTGCACGTTTCCTTCGTCGATTTTTTACAGACGCCCGTATGGACAAAGGGTGCTATAATCGTGGTTTGCCGCAGTTATCCGCTCGGCCGGCCTCGAGTTGCCAAGCTCGCACATATGCAGCCGTGCTGCTGCACATGACGATCACGAAGGCCGCCGATTATGTATCCCTATTACGCTTCTGCCGCAGACACTTAGATGGATTATTATTCTGCTCCGTATTGAATGAGCAATTGAACGATGGATTCATGCTTCCACGTCTTCGCGATCATTAGCATCGATTTTCCATCAGAAACGCCATTGGGATCTGCTTTATGATCGAGCAAAAACTGAACGAGTTTGATGTCTCCTCTTGCTACTACCTGTCCTAAAGCCTCGGCATCGGGTTTCGCTCCGTGAAGCACAAAGTAACGCGTTAAATCATAGTCTGTCTTCCTTGGTATCGTTGTCCAATGTAAGGGAGTAAATGTTGTGCTGGCAAATTTAACGGGATGATTTAAATTTACCTTTCCGCCTTCAACCAAGTATCGGCAGATGTCTATGTATCCCTTGCTGATAGCCTCTAGCAAAACTTCACCCTTTGTATCATCCGAGTACTCGTTAATTTCCAATAAATGTTTGACTTTGTCCAAATTGTTTTGTAATACGGCGGTTTTTAACTGTTGGATTCGTTCTTTTTCAAAAATCCGTTCCTGGATCATTTGTTTGTACTCCGCGTCAAAGATCGACACCGTCTGGGTATTGTCGTTCCTTTCAACCTCCATACCAAAGGATTCCGCAAAAACTGTCAGCGGCACATATATCGTATCGTTCATGATGGCAGGCGGCGTATCCAAAAGAACCGAGGAACCATTTAAGTATGCTTCGGTGCTCCCGAGCTTGAACACGATAACCGACAGATCTTTATATAGGTTTACGGTAAAAGTAGCGGGTTCCCATTCTATTCGGGCGTCGACCCACAATACAGATAGGGCATTGACCGGCACCATAATCGTTTCATGTTGGATTACCGGTTGATGTCCGAAATCTACAATTACCCCATTTACCTTAACTCCAATAAAATCACCTGGAGCAGGGGGTTCCTCGGCAGACGAGCTTGGTATCCATACCGGCTCCAAACGATTCCATTTGGTTCCGTCACCGACAGGCCCGGCCCCCCATGACCACAGTGTACCATCTTCTCTGACAGCCATCGCTTTCCAACCGTCTCCGCTTGCAGCAATCTTGACTATATGAGTTAAGCCTTTTACTTTAATCAAGTCTTCGCTGCCGCCGTATGTCCCGATTCCCAGCTCCCCGGCCATATTGCTGCCGCTTGTCCAAACCGTGCCGTCCTTTTTTAACAGAAGAGGTCCCCCAAAAGTTGCTTGTATATCAACTACATTGGATATACCCTTGATTACACGCGGCGGCGTAGAGTTCACTCTACCTTTAACAAGACCGGATTCCCATACAGATCCGTTACTTTGCAAGGCGTACACGTGGGAATTACTCAAAGCGACAGCAGTAATATCGCTTAGTCCTTCAATTTGAATACTGTCCTGATATTGTTCATCTATCGTCCATACGTTCCCATCATTTCCCAGTGCGACAAAGTCGCCCGAACCATTGCTTGCAACAGCGGTAACATTTTTAAAATTCAACTGGTAAGTTATAAAATTGCTGAAGGAATGATCAAGCTCCCCCCACCTCCAAAGGGTTCCGTCACTTTTTATAGCAAGATTTTTGGCTCCCCCTCCTAATCCGACAATTTGCGATAATGCATGGACCTTACCGGGATAAGACCTGTTCCATCCATAGGGCTTGCTTTCTTGTTCTTGAATAAAGCTTGGATCGATCATTTTCTCAGGAATGTTCCCCCACGCCCAGACCGTTCCATCCTTGTTAATAGCAGCGCCATACTTGGATCCGGCATGAATCCCGACAACATCCGTAAGTCCTTTTACTTGTACAGGAAAATAAGTATTACCCGCTTCAAATCCTCTTTCCCCGTTTCCGAATTGACCTTGAAAGTTAGTGTCTCCCCACGCCCAGACCGTACCATCATTCTTAATACCTAAACTTAATTCATTACTGACCGCGATATCCTTCCAGCCGACGGCACTTTGCTCAGCATCCGCAACGGGAATGTTAATCTGGATAAGCAATATTGCTACAATAGTAGATATGACTCGATTCATCCACTTCAAGACGGGTTTCACCTTCCCACTTCCTCCTCTTGCTGTATTTTTTCGTGCCATTTCATTCAATAGGAATCGTATTACCTGATATTCCCATGACCAAAACCTTCTCTCGATTATACAATTTCCACAATCTTTCTTTCAATTATGCTATTCCGACTCCACTAAAAATTCCTGCATTTACACATTGTATAAGAAACCCCTCCGTTGTATGGTGGACAAGGGAGGGGTTCGATGTTCAGAAAATTGATATTGATTTATAAATGGAGAAAATTAAGACTTCTCGTTTGGAAAAAAAGACTCGTCCATCAGCTGGATCTCATTTCTCTCCAAGTCCCCTCCACCCTATCATGCTCGCTTCATCTTTCATGGGGACCTTTTTATGGTGGCTCGGTACTAATGGATCGCAAAAACAAAAAAGCTAAGATTCTGATACAAATTCCTTATGACCGTTACGTTACATCGGATGAGCGACAAGTGATGGCCAAATTTCATATTACTACAAGGGCGCTTCCCTACTTTATTTTTTTCCATGAGTGTTACCATCTTTTCGATGCTTTGTCTTATATGCGGGACAACGAAGAGAAGGATCTGAACTCGTATCAAGCAGCACTCATCAAATCAGCTCAAAAGTCAACGGATTATCGAAAGCTTCAAATCGAACAATGTGCGGACGATTTTGCCTACCGACAATACTTGAACCTATGCGAAAGGGCCGGTTAAACCGACCCCGACAATTCCAGCATTTTCGCTTTTTCCTTAATATAATCCGCCGTTCTCAGTGCAAGTGACATAACTGTATTCGTTGGATTACCCGCACCCGAAGTGACAAAAATGCTCGCATCGCATATAAACAAATTGGGAATGTCATGGGTTTGTCCATATGAATTAACGACGGAAGATGCGGGATCATTCCCCATCCGACATCCCCCCATCATATGCGCGGTATCCGGAATAACGTATTCGACTTTCCCGCCTGCCGCCTCGAGAATAGCGATCATATTGCTAACGGCATGGTCGATGAGTTTCCTGTCGTTATCGCTGTAGCTGAACGTCACTTTTGCACGCGGCAATCCGTATTCGTCTTTTTCGTCCGCAAGCGTTACCCGGTTCGCAAGGTTAGGCAGAACCTCTCCGACCAATGTGACTCTTCCGTAATAGTTATAATTCAGCAAAGTCTCTCTGAAACGCTCTCCCCAAACGGGCCCTCCTTTCGCTTTCGATATTCCGTTTGCAAATTCGACCGGTCTCGCTCCATGCGAATGAAGGGTGTAACCGCGGACAAAGTCGTTACTCGGATCGGTTCGGTAAAAATCTTGCATCGTCGCCAATACGGGAGTGCCTTTATAAAGCCTGATTTCATCATTGAATTTGGCATATACGTCTTGGCTGCTGTGAACCATGATCGATTTTCCGACGAGGCCGCTGCTGTTGGCAAGTCCGTCCGGAAACTGGGAATTTGCAGAGTTGAGAAGCAGCCGCGGCGTTTCCACTACAAAGGCAGACACGATTACGATTTTCGCCTTCTGTTCATACATTCTTCCATCATGAACGAAGGCGACCCCTTTTGCTCTCCCGTCTTTGCCCATTAATACTTCAGTTACCATACAATCGGCAAGCACATCAGCTCCGGCTTTGATCGCTTTCGGAATATGGGCGATGAGGGTGCTGAATTTGGCGTCGGGCATACATCCTTGATTGCAAAACCCCCGATTAATGCAAGGCGGACGCCCTTCGAACGGTGCGGAAAGAATCGCAAGCGGAGCAACGGATGAACGGATACCCAGCTTCTCGCACCCATTCATAAACATATAAGCGTTCGGACTAAGGGGCTCTCTTTCCGGATAAGGATAGGGACCTCGGTAATTCCCCCAAGGAAAATGCTTCGGTCCGGAAACGGCAATTTCTTTCTCGTTTCTGGCATAGTACGGTTCTAAATCCGCATATTCGATCGGCCAATCGTCGGCAACGCCATCGATCGTCTTCGCTTTAAAATCCGCTTCGTGAAATCGTAAAAAGACAGCTGTAAAATGCACGGTTCCCCCGCCGATGCCCCGGCCGGAGTTGTTGTGCCCCATCGTTAACGGGTCGCTCCCGTCCACGATTCGGGTATCCTGCCACCCCAAATTTTTCATCGCAAGCTCGTCACTTGCAAAATCTTTTTGAGGATCGCGAAATGGTCCCGCGTCCAAAACGACCACACTCATTCCGGCTTCGCTCAATTCTTTGGCGAGCACGCCTCCCGCAGCCCCGGCCCCAACGATGACAACGTCCACTTCTTCGTTTGCATATTTCCATTTCTTCATTGTTCCGGTTGCGCCTCCCAAGGATCCAGTTGTCCGAGCTGTGTGCGTACATATCCTCGCGGATAAGCCGGACCTGCATATCCGATTTCGGACCATACTTTCGGATGCGAGCAGTACGCTTCGACCGTTAAATTCTGTAATTTCTTAAACAGCGCCTCTTGAGGAATGGCGGTCCACACTTCCTGCGGTTTGGCATTGGATTCACTTAGGTATTGTAAATACCGTTTTTGCTCGGCGATATCCAGGTTCAAGTAAGGAGTTCCATATTGCGATTGAGCCCCTTGTTCGATCGCCTTTAGCCCCCCTCGGACTAAAGCGGAGGCTTCAGGAACACCCGCTTTTCTCTGGCTCTCTCCCGGCGATTTGTGCAACGATTGATCGATATGTGCGACTACAAAATGGAGCACATCCGGGGTATCATCGTTAACCAAAAGCGAACTGATTCGTCTAACCATTTCCGCTTCTGTAGAGGTAAGAAATTTAAGACCTTCGTTCGTATTCAATCGAGAAGTAACGATCGTTTGAGTATGGTCATCCCATTCATCCTTCTCGTTCATGACATCGAATGACGGATAGTGGCTTTGATTTAACATAGGATCACCGCGCCTTCCAGTACATGGCGATCAGACCAAGTACGCTCAAAGCAGAGAACATTAAAGGAAGAGTGATCGGCGGTCCAATGAGAAAGTTGCGCAACGCCCATCCCCCGACCCTAACCCCTACACCCCGGAAGTGGAAGTAAAAGCCGATTAAGCCCGCTATAACGCCGAACCACATCAGCACGAGAAACAGCGTGTGCAACCAAGAAGCGTTATACCAGGTCAACACGATACCCGCAATAAAAAAAATAGGAGCGGAAATGACGGGTACCCACATCGATTTATGGTTAAAGTTTTGCCGATAATGAAACATCGTCACTTGAATGCCTATTACCAAAAACGCCAAACTGACGAACAAAATGAGTATTCGATCAATGGACCACATAGACCAATTCATATCGTGCCCTCTTTTCCATATGCAATATTAGTCGGTTCTAATTATTTCCTGTGCGATCTGAAACTATTCCAACACATGTAAGTGATTCTTGCAGCTATGGGGAGTATAGTGGATATTTTATCGAAACCTTCGCATTCGTGTTTTAGCGATAGCTTATACTTGGTAAAGAATGTCGGTTTTCGCTTTAACGCTTTAGCGAACTTCTGAAACGATAAAAAATCCGCCAGCCGACTGCTCGCGGAAAACTAAAACAACTTTTCAATTAGGTACTGTTCACCAAAACGTGGTTCAAGGGGATATCCATAACGTTTTGCGATAACGCTCCAGGCAATAGCTTTTCTTCCGGAAGTACCGCATAGCCTGGGGCACATCCCGTACTTCCCCATCCTGCCGTCTTTCGTCCATTCCTTTTTCGTGTACACGACCTCGCATACTGGACACCACAAATGCTCGAACATAGGATAAGACTCCCCCGGTAAGTAGCCTATTTGCCCCACTTGTAAAGAATACAATAATACATATAATCCACCTTGATCCAATAATACCATTATGGACCACCCCATTAAATAGCTGCCCGTTAGGTGAGCAAACGAAAAGGAGCTGCCGCGTTGGAGCTCCACCACTATCGTGCCCGTTCATTTGTCGTCATGGCACTTTCCGCTGCTATCTAGACAAAATCATATATCTACCTGTTTAACTAACCCAGCTTCCTTCGGTATAGGTCACACCTTGTTCGACTCCCACTTCCCACTGCGGAAGCGAATGGCGAACAAGCTCGAACGAAACACTTGATCAATTGCCAATGCAAGCCAAGCTCCGAATAAACCCCAATCGAAAACGAAGATGAACAGTCCCGTCCGACGGGCTGGTTGGTCAGAGCAACCGCTGCAACGGCATTGGGACTGACACGACTTACCATAATCATAGTAAGCATACCGATTAAGTTGAGCAAAACCATTTCCGTGAAAGCAGGCCAAGCGAGGTCCACGATTCTTCTTCTGGTTTCCTTGCGATCCGAAGCTGACAATTCTGCCGGCGCGACCGGTTCCTTTGTCTTATATTGCAATTTCGCCATCACTTATTCCCCCGCTTTGTTAAAATATTCCTACCTGTATAACACCTGTCTTTTTATTTGAAAATCCATTTTATTGGTTTCGTTTTGAAGTTCATAGGGAGAGGCTCCGACTGTATTCTTGAACATGCTTCTTGGAAAAATACTTACCGAGATATTAACAGAAAATATAGACTGTTTTATAAAAAAATCCATGGTAAACTCCAACTGAGATCAAATTTATCATGTAATGAGGAGATGATCGAGTATAGTGGTAATTAGTGAAGAGTTGGTGACAGCCTTTTCCCATGTTCTTTGGATAGGTGGACCTCCGGATTGCGGCAAGACAACGGTTGCGGATATCCTTGCAGAGAAGTACGGATTACAGTCATATCACCTCGATCAGCACGAGATGGATCATGTACATCGTTCCGACCCCAACCTTCATCCAGAGACATTTGAGTTGGGTAAGAAGCTCAAAGAACTCGACGAGCTCGCGCAGTTGGAATGGCTCTGGGTTAAACGCACACCCATTGAGATGGCCGAGAGTGCGATGGCGAGCTGGTCAGACCGATTTCCCCTCGTGGTTGAAGACTTGCTTACGATGCCGAAGAACTGTCCGATCATCGCAGAGGGTCCGGGCTTCTTCCCGGAAGTTATCTTGCCGCTGATTTCGAATCCCCACCAGGCAATCTGGATGGTACCGAGCGAGGCATTTAAGCGGTCGTCGCACAGACGACGTGGAAAAGGCGAAAGGCGCGCCCAAGTACTGGGCGATCCCGAGATTGCTCAACGGAACCATATCGAGCGAGACCTGTTAATAGCCGAGCGATACAGACGATCGACGTGTGAACTGGAGCTCCCCCTTATTGTAGTGGACGGTTCGCAATCGGTAAACGAGGTACTGGCCAAAGTGGAGGCGCACTTTAGTACATATCTCCCACCTCTTGATAATATCAGTAAGTAATTTGAATATCGAATTGGGTTCTCCCGGTTGAAATATGCCTTTAAAACGATCCGCCAATTCTGCTCTCCTGCCCGTAACGAGGCTGCCGATCTATGGGCCTGTCGACAAAAGCCAATTTTGCAAAAAATGACTTTTAGAAACCCAGTGTTTATGCGGGTTTTCAAACGTCAACTTCGTTAAAAAGGTAATTTGTCAACAGGCCCCTATCCCGGCAGCCTTAGAAAAGAAACAGCGACAGCCCAGGACGAGAAAATAACGTCCTAGACTGCCGGTGCCATTCAAATAAAATTCAAATGCTTCATTCGGTTTATGACAGATAATACTTCATTAATTCTTGGTAATTCAAGCCATCTTTCGAAACCAGGAAAAAAGGAAGAAAATACAATATCCACTCCTTCTCTCTCCATATCTTCGAGAGCTTTTTTGATCTTTTCATGAAGACAGATGAGGCGATCCTGATTACTTATAGCGATTTTTCGAATTAAAAAGGCAATAGCTGCAAGCTGGGCGTGTGATGTGATATTGTAAAGCCCTCTGATATCAATTTGTTCATCGCCTATCATCATGTATCCCATGGTTGAAACCATCAGCTTTTCTGTACCACTACCCTGTGGATAGCTCGAAAAGTGATCGGTGGTTATTTTTCTTTCAATCTCCCATTTTGTAAGGGGGATACGTTCGCGTGGTTTGTCGTGTTCACATAATTTTTTTGCTTCCTGGGTTACGTGTCTTGGCACAAAATTGTCCATCAGGATGATTTGATCGGCAACGGATAAAAATTCACCGCTACCTCCAATAACAAGCACGGAAGATACGCCGACAGCCTCATAAAGCTCTCTGACACGTTCCGTAAAAGGTGTAATGGGTTCATGCTTGATTAATGAACGCATTTTGATGTCTTGAATCATAAAATTCGTCGCACTTCTGTCTTCATCAATAAGAAGAAGCTTACACCCGAAGTTGATTGCTTCCATAATATTTGCGGCTTGAGATGTGGAACCTGAGGCGTAGTCAGTCGAAAACTGTTCAGCTGAACTATTGGGTATCCATTTTATGAAAGGCGTAATATTGATATTTTTTATGGGACGGCCTTCCTCCGCACATATTTCCATTGCACTTTGATCTGTAATCACAAATTCTCGTCCGTCGCCTATGCTGTGATTGTAAATCCCCGAATTTAGTGCATCCAGCAATGTGCTTTTCCCCGAATAACCACCGCCGGTGATGACCGTCACACCATGTTTTATTCCCATTCCCCGCAAACCACAAATTTCAACTTCAACATCTTCCGGGGATGTAAAAGGCAAGGCACCCTCCAGTGGCCCGCTGTTGTCTTTATTTCTTGGCAAAATGCTGCCATTCGCAATAAACGCACAATAATCGCTGGATTTCAGCCATTCGCGAATCCTATTTTGTTTTTTTACCAATGCATAGGCAGCATTTAATTGAATGAGATCAAACTTGGCAATAAACTTCTCCACTTCTTTTGGAAGCATTTTGCAGAGCATGCGCATAGCTTTATCATTATTCCTGAACGGAAGTTGAACGGTAATCATTAAGCAGAGATACCATTTTTCCGAGATGACTTCGACAAAGGATGCATTACGTTGCAGCACCGCATGGGTGGGACGAAAACAATAAAAAGCACCATTCTCTTTATCAGGACGTGACCGGTTATAAATCAATTCATTTAATACCTCAATATGATCAACCCATTCTCTTAATGCAAAATCGGAGAGAACAACGTGATCCCTATTTTCATCTAAGCCGAGACGGTCAAAAGGTATTTTTATGGTGATACATGGTTTATCCAGTGTGAGTTTATGTGTCCGTTCAATGTAATAGGCAACCTCATTATTCCAATAGGTTGGGTCAGGTTCATAAATCATACTGTAAGAGGACTGTCCCGATTGTAAGGAGCGAAAATATTGAGCGAGTCTTTTAATAAAGCATCATCCTTTCATATTTGGAAAGCAGTGAATAACGGGAAACGATGCCGAAGTTGAAATGATATCTCAAGGAGGGGGCCCCTTATCCTTTGGAACAAGGTAACGACGAAACGGATCGACCCCTACTCTCCAGGTATGAGCCTGCTCAAACATATACCGGCACTGTTTGAAATTTTCCGCGAAAAATGAATTCCATCCTAAGTCATTCAAGTTCAATACATATTCCCCCTAATAGAGTTCAGATCCACTATTATTGCCATGACCAGCCTTTTGTCCCAAAAAAATAACAGCCACTCCGTAAGTGGCTGTCATAGACCGGCAGGAAAGCTTAAACGTTCCTTCTGCCTAAATATAAAAGCCCTGAGAGTGAATCCTACCCTCAGAGCCTAATGTATTCGTAAAAAAATAACTAAAAAGCAACGTGAGGATAAGACGTATATTTTTTTGTTTTCATTGTCCTCACCTCGTTACGATTTATTTTTACAGCAACACAATCATAACATTAAGATCATCCACAATATAGGGAAAGATTAATTAGAATTAACTCAAACCCTGAAATAGGTAAAAGATGCCCCCATAGGGTCTGGGGTCGGAAATCGGCCCCAATATTGCTATCATTAGTTTAGAGCAGGGGAATTCATCAATGATATGTCGGCTTTAAATTCACGTAAAAGTACGGTTTTAGGACCACGGTTCCCCTTTGTAATTATTGGGGTAGCCGATTCACTATCAGTTTGGGTTTGGATGAAATCGCCAGTCAGCAAGGCAACTGCAGGTTCTTTTGTTGCTGGGCTGGTGACTTCTGTTGATGTTTCTGAACACCCTAGAAGGAAGTGAATGAGAAGAAGATATTTTCACATTAAACTGCCCCGTTAGGTGAACGTAGGCTGCCGTTCATGCCGGCAGCCTAGTTCTGGTTGTTTATTAAATTCTTGTTCCCGATAGTTGATCAAACATTAGTACAGTCACAGCGCATTACGAACGGACAAAATATATTTGGCTTGGTCTAGCGGATTGACGCCTTGGCGTTACGCTCCGCGTTTACTTCCGGCGGACATTCCCTGTAGTACGCAAACGTTGTAGACAGAATGCCTCGCCCCTTTGTCATCGATCCGAGCCGAGCCGGTAAATCGAGCGACGTCGAGACTGGCATCACACCCTCGAGTTCCAACCGCCCGCTGCGGATCACCGGCGAATCCAACTCGCTGCGCATGACAATGAGTTCGGTCATGACCTTGCCGCCGTATTCCTCCGGAACGGATAGGCGAAAATGCAGAAGCGGTTCGAGCAGATTGGTACCGGTGTTCATGAAACCGTTCATAATGCCCATCGGCGTCGCTACTACGAAATCAAGCGGATGCGTATGCCATACATGATGTTCGCCTTCCACGAGCGTAACCTTCAAATCGGTGACCTCCCAGCCGCGCAGCCCTTGCTGCAGCGCCTCGGGCACACGCCGCGCGACCTCGTTCTGCTCTCGAGTAGGCGCTCTTATGGGTGTTTTAGAACAAAGTGCAATCTGACTAAGTCGCCTTTCTTTTGCTTTTGCCGTTCTTTTTGACCTGGTATAAAAAAAGTATTCGGGTTTAATTGACTCGTTTTTTCTACATCCTCTAAGCTCCATTCCAAGAGAATCTCCCCTTTTTACTGCAATCATATGGATAGAAGTACTTCACATCTTTTCGATGTCCTGCCCAATCGCTTAATAAAAGAGGAGCAGCTGCCGTGGCAAAGCTGCTCCATATAGTTGAACTAACGTACCTGATAGCTCAATCAATTTTGCTTTCCTTGCTGCCCCCTCTTACTTAGTTCGAGTAAGCCCATAACCAAAAATGACATGCTAATAGCCCAGATGATTCCTATCGCTGCAAATGCCAACGAGTTAAACGCTGAGCTAGTGAATGCTCTTCTTTCGAGTATTCTAGTTAAATAAAATGCACAAATTGTGAAAAGCACCAGATGACTAAGTATCCAACCGTACCCGTGTCCTTTGTATTTAACAAAAAAGCTAATTAGCATTCCTAGTACAGGTAACATTACAACGAGTAAACCTACTCTCAATAATGTGGGAACCTCCTCTTCTAAAAGCATAATTGTTCAATCCCCTTTCGTCCTTTTTTTGTTTATTAAGACGTTACCGTTTTAAGTTAGTTGCATTTTTAGATAGTCGTTTGCGTTCTTCTGCCCGCTAGCGCAACAACGGCAGCCGAACATATTGGCCGGCTGCCGTTGTGTAACGATTGAGCTATCGTGCCCGTTCGTAACGTAGTAAAAACGCTATAAGCGTTTTGCCAATGTCGTATTGCCACTAGCTACACTTCTTCCTATAGTTCTTTTTCATTTACAACTAAGCTCCCTGTTGTGTCGTTTGACACTCGGCCCCGGGACAAGCAAGTTCTACATGTGGGTGGTTTGTTCATTGTTCAAGATGGGCAGGAGCATCTCCAGACGTTCTTTAACGTCTATCGTCTCGAGGATTTCCTGCTTATCTTTAATTTTCAAGGACAGTCGGTTGCAGATGACGTCTGCAAGACGCCCCGGCTTATCAATGTCCGATACGGCTGCAAGCGCCTCCGGCGTAATCTTCTTGGACAAGTTGATGTAATGCTCAAACTGGCTAAGCACCGTGCGCATAAGAACGTCGATCTCCGGATCGGTAGACTCTTCTTCGGGCATCTCTCGGACATTAACCTCGTAATACGCATCATCCGCCAAATATTCAACAACTTCCGCCCGAATGATTCCTTCGACCTGAACACGAATCGTTCCGTTCGGCAACTTCACCATCTTCCTAACCTTGGCAATAGTCCCGACGCGATATATGTCGTCAGTAGACGGGTCTTCAACATCTTTTTCAGTCTGGGAGCACAGCAAAATCATGCTGTCTTCAACAATAGCCTTCTCCAATGCCCGGACCGACTTCTCGCGGCCAACGTCCAGATGAAGAAGCATGCCGGGGTACACGACCAACTCCCTTATAGGCAAGAGCGGCAGTCGTCGCATTTTTTGCTTACTGGGTACCTGCATTTCCTTTTCCTCCCTCACAATATTTGAGTTTTCCTCACCATAAATTACTTTTAATGCCCTAGGCACATGATTAGGTCTGTACCCATCAAGATTTTTATGATTATTTAATTTCTTTGCATTATTCAAAGATGTCCACCTTACCATTCTCCTTTGGTATGATTTGTAATCATTATAATGGAATACTAAAACTGAGATATGTCTAAATTTATCAGAAATGAAAAGGAATTTTTAGTGATCCGTTAGCTCAACTCTTTGAGTTATTCTAAATCAAGGCACATTCCGTTATCCTGCCCTTTCGTATAGCTCAATAGGCCGCCGATCGCCGGCAGCCTGTTGAATCACCTATTGTGCTCTCGTACCGTTAGCTTGGTAAGAAAATCCCGTTAAAAAAGCCCAAAAGAGAAATCTCTAGCTATACCTCTCCCAAGCTCCCGCACGCCACACACAAATCTGCTTCGATATCAGCGTGACCTTTCTTCTGTGCCCAAGCCAGCGGGGTAGCCCACGGCGCGCCCGACTTGTTCGGATCGGCACCGTTTTCAAGCAGCAGTGCAACCATTTCCCTCTGACCCCAGCGTGCGGCAAAGCCCAAAGGAGTGGAACGGTATTCCTCGTCAATGGCGTCGATATCGGCACCATGATCAAGCAGCAACCGTGCCTTCTGCAAATCCCCCTCTTGCGCCATATCGTGTAACAGCGTGACATGGTGCCAGTTCATGTGATTCGGATTCATTCCATGTTTCAGCAGTAAGGCGGTGATCTCATAGTGCTTGAAGTAGTAGAAGCGGCCCCACTTCGAGACATCGGGTACGCGAGCTCCATAGCGGATCAGCAGCTCGAGCATCTCTCGATTCCCTTTGTTGGCCGGTACGCAGAGAATGCCCTCTCCCCAGAATGCGTTCGCTTGTCGAGCAAACTCAGGGTGCTCCCTCAATAGCAGTCCAACTTCGACTAAAACATTATCGTTCACTAGTCTTTGGAAACGGTCCAGGTCACCTGTGTTGTCCTCCGCGCCGTACTTGAGGAGAAGGCGCGCCAGCTCAGGGTCTTTTTGTGCGTGGAGCAGTACGCTGCCACTTGACTCCGGCGCGGTATTCGGGTCCGCTCCGTACTCGAGGAGGAGCTTCGCCATTTCATGCTGGTTCTGGTAAACGGCGATCCAGAGCGCCTGCCCAAGTGGTGCACCTTCTTCTGGCAAGCTGGGGTTCGCTCCATGCTCAAGAAGTAACCTCAACAATTCGAGATCATTCCGCAGTGCAGCCGCTGAAATCGGGCGCCTGTGTGAAGTGTCTTCGAAGTTGGCCAGTGCCGGATCGTGATGGAGCGCCTCACGAACATAGACGTCGTCACCTAGGACCGCAGCAAGATAGATGTTGTATGAGGCCCCTCGCGCAAGCAACATTCCTGCGAGAACGCCGGCAATAAGAGCTGGTTTGCCACGCTGATCCAGTGCACAATTGATAGGACGAGCTCCGTCGGCGCGGACGGCATCCGGGTTTGCACCAGCATCAAGAAGCGCCATCATGACCCGTAAATGTCCTCCCTCAGCAGCCTGATGAAGAGCCGTATCACCGGTATCGTTGGCGGTACGGGCCAGACCAGGGTTACGCGCCAGCTCCGACTGAATCCGAGCGAGATCGCCGTTGCGGGCGGCGCTCAAAAACCCTGAAATGTCCCCCCAGACAGGAAACAGGAGAGACAACATCTCCAAGAGAAGTTTCGCAATCTCATGATGCCCCCGATCCTGCGCCATCGTCATCCTGGAAGGGATAAGTGCGGTATGTGAGATTGGCCCCCTGCTCCAGCAGGTAACAGACAATATCAAGATGGCCTTCACGGACGGCAAAGTGAATCGGCGGAGTGTAGTTGTATTCGCAGCGGATCAACGTGGGGCGGTGCGAAACCAGCGCCCTCACTCGTTCCAGATCCCCTTTCCAACTTGCCTCAAATATGCTCCAGACATCTTCGTCCTTCAGGTCAACAGGTCTGATCATGTCGCGTGTGCTCCTCTCCCGGACAGTAATTCAAAGCCATTTTTTTCGCACAATTGATATAGTTCTGTCATTTGATATTGTCAAAATTCATCTCTCATTATAAGTTACGTTTATAAAGTTCATCTTAATTTATAACTGACTTTGGCTCAAGCTTAACGATCATAACGGCCCTTTAGCACAACAAGGCTGCCGTTCGTTCACGCGGCAGCCCATCTATGTTTGCTGTAGAGTGGAGGACTGGTTTCCCAGTCCCCCCTCATCAAACCGTACGAGCGGTTTTCCCGCATACGGCTTTCCGATGTTCTTCACCTTGTGCTGTGTAGCTGCCCCAAGCACTAACCCGTTTCAGCCCTAATCATCCGAGAATCTCTGCAACCCTTCTTGGATGCTGATAACTTCCGATGATTTACCAGTCAACTTTTACTTATGCCCGGATCAACGCTGCCGTTGTCTTTGCGATTTTATTTTTGAAGATTTTTTTTTGGAATGGATCGTTTTTCGATTCCGATCTTAAACCGACTTCCACTGTTGCTCATGCGTCAAAGCATTCCCGCATCCACCCATATTCAATTACTAGATTTCAATGATTATCGGAAGTATCATCGGCCTTCTCTTCGTGCGTACGTATAGAAATTTTCCCAATGATTCTTTAATGGTTTGTTTTATTACATTCCATTGATTTATTTTTTCTTCGTGCATTTTAGAGACGATCAGGGCAACTTGCTGATTAACATCTTTCAACAGCGATTCCGAGTCGCGAACATACACAAAACCTCTGGTAATGGTTTCGGGTTCGGATATAAGGTTTCCTTCCGTCTTACTAAGCGTAATTACCGTAATTAAAATACCGTCTGCTGAAAGCTGCCGGCGATCGCGAAGCACTATATTTCCAATATCCCCAATGCCAAGACCATCCACAAGAATTTGACCTGCCGGTATTCGCCCTGATTTCCGGATCATGCCCTCACTTGATTCGACCACATCTCCGTTATTCAAAATGAAAATATGGTTACTTTGCACTCCAACTGCTTCGGCAAGTAAGCGATGTTGATGCAGCATACGGTATTCACCGTGGATTGGAATAAAATACTCGGGTTTCATTAGGGTAAGCATGAGCTTTAACTCCTCCTGGCTTCCATGCCCGGAAACGTGCAATTCGCTCTTAGATCCGTAGATGACATGAGCCCCGAGCGTATAAAGATTGTCTACAATTCGAGACACATTACGTTCATTTCCTGGAATAGGATTCGCTGCAATAATAACCATATCCCCAGCCTGTATTTCCATTACCCTATGATTCGAACTGGCCAGTCTGGATAAAGCAGCCATCGGCTCGCCTTGACTGCCGGTACATAGTACAGCAATTTTCTCTGGAGGCCGATGGGCCGCTTCCTCCGGGTCAACAAGCATACCTTCAGGAATTTGAAGATATCCAAGCTCCTGTGCAACCGCTACAACGTTTACCATGCTTCTTCCAAGCAAAGTAAGCGCGCGGTTCGTTTGAACTGCAGCGTCAACGACTTGCTGCAAACGATGAACATTGGAAGCAAAAGTGGATACAAACACTCGACGATTTGCCTTTCCGAATGCTTCTTCTAGATGAGTGCCAATGAGACGTTCGGAAGGAGTAAATCCAGGTCTTTCGGCGTTAGTGCTTTCTGAAAGCAGTATAAGGACACCCCTTTTACCAATGTCCGCCATTTTATGTATATCCGGATACTGTCTATTAACAGGCGTCATATCGAATTTGAAATCCCCTGTATGTACAATTGAACCCGCCGGTGTATCGAAGACAATACCAAGACAATCCGGTATGCTATGATTCGTGTTAAAAAAGCTGCATCTTATGCTGCCGAAATCAACTTCAGAATTGGAATCGATACATTGAATGGTTGTTTCCCGGAGAATGCCATGCTCTCTTAATTTAATCTCAATTAATCCAATCGTTAGTCGCGAAGCAAAAATCGGTAGTTGAAGCTGTTTAAGCAGATAAGGTATGCCTCCGATATGATCTTCGTGACCGTGGGTGACGACGATTCCCTTTACCTTTTCTTTATTGTTTAATAAATAGCTGATATCTGGAATAATAAGGTCTATTCCAAGAAGGTTCTCGTCCGGGAATTTTGAACCGCAGTCGATTACAACGATGTCATCTCCGTATTGCAAAATATACATATTCTTACCGATTTCATTAACTCCCCCCAACGCTGCAATCAATAAGCGCTCTCTGGAAAGCACCATCATTAACCCTCCACAGTCAGTTTCCTTTATTATGATTTGGTGTCCCATTGATTATCCTTCAGCTGAATAATAGCTCATTTATCAATTGGGCTGTTCGCCCACCAGCCGTACGGCGACCGATCCGGAGCCGATTTTCTCCCGATGGATGGAAAATGTGGACATAACAAACCATAAATTCAACAAATCAAAAGGAGAAATAAGATATGAGCAACGTACCAAAGTTTCTCTTAGGCATCGGTGTTATTTTGATAATCGTTGGAGTGATCTGGATGTTACTTAGCCGGTTTATTAATCTAGGCAGGTTACCGGGTGATGTCGCAATCGAAAAAGGCAATTTCAAGTTTTATTTTCCGATCGTCACTTGTATCCTAATAAGCGTCGTACTCTCCATTATCTCATTTATCATCCGCCTGTTCATGAAGTAAGAAATAGAAATTTGAAAGGTAACGCCAAGACCCCGGAAAAACTTCCGGGGCGTATTCCATTATAAATATAAGATACAACTGTTGAAGACCATTACGTCATAACCGTTTAATGCTCTCTTTCGGGATTTTTTGATCGGTTTCTCTTTCCAGCTAATCCTAAAAGGCCAGCTAACCCTAACCATCCCCAGTTCGGATTTTTGTCATTAGTTGCATATGCACGAGTAGTGTTGTTCCCATCATTCATTGTTGTATTTACGGCAATCGCTTCTTCGTATAAGGCACCATCGGCAAATGCAGGTAAAGAAAGCAACAAGCTGAATGACAGAACAAATATAGCCATGAAAAGTTTTTTCATTTATTAGACTCCTCCAGTGGTTTAGAATTCGTTGTTAGGATGTCTTCTTTTAGGCTTGTTATCATAATAAGTTTTTTCCATGGGTCATTTTTATTAGGATAACCGGATTTGGACAACGATTTGATTTACTTTCTCTTTAGGGTTTAGCCAGTTGATTCAATATTTCACTTTCCCCAAAAAAACAAAAAAGCCTCACATGTCGTGAGACTTTTTGTGTTTCGCTTGGCAACGTCCTACTCTCCCAGGACCCTGCGGTCCAAGTACCATCGGCGCTGGAGGGCTTAACGGTCGTGTTCGGGATGGGAACGCGTGGATCCCCTCCGCCATCATCACCAAACGATTTCGCTCAAGGTTTATTCCCTGAAAACTGAATGCGAAACGAGCGAGTGTTGCTTCATCGATGTTACCCGGAATGGGTTTTCCGGGGGCTCCCACAAAAGTACTCGGCGTTTCTACAACGCTTCGCTTCACTTTTGGGGGACCTTTGGGATAAGCCCTCGACCGATTAGTATTCGTCAGCTGCACGCGTTGCCGCGCTTCCACCCCGAACCTATCAACCTGGTCGTCTACCAGGGGTC
>NZ_VCRA01000027.1 GCF_005938385.1 Paenibacillus mesophilus
CCGTCCGGGCAAATATTTGTACCGTCTCCGGTACCAGACGATTGAGCGAAGTTTCGCGGATGCCAAAGAGCTCCACGGCCTTCGCTATTGCCGGTTGCGCGGAAAGAAAAAAGTTCTGGCAGATGGCGCTCATGACCGCCATCTGCCAGAACATTAAAAAGATCGCCAACCATCTGGCCAAGCTAGCCAGGTAGGGCGATCTTTTCTGTTTCTGGTTAGAGACGTCTCAGAGTTATACATTCTTGATCCAGACTAGCTCGAAAAACTAGGCTTTATAAACAGCCTGTACGTCGATAGACGTTTTTCTTATCGTCCATTTTCTCCGATTCGCGAAGCGAGCCGGTTCATGAGCGCTGCCGTCTCGGCCCGCATAACCGGGTACTCCGGGCGGAACATGCCGGGCTCGTACCCTTGAAGGGCGCCCTGGGCGGTCAAGGCCTGAATGTAAGGATAGGCCCAGTAGTCCGAGCGGACGTCGGAAAAAGTGGCTTTCGTCGCCGATGAAGCGTTCAGCTTCAGCGCTCTGGCCAGCATCGCCGCCATCTGCGCGCGGGTGATGACGGCGTCCGGCTCGAATTTGCCGGGGCTTACGCCGTCCACAATGCCCGCTTGTGCGGCAATCGCGATTTCGCGGCTGGCCCAGTGCGCGGCGGGCACGTCGGAGAAGCCGCCCGAGGCGGGCTTTGCCGCTCCGGCCGCTTGCCCGGGCAGCAGCGCTCGGGACAAGATGGCGGCGGCTTGTGCTCTCGTCAGCGGAACGTCCGGACTAAACAGGCGAGCCGCGGTGCCGTTCATCCATCCTTTCGAGAATACGGAGGCGATATCGTTCTGCGCCCAATGTCCTTTCGCGTCTTCGAAAAATGCCCCGTTCACCCATAACGTCATATAATTCCACACGTCGGCGCTTTCCTGTCCGAGACTCCAGCTCCCCGTTCCCTTCAAGCCGTACTTCTCGACCAATTCCAGCTTGCGCTTCATCGACTGCTCGTTCTCATGCCAGATGACGTACGTCCCGGGGGTCAGCGTCTTGGAATTGACGACGGGAGCCGGCTGGCCGGTACCGACCGTGAAGGTGCTGACGGCCGATTGGCTGACCGTATCATAGGCGGTCGTGCCGCCATATCGGGACACGAGAGCATCGACGGCGCTGTTGGCAATTCCGTCCCCCAGCACGGTTCCGTCCGTCTTCCAGATCCGGCCGTAAAACGGGAGACCGAGCACGATCTTACCCGGAGCCGCATGCTTCAGAGCATATTGGATCGATTGCTCGACATAACCAATGCTTGCTACCGGGCCGGGGGCGGAATCGCCGATAGACGTTTCGTCGTAAGCCATTATCATCAAATAGTCGCTGCTGTCCGCCAGAGCCTTGTAATCGTAGGAGCCCGGCCAGCCTTTCGCCGATCCTGTCGGATTGGCGCCGACCGCGACGGACACTTCCTTGCCGGCAGGCAGCTTGGCTCTCAGTTTCTTCACCAAATCCGTATAGTCATTGCGCGACGTTTCCGTTACGTTCTCGATATCCACGTTAACGCCATCCAAGTCGTACCGTTTTACCGCGTCTGCAATTTGCGAGACTAGCGCGTCACGCTGCTTCAAGGCTTCAAGCCCGACCGTACGGTCCCAATGGTTGCTGAGGAAAGGCACGACTTTGATGCCTTCATCATGCATGTTCTTGATGAATGCGGTGTCCAGCATCTCCGTCACTTTCAGACTTCCATCCGCATTCAGATCGAAGTAGCTGGGCGAGACGACTTGAAGCGCGCCGTCCGTGCGGTCGACATTTTGGATGTAGCTTGCCGTACGTCCCGTATACAAGTAGGACATCTGAAACCGGGCAGCCCCGGCATCCGCTCCCGCACCTGCAATTAAAAGAAAGGCAGCAAGTGCGGCACAAGCGCGTATGCGCTTAAAATCAGCCATAGGTGCAAATTTCCTTTCTGTGAGGTTAGTACCATTTTGCCAAATAGCAGGGAGGACGGACAATGCATAAATATTGTCAATCACCGGTTCTTTCGTCCGCCTCGCTCCTGAAAACGGCCGTCATTCTCGCCGCAGCCGCCGATTGTATGGTAGAATGATAGGAGCAAATAAATATGACGTGCAGGTGATCGAGATGGGCACAGTGCCTACAGGCGTCCGCGGATTGGACGTATTGATGGATGGCGGTTTCCCCCAAGGATCGACCATTATGGTTGAGGGTGCTCCCGGAACCGGCAAAACGACTTTGGGCATGCAGTTTCTTGTTCACGGAGCGATGAAGGACGGCGAAGCCGGAATTTACGTCACTTTCGAGGAGTTTCCGGATCAGCTTTACAGCGATATGCTTGCTTTCGGATGGGATTTGCGGAAACTGGAGGCGGAAGGCGCGCTTCGGGTCATCAGCATGTCGCCGGACATCTTTATCGAACAGATCGTCGAACCGGGAGGGCTTGTCGAGAAGCTGATCCGCCAGATCGATTGCAAACGGATCGTCATCGACAGTATCAGCCTGTTCCGCTACGGCGCGGCCGGCGAGGAGGAACACCGCCGCATGCTGTACCGGCTCCGGAACATTCTCCGCAGGCTCGGCTTGACCTCGATCTTGATCAAGGAGCGGGGGACGATGCGGGAGGAGTCCGGATTCGAGGCGTACATATCGGATGGGTTTATTCAATTGCAGTTAAAGCAGCAGATGGAGAAATACCGCGTCCGTACGCTCGAAATATTGAAAATGCGCGGAAGGCGAATTCGCGAAGGCGAGCACGTATACCGGCTGACGGATAACGGCATCCGGCTCATTCCGGCCCGCTCGATGGTCGAGGATTTGGCTCTACTGAACGGCCAGGAGAAAGTGCCGACGGGCGTCGCCATGCTGGACGAGCTTCTGGAGGGCGGCCTTGCCCAAGGCAGCGTCTATTTGCTCGATACGAACAGCAAGGCCAATTACAAGTATTTGATCGCTTCGGTGCTGGCCAACCGGCTGCGTGCGGGCGACAAGGTGCTGGCGCTGCTGTCGAGCTTCCTGACGCCGCAGGATTTGCACAAAATGTTAGCGCTTCAAGGACTGTCGATGGGCGAGTTGGCCAAGGAAGAGCGAATCTTCTTTATCGAGCATTATACGCGGCCTTATCCGAAAGACTGCGAATCGAGCGTCATAAATGTGAACGGGTTGAGCAACGAGAAATACCGCGAAGTCGTGCAGGAGAAGATCGGAGCGCTCGTCGAGGGCAGCGGCAATTGGTTTATTTACTACGATTTGAATACGGTCATAGCCGAGCGCGGCAAAGACTTTGCGACGAAGCATTTCGCCGAGGATTCCGCGGGCGTGAAAGCGCTTTGCATGACGATGATGGTGCTGTGCAATTTCAGCGAAATCGGACCGGAAGTTTCCGCTTTTTTGGAGAGAACATGCAACGGCGTCATCCGGACTTGGGTTGACGGCGCTTACCAATATATGCAGGTTACCAAATCGCCGAACGGCATTATTTCCGAGCCTTACGTCGTGGAGACGACTACGCAGGCTCCGTTTATGAAGTTGATTTGATTATTCGCGAGCGAGCTAAGACGGGAGGGGCTAACGATGAACGAGGAAGATTTATGGCAGCTGCAAATGGAGTGCACCCGTTTCTTTCAAAACAATCCGTACAGTATGGAAACGGTGGAAGGGATCTCGCTCAGGCTCGGACGCAAGACGGAGCATCTCGATCCGGTGCTCGGCAGACTCGTTTCGCTGTCTATATTGGAGAAGACGGGTAATGGATCGCGTTCCATTTACCGGTATATCGAGCCGAGCTTTTCCGGCGATATGGACGTGCAATGGAACGTCAACTGAGCCTCGTGCAGCACCTCCAGGACTTGTATGCGGATGAAAGCGGCTTGTCCGTCCTGCTGACGAACGATCGTGGGGAATGGTTAACGCGACCGTCCGGTGCGATCGTGCCGCCGAATCGAGAGTCCGGGGAATGGCGAACGAGACTGGAATCGTATCTCCGCGAAATCATCGGGGGCAATTCAGCCATACGAAACGGCATCGTATGCGAGGTTTCGCCGGGCGTCCGGCTTCTAATGGCTCCGGTGCGTCCGAACAAGCGGCTTACGTATTACATGTGGTCCGGGTGTCTTGTGGACGAGCAGGCGTCTACGCGAAGACAGTGGCCGAATTTGTCGGGGGAGGCTGCGTTTCCGTGGACGGAGGCCTGTCGGGCTGTCAGGCTGGAATCTTCCGCCGATACCGAGAAGGCGGTCGCGCAGATCGGCAAGCTGGCTGCAATCGCGGAAGGGCTGCTCGAGCAGGAGCATGCGGAGGAGACGTATTACCGGCGTACCGAGCTGCTTCGCCGTATGTCCGCGGGCGGCGGAACGTTCGAGGAATGGATTAGCGCTATGGCCGAGGCTTCGGATGAGGCGGATTTCGTCGGTTTCGCCGCAAAGACGGAAGGACAGCGGTTCACCATTCGCGATTATGCCGGGCCGGCGGCCGCATCGGTGCAAGGGTTATCGTTTTCGCTGGGGGAGGGCTTCATCGGCCAAGTGGCCACCGCGCGCAAAGCGGCATTCTGGGATCACGTCGCCCAAGACCCGCGGACGTTTGTGTTTACCGGACGGGGGCTTTACCCGACGGCGCTTTTTTGCGTGCCTGTAATGCGGGAGAGGGAGCTTGCCGGCGTGTTGTTCGGCGGGAGCGTGACGGATGCGGCGATAAGCCGGGACATGCAAACGTTCGTGCAGGCGTTCGCCTCGAGCTGGGCGATGAGCATAACGCTTGAGGCCGTGCGTGCGGATCGCGATACGAATTTTACCCGGCTGTCCACGTTCGTGGAGACGTGCGGTTCGATCAACCACGCTCAGGATGCGAAGCGGCTGTCGTATATTTTAGTGGATATGAGCCTGAATTTGGTGGAAGGGCCGTTCTCCTGCGTCGTGCTGAAGCAGTCCGACACGAAGGTGCAGCTTGTATCGAGAGGACTCGGACAGCAGCAGGCCGAGCGTTACGTGAAGCAGGTGGCGGCAAGATGGTCGAAGCCGGGAGGCGGTACGGCTCCCGAAGCGGAGCTTTGCGAGCATTCGGGCATGCCTCCCATATTGGAATGCCCGTTGTATTATCAGAACGAACTGCTCGGCGTATGGTGCATCGCGCTCAAGGATGCCGGCCAATTCGGCCTGTACCGCGACTATATGACCATCGTTGCGCAAGCGGGCGCTTCGGTCATCTACAGGCTGTGGGAGAAAGGCAAGGTCGATCGGGGCGATGCCGTGCAGCTGTTGAACCGGGCGCTCGGTTACTGGGATTCGTACGCGCACGAGATGACGCAAGAGGCGCAGGAGCTTGCCTTGCCGTTCGCCCGCTCGCTGAAGCTTGCCGACAGCGAGGTCAAGCATATCGGCGAAGCTTGCCTCATTTACCCGTACTCGCCTGCTTTTTTGAGCGGCATACTCCCGAGTGCGGAACAGATGGAGCTCATCGGGGATTTTCACGCCATTACCCGTCTGCTGGAGGAAGGCAAGCCCCGGAGCACCGTTCCGGCGTTCAGCGCGGGCGGCCAATTGATCGCTTTGGTCTATTTCTATTTGCAGTTCAGCCGGGACCTGCAGGCGCTCGATCAGCTGTGGCCGGTTGCTCCCGAGCTCCGCACGGCGTTTCGTTCGTTTTGCGATTCCAGAGAGGTCGTCGAGAGCGAGATTATGCTGGGCGAGGAGGCGGCGGCATCGCGCGAGCCGTCTGCTGCGGAAGTTCCCGATATACGCAATCTGAAAGATTTGCCGCCGCTCTCCACACGGGAACGGGAAGTGCTCGGTCATGTGCTGCAGGGCAAGAGCAACCGCGAAATCGCCGAGCAGCTCATTATTAGCGAGCATACCGTCAAAAACCATATGACGAATATTTTCCAAAAGCTTGGCGTGGGCGACCGGGCGCAGGCGATTGCATTAGTGTACAAGGCCGGGTGGAACCGGTAAAAGCGAACACCGCCTTCCGGGCTTGCTAGAAGTCCGGGGCGGTGTTTTGCAATCCGCACATCCGCCGATATTAACCGGCTTGGTCGTGTCGGTGTCTTCTTTCTTCCAGCAGCAGCAGCTTCAATTCCATCACTTCATTCCGGAGCAGCGCGATTTCGGAGGAGTCCGCTTTAATTTCGTGGACTTCCTTTTCGATCTCGGCCACTTCGGTTTGGATATTCGCCGCGTTGTTGACAATCTCCCCGACTACCAGATTCAGCATGACGAATACGGCGATGAAGATAAACGTCACGAAATAAATCAAGGATAATGGAGAGCTTTCGGCGATTGGACGATAAATGTTGGCCCAGTCGTCGAACGTCGCGATTTGAAATAACGTGACGAGCGATTTGCTTAAATCTCCGAAGTAGACGGGTGAAAGTTCCGCGAAGAACGTAGCGCCGATAACTCCATAAACGAAGAAGACGATGACCATCAGCAAAGCGATGCTTCCGATTGTCGGAATAGCCATAAAGAGCGAAGTGATGATTCTGCGCAGCGAGCGGATCGAGGAAACCGTCTTGAGCACCCGCAATACCCGCAATATCCGCAGCACGCTGACAAATTGAGAGCTCATGAACAGAAGACTGGCGGCGACGACAACAAAATCGAATACGTTCCAGCCGTCCTTGAAATACTTCATCCGGTTAACGATTAATTTCAAGATGACTTCTACGGTAAAAATAATTAAACATACCATGTCAAGGCTGCTTAATACAGGTCCATAGGCTGCCTCGATTTCCGGATAGCATTGCAATCCGATAATGATGGCGTTTAGGAAAACGACCGCCAGTATGAAGCTGGAGAATCCATTGCCGCGAACAAACGCCTCGAATTGATTTGGTTGATTTGTGCTCATACGGTGGAAAAACCTCTTTCCATAGAGTATGTACTTGCTACACACCGAATCCTCCTTCCGCAAAACATACATCGCTTACAACTTATCAAACGTCTACGATCCTCGTATTGGAGCTGCACCTCCGAGTGGAAAAGCGTCCGGCAACCGCCGAATCCTTTCCGGTTTGTAAGGGGATTCATGATTCCGTTCACGTTCCATATTGTACCATTCCATTCGACAAATGTCTCCGTTTTGGGATAAAAAGGATAGGTAAAAACTACTAGATCGATCGTTAATTTAGCTAAAATCCTATTCCGCAATATACCGTTTAATTGTATAATTGTTATAACAATTGAATACTATTAATAAGGAGATGAATGATAATGAGCAAGGTGATGGATATGGAGCGCAAAGTTTCGAAGTTCGGAAACAGTCTCGGCATTACAATGACAGATGCCCTTAGACAAATCGGACTTGAGGCGGGGGATACCGTACGAATTGACGTTAACGAAAGTAATGGAGAAATTGTTATCAAGAAAATGAATAAAGTCACTCTTCCGACTGGGATCAGCCCCGATTTCCTTGAAACGCTCTCCCAGGTCATGGAGGAGTATGACGAAACGTTAAAGGGACTGAAAGACAGATAATGGACGGGATTCGTTATATCACTATACAAGAAGTTATAGCGATTAATGTTGCTGTAGTACAAAAATACAGTCCCGGGGAGCACATTGGCGTAAAAGACGGCAATTTGTTGGAATCGGCCGTGCTGCGTCCGCAGTCATCCGCATTTGGTGATGATGCTTGCAAATCAATCTACAATAAGGCTGCGGCACTATTTGAATCGCTCGGACAAAACCATCCTTTCCAAAATGCAAACAAACGGACGGCTTTCACGGCCCTCATTATTTTCCTGCGTTATAATGGTTATCACTTTATGATGGAGAAAAAAGCCGCTGAAGATTTTACGGTCGATATGGTTAATCATAAGTATTCCTTTTCGGGAATTGCAGACATAATCAAGAAACATTGCATTGCCCTTGAATAGAACAAGAGACATCGCCATGCAAGGTCGATGGTCTCTTGTTTGCTTTATGGAGGCGAATCGTAAGGAACCTCTGTCTGTATTGCCCCGTCATTCAGAAGCTTACCTCCATCAAGCCTCCTATAGAACGTGATCATTTCTTATTGATTTCAACGAGAATATTGTAAGTTTTCTTCAAATCTTGATCAGTAAGATCAAGAAGCAACACTATAATCTCCCGCAATGTCTCGTTCTTGGACCCCGGAGCCGAAAACTGCTTCCCGTACTCAAAAAACTCATATAAATCCACGTCGAGTGCAACGGCTATCTTCTCCAAGCTCTGGATCGTCACATTGCGTTCCCCGCGTTCTACAGCGCCTATGTAAGAGTGATGCGTTTCGGCCAGATCGGCCAACTGCTCCTGAGTCAGTTTTTTTGCTTTTCGAATATCTCTGACTTTCGCTCCTATAAAACGAAGGGCTTCGTTTGCCATCATTTTTACACCTCAATAGAAGTGTAGACAAATATTGAAAAGTAATTAACAGTATTATGAAAATCAAACATAATAATTGTACTTATACGAACAATTATTATATAATAGACTTAACAATATATTACTGAATGCCCTTACAACTTGTTAGAGCAGCAAGCAATGTTTCGCCAACGCCTGTAAGGTTAAGTTTACTGTAAGGATAACATTATTTAGGCCTCTAAATGATTAGACAATGCTAAGGTAGGAACCGATCCGCTTGCATGAGGTCGCGAATAGGAAAGGAGTGGGACTGACCGTCAACCCGTCCGAAGGAAAAGATAAGAATAGCCGGGGATACCTTTTTCGTTGAAAAAAACGGAAAATGGAACTAACAACAAGGCGCGGACAGCGGATGACGGACGGATCGAAGGAGTGGATGGAAATGAAGCTGGAACTTATCGAACAACAAGCTGCAGCGATGGCGAAGCTGGAGCCGCAGGCGGATTTTTTGCTCAAACGATTGAAACGACACCATGCCCCCACCTATCGGCAAAGCTTGCTTACGGCCCACCACACGCTGCAATTGGCGAAGGCACTAGGTTATACCGACAAGGAACAGCAGGTGCTTTATCGGACCGCACTGCTGCATGATATCGGCAAGCTGCATATATCGCGCGACATTCTCGACAATCGGCACCGGCTGTATGATGGAGCTTTGCTGCAGCTGCAAGAGCACCCGAAGCTTGGGGCGGGCATTTTGGAGTCGTTTATCGCAAGCGGCGAGGTCGATGGGGAAGCGGTGCTGCATCATCACGAGAATTTGGACGGAACCGGATATCCGTTCGGTCTCACCTGGAAGTCGATTTCGCTGAATGCCCGCATTCTGAGAATCGCGAGCAACTATACGACATTGACGGATGAACGGACCTCGATCGGGCTAAGTCACCAAGAAGCGCTCGAGGAGCTGTACTGCTGGAGCGATGTGCTGTTCGATGCCGAGCTGGTCGAGCTGATGAACCATCTTTACCGTGAGCATGTCCAATCAAAGCGGGAGAAGGAGGATGCAGGCTATGATGTCTCTGTTAAACGAAATCGAAATTCTTAGACGGAAGCTGCACCGGGAGGCTGATCGACATGGTGATTTGACTCATTTCTGCGTTGTACGGATCAGCCAGCAACTGGACAAGAAACTGAACGAATACGAGCGGACGCGGCGCGATTGGGGCCGGGCGGCCGGGAGCCGGTAGGAGGACTATGAGCGGGAACTTTTTTTCTAAACCGTCCTGATTGTGTTATCGTTAGAAGTAACGATGCGCAGTCAAGACGGTTTTTATGTTTCGTTCTATATGAAGTCCGGTGACTTAGTGAGCGGAGGGTCTGAAATGATGCTGTAGAAGTGTGAGCGGTCGCATTTGTTTCCGGATTTTCACCGAATATGGGCGTATTGAATCAAAAAATCTGGAAACAACGGCGATCGGAAGCATATTTCAGACCCGTAGCGGAGTTATCGCCGGCCTTCTAGGCAAAGGAGCTACTCAATTATGGAACTGCTGAAGGTGAATATTGAGCAAGCCGGCTATGAAGAGCGCGACAACGTCATCCGGAACGTGGCGTTTACGCTTGAAGCCGGTCAACTGGTCGGACTGATTGGGCCGAACGGCGCCGGGAAAAGCACGACGATCAAAGCGATATTGGGCTTGATCAAGCGGACGAAGGGAGAGGTCAGCTTCTCCGGGCCGCTCGGGACGTACGCTTACATTCCCGAGCATCCGATCTTATACGAGGAGCTTACACTGTGGGAGCATCTGGAGCTGGCCGCGGCCGCATACGGTTTGGCGGAAGGCGAGTTCCGGGAACGGGCCGAAGAGCTGCTCGCCCAATTCAAGCTCGGCGATGTTCGGCATCATCTGACCACTTCCTTCTCCAAAGGGATGCAGCAGAAGGTGATGCTCATTATCGGCTTTCTGACCAAGCCGGACGTCTATATCGTGGACGAGCCGTTTATCGGACTTGATCCGAAGGCGACGAAGGAGCTGCTTGAAACGTTGAACGAGGAAAGACGGCGCGGGGCGGCAATTTTAATGTCCACGCACGTACTCGATACGGCGGAGCGGATTTGCGATTCCTTCGTGCTGCTGAACGGCGGGGAAGCGGTCGCGCAGGGGGATCTGGAGCAGATCCGGCAGGAGTGCGGGATGCCCGGGGCTACGCTGTTCGAATGCTTTCATACGTTGACTTGAGCGGAGGGGCGGCATGATCGATGCGAGGAAATTATTCAGGCGAAGGCTGATCTCGGAGTGGCGGTTTCAGTATCGGGTATGGAAAATGGCCGTCGACTGGACGGTAGCGCTGTATATCGTCATTCCCGCTTTATTGGTCGCCGGGTATCAGTATGTTTCGTGGTGGGGGGATATGCCGGGATGGGGGCGAGCCGTACCGGAAACGGCTTGGCTTATCGTTCTGTACATTTCGTGCGGACTCGGTTCGCTGCGATTATTTTTGGAGGAAGCGGATCAATTGTTTCTGCTTCGCAACGCGGAGTGGATGAGGCGGTTGAAGGGCAGCGGGCTCGGTTATTCGCTTTCGGTCCGGGTATTCCTGTCGCTGATTGCGGTTGGATTCCTTTCGCCTTTTCTTGTCCAGGTACACGGGTACGGCACGTTCAGGCTGGTGCTGTTGGCAGCGTTGACGGTAGCAGCCGGGGCGCATATGCTGCTTGCGAATCGGATTATTGCGCTAAGGCTGTCCCGCTTCCTCGGCTGGTTCGCCAGTGCGGGGGCTTTCATCGTCCTTGGCATTATGTTCGTGATCGCAGGCAGAGCGGAGGCGGCCTGGCTATGGGCGGCTGCATGGACGGCGCTGCTGGCGGTTTCCACTTGGTTTCTCGCCAAGATGAGGTTGACGATGTCGCATACGTTTTATCAGGATGTGGCCTACGAGTCCGATCAGCGGATGAAGTTCGCCGCACTGCTGATGGGCCAGGTCGTTCCGAAGCCATCGAAAATTTTGAAACGGACCAAGCCGCTTGTGCTTAGCAATTCGCGTACTTTATTCCGCAAGCGTACCCCCGATCGCGTGCTGGCGGAGACAATCTTCAAATCTTTTTTCCGGAGCGGCACTCAAGTGAGGCTGTATGTGCAATTTACGCTTGCATGCAGTTTCGGGCTGATGCTGATGCCGGTTGCGGTTAAGTGGTTGTTCTGGCTCGGCGTATCGCTTCCGCTCGCTTATTGGGTCAAAATGTATGGCAAGGAAGTGCAGGGGGCCGCGTTCGTGAAGCTGTTCCCGTGGCGGGATGAAGACCGTGCGAAGGCGATTCGCAAAGCGACGCCGCTGCTGTTCGTTCCGGCCTATGCGCTGGCAGGTTTGGCGCTCGGTTGGTCAGCCTATGGACTATTGGCGGGGATTGCGCTCATTCCGGCCGGCTGGGTTATCGGGTATGTAATGGGGGAATTGTTCAACGCATGGTAGGCGAATCGGCGGCAATGCGAATAAGGAAGCAATAGGAGGAATATCCTATAGGCTGATACCTATTCCATCTTGATGAAAGAGGGGCTTTCATGAGTCAGGCACCGATCTTTTTCGAGTTCCCGGATTCGGCCTCCGCCGCGATCGCGTTCGATACGCTGTCCGAGCTCGGCTACCATGCCCATGCGACAGGGCGGGGGGACAAACCGGGCGTCCAGCTGTATATCGACCATAACGATCTTACCTCCGCGCTGGAGATCGCTCAGGCTAACGGAGGCGTATTGATGAACACCGAGACGACGTCGGCGGAATCCGAATCGTACAGCTTGGCGTACGGGCTGGACTCCGTTCCGATTCCGGCGCATGTCGTCAACGAGGATTGGCCGGAGTCGTATTATACGTCGGCAGAAGGCGGCACAATCGGTTCGGCGGACGAATCCGGGGCCGATCCCGGTATGTTTGATCCGTCGGGAGACGATTACGACCACTTCTCGGCCGGTGTTCGGCTGTAAGTGGCCGGCGTTGAACGAGGGCACCTTAAGGGTGCTCTTTTTTTTGTGCAGCTCGGGCGCCGGGCAGCGATTCTATTTACGTAAATAGCGGCAATTATTGCGCTTATTTTTGGTAAAGAGTGATGACCAGGGAAATAGAGGAAAAAACCGACCTTATTTCGGTCGAATCCCTATTAATGGAGTGATTTGAAGCCCAAAACGACTGAAATAGATGCAAAAATTTCCGCTATTCTCGGAAGGTAGAGGTAAACGGCGTCCATAGCGTCGTTTTTTTCCGCTATTCGGAAGTCGATATTCGGGAGCCGTCCCCTTTCCTGAAAGGGGATTGTTTTGTGATGTGAAAAATAGAAAAATGATTGAATCGTTCACTATTGGTTTCATATGTTCATGGTCCTAATCCCTTTAATTTATTAAAATAACAATTGAAACCGGATGTTATTCACTACAGCAAAGGGGAATTTCTATGATTGAAAAATTAAAAGTGATCGATTGTGATATTCATAATGCGTTGAGGAGCCCCCGCGACTTGCTCCCGTATTTGGAGGAGCCGTGGAAAAGCCGGGTCGCCCGCTCGGGTCTCGGCTTGATGTACTCCGGGTACTACAGCCCGGTCGGCGTCGGCCGGAAAGATGCCGTCCCTCCGGGTGGAGGGATGGAAGGCTCGGACCCCGCCTTCGCGGCGAAGCAGCTGATGGACCCGTACAACGTGGAGTACGGCATCTTGACCAGCAATTTGTTCAGCATATCCGTCGGACACGATCCGGATTACGCGGCGGCGCTTGCGAGCGCCTACAACGATTTCATGATCGAGCATTGGTTAAGTGCGGACAGCCGCTTTAGAGGATCGCTGCTCGTCTCCTTCCTCGATCCGCTTCTCGCGGCGAAGGAAATCGACCGGCTCGGCCAGCATCCCGGCATCGTCCAAGTCGTCATGAGCAGCGCTACGCGCATGCCGCTGGGGCAGAGATACTACCATCCGATTTATGAGGCGGCGGCGCGCAACGGTTTGCCTGTAGCGATTCATCCCGGAGCGGAGGGCGCGGGGCAATCGAATCCGCCGTCGGCGGCCGGATATCCGACGTGGTATCTCGAATGGCATACGAATTTGTCGCAAAACTTTATGGCTCAGCTGACGAGCATCGTCTGCGAAGGGGTATTCGAGAAGTTTCCGTCGCTCGAATTCGTATTTATCGAAGGGGGTGTCGCCTGGCTGCCGCATTTGATGTGGCGTCTGGACAAAAATTATACGGCTCTGCGCGCCCAAGTGCCTTGGCTGAAAAAAATGCCCAGCGCCTACATCCGCGAGCATTGCCTGTTTACGACGCAGCCGATCGAGGAGCCGAAAAACCAGAACCATCTGAAGGCGATCTTCGAAATGATGGACGCCGAACACGTCTTGATGTATTCGAGCGACTATCCGCACTGGGACTTCGACGCCCCGGACCAAATATTGAGATGGCTGACGCCCGAGGCGAGAGAGCGCATTTTCTACTCCAACGCGAAGCGGCTGTACAACCTGTAAGAGAGGGAGCGGGGAAATGACCGTACATTATGTAGACGAAGCCGGGCAAATTCCGGAAGGCCAGCACCGCATGTATGAAATCGACGGCAAGTCGATCGGGGTCTATAACGTCAAGGGTGAATATTACGCCATCCTTAACTATTGCCCTCACCAAGGGGCGCAGCTGTGCAAAGGGCCGGTATGCGGCACCACGCTGCTCTCCCCGGTATACGAATACGAATACGGGAAACAAGGGGAGATCGTCCGCTGTCCGTGGCACGGATGGGAGTTCGATATCCGGACGGGAAAATCGCTCGTGGAGGGCAAGTCGAGGCTGCGGCGATACGCTGTAATCCATGAGAACGGCAAGATCGGCATCGAGGTGTGAGCATCGGGAAGCCTGAGGCGCCGGCATGGAGCTTCAGGCTTCAGCTTCTCGAACGGACGTGCAAACTACTCTGCGATCCGTATACGCTTCCGGCTAGCGGCCTATCTTCGGCAGCGGCAGGAGCGTGATCGGCTGGCCTTTCTGGACGGCCAGGGGGACGAGTCCGGTCACTTTTTTGAACACGCGGTGGAAGTGAGATTGCTCGCAGTATCCGAGATGATCGGATATTTCCGCTATCGTCATCTTGCTGTTTTTCAACAGCTCGCATGCTACGGAAATTTTCACCTGGTGGATGTAATCGATCGGGGTCTGGCCGAGCGTTTCCTTGAACAGCTTGGTCACGTGATTGGGCGAGCGCTCGATATAGTCGGCGAGATCGGACAAACGGATCGCTTTGCAATGGTTATGGACGATATAATTTTGCAGCCGGGTCATCAAATCGAGCTTGATCGCGGAGCTGCGCTGCTTGTGCGAATCCTGGATCATCCAGCCGAGCATCTCCGAGAGAATGCCTTCGCATATTAGCTCGAAGCCGGGAGTCCGGTTGAACCACTGCAGCAGCAGGGTGGAGAACCTTTGCTTGAAATAATTTCCGTTATGGATTTTGCAAGTGAAGCAGCCGTTTTCCCGCAACGGATCCAAGAGTGTATCCGCATGCCCGGACGATGTGAAGTGGGCCGAATATTTCTGGTGCGGGTCTTTGTCGTTATGGCAGGAGCGGCTCGTACCAGACGGGATGAACAAAGCTTCTCCTTGCCGCAGCTCGACGACTTGGTCGAGCAGCTCGTAAATGACCGTACCGCTCGTCACGTAAATCAGAATATGGTGGTGCACCTTCTTCGGTTCGATTTTCCACTTCTCGATTCGATCGTCATAAAGAACGGACTTGATCGACAGCATATACGGGTCCCCCTGTTCCTTCAGCGGTCATAAAACGATTGATTCATCCACAAAGTACAGCTATCGTTCATTGATCGTACAATCAGGTGTATATTAAGATTATAGCAAGATTTCGAATAATTATGGAGATCGAAGAGGAGTGAAATGTTAATTGATTGGGAGGTGAAGCGGCCTTCTAAGGAGCCAATTACAAGTAAAATGAATGCGTTTACAAAAATAGGCTGGGAGTGATTTCCGAATGGCGGCAAAAGAGGGGTATTGGAGGGTAAAAGGTTCGCTCGCGCTTCTCGTCGTGACAGCGCTGCTGCTTACGGCTTGTACGGGCAAGGACGAGTTGGGCAAGAAAGAAACGGAAGCGGCCAAGCCCAAGGATCCCGTAGAGCTCTCGATCTGGCAAACGGTACTGAACGTAAGCGAAGAGCAGTTCAAGCAGGAGTACGGCAACAAAATCAAGGAGAAGTTCCCCGAGGTGACGCTGCGCTTCATCCCTTATACGGGGAAAGGATCGGCGATCCAGGATTTGATCGCGGCCGGCCAAATGCCGGACATCGTTTACGCTTCGGTGGGCCATGTGTTCTTCGGCGTGCTCGACCCGCAGCTGCAGTACGATATGACGGAGCTGATCAAGAAAAACCAATTCGATCTGGCCCGCTTCGATCCGGCGCTGATCGAACGGCAAAAGCAGATGGCGAAGGGCGGGATTTACGGGCTTCCGACGTCGATGGACACGCTGGTGCTGTATTACAACAAAGATATTTTCGATAAATTCGGCTTGGCTTACCCGAAGAACGGCATGACTTGGGACGAAACGTATGAGCTCGCGAAGAAGCTGAACCGCAACGAAGCGGGAGTGTCTTACCGCGGATTCGGGATGGCGACCGGCGCGATGTTTACCGTCAATCCGCTCTCGCTCCAGTCCGTCGATCCGGCTGGGGATAAGGCGAGGTTCGCGACCGACGAAGGGTTCAAGAAGCTGCTCGACAATTTCTCGAGGTTCTACAAAACACCCGGCAACGAAGTGAACGCGCAAAACGTTACTTTGGCCAAGCAGCGGGAGCTGTTCGACAAAGAAAAAGTGACGGCGATGTTCGTCAACACGGGGGCGTTCGCTTCCTCGACTTACAAGGACACGATGAATTGGGACGTCGTATCGCTGCCGTCGTTCACCGAGACGCCGGGTGTAGGCTCGCAGCCGATCCCGACCTATTTCTACATTACGAACCAGAGCAAGAAGAAGGACAAGGCGTTCGAGGTGATCTCGTACCTCACCTCCGACGAGTTTCAGCAATTTTCCACCAAGCAGGGCAAGTTCACTTCGCTCACCGACAAGACGATCCGGAGCACGTTCGGCGACGATATTCCGTTTTTCAAAGGGAAAAACGTCAAAGCGATGTTCCCGGTCAAAAACGCGGCTCCGACACCTTTGACGAAGTACGATAGTGTGGCGCTGGCGAGCCTTGGCACGCAATTCGACCAAGTCATCATCGGTCCGAAGGACATCAATACGGCATTGCGCGACGCAGCGGAGGACGCGAATAAGAAGATCGAGACGGAGAAAGGGAAGTGACTGGCGGTATATGGCCGGATGTGGGCCGAACGGTCCGAGGATGAGAGCGAAAGGGAGATGGGAATGTTCAAACGGAGTTTGGCCGTTTTGCCAAGCTTGGTAATCGCAACCTTGATGGCTGCATGTTCTACTGGCGGGACCAAGGGTGCCGATACGGAACCGAGGGGTGGCTCGCAGCCCCCGAAGGCCCAGGCGGAGCCGGTTACGCTCCAGTTTTACCACACCTCGACCGGGGTGACGGTAGACAAGTTTATGGAGGACTACGGGAATGCGATCAAGAAAAAGTTCCCGCATGTTACGCCCGTCTTCACGCCGCTGGAGAAAGGGAATACGCTGCCGGACATGATCGCCGCCGGCAAAACGATCGATATTTTATGGAGCTCGATCGGGCATTTGCACGGGAATTTGCTGGAGTACGGCTTGCAGTACGACATTTCGGAGCTGGTGAAGAAGTACAAGTACGATCTGAACCGGTTCGAGCCGACAAGCATCGAGATGATGCGGCAGGCGGCGAACGGAGGCATCTATGGTTTGCCGATCGGCAATTCCTCAGCCGCCATGTTCTACAACAAGGATCTTTTCGATAAATTCGGTGTTGCGTACCCGAAAGACGGCATGACGTGGGATGAAACGTATGAGCTGGCCAAACGGATGACCCGCACGGAAGGGGGGAAGCAGTACCGCGGAATGACGTTCTCGTTCCAGCATATGGCGCTCTTGAACCCGTTCTCACTGCCTCATGTCGATCCGACGACCGATAAGGCAACATTCTCATCGGATGCGAAATGGGCCCGGTTTACGGAAAATTATTTGCGCTTCAACCGGATTCCCGGCAACGAGGTCGATGCGAAGCAAATGCTGCTCGCGTATCAGAGCGCCGTGTTTTTCGACGAGAAAATATCGGCTATGCATGCGACGCTAAGCGGCGGGAACCCATGGGCCGCTCCCAACATGGATATGATCGACGTGGTGACGCTGCCGACTTTCAAGGAACTGCCTGGCGTAGGGCCGCAAGGTTACCCTTACTATTTCTACGTCACGTCGATGAGCAAGCATAAGGAGCAGTCGTTCGAAGTGATCGCTTATCTCGGCTCGGACGAATTTCAGATGGAACGTTCGAAGAAAGGATTTATCAGTTCGCTCGACAACCCGGATGTTCATAAAGCGTTCGGCACGGAGTCGCCGTATTTCCAAGGCAAGAAACTGAATCTGAAGGCGCTCGTCCCCGAGAAGCTGGCGAAGCCGGCGCCGAAGACGAAATACCAAAGCATCGCCGATGCCAAGCTGCTCGCGAGCTGGTACGAAATGGTTCAAGGGAAGAAGGATATCAACACCGGGCTCGGACAGGCGGCGGAGGCAACGGATAAGGTGATCGAGACGGAGAAGGGCAAGGCGAAGAAATAACCGAAACGGGAGAGGTGAATGATCCATGACAGACAAGGACTTGAACCGGATGCAGAATGGAGAGCCGGAAGTGAAGCAGCAGGCGGAGGGCGCGGTGTTTGAAGGAGCCCGCAGAGGAAAGCTGAGCAGAAGAGCGGTGTTGTCCGCCATAGGAGTGGCGGGGGCTGCATTAGTAGGGAGCGGGACGGTCCACGCGCTCGATCTGCTGAAGGAGTCCGAAGGCAATAAACTCGGCGGGGGCAACGGCGGCGGAAACGGGGGCGGACCGGCTTGGAGCCGAGGAACGTACTCGTCCGTAACGGACCCACAGTTCGGGGCGAATCCGTCGAATGCGGACAATACGGCGCAAATTCAGGCGGCGATCGATTTCGTCAGCGCCTCGGGCGGCGGGATTGTCTTCTTCCCCAAGGGCCAATACAAGATTACGGGCATTAAGGCCAAGTCCAACGTCACGCTGAAAGGGGAAAATGCCGGCGCTTCGATTCTGCTCAACATCGACGCGAACGGGGCGAACGCGGTGGAATATAAGCCGGGACCGGAAACTCCTTACGAGCCGGATAACGTTCAGATGCTCGTCAATTTCTGGATCGAAGATTTGGGCATTATCGGCAACGCTCAGTCAGGGGCGGGAGTGTATCTGCTGTACACAATGAAGCGGGGGCGCGGTAAGTGCGGCTTGAACCGCTGCGTCATTCAGAGCCATGGAGGCGTAGGCGTTCATTGGCGGTACGGCGACTCGTTGTCCTTGAACGACTGCGATATCGGCAAGAACGGCTCCCACGGCGTATATTGCTTCCAGTTCAGCAATGTGATGACGATTGTCGGCGGCGTTATCCACGAGAACGGCGGCAACGGCGTTTACTGGAATCACGTAGCCTCCAATTGCACCATATTCGGCTGCTCCGTCCACGACAACGCCAAAGCCGGCGTGCTGGCGCAAAATGCCGAGCAGCCGTCGATTCTGTACTGCGCCTTCAACCGCAACGGCAAAACGACGAATTTGCCGGGCGTGCAGCTGACCGGGTTCGATCAGAAGAAGGTAGTGGCTGCCACCGTCATGGGGTGCCTGTTCGGTGACAATGCGCCGACCGGCTACGACGTTTCTTGCAGCTATGTAGAGGGCGCCAATATTTACAACAATTACTTCTACGGCGTAAACAGCGGCAAACCGTCTTACATTCGGCTGGCGACTTGGGTCAAAGGGGTAAGCATCCGGGGCAACTACTGGTTCACGACGAAAGGCAACCCGGCCAAGGTGACGACGAACGGGGCGGCGAATATCGCTTACTATATCGACGATACCGGAGATACGGGGCCGCTGCTGAATCAAGTGCTCGTCGGACGAACGCTGCAGTACGCCCTCGGCGACGCCGCGGATACGCTGCTGCAGGCGACGGTCGGCGCGAACGAGCCGCTTCCGCGCTTCCGGATCAAGGCGAGCGGTGCGATGGAGTTCGGTAACGGCAGCGCGATGACGGCGGCGTTCGGGCCGGACCCCGCGACGGGCGGGCTCAAGTCGTCGGTCCGTCTGAGCTCGGACCAGGGGTTTGCGACCGCGGGAAGCGACTTTACGGGCAAGCCGCTACGCCTCGGCGCGTATTGCTTGTGGGTGGACGCGGCCGGACGGCTGCGGATTAAGAAAGGTGATCCCGTATCCGATACGGACGGGGTTGTGGTCGGCGCGCAAGCTTAGTTCTTCACTTCGACTTGGCCAGGGGTTGATGTCGGCGGGCAGCGGCATGCCGTTGAATGAGGGGCGGCGTGGCCGATTGTCGGCGATAGCAGTCTTTTGCACGCCTTATTTTGGAGAAAATCGGGACTTTTGAATAAATAAGAGGCGTTTGGGGCTCCTTTTTGGTGGTAATGTGCTGGAATCGGGTGATTTGATTGTGGATAAGAGTCTCCAGCAGCTCTTATATCGCACCCCGCTTCCATTGTCCACCAATAAGAGCCCCAGAATACTGTTATTTTCGATTGCAGTTAGTACAGCCCAGCATCGTGCGGTTCCATTGCTAGGGGCAATCCGCTGCTAGCTGCTGCCTGCTGTGCCGCTCGTCAAAGCCGCGTTCTTGCCCGCCGTATACCCGGTCGAGAAGGCGGCGGTAATATTGTAGCCCCCCGTGTAACCGTGCACGTCCAGCACTTCCCCGCAAAAAAACAAGCCCGGCATAAGCTTAGACTGCATCGTCTTCGGATCGATCTCCTTCAGATGAACGCCGCCCCCTGTCACGAACGCTTCCTCGATGGACAGCGTGCCGTTCGCGCGAAGCGGGAACGCTTTAGCGATTCTGGCCAGCTCCGTCCAAGGCTGCTTCGGAATATTGTCATACGTGAGGTCGTCCGGGATACCGGCCTTTTTCAGAAGAATCGGGATCAGCTTCTCGGGAAAAAAGCCTTTCAGCACGTTTTTGACCGCTTTTTTGGATTCCTCCCGGGCAAGCCGCATCGTCTCGGCATAGATTTCGTCAGACGAACGGTCCGGGAACAGATCGATCGTCATCGGGACGGTGCGTCCCCCGGTCTTCTTCAACTGCTTCACGACGAACTGGCTGCACCGCAAAGCGGCGGGGCCGGATATGCCGAAGTGGGTGAAAATCATGTCGCCCTCGTGCTCGACCAGCAGCTTTCCTTTCTCGTTCCATACGGCCAAATGAATGCCGCGCAAGCTCAAGCCCTGCAGCTCGCGGGTTTGGATATAAGCATCGGAGGACGTGATCGGCACTTCGGTCGGATACAGCTCGGTAATCGTATGCCCGGCTTCCTCCGCCCAGGCGTAACCGTCGCCGGTCGAACCCGTATGCGGTACCGATTTCCCGCCGGTGGCGATAATGACACAGCCGCTCTTGAGCCGTTCGCCCGAGCGCAGCCGTACTCCTGCCGCATGCCCGTCCTCGTACACGACCCGATCGACCGGGCTGTTGATGCGAACCGCCACGCCATACTCGCGTACCCGGTTTACGAGTGCGTCAACGACCGTCTTCGCCTTGTCGCTTACCGGAAACATCCGGCCCCGGTCTTCTTCCTTCAGCTGAATACCCATACCTTCGAAGAAGGTGATGATGTCCCGATTGCCGAACGTATTCAACGCACTGTACAGAAACCGGCCGTTGCCGGGGATAAATTTGATGAGCTCGTCCAGCTCCTTGGCATTGGTCACGTTGCACCTGCCCCCGCCGGAGATGCCCAGCTTGCGTCCGAGCTTGTCCCCTTTGTCCACGAGCATCACTTTCGCTCCCGCAGCTGCGGCAGCGATACATGCCATCAGGCCGGACGGGCCGCCGCCGATTACGATAACGTCATAACTCACAACAAATCTCCTTTTCCCGCATGTCGACGGGGTCATTACAAATCATTGTAACGTGTTTGCGGATAAAAGAAAAACGCCCTTTGCCGGGTACAGCCCGTCTCACATGCGGCAGTCCCGACCGACTGCTCATTGGCTCGGCATCCTCGATCCAGCACCGCCGCCGCCCCAATGAATAACGGCAGGGTCTCCGATCCAACGGCCGTCCTCGTGGTCGATCGCCCGTACGACGATGCGCCCGTCGTATACTTCGACGAACAAGCTTTCACTTTTGGCCGGATGGAGAGGCTTGTTGTCGGGACCATACACGATGCGTACCGAAGCGCTTCCGACAGCAACGAACGGACCGCGCCACAGCTGGTTTGTCGTTTCCCAATCCCAGTGGGTATGCCCCGAGAACAACACGACGAACGGATACTTCTCCAGGATGGCGCGCAGACGTTCGTGCTGCACGACTCCCCGTTCGAGGGAGCTGCCGTCAAGCGTACCCGGCAGCGGCTGATGGAGAAACACGAGTGCGGGCAGATCCGTTCCCCGAGCAGCTGTTCCTCCGCCGGGCTTCGCATTTCGTCGTGCTTGATGTTCGGCAAGTCTCGTATCAAGCCAGACCAACTGCTCCTCCGATAAGTAAGCGTCCTCGGCAAAGGATGCATCGACGTCCCGATATGCTTCGCCGCTCATAAACAGAAACGGCACCCCTTGCAGGGTCGTTTCGTGATACGCTTTGGAGTAACCGAAGAAGTCCATGAATTGGGCCGTCGCTTTGACCGAGCTCCACTGCTTGCTCAGCTTGGCGTAATTGTAATGGCTGCCGTGCCGCCACATGCCGTAATACTCATGATTGCCCATAGTAGCATGCACCGGAGCATGCGGAGTACTGTTCAACAGTTGGCGAAGCATGTCGAAATCTTCACCCGCGCCATTCGTCAAATCTCCGTTTATTAAGAGCATATGGTTGTCCGACTTTATGCTATAATGATCTTTAAGCGCTTTCACGAATAATTGTTGCGACATTTCGTCGTTTTCCTGCACATGAATGTCGCTTAATAGCGAAAAGGTGACGAGAGGTTTGTCGCGTTCGGTCGAAGCCGGGAATGGTGCGGCTGCAGCGCTTCGGATCGAAGCGGAACCGTCCGTCGGGATAATGATCCAAGAAACGGCTGCCGCAACGGCGGCTATTCGAAATAAAGTGTGAAAAACGGTCAAGGCGCTCACTCCATTCGTGCATCTTGGCTCGCTGTAAGCCGTCTATTAGGTTGTTATGGACGGGTCCTGCTTATTCATCTTGAAACGGAGTGGATTTGTTTGCCCGAGTTAATTTCGTGGGGACCTTTCGCGATCCAAATCGGCTTATTGGCTGTTATTGCAGCCGTGATGACCGCGATTTTTGCCGTGCGCTGGCTGTCCCGAACACATGGAGCTCCCGCCAAGGAGGCGGCGGAATTGCTGCAGAACGCCGCTTTTATCGCGTTCGTCATTTGGAAGTTCGGACACGTTTTATTTGCCCCTTCGGTAGTCTGGAACCGTCCGCTCGCTTTGATGATGATGAACGGAGGGACGCGGGAGGCCGGGTTGGCGATAACGGCCGCTGTCCTATACTTGATCCTGAAGCTGAGGCGCAGCAGCGTCCCGGCACGGCTATTTCTGGACCTGATGTCGTTCGGCGCCGTCGCGGCCGTCATCGTGTATGCCGCCATCGACTGGAAGTACGGAAGAGCGACAACGCTGCCTTGGGGGCTTGTGCTGAACGACCCCGAATACCGTTATCATCCGGTTTCCGCTTATACCGTCATGGTTGCCGCCATCGTGGCGTTGTTTATGTGGATTCGCCGTAAATCGCTAGGCACGGGAGAGTTGTTCCGCGTAGCGGCCATGTATATGGGGTTGGGCATGCTTGCCGTCTCGTTCGCCGATGTGCCGCAGCGGTCCGTTATGTTGTTGTCGGCGTTTCAATGGCAGACGCTTGTTTTGGCGGGGGCTGGCATCATTTTCTCTTATTCGATGCATAATAAAGCCGAAGGGAGATGACGTAAACTTATGTCAATCAAGCAGACGAACAATCAAGATTCTATGGCGCAGCGCCGACAAGCCGGGCAGAACGGGAAAAATCGCGGGGACGCCGGTCTCTCCGCCGATAAAAAGCTAAACGGGCCCAACCGGCCCTCCGTTTGAAGCGCGGAGCAGCCATGGACAATAATCGAGACGAATTGCATTCCGATTCCGGCACCCGGGAGACGGGCGGCGAGGACGCGACGCTGGATCCGTTCGAAATCAACTTTTTGCCGCAATTTACGGAAGGGAGAGGCCCGCGAGAGCCTTTCGTTAACGAATTCGGCGTGACGATCGGGGACCATATTTACGAATCGCCGGAATCTCCGCTCAGCCAGTGGACGGAGGAGACCGACCCGTTCATCATGGCGGGAGACCAGTGGGTGCATCCGTTCAAGGATATAGGTTTTCGAACGGCGGAGAACCGCGACCTTTTCGAGAAAGGGATCGCTCCGTCGGATCAGGGCGAACGATTTATGCATCGCGACAAAAATTCCGCATATAATTTGGAAGACGATGAAGGGGATCGGGAGCAGTAAGGGACAAGCCGTTATAGCCCCACTGACCGAGCGCAGCGCAACATCGCAAGCCACAGCCGCCGCTGCAGCGAATAGTCCGCCTGGAAACCCTCTTGCTTTCTTAGGGGCTTTGCTTCCGCAAGTCGGAGATGTATAATGGGAGAAAGTAAACATTTTCGATTCGAAACTTGCGAATCATGGAGGAGTGAAGCGATAATGGCGATGTCATTCGAATCCTATATGCGCGATATGATTCAACCGATGCGGGACGACTTGACCCGACTCGGCATTCAGGAGCTGCGGACGCCTGAGGAAGTGGTGGAGCAGTTCGATGCGGCTAAAGGGACTTCTCTCGTAGTCGTCAACTCGGTATGCGGCTGTGCCGCAGGCCAATGCCGTCCCGGCGTAGCCAAAGCGCTGGAGCACGATATTACGCCCGATCACCTGTTCACGGTGTTCGCGGGACAAGACAAAGAAGCGACTGCCAAAGCACGCGAATTTTTCGCGCCGTATCCGCCGTCGTCCCCGTCCATCGCGCTGATGAAGGACGGAGAGCTCGTGCACATGATCGAGCGCCATCAAATCGAGAACCGGTCGGCCGAGCAGATCGCCGCCGATCTGACTCAAGCGTTCGAACGGTTTTGCCGCTAATTGAATAGGATGCAAGCCGTGCCGTCGGGGGAAGCCCCGGCGGTTTTTTGCTGCTCTCGGCGGTTTGTCCTTCGCGCGCTTCATGACCTCCCCTGACTTTTCCATGACCGAAGCATGACCGCCGGTCACTACTCCTTTCAGCAGGCTCCGCTTATGATTTGAACAGAAGGAGGTGAATCGAACATGATCGATCTGACGGAGAGGCTCGGCTTGATCGGCAGCATAAGTCTACGTTATCCCGAACTGACGGAAAGCGTTCTCTCGGGGGAAACGGTACCAGCTGCGACCCGGACCGACAAATCGTGCGGCTCTTCCCATGTTTGCGCGGGGAGTCTGGTGTCTATCGCCGCCGGTATTTGCGACGAGCACCGGGATGACGTTCTCGAATCCACGCTGTTTGCCCAATTCGCGGCCAACGGCCGTTATCAGAGGGATACCGAAACCGATCAGTGGTACTCGGTCTACGTCCAAACTTTAATTTTGCTCGGCTGGAATACGGTCGGATTCCGTTTTCAAAAGTACGCGCAATTGCCGGAACAATTTCAATTGTTCGATGCGATTCTCGAGCTGACCTCCGGCACATGGACCAAAAGCGCGCAGGATAGTCTGACCGTGATGCTTCGGGCGCTCGGCAGCTTCAAAAGCACGGATCGTCGCATCCAACTGCTGGGCGTAAACTCGGTCACCGCAAGCGCGGGCAATTTTCAGCTGGGAGTCGCGGAGAATGCCAAGGGCGATCAAGTCCAAATGCAGACGATGGCCGTGCTGTTCAATAGTCAAGGAATTCCCGCCGATTTTTTATTCGATCAATACGCAGCCGCTTCCGTGAATTTGTTCGCATCGTCACAAATGATGGTGTTGAACGACAATGTATACAGCCGCATGAGGAGCACCGTGAGGAGCAGATTGAACACCCAAATTCAACAATTCATCGTTTCGATTCCATTAAGCTGAACCAGCGAAAAAATAGGAGGTTTCATTATGAATATTGCCGACGTGCAACAATCGATCGATTTCATTCAATCCGTCAAGCTGTCGATGCCCGACCTTGCCCCGCTTGCCCTGCAAGGCCTAAACGCTGGCGGCAAGCCGCCCATCGCTCAAGATAACCACGGCAAAAACGATTCTTCAGCCAATATCACTGCCGGGAGCGTGATCTCTTTCGTAAGCGGCGTATCCGGTCAAAACCGTCAGGATGTGCTCGATTCCACCCTGTTCGCCCAGTTTGCGGCCAATGCCAGCGCGAATCGCGAAACGGACGCGCAAACCTGGTACAGCACTTACTTGAACACGCTCGGGGCTTTGGCCTGGACTTCCCAAGGCTTCGACTTCCAGCTATACGGCGTATCCAGCAGCTCGTTCCAGTTGGATGATGTCGTGCTGGATATTGTAAAGGCGGCCTTTACCGCCGACGAATACGCCGTTGTCAGATCAAGCATCGATGCGCTGAAGAAGCTGAAGGACGATGACGGCCGGATCAAGCTGTTCGGTCATAATGCGGTCGGCAGCAATGCCGGCAATTTCCAGATCGGCGCGGTTACGGAAACGAACGGAGCGCTGGCGATGCATACGCTTGGCGCTTACTTCAGCTCATCCGATACGCAGACCGACTTCCTGTTCGCCCACTACAAAAGCTCCAGCACTACGATTTATAAGGGAGTCCAGTCGATGACTCTGAACGAAAGCCTGTATGCCAACGTCAGAGACGCCGTACAGAAAAGGCTCGGCAAAAACATTGAAGATTTTATAGCGAACGTTCCGTTGTCCGGCAACTGAGGGAGATTCCGGACGGCGGGATCCGTTACCATACTTAATCATTAGGGAGATGAAACACATGCATATCGCCAAAATGTTTCAATGCCAGACTCCGAGCGGCGCGAAAATAGCCGTCAACATTTGCATCACGGACAGCATCTGGGGCAAATGCAACGACGATACGCAGAAGGGCGTGCAGCACATTCTGGACAATGAACCGATTCAACTGCTGGCGCAAGGCGGCAAAGGCAACGGCATCAAATATGAGGGATCCTTCTGGGTATTCCATACCCAAACGAAACAGCGGCTTGCCACGACGGAAAACGTAGACTGGGACTCGCTGCCTCTCCAAGGGCTTACGTTCGATCGGGTGTATAATCATTAGAAGGTTGAGGAAGCCGAAAGCTTTTTAACATCGAAATCGCCTTAACGCGATCGTTCGTTCCCAGCTTCTCGTAAATGACGCTTATATAATTTTTCACCGTTCCTTCGGTCAGGTAAAGCTCCCCGGCGATTTCCCGGTTGCTCTTGCGCTCAATGAGCCGCTCGATCACTTCGATTTCCCGGGGAGTAAATTCCTCCGCCAGCGGCGTGACGGGACCGGCCGACATCTCTCTCAGCCGCCCGGCCAGCTTGGCGGCAATCGCCGAAGGGACGAAAAACTCCCCGTTGTCCGCTTCCCGGATAATCGATACCAGCTTAGCTGCATGGAGATCTTTCAGCAGAAAGCCGCTCGCGCCGTTCACCAGTCCGTCTACGATGTATTGATCTTCGGAGAAGGTGGTCAAGATGAGAACGATCGTGTCCGGGAAATCTTCCTTGATTTTTTTGGTACTGGCAATGCCGTCCATCACGGGCATTTTAATGTCCATAAGCACGATGCGCGGGCGCCATCGCCGAACGGACTCGTACGCTTCCAGGCCGTCCGAGCAGGAGGCGATCACCTCCATATCCGCTTGCATCCCGATAATGGCGGTTAACCCGTCACGGACGATCGCTTGATCTTCGGCAATGACTATCGGAATTTTTCGCATGGTCTTACCTCCTTTGAATCGGAAGGGTGATTTCGAGACGGCAGCCCGCCGCCCCGTCGGAGCCGATTTGGAAGGTGCCCTGCCAACGCTCCGCTTGCTGCTTCATCGCGGTCAGTCCGAGTCCGAATTTGCCGGGCTTGAAGGGAAGCCCGTCGTTCTCCAGAATGAATTCGATGTGATGGCCCGTCCGCTTCAACGCAAACTTGAACCAATTGCACCGGCCGTGGCGGATGCCGTTCGTTATCCCTTCCTGAAGAGCGCGATATATCCACTTTTCCTGCTCGGGCGGCAGAGCGTGCGAGATCGGTTCGATTTGCCGCTCGATGACGACTTCCGCGTATTTCTCCGTATCCTGAACGAGCTTGAGCAGCGAGGAGAACAAATCCAAATCGGCGGATTGCTCGTACAGCATATGGACGGACTGGCGCATTTCCCGCAGCCCTTGGCGAGTCAATTCGCAAGCCGATTGCAGCTTCTCCGCCGCCGCTCGAGCATCCTTATCCGTCATCATCATCGCGACCTCCATCTGTACGATCGAAGCGGTAAGCGTATGTCCCACTTTATCGTGAATGTCCCGCGCAATGCGGCTTCGTTCCTCCAATATGGAAATTTCCGACAAGGCGCGAGCCGTTTCCCGCATGACGGCTTCCAATTTGTCCGTCCTTATCGTCAATTCCTTCTCCAAGGAACGATTCCACTGGGCCAGCCGCAAATGCATGCCGATTCGGGCCAGAAGCTCCTGCTTATCGGCCGGCTTCGGGATATAGTCGTTGGCCCCCAGCTCGAAAGCCGCGGTCAAATCGGCAATCTGATTGTTGGCCGACAGGAACAAGACGGGCATCTCCCCCGAATTGTATTCGGTTCGGATCCGCCGGCAAATTTCAAAGCCGGAAATGTGAGGCATCATAATATCGAGCAAAACGATATCCGGCTTAACCCCTTCGCGAATCCAGCGGACAGCCTCGAGACCGTTGCATGTTTCCAGGACCCTGTATGTTCCGCCGACAAAGCTTACGAGCACCTGGATATTGATCGGATCGTCATCGACGATCATGACGATAGGCGCTTCCGCCTGCCCGTCCCGCACGGGTTTCGCTACCGGCACGGGAACCGCCGCCGCTGCCACTTCTATTTTTTCCGCCGCAACCTCCGCTGCTGCAGGGACTCCGTCAAGCTCCGGGAGAAGCTCTCTCGCCGAAACGACCGCCGGCAATGTAAAGGTGAAGACCGAGCCTTCGCCTACGGTGGAAGAAACGGTAATACTGCCTTGCTGCAATTCGACCAGTTGCTTCGTAATGGCAAGTCCGATGCCGGTCCCGCCATGACGTTCCATCACCGAATCCAATTGTTCGAACGACTCGAAAATCCGGTTCAGTCCGCTTTCCGGAATGCCTATGCCCGTATCCGCGATGCGTATGGCAACATAAGTATCCACGGGTTGCGCAGATACGCTTATGAAGCCTTCGTCCGTGAACTTGATCGCATTGCCGATCAAATTATGTAAAATTTGCTGAAGCCTGTTCTCGTCCGCATGGACGAACAAGCCGGCCGTGACATGGTTTTCCAGGGCGAGCCCCTTTTTGGAAGCGATCGGCTGCAGCAGCGCCAATACGAGCTCCGTCATTCCGGCGACGTCCACCGCGACTGGCTTGATATGGAGATCCTTGTTTTTGAGCTTGGCGAAATCGAGGATGTCGTTGATCAGATGCGACAGCCTTTTGCCGCTCGTCCGGATCAATTGCAGCATCAGCCTGGCCTGAGGGGACGGTTCCCCCAGCGTGCCGTCCAGCAAAGATTCGGTTATGCCGATAATGCCGACGAGCGGAGTCCGCAGCTCATGCGACGTTTTGGCCAGAAACTCGTCCTTCAGCTTGTCCAGCGACAGCAATCGTTCGGACAGCCGCTCGACTTGCGCAAACGATCTGGAGAAGCGGATCGACAAAATGACCGATTGTAAAAAGAGGACGAAGAGCACCCCGTATTGCAGCAATGCCGGAGTCGTGATTACGGTCAGGCGCGATAACATATCGTTCAGCGCAGCCAGCAAAATGACGATAAAACCGGCAAGAAACAAATAGGCCCCATCCTGACGGGCCCGCGCCGCCCGGATGACCGCATAGATCGAGTAGAGCATGAAGAGCAGCGCCGCGATTTCGAACGGCAGCAGCGTTTTGTCGTACACGCGAATGTCGGTCAGCGCTAAGAGCAATGTCAATGCGGCACAAAACCATTGCATAAACCGCAATATCGGCTTGGCTATATGGGATGGAAACAAATGATAAATAAACGACGCGAGGGCGAACAGCCCGACATACACGGTCAAGTAAGACAGCTTGGCCCACCACGCCCAGGACATGTCCGGATAAAGGTCGATCACGAACCTGGAATTCGAGAGTAGGGTACGGACGGCGATGCACAGACAAAACAGGGAGAAATAAAGCGGAGACTTGTCCTTTCGCCGCAGCGCGTACAAAATCATATGATAGCCCGACATCATGAGCAGCGCGCCGAAAACGAGACAGTCCTCCATCACTTCCCGCTGCTTCATCGCATGAAGACGCTCCGAAGTGCCGATAACAAAATCGCTGATGAGCCCGCCTTGGGGATTGTTGAAATTGGACAGCTGGATCACCAGCTCGATTCGGTCGCCGACCGGACCAATGTCGACGACCGAAGAGGAAGCGAACCGCGGCACTTCCTCTTGCCGGGTGTAGCCGGGCTGGCCGAACGACCGCACCGGCTTGCCGTTCACCCAGATGTTGGCGGCGGAATACGCATAGATCAGCTTGATGCCCATCGGCGCCTCGCTGCGATTGCCGGTAATAACGAGCCGGTAGGTGGCATAACCGTAGCGTGGCAAATGGCCGCCCTCTACCGCGTATTCGCTCCAAAACGAAGGCACGTCGATGAAACCGGTTACGGGCGGTCGTGGAGCGGCCAGAAAATCGTTTGGCGCGAGTAGCCTGTCCCAGTACAATTCCCACTCCCCATCAAGGGGAACCGGACCGTCCGAAGCCAAATCCCAACCGGACAAATTCAATACCCCTTCGCGTACGGATGGGGGAGCGAAGCCCGCGTTCGCTGCCCGTGCCTCCGGCGCCGCCGTGAGCAAGACGATTAAGACGATCAGACCGGACATCCAGAAATGTTTCATATCCGCTGCCGGCCGAGCCTCATGGCGTTATCAGCATCTCCTCGCCCCAGCTGGCGCCGTTTTGCAGTCGGACGTGGCCCGTCGAAGCGAAATCTTTCGGTTCATAGTCATTCGGAACCCGTTCTGCGGACAGAAGTCCCATTCGGATGTAGGTGGCCGCGACCAGCTTGCTGCAGAAAAAATCCGCATAAGACGTTTTGATGCCGACCTTCCCCTCCAGCACCTCGAAGTACATTTTGGCCTCGCTTGGAAACACGGCATCATGAACTTCGCCGATAAACGCGTTCATGGCGTCGATCATCCCCGGGGAGCGAGCAGCGTTCAGCTTGCGGATGGCGAACAGCGTATCCGTATTGTTGCTTACATCAGTCGTCATCCTGTCGATCAATCGGACAAGCTGCGGACCGGTCTTCTTCACGTGGAATCGGACATCCTGCAATTGATCGGCCGTTGTCGATTCCCAGAGCAAATTTTGCCCGTCGGCCGTACGTACGACCATCCCCACATGCGACCATTGGCAATGTTCCAGTTTCTCGACAAGCAAGCTTCCCGCCACGATCCCATGGCAAAATAAAAGATCGCCCGTTTCCAGCTGATCCGCAATTTGACTGTATGCAACCTTATTGAGCTCCATTACGTTCCCCCTTCATAAAATGATTATGATTCGGCCACTCGCCTCTCGAGTGGATGATGCGACATCTCCCGCCTTTCCGTCTGCTTTTTCCATTATATCACAGCCGTATGGACTATCGAGCCCTGTTTGCTCCCCGCAGCATATCGATCGATTTCTTGCATAAGCTTATAGAACAGGCCGTAAACCCACGTCTTTAGGCGTTGGGATATAAGGCCTTCGGATGCGGGACGGCATTAGCCGTCTCAAGCATCCGACACAAAAAAAAGAGAACATACGTTCCTATTCTTGTGATATACTGGGGGTAGGAGGCGAACGCAGATGCACAAAGCATTCAAGTTCAGATTGTATCCTACACCGGAGCAAGCCGCCATCATCAACAAGACAATCGGTTGTGTACGGTTCGTGTTCAATCACTTTTTGGCACGCCGCAAGGATGTCTACGAGCAAGAGCGGAAGACGCTCGGGTATACCGCTTGTTCCGCCGAATTGACCCTCCTCAAATGCGAGAAAGAATGGCTGAAAGAAGCAGACAGCACCGCTTTGCAGAGAGGACTGCGAGCGCTGGATGAAGCGTATCGGGCGTTCTTCCGCGAGCAGAATGGCTATCCGAAGTTTAAGAACAGGCGGAATCCAAACCAATGCTACACCAGCGTGAACAATGGCGCGATTCGCATAGAAGGCAATCGGATCCAACTGCCTAAGCTAGGCTGGATTCGCTATGCCAAGTCTCGCGACATCGAGGGACGGATTCTCTCCGCTACGATTCGGCGAAATCCGAGCGGAAAAACCTTTGTGTCGGTGCTATGTGAAACGGAAAGCCAACCGCTGCCTGAATCTGAACGCGCAGTGGGCGTGGATCTCGGCGTTAAAGCGTTTGCGGTGCTGTCGGATGGCGAGACGGTAGCCAATCCAAAGCCGTTGACCAAACTGGAGAAACGGCTAGGCAAGGCGCAACGGACGCTGTCCAGACGCAAGACAGGCGGCAGCAATCGAGAGAAGGCTCGTATTCAAGTCGCACGCTTGCACGAGAGGGTGGCGAACGCGCGAAATGATTTTCTGCACAAGCTGTCCACCAGACTCATTCGCGAAAACCAAGTGATCTGTCTGGAGGACTTGCAAGTGGAGAATCTGATCAAGAACCATAAGCTCGCCCGAAGCATAGCCGACGCCAGTTGGGCGACATTCCGCGCCATGCTGACGTACAAAGCCAAGTGGTATGGACGCACAGTAAGCATCATCGGGAAGAGCTTCCCGTCCAGTCAGCTCTGTTCGTGCTGCGGACACCGAAACCCGGATGTCAAACGCTTGAATGTGCGGGAGTGGACATGTCCGGAATGCGCGATACACCATGATCGTGACGTGAATGCGGCGCAAAACATTTTGGAAGAAGGACTTCGCTTGCTCGCGTAGGCGGGCGAACTGTGGGACACACAGGGATAGCTTGGATACGAAGCTGGCGTTAGCTGGCTGCTCCCAAGAATCCCATGGCTTTAGCCGTGGGAGTTGTCAAACGAAGAATTAAAAGGAAATAATGGCAGGAAAATGACTGAAGATGAAGAATTATGGAGGAGGGTGTCGTTTTTTTGTACATAGAAATGGATGCGTGACCGGTTCGAAAGGTTGGACTTATGCGGATAGAACGCCGGGAAAAGCAATTATGAAAGGAAAGGAGGGGGTTATATTGAGCTTCGAAACTTCGGATATCGAGAAAAACAAGGCGATGGCGATTGTGGCTTATATTTTATTCTTCGTACCGCTTCTTGCTGCGAGGGAGTCGAGATTCGCCATGTACCACACCAATCAGGGACTTCTTGTGTTCTTGGGCGCGCTCGCCGTCAATATCGTCGGGGGAATCATTCCGTTTCTGGGACCGCTCATTATTGTTCCGATCGGCAATTTATGCGTGCTCGTGCTGATGATTCTGGGCATTATCAATGCGGCTAACGGCAAACAAGCACCGCTGCCGTTCATCGGCCACATCCAGATTATCAAGTAAGTGAAATAAAGCGGGTGGCCGGTACGTACGGCAGCCCGCTTTATTCGCTTTTCAGACGGATGGGAACAAATCCGGCAAATACTGCCGTGCCGCAGCAGTCAGCTCTTCGTCGGACAAGCTCGTTGTCCGCCCGCCTTCGTATTGACCGACTACCCAGGTGTACATCGCGTGGACGCCGGGCGATCGTTTGTCTACGCGCTGCTCGCCCTGCAGCCCGAGCTGGCGATTGACCCAATGCGCGACGCCCGCCGTACCGGCTTTATCCGTTACAAGCACGCCGAGCGGCCGGTTGAGCAATTTGTCCGTATCGAAAATATTGTAAATCTCCTCGTTCTTGATGACGCCGTCGGCATGAATGCCCGCCGCGGTCACATTGAACGATTTGCCGACGAACGGCGTCATCGGCGGAACCGCATACCCGAGCTCGCGCTCGAAATATTCGGCGATTTCCGTGACGATTCGCGTATTCACCGACGTATCGCCCGTCAACCCCATATATTCGAACAGCAGCCCCTCGACAGGCGTATTTCCCGTCCGCTCCCCGAACCCGAGCAGCGTCCCGTTTACCCCTGAGCAACCGTACAGCCATGCGGTCGCCGCGTTCGTAAGCACCTTGTAGAAGTCGTTGTGCCCGTGCCATTCGAGTTGGGCGGAAGCGATGCCCGTCTCCGTCCGCAAAGCGTGCAGCAGCCGAGGCACGCTGCGGGGGAGCACCGCTCCCGGGTAGCTGACGCCGTAGCCCATCGTATCGCACAGTCTGACCTTGACCGGAATGCCGCTTTCCTCGGATAGGCTGACAAGCTGCTGAACGAAGGGGACGACGAAGTCGTATACGTCGGCTCGGGTCACGTCCTCGAGATGACACCTAGGCCGGATCCCCTCGGCGAGCGCCGATTTCACTACCGACAAATATTGATCCATCGCCTGCTCGCGGTTCATCCCGAGCTTCAGATGAATGTGATAGTCGGAACAGGAGGTCAAAATGCCCGTCTCGCGGATGCCCATCTCCTTGACCAGCTGGAAATCTTTCGCGACCGCCCGGATCCACGCCGTAATTTCCGGGAATGCGTAGCCTTTCTCCTGACAGGCGCGCACGGCTTGCCGATCCTTCTCGCTGTACAGGAAAAACTCGGTTTGGCGGATGACTCCTTTTGGCCCCGACAACCGGTGCAGCAAATCAAATAAGGCGGTTATTTGTTCTACGGTGTACGGAGTGCGCGCCTGCTGCCCGTCGCGGAACGTCGTATCGGTTATGAAGATGTCTTGCGGACGGTCCATCGGAACGTGGACGCCGTCGAAGACGACGAGGGGCGGAGCGTCGTAAGGAAATTGCTCCCGCAATAAATTCGGCTCTGCTCCGGCTAAGTGGGCAGGACGGTTGTTGTTCATGTTCGGTCACCCGTTCTATATTGGATTAAGTTGTTGTCATTATTGTATTTTGGAATTTCGATAAACGAAACTTTAACTATTTTATATAGGCGATAAATTACATTAATTAATTGAAGTGGTGAATAGACGGTTGCAAGTAGCTTCAAGTTCCGGTATGATCCTAGGAAGAACAAAAGAGGAGGCGGGGACATGGTTTGTTCGAGTGGCATCGGTCAATGGCCTAGCCGTCGGATGAAGCGGGGGACAGACGAAGCCCGCTGCATGTCGCTTTTCTTTTTCGTTCCGGTATCGGAATTCGTTTTCGTTCCTATTGCTGCATGAACCTGCGTCGGGCCTTCGGGCTCGGCGTTATTTTTTTGCCCATTCACGGAGGTGCTGTCAAGTGAGGTATAAGCGCGTGTTGGTTAAGCTGAGCGGAGGCGCGATGGCGGGCGGGGAATCGGTAGGGTTCGATCCCGGGAGGCTCGAGCATATCGCGGACGAAGTGATCGCGGTAACGCGGCTCGGCATCGAGGTATGCGTCGTCATCGGCGGAGGCAATATTTTTCGCGGCAATATGGCGGAGGCTTGGGGCATCGACCGGGCGGAAGCGGACAACATCGGGACGATGGCGACGGTCATCAACAGCTTGATGCTCCGGGGCGTACTGAAGGCGAAGACGGATAAGGAAATCCGGGTTATGTCCGCGCTTGCGGTCAACGCGGTTGCCGAGCCGTACATCCGACTGCGGGCGATCCACCATCTGGAGAAAGGGTATATCGTCATTTTCGCAGGGGGCAACGGGCAGCCGTACGTCACTACCGATTATCCTTCCGTGCAGCGGGCGCTGGAAGTTAACGCGCAGGCGATACTCGTCGCCAAGCAGGGAGTGGACGGAGTGTACGACAGCGATCCGAAGCGTAATCCGGACGCCAGACTGTATGCGAAGCTCCCGTACGAGGAAGTGATCCGGTCCGATCTGAAGGTGATGGACTCTTCGGCCTTCTTGCTGGCGCGCGATTACGGCTTGCCGCTTCATGTATTCAACTTCGACCGGGTAGGGGCTATGAGGCGGATATGCGAAGGCTCCGACGAGGGTACGCTCGTTCAGGCGGGAGTCTCGGCACAATTTGTGACTTGATCGGTGTGTCAGATAGGTGCGGTGGAGCGAATTTCTCCATTTTTGGCCCAGTCGCTTGAAATTTGACGACAGTGAATTATACTGATGTTAGGAAGTCTGACGCAGCAATTCAAAGGGTCCGTATAGAAGGGTGTGGAGAACAATGAGCTTGCAGCAGGACATTATCGCTCGACTCGGCGTCAAGCCGGAAATCGACGTTGACGCGGAAATACGCCGACGGGTCGACTTTTTGAAGCAGTACGTGCTGGACAGCAAAGTGACCGGCCTGCTAATCGCCATCAGCGGGGGCGTGGACAGCGCCGTGGCGACGGGCCTGTGCAAAATGGCGACCGACGAGCTGGCGAAGGAAACCGGACGCGACTACATTACGCTTGGCGTATTCCAGCCTTATGGCGAGCAGTCCGACATCTCGGACAGCTACTCGGTAGCGGAAGCGTTCAACTTGACGCATAAGGTGGAGACGAACATCGAGCAGGCGGTGGACGAAATCGCCCTCGAGGTCGAGTACGGCTTCAAAGCGCTCGGCACCCCGCGCCATATCAGCCGTTCCGGCAAAGGGAACGTCAAAGCCCGCACGCGCATGGTTATGCAGTACGCCCTCGCCTTCGACATGAATTTGCTCGTCGTCGGGACGGATCATGCTTCCGAGGCGATCACCGGATTTTTCACCAAATACGGCGACGGTGCGGTCGATATTACGCCGCTCAGCTCGCTGAATAAACGTCAGGTGCGCCAGCTTGCCGCACGGCTCGGCGTCCCGCAGCCGATACTCGACAAGGCGCCGACGGCCGGACTATGGGAAGGCCAGACGGACGAGTCGGAGCTGGGCATTACGTATGACGATAACAGCGACTATTTGGAGGGCAAAGAAATCGATCCGGCCGCCAAAGAGAAGCTGGAGAAGCAATATTTGAAAACCGAGCATAAGCGTTCGCCGATTCCCGGCATCTAACGGCGGGATGTAGCGAGGAGCGGAAGCGCGGAAGCCGCCTACGGCTTCCGCGTTTTTTTCTGTAAGGGCAATTGTTCGACACCATTCGCTTAAGCTAGACGTTTTATGCGGCCCATGCTATGATAAAACTAAAACTACCAAAATATGGGTAGACACGGAGACGGAGACCATTATGGCTGTAGTACAAAAGAAAAGTCAGTATCGTTTGGCACGGGAGGGTACGGGACTGCAAGAGCATCATTCGATCCTCTTTGGAAGCGTCGTCGTTTTCATTGTGGCGTTTCTGTTCATAGCCCCGTTTCAAACGGCTCTATTTTATGGAGCCAAGGTGCAGTACGAAAGTCCCATCTATTCGGCGATCGTATGGACTTCGCTTGCCGCGCTGCTGGTAACCGTATATTTGTTCAAAAGCTGGCGCCTGCGCGAAATTCGCGACTTGTATGCGTTAGCGGTATGGGGCATTCCTCTCAGCTATTGCGTGTCGCTGCTATTTGCCGCAACCTGGCATCATGCCGAAAACTTGCTGCTGTTTCACCTCATGTACGCGATCTTCTTCGTGATCGGCCTTTATTTCTCGCGCAACCGCGTAGGCAATTCTATCATCCGCTACGGGATCGTAGGATCCGCCTATCTAATAGTCGTGTACTGTTTGTTGAACGTGTTCGGGAACGTCTATTTCTTCGATGCGGTTATGCGGTCCGGGGAAGAGCTGCGACTGACGTCGGTATTCCAGTATGCGAATGCTTATGCCGGATTTTTGATCATTCCATTGCTATGCTGCTTGTATTTGATCGTGGTATCCCGGAAATGGTACGCGACGGCTGTTCATGCACTGATGCTCGTTCCCGTGCTGCTGTCATTTTTCCTGACATTGTCCCGCGGGGGACTCGTGATGCTCCCGTTCATCCTGCTTGCCTTTTTGCCTTTTTTGTCGTTTGCGAGACAAATTTTGTTTTTCGTCTACTTGATTGTAGGAAGCGCCGCTTCTTTTCTCATTACCGACAAGATCAAGAATATAGCTTCGGAAGTATTGACTGTCATGGTGGAACGGCGCGGGCCGGATTTCAAAGTGGAGGACACGCTGTCTTTCTTTGATCCGCTGTCTTTCGGCGGCTGGAGCCTGCTTCTCTTGACCTCCGCTGCCACATGCGCAGTCATTGTGCTCGTGCATAAGCTGCTGGCGCCTTTGCTGGAGAAAGGATTAGGCCGCATTTCCGGAGCAAGGTTCGCCAATCTGTATGTTCCCGCGCTGATCGTCGTAGGCGTTATATGCGGGGCTGTGGTCATCGCGGGCAACGCCGCTATCGTGAACCTGCTGCCGGAAGCGTTGGCCCAAAGGGTGCAGAGCATCAACCTCCAGCAGCACAGCGTGCTCGAGCGTTTTACGATGTACAGGGATACGTTCAAGGCGCTGAAGGACTATCCTTTGTTCGGCGCCGGCGGCAACGCTTGGAGCGTCTTGTACCCGCAATACGCGAACAATCCGTATACGGTCAATCAGGTACATAGTTATCCCCTTCAATATATGGTGGAGACGGGGATTGTCGGTATATTGATTTTGCTGGCGTTTGTAGGCTCGATCTTTTACTCGTTCGCCAGGACGTATTTCGTCGACAGGCCGGCGGACCGGGAACGCAATCTGATCTTTTATGCTGTAGTAGTGGCTTTGTTGTTCCACAGCATGATGGATTTCGAGATGAGCTATGTATACATTTCCGCTCTAGTCTTTTTAAGTCTCGGGGGGATGGTGTCGGGCGTATCGAACCCGATCCGGGTACGCTGGCTGCACGGCAAGGAGGAAAAGAGCAAATACGGACTGCCGGTCGTGCTTGGGCTGATCTCGGTCATGCTGCTGATCGTGTCGGCTATCCAATGGAAAGCCTCCAGAAACTTTACCGGTGCGATGCAGCTTGCCCAACAAGGGAAGTCTTTGGAGGAAGTGCTCGTTCCATTGGACAAAGCGATCGAAAGTCAGCCGGACAACCCTTACTACGTGTTGACGAAAGTGGATTTCCTGGGGCAAGTATACGCGAAATCGCAAAATGAAGCCTACTATGAAGAGAGCTCGCGCTTGCTGGCATCGATCAAGAAGTACGAGCCTTACGATCGCAGAGTGTTCGAAGCCCAGTACAAACACTACATCGAGAAAAATCGGTGGGCGGACGCTCTGGCGCTCATGCAGGAAGGGCTGCAACATTACCCTTGGGTCATTGAAATGTACGAGAGAGCGGCGTCGCTGCATTTGCAGCTGGGAGATCAATCGAGGCGGGAAGGCAAGAAGGAAGCGATGAATAGTCACTGGTCGGCCGCGATAGAGCTGCACGAGCAAGTATTGGCGCGGATGAAGAAGCTGGAATCGCTTCCGAAGGAACAAAATGCGGGCAGTCCGTTCTATGTCACGCCGAACCTCGCGTTGACGCTCGGACAAGTCCACTACTTACGGGGAGACACCGCGAAATCGGCCGAGCTTCTGGCGACGACGACAGGCGATCAATTGGCCTCTGAGGTCAGCAGGCCCGGCACGCGGTGGTATTTGGCGGCATTAAAGAAAGCGGGCAGGCTCGACCAGGCGCTCTATGACCGGTTTGTCGCGAAATATCCGGAAGAAAAGCAGGAGATCGAGGCTATTGTTTCGATAACGCTATAGAAGAATAGAAGCCTCCGATTCCGCTGTCGCGAGCGGGTTCGGAGGCTTCTTCGTTGTGTGTCGGCTATGACGGGCCGTATTAGTATGGGCGGACCTCATCTGAGTCGAATAAGCTGTTTGTGCCTCTTATTTTTGCGAAAAGCCTAGGTTTTCACATACGAATAAGAACTGCAAAAGCCCGTTATTTTGGGGAGGCAGCCATCGGCAACATGCTTACCGGTACCCCAGCCGTTCCAGCACGGAACAAGTCCGGTCGACGATGTCATCGAGCTGTTCGACGGTCGTACAGTGGGGCAGCCAGTAGTAGATCGTGTCGCCGAGCGGTCGCAGGATCAGCCCTTCCTTCAGCGCCTCCAAGTAAACGCCATACCCTCGCCGTTCGGTAAAAGGGTAGCTCCGCTTGGCCCCGGCGTCTTCGTAGAGCTCGAAAGCGGCCACCATGCCCAGCTGACGAATGTTCGCGATGTGCCCGAAGCTTTCAAACCGGCGCATGTGGGAGCGAAGCGCTCCGGACGTCACGCTAACCCGCTCCAGAACGCGCTCCTCCTCAAAAAGACGTAGACTTTCCAGCGCAACGGCGCAGGCCAGCGGATTGCCGGTAAAGCTGTGGCCGTGGAAAAATGTTTTCAGCGTCTCGTAGTCGTCGTAGAACGCTTCATAAATCGTATCGGTGCATAGCGTAACGGCAAGCGGCATCATGCCGGCGGTCAGCCCTTTCGAGAGGCAGAGCAGGTCGGGCGTCACGCCCGCATGCTCGCAGGCGAACATTGTGCCGGTTCGCCCGAAGCCGACCGCGACTTCGTCGGCAATCAGGTGCACGCCGTAGCGTGTACACAATTCGCGCAGCCCCGCGATATAGGCCGCGGGGTGCATGAGCATGCCGCCGGCGGCTTGAATCATCGGCTCGACGATCAGCCCGGCGATCTCGCCGGCGGACGATTCGAACAGCCGGCGCGCCGCTTCGAGCGCTTCCGCTGTGCACGATTCGGCCGCTTCCGGCGTCGGCCGCCCGTCGGACCATTCGCGCACGTGCGGTGAAGGCAGCCGGTATCCGTCGAACAACAGCGGCCTGAACGTGGAATGGAACAGATCGACTCCGCCCACGCTTACCGCACCGAGCGTATCGCCGTGGTAGCTGTTTTCGAGGAAAGCGAATTTCGTTTTCGCGGGTTGGCCGACATGGCGCCAATATTGGAACGACATTTTCAGAGCGACTTCAACGGCCGTGGAGCCGTTGTCGGAATAAAAGACTTTGCCGAGCCCGGGCGGCGCGATCTCGATCAGCTTGTCCGCCAGCTCGATCGCCGGACGGTGCGTAAACCCGCTGAACATAATATGGTCGGTCTCGTCCAGCTGGCGGGCGATCGCTTCCTTGATTCGCGGATGGCCGTGACCATGCACGTTTACCCACCAGGAGGAGACGGTATCGTAATACCGGTTGCCGTCGGCGTCGTACAAGTAGATGCCCTCGGCCTTCTCGATGAGCAGATGGTCCTGCCGGGCGTAATCTTTCATTTGGGTAAACGGGTGCCATACCCGCTGACGGTCTTTGTGCAGAAGCGCGCGTTTGGCTGCTTGATCCATGGCGATCCTCCTTTGCGAGTATAGGGAGCCGGAATTGGCGCATAGCCTCGTCATACCCTATAATATAGACTATAGCGGATCGGGACGGAAAACGTAAGCGACCGCGCGATACGGGCGGTACGAAAGGATTGGTTGAACGGCATGATTGCAGGGGTAGGCATCGATTTGCTGGATATCGAACGGGTGAAGAAGCTGCTCGGGCAGCCGCATGGGGAACGGTTCGTGGAGAGGGTGCTGACGCCTGCGGAGCGGGAGCTCGCCGCACGGCGCGGCGGCCGGCTCGCGGAGTTCGTCGCCGGACGGTTCGCCGCGAAAGAAGCGGTCGTGAAGGCGCTCGGCTGCGGGATCGGCCGCGAAGTCGGCTTTCAAGATATAAGCATCGTCCCGGACGACTGCGGCAAGCCGGAATGCCGGCTCTCCGACGCCGCATGGGAGAGACTGCGGAAGCCGCAGCCTCTGAAAATCCACCTCAGCATTACCCACTCGGCCACGACGGCGGGGGCGTATGCGATCGCGGAGGCGGAGTGAAGGGAAGCAGCAGAGTGTGGTGCAGCCGCCAAACAAATAACGCTCAAATGAACACTATCCGCGACAAAAAGACGGGTGAAGCGGCGGATAAGGTACATATGAGCGTTATTTTGCGACAAACCCGCCCTGAGGACTGCATACGCCACCGCCGCCAAACAAATAACGCTCAAATGAACACTATCCGCGGCAAAAAGACGGGTGAGGCGGCGGATAAAGTACATATGAGCGTTATTTTGTGTCAAAAGCGCCCCGAGGCTGTATTTGCAGCCACCGCCGGCTTAATTCCGCTTCACTTCTTCTCCGCCAGCCAGTCGGCCAACGTCCCGATCTCGGTGTCGTTCAGCGTGCCCTTGAAGCCGGGCATGCCGTTGCCGCCCTTGGCGATTTGCGTGACGAGCTGATCCCGGCTCAGCTTGCCGCCTACCTTGGTCAAGTTCGTGCTCGGACCGATCCGGCCTTGCAGCTGGTCGCCGTGACACGATAAGCATTGTTTCTTGTACAGCGCCTCCGCGCTGCCACCGGGCGCGGAAGCCGCCTTACCCGCACCCGCCGCGTCCTGACTGCCGGAGCTGCCGTTCTTCGCCCCGCAGCCGGTCAGAATCGCCGCCATCAGCAGCGCGGCCGCCACCGCCGTAATCTTCATCGTTTGCGCCTTCATCCGAAGCCACCTCGCCTCTTTCGCATCATTAAGCCCATCTTACCATAGGCCGGCCGTCGTCAAATGGCTCGGCCAAGGCGCCCTCGTGTCCAATGTGCAAACAATTTGTGACAACCCGAATTTGGGCGGAAGCCCCTCGTCATACGCCCACGCGATACGGACATTCGCCCCGTATACTATCGTGGATCCGCATCCGCCCGCATCGTTCGCGGGAGGCGGAATGAACGAGGAGGTTACGACTATGCTGAAGGAAGACGCGTACTGCATATGCAAGCTGTACACGAACCGGCCGGTCCGCTTGCAGACGAAGAGCGGCCATACGCACGACGGGAAAATCGTCCACGTTGACGCGGACTACGTATATTTGCAACCGTCCGACGGTCCTTCGATCCAGACGAGAGGGTATTATCCGTATCCGCCGGGAGGCTATTTCGGCGCGCAAAATCAGATTACGACACTCGCGTTGTTCGATCTGCTGGCGATTACGCTGCTGCTTCTGTAAACGCACGTTTTGGCCCGAGGCGCCGGCCCGTCACAAATAGGCAGTCTCCCGCGAAGGGGGCTGCCATTCGTTTTGTTAACGGATATTACCAGCCGAAGTCGATCGTCGAAAAAGGAATCCACAAGCTTACGATCAACAGCAGCCACCGGATTGCCGTTTCGAGCGGCGAGCCGGTATCGACGGCGAGAGCTTTCGGCAGCAGACGCACCTTTCCTTTCAACGGCCAAAACAGCTGCACCCCGTTCTCGTTAAGCAAATCGATGAGCGGATGCGAGGCGTAGGCGGCGACCAATACCCAGAAGTACAACAGCGGCAGCGGAGAGGCGGCCAAAGCCAAAGCCGCGACAAACAAAAGGGAATGGGTCAGCGTACGATGGCGGATGTGAATGAGCTTGAGCAGAGCGGATAACGGAAACAGCACCTTGGCCATCGTAGAGCCGGGCTTGTCCACATCGGCCAACGTTCCGGCCAGACAGCCGAGCAGGATCGCTCCCGCGGCGTCCCAGGACAGAAACGGAACCTGCAGATTGACGAGTACGATTTCGGCGGCGACGAGCCCGGCCGCGCTGTGCGTTTTTTGCAGCATGAATGTGTGCCCCTTGCCAAATAAAGTTCGAGATCGGTTGTCTCTTCCAATTCCTCTATTCTACCACATATCGGGAACATTTGTTCCTTTTTCGACAAAAAAAGAGACCCACATAGCAACGGGCTGTGCGGGTCTTTCAAAATATATATGAAAAAAGGGGGTCGAGATTTATTATAGGCCCGTATCATTAAACGGAGATGAAGGTTGTATTTCAATTGTATTACATTTTTTTCGGCATACGGCTATTCCGGGTACACGTCGGTAGCTCTGCGCAAAGCTCTCGCTTTTACGCTGCGGGCGTATTCGGTCGGTGTCATGCGGGTTTCTTTCTTGAACGATCTGGAGAAGTGATGCACGCTCGTGAAGCCGAGCCGCTCCGACAATTCCGTCATATTGTACGCATGCTGCCGGATCAGCGATTTCGAATGCTCGATTTTCAGTTTGTTGAAATAAGCGATCGTTCCGAGGCCTGTAACGGTTCTAAAAAGTGTCATCAACCGGGTTCTGCCCGTGCCGAATGTCCCGCATATTTGTTCGATAGTCAAGCTTTCGCCGATATGCTCCTCCATATAGCCGATAATTTGCTCGACGAGCGCATGGTTGTAATTGGCTGCGGCGGTCGTTTCCGGCTTGGCCTGCGCTTTCCGGAGTTCTCCTTTGCGGATCAATTGAAGGAGCAATATTTCCAAATGATTTTTGATCATTTGCTCGCTTCCGAATGATGCCGCGGCACTTCGCGAAGGTCTGTGCATGCGGGGGGAATCGACTGGAGGATCGAATGCTTCGCGCCCTTCGTCCACAAGCCGGGACAGCAGCAGCTTCTCGTTTTCGTCCAGGCGGAACGTCTTCCCTTCGAAATAACGCATGGCGGCCGAGTCGCATACGAAGGAGATAATAATTAAGGTAGGCGCCGTATCGTTCACAGCCCGTCCGGCATGGAATTCGTCAGGCGCGTATAGCAGCAGCTCGCCTTGCTCCAGAACGATTCGATCGGCGCCCCGAACGATTTCGTAATGCCCTTTATCGACATAACACAATTCCCAGAAATCGTGGCTTTCCCCGGGTGTCCAGAAACGTTTCGGAAGCTCCATATAGAAGAACGTAATAATTTGGCGAATGGATAGCTCGATGCGCAAATCATATCTCGGAAAATTCATCCCGGTCCGCCTCTCCCTGTACGATTTCGCAAAATAATCGTCTTCATTGGTAAAGAAATAAGGTGAAGTTAAGTTTATTATAGGGAAGAACCCGGGGATTGGAAATAGTAAGCGGAAGGAGGAAGCGTTTGCAGGAAGGGGTATGTGCAAGGCATTCAAGGGCAGTGGAGGAATAAAGGCGATCCCTTGCAAGCGGTATTGCCGCTACATTTTCATGTGAAATAAATCACAAACCATCAGAGAGAAGGGGCTCCTATGAAAACAAACATGATCGCATCCAGCATGGCGCTGGTTCTGCTTGGCATATCCGCAATCGGCTGTTCGGGAAAATCCGCAGAACCTTCCGGTAAGGCGGATAAACCGGCCGAGTCTGCGAAGGCGGGAGCAGCGCAGAGCGGCAAACAACTGAGCACCGAACCGGTAACGATTCGGGTGAACAACTGGAACACGGCGTTTCAGCAAGCGGAATTCGATAAATATTTCGCCGAGCCGCTCCGTAAAAAGTATCCGTTTATCACATTGGAATATTTGGACCAGCAGAAAGCGACAAGCAACACGCTCGATAACTTGATAACCGCCGGCAGCACTCCCGATATCGTGTTTACGGATTACCCGAACTTGGCGGGCCTGCTGGATTACGATTTTCCGGAAGATCTGAACCGTTACGTCACGGATTTCGCCGTAGATTTGAAAAAGATTGACCCCATCGTCGTCGAAGGTGCCAAAATGATCGGCTCCAAAGGGGAACTGTTCGCTCTCCCGGTATATTCGGACCGGATGATGTGGTTTTACAACAAAGACTTGTTCAACAAGTTCGGGGTCCCCTACCCGACGGACGATATGACCTGGGACGATGCGATCGCCGCGTTCAAGCGTTTGTCGCGGATGGAGAACGGGGTACAGTACGCCTCATTCCGCATGATCAATTTGCCGATGACGGGCAGCCAGTGGGGCGTTCCTCTGGTCGATCCGAAGACGGGCAAAGCTTCGTTCCAGACGGACGGTTGGAAAAAGTCGCTCGACTTGATGCAGCAAATCGCCGCGATTCCGGGCAATACGAAGCTGACGAACGAAGACTTCTATCAGAAGGAGACGCTGGCGTCTCTCATGCAAAGCTTCAACATTATGGTCAATTTGCTGGAAGGCGTGGAGCAGAAAGGGTACAAAATCAACTGGGACGTCGCATCGCTGCCCCAGTCCAAGGAGAAGCCGGGCATTGCCGGGGCGAATAAGCCTCTTTACTTCATGGTATCCAAATCGAGCAAGCATAAAGATCAGGCGTTCGCCGCCATTTCGTACTTGATGTCCTCGGAGGAGGCCCAGACGGCGCTGTCCCAGAACGGCAAAATGCCGGTTCTGCTCGGCGACGGAATCAGCAAGCAATTCGGTACGAAGCTGGACATCCTGAAAGGTAAAAATGTCGCGGCGGTCTATAAGCATCAAATGAGCGCCCTGCCTTTCTCGAACCGGTTCAACAGACTGGCGCTCGTGGACTTGATAACGGCCGGCAACGAAGCGCTGAACGGCACCCAGGACGCGAATACGGCGCTCCGCAACGCCGAAGAGAAGGCGAACAAAGCGATCGACGCCAAGATGAAGTGAAGCATCGATACTCGTTGACAATGCCCGCAGACACGATCATTGCAACGATAAGGAGGAATGAGGATGGCAGGCAATCGAATGAGCCGCAGACAAATGCTCGCATCACTGGGGGCTGCGGGTGTCGCTTCGGTCGGATTGGTGTACGGGAGGGAGGCGGAATCCCATGCTTCCGTCATTGAAAGCGTTTACTCCGGTTCGCAAACGAATTTGCCCAAGGCGGTTTTGCGCATCGATGACGTGTCCGGCCTAATCGGCTTCGAGGGGAAATACGCGGGGCAGCAAGTATCCTTAAGGGGATACCGTCCCGGCACCGATTGCGGCGGAGGACTGCTGTACTGGGACCCGGCCATGCCGAAGGCGGCCCATAATGGCGGAACGGTCATCAGCCCGACTGCAACGTGGGACGGGACGGCTGCGGGCTTGCCTTCGTTCTTGAACGGGGGCGGCGAGACGAATCCGACCGGCAGCGGGTGCTGGGTCCGGTTGAAGGACCGCGAGAACGAGTTTTACCCTGAAAGCTTCGGCGCCATAGGGGCGGGCAACGAGCAGAGCATCGTCCAAGCCGTTCTCGACGCGGCCAAAGCCTGGTCCGTCCAGCATGCGGGGAGACGTCCGATTATCGGCTTCGACAAAGTGTACACGGTAAACGGCGTTCAAGTATACGACGGCTTCGTGCTGCTCGGTCCGGGCGGATTGAAGCGCGACGACGGCACGATTCCGAGCTCCTCGGTCACTTCCAGCAGCGTCGTATTCGGGAATGGCATCAAGGATATCGACATATTCGATCTGTATGTGGACGGAAACGACCGCATGCAAGGAGTGATGAGCGATCCCGCCTATCGGCAAGGGAACAACGCCGGGGCGCTTGGCTACCAGAACATTTATATCATCGGCAAATTCGCGAATGCCGACCGTGACATGGGAACGATCCGCATTCAAAACTGCCGGCTCGTGAATTCGCCCGGCAACGGCATTGTCGTGAACAACCACAGTCAAGCGTCGTTAACCGGCAACCATATCGAGAGATGCGGCAAAAACGGCATTTATTTGGCGCAGACGCACGGCTTCAATACGATTGTAACCGGCAACTACATCCGGGAATGCGGGTTCGTGTACGGCGGAGGAATCGGCATCGCGCACGCTCATGTGAACGCTTCCGGCAATGTAATCGTCAGCTGTTACGAATACGGAATCCTGATCAGCTCCACGGGAGTCGGCGCGAGATGGAATACGGACATCGCCATATCGTCCAACAATATTAGAGGGGTCAAAAGGCTGCTTCTGGATAACAGCGGGAATCCGGAGTCTTTCAAGACAAGCTCGCTTGGAGTCGGGATCGGATATACGCAGGTTTTCGTTACCCGTGCGAGCACCCGGCTTAACGTTGCGATTACCGGCAACAGTATACAGGGTGCGGAGGGAAGCGGCATCGCCTGCTTGGGAGCGGCCTATAACGCGAGTTTCTTGCCCTATGGCATCGTAATTTCCGCGAATTCGGTCATGCTGTGCGGCGGGGCGGGCTTGAATGTCCGCTATGTGCGGGGTGTCGTTTGCACGGGGAACATGGTTACGGCAAACGGATTTGCGGATATTTATATCGATGAGGTATCGGGGTCGATTGCAAGCAATACGGTCGTCTGCAAATACCCCGTCGCCGACCGGGTGATCCTGGGCGGCATCAAGTACGAGGCGAAGAAGCGCCATCTGTCCTCCGGCAACACGAAGCCGGGCGTGAGCGCGGATTGTTGGACGGTCATTCAGACGAGCGAAACGTTGCCCGAGTGGCACGAAGACGAAGTATACGCTCCGGTGCTCGCTCCTTCCACCTACGGGATCTATTCCGTATATCGCCCGAGCGGAACCGCGGTGAGCGGGAAAAGGAACGACCTGCTGCTCGATCTCAATCATTTGGAAGGAGTGGACAATTCGAACCGCCTGTCCAACGTCAATCTGGTACGGAAGCTCGTGGGAGGAACGACGCCGACGGGATTGCCTGTCAGAGCCGGGGACAAAATTTATTATGACACTCCCGTATCCGGCGGCAGAGAGGGGCGTATCAGTCTTGTAAAAGGCGTAGATACGCCGGCGGCGGCATGGAGCGGCGGGCAAGCCGTCGTGGCTGGGGAACGTCGGACCAACGCCGGCAAATTGTACGAAGCGGTCCAAGCCGGAACGACCGGCATTACCGCCCCGACCCATACGGCCGGGAACGTGTCGGACGGAGCTGTCGTCTGGAGCTTTATCGATACGGTTGCCGTGTTCGAGGAATTTGGCCATATCGGAGTGTAAAAAAAGAGACCCACACGGCAACGGGCTGTGCGGGTCTTTAAGTATATATGAAAAAAGGGGGTCGAGGTTTATTATAGGCCCGTATCATTAAAGGAAGATGAAAGTTGTATTTCAATTGTATTACATTTTTTATGAACCGTGGTTACGTATCAGGTTGTTGAAAAAGTCTAAGCGAGAGTTGGAAAACCAAAAGAGGTGGGGGAGATGTGCGTAAAGCGAAGCGGCTGACTTTAAAATCGAGTTGTAACCGCTGAAAATTCAAAAAACAACACGATTTTAACGGAAGTGGAGCGCATTCCCCCACCTCTTGCCTTCACCGCTTCCTCTCGCAGACTTTTCAACAGCCTAAGCTTTCCAATTGCGTACGGGACGGTTAGATCAGCTCGTTCAGATATACGGTCGGTTTGTTATAATAAAGACTACGACTGTATGCGACCAGGAGGAACGAATAGTGAAGCTGTTTATCGTAACCGGCGCGTCGAAAGGACTCGGACAAGCGCTGCTGCGCCGACTGATGCAGTCCGGGCACCGGCTGATCGGGATAGCGCGGAGCGAAGCGGGGGAGCTGGCGGAGGAAGCGGTCCGAGGCGGAGCGCGGCTCGAATGGTTCCGCTGCGATCTGAGCGACGCCGCCCGTCTGGAAGCCGTCATGGAAGAGGCGTTCGCTGTCATAGCCGCAGACGAAGCGGACACGGTCTGCTTGATCAACAATGCGGGGATGGTGGAGCCGATCGCGCCGGCCGCCCTCGCCGCCGGCTCGGATCTGGCCCGCAACGTGAGCGTTAATCTGATCGCTCCGATCGTGCTGACGGCCTCCTTTCTGCGGCTGACCGCGGGCTGGAAGGCCGATCGGCGCATCCTGAACGTCTCCTCGGGCGCGGGGAAGAAGCCTTATTCCGGCTGGAGCGCGTACTGCGCCTCCAAGGCGGGGCTCGATATGTTCACCCGGTGCGTCGGTGAGGAGCAGCGGGACGATACGGACGGCGTGCGCATTATGTCCGTCGCCCCCGGCGTTGTCGATACGGATATGCAGCGGGAAATCCGCGGCACGAGCCCCGAGCTGTTCCGCGATCACAGCCGATTCGTCCAGTTGAAAGAGTCCGGCTCCCTGTCCGGCGCGGATGAAGCGGCGGCAAAGCTGCTGCAAGTCCTGTTCGACGATCGGCATCCGTCCGGCAGTGTGCTGGATATTCGCGACCTATTTTGACCGATACCCCATAAAACCGCTCTGTTCATGTCGGCGTGTGCGTGTAATAGACCGCCTCGTTCCGGCCACCGAACAAGAGCGGTTTTTTGTCGTGCCTGCTTTTTGGCATTCCTACATGCGAAACGTTTTACGGAACTGCGACGGGGTCATGCGCTCATGCTTCAGAAACACGCGGTTTAAATAAAGACCGCTCTGGTAGCCGCAGCATTCGGATATTTGCTCGAGCGTCAGCTTCGTCTCCATCAGGAGCGTCTTCGCTTTATCCAGCCGGATCGAGGTCAAGTATTGTATCGGCGTAATGCCGTATGCCGATTTGAATTTTTTGCTTAGCTGAACCGGACTCACGCCGAGTGTCGAGGCAAGCGCTTTCAGATTGAACAGCTGAAAAGCGTTTTGCCGAATCAGATAGGAAGCTTGGGCCATCAGAGGATCTTTGACCTCCGAATGGGCTGCCGGCAGCTCTACGGCCAGCTCTTCGCAGTACGTCAGCCAGATGTCTTGCAAATAATGGTTTTTGCACACCATTCTCCACGGATTGTGCAGCAGATCGGCTTTCTTTAATGCCGCATAATTGGCCGCGAGACGGCCGGTGTCGCGGATGCTGATTTTCCCTGTGGGCACCGTCTCCAGCGGGTCCATCTCACTCCCCGACATATGCTCCCAGCGCATAATAAACGCATGGAACGTAAGCGGTGTCACGACCACTCGGCGAAAAACGGTATGCGGCGGGCAGATGATGACGTCCCCGAATGTTGCATTTCCTTTGTGGTCTTTAATCTCATAATAACAAGACCCGGACTCGATGGCGAAGACGAACCAGTTTTCGTTCGTGTCCTCGTACAGGTCAAACTTCTCTTTACGTTCCCAGTACATGGAGTGGTTGAACCGGGGGTAGAAGCCGTTTGGAGGAATGGAACTCATCGATCGGACCTCCGTTTCCTGCGGAAATTTTGTCTATATTTGATAGTAATATATTGAATGTTCAAAGTAAAACCCGCTAACTATAATGAACTTACGTTATGTAACGCCTTGCGTTAGCTAGAGAAATAAAATGGAGGTCAGGACGATCGTCCACAGAGAGAGCAGCACAATGCCGGAGCTGCGAACGCAATTAGGATCAGGGTGGGGTGGATCGGCGGAACGTCGTCTGCGCCGAAGAAAGCGTTTAACCTGATTCATCGAATGAACTCGGAAACGATAACCAAAGGAGGCAACTTCATGCTAAACAAAAGCTGGAAGGGGATTCTCGTCGCGACGGCCGCTATGACCGTCTTGTCCGCATGCGGCGGAGGCGTCAAGACCGCATCGAACAAACCCGAGCAAGACGATAAGACAAAGAAGGCCGATGTGATCGAGCCTGTCGAGCTTACGGTATACAACACCCTTGCGGGCAGCAGCTATGACAACATGATGAACGATTTCGGGGCGGATATCCAGAAGAAATATCCGAACATCACCTTCAAGTATATGGAACACGGGAAAGGCACGACGATTCAGGACATCGTCACCCAGAAAGCCACCGTAGACATCATTATATCGACCCAGGGCAAAATCGACGAGTTGGCCGAAGCGGGACTGCTGTCTCCGATTTCCGACCTGATCAAGAAGCACAATTTCGATATGAACCGGCTTATTCCTTCCACGCTCGAGCCGATGAAGAAGACGACCGGGGATATTGTCGGACTTCCTTTCCAGATCAACACGCTCGCTTTGTTCTATAACAAGGATCTGTTCAACAAATTCGGCGTTCCGTTCCCGAAGTCCCAAATGACCTGGGATGATCTGTACAACGCATCGAAGCTGTTGACCCGGGCGGACGGTGGCGTGAATTATTACGGCGTCGTATTCGGATCGTACCAAAATCTGCTGTCCTTGAATCAATACTCGTATGAATTGGTCGATCCGAAAACGAAGCTGCCGACCTTCAAGGACGACTTCTGGAAAAAGTATTTCGACAATTTTACCCGGTTCTATAAGCTTTACGAAGGCGTCATTCCGGACCCGTTGAAGCTGAATCTGGATACTTTCGTTAAAGAACAAACGGTGGCGATGGTGATCCCGACGATCAGTAATTTCCCGCGGGGAGACGTACAGTGGGGCTTCGATTGGGATATCGCCTCGTATCCGACGTTCCCGGACCGCCCGGAGGTCGGCCCGCCTCCTGCGCCTACGCACCTTGTCGTGGCGGGGACAAGCAAGCATAGAGACGCGGCTTTCCAAGCGATCGCCCACGTATTGTCGGACGAAGTGCAGACGAAATTCGCGAGAATGGGCCGCGTATCGACGCTCAAAAACCAGACGGCCGCCGACAGCTTCGGTGCCGACGTCCCGCAATTGAAAGGAAAGCAAATCGGGGCGCTGCTGCCGAAAAAGTGGGCGGACCCGATTTCGTGGGACAAAAAGTCGATCCGGGTACAGCCCCCGTTCAATCAGGCGTTCGGAGACGTGCTGAAAGGAACGAAGGACCCGAACACGGCGCTTCAGCAGGCGCAGGAGCAAGCGGTCAAGATCGTTCAGGACTTGGACAAGTAACTTCGCCAAGTACCGCAGCCGTACCTTTACAACAGCAAGTCTGTTGTGGTACGATTGTTGACAAGAAGAACAATCGAATGGACGGCATCATCAATCGGGCGGAGACGAAGAGACCCCTTTTGCTGATGGGCGCCCTGTTACTTGACGTAACGGGACGCTTCATCATGCGGAGGGGTTTTTTGCGTTCGCAAATAATCCGGCCAAGAACACGAAGCTGCCGTCATGGGAGGCGACATAACGATGAACGCGACTTTTTCCGCGGGTCGAAGGGTTGAGATGCTGCAGAGCATGTCCAAACAACGGCTCGACGTGCTAGTTATTGGAGGAGGCATTACCGGAGCGGGGATTGCCTGGGACGCCAGCTTGCGGGGGCTGAGTACGGGCTTGGTGGAGATGCGCGATTTTTCCTGGGGCACGAGCAGCCGTTCGACCAAGCTTGTACACGGCGGACTCCGTTATTTGAAGCAGGGCGAGGTGAAGCTCGTCATGGAGGTCGGCCGCGAGCGGGCGCTGCTGCACCGGAAAGCGCCGCACATCGTCATTCCGGCGCCGATGATGCTGCCGATCTACAAGGGCGGCACGTACGGCTACTGGATGTCCGCGATCGGCTTGTACGTATACGACCTCCTGGCGGGCGTAAAGCGCGGGGAGCGGAGAATCATGTATAGCCGCTCCAAGACGATGGAGCTTGAGCCGATGTTCAAGCGGGAAGGGTTGAAGGGCTCGGGTTACTATTACGAATACCGCACCGACGATTCAAGGCTGACGCTCGAAATCGCCAAGACCGCTCACGGTCACGGCGCGAAGCTGGTGAACTACGCGAAGGCGGTCGGCTTCTTGTACGAGAAGGGCAAAGCGATCGGAGTGAAGGTGGAGGACGTTCTGAGCGGCCGGGTATATTCGATCTATGCCAAAAAAATCGTCAACGCCGCCGGGCCGTGGGTGGACCGCGTCCGTTCCCAGGATCATGAGGTCAAGGGCAAGCGGCTGCTGTTGACGAAAGGGGTCCATCTCGTAGTCGATCACGCCAAGCTGCCGGTCCGGCAATCCGCCTACATCGACGTTCCGGACGGGCGGATGATTTTCGTCATTCCGCGCGAAGGCAAAACGTATATCGGCACGACCGATACGTTCTACGAAGGCAAGATCGAGGAGCCGCGGACGACGAGCAAAGACCGGGACTATTTGCTCCAAGCGGTCAACCATGCGTTTCCCGGGGCGCGCCTGACGGCGGCCGACGTGGAATCGTCCTGGTCCGGGCTGCGCCCGCTCATTCGCGAGGAAGGCAAAGGCCCCTCCGAAATTTCCCGAAAGGATGAAATATTCCGCTCGGAATCGGGACTCATTACGATCGCCGGCGGCAAGCTGACCGGATTCCGAAAGATGGCCGAGAAGGTCGTCGACCTGGTGGAGCGGGAGCTGGCGGCGGAAGAAGGAAGAGCTGCCGCAGGGTGCGGAACCGACCAAGACGATATCAGCGGTGGCGACCGCGGCGGTATGGCTTCCTACGAGGAGTACCGGCAGCAGTGGATCGCGCGCGGCGAGCGGATGGGGGTAAATCCGAAGGACGCCGAATATTTGCTGGGCCGATACGGATCGAACATCCGGACTATATTCGACATGTATTCCGTGCTGGCGCAAGAGGCGGCTGCCGCAGACGTCCGGCGCGGTGCGGATACGGGCGGACATCGAATCGATTTGCGTCTGCTCGAAGCGGAGCTTTGCTATGCGATCGATCATGAAATGACGGTCAGCGCGACCGATTTCCTCGTTCGCCGAACCGGGCTCGTCACGTTCGACCGCAAGCGCGCCGAAGCGCTGGTGCGCCCTGTCGTGCAGGCTATGGGAAGACTGCTCGGGTGGAGCGCGGAAGAGGCGGCCCGACAACAGCAAGATGCGCAAGCCTATATCGAGCTCGTCACGAGCTTCCCCGAGGGAGACGCTTCCGCCGTCTGAGGCGGGGGTTACGATCCAAGTCCGGACAGGAGCAGGAACAGCCCGATACCGATTGCCAGTATGCCGCCGATCCGGCCCATCAGGATGGCGGCTTCGCTCGGTTCGGCGTTTTTGAATTGCCAGCCGATATTCCAAAACCAGGCCGTTCTGGGGAACAGAACATTCAACAGCCCGATTCCGATAAATAGGTACGGTACGATTTTAATCAAAGCCATGGGATGCACCTCGCTCGCTAAGCGGTTATACTTGTGCGTTGCACCGTGTACGCGCTTACTTCATCATTACGCGGGATAGGGTTGGAAAGTTTCGGAAGGGAAGGCGTTTTTCTTCCCCGGTATTTTCATCCGCTTCCCGGGGTGGTATGGTGATAACATAAACAACCGTTGGAGGGATCATGATGAAACGGTACGTATTGGCTCTCGATCAAGGCACGACAAGCTGCCGGGCCATTTTGTTCAACCGCGGCGGGCAAATGATGCGGACAGCCCAGAAAGAATTCAAGCAATATTTCCCGCATGCCGGCTGGGTGGAGCACGATGCCGGGGAAATATGGGCCGTCCAGCAGCAGGTCATGCGGGAAGCGGCGGAAGGCATAGACGCTTCGGAAATCGCCGCGATCGGGATTACGAACCAGCGGGAGACGACGGTCGTATGGGACCGCGCTACCGGAAGGCCGCTTCACCGGGCTATCGTCTGGCAGTGCAGGCGGACGAGCGAGACGTGCGAGCAGCTGAAGCGGGACGGCTGGGACCATACGATCCGGATGAAGACGGGGCTTGTGACCGACCCGTATTTCTCCGGGACGAAGCTGAAGTGGATTCTCGATCATGTCCCTGGCGTCCGCGAGAAAGCGGAAGCGGGAGAAGCTTTGTTCGGGACGATCGATACGTGGCTCATCTGGAATTTGACCGAAGGGCGCGCGCATGTGACGGACGTATCCAACGCTTCCCGCACGATGCTGTTCAATATCCACACGCTCGAATGGGATCGCGAAATATTGGATAAGCTCGGCATACCGGAAGCGATGCTGCCGGCAGTGAAGCCTTCGAGCCACGTATACGGGGAGACGGGGCTGCTCGGCGGAGCCGCCGCGATTCCGGTCGCCGGAGCGGCGGGCGATCAGCAGGCAGCCTTGTTCGGCCAAGGCTGCCACGAGCCCGGCATGGCGAAGAACACATACGGAACGGGCTGCTTTCTGTTGAAGCATACGGGCGGCAAGCCGATCCAATCGAACAACGGCCTGCTGACAACGATTGCTTGGCAGATCAACGGCAAAACGAGCTACGCGCTGGAAGGAAGCGTGTTCACGGCGGGGGCGGTCGTCCAATGGCTGCGCGACGGCTTGCAGCTTATATCGGATGCGGGCGAGACGGAAGCACTGGCCTCATCGGTCGGCGATACGGAGGGCGTATACGTCGTGCCGGCGTTCACCGGTCTCGGCACGCCTTACTGGACCGCTGAAGCGCGCGGCATGATCACGGGACTGACGCGGGGGAGCGGCAAGGCGCATATCGTGCGGGCTGCTCTGGAATCGATCGCCTACCAGACGATGGACGTGCTGCGCATTATGGAGAAGGAATCCGGCATTCGCCTGCACGAGCTGCGTGTGGACGGCGGCGCGACGCGGAACGGGTTCCTCATGCAGTTCCAGTCCGACATGCTGGGCGTCCGCGTCACCCGGCCCAAGGTGCAGGAGACGACAGCACAGGGCGCGGCCTATTTGGCCGGCTTGGCCGTCGGCTTCTGGAGCGGAACCGCGGAGCTTGCATCGCTGTGGGAGAAAGACCGGCAGTTCGAGCCGGCGATGGCGGAGGAAGAGCGGAACCGTAAATACGCGGGCTGGCTACGAGCCGTCGGCTATCAGTTATAGTGGGTGAAGGAAAAAGGCTGCTCCTTTCGTCGTTCGACGGGGAACAGCCTTTTTTTGTGCCACTTATTTGAAGAAAATAAGAACTGCTAACGCCCGCTATTTCGCCCGATTGACGGCAACCCGGCCGCTTACGCCCGCCTTCGCCCATATCCGGAACATGACCGCGCAGGCGAGCAGGCTCGCGCCTCCCGAAAATCCGAGTATGATCGGGGCGTAGCCCAAATACCAAACCGCTATAATGACGGTAAGCGCCAAGAGCCACAATCCCAAATAGACGATCTCGCGCCCGAGCTTCATACCGGCGATGACGTATACGCAGGATAGCACGATAGACCGGAATAACTCGGCTGTAAACAGCGGAACGAGTTCAAGGCGAGCTAGCAGCACCACGACAAGCAGCAGCCCGGCTGCCGCAATCGCGGGAATCCACCGGCCAGTGCCGGAGGCTGAGCCAGGGTCGGAACGGGTGCCGCCGTTGCCGGATGCAGCATTCGCCCGTGAGCTTGCTTGCGCCGCTTCCTTGATCCCGCTCCGGCCGCGAATCCAATACGCGACGCTTAGCCCGACTGCCGCCCATAGCAGCAGTGAGCGGATCGTACCGTTAGGATCCAGCATCCACCCGTATTGCAGCAGCGAGTCCGCGATCCATTGAAAGCCCCATATGTACAAGTAAGGAATAGTCGAATAAGCATCGGCAGCAAGCCGTTTCACGTCAGTCACCCCAAATCAACGTTAGCTTACTATTCCCGGGGACGGAAGTCAACCTGAGCGGACGGTCTGCCGTCGTTGGAGCAGCGCTGCCGTTTCCGGCGCGGTGGGTCGGCATCGGGTGCCGGTCTTATGGCACCGGATCGACCCGGTACCGTTTGGCATATTCGCGCGGGGAGAGGCCGACGACCTTCTTGAACATTCGGCTGAAGTAAAATTCGTCCCCGTACCCGACGCTTTGGGCGATCGATTTCAGCCTGTAGTCGGACAGGACGAGCAGCTCCTTGGCGCGGTCCATGCGCAGATGGGTCAAATAATCGATCGGGCTGTAGCCGATCACCTTTTTGAACAGCCGCGAATAATGGCTGACGCTGAGGCCCGCCAACTGCGCAAGCGATTCGAGCGTCAGCGGCTCCTGATAGTGCTGAACCATGTAGTCCTGCGTCAGCTCGATCGCCGCCGTCGTATCCCCCGCTATTTTTTGCGCGCGGAAATCTTGCAGCAGCGCGAGCCAGAACTCCTGCAGCAATATTTTGCGCCGCATCGCCGTCATGTGTCCCCGCCGCTGCCACAGGACGAACAGCTGCTCCATCCAATAAATGAACTGTGGAGTGTTCTGCAGCGAATACATCCCTTGGAGCGGAAACGGGCTATCCGCCGAGCTCCGGCAAATCCACTGTTCCTTCTCCTCGTACGTTTCCGTATAATGAAAACGTAAAAAGTAATATTCGATCGGCTGTTCCGCATCGGTTCGGCGCTCGACGGTCATCCCCGGAGCGAAGAAAAACAGCTTTCCCGGCTCGGCCGGATAGTGGGTGCCGCCTATCGTGAACGTCCCTTTTCCTTTGACGATGAGCCAGAAGGAGTGGTGCCTGATCGTCCGCATCGGCTGAAACCATGTCGGCTCGGCTTTGCGGTGGCCGGTCAGCACGATCGAGAAGACGAGCCTGTTCAATCGGGCGGCTATTTCCCCCGGAGTCAGCATGTTGAAGAGACGCTCCTTTCGCCCGCTAACGTACAGACGGGATTCCAAACAAATTTATCATACCAGAAACGGATATGGACAGCACGAAAGAGGAGATTATTGTGGAAACAACCGACGCAAAAGCATACTTTTCCGCCCGGCTGCTCGAATGGTACAACGTACACAAACGGGACCTGCCCTGGAGGCGGAGCCGCAACCCTTATTATATTTGGATATCCGAAGTGATGCTGCAGCAAACCCGGGTGGAGACGGTCATCCCGTATTACCACCGGTTCATCGAGCGGTTTCCGACGGTCGAAGCGCTGGCGGATGCGCCGGAGGAGCAGGTGCTGAAGGCGTGGGAGGGACTCGGCTATTATTCGCGGGCACGCAATCTGCAGGCGGCGGTCCGGGAAGTGAAGGAGAGCTATGGTGGCATCGTGCCCGATTCGAAGGAGCACATTTCGTCGCTGAAGGGCGTCGGTCCGTATACGGCCGGAGCCGTCCTTAGCATCGCCTACAACAAGCCGGAGCCTGCCGTGGACGGCAACGTCATGAGGGTGCTTTCCCGCTATTTTCTGCTCCGCGACGACATCGCCAAGCCTTCGACCCGCATCGGCATGGAGAAGCTTGCCCGGGAGCTGATCCCGGAAGGGGCGGCGGGCGATTTCAATCAGGCGTTGATGGAGCTCGGAGCGACCGTCTGTACGCCGAAATCCCCTCACTGCCTCACCTGCCCGGTCATGGAGCCGTGCGCGGGAAGGCTGGAAGGGGCTCAGGACGAACTGCCGGTCAAGACGAAGGCGAAGCCGCCGCGGCCGGAGCGGCGGGCGGCCGCCTTCATCGAAGGAACCGGAGCCGAGGCCGGCAAATTACTGGCCCGCAGGCGCCCGGGCGAAGGATTGCTCGCCAGTATGTGGGAGCTGCCGCACGTGCTATTGCCGGAAACGGTGCCGGATCTGGATGGGGACGGCTCGGACGCCGCCGCCATGCGCTTTCTTCGCGAGAAGCTGCTGGCCGAGTACGGGCTCGAGGTCGAGCCGGTAGAGCCGATGATGGATGCGGAGCATATGTTCAGCCACATCCATTGGATGCTTCGCGTGTACCGCTGCCGCTTCGTCCGGCTGCGGGACGAGGGGGCTGCCGGAACGGCGGACACTGCGTCCGCCGAGGAGGAAGCGCGTGATGGCAATGTGTTTCTATGGTTCGGCGACAAGGAATTCGGACAGTACGCGCTTCCGAACGTTTTTGTGAAAATAGTAAAGCAATCCGGAAGAAGGTAAGCCGCCATCGATCCGGGCGATCCGCAAAGAAGCTTCCGCCCCCTCGAGCACGATCCCGAGGGCCGGAAGCTTCCGTTCGTTTGCCGCCTGAATGCGGCCGCGGCCGCCGATTATGCGCTGACACGGCATCGTTTGCATACTTTCGCCTTTACGCCGTCCTGCAGCGTACGGGTGTAGAGCAGCTTGATGCGGGTCGCCCGGCAAACCGGACAAGTTCCTCTTCCTCTGGAGGGCAGCTTCCACAGCGCTTTTCCGCGGTTCGATTTGGACATACGGGCTCGTTCCTTTCGCAGGGGTCTGTTGTCGCTACATTGTATTCGCGTGACCGGCGAAACATGCGCGAACGACCCCTGCTGCCCGGAAGCTCAAACGTACTGTCCGTACATGCAAACAATCCCCATCCCGCCGCCACGACAGTGACGGTACGGATGGGGATTGCGGTTCGCTGAAACCGAATTATTTCGCGGCGTCGTACAGCTTGCCGACTTCGTTCCAGTTGACTACGTTCCAGAAAGCGGCGATGTAGTCAGGACGTTTGTTTTGATATTTCAAATAGTAAGCATGCTCCCATACGTCCAGACCGAGGAGCGGCGTGTCGCCTTCCATGATCGGGCTGTCTTGGTTAGGCAGGCTGTATACTTTTAGTTTGCCGTTCGAAAGGGCAAGCCAAGCCCAGCCGCTGCCGAAACGGGTCGTTGCGGCTTGCGCGAAAGCTTGCTTGAATGCATCGAATCCGCCCAGCTCGCTATCGATTGCCGCAGCAAGCGCGCCGGTCGGCTGGCCGCCTGCGTTCGGGCCGATCGTCGTCCAGAACAGGGAGTGGTTCGCATGACCGCCACCGTTGTTGCGAACGGCGGTACGGATATCTTCAGGAACGGCATTCAAGTCCGAGATAAGGGCTTCGAGCGATTTGTCGTGCAGCTCAGGGTGCTTATCGAGCGCTGCGTTCAAGTTCGTTACGTATGCGTTGTGGTGACGGTCGTGATGGATTTCCATCGTTTGTGCGTCGATATGCGGTTCGAGAGCGTTGTTGGCGTAAGGCAGTGCCGGCAGTTGATGTGCCATGAGAAAATACCTCCCTAAATAATGGATTTGTACATGCCTATTATCCCCTATTTCCGGATATAAATCAACATGTGCAATACTTATGTTTGAAAAGTTCCTCGAATGTCTTTTCCTAAGTTTCGTTCAGCCCTATTTCAGTATGCATGATTTTAATCATCTTATACTTCAAATTCTCATAGAGTATAGGGGAGTCCTTTTACCGTATTGAAGAAGAAACGGCAAAGGCGGGACGCTCGAATTGAATCGAATAAGAAGCGAACTTTGTCGAAAAATGACAATAAGGGAAAAATTGAACAAAAGTAAATATATGTTAAAAGTCCTATCGTATCCTATTTTGGTGCTGAAAACGATTTCTTTTAAGCGTTTTCAAACGAAATCGCGAAAAAAAATAAAGTTTTTAAGGATTTATTAACGTTTAAGCAGGATTTCCTCGATTTTTGTCGTATTTGTAACTTTATCGATTCAGAAAGTTTAACTTCGCTAAAGCGTTAAAGCGAAGTGAGAGTTTCTGAACCAAGAAAAACTTCCTCTAAATCGCGGTCGCTCATCCTTGAAGTACGTCGATAGACGTTTTTCTTATATCATTTACGTGATACGCGAAAATGAATTATTTTGCGTTACAAAAAAACAAACGGGGAGAGACCAGGATGATCGTTCGGCCCTTTTATTTGTCCGATTATGCGTCGATAACGAGTCTTTTCAGCGAAGTTTTGTCCGAATCCTGTTACGAGGAGACGATGGACGCTTTCGCCAAGCAGCTTTCCTTGGACCCGGATCTGGTTCTTGTTTCCATCGTGAACGATGAGATCGCAGGCATCATCATCGGCACGATCGACCAACGCAACCAGGGCTATTATTACCGGATAGCCGTTGCGACCTCCTACCAGCGGAGGGGTATAGGCAAAGCGCTTATCAACGCTCTGAAGCAGAAGTTCATCCAGCGCAAGGTCAGCAAAATTCTCGTAACGGTGGATGTGCATAACGAGCCGATTCTTCCCGTATATGAAGCGGTAGGCTATACCGACAACAATTTCTCCCGTTCGTTCCGTCACCTGAGAATCGTGAGCGGCCGCTGACGGGACAGGCAACCGCATCGATCCTTCGAAGGGCATATCTTGAAGCCATTGCAATCGGCGTCGAGATATGCTTTTGTATTCGTAGGGACTGCAAAACAAGGCCGGCGGATGTGCCGTTTCCTTTAACGTTCATAACCTTTGTCGAAATAGCTTCGACCGGGGGCTTTTCTTACTACGAAATTCGTTTTTGATATATAATAGGGGTAGTTGTTCAGAAAGGGCTTACTATGAATCCATTTTCTCCATATCAGATCAAAAGCTTCAAGCATGACGGGCATCTGCACCGGATGTGGCTGAAAAACTGGCGCATCCCGGATCCGATGCTCGCTCCGGAGCATCAGGCCGAATCGATGATCGTCCTGATCAACAGCCAGACGCCGATTCGCGAACGCGACGGAAAGGAATGGACGAGCAAAATCCCGTCCGTCACGTTTTTCATACCCGGCCAATGGTTTAATGTCGTATCGCTGCTTGAGGACCAAGGGGTCCGTTATTACTGCAACATCGCCTCGCCTCCTTACGTGAACGGCGGAGTCATTACTTATATCGATTACGATCTGGACGTGATCCGCACACCGGACGGCTATACTCAAATTGTAGATCAGGAAGAATACGAACTGCACAAACAAAATTACCATTACTCGGACGTGGTGGAGCGTAAAGTGAAGCGGGGACTGGAGTCGGTGCTCGGCAGGCTGAAGCGGGAAGAGTCGCCGTTTCGCGATGAGCAGGTGCTCGCCTACTACGAGAGGTGGAAAAACGAAGCGCCGGAGGGATGACATGGGCATTTACGAAAGCCAGGACGGCCGCGAGGCGGTTACGGCCGCCGCGACGGAACAAATTCCAACGCGCAGCGTGGCCGAAGAGCTGTGGGATTGGACGAAATCGATAGCGGTTGCTCTTGTCATCGTGATTTTGCTGAACATGTTCGTATTCAATTTATCCACGGTCAAAGGGCATTCCATGGAACCTACGCTCCGGGAGAAGGAGTGGCTGTTCGTCAACAAGTTGACGTTTCTGATCGGCCATCCGGACCGGGGGGACGTCGTCATTTTGAAAGACCCCGACATGCAGTCGGTCGATCGGCAATATTTGGTTAAACGCGTAGTGGCTACTCCCGGGGACAAAGTGGAGATTCGCGGAGGCAAACTATACGTGAACGGGGAAGCCGTCTCGGAGCCATATACGGATATCAAAATCGAGGACGGCGACCGCGGACCGATCGTCGTGGAGGAAGGGCGCTACTTCGTTATGGGGGACAACCGGCATCAGCTCGCGAGCAAGGATAGCCGGACGTTCGGTACCGTGCCCGAGAAGGCGATTCAAGGCAGGGCGGAGTTCATCCTTTGGCCGCTTCGTCAAATGGGAGGACTGTAGTTGAAGGACGTAACGATCTATACGGACGGGGCGTGCTCCGGCAATCCGGGCCCCGGCGGCTGGGGGGCTATTCTGTTTTACGGTGCGAACCGCAAAGAAATGTCCGGCGGCGAGAAGCATACGACTAACAACCGGATGGAGCTTGCGGCCGCTATCGAATCGCTCGGCGTGCTCAAGGAGCGCTGCAGGGTGAAGCTGTACAGCGATTCCGCGTATTTGGTCAACTGCTTCCGGCAGGGATGGTTTCGCGGGTGGCTGCGGAACGGATGGACAACAAGCAAAGGACAGCCCGTCGAAAATCAGGATTTGTGGAAGCAACTGCTGCATTTAATGGAAACGCATAACGTGGAGTATATTAAAGTAAAAGGACATAGCGATAACGAGTTCAATAACCATTGCGACTTATTGGCTCGCGAGGCGATCAAGCGCCTAACGTGAGGTGAGCATGCCATGAGGTTCACGACGGGGTCGGGGACCCGTGAAGACTGGGCGAAACTGAAAGAGGAAATCCGCGGGGCGCTGCCCGAGCTCGGCATCGACAAAATCGGCTTCGCGTCGGCCGAGCCGTTCACGGAGCTGAAGCATATACTGGCGCGGCACCGGGAGAAAGGGCACGAATCCGGCTTCGAAGAGCCGGATCTTGACAAGCGGACGGATCCCGCGCTAAGCCTGGAGCGTCCGCAGTCGCTTATTTCCATTGCGATCGCCTATCCTTCCAAGCTGTCCGATCCTCCGAAGTCGGAGCCGGGCGCTTACCGGGGGATTATATCGCGTTCCTCCTGGGGGGAGGACTATCACCGGGTGCTGCGCAGAAGAATGGCTATGCTGGAAGCGTTCATCGCGGAGCGTGTGCCGGACGCCCGGATGGAGAGCATGGTCGACACGGGCGCGCTCGTCGATAGAGCGGTGGCCGAACGGGCGGGCATCGGCTGGAGCGGCAAAAACTGTGCCATCATTACCCCGGAATGGGGGTCCTGGGTTTATCTGGGCGAGCTTGTGACGAACATTCCTTTCCCGCCCGATAAGCCGATAACCGATCAATGCGGGGATTGTACGATATGCATCGACGCATGTCCGACCGGTGCGCTGGTCGGCCCGGGACAGTTGAATTCGAGCCGCTGCGTATCGTTCGTCACGCAGACGAAAGGTTTCGTTTCGGACGAAATGATGCGCAAAATCGGCAACCGGCTGTACGGATGCGATACGTGTCAAGTCGTTTGTCCGGTGAATAAAGGGAAAAACTGGACTCACCAGCCCGACCTGCAGCCCGATCCGGACAAAGTGAAGCCGCTCTTGAAGCCGCTGCTGTCGATGACGAACAAGCAGTTCCGCGAGCAGTACGGGGAGATGGCCGCCTCCTGGCGCGGCAAGAAGCCGATTCAGCGCAACGCGATTATTGCGCTCGGCAATTTCCGGGACAAGTCGGCCGTCCCGCTGCTCGCGGAGATGCTGCTCGAGGACGAGAGGCCGGAAATTCGCGGCACGGCCGCCTGGGCGCTCGGCCGCATCGGCGGGCCGGAAGCTATCGCCGCACTCGGCGAAGCGAAGCGGAAAGAAGCTCATCCCGAAGTTATCGAGCGGATAGCAATCGTCGAAGAGGAGCTCTCTGCACAGGAGAATGGACAAGCGTGACGGGCAATAATAGAGCGTAATCAACCGGGAATGACTCAAGGCTGGAGGGAAAGTCGCATGAGGTACGTTGGCATCGAGCAGGTGGAGCCGGGACAATTTTTGGGCAAAACGATTTTTGCCAGCAACGGGACGGTTCTGCTCTCCGAAGGCGTGCAATTGACCGTATACATGATCAACACGCTGAACCGGATCGGCGCCACGATGCTATATATTAAGGACGCTCATTTCGAAGACGTGGAAATTCCCGAAGTGCTGTCCGACGAAACGAAGCGGTCCGTCATGAAGAAAATGACGGAAACGTTGGAAACGATCAAGTCCGGCAAGCAGTTCGATACCCGCTCGGTGAGCATGAGCGTCGACCAGCTGCTGGATGACGTGACGCGCAACAAAGAAGTGCTGATCCAGCTCTCGGACATCCGGACGAAGGATAACGAAGCGTACGTGCATGCTTTGAACGTATGCATGATGTCGACGCTGATCGGCATTAATATGAATTTGAATCAGACGCAGCTGAAGGAGCTGGCCATTGGCGCCCTGCTGCACGATGTCGGCAAAGTCGAGAAGCTCGTAGACGACGAGTCGTCCGATCCGAAGCGCCACCATACTTGGAGAGGCTTCGAGCTGCTGAAGCAGAAGCAGGAGCTGAATCTGCTGATCGCGCACGTGGCGCTGCAGCATCACGAAGCGCCGGACGGGGGAGGTTTTCCCCGGAAGCTGGTAGGCGACCAAATCCATTTGTACGCGAAAATCGTGACAGTCGCGAATATGTTCGACAATTTGCTGTACGACGTGTCCGCAGGGGGCAAACGCATGCTTCCCCACGAGGCTTGCGAGCATATGATGGCACTGGCGGGGACGAAGCTGGACCGGGACGTGCTCATCCATTTCCTGCGCACGGTCTCCGTCTATCCGACCGGCTCGTCCGTCCGTTTGTCTACGAAGGAGACGGGTGTCGTCGTGGGGCAGCATCGCGGCTTGCCGGGACGACCCGTCGTCCGCGTCGTCCGTCAAATCGAGGATCAAATTCAGGTCAAGGAAGTCGATCTGGCCAAGTATACTACCGTTTTCGTCGAAGGCGTACTTGCTTAGCGCTTGCTTTTTTCCATTTGAAGTAAACTCCCCGAAATGCTATGATGAAATGTATTCGACAGCATAAGAAATCGATGTTGGGGTGAAGTTGAATGTGGAGTTGGATTATACCTATTGTGACTCTGATCGTCGGTCTCGTCGGCGGCTTCTTCATTGGGGTATTCTACTTGCGCAAGCAAATGGAAGCGATGCAGGCAAATCCCGAGATGCTGCAGCAGATGGCGAAAAAGATGGGGTATAACTTGAACAAGAAACAGATGCAGCAGGTTCAGGGAATGATGAAAAACCACAAGTGGAAATAAAGGCTGCATCTCCCGCGTAAGCGAGGAGGAGGGATACGGATGGCTGGGGTGAAAGATTACCGTAACGACAACGTAGATCGCAACCGAGAACGGATTGAAGAACATGTCCGGGAAATTTTGCGTCTGATCGGCGAGGACGTGGAGCGCGAAGGACTGCTGGAGACGCCGGCCCGGGTAACCCGGATGTATGAGGAAATTTTCGCCGGCTATTCGGTCGACCCCCGTGAAGTGATGGGAGTTACGTTCGACGAGAATCACCAAGAGCTGGTTATCATCAAGGACATCGTCTACTACAGCCAGTGCGAGCACCATATGGCGCCTTTCTTCGGCAAAATCCACGTCGGCTACTTGCCGAGCGGCAAAATCGCCGGCTTAAGCAAATTCGCTCGTCTGGTCGAAGCGGTTACGCGCCGGCTGCAGGTGCAGGAGCGCATCACGTCGGAAATCGCCGACATTCTCGTTGAGGTGTTGAAGCCGCAAGGGGTTATGGTCGTCGTGGACGGCGAGCATATGTGCATGTGCTCGCGCGGCATCAAGAAGCCGGGCAGCAAGACGGTGACTTCCGCCGTACGGGGACAGTTCGCCTCCGATCCGGCGCTGAGGTCGGAATTTTTGTCGCTCATAAAGGATTAGAAAGAAGAAGCCGGTCTCTGCGGAGGCCGGCTTTTTCGTGTGCGAGGAATCGAATTATTTCAGCTTCCAGATAAGCTGGCCTTTCTTGAACGGCTCGGTGAATGAAAACTCCAACGACTTGGCCGCCTTGTTATTGTCCTCATGGAAAGGCGTGAAACTTCCATCGAACGGGCTGTATCGAGTTATCGCAGTCTAGGTTCAGGACTGCCTCGACATTGACATTGATAATCATTATCAATATAATGAAAATGGTTATCACTACATTGGAAGGAGCGCTGTCCGATGCCGCGCAACGCTGTACCCCGCACCTGGAACCGCATGTTTCCGCATGTATCCTCTGTTGCAACAGGCCCCGATTCGACCGTGTATGCGTCGTCGCTAGGTCAAGGCGTCTATCGAATTATCGGTTCGGGAGAATGGAGCACGCTTGACGAAAATTGGCCCGAGGGTGCCACGGTCAATCGCCTGCTGGTGAGCCGGGATGTATTGACGGCTTGTACGAGCAAAGGGCTGTACCTGTATCGCGGCGGCTGCTGGGAGCCGACCGAAGTTGCCATCCCGGCATACCGGTTCCGCGAAGGAGAGGGAGGTACCATGCTAGCCGCCACCCAGTACGGCATCTGGTGCAGGACCGAGGCCGGCTGGCTAAGCTGGGCGTATGCCGACTCCGCCGTGTACGATCTGCTGTATTTGCCCCAGTTTCTTATAGCGGGCTGCGAACGAGGGATAGCCTTGTACGACCGTTTGACCGGCGGGTGGGTCGATTATGCTCTGCGGACAGCGGTGACGAGTGTCGCGGTTTACCGGGGACATGTGATCGGGGTAGGCGAGCGCGGACAATTGATCGTCGGCAACAAGCGCGGAGGTTTCGATATGTACCGGTTCGGCGGTATGTTCATAATGAGTCTCATTCCGAAAGGACGCGAAGTGTACGTGTGCACCGACAGAGGGCTTTTCCGGCTCGGCCCGGTCCGGGACAACGTTGCACTGCTCCCGATCAGACTCGGCTTTCCGGTGGCCGACGCCGATTGGATCGGCGACACGATCGTGATGGCCACGTTATTCCGTGGGATTCAATGGTTATGACGGAAGAGGGGATGAGCGTGGTAGTCGTCGTCCAGCGGCTGTGTCTTGCGCACGGCTGCGGCAAAAGCATGCTGAGCGGTATCGAGAAATTCAAGCCCCGTTCCGGGAGCGGCGGATGGACATCGATAGAAGTGCTGTCCGCCCGCAGTCCGGAGCAATATGAGGAGTACATCGTTACTACGAGGTGGGAGCCTACGGGCGAGCAGTTTGAACGGGTACATATCGATTGGTACAGCGCGATCATCGCGGAGCTTCCGGCTTCCGGCATCGTCCGTTACGAATGCTCCTGCTACGATACGGTGCTGAAGCGGGAGCAAGACATTTCGCTGCTCGATTTGTGCATGTTTAGGAATTAGGAAATGAGGCGAGGCCCATTTCTGCGGTGGGGGATGTAGACGTCGGGAAAAGGAGGGTATGACGTGCGCTTTCTGCTCATAACGGCGCTTATTTTGCTGCTGGTCAATATCGCCCTGATCGTTCTGTATATACGCGGAGCAAAAAAAGAAAAAGGATAGTCCGATCTGACTTGAACATACGAGGAGTCGAGACGATGAAGGTTATTGTCGTATTTGCAAGCATGACGGGAAATACGGAAGAGATGGCGGATGCCGTCGCGGAAGGGATTCGTGCAGAAGGCGCGGAGGTCGTGTTGAAAAATGTGCTCGATGCGAATGCATCCGAGCTTGCGGGTTATGACGCTTTCGTGCTCGGAGCGTATACGTGGGGGGACGGCGAGCTGCCGGATGAATTTCTGGACTTCTACGAAGAACTGGACGATCTCGACTTATCCGGCAAGCAAGCTGCCGTATTCGGCTCTGCGGATTCTTCCTATCCGGAATTCGGCAAAGCGGTCGACCTGCTGGAAGAGAAGCTGGAAGAGCTCGGAGCGATACTGGCGGCCAAAGGGTTGAAGGTGGAGCTGAATCCTTCCGAGCGGGAGAAGGCCGCTTGCCGGGAGTTGGGCAAACAGGTCGTGCTGGCTGCCGCAGGCGTGAAATGACCGGGCGTAGGATGACGATGAAGGGCGGAGCGGCGTCGGTGGCGGCCAAGGCGGCAGCGGTCGTGATCGAGGACTACAAGCTGGAGGAGCTGCTGCGCCGCCCGTTTCGCAATAATGAGCCTGGAGCGGACTATCCGGGGCTTTGTACGGATATTACGTGGCGGCAAATCGTACAATATTCGGCCAGCCATATCGTGAACGACTACTTCAGCCTCACGCCGGAGCAGCGGTCTGCGGAAGCGATCGACAAGTCGGCGCATCGTCGCTGGAGCAACCGGGCCTACAAATTCGAATCCGCCGACCACTATCACTATATCCGCAATGTGACGGTATCCAACGTGACCCGGTTTCTTTCCGAGGATCGGGACATTGTGCCGCTCGTTCTGTTCGAATCGTTCCGCAGACATATCCCTTCGGTGAATTCCGACATTTCATTCATTACGCAGGTGCTGTACCGAACCGGGAGCGGGAAAGAGTCCCCCTATGTCATCCAAAAATATTTGGTCGATGACGATCCCGGCGTTATCGCAGGATTCCGGCATATTGCCGTTTTGTTCGGCAGCGAAGCTTTCGGATCTCTCCCGGGGCGAATCGAAGTGTTCGGCGTATTGAGCGGCAATCGTTACGTATTCCGGCCTCAACCTGAAGAGATTGCCAAGGCGGCCGATTACATCAGGCTGCTTCGCGACTATATGCCTCGAGCGGAGACAGGGGCGCGGGCTGGGCGGAGTCATACGTCGATATGCGGCAAGTGCGCCTTGCGGAACAAAGGCGTCCGTTCCCCGGAGCATGCGGGTCCGGCGCCCCTGCGGCGTGTTGTGCACTAAGGCATGGAATCTTCGGTCCGGGCGGCGAGCATCGTTTCCAGCCGGCGCTTCACATCCGGCCATTCTTTCTCCAGAATGCTGTAATAGACGGAGTCGCGCAAGTAGCCGTCCGGCATGATGCGATGACTGCGCAGTACGCCTTCGAATACGCCGCCGATCCGCTCGATGGCTTCACGGGAGCGGACGTTGCGGGAGTCCGTCTTCAGTTGAACGCGGATCGCGCCCATCGACTCGAACGCGTGTGTCAGCAGCAGCAGCTTGCATTCCGTGTTTACCCGGGTTCGCCATACCGAAGGGGTCAGCCACGTCCAGCCGATCTCAACGCTGCGGTGGTCGTCGGAGAGGTCGAACAGCCGCGTGCTTCCCAACACCCGGTTGTCACGGTTGTCCATAATCGTATACGGCATTTCCGCGCCCAGTTCGGCGGCCGCGACGGCGTCGGAAACAATCGATTGCATGTGTTCTGGCGATTCCAAGCGAACGGGTATGTAGCTCCAGACGGATTGGCCCCGGGCCGTTTCGTACAAGGCTTCCGCATGCTCCTGCTTCAACGGAACGAGCCGCACCGCGGATCCGTGCAATAATTCAAAGCGCTTATTCAGCATTTGGCTTATCCTCCTGACCGTATCTCGGTATGAACCGATGGTACCTGATCGGGAGACGGGCGAACAGAGCCGATTTTGCCGCTTTTTGTTGTGCCATTTCCTTAAAAGGACGCCCATTTCAGCGGAGACGACGCATCGTTCAGAAACGCCATCGTCCGTTTCAAATATTCCTTTTTGTTCGCTTTATACAACAGCTCGTGCCGGCCTTCGGGCAGCAGCCACAAACTGGATTTCCGCGAGGATTGATTGTTGTAGATCAATTCCGCCACCTCGTGGGGGGCCTTCGCGTCCTTCATGCCGTGGATGAAGAAAATCGGGATCGGATACGTCGTTTCTTTAACCGTCCGGTAAGGAATTTGATCCATGCTCGTGCCGTTCAATATCGGGAAGAAAAAACGGATGAGCGAAAGCGATGGAAAGCGGGGCAAATCGACCTGCTGCTTGATGTTGTGGAACATCGTATCGGGCTCGAGCAGAAACGTGCTGTCGAGAATCATGGCCTCGATATCTTTGCTGTGCAAAGCGGTCTGCAAGGCGGTTCCGGCTCCCATCGAAAATCCCCACACATACGTGTGCTTCATCCCTTGCCGTTTGACAAAGTCGATGGCGCCCTGAAGCTCAAGCGACTCTCGGACGCCTCCGGTTACGGACAGGTCGGGCTGCACGTACCCGTAGTCGAATAGAAGCACATTGTAGTGCTGCTTGTTCAGTTCCTTGGCTAAACTGTAGAAGGGGACCCACAGTTCTTCGCGGTTGCCGCCATAGCCGTGAGAGAAGATGACGACCTTGTCCGAGCCTTCGGCCGGAATGAACCAGCCGTCCAAAGCGCTGCCGCCGTCGCTGCTGGTGAAGTTGACGTCCGTGTACGGAAGGCCTGCCGCCAGAAGCGGGTTGGAGCTGAGCGGAGCGATCGCCGGGCGCGCCAGCATCCAGGCGACATAGCCATGGAACGCCAAGACGGCGCTGGCCGACAAGACGAGGAGCACCGCAATTGGAATCAAAATCCACATTTTTTTGCGGGAGGATCGAATGGTAGCGTTTTCAAATGCCGGTGGACTGTAAGTGACGGATGGAACGGGTGTAGATTCCATGGGGATCCCTCCTTGTTCAAGCTGCAAGAAATCGTTTCGTTGTAAGGAGATTTCTATTAGAAAAAGATGCGCGGAAGCAGAGGACGGCACCTATTCTGTATACGCTCGGTGAACAGTTAGAATGGCGACGAGCCCTTGGCGGCCCGGGTTTGCCGTTATCTTAATATTATTCCTTGAAGCGCGCTCCGGTCAATAGAAACAAAGAAGGAAAAGTGTAGAAAAAGGCAGAGTCAATTCTCTTTACGATTCGAAGGCAGATAAGGTATACTGAAGTAAAACCGGGTTTCATATGATGAAACGCATGGAGCGGATCGAAGATGGACGATACAAAGCTGACTGTACGCGCCGTCGAGAGGGCGCTTGATATATTATCCGTATTTACCGATGAGATCGAGCTCAGCCTGACGGAGATCGCCGCCAAGACGCAGCTCCACAAGAGCACGGTTCACCGGCTGCTGGCTTCGCTCGAGGGTAAAGATTTCATTACGCGCAACGCGGAGACGGAGAAGTACCGGCTCGGCTTCCGTATTTGGGAGCTCGCGGCCAATTTGTCGCAAAGCGACGACCCGGCCCTATTGCTGCAGCCCGAGATGGAGCGGCTGCGCGATTCGCTCGGAGAGACGATCAGTCTCTATGTGCGGGATGGCGGAGAGCGTATCCGGATTCAGGCGGTGCAGAGCAATCAGGCGATCCGCCGCGTCGCTCCGATCGGAGCCAGACTGCCGCTGAATGTAGGCGCGTCCAGCAAGGTGCTGATCGCCTTTGCCGAAAGCGATATCCAAGAACAGGTTCTGGCGGAGCTGGAATGGTCCGGCGCTGCGGAGAAACAAACATTCGTGCGGCAGATGGCCGAGATTCGCCGTGTCGGCTACGCCACGAGCGTGGAGGAACGCGAGCCTGGGGCGGCCGCCGTATCGGCGCCGATTTTCAACCGGGGGCATAAGCTGGTGGCGGCATTGGCCGTATCCGGTCCGTCCAATCGGTTTACTTTGGAGAAAATGAAAGAGCACGCATCGCAAATCATCGAATCTGCGAACCGGATGGGGAAAATGCTGAAATAGCGGCTCCATTCGACTGCAGCGCGCAGCTTGGGCCGTCCCTTTTGATCGAGGGGCGGCTTTTTTTGCCTATATAGAGTTTATAATTTCGGGGTCCCCGCAAAGTACTTGGAATAAGCTTCGAAGCAAGGCTCCACTTTGTGGGGTTATTTTGCCGTCAGCATATTTACGGTGCTGAAAATATTGGTTGTTTCGCAAAGCGGCCGTCAGGGTAATAGTCCGTAGGGCGGCCGTTAACACACGGAAGGAGGGTGATCGCATGTGGGGACTCTTGATCAGCATTCTGATGGCTGTATTAATCGGAACCATCGGGGACGCCCTTGTGAAGAGCAGCATGCCCGGCGGACTGCTCGGCTCCATGATCGCGGGCTTTGCCGGCGGCTGGCTGGGATCGATCCTATTCGGAAGCTGGGGCCCGATCATCGGCGGTTTCGCCGTTATTCCGGCCATCATCGGTACGGCGCTGTTCGTGTTTTTGCTAGGAATGCTTTCCCAGGCGCTGCGCAAATCGGCTTAGCCGGATGACGCCTCGGCGCGATAGCGGCATAATAATCATACATTTCCATTTCAGAAGGAGGAAGCGATATGAAGATGACGGGAACTTGGAAAGGCGTACTGGTTGGTGGAGCGGTCGGCGCGGCCTGCGCCCTGCTGCTCGCGCCCCAATCGGGCCGCAAGCTGCGCGAAAGCATGAGACGCAGCGCCCATGACATGTTCGACAAGACGGCGGATGTGACGCAAAGCGTCCGCGAGAAAACGGCGGAGCTGGCGAAGGACATTCGCGACAAGACGGCAGAGCTTAAGAAAAGCGTGCACGATAAGACGGCGGAGATGGCCCACGAGGCGGCCGACAAAACGACCGAGGCCGTGAAAGCCATCGGCGGCAAAGTCGAGTCGATTTCGGAGAAAACCCGGGATATGGCCGCGTCCGCTATGAACAAGTCGGGGGACGGCGAGGAAGATTCCCCGGATAAAGCGAAAACGACCCATTGAGGCGAAGGCGCCATCGCCCGCCGATTGGCGATGATACGGAGGTGCAAGCAGATGACGAACCCGAATCCGCATTTAAACGTGACCAAGCCGTACGAGGAATTCAATCAAGCGGTCATACGGTTAGGCTTCATGCCTTCCGAGTCGGAAGGGTACAAAGTCGTGCAGCTTACTTTCTCTTCTACCGCGAGGAACGATAAGATCATGTACCGCATTCCGTTCGTTTCCGACGGCTCGGAGCGCATTACGCTGCTCGTCCATCAGGCGGGATTCTCGGGCGAGTGGGCCGGGTGCGACGGTATTCCGGAGCAGATCCGGGAGGAAGCGCACCGCAAGCTGTGCGAGCTTGTCGGCGTTCCGTACGAACCGAGGGGAGCGGACCGGGAGCCGCCCGCGGACAAGGATAACGATTCGCAGTCCGACACGGTTAACGGCATCATGGTCCAGGACGAGCAGGACTTGGTCCGGCTCGGCAAAGAGATGAAAGCGATGAAGACGAATACGGAGCTGGAGCAGGAAGGGATGATCCCCGATCCGATTCAGAACTGACGCCGCGCGGACGGCGTCTTTATTTGTGCCCGATGACGGATAACTTATCCGTCCCGTCTGCAGCACATGAAGTAGCGTGCATTTGTACGTTATTTGTCCGGATACCCGGCATGCTGGCGGATATAGTGTTCATATGTGCCTTATTTTCGCTAATTGGTCCTATTTTGAAGGCGATCGGTCCGCTCGCGAACGGAATAGCGTGCATTTGAACGTTATATGCCCGGATACCCGGCATGCTGGCGGATATAGTGTTCATATGTACCTTATTTTCGCTTATGAGCCTCGCTTGCCGGTTATTTGGCCGCGGGGCCGCAGCTTTATCCAAGCAAGCCGAAACAGGCCTTTCGGCCTGTTCCAGCTTGTTTGCTTGCGAGGCTTTTACATCCCGCGGAAAATGGCTGCCGCTGCAGGTTAACTGGCATCGGCTTCGCGGGTCAGCAAATCGCACCACTCCTGCTCGGTTAAGCACTGCTGCAGCACCCACCGAACGGCGATCGGCTCTCTTTCGTGCCGGACCAGCTCGTCTTCCTTCAAGTAATACCCGTGCTCCCTCGCGACGCGGTAAGCGAGACAGAAATGCTCCGCCGCTTCGACAGCCCGCGCAAGCTCCCCGAAAGCGCCCAGCGTACGGCCGAAGCCGAGCGGATTTGTTCTGGCTTGAATATTGATATTGTAAATCGCTCCATCCTCGCAAACCAATACGTCACTTTCAAAACAACGAATCCGGTGTTTTACTTCCATGACGTTCACCGCCTGTCTCCATTTTGGTTGCGTAATATGTGGTTACTTATCATTACACGCAAAGGGCGGTTTTGAAACCGTTTGCGGCCGATTTGCAGGCGGTTGGACGTTACAGGCGGGAGTCGCGACTGCGGCCGCGCAGCAAATCTCCCGTCCAGCCTTTGCGCCAGAGCCATACGTAGATAAGCGCGGTAATGAGCAAAATGGCGGCACAGCATGCGGCGAAACCGGACGGCCATCCGGCTAGCGGCAGCTTCTCGAAGTTCATGCCCCAAAGCGCCCCGATAACGGTGGCCGGCGTGAACAGCGCCGTAAAGATCGTCAGCGTCTTCATGATCTCGTTGCCGCGGAACGAGGAGACGGCGTCATCCATCGACAGAAGGGTGTCTATGCCGTCCTCGTACGTGCCGAGCAGCCTTTCGATCCTTTCGAGCTGGAGTATAAGTCTGCGGTATTCCGGGCGGTCGGCGATATCGTCCATAAACGCTTCGTTCAAAGCGTCTCCGAGCTCGCGGAAGGGGGCAAGCCGCAAGCTCCATTCGATCAGCTCATGCCGCCGTTCGAGAATCCGGTCCATGAGCACCTTGCGGTTGCGGCTTCTCATTGCGGCCTCCAGGGAGCCGAGACGGGCCTCGTAGCCGTCCAGTCCGGCGTGGAACCGTTGCGCGAGGAAGCCGAGCAGCACGGCGAACGCTTCATGTCCGCCCGTGCAGCGGGCGAGACGTTCCCGCCAGGGCGATTCGTCCAGACGGCCATAAGCGAAAGACGCCGGCATAAGCGTTACTAGGCGTGCCGCCGTTGCGTGAAAATGGATCGCGGCGGCGCCGTCGGGCTCTTCGCCGCCGCTGTGCGCCAACGTCCCGTACAACACCGCTTCGCCGTTGGCCTTCTCCGAGACGACGATCAGGTTGGCGGTGCGTTCCGAAACGCTCCTCAACCAGTCGGCTGTTTCGGAGTCATAATCCGCCATCTCCGTCGCAGCTTGGCCCGAGCGGATCCGGATCCACCTCCATTTCGGTGCGGAAGCCTCATCATGAGTATAATCGTTCATATGTGCCGCTCCTTTCGCAGTTACGTCGAAAAGGCGCGATTCCGCCGGAATACCCGAATGCGGCACGCGCCTTTCTTTACGGCCGCTCAGGGGTCGTCACCCTCAAGCAGCGCTTTCAATTTCTCGGTTGCCCGTCTCAATATGCGGGATACGCTCATCTGCGAGACGTGCAGCTCTTCCGCGATCGCCCGCTGGGATAAGCCGGCTTCGAACACTAGAGCCAATACTTTCCGCTCCTCGGGTTTCAAGCGGACAAGAGCGGCTTCCAAATCCATCCGGTTCTCGATCGTGTCGTACTCGTCGGCGGAAGCGCCGATCAAATCGCCGAGCGTAGAAGTAGAGTCGTCTTCCGAAACGGGAGTATCGAGCGATACGTAATGGTACAGCTCGCGCCCGGCGAATACCTCCATCGTTTCCTCGTATGTGAGGCCGAGGTGGCTCGCGATTTCTTCGACGTTGGGTGAACGCTCCATGCGCATGGTCAGCTCGTCCACCGCCTGCTGCAGAAGAGCGCCCTTTTCTTTGATCCGGCGGGGAACCTGAATATACCAGGACTTGTCCCGCAAAAAGTTTTTCATGTGCCCGATGATGCTTTTCATGGCGTACGGTTCGAACGGGCTGCCTTTACCGGCGTCGAACTGGCCGAATAAACGGAGAAGCGCCATTTGGCCGACCTGTAGCAAGTCCTCATACAAGTCGGGACGGTTGCGGGACATTTTGCCGGCCGCCATCTTGACCATAGGTTCGTACTGCCGGATGAGCGCTGTCGCCAAATCGTCCGTCGGGTTGCGTTGATATTCGAGAATGTTCGCAACGGACTCATTCGGGGAAGGCCATGCCGGATTTACACTCATGCCATCTCCTCACTCCTAGCCAGACGTTTCGTCAAGACGACTTCGGTGCCGGCCCCGCTCAGCACCTCCACCTCGTCCATCAGCGCCTGCATCAAGTATAAGCCGAGTCCGCCGGCCTCGATCTCGCCCAGCGTCTTGCCGTGCAGCGAAGGCGTCGAGCCGGCATCCGGAGCCGGAACGAAGCTCTTGCCTTCGTCCTTGACGATAATGGACAGCGCGCCATCCATGATTAGAAAACGGATCTCCATCATGCCGGGCTGATCGTATGCGTGTAGCACCGCATTATTGCATGCTTCGGAAACAGCCACCTTCATATCCTCGATTTCTTCATACAGAAATCCGAGCTTCGAGGCGATGCCGTATAAGGTCAACCGGACCAGGTCCACATATTCGGCCAAGGCCGGGACGCGAAGAGTAACAGTCGGTTCAACGGGTTTCATCGTTATGCTCTCGATCCTTTCTCAGTAAGCTTGAGCTGTCGACGGGCCGGCTTGGTTCAGAAAAGGAGTGATGCCCGTCATGTCGAACAATTTCTTGATATGCGTCGGAATCGCTTCAACCGCAAAAGCTCCGTTGCGGGCGTGCCGCGCTTTCAGCACCGAGATCAGGATGCCGATTCCCGTGCTGTCGATATATCGCAACTCATGCAAATTCAAGGTCAATGTCCGGTCGCACAATTCCACGAGCGGTTCCATTACGGCGCGCATCTGCGATGCCGCCTCCAAATCCAGCTCGCCGCTGATATATACGGTGCAGCGGCCTTCCTGAGTTTCGGTGCGCATCCGAAATTTATCGATCGGATTCATGGAAACGATTCAACTCCTTTGGCAAAAAGGTCTAATCCTATTTAACCACATTCGGCTCGTTTGAAACATTCCGGCGAAAATTTGGCGTATATCGTTTGAGCCGTAAGCGGAGAGGGTAACGTCAAAGTAAGAGGCGCAAGCGGCAAGACCGGACACCTCTCTATGGCCGGCTCGCATGCCGAAGGTCTTGAGGCTGCTGCTCTCGATGCAGGAAGCTTTCGCTTTGGAAGGGGCGAAGCTAAACTTTCGATAACAATGTCCACGGACGTGGACGGAGGGAGCGATTCGAATGGACATCCAACAAAATCGCAACGTCGAGATCGAGAAAAGGAACGTCGAGAAAAAAGTGGATACGAGTATGGTGGCGTCGACATTTATAAAATATGCGGCTTACATCGTAATCTTCTTCGGAGCAATATGGTTTCTCGTCAAATACGTGCTGCCGATGTTCGGCTGACGCCGCGATATAACTTGCAGGACAGGCCGTTCCTCAGGGAACGGTGAGGCTGTTGAAAAGTCTACAAAGAGAAGAAGCGGTGAAGGCAAGAGGTGGGGGAATGCACTCCACTTCCGTTAAAATCGAGTTGTTTTTTTGAACTTAAGAGGTTACAACTCGATTTTAAAGTCAGCCGCTTCGCTTTACGCACATCTCCCCCACCTCTTTTTGTATTCCAATCCTCTTTTCTAGACTTTTTCAACAACCTGGCCGTTCCTCAGGGAACGGTCTTTTCGTGTTGTCCGAACGCAAGAAGAAGGTCCCCTAGATCCGGATACTAGGAGACCTTCTTCGGCTAATTCGGGTGCGATTGCGGTCAGTGCCACAAAATCGTGGAGGCTCCGCCTTCTCTAAGCGCAGATTCGACGTAAGGCTGTCCGGTCCGGTCGGAATCGACTACAAGCAGCAGGTCGCCCCGCTCGATCCTCTCCAGGCACGCTTCCGAATCCCGGTCGTCCAAGCCAAGCTCGTTCAACTGCCTTTTCGCCTCGACCGTTTCGTCGTATATCGCGGCTCCCACAATCGGATCGGCGTAGCCGTCGGCGCTTCCCGGCGCAGCATAGCCGGGAGGGTGGACGAGATAGGCGGCACCGACAACGCCGAACGGAATCATCGGGATGCCGTCCGCCGCACCGACTTGATCTCCAACCCATGCACCGGTGCCGTTCTCCCGGATCCGGTCGACCGGCATGGAAGTCCCGGCATCCACCCTTTGAGCCTGATCGCTTGTCCCGGCGATGACCCGGACCGCCTCCGGGCCGAAGCCATGCGCTTCCAGAGCTTCCACCGCCCGAACGACCTGGGCGTCGCTATCGAAAAAGCCGATTGTTCTTACCATCGCAATCATCCTCCTGTCTTCTGATAAGAGAATACGTTCACGCTCTTTATTACCCGTCGCGGGGAGGATGAAACGTGAAGCCGGCGAGAGCCTTTTTCCACAAAGCCAAAGTGAGCGGGGGATGCAGCAGGACGATGCGCCCGGACCCGGCATAGGCGGTACGATCGATCTTTTCTTTACCGTTGGTGACGATTACTACCCGGTTTCCACGGTCTATAGCTTGCCGTGCGATGTCCGCGGCATTCGCGATGCCTTCCCCGATGACAAGCAGAACGGAAGAGGCGCTGTCTGCCATAGACCGCCGTACCGCTTCGGGATCGTCAGTGTCCGCAGTAGAGGGGGCAAAACCGAGCCGCCGGAGCTGCGCCGTGGCAATCCAGGAGCCGTAGGGCCGGTTGTCCGCAATAAGAGCCGCTCCCGCCGAATCCGCGGCGATATGCCGAACCGTTTCCGAAGAGACGGCGGATTCCAGATGCGCTATGTCCGAATCGAAAACGTCCGGATCGACTTTGCTCGTCCGTATCGTGAACACGAACAGGGCGCCGTTGCGCTCTCCGGGCACGAATCGGATTGTGCCGCCCATCAGCTGAACGAGCGATTTGCAGATGGCCAGTCCGAGTCCGGTGCCTCCGTAACGGCGCGACATGGTGGCGTCTACTTGCGAGAACGGCTGGAACAGCTTGTCTTCTTTTCCCTCGGGTATGCCGCTGCCGGTATCTTTGACGGCAAATTCAAGAAAAAGCGAATTCGGTTGAGCATCGTCTTCATGATGAGCCAGCCGGACCAATAAGTAGACGCCGCCCGTTTCCGTGAACTTGACCGCATTGCCGATCATGTTCGCTATGACTTGCCGCAGTCTCGACGGATCGCCGACGATGAACGGGGGAACCTCCGGATCGATGTCGACGACCAGCTCCAAGCCGCGCTTCGCCGCTTCGCCACGGAACAGGTCGACGGCGTCGGCGATGCAGGCTTCGAGCAGAAACGGGTGCTCCTCCAGCTCCATCCTCCCAGACTCCATCTTCGTAAAATCGAGGATGTCATTCATGACGAATAAGAGCGTGTCCATGCTTTTCCGGATAATCAGCGCATATTCCTTCTGCTCTGGCGTCAATTCCGATTCCAGCAGCAGATCGGCCATGCCGGTGACGCCGTTCATCGGCGTGCGGATTTCATGGCTCATGACGGCGAGGAATTCGCTCTTCGCCCGCGAAGCGAGCTCGGCCGCTTCCTTTGCTTCCAGCAGCTGCAGGCTTTGGTTTTGGAGCAGCTCCTCCGAGCGCTTCAGCTGCCGCGTCTGCTCCTCGAGCAGCTCGTTGGCAAGCAGCCGCTTCCGGGACTGTTCCTGCATCTCGATGGCGAGAGCCTGCGATTCGCGGAGCAGCTCCTCTACGCGCAGACGGTCATAGATCGTGTTCAGAATCGTGCCGAGCTTCTCGGCCAAATGCTTAAGCAGCTCTCGCTGGATAAACGTAAACGGCTTGATCGCCGCCAGCTCGATTACCCCGATCACTTCGTCGCGCGACCGGATAGGGTATACGAGAAGCTGGGACGGCGAAGCTTCGCCGATGCCGGAGCGGATCCGGACGTAGCTTGCCGGAATGCTGTCGACCGTCAACGTTTTACCGTCCTTGGCGCACTGTCCGACGAGCCCTTGTCCGACTCCGAACGATCGGGCCGCCTCCACTTCATGGCCGTCAGCCGCATAGACGCCGTGCAGGCGGACGGTATCCGAGCGCCTGAGCCCCTCGTACAAGTAAATCGCTCCGTACTGGGCGCCGAGCACGGGCGCAAACTCGCTGATGAATGTCTGCGCCACCTGCTTAACCGCCGTTACGTCCTCCAGCAGCTCGGTAATGCGAGCCATATAGGTATTGACCCACGCCTGTTCCTCCTTGGCCATGTTGTACTTCGCTTCCAGCTCGTTCTTGGCATGAAGGTCTTTGGCGATTCGCTGGAAGACGCGGGCAAGCTGTCCTAGCTCGTCCTTCGACTGCACCTCGATGCGCATGAGGGAGCGCAGTCGGTTTTGTCCGAATTTCTTGGCCATGCCGGTCAGCAGATTGAGTCCCTTCGTGATGGTCGGGATAGCCCAGAGCATGATACAGAGGCCGAGCACGATGCCTACTACGGACAAAGCGGCCGTAGCGCTTACCGATTGCCGGTACATCGACTGGGAATCGGCTATTTCGGCGTCCAAAGCGCGTTGATGGTAATGGGACAAGCTTTCCAGGCTGCCGAGAAATTGCTTCTGCGTGTCGTTGCCGACCGTCTTGCGGTATTCGAGCGCTTCGGCCGTTTTGCCCGCCAGCAGCATCGACAGCACGTTGTCCTTATACACCCGGAAACGTTCGGCTTCCCGGACGGCGGTGTCGACGATTTGCTGCTCGGCGGGTTCCTGCACGCGGTTCTGAAGCTCCGTCAGCCGGAGGATGACCGTATCGACCGACTGGTGGATCGTCTTGACTCGGTTCGCAGGGTCGTTGTTGTCCAGCAGAACGTTATCGATCTCCCTCGCTACCGTATTGACGTCCCCATGAATTGTGGAAGTCAGCTTCACCTTGGCGTAGCGCACCTGATAAAACTTCTCCAAAGCGTCGTTCATATTGGCCATCCGCTCATAGCCGATGGTCGTAATGACGATCAATAAAGCTACGAGCAGACCGTACCCCATCACGAGCTTCGTTTTGATTTTCACCCGGGTCCCGCTCCTTTTCTGGCCTCGACCATAACGAGACACTTGTCATCTTGACGAGTATCCGGGCGGTTGTCCGAAAAGAGCCGCTCCTCCAGCTCGCGCGGGCTTGTCTTTACATGGAGCAGCAGCTCGAGCAGCCGGTCGACCTGCTCCTCGTCCGCCGAATGGATCGACTCCAATACGCCGTCCGTATATAAAAACAGCCGGTCACCGGCGCGAATGCTCAAGATCCGCTTCTCCACCCGGATGGATTCGAACAGTCCGAGCGCCACGCAGCTGCGTTCCAGCCGTTCGGGAGCCGTACCGTCCCCGCGAGTCAGCAAGCCCGGAGGATGTCCGGCGTTGACGTACTCGACCGTACCCTGCACCGAATCTACGACCGCGTAGAGGCATGTGAAATAATATTGGATTAACGGATTGGAAAACTGCAGCTGCATCATTTTCCGGTTCAGCTCCCGGACAACGTACTCCGGGTCCATTCGCGTCAGGATGGCGTCCCGCAAAGCCGAAGCGACGAACATGCATACGAGCGAGGAGGAGATACCGTGTCCCATCGCGTCGATAACGGCGACGCCGTAACGGTTTTGGTCGATTTTGTACCAGGCGTACAGATCGCCCGCCAAATCGTCAGCGGGGCGATACAAGCCTTGTATCGACACATGGGGCTCGTCCACGGGCGCGGGGAGTGCAGCCGTCTGTACCTGCCGCGCCAGCTCCAATTCTTCGCGCAGTCTCCGGTCACGCTCCTTATGCCAGTCTTTCTCCGCCTTCAGGCGCAAAGCGGCACGAATTCGCGCCATCAGCTCGATCCGGTTGATCGGCTTGGTGACGAAATCGCTCGCTCCCGCATCCAACGCTTCGGCCAGCTTCAGCGAATCGCCGACGGCCGTCACCATAATGACCGGAATGTCGCGAAGCCGTTCGGATTGCTGCACTCTTCGGCACGCTTCGATGCCGTCTATGCCCGGCATCATCATATCGAGCAGAATCAGATCGTATGCCGCCGGCGAGTGCTTCGCCGGTTCGAGCATACCGAGCAGGCTGAACATTTCGTCCGCGGAGCTCGCGGTTTCGATTTGCGCATATCCCGCTTTTTTCAGCATTTCCCTGACGACCATCACGTTCATCGGATTGTCGTCCACAATCAAAATCCGCATGGGCCAACTTCTCCTTACTTGGCTTCATTGCCGTTGTTACCATACTAGACGAAACGTACGAAGGCTGTCCACTCCCGCCGAACGACAATAAGGAATGGGAGCGGGGAGCTCTCATTCCTGAACCGGTTGACGGTATGCCGCTATGTTCGGACCGCTTCGGTTTCTAGAAAATCCGGTTCGCCGTCCGGACCCGCGCCATGACGATCACTTTGCCGCGGTCCATCTCGGCTTCGTAGGCTTCCGCCTCGCGCGGCGTGCAGCCCATCGATTCCAGCTTGGCGCGAAGCTCGTCCCCCCGGGAACGGAACCAATTCGCGATGCTCTGGATCAGCCCTTCTTCTTCGACGCTGACCGTGTTGACGTCCGCCGCTCCGGCCAAATATTCGGTATGGTTCTTGTCGTGTGCCAGCACGAAGATGTCCTCGGGCAAATATCCCTGCCGGTGCAGCGCATGAATTTCCTCCATCGCTCTTGCACCGCTATCGACCACTCTTACGAAAACTTTCTCGTTCATATCGAACGCCTCCTTTTTTCGTTGCCCCGTCCGGGGCGAATGCCGATCTATTCGTAACTTAACCAAACGGGGGAGAGGTGAAACAGGCGGAGCGTCAAAATCGGGCAAGTTAAACCGCAGTATCCATCGATGCCATTCCAAGCCAGCCTTTGGTACATGCGGACTATCGCCACCCGGACAGCGGGAGCGGAGACGTCGGAACTGTTTCATGCGGATGGTCCGGGGTAATAGAGGATACCGGCACATGTCGGTAACCAATAACAAGTAAGGACAGGTGATGCATATGTTAAGCTGGGCAGCTCTCTTTCTCGTCATTGCCATCGTGGCCGCCATATTCGGATTCGGCGGCATCGTAGCGGCAGCCGCTTCGATCGCGAAAGTATTGTTCTTCGTCTTCTTGATCCTGTTTCTCATCTCCCTCTTCACCGGTCGCAGAGGTTCGGCTTAAGTGAAACGGTATAGCGATAATATCCGTATGAACCCGGACCGGAAGAAGCCCCACCCTTACGCGAATTGCAAGGGATGGGGCTTTGTTGTTCCTATTGGCGGGAGACGAGCTGGATTGTTGCTCGAAAATGGAAAAGATGCAGTTATTTTCGGGAAAACGACGTATATATGGTTCTGTAACTGGAAAAAGTCGAGCTATTTTTCCCGAATCGGCATCGTATGCCTTTAAAGCGAGGAAATAGCTTCATATTTTCCAGTTAGATAGTGAAAATCGACCTTTAACGCCGCTTTTAACTACATGTTTTCCATTTGAACACCGCGCCATGGCACTATGGTAAATTTATTTCTTTAATTAGTCAGGTTTGCGACATTCTGTGGCATCAAAATAAGTCAAACGATTGGAAATTAATGGACTGGAGGGATCATGTTTGTCGGATCAAGCAGTTAGACCATTGGCGGGATTTCCTGCTACACGTGAGGATGCAAGGATTAAAAGCATGATGGTGATTGAGGTCCCTGTGGCTGACACGCGACGGGCAATCGAGTTTTATGTGGGACTGCTGGGGTTCTATATCGATTTGAAGAAAAATCCTCCGTCTGTTTGGGATACCGAAACGGAATTTTTCATTTCTCCCGCGAATGGCATAAAAATCATGTTGCAGAAAACCGACGGAAGCGAGCGGCTCGGTTTCACGCTTCAGGGAGAGCCGAAGCCTTTTCTGATCATGGAAATCGAAGAACCTGCGGAGGTCGTTCGAAACAGACTTTATGCTAATGGAGTGAGAGTTGGAGAAATTTTCGACCGTGGAGGATGCGGAACAGTATTAACAGTATGGGACCCTGACGGCAATATTCTTAAACTCAATTATCAACCAAAATGAACGATAGGGGGAGGAGTTGCTTTGTGCAGCAAGCTCCTCTTTTTTACTCCAATAAGCTAATGGCAGTTTAACGCAATAAATAATAGCCTAACTTCTCGGGGCCCATAGCATGACAGATACGCCTATAATGCAGATGGCGGCCCCTATCCAATCGTACAGATCAGGTGCTTTCTTATCGACGAACCACCCCCATAAAACAGCGAGAATAACAAACACCCCACCATAAGCAGCGTAGACTCGCCCAAACGATGGGAAACTTTGCAGCGTTGGGATAATGCCATATACAATGAGGATGATACTGCCAACAATCCCATACCAAAACGGTTTAGATTCTCGTAGCCAAAGCCAAACCATATACCCCCCACCTATTTCAGCCAGACCGGCGAGCACAAAAATAAATATAGCGAACAACACAAAGCCATCCCCTAACACGAACCCGTATTTTCTATCTTTTCCAAGCATTCCGACCAGGTAAGGCATTTGCAGCTTAATCCGTTGTCTAGAATCTTTATCATGGAACTGATTTGTTTCTTTCGCTCTTCAAGTTCGGAGCGTTTTTGTTTCGCCATCTGCTCCCAGCGCTCGGAAAGAGTATCACCGGTTTCAAAGCCTTCTAGCAAAACGGCTATTTCTTGAATGCTAAAACCGGTTTGCTGAGCAACTTTTATAAAATAGATACGGTCAAGTAGTCTTTCGTCATATCTGCGCTGACCGTTTTTTCGCTCCGGAGTAGGAAGCAAGCCAATGGATTCATAGTAACGTAGCGTCGATGCGTTCACTTCTGCCCTTACTGCAAGTTGACCAATGCTAAGACTACTCATGGAATACACCTCTTGACTTAAAGTTTGCTTTAAGTTTTATACTGCGATTATAACTTGAATCGGAAGGTGATGGAAATGAAAAAAGGGGATTGGCTCGCGGGTATTGGACTAGTAGGGGCATGATGAAACCGGCTGGATGCGATTGCAATTCCTGCGCAAAGTGAAGGGGGATGGAGAATATGAACAAAGATATACCGGTTGCTTGTTGCCATACGGTTTTTACAAAAGAACAGCGGATGGAGTACAAAAACATTTGGGGAGAGCTCGAAACACGAAGGCTCGGTTTTACGGAGCTTGAAAATGGGTACCAATATCAGTTTCCAGGAGATACGGTAACGCTACGGCTCATCAATGAATGGGTAAGCATGGAACGGAAATGCTGTCCGTTCCTAACGTTTTCGGTCATTGCAAGCCATATAGACGAGCCTGTTTTGCTGCAGCTGACAGGAAACGAGGAAGCAAAAGCATTCTTGCGAACGGACATACAATCCAATAAAAGCATCATAACCGGACAATCATAGGAGTAATTCGGGGCTGTCGGTATGATGAATCGGCAGCCTCGCTGTGTAGCCAAAGTACTTAGAGTAATGTCCTTTCTGTAAAGTGTTTTTTGTTGGTGGTTAACAACTAGGCCTCACGAGATCAGTGTTTGTCTTTACAATTTCTTAACTTTATTAAATAATCAAATAATTATATAATCATTTACAAATGATTAATAGCGTGAGAAAATGAAGAACAAAGCGACTCATATTTATTCTTTGCGGTCAGAACCGTTGTCGCAGCCAGATGGCTTTATCGAAAGGGATGAATATCCCTGTCGCCTAGAAAGGAGTGCAAGCATGATTTCAATCGAAGAGATGGCCGATGCGTTGAAGCTGCTGGGAGATAAGAACAGACTTACGATCGTTGCTCTGCTGAATGAGAAAGAATTGTGTGTGTGCGAAATTGTCGACTTATTGCAAACGAGTCAGCCGAACATCAGCCAGCATATGCGCAAGTTAAAAGATGGCGGGCTGGTTAAAGAAGCCAAAAAAGGGCAGTGGGTCTACTATTCTTTAAACGTTCAGGACAAACCCTATATCGCAGAAATTTTAAACCAGATTCCTTCGCAAAAGGACAAGCTTAAATCGACCGTCTGCGAAGAGAATGATTGTTGCAATTAATTCAGGAGGGTCACTATGGGTTTTATCGCTTTCCTAATTTATTTAATCACGTTAACGTTCGTCATTTGGCAGCCGAAGGGGCTGAATATCGGTTGGTCGGCCAGTGCGGGAGCCATCCTTGCTTTGCTTTGCGGCGTGATCAGCTTCGCGGACGTCGGTACCGTTACCGGCATTGTTTGGAATGCTACCTTGTCATTTGTGGCCATTATTTTAATCTCGCTGGTGCTTGATGAAATCGGGTTTTTCGAATGGGCGGCGCTGCACATGGCACGGCTTGCACGAGGAAACGGCCTGCTCATGTTCGTCTTTATTGTCCTGCTGGGATCGGCGGTCGCTGCTTTGTTCGCCAACGACGGTGCGGCTTTGATTATTACACCGATCGTGCTTGCCATGGTGCGTGCGCTGAAATTTGAGGAAAAGATGATTCTTCCGTTTATTATGGCAAGTGGTTTCATAGCGGATACGGCTTCTTTGCCGCTTGTCGTAAGTAACTTGGTGAATATTGTTTCGGCCGATTATTTCAGCATTGGTTTTGTGGAATACGCGAGCCGTATGATCGTTCCGAATTTCTTCTCGATCTTGGCAAGTCTCCTCGTGCTTTACCTGTATTTTCGTAAAAGTATCGCGAAAAGCTACAATCTCTCCGAGCTAAAAAAACCGGAAGAAGCTATTAAGGACAAGAGATTGTTCCAATTATCCTGGGTCATTTTAGCGGCTCTCCTTGCTGCTTATTTCGGCAGTGAATTTTTATCCATTCCCGTGTCCATCATTGCCGGAGTGGCCGCAATTGTGTTTCTGATGGCCGCGAGAAGAAGCCCTGTCATTCATGCTTGGAAGCTCGTCAAAGGGCTCCTTGGGCTGTCGTTATCTTCTCCATCGGCATGTATGTCGTCGTGTATGGACTACGAAATGCAGGTCTTACCGATGCATTGGGAAGCGTTATTCAAACGGTCGCGGACAAAGGATTGTTCGCTGCTACCGTTGGCATGGGTTTCATAGCGGCGATCCTATCCTCGATTATGAACAACATGCCAACCGTCATGATTGACGCTTTGGCGATACAAGGCACGCAAACCGAAGGCTTCATTCGCGAGGGGCTGATCTATGCGAATGTGATCGGTTCGGATTTGGGGCCGAAAATCACCCCGATCGGATCCTTGGCCACTTTGCTTTGGCTGCATGTCTTATCGACGAAAAACGTGAAGATCAGCTGGGGGACGTATTTTAAGATCGGCATTATTCTTACCATCCCTACATTATTCATTACGCTTGCCGGTCTTTATATTTGGCTTTCCTTTCTTACATCTACCAACGTCAATATATGGCTCGTTATTGTGGCAATCGTTGTAGTTCTTGCCGTTATCGCCATGCTCGTCTTTAAGAGTGCATTAGGAAGCAAGCGTAAAGGAAGCCAAAGTGTTTAACCAAAAATAGATATTCAAAGGAGACGTTTACCATGGAGAAAAAACCTTTAGTTTACTTTTTGTGCACCGGCAATTCGTGCAGAAGCCAAATCGCGGACGGATTTTTAAAAGCATTGGGCAGCGAAAAGTACGAAGTCAAAAGCGCAGGGCTCCAGGCACATGGATTAAATCCGCGTGCGGTTCAGGTGATGCAAGAAGCCGGTGTAGATATAAGCCGGCATACGTCTGATGTAATCGATCCTGATGTGTTGAATCGCGCTGATTACGTGATTACCCTGTGCGGCCATGCAGACGAGCATTGCCCTGTGATCATGAACAAAAACGTGATCAAATGGCATTGGGGCTTCGACGACCCGGCCAAAGCAACCGGGACGGAAGAAGAAATCATGAAGCAGTTCCGCACCGTACGGGATTCGATTAAGAGCCGAATTGAACAATTCGTAAAAGAAGGGAAATGATCGTATGATCAAAAGAATGCATGTCGCATTAAACTGTACCGATCTGCACAAGTCCCTTGAATTTTACCGTGCTTTCTTTGGGTCGGAACCGAGTAAAATCAAAGAGAATTATGCCAAATTCGAGCTTGATGAACCGGCCCTTCATTTTTCGCTGAACGTTCGCCCCTTCGAACAAAAGGGTGTACTCAACCATTTAGGATTCCAAGTCAATAACACCGAAGAAGTGCTTGCCATGGGTGAGCGGCTCCGCCAATGCGGGCTGTTGCTTATTGACGAGATGAATACGACTTGCTGTTATGCGGTACAAGATAAAGTATGGGTGTATGATCCCGACGGAAACGCTTGGGAAATTTTCTACACGAAAGAGGATTCGGAATTCGAGTCGGCCGGAGAAGCCCGGGACTTATCGCTCTGCTGCGCACCGCCATCGGCACCGGTTACGGTGGAGTTCGGATCGTTTAAGAAAGGGAGATAATCCATGACAGTTGAAAAAAACTACCAAGCATTAGTTCCGGATCAAATATTTATGGGTGCCGCCGCCGACCTGGAAGCGATGGTGAAAAACGAAGGCATCGAGATCGTCGTGGACCTCCGCGGAGAAGCAACGGAAAGTGCCTATCCTAGCCCTGAGGTAAAATGGATTCAAATCCCGTTGACTGATCAATCCAGCATCCCCCAAGAGGAAGCGTTTCGAACAGCTATTCAGGCCGTCACGGACGCGTACCAGCAGAACAAAAAGGTAGCTTTTCATTGCGGCGGGGGAAAAGGAAGAACGGGGACAGTCGCTGCCGGGACTTTGCTCGCTCTAGGGTTATGTCGGACGGTTGATGAAGCTGAGGCTATGGCAAAAGGGATTCGTAACGTCATCGATATGAAACCTGGACAAAGAGAGTCATTGTTGAAATTATATCCTAATCGATAAGCGTGTTTGAAACCACTTGTTCGAGCGAGTGGTTTTTCTTTTATGGGAATAATCTTTTGCCATTCAGATCCATAGCGGATGAAGCTTTATATCTGCAATAATATACTATATGGCATTTCTTTTAAGATGTAGGATATGAGAAGAGCTTGAAAGGAGCATTCTCATGGATATTACATCTTTTTTGATTTACTGTATGATTGCTACTTTTACTCCTGGACCTACTAATATCGTCATATTGTCCACCGTGCATAATTTTGGAGCAAAAAAAGCAATGAACTATTCGTATGGAGCAACGATTGGTTTTGGTTTATTACTTGTTATTTCTGCTTCGTTAAATACGATGCTTGTAACGATCATACCGAAAGTATTAATTGTGATTCAGATAATCGGGAGCATTTATATGTTCTATCTCGCTTATCAAATTTATAAAACCGACACGTCAAATCCAACTGTAAACCAACCGGCTACCTTAATGTCAGGCTTCCTTATGCAGTTTTTAAATCCAAAGGTAATACTCTTTTCAATGACTGTAATTCCAAGTTTTATTTTGCCCTACTATAACGCGATCCCTGCGGTGGCGACAAGTATTATAGCTATAACTCTGATTGGATTTTCAGCTTTTACTACGTGGGTTCTCTTCGGTACAATCTTCAAGGAGTTTTTACAGAAGCATAATAAGACTGTTCATGTAGTGATGACCATATTTTTAGCTTATGCAGCGATCATGATCTGGATATAGGTGTTCAGCTTATGTAGAGGTGATTGAAATGGACAAGTTTGTCTATAAAAAGTCGGCAGGTATTACTGCGTTGTCAGCAAGTATGACTGAATTTAAGTATAAAAAGCATGCTCACCAGGAGTATGCGATAGGCGTAACATTGCGAGGTATTCAACATTATAACTTGGATGGCAGTCTACAATTATCGTATCAAAATGGAATTATGCTTTTTAATCCAGAACAGGCTCACGACGGAATGGCGCATGATAAGGCAGGGCTTGATTATGTCATGCTATATATCGAGCCACAATTGCTTTTAGAGGCTGTAGAGAAAAAGGATATCGTACGTTTTTCAACTCCAATTGTGTATGATCGTAAACTTGAACAACGAATATTAAATCTTTCTCATGCCATATTAAGCGAAAAAGATGAGGCGATGTGCTGGGAAATGTTCTTATCCCTCGCGGATAGCCTTATTCAAACTAATCTTTCTGCAGATGACAAAAAAGATAACGCACTAATTAGAAAAGCAAAGGATATGCTTCATACCAACTTAGAACATGTACTGAAGCTTGATGAGATTTGCTATGAGCTTCATTTATCGAAATTTCAGTTTATCCGATTATTCAAGGCTCATACTGGAATTTCACCGTACCAATACTTTCTTAACTGCAAAATCGAACGTGCAAAGCAGTTAATCGAAAAAAATAAAGATATTTATTCAGCAGTAGCTGCTTGCGGTTTTGTTGATTTAACCCATTTAAATAAACACTTTAAGAGCGTATATGGAACTACAGCGTTTGAATATTTGTCGCATATAAATTGAAGAGGAAAAAAGCCGCCAATAGGCACAAAATCTCAGTTGCTTCTTTCCCGGCCGTGTGGTATGATTGCAAAAATTTATTGAAAATGTGGAGGGCAGAGGAAAGTGGCGTACTATTATACGGAACCATCCCGGACGTTTAGCGAGTATTTATTGTTGCCCAATTTGACGGCGAAAGACTGCAATCCAACAAGTGTCAGCCTGAAGACGCCGATCGTCAAGTTCAAGAAAGGCGAGAAGCCCGAAGTGTCCCTGAACATTCCGTTCTCATCCGCGGTCATGCAGGCGGTGTCCGACCATAATATGGCGGTCGCTTTGGCGCGATGCGGCGGAATTTCGTTCATTTTCGGCTCCCAATCGGTCGAGGATCAGGCGGATATGGTGCGGAAGGTGAAGGGGCATAAGGCCGGCTTCGTCATAAGCCGCTCGAATTTGACACCGGGCCACACCTTGAAGGATGTGCTCGAGCTGAAAGAGAAAACCGGTCACTCCACGGTGGCCGTAACCGACGACGGCACTCCTACTGGGAAGCTGCTCGGCATCGTGACGAGCCGGGATTACAGGCTTAGCCGAGATTCGCTGGATAAGCAGGTAGGCCAGTTCATGACCCCCTTCTCCTCGCTAATTTACGGAAAATCCGGCTGTACGCTATCCGAGGCCAACGATCTGATCTGGGAGCATAAGCTGAACTGTTTGCCGATCGTGGGCGAGCAGCAAAACCTCGAATACCTCGTATTCCGCAAAGACTACGACGCTCACAAAGAAAATCCGTACGAGCTGCTCGACGAGAACAAAAGCTATATCGTCGGAGCCGGCATCAATACAAAAGATTATGCCGAGCGGGTGCCTGCTCTTGTGGCGGCGGGCGTGGATGTGCTCGTCATCGATTCGTCGGACGGTTATACCGAATGGCAGAAGGAAACGGTCGAATACGTCAAATCCAATTTCGATAATGTGAAAATCGGCGCGGGCAACGTTGTCGACCGCGAAGGCTTCTTGTACTTGGTAGAGGCGGGTGCGGATTTCGTCAAGGTCGGGATCGGCGGAGGCTCGATTTGTATTACCCGCGAGCAGAAAGGGATCGGCCGCGGCCAAGCGTCGGCGGTCATCGAAGTGGCGGAAGCGCGGGACGAATATTTCCGCAAAACGGGCATTTACGTCCCGATCTGTTCGGACGGCGGCATCGTGCACGACTACCATATTACGCTCGCTTTGGCCATGGGAGCCGACTTCGTCATGATGGGCCGGTACTTTGCCCGCTTCGACGAAAGCCCTACGCGCAAGCTGAAGGTCGGCAACAACTTCGTGAAGGAGTTCTGGGGCGAAGGCTCGAACCGGGCGCGCAACTGGCAGCGTTATGACACGGGAGGCAAACAAACGCTCGTGTTCGAGGAAGGCGTAGACTCGTACGTGCCGTACGCGGGCAGCTTGCAGGAGAATCTCGACAAGACGATCCACAAAATCAAGTCGACGATGTGCAACTGCGGCTCGCTGTCGATTGAAGAGCTGCAGCAAAAAGCTAGAATTACGCTCGTATCGGCTACAAGTATCGTCGAGGGCGGAGCGCACGACGTTATATTGAAGGAAAACAGCATGTCGGCGGAATAACGACCAATACGTTAACATTGCAACAGGCAGCCCCTTGACGGAGGCTGCCTGTTGCTGTTTTTTCCGCAGCTAAAGCTGGAACCTATTTTTTCGACGCTTTCTCATCGGCTACCGCTTGATTCGCCTTCTCGGCCGCTTCGCGGAGCGCGGTGTTCAGATCGGTCGTACCTTTGACAATGTTGGCTGCGGCGGCATATATATTCTCGATCTTCAGCTCGTATACGGATTTGTAAGGAATCGGGGCCAATTTGTTGTAGAAAACGGCACCCCAGGTTTTCCCTTTGAACGGACTGTCCTGCGAAAATACTTTTTTGACCGATTCGTCCGTCAGGACAGGGATCATCCCTTTCTTCGAAATCGCCGTCTGGTTCTCCTTGGAGAGGATGTATTTCAGCACTTCCATCGCGGCATCTTTATTTTGCGCCATCGAGGTGATGGCGAGGCCGACCGGGGAAGCTTGCGCACCTACTCCCGACAATTCTTTGAACGTCGGCAATGCGACCATATCCCAATCGATTTTCTCCAGATCTTTCGGTACGGAAACCGGGAACTCCGAATGGAAGGCAAACATCGCAAGCTCCTGCGTATTCGTAAATTCCAGACGGTACGGAATCGCTTTCAGCGTGCCGACCCGGTCTTTAGCCTTGATCCTGCGACGGCGAAACGAATACGGTCTGAATCAATTTTTTCCACGTATCGCGCTCGAAGGTCGATTTTTCCGTCTTCGGATCGAGATAAGGCTCGGAGTACGGGTTTGTCTTGAAGATGAAGGCGGGTGAAGCGGCGAAGCCCAAATATTGCTTCTCTCCGTCTTTCCGGGTCAGCTTCTTGGACAGCTCCAGCGTCTCGTCCCATGTCATGCCGTTTCTCGGATACGGGACGCCGAATTTATCGAATATCCCTTTGTTGTAATACATCACTTGGATTTGTTGGTCGGTCGGCAGCAAGTACAGTTTGCCGTTGCCCGCATTCTTGACCGCGTCCATGAGCGTAGGCTCGATTTGGGTCAGATCGACTTGATGCTTCTTGACTAATTCGGTCATATCGTACTGCAGATTGTAGCTAAAGAGCGGGTCCAAAGCATAGTCGAACACATTGAACACAAAATCGATGCGCTGTTTGGCGGCGAGCAGATCCGGCAGCGTTTCGCCCGGCTCCGAACGGATGAACTTGATGGCGTAGTCCGGGAATTTGGCTTTGATGGCATCTCCGTATTTTTGGTTAAATGCTTCTTCCGAACCACCGCTCAGCGAAAAGAAAACAAGCTCTACGGGTTCTTTCGGCTTCGTCTCGGTGTTCGATTGTTGTTGGGCGCGCCCGTTTCAGATCCTTTGGCGCCGTTCCCGCATGCCGCCAACACGAATAGGAACATTCCCCAAGCAAGCGATGCGGCAAAACCTTTTCTAGCCATCGGCAAAGATTCCCCCTTACCCGACCTATGCGGGTTGTATAATGGAACCTTGTTCCTGTACTCAGTTTATAGTTGAGGAATGTTTCGAACTATTGGCGATTCGGTCATTTCAGGCGTCTATTCAGTCATAAGATCAAAGTTATGCCGGTTTTTGCTATATTCATAGCACGGATGTTAAACTTTTAAATAGGTAAACATTCAACCAACCTAACTACTCATGGGGCCGTATGCGGCGAGGAGGCCAGCGCATGTCCATTGTTTCGAGCTTACTGGAGGTTAACAAGAAGTTTGTTGAAGAGAGGCGGTATGAAGACTACTTAACGGACAAATACCCGGATAAAAAGGTGGCCATCTTAACGTGCATGGATACGCGGCTCAGCGAGCTGCTTCCGAAGGCGCTAGGCTTGAAGAATGGGGATGCGAAGTTCATTAAAAATGCGGGGGCCATCTTAACGCAGCCTTTCGGCAGCGCGATGCGCAGCATACTGGTGGCCGTGTACGAGCTGGGCGCGCGGGAAGTGATCGTGATCGGCCATCACAGCTGCGGTATGACCGAGATCGATGCGACGGGAATGGTACGCAAGTTCGCCGAGAATGGAATCGATCCTATGGTCATAGAGACGCTGGAAAACTCCGGCATTCGGATGGAAAAGTTTTTGCGCGGCTTCGACCGTCCGGAGGATGGCGTGATGCACAGCGTCAAAATGATCCGTAGGCATCCACTTTTCCCGCAGGCCGTGCCCGTTCACGGATTTGTGATGGACCCGGAGACGGGAGCGGTGGAGGTCATTGTCGAGGATTATAGGTAATCATGAGCGCTAGATTCGAAGAGAGCCGGAGTAGCGGGGGATAGTCCCCGGGCTTCGGCTTTTTCGCATGCTCCGATAATTGCATTTTATGAAATCTCTACCGCTGCCCGGCCGCCGATTCGTGTATGATGGTAGTTATCATCATTGCAAAGGGGGGCGAGCGTTATGCCGCCTAATAAGCAAGTATCGATGCTGTGGCTGCTGCGGTACTTGGTTCCCGTCAAAGGCCGGATCGCCATCCTGCTGCTCATTTTGCTGACGTCGACCGCATGCCAGCTCGTGAATCCGCAAATTATCCAGCGTTTTATCGATACGGCCGCCGCACAGGGGGAAGTCGCAAGCTTGCTCGGTCTTGCCGGGTTGTTTCTGGTCATAGCGGCGTTCAACCAGCTGTTTACGGTCCTGCTGAGCTATCTCGGCAACGACGTGGCCTGGAGGGCGACGAATCGGCTGCGGGCCGATCTGCTCCGCCATTGTCTTCGATTGGATATGCGCTTTCATAATCTGAAAACGCCAGGCGTCATGATCGAGCGTATTGACGGGGACGTTACCGGCATGTCCAACTTTTTCGCGATGTTCGTCGTGCAGATCGTAGGCAGCTTCGTTCTGCTTACCGGTATTCTCGGCTTTATGTACGTCTATCATTGGCAGATAGCCGTCGTCATGACGGTGTTCACCCTATTGTCCGTCGGCGTCATGGTCGTGATCCGAAATCTGGGTGTGGCCAGCTCGCAAGTGGAACGGGAAGCGAGCGCATCGTTGTTCGGCCTGATCGAGGAACGCCTCGCCGGCATCGAGGACGTGCAGGCGGGCGGAAGCGTACCGTATGTGATGAACCGGTTTCATCGGGCGATGCGCGCCGTATTCCTGAAAGGGCGTAGAGCGTGGATGCTGCGGGTAGTCCCGTGGAATGCGACCGTCGTATTGTTTGCCGCGGCCGTCACGATCGTACTGTGGATGGGCGTCCGGTTCTATGCGGCGGGCGAGCTGTCGCTCGGTACGCTGTACTTGATCTTTCAGTATACACAGATGTTGAATGATCCGATCGAACAGCTCGGCAACCAGATGCAGGAGTTTCAGAAAGCGAAGTCCGGCTTGCGGCGTTCCCGGGAGCTGCTCTCCACGGAGAGCGAGATTGTCGACGGAACCGGGCTTGCACTTCCCGACGGGGCACTCGGCATCCAGTTCGAGCATGTGAATTTCAGCTACAACCAAGGGACGCCCGTGCTTCACGACGTCAGCTTCCGCTTAAGTCCCGGAGAGCGTCTTGGCATCGTGGGCCGTACCGGCAGCGGCAAATCGAGCCTCAGCCGCTTGCTGCTGCGGCTGTACAACATCGATAGCGGCGTTATCCGCGTAGGTGGAGTCGATATTCGCACGCTGCGTCTAGAGGCGCTTTACCGCCGCGTCGGGATGGTTACGCAGGAGGTGCAGCTGTTCGACGGGACGCTGAGGGATAATTTGACGCTGTTCGACGACGGTGTAACGGATGAAGCTATTATGGAGACGACCGGGAAGCTGGGGCTGCGGAAATGGATCGAAGGGCTGCCGAACGGGCTGGACACCCATCTGCAGGCCGGTGGAACGTCGCTATCCGCAGGCGAGGCGCAGCTGTTCGCGCTGACCCGGGTTTTCTTGACACGGCCGAGCCTGGTCATTCTGGATGAGCCTTCCTCCCGGCTGGACGCGGCTACCGAAGCGGCGCTGCAGGAGGCCGTGAATCAATTGCTCGAGCGATGCACCGGCATCGTGATCGCCCACCGGCTGTCCACTTTGGAGAAGGTGAACAAAATTATGGTTCTCGGTGACGGACGCGTGTTGGAGTTCGGTTCGAGAGAGAATTTGGCGAGAGATCCGTCTTCCCATTACGCGGCGCTGCTTACGGCCGACAGACAGGAGGAGCTGGCATGACGGTAACCCGATTTATGGAACGACTCCTCCGCTTCCGGTTGACGCTGTTTGTAGTCAACGGCCTGCTATGGGGCGTATTCCACTCCATACCGCTGCTGCTCGGTGTCGGGATGCAGTGGTTTTTCGACCGGGCGACGAGCCGTTCCGACGATATAGTGTGGCTGACGATCCCGCTCCTGGCCGTAGCCTTGATAAGATTTACGAGGGTAGGCGTTTTTTTCGTCGCGTTTTACGAATGGGTGACGTACTTTTACCACATTCAGGCGGTATTGCGGACGAATATGCTGTCCGGCTTGATGCGTTGGCCCGGACGCAACCTTCCCGCTTCGCCGGGAGAAGCGATGACGCGCTTCCGCGAGGACGTGGACGAGGTTGTCGAATATGTGGAATCGTGGGTGGACTTCTGGGGAAGGTTGGCCTTTGCGGGTATTGCCGTGGCGATCATGGTGGCTGTCAATTGGAAAATAACGGTGGTGGCGTTATTGCCGCTGCTCGTCGTTACGCTTCTGAACAACTTGTCGGGCGACCGAGCGAGACGGTACAGCCGGCTTAATCGCGAGGCCACCGGGCAAATTACCGGATTTATTGCCGAGACGTTCGGTGCCGTGCAGGCGGTGAAGCTCGGCCAAGCCGAGAAGCATGTGCTGAACCGCTTCGTGCGGCTGAACGAAGCCCGCAGACAGGCGGCGCTTAAGGATAATCTGTTCAAAAAGTGGATGCAGTCGTTGAACCAGCACGTTTTGAATATTTGCACGGGCATAATTTTGCTGATGTGCGCTTCCGAGATGAGGGCCGGCCGTTTCACAGTAGGGGACTTTGCACTCTTGACGTCGTACTTGGGGATGTTTGCGAACAGCATCTCGCTGTTCGGGTATATGGTGTTCCAGCACAAGCGGTTGAAAGTGGCGCTTGAGCGGATGCGGGTGCTGTTCCGTCCGGGCGAAGAGGATCGTCTGGCCGAGCACAGCGAGCCTTACTTGTATAGGTCTCCTCCGGAGGCTGCGGCAGCCGTCGACAATAAGGCGGACGCTCTGCAATGTCTCGAAGTGAGAGGGCTCTCGTATACGTACCCGAACTCGGTGAACGGCATCGCGGACGTCAGCTTCCGACTGGAGCGCGGCAAATTTCTCGTCGTCACCGGGAGAATCGGTTCCGGCAAATCGACGCTGGTACGCGCCCTTCTGGGGCTTCTGCCGAAGAGCGGCGGGGACGTAAGCTGGAACGGTCGCGAGGTCGCCGATCCGGCAACGTTCCTGATTCCGCCGAGAGCGGCTTATACGCCGCAAGTGCCGCGCCTGTTCAGCGACCCGCTCCGGGAGAACATTGTCCAGGGAAGCCGGGAGTCGCCGGAGACGCTTCAGCGCTCGGTGCGGCTCGCCGTAATGGAGAAGGACATCGAGGAACTGGAGCACGGGCTCGAAACGTTCGTCGGGCCGAGAGGCGTCATGCTGTCCGGCGGTCAAATTCAACGCGCCGCTACGGCGCGGATGATGATGACCCGAGCGGACCTGCTCCTCTTCGACGACCTATCGAGCGCGCTCGACGTCCAGACCGAGAAGCAGCTGTGGGAGCGGCTGTTCTCGGAGCAGGACGCCACCTGTATCGCCGTATCCCACCGCAGGGCTGCTCTGGCGCGGGCGGATCATATTATCGTGATGAAGGACGGCCGCATCGAGGCGGAAGGGACGCTCGCCGAGCTGCTGGCGACAAGTAAAGAGATGCAGCTGCTATGGCAGGGGGAAGAGTCGGTGGATGAGTCGGCCGCTTGTCTCGTGGACAGTAAGCGTGCATGATGAACGGGGTCACGGATGTGGCCCCGTTTTTGCTATGAACCTAACTTCATTAACTATGAACTTCAATGCGCTATTTTGCTGATTCCAGGTAGGATTTCGCGATTACTGAACGTAATTTTTCTAATACAAAACATAAGTTCACTCTTCGGTTCGGCCCCTTAATTCTGGAGTCTTACTGTGAATTACTCGGTTTTTCATAGTTTCTTGCTTTTTGCAGGGAGCCACGCCCCCTGCACCCCGTCACTCGGCGTGTGCCGTCCCCG
>NZ_VCRA01000028.1 GCF_005938385.1 Paenibacillus mesophilus
TTCGTTCGATCTCTTCCGGACTCATTTTCATCAGTGGTCCCCTTTTCCATTTGAACTCGGTTACCCATTATTAACCAAGTTTTCTACGTTTGAAAAGGGGGGACCTAAGTAGTAACACAAATGCGCACTATATCCGCCAAAACGCCGCCATTTCAGCAAACTAGTGTTCAAATGTACACTAACTATTCCATTCGTGGAGGGGGGGCCGATCCCGAGGGGGATTCGCTCGCCCGTATACGAGAATATCCGCTCCTGTTTCGCGGCAAGCGGGTCGCGACCTTCTCAAACCGCCCGTCATTTGGTACACTAGGCTGAATGATAGCGGCAGTTATTCGAGGAGGCTGAGGCAGTGGGGTACATAGAGGAGCTTAGAGCCGTTGTAGGGCATAGACCGTTAATTTTGGTCGGGGCGGTAGTCGTCATCATGGATGAACGGAATCGCATCCTGCTCCAGCAGCGGGTTCATCCCCGCGGCAAATGGGCATTCCCCGGAGGCTTGATGGAGCTGGGGGAATCGGCCGAGGACACCGCCCGCAGGGAAGTGCTCGAGGAGACCGGCTTGGAAGTCGGCGAGCTGCGGCTCATCGACGTATTCTCCGGTCCGCAATCGTTCATGACCGCTCCGAACGGCGACGAGTTTTATGCGGTGACGATCGCCTACAGCACCCGGGAAGTGCATGGCGACATGGTCATCGACTTGTCGGAATCGATGGATTTCCGGTACTTCCCCTTGACCGAGCTGCCGGAGGAAATCGTGGGAAGCCATAAAATGATCTTGGACCGGTTTCTATCGCAACTTCCATAAGGTTTCCTACGAATATTATCTATTGACAAAATTTTATTTTTGTGGTATAATTAAAATTTATGTTATTTACAAAAACCCTCCTATTTGTTAAGCTATGAAGCAGCTTCGAGCGAAGCCGATTCATAGCCGAACACTAGGAGGGTTTTCTATGCAAATCGCGAACGGAATAGCGGTGCTCCCCATTTCCGCAATCATGATGGGAAGAACTGAAACGATCTATCCTGCGCTTCTATGGGACTCGCAGACGATGGTGCTAATAGATACGGGCTATCCCGGCCAAGCGGACAAGTTCCGCGATCAATTTGCCGTCGCCGGACCGGCCGGCAGGAAGCTGGGGCAGATCATCATCACCCATCAAGACTTGGACCATATCGGCTCGCTCCCTGCCCTGCTGGACAGCGCCTCCGGTACAATCGAAGTATTGGCCGGCGCTATCGAGCAGCCTTACATTCAAGGCGAGAAGCCGCTGGTGAAAATCACGCCGGAAACGATCGCCAAGGCGATGGAATCGCTGCCGCCGGAAGTGCCGGAAGAATGGCGCCAAGCGTTCAAGCATACGCTGGAGCACCCGCCCCGCGCCAAGGTGGACCGGACGATAGCCGGCGGTCAAGAACTGCCTTATTGCGGCGGCATTACGGTTATCGATACGCCGGGACATACTCCCGGGCATATCAGCTTGTACCATAAACCGAGCAAAACGCTGATCGCCGCAGACGCCATGATCGTGAATGACGGCCAACTATTCGGCCCGACGCCCGAGCACGCTTATGACATCGAGATGGCCCGACAATCGCTGCGCCAATTTCTCCGTTACGATATCGAGACCGTCATCTGTTACCATGGCGGGGTGTTCCGAGGCAGCGTCAACGAGCGAATCGCTCAAATCATCGGCGAATAACCCGGGTTCCGGCGAACATTCAAGAGCGGCATCCGCGATCGGCCGATCCGCAAGATGCCGCTCCGTCTGCCACCCCGCCCTCATAGCAGATGCTTAATTAGAGCGAGTGCTTCCTTCGTTTGATTCATGACGCCTCCTGGCTCCGGCTCGTCCAGCTCCAATTCGAAGCCGGCCCACCGGTACAGCTTGATCGCTTTATGGCTCCACGTCTGGGTCGGAATGTACATGACGCAATCGCCCTCCAAGTCCACCATCAGCCGTACGCCCCTCGCTATGATCGCCTTGCCGAGGCCAAGCCCTTGATAGCTCGGCTTCACGGCTACCCAATGCATGAACGGATGACGGCGGCTGCCCGTATAATTCCACCAAGCCGTGAACGTAGCCACTTTCCTGCCGTCGTCGCGTTGGACGAATAAGGTTCTGCGTCTGACTTCGCTGTCATAAGGGACATAATGTTTGTTGAAGTAGTCCACCGCGTCTTCGACCTGATCGAATTCCAGCACCGACGCCTCGATCTCCCCCCAAGCTTCGGCGTCTCCGTCCCGGTACATCACGAAGGAGTAGCCTTCCGGCAAAGGCGCCTGCGGAATCGGGGTTCCCGCCGTCCTCTTCATAATGACTCTGTAGTAGTCCAAGCTTTTGTCCAGCACGATAACCGCCTTCTTTCCGCTCGAATGCTAGTCTTCATGAAACGGATGGGCCGCAACTGCCGCTTGATGCCTTTTCGCCGATACTGACCCTGTTCCGAACAACCGTAGCGCGACGCTGCCGGGCTTATCGCTCCTGATCCCCCTAGCCCGGACCGCGAATCCGGCCAACAATCCGGCACTTCGATTGCTCCTACGGCACGATATAGTCCAGCTGGCGCCAATCGAGCGCCCGTCCTAGGGAAGCCGTTTCACCATCGTTACGCTTTCGCCATCCAAACCGCTCTTGGAGTAACCCATTCTTTCATAGAAGCCGACCGCATCCGACCAATGATGGATCGTCTTCAGCATGACACTCGAATATCCCCGTTGCGCCGCCATACGCTCCAGCGTCCCGAGAAGCAGGCTTGCGTAGCCGTTTCTCCTGAACTCTTTGCGCACCGACATGCGCACGATCCGCCCCGTCTCCGGGTCGACCTCCTTCAAGGCGCCGGTGCAAACGACCCGCTCCTCCAGCGTGCCGACGAGGAAAATATGCCCGGCCTCCACGTAGCTGTCCATAATATCGCGCAAATCCGGGTTCAGCGAGCGATCCAGAAATCCGAAATGCTCCTTCAGACCTTCGAGAATCATCTCTTCGGCTTCGGCCTGATTGCTTCTCTGAACCGGCCCGATCGTGATCGCGGCAGCCTTCCTCTCCTCCGCCATACCGATCCCCCTCAGTCTTCCGTTTCCGTCGTATCGTACGTACACTTGAATCGTTCGACTCCCGGGTATTTCTCCCCCAGGCTTTCGATCGTGAAGCCGATGCTCCTATAGAAGCCGACCGCTTCGTCGTCCGTCTCCGCAGCGATCCACCGCGGATGTTTCAGCTCGATCAGTCCCAGGACGAGGTCTCTTCCGTACCCCTTGCCCCGATAATCGGGCCGCACCGCGATGTGCTTGATTACCAGACCGCCTGCATCGTCCATAGTAAATCCGGCTAACGCTACGACGGCACCTTCCTCTTCCGTACCGTATAATTCGTGACCGGCACCCGATTCATACGTCCGGATCGCTTCTTCTATCCGTTCGGGGTCCGGGAATACGGATTGGCCTAACAATTCCGCAACGGCGTCGTCGCGCAATTTGGAGTGAATATCGATTAGCATGGGAGCCTCCATTCTTCTTTCACGCTTTCTTGAACCGCAGCACGATCACGGGAGGGATTTCGTCCCACTCGAACTTGCCGCCGCCGCTTTCTTCTTTACGGAAAGTCGGCTCCTCCATTCCGTCCAGCACGAGGCCGTGCGAACAAAATAAAGCGATATAGGCCGTTAAAGGCCGGTGGAACATATAATGCGGCACGGGCTGGCCCTTGATGCCGATGCTTTCATAAGAGCCCGGCGTCGTATACTGTGAAATGTGGATGACGCTTCGCGATAGGAGCGCTCCATCGCGGTCTTCCGTCTCGTAAGCTTTTCTCGTGCCGGGAGGCTGGAAGCAGGGGTGGGGGATGGAGAATACGAACACGCCATCCGGCTTCAGACAGTCACCTAGGGATTGGGCCAAAGGCGCAATGTCGGCGATGTCCATGAGCGCCATATTCGACACCGCGCTGTCGAACGGCCCCTCCGCCTTCACCCCGTCCAAATCGTCGCGGTTCGTCGCATCGACCACCTTGTATTCGATGCGGTCCGCATAAGCTTGAGACCGCTGCCTGGCCCGCTCGATCATCGTAGGACTGTAATCGAACGCCACGACGTTAGCCCCGAGCTCGACAAGCCTTCTGGAAAAATTCCCGTTGCCGCAGGCGATATCCAGCACGATATGGCCTTCTTGTACGTTCAGCAGCCGCTCGGTGGCCGGTCGGATCAGCTCGCGATGCCAGCGATTGCTTTTATCCCCCATATAGTCATCCCAAAATCCGGCGTTGTCCTCCCACCTCGATTTCGAAGCTTCGTTCAAATGGCTCCATTCGTCCATCGGTATCTCCCCTTTCGCTCTCACCGACATAGTCCTTCGTCTTATTAATACATTCGCGCAAGAGCCGCTTTTTCCTTGTTTCCGTGCCTGTCCCGGCAACAAGAACCCCCCTTACAGCCGCTGCTATAAGGGGGGCGATGCGTTATACCGGCCGCCGCTATCCGACCTGCACGCCTATGCGGACATCGGCACCGGTGCCGCCGGCCTGGGAAAGCTTAATCTTGAATACGAGATTCGCCGCATCCGCGGCTTGAAGCCGAATATACTCGATTTGGCCGTCCCATGTCGCGGACCTATCTTCGACGCTCCATGACACTTCGCGGAAATCGGGCTGGTAAATCAAACGGTGCGGCACCGTAATCGTCTGCTCCGCGACATCGGACATATCGAACGTGAAATAGACCCGGGAACGCGTTCCGTAAGGGGCATTGCTCCATGCGGCGCTGATGTCCCAATGCTGCGCCCGGTTTTGCACGTCGGGCCTGCTGCCGGCAAACAACGGCTTCGGTGACGAATTGTTCAACACGAGCCGGATGCTTTCGCAGGTAGGGGTTCCGGTCGATGTAAAACCGATAGCGGCCTCATTCACCGTTCCGGAGATACAGTTGCCCCTGTTGACGTTGCCGCTGCCGGCGTCGCGGACAAGCCCCGAGCCGTTCGTCACATCGCGCACGTTCAGTTCGATAGAGGACGTAACCGCCCGGACGACGACCGCATCGCCGTTGATGCGGTGTGCGTTGACGCGGACCGTCTGATTGACGCCTTCGATCACGGCAGCGCTGCCTGCGTAATACGCTCCCGTTGCCGCATTCGCGTAGCCCCGGCTCGTCAAGTGGACCGTGTTGTAGGCGCCGCTTACTTTCAGCGAAGGCCAGCCGTCCTGGCTCGGCCCGTTGCGCTGCACGTGCAGGCCGGAAATCTGCATCCCCCACGACGATTCGCACAAGCAGCCTTCGAGCGGGGGCAGCGGGGGAGAGCCGGAGATCGAGGCTTTGTACTCCGGAGGAATTCTCCCGTTCGCATGAACCTCCAGTATCGAGACGACGCCCCAAGCCCCATCCTGGAAGCGGGCGCCTCCGCGGTTATTTTCGCTGACGAGATGCTCCGCCTTGATTCTGCACACGCCCCGGGTCCGAATGCCGTAGCCGTAGTAGACGCCGTAAATGTGGACGAAGCCCAGCTCGCAATGGCCGTCATATGGACTCGTCTCATCGAGCACGACTCCGTCCAGCGTATCGCCGGCGAACAGCGAAGACGTTCTGCTTGCGATCGCGTAGTAGTCCGGCCTCGGCTTGACCCCGACTACGCCGAAGACGATTTTGTCCAATACGATGTCGCCGGGTCCGCGAAACACGACGGCCTCCTCCCCCGATATTCTCCCGTGCAGCTCTACCGTCGAATACCGCTCGAACTGCTGGCCCGGGTCGCCCATACATTCGCTGTACAGGGCGTGGGTGGCGATATTGTACACTTCCGCATTGATCTGGTATCCCCATCCGTATATGGCGATGGCGGAGCCTTGCGTATTGTTGCAGCTGTTATCATCCTCTCTCCAGCCCTTCGCCATATAATTGCCTTCAATCGTCAAATGCTCGATCCCGAAATATCTCGGGGCGAGCGCCGCCCCGTTCGGGTTGCCTTTCAGCATGTCGAAATCTTTCGTCCGGAATACGTCGCAGTTGGAGCCGGCCTTCAGCCGGATGACCGTATTGCCTTTGCCTGAGCCATGCACATAATTGCCGGTATCCAGGATGAGGGGAGACGATATCTCGAACACGCCGCACGAAAATAGGATGGCGCATTTGTTGCCGAGCGCGGTATTGATCGCGGTTGTGCAGTCATAGGACGACGTTCCCGTGATGATGCCGGCACGCTCCTCCGGCGGAATGTAGTCCATGACATTCACGAACCCGCCCGTGCTGCAGCCGTCGCCTGCACTGGAGCCGGGTCCGCCATACGTATGGCGGGTGACGGTGGATCGCCCGCTCTCGGCCCCCATCGCCGCTTGCCCGAGTATGACCCCCGCCGCCAGCGCGGTCCCGGCCGCACCCATTTGCACAAGCAGTCCTCTTCTGCTGATTTTGTTGTCCGATTGATCCGACATGCGCTGCACCATCCTTTCCCTGTCCTTTTATTTTTTATCGGCTTCGATCAGTTTATTGATTTCTTCATCCGCTTTTCGGAGCGCCGAATTTAAGTCCATCTTTCCTCCAATATACTCGTTCATATATTTCGTAACCGTATTGAGGGAAGCGGTATCATATCGGCTCCGGGAATAAGGTTTAGCTTCTTTCATCTTGTAGATCGCGGCTAACACATCTTTAGGAATTTGATTCACGATTGCGGAATCCTCGTAAATATGACTCCTGAGCTCCGGCTTATTCACGCTCGGTACCATGCCATCCTTAGCCATTTCTATTTGTCCTTCGTCCGACAGCAAGGTCATCATGACCTGCAGAGCAAATTCCGGGTATTTATTCATTTTCGTAATCATAAATCCGCCGGAAATACCGGAGGGTCCTACTCCCGGGGCTTCTTTGAAAGCAGGATAGGTCGTTGCTCCCCAATTTAATCCGCTCTTCACTGCATCTTCGAATAGCTTGTCTTGCGCCAACAACAGAAAGTGAGGAAACATCGCCAAGTTTTTGGTTTTTAAGAAATCATTTACGCCATTGCTGAATTTCGCGCCACTCGGATAATTACCTGGAATATCGTAGACTTCCTTCCATTTCTCGAACATTTTCTTCCAACCGTCATTCGAGACGATAGCCGCTCTTCCTGATTTGGGGTCGACATAGGACAAAGATAATTGCGTCGCCATGCGGTTGATGATCGTACCCGTCGACATCCCCATATAATTGACTCCTGCGTCGGTGCGGGATAGCTTTTTGGCTAATTGTATATTATCATCCCACGTATTGCCGACCGCCGGATACGGCACACCGAACCGATCAAAAATATCCTTATTGTAAAACAGCACCAACGGAGGCGTCAGATTCGTTGGAAGCATAAACAGCTTCCCGTTATAGGAACGAATACCTTCGATCGTTTGCTGATCTAAGTTGCTGATGTTTAAGTTTAGTTTTTTAATAATGGGATCGAGATCAATAGGAAAGTCGAGATCAAGCAGTATGGGGGTATTGGTGGTAGCTTCGTCGATAATATCCGGAAGGTCGCCGGCAGAGATCATGTCTTGAAGCGTTTTCTCGTTGTTTTTGTAGCTGGACATTTGTTCTAATGTAACATTCGGATATTTCGTACGGATCACTTTGTTTACTCTTGCAAAACTTTCTTTTGTCCTGTTCGAAGCGACTTTAAAAGTAATGGGGCCTTGAGGAACTTCCACCTTCACCGGCTGCGATGCCTCTGATTTTTTCTCTTCCTTCACAGAAGCACATCCGGATACGAATGAAACGACGCTTGCCGCCGTTACTGTCAACACGATCTTTTTTGTAAACATACTTATATCCTCCCTTTCTGATTGTCGCCATGCCAGCTTATTGAACAAATCCGTAAAATAGCGTCGCGCTTCACTTGAAAAACGCCTCGAATCCACGGTCGTGAATGATCCAACTTACAACTTCATTTTGTAATTTAAGTATATATTTGTAAATTAACGGCGTGGAGTTCCCTTCTCCTGCCGGAGATACCGTCCTAACGGCGGGATTTCTACTGTCGTCCCGCCGGTAGTCGTTCGCCAGCCCCGTTTCCTGATGAATCAAAAGCGCCGATATGCGTCGTAGGCGTCCTGATGAATCCGTATTTTGCGGTCCAGCCCCATCTTGTGCAATTCGGCGATATAGCGATCCCATTCCTCGTCGATGCCGCCCTCGATGATCCATTTCGCTTCCATCGCGCTTTGATACGACTGAATGTCGGCATCCAGCGTTTGCAATTGCTGAAGCTGCCCGACCGTATAATACATATACTGCGGATAGGTCTCCTCTTCGCTGACGATATAAGGCTTATACAGCTTGTAGGCATCGTTCCGCAGACTGCTCGTCTCGTCCAGCACGTAGTTGTCCATCATCGTTTTGGTGAAATAGAGTGGAAACGAGTTGTACGGAGCGGCCTCGCCGATCCACGCTTCCAGAACCGTTTTGCGCTCGGGCAGCGGATTTTGCCTGATTTTTCCGTCGGCCTCTTTCCGAATATGGCTGCCGTAGGGGCCGCGCCACAGCTGGAACGCGGTATCCTCCTCGTTCATGGCGTCGATCAGACGCATCGTAGCTTCCGGATATTTGTTGGTGGATGTAATGGAGAACGTATTCGGCGTAATCCGGTTATCCTGCCTTCGCCAAGTACGGTGCCCGTCCGGACCGGCAAGAGGAGGAACGAACGTGTATCGCTTCAGCCGTTCCAGCGATCCGAGCTCGACATTGCCGAGAAATGCGGTAAATGCTCCGTAAACGATCTCCGCGGCGCTGCCCTTGGCCATGAACCGCTTCGCGTCCTGGGTGAACGTCTCCGGGTCGATCAGCTGCTCGGCATACAGCTTATGGATGTATCGGATCGCATCCTTATATTCCGGCTGGATCGGCTCGTAGCGGACAATGCCATCTTTGACCGCCAGCTTGCTGCCGTCCGGATTCAGTACGCCGAACGCGTTGAATAAGGCGTGGAAGTTTTGATTGATGCCGCCGTACAGCGAAGCGAGCGGAATTTCGTCCTGCTTGCCGTTGCCGTTCGGGTCCAGGTCCTTGAACGCCCGAAGCACCCGGTACAATTCGTCGGTCGTCGTCGGAACCTCAAGCCCGAGCTTATCCAGCCATTCCCGATTGATCGCCAAATGATTGCGATACACCATGTAGTCGTTCGCTTCCATAAACGACAAAGAATAGATGTGGCCGTCGGGCGTAGTCGACGCCTTCCTTACTTCCGGATACGCATCGAATACTTTCTTGATATTAGGCGCGTATTTGTCGATCAGCTCTTCCAACGGAATAAGCAAGCCCTGACTGCCGTAACGGACGACGTCGCTCGAGGTCAGACCGGAGAAGAAGACGTCCGGCAGCTCATCGTTCAGAAACATCCATTTTTTCTTCTCGGTATACGTTTCACTCGGAATTTGATCCCATTCGAATCGGATGTTGGCCGCTTTCTCTAGATCCTTGATCGTCTGCATCTGCGAGAAATCACCGTGTGTCACCGTTTTCCTTACGGCTGCGCGCAGGGTAATCGTTTCCCCGACGATCGGCATTCCCGATGCGTACATGCGGCCGTCCATTTTTCTCTGCGGATTGGAGTATCCGGCCGTCCCCTCCATCCCGACAACTGCTGTGCGCCCTCTATGGCCTTCATAGCCGGCCCATGCCGACATTACGAGCATTGCGCCTCCCAGCAGCAGCAGCCTCTTCGTCCCGAAGGCCCGCTTAATCCGCGTCATCCGTTTCGCCAATGCCGTCCGCACTCCTCGCCCCTTCGGAAATATCCGCCGCATTCTCTCCACACTCCTGTTTGCCTATTTGACCCCTCCCCCGTATTCCCGTAATTCGGAAACAACTCCACTATAAAGCCATCGGGGGGGAAGCTGTAAATCATCCGTTGCCGCCGGTATGTGCAGGCCGTTACATTCGCGCCGTTGTTCAGCCGGAGCCCGATGTGCCATCCTTTACATACAGCCGCCTGTATTCGCCCGGGGTCATGCCTTCGGCTTCGCGGAATTTGCGGATAAAGCTGGACGGACTCGCATATCCGATCCGCTTGATCAGCTCCTGGATGTTGTCATCGCCTGTGCGCAGCAGCTCTTTCGCTTTGTCCAGCCGCACCTCGTGTACATATTGCGAGACGGTCAACCCCGTCTGATCCTTGAAGTACCGGCTCAAGTAAGAAGCAGACATCGACAGTGTCTCCGCCATCGTCTGCAGCGAAAAATGGTAATCCCCATAGTGCCGTTCAATATAGTCGATTAATTCTTCCTTAAGTGCGTAATTGCGGCTTTCCTTGCTCTCCTTGATCCGCCGGCCGATGTCCAGACTGATTTTGCAGACGAGCTCCGACAGCTCCTCCACCGTCTCGAACTCGAAAAGCGACAGCACGTCGGGAAGCGGCTTCCGGCTTCCGCGCATGTTCATTTCGTCCAGCGGGCGTAAAATCGTATGGATCAGCTCATAGCATATCGATCGGGCCATAAACAGCGACGGACCGTTCCGGTGAATGAGCCGCATGACCGCATCCAGACATTCCTTGATTTTGTCCGCATCCCCTTGCTTCAAGGAAAGCTCCAGCTCGGCCAGCTCTTTCTTGGAATATCCGCCGGGCACCGATTCCCCGATGTCTTGGAACGGGATAATCCGGTTTTTCCCTTTCACGAGCCTGTACTCCAGCGCCGTCGTCGCCTCGATGCAAGATTTCCCGATATCGGAAGCTTCGCTGTAAACGCCCCCCAGTCCGACGGTCGCATGAAGCTGCCATTTCGCCCCTATCGATTCGCGGCTTCGCGCCAACGCCTCCAGCACCCCATCATCGTCGGCGCTGCCGGCAGCCAGAAGTAACAGAAACCGGTTAGTCTCCATGCTGTCGATCCCGTATCCTTCCACACCTTCGGGCAATTGCCGCTCCACATAAGCGATCACGTTCTCCTTCACCGATTTGCCTTCCCCGCCGCCCAGTCCGTCCAGCAGAAAAGCGGCTACCCGGTAATACGTTCCGGCAAAGCCGATGCCGCAGCCGCTTCCGGAGCGATTGAACTCCCCGATGTCCCGGAAATGCCCTTTCAGCAATTGGTCGAGCAAATACGCTTTGAGCGCCGGCTTATTATGTTTTAGCTGCTGACGCAGCAATTGGCTGTTCTCGGACATGTCGCTTACCGCGAGACGGATCGCCTCGATCTCGTCGCGCCCGGCGGCTTTGCGGCCGGCTAACGTTTCCGCGAAATGTTTCAGACGGAGCAGCGGGTTGTAATTCAGATTCATCATCAGCCAGATGACGGCGGCTCCGAGCAGCAGTGTAATCGCAAGCCCTGCGAGTGCGTTCTGCTTGATCCGAACGACCGGAGTCATCACCCGGGCTTTCTCGACGAGCGTAATATAAGTCCAGCCCGTATGTGACGAGCGGATATAGGTGACGAAATAGTCGTCGCCGTCCAGCTTCACAGAGGTCGATCCGCGTACCGCATCCGGCCCGACGCTCGATAGAAAGTCCGGAATGTCAAACCGCGAATCATCCTCGAGCGACGTCACAATACGGCCCTGCGCATCGGCGATGAACGTATTTCCGCCATAGTCGCGCAAAATATTCAAAATCAGCTTCCTCACCGACTGCTCCGTCAGCAGGAAGATGACGTTGCCGTAAGGCGCCTCGTCCTTGTACGGAATCGGTACCATATAAGGAATGACCCGGCCTTCCTTCACCATGCCGGCATTCTCGGCCGGGCGAAGCAGGGAGCCTCTGCTCCCGTCGAGGTCGCGCTCGAACTGTTCCTGACTCCAGCTGCGAAACCGGTAAATTTCGCCCGCGAACCGGTCCGCCGGGTAAGAGCTGAATGACGAATAAAGCATCGGATGATCCCGCATATGCAGCACCAATTCGTAAATAAAGCTGTTGCCGGCGGCATAATTTTTCAACTCGCGGATCGTATTCATGCCCTGATAGGCGTTTTTGGTCGCCATGTAAGGCGTCAATTCGGGGTTTTGGGAAATTTGATAGGCGATTTTATCCAGCTCGTCGATTTTGACATCGACGATCTCCTTCACTTGACTGAGCATGTTCAAATTGCTGCCCGTCACCTCCGCCTGCAGCGTGCGGATGAAATCGTTATAGACGAACAGACCGATGACCAGCAGTGGGACGGCCAATATCGCGATATAGGACAACAAGTAGCGGTAAAACCATTTGGAGCGGATGCCGGAATACGAAAGCGATTTCAAGACGTTGAACCCCCCAGGTTTGATCCATGTTTCTTATTGAGGAACCGTGTTCCATTAGAAGTCTGTGTTGCGTTGACGCTGCATACCTATGCTTATTCATGTACCGCTGTATGAATCATTCGCGGCGCGTTTGAAATTTCCTTTACGGCTGAACGAAAAGGTGCTGATGCATGTGGCGATTCCTCTTTTCTTCCATAAAAAAAAAGCCGCGCTAAACGCGACTTTGGACGTATTCAAACGGAACGGGGAGCCTATTCGCGGTGTATGACGGAACCTACCGACCGCTAGCGGTCGGTTGTCGCCGCTGCGAGCCCGGCCCCATGTCCGTACTTGACCAATAGCGCGCCGACCGCGGTTTTGGCCGACACGACGCAGCCTTCCATATAGCCGATATTCACGCCGTAATCGGTCCAGTCTCCGACAAGATACAGATTGGAGAAGCCGGAGCCGTCGGGACGCAGCCGATATCGCTCCGTCCCCGGCAGGGCGATCATGTACTGATTCGTCGGGGCGCTGTTGGACGTGAAAAATTGGTCCGCGAATTTGACGCGCGGATCGGTTTCATCCGGATCGCGGCCGCGCAGCGCGCTCAGGTCTAAGCCTTGCGGGTAAGCGGCAGGCACGGCGTTCCGTAAGAAGAAGCCCATATGGTCCATCAGCCATTGGAACGTCATCTCCCGAACTCGCGCATCTTGACGCAACGGATAGCCGCGGTCGTCAAAAGAAGGCGCCCCCGGCTCGTCGGGCAATATGCCCGTGAACATCGCCAGCGTCTTCGGCGCGCTATCGGCGGGCCAATCCTCGTTGTCCACAATCTGACTTTGATCCAGCCAGGAAAACAGTGGGTTCGCATAGGTGACGACATTCGGCACACAGTTGGCCGGCCCCATCCCCCAGCCGGCAAGCTCGAAGCCCAGTTGCTTCAAGGAGCGGCCGAACCACAGCTGCGCGGACATGACGCGCGCCGAGCCGAGCCGTTCGACCATGTTTCGCCAGTCTTCCCGCCGGGCGATGATTTCCGTGCAGCACTCGGCAAGTGCCTTGGCCGGAATGCCCAAGATGACATCGTCGAAATCCCGCCCCCGTTCCATCGTTATCGACTCGCCCTTCCATCCCGACCAAGGCGACTCCAGATCGATGCCGCCTTCCCGGAGCCGGGCGGCGTCCGGCGGATCGAGCTGCTCGTACAGCGGTTGAGCGGGCCAGCACGGATTGCCCTTGATCCATATGCGCGGGTCGTACGAATCGCCGACCGGCTTGACTTGACGGTCGATCTCGATCCGGTCGATGCGATCGGCGGACGTATAGGCGATATTGGCGACTTTGTGGAAGAAATGAAACTTGACCCCGCGGGCGGCGAGCACCTCGTACATCGGCATAATGAGCGTATCCGCCGTACCCAGCCGCAGCTGGTAGCAGAATGCGCCCTTGTAGCCGAGCGCTTGGGCGCCGAACTGCAATGCCGTCCCAGCCGCGAGAAGTCCGCCGCGTCCTTGGTTGTCGGCAAGCGCCTCGAACGTGCCCGTATAGAAAAAAGTGACGATCGGGCCGAATAAAGTAGCTTCCGACGCCCCATAATCGCGCAGCCAACCGCGCAAATCGCGGTCGTTGATCCGGCGGAACTCCATCGAGCCGGTAACGTCGTCCCATACATCGGCTGCGATCCCTTTCGCCAGCGCCAGCCCGAAATCCAGCATCATCAGCATGCGGCCGGAGCGGGTGCGCGCGGTAATCCTTTTGCCGCTTTTGCCGCCGAGAGCGGCAAGCAGGTGCTCCATCGCCGCGATGACCCGCCCGAGCGATTGCTTGGGCGTGCCGCGGTTCAACCTGCGTACCGCGCCTCTAATCGCGCCGAATAGCCGGGATTCCCGGCCGTCCTTCGGCGGTTCGCCTTGCGCCTTGGCGAACGCGCGGTCCAGAATCGACTGCACGAGCCGATTGTGTTTCTCGTAAGGACTGCCGAGCGCCGTTTCCAGCAAGATGGCAACGACTCGGCGAAACAACTGTTCCGGTGTCAGCGGCGAACCGTCGCCGGGGTGCCCTGGAGTCGTCGGAAATACGAGCGGCCAATTGATCCACCGCCCCTCGTCGGTATCATACGTGACGAGCAGCGTAGCGTTATTCGGAACGATCGCGTCCTGAAGCGTCCGAAATGGGCTGTGAGGCGCCAAGCCGCGCTCGGTCCGTTCCCTGTAGACATCGGCGAACATCGGGAAGGCGTGCTCGTAAAAGCCGAGCAGCAAGTGAAGCCCCACCTCCTCGACTCGACCGTTCGGTCCGCGGCCGCTCGCCATTTTGCCGCCCAGCCTCCAGCCTGTCTGGTAAACGTTGATTTCGTATTCGTCCTGCCAATTCGGCAAGGACGTAAGCTCATAGGCGGCTGAAAGCGAAGCGATGCCGCCGCCGAGAATAGTGATGCGTTTTTTGTTCAGGATGCGAATCGACCTCCTCCGATGAGCGACCACGGATAAGCGGGACAGTTATTGTGCAGGAAGCCCGCCAATTCCGGGATGAGATTCCATTTAGCCGCCTGCCGGTAAAGAGCGGAGGCTTGGGGAAGGATGAGAATATTGTCCAGAATATGGACGCCGAGCTCGTCAAGTGCGGCAAGAGGCCGTGTGAGCGGGGAATGTTTTGTGCGTGCGGGATACAGGATCGGATAAAAGGCCGATCGACGAAGAAGAGCGCCGATTACCGGCAGCGTCGGATGCGCAAGCCTCCAGCCCAACGCCTTCAAGCCGTCCCGCTTCCCTACGATCCACTGCGCATACAACAGACGGGAGAGAACGGCATTCATGAATTTTTGTTCATCCCGCTGTTCATCGGCCGCTATGCCGGCATGCTCGATGTAGGAACGGACGACAGAGCTGTTATGGGCCCGGTACCAAAGACACTCGCTCGGACGAGCCATATAATCGAGCCACAAGCGGACAGGCGCTTCCCACTCCAACCCACCGGCGTCTTGTTCGCAAGCGAGCCTCGCGAGTTCGGCATGATATAAATTCATACCGCTGACCGCTTTCCACCAAGGGCTTCCGCCCCGCGGATCGAGCACCCCTCGGCGGATCATCCATTCGATAAACCGGATTTCGGAAGTCCCGAAACCGTAGCCGGGTCCGAAACCGTACTTCCGGTAAAAGGCCTGGCGCAGCGCAAGCCGGCCGCACGGATCGTTCCATACGGACCTTGCATTCGCTTGCGCCCGCAAACGGAGCTGCTCCATCTCCCCGTGATCGGGTGCCATAACATCACTTCCTAGTAGCGTCTGCTTCGGAAAATGATTATAGTACCGCCTTCTTACAATTTTCTTACTATCACCGTCATCGTTTCTGTAGATGTGACTGCGAGCGAAATTTCAACAATTCGACACCCAGTCCCCTGGGACATTATGGGATAATGGACATAAAGCCAACGGTTAGATTGTGCGTTGTGCACGCTCTCGAGCGATTCACCGGGCAGCAACAAAGACGCCGAATCAGCTCTGACTTTGTACCGGAGGCAATGCTACAAATTCGCTTGACTTGGACGGATGTTTACAGATCTAACTTCGCACTTAAGGAGAACATATGAGCATCGTTTACAAAATGGAAGAACGTGCGGACCCGGCAGCCGTGTCCGATCTGTTCGCCAGATCCGGCATCCGAAGGCCCGTCGGCGATCTCGAGCGCATCGGCAGAATGATCGACCATGCCGACGAGCTGATTACGGCTTGGGACCAAGATCGTCTGATAGGCATGATCAGAGCCGTCACCGACTACTCCTACTGCTGTTACATATCCGATGTAGCGGTAGATCGGGACTACCAAGGACAAGGCATCGGCAAGCGGTTGATTCAACGGTTGAAGGACAAGCTCGGCGAGGAAGAAATCCAATATGTGCTGACTTCGGCGCCGAAATCGGTCGGCTTCTATGAGAGGATCGGCTTCGAGAGAGCGGACAAAGCGTTCGTGATCAAGAGGAAAGTCAATTAGTATGCAGTGTTCATACGCAAGTATGCGTGACGCTTTCTAGCGCAAAATAGGAGCTGCCAGCGACCGCTATTTCGGCATACCGCTGTGCCGCGCATTCTTTTACACCGTTAAAAATGAACGATGTAAACCTGCCATTGCCTGCTCGACCGGCTTATGCTACTATGTTTTTTTATGTAAAAAGCCGGGAGGGGAAACGATGGACCGTTACGATTTTCGCGTACGCGTGACCGGAGTATTGATGGAAGACGATCGGATCTTGCTCGTCAAGCAGCAGGTCGGCTCCCGCGGCTGGTCGCTGCCAGGCGGCAAGGCGGAAGCCGGCGAGACGCTCGCGCAAGCGGTCGTCCGGGAATTGGCCGAGGAAACCGGCCTGGTCGTACAGGTGGACAAGCTGCTGTACGTATGCGATTTGCCGGAGGTCGAGCCGCCTGTCGTACATGTTACCTTTTTGCTGAGCAAGCTGTCCGGGGAACTGCGCATGCCGACCAACGAGCTGGAGACGACGCCGATCGCGGATATTCGCATGGTGCCCGTCTCCGAATTGACGGAATACGGCTTCAGCGCCACGTTTGCCGAGCTGGTCCGGGCCCGTTTCCCGGATGCCGGAGCATACCGGGGGCACAAAAGCGCCATCGGCCTATGAGCCGCCCCCGGCGGACACGCCTTCTTGACGGAACGACAAGTTCCGCAAGGGGGCTTTTTTTCGTTTCATGAGCACACGGTCTTGTGAGAATTTTGTGAGAAGGGGTCGGTATAATGGAGCTGTTTGGCTGCTTGCGGCCATAGGCGGCGGCACAGCCATCAACCAAATCAACGAGAAAGGCGTGAGAATGAGCTTTGAGGGTACTACGCGGCATTGCATTATTGTTATTCATGCTGGTAATGGCCGGATCGTTACGAGCTTACGCTTCCGAATCCTTGGATCATTGGAATCCTCGCCATCCGCTTCCTACCGAGACGGACGTGATCGCGGCAACGTATGGCAACGGCACATTCGTCGCCGTAGGCTATAACGGTACGCTTTTTGCTTCTAACGACGCAGGCGCCACATGGATGAAGGCTCCGGGGAATGGATTTGAGGGACGTTACGAAGGCGTTACTTTCGGAAACGGCATGTTCGTCGCCGTAGGCGAGCAAGGCGTTATCCAAACTTCGACAGACGGCCTTTCCTGGACCCGCCAATTGTCCGGGACACCGCAAAATCTGAATGAAGCGGGTTTCGGCAATAATCTGTTTATCGTGGTCGGCAACGAGGGTACGATTCTGACATCGGCCGACGGGGTGAACTGGATAAGCCGGGTAAGCGGGCTGTCCGGCTCCTTCGCCGAATTGAAATCCGTCGCCTTCGGCAATGGAAAGTTCATTGTCGCATCGCAATATGATGTCCTGACATCGAGCAACGGGGTCACTTGGACGAAAATAAACTACATCGGAATGCCGGTATTCGGAATCACTTATGGCAACGGAATGTTTGTCGCCGTAGGGTATGATCAAATCGGGACGTCGGTTGACGGTATCGTTTGGAACACGCAATCGTTCCCGATCATCCCGCCCGATCTTCCTTTCGCGGCTCCTTTTCAAGGCGTAGCATACGGCAATGGCACCTTTGTTGTCGTAGGGGGTTACGGGGCGATCGCGACATCGGCCGACGGAGTAACATGGACAGCCCAAACGTCCGGACTCGACACCTATTTCAGAGGCATCGGCTTCGGCGGCGGTACGTTCTTGGCCGTCGGAGACGGCGGTGCGCTTCTGATGTCCGCCGACGGGATCAGTTGGGCCAACCGGGGCGGCGACACACGTCTGTTTTTCAGAGACATCGCATTCGGGGGCAACCGGTTTGTAGCCGTAGACGGTGGCGGAACACTATTCTCCTCGGAGGACGGACGTACGTGGAGCCGGCAAAAGCCTTACACCAACAAGAAGTGGACAAGCGTCAGCTACGGCAACGGCACGTTTCTTGCGGTGGGTGACAGCAACGAGAGAACCGTTTCGAGCGACGGCTTAAATTGGACTTTAATTCCATATATTCTCGGCAAGAGCGATCATCTGTACGGCTCCGATTATGTGAACGGCAAATTTATGGCCGTCGGAGACGAGGGCACGATCGCGACTGCGACTAACCCGGCCGATCCTCGGGATTGGAATTATATAAAACTGAGAAGAGCGCCGTCAAATGATCCTTTTGTTCTGTACAGGGCCAGCTATGGCAACGGTACAACCGTAGTAGTGAGCAATGGGAAAATCTACTATGGAAATAATGAGCCCGTTTTCTCCGTCTACTCCCCGGGCATTGTCAATATGTACGATGTCGTCTACTACAAGGATAAATTTGTAGCGGTGGGTGCGAATGGCACCATTGCGACATCGACTGACGGAAGCTCATGGATCCGGCGGGACAGCGGCACGACCAAAACACTTTGGGGCGTCGGCTACGGAAGCAACCTGTTCGTCGCCGTTGGTGACGGCGGAACGGTCCTGACGTCGAAGGACGGGATCATCTGGACGAGCAGGAAAACCAATACCGGGCAATCGTTGACGGGTGTAGTGAATGGCTTCAATACGTTTATGGCCGTGGGCGGCAAAGGGGTTCTTCTGCAGTCCGATATCATTCGTTACCCGGTCTATTATAATCCGGGGGCGCACGGAACGGTAAGCAGTACGGTCGAGAAGGTCGTCTACGGAGAAAGCCCGGCCGGCGTACCGACGGTAACGGAGAACGAGGGCTATGCGTTCGACGGCTGGACAGTCGACGGCGGCGTGACGAAGCTGACGAGTTCCGAAGTGGCGGCTACGATCATCACCGACGATATTACGTACACTTCGACTTACTATCTCAAAAGCTATCCGATTACGTATAGCGAGGGACTGCACGGTACGCTCAGTACCAACAGCGTCTCCGCATCGGTCTATCAGATCGGCGGCACCGTCACCGATGTAGTCTACCATTTCCAGAACTCCGTGAACGCGCCGATCGTCACACCTAACGAGGGATATACATTCGCCGGCTGGACAAGCGACGGCGGCGCGACGATGAAGTCCAGCGAGGAAATAGCCGCGGTGATGGTCAGAGGCCCGGTCGCTTACACCGCAATCTACTCGCATAACCGTTATCCGGTTACATACCAAGCGGGGCTGAACGGCACGATCAGCGTCAACGGAGCGGTCTATCAGCCCGGCGGCAGCGTCACCGAATCGGTTTATCACTTCCAATATCCTGTGAGCGTGCCGACCGTCATACCGGACGAGGGATATACGTTCGACGGCTGGAGCAGCGATGGCGGTGCGACGAAGCTGACGGGCACCGAGGTCGCGGCGACGATGGTGAAAGGACCGGTCACTTATACGGCATTCTACTCGTACAACCGTTATCCGGTTACATACAGGACGGGACTGCACGGTACGCTCAGCGTCAACGGAGCGGTCTACCAGACGGGCGGCAGCGTCACCGAATCGGTTTATCACTTCCAATATCCCGTGAGCGTGCCGACCGTCACGCCGGACGAGGGATATACGTTTGCCGGCTGGAGCAGCGACGACGGGGTAACGAAGCTGACAAGCACCGAAGTCGCCGCGACGATGGTGAAAGGACCGGTCATTTATACGGCGTTCTACTCGCCTAACCGTTATCAGGTTACGTATAAGCCGGGACTGCACGGCACGATTGCCGGCAGCGTCTCCGAATCGGTTTATATGAGCGGCACCAGCGTCATCGAATCGGTGTACTACCTTCAGTCCCCGGCCAACGTGCCGACCGTCACGCCGAATGCGGGCTATACGTTCATCGGCTGGAGCAGTGACGAGGGTGCAACGCAGCTGACGAGCGCCCAACTCGCCGCCACGAAGGTGACGGGCGCCATTACGTACACCGCGCACTATGCCGTCTCTTCCGGCAATGGCAACGGAGGCGGAGGCACCGATCCTGCTTCCGGCGGCTTGGCCTTGAGCGCGCTGAGCATCTCCGGCGTAACGCTCAGCCCTGCTTTCGACCCGGGCACTACGGCTTATACGGCAAGCGCGGGTAATAGCGTATCTTCGGTAACGGTAACCGCAACCGTGTACAATTCCGTGTACGCGTCCGTAACCTCCTCGGTATACAATGCCGTTTACGCATCCGTGACGGCGAGCGTGTACAACCCTGCGGGCGTGCTCATGCTGGGCCCTGTAACGCTGACGAGCGGCCAAGCTTCGGAGCCGCTTCCGCTTGACGTTGGGAGCAACAGAATCGAAGTAACGGCCGCCCTTCCCGATGGTCGTAAGAGAACGTATGCGGTCACCATAACGCGATTGTCCGAGGATGGAAGCGGCAATGGCGGAAATAACGGGAACGGCGGTAACGGACGGCCTACCGGCAGCGGGTTCAGCCAGTCTTCCGGCTCCGGCACTGCGGCCGGACGAACATCTGCGGATTCGGGCGGCGGAGTCAAAGTCGTGATCGATTCGTCCTTCATACAGCGCAAAACCGGTCCGGACGGCAAAGTATACGAGCTATTGGTCCTATCCGAGCAAGCGTTGAAGCAAGCGCTCGACATGTTGAAGACGGCCGATAAACCGGTCATCATCATCGAATTGAACGATAAGGAACCAAGCGTGCAGGTACAATTTCCGTCTTCGCTGCTGTTGGCCGCAATGGCGGCCGCCCCGGATGCCGTCTTCGAAATCAGGCTGAACGGATCCAGCTTTCAGCTGAAGGCCGGCGCGCTTGATTTGAAAGGTTTGGCGGCGCAGCTCGGAGTGAAGCTGGAAGATCTGACCGTAAACGTAATGATCGAACGGGTGGACGGACAAGCGAAGGAGGGGATGGAACGCAGCTTCCTTTCCCAAGGTTTGACCCAGATCGGCAACGCCGTCGATTTTAAAGTAACGGTCGAGGCAGGCGGCCGAACGGCGGAAGTTACCGACTTCGGAGGCGCTTATTTGATCCGATCGATCGTACTCGAAGGGAATGCGCAGGGCACCGGCTTAACGGGCGTGCTGTACGATCCGGTCACCGGAACGCTTACCTTCATGCCTTCCGTCCTGACAACGGCACCGAACGGCAAGCCGGAAGTCGCGATCAATTCGCCGCACAACAGTATTTATACCGTCATGGCCTCCAAGCCGAGAGCATTCGCCGACATGGGCGGACACTGGGCCAAGGCCGACGTCGAGCTGCTGGCATCGAAGCTGGTCGTACAAGGCGCAACCGACAGCATGTTCATCCCCGACAATTCCGTTACGCGGGCCGAATTCGCCGCACTGCTCGTTCGGGCGCTCGGCTTGTCGACCGGCGGGAAGCCGGCAGGCTCCCGCTTCGCGGATGTTGCCCCGGATGCCTGGTACCGGTCTGCCGTAGAAGCGGCGGAGAAGGCGGGACTGATCAACGGGATTACCCGGAATCATTTTGCACCCGACGAGCGGATTACCCGGGAGCAGATGGCGCTCATGTTCAGCAGGGCGCTCGTGACCGCAGGGAAAGTGGCCGACGGTGCGAAAGCCCGCAGCCAGCTTACCCGCTTCGGGGATCGCACGACGATATCACCCTGGGCGGAAGATGCAGTTGCATCGGCTCTTGCCTCCGGCATCATGAACGGGATGGACGAAGGCAGAATCGCTCCGTCCGACTATGCCACCCGGGCGCAAGCCGCCGTCATGCTGAAGCGGTTCCTGCAATTCGTGAAATTCATGGATTAGAAAATGTCCATCAAAGCATTTCCAGGATGAGCGGTTGCCTTTCACCCCGAATACTGGAAATTTAGCGAAGTTAATTTTTCGAAATCGATGAGAAAAGCTTGAGCGCTTGCGGGCCATGAACTAAAATGAAATCAGTACGAATATAGTCCGGAGTGAAGCACACCCCGTCGGCAGGAACATTTGGTTCCGCTGCGGGGTGTTTTTATGTTCCGGCGATAAGGGGGCGTTGGCGATACATCCGAATCTTGTCCGATTTATCGAGCAATTCGAGCGGGAGGCAGTGCATGGCGGCCTGTACCGTCGCAATCTGGGGAAGGCGGAGCTTTCTTTTCTGGAGAACGTATGGGGACCATCGTTCCAGTACCGTTACGAGGGGCTGAAGGCGGAATATCCGTTGAAAGATTTCAAAGGAGGGCAGCGCTTTGCCGATTTCGTCTATGTGAAGGATGGAATGAGGCTGCTGTTCGAAATCGACGGGTTTACGACACATGCAAGGGACATATCGCCGGGGGAGTTCGATGACCATTTGATGAGACAGAATGATCTACCCTGTAAATTCATTGAATTTACAGTTATTCCGCATTCACCGCGGACATAAGCAGCTATCTTGTCGGGATGGCTTGTTTTGCGTTTTTCGGCCAATCAGGTGGAGAAGCGTCCTCACATTTGCCAGCGCCAATTGAAGCAAGCTTTCGGACATTGGTGGTCGATGTCTTTAAGCAGCCTGCCCGCCGATGAAAGCGGTGTGTGGCATTTGCGCAAAGCGGCCCTTGTCCAAATGGCGGTGCGTAACCGGGATGTAGTCAAGCCCGCGGACGTAGCCAAACAATTTAATGTCAGCGGCCGGACCGCGGCCATATGGCTGAGACGCTTTGAGCAGGAGGGGCTATTCACGGCTGTCTCCGGGAAAAGCCGGGTTACGGCTTACGCCTTGAACGACAGAGCAGACAAATCCGGAACGTAGCTGCTCATCGGCGGAACCCGTCTCTTTACATGCAATCCGCAGAATAAAGAAAAGAAGTCCGGATTGCCGTGGCAGTCCGGACTTCCAGACGGATCGCCGGGACTTAGCGTCCGTAAGCTTCGGCTATTGTTGATGCTCTTGCCCTTGCTGCACTCGCATTCATTTGCGAACCCGGATTCACTAATACTGAATGCAATTTGCCTAATTATGCCGATTCGATCAAGTAAGGAGAGTTAGCGAATCTGGTTTCCTTATTTATATACTTATGTTCATTAATTGGGAATCCAGGTTCACTAATGGGCTATTTTCATGAGAAGGTGAGAAATTAGCGCAATGAAGGTAACAAATAGTGAACTATGGTTCATTGTTATGAACGGGACCCTCCGAATATAGCGGCGAACCGTCCACCCAGCCAGCGGGCGTTCGACCAGCAGGGCGGCCGAACAACAGGACTCCGATCGGCGGGCCTCCGGCCAGCGGATGAGTCGCCGAGACGGCCTTCCGCTCGCCCTCCTGCGGATGAGTCGCCGAGACGGCCTTCCGCTCGCCCTCCCGCGGTCGAGCCGCCAAGCCGGCCCTCTGCACACCCTCCCGCGGATAAGCCGCCAAGCCAGCCTTTCGCACGCACTCCCAGCGGATAAGCCGCCGAGACGGCCTTCCGCACGCACGCCCAGCGGTCGAGCCGCCGAGACGGTCTTCAGCACGCCCGCCCTGCGGATGAGTCGCCGAGACGGCCTTCCGCGCACTCCCGCCGATGAGCCGCCAAGCCAGCCTTCTGCTCGCCCGCCCAGCGGATAAGCCGCCAAGCCGGCCTTCAGCTCGCCCGCCCAGCAGTCGAACCGCCGGACCGCCCGAAGCGGACGGCCCGGCCCCTCGCTGCTCACCGGCACGCCAGCTCCCCCGCCTTGTTCAAATATTTGACCACGGCCAAGACGTACGTAGCGTGCGACCACGTGAGCGGCGCGACGGACAGCGGGCTGCCGTCGAACGGGTCGAGCTGCTCGGGCAGCACGCCCGTTTCCAGTGCGCGCTGCGTCACCCACTCCAGCGTTTGGCGCGGAGCGGCCAAATCTTCCGGCGATTTGGCACACTCGATCTCCCACTCGGCCATCCACAGCGTGCAGATGATCCACGGATTGCCCGGGATGCGGTCGATGTCCGGCGAGCGTTGGAAATAGTAATCGTTCCGGTAGCGCGCGATGCCGCCTACGCCGGTCTGGACCGTCAGCTGCTCCCGCAAAACGCGCATCGTGCTCACGACACGCGCCTCGTCGGCCGGCAGCACGCCGAACTCGAATATGCCGTACACGCTGCTCTCGGGCGTCATGTCTTTCACCCAAACCCCGTCCTGGCGAAACAAGCCGCGCACGAACCGTCCGCTTTCTTCGTCCCACAGGTGCTGCAGAATGCCGGACTTGACGCTTTCGGCCACTTTCGTATACCGCTCGCTCCGTTCCTTGTCTCCGAACAATCCGCAGAAATTGGCGGCCGCCGTCAATCCGCCATACACGGCGGAGGCGGTAAACGTATAAATCCCGTAACGTTCCTCCCACAAATCGTAGCTTGGCTTCGGCAAATTCAGCTCCGTGTCGATATAGCCGCGCATGAATTTGGCCGCCTTGCGGATCAGGCTTCCGTACAACGATTGGCACAGCTCGATATTGCCGGACTGCCGGTACAGCTGCCAGAGCGAGAACAGCACGAGCGCCGTCTCGTCCTCCTGAATCGGCAGCCGCGGCTCCCCGTCCACCATGAAAGGGTGCCAGCTGGAGCCGACCGTGCCGTCCGGGTTGTACTTGTGATGCAAGTACCCCTCCGGCGTAATCGCTTCAGCGCAAAACTGATAGAAGGGAACAACCGTCTCGTGGTACCCCGCCATCGACATGGCGTAAGCGATGAGCGCTCCGTCCCGCGGCCACATATAGCTGTAATGATCGCGGTTGTAGTTCATTATATCGGTATCGTTGGCCGCGATGATCGCACCGTGCACGTCGGTTTGGGTCCGCACGAGCAGAAGGCTCTGCTTGAACATCGAGACGACCGCCTCCGGAAGATCGGCATAATCGCGGTCGAGCTTATTCGACCACCTCTGCCAATATACCTGTACCCGGTCCAACAGCTTGCCGGGATCGTTATCGTGCACGTACCGGTCAAGCCGCTTCACTTCCTCAAGCGTATCCCCGACGGACAGCCAGTAATAGCAGAAGTCCGCCTCTCCCGCTCCGAGCCGCATCCGGAAGCCGATCGTACTGTCCACCGACCCCTGTGCGATCGAGTTCCCCCCCAGATGGCCGTCCTCCGCATCCCGCCAAGTCCCTTCCGCCAGATGGAACCGTTTGACCCCCATCGAATATTGGGTAATGCCAACGCCGCCGCATAACCCGTTGGCCATGAAATAACGGTTTTTCTTGTAATGGAACACGGTACGGTTATGCGGATAAAAAGCGGCCGTATCGCCGACCTCGTTTTCGTTGATGGCGAAATCCTGGGTGAAAAAAAGCCGGATTTCCCGCTCGCCCTCCGTCTTGTTCACGACGCGGATGCGCTTCAAATAAATGTTGTCCCTCTGATGGACGCCGTCGTTCATTTCCAGCGCTATGCCCAGCTTATCGTGCTCCGCCAGCACCCGCGTCACGAGTGAATCCGGCACATATCCGGGCGTCCAGCGCCATCCGTCATCACTCAGCCAGACGAAGGTGCCGTCCGCCCATATGCCGATCCGGCACGGATAGCCTCCGACATGATTCAATTGCCCTACGTACGGATAATACAAATCGCGGATACGGGTATACCGATCCAAATTGATTAGCATGCTGCCGTTGCCGATGGCGTAATGGCGGGGCATAAGTGTAAAGATCACCCTTTCTTCTTGCTTGCCTGATCAAGAACGCGCTGGACCGTGTCATCAGCCGACACGGCCCAGCGGACTGCGCTTTACGACTCGTTTACGGTTAGGAACTTTAACGGAATAACGTTTCTGCTTCCTGACGACCGGGACTTGCCGGTCCGTAAAGCCCCGGCCGTCAGTCAGTGCGGTAATTCCGTTAAAGTTCCTCAAGCATTCGCATTCCAGGCTGCGACGAATGGATGAGTCAAGACAAATCGGCACCTCTTCTGAACGACAGATCGGGGGTTGGCCGAGTGGTTCGGCCGCAAGTCATCCGAACGAAGCAATCGTACTTGTTGGACGCTCTGCCCAACACGGTATATTCTTCCCACGACACGGGATACACCCGCACTTCCCCCGTCGTGAAATGAGCGATCATGCAAGAGCGCTCGATGTCATATTCGACGTAACCGATTTGCTTCGACTCGATCGGGATCACATTCATTCGCCGCATTCCTCCTATTTACGAAATCCCCGATTGTTCAGCTATGGTCGTACATCAGGCTCGTGTTCCTTAGGAACTTTAACGGAATTACCGCCCCGATTGCCGACCGGGGCTTTGTGGACCGGCAAGTCCCGGGCGGCAGAGAGAGCAGGTCGTTATTCCGGTAAAGTTCCTTATTGAAAATGCCGGATCAATTCCAGTTTGTACCGTTCCGCGAGCTTCATCGCCGCTTCCTCCCGCTCCCCGTGGGCGATCAGCGTAAAGCGCGGCTCGTCGGATTCCGGCAGCAGCAGCACCCAGCCCGTTTCGTCGTACACCTTGATGCCGTCCAGCAAATCGGCCTGCCGGTTCTTCGCTTGCTCCGTCAGCAGGCGCATAAGCCTGCCCTTCTCGTCCCACGGCACTTCCACGAACGTGCTGTGAAGCGAGAACGCCGGCATAAAGGTGAGCAGCCGCGAGACGGTCAGTCCGTTCTCGAGCAAATTCCGCGCCAGCAGTCCGATGCCGAACAGCGCATCGTGGACCGGGTGGAACGGATGGGCGGTCGACGCCTCCAGCACGGCCCGCTGGCTGCGTTTCGTCCGGACTACGGCGTTGCCGAGTCCGGCGGCGGCCGAATCAAGGAACGTAGGCGCGCTTAGCGGAACCCCGATCGTCCGGCCGCGGAAGCATTGGAAATAAGACATGTAAAGCAGGACGTCGACGCGTTCACGGGATACCGGTTCGCCGCATTCGTCGTACAGAAGGAGCGACTGTCCGCCCGGATCGAACCGGACGCCGAAGTCGGCGCGATGCTCCAGCGCGGCGGTGCGCATGCCGGAATCGGCAAGAAGAGGATCGACATACGTCACATCCCACCGGAACGATGCCGCCATCGCTCCGATCAAACGGCGTATGACCGGGTCCGCCGCCGTCACGGCCAATCGAAGCGGATTTCGTTTGAGATAGCCGAGCTCGGAGATCAGCTTCTTCCCGTACGATTCGATGAGGCCTGAGGCCGTACCGGTTTCCGGAATGGCCATGACGTCCGCGCGGCTGTAATCTTCCATCGCGTAGGCGTTATCCGCCTTCCGTTCCGCGCTTTTGCCGATCGGCAAGCCGGAGGAATCCATGCATTCCAGCCGGCAGACGGTACGCCCGCCGGAATCGGAGCATTGCACATGGATGCCTCCGTCGACGCCCAGCGCCTTGACGCCGAATCGTGCAACCGAGGAAGAGCTTTCGCCCGCATCGGTGACGCCGACCCCTACCGCTTGCAGCGCCGAGATGATGACCGAGCGGATCAGCCGGGCGAAGCCGTCGCCGGACGAACTGACCGCAAGCCGCTTTCCTTTGGCGACGCTGCCGCCGTACGCCCCGGCGAATTTGGCCGCAAATTCCGGCGTTATTTCCTCATTGGCAAACCCCCGGACGGCTCCGTCCGCAAACAACGGCTTCACCGCACTCTCGCCCCAGATGACCGAAGCATTCAGCATGGCGTGCTCGCGCACCCGTTTGTGCGGCCATATTTTCACATGAGGCAGCACTTGCGTCTTCGGTCCGATCGTACAGTGGCTCCCGACGACGACTCCTTCCGCCAGAACGGCGTCAGCGTAGCTGTGAATCCGGCTGCACAGCGTCGCCCCCGATATTTCGTTATGATCGGCTATCACGTTGTGGTCCCACAAAACGGCTTGGCGAAGCGTGCTGCCCCGGGCGATCCGGTTCCCCGATCCGATGACGCTGTACGGTTCGACCGTCGCCGTCTCTTCGATGACGGTATGCTCTCCGATATAGATCGGGCCTCTCCATTCGGCGGCTCCTGCCGGAAGCGTCACGTTATCGCCGGCGTATATGCCCGGATACAGCTCCCTTCCTTTAATGGCCGCCTTCACTTTGCCGTCCAGCATATCGAATTGCGCCTGCCGGTATTGCGCCATACTGCCGATATCCGACCAATAGCCTTCGGAGATGAAGCCGTACAGCGGCTCTCCCCGCTTCATCAGGAGCGGGAACAGATCGTTGCTGAAATCCTGCTCTTTCCCCTCTCTGACCCATTGCAGCACTTCCGGCTCCAGCACGTAAATGCCGGTGTTGACCGTATCGCTGAATACCTCGCTCCAATCCGGCTTCTCCAGAAATCGGACGATTTTCCCTTCCTCATCGGTCATGACCACACCGTACTCGAGCGGACGGTCCACCCGCGTCATCACGATCGTCGCGAGCGCCTCCTTGCGTGCGTGGAATTCGATCGCGCGTCCCAAGTCGAAGTCGGTCAAAGCGTCTCCGCTAATGACGACGAATCGTTCGTCCAGAAAGGCGCCGGCGTTCTTCACGCTCCCCGCCGTCCCGAGCGGCGACTCCTCGTCGAAGTAATGCAGCTCGACGCCGAAATCTCGGCCGTCCCCGAAATGATTGCGGATCACCTCCGGCATAAATTGCATCGTAACGCCGATTTGCGTAATGCCGTGCCCCCGGAGCAGATCGATAATATATTCCATGCACGGACGGTTCAACAACGGAACCATCGGTTTCGGTATGTGGCAAGTAAGCGGACGCAGCCGCGTTCCTTTACCGCCTGCCATGATGACTGCCTTCAAGCGTTTCCCCCCTGAATGTTTGTTGTGTTTCCGATAGCGGCAAAAACCGCCCTTAATCCGGTTCCGATCAACCCGCGGTCATAAATAGAGGAAAAAATCGCCACTATTTGCGGAGTTTTTCATAAAAAGCTGCGATTTTCCGACCCCATAGGCAAAATAGGGTCGAAAATTTCCTCTATTTCTCTAAAACATCCTCCAAATGGAGAAATAAGATCATTTTTTTCCGCTATTGCACTTCCTCGCGGTCGGCGGTCATTTGCTTCCTCCGCTCTGCACCGGCTCCCCGTATAATCCCGTCCGTGACACGGGCTCCGGCACGGGGCGCTTCCGATCGGTCAATCGGTCGTAATGCGCCTGAACCTGCTCCGCGATCGCCGCGGGGTCATACTGGGTCAGCACCTTCTCATAGGCGCGGGCCGCCATGTCCGCAGCGCGCGCCGGGTCCAGCAGCTGCTCGGATACGTGCCAGGCGAGAGAATCCACGTGGCCGGGGAGCGCCTTGTAGCCGTCCGTGCCGTGCTCGACAATGTCGGCGAGCCCTCCGACGTCCGAGACGACGAGCGGCTTGCGCGAAGCCATCGCCTCCAGCGCCACGATGCCGAACGGCTCGTATAGGCTCGGGAAGACGCACAAATCGGCGGCGGCGTATAGGCGCGATTTCGTATCGTCGTCTATGAAGCCCCAACATGCAACGCGGTGCGAGACACCCGACTCGGCAACCTGGCGTTCGAGCGACTCGCGCATCGGTCCCGCCCCGACGATGACCAGCCTCGCGCCGGGCACACGGGCCAGCACGTTAGGCATGGCCGCGATCAGCACCTGCACGCCCTTCTCGTAGACGAGACGCCCGACGTACAAAATGACGCGGTCTCCGGGATCGAACCATTCCGAACGGTTCGGCCATCCCGATCGCCCGTCGGCTCGATCCCGTCCGGCCACCGGAATCCCGTTCGGGATAATGTCGACCTTGTCTTCCGGAAGCTGGAACAGACGAACGACTTCCTCTTTCATGTGCCGGCTGCAGACGAATACGCGGTTCGCTTCGTAAGTCAGCTTCCACTCCAGCCCGTGTATCCGGTGCTGCAGCTCGCCGTGCAGCTTGCCCTGCTGCCGTCCCCATTCCGTGGCATGGATCGTCGCGACGAGCGGCAGCCCGTAGCTGTGCCTCAGCTCTCGTGCGGCATGGAGCACCATCCAGTCGTGAGCGTGCAGCAGATCGATGCGCCCCCCGTTTTCTTTCCAGGAGACGAGGTAATCGACCATCGCCAAGTTCATTTCGAACGTCCAATGGTAAAAATCCGTATCCCCGGAGCACAGTACGGGCAGTCTGTGCACGTAAACCCCGTTGCGGATTTCGAAGGCGGGGGCGCCCTCGAACGAGGTCGTTACGACGTGGACCGCTTCTCCGCGCGCCGCCAGCGCCTCGGCCAAATCGGCCACGGCCCGGGATAGTCCGCCGACATGCTTGGGCGGATATTCCCATGCGAGCATAAAGGTGTTCGGCCTATCCCGGATATCCGGCAGAAGCGGGATCGGGGAAGCCGGCAGCACCGATACGTAATCTCTATAATCAAGCCCGGGAAAGCAGTTGTTTCTGTGTTCCAGGGCGATAAGAAACGTCTCGTCGATCTTTCCGTCCTCGATCATGCCGCACAGCCGATTGAAGCAGCCGAGATGATGTTTCGTCCGGCGGACCGCGTAATCGACGACCGTACGGCTGTCCATGATGAACGCCCAATCGCTGCTTTGCGCAAGCATCAGCTCCCGCGCCGCCTGATTGAGCGCCCGCTTGAGCATTGCCGTCGGCATCCTCCCGCTTCCTTTCGGATGGGAATGGCGCGTGGCGAGCCCGATCATCCGGTCCTCGGCCTGATGCAGATGGCGGTATATCCAATCGTTATCTCCCTGCAGCCAAACCTCAGTGGAATGGTTTCGGCCCCAGCTCGATTCGTTCAAGCTGCCAGTATCGGATACCGGGTACGTCTCCAAATATTCGCCCGGCGTAATCATCCGGACGTTGTGCTGGTCATGGTACGTTTTCCTGCACAGCATCTCGATCCATGTCGGGCCTTCGTACCACCAGTGTCCGAACAGTTCCGCGTCATACGGCGATACGATAATCGGCCGCCGATCCAGCCACCCGCTCCATGTGTCGGCCTGCCGCCCGCGGCACCGGAGGAAATGGTCGGCCTGATCGGCCGCCGCCTTCCGCGCCCATTCGGGGTTGTACGGCTCGCGGTGCTCGCCGGTCCCCGTAATCCGGTAATATTTCATACCGGTATTGACGCGTTCGTGGGTCGGCAGCACGTAGGGACGAATATGCTCCCATTCCTCCAAGTCGTTCCAGCCGAGATCCCAGCCGATGTCCCGGTAATATTCCCTGTAATCGAAATGTCCGGGATATCCGTCGGTCGCACTCCATACTTGCTCGGACGATTCCGGGTCGCGCGGGAACACCGTCACGCCGTAGCGCGTCATGAGAGGCGCCAGCAGCTTCCGGTTCGGGGCGGGCGAAGCATATTCGACGGCCGTCGTATCTCCTATGAAATACAGAATGCCCTCCATCTTCAGCAACCGGTCGATTCCCGGCGTGTAGGCGCACTCCGGCAGCCATATTCCCTTCGGCTTGCGACCGAAATGCCGTTCGTACTCGCGAATACCCGTGCGGAGCTGCGCCCGGATCGCTTCCTCCGTCTTCATCAGCGGCAAATAGCCGTGCGTGGCCGCAGACGTCATAATTTCCAGCTTCCCGAGATCCTGCAAGCGGCGGAACGCCGTAACGACATTTCTGCCGCAGCTCTCGTACAGCTCCATTAACCGGCGGAACCGCTCGGCGTACATCGCCGCGAGCGGATACAGCCGATCGTCGTTTCGAAGGCGTGCCTTCTCCTTGTCCGCGAGCCCGATCAGCTTCTCCAGATGCGCGGCGTACCGCTGCTGCATGAGAGGATCGGCGCACAGCGCCAGCAGCGTAGGCGTCATCGAGAACGTGATACGGTAGTCGACGCCGTCGCGCACTAACCGGTCGAACACCTCGATCAGCGGCAGGTACGTCTCGGTCATCGCTTCGTAAAACCATCGCTCCTCCATGACGTCATCCCGGTCGGCATGTCGGATGTAAGGCAAATGAGCATGCAGCACCAAAGCCAAGTAACCTTTATGCTCCGGCTTCGTTTTCCATCGTTTGTACATCGGAACCCCCGTTTAGGTTTTTATATGGATGTTCGATACGGTGCGAAATGCTCCAGCGTGTAGGGAGGAATATAAGCCTTCGGGTGGGAAATGGACGCTTCGGGTACGACGGGGACGAGAGGGCGCCCCCAGCCGGCCGGGCAGTCTCGCGGAGTTTGCACGACATTGGACCTTATGAGGGGAACGAACTGCCGCTCCCATGTGTACACCCCGAGATCGGCGGTGTAGGCCGCGTCGGCATTTAACCCGGTTATGTACCAATTGTCGGCTTCGGGCGTAAGCTCGACGTCGATGACCCGGTTGGCATTGCGGCCGTTGAACAGGACATACGTGACGTCATATACCCGGAGCACCTTGGGCAGATGCCCATAATCGCATTCGAAATGCTGCGCGGCCAGCCATTTTCTGCGGTCGGACACTTCCCAGTACGCGTAGAGCGTATGGGCATTCCGAACGAGCAGGCGCAGCATGTCTTTATGGAAGGCACCGGGAATTTCATAGCCTTCCGTCAACAGATCGTGCAAATGGGTTCGCCTTCCTTTCTTTTTTGTGGTACTTCTAACCATACGACCGCTGTTCGCGAAATATGCCTATCGCCCGGCGGGAAATTATTCGGTATTTGCGACGGCCAGTTCGGCCGCATACCGATGCGCCTTGCCCTGTAAACTCGCTCTTATTCCGCATGTCACCGCGGACAGAAGCATCTTTACGATCTCTTTACACACCGCGGATAATTGGCGGTTCTCCATCGCCCGGTTTTCCTGTACAATAAGAGGAAGGCTTTTTCCGTTTCACATCCAAACGCGCCGATTAAGCGCTTTCTTTATAGCAAAGGGGTCCGGATTGGATTGTTCAAAATTCCGATCAACGTCAATTCTTTATTCATCAAAAGCATGATCAGCTTCATGGCGATCATCGTGCTGCTCGCCTCGTTCAATTATTTGTCGTTCGCCTTCTTCAAAACGAACATTCAGCGGGAAATTATCCAGCATAACCGGGTCGCTTTGGAAAATGCGGCGGACCGGTACGAGAAGCATCTGTCGATCATTGAGACGCTGCTGTTCAAGCTGTATCAGGACGAGAACGTCGTCTCGTTCGGCAGACAGCTGGCCGAGAAGGAGACGGGCCAGGTCAATTACTTGAAGCCGGCCGACATGATGGAGCAGATCCGGCGGGACGTCAACAATCCGTTCCTCTATCTGGACAACATCATCGTATTTTACAATTCCGCCTCGTTTACGGTGGACAAAAACGGGACCGGCGACGCCGACAGAACGTTTTCCCGGTTCTATGCGAGCGAGCCGTACGGACACGCCTTCTGGCAGCAGCAGTTCAAAGAGCCTTATACGTCCGCGCTGCTTCCGAGCCGGCTGTTCTCCGTCGTCTCCTCGGACAAGCAAAACAAGCTGCTGTTCCCGATGGCGGTCAAGCTGCCCGGCTACAGCCATCTCGTCATCGGCTTGCTCGACGCGCAGCAGCTGTTCGAATCGTTCTACAGCAACGACAGCCCGGCCTTCAGCGTCGTCCGGCAGGACGGTACGGTTCTGTTCGATTCCTCGGGCCCGGCGTCGTCCGACAAGCGGTTTATTCCATCGGAAGCGGGCGATTACGTCGCGATCGATAACATTTATTACTTCTACAAGAAGAGCGGCGAATCGGGCTTGACGTATATGACGTCGGTTCCCTACGCGACGATCGCCGGGCAAATCGCCAAGCTGAAATGGACGCTGCTCGTCCTGTTCGTCCTGTCGGTCATCATCGCGGCCACGGCATCCGTCGTGTTCAGCCGGAAAATCAACGCCCCGGTGAAGCAAATTATCGCCTCGCTGCGGCATCGCAGTCCCGAGGTCGTGCAGAGCAGCATTTACGAGTTTGCGCTGATCAACGAAATATCGCGGGAGCTCATCCAAGAGCGCAACGACATCCACGTCGACCTGCAGAACAAAACGTCGCTGCTCACCGACTTCGGATATATAAGCAAGCTGAAGATGATTGCGACGGGAACGGGGGCGGGCGAATGGAACGAGGCGGTCACGCAGCTCCGGGAGTTCCGGATCGTCCTGTTTCAGCTGAATTTCCGCCATGCGCTGCTTCAAGCCGCCCAACTGAAGGCGGACCGGCTTACGTACGCCGCGCGCGAATGCGTCGATCTGATGATGTCGGATGGGTTCGAGCATTCCCGTACTTTGCAGACCGAGAGCAATCAGCTCGTGTCGGTCGTTTATGGGGAAGAAGGGCTGCACAAGCTGGAGGAGACGCTGTCCGTGCTGAAAACGATTTTCGACCGGGATAAAGAACATTATCTCGTCACGGCGGCGGTCAGCGACATCTTTCAGGAGGCGTCGGACTTCAATCGCGCTTATACGCAGGTGTCGAACCGTGCGAAGCAAGCCGCGCTTCGGGACGAAATGCAGATCGTATGGGAGGATGCCGCCCACGCGAACCACTTCGTGTTTACGGCGGAGCAGGAGCAGGAGTTTTATGTCAACATGCAGGAAGGTAACGGACCGGCATGCGAGCAGCTGATCGGCCGGATGCTGGAGCAGATGTATAAGAAAGAAGCGTTTCGCCTGCAATTCCGCGCTTTCGCCCAAGGCGTGACCGCCAAGATGATCAAGATAACGGAGAAGGCCAAAGTCGATCCGGACCTGTCGGAGCAATTGAATGCGATGCTTCCGGAGCTTGAGGAATGCTACACGCTGGACGACTACAGGCTTTTTTTCGACAACTTCGTATCGGTGGCGGCCGATTCGATCAAGCGGAAGCGCGACGAGAAAGATCCCGTCGTCGAATTTTTCGCCGACTATTTGGAGACGCATTATGCCGAGGACTTGTCGCTCGATTCGGTAGCCGACCGGATGAATATGTCGAGTAATTATTTGTCCGCCTATATCAAGGAAAAGACGGGAACGAACTTCAGCGACCATCTGAACAACGTGCGCATCCGCCAGGCGAAGGAGATGCTGTACGGCACGAGCCTCACGATCCAGGATATCGGCGAACGGATCGGGTACCGCAACGTCACGTCGTTTATCCGGATGTTCAAAAAAATAACCGGCCTTACTCCCGGCGATTACCGGAAAAGGTCGGCGCTCGAAAGCAAAGCCGGACTGCAAGCGTAGTCCGGCTTCTTCCTTGCTTTTATTTGCTGTTCATATACGCTTGGAAAGCGTCGTTGTACAGGTCCATATATTTGTCGAGCCCGATCATCTTCAGCCCGCCGACGTATTTGTCCCAATCGGTGAAAGGAACTTCGCCGGTAATGAACTTGGAATGCATGTCCTGCACGTACGAGAATATTTCGGTGCCCAGGCTGCCCGGGGTGAAGTTGAACGTCGGCCATATTTCCTTGACCGCGTACGGCTTCACTTTGCGCGCCGCCTCCAGCGATTCCGGCATGCTCTCCGAGCCTTTGAACATCGGCTGACGGACATGGCCCGGATAGCTTCCCCCGAGCCACGTGACATAAGGAGTAAGCGCCTGCTCCATCGTCAAGCCGTCCGGGTTGTTCATGATCGAGTCTACGTACCGCAGCTCTCCGTTCGCGGTTTCTTCGTAGCTGACGGATGGGACTCCCATGTAAAACAGCTTGCTCCCTTCCTCGCCGAAGAAATAGTCGATCCATCTCATCGTCGCTTCCGGATATTTGTTCTTGCTCGTAATCGCGAAGGCGCCGATATGGACGAACGGAGACTTCACGTGCGAATACAGCTTGTCGCCATGGGGGCCTTGCAGGGCGGGCATCCCGACATAGCCGGTCTGCTTCATGAGCGTAAACGGGCTCGGCATCACCATGGAGCCGTACAGGCGCTGGGAGCCTTTGGCATAAAACTCGCTGCTTCCGATCGTAAAAATATCTTTCTCGATCAGCCCTTCGGCATACAGCTTATGAATAAACTGGAGTACTTCCTTGTACGCGGGATCGGCGGGTATGAACCGGAGCCGGCCTGCGGTTTCGTCCCAGTCCACCAGCGTATGGGCGAGTCCCCTGTTGCCGAGTCCCCACGCCCCCTTCAGATGATAGATCAGCTCGTTGATGCCTATGCTTCCGAAAGGCACTTCGTCGGCGATGCCGTTGCCGTTCGGATCGCCTTCCTTCACCGCCTTCAGGTAGGCGTAGAAGTCGTCGGTCGTCTGCGGTTCGGGCAAATGCAGCGCGTCGAGCCACTCTTTGTTGACCCACAGCGGCATGCCGATCAGCATGGATAGGAACTCCGTGTCGTAAAAAGAAGGGATCGAATAAATGCCGCCGTCCGGCATCGTCAGCCAATTCCGCAAATCCGGGTAGCGGTCCAGCAGCTTCTTCAGATTCGGCGCCGATTTGTCGATCAAGTCGTTCAGCCGGATCAGGACGCCGTCCTTGCCGTATTTCATCAGCTCGGAGACGGTCAGTCGGGCCGCATAGAACGCATCCGGGTAATTGCCGGTGGCGAGCGCGAGTCTCCTCGCCTCCCCCAAGCTTTCGAACGGCACGAGCCGAAACTTGACGTTCATATTGGTCATCCCGGCATAATGTTTCCACAGCAGCACTTCATTCCAGTTGGAGGCGCTTGTCGCCGACTTGCCGGCCAGAAACGTAAGCTCGACCGGCTTGCTCATAATGGGCATGCCTTGCGGAAGCGGAACCGGAGGCTCATCGGCCTTATCCGCGTTATACGCATGCTTGCCGCCGTACCAGGCCAACGAGCAGGCGACGACCAGCGCCCCGGCAGTCGCCGTTATCCACTTTTTGCCTCGGGCCATATGTTCTCCTCCGCTTCCGTTCGGCAGCTTTGCGCCGCTTTTCCTATTCCCTATCTAGCATTATAACAGAAACATACGGATTACTTGCTCTGCTCGGCGATATATTTGTCCATCAGCTCGTCGTAGCTGCGCAGCGCGGTGTTCACGTCCACCTTGTTTTTGACGACTTGGGTCATCACCTTCGTAATTTCGTTAAACGCCTTGTTCGCGTGAATCGTCGACGGGAACGGCTTGGTCGGAGCCGATTTGAATACGGCCGGGACATTTTTCCCTTTCAGGAACTCGAGGTTTTTGCCGAACTCGTCCTGGTACTTCTTGTCCTTCAAGATCGATACCCGTCCGTTGCGGGCCATATCCAGCTGCACTTCCTCGGACACGACCGTCTCGATGACTTGGGCGGCCGCTTCCTTATGCTTGCTCGTATTCGGCACGACCATAACGTGCAGGTCGATCTGGGTGCCTACGCCGGGCTGGTCCTTCCATGTCGGATAGGAGGCCATGTCCCAATTCGGGAACTGGTCCTTCACCTCGGCCAAATTCGGGAGCCAGTTCAAGCCCGCGAGCATCGCCAGCTTCCGATCTTTGACGAAGGCGTTGACGCCGGAGCTGAACGTTTGAATCGTCGAGTTGCCGGGAATCTCGTAAATGTCTCTGACCATCTCCGTTACTTTCTTCCACTGGTCGGTATTGCCGAGCGATTTGAACGTCTTCGGGTCCACGAGCGGCAGCCCGAGCTGGGAGCCCGCCCGGTATACCGAATCCGGCTCGAACCCGCGATACTGTACGCCGTCTTCCTGCCGCGTCACCTTCTTGGCGAGCTCGGTTAATTCCTGCCAGGTCATGCCGTCCTTCGGATACGACGCGCCGAACTTGTCGAAGATGTCTTTATTGTAGTAGAGCGCATTGAAATGCATCGTGTACGGAACGCCCATCAAATAGCTGTTCTCGCTCGTAATTTTGACCGCTTCGAGCGCGGTCGGATTAAACTTGTTCAGATCGATGTTCGTTTTTTTGATCGACTCGGTCAAATCCTGGTCGGCCTTCAGCCGTTTCAGGTCGGGAAGGAGCAGCGACGTATGGAAAATGATGTCCGGCAGCGAATTGCTGGCCAGCAAATTTTCGAACGAGTTCGCTTTATCGTCCAGCACGATCCGGTTGATCGTAATGTGCGGATATTTCTTCGCTACCGGCTGCACGATGTAGCGCTGGATTTCGTCCTCGGTCAAATACCCCGTCGCCCGCACTCCGATCGTCACCGTTACCGGATCGGGCTTCTTCTCCACCTTGTCCGCAGGCTTGCTTGAGCCGCCTGAAGCCGCCTTGTCGCCGCCCGCTCCTCCTCCGCATCCCGCCAAAATCGTCGTTGCCGCCAAGCTGGCCGCGAGCACTTGCATCCACTTTTTCATCTCTATTCGTCCTCTCATTTCTGCTTGTTTTCCTCGATATATTTATCCATCAGCTCATCGTAACTGCGGAGCGCGGTGTTGATATCCACCTTGTTTTTCACAACCGTTGTCATCACTTTCGTAATTTCATTGAAAGCCTTGCTTCCGTATACCGTCGGCGGAAACGGCTTCGCCGGGGTCGTTTTGAAGATGGCCTGCACATTTTTCCCTTGCACGTGATCCATCTTCTTGCCGAATTCATCCTGGAATTTCTTGTCCTTCAGCACGGAAAGCTTGCCGCTGCGGGCCATGTCCAGCTGCACTTCGTCCGATACGACGACGCTAGCCACTTGAATCGCCGCATCTTTATGCTTGCTTACCGACGGGATAATCATCAGATGCAGATCGTACTGCGTTCCGATTCCGGGCATTTCCGGCCATACGGGATAAGAAGCGAGATCCCAATTGGTGAATTCGTTCTTCACTTGGGCGAAATCGGCCAGCGGGTTCACGCTAGCAAGCATAGCGAGCCTCCGGTCCTTGGTGAAAGCTTTCATGCCGCTCGTGAACGTTTGAATGGTACCGTTGCCGGGAATTTCATAGATGCCCTTTACCATTTCGACGACTTTCTTCCACTTGTCCGTATTGCCGATCGACTTGAGCGTCTTCGGATCGACCAGCGGAAGTCCGAGCTGCGAGCCTGCCCGGAAGACGGAATCGGGCTCCAGCCCCCTATACTGCTCGCCGTCTTCGACTCGCGTCAATTTTTTGGCGAGCTCCGTCGCTTCGGGCCACGTCATGCCGTCCTTCGGGTACGACACGCCGAATTTATCGAAAATATCTTTGTTGTAATACAAGGAGTTGTACAAGTACGTGTACGGGATCGCGATTAAAGCTTCTTTCTCGCTGGCCAGCTTGACCGCCTCGAGCGTCGCCGGATTGAAGCGGCCGGTGTCCAATTTGTTGCTCTGGATCAGCCCGTTCAAATCTTGTTCCAGTCCGAGCCGCTTCATATCGCCGAGAAGCAGGGACGTATAGACGATAATGTCCGGCACTTCGCCCCGCATGACCAAATTATCGAACGAGTTCGCTTTATCGTCGAGCCAGATTCGATTGATCGTGATATGGGGATATTTCTTCTTCGTCGGCTCCACGAAATAACGCTCGATCTCTTCATCTGACAAATACCCCGGCCGTACGCCGAGCGAGATCGTGACCGGCTCCCGGCTAGCGGCTTGATTGGATACGGTGGTTGTACTTGCGCTTGTGCTTCCCCCCGCCGCCGTTTGCTCCTTTTGTCCGGAGCATCCGGCTAATACCGCTACCGCCGCAGCAACTGCGACCAAGCTTTTGAACTGTTTTCCGACCATCGTTACTCCCCTTCTCGTCTGCCGCATATCAATCATTGGATTTTTCTTGTCGTCAATACGCCTGCGTCATCCACCGTCACCTTATAGCAAGAGCCGTTCGGGGAATACAGACAGTAAGAGTCGGATGAGGTCGTCGAGCTGTTGCGGTAATGGCCGGAGGCGCCCTCTACGATATTGTTGAACGTATCTATGTTTTTGCAGCTGGCGGTAATCTGGATGCCGTAACGGTTCGGGTTGCCGTTAACCGCTTTCCTTACCGTGTTGCTGTGAATCGATCCGTTCTCCACTTTGCTGCTCAGCATAATGCCGTCATAACGGTTCGCTTCGCCTATGCCTACGGAATCCGCAATGTTGTGATCGACCGTAACCGCCGTAATCTCGTTAAGCAGAATGCCGTAAGAGCCGCAGCGTTTCATCGTATTGCCATGAACGGACAAGTTCGAGCCTTTGGACAGCCAGATGCTGTCCGTCAGCGCGTTCTCGATCCGGTTGCCCGCCACTCGGCAGTCCATCGTGTTCTCGGTATAGATACCGCGTCTTACGTTGCTGACAATGTTCCCTTCCATTTGTACATGTCTGCACCATGAAGTCGTAATGGCCGTCTTGCTCTCGGCGACGTCGCGCACGATATTGTTCGTGATGGCAATTTCTTGCGCGTAAACTTGATCCGCACCGTAACAGCTTATGGCGGCGAACTGGGTCGTCCCGACGATCACGTTGTCGGAAAGGTTCATCCGGCTGCCCGCTTGCGGCGTACCGCGCTGAATCCCGTCCTTGTCCTTGGTCGACTCGCTGTTCGGGGCGGGCGTGCTTACGGTAATCCCTCCGCCGCAGCCGAGCATCGTGTTTCCTTGGACTAGGCAGTCGTTCCACTTGAACAGCCGGACCGCCCAATACGTCAGCCGATCGAAGGTATTGTTCACGATGCGGATATCGTGCGCCCACGCGTCGTGAATGGCGCCATGCGTCCCGACTCCCGCCGGCCAGGCGGTCGTGCCTTCCGTTCCGCTTGCGCCGAAATAGCAGTCGCGGACCGTAATGTTCCGGCTCGGAGTGCCGTCGTATTTGCCGAAGGCGGTGAAGCCGAGCTTCGTCATCGCGTCAATTTGAATCGCTTCGGAGAAGTAACGGGAGCCGTCGGCCGCATTTTTGTACCCGAGAAACTTGCAATTTTGCACGAGCACGCCGCTGCTGGCATCGATCTCGATTGCATGGGCCCAGGAAATGTCCTTGATCGTCATATCGCGGATCTTCACGTTGGAGGCGTGGCCGATGTTGATCCCGTTGAACGCGTCGGGATATTGAACGATGTTGCCGTCCAGCGTGCCGCCTTCCATGACAATGTTGCCATGACCCTCATAACGGTCATATTGCGCCCCATAGTCCCCGTTCAGAAAGAAGCTGTCATTGTGATGGCGCTTCAAAACCGCATTATGGTTCAGCGACAATCGGGTGTTGCGGTAAATGAGCAGCATCCGGGTTAATTTGTACACGCCTTTCGGAACGACGACGGTAACTCCGCCATTCGTCTTGGACAAGTTCAGCACCCGTTGCAGCGCGGTCGTATCGTCTGCCGAGCCGTCGCCTTTCGCTCCCCACCATTGCGGATAAAGGTCGCTGGCGCCAAAGCTCCCTGCAATGCTTCCCTCTCCCGCGAAAATTTGCGTCATGGCTGCCTCGATCGAAGCATCCACCGTCAAGGCGATCCCGGAAGCCGGAGCCAGCATCGCGCCTTGGTCGAACAACAGCCGGACCGTCCGCGGGAAAGTCAGATTCGCCCCGATGCGGTACGTCCCCTGCGGGAAATATAGCGTCGCATTGGCGCCGGCGCCGAGCCCTCCGATGAGTTGATTGAGCGACGCAAAATCGTCGGCGACCCCGTCCCCGACCGCTCCGTAGTCGGTAACGTTATACCAGTGGATGCGTACGGACGGCTTCGGTTTGTTCGTTTTCTCGTCTTTGCCGTAGACGTGTTCCGACACCCCGGATGATTGCGCGCTCGCCGAGCCGTTCAGACTGCCGGCCAACAAGCTTTGCGAGGCCAGAGCGACCCCTGCCGCACCGAATGCGACCAGCAGCTTTCGGCGGCTAATGTGTTCCTGATCTTGATCCATGTTCGACCCTCCATGATCCGGATATAGGGAGACCGTGCTTGAGCTGCCTCCTTCACGCGAACTTCCCCTTCAGTGTAAGCCGCCAAATGAAACCGCCATATACACACCTTCCACGATACCTTGCAGATGTCGGGCCGATCGTAACGTTTGAATAGATTCGTAAGAAATGGCAACTGTTTCGGGAGCGGCGGGAGAGCGGGATAGTGTGCAAATGTACCTTATTGGCGGGGAAAGGGGGGCTCGGCGAGTACATAGTGTTCAAATGTACCTTATGTGCTCGTCGACGGGGTTAGTGGGCGGCAAATCGGCACAAAGTCGGCGGGATAGTGTGCAAATGTACCGCCCTCTGCCCCAATTTCCGAACTTCCTGAACAACTGTACAAAATGCGAAAAAGTGTCAATTGCATCATTCCGGAATCGGACCTAGGATAAACTTGGCATCGCCGATTCGGCGGCTATAACAGGCTATAGACGGAGGAACTATACGATGGAGCGCGTAATCAGCTATTCGGATTTACTGTTGCTGGGCGGACAAGCGGAGGAGAATGTGGACATCCTGCTGCGGGAAGGGGCAGCGCATATCGAACTGCTGCTGGACGGCAAATCGTGGGACGATATGGAGGAAACGATGGCGAGGCTCGTGCCGTATTTGCTCGGAACGAAGGCGTCCTACACTGTGCATCCGCCGGCGTGGGATACGAACTTGACGAGCGAGAACCGGGCGATTCGCGACGCTTCGTTCGAGGAATACCGCAAATCGATCGAGTGGGCCCACCGGATCGGAGCGACGCATGTCGTCATCCACCCCGGCTTCTGCTTCTCGCCCGCATTCTGCAAGCAGACCGCCGCGCTCCGGGCCGAGGAAGCGGTCAACCGGCTGTGCCGCGTCGCCGCCCCGCTCGGCATCAAGCTGGCGGTCGAGAATGTCGGCTACCACGGAAGCTCCCTGTTCAGCCAAGACGAGTACGTAAGCTTCGTCGAGCGGCTGGAAGAAACAGCCGTCTACTTGGTAGATACGGGGCACGCGCATATAAACGGCTGGGACATCCCCGCGTTGATCCGGCAAACGGCGCCAAGGCTCGGCTGCGTTCATCTTCACGACAACACCGGAGACGCCGACGATCACCTGCCGATCGGCGAAGGAACGATTCAATGGGCGCCGGTCTGGGAAGCGCTCCGCGACGCCCCCGGCTGCCAGCTCATTTTGGAATACGCCCCCGGCACGGCATTGTCCAAGCTGAGCGATGGGTACAAGCTGCTGCGGGAGATCGGCTGCTGAACGCGACAAAAAGCCCCATCGAACAAACAACAAAGCAACGGACGCGGAAGCGGCCATTCGTGCCGCAAACGCGTCCGTTGCTTTGCAGACTACTTCTACTCCGTCAAGTTCTCGATGACGATATTATCGAAATAAATTTGCTGATTGTAAGCGTACAGTCCCGGATACCCTTCCGCGAAAGATGCGTCCACCGCCGAAACAACCTGCATCTCATCGAGGTACAGCGCCAGCGACTGCCCGTTCAGCTCGAAGATAAGCTCTCGGTAGTTTCCAATAAAATCCGTAGCCATCGGCCCCGAACTAGCCAGCGTTGAAACGACGCCGTTCGCGATTTTGAACAGCTTGAACCTCTCAGACGAATGCTCGTATACGGCATAATAGAAATTGCTGCTGTCCACGTACCTGCCCATAAAACCGAGCCGGACCGGCGTCCCCGAGCCCCATGCATCGACCATGATACGGGCGGTCATCCGATAGTCGGTCCGTTTCTCATAGTTCATACTCCTGGCCGTGTTGGCCGCGTTCGAATTGTAGTACGCCATATTGCCGCTGCCGTCGTCCTTCACCTGCCAAGTTCCGGCTACGGGAGCCCATCCGACCGTTGTCCCGTCTTCGAAATCGAATACTCCCGGACCGTCGACCGGCTCCACTACTTCCACCTGCGCCGTCGTCCCAAGCGTACCGTTGCCGGTCGCCACGCTAACGCCCAGATGAAGCGCGCCCGCTGCATTCCCGGTCAAACGGCCTTCCGTATCGACACTGGCGATGGCGGGGGAATCGCTCACATATTGAACCGGATAACCGGACAAATCGATGTACCCTCCAAGCGCGGATACGCCGTACACGATCGTACCGACGGTTTGGCCTAAATAAACTTTATCCGGTATGATGACGCCGACCGAGGCGAGCGAGTCGTTGACCAGCACATGATAGCGGCCGATAATCGTCTTGCCGCCTTTGGTGACGGATACGGCAATTTCGGCCACGCCGGTTCCCGCCGCCGTCACCCGTCCGCTCGAGTCGACGGTCGCCGCAGCCGGATTACTGCTCGTGAAAGCGATCAAAGCCCCCGACAAATCGGCCGCGAAGCCCGTCGCCGTCCGGACCATCATGCCAAGCTGAGCCGATCCCCCCGTTTCCAACCGGGTCCAGGAGCGGCTGCCTTCGTCTCCTTGACGTTTCACGAACACGGAAGCGATCGGATCGGCGGCATCGGCATACGCGAACGTTTCCGGCAATCCGATGCTTTCCACGGCGATATCCCGGAACCCCGTCCGGTAAGCGGGAGAATCGTAGCGAAGACGATAGTCACCCTTGGCTGCATCCATAAACAGCGGATCGGCAAGCAGCGAGTGACCGTCGTACTTCCCTTTATCCAACTGTCGCCACTCTTCATAAGTGCCGGCCGGAATCGTTCCGCCGAATCCGTAAATCTGGTCCGCTTTGTAGTACGTATTGGCGTCGGCGTAAGCGACCTTGTGCCCGTCCCAGTAGTTGATATAGTACAACCGTGAACTGTTATCGTAGAATACGTTTCGCGAGAACTCGAGGGCCGACGCCCGCTCGTTCCCGGTTTGGGTCGAGCCTGCGGTTCCGTTCGTATCGCGGTTGTCCGCCATGACGTTGTTGTCGACGCGAATGCCGATTCCTTTCAGCATGAGCGTATTGTTCAGGAAGCCGCCGCCGTTTTGCTGCAAGCCGTGGATCACATTATTTTGTACAAGGATGTCGTCGGAATTGTCATCGAGATAAATCCCGAAGCCGAACGAACGATTCGCTTCCACCGTCAAGGCCGGTATGTCGCTGTCATGGATCCGGTTGCTGCGGATTACGCTGCCCGTGCCTGTGCCCCATGTCGCGATTACACCGGCATCCTGCGAATCTTGGACCGAGTGGGAGACGTCATTGAACTCCACGATATTGTTCCGCGCATGCTGAAAGTCCCGGTAATTGCTCTCCGTAACCGTTACACCGCCGATCGTCGAGCCGATGAGAATCCCTTTCCGCTGCCCTTTCAGGTGGATCGCATAGCGGGGTGAATCGTGTACCCGGTTATACGAGATGACGTTCTCTCCGCTGTCATAGATGCGAATGCCGCCGCTGTTGCCGTACAGCTGCCCGACCCGGAAAACGTGGTTGCCGCTGATCCGGTTGCCGGTGCTTATATGCGCGCTCGTCCGCCCGTTGCCTTCCACGCTGACGCCGTTATAGCCGGTATCCCTGATTTCGTTGCCCTCGATCGTGTTGGACTGCGCCCAGCCGAGCAGGCGGACGCCGTGGTCTCCCGTATTGTAAATCCGGCTGTTCGTGATCGCGACGTTCCGCACATTTTCCCCGCGTACGCCGTCCTTACCGATATCCGTATTGCGAATCGTCAGCCCTTCCAGCCGGATGCCGCTGACGGGCGCCTGCTCAGAGCTCCCTTTCAGTTCCACTACGTGTCCCGCATAAGGCGCGCTTACGCCGCCGTTAAGCTGAGAGACGTCGCGAGGATAGTAATACAGCATGCCGGCCGCCCGATCCAAATAAAACTCGCCCGGCTGGTCGAGCAGCTCCAAAGCGCCTTGAACGAAATAGCGGGAGCCCGGTCCGATCACATAAGGAACCGGACTGGCGAGCTTCGCGATACGATCGGCGTAATCGATCCCGGCGAGATCTACTGTATACGAATACCAATATTCATACCCTTTGCTCCCTCCGGGCCATATAAGCGCTTCCATGTTGCTTTTGTCGGCAACGGCCGGAATATCGCCCGCGTAAAACTTGAACTCGCTTTTTTCTTTACCGGTTACGGAGCTTTCGACCCGGTTGTATGCGTTCCCGTTCGCTTGAATGTTCGGATAGCGCGCTTTGACGGCACGAACCGAATTTTCATAAAGCGTATCGAAATTCCAGGACGTTCCGACATTCGCCTTATAAATCGTCGCGCTGTGCGGCACCCAGCCGGTAATCGCTTTGCTTGCGTCGAGCCCCGCCGATTCCCCCGGATAGCTCCGGTATACGACCTCGTGCCCGTCCCTGCCGGAATCGGCCCCCGTCAGTGTAAACGAAGAATCGAGCCGGTACACGCCCTCCCGCATATACACGGTAACGTCCGAGCTCATTCCGCCTGCTATACTCTCTCTGACGGCATCCCTCGCTCTCCCGGGTGTACGGAACGGGGAGCCGATCGTACCGTTCCCGCTCCCGTCATCCCCCGACGGCGCAACGTAATAGGCGGTCTCCGCTTCCGCCGTCCCGGCAATCAACCATTGCTGCATCCCGAACCCCCCGAACGCAATAGCCGCCATCATCGCGGCTTTCTTCCATCGCTTCCGATCGTTATTCCCCACTGGACGCCCTCCCTTATCGGCGAACCGCGCACTGCGCATCCTCTATCCGTTGCGGAACTGGCGCGGCGATATGCCTACTTCTCTTGCAAACAAACGGGTGAAATAAAGCGGATCTTGGAAGCCTACTTCCCTCGCGATTTTGGAAATCGGCTCGCGGGTCGAGCGCAGCATCTGCTTCGCCGTATCGAGCCTGACCTTATTCATATATTCAAGCGGCGTATAGCCCGAATATTTCTTGAACAGCACCGAGTAATAGCTGGGCGAAAGAGAAGCCATCCGCGCCAGCCCGTCGCGGGCGAGCCGCTGCGTGTAATGGTCGCGGATATACCGCATCGAATCGGAGATGAGACCGGCTATCTCGTCATCCGTCCGGTGCTTGCTGTCGAATTGCTCCGCGAGCCATAGCAGCAATTCCGTAAAATGCTGCCGGACCGCCCATTCGAAGCCGGCTTTTTGGCTGTCCCACAGCTCGTGCAGCTTCCTCATCCGCGTTTCCATGCTTTTGTACTCGGCGGCCATCGAGAACGACGGCTCGAACGGAAGCCGTTCGTGCTCGGAACCGACTTTAAGCTGCATCCCTTCCCATTCCAGCAAATAATGCATAAAGTGTACCGTGTAATACCTGAGAGGGGAGGCGGGCGACGTCGCTATCCGCATATGATCTCCCGGACGGAGGTGATAGATCGCGCCTGCCGCCAGCTCATAGGCCGCACCGTTCAGTTCCAGCGTCCCTTCGCCGGATACGACGAAAGTAAAGTTGAACAGATTGGTCGGTTTCCGCTCCACCTTGTATTGATACTCTTCCCAGAAACGGACGTCCCGGAATTGCACATCGATCATCTTCGGGAAAAAACGTTCCAAAAACTCGTACCTCATCCCGCCGTCGCCTCCCGTCAGCCGTATTGCGGCAAATTGATTCTATAGCGTGCCTTGCTCAGCGGGCAAAAACTCCGCTTCTACAGCCACCCACCCTGCGCCTGCTCCATGGCCGACAATACTTTGTCCCTCATCGAAAATTTGATGTTCGTGCTGCCTTTGAACGAAATGTTCAGCTCCATATCGCTCCTTTCGCGGAAACGCCGGAACGACCCCGCGATTGCCGGACGGGCGGCCGGATGCTTCTGTCCGATTTTGGCCAAAGCCATGACGGTGAACGAAACGTATTGAAAGCCAAGCTCCTCCTCGTCCGCCAAAAATTCCTTGTTGTCGTCGGAATACGTCCAGCCGCCCGGATCGTCCAAAATGCCCGTAAGCTCCGGCACGCTCTCCTCGTCGGACAGCAGGCCGAGCAAATAAATCGCAGCGTAGCCGCGCACCTGATTATATTTCCGGCTCGTGCCGGGAACGAACGGGTCCCGTTCCCGCACCGTCTCGCGGAGCACCGGAGCGGCCTGCGGATCGCCGAGCAGCGCGAGCGCGAAGGCGCTATGCTTGCGCAAATGCCCGCTCTCTCCCACCCGCATCCATTCCGCAAGCTTCGGGCGCGCCGACTCCCCCAATCGTTTGGCCGACCAAATCGCGAGCCCCGGCTTCGTGCCGTCCAAGCCTTCGCGGATATCGTTCCAATTACTTAGCCAGCCGACAACCGGATTCTTCTCATCGGCATGGGACAGCGTTTCCTTGAACCCGACGCCCGCGGATTCATCGAGACATCCGGATTCCCGAAGCATCGGCAGCAGATCGGAGTAGGCTACGTTCCGGAGCGGCACCCGGTTGCGGATCGACAGCAGCGCGGCATAAGCGGCCGCTTCTCCGGATTTCTGCATATCCCGCTTCATGCGCACGCAGGCGGCCATATCGTGATCGACGCTCAAGCATCTGCCCGCTGCCAGCAGACCGTCATAGCCCCGCGGAATAAGCGCTCCGAGCGGAATCGGCACCGTAAAGTTATAGCCCCACATGCTGCAGGCGACCGTCCAGTTTTGCTGCGCCTCGCTTTCGAAGGCGACATCCTTGCTGTGGTTGTCGATGTTGGAATAAGCGTAGAACAGCGGCTCATCCTCGTAATTCTCTTCCAGAAAAGATTGCAGCGTCACCTGCCGTTCGCCGCGTATAAACCGGCCTTCGCGTATGCCGAGCAGAGGGGCGAGACGCAGCAGCCGTTCGGATGCATCATACGAGGGCCGAAGATGGGTCGGCAGCAGCGCGGATCGTATGATCGCCTTCGCCATGCTCGCGGCGTCCCGCGGATCGGCATAGCCCGAATCGGTATATTTGAAGCGCACCCTTCCTTGCGAGAGGCACAGGAGCACATTGGAGAAAGGCTGCGCCTGGCCGTCGAACGGCCGGCCTCCGTCCAGCTCGCATCCGGCCATGGCGCACACGTCCGCTTCGCCGGTACAATCGATGACGACGGCTGCCGACGCCGCTCGCCGCCCTCCGTGCGTGAACCATTCCACGCCCTTCACGATCGACCCTTCCATGAAAACCCCGGTGACAGTGGAGTCATAGCAGATTGTCACTCCCGCCTTCAACGCTTCCCGCTCGAGCGCGATCCTCTTCGTCTCGCCGTTTACGCCGAACGACGGAGTATATACGTCCTTCTCCAACTCCCCGGCTTGAAGGTCAAGCTCCTCGTGCAGGCCGCCTCTGCCGCCGAAGTAGTAGCCGAGCACGCCTCCGGCGGTTCCCGTGCCTCCCATGCAGTTCAAACGCTCGATGCCAAGCACGCGCAGCCCTTGACGCGCTGCGGCGATCGCCGCGATGCTGCCGGCCGTGCCGAGGCCGGCCACAATGACGTCATACCGTTCGGGCAGCGTGTGCTCGTACGGCGTTCTTACGACTTGGCCGTCATATAGCCTCGACAATTTCACATTCCCCGCCCCCTTTCTCCCGCACGAGCCTATAGCCTTGATCGAGCGCCTGAAGCGGACTGTCGAAGCCGGCCGACGGCAGCCACGTCCAACGAGCCGAGAGCGGGTGCGGACCCGGCGGAACCCGGCTCTCAATGACGCCCGCAACGGCGGCGATCGTCCAAGCCGACAGCTGCTGCGGACGCAGCCGCCAATAATCGTGCAGCCCTTGACGCGCCTTCGGCCAGTCGCAGTCCGCAGGTACGCGCCATTTCAAAATATGCTCCTCCTCGAATCGGCCTTGCGCAATGATCGCGCTTCGATCGTCCGGCTGCGAAACCGGCACATTCGCCGGACCGTGCAAATACGCGTTGAGTGTCAGCCGCTCCGACGAATGCGGATTCGCGGTGTCGGACAGCCGGCACGTCGTCGTATCCAGTATCCGGTCCGCGATCACGGTACGGAAGCCGCTTACGTTGTATAATACGACTTCATACCCCGATGCCAGCGCTTTTACCTCGACAATCTCCGTCATGAACAGCACGCCGATATGTTGCGCGAGATCCAGATGCCGACACAGCACCGGCGCCAAGCCCGGCAAATGAACGATTCCGTTGTCGCCGATCAAATTCCGTTCCGCAAGCTCCGACCGAAACCGTTCGCCGAAAGCCGACAAAACATAGTCCGCAGTCGTCAAGCCCGGGTTAAACGCTTCGATAAACTCATGGCCTACCGTCGAGCTGCGTTCCACGATGAGGACCTCTCCGCCCGCGGCCAATGCCGCCCCGATCCCGGCCAATGTAGCGCCGCATACGAGCAGCGGACAGTGTTGCAACGTTGTCATGATCCGATACCGTGCCTTTCCATGTTTGTATGCAAGCGGCGGGTCATTTCGACTTCTCCGCGGCGATCGCCTTGTTGATCGCTTCTTCGGCGGCGCGCAGCGTTGTATTGACGTCCCGGCTTTCGAGAATCATTTTCTCCATCTCCTTCATGAACGGGGTGGAGGCGTTGACGTTCGCGAGTCCCGGCTTGCGCGCCGGCACGAGCGGAGTTTCTTTGTTGTAGCGGAAGGCGCCGACATTTTTCCCTTTGTAGAGCGGATCGTTTTTCAAGAACGATTTCCGCACCTCTTCGTTCGTAACCGAAGGGAACATGCCGAAGTCCGAGGCGAGATAGCTCTGCATGTCCTCCGACGTCAGCCAGGCCGCGACCTGGAAAGCCGCCTTCTTGTGCTTGCTGCTGTTCGTCATATACAGGTTGAGGAAGTCGGCGGGAATGCCCGCGCTCAGCTTATCCTTGTAGACCGGAGTTCCGACGACGTCCCAGTTGAACTTCCAATCCATAAAGTTTCTGGACGTGAATACGGTCATGGCGCCGAGTCCGGTCGTAAACAGCCGCCAGTCCTGCTCCGTATTGATCGTTTTGGCATCGAAAGTAAGCCCCGGCATCGTATAGAACCGCTTGAAGTTCTCCGCCACCTTCTTCCAGCCGTCCGTCTGCACGGCGGCTTTGTCCTCCGACAAGCTCAAATACGTTTCGCCATACGGGTTTTGCGCGAAAAACGTGTTCATCCACCGTTCCACATAGCCGCGATAGACAACGCCGTCCTCCGTTCTCGTCATCCGTTTGGCGACTTCATAGACGTCGTCCCACGTCATGCCGTCCTTCGGGTAGGCCACGCCGAATTTGTCGAACAAATCCTTGTTGAAGTGCATCGCCTGCGTAGAAGCGCTGATCGGGATCCCGACGAGCTTGCCGCCGGCATCGTTTTTCATATGCTCGATCGAGACCGGGTTGAGGCGGGACAAGTCGAATTTCTCCGTCTTGACCAGCTCGCTTATATCGAACAGCAAGTCCCGTTTCGCCAGATCGGCGGCGCTGCGCGTCACGAAAATGTCGGGGACCGAGCCGGTTATCATCATATTGTCGATGGACGGTCCACCCGCATTCGTGTTTGGAACCGATTTCAAAGTAATGTGCGGAAACTTGGCCTTCGCCTTCTCGGCGATCGCATCGAACGTCGCTTGCGGCAGCGACAGGAGATAGAAGCTTACCTCTTCCGGCTCGGCTTGCGCTTTCGCTTTCGCCCCTACGGTATCGGCTGCACCCCCTTGTCCGGCATTGCTACCGCAAGCCGCGGTCAGCAGCAAGGCGCCTGTCGTTAACGACAGCATAAGCCTGCTTCTCGTTTCTTTCTTCATGTGTTGCCCCCTTTATACGTTTTGGCAATAGAACGGGATACCGCTTACCTTGAAGCAGCTTTGTCTCTGTATCAACAAACATGCACATTTGTTACGATACAATTTTATTATATTTCCTTTAAAAACCATGTAAATGGATGGGAATTTTTCATTTATGGACGATTGTTTGAACTCACGAGACGGTAAAAAGCCGGGGCGACCCGCAATGGGAAAGACCGCTATCGGCTCCGACCGCCGATTGCCCGGGCTATCGTCTAATTAGCGGAACCGTTGTATGTTATTCGAGCCGTATATGAGTTTGTGTAAAAAATAAAGGAACTGCATTCCGCTATTGAGCCCAATAGGCGCACATTCGCCTCTTACACGGCCCTTTAGCGAAAACCAGTTCCTTTATTACCGAAAAAAACGGGAAATATCAACAGTAACGGAGCCGAGTTCCGCTATTGCAAGCACCTACGCCACATGGAGGGAATATCGTCCGCTTAATGGAACGTAATACGTTATTCCACCCGTATATGAGTTTGCGTAAATAATCGCACGGATGCGCCCGCCTCCCCCTTCTATCCATTCTCCCTCTCACTCCAGCCCCGGCCGGCAGTTTACCGGAGGGACGCCCCAATATTTGCTGAACGCCTTGGAGAAATTCCCGGCGTCCTTGAAACCGCAGAGTGCCGCTGCCTCGTAAACTTTGTAGCCGGCTTCGAGCAGCTTCCTGGCCCTTATCATCCGGATCGACATAACGTAGTCGGAATAGGCGCGGCCGATTTCCTTCTTGAACAGGCGGCTTAAATGAAACGGATGCAGCGCGAACCGCTCGGCCATCGTATTTAACGATAAGTCCCGATCCGGCTCGCGCTCCACGATCGCGACCAGCTCGCGGACTACCGGATGCTTCGCCGCGGGCCGGCGGGCTTCGGCATGCCCGACAAGCCGGTTCACGAGCCGCAGCAGCAGCTCGTACCCTTGTTCGGGCGAGCGGAGCTGCGCCAGCGCAAGCGTCGTATCGGTCATTCCGCCGAATACGTCCTCGGCTGTCGATCCGCGCCGCGCCGCTTGCCGGACGATCAGATGGCACGCATTCATGACGTGCAGCGGCCATACGGCGTCCGACGAGCCCTGCCTTATTCTCGCTCCCCACCACGCGGCCAGAGCCGCTTCGGCGGCCCGGGGCTCGCCCGCAGCATCCAATGCCGCGATGAACGCCCCGTCCGCATCGTCACCCTCATCACCCGCCTTGCCGCCGGCTGGAACCGTTCCGATGGAGCCGCCTCCGGCAGCAGTGCCGCTTCTCGCCGGCTTGACGATTTCGATGCATACTTCCGCCGCCTCGCCTCCCGCTTCTTCCACATGCAGCCTCACCGTTCCGGCCAGCCGATCGTATCGCCAGCTGCGGAACGGATCCGACTTAACCCGTCTCGTCTGATCCGGGCGGCGCTGCCCGTCCACCCGAACCGCCGCCGGCTTGCCGTCCGTATGGACGATCAGCTCATAGCTGCGCTTGCGCGCCATTCCGGCATAAGCTCCTTCGCGCCGCGAAATACGCACCGTCGTCGCCTCGCGGCTCGTTTCGCAAGCGATATGCGTCCGGGCGACGCATCCGTCCAAATAGTCGAAGGTGGTCCCGTCGTCCTCGTACAAAACAAATTCGCTGTGCGCCCCCGGATACACCTCCAGCGTCACCGTCTCCACCTGCAGCTGACCGATATAGTCCATCGGCGGCCACATCGGAATGATCGCCCCGGCGCGGACGAACAGCAGGCCTCCCGCCTCGGGCGGAATGCGGCATGTGAACGATTGCGGTCCGATGTAGCGCTCCCCTGTCCAATAGTCCAGCCACTCCCCCGCGGGCAAATAAATCCGGTCGGTATAAACGGCGGCGAGCAGAAAGTCCCCCAGCATATATTGCTGGCTCAGCTCCCGGCAATTCCGGTCATCCGGGAACATGAGCGGCATGGCGCGCGTAATCGGCATGCCGGTACGGGCGGCAACGTGCGCCGTTGCGTACAGATAAGGGATGAGACGGTAGCGCAGCCGGGCATACCGCTGAAACAGCTCCTGCAGCGGACGCTCCAGAAAATCCGGGTGATGGAAATGATCTTGGCAGTTGATCCGCGACCATGCCAGCAAAAAATCGGAATGGATACCTTCGCGGGTAATCAAATGCATATTCGTCGACGTATGGACGTGACCGGAAAGACCGTAATTGAGGATGGCCGCGATCGCATGCTTGGCGTTATAGAACGTGCCCGTCGTGCTGACGATGAACTGCTGCATCCCCAAGTAGCCCTTTTCCATATGAATGACCGGCCGCATTCCCGTCTGCCCGCGGAAGCCGAGATGCATCTGCTTGCCGAGCAGAACCGGATATAAATTATGCAGCTCGGCGCTGCTCATTCCATTGCCCCATATCCGGTCGGGATGACTATACATCGGGTTCGTCGCGCTCAGCACGAACCCCGATATGCCGTCGTCGACAAATTTGCGCAAGTGATCATACCACGGCTCATCCTTCTCGTCGCCTTCTCCCGCCTCGTTTACGCCGGCCAACCGTTCCTCAAGCAGCGTCAAATCGTAGTCGCAGCCCAAATTCAGGCTCAGCTTGAACCCTTGCTTCTGCAAAATGCCGATAAACGATACTTGGCGCAGCAAATCGTTCGTACTTGTCGGAAACCGCTCCGGGTGCCATCGCTTGGAAGTCGAGAAGTCGTTGACCGTCTCCATCCAGTCCGCATTGAGGCCGATCAGGTCGCACGGCGTTCCCGCACGGCGGAACTTGATGGCGTCGTCAAGCACGTCGCGGGCGCTCGATTTGACGCGCGAGCAGAAGTTCAGGCCGTACATCCAGATCGGCATAAGCCGAGGCTTGCCGGCTATGTCCGTATAGGCATGGAGCAGCTCGGCTAGGCTGCTTCCGGCGAAGACGAACATGTCCAGCTCTCCCGCCTGTCCGTCGATGCTCAACCGGTCGTCGGCCGAGCTCCCGATATCGAACGTATGCCGCCAGGTCGTATTCATCATAATCGCCCAGCCTCTTGTGCTCATCAAGTACGGGAGCGGGGCGCTCCCCCAAAGGGTCTTCTCCGCCCATACGGACACGCGCAAGCCTCGCCGCTCCACTCGCTCCGGAGCGATATTGCCGAGCCCGTACATCGCTTCGTCGGCATGAAGCGAGAAGCACACCCCGAATCCCGACGACCGGCTCGACCGTGGCGGGCCGAACGTCCGCAGCTTCTCCGTCCCGTCCGCCCCGTATAGGCGAAACTGTCCATCCGTCCCGTCGATATGCAGACTCGCCCGCCCGGCTTGAAGTTCCGCGCCGATACCCTCCGGCATCATGCGCTCCTGTTCCTCCGACCCGATGACAGCGTTTACAATGCGATACCGGATTAACGGCGGCTCCGCGAACAGCCCCGTATCGTTCATCCGAATCCGAAATGCGCCTGGGGCGATCGCTTGTACCCGCATGCATCCCCCATTACGCAGCGATAATCGAACGTCCGCCATTTCACCCATTCCGAATGCCTCCCTCCATTGATCCCATCATAGCATGAAGGAGGCAAGATGTTATCGAAGCACATGAAAAAGCCACACAAGCAGCCGCTTTCCCGGCGGCCGCCGTGCGTTCGGAGCTTCATTGCTTCAGCACGGAGAACGTAACCGTCGTCCCTTTGCCGGGCTCGCTTTCGATCAGAAGCCCTTTGCCGTACAGCTGCTTCAATCTTCGGTCCGTATTGCGCAGGCCGATGCCCGATCGCGGGGCCGGTTCGCCCTCCAGCAGCCGTGTGCGCGTGCTCTCATCCATCCCCACTCCGTTGTCGATGACCGCGATCTCGGCATGGCTGTCATAGTCGGTGATGCGGATGCGCAGCTTGCCGCCTTGAGGCTGCGCCAGCACGCCGTGCTTTACGGCATTCTCGACAAGAGGCTGGATCGAGAGCGGGGGCAGCCGGAGACGGAGATGCTCGTCCAACTCCCACTCGATTTCCAGTCTTTCCTCGAAGCGCTCCTTCTCGATAAACAAATAGGAACGGACCAAGCCGATCTCGTGCGACACCGGAACGAGCCGGTCCAAGTTCCGAAAGTCGAAGCTCGCCCGCAAATAATGGCCGAAATTGCCGAGCAGAGCGCGCATCCGGACCGTATCGATCTCGCTGAGCGCCGCGATCGAATTCAGCGTGTTGAACAAGAAGTGCGGCTGAATTTGCGCCTGCAGGCATGCCGCTTCGATGCGCATCTGCTCGCGCACCGATTGTTTCATGGCGGTCAGCGCTTTGACCCGGGCTCTCAGCTCCATCGCCTCCATCGGCTTCATCACGTAATCGTTCGCTCCGGAAAGGAAGCCGGCCACAACATCCTCCGGACGGCTGCGTGCGGTCAGCAGCAGAATCGGAAGCTCCGAGATCGAGAACCGCTCGCGGACGGAACGCGTCAAAGCATAGCCGGACATATGCGGCATCATAATATCGGCGATGATCAAATCCCACTCCCTCGTCATAAGCATCGCCAGCGCTTCGTTGCCGCCCGTAACCGTCGTGATATCGTAGGCCTCGGCCGACAATATTTCGGACAAAATTGCCAAATTGACCGGGTCGTCATCGACGGCCAAAATGTTCGGCCTGTCCGAGGACGCAGCCGGTTTCGGCATCGCGCCGGCTGCCGCCGGTTCGGAAGAACCGCGTACAATCGTTTCCTCGGCCGCTGTCCCAGCTGGAAGCAAGGCCGACTCCGGCAAGTCGAAGGGGCGGCCGGCGAGCGGCAGTGTAAAGGAGAACACCGAGCCGCGGCCCGGCACCGACGAGACGAAAAGCTCCCCCCCCTGCAGCTCGACGAGCTGCTTGCAGATGCTCAGCCCGAGTCCGATACCCCCGCCGACCGCGGCTTCACCGGAATCGCCCTGCTCATAAGGCTGGAAAATGCGCCGCTGCGTTTCCTCATCGATGCCGATCCCCGTATCGGTAATCCGGACGACGGCTTGGCCGTTCCGAATGAACGCTTGAATCGTAACGGTGCCCTCGCGCGTAAATTTGACCGCATTGTGCAGCAGGTTGAACATGATTTGAATGAGCCGATTCTCGTCGGCAAGCACCGGAGGAAACCGCTCCGGGACGTAATGGACAAACCGGATCGGCTTGCCCTCCGTCATGAAGCGGAGCATATCGAGCACGCCTGAAGCGACGGCTTGAACTTGCACGCTGCCGGTATGCAGACGAATGCCGGTCTCCTGAAGCTGCTTCCTATCGAGCAGATCGTTCAGCAGGAGCGACATGCGGCGTCCGATCGAGATCAGGAGACGGATGTCCTCGGACCCCTTTTTGCCTAAGATGCTTTGCTCACGCTCCAGCACGGACTCGGCAATGTTTAATATCCCGTGCAGCGGATTGCGCAATTCGTGGGACGTGTTCGCCAGAAAATCGTCTTTCCGTTTATTCTCCTGCATAAGCTGTCCCGCGAGCTTCTCCGTTTCCTCCGCCGTTCGAATATAGTGCTTGAACCAAAACGAAGCAAAAGCCAAAACGCAAGCGAGCAGATCGATCGGATAATACCGGATCTGGAGGTCCGTGAAAGTACCGACAACTCCCCATACGGTGCTGTTCGCCATGGCCGTTATGCCCATCAGCAAATAAACGGCATCCTTCATCCCCTCGAGCGCGCTCCGAAGCACCAGCCACCAAAATACGAAGCAGGAGGCCACAAACAAGATCACGATGAAAATACCGATGACCGTAAGCGCCGATATGGGCAATAGAAGCGTCAGCATTACCGACAGGACGAATAGGGCGGAGAGCCGGCGCATCCCCCGTAATACCGTATATTTGGGAAGCAAATGTCTGAGGAATTGGAGCAGAAACCACGGAATCGCGACCATGGAAAGACATAGAAGTCTCACCCCCCATTCGAAGCCGATCGGCGTCCAGTTGAGCAGCAGCTTGTCGTCATCGGCCGCAGTCATAAGCACGGCGGACAAAATGAGCAGCATGAAGTAGAGCAGCGCCTTCTGGCGGTTCCCCATCATAAAGAGCAGTCCGGCGTAAACGGCATGCAGCAGCAGCACGACAATAACAGTCAACTGCATATTGTGGGAAAACCGCTCCTCGTTATATACCGCGAGAGCACTGCCGAATTTGACCGAACGGATGATGCCGCCCTGACGGGCATTATCGAAGTTCGCCGCTTGTATGACGATCTCAAGCTCTCCCCCGTCGGATGTGAACAGCATGGAGTAAGGTACGTTCCGGGGGGTGTAACGATCTTGGTCCGCAGCCGGCTGACCGGAAGAAATCCGCAGCTTGCCGTTGACATACAGCGCCGATGCAGTCGGGAGATTGGTGACGCGTATGCCGAACGCTTGTCCGGGGGCCTGATCCAATGTAATCCGAAGACGATAAGTGCCGAAGCCGTAAGAAGCAGGCGCGGATGGCGACAGGGCGGAATTCCATTCGGAGGGTACCTGAATGAAGCTCCGATTGACGCCGGGAGCCGGAGTAGAGCCGGTTTGAGGCACAAGCAGCGCATTCGGGTAAAACTCCCACTCCCCGTCCAATGTTATCGGTTTTTGTGACGCGAAGTTCCACCCCCGCAGATCGAGCCGGCCTTGCACGGCGACCGGGTGGTCCGGGACGGCCTGCAGCGCGATCCAGACGATGCGGACACCGGTCAGCAGCAGGAAAAAGAGCAGCAAGGGGACAAATATGTTCCGTTTTTTCGTCATGGGTCGCAAATGTTCGGCCAGAGCCGTCATCTTCTTTCTGATTGGGTTTATCAAAACGGAGGTGCTTTAAAGTCCCTCCTTTTCCAGGCATCGAACCATTCGGAGATCGACTCGCTTACAGCGGATTCCATCTCCTTCTCCACTCTGGAAGTCAGCAGCCAGTATTGCTCCTCCACTCCGGCTATGTCGCCCGAATCATCATAAAGCAGCATCAGGGCGAAATAACTCTCTTCCTCGTAAGGAAACATTTGCTGAATGAGCCGGTTGATCCGGATTGCCGCTTGCAGCATCTGCTGCTCCATGTAAAATTCGCTCACGCTTCTCGCATGGTTCAGCCACATCCGCCTGAGCCGTTCCCTTTCGTGCTCGGCCCATAAAAACTCGAAATCTCCGAAATAATCGCCTTTGTACAATTCCAATACTTTCTCATACTGTTCGATATGCCGAATATCCAACGCCCCGAGACTGTGTACCTGTTTCTCCCATTCGTCGCTGTCGATTCGGGCCGTCCCTGTCGTCAACCGGTATCCCGTCTCCAGGTTGCCGCTCGTTATCGTCACCATTTCCAATCCGCAGCTTCTGAGCGTTTGACGGATATGATAGACGGTCGTATACAGCTGCTGCGCCGCTTTGGACACCTCGAAGTCCGGCCACAGCAGCTCGATCAGCGTGTCCCGCTCAATGATCCGGTCCCGGTGGTGCAGCAAATAAGCAAACAGCTCCTGCGCCTTGCTCGTTCGCCATTTGATCGTTCGGGGCTCCTCGCCGGACTGTTGAACGCGGATTTGATTGAAGCAGCAAATGAGAGGCGGTTCCGCCTCCCGTTCGCGTTCTTCGTCCCGGTTCGCCCTGTCGCCGATCTTCCTCCTTAGGCGCTGCATCGTTTTTGACAGACGGTCCGGTTGAACGGGCTTCATAATGTAATCCAGCGCGTACAGTTCGAACGCATGGACCGCGTACTGATCATATCCGGTCACGAACACAATCTCCGCGATGGGGACGCGCTCCTGCAGCAGTTCGCCCAGCTTCACGCCGTTCATGCCGGGCATGTGGATGTCCAGGAATACGACATCCGGCGCAAGCTCTTCCGCTATGGCGACGACGTCGGCCGGATCCGAATACATGCCGATCACTTGAACGCCGCCCACATCGCGTTCCAATATTTTTTTAAGCTGGGCCAAGGCCAGCCGCTCGTCGTCAACTAGTATCGCACGCATGAAATGATCTCCACCCGGTACAGCTTTTTTTGTCGGGATATTGCGGTTCCCGTCCCATTATATCTTGCCGCCGTTAAAAAAACAGCCACCGCCGGCTTTGAACCTGCCGGCAGTGGCGCTCTTGCATGCAGAAATCAATCCGTCATGCTTTAGGAACCTTAGGAACTTTAACGGAATTACCGCCCTGACTGACGACACTTAATCGATCAATTTCGTCGTTTGCAGCAACCTTCTCATCAGCGCGGCCGCTTCCGCACGCGTCATGCTGTCCAGCGGCCTCAGCAGCTGTCCTTCGCTTCCTTCGACGATTCCGGCCGCAATCATCCGGGCTACGGCTTCTTTCGCCCAATCGGATACATTCGACGCATCGCCGTAAGCGGACAAAATCGATGCGATTTCCGATTGGCTCTTCGTGCTTTGCGATTCGACCAAGTCGTATGCCCGCGCAATCATGGCGATTCCCTGCTCGCGTGTAATTTGCCGATCGCCGTGGAACAAGCCGTCTTCGTAGCCGTTTACGATGCCGAACTCGCTCGCGATCGCGACCGCGTCATGGTACCAGGAAGAGCGAGGAACGTCGCCGAACGTAGTTCCGGCAACATTTTGGCGCATCAACCCCATACCCGTCGCCACAATGGCGGCAAATTCGGAACGGACCACGTTCCGATCGGGCGTAAACGTGTTGTTTCCGGTTCCGGCAAGAACCAGTCTCGCTACGATGTCGTTAACGTCCGATCTGGACCAGTGGCTTCTCACATCATCGAGGTCTTGCGGGTTCCAGATGACGGAATACGTACCGCTGCTGCGCAAATCGTTAATCATCGCATAATAACGGCTGTTGATTTTCGTCACGACCGTCGGCACGTGGAATACGGTTCCGTCCGGATTGACGATTACGCCTGTCGTGATCCGGTTCGGATCGATTCCATCAGGCAATGCGATGTATCTTACGCCGTATCCGTTCAATTCGCCCGCTCCGACCGTCTGGCCTTTGTAGCTGTAGCTCAACCCCAGATCGACCGGGTCGACCAGCAGCTCATAGCCTTGTTCTTTCGCCTTATCCTTGGCTGTACCGATCAACGCGTCGGACGCCCGCTTGATCCCGACATGGACTTCGATATCGCCAAGCGGTGCATTGTTCCATTGCTGTGCTGGTCCATTCAAGTCCAATTGGCTGCCCGGAACCGGATAAATGGCGAGATGATTGCCTACTTCGAGACTCGACCCGCTATCCGCGAGACGTTTCACCTGTGCGGCCGTCAAGCCGTTCACTCCGACATCGCCGTCGTTCGGAACCCGGATCGAGAGCTGCTGTCCGTTGCCTTGCGATAAAATACCGTCCAGCTTAGCCGGATCGATCTGTACGGTCGTTTGCGTGCGTCCGTCGGTTTGTCCCGCCGTTCCCGTTGCAAACGGATTTTCGTTTCCGTTCAAGTTGGTCGCGATATCCGCAGGTTTTCCGGTTCCCGTACCCGTTCCGCCCGTACCGGTTCCTGTACCGGTTCCGGTATTTCCGCCGTCCGTCCATACGGAGGAGCTGGCTCTTGTTACGGTAATCGTGTATTGACGGGAATTTCCATTGCGGTCCGTTACTTTGACGACGAAGGTGTTGTAGCCGACGTTTAGTCCGTAAAGACCACTTTTCACTCCACTAGCAACCGGTGTAAAGCTTTCGCCTCGAACGCTTATTTCGATCGTCGCATTCGGATCGAGCGATACCGGCGTCCAGGACAGTTCGGCAACACCGTACGATACTCTCATCGTATAAGCGCCGGTTTCCGGATTGAAAGCCGGTTCGAGATTTCCGCTCGAAGGCGTCAGTGAGACCAGCTTGCTCGTAGTGCGCATCATTTCAATCGTATACTCGTTTTTGCCGCCTTCCGGATCGGTCACTTCCACCTTGATCGTATTCGGGCCTTCCTTAAGCGGAAGCTTGCTCCAATCCGCTTCGGCCGCCGGTTGTCCGTTCAACGTTACTTTGATCGTGCTGTTCGGGGTATGCGCGACCGGCGCGATACCGACTCCGTATACCGCGTTCGATACGACTCCCGCATAGTTCAGGCTTTGATTCGGGTCGAATGCCGGAGACAACGCGACCGGCTTACCGCTGTCGGTCTCGACAACCGTCAACGCCGAGAGCTTCGCCCCTCTTGCCACGATATTTTTGCGGGCCGCCTCCAGAGCATCCCGTGCCGCATCGACTTGCTGCTGCGTCGCGTTCGGGTCGTTCAGGACGACCTCCGCCGCGGCAAGCGCCTGCTTCAGCGCGGCCAAGCTTTCCGGCGTATAATCGTCATCCCGCAAATTCTCGCCTTTAACCTCGTTTGCTTTTGCAAGCAGTGCCGCTTTATTAGCCGCCGGTACCAGCGCCGCTCTCGCCGCTTCCAGCTTAGCCAATGCTTGCCCCAGCTCGTTTTCGGAAGCTTGCGGCGTACGGCTGAGCAGCGCCTCGGCTTCGCCAAGAGCCCCGGTCAAAGCTTGCCAGCTGTCGGCCGTATAGTCGCCCGGCTTCAAAACTCCGGTATCGATTTCGCCCTTAACGGCGTTTACTTTGTCTTGCAGCTTGGGCAGCGTGCTGCCAAGTCCCGCAATGGCCGCTTCCAATGCCGCTTTGGCCGCATCCACCTCGGCTTGCGTCGCATTCGGATTGTTCAGTACGTCCTCGGCTGCGGACATAGCCTGCTGAAGGGCTGCCCAGCTTGCCGGCGTATAGTTCGCTTCCGTAAAGCCTTTGACTTCGTTTGCTCTCGCGATCAGCGCGGTTTTATCCGCTCCCGGCACCAATGCCGCCCTTGCCGCCTCGAGCGCCGCTTTCGCCGCATCTACTTCGGCTTGCGTCGCATTCGGATTCGCCAACACCGCGCGCGCATCGGTCAACGCTTGCTGCAGCGCCTGCCAGCTGTCGGCCGTATATTGGCCGGCCTTCAGGTTCTCGCCGACAATCTCCGCTTCTTTCGCGCGAAGTTTGCTCAAGTCGACCAGTGTCCCTCTTGCCGCTTCCAGCTTGGCCAACGCTTGTCCCAGCTCGACCGCTGTCGCTTGCGGCGTACGGGTGAGCAGAGCTCTCGCTTCATCTAGTGCCCCGGTTAATGCTTGCCAGCTGCCCGCCGTATAATCGCCAGGCTTCAGGCTGCCGAGCGTTATTTCGTTTTGAACCTCGTCCGCCTTGGCTTTCAGCTTGTCCGCTCCGGTGCTCAGTCCCGCACGCGCGGCTTCCAACGCGGCCAACGCGGCATCCACCTGCTCTTGGGTAGAGGCCGGATTGTTCAGCACCGCTTCGGCGTTTGCAAGCGCATTTTGCAGTACAGCCCAGCTGTCAGGCGTATAGTTTGCCTCTTTCAAGCTTTTGGCTTCGTTCACTTTCGCTTTCAGCAAATCCTTGTACACTTTGGCGAAGGTGAACGTGGAGCCGTTCGCCAGCATGCTGCTGTTGATCGTAACTTGACCCGCTGCATCCAGCTTCATGCCCGTATTCGCTCCGTCGATGATGAGATAGTACAGAACCGCCGGAGTTTCTGCCGCCGTACTCAGCTTCAATGTGATGTTTTTGTCCTGCCATTTCGTTTTCTCTACTTTAAATACGCGGTTCAGCTTCTTCAGCGTATGACCCGGCATTTCCAGTACGCTTACTTCATACTTGGCCGCAGCGCCGTTGTCGCTGAAAGTGAAGAAAGACAAGTCCGTATCGATCGTGTTCGCGTTAAGCGCGTTCGTCGGCTGGATCGCATCGCCCAATGCGATTGTGACAAGCGCGTCTTTATCCTGCGACTTCGATTGCTTCTGCAACAAGTCGCTGCCGTCGTCACGGCCGATGCCGGTAATCCGGTTGCCGTAGCCGGCGTTATTCCCTGCCGTCCACATCGTATCGGTGCCGTTGCTTGCCACATAGTTCGTCTTGCCGCCATTCAGCGTCAAGCCGTACTTGAGAGCCAAATAGCTTTCGACCCGCTGCTTCTCGAGCGCAGTATTGCTCGCCGGGAACAGCACGATTTCGGCGATATCGCCTTTATAATGGTTCCAGTTGTTCGCATTCCCTCCACCGAACGTACCTCCGATGACGGGGGTGAAATCGATCTTGTTGAACGTATTGTTGCCCGAGACGGTTTGCGGCGTTCCGTTCAGACGGCCTTGTGCGTCAATCGCAGCCGCGGCGTCGAACGATGCCATGTAATAGCGGGAAGCATCATTGAAAGCAAATCCGCGATACGTACCGCCTGCCCCGTTGCCGATATACGTTTTGCTGCCCCATTTCGTAAAGACGCCCACTCCGTAACCGCCTAAGCGAGGCGCCGCTGATCCGACGATCGTCCCGTCCTGCTGCTTGAATACGGCGTATCCGTCCTGATACGTAATCGGGCTGTTGCCTTTCAAGTACACGTTCGGATTTTGACTGGCCGAGGTCGTATTGTTGAACGTCACGGCCGGATTGAAGTTGACTGCGTCCGCTTTAAAAGCGGGTGCGCCGTTTACGGTAAATTGGTTCGTGCCCGTCTGATCGGTCCAGCCGGTAAGCTGTCCGGTTACATCAGCCGCAGCGTCTTTGTCCGCCTTGATCCACAAGGAAGCGCCGTTTACGCCGCCCGGAGCTTTCGCTTGCACGACGGCCTGAGCGAATGTGAAGTATGCGCCGTCAGCCAGCTCGGAGCTGTTGAGCGTTACTTTTCCGTCAACGAGCGGCTTCGTATTCAATGTCCCGGTAAAGCCGGAATCGCTGCCGATGACGAGATAATTCAGTTGTCCGGCTTGCGTGCCGTCGAGCTGCAAGGTGACATTGCCGTCGTTCCAGTTCGTTTTGTCCACCTTGAACGTGCGCGCCATCTGGTTCAGGTTCGTATTGGCGATAAGCGTGCTGTATGCCGCATCTCCGCCGTTATCGCTGAACGTCAGGAACGAGCGGTCGTTCGTGATGGTGTTGTCCGGATACGCTTCATTTGAAGCTTTGATTTCATTGCCTGCTGCAATGGTTACGAGCGCCCCGGTTTCCTGGGACTTGGATTGCTTTTGCTCCAAACCGCTCGCGGAATCTTTGCCGATACCGGTGATGCGCTTGCCGTAACCCGCGTTATCCGCAGCCGTCCACATTTTGGTTCCGGTCGTGCCGTTGAAGTCGCTGGCTGCGTAATCGGTTCCCCCATTGTTCAACGTCAAGCCGTACTTGAGCGCCAAATAGCTGTTAACCTTCAACTTGTCTGCGTCGCCTAGCTTGCGATCGTAAACGACAACTTCGGAGATGTCGCCTTTGAATACGCTAAAATGGCCGGCTCCGATGTAATAAATATGATCAGGATTCTGCTTAGTCGGAGAATCGAAGTTGACGCTGTTGGATGTTTCGTTGAGCAACTGTTTTCCATCGACTGAAAGCGCCCACTCCTGATTTGTTGCGAGCACGTCCAGCAAGCGAGGTTTCTTCAGATCGATGTCGCCGACTCCGACAGATCGGATAACGTCGGATCCGAAGCGCGTAGCGATGTTGCCCTTGCCATCTTTGTTGCCGTAAGTTGAATTCTGTAAATAAAAGTTGCCTCCGAAATCCCACGGGAATCTGTTGGCTGTATCGGTCGTTGTACTGGTCTGCACCGAAAATATTTCCCGCTGCTGATCCGTAGTCCCGAACGAAGGTGCCTTATAATAGCTGTTGCCCGGAGCTTGGATCCCGGCATTGGAATTGATCGCCGCGGCATCGTACCGCATATTTCCACCATTGGACCAAGTTCTGGCTGGATCGGCCAAATCTTGCAGGCCGCCGACGGTTGTCTTGCTATTGGCGCTCTTCTCCACATTTACCCAAGAGATCAGACCGCTCGCCACTCCGCCGGGTGCCTGGACAGGCGCTTGCGCTTTGGCGAATGTGAAGTAACCGTTAGGCAATACGACATTGTCGGCTACAAAAGCGTCACCGATTTCTTGAACCGCGATTGCCGCAGCCGTTGCAAAGCTTGCGTCGCTGCCGACGAGCAGCTTGATATCGCTCGCTGTCGTACCGGTCGGAAACGCGCTCTTCGCGATGCTAAGCTGGACCGTACCGACATTGTTCGTGTTCTGTACTTTCCAGACGCGCTCGGCAGGCTTCCAATTGGTGCTGTCCGCGATTTGGATCGTTTGGCCGAACGTTGTCAACGTCTTGCCATTGTCGCCCCAGATCAAATATTGCTTGTCCGTCGGGAACGATGCCGCATTGTCGGAATTGGTCGCCGCGATGGCGTTCAAGCCGACCGTAACTTGCTGCCCGCTGTTCGTGCTGTGGCTTTGTTTTTGATTCAGCGAACCGCCGTCGTCACGCCCGATACCGGCAATGTTGTTTTTATAAGCCGAGTTAGCAGTGGCGTCCCATACAACGCTAGTGCCGTCGGAAGCGATGTAATTGCTGAACTGGCCTTGAGATTGATCGATCATGTAGCCGTATTTGAGCGACAAGTAAGTGCTGATACGTTGACGCTCGCTATCGGTGAGAACGCGGTTGTATACCATAATATCCCCGATCGCGCCCTGCCAGCGTTCGTTGCCTCCTACTATATTCCCAACCACAGCACCGTTGCTGCCTGTATTCCAAGCCGACACCGTACCAGTTTGTAACAACTCCATTTTGCTGTACAAGTTTGCGCGCTTATCTCCGTCGCCATTCCAGGAACCGAATAGCTCATTTGGAATTTTGGGTTTCCAAAATCCGGCTGCGCTTGAATAAGGATTGCCGTATCCGCTCAATGTTCCTGTTGTCCCGTATTGCATCATGCCCATAAGTGCATTGGTAGAACTCGTTCCCCAGGAAACGATATAATGATTGCCGCCGCCCACTTCGGATTGCGCTACAGCTATGATCGTTCTGGGGGTCGTTCCGACGGGGAGCTTGCTCACTTGAAGATTCATATAACTGCTGCTGCCGTTAAATTTTACGACCGGGTTAAAGTTCACATTGTTGGCCGCATTATCGTAGAAGACAGGCTGATCGGCATATACGGACTGCGTAGCGTTATTTTCATTTACACTCAGGTCATTCCATGTCCCTACCGATCCGCCGCTCGCTACATCATTGCCTATTACAGCGGGGTTGAGCCACAAAGCCATACCGTTACTCACTCCGCCAGGAGCGCCATACGTACCGTATGTGGCGGTATTCACACTACTACTCCCGCCTCCGGCAGCGTCAGCCGCTTTGCCCGGGGTTACAACGCCGGTCAAGCTCCCTACTGCCATTGAAAAAACAAGCAGTTTGGAAAGCCCCTTTCTCACACGTTTGCTATTCGTTAGCAACGCTAATGCCATTCTTTCCATCCTCCAGTTCGCCTTCCTGTTCCACTTCCATCCCGTAATCGGACCCTTCTATAAAGGTCACTCTACCCTTCGTCTTCCTGCAACCTCCGACTGTCACGCCATTCAGCCGCTCATAACTGTATACTCCTTTCATCGCTTGTGAACTTGAATTGTTCCTTGCTCGACAACAAACGACAGATGTCTACTCCAAGTTGTTACAAAAAAGCATAACAAGGGAACCTATACAAAACATATACAAGCCCTGTCACTGATGCGGCGCATCATTTATTGCCGTCGTTCGCTTGGACCGAAATGGCCGAAGCCCTAAGGAGAGCACGACGATAAGTGTGATAATGATTTCGGCAATACCCCTTGGCGTAGTGCTTCGCGGGGCAATCCTTTATGTGGCATCGTCTCGGCGTCGATGATCGTGGCCGTCCCATTCATATGCCGCTCCTTCCATCAGTCATGTCTTCGAATACGTATATCAGATTAGGATAGCAACCCCGCCTATACCGAAACTATACAAGGGCGGAACGGCCGACTTCATGCGGGAAACGGCAAAAAACCCGTCCTTCATGGGACGGGCTCGTTAATAACGGAACTGTATTCCGTTATCGACCGCTGCAACAACTATGCCGCCAAAATTACGGAACTGCAGTCCGTTATTCAGCCTTTTTAACGCCAGCGAAGCAAAAAAAGTATGTTTTAGCGCACTACAGTTCCGTTATAAACAAGAAAGGCTATGAAAAGTCCACTTTAGCGCACTACAGTTCCACTTTCCGCTAGTTGATCCGGTCATTTCTTCCCTTCCGCCTGAAGAAACTTCTCGGCTTCCTCCTGCGCGCTGCGCAGAGCCGAATTGACATCCGTTTGGCCGGTGACGATTTTGAGCACGTTTGGCGTAAACAGGTTCAACAAATCTCCGTCGTATATGCTCTGGTACGACTTCGGGGCGATCTGGTTATAGTAGACGGCCTGCCAATTTTTGCCCTTGAACTGGCTTTCCGAGCCAATCAGCTTCTTGACGCCCTCGTCGTTGAGCACCGTCATATAGCCCTGCTTGGAAAACTGCGTCTGCATCTCGAGCGAAGTCAAGTAGCGGATGATAGCCATCGCCGCATCTTTGTTCTTGCCCGTATTCGTGATCGCGAACATGCGCGGCGACGCTTGCGAGCCGACCTTCGGCTTCTCCTTCAACGTCGGCAGCGAGACGAGATCCCAGTCGATATTTTTCACATACTCGGGACCGTCGAACGGAAATTGGGAATTGAACACCATCATGGCCAACTCTTGCGACGTCGTCATTTCCGTATAATAAGGCAGCTTTTTCTTGGCGGTCGACCATGCCTGATAGTTGCTTGTCGCTTGATTCAAAAAGTAAGTGTCGAACATCGTTTTCCAGCGCTCGTCCGACAGCAGCGGCTTCTTCGTCTTCGGGTCATAGAGCGGCAGCGACAGCTGGTTCATGCGCAGGATATGGTTCGGCGAGGCGGAATACCCCATGTAGTTGACTCCGCCTTCGCTTCTCGTCAACTTCTGGTTCAGCTCCTTCACGTCGTCCCAAGTCATGCCGTCCTTCGGATAAGGCACACCGAATTTATCGAAAATGCCTTTGTTGTAAAACATCACCTGCACCATCGTCGTGACCGGCAAAAAGTAAAGCTTCCCATCCCCCATCGCCCGGGCTCCGTCGATCGTCGTCTGCTCGAACTTGGACAAATCGACGCCGTGCTTCTTGATCAGCTCGGTCATGTCGTATTGTTGGCCCGAGCCCATCAGCGGACTCGATATCGTCTCCATCGAGCCGTATACGAGGTCGACATTTTGCCCGGATGCGGTCAGCTCCGGCAGCTTCGTCCCCGTTTTCCACGGAATGAACGTCACTTTGAAGTTCGGAAACTTCTTCTTGATAAACTCACCGTAGGACTGGTTGAACTTCTCCTCCGTCCCGCCGGACAAGTCCTGGATGACGACTTCCGCCGCCATGGTGCTGTAATCGATTTCCGGCTGCGCCGCCGGTTTCCCCGCTCCGCCCTTCCCGTCCGTTTTGCCGCAAGCGGCAGCAAGCATTAGTGCCGTCGTACATAGAATTGTGCGTGCCCTCCGTTTGTTGACCATGCTGTTAACCCCCTTATTCGGTTCAAAGCTCATTGGTATAGCTGACGTACAAATCCACCGTCGCATATGCGTTTGCCGGCAAGCCCGCCGTAACCCCGCTGATCCGGACAGATAGCCGATCCCCCGCCTGAAAAGTTGCACCGCTAGGAACAGCCGCTAGGAGCGGATTGGACGAAACGGTCGGGCCGGCTATTCCGCCGATCCAGAGCGAACCGTTTTTCCACAGCTCGAATGTAAAAGCCGCCCCGCTCGTCCCTGCGCTGGCATAGGCCGCGAATTGGGTCAGCGCGCCCGCCCGGGGAACGACGTAAGCTTGCGCGGGATGCGTCTCCGCCCGCTTCATCGGGTCTCCTGCCGCGACGGAAGGCAAGTCGTCGGAATAGAAGTGCAGCGTATCGCCGGACTTCCCCGAAGCTACCCACACCGTTCCGTTCCAGACGACCGGTTGTCCGAGATCCGTGTCGAAATAAGCGAAGCCTGTCTCCGAACGGAACGACGAGGGAGCCGGGCGCTGTGCCGTCGTCCCTTTGCGGGCGGCCACTTCCTCGCTCTCTGCGGCGTGATGGCTTTTCATCATCGCGACGAATTCCGGCGTCAAGGGTGTCCCCGCATTTGCCAAGTAAGATAAAAGTGGCGCGGACAGCCGCGTATTCAAATGGTTGCCGCGAAGCGTCCGGTTCACTTGAATGAAGCCGTACCGGTCGACCAGATCGGGACGAGGCGCGCCGTTTACAATCGGGATATGGATCGTGCAGTTGACGAAGGATACGCCGAGATCGGTCGTGAGAAAATAAAAGTCTCTCCCGTCGTCCGCCACATCGGAACGGATATCGCAGTTGTCGAACGCGATCCGGCCGCGCATCGGGCCGCCGTTGACGGCGTCTACGCAGTTGACCAGACTGCGGCTTATGCTCACGTCCGCGACGCTGCCCTGGAAATGTCCGAAAAATTCGCCGACCTGCACAAAATCGATTTTCGGATAGAGCGAGTATTCGTCCTGATAGGCTGCCGTGCGCAAACCTTTCAGCAAAAAGTTGACGTTGGCCTCGGCTTGCGAAATTTGCCCGGTTATTTTCTCGCACTGGATGTTCTCGAACCGCATGTAGCAGTTCGCCGTCACCTTCTCCCCGTCCATGCCGCCCGGCTTGCCCAGATCGAGACTGTACGGATGCGGGATTTGCAGGATGCGCACCCCTTTCTCCCGTCCGCTTACCGATATGTTCCGAAACTCGATCAGCTGCGGGAAGAAGAGGCGTATGTTCGTCCCGGTCACTTTCGAGAACGAGGCGATCCGCATAACCCGGCAATTCCCTGTCGGATTCGGGACGCCGGTATAGTCGAACGTCAAGTCTTCGATCCGGATGGAGCGCCCGTAACCGACCGGGTATTTGTAATCGAAGTCGGCCGGATTGAAGTCGAGCGCTATCGTCTCCGCGGCTCCGTCCTCCACGACGAGCCGGCAGTTGCGCAACCGGATATGGCCATCCCACTTCGCGCCGTAATCCCGGCGGAAGCTGATGAACGCATTGCCGAACCGCTTCGTATTCTCGATGAACAGATCGCCGCCTCCGGTAAGCGTCAATCCTTTGTAGCCGATCTCCGAATCCTGGATGTACAAGTTCCAGCAGTGGAAATGGACGTCTACCCGGTTCAGGCGGCAGTTCTCGATGCGGAAATTTTTGAACAAATTCGTGCCGAACACGCCCCAATGGACGGATGAACCTTCCGCCGTGACGTTGCGGAATACCGCATTCAGCACCCGCGTCCCGCCTATGCCGTATGTCCCTTGCGGCACGTCGCGGTCCGTCCCTTCTCTGTCTTTCTCCCAAGGTATCAGCCGGACGTTTTCCAGCGTAATATCGAATACGCGCTGGAAGCTGTGGAAGCCGTTCCGCGGATTGAGCGCGACATCGTCTCTTCCCTGCTCCAATCCGACCCACTGGTTGCGGATGATCGTCCGGCTGCGGCTGACCGTGATGCCGTTCGTCCAATAGTCGCCCGTTTGCAAGCCCGGACTGTCGCCGGACAACAGCAGAGTGCCGCCCTCGATCGTCAAATAATGGTCGTCGCACGGATACGCCCAGGAGCTCGTATAACCGGAGAACGTCCAAGCGATGTCCCCGATAATCCGGCCATGCTCCTCGACATAGAAAAATTCCTCTCTGCTCCAGCCCGGATGATTGGCGTACCCTTGGCGAATTCCGATCTTGTCCTGGCTGTCCGCGAAGAAGACGAGGCAGTTCTTATAAGGGGCGAGCTCGGGTATAAGCGTCGTACCCGGCTTCAGCTTGGCGAGCACGGACTGCTTCTTGGACGCGTCCAGCGTGATCGGGATCGGCTCTTGGCGGCTCGTCACCCGGAAGCGGGGATTTGTTTTCGTATTGAGGCTTTCGTCGATATGCAGCTTCGTATGTCCCCAGCGAACATTGGTTTGAATCACGATCTCGTTCGTCTGCTTGATCCAATATTCGCCCGTTTCATTGACGACCGGCAGCTGTCGGCTGTTTGCATAAGCATGCGCCGCTTTGATCTGGACGCCGTCGTCGTTCACGCCGTCTCCGACCGCGCCGAACTGCTTGTAGTTAACGCTGTCCCCGGCCATCAGGACCGCCTGCAAACCGTTCTGCAGCGTCAGGACGCTCCCGCCGTCATCCGTCAACGCGCCCGCCTGGATCGCGTACATCGCTCCCCCTCCATCACCGGGAGCGAAGTAACCCGCCGTCCACACAAACCGGCCGGACGACAATTTTGAATCCGCTTTCATGTCGGCCACTGACGAATATACATAGCAGCAATGCGGAGGACCTCCTTCTCCATAAGTCGCCCCGGTCACGGAGACTCCCCACGCGGGGCTTTGCAGCATCGCTTGGGCGGCCAGAACCGAGCCAGTCCCTCCCAGAACGGCCAAGAGCTGCCGCCGGCTGATCGAGTCTTGCCCGTAATCGCTCCGTCTTTGCTGTTCCTGATTGAACCTTTGCTCCGTCATGCGTTGTTCCCCCTAACGGCGAATATGGCCCTAGTACAATGTCAGACCTTGAATTGTGCATCGTACAGGCCCTTGCTTGCTAAACCGAGCCTATACCGAGGCACAGAATTAGCTCTGACTTTGTACACTAGTGTAGCACGGGCTTATCGGGGGTGAACATGACTCAATCCATCTTGGATGCACTATCCGATTATTGTTCTTTCCTCGGTTGCCTCGCTCTAGTCTCTTGTTTTATCATAATAGTTGACCGAGTATTTTCAGTAATTACAGAATAAGTCATGTCGATCAATCAGGCGGGCCCCACTGCAGCCCCGCCGCTTGGAGGCTTATATCATGCCGATGTACGACTCGCCGCCTGCCGCACAAGTGTTGTTCTCCAGATACATTTTGCACAAGAAGCCTTTCCTGACACGTCCCGCAGCTCTCACAAGCTACTATATCCGCCTGCAAGTCGTGGGCCGGTGCCAAGCGCTCATCGACGGCGAATGGCATGCCCTGCAGCCCGGCGATTTGCTGCTGTGCGAGCCGGGCCGATCGTTCCAGCTCGCATTCGGAATGGATAAAAAGAAGAAAAGCGAAGAGGAGACCGGAGCGATCTTGAGCGGCAACTATTACGCGGGCTGCGGAGGGGAATGGCTTGCCGATTGGTGGAACCGCAACCGCTATCCGCAGCTGTCGAGAATTATTCCGAGTACGAGTCTGATCGCGATATTCAAGGAGATTGCCGAGGAATACGTGAGGAAACGTCCGAATTGGCGGGAAGTGTCCGGCTATTTGCTGCAATCGCTATGCCTTCATATCGACCGCGCCATGCATGACATGCAGTATAAGACGAAGAAGCAAGCCGTTGTGGTGGAGCGCATGAAGCAATACATCGAAGAAAACGCCTGTTCCTCCTTGAAAGTAAGCGATGTGGCCGTTCACGTGGAGTTAAGCGAGTCGTACACCTCCCGTCTGTTTAAGGAAATGACGGGGCAAAGCATCATCCTCTACGCGCTCGATCGGCGGCTGCTGCTGGCCGGCGACCGGATGCTCGATACCGAGTACACGCTCGAGCAAATAGCGGAAATGTCGGGCTTCCACAGCTACTCTTATTTCCACCGCGCCTTTTGCAAAAAATTCGGCCTCACCCCGAGCGAATACCGGAGCAAGACCGAAAAAGTGAATTAGGTGCAATTTCGAGGCTGTTGAAAAGTCTGCAAAGAGCGGAAGCGCTGAAGGCAAGAGGTGGGGGAATGCACTCCACTTCCGTTAAAATCATGTTGTTTTTTTGGAATTTTAGCGGGTACAACACGATTTTAAGCATATCCTTCCGAAGCAAGCTTTGCATACGCAAAGCTCTCAAGTCAGCCGCTTCGCTTTACGCACATCTCCCCCACCTCTTTTTGTATGACAAGTCTCTCTTTTTGATTTTCTCAACAGCCTGAAATTTCACTGTTGTTAAAGGATCACACCCCAACCGTCTTCCAGGCACCCTTCTTAAACCGGTTGAAGATAAGAAACGAGCGCACGAACTGGTCGGCCGCCGCGGCGAGCCATATGCCGTACAAATCCATCTTGAAGCCGTAGACGAACAATAGGCTCAGCACGACCCGGAAGCCCCACACCCCGATAAAGGTCGAGTACAGCGGATACCGCGTATCGCCCGCTCCCCGGAGCGCGCCGCTCAAGATGAACTGGGTCGCCTGCGACACCTGGATGAAGCCCATAATGCGGATCGACAGCGCGCCCTTCTCGATGATTTCCGGTTCGATCGTGAATAGCTTCATAATTTGCGGAGCAAGTAGAATAAACCCGACGCCGAGCAAGCCGGCCACGTAAGCGCCGATCTTCCGCACCTGCCATCCGTATTTCTCGGCGAGGTCCGGTTTCTGCGCGCCGAGCGCCTGACCGACGAGCGTAGAGGCGGCTATCGCGAACGCCATCCCCGGCATGAACGAAAGTCCTAATATAGTGAAGGTGATCTGGGTCGCCGCCACGGCCATCGTCCCTAAACTAGCCGCTACTTTGATGAAGATGAGCATGCCGAGCCGCATGACGATCTGCTCGATCGCCGATGGGAACCCGATCCTGCCGATTCTGGCGACCATTTCCCGGTCGAATCGGAACAGATGACGAAATGACAGCCGCACTTTGAATTTGCCGCTGAACATGACGGTCGTCACCCATACCATCGACACGAGCTGGGAAACGAATGTCGCCACGCCCGCCCCCGTAATGCCCATCCCGGAATAGCTGCCGATCCCGTAAATGAGCGGGAATCCGATCAGAACGACCAAAATATTGGCGACTACGTTAATCTTCATCGGAGTTCTCGTGTCCCCCGCGCCGCGCAGCGTAGCCGAGAACGACATCGATATCGTGGTGAAGCCGATCGACAGAAATACGAATTTCGCATAAGAAAGCCCATGCGCCACGACATCCTCCGAGCCGCCCATCAGACGAAGCAGGTCCGCCGCGAACGTATAGCTGAAGACGATCATAATGACGGACAGCACGATATTAAGCAGGAACGCCTGCCCGGCCGCCCGTTCCGCCTCGTCCAACCGGCCCGCCCCGATCGAACGGGCTACGATGACGGTCGTGCCGACGTTGAGCGTGGAGAAAATCGCCAGAAAAAGAAAAAAGGGCTGGTTGGTCAAGCCCACCGTAGCCACCGCTTCGGCACTTAACCTCCCCACCATAATCATGCTGAGCATTTGCGTGAAATTCGCAAGCATCATCTCGACGAGAGACGGACCGGCCAATCGCAAAATAGACTGCCGAACCGCCTTCTTGTCGTCCGGATCGACGAGAAACGCCTCGGTCCCTTTCGATGCCGCATCGGTTGTGTCCGAGCCCGCTTCAGCCACATTCGCACCCGCTGCGTCCGCAATCGATCCCGCTTCTCTCGTTTCCGCCTGCGGCTCCGCAAGTCCGGACGCCTTAATCGGCGACTGCTGCTGCCGTTCGATATCCGCTTTCATAGATCCGCACCCTCGTTTCCGCTGTCATGTGGACATGTAATGGACATGTAATGATGTCATATTCATCATACCACAGATCGGTGTGGACGAACGGACCTTTATGGCGAACTTCATCTTCTTCCGCCTGCTAACCGCCTTGCCCCGTCCCGGCTCCGTCCCCGGAAGCTCCCTCTCTGCCGCTTCCTCTTGCGCTTCGGTACTCGAGCGGAGTGACGCCTTCACGCTTCTTGAATTTGCGGAAAAAGTTATTCGGGTCGGTAAGTCCGACCTGCTCGACGATCTCTTTGATTTTCAAGTCGGTCCGGATCAGCAGCTCCTTCGCCTTCGTCATGCGGATTCCGTCCACGTATTGCATGAGCGGGATGCCCGTCTGGTCTTTGAAGTAACGGGACAAATACGAACGCGATACGCCGAGCGTGTCGGCGATTCCTTCGGAAGACAAGCCCGCGTCGGTGTAATGCCCGTCGATGTAGGCGAGCGCCTGCTCCAGCAGTCCGGCATTTTTACTCTCCTTGCGGGAGGCGATATCGTCGCACACGCCCCGGCAAAACCCGATGACCGCCGTCTGAAGCTCGGCGATCGTCTCGAACCGGGTCGCGAACAGCTTCGTCAAGCTGGCCGCCGCTTCTCGTGGCAAATCTTTTGTAAGCGGATGCTTGACAACCCCCACGGCTAAAGCCATGGGATTCTTGGGAGCAGCCAGCTGACGCCAGCTTCGTATCCAAGCTATCCCTGTGTGTCCCACAGTTCGCCCGCCTACGCGAGCAGTCGAAGTCCTTCTTCCAAAATGTTTTGCGCCGCATTCACGTCCCGATCATGGTGTGTCGCGCATGCCGGACATGTCCACTCCCGTACATTCAAGCGCTTGACATCCGGGTTTCGGTGTCCGCAGCGCGAACAGAGCTGACTGGACGGGAATCTCTTCCCTACGATGCTTACCGTGCGTCCGTACCACTTGGCTTTGTACGTCAGCATGGCGCGGAATGTCGCCCAACTTGCGTCGGCTATGCTTCGGGCAAGCCTATGGTTCTTGACCAGATTCTCCACTTGCAAGTCCTCCAGACAGATCACTTGGTTTTCGCGAATCAGTCTTGTGGACAGCTTGTGCAGAAAATCATTGCGTGCGTTCGCCACCCTCTCGTGCAAGCGTGCGACTTGAATGCGAGCCTTCTCTCGATTGTTCCCGCCTGTCTTCCGTCTGGACAGCGTCTGTTGTGCCTTGCACAGCCGCTTCTCCAGTTTGATCAAATACTTCGGACTGGCTATAGTCTCGCCATCCGACAGCACCGCAAACGCTTTAACGCCGAGATCCACACCCACTGCGCGTTCAGATTGAGGCAGCGGCTGGCTTTCCGTTTCACATAGCACCGATACAAAGGTTCTTCCGCTCGGATTTCGCCGAATCGTAGCGGAGAGAATACGTCCCTCGATGTCGCGGGACTTGGCATAGCGAATCCAGCCTAGCTTAGGCAACTGGATCCGATTGCCTTCTACGCGAATCGCGCCATTGTTCACGCTGGTGTAGCTTTGGATTGGGTTCCGCCTGCTTTTAAACCTCGGATAGCCATTCTGCTCGCGGTGGAACGCCCGATACGCTTCATCCAGCGCTCGCAGTCCTCTCTGCAAAGCGGTGCTGTCTACTTCTTTCAGCCATTCTTTCTCGCGTTTGAGGAGGGTCATTTCGGCGGAACAAGCGGTGTACCCGAGCGTCTTCCGCTCTTGCTCGAAGATGTCTTTGCGGCGTGCCAGAAAGTGATTGAACACGAACCGCACGCAACCGATTGTCTTGTTGATGATGGCGGCTTGTTCCGGTGTAGGATACAGTCTGAACTTGAATGCTTTGTGCATCTGCGTTCACCTCCTATCCCCAGTATATCACAGATACGAGAATATATGTTCCCCTCAAATTTATGTCGGATGCTTGAACGGCTATCCCGTCCCGCATCCGAAGGCCTCATATCCCAACGTCTAAAGACGTGGGTTTAACGGCTTGTTCTATGAACGGGGAATATTCTCAACAATGTCGTAATCAGCGATTGCGACTATTACATTTACGGAACGGGCGATCACGCGGCGCTCAACCAAGTGGACGGCAATACGTTCAACAATGTACAGCTGCAGTACAACGCCCGCTGCAAAGAAATGATCCATCTGGAAGGTCGGGCCAATATCGTGAACGGCTTCCTATGGGATGCCGCCGGTAAAAATTGCCTGATGGTGAACTTGACCGCTTCCACCAGACAAAATCAGATTTACTTGAACTTTCTGGACGGCAGCAACTACATAGACGCGGGGCAATACAATTATTTGAGCTTACGCGACCTGAACGGCCACAAAATTCCGTACAAGGACAAGCTGACTTATTTGCCGAGCGGCGATTACCGGAAGTACAACGGGGATTACGAGGATATTTTTCACGCCGCCCACGTGCTTCACGATGTATCGATTGTAAGCGGTTCGCAATATATTTCGGGCGGAAATCTCGACAACGTCTTTCAAGGAAAGAACAATCAATATTTGAGACTGAATTTGGCCGGGGGGAGCGTCTTTTCTTTCGAAATCGAGTTCAACGGCGGTCATTACTATGGCAACACGACCGATTACGTGACCGGCGGCATCGAAAATGTAGGGTTATACTTCATGTACAATCGTTGTCCGGAGCAAATCCGGCTGGACGTAACCGACTTGGACGGAATCGTGTACACGACCGTGCAGGACATGCAGCATATGAGATATTTGCCCGCTTATATGCTGAGGAGCAACGTGCTGAACGGGCTGATGAAAGGGGTCCGCAAAATCAAGTTTACGTTTACCGGGCAAGTTTCGAGCGACGTACGGTTGGGTCGGGTATTCGGTCATTCCTACTATATCGGCGGGAACAAATATTTGGCCAACAGCGGCGATTGTGTCGCCGGGGATTTGACGTTTGTCCAAAGCGGCCATGGCGTCGTGCTCACTTCGCCGAACGGAACCCAATTCAAGCTGAAGGTGTCCGACAGCGGAGAGTTGAGCGCCGTCCAGCTCCTCTAGTCGGTGATTGGCAAAAGAGTGAGCGGCCCGACTGCCGGGCCGCTTGTTCTCCTTGTTGAAAAAGGCAAAAAGAGAGATTTGGAATACAAAAAGGGGTGGGGGAGATGTGCGTAAAGCGGAGCGGCTGACTTTAAAATCGAGTAGTAACCGCTAAGAATATAATGAAAACAACTCGATTTTAACGGAAGTGGAGCGCATTCCCCCACCTCTTGCCTTCAGCGCTTCCCTCTTTGCAGACTTTTTCAACAGCCTCAACGAGCGGCCATCACTGCCTTGGCCGCTCGTTCGCCTTCCGCTAAAAGTTTCTCGACTCCTCGAACCAAATGTTTGCCCGTCTCATGAAGGTTACGATTTTGCGGCCCGCCGTGGAATCCCCCGTAATATTGGCCGCGCCCTTCAGCCGGATCTTGCCGTCGTCGTTCACGATCGTCGCCCCGGCGAACAGCCGGACCGACAAGCGCTGGCCGTTCGCGCCGTCGACAAAATCGGTAATCGTCGAAGCATCCCCGACCGCGATATTCGGGCCCCGAAACACCGACGGGGTCGAGCCGGTCACTACAATCTCGCGGGTCGGGTCCTCGAAGCCAACCGCATCGGCGATGCGCCCGAAGGCGGCCCGCCCAATGCTCGAATAGTAGCCCGCGCCCGACGGATAAGAGCCGCCGATCCCGGATACGTCGATAGAGCCGGGAATGAGCGATGCCGCATCGGCGTACACGTACAAGACGTGGGAACGCGCCGAGCCGCGAACCGTTTCCGTCCCGATGCCGATTTCCCGCAGCGACTTGCCGCCGAATGCCGCCAGCGATATCGCCGCCGAGGTCCCGCCGTGAACGTTGCCGCTGATCGTTCCGTTATACGTATCCGTCGCGGCGGCCACGGCGCTGCGGGCTTTCGAATAAATCGCCGCAGCCGGAACGGTCGGAGCAAAATCGGTCTCGATGCCGATATTCGCGAGCGACCCGCCGTCGATGAAATTGTTGCCGGTTACCGTGAAATGTTTGACCTGCGACAGAAACACGCCATATTTCCAGTCTCCGGAAATATTGTTATTCGCGATCGTAATGCCCGTGCCGTCCTTATACACCTGAATCGCCGCATCATCCGTATTCTCCGCCGAAGAGACGTAAGACGAGATGACATTGCCCTCCACGATCACGCGTTCGCAGCCCCAAGCGACATTGACGCCGCTCGACCTCGCATTATGAAGCTGGTTACCGTATACGGCGATGCGTCGGCATGCCGGACTCAGGTTGATATTGCGGTGCGAGGAGCCGTTGATCGTATTGCCGCTCATCTCCCCGCGAACCAAGCCTCTGACATGAATGCCATGGGTTCCGTCATAGATCCGGTTGCCGCTGCAACGAATATCCGTCGTCGTGACGGCGGGATAGACGGGGGCCCCGGCCGTATCGACTCCCCCGTAATCGGAGGCGATCTCGGCCGTGATCAATATGCCGTTCAGCGTCACGTAAGTGCCGACCGGATTGTCTTTGCTCATCCGGATCGTATTGCCGGACAAGTCGATATTGCTGCAATTCGTCGCAACCCTGATGCCGTTGCCTCCCGATACGGACAGGCCGGTTACCGTACATCCGGATACGGTCGAATCGGATACGCCGTTAAGCAGGATGCCCTGGCGCGCTTTGCCGTTGCAATTGACGTATAACTCTTCGATGTCGCACCGGATATCGGCCGTACCGCCAAAAATCGGACCTTTCGTATAAAGAAGCTGATCGACGACCGATTCCGCCCGGATTTCGCCGCGTCCGTACACTTTGGCCACTCCGGAAGGGATATAGAGGCTCGCGACGCGGTACACGAAGCCGTCGGTAAACCGGAAGGAACGGCTCGCCGTCCCTGCGGCGGCCAGCAGCCCGGCTTGGCAAGCCGCCTGGCTGTACTCGCCGTTTCTCGCGCCGAACATCTCCGGAGCGAGCGGACTCGTATCGATCCGCTTCCAGCGCGTTCCGTCCGCCGCTACAATGGCCGTTCCTCCGTTGTCCGCCGTGGTTGTATCCGTCAGATCCGCGAGGAAAGCCCCGCCCCCGGAGCCCGGGGTATCGGCGTAATAGCCGACGACCCACACCACATCCCCGCTTCCGGCTGCCGCCGTATTCCTCAACTGCTCTATGGAAGCCGCCATGACCGGCCCGCAGCATTCTTCCTCGTTATTCTTGTTATTTCCGTTGTTCCCGTTATTCTCGCCGCCGTATACCGCCTTGCTGACAGAAATTCCGCTCCCGCTCACTCCCGACGCGAGCAAGCTGATCGCCGCCCCCGCCATCCCGAGTGCAGCCAACGCTTTGCGCCGGCTGATCGGCGCTTTCGCCTCCGACATATGCAACACCTTCCCCCGCAGCATGTGCCAATCGTCCTTACTTCATCTTGCTCTTGTAGTCGGCGATCGTCTTCTTCGCCTCTTCCTCGGCGGATCGCAGCGCCGTATTCAAGTCCATCTTGCCCATCTGCGCCTGCTGCGCATATTTCAGGTACACGGATACGAGCTGCGCGTCATACAGCGCCTTCGGCGGAATCGGAGCGAATTTGTTATAGAACATCGCCGAGAAGTTTTTATCCTTGAAGACCGATTCCTGGCCGAGCTGCTTCTGCGAGTCGGTGTTTTTCAGGACGGGCATGATGCCTTTGCGGGCGAGCTGGGCCTGGAATTCGTCGGAGACCATATATTTCAGCACTTCCATGGCCGCGTCCTTGTTCTTGGCCATATTCGTAATGCCGAAGTAGCTCGGGTAAGATTGCGAGCCGACGCCCGGCTCGGATGCGGGCAGCGCGGTCATATCCCAGTTCAAGTTCTTTAGCTGCTCTTGGCCGACATAGACGTAACTGGCCAAATAAGGGAAAAGGGCGACAGTCTGGTTGACGGAGAAATCGTCCAAGCCCAATATTTTATTGTTTTTCTGCATGTAGTCCATCGTCAGCGGGTCCTGCGAAGGGGCGATCATATATTTCTGGAAAAACGTTCTCCACCGTTCGTCCGTATTGATCGTCGGCGTATCCGTTTTCAAATCGGCCATCGGAATCGACAGCGGGTTCATGCGGATCAGGTGATCCGGCGAACGGGCGAAGCCATAAAACTGCTTGCCGCCGTCGTCGCGGGTCATTTTCTTGGACATGTCGATCAGTTCGTCCCAGGTCATGCCGTTTTTCGGATAGGCCACCCCGAATTTATCGAACAGCGATTTATTGTAGTAGAGCACCATATTGTTCGTAAAGATAGGAATGCCGTACAGCTTGCCCCCGGAAGCTTGACGGACGGAATCGATGATCGAAGGCTCGAACCGGTTCAGGTCGACGCCGTGCTTCTGGATCAGCTCGGTCATGTCGTACTGGATGCCGTTCGGGAAGGCGTTGCCCTCGAAGTTGCCGATCGACTGGAAGAAAATGTCGAACCGGGTGCCGGAGGAGATCATTTCCGGCAGCATAAACCCTTTCTGGCTCTGGATATACTTGATCGTATAGTTCGGGAACTTCTTGCGCAGCGCGTCGCCGAACCGGTTATCGAAGCTCTCCACCGTATCGTTGTTGTTGGAATAGAAAATCACTTCAGCAGGCTCGCTCGCCTTCTGCCCGTTCGCTTCCGAAGGCTTGCCCGCCGGATCGCCTTCCGCGGCGCTTTTCCCGCCGTTTCCGTTCGAGCAGGCGCCCAGCATAAGCGCGGCCGCGCCGAGCAGCAGGAGCTGCCGGGTTCTATTGCTTGGTCGGTTCATGTTCGTATCCCCTTGTCCATATCGAAACTTAAGCGCTTTATCGCCGGAAGGCGCCGTTTCCGCCATATGCAGCGCTTTCAATTTCATTATATCGGCAGCGGGTGCGTACGACTATTGCCGATACAGACTACCTTATTGCCGATTTGGACTCGGGCGGACCGTCTCCCTGTATTTGCCCGGAGGGCAGTTCGCTTCGCGGGTGAACAGCTTCGTGAAGAAAGCCGGGTCCTCGTAACCGACCAGCTCCGCGATAGCCGCGATTTTCTCGTCCGTATCGGCAAGCAGCCGTTTCGCATGGTCGATCCGGATCCGGTGCAAATAATGGATGACGCTCGTCCCGATATACTTGTTGAATTGCCGGTTCAGCTGCCGCTCCCCGATATGGAACAAGTCCGACAGCAGAGTAAGCGTAATTTTCTGATTATAGTGCCGCTCCACATACCCGCATACGCGGCGTACGAGCAGCTCGCCGGGCGAACGGGTTTCGGGCTTGTCCTTACGCGTGTTGTAATGACGGGATAGCAGGATGAACAGCTCGACCATCTTCAACCGAATGAGCGACTGAAATCCGGAGTGTCGCCGGCGCATCTCCCGCTCGATCTCCTCGAGCAGGTCCATCGCTTCCTTGGCCGTTTCTCCTTGCAGGTTCAGCTTATGGTGAAAACGGGCTTCCCCGTTCAGGAAAGGCTGGACGTAGAAAAAATCGAGCGAGTCGGACAACTGCATCTCGCGAAGCAGCGAGCTCGGGATGAAGTCGGGCTGAAACAGGCAGTTTACGATTTCGATCCGCTGATCGTCCTTCAAAGCGTATTCGTGCATTTCTCCCGGATTGATCATGAAGACGTCGCCCGCCCTCAGGTCGAATGCGGCGTCTTGGATCAGATGCGTCGCCTGCCCTTCCATGACGAAGATCAGCTCGACAAATTCGTGAATGTGCCAGCCCGGCGTATCCAGACTGTTATGGCCGTTGCGCTGAATCCAGAACGGAAAATCGCGCGGATGCGAGTAATGGTTCATCAGCTTCTTCTCCAACGGCGGCACCTCGCTTTCGTGAACGGTTAGCCCCATCCTATCATATACACACCCGGACGGCGACGCTATTGCCGATCCGGACTCGTTCGTTGCCGATCCGGACATGGCGAACATAACGAAAATGACCGGATCGGCGGCACCTATGACCGATTCGCCAATCGATTCACCGCCGATTACCGTGCTAGTCTGGTGCTGTACCGGCGGATCACGCGCCAATAGCGGGAAGGGGGCCAGTGCTGACTATCGGATAAGCATGGGCAGGGCAATCTTGTAAGCGGTTTAACATATCCAATCGGGGAGGGTGCTTGAATGGCACATAACGACGGCTGAAACCCGGAGCGCCGCCGCTTCATCTCGGCAAGGATGCTTTCCGAAATATCCAAAGCGGCGGCGGCGTCCGACCCGCACAAATTCAATTTGTGGTAGAAACGCGCCTCCCCGTTGAGAAGAGGCTGAACGTAGAAAAAATCCATCGAGTTGGATACTTGCAGCTCGCGCAGCAGCGAAGTCGGAATAAACCTCGGCTCGAACAAACAGTTCACGATCTCGATGCTCTGGTCCTCCTTCAACGAATAGCCGTGAGCTTCGCCCGGATTAATGACGAACACGTCGCCTTCCGTCACTTCGTAATAGATATCCTGGAACAAATGCGTGGCCCGCCCTTCGACTACGAAGATCAGCTCCACGAATTCGTGCACGTGCAGTTCGGGTACGTCCTGCAGATCGTGGCGGTTGCGCTGGATCCAGAACGGAAAGTCGCGTGGGTGGGAATATTCCTCCCTCGATTTCGTTTGCATGTCTGCACCGCCTTTGCTCGCGCCGCCGCAAGAGGATCGGCAGCTCCCCCGACCCGGCGGCCTTTTATTTAAGAAAGCGTATACAAAAAGCCGTGGAAAAGCAACATCCCCCGTACGGCAAGCATACGCTTCCATCACCACCATTGTAGAAACAACGGACTTCGCGCTCCAGCGGCAATTCGGTCTACCGGATGGCCGATTCGGTCGTCGCGGACTTCTTTGCTGTTTCGGGGTGGCAGCCGACTCCATATTTGCGGACATGCATCCGGTACCCTTTCATAGTATACTTATGGCAACTGGCAGGTCATTCGGGCTAAGACATCCGATGGGAGCTGATGGACAAGTTGTTTTCCCGCGACCCTTATTTGCGATACGTCGAACTGGACATGTCGGGCATTCCCTCTATGGAACAATATCCGTTCAACCTGGCCGCCACCAGGAGTCTCGGCAGGCTGAAGCTTCACCCTAATGTCACATATATCGTCGGCGAGAACGGAATGGGCAAATCGACGCTGATGGAAGCGATCGCCGTGGCATGGGGCTTTAATCCGGAGGGCGGCACCCGCAACTTCTCGTTCTCGACGCATGCCTCTCACTCCGAACTGCACCGTTACATGAGGCTGACCCGCGGGGCACAGAGGCCGAGGGACGGCTTTTTCTTCCGCGCGGAAAGCTATTACAACGTGGCGACCCATATCGAGCAGTTGGACAACGAATTTTCTTTCGGCCCTCCGATCAAAGCTTCTTACGGCGGCAAATCGCTGCACGAGCAGTCCCACGGCGAATCGTTCTTCGCGGCGTTCGTTCACCGGTTCGGCGGACAAGGCCTCTATATATTGGACGAGCCCGAGGCGGCTCTATCCCCGCTTCGCCAGATGGCGATGCTGGCGCGCATACACGAGCTGGTGCGGAAAAACTCCCAGTTCATCATCTCGACGCACTCCCCCATCGTGATGGCGTATCCGGACTCGGTCATCTACAACTTGACGCCGGACGGCATCGAGACGAGAAGCCTGGAGGAGACCGATCATTACATCATTATGAAGCAGTTTCTCGGTAACAAGGAGAAGATGATTCGCGAGCTGTTCGACGGGGCGGATAGGGTCTAATGGAAGTACAGGAGATCGAGGGAAAATTGCGGGATAGGGTAGCTATAGCGATGATCCGGAGAGCAAAAAGATCATCGCTACAGCTATTGCATCAGGATAACGGAACGAGCTTCAAGGCGTTGCCCGAGTATATTTTGGCAAGAACGTCGTCCGGCAGATTAAGCGACCCCAGCACTTCCTGGTGAACGTTATCGAAATAGTCGCGGCCGTACAAGATGCGGTCCTGGAATTCGATATAAACTCTCTCGCGAATTCCGGATCCCGGCTGAACGCTCTCGCTCCCGAGCCTGCGGATATATCGCAGTACAGGTTCCGGTATCAAAAAACTAACATTTTGTACATATGTCTTAAAAGCGACAAATCTCTTGTCAACATTATCTTTGTATTTAGTGTCATACACTATATACGATATATTTTTTACTCTTAAAAAATAAGTTCCACACAATGCTGCCCATCGACCATTGTCTTGGGTCGTCAGTACGAAGTCGAGGAAGTCTCAGGCTGCGAGCATGGCTTCCAGTCCTTCATTACCTTTCGTGTTTGCCCTCTTATATTCGACCGTAATATGCGGATACTTCGCTTTAATCGGCTCCTTCACCAACTTGTCAACCTCCTCATCGGAGATCACCGCAACATCGGACATAAAGACGAGCGCAACAGGACTCGTGGGCGCAGACGAAGCAAGGGTTTCGCTCCCTTGCTTGTTCCCGTCGGATGTTCCTCCGCAAGCAGATGCAGTAAGTGCAATCATGATCGTTGCAATGGACAGGGCGATTCTTTTTTTCAACATATCAACAGTCCTCTGTAATTACGAAGGCTTAGTGTCCAATTCTGCGCATGGAAATATTCAATTCCGTTCCGCTAACCAAGCCATCAAGAATACCCAAGAATTTCAAGCGTATAACAAATGTATTTAATGCAGCTTGCGATGCGCTTGTTGCCGGTGTTTCAACGGATCCGTTCCACATTGTAACGCCAGTTGCAATAATCGGAGTTGCTTGCTGTGATTTACTTACATCAACTTTAACTACTTGAATGGTTGCACCAACACGTTTAACGAATATTTGAAAAACGCCAGCTTCGTAAATGGTGTTTGTTCTATCCGCCAAGATGTTCCACCGAACCTCATAAATGGCATGCATTTGCGGAACTGCTTCTGAATCTAGCGCATAGTCATATTTGCCTGCATTCGCTGTTACTGTTTTGGTGTAGGTTTGATGTACCACAGAATCTGACATCAATGTTCTGCGTGTGCCGACATAGCGATATATAGCCGGTTTTGACTTCGCAATGGACGACTTGTTATTAATCCAGAAGTCACCCTCGACTTTATTTCCCGGTAAGTTTAGCGGATTGTCGTTACCATCATCACCACTGACACAGAAAATATTTTCGCCAATTCGCAAACCGCCTTTGGACGTTCTGTTGGACTCCGTGATGTTAAAACCATTCAATCCGGTTAGAACGGATAGATTACCCTCGTAACCCGTGATCGGGTATGCCCCGCCCGTTCTACCCCATTGTGGAGCAACTTCAACAACGGATGCAGCGTTCGGTCCGATTTCGATGCCATGAAGGGCACACCCCACATGTACAAGTTGACACTGATGCCCCAGGTCCCAATAAATCGACATCGGTTTCGCTTGGCCGTTATCCGCACGATGGCGAATGTTTTGCAACAATACGGTGCGTGTTGGATAGATGCCCGTACCACTTACTGTCTTTAAGAACCAGTCTGACTGTGTTTCAGCGTGTGTTACGGTCAGTTGCGGGCTGATTGCCCCGATGTATGGCTGTAAATAAATATCCACCGAGCCAAAATTGCCATCGAAGCAAGCCGAATTGATATTTACAGAGCCGGCGCGTATGTGAAAAAAGTTGTTCGGGTATCCGGCGCGTGCAAACAAGCAGTTGTCAAAATCGATGGAGTACGATTGAGGCGCATCAATAAAAATACCGGATGGACATGCTGATGTAGTATTTCCGCTGTAATAATCAAATTGGCAAGAATCAAACTTGATGTTGATCATATCCTCATTGCCGCCGTCACCAATGACCACTAGCTGCTTATAAGCGGATCCAAATCCACATCGTACAAAATTATGGCGATGGGAGGGTCTTACCGGCAATCCATTAGTCTCAGCCCGTAATCTTACAATGTTTGTAGCTCGATCTGCGGCATTGAAGGAGCAGTCTTCAAAGGTGATCCCCCATGATTGCAAAATATCAAACATCACTCCGCCATCTGCCGCACCTGTCCATTTGAATGTTGCAAGACTTGAATCTCGGCTTGCAGTGCCTCGTGTGCCAATGATTTTTAGCGATCGATGTGCTGATGTAATGTTTACTGTCGTCCCGATGTTGATTTGCGCTGAACTCGTTAGTGGAATCCACAGAACGCCGCCGCTTCCAAGCGAATCTATAGCTTCTTGAAAATAGGGAGAATGATCAAGCGCTTTAGCGCCAAAAACATCATCTATAACAGGTTGAGGCATGAACTCGAAAATGGTTCTAACGTAGGGCGTCCCGTTGGTTGGACTATATAGGAGATTATTTAATTGTTGCTGAGTTTTTCCACTCGCATCCAAAATCGCGCTAGCTGGATGCGCCTCAGCCATATCACGATCAGCCAACACATTATGTTTAAATGGAGACTGGGGTGGAGACGGGTGCTGCGCATCTTTATGCGGAAGACTCGAGTCCGGTCCGTACACTTGTTCACTCACGGACTTTGCCCGCAGTAAATTGTCGCCGGCGCTCAGAATTTCATTCGCCGCGAAGGCGGCGCCGGTCATACCCAGCACTCCGAGAAGCTTCCGTCGGCTGATTTTGGTATTGCCCGGCTTATCCGCAGTCGGATCGCTCTGTAATCGTCTTTCGTCAACGGTTTGTTCGTGATTTTCCATATCAAGGATCTCTCCCCTCAAAATGAGTCAAAAGTTCTACAGGATTATGAAGCGAACGAATCGGCGTCAATATCAGGTCAAGGGCTCGCGGGCGTCATATACAAGTACACGTCGTCCACCAGAAGCTCCGCCCCGTTCGTCACCTTGTCGGCCACGATGACAAGCTGCAGCTTCTTCACCTCGCTGCCGCCAGCGGTCGCGGGAATGACCCCTTTCAGCCGGATCGGCTCCCATGAGCCGGGAGTGGAGGCGTTCAGCGCCCGGACCTCCGAGAAAGCGGTAGACAGCGTCTTCCCTTGCGCATCCTGGAAGTTGACCGCCAGCTGAATCGTGCCGTTCGCCGGAGCGCCGTCCTTCACTTTATAGAACGCTTCCGCCGCGAAACGTCCGGGAGCGGCGTTAATCAATTGCACCGGTCCGCCCCTCACCATATTCTGAATGAGCAGGCCGTACTGTCCGGAACGGAAAGCCGCATTCGATCTGGCGATGCTCCCCGTCGTGCTGACCCAGTATGTCCACGGTGCCGCTGCCGTTCCCGACCCGGACTCGAACGAGCTGTTGGCCGATGCGGGTGGACCGCCGTCCGCCATCGTCAGCAGCAGCCGCGCCCATTCCCGCTCCGAGCCGTAGACGGAGCCATAGACGGTATCCGTAACCGCTTGCCTGATATCCCCCGCCTGAGGCCCGGAAGACCGGATATAGTCCAAAACGGGCCAAAACGTCGATTCCAGATTGAGGCTGCTGTGGTTCTGGAACACGGAGACGTCGTCCAAATAAACCGTGCCATCGGTCAAGCTGTCGACGATGACGATAAACTGCGTGCTTTTGACGGCGGCGCCGCCCACCTGGGCCGGGATGTCGTACAGCATAATCGCTTCGTTCCATGTCCCGGCGCCGCCGGCAAGCCTAACCTTCTTGCCCTGGGCCGAACCGATCACCTTGCCCGCGCTGTCCCTCAAGTTCATCGCGAGCTGAATCGTCCCTTTGCCCGCATAACCCGTCAAAACTTTGTAATACGTACGCGCGGAGAGCAGTCCCGGCTCTACCGGGAATACTTGTACGGGCCCTCCCCGGTCCAAGCCTTGGATTTTCAAGCTTGCCGTACCCGAACGAGCGAGCTCCGACGTCCTCTGGATCGTACCGGTGCTTTGAATCCAATTCGTCCAAGGCGCCGCCGCTGTCGATCCGGACTCGAACGACCCATTGGCCGCCATCTGGAACAAACCGCTTCGCGCTTCCTTCAGCAAGCGGGCGAACGACTGGATTTGCGGATTCGTTCCGCCAGCGGCCAGCGCGGCTACCCGATCCGTAACCGGTCCTCCGTTCGGCTCGTTCCGCTCGATATAGTTCGCCATATCCCAATATGTTTTTGCATTCCAGATGGACCACGTCAGCGAATACGTTCTCGGATCGAGAGAGTGGACGAGAACCGGATCGTTTTTGAACGCATCGACCAAATCCAGACGCTTTTGCGCCATCAACTGCTTCGTTCCGAGCGTCCGATCCATCTCGTTCAGCAGTTCCAGCGCGGAGGCGCTGTCCGCCAGGGCCGCCGCCTCCTTCGGATAGCTGAGCGCCGAAGCCTCATAATATTCGAACGCCCTCAACAGCAGGTACGCACGGGCCTTCTGCGGCGCCGTTTGCGCTTTGGCCGCGACCGATTCGAGCAGCGCCCGGCTGTCGGCCATTTCCCGATCCGTGACGATGTTTAAATAGTCGGCGGAAGTGAACGCCAGATAGGTACCCGTTTTACGGGACTCGAACCAGTCCGTCGCCTTGACCCGCTGCGTCCAGAACTGCTCCCAATGGTCGTAATACGCGGCAAGGTCCGCCGCCGCTGCCGGTCCCACCGCCCGGACGTACCATTCCTGCAGCAGCGCGTCGACATCCGCGGACGGGTTCCATTGCAGCTTGGCCGATATCCACGGCTTCGGTCCTTCTCCCCAGTTCGGATACAGCTCCGCATAATGGGCGGTTACCCCGGACTGCGCGGCGAACTTGTAGTTGTCGGCCATCTGATGGTTGTATACCCTCGGCACCAAATACGGCGTACCGTACATGTAATCGTACCAGGCCAAGTTGGACGTCACGGCCGCCCATTGCTGCACTTGCGCTTGGCCTGCCGCTTCTACGGCGGAATCGGCCCACGCCATCCGGTCTTTCGTCAGAAACGGAACGACGCGCGCGTTCAGCGGAAACGATGGCGGGTCCATCACCTCCTGGTACGCGAGCAGACCGAACCATTTGTCCGGGTATACGGCCAGCACGCCTTCCGCCACTTTGTTGACCCAGTTGTAGTAAAGGTCCGACATATTCACGAGGCCGATCGAATTGAGCTTGCCCGGGTAATCCGGATGATCCGGGTTCGCTTCGCAGTAGCCGCCCGAGTCGTTTACGCCGAGCGAATAAGACGTTTCGTCCGGGTTGTTCGCGAAATAGCGGATGATGTTGCTTACCGCTTCCTCCACGATGCCGGGCGCGGTAAAGCAAGGCTGCCACCCGTGCGTCGTATCGGTAGGCGGAATATATCGCTGGCCGTTCCGGATCGGGAAATACTCGGGATGCGTCGTGCCGTATTGCGAAGGCGGGAACAGCTTCAACAAATTATGATGAAATTGGATCCGGTTGTGCAGCCGGTTTTTGTCCAGCCAATCCGACCGCTCCGGATATTGCGTCCAGCTCGTTCCAGGACTGAACACTCTGGAGAAGAAGACGGGTTCCTCTTTCACGTCCTGTCTCGGAACGGACAAATTGGAACTCAGCGGAACGTCCTCCCCATCGGGACCCGGCAGCAGCCACCGGACGCCTGCATAACGCTCCAGAAAATCATAGACGCCGTACGCGGTGCCTGACGGAGTCGGTCCCGCGATTACGATACAGTTGCCGTGAGGATGAATGACGAAGCCGTCATCATCGAGCCCTTGCAGCAAGTTCGCCATGTGCGGGTCGGAACCGGAGTCGCCTACATACAGACGGACATGCCCGTTCAAGCTTCCTCCGTTCGTACGCAGCTCCTGCTCCGTCATAACCGGCAGGACGGCGCCCGTCGACTTCCGGACATACTCGACCAATTCGTCCGCGGCACGGCGGGTCGTATCGTCCGCCTGCTCCGCCACGATCACGACGGCATGGGGAGCGCCGTTGTCCACGATTATCAGGCTCCCGCCCCCGTTCGATGCGGATGCCGCCACGGGTAGGCCCCCGCTCCATACGATCGATGCGGACAATGCCATCAGCAGGACGGCAATCCATTTGCCCGCAGCTTGTTGCAGCTTCTTTCCCATTCGATTCACTCCTTGACCATTGGAAATGTTATTCTCCGGTCTGACTAGAAGTTATCTAGGGTGTAAGCTTACGGAATTCGCGGCCAGCGCCGTCCCGACATCCCCAAGTCATAAAATTTACGTAGGCATAGCGTTATACCTACGTAAATATAAGATTTCCCGTTATCACGCTGTTTTTCAGCGCTATGCCTGTTATTTGGACATTGCTTCCTTAACCGCTTTTTCAGCTTCTTCCTGGGCGCTTCTTAAACCGGTGTTCATGTCTATGTCGCCGGCAATGATCTTATAAGACCATGAATACAACTTCGGCGCGGCGGCACCGACATATATCGATCGCGATGGCGACGGAGCCGGCTTGGATTTTGTCCATGGAATAAACGCATGGACATTTTTCCCTTGAAAGATAGGGTTGTCTTTGCCAAATTGATTTATAATATCCGGTTTAACGGTAATAGGGACAATGCCTTGGCGAGCCAGCTTCGTCTGAATCTCATCCGAGGTGATGTAGGCAATGACGTCAAAAGCATCCTCCTTATGCTTGCTTTGCCGCGTAATTTCGGCATACCATGGCTCCAATTGCGAACCGACGCCTGGAGCGTCTTTAAAGAACGGAAGCTGCACGGCGTCCCAGTTCATCGTTTTTGTCATTTCCCATAT
>NZ_VCRA01000029.1 GCF_005938385.1 Paenibacillus mesophilus
ACTGTGACTGATTCGTTCGATCTCTTCCGGACTCATTTTCATCAGTGGTCCCCTTTTCCATTTGAACTCGGTTACCCATTATTAACCAAGTTTTCTACGTTTGAAAAGGGGGGACCTAAGTAGTAACTCATTTGTACCTTATCTCTAGGAACCTTTTATCTTGAAACCATAGAGTGAATTCAGTATGCTGAAACCGTCAGGAACATTATCAAGCTTGCGCAAGCCGGATCACTACTCCATCTCACTGCCTGTACCCCGCATTGAATCCGGCCGGGGCAATGCAACGAAGCAATCTTACGTACGCGAACTTATAATGGAGGCTGCTGCATGGAACGACTAATGGATGTCATTTATAGCGGGCAAGATACCGAGCAACGCAAAATGGACGTGTTCCTCCCGGGCGACAACGCCAATGGGGTCGGACTTCTGTTTATCCACGGGGGAGGCTGGCACGGCGGCAACCGGACCGCTTGGCATCCCGTCGCCGAATATTTCTGCGCGAAAGGCTATTCGTGCGCTTCGACCGGCTACCGTCTGGCGCCCGATTGGACATACCCGTCCCCGGTCGAGGACGTTCGGCTGGCGATGTCCTTTTTCCTGGAAAACGCCGTGCGGTTCCGCTTCGACGCAGGCCGGACCGCCATTCTCGGTTCCTCGGCAGGCGGCCATCTTACGGCAATGCTCGCGACGATCGCAGCCGATGACGACCTCGGGTTTACGCCGGAGGTGCGGATCAGGGAGACGAAGCCGCAAGCGGTTGTGCTTTATTGCGCGGCGACGAATCTTCATCCGGAGGACAATCTGGACCGGTTAAATCCGTCAATCGCGAAGCTGCTGGGGAAAACCGGTCCGGATGCGGAGCCGTTCTACCGCGAGGCGTCGCCGGTCGACCGGATCGACGGCAGCGAGCCTGTGACATTGCTCATACATGGCGATGCCGACGAGGTCATTCCGGTCGAGCATTCCAGACGCTTTCACGATAAGCTGGTGCAGTACGGCGTATCGTCCGAGCTTGTCGTATTGCCCGGCGTTCCGCATGGTTTCGGCTACGGAGTGAAAACCCAGGCACAGCTGGATTCGTTGAGTGCCATCGAAGCTTTTTTGGCCAAAGTGTTTTAGCGATTATGTCTACTTTATGTATCCTTCCATGCGGTGCCAAAAAAATATGGGACCGTGTTCCGGATGCGGGACCGACGGCTGCGCGGTACGCTTATGCGGGGGCTTTTCACAAAGCTTGCCAAGCGTACGCCGAAGCGTTCTCCGACCGATGGGTCATCATTTCGGCCAAGCATGGATTTCTGCTGCCGGAGGACATCGTGCCAGACAACTATGACTTGGGCTTTCAGCATAAAGGCAAAGGTATCGTGTCTTGCGAGCGGCTGAAGCGGCAGATCGCCGATAAGGGGCTTGACGATTATACCGAAGTCATCGTCCTCGGCGGGAAAAAGATCGTTAAGGTGTTGTCCGAAGTGTTGGACCCGGCCTGTAAGCTGAGCCGCCCGCTCGGCGACTGCAAAGGCATCGGGTATATGCTGCAGAAGCTGAACCGGGCCGTGGAGCTTGGGAAGCCCGATTAGAAGCGCTCGCGACGAACGATGCATTCATTCGTTGCGGGCTTTTTTTCTGTGTATGCATACGGCGCACCGGTGAACATTGTATGAAATTTACGGATGGGGTGTTTTTCCGCGACTATTTTAAGGTTGTATTAAGGTTGATGGAGTAATATACCGCGATGAAGGTTTTCTGAGAATAGGGGGAGTCGGCTATGGGGAACGACCGGACCGCGCCGTTCTTGTGGAAAAGCCTGTTTTTTCGCATAACCGTTTTCATCTGGGTCAAGCTGATTGTGCTGAGAGTGTTCATCTATCATAAAATCGACTGGAGCGGAGTCGCACTCGACCTTGCGTCGGTCGTGGCGGCCGCCGGGCTGATCGAGCTGTTCGTGCCGGGGAAGCTGAAGAGAGCCGCCTTCTGGAGCTTGAACGTGATCGCTTCGCTTATTTTGTTCGCGGCCACGCTGTACTACACCCATTTCGGTTCGATCGTGACCTACACTTCGCTGTATGGACTGAAGCAGGTGCTGCAAGTATCGAACAGCGTGAAGCGGGCGATGCACCCGGAAACTTATATTTTTTTCACCGATCTCGCGGCAGCCGCTCTGTTATGGTTCGTCTGGAGACGGCGCAGCATCAAGGTGTGGAGCGCATTTCCGCTTCGGAAGGCGTCCATGGCCGCTGTCGTAGCCTTAGCTTTGACCGTATCGGCCTTGTCGATCCGCGCCGAGGGCAAAGTGCGCAACGAACTCATACGGGCCGAGAAGCTCGGATTTTTCAACTATCAAAGCTCCTTCGTATTGGAAGCTTGGGAGAACAGCCGAGAGACGAAGTTTACGGACACGCAGCAGGCGTCCTCGATCATTCAAGCGGTACAATCCAAATTTCCTTATAAACGGGATGACGGCGAGGAGCAGCCGAAGCTGTTCGGAACGCAGCAGGGCAAAAACCTGATCGTCGTACAGGTGGAGTCGCTTCAGGATTTCACGATCGGCTATACGGTCGAAGGACGGCCCTTGACGCCGGTGCTGAACGAGCTCGCGGGCAGCAGCTACTATTTCACGAACGTGTTCCAGCAGATCGGCCAAGGCAATACGTCCGACGCCGAGTTCATGTTCAATACGTCTCTGTACCCGGCCGGCAGCATCCCGATGTCCACCGGCTTCGGCAACCGCGAGCTGCCCGGCCTGCCCAAGCTGCTTAAAGCCGAAGGATATGAATCGGTGACGTTTCACGTAAACGACGTCGGGTTCTGGGACCGCGATAAAATGTATCCGGCGCTCGGGTTCGACCGTTACTTCGATAAGCCGTACTTCAATAACGACGAATTCAACGCATTCGGGGCATCGGACGAGCAGCTGTACCGGACGGGCATTCAGCAGCTGACGGCGCTCGCCGCCAAAGGGACGCCATTCTATGCGCAGTTCGTTACCGCCTCGAGCCACCATCCGTTCGTCATTCCCGATGAGAGGAAGCATATCCGGCTCACTTCCGACAAGTACAAGGACACGCAGGTCGGGGAATATTTGGAGTCGGTCAATTACGCGGATTATGCGCTCGGAACGTTTATCGGGCAGCTGAAGGCAAACGGCCTGTGGGATAGCTCGATCGTAGTCGTGTACGGCGACCATTCGGGCTTGAAGCCGCAGTATAACGACCCTGACGAGGTGACGCGGCTGCTCGGCATCCCGTATCACGAGTACGTTACCCGGTTCAACGTGCCGTTCATCGTACATGTTCCCGGGCAGACGGAAGGCGAGACGGTCCGGCAAGTCGGCGGCCAGCTGGATATGATGCCGACCGTTGCGAACCTTCTCGGCATTTCTTTCGCGGACTCCGGGTACGTCCACTTTGGCCGCGATTTGATGAACACCGACCGCAACGTATTCGGCATCCGCTATTATTTGCCTACCGGATCGTTCGTCAACAACGACGTTTTGTTTATCCCGGGGGAAGGCTTCGCGGACGGCAAAGCCGTATCGCTGACGACTTTGGAGCCGGTCGCCGATTTCAACAAATACAAAAAAGATTACTACTATGCAATGGCGCTTATGAAATTATCCGACGAGTATATGAAAGTATTGCCCAAACGGGTGATGGAGTAGGGTTGCCACTGCTTACGCCAAAAGGCCGGTCCATGTCTTAGAAGAGACACGGGCCGGCCTTTATTAATCCTCCAGCCGGAACCGTTTCAGATGGTCCCACAGCTTCTCGCGACGCAAAATCTCCACCTGCTTGCGGCCCATCAGATCGAAGTGGGGGAACGGCGGACGGTTGTGAATATAACGGGGGTTCAAGCCATGGGATGAGCACCAGGCGGACAAATGCTCCAGATCGGCGCAGCCTACCTTCGTTACCGTACGGAAGTCCGGGAAGCGGGCATCGAGCCAATAATGAGTCAAATAGGCGATCTCGCCGCGGGTTACGGCTTCCTTCCACCGGTTCAGCTCGCCGCGGTTAATGCCGAAAGCCATCTCTTTCGCCTCCTTGACGGTCCTTCCCCATGAGGGATGGCAATAATTATAGCAAATCGGCAAGACGATTTCATAACGAGCCGTGAAAAAAAAGAACCTCCGTTTCCGCAGCCGATGCGGTCGGGAGGTTCTTTGCGTACGTTTACTTCAATATCGTCTCGATTCGTTCGATCACTTCCGCGGACAGCCCGACACCGGACGCCTTGGCGTTCTCGTCCACTTGAGCCGGCCGGCTTGCGCCTACAAGCGCGCTTGCCACGTTCGGCTGACGCAAAATCCAGGCGATGGCCAGCTGGCCTACCGATATGCCCAGTTCCTCCGCGATCGCGGCGAGCTGAACGACCTTCGCGATTTTCTCTTCCGTAATCCCTTTGCGCATGTTTTCCAGCTTGCCTGCGCGGCTGTCGGCCGGAATGTCGCTTGCGGACTTGTATTTGCCCGTCAGCAAGCCTTGGGCCAGCGGCGAGAATACGACTTGTCCGATGCCGTTCTGCGTGCCGAACGGGATCACTTCTTTCTCGATGTAACGGTTGAACATATTGTATACCGGCTGGTTGACGACGATGCGGTCGAGCAAGTAACGGTCGGCGGTTCCGAGCGCCTGGGCCATCTGGGCGGCGGTCCATTCGCTGACGCCGGCATAGAGCACTTTGCCTTGTCTGACGAAGTCGTCGATCGTGCGCAGCGTTTCCTCGACCGGCGTCTCCGGATCGAAGCGGTGGCAGTAGTAAATGTCCACATAGTCCGTACCGAGCCGCTTCAAGCTTGCATGCAGCTGCTCGAAGACGTGCTTGCGCGATAAGCCGCGGTCGTTGGGGCCGTCGCCCATCGGCCAAAATACTTTGGTCGCGAGCACGTAGGACTCGCGGGCGTATTCCTTCAACGTTTCGCCTACGACGATCTCGGCTGCTCCGCGCTCATATACGTTGGCGGTATCGAAAAAGTTGATGCCCAAGTCGTAAGCCCGGCGAATCGAATTGACCGCGTTCTCGCGCTCGACATAGCCTCCGTAGGTGAGCCAGCTGCCGAGGCTGATTTCGCTTACTTTGAGACCGGTATTTGCCAATTTGCGGTATTTCATTTCGTACCACTCCTTTTCGCTCCGATATGGCGGGACATTTCTTGATAAAACTTTATGAGTCTTCCCTTTTCTATTATAAAAAAAGCTGGTACACTTTTGAAAGTAGTAAAATCCGATTGATATAATTACGAATAGCCAAGTTACTAAACATAACTTAACTAACTATATAAAAGTAGGAGGCCATAACGTGACCAAATCGCTGAAGCCATTGGAGCAAGTGCTGGAATATCCCGCCGGGAAACGGCCGGATGAAGGAAACGGGAGCAAGCAGGGGGCGCATGCCGATCAAGCGGCCAAGGAACCGGCCTGCATCCCGTGCTCGATCGAGAAGACGCTTGACGTGATAGGCGGGAAGTGGGCGTTTCTGGTGCTGCGGGAGCTGTTCGGCGGCACGAAGCGGTTCGGAGAGCTGCAGCGGAGTATTCACAACATCAGTCCGACCGCGCTGACGAATACGCTTCGTCATATGGAGGAGAAAGGAGTGCTCGAGCGGCGCGTCTACCCTACGGTGCCGGTGACTGTGGAATACACGCTCACTCCGAAGGGCGAGGATCTGCATCCGATCATCAAAGGAATGAAGCTTTGGGCGGCGAAATGGGCGTGATCCTGCACGGTGATGCTTAGCCCCGCCTCCGCCCCCCGATTGTACGAACGAAAGTCTTACTCTCGCAGCCCATTGCGGATCGTGTCGTTCTTGAACTGCATCGGGCTCATTCCCGTCGACTCCTTGAACACTTTGCCGAAATAGTGGACGTTGCAGAAGCCGGTTTTCTCGGCGATTTCCGTAATCGTATGTTGGCCGGCGACGAGCATTTGCTTGGCCATATTGATCCGGGTCGCCGTCAAAAAGTCGGTAAAGGTGAGGCCGGTCATCTTTTTAAACGACCTGCTGAAATGCGACGGGCTCATCTTCGCGACCCGGCTTATTTCCGTAATCGAGAGCCGCTCCGCAAATTTTTCCTCGATATATTCCAGTGCAGGCCGCAGCATGTTGAAATCGGTGCCGATCGGAAGCGAATGACGCTTATAGTGGCGAAGCATAGCCGTAACAACGCGGTAAATGCACGATTTGATCACCATCTCGTAGCCGATGTCTCTCGCGGCATATTCGCGGTCGGCGGTGACGATGCAGTCGTTCAGCTCCTGCCAGAGCGGATGCGAGGCGCTTATCAAGCTTTGGTTGCGGCAAGTATGGACGAACAAATTGTAGATCTGCCTCGTCTCGAATCCTTCCAGCAAGTTGGTGACGAATAACCGGTCGAAAATCATCCCTTTGATCCACGTCTGCCCGTCGTTGTCCGTAACTTGAACCGAATGAATCCGTCTGCTGTTCACATAAACGATGTCGCCCGCGGAAGCGTAAAACGACTGATTATCCAGCGTAACGAGCACCCGCCCGCTGACGATTATTATAAATTCGAGATGCTCGTGCCAATGGGGCAAGACAAGGTAGCCGTTATTCGGAATAGTGACACTGCTCATTCTGAACGGAAATCGATTACCAACTGAAGGATCGTGCTTCATCTCGAGTGGGATCATCCGGCATTCGTCCTTTCCGCGTCAGTCGTCTACACTTCGCTCTCATTATATCATGTATGTCCTCGGCTATGGGAATATAGCATGAACGTGTCAATAAACAGCATCAGAATGTATAGAATGACCCTAACGATCTCTTATACGATAGTGGAGAAGGGCGTCTTCACGAATGCCGAATAAAGAGGAGGGGTTCTATGTTTAAAAGAGGGGCGCTGATTGGCCTGAGCTGCATCGTTATACCCGCATTGCTCGCTTCATGCGGAGGCTCAAGCGGCGACGAGGGAGGCAAGCCGAAGAAGGCCGATACGGCCACGGCTTCGAAATTCGATCCGACCCTGCCGCAGGAGGTTGTATTCCATACGAACAGCGGCGATTCCGAGGAAGCTTTTAACGATTTGTATGGAAACGCTTTACGGAAAAAGTTCCCGAACTGGACGATCAAATATTTCCAGTCCAAGCAGGGGCAGACGCTTCCGGATTTGCTCGCTCAAGGACAACGCATCGATATTTTGTATGCGAGCGCGCCTTATTTTTTCCAGCTGGTGACAGGGCCGGGCATGCAGCTCGATATGACGGATCTGATCAAGCTGCAGCAGGTAGATCTGAACGTGTTCGAACCGACCTTGATCGACGGGATCAAGCTGTCCGGCGACGGCAAGCTGTACGGCCTGCCGATTACGAACATGAATCAGGTGATGTTCTACAACAAAGGCATCTTCGATCAATTCGGGGTGGCGTATCCGAAGGACGGCATGACTTGGGACGATACGCTTGAATTGGCGAAGAAAGTGACCCGCAGCGAAGGCGGCAAGCAATATCTCGGATTGGCGGCATCGCCCGCCCACATTCTGGGCTCGAACCAAATGTCTCATCCTTACACCGACAACGCCGATAAGCCGACCTTCCAGGATGACACATGGAAGAAGCTGATCCAGACGCTGTTCATCGCTCCGTCCGAGGATCAAGGCTACAAAGCGCGATCGGCGGCGCTCAAGCGGATTCCGTACCGGCTGGAGCTGACGAATACGCAGGAGCTGGCGATGTTCGTATTCAACTCGCAGTTTCCGTTCATTGTCCCGAAAGATATGGAGAAAATTCAGTGGGACTTGGTCGCCTTGCCTACGTTCAAGGAAAAGCCGAAAATCGGCTCGCAGGCGGCGCCGATCGTCATGGGCGTAACTTCGTCGGCCAAGAGCAAGGAAGCGGCGCTTGAAGCGATCAAATATTTGGTATCCGCGGAAAATCAGATGACGTATTCCAAACAAGGAATTATGCCGGTCATAAGCGATAATGCGGTAAAAAAAGCGTACGGGCAAGACTCGGTATTCAAAGACAAAAACTGGCAAGCCGTCTTTTACAATCAATTCGCTCCGATGGCGAAAAAATCGAAATACCAGCTGATCGTCGAGCAGAAATTTACTCCGCGCATCGTCGAGGTCGTAACCGGCCAGACCGATTTGAACACCGCGCTGCGGTTAGCGACGGAAGAGGCGGAGAAAGCGATCGCCGAGGAAAAGAAAAAATAAAAGGAATGGATAGAGGAGGCGAGACCGCAGCAGTGCGGTGACTATTATGACTAGCAGCGGGAAAATCGGCATTGGCATATTGGGGACGGGGAAGCGGGGCATTTATTTCGGAGGCGCTTATTTCGGCAAGCATCCGGATTGCGAGATAGTCGGGCTGTGCGATATCCGGCAGGAAAACTTGGACTTCGCGAAAGAGAAGCTCGGGGATCATATCCCGGCAACCGATTCGCTGGAGCAGTTTCTGCAGCTTCCCGGGCTTGACGCCGTCGTCATCTGCAGCAACGATCACGCCCATGCGGAGCATACGCTCGCAGCGCTAAAAGCCGGCAAGCACGTTTACTTGGAGAAGCCGATGGCGCAGTCGCTCGAAGATTGCGACCGGATGGCGGCAGCCGGGCTCGAGGCGAAGCGGGTATTCATGGTCGGGCTGGAGCTGCGGTACTGCTCGCTCATGGAAGACATGAAGCGGATTATCGCATCGGGAGAGATCGGGGAGATCAAGCTCGGGAACGTCATCGACAACGTGTCGGTCGGGGGCGATTACTATTATCACGGTGCGAGAAGGCGCAAGGATTACGTGAAAAGCTTGATCCTCGAAAAAGGAACGCATTCGCTCGATTTGGCCAACTGGCTGATCGACGCGTCCCCGGTCAAAGTGTACTGCTCGAGCGGACTCGACGTGTTCGGCGGCAGCGCGCCGAATGACAAGCGGTGCCGGTCCTGCGACGAGAAGGACTCATGCGCCTATTACGTAGACAACCGCAAAGGGCTGGAGATGGACTACGGCGGCGTCCGGCTGAAGGACGATTTGTGCGTCTACGCCGAGGAGATCGATACGCATGACAACGGAATTGTCGTCATCGACTACGACAACGGAGCGAAGATTTCTTACTTGGAATGCCATTTCTCGCCGGAATATACGCGCGAATTTATGTTCACGGGTACGAAAGGGAAAATAATCGGCTTCTACAACAACGAGCAAGATTTCAAAATAACAGTCATGAAGCGGCATTCGAAGGAAGTGCAGACGTACTATCCCGAGCGCCGGTCCGGCGGACACGGCGGGGGAGACGACGCGATCGTGCGGACGTTCGTCGACCTGATCAAGAAGGGCGAGCCGGCCATGCCGGGCATATGGGGGGCGCGGGACAGCGCGGCCATCGCCATCGCCGCCGCCGAATCGGCGGAGACCGGGCTGCCCGTGCATATTCCGGTTCATGATGTGTTCGTCAAGGCGGGAGCGGTCCGGTAAAAGCAAGCCGGCTTCCGAATCGTCGGCATCCGTTAATTGCTTCGATTGTGCTATTGCTGCAAAAGAGACCGGACCTACTCGCGTGCGAGTGCGTTCGGTCTCTTTAATTACCCGGTTCAGCTTCTTGCCGACAGCGCCGGCTCCTTCCAATACCGGTTGTCCGAGGTCAGTACCTCCTTCAAAAATTTCCCGGTATGGGACTGCTCGACGGCCGCCACTTGCTCCGGCGTGCCCTGCGCCACTACGGAGCCGCCGCCCTTGCCGCCTTCCGGCCCCATGTCGATCAAGTAATCCGACACCTTGATCACATCGAGATGATGCTCGATGACGAGCACGGAATGTCCGTTATCCACGAGTTGGTTGAGGCAATCGATCAGCTTCTGAATGTCGTGCAGGTGCAGCCCCGTCGTAGGCTCGTCCAGGATGTACAGGTTGTGCGAGCCGCGCTTCAGCTTGCCGATCTCCGTCGCCAGCTTGATCCGCTGCGCTTCGCCGCCGGACAGCGTCGTGGACGATTGGCCGAGCTTCAAATAACCCAAGCCAAGCTGGTTCAGCACATTCAGCTTATGCAAAATATAGGGCTGGTCGCTGAAGAAGACGACCGCCTCTTCGATGCTCAGATCGAGCACCTCGGATATGTTTTTGCCCTTCAGCCGCACCTCGAGCACGTCATTGTTGAAGCGGGCTCCTTTGCACGCCGGGCAAACCGATTCGATGTCGGCCATGAACTGCAGCTGGGTCGTCACGACGCCTTCCCCTTGGCAGCTTTCGCACCGGCCGGTTTTCTGATTGAAGCTGAATTCGTTTTTGCCGAGTCCCCGTTCCTTGGCGTCATCCGACTCCGCGAACAGCTCCCGGATCCGGTCGAAGAAGCCGACATACGTAGCCGGATTGGAGCGCGTGCTGCGTCCGATCGGCGACTGGTCGATGTTGATGATGCCGGTCAAATGCTCGGCGCCTTCGATCGAATCATGCTCGCCCGGCACGATGCGCTGGTCTTGAAAGACAGCGTACAATTGCTTGTACATGACCTCGTTGATCAGCGTGCTCTTGCCGGAGCCGGACACGCCGGTTACGCACGTCAGGACGCCGAGCGGGATGTCGACGTCGACGCTCCGCAAATTGTTCGCCCGCGCCCCGCGGATGCTGAGATACAAGCCGGCGGGAACCCGCCGCTGCGAAGGAACCTCGATCCGCCTCGCGCCGGACAGGAAAGCCCCGGTCAGTGACTGCTTCGACTTGCGCAATTGTCCGGCCGTCCCTTGCGCGATCACTTGACCGCCCCGCTCGCCCGGTCCCGGCCCGATCTCGATAATATGATCGGCGCTGCGGATCGTATCGATATCGTGCTCGACGACGATAATCGTATTGCCGATGTCGCGCAGCTTCTTCAGCGTCTGGACGATTTTCAGGCTGTCCCGCGCATGAAGCCCGATGCTCGGCTCGTCCAGCACGTACAGCATGCCCATCAGACCGGAGCTGATCTGGGTGGACAACCGGATGCGCTGCGCCTCGCCGCCGGATATCGTGTCCGATCTGCGGCCCAAGTTCAAATATTCGAGGCCGATCTCGATCAGCAGCGTAAGCCTCGTATCGATCTCGCTGACGATTTGTTTGCCTACCTGCTGCTTATGGACGGGAAAGGTGACGCCACCCAGAAACGCCTTCAGCTCCTTCAGCGGAGTGCTGCACAAGTCGTGAATGTCTCTGCCGCCGATCCGTACGCAGAACCGCTGGGGCTTCAGCTTCTTCCCTTCGCAGTCCGGGCAAGTGTTCTCGACCATGACCCGCTTGAAAAATTCGTTGTCGCCGCCGCCGCTGCCGGCTCTCTTCTTGACGAACCATTTATACCAGCGGTTCACCTCGGCCACGAGCCCGGGATAGCGCCGCAGCTGCCCGACCTGCCGCTTCGCATGCCGGGAGTCGGTATCGGTCATGATCAGCGGGAACTGCTCCCCTCTCGTCCCGTTGAACAGGATATCGACGAAGTCGTCGGGCAGTTCGCGGAAAGGCGTGTCCAGACTGCAGCCGTAATGGGCGAACAAGCTGTGCATGATCATGCCGCGGTACGACTTCTTCGTGCTCGGCCCGTAGAGGGAATGATCGAGCGCACCTTTGCTGACGCTTTTCTCCGGATTGCGGATCAGGAACCGCTTCTCCGTTCGCAAATACGTCCCGATGCCGCCGCATGTCCGGCAGGCGCTGTTCGGATCGTTGAAGGAGAAGTAGGAGGGGTGCAGCTCGCCCAGCACGAGATGATGCTCGGGACAGCCGAAATCTTTATAAAACGCTTTCATGTCGACCGCTTTGCCACCCGGCGTCCCCGTAATCTCGAACCGGATAAACCCGTCGCCGACCAGGCTCAAGCTGTTCTCGATCGTCTTGGCCAGCGATTTGAACAAGCCCGGCGTCACGACGACCTTATCGACGACCACTTCCATCTGGTAGTCCGTTTCTTCATCGAGCTCCACCGGATCACCCAGGTTATGGTTCGCGCCGTCGATCTTGACCGTACGGAATCCTTTCGAGCGAATCTCGTCGAACAGCGTCTGATAATCTTCGTCGTACAGCTTGAATATCGGCGCGAGCACCTCCAGTTCGGTCCCGGTCGGCAGCGACTGAACGTGGTCGATCATCTGTCCCGCCGTCTTCGTCTCGATCGGGTGCCGACAGAACGGACAGCACGCTTCTCCGGACGAGGCGTACAGCAGCCGCATGAAATCGTACAGGTCCGTCATCGTGCCGACCGTGGAGCGGGGATTCTGATTGCCTTTCTTCTGTTCGATCGCGATGACCGGCGACAAGCCGAATACGAAGTCCACATCGGGCTTCTTCAATTGGTTCATCCGGCTTTTGGCGAAGGTCGACAGCGATTCCAGAAACCGCCGCTGCCCTTCCCCGTAGATGACCTCGAACGCCAAGGAAGACTTGCCCGATCCGCTGACTCCCGTAATGACCGTCATCCGGTCGCGGGGAATGTTGACGTCGATATTTTTCAAATTGTTCTGTCTGGCGCCTCTGACTTCGATACTCGTTTTCATGTAAGGCGTTCGCTCCTTTCTGGTCCCCCAAAAGTGAAGTCGGCCATCGAAGCGTACTCCTATTCCTTTTGGGGGAGCCCCTTAATTAAATTCGTCTTCGTCCAGCAGCATATATCCGGGCTCGTCGAGATAAAGCCTGCTCTTGGGCGTCGGCTTCACGCTGACCGGGATTTGCGTCACGTATTCGCGTTCGGTCAGCCAGCTGCATGCCATTTCCAGAAATCCGGCGTCGAGCCGGACGATCGTTCCGAGCTTGTCCGCCATTTCCGATATTGAGCGGACGTCCCCTTCCTGCTTCAAATAGTCGAGAATCGGACGGAAGAGCTCCATTTCCCGCTCTTGAATGAACGCGACGATCCGGTCGAGCGCGGATTTGACCTTCGCCTCATCGGCACTCCCGCTGACAAGCCCGCCGTAGATGTCCCGGAAAAAGTCGGGGTTGATGGTCGCCGCCTGCTGCACGCATTCCCGCATCGGGACTTCACCGTTCCGGATCACTTCGATTTGCGCCAGCGCATCGATCATTTTGATCTGCCAGAACGCGCTGTAAGCCGGGTCGCGCTTGACGTAATACCATTTCTCCGCCTTGGCGAGCATCCCGAGCACGTGACAGCCGAGCTGCAGAAGCTGAAGCTGGCGGTCGCGTTCGCCGATATAGCGTATATTCGCGAAGTATTCTTCCAGCGACTTGTCCTTGGTGAACAGCAGCGTCCCTCTAAGCAGGTAAGAGTGGTTGAACGAGGTAGCCACCGACTTCTCCACCCAGCGCTTGAATTCATCCCGGGTCTGGATGGTGGCATTGATCGGGATGCCGTCCTCGACAAAGCACATGCTGTGCTTGACCAGCTTCTGGTCGTGCACGATCAGCTTCATATCGATGTCCGACTTCTCCCACACCTGGTCGTAAGACAGGCTGCCGAGCAAAATCGCCGCGATGATCTGATCGTCCTGCCGGATTCTCTCCACGAACGACCTCAAAGCTTCCTTGTAGGCGGCAGTGGTGGCGCTTTCCATAGCGTCGACGGCTCCTTTATGAGTGGTTTGCGTCTTTGCTTTTACTATACAGCACACTTGTTCGCATGTAAATCATTCCATGGAAAATTTTATCGTTTCTGGCTGCTGATGTTGAAAAATGCTTCCATACTAATGAATGATCCCGCTTGCCTTCGCCTTCGCGACAAGCTTCGCGCCCGCGCGGTTGATCCATTCCTTCAGCGTAAAGCCCACGACCAGCGCGAGCGCCGCATATACTCCAAGCATGCACAAGTCGCGGACGACGATATCCCGCACGATTCCGCCGACCGCTTCGCGCATCGCGCCAATCGCGTAGGTGAACGGCAGGAACGGATGGATCGCCTGGAAGAAAGCCGGCGTGACCTGGATCGGAAACGTTCCGCCGGAGCCGGACAGCTGCAGCACGAGCAGTACGATCGCCATCGCTTTGCCGACGTTGCCGAATACGGATACGAGCGTGTATACGATCAGCATGAACACGGCGCTGATCGCAGCCCCATAAAGTATAAATGCTCCGGGAGACGCCACATACGTCCCGAGAAGCAAGATGTCCCCGACCGTCACGCATAGCGATTGAAGAATGGCGAACGTGCAGAAGGTGAGGAACCGTCCGAAATAAACATGATGGCTCCGCGCTCCGTCCGGGGCATGCACTTCAACGGAAAGCAGAGAGACGAGCAAAAGCGCGCCGACCCATAACGACAGCGTGCTGAAAAAGGGCGACATCGCGGACCCGTAGTTCGGGATCGGGAACAGCCGGTTTTCTTGCAACACGACCGGCTCCGCGAAAAACTCGCTTTCCTTGGACGCGTCTCTCCGCAGCAGCGCGATCAGCTCCTCCAAGCTTCCTTGCTGCTCCAACGTCCGTATCCGGTCGGCAAGGCCCTTCACTTGGGCGGATACGGCGGGCATACGGGCTATTACGGCCAGCAGCGCTTGTTCCCCGGCGGCAAGCCCTTGAGCCGCTTCGCCGACGATGCGCTGCACATCGGGAATGCCCACGTTCGCCTCCTTCAGCATTGCGAGGGCGGCGAGGGCCGCTTGCTTCGCTTTGTCCAAGCCTTGAACGATCGACGGCTGAATTTCCGCATCATAGCGGCCAATCAAATCCCCGAGCAAGCCGGAAGCTTCCCGTGCCGGCTCCTCTATCCCGTCGATAAGCTCGCCGGACAGCTTCTCGCCTTTGCCGAGAGCGGTACGGGCCGTATCGACCGACACCTTTTGCCGCTGAAAATCCGCCTGGACTTGTCCCAGCTTCGTTATAACGGGAGCGAGCTTATCCGCCCCCGCGAACTTGCCCAATTGTTCCATCAAAGACAATAAAGAGCCGGAGACGTCCGAAGCGATGCCGAGACGGCGCGACATCCGGTCCAGTTCGGCGGATACGGCGGCGGGAGCGGCCTTGCCGTCGCGAAGAAGCTCCGTCAATTGAACGGCGGCGTCCGCGGTCAGCTTCAACAGCTGCAGATTATGCAGCACGTCCGGTCCGGCCGCTTCAACGGCTTTCGTACCGCTGTTCAGCGCAGCCGTCAGCCGGTCGGCCAACCGCTCGCTATCTTGCGCCAATTGGGCGACGGCGGGGAGCCGCTCCTGTACGCGGGCGATGATCTGTTCCGCCTTGCGCACATCGTCCGCCGCAGTTGCCGCGGCTTGCTCGATTTCCGGCATCATCGCTTCCAGCTTGAAGACGGCGTCGCGAAGCGTAAGGATGGTCGGCAGCCCGGCTTCCAGCTCGATTCCGATCTCATTAAAGATGCGGAAGATCGTCCCGTTGGCCGTCTGGATAAAATTGCGGTTTACTTGCTCGATTATGCCGCTTGCGCCTTTGCCGGTAATTTTGGGAGATACCGCGTTTATTTTTTCGTTGACGTAATAGACCAGCTCGGCCTTTTGCGGATTATCCGACAACACGGTGCCGAGCTTGGCCGAGAAGTTTTCCGGAATAATGATGCAGGCATAGTAGTCCCCATGCTCCACGCCGCGTATCGCCTGCTCTTCGCCGGTAAATGTCCAGCCGATATTCCGGTTGTCCCGAAGCGACTCGACGATTTCATTGCCAAGGTTGATCGCCTTACCCCGCAAGGAGGCTCCTTGGTCGCGGTTGGACACGGCAACCGGCAATCCGCCGGTTTGGCTGTAAGGATCCCAGGAGGCTGCGATGTTGAACCAGGCGTATAGGGACGGCAGCGCGATAAGACCGAGTACGATGACGGCAGCCGCCCAATTGGCGGCGATGCGGCGAATATCGGCAGCATAGATGCGAAGAATCGGCTTCATGTCGTTGGATCCGCCCTTCCTGTATTTTCCGCCTTAGTATGGTTGGAAGTTCGGGAAGCCATACGCGCTATCGGAGGTTAGGCGAGATTCCGGATACAGGTTCCGCTTATCGCCGTTTTTGTCGTATGATGATGAAAGACTTGAACAAGGGAGAGGAATTGGATATGAACGCGATACGAAACAGGCTGGCCGTTCTGGAAGCGTACATGCCGGACCGGTATGCCCCGAGCGATTTGGATTCGTTCTGGGAAACGACGCTTGCCCGATTTGCGGACAAGCCTTTGAACGATACGAGGAAGCTGGCGGAGCCGCTCTTTCCATGGATGGACGTGTACGACGTCCGTTACGAAGGCTTCGACGATACACCGATTGCGGGCTGGTTTTTGCTGCCGCGGATGGAGGGCGGAAGCAAAGTGCCGTGCATCGTCACGTATCACGGCTATACCGGCGGAAGAGGGTACCCGGAACGGTACGCGCATTGGCTGATGATGGGATACGCCGTGTTCGCGGTAGACGTTCGCGGCCAGAAAGGCGATACCGGCAACCGGCTGGCAAGTCCGCACGGCATGGCGAAAGGCTGGATCAGCCAAGGCATATTGGACAAATACAACTGCTACTATCGAGCCGTCGCGATCGACAGCCTGAAAGCGGTCGAATGGGTCAGCCTGCAGCCGGAAATCGATCCCGGGCGAATCGTCGTCGAAGGGGCGAGCCAAGGCGGGGGAATCGCATTGCTGACGGCGGCGCTCAGCGACAAGCCCGCGCTTGCGGTAGCGGCCGTGCCGAACATGTGCCATATGGACTTCGGCCTGTTAAATTCGACGGGATCGTTGACCGAGCTGTCGCAGTTTGTGAACGAGTTCCCGGACAAGCTGGATGCCGTGTTGGACACACTCGGCTATTTCGACATACTGAACTTGGCGGAACGCATCCGCATACCGGTCATCGTCACCGTAGGGCTGAAAGATACCGTATGCATGCCGGAAACGATCTACGCCGCATATAACCGGATGACGTGCGAGAAAGAAATTCATCCGTATCCGTTTATGGGACACGAGCATGCCGGCTCCCGTGTCAGGCAAACGATCGAATTTATACGTCGGAAGCTATAGCAAAGATTTGTCTTAACCGATCCCAAAAAGGGAAATAATAGCGTTCATGAGCATCTCCAGTCCCAAAGAGAAGGGAACGCTATTATATGAACGAAACTGCGATCAAAAGCCGCGCATTCAACGGGTACACGGTCCTTTATTCCATTGTGGCGGCCATCGGCGGCTTTTTGTTCGGCTACGATACGGCCGTCATATCCGGAGCGATTGGGTTTATTACGACGAGGTTCGATCTAGAGCCGGGAATGGTCGGTTGGACCGTCTCCAGTCTCATTATCGGAGCGACAATCGGGGCCGCCTGCTCCGGCGTGCTTAGCGACAAATACGGGCGCAAAAAAATGCTCGTCGCCTCCGCGCTCCTGTTCTCGCTCGGCGCGTTCCTGTCGGCGCTTCCGCCCGGCGTAACGGGTCTCGTGATCGCCAGAATCATCGGAGGCATCGGAGTGGGGATGACTTCGACCTTGTCTCCTCTATACATAGCGGAAATCTCTCCCGCCAGAAACCGCGGCCGGCTGGTGTCGATTTACCAGTTTGCCGTCGTGACGGGAATATTCGTTACCTTTTTCATTAACGCCGGAATTGCCGGCATCGGGGACGACGCATGGGACGTTGAGTACGGCTGGCGCTGGATGTTCGGCTTCGGCGTTTTACCGGGCTTGCTTTATTTGATTTTGCTTGCGTTCATTCCCGAGTCGCCGCGCTGGCTGATGAAGCGTAAGGAAGCGGTTCGGGCGCTCGATATTTTGGAGCGGATGAACGGCAAGGAGGCGGCCAAATCCGAGCTTGACGAGATTTTGAATATGAAGGAAGAAGAGGCGGGATCCGTGAGGGAGCTGCTGTCGCCGGCACTCCGGCTGCCGCTGTTCGTCGGAATCGTGCTGGCCGTTCTGCAGCAAATTACAGGCATAAACGCCATCATGTATTACGCTCCGGAAATTTTTAAGCAAACGGGGGCCGGAACCGATGCCGCGCTTACCCAGACGGTGTGGATCGGCATCGTCAATTTCGGGTTTACGCTGCTCGCGCTGTGGCTCATCGATAAAGCCGGCCGGAAATTGCTTCTTGTCGTCGGCTCGGTATCCATGACGATCTGTTTGTTTATGATCGGATACTGCTTTCATACCGGAAACACCGGCTACATGATTCTATTTTTCATTCTTTTGTACGTAGCATCCTTCGCGATTTCCTTTGGCCCGGTCGTCTGGGTGATGATTGCGGAAATATTTCCGACCCGAATCCGGGGGCGCGCGACGGCAATCGCTTCGTTCAGTTTATGGGCGGCCGACTATGCCGTTTCCCAAACGTTTCCGATGCTGATCGAAGGGATCGGCACCTCCCGCACGTTCTGGTTGTTTACAGTCATCTCCGTGATCTCGGTCCTTTTCTGCGTGAAGGTCGTTCCGGAAACGAAAGGAAAAACGTTGGAGCAAATCGAACGGCAATGGAAGGAAAGAGGACGATGATTCGTCTTGGAGAGCGGCGTGGGGGCTGTCCCGAAGGACAGCCCCCATCCCGTACATTCATTTACAGTTACAGAACGCGATCAAAAAATTTCAGCACTTCCTCGCGCATCTCGGGCGTTTCCTCATGCGCCGTGTCGTAGCGCAGCAGCTTCCAAGAGTCGGACGCGCCGACCGAGCGGTACACGTTATTCAGATCTTGTTCGATTTTGTCGAGCCCTGCCGCAGGGGTGAGCGGATCCCGTATGCCAGCCACGCTCAGATGGGGCCGGGGCGCGATGAGCGCGTTAATTTGCGAGGCGTTGAAATGGGTAAGCAGATCCGGTATGTAATAATAAATGCCGTGGCGGTCCAGCCCGCCGTCCTGGATCAGCGCGTGGAAATCGGTTAGGCAGCAAATATCCGCGACCGCCTTGATCCGCGTATCGAGGGCGCCCAGCCACCACGCCATCGTACTGCCCATCGACATGCCGACCGTGCCGATTCGCCCTGCATCCACGTCGGGACGCGAGGCGACGTAGTCGACAGCCCGAATGGAGTCATACAGCATCATCCCCAGCATGGATCGGCCTTGCCAGAGCATTTCCTTGAAGATGGACGATTCGCTTCGCCCACTTCGTTCGCCGAACGCCCAGCTGTCGATGGCGAGTACGGCAAATCCCCGCTCTGTCAGCGCTTCCCCGTATCCGGGCTGCTGCATGTAGGGTGCGGGACGAAGAAGCTCTTCCTTGCCTACGCCGTAAAATCCGCCGTGCGAATGATGGTATACGATGACCGGCGGTTTGTTCCGGCCGGGCTTCGGCTGTTTCGGCAACAGCATATAGGCGGGTACCGGTTCGACTCCGTTCAAATCGAGCGACAGCTTCTCCAAAGTGAACGATCCCCGGTCTTCCGTCATGACCGTCTTCGCGGCGATCGGCCGGTTGCGCGCCGGCAATCGTCCGAGCAGGGCATACAGTCGGCTGCGGTTTCCCCTTTGCTCCGCTAAAAATGGTTCCAGTGCATCAATTTCCATCTGCATTCCCCTCCATTTCATATTGTAACGGATGAAAGCCCCGAACGGAAAACCCTAATTTGTCTTTTTGTTACAAAATAAAGATATAATAGCATCATAGGATGGCCTATTATCGAAAATTTGCACATCGTGGAGGACTTATGAAAATCAAAATCAGTTTGTCCGTGGACGGCCAGCAGGTGAAGGAAGACGTTGTGGAGATTGAGGATAACAAGCTGGAGGAGTTGTCCGAGGAAGAAGTGGAAGCGGCGGCCGAAGCGGTAGTCCGACTATGGGCGGACCGGAAGCTGAGCATCGCATGGGAAGTGGAAGAACCGGAGTGACGGCGGCGCGGCCGATCCGGATATACGATGGGGAGGATGGAGAGGGACTATGAGAACGGAAAAAGAAATGATGGCTGTCATTTTCGACGTAGCAAACAAGGATGAGCGCATTCGCGCGGTAACGTTGGAAGGCTCGCGGACGAATCCGAACGCGCCCAAAGATATGTTCCAGGATTATGATATCAGCTTCCTCGTTACCGAGATGGACTCGTTCATTCGGAACCCGGATTGGATCGATGTGTTCGGTGAGCGGATCATTATGCAAACTCCCGAAGCGATGGCCATGTTTCCCCCGGATTTGGGCAGGCGGTTCTCCTATATGATGCAGTTTACCGACGGTACCCGGATCGACCTGACCTTGATTCCATTAGACGAAAGAATGGAATATTGCAAAGAAGATAAGCTGCTGATCGTGCTGCTGGACAAAGACGGCTGTCTGCCCGAAATCGCTCCTCCCACCGATGAAGACTATTGGGTGAAACGGCCGTCGGCCGAGTTTTTCGCCGATTGCTGCAACGAATTTTGGTGGGTGTCGACCTATGTGGCGAAAGGCTTGTGGAGACGGGAACTATTATTTGCCCAAGACCATCTTAACAATTACGTCAGACCGATGCTGCTCAAAATGATCGAATGGCAGGTAGGCATCCAAACGGACTTCTCGGTGAGCATAGGCAAAAACGGCAAATATTTGGAGAAGCGGCTTTCGGCGCAAAGCTGGCAAAGGCTGCTGTCTACTTATGCCGACGGGAGCTACGACGGGATGTGGAGGGCGCTTTTTGCGGCGGGGGAGCTGTTCCGCGACACTGCAAAATTTGTCGGAGAGCATCTGCAGTACGAATATCCCGAACAAGACGACCGGCGCGTTACGGAATATCTCAAACTCGTGCAAAGCTTGCCGTCCGACGCAACCCGAATATACCCGTCTTGACGGCGTTTTTTTTTTCTATAAATCTATCAACAATATCTACCAGTTTAAATTATTCCATAAAATGTTTTTATGGAGAAGCGGGCATTTTCGGCTGTTGATAACTTTATACACATGATTCGACCAGTTCCGCATACAGATTTAGACAGTTATCAACATCGTGCCCACAAGATATCCACACTTTCTTGTGGACAGCGGCGCGGTTGTTCCGCTTGTAGCGCCATGTTACCATATAGAAAAACAAGTAAGGACCTTAACGAATGACCGCCCTGACTGGCGACCTGGGCATTTGGACCGACAAGTCCCGGTCGTCGGAGAGCAGGTACGTTATTCCGTTAAAGTTCCCAAGAAGTAAGGTGATGGACATGAAAACATTAAGTAACGAAGCATTGCTGGACTCTTATTACAAGGCGATTGACCTGAAGCTCGATCGGGAATTCGTAACGCTGCTGCTGGCGGAAATCAAGAGACGCAAATTAAACATACAGTACTATGAAGCTCAGGCAAACTGAGCTTTTTGTTTTATATCCGCTCCGGTTGACGCTGCGGTAATGTTTTTAAGATTGAGGAAGGAAGGTCGCTTCGGACATGAAAATCAAAGAAATTGCCGAAAAACTGCATATTTCGCCGAGAGCGATCCGGTTCTACGAGGAAAAGGGGCTGCTTGCTCCGGTCAAAGACGGGAGCGGATACCGCTCTTTCGACGAAGCCGACGTCGAACGGCTGCAGATCGTCATCGCGCTCAGGGAAGCGGGGATGCCGCTCGAATATATCCGCATGTCGCTTGCCGCGAATAGTGCCGGCGATTGCGGGCCGCTCCGCCGGGATCTGGAAATTCAGCGCTCCGCCATGGCGTCCAAATGGATCGAATTGAAGCAAATGATTGAAACGGCGGACCGGATGCTTGCGCTCATGAATGAGCGGGAATCGGTCCCGGTCGAGGAGCTGTACCGGATCGCCGGGCAGTCCAGAACGAGGCGGGAGCAGCGCAGCGACTGGCACGACCGGTGGAACTACGACGGTTTGGCCTCGACGCACGATGTGCGTGTAGAAAGCGAATCGGGCGAATATTCCGGCTACGCGGAAGCGCTCGATCTGGTGGCGGGCTGGATTTCGGCTTTGCCGACCGAAGAGGGGCTGGATCTCGGCACGGGAACGGGGAATTTGGCCGGCAGACTGCTGCGGCAAGGCGCCAGGATGGCGGGAGTGGACCAATCGGAGCAGATGCTGAAGCGGTGCCGTGCGAAATTTCCGCAGATGGAGACGCGAATCGGCAATATGCTCGCCATCCCGTATACGGAGGGGAGATTCGATTTTATCGTGTCGAGTTTCGCCCTTCATCATTTGTCCCAAGATCAAATCCGGCTCGCGCTGGAGGAAATGCGCAGAGTGCTGAAACCGCGCGGCCGGGTCTGCATCGCCGACCTGCTGTTCCCGGATAATCGTACAAAGGAATCGTATGCGGAAAGCTTCCCCGAATACGGCGAATACGCCCTTCTGCCGGAGCTGACCGATTGGCTTACGCAGCGTGATTATATCGTCAAAACCCACCCGATGAACGAGCTGCTTCATATTGTGTATGCGGTACCGATTCGATAGCAGGCAAATCGCCAATAAGGGGGATTGACCTTCCCGTTACGTCAACCGTTAAGATCGGAGTCGTACACAACGAAGGAGGGATTTCCATTGCCTGATCATGCAACAATTTATTCGGAACAAGCGGCGAAATACGATTTGCTCATTTCCAAACAGCCGGTTTTGGACGACATTATCGGAAGGATCAAAGCATTCGACGGTCTGGATGTCGTGGACCTCGGTGCCGGAACCGGGAGGCTCGCAGCGGCGCTGGCCGCAAGGGCGAAGTCGGTTGTGGCGCTCGACGCGTCACGGGCGATGCTGGACATTGCCGCAGGAAAGCTTGCGAGCGTGGGGCTGGCGAATTGGAGCGTCGGAGTGGCCGATCACCGCAAGCTGCCCTTGGACAGCCAAAGCGCGGATTTGATCGTGTCGGGCTGGAGCATCAGTTATTCGGCCAATGCGGGCGTCTCCGAATGGGAGCGTAATTTGCGCGAGATTATCGGCGAGATGAAGCGGGTGCTCCGGCCCGGAGGAACGATCGTTATCCTGGAAACGTTGGGGACGGGTACGGAGGTTCCGGACCCGCCGGAATTTTTGCGGGCTTACTACGCGGCTTTGACCGATCTGTACGGGTTTTCCCACCGATGGATCCGAACCGATTACGAATTCGAGCATATCGGTCAAGCCGAGGAGCTGGCGGGATTTTTTTTCGGCGACGAAATGGCGGAACGGGTACTGGCGAATAACTGGGTCCGGCTGCCCGAATGTGCCGGGGTATGGTGGCTTCATCCGAAATGTACTGAATGAAGCTAACCTGTTATCGACAGTCTGAGGGGCTGTCGCTCTTATTTACCGATTGAAATAATGGCTCCCATCTGGTAATGGTTTCCACGAATAGCGCAACCTTCCGCATTTCCAAGCGTCTATTTCAAGAAAATGGAATAAATGCTTGAGGAAAATGTGGATCGAGGTGGAGAGGTTTGAAAAAACGTTTGTTCAAAACAGCGATGCAGCTGCTAGTCGGTACGGCGCTCTTGGCGAACTTTACGCCCGGAGCAATGGCCGAGCAGACGCGGCTCGACCAGCGTACACAAGCGGAGGTTGAAGCCGTTCGGCTTCTTTCGGATCAAGGTGTCGCACCGGATACGCTAGAGCTTCTGGGACCTAAAGCGGAGTTGGCCGCCGATGTGTTACGTAGCAGGCAACCGAGCAGGCAGGAGCTGGATCGGCTGATTGACGGTCTTGTGAAATACTTGGACGGTCCCGGTACGATCAGCGGTAACGTGATCGAAGGGAAGGCGGAGTACGGAACGGGCGAACTTTATGTGCCGCGTGGAGCGGTGCTCGTAGAAAGAATGCTTAGCCGCAAGCCCATGGAGCTGTCCTTGAACGATCAGCTTGCGGTAGTGGCTCCTTGGGAAGAGTTCCTTCAACCGGTTTATTTGGGCGACAGTGTTTATTTCCCCCTATACCGGATGATGACGATGCTTGGAGGGGATGCAGAGTGGAATGGCGCTGATTGGGAAGTGACGGCGATCGCTCCATGGGGGGCTCGGTGGAAGATCCCGATCGGCGGGAATGAGGTACGGAATCAAGCCGGAGAAACGTTAGCGACGCTTTCCAATCCGACTTTGCTGGTAGACAACCAAGTGCTTGTGCCTTACGATTTCTGGAACACAATCACCGGTTATCGTGTAGACTGGGACCAGTCGGGGAAATCGCTGCTTGTTGTAACAGAACCGCTGTTCAATCCTCAAGCTCCGGTCCTGGGTTACGCCGCTTCGGCCCTCGGCTATGTGGTAGCCGACCTGAACATGAAAGTGAATGGCCGCTACGCTCGTTTGACCCATTTGCCTATCAGCTACGAAGGCATTGTTTATTATCCGATGGACCTTGTAGGAAAAATACTGGACTTATCTGCAGCGTACGATAGCCAAACAAGGCGGCTTAAGCTGGAGACCGACAATACGATCCGATCGGAGCGTTCCGGACAGCCGGTGCAGCCATCGCCCCGTATATCCGCTTTTGCGGTCGATTTAATCCCGTTCATCCAATATTCGTTCAATAACCAGCCGCATCATCAGCTTACCTATCCGCTGGTCGTGAACCAGGGCCGGTTGTATGTGCCGATTAATGAACTTGCGGCCATAGCGGGCTATCGGGTCGATTATACCGCTGCGGACAAAACATTGCATTTGACAAAGCCGCTCTCCGGGCAAATTCGCGATAAGCTTATGCCGGGCTTACCCCGAGACGATGTGCGCGCGCTGCTCGGCAATCAGCTCAAGGTAGTGTACGATACTTCGAACGGTACGCGAAGCTGGGAGTATCGATTCCTTGCCGATGCAGCGATTCCATCCGTCGAGTCGCCCGAACAGAAGGTGCCGGATTCCATGCGGTCGGGTCGCTATGCGTTTGCGGTTGTCGATCGTGAGGCTCTTCGAAGCGAAAAGCTTTCCTTACAGCTCTTTGTTCATCACGAGCCGAACAGCAAGAATATGAGCGGGTACTCGCTGTACACGAACACACCCGAAGGTATACTTGAGACTACCCTGAACTCTGACGGAAGCTTGACAGAACGATTGCTTACAGATGGTTGACCGAAATGGGAATTCTATAGTTGTGAAGCTCGAAGTTGAGGCAAAAGGAAGGGGTATTGCTCCCCTTCCTTTCGAATTATCGATAAGGAAAGTTTAACTTCGCTAAAGCGTTAAAGCGAAGTGAGACTTTCCTTACCAAGAAAAACTTCAGCTAAGTCGCGGTCGCTCAACTTTGAAGTACGTCGATAGACGTTTTTCTTATTTCAATAGCGTCAGCGAGAAACGAGTCGTCCCTTGCGCAATAGATTGGCTTGTCGGATTGGCAAGATAGAAGGAGATGACGCCTTTGCTCTTCACATATCCGACGGCTGTTAATCCTTGCAGCGCAATATCGGTGCCGATCGTAACCGCGTCGCCGGGCACGGCTTCCGGATGGGAAATGTCGGACGATGCTTGCGTACTGCCTGCAGAGATGGCCGGGACGTTCCATGTATGGTTTACCGTCAGCAGGGGAACGCCTTCGGACAAGTTCGTATGATCCGCGCTGTAGACATTGCTGAGGCCGTTCGGGTCAGAACCGTTTCCATAAAAGGTCGGATTCGGCATGCCGAGGAAGCTGTTGCCGATAAGCCTCGGCCTTTCTACCAAACCTTCGAACAAGACCGTCCAGCCCCATCGCCACGTCATCCCCGATCCATTTTTACCGACGAACCTGTTGTTGATGAGACGGATATTTGTAAAGCCGTCGTTCACGGCGGTAGTCATGTTCTGGGACGGATGACAGTAAAACAAGGTATGGCTGTGGCTCATGCTGCTGTTGCGCACCTCCAGTCCATCGATCGCATTGATTTGGAACACATGCGAAGAAGCAATGGTAGGATGCAATCGGACCGATTCTATCACCGAATCGTGAAACTTCATCACCCTGGCATGATACGAACGGACACCTTCAAACGATATTTTGCTCCACAGGCAATGGCTCATAACGTGACTCATCGAATCGATACCATAATGCTGCACGGAAGGGTCCGCCTTCAGGATCAGATCCTCAAATCGGCAATTAACGAGCGAGGCGGCATAATAAGTCGTTCCGTCCGTATGGGTAAACGTTTTCAACTTTCCGCTGCTATTGACAAGATGGCTCGCCTGCATATCCGGCGGAATCAGCACTTTTATACAAGCTTGCGAAGCCGGCGATCCTGCGGCAATTTCCAACGTCGAACGTTGAAGCGTAACGCCATTTGCCTGCGGCAAGTAGGAATGCTCAAAGTATCGCCATTGACTGATGCCCCCGCTTTGCACTTGTTGTTTCGAGTCGTAATCGCCGTCGTAAGTCCATCCTGCCGAGTTGCGAACCAGAGTCGTATCGTCGCTGCCTTCCCGATAAAGGATGTATGTCTTGCCGCTTTGGAAAACGACAGGTATTTGAGATACGATATGGCACCGGTCCACTACGGCATAACGGACCCGGTTGAATACTAAACCATTGATAGTACCATGGAAATAACTGTCCGCGACATGCAAATGCTCGCTATACTCGTATTCGTCGCTGCTCCTCAGCCAAATCCCGGTCAAGTAGCCGCGCACATCCGCCCGTTCGATCTGAATGTAACGGCTCCCGTATCCGACGTTGATCCCCCGGGCGCCGAGCACCCCGTCGCTTGTCACCCTTATGTCACGGATGCTGCACTTGACACCGTGTTTATATTCGAATCCAATCGTATTCACCTTGCCGATGCGGATTCTCCGATCGTGGATCGCGTAGCTCCAGTAGACGAGCGCACCATAAGTCACATTTGCATTATCGTGAATGTGAACATTGTCCCAACTGCCGTCCGAGCAGAAAAAGGTGCGGATCGCATTGCCTGTAATCGGCAGCTGTCCGGCTGAGGTTTGAGCGAATGTGATGCGAAGATTGGAGTTGGAAAATCCGTCTACTTTGCGCATCGTGATGACCGCTCCTGTCCTTCTGGCAACGCAAATCTCGAGATTGGCTATACCGACATTCGCAATGCGGTAGTCGTCACCGCCGTACTGCCGAGGGTCGAAATAATCGATGTTCTCGTAGTAGGGAAGGTTGCTGGCGTTCGTCATCCCAAGCCCGCCCCGATTGTCCCACACATGAATACAGCTATCACCCGCCCCCGGCTCCAGAAACAGCAGCTTGGAGTTGCCCTCGCCGCTCAAAAACACGTTGCTCCGCCGAATCGCCAATTGATTGCCGCGGATCGCATAGGTGCCATCCGGAAAGACAACCGTTCCGCCATCGGACGTATACGCGGCATCGATTGCATTCTGAATGGCTGCCGTATCGTCAGCTATGCCATCCCCTTTGGCGCCGAACCAGCCGACACGGAGCGTCCCGTCATACTTTCTCTTGAATCGGGCTCCGGAAACGGACACGAGTACCGTGCCTGTATTATCCGCGGAAGTCGTATCCGCAGGATCGAAGCCGAAATGTCCTTCTTGGCCCGGATCGGTTACATAATAGATGTAGCGGGGATCCGGATCGGAGAGTTCCCTTAACTGCGCGATCGTTGCCGCCACGCAGCACCCCATATCCGTCAATGGACCGTTAGGAGCATACACGGCACCGGTGACGGAAGGCGCGTCGATCCAGACAAACGCCCTTCCCGCCGCACCGGCCACCCCCGCAGTCGCTACCCCCGCAGCGGTAACTCCTATCGATGACAGCAGCTTTCTTCGACTTAGCATTGGATACGATTCATTACTTTGTTTTTCCCGATTCAAGACGATCTCCTCCCGGTTTATGATCGGCTTCCGCCCGAAGCGCAGGCGAACGCGAATACTTATTTGTTCGCCGCCTCCAAAGCTTCGATCTGTTTGTTGGCCCGTTCTTCCGCCGCCTTTAACGCCGTATTGTAATCGCTTTTGCCCGTAACCATTTCGCTGAACGCGCTGTTCATTTCCGAGATGGCGATGCCGTTATATTTCGACATGTACGCAGGCGGCGCGAACGTTTCCGGCCGGAACGCCTGCAAATTTTTTCCTTTGTATTCCGGCGCATTTTGGGCGAAAGCTTGGCGAATTTCTTTGCTCTTCAGCACGGTCAAAATGCCGGCGCGCGATTTCTGCATCTGGAATTCGTCCGACGCCAAGTAAGCCAGCGCTTTAAAGGCTTCCTCCTTATGCTCGCTCACGCTCGTCAAATAGAAGAACAGCGGCCACGATTGCGGTCCGACGCCGGGCGAATCTGTAAACGACGGGATTTGCGCGAAATCGTAGTTGATCCCTTCGAACGACAAATCCCCGATTCCGGTTCCGGATACCGGAAGCCACATCGCTAACCGCTGCTCCTTATGGAACAAGTTCCTCGTCGTTCCGCCGCCCAATTGATTGACCGTCACTTGGTTGCCCGGTATTTCATAGAAACGGAGCATATTGCCGATGTAGTCTTTCCATTTGGGGCTTGTAAAATCGGCTTTGCGCGTCGTCGGATGAATGAAGCCGAGCGAGAACGAATTGCGCAGCATTGCATCGACCGGCGAGATGATCGTGCCGTAATACTGGATACCGCCTTCGCTGCGGGATAACTTTTTGGTCGTCTCGTAAAGGTCGTCCCACGTCATCTTGTCGCTCGGATAGGCGACGCCGAACTTGTCGAACAAATCCTTGTTGTAAACGATCGGGGAAGCGGCGCCGTTGACGGGCATCCCGTACATCCCTCCGCCGGCCAGCTGCTTGGCGAGGGCGACGGTAGTCGGATCAATGCGCTCCAGGTCGAACTGATGTTTTTTGATAAAAGGCGTCATATCGAATTGCAGCTTGTTGTCCTCGATATTCGCGTAGAAGCCGGACAACGCCACGATGACGACGTCGAGCCGGGATTTAGCGGCGATCATTTCCTTAATAGGCGCGGCGCTCTTGGGCACGAACGTAATTTTCATATGCGGATACTTTTTCTCGATCGCCTTGCCGTAATTCTCCATGAAGTTTTCGGCGCTCCAGCCGAAGGTTGCATCTTTTAATACTAGCTCGACCGGCTCCGGCGGTTTGGCGGCATCTTGGCCGACCGGTCCGGCACCGCCGCCGCTTCCTTTCTCGTCCGCCTTTCCATTGTTGCCCCCGCAGGCCGATGCCAGCATCGCCATAGCTAACGCGGTCGCCAGCGCTTTATAATTCCTTGCGCGCTTCATTTTCTAGCCCCTTTCCTATTCGTGAGGTTGGTTACGCTTTCATTGTCTACTATTGACGGGTGATGTGAACAGGGCAAATTTTTTGACAATCGTGCCGAATTTTTGTCAGCGGGCTTTGTTCTTTGGCCGCTGCGCAAAGATACGGCCTGACGGTCGAAAAAATGGTATCGCGATCGCAAATAATCGGAATCCATCATAACGATTTGGCATATTCAGGTCCAGCCCCGGGGTGGACAATGAAAAAGCACCGCGTAAACGAAACAGGAAAGGGGGCGCGATGTATGAACGACGCGGAGCGATTGGATGAGGAGGAAACAAAAGAAAAGAAGAAAGGGGTGTTTGCGGCGTATGAACAATCAAGAGATGCAATCCGAATCCGGATTGTGCTGCCACGGTACCCCCGTACAGGCTGACGAGGGGAGAACCGCTGCGATTTGTACGAATAATCGGGGAGATACGCGACTCGTAATCGCCGCGCGCGGTTACGCGGTGATTGTCGATCCGCAGGAGGGGACCAGCAAGCAAGTCCACTTTCCGGCAAACAACAAAGATTATCCGTACGCCAGCTTAAGCAGCCGCAGCGGCATGTTTTATGTGGGGGCGGGAAACTTGCTGATGGCGCTGGACCCGTTCGCAGGCCGCTTCGTCGATTGCTGCGAGGCGGGGCATTCCGGAGAGGCAGTCGGATTCAGCTTGGCGGAAGATTCGGGCGGTACCATCTATGCGGCCTCCTACCCGACATGCCGGTTGCATGAATACGTGCCAAGCTCGCGGACTTTGACGGAGCTTGGTCGGCTCGACGTTCAAGAGGATTACCCGTTTCATCTGGCGGTGGACCGAGATGGATGGGTCTATGCCGGAATCGGCACGGAACGGTGCGTCATCTCCGCTCGCGACCCGGAGAATGGCGAAGTCCGCTTATTGGTTGTCGGAGAGGATCGCGTAAGCGGCAAGGGCATCGTGAGGCTCGGGTCCGATGGCGAGGTATATGGTCGACTGGCGCCATCTTCGATTTCCGAGCCGCAGCCGTGGTTTCGCTTGAAGCGGGGAGCGGCGATCCCGATTTCGGATCGCGAGGTTGCCGATAGCGATTATACCGGCACGGGGTTCCAAACCGTGCATCGCCGTTTCCCCGCTCCATGGCGTCTATTGCGCTATAGCTTGCCGGACAAGGAAGCGGTCGTGATGAACGAAACATGCGGTCGGGAGCTTCTGCTTCCGTTGTCTTATGAATCGGAAGGGGCTGATCTGTCCCCTCTTGCAGCCGGACCGGACGGTAACCTATACGGCACTTCCAATCATCCGCTGCATTTGTACCGTTACGATCCGCAAGCGGATGTCCTGCAAGATCTGGGGGGAAGATGGACCGAGAAAAACGGAAATATTTGCGCTTATGCGATACAGGGAAATTGGATCGCCGGTGCCGCCTACGCAGGCGGGCATGTGTTTATCATCGATACGTCCCGTCCCTTTCATCAGGAACCCGGGGAAGCGGAAAACCCGAGGCTGGTCGCCTCCGTGCCTGAAATTTACCGTCCTCGCTGCGCGTTGGCTCATCCGGATGGGGAGCATGTGATTTTCGGCGGATACGGGAATTATGGTGTGGTCGGAGGAGGATTGTACATTCGCAACCTGGCCGACAGAACCGAACAAGTGCTGACGCCCGACCGCCTGATTCGGCATCACAGTACGATGTGCATCGTCCCGTTGCCGGGCGGCGATCTTCTATGCGGTACGAGCGTCGAGGCTCCGGGCGGCGGCAAACCGAAAGATACGGAAGGGCGGCTTTACCGGTTGGACTGGCGAACCAAAGAAGTCGTTTATAGCGAGGCGCCTATTCCGGGAGCGCGCGAGATCGCTTTGATGGAGATAGACTCGGCGGGCTTGGTGCATGCCTTTACCGATAAGCTCTATTTCGTCTATGACCCGCAAGCCCGTCGTGTTCTCCGACAGGAAGAAATCGCCGCTTTGGGCGGATTGGTGCGGCAAGGACTCGTCAAGAGCGAGGCGGGCCGGATCTACGGTTTACGCGGGCAGGCGATCTTTACAATCGATACGGATACGTGCAGACTGGTGTGCTTGCTCAAGCCGCCTCATAAGATCACTTCCGGGCTCGCCCTGCTGAACGACCGCCTGTATTATGCCAGCGGGAAGCAACTATGGAGCATGCGGCTGGGGGCGTCCGAGCACACCTGAGTGGAGGGGATGCATGTATGGTTTATGTACTGCAGCAATTAAATGACAATGGAGTACCGCCGTTGCTGGCAGACGCTGCTTCAGCGGAGCAGTGGCGGATTAAGCGGGAAGGGATTCGGCGTATTTGGATGGAGTATGTGGGAGAGCATCCGAATCGGCAGCCTACCGGATATGAAGTGCTGTCGAAGGTGGAGTTTGCCGACCATTCGCGGCTTCATATCCGCTACGGAACCACAAACGGAGATGAGGTCACCGCTTATCTTCTTCTGCCAAGCGACCGGCGAGCCGGGCCGCTTCCGGCGGTATTGGCGCTTCATCCGACGATCGGGAACGGCAAGGAGGACACCGCGACATTTCAAGGGCGCAGCAATCGGCGATATGGGTTTGAACTTGCGCAGCGCGGATATGTCGTGCTTGCGCCGGATACGATTACTGCAGGCGAGCGGGCCTCCTCGCTGTCGGAAGCCTATCGTACGGCGGCATTTTACGAAAGCAACCCGGGCTGGACGGCTGTCGGCAAGATGCTGATCGATCATCTGTATGGCGTCGATTTGCTGTGCGCTTTGCCCGAGGTGGACCCGGGGCGGATCGGGGCGATCGGACATTCTCTCGGCGGTTATAATAGCTTCTTTCTGGCCGGTCTGGACGATCGGATCCGGGCCTTCGTCAGCAGCTGCGGTTTTTGCACCTTCGCGGGCGATCCGACACCGAATCGATGGGGGGAACGGGATTGGTTCTCGCATATTCCCCGCCTGACCGAAGATTTGAACAGAGGCGAAGTCCCTTTCGAATTTCACGAGATTGCCGCGCTAGCCGCGCCAATCCCGGCATTTTACTATAGCGGCCAGCAGGATCCGATTTTTCCGAATTGGCAGTCGTACTCGCAAGGAATGGATCGGTTGTTCGAGCTGTACCGGTTGTTGGACAAGGCCGATTCCTTTCATTATGTGATGACAAACGGCGGACATGATTTTCCCGGCGCTGTTCGGCAGATGGCATATGCCTTCTTGGACAGGCATTTGGGAAAAGAGCAAACCTACTAAATGGAAAGAGGGTCGATTCCGAATGTATAAGTATAAGAAGCTGTTCCATTGTCTGATCGGTTCGTCGTTAGTCGTTCTGCTTGCCGCTTGCGGCGACGGAGGCGGTGGTCCGGACCAAACCGTCGGGCAGAAGCCCGCGGACAAAGCGGAGAAGCCTCCCGAACCGGTCGAATTGAAAATCCATGCCTCCGGAGTAGCGGAACAGGAGTTCAATACCCGCTTCAAAGACGTGCTGCGCAAAAAGTATCCGCACATCACGATCACCTGGCTGCCGTCCAGCGGAGCTTCGAACTCGGTTGCCGAGTACGTTGCCCGCGGCGAGATTCCCGATATTATACGCAATATTTCCAGCACGATCCGCACCAACTACTTGGATCTTGGGCTCGGATACGACCTGAACGAGATGGTCAAGAAATATAAGTACGATTTGACCCGCTTCAATCCGATCTTTATTGACGGCTTGAAAAATTTGACTTCGCCAAACGGAGAGCTGTACGGCCTCCCGGTTTCGCCGTTCTTTTCGCGGGTACTGTATTACAACAAAGATTTGTTCGACAAATTCGGCCAGCCTTACTTGAAAGACGGCATGACCTGGGACGAAGTATACGACGCGGCCCGCAAGATGACCCGCGTGGAGAACGGAGTCGTTTACCGCGGGTTCAGCGCCAATGTCAGCTCTTTATTGACGTACAATGAATATTCTCTCTCTACTTTGGACCCGGCCAAGGACGATCTGTCGAGCTTCGAGACGTGGAAAAAAATATTTGACAACTATATGCGGTTTTATCAAATACCGAACAATACGATCGGGAAAACGGTAGCCGAGGAAAGCACCATGTTCCAGAAAGGGACGGTCGCCATTCATTCCGACATTTACTCGCCGTATCTCAACTTGAGCATGCTTCCCAATTGGGACATGGCATCGATCCCGATCATCGCCGGGGCGCCCAAAAAAATCGGCATATTCCCGCCCGGGTATTTGCTCATTACGAAGCAAAGCAAGCATAAGGACGAAGCGTTCAAGGTCATCATGGAATTGCTCGGCGACGACGTTCAGATGAACGATTCCCGCAACGGATTTTTGCCGACGTTGGCCGACAAAAGCATATTGAGCGTTTTGAGCCAGAACAGCGACGCGTTCAAAGGCAAGAATATGAAAGCCGTCAGCTACTACGAATTCGCTCCGCTCCGTCCGGCACGCGCGAAAGGGATGACCGTTATCGATACGAATACGGCGGACGCCCTGCTGCGGGATGCATTCATGAATTCGGCGCTCGGCAACGAGGACGTCAATTCGGCATTAAGGAAAACGGACGAGCTGCTGCGCAAAGAAGTGGAGAAGGAGAAAAGCAAGACAAAGTGAACGGCGTTTCTATTGGACGAAAATGAAAATAGGGGCTGTCCCGATAAAGGGGCAGCCCCTTGTTCCGCGTCAATCGGCGCATGGGCTTTATGGCTCGGAGAAGGCAGATTCGGCGAAAGGCATTTTGCGGTACTGCATCGGGGTTACGCCGAACTTGCTTTTGAAGCGGGCGCAAAAATAGCGGGCGTTGCTGTAGCCGACCTTCTCCGCAATATCTTTTGTCGACAGGGCGGTATGGCGCAGCAGCTCGCAGGCGCTGTCCAAGCGGGCGTTGGTCAAGTAATCGATAAAAGGAACTCCGATCCGTTCCCTGAACTGCCTGGATAAATAAGAAGTCGACAAGCCTGTCAGCGCGGCCAACTGATCGAGCGAAATATCTTCATGCAGATGGTCCCGAATATACGACGTCAAGGTGGAGGCAAGCTCGTGCTGGGATCGCCGCATAATGTGCTGCTCGATATGCCCCGTCACTTGAATGCTCAATGTGCGTATCGCCTCGAGCGAATCATGCCAATTATCCGCTCGGACCAATTGAGTCGACAGCGCTGCGGGGAAAAGACGTTCTTTCATGTTAACGTCGAGAACGACTTTCGATACGATCATCGCAAGCTGCATCAGACAAAACTGGACGGCCTCCAAAGGAACGGAGCGGCTGCCCGCAACCATCGCAAATTGCTCGAGGAACTGCTCTACGGCGGCCCGGTCGCCTGCGCGCATCGCATTTTCAAGCGGCTCATATTGAATTTGCGGCATTTCGTTGCGTGCGCTCAATTCGTCATGATCCATAATCGTATTCACGCCGAACAGAAACTTATAGGCCAAAGCGGCCTCGGCCTGCTCGAACGACTTGGCGATTTCCTCGGGCGACCGAGCCGTACCGCCTATGCCTGCGGCGAACGAAGCTGCTCCTCCCGCGCCATGCAGCACGGCATGAAGCTCGGCCAGTATTTGCTCGCGCAACGATGCGCTATCGTCGGCGTAATACAGAACGCTCCATTCGCCCGGGCGGTTCTCCACGGCGAGATGCGCGAGAGACAGCTTGCGAGTCGCCAGCACGGCCGTTTCCTTCGCTTTATCGCCGCGCCAGATCACGTTGACCACGACGTAAGCGGAGGCGGCGGGAACCGCTTCGACGGCTTCGTCTTCGGTCATTCGTCCGTGCAGCAAGTCGAGCAGCTTGCTGCCGCTCAGCTTTTGGGACAAATATTGGATCGTATGATGCAATTCCGTCATGACGTAGTCCAAAGCCTGAAGCTCGTTGCGCTGCTGCTTCGGGTACAAGCCGGCGTTCCGTTCCTTCAAGCGTTGAATCAAATGCTGAACCGGCTTGTATGATTTGAAGGCGAGGAAGTAGGCGAGTACGATGCCGATAGCGGCCGTCCCCAAACCGATCCATACGATGGTGCTCCTCATGTTGGTGGAGGCGGGTGCAGAAATGTCGGGCGGAGCCATCGCCGCATACGCCCATTGTTCCCCTTCCCGCTGTAAGGAAAGAAAGTGTACGTCGCCATTCGTTCGCCCGTTCCAGCCGGCTTTCACCTCGGACCTATCCGCGGCGGACGCATTGCTCGAGCCTGCCATATAGCCGTCCGGGATGTGATACATAAACAGCTTTTCCCGCGAGTCTGCGAGAAACCGGTCCATGACGGTATGAAACAGGTCGGCGCGAATATCGATCAGCAAATATCCTTGAATGTCTTTGCCCGCTGCCCGCTCGGGGAATGAAATGACATAGGTCATCAAACGGTCGCGAACGCCGAGTCCGTAATCGACGTCCCGCAGTATCCAACGGTTCGTCCATGAATCGTCCGATTTAAGCAAACGAATCAACCCGGCTCCGGGAGTACGGTCCCCGAACGGGAAGAAGGCGTGCTTGTCGACCATGAAATCCGTGTTTTTGAAATAAAAAGTTACATTTTCGGCTTCCGGATGGTCGGCCACAATTTCTTTGAGATGGTTCGCCAAATGATAAATTTGATACATGCTTTGTCCGTATTCCTCGTAAAATACGGAGAATGGATCGCGCGCGGACGTATCGACGGCAGACAGCAGCTTGCCGAAGAAGGCGTTTTTATAGACGCCCGGATACGTATGTTCCATCTGCTCCTTTAACGCGGTCAAACGGCTGTTGCCGTTTTGCGCCTTCTCCTCGGCCGCGGCTCTTCCGGTCCGCTCGAGCATGAGAAAGACGCATACCGCGGATATCAGCAAGGCGATCAACGTATAGGACAGAAACAGCCGTCTGAAGTAAACGCTTTCCAAATAACGTGCGGATGTTCGAACAAGGGCGAGCTTCATTGCGACCAACTCCTAAGGCCATGTCGGGCTTAACGCCTCGATCATATCATGCGGCTGTGTCAAAAGTAAATGTATGTATACCGGCAAGCAACAATGAACGTTATCCCGCTGCACGAATGTAGCGCTCGACGTTAGTCTATACGAAAAAGGCCGTCTCAATCGAGACGGCCGTCCTTTCCTTTATCCAAATCAAAACGCCGTCCAACCCGCATCGGCGGTAATCACCGTACCGTTGACGAAGCTGGAATCGTCCGACGCGAGGAACAGTGCGACTGCGGCAATTTCCTCGGGCTCGCCCGTTCTCGGCATGACGCCCATACCCGGCATCACCTTATCCAGGCCGAATTCGTTCGGAACGGAGCCGCCCATGCCGATATTCGTTTTCACCCCGCCCGGTGCAATGGCATTGCAGCGAATGCCGAGCTTCGCGTATTGGTAGCCGACGTTTTTGGTCAAGCCGACGACGGCATGCTTCGCGGACGTATAAGCCGCGCCTGCTCTGGAGCCGTACAAACCGCCGACGGAGGCGATGTTCACGATCGTTCCCTTGCCTTTCTCCATGAAGATGGGCAGCGCTTTGCGAATCGCCCGCATCGGGCCCGTGGCATTAACCGCGAAGACGCGTTCCCACGATTCGTCCGTCAGCTCATGGGCAGGAACCATGCCGTCCATAATGCCTGCGTTGTTAACTAGTATATCCAATGTGCCGAAATTCTCGACTGCGGCGTCGATCATGTTCCGGACATCCTCTTCCTTCGCTACGTTGGCCGCTACCGAAACGGCGATGCCGTTGTTTGCTTGGATCAAGGCAACAGTTGCTTGCGCCGACTGCTCGTTCATGTCGGACACGATCACTTTGGCGCCTTCCTTGGCGAATAGTACGGCGATTTCCTTGCCCATTCCGGAGCCGGCTCCCGTCACTACGGCAACTTTTCCTTCGAGTTTCATCAACAAGACCTCCCGGATCGTTTGATTGTGCGACGAAATGATGTACAATAACGATAAGTCTCGGTGACAGATGTTGAAAAACGAACAACTGTCTACTAAAAGTATAGTCTTCTTTACAGGGGCGAACAATCAGTAAAACCTTTCGATTTGTACGGAAACGAACAGTAACGCCGTTTTTGTACAGCATCATGACCCGATTATGATTTCCAACTTTGCGGGGTTTTGACATGTCGGATACTTCCACGTTCCACAAGCCGGACAGAAGAGTCGCCAAAAGCAAGCAGGCGTTGAAGCAAGCGCTGCTGTCGCTTCTTGCCGGAAAAGACTTTCAGTCCGTCTCGATCACCGAAATCGTCCGGCTGGCCGATTGCAACCGCGGCACGTTTTACGCGCATTATGAGCATAAGGACGCTTTGCTCGCGGATGTGCTGGGCGATGTCACCTCGGGGCTGGTCGAAGCGTTCCGGGCACCGTACCGGGACAAAGACTTTTTTCATTTGGATGAGCTGCCCTATACGGCCGTTGCTTTGTTCGATCATGTTTATCTTCATGCCGAGCTGTATAAGACAATGCTGAACGGCAACGTGCTGCCCAATTTTCGGGAACAGCTGTTCCAAGCGTTGAAATCGGCTGCGCTGGACGATCTTTACGTCGATCCGAACGAAGCGTCTTCCAAGATCAACAACGAGCTGCAGATCATTTACCAGACTCACGCTTTACTGGGTCTTACGCTTCACTGGATTGAGGAAGGGTTCAAGTATACGCCCGACTACATGGCCGAGCAGCTTATGCTCATCCTGAACTGGAGACCCGGGAAAGTGATCATGAAGCACAGCCGCAAGCCGTAACCCAAACTTGAAAGGAAGGAGGGCCATCCGATGCCCAGACCGAAAATTCCCCGTTAACCGAGAGCGCGAGGGCCGCCTGCGCTTCTGCAGTCTCAAACCGGATTAACATAATCGAATGAGAGAGGGTAGAACGTATGTGGCCTAAGGACATAGATTGGAAAGATCTGAAGTTCGGAGTTGAAATCGAGTTTGTGGGCGGCGTCCCGGAGGAGGTCGAGCTGCTGCCGGGGTGGGAGATGTCGCTCGACGAGCGGCAATTCGACGAGACGGGGGCGGAATCGGGCAGCGAGCTTAAGCCGCCGCCGATCGTATGGGAGCAGCGGGAGCAGATCCGGGTCATGCTGGACCGGCTGAAGGCGCAAGGAGCGACCGCGAATTGGAGCTGCGGTCTTCATGTGCATGTCGGCTTGGAGCCATGGGGGCAGCCGGTAGTAAAGCCGATTCTGGAAGCCGCGATTTCGGTACAGGAGGCTCTGCGTGGGCTGCTGCGTACGAGCGAGCATCGCATGCTGTACGGTCCCCCGGTCACGCCGGAAATGCTGCAAAGCTACGTCCTCGAGCCGAATCCGTCGGCGCTGCGTCACCGCGGTCGTCCGCAATCCCACCGCTGTGGCATCAATGCGGCCGCTTGGTTCGATATCGGGACGGTAGAAATCCGCTACGCGAACGGATCGCTCGACTACGATGAAGTGCTTAACACGATTGAGCTGTGCCTTCGGTTCGTAGCGGCGATCGGAGCGAGACGCAAGCTTCCCGCCGACCCGGAGCGACTGGCACACGAGCTCGGCGCTCCGATCGGCGGGTATCCCGCGCCGGTGCCGCCTCCGCAATGGTACCGGGAGCGGATGTGGCTGGAGGATGCGCTGCTTCCGGTATTGACGCCCCATGTGCTGCGGCTTGAGCCGGATGGTGAAATTCATCATATCGTGCCGGTTGCGGAAGGCATGCTGGTCGCCGTCGAGAATCCGGACGGGCTGCTCACCAACTATTTATTCCGCCCGACGGCCGAAGGATGGGAGTTTTGCCGGCGATGCCGTAGTCTCGACCATGATGGGCGTGTCCGATTAGGATAGAGATAAAGGCGGCGCTTACAGCAGATAGCAAGGAGGGCCATTCCGCAGCGGAATGGCTCTCCTCTTCAAGGGAGGAAGCCCATGTTCGATCAATCCCCTTACGAATGCCGGGTGGAATGGGGCGAAAGAGGCGCGCGGGAAGCCGCCGCGAGAGGCGATATCGTCATCATTGTCGATGTGCTCAGCTTCTCCTCCACGGTAGTAACGGCGCTGCATCATGGGGCGGTCGTGTTCCCTCATGCCAAAGACGGCCGGGTTCGCGAATTCGCCGACCGGCATGGTGCGGAGGTGATCCTCGGCCGAGCCGAAGCGGCGTCTGCAGGCGCCCCGACATTGTCGCCGATCACATTCGGGCCTGAACACGCGGGACGTAAATTTGCTCTCTGCTCGCTGAACGGGGCCGTCTGCGCCCGGATCGGAGCGGCGGCGTCCGCCCTGCTGGTCGGGTGTCTGCTCAACGCTGGCTCCGTCGCCAAGGAAGCCAATCGGCTGCGACGCGTTAGCGGCGCATGCGTAACCGTTGTACCGTGCGGCGAGAAATGGAACGATCCGATAGAAGGAGAGAGCTTGCTGCGTCCGTCCTTGGAAGATTATTTGGGGGCGGGAGCGATCCTTCATGCGCTTGACGGAAGCCGATCGCCGGAAGCGGAAGTATGCGCGGGTGCATTCCGCCACGCGGCGCCCCGTATCCCCGAGCTTATATGGGATTGCGGCAGCGGGCGGGAGCTGCGTGTGAAAGGGTATGCCGACGACGTGAGGCATTGCTCCCGATTGGATCGTTACGCGACGGTTCCTAGGCTGTATGAAGAAAGGTTTGTCGAGTCCGCCGGACTGGAGTGATTGACGCGATCATTCCGAAGGCCGAGCGAGAAAAAGCCCCGAAGCGCCTCAGCAGGCGCCTTCGGGGCTTTTTTGCCGCGCGCGTTAACGGTCGGCGGGCAGCGCCTGCTCGTCCTCCTTGTGCTTGAAGCTGCGCGCGATATACATGACGGGCGTGGAAGCCGCCGTTATTACGAATTTGAATAAGTATGTCGAGATTAAAATTTGCACCCACACGCTGAATGAATATAAGCCGGCGAAAGCGATCGTGCAAAAGACGAGCGAATCGACCAATTGGCTTAACGCGGTGCTGCCGTTCGTTCGTATCCACAGCTGATTGTAGGAGGCGAACTTCGTTTTCAAATAGCTGTACACCCGGACGTCCAGAAACTGGCTGATGAAATAAGCGCACAGGCTGCCTGCGGCGAGCCGGGGCATCAGTCCGAATATCGAGCTCATCGCCTGCTGAGCCTCTTGGGCGATCGGCTCGTCCAGCGGCGTAAATACGAGCGCCATCTGCATCATGACCGTCGAAGCGAGCAGACTGAAGAAGCCGAACCATACCGCTTGCGTCGCCGCTTTCTTGCCGTATTTCTCGTTCAGCAGGTCGGTGGCCATATAAATGGACGTATAGATCGTATTGCCGAGCGTCATGACGATGCCGAGCAGCACGATCGTCTTGGTTACCTGGATGTTGGCCAGTACGGTGGCGAAGCCGATCCACGCGTAGAGGCCTTTTCGGCCGAACAGCCGGTAGCATAATAGAAACAACCCAAAATTGACAAGGACAAATACAATGCCCCAGAGCAAATTGAACATGCGCCATTCCTCCATAGTTTTGGTATCGCGGGATGGTTGCGAACCGCGTACGGGCAAAAGCCCGATTGAGCTATCATAGCAGATTCGTTCGCGCGGCGCACCAAAATCGATTAAAAAGACAACTACTTTGCAAATATTCATTCCAAAACGAGGAACCTATAATAGGATTGCAAGCGAGCAGGCTGCCGTCCATCTTTGTAAATCGATTACAAATGTCACTTGTCATAAGTGTATTAAGTGATATAATACACTTATGATAAGTGATGCAGTACTCATGGAAGACAGGAGGATCGCCTATGACAGGACAGCAGGTTGGCCCGCTTCGCTTCCAGATCGATTTCAGCCAACCGCTTTACGAGCAAATATTGGATCAGGTGCGGAGTTCGATCGCGAAAGGAGAAATCGGCTTGGGAGACAAAATGCCTTCGGTACGGGAGCTGGCGCAGGAGCTGCGGATGAATCCGAACACGGTGATGCGCGCGTATCAGGAATTGGAGCGGGACGGTTTGACGGAAAAACGGAGGGGGCAGGGCACTTATGTGACGTCCTCGCCAGAACGGGTACAGAAGTTCCGGACGGAGTTAGCCGCGCAATATATAGAAGCGTTCATGTCGCAGATGGAAAGCTTGGGGCTGACATGGGACGACATCGAGCAGTACGTGCAGCGGAAATCGGCTCCGGACAAAGGAGGGGCGTAAGATGACGCAACCGATCGTCGTTTGCGAGCAAGTAACGAAACGATACGGTAAGAAAGCCGCTCTTGATGGGCTCGACGTCACGATTCCGGCGGGCCGGATCGTAGGCGTCCTCGGTCCGAACGGCTGCGGCAAGTCGAGCTTGTTCCGGGCGATTACGGGGCTTGTGACGCCGGATGGAGGGAAGATCGAGGTGTTCGGCGGGAAGCCGGGCTGGCAGACGAATAAGCAGATCGCCTACATGCCCGACCGGGGGCGCTGGTATCCGAGCCATACAGTGCAGCAGGCGTTCGAATGGGGCCATACGTTTTTGCCGGGCTTCGACAAGGAAGGCGCGATCCGGTTCGCGGAATGGATGGACATCGATCCCGAGATGAAGATCGGCGGCATGAGCCGTGGACAAGAAGCCCGGATTATGCTCATCCTGTGCATCGCGCGCGATGTGCCGCTTATTATTCTGGACGAACCGTTCGCCGGCATCGACGTCATCTCGCGGGAGGCGATCGTTTCCGGCATCATCGACCATTTGGAAAACCGCGGACAATCGATGCTGATCAGCACGCACGATATTCAAGAGGTGGAAGGGCTGTTCGACTACACGGTCATGATGGACCAGGGCCGGGCGATATGGACCGGCGATACGGATGATTTGCGGGCCGAATACGGGTCTTTGCAAAATGTGTTTCGGACTTTGTACAAAAAGGAGTGGAGACGTTGACACCGACCGGTACGTTCTGGGCGCTCGTCCATCATGAATTCAAACTAAAAGGAAGCTGTCGGAAACGGAACCGTTCCCCGATCGCGAAATGGTGGTGGATCGCCTACTTATCTCTGATCGTGATCGCGGCGGTCAGCGCGACAACTTATTTCGCCATCAACAATACACTGCGGCTGGAAAATTTGTGGTTCGTAACGTTCGGTCTGCCTTATGTCTTATTTTTTCTCGGGTTCGGCAGCTTGAAGCGGGAGTGGGAAAACGATACGTTCGGCTGGTGGCTGACGCTGCCGTATCCGCGCCTATGGCTGGTCGGGTCCAAATGGATCGGCGGACTGCTGCGGGCTGTCTTGATATGGGGAATCATATTTGCGTTCGGCACGGTGTATGCAACGGTCATCGCTTTGTCGCTGGCATCTTATTCGTTCGCCGATGTCGGCTTCTTTATGAAGGCGGGCTTCCAATGGCTGTTCTTGATAATAGGCTTCAGTCCGCTGCTGACGTCGCTTGGCATATTGACCGCCAGCGCGCCGTATACGGCGATTCGCCCGCTTACTCCTATCCTCTGGGTCGCATTCATGGGCGGCGGCGGCTTGCTGTATTCGGGGTTGCCATCCGGCGGAGCGAACGGGGACAATTTCGCGGCGATTATGCCGTTTACTTGGAGCATCGTCGCCGCCATGGCCGTCGGATTGCTTGTCGCTTACGCGGTCATCCGCTTCTGCGCCTATTTGCTCGAACATAAATTGCATGTTTAAAGATGTTTGCGAAGTAAGCTCAGGCTGTTAAGAAAGTCAAATGAGAGGATTGAAATACAAAAAGGGGGCAGGGAGATGTGCGTAAAGCGAAGCGTCTGACTTTAAAATCGAGTTGTACCCGCTTAAATTCAAATAAGACAACTCGATTTTAACGGAAGTGGAGCGCATTCCCTGCCCTCTTGCCATCACTGCTTCCTCTCATTGCAGACTTTTTCAGTAGCCTCACGCTTGCGAAGTAAGTTTATTTTTAGGAGGAGAACTATGGAACAACTATTGACGAAGCCCCAAGGCGCGGCGGCTGCGAAAAACGGCGATATGCTGCTGGAAGTTGCCGGACTGCGCAAAGGCTACGGGAAGAAGCAAGCTCTGCATGACGTGACGTTTTCGCTGCGCGCCGGCTCGTCATTCGGTTTTCTCGGTCCGAACGGGGCGGGGAAATCGACGACGATGAAAATATTGACCGGCATCGTCAAAGCCGACAGCGGGCAGGTGAAGCTGTTCGGCCGGGACATTACGAACGATACCGGCGCGGTGGCGGAATATATCGGGTACGTCCCGCAAGAAATAACGCTCTATGAGAAAATGAGCGCATACGACAATCTCGAATTTTTCGGTCAGGCTTACGGCGTCCGCGGGAACGAATTGAAGCGGCGTATCCATGATGCACTGGAGAGGACCGGACTCGGCGACCGGGCGAAGGATGAGATCAAGACGTTTTCCGGCGGCATGAAACGGAGAATCAATATCGCGGCGGCGCTGCTGCACCGGCCGAAGCTGCTTATTCTGGACGAACCGACGGTAGGGATCGATCCGCAGTCGCGCAATCATATATTCGAAATGATTCGCGAGCTGAACGGCGAAGGCGTCACGATCATTTATTCGACCCACTATATGGAGGAGGTCGAAGTATTGTGCGACGAAATCGCCATTATGGATCAAGGGACGATCAAGGCGATAGGTCCGCTCGGCGAACTGCTGGAACGGTACGGGCGCAAAGCGATTTATGTGGAAGCGGCGGGGATGAAGGAGCCTCCGGGCGATCCCGATATCGTGAAGACGGTCAAAGAAGGCTCCGGATGGATCGTGGAAACGGACCGCGTCGGCACGGTGATGCAGCGTCTTCTGCATTCGGCTGCGCAGCACCGGTGGGATGTCAAGCAGCTGGAAGTCGTCAGACCGTCTTTGGAACAAGTATTTTTGACCGTAACCGGCACCGCGTTAAGGGATTAGCCGGATTCGATAAGAAGGAGGATAGGCGATGTTGGCGATTATTCGCAAAGAGATCAAACTGCTCCGGAAAGACAAGCACAGCTTCTTTTTCCTGCTGCTTATGCCGGTCATCTTCATCGTGATGTTCGCCTCCGTCTTCGGCGGCTCGGGCGACTCCGGCAACATTTCGCTCCATGTTGTCGACATGGACGGAACGGCTGCATCCAATGCTCTGCTGAAGCAGGCGGGGCAAATTATGGACGTGAAATCAGCTGAACCGGCTCAATTGGACGAACAAATCGATAACATCAAGAAAGGCCAATTTTCCGCCGTACTCGTCATCCCGGGCGGATTCGAGGCGGATATGAACCAGGGCAAGCCGGTGGACGTGAAGCTGTATCAGGACCCGGCGGCGCAAGCCTCGGTCGCCCCGATCCAAGCGATTCTGAACAGCATCTTCAACCAATACAGGGAGCAGAAGCTGTCGGACGCGCTGGTCCGGATGGGCCAGACGAAGGCGCAATCGGAGCAGACGCTCGCTTCCCCGATCCGCGTGGAGAACGTTTCGACTTCTTCGGACCGGTTCAGCTATATCGATCAGGTCGTACCCGGCATGACGGTCATGTTCGTGTTCTACATCATGATTACGATGGCGAAACGGTTTTTCGACGAGAAGAAGAGCGGTCTGCTGTCGAGAATACGCAGTACGGCCATCAAGCCGCTGCACTATTTGATCGGCATGTGGATCCCGTTCGTGCTGTTCGTTATCGCGCAGTGCACGCTGCTGTTCGCGTTCGGGCATTTCGTGTACGGCTTGAAGCTGGGAGATTTGTCCGCACTTGCTTTGATCATCGCCGGCTTGAGCATAGCGGGAACAGGTATCGGACTTGGCTTATCGTTCATCGTTCCCGGCGAAGGGGCGGCGATGGCGGTTACCCAGCTAATCGCCATGGGCGGAGCGATGGTCGGCGGCCTATGGATGCCGTCGTACATGATGCCCCAATTCGTGCAAAATATCGGACATTTTACGCCGCAGTTCTGGGCGCAGCATTCGCTGCTGGACGTCATTGCGCACGGAGCGGGCATCGGCGACGTAGCCGGCACCGTTCTCATTTTGCTTGCGTTCGGAGTGGCCGGACTGGCCGTCGCGTTTATCCGCTTGCCCGGCTTCCTGCGCTCAGCCGCCAACTGATTCAGGTCAGCCGTTCCTCCAGCGCCGTAATGGCCGAATAGCCGCATTTACCGCAAAACGTTTGGTGAATGCACTGATGGCGGGCGAGATCCGGGTAGCCGTTAGTCAGCTTGAGATCGTCGATTTGGCGGTACGGGGAGTAAGGGCCCGAATAATCGTCCAGGCGCCCGCCGTCCGTCAGAGGTTCGCCGCACTGCGGGCAAAGCGAGTTCAGCGCGATCATTCCGTTACAGTATGGGCATATGTAGGACACGGATATGTTCCACCTTCATATTGTCTTTTCAGGGTAGAATACCCTTAGTTGAAAGAGCGGATACATGTACGGGCTATTAATGAAGAAAAAAGAGGTACTCCTGCATGCGCAGAGTGCCTCTTCTTGCCGCTGCCTATTAAAACTTCATGTTGCTGCTGTGTCCCGGGGAAAGCTTCGCATCCGGATCGATGTACACCTTCGCATTGTTGATGGCGGTCGGAGCTTCTCCGAAGCCGACGGCGATCAGCTTCAGCTTGCCCGGATAAGTCGTAATGTCGCCCGCCGCGAAAATGCCCGGAATCGAAGTTTCTTGCCGGGAGTCGACTATGATCGAGCCGCTGTCGATCTCGAGGCCCCATTCGGCGATCGGGCCGATCGAGGAGACGAAGCCGAAGTTGACGATAACGGCATCCACCGGCACCTCTTCGGACACGCCGGACTTGATATCCTTGATCGTAACCGATTCGATGCGATCCGTTCCGTTCAGCTTCTCGATTTCTTTCGGCGTAACGACATTCACTTTCGATTTCATCAGAAGCTCGACGCTATGCTCGTGGGCGCGGAATTTGTCCCGGCGGTGAATGAGCGTCACTTGCTCGGCGATCGGCTCGAGCATAAGCGCCCAGTCGACCGCAGAGTCGCCGCCGCCGCTGATCAGCACCTTTTGTCCGGCGAACTTGTTCAGATCGCTGACGAAGTAGTGTAAATTTTTCTTCTCGAACTTCGCCGCTTCGGGCAGCTCCAGCTTGCGGGGCTCGAACGCTCCGACACCTGCCGTAATGATGACGGCTTTGGACTGATGAACGCCCGCATCCGTTTCCACCTCGAACAGCCGCTCGTCCTTCTTCGTCACTTTCAATACTTTTTCTTCAAGCCGTACGTCGACCGGGAAAAGGCTCATTTGCTCGTTCAAACGGTTGACAAGCTCCTGCGCTGTTACTTTCGGAAAGCCGGCTACGTCGTAAATATATTTTTCAGGATATAGCGCTGCAAGCTGTCCGCCCAATTGCGGCATGCTCTCGATGATTTTTACGGAAGCTTGGCGCATTCCTGCGTAAAACGCCGCAAACATCCCGGCAGGACCTCCGCCGATGATGATGATGTCCGTCAAGTCTTGATTGTGCTCGCTCACTGACACGAAAAAAGACACCTCCAACTCGATTTTTCACACCCTACTATTATAAACGTCTGCATATGCGAAGAAAAGCGGATTTGTCACATATTACGACAAAATTTAGACAGTTTGTCGCTTGATATTTTGAATGGGAAGATATATGATTGCGGACATATAGAGAAGCATAACAAACATGGATATGGATGGGATACGAGATGAGTACAGTTCCAAGAATCGTCATTTTGGGCGCCGGTTACGGAGGCGTACTGACCGCTCTTAGACTGCAGAAGGAACTTAATTATAATGAAGCGAACGTCACGCTCGTGAACAAGCACGACTATCATTATATAACGACCCACCTGCACATGCCGGCAGCCGGAACGGACGATCCGGAGAATGCGCGCGTCAATATATCCAAGCTGATCGACGAATTCAAGATCGATTTCGTCAAATCGACGGTCGTCCAAATCAAGCCGACGGAAAAGAAAGTCATTCTCGAGGACGGAACTTTATCTTACGATTATTTGGTTATCGGACTCGGCGGAGAGTCGGAAACGTTCGGCATCCCCGGGCTTCAAGAATATGCGCTGAACATCCGCAGCATCAACAGCGTCCGCTTGATCCGCGAGCATATCGAATATCAGTTCGCCAAGTTCAAGCGGGAGCCGGAGCGGAAAGATTACTTGACCTTCGTGGTCGGAGGCGCCGGCTTTACGGGCATCGAATTCATCGGCGAGTTGGCCGACCGCATTCCGAAGCTGTGCAAGCAATTCGACGTCGATCCGTCGTTTGTGAAAATATACAATATCGAAGCGGCTCCGACCGCTTTGCCCGGCTTCGATCCGGAGCTTGTCGAGTACGCCATGCAGGTGCTCACGAACAAAGGCGTCACGTTCAAAATCGCTACGGCGATCAAGGAATGCAAGCCGGACGGCGTCGTGCTGGCAACCGGGGAGACGATCAAATCGTCGACCGTTATATGGACAGGCGGTATCCGCGGCAACCGTCTCGTGGAGCAAGCCGGCTTCGAGGCGATGCGCGGCCGGGTGAAAGTCGATCCTTATTTGCGGACGACGCAAAACGAAAATGTATACATCATCGGGGACTGCTCCCTTATGTTCAACGATCAAGGCAAGCCTTATCCGCCGACGGCCCAGATCGCCATGCAGCAGGGCGTTACATGTGCCTATAATCTGGTTGCGGCAATCCGCAACCAGCCGATGCGCGAATTCAAGTTCGACAACAAAGGGGTCGTCGCTTCCCTCGGCAAAGGCGAGGCGATCGGCATCGTGTTCGGCAAGAAGATGAAGGGCGGCCTGGCCGCATTCATGAAGAAGCTGATCGATTTGCGCTACTTGTTCATTATCGGCGGCATTATGCTTGTGCTGAGAAAAGGGAAATTTTAGTACATTCGCTTGCCGGCGATTTCAGGAGGCGGTTTATCCGTGAGACACTGCAGCGTTCAAGTCCGCGGGCTTCTGACCCGCGAGGAGCTGGACCGTTACAACGCCTTGATGGAAGTAGGTTCGTTCCTTGAATCGCAGAGCCGGTACGATTTGGCGTATACGGTGCAGAAGGAAGTCGACCTGCTCATTATGCCGGCTATCGAACGGTTGAAAGAAAAAAGCCGTGCCCGCGATCGTGCTGACGAGGAATATTTGCGCGGACTCGCTTCGGATGATGATGAGGATGACGATTGAAAGCCGCATGACGGGCGGCAAAGGGAACTGTCGGGTTATTAATCCGGCGGTTTTTTTGTTGTTGACAGAAAGGAGAACTCCGATTACATTGAGGTTATCGGTAACCTCGAACAAATTGGAGGCGAATCATCTTGAGCCATAATGGAAATACGAAGCTTGGCTTTACACAGCCGGCCAAAAGCTGGGTTCAGGCGCTCCCGGTCGGCAACGGCCGGTTGGGCGGAATGGTGTTCGGCGGTACCGCCGAGGAGCGGATCCAGATGAACGAGGATTCGATCTGGTACGGGGGGCCAAGGGTTCGCGATAACCCGGAAGCGCTGCATAATCTCGCCGACATTCGCCGGCTGCTGTTCGAAGGGAAGCCTCAGGAGGCGGAGCGGCTTGCCCGCATGGCCATGACATCAACGCCGCAATATTTCGGTCCGTACCAGCCTCTCGGGGACTTGAAGCTCAAGTTTGAAGGAATCCGGGGAGGCGCGGACGATTATTCGCGGGAGCTTGATCTGGAGACGGGGCTCGCGACCGTAACGTACACTTCCTCGGGAACCGCTTACCGCCGGGAGCTGTTTGCAAGCGCCGACGATCAGGCGATCGTTATGCGATTGACCGCCGACAAGCCGGGAAGCTTGACGTTCAGCGCGCAGCTGACCCGCCGTCCGTTCGAGGGGGACATGGAGAGCCTGGGCGGCAATTCGGTTGCGATGAGCGGAAGATGCGGCGCCGACGGGGTATTGTATTGTGCGGTGCTGAGAGCCGACGCCGAAGGCGGGCGCGTAAGCACGATCGGCAACTACATCTCCGTGGAAGGTGCGGATGCGGTTACGCTGATCGTGACCGCTCAAACGTCGTTTCGGCACGGCGATCCGCGGCGCGTATGTCTGGAGCAGGCCGATGCCGCCGCGCTGCAGGGATACCCTGCTTTGCGCGAGCGCCACATTGCTGCGCACCGGGCGATCTTCAACAGAGTGTCGCTTGAGTTGGGCAGCCCGGATTCCGGCCGGGAAGCGATAGAAGCAATGCCGACCGATGTTCGGCTGAAACGGGTGCGCGATGGGCAACGCGACATCGGACTGGAAGCGCTGTTTTTCCAATATGGCCGGTATTTGCTCATGTCCAGCTCCAGACCCGGCAGTTTGCCGGCGAACTTGCAGGGGATATGGAGCGACAGCCATACGCCGCCTTGGGAAGCGGACTACCATATCAACATCAACCTGCAGATGAATTATTGGCCGGCCGAAGTCGCCAACCTCGCCGAATGCCATGAGCCGCTGTTCGATCTGCTGGACCGGCTCCGGGTGAACGGCCGGCGCACGGCGAAGACGGTTTACGGCGCAGGAGGCTTCGTCGCCCATCACGCAACCGATCTGTGGGCGGATACCGCCATCCAAGGCGCTTATGTGCCGGCCGTATTTTGGCCGACCGGAGGGGCTTGGCTCGCCCTTCATCTATGGGAGCATTACAAGTACGGCTTATCGGACAGCTTCTTGGCGGAACGGGCTTATCCCGTCATGAAGGAAGCGGCGCAGTTTTTTCTCGATTTTCTCGTCACGGACGGTCAGGGGCGGCTCGTTACGGCTCCCTCCTTGTCCCCGGAGAACACGTACGCGCTGCCGAATGGCAATACCGGATGCTTGTGCGTCGGTCCGTCGATGGATACCCAGATCGTTTACGCTTTGTTCAGCGGTTGTGTCGAGGCGTCCGTCAGACTCGGAATCGACGGCGATTTCCGCGACGAACTGGAGCAGGCGCTCGTCAAGCTTCCGGAGCCGTCGATCGGAAAGCACGGGCAGCTGATGGAATGGGCTGTCGATTACGACGAGCCCGAGCCGGGGCATCGGCATATTTCCCACTTGTTCGCGCTGCATCCGGGGGAGCAAATTACGGTTCGCGGCACGCCCGAGCTGGCCCGCGCCGCCCGGGTCACGCTGGAGCGCCGGCTTGCCAACGGTGGCGGGCATACGGGCTGGAGCCGGGCATGGATTATTAACTTCTGGGCCCGTCTCGAGGACGCCGAGCGCGCCTACGACAATTTGGCGGCGCTGCTGAGCCATTCGGTCCACCCGAATTTATTCGGCGACCATCCCCCGTTCCAGATCGACGCCAACTTCGGGGGCGCGGCAGCTATCGCGGAGATGCTGCTGCAGTCGCACGGCGGCGAGCTGAGGCTGCTCCCGGCACTGCCGCAAGCGTGGCCGAGCGGTAAGGTTACCGGCTTAAGAGCGAGAGGCGGCTTCGAGGTCGACATCGAATGGTCGGACGGGAAGCTGACAGCCGCTGTCATCCGCTCGATGCATGGCGGCGTATGCGCCGTACGGACGGATATTGCGCTTTCGGTCAGCGTGGAGGAGACCCCGGGCAATGAAATAATTCGGGGGGAAGGACTGCTTCGTTTTGATACGAAGGCCGGTCTGGCGTATCGGATCGGCAGCGTGTAAACATTTTGGATAGAAGGAGGGGATTCGGGATGACTGTTCTGCAGCGCATCAAGCCGACCGCCCGGCAGCTCGCCTTTCAGGAATGGGAGTTCGGATTGTTTTTGCATTTCGGGCTTCGCACGTTTTATGAAGGATACGTCGATTTCGATAAACGCCCGATGTCGCCTTCCGCATTCCATCCGGTAGGGCTGGACTGCGAGCAATGGATTCGGACCGCCAAGGAAGCGGGAATGAATTATGCGGTGCTGACCGCCAAGCACCATGACGGATTTTCCAATTGGCCGACGAAATATTCGACGTTTTCCGTCTCCGCGTCCCCTTGGAAGGACGGCAAAGGCGACGTAGTGAAAGAGTTTGTGGAGGCGTGCCGCAAGTACGGGGTCAAGCCGGGAATTTACTATTCGCCTTACGACGGCTCCGCCGATTTTTACAACCAGGATGCCAAGGCGTATGACGACTATTTCGTAGGTCAAATTACCGAGCTGCTGACCGGATATGGGGACATTGACGTGTTATGGTTTGACGGGTGCGGCTCCGAGAGCCACCAGTACGACTGGCCGCGTATTATCGGGGAAATTCGCCGGCTGCAGCCGAACCTATTGATTTTCAATATGGGCGATCCCGATTTCCGCTGGATCGGCAACGAAGACGGCATCGCGCCGATTCCGTGCTGGAACGTGGTCGACTCGACCGATTTCTCGATTATGACCGACGACAAGGAGAAGCTGAAGGAACGGCTTTGGCTTCCCGCCGAATGTGACGTACAGCTGCGCTCCAACTGGTTTTACAGCGACAACGACGCGCATACGCTCAAAAGCTTGGAGGAGCTGATAGGGCTGTATGCGCTCTCGGTCGGCCGCGGGGCCAACCTGCTGCTGAATATCGGACCGGACCGCGACGGGCGGCTTCCGGATATCGATGCGGAGCGGCTGCTCGAATTCGGCGCGGAAATACGCCGGCGTTACGGCCGGCCGCTGGCGACGATTGCCGATTTCGAATTGCGTGACGGCAAGTGGGTGTGTGACACGAAAGAAGCGCAATTGATCGACCACGTCGTGCTCGGCGAGGACTTGACGGAAGGCGAAAGCGTCAAGCGTTTCGCCATCTCGATCATAACCGCCAAATCCCGCCGTCCGTTCCGGGTATACGAAGGCCGCAACATCGGGCACAAGGCGATCGTCCGGCTGCCGGCGGTCAAAGTGCGGGGAGTCGTTCTCGACATTTTGGAGAGCGACGGCGAGCCCGTGATCCGGAGCTTGTCGCTTCATTATACGGGTGAGTCGGGAGCGAAATAGGATGGGTGTGGCAAGCGACGAATAAGAGTTGCAAAAACCGATCTGCGAATGACCGCAGATCGGTTTTTTGCCGTTATTCGGCATCCGGCTGCCGCCCGCTCATTTTTTTCCGGTATGCCGAGGGGGAGACGCCTTTCAAATGATTGAACACGCGCGAGAAGCTGGCAAACGAACGGAAGCCGACTTCCAGCGCGATGTCCGTAATCGCCATATCGCTGGACTTGAGCAGGCTGCACGCCTGACGGATTCTCAGCTCGTGGATGAAGTCGATGAAGCTCGTCCCGAGATGACGCTTCAGCAGCTTGCTCAAATTCGGCACGCTGAAATGAAACCGGTTCGCGAGGTCGGCGAGCGTCAACGATTCCTGGTAGCGCTGATGAATATAATGAACGATTTCCCAAATCGTGGAGCTATCCGGTTCCCGCCTCGATGCCGCATATAACGATCGCTCCTGCTGATTGCGGACCCGGTCGAACCGGGCTAGCGCCTCGAACAGCATGGACGTCAATATAAGCTGCCTCCATTGCTCGTCCCGGCTATATTCCAACTGCATCCGATCGAACAGGGACAGCATCTCCCGGTATTGCTCGGGACTGACCTGGACAAAAGGGGCCGGCTCCGCTTCATCTTCGTGCAGCAAGCCGTGTCCGAGCTCGCGGTCCGGTGCGTTCAGCAGCAGCCCCATGTCGAAATTGCATACGTAAAGCAGCAGCTGGCAGCCCGGGTCCGCATGAATTTCGTGAATCTGATAGGGGAGCAGGAACGTCATCGTTCCCGGTTCCAGCGTATGCGACACTCCGTTGACGATCTCGGTTCCGCGTCCTTCGACGACGAGACAGAGCTCCAGAAAGTCATGCCGGTGAGGCGGCACGTTGTTGTTCACTTTCTTGATGATATAAAATGGGAAGCTGTTTTTGTTCGGATAATCCGTAAGCACCGGCGGAATGACGGACGGCATGACGGCCCCCCTCTGATTTTTACTCATTATATCGAAAATATTGAGAACAATCGAGAAAATATGGGACGTATTGAAAGAAGCGCGCGGCTATCATAAAGATAGCTCCAATACGAAGCGGGTAAGCGCTTTAGTAAATGCCGGCTTTGCCAAAGCGGCCCGCATGAGTGGAGCGTGCAGCAACTTGGGTTGCGCTGACGACCTGCTACAGAAAGCGGTAGGTACGCTGCAACAGCACTTGTTTGGACCATCAATCTATAAACGGGGGATTTCCAGTGAACAAACGTTCCATCCTATTTTTCATGCTCAGCCTGATGGTGACCGCTTCAGCAGGATGCGGCAAAACCGGCAATAGTACCGCCGGGGACGGGAAGCCAGCCGCAACCAAAGCAAACGATAAGACGGTGGAGCTCGTCTTTTCCGGCATTCCCCTAACCGAAGAGGAATTCCAGGAGCAATTCGGCAAACCGATTCATGACAAGTTCCCGAACATTACTACGAAATTTATCGTGCCGGGTAAAGGCACGGAATTGAAAGATCTGGTTAGCGCGGGAACGACCCTTGACGTCTATATGACTGCCGCAGTTAATTTGCCGATGTTTCTGGATATGAAGCTTGGTCAAAATTTGAACGAATGGATTAAAAAATACAACTACGATCTGGGCCGGATCGAACCGAATGCGGTTCAGGTGATGAAAGATATGACAACGGATCAGATGGTTTTCGGAATTCCTTACCAAAATGCCTCGTTGGGTTACGTCCTTTATTACAACAAGGATATATTCGATAAATTCGGAATCCCTTATCCGAAAGACGGCATGACTTGGGACGATACGTACGAATTGGCCAAGAGACTCACTCGGGTTGAGGGCAGTGTGCAATACAGGGGACTTACCGCCAACTGGTCGAACATATTCGTCATCAATAATCAGCTCAGCTTGCCGGGATTGGATTCTAAGGATAAGGCCGTCATCAACACGGACAACTGGAAAATGGTTTTTAATAATGTAAAGCGGTTTTATGATATTCCGGGCAATCAGATCAATAAGGACAATATTGCAGATAAGATCCAGGAAACCGATTTCATAACAGGAACCGTGGCCATGACGGTGGGCGGGGGGGCTGCTGCCGTTGCGGATAAAAGTACGATCAATTATGATTACGTGTCGCTCCCCACTTATAAAGAAGCGCCCGGAATGGGAACGAAGTCGTCCGGAAGATATTTATTGCCTACCAGCACGAGCAAGTATAAAGATGAAGTGTTTCAAACGATTATGTACTTGACTTCCGACGAATACCAAATGAAGGCTTCCAAAGATGGACGGGCAACCGCATTGCAAAATAAAGACATACAGAAAGCTTACATGCAAAACAATCCGAAATTAAAGGATAAAAACAATTTTGCATACTTCTATAATAAACCGTCTGCCTCTCCCAAGATGAATCCGGAGCTGTTGAGCATCAATATATACAATTTTCCGGCAGTGGAATTGTCAAATGTTATGTTAGGCCAAGTCGATGTGGCAACCGCCTTGCGAACGGCTGAAGAAAAGCTGGACAAAGCCGTTGCGGCCAAAAAAAGTCAATAAATTCGGTTTCTCGCGATCTCGAATCCAAAGCACAGTATGGGGGCTATTCTATGAAAAAAGGTTTCTTACTGATTTCCGCGTTCGTCCTGATTGCGGCTTCTTCAGCAGGGTGCGGCAAAAGCGGCAATAACGGCAATAGTACCGCTGGGGACGGAAAGCCGACCGCAGCCAAAGCAACCGATAAGCCGGTCGAGTTGGTCTTTACCGGTCTTCCCATAACGGAGGAAGAGTTTCAGGCACAGTTCGGCAGACCTATACAGGAGAAGTACCCCCATATTACAGCGAAATATATTCAACCGGGCAAAGGCACGGAATTGAAGGATTTGGTCAATGCCGGAACGATTCCCGATGTGTATATGACCGCTACGGTGAATTTGCCGATATTTCTCGGTTTCAAGCTCGGCTACGATCTGAACGAATTTATTAAAAAAAATAGTTTGGATATGACTCGGTTCGAACCGAATTCGCTCCAGGTCATGAAAGATATGACGGCGGAACAAATGATTTTCGGATTGCCTTATCAGTCCGGGGGATACGTGCTTTATTACAATAAAGATGTTTTCGATAAATTCGGAGTCCCTTACCCGAAAGACGGCATGACATGGGATGACACGTACGAATTGGCCAAAAAGCTCACGAGAGTGGAGGGCGGTACGACATACAGGGGATTTACCGCCAATTGGTCGAACATCTTCTTGACGAACAACCAGTTGGGGTTGGCGGGCTTGGATTCCAAAACGGATAAGGCGGCTATCAACACGGACGATTGGAAGATGGTTTTTAATCATGTCAAACGATTTTTCGATATTCCGGGGAACGAGCGAACGAAGGATAATGTACCGAACGGCAATCAGGAAAGCGATTTCCTGACGGGAGCCGTGGCCATGACGGCGACGGGTATCGGACTCATGACCCAAGCCGCGGATAAGGGCAATCTCAATTTCGATTACGTGGCGCTCCCTACTTACAAAGAAGCGCCGGGAGTTGGAACCAAGACGGGCGGAAGGTACTTATTGCCCACGAGTACGAGCAAATATAAAGATGAAGTGTTTCGGGCCATTTCCTATTTGACCACGGACGAATATCAAATGAGAGCCTCCAAGGAAGGGAGGGCGACAGCATTAACCAATAAAGATATACAGAAAGCTTACATGCAAAATCATCCGAAATTAAAGGATAAAAACAATTTCGCGTACTTCTATAACAAAGTGGCCCCCACGCCGCCGACGAATCCGAGCCTTGTGGAAATTAACACCTATAATATCGCCGCTGCAGAATTGACTAAGGTTTTAATAGGCGAAACCGATGTATCGACTGCATTGCGAGTATCTGAAGAAAAAATCAATCAGGCCGTAGCGGCCAAAAAAAGTCAATAAGGCGCGATCAAAAAAATAATAGACCAATTTGATTGCCCAATGTAGTGTAGTGACGCGAAATTTCGTTCAAATTGGATCAGCCATTTTTTTGATCGCGCCTAATTACGGTTCGATCGTTTTTAAGACGGGAGGAATGATTGTGATGAACAAACAACCCGATAATGAAAAACTAGACGAAACGTACGGAGAGGCGAGCCCGGGTGCCAAGCTAAGCCGAAGAGAATTGTTGACTTCACTCAGTATGGCCGGCGTAGCCTTAGCTTCGGGAGGATTGATCCATTCCGTTAACGCGGAAGCTTCGGTTGCGAACCATGTCTACGGACCGGCCGGAACAGCCGGGGATTGGGAACAGGTTGAATTATTGTCCAAAAGAATAACGTGGATAAGCGTGGATGAATTTGAAAGCTGCGCAACAAAAGACGGGAACGGCGTCATAACCGACTGGACGCCGGCTTTTAATCAGGCGCTCAATTCCGTACCCGGCGCGAAAGTCGTTTGCAGCAGAAGAAGCTACAAAATAACGGGTCAAATCATCATGCCGCAAGATACCGCCATTGTAGGGACGAAAAGAGGGTTTACCCAGGGACCGGCAACCGCGACGACAAACGGACCTAATCGGATGTACGTGGAACACGATACCAAATTTTTGATTTATCCGGCGGATATGACCGCACCTACTTTTGTCATGGAACGAAACAGCACGATCGAAGGGGTCGAAATGTTTTATCCCGAACAAAGCGTGTTCTCTACCTCCTTGAGTGAAATTATTCGTTTTCCGCTTACGATCGACGCGAAAGGAGGATGCAATCTTGTCAATGTGAACTTTTTCGGCGCCTATCACTTCTTCAAAGGCACGGGCGAGCGGATATGCATCGACAATTTGTTCGGATACAGCTTCGGCACCGCTATTCAGCTTTATAAAGGCGGGGACGTCGCCTATTTGAACAATATTCATTTGAATCCGAATGTGGTCAGACCTCCTGAAGCGCTGCTCTGGCTGGGTACCGGAAACCCCGACAGCATCGGCATTTATATAGAAGAATATGACGGCGTGAACATTTCCAATTATCACACGATCTTTTACAGAACTTCCGTGAAGGTCAAATTGAACCAGGGCGGAGCCAGATCCATTACGGTCAACGATTTTTGGCTGGACATCACGGGGGTGGCGTTCGATATCGAGGCCAACACCGGGGCAGGCGTAAGAATCAATAACGGCATCGTCTACACCGGATATTCGAACGACCCGGCCTATGGCGGCTTGCTGAGACTGAACAATCCCGTCAAAACGATTATTACGCCTTGTCTTGTAAACAATGTGGCGGTTCTCACGGTTAATCTGGCCAGGCATCCGTCGCTAACGCGGCCCGATTATGGGATTACGTTCGTAAGCAATGCGAACAATAAGCTCCTTTTGTCCAATTTGGATATGTTCGGGGTTACCAAAGGATTAATGAGCGTAGCCGGTTTCAACCAGGTAGACGGGAAAATTTTCTCCGGCGCTTCCAACTTCAATAAATCGGTTCCGCATCCGAGAAAAAATATGCTGAAAAACAGCTATAATTTCGTAAAAGGGACAAGTTCCGACGGCGTCCCTCTGTACTGGAGCAAAGACGGGGGAAGCATGACGGTCGAGTATTTGCCGAACGGGAATGTGAAATATACAACCGTAGATTCCTTTCCCAGAAGTAAAGGAATCGTGCAAAGCAGCGTATTGACCGAATCGGGCAGTTATCGGGTTGTAGTAAAGGCCGCGAACCCGAATCCCCGCGCCGGATTGCTTGTAAGGAAATGGAACGCCGGACATACGAATGCCGTGGAGTACACCCCTGTTTTCGATCAAGATGGCGTCTCCAAACTGGACTTGACCGGCATTGTGCCGAATGAAAGTATCGATGTTTTGATCCATCCGGGAACAACGACGGGAGATGCGATCGAAGTCGAATACGCTTTGCTGGTAAAGGGGACGGCTTGGTACGATTACAGGCCTGTTCCGTCGGGGCTGCCGCCACAGCAGGAATTTACGCTGCAGGGCGACGCCGCTCCCGCATTCGCCCCCCATTACGTCGGCGAACAATATATCGATACGGCGAATAAAACCGTCTATACGGCAAAGAGTACCGCTTCCAGCGCGGATTGGACACGAGTGGGAGGCAGCTCGGGATTGAATGCCGTGTTGACCCCTACGGACGGATTGAATGATACGTACGGAGCCGCGCTTACGATCGGACCGGCGGCGGGCTTTTCCAGCGTCGAATTGGCCAAAGTCAAAATCACATGGGACGGCGCGTTCGGAATCAATGAGACCGATACGGTCAAAATCCGCTGCGACTATAGCGACTCAACGAATGCTTTTGTGGAAAAATCGGCGACGGTTGCAGGTTCATTATGGATAACGGATGACGACATCGCGACGTTAATTCGCAATGGCGCGGCAATCGTCTCCATATCGGTTTACGCCAAATCTTCATTGCCAAGCAGCGTAGCGAAGACGGTGCAGCTAATCGGGTATTCCAGATAGGGAAGAAACTTAGTTGAACGGTGAAAATATGGGACGCTTTGTAATCGGAACGGGGCTATGATCAAGATAGCGCCAAGCCAAGCGAGGGTGATTGGAAATGAGCGAACAACGTTTAAGCTGCAGCGAATTGTTGAAATTGAAAAGGTGGAATACGCCGACCGTTTATAACGGCTGGGAAGCTATCACGAATCAAGACATTACGAAAGGGTTCAATACGGAGGAAACGCGGGACTTTATGCCGCAAATGGGGCCGATGATCGGCTATGCCGTAACGGTGCAGATCGAGCCTGGTAATCCGGCTCATCCGCGAAACAATCCGAATGCGTGGAGCGAATACCGGCAATATGTGGCCGGACTCCCCGGTCCCAAAATCGTAGTCGTTCAAGATTTGGATGCTCCCCGGGTTGTCGGTGCGTTCTGGGGCGAAGTGAACAGCAATATTCACCGCGCGTTAGGATGCGTCGGCACGATTACCGACGGGGCGATCCGCGATCTGGACGAAATGACTAACGCCGGCTTCAAGGCGTTGGCCCGCAGAATGTGCGTCGGTCATGCTTACAGTACGCCGGTCCGTTGGGGATGCGAAGTCGAAGTGTTCGGCTGTACGGTCAGACCGGGCCAGCTCATTCATGCCGACAAGCACGGGTTCATGGTCATTCCGCACGAAGACGAGCGTCGGCTGTTGGATGCCGCCCGCTTCATGGACGACAATGAATGCGATACGCTCATTCCCGCGGCCAGAAGCTCCTCGGGCAAGCCGATGCAGGAGCTTCTTCGGGAAATCGATGCTGCGGGCAAACAATTCGGTATTCACGCGAAGCGGACTTTCGGCAATTCGGGAGAATGGTAAGAACACTATAGAGAGAATCGGATAGGATTGGTGAAAGCATGCTGCCACTTAACAAAATGCAAGGAATCATTCCGGCGCTCATTACGCCATATGACGAGTCGGGCGCGATCAGCGAACCGACCGCACGCAAGCTTGTCCGTCATTTGCTGGAGAAGCGGGTGGACGGCTTCTATGTGAGCGGCAGTACGGGCGAAGGTTTCCTTCAATCGGTCGGGGAGCGCGAGCAAATGCTGGAAATCGTCGTGGACGAGGTGCGGGGAGCCGTACCCGTCATCTCCCATGTCGGCGCGATGGACACGGACACTTGCGTCAGGCTGGCGAAGCATGCGGCGCGAGTCGGCGCCGATGCGGTATCGTCGGTTGCTCCGTTTTACTACAAGCACGGTCAGGAGCAAGTACGCGGGCATTATATCGATATTGCGCTGGCGGCTGACATACCGCTTATTCTGTACCATTTCCCTGCCATGACGGGCGTGCAGTCAACCGTCCGCTTTTACGAGGAATTGTCCAAGGTTGACCGCATCGTCGGAGTTAAGTTTACTTCCAAAGATACGTTCGAGCTCCAGCAGCTGATCGAAGCATGCGGGCCGGACTTCCGCGTATTCAACGGGCCGGACGAATGTTTGCTCGCGGGGCTCGCGGTCGGCTGCTGCGGCGCTATCGGAAGCACGTACAACATTATGCCGGACTTGTTCGCGCAGCTGTACCGGAAGTTCCGGGAAGGCGATTGGGCCGAGGCGCGCAGGCTGCAAACGGACGCGAACCGGGTTATCGCCGAATTGCTGAAATACGATTTCATCGCGTTCGAGCGGGAAATATTGCGCTTGCAAGGAATCGACGTCGGCTTGCCGAGAAAACCGATTCAGCAGCTGACCGGCGAAGAGCGGCTGCAAATCCGCCGGTTTGCGCAGCAGTTCGAATTTTTGGAGTTGAACCGATAAGGAGATGGAGCTTGTGTCCAATTCATATATCCGGTACATTTCGGTAGCCGAGGCCGGGGCAGGCAATCCGCGCAACGACACGGCAAGCATCGTTCCGCTCCAGGACGGGCGATTGCTGCTCGTTTGGCACAAATATGAGGACGGACCCGGGGGAGGTAGCGATTTCGGGCTGTGCCGGATCTATGCCAAAACTTCACGAGACGGCGGATTGACTTGGGGCGAGGAATCGATGCTCGTCGACGTCCATCCTGGGGACCATAACGTACAGGCACCCGGCCTATGCCGGCTGCCTTCCGGCGATCTGCTTCTACATTGCCTCCGCGGTCATCATGGCGCGAACAGCTCGAGCATGTGCCTTTTCCGTTCCTCCGACGAAGGCGAGACGTGGGTCGATGCGGGCAGCATATGGGAACGGAGCGCGGGCCAATGGCTGCAGGGCGGGGCCAACAATATGAACGTCCTTAGCGGCGGACGATTGCTGCTGCCGTTTCACTTCGGAACGGGGCATCAAGGAAGCCAGCATAATACGATCGGCTGTTTCTTAAGCGACGATGAGGGGCGCACCTGGCGCCAGGCGGGCGGTACGGTCGATTTGCCGATGAGAGGCGCCATGGAGGCATCCGTGGCCGAACTGGCCCCGAACGGCGGAGAGCTGATCATGTCGATACGGACGCAGCTTGGAGCGGTGTTCCTGTCATACTCCGGAGACTGGGGGGAAACGTGGTCGTTGCCGCAAACGTCCGGAGTGCGTGCGCCCGAATCATGTACATGTGTGAGACGGATTCCTTCTACCGGCGACTTGGTATTGTTTTATAACGGTAGCGATTATAATCCGGCCAGGCATCATTACGGGCTGCGCACCCCGCTGTCAGCCGCGCTGTCCCGCGACGACGGAAGCACATGGCGTAAAATAGGCGATATCGAAACGGGACCGTACGAATACATGAATGTAAACTGCTTGATGACGGAAGCGGGGGATGCTCTCTTGACTTACGCGAAAGTGGTGGATCCGCAACTGGTGCAAGACGATAAGTCGCTTCCTTTCGAACGGAAAGGCTTGGATTTGTGCCTGGCTTTGATCGGCCGGGAATGGATTTACAAGTGATGCGATGAAGCTCGGCGACATAAGAAACCGCCTCTTACCGATTAGGAATTCGGTATGGGGCGGTTTATTTTTACTATTCGTCTGAGCGGCCGAGCCGGATCGCTTCGCGGACGAAGCCATGCGACTGCTCGAGCAGCGTGGCGGCCTGCTCGTAAGGGGAGTTCGTGGCGATCATGACGGTAGCCGTCTTGACATGTCCGTTCGTAGCTTGGAAAGCCTGCTCGACCTCGTCCTCCGGAGCGCCTGTAGCCATGCGGATCATCTGCTTGGCCCGGTTGACGAGCTTCACGTTCGTCGCCTGCATGTCCACCATCAGGTTGCCGTATACTTTGCCCATTTGGATGAAGGAAGCGGTTGTCAGCATATTCAAAATCATTTTCTGCGCCGTACCCGCTTTCAGCCGGGTGGAGCCGAGCACCGCTTCCGGCCCGACAACGGCCTCGATTGCGATATCGGCGTGCCGGCTCATCGCCGTATCCGGGTTGTTGCATACGCAGATGACGGCAGCGCCCGCCGCTTTGGCCCGCTTCATGGCCCCGATGACGTATGGGGTGCGCCCGCTTGCCGCGATCCCTACTACAACATCATGTTCCCCGACGCCATAGCGTTCGATATCCTGCGCTCCCATCTCTTCGTTGTCTTCAGCACCTTCCACCGCCTTGCGGATCGCCGTATCTCCACCGGCAATAATGCCTTGGACCAGCTCGGGATTCGTTCCGAACGTAGGAGGACATTCCGAAGCGTCGAGGATGCCGAGCCTTCCGCTCGTTCCCGCTCCTGCGTAGAACAGCTTCCCGCCAAGCCGGAACCGGGCCACGATCAGATCGACCGCTTTCCCGATCTCGGGAATCGTTCTCCTGACGGCTGCGGCGATCAATTGGTCTTCATCATTCATAAGCTCGAGCATGCGGACCGTGGACACCCGATCGATGTCTCGAGTCCGTTCATTTTGGCGTTCGGTAATCAATCGTTCCAAAGAACTATTCATAAAGGTCCCTCCGCAGCTGTGTTCTCAAAGATAGCATCGAGAAGGCTGGTCTATTGTATAGAAAACCGTCAATGTCTTTTCCTAACTATAAACGATAACGATAGGATTGTAAAATATTTTTTTATATATTAACTATTTATTGAAATTTTATTTCACTGCGCTATAATGGGTTTGTGGTTGAAATTTTGTTTTTCATTTAATGGAACAAATGATTTAAAATTTTAAATTCAATGAAAGCGCTCGCCGTTCCATAGTTTTCATACACGGTTATTATGTCGGCAGCATACGTGCGCGGCACGATGAATTCGGGCCTGAAAGAGTAGCGTTTGAATTGCGCACTTCAAAACGGATACAATGAAAAGAAGAAGATGGACATGACCGAACAGGCGAAACAAGCATTTTTTGGCATTCAGCGCAAGGCGCCCGTCTATTTCAAGCGGTTGCAAGTATTATGGTGCAGAAGGGCGGCCTGAACAAACGGCTGCAGTGGTTTGAATAAGACGTTTGATTCAAACGGTAAAGGTGGAATCGCATTGAACGGCGGACTGGTTCGCATTAGGGAAATGGTGCAGCACATTACGCCATCGGAGCGTATTATCGCAGATTACATTTTGGCCCATCCGCAACAGATGGCGAGCATGTCGGTCGCCGACTTGGCGGAACGGAGCGGAGGCAGCCAGGCGGCGATCATCCGGCTGTGCAAGTCGCTAGGTTTCAAAGGCTATCCGGAACTGAAGATGAAAGTAGTCGGCGACCTGCAGACGCAGGAGACGTACGAATACCGGGAATTCAGTCCGAACGATCCGATCGGGACGATCGTGCAAAATGTGTCGCACAACAATATGCAATCGATCCGGGATACGATGAAAATATTGGATCTCGGCCATTTGAAAAGGGCGGTCGAAGCGCTGAGCAAAGCGAACCGCATCTTCTTCTTCGGCACCGGCGCGTCCAACCTGATCGCGCAGGACGCCCAGCAAAAATTTCTGCGCATCAACAAAGCGTGCTTCACCTTTACCGATCCGACGGTTCAGTTGACCGCAGCCGTCACGATTCAAGAGGACGACGTCGCCGTAGGCATCTCCTATTCCGGAGAGACGAAGCCGGTCATTCAAAGCCTGATCTATGCGAATGAAGCCGGAGCGGCCACGATCAGCATTACCAAATACGGCAATACGACGCTGGGAGGCGTGGCGGGCATCCCGCTGTATATCGCTTCGACGGAGAACGAAATCCGCAGCGGGGCGATGTCGTCGCGGATTACGCAGCTTAATTTGATCGATATTTTATATTTGAGCGTAGCGAGCTCCAACTATGAAGAGTCGGTTGAATATTTGGAGCGCAGCCGCAAGGTGCTCGGGGATATGGAGAAGATCGAGACGAGGAAATAAAAGCCGTTGCGGCCGCTATCCGAATAGACGCGGGTGCGGCTTCTTCGCGCTCGCGATCGCTGCCGCAGGGGGAGTTGTCCGTTCGGACGGGCTTGACCGGCTGCGGTTGGCATTGTTGCGCGCAAGTGTAAAATATTGTTTTATATTTTAATATAATAATTGAAATATTGTTTCATAGTGCTATAATGGGGCTGTAGCGATTTAAACTCATTTTTGGCACCGATTCATAAGAGGCAGCAATAAAGCGAATATTGTAACGGAGTGGAGGTAACGGAGTTGGAACTTTCGAAGCTGCAGTCTGTACGATCCGGAGCCGACCGGTTGGAGCAATCCGCATTGGCTTATTTGGCCGGCAAACGCATCGGAGTATTGACGAATCCTACCGGCATTACGCGGCATTTCCGGTCTACCGTCGACGTATGTGCAGGACAGTCGGCCGGGAAGCTGACCGCCTTGTTCGCTTGCGAGCACGGCATACGCGGGGAGCGGCAGGCGGGGCTGCTGTTCGAGGATGAAACCGAACCGGCATTGGGTATTCCCGTGTTCAGCCTGTATGGGAAACATCGGGCGCCGACGCCGGAAATGTTGGAGACGGTCGATGCGATCGTGTTCGACTTTCAGGATTTGGGCGTACGGTTTTATACCTATTTGACGACTCTTATTTATACGATGCAGGCTTGCGCGAAAGCGGGCAAGGAGCTGATCGTGCTGGACCGGCCGAATCCGCTCGGGGGCCGGAATGTGGAAGGCGGCATCCTGCGCGACGGTTATCAATCGATGGTCGGAGGATGGCCGGTTCCGTTCCGCACGGGCTTGACGATCGGCGAATTCGCCAGACTGATCCAAGACCAATCGGAGCCGAAATGCAACCTTCAAGTCGTTCCGCTGGAAGGATGGCGCCGGGATATGGAATATCCCGAGACGGGTCTGCCGTGGGTCATGCCTTCGCCGAATATGCCGACGATGGATACGGTGCGCGTATACGCCGGAACGTGCTTGTTCGAAGGAACGAACTTGTCCGAAGGACGCGGAACGACACGGCCGTTCGAAATGATCGGGGCTCCGTGGCTGGACGCTGGACGAGTCGCCGATTCGATGAACCGGCGGGGACTTCCGGGAGTTACTTTCCATCCGGTCTACTTCACGCCGATGTTCTCCAAGCATAAGGGCGAATTGTGCGGCGGCGTTCAGGTGTATGTAAACGATCCGGCGGAGTACCGGGCCGTAAGGACGGGACTTTATTTGCTGGAGCAAATTCAGGAAATGCACGGAGATCATTTCTCCTGGCTGCCGCCGTTCAAGGAAGGCTCAAGAAGTTTTATCGATCTCCTGACCGGCAGCGACAAAGTGCGGCTGACGCTGCACGAGCCGGGGGACGCGGAACGGATCGCGGACGAATGGGACAGAGAAGCGGCGGAATGGGCCAAGACACGCGAAGCCTATTTGCTGTACGAATAAGGAACTTTAACGGAATAAAGGAGAGATAGTCATGGCTGAAATCAGCTACCGGCATTACGAGCCCGGAGATGAGGCGGCGATCGTGGGCTTGTGGAACGAATGTCTGCATCACGATCCGATCACTCCGCATAGATTCCGCAACATGGTGCTGCTGGACGCCAACTTCGATCCGGAAGGACTGCGGCTCTCGTTCGAAGGAGAGCGGCTGATCGGAGCGGTGTACAGCTTGAGACGTTTGCTCCCGATGCACGGGACGGAGCTGGAGCCGGACAACGGCTGGATCACGGCCTTCTTCGTGGCGCCGGATAAGCGCCGGCAAGGAGTCGGCAGCCGCTTGATGCGAGACGCCTTCGAATTTTTGATGAACCATGGCCGCAAGCACGTGTTTTTCTCGTCCTATGCTCCGAACTATTTCGTTCCGGGCGTAGATGCGGACAGCTATCCGGCCGGCTACGAGTTTTTGCAGAAGCTCGGCTTTAACCGGCTGTATTCCCCGGTGGCGATGGATTATCCGCTCGTCGGCTATTCCGTGCCCGAGGATATTAAGGCGCTGAAGCGCGAACGGGAAAGCGAGGGCTACACGTTCAGGCTGGCGCAGGACAGCGATCTGGTCGAGGTGATCCGTTTCGCGACCGACGCCTTCAACCCCGATTGGGGGCGCGCCATACGCGAAGGCGTGCTGCGGGGGCTGTCTCTGGGCGCGATTCATGTGGCCCGCGAGAAAGGCAAGCTGGTAGGCTTCTGTATGCACGGCGGGTACGAAGGCATCCTCGAAAGATTCGGCCCGTTCGGCGTCGATCCGTCCCAGCAAGGGAAAGGACTCGGTAAAATTTTGCTGCACGACTGTCTGGCCAATATGCGGGCGCAAGGGCTGCACGGAGCCTGGTTCCTGTGGACGGGGGAGACGACGACGGCCGGGCATTTGTACAAGAAGCTGGGCTTCGGGATTACACGGCGTTTTCACGTATGCAAGAAAAGCTTCTAACCTAAGTACAGCAACGAGAGGAGAATAGGCATGTCCGAGCAACAGAAGCATCATATTTTGGCGATCAGCGCGCATGCGGGAGATCAGGAGCTGACGGCGGGTGCGACGATAGCGAAATATACGCAGGCGGGCCACAAGGCGACATTCCTGCATTTGTCCCCCGGCGAGAAAGGCCATCCGCGCCTGTCCCCGGACGATTACGCCAAGCAGAAAATCGAGGAGTCGTATAAGGCCGCGGAAATTCTCGGCGCCGACGTGCGGTACTTGCAATATAAAGATGCGGAAATTCCGGTCAACGATCAAATCAAATACGAGGTAGCGGACATTATCCGCGAAGTAAAGCCGGACATTATCATTACGCACTGGAAGCACAGCATTCATAAAGACCACGCCAACACCCATGCGATTGCCGAGGACGCGCACTTCTATGCCGCTCTGAAGACGATCGAGCGCGAGCTGCCGGGCCATTACGCGAAGAAGCTGTATTTCTCGGAAAACTGGGAGGACATGCACGAATTCGTTCCGGAAGTGTTCGTAGACATCCCGGAGGAGGCGTTCGAGGCTTGGATTAAAGCGCTCAGCGTATACGCCTTCGCACGCGGGGAGACGTACGGATTCCCGTACATCGACTATTACAAGGCGCTGACGGTCGTCCGCGGGGCACCGGTATACTTCAAGCGAGCGCAAGGCTTCATGGTGCCGAGAGGCGCCCTGAACAAGCGACTGCAATGGTTCGAGTAACCGAATACGACAATAGGGCCGTTTCACGCATCCGTTCCAGGTGCGGGGGCGGTCTTTTTCGTTTATGGGGTTATTTTGCGCCTCTCATGGAAAAGCTTCGGCATGATGGCATATGGGACAAAGCGGTGCGAATATACTCCAATAAAAGTTGCCGGACGGCCAGCCCGGGTCTCGACGGTGCTAGGTCCTCCCGCGACAAATTTCGATAACGGAGGAATCGTACCGATGCCGACCAGTGCCGAGTTGCGTGCGATCGCAAGAAAAAGTTTGAGCGGGAATTGGCTTCCCGCCGTAGGCATTACGCTCTTGTATACAGTCATCATCGGAGTGCTGTCGTACATACCTTATATCGGCGGAATAGGGGTGCTGCTGCTGGGGGGACCGCTTACGCTCGGTCTCATTACTTACTTCGTCAGGCTCGTTCGCAACGAGAGGCCGCTCGTCGGTGTACTGTTTAACTCGTTCGACCGGTTTGCCGTCTCGTTTCTCGTTTATTTGCTCGTTCAGATTTTCGTCTTCCTCTGGTCGCTGCTCTTGATCGTTCCGGGGATTATCGCCGCATTGCGCTATTCCCAGGCATTCTTCATTTTGCGGGAAAATCCGAAAATCGAGGCGATGGATGCGATCCGGCAAAGCAAGGAAATGATGAAAGGGCACAAAGGCAGATTGTTCGTGCTGTACTTGTCGTTCATCGGCTGGGCGATCCTTGCTTGCATTCCGTTCGGACTCGGGTTCATTTGGCTGTATCCGTACATGCTGGCCGCCCAGGCGGCGTTTTACGAGGATCTGAAGGGACGTACCGTCATTACGAGCGATTGATAATGGAAGCGGATGCGCGGGAACGGAACAGAATCGTCCGGGTGCGGGGAGCTTGCGCAAGCAAGCTCTCTTTTTGTTGTTTTCGGTCCAACGGCATAGGGTCTGGCACCAAATATTAAATTTCACAATATTCTACAATGGGCTGTAATTTGAAAATAGTCCCATAAGGACACAAGGAGAAATGATATGAGCAATAGGAAAGGTGTCAATAATTCCTTATCCTTCGATTACATTGTAGTCGGTTCGGGTCCCGCAGGCGCGGTGATTGCAAAAACGCTGGCGGACAATAAAAGGAGCTCCATTCTTCTTTTGGAAGCGGGAGAAAACAAGGACAGGGATATCCCGATCCGAAATTCCGCCTTCGCCCTGGAATTGGAGGAGGAATTTTTCCCGAATTATTTCTGGCAAGGGGAAGGCGTCCCCCAACAAAATCTGGATGGACGTTCTTTCGAGTGGACGACGGGACGGCTATCCGGAGGAGGATCTTCCATCAACGGAGAACAATATGTAAGACCGACAGCGGCTGTCTTACGGGAATGGGAGAGACTGAACGGCCCGTTATGGTCGCCTCGAAGGGCGCTTCAACGGTTTAAACGGCTTGAAAAATATAATGGAAAAACGAATAACCGAAACGCCCATGGCTATCACGGAAAAATTAACATTCGCCAAGCGCCGGCGAATCCCACCCGAATGGCCGACAAACTGACCAGCGCCATTGAGCGTGCTACGGGCTTTACAAGAATCCTCGACTACAACGATCCGAAAACGCCGATGGGGCCCTTTACCAGATGGCAATTATATCAGCAGCCGGACGGCAGGAGGGAGAGTTCGTCGACCGCGTTTCTGCGATCAGGCATTGCGTCCTCTGCCATGATCGGCTCAGGGGACCGCAAGCTTCGAATTTTTTATAAAACTACCTTGTTACGCGTGCTGTTTTCCGGAAAGCGTGCGGTTGGCGCCGAATTTCTGAAGGAAGGCCGTCGCGTTATAGCCTATGCGAAAAAGAAGGTCATCCTTTCGGCCGGGATCAACAGTCCGCAGCTCCTCATGCTTTCGGGAATCGGGCCTGCGGCCGACTTGAAAAAAGCCGGGATCCGCGTAATTTTCGATAATCCGAATGTAGGGAAAAGACTGCGAAACCATACGCTCAACTTTGCTACATTTACGACAAACCCGGAAGACCGTCCGCTTCCCCGGTCGGATCCGGATGCGCTATACACGGGAGGGGCTTTCCTTCCGGATCCGACACCCGGAGAAAATCCCGCTCGCCGCGGTGTTCAACTGATAGGATTAGGCTCTGAAGACTCGCTTACTCTCGCTATTCTTTACTTAAGGCCCAAAAGCCGCGGGTCGATTCGTATTCAGAGCAAGGATCCTCTGCAAATTGTCCTTGCCAATGAAGGATTTCTGGATGATCCCCGCGACCTCGAAACCATTAAATTGATTTACCGCACTTATATTCTGGATATCGCATCGGAGCTTTCGGCGATTGACGGAGCGTATAGGCTCATATCCCCTACAATCGAGACGATTCACGATGACGCCAAGCTGGAAGAGTTTATTAAACAAACCTTTGAACATAATCATCATCAGCAAGGCTTCCTTCGAATGGCTCCCTTTAGCAAGGGGGGCGTGACGGACAGTCGCGGACGCGTTCATGGAGTTAGCAATTTGATTGTTGCAGATGCCTCGCTCGTCCCTTTCACGGTAGACGGCAATACGTCGGCTTCAGCCTATTTGATCGGCTACACGATAGCCAAGCAGATTAGGGATCACAAAGTCCGATCGCCTTCGCCCAAGAAGCGTCTGAACAAACGAGTAACGGAAAGGGAACAAGAATAATATGAAACAGCGCGGTTTTATTCGCGCTGTTTCTTTGTGAAGACCTTACATGCATCTTTATCCCAGAAACCGAATCGATTCTTTCGTTTTCCTGGCAAATGCAATCGGATTATCGATCGATTCCCAGTGAATATACATTAAACGGGGTCTTTCGTTCAGCCAGTGATTATGAAGAGCAGTAACTGTAATCCCTCGCCTTTGCAAATTGCGGATTAATCGATTGGCCTGATTTTGAAAGAGTGCGGTTTCCCCGAGGCAAAGGGCACGCCCGGAACTGTCAAGGGATTCGAAAGAGAATAATTGATATCGCACCAATGGAGACGTTGTACGGCGTCCCAAAATGGTTGCATTGAGACGTCTGGCGCGGCTCACAAAACAAACCGGGCCTGGATCGATTTCATGCTCGCCGCCCAATATCCGGGCAAACTGGTTGCACAGTCTTTGAAATCGTGGACTTACCTTAACCGCCATATATAAATTCCCTCCTTTTGTTTGGTCCAGTGTATGATCAAACCTAAATAGGGGAGTGGGCGATGAGAATACGGGTCGGGCCTTTTTTTGAATACCGCGAAGCAGGGCTGGAACAAGGCGGCAGCCTTTAAGGCCGCTTTTTGTTTTTGCAAATCATTACCTTATGCGCGCAAAGCGAAAGTATGCTATGATACGTTTGCTTACATAAATTTGCTTTCGTCCTGCAAAGCGTAAGGAAAGGTGACATCATGACGGGCTCTCCGGAACGTTCGGCACCGGCGGCGACTCGCGATATCGGCTTGTTCCGGCTGACGTGGCCGATTTTTCTCGAGCTGCTGCTGTTTCTGCTGATGGGCAGCGTAGATACGTTCATGCTCAGCCGCGTCTCGGACAATGCGCTTTCGGCGGTCGGGGCGGCGAATAACATTATTATGATCGCGATTCTCGTGCTCGAGGTGATCGGCAACGGAGCGGCGATCGTCGTAGCGCAATATATCGGTTCGAGACAGCTATATGAAGCTTCCAAAATATGCGCCGTCGCCATTACACTGAACGCCATAATCGGCTTGGCCTTGAGCGCTATATTCCTATTATTCGGCAAAAGCATGCTGACGGCCATGAACTTGCAAGGCGACATACTGGATTACGCCGACACTTATTTGTTCATCGTGGGCGGGGGCATTCTTTTACAAGCGCTGATCAACATTGTGGCGGCGATCATCCGCACGTACGGGTTTACGAAGGAAACGATGTTCGTCTCGCTCGGCATGAACGTCATTCATGTAATAGCCAACTATGCGCTCATTTTCGGCCATTGGGGTTTTCCCGAGATGGGCGTCGAGGGGGCGGCGATTTCCACCGTTGCGAGCAGGCTTGTCTGCCTCCTCGTGTTCGTATGGCTCATGTACCGGCTCATGGAGGTGCGGATTATGTGGAGCCAGTATTTCAAGCTGCCGCTAGCCTACGTCCGCAAAATATTGAAAATCGGCATCCCTTCCGCCGTCGAGCAAATCATGTACCACTCCTGCCAATTGGTGTTCGTGTTCTACACGACGTTTCTCGGGGCGACCGCTCTCGCCTCCAAACAGTACGCCGCCAACATTTCCATGTACATTTACTTGTTCAGCGCCGCTGTCGGTATGGGGACGGCCATTTTGACGGGGAGACTCGTAGGCGCGAACCGGCAGGACGATGCCTATCGCCGGGTATGGTCCAGCGTGAGGTGGGCGCTTGCGATTACGGTCCTGATCGACTTGGCCGTCATCGCGTTCCGCGAGCCGCTGCTCGGGCTGTTCACGGATAACCCGGACATCGTCCGGCTCGGGTCGCAGGTCATCCTGTTCAGCCTCGTGCTGGAGACGGGACGCACGTGTAACATCGTTATCATCAATTCTCTCAGGGCGGCGGGCGATGCGATCTTCCCGGTGTATATGGGCATCATTTCGATGGTCGGGATCAGCCTCCCGCTCGGCTATTTGCTCGTATTCCAATTGGACCTCGGGCTCGTCGGCATATGGCTCGCGATTGCGGCGGACGAATGGATCCGCGCGGTCATTATGTTTTTCCGCTGGCGAAGCCGGGCTTGGGAGAAGCACGGTCTGGTCGAGCGCAGCATGCTGGAGCAGCCTCCGGCCGGAGTTTCCCTGTGAAATCGGTAAATGCAATCTATAAATTTGCAACATTAAGAAGCCCTTTAGCATTTGCTAAAGGGCTTGTCCGGTTTATATATTTATTTTGCTTCTGCCATATCGTATTCCTCGATTTTACCTCTTAGCAAAACCGTTCCGTGTTTCGCGTTCGTCTGAGCGGGCTTGTCCGAGTGCTTGACTTTACGAATAACCCGCACACGAGGCTTCTTGGACATATCGCCAAACAAGTGCTTCATAAAGATAAACATCTCGCATCCCTCCTTCTATCTATAGTTTACGACAAATCGTACCAGCTTGTCCATATGGCCCAGCATCGTAAAAGGATAAACGATTTGCCCCCATTCCTCAATACGGGACTCCAGGTCAACGGGCTGTGTAATAGCAATCAAGCAACCGAGCTTTAATAACTCGCCTCTATTTCTAAAGAACAGTAACGTATCCGAATCGCTGTGAGGGAATTTCTCTTTTGCTTGCTCCCAGGTCGGGTAGGTCTGAGCTGTCTCCAACAAAATACCGATCGCTTTCAGATCGATTCGATCTTGGTCCGTTGTGGTTTCCCGTCCCCAACGCCAACTTGTGAGCCGCTGTCTTCCCCCGCGATCATTAGTAACCAAAACGATTCGTACATCCATTTTATTCAAATGAAATAGGTTGCTTACGTCATCTAATAAAGCATCGAAAAGGCGATTTACCTTGTCTGCTTTTAAATCGGCGGATATTGCCCGATCGGGAATCGACTCTATCAGATCGGCAATCATACTATCATAATCATTGGGGGACTGATATTGCGTCGTTGGGGCAGTTGCCTGCCGTCTATGTACGAGAGAAGCAAGAGCCGTCCACAGAATAATCAAAGGCGCTAAGTAAAGAAATGAAAGGATTGCAAATTTGATTCTCCCGTCGAATGCTCCGGATGCTTTCCATTTAACTAGAAAGTCCAAGGGCTTGGATAGAAAATCATTCAAAGCAAACATTTCTTCGACAATTGCCGGAAGAAGAACGAGAATAAAGATCCACAACAATAGTTTCCTTATCCATGGCTGGAAAAATAGTCGTTTTATATTGGAAAACAATATTTTCACACTCCAATAATTGTTTTCGTTATTACCACTATACAGTTTCTGAATTTTATGGACAACATGGAGAGTATTGAAATAACCAGAAAAGATCACCTGGAATACGAGGTGACCTGGGTTTATACCATATAGATTCTAAAACGTGTTATTTTTGTTTTCCGCGCAGCTGGATCGTGCCGTGTGTTGCGGAAGGAATCGGCTTGTTTGAACGAATATCAAACTGAACGACATCCCTGCTAGTGTCCGATCTTAGCACTCTACTGTCTGTATAATCGAGTCGTAATGACTCTTTTTTCTTCCGTCGAAACATAAACAATCCCCCTTAACCTTATCTTGGCCAACACTATCTTTGTTTAAACGTTCGATCATGATGGTAAAGGTCCGCACGATTTTATACTTTTTTTAGACTTCTTTTACGGCGGTTTAAGACCTCCCGGCTATGATTAGGTTGTAGGACAAATAGCGGGAGGGATATAGGATGAACAAGAAATGGATCGCAATGGGAGCGGGACTTGGAGTAGGCGCGATTATGCTGACCGTAAGCGGCTTGACGGCAATGGCCGGAGCATCCGGGTATGACGCGTGGAAATCGGCGCTGAAGCAGACGAAAACGGCGAGCAGTATTGCCGGTACCGTTCAAGTAGCCATTACCGACAACGGGACGAAGCTGGCGGGCGTCGAAGCGGCGTTCAAGAAAGGCGACAGCGGCGCGGCAAGCGCCGAAGTGAAGCTTGATTCCGGAAGCGCGGCGCAAGGATTGAAGGTGTACCTGCAGGACGGCAAAGCTGTGCTGAAGGCGGACAACAGCGACGTCTATCAGGTGGCGGAGCATGGAAAAGAGGACGGGAAAGGCGGCCCCGGGTGGAAGCGCGGGAGCGGAGACTTTAAGCCGGACCCGGCCTTCGCCGAAGGGGTGGAACGAGTATTCGACGCGCTCGCGGGAAATTTGAAGGACAGGGTGGAGCTGGAGACGAATGCGGACGGCAGCAAGCGGGTATCGCTCCACCTGAGCGGCAACCAGGTGCCGGTAGCGGTCAACGCGATCGGATCGTTCGTGATCGGCAACGTCGCCGGCGGCGGTCATTGGGATCATGAGAAGCAAACGTCCACGGGAAAAGAGAGCGGCGCCCACGCCTTATTCACGCCGGATATGAAGCCGAATTTGCCGAAGCTGACGCAGGACATCCGGATTGAGGAAATCAAGCTCGACGCGACGATCGACAAGAATAATTACTTCGACGACAAGTCGGTGGAAGTGCGCATTGCCGGCAAAGATGCGGCCGGAGCCGCGCACAGCGTCACGATCAAGGCGGCTGTCGACTTGAACGGCGTTAACGCCACGAAGGCCGACTCGGTCGATTTGACCGGCAAGAAGGTGGAGAAAATCGAACGGGAAGCCGGGCACGGGTCTCCGCACGAACGCAGCCGTCGATAAGTAAAACTAACGAATGGAGAGGAGCGGCCGGAGATGGAAACGATTCTGCAAGTCCGCCAATTGAATAAACGATACCGCAACGGACGCGGCGTCCGGGATGTAAGCTTCGAAGTGCGGCGCGGCGACGTATTCGGCTTGTTCGGCCCGAACGGTTCGGGCAAGACGACCGTGTTGAAAATCATCTCGGGGCTGTGCAGGGCGGACGGCGGGAGCGTTTCCTTGTTCGGCGTAGACGCGGCGGAACAATTCGAACAGGCGATGGACCGGGTAGGCTGCATCGTGGAAACGGCCGAGGCGTACGACTATATGAGCGGCCGCGATAATTTGAAGCTGGCCGCAAGGTTGTATCCCGACCTTCCGAAAACCCGCATCGACGAAGTGCTCGAATGGGTCCGGTTGACTCCGTACGCGAACGAGAAGGCAGGCGGATATTCGCTCGGTATGAAGCAGCGGCTTGCGCTCGCCGCGGCGCTGCTGAACGAGCCGGAGCTGGTCATTCTCGACGAGCCTTCGAACGGGCTCGATATCGAGGGGACCGTCGAGCTGCGCGAGCTCATCCTGCGTCTTTCCGAACAGAACGGCACAGCCTTTCTCATATCCAGCCATCAGCTTGACGAGATGGAACGGATTTGCAGCCGGATCGGCTTCATGTACGGCGGCGACTTGATCCGGGAAGGCGGAGTCGACGGATTGATTGACGGCGGGAGCCTGGAGCAGGCTTATTTGTCGGAAATTCGCAAAGCAAAGGAGAGCGCCGCCCATGTCTAACTGGTTCCGGCTGTACGCCAATACGCATAACGAGACGGCGAAAATGTTTCACCAGACGAAAACGAAGCTGACGCTCGTGTTGACCGTGCTTGTGCCGGTGCTGGCCGCTGTCGTTCTGGGCAAGCTGGAGTCGGGCGTCGGCATCGCGCTTGGCCGCGATTTCCCGCAGCTCATGCTCGGCCTGTTCACGGCGGTATGGCTCCCGCTGTTCCTGTTCATGGCCGCAGCGGAGTCGTTCTCCGGCGAGTATGCGGCCCGGACGATCAAGCTGGTGCTGCTGCGCCCGGTATCGCGGGCCAAGGCGTTCGCCTCCAAGGTGCTGGCGCTGCTGATCTATTTGGCGATACTGCTCGCCGTCGTCTGGATCATATCGGTCGTGTCCGGGCTCGTTCTGGACGCCGGGACGACGTTGTCCGGCCTTCCGGATTCCGTTGCGGCTTATGCGGCCGCCTTCCTAGCGATGTCCGCGATCGGCATCGCCGCCTCGTTCGTTGCGCAATGGCTGCGCAGCGGCGTAGGCACGCTCGCCTTGTGCGTTTTCCTGTACGTGGCGGCGAAGCTGCTGCCCTTCTTCTTCCCGGATGCGGCCGTTTGGTCTTTCCTGACTTACACGGACTGGCATACGCTGTGGGTCGGGGACGCGGCGTCGGCCGGCAAGCTGCTGCAAGTATTCGTTTTCCTGCTGGCCAGTTGTATGATAAGCTATACGGCAGGCTGGTATTTGTTCGAGAAAAAATCGTATTAGGTCCCCCAAAAGTGGAGGAGCTGCCGCTTGCCGACGAATGAGTTCGGATGAAGGAGTAGGAGAGGATGTTCATGTGGGAACCGTTTCTGCCCAAGGAAGCCGGCAATGATTATAGGGGATATGCGATAGCCAAGTGGGTGTTCTTGCTGCTGGCTGCTGTCGGGTTCGTCCGCAGCTGTATTCATCTGCTCGCGCCGGACGGCGGAGCGGGCAGCATTGCTGGGATGGACGTATCCGTGGCGGGCGGGGACGGCATCATTTTTGCGTTCTCGCTGTGGGGTAGCGCTCAATTGCTGTATGCCGTGATCCAACTGGTCGTCTTCTTCCGCTACCGGACTCTGATCCCGTTCCTGTACGCGCTCATGTTCGTCGAAACCCTGCTGCGCATGCTCGTCGGACGGATGAATCCCGTTGAATTCGCCCACACCCCGCCGGGTGCGATCGGCAACTACATCATGCTGCCGCTGGTGGCGGTCATGCTGGTTCTGTCGCTGAAACGGAAGAGTAAGCGGGAGCAACGTTAGAGGGAGTCCCCGCAACCCGCCCCCCAAAAGTGAAGAAGGCCTTCGCGGCGTAATCCGAATACTTTTGGGGGAGCCCCCGCAACAAGTTCCCCAAAAGCCAAAAACAAAAGAACGGGAGAAATGCTTATGTCGATTCGCAAAAAACTGCTATTGTCCAACTTTGGCATGGTATTGATTCCGCTCGTTTTGTTTTTCCTCTGCATTATGCTGCTGTACGGGCTGTTTATGCGGGATATCTCGACGATTACGGGATATTACGGGGCGGATGGGGCGACCCGGGAAGGAATTGCGGTGGTCAGGGATAAGTTCGAGCAGCGCAACGAGCTGTTCGCCGGCATCAGGTTCATGGTCCGGTACAATCCGGAAATGTTGACGGACGGCGCTTTCCTGAACGATATGGACGCGACTCTCGGCGACACGAAGGCGGGTATCGTCATTACAAAAAATGGAGCGCCGGCGTTCGTCTCCGCATACGTGAAAGATCTGGACATCGGCAAGCTGGAATCGTTCGATGCGGAGCGCGACAAGTCCGAACCGCATCACGGAGACGTTCCCCATCTGCGAAACGGAGACCGTCAATATTCGTTTGAACGGCTTGATTTCACTTTTTCCGACGGAAAAGGCGGCAGCGTCTATTTTTTGACCGACATGAGCCCGTTAGCGAGCTTCGTCCCGAAAATGATGCCGACGGTGGCCGGGGTGCTTCTGCTCATCCTGTGCCTGACGAACGGCGCGCTGACGATAATCGTCTCCCGCAGCTTCATCAAGCCGCTGTATGCGCTGAAAGGAGCGGCGGAGCAAATCAAGGAAGGCAATCTCGATCACGGATTGACGCTCGGACGCAAGGACGAATTCGGCGAGGTTGGCGCGGCTTTCGAAGAAATGCGCGTCCGTCTGAAGCAATCGATCGGGCTGCAGCTCCAATACGAAGAGAACCGCAAGGAGCTGCTGTCCAACATCTCGCACGATCTGAAAACTCCGATCACGGCGATCAAAGGCTGCGTCGAAGGGCTGCTGGACGGAATCGCGGACACTCCCGAGAAGCGGAACAGCTACCTCCGCATGATCGGCCGGAAAGCGGAAGATATGGACCGCGAGATCGACGAGCTGTTCCTTTTCTCGAAGCTCGATTTGAAACGGGTGCCGTTTCATTTCGAACGTTTGGAGCTGGCATCCTACTTGAGAGACCACGAGGAGGAACTGAGGCTCCAGCCGAGGAGCGCGGACGTCCAAATTTCGTATGAGCGGGATAGCGGGCGGAACGTCTATGTGCAGGCCGATCGCGAGAAGCTGCACCGCGTCATCCAGAACATCGTCGACAACAGTATAAAATATATGGACAAGGAGACGAAGCGGATCGATATCGTCCTGTCCGAGTCGCCCGGCGAAGCGGTCGTACGCATAAGCGACAACGGAGCGGGGATCGATCCGGAAGCGCTGCCGCACATATTCGACCGGTTTTACCGGGCGGACCCGTCGAGGAACGGGAGCAGCGGGGGCAGCGGTCTCGGGCTCGCCATCGTGAAGCAGATCGTCGAAGAGCATGGAGGCCGCGTCTGGGCGGAAAGCGCACCGGGTGCCGGAACGAGCATCCTATTCACCTTGCCGATAACGTCATCAGCAGAGAAGGGAGGGGTACGGGAATGAAACGCGTGCTGATTATCGAAGACGATCCGGTCATTTCCGAAGTACAGCGAGATTATTTGGAGGCCGGCGGCTTTCGGACGGAAGTGGCCGGGAGCGGGGACATCGGGCTGGAGCTGGCGCTCGCCGGCGGGTACGACCTGATCATTCTCGATCTCATGCTGCCGAAAACGGACGGCTTCGAAATATGCCGGCAAGTCCGCCAGGCGACGAACATTCCGATCCTGATCGTATCCGCCAAGAAAGAGGAAGTCGATAAAATCCGCGGCCTCGGACTCGGGGCGGACGACTACATTATGAAGCCGTTCAGCCTCGGCGAGCTTGTGGCGCGAGTGAAGGCGCATATGGCCCGTTACGAAAGGCTAGTAGGCAGCGGCGAGCGCAAGCCAGATGAAATTCGTATTCGCGGCATCCGCATCGACAAGCTTTCCCGACGCGTATATGTGAACGAGAAAGAAGTTCCGTTTACGTCGAAGGAATACGACCTGCTCGTATTTCTCATCGCGAATCCGAACCGGGTATTCAGCAAAGACGACTTGTTCCACAAAATATGGGGATTGGACTCGCTCGGAGACATCGCCACCGTTACGGTGCATATCAGCAAGCTGCGGGAGAAAATAGAAGCAGATCCTTCCAGACCACAATATATCGAGACGATTTGGGGCGTAGGCTACCGGTTTAACGTTTAGCCGCCCCTCCCGTACCGGCCCGATTCGGCTGCAGGCTCTTTCATAGCCACAGGCGGATGCTGCCTGAAAGGAGGTATAATTGTGAATAAAATCACAATGAATCAAAAAAAGCTGCTGCTGACCTTGCACATCTTGTTCTCCTCCATCATGCTCGGCGGTATGGTCGTTTTTCTCATTCTGAACATTACGGCGGCCGGCACGCGAAATCCGGACGTTTTCCGGGCTTGCTTCACCGTGATGCACGTTTTGGCCCGGACGTCGGTCCGCGCTTCCACGATCGGCACTGTCGTAACCGGCGTGCTGCTGTCCGTGCTGACGCACTGGGGACTGCTGAAATATTATTGGATTATCGCGAAAGAGCTGCTGACCGCGGTGTCGATCGGCCTCGGACTTGTCGGCATTTACATTTGGTCGTTGAAGGCTGCGGACTTGTCTACATCGGCCGCATTGGGTGCGCTGAACGATCCGGAATTTTTGACCAACCGGCTGTACTTGTTCGCCGGAATCGCCTTTCAGATCGCTTCGCTGGTCGCCATGTTCATGCTGTCCGTATTCAAGCCGTGGGGGAAACGGAGCTCGGCCTAGAAGAGGAGCCCGGGGAGGAGTACAGGGGTAAGCCTCCCCGGAGTGCAGCGCTTCCTTCAACAACAACTGCTATTCCTTTCCGCTATAGCGGTACAAGGCGAAGCTTAACGGCTCCACGAGCGAGATGCGGATTTCGCCGGACGACGACAAAGGAGTCTGCACGATTTCATCCGGGAATTCCAAAGGCTGTTGTCCCTCGGAGCGGGCCAAACATTCGAGCTGAATAGAGGAGCCGGCAAGCCGTTCGCCCCATAATCGGAACGAACCGCTCCGTTCATCGGTGAATTCCCGGAATGCGAGCAAATATCCTTCTCGGTCGCCGGTCATGCACTGCAAACCGGTCCAGCCCGTACCGTCAGGTTGGTTGCCTACGGGCAGAACGTGTCCGCGGCCCGTTTCCGGCTTGATCCGGTTGAATAAGGCGATCAGCGGCTGGAGCGTCTCGACCTGCCGCTCGGACAAGCCCGACAGCTCCATCCAGGCCAGCGGATTGGCGAACATCGTTACGGCGAAGGAATAGCCGATCCCACAGGCTGCGGGCGACAACGGATCTTCCTTGTACAGCGCCGCGTTGCGATCCGTGTTCAGGAATTCCATCTGCAGCCTGCCCGCGGGCACATAAGGCGACAGCATCCATATATTTCGCAGCGTCCAGTGCGGGTAGTAGCTCTTGAAATCGGTGTAGCGGTTTTCCAGGAACAGATTGCCCCCGGAAGTATGGTACAAATACCCTTGACGTTTGCCGTTCGTCGTATCGAGATTGAAATAAACGTCTCCTCCCGCATACCTCGTCATCTCATTCAGGATGCGCAGCAACCGGGATTCCCCGAGTTTGTTCCGGATGTAAATGCCGTCTATTTTGAAAAAACGCACCCCGTATTCGCTCCACAGCTTGATCAGCACATCCACATCTTTGCGCCAATGGGTGAAGTCGCCGGTCGAATCCGGGGAGAACCACAGTCCGAGCCGAATGTTCAGCTGCTTGGCGCGCTGCACGACGGGAGCAAGTCCGTTCGGAAACCGTTCGGGATGAACATCCCAAAAATCGGCGTTCCTCGAATAGTAATCCGCCCAGCTTCCCCCGGAAATGACCGAATTCGCGGTAATTCCCTTCTGCCAGCCGTCATCGATTTGAACGTGAGTAATGCCCAGACGGGCGGCTTGCTCCAGCTCCTTACAAATGAACGATTCCGTGACGCGACCGTCGCGGGAACGGTCTCCCCAAGTGTTGCTCATCACATAAGTATCGCTATCCGTGTTGCATGTTTGCAGACGGTCATGATATTCCCGGATCAGACGAAGCTGCTCCAGCTCGCTCCCGTGATACACCCCGACAGCGGAACCGTAGCACTCCACCCATTCTCCGTGAGCCAAGTCCTCGTCGGCAACGCCCGAGCCGGTTACCCAGAAGCGTCTTCCCGATACGCAGTAATCGCCGGAGGACGCTTGCAGCTGTCCGAAGGTGGTCGGACTTTCCTTCACGATCAGCAGCCCGTCTTTCGTCAAGCTGTTATGGACCGACAAGAAATTTCCCGCTAGCGGATGCAGCTCGCTGTCCGTATACAGCAGTCCTTCAGCCGAAGAAACGAGGTTGTTGTTCGTATCGGTTACATCGTGAAGAGCGACCGCCTTCCACCGGCAGTGCAGAGCCGCGAGAGGGATAAAGTCGACATAGTCCGCCGGGGATTTTGCTTTAGGGGCGGGGCGGTTTTCCTCCGGATCTATCGCAGCGCCATTTGAGTTCGAACGTTCGGGCTTCCGGTAAAACACCGTTTGACGGATGACAGGGAAATCGGGATAAACGCGAAGGCTCCACTGCACATCGAGCAAGCCGGAGGAAGCGGTTACGGTGACAAGCAGATGTTCGGGCCCGCGGCCGTTCTCGTTGTCGATTTGCTGCAAGACGTCATAATCCGTAAATTCCGCTATGGCCTGATGGACGAAAGAGCGTGCCGCGCTTGCCGCTTTCGGGTCAAGCCACTCGGTTTGTCTTTGCCGGTCCAGAAGGGACAACGGAAATACTCCTGCAGCCGCGAGGGACCATTTGCGTTCGATTCGCGAGTTCCCGATCGTCAAAATTCCGTCGGATAATCCTGCATAACAATCTGCCGCCGCCTCAAGTTTCATATGGAAATCCCACCATTCATGATAAAATATTGTTGTGCCTCTTGGTTACAGCAAGTGTAATGAATGCGGCCAATTTAAACAAGAGAACGATATTTCGTCGTGAAGGGGTAAATTATTGTGCTATCCTCTTACGGATTTCGCTATACGGAGCCGGCCGATGAGCTGCTGCGGATCTATACGATCGGCTACCAGCGGGTGACGGAAGCCGGCTACGATTTTCATGGAATGAAACGGAATGCGGAAGGCATGCTTTTTCAATATTCGTTGTCCGGTACCGGCTATTTGGAGATTGGGGGCAGGCGACACGCCGTTCCGAAAGGGCATGCGTTTCTCGTGGACATACCGGGAGACCATCGCTACTATTACGATCCGTCCGGCCAGAAGCCTTGGGAGGTGCTCTGGGTCCGTTTCGGAGGGCCGCTTGCGCATCCGTATTGGAATCAACTATGCGCAGGCGGGCACGTCCTTTCGTTCGAGCGGGAGTCCATGCCTATCCGGCTGCTGTTCCAATTGTACGGCGATGTGAAGGGGGCCAGGCTGAACGGCTCCGTCGAGCAGTCCGTCCGCTTGTATGAATGGCTCTTGAACAGTTGGGACCTAATCGTCAGGGGAAGCAAGCCCGATTCCTTCACGGATACCGCGGCTTTCCCCCATGCCGTTCAATATATGAAGGACCATCTGCACCGGGCGGTTACCCTCCAGGAAATTGCCGAAAGCGAGCGGTTGTCGAAGTATCATTTCTGCAAACAATTCCATGCGCGGCTGGGGATGTCGCCCATCGCCTATTTAAACAAGCTGCGTATGGAGGAAGCGGTATCGCTCTTGTCGACGACTTCTTTGCCGGTAGCCGATATTGCGCGATTGACCGGATTCGAGACGCCCGGCTATTTCGCCAAAGTGTTCAAACGGATCGTAGGCGGCACACCGACCGAGTATAGGGATAATAAGCACGAGCCCGCGGCATCGGTTATGCGCATTTATTGAGCGAGCCCGTCCGTTTCCTTTGATCGGATATAGCAGTATAATAAAGGAAAGCTGTTATCCATATTTTTCGCTTAAAAGTTGTATACGGAGGTGCTTTGTTATGGATATTGAAAGAGAGCTTCATGCGTATCTAAATGAAGCTGCCGCAGCAAGAAGTACTGTAAGTGTCGATAGGTTAATGTATTTAAGCATGAAAGAAAAGGAAGCGTTGAAGAAACTCATTGAAATGGCTGTTCATTATTTTGAATTAAAAAAGGTCATCTTGTTCGGCTCTAAAGCAAGAGGAGACCATAATAACGATTCTGATATAGACATAGTATTGCTCGTCGGAAATACAGTTGGTGCCAGAGAAAAAAATTTGCGTTCAGACATCTCCAGTATGGTTCAATTGAAGACGGACATTTACATCAGCTGCAAAATCTATAACGAAAACGATTGGGACAAAGGAAAGGACCTGCCTTTGCAACGAAGTGTCGAGAGAGAAGGAATCGTGCTTGAGTATTGATGATGCTGCCAGGGTCATGTTGAGGAAATCCGCAGCTGCCTTAAGATCGGCCAAGGCAAGTTTGGAAGTGACAAGCTACGATAGGGCTGTCAGCGATCTTTACTACTCGGCTTTTCAAGCAACAGTGGCACTCATGATCATTAGAAAGAAACGAGTACGAAACATACACACGTCAGGGCGTTTGTAAATAGGGAACTCGCGAATATGGGACTGTTACCCGTAGAGTTGGCCAAAATGTATAATAAGCTGATGGATCTTAGAGACGAGGCCGACTATTCGCCGGAATACGAAGTGTCGAGGGAGTCAGTTATCGAATTGATCCCGGCCGTGGAAAAGTTCAATTTGATTATGGAAGAGTTGGTGTTCGGAGCAGTTGGTGACGTAGGACGCTAGAATAGCAAAAGCCACCGGACTCACGCAGAAGCAGGTGGAAAATATAAAAAAACGGATGTAGTCCTACTATTGAAAAGACCGTACTTCTCGCGAAGTCGGTCTTTTTCCATTCAAGGGCTGCGTAGGTCTAATTGAGTGCTCTTCATCAGAGGCAACTGGAAAACCTGCTGTTAGTTTGACGCTTTTTCTATTTTTCGGCGTTTTAACGGGAAAACATGCAGTAGCGTTGCATTAAGGCTAACATGAAAATTTTCATTCTACAAATTGCTATATTTGTAAAATAAAGAACTGTTTTTCGTGGACAAAACCGAAAAAAAACTCCACTGTAGAGGGAGCAGGATATTCATCCATACACCCTATACAAAGG